>NZ_LT629740.1:0-4800000 GCF_900105165.1 Mucilaginibacter mallensis
ATCTTCACATCATGCTCGCTAATGTAATTGCCGCTGTACATGGTATTTGCGCCTACATAACCCAGGCCTAAAGCCTGTTTGCCCAGCACGCGAATGTCAGTACGCGGAACAGGCTGTACATAGCCTTCATCGGCCATTTGCAGGCAATGCTGTTTGGCTTCGGCTAATAACCTGTTTTGTGATACCACAACGGCATCGCGGCCTTTTTTCAGGTAGCCGAATTCAAAGGCCTCGTAAGCTGAAGTTGATACTTTTGCCTGGCCGATGGTCAGGAAGCGGTCACGGAAATTGTTTGTTTCGATATCACCGTCCTGCAGATCATCAGATAACCTTAATGCAAACTCCTTGGTACCACCGCCGCCGGGGATAAGGCCTACGCCAAATTCCACCAGCCCCATATATGTTTCAGCATGGGCAACCACTTTATCGGCATGTAAACAGATTTCGCAGCCGCCGCCTAAAGCCATTTGATGAGGAGCAACCACTACCGGGATGGATGAATAACGCACCCGCATCATGGTATTTTGGAATGCCTTGATCACCATGTTCAGCTCATCAAATTCCTGGTCGACTGCCAGCATGAAGATCATGCCCACGTTTGCACCCGCGCTAAAGTTGGCACCTTCGTTTGAGATAACTAAACCTTTATAGCTGGCTTCGGCAAGAGTGATGGCTTTATTAATGCCCTCTATCACCTCACCGCCAATCGTATTCATTTTGGTATGGAATTCCAGGTTGATAATACCATCGCCGATATCGGTGATGGTAGTGCCACTGTTTTTCCAGATGGTATGTGTTGGGCGGATGTTATCCAGCAAAATAAATTGCTCGGTGCCCGGTATAACTTTGTAAGCTTCTGATGGGATGTCGTAATACAGACGTTTACCATGCTCCACTTTGTAGAAGGATTGC
Organism: Mucilaginibacter mallensis; assembly: GCF_900105165.1. NCBI lineage: Bacteria > Pseudomonadati > Bacteroidota > Sphingobacteriia > Sphingobacteriales > Sphingobacteriaceae > Mucilaginibacter > Mucilaginibacter mallensis. The sequence goes on from NZ_LT629740.1 coordinate 913, forward strand.
GCGCCTGCTGCCAGCATATCATAAACCCACTGCGCAGGTTTATTGCCACTTTCTTCCATCGCTTTAACGGTATCGGCTACGCCTAAAGCGTCCCATTTTTCAAACGGGCCCATTTCCCAGCCGAAACCGGCATTCATGGCTGCATCTATCTTGTATAATTCGTCTGAAATTTCAGGAATCCGGTTGCTGGAATAAGCGAATAGCTCGTAAAAGGTAGCGCGATAAAACTCACCTGCTTTATCCTTCGCGGCAAATAATATTTTAAGGCGATCCTTTAAGCTGTCAACCGTTTTGGTAGTTTCCAGTGACGGGAACTTTACTTTTTGCGATGGCTTGTATTCCAAAGTTTTCAGGTCGAGCGCGAAGAACTGATTTGCGCCATCCACCTTTTCCTTTTTATAAAAACCCTGGTTGGTTTTGCTGCCCAGCCAGTTGTTTTTGGCCATACCGGTAACAAATTCAGGAATCTTGAATGATTCCCTCGCTTCGTCATCCTTTGCGTTTTCATATAACCCGTTAGCTACATGGATCATGGTATCCAATCCCACCACATCCGTAGTACGGAAGGTTGCTGATTTCGGGTGACCGATAACCGGGCCAGTCAATTTATCCACTTCTTCAACCGTCATGCCTGTTTTATCCACGTAGTGCAGCAAACTCATAATGCTGAACACACCGATACGGTTGCCGATGAATGCAGGCGTATCCTTAGCCAACACCGTAGTTTTGCCCAGGAATTTCTCACCATAAGCCATCAGGAAATCGGTCACACTGCTTAATGTATCCTTTGTAGGGATAATTTCCAGCAGCTTTAAATAACGCGGCGGGTTAAAAAAGTGGGTGCCGCAAAAGTGCTGTTTAAAATCATCGCTGCGGCCCTCAGCCATTAAATGGATAGGAATACCTGATGTATTTGATGTAATGAGTGTACCCGCTTTCCTGAATTTTTCAACCGTTTCAAATACCTTTTGCTTAATGTCGAGGCGTTCGACTACAACTTCAATTATCCAGTCGCACTCCGCAATTTTGGGCATATCATCCTCAAAATTTCCGGTGGTGATACGTTTGGCAAATGATTTAAGATAGATGGGCGACGGGTTTGATTTTAAGGCAAAGGCCAGCGCGTCATCCACTATTTTGTTCCTGCTTTTTTTATCGGCAGGGGCATCCTTCGGTACAATATCCAGCAGCAGCACCTGTACGCCGATATTCGCGAAATGACAGGCAATCCTGCTGCCCATCACCCCCGAACCCAGTACCGCAACTTTCTTTATTATTCGTTTAGCATCCATTAGTTTATGCTTGTTGTTATTAATATATATATTAAGATCAGTTAATAGTTCAATTTTCAGCCCGTGTCCAGGTTGTGGTGCGCCCAAACAGCGAGATGCCGATATATCCGCGTATATCCAGCTTATCGCCTTTGAAAGTAATGTTACACGAATAGGTCTTTCCGTTATTGGGGTCGTATATTTTACCGTCGGTATACTTATTGTCCCTGTCCTTCACAAAGCCGTATAATACAGGCAGTCCCAGCCGTGGCCTGCTGCGCAATTTTTCATCTTCATTTAATTCATCAACCTTTGGCTTGCCATTTTTCAGCGGCTCTTTCAGCCAAACTACCTTGCCGTAAAACTTGCCATCCTTTTCGCGGGTGATGAGTATTTTACCGCTTTTAACATCATTATACCATAGGCCCTCTATCTGGTCGGTTTGGGCCTTGGCTGCAATATTTACGGTTACCAATGTTAGCACCACTAACATTAAACGGATAAGATTTCTTTTTAATACAGACATTATTACAGGTTTTAAATCAGCTAATTAAACAGGCTTATAATACCTTAATAGATATAAAGCAAAATAAGTTTTGCCTTTTTACAGGCAACATAACAAGCTGACGATTAAATAATTTAGTATTGGTTTATAATAACAAATATCTCTTTAGTTAAGGATATATCAAGGGCTAAATGACGGAAACATTTGTCAATATTTCGGTTGTTGTGTTTATAATGATTTAATAACGCCAAAATCACCATGTCATTGCGAGCGATAGCGTGGCAACCTCGTCGCTTGAAGAGGAACGCGACGAGATTGCCGCGTCGTTCATCCTCGCAATGACATATTGGAGATATGTTATTTCAATCCTTCCACAACTTCAATATACTGCCCCATAGCATCGTCAGCACTTACCCCCTTCAACTTCGTCCATGCATCATATTTGGCTTTGGCTACAAAATCAAACATGCCCGGCGGCTCGGCATTTATATCGCCTTCGGTAGCTTGTTTGTACAGGCTGTATATGCGTAATAATGTATCGTTGTCCGGCCGCGACGGCAGTTGTTTGCTGTCGGCTACGGCTTTATCAAATTGCTCTTTCAGTTCCATCGGTGTTATTTGGTTTTGGCTTGTTCTTCTACGTAATCTTCACCTTTTGGTGATAGCATGAATAATTCACTAAGTTCAATAGGTAAAACAGCAAGTCTTCTTTTCTCCATGTCGATCCATGCGCCATCTGCAATAATAATGGCAGCTTTAATACCATCCCCACGATGGATCTCATGGCGGATGGTCCAGCGGGAACCATCGGCACGGGCTTTGATCAGTTCGCAGGATACTTTTACGGTATCATTTATAGTTATCTCGCGCAGGTAAAAAAGCTCTTCCCTGAATAATATGGGGCCTATGTGGTATTCAAAAAGTTCTGCGGGGTGTAAACCCAGGCTGTTCAGCATATTTAAACGGGCCTGCGCGGCAATATCCGCATAGGCCGAATGCCGCATGTGCTGGTTTGCATCCAACTGCGACCATAACACCTGACCCTCATAGTATACCACCATAGCCCGGTTATTTATGCGCTTTGAATTTCTTTACCGCTTCGGTAAGGCGTGGCAATATTTCCAGTGCATCGCCTACAACCCCATAATTGGCAGCTTTAAAGAATGGCGCTTCAGGGTCTTTATTGATAACTACAATAACCTTTGAGCCATTAACCCCCGCCAAATGCTGGATTGCACCTGATATACCTACCGCGATGTATAAATTAGGACGGATAGTGCCACCTGTTTGCCCAACGTGCTCGTGGTGTGGCCTCCAGCCTGCATCGGCTACCGGGCGTGAGCATGCTGTTGCCGCGCCCAGTTCTTTAGCCAGGTCTTCTATCAGTCCCCAATTCTCAGGGCCTTTCATACCGCGACCGCCGGATACTACCAGTTCGGCATCAGCAAGCGAAACCTCGCCGGTTACTTTGTTTACTTCTTTTACCTTTATACCGAAGTCCTTATCACCAAAAGTTACATTCAGCTTTTCAACGGCAGCTTTGCCATCACCCTGCACCAGCGGGAAGCTGTTGGCCATAACGGTGATCACTTTTACATCGCTGGTAATATTTACAAACGCGAACGCTTTACCTGAGTATACCGCTTTTTTAATCACGAAGCCTTTAGCCAGGTCAGGATATGATAACGCGCCTGCAACCATACCAGCTTTCAATTTTATGGCAACTCTTGGTGCTACAGCTTTACCGTTGATATCATGCAGCATAACAATGATCTTGCTGCCTTCTTTTTGTGCTGCCGCGATCAATGCGCTGACATAGGCACGGGCATGCAGGTCGTTAAGGCGGTCATCGGCAACGTGCAGTACTTTTTGCGCGCCGTAATTGCCGAGGCTTTCCAGTTCGTTATCGGCAATAGTTCCTAAAACTAATGCGGTAGCGGTTGTGTTTGTTTGTTTGGCTATCTCAGCAGCATATTGTACGGCCTCAAAGCTTTTCTTTTTTATGTTGCCATCGGTATGTTCTACCAATACTAATACAGACATGTTTTTTAGATTTTAGTTAGATAACTTTTGCCTCGGTGTGCAGCAATTGAACCAGTTCATCCATATTATCAGGACTCACCATTTTTATACCCGCTTTTGCAGGCGGCATCTCATACGATAATATGGCAGCCACAGGCGTTACCGCGGTAGGTGTAACCACATTAAGCGGACGGGTACGGGCAGCCATAATACCACGCATATTTGGTATGCGGGCCTCAGCCACACCTTTCTGGCAGGAGATCACTACAGGCAGGCTAACGGTGTCGGTTTCTTCGCCACCTTCAATTTCACGTTTTACGGTAGCTGTAGTGCCTTCAACCTGTATATTGGTTGCAAAGCCTATATAATCCATATCCAACAGTTCGGCCAGCATAACGCCAACGGTTCCGTTATTATAATCTATGGATTCCTTACCGCATAAAACAAGATCGTAACCATTGCTTTTAGCATATTCGGCTATGTAGCTGGCTGTTTCGTAAGGATCATTGCTATCGGCATCAATACGTACAGCCTGGTCGCCGCCAAGGGCCAGCGCCTTCCTGATCACCGGCTCAGTATCGGCTTTGCCAACAGTCACCAGGTGAATGTCCGTTGCTACGCCGCTTTCCTTTAGTTCGAGCGCGCGGATGAGCGCGTACCATTCATCATACGGGTTGATGATCCAGGTTGTTCCCTGCGTGTTTACCGCAGTATTGTTATCCTTTAACACAATTTTGGTGCTGGTATCCGGCACCTGACTTATGCAGACTAATATTTTCATAGTTTGTTATAAAGATTTGTCATTTCGAACGACAGTGAGAAATCTTCTTCAGGCGATATTCTGCGCGAAGAAGGTTTCTCCTCGTTCCTCGTCGAAATGACAAGGTAGAAAAATTTTAAAAACAATACTTATTCTCCTCAATCAGTTTCGCAGCAATATTTCTGCGGGCTTGGGTGGTGTTAAAATCTTCAGTTTTTGTAAAGCGTTTAAGGCCCATCAGCATCATTCTGCGTTCGTCGCCATCGGCAAAAGCGTTGATGGCTTCTTTTCCTGATTTTGCAATGTGCTCGGCGGCGTCATTTATATAAACCCGCATAATGTCCAATTGTTCTTTGCAGGCTTCTTCGCCGCGCATGTTTACCAGTTTTTCAACACGCAACTGGGTCGATTCGCTTACGTATAGCTCTATCAGCATATCGGCCAGGTTCATTAATACTTCCTGCTCCTTGCCTAATTGCTGCATTAGTTTTTGTACCGCGCCGCCGGCAACCATTAGTACGGCTTTTTTAAACCCGGCTATGTATTTCTTTTCCTTGCTGAATAAGCCTTCATCCTCACTGCCTCCAAAATCAGGGATGCTCATTAACTCGCCCGCTACCTTTGACGCAGGACCCATGAGGTCCAGTTCACCTTTCATGGCGCGTTTCAACATCATGTCGACAGTCAGCATGCGATTGATCTCGTTAGTGCCCTCAAATATGCGGTTGATGCGTGAGTCGCGGTAAGCGCGGTCCATCGGTGCCTCAGCGCTGTAGCCCATGCCTCCGTAGATCTGTACACCTTCGTCAACCACATAATTCAATGTTTCAGATGCATGTACCTTGATGATGGCTGCTTCAATGGCATATTGTTCGGTGCCTTTTAGCTTGGCTTTTATAGCATCCATGCCGGTTTCAACCAAATGCTCAGTGGCCTGTTCCATGTTTTCACTGGCGCGATAGATGGCAGACTCAGAAGCATAAGTACGGATGGCAGATTGTGCCAGTTTATAACGGATAGCGCCATATTTTGAGATCGGCCTGCCGAATTGCTCACGCTCGTTAGCATAACGTATGGCTAAAGTGGTTACTTCCTTACTTGCGCCAACCGTGCCACCGCCTAATTTTATACGACCCAGGTTTAATATGTTAACAGCTATTTTAAAACCATTCTGGCGTTCTGATAACAGGTTTTCAACCGGTACTTTACAGTCGTTAAAAAATACCTGGCGGGTCGAGCTGCCTTTGATGCCCATTTTATGTTCTTCGGGATTAAGGGTAATGCCCTCAAAGCCTTTTTCAACTATAAATGCGCTCAGGTTCTCATCGTTATCAATCTTAGCGAAAACGGTAAAGATATCAGCAAAACCTGCATTGGTGATCCACATTTTTTGGCCGTTAAGCAGGTAATGCTTGCCATCTTCGGTAAGTTTAGCACGGGCCTTGCCTGAGTTTGCATCAGAGCCTGAACTTGGCTCGGTTAAGCAATAAGCGCCTTTCCACTCGCCGCTGGCCAGTTTGGGTATATATTTTGCTTTTTGCTCATCGTTGCCATAATATAATATAGGTAAAGTGCCAATGCCCGTATGCGCCGAAAACGCTACGGAAAATGAATTACCCGCGCCCAGTTTTTCGGTAACCAGCATTGATGTTTTAAAATCCTTGCCGAAACCACCATATTCCTCGGGTATTGATATACTTAGTAAGCCTAACGCGCCTGCTTCTTCCATCAAATGCGGCATCAATCCCTCTTCCTGCTCATCAATACGAACCAGGTTTGGCGTGATGTGTTGCGCAAGAAAGTTGGTGCATGTTTCGGCTATCATCAATTGTTCTTCATTCCATTCTTCCGGAATAAAAACATCTTCTGCCGAAGTTTCCCGTATAAGAAACTCCCCTCCCTTTATAGCTTTTACAGCTTCAGTACTGCTCATAAAAATTGTTTTTTTAAGGATATGTTTATACTTGATCTTATACTGCATAAACGCTTTTGGCCTTTGCAATATTTTGGTTTTATAATCAGGGGTAAAATTATATGCGTTGGCGCTTGAAAAAAAGGTTTACAATGCGGAGATATTCGTCAAAAAGTCGGAAAGAACTTTGTAAGTCAAAATTCAAAATTAAAAAGTCAAAAAATCAGCGTAAATAGAAAAAGCTCTTTTTTACAAGAGCTTCAACTTTAACAAACGGAAAATAAATAAGTTTACTCAAAACGTTGGTTGTATACATCCAGGGATTTTTTAGCATGTTTGCTGGCGTGCACCAGGTTAATAATTGTACTGGTAATAAACGCGGTGGCAAGTCCTGTAAAAATGTAGGCGCTGGTATAGCTGTGATGCGGATATACAAAAGTTGGTACGCCGTTCACCCAGGCGGTTGTCGCCCCGTACGATTTATTGTTGTGCGCATACTCGAATACGGCTACCGTGCTTGTTATGGCAAAACCTGCCGTTGAAATATAAACCCACGTTGCACTGTTCCTGGCCTTATGGTATTCGTCGGCTGATGGTGCATAAGCTAAAAGTTTCATCTTAACATCATCGGGTGTTTGTAGTTTACCGCCAATGGTGTAAAGATAGCCTGCCTGCCGGCCCTCGCCATAAGGAATCAGTTTAATTACGCTGTCGGGCTGTGCATGCGATGGTTGATTTTGTTGTGCTTCTACCAGCAATGACGATGTTAGTAGAAACAGGGTAATAATAAGGTTTTTCATTTTTTGGATATGTTTAATATTATGTGAATTTATAATATTAAACTATCCAAATCACTATTTGTCAACCCAGGATGATGTAACAAGTTGATTACTTTTTTTGTGTATAAGTAGCTATGTAACAATCATATAGATGTTTCCTGAAATCCATGCCGAATCTATCAAAGAAGTTACAAGTCCAAAAGTAAAAAGTCAAAAAAAACAGATATTAAAAGCCCTTTATAAGAACTTTTAATATGTAAAAAAATATTTACGTTTACTCAAAACGCTGGTTATACACCTTCATGGCTTTCGTTTTGTGTTTACCGGCCTGTACAAGGTTAATTACGGCACTGGTAAAAAAGGCGGTAGCAACACCTGTAAAAATGTAAGCTCCTGTAAGGCTATGGTGCTCGGTAACGGGTGCGTTATTATTGTTCGCATACTCAATTACTGCTCCTATAGCTGATACGGCAAACCCCACTGTTGAAACTACAGCCCATTTAGTTTCAATTTTTGCTTGCTGAAATTCATTGGCTGATGGGACATAGGCCAACAGTTTTATCTTTACCTCATCTGGTGTTTGCACCTTGCCTGCAATAGTATATGCATATGTGGTATGGGTGCCTGTTTTAGTGGGCGTCACTTTTATAATGCTGTCGGGCTGCACATGCTGGGCTTTTACCAGTAGCGCCGATGCCAGCAAAAACAGGATAATAATAGTTTTTTTCATTTTTAGGGGGGCTTGATATGAAGTGAATTTAAGATCTTAAATCCCCTATACGTATTTATAAATTTATAGTTTGGGAGCGGTATAATTAAGCTGTATTAAATAGCCATTGCCACACGATAATCTGAGGGGGAGAGACCGGTGTGGTTTTTAAAATACTTACCAAAAGAGGATTGATCGGGGAAATTAATATCCTCGGCGATGCGGGCAATGCTGATCTCGTGGTTCCTTAATAATACCTTTGCTTCCAGTATCACAGCATCATCTATCCATTCGCCGGCAGTTCGGCCGGTTACTTCTTTAATGGTTTCGGTAAGGTGCTTTGATGATACATACAAGGCATCGGCATAGTACTGTACGTTGCGGTGCCCTTTATAATGATGAAAAACCAGTTCCTGGAACAGCACATTCAACTCCTGTTTGCGTGTTTGCTTGCCCTTTATCATTACATGGTGGTGCTCGTATATCGATTCCACTTCATATAGCAGCGATGTTAAAATGCTCCTTGATATTTCCATGCGGTAAGGGTGTTCCTCGCGTTCCAGCTTTTTCTTCATCAGCATATAAATATCCAGCAGCATGTTTATTTCTTCATGCGTGGGATATATAACCGGCAGCGACGCGCTTTTAAAATAGCTGAACGATTCCAGGAAATGGCTGTTAACGTTGTTCTCGGTTAAGAATGCTTTTGAAAAAACAATGAAGCGGCATAAAAAATCAGGACTGCTATTATAAATACGTAAGGTATGGAAAGGTGTGGCCAGGAGCATGGCATCGGGCCTCGACTGGTATACCTGCAGGTTCACTTCAACCTGTGCCGTGCCGCGGGTGCATATGCCAATAATATAGCCGTCGGATCGATAAGGGTATTCGCTGAGGCTCAACAGTTGTTTTTCATCGGTGATAAAAAAATCGGGGCCAACAAGCTTATCTGCGTACAGGTCTGCAAACTTTGATAAGCTTAATTGTGCGATCTTTTTACTCATACGTATTTATTTAATATCACTAATTAAATATAGTGCTGTTAGTTAACTCTAAATTAATCTTTTCTCCGACTTTTTGACTAATATCTCCGCATTATAGCCCTTTTTTTCGTATAAAACCAACCTAATTTTATTTTTTTAGAAACCGTATTTGTAGCTTTACAAATAGCACCATATAACCAATTATATAATCATGAAGAAAATTCTACTATTAGTGCTCGCACTGATACCTGTTATTTCGTTCGCGCAAGGGTTCCAGGTGAACCTTGAGGGGCAGAAACAAATAGGTATGGGCCACACCGGTACCGGTCTGTTACAGGATGGAGCCTCCGTGTTTTTTAATCCCGGCGCCGTTGTTATGTTACCTGATAATTATATTCAGGCAGGTATCAGCCCATTAATGTTCAGGTCTGTTTTTAACCCAATGGGTACCAATGTGGAGGATCATGTTGCCAACAAGGTTGCTACACCATTTAATTTTTATGCTGCCGTAGGGCCCAGAAATGGCTGGTGGAAACTTGGTATGGCCGTATATACGCCCTTTGGCGGTTTAACCGACTGGGGAGATAGCTGGGCAGGGAAATATACGCTGGAAAGCCTTGATCTTAAAGCCATCTACTTTCAGCCTACATTAAGTATAAAACTAACCGATTATTTAAGCATAGGCGGTGGTTTTGTGTATAACCGCGGTATAGTTGATCTTACGCAGGCTATCCCGTTAACCAATTCTGCCGGGCAGGACGGGCAGGCTGAGCTTAAAGGATCAGGTAAAGGATATGGCTGGAACGCCGGTATCTTCGTGAAAACCGAATCGGGTATTACTATTGGTATCACCCACCGTTCAGGTGTAAGTACCACTATTAATAATGGTAATGCTATTTTTAATGTGCCATCATCCTTACAAAGCAGCTTTCCGCAGCCTAATAGCTTCTCGGCAACAATTCCATTGCCTTCAACTACATCAGTAGGTTTAGGTTTTTATCCAACCGAAAGATGGACACTCGCTTTCGATGCCAACTTAGTTGGATGGGATGTTTACAAAGCTTTAGCTTTTGATTACAAAATAAACACCCCTCAATTACAGGATAGCTATTCGGCACGTAATTACCAGGATGCCGTTAGTATAAGAGTGGGTGCTCAATATAAAGCGTGTAATAACCTGTTCCTTCGGTTTGGTGGTGGTTTTGCAGGAACAGCTGTACAGGATGGCTATGTTACTGCGGAAGCCCCCGATGCCCCGCGTAAATTTGTAACATGTGGTTTAGGCTATAAGCTGGCTTCAAGATTGGACCTTGATGTTTCATTTGAGTATGAGCACGTAGATGCCCGCACCCAAACCAATATTCAGTCGCAATTAGCAGGTACGTTTGAAACAAATGTTTACATCCCAGGCTTATCACTGGCTTATCACTGGTAATTAAAAAATAACAAACATGAAGAACTTTAAAATATATCTTATTGCAGGTTTGCTATTTTTAGCTGCCTGTAAGCCCGAAATCCACAATCCCGCGCCAACAAAAGGTAGGGCCGACTTTTCACGCTATATAGCTGTAGGTAACTCCTTAACAGCAGGTTACTCCAATGGTGGTTTATACCTTGCAGGTCAATTAAACTCATATCCGTCTATCATGGCTAAGCAGATGCTGGCAGTAGGCGGCGGTACTTTTAATCAACCTTTATTTGCTACCGGCCAGGAAAACGGCTCGGGCTATCTTAAACTAACAGGTTTTGATGCCAACGGCAACCCTATTACTGCACCTGTTATTACTGACCTGGCTATACGTGGCATATTGCCTATCCCGGGGTTTGGTAACGTTACCTTGTACACCAAATACACCGGCGATATTGAGAACTACGGCGTACCGGGAATTAAATTATTAAATATCACTTACGCTCCTTATGGTAACCTTAACGGCTTTTTTGAGCGTATGCTACCGAATGACGCACCAACCAACACAACTGATTATCTTGATTTTGTAACAGCCAAGCCATTTACCTTTTTCTCAGATTGGTTGGGTAATAATGATGCATTGGCTTATGCTACCGGTGGTGGTGTTGGTGATGTGCTAACAGATAAAACAGTTTTTGCCGAGTTATATGAATTATCGATAGAAAAACTAACCGCATCAGGCCAAAAAGGCGTGGTAGCTACTATACCCGATGTTACTTCTATCCCTTATTTTAATACGGTAACGGTTGGCGCTATTTTGGCTGCTGTACAAGCGAAAAATCCAGCCGCAAAGGCACTTTATGTAAATGCGCTGGTATCAGGCACTACTTATGCGCCAAGGGTAGCAACAGCAAATGACCTTATCATACTAACATTCCCAACCAGTATGATTGGTACGCTGGTAACAACACCTTACGGCCCGCAGCCTTATGGTTTAACCCCTGTAACGCCAATTGATAACCAATATGTGCTGGATGCAAACGAAGTTGCCTTAACACGCGATTACGTGCAATCATACAATACTACCATTAAATCAATTGCAGCCCAAAAAGGCCTGGCCGTTTTTGATGCCTATACTTACTTAAATAATGTTAAAGCAAATGGATTGGTGGTTGATGGTATCAGCCTTAATTCGTCATACATCAGCGGTGGCTTATTCTCGCTTGATGGTGTGCACCTTACCCCCCGCGGATATTCTATTATAGCCAACGAATTTATTAAGGCTATAAACAGTACCTATGGCTCTTCTATTCCTTTGGCCAACGTTGCTGCTTATCCGGGCCTTACTTTCCCATAATAAGATTTTTTCATGACGATACATTTTTATAAATGTATCGTCATGAAAAATAAATAAACAAATACCAATTTGGTTTTTGGTATAAAAATACTTTATATTTGATATAATTAATCTATTTTTACCATGAGCCGTGAATTAATAGACTTTTCAAAACAAATTGACGAGCAATTTGAAATAGTAATTACCGGTAAAAAAGGCCTGTGGGACTATTTTATGGCTTTATTCTGGTAGTAAACCGTCGGTCATTTCTAATAAATGCATAACCTCAATATGCGTTTCGTTTTCCTGTATATAATAGTTTCATAAATGGTTCTACATAAATAGTACAGGCTTTTTTCAATAACTCATCAGAATTTTATTCTTAAAATGTTTAATTGATAATATTTTATGATTTTTATCAATTTTATTCAACTTATGCTTGGTTTTTAATCATAAAATTTACCAATAATGATTTTTATATATAAAATATGAGTTTATATGTCTTTATTTTTTTATGTAAATTAAAATAATATCTATTTATTTTTTTAATAATTGATAATTTATTACAAAAAATCAAAGTAAAACTAATTTAGTTTGTAATAATTGCCAATAAAATGGCAATTGTTTTGGTGAAATGATATTTAACCGAATAATAATTTTATTTTAGAGATAAATTAACATATTATTTTAACAAACCTCAAAAAATCATGAAATTACGTTTACATTTATTCCTTTTAGGGGCATTCCTATCGGTTTGCACCCCGCTTTTTGCACAAACCCTCACGGGTACGGTAACAAGTGCCGGTAAGCCTGTTGAAGCTGGCACAGTACTGGCAATGCCATCGGCAGCAGGTACTTCAACCAACGCGGCAGGTGCTTATTCCCTTTCATTAAAAGCAGGCACTTATAAAGTAACCTTTTCGGCTGTAGGGTACGAAAAGAAAACAGTTAGTGTGGTTATTACTGACGGCAAAAATGTATTGAACGTGGAGTTACCTGCTTCCTCAGAATCATTAAAGGAAGTGGTGGTATTGGGTAACCGTGGTGCCGGGCGCACAAAAGTTGAATCACCGGTGCCGGTAGATGTGGTAAACATAAGCCAGGTGAACCAAACAACGGCCAAACCCGACCTGATGAGCCAGCTGAATCAGCAGGTGCCATCATTTAACTACAACAAGCAAAGCGGTGGCGACGGATCTGACGCGATAGATTTTGCCAGCTTACGCGGCCTCGGTTTTGATGAAACACTGGTATTAGTTAATGGTAAACGCCGCCACCAATCAGCCTTTGTGAACGAAGTGGGTACCCGTGGTCGTGGTAATAGTGGTACTGACTTAAATGCTATACCCGAGGCCTCAATTGATCATGTGGAGATATTGCGCGACGGTGCATCGGCACAATATGGTTCTGACGCGATAGCGGGTGTTATTAACATCGTACTAAAAAAAGATACTAACCATTTAACCATTAACGCGGGCTTTAGCGGTTATAACGATCAGAAGTATAATACGCTGAATTACTCAGATCCTGCTGCTTATTACACCGGTAAAAAATTCGACGGGCAAACATTTACCCTCGGCGCTGATTATGGCGTTGCCATAGGTAAGAATGGCGGCTTTTTAAATGTTGGTGGTAATTATGAGAATGAGGGCAAAACCTTTAGGGATGACCCTAATGGTGCAATAAGCCGTGAGCGCAGGGCCTTTGGCGATGGTTCGGTTGCCTCAGGTGGTGGTATGTACAATATGGAGATACCTATAAAAGGTACTAATACCGTATTTTACTCTTTTGGCGGCTACAATTACAAGCATTCCAATGTTTATGCCTATACCCGCAGCTGGAACTATGATAACGGGCTGCGCGCTAATCCAACAAAATTCCCTACTGATGCCGCTGGTAACTTAATATTTGTACCGGGCATTATGAAGATAGATGCTCCCGCAGGTGCAGCATATAATCCAGACAACGTATACTACGACCCGCAGGAGGATGTGTACATTAAGGATATGTCGGCTGCGTTTGGTTTCAGGGGAACTACGGCAAGCAAATGGGATTGGGATATCAGTGATAATACCGGCAGAAACGATTTCCATTACTTTGGTGATAATACTTTTAATGCCTCATTGCCTTATGTGGCTGGTCAGCCAATACAAACCCGTTTTGATGATGGCGGATTTAACTTCTTACAAAACACTGCTAATGTTGATATAACCAAGCGCTTTGCCCATGTTGCACAAGGCTTGCAAGTATCGTTTGGTGGCGAGTTCAGGTACGAGCGTTACCAGTTATATGCAGGCGAGCCTAACTCTTATATTGATGGTGGCGCTAAGTTACCGGGCTTAGGGTCAAAGGGCCAGGATACCTTGTATTCCAAAGCTTCAGGCTCTGAAGGTTACCCAGGTTATACCCCAAGCCAGGCAACTGTGGCATCACGTACCAATGAAGGATTTTATGCTGAAGGTGCCCTGGATGTTACCCAGCAATGGCTGATTGATGGTGCTGCCCGTGTTGAGCATTACTCTGATTTTGGCGGCGAAAGCTCATTTAAATTTGCAACACGTTATAAGCTGACTGATAACTTTAACCTGCGTGGTTCAATAAGCTCAGGTTTTCGCGCACCTACGTTGCAACAGATCAACTTTAGCAATACCAATACCAATATAGTAAGTGGTAACTTGTATTATACAACGCTGGTATCAACGGTATCGGCGGCGGCAAAAGCGGCAGAGATCCCTAAGCTAACCCCTGAAACATCAGTTAACTATAGCTTAGGTTTTGCTTGGCAGCCATTACATAACTTAACCGTTACTGTTGATGGGTACGATATTAAGATCAAGAACAGGATAGTTATATCCGGTACCTATAACACCGGCGACCCTGCATTGGGTAACATAAATACACCGGGTACTATCAATTATATATTGCAGGCCCAGAACTCGCAACAGGCGCAGTTTTTTGCTAACGCGGTAAACACTACCAATAAAGGTGTTGATATTGTGATAGATTACAAAAAACGTTGGGGTAACAGCCATTTCAACGCTTTATTGGCAGGCAACATCCAAAACCTGCATATCGATCAGATACATATCCCGGCATCACTTAAAAAAACTCCTTCTGATAGCGCGTCCTTCTTTGATGACAGGGAACAGTATTTCCTGAAAGCCAGTGCTCCGGCTGCTAAATTTACCCTGAACCTGGAATATGGCATAAATAAATTCGCGTTCGGTACGCACCTTACTTATTATGGTGATGTAAAAGAACTGGGTTTTGGCGAGGTTAGTCCGGCACCGAGTGCTCCTGACCAATATTTCCCTTCGGTATATCTGGATGGCACTACCACCCCGGTACCGGAAATCTTCAACTTTTCACCTAAGATCACTACCGATCTATATGTATCATACAAAATCCGTAAGAACATAGCGTGGACATTAGGTGTGGACAACCTGTTTAACGTACACCCTGATACCGACCTGGTTAAAGGTTCGATTAATCCTACCAGCGGCACCAGCTCTTTTGGCGACAGCGAATCGGGCGGTCCGTTTGAGGCAGTACAAATGGGCTTTAATGGTATGCGCTTATACACCAAATTTACATTGAATTTTTAATAGGAACTTAATCTATAATTCAAAGCCCCGTTCAGCTTTTGAACGGGGCTTTTTTGTTTATGCCAATAGTGTCCGTCCGCTCAGGGTACGGAAACCTGTGGACAAGCCCACCATGTCATTGCGAGCGATAGCGCGGCAACCGCGAACTATACAGGGCGGATATGCAAAGTTCGCGGTTGCTTCGTCGTGCCTCCACGCAATGGCATGTGGAGATGAAATGGGGAGAGAATCTTGTCCGTCCGCTCAGTTGTTTACCCCCGAGCGGACGGACACTTTTACAGCAGTGTGCTTTGTAGTTTGGCGGCTTTTACCATCCTATCAACCTGTTAATACGTTTTGCCCATTTGTACCGCTATTACCTGCAGGCTCATTACACTTTCTCGTACAGTTACACTAATCAGTAGCTATACAGGTATTAATGACAATGCTGTTTGCACTGCTAATATATTATCAAAGCAGTATCTATAAATAGTATACAAATTTGCCATCATACCATAACTTGGCGAATAGCATTTTTTGATATAACACGTACTGCGTTGTCGTAATCAGGTATTAACATACATGCAATGGCTCAAACTGCCAGTTATACTAAACCGAAGAAACACAAGTTTGCTGTTTACGCGGGATTTGGGCCCAATTACTATTTCAACAACCTGGCGCTTGGCAAAAGTTATGTTAATGATTTTAATTACTCATTTACAGGCAGGGTAATGTGGGAGCCCGAGCATTTATTAAGTCTGGGTGTAGAGAGTGGCTATTTCAGGTTATATACCTACAATACACCCGAGCCCAATAAGGTTCATATTGCCAACACGGCTATCCCGATACAGATAGTGGTATCTATGCGGGTTTTACAAAACTTCTATGTTAATTTTGCTATGGGGCAAGCTGTATTGCTTAACAAGATCCATATGGAGAACAATGGCGACTTTAGCGCATCCAGCTTTTCAGTAGCTGATTTTTCGGGAACGCTCGGTTACCGGCATAAACTCAGCAACAGGTTTTCTATTAGTGCAGAGACTAAATATTATTACTCCGGAGGTTTTGTTGATAGAAATATTGCCTTGCTTTTTGTGGGCGGATACAGGTTTTAATTATTCGTCACGCTAAATTTCAAGCCATCATCAAAGCCGGAAAAATCATTTTTTAGCTCACGCGATGTGATTTGCAACGAATCGCGGCAGCGCTTTACCTCAAGATAATGGAACATTGGTTTATAGTCATGCGAAAGATCATGCGTTAGCTCTTTGGTTTTATAGAAGGGCTGATGAGGGCCCCCTCCTCCGCCTATCACTAAAAAATATTTACCCTGTACTTTAAAGCGTTCAAAATTGTGTGAATGCCCCGAAAGGAACAGCACACACTTTTTTGAAGCTATAAAAGCCGGAACAAATTTTTGCTGTACCGGCAATGACGGGCCAACAACCTTACTGTTTGAGTAAGGCGAATGATGGCAGCCGACTATTATAAATTTAATGGCCGGGTCGTTATCCATTTGTTTTAAGGTGCGGCTATACCAGTTATCCTGTTTAACGATCTCAGAATCCTTCATCTCGCTGAAATTGGAGTTTAACAGTATTACAGCCACAGAGTCAATTACCTCGCTATAACCGGTTTCACTATGCATCGGGAACCTCGATTGAAACTGCCGTCTTCCCTCACTGGCATTGAGCATCAGCTCATGATTGCCCAGCACTGCATAAACCGGAATGGTATCATCGGCGCACCATTTAAGGTAGGTGTCCATCTTTTTCCATTTATCATCGCTATAGCCTAATGATACCACATCACCAAGAATAAATAATGCGGCAGGATGAACGGAAACAATATCCTTAAAAATTAATTCCGTAGCCTTTTCGTTATGATCTGTTTTGCGGATGATCGTTTCAATAAACAGGGGAGCCTGCGTATCGCTGGCAAATGCTATGACAGGACTTTTTTGCTGCGCGATTACTGAAACTGGGCAATATATAATGCTCATCCAGAAAATAAAGTGGCAAATATTAAATCTTCCCATCATTTTATATAATGCCCTGAAATGTTGAAACATTTTTAAAGTTACGATATGTTATTGATGGTGAAGCAGGTATAGTTATGAAGTGGAAAATTTGCCTGATAACTTTCAATGATATTGACGTAAAAAGACATATAACAAAAAAAGCTTCACAATTGTGAAGCTTTTTTGCGGAATGGACGGGACTCGAACCTTAGCTAAAATTAGCTGATTTTCAGTCCTTTATATCTCTTCAAAAAAAGACGCCACGAATGACGCTCTATTGAAAATTGATTGTCTATTTGTCAATGACATTTTAAAAATGAAAGCCTCCCTAATCAACTTAAAAAACAACTGATCTCAGCTACATTTCTTAAGTCAAATATAAGTATTTGCGAAGATATTTAATAATTTCGCCCTAAAATTTACCCTCATTCTGTTACAAAAAAAAGATAAATTCACCCTCACTCTGTCACAGATCAGGCTCGTATACTCAGCCACAACTATATAAATTTCACCACTTGTGGCTGAGTATAATAAATCATAACCAGCCACAAGTATATTTTAGAGAGGCAATGGCTGGTTAAAGGCCTGCTTAGTATCATGGTTTTTGCTTGTACAATTTCAAAGGATTATTACCTAATGAACGCTCAATCCTTATTCAACGCTTAAGCAACAAAAGCGCTTAGCCGGATCAAATGTCAAGGGCCTTTAGATTTGCTTTGTGATTATTATCGAAAGTTTCTTGTTGACAAAGATTTAGGTGAACCAAGTCAAGGCCCAGGTTAAAGACCTATGCTTCGTATTAGTCCTATTCCATGTCCTTTAGATTTTCTTTGTGATTACTATTAAAACTATCTTGCTGACAAAGAATAGGGTGAACCAAGTCAAGGCCCAGGCTAAAGACCTATGGCCCGTATTAGTCCCTGTTCCGAGTCACAAGTCGATGTCAATGACAAGTTAGAATTTTAGACACCAGGTCTTATAAAGGTTTTAGTCTAAGTACATCACATTAATTTATTTAGTATGAAATACAAAGTATTTATCGGAATCGATGTATCAAAGCTTACTATTGATGTCCACCTGCACGGAATCGGTGCTTCTAAAACATTCAGTAACGAGGAAAAAGGATTTGCTTTATTTTTAAGTTGGGTAAAAAAGTATAGTAAACAATCGGAACCGGCGGAGATGATCATCTGCTTCGAACATACCGGTATGTATTCAATTAAACTTGCCACCTATCTAAATGATATTGGAATCCCATTCGCTATGCTTCCTGCGCTTCAAATCAAACAATCTATAGGGATCAGAAGAGGAAAGAATGACCAGATCGATGCACAAAGAATCGCTGAATATGCTTGGCTACACCGCGAAACCATTCAGGCAACTCTATTACCAGCCAAAAGTATTCTCAAACTTCAGTCGTTGCTTACATTACGAAATCGCTTGGTATGCGATCGTGGAGGGTATGAAGCCACATGGAAAGAACAGAAAAAGGCATTGGAAGGAAAAGAGCACAAGGGGATATTTCAAGTTTATAAAAGCCTGATAATGAACCTAACGGTGCAAGTTAAAAAGATTGAAGAACAAATAAAGGCGGTGATAGAAAGTGATGAAACAGTTAAATTAAACTATCAATTACTGACCAGTATTAAGTGTGTAGGACCTGTACTGGCCGCAAATATGATTGCTTATACGCACAATTTTACCCGTTTTGCTACTTGGCGGAAGTTCGCCTGCTATGTGGGGACTGCTCCATTTGAGCATCAGTCTGGTACCAGCATAAAAGGAAGAACACGAGTCAGTAGTTTATCCAACAAGCAGCTAAAAAAATTAATCCACATGGTGGCTATATGTGCTTGCGCATATAATCCAGAGATGAAAAGCTATTATAAAAGAAGAGTGAGCGAGGGGAAAAATAAGATGAGTACGCTAAATGTTATACGCAATAAGATCATTTCCAGAATGTTTGCTGTTGTCAATCGCGGCTCGTGCTATGTGGATCTGATGAAATATGCAGCTTAGGGCTTATCATCTAAACGCTTAAACAACTCCCCTTATTTTGGACGGGTTCTGTCAAGGGCAGCGAAGGACGGGCCTGTGCGGCTGCGCTGTTTATATACCCTTGAAAGGTTCCGGCCAAAATGAGAATTTTGTTGTCGAGTTAAGATGAAGAAATATTATTTGGAAAAGTCTTAGAATACGGGCCAGCCGCTAAAAGCGGACGCATCGGCCCGCTTGTACACCCTTGACGTTTGATTCCGGCGTGGGCTATCTTCGCGACTGCGGGGAATGAGGATTTTATTTTCTTCTCACCGGATGTAAAAAATTAATAGGATAATCGGAAATAAACCGATTATCCTATTAAAAAAATACAAGTAAATTTTGATTATACCCGAACGGGTATAGTTTTGAATTGATCGGTAATTTTATACCCGTTCGGGTATATTTACTCAAACCGTTTAAATTATCTTTCAGTCTATTTACGGTACAAATTTGAGTTTAAATAAATGCTAATAATGGTACTCATAGTACCATTATTAGAAGAAAAATAAACAAAGACTATTATATAAATATCACTTTAATCCGATAGGCAAATCTGTTATGAGCGATAGCGAATTTCAGTTTTGCCAAAAAAGCGAGGCTGGTGGCGTAATGGACACAGCGGCGAAGCGCGTGTTCCATTAAGCTACCTGCCGCAGTGCAATATCTGTCATTAATGAGTTCACGGTCACCTTCTTTATAAAACACCTTGATCATTTAAAATATTCTGAATCCGAGATAGAGCAATTTATTCAAATCTCTATTTTATGAAAATAAGTCATTGTATCAAGTACGTCGATGAACATTGATGACTTACCTGTTTCCTGTACAAATTCCGGCTTAGGAATTACTGTATGACCAACAATTTGATGGTAACCATCGAGCATATCTTTGATCAACTCTTTCCGGTCTGCCCAGGTGATACCACCAGCGCCTTCACCGCCCCGACTACTGCCTGCCTGATGTAGCAACCAGCGGTGTACCGTTTTTTCAACTTTGTTAACCAGGTCGGCAACTGTCTCGTTTTCGTCGTACATTCCTTTAATAATCCGGTGATTACTAAATTCTCTGTACCATTTGTTGGTAATGCCTGCATGGGATATGATATGGTTTTCACGCTGGTAAGCAACTTTGAAGAGTTCACGGTTTTCACCAAACAACAAACTTAGTGAGCGTTGCATATTGGGACGAAATCCAGAGCACAGGTAATGCGGGTAATGAAGATATTGAATATCATGATTACCAAGAAGCAATTCGACCTTTTCAAAGTTTTCGCGTTTAAGTTCAATTATCTTTTGCAGATTTTGATAAATGAACCTGTCCGGTAATGTCCAGTGATCGACGTAATCTCCTACAAAAACTACCTTATCATAAATACTTATGTCCACTTCATCCCAAACATCCTTACCGTGAAGGTCTCCTATTATAAGGTGTTTCATTTTGGAAAAGTAAAAGGTTTAACAAAAGATGGTACTTGACCATCGATACAAAGCACTTTGCAATTTTTGCATGTTTGATTAATCATTGTTTTTAATTTAAAGTTTGATAATAAATACTAATTGGACCAGACAGCTATTCCAAATCCCTATCCAAAGTCATCAGCTAAATAAAGCGGCTGGCCTTGATATAGCTTCTTGAGCTTCCGCATATCGCGGCTGACTTTGGTATCCGTCACCCTCGCATAAATTTGCGTAGAACGGATATTCTTGTGGCCTAGCATTTGCCCGACTGTTTCAATGGGAACACCATTTGTCAAGGTAACCGTAGTAGCGAACGTATGTCGGGCGCAATGAAAGGTCAGGTATTTACTCCAACCCAGCGCCTTGGTGATCTCCTTCAAGTAAACATTAGCCTTTTGGTTACTCATTTTAGGCAAAATGAAATCTTCATCCAGTATCCGGGGATAATCCTTATAGTGATTCATTAATCTTAACGCAGGACTTAAAAGCGGGACACGTACCCGGTTATTATTTTTTACCCGGTGCGTCTGTATCCAAATACCGCCATCTTCTCCTTTGACAATATCCGCCCTTGTTAACTTTGCCGTATCAGCATACGATAACCCAGTATAACAGCTAAACAAGAACAGATCCCTTGCAACGTGCAAACGCTTACGGGATAATTTTTTCTCTGCAAGTTGCTGAAGTTCATCGCTGGTCAAATACTCCCGGAATACCTCTACCGTTTTGGCACGATAAGCAATAAACGGATCATGCTTAGCCCATCCGACTTCTATTGCGATTTTGATCATTGTTCGCAATTTTTTAACGATCTGTACAGCTGTATTGATTTTCACACCATAATCCGCTTTAAGATAATAGTCAAAATCTTTTACGAAGCGGTAGTCGATCTTGTCCAGCCGAATATCATCAGATTGGGTTCGAATCATAATAAACCGTTTTAATATCCGAAAAGCTGCTTTATACTTTTGCAGCGTACCCACGGTGTAATCCTTTCCGATTAACCCGGCAATCTGGTCTGTGTGATAAGTCCAAATATCGGAAAGCATCTTAGGCGGTTCCAATTCTTCACCCTGCATAATTTTGCGGACATGAATTGGTCCAAAAGCTTTTCCTGAAGCATATAAATCTTGCCTGGCAGCGAATGCTCTTGCATTAAGAGTATCCAGCCAGCTATTTACCGACCGAGCATCTTCTTTCGTGCCTTTCATTCTACCATTATTGCTTTCCCAATCTATACGTGCACATTTTCGTCCTGTGGACCATTCCGTCCGCTTACCATTCACCGTAATCCTGATATAAATCGGAATTAAGTTTCCTTTTTTAACCTTGGGTGCTTTAAGCAAAAACATCACCTTGAAGGTTTGCGATTTCGCCGGTACTAAGGTTTCCTCCTCGAACTTTTTTTTTCAGGGTTGGCTAACATTTTATCAATATCCTCAGCTTTATAAAAGAAGATACTGCCCGCCTTGCGGTAACGAAGTATCCCTTTTATCCGCAGGTTTTGTAACGTGCCGGTTGAAATATTAAGCAGCTTTCTTACATCCTTGCTTCGTAACCATTGCTGTTGCTGCAATCCTTGTGATTCTTTAAGCGGTTTGAGAAACTCGAATAATTCTTGCCTAAATTTCTCCAGGTCTCTTTTTGTAACTAATTCGTCAGGACTCATTAATCGCTTTTTAAAACAGTTCGGCCTAGGAATTGGCAATAACTATGCACATCATTGGTAAACTCAAGGATTGCTTCATAAAATAAAAGCATATCTGTTATCTCTTCCTGCTGCACGTATTCCGCGGAATTGAACACCCAACCCCGATAAAGGTCCCAAATAATTCGCTTTACTTCTTCATGCGGGTAGTTCACAAAAAAATGCCTCATGCCTAATTGCAAGTCCCGAACCTGGTTTGGCGACAATTCTTCAAATACGGCATCATTGTTAATTTCCATAATCATCTTGTTTTATTATCTGATCAGTAACTAATTCAAAACTATAGGGGACGGTCTTTTTAGAGATGGGATCGGTAAACGAAACCATGTAACAGGTATTAAGCTTTGCCAGGAAGGTATCGTGAAATTCTATAAAATGCTCTTTCATAACGGTCAATCTCCTGTTATTGGATAACATCCACATCAGCAGGTTATCATCCTGAACTGTTGCCATGAGATAACACAGCCCGGTTATATCATCGAATACGAAAAGATGCGGTTTATAGTCAAATTTTAAAGCGTTACCATTTACTAAAACTATCGCTGTTAACGAAAAATGATCTTGGTGGAATTTTAACAAAAAGCTTAGCACAGGTCTTTCCAAACTGTATTTACAATCCCGCATATCGGTTTTCCGGGGTTTGTATTTTAGATACTTCAACCAATATGTATAGTAGCGATAGTTGTATTTTTCCTTTAAAAGCAAAGGGATTACCTGTTCCCATAAGGTAAGCATCGCCTGCTTGGCTTCCACCATTTCGTGCTTTTTCCCCTCGCCGGATGAGCTGTTTATGCGTTTGACGATTTCATATTGCTGAAAGCTGATATCGTTCAGTTGTTGCTGGTTCGGTGTATAAGCGATGTTAGTAATCGGTTTGTCCCGTCTGCCAAATTGCTTGAAGCTTACCACCTCCTTATCGCGCTTACTGGTTATCCCTAAACAAGACATTAAGACAGGCAAATGGGAATTAGACTGATTGCCCACATTGTAAGCTAAACAATAAGCTATTGCCTCTTTACCCCCTGATACCACATTTGCTATGCTTGCAGCCTCTTTTATTGAAAGATGTTGATCGCCCTTAAAACCGATAGCAGATTTAAAGATATTACCATATAGCGGTTTAGGCTTTACCGAAATCCAGTCTTTATGTATATCAGTAATTAAAAACTTGTTCCTAAGGCTATCATCCGCGCTGATTCCCGGCCAATAAAACCTGTCCAGTTCCAGATAGTGTTGCCATGCAATGCTATATAAGCCCATATACCCATGATAACAAAGTTTACCTTCCGGCATACCACAAGTGCAGGCCACATCTAATTCGGTTATGCCGACATGCAGGAAAAGCATATTTTTCGAGTCGTCAGGTGCTTTCACTTCAACCGAAATCAAGCCACTTTTAAAAGCTTTGTATTCGGTATGGATACCCATGTGTGCTCGTCGTCCTTTAGGTTCCGGGAAATGCTGTGCAAGCATTTCTCGTGTCACTCTTTGCCCTGGTGGATCAAAGGGTATGGTATAGAAAAATGTATCTGCCGGCAGGATAGTTCCTAATTTTATCTTTTTTGCCATGATGAATTTAGCTTTGAAATGAGGCTTATTAATCAAATTATTTGAAGATGTATTCAGGGTAGATCGGCAGGTATTCTTCTATTTCTTTACCTGCCTCTTCTGCTTCCTTCCGATACGCTGCTAATTTCTCGTTGCAAAGCCTTTTGATGAGTTCGCAAAATTCACAGACCCGTAAACAAAGGTCCTCGGCGTCGCTATCGGAAACCTGGTAGGTGTCTTTATATCTTGCATCGGAATAGCTTTTGACCAGTATCTGAAAAAGGCGTTTATCTTCCTCGGTTCTTCTCGGAAATAAATCAATTTGCCCATCAGAAAAACATTTGCATATATTCAATAGTCGCGCGAGGTTGTGCATGTCGGAACGGTAGGCCATGTAAACCCTTATTACCGCTATACAGGCCTGTTCAATACTCTGGTGTAACTCAAATACACAATTGTTATACATTCCATTATCATGCGAAGTGCTTGCCGATTCCTGAAAGCCCCAGGCCATTTCAAACCGGTGATAAAAGTGCTTTTGCGCTTTGGTAAAGGTGGTAGCGGGATTGAGATTAGGGTATTCTATATTTAACCGTAAGCCGCTTGCAGAATAAAGCTGCAATCCGTCGCGGCAAACCGTGGTAAAGAAACGGCTGCCCTGTGCTATGGCATTGGTAACGGTTTCCATACCATGTACTATTATCGTAATCGTACCGTTTTCAAAATTGGTGTTCACGTAGTCCTGCACCTCATGCTCTATACGGGTGATTTCCGTAGTAATCATGAGTAGAAAATAATGAGTATCGCTTACTTTAATATCTTCGGCGAAACAACCAGTTGCTGTTTTAGTATCGTTAAGACAACCAAAACAAAAGATATAATCAGTTTTGTATTTTGCGACCAGCGAAGTGATAACCTCGTCAAGTTCTTTGCATTGCAAGTTTGAGAGTTTGACAGTTTTGTTTTCCATTGCTTTACTTTGATTATCCCTCAAAGTTCGAGCGGGATTAGAAAGTACCGAACCATAAGCGATTGTACTTTACAATAAAGCGGTTGTTTTGTACATTTACGTTTTAAATATACATTTGGCTTATGGCAGAACCAACCTTACATATCGGCAGAAAAATCAGTAAGATTCGGGAATTGAAAGGAATAAAGCAGGAAACTTTGGCTGCCGAATTAGGCATAAGCCAACAAGCTGTATCAAAAATTGAGCAAAGCGCTGAAGTTGAAGATGCAGCTTTGGAAAAAATTGCGAAAATCTTGGGCGTTACAGCAGATGCAGTTAAAAATTTTACAGAAGAAGCTGTGGTAAATTATTTCAATAATTTTAACGATAGCAGCGTTAACCACGGTCCATTTGGAAATTATCACTGTACATTTAATCCATTAGATAAGCTTATTGAATTAGTTGAGGAAAATAAAAAGCTGTACGAGCGTTTACTCCAGGCCGAAAAAGAAAAGAACGACCTTCTCAAAAACAAATAATATTTTTACAAAAACGGGAGCAGTATTAATATTTGCTCCCGTTTTTAACATCAATGTCGGCCTCTCATTTGCCTGCCTTGACTTTTTCTAGATTGTCCTTTGCCGCTTTCTGTTCCTTGTCTGCCTGCTCCGCCTGGGCTTGAGCTGCCGTAATCGCCTCCTGTTTTGCAATTTCTTTTTCTGCCTGTTGGTTTAAGCCCTTGGGATCGTCAGCTAACTTTTTTTCGATGGTCTTAGATACTTCAGGATATAGCGCTTTAACCAGCCAGAAATTATAGGCATCATCGTTTAGCCTGTCATTTTGGTGATTTAAGTATAAAGCCGTACCAACGGATAAGGATGTAACCACAAAGCATAATACTACACCGATAATCAGGCTTTTTGACCAGGCACCGAAATGATGGCTGGTTTTTACTCCTATCACTTTAGGCACGGTTGCCACCAGTTTTTTAACCTCATCGATCTGCTGCTGGATCTTCGCATCGTCATACCGTTTATTAGCCGTTTCAATCCGGGAGGCTATCCTGTCCAATGTCTCCTTGTATTGCTGTAAAAAAGTTTTCAGAAACTCCGGCATTTCGGTTTCTACAACGGTCATCCTGGCAACGAAACCTTGTATTAACTCTTCCAGCATCGTTATCTTTTCTTCTAATTCTTCATTTTGCATAACACTTGATTTTAAATTTTATTCAATAGTTTAATTTATCTCTACCTGCTTACCCCCTGTGATTGCGAATGTTCCGCTTCATGTTTCTTTCGTTTTCTGCGGGCTATATCCGCATCACCCATTGGGTCTGGGGCCGCTGCCACAAATTGCGGCTCCAATAGAATTTGCAGCAAGCCTTTACCGCCATCAGGACTATGGCGGTACTCCGCTTGTACGCTTTGCCGAATAGCCTCTCGTAACTGGCTGGCCAGTGACGGCTCATTGGCTTGTCTTGCTGCGTGGTATTGTTCTACCTGTTGGTTACGGGTTAAACTAGCATCTATTTGGGCATAGCTTAAACTGCGGTCAATGGCAGAGCCTTTCATTTTAACGTCGCCCTTTTCAAAAGAAACCCCTTGTACCTCGCTGGTACCGCTACGAAATTTATAAGCGATCTTAGTGCCTTGTTTTGCCAGTGCCGCTTCCAATTCTTTCCAGGTGGTTGCCGTTTTCATTGCGGCCTTAATTGCATCATAAAGTTCATACCTGGTCTTCTCTTTGCCTTTCAAGGCTTGGCGGTTTACCTGTTCCTTGCCTTCGCCCAAATGGTAGCCATACTTCAAGGTGATTTCCTTACAGGCTTTCACATTTTTAGCGAAGTTGTTTTTATCACTAATCGTTTTGCCATTGTTATCAACCCGGTTATAGATCAGGTGCAGATGCGGGTGATCCCGATCGCTGTGCCGTACCACTACAAATTGCGTGTCACGGATACCCACTTTTTCCATGTACTCCTTAGCCCGTTCTACCATGATGTCATCACTTAGGTTGGCTAAATCTTCCTTGCTCCAACTAAGTACCAGGTGACCGACTGCTTTACCCAATTCCGGCCGCATCTTTCGTTGCAGGTTAAAGTCGTGCGCCAAAGTACTTGCATTCTGCATCCGTACACCTGCCGCTGCCAGTATCTTAGCTTGCTGCTTATCCACCACATAGCGTATACAGCCGCCAAAGCTTCTTCCCGTAATTGGCTTACCCATCATGGCTACTAATTTTAGTTAATAATTCTTCGATCTGCCTCAGCATAGCCTGGCATTTTAAAGCCAGGGAGAATAGTCCTGCTACGTGTGCCAGATGTGTCAATTGGTTTAAGTTATTAGCCAGCCCTGCCAACATCCTGAACCAGCCGCTTTCTTCTGTAGTAAAGCGTGGAAAAACCTTAGCGCTTTTAGCAGCCCTACGGAACCATTCGCTCGGTTTCAGTCCGGCCTTTTTCGCCCTGCCTTCAATCAAGGTCCTTTCGGTAGGGGTTAACCTCACCATCAAAAGGTCGCTCCGCCGGATCGTTTTCTTTGGCCTTCCCGGTGTCCGCCGCTTTGGTAATTTGTTGTTTTCAGCAATTGCTGTCATGTGTCCTTCCCTTTCTGATTCTTAAAAAACCGACCAACGGGAGCGAGTTCTGGATCATCCCAAATGGGGTGTATCCGGGTTTTTGTATAGCAAAAACATTAACTCGCTCCCTACTGTCGGATAATTTTCGTTACATCCAGTCACTGCGTAACTGGTTTCTGTTTTTTCTTTCCGGGCTTTGCCCGCTGCTCTTCCCGATGCTTCGCATCGGGTCTGTATAATTGCCATTTGCAACACTGGTTTTGCTAACGCTTATTCCAATCCGGCCAATAAACAAGGCTGCCTTTTGCCGGATGAAAAGATGGTTGGTAACGGATATAGCCATACTCATCCAGTTCCCTGATACACTTATGGTAGGTGGCAATGGATGCGATTTTTGCATAAGCCATCACCGTTTTACGGGTGATGGCAAAAGGGCTGACAAAGCCTCCGCGCTGCCAAAAAATAAATAAAGCCGTGAATAAGCTTACATGAGTTGCCAGTACCTGTTCATCGCTTCCCATGCGTTTGATAAGGTCGTTATAGCTCGCTAATTTTTTTGAAATGATCATTTTCCGTTCCCCTCCAAAACCTTGTTAAGGTCTTCCAATTTATAATACATGATACTGCCTATTTTAGTAAAGCGCAGGGTACCGTTGATGCGCAGGTTCTGTAAGGTGCCGGGTGATATATTTAGCATCTTCTTGACCTCGCTGCTTTTCAGCCATTTCTTTGATTGTCCTTGCCCTGGCTGGATGATCTGTTTAAGTTCATTGAGCAATTCATTTTTAAAATCCCGTAGGTCCTCACGGGTGATTAATTCCACATTCATCTTTCATCCTCCTTTTAATCTTTGATAGTTTGTTGCATGGCATTGAGTACCTCACTTTTTTTGAAGTACACCCGTTTATGCAGGCGCAAATAGGGTAAGCCTTTTTTCATCCAGTCCGTAAGCGTTACCAATGACACGCCGAGTTCGGCGGCAAGCTCCTGCTTGGATAAAAGTTTTTCTGAATCCGGCGGCTGGCTGCCACCTGTTTTAAAGTGTTCTTGTAGTTCTGCCCTGACTGCATCCCTGATGCAATGGCTAAGGGCTTCTTGGTTAATGATCTGCATAGCATTTGTTTTGGTACAAATGTGTGCTATACCCTATAGATTTCTTGACCACGCAAATCTGCGTGGTTAAAATGGAGTGGTTTGAGAAAAGTTAAAATTGTTTATAAAGCATTGATAGCCAGTTTAATGTTATGCTTGCAAAGCAACCTACTACATGAGTGAAAAGAAGAAATCAGCTCCGCTTTTTTGAAGGATTAATCGTAAACAACTTTGATTTTGCGGGAATATCGGCATGTTTATCACCCGGTTCCCGCTTATCACTAGGGAAATAACGGCGTATAGTTTCGTGGTTGATCTCCTTATCACCCTCGCGGAAATATTTGCAAATCATCTTCGTCCAAACACTTTGTGTTTGTGAAAACATTAGTTCTTTACCTTCAGGGGTTTTGAGTTCCTGCATCTGCAAATGCAGGTTTAAAACGGTATTGCGGTAACCATCTGGAATATTGATATAACCTTCGGTTTCCAGCGCGGTCGCTTTCTTGAGGTCGGCTTTTAGCTGTATAATCTCCTGTCTAAGGCCATAGATTTCAGAATCCTGTTGTGCTATTACTGCATCGTTGGATTTATGAAAGTTCCAGCGATCAAGCGAGATCAGAAGTTCTGTGAATTTTTGCAGCCGTGCTATTTCACGTTCATTTCGTAGGTGGTTTTTATCGTAAACATCCTTATTCAACAACACTTTTAGCTGCCTTTCGATGAGTGACCAGAAATATTTAAAAAATATTTCTTCTGTACCGGTGGGGTGATGCGATAAATAATAAGCCAGATGGCGGGGGTAAAATTCTTTAACACGATCTTCAGGTATTGCAAATACGCGTTTAAATAAGTGCTTTAAAAATTGTGACCGATCCCATTGCAAGGGATTGCCGATATCCAGGGTATCCTTTGAAAAGTCAAAGCGGTCGCGGGGTTTAAAATATGTTAAGCTCATAGGTAGCGAGATTTATTCAAAAATAAATGTTTGATATATTTATTCAAATTCCCTTAAGGTCTGCGACGTGGTGCCATTCTTTGCATTTGCAATTATAGTTAATCGTCCACAAGACGTCGGAAGTCGGAATGATCATCAATTATTTATTTAGAAAGCCCTATATTTAGCTATGTCTGTTGGAAATATTAAGCACATTATTGTCATTCAAAGTTTATTTAAAGAAGATTTTAAATCGGGCTCTGAACTTTATCATGACGTTATAGAAAGAAGAATTGATCTCTTACAGGATAAGTCCATAAAAATGACGCACAAGTTTTATGATATAAAAGATAAAATCAGCATTATAGAAATCATTAAATATATTCAGGCTAATGCAAGGTACATGCAAGGAGGCATTTTAATTCATCTCGAAACTCATGGAAGTAAAAATTTGGACGGACTAATACTTACCGATGGCACCTTATTAAGTTGGGCTGAATTAATCGAATTGTTCAGGCCAATAAATATTGACACTTGCAATAAACTATATATAACGATGGCTACTTGCTTCGGCAGATATTTATATAAGGGTGTTGAGGCTTATGCAAAATCTCCTTATTCGGGCTACATTTCAGCCAGTAAGGAGGTTACCACGAATGAGGTAATTCAGAATTTTGAATTATTATTTGAATCACTAATCCAAAATGGCAATCTAATTACTGCATACCAAGAAACGGAAATAGCTGGCTCTGATTTTTATTACAAGGACTCCGAAACAACTTTTAAAGAGAATGTTCGCGAAATCCGAAATAGAATGAGGAACGAGCCTGATTTCCTTTATAATATCGTTGACGATGAGAGCATGAGAAAAATATTATTCAATAAAAGCACCACAAAGGAAGAGCTGGACTATATAGCAGAATTGGCTTTTACTAATCTTGTACAAAAGCAAAAAGAAGCTTTTAATTTTTCAAATTGTGATTAACTAATAAAGGTAACCGAATTCGCCATAAATCTCGGTCGATCCTACTCAAATAGGGTGCTATTTATATTGATTTGATTAGCTGGCATCAATTTTTTAAAATTCAAATAGCTTAGTAAATACGCCTCGTCCTTCAAATACCATTCAATCATAATTCTTTTTGGTATTAAACCCTCTTCCGTAGAGATGAAAATATAATCATATAAGTACACCTTTGTCAAAAGATTATTTAATTCACTTTTTAATTCCATCAATAAATCCGGCTTGCTTGAGTCAATAGTACGCAGAATTTTATCCAACATAGATTTTCCATGTATTTCCAGATATTCCTCATATCTGCTTTTAATATTAAATACCCTGTTCCATGTTTCGATTTTATCTGCAATTCGACGATTTGAACTTACATTTGGTTTTATGTTTACCTCCCACTTCCCCTTCCACAAATTTGAATAGTCTGGATATTCCTTACAAATTAACTCGAAGTGATATAGTTCATAAGGATTTTGAGTGGCGTCAAAAGGATAAAACGAAATTGTTCTCGTTGTTCGGGCTTTATCTGAATATAGCAGATGTTGGGAGCTTTTTTTACCATTACAATGGTCGCCGATTGGAACTAAATTTTTTAAATTAATTGAAGAAAATACAAATAAAGAATCCCCCTTTGCTAATAGGTGATCATAATCTGGTCTGCCCTCAGAATTAATCATCTTAATGGGCTCAATTCCACAAAATGGACACAATGAAAAATCTTCATTAGAAACTGCATGACTGTCTTTCAATCCAATAAAGTGATTCCCAAGATTACAGCCAATTTTTTTAGAAAATGTACTATCTTTTTTACCTAGCTGTCCAATATATAAATTATCAACAAACAATTCATTTAGAAACACTTCAATGCTATTATCGAAACTACCGTCAGCATTCGTCTTTTTAAAATCTGAGGCTACAGGAATATGTGCATATCGCCTTGTTTTGTTGGAAAAGAGAGTGCCAATTATATTTCCGTTAGAAAAAGCTTTAATAATTGCTGTCTTATCGTCCTTACTCAAGCTTAAAAAATGCGTTAATTGACTCTCCAGCTTCTCTAACCTATTTACAGTCGTGGAATACCAGGCCGGCAGCAATGATGTGGTAAAAGTTGCCGGATTTTCTGTTTCAATTTTTTCAAAAAAGAACGATATTAGTTCATGTAGCTTTTCTACATCATGATTGAAATATTTTAGATAAAATAGCATTCAACAATTATTAAATTTTTGAAAGCTCATTTTCCTTATCTGTATAATGTTTTAATAGCTGAAGCCTGTCCATAGATTCACCTAACAACCTTATTTCACCCATTATTACTTCTAACTTTTCTTTAGTTTCGGAGTTATTGATTTTTATATATAGGTCCTGAATCTGGTTAAATGAAAGCTTAGCCATTTGATTTTTAAAATGTTCATCTTGCTTTAAATCAGATTGAAAAACATTATCTAAAACATTTTCAAAAGTACTTCCATAAGTTTCACTTTTGATGCGATCAAACGTTACTTTGTCACCTTCCCTTATAAACTTAAATACATTGTACCCGTGACAATCAGATAGAACAAATGGCGAATGGGTGGTTATTATAAATTCTACATCCTTATTAATGAGTATCTTTTCTAACTGATAAAAAAAATCGCTCCGCCAAATAGGGTTAAAGTGAGTATCTGGTTCATCTAATAAATAAACTATATCTCTTTTAGGATACTTTTCATCAAAAAGCAAGATTCCGCCAATTATATGAATAAATTGATGTTCGCCGTCGCTGATCTTTTCATATTCGGTTCGAACAAACCTTTCTTCACTTAATTTTAAAACGAGTTCAATTTTTTCGATACTAAATATTTTATCGAGTGACGCTATTTGTGGGAATCTAAGTAGTTGACCTTTCTCACGTTTTTTACGGAGATTATTTCGTTGTTCCCTTTGTATGCAAAGAGTATTTAAAAGGTTTAACTTTGTTAAAGCTTCAAAAAGTTTTTGTGGCGTCCCAAATTTATCCTTAAATAGTCCTTGTGTGACTTCATTAAATACGAAATCCAGTGTATGAATTTCTCCATCACCACTTTCTTTTGTAATTTCTTTTAAAACGGCACAGTCTGCTAAACTATCCAAATATCCTTGTAGTTCATCTGTTACCTCCAGTGTACGTCTAGTATAAAGCTTATTCCACCTGATAATTATCCTGAATGAGTTTAGCCTTTCGATTCGTAATGTTTCCTGAATAGTTTTTAATTTTTGAGTGTTGGCCAAAAGCAAATTTGAAACTACAATTGCTGCATTTGAATCATAATTTAAAATCAATAAGTTAGGTGATTCAATAGCCTTTTTATGACTGTCCGGAGTCTTATTCTTTTTAGCTTTAGCTTTCGCTTCGTTAGCTACTTGTTGAGCGTAAAAATCTTGTAAATCAATAAACGGCATACTTATAAGGTCATTTAAACCAGATGTGTACCCTACTACTAAAGGAAGATAATTTCTTGCCTCATCAGGAGAAATTACTGTATAAGAATCATCGTCAAATAAGTTATCTTGTTGTTTGTTTTCGACTTTAACTTTAAAAATAGGCGCGGGTTTTTTCTTGACCCGTCCAGTCGGAGGTCTTCTCGTAATCTGAATTTCCTTTGATTCTTCCTTTAACGTGACTTGATTATAGATATTGATTTTATATTTTAAATCGAAATAGATTGGTTCTTGGTCTCGAGAGGCATAGGCGAAGTATTTGGGACTGTCGGTATGGTACAATTTTTTTTCCGCCTCATACAAAAAGTAAATTTCAAGATCATAGAAAATATCAGCAATTAGCTCTAAAAAATTTGATTTTCCACTCCCATTTAGACCAACCAGGCAAATTGGATCAACATGGCCCTTAAGCAAAATATGCTTGGGAAATTTTTTTTCAAAATGCTCCAGACCACGATATCTTTCATTAAAAAGCTGGATAGACTGTATTTTCATGATTTCCTTATTTGAAATCCTATCTTCTCATCATTCTTTACAGTAATAAAAAATGGAAGATCATCTGTTGGAGTAACTTTACTTTGGACCATTTCTAAGAAAATTGAAGAGAAGTCATCGGAATCAAAATCTTTAAAGCTGTCTTGGGTTTTAATTTTGATATTTCTAATGTCTTCATCAGAAAGTATAAAGTCTGATTTACCGTATTGCTCAACTGAATACTTTTTAATGAAATCTTTAACCTTTTCATGATCTTTTGAACTCATAAACTTTTCATTTAATAACGTTGATTGCGCTTTTTGCAAGAGCTTTATTTCATTAAGTTTATTCTCTTTCTCGATTTCTAATTGCCGAATTATTGTCGAAAAACTTTGATCGATAGGATTGGCTGAGCTAAAACCACCGCTAAAGGCCATATTGAGAATTGATTGATATAAATTGTCAAAAAGCTGACTTGTTAGCTTATTTTTCTCTTCCGCCTCTTCAATTTTAACAAGTAATTTTTCGATATTAGATACTATTTCCCTTTGCTCCGTTATTTCAGGAAGATAGATTGTTAGATTTTTAACCTCATCAGTGTTGATGTTATTAACTCCACTGCTGGACCGACCGCCGCTTTCAATTTGTCTTCTAACTACAGGTGAATGTAAAGAATAATTTAAAAACTCTGATAAAATTTTTGCATGATTAAGCCTCAATCGTAATAAATAACCAGCAAATGCCAAACCCTTTTCTTTGTCGGTTATTATGCAAGATCGTCCCAATAAATTAACACTGCCGTTGGATCGAATCAATAATATATCTCCTATCTCTAATTTAAGGCTATTATATTCGTCTTCAGTTAAATGGGAATATTTCAAATCACTTAAATCGATATAGAAGTTTTTCAGGTTAGGAATCCGAATTATGGCTGTTCCGTCAGTATTTTTTTTCGAGGGCTTTGCAGTGCCGTAATTTATAGATGTTAGAACTTCGCCCAGTCTAATTTTGGGATACTCTTCGTATTCATCCGACCTTTTATTGCTTAATTTTCCAGAAACGGCGTAATCCAAAACTGAATTTTTAAAATCTTCCAAAGAATGAATTTTATTTAATTCCGTTTCTGCCAAATTTGAATTAAGTTCAGATAAATAATTGCGCAAACTTTGTATTAATTCGGAATTTGATTTATTTATATCATTTTCAAATTTTACCCATTTCTCCTCTATTAAATTAACAATATCTATTTGTTCCTCCATAGGGGGGAATGGTATTTCTAAATCGTAAAAGAGATCCGAGTTGATATGAGGAATACTGTCGCCGGTGGTATTTTGGTTGAAATAATAAAATTGAAGTTTTAAAAAGTAATAAAGATATGTATTATTAATACCGATGGGCGTCAAGCACATCAATGTTGATCCTACGGCCCCAGCCATACCCTTAAAAACCAATCCGCTTCGTGAACCATCCCATACCACAAATAAGTCATTAATTGAGGATATGACTGTCGAATAAGGGTCCGCAAATTGAGTGATATTTTGACTCTCCAATACCTCAATATCCAAATAGGGAATACTCTCGGAAAAACTGTTACTTGATAATCTTTGAGGTTTTTTTCCTTTTCGAGCTACTACTATCTGCCGAAGAGGAATCATTAACCAATGTTTCGGAATATTCATCATTTGCTGACAATTTACTTTTTAATTCTTTTAAAGCACTAATCTTTCGCTCATAATCTGCAATCATTTCATCAATAATTATTTCTGGATGAGGCAATGGAGCAGACTTAATTATTTCAGTAAATGACAAATCGAAACCTCTACTTACAATAGAATCAAATGAATGGGGCACAAATCTATCCGTTTGTGTTCTGATACTAGTTCCATTGGGGTCGCTACCATAGCTTCTTTCAAACTCTTCAAAATGTTTTAACTCTAAAATATTACTTTTTGTAGTAATTTTCCGTGTTCCCTTCCGGGCATCATACATCCATAAAGTTTCAGTCGGGACACTTTTTTGAAAAAATAAAACACAAGCTTTAACGCCGTTTGCATATGCCGCAAAAATCCCCTCGGGGAGTTTAATGATCGTGTGGAGATTACAAACTTCCGATTTACTTTTATTTATGTCCAGGTAATATGACCAAATCCTTTTTGCCGCATCGTTTGATAAACAACTATCTGGTAAAACTATTGCCGCTCGTCCACCGGGTTTAAGCTTTTCTATAATATGCTGAATGAAATTCAACTGTTTATCACTTGTCTTTACAGGAAAGCTTCTGTCAGGCACCTGTTTTGAACCTTTATTTCCAAAAGGCGGGTTAGATAATATGCAAGAAAAATATCGCTCATCGGTAACACCGTAAATTGTGTCTCCTAACTTTATTTCAGCATTAACTCCGTGTAAAAACATATTCATTAATGCAAGACGGCGGGGACGTTGCACTAATTCCTGACCAAAATATGTTTTTTCAACTATCCTATTTTGCTCTGTTTTGCTTAGTTTGTGGTTTCCGTATTTAGATTTAAACCACTCATAGGAAACAACTAAAAACCCGGCAGTTCCAACAGCAACATCTCCGATGTTGAAATTTTTACTTTCGAGAGGATTAGGCTTTATTACATTGACAATTGTTTGAATTAATGGTCTTGGGGTAAAATATTGTCCGGCCCCCTTTTTGCCTTCATTTGCAACCCTTCCTATTAATTCCTCAAAAGCTAATCCCACAACGTCAGCATCAATACTCGTCCAGTGAATTGAGTTGATTTCTTGTATTAATGCTTTCAATATTTTGGAATTCTTAACCCTCGAAACTGGGTCAGAGAAAATTTCCCCTAAAATACCCCCCTCGGTTTTCAGCTTTTGTAATACTGATTCTAAGTGAGAGAGCAATAATGCATCATCATCTTTTGTAATGAGAGAATTCCAATCAAACCCTTTAGGAACATAAATTCCCCGTTCTTCTGCCATTTTAATGAACAAAAGATATGTTAATTGCTCAATATAGTCGGATGGGTCCACCCCATCGTGGCGTAATTTATTACAGAATCCCCAAAGCTTATTTACTAAATCCATTTTCCATACTGAACAATGCGCTAATATAGTATGATTAATGCATATTGCTTTACCCTACCTAAACATGAAAAATAACCTCTTAAAAATGAGCTGATAAAAACTTGGTAAGTGTAAGGGAATATAGTTTTTCTTCACAGTATATTTGTTGCCGCCCATTTGGTGTTTTAAATCAACCTTATTAACCACCCGATCTTATCAGAATTTCAAAATGAACAACGAAGCAGATAATAGTAATTTACAGTATAAAGCCATCGAAGATGTTTTTCAGGTAAAATATTTCATTGATTTTTATCAGCGAGATTATACCTGGAGTTCTGATAACGTTTTTGCTTTACTTGAGGATTCTTATCATAGGTTTGACTTAAAATATACCGAAAGTTCAGAAACAGTTCCGGATTACATTAGAAAACACTATAAATGGTATTACCTTAACACCTACATAATTAATAAACAAGGTGATCGTACGTGCATTGTAGATGGACAACAAAGATTCTCAACCCTTACACTAATGCTTATCAAGTTGTTTCATTTAGCTAAAGAAAAGGAGCTTAGTGATGCAAGGATTGACAGCGTGAAAAATCTTATTTGTAAGGCGACTTCCTCGGGCTTGCAGTTTTGGATGGGGGGTGATGATCGTATTGATACATTAGCCGACCTGTTTAAAAATCAAAAGAATACCAAACCTGAACGTCCTTTAAAACAAAGTGACATATTTCTTTATTTGAACTATGACACGGTTAATAAATTTTTCAATGAAAAATTCAAGGATGCACCCTCACATTATTTGGAATGCTTCATTATTTTCTTTCTTACCAATGTAAAACTGGTTGAAATTGAAATTAAGGAATCTGATGATGTTGCTATGGTTTTTGAAGTAATTAATGCGAAAGGACAAAAACTAAAATCACATGAAATTTTAAAGGCTCAATTACTTAGTCAGATACCAAAAGACGAAATTGACGAATATTTAAGATATTGGAATACAGCTTGCACGGTATTGCAAAATTCAGGCTTGAAATTTCCCAATATTGATGATCCCGTAGATGCCTTTTTTACCTATTATTTCCGGGCAAGATATTCCAAAACAACGACTGAAATCCAAGTATTTAAAGATTATCATAAAACCATCTTTTCTAGGGACTGGCAGGAACGATTGCCTTTTAAAAAGGATGCAAAATTTGTCAAAAATTTTATAAAAACGGATTTTATATACTATGCTACAAAAATGGCTGAATTGGTTAGTAGCACACTCGAAAGTAACAAGTATGTTTATTACAACATCAAGCTTAATGAAATTACTAATTTATATTTGGTTATACTTTCGGCGATCAAGCCCAATGATGCAGCCTACTACGAAAAAGTCAAACTATTAGCTCAATTGGTTGACCGGCATTATATGGTACTCCGTTTACAGGGCTGCTATGACAGCAATAGTTTTACCAGGCAGATTACATCACTTGTTATTAATTTACGGGAAAAAGATGACCTGGTAGAAATAAAGCAAGATTTTGATGATGGCTTAATCAGCGACATTAATAAAACGCGTTCAGCAAATGTAACGGAACTGTTTAATTATGGTTTTTTTAAAGACACAAAAGTTAATTCAAGTAATAAAACATTCATCAGATATTTATTGGCACGGATTGAGGAATTTTTGTGTTTGGAAATGAATTACGCAAACTTTGCAGGATACAACAACTTATGTGTTGGTAAGAAATATCATATTGAACATATTTTAGCGTACAATGATGAGAATAAAACCATTTTTGGAAACGAAGATTTCTTTAATGAACAAAGGGATCGTTTAGGGGGACTTTTATTATTAAAAAAGGGCGATAATGGAATGTCTTTAGCAGAAGTTTATGCAGATAAATTGAAAACATATACAAATGATACCAATTTCGCAAGGACGTTGACCCAATACTTTTATCACAATAACAGCGGCCTTAAACTTTTGAAAGATAAATACCCTTCAATTTTACTTTCTGCTATTGATAACTTTGATGAAAAAGCTTTGGATTCCAGGCATGCGCTTATTTATAACATTTGCAAAACAATATGGAGTGATGATTATATTAGCCTCAATTAGGATTAAACAGTTTCGATTTAATATATAAATAACCGGACTTTGAATTGGATATCCGGTTATTTATATATTAATCCACTAATTTTTCGAATTAATCAGATTTACAACAACTTTTACCATCATATCTTTCTCTTCAGGTTTGCTTTCGGCAATCATTAGCGTTAAGGCCACAAGTGCATTATCCGCTAACCGCTTAGAGCCGTCTCCACGATAGAGTACCCTATTTTTTTCTAAAAACCACACGAAAAGATAGGCTGCAATACGTTTATTTCCATCGGAAAAAGAGTGGTTTTTAACGACAAAATACAATAGATTGGCCGCTTTTTCCTCTATAGTAGGATAGAAATTAATGCCCCCAAATGATTGATATATCACGCCAATAGAACCTTTGAAAGAATCATCTTTTTCATTTCCAAATAACGAACTACCACCAAATTTATCTTTTAGATCCTTGATTGCACTCACAGCGTTTTCATATGTTGCAATAAACAATTGCTGATCCGTAGTGCCTTCAATTATTAGTTGTTGATGATCGTATTTATCGAGAATATCTAGCGCATAGCTATAATCTGTAACAACTTTTAATAAACCAGTTGCTTCATCTGTGTTTAGTTCTTTGTTTTTTAATACATTTCCTAATAGCTGTACCGTTTGCTTTAATGAGTTAAACTGCTCTGCCTGCTCCTTAAGTTTTCTCTCATTTATTACATACCCCCTTATTAAATAATCCTTTAAAACAGTATTGGCCCAGATTCTAAATTGTGTGCCTCTTTTCGATTTAATCCTATAGCCAACTGAAATAATCACGTCAAGTGAATAGTATTTAGTTTTGTAGTTTTTTCCGTCCGCAGCAGTTGTCAAGGATTCCTTGACAACTGATGCCTTTGAAAGTTCTTCTTCCTTAAATATATTATTGATGTGAAGGCTTATATTCTGCTTGGTCTGATTGAAAAGTTCCTGTAACTGACTCTGAGTAAGCCAGACATTATCGTTTTCGATTTTTACATCAACTGATGTTTGACCGTCTTCTGTTTTATATATTATTATTTTATCGTCAGTCATGATTTTTAAATGTAATGTTTTACTTGCTATTTATTCATAAGGGAATACACCAGGCTTTTTAACTAACAGTCAAAGTTTGAGTTGCCCCGATTTGCTGAAGCCTGCTCTTTAGCATTTCCATATCCTCGCTTATCTTTAAATCAACAATTTTGGCATAGTGTTGAGTTTGCTTTAAACTCTTATGACCAAGCATTTTTGACACGGTTTCAATCGGCACACCATTATTTAGCGTTACTGTTGTTGCAAAAGTATGGCGAGCGATATGAAAGGTGAGATTTTTATTGATTGTGCATCCATCAGCGATTTCTTTAAGATAAGAATTCATTTTTTGATTAGTAAGCACTGGTAATACCAAACCCTTATTGACGCATTTAGGGTCATTCTCATATCTAGCCATTATATCCAATGCGACAGGCAGCAAAGGCAGGCGTGTAGCAGACTCTGTTTTCTGACGGGTGGTAACAATCCATTTGCCTCCATCTACACCTGTGACGATATCTGACCGCCTCAGTTTGTAAACATCTACGTAGGCTAAACCAGTATAACAGCTGAAAAGAAAAATATCACGTACATGGTTCAGCCTGTCGGTTCCAAATTCTTTGCAAGCAATATCGCTTAGTTCGTCTTTAGTAAGTGCAGTACGGATCACCTCTTTCCTGTTGGTTTTAAATCCCGCGAAAGGATCTTTAAGTAACCAGCCTTTTTTAATGCACTCCAATACTATCTTTTTAAAGTTTCCCAAGTACTTCATAGTCGCATTGTGCCCGCACTTTCTAACACTTTTTAACCAAAATGCAAACTGAGAGACAAATTCATAGTCCAGATCTTTGACATCAACGTCATCAACTTGATATTTCCACTTTATAAAGGCTGCTGTGTGGTCGTGTGCAGTCTTGTAACGCATTAATGTAGAAGGTGCAAACTCCTGGCCAACCAACGCTTTCATTTGTTCATTGTGATGCTTGAACGCTGCAAGGATCATTCGCTTTTCTTCGCCTTGACCCGTTAAGACATTTTTGAGGTTTTCCGCAGTCAAAAGCCTATCTGCATCCATTAGCATTTTCTTTGCCTGATAAACCTTGCTACACATTACATCCAGATAACTGTTGAGCGCTTTTGCGTCCTCTTTTAAGCCGGTCGCCCGGCCAGCCGAAGCATTCCAGCGCAAATTATCCCATTGCCTTTTAGTGGCTAGATCTTTTGATATGCCATCAATTGTTAAACGCAGATAAATGTACCTGGCATTTCCTTTTTCATTTTTAGGCTTCTTCAAAAAGAAGAACAGCCCGAAGCTTTTTTCTAACATAACGAACATTAATGGGTTAAACAAATGTCGAAATGCGGCGTCTTTAAATCAAGATGTTTAATCTTTGAACAGGTTGATAATCAGTTTTTTATACTGATACCAGCGCGTCTTTTTTTTCAATTTCAAAGACGTCATGAATGACGCGCTTAAATATTGAATAATACGGGTTGCTTTGGAGGGGCTTAAAACCAAAAAAGCCTCTAAATCATATGATTTAAAGGCTTTTGAACATTTTTAAAATGCTTTTGGCGGAATGGACGGGACTCGAACCCGCGACCCCATGCGTGACAGGCATGTATTCTAACCAGCTGAACTACCACTCCGTTTTGGGTTTGCAAATATAAGCAGATTTTGTATTTACGCAAGGACTAATTGAAAAAAAATAAAAATGCCATTTTATTGCTGTTAAACTGTGTTTTTTATACAAATAGACTTTATTTTAGCGCCACCATTTAAACATCATATGCTTAGCAACTTAACACAAACTTTCCGCTGGTTTGGGCCTCAGGACCCTGTTACTTTACAATCTGTACGACAAACCGGTGCCACAGGCATTGTAACTGCATTACATCATATACCTGTTGGCGAGGAGTGGACTTTGGACGAAATTAACACACGTAAAGCCATTATTAATGCCGCCGGACTGGATTGGGACGTGGTAGAAAGCGTAAATATTCATGAAAGTATTAAAACCGCCGGCAGTGAGCGTGATAAATATATCGAGCTGTATATTAAGAGCCTGAAAAACCTGGCTAAGGCTGATATAAAGACGGTATGCTACAATTTTATGCCCGTGCTTGACTGGACACGTACCGACCTGGATTATCGCCTGCCAAATAATGCCTCCGCCTTACGATATGATGCACGTGCATTAGCTGCTTTCGATCTGTATATTTTAGAACGTGCAAGTGCATCTGCAACTTATACGCCTGATCAGCAACAAAAGGCAAAGGCATTTTTGGATGCTTTGAGCGCCGATGAGAAACAACAGCTTATTAATAACCTATTAGCCGGTTTGCCTGGAACTAATAAAACACTAACCATTCCCGAATTTAATGAGTATCTGCAACGCTATGATAAAACAGATGCTAAGGCCTTAAAAAATAACCTGGCTTATTTTCTGCAGGGTATTATACCTGCAGCTGAGGAAGCGGGCGTAAAGATGTGCATCCATCCTGATGATCCGCCATTTCCTATATTGGGTTTACCGAGGGTTGTTTCTACAGAGGCTGATCTGCTGGATGTGGTTAATTCTTGTCCTTCTCCAAGCAATGGCTTAACTTTTTGTACAGGCTCATTGGGTGCAAGGCCTGATAATGATTTGCCGGGGATAGTTGAGCGCCTGGGTGCAAATTTTCACTTTTTGCATTTACGCAATGTAAGGCGCGAGGCTGACGGAAGCTTTTATGAGGACGAACACTTAAATGGCAGTACAGATATGTACGCGGTGATGAAAAATATTATCCTCGAACAAAAAAAACGCGCTGAAAGCGGCCGGGAAGATATTGCCATACCTAT
The DNA here is from genome assembly GCF_900105165.1 of Mucilaginibacter mallensis. Lineage (NCBI taxonomy): Bacteria > Pseudomonadati > Bacteroidota > Sphingobacteriia > Sphingobacteriales > Sphingobacteriaceae > Mucilaginibacter > Mucilaginibacter mallensis. The sequence continues at coordinate 43,497 of NZ_LT629740.1, forward strand.
GCGGCCGGATCATGGGCATAAATTGCTTGATGACTTCAGGTACAACACTTATCATGGTTACTCAGCTATCGGGAGATTAAAAGGACTTGCAGAGCTCAGGGGGCTTGAAATGGGCATTAAACGCAGTTTATTTGACGCTTAATTGCTCCGGCTAATTCACTAAGCTCATAACGGGGGAAATTAACACCTGGATTGCTTGATGGCAATTGATCATTTAGATTTTGTAACAAATAAGTTATTATAAAACATTTGGCAATAATTGTCGTTAATTGTTCAAACAACAAAATAATAATATGAAAGCTATAAAAGTATTAGCGATTATGATGCTAGCGATATTTAGCTATACAGCGGTAAGCGCGCAAACCCATCATCGTCACAAACGCCACAGCAAACATCACTGGCACAGAAAACAGCCAAGTAGATAATGCAAAAAAGACCGGTGAATTTAGTTTACCGGTCTTTTTTGTTTTATGCGGATTGTTAATAAGGCAATTGTTAAAGTATAGTATTAAGGTCTTTATTTTTACTTTTGATACTCCAACATCTAATTCCTAAGATATGAGTGCATCAATCAATAATTCTTTACAGGCCAGAGCCGAAACCTTCAGGGAGCTTCACCAGCGTACAGGCATATTTGTTATACCTAACCCCTGGGATGCAGGTTCAGCTAAAGTATTTGAAATCCTGGGTTTTAAAGCACTGGCAACTACCAGCGCGGGCGTCGCATTTTCGTTTGGCAGGGCCGATGGGATAAGCGGTGTAAGCCGTGATGAAGCCCTACAAAATGCAAAAGATATTATAAATGCAACTAATTTACCGGTATCGGCCGATCTGGAGAATGGCTATGGCGATAGTCCTGAAGCTTGTGCCGAAACTATTTTATTAGCAGCAAAAGCTGGCCTTGCCGGTGGCTCTATTGAAGATGCTACCGGTAATTCGCTTGATCCGATATATCCATTTGAGCATGCTGTTGAACGTGTAAAGGCCGCGGTAAAGGCTGCGCATAGCCTCCCTTATCCGTTTACGTTAACAGCCAGGGCTGAGAACCTGCTCCATGGAAAGATGGATTTAAAGGACACTATACGCCGTTTAGAGGCATTTGCCGATGCTGGCGCAGACGTACTGTTTGCTCCCGGTTTAAAAACACTTGAAGATATGGAAACCGTGGTAAAGGCAGTGGCCCCGCGACCTGTTAATGTAATAATGGGATTCCCTGGCAGTACCATCACGCTTGACATGCTTGCTGATATTGGCGTTAAAAGAGTTAGTGTAGGCTCAGCATTACTGCGGGCTGCCTATGGCGCTTTTTTCCGTGGTGCGGAAGAGATCATGCAAAAAGGCACGTTTACTTTTGCAAATGATGCTAAGCCTTATGCGGAGATAAATGAGTTGTTTAAGTAAAGAAAGTTGCATCCGTGAGCTTAAGTCATAGACTTAAGCCAGTATAAAAAGAGAAAGGGCTGATCCAATGGATCAGCCCTTTTCTGTACTGGTTTCAGTTTATAACTGAAACCCTGGATAAAGTCAGTTTGTAACTGACTATTATAACTTCCTTTTTACTTCAACATTTTCGTAAGCTTCAACAATGTCGCCAACTTCAATGTTATTAAAGTTCTGGATATTTAAACCGCACTCGTAGTTAGCGCTAACTTCCTTAACATCGTCTTTAAAGCGTTTTAATGAAGCCAGTTCGCCGGTGTAAATTACCACACCCTCGCGGATGATACGTATTTTACTGTTACGTGTGATCTTACCATCAAGTACCATACAACCTGCAATTGTACCAACCTTGCTGATCTTGAATGTTTCACGTATCTCAACGTTCGCTACGATCTTCTCTTCAAATGTTGGCGCAAGCATACCTTCCATCGCTGCCTTAATTTCATTTATGGCGTCATAAATGATAGAGTAAAGCCTGATGTCGATCTGCTCAGCCTCGGCTAATTTACGGGCACTTCCTGATGGACGAACCTGGAAACCGATGATGATCGCATCAGATGCGGAAGCCAGCAATACGTCAGATTCTGAGATCTGACCAACTGCTTTTGATATGATGTTAACCTGTATCTGTTCGGTTGAAAGTTTCAGTAATGAATCAGACAATGCTTCGATTGATCCATCCACGTCACCCTTAACAATAATATTAAGTTCCTTAAAGTTACCAACTGCCAAACGGCGGCCGATCTCATCAAGTGTAATGTGTTTTTGTGTACGTAAGCCTTGTTCGCGTTGTAATTGTAAACGTTTGTTTGCAATTTCACGCGCTTCAACTTCACTTTCCAACACGTTGAACTTATCACCCGCGGTAGGCGCACCCTGCATACCCAGCACCTGTACCGGTGTTGATGGTCCTGCAGATTCAACTCTTTGTCCGCGTTCATTAGTTAACGCCTTAACACGTCCGCTGTAACAGCCTGCTAATATCGGGTCGCCCACTTTTAAGCGGCCTGCCTGTACCAATATGGTGGTAACAATACCACGGCCTTTATCAAGCGCAGCTTCAATAACAGTACCAACGGCACGTTTATTAGGGTTAGCCTTAAGTTCTAACAGCTCAGCCTCAAGCAATACTTTTTCCAATAACAGTTCAACATTCAAGCCTGTTTTGGCTGATATTTCCTGCGACTGGTATTTACCGCCCCACTCTTCAACCAAAATATTCATGGCTGATAGTTGCTCGCGTATTTTATCCGCGTTAGCGCCCGGCCTGTCAATTTTATTGAATGCGAAGATGATTGGTGCGCCTGCAGCCTGTGCGTGGTTTATGGCCTCGCGGGTTTGCGGCATCACGCTATCGTCAGCGGCAATTACTATAATAACAATATCTGTTACCTGTGCACCCCTTGCACGCATGGCGGTAAACGCCTCGTGGCCCGGTGTATCCAGGAATGTGATCTTTCCTTTATCGCCTGGTAAAGTAACTTCATAGGCACCAATGTGCTGGGTTATACCACCCGCTTCGCCACCTATTACGTTTGTTTTACGTATAAAATCAAGCAATGATGTTTTACCGTGGTCAACGTGGCCCATTATGGTTACGATTGGCGCACGCGGAACAAGATCGGCAGGATTATCAGGCGTGTCAAGACTGCCTTCTTCATCCTGTGGTTTCACAAACTCTATCTGGTAACCAAATTCATCAGCCACAATAGCCAGCGTTTCCGCATCAAGCCTTTGGTTAATGGAAACGAACATACCCAAGCTCATACAAGTTGAGATGATCTGCGTTACCGGCACATCCATCATCGCTGCCAGCTCATTAGCTGTAACAAATTCGGTAGCCTTTAATACTTTCGATTGTGATTCTTGTTCTAATGCCAGTTCTTCGGCAGTTGCAGCTACATCATCGCGTTTTTGGCGGCGGAATTTTGCACGTTGTGCAAATTTACCCGACTTACCAGCACCGCTTAAACGTGCTAAAGTTGCCTTGATCTGGTCTTGTATATCTTTTTCCGATGGTTCTTCCTTAGGAGTTGAACTATGCGGAGGATTGTTTCTGTTATTCCTGAAATCAGGGCGATTACCACCGCCATGTCCCTGGCCACCGCCAGCTTGCGGGCTATTACCCCTGTTCCTGAAATCAGGACGGTTAGGGTTTATAGGATGTGCAGGTGCCTGGCCGGCTGGCGGATTCTGGCCTTGACCCTGGCCCTGGTGGTTTCCACCACCCTGACCTTGCTGGTTATTGTTACCACCGCCCTGGTTGTCTTTACGTTTTCTTTTGCGTTTATGATCTGCCTGGCTGTTTGATGATGATGCTACCGGGTTACGTTTTGGCGGTGTTACCGGTAATTGTATCTTACCAATAACATTCGGGCCTGTTAAACGCTCGGCTTTTGCGCGTATTACTTCATCGTCCTGTGGTTCTTCAACTACAGGCGCAGGTGCTTCAGCAGCAGCTTGCGGTATTTCAACAACTGGAGTTGCCGGTGCGGCAGAGGCCTGTACTACAACAGGTGCAGGAGCAGGTTCTGGTGCCGGTATTTCAACTTTTGGCGTTTCCGGAACTACTTCCTTCTTCACTTCAACTACAGGCTCTGGCTGTTTTACTTCTTGTTTTGGCTCAGGATCCGGTGCCGGGGTTGGTGCAGGAGCAGGAGTTGGCACGGGGGCAACAACTTCCTTTTTAACCTCAACGGGTTCTTTCTTATCACCAAACTGTGGTTTTGCGAAAGGATTGCCAAGGTCAATCTTGCCAACTATTTTCACACCCGGTAAAGTTTCGGCATTGGTTTCCTCCACCTTTTTAGGCTCAGGTTCCGGTGCTTTTGGCTTTTCAGTAGGGTGCGGCGCGTAATTGCCTGCATTTTTGATCAGTATTTCCTCGTTCTCAAAATCCCTTGACCTACGGAACTCAGCAGGTTTTTCAGCCTGTCCGGGTTCGTCCTTCCTGATTTTGCCGATACTGATCTGTTTGGCTTCTTCTTTAATACTTTTGTCAAAAGCAAACTCCTTTAACAAAGCATTGTACATGTCGTTATCCAGCTTGGCCATCGGCTGTTTCTCTACCTTATAGCCTTTGGTAGCTAAAAAATCGACAATGGTACCCATACCAATGTTCAGCTCTTTTACTGCTTTAAATAACTTTATAGATTTGTCTTCTGACATTTATTAATTTTTCTCTTCTTTATTTGTGCAAAAATACGATTTTAATTTTGCTTTTATCTTTATTCAAACTCAGCTTGCAGTATTGATAACACTTCTTTAACTGTTTCTTCTTCTAAATCGGTACGTTTAACCAATTCGCCAACAGTTAATGCCAGTACTGATTTTGCTGTATCCAAACCAATGCGTTTAAATTCATCAAGGATCCAGCTATCAATTTCGTCTGAGAATTCTTCGATATCCACATCTTCATCCTGCTCATCAGCCTCGCGGTAAACATCTATTTCATAACCTGTAAGTTTACCTGCCAGTTTAATGTTATGACCGCCACGGCCGATTGCTAATGAAACCTGATCAGGTTTTAAGTAAACCGCCGCTGTTTTTTTCTCATCATCTAACTTAATAGAAGTGATTTTAGCAGGCGATAAAGCACGCTGAATATACAACTGTAAGTTATTGGTGTAGTTGATAACGTCGATATTTTCGTTTTTCAACTCACGTACTATACCGTGTATGCGTGATCCCTTCATACCTACGCAGGCACCAACCGGGTCAATACGATCGTCATATGATTCAACCGCTACCTTAGCGCGCTCTCCTGGTTCACGAACAATTTTCTTGATAGTGATTAAACCGTCAAAAATTTCGGGAACTTCCAATTCAAATAAGCGCTGTAAAAACTCAGGCGCTGTACGTGAAATGATGATCTTTGGATTGCTGTTCAGCATATCTACCTTACTTACAACAGCTTTTACGCTATCGCCTTTTTTAAAGTAATCGGCAGGTATCTGCTCTGATTTTGGTAATAAAAGCTCATTGCCTTCATCATCCAATACCAAAGTTTCCTTTTTCCAAACCTGGTAAACTTCGCCGGTTACGATCTCACCAACACGGTCTTTATATTTTTTGAAAATTTCGTCCTTTTCAAGTTCTAAAATCTTAGAAACAAGTGTTTGGCGTGCAGCAAGTATAGCGCGGCGACCGAAACTCTCAAGCGTTATCTGCTCAATGTACTCGTCACCTACTTCCAGGTCTGCATCCAGTTTCTTTGCCTCAGCCAATTCAATTTCCAGGTCATCATCTTCAGAGAAGCCATCTTCCATAACCACACGTGTGCGCCAAATTTCAAGGTCACCGTTATCTGTGTTTACAATCACATCGCAATTCTCATCGTTACCGTATTTTTTACGGATCATGCTCCTGAAAACGTCCTCAAGAACGCTCATCATGGTTGGCCTGTCGATGTTTTTGAAATCTTTAAATTCCTGAAAAGAATCAATTAAATTAATATTGCTCATTTTTCATTAAATTGTTTGTTCTTACAAGGTAATGAAGCTATCATGAGCTTGTTGTTTTATGTGGCAGCTCATGATGGTTCCTACTTGAATGATATTAAAACTTTTGTTTCTGTTATTTGATTAATAGGGATAACGCTTTCAATTACTTCAGCCTTTTTTCCCTTTTCCTTTATTTTTTCTTCAATCAGTATCGCGTCCTCTGTTATGGAGCTTAGCTTACCTTCTCTTTTGGTGCCATCGGCCATTTTAATAGCCAGATCGCGGTTTATATTTTTTGCGTATTGGCGTAATAATGTGAGCGGCGTATCAATCCCGGGTGATGAAACCTCTAAATTATAAGCGGTTTCAATAACACTTTCTTCTTCCAGATGAAAGCCTACATGCCTGCTTATGGCCACACAATCGCTAATCCCAATACCTTTATCGCCATCAACCAAAATGATCAGTTTTCCGTTGGAGTGCATTTTTACATCCACTAAAAACAGATCGGGCCTGTCGGCAATCTTTTCTTCAACCAGTTCTTTTACTCTTTTTTCAATATTCATTACCTGTGTTTGATAATTTGATTGATAAACTAAAAGAGGGGGCTAAGCGCCCCCTCGATTTTAATTTGGATGCAAATATACTAAATTTTATTAGAGTTGCAAAGCGGTTATTGCTTAAAAATCAAATCTGTATATGTGGGTTTACCTAATTTTTTGTGCTGCTTAATATCCTCCCATATGCTGCTGCCTTGTGCATAGTGATAATAGCGTGCAAAATAGGTTTGGTGATTCAGGAATGGCGTATCAGGCGTAAATACAACTGTGCTATCAGTAACCAGGTATTTGCCGGGCTGCGGCTTCTGAAAATCTATCATATCGGTATCAGCGGGCATGCGGTAAACGGGGATTAAACTTTGCCAGTTGGCAGTTGAGGTATCCTGATTTATTTCCTGTACGGTGTTGTAATCCAGCCCGGTGAATTTGAGCGAGCGGTTATTATTAATAAGACCGATGCGTACAACGGGCAGTTTAGGTTTTGAGGTACAACCCAAACAGATGAGCAATAATAACAGCGCGGCTTTTTTCATTTTTTTGGGACAGGATACTATAACAAAGTTGCTATGATTTGTGATAATAAAAAATTAAAACTTGTAATAGGCTGTTTTAAGGTTAAATTGCTTTGGATGAATGATTTAATGAGACATAGCTATAGGTCGTTGCTGAAAACTGTTGATTGGATAGGGAAATAAAATTAAGTCATGCTGAACTTGTTTCAGCATCCCACATGCTTAGTGTACATCTTTCAAGTATAAGCCAAGCAAGTTGCTCGTCCTATGAGATCCCGAAACAAGTTCGGGATGACGGGCAGTTAGTGAGATTTTATGTTTTTAATTGATCTTTTAAATCTTTCATTTCAGGATTCATTGATTGAATTAACTTGATTTTCCAATCCTTATGCCAATTTTTCAATTGCTTTTCCCGGTCAATAGCATCAGTAATTCTTTCGAAGTATTCATAAAATACCAAATCATAAAGCTTATACTTTTTTACAAACGCTGACCCTTCGCCATTAACATGTTGCCATACTCTTGATTCAAGGTCGCTGGTTACACCGATATAAAATGTTGTTCGATATTGGTTCGACATAATGTATATGTGGCCTTGTTTTAATAGCATACTTTTTTCTAATAGTTAAAATCTTCCGTCATGCTGAACTTGTTTCAGCATCCCACATGCTTGGTGTACATCTTTCAGGTGTAAACCAAGCAATCCGCTCATCCTGTGGGATCCCGAAACAAGTTCGGGATGACGGTTTGAAAAAGTCAAGTCATGCTGAACTTGTTTCAGCATCCCACATGCTAAGTTTACGCCAAGCAGGTTTAAACCAAGCAACTTGCTCATCCTGTGAGATCCCGAAACAAGTTCGGGATGACGGGCGGTGATATATGGGCTATAAACTACTTTTTTAACGTTTCATTAAATAACTTATAGATCCGCTTATACTCATCGGCCCAGCTGCTCGGTTGTTCAAAGGCGTGGTCCTCAACCGGGTATGGGGCGAGCCACCAATTGTCTTTATGCAGTTCGATGAGTTTTTGGGTTAGGCGTACAATATCCTGGAAGTTAACATTCTGATCAACCATGCCATGCAGCATCAGCAGGTTGCCTTTTAGGCCGTTTGCAAAATAGATAGGTGAGCTTAAACGATAGGCCTTTTCATCATTATAAGGCTCATTTAAGATATTGGCAGTGTATTCGTGGTTATAATGTGCCCAATCGGTTACCGAACGGATAGCTGCACCCGAGGTAAATACATCCGGTGCGGTGAACACGGCCATCAAAGTCATGAAGCCACCGTATGAGCCGCCGTAAATACCTATGTGTTTGGGGTTAACGCCATAATTATCAACCAAAAACTTAGCGCCATCAACCTGATCGCTTAGGTCCTTGCCCCCCATATGGCGGTAGATGCCTGTACGCCAATCGCGGCCGTAGCCTGCGCTGCCAGTGTAGTCGATATCGAGTACGGTATAGCCATTATCGGTAAGCATGTTGTTGAACATAAACTCGCGGAAATAATAGCTCCAGGAGTAGGTGACATTTTGCAGGTAGCCTGCGCCATGCACAAATATTACCGCCGGTTTAGCCGGGTCCGGATTTTTAGGCACGTATAAACGGGCGTAAACATCGCTGCCATAACGGTTTTTAAAGGTTACGATAGGTGCATCCCGCCAGGCATAGGAATTAAACTCCTTACTGGTTGAATTGGTGATCTGTACCGGCTTTGCTCTCGGCTTATTGGCTTGCAGGTATAATTCCCATGGCTTGTTGGTATAGGAATAACGTATAGCCAGCCATTTTTCATCAGGAGAAAGATCAACATTATTATAGCCTTTCATAGAGGTTAACCTTATTGGTTTACCACCGCTTACCAAGAGTTTATAAAATTGCAGATCGCCGGGATGATTAATGTTGGCGTTAAAATAGAATGTTTTATTATCGTTTGATAGCTGCAGGTTTTGCACTTCCCATTTACCGCTGGTGAGTTGTTTTTTATCACCACTGGTGATATCAGCCACATAAATATGCGAGTAGCCGCTGGCTTCGCTCTGGTAATAATAATGGGTATTATCGATCCAGTCGATAGCGCCGGTTGAATACCATTCATCTTCAATACCCGGCGCGCCGCCGCCTACCCAGGCGTCGTTGTGCTGGCGATCCAGCAACGTTAAAGCACCGCTATGCGGGTCGAGCTGCATTATCCAGCGGTCCTTATTATCAATTGCGGTAACTACTGCCAGCGCGTATTTGCCATCCTGGCTCCAGACCGGGCCGTTAACTATTACGTCCCTGTCCTTATTTAATTTAGTGCGTTCTGCCAGTTCAGCAGGGTAATCTTTTACATAATCGGGCAGGTCTTTTATGCCAGGAATATTTTTGGTGCTGATCTTATAAACAGAATCGCGCTGCGTATCATAAACAAACGACTCAGCCGTAGCCTGCGGACCACCAACTTTGGTACGGTTAGGAATATCTTCCGTATACCCGCTTGCCGTAACATAATCAGGCACTATACCATTTTTTTCATCAGCAGATTTAATGAGGCGGTAAGTAACATATCGCCCATCCGGACTAACCTCTACATTGTCCACATCCTTGTCGCCGGTAACCAGCTCCTTCATTTTTTTTGTTTGCAAAGCCTTACGGTCGGCTGCTGCTGCCTTATCGTCCTTGTCTTTTACTTTGATGATGTCGAACAGTTCCAGTTGCTGCTGTTTAAGCCATTTGGCCTGTTCGGTATCATCACTGCCGTCATCATCTTTTTTGGCAGGTGTTTTTACAAAATTGGTGAGCTGTATTAATTCGCTGCCATTCAGTTTAAGGGCAAACACGTTGTTGCCACGCGTAAATAAAACTTTACTTTCATCACCGCTGAAGGTTGGGTTATTTTCTCTGTCGCCAGTACTGGTTAGCTGGGTTATTTTACTGGCTTTTATATCTTCAATAAAGATATCGCCGTTTTTAACGTATACTTTTTTGGTGTGACTTTTATTCCATTTACCGTATTGGGGCACAATGGCGCGCTTTTCATCGAGCGTTACTTTTTCGGGGTCGGTGTTGTTGGTGGTGATATAGTAAAGCGCGTCCCTATCCTCATTTTGCGGGTTCCAGTTAAAATAGATCTTTTTGCTGTCATCATCCCAATGGATACCGGATGGTGCCGTGCCGATCCATTTTGGGTCGCGCATTATTTTTTCAATGGTAAGGGTATCCAGCTTTTGCGCGAAGGAATTTGTGCAAGCAGCCAGTAAAAGGAGCGTAAAGGTTTTTTTCATTGATGGTGGTCAGTTAAGTAGTTGATTGGGTTGATAAGGTGATTGGTTTTCCTAATCAAGAAGATCAAGCCATCCAAATATAGTAGTTTTGGTTATATTAGTATTTCAGGAATTGGATTGTTACAAATATGTTCCTAATTTACCAACCGCCCATTCAAATCAACCGTCCTCGCAAAAGGGTTCAAAAACTTGTTGGCTAAAATTGCAAACTCACGGCGGGTTATGGGGCGGTTCATATCAAATTTGGAGGTGAAGTGATATAGCGAGTTCCAGTCGCGGCTCATGCTTTTCCTTACGTTATCAGGTTCGGTTAATGTTAACTCGCTGATGAATGACAGCAGGTTGCCAACGGTGAATTGCTTGTCAAGCTTGTTGGCATTAAACCAAAGGAATGCCCGGGTATAGGTTTCCAGCAGAACTGGTTTTATCTCGGCTGTGGTAACAATGGAATCCGGCATAAATAACACCGTATATACATAATGATGCTCCCGTTCCTCTGTTACACCTTTGAGCATACCCGTAGCGCATATCTGTTGTATAGCCCGCCAATAAGGATCCACACCTATATCATCAAAAGGGAGCAGACAACTTTTAAAGTCGAGCAGTTCGCCCTGAATTAACCTTACATTTAAGTTTGCAGTTGTGGTTTTGTAAAAAGCGCAATAAGCAGCTATAACTCCCGCAGCCTGCCCAAGGTTTAAATTAGCACGTAAATAGGTAAAGGGATTGGTTGGTTGGCGCCATTGTTTGCCTGCTACCAATAAATTATCTACACCCTTCGCTAAAAAATCCCTGATAGGTATACAGTATTCGGGTGATGGTATATAAGTGAATTTATATTGTGAGGTATCTAAAGGTCGGTAAGGTCTAAAGCTTCCCATAGCTATTGAGGTACGGTATGCATTTGTACCATCATTAATTTTCCATTCATCATTACTAACATAAGTAGCTCCGGCTTTTGCTATTACACTGCCCTTTTCAGTGGCATCAATTAAAATCCTTGCTTTTATGGTCTTGATTTTACCATTTTGAGTGACAGTCACTTGCCAACGGTCGCCGTCTTTTACAATATTTGTGAAGGATGTATTTAATTCGATGCTGAGATTCTTAACAGTATCAGCAATGTTGGCTAATATTGCTGCACCTATACTGGGCTCCAGCTTTAAGGGGTCATTATAAATAGTATCATATCCCGGTGTTTTGTGGTAACGATCAACAACATGTTTGCGGAATTCATCCCATATACCCGATGGTGAGTTACGATCGGCTAACACATACTCCATCGCTTTTCCTGATAGATTATTACATAATATTGAATCACGTTCAATCAGTACCGTTTTCACCTTGCTCCTGGCACTTTGTATAGCCGCTGCAACGCCGCTTAGGCCGCCGCCTATTACCAGTACATCGGTTTTAATGCTTTGCGCGTAGCTGATGCTGCAATTAAAAACGAGTAATAAAACGGCTATTTTTTTTATCATTTATGTAGGGATACAAACGCTAAAATACTTTAATGCTTGCTGAACATTAAAATAATCCCTAATTTAATTTTTTTTATGATCATATGACAGATGAACAAATGAAATACCCTGTGGGGAAATTCAGTCCGCCGGCATCTTATACTACCGATGACTTCAGGCGTTGGATAAACGATATTAAGGTGCTGCCCGGCCTGCTGCGCCAGGCTGTTATCAGCTTAAATGAAAAACAACTGGATACGCCATACCGTACCGGCGGCTGGACACTGCGCCAGGTTGTGCACCATGTTGCCGATAGCCATATGAACGCGCTTATGCGCCTTAAGCTTGCGCTAACAGAAGATAAACCAACAATAAAGCCCTATGAAGAAGCGCATTGGGCATTATTGCCGGATTATCGCCTGCCTGTTGAATCATCATTACGGCTACTGGAGGGTATTCATAGCCACTGGGCTGCCATATTGGAGAGTTTTACCGAGGATGAATGGAACCGTAGTTTTATTCACCCGGAATCAGGTGAAACCATTCCGCTTAAGAAATTTTTGGGAACCTACTCATGGCATGGTAAGCACCATTTGGCACATATAACTGAAACGGTTAAGAAATTTGACCTTTAATATCAACGTGTCATTGCTTCGTACCTCGCAATGACGCTTTTGGAAAGAGCTATATTCAAAAAACAAAGCCCTTGCTATCAAATAGCAAGGGCTTCCTTATCTCTTGTCTTTATTTTTTATTGACCGCTTTGAGCCTGGTTCTTCATTTGGTCATTGGCTACAATAACTATTTCAACACGGCGGTTTTGCGCGCGGCCATCAGCTGTGCTGTTGCTTGCTATAGGTTCAGTTTCACCTTTGCCTACAGTTGTTAAGCGTGATCCGTTTACGCCATCGGCAACAATAATTGCTTTTACTGACTGGGCCCTGCGGATGGAAAGATCCATATTATGTTCGGCGGTACCGGTGCTGTCGGTATGACCTATAACTGAAATGTTTGTTTCGGGGTTATGCTGCATTGATGTGGCCAGGTTTTGCAGGTTGGTTAATGCACTAGGTTTTACATCGGCCTTGTCAATATCAAACAATATACCTGAATCAAATTTTACCAATATGCCTTCGCCCTGGCGTGTTACGGTAGCGCCTGGTACTGTTTGCTTGATCTCGGCAGCCTGTTTATCCATTTTTTTACCGATGAATGCACCAGCAGTGCCACCTACCGCGCCGCCTATAATAGCGCCTAGTGCAGTATTACCCGCAGCGTGACCAATTAAAGCGCCTACAGTGCCACCGGCACCTACGCCTATGGCTGCGCCTTTTTGTGTTTTGGTGAATGAGTCGCAGCCTGTACCTAAAATACCGAGCATCGCAATAGCTATGCTTAATACAGCTATCCTGTTTCTTAATACTTTCATCTTATTAAATATGGATTTTATTTGTTACAAATATTTTACAAAGCAAATGCCAAACAAACTTATTCAAATATTACTGATATTATTAAGCCTTATTATATAATATTTATTACTTTAAAAACATTTTTTTAATATCTGGGAAAATAGGCCCGGAGATATTGCAGCTATTAAAAAACACAAAAAAACACACTGGTTTGTTTTTAGTACAAAAACCAAAAAATAATACACAGCACAAATAAAAAACGATTGATTATGCAGTAGCCATATCGATTACAAGCTGAATTGTATGATAAATTCAGTGCCTTCGCCTACTTTACTTTTTATTTCAATGGTGCCGCCGAGTGCTTCAACCTGAGTTTTTACCATAAACAGCCCCATGCCCTTGCCTTCGGTAGAGGTATCAAAGCGTTTATACAAACCAAATACCTGGTTGCCGTTCTTTTTAAGATCAATACCTTTGCCATTATCTTTAAAACGCAACTCAATCTTATTAGCTAATTTATGGCTGCTGATATTGATAAGCGGCGGCACTCCCTGACGGCAATATTTTATGCTGTTTGATACAAGGTTATAAAAAATGCTATAAGCATAACTGCGGATGGTAAAGATCGATTCAACCTCATTAAATGCACAATTAAACTGTATTTCTTCGTTCTGATCAGCCGTATAAATGCTTGTTTTAATGCTTTTTACAAGCTTTGCAAAATACACGGTTTCTTTTTTCTCGTTAATTGCCCTGGCCTGTAAAATATGATTCAGGTCCTTTATCACAACATCGATATTTTTTACGGATATAGAAACCCTGTTTGTGATTTCCTGTCTTACATCAGCTTCAAGGTCATCCTCTACCAATATATCCGTAAGACCAATAATATTGGCAACCGGTGCACGCAAGTTATGCGATACTATATAGGTAAATTGTTTAAGGTCATTATTATGCTGTATAAGGTCTGCAATTATTCTTTCGCGTTCAAGAGTGGCATTCTTTGCCTCAGTAATATCTTTATTGGCTAAAATAAAGCCCCAGTTTTTCCCCTCAGTGTTTTTTACACTCACCCAGCGTACTTGATACCACTTTGCATTTCCATTTTTTTCGGGGAGGTTCAATTCATAGCTAATGGCCTCTCCCTTGGCAACTTTATCAATATATTGTTGGATGGCTGGCCATCGGCCCGGGCGGAAATATTTTTTTATGGGCTTATTAATTTCAAGCGGGATATCGTTGTTTTGTTCGGAATATTTTTGGGCCAGCATGTTAAAGGAAACGATCCTTAATTTGGTGTCAATTAAAATATATGCTGTATCGGTATTATCAAAAATAGTACGAAGGTTTGCTTCCGATTTTTTAAGGGCCTCTTCATCAGCTTTCCGGTCGGTTATATCTGTTACCATGGCAAGCGCGCCCTTATAATTACCGGCTTCATCAAAAATAGGGTTGGCGGATATGTTTGTCCATACGTTATTCCCGGCTTTTGTAACGTATCTTATGTCCAGTTTTTCCTTTGCACCGGCACGCCTTCTTTCCATGCAGGCAATAGCATAGGCTTTGCCTTCCTCATCCATAAAATCATAAAGGCCTTTACCTAGCATTTCTTGCTGTGTGTAGCCAAGTATCTCAGCTATTTTCTTATTAACGAAATTTGTTTTTTCGTTTTCATCAATGGTCCATATACCTTCCTGCGCAGTTTCAACAATGCGCCGGTACATAGCTTCGCTTTTTCTGTGATTCTCATCTTCTTCTTTCCGCGCGGTTATATCTCTTATAACACCATTAAAACTTATTAAATTACCTGCTTCATCTAATATGGGTGAGAGCTTTTTTTCAACCCATCTGATCGTATTATCTTTGTGGATTATTCGATACTGGCTATTTACAATTTCACCTTTTTGCAACAGGTCGTTTTGATTGGCAACAATATGCCTGTCCTCGGGATGTACCAATCGTAGCCATAGCTGCAGATCATCCAAAAAATCATCGGCCTTATAGCCAAATAGTTTTTCACAGGAATCGGATATCCGTATAACTCTTGAATCAATAAAATCAGTAGAGAAAAAAACTTCGTCGATAGCGCTAAAGAACGCCATTAGTTCCGGATAGGGGTCTTCCTGTTTTTGTATACTGTTACTCTGAATACTAACTGACATGTTACGCAGTTTTTTCTTTTAATGTTATTTTTTTAGCATGTTATTATAAAAGTTTCATAGGTTATATATAATTAGGGGTATATGTGTAGCTGTTAAAATTATGATTTTTTTAAAAAAAAATAGTTTTAAGGTTTTACATTTCAACTGTGATAATGCTTATATATTAATATTTTATTAATACATAATTTAAAGATAAACAGTTATTTAAGAATATTAGTCATTTCATGTAAAATTAACTATTGCTTTATCTTCAATAAATCAACGGGAAAGTTTTTCTTATTAAAAAAGCCGCATATACGGGTTAATAATTTAACCCGTATATGCGGCTTTTATTTATTCTTTTTATTACGCCGGGAGATTAGTTCTCCTGGTCGTTATCGTTATCATTATTATCAGGCACACTTGCTATACGGTAGCCGGTGTTGCCATTACCATCAACATATGGCTGGTAATAAATACCATTGGGAGATACATAATATTTTTTGCCGTTTAATGATACCTTACGACAGTTATCAGGCAACTCATTTACTATATCACCAACTTGCGGTGCAGCAGTTTGGTCGGGGCTAACGGTGCTGTCAGCAGTATTTAAAACACCATCCCTGCCGGCAACTACAAATACTTTTTTACCCTGGTCGTTTACCACTGTCTTAAAATATACACCGTTCAGTTCATAAAATTGCTGGCCATCAATCATTATTGATTTTGCACCATCAGGCAGGCTTGGTACCGCAGCTCCTATCGGAGGTGTAGTAACCTGGTATCCGCCGCCATCATATGGGCTGTAGAATACACCGCCATAATAATAATACAGGTCAGAACCCCAATAAAAAGGGTAATAGCCAAAAGGCAATACGCCTAAATAAAAGCCCAGGTGCGGGTAGCCATAATAACCATAGCCAGATCTGTAATAACCGCCACGATTGTAGCCGTAAGCGCCACCATAAGCACGGTGGGCAACTACAGCTGCATTATTGCTACGAGCACCACTATAGGCGTGAGCGCCGCTGTTGCTAAAACCACCACTATAGGAATGAACACTACCGCCGCCGCCTCCACCATGAAAGCCGCCGCCACCGCCGCCGTGCTGAGCACTGGCAGTTGAAATAACTGCTACGGAAAGTAATCCGGTTAAAAATAATCCGGATGCATATTTATATAACCTTTTCATAATATGATATAAAACAGTGTTTTTATTTATAAAGTATAAACCGCTTTAATTGTAATTAGACGAATAACAGCTGTAAAGGTTTAACCGGAATTTTAAAATTTCCTGTAATTATTTACAAAGTTTGCGCGGCACACAAATTAATTGGTATTTATAGTTAATTGCCTAACAAATGTGCAGTTTTAAAAGCATAAAAATCAACTTTTTAACTATTTTAACATTTAAGTTACAAAGAAAAACCCGGCTGTTGGGCCAGGTTCTTCAATTATTAATCAATTAGGGTTAAATAATGTTTATTGTACCTGGAAGGTATTACTAAAGCTGGTACCATCAGGGTAAACACCGGATATAACCAGTAACCCATTTCTGGTATTGGTGATTGCGTTATCCATATCGGCAACACTGCCAATAGGGCTTTTGTTGATGCTGGTAATTACCGAGCCAACCGGTATCTCGGTATCATCAAATAAGCGACCCGGACGAACCTGGGTAACTATTACACCTGATTTTACATGGAACTTAGCTTTTTGGCTGTTATCCAAAGGCATAAAGCTTGCCCCCAGCTTATTGAACAACTCCGCTGCCGACTTTGACGGAGCAGCAGCTGTGCGAACGGCAGGAGGGGCATCGGCCTTAAGTGTTACTGTAAATTCTTTCTCAGTACCATCGCGCAATACAGTTAAGTGGACTTTATCGCCGGGCTGTAATTCGCCTACACGCTCCTGCAGGTCTGATGATTCATAGATCGGGCTGCCATCAACCTTTGTAATAACGTCGCCTGCTTTTATACCTGCTGCTTCGGCACCGCCGCCATGCACAAGGTCTTTTACATACAGGCCAGTTGTGTTATCAATATGCAATGTCTGCGCAACATCCGGATCAAGCTGGGTAAAGCTTACGCCTACAAAACCACGTTTAACCGCGCCATATTTTTCAATATCATTCAATACCTTTTTAGCTAAATTAATAGGGATAGCAAAGCCATACCCTTCGTATGAGCCAGTATGTGATGCGATAGCCGCGTTAATGCCTATAAGCTCGCCTTTCGTATTTACCAGGGCGCCACCGCTGTTGCCAGGGTTGATAGCCGCATCTGTTTGTATGAACGATTCAATGGCTTTATTGGCAGCCCTTGGTTGGCCCTGATTACCGCTGCGCCCAAATGGGTTATTATCCTGATTGTCTTCATTGCCGATGATACCTATGTTTCGGCCCTTGGCGCTAACAATACCCGCCGTAACGGTTGATGTTAAGTTAAAAGGGTTACCTACCGCTAAAACCCATTCGCCAACTTTTGCATCATCAGAGTTACCAAATTTTACAATAGGCAGGTTGCTGGCATCAACTTTTATAAGTGCCAGGTCGGTATTAGGGTCGGTGCCGATAACTTTTGCCTGGAAGGTACGGTGATCATTAGTATTTACAGTGATCTTATCGGCCTTCTCAACCACATGGTTGTTGGTGACAATGTAACCATCGGGCGAAATAATTACACCTGAGCCTGATGCCATTTGCACACCCTGGGGCTGTGCACGCTGGCCAAACATGTTGCCAAACAATTGTTGTAACTGGTCCTGATCGCTGTTGCTTGATGTGTTAGAATAAGTAACACGGATATAAACCACCGCCGGGGTTACTGCCGCTGCTGCTTGTGTAAAATCAACCTCGCCGGCTGATGAGGTGATAGGAGCCGATGGGTTACTTGCAAAATAAACCTTCTGTTTTTCCTGGAAAGTCATGTTATCGGTGTATTTGTTCTCAAATACTTTATAAGTACCCAAGGCTATGCCCCCGCCGATAAAGGCTGCTAACAATGTTAAACCAAACTTTTTCATATATTACTCACTTTTCTTTTTAAATATATTTTTTTAAGTAATTCAAATATAATACCATATAGACGGCAGAAGCAATGGTATGTTATTGGGAAATTTGTTAAAATTTGTTAAAATAAATTTACTTTATCCTAACCGATGTTTTAAGCGGTTACTTTAATATTGTAAGAAATTATAACAACAGAAAAACTAAGTGAAATTACAGTTTTATAAATACCAGGGTGCAGGAAATGATTTTATAATGGTTGATAACCGTGAAAACGTTGTTAATCATCATAATTCCAGGCTGATACAGCATTTATGCGATCGCCGTTTTGGTATCGGTGGCGATGGTGCCATGTTCCTGCAAAATGTTGATGGATACGACTTTGAGATGGTTTATTACAATGCCGATGGCAAACCGAGCAGCATGTGCGGCAATGGCGGTCGCTGTATTGTAGCTTTCGCGAAGTTCCTGGGTATTATAGACGACGAAACAGAATTTTTGGCGGTTGATGGTCCGCATTATGCCAAAATTTCAGCAGAAGGCAACTGGGTAAGCCTGCAAATGACTGATGTTAACAGCATTACCAGCGATGATGATGCCTATGTATTAAATACCGGCTCGCCGCATTATGTAACTTTAACAGAAGGGCTTAAAGATAAAAATGTTTATAAAGAAGGCTACGCCATCCGCAATAACGATACTTACCGTGCCGAGGGCATCAACATCAACTTTGTTGAACCAACCGACAACGGCTACTTTGTACGCACCTTTGAACGTGGTGTAGAGGATGAAACCTTTGCCTGCGGCACTGGTGTTACAGCGGTTGCATTAGCTATGGCAAAACATAATAACATCACTGGGCAGATAACTACTCCCATAAAAGTATTGGGTGGTGATCTCACCATCCGTTTTAATTATGACGGTAACACATTTACTGATATTTTTTTAGAAGGTCCTGCTGAAAAAGTGTTTGAAGGGGATGTTGTGTTGAAGGACTGATCGTTCTTCTCTTTCGCGTATCTCTGTTCCTCCGCGCGTCATTGCGAGGCAAGAAACAATCCCCGACTGTACAGAGCGGATATGCAAGGTTGTTACTTATCACATGGTATCGCTTTTCGCTAAGAAGTCACTTTTTGTCTTGATACAAAAAGTAACCAAAAAAATCAAGTCAGTAGATTAGGCTTCTTTGCCGCACAAGGCCATTCCCTGCAAACCAGGCAAAACCTGGGCTGGAAATATTTGCGGCCATAATGCGCTCACCACCCCATGCGCTGCAAAAATTTCCTATACCCTGCCACACACCAGGCCACCATTGTTTTGCCTGATTTCGCCCGAAGCTGTTCTACTGACGGGGAAGGAAGAACCCTAGTTCACCCAACCCTCGCCAAAGATGAGGGCATTAATTGAACCATAATGAAAAGCGGGTAAAGGCCTGACAAAAAGCGCGGGTCTGGGTGTTTTGCCTGTGGGCGGAAGGATCTTTTTGTCTTGATTTTTTGTTTCTTTTGTATCAAGACAAAAGAAATAGGCCTTAGCGGCTATGAGCGATACCATGCGACTCAATAGACATTCAAATCTACAAATTCGCTCTGTACAGTTGGGGATTGTTTCTTGCCTCGCAATGACGCGCGGTTGTATAAATCCTGTAAATCCATCCAATCCCATAAACCCTGGTTCATTGTTTACAATTATTTAACACTAAACATTTTTAATTACTGCAAATTCTCATTACGTTTGAATTTTTTGTTGATGTAGCTTCTATAAATTTTTTACCAAATAGGATGCTACGAGTCGACAGTACAAAACCTTGCCAGATAATTTATGCTATTGCCAAGCATGAATACCTGTCGTTTGTTATTGAGCCGCACATAGTTCAGCTTAATCCTAATGGCGAATTTTCGCTCACTCACCAACGCTTATTTTCCAATACCGCCAAAGAGTTTGCTCATTGTATTGATGAAACAGATCTGAAGCTCGTTAAAATACTGGAAGAAATAGAGCAGGGGAATCTGATCAAAAAATTCTATAAAAAGCCAATACGTCCGTTTGAGTTTTTTACCAAGATATTTAACGAGCAGCTATTTGATGCCATAAGGCCAAAAATGGAAAAACGCATGGCCGAAGCTTTGGGCATGCTGGGTAATAAAGAGATCTACCTGATGAGTAAGGAGGGCTACCCTGCCGAGCGTAAATTGCATATAGCCGAAGAGCCTGCATCGGTACTGTTCCATTTCAGGCGCGATGATGTGGAGATCAGGTATTTCCCGACCATCAAATACCAGGGCATGCGCATTGAGTTCATATTTAAGGGGGCGGAGATCATTTGCAATCATCCCGCATGGATGCTGCTTGAGGACACGCTGTATTACTTTGATAAGGAGATAGAGGGCAAAAAACTATTACCTTTTCTTAACAAACGCTATATAGCCATCCCACGGTCGTCAGAGAAATCATATTTCGAGAAATTTGTTGTGCCGCTGATAGAAAAGCACAGCGTATATGCCGAAGGCTTTGTTATCAATACTGAAAAATATGAAGCTACGCCAATTTTAAAGCCCATATACATTGAGGGTGGCACATCACAACTACAGCTTAACTTTAAATATTCAGGATATATTTTTCCTTATGGCGATGGCCGGCATGTTTCGGTACGTATGGATCTGAACGGCGATGTGCCTGTTTTCCACCGCATAAAACGCTCTTTAGGTTGGGAGAAGAATAAGCTTTACGAGCTGGAAAAGCTCGGTTTAAAAACAGTATCTACATTATTCCAAAATTTGGAGGTAGCGGTAAGTGATGAAGATGCCGATCACTCATTCTCGGTATTTGAATGGCTGAACTTTCATCATGATGCGCTTGCGGAGCTTGGTTTTGTAATTGAACAGCCGGAGGGCCAGAAGCGCTATGTATTCGGCTCAACCCGGATCGATCTGGAAGTTAAAGAGAACAACGATTGGTTTGATATTTATGCTGTGGTGTATTTTGGTCCGTACCGGATACCGTTCATCCAGCTAAAAAATCATATCCTTAACCATAAAAAGGAATTTACGCTGCCATCGGGCGAGATAGCGGTGATTCCTGAAAAATGGTTCTCGCAATATGGCAACCTGCTGCATTTTAGCGAAGGCGGCGATGATATTAAACTCCGCAGGCACCATATTGGCCTGGTAAGCGACCTTGCCGAAAGTGAACTGGCCGATGTAACCATGACCCGCAAGCTGCAAAAGCTAACCGATTTTGAAGCGTTGGAAGAAATTGCCCTGCCGCAAAATTTTAAAGGTAATTTAAGGCCATACCAAAAGGCAGGCTATAACTGGTTCCACTTTTTAAAGAACTATCATTTTGGCGGTTGCCTGGCCGATGATATGGGACTTGGTAAAACCATACAAACGCTGGCATTGCTGCAAAAGCATAAGGAAGATACCGAGGCTGGTGATAGTAAAAGCACTTCGCTTATCATTATGCCAACCTCACTCATTTATAACTGGTTGAACGAAGCTAAAAAGTTCACTCCTAAGCTAAGGCTGATGGTGCATACCGGTACCATGCGCTATAAATCGCCGGAAGTATTCAGTAATTATGATGTGATCATCACTACCTATGGTATCAGCCGGATAGATATTGATCTGCTTACCTCCTTCTTTTTTGATTATGTAATTTTGGATGAAAGCCAGAATATTAAAAACCCATCGTCGAAATCATACCAGTGTGTAAGGCAGCTTAAGTCGCGTTTTAAACTGATACTCAGCGGTACCCCGGTTGAAAACTCGGTTAATGATTTGTGGACGCAGATGTCGTTCATTAACCCGGGCTTGTTGGGTACACAGCAGTATTTTCAGAATGAGTTTGTAACGCCTATTGAAAAGAAAAAAGACGAAGACAAGGCCCGCAAATTACAAGCATTAATAAAACCATTTGTACTGCGCCGTACCAAGGAGCAGGTAGCCACCGAGCTTCCTCCAAAAACCGAAACCTTGTTCTATTGTAAAATGAGCGAGGAGCAATCATCGGTTTATGAAAAGGTAAAATCGGAATACCGTAACGAGCTGCTGAAGAGCCTGGAAGACGGCACCTATGCCAAAACCCAGATACAGGTGCTTCAAGGCCTGATAAAATTAAGGCAGATCGCTAACCATCCATCTATGATTGATAGCGAGTATGAGGGCGACTCAGGCAAATTTGAGAACGTGGTACATACGCTGGCTAACGTGCTTGATGGCGGGCATAAAGTGCTCATATTTTCGCAGTTTGTAAAACAGCTGACTATTTACAGGGAGCATTTTGATAAGGAAAAGATCCCGTATGCTTACCTGGATGGCAGCACGCAGAACCGTGGCGATATTGTAAAGCATTTTCAGGAAGATGAGAAAACAAGGGTGTTCTTAATATCCATAAAAGCGGGTGGCGTAGGCCTGAACCTTACCGAAGCCGACTATGTATTTATCCTCGACCCTTGGTGGAATCCTGCCGTTGAACAACAGGCTATCGACCGTACACACCGCATAGGCCAAACTAAAAATGTGTTCATCTATAAATTCATCACCAAAGATTCTGTTGAAGAAAAGATACTGGCCTTGCAGCAACGTAAACTAAGCCTGTCGCGCGCGTTGATCACCACCGAAGAAAGCTTTATAAAATCGCTTACTGCTGATGATATTAAGGAGATTTTGAGGTAGGATTTCGGATGTGCAGATGTGCGAATATGCAAATGTGCAAATAAAAAAGCGTCATTGCGAGGAGTGAAACGACGCGGCAATCCCCGACTGTACAGAGGGGTTTGCTCGGTCGCCCTGTACAGTCGGGGATTGCTTCGTTCCTCGCAATGACGAGATGTGATATTATCCCACAAATAAACACTAACTTCACTGTAACAAACAGCTACCTTACACAGTCATAGCAGCAAGTTTTTTAAATTGATTACATGCCGGTAAAAACCACTTACAAAGAAAATATCGCCATAGCATTAAACTCTATAAAGGGTAACAGGCTGCGTACAGCGCTTACGGCTTTAATTATTGCCATTGGTATTATGGCGCTGGTGGGTATTTTAACGGCGATAGAGGGCATTAAACAACAAACTACCGAGGCATTTGCGGGCCTGGGCGCCAATTCATTTACTATTGAGAACCAGGGCTCTGATCTTGGTTTTGGTAATGGCGGACACCGGAAAATTTTCCCGCCTATAACCTATGAGCAGGCTACCCGTTTTAAGGAGACTTTTAAGCTACCCGCACTGGTTTCGGTTAATCTCGACCTGTCGGGTACGGCGGTTGTAAAATATGGTAACAAAAAAAGCAATCCAAACATTTCATATACAGGGACCAATGAAAATTATTTGATGACTAGCGGTTATAAGCTGGCATCGGGCCGTAACTTCTCCAGCGCGGAGCTCGACCAGGCCCAAAGTGTGGTTATTGTTGGTGATGAGATAAAAAAACGTTTCTTTAAAACAGTCGACCCGGTTAACCAATCTATTTTTATAGGTAATAACCGTTTCAGGATAATTGGCGTATTCGCTACAAAAGGTTCATCAAATATAGGCCCCGGCGATAGAAACTGCATTATACCTGTGCTGCGTGCCAAGCAAATTGATACGGTTTCGAACCCATCATTTACCATATCAATTATGGCAAACAGCCCAACGGCGGTAAATGCCACTATTGATGAGGCTACATCATTATTCAGAAATGTACGTGACCTACGGGTATCAAATGATAATAATTTTAACATTAACCGCAGCGATTCCATCGAGAAACAATTATCGGGGCAAATACAAGGCATGACCATAGGCGGTATGGCTATAGCCTTTATAACTCTTATTGGCGCATCTATCGGCTTAATGAATATTATGCTGGTTTCGGTGACTGAACGCACACGCGAAATAGGCGTAAGAAAAGCTATTGGCGCCACCCCGGCCATTATACGCAAGCAATTTTTAATTGAGGCCATTGTAATATGCCTTATAGGAGGTATTTTGGGTGTCTTTTTTGGGATACTGATAGGCAACCTTATTGTGCTGTTAACCAAAGGCAGCTTTGTTATTCCCTGGTTGTGGATAGTGGTGGCACTGATAGTTTGTACTGTAATTGGCCTTTTATCGGGCTTCTATCCCGCTAAAAAAGCCTCAAAGCTCGATCCTGTTGAGGCATTGAGATACGAATAGCCAGATTCAAGAGTCAAGAAAGACTTTTAAAAAGGTCTTGATTCCTGACTCTTAACTCTTGATTCTCTCTATTTTAGCATTATATTTTTAAGCGGATAATTGAAAAGCAGTTTCTCAATATAGCTGGTGCGCAGTGCATCGGTGAACGCGGCAGCATGCCTTGGGTGGTGCATATCGCTCGATATAAAATCTATCAACTCATTGTCAATCAGCATTTCAGCAGCAGCTTTAATATCCTTGCCATAATAGCCTGTTAACGATATGGTATTCAATTGGAAGTTGCAGCCCCAGTCGTGCAGCATTTTGTACTGTTCAAGGTTCATGTATGAATACCTTTCGGGATGTGCCAAAATGGGTTTATAGCCAAGGTCTCTCATCTTTTGTATTACAGGAATGTAATTAGGCGGCAGGCTAATGAATGAGAACTCAAAAAGCACATAGTTATCGCCCATGGTCATTAAGCTGCCGTTATTTATACTGGCTTCAAACGACTCATCAAAATAATGTTCGGCAGCTGTTTCAATATCAATAACGATATTTTCTTTTTTCAGCTCGGCTTTAAGTGTTTCAAGTGCATCGCCGATGGTTTTAGGCGTGTTCTTATAGAAGTCGGCCATTATGTGCGGCGTAGCAATAATTTTGCTGATACCCAGCTCCATCATTTTTTTGATCAGTACGATCGATTCTTCAGGAGTTTGCGCGCCATCATCAATTCCAGGCAAAACATGTGAATGCATATCAACCATGATCGATTCATAATTGAACGTTATATGCTTCTTTAACTTCTTTTTCTTCTTAAATAAACCAAACATTATTATCCTTTAATCTGCTCTGTAACAAATATTAGCCTAAAGGGTTTTCGGCTAAATATTTCTCCCATTCCCAGGCTGATGCCATCATGTCGTCAATATTAAGTTCTGTTTTCCAGTGCAGCTTATTTGTCGATTTGGTTACATCCCCCCATACTTTCTCTACATCCCCCTCACGTCTTGGGCCTATTTCGTGTCTTAATTTAACACCTGTAACGCGTTCAAAAGTGTTAATAACCTGTAATACTGTACTGCCATCGCCTGTTCCGATATTGAAAACATCATAACCGGTAAATTCTGGTTTTTCCATTAATTTAAGCGCGGCAACATGAGCCTTAGCCAAATCAACCACGTGGATATAATCACGCACGCAACTACCATCAGGGGTATCGTAGTCATTGCCAAATACGGTTAATTTTTCGCGTTTGCCAATAGCTGTTTGGGTGATGAAAGGTACTAAATTTTGTGGCACTCCAATAGGTAACTCACCAATTAATGCTGAATCATGCGCACCTACCGGGTTAAAATACCTTAATGATACCACTTTGTAGTCGCTGCCGGCCGCAATCATATCTTTCAGCATTTCTTCAGCTATTTGCTTGGTATTGCCATATGGAGATTGTGCCGCTTTTACAGGTGCATCTTCGGTTACCGGCAACACATCAGGCTGCCCGTATACCGTACAGCTTGATGAAAACACAAAATTTATTGGTTTGCCGGCATAAGCATCCAGCAGGTTAAGCATAGAGTAAAAGTTGTTGCGGTAATATTTTAATGGTAAGTGCACTGATTCACCTACTGCTTTAAAAGCGGCAAAGTGGATAATGCCCTCAACATCGGGCTCAGTTTCAGCCAGCTTTTTTACCGCATGCTCATCGCAAAGATCAATTTTATGAAAAATGGGCTTAAAGCCGATGATCTTTGTAAGCTGATCTAATATTTTGGGAGAGGAATTTGATAAATTATCAATAATTACCGGTTCATATCCTGCGTTTACAAGTTCAACAACTGTGTGCGAACCAATAAAACCTAAACCACCGGTCACTAATATTTTAGCCATAGCTTATTTGTTATAATAGGTGAAATCTTTATGTAAAATTTCCTTTTCAGGAAGGGATTTGAAATATTCATAAGTGATCTTCAGGCCTTCGCTGCGGGATACTTTGGGTTCCCAACCCAGCAGGGCTTTAGCCTTGGTAATATCCGGGCGCCTTTGTTTAGGATCATCTGTAGGTAATGGCAAGCTGATCAGCTTTTGGTCGGTACCTGTTAGCTTAATGATCTCCTCGCCAAACTGCCTTATCGTAATCTCATCCGGGTTGCCGATATTTACGGGTTGTGCATAATCGCTGTGCAGCAATCTGTATATGCCTTCAACCAAGTCATCTACGTAGCAAAACGAGCGTGTTTGTGATCCGTCGCCAAAAATAGTCAATGGTTCACCTCTTAGTGCCTGGCCAATAAAAGCGGGCAATACGCGGCCATCATTCAGCCGCATGCGAGGGCCATAAGTGTTAAATATTCTTACTATCCTGGTTTCTAAACCATGGAAAGTATGGTAAGCCATTGTAATGGCTTCCTGAAAACGTTTAGCTTCGTCATATACGCCACGTGGCCCTACGGGGTTTACGTTACCCCAGTATTCTTCGGGCTGCGGATTCACATTTGGGTCACCGTATACCTCTGATGTAGAGGCGATCAGCATCCTTGCTTTTTTGGCACGTGCCAAACCAAGCAGGTTGTGTGTACCCAATGAACCTACCTTTAAGGTTTGGATCGGGATCTTTAGATAATCTATCGGGCTTGCGGGTGACGCAAAGTGCAGGATATAATCGAGCTCACCCGGTACGTATACAAATTTGGAAACATCGTGGTTATAAAATTCGAAGTTCTCCAGTTTAAATAGGTGTTCTATGTTCCGCAAGTCACCGGTGATCAGGTTATCCATGCCGATTACCTTGTAATCTTCCTTAATAAACCTGTCGCACAGATGCGAACCCAGGAAACCGGCAGCACCGGTTATCAATACTGTTTTTCTTGTTGCCATTATCCGATTACTTTTCTGCCTATACTGTTATAATAGAAACCATATTCTTTCATTCTTTCCAGATCATACAGGTTACGGCCGTCAAAAATAACAGGTGCTTTCAATTTTTCTTTCATAAAATCAAAATCAGGTGTGCGGAATACCGGCCATTCGGTTATTATCAACAACGCGTCGGCACCGTTAAGCGCATCATAGCGGTTTTCTGCGTAAGTGATCTTATCGCCTAACAGTTTCTTTACGTTTGGCATACCTTCGGGATCGAAAGCTACAACAGTAGCGCCATCTTTCAATAGCTCCTCAATAATATATAAAGCAGGTGCTTCGCGAATGTCGTCGGTATCTGGTTTAAAGGCCAGTCCCCATAACGCGAACTTTTTACCTTTTAATCCATCTTTATAATAGCCGCGCATTTTCTCAACCAAAACCTTTTTCTGGATCTGGTTTACATCCATCACCGCGTTCAGTATCTTAAAATCGTATTTGTTCTCGGCTGCTGATTTCTCCAGCGCCTGCACATCCTTAGGGAAACAGCTGCCGCCATAACCAATACCTGAGAACAGGAAGCGTTTACCGATACGATCGTCAGAACCAATACCTCTTCTTACCATGTCCACATCAGCGCCTACCAGTTCGCACAGGTTAGCTACCTCATTCATAAACGAGATTTTGGTAGCAAGGAAAGAGTTTGCCGCATATTTTGTAAGCTCCGAAGAGCGTTCATCCATAAAAATAATAGGGTTGCCCTGGCGCACATATGGGCCGTACAGTTCGCCCATTAACTTGCGGGCGCGTTCATCCATAGTACCTACTACTACGCGGTCGGGTTTCATAAAGTCGTCTACCGCTACACCTTCGCGTAAAAACTCGGGATTTGACACCACCGCGCATTCTACTGTAGTGTTGGCTTTTAATACCGCGGTTACTTTATCGGCTGTGCCCACCGGCACCGTTGACTTGGTAACGATAACCTTATAATCGGTTATCAACCCGGCAATATCTTTAGCAGCGCCCAAAACATAACTCAAATCTGCTGAGCCATCACCACCCGGAGGCGTTGGCAGCGCCAGGAAGATGATTTTTGCTTCTGCTATAGCCTCAGCCAGGTTAGTGGTGAACAGTAGCCGGCTTTCATTAATATTCCTGTTAAAAAGCACTTCTAAGCCCGGCTCGTATATTGGTAACTGGCCTGCCTGCATCATTTTTACTTTCTGTTCATTGATGTCAACACAGATCACCTGGTTGCCGGTCTCGGCTAAACATGTTCCTGTTACCAGGCCCACGTACCCGGTCCCCACTACAGCTATTTTCATAAGTGTTTATTGTAATTTATTGTTATTACTTTTATCCCGACGAAGATAATAATTCATAGTTAATGCTGCTAATATATAATATCGCTTTACGTTTATACTATTGTGCTGTTTTCACGGTTTCATTTTTTAACGGGAAAGCAAAGCTTTGGGTTTCCGGCAGAAGAAATATAAGCTATAAAAAGTATGAGCAAAGCATTTGGTTCCACTTTGCTTCGCTTGGCGAATTTGAGCAGGGCCGGCCGGTACTGGAGTATTACCGTGAAAAGTACCCGGATAAAAAGATAGTCATCACCTTTTTTTCACCATCGGGCTACGAGATCAGGAAGAATACACCGCTTGCCGATGCAGTATATTATCTGCCCCTTGATACTGCCGCCAATGCGCGGAACTTTATTGATGCCATACAGCCTGCTATAGCCATATTTACCAAATATGAGTACTGGTATCATTTCTTTAACGAGTTGAATAAGCGCGAGATACCGCTTTATATTATCTCCGGTATTTTCAGGCCTGAGCAGGTTTTTTTTAAATGGTATGGTAGCCTGCACCGCAAAATATTAAGTTTTGTAACCTGGTTTTTTGTGCAGGATGAGCGCTCAACGGAGCTGCTGAAAAATCTCGGAATTGAAAATGTTTCTATCAGTGGCGATACTCGTTTTGATCGTGTTTGGGCAAATGCACAGCAGCCAAAAGAATTGCAGCCAGTAAACGATTTTAAAAACGGGCGCAAGGTTTTTATAGCCGGCAGTACATGGCCCGATGATGAGGTTTTGACAGCAGCTTTGGTAAATGATTATGCTGATTGGAAATTTATTTTTGCCCCTCACGAAATAAGCGAGGAAAAGATCACTAAGCTTATCAGCCTATTGCCATTTAATTCAGCTATAAGATATTCGCAACTGGCAACGGATCATCTGCCGCTTACCAACTATCAAACACTCATAATTGATAATATAGGCATGCTGTCGTCGCTATATCAATATGGCGATCTGGCCTATATAGGTGGCGGCTTTGGTGTGGGGATACACAATACGCTCGAGGCAGCCGCTTTTGGTCTGCCGGTAATATTCGGGCCAAATTACAGCAGGTTTAAAGAGGCAAATGACCTGGTAACCCTGCAGGCCGGATACAGCATTAATGACGAGGCCGAATTAAAAAGCACCGTGGCTTATTTGCTGGAGAATGGGGAACGCTATAAAACGATATGCCAAAAAGCGGCAGCCTATGTGCAGGAGCATACCGGTGCTACAGCAACAATTGTAGAGCATATAAAGCTGTAAGGGAATATGATCTACCCCAAAAAGAACCCTGTCATATTTTGGACGATGCACTATTATGTGAAATGGATAGTGGGCAGGCATTTTCATGAGTTGCTGTTTAACAGGATTGAAACTGATAAAAGCCGATCAATACTTTTAATAGTTAATCATTATAGTTTTTGGGATAGCCTCATCTTATATTGTGTAAATACCCGTTTGTTTAAGAAAAAGATGTACATTATGATACTGGAAGAAACTGCCAGGGGGAATGCTTTTTTTAAATATGCGGGCGCTTTTTCAATCAATAAAAAATCAAAGGACATGCTGCTATCGCTGGATTATGCGGCAAATCTGCTGAATGATCCGCAAAACATGGTGGTGATATTTCCGCAAGGTAGACTGTATTCAAATTTTGTAGATCATATAATTTTTGAAAAAGGAGTATTGAGGATAATAAAGCAGGCTCAGGGCAGTTTTCAATTAGTATTTGCCGCTGCTTTTGTGCAGTACTTTAAACACAAAAAGCCAACAGCAACCGTTTATTTAAAAACAGCTGATGAAAGTTTTGCTGATACAACTATTAATGAATTGCAAAGTGCCTATCAGCAGTATTACGATCGATCAAAACAGTTACAAACCGAAATAGATATAGAACAGTGATCATAGCCATATTTGTTACTCTCTTTTTTATGGTACTGCGCTTTACGGTGTCGCTGTTTAACTTTTTGTCAAACCCTAAGCTGCCGCATATAAAAAAGCCGTATGGCCAGCTCGTGTCTATATTAATACCGGTGCGTAACGAGGAGGGAAATATTTTAACGCTGCTCCAATCCATACAAAAACAAGATTACGGTAATTACGAAGTGATCATACTGGATGATGATTCAACAGATGATACCTACCGGGTTTGCTCGGAATTTGCGGCTGAACACCCGCGCTTTAAAGTGATAAAAGGTAAAAAATTACCGCACGACTGGCTGGGAAAAAACTATGCCTGCTACCAATTGGCCAAACAAGCCAATGGCGATTACTTTTTGTTTTTAGATGCCGATGAACAGGTATATAATGGTTTGATCAATAGTGCTCTGCACCGCATGCATCTGTATAATCTCGGCTTATTAAGCCTGTTTACCAACCAGCAAATGGATACATTAGGCGAGAAGATAGTGGTACCGCTTATGCACTTTATACTTTTAAACCTGTTGCCATTGCGCCTGGTTTATCTTACTAAAAACAGTTCGGTTGCGGCGGCAAGCGGGCAGTTTATGTTGTTTGATGCAACGCTTTACCGGCAGTACGAATGGCATAAGCAGGCTAAGGACAAAGTAGTTGAGGATGTAGAGATCATGAAATTTGTAAAAGCAGCAGGGTATAACGGTGAGGCTTTGCTGGCAAATGGCATGATAAGCTGCCGAATGTATAAAGGTTATACCGACGCGGTTAATGGCTTTAGTAAAAATTTTTTGGCGGCATTTAATTACAGCATTATGTGGCTGCTTATTTACCTGGTAATAATTATTGGGGGGCCTATGATCATATTAATGACATTGAACTTTCAGCTGATGTTATTTATGGTGGGTTTAATTATTCTTACCCGTATCATGATCTCCTTATCGGCAAGCCAGAACGCCTGGCTCAATGTGTTGCTCCACCCTGTGCAAATGATCAATTTAATGCTGATAGCTTTTATAGCGATACAAAAATACCTCACCAAAACCACGGTATGGAAGGGCCGCAGAATTTGAAACCAAAACCATACGAATCATCGAAAAAGTCGCAGCTAACGCTCATAATAATTATTGTGCTTTTTCATACGGTGGGGCTCATCGGCTTAGTTATGCCGTCTCTTCGCCCCATTTTTTTACAGCTAGTACCCTGGCATATATTGTTAATGCTGATAGTAATAATTGCCAGTCACAGGCCCTCAGATTATCGCATATTATTATTTGCCCTGCTGATATTTATAATAGGTTACGGCGCGGAGTGGATCGGCGTACACAAAAGTTGGCTGTTTGGTAATTATGGCTACGGCACAACCCTGGGCCTGCAGTTTTATGATATCCCGTTAATTATAGGCGTGAACTGGTTCCTGCTGATTTATTCTGCGGGGGTTTTGATGCAGCAATTGAGGATTAGGAGTGTTTTTGCCCGCGTAATAACTGCTGCTTTTACTTTGGTTTTAGTGGATCTGCTGATAGAACCCGTTGCCATAAAATTGGATTACTGGCATTGGACTGATAATATCATCCCCCTAAGTAATTATGCAGGCTGGTTTTTGCTGAGTGCTTTAATGCTGTTTGTATTTGAAAAATTCAACTTTAAAAAGCAAAGCGTGGTAGCGCCGGTGTTTTTGCTGATACAGGTTGTGTTTTTTGCTGTTTTGAGATTGATAATTATATAATTCCCTCCCTTGGGAGGGGTGCGGCTGATTGTGCGGTGACAGGTAGGGGTTTCGCCGCAGATTACCCCTACCTGCCCTTCCCCAGGGAAGGAATCGCCCCAGGCCTTCGCTTTTTTAAAGTACAAGACACAAAATATTGCATCTCTACAACGGTGTATTTGTTTAATTTTTTACCGTAAATTTGCAGCACAATGGGAGAGTATAATCTACAGGTTACCATAGACCAGGATTCCGGCTTTTGCTTTGGAGTGGTTTACGCTATTGATATGGCCGAAGAAATTCTGGCCGAGGATGGATACCTGTATTGCCTTGGCGATATAGTGCATAATGATGAAGAGGTGGAACGCTTAAA
This sequence comes from Mucilaginibacter mallensis, assembly GCF_900105165.1. Classification (NCBI taxonomy): domain Bacteria; kingdom Pseudomonadati; phylum Bacteroidota; class Sphingobacteriia; order Sphingobacteriales; family Sphingobacteriaceae; genus Mucilaginibacter; species Mucilaginibacter mallensis. The sequence goes on from NZ_LT629740.1 coordinate 76,079, forward strand.
AGCCAAAGGCCTGCGCATTATTGAACATGAGGCGCTTAAAGATCTCAAAAACGAAAAGGTACTCATCCGCGCGCATGGCGAGGCTCCTGATACCTATCGTACCGCTTTAGAAAATAATATTACCCTTATTGATGCCTCATGCCCTGTAGTGTTAAAGCTGCAGAACCGCATCAAAAATTCATACGACTCCAACGAGAAAATATTGATCTTTGGCAAACATGGCCATGCTGAGGTAATTGGTTTAGAAGGCCAAACCAATGGCGAGGCACTGGTTTTCCAGGATATTGCCGAACTGGATAATGTGGAGCTACCCCATAACATCACCCTTTACAGTCAGACTACTAAAAGTATGGCGAAGTTCTACAGCGTAAAGGATGAACTGATCTCACGCGGATATGATCTGAAAGCAAATGATACGATCTGTCGCCAGGTATCAAACCGGGATAAGGACCTGCCAAAGTTTGTTGCGAAGTTTGATAAGATCGTATTTGTATCGGGCCGGAAATCATCCAACGGCAAGGTGTTGTATGAGGTATGCCTTAAAAATAATCCCAACACTTATTTTATATCATCAGCCAGCGAGCTTGATAAAGCATTATTCGCCCCCGGTGATAAAGTAGGTATAGCAGGCGCCACATCAACCCCCATGTGGCTAATGCAGGAAGTAAAAGCGGAACTGGAAAGATTATAATATTTTCTCTATGTCATTGCGAGGAGGAACGACGAAGCAACCTCGTCGCGTTCAATATGCAAGCGACGAGGTTGCTTCTCCGCTATCCAGCGGATCGCAATGACATGATGGTATTAAATTTGTACATTACCATTATCACATGCAAAAGCGTCCATCAAACATTGGTTTATTAGTTGCCCTATTGGTTATAGGTAGCTGGGTAACCTCAATCATTTTGTTAATGCGCTGGCAGGTGAATTTTGCAAATCCTTTGCTATACCTGTTTATTTTAGTGCAGATGCATTTGTATACGGGGTTGTTCATCACCGCGCATGATGCTATGCATGGCACCGTTTCATCAAACAAAACACTTAATAATTTGGTGGGATATCTCTCCACATTGCTTTATGCTTCATTCTGGTATCCGAAGTTATATACCAAGCATCACCAGCATCATAACCACGTTCATACTGCTGCCGACCCGGACTATCACGAAGGTAATTTTATACAATGGTATACACGGTTTATCCGTAATTATTTATCCATCTGGCAAATTGTGCTGATGGCAGTAATATTCAACATCCTGAAGATCTGGATCCCGCAGCCAAACCTGTTACTGTTTTGGGTAGCGCCATCGTTATTAAGCACCGTACAGTTATTTTATTTTGGTACTTACCTGCCGCATAAAGGTGAGCATGATAACAAGCACCAGGCATGCAGTCAATTTCGTAACCATGTGCTGGCATTTTTGTCGTGTTACTTTTTCGGTTATCATTATGAGCACCATGATTCACCGGGGACGCCGTGGTGGAAATTATGGAGGGAACCGGCTGGTCCATCAAATTAAAGAAGCCCAAACATAGATGTCTGGGCCCTTGGCGGATAAAATTAATTAACTATTTACATCAGCTTCTTGTTCTGAAAGGATAACGTTCTAATAGGTGTAAATATAAATAATAGCCTTTGTGTGGTTTTGCTAAACACCGCACAATCGATTGCTTAAATGCTTACGTCATGAATTTCGGGGAGATATTCCGGGGTCTTTTCTAATCATCTATTCGTAATAAAATGAAGCATTTGAAAATTCAGTGGCAAAATATTTACTTTTGCGCTTCATTATGAGCAAAAAGGGAGTTTTACTGGTTAATTTAGGTACGCCTGATAGTCCTTCAACCGCGGATGTGCGCAAATACCTCAGAGAATTTTTAATGGACCCGAGGGTAATTGATGTAAACCCTGTTTTACGTACAATATTGGTTAAAGGCTTTATTGCCCCTACCCGCGGACCGAAATCAGCCAAACTTTATCAGCAGATCTGGGATGAAAAAACCGGCTCGCCACTTTTGCATTACAGCAAACTACAGCAACAATTATTGCAGGATCGCTTAGGCGATAAATATATGGTTGAACTAGCCATGCGTTATCAAAGCCCATCGATAGAGTCAGCATTAACAAGGCTGAAAGATGCTTTAGTGCAGGAAATACAGGTAATCCCGATGTTCCCGCAATATGCATCGGCAAGTACAGGCTCAGTGTATGAAAAAATAATGGACATTGTGGGTAAATGGCCCACATCGCCAAATATATCCTTCATTAACTCATTCCATGATAATGAACTGATGATTGAGACCTTTGCCAATAACGCGCAAAAACATGATCCTGAAAGTTATGACCACATCTTGTTCAGCTTTCATGGCCTGCCGCAACGGCAATTGATAAAATCAGACCATACCCACAGTTACTGCCTTAAAGTTGATGGTTGCTGCGAAACGCTTAACGATACCAACAAGTTTTGCTATTCGGCGCAATCGCACCACACAGCGAAACTCATCGCCCAAAAATTAAATATCCCGAAAGAAAAATATACCATTTGTTTTCAATCACGCTTGGGTAGCGACCCCTGGGTACAACCCTACACCAGCGAGATTGTAGCTAAACTAGCCAATGAGGGCAAAAAACGCCTATTGGTATTTTGCCCCGCTTTTGTTGCCGATTGTTTGGAAACCGTATTTGAAGTAACCAAAGAATACGGCGACGAATTTAAAGCCTTAGGGGGTGAGCATGTGCAATTAGTAGAAAGCCTGAACGATTCCCCAACATGGATTGACGCGCTGGAGAAAATGGTGAGGGAATAGGTCTCTTCACCACGTCATTGCGAGCGATAGCGTGGACAACCGACCGGAGGGAGCTCATTAATACCATTGAAAAACAAATTACAACATTAATAATCCCCGACTATGCAGAGCAGATATGTAATTGTGAATATCGCATGAAGCCGCTCATGGGCGCGGAGCCCTATTTCTTTTGTCTTGATACAAAAGAAACAAAAAATCAAGACAAAAAAATCCTTCCGCCCACAGGCAAAACACCCAGGCCCGCGCTTTTTGTCGGGCCTTTACCCGCTTTTAATCATGGTTCAATTAAAGCCATTTCCTTTGGAGAAATTAGGTAAAGTTCCTTTCCCTGTCAGTAGAACAGCTTCGGGAGAAAGCAGGCAAAACGATGGTGGCCTTGTGCGTGGCAGGGCATAGCAGATTTTTACAGAAGCGTAAAGGCTGGGTGCGTAGCGACAGCAGGGGTAAAAATATAGCAGCCCAGGTTTTGCCTGATTTGCAGCGTAGAGGCCTCGTGCGGAAAGAAGCATTTCTACTGACTTGACTTTTTGGTCCTTTTGTGTCAAGACAAAAGGACTAGGCCTAGCGGCTATGAGCGATACCATGCGACTCAATATACCGTGCATAGTCGGGGATTATTAATGAGCTCCTACGGTCGGCTGTCTTCGTACCTTGCAATGACGCGTGGAGCGAATTCCGAAATCAAAAATCCGATATCGAAATCAATCTACTACTCCTTCTTAAAATCATACGGAGTACGCTCCAACTCGTCATCAACCTTAATCCTTACCCCTGTTACGGTGCCGTTTTGTACAAGGAAGGGGAACACCGCCTTGCCAAGCTCCGGATCGGAGAAAACAGCGTAGAAACGATTGCCGCCTAAAGGCATCAAATGTGCATACATTTTAGGGTGATGTTCAAAGCGCATTTCAAGATCATTACCCTCGCCGGCTGTAACTACCATGTTGCCGTAAAGCTCATTAGTATATTTGCCAAGATAGGCCGTTGCCGGTAAGGCAGGAGGGTGTAATAGGGCCACAGTATCTTTCCGCCTTTTGTCGAGCTGTTGCTCTTTATCCTGATTATCTTTAAAGCGGGCCAGGTAATTATCGCAATAATTGCGAAATGGCATTTTAAAGTAGGCATCCATTATATCCCAGCGCAGGGCATCATATAAACGGTTCTGATCGGTATTGGTAAGTATGATGATGCCCAGGTGCTCTTTAGGCACCAGTGTAACGGAGGTTACATAACCGCCTACGCCGCCATCGTGCATTACGATACTATGGCCCGAGTAATCTTGTAAAAACCAGCCTAAACCATAGAGTTCATAATCATCTTCGCCGTTTAAGTGGTGTGCGGTTGTTACTATATCCTGCGGCTCGCGGGTGGCCTGTATGGCGGCTAGGGGTATTACCTGCCTGTTGCCTACCTTGCCATCGTTAAGCAGGCAAAGTACCCATTTGCTCATATCGTTAACACTTGAGCAGATGCTGCCGGCAGGTGCAAGGCCATCCAACTGATCGTAAGGGATAGCGGTAAGCCGACCATCGACAATAGTATGCGGTACGGTGCGGTTTAGCGCGGCTGGCATGTTTTTGCTTAAAGCAAGGGTATTGCCCATGCCAAGTGGCGCAAAAATATAATCCTTTATATAAGCCTCCCATGATTTACCTGTTACAACCGGGATCACCTGCCCCGCGGTTAAAAATGCAGAGTTGGTATACCCCCATTTGCTCCTGAAGGGATAGGTGGCCTTAACGAGGCTCATCTTGCCAATAATATCCTCGCGACTAAGGTTGGTGTTATAAAAAGTAAAATCGCCCTGAAAGGTCTGGAAACCTATACGGTGACACAACAGATCGCGTATGGTTACCATATCACCGGCTGGCTTATTGTCCAGCTTAAATGAGGGAATATATTTGGTTATTTTATCATCAAGGTTGAGTTTGCCCTGGGCCTGCAACATGGCCAGCATGGTAGCTGTAAAAGCCTTGGTATTGCTGCCGATCATAAACAAGGTATTTTCGTCAACTGGATTGGTAAGGCCAAGCTCTTTAATGCCATAGCCTTTCATGAGCACTACTTTGCCATCTTTTACTATACAAACCGCCGCCCCGGGAATGCGCCAATTAGTTAATGCCCGGCTCATATAATTTTGCAGGCTATCGGTAATAAATTTGCTTCTGTCAATATTCTGTGCGTTTGCAGCAGATATTTCTATGCTACTTATTATAAGCAGCAGTAATAGTTTTTTCATCAAATTAAACATAGGTACGGGCTAATAAAATAAATATATAGGTTTTAAACACTATAATTTATTAACTGCAACTAATTTAATGCAAAAAACTTGTCGGTAATGTTTAATTTATAAATTATCAGGAAAGCAGGTAGAAATAAAGCCCTCCTGAATTAACAGGAAGGCTTTGTTATTTAGGTTTATAATTGATCAATATTTAATATCGTCATCATTCAGGCTTTCCAATATATCATCTTCGCCTGCTTTATGTTGTTTGGCAATATTGTCTAATTCAAAATCACTTTTTCGGCCCAGCAGGGTAAAATTTTCGGCCACTATTTCGGTAGTATATTTTTTGATGCCTTCTTTATCTTCAAATGAACGGGTCCTTAATTTACCTTCAATATAAACCAGTTTGCCCTTTTGCAGAAACTTAACCGCCACATCGGCCAGGCCCCGCCACATAACTATGTTGTGCCATTCGGTTTGTTCTACTTTTCGTCCATCCTTGTTAAAAGTTTCAGAAGTTGCCAGCGGAAAACTCGTTACAGATACTCCCCCCTCCAGATAGCGTACTTCAGGATCTTTGCCCAAATGACCTACAAGAATCACTTTATTTATTCCAGACATATTTTTAAATCGACAAAAATTATACTACAAATTAAAAAAATTTTTTATAAATATAAAAATGATTTTTGGCATTGCCAATTTTTGTAAGCTTTCTACATCGGTATAAAACCAATTTTGTTCTAAGTTAACATTTTTAACCTGTATATTTATGAAACGCACGTGCAGGCGCTGGTGAGTAAGTATATGCTTGTAAATGGGCGATATTTCAAGTATTTTAATGTGCTGCCCAAAATGGTCACTCAGTTGGGGTAAATTCAACAGATCTGTTTCAGACATCAAAAACGATGTTTCTATCAGTGGCAGATCGTACATATTTGCCCAGACATCTTTCTCATCGCGTTTGTTCATCAATAGTTTATCGCCGTCAACTATTAAGAAATAGTTGAGATATCTGTCACGAACTTTCAGCTTATTTAATTTTACTGGTAAAGTGGTAATTGCATTATTAATAAAAGCAAAGCACCCCGTTCTGACCGGGCATATGCCGCAAGCCGGGTTTTTAGGTTTGCACAGCATAGCGCCAAACTCCATCATAGCCTGGTTATGCAGGCCGGGTTGATCATGATTAAGCAGCTCATCGGCCATTTGCTGGAATATTTTTTTGCCTTTTGTGCTGTTTATAGGCTCATCAATACCGAAATAACGGGCTATCACCCGGTAAACATTGCCATCAACAACGGCTTTTGCTTCATTTGCTGAGAATGAGGATATGGCCGCCGCTGTATATTCACCAATACCTTTCAGTTTTATAAGCTGGTTATACTGCTCAGGGAACTTACCATGGTAAAGCTCATTAACCAGGCGTGCTGTTTTAAGCATGTTGCGCCCGCGCGAGTAATAGCCCAGGCCCTGCCAAAGCTTTAATATATCATCTTCATGGGCGGCGGCAAAGCTGCCTACATCGGGATATTTCTCAACAAAACGGTTAAAGTAAGGCATTCCCTGCTCAACGCGTGTTTGTTGCAGAATAATTTCGGATAACCATATAATATAAGCGTTATTGGTGTTGCGCCAGGGTAGGTCGCGTTTATTTTGTATGTACCATTGTACCAATTCGTCAGAGAAATTCATGCGTAGCAAAAGTAGGATGATAAGCATAGATTTGCTTATTTAATGTAAGATTTACACCTGTTTTTATCGCCTGAGAAAAAAAACGTATTAATTATTTCAATCTTTCGTTATAAAGCGATACTTTTGCAACCCCAAAACAGTTAAGTATTTATATAATTAAAAAAGAAAATCAGATATGACTAAGGCAGAAATTATAACTGAAATCTCAACTAAAACAGGCATAGAGAAAGTTGACGTACAAGAAACCGTTGAGGCGTTTTTTAAAGTAGTTAAGAGTTCAATGGTTGGCGGCGAGAACGTATACGTTAGAGGATTCGGAAGTTTTGTAGTAAAGAAAAGAGCGAAAAAGACAGCTCGTAATATTTCAAAGAATACTGCCATTATTATTCCTGAGCATTTTGTACCTAGCTTTAAACCAGCTAAAACTTTTGTTGAAAAAGTTAGAACAGGTAACAAAGCAAAAGCAAGCAAATAATTTAGCATGAAAAAAGAACAAATAGCCGTTATTGTAGCAGTAGTTATTGTTATAGGCTATTTGTATTCATTGCCCGTTAAGGGATTGGTACAGCCAAAAGTACAGCAAGGTACCGGAAAGGTTGCTTCAACAACTGAACGCCCGAATGCCAATATCAATGTTGATATGGTGTCCACTTCAGCCAAGAATGTGATCGGTGCAGGTTTATCAGCCAAAATAATTGATTTGGAAGGCCAGTTGAAAAACGCTTCGAATGATGCTGATAAATTGAGTTTGCAAAAACAATTGGCCAAAGCCTGGGACGACGTAAGTCAGCCAGCGCCGGCAGCATTTTATTACCAGGATGTAGCCCGTAAAGAAAATACGGCCGAAAACTGGATAAATGCCGGTAGCCGTTTTAATGATGCTTACAAGCTTACACAGGATACTGCAGCACAGCCAACTTTTGATGCAAATGCCGTTGAGGCATTCCAAAACGCGACGAAGCTGAAACCTGAAAGCCTTGACGCAAAAGCAGGCTTAGGTATTGCTTACGTAAATGGAGGTGGCCCGCCAATGCAAGGTATTGGTTTATTGCTTGACGTTGTTAAGCAGGACCCAACCAACAGAAATGCGCAACTTAACTTAGGTTTGTTTGCCATGAAATCAGGACAGTTTGAAAAAGCTGTTGACAGGTTTAAAACGCTGATAGCGCAAAAGCCTGAAGTTGAGCCCTACTTTTATTTAGCCGAAAGCTATAAACAGCTAGGCATGAGAAAGGAAGCGATTGACGCTTACCAGAAATGTAAGGAAATGATGCCTGATCAGAATTTCGATCAACGCATCGATCAATATATTAAGGAATTAAAAAATTAAATAACATTTAAATTATTATTATTATGCCAAGCGGTAAAAAACGTAAGAGACACAAAATGGCTACCCATAAACGTAAAAAACGTTTAAGAAAAAATAGACATAAAAAGAAATAAGCGGCTTTTTTAAGCATTGCTTATGAACCTGCCCGTTAAGGCAGGTTATTTTAGTTTTTGTTTTTTACCCTCTTATAACCAAACGGCATTTTTGTGTCGTTTTTAAGAAATGGAGTAGCATTGATAAAGGAGTTAATTATCGATTCAACCCCCAACGGGGCTACTATTGCATTATTACAGGATAAACAACTTGTAGAGCTACACAAAGAGCAGATCAGCAACAATTATACTGTTGGTGATATTTATTTGGGCCGTATTAAAAAAATAATGCCCAGTTTAAATGCTGCCTTTGTAGATGTAGGCTACGAGAAGGACGCCTTTTTGCATTACCTTGATCTTGGTCCGCAGGTGCAAAGCCTGTTGAAGTTAACCAAGCAAGTACGTAGCGGGGGGTATCAATCAAAGCTTTTAGATAACTTTAAGCTTGAGGCTGATATCAATAAGGGAGGCAAAATCTCCGAGGTTTTAACAAAAGGCCAGCTTATACCTGTACAGATTGCTAAAGAGCCCATCTCAACAAAGGGGCCGCGCTTAAGCGCCGACTTATCCATAGCCGGTCGTTACGTAGTGCTGGTGCCGTTTTCTGAAGTGGTTTCTATCTCTAAAAAGATAAAGAGCAACACCGAGCGCAATCGACTGCGTAAAGTAATTGAAAGCATAAAGCCAAAGCATTTTGGGGTAATTATACGTACCGTATCTGAAGGTAAGGGCGTAGCCGAAATGCAAAAGGACCTGCTCGACCTGGTATCAAAATGGGAAGCATTTGTTACCCGTTTACCATCAGTTGAGCCTGCTAAAAAAGTACTGGGCGAAATTGGCCGTACCTCAACTATTTTGCGCGATCTGCTGAATGCCGATTTCCAGGGCATCACTGTTAATGATAACGCGATGTTTGAGGAAGTACGTTCTTATATTCACGAGATCTCGCCCGATATGGAGAACATAGTTCGTTTGCATAAGCATAAGGAACCATTGTTTGAGCATTTTGGTGTTGATAAGCAGATAAAAGGAGCTTTTGGCAAAACGGTAAACCTTGCCGGTGGCGCTTATTTGGTGATTGAGCATACCGAGGCACTGCACGTTATTGACGTGAACAGCGGTAACCGCACAGCCAGTAAGGAAAATCAGGAGGAGAACGCTTTCCAGGTGAATAAGGAAGCAGCCAAAGAGATAGCCCGCCAGTTACGCCTGCGCGATATGGGTGGTATTGTGGTGATCGATTTTATCGATATGCACAAGCCAACTAACCGTAAAGATCTTTTTGATTTTTTAAGGGCCGAGATGGCGCATGACAGGGCCAAGCACACCATTTTGCCGCCAAGTAAATTTGGACTGGTGCAGATCACCCGTCAGCGTGTACGCCCCGAAATGAACATCGTTACCAACGAAGTTTGCCCGGCTTGTGGTGGAACAGGAACCATAAGGCCAACTATTTTGCTCATAGATGATATTGAAAACAACTTCAATTATATTCTGGATGAGCAAAACGAAAAAAATATTACGCTTTGCGTGCACCCCTACATTGAAGCCTACATCAAAAAAGGCCTCATTAACCGCCAGATGAAATGGTTTTTCAAATATGGCCAGTGGATAAAAGTAAAGAGCAACCCCGCTTACCAGATAGCGGAATTCCACTTCTTCTCATCAAAGGACGAAGAGATAAAATTATAGAATTTAATGTGCAGATATGCAGATTACAGATGTGCAGATGTTGATGAAACACCTGCACATTTTTGTTTTAGAGCCGTCCGTTCAAGCGTCCACGCTTGAACGGACGGAGCGGGAGAGGCGGTATAATCCAGGAAGAAATAAACGCTGTCATTTATCTATGATCAATAATTATTACCTTTAATTTCTTGATCCGCAAAAATGAAATGGCAGCAACTAAGGAATAGTATATATTATCTTGATGGAACATTACGGGATATTTACGTTCAGGGAACCACAAAAGACGATTGGCTAATATGGGCCGACTTCGTAAATCAAAATTATAAAGTATCCTTTAATCCTGTGGGGACTAATTTAGTTGAGGGTAAGATAGACGTAAATAAAGCTTTTGAAAATTGTTTTAATTCGGACGAGGGAGAATGTTCAATCGCAACAGTTTTTCTTGATGATATACTTGTTCAGATCTATTTCTTCTCAGCGGACGAGATCGAAAATGACATTACACCTGTAGAAATCAACTCAATTGAAGATCATAATAAGTTAGTAAATTACATGTTGGGCGTTTCGAGGGCGCTTAAGAAAAAGGTTATCCTCACTCCTGATAGCCAGCCTGAAAATGAGCTTATCTCAGTTTATCTGGACGAGGTGATAGTTAATGTATAGTTATCAAATATCCCGCCTGTTCAAGGGTCCACGCTTGAACTTACAGAGGATATAAGCGTCCACGCTTACGTTTAAGCGGCTTTAGTAAAGTAAGCGTGGACGCTTACAAAAAATAACATTCAAGCGTGGACGCTTGAACGGGCGGCGATGGCGATAGGATTTTAACCACTCACCACTCTCTATTTACCACTCACCAAACCAACTACCTCACCACCAGCACCCATCCCGAAAAAATATTGCCGTTTTTCAAATCTATTTTATAATAATAAGTTCCTACCGGGATGTTTTGGCCGTTGTATCTACCATCCCAGGGGGTAGCATAGCCTACACTTTTAAATACCTCGGTACCATAACGGTTAAACACCTGTGTTGTAGCTGTTGGGTAGGTGCTTAATGCGGTAATATCCCAGTAATCATTAATACCATCGCCATTTGGGGTGAATGTATTGGGGATAGTTATTTTTTTATAAACGCGGACAAAAACAGCATCTGTAGCTTCGGCACCGCAACCAACGTTTGATACTACGTGCAGTGTGTAGGTAATATCATCAGGCGGGCTGGCAACCGGATTAAGCACGGTGTTGCTGCTTAAATATTCGTTGGGCGTCCAGTAATAGCTTATATCTGATCCGCTGGCTTTGCCGTTAAGCGTTACGGATTGTCCCTGGGTCATTACTTTATCTGCCCCGGCATTAGCTGTGGGTTTTTGCTGTACGTTCACAATTACCGTATCCTTTGAGGTGCAGGCATTGCTGTTGCTCACAGTAACCACATAGGTGGTAGTATCAGTAGGGCTTGCCACCGGATCGGCTATTGTTGGGTCAGACAGGCCTGTTGTTGGCGACCAGCTATAGCTTGTGCCACCCGAGGCATTTAGTGTTGTGGACTCACCTGAACAGATAGTAACATTGGCACCTGCATCGGCTACGGGCTGGGCATAAACACTTACCGTTGCGTATGCTGTGGTACTGCAATTGCCTGTTGTAACCGTTGCTGTATAAACGCCCGCCGCTGCCGCAGTTATATTGGTGATAGACGGTTTTTGTTCAGTTGACGTAAAGCCATTAGGCCCTGTCCATTTATAAGTTGTGCCGCTTGTGGTGCTTAAATTTAGGGTGTTGCCTACACACAAAGGTGTATTGGCGGTTGCAGATGATGTGGCGGCCGTATTAACCACCAGCGTTAATACGTTTGATACGATACGGCAGCTTAGCGAACCAATATTAGTTGCTTCGGCACTTGCGAGGCGATACTCATAAGTGCCGGCTGTTGTGGGATTGGCGGTGTATGATAATGTTGTGGCCCCGGCTATATCTGTCCACCCGCTGCCTGTGTTTACCTGCCATTGGTATGCCGGGCTGGTATAGCCCGTAACTGCAGGGACTGTCATGGTATAAGGCTCGGTTTGGCCAGCACATTCTGTTTCGGTAGTGGTTGATGCGGCTAAATTAAAGCTGGCTACAAGCGCTGGTCCGTATGGGCTGAAGGTTATATCGTCCAAAGCAAGATCGTTGGCTGGAGCGCCTCCATTGCTGTTATTGGTCATTTTAATGATCACATTTGATGTGCCTGCAGGTAGCGTAAAATTAAACTTGTATTGTATCCACTTAAAGCCTGAAGTTGAAAGGGCTATTGCCCCGGTAGCGAAACTTTGGATAACCGTAGTGCCATCTGTTTGCAAAATGGCGAAGGTGATATTCGGCGGACTATCATCCTGGCTCCGGAGCAAATTGCCTGCCCATGCCGAAAACTGGTAGGTAGTCCCGCCGCATAAGCCATCAACCTCGCGCTTATAAAAATAATCTGTTCTGGCATAGCTGGCGTTTACTATCATCATATAGCCGCCGGTATTGCCGGTATGGTCGGTTGTGCTCCACCATACATTGCCCGCACCGGCTGTGGTATTCTCAATAGTATATGAACCATCAATCGGGAAATCCGCTGTTGAATAGGTATAGCTGGTGGTTCCGGAATCGGCAGGTAATGCCCCTGCATGTGTGCTTGTACCCGCCCCAAAAGTAATGTGTACAACGGGGTCACCCAGGCTGCCGGTTTGGGCCCGGCTTTTAGTAACTGCGAAAATCAGAAAGCAAATCAGGCTGATAAAAAGTGACCTACATTTAAAACCGGATATCATTTTTTAGGGGTTCATTTAAACTTAAATAAGCGCCTGTATTGCTACAGACGCTCTTCACTAAAACATTAATTATGAAAACAGGGGTATTAAATTATTACAATGCATTGCCTTTTATATTGTACTTCAACAGGGTATCATGCCCGTTGACTTCTGCCATTTGCAGGTTAATCAGTTCATGATAAAACACTACTGAAAGGCCCGGCTGCATTTTAAGCGTAAAGCTTTCAAACGTTTCGCTGTCTGCTACATCACCAGTTGCCAGTATCATGTATTCGCCAATAACATCCAGCAGGGTTAATACACCTGTACAATAGTTTATAGCAACCAGGTGCTTTGTTTTGTCGGTAAGATCGGATTCTATCAGCTCAAATTTGGGCACCTCAAATACCAGATTGTTGTCGGCATTATCGGTTAAAACAGGGATCCGGTTATTTAGCCTGTTAATGAAATTCCCCACCGCAAAACTCAATTTATAATGTAGTGAGTTTGCCCGGCCGTCGTTTGCTTTTAGCTCGCTGAAAGTTTTAAACTTACCTTCCATATTATAAGCCTGTGATTTAAAAAGAAACTCCTGGTACGACGCGTTAAAAACGTTTTTTTCAAAGTCACCGGTTGATGTGTTATCGATCACCTGCTTATATGCCAATTTTATTAATGCCTTATTCATATAAAATCGTATTAAATATTCATTTTATAATGCAAGCCCTATAGTATACGAACCGCTGTAGCCAGCCGAAATACTTCCGGTAAGTGCCACAGTTTCATTAGCCAGATCCGTGGCGGAGTCGCCAAATACGCTATCGCTGGCATTTCTGATTGGGTTTACACCTAAGCCTGCATATAAGGTTGATACATCAACGGCATCGCTTATTGTTTCTGAAAAGGTGATCTGTGTGGTTTTCTTTAAAACACTATCTACATAAACCTCAAAGTGTATATGTGTAGCCCTGCCGCCATACCAGCCCGGATAAATAGTTGAAAACTTAACCACACCATCAGTATCACTTAGCTGGTAGCCTCTTAAAAAAGTTTTCCCAACATAGCTTAACTCGCCTGATATACCGGGCTGATTGGCATAACCCGAGTAATAGCCATCCTTATTACAGTGCCATATATCAACCCTTGCGCCTGAAACTGCTGCACAACTACTATTGGTATTTACTACGGTTAAGGTTAATGAAAGTGGGATCCCTGTTTGGGTTTCTATAATATCAGACCTGTCTAAAGGGTTTGTTAATTCCCCTCCCGGATAAGGATATGGGCCTTCTGTTTCTGTTGGTGTAAGCGTACAACTGCTTGAATCGGTAGTGGTAGTTGTGGTAGATTTGGTGGTTGTAGATGTTGTAGATGCAGAGGATGAATCCTTTTTACAGGCATCGATTAGCATTGGACCTGCAGCGGCTGCCACTGCAAATGCCTTTAAAAAGTTCTTCCGTTCCATATTTTTATAATTAGTTCAAACAATAGTTTTGAATCACATTATAAAAGTCAGGATACTTTTTTGGCTATAATTTTATGTGTCGGCGAATAAGGATTTTGTGCCGACGAATATTTTTTTAAATGGAATTTATTGGATTACAGCAGTATGAGTTAATAGTCGTCAGTCTGGAGTTTTAAGTCTTAAGTCGATTTTTTGACTTAAAACTAATTACTCAGAACTAAACAACTACCCGTGGATGCGCTCCATTTTGCCGTAGTTTTGTATCACTATGGCTTCGTGCTCCAGGTATTCTTTCCAGCGTTTGTCGACATCTATATCACCGGCATATTTTTTAGCCAGCCGGATGAAGGTGGCATAGTGGGTGGCTTCGCTTACCATCAGCTCATAATAAAAGGCAGCTAATTCCTCATCATTAATATTTTCTGATAATACCTTAAAGCGCTCGCAGCTCCGAGCTTCAATCATGGCCGAAAATAACAGGCGATCAACTAACTGATCGGTACGGCTGCCGCCTTTCTTCATGAATTTTTGCAGTTCGCCAACGTAATTATCCTTGCGCTCGCGGCCAAGTACAAACCCGCGTTGCAGTATAATATCATGCACCCGTTTAAAGTGGTCCATTTCTTCCTGCGCAAGGGCAATCATCTCCTGCACCAGGTCTGACAGGTTATGATTTTGAACAATTAGTGTAATAGCATTGCTGGCCGCCTTTTGCTCGCAGAACGCGTGGTCGGTTAAAATTTCTTCAATATTGCTTTCCACCACATTGGTAACCCAAATAGGGTCGGTAGGCAGCTGTAGTTTAAGTATTGTTTTCTCGCTCACGATAACAAAGATAAATGTTATTCGTCATCCTTGAAAGCGGGTTATTACTTGAAATTATTGCTGTGGGGGCATGCTGAGGTACTCGAAGCATGTGGGCAAAGGCCTTTACGCTCACACTTCGAGTGCCTCAGTGTGACGGCCAATAAATTTGTAATAAACCTCACTTAATCTTCCCGTACAAATTTTTACTCTCAATAAACTCCAGCACAGGGTCAGGTACAAAATAACGAACATCCTTTTTCTCCGATAATGATTTGCGGATAAAGGTTGCGGATAGTTCCATCTGTGGTGTCATGGTGATGGTTACGGATGGATGCGAAGCATATTCGGCATTTTCATAACCAGGGCGAGGGTATACATAAATGCGGTAATCGCGCAGTATCAGCTTAAAATTTTTCCATTTAGGCAGTGATACCAGGTTGTCAGAGCCCATAATGAGCGCGAACTCATGCTCGGGGTACTTTTCGTTCAGGTGCGTGAGCGTATCAATGGTATAAGATGGCTGCGGCAGTTTAAGCTCCACATCACTTACAGCCAGATTGCGCGAGTTATCGGTGGCCAGTTTAGCCATCTCCAGCCTGTCATAAGTATTAATGAGGTCGCCGTATTTTTTTAGCGGGTTTTGGGGCGATACTACCAGCCATACCTTATCAAGATCGGTATAGTTGGCCATATAATTGGCTATAATTAAATGGCCGATGTGTATTGGATTAAATGAGCCGAACAGTAAGCCTATTTTCATCAGTTAATGTGTGGCAGGTATTTAAATTTTACGATAGTAATATAGCTAATATTTATTTAACTATGAAATCCTTTACCAATTTTTCTGCATCAGCGCAGGCTGTACTCAACTCATAGTTTTTAAGGATGATATCAAATTTAGGAGCATAGTTCAGTTCCTTCTCCGCCTTGGCAAAACGTTCCTTTAATTTTTCGGAACTATCAGTACCACGACCGGTTAATCGCTCAATCAATACTTCTAATGATGGTGGCTGTACAAATATAGCCAGTGCCTGGTTGCCGTATTTACGTTTAAGGTGCAGGCCGCCCTCAACATCAATATCAAATATTACGGTTTTGCCTTTTGCCCAGATGCGCTCAATTTCAGTACGGAGTGTGCCGTAAAATGTGCCTGAGTAAACTTCTTCAAACTCAACAAATTCCTTTTTGGCTATACGGTGTAAAAAATCTTCCTTGGTTATAAAGTAGTAATCGGTGCCATCTTTTTCCTCACCCCGCGCGGGCCTGGTGGTTGCCGATATAGAAAATTCCAGCTCATTCATTTTTGATAGCAAGTGGTGTACAATAGTAGTTTTACCTGCCCCCGATGGCGCCGAAAATATAATTAGTTTGCCTTCCTTGGTCATTAGTCATTCGTCATTGAGTCATTGGTCATTGAGTCATTATATTTTACATCAGCCAAATGACTAATGACATAATGACCAATGACTCAATGATTATAAAACATTCAATAATTGTTCTTTAATTTTTTCGAGCTCTTCTTTCATGCCTACTACCAGCTTTTGCATGTTGGCATCATTGGCTTTTGAGCCCAGGGTATTTACTTCGCGGCCTATTTCCTGCGCTATAAAGCCTAGTTTTTTGCCATTGGCATCGGCATTTTTTAATGTCTCGATGAAATAGTCGCAATGGCTTTTTAGCCTTATTTTTTCTTCGGTGATGTCCAGCTTATCAATATAATAGATCAGCTCCTGTTCAAAACGGTTCTGGTCAATGGCTTCACGGTTGGTGGCTTCCAGTAAAAACTGGTTCAGACGCTCGCGTATCACCGGCACACGTTTAGGTTCTTCAATTTCAACCAGTGCCAGGTTCTGTAATATGATATTGATGCGGTATTTCAGGTCGCCTTCCAATACATTACCCTCATCGGTCCTGAACTGCTGGAAAGCCGCTACAGCCTGGTTAAAGGTTTTTTCAACCAATTTCCACTCATCTTCGGATACAGTTTCCTCATCGTATTTAACCACCTCGGGTAAGCCCAAAGCCAGTTGCAATAAGTTAGTCGTAGGTTCGCCCAGATCATCACTAACGGCTTTTAACTGCTCATAGTAGTTTTTCAGCAATGCGGTATCAATACCGGCGGCGCGTACAGCAGCGCCATTTTGCTGCTCAATAGTGATGGATAAATTTACCTTGCCGCGCTCTATCTGCTTATTGCAATCATTACGCAGCTGGAACTCTTTATCAGAAAATATTTTTGGCAAACGCAGGGCAAGCTCAAGGAACTTACTGTTCAGGGATTTTATCTCAACGGTATATTTTGTACTGCCTGAGTCGGAAGTAGCAATTCCATACCCTGTCATAGATTTTATCATGCGCAAAGATAGTATTTTTAGAGATTAGTGATTAGCGGTTGTAGATTAGTTAATTTAAGGTAATAACATACCCATCTGTCCGTTAATTTGTAACCGCTGATCTAAACCACAATCATTAACTTTGCCCCTTTAATAACGGATGACGCTGAATAAATTTAAAATATATCTTCTTATAACCACCCTATATTGCCTGCCATTTATTGTAAACGCGCAGCAACAGCCACTTAACATTAAAGGCGTGGTATGTAAGCGAGGGAATACTGAAAGACTGGCACAAGCTGTTATTACCGACCTGAAAACACGGGTGGTAATGATGAGCGATGAGCTTGGTGGCTTTAACATCAAGACTGCCGTTGGGGATACGCTACTATTTAGTAAAATAGGATTTGCCGATCAAAAACAATTGGTGGCCGGCCCGGAAGATATATTTATATACATGCAGCCGGTGATAGAGTTAGACCAGGTTAATATAAAAGACAAAAGCACCATGCAGGAGTTGAACGACGTAGTAAATACCTACCGCAGCAAGGGCTTATACTTTGATGGCAAACCGCCGGCGTTACTATTTAACCCATTTGGTGGCTCGCCTATAACGGGTTTGTATGAGCTGTTTAGTCGTGATGCCAAAAACGAGCGCCATTTCATTAAGTTTTCAAAAGATGAAATGGAGGCAGCTGGTATACGTAAACGTTATAACCCCCAACTGGTGAAACACGTTACAGCACTGCCGGATAGCGATGTGGTAAAATTTATGCAGCAATACACGCCATCGGCTGACGACATAAAACAGTGGAACGACTATGAGCTGATCACCCATATTAAACAATACCTGGAGTATTTTAAAGTGCATAAGAATGATATGCCGATGGAAAAGCTTTATTAGCCTCTAAATGTAATTATATGATTGGGGACAAACCATTAGCTATTACTCATATAACAAACAAGATAATTATTTGCCAGTATTAAATAAGTACTTCATCACAAAATTAAATATAACTATTACGTTGGCTGTAGTTGTTGTCAGTAACGCCACTATTACTGTATCCGAATAAGTTAATTTTTTTTGGCCAATAGCTACAAATATTGCCAAAACTATTATTAGCCACATACAAATAAGAACAAAGGATAGATTTGCATAAAGTTTTCTTTCCTTTCGATCTTGTTTATTTCCTTTTAATTTCTCTTTGGATTCGGCCCTATCTCTTTCTTCTGCAATATAACTAGCCTCACTCAATAGATAATCTTTGGGTGTGCCCCGTTCAAAATGTAAATCTTCGGGATTTTTAGGCTCTGAACTCATTTTAAGAATATAAAAAATTCTTGAAATAGGCCTTTATATCATTGTCATCTATTTTGATCGATGGTTCAAGTTGATTGTATACTTTTGCCCATGGTCCATCTTCTTTATGCGTCCACTTTGATAAATCGGCCGCTGATAAGTGTGCGGTTGCTTTCCATGTATAATTTATAGCATCTTTAGCATCTTCACCTAAAGAAGATTCATCAAAACCAAGCGATCCATATATCGATCTTGATTTATCAAAGTTTGATATCGCCATATTGCCATAAAGCTGATAATCATTATATATAGTTGGAACAACCGGACCAAACTTCCAGGCTTGAAAATCTTCCTCAATTAATTTTTGATCTCTTTTAGCTAAATTATATCCGTTAGCGAAATAAACCATCTTTTGAAGTTTCATTTGTGTTACCGGATCGCCCTCATCGATAGCTTTCTGAACTATTGCGGCTGCTATAAGTGATGCTGAATACATAATGCTAATTTACTAAAAATATTAGTTATTGTCAAGTGTACGAGGGCAGGTAAGGGAATATTTTACGCAATTTAAACAATCATAGTTTGAAATTTGCAGTTGAGCAGTGAAAAAGTTTTGCACTGTTGGAATAAATCTAAAAAAACAATATGCAAATGATAAAATTTTTATCCAAAATAGTATTAGGCTGTATCTTAGTACGATGGGCTTAGATTCCCAAGGTTTCACAAGCTCTTTCAGCAGCAAGTTTCTCCGCGTTCTTTTTGCTGAATTCTTTTCCAAGGCCCACCACGTCGCCATCGACACTGGCTTGTACGGTGAATAACTTTACGTTCTCGCCTTCAGTATTGTTCACCAGGTCGAACGAGATATCTTTGCTATGGCGCTGGCACCATTCAATCAGCTTGCTCTTAAAGTTTGTTTCGGTTTGCTCCAGCGTGTGGATATCAATGTGTGATTTGATGATGTGGTTCACCAAAAAATTGCGGGTAAAGTCGTAGCCCTTATCCAGGTATACGGCGCCTATTAAAGCCTCAAAAGCATCGCCCAATAATGAGCCTTGCCTTGATGAGTTTAGCGCGCGGCTATCAAACTCTATCAGTTTATCAAAGCCAAGTTTGCGGGCAAGCTGGTTAAGGTTTACACGGCTTACGATCTTTGATCGCAGCTCGGTTAAGAAACCTTCATCCTCATACGGGTATAGTTTGAAGAGCACTTCGGCAACAACGCTACCCAATACTGCATCACCCAGAAACTCAAGGCGTTCGTTACTATTCTTTACTCCTTTTTTTATGTTTTGGGCTACAGATTTATGGCGAAAAGCAAGCCTGTATAAAGATAAATTGCCCGGAACAAAGCCGAGCAAATTCTTTAACACTTTTACATATTTTCTGTTAGGCGATAAGTAAAGTTTGTAAAAACGACTTATAGGCATCTAAATTTTAATCTTCTAGTTTTTTAAATATCACAGAAGCATTATGACCGCCAAAGCCAAACCCATTACTCTGGGCCACCCTTACCTCTCTTTTCTGGGCAGTATTAAATGTAAAGTTAATCCGTGGGTCGAACGCCGGATCGTCAGTAAAATGGTTTATTGTTGGTGGAATGATACCATGGTTCATGGCCATTATAGTAGCAATAGCCTCAACAGCGCCCGCTGCACCTAATAAGTGCCCGGTCATTGATTTGGTTGCGCTAATATTAAGCTTATAAGCATGGTCGCCAAAAACATTCTCAATCGCTTTTATTTCCTGCGGATCACCTATCGGGGTTGATGTACCGTGAACATTCACATAATCAATGTCTTCAGGTTTCAAACCTGCATCGCGTAAAGCTTCCCTCATTACAATGGCTGCTCCAAGTCCGTCAGGATGTGGTGCTGTCATATGATAAGCATCGGCACTCATGCCTCCGCCAACCATTTCAGCATAAATTTTAGCGCCTCTTGCCTTAGCGTGTTCAAGTTCCTCTAAAATAAGAGTACCTGCACCTTCGCCTGCCACAAAACCATCACGGTCCAGATCAAACGGACGTGATGCCGTTGCCGGATCATCGTTACGTGTTGACAGGGCGTGCATAGCGTTAAAACCGCCTATACCAGCTTCGTTTATAATGGCTTCTGATCCGCCGGTAACAAACATATTGGCCTTACCCATACGGATATAGTTAAAGGCATCAATAAGCGCGTTGTTGGACGAAGCACAAGCGGAAACGGTGGTAAAGTTTGGCCCACGAAGGCCGTATTTGATAGAGATATGGCCCGGGGCAATATCAGCAATCATTTTAGGGATAAAGAACGGGTTTATATGAGGAGTACCATCGCCTTTGGCAAAATTGGTTATCTCATCCAAAAACGTTTTTAACCCGCCAATGCCTGATCCCCAGATAACGCCAATACGGCTGGTATCCAGCGTGCTGAAATCCAGACCGGCATCTTTTACGGCTTCTTCGGTTGAATAAAGGGCATATTGAACAAAGGGATCCAGTTTCCTGGCGTCTTTTCTGCCCAAAAAGGCATCTGCGTCGAAGCCTTTCACTTCGCACGCAAATTTAGTTTTGAACTTCGACGTATCAAAGCTCTTAATAGGCGCAGCGCCACTCACTCCATTGATCAACGCTTCCCAATATTCAGGAACGCTGTTGCCAATTGGAGTAAGTGCCCCAAGCCCGGTTACAACGACTCTTTTAAACTCCATTAGTAAATTTAAGGAGTTTATTTAACGTTTTTTTCAAGGTAAGCAACAGCCTGGCCAACTGTACCAATAGTTTCAGCCTGATCGTCAGGGATAGCCACATTGAATTCTTTCTCGAATTCCATGATCAGTTCCACGGTGTCTAAAGAATCTGCACCAAGATCATTGGTGAAGCTAGCTTCCGGGGTTACTTCGTTTTCGTCAACACCCAATTTTTCTACGATTATAGCTTTTACTCTTGAAGCGATATCAGACATAGTCTTATAGTTTAATGATTAATAATTTCAGTGCAAAGAAAAATAAATTCTGTTAAATATCAAATCTAAAACTTTTTACATATTTAGCTCAACAAAATTTTACTTGCAAAGGTTTCAATTTGTATTTTTACCGCGGCAAATGTAATGATTTTGAACAGAAAAATCTTAAAGTTTGAGATCGATCTTGATTTTGTGCTGATTGCAGTTACAACATCGCTGAAAGATTATCGTATTTGTTATTTAATTAACAAGTATTTGAATTTTAATTTCCTGAAAACCAGCGATCTGGCTATTGATATTAACCATAGTCCGGAATCCGTCTACTTCTCTATGTATACCTACCACTGGGAGGCCAGCGATACTTTTTTTTATTTTATAGCCAATAAAGGATCAGATGGTTACCTTGTACCCGAAATGCGCAAGACGGATTATTTTTTTATGATCAAGAATTATATTGATGATGAGGACCTTGAAAAGCTGATATCGGGCCTTAACCGTATCCCCGAAATTGTTGCCGCGGTAAAGATTGATCCAAAAAAAATAAAATCACGTGAAAATCTTCTATTTTAGCGCCGAAATTGAAAGTGTTCTAACTACACTATATAAAGGCTTATAGCCACATTAAACTAAAAATTATGAAATTAGAGTATAACCGAACCAAGATTGTTGCTACCATGGGGCCTGCATCATCGCCAAAAGAGGTATTATTAGCCATGATAAAGGCTGGCGTAAATGTTTGCCGATTAAATTTTTCGCACGGAAAGGTTGAAGATCATAAAAAAGTGATCGACACTATCCGCGAAATAAATGCAGAATATAAAACCAATGTTGGCATACTTGCCGATTTACAGGGACCAAAGATCCGTATTGGTTTGGTAAAAGATGGAGGTATTCACCTGGTTAACGGTACTCACATTAATATTACAACCCATGAGTGTATAGGTGACGATAACCAGATCTACATTACTTATGATACTTTCCCTCAGGATGTACAGGCAAATGAAATTATTTTGCTTGATGACGGAAAGATCCAGATGAAAGTTATTGAAACCAACAGGAAAGATGCAGTTGTTTGTGAAGTTATACACGGCGGTATATTAACATCACGCAAAGGTGTTAACCTGCCAAACACTAAAGTATCTATCCCAAGCTTAACCGAAGATGACCTGGAGCACCTGCATTTTGCTTTGGAGCAGGATGTAGAGTGGATAGGCCTTTCATTTGTGCGTAACGCTCAGGATATAGTTGAACTAAAACATATCATTAACCAAAAAGGCAGCGCTGCCCGTGTTATTGCTAAAATTGAAAAACCTGAAGCTATTGATAACATTGATGCAATTATTGCTGTTACTGATGGCGTAATGGTTGCCCGTGGCGATCTTGGTGTTGAAATGCCGCTTGAAGAAGTGCCTTTGTTACAAAAAATGATAGCCCGTAAATGCCGCGCGGCATCAAAACCGGTAATTGTTGCTACCCAGATGCTGGAATCAATGATAACCACCCCGCGCCCAACACGTGCCGAAGTTAATGACGTTGCCAACTCTGTACTTGATGGTGCTGATGCGGTAATGCTTAGCGGCGAAACATCGGTTGGTGAATTCCCGGTAATAGTTATTGAAACTATGGCTAAAATTGTACGCAATGTTGAAGAACTGGGTTATCCGTATAACTCGGCAAAGGAAACCAATATGGATCCTGCTTCACCTGAGTATTTGAGAGACGCAGTTTGCGGATCGGCAGTATATTTAGCTGAGCACACCAACGCGGTAGGTATTGTAGCCATGACCGTATCAGGTTATACCGCATATGAAATATCAAGCTATCGCCCTAAAGCAAGTACTTATATTTTCACATCAAACAAGCAATTGCTTAACGCGTTGAGCCTGGTTTGGGGTGTAAAAGCGTTTTACTACGATAAGCTGGAAAGTACCGATCAAAGCATAAGCGATGTAAACGCTGCCCTTAAAAATGAACTGTTGATAAAAACTGGCGATGTAGTAATTAACACTGCAGCAGTGCCAATTTACAAACAAGGCAAAACCAATATGCTAAAGGTTAGCGTTATTGAATAAGTTGGTATAACATTTTGAAATTTTAAAAGCCTCTCCAAATTTTGGAGAGGCTTTTTTTGTTTCCGTAGAAAAAGTGTTCGGAAGAATATATTTTCTACAAATATTGAGCGTGGGGTCATACTGGCACTCGAAGGGTAAGCGTAAAGGCCTTTGCCCGCATGCTTCAAGTGCCTCAGCATGACCTCTTTTTTAATCTTCCCAACACCTATGGTTCCTCTAGAAAAAAATATGACTTGATTAAACATCAATAGTTATATATAATTTATCAACCTAAATAATATTTTAATAAAGTATAGGCATAGCTTTTGCTGTTAATGCTTTATTATATCTTTACTTTTTTCCACTATCCATCAATGAGTAACGCCCAGCAGCCCTTAAATTTAAATAATGAAGAGTTATTAAATGTATTGTCTTTTTCTGGAGACGCAACCGCTATCCATGTTACTGAAGATGCTGTAATACAATATGCTAATGATGCTATGCTAGCTTTCTGGGGCAAGGGAAAAGATGTTATAGGAAAATCACTTGAAAATGCTTTGCCCGAACTAAAAGGGCAGCCTTTTATTGAAATGTTTAAAAAAGTATGGGATGAGGGCATAACTATTAAAGGCACTGACACGCGTGCTCAATTAATAGTTGATGGTATACTCCAGACATTTTATTTCGATTATGAATATCGTGCGGTAAAAAACAGTGCAGGCCAAACCTACTGCATTTTGCACACAGCAAAAGATGTAAGCGAGCGTATGCTGGCTAAGAACAGGGAACAGGACCTAACTGAAGAACTACGGGCAGCCAATGAAGAGTTGCAGGCCGCCAATGAAGAGATGAACGCATCGAACGAGGAGTTGAGTGAATCGCGCCAGGAACTGTTTGAGCTTTATGAAGACCTTAAGGAAAGTGATATCCGTTTTCGTAACATGGTTAAGCAGGCGCCTGTTGGGATATGCATAATAAGGGCCCATGACCTGTTTATACAGGACGTAAATGATAATTACCTTGAATTGGTAGGTAAAAAGCGCAGCGAGCTGGAAAATCATACCATATGGGGTGCAATACCTGAAGCAGCTGATATTTATGCGCCTATTATGAATGATGTAATTAATAGCGGCGTTCCATTTAATGCCATAGAACATGAGCTTGTTTTAATAAGAGACGGCGTACCTGAAACGGTTTTTATTGACTTTGTTTATGAGCCGGTAAAAAACGATGGTATGGTGAGCGCTATAATGGTGCTGGCCATTGATGTATCAGACAAAGTGATTGCCAGGCGCAGTATTGAGGACATGGAAGAAAGAGTAAGGCTGGCCGTTGAAGCTGCCGAAATAGGAACTTTTGACCTGAATGTTGTAAAAAATGTAATGCTGACCTCCGAACGCTTTGATGCTATTTTGGGTTTTAACAGCCATGTATCCTGGAAAAAATATAAAGACGCGATACATCCTGATGACAGGCATAACCGTGAGGCGGCCCATGAAGCAGCCCTGCTAAACGGGAAACTACTTTACGAAGCAAGAATAATACACCCTGACAGATCGGTACATTGGATACGGGTGCAGGGCAAGGTTTATTATGGTAAAGAACGCAGCCCCTTAAGAATATTGGGGACACTGCTTGATATAACGCAGGTTAAGCGCCTTGAGCAGCAAAAGGACGATTTTATAAGTATTGCCAGTCATGAGCTTAAAACACCTATTACCAGTTTAAAGGCATCACTGCAATTGTTGGAGAAAATAAAGGGCGACAGGTCATCACTATTAATACCAAAGCTGATAGATCAGTCGATTAAGGGGGTTAAAAAAATAAGCACTTTGGTTGATGACCTGTTAAATGTGAGCCGTACAAGAGAAACACAGTTGAAACTGAATAAGTCTATCTTTAATGTATCGGAATTATTGGAGGGCTGCTGTAACCATGTACGAGTTGCCGGTAAACACGAGCTCATATTTCAGGGCGATAAAATGCTCACTGTGTTTGCTGATGAACATGCCATTGACCAGGTATTAGTAAACTTTGTGAACAATGCGGTAAAATATGCGCCCGATTCACCAAAAATATTTCTGATAAGTGAAAAGGTGGGTAGCATGATGAGGATAGCTGTTAAAGATAATGGCCCCGGCATTTCAGCCGATAAGATCCCTTACCTGTTTGAACGTTATTACCAGGCCCAGCCCGGTGGTTTCAATAACTCCGGCTTAGGCCTGGGCTTATATATATGCGCCGAAATAATCAGGAAACATGGCGGAGAAATTGGCGTGGAAAGCGAATTAGGCAAAGGCAGTACCTTTTGGTTTACATTACCATTGCGGTAGCAGATGTGTAGACGCAGTCTACAGGCGTAATAGTCCGGTGTCAGAGACATCGGACAGTATAATATTTGTATAGCGATAGTGCGTATTATTTAACAGCCAACAGGTCAACTTTCTGTATAACCGGGTCTTTAGAGAACAGGTCTGGCGCATTTGCCATTAAAGCTTTTGCAATCTCGCCGGATAAGTGTGCATTTCTGCCTTCCTCTGTTTCAAACGTATCGAAAACGCCAAAGGTTGATGCGCCAAATTGCAAGGCATACCAGTTAATGGTTCCGGTTTCAGCCATAGCTAAAGGTATTGCGCTTTTTAAAAAGCTTGCTACTTCCTGTTCTTTACCTGGTTTAGCCTCAAGGGTTGCCAGTAATGCGAATTTTACCATGATTTAATTTTTTAATGCTGATTGGTTATTTACGTTAATAGGGGGACGACCGGTTTTGTTTTGTAAAAACTTAGTCGGGTTTAACGTATATTCCTTACACTACAATTAATACAAAAAAGTAAAACGTAATGCAGGGCGTGTGTACTTAAGATGATACAGTAGCCGTTGGTTTAAATTATGCTTTTTCAATAGAGCTAAGATGGAAAGAAATAAGTTCGGCAAACAACTTAAAGGTCATGATCGTCGCCGGATTATTAATCATATTATAATCAAGTGGGTAAACAGATTGGTTTATCGTCAATCTGTATGATCGCATCCTGAACTTACTTCAACGTTATTACACCGCATGCAAACTACACGCCGGGGATAAGATATATGGCTAATAAGGCGCCGATAATAACTATAGCCAGTGTTAGTATTAATGCGGGGATTGAAGATGGTTTATAGGCTTTGTTTATCAATTGTTTTTCAGTGATGCTATATCGTACATAAGCATATAATACGATGAATGCACCCAATACAACTAACAATATCCCAATTTCGCTGGAATGGCCCTTAGTGGGCAAAACGGTTTGTTTGTCTGTTATTACAAAGGAGATTTGTTTGATGAACAGCGCGAATTTTACCACAACAAATCCAAACCCCATTATGGCCACGCCGGTTCGTATCCAGGCCAGAAATGTGCGTTCATTTGCTAAATGATCTGATGGGTTAGCAATAGGCTGATTTTCGTTCTCTTTCATAGGTTTAGCATTATAACGATAAAACTTGAATTTGTGTTACCACATTGCTAAAGTGGTTTATTTATCTTTGGGCTTCATAATATAGTATTAATGGCCCTTACCCTACTCATACTCTGCTTTATTTCCATCTTTTTAAGTATTGGCGCTTTTCAATCACAGGCAACCGGTAAAAAGGAAGTTTTGCTGATAACGGTACTTGTTTTTTCTACACTCGTAGTATTCATTACTGAAATACTAAGCATTCTGCACTGCTTCAACTTTCAATCAATCTTAATTTCATGGAGTATAGTTTTAATTGGTAGCCTGCTCTATCTATATCTTAAAAAGGAAAAATTAGCTGTATTTACCGGCAACTTAAGTCAAAATATTTATAATGTATTTAAGAGTCTCAGCATTTTCGAGAAAATTTTACTGGGCAGCGTATCTGTAATACTGCTGCTGATTTTTGCGCAGGGCATCATATATCCGCCCAATAACTGGGACTCCATGACCTATCACATGGCCCGTATTACCAGTTGGGTAAGCCACCAGTCGGTTGCTTATTATCCTACCCACGTTGTAAGGCAGTTGTATGAGCCGCCCTTTGCCGAATATCTGATCGCCCACATTGCCATCCTGAGCAAAGGCGATTACTTTGCCAACCCGGTACAGTTGTTTTTTCTGTTACTCACCGTTGTTGGCATTGTGCTGATACTTGAAGAGTTTGGTTTAAATCGCAGCTACAAAGTAATTGCAGTAGTATTGGCCGTTACCATTCCCGAGGTGGTGCTGGAAGCATCAAGCACGCAAAATGATATTGTAGTTTCCTTTTTTATTATCGCGGCATGCTGTTTTGCGCTCAGGGCAGTTAAGAGTGGCCGGTTTAGCGATCATTTATTTTTAGGGCTGGCCGTTGGCCTGGGCATACTTACAAAGGGTACAGCTTATATATACCTGGCACCGGTTTTACTTTTTTGGGGGATAGGATCATTAGTGTGCCTATTCCGTACCCGGAACTATAATTACCTGATTTTCCCGTTGATGGTAGCAGTGCTATCCATAAGTATAAATGCCGGGCAATACTACCGCAATTATAACTATAGCAAAAATGTATTGGGTACCGACAAGGAAGAAGGGAAAACCTATGCAAACCAAAAAATGAGCGCGGGTATATTCCTGTCGAGTGTGATAAAGAATGCCGGCATGCACTTTAGTTTAATGTATGCCAAGCCAGTGGCGAAGGTTTCAACCAAAGTGGTCTACGAGCTACATGCTATAGCTGGTACGGACATTAACGATCCGGCTGTTAACTACCGCAATAATATTTACATTATAAATAGCGGTGTAACCGATGAGGATGGCGGGCCCAATATGATCCACTTTATATTGATCGCTGCCGCATTTGTGATATTAGGATGGGGTATAATAAAAGGCAATCGCGAGTTCATAGTTACTACATTGCTGGCGATAATGATACTCCAGGTGGTATTCTTCTGCGCTTACTTAAAATGGCAGCCATGGGTATCCCGACTGCATGTGCCTATGTTTTTACTGTCGGTACCGCTGGTGTGTTATGCTTTAAGTATTAGTAAGCTGTTTAAAAAGATAGTGTACATAATTACACCGGTACTTTTGGTTTACGCGCTATTGGTGGTATTCCATAATATCAGGAGGTCATATTCCAATACCATGTTCAATAGCCGGTACCAGAATTATTTTGCCGGTAACCCATTGGTTTACGATGAATATAACGCGGTTTATACAGCTATATCACAATCAGGCGCTAAAAATATAGGCCTCCTTTTCGGTGTTGACGACTGGGAATATCCCCTGTTTAAAGATAGTTTCAGCAGGCATATCAACCCGTTTTATATCGGGGTTGATAATGTTTCAAAGTCGCTGCCGCAAACTGTACCAACGCTTGATTATATCATTAGTACAACTACAAATCATCCATTTATCGACTTTAATGGTAAACGGTTTTATAATCAAAGTACAGGGAATAAATATCTGTTTTTGTACAGGTAATTCTGGGATAATATTAATGCAATGCTAAATTAGTTATTGAAAAATGAAGATACCTACTCTTAGCGGAGTTATAGACAGACGTATATTGGTTAACTTTACAGTTGAAGCCGATATAGCCAGCTTGATAGTGCCGTCACCATTTAAGCCTAAACTTGTTGAAGGTAAAGCTATTGCCGGGATATGTCTCATCAGGCTAAAACAAGTCAGACCTAAAGGCTTGCCTCCATTTGTTGGTATTGGATCAGAAAACGGTGCGCACCGGATTGCAATAGAATGGGTGGAAGATGGTGAACTGAAGGAAGGGGTTTATGTACCACGGAGGGATACTTCATCCCTGTTTAATACTATTGCAGGTGGCAGGGTATTCCCTGGTAAGCACCACCATGCAAAATTTGATGTTCAGGAAAATGGGAATGATTACCATGTGGCTTTTAACAGCTCTGACAGAACAATTATTAGCGTTGATGCCAGGATAACGGATTCATTTGATCCAAAGTCTATTTTTAAGGATCTGGAAACAGCTTCTAACTTTTTTAAAGCGGGATCGTTAGGTTATTCTCCCAACAACAATAAATATGACGGCTTATTACTTAATACTTATAAATGGGAAGTTAAACCTCTTGAAGTAAGCAAAGTTGTATCAAGCTATTTTGAAAATGAACAGATCTTTCCTAAAGGATCTGTTCATTTTGATAATGCATTGCTCATGACAAACATTGCGCATGAGTGGTCATCAGTTGCGGATAAAAGCTGTTATTAACATCGTATGATCGCCAATTATTAAAAATCATCCGTTCTCGCGCTCATAGCTCTGTTTACCGAGGCAAGGGTAGATAGCATTTCACTGTTCATGCTTTCAAGCATGCGCCTGGCCTGCTTAGCATTAAAAGGAGAACTGCCGGTGCCCAGCAACTTAGCAATTAATTCTTCAGGTGTAGTAGTAACCTGCCCACCTACGGGGCTGCTTAAAAGCTGTTCGTAAATCCGTACTCTATATTTACCATCTTTACAATCAACCTGTATACTTAAATTGTCATCATAGATCACTTGTGTGCCCATTGCGCCATTGAACAGCACCGGTAAAATACCCTTACCTACAATTTTACCGTCGCCCTTATCCTCACTCTGAATCACATCCCTTGAGCTTTTGAAATAATCAACAAACCATTGTTTAGCATTTTTATACAAGTCTGCTTTGCTTTTTCCCGGAATTTCTACCACCCGTTCATAAACTACATTACCATCTTTAACAGGGATGTTTAAGCCCGTGGTATCCTTTTGGGCGAATGCTGTACCCGAGCTAATAAGTATTAGTACAAAAAATAAAATTCTTTTCATGTGATATGTTTAGAGTGCTAACATAACGAGTTCACTTTAAAAATACAATATATGCCAGTGATTTAAACGGATACAAGAGCTTGTTAACACCCCCCGTTTTAGGATTATATTTAAACTTTAGTAATAGTAATAAAGTAGCAGCCAACGTGATATACGGTTTAGGTTCAAAAATGGAATAGTAAATATCTGTTCGTGTAATAAATCCTTCACATTCCATTTGGATTTATCCCATCATCGTATATCTTTGCACTCCGGAAATTTTCCCTTTCGGGATGTAGCGTAGCCCGGTATCGCGCCACATTTGGGATGTGGAGGCCGCAGGTTCGAATCCTGCCATCCCGACAAAAGCGATACCAATCGAGTCGAAAACCCTCTAAATCGTATGATTTAAGGGGTTTTTCTTTTTATTTCAACCCAAGTTATTCAAGTAAAACCAAAGAAAATGAGACCTATTCGGTTACCCATTTTAATTTCATACGTTTGGGTTGCCAAAAGTATTTTAATATATTGATAGTAAATTAATTGATTGGTTTATTTTGACATATTTTGATGCGGTTTGATACCTGTTTTTTACTCAAATCAGTGCCCCTTTTCAAGGGGCACATCAAAATCAGTCAAATCCATGCTTTTGTTAAATTATTTTTCCCCCTCATTCAATAACTTCTCTAATTTCTCTTTGGTTTCTGGAATTGCTTGCAGCGTTAACGCCTTTTTGAAGGCTTCTATCGCTTTAGCTTTATTATTAATTGCCAAATAAAAATCGCCAATTGAATCATAATCATTACCACTAGAAGGATTATTGGCGATATTGAGCTTAAATAGATTCTCGGCTTTATTATATTGTTTTTTAGCTAACATTTCGTATCCCAAATTATTAACCTGAGTTTCATCTGGCTTAACCAGGTAACCCATAGTTTCAGAAACCTTTTTATAATGCGCAATCAGTACTGAATCTATCTTAAAGTTTGGATCTCTCAGTTCGCTGTCATATATCTTTAGCTTGTAAAAACCAAAGACAAACCGCAGTGCGTCGTATTCTCCAATTAATCTTACTGATGGATGGTCGTCGTCCTTATAGAACTTGTAGCTATATCGCAATTGATTTTTTTTATTGTTATTGAGGATTTTAATAAATTCCAAGTTACTGCGAATAAGGTCAGTAAATGAGTTTGTATCCTTTTGGACACTTAGCGTGTCCATTTCTCTTTCCAGGCGATTGGCCATCGCCATGAATAGCGTTTTTCCTTGATAATTTTGAGTACGTAAGATTGTCTTTGCTTCTTCCACAGGTTTCTTGTGATTGTACCACAATGACGCGTCGAGAGAAACATAAGCGTTAAACCAATTTGGATGATGAAGTAACGTGTTGATGACCGTTAAGCCTCCCAGGGAATGACCGATCAATGTTTTGTAAGTTGTGGTTGGATAGTTCGTATCGATATAAGGAATTAGTTCGTTCTCCACAAAAGACATGAATTTATCGCCATTGCCTACAACGTTAGGCAATTCTTTGTCTGTAGCGGTTGTGAGTTCGCTTAAGCGATCTGCAGGCACAATGCCAACTACAATTATTGGAGGACAAAGACCTGATTCTTCCATGTGCTCCGTTATACTGACAACTGTATTGAAATTATCATCGCCATCCAGCACGTAAACAACAGGATAATGTCCTTTGTCCTTAACTTTATTCCCTCCGTTGCTGTTCGGAATATGTATCCAGATTTTACGCTGCTGGCTCAATATCACACCGGCTAAGAAGCGGAGTTAAAACTTGCACAGCTTAATCTCATCATCCCATCCCTTCAACAAGCTATAACAGCTTAAATTACAATTATATACAAGCTTATCTTAGCTTGCTGTAAACACCCTCAATTTAACCACGCAAATCTGCGTGGTCACGCTCGCGCTGCTTTTTTATTTTCATTTGCGACATGGATTTAATCAACCACGAAGCCCTAAGCCGATGTATCAGGGATGCAGTCAGGGCAGAATTACAGGTAGAGGGGATGTTTAAGAAAAAGGCCGAGATTATACCCGGGTTTTTAAATAAGCTATCATCAATTGGCGCACGGTATATAAATAAATCGCTAATTGAACGTATTACTGCAGGGCTTTATAAAAAATAGAAAATAAATTTTGGTATGATAAATATTTCTCTACATTTGTAATGTCTACTATATATATAGACATTATAGAGTTAAATGAATCAAAACAGTAAGATAAACACCGCAAACTCCATGCGAATGCCTTTCCCCCAGATTGGCTTGTGTTGCTGTTGTTGTTAAATGCCACAAGTATTTTTAATTAACAAATTCATTTATTATTCCTCCTTTTTATTTTTAATGGACACAACTTATCAAAGGTTCAGCCTTGGTACTGAAATTACTGACGAACAACAAGCTTTTTTTAACCGTAACGGTTTTATACATTTTAAGAATTTTATCAACCCCGAAACAGTGCGGGATATTATCCGTGCATCAAAAGAGGTGGAAAAAAACTGGACAGAGAACAACGTTGAAAAGATAAACGGTGTGCCGATCAAATATGGTAAGGACCTTGACGGATCCGTTATCGTGCAACGTTTTGCATTCGTCAATCAGCATCATCCCTTACTTTCAGAGTTTACGCTCGATCCGCGTTTCCAGACTTTATTAGATCTGGTACCGGACTCCCGTTTAGGAGTTGATGAAAAGGATGGTATGGTTTTTAATCATTATGTAAACAGTGAGGAAAGCAGCTTTACCAAAATGGGCTGGCATACCGATGGCTTGCGCGATATTTTCCACGGCACAAAATTAAACCCGATGCTGAACGTAGGCATACACCTGAGTGATGCATCGCCCAATAATGGTGGCCTGCGCATCCTGCCGGGAACACATAAACAAAGCCTGTACCAGGTGCTGTTCCGTAAAAAGTACTTTCTGGATCATGATGTTGATGAGAACGAAGTAGCTATTACGCCTAAAGCCGGTGATCTCACCATTCACGATGGGCGCCTTTGGCACCGGGTGGCTCAGTCATCGGTAGTGGGAGAGGAAAGCCGCAGGCGGGTAATTTATATTCCGATAGTAGCAGGGAAATATAAGCCGAAGAATGAGGATAGTCCTACGGCATTGTACCAGCGCCTGGCCAAAATTGTTAAATAAATTGCCATGATCATAGCAATTATTATTGGCTACTTTATCAGGCGGAAAAAACTGACGGCCGCAAAAGTTCAGGTATTAAGTTCAGGCAGATCTTAAAAACATACATATGATTACTAAACTAAGCTCTACAGAAATCATTCACTTTTTAATCATCTTATTGATTATTCTAATACCGGCCAGGCTGCTTGGCGAGCTTTGCCGCAGGTATAAACTCCCGGCAATTATTGGTGAAATTTTTGCCGGAATAATTGTTGGCCCTACTTTATTGGGTGCTTTTTCTCCGGGTCTGTTTAATGCTATCTTTATTTCAGCTCCAAAAGCCAGCGGGGCGTTTGACGGGATAGCTAATATTGGCATTATCCTCCTAATGTTTATAGCAGGTTTTGAAGTTGATTTAAAACAAATAAGGCAAAATGGGAAACAAGCCATCGCCATTAGCTTATCCGGTATATTATTTCCATTCGCAATTGGATTTGTAACAGTGTGGTTCCTGTTTAAAGACCATTTTGCTAATGGCTTTAATAACCAATTGGTTACATCGCTGTTTTTTGGCACTGCACTTTCCATTACTGCGCTTTCTGTTATCACTAAAATATTGCTCGACCTGGATATTCTCAAAACAAGGATTGGTAATATAGTATTGACAGCAGCGATGGTAGATGATTTTCTGGGGTGGATACTGTTTTCAATCATCATCCAGATGATGATTGCCGGGAAAGAACAGGTTTCTTTTTGGTCGGTTATCACAGTTGTACTATTCGCGGTGTTTATGCTAACCGGCGGCCGCTGGATTATTCACCGCTTACTTGCCTATGCTGGTAAAAGCGGGAAGATGAGTAACGTATTTACGGTAGCTGTTTGCCTTTGTTTTGTAGGTGCCGCGGTTACAGAAGCCCTTGGTGTACGCGCAGTTTTTGGTGCATTTTTAGTAGGGGTGGCTATCAGCGATTCCGAGTATTTCACCGAGACGCATAAGCAGGTATTGCATCAATTTACTATCAACGTTTTGGCTCCATTGTTTTTTGCATCAGTAGGATTAAGGTTAAATTTCATATCCAATTTCAACCTCGAAATAGTAGTACTTATACTGGTAATCGCTTTCCTTGCAAAATTGATCGGTGCCCGCATTGGGAGCTCCTTAAGTGGCATGACCAGGAACGAATCCATAGCGGTGGCTTTTGGCATGAATGCACGTGGTTCACAGGAAATTGTTTTGGGTTTAATTGCTTTACAAGCTAAAATTATTAGCGGCCCTGTGTTTGAAGGACTAGTAGTTATGACAGTGGTTACCATGGTTATTTCGGGGCCAATTATGAAGTATTATTTTTTAAAGGAGCAAAAATTACAACTGGCTCCAATATGAATTTTAAAAAAGCACGATGAAAAATTTGCTGATCTGGCTAACCGACTTAAAACCGATTGGCGACTATCCCTTATTTCACGATAGTTTCAGTAATCACGTTAGGTTTAGCATTGAAGCATTTTATTAAGGTCAGGTGGCCGAGTAGTTAGGCACAGGTCTGCAAAACCTGATACAGCGGTTCAATTCCGCTTCTGACCTCAATTATTTATGAAAATAGATAATTGGTTAGTATTTTTTTAGTTGCAGAAGCGGAAAGAATGATCGGTAAGGCCAACGCTTGTTGCTGCCAGCAGAGGACAGGCTGGTTATCTTTCTGCTAAAGCTTAATTTGATTTTATGAAAGTTTATTTTGACAACGCGACATCGACGGTGATTGATGAGGCTGTATTTATTACTATGCTCCCTTATTTACGTGGTAATTACGGTATACCAAGTGCCTTGCATGCGCATGGTAGGGCGGCGAATACAGTTATTAAAAAGAACAGGTCAAAGCTGGCAGCCATTCTCGGTGTTAACAGTGAAGAAATTGTGTTTACTTCGGGACATTATGAATCGCTGAAGTTGGCAATCAGTTCAGTAATTGAAAGTACCGGCATTGACCACATCATAACTAGCAAATATGAGCATCCTTCAACTGTAGCTATATTTTTAACCTTGCAAAGGAAGTTTAATGTAAAAATAAATTACTTGGAACAGGGAGCTGATGGAACAGTAGATCTGGATCATCTTGGTGTTTTACTGAAGAAAAATACCAATAATTTTATATCGCTTAGCCACGCAAATGTAGAAACCGGAGGTTTAAACGACATTCAAAAAATAACGGACCTTGCAAGGCAATACCGATCACTTTTACATATCGACGCAGCTTATACGGCGGGCAATTTTCGATATGACTTGAGTAAGATTGATTTTTTATCTGCTTCGGCTGATAGGTTCCACGGTCCGGCAGGCATCGGCTTTTTATATAATAGGTGGCGTACCAGCTTGATTTATCCTGAACAGGAAAATACTAATATAGTAAGCATAGTTGGTTTGACGGAGGCACTGACGCTCGCTTATGATAGTTTGGAAGAAAGACGTGAATATATCGGACAGCTTAAACAGCGACTGGCGATAGAACTAAGCGAATACATCCCTGATAGTGAAATTATAGGTAATCACGGGCTTGATGATAAAGGTTATTTTGCTTTTTTGAGCGTTAAATTTCCATCGCTTTTTCAAAATAGGAGTTTACAACAGTATCTCGATGAATGCGAAATTTCGGTATCAGGTAAAATTGAATCGGGTTTTGAGATCATTTATTTTACCTTTAGCAAGCTAAATACTCTGGAAGAGATCGATTACGTGGTAGATAACTTGTCTGCTGTTTTTGCGCGCATCAACTATTAACCCCATCAATTTTGATGGACAAATATTCAATCTTTAGCGGTTATGCGGGAACCTTGAAAACTCTAAACAACGGTTCGAACCCATTCTCACGCTTCAAAGCGAAGTAAGTATAATCGTTATCTCTTGTATGTGTCATAATATCTATATAATCTATGGCTATAATGGAATAATTTATCTTTGCATAAAATCAAATTTAAATAATCAGATAAAGAGAGCTTAATAGTTGGTTTACCATGATTATGCCATTTGTTCGATGTTACGATACAAAACCCCAGCGGCCTTTGACGCATCGAATTATTTAATCAAGAACAACAGACATAATGATCGAACTGAGAAATATTACAAAAACATTTTATAAAAAAAACAGCCAGGTAAGCGCTTTGTCTAATGTTTCGCTGATAGTTCCTAAGGGTAAAATACTGGGGGTGATTGGTGCTTCAGGTGCTGGGAAAAGTACATTAATACGTTGTGTTAACCTGTTGGAACGGCCAACCTCGGGTGAGGTAATCATCGGCGGGCTTAATTTAACTCAACTTGCCCCTTCAGCGCTCGCTAAAGCGAGGCGGGAAATAGGAATGATCTTCCAGCATTTTAACTTACTATCCTCACGTACCGTAGCAGGCAATGTGGCGTTCCCTTTGGAGCTAAGCAATAGGCCGGGCGACGAAATAAAAAAGCGGGTAGCTGAGCTACTGGAATTAGTAGGCCTGGGGGATAAGGCAAATGAATATCCGGCAAACTTATCGGGCGGGCAAAAACAACGGGTAGCCATCGCCAGAACGCTGGCAAACAACCCTAGAGTGCTGTTATGCGACGAGGCAACGAGTGCCTTAGATCCAGCAACAACGCTTTCTATTCTTAACCTGTTAAAAGATATTAACAAGCGTTTCCAGATCACTATCCTGCTTATAACACACGAAATGAATGTGGTAAAAGCTATTTGCGACGAAGTAGCTATTATCAGCGAAGGGAAATTGATTGAGCGCGGCTCGATAAGTGAAGTGTTTGCCTATCCCGAAACTACCATTGCAAAGCAGTTTATCGCGTCTTCGCTGCACGCAACCTTACCTGCCGAATATGAACAACGCCTTTCAGCAACACCTGCGGGTAAAAATCATCCGGTCATCAAACTGGAATTTAACGGACATTCGGCCGAAGCGTCCATTTTGTCTGAGGCCAGCAGGATGTTTCAGGTAGATAACAACATTATCAGTGCTCAAATGGATTATACAGGAGGGGTGAAATACGGTGTGATGCTTATAGAGGTTACAGGTAGTAAAAAAGATACGCAAAATTCTCTTGAATATTACCGCAGTAAACATATAGAAGTGGAGGTGTTAGGTTATGTCTGAACCTATGCTTATGATGATTCTACAAGGTTTATGGGAAACCATTGTCATGACTTTCGTGTCCGGTTTTTTTGGCTTTTTGCTAGGATTACCTACGGGAGTATTGCTATTTATGACCCGGAAGGGGCAGGTATCTGAAAGTCGTTTGATAAATGGTGTAGTATCTGTACTTGTAAATATATTTCGGTCCATCCCATTTATTATTCTGATTGTATGGATGATTCCCTTTACCAGGGCATTGGTAGGGACATCTATAGGGGTTCAGGCAGCGCTGGTGCCATTGAGTATTGGCGCCGCGCCTTTTATTGCCAGGATGGTGGAAAATAGTTTGATCGAAATACCAGGTGGGTTAATAGAAGCAGCTCGCTCAATGGGCGCAACCCCATTGCAAATTGTTTTTAAAGTGCTGATTCCTGAAGCGCTGCCTTCCATTATTGGCAGTGCATCAATCACACTTATTACCCTGGTTGGCTATTCAGCAATGGGTGGTGCGGTTGGCGCAGGTGGTTTAGGGCAGATTGGCTACCAGTATGGCTATGTGGGCTATGATGTGGTGGTTATGAATACAGTGCTTGTCCTTTTAGTTTTACTCGTGTTTATTATTCAAGTTGCGGGTGAGTTTATTGCAAAAAAAGTAGACCACCGTAAATAATTTATATAAAAAATGAAAAATTTATCCCTCATTACTATCGTTGTCATATCCCTTGGATTATCAGCATGTGGAAGAAAAACCCAGCCTAATAATTCTAACCATATTAAAGTTGGTGTTGAATCAGGGCCGGAGTACACAGTTGCACAGGCAGCCCAGAAAGTGGCTAAAGAAAAATACGGGCTTGATGTTGACCTGGTTCAATTTAACGACTACGTAATGCCTAACGAGGCCCTGAGTCAGGGTGACATTGATTTAAATGTTTTTCAAAATAAGCCTTATTTGGATGTGCAGGCAAAGCAGCGTGGCTATAAATTTGCTATACTCGGCAATACCTTTGTTTATCCTTTGGCGGGTTATTCCGGAAAGATCAAAAGCATCACGGAGTTGAAAGATGGAAGTACAATTATTATCCCGAATGATCCTACTAATAGCGGAAGATCTTTACTGCTGTTACAAAAAGCCGGTTTAGTAAAACTAAAAGATAATGTAGGCTTGCTGCCAACTGTAAATGATATTGTTGCTAACCCTAAAAGCTTAAAAATCCTGGAACTGGAAGCTCCACAATTGCCAAGAGCGCTCGATGATCAAAAGGTAACTATTGCTATTATTAATAACACTTTTGCAGGTCCGGCGGGCCTTGTAGCTAAACGGGATGGATTATTTGTTGAGGATGAAAAATCTCCTTATGTAAATATCATCGTTTCAAGGGAAGATAATAAAGATCAGGATAACGTGAAGAAATTCGTAAAGTCCTATCAATCTCCCGAAGTTGCAGCTGCTGCTGAAATAGCATTTAAAGGCGGGGCAATTAAAGGCTGGTGATAGACAATTAACAGGAGTTTTAGATCGGAGTTTCACATGAACTTCTATAACTTTCCGAATATTATAAAATAAAGGTTCATTATAAGTTTACTAGCTCTAAAACTATTTGGGGAACGTTAATTAAGATTATGAAATTAAAATACATCATTATCCTTAGCGCCACTATGTTGTTCCCATGCCCAAAATAAACAAAAAAGATGTTTGACAATTAAAAGGCTGTAAATTCGAATGCTTAAATTGCGAGTAAATAATCCTACTAACAAACTGTTTGGCGGCTAGCCAGACGAAAAAATAAATTAATTCCTCATTATGGCAGGTATTATTGATCTTATAGGCAATACGCCCCTTATTAAATTAACCAGGCTCAACACAAATCCGGATGTGGAAATTTATGCCAAGCTGGAAGGTAATAATCCAGGAGGTAGTGTGAAAGACCGCGCTGCTCTCAACATGATTCGGAGCGCTATAGAACTCGGTGAAATAAAGCCCGGCACTAAACTAATAGAAGCTACAAGTGGTAATACCGGAATAGCCCTCGCTATGATCGCCAGCCTTTACAGCCTTGAAATTGAACTGGTAATGCCATCAAACTCGACGCGGGAGCGCACACTTACAATGGAAGCTTTTGGTGCCAAGGTGACTTTGCTAGATAGTATCGAAGCTTGCCGCGATTATGCAGAGGGAAAAGGAGCAACGAATGGATATTACCTGCTTAACCAATTTGCTAATCCGGATAATTACCTGGCACACTACAAAACAACGGGGCCTGAGATATGGCGTGATACGGAAGGCAAAATCACGCATTTTGTCAGTGCAATGGGTACAACGGGTACAATCATGGGATGTTCAAAATTCTTAAAGGAGCAAAATACAGCTATACAAATCGTAGGTTGCCAGCCTACGGAAGACGCCTCTATACCAGGGATCCGCCGCTGGCCCGAGGCTTATCTACCAAAGATATTTGATCCGAATCGTGTAGATCATATCACCGATATCAGCGAAACCGATGCTATAGAAACCGCTCGCGCACTGGCTAAGGTGGAAGGTATATTCGCCGGGATGAGCTCGGGTGGTGCTTGTTACGCAGCACTTAAATTGGCTGAAGAACTAACATCTGGCGTTATTGTATTCATCGCTTGCGATAGGGGCGACCGATATTTGAGCAGTAACCTCTTCGGATAGCTAAAGTATCTATACAAGGCATAAAAATAACCTCATACTATATTTGCCCGGAACCAATTTTACTCAGTTTCGTATTGTTTGCGTTACGATAGATAAAAGAAGGTTTAATACTACTAAATCTATAGATTTTTATATGTTTGTAGAGAGCGTTAACTATATTTCAAAACTTTTAGTAATTGACTTTAAATAATTTTATCTATGAGGGATAATAATTTGGACGATTTCATAGCGCTTCTTCATCAAACGCATAAAATGGAATGGGAAGCTACACCCAAAACAAAGGAGTGTGTGGCCTGGCTTTCTGATCTGTTCGAATTTCTATTTCCCAATAACCAAGCCAATAAATTATCTATTTATAGCGGGCAACTTAAAAAGAACCAAATCGATCTGATAAATATTTTGTTAAGTTACCTTGATGCAAACGATATTAGCATAGAAGACGCTGTAAATTCCTTTTACGATTCGCTGAAGGAAATCTATCTTGACCTGCGCCAGGACGCAACTATGATATACGAAAAAGATCCGGCGGCTATCAGCATACATGAAGTAATCGTTTCCTACCCCGGTTTTTATGCCATTGCGGTTTATCGCATTGCTCATAGGTTAACCCAATTGGCAATACCAATTTTACCCCGAATTTTATGCGAATATGCACACGGTAAAACGGGTGTCGATATACATCCAAAAGCCAAAATAGGCGTACCTTTCTGCATAGATCACGGTACCGGGATAGTTATAGGTGCAACAAGTATAATAGGTAAAAATGTAACTATTTATCAAGGTGTAACCATAGGAGCATTGCAGGTGAGTAAACAACTTTCCGAAACAAAAAGGCACCCAACGGTAGAGGATAACGTGATTATTTACGCTCGGAGTACCATATTAGGTGGCCAAACTGTTATCGGCCATGGCAGTGTGATCGGTGGTAGCGTTTTCCTTGCTAAAAGTGTTCAGCCTTATTCACATGTTTTTAATACGCATCAGTTGCGGATTGAAGTAAAAGAACAATTATAGTAGTGCTGTTGCTCCCGTATATAGATCGCATCACCTTTTAACCATCAATACCTAATCCTTCAACGTCATACTTATGTGCCGAAACTGACAGTACAGGGTCAGAGTTCGTGGTTTTCTGAAATATCCGGCAAAGAGTGCCTGTTAAAAAATCAATTAAAATCTATAAAATCTATAGGAATTGTAGAATTAAAAAATAATTATATATTTGTCACAGAAATTTTACGCGCATGACTTCGCCTACCATTAAAGGTTTATCACAATCTCAACAATCACTTTTCACATTCAAAGTGATAAAAATGTTTTGTTGTTGTTAGCAACAAGGATCCCTCAATCTCTTTTATTTAACGGCTGATTTTAAAGATAGATTTATTCAATCGGTCTTTTATAATGCACAGACGCAATCTTTAAACAATTTAAATTTATTGGTATGAAATAGAATTTACAAAAAATGGACCGGCAAGGTAGCCTTGCCGGTCCATTCATGGAAGATCAGTCGTAACGCCAATCACTAAACTGAATTCCCTAAGTTTCAATTAACGAATTATCATTAACACAAAACCATATCAAAGATAATGCAATTATTTATACGTAAAAAACAGGTGCCTGCCTTATCAAGGCTATTATTAAGTTTTATCATTCTTTTCACAGCATATGGCGCTTCGGCCCAATCAATATTAAAAGGCAAAATTTCCGACCCACAGGGAGCGCCGCTGGTAGGCGCCACTATTAAGACCGATGAAAGTGGTGGAACAAGTTCTGATGCAAACGGAGCATATTCAGCAAAAGTGACTAATGGCAAACATAAATTAACTTTTTCGTTTACCGGATTTGAAACCATAGTACTTCAAATTAACATTGCTGGTGCAGATACAACGATAAATGTGACATTAAATCCGTCGTCAGGGAATACTCTAAAAGAAGTAGTTATTTCTACAGGTATCAGAACAAAGCCCCGCACGATAACAGATAGTCCGGTGCCGATTGACATTGTAGGCGGAAAAGACCTGGCCAGCACAGGGCAGCCTTCGTTTGACAAGGCTTTAGAATACCGGGTACCGTCTTTCAATACAGTAAATACACCTGTAAATGATGCTACTTCCCTATTAGACCCCTATGAAATACGCAACCTGGGGCCAAGTCGCACCCTGATTTTAATAGACGGTAAACGTAAGAACCCTAGTGCCCTTACTTATATAGTGCCATCCCCTGGTCGGGGAGAAGGCGGTGCAGATCTTTCGGCAATTCCAATCGACGCCATTGACCATATCGAAATATTGCGTGACGGAGCTTCGGCACAATATGGTTCGGATGCGATAGCAGGTGTTTTGAACGTAATTTTGAAAAAGAAAAGTAATTATGGCGCTATAACATTAAACAGCGGTATAACAGGCAAAGGGGATGGTGGACGCCTTGGGGTAAGCTTAACAAACGGAGTTATTCTCAATAATGACGGCTACATCAATTATACCCTTGATTTAAGCCATATAGGTAAAGCGGACAGGCCGGGAATCGTTTCTGCAATTGGAGAAGCAAACAGCAGCACTGGTTTTGGTGCCGACATCAATGTTGTTAATGCCTATCTGGCAAAATATCCTACTGCAAACAATCATAACGCTGACCCGGAAAAAACGGCAGGTAAATTTCTGATCAATGGCGGCATCCCACTCGATGAAAATAGTCAGGTTTATTTTAATGCTGCCTATGTTGCCAAAAAGGTGAACAGTTTTGCCAATTTCCGCACACCATATTGGCAGAGTACAGACTATGGCCTGCTCCACGCGGCAGGTACAGAATACATCGGCTATGGGCCAACCTTTGAGGGCGACTTGTCAGATTACAATGGAACAATTGGTATCAAATCCCAAAAAAATGGCTGGAATACAGATGTAAGTTTTACCACCGGGGGGAATCAACAATTGTATACCGTGAATAATACTATAAATAACAGCTTAGGTGTAAACAGCCCTATTAGTTTTAAAACAGGTGGGTTCTCATTCTCCAATAATATCGGCAATATAGATATATCAAGAAAGGTGACCGACCAGTTAAATATTGCCTTTGGTAGTGAGTTCAGGGTAGAACGGTGGCAATTGATTCCTGGCGATACGGCCTCCTACTCTGGTGGTGGTGCACAGTCGTTTCCTGGTTACCAGGCCAAAAATGCAATCATAGCCAATAGATACAATCTTGGCGGATACTTTTCGTTGGATTATGACGTCACTCATGACTTTCTCGTAAGTGGTACCATACGTGATGAACAATATAGCGATTTTGGTAATACCTTTGTTTGGAAATTAAGTTCCAGATATAAACTGCTTGATGATAAACTGACTTTACGTGGTTCAGCATCTACCGGCTTTAAAGCTCCTTCGCTGGCACAATTGTATG
This sequence comes from Mucilaginibacter mallensis, assembly GCF_900105165.1. Classification (NCBI taxonomy): domain Bacteria; kingdom Pseudomonadati; phylum Bacteroidota; class Sphingobacteriia; order Sphingobacteriales; family Sphingobacteriaceae; genus Mucilaginibacter; species Mucilaginibacter mallensis. The sequence goes on from NZ_LT629740.1 coordinate 119,696, forward strand.
AACAGTTATCGACGCCTGCAGTTAGCGGTGGCACGGTTATCACCCAGGGCCTTGTGAACAATATCAGCCCGCAGGCAAAGGCAATCGGAATACCCGAACTCAAACCGGAGAAATCGCTCAATTTAACTGCAGGTGTTGGCGTAAACCCTGTAGATAATTTAAATATTACGCTTGACTACTATAATATTAAAATCACCGACCGTATCATTTTGAGTAATACGATAGGGCCTGGCACCGGGCCCGGCGCGGCAGGATTAGATAGTGTATTATCTAAAAACCATATTGCGAAAGTTATTTTTTTTACCAACGGGTTGGATACAAGAACACAGGGACTTGATTTTGTAGCATCTTATCGCAATATATTATTGGGATCAGGCAGATTGGGATTAAATGTTTCAGGTAATTATACCTTGGAAAATAAAAATCTGGGCACCATAAATCCACCGCTGATTGAAGCAGCGGGCGCTTCCGTTATTAACGCCAACTTTGAGGCTTTACTGTTAACCTCTCGCCCCAAATTTAAATATATACTCGGGGCAGATTATAGAATTGGTAAATGGTCGTTCAATGCCAATGAAACCATATTTGGCCCAACAACTTTTCATGATACCGACAATGAATTGAACCCCAATTTAAATGTTGTATTTAAAACAAAAGGGGTAACAGATATTGGCTTCAACTTTGATATTTTAAAAAACCTGACGTTTAGTGGAGGGGTTGAAAACCTGTTTAATGTTCTTCCCAAATGGCATTTTGTGGCGCCCAATGCCGCAGGGCAAGCAGTGCTAGCGGATCCGGCCCAGGTGTTGTATAATACCAATGGGATAACCTTCAATGGCAGATATCCGGTAACTACTAATAATGGCTCGCAATTTAGCCAACTGGGCATAATTTATTCTGCCAGTTTAAAATTAAAATTTTAACCTATTTTACACCAGCAAATAAAAGTCTGGAACATCAATTCGATGTTCCGGACTTTTTAGTTGGGTAAACAACGATGTAAAAACATGATAGTATGAGTAAAAAGCAAGGCAATTTCTTAAAACACTATGGTAGCATCTTATTGCTATTGGCCGGGTTAATCATCGGGAGCGTCCTGGGTATTTTTTTTGGAGCGAAAGTTGAGCTCATAAAACCTCTGGGTGATATTTTTATCAATCTATTATTTACTGTAGTAGTGCCGCTGGTATTTTTTGCCATCGCGTCGGCCATCGCCAACGTTGAGCGGGGGGAAAACTTTGGAAAGCTGATAACAATAATGTTTTTGGTGTTCATCGGTACCGAATTATTAGCCGCATCACTTAGCCTTATTTCAGCATGGTGGTTCCCTATTCACGCGGAACTGGCTGACAAAAAAATCATTTTAGAAAGTATCGAGAAAAAAACGATTGGCGACCAAATAACGCAACTGCTTACGGCAAGCGATTTTTTTGAACTACTCTCCCGAAAAAGCATGCTGGCACTTATTATTTTTTCTATACTCACCGGTTTTGGTGTATTACAATCGGGAGATAAAGGTAAACCATTTAAGGATTTTCTCAATTCTGGAAACGAAGTGTTAAAAAATATTTTAGCTATCATTATGAAAATAGCACCGCTGGGGCTTGGTGCATATTTCGCGGTGCAGGTGGGTACTATTGGGCCAAAATTATTTGGTACTTACAGGGATGCTATGCTTTTGTACCATGGCGTGTGCCTGGTGTATTTTGTGATATTCTTCAGCCTGTATGCTTTTTTAGCCGGAGGTTTTACAGCCGTAAAGCTTTATTGGCAAAATAATATTGTTCCATCGGCCACGGCTATCGGCACATGCAGCAGTATTGCCACCATACCTGCCAATTTAGAGGCTGCAAAGAAAATGGGGATTCCTGAACATATTCGCAATTTGGTTATTCCATTGGGCGCTCCTTTGCACAAGGATGGTTCTGCAATATCTGCAGTTATAAAAATTGCTACCGTGTTTGCCATGTTTCATAGGCCACTGGCTGGTGTAGATGTAATAGTTATTGCCCTGGGCATAAGCGTGGTGTGCAGTATTGTAGAAGGGGGTATTCCCAACGGCGGGTATATTGCCGAACTTCTGGTAATATCAGTGTATGGTTTTCCACCGGAGGCCCTGCCAGCGGTAATGATTATTGGCACATTGGTTGATCCGGTGGCTACGGTGTTGAATGCTACCGGTGATACCGTGGTGGCAATGCTGATAGCCAAGATAATAAAACCGGCCAAATATGTCAAAGTGATAGGTTGAATACCGAGATCTCGCCATTACAATGTGCATGCAATGGTATTAAATGGCGATTAGGATGGTTTGTGCAATTATAATCGGCTTTCCCTACCGAGTATGACAGTCAGCCACATTTTGCACAATACGAATTTAAACTCGATCAGAGGAAGATAGAAAATGCAGTTACGTCCGGATAATTATATTGAATAAGGAGAACGTGAATATTTCTACAAGAAAGCCACCGAATGGAATTACATTATATGTGCCCTATTCGGTGCCCGTTATTTATTTGCGATTTATCTTATTGAATATTATAGATTTAAATGGCCGGATAATCGTCCTGCCATTAGCTTATTATATTACCATGTGTTTTAAAGAATGAAAGAACGATAAATCTCGATATCCATACTATTTGAGAACTAAACCCTCCCATATTTGTCAGAATCTCTACTCTCGACATCTGGTTGCAGGAACATTATGAAATCTTAGTTAGCTAACTTATGATCGCTAATTAATGACTTAATATTTTTAATGCTTTTGGGGGAATATACACTTTGAACACACTTGTATAGGAGCATGATTGCTTATATGAAGTTACTGATCAGAGTATGAATAACAGGTTCGATTTTTCGCGCAGAAAATTTTTAAAAGATTCGATAGTACTGGCTGGTACGCCTTTAATAATAAAAAACACACCATTAGATTTTGCCTCTTTATATAATCCGGGCTTAAGTGCCAAATTATTTTGGATAGAAAAAGGCGGAGGGCCGGCTGCTACCGGATTAACTTGGGGCACGCCATGGCCTAAGGGGAAATTAAAACGTGGAAGTGACTTTTATTTGACAGATGCCGTTGGAGAAAAAAAAGCATTACAGAGCTGGCCATTAGCTTACTGGCCTGACGGAAGCCTTAAATGGACGGGACATGCTGCCGCCGCTGGACTGTCTGTAAATAGTGATTATACTGTTGTTGCAGGAAAAACTGTTCCCTATCAGGAAGAAGTAGTCATCAAGGAGTCTGCTGGCTCAATTTTGATAAACACAGGTAAAATTACTTGTGCCATCAATAAAAAGGGTAAGGTACTGATAGAAAATATTAGCATAAATAATAAACCTGTCGCTACAGAAGGCCGGCTCATCGTGTTGGTACAGGATCAACCAGATGACGATGATATTGAAATCATCAACAAGCAGGAATTGCAAGGATCGATTGACTCAGTTACTGTCGAGCAAAATGGTCCGCTAAGGGCAATTGTAAAAATAACAGGAACACATATTGGTCAAGAGGTTACTTTACTACCCTACGTTATCCGATTATATTTTTACGCGAATAGTGATGAAATACGTTTGCTACATACCCTTATTTATGATGCCGATGAAAAAAAACAGTTTATAAAAGGGGTAGGTATTTCTTTTGATGTCCCCCTAAATGATGAATTGCATAACCGGCATATTCGTTTTGTAAACAGCGCGCATAACGGGATGTTTGCTGAAGCAGTAAGAGGACTAACCGGCTTGCGCAGAGACCCCGGTAAACAAATTAAAGAAGCGCAGCTGAATGGTAAAGCAACTGTCCCGGTGAGTCAGTTTCCACCTGAGATAGCGGAGAATCTGAAATATATACCTGCCTTTGGTGATTATACTTTATTTCAGGGAGACTCAACAGGTTTCAGTATAAAGAAACGCACCGCATCAGGTTATAGCTGGTTGGCATCCGGTCGTGGTGAGCGTGCGCTAGGTACCGTCTACCTGGGTACACCACAAGGTGGTTTGGCCGCCGGAATCCGCAATTTCTGGCAGAGCTTTCCCGCTCAACTGGATATCCGCGACGCTGCAACAGCTACGGGTAAAATTAATTTATGGCTATGGGCACCAAATGCACAGGCGATGGATTTGCGCTTTTATCATAACGGAATGGGGCAGGATACTTACGAGCTGCAGCGTGAAGGATTGGATATTACATATGAAGATTATGAGCCTGGTTTTGGAACACCGCATGGCGTGGCACGAACCAGCGAAATTGTGCTGAAAGGATTGGCGGCTACACCAACTCGCGATGAGTTATTATACATTGCACATAACATTCAGGAACCGGCCAGGTTGATTTGCGACCATACTTATTTGGAGCAACTACGTGTATTTGGTGGTAATTGGACGGTAGAGGACCGTTCTGTCCCGCCAAAAGCTGCTATAGAACAACAGTTGGAATCTTATTTTGAGTATTACCAACAGCAAACCGATTTTCATAATTGGTATGGCTACTGGAATTATGGGGATTTTATGCATACCTATGACCAGGACAGGCACACCTGGCGGTATGATGTAGGTGGTTTTGCCTGGGATAACTCCGAATTATCGTCTGATCTCTGGATATGGTATTATTATTTAAAAACGCAGCGAAGCGATGTTTTTCGTGTCGCTGAAGCCATGACCAGGCATACAGGAGAAGTTGACGTGCATCATATAGGCAGGTTTGCGCCCTTAGGCTCCCGGCATAATGTGATGCATTGGGGCGATAGCGCAAAACAGTTGCGGATAAGCACGGCCGCAAACCGCAGGTTTTACTACTACCTTACCGCTGATGAACGCGTAGGCGATTTATTACGCGAACAGGTAGATGCGGCAAAAGCGTTAAATATTATACAGCCTAACCGTAAGCTGGAGGGTATTAGAGATAAAAAACAACCTGATTACACCACTAATAAAATACCGGCCAGTTTTGGTACAGACTATGGTGCTATTGCAGCAGCCTGGTTAACGGAGTGGGAGCGCACAAATGATGCCGGAATGAAAGAAAAACTGGTGAATAGCATGGTTACGATCGCGGCGCAGCCCCACGGTTTTTTTACAGGAAGCGGCATATTGCATTTGGATACCGGCAAGTTTGATATTACTACAAGTGAGGCATTAAGCGTATCACACCTTAACGCGGTATTTGGTCTTACCGAAATTGCAGAGGAATTAATCAGCCTTATAGATGTGCCGGGATTTACAAAAGCATGGCTTCAATACTGCAGGTTATATAATGCGCCACCGGAAGAACAGCAAAAGGAATTGGGGCAAGCATTAAGTAAACTTAATTTAGGACAGGGACATTCCCGACTCACAGCCTATGCAGCCTACTATAATCAGGATTCCAAATTAGCAGCGCGTGCATGGGATGAATTTTATAGTGGTAAGGCTGGAATAGTACCCGGCCAAATTCAGGCACGAAAAATAAGCGGCCCGTATGTGCTCAATCCTGTTGAAGAAGATGTGGCAGTTTCTACCAACGCTGTTGCCGAATGGGGGCTGGCAGCAATACAGTGCCTGGCTTTTGCCGGAAAAGACATCAGGCCTTTAATACCGTATAATAATCATTAATACACCGTACATGACTAAATATTATAAATTCGTTTTGCTGTTGATACTGTTTTATACAAGTATAACACGCTTAAGTTGTGCTCAGCAGCAGGTAGAAAATTTAGGCCGGGGCTTGATCGCCATTAAATATGATAATCGCCATGTTTTTTTAAGCTGGAGATTATTAGCCAATGACCGGGAAACGGCCAGTTTTAACGTTTACAGACAGCAGAAAGGTGAAAAAGCAATCAAATTGAACAGGGTATCATTAACCGCCGGTACCAATTTTACCGATAGTACGGCTGATCTTTCAAAAGATAATACCTGGTTTGTAAAAAGTGCTGGCGGTTTAAATAATGGGAAAAGCTCATCATATACGTTATTTAGTAGTAAAAAGCCGCAGCAATATCTTTCTATCCCATTACAACAACCGCCCGGTGGCGAAATAGATGGCGTAAAATATACTTACTCAGCTAATGATGCCAGTGTGGCCGATTTGGATGGCGATGGAGAATACGAGATTATTCTAAAATGGAACCCTAGTAATGCACAGAATCCCCCTCAAACCGGGTTTACGGGCAACCAGATAATTGACGCCTACAAGCTGGATGGTACACGGCTATGGCGTATTGATCTGGGTAAAAATATACGCTCGGGTGCTGCATATACACAGTTCTTAGTTTATGATTTTGATGGCGATGGCAAGGCCGAAATGATTACTAAAACAGCAGATGGTACAGTTGATGGCACAGGAAAAGTGATTGGCGATAGTAGTAAAGACTGGCGTACCTATGATAAAACATCCGGATGTTATGGAAAAATTGTCAATGGTCCGGAATATTTAACTGTATTCGACGGCAAAACAGGAGCAGCCTTATCTACCGTTCCATTTATTCCGGATAGGTATCCTTTAAATGGCTGGGGTGGAACAGGAGGCAACGGGGGCAATGACAGTACCGGAGGCCGTTCAGATCGTTTTACAGCAGGTGTAGCCTATCTTGATGGAAAGCATCCTACGGCCTTCTTTGTTCGCGGCTGGTATGGTCGTACCGTTATTGCTGCCTGGGATTGGCAGAACAAAAAATTGACCAGTAGGTGGGTTTTTGACTCCAGGGATAGAAATAATCCTTATTCCGGAATGGCCAATCATAGTGTAAGTGTTGCAGATGTGGATAATGATGGGAAAGATGAGATATGCGTTGGCGCAATGACGGTTGACGATGATGGCAAAGGATTATATACAACCGGCCTGGGGCATGGCGACGCGCTCCACGTGGCCAAAATGGATCCGGATAATGATGATGTTATGGTATTTGGTATACATGAGATTGAAGATACCACGAAAACACCGCCCCGGCCTGGTGTTGCTTTATACGATGCCCGTACAGGTAAAATAAGATTCAGCATCGGCCGCAATGTAGATGTGGGCAGAGGAGTAGCCGCAGATATTGATCCAACACATCCCGGGTTTGAGAATTGGGGTGGCCCCGGTGGCTTACGTGACCTTAATGGAAAAACGATTAGTAAAGACAGGCCAAGTTCAACCAATTTTGTGATCTGGTGGGACGATGACCTTACCCGTGAACTGCTGGATAAGAATCGCATAGATAAATGGGACTGGAAAACAAATAAGACAATTAATTTATTGACCGCCGAAGATTGTGAGGCCAATAATGGTACCAAGGCTACACCTTGCCTTAGTGCAGATATTTTTGGTGACTGGCGTGAAGAGGTAATATGGAGAACAAAAGATAATAAGGAACTGCGTATTTACTCTACCACCATACCAACCAAATATAGGTTTGTAACTCTCATGCAAGACCCTCAATATCGTACTGCTGTTGCCGGTCAAAATGTTGGTTATAATCAACCGCCGCATCCCGGGTTTTATCTGGGTGCGGGTATGCATAAGGTGGTCCGGAAGAAGGTGCGGGTTGTAAATCAATAACTAATGAAAAGATACTTTATCCTTTCCTTTTTGCTGGTCGCGATTATTAGCATTGAACAAATATTGGCGCAAAATGCACTTAGCGTAAATAACCAGTCACAAAGTGGGCGGAAATTGATTTTTAAGGCCCTTTTTAATCGTCCACTTGATACTACCCTATGGCATATCGAACTGGAACGTTCTCCGGGTTCATTTGTAGGCGTGGCAAACGATAAACTGGTACTTAAAACCGGAGCTGGTGTAACGGTATGGCTCAAGAAAAAATTGAAGGGAAATTTGATAATTGAGTATGACCGGAAAGTAATTATGGAAGGTGGGCCGTTTGACCGGCTATCTGATCTAAATCAGTTTTGGATGGCTGCCGACCCTCATAAAAGTGTTTTTTTTACCAGGTCGGGTAAGTTGGATGAATACAATAACCTGCAATTGTATTATGTAGGAATGGGCGGCAATGGCAACACTACTACCCGGTTCCGGAAATATGATGGTTTAGGCAACCGTATACTGATCTCGGAATACACCGATCAACAGCATTTGCTGGAAGCCAATATAACTTATCATATAAAAATTATTATTGAAAACGGGAATATAAGTTATGAGGTTAATCACCAATTATATTTTGCATTTAACGACCCCGATCCTTTAACCGAGGGCTTTTTGGGTTTCCGTTCAACCAAATCCAACCAGGAGATCTCTAACCTGAAGGTATACCAGTTGCCATAATGCGGTGAGTAATATTATTGATGGAATTTTGGTTTGCATATTTTTAATAAATGCCAGCTATTTTTAAAAGATCAATAATAATAAGTGTAATTCATACAAATAACTACTAAATCTATAGACTTTGTTTATATTTGTCAAAACTATTTTAGATGCAAGTACAGGGACTGCCAATTTTTCAAGATCAGGAGTTGCTCGAAAAATTAAGGCAAGATAACGCAGATGCGTTTGAGGTCATTTACAAAAAATATTTTCCCCGCTTATATGCACATGCTTATAAATTATTAAAAGATAAGGACGCATGTAAAGATATTATTCAGGAAATATTTTCACAACTCTGGTTTAAAAGGCATACACAGGAGATTAAATCGCTTGATGCCTATTTATATGCGGCAACCCGATTCCAGGTATTCAAAGCAATACGCTCAAGTCGTTGCTATGAAGATTTGTTTGATGTTGCAGATGAACTGCCTGTCTGTAGAAACACAGAAAATTTAATCAATGAAAAAGAAATGGCTTTAACATTGTACAATGGAATAGCCCAACTGCCTGAAAAATGCAGAACCATATTTTACATGAGCAGGATGCAATATTTTTCAAATAAAGATATTGCATTAAAACTTTCTATTGCTCCTAAAACAGTTGAAAATCAGTTAACTATTGCTTTCCGTAAGCTTAGGATTAATTTTCGCGAGTATCTTCCCGCTTTAATATTGATGGCGTATTGTTGCCGTTGATTTTTTTTCTTTCTTTTTGGGGGTAGGCCATCAATCTGTACACTTACCTATAAATGAACAAACAAAAGTTCCGTAAACTATTAAACAAGTATCTTTCAGGAAAGGCTGATCCGGAGGAAGAACAAATGCTGTTTGATTGGTATGATGCGTCCAAGAACGATTCATTTGTTCCTGATGAGGAATTATCAACCGAAGAACAGCAAGAACTGTTTTTAGATATTCGTTCGCGAATAAACACCGGAGATGACAACAATAAGAGGCAGCAGCTGTTCTTTATCTTTAAGATCGCGGCCTCCATTATTTTGATGGTATCAATTCTTGGTGCGTGGTACGTTATTTTCAAAATAAATACTACTGCTAAAGATGGTGCCCAAAATATTGTAATTACCGCAAAAGGACAAAGAAAAAACTTTGCACTACCCGATGGTACAATGGTGTGGCTGAATTCTGACAGCCGCTTATCATTCCCGATTCAATTTAATAAAAACCAACGACTGGTGACTTTAGCAGGTGAGGCTTATTTTGAAGTAAGGCATAATGCTAAGAAGCCGTTTATTGTTCATACCAATAAAATAGATATACAAGATATAGGGACGGTATTTGATGTAAAAGCATATCCGCTGGAAAATAAGGTGGAAACATCATTAATTAAAGGTGCGGTGCAGGTAAGCGTTTTACAGGGAGATAAAAAAGTGGTTATTCTGCAACCACAACAAAAATTTGTGCTGATAAAGATTACACCTAATAACAATGCGGCATCGCATGATAGTAGTTTCGTTAATCGCATAACCACAGATCCCCGATTACAGGTAGCAAGAGAAACCGAATGGAGAAAAGGTTTTTTGAGTTTTGATAATGAAAGTTTTTCAGATCTGGCAATTGAACTGGGACGATGGTATAATGTAAAAGTGATATTTCAAAACCCGGCATTTAAAAATTACAGGTTCACAGGTACGCTGAATGATGCAGGTTTCGATACCGTAATGGAAGCGTTAATGTTGAGCGAGCATTTTAACTACAGAAAGGAGGCTGATCATACTGTCGTTATCTACTAACATCTAATAAAAAAGGAAATACTGTAAAGTACTTCCCCGATTAAATTCTTAGGAACCAGGTATCAATTGGCGTTGTCTCTGGTTCCATTTTAAACAAATCATTACAATAATATGCAAAAAATCCGAAAGCACGAGCGGAGTAACAAGCTCGTGACTTATAAATTCTTCTTGATGACCAAATTGACTTTTATATTGATGCTGCTTACCTTTATGGATGTATCAGCTAAAGTCTATTCACAGGATACTAAAATAAGCCTTTCTGTTGAGAATGTGACCCTTAGTAAGGCTTTAAAAGCAATAGAAGCAAAGTCGACTTATCAATTTTTCTATAGCAATAGTCATTTTCCTGCGGATAAAAATATAACATTAAACGTTAAGGATGTCTCTGTAAAAGAAGTCCTGACCAATATTTTGGCTAAGACCACCTATACCTACCATTTGCTGGGTAACCAAATCATTGTTATTGCAGATAAAAACGTTAAGTCTTCTCCTATCGTTATCAAGGGTAAGGTAGTTGACGAAAAAGGAATTGGCTTACCGGGTGTAAATATCCATATAAAGGGTACAACTACAGGTATTTCTACCTCATCTGATGGTAGTTACCAAATAACAGTCCCAACCGAGAATACCATATTGGTTTATTCATTTGTTGGTTATAAATCTCAGGAAATCACACCCAATGGACAATATATATTGAATATAAATCTGGTTCCGGAATCGGGGAGTTTAAATGAGGTTTTGGTAGTAGGTTACGGTACACAGAAGAAAAGTGATATTCTTGGTGCCGTAGCGTCATTTGATGCAAAGAACATTGAGGACAAACCTCTTGACAGGGTTGAGCAGGCGCTGATTGGCGAGATGGCAGGTGTACAGGTAAGGCAACAAACCGGTATGCCTGGCGTAGGTCTAAGTATTTTGGTTCGAGGTACCGGTTCTATTACGGCCGGAAATGAACCGCTGTATGTAATTGACGGTTTCCCGCTTGAGGTATCAAGCCAGAATTCCAACGGCACCTTTACCAATAACCCTTTAAATAACATTAACCCGGCAGATATTGAGAGTGTACAGGTATTAAAAGATGCTGCAGCAGGCGCCATATACGGATCACGGGCGGCAAATGGCGTTGTTATTATTACTACCAAAAGGGGCCAGACGGGTAAGGTTAAGATTAATTTTAATGCGAATACAGGAGTAAGTTCAGTTTCAAAGAAGCTGGATGTTTTGAGCGCGCAGGAATGGATAGAACAGGCGACCGATGTAGAAAATACCAACTGGGTGGCTTCAGGCGCAGGAAGAACTGCCGATCAAACCAGTGCGGAGCGGGCCGCTATTTTAGGGCTGACGAATGGTGCGGTAAACATTAATTATATGAGCGATCCGCGATGGACGGAGCCTGGTCATCCTGGCCTGACTTATGTGGATTGGCAGGACGAGGTTTTCCGCAAAGCGCTTTTCGAAAACTATAATTTATCGGCAAGCGGTGGAACTGAAAATGTAAAATATTTTATATCCGGCAACTACCTTAATCAAAACGGAACACTAATCAATTCCAATTACCTCAACTATGGCATGAGGGCCAATGTTGAAGCAAATGCCAGCAAGAAAATTAAATTCGGTATCAATCTGGCTCCAACTTATTCCATCAATAATGCGCCACCGGCCGAAGGTAAAGATAACCAACTGATGAAGCTGGCGCAAATGGTGCCGATTGTAGAGAGCTCAACAGGTATCAACACAGGTGCTTATGGTAACCCAACCTATGCCTGGGCTAGTGCGAAACTGGTGAGCCCTTATACATATCTCAAGTCTACAGTAAACGAGATCAAAATTTCCCGCTTATTGGGAACTGCCTATGCCGAATATGATGTGTTGCCCGGACTTGCTATCAAATCAACCGTGAACTATGACGGTATTAGTCAAACTACGAAAACCTATATACCGGATTATGTTGTCACCGGAGCGGCATCTTCGCTAACTACAAATCCCGGGCTTTATTCATCTGGTTCTTATACCGTATTAAGCCAACAGGACTTTTTAAATGAAAACACTATAAGTTATAATAAAACGATTGCAAATAAACATACCATTTCTGCAGTAGCTGGTGTTTCCTACAATATTGTGCATGACGAAACGGTTGGCCTGGCAACTGCCGGAGGCTATGCAAATGATATTATAACCACCCTGAACAATGCTATTCCAACAAGTGCCGGTGCAACCTATACCGGAACGAACACGGAAAGTAACAATACATTATTTTCCTATTATAGCAGGCTGCAATATGGCTATGAAGACAAATACCTTATTTCGGGTACCATCAGGAGAGATGCTTCTTCCAAGTTTGGCGCTGATAACCGCTGGGGGACATTCCCATCAGCATCCGTAGGCTGGCGGATTTCCAAGGAATCATTTTTTGATGATATTAAACCTGTAAGTGATTTGAAATTGCGCTTTAGCTGGGGTGAATCAGGCAATAATAATATCGGTAATTATAACTCGGTACCTACTTTATCGAGTGCGAATTACAATTTTGGCGGTAATACACCTATATCGGCTACGGGTCAGGTAGTTTCCGGCTTAGCCAATCCATATCTTAAGTGGGAAACATCAACTACGTACAATGCAGGCCTGGATGCCAGTTTCTTTGCGGGACGCATCAATTTAACAGTAGATGCTTATAACAAGAAAAACAGCGATTTGCTATTAAATCTTCCTGTTTTAGCAGCCAGCGGATTTACTACCAGTTTGCAAAACATAGGAGCTGTAGTAAACAAGGGGTTAGAGATAAGTTTAAATACAGTAAATATCAGGCGGCAGGACTTCCAATGGTCAATGAATGCCAATATAGCATTCAATAAGAATACGGTAACAGCACTAGGGCCGGGCAATGCGACGATACAGATCGCCTCGGCCTATAGTGGCAGCAATGCACCGTATTTGCTGGAGAAAGGACTTCCCGAATTCAGTTACTACGTAACCAAGGTTGAAGGTATACTAACCGCTGCGGATATTGCAAACCCCAAAGTGGCAAAAATAGCCGGTGAAATGGTTGGAGACCCCAAGTATTATGATGCAAACGGAGATGGTGTTATCAATGCCAACGATCGCGTTGTAGATGGTCACCCCAACCCGAATTATACATGGGGATGGACAAACACATTCCGTTACCATGATTTTGATCTGAGTATATTGGTTTATGGGCAGCAGGGTGGTTCCATATTATCCTATTTTGGAAGGGCAATTGACGTTGCCGGTAGTACATCTCAGAATATATTGGGTGTATGGAATGACCGGTGGACACCGCAAAACCAAAATTATAGCGCGCCAAGAGGAAAACTTGATCCTTCATATACAGTGCCCTACGTAACTTCTGACTGGATTTATTCAACAGACTTCATCAGGATACAGAATATTACATTAGGGTATAACCTAAAAAAACTGTTCCCCGACTCCAAAGCTATCAGTGCGGCGAGAATTTATTTCTCCCTTGAAAATTATTTCGGGCATGATAAATATAAGGGAGGCGTAAATCCTGAAGCACAGAATACTAACGTAAGCGGTAACAGCAGCTATGCGCTTCCTGGTGATTATGGCTCAATGCCTTTAAGTAAAACGGCGTCACTAGGTGTAAACTTTAGCTTTTAATTTACAATCATCAACAATGAAAATAAAGATATATATATTACTATTCATGGCAATAGCCATAAGTAGTTGCAATAAGCAGCTCGATCAGCAACCGGTTTCTAGCCTGGCAACCTCTAACTTTTACAGCGATAATAATGATTTTTTACAGGCTGTTAATGGAGTGTATTCCCAGTTAAAGACTTATCCTGACCAAATGATGTGGCTGGATGAAATGCGAAGCGATAACATCAACGCCATATCCGATGGGTTACGTGACTGGGACGGCATTAATGACTTTTATCCCACTATTGCATCAACTGCGTTTTTATCTACCGCCTGGAATAATAATTTCAATGGGATTTATAATGCCAACACGGTATTAAATGCACTTTCCACCAAAAGCAGTGTGATTGGCAGTAGCGCCCTGGCGACCCGTTACACTGCGGAATGCCGTTTTTTGAGAGCTTTTTATTACTTTCAATTAGTACGGTTGTTTGGCAAAGTACCGCTTATATCCACGCCGCTGACAGCCGGCCAGGTAAGCACCGTTCCGCGTAATGCTGTTGCTGATGTATATACGTTGATCATCAGCGACCTGCAATATGCAGCTACTAATTTGCCAACCTCCTACACCGGTAGTAACATTGGACGGGCAACTTCCTACGCTGCCGATGGGTTACTTGGTCTAGTTTATCTTACCCGCTCGGGCCCAACTTATGGAGTTGACGGCCCAGGTTTGGCCAGTAATGAATATGACAAGGCACTTGCCCTTTTCAATACGGTAATTAACAGTGGCCAGTATAGTTTTATAAGCAGTTACCCTTCTATATTTTCCTATGCTAATGAAGATAACCCGGAGGTTTTATTTGACGTGCAGTATGCGACCAGTCTGAATGGAGGTAGTTTTCCGAGTGATCTGGTACCGGTTGCTTATTGGACGAGCCTGGGCATTTCCAATACTTATGGTAATGGTTACGGCGCCAGTTCATTCACAGTAAGTAATAACTTAAAAAATTCTTATACTACCAATACAGTAAGCGGCACCGATACCCGGTATGCATTTAATATAGCAACCACTTATACGTTAGGCCCTTTTATTCAAAAATATATTAATGTTGCTAAAAAAGGCACCAGTGGTACTGATTGGCCTATCAATTTTATTGTTTTACGCTACACGGATATATTACTAATGAAAGCCGAATGTATCTTGAACGGAGCTTCAGGATCACAGGCGGATGTTGATACAATTGTTAACCAGGTAAGAGCGCGCGCAGGCGTAGGCTCACTTGCTAACGTAAATCTGACTACTCTAATGGAAGAACGCCGCCGGGAATTTGTTGGTGAAGGGCTGCGCTGGAATGACCTGGTGCGTGAAGGTATGGCGGTTACGACGATGAACGCCTGGATTGCAAGCGATGGCTTAGGAAACATTGATACGGTTATTCCTGATTACGTTATTTACCCGGTTCCGTCAACACAACTCCAAACCCAGCCGGGCTTGTATACACAAAATGCAGGCTATAATTAATGGCCTATCTATAAACTATTGCATCGTAGTAAATTTTAAAAACTTATAAAACTATGAAAGCCACATCTTATATAATGCTTGCCCTTATATGGTGCAGCGTTAATAATACCATATCTGCACAACAAAAAGCCAGTAGGCCTAATATAATCATCATTCTTGCTGATGATATGGGTTATTCGGATATTGGCTGTTATGGTGCGGAAACTCAAACACCAAACCTGGATGATTTAGCAAAAAACGGCCTGCGCATGACTCAGTTTTACAATGCTTCCCGTTGCTGCCCAACACGTGCCTCATTACTTACAGGTTTATACCAGCACCAGGCAGGCGTTGGCGATATGGTAAATCATCGCGATGTGCCTGCTTACCAGGGTTACCTGAATAACAATTGCGTTACCATAGCCGAGGCGCTTAAAGCAGGCGGTTATAATACGTTGATGGCCGGTAAATGGCACGTAGGTACAGATACGGCACATTGGCCTGTTAAACGAGGCTTTGATCATTATTTTGGTTTGATTGATGGCGCGAGCAGTTATTTTACGCCCACCATGCCTTATCGCCCTAACCAAAAACTGACCATTGCTTTAGATAATAAAGAGTTTACGCCAGGGCCCGGATGGTATTCCACCAATGCTTATGCCGATTATGCTATTAAATTTATTGAGGGGAATAAGAAAACAAATAAGCCATTCTTTTTATACATGGCGTTCACCAGTCCGCACTGGCCAATACAGGCATTGCCCGAGGACATAGCCAAATATAAAGGCAAGTACATGCAGGGTTGGGACAGGCTGCGCGAGGAGCGCCTGGCACGGCAAAAGGCGTCGGGTATTATGGATAAAGATGAAAAACTTTCACCACGCGATAAAAGCATCCCCGAATGGGATAGTTTAACTCCGGAACAAAAAGAACAATTCGATACTAAAATGGCAGTTTACGCGGCAATGGTTGACCGTATGGATCAGAACATTGGCCGTATCAGGCAAAAGCTGAAGGAATTAGGTGAAGATAAAAATACCGTAATAATGTTCCTGTCTGATAATGGTGCCAGCAACGAAAGTATTAAGGGCCCCGGTTTTACACCAGAAGTATTGGCGGCTAATTATAAACCAGCCACTGACCCAACTTCATTTACTGCCTATGAAACATTGGGTGCTAATGTTAGCAATACCCCCTTCCGTTTGTTTAAACACTGGGAGTATGAAGGCGGTACAGCTACACCTTTTATAGCGTATTACCCCGGCGTAATTAAGCCGGGCCGTATTGAGCGCCAGCCCGCACATATTATCGATTTGATGTCGACCTGTCTAGAGCTGGCCGGAGTATCGTACCCTAAAACCTATAACGGAAATGTAATTACACCCACAGAAGGCGTGAGCTTGGTCCCCTTATTTAAAGGGCAGCCATGGAAAGGCCATAATGGGTTGTTTTTTGAACACGAAGGAAACCGCGCGGTAAGGCAGGGCGATTGGAAACTCGTATCACAGCGCCCGGCAAATAAATGGGAACTCTACAATGTAAAAACAGATCGTTCTGAAGGAAATGACCTGAGTGCATCATATCCTGAAAAAGTAGCAGAGCTTTCGGCTTTATATAATGACTGGGCAGCACGTGCCGATGTTATTCCGTTCGATCAGTTAGGTAAATCTAAAGGCGAATAAACATGGCTATGATGCGTAAAGTGATATTGCTGAGTGCCTGCTGTGCTTTAAGTTTACAAGTATCTGCACAAATCTCGTGGCCGCAAATTACCAGCCAAACCAAGCCCTGGGCACGCTGGTGGTGGCAGGGTAGCGCAGTTAACGAAAAAGACCTTACAGGCAATATGCAGCTTTACCATAACGCCGGTTTAGGTGGCCTGGAACTTACACCCATTTATGGTGCTAAAGGTTCCGAAAGCCAGTTTATACAATACTTGTCGCCGGCTTGGGTTGATAAGTTGGTTTATACACTTAAAGAAGGTAAACGGTTAGGCCTGGGTATTGATATGTCCAATGCCAGCGGCTGGCCATTTGGCGGCCCGTGGATAGGCGATGCCGATGCTGCAAAAGATGTAGTTGTAAAAACCTATGCTTTACACGCAGGTGAGCAGTTAAAAGATACCGTACAGTACATACAGCAGCCTTTGGTTACTGCCGAAGGAGCAGTCCCGACCATTGAAACATTGGTTGATCCGATAGGCAATACTAAAAACCTTCAGGCCCTGGCATTGGTACAGGTGAAATTTAAAAAGCCGCTTCCGCTACAGGTTTTAATGGCCTATGGCGATACTGGGCAAAGTATAGATATTACAAATAAAGTAGATGCTACAGGTAAACTTAACTGGACAGCTCCGGCCGGTAATTGGAACCTGTATGCTGTTTTTATGGGCTGGCACGGCAAAATGGTGGAGCGGGCATCTCCCGGCGCTGAAGGCTTTGCTATTGATCATTTTTCTGAAGCGGCCATTAAAACTTACCTCAATCATTTTTCTGAAGCTTTTAAGGGCAGGGATTTGAGCGGTATCCGCGCATTTTTTAATGACTCCTACGAAGTGGATGATGCCCGGGGGCAAGCCAACTTTACGCCTCAGATTTTTGATGAATTTAAAAAGCGCAGGGGATATGACTTGCGTGAACATTTGCCGCAACTGTTTGCCAAAACACCTACAGAAGATGATTTACGTGTATTGTGCGATTACCGCGAAACTATATCAGATCTGATGCTTTACAACTTCACCCTGCCGTGGCATTCCTGGGCAAATGCGAGGGGAGCTTTGATACGTAATCAGCCGCATGGTTCGCCGGCAAATATACTGGATCTGTACAGCGCAAGTGATATTCCGGAAACTGAAGGAAAAGATCCCCTGCGTTTCAGGTTTGCTACTTCTGCGGCACATGTAAGCGGTAAAAAGCTGGTGTCATCTGAGTCAGCCACCTGGTTAAATGAGCATTTCCTGTCTTCTATAAGCGATGTAAAGCAGGCTATAGACAAATACCTTTTGGGTGGGGTTAATCACATTTTTTATCATGGTATCAGCTATTCGCCGCAATCAGCTCAATGGCCTGGATGGTTGTTTTACGCTGCCGTACATTTTGTACCGAATGATCCTACATGGAGAGACTTTTCAGCATTAAACCAATACATTGCCCGCTGCCAGTCGTTTTTACAGCTTGGAAAAGCGGATAATAAGGTGCTGTTATATTACCCCATTTTTGATAGTTATAGCGAGGCAGGTAAGGCACTGTTAAAACACTATGACAACATGTTACCCGAATTTAAAGGGACGGGTTTTGAGGCTACAGCTACCACAATGCTGAATAGCGGATATGGATTCGATTATATATCAGACAAGCAGATTGCTAATCTTGATGGAACCGTGGGCCAGCTCAATGTAGCTGATCAGCATTATCAAACCATTATTTTATCCGATATTCATTACCTCCCACTTGCTACCTTCAATAAGCTGGTACAACTGGCAACAGCGGGGGCACAGGTCATCATTTATAAAAATATACCTGTTGATGTGCCTGGTCTGGCTAACCTGGATAGTAACCGTAAATCATTTAAAACACTACTCGCCAAGCTTAATTTTACGGATGCCGGGAACAATATTAAAAAGGCGGTAATAGGTAAAGGAGCATTCCTTTTAGGCGATGACGTTGATCAATTACTTGCTTTTGCTGCAATAAAGCGTGAAAGTTTAACAGATCAGGGCCTGCAGTTTACACGCAGGCAATACGATAAAGGCTATTATTATTTCCTGGTAAATAACAGCAAGAATAAAGTGGATGAATGGGTACCATTAGGTGTAAAAGCTAATGCTGTTGTTTTGTTCGACCCTATGTTTAAACAAAGCGGACTGGCAAAACTAAGGCACAATGTAAATGGCTACCCTGAAATTTACCTGCAATTATTGCCGGGTGAAAGCCGCATTCTGCAAACAACAAGTCAGCCTGTAAAGGGGAATAATTTTGCTTATTATCAGTATACAGGAAAATCGGCAGCTATAAAAGGCATGTGGGCAGTAAAGTTCTTAGAGGGCGGCCCTGTACTACCGGCTGAAGTGCATCAAACAAACCTTACCTCATGGACTGCATTTGATGGCGATGATGTAAAAAGATTCTCAGGTACGGCAAGTTATTCCATAACATTTACTAAACCCGCTTATCATGCTTCGGCTTGGGAACTTAATTTAGGCGAAGTGCACGAAACTGCAGAGGTTTATTTAAATGGAAAAAAGTTAGCTGTGCTAATTGGGCCGAATTATCAGCTGCTAATCCCGGCCGGATTGTTAAAGCAGGTTAATCAACTTGAGGTCCGGGTGTCTAATTTAATGGTTAACCGCATTATTGATATGGACAAGCGGAATATTCCTTACAGGATATTTTATAATACCAATTTCCCGGCACATTTCAAGGAAGACCGTGGTACCGATGGTTTATTCAACGCTTCCGGTTGGGAACTTAAACCATCCGGTTTGATGGGGCCTGTAAAGCTTGAGCCACTTAAGTATCTGAATCCTTAGTGAATATCTACGCAAAGGCATGAAAATATACGATCGTTTATGGGCTGTTATCGCTGTGATGCTGATATGCGGTAGTGCCGCATACGCGGATACTGTTGACATGGAACCGGCATGGGTTAAAAATGCCGGGGCTCACCATCTGGCTAAAAAAAATAAGATTTTTGAAGTCACCACTTACGGTGCTGTAAATGATGGCAAAACATTAAATACAAAGTTTATACAAAACGCTATAGATGATTGTTCGGCACTGGGTGGAGGGATAGTAACATTTGCCCCGGGTAAATATTTAACAGGAGCTATTTATCTAAAACAAAATATACAGCTGCAAATTGCTAAAGGCGTGGAGATTTTAGGGAGCCAGGATATTGATGATTATCCTGAAATACCTACCCGTGTTGCCGGAATTGAAATGCTTTGGCCCTCGGCGCTTATCAATGTTTTACATCAGCATAAAGTATCCATAACGGGGGGCGGTATTATTAATGCGCAAGGGAAACCTTTTTGGGATAAATACTGGCAAATGCGTAAAAATTATGAGGCGCAAGGGCTCCGCTGGATTATTGACTATGATGCGAAGCGGCCCCGGGCGATCCTGGTTTCGGATGCTGAAGATGTGATGCTTAGCGGAGTTACCATTGAGCAGGCTGGCTTTTGGACGGTACAGCTATTGTATTCAAAGTTTATTACGGTTGATGGATTAACAATACTTAATAACATTGACGGCCATGGTCCGAGTACTGACGGTATTGATGTGGATTCTTCCGCTGATGTTTTAATCCAGAATTGTGATATTGATTGCAACGATGATAACTTTTGCCTGAAAGCAGGGCGTGACTGGGATGGCCTGCGCGTTAGCCGACCAACAGAATATGTAGTTATACGTAACTGCATAGCCAGGGCTGGCAGCGGGTTGCTAACTATTGGCAGTGAAACATCAGGCAGTATACGGCATGTGTGGGCAACGCATCTTTCAGCTATCGGAACAAAAAATGGGCTAAATATTAAATCTGCTGTTACCCGCGGCGGTACGGTAGAGGATATTCATTTCCAGCATATAGAAATGAAAGACGTGGGTACAGCTATCGCTGTAAATATGAACTGGAACCCGGCCTACAGTTATTCAGCCTTACCGGCCGGGTATGACACTGCGCACATACCTCCGCATTGGAAAAAAATGCTGGCAAAGGTTGAGCCTGCTGAAAAAGGTATACCTCATTTTAAAGATGTTTATATCTCCGATATCCACGTTTCAGGCGCAAAGCAGGCGATAAGTGTAACCGGGCTGCCCAAATCATTGGTCACAGGCTTCCACTTTCAGGATGTAAGTACCCAAGCTAAAAGCGCCGGCAACATAAGCTTCGCCGGTGATTGGACTTTTGACAGGGTATCGATAGTTGCGGAAGATGGCAGAAAAGTGAATATTACCGAATCAGAACAAGTTAAATTGTAATAATAAATGAGTACGAAAACTATGTTTTTGCAATAGACATGAATAAGCTATATAAAATTTCAATAGTACTTTTAGTAAGCCTGCTTACTACATCTTTCTCTTATCAACAAAAGCCAACTTTATACATTATCGGTGACTCTACGGTACGGAATAACAATAAAGAAAAGTGGGGATGGGGAACTATTCTTCTTGATTACCTGGATACCAACAGGATTAACATAAGTAACCAGGCAATACCGGGGCGTAGCACACGTACTTTTCTTAGAGAAGGCAGATGGAGCCATATCGATTCTTTGTTAAAGCCCGGCGATTATGTAATGATGCAGTTCGGGCATAATGACGGTGCTAAACCCGATACCAGCAAAGCCGGTTATCGTGGCACACTGAAGGGTACCAGTGAAGATACCGTGGTATTGACATGGCCCGGTGGTAAAAAAGAAACAGTGCATACTTATGGCTGGTACATTCGTAAGTATGTGCGAGATGCCAGGGCAAAAGGAGCCATACCTGTTGTATTATCTATGATCCCGCGTAATATATGGGTTAACGGGAAAGTTGTTTTGGCAGATCAGGACTTCGGTAAATGGGCAAAAGAAGTTGCTCAGCAGGAGAATGTTCCTTTTATTGATCTGAATAGTTTAACAGCCGAAAAATACAATGTGATTGGGCCAGACAAAGTGAAAGACTTTTTTCCAATTGATCATACGCATACTAACAAAGCCGGGGCCATCATTAATGCCGAGTCGGTGGTTCAAGGCATCGCTCTTTTACCCGGATTTTCATTGAATGACTATCTTATAAAACATAATTGATTCAGATTTTTATTGGTATTTTAAAAACTGTACGGATGGGATGTAAACCAAAAAGCGGGCAAGACCTAATGTTAACTTTTTTAGAATGAGACAGGTCAAAAAGAAAAGTAATCACAACAAAGAAGTCAAGGCACGGCTACGCAAGGATTATATTTAATAGTTATTAACACTTAAAGGGCTCGATTGCTTTAACTCAGTTACGAAATAGTCCGAAAAATGATGAAGGAACTACTAAGTAAGAGAACCGGTTGTATTCGAATCAATTTTATTATATTAAGTTAAATTGACTATTTAAAGGGCGATTTATTCATGATGAAATTATCAATTGGCAAATTAAATACCGCCCGAATTTTTTGTTTATCGGCATTTCTATAGAAAATATAAATGCCTATACATCAGTTTATATTGGGTTCGAATCCTGTCAACTCTCTCAACCAAATCCTAAAAGTCTTTAAGAATATCTTTTGATTACACGTTTATATAACTCATTGTTAATCAATATGGGGCAAATACTTATTATTTACATTATAAAAATAAGAGATGAACCTAGTTTATTACCATTAGAATATCATGTTTTAGGAGTAATGCAGTTTAAGTTTATCTTGTCATAAATGCTTGTTTCTTTTGGATTAACTTTCATTTTGTACTTCTTTTCAAATGCCTTATAATCAGTATTTTAATATTATTTGAGTATAAATGAGTAGTCTTTTTTCTTAAATTTTCTTGCCGGAATACCTTCCTTAGCGAAAGTTTGAATTATTAGTTTAATCCTAACACTGGTGGAATTTTTTTATGTACTTATTTAGTGAATCTGGCTTCTATCAATTTATGATTAATCATCTAAATCATAATAAAATTACATACTACTGTTATTAAATAAAGATTAATTAAGAGCTGAACTACAGGGCCCAAAATGTCAAAATTTTCTACACATCACATCGGAAGCTTTAAAAAAAAACATTATTCAGATTTCTGGTTTACAAATGGATATTCCAGCTGATTGTAAAAGTCTTGAAATGATGATTTTTAAGAAAACCAAAAAGCGGATCAGTGAAACTACCATCAAACGTTTTTATGGTTTTGCACTAGCCAAACATAATCCTTCGTTATTTACATTAGATACACTAACAAAATATTGTAATTACAATAACTGGGATGATTTTATCAAAGAACATAACAATATATCCATAAATTCTAAAACGCATGTTGTTGACTTAGATATTTTGAAAGCTAAAGCCATGAAAATGACCGCCTTTACGCTTCAGGCTTTAAAAAACAGATCAGGTATACCTTTACGCAATGACAATCAAGCGAAGGTTTATGGATGATCATTTTGAAGCATTTTTAAACAGTACATATACAGCAACCGTACTTGTAGCCCCGGTAGGATATGGTAAAACTTTAGCCCTTTGTCATTGGATAGAGGAAAGAATGGCAATAACAGGATCTAATGACATAATCTTGTTTTTTAGTTGTAATGCTTTAATGAATGTTCATTTAGGTGGGGGGAATTTAAATAGTTGGTTGATTTCTTTAATGGGATATTCCAATGAAGAGCATTTTGTTACTTTATTGGAAAATCAGCATAAGAAGGATGGATATGTTTTTCTTATGATTGATGGCATTGATGAAAACTTGTTTAGATATGGGCAGTTCCAGGTACTTATAAATCAATTGATAGATATTATTTCTATTTATCGATTGAATGCTTGTTTTAAACTCGTTTTAACCATGCGCTTGTCAACCTGGGTTAATAATAGTTATCTTTTTAAGAACACGCTAGATGTTTGTTTTTTTGGAAATTTAAGCAACCAAAATCCGGTAAGCAATACGCCGCTTTTAAGCATTAATGAAATTAATGAACTGACAATCAATTGTAATTTAGGAATTCAAGGAAGCTTGCCAAATAATTTAACACAAATCCTCAGTTATCCATTATATTTTCAGATTTATAATAAACAGTACAAGAACAACTATAATCCTAAAAATATTGATAAAATGTCCGTCCATAAGCTGATTTTTAGCTTTATGTCAGACAAATTGTGCGCAGGCCCATATTCTGCCGAAAAATCCTTTTTAATAAAGGGATTTGTAAAGGAGATGGATTTAATGAAGGGGATATTTAAGGTAGATAAATGTAAGGTGATTGATTTGATAAAAAGATATAATAACGCTTATCTAGAGTTGTTGAGTATTGGCTTTTTTCAAGAATTGAATACTGAATATGACATTCTGTACAAAACTAATCTTGAGTTTGGCAATGCTTATTTTTGTGAATTTTCAATTGCAAAAACTCTTCTTTTTAACAATAACGATTTATTTGATGAAAAACTAGTACAAACTATTAATCAATTTTTAAATATTGAATACAGGCTTGGAATAATTAAATGGCATCTGATTTACGTCGTTGAAACACGACAATATAATAGTTTGCATCTTGTATCAAAAATTGAGTTAACAGCTAATGATAAACTAAAGATAATAGATTTTTTAAGTGACCTGCTTAATAATGATGTGCTTAAAATAAATGATAATGATGCGTTAATCCAATATTTTAATCATGATTGTGATCAGGACTTTTTTGATTTTTATCTTGGGTTAGAATTGATCAATTTGAACTATCCAAAGGCCCTTAATATTTTATTAAACCACAAACTATCCACAGAAAAGCAAATCCTGGTATATTCAAACTTAGCCATCATTTCGATAATTGCCCTTGATTTAAATGGATTGGAAAAATATATTAATCGAATGAGCGCCTTCTCGAGTGAGGATTATATTGGACTTCCCATCAATCCATTAAGCTGTTTTAAAGCTATTTATTCTTATTTTAAATATGGGGTTATTAAAAATGATTGCTTTGATGATATAACCCAGTTTTGTTTTAATCCTCCAATCAAGAGAAGTGGATTTCGTGATAGACCTGCTAATGATGTATTATATTTTATTGGAGTTATTACCTTAAAAATTTGTCAAAATCCCAAAAAAACAATTCGATTTATAAATGCTGTAAATAAGCATTATAGGCCGATAACAGAGAGTCCCACCGCTTACAATATTCTTTTTAAAGTTATTATGATAAATGAATATATTATAATGCGCGACATAGAGGAGGCGGCAAAAATATATAATTCTATACAAGATACTTTTTATAGGTGTAAAAACCACATAACTCCTTTTATGGAATCATTATTTAATACAGCTAAGGTAATAGTAAGTAGTTCTTGTGAGCAATACGCATCCATACTTACAGACATTAGAGTTATTAATGTAATCGTTGATAAATTAGATAATAAACTTTTTAAGATTTATGTACTCGCACTTCATTTAAAAGATGAGAATAGTAACGTTTATAGCACTTTATATAAACAAATTCTTTATGATTATAAAAAAATGATCCGGCAAAATCAATTAAGCCTTTGCCTGTTTTTAGGAAATCAAGTAGCTTGTATCGGATAATAGGTGTTTAAAATTAAATTTTCTCATTAATTGCAATCAAATAAGATATCTTCACACTTAAGATTGTATTCTCCCTGGTGTTCTGCTTCTGTACATTTTACGCTATCAGTATAATGATTCAGCAAATCTTTTTCTCCATATCTCTTTGTTAAACCCCTATTTTACTTATTCCTCTATTGGGAAATATTTTACAACTATACTCTAATATATCCTTCGTAATTATATGTTATGATAATATAATCACTTGATATTAATATTGTTGTATGTATTTTGGGTGAGAAAAGTTTAACATACATCTTATCGAAGATTTAAAAACAGATTTGGTAATATCCCTAAATAGGTAGAAATTGCTTATGAATAAATCTTTAATTATAATTAATATCCTTTAATATATTAATCATCAATATAAAATTTAAAACCCTTGTTTTGATTTATTTAATCGCACAATACATTAGATGAAATTTTCTCTTACACTCTGTTTTTTTGTTCCTTTTCGGTTCATTTCGATTCACTCCCGTTAACCAACAACAAATTGACAAAAGATTAAAAAACAGTGAAATGTTGTTGTTTCAGGGAAAATCTAAAGAATATTTAGACATTAACATACAAATCGCGCAAGATGCTAAACGAATATCTTATTCAAAGGGAGTTGCAATAGCAAATTTTAGAATTGGCAAGGCTCTGAATATGCGTGGAGATTTTGAACAAAGTATCCGGCATTTAATTATTGCAGAGCATGAAGGGTATACTCAAAATTCTGAACAGCTTAAAGCAGATATTAATCGCGTATATGGAGATAACGAAAACAAGCTTGGCCTTTACAATATTGCCATTGAGCGAGAAAAAAGGATACTAAATGGCAAGATTGGATCAAAGGATTTAATTTATAGCATTGCTTGTAACAAAATTGGGGAAGATTTTTTGGCTTTAAATAGGTTTGACTCTGCATATTTTTACCACAAAAAGGCTTATGTATCTCTGTTAAACGCTGATTCTACTACACAAGTGATTGCTTTATCAATTGTTTGTGGCAACCTAAGCAGCGACTGGGGTAGGCAGAATCAACCCGATTCTGCCCGGTTTTATTTGTTCAAATCTCTAAAACTTGCTGAGCAAACAAAATATCCCTATGCCCTGCAAGTAGCAACAAAAAAAGCAGGATCGTTCTTCTTCACACAAAAAAAATATGATTCAGCGCTTGTTTACTTCCATCGTTCCCTTCAGCTAGTTGGCAGGTCAAACTATATGTATGAATTTAAGAGTCTCTATAAAAGTCTTTATGAAACCTACAGCTTAAATCACAACGATAGTAAATCGATGTACTATCTTAAATTATATACAGCCATTTCGGATAGCATTACTACTTTAGAAAAGAAAGGCATGCCTGTTGCTATTAGTGAGATTGATAGTGACCATGAAAGATTCTTTACAAAAAATAAAAATAGATTACTACAAATACTTGTTATAATTACGTTCAGCATAGTTACAATTTTCGTTTTGGCTTACTATCACAGTTTTAAGATGTTAAAAAAGGAAAAAGACAAACGTGTAACAGATAAAAAAGAATTTTTAGATTCCCTTGCTGAATCTAGATCACAAGCTGAAATAGATGCTTTTAGCATGTTGGTTGAATTGGCAAAGAAAAGAGATCCTGCTTTTTTTATTAAGTTTAATGAGCTTATCCCAAACTTTAGCGGTCGATTATTGGCAAGATTCCCTGATCTAAGTGCAAGTGACTTCGAGTTTTGTGTCTACCTTAAGATGAATTTTGATACAAAAGAAATAGCCAGATATGCGAATATGACAGTAAGATCTGTAGAAGCAAAGAAATACCGAATCCGGAAAAAATTTGGAATATCTTCTCATGAGGATATTAATATGTGGATAGCAACAAATATTTAAGTCCTTACTTGGATACCAAAATCTGTCAGGCACAAATTTTCTACTCTGTCCGCAGGCTATCTGCCGGATTGGCCATGGCTGCTTTACCCGCCCGGATGCCAACAATGATTAAAGCAACGGTGATCATGACCACCCCGCCAAGCAGGAATAGCCACCAGTTGAGCGCTGTATGGTAGGCAAAGTTTTGCAGCCACTTGTGCATTTGCCACCAGGCAATCGGTACAGCAATGATAAAGGCAAGGACGAGCAATTTGGCAAAATCGGCAGCCAAAAGCGTAATGATCTGCCTTACCGAAGCGCCCAATACCTTACGTACACCGATCTCTTTCACTCGCTTGTTGGTCATGAAGATAACCAGTCCAAGCATGCCTAGACAACTGATGAAGATGGCAATTCCTGCCGACCAGGTCAGCAACAGGGATAACTGCCGGTCTTCCTTATAAAAGTTTTCTACGGTCTTGTCCAGAAAAGTATAATCGAAATCGGTATCGGGATAGACGCTTTTCCAGGCGGCCGTCATTTGTTGAATGGCTTTATTCCAGGAAGCCGGATCGGTTTGGAGCGCCACATGCATCACATAACCACGCTTTGGTGCGGAGAAATAGATCATAGGCGCTACCGACGTGCGAACAGATGCCTGGTTAAAGTCCTGCATGACACCCACGATCGGGAGCTGTCCATTACCGAATTGCAGGAAATGGCCTACTGCTGCCGCTGGCTGGCTGAAGCCGATCTGTTTGGCCAGGGTTTCGTTGATCAATAGCTCATTCGCCGTATCGGAAGCGGTTACGTTACGGCCTGCTACAAGTTTAATACGGTAAACGCTCAGATATGCGGTATCACCATCGCGCGAATTGACGGAAAGGTTTATGTTTTTACCTTTTTCCTTATAATCGACCTCCGTGCTCATAAAGCCGTTGAATGCCGGCGACTGGTTGCCCAGGCTGACCGCCTGTATGCCGGGAATGCCCGCCAGCTCCTGCTTTAACAGGAGTTTCTTAGGATTAGGCTTATTGAAATCAAAAGGAACATAAAAATTGATGATCGCATCTTTACGGAAGCCCATGTTTTTGGCTTCGGCAAAGTGTAATTGCTTGTCGACTACCAATACGCCGATCACAAATACCTGCGCAATAACGAATTGCGAAACGATGAGCGTTTTGCGCAGCCAGGCACTGCCGGAAGCAGTGGATTTGTTATCTTTTAATACAGTAACGGGGCGGAAGGCAGACATGATGAAAGCCGGGTACAGGCCGGCCACCAGGCTAACCCCTATAATCAGTGCCAGCAAAAACAGCCAAACGCCGGGATCTCTGAACAGATAAGCTGCATTCAATCCTTTAGGAATAAAGCCACTAAATACTTTTAACAGTAAGGGCACAAGTGCAGTTGATACTATAGCCGTTATAAGCGTAAGTAAAAAGGTTTCTGACAGGAACTGGGTCATCAGCTGGCCCTTGCCGCTGCCCAATGTTTTGCGTATGCCGATCTCTTTTGCACGCTCAGAGGCATGAGCAGTTGATAAATTGATAAAGTTGATGGCCCCGAGCGCCAGTAAGAAAATAGCCAATATGGCCAGGTTGCGGATGACAGCTGGATTTACGCTGCCCCCAAAATCCGGATTGAGATGTATATCGGCCAACGCCTGCAGCCGACGCACTGTTTTGCCATCAGCATCTTTATTATGCAATTTGAAAATAGCCGCGATCTGGCGGTTGATGGTAGCAGCCGACACCTTCGGGCTAAGCTTCACCAGCACCTCGTTATTCGAATTGACGCTTTCCCACTGATCAGTTTGATAGTCCTTTTTTAAGCTGGTGTTATAAACGGTATTCAGGGACAGGAAACATTGTTTGTCAAAATCGCTCTTTGCTTCCAGATCCGCCACAATACCCGTAACGGTTGTTCTGACCGTGTCGCTGAAAATGACCATTTTACCTATGATCTGATCCGGAGACAGACCGGGGAAATAAACTTTTGCCCGGCTTTCGCTCAATACCAGGGTATTGGGATTTTTTAAAGCGCCTGCCGGGTTGCCCGCAAGCCAGCGGTGCGGCAAAATATTAAAATAGCCCGCATCTGCAAAAGCGATCTGCTGCTGCTTTTTAAAAATTTTATCCGGCTTGCTGCTGCCCTGGGGGATGATGACTTTGGTATTCCAGTCATTATAATCATACACTGCTGCCACGGTCTCAATGCCGCTGACGTTCTGTTTTAAAGCTTCCGCAAGCGGCACAGGAACGCCCTGATTTTTCCAACCATCGCCATCGGTTACCACACGATAAACGCGCTCGCCGGCTGGCTCGAACTGATCGAAACTGCGGTCATAGCGGATCATCATAAAAATAATGAGCGCAGCACTGATCCCGGTGGACAGTCCCAATATATTGATAAGTGTGGTGACTTTATTGCGTTGAAAATAACGTAAAGCGGTGCGAAAGTAGTTTTTGATCATGGCGGTTTCGTTTTGATTTAAACTTCCTTATCCCGGTTCAAGTGTTATGCCAGTTCTCAAGTCGTTGTTTATGAATTGTTTATAGTTATTGCAATTAGATAAGTGTTCGAAACCGGACGATCGCTGTACGAAAACGTTATAAAGTTAATCCGTTTGACCCGCCCCTATGCCGGCGCATGCGTTTCGCGTGTGCCAGCATAGTTTTTTTATATTTATTCCCCATCGTATATATTTGCACTCCGGAAATTTTCCCTTTCGGGATGTAGCGTAGCCCGGTATCGCGCCAGCATTGCCCGCCACACCTTTGCAACTACGGTAACATTAACCAACGGTGTACAAATTGAAACGTTAAGCAAGTTATTAGTCCACAGCAAGCTAACCACCACGCAGATTTACGCTAAGGTAATCGAGAGCAAATTAGGTGACGATATGGCACAACTTAGTAAGCGGTTACAAGCATAGCCATAAAAGTAAAAATCTATACTATAGCCAAGCCCTGTACCGAAAAGTGCAGGGCTTAATTTTTGTAATAAAACCAAAATAATATCATCCCGTTGTACCATGTAACAGAACTTAAAAACCGAAACCATGCCCAATAAATATTTTAAACCACACGAACGCTTTGACCGTAACCCACATAAGTATGATATTGGCATATTTACCGGGTTAAAAAAAGGCTATGAAGACAACCTTTTCATAAAGAAACTATTTACCCTATCTGAACAGGAATACACCGATTATTACCAATATCACTTATCCTATTTCTTAGGAAAGGAGCCGCAGGGCGAACAGGAGTTTTTTACATTCGTTTGGCAGATCGTTTTAATACGTATCAGATATATAGAAACCAAAGACCCATTTAATTCGAGCCATGCGACCGACATGGAACTGCTTGCCAAACTCACGAACTTTCAAAAGTATCTCCGCATCGGCAAAAAGCAACCGGCGGATGAAATATCAAGGATATACAAGCGAAGCAATTTGGTTTGTTTTTTTAGCGATGCTTCGTCCTTGCTATTTCATCCGCCTTGCGCTTTTTGGTGCCTAAGCGTTGAAATGGGATGGTGTGTTAAATGAAAATGATAGTTCAATTCTCAACTTACCAAAAGGGGTTAATTGTATTATTGTAACAATAATATTACACATTGTAATCATAGTGTGTGTTTTTATAAATGTTAAATTAGTACAACACAAATCCTATAACCTTAACCGATTACACATATGAAAATTCCAATGCAGGTCTAACTCTGGGCACCAAGATCTTTTGAAAAAATGAAGCCGGCATTTATGCTGACATGCTTTATTGTGATTTCTTTTTTTCATCACGCCGCTACTACACCATAATAATAACGAATACCACCTAAACCTTTCTTCTCATGAAAAAAATATGCATCGCCATTTTTGCGATTCTTGCAATTTCTCAGTCATCTTTTGCCCAATCGCAATGGACTACCAGTGGTAATAACATATTTAATACCAATACAGGAAATGTAGGAATTGGATTGAGTAGTCCCCTATCAAAACTACAGATTAGTACAAGCGCGCTTGCAGGTGTGACTGTTACCGGTAACACCAGTTCTTTTATTGGCCCGGATATTGGTATATCAAGAGCCACATCAGGCGCAAGCATTGGTACTGCGCCGGCCATACAATTCACCGATGTAGCCACCGGATTTTCATCCATGATACAGTCATACCATGGGCAGCTTCAATTTTTTAATAATATTGGCAGCGGATGGTCCGAATGGATGCGCATAACAACCACCGCAGTTGGAATCGGGACAATTGCGCCTATATCTATGTTTCAGGTGGCAACTGGTTGCCGAAAATCATCACTCGGAAGCGCTGGTGCTACTGACTTAAATTATGGGACCAGCTATTTAGGGTTTAATGCTGCAAGAAACGCCGGTACCTGGACTGTGGAAAGCGATGGATTGCATAATGGTGGCGGCGTTATCTATGGGGATGTATTCGGCGATATTTATTTCGCGCCGATTCCTACAGGTACAGCAGGCGGTGCAGGAGGGGCAACCCAAACATTGGCTGATAGCTCTGTTAAAAAATTGATTGCTTTTAGCGTAAGCTCTCTCGGGGTTGCGCGGGCGAAACAGGTTGTAGTACAACTTACAGGTTGGCCAGATTATGTTTTTAAGCCCAACTATTTGTTACGACAGCTGACAGATGTGAAAAGCTATGTGGCTGTCAATCATCATTTACCTGACATGCCTTCAGAAAGTCAAATAGCTGCTGATGGCCTTAATTTAGGTGAAATGGACAAGCTGCTCACTAAAAAAGTAGAAGAACTGACTTTGTATCTCATCGAGGGCGATAAAAAGGAACAACAGCAGCAAACTCAAATTGATGTACAGGCCGGGCAGTTAAAGCTACAGCAGCAGGAAATTGATCAGCTAAAACAGCAATTACAACTATTACTGAAAAATACGCCTGGAAATAAGCGATAAACTGATTCAGATCTCTATGAAGAAGACTATTGTATTAAGTATTTGCCTGTTAACAATGCTGTTAGCATGCCATAAAAACAGGAGTGCGGTTAACCAGATAAAAGATGGCGATATGTCATTGGGAATAAGCCGGCTTAAAAACGGGGAGGGGAACTCCGGCACGCTGGATTTTGCTATACGCCTTATCTCGAATAAACAGCTACTAGCCGATAAAGATAAAAGTTTTAGGAACTCATTATGGTACAGCATGGATAGTTGTTTTTACCTGATGAAGGGACAGAGAAAGATCTATTCGGCAATAGTGCAGCCTATTGCCAATGGTGTGGCAGGTACATTCGAATACATGTTGTCCTTTAATGAAGAAGATTTAAAGGCAGGTAACTGGAGTTTAATATATGATGACAGATATCTGAACCATAAGAAATATACCCTGAGCGTTCCTGAAGAATAAAATACCTGAACCAAACCATATGATAAACCTCTTTACCAAAAGAAAAAGAATAGCCCTGACGCTGCTAGTCGTTTGGACAGGCAATATATGCGCGCCGGCGATATCTTATGCGCTTACATCAGGCCCTGCGCAGCCTGAAGTACAGGGTTTCCAGGTAGCCAGCGTATCCGATATGGTCGATTTGTCATCGGGAGGTTTAAAATATAATATTCCGCTATTAGATATTGATGGTTATCCTGTTAATCTGAGCTATCAGTCGGGCTCCGGCATTGATGATGAAGCCAGTTGGGTTGGATTGGGGTGGAGCTGCACCCCAGGTGCGATTACCAGGCAGGTAAGGGGTTTGCCTGATGATTTTTCAGGTGATATGGTAGAAACGGATCATTACGTAAAACCAAAAATCACCATAGGCGGCCGCTTAACCGCAAAAACCGAAGCTTTCGGTATTGCAAGATTACAAGGCACTTTCACTTTTGGGGTGTTTAATGATAATTATACCGGCCTGGGCGCGGAGTTAGGGGTGAATGCGGGTGTTTCTTTCTCTACATCTAATGACGGATTACTTACAGCCGGGCTTGGGATTGGCGTTTTATCAAATACCCAATCAGGTGTTGATGCTGATATATCGCCTTACGTATGTATGGCTATAAAAGAAAACACAGATAATAATGCTACTATAAATGCAGGTTTATCGGGTTCTTTTGGTTATAACACAAGGTCCGGGCTGAAAGCACTCACATTAGGTGCAAGTTTCGGGGCCGGAAATAATGTAAAAAATGATAACGGTGATATTATAAAAGCAGGCGAGGCAAGCTACAGCGTAGCCGGATCAAGTATAAGTTATAATACCGAGCCGATCTCCCCATCTGTTCAAGTACCATACACTTCAAGTTACGGATCATATAGTTTTGATGTAGGGCTTGCCGGTGAAGGTATCTTTGGTTCAATCGGAGGTACAGGCTATAAAAATGTACGGCAAGTACAAACTATCGCTAACGCTAAACCGGCGTTCGGTTTCTTGTATGCCGAAAGAGGGAAAGATAACCCGGATGCGATAATGGATTTCATCCGTGAGAATGATAACCCGGTTATTCCTACGCTTCCTGATCTTGCTATTCCTATCCATACTCCGGATATCTGGTCGTATACAAGCCAGTCGGGCGGAGGGCAATTCAGGTTATACAGGGGAGGTTCCGGGGCATTTTTTGATAACCAGACTGTCGATGGTTCAACCACAAGTACGCTGGGTGGTGATTTAGGTGTCGGCGCATGGGTTCACGGTGGGATTACCCTTTATAACCAAACCGCCAAAACCGCCACCCACAAATGGACCAGTAATAATAACTACCTGGCCTACGGAGATTTTCAGAAGCCAAACTATAGCAATCCCAGCGCCGAGCATGTCTATTTCCGGCAGGTGGGCGAAAAAAACGTGGAAGACCAGGATATGGACAGTCAGCTTCATGGTACGCAGGCGCTCGCCGTCTCCACCAGCGGCATAACTGCCAATTCCGCTTTTCGCAATGCAAGTGGTCTGAATAGTTCAGTACCTATCGATTCGGCAATTGCCAAAACTTCGAGGAGACCTAACCGGACAGTAATATCCTATTTAACTGCTGCTGAAGCACAGCAGGCAGGCCTTTATAAAAGTATACCTGAATATAGCTTTAAAGATTCCTCCAGTATCGCAACGTTAACAGCAAACCAAATCTATACTCCGTTACCAAGGGTTGACGCCACGGGCAACGATACTACCTATATTCACAAACCACATCATATTTCCGAAATTACGGTAACGGATGATGGCGGCAAGCGGATGGTGTATGGCATACCGGTTTATAACATTTACCAGGATGAATACTCATTTGCCATAGATCGCACAAGCCGTGATACAAATAACCTGGCATGTACCCCAACGGGTATCAGCAACCCTAAGGGCGATCCTTATGGGGTTGACAATTACTATCACAAAGAACACAAACCATCATATGCTACCAGTTATTTGTTGTCTGCTATCCTGTCATCTGATTATGTGGATAAGACCGGTAACGGTATTACTGATGATGACCTGGGCACGGCCATTAAATTCAATTATTCAAAGTTAGCCCATTATTATAAATGGCGAACACCCTACAATAAAGCCACGCCTAATCGTGGTTTGCTGGCTGATCCTGATGATGATAAAGGCAGCATTGTTTATGGCAAAAAGGAGGTTTGGTACGTACAATCAATCGAATCAAAAACAAAGATCGCTTATTTTATAACCGGCGACCGCCGGGACGCGCTGGGTGTAAGCAGCTGGCAAAATGGCGGTAGCGACCCATCGAATACGCAAAAATACCTAAAGGAGATCCGCTTGTATTCCAAGGCAGATATGACACGGCCAATTAAGGTGGTGAAGTTCCAATATACTTATGAATTGTGCACCGGCATCCCCAATTCATTGGATTATGGATCGGGAAACCACTTGCTGGGCGGTAAACTTACTTTATCAAAAGTGTGGTTTGAGTACGGAAATTCGGACAAAGGCAAATACCACCCTTATGTTTTTCAATACAATAAAACCAACCTTAAATATAACGGGGCCAATACGCCAAAATACGCCTATAATAGTACCGACAGGTGGGGAATATATAAACCGGCAACCGAAAACGCCAACCATCTGGCAAACGAGCAATACCCGTATACCAACCAGGATACCTCTTATACCAATCAAAATAGTGCTTTATGGCAGCTGAGCCAGATCGCATTACCTACAGGTGGAGTGATCAATGTCTCCTATGAATCGGGGGATTATGCTTATGTGCAAAATCAAAAGGCGATGGTGATGAGTAAAATAGTATCCCTGATCATTGATACCACCTCAAGTATGCGTGATACCACACGCTTGTTAAATGCGATCAAAGGGATACGGGTTAATATCGGTACGGCTAATCTGCCACCTGCAGGTGTTGATCAAACAACCTGGTTTAAAAATAATTTTCTTAACGGATCCAATTATTTGTATACCAAGATGTGTGACAGTATGGGAACGAATAATTATAGGAGTCCCGATCCTCGATTATCCTATGATTTTGTGCCGACGTATTGTCTTATTCAATCGGTGCATATAAATAGTGCAGGAATGGCGAATATTATGTTAACGCCCATTACGGCAGGAGGTGTAACAGCCAATCCTATGATTATCTCCGCCTGGCAGCGCATGAAAAATGAGTATCCGCGATACGCCTATCCGGGTTTTGAAAATAGGGTACAAACCAATAATAACAGTGTGCTGGCTGCGGTGTCCGCCGTAATAAACGCGGCAAAAAATTTGACCGAGCTCGAAAAAAGTTTCTACCAGAAAGCAAACAGCCGGGGCTATTGCAGTAAAGTTTTGCTGGGCAATAGCTTTGTAAAACTGGCTATAAATACCGGTGCTAAAATTGGAGGCCCTGTACGTGTAAAAAAGATCCAGATCAGCGACACATGGAACGCGACAGGTGGCCCTAATACAGCGTCGAGTTACGGGCAGTCGTATACTTATACCACAACAGAAAATGGTAAAACAATCAGTAGTGGTGTGGCTACGTATGAACCGGCTATAGGTAACGATGAAAACGCTTTAAAGCAGCCAGTGCCCTACATCGAAAACATTAAAGGGGCTATCAATAATTATTTTGACCTGGAGATGCCTTTTTGCGAATCCTTATACCCGGCGCCAACGGTAACATATAGTAAGGTGACCGTTGCCGACCTCGATAAAACAGGCACATCGCCGCCGCAGACCGGTACTATTGTTAATGAGTTTTATACCAGTAAGGATTTTCCGGTGAAGGTGACAGCTTTGCCTGTTGTTCCCTATGAACCAAGGCCCAATGCGCAATATTCATTAACCCAAACCAATAGCGATGATGAGCTTTGCATGTCGCAGGGCTATAGTATTGAGCTGAATGACATGAATGGGAAGACTAAAGCGACCACGGTTTATGACCAGTCGGGCGCGGTGATATCTTCAACAGCCTATTATTACAATGCAACGAATAACGGTAATGGAATGTCGCTGAACAATAATGTACAGGTAGTTAACCCATCCACCTTACAGGTTAGCAGCCAGGTATTGGGGCGCGACGTTGACTTTTTTACCGATTTCAGGGAACAGCAAACAAGTAATACCGGAACAGCAGTAAATGTCGGCTTTGATATTTTTCCGATACCACCATTTCTCCCGTTTTTCGGCTTGCCACATTTTCCGATACATGAGAATAATGATCGTAAATTATTCCGCTCAGCATGCGCTGTTAAGGTGATCCAGAATTACGGGATACTGAGTAAGGTGGTAAAAACCGAAAACGGTTCATCCATTACCACCGACAACCTCGCCTATGATGCGCTGACCGGTGAAGCGGTAGTCACCCGCACCAAAAATGAATTTAACCGGCCCATCTATTCCACCAACATACCGGCTTATTGGATCTATAATGGCATGGGGGCAGCCTATCAAAACCTGGGGGTGTCATTCAGCCAGTTTACCACCAATGCCAACGGCGAGATCAATCCGATATATGCGAGCTATCTGCATGGCGGAGATGAAATAGTGGATACCCAGTCCGGCATTCATTACTGGGTGATCTATAACCAGGCGGCATCCGGCAGCGGCAATACCAAAAAGCTGATCGATATCAACGGGAATATCAATGCCAGCTATAACCCTCCGGCACTGGTTAAGATTGTAAGGTCGGGCTTCCGCAATATGCTTACTGCCGGTGCAACCACCCTGGTAAGCCTGAACAGCCCGATAACAGCGGCTAATTACCTGCAGTTGAATACTTCCGGAAATCTTACGGCTATGAAGGTAATTAATGCTTCGGCGACGACTTATGATGAGAGTTGGGCAGGGGCGAATAATCAATGTGTTGATAATAAAATAGATCCAACATTAAATTTGATAGAAAATACAACAAGAGATTTCTCGCTTTCAGCTACGATGCCTTTATATGGCGGCATGACAATAACTGATTTTAATAATCCTTCTGTTGATACGGTCATATATTCTGCTTATTGGGGAGGAAATACAAGTACGAATATGGGAAGGCGAAAAGTTATTGGCTTTTGGCCACACGAAGCAATTACAAATCCTTCTGATACATCGTATTCTGGTTATGATGTCGTAGTGAATTTCCCTGAAACTAAGGTGTATTATTTCGCATTCGCATTCAACCCTATTTCGCAATATGTATATGATTGTCAGGATGGTGATGATGGTGAATCCTATCAACTAGATGGTGATTTTCTTGATGTGCAGGGAAAGTTGATTAATGCTGGAAAACATATAATTCATGTTACCTTTAAATTGAAAGATCCAAATGTTCCACTTGCCAATCGTTGTTCAGGGTTGGAAATATATAATAATACATTTAATGATTTGATTCATGCCGATTCTGTTGGAACAGGCTTGAATATTTTATTCTCAACAAAAAACTATGTGGGAAATAATAATGTACTAAATTTCTTTGATACAATGTTAACTGATAGTGACCAGGTAGATGGGCATCAATCTTATCACTATACCAGACCAGATGGAAACCCGCCGTTTTATAACTTTAATTACTGTGTTGCACCTCAGCCTCTTATTCTCAACCCCTACATCGCCGGCTACCTCGGCAATTGGCGGCCTTATCAAACCAAAGTCTTCCAGCAAAGCCGTAATTATATTTTCTCCAGCAACCGCACCCTCGCGAGTGTGGATGTGAAGAACGCGGGCTATATCAATAATTTTTATCCATACTGGTATTCCAATGCCGGTACCTGGACCGTTAACCCTAATGGTACACGCTGGGTAACCGCCAATACAGTAACGCTGTATGATAAATATGGACAGCAACTGGAAAACAAGGATGCCTTAGGGCGTTTCAGCGCAGCTAATTTTGATTTTAATGGCGAGCTGCCCTCCGCGGTGGCCTCCAATGCCATGAACCGGGAGATCTACGCGGCCAGCCTGGAAGACAGCTACTTTACCTTCGGCGATTCCAGCAACTCGGATACCTGCAACATTAGAGAGTTTATCCAGCCATCTACTAAACGCACCATTAAACAACTGGCGGTAAATACCGTGGCGCATAGCGGCAATTACAGCGCGCTGTTGCCTTCGGATGGTGTTACACTGTCCACCATTATAGATACCGTCCACCAGAAAACGGTGCCTTACCTGGCTTTGGATAGTAAGAAACAATACATCACCCAAACTACAACGGGGCTGTACCCTAATGGGTTTGAGCCTTATCCCGGCAAGCAATACCTGTTTGATGCATGGGTAAGTGATGCTTATCCCAATACCCAATCTATCAATATTAATCTTAGTATCAACGGCACCAATGTGCCTTTAAAATGTAAAGCTGTGGTAGAAGGATGGAAACTGGTTGAAGGTATTATTGACCTGTCGACACTCGGTTCAGCTACGGCATTAAATATATCCATTGTGCCGGTTACAGGTACGGTTTATATCGATGATATCCGCATGCATCCTTTTGATGCGCAAATGAAAAGTTATGCCTATGACGACAAAACCATGCGCCTGATGGCAGAATTGGATGAGAACGGTTTTGCTACTTTTTATGAATATGATGATGAGGGCTTGTTGATAAGGGTTAAAAAGGAAACCGAAAAAGGGATCATGACGCTGAAGGAAAGCAGGTCGACCTACAGGCGTAATTTAAATCCATAGCGATGAAAATGAAAAGATTAAAGATCATAAGCACTTTATTTATCCTGTTGCCGGTGTTAATGGCTTCATCCAGTTATGGAAAAACAACTGATACGGTGCCTGACAAAGCAGTGTTGGAGAAGTTTGAACAGGTGTGTAAAAAAATGAATGATGTTAAAGGCAATTACACGCTCGGTGGTGTCATCAATATTATTGACAGGGCCAATCCGGCCGATGCGATGGATCATGTTAATTTCCTGTTCTGCAAGCAAGCAGATGAATTTTATTACCGCCTGGGGAAAACTATCACCCTGAATGAACAGGGTGTGTATTTGTATATCGATAACCAGTCGAGGCGGGTGATGGTTTCACCGCAAAAAAAGGTAGAGTATGATGCCGGTATAAAACAGTTTGCGTATATGGGGGCGAACATACAATCGGAGCATTACAAAATGACCAGTAAGATTAATGGTGACGAACAAACCATATCCCTGGTGAATGAACGCCATATCAGCTGTAAGCAATATACCATAACCTTCGACAGGCAGAGCCTGAAGGTAAAATACCTCTATATGCGGCTCACAAATTTGAACGACCCCTTGAATAAAGCGAATGAAAAGATAGTAACCGTAAGTATCAGCAAATGGGATAATACGGCTGCTATCAGCCAGTATCTATCCAAAGACAAGGTGATAAAAAATGTAAAGGGCGGATGGAGAACGGTGAATGAATATAGGAGTTACGAGCTAATAAAAATGTAATATTTAATAATTGCCGGCATGCGTAAAATTGTACAGCTTTTTATTTTGATCGGAACAGCCTTCCTGCTGTTTCCGGGCAACTGTTTTGCCGGTATAGAAAATAACCAGAATGCAATAACAGGACCTTTTGCTACTGGCGTAACGTGTTCTGCCCAGGATAGTAAATTTACCGACCCCTTATGGAGTAGCTATTATACCAAATCCATTCAAAGTACGGTATCACTAAAAGTATTGGATAATGTACTGATCAGCACGGCATTTACCTATACCGCTAATTTGCAGATCCAGTATTACACTGCACCCGGTAGCGCTGTTACAACGGTTAATACATCACTTACCGTAAATTATGTACCGGGGCAGGGCGCCAAATATAAAGGGCTGGATATTTATAATGTGCCGCTTGGCTATAAAATTACGGCTACAGTTTTAAGTTCATCAACCACAGGTACGGCTCCGGCATCATCGGTACAACTAACCGCCGCTATTGTGATAGACCGCAGTTATCCGTTCTCGGCTGCTACTGGTATTGGCGCGGTGTATAATATAGCCAACAATACCAAACAATTACAGGTGAGCTGGGCCACGATACCATCGGCTGATGAATATGATGTAGAGTGGACAACGATCAATAATGGGAATAGCAATTTTGCTGAGATCTCGGCCAACCGCACAATTCCATCTACGCCTGATAATCCAGCTTTAAGTACCGCCCTTGCGCAGGCTTTCAGAAATAATGCCAGCCGTACCACTACTTCGGGCAATAACGTGGGTATCTCCATGATCTCAACAGATAGCCTGCTGCTGGTACGCATACGGCAGGTGCAGTATGATAAAACAACCGGAGTAAGGGTGGCAGGCAACTGGGACTACAAGAATGGTAGTGGGTACGCCATATGGCTGCTCAACTGGGATGAACAAAATCAGAACTGGCAATATTCAGCAGCATTTGCTGAAGACGGCAAGAAAAAGGAAGTGATCAGTTATTTTGATGGTACGCTGCGCGGCAGACAAACGGTGACATTGAACAATACGGATAATGTTGCCATAGCTCAGGAGAATATATACGATAATTTTGGGCGGCCAACAGCCAGCATCTTGCCCGCGCCTTATAAAGAACCCAGCCTCGTGCCTTATTTGCATTATATCCCCAATTTTAATGAGAACGCGTTAGATAGCCCTTATACTTTCGTAAATGTCAGAGGTGTTGTTCCAGCTGCCTGTGAGTTAAATCCTGACCCATTGAATACAGCAGCAGGTGCTTCACAGTATTACTCTGCTTCAAATGATTTCAAAACCCTGAACATCGGTAATAATTATATACCCGATGCAGCGGGTTACCCTTTATCAGTTACGCAATATACCAATGATAATACGGGTCGGATCCGCTCGCAGGGCGGGGTAGGATTGGCTTTTCAGCCGGGTAAATCCGGCTCGCCGGCGCTGAGCAAAACCACCAAATACTATTATGGCAAACCGGAGCAATGGGAGCTTGACCAGTTATTTGCCAACGATGCGGGTTACGCGGAGCATTACCTGAAAAATATGGTGATTGACCCTAATGGGCAGATCAGTATTTCTTACCTGAATGCCAGCGGTAAAACTATCGCCACGGCACTAACGGGCAAGGTACCATCTATGTTGGATACGCTGCCATCGTATCATTCGGTTTCCAGCACCACCATACCGCAAAATATCCACATACTAAAGCCTGAACAGTTTATATACGATGCTTCTGCGCTCACGCTTACCGCCAATACTACTTATTTAGCTTCCGTAACTGGAGTAGATACCCTGAAGTTTAATATCCAGAAACTGGTTGATAAATATCCCGGTACGTTTCAGATCTGCAGTAATTGTTACTATAAAATGACAGCAGTGGTGAGCGATGATTGCGGCGATATAGCAGCCAGTATCACTACTCCGGTAAAGATAGGTGATACAGTAAGCACCTGTGCCGATACCGCTCTTTATAACGGGTTATTAGTAGTACCGGTTAATCAGATCGGGGAGTACAACGTGAGGCTGCAATTCGCGTTCGACCCAACAGTGATACAGAGCTATACCGACACTTTTATACAACAGGGCCTCAGCCATGGCTACATACAGCAGCAATTTGATTACATCAAACAGCGTTACCTGGATAGTCTGAATGTAAGTGGTTGTTACAGCGATTGCCATACCTGTACCACTTTGTTGGCTGATTCTGCAGGCTTTGTACAGGCACTCCAAACTACCTGTACCGGGCTCGGGCTGGATTCTTTAAGTGTGGCCGGCTCTTCTTTTCATGCATGGGCAGGCGGCCTGTTCCATACCCTAAAGTTGAATTGTAATGCACTACAGGCTACCTGCAGTTATTCACCATGCACCTCTGAACAGGATGAAATGGAGGGTGATGTGTCGCCGGGTGGTCAGTATGCTTTGTTTGATTCTACCGGCAGGGTACTTGAACCCGGCGCAAATGTATTAGCCGATACCATACCGGGAGTGGGTAAGCCTAACTGGCGGGTAGTATTTCCTGTGCTGGCAGCAACAGATTCGGTATACATCAGCAACGAGAGAGTCAGGCCTGATGGCACCGTCACTTCGCCGAATGATGGTAGCTTTAATCTGCAGCAACTGATCACTTACTGGCAGCCGGCATGGGCGGTTAAGTTCTTGAGTTATCACCCGGAATATTGTAAACTGCAGTTTTGTAGTAGCTCTTCGCAATACCAAAGCTGGGACCTGCGGGTGCAGGAGGATTTTACCAAAGCATCGCAGGTACCGCTGATCCCGGTGGCCAGCGGGCCTCCATTAAACTATAACTATACCAACTCATCCGACTGGTTATTACCTGCCGACCCGTTCTTTAAGTCGGGGGGCATGGGGGCGGCTTATTATTCGCAGATGCAAAGCGATCTGCTTCATTATTCCAGCAATGTGCTGAACATCACCCAGGAGCCGATCAAGGGGCTGATGGCTTATGATGATTACATGCTTTATTGCGTGGATAAAACGGGCAATACCAATACAGGTTTGCCGGTAGATAGCAACTGGACACAGTGTACCCCGGTAACTTCGTGCAGGGTGGCCGACAGGGAGTGGGCCTTATACAGCCAGTATTACTTTCAGCTTAAACAAAAATATTACCAGCTGCTGCAAGCCGTTTCTTGCGGATCGGTTTGCCCGGTTGGGCAGCCTATAGTAAGCCAGTTGCCGGGTAGTTGCCCGGTGCCATCTGAGTTTAGTGTGCAGCCATATATCGGTACTGATTATTGCGGAAGTGCACAAACTGCTGTAGTAGTACATAATCCCGGGACGCTGAGCCATTCGCTTACCGTGCATTTGTATTATCCGTCTGTTTATAATAGCAGGACAGACCTCATACGTTCAGTTTATTTCCCCGGTGCCGGGCAGGTTACATTTTGTGTGCCGAATGATGTGCCGATCAGTTACATTAGCGTAGATTCGGTTAATTGCGGAACAACACCACCGCCTGTACCGGTTGATACACCATTGATTTTTATGCATGATGCT
This sequence comes from Mucilaginibacter mallensis, assembly GCF_900105165.1. NCBI lineage: Bacteria > Pseudomonadati > Bacteroidota > Sphingobacteriia > Sphingobacteriales > Sphingobacteriaceae > Mucilaginibacter > Mucilaginibacter mallensis. Next base: position 163,330 of record NZ_LT629740.1, read on the forward strand.
AAAACAGGACAATCAACTATGTTGTGTCAGGGTGGTTTATATCAGCAGGTTCAATATACCAGCTATATGGTGTTGCGCAACAAAAGCGGACAATCAGTTAAAGCAACGCAGAGTATTGATGTAGAGGTCAACTATACTATTACCGAAGCGCCAGAATTTACGCATTATTTCATGATACCTCCTGGCGATTCTGTAAGTACAAGTTACGTTTATTACAGGTCCAGCGTAGTACCGGGTACATGCAATGTGGTGTCGGTAAACCCCGACTGTGTTTTATATGTTTACGGGGCCTTGTTTACCGCTAAATACACTAGCCCACCGACATATTTTAATAGAACATGCCCGGATTTCGTCGACTCCATACCGCCGCCGCCAACACCGCCGGTAAACCCATGCCCGCAGGCATATACTGTAAAAACACCACGGTTCCCGACTTATACTTCTATTCCGGCTGATACGGTACAGGGCATTACGGCCAGTTGGCAGTTAACCGCACCTGTTCAAACTGCCATATCGGACCAGGCGCAGGATATTTGCCAGGCCAATGCTGCTACCTGGATCAGCAGATTGCAACCCGGGTTAACGGCGATGAGCATTAGTCAGAGCCAAATTAATCAACTTACTTCGGCTTTAATAGGTATTTGCTCTATTGGTGGTGTAGATCAAAACCACCCGATGGGGGCAAGTTCGCTGCCGCCAGGACAAACTATACCCTACGTGAATTTCGGTGCAGCTATTCAAAGTATCATACTCAGTCCGGGCATCAATCACTACACTTCGGTCATGAACCCGTACCTCATTGACGCCCCATATCCTTATCAGCCTTTGCAGCAGTCGGTGGCCAAGACTATCAGTAATTCAAATGCTGTTTTGTGCGATTCATTGAGCGCTTTAACCGCACGGGCTACAACTGCGGGCCAAACGCTGTACAATTACCTGGTAAGCACCTACGGCAGCGCCATGACGCTGAGCCACGCCGACCTGGATACACTGGTGAACTCCTGTACCAATTGCCGGTTCATGCTGGCCAATGATATTACCCTGCCAGTATTTCTGGATCCTGGTTCAACAGGTTGTGTACTGCGTGCTGCCTATTTAGCGGCTAAGGATACCCTGAACATACAGTTTGGCGGTACGCTTTCCACCCTCGATACCAATTACCAAACCATACTGAGCAATTACATGAACCAGCGCTGGGGATTTTCGCTCACTTATAGTGATTATAATGCCTTTGAAACCGGCACATCGCCGTTGTTATGTAATACGCTGCCGTATACATCGGTTAACGCCAACCCATATGATTGCGTGGAGAACGCGGTATCAAAAGCAGTAGAAAGCGGTTTAGCCGATTATGATGCCTATATAGCGCTGCAGCGGCAAAACTTTATGACCAGCTATATCAATACCTGCAGCCTCGCCAAGGCTAACGCCAATATGGTAGGCGTGCAGCAGGAATACCATTATACGCTGTATTATTATGATCAGGCGGATAATTTGGCGCGCACCATACCGCCCGAGGGGGTTACGCTGGTTAACCCTAACCTGTTTAGCTATATTGACCATGTGCGCGATGTGGATACGGCGGCGGTAAGCTATAGCTATAACGGCCCGGAAACAGCATCCAGTCTGCCAGCGGCACTGACCACCCTTTCAGCTACCCTGTCGGCAGCGACAGGCGCGGTAGAAATGTGGCTGTATAACGCCAGCCTGAACCATTACCATTGGGTAGAAGTAACGCCTGACCAGAAATATCTTTTCCAGTTAGGGATTGCAGGCAGCACGCTTAATATTGACGTTTATCCGCTTAAGTCGCCAAGCGCGACGACCGTGCAACTGATGCCTACAACGGGGCATTACCAGGCAGATATCAGCGCTGCGTTACCTTTGTACCCGTTTACGCATGTGGTGTTCCAGGGGAGCTCGCTGGGATCAGGAACAACGCTGCCGCAGATCTACCTGAACGGGCAGGCGCTGACGGTAAATACCAGCGGCACACCGGGACCATTCGGTTTTACGATTAAGGTGGGCAGCAGCGTGATCATTTATCCCGACAGTAACCAGAGCCTGAAACACATGCGGCTGTACAACCATCTGCTGAGTCCGGCAACGATCACCGCGGATGCTGCTAATAACTATTTTTCAGCAACAGACCTGAGCTACACCGGCTGGTACCGCTTTAACATACCCGCGCCGGGCACGCCGCCAACCACGGTTAATGGCACGAGTGATGAAACGACCAATGTGGATCTCTATCCGGGCCACGTACTGCCGACCAGCTATACCTATAATGCTACTAACCAGGTGACCACGCAACAGTCGCCGGATGGGGGCACGAACCGTTTCTGGTACGATCTGCTGAGCAGATTGGTGATCTCGCAGAACGACAAGCAGATCACGCTGAATAATTACAGCTATACGCAGTACGATTCGATCGGCAGGATAACAGAAGTAGGGCAGAAGAACTATACAGGCACCACTATAGGCAGCCCCGACTACCTGGCTAATACCACGATAACCGCGTTTAACACAGCAGGCACAAACAGCCAGATCACCGATACGTATTATGACAGCCCGGTACCAACAGTCAGCGGCAATACCAACGGTATAGCCACGCTGCCGGGGCAAAGCAACCTGAGGAAAAGAGTAGCAGCCAGCACCTACACCGAAACCCAGGGCAGCCCGGTACTGCGGGCGACCTATTACAATTACGATATCGACGGCAATGTAAAGACGCTATGGCAGCAGGTAGACGGGATCTACCAAAACAGCACCAACACGGGCTTAAAACGGATAGACTATGAATACGACCTGGTGAGCGGGAAGGTAAACTTTGTACGCTACCAGGACGGGCAGCCGGACGCGTTTTACTACCAGTATAACTATGATGCTGATAACCGCCTGACCAAAGCCTGGAGCAGCACCACGGCCATGGTGGATACAGCCATAGGCAGTTACCTGCCCAAAACCACGGCCAAACAGGACGCCGCCTATTACTACTACCTGCACGGCCCGCTGCGCCGGATGGAACTGGGCGACAGCACGAGCAAGGTACAGGGTGTGGACTATGCTTATACCTTGCAGGGTTGGTTGAAGGGGGTGAATAGTACATCCGTACAAAGCTCGCAGGATATGGGCCGCGATTCTTTACCAATCCCACGAGATGCCTACGGCTATAGCCTGTATTATTATACAAACGATTACAATCCAATAGGCGGTACAAACCCATTCTCAACCGCTCCGGCAGGCCTTAGCACGTTTAACTCGCTGTACAATGGCAACATAGCTGCCATGAGTACCAATATAACCAAACTTACCGACCCATGGCATTACTATACCTATAGATATGACCAACTCAACAGGCTAAAAGGCAACAGCGTTTACAAAGCGGGCAGCACTGCTACTCCGGTAACCGACTATCAGGAAAACTTTACCTATGATGGCAATGGCAATATCCTCACGGCCACCCGCAACGCAGGGGCTGCCACCGCTATGGATAACCTGACCTACAGATACAACCATAACACCAGTGGCAGGCTCACCAATAACGAGCTGAACTATATAACCGATGCCGTAACCACCCACAACTGGCCCTACGGGCTGAGTAACCAAGCAATTAATAACTATACCTATGATGCCATAGGCAATATGACGGCTGATGTAGCAGATACCATCAGCAACATTAACTGGACGGTTTATAATAAAATACAAAGCCTGACCAACAGCAAAGGCACGATTATTTATACCTACGACCCGGAAGGACAACGAGTAAGCAAGACGCTGAGCGGCATTACCACCTGGTATATCAGGGATGCCCAAGGCAATGCCCTCGCATTATATGACAATAAGCACAGTACCATTAACTGGAAAGAACAGGATCTGTATGGCTCATCACGGCTAGGCATGTGGCAGCCCGGCGTAACGCTAAGCACAAACAATGCACAAGCTGTATGGGATACTACGGGCGGTAAGCAGTATGAGTTAAGCAATCATTTAGGTAATGTACTGGCAACCATCAGCGATAAACGGGTACAGCACAGCAGCAATGGCACAGCCATAGACTATTTTGATGCCGATATAGTCACCGCCCAGGAATACTACGCTTTTGGCGGCCTGATGCCGGGAAGAACTTATGTGGAGGCTAGCAACTACCGTTACGGGTTTAATGGGAAGGAGAATGATAACGATGCCAATAATGGCTTTCAGGATTATGGGCAACGTGAATATGATAGATTGATAGGAAGGTTTATTAGTGTGGATCCGATTTCAGGTAAATATCCCGAGTTATCAACTTATCAATTTGCTAGTAATAGTCCAATTAATTTTATTGATATCGATGGATTAGAGCAAGCTATGCCAAAATATAAGCGTGATCCTATTTCACAAATTATACACGATATAAATAAGGCTATTGATAAAAAAATTCAACAGGAGGAAGAAAAGCTTTCATTAATGAGTAATGAAGAAATAAAAGACGCCATCAATAAAACAATGGCAACTGCACTTAAACATCCAGATGAAATAATAATAAATACAGTAAAAAATATAAGTAAGCAAGAAGATCAAATTCCAAAAGATGCTCGTAATTTGTTAAATTACGCAGCAAAAGGGAAAACAGACCAAGTATCCAAGTTAGCGGCGGATAAAATCGTTGAATATGGACCATGGTTTTTATTTCCTGAAGAGGAAGAACTTAAGTCTGTTTCACCAGAGTTATTTAACGTAGAAAAATTATCGATAGAAACACCTTATGGTTTAGCAAGACAAGCATTGACAAAAGATGCATTATCTTTACGATCACAGGTCGAATCGGGTATAAAGCTATATAGAGTAGGAGAATTAGGAAAAAGCGAGGGGGCAGAAGCGCAATTTTGGTCAACAGAAAATCCGTTAGATAATCCGCGAGCTTATGAAAAAAAATATGGGTTAGAACCGGGAAGTCTTGGAAAGAAAAATTTCATTGAAATAGGTACACTTAAGAAGAATACTTCATTTATAACAAGACCTGCGCCAGCATATCCAAATAGCCCTGATGATTATGGTGGTGGTATTGAAGTCGTTACTCCCGCAAATGGAGTCAACTTAGAAAGTTTTCACATAATAAAAAAATAAACAGAATGGACTATTTAGAGAAAATTAGGGTTATAGCAAGCAAATTAAGAAATAATGGTTACATATCTGAATGTGAGATCATTGAATCACTTAGAGACGCATCTTCTACTGGTTCAGAACTACTGATGACTGTAACTCATGAACTATTATCATTTGCAAATGCTTCTTTTGAGTTGAAAAGTTTGATTGGAGCGGACGCAAATGAATTGAAAGATTTTTGTTGGTCCATTGGATTAGAGGTTAAATAGCGGTAGTATATCAAATGTGTGAGTGAATAATTATCTTTTTGGAAATTAACGATAATTCATAAATTAAAAATAATAAAACTGGTTAAACGGGTGGTATGTAAATACCACCCGTTTTGTTTTGGTATAAAATTAAGAGTATAACTAACTGAAAATAAAGGTTATTTAACTAGTAATGTGTGCCACACTGTGCCACTTGTGCCACGTGTTTCATGCGTTTCGTGGCACACCCTAGTTTCCAGCGTTAGGGATAGCAGCGGATACCGGCCCCGTGGCTAATGCCTGTGCAGTATGAGCGGATAGCCCGCCCGAAGGGAACGCCCAAAAACTGCGTGGAGAACGCGGTATCAAAAGCAGTAGAAAGCGGTTTAGCCGATTATGATGCCTATATAGCGCTGCAGCGGCAAAACTTTATGACCAGCTATATCAATACCTGCAGCCTCGCCAAGGCTAACGCCAATATGGTAGGCGTGCAGCAGGAATACCATTATACGCTGTATTATTATGATCAGGCGGATAATTTGGCGCGCACCATACCGCCCGAGGGGGTTACGCTGGTTAACCCTAACCTGTTTAGCTATATTGACCATGTGCGCGATGTGGATACGGCGACGGTAAGCTATAGCTATAACGGCCCGGAAACAGCATCCAGTCTGCCTGCGGCATTGACCACCCTTTCAGCTACCCTGTCGGCCACAACAGGCGCGGTAGAAATGTGGCTGTATAATGCCAGCCTGAACCATTACCATTGGGTAGAGGTAACGCCTGATCAGAAATATCTTTTCCAGTTAGGGATTGCGGGCAGCACGCTTAACATTGACGTTTATCCGCTTAAGTCGCCAAACGCTACGACCGTGCAGCTGATGCCCACAACGGGGCATTACCAGGCGGATATCAGTGCTGCATTGCCTTTGTATCCATTTACGCATGTAGTGTTCCAGGGGAGCTCGCTGGGATCAGGAACAACGCTGCCGCAGATTTATCTGAACGGGCAGGCGCTGACGGTCAGCACCAGCGGGACACCGGGACCATTCGGTTTTACGATTAAGGTGGGCAGCAGCGTGATCATTTATCCCGACAGTAACCAGAGCCTGAAACACATGCGGCTGTACAACCATCTGCTGAGTCCGGCAACGATAGCTGCGGATGCCGCCAATAACTATTTTTCAGCAACAGACCTGAGCTACACCGGCTGGTACCGCTTTAATATACCGGCGCCGGGCACGCCGCCAACCACTGTTAATGGTACGAGTGATGAAACGACCAATGTGGATCTCTACCCCGGCCACGTACTGCCGACCAGCTATACCTATAATGCGACCAACCAGGTGACCACGCAACAGTCGCCGGATGGGGGCACGAACCGTTTCTGGTACGATCTGCTGAGCAGACTGGTGATTTCGCAGAACGACAAACAATTGGCAGCGAATAATTACAGCTATACGCAGTACGATTCGATCGGGAGGATAACAGAGGTAGGGCAGAAGAACTATATGGGCAGCACACTGGGCAGCCCGGATTATTTGAGCAATGCCACGATAACAGCGTTTAACACGGCAGGTGCTAACAGCCAGATCACCGATACGTATTATGACAACCCGGTACCAACAGTCAGCGGCAATACCAACGGTATAGCCACGCTGCCGGGGCAAAGCAACCTGAGGAAAAGAGTAGCAGCCAGCACCTACACCGAAACCCAGGGCAGCCCGGTACTGCGGGCGACCTATTACAATTACGATATCGACGGCAATGTAAAGACGCTATGGCAGCAGGTAGACGGGATCTACCAAAACAGCACCAACACGGGCTTAAAACGGATAGACTATGAATACGACCTGGTGAGCGGTAAGGTAAACTTTGTACGCTACCAGGACGGGCAACCCGACGCATTTTACTACCAGTATAACTATGATGCCGATAACCGGCTGACCAAGGCCTGGAGCAGCACCACGGCCATGGTGGACACCACCACGGGCAGCTACCTGCCCAAAACCACGGCCAAACAGGACGCCGCCTATTACTACTACCTGCACGGCCCGCTGCGCCGGATGGAGCTGGGTGACAGCACGACGAAGGTACAGGGCGTAGACTATGCCTATACCTTACAGGGATGGCTGAAGGGGGTGAATAGCACCTCGGGCACAGCGGCGCTGGATATGGGACAGGACGGGGCTACAGTAGCACGTGATGCCTACGGTTATTCATTAGGTTATTATACTAACGACTACAACCCGATCGGCGGCTCAGGCTACGCTGCCTTTGCCTTAAAATACACCGCAGCAACGGGCGACATTACCGGGCAAAGTTTGTACAATGGCAACATCAGCAATGCCACGCTGGCTATCAACCAACTAGGCACAACAGTAGGCTACACCTATCACTACGATCAGCTGAACAGATTAAAGAAAATGCGGCAGCATACCGGTATTAGTGGCACCAGCTGGGACAGGAGCAGCATAACCTTAAATTACCAGGAAAACGCTATGTATGATGGCAATGGTAATATACTCACCTACGGAAGGAACGGTGCAGCACCAACGGCCCAAACCATTGATAGCCTGACCTACAATTACCCAAAAACCAGCGGCAGGTTAAGCAGTAACCGCCTGCAAAACATCAATGACGCGATAGCCAACAGCAATTACACCGGCGACCTGACCAACCAAACCAATGCCACCAATTACCGCTATGATGCGATAGGCAACCTAATCTACGATGCCCAATCTAATATAACAGGTAACGACGGAACCAACGCCATTACCTGGAGTGTTTACGGTAAGATACAAAGTATCTATAAAACCACTGGTACGATCAGCTATACTTACGACCCATCGGGACAAAGGGTAAGTAAGATGGCAAACGGCTTAACTACTTACTATATCAGAGATGCGCAGGGCAATACCCTGGCCATCTACGATAACGCCCATAGTAATTTAAACTGGAAGGAACAGCAACTCTATGGTTCATCCAGACTTGGCCTATGGACACCGAATGAAAACTTAAGCAGCAATAACGCAACAGCCATCTGGGATACTACAGGCAGCAAACAATATGAGCTGACCAATCATTTGGGCAACGTGTTAGAAACAATTACCGATAAACGCCTGCAGCACACTACTGATAATTCGAATATTGATTATTATCTTGCAGATGTTTCCACGGCACAGGATTATTACCCATTTGGTATGCTGATGCCGGGCAGGCAATATTCGTTCTTTAATGTATATAGGTACGGCTTTAACGGTAAAGAGAATGATAATGAGGTAAAGGGGGTTGGAGATGAAATCGATTACGGGAATAGAATCTACGACCCGAGGGTGGGGCGGTTTCCAAGCATTGATCTGTTGCAACACCAATATGCTGGGCTGACACCTTATCAGTTTGCTTCGAATAGTCCAATAGCTGATATCGATCTAGATGGTTTAGAAAAATATTACTATTTATTCGACGTAAACAAAAAGAATGGCATAACAAGTTTAAAAACGGTTGTCCAAACCAATGAGTCAAGTGGTTGGGATTCATTCAAAGGTATTTTTCATTTGCCATCGGGTGACCCCGCTGAAGAGTATGAACGGCTGAAGGATTTTAGTGGTGATGTGATTAAAGGTATAAAAAGAACCTTTGTATTAATTACACCATATGGTTATACAGTGCCTTTTGGCTCAGAAAAAGCATTAAGAGCGTTTGATTATTCAACTTATGATAAAAAGACACTTGATCTGCATGCAATGTATATTCAAACCGGTATATTGGCAACCCCAGCTGAATTGCCGAGCGGATTGAACTCTGTGGAGACAACAACAGAGGGGGAATTATTGATCGAGGGTAAATTGATACAACAATCTAATGATGAAATAGCCAATGTCAGACCTACACCTTATCAATCAGAAAAAGACCTTGTTCCCGCAGATGCAGCACCTCAAGTCGCCTTTAAAAATGGAAAACCGGTTAGTTCCCGGACAGTGGGGAGTGTGAGACCGGATGGATATAATACTTCAGAAGCCATATCAACTGAAATAAAGAATTATAATGTGAGTACTCAGCAAGGAAGAACAAGTTTGGTAAATAATGTAGTAAAACAAGTGCGTCAAAGACTGTCAAATCTTCCAAGAGGCTCAACGCAAAATATTATTATTGACACAAGAGGACAAGAAGTGAATCAATCAATTTTGAATAATATAAAAAATCGTATAACTACACAAGCTGGTAGTCAAAACGTTAATGTCATGTTTAAAACGAACTAATATGTTAGATCAAATCAATACTTATAAGCTAGATTGGGATCCAATAACAGTTGATGGTTATAATGAAAATAATAATGTGGTTACAATGGTTTTTAATTGTAATATTACAACTGAAAGTAAATATCAAGAGGTTGTCAAATATGTCGTTGGTCGGACTCTTTGGTGTAGTTATAATCTCCCCTCCAAAGCAATAATTACACTGTCATTTGATATTAGAGGACAAGGAGTAATAATGACTAAATCAAATATGTTTAAATTGGAATTGCTAGAAAAGATTAACGTTTTTCAAATCGATAACCAGATTATAATTGATTTTTTAAGATAATATGGCGCTTATTAACATTCTTGCTAAGACTACTAAAAGCATTAATTGGGATGAATTTCTTAAAAATTATTGGAGCTTAAACGTATCTACCGTTGAAGTATTTCCTATCCCAAAAGAGTTGGGATTTGACTATGATAGCGTTGGAATTAGTGTCCATGCAGGTTATGCCGATAGAAGTGTCGTGATATCCGAAATAGAACATTTAGTTACTTTTTTTAGATCGGAACCCTATAATTTGAAATTTATAGAATTATATGATGGTGTAGAAGTTCTTCCTGAAAATGTTATCATATTAATTAATAAATTATTACCGCCCTGAGGGGATAATTTATCCCGCGTTTCCCGAATCTACAGGCCATGATTGTGCATAGCTTCAGTTACAGCTAAATATACATGATACAAATAGCTCCGTCCAAAGCTCACAGGACATGGGCCGCGACTCCTTGCCAATCCCAAGGGATGCCTACGGCTACAGCCTGTATTATTATACTGCCGATTACACGCCTATCGGCGGTACAAACCCATTCTCCACTGCCCCGGCAGGCCTTAGCACGTTTAATTCATTGTATAATGGCAACATAGCTGCCATGAGTACGAACATAACGAAGCTAACCGACCCATGGCACTATTATACCTATAGATACGATCAGCTCAACAGGTTGAAAGGTACCAGCGTTTACAAGGCAGGCAGCATGGCCACCCCGGTAACTGACTATCAGGAAAACTTTACATATGATGGTAATGGCAATATCCTCACGGCCATGCGCAACGCAGGCGCTGCCATTGCGATGGATAACCTGACCTACAGATACAACCATAACACCAGCGGCAGGCTCACCAATAACGAACTGAACTATATAACTGATGCCGTAACCACCCACAACTGGCCCTACGGACTGAACAACCAAAGTATAAATAACTATACCTATGATGCCATCGGCAATATGACGGCAGACGTAGCCGATACCATCAGCAATATCAACTGGACAGTTTATAACAAGATCCAAAGCCTGACCAACAGCAAAGGCACGATTACTTACACCTATGACCCATCCGGCCAAAGGGTAAGCAAAACACTAAATGGCATCACCACCTGGTACATCAGGGATGCGCAAGGTAATACCCTCGCATTATATGACAATAAGCACAGTGCCATTAATTGGAAAGAGCAGGACCTGTATGGCTCATCACGGCTAGGCATGTGGCAACCCGGCGTAACGTTAAGCACTAACAACGCGCAAGCAGTATGGGATACCACAGGCAGTAAGCAGTATGAGTTAAGCAACCATTTAGGCAATGTATTGGTTACCATCAGCGATAAACGGGTACAGCACAGCAGCAATGGCACAGCCATAGACTATTTTGATGCCGACATAGCCACCGCGCAGGAATACTATGCCTTTGGCGGCTTAATGCCGGGCAGGACTTATGTACAGGCCAGTAATTACCGTTATGGGTTTAATGGGAAGGAGAATGATAATGATGTGAAGGGAACCGGGAATCAGATTGATTATGGGATGAGGATATATGATCCGAGGGTAGGAAAATTTTTGAGCGTGGATCCACTTGAGGAATCATATTCTTGGAATAGTTCTTATGCCTTTGCTGAAAATCAACCGATATGGGCAATAGATTTAGATGGACTAGAAAAAATAACTATTCATCAAGCAACATTTGCTCCATTTGATTATTTTGGTAACATTTTCCCATTTCAGAAACCGTATAAAGGAGACGGAAACAGAGGCTTCAACACATTACCAGAGGGCAAAAATAATACATCACGAATATATTCAATTACAAAAATAGATTTGGCAACTTCTCAACAAATAGGAGAAACAGTAGTACATAGTTTCCCATCAATTGGTCCTAAAAACTTTTATGGCAAAAATGGCTCAACACAAGCAAGTCCTAACGAATTTACTATTGTAGACAATCAATTTGGAGAAACAGTGGTATCAGTTAATATTACTGGTCATGATGGGCGAATAGATAATTTGTTAGCCCCCGATATTAGCTGGACAGGAAATTATATATTTGATACACAAACTAAAGGGGCTATCGAAGTAAAATCAAATGTTCTAGGTAAGGGATTTCCAGCATACCAAGATTATATTGAAGATTCAAAAGGGCAAAAAGTATTATTAAATACTTATGCCCCGCCATCAAAAGATGCAATTATGAATTTACTTTATAATAGTGGAAAAGGAGATTATGGAGGTACTGATATTAAAATTGGCGTGAACGCAAAAGGTAACTTTACGGGTACTTTAGAAGTTAAGGAGAGAAGTAACGTTCCTTTTTTAAAAGCTATATTTACTGGAAAATTGTATGAATGGAAAAAATATACAATTGAAGATTGGAATAAAAAACAAAGTAGTAAGCCGGCAGTACAACCCACAACGAATTAGTATGAAAATAGAAAAGAAACTTATAATGATTTTTTTACCTGTATTTTTATTTAGTTGTACTAAAGATATGGAAAAAGAGACATGGATTGTGCCATGTGGATATACTGGAACACTAACAGTGTATTTTAATAGTAAAGTAGCACAGCATTCTGAAAATCGAATATATAAGTTCAACAACAAAGGAGTATATTATACCAATTTAAATTCTAATGAAGGTTTTACTACTGATTTTAACCAAACGCTTAATATTTTAATTGATTGTAATGGTCATTATCAAAAAATATCATTTTTTGATAATGATAATCCCGACACATCAAAATTAATTTCTGGTCAAAAATATGCAACTTATTTTTTGACTGGGAAAGATGGTTTATTTAACGAAAGTTTGTCAATATTGACAAAAAAATGAAATAATTTACTTTGGGTAATGTATCAAATGTGTGGGTGAATAATCATCTATTTGAAAATCAACTATAATCTATAAATTTAAAATAAGAAATCGATTAAAAGGGTGGTATTTAATACCACCCTTTTTGTTTTAGTGTGAAATTGAGATTATAACTAGCTGAAAACAAGGGATATTTAACTATTGCTGTGTGCCACACTGTGCCACGTGTTCCACCTGTTTCATATGTGTCGTGGCACACCCCGCGTTAGTGATAGCAGCGGTACCGGCCTCGCGCCTAATGCCTGTAGGCGTATGAGCGGATAGCACGGGCCGGAGGCAACGCCCAAAACATAAACATCCACTTACACCGGCTGGTACCGCTTTAACATACCCGCGCCGGGCGTTCCGCCAACCACGGTTAATGGTACGAGTGGTAATGTATCAAATATGTGGGTAAATAGCCATCTGTTTGAAAATCAAAGATAATTTATAAATTTTAAATAAGAAAACTTGTTTAGCGGGTGGTATGTAAATACCCCCCGTTTTGTTTAAGTGTGAAATTTAGAGCGTAACTAATTGATAAATGAATAGGTGTAATAAAAGTGTGGTTAATCCTTTGTGTAATGGTTGTAATGGGTTAACCATAAAACATGGGTTAGTGCATTGCAGGCAACGTTATCGGTGTAAGAATTGTAAAAGAACACAAATGGGCTTATATAAGAATAATGCATGCAGTCTATTTATCAACAATAAAATAGTCAATTATATAAAAGAAGGATGCGGTATAAGGAGCATTGCCAGGTTATTGCAAATTTCTACAAGTACAGTGCTTCGTCGGATTAAAGATATTGCTAATTGTATTAAAAAGCCTCTAATGAGAAGTGGTCGGATATTTGAAGTTGACGAGCTACGTACTTATATCGGCAATAAAAATAAAGAGTGCTGGGTAATTTATGCTTTGGATAAGGAGACCGGGCAGGTGGCTGATTTAAAAGTTGGGAGGCGAACAAAAACAAATGTGAAAAGAGTTATCGATACGCTTTTGATAGCGAAATGCAAACAGATATATACAGACGGGCTAGGATTGTACCAGCAAATACTTCCTACAACTATTCATAAAGTAAAGCGTTACGGTACTAATAAAATAGAGCGCAAAAACCTAAGTCTGCGTACGCACCTTAAGCGATTGAACAGAAGATCTATTTGCTATTCAAAAAAAGCAGTTATGTTGGAGGCTTGTTTGAAAATATACTTCTGGTATGATGGTTGCCAATTTGCTTTACCTTGATTTATTTATAAAGAATAAAATCCTGGATACCCGCGTAACAAAGACTTTTTTATTGCAAAAACATTCATTATATTTGTGTAACAAGTTCATTGACTATTATTTATACGGATAAACAGGCTACAAAGCCACCAAATAAGAACACATTAAATGTGCCCTATTCGGTGCCCGTTCCTGTTTGTTTTCGATATAACATATTGAATATTATAGATTTAAATGGCCGGTTCATCATCATGCCATCCCGACAGTTTTCGCCATATGGAGTAAAGACTTGAAATTTCTGCGTAAAAAAGCCATCCCTGAATAGGGATGGCTTTTTTATTATAATTTAATAAAAATTGGACCATAATTTATATAAAATGAGCAGGTTATATAACGCCAGCCCTCTCGTTACATTAAGATTCGCAACCCGAATATGATCCTTATAAAACTTAAGGAGCTGGACAAGCTAACATGGATACAGTCGTCTCGCAATAAGGGAGGAAGTCTTGCGAAAAATATGTATGGATATTAAAGTTCCCTACCTGTGTGTCGAATGTTTGTTCTTTTTGATCGGGGCTTATTTTGTCGAAACCATTCAAAATGAACGATAAAAGATTAGCTAAGGGCGACCCCGACACCAGATTTATCAATTTATTTTTAATAGTATCTTTACTATTTGATGTGTTATTCATCAGGCCAACAGAAAATACTACGTTAAATAAATTAGGCGTTGGTTTATAATCTTTGTATAGATCGATTTTGTAGGTGGACAGATTTAACTCTTTCTTTTTTGCCGTCAATAACGAATCTATCAATTTTAGCTTCGTTTCGGTGGTTTTATAATAAATACTATCGCTCGATAATAAAAGTGAGTCAATTGAAGGCATTATCAGCCTAAAAAAGTTATATTCAAAAGATACCCCATTACCGGGGGTAATCGATTTTCCCAAAAAGCGGAAATCTTTTGAAAGTTGAATATATATCGTGTTGTATTTAGGAAGCCCGATAAACCGGTCATAAATAATGCTTTGCGAATAAGGGATATAGCCGGTTTGAAAAAAAAGCTCTTTATATTTTTCGCTTTGGTATGCCAATTGGTAGTTGTTATAAAGATTATTAGTTATGTAGCCCTTTCCTCCCAATTCCCATACTTCCGAACTGTCACATTCTAATCCGATCCTTTCACCCAGACTCTTTAATATAGTGTTCTTATAATTTGAATCCAGATATGATCTGTCGTACTCAAATAAATCTAGTTCCAATATGTTATAATAAACAGAGTAATGATTTGAGTTGTCTTTAAAAAAATCTAACGTACACCGGGGCGCATCCCTTCCAGATCCAATAGTAAATATATAGTATTGTTCCAGAGAGGTATCTGTTTCCACCAGATCTTTTCTAAAATCTAATTGGCTAATGAATTTATCAGCAAAGGCCTTAATTGAAGAGGTCGAATCATTGCCTATTCCACTCTTTGCAACCTTGAGAAACGAACTTAAAGTCTTGAGGATTCGTTTTTCTTTTAAATGAAATAGACTTTTGCTAAATACGCTGTTTGTAAAAAGACATATAAGCAAGCCAATTACGCACATCGTTTTAACTGTTATGCGAATATAAATTGCCAAATATTTTTCGGGGATCTTGAACATGACTTTACAGTTACAGAAAGGCGACAATAAAAACAATTGGTTTGTTGCTGGTAATTTCAAAAACTATTAAGCGTGCTTTTTGCTTAGGCAGTTAACTGTTTGAATTTAATGTTAAAATCAAATGCCAAGCATACACTTAGCATTTGACATTTATATTAACAGTTAAATCCAAGATTTACCCATCCATTGCATCCGCATTTATTTTGATACCCACCTATACAAATTTGATCGCCTTGATAATAAGTTGATCCTCCGTAGGTACATTGGCAGTCCCTTGGTTGTATTTTTGGAGCTGAAGCAGCGTATCCGCCACAAATATTGTAACAAGAATAGCCATTAGAGTTATCTTTAACAGAAACATTCCCAAAGCTATCCTCACAACAACATTGATTGCTTGGATTGTAGCAACCGTTGCCGCATGGTTGAAATCCCTGCGGGCATCCTAATGGCCTGGAAGGGTGCCCTGTGTTAGCGCCGCCTCTCAATGGTTCATCATGTGCATGAGGATTTTTCGCCTTACTAATAGCATTTTCAATCAAGTCAGTGATTTTTACAGAGGCATCATTAACAAAAATTACTTCTACTACTTTGTGCCTTTTACCACAGCAAAAATGTCGCAACTCCGTTGGGATGATACTTTCAATTAGATTTTTATTGACAATAAGCGAAGAGTCACAGCTGCACCCTCCACTTTCGTCAATCCAGGGAGTTAGTTTTACCTTCGTGTCATCGCCTGGCACTAATTCAATTGTGCAAAGAAAATTGCCAGTTGTTTGTTCATTCAAGAACTCTTCAAGAGTGATTTTTTGTTTCATTGTAAAAAGTTTTATGTTATGTTTAATTTGTTACCCCCATACAGCAGACTTGTATTTCCATTGGGTGTGAGCCAATCCAGCAAGCCATAGTTATAGATAATGGCGTACTTCTAAGAACATAGAATCTATCGGGCGAACCCTGGAGATTATTCCAGGTAAAAGACCCTTCGCTATCAGGGCCCGTATCTATTAGATGCGGAGTTGGTGTTCCGACAAGATGCCAGCCCGAAGTAACTGAAACTGTCAATTCATAATATTTGAACCATGAATTAGCAAACTCCCGATATACGTTGGGATTGTACTCTTCTCCAGGACTCCAGTTATGCAAATTGTCCGTTGTTATTGATGATCCATAATAAATTTTACTGTCCTCTGGCGTAAGTTTCAATGCTTTCATTTTCTTTGTCGATTTAAGTTATGATACTAGATATATATTCAGATAAAAGGATTTTTAACATAAACAGCATATTATTGATAACGGTAGGTTGTGAAGTAGCACCCATTCCGCTAAGTTGTTTTAGTAAATCTAGGTAAATAGGTAAGGGGGTAGTGACCGTTAAAACACCCATTATCAGAGATGTTTTAACGGTAGTTAGTTCGCCGGTTTCTTCAGTTCTGCACCGGTTCGAAAGTTGTCCTATCAAGAAATGGTTTTCGATTTACGCCTATCGGATAAATAGCTATATTAATTTAAAGCTTTTTAAGAACGTAAAAGACACTTTGAGGTGCTACGCGGTGTAGCTTATGTGTTGCATGGTATTGCAAATTCCAGTAAAAGAGTTTTGATAACCATTTATCTAACAGTATATAGCTTTTAAATGTATATATCGGGGAGTTTGAAAGATTGATCCATATACGCTGAAAAAACGCCGTCATGGTAAAGCACAAACCCTCGTTTATAATTTGTAAAGGGTATTTTGCTAAAATATCCCTGAAAATATTTAAGGGGATACCTCTTTCATGAATTGTTAAGCCGGGTCGCGGCTTTGTCCAGTCGCCCATAGAAATAATAGGCTCTCGGATCAATATATAGCCGTCCTTTTTGGTAACACGGTACAGTTCTGCGATTACGTAAGAAATATTAGGGATATGGTGAAGCGTTCCTAGTGAGGTTACCAGGTCAAAGTAATTATCGGGGTAATTAATAGTTCCTGAAATTGCGGGTGCTATATAAACAGGCTTGATGTTGCCTACCCTTTCCGATCGTAGCTGATCAGATGGTTCAATAATATATAAGTTGTTGATCTGGTCAATAATTACTTCAAACTCATGCCCCCATGCTGCTCCCAGCCCAAGTACATTATTAAAATGTTTGCCTTTTAAATAATTAAAGCCATGCAGCTTATTTAAAGCGTGGTAACCGTACCAGTATGTCTCAGTATTTTTATTGCCGAGATTAGCATAAGCTTCCTTTTCCTGGTTGTACCAGTTTTCTATCTCATCAATTGTAAAATCGTCGCCGTATAATGATTTCCCGTTTAGGTATGGGTTCATAAAGTTATTTAATGGCATTACGCCGCTTCGAACCAAAACGCTGGGTAAAAGGGGAAAGAAATAATATTGATTTTCTGTTAATGGAATGTTGTATGCATAATTCCAGGTGAATTTGTGTGCTAAGTTTTACTACATTAGCAGCACCTAATAATTACAATGGAACCTAAACAATCAGCTGTTACCGGGATGTATATTTTTTTTATAAAATACAGGAAGATAGTAACCGTAACAGCTATATTTCTACTGGTAGTAGGTCTGCCGTCAAAATTTTATGATAGGCCGATATTTGATGAGAGCCATAAATATGAAGACATTGGTTTTTTGTTTGATACTATATTGATGTTTTTAATAACGCCTGTGTGGATGCTTGTTAGTGTATGCAAGGCTACCAAAGTCTACAAAAATGAGGATGAGTGGAAAAAGATGTAGCGTAGAAAAACTGCAATGATTATGGGATTTAGTTCAGGAAATGAGGCGTTTTGAATTCTGGAAAGGTATGTAAGTTTAAAACTCTTGTTAACGCCCCTTGTAACCCGGCGAAAATACGATGGCCATAATTACTACCAGGCTGGCTCCATACAAAACTGCGGTACCCACCAATACGTGATGCCATACGGTACGTCTTTTGCGGGTTTTGTTATAAGCGGAAGCGCGGTATGCTTTTACATATACTGAATCCTGCAACAGCGTGGTATCGCTTACGCTGGTTTTAATGGGCTTAAAATAATCTGAAGTGCTGTTGTGCCGGTCCTTTCTAAATTTTTTCATATCGGCATCATTCAGCCTGAATTTTTGGGCGTCCGACTGCGCCATATGAACCAGCGAATCCACCGGCGCATTTTTTGCTTTTAATACAGATGCAGGGAATATTGCGATAAACAGGCTTACAAGTAAATACTTTAACATGCTGCGAAGTAATGATTTATAAACCCATTACGGCAGCAACCTCCTCAGTGTTACACTGATAGCTTGTTTTAACATTATTTAACGGAAAGTGTGAGCCTCTCCATTATGCTGCAAGCGGGAGACGCTCGCAGCAAGGGTAATTTTACATTCTCAATCTTAACGACACAGATCTTCCTAAAGCCTGCACCAGTTCTGAGTCCAGTTCCTGTTGGCCGTCTTTCTGTTTCCAAACCAATTTTATATCCCTGATCAGTTCTACTTTTTCGCCGTTAAGGAGCAGTTCTATTTCAGTAGTATTTTGGTTTATTGATTTACTGTCTACTATTTGGTAAACGTAATCATTGTCCTTAAATGTTATTCGTAATGGTAATCCCATGCGCTAAATCCTCCGTTGTAAAGATATAATTTCAATGCTTAAGCACACATTTTTATATAGTTAAAACAGGAATAACGCCATTTAAATTATTTAACAGCCTGATATAAAGCCTGATATTTTTATTTATTGGGCCATGCCATTGCTAAGTATTATAGCTAAAACTTATACGTGAGGCCTACACCAAAAATCTCTTTAACCTGTAAAAGCGAGTGATATTCGGTTACACCATTGCTTAAAACCGGGATCTTGGCCTCCGGGTCCGAGATTAATTCAACGCCTAAATTCACTGTTACCAGTTTATTTACTTTCATGAAAATATTACCGGCATAGTCCATATAAACATTCTGCGGCTTGTCCAGGTAATTGGAATATAGTTTCAAAATGTTTTCGAAGGTGATATTTTGGGCAAGGTTAAATTTGTAGTAAGCATCTAGCGAAGCACCAAACTCAAGCAGGCTTTTGTTGCCTGGAGTCACCCCATATGAGCCAATGTTTGAAAGGGAGTCGTTCTGAACAAATGTGAGGCGTATGGCTGCAGGCGAAAAGTTGATCCTGAAATTATCCGATCTTTTATACGCAAAACCCGGACCGAACGTAAGGTAGGCAGGCGCAAACGGAGCAGATATTAATGTACGGTGATTGGCATCATCATAAGTATAGCCGTTGCTGAACTGGGTTTGAAAGTTGGCATAAAAGGTATACAGCCAGTATTTGGCAGCCTGGTAACCCAGTAAGCTGTTTAAAATTGCACGATCGTCGTTTTTGCGCCAGCCAAGGCCGTTCTGTTTACTTAAGCCATAGCCGAATATCACTTTATTATCCCAACTCCATTTATCTTTTTTGTAGTCGAAATCGTAATCAAGTACAATGTTAGCAGCAAGGGAGTTTTGCCCGCCCGCGGCCCAGTTTGAGAATGAACTCTGGTTAATGAGCAAGGTATTTTGCCCGTGAATGGTCCAGAGGTGTGTCGTGTCTTTCGGGGTAACTGGAGTAGTTGTTTGGGCGTAACCGGCCGCACTTAAGCACCCGATAAATGCCAGGAGTAAGGTCTTTTTCATATTGATAGTTTTAGATGTGATGGCCTAAAATTACAAATAATATGCTTTGAACGCGTCAATTGGTCATATTTCATCAAAAATTAATGCGCATATAACTCTATTTTCTTTTGGTTTAGGCTAAAATATATGATGTATTAATAATGGTCTAAAATTCTCAAATTGATACATTTTTCACATACACCTTTCCATTTTGATAAATTAAAGCATCAAAAAAACAAAAAGAATAACATGTTTTAATAGTTAAAAATTAAGATTAAGCACTGTATTGTGTAAGAATGGTAATTTTTCGGCTTTTACAGCTTTTTGGCATGGGTTTAGCTAAAAGGCTATGAACAATATTAACATTTTAACGTGATGACAACATTATACACAGTGCTTGAAGTTTGCGCACTATTAGCCGTTATTTTAATACCGTTGAGCGGCCCTCAAAAAAAAGCTACCAAAAACTCACATGAAATAAGCAACATATTAGTAAATGAAGAAGGTTACCTGGAATATGCAGTTGATCATGATACCGATCAGCATCACCCGGTTCTTTAATTTGGTATAACAACCGTATTATAAAACCTTTCAGCAATGGAGGGTTTTTTTATGGGCGATGGTTTAATTGAACTATCTGCCTTGTTCTGAAAATAACTTATATTCGCCGCTGTTAGGCAGCTTAATTATTAATATTAACCCAACCTTAAATGATGGAAACCCTGATGGCGGCGCCCGTGGCGTCGGCCATATTTATTATAACGATCCTTACTTCATTAATGGCCTTCTCCAACGAGGATTTACTGGCCAAACTTATACTGCATCCTTACACGGTTTACCGTAAAAAGAATATCTATACTGTATTTACCAGCGGCCTTATCCATAACGATTGGATGCACCTGATATTTAACATGTTTTCCTATTTCTTTTTTGCCTTTAACCTGGAGAGACTTATCGGGCACTGGCAATTTGGGTTCTTATATATTGTTAGCCTGGCCCTAAGTGATCTGCCAACTATCTTCAAGCATAAAGATGATTACGGTTATCGCAGTCTGGGTGCATCGGGTGCGGTAAGTGCGGTAATTTTTGGGTCGATATTATATAACCCATGGGCCACCTTGATGATTTTGCCTTTACCAATACCTATATGGTATTTTGCCTTTGGTGTGCTGTACCTTGTATACTGTCATTACGCTGCAAAATACGCACGCGATAATGTTAATCACGATGCGCACTTATTTGGTGCTATATGCGGTTTGGGATTAACCATTATACTGCACCCAAGTATTCTGCCTGCGTTTTTTCAACAGATCAGTGAGGGAGCGAAATATCATCTGCATTTTTAAAACCACCATCGGCATCAAATAGAAAGCTCATAGGGTGTTCCGGGTCTTTAATGATCTCGAGCAGCAGGAAGCCCCAGTTTTTCCAGAAGCTTTCCAGCACCTGCCCGTAGGTTTTGTTATTCCAGGTATCAAACAACGGTTTGGTGCTCATACCGCGCAGGGGCATAGCTTCAATATAAATATCATCGCCCACAGGCAAAATATTATACTCCGGCAGGCGGTTAAACAGGTAGGCCGAATAAAATATGCGCCCGCTGAATTCCTCAAACTGTATTGGGTGGAGGGTTTTTCCTTCTATCTTTTCCAATACCTCGCGGTGGTACATACGGTTGGCGCCATTGTCCTGCAAGCAGATGATCAGCCCGAAATCCTTTATACGTAAGGCAAAGGTTAGGGTATTAATCTCATCGCGATAGCCAAACTCCTCCTCATTATTCTCCACCTTAAATAAAAATAGGCTGAAGGGCTTAAAATCCTCGAAGTAAACAGGCTGATTAATGCTCTGTAGCATCAAGTGCAGCTGACTGAATTTGTGGATGATGGATTGCGAAATATTAAACTCCTCGCCCTGTGCATGCTGTAGTTTTATACCGCTTTGGATCTCATTAAAAATGATGCCGTAAAGCAATTTGCCCGCCCATTGAAAAAGCTTCTGCTCATCCAGCTCTTTAATAGCGTTGTAACCAATTTCAAACGTGGCAGCTATCTCAGCTTCCAGGGGTTCAAGATAGGCTTCATTTACCTGAGCTGAACATGGGAGTTTCAGATCCTTATAAGTTGCCATGCTTTCATCAAGCAGTTTAAAGGGTTTATCTTCCAGCCCATACATGCTCATGAGCCATTGCGGGAAGATCTGAATCTTTTCTTCTTCGGATTGTAACTTTTGCCCGGTTAAAAAACAGGTAGAATTGCTGAAGTTAGATTTCTCGAACGGATGATAAATTTGTGCCGGCATAGCCGCAAAGATAGATATGATTTTCAATCTGAAAATTTTAGCTTTGAATTATAACATGGAACTGACTTATCAACCTTTCGAACTGCAACTGAAGCACACTTTTACCATTGCTAAATTTTCGCGTACTTCAACCCCGGTTATGCTGCTGCAAATTAAGCACGAGGGCTTTATCGGCTATGGCGAGGCTTCAATGGTGCCCTACATGGGCGAAACCTATGATACCGCTAATGCGCTTTTGAGCAAGGTTGATGTATCTCAGTTTAAATATCCTTTTGATTTTTCGGAGATTATCGCTTACCTCGATAGCATAGCTCCCGGCAACACCGCCATAAAAGCAGGAATTGATATTGCCCTGCACGATCTGGAAGGGAAGATTAAACAACAACCCTGCTGGCAATTACTAGGCAGCAACCCGGCCACCATGCCCGTAACCAGCTTTACCATCGGTATTGATACACTGGATGTAATGCGCCAAAAGGTACTGGAAGCAGCCAGTGATTATAAAGTGATAAAAGTAAAGCTGGGGCGCGATAATGATAAGGGACTGATCCAAACCATCCGCTCGGTAACTGATCTGCCGCTATACGTTGATGCCAACCAGGGCTGGACCGACCTTGAAAAAAGCCTCGACCTCACCTACTGGCTGCAGGAACAAGGCGTGCTGTTGATTGAGCAGCCCATGCTAAAAACCGACACCGACAGCAATGCCTGGCTTACAGAACGGAGTCCGCTGCCCATCATAGCCGATGAGGCCGTACAACGTTTGGCTGATATTGAAAAGCTAAAGGGGGCTTATCATGGCATCAACATAAAACTCATGAAATCGGCAGGCATGTACGAGGCGCACCAGATGCTGCTGAAGGCTCGTGAGCTGGATCTAAAAGTAATGATAGGCTGCATGACCGAAACCAGCTGTGCCGCCCTCGCTGGTGCCGCCCTCGCCCCGCAATGTGATTGGGCCGATCTGGACGGACCGTTTTTAACCAGTAATAACCCTTTTAAACTGCCGGAGTTTGTGGATGGGAAATGGGTATTGGGGAATGAGAGTGGATTAGGGTTGGAGCTGCTGTAATAACCCAATTAATGTGCGCCGGGTCATGCTGAGGCACTCGAAGCATAAGCGTAAAGGCCTTTGTCCACACACTTCGAGTACCTCAGTGTGACCCCAAATATAGCCAAACGTCATTGCGAGGAACGAAGCAATCCCTAACTATACAGAGCGGCTCTGCTAATCGGGGATTGCTTCGTTCCTCGCAATGACGCTCGGAGAATATTCAATTCGTGCTAACCCCTACTTATCACTCAAAATAATCGGCGAACTTTTGCCGCCATTCATGATAATGATCTTGGTGTTTGGCGATAGGGCAATATCCTTTTGCGCCAATATAGTTTGATATTGCAATTGTTTATCCGTTAACCCGGTTGAGATGATCTTTTGGTAGTCGGCAATACCCTGTGCTTCTACACGCTTACGGTCGGCTTCCTGGCGTTCCTTTTGCAGTACGAACTGCATCTTTTGAGCATCCTGCTCAGCCTGGATCTTTGATTCAATACTCTCGCGCACACTGGCGGGCAGGGTTATATTGCGTACCAATATCTGCTGTACTTCCAGGCCATTTTTAACGAAATTATCGCTGATGGTTTTGTTGATCTTATATTGAAACTCTTCCCTTTTTGAGGAGTATAGATCAACGGCCTGGTAGTTTACCGCATTATCACGTATAGCGGTACGGGTTATAGGGCGAACGATTTTTTTCTCATAATCCACGCCAATGTTTTGCAAAATATAAGGCGCTCGTGATGGTGTTACTTTATACAGTACAGAAAGATCAATAGTGACCTCCAACCCGTCGGACGATAAAACCCTGATCGCATCATCTCCCTCAACCTGCCCTTCGCTACTTTTGGCACTCATGGTATAGTTTTGGGTTTGAATGTCAAAGGTAGTTACGTTAACCAGCGGGTTTATAATGTGCGGGCCGCTTTCCAGCACTTCGTCCTGTACTTTACCAAACAGTGATTGCACACCCAGTTCCCCAGGTTCAATAACCTTGAACGCGGATAGCGCCAGCCCGATAACTATAACTACTGCTCCCACGATGCTAACAACACCGGAGAAATGGCTGCCAGGTTCGGGCGAGCGTTTGAGCACCATACCTACAATGAGTATGATGACACCTAAAATTGCTATAAGCATGGTGTAATTTATGGTTTCTTTAAGTTTTTTATAGCCTTTAACAACTTTATCTTTTGCATAACAAAAAAGATAAGCGCGAAAATAGCCAGGAAGATGAGCACAAAGCTTCTTTTATCAAACGCGAGATACCCTAATACCAAGCTCCCTACAATGCTCAGATTGTAAAACAGGTTAAGCATTGCTTTTTTAAACATAGCTTAGTATACGTTTATGGTTGGGTCAATCTCATTTGCCCAGGCTAAAATGCCGCCGGTTAAATTATAAAGATTGGTATATCCCAGTTGCTCTAACTGCATAATAGCCGCTGCACTGCGTTTACCGCTGCGGCATTGTACAATAACGGGTTTATCTCTTGACACTTTATCAGCCTCAATTAAAATACCGCCAAGGGGTATCAATGTACCACCCAGGTTTGATACTTCATATTCAAAATCTTCCCTTACGTCAATAAGTTGAAAATCTTCATGGTTATCCATTTTTTCCTTTAATTCCTGTACGCTAATTTCTTTCATGTTATTGTAAATAAAAACCAAAGTTAGGTTTTAGCATTTATATTTAATGCTAAGTTTTGTAACAATAGCTCGCTAATGGCGTTTCATATTATAATTTCTAATAATACACAATAATACGTAATGAAAAAAGTTACACGCTTTTTCTGGTTCTGTTCAGGAGCGCATATAGATACATTGAAAAAATACCCTATTGAACACAATAAGTATGTGGGCATTGGGGCAACTATATTCTTTACAGCCCTGTTTGCATCACTTTCGGGTGGGTATGCCATGTACTTTGTATTCAGCGGCAGTGCCTTTGCGGTAGGGTTTGCTATATTGTTTGGGTTGATATGGGGTACGGCCATCTTTAACATGGACCGCTACATCGTATCGAGTATCAACAAGGAAGGTACCACAAACCAGCAGATATTACAGGCCTCGCCGCGTATTTTACTGGCGATAATGATAGGGGTAGTTATCTCCCGGCCCATTGAGCTGAAGATATTTGATAAGGAGATTCGCCAGAAATTAAAGAACGCCTACATCAAAGGCCAGCACCGTAAAATTGATACTTTGGAGAAAACCTACACCCAAAAGTACGCGATGGAGATGGGGAAAGATGTAGACCTGAAAAAAGAAAAAGATTCGCTGGAGAAGGATATTAACCGGTCGCGTTACCAGTTAAACCAGGAGGTTTTTGGCGATAAAACCAATCAAACGTCGGGTATAACCGGTTATGGTACTTATGCCAAACAAAAGCAGGCGGTACTGGAGGAAAAGGAAAACCGACTAAAAACGGTTACCGACGACCAGGGCAAAATGGATGATTATCTGGGACGTCGTAAAGACTATGAAGGTTTGAATAGCCTGCGCTTATTTTCCGATCAGCAACTGGATAGCCTCTCGAATGTTGCCGGTTTTGCCGACCGTAACTGGGCGCTCGGACAGCTAGGCTATAATGATGACGGTAGCCGTAATTTAGATACCTATCTGGCTGAAACATTCATCAGCTGGTTATTCATTTTGTTTGAATGCTTGCCGGTGTTTGTAAAGCTGATGTCGCCTAAGGGGCCATATGATGTTGCACTAGCCAAAATAAGTGAAGCCAATATCCATTTTGCCGAAAAGGATAAGGACCGCGATATTGCGGTAACAGATAGTGTATATGATTATCACCTTGATAAGGATGTAGAGAAGAAAAAGCGGCTGATATCAGGACAATCGGAGTATGATATTGAACGGCATCAGTACGATTAGATGAACCAGGATTTAACAGATTTATTGGATTTTCAGGATGTGAATTTCTGTGTGTCCACATTTCTATGTATTCGCAGGGTCTCTCGCAGTGGACCCTGCGCTTTTATATTCCCCACGTAATAAATTTGATAGTAAATTTTTACTGAATTTGTGTTAATTTGAGCGATCTAATTGATCTCGATGAAAAAACTGTTCCTGATAACTACTTTGTGTTTATTTGTTGCCAATATTTTTGCGCAAACACCCCCAAAAGCGATTTTCTACTCCATCTCATTTCCTAACGCGGTACACCACGAAGCCGAAATTGTGATGACCATACCACAAGCCCCCAGCGGCGCTTTTAAGGTTAGGATGAGCCGCTCATCAGCCGGGCGGTATGCAACACATGAATTTGGTAAAAATATTTATAACGTTAAGGGAAGCACTGTTGACGGTGCAGATATACCGCTTAAACAAATTGAAGGCGATGTATATGAAGTTAATGAGGACCATCCGGCAACAGTAAAAATAAGCTATACCCTTTTTGCTAACTGGACTGATGGTACCTATGCATCTATAGATGATAGTCACGCGCATTTAAATATGCCGGCTGTATGTATGTGGGTGCCGGGGCAAACAGACAGGCCTATTACATTAGAGCTGAATGATTTGGACAAATACGGCTGGAAAGTGGCTACGCAATTAAAACATGAGGGTGTGAATGTTTACAGTGCCCCTAACCTGCAATATTTAATGGATAGCCCAACAGAGCTATCAAACTTTAAAGAAACCAGTTGGCAGGTTGTAAATACCGATGGTAAAACCGAAACCATAAATCTTACCGCTCACTCTGATGATAGTCAGGCTACCATTGATAATTTTGGTAAGATGGTACAAAAGGTAGTGCTGGAGGAAAAAGCAGTGTTTGGGGAACTGCCCACCTATGATTTTGGCGAATACACTTTTTTAACTGATGTATACCCTACCAATTCAGGTGATGGCATGGAACACCGAAACTCTACCTGTATTGTTGAGGAGGATAAAAAAATTGAGGGAAATGAGATAGATGAGCTTAGTACATTCTCGCATGAGTATTTTCATAGCTGGAACGTGAAACGCATCCGCCCGAAATCATTGGAGCCATTTAACTTTGAGCATGCCGACATGAGCAATGAACTTTGGTTTGCCGAAGGGTTTACCCAATATTATGGCGAATTGCTGCTGGTACGCTCAGGCTTTCACTCAGTTGATGATTATACCCAAACTATAGGCGGATTGGTGAACGCGGTATTAAAAACGCCTGCAGCCGCTAAATACTCTGCAACACAAATGAGCCGTTATGCTGTTTTTGCTGATAATGGCGTATCTATCGATCCGGTTAACCAAATTAATACTTTTACCACTTATTACTATTATGGCGGGGCCATTGCCCTGGCGCTCGACCTGCGTTTGCGCAGTGAGTTTAACCTAACGCTTGATGATTATATGAAAGCGGTATGGCTGGCAGTGGGCAAGGTGCAAAAGCCATATATCATTCCTGATCTTGAAAAGGTATTAGGCAAGCTTACCAATAACCCCAAATTTGCCGCCGACTTTTTTAAACAATACATATACGGTATCGAAAAAAATAATTACGAAGCCCTGCTGGCGAAAGCGGGCCTGGTACTGCGTAAGTCGAACCCCGGTAAGGCATGGGCGGGGCCGCTATCAACCCGCTATGGCAGAAGACGTGCGGGCTTTGCAAAGGGCGATTCATATGATGGATTGCTGATACAAAGCAGCACCTTAATGGGGTCGCCTGTTTACAAAGCGGGACTTGATGCCGGCGACATTATTTTAAAGGCTGATGGGAAAAATGTTAAAGATGAACAAACCTTTGAAAACATAGTTGAAGGTAAAAGCATTGGCGATAAAATAGTGATCGACTATAAAAACCGTACAGGCGATCATCAAACAACTATTACGCTCGAAGAAAATCCTTATCTTGAGGTGGTAACCTTTGAAAAAGCTGGTAAAACGCTGACTAAAGATCAGCAGGATTTCCGTAACAGCTGGTTGCTATCAAAAGTAAAATAATTAATACAGGATATTATTAGTAAAGAGATAATGGAGGATAATATCCTGAAAATAGCCGTTGTAGGCCCGGAATCAACGGGAAAATCTACCATGTCGGCATATCTGGCAAAGCACTATAACACGGTTTGGGTACCGGAGTTTGCACGCGATTATTGCGCAGCATTAACCGAACCCTGCACCTGGCAGGATGAGATCAATATGTTTTACGGTCAGCTGGCACTAGAGGCGGAGTATTTGCCTAAGGCCAACGGCCTGCTCATTTGCGATACCACATTCATCACCGTAAAAATATGGAGTGACTATACCTTTGGCCGCTCGCCGCAGGAGGTATTGGACGAACTGCCCGAACACCCCTATGATCTTTATCTGTTATTAAACATCGACCTGCCCTGGGAAGAAGACCCGCTGCGCGATTTTCCACACATGCGCGAGCATTTTATGGAGGTTTGGTATAAGGAGCTGCATGCTTTGGATGCCCGTTATGTATTGATATCGGGTACCGGTGAGGATAGGTATGAGAACGCGGTAAAGGCGGTGGATTCTTTTATTTCGGATTTCGGAAGTTCAATTTCGGAATTGTAAGAAATTTTCTTGCGTTAGCGATGGTAGCGGATACCGGCCTTGTGATTAAGGCCTGTGCAGTATGAGCGTACAGCGCGAGCCGCAGGCAACGCCCTATATAAAAACCTAATCTTTGTGACCTTTGTGGTTTGAGATTGTTAACCACAAAGGTCACAAAGAGATTCACAAAGAAACACAAAGGCTTTAATTATCCCATATCTTCCTATTCTGAGTGATAGCGAAGACCTGTCCGCGTTCAATAACCGAGCGATCACTTGCCGCTTTTACAATAGATGCTTCGTACCTCAGCATGACAATTGGGAAAGGAAAAACTCCGAAATCGAAATTCACAAATCCGAAATAAACTTTACCTTACATGCAACGTTCGTAAAAACGTTGTGTCTTATTATTTGAAAGCTGCAAAATTTGGAATCGGAAGTATACATAGATAAGCATTATAGCCTGGTGGCTGAGTGCAAGCAGGGCAGTAAAAAGGCCTGCTACGAGCTATACCGCTTATATTCGAAGGCAATGTTAAACGTTGCCTTTAGGATAGTTGGTAATATTGGCGATGCTGAAGATGTTTTGCAGGAGGCTTTTCTGGATGCCTTTAAAAAGGTAAAGGATTTTAGGCAGGAAACCACTTTCGGGCTTTGGCTAAAACAGATAGTGGTTCATAGGGCCATAAACTTGTTAAGGAAGCGCAAGATGGACCTGATTGAACTTGAAGGTGACCAGATTGAAAATATACCTGATGAAGAAGCAGAGGATGATGAGGAAATATTATTTAAGGTAGAGCAGGTTAAAGAGGCAATAAAATTATTGCCCGAGGGTTACCGGGTTGTACTATCGCTTTACTTGCTTGAAGGTTACGACCATGAGGAGATAGGGCAGGTATTGAATATATCAGAAAACACCTCGAGAACGCAGTTTTTGAGGGCGAAAAGAAAGTTAATGGAGATTTTAAAAAATAGAGGGATAGCATAATGAGCAAGCGATTAGAAGATTTTATAAAAGCTAACAGAGAAGAATTTGACGACCTGGAGCCAAAAGTAGACTTATGGAGCAGGATTGAACAGGAACTGCCTGCACAAGAGGCTGAGATGGTAAAAAAGCGCGAGGCAAAAACATTTTCCTTAGGCTTTGTGCTGCGGGTAGCGGCAACGGTAATACTGGTAATGGGCGTAAGCTTTCTGTTTTACCTAAGGAGCGAAAAAACTACAAGCGTAGACCTGGCCGCCATAAACCCGGAATACGCTAAACAACAAATGCATTATGCATCGTTGGTAGAAGCCAAGCGTACCGAATTAAAGGCAATTGCCAAAACAGACCCGCAACTGTACAAGGAATTTAGCGGGGAGATTGCAAAAATGGACTCAACATATAATAAACTGAATAGCGATTTAGCCACCAGCCCCAACCAGGAGCTTGTTTTACATGCAATGATCCGGAACTTGCAGATACAAACAGAGGTGCTTAGCCAACAATTGAGTGTGCTTGAGCAATACAACCAAATGAAAAAAGATCAAAAAAATGAAACTAAGGATATTTAAGTCAACAATGGCAGCGCTTGCAGTAGTTTTACTTGCAGCGGGCACCTGCTTTGCACAGGCAACAATTTCAATACAAGAAGACTCGGCTATAACAATAGCCCCACAGGCTCAAGCTGTACCGGCAGTGGGTACTGTAACAACTATATCGGCCCAATCTGCGCCGGTTACAAAGGTTAAAACCCAAACACTAACAATAACAACTGTTAGCAAGATTACATCGCAGGTTAAAAGCTTAACCGCACAGGTAAATGCGCAGACGAGGGTGGCGCTTAATGATCTGAAAGTTGATATCGATGGCTTAACCCCTGCTATTACTACAGGATTTAAGGCCATGAGCGATGGATCATCATACAGCAATGAAGCGAAGAATGATGATGGCCCGCTGACTAAAAATTACAGCAAAACCTATCCTGTTGATGCTAATGATGCGTTATCGATAGACAACCGCTATGGAAGTGTTATCGTAAATACCTGGGCTAAAAATGAAATTAAGGTTGATGTACAGATAAAGGTATCATCAAGTAATGATAACGCGACACAGAAGGTATTAGATAACGTAACCATCAGCGATGATAAAAGCGGCAATACAGTATCTTTTAAAACAAATATAGGTGAAACAAAAGGTTCATGGACATCATGGATAAGTGGCAGCCATTCAAGTAGTAAAATGGAAATAAATTATGTGGTTTACATGCCTGCCAGAAATGAGTTGATCATTGATAATCGTTATGGAGCTATTGTATTGCCTGATTTGCAGGGAAAGGTTACTATAAACTGCGCCTATGGCAGTTTTGCCGCTAAATCGCTTACCAATGAGAGTGCTATCAGGGTGAAATATGGTAGCGCGAGTATTGAGAACTTAGGTTCAAGCTCGCTTGAGGTATCTTATGGCAGCCTTCACCTTGGCTCAGCAGATAAATTGTTGGCCGATGTTAGTTATAGCGGTGCAGATATAGGAAAATTAAAAACTTCGGGTGCTATCAATATCAGGTATGGCGGCGGCCTTAAAATTGGAGGCTTAGAGAAGACAGTAAAAAACCTGGCAATTAACGCGTCATATACGGGTGTAAGCATCGGCTTAAGCGGCGATGAGAATGCGAATTTTGATGTAACGGTACACTATGGTGATTTTAATTATAATGAGCATAATGTAACCATCACCGGTAAATCCCCTGCCGATGGTGACAAGGGTGGTCACTTTACCAAAAGCTTCAAAGGCTATATAGGTAAAGGTGATGCTGAAAAAACAATAGCGATCAACTCTAGCTACGCAAGCGTGAAGTTTGAGTGAGGGTTGATTAGGTGAGTAGTTGATTAAGTGAATGGTTATTAGAACTACTCACTTAATCAACTTAATCCAACCACTTAACTAACACGACACAACAACCCCTTCAAATATTCACCTTCGGGGAATGAAGCTCTAACGGGATGATCTCCCGGCTGGCAAAACTGGTAAATGAATTGCACCTGTTTGCCGGCATCAAGCGCGGCCCAGGCCAGTACCTGCTTAAAAGTTTCCATATTCATTGCGCCGGAGCACGAATAAGTGGCTAGCAGCCCACCGCTGTTAAGCAATAGCATGGCTAAGCGATTCAGGTCTTTATAAGCACGTGAAGCTCTATCTAATGAGGAGCGCGATGGTGCATATTTAGGCGGATCGAGCACAATGATATCAAACTTTTCATCCTGGTCCCTGAAAACTCTTAATTGCTTGTTTACATCAGATTGTATGGCGATATGTTTGGCCGCATCCAGTTTGTTTAGCTTAATATTCTCCTTTAAGGTTTCAATAGCCAATGCCGAGCTATCCACACTGGTAACGGATGCCGCGCCATGTTGCAGGCTGTTTAGCGTAAAACCGCCTGTATAGCTAAAGCAATCTAGTACTTTCTTATCTTTTGTGTATGATGCAAGTATTTTACGGTTATCGCGCTGATCGCAGTAAAAGCCAGATTTTTGGCCTTCGGCGATATTAATATTATAGATAACGTTGTTTTCCCTTACCTCCACATTTTCCGGCGGACTGGTCAGCGTCAAAGCCGTGTTAACGGTTTCCAGACCTTCATGCTCGCGCGATGAAGCATCGCTTTTATCAAAAATGCTTTCTGGATTTAGTAAGCGCTGCAATTCATCAATAATAACAGGCATTAGATTTTCAATACCAGATGTTAATACTTGTACCGCTAAATGATCGGCGTATTTATCAACTATCAATCCCGGTAAATAATCTGATTCGCTGAAGATCAACCGGCAGGTATTGGTAGTGCCATCGGCTAAAATATCAGCCCTGCCTGCTACGGCAACAGCCACTTTATTACGGAACCAGTTATCATCCACAATAACATGCTCATCCCATTCCAGCAGGCGCAAGGCCACGCGTGACTGGTCGTTATAAAAGCCATAGGCCATGAAATCGCCCTTGGCATTCAGCAGGCGCACAATATCGCCATTGGCAGGTTTGCCCTTCACTTTTTCTATCGCCCCTGAAAATACCCATGGATGGCGCTGAAGGACAGCCTTCTCCTTGCCTTTTTTTAGAATTACTTCAAACATGGGTGCAAAGGTAAGAAAGTTGTAAACTTTCTTCATCAGTTAGCTTAAGTTGCAAACTTAAGCCAGTGGTTTGTTTTAGGTTTGGGGTTTTACCCCAAACCTAAAACATCACCTTTATCTGGGGTTTCAGTCTGTGACTGAAACCCCAGATAAAGACAGTTTGCAACTGTCAATACAAAAAGACCACATCCAGCAGCCCTTTAATACCCGCATAATCTCTTGCACTACTGTAAACGTAATGCTCCGGTTCTTCAACTATTCCCTCAGCAACGGGATTATTATGCAAATAGGTCAATCGCTGGTCGATCATTTCAGCAGTATCCAGGCATACCGGATGATTATCCTGCTGCCAAAACTGGTGAATCTCATTATTGCTATTTCTTTGCCCGTTCGACCTGAATAGCCAAAGCATCCAACGTTTACGACTTTCCTGAATATTTTCTTCAATTGCTTTTGTCAGCTTTTTGCTCGTGAACTTTTTCAGATCACAAAGGATATCTGAGAGATTGTACTTATCATCGGCAGAGGCGATCAAATGCACATGATTATTCATGATTACATAAGCATAAATAATAAAGCCTTTATTCTCCTGGCAATATTTTAAGGATTCTAAAAATAGGTCCTTATAATATCGTCGGGATAGAGCATCTACCCATTCTACTACGGCGAATGTTACGAAGTAAATTTCCTGACTATTGTGAATACGGTATTTGGAAGGCATTGGTAGGAGAAAGGTAATGGTTTTTGAGGAAAGTTGCAAACTTTCCTGATCCGTTAGCTCCAGTTATAAACTGAAGCTAGTGATATTCTTTTAAGTGTATTTTGTCTTTGACAAAATACACTCACTCCCTACCCGCTACTGGTTTCAGTTTATAACTGAAACCCCCGATGATGACAGTTTGTAACTGTCATCCACAAAAAAGCCCCACCATTACAGCAGGGCTTCACATTTAAATTAACTTATAAACTGAACACTATATCCAGGCGGTTGAGACCTGGATATCGAGGGAAAAGGGCTAGATATTAGCTGCAACCCATAGAGTTACCGCAGTTTAAACATTTGTAACAGGTACCTGAACGTATGGTAGTATGCCCGCATACGTTGCATGATGGTGCATCACTTTGTACACCCATGCTTAAATCAACAGCCATGGCATGTTTGTGGGTTGATCCGCTGCTAACAGGTACATAAACATTGGTTTCATCGGTGTTTATGTCGCTATCCTGCATTTGCGGGTTGCCGGTAACTCCTTTTTGTTCGGTAATTACATGCACCAGGTCGGTACGGTCCTGGTATTCATAACCCAGCAGGCGGAATATAAAGTCGATGATGGAAGTTGAGCTCTTTATGTTCGGATGTCCCATTACCATACCGGCCGGTTCAAAGCGGGTAAAGGTGAATTTCTCTACATACTCTTCTAACGGAACACCGTATTGTAAACCAACTGATACGGCTATAGCAAAGCAGTTCATCAATGAGCGGAAGGTTGCACCTTCTTTGTGCATATCAACAAATATCTCACCTAAGGTACCATCCTCATATTCGCCTGTGCGCACGAATACGGTTTGCCCGTCAATAGTAGCTTTTTGTGTAAAACCGCGGCGTTTGTATGGCAAGCTCTTCTTTTGTACCACACGGGATAGCTGGCGCATAAAGCCGGTATCCTGCGATCTTTCCATAATAGCCATCGCAGCTTCTAATACCTGATCTGGCGTTAAGTCGCTTAGTTTTACATTGGCGGCTTCGCCTAATACCTCTTCAACGGTATCCAGTTTTTCTTCTGCTTCCTCTTTAGCATCAGATTTGGTTGATAACGGCTGAGAAAGTTTACAACCATCACGATAAAGCGCGTTAGCTTTTAAGCCTAATGCCCATGAAAGTTGGTAGCAGTCTTTTATCTCATCAACCTTGGCCTCATTTGGCAGGTTAATGGTTTTTGATATAGCGCCTGAAAGAAAAGGCTGTGCTGCTGCCATCATTTTGATGTGGCCATGTGCGTGGATATAGCGCTCGCCTTTAGCGCCGCATTTATTGGCGCAATCAAATATTGGGTAATGCTCTTTCTTTAAGTATGGGGCACCTTCAAGAGTCATGGTACCGCAGATGAACTCGTTAGCCTCGTTTATCTGCTTGCGGCTGAAGCCTAATGAGCGTAATACGTTAAAATCTGGCGCGTTGTACTGCTCGGCGGTAATGCCTAAGCGTTTAAGGCATTCTTCGCCTAAGCTCCAGATGTTGAATGCAAAGCTGATTTCGAATGCTGAAACTAAGCCTTTATCCAGTTTCTCTAACTCATCCTGGGTAAAGCCTTTTGCTAATAAGGTATCTACATTAATATGCGGAGCACCTTTTAAGGTTGCAGCACCTTTAGCATAGTTAACTATAGTGGTAACTTCATGCTCTTTGTAACCTAAGTTACTTAAAGCTTCAGGCACAGCCTGGTTGATGATCTTAAAGTAACCGCCGCCAGATAATTTTTTGAATTTAACCAAGGCAAAATCGGGTTCGATGCCGGTAGTATCGCAATCCATAACCAAACCTATAGTGCCTGTTGGCGCTATAACGGTGGTTTGAGCATTGCGGTAGCCATATTGCTCGCCCATTTCAACTGCTTTATCCCATGCGTTGCATGCGGCTGACAGCAGGTAATCCGGACATTGTTTTTGGTCGATTCCCGGAGGAAGAATTTCCAGACCTTCGTAATTCTCGGTTGAGTTGTAAGCCGCATAACGGTGATTGCGCATTACACGCAGCATATGTTGCTTGTTATTTCTGTATTCGCTGAAAGTGCCTAACTCACGGGCCATTTCGGCAGAGGTAGCGTATGCAGTACCGGTCATGATAGCAGTGATTGCGCCACCTATTGCGCGGGCTTTATCGCTATCGTAAGGGATACCGTTCACCATTAATGCTGAACCCAGATTGGCATAGCCTAAACCTAAAGTGCGGTAGTCATATGATAATTGAGCTACTTCTTTTGACGGGAACTGTGCCATCAATACGGATATTTCCAGTACGATGGTCCATATGCGGCATGAATGCTCAAAGCCTTTTACATCAAACACACGTGTTTTTGGGTCGAAGTAATGCGCCAGGTTGATAGAGGCCAGGTTACAGGCCGTATTATCAAGGAACATATACTCAGAGCAAGGGTTTGAAGCATTGATGCGGCCACCTTCGGGGCAGGTATGCCACTCGTTGATGGTGCTATCATATTGTACGCCAGGGTCGGCACAGGCCCATGCTGCAAACGCGATATCGTCCCATAATTTTTGTGATGATATTGATTTTACAACTTTGCCATTCATACGGCCTGTCAGGTCCCATGTTTTGCCTTCTTTAAGCGCGTGGAAAAAGCTGTTTGGTATACGTACAGAGTTATTTGAATTCTGACCTGAAACAGTGCGGTAAGCTTCGCCTTCATAATCAGATGAATAGCCTGCGGCGATAAGAGCGGCAACTTTTTTCTCTTCTTCAACTTTCCAGTTTACAAAACCTTCAATTTCAGGGTGATCAAGATCAAGGCAAACCATTTTGGCTGCACGGCGGGTTGTACCGCCTGATTTGATGGCTCCTGCTGCCCTGTCGCCTATTTTAAGGAACGACATTAAGCCTGATGAATAACCACCGCCTGAAAGTTTTTCGCTTTCACCACGTATTTTGGAGAAGTTGGTGCCCACTCCAGAGCCATATTTAAATATACGCGCCTCACGAACCCAAAGATCCATGATACCGCCTTCATTTACCAGATCATCCTCAACCGAAAGGATAAAGCATGCATGGGGCTGTGGGCGCTCATAAGCCGAGGTTGATTTGCTAAGTACTTCTGTTATCGGGTCAACAAAATAATGCCCCTGTGGCTTTCCGGTTATGCCGTAAGAAGTATGTAAGCCGGTGTTGAACCATTGCGGTGAGTTTGGGGCAGCTAACTGGCCTGCAATGGTGTATACTATTTCGTCATAAAAAATATCGGCATCTTTAGGGCTTGCGAAATAACCGTAGCGTACGCCCCAGTCTTTCCAGCAATTTGCCATGCGATGGGCAACCTGTTTAATGCTTTTTTCTGACCCGGTTGAGCCATCGGCCTGCGGAACCCCAGCCTTACGGAAATATTTTTGAGCAAGTATATCGGTAGCTACCTGTGACCACGTAGCCGGTACTTCAACATCATTCATTTCAAACACTGCATCGCCTGAAGGGTTACGGATAACTGACGATCGTTTTTCGTATTTGAACAGGTCATAAACGTTAACGCCTTCTTTGGTGAAGTACCTGCCAACCTTGAGTCCTTTACCGCTCGGACCGGCTGCTTTTTTTGTTGTTTTGTTGCCCATTTCTGTAATGTATTATAAAGTGAATAGTCAGTAAAAAAACCTTTAGGGGTTTTATATCAAATCTATTATTCTTAGTAGTAGGATTCAATTTAGAGTTTTCCACATCCTGTTGGGAAATGGGGCATAATCCCTATGAAAGGTTTTATTTTGCTAGTTAACAATGATTTAACCCTGTTGAAAACTAAAATTAACACATTTTATGAGGGTTTTTTAACCGGTTTTGATTATGTTTTGTACCAGGATTAAAATAGAGCCACAGGGAGTAAATTGATGGTTTTAGCATGGAATAAATGACACCAATAGGAGGTGTTTATCAGCAATTAAATCATGCCTTGTTTTTTTGCGAAAATGATAAAATATGGATTTATTTTTCCGGCTGGTATGAGCTATTGCTATTAATGCAGTACCCAACCCTGGTGATCCCGCAAGAGAATTAATAACACAATAAATTTTTATTAACTTGGGTGCTATTTTAAAGCTCATATGATAAAACACAAGCAGGCGAAAGTTTTAATTATAATAGGATGTATATGCAGTATGCTGGCCGCCTGCGGAACCATGGGGCAGATAGGTGATTCGGTAAGGTTCAGTACCTCTACGGCAAAACTGGAGAGCGCCCTTGATAGTTTGTATAAGAATTACCCGGAATACAAAATACCTGCAACATGGGCAAAATACAAAAGCTCAATTGTAAAGGCGTCCCCGTTTACCGAGGATAAGTTCTTCTATTTTAAATCAAACCCTGAGGAATTGTATTATGTAGTGCTGATCAATGATTCGGTAATGACGGATGATAGCGCCCGTACCCGCCTTGCCATACGCGCCGTTAATCGCGGCAGCGACAAATGGATATTGGAATCAGGGCTGGATAATGATGAGGAAGAAGCCGTTATAAAGCGCTTTGATGATGAAATAGTTTCCAAGCTAAGGGTTTATACCAAATCAAAAGTGTTAAAGGAGGAGTAGTAGCTAAAGGAAAGTTGCAAACTTTCCTGATCTGTCGGCTTCAGTTGTAAACTGAAGCCAGTTATACTTTATTTATTTGAGTGAGTTTTTGTCAGAGACAAAAACTCACTCAACCCCATTACTACTGGTTTCAGTCTGTGACTGAAACCCCGGATAATGACAGTTTGCAACTGTCACAAAAAAAGCCTCTCCATTTAGAGAGGCTTTAAAGCTTTTACCTTTTGGCCTTTACTTCAATTAAGAAGCCATTTGCCTTCTGATAATGTTCAACGCGCCACCGGCTTTAAACCATTCTATTTGCTGTGCATTGTAAGTATGGTTTACAGCAAATGATTCTGTTGAGCCATCTTTATGGTGCAATACAACGGTTAACTGTTCGCCAGGGGCAAAAGTGGTTAAACCAACAATATCGAATGTATCGTCTTCCTGTATTTTATCGTAATCGTTGCTGTCGGCAAAAGTGATGCCCAGCATGCCTTGTTTTTTAAGGTTGGTTTCGTGAATACGGGCAAATGATTTTACCAGTATGGCACGTACACCTAAGTGGCGTGGCTCCATAGCCGCGTGCTCACGTGATGAGCCTTCACCATAGTTCTCGTCGCCCACAACAATTGAGCCTATGCCATGCGCCTTATAATCGCGCTGAGTGGCAGGAACCGGACCGTATTCGCCGGTTAATTCATTTTTAACGCTATCGGCAGTATTGTTAAAGTAGTTGATAGCACCGATCAGCATATTGTTTGATATGTTATCCAGGTGACCACGGAACTTTAACCACGGACCGGCCATTGAGATATGGTCGGTAGTACATTTACCTTTAGCCTTGATCAACAGTTTTAAGCCGGTGATGTCAGTGCCTTCCCATGCAGAGAATGGCTCCAACAATTGTAAACGTGCTGATTTTGGATCAACAATAACACTAACTGCGCTGCCGTCTTCAGCTGGGGCCTGGTAGCCTGCATCTTCAACCGCGTAACCTTTTATCGGCATTTCAATACCAACTGGTTCGTCAAACTTAACCTGTTCGCCATTTAAGTTGGTTAAGGTATCAGTAAGCGGGTTAAAGGTAAGGTCACCTGCAATAGCAAATGCTGTTACGATCTCTGGTGATGCTACGAACGCGTGGGTGTTAGGGTTACCGTCCTGGCGTTTTGCAAAGTTACGGTTGAATGAAGTGATGATAGAGTTTTTGCGGGTAGGATCATCAGTATGACGGGCCCACTGGCCGATACACGGACCGCAGGCATTAGCCAATACCACACCACCCATGCTCTCGAAAGTACCTAAGTAACCATCGCGCTCAACAGTATAACGTACCAGTTCTGAACCCGGGGTGATGGTGAACTCTGCCTTTGTTTTCAGGTGTTTGTCAATAGCCTGTTTGGCTATTGAAGCCGAACGGGTAATATCCTCGTATGATGAGTTGGTACATGAACCTATCAAACCAACTTCTAATTTAACAGGCCAGTTGTTTTCTTTAACAGCTGTCGCGAATTTTGAGATAGGCCATGCCAGATCCGGTGTGAACGGACCATTTACATGTGGCTCAAGCTCAGAAAGATTTATTTCAATAACCTGGTCAAAATATTGTTCAGGGTTTGCGTAAACCTCGTCGTCGCCTGTTAAATGTTCTTTTATCGCGTTAGCAAGCTCAGCAATGTCAGCGCGTGATGTACCACTCAGGTAAGTAGCTGCTTTTTCATCATATCCGAAGATGGAAGTTGTTGCGCCAATTTCAGCACCCATATTACATATGGTACCTTTACCGGTAGCTGATAGTGAACGTGCACCTTCGCCAAAATATTCAACAATAGCGCCTGTACCACCTTTTACGGTTAATATACCGGCAACTTTTAATATTACGTCTTTAGCTGATGTCCAGCCTGATAATTTACCGGTTAATTTAACACCGATTAATTTCGGGAATTTTAGCTCCCATGGTAGGCCTGCCATAACATCACAAGCATCGGCACCGCCAACACCAATGGCTATCATACCCAAACCACCTGCGTTAGGTGTGTGTGAGTCGGTACCTATCATCATTCCACCCGGGAAAGCATAGTTTTCTAACACTACCTGGTGAATAATACCAGCGCCCGGTTTCCAGAAACCAATACCATATTTATCAGAAACCGATGCCAGGAAATCATAAACTTCGGCATTCACATCCTTTGCAGTTTGCAAATCGGTATCAGCGCCAACTTTAGCTTGTATCAAGTGATCGCAATGTACGGTTGAAGGTACTGCAACCTGCGGTCGGCCAGCCTGCATAAATTGCAGCAGCGCCATTTGGGCTGTAGCATCCTGCATGGCAACACGGTCTGGTGCAAAGTCAACATAGTCAACACCGCGGCCAAATGCCTGTTGCGCATCGCCTTCAGAAAGGTGGGCGTATAATATTTTTTCGGTTAAAGTTAAGTGTTTACCGGTCGCTTTGCGCGCAGCAGCCACACGGGTGCTGTAGCGATCGTAAACCTTTTTGATCATATCTAAATCAAAAGCCATGGTATTTGATCTTTTTAGGTAAGTAAATAGTAGATATAACACCCTCTACGGCGTTGTGCGGCGAATTTACAAAAATTGAATTGAAAAGGAAGTCAGCCTTTTGTACAATTGTTATTTGGAGGGGTTCTAAATTAGTTGATAGCAGATTGTAAGCCATTGATAAGCCAGATTACGAATATGTAGGGAAGGGTTTAATGTGGTAAAAAGAAAATTACGTTTGTGATAAATCTTTTTTAATAAACTGTTAATTGTTGTTTAAAACTATTAAACTTGTATAATAAGCCAATTCCCTGCCAGTAAGTTGTTATGATAAAAAAGCTATTACTTATATCAATTGCTTTGCCCTTGTTGCTTTCAGGTTGCGCTATGATGCAAACTATTGTTAAATCAACCTTTCCTTATACTGCTGATCTGATCATACCAGCAACCTCGGTGCCGGGTAAGCAATATGAAAGCGTAGCTATGGCTAACAGCCTTGATCAGGATTTTACCAAAGATGGTAACAATGCCAATAAGGTGGGCGAGGTGCGCATTATATCAGCAAAGATACGTTCAATTGGCCCCACTTATTTTAATATCGGCAACATGATCTCCGTCAAGATCTATATGTCGGGTGCCGACGGGCAGGATGAGATACTTGTAGCATCGCGCAGCAATATAACAGCCGATGTTGGCAACAACATAACACTTGATGTTGATAACGCCGATTTTTTGGATAAGCTGGTGCGCTTGCCGGGCATAAGGGTGCGCATGGTATATGTACTGCGCAATAATACAGCTGCCGATACTAATTTAAGATTGGTATTAAACCTGGGCGGAGATCCGAATAATTAGCAGGTTATTTTATCAGCTTATTATCAATATCCGGGAAAATAGCTATCGGCTCGTAGGTGCGTGCCTCATCCATTTCCATATAACCATATGACATGATGATCACCACATCGCCAACCTGGGCAAGCCTGGCGGTAGCGCCGTTAAGGCATATAGTGCCGCTGCCGCGTTCGCCTTTTATAACATAGGTTTCAAAGCGGGCACCATTATTATTATTTACAATTTGTACCTTCTCATTGGCAATTATGTTTGCCGCATCCATTAAATCTTCATCAATCGTAATGCTGCCTACATAATTCAGTTCAGCCTGAGTTACCCGGGCACGATGGATCTTTGATTTTAATACCTCAATAATCATGGCGCAAAGTTATATATTTTTGGTTCATAGTTCATTCATGGTAGTGTAAATCTTAGTTCATGGTTCATCGTTGATAGTTCATGGCAGCTACATCAAGTGGATTTTGTCTTTTTT
Organism: Mucilaginibacter mallensis; assembly: GCF_900105165.1. Lineage (NCBI taxonomy): Bacteria > Pseudomonadati > Bacteroidota > Sphingobacteriia > Sphingobacteriales > Sphingobacteriaceae > Mucilaginibacter > Mucilaginibacter mallensis. The sequence continues at coordinate 205,673 of NZ_LT629740.1, forward strand.
GCTATGAACTATGAACCATCAACTATATGCTATGAACCATCAACTATGAACTAATTATCATATTATCGATCAGCCTGGTTTTACCCACGCGGGCTGCTACCAATGCAACAATATTTTTAGTGTTTTGATTTGCTGTGTGCAAAGTATCGCCATCAACAATCTCAAGGTATTCCAGCTCAACACCGGGTTCATTGCTGATGAGCTGTTCTGCTGTTGCCTTTATTTCTATGATCTTAGTACTGTCAAAATTGTCCTTTACCCAATTCAGTGTTTTTGATAGGATGAGGGAGTGCAGGCGGTCATCAGCAGTTAAATGGATGTTCCTTGAGCTCATGGCCAGGCCATCGGGCTCGCGCAGTATAGGGCACATCGCCAATTTAACCGGCATATTTAATAATTGCACCATTTTGCTGATCACCATTACCTGCTGGTAATCTTTTTGTCCGAAATAGGCGGTATCAGGCTTTACAATATTAAACAGCTTATACACTACCTGGGTAACACCCTGGTAATGCCCCGGCCTGAATTTTCCTTCCAGTAAATGTTCCAGTTCGCCTATATTTAAATGCCATTGCTCATGGGTAGCATAAATTTCACTTACATCCGGATTAAATAGAACATCACACCCTGCCTGCTCCAGTTTCTGGATGTCAGCGGCTATAGGGCGCGGGTATTTTTCAAGATCAGCGGGGTCATTAAACTGCGTTGGGTTAACAAAAATGCTGCATATAACCACATCATTGCTTTGTTGTGCCTGTTGTATTAACGAAAGATGGCCCTGATGAAGCGCTCCCATAGTAGCTACAAAGCCCGTTGTTTTACCCGCCTGGCGTAACTGAAGCACATATTCTTCAATCTCTTTCGTTTTAGTAAATATTTTCATTGTTATAAGCTGTTTTTTTAACAGTAATGAAACCTGTACAACTATAATGTTTAAGCATTTTAGCGTTGCGATTTTAATACTATTGAACCGTAAAAACGCGCGAAGATGAGTATTTGATTAAAAATAACCAAAAGTTACTTGCATAATCCGTTGATAGTTCATATAATATTGATTATATTTGCAAACTCAAATTTTTTTGACTGCTTACATATTTTAATACTGATTTAGAAATGGGTAAATCTAAGCTTTTGTTTATAACTCATGAAATGTCGCCTTTCCTAGAACTCTCAAAAATTTCTGAAATCACACGTCAGCTCCCGCAAGCAATGCAGGAGAAAGGTTACGAGATTCGTATCCTTATGCCGCGTTTTGGAAATATCAACGAGCGCAGGAACCGTCTGCATGAAGTTATACGTTTATCGGGGATGAATATCATTATTAATGATAATGATAATCCATTAATTATTAAGGTTGCTTCAATTCCGGCGGCCCGTATGCAGGTGTATTTTTTAGATAATGAAGAATATTTTCAGCGTAAACATGTGTTTGGCGATAAAGACGGGAAGTTTTATGCCGACAATGATGAAAGGATGATCTTCTTTTGCAAAGGTGCATTAGAAACTGTTAAGAAATTAGGTTGGGCGCCTGATGTTATCCATTGCCACGGCTGGATGAGCGCATTGGTCCCTGCTTATTTAAAAACAACTTACAAGGACGATCCAACCTTTAAAAATTCTAAAATAGTTTATTCTATTTATGAGAATGATTTTAAAGAGACGCTGAGTCCTGATTTTGCACAAAAGGCAATTATGAACGATATGAATGAAACTCATGTTGAAGCATACAAACCTGGTACAAACTCGGCATTATACGCCGGTGCTATACAATACTCAGATGGAATAGTTTTGGGCAGTGAGCATATTGACGAACTTGTGTTAAATAATGTTAAAAACAGCCATAAATCGGTGATGGAATTTAATTCTACCTCAGATTTGGAAAATTATTACAATTTTTACGACGAAATTGCTAATGAGGAATTAGCACAAGTTGTATAAGCTTTGAGATCATATATGAAATTTTTCCGATTAGACTTATTAACGCTGTTGATAAGTCTTTTTATTTTGAATAGCTGTAAAAATCAGGATAGCATTGGTTTACCTGCAGGTTCAAGTAGTCAGTTAACGGGCTCGTTAGTTGATACCGCTACGATATTTACCAATACTACTACTGATGATTCAGTTGTAACGTCAGGTATTTCAAAATCGCCGATGGGGTACTTTGTGGATCCTGCAATGGGGACAACTACTGCAAACCTTATAACCGATTTAAACTTACCCGGCAGCGCGGCTTATACCATACCAACGGGTACCGTCGTAGTTGATTCGGCCATATTGATATTGCAATATGATGCCGGTTTTTATGGTGACTCGCTCACCTCAAAATACAAGGTTAATGTTTACCAACTGGCTGAAAGACCATACAGCGCCAATGAACCTTATTATAATACCAAAGTTTGGAGTTATAATTCAAGTGCTTTACTTGGCAGCCGGTCTTTTTATTCCAGAACACATGATACCCTTAAGGTTGATACTATTGTAAGCGGCGGTCCCGATACACTTGTAAAGGTTGCACCACAATTAAGGGTGCCAATAGATGTGAATTTTATACACAATATATTATTTGGCACAGGAGCACAGGTAACTACAAACCTCCTTTTCAAAAATCAGGTTAAAGGTCTTTATATAACTATTGACCCAACACAAACTACGGGTGCCGGCGGTATATTTATGATCAAGAACCCGGCTACATATTCCAGTATAGCTATATATGAACGCACTATAAATGGTTCTACAATTGATACCGGTTTGGTTACCTTACCTATATCAGTTTACGCGTCGCAAATAAGTCATAATTATTCGGCACAAGTTAAAGCCGCGTTAAACCATACAACACCATCCGATACTACAATTTATTTGCAGGGCCTGGGCGGGTTACGATCAAAAATCAGTTTCCCATACATCCAGAACCTGTTTAAATCATTGGGTGGAGGCAGCAATGTTGTTATAAACAGGGCTGAGCTGGTTTTAACACCGGTAGCGTCATCTGATATTCCGGCTTATCTTACCCCGCAGATAAAGCTAAGTTTGTACAGGTATGATATAGCGCACCAGCGTACTACCATTGAGGATGCAACATCAACTGATTCGCGTTCTTATAGTGTAGGCTTGTTTGGTGGTTTCTACAGTGCAACTACCAATAATTATCATTTCCTGGTTACCTCTTATCTGCAAGACCTGATAACAGGAAAAACCATTGATTACGGAACATTTATAGGGCCTATTGATTATACCAATACCACATCAGTTGATGTAGCTGCCACGCCTGAAACCGCCGGCCGCACAGTAGCTGTAGGTAATAGCAAAACATCGCCTTACCGTATAAAACTAAACGTTATATATACCAAAATACCAAAACAATAAAATAACTATTACGGTATTAATTGAAACATACTTATTATTTTTGTTAAGCGTTTTAACAGAATAATAAGTATGTTTTTTTTGTTATAACAATTATTTATACCCTTTATAAATCAAAAAATATTTATGTGCGGAATTGTAGGTTACATTGGTTACAGGGATGCTTATCCTATTATAATAAAAGGTTTACACCGGTTGGAGTACCGCGGTTATGACAGTGCAGGTATAGCCTTGCTTGATACCGATCTTAAGGTTTATAAAAAAGCCGGTAAGGTAAGCGACCTTGAAAATTTTGTTAAAGATATACCCATGGCCGGTTCAATGGGTATGGGCCATACCCGCTGGGCAACACACGGCGCGCCAAGCGATCGTAACTCACACCCGCATTCATCGGGCGACCGTAAGCTTACCATTATCCACAATGGCATAATTGAAAATTACGGTATCATTAAAGAAACTTTATTAGCTAAAGGGCATGTTTTTAAAAGTGATACTGATACCGAGGTGTTGATTCACCTGGTTGAAGACATTATACAGGAAACCGGGCTCGACCTGCGTGAGGCTGTACGTGCTGCTTTAAATAAAGTAATAGGCGCTTACGCCATTGTTATAATGAGTGCCGATGAACCCGATCTGCTGATTGCCGCCCGCAAAGGCAGCCCAATGGTGATAGGTGTAGGCAAAGGCGAATATTTTATAGCGTCAGATGCTACGCCTATTGTGGAGTACACTAAAAATGTGATCTACCTAAATGATAACGAGATCGCGTTTGTACACCGTGATAGCTTGCTGGTCAAAAACATCGACAACACTGTTCAAACCCCGTACATACAGGAACTCGATCTGAAGCTGGAAATGCTGGAAAAAGGTGGTTACGATCACTTTATGCTCAAGGAGATCTATGAGCAGCCACGTTCCATACGTGATTGTATGAGAGGAAGGATCTATCCCGAGCAGGGCAAAGTACAGTTGGGCGGGATAAAGGAATACACCGAAAAACTGAAGAATGTCGACCGTATCATCATCGTTGCCTGTGGTACATCATGGCATGCGGGTTTGGTTGGTGAATATTTGATTGAAGAGTATGCACGTGTACCTGTTGAAGTGGAGTATGCTTCGGAGTTCAGGTATCGTAACCCTATAATTACGGAAAAGGACCTGGTAATAGCCATTTCACAATCCGGCGAAACCGCCGATACCATGGCTGCCATTGAACTGGCTAAAGAAAAAGGCGCTACTATTTTTGGTGTTTGTAACGTGGTGGGCGCATCAATCCCACGTACTACGCATGCAGGGGTTTATACCCACGCTGGCCCCGAAATTGGTGTGGCATCAACCAAAGCATTTACCGCGCAGGTTACTGTTTTAACGCTGATGGCATTTTATATTGCCCAGCAACGCGGCACTATTACCCGCAGCAAACTGGTAGAATATTTAACCGAATTGAACCAGATACCTGAATTGGTTGAACGTACTTTAAAGGTTAATGATAAAGTTAAAGAGATAGCTGAGCGGTTTAAAGACTCAAATAATTGCATATTCTTAGGTCGCGGAAGCTCGTTCCCGGTAGCGCTTGAGGGTGCTTTAAAATTAAAGGAGATCTCCTACATACACGCCGAAGGCTACCCTGCCGCTGAAATGAAACACGGCCCTATCGCGCTGATTGATGATGCGATGCCGGTTGTGTTTATCGCTACCAAAAACTCATCATACGAAAAAGTGGTGAGTAATATACAGGAAGTAAAAGCACGCGGAGGCCATGTAATAGCCATCGTATCCGAAGGTGATGTGGATGTAAAGGAAATGGCCGAGTACACCATTGAAATACCACAAACCAGCGAAGCCTTTGTGCCCCTGCTGGCAACCATACCTTTACAGTTACTTGCATACCACATTGCGGTAATGCGCGGCTGTAACGTTGATCAGCCACGAAATCTGGCAAAATCAGTTACGGTAGAGTAAGCTTATAGTTGATGGTTCATAGTAAAAAGAACAAGCAAATGCGATTGCTATGAACCATCAACTATCAACTATGAGCTAACATTGAACCAAAAATCATCAATTAAATGTTCTTTCAGTTTAAAGATAAGTTCCCACATTTAATACAGCATTGGGATGCCTATATAGGTATGCACAAGCGGATTGAAGTACCGGCGCGGACTGTTCTTTTACATGAAGGCGATATATCCAAAAGATCGTTCATTGTTGAAAAAGGCTGCTTGAGGGTTTGGTTCAACAATAACGGGAAAGACACCACATTTCAATTCTTTTTTGAGGGCGAGGGCCTGGCATCGCTTGAAAGCTTCCGGAAAAATATTCCGGGCATGTTCACTATTGAAACAATTGAACCCTGTATACTTTACGTACTGGAAAAAAAAGACTATGAAACCATAATGGTATCCCTGAACAAGGAAGTTGATTTTTTGAATGAAATGATAAATGTTTTATTTGAAAGGCAGTTGCATTATATGAAGCAGTTCCTCTCATTTATCCGCGATACGCCGCAGCAGCGTTACCTTAACCTGCTCACCGAAAAGCCACAGATCATTCAGCGGGTGCCCCAGCATTATATTGCCTCGTATCTGGGTATTACTACCGTACACCTGAGCCGTATAAAAAGCAGGCTACTGAAAGAAAAACATATTTGATAACAAATGTTATCGCCCGGCTGTTGTTGCTATCCCCATCTTTGTATAAACAAATAAGACAATGAAAGCAGCAATATTATACGCACCCGGCACAACACCAAAGTATGGTGATTTTGCCGATCCGATAGTACAGAATGATAATCACCTATTAATAAATGTAAAAGCAGCGGCTGTTAAGAACCTTGACAAAGGTATAGCCAGCGGTCAACATTATTCCAGCGGAGCACACACGCAGGAGCCACGCACCTTAGGCATGGATGGTGTTGGTGTTTTAGCTGATGGCACACGGGTATATGGCTTTGGCGTTACCGGCATGATAGCCGAAAAAGGTATTATCGACAAAAGAAGGATGGTGAAAATACCTGCCGGGCTCGATGATATAACCGCCGCAGCATTACCAAACGCAGTTATGGGTGCCGGAGCGGCCATACATTACCGGGCAAAATTACAGCCGGGCGAAGTAGTTTTAATTAACGGCGCAACTGGTGTAACAGGTATGGTTGCCGTACAGCTTGCCAAACACTACGGCGCTAAAAAGGTAATAGTAACCGGCAGAAATGCGGAATCACTTCATAAACTGCTCTCTTTAGGTGCCGATGAGATCATTTCCCTGAAACAGGACGACGAGCAGATTATTAAACAGGTAAAAGAATTGCATGCCGCTACACCAATTGATGTAGTGATAGATTATATATGGGGTCACCCTGCCGAACTGGTACTTGCAGCCTTACAAGGCACAGGCAGTACAACCCACAAGGTTCGCTACGTAACCGTTGGCGCTATGGCCGGCGATAAAATAAGCCTTTCATCAGGTACATTAAGAAGCTCTGATATTGAAATATCAGGCTCAGGATTGGGCAGCGTTAATGCTGATGATATGAAGCGTTTATTTACCGAGATGGTGCCCGAAATGTTCCAGCTGGCAGCAGATGGCAAGCTAAAGATAGAAACCGAAACACTTGAACTGAAAGATATTGAAACTGCCTGGGATAAAGAGATCCCCAGCGGGAAGAGGTTGGTGATATTAATCTAGTCAATAGTCTTTAGTCTAAAGTCGGTAGTCATCGATTAACAATAAACAAAAAGCCATAGCTAAAATTTAGCTATGGCTTTTTGTTTATATAGAACGCCCTATTTACTCAGGACTATCGACTTTAGACTAAAGACTAAAAACTACACCGTCTGCGGCATATGTTTCATAGTTTCACTCAGATCAAGTTCCAGGCCTTTGGCTATCGCCATGCCTAAACCCACATCAGCCCTGAACCAGTGGCAAAGCTGCCTGTTAACAATAATATCGCGTTTTGGCCCGTCAATACCACTCATAGAGTTGGTGATATTGGTGATCAGGTCGTGCTTAGCTTCTTCGCTCATTAAGCGGTATAAATTGCCCGGTTGTGTATAATGATCGTTTTCGCCTTCAGCATTGCGGTCGTACCAGTCGGCTACTGAATTACCGATATCCCATGCTGGTTCTTTATAGCTTTGGTCGGCTACAATATCATCAAAGCTGTTAGGGAAATAATTCGGCCCGCTGCCATGGTTGCCATCAACTCTCATCTGGCCATCGCGCTGGTAATTGTTTACCGCGAATGGGCACTTATTAACCGGGATCTGCTCATAGTTAGCGCCTAAACGGTGCCTGTGTGCATCAGGGTATGATAGTATACGGCCCTGCAGCATTTTATCAGGTGAATAACCAACACCATCAATTACGTGTGCCGGTGCAAAAGCAGCCTGTTCTACGTGTGCAAAGTAATTATCCGGGTTTTCATTCAGTTCCAATGTGCCAACATCAATCAAAGGATAATCGCCATGCGGCCAAACTTTAGTAAGGTCGAATGGATTAAGGTGATATGTTTTGGCATCAGCCTCCGGCATTACCTGTATTTTAAGGCTCCATTTCGGGAAATCGCCATTATCAATTGAAGTTAACAGGTCATGCTGTGCGAAATCAGGCGCTTTGCCACGCATTTCGCCAGCTTCCTCATCGGTAAAGTTTTTGATACCCTGTTGGGTCTTGAAATGGAACTTCACCCAGAAACGCTCATTATTGGCATTGATAAAGGAGAAGGTATGGCTTCCAAAGCCATCCATATGGCGGTAACCGTAAGGCGTACCCCGGTCCGACATCAGGATGGTAACCTGGTGTAAACTCTCCGGGTTCAGCGACCAGAAATCCCACATCATGGTTGCGCTTTTAGAGTTGGTATATGGGTCGCGTTTTTGTGTATGGATAAAATCACCGAACTTTTTAGGATCTTTTATAAAGAATACCGGTGTATTGTTACCTACCAGGTCCCAGTTACCTTCTTCGGTATAAAACTTAACCGCAAAACCACGCGGGTCGCGCTCAGTGTCAGCCGAACCCTTTTCGCCGCCAACGGTTGAAAAACGCAGAAAAACTTTGGTTTCTTTACCAATGGTATCAAAAACCTTAGCGCGGGTATATTTAGAAATATCGTGTGTAACAGTAAAAGTGCCATATGCGCCCGAACCTTTGGCATGTACTACACGCTCAGGGATACGTTCGCGGTTAAAATGAGCCATTTTCTCATGTAAAATGAAATCCTGCAGCAATATCGGCCCGCGTGGGCCAAGGGTCATGGAGTTTTCATTTTCTACGTACGGAATGCCCGATGCCGTAGTAAGCTTCTTTTTGTTTGTTTCCATATTTGTAGTTTTTGTATATATCAAACTTCACGATAAAATTTCAATAGAAAAAATCAATAATTACTATATTTGTATAGATAATATCTATATGACGATAGTTCAGTTCGAATACATTGTAGCGGTTGACACCTACCGCAGTTTTGTTACCGCCGCCGAAAAATGTTTTGTTACCCAGCCTACACTCAGCATGCAGGTTCAGAAGCTGGAAAATACGCTGGGTGTTAAGATTTTCGACCGTAGTAAACAACCCGTTAGCCCTACCGAAATAGGTATAGAGATCATAGCCCAGGCTCGCACCCTGCTTGCCGAAAGCGAAAAAATAAAGGAAATTATCACCGACAGGCAAAAAGAATTATCAGGGGAATTAAAGGTAGCTATTATTCCAACAGTTTCACCCTATATACTGCCAAAAATATTGCATGGCTTTGTTGAGAAATATCCGCAGGTAAAGCTCATTGTATGGGAGCAGACTACCGAAAGCATCATTCAGCAATTAAAAAATGGCACCATTGATTGCGGCATACTTTCAACCCCATTACATGAAAGTAATTTAAAGGAGATCCCTGTTTTTTACGAGAACTTTGTGGCTTATGTATCTAAAAACAGCAAGCTTTCCAAAAAGAAGAATATCTGCCCCGAAGATATTGATATGGAAGAGATATGGGTGTTAAACGAAGGCCATTGCATGCGTGAGCAGGTTTTAAATATTTGCCAGCGCCGCAAATCAACCAAAGGCTTTCAGCATTTTGAGTATAATACCGGCAGCGTTGAAACCCTGAAACGCATGGTGGATCAGAATAATGGCGCCACCATCCTGCCTGAGCTGGCATTGGCCGATCTCAGCGACCGCCAGTTAGATAAAGTGCGCTATTTCAGATCACCTGAACCGGCCCGTGAGGTGAGCATTGTTGTGCAGAATAACTTTCTGAAAAAACGCATGATAGATGCCCTTAAAAATGAGATCCTGGAGCTTGTTCCTAAGCGAATGCGCAGCAAAAAGAAAAAAGAAGTGATTGATATTTAATTCATTACCGTCTTATTTATAATTAATCTAAACAATTTAGGTGCCGATACCTATATTTGCGCAGTTTTTAATTAGTCTAAATAAGATATGTATCTCGGGTTATCTCACAAAACAATTTTTACTTTAATATTTTCTGCCCTGCTATTTTTCGTGGCGGGACATGTATTTGCCGATGATAATGACGCGGGAAAAGGCACTATTTCAGGTTATGTGTTCACAGAAAATAGCAAGCCCGTTGAAAATGTATCTGTTAGTTTAAAAGGCACAAGCTTTGGCTCGGTAACTAATGAAGAGGGAAAATTCCACTTTAAAGCCCCTGCAGGCAATTATACTTTAGTAGTTAGTCACGTTGGCGTCAAAGCGCAGGAAACAGCGGTTATCATAAAGGCTTCACAAGTCACTATTGTCCCTAATATCATACTTAGTATTTCTACCAGCGCCTTGCAGCAGGTAACGGTGAATGCCAACAAAACCAACAAGTTCAGTACAAAGAAAAGTGATGACGTGGCAAAAATGCCATTAAAAAATCTGGAAAATCCGCAGGTTTATACAACCATTACTAAAAGCCTGATAACCGATCAGCTTGCTTTTAGTGAAGATGACGCGCTTAAAAATGCACCAGGCTTGCAACAAATGTGGAATGCAACAGGCCGTGGTGGTGATGGCGGCAGCTATTATAATTCGCGTGGTTTTATTTTACAGGGCCAGTTAAGAAATGGCCTGGCAGGTAATATAACCAATACAGTTGATGCCGTTAATATTGAAAGTATTGAAGTACTGAAAGGCCCTTCGGCTACCTTGTTTGGCAGTGCATTAACTTCATATGGGGGGTTAATAAACCGCGTTACCAAAAAGCCTTATGATACAGTTGGCGGCGAAGTATCTTACAGCGCCGGTAACTATCATTTTAACCGTGTAAGCGCGGATATAAATACGCCCTTAGATGGGCAAAAGAATTTGCTTTTACGTGTAAATACAGCCTTTAATTACCAGGGTTCCTTCCTGACTAATGGATACAACAGAAATTTCGTATTCGATCCAAGCTTATTATATAAAGTGAACAGCCGATTAACTATTCAGCTGGATGCGGAAATCTCAACAGGGTCAAATACTGCCAATACCATATACTTTTTCCCATATGGCGTTAGTATTGCCAGTATAGGTGTAAGTAATGCCAATCAACTAAATGCTAATTACAAAAATTCATATAATAATGGGGATCTGAGTCAGCGATCAAGAAACGATAATTTTTACGGCGAGGTTAAGTACAAAATATCAGATGAATGGACATCGCAAACCAATTTCTCCGCAACAAATAGCTTTTCTGATGGCTTTGGCTCATACTATTATTTATTGTCGAAGGATTCAATATCCCGTAACGACCAGTCAACCCGTAACAGCAAAGACCAGTTTATAGAGGTACAGCAGAATTTTAATGGCGATTTTAAAATCGGTAAACTCAGGAACCGTTTTGTAGGCGGCTTGGATTACATCAGGAACAACTCAAACCAATTTTTTTTCGGGAGCTCATTTGATAAGGTATCATTACAGCAACCAACCGCAAGCTATGATAATTTCAACAAAGCCAGTATGGATGCTGTTTATGCTGCCGGAGCCCCTGGTTTTACCTACCCGATTATATTCAACTCAAACACCTATAGCGGCTATATATCAGATGTGTTGAATATTACCGATCGCTTAATTGCTTCAGCGGCTATCCGTTTTGATCATTTTAACAATGAAGGTAATTATAGCCCGACAACACAATTAAAAACAGGAGCATATAACCAAAACGCTTTTTCTCCAAAATTTGGCCTGGTGTACCAGTTGGTGAAGAATCAGGTATCATTGTTTTCTAATTATCAAAATGGTTTCACTAATGAGCAGGGAACGGATTATGCGGGTAAGCCTTTTAAACCGGAGCAAGCAAACCAAATTGAAGGCGGTGTTAAATTTGATGTGTTTGCCGGCAAGCTAAGCAGTACATTAAGCTATTACAGCATCAACGTAAAAGATATCATCCGCCCGTATGACGCGCTTCATTCCATACAGAACGGAACACAGCAAAGCCAGGGCTTTGAGGCCGAAATTATTGCCAATCCGTTTACCGGGTTTAATGTAATTACCGGGTTTGCCTATAATGATTCAAAATACAAAAACACTACTGCCGATGTGGATGGCCTGCGCCCTGGTACTGCGGCATCGCCATACTCTGCAAACTTTTGGCTGAGCTATCGTTTACCACAAGGGGTGCTTAAAGGCTTAGGCCTGGGCTTCGGCGGCAACTACGCGAGTGATAACAAAGTAGTGAACAGCAGAACGCTGGGTACTTTTACATTACCTGAATATACTGTTTTCAATGCCTCAGCATTTTATGATTTTACCAAATTCAGGGTGGCAGTAAAGATGAACAACATTGGCGATGAAAAATATTGGATAGGCTACTCTACCTTTAATCCGCAGCAATTACGCAGTGTTGCCGCAAGTGTTACCTACAAGTTTTAAATAAATGACTTTCAAAAAAGTTATACTTTTCATACATCGCTGGCTCGGGTTTATATCCGGGCTGGTGGTGTTAATAGTGAGTATAACCGGCTGTATCTTTTGTTTTCAGGATGAGATACAGGATGCGCTTTGCCCTTATCGTACAGTAACTGTACAAAACAGGCCTTATGCCGATCCCTCAGTATTAAAAAGCACAGCTTTAAAAAAATACCCGCGCGCTACCGCCAGTTACATCTATTATTATGGTAAGGATCGCCCTGCCGCGGTACTGGTAGCCTGGCCCAAGGATGAGTTTACCTTTGTTTACTTAAACCCTTATACCGCGCAAATAACCCATACCGAAGTTGCCAGCAAAAACTTTTTTACCATAGTTGAATTCATCCACCTGTATTTATTACTGCCGCCAAAGGCAGGTGCGCTGGTGGTGGGTATATCGGTCATTATTTTTGTTGTGCTGATGATAACGGGGATCGTTTTATGGTGGCCCAAACGAAAATCAGACCGTAAGCGCAGTTTCAGCATTAAATGGAACGGCCGCTGGCGCAGGGTAAATTATGATCTGCATAATGTGCTGGGCTTTTATGCAACCAGTATAGCGATTATATTAGCCTTAACGGGCTTATCCATGACTTTCGACTGGGTGCGTGATGGTATATATAAAACGGCTAACCTGGGTAAGACTTATGCGGCCGAAAAAGTTCTCCCTAAATCAGATTCATTAAACAAGGCAATGTTCATAGCAAAGCCTGTTATCGACAGGGCTTTAATAGTTGCAGAGCAAAAATCGCCAAAGGCAGAGATGTTTTTAATTTATGATGATGCCACAGCAGCGGGTACCGTTGGGGTAAACGCTTATGCCAAGAGCCTGCATTATGGTAATGCCGATGATTATTATTTTGATAAGTACACGGCAAAGCTGCTGAAAGATCTACCTGAAACTAAAAAAAGCGTAGGCATGAAGCTGAACGATCTCAACTATGATATACACGTAGGGCAGGCATTGGGATTGCCGGGCAAGATTATCGCTTTTTTAGCGAGCCTGATATGCGGTAGTTTACCTGTTACCGGCTTTATAATATGGCTGGGCAAGCGGAAGAAAACCAAAACTAAACAGGTGCGGACCGTTGTACACCGTAAACTGCATAAGCAATTGGCAAGCCACTAAAAACAAAAAACCAGTTTACAACAATAGCTGCAAAACTGGTTTTGTATAAATGATTTTTTAAAAGATTGCTTATTTGTCTTCGCGGCCTTTAACAAGTACGTTAAGAAAGAAGGCTGCTGATAACAGACCCAGAACGCCGCCAACTAAAGCCCATATCATACCAACATCTAAAATTGCACCTGTAAATACACCGGTAATTAATCCTAAAACATAGTAAAGGTAATCGTAGCTTTTTTCTTCCTCTTTTTGATGATGTGCCATATTGCGTAATTATAAGTTGCAAATTTATATTATTAATGCATTGATGCCTAATGCAAATGTTATTTTTTTGGATTGCTGAGTAAATTAACAAATAAACGGTATGCTCCGGGCACCCCGGCAGGCAATTCCCTGAAGAATGCCAGCGATGTATATACAAACCGCCCTTTACCATAATTGGTTACGATCAGCGAACCTTTGTTCGGTTGCTCATTAGGGTCGTTCATTTGCAGTGGGGTTTGATATTTAGGGTCGATGTCGCTTACAAAGTATAGGCCGCGTTCCTGTATCCAGCCATCAAAATCGGCATCGTTTATCTTGTTGGGATAATTTAATACCGGGTTTTGCGGGTCAAGCACCGTAACCTTAGCCGTTTCATCAGTTACCCGCTGGTTTACCGGGCGGAAAGGATATGGACCGATCTGGTTAACCAATATGCCGTTGTTATTATTATACTGTACTACCAAATTGCCGCCATTGTTTACGTAATCCATCAATTTAGGCTGCTCAACGGCCAATCGGTTGTTCACATTGTAAGCACGTACACCGGTGATAATGGCATCATAAACCGAAAGGTCGCTGTTCATGATCTCGCTTTCGGTAAGCATATGCACCTCATAACCTACCTGTCGCAAAGCCTCGGGTACCAGGTCACCTGCGCCTTCAATATAGCCGATCTTTTTACCTGCGGTTTTCAGGTCGAGGTATATTAATTTAGCCTGGGATGGCGGGAATAAGGTAATATTCGGCACGTGTTCGTAACTGATACGCCTTATACCCAGGGAAGAGGACTTACCATTGGCCGTTACTATCGTTTCAAAAACACTGGTGTTAGGTGTGCTATTTGTTGGCGTAACAGTAAACACTGCCGCCCATTCATCGCCTTTATTTTTATTGGTGAAATCTATTTTGTCAGGACTCACGGTCCAACCCGGTATAGGTTTTATGCTGATGCTGCCACTGGCCTTAGTAAAGCTTTTTAAGTCTATCTCTATATTCTGGCTTTGTTTTGCACTGAATATATAATCCTTACCTGCAACATTAGCGGTTACCGCCGGGGCAATTTCTACCGGCTGATAAATTTCCCCTTTGGCAGGATTTACATATTTGTACATCAAGTTCCTATCTAAAACAATGGAGCGCCCATCGATTGAAAAATCAAATCGTATGGTTGGCGCATCGGGATTTTCAGGATTACCGGCATTGCCTTCGTAATTGAGCTTATAAGTACCTGCATCATGTGCTGCTTCCAGCCAGTAAGGTTGTGATATCTTGCTTGCAATACAGTCATTATTATATGACTGTAGCTCATTTGCCGGGATAGTTTTGTCTTTTGTAGTAACGGGCAAATTGTAATTTGCTATGGGTTCAATAAAAGAGTTCGGGTCAGAGTTTATATTATCAGGGCGTTGCAATAAGGTGAGCCCTTTTAAGGATATATTTAAGCCATAACGGTTTATCACCTGCGAAAGAACGTTCATCTGATCGCCAACGGCATAGGTTTGTTCGGCACTGTAAGCTTCGCACCATAAGCCCGCGCAAGCGGCAATCAACTCATCCAGCTCCTTTGTCTTTTGTGTTTTCCAGTAGGTATCGGGCACTTTTTCAATCTTATCCAACAAGTTCACCAATCCGCTAACTGATTTTTCAGGATGGTCCACATCAAAATCTTTATGGATCTTTTCAACTTCCGATCCAATGGCGCTTCCACCCTCAACCCTGCTCCATGTGGTATTAACGCCATCCATCAGGTCAGTTTTAGGGGCATCGCCTAAAATGTTTTTGAAATATTCGTAAGTATCACCACGTTGCTTGGCTGAGCCAAAGCCCTGTGTTTTATGATTGGAGCGGCTTTCGGCAGCCATTTCTCCATAGCCTTTGCCTAGTATGGGGTTGTAAACCCCAACGTTTATTTTAAATTGATCCGCAGCGGTAGTATTTATGCTGCCAAAGCTAAAAGTGTTCCAAAGCAAGCGTTTAGCCTGCCAAACTTTTACATATTTTAATTGCTCCGGGAAACGGCTTGGATCGGCAGCTGCTGCAAACGCTTCCTGCGCTAATATTGCTGATGCGGTATGGTGCCCGTGCCCGCCTTCGCCCGTTGTTGGGAAACGGCAGATAATCACATCGGGCCTGAACTTGCGGATAACCCAAACTACATCGCTTAGTACTTTTTCTTTATCCCATATTTTTAACGTTTCGCCGGGGCCTTTGCTAAAGCCAAAATCGTTTGCGCGGCTAAAAAACTGTTCGGCGCCATCCACACGGCGTGCGGCTAAAAGTTCCTGTGTGCGTATCAAGCCTAAAAGTTCACCCTGTTCATTACCTATCAGGTTTTGCCCGCCATCGCCGCGGGTTAATGACAGGTAGCCCGTTCGGTAATGTTTTTCCTGTGCCAGGTAAGCCAGCAGGCGAGTATTTTCATCATCAGGATGGGCTGCTATATATAGTACACTGCCTAAAACGTTCAGCTTTTTTAGGCCTTGCTCAATGGTTGCAATGTCGGCAGGTGGGGCGGTTTGTGCAAAAACAGAACTGGTAAATAATAACAGTATACTAATGAGTTTAATACGCTTCATAACAACAAATATATTGAAAGATAGACGGCGAATTATTTTCGTATCAAGAATTTAACAATCGCTCAACAATCGCGCAATAAACTTGAAGTACATTTGTTCGCAGTATTCTTGTTAAGCAGCTCATTTTCGTGCTCAACGTGTTCATTTTCATTTAGATAAAACAAATACTGCCGAAAATTGTTGCCCGTTAATCAACTGATTGAATTTTTGAATCTATTAGTCAGTTAATTACAAATCAATGACTAATTTTATTTTAAATTAATCAATCGTTTGATTAATTTTGTGCCGTTAAAAGAAAATGGACAAAGATAAAATAGACAAGAAAGACCATATACTGGATGTAGCCGAAAGGGTATTTTCTGATATGGGTTTCGACGGCGCATCTACCCGGATGATCTCGGGAGAGGCCGGTGTAAACATGGCGATGCTAAACTATTATTTCGGTTCAAAAGAAGGTTTGTTCCTTGCTGTTTTTGATCGTAAGATCTCTTCTTTTCAGGATATTTTGCACAATCTTGGTATTGATGATACCATTAGTTCCTGGGCGAAAGTTGAAAGCTATATTGATATTTATAGCAACCGTGTTGTTAATAATAACTGTTTCCAGAAACTTTTGTACCAGGAAATGAGTATTAACAGAAGAACAGATCTTTCCGACAAAATTCACGCCATGTTGATGACGAGCGTATTAGAGCTCTATAAAATGCTACAGGAAGGGATTGATAATGGCGAGTTTAAAGCCGACTCTGATCTGCAGATGGTGGTTGCTACCATTTATGGTACCAAGAACTTCATGATAAATACACCGCTGTTAGCATCAAGTATGTTAGGTTATGACATTCTTGATGAAAAAATAATAGAAGAAAAGCTCAAGCCGCGGTTAAAAAAATATTTAAAAACCCTATTAAAATCTTATTTACTAAATGACAATGAACACACAAATTAATATATCCCACAAACAATTGTTTAAAATGTCGTTGCTTGGCTTGCTTGCGGCTTTGCTATTAATAGCATTTACCGGCAACAAGGCATCAGCACAGGACAAAACACTTACCCTAAAGGAAGCCATAGATTTGGGCCTCCAAAACAGTAAGACACTGAAGTACTCACAAGCTAAAATTGATGAGGCGGTTTCACAGTACAAACAGGCAAAAGACAAATCGTTGCCTACTGGCTCTGTAAGCTTTGCTTATGACCGTGCGCAGATACCTGCTAACACGCTTGATTTTGGAAAGCAGACCATTAATTTGCCTACCGGTGCTAATGCTTATTTAGGTATCGCATCAGTTAACGAAGTTATCTTCGGCGGTAATAAATTAAAATATGCCCGCCAAAGCACTGATCTTTTAACACAGGCATCACGCTTAGATGCCGACAAGGATAAAGATCAGATCACTTTTGATATCATCAGCTCTTACTACAACCTTTATAAGGTATTGCAGAGCATAAAGGTGGTAAATCAAAACATCGCTACTGAAGATCAGCAGATCCACCAGTCGCAGCGCTTTTTTGACCAGGGTTTGGTAACCAAAAATGATGTTTTGCGTTTTGAACTGCAAAAAGCTAATATCCAGTTAAATGGTATCGACCTAGAAAATAACAGGAAAGTGATCAACTACAACCTGAATGTTTTATTAGGTCTGCCTGAAACTACAACTTTAAATATTGATACGCTTACCGATAGCGCCAGAATAGTAGGGCCACTATCAGCTTATCTGGATACTGCATTACAGAACCGCCAGGAGTTGAGAGTGCTTGATTTTAATAACCGTGTTGCTGATTTGAATATCAAATCAATAAAGGCTAATCAGTTGCCTACATTGTCAGCATCGGCTGCAGGTTATTATGTTGATGTGGCTGCCAACCCGCTGCCAACCCATGGTAATTATATAACGCCTTTAGTATTAGGTGTAACAGTAGCATGGAACTTTGACGCTTTATGGCTTAACAAAAATAAAGTTGCCCAGGCCAGCATACAGCGTACCGAGGTTGACATAAACAAGGGTATTACCACTGATAATGTAAAAGACGAGGTTAACCAAAACTATCAGAACTATTTAACCGCGCTTGATAAGATCAAGTTATTACAAACATCAATTGCACAAGCAGGTGAAAACAATAACATACTGCAATCAAAATACAAGAGCAATACAGCATCAGCAACAGATCGTGCGGATGCGGAAACCTTGCTTTTCCAGGCGCAGATAAACCTGGAGCTTGCTAAAGCAGATGCTGTACTGGCTTATTACTCATTATTAAAATCAACCGGAAAACTTAACAAATAAATGTGCAGACGAGTGAAAGCAAATGTTTGCAGATCACTCACATTCACTAAATCATCAATTCACAAATTCAACAATTAAAATACAATGGCACAGAAACACACCACAGAAGAAGAAGAACCTAAAAAGAAACCCAATAAAGTACTTCCAATTATATTAGGGATAGTGCTTATAGGTGGCATCTTTTTTGGCATCAAAGAATATATATACTATAGCAAACACGTAGATACTGACGACGCGCAGATTGACGGCGATATAAGCCCGGTTGTTGCCCGTGTAGGCGGATATGTTGACAGTATGTATTTCCAGGAAAACGAACACGTAAACAAGGATCAGCTTTTAGTAAAAATTGATGACCGCGATTACAAAGTAAAATTAGAACAAGCTTTAGCAGCACAAAAAGGTGCAAGCGCAGGTATTGGCGTAAGCCAGGCACAAATCTTTACTACTACCTCAAACTCGGCAGTAGCTAAAGCAGGTGTTGCATCAGCAGCAGCACGCCTTGACCAGGTTACCAAGGATTATGCACGTTATGCAAACCTTGTTAAAGATGGTTCTATCACTCAACAACAATTTGACCAGTCAAAATCAGATCTTGAAGTTGCGCAGGCAAATTACAAGGCTGCACAGGATCAGTATAGAGCTGCACAACAACAAATTGGTACTACTCAAAGCCAGTTAACTGTAACCAACACAGGTGTTACACAACGCCAGGTTGATGTTGATTATGCTAAGCTGCAATTATCATATACCAATGTGCTTTCACCAGCAAGTGGTGTTGTATCTAAAAAGAACATTCAGATTGGTCAGCTGGTACAGGCAGGTCAAACACTGTTCTCTGTTGTTAATGATAACAGCTTATACATTACTGCAAACTTTAAGGAAACCCAGCTTGATAAAATCCGCGCTAACCAGAAAGTTGATATTGAAGTTGATGCTTATCCAGAGTTAAAATTAGAGGGTGTAGTATATAACTTTTCACCGGCTACAGGTGCAAAATTCTCTTTACTGCCACCTGATAACGCTACCGGTAACTATGTTAAGGTAGTACAGCGTGTGCCTGTTAAGATTTTGATCAAGGCTGATAAGGATGTGATGGAAAAATTACGTCCGGGTATGAGCGTGAATGTTTCTGTTATATATAAAGACTAAATAAACAATGGCTGAACAAGGTTTTAGAAAGTGGATCATTACTATCACAGTGATCATGGCTTCGTTATTGGAGCTTATTGATACCACGATAGTGAATGTATCCTTGCCCCAGATACAGGGAAACCTTGGGGCAACGCTGGAGGATGTGGCCTGGGTAACAACAGGCTACGCGGTGGCCAACGTAATTGTATTGCCGATGTCGGGCTGGTTAGGCAGCTTCTTTGGTCGTAAGAATTACTACATGGCATCCATACTATTGTTTACAATAGCCTCCTTTTTATGCGGTAACGCAACAAGTTTAGATGAATTAATAATCTTCCGTATTATACAGGGTATTGCAGGTGGTGGTTTAATATCAACCTCACAAGCCATATTAATTGAAACCTGGCCACGTGAGGAAATAGGTACAGCAACCGCACTATTTGGTTTAGGCGCGGTAGTAGGGCCAACAGTAGGACCAACAATTGGCGGCTGGATAACTGATAATTACTCATGGCCATGGATATTTTATGTAAATATTCCGGTAGGTGCACTGGCATTGTTCCTTACTTACACATTTGTGCGAACAACGCCAAAGGACGGGAAAGGAAAGCCCATCGACTGGTGGGGCATTGCACTGCTTGCTGTTGCAGTAGGCAGTTTACAAACCATCCTTGAAAAAGGTGAATCGGAAGATTGGTTTGCAAAAACATACATATTGGTACTTACCATAGCCGCTATATTGGGCACATTACTGTTCATATGGAGGGAACTAAGTACGGATCATCCGATAGTTAACTTTGCCATTATGCGGCATCGAAGCTTCGCCGTGGGGATGTTCACGTCCTTTGTGCTCGGGTTTGGTTTGTATGGTTCGGTATTCGTGTTCCCAATATTTTGTCAGAACCTGCTGGGCTTTTCGGCACAGCAAACAGGGGAGATACTATTTCCCGGTGGCTTATGTACCATTGTTATGATGCCGTTCATCGGTAAAATGCTTAATAAGGGTATACCGGCGCAATTTATGGCAACCATAGGTATGTTTTTGTTCTTTGTGTTTACTACAATGCTGAGCAAATCAACCCTTAATTCAGGTACGAGCGACTTCTTTTGGCCGCTGGTAATAAGGGGTGTTGGTATGGCCCTGTTATTCGTTCCGTTAACCACCTTAGCAATAGCCGATCTGAAAGGGCCGGAAGTTGGGCAGGGAACAGGCTTAAACAACATGATGCGCCAGTTAGGCGGTGCTTTTGGTATTGCTACGCTAACAACAGTTATTCACATACGCCAGGGAGTGCACCGTGATAACTTGTTAAGTAATATCAATCAATACAATACGCCGTTTAACACGCGGTTTAATATGCTGGTACAGAATTTCCAGTCAAAAGGTAGTTCATTACTTGATGCTACCCACCAGGCATACATGGCTATAGAAGGTGCTGTTATTAAACAAACCTTATTATTAACTTATGCTGATGCTTACTGGATATCGGGTTTGGTAATGTTATTCTCCATACCATTATTATACCTGCAGCCTTTCAAGAAATTGAAGGCAGCTACCGATACACACTAAAAAGAAGAAGCCGCCATGGTATCACTATTCCAGGACGGCTTCTTTTTAAAAAAAATTAACAATTAAAAATTTGGTATATCCCTACCTAAATCACACGTATTATCAACAAAACTATAAGGGAAGGTAGGGTGCTTAATCTTGCTATAAAATTAAAGGTTTTTAATTAATAAAAGCAAACTTTTATTAAGCAATGTGTTTTATTTCATGAAATTTTCATTATATTTTATTATATGATGGTCTTTTCGGCAGAAATAGCTTAAAATATAACTTTCCCGGCAGCAGTTACCAGTGATGCAATACGGATGGCATCAAAAATACGCTCCTCTGTTGTACCTAATTTTATAAGCGAATCCTCATGTGCATTCACACATAGCTCGCAGCCATTTACCGCCGAAATGGTAAGGCTCATCAATTCAAAAAAATCCTTGCCGGTTATCGGTTTCATCATTATCTGCATCCTGATACGTGCAGGGATCAGATTATATTTTTCCTTCTTGGTAAAATGCCTGAAACGGTAAAATATGTTGTTTGATGCCAGTAACGACGCGCATGCTGCCGCTTCAGCAATATCAGCTGCTGTAGCGCCTTGTTCTTCGGCGTATTTGGTATAGTATTGAGTAAGCGGGGTGTTATTGTTGTTTATAGCCACGCTCAGGCCCAATAAAGCGCATTCCTTAGTGCTTAGGTGTTCTGATGTTAGTGTGCTGGTAAAATTCAATTTAAAATCGCGCAGGTAGCGTGATTCGCCTTTTTCAAGCAAAGTAAGGCTCTCGGTACGATAATCGCTTTCAAGGCCGATAGTTTGCAATAGTTCAGTTATGGTTTCTGTTACTTCACTCATGATAATATTATTTTGTAGTAGATGGGAATAAAAAATCCCCGCGCAATAAAGCACGGGGAACATAGGTAGATGCTAATAATTATTATACGCTAAGGGTATCCTGACCTTTTTCCCAGTTACATGGGCAAAGCTCATCGGTTTGTAAACCATCAAGTACGCGTAAAACTTCTTTAACGTTACGGCCAACGTTTAAATCGTTAACTGATACCCAACGGATAATGCCGGTAGGGTCAACAATGAAAGTAGCACGGTAAGCAATTTTTTCAGTTGGTTCTAATATACCTAAGTCTTCAGCTAATGATTTTGAAGTATCGGCCAGCATTGGGAATTTAAGGTCGCGCAGATCTTCGTGATCTCTTCTCCATGCAGCGTGCACAAATTCAGAATCGGTTGATGCACCAATTAAACGGGCATCGCGATCGCGAAACTCGCCATAGCTTTTGTTGAATTCAGCAATCTCGGTAGGGCAAACAAAAGTAAAATCTTTTGGCCACCAAAACATTACTGTCCATACGTTATCATCATTAGTAAAGTAGTCAGAAGTTAGTGTTTCAAACTCTTTGCCTTTTTCAATACTAACAACCGCTGTTTTAGAAAATTTTGGGAATTCTTGTCCTATAGTTAACATATTTATCTTTTTTTGTTCTCAAATATACAAACTTTGTAATTTATAAGTTATATATAGTTTCGATATAATATAGATAAAAACTATATTATATCTGTGCTTACAAGCGACTGGGATAAAGCTGTTTATGGTAGTGAATTGTTATGAATAGGATAATATTGCATTGTTTAAAATTCATTTTATATTAGTATCATGAAAACCAAACCAATAATCATAAGCCTGATTTGCCTTGTTGTAATAATTTGCTTGTGCATTTTTATAAAAATCAAATACCTCTCCAAGCCGGAAAAGGCGGAGATAACACAGTTTTTGAATGATTTTAGGAGCGAACTGAAGGACGAACACATAGATTCGGCTGTCAATGATTTTGAGGCGGGTAAAAACAATAAGCAGATAACACTGCTGGTTAAAGTACTGGCCGGCAAAACGGGCATGAATGGAAAATCAGCACCGACATTCAATATCAGTTTGAATACTGATGATAATAAGATCATTTTCAGCAACACTACCAATACCATTGCCGAAGTGCCGGTTAGCTTTACGCATGCTGGTATGGATACCAAACAAGCTGTTATCACTTTCACCATTCATAAAATAGCCGATCATCAGTTTAAAATAGCTGAAGTAAAAACAGGTGTATTTTTAAAAGGATATATGGCCTACGCAATTTTGGTGCGAAACAAAACTGTGCCCGAAGATGCTATATACAGCGCAATTACACTTGCCGCGTTTAAAACCGCTGATAAATTAAAGGCTCGCTATGATAGCGTATTATGGTTTGAGCATATTAATAAAAAAACGTGGTTTTATGTTATTAAGGGTACATTGAATAAGGAGTTTTATTGGTTGAATGATCATAAGCCTGATTATAAGCCGACGTATAAAATGGGATTGGTAAACCCGGACCTGAAGGAGGTGATACCAGCAGAGTACGACCTGATCCACAATATAGGCGGGACCATACAGGGGTTAATTGAAGTAGAGAAGGATGGTAAAAAGGGATTCTATAACCTGGATGGGAAATTGGTACTGCCTGTAAATTACGACCAGATATTTCCTTTAAAGGCTGATGATAACCTGGCCTTATTACGTAACGGCGATGATTACTTCTATTTAAAAAGCGATTCGACTGTAAGTGATAAAATACAGGATTTTAAAATAGCTGATGTATTGCCTAAGATAAAAGCTTATGGCGATTCGTATACGCTGTCGGACGAGAGCTCAGAGAACATTATGGAATACAATGACCGCGAAGATTTTACTTCGCTTGTTGTGGCGCCATCATACCTGGTTGACTGGGGTATATTAGATCAGTTTGTAACCTTTGAAAATCCGTTAAGAAAGCCGGGGGCTGATAATGATGGTATCGAGGCCAGCGGATCGATAGAAATTAAGTATGAAGGCCATAAAAAGGATGAAGCTAATAATTGGCTGGAGAGTGCTTTTTATTCTATTTATAATGATTATTTGGGAGGCCGCTCAGGTTTATATGAGAGCAAGAACGTTCTGATTGTTAATAAGGCACAAAACAGGATATTAGGTTTTAATGTACCTAGTTATCAAGGCCAAGGAGACGGCGGAAGTGTATTGTCTGGCAAATGCAATGAGAACGCTATACGTGCTATAAACGATACCTTGTTTGAGTATAGAACCACAAGCGGCGTTGATCAGGAAATTATAAAGGATACAATATACGAGGCACCATATTATCATTACCTGCATATTAAAAATGGCAAACTGGAAGCATTGCCCAATCAACGTGTATTTGGCTGTACAAAATATGTAAAACTGGATGATAGTTATTTACAAGGCTGTTATGTAATTAATGGAAAATCAATAGATCATGTAACACCCGAGATGTTGCAGTATATGAAAAATGAGATATATGCTTCTTATTTTTATAAATTTAAAAGTGCTGCCTGGAACAATGTGTTTTATGGCGATACTGATATTCCTGATAACAAAAAGAATGTTTCTGTTGATGACTCATTAACCGTTATTGATAAATACAATATCAACTGGCTAAATCAAAAGCTTCAAGGCCAAAAATCAAATACATTGGCGGCTGAATAATGGGTAAAATACTTAGATATATTGCCCTGTTCTGGATAGTGTTTTTGTGTGCGGGTACATTTTATCAATATATTGATTTTAAGCACCAGTCGGTATTTTTGCAACTGAAACAGAAAGCTGTTGAAACCGGTTGGTATCTGCCTGCCTTTTACTGTCACATTTTTGGGAGCAGTATTATATTGATAGCCGGCTTTTTCCAGTTCTCAAAAAAGGTATACAATAATAGGCCGTTGCATAAAGCATTGGGGAAATTATATGTATTTGGTGTGCTGTTTTTCGCTTCGCCGGGGGCTTATGTCATGACCTTGTTTATTAACCGTGGTCCGGCAGTATTCGCCTCATTTTTTATTCAGAATACCCTATGGGTTATATTTACCCTAAGCGCCTGGCTTTTGGTTATGAATGGCAAGATAGATGAACACATCCGCATGATGCGCCGGAGCTACGGACTGGCATTCGCGGCGGTAACGCTGCGGTTTTATATATGGCTGTTCACTATTTTTGGGCAGGGGGTTAACTTCCCCAATAACTATATCATCATCGCCTTTTTAAGCTGGGTGCCTAATTTGCTATTGGTTGAAGCGATTAATTATTATGAGCGGAAGAATGGGTTTAAAGTGGAGGGAAGTAAAACCTTATAACAAGAATAGCGATGGCCCTGTGCGATTCCCCTCTTGAGAGGGGTGTAGGGGTGTGTCCTTTATGCGTAATAACACACCCCTACAGCCGCACCGTCTACGCGCCCCCTCTCAAGAGGGGAACTGCCTTATCTTACCAAAATATAGTATAAAGCACAGTTAACAGCACGCAAATAACAATTGAACCAATCGCAAAGCCCCTGCTGGTTTTAAACATGGAGGTATCTACTTCCAGCCCGTTTGTGCGCAGGCCTTTGGCGTTCTCAATCATGGTGATGATATACATACCGATGATACAGAAGGCAAATACAAACTCCATCCTGTCTAAAAAAGGGATTTCAAAAACACCTGTGCCATTATCCTTTGAGAAACCATAAGGCGCAAGGAAGGAAAGGTTTGTCCAGTAAGGCAGGAATTTGAATACTACTGATAATATAAAGCCTCCAATGGTTGCAAACAGCGCTGCGTTTGAAGTGGTTTTCTTCCAGAAAAAGCCAAGGATGAACATGGCAAATATACCCGGTGATACAAAGCCGGTGTATTCCTGGATATATTGGAAACCTTGTTTGCCTTCACCCATCAATTTATCGCCAATAACTAGCGATAACAGCACACCAAGTAACATGGCTACAACTACTGATATTTTGCCAAGGCTCACCAGTTTCTTTTCACTGGCAGCAGGGTTAATGGCTTTTTTGTAGATATCCAATGTGAATATGGTAGCTATACTGTTTGCCTTGCCCGCTAATGAAGCCACAATAGCCGCTGTTAATGCCGCGAACGCGATGCCTTTTAAATAAGTAGGCAACAGGTTAAGTAATGACGGATAAGCCTTGTTAACGTCAATTACGCCCTTTGAGCTCAGCATTTCATGATGGAACATACCTTTTTGATACAGCACGTAAGCTGCGATACCCGGTAATACCACTATCACAGGCATTAATAATTTCAGGAACGCCGCGAATAGCAAACCACCACGGGCAGTTTTCAGATCCGCACCTAATGCCCTTTGGGTGATGTACTGATTACAACCCCAATAGTTAAGATTGGTGATCCACATACCACCTACCAGCACACTCAAACCTGGCAGGTCCATGTAATTGGGGTTGTCCTTTTTAAATATGAGATGAAAGTGGTCGTCGGCCTGTTCTTTTAAAATTTTAAAGCCATTCCATAGGCCGCTGGTACCTGTTAAGGCATCAATACGGTTTAATGCTATATAAGTGGCAACAAGGCCGCCTAAAACGAGGAAAAACACTTGTATAACATCGGTATAACCGATAACCTTCATGCCGCCCAGCGTAATAAAAACCGCGAAGATAGCCAGCAACGAGATACACAGGTAAAGGTTAAGACCAGATATGCCGCTTATAGCCAGAGCCCCAAGGTATAATATCGACATTAAGTTTACTACGATATACAATAACAACCAAAACACAGCCATGATCATGGCGACCGTGCCATTATACCGCTGGTTAAGGAACTGCGGCATAGTGGCTATCTTATTTTTTAAATAAACCGGGATAAAGAAAATGGCTACAATGATAAGCGTAGCCGCTGCCATCCATTCATAACTGGAAATGGCTATCCCCATTTTGAAGGCAGAACCGCTGGTGCCTATAAATTGTTCGGCTGAGATGTTTGATGCGATCAGCGATGCGCCAATGGCCCACCAGGTAAGCGAACCCTCGGCTAAAAAATAATCTTTTGAATCACTTGGGCCTTTGTGTTTGCTTCTATACACCCACCAACCATAAAAGGCGACGATGATAAAGTAAATAAAAAATACGACGTAGTCGCCGGTTGCAAGGGTCTTCATTCTTCTTAATTGGTTTTAATTTGTCAGAATGACAATTATAAAATATAAATGCGGCTTTCCAAAATATATTGTGATATAATTCTGTTACTTATAAATTAATTAAGCATAAAAAAAGCGATGTACTACAGTACATCGCTTTAAATGTTTTGTTAATGTTAATTATTGTTTCAGATCAGCTGCCGCGGCAGTATCTAAAAACCATTGCACATCGCCATTAATCGGGGCAATTAGCTGCGCCGGGTATAGCTCAATATTCCTGCCATCTTCCAATACATGATGTACCGCGATTGCTTTACCCGCACCATAAACCAAAAAGGCAATATGACGTGCCTGATTAATTAAACGTGCAGTAAAGGTGATACGATATACCTGCTGATCTTCTAAAAACACTTCTTTTACTGAGGCTGAATCATCATGCAAAACAGTAGTAAAGGGGAACAACGAGGCCGTGTGCGAGTTATCGCCCAGGCCAAGTAATACCAGGTCAAACGCTATGTCTTCCTCGTCAAAGAACAAGGTAATGGCTTTGGTGTATTCTGCAGCAGCTTCCGCCGGACTAAGACTTGTCTCAACCGCGAAAATGTTTGAATCATCAATTTCCAATGGGGCAAACAAAGCTGTTTTAGCCATCAGGTAATTGCTGTCCTTATCATCCTGCGGTACATTGCGCTCATCGCCGAAAAAGAAGTATACTTTCTCCCAGTCAACCTTGCCCTTAAAAGCATCAGAAGCCAGCAGTTCATATAATTTTTTAGGTGAGCTGCCACCCGAAAGAGCAACAGTAAACTTATCATTAGCCGCTATGGATTGCTCAGCAAGGGTTACAAAGTAATTTGCCAGGTTAAGCAATACCTCATCGGCGGTGTTAAAAACATTTAATTTCATAAATACTATTTTTTACTACTGGCCAACGGTAATGAGAACCAGTTAAAGCCATCACGGGCTATCAGCGCCTCGGCACTTTCAGGGCCCCATGAGTTGGCAGAATAATTAGGGAAGTTAAGGCTCTTTTTGTTGGTCCATGTGCTTAATATCGGCATTATCAGTTCCCATGCGGCTTCAACCTGGTCGCCACGCATAAACAGCGTTTGGTCGCCAAGCATGGTATCTAACAATAGAGTTTCATAAGCTTCAGGTGCCTGGGCAGTGTAAGTACCTTTGTAATCGAACACCATATCAACGGTATTCAGTATCATATCCAGTCCCGGGCGTTTTGCCTGTACCTGCAAACGAATGCTCATTTCAGGCTGTATGCTGATGATGAGCCTGTTTTGCTGCCAGCTTTCAGCGGCCTCAGTAGGGAATACCTTGTGCGGCACATCCTTAAACTGTATAGTAATTACCGATGCGGTTTGGTGCAGCCTTTTACCTGTACGCAGGTAGAAAGGGATACCTTGCCATCTCCAGTTATCTACAAAAAATTTAACGGCTGCAAATGTTTCGGTATTTGAATCTTTATCAACTTTTGGCTCTTCTCGGTAGCCGGCAACTTCTTTGCCTTCCATCCAGCCTTTACCATACTGACCTCTTACTGCCGACATTCTTACATCATCAGGTGAGAATTTACGCATGGCATGCAATACATCAACCTTACGGTTGCGTACTTCATCAGCACTAAAGTTAACCGGGGTTTCCATAGCCACTAAACAAAGCAATTGCAGTAAGTGATTCTGGATCATATCGCGTAACGCACCGGCACCATCATAGTAATCGCCGCGTTCTTCAACACCTAATTGCTCTGTTACGGATATTTGCACATGCTCAATATAATTACGGTTCCAGATCGGCTCGAGTATAGAGTTGGCGAAACGGAAAGCCATAATATTTTGTACGGTTTCCTTACCTAAGTAATGGTCTATACGGTAGATCTGCTTTTCGTTAAATATACCTGCTAAAAGCTGGTTAAGCTCCTTAGCTGTTTCCAGGTCATGGCCGAAAGGTTTTTCTATTACGATCCTTGTTGTTTCAGGATCAACAGCTAAACCGGCTTTTGAAATATTGGTAGCTATGATAGGGAAGAAGTTAGGTGATACCGCCATGTAATAAATAACGGTAGCCTTAGTTTTCCATTCGGTGTTATGTGCCTCAACCCTTTTACCAAATTCTTTATAAGTTTCTGAATCGTTGATATCAGATACCTGGTAGAAAAGGTTTTTAGAGAACTCATCCCATTTTTTCTTGTCGGCTTTACCGCTGCGCGAAAACTGGTTGATATCATCCAGCAATTTCTTTCTGAAATCTTCATCAGATAATTTGGTACGGCCGGTACCGATGATTGAAAATTGTTTTGGCAGCCAGTTATCCAAAAACAGGTTATAAAGCGCCGGTGCCAGTTTACGGGCATTCAGGTCGCCTGTACCACCGAATATGATAAAAACGGTAGGGTTATTTTTAGTTGAGTCCATGATATATGTTCTATCGGCTAAATTTATTTATTAATCGTTGCTTTTAGGAACCCATTGTGTATGAAAAGTTCCTTCTTTGCCTATCAGTTCATAGGTATGCGCGCCAAAATAGTCGCGTTGTGCCTGTGTAAGGTTTGACGGCATACGACCGGTGCGGAAGTTATCAAAGTAGCTTAATGAAGCTGCATATGATGGGGCTGCAATACCGGCAGCAATAACGCTTGATATTACTTTACGGGCACCCGGCAAGGCAGCGCTAACCAGTTTTTCAACGCCTGCATCTAATAAGAGGTGTGATAGTTTTGCGTTGCCGTTGTAGGCATTATATATATCGTTCAAAAACTCTGAACGGATAATACAGCCACCGCGCCATATTTTAGCGATCTCGCCTAAATGCAGGTCGTAGTTATATTCTTTTGATGCATTTGCCAGCATAAACATACCCTGCGCATAAGTAATTACCATGCTGAAGTAGTAGGCTTGTTCCAAATCCTTTAAAAACTCATCAGTGTTAACATCAAGTGCCGGAGCTACTTTGCTATAAACTTTGGCTGCTTCTAAACGCGTTTCTTTATATTTTGAAAGATCGCGCATGGATACTGCTGTATCTATAGTAGGGATAGGTGCCTGCAGGTCCATTGCTACTTGCGAGGTCCATTTGCCGGTACCTTTAGCTTTCGCTTCATCCTTAATATCATCTAACAATAAATGATCAGTTCCGGGAGCTTTGTAAGCGAAGATATCCTTGGTTATTTCCAGCAGGAATGATTTCAAACGGCCTTCATTCCATTTAAGGAATACCTTGCGGATGGCTTCGTTATCAAGTTTTAAACCTGTTTTTAATATTTCATAGGTTTCAGCAATTAACTGCATAATACCGTACTCAATACCGTTATGCACCATTTTAACAAAGTGACCTGATGCGCCAGGGCCAATGTAAGTAACACATGGAGCGCCATCAACCTTAGCGGCTATGGATTCCAATATAGGTTTCATTACATTGTAGGCATCTTTATCGCCACCCGGCATCATGCTCGGGCCGCGGCGTGCGCCTTCTTCACCGCCTGATATACCCATCCCGAAGAAATGAAAACCTTTTGCTTCCAACTCTTCAACACGGCGGTTAGTATCGGTAAAATGCGAGTTACCGCCATCAATTAATATATCGCCTTTATCAAGTAAAGGCAAAAGCTCGGCTATTACATCGTCAACAATTTTACCGGCGGGTACCAGCATCATAATAGCTTTTGGGCTGCTCAGGCTTTCAGTAAATGCCTTAACATCGCTAAAACCTTTAAGGTTACCATGTTTGCTTTCCTGCTCCAATAATTGGCCTTTTGAGGCATCCTTATCAAAACCGGCGCCTTTAACACCATGATCACCCATATTTAATAGCAGGTTGCGGCCCATAGTACCAAGACCGATCATGCCAAAACTGTATTTATCTGTTGTTTCGCTCATGTTATTTGAGGTTTTCTTTTTTTAAATCTTCCAGTATTTTTTTTGTGGTTGCAAAGCTGGTGTGCTGGTATGCGCGCATGCCTAGTTTTTTGGCTGCTAACGCAAACATTTTCCGGTCATCAAAATACACGGACTCCTGTGGTTGTGCCATAGCAATGCCCATAGCCAGTTTAAAAATGGCCGGGTCGGGTTTGCGGATGCCTACCTCGCAGGATGATACAAAGGCATCAAATACTTCGTGTAATTTGAATTTTTTGATACGGTAATCATTCAGCTCCTTGCCCTCATTATTGATAGCTATGATCCTGAAACCACAGTTCTTCCGCCATTCCTTTAACCAAGCCAGCATATCGGGCAATTCTTTCGATTGCTCAAACATGAAGTTCTTAAAATCCTCGCGTGTAAAATCGCGGGGATGATTAAAGACTACGGTATCCAGGTACTCATCCAGGTCAACGCCGCTGGCTTCGTACACATTAAAAATAAATGTGTGCAGTTCTTTGACCTCGGCATAATCAAGCCCGAACTTTTTTGCTGCTTCCTCGCGGGATTCGTGTCCCCAGCCATTGGTGAGCAAAATGCCGCCAATGTCAAAAAACAGGAATTTTACGGCTAATGTTTCCAAAGCTTATTTTTTGTTTTTTTGATCTTCGATAGCTTGCAATAATTTTTCGAAAGGTTTATTGAATTTCTCAATACCTTCATCTTCTAATTGCTGGGTAAGCGCATCAATATCAATACCTGCTGCTTTTAGTCTTTCCAATGTCTCGGTAGCTTTATCCAAACCTTGTTCTAAAGTATTGGCAGCAATACCATGATCAGCAAATGCTATAACAGTTTCCCATGGAACGGTATCAACAGTATCCGGACCGATCAGGGCCTCAACATATTTGGTATCTTTAAATGCAGGGTTTTTGCTGCTGGTACTTGCCCATAATAAACGCTGTGGTTTCGCGCCTTTGGCAGCCAATTTTTCCCAACGCTCACCGCTGAATACTTTTTTATAAATTTCATAAGCTTTTTTAGCTGACGCGATAGCAACTTCGCCTTTCAGATCGCCTAAGCCTTTTTCGTCTAACAAAGGATCAACTAGAACGTCAATACGGCTCAGGAAGAAACTTGCTACTGATGAGATATGGCTGATAGAGTGGCCTGCTGCCAAATGATCTTCCAAACCTGAAATATAAGCCTCAGTAACTTCCTTGTAACGTGGCAAGCCAAAAAGCAGGGTAACGTTAATGTTGATGCCTTTAGCGATCGACTGGCGGATGGCCTCTAAACCTGGCTTTGTACCCGGGATTTTGATCATCACGTTTTTACGGTCAACTTTTTGCCAAAGTTCAACAGCTTGTTTTGCTGTTTTCTCAGTATCTAAAGCTAAAAACGGAGATACTTCTAAGCTTACATAGCCATCTTCACCTACAACACCCTCGTTATAAACGCCATCAAACAAAGCGGTAGCTTTTTGAATGTCGCTTACAGCCAGGCCGAAGAATATTTCTTCGTTGCTTTCGGTAGTTTTGGCCAGTTCAGTGATATCGGCATCATAATCAGAACTGCTGGTGATGGCTTTTTCAAAGATCGCCGGGTTTGAGGTTACACCCCTGATACCTTCTTCGTCAATCAGTTTTTTTAATTTACCTGATGAAATTATTTCGCGATCTATAAAATCCAGCCAGATGCTTTGGCCAAAGCTGTGTATTTGTTTTACTTTATTGGTTGCCATTATTTTAATATTTAATTATTCTTTTTTGTTTAGATGTTGGGCAAATCTACGGTTGTATTAAAGTTAACGTATCATTCAACCGTAATTATTATGCCATTAATATGTCCACGTTATAATTTATAAACAGTCCGCTTTCAATTACGCCTGTTATTGATTTTATTTTGATCTCCATATCATCATCAATGTCATCAAAA
The DNA here is from genome assembly GCF_900105165.1 of Mucilaginibacter mallensis. Taxonomy (NCBI): domain Bacteria; kingdom Pseudomonadati; phylum Bacteroidota; class Sphingobacteriia; order Sphingobacteriales; family Sphingobacteriaceae; genus Mucilaginibacter; species Mucilaginibacter mallensis. Next base: position 238,653 of record NZ_LT629740.1, read on the forward strand.
TGAGCGTCGAGCACCATATTACCGTTTTCAGTAATAATGGGGCCGTCCTTACCTTTTGCGGGCCTTATCAGCAAGCTAGTTGCCCCTATTTTTCTTAGTTCGTCTTCCACATGCAATAAAGCAGCCGGGAAAACCTCTATCGGTACAGGGAAATTGGTTCCTAATTTTTTTACCTGTTTACTGTCATCAATAATAATATAATTAACAGGACTGGAGCTGATCAGCAATTTTTCCTTGAACATTGCCCCGCCTCTGCCCTTTATCAAACTGTGCTTAGGGTCAACTTCATCGGCACCATCAAACAGCCAGTCGGGTTTATTTTCGTACAAGGTAGTTAAAGGTATGCCCAGTTTACTGCAAAACAGCGAAATTTCAATAGAGGTAGGGATAGCTTTTATAGTCAGCTGTTCTTCCTTTATCCTTTTTGCAATGGCTAATAAAGCCACATAAACTGTTGAACCCGAACCCACTCCTAATATATCGCCATCCTTAACCTTTGCAGCTATTGCATCGGCAACTTTTTGTTTGCCTTCAAGGTTGATAATGGTATCAGACCAAGCCAGATTTTTTAGAAGATCGCTTTGCCAGTTCATTTGTTAGTATCAGGTATTTAGTATCAAGTATCAGGACCTTTTTATATAGACAGTAGCAAATACCAGGGTGAAGTTGTCTTGCTACCTGATACTTGCTACTTGATACTCAATTATAATAATGCTTTCGCTCTTTTTACTACGTTATCAACTGTAAAGCCGAAGTGTTTGTACAGGTCATCTGCCGGAGCTGATTCACCGAATGTTTCCATTCCTAACATATCGCCTTCGTCGGTAGTGTATTTATGCCAGCCCATTGGGGATGCCATTTCAACAGCTAAACGTTTTCTGTATGCTTTAGGGAATACCGACTCTTTGTAAGCAGCATCCTGTTTCTCAAATAATTCCCATGATGGCATGCTTACCACGCGGGTTGAGATACCTTCGGCCTCAAGTTTAACCTGTGCTTCCATAATTAAAGCAACTTCTGAACCTGTTGCTATTAATATCAGGTCAGGGTTTTTGCTGGCCTCAGACAATACGTAAGCACCTTTTGCAAGATTTGTTGCTTTGCCATATTTATCCTGATCTAATATAGGTAATCCCTGGCGGGTGAATACCAATACAACCGGGCCGCCTTTGTGCTCAACGGCTACTTTCCATGCTTGTACAGTTTCGTTTGCATCAGCAGGGCGTATAACAGTGATACGTGGTATTGAACGTAATGAAGCTAATTGCTCAACCGGCTGGTGAGTTGTACCATCTTCACCTAAGCCAATACTATCGTGAGTATAAACAAATATCGGGCTGATCTTCATGATGGATGCCAAACGGATCGGCGGGCGCATATATTCAGAGAACATCAGGAATGTTGCACCGAAAGGAATAACGCCTGCTGTTAAAGCCATACCATTTAATGCTGAACCCATAGCATGCTCGCGGATACCGAAGTGGAAGTTACGGCCTGCTCTGTTTTCAGATGTAAATGAATCGAAATTCTTTAAGTTGGTTTCTGTTGACGGAGCTAAATCGGCTGCGCCACCAATTAAATAAGGTATTTTATCGGCAAGAGCATTTAAGGCTTTACCTGATGCAACACGTGTTGCCATTTTAGGATCTGTTGGCTTAAAAGTTGGCAATGAATCTGCCCATCCTTTAGGTAACTCACCTTTAACTGCTGTTTCGTATTCCGCAGCCAGTTCAGGGTATTGTGCTTTATAATCAGCAAATAGTTTATTCCATTTATCTTCTTTAGCGATACCTTTTTCGCCAGCTTTGTGGTAGAAATCTAAAACTTCAGCAGGTACGTTAAATGATTTATCAGGATCGAAGCCAAAGAATTCTTTAACCAGTTTAATCTCGTCAGCTCCCAGTGGCGCGCCATGTGAACCAGCAGTGCCTGATTTGTTAGGGCTGCCATAAGCAATCAATGAACGTACGTTTATTAACGATGGTTTTTGTTTTTCGGCCCTGGCGTTGGTTATAGCCAGTTCCAAAGCGTGAACATCGTTAACATCAGTAACATCCTGTACATGCCAGCCATATGCGCGGAAACGTGCGCTTACATCTTCGTTAAAGGTAATGTCTGTAGAACCTTCTATCGAGATGTGATTGTTATCGTACAAATAAATGATGTTGCCTAACTCCAGGTGGCCTGCTAATGAAGCAGCTTCAGAAGTTACACCTTCCATCATATCGCCATCACTAACTATAGCATATACACTATAATCAAAAATATCGAAGTTCGGTTTGTTGTAACGTGCTGCTAAGTGTTTTTGTGCGATAGCGAAACCTACGCCATTTGCAAAGCCCTGACCCAGCGGGCCGGTAGTAACATCAACACCAGGGCACAGGCCGTATTCCGGGTGGCCCGCAGTTTTGCTGTTTAACTGGCGGAAATCTTCGATATCATTTAAGGTCAGATCGTAACCGGTTAGGTATAAAAAACTGTACTGTAAAATACAAGCGTGGCCGCATGAAAGGATAAACCTGTCGCGGTTAGCCCAATGCGGGTTTTTAGGGTTGTAATTTAAAACCTTTGACCAAAGTACATGGCCCATTGGCGCAAGCGCCATGGCTGTACCAGGGTGACCTGAATTTGCTTTCTGTACAGCGTCTGCTGATAAAATCCGAACGGTGTTTATTCCAAGTTCTTCGATGCTTGGGATTGCGATTGTATCCATTTTTATTAAACTTATAGTATAATGTATTTGATTAGGTGACTTATTTTGTTGCTGCCGACAACGTTTCTGTTATGGGTTCTTCATTCATCGTCCATAGCCTGGCCCCGCCTTTTATCCCGTCTTCATTTGTAACGATCTTCATATTCGCATCCAATGGAAAGGTAAGCTTATCAGCATTCCCACCGCCTATATACAAAGTGTCGTAATTGAATACTGTTTTCAAAACTTCAAAAACTTTTTGCATCCGCTCGTTCCATTTCTTTTTTCCTTCAGCTTCAAGTGCCCGCTCGCCAATGTAGTCGTCGTAGGTAACTGCTTTTTTTTCTTTTTTGCTAATAGGGTGGTGTGCTATCTCCAGGTGCGGCAGTAAATGGCCATCCATTAATAAGGCTGTGCCAAAACCGGTACCTAAAGTTAGCACCATTTCAAAGCCTTTGCCGGTAACTACACCAAGGCCCTGCATATCGGCATCATTAACAACTTTGGCGGGTTTGCCTAGTTCTGCTTCAAGTTTTTTACTCAGGTCAAAATCTTTCCAGGCCTCGTTGCCCAGGTTTGGTGCCGTTTTAATTACGCCATTTCTAACATAGCCAGGGAAACCAACTGATATGTTGGTGTATTCCGGAAAATTTTTGATAAGGGTTTTTATTGCTTCCATCATATTTTCAGGCGTAGAGGGCATTGGCGTTACTATTTTTTCATAAGCCATTTGCAATTTACCTTCACTATTTAAAATAGTAGCTTTTATATGAGAGCCTCCGATATCGATGGAAAGAACCTGTAATTGCGCAGAAGAATTTTTCATTAAGATGTGAGTTCAAGGAATATACAGCAGGATTACCCCTGTTGGTATACAAATATCATATTTTTAATAATAAATAAATGTTAATTTATATGTTATTTATCGCATGGCAAATAAACACTATAATGAATAAGATTTATAGCCTATTTGTTTTTTAATATGAGGTCGTCTCCTGCTTTTTACATAGGAATTGCAAAAGTGCAATATTAACAATTATAAGTGTATAAACAACAATAATCATTTGATTGCCGCAAGATGTTGCGAAAGTAATATTGTTTTCGGGAAGTAGTATGCGAAAGCGGTAATTTTAAAATTTCAGGTTGCTTTTTACCCATTTTTGCACTTCTTCCTGTACCAGGATATCGGCGGGTAATTTATCGTGAATAAGCTTTTCTATTTTATTGCCGGTGTTTGAGAAACGGTAGTCCCAAAGTATCATGAGCCTGTTTACAAGGTATACCATTTCATTGCCTTCTTCGCGGTTAAAAGAGGTGCCATCGGGTTTCCCGTTTACGTGAGGATCATTATGCGGGTAAACGCTCCACTTGTAATCGGAATAATGCAAATTTCTTCTTGAAAACAAGATCATATGGCGTATAAATTTCAGTAAATGTACTGATAATTAATGGGTTTTGTATGTATTTTGTATAGCGAGGGGTTGGAAACAATATGCGAAAGTTAAAGTGCTGGCCTTGTGCGATTCCCGCCCTGGGGCGGGGCAGGGTGGGGTTTCGTCAGGCTGATAATTACTGGGTTTGTATTTATTTTTATAGCGATGGATTTGAGACCATGGGTGTCCGGGAGATCAACAAAGCGTAGGTCGGTGCGATTCCTCCCCTCGGGAAGGTGCAGGAAGGGGTTGATTGAAATAGCCTGATTTAGCGTATAGACCCCTCCCTGCCACTTCACAATCAGCCGCACCCCTCCCAGGGGAGGGAATCTCTAAGTCAATAATAGATTAAACAAAAAAGGGTGATGCTATTTTTAGCATCACCCTTTTTTAAATGTTATTTATAATCCCGGTATTAATTACCGTTTGGATCGCCCTGGTTTTGGCCCTGGTCACCCTGATCAGGCAGGCCTACAATTTTATAGGTCTTATTTCCATTAGGATCAACCAAAACTTTGAAGTAAACACCATCAGGTGAAATGTAAAGCTTATCGCCATTGATATTTATCTTTCTGCAGTTTGGAGGTAATTGGGTAACAATATCACCTATTTGCGGTGCAGCAGGGGCATTGTTAACATCGCCGCCGCTATCATCGGTGGTTAATTCACCATCCTTACCGGCAACCTGGTAGCTTAGTGAGCCATCATCCTTAGTGATAGGCTCATAATAAACACCATCAGCCTCGTAATATTGCTGACCGTTGATCACGATTGATTGCGCGTTTGATGGTAAAGTAGTTACCTCAGCACCAACGGGTGGTTCAACAACGGTGTACTGATCATTGTCATACTGATAAAATAAGCCACCACTGTAAAAATACTGGTAATCACCATAATAAAAAGGATAATAACCATAAGGCAAATAGCCGATGCTAAAGCCTAACCTTGGCGCGTAGTAGCTGCCATAATAGCCATGGTTATAATGATAAGCAGTATTACCAGGTAAATAGCCACCACGATAAGCTACAACAGCATGGTTGTGGCCATAAACAGAGCTTGGGTAAGTGCGGTATGCAGTAACACCGGTACGTGCCGGAACACCTACATGGCCGCCGTAGTTTGGCCTTGCAATAATGCTTCTTTGCGTATTTGAGTTAGGGCGTTGTGCGTAATTACTGTGCCCGGCTGTGTTAGCATTATTTGTGCGTGTTGATGGAGTGCTGTAACTGCGTGGCGCAGATGATGTTCTTGGTGCAGATGGTGCAACAGATACATGGCCGCCGCCACCACCTCCGCCCCCGCCACCGGCAGGACGACCACCGCCGCCACCACCACCTGAATGATCGTGCTGAGCACTTGCAGGGATGGCTAATGCCAGGCATAACATACCGCTTAAAGCAGTAGCTGATAGATATTTATATATACTTTTCATGATAATAAAAAATTAACGTAAAGCAGTACCTAATAATTTAGCTTTATATAGTCATAGACTATTGGTTATGCAAACGGTTTAATACTGGTTTAATTATAAATATACTCAAAAAGCAGACCAGTATTGATGTTTTTTGTTTTAATTACACCGGGTTTACAAAACCAAACTAAATAGGTGAGGCTAAAGTAATATTAATATGTTAATTACCTATATTACGTAAATGATTTATTACAATGCTACACTAAACAAAGTCAAGGCCGGCAAAGTTGTGTGTAAGTATTTGGCTGTTGTTCACATTGAGCCACTTATCTAAAAGTGTGGCATAAACATCCCTGAAATCTATTTGGTATTTTAAGTCGCCGTTATCCAGCGTAGCTAAATCGGGGGCTTCATTATAGATGCCCGGTTTTTTAAGCTTACCACCATAAATAAGGATATTGTTTGCTGTACCATGGTCGGTACCGTTGCTGGCATTTTGCTCAACGCGGCGGCCAAATTCAGAGAAGGTCATTACCAGGGTATCGTCAAGTTTTCCGCTTTGTTTAAGGTCTTTTATAAAGGCGGCAACTCCATCGCCATAAATTTTTAACTGCCTGCCCTGCTGGTTTTGCTGCCCAACATGCGTATCAAAACCGCTTAGCGACACATAATAAACCCTTGTTTTCAACCCCGAGTTTATAAATTTTGATACCGTTTTAAGTTGATTGGCAAAGGGGGTAGCGGGATAATCGGCAGTTACTTTATAGGTTTTGGAGGTATTTTGGATATAATCAGCCGATGAATAGGTTTCTATCATGGTTTTATACAGATAGCCCAGGTTGTCCTCGTTTAAATCAGCGTTGTTATGGTCATGCACCAGGTCCTTAAAAAAAGGTTCGCGAGTGGTTTGGTATAGTTTGTTGGGATCCTGTACGGCGATGCCCTTCATTTTGGCGCCTTTCATGGCTAATGAGAGTGTATCATCAACCTCAATAGCCGAATAGGAATTCTGACAGTTTGAATCAAGGTAGCGGCCTATCCAGCCTGTGGTTAAAAACTGATTGGCATCACTACCGGTTTGCCATATATCCATTGAGCGGAAATGGGAGCGATCGGGGTTTGGGTAGCCTACCGAGTTGATGATGTTCATCCAGCCCTGGTCATAAATTTCCTTTAAGGCTGATAGGTTAGGGTTCAGACCCTGCATATCATTCAGTGTAAGAATATCTGTTTTATTTATGGCGATGGTATTCCGCTTTTGATAATAGATATCATTACCATAAGGTATAATGGTATTTAACCCATCATTACCGCCGGAGAGCTGTATGATCACCAGGTTTTTATACCCGCTTAGCTCACTCATGGCCATAGCTTCCAAAGGCTTCAGAAAAGCCGGCATCAAAAATGCGCCCGATACTATTGCACTGCTCTTTATAAAACTTCTTCTTTTCATCGTAGCCCCCTAACCCCCTAAAGGGAGAATTATTGTTTAACATACATTACTAACGACCCTCCATTTTTTCCCCTTTAGGGGGCTGGGGGGTTAACAAAGCTGGTATTCTGGTGTTGAAACTATTTGTATTATCGTATCCTTAATATTTGCAGCCTGGTTTACTTGGGCAATAACTGCCGGGTTTAATTTGGGCTCCAGCATAAATTCTGCTATTTGTATTTTTGATGTATCTTCAGGTATTTCTTTTAAAAACTTATTCCAGTTGGGCTGTGCCTGTACTCTTTTTATTACATTCATTTGCTGTTTGCGTACCGATGCCAGGTAAGCCTCATCGCCGGGATCAACCTTTCCGGTAAAATCAATTACGCCTGCATTTAAAATAATGGATGGCATTTTCATCCGGTACATCAGCGATGAACTGTCAATCCAATTTTTACCACCCGGCCAGCCAGCTACATTTGGCGGGCGAAATAATAATTGCCCCAGTGTACGCTGAAACTGCATCAAAACATCAGGGTTTTGATAGGTAATATAAAATTGCCTGTTCAAGCCTGTTAAAAATTCAACAGGCGATTTTACCAGGTTGCCAATATTTTTATCGTCATAAAACCAGTTGGATTGAAAAACAAATTCAAGCAAAGGCTTTATCTCGTAATTTGATTTATAAAACACATTAGCCATCTGACTGATATGTTCAGCATCAGGCACATCATTTACCAGGTAGCGGTATAGTTTTGTGCTGATAAATTCGGCGGTTTTTTTGTGCGAGAAGATGATCTCTATGATATCCTCACCACAAAAATTGCCGGTTTGGCCCATGAATGTTTTTGGCCCATCATCATGTGCTTTTGGCCTGAAGGTGTAATCTCCCGTTTTACCATCATAAGCCCAGCCTGTAAACGCGCGTGCCGATTCTTTTACATCGTGCTCAGTATAATTACCCCTACCAATAGTAAAAAGTTCCATTAGCTCGCGGGCGAAATTTTCATTAGGGTGGCCCTTTTGGTTTTGCTGGTTATTTAAAAATTGCAGCATCCCCGGGCTTTGCGAAACCTGTAACAACATGGTTTTAAAATTACCCAGTGCATTTTCACGCTCAATATTATTAAGCTGCTGTTCATAATAAGCATTGCCAATATTGCAGGCAAAATGATTATGCCAAAAAAGGGTCATCTTCTCCCTTAGCTGGGCATCGGTAGTACTTAATTGGGTTATCCAGGCCAGGTTAAGCGCTTTATCCTGCGTATTTCTTTCTTCCTGTATCCTGATTTTTTCCTCGTCGGTTTTATTAGTCTGTGGGCGCAGGTCAATATTTTCAGTTAGTATAGTTATAGGATGAATGTCGGCGGAAGCCTTAAAAAGTTTTCTGACAGCTTTATTCGCCGACCAGTTCTCATGATCGTGCAAGTCTTCAAAGCGGATGCCAAAGCCGGCCCTGGCATATAAGTGTTTGATATTTCTTGCGTTACTCATCCTGTATTTTGTTAAATAGGACTATATAAAATCAAAGTGGTTTAACTGGTAGTTAATAAATCTCCATTTATTATTTGGCATTAGCAAAGCTGATATTCCGGCGTTGAAACCAGCTCAATTACCATTTGTTTAATATCTGTTGCCTGTGTTACTGTATCAATTAGCGTGTTATTCAATTTAGGTGCCAGCATAAACTGAGCTATTGCCATTTTTGATGTATCCTTTGGTATACTGTTTAAAAACCTGTCCCAATCAGGTTGTGCCTGTACTTTGGTGGCTACAGCCTGTTGCTGATTGTGCAGTGTGGCAATATAAGCCTCATCTTCCGGATCGGCTTTGCCGGTAAAGTCAATTATACCGCCGTTTAGCAGGGTTGATGGTATTTTTATGCGATACATGAGTGATGAGCTGTCGATCCAGTTTCTGCCACCCGGCCAGCCTGCAACATTCGGCGGGTAAAACAATACCTGGCCCAAAGCACGCTCAAATAATAATAAAACCTCGGGCTTTTGGTAGGTGATATAAAATTGCCTGTTTAAGCCTGTTAAAAATTCAACAGGCGATTTTACCAGGTTGCCCGTGTTTTTATCATCATAAAACCAATCGGCAGTGAAAATGTATTCCAGAAGGGTTTTTATTTCATAATTGGCATTATAAAAAACATCGGCCATAGCGCTAACGTGTGCCGGATCGGGTGTTTCATTTACCAGGTATTTATAAAGCTTATTGCTGATAAAGTATGCGGTTTCCTTCCTCTCAAGCAGGGTGTTAATAATATCCTCGCCCTGGAAATTCCCCGTTTTACCCATAAAGGTTTTTTGTCCGTCGTCATGAACAAAGGGGCGCATTTTAAATTCTCCATCCTTGTTAAAGCCCCATCCTGTAAATGCCCGTGCCGATTCCTTAACATCATGCTCGGTATAATTGCCCCGGCCAATGGTAAACAGTTCCATCAGCTCACGGGCAAAATTCTCATTAGGGTGCCCTTTTTGATTTTGCTGATTATTTAAAAACTGTAGCATAGCCGGTGATTTGGATACCTCCATCACCATAGTGCGAAAATTACCCAGGGCATTGCTGCGCTGTATATTATTGAGTTGTTGAGCAAATGATGCACGGTTGCTGCGGCAGGCAAAATGGTTATGCCAAAATAGGGTCATCTTTTCCCTTAGCTGAGCATCGGTTTTGCTCATTTTATCAATCCAGGCCAGGTTAAGATCTTTTTCCTGCTGACGCTGCTCCTGCAAAAATATTTTTTTGGCGCCGATGTCGCCTTTCATCAGCATGGTGTAATCGGTGCTATCCTTAATTATATCAATTGAATCGCTATTATCAGACGTTTTAAACAGTTGTTTAACTGTTGCTTTGGCGGTCAGGTGCTCGTCATCGCTTACATCCTCAAACCGCATCCCAAATGCTGCCCTTGTAAACAGGTGTTTTATTGGCTTAATGTTATCCATGCCGCTGTATGACTACGGTATTTGCAATTGGTTTAACATGGTGTATTACTAATAGTTATATTTATTTACGACAGGTGATATTTTCTTTAACATATCCTGTCAACTTTATTATATTAGTGCCGATTAAACCTCACAATGAATAAGATTTTTGCGCTGTTAGCGCTAAGCATATTTACATTGTTTGTTAAGGCGCAAACCCCTAAAGCACCAACACAAACAATATCAACAAAAGAAAGCCAGTTAAAGAAGGAAAGCCTGCCGGTAAAGGAAGGCCAGCCATATGGCAAGGTAGATACCGCCGACCTTGAACTCAAAAGCTGTGATTTTGAAAAGGATGCCAATGCCATGGTGCTTTTTGATAAGGCTGAAGTATCATTTGACCCCTATGGCGAGATCACTTTTATACGCCATAAAAGGATCAAGATATTTAATGACAAGGGGAAAGACCAAGCCAATATAAACATACCCTATATTGACGGTATGCACGGTGTTGAGGCTGAGACAATAAATCTTAACGGCAATACTATAGAATATATCCCGGTTGATGATAAACTCATTTATAAGGAAAAGATTAACAAATACCACCGGTCGTTGATCCTTACATTCCCAGGCGTAAAGCCCGGGTCTATTATTGAACTGAAATATAAATGGACAATACGTTCCTTCCTTTTACCGGCATGGGAGTTTCAATCAGAAATTCCAACACGCTACTCGGAACTTGATATTACAATAGCTAAAGAAAATCGTATTGCTATAGTCTTTAAGATAAGCCAGGATTTCTCGAAGAAAATTGATGAGGATGTGATTTTTAGAGGCAGAAGAACAGTACGGGCGCTATCAAATATACATTCATTTAAAGTAGAGCCTTATATGACCCCTATTGAAGACAACTTGCAAAGGGCTCAATTTAAACCCTACAGCTTTCTTTGGCCAGCAATTAGTAAGGAACTGATATATGATGATGATTTTGGTAAACAACTAAACCAAAAGTTAAACGATGAAAAAGCGATACTAGCAAAGATTGATTCCATTAAGAGCGAAAAGCTTAAGGTAGATTCTATTTTTAATATAGTAAAAAACAGGATGGTATGGGATAAAAAAGACCGCTGGTTTACTAATGTAGGGGTGCAAAAGGCCTGGGATAAAAAGACCGGAAATTCTGCTGAAATTAACCTGATATTATACCATTTACTGGTAAAGGCAGGTATAAAAGCATATCCAATGGTTGTAAGCACCCCCGATAATGGTATTATTGACCCAGACTATCCTGACCTAGCGCAATTTAATAAGGTGGTGGTTTATATACAGCGGGATAGCACGAAACATTATATACTTGATGCTACAGGTAAATATAGCATATATAACCAAATACCTTATGAATTATTGAGCTCATATGGTTTTTTGGTAGCCCCTAAAACAGGTAATAATATATTATTTAATATTCAATGTGATACCGCATCAGCCCAATTGGTTTTTGTAAATGCTGATATAAAATCAGAAGGCAAAATGAGCGGAACGGCCGACATCGTAAGCAATGGTTATAACAAGGTAAATAGCCTGAAATTATATGACGACCTGGGCGAGAAGAAATATATTGATAATCTTACCGATGCTGATAACAACCTGAAAATATCATCGCTTAAACTGGAAAATCAGCATAGCGATACCTTGTCATTAGAGCAGCATATTAACTTCGATCTTAATTTATCAGCCTCTGATAATAACTACATTTATTTTAATCCTAATTTGTTTACCTTATTTGGTACTAATCCCTTTTTAAGCGAAGACAGGTATAGTAATATTGATTTTATTTTCAAAAATAATGTTTACATAAGCGGTGTATACAAAATACCTGATGGTTACAAAGTTGATGTTTTGCCACAAAACCAGATAATGAGTACAGAGGATAAAGGCCTGATTTTTAAAAGGATCATAGGTGAACAGGACGGGAATGTATTGGTGCGCTATATTATATCCAGAAAAAGGACCCGTTACACAAAGGAAGAATATCATGAATTGTACCAGTTCTATAAAAAAATGTTCGAAATGCTCAATGAGCAAATTGTATTGAAGAAGTCGTAGCTATTATTATATTTATACTGATTAAACCTTATCCAATGAATAAATTTTTTACCCTGATTGCGTTATTTGCAATTGCCTTTTCTGCTAAAGCACAGCAAGTAACCCCCGTTTATGAGCCTTATGGCAAGGTTAGTAACGAAGACCTGGCGATGAAAGCCTGCGACTTTGACAAAGATGCTAATGCCGAGATCCTGATCCGCAAAGGTGACCAGTATTATGATCAGAATCTTAATATTATTATGGATTATCATGAACGTATTAAGATTTTCAATGATGAGGGAAAGGACAAGGCAAACATCAGGATAGAATATTATTCAATTGATAACTACGAATATATTACAGGCATACAGGCCGAAACTATAAACATGGTTGATGGCAAACAGGAAATTACCAAACTGGATAAGAAACTGATATATAAACAAACAGTTGATAAGTACAGGAGTGTTATAACCTTTACTATGCCTAACGTTAAGGCAGGTTCAATTATTGAATATAAGTATACCTTTAATACAGCCTCGGCTGAAAATATACCTACATGGTATTTCCAGGACAATGTACCCATCAGGTATGGAGAATATATGACTAATATTCCTGAATGGTTTTTCTTCTCAACGCAAACACATATGCACTCCATGTATACAAAACGTACCAGCACAAATGGTACCGGGAACATAACGATTGATCATAGCCCAATCTCCTACACGTCGGCAATAGAAGACAGGGTACTGGTTAATGAACCGGCCCTGCGTGATGAGCCCTATATGAGCTCAAGAAATGATAACCTGGAATGCGTGCTCTTTAACCTCACATCATTCAGGCCACCCTACGGATTTGTTCAGAATTTTTCTGAAACGTGGGCAAAAGTTGGTGAAAAGCTTAGCGCGAACGAGGATTTTGGTGGTCAGTTTAAAAGAAAATTAACAAACGAGGATGCGATAATTGAAAAGGCCAAAGCACTTAAAACTGACGATGAAAAGATAGCCTATCTTTTTAAGGAAGTGCAAAATGATATGAAGTGGAACGAAGAGGATGATTGGTATACCAATGATGGCACTTGCAAAGCGTGGGATAGCAAAACAGGTAATTCAACCGAAATTAACCTAATACTATACCATTTGCTTAAAAAGTCGGGCGTTAAGGCCTTGCCAATGGTTGTAAGTACGCGTAAACACGGCAAGGTAAACCCGGTTTTCTCTTATGTATACCAATTTAACCGTGCTGTAGTATATATACCTGTTGATAGTACTAAAAGCTACATACTTGATGCCAGTAGCAAGTATAATATGTATAATGAAATTCCTTATAATCTTCTGAATTCATCGGGCTTATATGTAAACAGCGATCTGAAAGATTATGAACTGGTTTTCCTGAATAAACAAGCACCTGTACGCACATCGATATTTATAACTGCCGATATAAAACCTGATGGGAAAGTAAATGGCACAGCGCAATTAAGCAGTTATAGCTATGGCCGTATAGATGGTATTAAACGCTATAAAACAGATGGGGAGAAAAAATATATCGACTATTTAAGGGATGATGATAATAATTTAAAAATAGCATCACTTAAAATGGATAATATGGATGTTGATACCTTGCCATTGATGCAGAGTATTAATTTTAATCTTGACCTTGCCGGCTCTGATGAAAACTACATTTATTTTAATCCAAACCTGTTTACATCGTTACATAAAAATCCTTTTTTAAGCGATACGCGCACCACTGATATTGATTTTGGCTACCTGGATAATCTTACACTTAACGGTATGTATAAAGTGCCGGCAGGTTATAAGATTGATGCCTTGCCTAAAAACGTCAGCATGACCACGCCCGATAATGGAATTACCTTCAGGCGCTTTATAGCTGAACAGGATGGCACCATAGCTGTGCGCTATACCATAAGTTATAAAAAGAGCATCTATTTTAAAGAGAATTATGCCGATTTTCATGAGTTTTTTAAGAAGATGTATGAAATGCTGAATGAACAAATAGTGCTTAAAAAATCCTGATAATTACTGTTATGCGTAAATTTTTAAATGGCTTGTTGTTAACAGTTGTTCTGGCAGGTGTTGTTGGCACTAAGGGCAATTGCCAGGATGTTATTCCGAAGGAATTTTATACTGCCGCGGGTATACCCGATTCTTTAAAAGAGGATGCTAATTCAATTGTACGTTACTCAATTGACGAAGTAACCATAAAAGGGCCGGGCGAAGCAGTAGTTAAACACCATAGTCTGATTACCATTTTGAATGAAAAAGGCGATGACGAAGCTAACATACGATACACCTATAATAAAAAGTATGATACTTATAGTTTTATAGATGTGCGTGCCTTTGATGCAAATGGGGTGCAGGTAAAAAAGTATCACAAAAGCGACTTTTATGATTATGCACTCATAGGTGGTTGGGATGTAGCCAATGATGAGCGTTACCTCGACCTTAAGCATACTGTAGCAAGTTACCCAACAACAATTGAGGTGGAGTATGAAGAGGATATAAGTAGTTTTATAAGTCTGGATAATTGGTATATACAAAATATAGAGCAATCGGTACAAAATGAAACCTATAAGGTGCTGGCTAAACCGGCTATAGGCTTCAGGTATAAATACACTAACATTAAGCTTAACGCTGAGAAAGGCAAGGCTGATGATTATGATACCTACACTTGGCAGGTGAAAAATTTAAAGGCCATTAAAAAGGAGGAGAATGTTTTAATGACCTCAGTAATTCCCTTCGTTTCATTTGGCACAAATGCTTTTAATTGCGATGGTTATCCGGGCAATATAAGTACATGGCAGGATTATGGCAAATGGGTATATGGCTTAAATAAGGATGTTTGTACGCTAAGCCCGCAACGCGTAGCTGAAATAAGAAAAATGACCGATACCATTAAAACGGATAAAGAGAAAGCGAAGTTTTTATATCAGTATTTACAACAAAATACACGTTATGTAAGTGTACAATTAGGAATTGGGGGTTGGAAACCGTTTGATGCCAATTTTGTGGATACCAAAAAGTATGGTGATTGTAAAGCGCTGGCCAATTATATGTATGCTTTGTTAAAGGCTGTAAATATCCCGTCTTATTGGGCGGTGGTGTACGCTGGTTTTAACGGACTATCATCAGATCCTGCTTTTCCGAAAAATCAGTTTAACCATGAAATTTTGTGCATTCCATTTAAAAATGATACTACCTGGCTTGATTGCACCATGACTACCCGGCAATTTGGCCAGCCGGGGCCATTTACTGAAAACCGTAATGCGCTGCTGATTACAGAAGATGGCGGTAAACTGGTAAACACACCTAAGAGTAAACCCGAAGATAACCAGTTTAACAGCGAAGTGCACGTTGTGCTTGATGCTGATGGCGGGGCCAAAGCGCAGGTGAAAATTTTAAGCACAGGTGAGTACAGGGAAGAATACATCCAAATGGGATATAAAAAACAGGATGAGCAAAAGGATGATCTGTTAAATGATCTTAGCATGAGGCAGCCTTCAGTCTTTAATTTTCAATATGGTAATGATAAAGATGGAATTAAGGAATTAGACCTGAACCTGGAATATGACAAACTATATGATATTGCCTCCGGCGACAAACAGTTTTATCATACCAATATTTTTGAATTGTGGAATTTAACAGTACCTATATCAGAAAAAAGAAAAAGTGATTATTGCTTTGATTTTCCAAGGATAAAAACCTGCGTAACCACCATCGATCTGCCTGTTGGCTTTGAGGTAGAAACCTTGCCTGCTAACCAGCATCTGAAATTTACTTATGGTGATTATGACATAAAATTTGTTTATGATGCGGCTAAAAACCAAGTGGTCAGCACCGCTAAATTTAATTTAGCAAACCAGGTTATACCGGCTGCAAAATATACCGAAATGCAGCAATACATGGATGCCATTGCCAAAGCGCAAAATAAAAAGCTGGTAATACATCGCAAGGCGTAAATTTGCTCCTGATGATATTCAGGCTTGATGAACGTTTACTATTTCCGGAACCTGCTTTGGCCGAGGAAGATGGCTTGCTGGCTGTTGGCGGCGACTTGTCGACCAAACGTTTGCTGCTGGCTTATCAAAATGGTATATTCCCCTGGTATAGCGATGATTCGCCTATACTATGGTATTCGCCGCATGAAAGGTTTGTGCTTTTTCCGGATGAACTGAAGGTTTCAAAAAGTATGCGGCAAGTGCTGCGGTCGGGTAAATTCACCATCAGCATGAATAAAGCTTTCAGCGATGTTATTGAAGCCTGCTCCGTTGTTGAACGTATAGGGCAGGATGGCACCTGGATCACCGAAGATATGAAAGCCGCCTACAAGCAATTACATGCCGAAGACTATGCGCATTCAGTTGAAGTTTGGGAACAGGGGAGTTTGGTCGGCGGTTTTTATGGTGTACAGGTTGGTCATGTTTTTTGTGGTGAGAGTATGTTTAGTCGCGTTAGCAATGCATCAAAAACCGCGCTGATATGGTTATGTAATAGTGGCTTATATAAATTAATCGATTGTCAGGTGCATACTGAGCACCTGGAATCAATGGGTGCAAGGATGATACCCCGTGAAGAATATATGGCTTTGCTGCGTGGGAATGGTTAATGAATTTTTAACTTAGCGAACCATCTCCTCCCTGTCATTGCGAGCGATAGCGTGGCAACCTCGTCGCCTGTATATTGAACGCGACGAGGTTGCTTCGTCGTTCCTCCTCGCAATGACATAGGGAGTAAAGGGATAGAGACTTACGAAGTTTAATTCGGTGTTGTCTGTTTTCAATGGTCTCATTGAGGGCTACGCCGGTTTAAAACTTCGTAAGTCTGGGCACAACAAAACATGTCATTCTGAGCGATAGCGAAGAAACTTTCAGGCGGATGCCAGGCGTTCAGGTTCTTCGCTATCGCTCAGAATGACAAAAGAGAAAATATGCAGCAGATCAACCAAAAAGAGCGGATAATTTTAGGCATCGACCCGGGTACGTCGGTAATGGGTTATGGACTGGTGAAAGAAGTCGGCTCAAAAGTGGAACTGATCAGCCTGGGCGTGGTGAAGATGGAAAAGATAGACGATCACATGCTGAAGTTGCAGCGCATATTTGAAAAAACCGTTGCCCTTATTGATAACTATCACCCCGATTGCCTGGCAATTGAGGCGCCTTTTTACGGTAAAAACATCCAGGTAATGTTAAAGCTGGGCCGCGCGCAGGGCGTGTGTATGGCAGCTGCATTATCGCGCAATATTACTATTACCGAATACGCTCCCCGCAAAATAAAACAATCCATAACCGGTAATGGTAATGCCACAAAGGAACAGGTGGCAAACATGCTGCAAACTTTGCTTGGTTTTAAAGAAACCCCGGAGTTTTTGGATGCTACCGATGGTTTGGCAGTGGCCGTTTGCCATTCCTTTCAGCGCGTGCCCGTTGGTAAAAGCGGAAAGGTCACCAGTAAGAAAGCTTACTCAGGCTGGGAAACTTTTGTTAAGGATAACACCAGCAGGGTTGCCGGTATAGCTAAAAAGGCAAAATAAGACCCCGCGTTTGTCATATATTTATCACCATTTAGCGGCTATTAATCAATGGATACGCTCTTGCTAAAACCTTTCTTTGAATTGTAAATAATTAGCGCTACCTTTGCGCCCGATTTGGCGATGTTGCCAAATTCGTTATTTAAATTCATGAACCCATTTATTGAACTGGGAATCCGTCATGATATTGTTAATGCCATCTCTGAGTTAGGATTTGAAAATCCTACGCCAATCCAGGAACAGTCAATTCCGGTATTGTTAACAGGCAGCAACGATTTTGTCGGATTAGCCCAAACCGGGACCGGTAAGACTGCTGCCTTTGGACTGCCATTATTAGAACTACTGGATTTCGAAGAAAACTATCCGCAGGCACTTATATTGTGCCCAACGCGCGAACTTTGTTTACAAATTACTAATGATTTGAACAATTACTCCAAAAATATGCCCAACGTACACGTTGTTGCTGTTTATGGTGGAGCAAGTATTTCAGATCAATTACGCCAGATTAAACGCGGTGTGCAAATTGTTGTTGCTACACCCGGGCGTATGCTTGATATCATCAATCGTAAAGCGATTGATTTTTCGAAGGTTAAGTTTGTAGTTTTAGACGAAGCTGATGAAATGCTCAACATGGGCTTTCAGGAAGACATTGACAGTATTCTCTCTACTACGCCCGACGAGAAAAAAACATGGCTGTTTTCAGCCACCATGCCTGCCGAAGTTCGCAGGATCGCGAAAAAATACATGACCGATCCGCATGAGCTTACCATGGGCACAAAAAACACAGGTAATGCTAACATTGAGCACGAATATTACATCATCCGTGCCCGTGACAAGTATGCCGCTTTTAAACGTATTGTTGATTTTAACCCTGAAATTTTCGGTATTGTATTTTGCCGTACCAAAATTGAAACTCAGGAAATTGCTGAGTCATTAATTAAAGACGGTTACAATGCCGATTCTTTACATGGTGACTTATCACAACAACAACGTGATAAAGTAATGAAACGCTACCGCGACCGCAGCCTGCAATTATTAATTGCTACTGATGTTGCTGCACGTGGTATTGATGTTAATGATGTAACACACGTTATTAACTATTCATTACCTGATGAATTGGAGAATTACACCCACCGTAGCGGCCGTACAGCCCGTGCAGGTAAAACAGGTGTATCAATTTCTATCATCAACGGTAAGGAGCTTGGTAAAATCCGCCAGATAGAAAGAGTTATCGGCAAGAAATTTATTAAAGCTGAAATACCAACAGGATTTGACGTTGTTGAAAAACAATTGTTTGCCCTGGTACATAAAGTACACAATGTTGAAGTTAATGAGCAGCAAATTGAACAGTACACTCCACGTATAATGGAAGAGTTCAAAGAGCTGAGCAAGGAAGATATTATTAAACGCTTTGCATCATTAGAGTTTAACCGCTTTTTAGAATATTACAAAAACGCACCTGATTTGAACGCTGCCGTTGAAGAGCGCCGTCCGTTTGAAGAACGTGGTGAGCGTGGCGAACGCGGAGAACGTGCTCCACGCAGCGGTGGTAAATCAGAATTTACCCGTTTGTTTATAAACTTAGGTTCAGTTGATGAATTTAACCGTGGCGATTTGCTGGGTTACATTTGCAATAACACCAAAATAAGCGGCCGCACAGTTGGTAAAATTGATGTAAAGGGTGTTTACTCTTTCTTTGAAGTTGCCAATGATGATGTTGAGAAAGTAATGACCGGCTTTAAAGGTATTGATTTTAAAGGCCGCGAAGTTAGAATAGAAGTATCAGGCGAAGGTACCAGCAGCACCCGTACAGGTGGTGAACGTCGTGAAGGTGGCTACAACCGTTCAGGTGGTGGCGAACGTCGCGAAGGTGGCTATAACCGTTCAGGTGGTGGTGAAAGAAGCGGAAGCGGCGAACGTCGTGAAGGCGGCTTTAACCGTGAGCGCAGTAATGCAGGTGGTTCAGCTGGTGGTGGTTTCCGTGATTTTTCAGGCAAACGCCGTGAAGATCGCCCTGAACGCCGCAGAAGATTTTAGTTTTCATATTGCTTCTTAACAGAAGCATTTGAGTTTGTTTAGTTTAGTTTAGTTTGATGAAGCCTCCCGTCGTAAGATCCGGGGGGCTTTCGTTTTATTTAGTAAATGCGATGGTTGCCGAATCGGGCGTAACCAACTCCAGCTGATGCTCGTCGACCTTTACTATAGCATATTTGGTATAGGGCAGATTGCCCTCAAATGAAGTATAAATAGTATCACCCTTAATAAAATAATCCTCCGGATCAGGCGAATCACTCTCCAGGGCGAAAGACTTGTCGGTAATTTTAAGTTTGCTGCCATCGGCCTTTGAATGCCACTCGCCTACCAGTTTCTTGTTTGATGTATTTTTACATGCCGGGGTAAATAGTATAAATGCACATGCTGCGTGCACAAATATCAAGGGGTAGTTTTTCATGGCAACAAACGTTTAATTCCAGATTATCGGTCTTTTAATTCCGATTTTTTACAGTAATACTTATGTCCCTTTGAATTTACATAATAATAATGAGAATATTTATCAATGTAAATAGTTTGGCCTTTAGGGCCCGTTTTGCCTTTATATTTTTTGTCAACAACAGCGGCTTTACCTTTAGCGGCAATTTCTGATGTTTTGTGGCCAACTGCTTTGGCGTCTTTGTTTACTGTACTTTGTGCATGGCTTTGAGTGGCCACGAATAATCCTGTTGCTAAAAATGCAATCTTAAATAAGTTTTTCATGTTGCTTGTTAATTGAGTTA
Source organism: Mucilaginibacter mallensis (assembly GCF_900105165.1). Taxonomy (NCBI): domain Bacteria; kingdom Pseudomonadati; phylum Bacteroidota; class Sphingobacteriia; order Sphingobacteriales; family Sphingobacteriaceae; genus Mucilaginibacter; species Mucilaginibacter mallensis. Next base: position 258,951 of record NZ_LT629740.1, read on the forward strand.
TGTTGTGATATATACTTAACTCAATTCTTCGGCTAAATGTTTCATTTCTAATGCAGGGGAATGTTTTTGGTACAGAATATTATATACAGCGTTGCAAATAGGCATGTGTACTTTGTAGTTTTTGTTTACCTCGTGTAGGCAATTTACAGCATAATAACCTTCGGCTATCATGTTCATTTCTAATTGCGCCGATCTAACGGTGTAGCCCTTGCCTATCATGTTGCCAAAGGTACGGTTACGGCTAAACTGGGAGTAAGCAGTAACCATTAGATCACCCAGATAGGCCGATTCTTTTATATCCCTGTCGATAGGATGTACGGTATCAACAAAGCGTTCCAACTCGCGTATAGCGTTTGATATTAATACCGATTGAAAATTATCGCCATAACCTATGCCGTGGCATATGCCGCTGGCAATAGCGTATACATTTTTTAGTACAGCGCCGTACTCTGTGCCATATATATCGTCGGATACATTGGTTTTAATATAGCGGGTATTTATCATCCCGGCAAACTCAGCTGCCAGCTCAATATCGCGCGAGGCAATTGTTAAATAAGATAATTTCTCAAGCGCCACTTCTTCAGCATGGCATGGCCCGCTGATCACTACAAAATCATCAAATGATACGTTGTAATGCTGGTTTAAAAATTCGCCGATGATCTGGTTTTCATCGGGTACTATACCTTTTATGGCTGATACTATTTTTTTGCCTGCCAGATCAGCAGGGGTAATACCTTTTAATGCATCTTTCAGGAACGCGGCAGGTACATTCAGCAATATAAAATCTGCCGGTGTTATCAGTTCTTTAAGATTGGTTGAGATATTGGCTGTGGGTACTTTAATATCAACAGAGCTCAGGTAATTAGGGTTGTGCCCGAATTTATGGATATGCTCAACCGCTTGCGTGCTGCGCATCCACCAAAAAATCTCCTTCTCAGTAACATTGTCCGAGAGCATTTTAACATTAGCAGTAGCCCAACTGCCCCCGCCTACAACCGTGATCTTATTTTTTTGCTTAATCATCAACAAAATAAAAATGTCCTGCCTGGAAATTGTTTTTCCGGGCAGGACAAATATAGGTAGATGTGAGATATGAGATGTTAGATTTGAGATTTTATTTGTAAGCGTTCTGAAGATTAAAAAAGGGAGTCATGCTGAGGCACTCGAAGCATGCGGGCAAAGGCCTCTACGCTTACCCTTCGAGTGCCTCAGCATGACCCCACGCTCAGTATTTGTAAGAAATATTTCCGTCGGACACCCATGGTATTTAGATATGAGATAGGAAACTTCTAATTTGCGTGGTGCAAACGCGGGCCTCCCATCTCAAATCTCATATCAATCCTTCTAGTTATCAGCTGGCTTGTCAAATAGTTTTGATTTGTCAACTTTCTCAACCAACATGCCATCGCTCAATGTTTTTGATATAGCGGAGTATGGTGCCGATACTACTTCATCGCCTTTTTTAAGGCCGGTTAATACCTGTATGTAGCTATCATCCTGTATGCCTGTAGTAACTAATACCTGTTTCAGTTTGCCGGCATTGTATACAAATACATATTCCTTAACAACGGTACTCATTTTTACCTGTTTGTCATCATCGCTGCTGCTGGCATCACCTGGTTTAGTTGCCTTTTTCTCTTCGCGGGTAGTTACCGATTGTATCGGAACGGTTATGCCATGCACGTGATTGGTCCTGATATCAACTGTAGCAGTTAATCCCGGGCGGAAAGGTGAAGGGTTAGTAGCAGTTTTGTTAAGCAATGCCATGTATGATTCAGGGTTGATACGCACTTTAACCGTGAAGTTGGTAACCTGATCGGCATTGGTGCCCACCACATTTGCCGAGCTACCAATTTCTGATACAGCGCCTGAGAATTTTTTATCCACAAATGCATCCACATCAATATTTGATGAATCGCCAAGCTCTATACGATTGATGTCATTCTCGTTTACATCAACATTTACATCCATTTTACTCAGATCAGATACAGTCATGATATCAGTACCGGCAAATTGTATGGTGCCCAACACACGGTCACCTTTTTCAACAGATAGTTTTGATATTACCCCATCAATAGGCGAAAAAATGCTGGTTTTGTCCAGGTCTGCCTGAGCTTCCTGTACCGATGCTGATGATTGCGCCAGGCCATAGTTTGAACCGATAACATTTTGTTTGGCAGCTTCAAGCCCGGCTTTCGCACCTTCGTAGCTTGCTTTGGCAGCATCAAACTCGGCTGCTGTAAGTACTTTGTTATCGAAAAGTGTTTGATCGCGTTTGTAGATGGAAGCCTGGTTATCATAAGTAGCCTGTGCCTGTGCCAGCAATTGTTTTGAGTTGCCTACACTTGCCTTTTGGGTATTGTATGATGCCACGTTACGTTCAAAAGCAGATTTTAATGCATCGGGCCTTATTTTACACAGCAGCTGGCCTTTTTTAACCACATCGCCCTCCCTTACAGGCAGCTCAACAATCTCACCCGAAACCTCGGCACTTATTTTCACTTCAAGGTGCGGCTTTATCTTGCCGCTGGCGGTAACGGTTTCAACAATGTCGCGTACGGCTACTTTTTCGGTTGCCACCTGCGTTTTGCTTTGGCCGCCTAACAGGCCGGTCATTTTACCTATCACCAGTAAAACGATTACCACGCCAACCGTTATTAATATATATTTTGTAGTTTTTCCCATGATGCGTTTGATTTCGGATTTCGGATTTTCGATTTCGGATTTTTTATTTTTTTTAATTTCTTGTCTTATTATGTAAGCCCAACTTCCTGACTTTCGGTCTTTACTGACTTCCCGACTTTCGGACTTTTCTATCTTACAACGTTATCGGTATACCCAAATAATAGTCAATTACTTTGCTTCTGAATATAACCGTGTATTTGGCCTGTATCATATCAGTTTCGGCCTTGTTGTAGTTGGTTAATGAGGTATTATAATCAAGCGAGTTCACCAACCCTACATTATACCTTTGCTGTACTATGTTAAAAGCCTCTTTATTGGCATTGTAAGTTTGTATGGCCGATAGATAACTTTTCTCTGCCGACTCCACATCCAGCACCGCCTGCGAAATAGTTTTGGTTAAGGTATTGCGTGCAAGCTGGGTGCTTATTTGCGCGTATTCGTAATTAAGCTTAGCTTTCCTTACCGAGGTACGTGCCGTAAAGCGGTTGAAAATAGGTATCTGCAAGCTAATGCCTACGCTTTGGTTAAAGTTATCATCAAACTGGCGGGTAAATGAATATGGCCCGTAAATAGGGTTTGATACCGGCTGTAAGCTATTAACAATAGCGCCTGTTGATGAAACCACACCTATAGGCTGTACAACAGGTGTAGTAAGCCCTGTTATCCTGAACTTATCCTGTGCGCTTGAGTAGTACGATGCAAGGTTGCCATACAGTGCCAGTGTTGGGTAATAATTGCCCTTGGCTATTTTAATTTGCTGCTGATAACTTTTTTCCTGCAATTCAGCCAGGTGCACATCGGGGTTAACGCCCATGGCTGTTTTAGCAACTTCATCAGCATCAAACACTGTTTTAATATCATTAAAATGGCTTACATCGGGTTTCTCAACAATAATATCCGAGTCGGGGCTCATTTCCATGTACTGTTTTAATGTCAGGATAGAAGAAGCATATTGGTTTTGCGCCGTTGTAAGGTTAAGCTCCGCGGTTGACAGGCCCGCTTTTGCCTGCGAAAGATCGGCAAGGGTTTGGTTACCGGCGTTAAAGCTTTTCTGCGACCTGTCGAGCGTAATATTCGCAATGCCGATTTGCTGTTTGGCGGCAGTTATCAGGTCCATATTTGCCAGTATTTGCAGATAATCGGTCACCACGTTTAAAACAAGGTCGTTCTTTACTTTCTCTACGCTTGTTTTATCAGCATCGAGTATGAGTTTGTTTTCGATGATCTGGTTGCGCAGCTGCCCGCCCTGGAAAAGCGTAACCTGCACTGCCGCGCTGGCATTTACGTTAAAAATTGTTTGATTGGCATACACATAAGCACCTGCTACCGGGCTACGACCAAAACCCCAACCGGCTGTTGGATTTGCACTTGCGCTGGGTAATAAATTATACTTGCTTTGGTCAACATCCTGGGCAGCTAATGACTGGGTTACCTGTGCCTGTTGTATGGTTAGGTTACGCTGCAAGGTAAGGTTGACTGCTTTTTGCAGGCTTATTACCTGCTGGGCATTGGCGGTAAAACCAATTGCAGTAAGCATAATACCGAGTAGAATTGCCTTTTTAAATTTTAATATATGTTGTGCCATAAGGTTATATTTGTCCGTTCACGGATTTGTGATAGACCCGTGCCTTTAATAAAATTATACTTAATGTTGTTAATGGACAGGCTGCTATGAACTATGAACCATCAACTATTACCTAAAAAAATGTACCTGTTTAAAACACCCTTGCTGCTAAAAAAGCTGTATCCCCAACTTATATGGGATATGAAACAGGACAAACCTTGCATTTATCTCACTTTTGACGATGGCCCCATACCTATTGTTACACCGTTTGTATTAAATATTTTAAAACAGTATAATGCCAAAGCCACCTTTTTTTGTATCGGCGATAATGTACGCAAACACCCTGACATTTTTGAACAGATAAAGGCTGATGGCCATGCCATCGGCAATCATACCTACAACCATTTAAAAGGCTGGAAAACAGATAGCCAGGATTACCTCAAAAATACATTAAAAGCTGATGAATTACTACATACAAAACTTTTTCGTCCGCCCTATGGCAGGATAAAAAGAGAGCAGATAAAACTACTAAAAAATGCGATACCCGGCATTAAAATGGTGATGTGGGATGTGCTCAGCGGCGACTTTGATATTAACCTGCAACCGGAGAAATGTTTACAGCGTGTTTTAAAGCACACCCAAAGCGGCTCCATCGTAGTTTTCCACGACAGTCTGAAAGCATTTAACCGCCTGGAATATGTTTTGCCAAAGGCGATGGAGGTATGGAGCGAGGCAGGGTATAGTTTTGGTGCCCTAAGCGTTTGAGAGGGGAACTTTTTGATAATAAGGGCGACCAATAGTGCTCGTTTATGTTTTGTCCGTCCGTTCCCGGGGGCCGCTAGTTGCGAACATTTCCGGCCACACCTTCTCACCAAGCGTCATTGCGAGGAGTGGAACGATGTGGCAATCCCCGACTATGCAAGTTAACCAAGCTTATCCCTTCGCTCTGTACAGTTTGGGATTGCCACGCTATCGCTCGCAATGACGATGGCGGAGAGAATGAATGCTAATCCGTTCGTCCGCTTAGGGGGATAGGGTGATGCGAACACTTGCGGACGCTTTCAGGGTTTGGTCGTGCGTGGCATGAGTGCGGTGGCATTGGGTAGATAACATATTTAATTTGAATGTCTTATTTTTTCTTCACTTACAATGCATGTCCTGTTTATTGTAAATTTGTTTATAACATAAAGTTTAGTTCTTAAGTGCAAACTAGGCTTCTTAAATAATTAATAATATGAGTGAAATTTACAAAATAGAAAAGGAAGATCAATTAGTCGTTGGCGTTCCTGAGAAGAATATAGTTACCTTTCTTGAAAGCATTGGTTTGCCATCTGATAATATAATCGCAAATGATGAACAAAGAGCTATTATAAATAAGAATTTACCTGATCTAATTGCTAATCTTCCAGATGAGATAAAATCAGATGCAAGATATCTTTCTAAATATGTAGTTGGCGCCGGATTTGGGTTATTTGATTATTCCTTGAACGCTATATGGAATGAAGTAACGTTGGCTTTAAGAAAAAAAGTTATTGCTTACGGACTTGATATCTTTTATGATGCAGCAGTAGGACCAAGTATAAGATCTTCATATTCGTCTGAAGAGGATTTAGCTGGAATAAAAGATAAAACATTATTAACAACTTGCAATAAACTAGAATTAATTTCGGATACAACATATAAAAAGCTTTCTCATATATTGGACATGAGAAATGATATTGGTATTTCTCATCCTACAAATGCAATAATAAATGCTTACGAATTATTGGGTTGGTTGAGTACTTGTGTTAAAGAAGTGCTTCATGATCAACCATCAGAGCGAGCAATACAAATTAAGGGCTTTATTGATAATATAAAAACCCAAGCAACTGTATTAGACCAAAATGTCTTAGATAGTGTTGTTCCTGAATTACAAAAACTTAGCTCGTACCATTGTAGTCGAATATTGCAAACAGTTTTCGGAATTTATGTTTCGGAAGACACTTCTCCTACATTGAGAAAAAATATCTCTTTAATTGCGCCGACATTATGGGATGCATCACAAGATGCAATAAAAAATAAACTTGGTATAATATTACAGGGCTATAAAACAAATTTACACACATATAAATACGAAAAAGGTAATGATTTCTTTGATTTAGTTAATGGCAATAGTTATCGGCCAAAAACTGAAGTTATTTCCGTTTTAAGTGACCTGACAGATGATTTAATATCTGCAAATGCTGGATACGACAATTATTATCATGAGGCTCCTATTATAACTAAGATTATGACGTATCTTAGTTCTCCTACAGATCTACCTGCTGAAGTTTCAAAAGATTTAATAGAAGTTGTAATGCAATGCCGTATAGGCAGGGGGTATAGTCATGAAAATGGTGTTTCGCCAAAAGGAAAGCCTTTATATGATAAATTTTTCGGGCTAATGAGAGAGGAATTTATACCAGAATTTATCCATCTAATCACTACCACCAGAATTAGAACAAAGCTGAGAAATGGTATCTCAGTCAGGCAGTTTATCGAACTTCTGACATTGGTTAGGTCAACGTTAGTAACGGAAAGATACATTGAAGCACTTGACTATTTAATAGCTAAACTTCCTACCAATGCTGAAGCTATGCTTGATGCAGAATTTAAAAAAATCACAAGTAGTTTTCTTTCTTGGAAACAAAAATAAACTGCCCCCGCTACCGCAAGCGGGACGCTTGCGGTAGCTAGAGTCTTTTACCCTCTTTGCCGCTTGCGGCAGAGAGGGTGGTCGAGCGGCTGAGCGAAGACCGGGTGAGTCGGCGGAGCGCGTTGCAGCTCCGCGTTAGGGATGGCAGCGGATACCGGCCCCGTGATTAATGCCTGTGCAGTATGAGCGTACAGCCCGGGCCGCAGGTAACGCCCTAAAATAAAACCACTACCACATAGCACTTACAATCTATTAATAATTGCGGTAATATACCATGATGTAGTACATTATTTGGCTACCTATACTCATCCAAAAGAATTTACTGCTACTATAATCTCAGCCCGCCAATAACGAACTTAAGCCAACCTTACACCGAAAATTTACCCTCTCCACAATAGCTGATAACTTTTCGAAAAAAAGTGTTAAAATGTTAGCATAAAGCGTATCTTTGCACCCCGACGCTGAGAAGTCGGGATTTTCGCTTTCAGCGCATAGTATTTCATGTTCACAGTCGGTAGTTTACAGTCCTTAACCGGACCGCGACTTAAGACCCAAAACTTAAGACTAAAAGTTTAACAACTATGCCCAAAGACACCTCCATTAAACACGTATTGATCATTGGTTCAGGCCCTATTATTATAGGCCAGGCTTGTGAATTTGATTACGCCGGATCGCAGGCGGCGCTTTCGTTAAAGGACGAAGGTATCACCGTATCTATCATCAACAGCAACCCGGCAACCATCATGACCGACAAAGTTATTGCCGACCATGTGTACCTGCTGCCACTTGAGCCTGAAAGTATTGAGAAAATATTACAGGAACAACAGATTGACGCTGTATTGCCTACCATGGGTGGCCAAACAGCGCTAAACCTGTGCATAAGCGTTGCCGAGCAGGGTATTTGGGAAAAGTATGGCGTAAAGATAGTAGGTGTTGACCTGGCAGCCATCGAGAAGACCGAAAACCGCGAGGCCTTTCGCCAGCTGATGGTTGATATTGGCGTAGGGGTGGCAACATCAAAAATTGCCAACTCGTTTTTAGAAGGTAAAGAAGCAGCGCAGCAGATCGGCTTTCCGCTGGTTATACGCCCAAGCTATACGCTGGGTGGTAAAGGCGCAGGCTTTGTACATAAAAAAGAAGATTTTGACGCAGCCCTGAGCCGTGGCTTGCAGGCATCGCCAACTCATGAGGTTTTGGTGGAGCAGGCAGTTTTAGGCTGGAAGGAATATGAGCTGGAGCTATTGAGGGACAGTAATGACAACGTGATCATCATCTGCTCTATCGAGAACTTCGACCCAATGGGTATCCATACCGGCGACTCGATAACCGTGGCACCAGCCATGACCCTGAGCGACCGCTGCTACCAGGAAATGCGTAACCAGGCCATCAAAATGATGCGCGCCATAGGTAACTTCGCAGGGGGCTGTAACGTACAGTTCTCGGTTAACCCGGCTGATGAGGCGATCATCGCCATCGAGATCAACCCGCGTGTATCACGTTCATCGGCACTGGCATCAAAAGCAACCGGTTACCCTATCGCTAAAATAGCTGCAAAGCTGGCCATAGGTTACAACCTTGATGAAATAGAAAACCAGATCACCAAAACCACTTCAGCTTATTTTGAGCCGACGCTGGATTACGTGATCGTAAAGATCCCACGCTGGAACTTTGATAAATTTAAAGGTGCCAACCGCGAGCTGGGCCTGCAAATGAAATCGGTAGGTGAGGTAATGGGTATAGGTCGCAGCTTTATCGAGGCTTTACAGAAGGCTTGTCAGAGTCTGGAGATCGGTCGTGCCGGCTTAGGTGCGGATGGTCGCCAGAGCCGCAACCTGGAAGAGATCATGCACAGTTTGGAGCATCCAAGCTGGGACAGGTTGTTCCACATTTATGATGCCTTGAGCCTGGGTGTGCCGATTGAGTCGGTAAGAAAAGCAACTAAGATAGATCGCTGGTTCCTGAACCAGATAATGGATGTAGTGAACCTGGAAACAGAACTACGCCGTTACTCACTGAATAATATCCCTGAAGACTTCTTATTCACCCTGAAACAAAAAGGTTTCTCGGATACACAAATCGCCTACATACTGGGTAATGTTACCGAGGAAGATGTTTACCAGCGCCGCAAAGCACTGGGTATAAAAAGGGTTTATAAAATGGTGGATACCTGCGCTGCAGAGTTCTCGGCCAAAACACCTTACTACTACTCAACCTACGAAGGCGAGAATGAATCGGTAGCATCAGATAAAAAGAAAATAATAGTATTGGGCTCAGGTCCTAACCGTATAGGTCAGGGTATTGAGTTTGATTATAGCTGCGTTCACGGTCTGCTTGCCGCCAAGGAATCAGGTTTTGAAGCCATCATGGTTAACTGTAACCCTGAAACGGTATCAACCGACTTTAACATGGCAGATAAGCTGTACTTTGAGCCGGTTTACTGGGAGCATGTGCGGGAGATCATCGAACTGGAAAAACCTTATGGTGTGATAGTACAGCTGGGTGGTCAAACTGCCTTGAAGATGGCAGAGAAAATGCACGAGCATGGCATCAAGATCATCGGTACCTCGTTTGATAACATGGATATCGCTGAGGATCGCGGTCGTTTCTCTGACCTGTTGAAAGAACTTGAAATCCCATATCCAAAATATGGCGTAGCCGAAAGCGCTGAAGAAGCACTGGAAGTTGCACATGAAGTTGGTTACCCGGTACTTGTACGCCCAAGCTACGTATTAGGCGGACAAGGCATGAGCATTGTGATAAACGATGAGGACCTGGAGAAAGCTGTTGTAGGCTTGTTAAAGAACCTGCCAGGCAATCGTGTACTGATTGACCACTTCCTTGATCGTGCGGCTGAGGCGGAGTCGGACTCGATAAGCGATGGCGATGATGTGCATATAGTAGGTATGATGGAACACATTGAGCCTGCCGGTATCCACTCAGGCGATTCATTCGCGGTGTTGCCACCGTTTGATCTTTCTGATAGCGCTATACAGCAGATGGAAGAATATACGGTTAAAATAGCCAAAGCATTAAACGTGCTTGGCTTGCTGAACATACAATTCGCTATCAAGAATGATAAGGTGTATGTGATAGAGGCTAATCCGCGTGCATCACGTACGGTACCATTCATAGCTAAAGCATACGATGTGCCTTACATTAACATAGCTGCCAAAGTTATGCTGGGTGTAAACAAGCTAAAAGACTTCACCATTGAGCGCAAGCTATGGGGCTACGCGATAAAAGAACCGGTGTTCTCATTCGATAAGTTCCCTGAAGTAAACAAGGAACTCGGCCCTGAGATGAAATCAACCGGCGAAGCGATCCGCTTTATACCTAACCTGCAGGATCCATACTTCAGGCATCTGTATAAAGAGAAATCAATGTATTTGAGCAAATAATATATCAAAGGCCTCTACTTTAAAAAGCAGAGGCCTTTTTTGTGCGATTCCCTCCCGTGGGAGGGAATCGCACAGACCTCTTCTTCCCCGTTTTTAACACAAGAATTGCACTAAAAGAGGAATTTGTTCATTGGTGCAGTGGGGATAGGTTTGTCCGGAGTTTGTTCGCAGGTATCGGTCAGGAAAGCGGACGGACAAGATAACCCCTCCAAAGGGAGGGAATCTCACTGCCTCTACTTTTAGCACAATACCAAAACCTTTAAGCTTTACGCTTTCGCCTTTCCGCTTACTTATCCACCATTAACCCGCTAACTTCAAAAGTAAGGCTTTGTTTAGGGTTGGCATTTACGTTATGCTGCTTTTTCCCTGCAACCGTATCTCCGGCAAAATGCTGACCATCATCAGCAATAAATTGTTTCTGGGCCACACCCTCAATAATTACTGTACGGCCTTTTAAATCGGTTGGTATGGTTACGGCATAATCCTTAAAATGCGCGTTAATGATCTTTCCGTTGCCTGCATCCAGCTCAAACCAGCCACCTTTTGTTTTGGTGACTTTAATTACTTTGCCTTCAATGGTTGTACTTATGCGGGTTCTGTTGCCCATATACGCTTCAAGCTTTGTGGCGGGCATCATACTGGTTATGCTGGGTTTTTTGCCATAAACCGTGCCATGTGGCAAGGGTGTATGTTGCTGTGCCCCGGCACCAATTGATAAGAACAGGGCAACAAGTAAATACAATAATTTCATAACGACAGTGGCTTTATTAACTAATTATTGGAACAATAAACAGCCGTCATAGTTTCAACGCAACAAAATCAGCGCTTTAAAACGTTAAAATATGTGAAAGTATCTAAAATATTACTGACTTATTAATCCAATACGATAACTTCGCAGTTAGTTTTGTGCGGCTTGGTATAAGCCATCAGGATACTACTTTTGCAAGATCAGCGTTATGGTCAGAGTTTTAATTTATAACATATAAAAATCTTTATTATTTGTCACCTTATATATACATGAAAAGCCCCTTATTAAGCAAAGTACTTTTATCAGCATTTAGTTTATCTATATTATTGATTATAAACGGTTGTGGTAAAACAGATACTACTACACCGGCAGTTTTAGCTACTTTATCAACAAACGGATTAATAGTAAACTTAACATCCACAGGCGCGCAAAGCGGAGGTGTAATAACCAACAATGGTGGTGCTGATATAACATTAGCTGGTGTTTGCTACAGTTCATCAAACCAAACGCCAACAACATCAGATTCCAAAACATCTGATACCCTGGTAAACAACCCTGCTGGTACAAAAAGCTTTACAAGCACATTAAAAAGTTTAACAGCTGCTACAACCTATTATGTAAGGGCATATGCAACCAATAGCGCCGGTACAGCGTACGGAGCTATTATAACATTCAAAACTAACAACGTTACAGGCATAAATACTAATGTAAGCACATTAGCAGGCAGCATAACAGGCGGATTTTTTGACGGAAGCGGAGCAAGCGCATTATTTGCAAATCCCCAAGGTGTAGTTACCGATGCGCAGGGCAACGTTTATGTAGCTGATGGCTTTAATAATCGTATAAGAAAAATCACATCAACTGGAGTTACTACTACTTATGCGGGCGACGGCAATGCAGGATTTTTGAATGGCCCTGCTGCAAGCGCTGAGTTTTATGCTCCACAAGGAATAGCTATTGATGCCCAGGGTAATTTGTATGTGGCTGATTTAGGTAACAACGTGATACGTAAAATTAGTACTGCGGGTGTAGTCAGCACATTCTGCGGTAACGGAACACGCGGCTATGTAAATGGTGCAGCTACATTAGCTGAATTTAACAACCCGCAGGGGCTATGTGTTGATGCCAGCGGAAATGTTTTTGTTGCCGACCGCAGCAATAACCTTGTACGCAAAATAACTGCAGCAGGGGTTGCCAGCAACTTTGCGGGTTCGGGCGCAGCTTATTATTTTGATGGTACAGGTTCTGATAACTCATTTAATGGCCCTAAAGGCGTAGCAGTTGATGCTTCGGGCAACGTTTATGTGGCTGATGCCGGAAACTATTCTATACGAAAAATAAGCCCGGCACAAGTGGTTACTACCCTTGTGGGCAACCCTGTACAAACAACTATAGTAGGCACACCTGCAGGCATATCAATTGACAGCAAAGGCAATCTGTATATAGCAGACCAGAGTGGCCGCATACTTGAAATAACTACAAGCAAGATATTATATGTATTAGCAGGCTCGGCTAATACCGCAGGCTATGTTGACGGCACAGGTACAGCCGCGAAATTTTCTAGTCCGCAGGGATTAACCATTGATAATAATGGTAATATTTATGTGGCCGATTATAACAACAATATTATCCGCAAAGTAACCGGAGCTATACAACAATAACAAATAGGATATTATAAACTAAAAAGACCTGACGCAATTATTTGCGCCAGGTCTTTTTAGTTTAGCCAAACAGCAAGCCAAATACTTCTTCAATATTACCTACCGTGCGTACCTCAATGGCATAGCGGGTAAGGTCTATCCGTTTCTTATCTTTCCCGCCTGATGGCAGGTTGTATTTGGAGATGAATATCTGTTCAAAGCCTAGCTTCTGCGCTTCGGCAATGCGTTGTTCTACACGGTTTACTGCGCGTATTTCGCCTGAGAGACCTATCTCGCCGGCGAAACATGTTTTAAAAGGGATAGGGATATCTTCATGAGATGAGATGATAGCCGCAGCTAAACCGAGGTCGATAGCCGGGTCCTCAACCCGGATGCCACCTGTTATATTCAGGAATACATCTTTGGCGCCCAGTTTAAATCCGCAGCGCTTTTCGAGCACAGCCAGCAGCATGTTCATACGGCGGGTATCAAAGCCGGTGGCGGTGCGCTGCGGTGTGCCATAGGCCGATGTACTTACCAATGCCTGCGTCTCAATCAGCATAGGGCGCATGCCCTCCAGTGTGGCAGATATAGTAATGCCGCTCAACGGCTCATCACGTTGTGATAACAATATTTCTGAGGGGTTTGATACCTCACGCAAGCCTTCGCCCAGCATCTCGTAAATGCCCAGCTCTGATGCTGAACCAAAGCGGTTTTTAACAGCCCGCAGAATGCGGTAAACATGATGTCTGTCGCCCTCAAACTGCAAAACGGTATCAACCATATGCTCCAGTATTTTAGGCCCTGCAATCATACCATCTTTGGTAATATGGCCAATCAGGAATACGGGTGTAGAGCTTTCCTTGGCAAAACGCAATAGCTCGGCGGTGCATTCCCGCACCTGCGATACACTGCCTGGGGTTGATTCGATATGCGAAGAGTGCAAGGTTTGGATAGAATCCACCACCACCAGGTCGGGTTGCAGTTGTTCTATCTGCTTAAATATGTTTTGGGTTGATGTTTCCGTAAGTATATAGCAGCCCTTGCCAAATTCGGATTTCGGATGTTTGATTTCGGAATTAAAGTTGATTTTGGGTTCGTGGTTCGTGGCTTGTGGTTCCTGCTTCTCCGATGGGTCGAGTCTTTCGGCTCTCATTTTTATCTGCTTTTCGCTTTCCTCGCCGGAGATATAAAGGATCTTTAGATTAGGCATACTCAATGCCAACTGCAGCATTAAGGTTGATTTACCAATGCCCGGTTCACCGCCTATCAACACCAATGAGCCCGCGACAATGCCACCACCCAGCACCCGGTTAAATTCCTTATCGGGCGTAAGCATGCGCTGTTCCTCGCTGAAAACTATATCCGGGATCTCAACAGGTTTGTTGGCGCGTTGCTGTGTGGTTGATGAGGTGGCTTTCCAGTCAGGTACTGAGCCATTACTTTTCTCAATAATTTCTTCTACAAAGGTATTCCATTGCTGGCACGACGGGCATTTGCCCAGCCATTTAGGTGATTCAAAGCCACAGCTTTGGCAAAAGTAAGCGATCTTGGTTTTAGCCATGTTTGTTGATGTGCAGATATGCGGATGTGCAAATGTGCAGATAATTTAAGATAAATACTAATAATTTTAGTATACAAGTGCGCCCGTTCAAGCGTGGGACGCTTGAACGGGCGGTGCTACGGGCGGGTGATTTGCCATGGACCATCAACTACTAACCACTCACCCCCGCTACATTCTGCAAATAGCTATCCATCATCCCGATATCGGCCACATCGTTCATATAACCAATATACATATCGGGGCGCACAATTATGGCTTTTTGCTGGTGAGGGTTGGCTTCAAATGTTTCAAAAACTTCCAGGTTTTTACCTGAGGGCGGCAGGTAGAAGAAATTGAGCTTACCCGCGTATTTTTGGGTGATCCATTTAGCCATGGTGAACAGGAACAGTTCATCAAACTTGCCTAAAATAATAAGCGTGAAGCCCGGTTTGCTGCACCACTCATGCAGATCGGTTTCTACATGCTGTTTTTCGTCGAAAAGTTTGAGATATGGCAGCCTATCGCCCGCCTTTACTTTAGTGCTTTTGCTCAGGTGCAGGTTAATGTTGCTATCGCGATAATTGATATCGATCTGCGATACACGTTTAAAAAACGCGGTCCTGATGTTCCCGCTTTTCCAGGCAAAGCCTAAAATACGGAACAGCAGCCATTTCTTAAACAGCTTAGCATACCATTTGGTCGACATGATGACATTGAACGCCGCATCCGTAGTATTCAACAGCTCTTTAGCAACAGGCATACGCTCGGCGGCATAGCTATCCAGTATGGTGGGTTTTATCTGCCCGTTTACTACACCTGCCAGCTTCCAGGCCAGGTTATAGGCATCCTGCAAACCGGTATTCATGCCCTGCCCGCCAACCGGGGAGTGGATATGTGCCGCATCGCCAATCAGAAAACAACGTTGCACTCTGAAATTATCCGCCATGCGGTGGTGCAACTTATAGGTAGTAAACCAATTGGTTTGCATTAGAGTTATAGTTCTTTTGGTAATGGCATTCAGATAGGGCAGCATCTCTTCCACTTGTACATCCTCCCTTTCGCCGAACTCTTCGGGTAAATTACCTATGATACGACAGCTATCCTGCTCGGGCATGGGGAAGAATGCCGTAAAGCTCTTTTCCCCAAGAAACATATTTAAATGATCTTCGGTTAGTGAAGATGCATTCAGTTTGGCATCGATCAGGTAAAAGGAATGCGCGTAAGTATCGCCCTTAAAAGGGATCTGCAATTGCTTGCGTACACTGCTATGCGCTCCATCGGCACCGACTACCCAATCGCAGGTGAGCGTATATTCACCCTCAGCGTTTTGCAGTTGAACGGTTGCGCCATCAGCATTTTGTTGCAGCGAGGTTAGGGTGGTGTTCCAGTATACAGGGCAACAATTCAGCGTAAGGTAATCAAGCAGCAGGCGTTCATTTTTGCTTTGCTCATACATGAGTATGTAGGGGAAGGGTGTTAAGCCTTCGCCTATATTATGTAGCGATAGCGTGGCCTCTTCTACACCATTGTGATTAAAAATAGCACCCTGTGCCTTCTTTCCATTATTAACAGCCTTATCAACCACACCCATTTGCCGGTAGATCTCCAGCGACCGGGCCTGTACAGCTAATGCTTTTGAATGATTGGTTGGGCCTGCCTTGCTATCAATGATAATTGGCTGCACACCATACCGCAGCAATTGAGCGGCCATCATCAAGCCAGAGGGCCCGGCGCCTACTATCAGTACATGGGTATGTTGTGTAGTAAATACCATTTATCCTCAACGGAATAGTAAGAAAATGGTTGGCCTTTTATGCAGGTCGGGTACTTTTTTCTGCCACTCGGATATGGGTTTGGTTTGTACAAACTCCGTTTCTGCTGTAAGGTCGCAGGCTATGCACAGGCGGGTCTTGGGGTTGGCAGTTTTCAGTATCTCCTCCAGCATTGGGTTATTACGGAAAGGTGTTTCAATAAACAATTGAGTTTGATTGTTCTTTATCGCCAAAGCTTCCAGTTCTTTTATCTTTTTGCTGCGCTCTACCTTGTCAATAGGCAAATAACCATGAAAGGTAAAGCTTTGCCCGTTAAACCCGGAAGCCATTATCGCCAGTAAAATAGAGCTTGGCCCAACTAATGGAACAACCTTTATACCCATGCGGTGTGCTTTCTCCACAATCTCCGATCCGGGATCAGCAACGCCGGGGCAACCGGCCTCACTCATCAGGCCAACATCGGTACCGGCTTGCAGTCCTTTGAAAAAGTCGGCGGTATCATCGCGTTTGTATTTGCCGTAATCATGTATCAGCAGTTCGCTTTGCGGGGTTTTCAGACCCGCTTCCTTCAGAAACTTGCGGGCGGTTTTTTCATTTTCCACAATGTACTCCTTAATGTTGTTGATGGTATCAACAAGGTAGGGGGTAAATGATTTTGCCGATGCATTTTCGGCAAGAGGTACGGGGATCAAATAGAGGGTTCCATAAGGCATATTGCAAAATTGCTTTTTTTTATTTAATTTAAGCAGTGAAAAGGAGGTTACGCTATTGAAATCATTAGGTTTAAACTGGTTTATAGAAGGTTCGCTCGACTTTGAGCATAAAAAGTACATCCTTTTGGATTATTTGCAGGAGATAAACCGCCACTTTGATAAAAGTAAACTCTATCCAAACCTCACCGATCTGGTGTTTCACTACAACAACCTGCTCGATTTTAAGCAGAACAAAACCATATTGCAGCAGGCTTTTCCGCAGTGGTTAACCAAGGCTGATATTGAAGCTGTAAAGCTGACCTATAAAAAGATGGTGGAGGATGACAGCACTATGCAGGAAATAGAGCATATCATTACCTACGCCTTGCTAAAAATGGACCCGGCCATACAAACAGGCCGCGAGATATATGATTTTGTTGAAAGCCGGCTGAACATTAACCCAATAGGTTTAGTGCCGCTGATGCCTTACCAGGGCTATTTCTCGCTGCGTAATGGCAACGATCGTACCAACTGGATCTATGAATATCATCTCACCATTTTCGAGAACACAAAGGATCAGTATCGTGGCATCAATATCCAATTTGTAGATACTTACGAGCAAAGCATCACCAACACTCCTGAGGCTATCAAACTAAACTTGATTAATCAACGCAAACATCTGCCCAACCCGGCGGTGTATTATGTGCAAAGCGATATCAGTTTCCCGCTGGAGCAAACGTTGCTGCCTGTGGCTAAAAGAAGTTTGGTAAAGTATATTATGAAGGCGGCGTGATTATGGTGTTGTAGGTTGTGAGTTGAAGGTTGTAAGTAAACTCCTTCCTACCTATAACTTACAACACACACAACAATTTTCTTAATTCCCTTTATTCAAAACCAATCCCTGTTCAGGTATCCATTTATCATATTCAATAGTTTGGGCAATGCTTTTGGCATAATCACGGCCACGGAGCTTTTCAACCAGGTGAAGTGCACCATCAATCCCGGCTGAGATACCTGCAGTGGTAATTATGTTCCCATTATCAACAAAACGGGTATTGGCTAATACTTTTGTGTTGGGAAACGCCTTTTGCAGGTTATCAATCTGTAAGAAATAGGTGGTAGCGGTCATATTATCAAGTATGCCGGCCTTGCCTAAAATATAGGCGCCTGTACAAACGGACAGGAAGTAAGATGCTGTTGTCCTTTGCGCGCGTATCCATGAGATCACAGCTGTATCTGCTACTGTTGCCGCAAAACTGCCGCCAAATACCACCAATACATCAGCCTTTGGGGCATCCTTTATGCTGTATTGAGGGATAAATGACAAGCCATTGGTATGCAGCTCACTTTTTGTTTTTGATACAGTTACTATGTGAAACCCTGCTGTGGTGAAAACTTCCATCGGCCCGGCAAAATCAAGGAGTTCAACCCCATCCTGGATATAAAAACAAACGGTAACAGGTTTTAAATTGAGCTGTTTTTTGAAATCGTTTAGTGACATACTGATCAATGTCATACCGCACATCGGGCATTTCCCGGCTTTATCAAAAGTCTGGTAATCACAACTGCCACAGGGCGGACAAACAAATACCGAATCAATGATAGTTGATTTTTGAGTTGTAGTTTGCGCGTGGGAAATAGTGTAACAGGTTAGTAGTAATATTATTACTAAATATCTTCTTTTCATAGCCGATGAAGTTATTTAGTAAATATAAAGAAAGCTCATTGATAATGAGGGCTTTTCTAAAAGTGTTATTGCAAGATATGGAGGAATTACGAATAGGATTAAATAATCGAATTGCTTGTGATGTATAACCGGTAAATGGGGCATGCTGATCCGCTGGTTAGCGGACAACATGCCCCATTTTTATTGAAATTATTATTTCTTACGCTTCCTCAACCTCTAACTTCTCACCAATCTGTTGCCTCCACATGGCGTAGTATAAGCCTTTTTGTGCGAGCAGATCAGCGTGCTTGCCTGATTCAATGATATGGCCTTTTTCCAGCACATATACCCTGTCGGCATGCATAATGGTTGATAAACGGTGAGCGATAAGTATGGTGATGTGGCCGCCTGATACAGATACGTCCTTTATAGTTTCGGTAATCTCTTCTTCCGTTAATGAGTCCAGTGAAGATGTTGCTTCATCAAACACCAAAATATCAGGTCTGCGTAACAAAGCACGCGCTATGGATAAACGTTGTTTTTCACCACCTGAAACCTTTACACCGCCTTCGCCAATAACGGTATCCAAACCTTTATCGGCCCTGGCCAGTAATGTTCTGCAAGCGGCTCTTTGTAAGGCATCCATACATTCCTCGTCAGTAGCCTCAGGGCGCACGAACAATAAATTCTCGCGGATAGTTCCCGAAAATAATTGGGTATCCTGAGTTACAAAGCCAATCTTTTCGCGTAATTGATCAAGGTCTATATCCTTACTTAATACATTATTGTATAAAATATCGCCTTCTAATGGCTGATATAAGCCTACCAGCAATTTTACCAGTGTGGTTTTACCTGATCCCGATGGGCCAACAAATGCTATCGTTTCACTATTATTAGCCTCAAAATCAATATGGTTAAGCGCGTTGCGGTTTGCGGTGAGGTGTTTAAAGCTCACGTTATCAAAAGTTAGCGTATTTACTTTTTCCAACAGCACAGGTTTCTCTGGTTTCTTGTCGATTGGCGTACTGGTTATACGGTCAAAATTAGCCAGTGAAACCTCGGCTTCGCGCCATGAAACGATCACGTTTCCAAGCTCCTGTAATGGATTGAATAGGAAGAATGAGTAGAATAATAAGCTTAAATATTGTCCCGCTGTTATGGTATGGTCGTATATCAGCAACAGTAATACCACCATCATCACGCTGCGTATAAAGTTAACGGTGGTGCCTTGTACAAAGCTCATGCTGCGCACATATTTCACCTTTTTAAGCTCAAGGCCGAGGATCTTATAGGTAGTATTATTTAAACGGCCTATCTCTTGCTTAACCAGACCCAAACTTTTTACCAGCTCGATGTTCCTTAATGATTCGGTTGTAGATCCGGCCAGCGCCGTAGTTTCAGACAGGATGCTCCTTTGTACTTTCTTGATCCTGCGGCTTAGCGAAGTACTTACAAAAGTGATAATAGGAATAGCTGCCAGATACACTAACGTTACCTTATAGCTTATGGATAGAGAGTAAATAATAACAAAGGTCATCCCGGTAAGGCTCACGAATAATATACCGATAAAGGCGGTAATAAATGCCTCGCTATCCAAACGTACCTTTTGCAATATGCCCAGTGTTTCGCCGCTGCGCTGATCTTCAAAAACCTGGTAGGGCAGTTCAAGCGAATGCTTTAAACCATCGGCATACATTTTGGCACCAACTTTTTGTGTGATGATATTGGTATAATAATCCTGGAAGTTTTTTGCTATACGCGATACCATGGCAACACCAATAGCCATACCTACCAGCTTTAATGTACCCGCCAGGTAAACACTAAAGGCCAGTTTATCACTTTGGTTGATAACCTTATCCAATATACGGCCCGAAATATAGGGGTCTATAAGCGAAAAGCCGATGTTCATTGCCGCCAGGAAGAGGGCAAAAACAATAATACCACGATATTCTTTAAGATATGATAGGAGTATTTTCATTAAAATTTTTGATTTCTGCAAAAATAAAAAAAGGGAATGGCTAACAAGCTCATTCCCTTTAATTTGACATTAGGTTGGTATTTACACCGTCATCACGTCTTTTTCCTTAGCTTCAGAATGGTGATCAACCTTGATGATATAGGCATCAGTAAGCTTTTGGATCTCACCTTCGCCGGTTTTCATTTCATCTTCTGATACGCCTTCGGTTTTCAGTTTCCTTATTTTTTCATTGGCATCTTTACGGATATTGCGGATCGCAATTTTACCGGTTTCAGCCTCAGCCTTAACTTTTTTAACTAAATCGCGGCGACGCTCTTCAGTAAGCGGCGGTACGTTAATACGGATAATAACACCGTCGTTCTGTGGGTTTAAACCTAAGTTAGCTTCTTTAATAGCTTTCTCTATCGGCACCAATAATGATTTTTCCCATGGCTGCACCACAAGGGTACGGGCATCGGGCGAGTTTACATTACCTACCTGACTCAACGGGGTTGGACTACCGTAGTAATCAACCATAATATCATCCAACATAGCAGGGTTTGCTTTACCTGCACGTATTTTCTGTAATTCGCTTTCGCAATGGTCAATAGCTTTGTCCATTAAAGCCTTTGCATCAGTTACCTGTTTTTTAACGAGTTCGCTCATCGTTTAATATTTTGGACAAAAATAGTAAAAAGTATCATTTCTACCTTAACTAAATTCCTACCCATTAATAGGCACTTTGAAAAATCTAATAGTTTATCCGCAGTTCCCAGTATGACGCGTGGAGAAGGAATGCGCTCTTTATTTAACCAACGTTCCGATAGCTTCACCTTTGGCAATTTTCATGAAATTACCTGGTTTGTTCATATCGAAAACGATGATTGGGAGTTTATTTTCCTGGCAAAGGGTGATGGCTGTCATGTCCATTACGTTAAGGCCTTTGTCGTATACTTCCTGGAAAGTAATCTCGTCGTAACGGGTTGCTGTTGGGTCCTTCTCAGGGTCGGCGGTGTAGATGCCGTCAACGCGGGTACCTTTTAAAACCACATCGGCCTTAATTTCAATAGCGCGAAGAGATGCGGCAGTATCGGTAGTAAAATATGGGTTACCGGTTCCAGCACCGAAAATAACGATCTTATTTTCTTGTAAGTGGTGCATTGCCCTGCGGCGGATGTACGGCTCGCAGATCTGCTCCATCTTTATGGCTGACTGCAGGCGGGTTTCAACACCGATGCTTTCCAATGCATTTTGCATGGCCATACAGTTAATTACTGTTGCCAGCATACCCATATAGTCGGCCTGGGCGCGCTCCATACCTGATTTTTCGGCGCTTAGGCCTCTAAAGATATTTCCTCCACCAACAACAATTGCAATTTCCAGGCCTTCGTCATGCACATTTTTAATGTCTTGTGCGTACTGCAATACCTGATTATTATCGATACCGTATTGTCTTTCGCCCATCAGGGATTCGCCGCTCAGCTTTAGGAGGATTCTTTTATATTTCATGAGGTAGTTGTTTGTCAAAAGTATATAATAAAAATCAGTGTTAAAATTTTATGTCTATTTTGTTAAATAATCGCCTTTGAATACGGTGCCCTGCACCTCAAAGTTCTCGTCGAAAACAATCATATCCGCATCATAACCCGCTTCGATTTTCCCCTTTTTGGTTAAAGAAGCAAGTTGTGCAGGATATAATGAAGCCATGTTTATAGCTTCGGCCAAATTAATACCTACATGCTCCACACAATTTTGTACGGCCTTTAACATGGTAAGGCATGAGCCCGATAAAGTCCCGTCAGGCATTACATAGCGGTCTTTTTCAAACCTGTGCTGATAAGTACCTTCAGTTGCAGCGGTAACGGCGTCAGTGATTAGAAATAACTTATCGCCCAGTTCGCGCTTTGCTAAACGGATCATGGCAAAATCAACGTGCACGCCATCGGCGACTACGCTGGTGTATGGTCTTTCTTCAAAAATGGCAGGGATATAGCCAGGCTCGCGATGATGCATCTGCGGCATGGCATTAAATAAATGCGTTACCGCCTTTATTGGGTTATTCAAAAAAGTTTTTCCTTGCTGATAAGTAGCATTACTATGGCCGGATGATAAGATCACCCCATGATCATTTAAATAATCAACAACTTCTGCATCCTGTAGTTCGGGCGCAATGGTCATCATAGTGATTACGCCATCTGCCTGCTCAATCCATTTCTGTACCAGTTCAAGCGTGGCTTTTTTGATGAACTTTTCGGGATGAGCACCTTTCTTGATTGGGTTCAGGAACGGACCTTCCAAATGCACACCTAAAAAGTTGCCTTTACAGGTTGCGCGATAAGTTTTGGCGGTCTCAATACCTTTTTCAACAATATCATCGTTATTAGTGCCGATAGTAGCAAAAAAGCCGATTGTTCCCTGGCTCAGCAGATCATCTTCCATCCGCTCCAAAGCAGCAACTTCGGGTGTACCGGCGAATAGCTTGCCGCCACTGCCATAAATTTGCAGGTCTATCAATCCCGGCGCCAGGAAAGCACCACTAAGATCAATTTTGTTTGCATCCTGCGGGATGGCAGTTTCATCAATAATATTTACGATCTGGGTACCGTCAACTAAAACGGCTTTGCTCCGGGCTATGGAGCCATCAGAAATAAGCTGGAGGTTATGGTAGGCTGTTATCATATCAATCCTTTTATTGTAGAGACGCAATATTTTGCGTCTCAGAGTTATTCAAGATACGAGATGTGTCGCTTGCATATTGAATGCGACGAGGTTGCTTCGTCGTTCCTCCTCGCAATGACAATAGGAGAAAACAATATTGCAAAAAAAATCCCCCTCGTTAAAAACGAGGGGGATAATAAAATTAAGCTCCTAAAGCTACCCGCTTAAACGCGGTAACTGTTAAACCTTTTTCAACAGTGCTCAAAAACTGAGCAACGTTTTTAGATGGGTCCTTTACAAACTCCTGGTTTAGTAAAGTTGAATCTTTGTAGAATTTGTTAAGCTTACCAGCAGCGATCTTTTCAACCATATCTTCTGGTTTGCCTTCAGCGCGAATCTGCTCTTTAGCAATCTCAAGCTCACGCTCGATAGTTGTAGAGTCAACACCGTCTTTATCTAAAGCAACTGGGTTCATAGCTGCAATTTGCATAGCAACGTCTTTACCTGCTTCATCAGCACCGGCAACGTTAGCGCTTAAAGCAACTAATACACCTAAACGGAAGTTACCATGTATGTAAGCGATAACTTTTTCGCCATCAACAACTTCATATTTAGATACACCTATTTTTTCACCTATTTTACCTGTACGGTCAACAATAGCTTCAGCTATTGAAACACCTTCAATTTGTAACTGACCTAATTCTTCAATTGAAGCAGGTGCGTTTTCTACTGCTACGTTAGCAATCGCGTTAGCAAAAGCAACAAACTCAGCATTTTTAGCCACGAAATCAGTTTCGCAGTTTAATTCAATAATTACACCGCGTTTTCCATCTGCAGAAGTACGTGCTATAACAACACCTTCGTTTGATTCCCTGTCCTGACGGCTGGCAGCTACTTTAGCGCCTTTTTTACGTAAAAAATCAATAGCAGCTTCAAAGTCACCGTTAGTTTCGGTTAAAGCTTTTTTGCAATCCATCATACCGGCACCAGTTTGCTGGCGCAGTTTGTTCACATCGGCTGCAGATATTTGTAATGTAGACATTCTTTTAATTTTTTTTGTTGGTGATTGTTGTATGTTATGAGTTGTGAGTTAAAGGTAATACCTATGGCAGCACACCCTTTATAACATACAGCATTAATATGTGTTTAACAAAGTTAAAGGTTGTATGTTATGGTAATAAGAAGAAATCCTACAACACACAACCTACAACCTTCAACTAATATTATTCTGTTTCAGCTGGTTCAGTACCGGTTTCGGCAGCAGCTTCGGCAACTTCAGCAGTAGTTGCTGTTGTTTTGCGGCTTCTTTTTCCGCTTTCGCCTCTGTCAGGTGTTACTGCTTCAGGAGCATCAGCTTTAGCTTTCGCTGCTGCTGCTTCTTTTTCAGCTTCATCTTCTTTCTCGCGTTTACGCTCGTCTAAACCTTCTTCGATAGCTTTGATAATGATACCGGTGATCAATGAAATTGATTTGGTAGCATCGTCATTCGCTGGGATAGGGAAATCGATGTTTGAAGGATCAGAGTTGGTATCAACCATTGCAAAGGTTGGGATGTTTAACTTTAATGCTTCTGAAACCGCGATGTGCTCTTTCTTAACGTCGATCAGGAACAATGCAGCCGGTAAACGGTTAAGATCCGCGATACCACCTAATAATGTTTCTAATTTGATACGCTCACGTTGTATCATCAGTCTTTCTTTTTTAGAAAGGTTGCTGTAAGTACCGTCTTTAGTCAATTTATCGATGTTTGACATCTTTTTGATTGACTTGCGAACAGTAGCAAAGTTAGTTAACATACCACCTAACCAACGTTCGGTTATGAAAGGCATGTTTACACCTTTTGCATATTCAGCCACGATATCTTTCGCTTGTTTCTTTGTAGCTACGAATAATACCTTACGGCCTGATTTTACAATTTGTTTTATAGCTGCAGCAGCTTCTTCAACCTTAGTTAAGGTTTTGTTTAAGTCGATAATATGGATACCGTTGCGCTCCATGAAAATGTACTGTGACATTTTCGGATCCCATTTGCGGGTAAGGTGACCAAAGTGTACACCAGCGTCCAGTAACTCGTCGTATGTTGTTCTTGCCATTTTGTTGTCTCCTTGTGATTAGCGTTTACTGAATTGGAATCTCTTACGTGCTTTCTTGCGTCCTGGTTTTTTACGCTCAACCATACGGTCATCACGTGTCATTATACCTTTAGCGCGCAGTGAAGGTTTCTTTTCAGGATCAAGTTCAACAATTGCTTTCGCGATAGCTAAACGAACGGCCTCAGCCTGTCCTTTTACACCACCACCTGCAACATTTACTTTTACATCAAATTTTCCGGTTGAACCAGAAACCTCAGTGCTCTGAGTAACGATGTATTGTAATGGCAATGTAGGGAAGTACTCTTTGTAATCTTTACCGTTTACGATAATTGCGCCGCTGCCATCTGTTAGGTAGATGCGTGCAACTGCTGTTTTTCTTCTGCCCGAAGTGTTAGTTGTTGTTGGCATTTTTTTTCTCCTTTAAAAATAAAAGTTAAATGGTAGTTGGGTTTTGTGCTGCATGAGGGTGCTCAGCGCCTGCATATACATGCAAATTGCCAAACAATGCCTTGCCCAAACGACTTTTAGGTAACATACCACGCACGGCTTTTTCAATTACGCGTGTTGGATGTTTTGCCATTAACTCCTTAGGAGAAATGAAACGCTGACCACCTGGATAACCAGTGTAAGAAACATACTGCTTTTCGCTGAATTTGTTTCCGGTCAACTTTACCTTGTCTGCGTTGATAACTATTACATTATCACCACAGTCTACGTTTGGGGTAAAATCCGGCTTGGTTTTCCCTCTGATGATCATTGCGATCTTAGTGGACAAGCGCCCCAAAATCTCGCCTTGTGCGTCAATAACAACCCATTGTTTGTTGACGGTTTTTTTGTTGGCTGAGACAGTTTTGTAACTTAACGTATTCACTTGCTTTAAATTAAATTAATTAAACGTTTATTATACCCCGCATTTTCGGGACTGCAAAGATAGCTGTTTTTGTGTTATTTACAAATGGTTTTTGTAATTAGTTTATTGGGTTGATTAAGTTAAGTGGTGGGTGGTTTTTAAACTTCTATTTTAGGAGCCTCACCCTCTTTGCCGCTTGCGGGAGAGAGGGTCGACGAGCGAAGCAATGTCGGGGTGAGTCAAAACTTGGAATAGGCATGGAATTGACAAGATGTCGAGATTAGTCTACACCTTCAATATAAACCTCTCCCCGCTACAGCAAGCGTCCCGCTTGTGGTAATTATATTTTACTTTAGGGCTACGGTAACAATTGTATGGTCTTCAGAACCTTCATTTTCAACTTTCATGCCGATCTTTACTATAAATTTATTATTCTCGAACACCTTTTCACCAGTATGAAAAACGTCGGTTGAATCTTCTTTATTCATTAATTTAAATCCATTCTGTTTCAAATAATCCGGGAAAGTATAATTGGGGTTATTGTCATTAGCAACAAATGCTAGTTTATTTTGCTGCAATGTTATGATAGATTTCAGGCTTTCGTTAATCCACGTGTTGCCATTTCCGGCATTTTGCCAGCCATTATGTATTTTTTTTAATTCGCTGATGACATCAGACTGTTTAATTGTTATCAAATGTAAAAGGTCGGGCATTGTAATATCCCGTTGTTCTGTATTCTCAAATTGCCGAACACTATTATCATCTGCCAAAAGGTCAACATTATTAGGATTTATTTTTGAATAGATCATATGTATTTCTTGCCCTTTATAAAATTTCTCAAACTGGTATGAAGGAACATCTTTGGTAACAATATAAGTTTTACCTTCCCTGGTATTAAATTTAACTACCAACCTCGAAATATCGGCTTCATCCCCTTTGAGGTTTCTTATTTTAAGTGAACTGCCCGAAACTATTTGCCCTATTGTAGCTTCTTGTGTGTCTTTCAAAACATGATCCTGTACAGTAGAAAATGCAAAAGAAATTAAAAAATAAATTACCACACCGGGTGTCACCAAAACAGGCAAAAACTGGTAATGTATTTTAGGCTTACCTATTTTCCTTACATAGTTTTCGTTCCAGGTTTTACGATGGGAAATTGTATAAAAAGCAAATAAGCAGCATAATGCCGATCCTAAAAACGATAAAGCAAAGACATGGCCTACTGCAAAATCAAAAAACGGAATCACAAACAAAAAGATAAACAAAGAAGCTATTGAAAGCGACATCCACATATAATAGTTTCGCTTATTTAATACGGTATATTTCGCCGCTCTTTCTTCTATAAATTCTTTTTTTGCAATTTCTATAAGGCCTACAATACCACTCGGTTCAGCCCCCTCCTGTTTTAATTCATAAATAATTGTTTCATCGGTATACTCCTTGCCTAACATTAATTTTGCCTGGTCAATAAAATATCGGATATCCATTTATTTATTAAAGTTTAAGTTTTATTTAAGCATCAGCCTTAACGGCGATAAAGATATTTGATAAATATATACAATTAACATACTACTTCAATCTGGTACTTTATATCGAAAGCTACCCTTCGCTACCACAAACGTCCATTCAAACACACAAGCGAGACGTGGCTGTTGCACAACAAACGAATAATATTTGATAAATATTATGTCAAGACATTGATTTTTAGTATCTTAATGTCATGCAAGGAAAGAAACATTATCAGGAAAAACTCTTCACCAATTTCCAGTTATCTGACCGTGTTCCTGCGGATAATATATATAGGAAATTAAAAGAGATATTAGATCTGCAATTCTTATATGTTGCTACTGCAAAGTACTACGGGAAAGACGGGCAAAAAAGTATTGACCCGATTGTTTTCTTTAAGCTATTACTTGTTGGCTATTTAGAAAATCAACCAAGCGACAGGCGAATTATTAATATGGCTTCTATGCGCCTGGATATTCTGTATTTTATCGGTTATGATGTTGATGAAGAGTTACCATGGCACTCTACGTTGAGCCGTACACGTCAGCTTTATGATGAAGATATATTTAATCAATTATTTAAGCAGGTACTAAAGCAGTGCATCGACAAAGGTATGTTAACCGGTAAAAGACAGGCTATTGATAGTGTCTATGTGAAGGCTAATGCAGCAATGGATAGCATTAAGGAAAAAGCTATTTTAGATGATGCTTTGGCATTTACCAGCCAATTGAAAGAAGATAAATCAGATAATGATAGTCCACAGCATCCCGACCAGCCGGGTGTGGCACCCCAAAAGCGGAGTAATGCTAACCGGGTCAGTACTACTGATCCCGATGCAAGGATGTCGGTAAAGCCTGGCAAAATAACAAGGCTTAATTATCTTAGCCAATTGAGCGTCGATACTTCCAGCTATATTATTACAAGTATTGGGGCTTACCATGCCGATAAGAAAGATTGTCAATGCCTTGATTCAGTACTTGATACAATTGATAATAACCTAAAAGAGTATGGTTTAGCGGCTGAAGAAATCATTGCCGATACAAATTACAGCAGTTCATCGGTGTTGGAAAGCCTAATATCAAGAGGCATTAATGGCTACATTCCTAATACAGGAACCTATAAACAAGAGCGGGAAGGATTTACCTATGATTCGGAAAATGACCGTTACATATGCGATCAGGGAAATACTTTAAAGTTCATCGGTTACAAGAACCACCATGGCGTTTCAAAAACCTACATGAGCAAACGGTCTGACTGTAAAAATTGCCCTGTACGTACCCAATGTATTGGCACATCAACCTATAAAACATTAACCAATTCTTTGAAACGCCCCTTGTTTGACGAAATGCACCAACGTATGAATGCAAACTACGGTAGCAAATGATGACGATAAGAAAAAGCACAGTAGAACCCGTCATTGGCAATCTGATCGAATACCTAGGGATGCGAAAAGTAAATACAATAGGGATAAAACTGGCCAATAAATGTATGATAATGGCTGGAATCGCTTATAATCTTAAAAAGTTGATCAAATACGGAGGAAACCACTTTTGGGATGAAATATTATGGTTATTAACGTCTCAAATAACAACCGATATGCATTACATATAAAATACGGGGCATCAAAAATGATAAGCTATACCAATAATTATGAGAGGCAAAAACTTCGTTGTGCAACAGCCACAGCACGCTTGCGGTAGCTTCCAATCTATAAAAACCTGCTCCTTTCTTGCCAATCCCCTGCACTTTATTACTTTTACATCATACTATTATATACTACTAACATGATCATCATTAAAAACTACGGCGAATTTGAGTCCTATCTAGGTAAGGAGCTCGGTACTTCAGGCTGGCACACCGTTACCCAGGAACAAATAAACGAATTTGCCCATGCCACAATTGATCATCAATGGATCCATACCGACCCTGAGCGCGCCGCCATTGAAAGCCCGTTTAAGGCAACCATAGCGCACGGTTATTTAATGGTATCGCTGCTGCCCTACTTTTGGCACCAGATTGCTGATGTGCAGAACCTGAAAATG
The DNA here is from genome assembly GCF_900105165.1 of Mucilaginibacter mallensis. NCBI lineage: Bacteria > Pseudomonadati > Bacteroidota > Sphingobacteriia > Sphingobacteriales > Sphingobacteriaceae > Mucilaginibacter > Mucilaginibacter mallensis. Next base: position 288,439 of record NZ_LT629740.1, read on the forward strand.
CAGATCAATTACGGAATTGAAGGCCTAAGATTTTCACAACCGGTAATAGTAAACAGCCAGGTACGCCTTAAAGCCAGGCTTGCAGCCATAGTAAATTTAAGAGGTGTTACCAAAGCCACCATAGGCGTTGAAATGGAGATAGACGGCCAAAAGAAACCAGCCTATGTAGGCGAGGTAGTTTTTTTATATCACTTTTTGGATTAGGGTTACCTAATATATCTTCCAGCCCTCTTTCCGCCGCAGGCGAAGAGAGGGCCGACAAGCGGCTTAGCGAAGTCGGGGTGAGTCAAACGAAGCGCGGGAAGAAAATCCGGCTTTTTGTCTAAACTTTCAAAATGCCGGCACTCACCAGCACGCTACCTATTATAGTAAGCAGAATAATCCCCATCACTACAAAGGATACATTATGCCCAAAGTTGAACGTCCATCCTAAGCCGCTGCGCTTTTCAACCATAATATTCGGGTCTTTGGGGTTGTAGTAAAATATCCCCCACTTCCACAACTCGTAATTATTTTTGTCAAACTCATTCATATTATAAATCTACGTAAACTAATCATCCGGCAAAATTATAGTCAACCAACTTTTATCCATTTTCAACCAGCAAATTTTTAATGTAAAAAATTAAAAATTTAACTACAATTCATTAAATCAAAACCTTTAAAACACACTGCTGCACCAAATTACCAATACACACAAGTAAATCGTAAAACACGTCCTTTTTAAGCAACTCAAAGTTTTACTAATAGTTAATAATTCAATAAAAAATCCTCAGTTTTTTTACAATCTTTTTTAAAACACTTTTAATTTTTTGCTGTTTTAAAAGTAAATCAGCTAAAAAATTATTTTAATTGAAACTTTGAGTAAGTCGCAATCGTAAAAACGACAATAGCGGCTCTATAACATATCTACCCTTTTGAATACAGCTGCATTTTAGTAAAAATTAATATATTTTGATAAAATACGGTAACAGTTACCACAATGAAGGCCATTATCAAACATCGGTTATACTTTTACGCCGCTATACTGCTGCTAATGGCTGGCTGCAAATTGGATAAACCCGATTACGCTAATTTTTTTGCTACTGCAAACACCTACCAGCCCGTAACCAAAGGCTCCTATTGGACATACCAGGAGAATGCCAGCGGTGATTTAGATACCAGCACCACTACCATGACCGGCCTTTCAACTGTAATTAATAACAGAACGTATTATCAGGTAAGCACAGTTTACCAATCGCAGGTATTTCCGACAGAGTCAGGCTATTTTTCAAATAGCGGACATATTTACACCACATTGGGAAAGAGTGGAAGTGATACATTAGAAACTTATTATCTGAACGATACTACAGCAGTAAACGGTACATGGATTGCAAAGGTTAATGGCAGCGGAACATTAAGCGGAATTCCTTCCCGCATTGCAGGCCAGATAGTTGAAAAGAATATAAGCAGAACCGTAAACGGTAAAACTTTTACCAATGTTATCCACACCAAATTTTATCTTCAACAGGACACCGGCACCGGCTTTACTACAGGTATTACCTTCGATTATTTCATAGCCAAAGGCGTAGGGATTATTGAGGAAGATGCAACAGGCGTTGATTTTACAACTGTCAGAATCCTGCTTGATTATTCCATTAAATAAATCATAATCTATATTCTCTCTTTCCACGCAATGAAGAGAAGGCCGACTAGCGGAGCGAAGTCGGGATGAGTCAACGAACCGCGTTCAAACATCGATCATTTCTTCCATTTTATTCTTAATACTGGCAGGATAGTTGCATATATCTTAAAAAGATAAATCTATCTATTATGGAAACTATCGAAAAATCAGTTAAAGTATTAAATAACGGCAATGGTTTATCGGCAGGTCTGAAAACTTTACTTGCGCAACAGCAGGCAGGGATCACTAACGGTCATGATAAAATCAAATATTTGCGTGATGGTTAGTCTTAATATTGGTTATACTATAATTAGTAAAGCCGCCCATTGCGGACGGCTTTTGCCATGTTAAGGTTTAGGTAGAATAATACGCCCAATGATAGTTTAGTTTTAGCATTAAAGAAATACCTATTTATAGGTATTCTCGTGTATTTTTATTACTTTTAGAACAGCCTTGCCCTATTACGTATATATATGAAACTGAAACTGTTTGCTGATGAAATCAACAAGGTATGGAAGAGTGTAGCCACTGAGAACATAGCAGAATTTCCACAAGTTGAGCTTGAACTTTATAAAAAAATACTTACTTTTTTCCAGGTAGGCAATTACTTCTATTATATATTTAATTTTAAAGACAGGGAATTTGAACTGATAAGTGATGGCGTTGAAACTGTATTGGGACATATGCCATCAGATTTTACAATAGATTTTTATTTAGATATTATACATCCCGACGACAGGCCATACTTTTTAAGCTTTGAAAGTTATACCGCGCAGTTTTTACCACAGATGCCGCCCGATAAAATAATAAAGTACAAAGTAAGAAGTGATTATCGGATAAAAAAGAAGAATGGCGATTATATACGGGTAATGCACCAGGCGCTTACCATACAGTTTGAGGATAATGGCACAGTGGCCCGTTCACTGGGCGTACTTACCGATATTACACACCTAAAACCCGACGGCAAACCGGTATTATCCTATATCGGCATGGAGGGTGAACCATCCTACCTTGATGTTGACGTAAAAAGCATGTTTATTGATAGCCAGGAAACACTCACCCAGCGCGAAAAACAGGTACTGCGGCTGTTGGTTGAGGGAAAAGCAAGTAAGGAAATAGGCGCTATATTAAACATTAGCAAGCAAACCGTTGATACCCACCGCAAAAATATGCTGAACAAAAACAACCTCAGCAATACAGGCGAATTGATAGCCAAAGCCATACGCCAGGGCTGGATCTGATGCATTTTTTATACTATAAATGGTGCTGATCCGTTAATGAAATGCAGTTCAAACGTATAAGATACGGATTAAATATCCGCTTTCAAAATCCTTTTTAAGGTTTTAATCGTATCTTTGCAAAATAATACAATTCATTTTCTATCAATACCCAATTACGTGTACATATTAATTTTCTTTTTAGCTCACTGGTTCCTCTCCCTATTTTTTCAGACGTTTTACTTACACAGGTACGCTTCTCATAAAATGTTCACCACAAGTAAATTTACCGAGCGTACATTTCACCTGATGACTTTTATTTTCCAGGGATCATCATTTTTAAACCCGCGTGCATATGCTATTATGCACCGTGAGCACCATGCTTATAGTGATACCGCTAAGGATCCGCATTCACCATATTTCTTTACTGATGTTTTCCAGATGATGTGGAACACCGTGCAAAGTTTCAGGCTATATGAAAAAAGACTAAAAGAACCTGATGCTGAATTTAAAGGCAATTACCCTGAGTGGCATTTGGTTGATTATTATGGTTCAACCATGATATCGCGCATCATATTCGGTTGCTTATACATTACCTTTTATATAGTATTTGCTACCCATTGGTGGATGTTTTTATTATTGCCGATACACTTTATGATGGGCCCAATTCATGGTGCTATTGTAAACTGGTGCGGTCATAAATATGGTTATGCCAATTTTGATAATAACGATAAATCAAAAAACACCACACCGTTTGATTTTTTAATGCTGGGCGAACTGTTCCAGAATAATCACCACAAACGCCCCAACAATGCAAACTTTGCAGCCCGTTGGTTTGAGTTCGACCCGGTTTTCCCGGTAATGAAACTGATGCACTGGGTGCGCATCATCAAACTGCGGCCGGCTACCTTAAATAGTTAACAATTAAAATTTAAAGTGCAGATAGTTCAAAACTATCTGCACTTTTGCATTATATATAAAATTTATACAATGAGTGTTTCCGTATTAGCTAAAAATCTGCGCGGCTCCGAAATCATTAAAATAGCCGGTGAAATAAACGAACTTAAACGACAAGGACAAAACATTGCCAACTTAACCATCGGCGATTTCGATTCGAACATATATCCTATTCCTACCGAGCTAAAGCAAGGCATAGTTGAAGCTTATAACGATAATCAAACCAACTACCCGCCGGCTGATGGTATGCTTAACCTGCGCGAGAGCGTGTCGGCATTCCTGAAAAGCAGGTATGCCTTGGATTATGCCCCTAACCAGATCCTGATCTCAGGCGGTTCAAGGCCATTGATCTATTCTACATTTTTAGCAGTTGTCGATCCCGGTGATACCGTTGTTTTCCCAACACCATCGTGGAATAACAACCATTACAGCGACCTAACCAGCGCCAATGCTATAATGATTGAAACCCGTGCCGAAAACAATTTTATGCCTACGGCAGATGAGATCCGCCCGCATATTAAAGGCGCTGCTTTACTGGCATTGTGCTCACCTTTGAACCCAACGGGCACCATGTTCAACAAAAAGGATTTGGAAGAGATCTGCGACCTGGTAATCGCCGAAAATAAAACACGTGCAGCAGGCGAAAAACCATTATATCTATTATACGATCAGATCTACTCGCAACTAACCTTCGGGGTGCACAAACATTACGACCCGGTTACCTTGCGCCCCGAATTAAAAGATTACACCATATTTATTGATGGCGCATCAAAATGCTTTGCAGCAACAGGCGTGCGTGTAGGCTGGGGCTTCGGTCCGGCAAATGTGATTGATAATATGAAAGCCATTGTTGGCCACATGGGTGCATGGTCGCCAAAGGCGGAGCAGGTGGCTATGGCTAAATTCCTGACCAACGATACTTATGTTAACAATTACCTTACCCAGATAAAAGCAAACATCCAGGCCAGCTTAAACACCCTGCACGAAGGTTTCCAGCAATTAAAAGCTGAAGGCTTCAGTGTTGATTCTATCGAACCAATGGGTGCCATCTACCTAACTATTAAAGTTGATTATGCCGGCAAAACCACACCTGATGGAACCGTGCTAAAAACATCAGCAGATATCAACTTTTACCTGATAAAAGAAGCTAAGGTGGCCTTTGTGCCATTCTCCGCATTCGGCACAGGTGAGGATGTAAACTGGTTCAGGGCATCAGTAGGTGCAAGTACCTTGCAGGATATTCAGCAAATGATCCCGAGGATTAAGGAAGCTTTGAGTAAATTGAAATAATTTACTATTACATAGAATAGGGCATCATAATGGCTCGAATGCCGGTATGATACCCTATTTTGCCTTAATGCATGTAGTTTAAATCGCCGTATCTCTCCTGTTAATATCTTCTAATGATAGCGGTATCAGATTCTTTGTTTTTAAGTAAGTAACCGTTACTACCGTTAAGGTAACGCAGCCGCCAAAAAGTACAGCGGGTACTGTTCCTAATATACTTGCTGCTGTGCCCGATTCAAAGTCGCCAAGCTCATTGGATGAACCGATGAACATGGAGTTTACTGCTGATACACGGCCGCGCATCTCATCAGGTGTTAATAGCTGCATAATGGTGCCGCGGATGATCACACTTACGCTATCAAATGCACCCTCGGTAAAGAGGAAAAACAGCGACAGGTAGAAATTTCTCGACAAACCGAAACAAATTATTGATGCGCCGAAGCCTGTAACTGCTATCAGCAGGTTGCGCCATGGTTTACCCATAGGAGAAAAACGCGACATGGCCAGCATAGTAATAACTGCCCCGGCAGAGCCTACCGCGCGCATAATTCCTAAGCCTTCGGGCCCCACTTTTAATATTTCATTGGCAAATACCGGCAGCAATGCCACTACGCCGCCAAAAAATACGGAGAATAGGTCTAGGCTCATCGCGCCGAGCATCATCTTGTTTTTAAAAACAAAGTGTATACCTTCTGCAAGGCTCTTCCAGATGTTTTCCTTCGGTTTAAAAACAGGCGGATATTTTTTCAGGAAGTATACCAATACTAATGATACCAATATCAGGAAGAGTATAACAGCGAAAGTGGCTGTTATGCCGCTTACGCCAGGTATAAATTTATTGGCAAAGCCATATATTAAACCACCGGTGGCAGGCCCCAATATAGATGCTATCTGCCAGCTTGAGCTGCTCCAGGTACTGCCGTTAGGGTAAAGCTCCTTGGGTATGCTATGCGCGTAAACGGTAAATGTTGCCGGGCCATAAAACGCGCGGGCAACGCCGTTACAAAATATCATTACATAAATTATAGGCACAATCCAGTCGGCGTGGATGTATGGGCGCATGCTGGTTAATGTAACTGTGCCCATTACCAGCGACGATAAAAATACGCCTGTGTAAATAAGCAACAGCATTTTTCGCTTTTCGGATTTATCGGCTATATATCCGCCATATAGGGCAATACCAACCGCGGGTATAGCTTCGCAAAGGCCAAGCATGCCGAGCTTAAAGGTACTATGAGTTAACTGATAAATGTAAAAACCGATAACAACGGTTTGCATTTGATAAGCAAAGGTGAAGAAAAACCGCATCCCGATGTAGGCGCGGAAATCTTTGAATCGCAATGCTGCAAAAGAATCTTTTTTTTGGGGTTGACTATGTCCTTCGTCTGGCACTTAATGTTTTTTGTGATGTGCCGCAAATTTAAGATTATGCGGCGGTTTTTTATGTAAAATTACGGTAAGGTTTGAGTTACACCCATATTAATTTAAGCCATGCTGGTCTATAAGATACATTAAAGAGGCAATTGCAGCCGCGCCGAGTTCCAGCTCGCGCTTGTTTACATTCTCAAAAACATCGTTGGCACTATGGTGCACATCAAAGTAACGCTGCGAATCTGGCAGGTAACCTATCAATACAACTCCCGGGGCTTTTGCTTTCAGCGGCTCTATGTCGCTTCCGCCACCGCCGGCAGTAAGTCGATCGGCACCATAAGGTTCAAGAAGTTTTTTCCATTTCAGGTTGATGTTCTGCACAAATGCGGGTGATGCACCGCTGAAACCGAATCCACGGGGTGTAAAACCGCCCAGGTCCGATTCAATGGCGGCAATATGTTCTTCCTTGTTTTTGGCCGCTAATTCAGCATATTTTTCACCGCCTTTGTCGCCATTTTCCTCGTTGATAAAAAATACTGCCCTGATGGAATTTTTTGGCTGATAGCCCAGCACTTTAAGCAAACGCACCGCCTCAACCGACTGCATGATACCCGTGCCATCATCATGCGCACCTTCAGCCAGGTCCCATGAATCCAGGTGACCGCCAACAGTAATAAATTTGTTAGGATTCTCGGTCCCGGTTAATTCGCCAACAACGTTGTACGAAAGAGTATCAGGCAAGAGCTTACAACTCATTTTTAAGTAAAATTGTACAGGTGCTGTATTTTTTTGCTTTAGCAGCTCACTCAACTGGTTTGCTGCGATAGTTGATATGGCTGCCGCCGGAATGTTAATGCCCGCTTTATCATAAGATGTAGCACCGGTGTGCGGATAATTGTCGATGCTCTCGGTCAGGGAACGGACAATTACGCCTATTGCGCCATATTTTGCTGCCGCTTCCGGGCCTGCAAAACGCTGGTCGCCGGCTGTGCCGTAGGCTCGCAATGTTTCAATAAAGCGAGGATCAAACGGGCGGTTAAAGAAAACTATTTTACCTTTTATAGCTGCAACGCCAAGTGTATCCAGTTCCTTTAAGCTATGCACCTCAATAACATCGGCAGTAATGCCATTTGCCGGGGTAGCTACCGACATGCCCAATGCTGCAATGGCAACAGGTATGTGGTTATTGCCAATAATTATCACCCCATTCTCTTTATCACCCCGTACCCAATGAGGCACCATTACCGGCTGCAGAAAAACACGGTCGAAACCATAGCTTTCCATTAGTTTTTTACCCCATTCAATCGCTTTCTGTGCATTTGGTGAACCACTTAAACGCGGGCCAATATTCTTACATAAATAATGCAGATTAGCATAGCATTTGCCATTAACCAGTTCCTCATCATATATTTTGCGCAGCATAAGTGAGTCCTGTGCTTTGAGCAATGCGGTTGAGAAAATAAAAGCGAATAGTAAGGTAAATTTTAATTTCATACGAATGCGTTTATTACAAATATAATATTGTGTAGTAAAAAGCAGTATGATCAGGATATTTTATCCCAGCTTAAGCCTTGGTCTTTTGATTGTAAGGAGTGGTGCAGGATCTGGTTTTCAGGCAGCGCCAATTGCGGATCGGCCTCAAAAATGCCTTCAACACACTGGCGGATCTGTATTAGTAGTTGCTGGTCGGTAACAATGTTAGCTATCTTAAGATCGAGCACACCACTTTGCTGGGTACCCTCAATGTTACCTGGGCCGCGTAGTTCCAGGTCTATTTCGGCTATTTCGAAACCGTTGTTGGTTTTAACCATGGTACTGAGCCTTTTTCTGCCATCGGCACTCAACTTATGGCTGCTCATGAGTATACAATAGGATTGCTCGGCACCGCGCCCCACGCGCCCGCGCAGCTGGTGTAATTGCGATAAGCCAAAGCGCTCCGCATTTTCAATAATCATTACCGAGGCATTGGGTATGTTAACACCTACCTCAATTACCGTGGTTGCAACCATTATCTGCGTTTCGTGCTTAATAAAGCGCTGCATCTCATAATCTTTTTCATGCGGCTTTAGTTTGCCGTGTACTATGCTGATGTTGTAATCGGGTGCAGGAAATTCATGCGACATTACCGCAGCGCCATCCTCGAGGTTCTTCAGGTCGAGCTTTTCACTTTCCTGTATCAGCGGATATACCACATAGATCTGCCGTCCTTTGGCAATTTCCTGTTTCATAAAGCCGAACATTCGCAAACGCTGATTTTCATATAAATGGTGTGTTTCGATAGGTTTACGACCTGCCGGTAATTCATCAATTATAGAAATATCCAGATCGCCATAAAGCGTCATAGCTAATGTGCGGGGGATGGGAGTAGCCGTCATCACCAGGATATGTGGTGGGATGCTATTCTTTCGCCATAGCCTTGCCCTTTGCTCCACACCAAAGCGGTGCTGCTCATCAATAACCACAAGGCCCAGGTTTTTGTATTGTACCTTATCCTCAATAAGCGCGTGGGTGCCTATCAGTATTTTAAGGTCGCCGCTTTCCAGGCGCTCATGCAAAATCTTTCGGGCTTTAGGTTTGGTTGAGCCGGTTAACAGGGCCACCTCAACAAAATCATCGCCCACCAAACTTTTTATAGTTTGATAATGCTGATTCGCCAATATCTCAGTCGGCGCCATAATACAGGTTTGGAAACCGTTGTCAATAGCTATCAGCATGCTCATGAGCGCTACAACAGTTTTTCCGCTACCAACATCGCCCTGCAATAAACGGTTCATCTGAACGCCGCGCTGCGTGTCCTGCCGTATCTCTTTTAAAACCTTTTTTTGAGAGTTAGTTAGTTCAAAAGGTAATTTATGGTGATAGAACTCATTAAAGTAATTACCTACCGTGCCAAATATATTACCCTTGAATTTATTGGTGCGGTGTAACTTGGTTTTTAATAGTTTAAGCTGTAAAAGGAACAGCTCTTCAAACTTAAGCCGGTGCCTTGCTTCATTAAGCGCGGCGGCATCCTCCGGGAAATGAATATTGCGGTACGCCTCAACTCTTGATACCAGTTTAAACCTGTTGATGATATATAAGGGCAGGTTTTCGTGAATGTCCTTGGCGTATTGTTCAAGCAGCGTGGCTACCAGCTTTTGGATGCCCTTGCTATCCAGCGAAAACGGCTTTAACTTTTCTGTTGAGCTATAGGCGGGCTGCAGCGTTAAATTACCTTTTCTCTGCAGTACTTCTGCTGAATATGGCTCTATCTCGGGATGTGCCATCTGCACCTTGCCGTTAAAAAAGGTTGGCTTACCAAATATAATGTACGCCTTGCCCGGGATCAGCGCCTTTTCGACCCAGCGTATACCCTGGAACCATGCTAGTTCCATCACCCCGGTATCATCCTGCGCCTGGAAGATGAGGCGTTTGGTATGCTTCTCGCCCAGCAGCTCTTTATGCGTTAGGCGCGCTATTACTTGTACATGGGGCAGTTCAGGTTCAATCTCCCGGATCTTATAAAAGCGGGTCCTGTCGATATACTTATACGGAAAATGGCGTAAAAGATCCTCGAAAGTGGCTATCTGCAACTCCTTTTTCAAAACATCGGCACGACTAAGGCCCATGCCTTTTAAGTACTCGATCGGGGTTTGAAAAGGGCTCAAATAATAAGGATATTTAAGTATTAACCTTTAATAGCAGTAACTGATATCTCCACATTAACATTCTTAGGCAAACCGGCAACAGCCACAGTTTCGCGTGCAGGGAACTTGTCGGTAAAGTAAGAACCATACACTTCATTAACCTGGGCAAAGGTTTGCATGTCTTTTAAAAAGATGGTAGTTTTTACAATATTGCCGAAGCCAACACCGGCCTCTGTTAAAAGCGCTTTAATGTTTTCCATTACCTGGGTGGTTTCGGTTTTAATATCATCAAGCACAAGATCATTGGTTACCGGGTTAATGGCAACCTGGCCTGAAAAAAATATAAAATTGCCGGCTTCAATAGCCTGGCTGTAAGGACCGATTGGCGCAGGGGCGTTAACGGTATTGATAACTGTTTTCATTAAAATAAGTGTTTTTTAGCGTAGCAGATCACAGTAATTTTTAGGTGATCAATGTCTTTTAAGTATGAACCAATCTATCAGTTTCCAGATAATACCCAACAGGAACACAGTTATTGCAATAGCATTAATAACATGCATTACTTTAAGGTTGAAACTGGTGGGCCTGTTAGGATCCTTTTTTCTGAAGAAGTACATAGTACAAATATAAGCAGAAACACTAAAGCTTAAAGCAGAATACCAAAGCTTTTCATTTGGAAAATATGGGAAACAAAAAAGGCCCCGATATCGGGGCCTTTTTTCAATATATTATTTTATCTAATAATTATTGGTGGAATTCAACACGACGGTTAGCAACGCGGCCTTCTTCTGTTGAGTTGTCAGCTATTGGGTGAGTTTCACCGAAAGCTTTAATTTTTAAGTGTTTAGCATCAACACCTGAGTTAACTAAGTAAGTTTTTACTGAGTTAGCACGGTCTTTAGATAAACGCATGTTGTGAGCAGCAGTACCTTCTGATGAAGCGTAACCAGCAACTGTAAGTGTTTTACCAGTAGCCCTTAAGTCAGCTGAAGTAGCATCTAATACTGGGTAAGAAGAAGTTCTTAATACAGAGCTATCAAATTCAAACTGGATGTTAGAATAAGGAGCTGCTTTAACAGAATCTTTCTTAGTAGTATCTTTAGGGAATACGATAACGCAACCAGAACCGTCAACTACGCTGCCAGCAGGTGTGTTAGGGCATTTGTCGAATTGATCAGAAACACCGTCACCGTCAGAATCTTTCTTAAGATCAGCAACCGCAGTTTCAACATTGGTAACACGACCTTTTAAAGCTTCAACTTCCTGACGTAAAGCTGCGTCATACAGTTCGTCATACATCATAGCAATTGGGTTCACCCAATCGATATTTTTCTTTGCACTTGAACCGAAAGTATACTCTAAACCACCATAGCTATATGAATAACGGTTTTGAGTTGGGTAAGAATGGTAACCTGCGAAATTGTAACCACCGATGAAGTTAACTTTGTAACCAAAGTTTAAAGCTAACGCGTCAGATAATTTAAATTTAACACCTACGCCTACCGGTACAACAACTTCTTTAACAGTATTGCTATATACATTAGCAAAAGCGCCTTCAGTACCACCAGCTAAATCAAATTTAGGTTTGTAGAAATCTAAACCGTAACCAGCATCACCATAAAAGTTAACTGCATTTGCACGGTGTAAGAAAGAAACGCTACCGAAATTGACAATAGCATTTAAGCTAACAGCGTTTGTTTTGGTTTTGTAATCAATACCGCCAAATTTAGATGGTCCGTACTGATATCCATCATTATTACCTTTAACTGTACCACCTAAGTAATCTAATGATAAGCTGAAGAAATGAGAGAATGCATCTCTGATTGATACTCCATAACCTAATTCAGGAGTGAAGTGAGTAGTAACGTTGTTACCAAGAGGAGTTTGACCCGATAACATACCGGCGTTTATACCGATGCTAATGTGGTTGTACTGGCCTAATCCACCAAATACCTTGGCAGATGAGGTTGCAGAAGACACCGTCTTGGTAGAATCAGTTGATGTCTGAGCTTTAGCTGCACCCAGAGCCATCAAGGAAACAACTGACAATGCGACTGTTTTCTTTAATGTAGAATAATTCATAGTTTTAAGATTAAACGATTTTAATTGTGATTTTTTTCAAAATTAGTAATTATGTTTGAAACCAATACCAAATTTTGTTCCAAAACTTGTAATACTTATACAAATAAACTAAAAAAATTGTTTAAATAAAATATATAAACGCATTAATAATGAAATATCCCGCTGTAAATGAGTTCTTATTTACAAATAATAGAAAAAATTTCGTTTCGCGAATAAAATTAAATTCTATAGCTATTTTCAACTCAAATGATGAATTTCCAAGGAGTGGCGACCAAACCTTTACATTTAAGCAGAATGCGGATTTTTTTTATTTAACAGGTATTGATCAGGAACAAAGTATTTTAATTTTATTTCCTGATTGTCCTAATCTACTATACAAAGAAGTACTTTTTTTAAGACAAACTAACGAACACATTGCAGTTTGGGAGGGACACAAGTACACAAAAGAGGAAGCCAAACGGGTTTCGGGTATTGAGAGTGTATTTTGGCTGAGTGAATTTGATGCCATATTGCATAGCATTATTAATTATGCAACGCACATATATATAAACGCGAATGAGAACGACCGCTTTAGCTTTGAGGTGCCCTATCGTGACCTGCGCTTTCTTCAGGACCTGCGTATAAAATACCCGCTACATCATTATGAACGTTCGGCACCTATAATGCGTGAACTGAGGGCTGTAAAGTCTGACATAGAGGTTGAGCTTACCAAAAAAGCCTGCGCTATAACAAGAGACGCTTTTATACGCGTACTTAAATTTGTGAAACCCGGTGTTGCCGAGTATGAAATAGAGGCTGAAATAATACATGAGTTTATAAAACAGCGTGCTACCGGGCATGCCTATAGCCCCATAATAGCATCAGGTAAAAATGCTATAGTGCTGCATTATATTGATAATAACCAGGTTTGTAATGACGGAGATGTGATATTGTTTGACTTTGGTGCCGAATACGCCAACTACAATGCCGATATGAGTCGCTCCATACCTGTAAATGGCCGTTTTACAAAACGCCAGCGCGATGTTTATGATGCCGTTTTAAGAGTGATGCGCGCTGCAACCAAACTTATTGTAGCCGGAGCCGTATGGAATGATTACCATGATGAGGTTGGAAAAATAATGACCGGCGAGCTTATTGGCCTTGGCTTACTGGATAAACACGATGTTGCAAAGCAGGATCCTAAAATGCCTGCCTATAAAAAATACTTTATGCACGGCACATCACATCATTTGGGTTTGGATGTGCATGATTTTGCCAGCAGGTACAAACCTTTTGAGGCGGGTAATATATTAACCTGTGAGCCGGGGATTTATATTCCGCAGGAGGGTTTGGGCATAAGGCTGGAGAATAATATACTGATCACCAAAGATGGTAATATTGATCTGATGGCTGATATACCACTTGAGGCTGATGAGATTGAAGAGATAATGAATGCTTAGTTAAAGGTTGATTAGGTGAGTGGTTGATTAAGTTATTAGTTGTAATCATTCACTCAATGAAACTAATCAACCATTCACCCTAAATACCTGTTCACAAAATTATACAGGTTGAACCCGGGCTGGTTCGCTTCCTTTGCAATTTGCTGTTGCAGGTCCCTTTTATTTACGTTTGCCATGCGTTTTTGCTGGATCATACGATAAGCCTTTTCGGCCAGCAGCATTTCCTTACGGCTATTTTGCCGGTGTTGCGCCGTGGTAATAAAGCTGATGATCTGATCAATCCCTTCACCTTGCGAAGCTATCGCTTTAAAAACAGGCAGCTGATCACTCTTTTGTTCGGTAATCTTTTTTAAATTGTTGGTTAACAGGTCGGCATCTGCCCTGTCGGCTTTGTTTACTATAAAGGCATCTGCAATTTCCATCAGGCCCGACTTGATATTTTGTATCTCATCGCCGCTTTCAGGTACTAAAACCAATAGGGTAATATCGGCCAAACCGGCAATTTCAACTTCCGACTGTCCAACGCCCACCGTTTCAATAAATATATAATCAAAGCCTGCAGCGCGCAATACATCAGTCATTTCAATCGTTTTGGCTGATAGCCCGCCTAATGAACCACGTGTGGCCAGCGAACGGATAAAAACTCCGGGATCATTAAAATGCGCCGACATCCGGATGCGGTCGCCCAATAAGGAACCAAAATTGAAAGGTGAAGTGGGATCGATAGCCAGAACAGCTATTTTGTTGCCATCCTTTAGTAAATTGCTGATAAGCGCATTAACTAAAGTGCTTTTACCCGCACCGGGTGGGCCGGTTATGCCTATTATAGGTGTATTTTTAGTAAAACTCAGGCTTTTTAATAATTCATCAGCGCCGCTAAGGCTATTCTCAACAATAGTTAACGCGCGGGCTACTGCTTTAAAGTTGTCGCGGTTTAAGGCCGCTAATGTATGGCTAATGGCGCTCACAGGGTTATTTTATATCTGCAAAACAATAAAATTATCACAAGATAACTTAATATTTGCCCGGAAATTAGTTGTTTCAATAAAAAAGCGAATATTTACAACGCGATGCATACCGCATGGCGCAGCAATAATTTATATAAACTCATAACATGGTGACAAAACCATCCATACTGCTCACGTTTGATTCTATGAAATACCCCAATTCTGGATTTTTTTCCTTTGGGAAAAGTCTGGGTGATGCGGTGCTGACACAAAATGCGGGGCGTTATAAGCTTTATTACTATGTACACCAAAGGGCAAACTACTTATTCAATAAAAAGGTGAGCCTGGTGTTCCTTTCCAAGCTACATAAATTATTCTTCCCCGAGCCAAGCCGGTTTGCATTGGTACATTTTACCGACCAGTATTGCAGGCTAAAACCACAAAAGGTTAAAGGGAAAAAAGTGCTGACTATACATGACATTAACCCGGTGCACGAGCAGCGCAAATCGGAGCGTAAAATACAAAAGCACCTGAGAAAATTGCAGGGCTATATAGATGTATGCGACAGGGTAGTAGCCATATCTCATTTTGTGGCCGGTGATATTTTAAAGTATTTCCCTGAGGCTAAAGATAAAATAAGGGTAATTTATAATGGTGCCGATATCCTGCAGGTTGATGATGCGCATGAACCAAATTATTTGCCGCCTGCCAAATTTTTGTTTGCCATAGGTTTTATAGCGCCCAAAAAGAACTTTCACGTTTTGCCGGCCCTGCTAATAGGTAATGATTATACGCTGGTTATCTCGGGTGTGGAAACGCCCTATAAAAGCAAAATAATGGAAGAGGCCGAAAAGCTGGACTGCGCCGACCGGGTAAAAATAACCGGACCTATAAGCGAGGCCGATAAAGCCTGGTATTATAAAAACTGCGCAGCATTTGTATTCCCATCATTGGCAGAAGGTTTTGGATTGCCTGTAATTGAAGCCATGCATTTTGGCAAGCCTGTGTTTTTATCAACCCATACCTCCCTGCCCGAAATTGGCGGCGATGCAGCTTTTTACTTCAACAGTTTTGAGCCGGAAGCCATGCGACAGGTTTTTACCAAAGGGATGGAAACATTTGAAACTGAAAACTGGCAACAAAAAGTAATTGCCCACGCCATGAAATTCGACTGGCATGAAACAGCAAATCAATATTTGGCATTGTATGATGAGTGTTTAAAGTAACGAACACTACAATTAGCAGTAGTTTTAATAGCTATTTATCTTACAAAGAATGTTTAAAAAAAGGAATATAATAAGCAAATTGTGGTTAAAGTATACGGATAGAGCCGCTTATGTAACTTACAAGTGGGATCTGGCGAATTATGGCGAATCGGAGCAGATAAATTTTTTAATCGGGAGTGAAAAATTAAACACAACTGCTAAAATTAATGCTGTTATCAATTCTACAGGCAAACTAAACTTATTGCATAGCGGCAACGCAGGTGACATTATATATGCTTTGCCCACTATAAAAAAAATATATGAAACAACAGGTGTGCATATAAACCTGTTATTGAAATTAAACCAGCCTTCAAAAATACAGGCCTTCAGAGCTCATCCACTGGGTAATGTAATGCTGAATCAAAAAATGGCAGATATGTTGTTTCCCTTAATTCAGTCGCAAGAATATATAAGGACAACAGCGGTATATACAAATCAGGTTATTGATATAGATCTTGATTATTTCCGGGCCGGTTTTATACCCATGAATACGGGCAATATTGCGCGATGGTGCAGCTATATTACGGGCTTTAGTCCGGATTTATGGAAGAAGTGGCTGATAGTTACACCTGATACTGATTTTTCTGACACGATAATAGTAGCCAGAAGTGGCCGGTATCACAATGAAACCATTAATTATTCATTTATAAATAAATACAATAATCTGAAGTTTATAGGTGTAAAAAGCGAGTATGATGATATTAAAAAATTCATTCCTAAAATAGAATGGATCGAAGTTGAAGATTTTTTGCAGATGGCCCGGATGATTGCTGGCTGTAAGTTTTTTATCGGTAATCAGTCCTTTCCCTATTCAATAGCCGAAGCGTTAAAAGTTCCGCGAATATTAGAGGTAGCTTTTGATGTTATAAATGTGGTGCCTGAAGGAGAAAATGGTCACGACTTTTTTTTGCAGGATCACTTTGAATCGCTGGTTGAAAGTTTAAATGCGGGCGGTAAATAAAACTAAGCCCTGGGATCGTCCCTGTGTTTAAACTTATATATTTTATATCGTAGCCATATTGTCAACCCGAAATATTTAAAAATCATTCCCCCTTTAGCTTTTTGGAAAGGAACATCAATTTGGGTGCCTGATATGCCTGTATGATTAAAATTGGCTAAGGTATAGTCTTTATAAATAAAGTGAAAATCTTTATCTGCATATAACTTAAGGGTTAATGCAAAATCGGCCGATATCCTGTATTGCGTATCATATTTATATTTAATAAATACCGCCTTTGGGTAGATCATAGCCTGATGATAGGCGCCAAATTTTGCAAATCTGTACTCATTTAAATATCCGGCCCGTTTTCTTCCTTCTGCAAATACATTCGCATAATAAATTGCTGTATTATCGGTAAGTTCAGTAACCATTGTTGAAAATTCAGGCAGCAGTTCATCATCGGCACCCAAAAAATATACCCATTCACCTGTAATATGCTGTATTGCCTTATTCATGGCGTCATAAACCCCGTTGTCGGGCTCACTTAACCAATATTTAATCTGGCTGGTATTTTCCTGTAATATGTTCACTGTGCCATCAGTACTATTGCCATCTATCACAATAATTTCAATGGCCGGGTATTGTTGTTGGTAAATACTATTGAGGCAGTTTTGCAAATGTTCAACGGCATTATAGGTAACAATAATTATTGAAATAACTGCTGTATTGTATGCCGGTAATGTTGAAATATGCTCTTTACTCATTGGGGCGATCGTTTATATTTACTGTTTTACACACAGCACGCTTTATTAGCAGGCAAAAGTACTTTTAAACGCTTAAAACTGTTATTTAATTCTGAACAATTAAAATACTTAAAACAAATATCCTGTTAAAACTGAAAGGGATGATTAGTTAGCTTTGTACCGATGGAAATAAAAAACAGGAACTTATTTAGATTAACACGTTTTGTAATATTTAAAATATCGTACTTATTTAAATTCCTGGCTAAGTTCAGATCGGGTAAGAAACGGCTGCTCATTTTAAAAACCGATGCGATTGGTGATTATATCCTGTTCAGGAATTTTATTGAGATCGTTAAACTTTCGGATGAGTATAAGAACTACGAGATCGATCTTTTAGGCAATCCGCTATGGCGCGATATAGTATTAAGCTATGATGCGCCTTTTGTTACTGAACTGATGTTTACCCGTATTTATGACCTGTATGAAGCCCCGCTGAAAACATTTAAACTAGGCTGGCAACTGTTCAAAAGGAATTATGCAGTGGTTTTACAGCCATCATCAAACCGCTTATTAATTACCGATGGCCTGGCAGCGCTTACAGCAGCCAAACAAATTATAGGCTACGAAGGCAATACCGAAAGCATACAACAACGCTATAAAACCAAAAGCGATAAGTTCTACACACAAAGGCTGCTGCTCCCGGCTGCTGTTTATTTTGAGTTCGACCGGAGTAAATTCTTTTTCGAGGCGGTATTGAAGCAGAAGCTGGATATAAATGGGCCGTTAATCAAAACTAAACAAACTGAAAGAAAGGGGATAATCATATTCCCCGGCGCGGGTATCATCAAGCGGGGCTGGGAGCCTGAGAAATTCCTGGAGCTTATCAAACTGATAAAACAGCAAACCAACCAGCCGGTTTATATTGCTGGCGGACCGGCAGAGGCTGCCGTTGCGGAGTATTTAACCAATGCATTGCCACAAGGAGAGGTGATCAACTTAACAGGTAAAACCACCCTGCCGCAATTGGTTGAGCTTATTGGCTCAGCCGCACTGGTAGTGAGTAACGAAACCAGTGCCATACATATAGCTGCTGCCGCGCAAACCCCGGCTATTTGTATTTTGGGCGGTGGCCATTTTGGGCGGTTTGCGCCTTATCCGGCTCATATGGCGCAAACAACAATATGTGCCTACGAAAAAATGGAATGTTACAACTGCAACTGGAACTGTATATATGAAACTATGCCCAATGCGCCTTACCCATGCATTAGCATTGTAAGTTTAGATAAGGTATGGCTTATGGCACAACAGGCGCTCAATCAATTATAATACAAATTACTACTAAGCGTTTTATGATACGGTAATTACTAAATTACTATTAGCTTTGCACACTTTTTATTTTAATAATTAATGAAGACATATTTTAGGCTGCTATCATTTGCCAAACCAATTGAAAAGTTTGCCATCCCTTATATATTGTTTACTTTACTTTATGTAGTGTTCAGCACGCTGGTATTCCCATTGCTGATCCCGTTACTTAACCTGCTTTTTTTAACTGATAACAGCCAGATCACTCATAAAGTTGTGAGTAATCCGTCAACATTCAATCTTACAGGCTGGTTCAACTACTACATGTATTACTTTGTAAGTACTTATGGTAAGTGGGGCGCTTTGCGCTTTGTATGTTCTGTACTTATTGTTACCATATTACTGGGCAACCTGTTCCGCTATCTTTCAGCGAGGATAATGGAAAATCTGCGGGTACATACATTGCTTAATCTGCGCCGCCGCGTTTTTAATAATGTGATGGACCTGCAATTAAGCTATTTTAACAATGAGCGTAAAGGTAATATTATCTCAAAAGTAGCATCAGATGTGCAGGTAGTACAGTTTTCTGTTACCTCAACCCTGCAGGTAATATTTAAAGATCCTATACAGTTAATAGCTTTTTTAGTTACACTGTTCCTGATCTCGGTAAAACTTACTTTATGGTCACTATTAGTAGTGCCTGTAGCAGGTTTAATTATATCAAGAATAGTTAAGCGGCTTAAATCACAGGCAATTGCTGCCCAGCAATCCTATGCCAATATGATCAGCTATCTGGATGAGGCCCTGTCGGGGATTAGAATTGTAAAAGCATTTAACGCTGCCGATTATATCAAAAATCGTTTCGACGATGAGAATAAGCGTTATACCAAAATATTGCGCTCCATGGCCAAGCGCCAGCAGGCAGCATCACCGGTATCAGAAACGCTTGCAGTTACCATGATATCGTGCATAGTACTATATGGCGGTTACCTGATCCTGAATAAACGTTCGGATGGTTTGAGCGGGGCTCAGTTCATCGCTTATATTGGTATCTTTTCGCAACTGATGCGCCCTGCAAAATCTATATCAGATTCATTTGGTAACATACACGCGGGTATTGCAGCCGGTGAACGTGTGCTTCAGCTTATTGATGAAAAACCTACCATTTTTGATGCGCCTGATGCTAAGCCGTTAGCAGAATTTGAACATGCCATTGAATTTAAGAATGTAACTTTTGCCTACGGTGAAAGAACCGTACTTGATAATATTAACATAACCATTCCCAAGGGTAAATCAATAGCATTGGTTGGCCCGTCGGGGGGGGGCAAGTCTACATTGATAGATCTTATACCAAGGTTTATTGTTCCTAAATCAGGGCAGATATTATTTGATGGAGTTGACATTGAAACGGCGGTTACCGATTCATTACGTGCGCAACTGGGTATTGTAAACCAGGAATCGATATTGTTTAACGATACTATTTTTGGTAACATAGCTTTCGGTAAAACAGATGTAACCATGGAGCAAGTAGTTGCCGCGGCCAAAATTGCCAACGCCCACAACTTTATTATTGAAACAGAAAAAGGTTACCAAACCAATATTGGCGACCGTGGCGCAAAACTATCAGGTGGCCAGCGCCAGCGTATCTGTATAGCCCGCGCGGTATTAAAAAACCCACCAATAATGTTGCTGGATGAAGCTACATCGGCATTGGATACCGAATCAGAAAAACTGGTGCAGGATGCCTTGAATAACCTGATGAAAAACCGTACCTCACTTATCATCGCGCACCGCCTCAGCACAATCCAAAATGCTGATAGTATCATCGTACTGGAGAACGGTAAAATAGTGCAGCAGGGTAATCACCAGGAGCTGATGAACGAGGAGGGTTTGTATAAGAAATTAATCAATATGCAAACTTTTAATGCTGATTAATTAATGTTTTCCCCGGGCGATTTTTGTGAGGAAATGAGCCTAATGTAAAAGATCCTTTACACAAATGCTGGTCTACCTATGTTAAATCAGTGCATCAAGATTGTTACTTTTAATAGATACGTTTTTTGCGAACTTTCGGTTCAATATCAAGTTATCTACTAAAACCCCTGTAACATGATAAATTTTGACGTAACCTCTTATAAAACAAAATCAGCGGTATTATTTGTCATATTTAACCGGCCCGATACTACTTTAAAGGTATTTGAGCAGATTAAATTAGCACAGCCCCCCCGCTTATATATTGCTGCTGATGCCCCTCGCGCTGATGTTCCTGAAGATAAATTGTTATGTGAACAGGCAAGGGCAATTATCGATATGATTGATTGGGCATGTGATGTAAAAACACTTTTTAATAAGCAAAATGCAGGCTGCAAAAAAGGGGTTTCGTCTGCCGTTACCTGGTTTTTTAATAACGAAGAGGAAGGGATAATTTTAGAGGATGATTGTTTGCCGGCAAACAGTTTCTTTAAGTTTTGTGATACCCTGTTAGATAAATACCGGGATGATTATCGCATAAGGCATATTACAGGTTGCAATCTTCAGCACGGTAAAAAATGGGGTAACAATAGCTACTACTTTTCAAACATGACCTTTGTTTGGGGCTGGGCAAGCTGGAAACGAGTTTGGGACGATTACAAAAAACTGGATAATTATAATTATGAAGAAGTAAAAGAGCAGTTAGGTAACATTTTTGGCGAGCCTTTATTAGTTGATAGCTGGTTAAATATATTTGAAGAGGTAAAAGCCGGTAAATTAAATTCATGGGGTTACCAGCTTGATTTTGTGAACTTTTTTAACAACGGGCTTACCATTGTACCTAATGATAATTTGATATCAAATATAGGCTTTGGCCCTGCAGCTACCCATACCCTTCAGGCAAATAGCCTCAACGCTAATGTGCCGGTAACGGAAATTACAGAAATAACACACCCTGTATTTGTATTGCCCGAAAAACAGGCCGATATGTGCATATTAAACCGCGACTTTAATATTGAAGAAAGGAAGCGGAGGCAAAACTTATTGCGTCGCAAGGTAAAAAGATGGTTTAAGCAAGCGCTTAGAACTGCGGCAACCTATATGTTTATCAGCTAATTGCAGATTACTTATTTAATTTGTCTTTAATATATTGCCAGTCGGTCATCAACAGGCCTTTTGTTTTGCCATATATTTTCTCCTCCGTGTTCTTCACAAACTTCTTTGCTTTCCTGAGCAAAAAACTCTCCCGTACAGGTACCAGTATATCATGGCTGAATTGCTGTTTGCTGAACATGTGTAAAAACTTGCCGTCGCTATAAAAATTATAACCCAAGTGCTGGGCTATATAGGCCAGCGAGCTGGTGGTATAAAATGATATATGCTGCCCGGTTTCGAGCGATAAATATGCCCATTCTTTAAAATCAGCAATTTTTTCGGGCTGAATTTCAGTGGTAAAAAGCAGGTTATCCGAAAGTTTAAGCATGTTTTTTATCTCCTCAACCGGATCGGGCAGGTGCTCAAGTACTTCAAAGGCAGTTATTAGCTCAAAGTTTGTTTCAGCAGGCAGATCGGCAAGCGAAAAATGCTCGGCAAATAAATTGGGGCAATATTTATCGGTATTGTAAAAGTTGAACCCCTTATCGCGCATTAAACGGGTAAACAATCCATATCCTCCGGCATAATCTAAAAAAAGGCCTTCATGCTTAAAATTCTTAATTAAAAGCTTGCTTGCCCTATCGGCCAAATAAATATTGCGCGAAGCCAGGCCAATATCCAGTTTGGTTATTACAGATGCGTATGCTTCTTCCAGCCAAAAAGGCTCCTCGGTTTGTATAAAGCCGGTTTCATTGCATTTGTAATACTTAACCTCATACTTATTCAGAACTGTTTTGGTAAATAATAATGAAGTTTCGCCACCTGTAATTTTGCTTCTCATTTATTGGGGTTTACGTGGCATTATAATAATTGCCGCATGGAATTGGGGCTGAAATTAAACAAATTACAGATATTTATAACACTTATTAAGATAGTGTCAAGTCAACAGTCTTTAGTCGTAAGTCTAAAGCCATATTTCGTTCTTTTTGAATTTTGACTCAAGACTTTAGGCTCATGACTAGCGACATTTTATGATTGACACGACACTAGTGCTATATATGAAAAAATGTGATACCCTTTTTCAAGAGTATCACATTATAATATTACTTTGAACCTGATGTGCAGAAGTTTCTGATCTCCTGGTTCTCAAATCTTGTTACTTAATCCTGAATCCCAATCCTACCTGGAAAACCTGGTTACGATAATCAGGGCCATTATTATTGCCATTTGCAGTCAAATCAAGCGCATACCGTGCACGTATTTCAACTACTGGGTTAATGTCAAAGCTTACGCCAAAAACACCGGCTACTATGGTGTTATTACCATTGTAATTATAATTATCGGTAGTGGTACCTGTTGGATCGTGGTAAGTGTTATTTGTTGAAGTTAAAAACGATACCTGCGGGCCTAACAACAGGTTAAATCCCGGAACTAAATGAAACTTGGCAAGTAATGGCACATCAATAAAATTGGCGCGCGATGTAAAGTTAGTACCGTCATCTAATTGTGCTGAGAAACCTTTTTGGGAGAATAACACTTCAGGCTCGAATGATACAGGGTAAGCAATAGGCACATCAAAATAAAGCCCGGCATTAAAACCTGCTATAGTACCGGTAGAGTTATATGAATCATAAGCATCAACTGTATTGGCTATGTTTAAGCCGCCTGTTATACCAACTTTAACGGTATAAAAGTCGTCATTGGAGCGCTTTTGTTGATGATGCGGATGACGCGGACCGTAGTAATATTGCTGGGCGCTAACTGAACCTGCTGCGAACAGGCAAATAGCCATAAAGAGAATTTTTTTCATAATGTAAATAGTTTTTATAAACGTATAGAGCAAAAATAAACACAAAGGTTTATTTAAGGTTTTAATTTTTTATGGATATGGTAAAAATAATGTCATAGAAACCGAATTTAGCTACATTTGAACTATGGCCGGATACAGGAAAAGCATTATATATACACTGCTGTTTTTACTAAATTTTATTGCTGTAGATGCATTTGCGCAAAAAGAGACCTATATAGAATCACTAAAAAAGCAAAATCATTGGGTCGACTCGGTATTTAAAAAGATGAACCGGAGGCAGAAGATAGCCCAGTTCTTTTTTGTGCGGGCACATACCAATTTGGGACAGGCTTATGAAGATTCTGTTGCCAAAGTTATAAGCGATGAGCAGGTTGGCGGCCTGGTATTCTTCCAGGGTGGGCCGGTTAGGCAGGCCGATTTGATTAACAGGTATCAAAAGCTGAGCAACGTACCACTGCTGATAGCCATGGATGGCGAGTGGGGTGTAGGTATGCGACTGGATTCAACCACATCGTTCCCTTACCAGATGACATTGGGCGCTATACAGGATAATACGTTGATATACAAAATGGGGCAACAGGTGGCTTATGATTTTAAACGCCTGGGCATGCAAATGAACCTGGGTCCGGACATGGATATCAACAATAATCCCGACAACCCGGTGATTAACTACCGGTCTTTTGGCGATAACAAATACAATGTAGCGCAAAAAGGCATAGCCTACCTTAAGGGTATGCAGGACGAGGGCTTGCTAACAACTGCAAAGCATTTCCCCGGCCACGGTGATACCAATGTAGATTCGCACCTTGATCTGCCATCGCTGCCGTTTAGCCGTGCCCGATTGGATTCATTGGAAGAATATCCCTTTAGGGAAGCTATAAAGGCAGGCATAAGCGGTGTGATGATAGCGCATATGGATATTCCTGCTTTGGATAATACAAAGAATTTGCCATCAACCCTCTCACGAAAAATTGTTACGGGTATACTGAAAGATTCGCTGGATTTTAAAGGGCTTGTAGTGTCTGATGCAATGGAGATGAAGGGAGTTATAAAATATTTCCCTAATGGCGAAGCCGATCTGCGGGCATTTATGGCCGGTAATGATATTATTGAGCTTTCGCAGAATTCTGCCCGTGCCATAAAAATAATCAGGAAAGCGGTACGTAAAGGGCAGATAGCGCAGGATGAGTTTGATGCCCGGGTTAAAAAGATATTAGCCGCTAAATACTGGGCAGGCTTAAGCAATTATAAGCCAACTCCACTAACCAATCTTGTAGCCGATCTGAACAGGCCCAGTGAGCAGGAACTGGTACAGCAATTAAGTGACGCGTCAGTTACAGTGTTAAGAGGAAATGCTGCGTCGGTACAACTTAACCCTATACTTAAAACAGCTATTATTAGCATCGGCGTAACACAGTATACCGAGTTTCAGAAAAATCTTTCCAGATGGTACCTGAATTGTGCCTTGTTCAGGGTTGGGAAAACAGCATCTGTTAGTGATTTGAATAGTTTGTATAACGTATTAAAGCAATACCAGCAGGTATTTATCAGTATAAACGATACCCGCCCGCGCCCGCAAAGCAAACTGGACTATAGTAATGAGGTGAAGTTATTTATAACGCAACTAGCTGCGAAAAAAAATACGGTTATAACTGTTTTCGCTAACCCGTACACCATTGCCGGTTTGCCGGGGATTGAAAAAGCAGGGGCATTAATGGCCTGCTACCAAAATAGTGATGATATGCAGCGCGCGGCGGTAAAAGTTATTATCAGGCGTATAAACCCGACAGGTAAATTGCCGGTAAATGTAAATACGTTTTTCCCTTACGGGACTGGGGTTAGTTTGTAGAACCTCCTGTCATCCCGAACTTGTTTCGGGATCCCATAAAACAGGATGCACGTTTGCTGGTTACTTAGCATGTGAGGTGCTGAAACAAGTTCAGCATGACAATTAATTAAATTAGCATGGAAACAAAAATAAGAGCCATAATAACAGGCGCTACCGGCATGGTGGGCGAAGGTGTATTGCACGAATGCCTGCTGCACCCACAGGTAGAGGAAGTACTGATAATTAATCGGAAACCCAGTGGTATAGTGCATCCTAAACTAAAGGAGATCATTCATGCTGATTTTTTTGATCTGTCGGCTATTGAGGGTCAGCTTTCGGGTTATAATGCCTGTTACTTTTGTTTGGGAGTATCATCGGTAGGGATAAAAGAACCGGAATATTACAAGCTAACTTATACCCTCACTCTTAATGTGGCCCAAACGCTCAGTAAACTAAACCCGGATATGACCTTTTGCTATGTATCCGGCGGTGGCACGGATAGTACCGAGAAAGGCAGCTCGATGTGGGCGAGGGTAAAAGGTAAAACCGAGAACGATTTAATGAAACTGTCTTTTAAGCGCGTTTATAATTTCAGACCAGGCTATATGCACCCAACCAAAGGCTTGAAGAATGTATTGCCTTATTACAAGTACATGTCGTGGCTTTATCCGTTTGTAAGAAGGTTCTTTCCGCAATTTGTGAGCACCCTAGCCGAGTTAGGTCAGGCGATGATTAATGTGGTACTTATTGGTTATGATAAACCTGTTTTAGAAGTGAAGGATATTGTGAAGTTGGCGCATGTTGCTGATAAATAGATGATTAAATTTATTTAAATTAGCTTTAGGTAAAGCTTAAGCTATGGATAAAAGGTATTTCGCGGTAAAGCTCATCCCCAGTCGCCCAAGCTTTGCGCAGGACCTAACGGATGATGAAAGAGCTGTTATGCAGCAGCACTCCGCTTACTGGCGCAGCATGATGGCTGAGGAAAAGGTACTGGTATTCGGTCCGGTACTTGACCCGGCAGGATAATGGAATATGAATTTTACCAGATACTGGCAGTGGTGAAAGAGTGAAGGATGGTTTAAAAAGAAAGTTTAACTGATCAACTTTTTATCACGTAGTTTTTGAAGTATAAAATTAGCTTCAGCCTCATCAAGCGCTTCGCCGAACATGATGGTTTGCATACCATAATCAAATTTTATGGTCCCTTTTTTATCCAGGTTAAATATGTTTGACCGTCCAAAGCCAAACGGGCCTGTGGCAAAATAGTCTTCTCGTGCGCGAAAGTCTTTCGTTTCACGAAGATCATACGTTTTAAGCCTGTAAAGAAAGACTCCCTTTTTATCAATTGTAAGGGCTCCTTGCCCCGCAGATATTACTTCTTTGCCCATAAGCATCCACCAAAATGTTCTTAAAGCAAAAAAACCGCCTACAGTCCATCCGCAAAGCCAAATAATTAAAAAAGGCGCCGGACCTCTGCCCCAGAAACCAAATGCCGTTGCTGACACAAAAATTTCCCCGGCAAGCCAGCCACATAGCCAAAAGCTTAAAAATAAAATAATGAACCAGTTTTTCTTGGTTGGGATTGTTATCTCAATACCTCCAAAATCTTCGTCAATAGTGGCGCGACCGGTGTAGGGTATTTCCATTTGTTAAATATGATATTTTTTTATGATGATATAAAATATTCAACCAGGTATTATGGTTGATTTATAACCTTGATTAATTCGTAAATTTGTTCACTATGCAATCATCCTTCAATAAATATAATGAGAAATTTCAGCAGGCTTTAGCCAATTTAAACCCGGAGCAATTAGCCGCGGTTAATAAAATGGATGGGCCGGTGCTGGTAGTTGCCGGGCCGGGTACTGGTAAAACACAGATACTTGCAGCGCGCATAGGCAAGATATTGACAGATACCGATGCCCTGCCAAATGAGATCCTTTGCTTAACCTATACCGATGCTGGCGCTATTGCAATGCGCAAACGTTTGTTCGAGTTTATTGGTCCGGATGCTTACCGTATTAATATCTATACTTTCCACGCCTTTTGTAATGAGATCATCCAGGAAAACCTGGAGTATTTCGGCAAGCTGAATTTAGAACCATTATCAGAACTGGATGGCGCTATGCTGTTCCGCGAGTTGGTTGATGAGTTGCCGAACGATCATTTATTAAAGCGTTTTACCGGTGATATCTATTTTGATGCTCCGCGCTTAAAACGTCTTTTCTCTACCATGAAAAGCGAGGGCTGGGACGCTGATATAATTGCCGCTGCAGTAAAGGAATATATGGACGATCTGCCTAACCGTGAAGAATTTATCTATAAGCGGGCAAACGCCACAAAAGGCATCAAAATAGGCGACCCAAAACAAAAAGATATTGATGCCGCGCAGGAAGCTATGCAAAAGCTGATGGCGGCAGTAAACGAATATAAAAACTACGCCATCAAAATGGGCGAAAAGGGCTGGTATGATTATGACGATATGATCATATGGGTATTAAAAGCCTTCCGCGAAAATGAGGAGATCCTGCGCAAATACCAGGAACGCTATCAATATATACTGGTAGATGAGTTTCAGGATACCAGCGGATCACAAAATGAGCTCCTGAAATTCCTGCTGAACTACTGGGAAACGCCCAACGTGTTTGTGGTTGGTGATGACGACCAGTCGATCTTCAAATTTCAGGGCGCTAACATGAAGAATATTTTGGATTTTGCCAATGATTATGTACAAACACTGCATACCGTAGTGCTTAAGCATAATTATCGCTCTAACCAGCAGATACTTGATATTTCAAAGGCGCTTATCAATAATAACCAGGAGAGGCTGACCAGTCAGCTGGCTCTGGATAAGGACCTGCGCTCGTCGCACCCGCGCTTTGATGAGCTGGTGGTTGAGCCGGTGATCCGTGAATATGAAAATCCCGGTCAGGAGGTAGTGGATATCGCTTTGCAGATCAAAAATCTGATCGATAAAGGCATTTCGCCCGATGAAATAGCAGTGATCTACCGTAACCATAGCCAGGTTGAGGACCTGCTGCAATACCTCGATAATCAAAAGATAGCGGTTAATACCAAACGAAAGATAGATATCCTTACTCAGCCCTTTGGTGAAAAGATCATTACCATTTTGCGTTACCTCGCCATGGAAATGGATTCACCTTATAGCGGCGATGAGTTATTATTCGAGATCATGCACTATGATTTCTTTAGTATCCCGCCAATTGAGATTGCTAAGGCAAGTATCGCGGTAGCAAAAGAGAACTATGCCACGGTATCAAATAATCAGCCCAAGACCTCGTTACGCCGTTATATCAGCGAAATGCGCACCCCGGCACAACCCGGATTGTTTGATAGTGCGCAAAATGTGGAAATGAAATTCCTCATCAACAATATCGATCTGCTGTTAAAAGACTCGGTAAGCATAACACTGCAGCAATTTTTTCAGCATGTGATATCCAAGATGGGAATTCTGCGGTATATCATGCAGCAGCAGGATAAGGGCACGCATATGCAAATGCTCACCAATCTGTTCGACTTTTTAAAGGACGAGAGCCGCAAAAATCCTGAGATCAGCCTCGCCGACTTGATCCTAACCATCGACTTGATGAAAAAGAACAACATCAGGCTGAGTTTAAACCAGGTTATATTTTCTGATAACGGCATTAACTTTTTAACAGCCCACGGCTCGAAAGGGCTGGAATATGAGTATGTGTTCTTCATCGGTTGCGATAAAAAGACCTGGGACAGCAAGGGCCGCAACACCGGCTTCAGCTATCCGGATACATTAACGCAAAGTCGCGCTGATGATATCGCCCAAAAGGAAGAATCGCGCAGGTTATTCTATGTAGCACTTACGCGGGCAAAACAATGCCTCATGATCTCCTATGCTTCAAAAGATAAAAATGGCAAGGATCAGGAAGCATCGCAATTTATTGGTGAAATATTGGCCGATACGCATTTGGTGGTAGAGCATCCAAAGGTAAAAGAGGATGAAATGCTCGAGTTTTATGCAGCGCAGTTCAGCATTGATGATAAACCGAAGATCGAACTGCTCGACAGGAATTATATTAACCAGCTGCTGCAAAACTATACGCTATCGGTAACCCATTTAAGCAATTATCTGGATTGCCCGTTACGGTTTTATTTTCAGTGTTTGATCAGGGTGCCATCGGGTAAAAGCCCGTCGGCTACATTTGGGCAGGCTGTACACTGGGCGCTGAACAAAACCTTTAAAAAACTGCAGGAATGGGGTGATGAATTCCCGCCGACCGAAGAGTTTATGAAGGAATATCGCTGGTACATGTACCGTAATCGCGATTCGTTCACCAAAGAGGAATTTAAACTGCGTGTAGCCTACGGCGAAAAGATCTTGCCCGCGTATTACGAGCAAAGCATCCCGACATGGAACAAGATAGCCGTAACTGAACGCACCATAAAAAATATCGAGATACAGGGCGTACCCATTAAGGGTAACCTGGATAAGATAGAGTTTGAGGGTAAAAACGTAACCGTAGTTGATTACAAAACCGGTAAGTTTAAAAATGCCAAAGATAAATTTATACGCCCAACCAATGAAGAACCCAATGGCGGCGATTACTGGCGCCAGGCGGTTTTCTACAAAATATTAATTGACCACGACCGCACCAACGACTGGCAGGTAGTGAACACCTTGTTTGAGTTTGTGGAACCCATAAAAGATGGCGAATACCACAAAGAAAAAGTATTTATAACACATGAGGATACCGCCACGGTAACCGAACAGATAACAACCGTTTATCAAAAAATTATGGCTCACGATTTTAATACCGGCTGCGGCAAAAAGGAATGCGACTGGTGCCATTTTGTAAAAAGCAATTTTAAACAGGCTGATGGGGTGTTGGTGGAGGAAATGGACGGGGAATAATCCAGTAGACGCGACACATTCAACATACGTCAATAAAAAATAATATGAAGTATTTAGTATTTCTTATCCCTGTATTTTTTGTGCTGAATTCACCGGCGCAAACCATTATCAAGCAGGATGCTGCTATTAAACAAATGGTTGACGAGGTTTCATCCAGGAACATAGAGGCTATCATTCGTAAGCTGGTAAGTTTTAAAAGCAGGCACACGCTTAGTGATACTTCCAGTAAAACAACAGGCAGTGGTGCGGCGCGTAACTGGATTAAGGCCGAGATGGAGCACTATGCGGCTGCATCAGGTGGTAGAATGGTGGTACAGTTTGATACTTTTACTCAGCCTAAAGGAGAAAGGATTGACAAAGCTGTAAAGCTTAAAAATGTTCTGGCTGTTTTAAAGGGAACAGACCCTAATGATACCAGGGTTTATATTGTATCGGGTCATTATGATTCCCGTGTAAACGATGTAATGAATCCCGATGCTGTTGAACCGGGAGCTAATGATGATGCCTCAGGGACTGCCGTATCAATGGAACTGGCAAGGGTGATGGCAAAGCGATCATTCCCGGCTACCATAATTTTTATGTCGGTAGTGGGTGAAGAGCAGGGGCTATATGGGTCAACAAATGTGGCCAAGCGTGCTAAGGCTGAGAACTGGAATATTGATGCCATGCTCAATAATGATATTGTTGGCAATACCCATGGCATGGAAACTGACTTGAAGGATAACCGCAGCGTGCGTGTTTTTAGCGAAGGAGTACCGTCTGTTATGGCTGATAATGTAAAGCAGGTATCGGGTTTAATAGCTTTGGGCGGCGAAAATGACAGCCCCTCGCGCGAATTGGCCCGATATATAAAAGAAGTTGCTGAACGCTATGTCGATCAGCTTGATGTGACGATGATATATCGCCGCGACCGGTACTTACGCAGCGGCGACCATGTGCCATTTTTATTACAGGGTTTTACAGCGGTAAGATTCACGGAAATGAATGAGGATTTTACCCGCCAACATCAGGATGTACGTACTGAAAAGGGTGTAGATTATGGTGATCTTCCCGATTTTGTTGATTTTAATTACGTGCAAAAAGTAGCCAGAATGAATCTTTCTGTATTGGCAAACTTGGCGCTTGCACCTGCCGAGCCACAAAATGCAGGCATTGTTACCAGCGGCTTAACCAACAAAACCATTTTAAAATGGGATAAACCTAAAACCGGCAAAAAACCGGCAGGCTATTATGTACTGATGCGCGAAACGATCAATCCGTATTGGGAAAAGAAATTTTATGTAACAGATACCACTGCTACGTTAAGTTATTCCAAAGATAATTACCTTTTCGCCGTACAATCGGTAGATGCAGATGGGCATGAAAGTCTGCCGGTATTTCCAAAGCCGATAAGATAAGAACATAATTCTCTTAGATTAAAGATCGTCTTTAAATCCCCATCACTAGCGCAAGTCTTGTGGGTGAAACGCCCTGAGCGATTGCTGACTTGTGCTTGTTTATATTCCAAAAACACAAGTCACCCCTACTTATCCCAAACTCACAAGACTTGCGCTAAAACCGGGCAGATAAGCGCGGATAGATTCTTCGTACCTCAGAATGACAATTTTTTATAATAATCAGATCATTACTTCACACTCTTTTTCAGCACAATAAAATAGCCAGCTATAAAAACAACAGCGGCAACAATAAGACTAACTAAAATCTCTTTTGTAAACATATCAATAGTTATTACAGGCATTCCAGGGCTGGGAGGGGCTTGCCCATGACGTGGCAATATGCTTAATGCCAGCATAGGGTGCGAATAAGGGAAAAGGTAGGCATAGGTCCATTTGTTGGCGGCTAAAATAACACCGGTTATAGTGGCTACAAAACCAATACCCATCGGCTTTAAAAAATCGCGGAATAGCAGGCTCAGTAAAAATTGTATAGACAATATACCTAATGAGGATAAAAATAATTTAAAATATAGCTGGGTCAAAGTGCTGGCAATGCTGTATTCACTAAATTTTAATTGAGGCTTTAACAAACCCAACAGGTTGCCGAAACCAAGTGTGAAAAGCACAAATAATGCAAGGCATAAGAGCACTAAAAATAAGGCATAAAAAAACTTAGCCGAATAAACCGACAGCTTTGATATTGGTAAACTGAACAGCGTTTTCCAGGTGTCGGCCTTGTGTTCGATGCTGTTTACAGAGTATGCTATAAACACAATGAGCATCGGTAATAACAATGAACCCATCACGCCTAATATAGCGCCTGAAAACTGTACCCAAAGCATTATTCCCGGCAGCCCTGCCAGCTTGTCGCTATGGGAGTAAAAGCCAATGAACAGTAACAGGCAAAGCAGTAGTGGTAGTATCACAGCGCTCCAAAAACCGGCAGTTTTCCGGGTTTTATAAAACTCAGACCTGAATGATAATATAAATCCTTTCATGATGGCTTAGGCGGTTTGGGTAATGGCTAAAAATAGTTTCTCCAGGTCTTGCTGTTGTTTGTTAATGCTGTATACAACATAGCCCATTTGGTTAAGCATGGTATTTATTTCCCCCATTTGCTGTTTGGAGGTATAAGGCAGATATATATGTTGCTCAGTAACATCGCTAACAATAACATTATTCCGGCTCAAATAATTGGCAGCGTCGGCAGTGTTGTCTGTTTCAATCTGTATCAATGGCTTGTTCATGCTTTCCAGTTCCTTAATACTTCCCTGGAAAAGCAACTCCCCATGGTTGATGATACCTACATGTGTAGCCATACGCTCTATTTCTGCCAATAAGTGGCTTGATATAAAAACCGTTTTCTGATGTTCTTTAATCAATTTTATAAGCAGTTCACGTATCTCAATTATTCCGTTTGGATCCAGGCCGTTGGTGGGTTCATCTAAAATAAGCAATTTAGGGTCTGATAATAACGCCAGGGCTATACCCAAACGCTGTTTCATCCCTAATGAATATTGCCCGGCTTTTTTATGTGCGGCGTCGGTTAAATGTACCAGGTTTAGCATGTCATCAACACGTTTTTCTGATATCTGTAACAACAACGCCCTGTTTAGTAAGTTTTCCTTACCGGTAAGGTGAAGATATATAGCGGGTTGCTCAATGAGTGAGCCAATTTGCGAAAGTATTTCAAGGCGGTTACTTTTTAGTTCCTTGCCAAAAATATGTATGCTGCCTTGCTGTACCTGTAGCAGATTCAGCAGTAATTTTATGGTTGTGGTTTTCCCGGCACCATTTGGGCCTAAAAAACCATATATGCTCCCTTCGGGTACTTGCAGGGATACTGATTTAACAACCGCTTGGTTGCCAAAGTTAAAGGTTAACCCGGCTGTATCTATTACCACACTTTCTCCTTGCTAATGGAGCAAACTGTTTTAATTAAACTAACACTTTTAAAAAAAAGTGAGGTAGCCTGGTGGCATGAATTACATGCTATCGCAGTCTTTTTTTGTTGAAACTGGTAGCTAAAGCCCATGATTAAGGCAAACAGCACTGGTACCAGTAATAAAACAAAAGGGTTTGAGTTTGTTATCAGCTTTTTCATTGTGAGTGATTTGATGATACAAAGGAATATTAATTATTCCACCCCCTAAAAACATTTAGACCAAGTTCCCTTATTCATAGACGAACCCCTATTTACCCCGACAAACCCGTTTATAGGAGATAATTACCCGTTCATCGGTAAAAAGCATGCCTATATATAAATTTGTGTATGATAACACAGTCAAAATATTATATTTGGTATAGTGTAGCTATTGTGTGATGTGCTGAAAAAATAAACACTCATGATAATTCCATTACCCTTAATATGTAATTGACTTTAATGAAAAAAAGCTGGCAAATATTCTGGCATGTGTTTTTTTGGATATGCCTTATCTCGCTATTCCTGTACCTGGGTAGTGACGATACGCAGCTGGGCCTAAAAGGGCTTTTAATCATTTTTTTACTATACCCGTTAATTAACATTAGCATATTTTATCTGAACTACCTTGTTTTTATTCCAATCTTTTGGGATAAAAAACGATATAGTAGCTACGGTATTTTAATTGTGCTCACCATAATCATTTTTGGACTTGGTAAGTACGGCGTTGGCCTTCATTTTAAGCAATACGTGCTGATGCATGAAAAAGGCTATGTAATTGGTTTTTGGCAGTATTTTTTGGGGACTGTTTTTACCAGCCTTATATTCCTTTTCCTGAGCATTGTACTACAAATTACTACCGACTGGTTTCTGAATGAGCGCGTACAGCGCGATCTGGAGAACCAGCGACTCAGCGCCGAACTCTCCTTCCTGAAATCGCAGATCAACCCGCATTTCCTTTTCAACTCACTGAACAGTATATACTCGCTGGCCTACCAGCGTTCGGAAACTACGCCAGAGGCTATACTTAAATTATCCGAAATTATGCGTTACATGCTGTATGAATGTAATGATAATAAGGTTTTGCTGACCAAGGAGCTGCAATACCTGCAAAACTATATCGACCTTCAAAAGATCCGTTTCGGCAAAAAATCATATATCGATTTTAAAGTGACTGGTCAGGTTGATGGCCAACAGATAGTGCCGCTATTACTGATAGCTTTTATTGAAAATGCCTTTAAACATGGCGTTGTCAACGATCCTTTATCACCCATCCATTTATTAATAGATGTGAATGAAGATCATCTGCATTTTTACATCCAGAATAAAAAGCATAGCAATAACCGCGACGCTATGGGCGGCATAGGTTTAAATAATGTTAAACGCCGGCTCGATCTGCTCTACCCTGGTAAATACAGTTTAACTATTAATAATGAAGAGCAAACCTACACCAGCGAACTATCATTGGTTTTATAAATAATTGCTTTCTCCCAATTTCATATATGAATAAAATAATTTGATAAATTATTTTATTCAACTGTAATGTTCTGGCCTTTGCTTACGTAATGGCTATAAAACCGCTGGATTATGAAATACATTATTAATTATGTGTTGTTTATGGCCGTATGCGCTGTGATCTCTCCTTTTTTTAAAAATAATGTTCATTCTTCGTCCTCACACCCATTTAAAGACAGCCACAATATGATTAGCAGTACTACCCATACAGATTATTGGGGTCTGCGGACTAATTTATCGCCCACCATTATGGATGACAAGAATCAAACTGTTGAACACAATGTTTTTACATCTTATTGGGGAACTATTATATTAAGAGGTAATTAGTGATATATTGTGCCTGCCGTCTTTCTTTTCTTATTAATGCTGATTCAAAAGAAACAGCTGAATTGTTAAAAGAAACTCACTTTTCAAATTTTCCGGTACTACATCCTGAATAATCATTAGTTTTATGCCCATGATCAGATGCCTTGTTGTTGACGATGAGCCTTTAGCGCTGCATATAGTGGAAGATTACATTTCCAAAGTGCCGTTCCTGCAACTGGTTAAATCAACCACCAATCCTATTGAAGCTTTAACGCTGGTGCAGCAGGGCGATGTTGACCTGGTCTTTCTTGATGTGCAGATGCCCGAGCTTACCGGCATCCAGTTCCTGAAGATTGCCAATGGTAAAGCCAAGGTTATCCTAACCACTGCCTACCCTGAATATGCGTTGGAAGGCTATGAACTGGATGTGGTCGACTACCTGCTTAAGCCCATCGCGTTTGATCGTTTTTTTAAATCGGTACAAAAGGCCCAGGCTATTATACAGCCGTCGGCTAAATTAATAGTTATACCTGAGCCTGTACAGCAGCAACAGCAGCCGCAGAACGACTTTTTAAGCGATTTTATCTTCATAAAAAGCGAACACAAAATACAAAAGGTGTACCTGCGCGATATTTTATTTATCGAGGGACTGAAAGATTATATCTCCATATTTACCCCTGCCGAGCGTATCATCACCCTGCAAAACATGAAAAAGATGGAAGATGCCTTGCCCGAAAGGCATTTTATCCGCGTACATAAATCATACATTGTATCGCTCAATAAGATCGACAGCATCGAGCGCAGCCGCATATGGATAGGTGACAAGATCATCCCCGTAGGCGACACCTACCGCGACCCATTCTTCAAGATAATTGACGGGAAGAATATTTAGCCAATGGCTCAATGCAAATAAAGAGGGAGGGTCATGCTGAGGTACTCGAAGCATAAGCGTAAAGGCCCTCAACGCCATGCTCTACGTTTGCTTTTTTCTAACGGATAGTTCAGGTAGCAAATGCCAATCTCTATTTATTAAAGCCTCTTTCTTAGTCCTATTCCAACCTTTAATCTGTTTTTCAAAAGCAATTGCCTGGGCAGGATCCGGAAACCGCTCATGAAATACAAGCTTTACCGGCCTCCTTTTGCTGGTATATGAACTGGGGCTAATTCCATTATCGTGTTCATACAAACGCCTTTCCAAATCATTGGTGATACCGGTATAATATGAATTATCACTGCATAAGAGTATATATACGAAGTATTGGTTCATTTATAGTTCTTCCTTTAATATGATACGTAGGCCTTTGCCCTTATGCTTCGAGTGCCTCAGCATGACCCTACGCACAAATCATTTAACTTTACGCTTTCACCACCATAGGCACTGCGGGCGGTTGCCCAAGCGCTTTCCTTATCCTGTTCTCTGCATCCAGTACCAATTCCTCGGCGGGGATTTTGCCGGGTTCAATAGGTGCAAGCACATCAACGGTGGTTTTGATAAAGGTATTTATAGGGAAAATGCCGAATTTTACTATTTTCCAGGAGTTATTTATGACTATGGGCACCAATAATGCCTCAGGGCATTTTTTTAGTATAGTTGCTATACCTGCCGCGCGGAAAGGTTTTACATTGCCATCCTTTGAGCGTGTGCCCTCCGGAAATATCACGGTCGACCATTTATTTTCTTTCATGCGCGTAGCCAGCTTAACTATCTCAGTAATGGATTGCCTTGAATCCTTACGGTCAATATTAGCGGCGCCCCCATATTTAAGGTTGAATGATATGGATGGGATACCCCGGGTTAGTTCAATCTTCGAAATAAATTTAGCATGATATTTTCGCAGGTACCAGATAAGCGGCGGTATATCAAACATACTTTGGTGATTGGCTATAAAGATTATCGGCCTCCCTATCGGCAACTCCTGTGTATTGGTGAACTTTACGGTATCACCTGCCAGGTATAAGCTGCTCATTAAGCAAAAGTTTAGCAGGTCGACTGATTTTTTATGCGCGCTATAGCCCCCCAATTTATAGCAAAGCCATTGTATAGGATGAAAAATGCACAGTGCCAGGAAAAATACCACTGTAACAATGGGTGTTAAAATATAGCCGAGGAACTTTCTCATTGTATTTAGCAGGGCTAAATTATAAAATATTTCAATAATGCTTATCCATTTTTAGCGCAAGTCTTGTGGGTTGATGACTTGTGCCATTGTAGGGATATTACCCCAGTTTATTTTCAAGCAGCAGTAATTTAACCTTTAATATGCCCGCTACCGACATGGAATCGGTTATTTTGCCTTCACAAACCATTTGGTATGCTTCCTCAAAAGGTACCTTTTTTACAACGAGTTGCTCAGTATCCTCAGGCTCGGCCTCAAATTGTTCAAGACCGCGGGCCAGGTAAAGGATGCTGAGCTCATCACTTACCGAGTTGGAGAGGTGCAGGCGCTGTATCTCCGTCCACTCACTGGCTTTAAGGCCGGTTTCTTCAAGCAACTCGCGTTTGGCTGAATCAATTGGGTCGATACCGAGCAAACCTCCGCCTTCAGTTATCTCCCAGCTGTATTGGTCCAACGGGAAACGGTATTGGCCCACCAGGTAAGTGTTCATGTCCTTATCCAAAGTAACAATACCTATGGCCAGGTTCTTAAAGTGCACCTTGCCATAAATCCCCGGGTTACCCGATGGATTGATCACCTGGTACTCAGTTAAACTGATCCAGGGGTTAGTATAAATATGTTTTGCGGATGTAATGGTCCAGGGATTTTCTTCGGTGTGATGCATGGGCGTAAAGGTAATAATCTGCTTTAAACAAAAATAGCGATGGGTATCAAACCCATCGCTATTTTTGTTATTTAAAGTCTCACCCTTCAGGGGGAGATTTAGAGGGGGCTCTTACAACCCAAACGCCGTCTTCACCTTGTCAACATAATCCAATTTTTCCCAGGTAAACAGTTCCACTTCTTTAGTAATGGTGGTGCCATCATGCCCGGTAAAAGTTTTGGTTACAATTTGGCTTGGTTTGCCAAAGTGACCGTAAGCAGCAGTTTCGCTGTATATTGGGTTGCGCAGTTTAAAACGGGTTTCAATAGCATAAGGCGTCATATTAAAGATCGACTCCACTTTCTTAGCTATCTCGCCATCATTTAAACCAACTTTTCCTGTTCCGTAAGTGTTTACATAAATACCCATTGGCTGTGCAACACCAATAGCATATGATACCTGTACCAATACTTCATCGCAAACACCGGCAGCAACCAGGTTTTTAGCAATGTGGCGGGTAGCATAAGCAGCAGAACGATCAACTTTTGATGGGTCTTTGCCCGAGAAAGCACCACCACCATGTGCACCTTTACCACCGTAGGTATCTACGATGATCTTACGACCGGTTAAACCGGTATCGCCATGCGGCCCGCCGATAACAAATTTACCGGTTGGGTTAATGTGGTATTTAATATCGTTATTGAAGAAATGCGCGTATTTAGGGTATTTAGCTTTTACACGCGGTATAAGTATGCTGATGATATCGCTGCTGATCTTGGCAAGCATCACTTTTTCCTCATCAAAATCATCATGCTGGGTTGATATTACAATGGCATCAATGCGGGTAGGCTTGTTGTTATCATCATACTCCAGTGTAACTTGTGATTTTGCATCAGGGCGCAGGTATTTGATCTCCGTATTTTCGCGGCGGATAGCAGCTAGCTCAATTAATAAAGCGTGGGCAATATCCAATGCCAGTGGCATATAGTTATCAGTTTCAATAGTGGCATAGCCAAACATCATACCCTGGTCGCCGGCACCTTGCTCTTCTTTTGCCTGGCGGTCAACACCCTGGTTAATATCCGGTGATTGTTCATGTATGGCCGATAGTACACTGCATGAACTGCCATCAAACATATATTCGCCTTTGGTATAACCTATTTTATTGATTACCTCGCGGGCAATTTTTTGTACATCTAAATAAGCTTTTGATTTTACCTCACCCGCCAAAAAAACCTGGCCGGTAGTAACTAAAGTTTCGCAGGCAACCTTTGATTCCGGGTCGAATGCTAAGAACTGATCAATCAGCGCATCTGATATCTGGTCGGCAACTTTATCTGGATGTCCCTCTGACACAGATTCTGAAGTGAATAAATATGGCATATTTTTAAAGTGTTTTTACAAAAATTAAAAACAAATGAAAGGAAATAAACTGGATCGTTTTGTAAAAAGAAGCATGGTTTTAGCACTTTTTTACGTGGTTGCAATCCGGCCCCGACTTGTTTTGATGACTATCAGAATCAATCGGGACAATTAAATCAGTCCACTGTTGGTCTGCAAAAATAAAACAATTTTTACAAAGCCGAAAATACATTTACTTTTGCCACACTGAAATTACATGTAGTTGAAAAGGAAAGCTTTATTTATTGTAAACCCGGTATCGGGAGGGAAGAAGAAAGACGGTGTGCCGGATATGATAGAAAAAAACCTTGACAAAAGTGTTTTTGAATATAGTATTGTTTATAGTGACGGCGTAGCACATGCGCATGTAATTGCAAAAGAGGCTATTGCGAGCCACGATTTGATTGTTGCCGTTGGCGGCGATGGTACAGTAAATGAAATAGCATCGGCATTAGTGGGCAGTAATACCGTTTTTGGTATTATTCCTTTTGGTTCGGGTAATGGCCTTTCGCGGTTTTTAGGTATCCCGATGGATGCTGAAAAAGCCATTCAAAATCTTAATGTATGGCACGTTGAAACTATTGACGCCGCCACAGCCAATGGCGAATGGTTCTTTAATATGGCAGGTATGGGCTTCGATGCACATATAAGCGAAGTATTCTCACACCAGAAAACCCGTGGTTTCAGCACCTATATTAAATCATCTTTCCGCGAGATCAATAATTATAAAGCGCATACCTATCATATAGATATTGATGGAGTGGTTTATGAGCGTGAAGCTTTTATGCTCAGCTTTGCCAATTCATCGCAATACGGTAATAACGCCCATGTGTCGCCCCATGCCTCGGTGCAGGATGGTTTGCTTGATGTTTGTATCATTAAACCTTTCCCGCTATGGCGTTTTGTGGGAATGGGTATCCGAATGTTCACCAAAACTGCCCACAGATCAAAATATGTAGAGATCATCAGGGGAAAGCACATTATTATAAAGCGTAATGAACCAGGCCCCTTTCATCTTGATGGCGAGCCCCGCATAGCTCCCGCGGTTGTTGATATTAATGTAGCACCCGCATCATTAAGAATAATTGCAGGGAAATCCTTTAGAAAACAGTAGAGACGTAATATTTTACGTCTTAAAATGCCTGTTTCGCATCTTAACAACTTCTTAACATTAAATATTATATAAGTTTTCAGCATTTTTATAACTTGCAATCCCTTAAAGAAGCAAATAATATTTTCTTTAATGGATAGATAGGCGCATAATATCGCGCCATGTGGATAATAAGGAATCATGTCAAAGAAAAATAAAAATATTACAGGGGTAGTATATTCCACCGATCCGGGCTTTCAATACCAGGAAGACGATAATTCGGTTGATACCTTACCGCCCCAGCAACAAAACCTTAAAATTTACCTCGACCGTAAAGGGGGCAGTAAATTGGTTACCCGTGTAAGTGGGTTTATTGGTGCCGATGATGAACTTGAGGTAATAGGCAAAAAACTGAAATCAAAATGTGGTGTTGGCGGCTCTGTTAAGGATGGCGAAATATTAATACAGGGCGATTTCAGGGATAAGGTTCTCACGCTATTGCAAACAGATGGTTTTAAGGCTAAAAAGGCAGGCGGATAAAGTGTATTTTTTGTTTCGTATAAAGCAAATAGTGTCAATTTTACACCTTTAAAAAAAATAAATCGGTCATGGAAATAATATTATTTTCATAGAAACAATGTAGAGCTAATAATGGTTAATATACTGAAAATGTGTAATTTATATTTTAAAATAAAAACAGCGAACCCTGCTTAGATTCAATTATAACATTATAGTTACAAGTTTTTTATAAAGTATTTTTTGTTATTATTAAAAAAAATGGGTTTCATTGTAAAAAATACTTTTGCCGAAATACAATTTTTGGGCGTAGAAGCGTTATTCATACACCCAATTACAGCTTTGAGGCCCTTGTAACGGAAAAAGGTTAAAGTAATAACAGAAAAGATTTTTTTTTTTCATTAAAATTCTATTTTTGTTATTCCTAAAAAAAATGCATTTAATTAACATATTTATATAAACACTGACAAAAACTAAATTTTTAAAGTAATGGCAAATGTCCCAACAAAACCAACCGCTCCAGTAAAGAAAGAAAGCTCAAGTGCATCGAGCATATTTGCCAGTTTGGCAATCGTAATTTGCTTGTGTGTGTCCTTATTAATTTTCTTCTTCATTTTAGCCGATCCTAGCCACTATAAAGGCGGTGATGTGCTAAACGGCGAACCATCTGATATATATGGTATCGTGCACAGAGGCGGTTACCTGGTACCTTTGGTAATGGGTTACGTATTAATGGTTATCGTGTTCTCTATCGAGCGTT
Source organism: Mucilaginibacter mallensis (assembly GCF_900105165.1). Classification (NCBI taxonomy): domain Bacteria; kingdom Pseudomonadati; phylum Bacteroidota; class Sphingobacteriia; order Sphingobacteriales; family Sphingobacteriaceae; genus Mucilaginibacter; species Mucilaginibacter mallensis. Next base: position 330,596 of record NZ_LT629740.1, read on the forward strand.
TTATTGTTATCGGTAAAGCAACAGGTACCAGCAGCATCGAAACTTTCGTTAGAAAGATCCAAACATTCCTAAGCGCAGGAAACATTGATGGCGCTTCAGCTGAGTGCGACAAACAAAAAGGTTCAGTTGCTAACGTTATCAAAGCAGGTTTGAAAAAATACCGCGAAATGGAAACTGAAGCAACACTTGATGTTGATCAAAAAACTTTAGCTATCCAAAAAGATATTGAAGAAGCAACAGCTTTAGAAATGCCTATGTTGGAGCAAAACTTAACTATCATAGCTACTTTGGTATCTATCGGTACATTAACCGGTCTGTTAGGTACGGTTGTGGGTATGATCAAGGCCTTCCACGAGCTGGCAGGTAACGGTGGTGGTACTAACACTGGTGCATTATCAGCAGCTATCTCTGAAGCACTTGTAAACACTGCATTAGGTATCAGTACTTCAGCAATATCAATTGTAATGTACAACGTATTTACATCAAAAATTGATAATCTTACTTACGCTATTGATGAAACAGGATTTAGCATTGTGCAAACATTTGCTGCATCACACAAAAAATAATAAGAGGTACAATTTATTTTTATACGCCTGTGGCCTCATAAGCCCGGCGTATAATTGAATTCATTATATTACTCATTTTAATAAAATAAATTATGCCCAGAGTAAAAGTCGCGAGGAAAAGTACAGCGATCGACATGACAGCCATGTGCGACGTAGCTTTTCTTTTGCTTACCTTTTTTATATTATCAGCAAAACCTAAGACGCAAGATCCGGTTAGAGCTGAGATTCCAGCGGCAACATCAATATCTACAATTCCCGAAACTGATTTTATAACCATCCTTATAGGACAAGGAAAAGTGTTTTTTGGTGTTGAAGGTGATGATGTGCGCAAAAAAACATTATCCTTAATGGCCGAGAAATACAAAATGAGCTTTACACCTGATGAGGCTAACACTTTCGCAAGTATGCAATCATTTGGAGTGCCAATAAGCCAGTTACACCAACTGCTTGCCATGTCAAATAAAGACAGGGCGTCATTGGTGCAGCCAGGCATACCGGTTGATACCACTGCAACCAATGAATTATTTGATTGGGTGCATTCAGCACGTTTAGCTAATAAATTTTTGCATGACAAAGATCCGAAAATTGGTGTTAAAGGTGACAGCCAGGAAGAATATCCTGTTGTAGATAAGGTAATTGCTACGCTGCAAAAACAAAGAGTTAACAGATTTAATTTAATAACGTCGTTAAAAACGGCTAAATAAAAGAAAATGGCAGAATTAGATACCTCCGGCGGGGGTAAACATAAAGGCGGAAAGGTAAGAACCAAGAAGAAAAACACTCGCGTGGATTTAACCGCGATGGTGGATCTTGCGTTCCTGCTGATTACCTTCTTTATCCTTACTACCACTCTTAGCAAGCCTAAGGCTATGGAGTTGGTTATGCCGGATAAAAGCGATACAACAAAACAATTGGCTGTGCCCGAAAGCAGAACAATGACCTTATTGCTGGGAAGCAATGATAAGTTGGAGTGGTTTGTAGGCGAGCCAGGTAAATCAAAACCATCTGTAATAGGCTACAGTGATTTGCGTAAAACATTAGTTGAGCAAGATAAGTTAATAAAGGATTCACACGGTGGCCAGGGCATGATTGTTATTGTTAGCCCTAGCGATAAAAGCACCTACAAAAATGTGGTTACGGTAATGGACGAGTTGAATATTACCAACATTGACCAGCGTGCCATTGTGAAAATTTTACCTGTTGACATTGATTTGCTCAAAAGGGATAATCTATATTAACAATATAAACAAATTATTAAAAGCCTTAAAAAATGTTTGGATCTAAATTAGACATATTCAAGAGGGAATGGACCGATGTTATTTTTAAGGGCCGTAATAAAGAATATGGGGCTTATGAATTAAGAAATTCTAATTCCCGCAATACCAATCTTGCGCTTCTTATAGGTGGCTTGTTCTTCATATTTATTATATCGTTAAACACGATTATAAATGCGATAGAAGGGTTTATTCCTAAAGCGCCAGAAGTGGTAAAAATTACGGACGTTAAATTATTACCTCCACCTCCCGCGGACCCGGCCAAAAAACCACCTCCGCCACCACCAGAACCACCAAAACCAAAAGTTAACCAGGTTAAATTCCCGCCTCCGGTTGTAAAACCCGATAATGAGGCTAAGGAACCACCTCCAACAACTAAAGAATTGGTAAACGCCGATCCGGGACCAAAAACACAAGCCGGTGACGCGAATGCTGACGTTCAGATTGACGGACCTGTAGGTAATGGTGATAAAGTTACCGAAGCCGACCCTAACCAGATTTTTAACGCGGTTGAAAATGAACCAGAATTTAAAAATGGTGGTTTACCAGGCTTCTACAAGTACTTGGGTAACGCTATCAAATATCCTTCTGTTGATAAGGAAAACAACGTACAGGGTAAGGTTTTAGTTACCTTCGTAGTTGAAAAAGACGGAAGCTTAACAGATGTTAAAGCATTACGCGGTCCGGATGAATCATTGCAGGACGAAGCTGTAAGAGCTGTTAAAGCATCACCAAAATGGAAGCCAGGTATACAAAACGGTCGCCCGGTTCGTGTGCAATACACTGTTCCTGTGAGCTTTACGCTTTCAGGCGGAGACGAATAATGTATAATGTCATCAAATTTCAATAATAGGCAAAAATCGCTCAAAAGGCGGTTTTTGCTTTTAGGTATTATCAGGTTGGTATGTGTTGTAGGCGCAGGGTTTTTAATTATTATTTTTTCTAAAAAACTCAATCTTAACCTTTCATATACTGATAAACTGATAGTAGGTGCGCTGTTTATTGTTTATGGTGTGGCACGCTTTGTGTTCTCACGTAAGAGAGGAGAATTTGATGATGAAGAATAAGTTGAAGTTTTTAGCGTTAGGGTTACTGTCCTTACCATTATTACAGGCTTGCAAACAAAAAGCAAAACCGGCTTATAATGATACCTGGGTAGCCGGAAACGCGAAGTTTGCAGCTGACGAATCCTTTCAGCCAATTGTTGACCAGGAATTGTACATGTTTAAAGCGCTGAATACTAAAGCCGATCCTGAAATTACTTACAGATCCGAAAATGATGTTTTAAGGTTGCTGCTTGCTGATAGTGTAAGAGTAGCAATACTTTCACGTGATTTGGATAGTAATGAGCTAAAAGTATTAAAAACAAGAAACTTAACGCCTGCCGTTAGCCGTTTCGCGATAGATGCAGTGGTGCTGATTGTAAATAAAGTGTCAAATGATACAACTATTACACTTAGCGACGTTAAAAAAATGCTCAACGGAAAGGCTAAAACCGACAAAAACATCGTTTTTGATAACCCAGGCTCAAGTTTGGTGAGGTATTTGAAAGAACTGTCGGGAAATAATGACTTTAAACTAAAGAACCTTTTTGCACTCAAATCAAACAAAGAGGTGATCAAATATGTAAGTACTCACCCCGATGCAATAGGTATAACAGGCTTTAGCTGGCTGGATGATTCAAATAACGATACAAAGGAAGCTGCAGCAAGCGTTAAGATGGTGGCTGTGAAGGATGAAGACAATAAAAAGTACCCAACAACGTACTTTAAGCCGTCTCAAACTTCATTGTCATTAAAACAATATCCTTTAAGCAGGGGTTTATTCATCGTAAACTGCACCGACAGGCAGGGCTTGGGAACAGGATTTGCATCATTTATAACTGGCGAGCGCGGACAAAGGATAATTATGGAATCGGGTTTATTGCCTGATGAGATACCAGGAAGAGAAATTAGTATTAAACAATCATTAAACTAAAAATTATATATTATTCAAATGAAAATCAATAGTAAAATAGCCACGGCAGTATTTGGTTTGGCATTTGCAGGCACCGCAGTACATGCGCAAAGCCTTGACGATGCTAAGAAAGCAATTACCGCTGAGCAATATCAAAAAGCTAAAACAATGCTGAAGAACCTAACGGTTACTGAAGCAACTAAAGACGAAAATTACTTTTACCTGGGTTGGGTTTATTTAAAACAGGATGAAGCCGATTCAGCAAAAATATGGTTTAATAAAGGGGTTGCCGTAAATCCAAAATCATCATTAAACTATGTAGGTTTGGGTGCGGTTGCACGTTTAAATAAGGACCAGGCAGGTGCTACATCAAACTTTAACCAGGCATTAGCATTAGCTGGTAAAAAAGATAGCAAGCCTTATGTTTACATTGGTAAAAGCTACCTTTTAACAAACAATGGCGCACCTTTAGCACCTTACTCAGCATCACCTGCTGATGCACAGGCAGCGATTGATGTGTTAAACAAAGGTGTGGCAATTAACCCAAAAGATGCTGAGCTGTTTTTAACATTAGGCGATGCTGATCTTACGCAATTAAAGTCTGATGCTTACTCAAACTATTCAACAGCCCTGGATCTTGATCCAAAATCACCGGCTGCTGATGTGGCACAAGGTGTTTTAATAAAATATGCCAATAACTTTGATGATGCTATAAAGGATTTTCAGGCTGCGCTGCAAATCGATCCAAACTTTGGTCCGGCTTACCGCGAATGGGCTGAAACTGATGCGCGTTGGGCAAAAAACGATCCTAAAGTTGCAGTTGATAAAGCAAATGAAGCTATTACTCAATACAAAAAATACCTGAGCTTAACAGATATGTCGTTAGAATCGCAAATGCGTTATGCCGACTTCCTGATCTTCGCAGGTAAATATGATGAGTTACAAGCGTTGACTAAACAACTTTCAACGTCTGCAAGTGTTAATCTAAGGGTTTACCGTTATTTAGGTTATGCAGCTTACAATAACAAAGATTACCCTGCCGGCTTAACTGCTATGAACACCTGGATGACCAAAGCTGATCCTAAACGTATCATCCCATTGGATTATACTTACTTAGGCCACCTGCAAATTGCTAGCGGCCAGGATTCATTAGGTATGCAAAACCTTAGAAAAGCGTATTCATTGGACACTACACAAACAGATGTATTAGGCGAAATTGCAAGATCTTTATATACACAAAAGAAATATAAAGAATCTGGCGATGCATATGCATTATTTGTAAGCAAATCTAAAGGTGCAACGCTGCCCGATCTTTTCAATGAGGGCCGTGCCTATTATTTTGCATATGATCCTAAGAAGCCTGATACTACATTGTTAGCTAAAGCCGATTCAGCATTTAGCCAGGTACAGCAAAAAGCTACAAAGCCAGTTGCTGCAGTTTCACTTTTCAGGGCATATACTAATGACCTGCGTGAAACTGATCGTAATAACATTAAAGGGTATGCAAAACCTTTTTATGAACAATTTGTAGCGCTAACAACGGCTAAAGCAACAATCAGCGATGCTGATAAAAAGAGCTTGGTTACTGCTTATGATTACCTGGGTACTTACTATGAGTTAATAGCAAAAGATCCAACTAAGGCTGCTGATAATTTCAGTAAAGCTTTAGCGCTAAACCCTACAGATCCGCAAGCGCTGGATTATCAGAAAAGGAAAAAATAACCAATAAAATTAAAGGCCTCAGTAAAATGAGGCCTTTTTTATTATCAATGCATTAGTATATTTGCAGCATGGAAGTACAAAGTTTGCCGGTAAATTATTTGCCCATTATTTTTCAAATGCTGGTAGCACTTGGTTTTGTGGTTACCACTATGTTTGTTACCCACAAAATTGGGCCAAAGCGTAAAACAAAGGATAAGTTAACCCCATTTGAGTCGGGTATCGAAGTTATCGGTAATGCCCGCACACCTATCTCCATTAAATATTTCCTGGTAGCCATACTGTTTGTATTGTTTGATGTGGAAGTAATATTTATGTACCCATGGGCAGTTAACTTTAAAGCTTTAGGCACAGGCGGATTGATAGAGATGTTCATCTTTATGGCCACGCTGCTATTAGGCTTTATCTATGTAATAAAAAAAGGCGCTTTAGACTGGGATTAATTCCCGTTATTATACCGCCTTTAAATTTATAAAGGCGTCATTGCGAGGAACGAAGCAATCGCTATGCTATACAGAGCAAAAAGAAAGATCGTAACCTTGCAAAAATCTGACCTGCTACTGTAGAGATTACTTCGTTCCTCGAAATGATGGAATGGCTTGTTTAGACTAATTCTAAATATATTCTACCAATTGCATAGTGTATTAATTACAGCTTAATTATTGTAAATTTGTTCATCCTATTCCGCTTTGGATGGGTTTTTGTATTATATAGTTCATGAGTGATATTCAGTTAGTTGAAGCTCCTCCTGGTGTAGAAGGTGCTGGGTTTTTCGCTACTTCGCTTGATAAAGCAATAGGTTTAGCGCGTTCAAACTCCTTATGGCCTTTGCCATTTGCCACTTCGTGCTGTGGTATTGAGTTTATGGCCACCATGGCTTCCCATTATGATTTGTCGAGGTTTGGTGCCGAGCGTTTAAGTTTTTCGCCTCGTCAGGCCGATCTTTTGATGGTTATGGGTACCATTGCCAAAAAAATGGGTCCGGTATTACGCCAGGTTTACCTGCAAATGGCCGAACCCCGCTGGGTTATAGCTGTTGGTGCCTGCGCATCAAGCGGTGGTATATTTGATACTTATTCAGTTTTACAAGGTATTGACGAGATCATCCCGGTTGACGTTTACGTTCCCGGTTGCCCGCCACGCCCTGAGGCTATCATTGATGGCTTTATGGGTATCCAAAAACTGGTTCAAACGGAATCATTACGCCGGAGAAGTACACCGGAGTATCAGAAATTATTAGCTTCATACGGAATTCAGTAATGGGTAAAATAACAAACGAAGAGCTTCTACAGAAGATCAACGCAAAGTTTGACCAGCAAATAACCGTTGTTGGCGAGCCTTATGGTTTATTAACTATTGAAACCAGCCGCGATCATATCATAGATCTTTTAGATTTTCTTAAAAATGATACTGTAATGCAGTTCATTTTTTTAACTGATATTACAGGTATCCATTATCCCGAACAGGCAAGCCCTATCGGAGTAATTTATCACCTGCATAGCCTGGTAAATAATGTGCGCATCCGTATAAAAGTTTTCCTGCCTGCCGATGATTACCATATCCCTACTGCAACAACAGTATGGAACGGTGCCAACTGGATGGAAAGAGAAACCTATGACTTTTTTGGAGTGATATTCGACGGTCACCCCGATTTGCGCAGGATATTAAATGTTGACGACATGACGGCCTTCCCGATGAGAAAAGAATTTCCATTGGAAGACCCTAACCGTGTTGATAAGAAAGATTACTTTTTTGGTAGATAGATACAAATACTGATGCAAAATCATCCTGTATATACAGATAACGATCCGCAAACCGCGCCCTCAACCTTAAACTTAGGGCCAACGCACCCTGCAACGCATGGCGTTTTCCAAAACGTATTGCAGCTGGATGGCGAAAGGATCATCAGCGGGGTATCAACCATTGGCTACATACACCGTGCCTTTGAAAAAATTGCCGAACACAGGCCATTTTACCAGATCACCCCATTAACCGACCGTTTAAACTATTGCTCATCACCCATAAACAACATGGGCTGGCACATGACGGTTGAAAAACTTTTAGGTATCGAAACGCCAAAACGTGTGGATTACCTGCGCGTAATAGTAATGGAACTTGCACGTATATCAGATCATATCATCTGTAACGGTGTATTGGGTGTTGATACCGGTGCTTTCACAGGTTTCCTTTACATGATGGAATATCGTGAAGCCATTTATGAAATTTATGAAGAAGTTTGCGGCTCACGCCTTACCACCAACATTGGCAGGATAGGCGGTTTCGAGCGTAACTTTAATGCCATAGCCTTTAACAAGCTGCGTAAATTCCTGAAGGATTTCCCGCCGGTTTTACGTGAGTTTGAAGCCCTGTTTAACCGTAACCGGATATTTGTTGATCGTACCAAAGGTGTTGCCGAAGTTACTATTGAAGAGGCTTTAAGCTATAGCTGGACCGGCCCACTTTTACGTGCAACAGGCCTGGATTATGATGTTAGGGCGATGAACCCCTACTCATCATATGAGGACTTTGACTTTGAAGTACCGGTAGGTGAAAAAGGTGATGTTTACGCCCGTTTTCTGGTGCGTAACGAAGAAATGTGGCAGAGTATGCGCATAATTGAGCAGGCATTAATGAAATTGGAAAAAGAGCCGTCAGATATTTTTCATGCTGACGTGCCTGAGTTCTACCTGCCTCCAAAAGAAGAAGTTTATAACAATATGGAAGCCCTTATTTATCATTTTAAAATAGTGATGGGCGAAATAGATACCCCAACATCCGAAGTATATCACTCGGTTGAAGGTGCCAATGGCGAGTTAGGTTTTTATTTGGTGAACGATGGCGGCAGATCTCCATACCGCTTGCATTTCCGCAGGCCGAGTTTCATCAATTACCAGATGTACGCGCCAATGAGCCGTGGTATGTTGTTATCTGATGCGATTATTAACATGAGTAGTTTAAACGTAATAGCCGGAGAATTAGATGCTTAGAGTTGACGATGCACAAGCTGTTCCGGTAGAGTTTTCATCGGAACTGATAACCAAATTTGATGATGTAGTTAGCCGTTATCCCGAAGGCAAACAAAAATCAGCCCTATTGCCTATACTACATTTAGTACAGGCTGAGTATGGCTGGTTAAGCGCCCCTGCAATGGATAAGGTGGCTGATTATCTTAAAATAAAAGATATTGAAGTATACGAAGTAGCCACTTTTTACAGCATGTACTTTATGCGCCCGCAAGGCAAATATGTACTGGAGGTTTGCCGTACAGGCCCTTGCTGCTTGGTAGGTGCCGAAAAAATAATGGACTATATTGAAAACAAACTTGGCGTTAAGGAAGGCGAAGTTACACCTGACGGCTTATTTAGCTGGCGCGGAGTGGAGTGTTTGGCGGCCTGTGGCTTTGGCCCGGTGTTGCAGATAGGCCCTGAATATACTTTTTATGAAAATTTAACGGAGGCTTCCGTTGATAACCTGATTGGAGATTTAAAAAGAAAAGGAAATAATTAAGGAAAAATGGTCAACACAAACCTGGTATTGGCAGATGCTTTATTTGTATTCGTAATGTCTATGATAAATATGACCGACGGATTCAAAAAGAACATGATCATACTAGGGCCGTTGGTTATTATAGCTTTTATTACCTGCGTGGTAAGGCATATCAATTATTACAAGCAAACCAGGAGGATTTATTAATGAGCAAAAAAGGATTAATTTTTACTGATATCATTTGCATCATAGGCATCGCCCTGTTAACATATGATTTAAGTAGTGTTAAAAACTCAACGCCGTTAATTTTCTTAGCCCTTATTGGTTTTGCAACCTGCCTCAGAAGGCATGTTAATTATTACAAGTTGAACAAAAAGATTTATTAGTAGCCATGGCGCGTAAATTACTTTTAGAACATATAAACGTACCCGGCATCAACACTTTTGATGTTTACCGCTCAAAAGGCGGTTATGCAGCTGTTGAAAAGGCGCTTAAAACTTTAACACCCGAAGAGGTTGTTGAGGAAGTTAAAAAATCGGGCTTGCGCGGCCGTGGTGGTGCAGGTTTTCCTACCGGGATGAAATGGAGCTTTTTGGCTAAGCCAGAGGGTGTTGCCCGTTACTTGGTTTGTAATGCCGATGAGTCGGAGCCCGGAACTTTTAAGGACCGTTACCTGATGACCTATATCCCTCACTTATTAATTGAGGGTATGATAGTAGCCAGTTTTGCATTAGGCGCTAAAACATCATACATCTACGTTCGTGGGGAAATGATGCCGCAGATCCGCATTCTTGAAAAAGCGATCGCGGAAGCAAAAGCAAAAGGATTTTTAGGTAAAAATATCTTAGGCACAGGTTACGACCTGGAGCTATACGTACAACCCGGTGGCGGCGCCTACATTTGCGGCGAAGAAACTGCTTTGTTGGAATCATTGGAAGGTAAACGTGGTAACCCACGCATAAAACCACCATTCCCGGCTATCGCAGGTTTGTATGGTTGCCCAACTGTGGTAAATAATGTGGAATCAATTGCTGCTGTAGTCCCTATCATTAATGAAGGTGGCGAAGAATATGCTAAAGTTGGTATCGGCCGCAGTACAGGCACTAAGCTGATCTCAGCAGGTGGTAACGTTAAAAAACCAGGTGTATTTGAAATTGATTTGGGCTTACCGGTTGAAGAATTTTTATACTCCGATGAATATTGCGGTGGTATAGCCAACGGCAAACGCCTAAAGGCGGTTGTTGCAGGCGGTTCATCCGTACCAATCTTACCGGCAAACCTGTTCCTGAAAACTATAAATAACGAACCGCGCCTAATGAGCTATGAATCATTAGCTGATGGTGGTTTTGCTACCGGTACCATGATGGGTTCAGGTGGTTTCATTGCTTTTGATGAGGATCAGTGCATCGTTCGCAATACCTGGAACTTCACCCGTTTTTATCATCACGAAAGCTGCGGACAATGTTCGCCATGCCGTGAGGGTACCGGATGGATGGAGAAAGTATTGCACCGATTAGAGCATGGTCATGGTAGCCTGAGCGATATGGACTTGCTGGTTGATGTATCTAAGAAAATAGAAGGAAATACAATTTGTCCGCTGGGTGACGCGGCTGCATGGCCGGTGGCTAGTGCGATCCGCCATTTCAGGGATGAGTTTGAATGGCACGTAACAAACAGCGCCGAAGCAGTTAGCAGGAATTACGGAATAGCACATTATGCTGATCGTTGGTAAAAGCTGAAGCTATTTAAGTCAAAATTAAAAAGTCAAAATTCAAAAATAGAAAGTAAGAACGTTGAACGAGAAACCTTACGACATCAAACACAGATGTTACCAGTTTTCAAAAGAGATAGTTCAATTTGTATCGGCAGCTAAATTTGAAAGAATACACTTTTCAATATTTGATCAATTAATAAGAAGCGGTACCTCTATTGGTGCCAACATAATAGAAGCGAAGGCGGGAAGTTCGGCAAAGGATTTTAGGAATTTTTATACAATTGCGCTAAAATCTGCAAACGAAACAAAATACTGGCTTTGTTTAATAAGAGATACGATAGATAGTAATATCGAAAAAGATAAAATAAACGGGTTGATAAAAGAAGCTGACGAACTGTCAAAGATCATCGCTTCAATAATTATCAACCTGCAAAAATGAAAATCAACTCAAAGGCTATTTTTGACTTTTGAATTTTTAATTTTGACTTTAAAATGAAGGTAACAATAGACGGAATACCCGTTGAAGTAGAACCCGGAACAAGCATCCTGAATGCCGCGAGGCAAATTGGTGGTGATATTGTGCCGCCTGCTATGTGCTATTATTCCAAGCTGGAAGGCAGCGGCGGTAAATGCCGTACCTGTTTAGTAAAGGTAAGCAAGGGATCAGAAAAAGATCCGCGCCCAATGCCAAAGCTGGTAGCATCATGCCGTACCGCGGTTATGGATGGGATGGAAGTGCAAAACATTACTTCGCCAGAGGTAATTGAGGCACGTAAAGGGATAGTTGAAATGTTATTGATAAACCACCCGCTTGATTGCCCTATTTGCGACCAGGCCGGTGAGTGTGATCTGCAAAACCTGGGCTATGAGCACGGTGCTGCAAAAACCCGCTATGAGTTTGATCGCCGTACATTCGAAAAGATCGACATTGGCGATAAGATCCAGCTGCACATGACCCGCTGTATCCTTTGTTACCGTTGTGTTTTCACCGCCGACCAGATCACCGATCAGCGTGAGCATGGTATCCTGAATCGTGGCGACCACTCCGAAATATCAACCTACATACATAAAGTTATTGATAACGATTTCTCAGGAAACGTAATTGATGTTTGCCCGGTAGGCGCTTTAACTGATAAAACTTTCCGCTTTAAAAATCGCGTTTGGTTTACCAAGCCGGTTGAGGCACACAGGGATTGTAACCATCCTAACTGTAACGGTAAGGTGACCCTTTGGTATAAAGGTGAGGATGTATTACGTGTTACCGCACGTAAGGATGTTTACGGCGAGGTTGAAGAATTTATTTGCAATGAATGCCGTTTTGATAAAAAGAAAACTGCTGATTGGGTAATTGAAGGCCCGCGCAAGGTGTCAAACCAATCGGTTATCAGCTCAAATCATTACGAAACTTTACACCCGCTGCCGGTTGTAAAAACAAACCCTGTGCTTAAAGAAGCAAACCAGGAGCAATTTGAAAGGGATACACGTTTATAATGGAATTAGCAGATATAATCATAAAATTTGTACTGATAGTGATCATTTTCGCTATCAGCCTGGTGGTGGCCATGTATTCCACCTATGCCGAACGTAAAGTTGCCGCGTTTTTCCAGGATAGGATAGGTCCTAACCGTGCCGGTCCCTGGGGAATCTTACAGCCATTATGTGATGGTGGTAAAATGTTCCTGAAAGAAGAGATCATCCCGACCAATGCCAGCGCGTTCCTGTTTATTGCAGGCCCGTCATTAGCAATTTTAACCGCATGTATCGGTTCGGCTGTTATCCCATGGGGGCAGCATTTAACTATTGGCTCACATGTTATCGATTTGCAAGTAACTGATATCAACGTAGGTGTATTATACATCTTCGGTGTGGTATCATTAGGTGTATATGGTGTAATGATAGGCGGCTGGGCATCAAACAATAAATACTCTTTATTAGGTGCTATACGTGCTGCATCACAAAACATCAGCTACGAAATTTCAATGGGCCTTTCTATCATCGCCCTATTGATGTTAACCGGTACTTTAAGCTTACGCGAAATTGCAGAGCAACAGCACGGTTTCTGGTCGCATGGCTGGTTTACATGGAATGTATTCCGTCAGCCATTGGGTTTCCTGATCTTCATTGTATGTGCTTTTGCTGAAACCAACCGTACACCATTTGATTTGCCTGAGTGCGAAACCGAGCTGGTAGGTGGGTATCATACCGAATACTCATCCATGAAACTGGGTTTTTACCTGTTTGCTGAGTATATCAACATGTTTATTTCATCGGCAGTAATGGCTACGCTTTATTTTGGCGGATACAATTTTCCTTTCATGCACCATTTAGGCTTGACAGAAAATTGGGTAACCATTTTAGGGGTGATAGCATTATTTGCTAAAATAATTTTCTTCATCTTCTTCTTCATGTGGGTACGGTGGACAATCCCCCGTTTCCGCTACGATCAGTTGATGGATCTGGGCTGGAAGATATTGATACCACTAGCCATAGCTAATATTGTATTGACGGGAGTGATAGGTACTATTTTTAAATAGTTAAAGGATTGAATAATGGAATCATTAAGTAATAAAAAGAAGTTAATTGAATCAAAGCCCCTCAACTTTTGGGAGCGCGCTTACCTGCCTGCCATTTTATCGGGCTTGTCAATTACTATGAAACACTTTTTCAGGAAGCCGGTAACCATCAGCTATCCTGAAGAAAAACGTGAGTTTTCTGAAAACTTCCGTGGCATGCACTCACTTAAACGTGATGAGAACGGTAAAGAGCGTTGCACAGCCTGTGGTTTATGCGCCCTATCATGCCCTGCAGAAGCGATCACCATGATAGCTGCCGAGCGCCAGAAAGGTGAAGAGCACTTATACCGTGAGGAAAAATATGCTGCTGTATATGAAATAAATATGCTGCGCTGCATTTTCTGCGGTTTATGCGAGGAAGCTTGCCCTAAAGAAGCCATCTATCTTGACGGTGATATAGTGCCTGCGGATTATTTAAGGAAAGATTTTATTTACGGTAAGGACAAATTAGTAGAAGCGCCCTTAAATCAATAAAGAAGTTTTATACCTTTGCCCAACCATTTTAAGGCATAAGGTATTTTGTAAATATAAACATGAATACATTTTACTTCATCGCGTTTTTGTCCATATTCTTTTCGATATTGGTCATATCTGCAAAAAATCCGGTGCATAGCATACTTTACCTTGTACTCACATTTTTTACATTCACTATTCAGTATATTTTGCTGAATGCCCAGTTCCTGGCCATTGTGAATTTCATTGTGTACATGGGTGCCATATTGGTACTGTTTCTATACACGCTCATGCTCATGAACCTGAATAAAGATTCGGAGCCATTCAAATCAAACATTGTAAAAATTGCCGCTGTTTTAGGTGGCGGCTGCTTATTTGTAGTGCTGTTTGCCTGTTTCAGGCAGGTAGGTATTAATGAGCCTGTAGTGTTGAAAGATCCAAGCCTTGGTCTGGTAAAAAACCTGGGTAAAGTGCTATTCAACGAATTTTTATTACCGTTCGAGATCTCCTCACTGTTGCTGTTATCTGCCATGGTTGGAGCTGTTTTATTAGCCACTAAAGACCCAAAAACTGTATAATGGAAAGTTTAACAAATACACTGCATACAGTACCGCTGAATCATTATATTTTATTGAGCGCTATTATATTTTCAATAGGTGTAATGGGTGTGCTGTTACGCAGAAATGCCATCATCATTTTTATGTCGGTTGAGTTGATGCTTAACGCGGTTAACCTGTTGCTTACCGCTTTCTCGGTATATAGCGGTGATGCCAGCGGACAAGTATTCGTGTTTTTCATTATGGCACTGGCAGCAGCCGAAGTAGCCGTAGGTCTGGCCATCATAGTAATGATATACCGTAACACCAACTCTATCGATATTAACGTATTGAACAGGTTAAAGTGGTAAGCCCCCCGGCCCCCTGAAGGGGGAGTTTGGAGAGTTTATATAAAATTAAAAGACAAGTTTCTGTTCCCCTTTAGGGGTTAGGGGCTAAAAATTATAACATAACAAATGGATAAATATATCTGGCTTATTCCTGTATTACCCTTAGCCGGTTTTATTATTAACGGACTTGGCCGTAATACCTTGTCGAAGAAGATGATCGGTTTTATCGGCAGCTTTTTGGTATTTGCATCTTTCGCTCTTAGTGTTGCCGCCTTTTTACAAGTAAGATCAACCGGCGCTTTCAATGTTACTTTGTACGATTGGATCCACGTAGAATACTTTAAAATCCCATTCGCGTTCCTGGTTGATCAGCTAAGTTCAATAATGCTGCTCATCATTACCGGCGTAGGCTTTTTGATCCACCTATACTCTATAGGTTATATGCATGATGATGAAGGCTATGGTAAGTTTTTCGCCTACCTTAACCTGTTCGTATTCTTCATGCTATTGCTGGTTTTAGGTTCAAACTATGTGATACTGTTCATTGGCTGGGAAGGCGTAGGCTTATGCTCATACCTGCTGATCGGTTTCTGGTACAACAACCCCGCTTATGCCGATGCCGCTAAAAAGGCATTCATCATGAACCGCATTGGTGACCTTGGCTTCTTGATCGGCATGTTCTTAATATTCCGGGTGTTCGGAAGTTTTGAGTTTGCAACTGTATTTAAAACAGCTGCCACCATGCACAGCGGGCAGGTTCCATTGTTTGTAATAACCTTATTGCTGTTTATCGGTGCTACCGGTAAATCGGCACAGATACCATTGTTTACCTGGTTACCTGATGCAATGGCCGGTCCGACACCAGTTTCAGCATTGATACACGCTGCAACCATGGTTACTGCAGGTGTTTATATGATAGTGCGTTCTAATATCTTGTTTTCACTGTCTCCGGATATGATGGAGGTGATAGCCATTGTAGGTTTAGCCACAGCAACACTGGGCGCGCTGATCGCGTTAACACAAACCGATATCAAAAAAGTATTAGCCTATTCAACAGTATCACAATTAGGTTATATGTTTTTAGGCTTAGGTGTAGGTGATTATACCGGTGCATTCTTCCACGTAATTACACACGCTTTCTTTAAAGCATTATTATTCCTTGGCGCAGGGTCGGTTATCCACGCGGTTAGCGGCGAACAGGATATGCGCAAAATGGGCGGTTTAAAAGGAAAATTACCATACACCTTCGCAACCATGCTGATAGGTACGATAGCTATATCAGGTATCCCACCTTTCTCAGGTTTCTTTTCAAAGGATGAGATCCTGTACCATACTTACCTGTTCAGCCCTGCAATGTATGTTATAGGTGTTATAGTAGCTATGTTCACATCATTCTACATGTTCAGGTTAATGTTCCTTACTTTCTGGGGAAAATTCAGAGGTACACATGAGCAGGAACATCATTTACATGAATCACCGCTAAGTATGACCATACCTTTAATTATCCTGGCAATATTATCAACTGTAGGTGGATTTTTAGGCTTACCTGAAAGCTGGGGCGGGCATGATTGGTTAGCCGGTTGGTTAAAGCCATTATTGATATCCGTTCCGGGAGCTTCATCTAATGCAGTTCCGCCAAATGAATTATTGCTGATGGGTGTTTCTGCAGGAGTAGCGGTAATTGCATTAATTTATGCTTATAATAAATATGTTAAAAAAGCTACGCTGCCGGTTGCCGATACCGAAGAGCGTTCTTTCTGGGAAAACCTTTCATACAACAAGTTTTATATTGATGAGTTGTACGATGCCATCGTCCGCAAGCCGCTTGATGCGTTATCAACCTTCTTTTACAATGTTGTTGATCGTGCCGGTATCGATGGTTTGGTGAACAGCATTGGAAGAGGACCTGTTGAGGCCAGCAAAGGTTTACGCCTGTTGCAAACCGGTAATGTGGGCTTTTACATCTTCATGATGGTGATAGGTATTATTGCTGTATTAGTATATAGTTTAGTTAGAATATAAACCTTAGCGTTTAAATATAAAATGACGGTTAGTGTATTAATTTTTTTACCGATTATAGCAGCTCTTGCTGTGTTCTTATTGAAAAATGAGATAGCAAAATATGTTGCTTTGTTTTTTGCTGTTGCTGAACTGGCTGTAGCCGGCTGGTTTCTAGCCAATTTTGTACCCGATGCTACCATACAGTACTCTATTAATGTACCATGGATAGTAAAAATGGGCATTTACTTTAACGCAGGTATTGATGGTATAAGTATGGTAATGGTATTGCTTACCACTTTACTGGTACCACTTATTATATTAACAACCTATAAGCACACGTATAAAAACGCATCGGCTTTTTATGCGCTGATATTGTTTATGCAGGCTGGTTTATTAGTTGTATTTACTGCTTTAGACGGATTTTTATTTTATGTAGGGTGGGAAGCAGCGCTTATACCTATCTACTTTATATGCGCTATGTGGGGCGGTCAGAACCGTATCCGTGTTACGCTTAAGTTTTTCATTTACACATTTGCAGGCTCATTATTTATGCTGGTAGGTATTATTTACCTATACATGCAAGCGCCTAACGGTACTTATGACCTGATGCAATTTTATGCTACCAAATTAGACCCGGCACGTCAGAACTGGGTTTTCTGGTCGTTCTTCCTGGCATTCGCTATTAAAATTCCTTTGTTCCCATTACATACCTGGCAGCCTGATACCTATACCGAAGCACCATCAGCAGGTAGTATGCTATTAGCCGGTATTATGCTAAAAATGGGTTTATATGGTTTAATGCGCTGGTTAATACCTAACGCGCCAATAGCATTTTTACATTGGCAAAATTTGGTAATGATACTTGCTGTTATCGGTGTTCTATATGCCGCAATAATTGCCTTCACTCAAAAGGAGGGCAAACGTTTAGTCGCCTATTCATCAATATCACACGTTGGCCTCATAGCCGCTGGTATATTTAGCCTTACCTTACAAGGCACACAGGGCGCAATGATCCAAATGCTTAATCACGGCATAAACGTGGTTGGCTTATTCTTTATCTGGGATATCATCAGCAGGCAAATGAACACCATGGATGTAAACCAGCTGGGTGGTATTGCTAAAGTTGCACCAAAGTTTGCTACAGCATTTTTAATAATTGTTTTAGGAACGGTAGCCCTGCCATTAACCAACGGCTTTATAGGTGAGTTTTTACTGTTGAGCGGTGTTTACCAGTATAGCTTCTGGTTCGGGCTTGTAGCAGGTTTAAGCATCATATTTGGTGCAGTTTATATGCTCAGGATGTACAAGAATGTTATGCAGGGCGAAACCAATGCCCTAACTGCATCTTTTGTTGATGTTAGCGGCTCAGATAAATTAACCCTTATCATAATTTGTATATTAATAATAGGTATCGGTGTTTATCCGCAGCCAATATTACATCTTTCAGAAGCTGCTGTTGACAAATTGCTGTTAACAATAAGCACTAAAGCAATGAATGTTACATTATAACCGGCAAACTGAATTTTGCTTATTAATGATAAATAGAGATCAGATTTAAAGAAAGAAAATGAATACCTTAATAATAATATCTGTTTTACCCATAGTGCTTTTGTATTTGGGTTTATATAAAGCTAAAAAAGCATTGCTGCCGGTTGCTGTTATCGGTTTGCTTGCTGCTTTAGGCTTTGCCCTTGCACAATGGACATCAATTGATGTAGCTCAGCCTATTTACCATGGCATGATGTTGTTTAATAACTATTCAATAGCGTTTTCAGCCATTACTATTATATCCACTATACTTATCCTGTTATTATCAAAAGGTTATTTTGAACGTATAAGCGATCACATTGCCGAGTATTATGCCATTATCCTGTTTTCGTTAGCAGGTATCATTGTAATGGTATCCTATTATAACCTAACCATGCTTTTTATAGGTATCGAGATCATGTCGGTTAGTTTATATATCCTGGCAGGTATTAAAAAGAATGATTTTGCTTCAAATGAGGCGGCTTTAAAATATTTCCTGATGGGTGCTTTCTCAACCGGGTTTTTACTATTCGGTATAGCGCTTATTTACGGTACAACAGGCTCATTTAACTTAGAAGCTATCCGTAACTGGGTAGTGGCCCATCCACGGGGCATGGACCCTATGATGGGTACTGGTATCATGCTGATCATTGTTGGCCTTTGCTTTAAGGTAGGCGCTGCCCCATTCCATTTCTGGACCCCGGATGTATATGAAGGCTCACCAACGCTGATCACCGCGTTCATGTCAACAGTAGTTAAAACTGCAGGCTTTGCAGCATTCCTGCGTTTATTTGCAGAGTGCTTTGCACCAGTAGCTGATTTCTGGATGCCTGCCCTGCTTATCATAACTATATTAACCTTATTCATAGGCAATATTACTGCTCTTTACCAGCAAAGCTTTAAACGTATGCTGGCGTTCTCCAGCATATCACATGCCGGCTATATGCTTTTTGCTATCGTAGCATTAGGCGCAAGCTCGGCAAACTCGGTATTTGTATACGCTACTGCTTATTCAATTGCTTCTATCATCGCGTTTGCGGCCTTAATACTGGTACAACAACAATCAGGAAGCGATAACTTTGAGAGCTTTAACGGCCTGTCAAAAAAGAACCCTTTCCTGGCCCTGGTATTAACTATAGCCATGCTATCATTAGCGGGTATACCGCTTACAGCAGGTTTTATGGGTAAATTCTTTATGTTCTCAAGTGCTCTTTCGCATTACCAGGTTTGGTTGGTTGTACTGGCGGTAGTAAACGCTATTATCAGTATCTTCTATTATTTCAGGGTAATTGTAGCCATGTATTTCCGCACTGCTGAAACCAGCGAAGTACAGATCCCGGCATACTATAGCTTTGTTTTAGGCTTCTCCGCATTAGTAACCATTATTATTGGCGTATATCCAACATTTATTGCGTACCTTATTTAATAATAAGGCATAACTACAAATTGATTTAATATTTGTAGTTTTACATAGTGAATGGAAAGTTTTTGGGAACACCTGCAAAATTTAACGGACGCTCAATCCATCATAAGCAGAGGAGGATTTTTTCTTTTGCTTATCGTTGTTTTTGCTGAAACCGGATTGTTTTTTGGTTTTTTTTTACCGGGAGACTACCTGCTATTTATGGCTGGTTTGCTTTGCGCAAGCGGAATGTTCGATATCCAGATCACTACGCTTATCATTTCATTAATTATAGCGGGAATTTTAGGCAACTACGCAGGCTACTGGTTTGGCTACCGAACGGGGCCAATTTTATTCAACAAAAACGATTCTTTGCTGTTTAAAAAGCGGTATGTAGTAATGGCCGAGCAATTTTATGTTAAATATGGCGGTATGGCGCTAATTTTGGGCAGATTTTTCCCTATAATTAGAACTTTTGCTCCTATCTTTGCAGGAGTTGTTAAAATTGATATTAAAAAGTTTACACTTTATAATATTATTGGCAGCGTAGCATGGGTGGTAACACTATGTTTAACAGGTTACTTCCTAGGTAGAAAATACCCGGATATAACGCATTACCTGGACTATATAATCATTGGATTTTTTGTTGTTACATCTATTCCGTTGATCATCGCTTTTTTTAGAAAAAAAAGCACACAAAGTAAAGTAAGTTAACCCTATAAATAATAAATATAACACTACTAAATGAGCACACAACATCCCTGGCACCAGGTTTCACCCGGAGATAATGTACCCGAAATTGTACAAGCAGTAATTGAAATACCTAAAGGGTCTAAGGCTAAATATGAAATTGATAAGGAGTCAGGTTTATTAAAGCTTGATCGTGTTTTATTTTCTTCTGTAATGTACCCGGCTAATTATGGTTTCATCCCGCAAACTTATTGCGATGATCATGACCCGCTTGATATATTAGTATTATGTTCTGTTGATGTATTCCCAATGTCGATCATCGAAGCTAAGGTAATAGGTGTAATGCACATGGTTGATAACGGCGAGCAGGATGATAAAATTATAGCAGTTGCAAAAAACGACATGTCTGTAAACTATATCAACGACCTGAATGAATTGCCGCCGCATGCCATGAAAGAGATCGTTCGTTTTTTCCAGGATTACAAAAAGCTGGAAGGCAAGAACGTAACGATTGAACATTTACTGGGCTTGCGTTATGCTCACAAAGTAATTCAAGAAAGTATGGAATTGTATAAATCCACTTTCCCTGTGTACCAATAAATAATTAATGGACCCCGCAGAACTCACCGTAAATTATTTTTACCTTTTCCTTACCATTTTCCTGGTATTGTTGAACGGCTTTTTTGTTGCCGCGGAATTTGCCATGGTAAGGGTGCGGGGCTCGCAAATTGAAATAAAAGCCAAAACGGGCAGTCGCCTGGCTAAAACTACCCGTGGCATTTTACATAATTTAGATGGCTACCTGGCTGCAACGCAGCTGGGTATTACCATTGCTTCGCTGGCCCTGGGCTGGTTTGGCCAATCGGTGGTAACAGCCATAATGCTGCACCTGTTTTTATCACTGGGCATTGCTATTACATCTACCCTGGTACTTAACATTTGCCACTTTGTGGCATTCTCGGTTATTACAGTTTTCCATATCACTTTTGGCGAGCTTGCACCAAAGTCAATAGCCATACAGCGTTCCACACGTACCGTAATGGCCATTGCGGTGCCGTTACGCTTGTTTTATGTGGTGTTTAAACCCATTATCTGGTGTTTGAATACCTTTGCCAATTTTATATTGAGAATAGTTGGCATTGATGCCGTGCAGGGTGAAACACACCATAGTTCTGAGGAATTACAATACCTGCTGGATCAGGGTAAGGAAACTGGTGCTATCGACTCAAATGAGCACGAACTGATACAGAACGTATTTGAGTTTAATGAACGTGTGGTTAAAAATATTATGGTGCCCCGTACCAAAATATCAGGCGTTGATATCCATACGGATAAGGACGAGTTGCTTGAAACACTGATAACCGAAGGCTACTCGCGTATGCCGGTTTATGATGATGTGATAGATAAGATCATAGGTATTGTACACGCCAAGGATATCCTGCCTTTACTTGCACGAAATGAGCCGATAATTTTAAAGGACATTATCCGCAAGCCGTATTTTATCCCCGAAACAAAAAAAATAAACGACCTGATGGCCGAGCTGCAGCAAAAACGCATACAGATAGCCATTGTGCTTGATGAATTTGGCGGCACGGCGGGTATGGTTACGCTTGAAGATATAGTTGAGGAACTGGTAGGCGAGATACAGGATGAGTACGATGAGGAAAAACCAATTGTTGAACGTGTAAACGACCGTGAGTTTATCGTAAATGCCCTGGCACCTATTTATGATGTAAACAGCCACCTGCCACATGATCTGCCGGAGGACGGTGATTATGATACCGTATCGGGCTGGTTGGGTGATATATTTGGTAAGATACCTGATGTAGGCGAACAAAAGGAATCAAACGGGTATAACATTACGGTACTACGTAAATCCGACCAGAATATTGAATCAGTAAAGCTTGAGCTGCTGATTAATGAAGAAGATGCTGTAGATTTACACTAATTAGAAGCAAGAGTTAGAAATCAAGCTTAAAATACCAGTAATAAGTTTTCTTATCTTGACTCATGATTCTTAAATCTTGATTCCATACAATGCATCTTTTTTACACCCCGGATATTGAACCCTCACACCCCCAATATTTTCTTAGCGAAGAGGAAAGCAAACACGCTGTAAGGGTTTTGCGCCTGAATGTTGGCGACAAAGTGCAGTTAATCGATGGTAGAGGTGGCTTATATACCGCTGAAATTAAAGACGCCCACCCTAAAAGAACCATCCTGCAAATTACTGATGTGGTAACCGGCTTTAACAAGCGGAATCATTACCTGCATATAGCCATTGCCCCCACAAAAAATATTGAACGTTTAGAATGGTTCCTTGAAAAAGCAACCGAGATAGGTATTGATGAGATCTCGCTTATCATCTGTCAGCGCTCCGAGCGTAAAGAGGCGAAAGTTGACAGGTTAAATAAGATCATAACCTCGGCCATAAAACAATCCTTAAAAGCTTACCACCCCATATTAAACGAGCCGGAACCTTTGAGCAAATTACTATCCCGAAGCTTTGACGGGCAGAAATTTATAGCGCATTGTGAGGAAAGTGATAAATCGAATCTGAAACAGGATATCAGCCTAAATGGCAAATATTTAATTTTAATAGGTCCGGAGGGGGATTTTAGTCCGAAGGAAATTGAGGATGCTTTGCATAATGATTTTAAAGCCATAACTTTAGGTCAAAGTCGTTTAAGAACGGAAACCGCTGCTTTGGAGGCTTGTTTTGAAGTAAACTTTTTAAACCGCGAATGAGAAAAGGCATTTATATAGGCGTTGCATTGTTAATATTGTTTGTAATGAGCAGCTTTAATGACCCTACCTATAAAATGGCTAAGCTAAAATACAATGGCGGCGGCGATTGGTACGGTGATCGCACAGCCCTGCCCAATCTCATCAAATTTTGCAACGAGAATTTAAAAACCAATTTTCAATTACAGGACGAAGTAGTGGATGTTGGCAGTGCCGAAATATTTAATTATCCATTTATTTTCATGACCGGCCACGGCAATGTGATCTTCTCCGACCAGGAAGCGCAGAACCTGCGTGCTTATTTAATAGGCGGCGGTTTTTTGCATATCGATGATAACTACGGCCTCGACCAATTTATAAGGCCGCAAATGAAAAAGGTTTTTCCGGAGCTTGATTTTGTGGAGCTGCCGCTCAATCATCCCATCTATCACCAAAAATATAGCTTCCCCAACGGGTTGCCCAAAGTGCATGAGCACGATGGTAAACGGGCCCAGGGTTTTGGCTTGATCTATAAGGGGCGCCTGGTGTGTTTTTACGACTATCAGTGCGATTTAGGCAATGGTTGGGAGGATTATGGCACATACGCCGGCGATACCCAGGAAACACGCTTAAAAGCCCTTAAAATGGGCGCTAATATGATCCAATATGTATTTACGCAGTAGGGCGAAGCTAAACCAGGATTTGTTGACTTTTTATTTCCTAAATCAATCCCAATGAGAAGAATATTTGCGAGTAGCAATAGTGACAAATTAGTCTTTTGGCAAAAAGTATATTTTTGCTTCAATATCATTGGGTTATGTAGTACGGTTTTAGCAAATGCATTTAAAAAAGATCTTTTGCCATATAGAACTATTATATCAATTTATTTACCAGTAGTATTGTTAATTTGGATAGTTGCTATGATTATGGTTTTCATCTTAAAACGTAAAATAAATTCAAACTGAGACACTACAGATTGATTGAATTTTAAGAATTTTATGATACTATTGTTTGCAGCATATTAATCTCTAATCTTTAAACTATGTACAAGATAAAAGTAAACGGCAAATATGATTACGAGATAGATAATAACGGCAAAGGTTTATCTATTAATAATGAACCTGTAAATGCTGATATGAGGCAGATAAACGCGTCTTCATGGCATATCATCAACAAGTTGCAATCGTACAATGCTGAGGTGATAAGTTTTAATGCTGCTGAAAAAACAGCGGAGATAAAAGTGAACAACAATATTTACACCGTAAGCGCTAAAGATCAGTTTGATGTATTGCTGGATAAACTTGGCCTGAGCTCCCTTAATAATGCTAAGGTTAGCGAGGTAAAGGCGCCTATGCCCGGTCTGGTACTTAAAGTGTTTGTTGCCGTAGGCGATGAGGTTAAAAAGGGGGATAACCTGTTTATACTGGAAGCCATGAAAATGGAGAACATCATTAAAGCTCCCGCAGATGTTACCGTAAAAACTGTAAAGCTAAAACCAGGCGATAAAGTAGAAAAAGGCCAGGTACTGCTGCAATTCAATTAATTTAATCCTATCCTTAAAAAGGTCTTAAAAAGAGAAAGGCGAAAGATTTAAGAACCTTTCGCCTTTCAGCTTTTATCTTTCAGCCTAAATTATTTGGCTACAAATTTCTTAGGTTTTTTAACACTGAAGTGAGGTTTACCATTCGGGTTCATCTCAGCTGCACCAACCATATCCATAGCGCAACGGAAACCAACTTCGGCACTTGCATTGTCCTCATCCATAAAACGGCGGGTTGCAGGGTTTAACCAAAATGCAAGGTCGTTCCATGATCCACCTTTGTAAACTTTACTGTGGTCATTAACCAAAGTGGTAGTACCATATAACGCTTGGTTTACAGTATCAGCATAACCACGTTGATCCGGGTTGTATGCTTTGCCAGCCAAGGCATCTTTTGGTGCCGCTTGTGCTGCTTTTTTAATTGAATCAGTTTGCTGCTGCTGAGCTATGATCTCACTGTATTTTAATTTTTTACCTGATGTAGCCGGATCATATACCGGGCGACCGTATTTGTCTTTAGCATAGATACCTTTTGTAGGATCGGCTAAACGTTTGTTGGTGTACTCATTACCACGGAAAGGATTGAAATCCTCAACCTCATCAAATGAAGTTTGGCGGTAGGTATCCTGTACCCATTCGTTTACGTTACCAGCCATATTATATAAACCAAAATCATTTGGTGGGTATGACCTTACTGGTGCGGTAATATCAGCCTTATCGTTCAGGTAACCACCTACACCGGCGTTATCACCTTCACCACGTTTAAAGTTAGCTAATATTAAACCCCTGGTTTTCCTTTTTGGTGAGCGTACGCCTAAACCATTCCATGGGTATATTTTGCCATCGTTAATGTTTTCAAACTGGGTGTTTCCGGCTAAAGCAAGCGCTGCATATTCCCATTCGGCCTCTGTAGGTAAACGGTAAGCTTGTTTTAATATACCATCTTCCATACGGGCAGGGCGAACAGCTTTACCTTTGGCATTTGGATTTAAATCCGGTAACATTTTTTTACCATCAATACCGGCGCCTCTAACCTGGCCATTTAAATACATATCTGTATTGAAAGTTTCCTGGTTATTGTTTTTGCCTTTGTTATCTTTTACGGTTGCAAGCATACCTTTTTGCTCTAATATATACTCATTAGCGCGGTCGGTACGGTAACGGCAATAATCTTGTGCCTGATCCCATGATACACCAACTACCGGGTAATCCTGGAAAGCGGGGTGGCGTAAATAGTTGTCTACATAAGGCTCGTTATATGATAATGGTCTGCGCCATACTAATGTATCAGGCAGGGCATCATAGTAATATTCATGGTCATTAGGGTAAGCAATGCTTATCCAGTGCAGGTAATCCAACCAATCCTGGTTTGATACTTCGGTATCATCCATATAGAAAGATGGTATGGTAACACGCCTGCGCACATTGTTATAATCGTAAGCAACATCCTGATCGGCACTGCCACCCAAAACAAAGGTACCGCCTTCAATGGCAACCATACCCGGGCCCGGTGAGGGATGTGTTTGGCGAAACTTTACATATCCGCCATTATTCCTGTCGTTGTAAGGTATCCCTGTTTTTTCAGATTGCTGATGTTTAGCACAACCACTTATCAGGGCCCCTGCAGCTAAAAGTACTAAAGCAGTTTTAGTAAAAACTATCTTCATATTTTCACAATTATTTTATATGTATGAATCGTTAAAATTAAAAAAATTTCATTAAAAATGATAAATTTTATGGCCTAAGCGCCATTAAAATAAACCGCCTTTTGGCTTTTAAACGTAAATAACTTCAATTGTGTTACATACATCGCCATATTTATGGCTTAAAGATAACTTATATATACTTATAAGCCAAAGTATATTTATATATTTGAAACACACATTCAATACATTCAATGAGGTTTTTCTACAATAGAATTACTATTGTTTTAGTAATAATATTATCCCCCTTTTTAGTTACTGCACAAACTAGTACTAACGGAAGTAATGCTAATGCAATAGCAACAGCGGTCCCTTTTTTAACCATATCACCCGATTCACGCTCCGGAGCCTTAGGAGATGCAGGGGTAGCCATATCACCCGATGTTAATGCAAACTACTGGAACCCATCGAAACTGGCATTTATTGAAAGCGATAATAGTTTTTCACTATCATATAGCCCATGGCTGCGTAATTTAGTGCCCGATATCAGTTTATCATACCTAAGTTATGCCCATAAGCTTGATGATAGGAATGCTATTGGCTTATCTTTGCGCTACTTTAACATAGGCACCATAGCTTTAACAGATGGCAATGGTAATTCACTGGGTAACTTTACACCTTCTGAATTTTCTATCGACGGGTCATTCGCCCGTAAGTTTGGTGAGAATTTTTCACTGGGTTTAACATTGCGTTATATACATTCAAATTTATCAAACGGATCGGCCTCAACCCCCAATCAGGGAGAGAAAGCGGGCAATGCCGTTGCCGCCGATGTATCAGCATACTATAAAAACCCAACACAGGAATTTGGCACTGATGCCTTGTTTGCTTTTGGTGTTGATATTTCAAACATTGGTACAAAGATCAGTTATTCGGATAATGGCCCGTCATATTTTTTACCGACTAATTTAAAAGCAGGTATAGCCAACACCTGGTATATTGATAATGCCAACGATGTAACATTTGCACTTGATATTAATAAATTATTGGTTCCTACAAACGCTGGCAGCGATGTTTCTGTACCTGCAGGCATATTTCAGTCGTTCTCTGATGCGCCCTTAAGTACAGAATTTCATGAAATATACTACTCAGCAGGGTTAGAGTACACGTATGACAAAGCCCTGGCATTAAGAGCAGGTTATTTTTATCAAAGCCCTAGCGAGGGTGGTCGTAACTACCTTACTTTGGGTGTGGGCGTAAAATACCAGGAATTCGGGTTTGATTTTGCTTATCTGGCAGCCAGTCAGGCAAACAGTCCTTTAGCTAACACATTACGTTTTACCTTATCGGCCAATTTTGGCGGCACTAAATAATAAAGTGGCAAAAATAAAAGTAGGTTTTGGTTTTGATGTGCACCAGTTAAGGGAGCAGCATCCGTTTGTTTTAGGCGGCGTAAATCTTGAACATCACTCCGGTGCGTTTGGTCATTCTGATGCCGATGTATTACTGCATGCCATTTGTGATGCCTTGCTGGGCGCAGCTAATCTGCGGGATATTGGTTATCATTTCTCAAATAAGGATGATCGTTGGAAAGGCATCAGTAGCTTAATCCTATTGCAGCATGTTGTAGTACTGTTAAAGGAAAAAGGCTGGCAAATAGGTAATATTGATGCCATGGTATGCCTTGAAGCACCAAAAATAAATCCCCATATCCCCGCCATGCAGGCTAATATTGCCAAGGCCGCAGGTATAAGTGAGGATGATATCTCCATTAAAGCTACCACCAACGAACAATTAGGCTTCATCGGTCGCGAAGAAGGTATTGTTGCCTACGCGGTTTGTTTGATTGAAAAAGAAGGATAATTCTGCTTTAAAAAGCGTGCACGCGTTATTTCAATTACACCCGGTTTTTTATTTTTTTATAAAATACCTTACCCGCAGCTGCTTTATAAACACAATTCCCCGCTTCACTAAGCTTCCTTTTCGATTCTTGAGGAAAGACCTGATAGCCTGGTGAGCCTGTTCATCTTCCTTAATAGAGTTCGGGAATTGTTTAACAGGTTTTTGGGCGATCTTTACCTGGTAGGTGTTCTCAATATTGGAGTGTACACCACTGCCATCGTGCCCTATGTTGTGCACCAGCGAGTGCGATGGGTTGAGCGTTAGTCCGCCATTTAAAAATATAGACGCGTACCAGCGTATGGCCCAGGAATTATTTTTGCCTGTTTTAAACTCCTGCATCTGTTTCCAGAAATTCATGGTGCCATCAATAGAGAACTGATGGATCTTCTGCTTATCGAACTGATTGATGAGCTTGTCAATATCCGGTTCAAAATCTTTCCAGGCGTGGGCCCAGGTTGCCCATCCCCAGCTGGTGGCAATGCGATAAAAAAATGTTTCGGGCAGGCTTTTATCGTCCAGATCGAACATATAGGAACCGATGTGCATTACCTTTTCTTCGGCAGCGTAGCGGGTAAGCGCTTCGTTAAAATATTCAAGGGTATAGGGTGATGAAAGCAGGTCATCCTCAAAAACAATCACCTTACCGTATTCCTTTATCAGCTGACTAACCCCATCAATAATTGAATTAGCCAACCCCTTATTTTGTTTGCTGCTAATTACCTTAACCGATTTAAACCCTGTTACCTCCTTAGCCAGTTGCCTTACCTGTTCAACTTTAGCCTGATCCGCATCGGTTTTGGCACCATCTGAGAAGATAAAAAGCCGCGATTCCTCGGCCAGTACATTCTTCTGCAAATAGTTTAAGGTGCGACGGGTATGGTCGGGCCGATTATAAACGAATAAAGCTATCGGGGCAAGGTTTTGCATTTTTTTATAACCGGATTAAAATGATGCAACGAAAGTAAAATTATAAGCTCAGGATTTCAAAAACTTATACCATAATTCTGTTAAAAAGCAGGGCAAACTACATCTCGGTTTACCGAATTACCACGAAATACATAACTTATGGATAATTCAATGCCTCCCTGTGAGTTTGATGCAGTCCGCAACGCTGATGTGTTCAGATCATAGCTTAAGCCAATAGTGGTATTGCTAAAGTGATAGCCAACATCAAGTATGGCCGCATCATTAAAACGATACATGGCCCCTAATATAAATGCATTGTTATTATCCGCCCTAAACTCCGAATTTATACCAAGGTCTTTTTCCTGAGCTTTTTGCTGGCGCATGTAAATAAAATGCGGGGTAAAATAAATGCCTTCATCTGCCGCTAAACGCACGCCGCCATGCACAGTAAGGCGCATGGGTAAGCTGCTTTTCGCGCTTTCGGTAGCAAATGGATCGCTGGGCTGATTAAGGTGAAATAAGCTTACACCACCAAAAATATTTGCCGCCTCTGCAGGGTCGCTGTCATCATAATAAATACCTGCACCGGCATCAAAAACACTAACACCATTTGAAGCAAAATTTTCATTACTGGGGAGGGAGGGGTCATAACCTATCAAAGGATTGTACTGATCATCAAGCTGAAGCTTATTTATATCAAAAGTGCGGCTGATAATACCTGCCTGTACGCCAAAATGTACCTGCTTGTAATTATTATCAGATACATTTATGACATAGCTTAACGATCCGTAGGCCGTAAGGTAATTAAAACCCGCGCTCCCGGCAGATTCATCCAATATATTAACACCGATACTTAACTTATTGGTAGCCTTGAAATCAGCAGATACGGCTGTAGTTTGATAGGCATTGTTAATTGTGGCCCACTGATCTTTATAATTAGCCATAATGCGTATATCACCATCAAAAACGCCTGTTAACGCCGGGTTTAACCATAGCGGATACGCGTAGTACTGCGAAAAATGCGGATCTATTTGTGCTTTTACCCGGCTTACAATTACAACCTGTAACAGTACTGCCATTGCGATTATTATCTTCTTCACTTTAACAGTGTAATTGTTCCTTTTTTAGTTACTTGTTGTCCATCATTCATTACCGCCTGCACATAGTACACATACACGCCAACGGGTTGCTTGGTGCCTTTATAAGTGCCATCCCAACCGACACTTTGACTGGTTGATTTAAACAGCATTTCGCCCCACTGGTCGTATACATAAAAATTCAGGCTTTTTATCTCTTCACTATGTACATAAACCACATCGTTTACACCATCACCGTTAGGTGTAAAGGCATTGGCCACGTAAATAAGATCATGTACCGAATTATGCGCTACACCGGTAACCGCTGTTGAGCTGCCGCTAAGCTGGCAGGTTGATGCACCTGTAGCCTCAACCATTATAGTTACACTTTCGCCTAATTTAAGTCCGGTTATGGTATGCGTTAAACCCGAAGTTCCGGAGCTTGGCGTGTTAAATGTCACTCCGCCGTCCATACTCACCTGGTATCCGCTGGCACCATCTACAGCACCCCAGCTAAAAGTAACGGTAGTGACAGTAGTGCCACCAACCGTCACTACAGGTGCTGCTAATTGCTGGTACATGGTCACAGTGGCTATAGAGCGTGTGACTGATATACATCCGGTAGTATTATTTACTGCTTCGGCATAATAAATTGCATTATTGTTTAAAACAGGTGTTTTAAAATTACTGCCTGTAGCCAATGGAGTAGTAGAGGCGTTAGAAGTATACCAGCTTATGGTAGCATCAGGATCAGAGCTGGATGCCACAATTGTACTGCTGGTACCGGGACATATAGAGATATTTTGTGTAATAATACCAGGTGTTGGCGTAACAATAACGCTTGCCGCAGTACGCACTGCCGAAGTACAGCTATTACTATTAACAGCCTCCACATAATAAGTGGTACTTGATGATAATTGAGGGGTTGAAAAATCAGTACCCGTAAATACCGATGTACCACCGGTTGCAGTATTGTACCAGTTATAAGTAATGCCAGACTGTGGACTGGCAACGCTTAACGAAGCCTGTGTACCTGAACAAATAGATACCGGGCTTTTTACAACAGCAGGTGTAACCGGAAGTGCAATTACGTTAACCTGCACGCTGCCCATGGATGGCGTAGTACATGGGCCATTTACCGCCTCAATATAAAAAGTAGTATTTGCATTTATTAGCTTAATTGTGTACGACGGGCCTGTAAACAATAAATTAGTTTTTGTTGCAGAATCATACCAATTATACACTACACCTGTTTGCGGATTGTTTATCGAAAGTGATGTAGTACTTCCCGAACATACAGATACCGTTGGCGAAACCGGCGTAGGTGTTACAGGCGGCTGTGTAACGTTAACCTGTACTGCGGTACGCGTTATAGATGTACAACCGCCAATGTTACTCATCGCTTCAACATAATAAGTAGTTGAAGTAGCTAAGGCTGACGTAGTATAAGAATTGCCCGACGCAAGCAATGTGCCGCCGGTAGCTGCTGCATACCAGTTATAGGTAAGATTAGCCTGCGGGCTTGTAACTGCCAGGGTTGCGGTTGAGCCACTGCAAATGCCCGCTGGTGATGATGCTTGCGGAGCTACGGGTAAATCAATAGGGGTAATAATTACCTGCGTTCTGCTTGCGCTGGTGCAACTGTTAGCATTTACCGCTTCGGCATAATAGGTATTATCTGTCAGATCAGTTTGCTTATACGATGTACCTGTACCCAGCAAAGTACCACCGGTAGCTGCAGCATACCAATTATAGGTTAAACCAGCCTGTGGGGTAGCAATATTGAGTGTGGAGGCGGTACCACTACATACGGGCAAAGGTGTTTGTATCTGCGGGGCTGCCGGTAGCGGGATAACGGTAATGTCAAATTTTGTACGGGTGGCACTTATGCAACCTGTTGTATTTACATTTTCAACATAATAAGTGGTATTTTGGGTAAGGGCACCAGTGACAAAGGTTACCCCGCTACCTACAGCTGTTCCGCCGGTTGGCACAGTATACCAGTTGTAATGGCCATCCTGCGGGGCATCATCTGTTAAAGTTAACGAACTGCCATAACATGTTGATACACTATTAGTAGCTAAAGCGGGTGCCGATGGCAAGGCAACAACAGTTACCTGAACAGTTGCTAATGAAGTGCTTGTACATGAACCATTGGTAGCCTCGATATAATAAGTAGTGTTGCTTGTTAAAAGGCCCGTTGTATAGTTTGTACCTGTGTGCAACAGCGTGGTTTTAGCCGGTGAATCGTACCAGTTATAGGTTACACCCGCCTGAGGATTTGATACGGAAAGCCCAACACCGCTGCCTGTACATATGCTTACTGCCGCTGCTGTGGAAACAGGTGTGGCAGGGGTGGGTGAAATAGTGATTGTTACGGTATTACTATATGATGGACATTGCCCCGATGTTATCATCCGCCTGTAATAAGTGGTACTGCTTATTGCTGAGGGATCATAATCTTTAGCTATGGCGCCGTTGATATTAACAAAGGTTGTGTTATCTGTTGAACTTTGCCATTGATAGGGATAGGTTGCTAGCCCCCCGGTAGGTGTGCTGCCCGTAATTGAAGATGGATCACCATTGGAACAAAAAGCAATTACAGCAGGTGCGATAATAGTATTATTTAAAATGGCTGCATTTATTGTAACATCAAAATAAGAATCGTAACTGGTTACCCCCTGAATAATAACTTGCCTGCGATAGTTGTAAATAATTGCAGCACCTGTATTATTGTTTAAAACCGGAGTTGTATAGTTAACCTCATTGTTTGTGCCAGGCGCACTGGCCCAGACATTATTTTGTGATATCTGCCATAAGTAACTTGTAGGAGTAGATGTCTTTATCTCTCCATACCAGGTAGCCACATCTCCTGAGCACACATATTCTGCCTGCGGAATAGCCCCTGCAGCAAACACCACATTAACCGTGTAGTTAAGCGATGAACAATTCGCCGAAAGGGTATAGGTTACTGCATTAGTGAAATCCTGTGCAGCACCCGATACCGGAGCAAGTGTTACACCGCTGGTATAGGCTACAGTTGGCACCAATGCTTTAACATTTGTACCTGCCGGAACCGTAACTGTTATGATCAGGTTTGTTTGGTCGATAACTGCAGGCGAGCTTTGTTGAGGAATTGAAAACCCGGTAATTTGAGCTTGTGCCGATGCAACACTCTGCGTATATTTAGCTAAAAAGCAATCCCTGCTGCCGCTTTGCGCTGTACGGATTACCGGGGTACATGCTGATGCGCTGAAATTTACAGTAGAACAAAAGCCCCCTGTATATAAAACATCGTTATTGTTATCGATAGCTACATTTCTACCGAGGTTTTGACTACAACTGTTATTACCCCCGTTAAATGCCCATTTATAGTTAAGATTTGAATCGTATTTAGCCAGGAAAAAATCCTGAAGCCCATGATCAGAAACAAGCGCATTGGAGGTAGCTGAGGGGTCGAAGTCAATTGTGCCGCTAAAATATCCCGACACATAAACATAATCATCCTTACTGCATACTATACCATAATTAAATATACTCCCCCCGCTGCCGCCTACATCATTAACAGATTGAAAAACACCTGCCGAAGAGTATTTAGATAAAAAAATATCCTGGCTGCCAGAGGGATTAAGCGTAACTGTTCCAAAATTCATCTGGGACGTAAATGGACCATCAATATAAATATCATCTTTTGAATTAATACACAAATTGGTATTATCGCCAACAACCGTTCCGGTAAAAGATTTCACCCATATTAAAATACCTGATGGGCTGTATTTGGCAATATATGTAGAGTTACCATTGCCATTTAAGTTATAAGCTGTGCCAAGAGGGTTAAAATTATCGTTACTTTCAAAATGGCCGCATACTACCGTATTATTTTGGCTATCAAACTCACTGAATATACTTTCAGAGCGGGTAGCATCAGGCAGGTTAATTGCCCATAACACGTTACCATTGGGATCATATTTAACAGTTAAAGCATTAAAAGATCCGCTTGTAGATGAGTAACTTTTTCCACCGAGAGAAAATGATGATTCAAATCGCAAACACTGTACAATGTTTCCCTGACTATCAGACGCAACGTGAGCGCCATAATCAGTACTACTACCACCTACCGATTTAGCCCATACAAAGCCGCCGTTAGTATTAAGTTTAATAACAAACGCGTCCCAGTCGCCCCCGTTTTGTATAGTGGCAGAACCAAAATTAATACTTGTTGAATTGTATTGCCCGCTGATTATCGGGTTACCATTGATATCAACAGTCATGGAATTTACCTGGTCGGTTCCATCGCCCCCAAAACTTTTGGCCCAAATTAAAGCGCCTGCCGATGTATATTTTGCAACGAAAATATCAAACCCGCCGCCTGAAGCTGTTAAATTATATACGCCAGCTGAAGGGTCAAAATCGGCGGTACCATCATAGAAACCGGCAACGTAAACGTTATTTTGTTTATCAACTTTTACTGCCGATGAGATACAATTTGAGGTGGGGCCACCAATATCATCAACCCACTTTGGGGTAGCGATCTGGCACATACTCAACAAGGGAATAAATAGCAATACTGTGATAAGTAAAGTCCGTACGAACTTAATCATGTGTTTAGGGTGCCAATAGTTTAAGACTATAATAATAGTAATAAGCTGGCGGAATTTCTAATTTAATTACCGGAATTGTACACTTTTACCGGGTCAACTTCAGCCCTTTTAAAGTTTTATCTATTTTTTCATTAAAATCTTCCGAAATATGGCAGAAGTAGGTTAGTAAGCCATAAACAATTGCTGTGAAGCCACTCCGCATAGCTATATCCAGGTATAAATTCGGCATCCGCCAAAAATATTTACCTGCAAAATAACTGGCAATACTTATAAAAATAACAACAAGATGCTTATAAGTGAACGGTTGCATTTTAAACCTGTACTTAATATAAAACCAGGTACAAAAGTTAATACCGGTAACCGTTAGCAAATAGGCTATTGCCGATCCCATACCTTTGTATTTGGGTATCAGCAAATAATTTAACCCTATACAAAATATGCTGGCAATTATAATTAAAACTGTAATTAGCCTGTACTTATGAGAGGTTGTGATGATATAGGTATTTAATCCGCCGGTAATATCAACTAAAAAGCCAAGTCCAATCACTAAAAAGAGGCTAAAGTATTTTGGATCAGTGAAATCTTTATTCCGGGCTACCGTATATAAATTTTCCCGGTTTATAATTATCCCAATAAAAAGAAGACAGCCTATAACCATCTGAATAATGGAAGTTTTAGCATACACTTCGGCAATATTCGCCATGTTTTTTGATTTCCAGGCATCTGCCACTATTGCATAAGTTGTTCGGCTAAGCGCCTGCGCGGGTACACTTATCAGGATTGCTATATTAAAATACCAGCTGTAAACTCCCTGTATAGAATCGCCAGCCATTGAGCTGAGCATTAAGGTATCTACCTTTTGAAGCAGTACATATATAGCGCTCGATACCAGTGTAAATAAGCCAAAATTTACGATCTCTGCCTTTTTTATGCTTTTAAAACGATAATCATCAACCTTGCGGCTGAAGTTGCCTGAGGCAAAAAGACTAATTAAAAGCAATAAAGATATAAGGCCGTTACTTCCTATATAGAGAAATATAAAATCGTGAAAATTTATCCATCCTGCTGCAATCATTAATAAATACCCCGTAGTAAGCAAACGCAACAGCACATTTTGCAGAATATTGGAATAAATGGTTTTATAAACCACCC
This sequence comes from Mucilaginibacter mallensis, assembly GCF_900105165.1. NCBI lineage: Bacteria > Pseudomonadati > Bacteroidota > Sphingobacteriia > Sphingobacteriales > Sphingobacteriaceae > Mucilaginibacter > Mucilaginibacter mallensis. The sequence continues at coordinate 366,387 of NZ_LT629740.1, forward strand.
TTCCTGTCATTTCAAGATAACTGAAACTTACTACAAAAAAAGATAACGGTATGAGGTAATAATAATATTGGGCAAATAACGGCGATTTGTTGGCGGTATAAGCTCCTAATATTATTGGCTTAAGCAATATATATAGTATTGTAGCGCCTGTAAAGCCAATAAGTGTAAGTATTGCAACCCAATGTATAAAACCATTGTGCCTGCGATCTTCAGTACGATAAAATGGGAAATACTTAGCGATGATGCTAGGACCGCCCATTGATGAAACGAGTGAATACAGAACCGATACGCTGATGATCAGGTTATAAAAACCATATTCGGCGGTATTGGTGAAGAAAGGGAAAAGCAAAACCGTATTTATATAAGCTATTGCCATACCCGCGTAGGAGACAATAGTATTTTTATAGGCCTGCTTTTTTACTATCCCCATAACACTAATACTTTACACCTATACGCCCGGTATAATCTATCCTGTTTAATAACAACGGGAGCTTTTGTGCCTCAATATATTCATCCACTGCCTGGCGGGCGCCTTCCCAATGGCCGTAATCATCAATAATGATCACACCTCCCGGCACCAATAAAGGATATAAATGCTTTAATTCGTGCGCTGTTGATTCATACCAGTCGGTATCTAAACGCAGAAGCGCTATTTTACCGGGTATGGTTTGCGGGATAGTATCTTCTACCTTACCTTTTACATAATGTACCTTACTATCGGGGTATTTTAAAGTTCCAACATTTTGCTGCACTTCCTCTAAGGCTGAATAACACCAAACTGATGTAGGGTCGTTACGATCGGTACTATTCATTAACTCATCAGCAGCGGTACCTGTAAATACTTTATCAACTTCTGTAGGTTCCGACATGCCCTCAAAGGTATCATACAGGTAAATCTCCCTGCTTTTATCGCCCGCTTTAATTAACGTATCAATAGCTGCCATTGTACTGCCGCCACGCCATACGCCGCACTCTACAAAATCACCTGCAATGTTATTTTTAACCAGGTAATTTACCGCATTGCATAATGAGGCAATACGCTCAGGCGTTGTCATGGTATATTGCTTTACGCGGTGGTAAGTATCTAAAGTCGACTGATCAAAATCAGCAGGTAAACCATCAACCACTAAACGGCTATCCGGCTTAACTAAATCATATCCAAATTTCTTCACAAACGAACGAACGAACTTCCGTATCATATCTTCTTTTTTAATGCTTGCTCAAGCAGGCCTGTTAAGGTAATTATTCTGTTTTTTATCTCATAATTTTCACGGATGTAAGCTGCTTCCTTTGCTCCAAGCCTTGAAGCCAAAGCAACATCGTCCGCGATTGTTATCATATGCTCAGCCATACCGCTGATGTCATACTCGTTAACTAAATAGCCGGTTTCGCCATCAACAACGGCCTCTTTAATACCTGTATGCCGGGTACTTACAATAGCCAGGCCCGATGATCCGGCTTCCAGTATGCTCACCGGGGTACCTTCCTTATCGCCACTGCGGGCAGTAACCGAATGCTGTACAAAGCAACGCGACTGCTGTATCAGTTCCTTTATCTGTCCGGTGTTCAGTCTCCCTGTTAAAGTAACATTTTTTTCGAGGCAGAGATCATGCACCAATTGTTTGGTTTCATCAAACAGTGGCCCTTCACCCACCATCCATAATTTAGCATCGGCGAACTTATTAGCTACTATTTTAAAAGCTTTTACTACCGATATCGGCGATTTCTTCTCCACAAATCGGCCAACCGCCAAAAAGTTCCGGGCCGAATTTGAAATATCGAGCTGCGGAAACAATTCCGTATCAACCCCGCATGAAGCATGGACTATCTTCTCAGCCGGTGCGCCTAATTGTTTAAGTGCTTCTGCCATATCACCTGATACCGCTATGATCCAACTGGCATAAGCAAAAGCTTTTTTATATAGATCATGGTACTGCGAAACCGTATCGCGGTGATGTGCATCGGCACCATGGAAGTGAATGATAAGCGGCACATTCGCCAAACGGCAGGCCTCAGTAACCATTGCTCCCACCATACCATACTCAGCAAAAACTATATCTATGTTTTGTTCCTTAAAATAGTTGGCCAATGCCCTGGTACGTACCCTGATATTTTGGCGCTTAAATATTTTTTTTTGAATAAGGTAGCTTAGCAAACCAAATTTTGAGCGGATAAGAAATTTACCCTCATCATCATAAACGGGGAAAGCACCTCCATAAAGCACCTTTTTATTACCAGGTAAACGATTAATATGCTCCTGGATAAAGGTTTCTGAAAATGCGTCCTTATTAGGCTTAATAATGCAGAGGTTAAATGACTCCATTACACCGTATCCAATGGTTTTTGTGCAATTACAATGTATAATGAAGCATCCCTGTCGCGTTGTTGCTGGGTGTTGATCTTATCAAACAAGCCTATAAATCCCTGCATTACAAAAGCAATTGACGGGTACAAAAATTTTGGAGATTTATTTAAAATAGCATCCTGAAACAGCTGTATACCACTTGCCGCCAAACCCATAATACCGTGAAACGAGGTGATTTTAAATTTTTCAGCTTCAACTGTTTTTCTTAAACCGGCACTTGTCCAACGCCAGTAATCGTTTGGTGTTGGGTGATAGAACCAGTAACCGTGTGTAGTTAATATCATAGTACCACCCGGTTTTAAAATACGATAAGCCTCCTGCAAATACCCTGATGGCGTATCTACATGCTCCAATACCTGGTTCGATAATATGATGTCAACATAATTATCAGGCAGGGTAGTTTTACTGTCAAATCCAATATGATGTTCTGCCTTGGGGTTCATTTCCAGATCGATACCCAGGTATTTGCCAACCTTGGGCTCAATAACCGAACGGTACGGCATATCACCACAACCAAAGTCTGCCAGTAATAAATTTTTATTGTCAGCTGTTAGCTCATCAATTATTTTTATAGTAGCATCCCTTAGCCTGGTAAGGTGTACATAACGTGTATGAAATATGGTTGGGTTTAACCGGTCGTTACCTTTCATCCGGCGAATTTAAAGTTTTTTATCGAGGTGCTTAAAAATACTTGCCTTTTCAGTTACAACAAGCTTACTAATTTGGCAAAAGATATAACGCCAATACTTGTTTATTAGAAAGTGCCCTGTTATATATCCGCATATCATCCCATTTATCTTTCAAAAAACGAGCACCTGTAATTATAACTGGTACCAACATACATTAATGCAGTACCTATATTGATTGGCGATGATGAACTATCAGTAGTTGCGTCTCCAGATTTATCTAAATAAAGTTTAGCTTTTTTTAGAAACACTATAAATGGCTGTAACTATATGCCATTTAGTAGCATCCTTTTTTATCTGACCGGCTGCACATGGATCATTATCCGCTGAAATTGAATAATTAACTACGCCTGCAACTCCTATATAATTGGTTAAATCGCCATAGGGGCATTTACACCTACCAAAATAAGGAGGCTGCTCCCTGATTTAGAGACAGCCTCCTTAATTAAGTAATCATAAACCTTTAGTTATAATTATTATTTAGTTTAGTGCGTTATAAAGTTGATTAATTTCAGTAGCGGTGACAGCACGGCTATAAATACGGATATCATTAAGTGATCCATTAAAAAAATAGCTGGTTCCGATACTTGGATTATCCGCGCCAATATAAAGCATTGCGGTTATTGAGGCATTTGCCTTTGATATATTGATAGTACTATCGCTTAATGCACCATCTACATAAATACGAAGTTTTTGATGATCACCATAGCTATAAGTACTGGTTACCATATGCCAGCTATTAAGGCCAATAACGGTTGCTCCTACTGCATTGGTACTTCCACCACCCGGGCCATAGCTGAGCACTCCGATTGGGCTTCCTAAATTGCCTGTGACACTCATGTTCCAGCCATTGTTAGCCCCTGTAATTCTCTTGCTCAATAAAACTGAACCATACGAACTATTATATGCAGCTATTTTAACCCATGCATTTAAGGTAAAGGAAGTATCGTTTAAGCGAAGGGCCGCATTGTCCGGCACAGAGACGTAGCTGCTTGTTCCGTTAAAACTATAAGCGCCGATAGGGTTGCCAAACCTGTCTGAGGTAGTGGTTACTGTACTTAATGTACCGTTGTTACCATTACCCGATAGGTCATTGGCGGTATTTGTAAGTGGCCAATAAGCTACCAGTCCTGCTGTAGGAGCTGTAGTAGCATTATAAAGTTGATTAATTTCAGTAGGGGTGATAGCACGGCTATAAATACGGATATCATTAAGTGATCCATTAAAAAAATAACTGGTTCCGATACTTGGATTATCCGCGCCAATATAAAGCATTGCGGTTATTGAGGCATTTGCCTTTGATATATTGATAGTACTATCGCTTAATGCACCATCTACATAAATACGAAGTTTTTGATGATTACCATAGCTATAAGTACTGGTTACCATATGCCAGCTATTAAGGCCAATAACGGTTGCTCCTACTGCATTGGTACTTCCACCACCCGGACCATAGCTGAGCACTCCGATTGGACTTCCTAAATTGCCTGTGACGCTCATGTTCCAGCCATTGTTAGCCCCTGTAATTCTCTTGCTCAATAAAACTGAACCATACGAACTATTATATGCGGCTATTTTAACCCATGCATTTAAGGTAAAGGAAGTATCGTTTAAGCGAAGGGCCGCATTGTCCGGCACAGAGACGTAGCTGCTTGTTCCGTTAAAACTATAAGCGCCAGTAGAATTGCCAAACCTGTCTGAGGTAGTGGTTACTGTACTTAATGTACCATTATTACCATTACCTGATAGGTCATAAGCAGTATTTGCAAATGTCCAATAAGCTACTAAGCCATTAGAAATTGTGCTTGGGATAGCATTCAACGATCGATCTTTCAGATTGAGCTTTTTAGTTGAACTTAGTGGGGTAGTAGAATCACTTTTTTTACATGATGAGAATGCTGTAATAAGAACAGCGACCCCTAAAACCATCCTGGTTATAGGGGAAATTTGTGGTGAAGAATAGGTTTTCATACTTGATTTTTTGTGAAAAGGTAACTAAAGGTTTATTCTGTAAATATATAATAACTACAGAATAAACAAAATTATCTATATATTAAATAATTAATCTATATGAAAATATAGTACGCAAAAAAGCCGGATTCATTTATTTGAATCCGGCTTTTTAGTATTGGTTAATTATATTCTTATTGCGACTGGAATTTCTTAGCGTTGATCCTTCTTTCATTTTCATTCAGATAGATCTTGCGTAAGCGAATGCTTTGCGGCGTAACTTCGATGTACTCATCAGCCTGTATGTATTCCATTGATTCTTCCAATGAGAATTTGATAGCAGGTGCTATACGAACGTTGGTATCGCTACCTGATGCACGCATGTTGGTTAACTGCTTGCCTTTAGTAAGGTTAATGACCAAATCGTTATCGCGGATGTGCTCGCCTAATACCTGGCCTTCGTAAACTTCAACTCCCGGATCGATGTGGAAACGACCACGATCCTGTAATTTATCAATAGCGAAGGCAGTGGTTTTACCGGTATCCATTGATACCAATACACCATTTAAACGACCCGGGATCTGACCTTTCCATGGTTCGTATGCTTTAAAGCGGTGAGCCATGATAGCTTCGCCACCCGTTGCTGTTAATACGTTGTTACGTAAACCAATGATACCACGTGCAGGGATATCAAACTCTAAGTGCTGTAAATCGCCTTTTGGCTCCATTACTAACAGATCGCCTTTACGTTGTGTTACCAGTTCGATAACCTTACCAGCAACATCGCCCGGTACATCAACAATAAGGGTTTCAACCGGCTCACATTTAACACCATCAATTTCTTTGATGATAACCTGTGGCTGGCCTACCTGTAACTCATAACCTTCGCGGCGCATAGTCTCTATCAATACTGATAAATGGAGAATACCACGGCCATACACTAAGTATGAATCAGGCGATTCGGTTTCAACAACCTTAAGCGCCAGGTTTTTTTCCATCTCTTTGTACAAACGGTCGCGCAAGTGGCGTGAAGTAACAAATTTACCTTCTTTACCAAAGAATGGTGAAGTATTGATGGTGAATAGCATGTTCATGGTAGGCTCATCAATATGGATAACTTCCAGTTGTTCCGGTTTATCAAAATCGGCAATAGTATCGCCAATATCAAAACCTTCAATACCTACAACTGCGCAAATATCGCCTGAACTTACTTCTGTAGCCTTAACTTTACCTAAGCCTTCAAAAGTATATAATTCCTTTATTCTTGATTTCTGGATTCTGCCATCACGTTTAACCAGCGATACCGGCATGTTTTCCTTAATAGTACCACGTGCAACACGACCAACCGCGATACGGCCTACGAAAGATGAATAATCTAACGAAGTGATCTGCATTTGCAAAGTACCTTCAGCTATTGGTGCCGGTGGAATGTTTTCCAGGATAGCATCCATTAACGGGAAGATATCAGTTGTTGGTTGTTTCCAATCTGTGCTCATCCAGCCTTGTTTTGATGAACCGTAGATAACCGGGAAATCCAGTTGATCTTCAGTTGCTTCAAGGTTGAAGAACAATTCAAATATTTGTTCATAAACTTCTTCAGGGCGACAGTTTTCCTTATCAACCTTGTTTACAACAACAATTGGTTTTAAGCCTAAAGCCAAAGCCTTTTGCGTTACAAAACGGGTTTGAGGCATAGCGCCTTCAAAAGCATCGCAAAGTAACAAAACGCCATCGGCCATTTTTAATACACGTTCAACCTCACCGCCAAAGTCGGCGTGACCAGGTGTATCAATGATGTTGATCTTAACATCTTTGTACATTACCGAAACGTTTTTTGATACGATGGTAATACCACGTTCACGTTCCAGGTCATTGTTATCCAGTATCAGTTCACCGGTTGATTCGTTGTCCCTAAAAATTGAACAAGCATGTAGAATTTTATCAACCAGAGTAGTCTTACCGTGGTCAACGTGAGCGATAATCGCTATGTTTCTTATTTTTTGCATGAAAATGCGCCTCTAAATTTGGCGCAAAGGTACGGTTAATATATGAGATTTTAAAGCGAATGCAAATGATTGAGTAATAATGACAAATGATTGAGCTATTTAGCCTGAAATTAATGCGGCTAAAGCAGGTATTGAAACATAAAATTGGGTCAATAAAACCCACGTATCTGGTAGGTACACGGAAATTGAATTTTGCTTTTTTTTAATTCCCTCCCCACGGTAGGGGTTTCATTAAACCCCTACCTCCTCCTTCCCCAGGGAAGGAATCGCACATTGCCACCTCTCATAAAACCCTCTTGTCTGCCGCCTAATCCTACCTAACCAAAAAATCTAACTGTTTATTCCCCTATAAAACATTGTTTATCAATTATAAAATATCCTACCTTTATTATACCAATTAATTTTATTTCTACTCACGTAAATCAATCACATTATGAAAAAGTATCTAGCCGAGTTCATCGGGACGTTTTCTTTAGTATTGTTTGGATGCGGCGCTGCCGTAGTAGCCGGTAAATCAATTCCAATAACTGTTGCAGATGCACCTGCAGGCATAGGTCTGTTAGGCATAGCGTTAGCGTTTGGTTTTGCGGTTGTTGTAATGTGCTATGCAATAGGGCCAATCTCAGGGTGTCATATTAACCCTGCTATTACCATCGCTATGCTCGTAGCAAAAAAAATAAGTTTTATAGATACCATTGGGTATATTATAGCACAATTAGCGGGTGCAACTATAGCAGCATTAGCGCTGTTGGAGATTCAAAAAGGTGCACCGGGTTTTGCCATGGGCGAGTGGGCGCTCGGCTCAAACGGGTGGGGGCCTGGCTATTTGGGTAATTATACAACCGTTGCCGCTTTCATTACCGAAACCCTGCTTACTTTCCTGTTCCTGTTTGTAATTTTTGCCACTACTTCTAAATTAGGCAATAGTAACATGGCCGGTCTGGCAATAGGGCTTACCCTGGTGCTCATACATTTGGTAGCCATACCTATAACAGGCACATCGGTAAACCCGGCACGCAGTTTTGGGCCTGCTATACTGGCGGGCGGCAAAGCACTGGGGCAATTATGGCTGTTTATTGTCGCGCCAATACTGGGTGGTATTATTGCGGCTTTAGTATGGCGGGGCCTATTTGAAACCGCAAAAGAAGCCGCCTGATAACCGATTATTGTCAGGTATAGCTGCTGATTTTAGCCATTTACAGCAAAATAATAGTTTTGTGGATGTTTTGAATTATATTACATCCACAAAACTTAAAGTAGCTTAATGCCCATGGCAAAAACAGGCAGACCCATTAAAGTGGCCATATTAGATCTGTATGATGGCCTTGAGAACGATGCGATACGCAGCTTTCAGGATATACTGGAGCGCTATAAGGCAAAGAACGATCTTGAGCTGACCTATGAACTGTTCGAGGTGCGCAAAAGATGCGAGATGCCGGGATTGGAATTTGATATTTATATAGCCAGCGGTGGGCCGGGGAGTCCGCTGGATACGGAGGGCTCGGAGTGGGAGAAAAAGTATTTTAATTTGATCGGTGAATTAGAAAATCACAATCTTTCCGATGATCCGCAGAAAAAATATGGCTTTTTTGTTTGTCACTCCTTTCAGCTCATGTGCCGCCACTATAAACTGGGGTATATTAATGAGCGCCGCACAACCTCGTTTGGCATATTGCCGGTACATAAAACTTCGGCAGGTTTAAATGAGCCTGTTTTTGATGATCTTACCGATCCTTTTTACGCCGTTGATTCGCGCTGCTGGCAGGTGATCCACCCCAATGAAAAACAATTTACCGACCTGGGCATGCAACTGTTGGCTATAGAAAAGGAACGCCCGCATATTGATCTGCCACAGGCCATGATGGCTGTGCGTTACAGCGATTATTTTATCGGCACACAGTTTCACCCCGAAGCTGACCCCGAAGTCATGAGGGCAATGCTATTAAAACCACATAAGAAAAAGGAAGTGGTTGACGAACACGGACTCGATAAATACAATGAAATGCTTGAGCTGCTTGATGATGCCGATAAATTAGCACATACACAAAACACCATGATCCCGAACTTTTTGGATGAAGCAGTGTTGAGTTTACAGGAAGATGAATAAGCAACGTGTTTAATTGGTTTATAACAGTTTACAATTACCTGTAATTTAGCCATATACTATTTGTGACGTCTTTGCGTATATATATAAGTTAAAATGTATTAAATTTGTGACATGAATTTCCAGGTTATAATTATACTAGTCCTTTTTGTTGCGGCCATATTTTATGTGGGCCGTATGATGTATAGGAGCCTTTCTTCTAAAAAAAGCTGCGGCAGCAACTGCAAGTGCGGGGTTGATTTTTCAGGCATTGAAACTGATAAAACACATAAATAAACCATATATAGCTTATATAAGCCCTCAACCTAACCAATAATTTTTCCTAAATTTAATTTACTGCATGGCAGATAAACAAGTTTTTCAAGCCGACTCTAAAGGTAGATGGACCCGTTTTAAATGGCTTAGCCGGGTGTTAATAATTGTAATGATAGCCGCTATTGTAGCGGCAGCTATTGCTATCACCTCAAAAAAATATCCGGCATTACCCAACCTTAATGAGGCCCCGAAAGCCTTAACCAAAGAAAGCATTGAGGCGTTAAAAAAGACGCCCAAATACAAAAAGTTCACCATACAGGTTAATGAAATTAAAAAGCTGGCCCGCCAAAAGCGCCTGCACCAACTGAAACAGCCGAATAATAAAGACCGTATAAATGCCGGCTTCTACATGGCATGGGACCCCCAGGCTTATAGCTCGCTCGAAGATCATATTGCAAGGCTGGATATGGTGGTTAGCGAGGGCTTTACTATAACGCCCAATGCTGATACCGTTACTGCACATATCGACACAGGTCTGATAAGGCTTAACAAAAAATATAAAAAACCGGTTTTAATATCGCTATCAAACTATATCAATACCACTAATACCACCGGTGGTTTTGATACCAAGGATGTTGACCGCATTATAAAAAGTAAAAAATCACGCGCTACATTTATCAGTAGCATTGCTTCCCAATTAAACAGATACAATTTTAAAGGGGTTGATCTTGATTTTGATAATATTAAAGACCGCAACAATCCAACTTACGTTGAGTTTGAAAAGGAGCTTTACAGCACTTTGCATCCACTAGGCTTACTGGTTACTCAAAATGTAATACCCGATGATGAGCAATATGATTTAGTGCAGTTACAGCATTATAATGATTTCCTGTTCATTATGGCTATCGATCAGCATGACGAGAACAGCAACCCGGGCGATCTTTCGGATCAGCGCTGGGTAGAGGAGATTTTGGATAGGGTGTGTTCAAAAATACCAAGTGAAAAAGTTATTTTAACTATTGCCGGTGGCGCTTACGACTGGCCCGAGGGTAGCGTAGGCAAAGCGATAGGCTATCAGCAGGCTATCAGTACCGCGCAGGAGCAACAAAGCAAGATCACGTATGATAAGCAATCGGCTAACCTTAACTATAATTATAGCGACCAGGACGGCAATGCGCATACGGTTTACTTTACCGATGCAGCCACAAACTTTAACATTGTGCGTATGGCGGATGACTGGGCAACCGGCGGCGTGGCTTTATGGCGCTTAGGGTCAGAAGATCCGCGCTTATGGACATTCTTTCAGAAAAACTTATCTATCGACTCCCTGCATAAAACAGGCGTGGATATGAAAGGCTTAACCGATGTTGGTTTAAATAACCGGATCTCCTACACCGGCGACGGCGAAGTACTTGACTTGGTAACCACACCGGTTGCAGGTAAAATCAATGTGAGTTTGGATACCAACAGCTATGTTATAACCAACCAACAATACATTAAACTGCCAACCAAATATGTAATAAGGCGGTATGGCTATGCGCCGGGTAAAATAGTACTGACATTTGATGACGGCCCCGATCCTGAATTTACGCCACAAATATTAGATATATTAAAAAGGGAGCATGTGCCCGCTGCATTTTTTGTAGTAGGCTCTATGGCCGAAAAAAATATACAGATACTGAGGCGGGAGTTTGATGAAGGCTACGAAATTGGTAACCACACTTTCTTTCACCCCGATATTTCAACCATTAGCTTACAGCGGGTAAACTTTGAGCTGAATGCAACACGCAGTATCATTGAATCGGTAACAGGCAGGAGCACCATCCTGTTCAGGCCGCCATACAATGCTGATGCTGAACCGCAAACACTGGCCGAAATTATCCCGGTGGCTGAAGCACGCCGCCAAAGCTATATTACCGTAGGCGAATCTATCGACCCATGGGACTGGTATCCCGGCGTTACCGCCGATAGCATTGTTGCCCGTGTTGAGGCGCAAAAGGATGCAGGCTCGTTCCTGTTACTGCACGATGCAGGCGGCGAAACCCGTGAGGAAACTGTAAAGGCATTGCCACGTATTATACACTTTTTCAAGAGTCATGGTTACCAGTTTACCACCATTGCCGATGTATTGCATAAAACCAAAGGCGAACTGATGCCCCCTATAAAGGATGAGGCTAACAGCGGTATAACCGGCTTGTTCTACAACATCTATATCAATGGGTTCTTTTATGTAAACTGGTTTTTAATATACCTGTTCTTAACCGCTATATTCCTGGCATTGGCACGTGTGCTTTTGATCGGTATACTGGCGTTAAGGCAATATTTCGACAGCAAAAAATATAAAGGGCTACCTGTTGACAGGGACTTGCTGCCGGCAGTAAGTATTATTGTACCTGCTTATAACGAGGAGGTAACCGCTGCCAAAACTATTGAAAGCTTATTAAAAACGGATTACCCGCGTTTCGAGATCATATTTGTAAATGATGGTTCAAAGGATAAAACCTTTGAGGTAATGAATGCAGCTTATGGCGATCATCCTTTAGTTAAGGTGCTCGATAAGCCAAATGGCGGTAAGGCATCGGCGCTGAATTTTGGTATAAGCCATGCACAACATGCGTTTGTGGTATGTATTGATGCCGATACACAGCTAAAAACAGATGCCGTTTATCACCTCATGACCTATTTTACCGATGAGGAAATCGGTGCCGTAGCCGGAACTGTAAAAGTGGGTAATGCCAACAACATTATAACCAACTTCCAGTCGATAGAGTACATCACCGCCCAGAATATGGACAGGCGGGCCTTTGACCTCATCAACAGTATAACCGTTGTACCGGGAGCTATCGGAGCATTCAGGAAATCAGCCATATTTAAGGCAGGTGGCTTTACCTATGATACTTTGGCCGAGGATTGTGACCTTACCATGCGCATATTAAAGGCTGATTACATCGTAAAAAATTGTGCTGAGGCCATTGCTTATACCGAAGCGCCCGAAACGCTTAACGCGTTGCTAAAACAACGTTTCCGCTGGAGTTTTGGGGTAATACAAAGTTTCTGGAAAAATAAGGATGCCCTGTTCAACAAGAAATATAAGTTCTTCGGAATGGTGGGTATGCCTAACATATTATTGTTCCAGATCATATTGCCATTGTTCTCTCCGCTGGCGGATCTGATGATGATCTTCGGATTATTGGGCGGCAAACCAGGTAAAATATTATTCTACTATGTAGTGTTTGTTTTGGTTGACTTTCTGGTAGGCATCATTGCGTTCTGGATGGAAAAGGAGAACTACAGGAAATTGCTCTATATCATCCCGCAAAGGTTCATATGGCGCCAGCTCATGTATTACATCCTGTTTAAAGCTATCCGCAAGGCACTCAAGGGTGAGTTAAGCGGTTGGGGTACAGTAAAACGTACCGGTAATGTAACCATGACTGACGAGGCGGCGGCGAAACCATAATTGATGCTTCGTTCCTCGTTGTATTATTGCGGGGAACGAAGCAATATTATTGAGGCAATTAATTAAAAATGTCATTGCGAGCGATAGCGCGGCAACCTCGTAGCTTGCATATATAAACGCGACGAGGTTGCTTCGTCGTTCCTCCTCGCAATGACACGGGGGTATAATGACAATAGAAAATAATTTACATCTCCGCCTTTACAACAATATAAGGCGATAATGCTTTTGATTTGGCTGACGACAGCTTACTGGCTACTTTAACACCGACCCATACCGCCTTTACCACCGCTTTAGCAATAGCTGATTTTTGTTCCTTATTCTCCAGCCATACGGTGTATTTGCCGTGGTAGTAAGTTTCAATATTTTTTAGTCCTAAAGCTTTGCAGGTTTCGGCTAGGAAAGCTGGGTCCATGCTCTCAATATAGTGCTTATTATAATTATCAAGGTCGAATTTGCGCTGTACCCAGCCGTTAACACCGGTAAAGTTGGGCAGGGTGATAAACAAGGTGCCGCCCGGTTTTAAAAATTGCAGGTGGGTGTTAATGATAGATTTTGTATCGCTGAAATGCTCTATCAAGCCAAAAGAAAGCACAAGGTCGTATTTCTCCTGTGGTGTGTATTTGAACAAGTCGGCCTCAATTATATTGATGTCGCCTTCCTGCAGGCCATTCTTTTCCAGCAGTTGCTTTACCAGTCCCTCATGTACGTAATAATCAAAAAGGGTGGTGGTTAAGTGCTCGTATTTTTTTAGGTAGATAGAATAGTATCCCGGGAAACCACCCAGCTCAATGGCTGTTTTTATGCCTTTCTTTTTTATCAGCCCCGCTAAAATATCGCCGAAAACATAATCGGGTTTTAAATAAAAAATAAGATCCTTTTTTGATTCCCAAAAAGATTTCCAGAACGAACGGTCGGTTAAATTATTCTCCATTAATTGATAGCTATTTTAGCTGATATCCTCATTTTTCTTTTCCAGTATCCGCGCCGGGTTACCCACTATTATGCAATCTGATGGAAAGCTCTTAGTTACTACTGAACCGGCGCCGATGATCACATTATCGCCGATAGTGATATCACCTATGATGCACACATTGGCGCCAATATCCACATTATTTCCTATTACAGGGCACTTAGTAAAGCTGCCGTTGGCCAGTTTTTTATGTCCGATAGTGGTAGAGTTCCGGAGCACGCAGTTATCGCCTATAACAACTCCCTGGTTAACCACCAGCGCATGACCGTGGTATAACGATAAACCTTTGCCAACGGTAAGTTTTCGCGGTAGCTCAATGCCCCAAACCCAATCAACCCAATAACGGTACCACAGCAGGTAAAGTATAAAAATTACTTTCAGTAGCATCGACCGGTTAATGAGCTGCACCAGCCTGAACATAAACAGCACCAGTTGCGCCTTGAAATTTTTGCGGTTTGCCTGCCGATCCTGGAATAAGTATGAAAAAAAGTTCATTTACCGGGCGTTTTCTGTGTGTTTTATTAGCGCAATCAAAAGTAAAATTTTTCAGCAGAAAAATGCCCCCCTGTAGAGACACAATATTTTGTGCCTCTTTTATAGAAAAAGATTGCATTTCGTTTTTTCATTCCCTCCCAGCGGGAGGGGTGCGATTGGACGTGAAGTGGCAGGGAGGGGTTTGTACGCTGACCAAGCTGTTCAATAACCCCACCCTTCCCCGCCTCAAGGCGGGAATCGCACGATGCCCGTGCTTCCTTGTTTATCCTGCGAACATATGGTCGTGTCTCCATCCGCAATATTTTGTGTCGCTCTTAATATCATCATACACAGAAATAGTACTATACTTGTGTGAATGAAAGTTACATTGATCAATACATCTGATGCTGGTGGTGGCGCGCCCGTTGCCTGCCTGCGCCTGTTAAAGGCATTGGATGAGCAAAAGATTGATGCACAGCTTTTAGTCCAGGAAAAAAAGACTAACGAAAATCGTGTACAGGGAATTGTAAAGAACTTTACCTCCCGTTTAAAAGCCCGGGTTGATTTTTTTTATGAACGATTGCCTTTCATGTTTTTGCATGAGAAGGATAAATCGGTACGCTTTGCCTTTTCAACCGCCAATGCCGGTACAAGTATAAAAGATGAGCCGTGGGTTAAGGAGGCTGATATTATACACCTGCACTGGACAAACTCCGGCTTTCTATCCATCAACGATCTAAAAGAACTGATTGATACAGGCAAACCCATTGTATGGACACTGCATGACATGTGGACCTTTACCGGGGGCTGTCACTACGCTGGTACCTGCGATCATTTTACGGGCGAATGCGGCGATTGCTACTTTTTAAGCGATCCCGGCGAAAATGATATTTCGCGCAAAGGCTGGCTACGTAAGGCTGCTATGTATGCCGGGGCTGAGAATATCACGTTTGTAACCTGTAGTAAATGGCTGGGCGGTGTTGCAAAACGCAGCTCGCTGATCAGCAAGTTCCGGATCGAATCCATTCCCAATCCTATTGATGTTGATTTTTTCTCGCCAAGCGATAAAATAACCGCCAAGGAACGGTGGCGCATTAATCCATTCGCTAAGATCATATTATTTGGTGCGGCTAATATTAACGACAGGCGCAAGGGTATCACTTACCTGGTTGATGCTTTAAAAGATCTTTATAATATTTGCCCAGATGCAGGATTAATAGAAATAGTAATATTTGGCAAGAACAAGCATTTTGATGCAAGTCAGCTGCCTTTTAGGGTGTATGAACTGGGTCCAATTAGTGTGCAGGAGGAATTGGTAGAGATCTATAACCTGGCTGATGTATTTGTAATGCCATCAATTGAAGATAACCTGCCCAATACCGTTATGGAAGCCCTTGCCTGCGGAACGCCTGTGGTAGCTTTCAACACCGGCGGCGTACCTGAAATGATAGATCACCAGCAAAACGGTTACCTGGCGGAGTATAAATCGGCAGACGATCTGGCTAAGGGAATGTATGAGATCCTGCACTCAGACAAAACGGAAGAACTCTCCCTAAACGCGCGTAACAAGGTATTAAACACGTTTACCAATAAAGCGGTGGCGCAACAGTACCATAAGCTTTATAAATCTGTTTTAAAATAAATGACGACGGCTCAACCCATATTATCGGTAATTACCATTGTCTACAATAACGTAAATGATATTGAGCGCACCATGCTTTCGGTGCTTAACCAAACTTACGGGCACATTGAATATATTATTATTGATGGCCAATCAACCGATGGTACGCTTGAAATAGTTAAGCGATACGAAAGTCGCATAGCCAAACTCATGAGCGAAAAAGATGAAGGCATCTATGATGCCATGAATAAGGGTATAGCTGCCGCTACAGGCAATTATATCATCTTCATGAACTCTGGTGATGAGTTTTATGATACCACTACTGTAGCCGCTGTATTTGCTTCAGCAACCGGTGCCGATATCTATTACGGCGAAACAGAAATGATCGATAGTAGCGGCCAAAGCCTGGGCCAGCGCCGCCACAAAGCGCCCAAACAATTCACCTGGCGAAGCTTTAATTTAGGTATGAGCGTTAGTCACCAGGCTATTTATATTAAACGCTCGCTTGTTGAGCCCTACGACAGACAGTATGCCCTAAGCGCCGATATCGATTGGATCATCCGCGCAGCGAAAAAGGCTAAAATGATAGTAAACGTAAACCGTTACGTAGCCAAATACCTGGTAGGGGGCATGTCCAAGAAAAAACACCGCCAAAGCTTAGCCGAACGTTTCGATATCATGAAACGGCATTACGGTCTGGTACCAACCATCTTCAACCACTTTGTGATCGCCTTTAATTTGGGATGGTATTGGTTGAGGAATAGAAGGACGAATGATTGAGAACCAGGATTTTTAGGATTTGAAGGATTTTTAGGATGTGTAATGCGAGCGGATAAAGCATTCTAATCACAAAGCGGCATTTCTGTAAGGAACGAAATAATCCCGACTTTACAAAGCGTTTACGCAAGGCGTGAATATCGCTTTTAGCCGCTCATAGCCGCGGAGGCTTAGTCCTTTTGTCTTCGCCACAAAAGGACCAAAAAGGCTAATCAGTAGAAAGGCTTCTTTGCCGCACAGGTCATTGCCCTGCAAATCAGGCAAAACCTGGGCTGGAAAAGTTTGCGGCCATATTGCGCGCACTGGCCCCTGCACTGCAAAAATTTCCTATGCCTTGCCATTACGCTCAGGGCCACCATCGTTTTGCCTGATTCCGCCCGAAGCTGTTCTACTGATAGGAAAGAGAAAGCGAAAAAGAAAAAACATTATTCAAGTAAAGGATTTTAAACGAAACATGATCAAAAGCGAGCAAAGGCCCGACAAAAAGCGCGGGCCTGGGTGTTTTGCCAGTGGGCGGAAGGATCTTTTTGTCTTGATCTTTGGTTACTTTGGATCAAGCCAAAGTAACTAAGCCTCCGCGGCTATGAGCGGCTAAAAGCGACTCAATAGACTTTGTCTGCAAAGAGAATTAGCCGTATTGATTAGCTCAACTTCATAAACATTTTTCAAAATAAAAAAGGTGAGATAGTTAATTAACCATCTCACCTTTTACAGCGATATTAACAAAAGCCTAAGCCTTCTTCTTCGTATCCTTTTTCACTTCAGGTTTCTTCTTATTCTCGGTATAAACTACACCACCCAAAGCTAAAACAAGCAGTATTGAACCTGCCAATGAGATTTGCTCACCTACATAATAGGATGCCGGGTGGAACTTGAACTCAACTTTGTGATTACCTACCGGGATGACTGCCGCACGCAGCAGGTAATCAGCACGGAAATACGGTTGTTCAACACCATCAATATACATTTTCCAGCCCTCTTTGTAGTAGATCTCAGAGAAAACGGCTATCTGCGAAGTTGCTGAACCTGTTTGATAAGTTAAATGCTCAGGCTCATAACTGGTAAGGGTTATGGTTGAATTCGGATCGTTAGCTAAATTTTTGCCCTCAATTAATGATTTATATTGCTGGTCAACAATAGCTTCGTTCTTAGGGTCGAAACTGCTGATGGCCTGCATTTCCTGGTCGGCATTGATAGCGTACTTTACGCTTTTTACAAACCATGCATGTCCGCACGCGGTTTCATTAGCCTGCATACTTACCGTGCCTGTTTTTGGATCGGCTACAATAATGTATTTGGTATTCAGCATATCCAAAACATCACGGTTAGTAGTTTTGCTAAACTGGTTACTGATCAGTTCGTCATAACGTTTTAGTTTAGCTGCATGGTAACCGCCGATGCTCTTATAAAAATAAGACGTACTGGCATTGGTAAATGGATCGCCCTGGCTCAGGTCGAACACCCTGAAATCAGGATCAGTATCGCGGAGGATAAATTGGTCAACGTCACGCATTTTAAAAGGCTGGGCCAGATCTTCTTTGTCAACAAAGTTATTGTCGTTTAAATAGCGTCTGTCAACACCCCACATATCTATCAGCGTAAGCAGCAAAAACGCTATTGAGGCTACGGTAATGTTTATCTTTTGCTTAATGAAAGCCCATAACAAACCAAATGCTATCACTATAAAAATAAGTGAGCGGATGGCATCGGCACGTTCAAGTGCTATACGGTCGCTTACCAGTCCGTTTGCTACGCTGGTTGCAAGATCACCATCACCTTTAAATGCCTGCGTTAAGCCGGAAATGAGCGTTTGGTGTTGATCATTCCTGAAGCTGAAAAATATAGTTGGGGCAACTACCAGCAACAAGGTAATACCACCGGTTATATAGAAGGCGATCTTTACGTATTTAAATATATAAGCCTTGTCCTTATTGTCAATTACTTCCTGTACGGCCATAAACCCAAGCACCGGGAAGCAAAGCATGGCAACCGCCAGTATGGATTCAACCGCCCTGAACTTATTGTACATTGGGAAATAGTTGAAGAACAGGTCGGACACAAACGGCATATTGCGGCCAAAGGAAAGTAGCATAGTTAATATCACCGTTGCCAGCAGCCACCATTTTATGCGATGCTTTACAATAAAAAGCCCGAGTATAAACAGGAAGCAAACAACAGCGCCAAAATAAAACGGACCACCGGTAAATTGCTTATTACCCCAATAAGGTGAAAGGCCGCCCTGCAATAACTGCTGCGCGATGTTTGAAGCCTGATCCTGCGCGACTCCTTTTGCTACCAGTGCTTTGGTAACATTTGAGCTTGGAACATCAAACCCTGTGGGCCATTCAGATGCGCCACCATAAGCGTTCGGTATCAGGAAGGTGAAGCATTCGCCAACACCCTGGCTCCAGGCATAAGCGTAGTCTTTATCCAAACCGTTGCTTGGCTCTGAGGTATGCTGGGTAAGGTTTGATGGGCCGCGGTTGGTTTCTTTGCCGTATTCAGCGGTTGTCCAAAGCATTGATGCGTTTACCGCTACAGCTAACAAAGTGGCAGCCACCAGATAGATAATTGATTTGCCAAACGGGTTTAACTGCTTGGTTTTAATAGCATGATAAAGTTGAACTATTACCAATATCAGTATAGATATTAGCAGGTAATAGGTCATTTGTATGTGATTGGCGCGGATCTCCATCGCCAGGAATAAGGCGGTTAACGATGCACCCAGCAAATATTTGCCGCGGAAAGTTAAGATGATACCTGCGATGATTGGCGCGAAGAAAGCGATGGCAAAAGCCTGGTTGGCGTGCCCGGCATCAATCAAAATAAAGTTGTATGATGAAAGAGCAAAGGCTAAAGCGCCTGCTGCTGCCAGCCATGGGTTAAGCCTCAATACGCAAAGCAGTAAATAAGCCCCTAATAAGGTTAATAGCACGGTATCAACCGGGTTAGGGAAAATGGTTTTTAAGCTCTCGACAACGTAACTGGTAACGTTATTTGGATAAAGCACGTGGATCTGGTACGAAGGCATACCGCCGAACATACTGTTTGTCCACAAAGGCTCGTGGCCAGTTTTTGCCTTGGTATCCATGATCTCTTTTTGCATGGATTGCGCACGCTGCACATCGCCCTGGGCCAGTGCCTTGCCCTGCATTAATGGCGTAAAGAAATAAGCAAACGGAATTACTATTAAAAGTGCGACAATAATAAGGTGGGTACTATTGCGCTTGAACCAGTTATTCATTTAAGGTTTTTTAAAATGGATATAATATCTTCAAAAATAGAAAATAGAACGGGAATAGGAATTATAAGTTATAAAAGGAAATCACCCAATAGATCAGCTCTTTTTCTTACGTGTTTCGGCATATGTTGCACCGCCCAGCGCCAATACTAACAGTATTGAACCGGCCAGTGAAATGCTCTCGCCTGTGTAATACGAAGCAGGGTGAAAAATAAATTCAACCTTATGATCACCTGCCGGGATGTTTGCCGCACGCAACAAATAATCAGCACGGAAATACGGCTGCTCATTGCCGTCGATCAGCATTTTCCAGCCTTTATTGTAATGGATCTCTGAGAAAACAGCCACCTGCGCGGTTGATGATTTACTTTGATAAATTAAATGATCGGGGTTATAGCTAGTTAGTTTTATAGTGGCGCTGGTATCGGCAGTTGCCGGGATCGGGCTGATTTGGGTCTTGTATTGCTGATCAACAATTGCCGTTGTTTTGGGTGTGAAACTGGTAATGGCTTTCATCTCATCATCAGCATTGTTTACATACTGTATGCTTTTAATGAACCATGCATTCCCGCAGGCATCCGGATTTTTTTGTACCGTTGTCGCCTGTGTTTTCTGGTCACCCACAATTACATATTTGGTGTTCAGCATATTCAGCACGTTCAGGTTTGGCGTGTTGACTAACTGGTTATCGATCAGCTCATCATAACGTTTTAAACGCGCCGCAGAATAACCGCTGATTGATTTATGGAAGAAAGGATTATAGCTATCCATTTTTATATTCTGAAACTGGCTGTAATCAAATACCCTGAAGTCAGGGTCATGGTCCTGCGCTATTTGCGTATCAACGTCCCGGGGTTTAATTTGCTGGTCGGCATCCTGTTTCTCCTGAAAATTAGCATCTTTCAGATAACGCCTGTCTATCTGCCACATATCTATCAATACAAGTGCAAATAAACCTACTGAAAGAATGGTTAAATTAACTTTCTGTTTTATAAATGCCCATACAAGGCCGAATGTTATTCCAATAAATATCAGGGTACGGATGGCATCGGCACGTTCAAGGGCAATCCTGTCGTTAACAATGGCATTTGCTATTGAGTTGGCCGTGCCGGTATCACCTTTAAGAGCTTGCGCCAAATAACCGATGCCTGTTTGAAAGCCATCCGGTTTAAAGCTCAGGAAGATTGTCGGAGCGGCTATCAGCACTAAAGTTATACCGCCAATAATATACAGCGTAAGGAAAAGCTTTTTCAGGTAAACGGCTTTATCTTTTGCCTCGATAATTTCGCGTACAGCTAAAAATGCCAGTATTGGGAAGCATAAGCTGGCCACGGCCAAAATAGATTCCACTGTACGGAATTTGTTATAAAGCGGGAAATAGTTAAAGAAGATATCGGACACATAAGGCCAGTTGCTGCCGAATGATAACAGCATGGTTAAAACTACTGTACCCAGTATCCACCATTTGATGCGGCTTTTTACGGCTATCAATCCAAATAAAAACAGGAAACAAATTACCGCGCCAAAATAAAACGGACCGGATGTAAGTGGTTTATTGCCCCAGTACATGCCAAGCCCCGGGAAGCTGCCAGTAATTTGCTGAGCAGTGCTAACTGCCTGGTCTTCGGGCATGCCATTGGTAATAAATACTTTGGCTACAGCCGAATTTTGATCAATACCTTCAACAGAGCCTGTAGAACCGCCATATGCATTTGGTACCAAAAAGGTAAAACATTCGCCAACGCCTTGACTATATTCATAGGCATAGTGTTTACTTAATCCATTGCTTGGTTCATTAGTATGCTGTGTTAAGTTTGATTGCCCCCTGTAGCTGTATTTGCTGTATTCCTGTGTGCTCCATAATAAGGAAGCATTTACCATAAGTGCCAGTACCATAGCGCCGGCAAGCCAGGCCAGCGACTTTAAAAATGGCTTTGTATTCTTTTCTTTTATAGCGTGATAAAGTTCAATCCCTATCAAAATAACCAAGGCCATTAACAAGTAATAGGTCATCTGGATATGGTTTGCTTTAAACTCCATCGCCATAAATAAGGCTGTTAGCGCTCCGCCTAAAATGTACCTCCCCCTGAGCGTTAAAATAACGCTGGCAATAATGGGTGCAAAAAAGGCTATGGCATAGGCCTGGTTGGAGTGCCCGGCTACCAGCAGGATAATATTGTAGGATGAAAATGTAAATGCGAAAGCGCCCGCAGCAGCCAGCCATGGGTTAAGCTTTAATACACAGAATAAAAAGTATGTGCCGAAAAGCAGCAGCAGTACCGTATCAATAGGGTTGGGGAAAATTGTTTTTAAAGTGTTAACCACGTGTGTGGTTATATTGCTGGAGTATGGGGCCCAGATCTGGTACACAGGCATACCGCCAAATATTTGGTTGGTCCACAGTATGGTGGTGTCCTTTGCCTTGTAATCGTTGATTTCTTTTTGGGTGGATTGAGCGCCGAGTACATCGCTTTGTCCTAAAGTTTTACCCTGGAAAGCAGGTGTGAAATAGAAGAAGCAGATCACTAAAAAAATACCTGCAACGGCGAAATGTACGCCATAACGTTTGAGCCAGTTATTCATGTATAGGCTTTAAAATGAGCATAATGTTCCAAAAATAGAAAATAGAACGGGAAAAGGAATTATAAGTTGTAAACGATTCGGGAAAATCGTTTGTAAAAAGTCTCTCTACAACTGATCAGCAATTCTGCGGCCTTGACCTGAAAAGTACAAACATCAATACCATTATGCCTATACTTATAACATAGGTAATTATGCGCACACGGTTATATTCTTCGCGGTCCTTGCGGATATTGAAAACGTTGTACATCGCCAATAATCCCATAATTGCCCAAAATACCCAGCTGATCTTATCGCACATGGCAAATATGGAGGCACTTAAGCAGAATACCGTGAAATTGGCAACAATAAGTAAAAGCGACTGTGGCGTGCCATAATGCCTGCGTTTAAATAGATCTTCGGGACCCATGATTACTTTATCTCCTCATAATCAATAAAATCGCCTTCCGAATCAGGGATTTTACCTTTTTGCTGCTGTGGTATATGGTCTATTTTTACGCTGCCTGGTTTGGCGTTACTGGTATAGTTTTGCTGATAGTTTTGTTGCTGCTGTTGTGCTTTGTTCACTATTTTTTGAAAAAGCATAGGCAATACTATGCGTGCAACCATTCTGATTACCCACAGTATAAGGACTATTATGAATAAGAATTCTAAAAATTCCATTGTATTAAAATTAAGCTTACAAATATAAAATTATAACGGTAAAATTGTTTTGTTATGATCTACGTTGTTTTTTTGACAAACGGTTGATACTGTTTGTTACAAATAATGTGCAGATATGCAAATGTGCGGATGTGCAAATGAACTGCGCCTTTATGGCTTTATAATCTGCAGATCAAAAAAATCAAAACTTCTCTTCCATCATTTTTTCCAGCGCGAACATTTCATCACGCAGTTTGGCAGCTAACAGGAAGTCCATATTCTTGGCGGCGGCGAGCATCTCTTTTTTAGTGTTTTCAATAGATTTTTTGAGATCGGCCTTGGTCATGTATTGTACAATAGGATCGGCGGCCAGGGTTACCATCTCATTTTCAACATAGGCCTGCTGTACGCCACCCTTAAAGTCCATAACCGAAGTTTGCTCCAATATCTCCTCGCGGGATTTGCCTACCGTGGTTGGTGTAATGCCGTGCTCGGTATTATAGGCTATCTGTATCTCCCGCCTGCGATTCGTTTCATCCATCGTTATCTGCATGGAGTCGGTTATCTTATCAGCATACATAATTACCCGGCCGCGGTCGTTACGCGCCGCGCGACCAATGGTTTGTATCAATGAGCGTTCCGACCGTAAAAAGCCTTCTTTATCAGCATCCAATATGGCTACTAATGATACTTCGGGCAAGTCGAGCCCTTCACGTAAAAGGTTAATACCTATCAATACATCAAATTCGCCAAGGCGCAGGCCTCTTAAAATTTCCACCCTGTCCAATGTTTTTACTTCGGAGTGGATGTAGCGGCACTTGATGCCCAGCCTGTCCATATATTTAGCCAATTCTTCGGACATACGTTTGGTTAATGTGGTTACCAGTACGCGGTCGCCCATTTTTACAGTTTTGTCAACCTCATCCAGCAGGTCATCCACCTGGTTTATCACCGGGCGTATTTCTATCACCGGATCAAGCAAGCCTGTTGGGCGGATCACCTGTTGTACGATGATACCTTCCGACTTTTCCAGCTCAAAATTACCGGGGGTAGCGCTCACATAAATGGTTTGGGGTGCCAGGTTTTCAAACTCCTGGAAATTGAGCGGGCGGTTATCCAGAGCCGCAGGCAAACGGAAACCATAATCAACTAAGGAGATTTTGCGCGACCTGTCGCCGCCATACATCGCCCTGATCTGTGGCACGGTGACGTGACTCTCATCAATCACCATCAGATAATCCTCAGGAAAATAATCCAGCAAACAGAATGGCCTTGCCCCGGGCGCTCTGCCATCAAAGAATCTCGAATAGTTCTCAATACCCGAACAATAACCCAATTCGCGGATCATTTCTAAATCGTAATTAACCCTTTCTTCCAGTCGCTTGGCTTCCAAAAAGCGACCGTCATCAATAAATTGCTTTTTGCGGGTTTCCAGTTCTTCCTGTATCGCCCATATGGATTGGGTGAAACGCTCGCGCGGCGCAACATATAAATTGGCGGGATAGACCACCATATGCGTCATTTTCTCCAATGTTTTACCGGTGCTGATATCAAAGGTACTGAGCTCCTCAATATCATCACCGAAAAACGAGATCCGATAAGCATGGTCCATATACGCCGGGAAGATATCAACTACATCGCCTTTAACACGGAATGTGCCACGTTTAAAATCGGCGGTAGTACGGGCGTAGAGTATCTCTACCAACCGGTGTAAAAAAGCATTCCTACTAATACGCGTACCCACTGCGAACTTAAATACCGAGTTGGCAAAATCCTCCGGGTTACCCATACCATAAATACAGGAAATGGACGATACCACAATAACATCGCGCCTGCCCGACATTAATGCCGAGGTGGTACGCAACCGCAATTTCTCTATCTCATCGTTTATCTGCAGGTCCTTTTCAATATAAGTATTTGATGATGCGATGAAGGCCTCCGGCTGATAATAATCATAATAGGAAACAAAGTAGTTCACCGCGTTCTCCGGGAAGAATTGCTTGAATTCCCCGTACAATTGGGCGGCCAAGGTTTTGTTATGACTTAATATTAAGGTAGGCCGCTGCGTTTGTTGAATAACATTGGCAATGGTAAATGTTTTACCCGAGCCGGTTACACCGAGCAGCGTTTGATAAATATCGTTATTGTTAACACCTTCAACCAGTTGGCGTATAGCCTCGGGCTGGTCGCCGGTGGGTTTGTATTGAGAGGTTAAACTAAAATCCATTGGTATTACAAAAATACGTAATTAGTTAATAACGAATTTGGTTTTCAAATGTTCCATTCGTTTTAATGCAAAGTAATTACCGGGGTGTGACAACGTTATGTCAGTAGGGTGATTTTAAATATTCGGGTAAATGTTTATTAAATGATAAATCCAATTTTAATTCTTCAATAAATAACTACTATTATATTTACAGATTCAACAACCTAAACAAATTAAGAATGAAAGTATTTATTAGTTGGTCAGGAAAAAAAAGTCACAATGTTGCACTTATATTTCGAGATTGGCTTCCATCAGTTATTCAGTCCATTCAGCCATACGTATCATCAGAAGATATTGACAAAGGAGCAAGATGGAGTGCTGATATCGCAAAGGAGTTAGATTCATCAATGTTTGGAATATTATGTGTTACCAAAGAAAACTTTGAAGCCCCATGGTTATTGTTTGAAGCAGGTGCATTATCAAAAACTATAAACAAATCTTTCGTAAGTCCATTTCTTTTCGATATAAAAAGTTCAGAAATAGACGGTCCGATTCTACAGTTTCAATCCACGATATTTGAAAAGGAGGATCTAAGAAAACTATTAAATACTTTAAATAAAGCCTGTGGTGATACTGCTATTGCACCTGTGATGCTTGAAAAAGCTTTTGATAAATGGTATCCGAATTTAGAAGAGGACTTAAATAAGATTAAGAGCGAAGAAGATGATTCAGAGGATGGAACCAAAAAAGTAGAAAAGCGTATTCATACATCTGAAATGTTAGAGGAGATTTTGGATTTGTCGAGAGATAATCAAAAACTGTTAAGGAGCCCCGATTCTAAGCAAATTAATTTTGATGAATTGAAAAATATTATTCAAGAGCAATTGTTTAGAGTTGAAAGGAATTATGAAATGGATGCTAGAAGAATGAGTAGAAAGTTTAATCCTATGTTTCTTGACGAAATAATGCATAGCTCAATAAGAGGTGAAAAAAATCCTTATGGATTTCTAATAGCTTTGAGTTTTTTTAAGGCTGACTTTCCTTGGATATATGATGTAGGTAAAGAAACTTTCAATGTTATTAAATCAAAAGCAAGTAAAGATATAAAAGTCGAAGCGGTTAGTTATTTTAAAGAAATGTTAGAGTTTACATTACATCATCCAATTATGCGAGATATTTATGGAAACAAAAAAGATTTTATTTTTTTTAAAGAAATGCCATTTTTCCTTTCCAATTATCTCGATGAATTAATATAAGCAAATCCGAAATCGAACATCCGAAATCCGAAATGAAAAAATACCGCCACATTTTCTTCGATCTTGACCACACCATTTGGGATTTTGATAAAAATGCCGAAGAAACGCTGCATGAGCTTTATGAAATATACAAGCTAAAAGAGGTTGGTCTCAGCTCCGCCGATCTTTTCATCGAAACTTATACCCGCAACAACCATAGCCTGTGGGCACAATACCATGTGGGCAAGATCACGAAAGATTATTTGCGCGAAGCGCGTTTTAAAACCACGTTCCTGGAACTGGGTATGCACCCGGATGCGATACCAGTTGGTTTCGAGGATGCTTATGTAGCTTTATGCCCAACCAAAACAAATCTTTTCGACGGGGCACATGAGGTGCTTACGTATTTAAAATCGAGGTATGTGCTGCATTTAATTTCAAATGGGTTTAAAGAATCAACCGAAATAAAAATAGCGGGTACCAATATTGGCGGTTATTTCGATCAGATCATTATTTCTGAAGTGATAGGCATTAACAAACCAGATAAGGCCATTTTTGAGCATGCGCTGAGTTCAGCCGGAGCCATAAAGGAAGAAAGTATCATGATAGGCGACAGCCTGGAAGCCGATGTGCGCGGGGCCTTAAATTTTGGCATGGATGCCATTTATTTTAACCCGATGGGGCTTTCCAAACCGGATGATGTGCCGGAGCAGATCAATAAACTGGCTGAGTTGGTTTGGATATTATAGTTTAAAAACCCCTACCTTTATCGCTGTGAGTATTATAAAAGAGCAAAAAGCCATCAGCGCTGTATTGGATGATTACCGTAAACAATTGGATCTTATCCCCGACGATGCATTTGATGTAACCCCTCCCGCTGGCGGCTGGTCATGTGCCGAGGTTTACTCACACATTATGCAGGCCAGCGTGGCATCAACCATTCCTATGGAACGGTGTACACATGGCACCGCCAAGCCAACCAATAAAAAACTAAACTTCTGGGGTTGGTATGTAATGCTTACCAGTCGTTTTCCGCCTTTTAAGATAAAGGTACCGCCAAAGGTTGAAGCTAAATGGCCGGCCACAAAAATAAGTAAGGAAGAAGCCCGCAACCTCATCATCAAATTACGCAAGCGGGTTGATGAAATGGCAATACTTATCAACACTATTCCCTCGGTCCGTCGCTCACAGCACCCGCGTTTAGGCATGCTTAATGCCGAACAATGGTTTAAATTTATACGAATACACTTACAGCATCATTTAAGACAGGTCGGCAGGATCAAAAGGCAACTGAAAATCGCCTGATTTCTGATTGTATATGCCAGTCTAACAAATGTTTATAACTTTCGTTAAACTATTATCTTTTAATGCAGTCTTAACATATAGATAATCTGTTATATTGATATTTGCCTTTAAAAATTTTTGATAATGAATTTTGAGTATTCTTATCTGGTTGTTGTAGTGTTGCTGTCGTTACTGGCGGTATTCTACATGAGCCCTTACGAACTAAGTGTTAATGAAGAAGACGACAACGAATAGATGTCGGAATCGTAACCCTCTCTCAAATTACCGGTTTAATTACCGGTCCGGACAAATAACCCCCAAACTTTCATGGCAAAACGCGAAGTAGATATAGTAGTTATATCCGATGTGCATTTAGGTACCTACGGATGTCATTCAAAGGAATTGCTTAAATACCTGAAGAGTATTAAGCCCAAAACTTTGATTCTGAACGGCGATATCATTGATATATGGCAGTTCAGCAAATCATACTGGCCCGAAGCGCACATGAAGGTGGTGCGCCGTATCCTGAAGTTTGTTACCGAAGGCATCCCTGTGTATTACCTTACCGGTAACCACGACGAAATGCTGCGCAAGTTTGCCGATTTTAATATGGGCTCGTTCCAGCTATCCAACAAAATAGTTTTAAATATTGATGGCAAGAAAGCCTGGATCTTTCACGGCGATGTGTTTGATGTTACCATGCAGCACTCCAAATGGCTTGCCAAACTGGGCGCGGTAGGTTACGATACCCTTATACTGCTGAATAGCCTTACCAACTGGTTCCTGACCGCTATAGGCCGCCAAAAGATGAGCTTTTCCCAAAAAGTAAAGGCCAGGTTTAAGGATGCCGTGAAATTCATCAACCAGTTTGAGCAAACCGCAGCCGATCTGGCCGTTGACAAAAACTACCAGTATGTGATCTGCGGGCACATTCACCATGCTGAGATCAGGAAGATAGAATCGACCGAAAAAAATGGCAGCGTGGTTTACTTAAACTCGGGCGACTGGGTAGAGAGCCTTACCGCCCTGGAATACCATAACAAGCAGTGGAAGATCTTTCAATACAAAGCCGAAGATTTTATAAAGGATGAAAACGAAGACGATAATACCGATGCCGAAGATCTGAACGCTAAAATGGATGTGAAAAACCTATTGGAGATATTCAGGCAGGATAAGGGGTGATAAGGGTTACGTATTATGATATGTTTTAGGTAGTTAAGCTATCAGAGGAATCGCTTATAAAATTTATTCGGCTAAAGCCACGTTCAATTTTACCTTCTCCGCCCCATAAATGGGACGGCAATGAATTTTAGCGTCATCCAGAAATTTTTTTATTCATTGCCGTTGGCTTCAGCCAACGGTTAAATTCAAATTCAAAGTGGCTTTAGCCCCAAATTTTACGACGGAGAGTTTTAAAAGCGGTTTCCTCTAGTTTAGCAATGTATCTTTAACCACAAGCCATTTTTCTTTACTAACTTTCCCCCGCATTTATCGCGCATGAAAATACTTTACGCCATACAGGGAACGGGAAACGGCCACATCAGCCGTGCGCGCGAAATTGTGCCCCTGCTGCAGCAATATGGCGAGCTCGATCTGCTGGTGAGCGGCACCCAGGCCGAAGTTAGCCTGGCGCAACCGCTTAAATATCGCTTTCATGGTTTCAGCTTTGTGTTCGGCACCAAGGGCGGGGTTGATAACTGGGCCACGTTTAAGATCATGAACCTGCCCCAGCTCTGGCGCGATATGCACAGCCTGCCGCTAAGTCAGTACGATTTGGTAATTAACGATTTCGAGCCCGTTAGCGCATGGGCATGCCGACTGCAAAAAATACCTTCGGTATCCTTAAGTCACCAGTGCTCATTTGTATCGCCCAACACACCGCGCCCTGCAAAATGGAACTATGCCGAGTGGTTGTTTAAATATTATTCGCCAACCACGCACCATATCGGCTTCCACTTTGAGCGCTATGCCGATTTTATCCATACCCCGGTTATCCGCAGCGAGATCCGTAATATGGAAACATCAAACAAGGGCCATTACAGCGTTTACCTGCCCGCTTATGACGATAAAATATTGTTTAAGCATCTGAGCCGTGCCAAAGATGTAGAGTGGCATATCTTCTCCAAAAGGCAAAAAACACCGCACCGCGAAGGTAATGTGCACATATTCCCGGTAAATAACCAGGAGTTTAATAACAGCCTGGCCAGTTGTGAGGGCCTGCTTACCGGTGGTGGCTTTGAAGGACCCGCCGAAGCGCTGTTTCTGCAAAAAAAGGTGTTAATGATACCCATGACCGGCCAGTACGAGCAGCGCTGCAATGCACTTTCAGCATCAAAACTGGGCGTGCCGGTTATAAATGAGATAGATGAGCACTTTGATACCCAAATTGACGATTGGCTGAAAAACGGTAAAATAATACCGGTGAATTTCCCCGATGAAACCGCCCGTATAGTTGATGATATGGTTAAAAAGTACGCGAGGCAGTAAGGGAAGTTTTGCCCGACCAGCGTAGCGTAGTCGGGGTGAGTCGGCGGAGCGCGAAAAAGATAAGGGCGTTGCCTGCGGCCCGTGCTATCCGCTTATACGCCTGCAGGCATTAGGCGCAAGGCCGGTATCCGCTACTATCACTAACGCGGAACTTCGACGCGCTCCGCTGACTCACCCGGTCGTTGCTTCGCTCGACCACCCTCTCTGCGGCAAGCCGCAAAGAGGGTTAAAAGGTAAAAGAACATAAATTTTCTACACCCTCTTTACGCGCAGCGTGGAGAGGGTCGACAAGTGAAACGAAGTCGGGGTGAGTCAACGGAGCGCGAAAAGGGTTCATCACGCGTTGACATATATACAAGCTATTACCCTTGCAAAACAACAAGCAATTTCATCATAAGCCTTTTTTCTGCTAATATTGCGCCCGGAACATAGATAATGATAGTTAGAGCATTCAGGACACTTAACCCGCTTAGTATTATATGGCTGATAATTTTATTATTCGTGCTGCGGGTGGGGTATGCCTATCATGCGCCGGCAAATATCAGCGTAGCTTTCCTGGAGCCATTTGTCCGCCTGCTGATACCTGTATCTTATGAGCACCTGTTCTCTACCGGTGTCAATATATTTTTGGCCGGCGTTTTAGTGCTTATACAGGCTTTGCTGCTTAATTATTTAGTAAACCGTTATAATTTATTAGGCAAGCCAACTTTTTTGCCTGCCTTAATGTATATCACCATTTCCGGTTTATTTACACCTTTTTTATTGCTGAGCCCGCCACTTATATGCAATTTCCTGGTGATATGGATGCTGTTTAAGCTATTCAACCTGTATAAAGGCGAGGATGCCAAATCAACAGCGTATGACCTGGGGATGATCGTAGCTATTGGCTCGCTCATCTATTTTCCGTTCATCTACCTTTTTCTGGTGATATGGATTGCGCTCATCATATTTAAGCCCTTTAACTGGCGCGAGTGGATAGCAGGGGTATTGGGTTATGCCACTATTTATTTCTTTTTAGCGGTATTTTATTACTTAAACAACCGTATAGGTGAGTTCTCGAGTATATGGCTGCCTTTGGGCACCAAGTTTCCGAATAAGATTAATATCGATTATTATAACTACCTGGTACTTATTCCGGTTATCATCATCCTGTTCCTTTGCTTTGTAAAACTGCGCGAAAACTTTTTTAGAAGCTATGTGCAGGTGCGCAAATCATTCCAGCTTTTATTTTTTATCTTTTTGATAGCCGGGCTCTCATTTTATGTAAAGGCAGAGTTTAATTTAAACCACTTTTTATTGTGCGCCATACCTGCCGCCATCTTTTTTGCCTACTATTTTTTATACGCCACAAACAAATGGGTGTTCGAAACTTTGTTTTTTTTGCTGCTTGTAAGCATAATATACTTCCAGTTTAACACTTTTTAACTATTATATTCGTTCAAATTTCAGCCGTTATATTAGTTTTGTACCGTAAAACCATCATGAGCACCCGTGTATCTGCACAAATTGGCCTGTGATGACTGCATTACCATTAAAAAAGCGATTCAAATGAAATTTGGCGTAGTAATATTTCCGGGGTCTAATTGCGACGAGGATATCATCTATACATTAGAAAGATTAACAGGTGAGCCTGTAGTTAAATTATGGCATAAAGACCATGACCTGCAAGGTGTTGACTTTATTGTGCTGCCGGGCGGTTTCTCTTTCGGCGATTACCTGCGTTCAGGTGCTATTGCCCGTTTTTCGCCAATCATGACCGAAGTTATCAAGTTTGCCGAAAACGGTGGCTATTTGTTAGGCATATGCAATGGTTTCCAGGTATTGACAGAAGCTGGCCTTTTACCGGGCGCACTGCTGCATAACGAGAACCGGAAATTCATTTGCCGCAACATCTACCTAAAAGCTGAGACCAGCAACTCCATGCTTACATCACAGATTGATCCGCAGAGAGCATTAAAAATTCCTGTTGCCCATGGCGAGGGAAATTATTTTGCTGATGCTGATGTTTTGCAGGAGTTAAAGGATAATGACCAGATCTTGTTCAGGTATTGTGATGAATCGGGCCTTGTTACCGATGACGCAAACCCTAACGGATCATTAGAGAACATTGCCGGTGTATGTAACAAAAACCGTAACGTGTTTGGCTTAATGCCACACCCTGAACGTGCTGCCGATGCATTATTAGCTAATGAGGACGGTCTGGCTATCTTTGAATCTATATTATCACTGGTTAAAGCCTAATGGCCAACCTGGTTATTGATATAGGTAACACATACACAAAAATTGCACTGTTCAGGCATAATAAAATGGTTTATGCCGGGCATTTTGAGAAGCCGGATATCAATACACTAAATACATTGCTGTATGATAATGAGGTTGATAAAGCCATCATATCATCAGTAAAAAACGAACAAGAAGAGTGGGAAACAGTATTAAAAGAGAAGATCCCCGTAATATATTTTAATGCTGAGATGACAACCGGGATCACTAATCATTACCTTACGCCGAAAACCCTGGGCCGCGACCGGTTGGCTGCCGTTATTGGCGCAAATCATTTATATCCCGGCAAAAACTCACTGGTAATTGACGGCGGAACCTGTATAACCTATGATTTTGTTGATGCTGCTGCAAATTATTATGGCGGCAGTATATCGCCGGGCTTAAATATGCGTTATAAGGCATTAAATAATTATACCGCAGGCTTGCCATTGATACAGGAAGATAAAACATTTAATAAAACATACGGAAGCGATACCCCGGGGGCCATGCTATCGGGCGTGCAAAACGGCATAAAATATGAGCTTACAGGCTTTATTGAAAGCTACAGGCACAATAATAAAGAGCTTAACATTATACTAACCGGAGGCGACAGTATTTTTTTTGATACTCTATTGAAAAATAGCATCTTTGCCCCCTATATTAAAACTGAACCTTACCTGGTTCTTGAAGGATTAAACGCAGCGATACAAAAGCATGATGATTAAATATACCAGATTTTTTATAACATTTTTACTTGCACTTATTGTTTTCCAGGCAAGGTCACAATCAACTGCTACCACAAGCTCTCCATATTCAAGATATGGCTTAGGTGATATTACACCACAGGTGCTGCCCCAGAATATTGCTATGGGCGATCTTTCGGTGGCTACCAATAGCTTAAACGGCTATTCGGATATAAACCCGCTTAACCCTGCATCATATGGCAAAATTGCGTTAACCGTTGCCGATGTAGGTATATATGGCAGCTCGCTCACCCTTAATCAAACCGGGCAAAAGAGCCAAACCGATGGTAACTTCAGGTTAAGCCACGTAGCATTTGCTTTTCCTGTTACCAAGCATTCTGCTCTTAGTTTTGGTTTATTGCCATACAGCGAGTTTGGTTACAACTACAAAATCACAAGCGCTAACCTGGGTACAAGCTCATCTGTAGATACCAATGCTGTAAACCATATCTATAGTGGTGAGGGCGGTTTATCAAAAGCATATTTAGGTTATGGTTTTGGTATAGGCAAACACCTTTTGCTGGGTGCTAATGTATCCTATATATTTGGTAAGCTAAAAGAATACAGTTCAACAGAAATACCTAATTTGGCGGGTACGCTTGACTCAAGGGTTGAAAATGATTATGCAATCGGAGGGGTAGATTATGATTTTGGCGGCCAGTATACTATTGATTTAAGTGCCACTAAACACATCATATTCGGTTATTCAGGCTCTTCCAGTTCATCAATAACCAGCCAGTACAGCAGCTTTGTTAGTCTGTACACTTATGATAGCAGTGGAAACCAGAATGTGCCCATAGATACACTTGCGAGTACAAAAAACCCTAAGGATAAAATTAAGCTTCCAATGATCAATCATTTTGGATTAACCTTTGTAAATGATAACAAACTTTTGGTAGGTGCTGAGTATAGCACATCAAACTGGTCGCAATTAACTATTGGCGGGGTAAATCAGGGTTTACAGAATAGCAAAACTTATAACCTGGGAGCCTCGTTTACGCCAAACATTTACGCGCTTAACAATTACTGGGCAACTGTTGATTATAAATTGGGTGTTATATATGATCAAACTTATATTGATGTAAATAACCCTTTAAACAATACCAACACCAATATTAAAAATTACGCTTTAACCTTTGGTTTAGGTTTACCACTGCGCCCTAATGTAACCAGCTTTTACAAGATCAATTTTTCTGCAGAAGTTGGCCGCCGCGGAACGTTGGATAACGGATTGATCAAAGAAAACTATGTTAATCTGCATTTATCGTTCACACTTAATGACAGGTGGTTCATGAAATATAAAATTGGTCAGGAATAATTCAGTGTATGTATAGTCGGGCAAAACAGGTATTAACAATATGCTTGCCGGCACTTATTGCAGGTATGCTGCTAAGCGCCTGTGAAAACGACCTGAAAAAAGTTAAAGAAATATCACAGAACCAGATAAATATGGATGTTGACACCATACATGTTGTCAACATCATTTTCAGCGATTCTGCAAGGGTTAAGTTTACTATTAATGCCCCGCTGTTATTACAGCACACCGGTAAAAAGCAGTATAACGTAATGCCAAACGGTGTTCATATTAATATTTACGATAAGAATCTGAGCCAGATAGGCACCCTAACTGCTGATACGGGTATCCAGCGTGAAGATGAGAACCGGATTGAATTTCATAAAAATGTGGTTGCCCGCAATGCAAAAGGCGAAACATTTAAATCAGACGAATTGATCTGGGATCAGACATCCAAATTAATGCATTCAAATAAAGCAGTGCAAATTACCATGGCAAACGGCGATATTATGAATGGTATAGGCTTTCAAAGCGACCAAACCCTTGCTCATTGGACCATCACAAAATCTACAGGCATCTTCAATGTAACAGATGCGCCAACACAATAATTCACAACGTTTTCAGTATTTTTTTTTGTGTTAAAATATTTTGCTAAAAGTTGTATCTTGCGCCTCTTTTTTGAGTACTAATAATATTATATATAAAATTGTTTTATGGGAATAATGGGTTTTTTGCGTAACCGAATGGGGCTAATATTAGTCATCGTTATTGGTTTTGCACTTTTTGCTTTTATCGCAGGTGAGGTTATACATTATGGGAGCTCGTTTTTTCACGGCGATAGTAATGAAATAGGCGAAGTAGCCGGCGAAAAGATAGCGTATGATGATTTCAACAAAAGAGTTGAAGAAAATACGGCGAATTTCAAACAACAATCTCGCCAGGATGAGATCAATCCGCAGATCACAAGTTACATTCAGGAAAATACCTGGAACCAGGTAGTTAGTGAAAAAATTCTTGAAAAAGAGATGGATAAGCTGGGCCTGGTTGTAGGTGATGATGAAATTAAATCATTAATACAAGGTGATAACCCAAGTCCGCAGATCATACAGGCTTTCGGTAATCCGCAAACCGGTCAGGTTGACAGAACCAAGCTGATGAACTTTTTAAGCAACCTGTCAGCAGCGAAAGCTGATGACCCGATAAGGGCACGCTGGGATGCTTTTGTACAGCAAATAGTTGATAACAAACGTAACGAGAAATACCTGTCACTGGTATCAAACAGTTTATACGTTAATTCACTTGAGGCTAAGGATGATTATGAAGCAAAAAACCAACTGGCTAACTTTAAATATGTAAAGCTTGATTACGCTTCTATTCCTGATAGCAAGGTTACGCCTACTGATGATGATTACCAGAGCTATTATAATGATCACAAGCAATCATTTGATAATTCACAGGAAACACGCAGCTTAGCTTACGTATCCTTCAACGCGGCTCCTTCAAAAGACGATTCATCAGCAATAAAAACTCAGGTAGAAAAATTAGTTCCTGAATTTAAGGCAAGCACTAACGATTCACTTTTTGTTGAGGTTAACGCTGATACAAAAACGCCAATGGTTTATCAGCATAAAGGTCAGCTTGATCCTAAGCTTGATTCAGTAATGTTTAGCGCTGCCCCGGGTTTTGTATATGGTCCGTACCTTTCAACCGGAAGCTATAAAATTGCTAAGCTGGTTGATTCACGCGTTGGTCCTGATTCAGTAACCGCAAGGCATATATTACTACCGGTAAATGGTGGTGTTGATAAAGCATTAAAGACAGCCGATTCACTTAAAAGCTTAATACAAGGCGGTAAATCATTTGCCGACTTAGCTAAAATGTACTCAGTTGATAAAGGTTCTGCCGATAAAGGTGGCGATTTAGGAACATTTGGCCGTGGTGCAATGGTGCCGGTATTTGAAGATGCCGCGTTTAACGGCAAAAAAGGCGACATTAAAGTGGTTACTTCACAATTTGGTGTACACATCATCCAGATCATGGATCAAAAAGGATCATCAAAAGTAGTTAAGGTAGCCATTGTTGATAAGGCGTTAAGTGCAAGTACTGCTACACAATCTGCGGCATACAGCAAAGCACAGGCTTTCCTGGGTACAGTAAATAATGACAACTTTACCGAGCAGGCTCAAAAATCAGGCTTAAAAGTATTGCTTGCCCCTGATGTTACTGCAACAGCAGCAAGCTTTGGCGCTGTTACCAATGGCCGCGAGGTGGTAAGATGGGCATACAAAGCCAGCGGTGGCGATGTGTCAGACCAGGTATTTACCATTGGCGATCAATATATAGTAGCTCAGTTAACAACCATAAAGTCTAAAGGTATTTTACCTTTAGAAGCTGTAAAAACACAGATAAAACCATTTGTTATAACCGAAGTTAAAGCAAAAATACTGACTGATAAATTGCAGAATGCGTTAAACGGTTCATCAAATATCGACCAGGTGGCTCAAAAAGCCGGTAGCCAGGTTGTTCCCATACAGAACATAGTATTAGCTAACCCTGTAATACCAGGTGGCGCTGCTGAATATAAATTGATAGGTACTGTGTTTGGCTCACAGCCGGGCAAACTGTCAAAACCGGTTGAAGGCCAGGCAGGTGTTTTTGTATTTGTGGTTGATAACTTTATAAAACCAGCACCGCTTACAAACGCGGTAAGGCAGAAACAAGAAATAGGCCAGGCGCTGTTACAGCGCTCCGGTCAGCAGATACTTGACGCCCTGAAAGATAAGGCGAATGTAAAAGATTACAGGGTTAAGTTCTTATAATCAAATTTAAAGTATTTTTGTATCCGGAAATCACGTGTTGTG
This sequence comes from Mucilaginibacter mallensis, assembly GCF_900105165.1. Lineage (NCBI taxonomy): Bacteria > Pseudomonadati > Bacteroidota > Sphingobacteriia > Sphingobacteriales > Sphingobacteriaceae > Mucilaginibacter > Mucilaginibacter mallensis. The sequence goes on from NZ_LT629740.1 coordinate 403,887, forward strand.
GTTTCCGGATTTTTTATTTTAAATACCATGGATATACAGGAAAATATAGTGAATAAGGTTGCACAAAGTGGTTTGATCACTTTGGATCCGGCTTCTTTTTATCCGCAGGGCGAACGTGTGGTATACGATATTAAGGATAACCTGTTTATGGAACTGATATTACGCGAAAAAGATTTCAGGGAGTTTGTAAAAGCACACGACTGGGCGCAATATCAGGGCAAAAACGTAGCTATCACCTGCTCTGCCGATGCCGTTGTACCGGCCTGGGCCTACATGCTATTGGCAAACAAAATGGCCCCTTATGCCAGCGAAATTGTTTTTGGCGATGCTGCAGTACTAGAGACTGTATTGTTTTTAAAGGGAATAACCACATTGGACGTGGAACAATACCGCGATCAGCGTATAGTGATAAAAGGCTGTGGTGATATTGATGTACCAGTTTCGGCCTATGTAGAGCTCACTAAGAAATTAACCCCCGTAGTTAAAAGTATGATGTTTGGCGAGCCATGCTCAACAGTACCTATTTATAAAAGAAGGGATTAGTTTTTTTGTCGATAACTTATAGGTGTTCGGAAGATTAAAAAAGGGTGTCATGCTGAGGCACTCGAAGCATGCGGGCAAAGGCCTTTACGGTTACCCTTCGAGTGCCTCAGGGTGACCCCGGGCTAAATATTTGTAAGAAAATATATCTTCCAAACGCTTATGGTCGGTAGTCATTAGGTATTGTTTATTAGTTCATTTTACTAAAAGTTTACAATAAAATCTTAAACCAGTAGTTTTAGGCAGAAGTGTTACCTTTAAAATAAAGACCTAGCACTAAGTACTTACCAGATGAAATTATACCTTTTAGTAGTCCTGTTTTTAACAAGCTGTTTTAGTGAAGTATATGCACAGGAACTAACCAAAATAAATGAGCCTGTTTTTAAAGTTGGCGAACAACTGAGCTATAAGCTAAAGTATGGTATTTTTACCGCCGCCACAGCCGACCTGCGGGTGGAGAGCACTGATGTAAAATTTAACGGGCAGCCTGCATTTCATATCATCGCCGAAGGCAAAACAGCAGGAACTTTTGATTTTTTTTACAAAGTGCGTAACCGTTACGAAACTTTTGTTGATGAGAAGACATTGCTGCCTTATTTTTATGAAGAGAATAGGCACGAATCAAATTACAAACACAGCGATAAGGTAACTTTTGATCACCAGAAGGGCAAAATAACAGCTAACAAAGGTACTTATCCGCTAAAGGGGCAAACATTTGATTTTTTATCAGCTTATTATTTTGCCCGTAGTATTGATGTTTCAAAGATGCGTATTGGCGAAAAATTTGAGCTTCATTATTTTTTAGAAGACACTGTAAACACACTGGGAATAACCTATGTTGGCAAAGAAAAAGTAAGTTGCTCGTTAGGTACGTTTAATTGTCTTAAATTTAACCCCACAATTGTACCGGGCCGTATTTTTAAAAAGAACAGCAAGTTATACTTGTGGATAACCGATGATGCCAACAGGATACCTGTAAAGGCGCAGGTTGAAGTAATACTAGGTAGTTTAACAATGGATCTGGCTGATGCCAAAGGGCTTAAGTTTCCATTAAATAAAGTAAGTAAATAAAGAGATGATAGAGGTAGGGAATATTTTGGTGCACGAGGACGTTGTAAAAAACAACTTTGTATGCAACCTGAACAAGTGTAAAGGGGCCTGTTGTTTAGAGGGCGACTCAGGTGCGCCGCTAAACGCCGATGAGCTGGATATACTTAAAGAAATATATCCCAAAGTAAAACCTTACATGAATGCCAAAGGTATTGCCACTGTAGAACGGGAAGGTACCCATGTAACCGATTTTGAAGGTGATTATACCACCCCTTGTGTTGATATAAATAAAGAATGCGCTTACGTGGTATTTGAAGGCGGCATTACCAAATGCGCTATTGAGAAAGCCTACGAGCATGGCGATATCAGTTGGAAAAAACCTATCTCCTGCCATTTATACCCTATCCGCATAACTAAATACCCCGAATTTGATGTATTGAACTACGATCGCTGGAGTATATGCAGCCCTGCCTGCTCTTTTGGCGACGAACTTAAAGTGCCGGTATACCAATTTCTGAAGGGGCCACTGATCCGCAAATATGGTGAGGCATGGTACCAGGAGCTGGAAGATACCGTTGCTGGGATATAATAAGCTGCCTTCTTATATCTTTCCGTCATGCTGAACTTGTTTCAGCATCCCACAAAATGAGCAATCATGCAAGTTCCACACATTGCTAATGAGGTGCTGAAACAAGTTCAGCATGACTTAAATGTTGGACGCATCCTACTGTATTAAAGAAAAAACTCCACAACTCTTCATACCATACCCTGCTTTTGCAATTAAATTGATAATATTGTAATATTATAAGCTTATTATAATATTATTGATGAAAGTAGCTTTAATAACAGGTGTAACAGGGCAGGATGGCGCTTACTTAGCTGAGTTTCTATTGAAAAAGGGCTATGAAGTGCATGGTGTTAAAAGAAGGGCTTCATCATTTAATACAGAACGCATTGATCATCTGTATCACGACCCGCATGAGCCGAATGTTAAATTCAAGCTGCATTACGGCGATCTTACCGACTCAACCAATCTGATAAGGCTTGTACAGGAAATACAGCCTGATGAAATATATAATCTTGCCGCTCAAAGCCACGTTAAAGTGAGTTTTGATACACCTGAGTATACTGCCAATGCCGATGGTGTTGGGGTACTACGTATACTTGAAGCTGTACGATTATTGGGCCTTACCCAAAAAACACGTATTTACCAAGCATCTACCTCCGAGCTTTATGGCCTGGTACAGGCAGTGCCGCAAAGTGAAACTACGCCATTTTATCCACGCTCGCCATATGCGGTAGCCAAATTATACGGCTACTGGATCATCGTAAACTATCGCGAAGCTTATAATATGTATGCCTGCAACGGTATATTATTTAACCACGAAAGCCCGGTACGGGGTGAAACTTTTGTAACCCGTAAAATTACCCGCGCGGCATCAAAAATTGCGTTAGGTTTGCAAACTTGTTTATATGTAGGTAACTTGTCGGCACAGCGCGATTGGGGCCATGCTAAAGACTATATTGAGGCTATGTGGCTGATGCTGCAGCAGGATACCCCCGAAGATTACGTAATTGCTACAGGTGTAACAACAACCGTACGCGATTTTATAAAAATGGCTTTTGCTGAATTAGGTATAGAAATAGAATTCAGCGGTAAGGATGAAAACGAGCGGGGTGTTATTATTGATATAGATGAGCAAAAGATTGAAGAGATGGGCTTAAGCGCCGATGCTTTAAGATTTGGCCAAACCGTAGTTAAGGTAGATCCTAAATATTTCAGGCCGACCGAAGTTGACCTGTTAATAGGCGATGCCACAAAAGCGAATGAAAAACTAGGCTGGAAACCTAAATACGACCTACAGGCACTGGTTAGCGATATGATGCAATCAGACCTTCACCTGGTTAAAAAAGACGATTACTTAAAAAAGGGTGGCTTCCAAACACTCAATTATTTTGAATAGTGCACATAATAGTTTAACATTATATATGAAAAGAATTTTAGGCAGCATTTTATTAGTATTAGCAATTGTTGGTGTTGCCCATTCTCAATCGCAATATCAGCCCTATTCGTATGATTTTTATCAGAAACTGGATGCTGATGCCTATTCAACCACTACCCGTGAGCATACTGCATTAAGGCCATTTTTTGTGGATGATTCCATCTTAAAAGTTCATTATGATTCATTAATGAACATCAATAACGATGGTAAAAAACATGGCTGGGGATATAATAAACTATTTAATGAACACCTGATCGATATCAAATCAGCCAACAGTACTTTTTATGCTGATCTTTTACCCGATTTTACCATGGGTAAGAACTACCTGGGTGGTAAAGAAAGCACTTCACTGGTATCCTACGGCTTTCAATTTGGGGGTACTATAAGCAATAAGTTTTCTTACAATTTCACAGGCTTTGAAAACCAGGGCAATTTCCCGGAATATATATCAACCTATATCAACCAAACGGGTATAATCCCGGGCCAGGCACGTGCCAAAATATATGGACTAGACAGCTACGACTGGCAGGACTATACCGCCAATGTATCTTTTACCCCCAATAAATACCTGAATATTACCTTAGGGCACGATAAAACCTTTATAGGCGATGGTTACCGCTCAACATTGCTATCTGATTACGCTTCGCCATACCCCTTCCTGAAATTAACCGCCGACCTGGGCAATGTGAAATACATGGTAATGTGGGCCTATTTTAATGACCCTATTGATCTGGATGCCAATGGCAATGACCGGACCAAATGGGGCGTTTTCCATTATTTAGACTGGAATGTAAGCAACCGTCTTTCATTCGGTTTCTTTGACTCCATCATTTGGTATAACCGGGACAATGCAGGCAACTACCGTGGCTTTGATGTAACGTATTTACAACCAATCACCTTCCTTCGCCCGCTTGAGGCATCAAACGGGTCACCGGATAATGCTTTGATTGGCTTTACAGGAAAATACAAGATCACCAATGGTATAACCGCATATGGGCAGTTTACTTTGGATGAGTTCCAGGCAAAACAATTCTTTACTGATGGTGGTAGCTCACGAAATAAATATGCATGGCAATTCGGTTTCAGAGGAGCAAATATGTTTGACGTAAAAGGATTAAATTATTTAATAGAAACCAACGGTGCCAAACCATATACCTACTCCGAACGCGGCCCTATAATTAGCTACACCGCAAACGGTGAACCACTAGGCCAGCCATGGGGTGCCAACTACCGCGAAGTGGTTGCGTTGCTAAACTACAGCTACAAAAGATTTGATTTTTCGGGTGAGGGTGATTACGGCCGCTATGGCCTCGATATTAATGGCCTTAACTACGGTAAAGATCCATTCCAGGACTATACTACCCCAGCAAAGCTTGAAGGCAATTACATAGGCCAGGGCTTAACCACCAATTTATATTATCTTGAAGGTAAAGTAGCCTATATCCTTAACCCTAAATACAACTTGCGCCTTGAACTTAGCGGCATTTACCGCGACGAAAAGAATGCCCAGTTCAATGATAAAACAGGTCTTGTAACGATTGGTATCCGCAGCTCATTCCGCGCTGTGTATAATGATCTGGCTAGTTTTCAGACGCATTAATTATTAGATGTGCAAATGTGCGGATATGCAGATGTGCAAATGATTTAAATGCACAGGTTTAATCAATAAACACACATTTATACATTGTCTTCTCCTTAATCTGCACATACGCACATCTGCATATTTGCACATTTAAGATGCAATCGTATGTGTATTGCGTTTCTCTACCACGCTTTTAACTTTCTCTGCTATTGAGTTAGCATCATAACCAGCTTCGGCCCAAAGCTCGGGTTGCTCGCCGTGTTCTATATAGCGGTCGGGGATACCCATACGTATCACCTGTGAGTGGTAGTTATTATCGGCCATAAACTCAAGTACAGCGCTTCCCATGCCGCCTTCAATGCAGCCATCCTCAACAGTAATCACCTTATTGAATTTGCTGAACACATCGTGCAGTAAAGCTTCATCTAATGGTTTTACAAAGCGCAGGTCATAGTGTGCAGGGTTGTAGCCTTCGGCGTTTAGGGCGGTCGTAGCTTTAACTACCTCGTTGCCTATAGCACCTATACTCAATATGGCAAGTTCTTCGCCATCGCATATCTTGCGGCCCTTGCCAACAGGTATAGCTTTCATAGGGCGCTGCCAGTCAACCATCACACCGTTACCACGCGGGTAGCGTATGCTGAACGGCCCCATATCATCCTGCTGGGCAGTATACATCAGGTTGCGCAGTTCTTCCTCATTCATCGGTGCCGATACGATCATGTTCGGTATGCAACGCATATAAGCCAGGTCGTAAGCGCCATGATGGGTTGGCCCGTCCGCGCCTGCTATACCGGCTCTATCGAGACAAAACACTACGTTCAGCTTTTGTATAGCTACGTCATGTATCACCTGGTCATATGCCCGCTGCATAAAGCTGGAGTATATATTACAAAAAGGTATCAGTCCCTGTGTAGCTAAACCTGCGGAAAATGTAACGGCATGCTGTTCGGCAATACCCACATCAAACGCGCGGTTTGGCATAGCCTTCATCATCAGGTTTAATGAACAACCCGATGGCATTGCCGGGGTAATGCCCATAATTTTAGGGTTTTGCTCGGCAAGCTCAATTATGGTATGGCCAAATACATCCTGGTATTTTGGTGGCTGTGGCTTTTCGTGCTTGGTCTTTTTGATCTCGCCGGTTATCTTATCAAATAAGCCGGGCGCATGCCATTTGGTCTGGTCTTTTTCAGCCAGTGCATAACCCTTGCCTTTTGTGGTAACACAATGCAGTAATTTTGGCCCCGGTATATCGCGCAGATCATTCAGCACCTTAACCAGGTGCTTTACATCATGCCCGTCAATCGGCCCAAAATAGCGGAACTGTAAAGCCTCAAAAAAGTTACTGCGTTTAAGCAGCGTGCCCTTGATGCTTTTTTCTATCTTTTTAGCTATTTTAAAGGCATCGGGCCCAATAGCTGATAGTTTATTCAATACATGTGCAATATCGTCCCTAAAGCGGTTATATGGCTTCGAGGTGGTTATATCTGTTAAGTATTCCTTCAAGGCACCCACGTTCGGGTCAATTGCCATGTTGTTATCATTCAAAATAACCAGCAGGTTCGAGTTTTCGATCCCGGCATGGTTCAACGCTTCAAAAGCTATACCTGCGGTCATGGCACCATCACCAATTACGGCTACGTGCTGCCTGTCGGTTTCGCCCTTATATTGCGACGCAACAGCCATACCTAATGCTACCGAAATAGAGGTAGATGAGTGACCGACGCCAAAGGCGTCATATATACTTTCGGATCGTTTTGGGAAACCGCTTATGCCTTTGTAAAGACGATTTGTATGAAACTGATCGCGGCGACCAGTTAATATCTTGTGGCCATAAGCCTGGTGCCCTACATCCCAAACCAGTTGATCGTAAGGTGTGTTTAATATATATTGCAGGGCAACGGTTAATTCCACAACACCTAAACTGGCAGCAAAGTGGCCTCCGTTTACCGAAACAATATCAATAATATACTGGCGCAACTCCTGGCAAACCTGTTCAAGTTGATCCTCGGTAAGTTTCTTTAAATCAGAAGGGTAGTATATATCTTGTAATAAATTACCGGCCGGTACCTGCATTGCCATTAGTCAGAGTATTTAAACTTACAAAGTAAGTTATTTAATTGTTAAAAATAAGATAAACTGAGCGTTAATTATTGTTTTCTTCCGTGATTTTATTTTTTGATGATAATTAGCTTAATTTGATAGCAAATGACAGAAGAAAGCTTTGAGATCAGGTTGCCGCAATTTGAAGGTCCCTTTGATCTGCTGCTTTTTTTTATCGAACGGGATGAGCTCGACATTCATGATATCCCCATTGCCCGTATTGCCGACGATTTCCTGAACTACATACACCATATGGCCAGCCTCGATATGGAAATTGCCAGTGAGTTTATTTATGTAGCCGCCACGCTCATGCGCATCAAAGCTAAAATGTTGCTGCCGCGATACGAGGTGGATGAGGCTGGTAATGAGATCGACCACAAAGAGGACCTGATACGAAAGCTGATTGAATACAAAAAGATAAAGGTAGTATGCGAAGAACTGCGCCCTTTTGAGGACGAGCGCTTTAAGCAGGAAAAACGAGGCAACATTGGCGCCGACCTGGAGCAGGTTGAAAAAGTAGCACTCCCCGGCGATGAATTGCAGGAGATAAGCCTGTACAAGCTGATGATGGTTTACGAACGCCTGATGCGCAATTACGAGCTGCGCGAAAAGCAGGTTACCCACACCATTGTACAATACCCCTATACTATAGAAAAGCAAAAGGCGGCTATAAGTCAGCTGTTAAAGATCAACAAGATGCTTGATTTTAAGGCCATGGCATCCTACTCCGAAAATAAGGTGCATTTTGTATATAACTTTTTAGCGATGCTCGAAATGCTGCAACAGGAATTGGTGGAGATACAAATAGGTTTAGGTTATAATAATTTTTGGATCTCAGAAAAAGGGGATGAACCAGGATTAAACTGATTAAGTTGATTTTCAGGGTGTTTTCTAATTTTTTTACATTCCCTCCCGACGGGAGGGGTGCTGCAGAAATGCGTGCAAAGGCAGGGAGGGGTCTCTACCAGCGAATTTTATCGAACAAACCCCTATCTTCCCAAAGGAAGGAATCGCACAGGCCGGGCTCGATTTTATGTTGGTAATAGAAATCTCACGATATTCCACTAATCCTCAATCACTAACCACAAATCATTATTTTTGCCGCCATGTACGATATCTGCTGCATAGGCCACATCACATCTGATAAAGTAGTTAACACCCAAACCACTCTTTATATGCCGGGGGGTACGGCCTTTTATTTTTCCTACGCGCTGAACAAGCTCGATGTAAAATACCTGCTGGTTACTGCCCTTGCAGAAACAGAAATGCATTACGTGAACGACCTGCGCGCTAAAGGCATCGAAATAAAAGTACAGCCCAGCGCCCATACCGTTTACTTTGAGAATATCTACGGCGAAAACCAGGACGAGCGTACCCAAAATGTATTACAGGTTGCTGACCGGTTCAATCCGGAACAAATACAATCGGTAAGTGCCAAGATATTCCACCTCGGCCCTTTGCTGGCTAATGATTTTTCGGCTGAATTTGTTAAAAGTATAGCAGGCCGGGGATTGATAAGTCTGGATGTACAGGGCTACCTGCGCAAGGTTGAGAACAAAAAGGTGTACGCTACCGGCTGGGCCGGTAAAAAGGAAATCTTACTCTATATAGATATCCTGAAAGCCGATGTTGCCGAACTCCGTGCATTAACCGGCTGTGATGAGTTAAATGACGGCATTATGCAATTAACTGATTGGGGGGTAAAAGAAATAGTGATCACCAACGGCAGCCAGGGTTCATGGATCTATAGCGATGATATTTTGTATACGATACCGGCCCATTCGCCCAAAATAGTGATTGACGCCACCGGCTGCGGCGATACCTATATGGCAGGCTATTTATACAAGCGTGTTAATGGTGTTGGCATTCAGGAATCCGGCGAATTTGCCGCGGCTATGTCGGGGTTAAAAACTGCTGCGATGGGTGCTTTTAAAGGTACGGAGGTAGATGTGATTCAGTTTATGGGGAACCGGGATTAAACGGATTTATTTGATTTTCGGGGTATCTCTTCGCGCGTCATTGCGAGCGATAGTGTGGCAATCCCCGACTGTGCAAGGCGAAGTTGCATACTGTAGACATATCGCTTTAAGCCGCTCATTGCCGCGGAGGCTAGTTCTTTTGTCTTGATACAAAAGAACCAAAAACCGACCGGAGGGAGCTCATGAACACCTTAAAAAACAAACAATATGTGAATAAATCAAGATAACAAGGATGCTTCCCCGCTCCCTGCCGGTTCTTCACGCTTTTTTCGCTGTTCGGTACATTCGTACCTCACATCACACAAAAAGCTAAACCGTCATTCCCGCCTCTACGCTGGCCCGCCCTTGTTGTCAGGGCCTGCGCTTTTTTGATCAAGAGAATGAGAGTCATGCTGAGCGATAGTCGAAGCATGAGGGCAAAGGCCTCTACGCTCATGCTTCGACTATCGCTCAGCATGACACCTTACACTTTTTTTCCTTCCCCGTCAGTAGAACAGCTTCGGGTGAAATCAGGCAAAACGATGGTGGCCTTGTGCAGTGGCAGGGCATAGCAGATTTTTACAGAAGGGCAAAGGCCAGGTGTGTAGCGACAGCAGGGTAAAAATATAGCAGCCCAGGTTTTGCCTAATTTGCAGGGCGAAGGCCTTGTGCGGCAAAGAAGCCTTTCTACTGACTTGATTTTTTGTTTCTTTTGTATCAAGACAAAAGAAATAGGCCATAGCGGCTATGAGCGATACCAAGCGACTAACAAATCATTTCACATAATATTATCTATAAAGTAAATCTAAATCCCTGCCTTTTCCTTATCTTCCACTTTACAAATCAATCCCTTAACCATGTTAAAAAGCTACTTCAAAATCGCCTGGAGGAACCTGTGGAAGAACAAAGTTTTTTCCCTCATCAATATATTTGGCCTTTCGGTAGGTATAGCCTTTACGCTGCTTATTGGCGCGTATGTATGGGGCGAGCTGCAGGTAAACCAGCAGCTTAAGAATGCCGATAACCAATACATCATCATGAGTAAATGGAAGGACCCGGCTATGGGGGCTGATTATACTTCCATCGCGCAGCTGTCACGTGCGCTAAAAGATAATTACCCCGGCCTGGTAGCCAACTATTATAATTCCGACCCTGCATTCACCAATGTATCAAAAGGTGATATGCATTTTCATGAAAGTTTGCTGGTGGGCGATAGTACCCTATTGAATATGTATGGCTTTAAGCTGCTTTATGGCGATGTAAAAACCGCTTTGATCGAGCCTTATTCGGTGGTGATAACGACGCAGATGGCCAAAAAATATTTCGGAAAAACGGATGTGGTTGGGCAAACACTAAATTTCGAGAGCTTCGCGGGCAGTAACCATGATTTTATGGTCACCGCGGTATTGGATGAACTGCCACGCAACACCGTTACCGACTTAAACGGCAGAACTATACAGTTCTTTTTTAATGCCAGCGTTAATAAATTTTTTGAGCGTGGTATGGATGGCTGGGACAACTCGGCCACAATTGATCATATCGAACTGAAACAAGGTGTCGACCCCAAGGCGGTGGAACGGGCCATGGTGGTGTTGCTAAAGAAGAATGCTTCTGATGATATCAACCAAAACCTGACGCCCTACCTGCTAAAAATGAAGGACTATAACTTGTTGGCCAATAATGGCACCATAAAAAAAATGACCTGGACGCTCTCCTGCATCGCCCTGTTTATTTTGCTGATGGCGGTTATCAACTTTGTGAATATCTGTATCGGTCGTGCTTCAGGCAGGATGAAGGAGATGGGCATACGCAAGGTGATGGGTGGTTTGCGCAAGCAACTCGTGTGGCAGTTCCTTGCCGAATCGGTACTGATGGTAATGCTGGCTACTATTTTGGCGCTGATCATCTACACCATAGCAAGGCCATATTTTGGTGCGGCTTTGGGCAGGGATATCATGAGCCTTATTGATTTTCCTGTGTATTTCTTCCCGCTGCCGTTTGTCTTCGCCTTGATGATCGGTTTGCTCGCAGGTATTTATCCGGCGCTGGTATTATCAGCATTAAAATCTGTCGACTCGCTAAAGGGAAAACTCGCTACAGTAAAAGAGAGTGTACTGTTCCGTAAAACGCTGGTGGCATTCCAGTTTACAACAGCGGCTGTTGTTTTTATAGGCGTAGTGATTATTTCGCAACAGATCAGTCTATTTTTTAGCAATAACCTGGGCTATAATAAGGATTATATAGTTTACGCCCAACTACCCCGCGATTGGTCACCAAAAGGTGTAAAAAAGATGGAGGCTATCCGTTATCAAATGGCGCAAATGCCGCAGGTAAGCAGTGTTTCGCTTTCATTTGAAATCCCCGACGGAATCAATGGTGGAAGTGTACCCATTTATAAGCAAGGCTCAGATCCATCAAAAACTGTAACTACGCAGGGATTAACAGCAGATAATCAATATGCGGCCACTTACAATATACCCCTAAAAGCAGGCTCATTTTTTAGTCCGATTTATAATGCAGCTGATTCCACCCAAATAGTGATCAATGAAACGGAGGCAAAAGCGTTGGGGTGGAACAACCCCAATGATGCCATTGGGCGCAAGATCATGTACTGGGATCAGCCATACACCATCAGCGGCGTCACCGCCGATTTTCATTTTGGATCGATGCAGGCCAAGATACTGCCCATCACCTTTATTAATGTAAACCGCTCGCCTTATTACCGTTATTTCTCATTCAGGGTTAAACCCGGCGACCTGCAAAAAAGCGCGGAGGCCCTGCAAAAGAAATGGGCCGAGCTATTACCCGGCGAACCTTTTGAATATCATTTTATGGATGATGCCCTTAACCGGCTATATACAAGCGAGATCCAGCTGCAAAAGGCTGCTTATATTGCCACCGTATTATCCATCATAATTGTATTGCTTGGCGTGTTAGGTTTAATATCACTCAGTATTCAAAAACGTACCAAAGAGATAGGCATCCGCAAAGTGCTGGGCTCATCAGTCGTGGGTATTACAACGCTGTTCCTGAAAGATTTTTTGGGCGTAGTGATGATCGCAGGTTTGATCGCTTGTCCGGTGGCTTATCTCGTTATGCAAAAATGGCTGAGCAATTATGCTTACCGCATCAATATATCATTAACACCGTTTGTTTTTTCTGTAGCCTTGCTTGCGGGCATAACCGCTTTATTAATTATCCTCCAAACCATAAAAGCAGCTTTCACCAACCCCATAAAAAGCTTAAGGAGCGAATGAGCAAAAAAGCTGAAAGGTAAAAAGGTAAAAGCAGGGAGATTAATACCTAATCAAAAAACCTTTTAGCTTTTACCTTTTACCTTTTTGCTGCCTTATTTGGCAATAGTCAAAAAAACCTTTAAGCTTTAACCTTTTAACTTTTAGCTTTTTGCTACCTTAGCGGCGTTTAAGCATCACAATGAAAAGAGACAAATTAATATTCAAATTATTAGACGAAGAACAACAACGCCAGGAAGAAGGCATTGAGCTTATCGCATCTGAAAACTTTGTAAGCCTGCAGGTAATGGAAGCCGCGGGATCAGTAGCTACCAACAAATATGCCGAGGGCTTACCCGGCAAACGTTATTATGGCGGCTGCCAGGTAGTTGATGAAATTGAAACCATTGCTATTGAACGCGCAAAGCAGTTGTTTAATGCTGAATGGGCAAACGTGCAGCCACACTCTGGCGCACAGGCAAACGCGGCAGTTATGCTGGCCTGCCTTAATCCAGGCGATAAAATATTAGGGTTTGATCTTTCTCACGGTGGGCACTTAACACATGGTTCAGCAGTGAATTTCTCGGGTAAATTATATGAGCCTCATTTTTATGGGGTTAGAAAAGATACCGGTTATGTTGACTACGATCAGCTTAAGGAAGTAGCCCTGCGCGAAAAGCCTAAAATGATCATCTGCGGTGCTTCGGCTTACTCGCGCGATTGGGATTATGAGTTTATCCGTAAAGTAGCTGATGAAATTGGCGCTTTGGTTTTGGCTGATATCTCACACCCATCAGGCCTAATAGCACGTGGTTTATTAACCGATCCGCTGCCGCATTGCCATATTGTTACTACCACTACCCACAAAACATTGCGTGGCCCGCGTGGCGGCCTAATCTTATTAGGTAAGGACTTTGAAAACCCATGGGGTTTAAAAACACCAAAAGGCGAAGTAAAAATGATGTCGGCTTTGCTGGATATGGCTGTTTTCCCGGGCACACAAGGTGGCCCATTGGAGCATATCATAGCTGCAAAGGCAATTGCCTTTGGCGAGGCATTGACTGATGACTACATGAAGTATATCGTACAGGTTAAATTGAATGCCGCAGCCATGGCAAAAGCATTTATTGATCGCGGATACGAGATTGTATCTGGCGGAACAGATAATCATTTAATCCTTATCGACCTTAGGAATAAAAATATTACCGGAAAAGCTGCTGAAAATGCACTTGTTACAGCGGATATTACCGTAAATAAGAACATGGTGCCTTATGATGATAAGTCGCCGTTTGTAACTTCAGGTATCCGTGTGGGTACTGCCGCCATAACAACCCGTGGCATGAAGGAAAAGCAAATGGAACACATTGTTGAATTAATAGATAATGTAATTACCAATCCAGATAATGAACTTTCCTTAAAGAAAATACGTAAGAGAGTTCATAAGCTGATGGATGACTATCCACTATATAAACTTAAAGGCACTGATTGATAAAAGTGATTACGCATCATACTCTTACCGGAAATGAAGATCAACGGTTAAAAGCCCTTGATTCCTACAATGTTTTAAATACATTGCCCGAGAAAGAGTATGATGCTATAACACGCCTGGCATCCTATATATGCCAGGTTCCTATTGCCCTTATTACCTTAATTGATGCCGACCGGCAATGGGTAAAATCAAGAATAGGTTTGGATAATGAGGGGGGGAATATGCCCCGGCAGGAGGCATTTTGCAATCACACCATCCTTGATGATACCATACTTGAAGTTAATGATTCCTTTGAGTCTGATACTTTTAAAGATAACAACCTCGTTTTAGGCGAGCCGCATATCAGGTTTTATGCAGGTGCCCCGCTAATTGACCCTGATGGCCATCGTTTAGGCGCATTATGTGTTATTGATAATGTGCCACGTACACTCACCTCTGAACAAAAGGATGCACTGCGCACATTGGCTAACGAGGTAATGTCGCACCTGGTATTGCGTAAGCAAAAGCGGGAGCTTGAAGCATCGCTTGCCGTTCATAAAGATTTCTTTACACTCTTCAATAATTCCTCCGAGGTACATTTTATTGCCGATAAGGATTCCAATATCGAATTGATAAATGATGCGGTGCTCAGCGTGCTGGGTTATACGCCGCAACAGGCAATGGGGCGTTCATTATGGCAGTTTGTAGTTGGCACGAACAGCCGCGATCAGTTTGTGCCGCTTATTGAAAAGGCAATAGCTACGCAGCGCCCGTTTGAACTGGAAACAGAAACCATAACTGCCGACAATGAGGCGAAATGGATAAGCTGGTGTGCTGTACACAAAGAAGGAAAATGGTATGCCAGCGGTAGGGACATTACCTATCAAAAGCATTTATTGGCGCAAATGGAGCAGCTTTCGCTGGTGGCTAGTAAGGTGCGTAACGGTGTGGTTATAAGCAACACCAGCGATGAAGTGATATGGATAAATGAGGCCTTTGAGCGGATAACAGGCTATGATTTAAACGATGTTGAAAATAAGACATTAAGAAATACGCTTAACGGCGAGCCTACAGCAGAGAGTAAAAAAATATTGGATGAGGCTATACCAAATAAGCAGCCTTATGAAATAGAATTGCTTTTCAACAGGAAGGACGGGCAACCGAAATGGATATCCATAGTCAATTCTATTGTTTACGATGCCAACGGCAATATTGACAAATATATACGTGTAATAATTGATATTACTGCACGCAAAACTGCCGAAAAAGATCTTGAAATACTATCATTCGCAGCCGAAAAGACCCCTAGCGGTTCATTAATACGTGATGCTGACGGCAATGTGATATGGATGAATGAAGCCCTCGAGCGTATTTTAGGCTATACGCTTAAAGAGATGAAAGGCAAAACTTTTGGTACTATGCTTTTAGGCGAAGGAACCAATATGCATGTATATAATGGAGCGGTTGATGCTGCTGAGCAGAACAAAACCTATGAGATTGAGATAAAGGTTTATAAAAAGGATAGGACACCCATTTGGGTATTTATATCCAATAGCCCTTTACTAAATGAAGTTGGTGTTGTGGAACGTCAAATAGGTGTTATAGTAGATATTACAGAGCGCAAAAAAGCCGATGAGCAATTAAAAATGCTCTCCTTGGTAGCCAGCAATACCACGAGCGGCGTGGTAATAAATGATAGTGACGGCAATGTAGAATGGATCAATAGTGCGTTTGAGAAAATTACCGGATATAATATTAACGATGTTAAGGGCAGGCATTTGGGTGATGCCCTTAAAGGTGAACTTACTGATATAGCCATTATAGAGCGGGCTCGGGATCTTTCAAAAAATAAACAATCATTTGAGGTTGATCTGCTGGCTTACCGCAAGGATGGGCAGATGCTGTGGATCTCAGTCATCAATTCGGTTATTATTGACAGTGAGGGTGAAGTTGATAAATATATTGAGGTTATTATTGATATCACCTCCAAAAAGAAGGTGGAGCTGGAACTCATATCGGCTAAGGAACAGGCATTGCAATTGAACAGGGCCAAGGATATGTTCATTTCGGTGATGAGCCATGAGATACGCACCCCATTGAATGCGGTAATTGGCATGTCACACTTATTATTGGATGAAGATCCGCTGGAATCGCAAAAAGAGAACCTGAGCGTTCTTAAATTTTCAGCCGAAAATTTGATGAAGCTGATAAACGATGTGCTTGATTTTACCAAAATTGAAACCGGTAACGTACAGCTGGAGAAAGCGGGCGTTAACCTGCGCGGACTGGTGCAAAGCGTTACCAACTCGCTGCAATACCGGGCCAATGAAAAGGATATCTACATAAAACAAAGTGTTGATCCAGATGTTCCGCCAATGGTTATTGCGGATAGCGCGCGCCTTATTCAAATATTGCTGAACCTGGTGAGTAACTCTGTTAAATTTACCGAAAAGGGTGGTGTAACCATTGATCTGAAAGTTTTGGAGCAAAATACTGATACGGTACGTATACGGTTTGCAGTTATTGATACGGGTATAGGCATTGCACCTGATAAACAAGGAACTATATTTGAATCGTTTAAACAGGCAGAGCTTGATACTACACGTAAATATGGTGGTACGGGCCTGGGGCTTGCTATTAGTAAAAGATTGGTAGAGCTGCATGATTCAAGAATAAACGTTGATAGCGTGCTTGGGCAGGGATCAACATTTTGGTTTACAATAACATTTAACAAGGCTGATAGCCACGTGCTTAATGCGAGTAAAATGGATATGGGATTAGACATAAATGTATTGGTAGTTGATGATAATCAGATCAACCGCATACTGGTTAACAAAGTGCTTAAGAAATGGGGCACCACTGTGGACTTTGCCGAAAATGGCAAGGAAGCCATTGACAAGATAGAAGCTAATAGAAACTACGATGTTGTATTGATGGATGTACACATGCCGGTAATGGGTGGGTTGGAAGCAACCGAGATACTGCGGGCTAAAGATGAAACCTATTTTCAACAATTACCTATACTTGCCCTAACCGCATCCATGCTGAGTAACGAGGTAAATCAAATGATAGAATCAGGCATGAACGATTTCATCCTTAAACCCTTTGAACCCAAAACGCTTTACGATAAACTGAGTAAATACCAGAAGCAGTAGGTCAAAAGTCAAAAGTCAAAAGTCAAAAGTCAAAAGTCAAAAGTCAAAAGTCAAAAGTCAAAAGTCAAAAGTCAAAAGTCAAAAGTCAAAAGTCAAAAGTCAAAAGGGCATTATGTTAAGCAGTAAATCAAAACATCCTGTAAATTCATAAAATTCGTTAAATCCTGGTTCCTATTCCTGGTTTTTACTCCGCATACGCAATAGTAGCAATACTCAATTTCAACCCTTCTATCTTCAATAACTCAATCCCGCAGGCCTCCAGCGTTGCGCCGGTAGTTATCACATCATCAACCAGTAATACATGCTTGTTTATTAAGCTTTCGGGGTTATTTATAGTAAACACATCCTGCATATTCTCAAACCGCAGGAACCGCGATTTATGGGTTTGTGTTTCGGTTGCCTTTGCACGCACGAGATTATTAACTTCAACAACAGCATTCAGCTTTTGCGCTAATCCCTCAGCAAAGCAGGCGCTTTGATTATAGCCTCGCTCCTTTAACCTGCTTTTATGCAGCGGCACAGGTATGATCACATCAACCGAATTAAAAACAGGGCTCTTTGCCAGTTGTCCACCTGAAATATTGCCTAACAGATTTCCTATCTTTTGCATGCCCTTATACTTAAAATGATGCATCAGGTTTTGAATCCTGCCACCTTTGGCAAAAAAGTACAGTGCATAGGCACCTTCAAGTTTAATCTTTCCCCAAAACTGCCGGGCAACAATATTGTCGGGCTGTAAATGAAAATTGGTTTGTGGTAAGTGGTACAGGCAATCGGTACAAATTACATGCTCATTAGCCATCAAGCTCTCCCCGCAAGCCGGGCAAAGCTCTGGAAAAAATAAGGCAACAAAATCAGCAAGATAACCGCGGGATAGTTTCACGGTAGTAAGTTAGGGGAGAAAAAGGGAATAACGAAATTTCCCTCAACCCTCTTTGCGGTTTACCGCAGAGAGGGTGGTCGAGCGGAGCAACGACCGGGTGAGTCAGCGGAGCGCGTCGAAGCTCCGCGTTAGTGATAGGAGTGGATACCGGCCCACTTCGAGGGCCTCAGTGCAGGCTGAGCCTAAAGCCTGCAGGCGTATGAGCGCATAGCACGGCCGCAGGCAACGCCCTAATAATTCATTCAATAAAATCTTTGCGTATCTCTGTGAAAGCTTCGTGCCCTTTGTGGTTAAAAACAAATTTAATCTGCCACAAAAATGGGCTTTACTCCTGCACCGCTTTTTCCTTATCCTTAATCGCCAGCTGCCCGCAAGCTGCGTCAATATCCTTGCCGCGACTACGGCGTAAGTTGGTATTGATGCCCTGTTTGCGCAGGTATTCGGCAAAAACTTCAATCTTATCCTCACCGGCATTTATAAAATTGGCGAAGGCTATGGGGTTATATTCAATAATATTCACCTTGCATGGCAGGTGCTTGCAAAATTTTGCCAGTTCAATGGCATCCTGCAAAGTATCGTTAAAGCCATCAAAAACAATGTACTCGTAGGTTACCGGGTTCTTGGTTTTGGCGTAGTAGTATTTTAATGCCTCGGCCAGTGCTTTTAACGAGTTTTGCTCATTTATAGGCATTATGGTGTTACGCTTTTCGTCGTTAGCGGCATGCAGGGATAGCGCCAGGTTAAACTTCACCTGGTCGTCGCCCAGTTTTTTTATCATTTTTGCTATGCCCGCGGTTGATACGGTGATGCGCTTGGCAGCCATATTAAGCCCGTCTTCCGATGTTATTTTTTCGACCGAATCCATTACGTTCTTGTAGTTCAGCAATGGTTCGCCCATGCCCATGTACACAATGTTGGTTAATGGCTGCCCGTAATTTTCCATGGCCTGCTTGCTTATTAACACAACCTGATCGTAAATTTCATCGGGGTTAAGGTTGCGTTTGCGCTCCATATAACCGGTGGCACAAAACTTACAGGTAAGGCTGCAGCCCACTTGCGATGATACGCAGGCTGTCATTCTGCCCGGTGTAGGAATTAAAACACCCTCAATTAGGTGGGTATCATGTAAAATAAAAGAATTTTTTATAGTTTTATCTGCACTAAACTGTGAGTTGTTAATTTTTACGTTATTTATAACAAAATTTTCGTCCAGTTTATTACGAAGTTCTTTTGAAATATTGCTCATTTCATCGAAAGAGAAACATGATTTTTTCCAAAGCCATTCATAAACTTGTTTTGCCCTGAAGCTTTTTTCGTCCATACGGATAAAGTGCTCTTGCAGAGTTTGCAGGCTAATGCTGCGGATATCAATTTTGTCTTTTTTAATGCTCACTTTGCAAAGGTACTGAAATAAAAAAAAAGTAACTTTTTTTAGTATATTCTTTTTGTCAAATTAAAAACAATAACTTTAAGTTAATTGTAAATGTTTTATAGATTTGGTTGGTATATTTTAAAAGGTTTTTTAGAAGATACTAAGTATATGATTTAATGAAAAGTTTTAAAGCCGATTATGTTTTCCCTGTTTATGCCGAACCAATTAAAAATGGAATTGTTACAGTTGATGATTATGGCAGGATCATTTCAGTTACAGATTATCAGCCCGCATCAGATCAAAATCAGCCCCTTGAACACCTAAGCGGCATTATTTGCCCCGGATTTATAAACACACATTGTCATCTTGAACTTTCACACCTGGAGGGTAAGGTACCCACAAAAACAGGCCTGGTCGATTTCATCAAACAGATACTAAAGGTACGTAATGGCGAGCATCAATTAATTATTGAAGCTGCCGAAAAAGCCGACAGCGACATGTATGATAATGGCATAGTTGCCGTTGGCGATATATCAAACAATAATGTTACCATCCAAATAAAAGCCAAAAGTAAATTATACTACCACACTTTTGTGGAGATACTGGGTTTTTTGCCGCACAATGCCAATGAATTGTATGCCAATGGTTTAATGTTGCTGAATGAGTTCAGGCCGCAATCATGCTCCATAACACCGCATGCACCGTATTCGGTATCAAAAGAATTATTCAGGCTGATAAAAAAATATTCAGATTCAGGCGTTAAAAATCTGCTGAGTATCCATAACCAGGAATGCGATGATGAGAATAAGTTCTTCCGCTATAAATTGGGTAAGTTTAATGAGCTGTACGAGTTCTTTGGTATGGATACCAGCCACTTTAAGCCCCAGGCCCGTAACTCCATGCAATCCATAATCCCATTGCTAACCAGCAAGCAGGATATTTTAATGGTGCATAATACCTGTACTAATCTTAAGGACATCTATTTTCTTAAACGTTTCGACCGTAAAATAAACTGGTGCTTTTGCCCCAATGCTAATTTATATATCGAGAACCGGGTACCAAAGATCAATCTGTTTATTGATCAGGGCTTTAACATCACCCTGGGTACCGATAGCCTGGCATCAAACACCAAGCTGTGCATACTGCATGAAATGAAAACCATTCAGCAAAAGTTCCCGGTTATTACTACAGCTAAGCTAATGGAGTGGGGAACAATTAACGGGGCCCAGTTTTTAGGTATCGATGCGGAAAAAGGCAGCCTTGAACCCGGCAAAACACCCGGACTAAATTTAATTACCAATGTTGATGGACTTAAACTAACCCCGGAATCAAAAGTTAGGCGATTAATTTAAATGCGATACTAATCTTTATAAGAATGCTCCCAGCAATCAGGTCTGTAATTTTATTTATGGCGATTTGCATCGCCTGCAAAGCATCAGCCCAAAACAATGACCCTGTTGTTAAAACCGACAAAGGATATATACGCGGGATAGTTGAAAATAATATCCAGGTTTTTAAAGGCATACCCTATGCTGCTCCGCCCGCCGGCGATTTACGATTTATGCCCCCGGCAACCCACCAACTGTGGACAGATACCTTAGCCGCTACAAAGTTTGGCCCGGTTGCTACACAATATTCAGGTAATAAAGTTATTGGTTCCGAAGATTGCCTTTCATTAAACCTGTACACCCCAAAAACCGATAATCATAAACGGGCGGTAGTAGTTTGGATACACGGCGGCAGCATGACAAACGGCTCGGGCAAAGGGATGAACGGCCATGCCTTTGCCGATCATGATGATATTATAACCATCACCATTAATTACAGGCTTGGCGCTTTTGGTTTTTTATATATGGGCGATGTGGGTAAGCGTTACGCACAATCAGGTAATTGTGGAGTACTGGACGTAATAGCAGCGCTTAAATGGATTAAACAAAACATCACCTCCTTTGGCGGCGACCCCAACAGGGTTACCATTATGGGCGAATCTGCAGGCGCAAAGCTCATCAGCGCTGTGATGGTTTCGCCATTATCCAAAGGCTTATTTCAGCAATATATTGCCGAAAGCGGATCAGTTCAGTGTATCCGCGATACCGTTACTGCTAAAAACGCAAGACTGCGGATCTTAAATAAAATGGGACTAACCGCGCTTGATGTTAAAAAATTCTTAACGCTGCCTGCTGATTCTATTATAAAGATACAGGGAATGGTGTGCGAAGGCATTGGCGGCAATTCTTTTTTAGGGCCGGTTTATGATGGGGCAACAATTACCGGCGATGCTTATAAATATGCAGCCAGTGGTCAAATGCCAAAAATAAAAGCGCTCATCGGCACAAATGAATACGAGGCTGCAGCCTTCGTTGGTCCGAATAGCGATCTGAAGGATATAAACAAAACTGTTTTTAAACCATTATTTGAAGATGGCGCGCCAATGGTTTATGCGGCTTATCAGCAGCAGCTAAAAACAGATTCGCCGTATGCCGCCGAGGTAAAAGTACTCACACAGTATATGTACCAGATGCATTCTTACCGCTTTGCAAAAGTGCTGGCCCAAAATAACATACCGGTTTGGATGTACCGCTTTAAATACGATAACGGCAAATCATTCGGTGCCAGGCACGGTGAAGAACTGCAATACATCTGGAACATAAATAACCCCAACACCATAACCGACAGCGCGAAAAAGCAATTAACTATTAATCTGCACGGTGCATGGGTAACCTTTATAAAAACCGGCAATCCCAATACATCATCAAACCCAAAATGGCCAGAATACAACAGCAACACCCGCCAGGTTATGCTGTTTGATACAACCGATAGTGTGACTAACCTAAAAGAAGTTTATGATGATAAAAGCTTCCCGTCACAAGTATTTATGCTGAAGTAAAGAATTAAGATGAGCTTCATCCACATTACAGCAAAGACTTAAGACTAAATACTATACTAAATTCCGTAAGCAAAAAAGCTTCGGGCGAAATCAGGCAAAACGATGGTGGCCAGAAGCGTGGCAGGGCATAGCAAATTTTACAGAAGCGGTGGCTTTGTGCGAGCGACAGCAGGGTAAAAGATTGCAGCCCAGGTTTTGCCTGATTTGCAGCGCAGGCCCTGTGCGAAAAGAAGCCTCTTTGCTGACTTGATTTTTTGTTTCTTTTGTATCAAGACAAAAGAAATAGCCTTAGCGGCAATGAGCGCGAATCATTAAATAAACCACAAAATACTTTTAAAAAACGTTATTATATCCAAACCTTCCTATTTTTGACTTTTTAATTTTGACTTTTAACTTATGATAAAGCATCTGGATATAACTGTAAAAGGCAAAGTACAAGGCGTATTTTATCGCGCATCAACCAAAGCCGTTGCCGACCAGCTTGGTGTACGCGGCTTTGTAAAAAATGCCGATAACGGCGACGTACTCATAGCCGCCGAAGCCGATAAAGCTACCCTCGAAATGTTTTTAGACTGGTGCAACGAAGGCCCGCAGGATGCCCAGGTAACTTCTGTAGAATCAAATGAAGGCGAATTAAAAAACTATCGTAATTTTGAGGTAGTTAAAAAAAATCATTTGTGGTAGTACATCCACAGCAATTAATCCAGGTATAATCATTGTCAACAGCTAAAAAGTTCGCGGGTCAAACCGCCATATACGGCGCAAGTACTATAGCCGGCAGGGTGCTAAATTTTTTTCTTACCCCTGTTTATACACGCACATTTGCTACCGGCGTATATGGTATTTTATCAACCATATTCAGCTATGCGGCAATCTTAAATGCAATAATGGCATTTGGATTGGAAACTACCTTTTTCAGGTACTTAAATAAACATGCCGATAACAAAAGGAAAGTTTATAACAATGCTTTTGCTTCGGTATTCTCCATTACTATTGTGTTTCTGCTGGTTACTTTGCCCTTTATTGGGCATATAGCCAATTTTATACAGGTAGGTAAGGATACTTCACACAGTGAGTTTGTAACATTTATAGACTACTTTATAGCTATACTGGTAATTGATGCATGGTGCGTTATTCCTTTTGCCAAAATACGTGCCGATGGTAAACCCGGCAGGTATAGTATCATCAAGTTTATTAATATTATCATCTTCGTTTCGCTAAACCTGGTCTTTATTTATGTTATTCCTTATTGGATAAATCACCACTATATTGGCTCGGGCTGGATAAATACATGGTATACAAAAGGCTGGGTGGGTTATGTATTCCTGTCAAACCTAATTGCAAGCATTGTTACATTAGTGTTATTGCTGCCTGAGATATTGAAATTAAGGCTTGACTTTGATGGCAAAATGCTTGCGGAAATGTTTGCCTACAGCTGGCCGGTGTTAATTGCCAACCTGTCGTTTTTAGTTAATGAAAATTTAGATAAACTGCTTTTGGGTAAGCTGCTGCCGCAAAACATCAGTGTGCGCGAAGTAGGCATATATGCAGCCTGTGCTAAAATATCCCTCTTCCTGAGCATATTTGTGCAAGCCTTCCGCTTAGGTGCCGAGCCTTTCTTTTTTAGTCATGCCAAAAATAAGAATGCAGGCCAAACCTATGCCCGTATTATGGATTATTTTGTAATTACCGTTTGCGTAATATTTATAGCGCTTATAGCCAATATCGAAATTTTAAAATACTTTGTAAAAGGCCACGATGCAAAACAAACCGCATTATACTGGACAGGTTTACGTGTAGTGCCACCACTTGTTTTTGGTTATGTGAGTCTGGGTATTTACATGAATTTATCAGTATGGTATAAGCTGTCCGATCAAACAAAATATGGTTTGTACATTTCGGGCATAGGGGCAATACTCACCATTGTGCTGAATGTGCTGTTTATTCCAAAATATACTTATATGGCTTCGGCATGGGTGTCATTCATTGCTTATGCAACCATGATGGTATTATCCTATATATGGGGGCAAAAAAACTATCCTATTCCTTATAATCTTAAAAAGAACCTGGTTTATATAGTATCATCAATTGTGGTAGTTTATCTGTCATTTTATGTATTTAACAGGAATATTTATATAGGCGATGCGTTGTTATTATTATATATATCAGTGGCATTTTATTTTGAACGCGCAAACTTAAGGGCTATATTTAAACGATGATTATCAGAGTAATAAACAAATCAAAAAATGGCCTGCCGGCCTATGAAACTATGCATGCTGCAGGTATGGACCTGCGTGCCGACCTGGAAACAACCATAACGCTTAAACCTTTTGAGCGCAAGCTTGTCCCAACAGGGTTACATATTGAATTGCCCGAAGGCTTTGAGGCACAGATACGCCCGCGCAGCGGTTTAGCGTTTAAACATGGTATAAGCATAGTTAATTCCCCGGGAACAATTGATGCCGATTACCGTGGTGAAATAAAGGTGTTGCTGATTAATCTTTCTGACCAGGTATTCGAGGTAAATACCGGCGACAGGATCGCGCAAATGATAGTTGCCAAACACGAACAAGTAAATTGGGAGGAAGTTGAGGTATTAAATGAAACTTCGCGCGGTGTGGGTGGTTATGGACATACAGGGGTAGCATAGATTTAGATAAATTTCAGGATGAGGCGGTTTGCAGTTATGCTTTTTTCAGTAATACCAGCTTTTGTTTTTGCACAAAACAAAAGCATTGGTACCGTTGTGGCTGCCAAACCCATGTCGCAGATAGATAGTGTGATGGTGAGGCAGATCTTTATGTCGGCCTTGCATGAAAAGGTAATGGAGAATTTTACACAGGCTGCTGAATTATTCGGCCGTGTGCTCCAATCCGACCCGGGCAATGCCGCCGCGCTGTATGAGCTGGCAAATCTTAAAAAGCAAAAAAGTAATTATGCTGATGCGCAACCCTTGCTCGAAAAAGCCGTTGCCATTAGTCCGGATAATGAGTGGTACTGGCTGTCACTTGCCGAGTGTTATGAGAAAAACAATAACATAGTAAAACTTCAGAATGTATTTGTACAGCTGATAAGGATAAACCCCGATAAGCCCGAATATTATTATGATAACGCCAATGCCCTTTTTATTGAGAAAAGGTATGATGATGCTCTGAAGGTTTATGATCAGTTGCAGGCCATGAACGGGCTTGATGATGACATACTTGCAGGTAAACAAAAAATATACCTTATACAAGGCAAGGTTGACCCGGCTGCTGCCCAGTTGCAGGAAATGATTGCCGACAATCCCTCACAAGTAAAGTATTACCTGGTATTGGCTGAGTTGTACAACTCAAATAATCTGCAGGATAAGGCATTTAAAGTTTTAAAGGATGCTGAAAAAATTGCACCTAATAACGGGCAGATACATTTAGCCCTGGCCGATATTTATCGTGATAAAAAAGATAATGAATCTTTCTTTAATGAACTGGAACTGGCTTTTGCATCTCCGGAGGTTGATATCGACCAAAAAATTAAGATCATTTTAGGATACTTCCCCAAATTTCCCGATCCCAATGCCAAAGCCAGCGCGCTTGAGCTGAGCAAGATCTTGATAAAGGCTCACCCCGATGATTCAAAATCTTATGCCATGTATGGCGATATGCTTTTCCAGACCGAGAAGTTTAAGGAAGCAGAAACAGCCTACAGAAAATCTATCCAGCTAAATGGCAGCCATTATGCTGTTTATGAACAGTTGGTTCGTATCGAGATCAGCTCAAACGAAATGGATCAGGCTATAAAAGATGGTGAGAACGCCCTTGCGCTTTTCCCTAACCAAGCCTGGATGAATTACCTGGTAGGCATTGCCTGCCAGCAAACAAAAAATTACAAAAAAGCGATAGGTTATATTAAAAGTGCTATTGATGTTGCTCCTGATGATAAGGACCTACTCTCATTAAGCTATTCCTCCTTAGGTGATTGTTATCATGAGATGAAGGATTTCAGCAATTCTGATGCTGCCTATGATAAATCGCTGACGTATAATCCTGATAATGCCTTTGCCTTAAACAATTATGCCTATTATTTATCGTTAAGAGGAGAGCAGTTGGATAAGGCGGCGCAAATGTCGGCACACTCCAATGAGTTGCAGCCTAATACAGCATCGTTCGAGGATACTTATGCCTGGATATTATTCAAGCAAAAAAAATATGCCGATGCCAAAATTTGGATAGAGAAAGCCATAGTGCATGATAAAACAAACAGCGCCGTACAGATAGAACATTATGGCGATATTATGTTTTATTTAGGCGATACCAACGCTGCTGTACAAAACTGGAAAAAAGCAAAATCATTCGGAGAGCAGTCGCCGGTTTTAGATCGTAAAATAAATGAAAGAAAATATTTTGAATAAACTGATGATAGCCTGCGGCTTGCTGATAATGGTAAGCTGCTCGGCGCATAAGCATCTTACTGCGGGTACATCGGCCACGGTTTCAAAAGCTAATGAGGAATCAAAGCTGGAGCCTATCCGTACACAGCAACTCGGCTTTAATACTTTTTCGGGCAAGGCCAAAGCAAGCCTGGCTATTAATGGTAATAATAACGACTGTACACTTAATCTCCGCATTGATAATGGTAAAAAGATATGGGTTTCAGTAACCGCTTTATTGGGTATTGAAGTAGCCCGGGCTATCATCACACCCGATAGCATACAGGTTATAAACCGTTTGCAGGGTGTGTACTTCAAAAAGCCTTTCAGTTTCATTTATAAATACGCCAACAAGCAGATAGATTATACCATGTTGCAGGCACTGCTGGTAGGTAACGCTATACCCCAGGCATTGAACGATAGCACAAAAATTGCGGCGGATAGCAGTAATAACACCACCTTAAGTGGTAATTTGCAGGACCTGATATATAAACTGGTACTTGGCAATGATATGAAAGTGAGCCAAACCAATCTTACAAACCAGGAAGCAGGGCAATCGTTACAGGCGGTTAATGCGTTTACTTTAGCGGGCACTCAAAAGGTACCATCGCAAATAAATATCGCTTCTGTTGCCGGCGATAAAAAGATACAGGTTAATTTGCATTACGTTAAAGTTGATATTAATCAACCGCTTGAATATCCATTTAATATCCCCGACAGCTACTCACCGGCAAATTAAATTGTATTTTTGCGCTTATGTAACAGGAATGACAGGGTATAAACAGCCTTGTCAAAACCATTAAATACCACTATATACGGATGAAATTTTTAAAAATTGTTTTCTTTTTGCTCTGCGTTTTTACAGCATTTAATGTACATGCGCAAAGCAGCCAGGAGTTAAAACGCCGCCGCGACCAGCTAACCCAGGAGTTGCAGCAGCTAAACCAGGAATACCAGGAAACAGCAAACAATAAAAAATTATCTAAAAAACAGCTCGATAACCTAAAAGCGCAGATCAGTATCCGCGAAGAAAAAATAAATGTTATAAACTCTGAGGTAAGAAATTTAGATAATCAAATCTCTGAGAGTAATAATTCCGTACGTAGTTTACAAAGCCAGTTAGATCAGCTTAGAAAAGAGTACGCGGGCATGATATTGTTTGCTTATCGCAATCAAAGTGCATACAATAAACTGATGTTTATTTTCGCGGCAAAGGATTTTAACCAGGCTTATAAACGTTTAAAGTATTTACAGCAATTTGGTACCTATCGCGAGCGGCAGGCTGATTATATTGAAGGGACACAAAAAGACCTGCATGTTAAGATAGTTGAACTGGATAAGAGCAAAGAAGAAAAAAGTGCATTGCTGAAAGACCAAGAGAAAGAGAAAAAAACATTAGGCGAGCAGAAAAATACGCAGACACAGGCAATAGCTGATCTGTCGCAGCATGAAGGGCAGCTTAAACAGCAGCAAAAGGATCTGCAAAAGAAAATAGCCGCTACTAATCGTGAGATAGACGCGGCAGTACGCAGGGAAATTGCAGAAGCAAGGCGCAGGGCCGAAGAGGAAGCAAAGGAGGCAGCAAGAGTAGCTGCCGCGAAAGC
Organism: Mucilaginibacter mallensis; assembly: GCF_900105165.1. Classification (NCBI taxonomy): domain Bacteria; kingdom Pseudomonadati; phylum Bacteroidota; class Sphingobacteriia; order Sphingobacteriales; family Sphingobacteriaceae; genus Mucilaginibacter; species Mucilaginibacter mallensis. The sequence continues at coordinate 432,136 of NZ_LT629740.1, forward strand.
TAAGGCTGAAAACAGGGAAGTGGAGATACCAAAAACCAAAACTATTACTAAAACATCAAGTAACAGCGAGGTATTGAACGCTACGCCAGAGGCAGCCAGACTATCAAACGACTTTTTGGGTAACCGGGGCCGTTTGCCATGGCCGGTAACTAATGGCGTTATAATACAGGGTTTTGGCGTTTATTATACGCCCGAGAATATTAAAAGTGAGAGTACAGGCGTTTCTATTAAAACAAATCCTGGTGCAAGTGTAAGGGCTATATTTGAAGGGGAGGTGATAAATGTGCGTGATATTGTTGGTACTTACCTGGTAGTTATAAGGCATGGTGAGTATTTTACAGCTTACTCAAACCTGAGGTCGGTTAGCGTATCAAAGGGGCAAAAGGTAACCACCAAGCAAACAATAGGCACTGTGGCTACCGATTCAACAACCGGCGAAACGGATGTTGAATTTGATTTATACAAAGGTTCAACACCGGTTAACCCTAAATTATGGTTGGCGCCAAATTGATTGAAACTTTGTAATATTAAAAATGTTTATATTTGTAACCTTTTAATAGTAAAATTATGTTTAGTTCAGTTTTTCTGTTTTTTGATATAGGTGGGGGTGAAATAATGCTCATCATGCTGGTGATATTATTATTGTTTGGCGGCGAAAAACTTCCTCAGCTGGCACGCGGCCTGGGTAAGGGCATCCGTGATTTTAAAGACGCATCTGAAGGTGTAAAGCGTGAAATAACCAACCAGATTGATAGTTTTGAAGCGAAAAAGGCTGAACAGGCAAACACTGCAACAACTACAACCGAAACTGCAGCAGCTGCCGCCCCGGTGGTAGTGGCAACTGAACCACCTGTTATTACACCCGCACCCAATACAATGCCGGTAGCTGAGATAAGCTCAACAGCCGAAGTTGCAGCGGTACACCACGAACCTAATACACCTGCTGAGCCGGCTCATTTAAGGGAAACACCTATTGAGTCGCTTAAATCACCGCAGGAAGAAGTTAAATCATAAGTACAGTATATAAATCATAATATAAAAACTTAAAATCATGGGATTAGAATCACCAGTAATGCTCATCTTAATATTCGGCGTAATATTATTGATGTTTGGCGGGAAGAAAATTCCTGAACTAATGAAAGGTTTAGGAAAAGGAGTTAAGGAATTTAAAGACGCGCAAAACGGCGAGGGTACTACTACCACAAATACCGACGACAAACCTAAAGCATAAGCAAGGGTTTATTTGAAAATATGTTGATTTGAAAATTTGAAGGTTAAATTACCGCTATCAGTTGGTATGTCTTCAAATTTTCAGATCATTATTTAGGCTCCCCGCCCGTTCAAACGTCCACGCTTGAATGAAAAAAGATTTTAGCGCCCACGCTAAAGATCCTTCAAAATCATGTTATTTTAATATAAAGTAAGCGTAGACGCTTACAAAAAACTGCATTCAAGCGTAGGCGCTTGAACGGGCGGTTTGCCATTTTCAAACTGGCACATCACCAAATCTTCAAATCAACAAGTCTTCAAATCAATTTTAATTTTTATTTTAGCCGCATGGCTAAATTCTATTCCTCTTTAACTGAAATAAAGAGCGGGTTGCAAAGTGGGGAAATTACCGTTGAAAAACTGGTAAAGGGTTATTTAGAAAAAATTAAACATAATGCCCATTTAAATGCTTTTAACGAAGTATTTGAACAGGAGGCATTAACACGTGCCAATGATATTGATTCCCGCATCCAGCTAGGGAGTGCAGGTAAGCTGGCAGGTATGGTTATCGGAATAAAAGATAATATCTGCTATAAGGATCACAAGGTATCCGCATCATCAAAAATTTTAGAGGGCTTTACCTCCATTTATTCCTCAACCATAGTTGAGCGTTTACTGGCCGAGGATGCCATAATTATAGGTCGCTGCAATTGCGATGAATTTGCCATGGGCGCCAGTAATGAGAACTCATATTATGGTCCGGTAAAAAACTATGCCGATAATACTAAAGTATCAGGTGGTTCATCAGGTGGTTCCGCGGTAGCGGTGCAGGCCGGTATGTGCCATGCTGCTATTGGTACGGATACTGGTGGTTCAGTAAGGCAGCCAGCGTCATTTTGCGGGCTTGTCGGCCTTAAGCCTACTTATGGCCGTATTTCAAGGTATGGTATAATAGCTTATGCCTCATCTTTCGATCAGGTGGGCCCGATCACCAGATCTATAGAGGATGCCGCCCTGTTATTGGAAGTTATGGCAGGCCCCGATGAGTACGACAGTACACTGGCCCAAAAACCTGTTCCGGCATTCAGCGCAAATATTAAAGCGCCGGGAAAGAAAAAGATTGCCTATCTGCAGGAATCATTATCCAGTCCGGGTGTAGATGCTGAGGTAAAAAATACTCTGAGCAAATATATTGACAAGTTGCGAGCCGAAGGCCATACCGTAAACCCAATAGCCTTTGATTATTTGGATTATATGGTGCCATCGTACTATATTCTGGCTACCGCCGAGGCTTCATCAAACCTTGCACGCTTTGATGGCGTACATTATGGTTACCGGAGTCCAGAGGCATCCGACCTGCAATCAACCTACAAAAAATCACGTTCCGAAGGTTTTGGCAAAGAGGTAAAACGCCGTATAATGCTGGGTACATTTGTTTTAAGTGCCGGTTATTACGATGCTTATTATGCCAAGGCACAAAAAGCGCGCCGTCTTATCCGTGAGAAAACAGAAGAAATATTACTGGAATACGATTTTATACTCACCCCAACAGCCCCCGAACCGGCCTATGCAATAGGTAAGGAGGAAAGCGATCCGGTTGTAACTTACCTGGCTGATATTTTTACTGTTCAGGCTTCATTATCTGGTGTCCCGGCAATTTCATTGCCTGCGGGCAATAATAGCAAAGGTTTGCCGTTAGGTTTACAATTAATAACCAGGCAGTTTGAGGAACAGGAATTGTTAAATTTCTCTGAATATTTCCTGGGACTATAAAAATTTAATACATTAGTAAAAATGTTGACGCAAGCCAACGTTTTTAGTTTTAAATCCCTATAATAAATGAAGAGATTATTTACTTTTATTATCTGTATTTTATTACTCCTAATTGTTAAAACTAATACAATTTTTGCTGCTGGCTTTATAGCCCCGGCTTCTACGCAAACTTTTGGCGATACCACATTTGCACATGCTGCTGCAAATCAGGCACAGCTTACAGGCTATCAAACTAACATAAAACATCGCCTTGATTCCCTTAAAAAAGATGTTCCGTTAGATTATAACGAATACGTACAAAACTACATTGATATTTACGCTAATAACCGCGACGAAATGGGGCAGGTTATAGGTCTGGCTAAATATTATTTCCCTATCTACGAAAAGGTTTTCCGCGCTGCGGGTATCCCTGTTGAAATTGAATACTTATCGGTAGTGGAGTCGAAGCTTGATCCTAACGCGGTATCAAGGGTAGGCGCTACCGGTCCGTGGCAGTTCATGTCAACCACAGCCAGATTATATGGCTTAAGTATGGATGGCTATATTGATGAGCGCCGCGACCCTGTGCGTGCCAGCTATGCTGCCGCCGCTTATCTTAAAGATGCTTATGAAGAATTCGGCGACTGGCTGTTAGCCATCGCGTCATATAATTGTGGTAAAAGCAATGTGGAAAATGCCATTGCCAAAGCCGGGGCCAATGATTTCTGGTCCATTCGCCAATACCTCCCGCTTGAAACCCGTAACTATGTACCCGCTTACATAGCCGTTGCTTACCTCATGAATTATTATGGCAAGCATAATATTATTGCCCAGCCTTGTAGTTTTTCAAGAAATATAGATACCGTTTTGGTTGATAGGTCCATTTCCCTTGGCAATATCTCCAATATCTTAAATATGGATTACAGGGTTTTAGCGCTGTTAAACCCGGCCTACCGCACACAAATGATAAATGGCAGCCCGGCTAACCCGCGCAGGCTTATTATTCCGCAATGTAACAGTAAATCTTACTCAGCACTATACGATGCACTGAATAGCGGTGTTATTTCGCCCGTATTACCGGCGCATGCAAGCTATGTTTCTTATGCGGAAGAAAAACCCGAGCACAAGCCTGCCTACCATAAAGTAAAAAGAGGGGAAACGCTGTCGGATATTGCCGATCGTTATGGCGTTGATGTACAGGACCTGAAAAACTGGAACCACCTGCACCACAAACCGGCAGTGGGTCAAAAGCTTAAATTAAGTGGCGATAAAGAAGATGCTGCTGCATCGCCAAAAGAAACACATAATTATATAACCTATAAAGTTAAACGCGGCGATACGCTGAGTGTAATTGCCGCCAAATTTGATGGTGCATCGGTTGAGCATATTAAATCATTAAATGGTTTAAAGCATGGTCAGTTACAGCCGGGGATGACACTTAAAATAAGCAAAGGCTGATTTTGATAATAGAATTAAGAACCAAGATATAAGAATCAAGATAAACCAATAAAAGCAATTGAAGTAAGCTGTTAAAGTTCCTTAATTCCTGAACCTTTCTATCTTGATTCCTGACTCTTAAATCTTGGCTCTATTTTATGCTAAACCTTACATATATTATCAAATACGGTCTTTTTCCCGTACCCGGTGAAAAAAGAATCGTAGTTTTGAGCTCTTGAATCTTGAGAAGATGAATAATAAAACCAATCGTAAACAGGACGCTTTAGATTACCATTCAAAAGGCCGCCCGGGTAAAATACAGGTAGTGCCAACCAAGCCTACTAACTCCCAGCGGGATCTTACCATGGCTTATTCTCCCGGCGTTGCCGAACCCTGCCTGCGCATTGCCGACAACGTTGAAGATGTATACAAATATACCGCCAAAGGTAACCTGGTAGCCGTTATCAGTAACGGAACCGCCGTACTTGGTTTAGGTAATATTGGCCCCGAGGCAAGCAAGCCGGTAATGGAGGGCAAGGGTCTGCTGTTTAAAATTTATGCTGATATCGATGTTTTCGATCTGGAGATAAATGCCAAAACCCCCGATGAATTTGTAGCTATAGTAAAAGCGCTGGAGCCAACCTTTGGTGGCATCAACCTCGAAGATATATCGGCTCCAACCTGTTTTGAAATTGAACGCCGCCTGAAAGCCGAAATGAAGATCCCTGTTATGCACGATGATCAGCATGGTACGGCTATTATATCAGGCGCGGCACTGCTTAATGCCTGCGAGATACAGGGTAAAAAGCTGGATAAAATTAAAATGGTAGTTAACGGTGCAGGTGCCGCTGCTGTATCTTGCTCAAAAATGTACCTGTCATTAGGCGTTAAAAAGGAAAACCTGGTGATGTTTGATATCAATGGCCTCTTAACCCCTGACCGCACCGATCTGGGTGATATCCGTATGGAATTTGCTACTGAGCGCAAGGACATAAAAACCCTTGCCGAAGCGATGAAGGGTGCCGACGTTTTTGTTGGTCTTTCAGCAGGTAACGTGGTTACGCCTGATATGCTTAAAGGTATGGCCAAAAATCCCATAGTGTTCGCCATGGCCAACCCCGATCCTGAAATCGCTTATGATATTGCACATAATACCCGCAAGGATATCATCATGGCTACCGGTCGTTCTGATTTCCCTAACCAGGTAAATAACGTACTCGGCTTCCCTTATATTTTCCGTGGGGCCTTGGATGTAAGAGCTACCGCCATTAACGAGGAAATGAAAATTGCCGCTGTTAAAGCCATCGCCGAGATAGCTAAAAAGCCGGTACCCGAGGCGGTGAACCTGGCATATAGCACCACTAACCTGAAGTTTGGTCGTGATTATATCATCCCGAAACCAATGGATCAGCGCTTGATCATCGAGGTATCAACAGCGGTAGCAAAAGCAGCTATTGACTCAGGTGTCGCCCGCAAGGTGATCACCGATTGGGATGCTTATGCCGAAGAATTGCGTACAAGGATAGGCAGCGATGATAAATTATTACGTAACCTGACCAATCAGGCCAAGCAAAACCCTAAACGCATTGTTTTTGCTGAGGCTGATACTTACAAAATATTGCGTGCCGCTCAAATTGTTAAAGATGAATGTATTGCCACGCCAATTTTGCTGGGCAATGTAGATCGTATAAAACAAATAATGAAGGATAACGACCTCGACCTGGGCGATGTACAGATCATCGACCCGCGCGAGGGTACCGAGGAAACCGAAAAATATGCGCAGTATCTGTATAACAAGCGTCAGCGCAGAGGGGTAACTTTGTTTGAGGCCCGCAAGCTGATGATCGACCGCAACTATTACGGCGCGAGTATGGTGCAGTTTGGCGAAGCCGATGCCTTGATCTCCGGTTTAACTAAGAATTATGTAACCACCATAAAACCTGCCCTGCAAATAATTGGTACCGAGGAGGGTGTAAGTCGTGTTGCTGGTATGTACATGATGATAACCCAGAAAGGCCCCGTATTTTTTGGTGACACCACCGTAAATGTTAATCCAACAGTGCAGGAACTGGTAGATATTACGGTATTGATAGAGCACTCAGTTAGGCAATTTAATGTTACGCCAAGGGTTGGGATCTTATCTTATTCGAACTTTGGCTCGAATGATGGCCCTATTCCTGAAAAAACACGTGAAGCCGTGCGTATATTACATGAAAAGTATCCCGACATGGTGGTTGACGGTGATATGCAGGCCAACTTTGCCCTAAACCCCGAATTGTTGTCGGATAATTTTCCGTTCTCAACATTGGTTGGCCGCCCTGCAAATACTTTAATATTCCCGAACCTTGAATCGGGTAATATTGCGTATAAATTATTGCAGGAAATAGGCGGGGCCGAAGCAGTAGGGCCAATATTGCTGGGCCTTAAAAAACCGGTGCATGTGTTGCAGTTAGGCAGTTCGGTACGTGAAATTGTAAACATGATAACCATTGCAGTGGTAAATGCGCAGGAAAAATCTGTTGCTGTTGAACCCGCTAAATCTGTAAAACGCTAATAATATCGAAAAAACATGTACGCTTATATTGATGGTAAATTAGTTTTTAAAAGCCCTTCATATGTGGTAATTGATGCCGGTGGAGTGGGTTATCACATCAATATATCGCTCCATACTTACTCATTGCTGGGTGATGCCGAGCACTGCAAATTATACACCTGGTTATATGTAAAGGAAGATGCGCACAGCCTATATGGTTTTGCCGATGAGGGCGAGCGCCGCCTGTTCCTTCACTTGATATCAATTTCAGGCATTGGCCCTAATACCGGGCGCATGATGCTGTCGTCAATCACGCCTTTAGAGATTCAAACAGCCATTATTAATGGTAATGTGGCCCTTATACAACGTATAAAAGGCATCGGCCCTAAGTCGGCACAGCGTGTTATACTGGAGTTGCAGGATAAATTGCGCAAGGAAGGGCCTGATACCTTAACCAGTATGCCGGTTAATAAAACTGCTAAGGATGAGGCGCTTTCGGCGTTGGTAATGCTGGGCTTTGCACGCAATGCTGCCGAGAAAGTTCTTGACCAGGAAATGAATAAAAATAAAGAGGATTTAACCGTTGAACAGTTGATTAAATCCGCCCTAAAAAACTTATAATTACGTATAATTTGATTTGACTTTTGACTAAGACTTTTACGTTTAAGATTGTTACGCTTATCTTAATTCTTGCTGCATTTTGCGGACAGGAAAAGGTATTTGCCCAGCAGTCGCCAAACGGGAAAAGAGATTCAACGTCGTCAAAAGCGCCCTTAAACCTGCAGCAATCAAACAATATGCGTTTAAGGGAGGGCCTTTTTGATCCCGATCCGCCAAATTTAGTACGTACTATTGAGTATGACCCGGTTGCCAATCAGTACATTATGTACGAGCGCGTTGGCGACATGTTATACCGCCCGCCCCAGTACCTTACCTTTGCACAATACCTGGCCTTAAGAGAGCGTCAAAATGAGCGCGACTATTTTAAAAAACTGGCCGATAACTATGCCTATCAATCACAACAACCTGGCTTTATTCCGCAAATAAAGGTAAGGAGCCAAACCTTTTCACGAATATTCGGTGGCGAAAATATCGATATAAAAGCCCAGGGATCGGCTAATGCTACCTTTACCGGGCAAATTAATAAAAACGAAAATCCATTATTTAATACCGCGCAGCGTGATCAGTTCAACTTTAATTTTGATCAGCAGATACAGCTGAACGTAGTAGGTACTATAGGTGATAAATTAACCTTTAATACCAATTACAATACCAATGCCCAGTTCCAGTTTGATAACCAGGTAAAAATGGATTACAAAGGGCACGATGATGATATTATACAGGAAATACAGGCCGGTACGGTAAGCATGCCGTTAAATACCCAGCTCATTACTGGTACGCAGGCATTGTTCGGGGTTAAAACCAAGCTCAAATTTGGTAAGCTCACCATGACCTCTATTTTGTCGCAACAACGGTCGCAGTCAAAAACAATTACCATTACCAATGGCTCCGAACAGGGTAATTTTAAGCTGACTACCGATGCGTATGATGCCAATAAGCACTACTTTTTATCACAATATTTTCGCGATAATTATGATAAGGCACTGGCAAATATCCCCATTATCAGCTCAAACATAAACATTACCAAAATTGAGGTTTGGACAACCAACCGCACCAATGTTACCACTAACTCAAGGGATATATTGGCCTTTATGGACCTTGGTGAAAATAAACCCTACAATACCCGTTTGATACAAGGCGGCCCGTCATATTCAGGTTTGCCTGCAGGTAGTGATATACCGGGTTTTCCGCAGCAATCAAACAGCCTGCTTAAAAACCTGCCGGCTGATGCCCGTTTAACAAACTCAAACGCTATTGCCACCTATTTTAATAGTACCGGTAGTACCGATAACTATGCCAAGTTAACCTATGCCCGCCAGCTAACCAGCAAGGAGTTTACCCTGCACCCGCAACTGGGTTATATATCCCTGAATTATCCTTTGAATAACGATGAGGTGCTGGCCGTGGCTTACCAATACACCTATAACGGTGTTACTTACCAAGTGGGTGAGTTTTCAAGCGATCGTGCGGTTAATAACAATAACCCAAATGTGTTGTATGTAAAGTTGCTGAAAAATACTTTACTAAAAACCAACCTGCCAACCTGGAAACTGATGATGAAAAACATCTATAATTTAGGTGCATACCAGATCAGTCCAACCAACTTTAAAATGAATATTTCGCGGCTTGATAATAACTCAGGCATCGCGAAGCAAATAATGGCTGAAGGTAAGAACACTACCGGCAAGCTTTGGATTCAGTTAACCGACCTGGATAACCTCGATCAGCAGCAACAGAAAAAACCCGATGGTTATTTCGACTTTATAGAGGGCATAACTATCGACTCCAAAAACGGCTTCCTGATCTTTCCCGAAGTTGAACCTTTCGGCTCCGACCTAGCAGCAAAATTTGCGCCCGGGGAAACGAGCCTGGTCAGTACTTATGTGTACCAGCAGTTGTATGACTCCACCAAAACCGTAGCGCAGCAATTTTATCCGCAATTGAACAGGTATGTGATACAGGGTACCTATACATCGCAGGGCGGCTCTGAGTACCAGTTGAATGCCACCAATATTCCGCAAGGCTCTGTTATTGTAACAGCAGGTGCTACCAAATTGGTTGAGGGTAACGATTTTACGGTTGATTATAATGCCGGTACTATCCGCATACTTAACCAGGCCATCCTTTCATCGGGCGTGCCCATTACCGTGAATTTGGAAAACAATGAGCTATTCGGCGTTCAGCAAAAATCATTATACGGCTCAAGGTTTGATTACGATGCGAGCCCTAAACTAAAATTAGGTGCAACCATTATGCACCTTACCGAGCAACCTATTTCGCAAAACGAGGCCGTAGGAGACGAATCCATCTCCAATACCATTTGGGGCTTTGATGGCCACTACAGCTCCGACTCGCGCTTACTTACCCGTTTGGTTGATAAGATACCATTTATACATACCAAGGCCCCATCATCAATAAACCTGAGCGGTGAGTTTGCCCAGTTATTGCCTGGTACGCCAAGCGTACTGAATTATGCAGGATCAAAAAATGGTACAGCTTACCTTGATGATTTTGAGAATAGCCAATCAGATATCGACCTGAAGAGTGCCATAAGCTGGCAGATCTCAGGCACGCCGCAGTTATTCCCCGAATCGCAGCGGTTTAATGATCTGAGCTACGGTTTCCACCGTGCCCGCCTGGCCTTTTATAATATCGACCCCATATTTTATACCTCAAGCAGTATACCGGTTTCCCGCGCCGAGTTGTCAAAGCCTTATGTGCGCGAGGTGTTAGAAACGGAAGTGTTCCCATTCAAACAATCAGTAACCGGGCAGCCATTGGTTTTACCAACTTTGGATCTGGCTTTTTACCCTAAAGTGCGCGGCCCGTATAACTATACCACAACCGGCATCAACAGTGATGGTACACTGCAAACCCCGGCCAATAACTGGGGTGGTATGATGCGGGCAATATCAACAACCGATTTTGAGGCACTAAACGTAGGTTATATTGAGTTTTGGGTGCTCGACCCCTTTATCAATAATAAAAATAGCGGTTACCTGTATTTCGACCTGGGCAGTATTTCGGAAGATATATTGAAGGATGGGCGTAAAAGTTTGGAAAATGGCCTGCCAGTTAACGGCGATTACAGTACTGTTGATACCACCGCCTGGGGCCGTGTTGCCAAGCTGCAGCCAGTGGTTGATGCCTTTGATAATGACCCGAACGCGCGCGCTTTGCAGGATGTTGGTTTGGATGGTTTGAACGATGCTGATGAACGTGCAAAATTTGGTACCGTAGTACAGCGCGTTAAGGCAGTAGTAAGCCCGCAGGCAGCCACTGATTTTGCCAATGACCCATCAACAGATAATTACCAGTATTACCAGGGCCCTAAGCTTGACCAGGCCGGGGCGGGCATCCTGCAACGTTACAGCCAGTACAATGGTACAGATGGTAACTCCAAAACAGCACAACAATCGCAGGCGCTGCTTGGCCTGCAAACATCGGCCTCCACCTCCCTGCCCGATGCGGAGGATATTGACCGCGATAACAACATGAGTACCGATGATGAATATTTTGAATATAAGGTACCCATCAACCCGCAAAACCTGGTAGTAGGGCAGGGTTTTGTTAATGATAAAGTAACCTCAAGTGTTAAACTGGCTAATGGTGTAACACAATCCTATACCTGGTACCAGTTCCGCATCCCTATCAATTCTTATCAGGCAGCAATTGGCGGTATTCAGGATTTTAAGTCTATCCGTTTTATCAGGATGTATATGACCGGTTTCGCCGATACATCTATTTTGCGTTTCGCAACCCTGCAACTGGTAAGAGGCGATTGGCGCGCATATAACTCCGACAATACCGCTGCTAACGTTATTGCCGATCCCGCTATTGTTAATCCCGTGCCCGATGGTTCAACCATGGTGGTTGGTACGGTTAATATTGAGGAGAACGGTAACCGCGTGCCAATACCCTATGTAGTGCCGCCGGGCATACAGCGCCAAACCAATTATACCGGTATAAATGCCAATACCAAGCTAAATGAGCAATCACTATCATTAACGGTTACCAACCTGCACGATGGGTATTCGCAAACGGCCTTCAAAACATTTAATAACGATTTGCGTAATTATAAACACCTGCAAATGTTTATACATGCTGAAGCTCTGCCTACCCAACAGCTAAAGGATAATGACCTGAGCGCATTTATCCGTTTGGGTATTGATTATGTAGATAATTATTACGAGTGTGAAATTCCTTTGCAGGTAACACAGCCGGGTAGCACTAATCCAAACTCCATTTGGCCTGCGGCCAATCAGCTCGACCTGGAACTTTCGGTACTTACCAATGCAAAACTGGCCCGTAATAATGCCCGGTATAAGGGGCAGCCATGGCCGTTAAATATACCTTACACCGTTACTGTTGGCATCTATAAAATAACCATTATGGGCCAGCCCGATCTGAGCCGTTTAAGTACGGTGATGCTGGGTGTACGTAACCCGTATAAACTAAATAACCCAACTAATGACGATGGGCTACAGAAATCGGGTATTGTATGGTTTGATGAGCTAAGGTTGACGGATTTTAACGAACGTAAAGGCTGGTCGGCAATAGCAAAGGCTGATGTGAAGCTGGCTGATTTTGCCGATATAACCGTATCGGGCAGTAAAACAACAGCCGGCTTTGGTACACTCGATTCAAAAATAGGCGACCGTACATTGGATAATACGCAGTCGTATGATATCTCGGCAAATGTGGAGCTCGGTAAATTCTTTCCGGATAAAAGCGGCGTACATATCCCAACCTATATAAACGTATCAAACCAAACCAGTATGCCGCTATATGACCCGGCATCGCCTGATATTGAGTTGAGCCAAACACTTAAAGCCGCTACCAGCACCAAGCAAAAGGATTCCATAAAAAACGCTGCCGAAGATTATACCGAACGCAAGAGCATTAATTTCACCAACGTACACATTGCCAAAACAAACCCTGCAACACCGAACCGTGTATGGGATATAGATAATTTTAATGCCACCTATGCCTTTACCGATATGGAGCACCACGACTTTAATACGGTTACCGATTTTGAAAAGACGTACCGGTTTGCGCTGGCTTACAACTACGCCATCAAACCAAAATATATTAGCCCGTTTGCCAAAATAATTAAGAACAATTTGCTCACCATTTTTAAGGATATAAACTTTAACCTGATGCCATCAAGGTTGAATTTTAGTATTGATTTTGATCGTTTTGATTCGCAAACCACTTTAAGAAATAACGACCCTACAAATATTATCCCAATACCAACCACCTATAACAATACCTTTAACATAACCCGGGTATTTGGCGTAGGCTGGAACCTTACCAAATCGTTAACCCTTAATATTGATGCCACTAACCTGTCAACAGTTGATGAGCCGCAGGGGCCGCTTACCGGATTGAACAGGGACACACTTTGGAATAATTTAAAGCATTTGGGGCGCACCATTAATTATAACCATACCGTTGCTTTAACCTGGGCCGTGCCTATAAATAAGCTGCCCTACATGGATTGGGTTACGGCCAATTTTAGTTATAACACACAATTTACCTGGATGGCCCAACCGGGATTTTCTATAGATGACCCGCAGTTTGAGGTGGGTAACAGTATACAAAACAGGCGTACCATTGAGTTCGATCCTACATTTAACTTTATCACCCTGTATAATAAATTCCCGTTGTTACGCAGGGCGCAAAAAGGCGAGGGCATGAGTAAACTGAGTAAGGTTTTACTAGGCTTGTTAACCAGCGTTAAAAGCTTAAATGCAACCTATACCCAAACGCAGGGTACCTATTTACCCGGATACCTGCCGCAGTCGACCATATTTGGCGAAGACCCAAGTTACAGCGCGCCGGGTATCGGGTTTTTACTGGGTAGCCAGGCTGATCTGCGGCCACAGGCCATTGCAAAGGGATGGATCTCGTCAGATACCTTACAGAACCAGTTATATGTACAATCCTATAATTCAGACCTGCACTTTAGTAGCACGCTCGAGCCTATACCGGGTTTGCGTATCCTGTTAACTGCATTTAAAACACAGGATCATACCTATCAGTCGAACTTCAAATACCTGGCCGCAACCAATAGCTTTGAAAATCTTTCACCTGTAATCACCGGCGATTACAGCATATCATATATGACATTGGCTACCGCGTTCTCCAAAACAAGCGGTATTAACAATACATCGGCTGTTTATGAAAACTTCCTGAACGATCGTAGTGAGATCTCGACCAGGCTGGGTAAAACCAATCCAAACTCTACTGGGGTTGTTGGCGGCTTTGCCGATGGTTATGGCCCTAACTCGCAGGATGTGCTGGTGCCCGCTTTCCTGGCGGCATATACAGGTAAGGATCCATCAAAATCAAGCCTTAGCCAGTTCCCAAATATACCTATCCCCAACTGGCAGATCACCTATAGCGGCTTAGCTAAAATTCCTTTTATAAGTGAGATTTTTGATTCGTTCGATCTGAAACATGCCTATTCATCAACCTACAATGTGGGCGGCTATACCACGCTGCTGCAATATTCTGAAACAGATGGTAATGCGACCTCAAGGGATGTGAATAACGACTTTTTACCGCTATACCAGTTCTCGCAGATCACCATATTTGAACAGTTTGCGCCTTTATTGGGTGTTGATATGCGGTTTAAGAATAATGTAACCGCCAATTTTAGCTACTCGCAAAGCAGGGCATTGAGCTTAAGCTTATTAAACAGTCAGCTGGCACAGCAAAATGAGAACGATGTGATCTTCGGGTTTGGGTATAAAGCCAAAAACTTCAGATTCCCGTTTGGCTTGTTTAAGAATGTGATATTAAAAAACGATCTTACCTTTAACCTTACATTCGATCTTCGCGATACCAAAACCCTCATTTACCAGCCCGATGTACTGGCCGCCCAGGTATCATCAGGCGCGCAAAATATTACCTACCGCCCCGAAGTAGATTACTCCATCAGTCAGCGTTTTACGGTGAGTTTCTTCTATGATTCTAACATCACAAGGCCATATACTTCGCAAACCTTTACCACATCGTTCACCAATTTTGGTTTCAACTTAAAACTGCTGTTGCAATAAATTTATTGCTGCAATTCCTTTTCGCGCTGCTTTTCGGCACGGCGCTGTTGTCTTAACGCCTTTTTGGTGAGGCGTTCCTGCTTTTTCTGCGCGTTATTATTTTTCATTGCGGCAATGGCTTCTATAGTTTTTTTATCAAGCCCTGCCGATGGCTTTATACCGCTGAACAGGGTTTGCCATACCGTTTTAAAGAAAGGGAAATTATCAGGCCGAACGAAAGTAACATTAAATGTACGGGGGGCACCGCCTATTTTATCCGGATTATCGTGCTTAAGGATAAACAGGTTGGCGTAAAACGTTTCAATTATCTTGCTCTTAAGTCCATAAGTGGAGTCGGGTTTTAATAGTTTTACCTTCAGATCATTGTACAACAGAGCCAGGTGTCCTTTTGATATTTTACTGCTGCCCTTTATATCAAAGCTAAGGTCCTTTATAGTTCCCGATGTGATCTTAACCATAGCCAATGGCATAGTTGCCGGGTTAATATCTGTTAGCTTCATCGGCCCTAAATTTCCTTTATAACTAAAGGCGGCATCCTTATCCGTTAAATTAAAGTTGAACAGCACATTTAGCCTACCCCTGTTCATAAAATAGGAGTTTAAGTATATCGTGCTAATATTATTCTTTGCAAGGGCATCTTTATTATTGGTTACATTTAAAGCGGTGCCGGTTGTATTATTAAAGGTAATGGTACCGGTTTGATTTGATTTTTTATTGAACTCGCTGTAAGCAATATTGTATCTTTTTATCTGGATGGTATCAACTTTAATATCGGTAGTAAAGCTGCTTAAAGCCACATTCGGAAAGCTTTTTGTTTTATCTGCATCAGGATCTTTAGCACCCTTAGGGTTGCTGAAAACAGATAACATGCCCCCCTTTACCATTATTTTTGATGCCGATACTTTACGGTATTTATGATAGCCCAGGTAATCAAAATGGTTGAGTTGTATCGTATCTATCCCCAGGTCGTAACGAGTTTGATGGCTCTTGTTAAAAAAATCATTCGCTTTAATGGGCGTTAACCTAAAGCCCTCAACATTCAGCTGCGAGGTTAGGGTTGATAGTTTAAGATGGTTTATTTTATAGGTATATAAACCATTTGGCGTTTGGCCCGTATAGTTATTTACCTCAAACACTATCTCCTTACAATAAAGCTGTCGCGATTTATCCGTTTGTGTAGCAGAATCTATCAATAGATCACTGGCACTCAGGTTCATCTCCTTTAGCTCGGATATGGCCACTTTATTGCCTGAGTAATCCCTGTATTTCAGCTTTACATCATTTAAATAGATGGCCCCTATACGAATAGATTTAAGGCTCTTTGAGATCATTTCCCATGGAGTGCGACGGTCCTTAATTACAGTATCGCGGGTATGGTTCAGTTGATAACTTACATTCAGTTCCGGGCTGCTCAAAATTATCTCCCCGATATTAAGCTTGTGATGAAAGTATAATTGAAGCGGGTGGATATTATTAAGTATCAGCCTCCGTAAATGCAGCTCAACCAGGTTATTGGGCGCTATGTTCTGCTTTTTTCTGCGGTTAAAAACCGCCGTATCAGGCTTTAGGGTGATGTTATAAAAAATGAGCTGCCCCTTAAGCACATGCAGTTCAGCATCACTGAAATCAACATTATACAAACTATCGCTGCTGCTTAAAACAACGCTTTTTACCCGCATAGCCAGCACGGGCGACCAGTACCTGTTTATAAAAAATGATAGAATTAAAACAAGTGCTGCTATTGTTAGTAAGATAGCCGCGCCTATTTTATGATGCCTGCGTAACGCCATTCTTTAGTTTTTACTTTTGATATGTTTCTTTTATTCCCTTTTGGCGTTCTTATTTTTATAGCGGCTTTGTATTAGCTCCGGCTTAAAGTTAGCCTTTATACGTATTATTATACTTATTGGTATATCCTTATAACAACAAAATATACATTTTGTTAAATGCTGACAATCTGTCACGCTATAATTTAAATTTTATGTATTTTTGCAAACTAATTTTGTTAAAAATACGATGGATTTATTAATTCCGGATAAAACACATGATGAGAGCAGGCAAGGTGAGGCTTTATTGTTAGAACCGGTTGCCGGAAAAAATAACGGACGCAAACTATACATTGAAAGTTATGGCTGCGCCATGAATTTTTCTGACAGTGAAATAGTTGCATCTATTTTGCAGGATAAAGGATTTGAAACCACAACAGATTTTAACAATGCCGATGTGGTATTGATAAACACCTGTTCCATCCGCGAGAATGCCGAACAACGTGTGCGCAACCGCTTAAAGGAGTTTACCGTAGCCAAGGTTAAAAACCCCGGTATGGTAGTTGGTGTGCTGGGTTGTATGGCCGAGCGCTTAAAATCAAAATTTTTAGAAGAAGAAAAACTGGTAGATGTAGTGGTTGGCCCTGATGCCTACCGCGACCTGCCCGGCCTTATAGAGCGTGTTGACGATGGACAAAAAGCCGTAAACGTATTGCTATCCCGTGAGGAAACTTATGCGGATATTAGCCCGGTGCGCTTAAACAGCAATGGCATAAACGCCTTTGTATCCATTATGCGTGGCTGCGATAATATGTGCTCGTTCTGCGTAGTGCCATTTACACGTGGCCGTGAGCGCAGCCGCGAGCCGCTATCAATAGTAGCTGAATGCACCGATCTGTTTAACCGTGGCTACCGCGAGGTTACCTTATTGGGCCAAAATGTTGACTCCTACAAATGGAACCCGGAGAAACAGAATGCTAAAGCAGAAGACCAAAAACCCATAATGGGTATGGACCTGCTGGAGAAAGTACTTTCATCAGGCGAGGACCTGGGCGAAACACAGGATCAGGCTTTGGAAGAAGTTAAGGAAGGGGTAACCTTTGCTAACCTTTTAGAGATGGTTGCAGAGATCAGCCCTGAATTGAGGATCCGCTTTTCAACCTCGCATCCAAAAGATATTACTGATGATGTATTGTACACCATGAAGGCGTATGATAACATTTGCAAATATATTCACCTGCCGGTACAATCGGGTAATACCCGTGTACTGAAACTGATGAACCGTACTTATAGTCGTGATTGGTATATCGACAGGATCAACGCTATTCGTCGGATCATCCCTGAATGTGCGATATCAACCGATGTAATAACAGGTTTTTGCAGCGAAACAGAAGAAGAACACCAGGATACCTTAAGCATGATGGATTATGTGCAATACTATTTTGCCTACATGTTCATGTACTCCGAAAGGCCCGGAACATTAGCCGCAAAACGTTATGCAGATGACATTCCGGAGGCAGTAAAGCACCAGCGCTTAAAAGAGGTGGTGGCTAAACAGCAGGAACATTCACACGCGCGTTTAAAACAGCTGGTTGGCACAACGCAAAAAGTACTGATAGAAGGTTTCTCTAAAAAATCAGACAAAGATTACAGCGGCAGAAGCGATCAAAATACGGTAGTAGTTTTCCCGGTAGGCGAAGGTTACAAACCGGGGCAGTATGTGAATGTACATATTGACAGATGTACCACTGCTACTTTAATTGGAACAGTGAGCCCCAAACCCCCTGAAGGGGAGTTACGCCGTGTGGCAATGGGGATATAAATTAATAATTAACTAACTAACTAACTCCCCCTTTAGGGGGTCGGGGGGTATGGAAATACAAGAAATTAAACAACGCTTCGGCATTATTGGCAATTCGCCTTTATTGAACCGGGCAATAAATATAGCCAACCAGGTAGCACCTACTGATATCTCGGTACTGATTACCGGCGAAAGCGGTAGTGGTAAAGAAGTGTTTTCACACATCATACACCAGATGAGCCCGCGTAAGCATGGGCCGTTCATCGCGGTTAACTGCGGTGCTATACCTGAGGGCACTATCGATTCTGAATTATTCGGTCACGAAAAAGGTGCCTATACCGGCGCGGTTGGCGAACGTAAAGGGTACTTTGAAACGGTAAACGGCGGTACCATATTTTTAGATGAAATTGCCGAAATGCCGTTGGGTACACAAGCACGTTTACTGCGTGTTTTGGAATCGGGTCAATACATTAAAGTTGGATCATCCAAAGTAGAGAAAACCAATGTACGTGTTATAGCCGCTACCAATGTTGATGTATATGACGCGGTAAAAGCAGGCAGGTTCAGGGAAGATCTGTATTATCGTTTAAATACCGTTCCGCTGCGCATACCTCCTTTGCGCGACAGGAAGGAAGATATTTTCCTGCTATTCCGGAAATTTACCTCTGATTTTACCGATAAATACCGCACGCCGCCCATTCAACTGGACGACGATGCGCAGCAGATCCTGATCAATTATTCATGGCCCGGTAACGTTAGGCAACTAAAAAATATGGCCGAGCAATTAGCTGTGCTGGAAACCGACCGCATTATTACTGGTCCAACCCTGCTTACCTACATCCCGCAGGAAGTAAGCGGCAGAAATTTGCCTATGCGGATAGATCAGCAAAAAGAGGATTTCTCCGAACGCGATATATTATACAAGGTATTGTTTGATATGAAGCGCGATATGGTGGAGCTTAAAAAACTGGTAGCCGAGATTGTAGAACACGGAGGTGTATCACCAAATTTTGCCAACCACTCCCAGGCCATAAACCAGCTTTACCGCGATATTGAATTACCCGGTAATCCAGAGGCACAATTTACGCTGCAACAACCCGTTAATAACAATAATAACAAACCCGACTCATTCAATATAACGCACGATCATGAGGAAGTGGAAGAATCGTTATCATTAGTTGAAAAAGAATCGGACCTTATACGCAAGGCATTAAAAAAACACAAAGGCAAACGCAAGCTTGCCGCTAATGAACTGGGTATATCAGAACGTACATTGTACAGGAAAATAAAAGAATTAGATTTATAGGATAACAAGGCAGATGAAGAAAATACTTGGAATTTTTGTCGCGGTGAGTTTTTTGGTTTTTGTTTTGCCCTCATGCTCCTTTACTTTAAACGGTGCTTCAACAGTAGGTTTAAAAACAATATATGTGGGCTATTTTGATAACAATGCCCCCTTTGTGGTGAGTAACCTGAGCCAGAATTTTACTGAAGCCTTAAAGGCGCGTATACGCTCAACAACTAACCTCAACATTATACAAAATCAGCAGGCCGATGCTGTTTTAACAGGTACAATTACAGGTTACAGCATAGCTCCGGTATCAATCCAGGCTACTACGGGTAATACAGCGCCTATTGCCGGTGCATCTGCATTAACCATTACGGTTGAGGTAAAGTATGTCAACAATGTAGATAAAAAGCTGAGCTACGAACAGTCATTCAGCGAGCCCGGTAACTTTACCGGCGACCTTACCGGCAGCAAGCAGGATAACCTTATAACAACCCTTAACCTGGCCCTCACCGAAGATATTTTTAACAAAGCCTTTGCAAGTTGGTAAGCAATTCGTAGTTTCAACCTCGTGGATCAATATTTAAATAACCGGCGGACAGAACTTTTATGGGAGTTATTAGATAACCCTGCAGCTAAAGGGGCGGAGTATGCCTATAATTTACACCAGCTAGTTAAGGACTATCCGCAGAGCGGCCTCTTACAGTCATTACTTTTATATGCAGGCGATGGAGGGAATTTATCGCGCGCAACCACATACAGCAATCCGCAGTTACTATATAAGATAGTTAATGATCCTGATGGCTTGCATACAGTTAGCCCAGATCAAATTGTTAGTCTTAAAGATACCCATCATCAGGCGGAGCCATTATTAATGCCGGATACTGGTGCGGAAAATGAATCTACGGAACAACCATCCGCAGAAACAGAACACGAGGAACTGCTCGAAAATCCTGAATACGCGGTAATACCTGTTGAAGATAATGAAACTGTTGAGCAGCAATATACTATAGATCCCAATGCCGAAGGTCAGGTACTAACTGCCGAACAGATAAGGGAAGAAGTGGCGGAAGATGAGCAGGCAATAGCCGAAGCCGCAGCAATAGCCGAAGAAGAAGCCGGGAATATAGTTGAACCGCTGATTGAGCTCGAAGAAAAAGAGCCGCAAATAGAGCATGCTATTGATGATGAGATTTTCGACGAGATACAAAGTATCGAGGATATAAACAGATCAAATGCAGACGATGAGTATGACGAAGATGAGGTGTATGATGAGATACAGGGCATAGAAGGTATAAACCTGTCGAACATACGTTATGATACGCCGAGCCATAAAGAGCCCGAGCCTGTAGCTGATGATACCCCGGACGTGCCTGTTGTTGAAAACGAAGAAACTACCGATACCGGCCGTAAGCAAAACCTGAACCGGGAAGAAGAAAAACTGATACTGGGTAATATTGCTGCCAGCGATTTCTTTGTTTTTGATCGCGCCTTTGGCGATAAGAAAAAAACAAACACGGATGTTACGATAGACAAGTCGCAACCAGCAGCTGAGCCATTCAAACCTTATGCGCATAATATCCCTGCTAAGTTTGTTAACAACAAAAGGGTATCAAAGTATAATGATGATAAAATGCCTTTCAGTTTTTTATGGTGGTTAAATAAAACCCGTAAAGAGCACTCCGGTATATATCAGCCTTATGTTGAGTTTACGCTTGACACTACACAAAGCATAAAGGAAACGCCGCCTGCTGATGAATTGCAGCAGCAGTATGTTGAAAATATTTTTCACCTTACTTCGGTAGAGGAATTGGACAGGAGCACCGGTCTTATACCGGTTGAGTTTGATTCCAAACGCAAGGAGGATGTTATAATTGAACGCTTTATGCAGGAAGCGCCACAAATAAAGCCGCAAACCAGCGAGAAACTGGATAATGAGAATAAAGCCCGGAAGAGTTCGGAAGACAAGGATGAGTTGGTGACAGAAACTTTGGCGGGAATTTATGCCGACCAAATGCTGTACCATAAAGCTATTGCAGCCTATAAAAAATTGATGTTGAAATTTCCGGAAAAAAGCCGTTACTTTGCAAGCCAAATTGAAGAGTTAGAAAAGAAAACTAATTAATATAAAGAAATGTACATTTTATTGTTGATCGTTGTTATCATAGTTTGTATCCTTTTAGGATTCATTGTTTTAGTACAAAACCCAAAAGGCGGAGGCTTGTCCTCAAATTTCTCAAGCTCATCACAATTAATGGGCGTGCAAAAAACCGGCGACTTTTTAGAAAAAGGCACATGGATTTTAGCTATAACACTGATGGTTTTATCATTGGCTATTAACGTTGGTGTAAAACGTGGTGTAGCAGCTTCTGATGATTCAAACAAACAATTGCATGAGGCTATACAAAAAGCTTCGAAACCGGCAAGCACAGGTGCTGCGCCAACTGCATTGCCTCCTGTTCAACAGCCACAACCGCAAACAACTCCTCCTTCAAAATAACGGAGCGTATAAAATATTTAAAGGCCCTGGTAATTTACCGGGGCCTTTTTAGTTTAAATAAAAACCACTGCCATGATGGCACTTGCATGTTATGATGCCGTTAGGTAAGAAATATTAATAAAATCTAATCTGACAATTAAACAGCATTTGCATGCTTGGCACAATTGATGAGCTAAAGCAAGCAAAACATAAAACTTTTATAAATTTAAAATAGTTATTAGTATGTCATTAAACGTTAAACCTATTGGAGACAGAATTTTAATTGAAGCTGCTCCGGCTGAGACAAAAACTGCATCAGGTATCTACATCCCTGAAACTGCACAAGAAAAACCTCAATACGGAACTGTAGTAGCAGTTGGCCCGGGAAGATATGCTGATCAAACAGGTACATTAATACCTATGACAGTTAAGGCAGGTGATAAAGTAATCTATGGTAAATTTGCCGGCCAGGAATTCCCTATCGATGGTAAGGATTATTTAGTAATGAGAGAATCTGATATCTACGTTATATTATAATCTGTTAACGAGCTAATCGTTAACGTTTCTTTATAGAATCTATTAAAAACAACCAATAAAAAAATTAAACATGTCAAAACAAGTTAAATACAATGTTGAAGCACGCGACGCTCTAAAACGCGGTGTTGATATTTTAGCTAACGCGGTTAAAGTAACCTTAGGCCCTAAAGGTCGTCACGTAATTATTGATAAAAAATTCGGTTCACCGGCTATCACTAAAGACGGTGTAACTGTAGCAAAAGAAATTGAATTAAAAGACCCTATTGAAAACATGGGCGCTCAAATGGTTAAAGAAGTTGCATCAAAAACTGCTGATATTGCAGGTGATGGTACTACTACTGCTACTGTTTTAGCACAGGCAATTGTTACTGCAGGTATTAAAAACGTTGCAGCCGGCGCTAACCCAATGGATTTAAAACGCGGTATTGATAAAGCGGTTAAAGTTGTTGTTGAAAACTTAAAATCACAAAAACAGGATGTTGGTGATGATTTCAGCAAGATCAAACAAGTAGCATCTATCTCA
Organism: Mucilaginibacter mallensis; assembly: GCF_900105165.1. Classification (NCBI taxonomy): domain Bacteria; kingdom Pseudomonadati; phylum Bacteroidota; class Sphingobacteriia; order Sphingobacteriales; family Sphingobacteriaceae; genus Mucilaginibacter; species Mucilaginibacter mallensis. The sequence continues at coordinate 455,146 of NZ_LT629740.1, forward strand.
GCAAATAACGATGAAGTTATTGGCGAAATGATTGCTGACGCGATGAAAAAAGTTGGTACTTCAGGTGTGATCACTGTTGAAGAAGCTAAAGGAACTGAAACTGAAGTTAAAACTGTTGAAGGTATGCAGTTTGACCGTGGTTACCTTTCTCCTTACTTTGTAACCAATTCTGATAAAATGGAAGTAGAACTGGATAACCCTTATATCCTTATCTACGACAAAAAGATCTCTTCAATGAAGGAATTGCTTCCAATACTTGAAAAACAAGTTCAAACTGGCAAGCCATTATTAATTATAGCTGAAGATTTAGACGGTGAAGCATTAGCTACATTAGTAGTTAACAAAATTCGTGGTTCACTGAAAGTTGCTGCTGTAAAAGCACCAGGCTTCGGCGATCGCCGTAAAGCTATGTTAGAAGATATCGCTGTATTAACTGGTGGTACCGTAATTTCTGAGGAAAGAGGTTACAAACTGGAAAGTGCTGACTTAACCATGTTAGGCCAGGCTGAAAAGATCTCTATCGATAAAGACAATACAACTATCATTAATGGCAACGGTGATACCGAAGTTATTAAAGGTCGTGTTGGTGAGATCCGCTCACAAATTGAAACTACAACATCTGATTACGATAAAGAAAAATTACAGGAACGTTTAGCCAAATTATCAGGCGGTGTGGCTGTATTATATATCGGTGCTGCATCAGAAGTTGAAATGAAAGAAAAGAAAGACCGTGTTGATGACGCATTACACGCAACCCGTGCCGCTGTTGAAGAAGGTATAGTTGCTGGTGGTGGTGTTGCCTTCATCCGCGCAGTTGCTGCTTTAGCTAATCTTAAAGGTGATAACGAAGATGAGAATACTGGTATCCAGATCATCCGTCGTGCTATTGAAGAGCCTTTACGTCAGATCTGTGAAAACGCTGGTATTGAAGGTTCAATAGTAGTACAAAAGGTTAAAGAAGGTACAGGCGACTTCGGTTACAATGCACGTACTGATAAATACGAAAACCTGATCGCAGCCGGTGTTATCGACCCAACTAAAGTAGGCCGTGTAGCATTAGAGAATGCAGCTTCAATTGCAGCGATGTTGTTAACCACCGAGTGTGTGTTAGCTGACGATCCTGAAGATGAAAAAGCCGGTATGCCACCAATGGGCGGCGGCGGCATGGGTGGCATGATGTAAGTCGAAAGTCCCAAGCCGATAGTCTAGAGTCTTAAGTCAATTATTTTGACTAGGGACTTAGAACTAAAGACTACCGACTAATATAATATACACTAAAACAGCCTGTCTGATATTTCAGACAGGCTGTTTTGCTTTAAATGGGCTGAAAAGTCATTTAAAAGTAAGCGGATGGTCATTTATTAATCAAATGATTGATTAATAAATCTAATCGTATGTTTTCTGCGTAAATTTGAATAACAATTCTGATACATCATAAATCAGGCATGGCATTTGAATACATCACAGCATGAAACATATAGCAGAAAAAACAAGACAAATACAATCCCACATAGTTGAGTGGGTGTTTTTTAAAGGCCCTGAGCTTTTTATATCTATTTACGGAAAATAATTAATTCCTTAACTTCGCGCTACTATGAAGCTAACGAAGTTATACGATAAGGCCTACGATTGGTTGCTTGATATCGGGCCAAAAATAATAATAGGATTAATAATATTGTTTATAGGCATCTGGCTTATAAAAATGCTCAGAACGCGGCTCCGCGATCAGATGCTCAAAAAGAAGGTACACTCTTCACTCCAACCATTTTTTCTTAGTTTAACCATTACCTCGCTTTACATATTGCTCATTATTGTGGTAATGAATGTGGTCGGGCTTGAGCTTACTATATTCACTACCATTATTGGCGCGTTTAGTGTTGCTGCGGGCTTAGCACTATCGGGCACATTGCAAAACTTTGCAGGTGGAGTGTTGATATTGCTGCTTAAACCTTTCGGCCTGGATGATAATATAGTGGCACAGGGGCAGGATGGTATAGTAACATCCATACAAATATTTTATACCGTACTGCTAACGTTTGATAGTAAAACGGTGATCATCCCCAATGGTAAGCTGTTTAACGAAGTTATCGTAAACGTAACCCGCGAAGGTAAACGCCGTTTGGATTTTGAGATAAAATTAGGCTATGTTGCTAATGTAGAGCAGGTGAAAAACGTGATATGGAATGCTGTTAAAAGTACGCCCAACGTATTAAACGATCCCCGGAACAAGGTAGGGATCTCGGCATTGGAGATTGACGGCGTTAAGTTTGTCGTAAACGCATGGGTAAACCCTGGTGATTTCGGAGCTGTAAAACTGGCCCTGCAGGAAAAAATATTGAATGATTTAGTAACGGCCGGTGTAAAGCTGCCGGGAGTCTGATGCTTTAAGAGGGGCTGTCATGCTGAGCGATAGTCGAAGCATGTGGGCAAAGGCCTTTACGTTTATGCTTCGACTAGCGCTCAGCATAACCCCATTCACAATTTCACCTCGCAATGAAGCAGGGTGATAACACCCCTATATCTTCTGCTTAGCCTTAATCTCCAGATACCTGTTAATAGTATTAACAGTAAGATTTTGCGGAGCACTTAAAATAGATTGTATATTATACTTTGCCAGCTCTTTTACGATCAGTTTTTTATCGTAAGCAAACTTTTCGGCAATAATTTTTATGTAGATACCTTCTACATCATCAGCCGGTTTTTCACTGATCTTTTTGAGCTCCGTGTTCTCAAAAAACACCACCAGTAATAAGTGGTATTTGGCTATCCGCTTTAAAAAAGGCAACTGCCGCTGCAATGCCGATAGACTCTCATAATTGGTGAAAAACACTACCAAACTGCGCTGCTTAATTACCGAGCGAATGGTTGCGTAAAGCATCTCCATATTGGTTTCAAGGTAGCGGGTTTTTTCTTTGTATAGCACTTCCAGTATTTTATTGATCTGCGTAGGCCGGCGGTCGGCAGCTATAACGGAGCCTATCTTTTCGCCCGCGGTAATTAGTCCGGCTTTATCTTCTTTTAGTAAGGCAACGTTTGAGAGCACAAGACTGGCATTAATCGCATAGTCCAGCAGACTCAATCCCTCAAAAGGCATTTTCATGGCCCTTGATTTATCGATGATACAATATACATGCTGCGATTTCTCATCGGTATAAGTATTGGTCATTAAGTTGCCCTGGCGCGCGGTGGCTTTCCAGTTGATGGTGCGGTAATCATCGCCCTGTACATAGTTTTTTACCTGCTCAAACTCCATGCTATGGCCTAGTCGCCGTATTTTTTTTATGCCGATCTCTGATAAGTTATTGGAGATAGCCATCAGCTCATATTTACGCATTTGCAGGAAGGATGGGTACACGGCCAGTGTTTCCGCCTGTTTTATATTATAACGCCTCCTGATCAACCCTAATGGCGATTGTACATATACCCTGATATCACCAAACTCATATTCGCCACGTTTGGTAGGGCGCAGCATGTAGTTAATTAACTTACGCTGGCGTGGTTTTAAAAAGGTCTTAAATAAAATATCCCGGCGCTGAAACTGGAAAGGTATCTCATCAATTATACCCGCGCTAATATTAAAAGGGTACCAGTTTTCAATAAATATGCCCAGTTCATTATCATCGCTGTTGCTTAAACGATCAGGTGCATGGCGCTTTGCGAATACGCCACGATGAGTACGATAAAGCATGAATATATCAATAATAACAAGCGCCATCAGCGTATAAAAAAGCAGCTCGGGTATTACACCCAGCCAAGTAAAAAAGAACGCAAGCAAAAACAGCACCACGCAGCAGCCAATCAGGGTGAACAGCCGGTTTGTTAAAAACAGGTTCTTATAAAATAAGCTGAATATTTTTTTCACGTATATTATTAATAGTAGATCTGCTGAAGGTAACCTTTCAGCTTTCGCCTTTATCCTTTCACCTTACCTAGGTATTTCAATCTTCTGTATCAATTGTGCCACTACATCATCTGGTGTAACGCCTTCCATTTCTTTTTCGGGCGTAAGCATAATGCGGTGCCTTAAAACAGGGGTAGCTACGTAAATAATATCCTCCGGCGTAACAAAATCGCGCCCGCGGATAGCAGCCAACGCCTTAGCCGCGTTAATAATAGCCAGCGAAGCACGCGGCGACCCACCCAGGAACAATGATTTATTGTTGCGGCTTTCATTTATAAGCTTGGCAACATAAACGATCAGTTTATCCTCAACATGAAAGGCCTTAACCTGCTGGCGAAGCGATATGATCTCCTGTCCTGATAATACCGGTTTTATATCATGCAACTGGTCGACCGTTTTATGCTGATGTTGCTGGGTAATGATAGCGATCTCTTCATCAAGCGATGGATATTTCACTTCTATCTTAAACAGGAAACGGTCCAGTTGTGCTTCTGGCAGGCGATAAGTTCCTTCATGTTCAACCGGGTTTTGGGTAGCGAGTACAATAAAAGGTTCTTCCATTTTATAGCTGTGCCCGTCTATGGTTAGCTGGCGTTCCTCCATTACCTCAAACAAGGCTGATTGCGTTTTAGCAGGTGCGCGGTTTATCTCATCGATCAAAATTATATTGCCGAAGATGGGGCCGCGCTTAAACTCAAAATCAGTTGTTTTTGGGTTAAATACCGATGTGCCTAAAATGTCAGAGGGCATCAGATCTGGCGTAAACTGTATGCGCGAGTATTTCGCATCAATTGATCTGGCAAGCAGTTTGGCCGTTAGAGTTTTGGCTACGCCCGGCACACCCTCAATTAGTATATGCCCATCGGCGAGTATGCCTGCTATCAGCAGGTCAATGCTGTCCTGCTGCCCCACAATTATTTTTGCAAGGGTTGTTTTTATCTGATCTACGGCAGCACTAAGCTTGCTCAAATCGGTTCTTTGTTCAAATATTTCGTCTTCTTCCATCATTTACCTGGATTGAATATAAAATTGTTCAATGAGTTTGTTTAAGTGTATGAGTTCCTTGTCGTTAATATGGTCCTGCACGTTTATGTAATGTAGGTACTCCACAAAGTCGTTGGCGAAATCAGGGGTGAGGCCCAATTTTGCGGTTAGTATTTCAATAAATTCCTTATCCAGCTTATTGGTTTTTAAGTGATATTCATCGCGCAGATAGCTTAACAGGTAAAGCACCTGTTTTTTGGCGATGTTATCATTATTCCGCTTTTCATAATAAAGCTGGCCAACAACATTCACAAACTCAAGCGTTGAGTTGCCGAGCGGCTCAATAACCGGGATAATGCGCTGCCTGCGTTTTATTTCATACAGCACAAATATGATCAGGCTAAAAATGGCTATGTAATAGGCCCATTCCAATTCCGGGTGACTTAAAAATACCCGCATCGGCGAATCGTTTTCTTCGCTGCCCTGGGTATAATACTGGTCCAAGGTTATCTTTTTTGTACTTTTTATAAATGATAAAGCCGCAGCGGCATAGGCGGCGCCCTGTGGTTTCAGTAAACTATAATTGCTGAAAAATTTAGGGTCAGCCAACAGGTATAACGATCCTTTACCGAAAGCATATTTTATAAAATTAGCTTTATGTTTAATATCCTTACCCAAAACAACAGCCTTAGTGGTATCAAACTTACTGAAATAGATATCGCCCATGCCTTTGCCTGCAGTATATGTTTTTTTAGGGTCGAGATAAGGGCTTACAAAGTTTACCGGCATACCATAATCCCTGGTGAACTTAAAGTAGTTTTCGGCGTCTGTTGTAATGCTGAGGTTTTTTTCAAACAAAGTGCCGAAATCCTCAGCGGCTATAAAAACATCATTGCCTTGTTTCAAATATTTTTCCAGCTGATTATAATCGGGCTTTGAAAACTCAATATCATGGCAGATGATAATATACGACGATTGTTTTATAGAATCGTCTGCAATTACATTATACACCGGCTTCCGGTACGGAACTATGGTATCGCCCGGGAAAATATCATTCAGACGGTCTTGCAATATATAGGTACCGTAAGGTATCTTATCCTTACTGCTCAATGACACTGTCCAGTCGATAGGTTTTGGGCGATTAAACTCGGCTATAAGATAGACGATAAGCAATGCCCCGCCAATTATAAGATATGCGCGTAACCCTTTCATGGCAATTGCTTTTTAAAGTCCTGAAAAAGCGCGTCAATAGTACTGAACGCCTGTTTATCAATACCGAAATTGCCATACCATACGTACTCAAACTGGCGCGTTATTAGCTTAAAGGTTTGCTGTTGCCCGGGGTCGGTAAGCTCATGTATATAGGCTGCATTTGTTTTATCAATTTGCCATTGTATAAGCTGGGTATCGCTTAATTGTTTAAGGCATTTTAAATACAGCAGGCGTACAGCCAGGCGGTAATTATTTTGGGCGATGGCTTTTTCTATCTCGCTGTCGAAACTTATTTCATGAATATTCTCCAGTGATTCGCTGTAAGGCATATCAATTTTTCTTGCTTCGCCACGCCATAGTTTAATGGGGTCAATATCTAATGATTTTGATATCACATAGATCAATAATCCAACCGCTGCAGCTATTAATACATATTCCAATATAGTGCCCCCATAGCGGGTATATTTAATCCAGCCAAACAATTTATCCCATACCCATGCCCAAAAACGTGTCCATAGTGATGTGTCGTCCTGGGCTTCGTTATAATTAAAATTCTTATCGGCCCTGAATTTATTTACAGCCGATGCGTCAAATTTCTTTACCTGGATTTTAGAGGTATCAAGACGTTCCTGGGCAGGCACTTTTTTAATGACAGGTTTTTTAACACCGGCACGGGCCATGTTAAAAAACATTAAGGCGATAATAAAGGCAAAAAAAGTTGCAATAAACCTGTGCATATATTTAATATTCCTCAGCAGGTAGGCCTGTGTCGGCATTGTCATTTTTACCTAGGTTTTCAATACGGCTCAATAATCCAAGACCCTCTTTTTCTTCCGACAGGGTAAAATAACACATACATATCGCAATTGATGGCAAGGCATAAGCTATGGTGATAATCCCGCGCAGTATACTGCAAATAATAAGAATAGGCAGTGTGAAACTTTTTAACGATAGAAAACTGCTGCTAACACTGATTATTGTTGCCGGTATGCTTGCAATACCTACGGCCATACCCACAATTAAGCCCATAACAAAAATAACCCCGAAGGTAAACCACCAGTTTTCCTTAATCAGTTTAAAGCTTTTGTTAAATGCATATTTAAACGAAGAGTTTTCAATAACGATAATGGGAATGATAAGATAAAAAATAGGGGTTAAATAAATGCCCGGTATAATGCACATTACAAAACCAACGCACATTAGTAAAGCAATTAAAAATCCACTCCCTATGGCCCTTAAAAAATAATACTTAAAGTATCCCCAAACCTCATCAAATGTTGGCTGTTTATTGCCCTTTTGCAGGTAAACAGAAATGTAGCATAAAGTTGTAAGGTGAATAAACACTTGTGTTAAAAGAGTGACAAGTGTGTTTACCAGCGTACTTATAATATAAGATGAAGTATAGTGCGATAGTGTTGGCGGATGTGTAAAACCACCGGAATACAGATCGGCCATACTCATATAGGCAAACACAGTTGATATAATACTGGCAAGTAAAAACAAACCAGTGATGATGAGTAACGAGATAGTTAGCGGTTTAAAGTTCTCTTTAAAAAAGGTAAAGGAGTCATTAATGATCTGGCCAAAGTCGCGCGTTTTTCTTAATTCAATAGGTGGGTTCATCTAAGTTTAGGTTTTTAGGTGTTAGTTTTCGGTTTAAATAAGCGGGGTATACTATAACGTACCAAATAATAAAGGCCAGCGAACTTAATAATATGCTGCCACTCAACCAAATGGGCATTTCGGTACGGCGTGTTAAAAAGCTTTCAATAAATGCTGCCGTAATAAATATGGGTATAAGGCCGATGCCTATTTTAAGGCCATCTTTTGCCGCATTTTTTAATGATACCATGCGGGTAAATGTTTTTGGGAAAAGTATGCTGTTGCCTAATATCAACCCGGCCCCGCCTGCTATAATAATGGATGACAGCTCCAAGGTGCCGTGCAGCCATATTACCAATACTGATTGCAGGCCCAGCCCTTTACTAAAGAAGTAGTATTGAAATGAGCCCATCATAATGCCGTTGAACATCAATTCATATATGGTGCCGATGGATAGGAAAATACCCATAACAAATGTTAATAGCTCAACTTTTATATTGTTTGATGCGATCATCAGGAACATCAATGATGAATCGCCCTGTTTATATACGCCAAATGGGTCGCCTTTGGCAATGTTCTCATTGGTCATGTTTACATAGTCGTTCCCCAATATGGCCCGCAGAAATGTGCTGTCATATTTTGCGGATAGCCACCCCATCAGGCTAAATACCACGAAGAATAAAAAAGAATACAGTAATTGCCTGCGGTGCTTGTAAAATATCAGTGGCAGCTCATACTTCCAGAAAGTGATGAACCTGTTGGTTTTCTCCTTGCGGTTTTTGTATATAGATTGATGAAAGCCCGCGGCAAGCCCATTCAAATATTTTGTAGTATTTGATTTTGGATAAAATGTTTTGGCATACGCAAGATCGTCGGTAATACTTATGAAAGATTCGGCAAGCTCATCGGGGTCGCTTGCTTGTTGTTTTTCATAGTCTTTCCACCTTTGTGTATTTTGTTTAATAAACAGGGCTTCACGCATTTATAAGGGCTTAGTTTTTTGTTCAAAATACTCACAAAAATTTAATCTGCAACTATATTTTCAATAACAATTTTATATTTGTTAAAGATGGAAACTATAAGTGTACGCACCACCCAAAATATTGATATCGATTATGAGATTGGCGGCTTAGGCGAGCGCATATTAGCCTATATAATTGATTGCGGAATATTTATCGGCTTGTTTATTGTTGGCGGCATTATAGGGGCAATATTTTCAGCTGAAACCTTTATTATGGTATATTTTATAATTATTGGTGTGCTGTATGTTTTTTATGATCTGTTGTTCGAAACATTTTTTAACGGGCAAAGCCTCGGCAAACGGATTATGAAAATAAGGGTGATCAGCTTAAACGGGACAAGACCGAGATTTAGCCAATACCTGTTGCGCTGGTTATTCAGGATGGTTGATTTTGGCATTAGCAGTGGTATATGTGCGTTAATTTCGGTAGCGGTATCAAAAAAAGGCCAGCGCCTTGGTGATCTGGTTGCGGGTACAGCGGTGATAAAAACATCTCCACGCACAAAAAGGGATAATATTGCTTTTGCTACTACCGATGATACCTATCAGCCTGTGTTTCCGCAGGCAAGCCAGTTAAACGATAAAGATATTGAGCTGATACATGAAGTAATGAGCAATTACTTTAAATCGGGAAATGATATGCTGGTTTATACCATGGCCGATAAAATGCGGGAGCATCTATCTATTTCCCTGCCGCCGAATATGAACGCTATGCAGTTTTTACAAATCCTGATAAAGGATTACAGCCATATCAGTTCGTCTAGTGATCTGCTGATAAATAACTAAACGGCGTTGCCGGGATATTACGCACGATCCAGAAGATCATCACTATAACAAATATTATTTTAGGCGTAAGCGGATGGTACAATATTGCCCAGCGGATATCACGTTTGAAGATGAACGACCTGATCTTATAAGAAAGCTGTACCAGTAGAAAAGGCAGGCTGATAACTAATAAAAGATTGTAGGAGAGCGCCTGCTTTAGATCGCCGTGTAAAAGACTATATATGGCCCGTTGCGAACCACAGCCGGGGCAATCCAAGCCTGTAAGTGTATGGAAAGGACATTTTGGGAAAAACCCATATTTTGCCGGGTTAAACAGATAGTATATAACGGCTAAAGCAATTAATAACAATCCGGTTAAGGCAAAATACAGGTTTCTTTTTAATGTCATTTATTAATGATGCGGCATAAAGCTGCTGATACCTACTGTAAAAACAAAAATTAAATAAATTACCGTTACTGCAATACCTGTAAAAAATCCAATTTTAGTCCACTTTCCGGCTTGCTGCGAAGAATACAAGGCTCCGGCATAATCCCCGGAATCATATTTACTATTAACAGAGGCCGCATTTATAATGCCTACAATGCCAAAAGGCAGACAGCAAAAAATGGTAACTAAAATAGACTCAACCAGCCAGTTTTTCGGGCGTAGAGGAGGCATTTGATCGAAAGGTGTTGTTTGATCCATTGGTGATAAGAGATTAATTTATAGTTGAATGTAAAAATCTATTCTCAATAATCAAAATTTTATCGGCAAAAGCAGGATACTATTGTAATTTTGAACTATGCAGAGAGAGCAAATATCCGTATTCGATATGTTTAAGATTGGCATAGGGCCATCAAGTTCGCACACGCTTGGTCCCTGGCGTGCCGCGCAGCAGTTTGTACAATTATTGGAACAGCAGCAGGCCCTGCCTTTGGTTGAAGGGATCAGGATATTGCTATATGGCTCACTGGCAAAAACAGGCAAAGGCCACGGCACTGATATTGCCGTACTACTGGGCCTGAGCGGTGATGACCCGGTAACTTTTGATGTAAACGCGATAGATACTAAAATAAACGACATTAAAACCTCGCATAAATTAATGCTGGGGGGCACGCAGCAGATCAGTTTTTTTACTGATGATGACCTGCTGTTTTTATTTAACGAAAGTTTACCCTATCACCCAAACGCGGTAACCTTTCAGGCATTGTTAATGGGCGATAAGGCTATATCAGCTACCTTTTATTCCATTGGCGGCGGCTTTGTAGTTAAGGAGGGCGAGCAGGATCAATCAAAAACAGAGGTCGACCTGCCTTTTCCTATCGATACTGCAGGCAATTTACTGCACTGGTGCATGAAAACCGGGCTCAAGATATCAGAAGTGGTAATGGAAAATGAGTTGGCCTGGCGCAATGAGGATGAGGTGCGCGCGGGCGCGCTCAATATTTTCAGGGTGATGAAAGAGTGTATGTACCGTGGCTGCCATACTAAGGGCAATTTGCCCGGTGGCTTAAATGTATCGCGTAGGGCGGCTAATCTTAACAAAAAGCTCATCGGCACAAATACTTACAGCAATTTTGATGAATGGGTAACAGCCATACGCCAAACCGGCGGGGGCTTTAAAAATATACTGGATTGGGTAAGTTGCTTCGCCTTGTCCATAAACGAAGAAAACGCCTCGTTCGGCAGGGTGGTTACAGCTCCGACCAATGGCGCAGCAGGGGTAATACCGGCAGTGCTGCTATACTATATAACTTTTTGTGATGGCTATACTGATGATAAGGTGATCCGCTTTATGTTTACTGCATCAGAAATTGGCAGCATATTTAAAAAGGGTGCTACTATATCGGCGGCTATGGGTGGTTGCCAGGCGGAGATTGGCGTATCATCGGCAATGGCTGCTGCTGCTTTAACAGAATGTTTGGGCGGCACACAGCGCCAGGTATTAATGGCTGCCGAAATTGCCATGGAACACCACCTCGGCCTAACCTGCGACCCAATAGGCGGACTTGTGCAGGTGCCTTGTATTGAGCGTAATACCATGGGCGCTATAAAGGCCATAACCGCATCACAACTGGCCCTGCAAAGTAACCCCGAAAATGCCAAGGTAAGTCTGGATGCCGTAGTACGCACCATGTGGCAAACCGCTCAGGATATGAACTCGAAATACAAGGAAACATCTGATGGCGGCCTGGCGATAAATATACCGCTGAGTTTGCCTGAGTGTTAGCACCTTAGTCCTGAGTCTGAAGTCTTTAGTCGTAAGTCTAAAGTCCGCTTGAACGGGCGGTAGTTTTTACTTACGACTAAAGACTTCAGACTCAAGACTAAAAGTCACTTCTTATTCAATTGCGTAGCAACTAATGGTTCAAGCATGCTTACCCATTGCGTATACATCAGGCCCGACGGGTGCAAGCCATCCGAAGCAATTAACAAAGGGTCGTTAGCAGCTTGCCTTGAAATTGCCGTAATATTAATATAATATACGCCGGCTTTGGCGCTGATAGCTGCGTTGATAGCATTAAACTGATCTATTTGCGGGCCTATAACGGCGTCATTTCCGTTTGCAAATGGCGTAACACCGTAATCTGGTATCGATAATACAAAAACTCGGTTAGGGTCACCTTGGGCATAACTTATAGCTGTATTTAGTACCTGCGCAAATTTTATGGTGTAATTGGCCTGGCTCATGCCCTGGTACTGATCATTCACCCCAATTAATAAGGTTACAAAACTGTATTGTTTAGTTTGAAACGGACTGGTCGCGATCGCATTTATCAGTTCGTCGGTTGTCCAGCCGGTTACTGCAATTATATCCGGATTACGGGTTTTAAAGCCTGCTCCGCTTAATGCAGTAGTTAACTGGTATGGATATGATTCTGCTTGCGATACAGATTGGCCTATAGTATAAGAATCGCCTAAAGCAAGGTAGGTAATGGAATCGGTGGTCATTGCTTTAACTGGGTTAACGATGTCAGTTGACGTGTAAACATAAGGGTTAGCTTCATTTTTTTTACAGCCGGACAGCGTAGTCAAACTAATTAAAATTATCTGTAAAACTTTCATATCAATATCTCCATATCAAACAATACGGAAATATGATGTGTAAGGATTTTTTTTACTTCATTAATATCAACTTTTCTTCCCAGCTCGCGCTCCATCGAGGTTACATCTTTATCATCAATACCACAGGGGATCACATTTTTAAAATAATCCAGGTTGGTATTAACGTTTAGTGCCAGGCCATGCATGGTAACCCAGCGGCTACAGCGCACACCCATGGCGCATATCTTTCGGGCTTTTTCGTTATCGGCGTCAAACCAAACACCGGTATAGCCGGGGTAACGCCCTGCCTGTAAACCATAATCGGCAAGGGTAAGTATTATAGCTTCCTCAAGTGTTCTTAAATACAGGTGTATATCGGTGAAGAAGTTATCCAGGTCCAGTATCGGATAGCTTACTATCTGCCCCGGCCCATGGTAGGTGATATCGCCGCCGCGGTTAACGGGATAATAAACGGCATTTTTTTCCTTCAGCCCTTGCTCATCGAGTAATAAATGTTCGGCCTTACCGCTTTTGCCCAGGGTATAAACGTGCGGGTGTTCGCAAAAAATAAGATAGTTCGGCGTTATATCATTGTCCTCAACGGGCAATGCATCCGGCGTAACTGCCACCTGCCTGTTACGGATCTCCGTTTTTAACTTGACAGTGCTGTTAAATATCTCTTCCTGCTTATCCCATGCCTGCTGATAATCTATCAGTCCCCAATCTATCAGCTCAACTTTTTTGTTCTTCATTTATCAGCCCTTTACATATCCTATCATGTAGTCTTCATACTGCATGTATTCAACCTTGTAATTATTTTTTACCGGTTCTTTATCCAGAGAAACCTGCAATGTGCCTTGCTCAGCAAATTTAAATGGCTCCAATAAAATGTTGTTTACAAACGATACCTCTTTTTGTCCGTAACATTTATAAACCGCCTCCTTGGCGCACCAGCATACATATAGCTGCGGTATGCGGTTATTATCGGCGGCAATAAAATCCATTTCTTCGGGGCGCATAAATTTGTTGGCAATGCGCTCCACCTTTTCCTTTATCAACTCAATATCAATCCCCACCGGACTTTTCTTGCTGATCATTACCGCGGCGTAATCAAAAGAATGACTCATCGAGATCTGGAAAGGCAGGTTAACCAGGTAGGGTTTACCATGCGCGTCAACCTTGCAGTCGATAAAAGCGTCAGTATTCAGCATTTTGCGCAACAGCACACGCGTGCCCAGCCAGTGCAAGTGGCGCTTGCCTTTGCTTAGCTGTTCAAAATAAGCCTGTTCGTCGGCATCTAATTGTAACTGGTTATACAATTCATCTGCTTCTTCCTCTATTTTCCAGAGAGCAAATTCAGTGTCATCATCAACCCGTTGGCGGTATGCTATAGCCATAAAAGTAAAATTGCAAAAAGGATGGCAAACTTATGTCAAATAATTCTAATTTAGCCATATAACATCTTTAAATATGATATTATCAGACAAACGCATTCTTGAGGAAATTGATAAGGGCACCATTATTATTGAACCTTTTAAACGTGAGGGCCTGGGCACCAACTCCTACGATGTGCATTTGGGCAAACATTTAGCTACTTATCGTGATAGGGTGCTTGATGCAAAGCTGCATAATGAGATAGATTATTTTGAGATCCCCAAGGATGGATTTGTTTTGCAGCCCAACACACTTTACCTGGGCGTAACGCTTGAATATACCGAAACACATGCCCATGTGCCTTTTCTGGAAGGAAAATCAAGCACCGGTCGGCTGGGTATTGATATACACGCTACAGCCGGCAAAGGCGATGTAGGTTTCTGCAATACCTGGACGCTTGAAATATCATGCGCGCAACCTGTAAAGATTTATGCAGGTATGCCTATAGGTCAGCTTATTTATTTTGTTGTTGAGGGCGATATTGAAACCATGTACAATACCAAAGGCAACGCCAAATACAACAACCCCACCACCCGCCCTGTTGAAAGCATGATGTGGAAGAATAAGTTTTAGTTTACAAGAGCCAGGAATTAAGAGTCAAGAATCAAGAAAGATTATTTTGCAGACAAAGCGGTTAATATCTTTCTCATTTTATACTGATTCTTACATCTTGACTCTTTCCCAAAGTAACATATTTGTTATACAACCAACCGGCATTATTAAGCACATATAATTTATTTTTATACCTATGAGCTACAAAAAAATAATTGCAGGGCTATTGCTGATCGGCAGTGTAACAACCATAGCCGGTTTTATTAATGCTGATGAATATTCAATAGAGAAAATAGCCGGACAACTCAATAAGTGGAAGGAAAACTACGCGCCTGAAAAAGTTTACCTGCAATTTGATAAACCCTATTATGCAGTCGGCGATGATATATGGTTTAAGGCTTATGTAACCATAGGCAGCAAGCATCAGTTATCAGCCTTAAGCGGTGCTTTAAATGTGGAGCTGATTGATGATAAGGATTCCGTAAAGCAAAGCGTTAAGCTGCCTCTGATAAACGGCCTCGCCTGGGGTGACTTTGCACTATCTGATACATTAACAGAAGGTAACTACCACATACGTGCCTACACCAATTACATGCGCAATGCCGGCGAGGATTATTTTTTTGATAAGGCCATTACCATTGTTAACTCAACCACTAATAAGGTCTTTACAAAAACAACCTATACCTATACTACCCAAAACGGCAAACAGCAGGTAAATGCTGTCATCAACTATGCTGATTTGAATCGTACACCGTATGCAAATAAAGAAGTGCGGTACACTGTTGAGCTGAATGCAAAATCTGTAGCCAAGGGGAAAGGCATCACGGATGATAAGGGAAATATCAATGTTTCCTTCACCGACCCGCAGCCTACGGCGTTGCAGTCGGGCATGATAGCAACTACCATTAAGCTGGATGATAAAAAAACGGTTACCAAAGCTATATTGATAAAAAACACGTCGGCCAATGTTGATGTCCAGTTTTTTCCAGAAAGCGGCAGCCTGGTGAGTGGTGTCAGATCCAAAGTAGCTTTTAAGGCAACAGGTGCCGATGGTTTAGGTGCAGATGTAAAAGGGACCGTAATTGATGATCAGAATAATACCATAACTGCTTTCAGCACCGAGCACCTGGGAATGGGGGTATTTGATCTTTTGCCAGCTACCGGAAGAGCATACAAAGCCAATATTACATTTGCCGATGGCACAACCAAAAGTTTCGATCTGCCTAAGGCAATTGATAAAGGTTTTGTTTTAAGCATTGATAACACCGACCCTAATAATGTTAAGTTAAAAATATCAGCCAGCCACGCGTTGCTTGCCGATAATCCTGACGATACCATTAGTGTTATTGGTCAATCAGGCGGGCAGGTATATTTTGCCGCGCAGAGTAAAGCCAGCAGTACCAATTTTACGGCATCTATATCCAAAAGCCGTTTCCCGTCAGGTATTGTACAGTTTACCTTATTCTCGTCAAAAGGGGAACCTATGAATGAGCGATTGGTATTTATACAAAATCCTGATCAGCTTAAGATGGATGTAAATTCGGCTAAACAAACCTACGCGCCGCGGGAAAAAGTTAAGATCAACCTAAATGCCCAAAACGCCGATTCAAAGCCGGTAATAGGCGCCTTTTCCGTGGCTGTTATTGATGAAACAAAGGTGCCGGTTAAAGAAGAGGATGAAAGTACCATATTGTCAAACCTGCTGCTTACGTCAGACATAAAAGGGTATGTAGAAAAACCCAACTATTACTTTACCGGCGTAAACGAAAAAACTAAAGCCGATCTGGATGTACTGATGCTTACCCAGGGCTATCGCCGCTTTGAATGGAAAAAGATATTAAAGGATGATATGCCGCCATTGGCCTATGAACCTGAAAGAACCTTACATCTCAGTGGGCATATAAAAACATCGGGCGGTAAACCTGTGCCGCATGGTAAGGTTACTTTGTTAGCTACCGGAGGGGGGACATTTTTTATAGATACGGTAACCGATGAACAGGGTAAATTTTCGTTCGATAACCTTGCATTCAGGGATAGTGTTAGGTTTGTGATACAGGCACGTACCAGCAAGGACAGGAAAAATGTAGAAATTGATCTTGACGACATAAACCCGCAAAAAGTTACCCAAAATAAGAATGCGCCCGATATGCAGGTGAATGTGAGCGATGGGCTGTCAGTCTACATGCAAAATAGCAAAGCTTATTATGATGCACAGTTAAAGTACGGCTTGGGTAATCATATAATAGTATTGAAAGAGGTTGAAATCAGGGATAAACGGCCTGCTGCTTTAAAACATTCTGATAATTTAAACGGACCGGGCAATGCAGATCAGGTTATATTAGGGGATAGATTACTTGGTTGCCCAACACTTAGCATTTGTTTACAAGGTGTGGTGATGGGGGTTACTTTTCGCAACGGAATACCTTATTCAACCCGTGGGGGTGCGTTGACTATTAACGTTGATGGTATGTTTCTGCAAAGTTCGGAGTATGATATGATCAATTCCAATGATATTGCAAGTATAGAAGTACTGCGTACACCTACTTATTATTCAATATATGGGAGCCAAGCTGGTCCCGGTGGTGTTATATTGATCACCATGAAAAGGGGGGATGAAGATCATTCCTATTTAAGCCGCCCGGCACCGGGTATTATTACTGTTTCGCCCAAGGGTTATTATAAAACCAGGGAGTTTTACTCACCTAAATATGACGATCCTAAAACTAACACTGCGGTAGCAGATCTGCGGTCAACCATTTACTGGAACCCTAATGTTATTACTGATAAAGATGGCAATGCTTCATTGGATTTCTTTAATGCAGGCAGCAAAGGGACCTACCGCGTAGTTATTGAAGGTATTGACAGTGATGGGAATTTGGGCAGGCAGGTGTACAGGTATAAGGTGGAATAATGTAAAAATATGTCATTGCGAGCGATAGCGTGGCAACCTCGTCGCTTGCATATTGAACGCGACGAGGTTGCTTCGTCGTTCCTCCTCGCAATGACATATTAAAATTTTACTTATTTCGCTAACGAAAATTTACCCCAAAAATCAACCGATTTACTCATTTCGCTATTATCAGGACTGCTGTTGCCGCCGCCGCCACCGTGTCTTCCACCACCGCCGCCGCCATGTCTGCCGCCGCCACCTCCCATGCCGCCACCGCCGCCCATGCCACCACCACCTTGTCTTCCACCGCCGCTGTCGCTATCGCCGCTTGGTTTAGGGCGTTGTACACCGTTTATCTTGATATTAAATGCCCACGGGCTTTTCATCAGGTTATCAGCATGGAAAAATTTTAATGGTATAGCAGCCTCGCAAATCAGGTTGCCGGCATCATCATAGTTTATTGCGGTTTGTATACCATAGGTGTTTGATGTGGTGATCATATCATCCTCAATATCCTTAAAACCAACAACCTTAATGCCCCTTAATGAGGTTATGCGCTCACGCATCAGTTCATTGCGGTCTTCCTGGCTTATTGCATCTTCATCGCCTTCGGGGCGTTTAAATGGTACAGACGCACTGCCCTGTACGTTCAGGGGAAAGGTTATGCTAAAAGTTTCTTTCTTTTTACCCTTTGGGTCGATGCTGAAAGTTAAACCGGCATTTAACACACGCCCGATTTCCGATTTTTCATAAATTTTCACAGCCAGGTAAATCGTATCCTGGCTATTGGCCATCATATAATTGATGCGTTCTTCAGGACTGTAAAATTTAAGACTATCGCCCCAATCTCTTATATCACCGTCGACGGTTAAATGTGGCGGTGGTGTTTGCAGCTTAAGGTTTACATCCGTTTGCGCATGGCATATCATGGTTGCCATTAATTGGATAGTTAAAATACCGGTAATGTAAAAAGGGGATTGTTTCATTAATTTAATTGTGATGTTTGCTTATTTTAGGGCGATTTTACGATGAATAGATCTTCACTAGGAAAATTTTCCTTAAAGGATGATTTCTTGATTCATCATTTCACTGCTAAAATTCCCCTTTGAACAGAATTTTAACAATTTTATTATAGTTTTTAAGTAATTTTACAGTTACATATGCCAACTGAAGTACAGGAAGAAACGTTCACACTCGAGGAGTTGCTGGTAGGTTTGAAGGAAATTCACCGACTTATTTTATGGAACGATGATGTTAACAGTTTTGATCATGTGATCTATTGCATGATCAAATATCTTGATTACTCGGAAGCCCAGGCCGAGAAAATAGCCTGGAAAGTACACAACGAGGGCAAATGCGCTGTACTGGAAGGTTCCTTTACCGAAATGGAGATCTACCGCAAAATTTTACAACAGGAGGGATTAACAGTTAGTGTTGAGTAATACCCTATATAAAAATTAGAAATCCTGCTTTACAAAAAAAGCCCTGATCTCTCAGGGCTTATATAATAAAATCATTGGCGTCACTCAGCATTCACAATATAATTCCAACCGTGGGTATCAGGCGTAGTGCCGTATTTTATAGCATTCATTTCCTTAAATACACGTTGCGAAAACTCGCGTGTTTTTGGGTCGCTCAAAAAGTACTCTTCGCCATTAAAGCTTATGGAGCCAACCGGCGCAATGGTAGCGGCAGTACCAGCACCGAAGGCATCATTAAGTTTGCCGTTTTTAGCACCCTCAATAATTTCAGCTACCGATACGCGGCGTTCTTCAACAGGGTAACCCCATTCGCGGGCCAGCGCTAAAACTGTATCGCGGGTTACGCCATCCAAAATAGTATCACGGGTTGATGGGGTTAGTACTGTGCCATCCAATACAAAAACTACGTTGGCAGCGCCCATTTCCTCAACATAAGCATGGTCCTTTGCATCGGTCCATATCAGTTGGTCAAAGCCTTCTTCAACGGCCTTTTTAGCAGGCAGCATAGCGCCGCCATAGTTACCTGATGATTTTGCAAACCCCATACCGCCTTCGGCAGAACGGGTGTAATAAGTTTCTATCTTAACCCTTAATGTTTTTGAGAAATATGGTCCAACCGGGCATAATAGCACCATGAATTTATAGGTTGATGATGGCGATACACCCAAAAATGGATCAGTTGCGAACATAAATGGCCTTATATATAATGCATGGTCGGCTTGGGTAGGTACCCAGTCGCGGTCAATATCAACTACTGCAGCAATACTTTGTAAAAATATATCCTCAGGTATGGTAGGCATACATAGTCTTTCTGCCGATTTATTAAAACGTTTTGCATTTTTATCCGGGCGGAAAACTGAAACCGTGCCATCGGCATGTTTGTAAGCTTTTATCCCTTCAAAAAATGATTGTCCGTAATGCAGGGCTGAAATGGCAGGACTCAATCCAATTTCGCCGTAGGGAATGACCTGAAAATTCTTCCACTCGCCATCGACGTAATCTGCCACGAACATGTGGTCAGTAAAAATTTTTCCGAAAGGCAAATTGTTAAAATCGGTTTCCGCTAAGCGCGAATGGTTTGTTTTGGTGATCTTGATGTCCAGCGTCTCTGTCATGGCCTTATCGTATTAAATTATGGAAAATGGCAAGTTAGGTATTTTTGTTAAAATATTAATAGTTTTTAACTTATTACTCATTTCAAATCCGTCATGCTGAACTTATTTCAGCACATCACATGCTAGGCAAGCTGTTTGTCATGTGGGGTTTCGATCTGCTAATCAGCGAACGGGATGACGAGTTCTGTTTCCCGGAAATGAAATTAATGCAGAAAATAAATGCCTAAGCCAACCACTACGGCTATAGGTATTGGCATTAGTATTAGCCAAACTAATTTCCAATAAAAGGCACTTTTTTGTTTGGAGATAATTGCCATCATTCCTGTAATAATAAAGTATGGTAGGAAGATACAGGGTAAGAAGGAATATAAAGCTATTCCAATCTCTTCTCCATCACCATGATTGTTAAAGTCATAGAAGGCAGCACATCCTAACCAGATCCAACAAAAGAAATATAAACCTAAAATGCCAAAGGCAATAAAGTGCCGTTTTATTCTTGTAAAATATTGATTGTCTGCCATATTTTGCAATTCTATAAATCCCTTAGCACCTGCTCAACCCAACTCTTACCCCAGCTCTCTTCCTGCTCGGCGGTCCATAAGCTTGGGAAAAAGATGCGTTTCTGAAAACGCGGAGGAAGGTATTTTTGCCAGTTGGTGCCGCCGGTTGCTTTAATATCCTCGGGTTCGCGGTTAAGATAACGCACGGCGGATTTATAGTGCGATAGGGGCCAGTTTACGTTTACATTGCTATCCAGGCGCCTTAGTTCGTCCTCCAGTTGCGGCGTGCTTTCTCCCTTGTATTTAAATTGCTGTAGCAGCGCATTAAAATTGGTATTAACATTTGCAGTGCCCAGTTCAATAAAAGTTTTGGAATATTTCTTCTCGAATTGTTTAAGTGTCAGCGTTTTTTTGCCTGTTGCCAGTTCCGTGGCGCCCGATTTCCAATACAAATGCTCAAACTGGTCCTCAATGGTAGCCGTGCTTAACTCAGCCCGTTTATCTTTTGCCACCAGGTTAATGAAATCAGTAGCATGGATCTCTATCATCCGGTATTGCCCCGATTGAAAACCGCTTGCCGGTAATAACGACATCCGGAATTTAAGGAACTGCTCTTTTTCCATCCCATCAACCATGATCTCGAACGAATGGGTGAGCGCTTCAAAATAACGGTTAATGCGCCTTATGCGGGCGGTAAAAAAGTCGGTTGTTAAATGTTGCGCTTCTGCTATCTGTTTACACTCGTGCAGTGCCAGTTTAAAATACAGCTCTGTTATCTGGTGATAAATGATAAAGATCTCCTCATCCGGGAAGGGTGTTTTAGGGCTTTGCAGGCTCAGTAAAGTATCCAGGTGAATATAATCCCAGTAAGTTAAAAAATCGGCATACAGCAAACCATCCAGATAGGCAGGCATATCCTGGCCCATGGCCTCATATTTTTCCTGCAGCTGTGTTAGGCGTTGTTCAATTTCGGGTGTAAACGGCATAAGCAAATGTAGGAAGATTTGTTATTTATGATATGCTGAATCTATCTTCTGTATTTTATTCAATCTGTCTCTTATAATATCATGTGCATCACGAAAATACCATGGCTTCTTGTCCCTGTCAAAAGCATAATTAAACGTCATGCCTAATAGTCTAAACCCTAAGGTTGATGCGCCGCCATCGGAACAATCCGGACAGCCAAACCTGCCGGTAATTTGTGATAATATCAGCAATGGAACCCTAAATCTGAGTGAATCAAAGTTGCCTTTTATTACATGATGTCTGCTCGGTACCGAGTCATTTGAAACTTCATCGATTGTAAGCTTATCAGCCGTGATCTCGTAGCTAATATTACATGCCCCTATGCACTCACCTGCATAAAAACCAATATATTCTGTTGCCGGTTTAATTCTTATTAATGCAGTCACTAAAATAACTATTAGTGTATAAAAAAGCACTTTTGCAATACGAGTCATAATAGGTTTAGTATTAATACCTATTGCTGATAATAAGTAACCCATAAACTTATAACACTGCAAAACATCTGTCGCTTAAATTGTTATACATTATACACACCAAACCTTTATAATTTTATGATAAAGAAAATACTAATAGGCATTGATGACAGCGCATATGCCGAACATGCCGCGAAATATGGTTTTAATCTGGCTGAAACACTGAATACTCACGTAGGATTGGTACATATGACCGAACCCGTATCTTTAGCTATGACCAATACCGGGGCCGATGAAATATTGGGCACTTCAATGCAGGCTCTTAGTGGACCCGATAATCTTGAACTTTTAAAGGTGCAGGATGAGATAGCCGAAAATTTAATGGAGCGTATTGTTAAAAAGTATGGTGGCACATTGCAGGTTACTCATTTTAATGAATTCGGCTCAACCGGCGAAGGTATTATCAATTGTAGCCACGAGTTTAAAGCCGACCTGATCATCATCGGCACCCATCGCCGTACTGGTCTCGACCGCCTGCTGATGGGCAGCATTGCCGAATATGTGGTGCGCCACTCGGAAATTCCGGTACTGGTAGTGCCGTCGAAAGAGTAGTCTTTAGTCCGGAAGTCGGAAAGTCAGTAAAGTCCGAAAGATGAAAAGCAAAAAGTCCGGAAGTAAAGCTTTTTTACTTCCGGACTTTTTGCTTTTACTGTCTTTCGGACTTCTCTTAATAAAGCAATCTAAACTTAATTGTCTGCTCAATCGCTTTAAGCTCGTTCAATACCTGGGTGTCATAACCGGTATTAACGTCGGTAATTACGTAGCCTATTTGTGGGTTGGTAACCAAAAACTCGCCTACTATATTAATGTTATGGCGGGCGAATACATCATTTATCTTAGCCAGTATACCCGGTACATTTTTGTGAATGTGGATCAACCTATGCGCGTTATTAATGCGCGGCGGCTGCAGATCAGGGAAATTACAACTGGTATGTGTTTTACCCTCGTTCATAAATGCCATTACCCTTTTGGGGATAAAATCATCATTACGTGGGTTATGCTTAGGATCATCAAAAATGATAATGCCATTTTCACAGGCTATTTCACCCAGCTTGCGGCTGCTTATTTTACCAAAGATACCTATCGCTTTTAGCCTTCCAGCATTTTGTAATTGCTCGGGCGTTGGTTGATTTTCCTCATCGCAAAATAAGATACCGGCTTCCTCTAAATATTTGTCTTCGATACTTTCACGCTGGCGAATGTTGTAACCTTCCTTTTGCATCTGCGCCAGGGCATCCTCATCAACATTACCCACCACCAAACATTTTATGCGGTTTTTGGGGTACGATATAGCTCTCGGCAGTTTGTTGATGTATAAGAACTCATCAAAGCTTGGGGTAATATGGTCGGCTTTTTCCGCTACAGATTTCCGCTCGATATTCTCGGTAAAGGCAAAGAATTTTTTTATCATACCCGATTCCTTTAATTGGAAATCAGAATAACCATCGCCAATGCCAAATATTTCGCCAGGCAGGTTTAGCTCTTTCAATAGCTTTACTTTGCCACCTTCCTGCGATAATGGGTTTTTACGGTCGTAGCCGATAATATTCCCCTCATCATCAAACACAAAGGTGTTGGCGTAGATGTTTTCCTTTTTAATATGGTACTCGGTAACAACCGGTGTAATAAACTCCTTAAAGCCGCCTGATACGATCAATACCTCATCCTGGTGATTCTTAAAAAAGATAGTATTACGTGAAAAAGAGGTAGATACTTTCTTTTTTAGATGAGTGATGAGCTGTTTTAAATGCTCACGGTTAGCCTGCAATAATTTAACACGCGCCTCCAGACTTTGCGTGAATGATAACCGGCCCTCCATCGAGGCGTTGGTTAGTTCTTCAATCTGTTCGTATATTTTTTCCCGGTCAGGGTGATTTTTAAGGGAGATGCGGGCAAGTTCGTCCAGCGCTTCAACCTGCGTAAATGTGCTGTCGAAGTCTATAATAAAATATTGATCCATTATTTGATGTGCAGATATAAGCTTTAGTGTGCAAATATGCGGATGTGCAAATGTGCAAATTTTGGATGATTTTTTGGACGATTAGTTGATTAAGTTGGTATGGTTTGTTGAGATATAAGAATAACGCGTGGTGGGTGTCACCCTGAGCGCCTAGTCGAAGGGTAAGTGCAGAGGCCTTGCCCGCATACTTCGACCATGCTCAGTATGCCCCCCTCCCTTATCGAAGATAAAGCATTAACTAATGACCTCGGCCAACGCCTCACAAACTTCCTTCACCGTTTTATTAATACTCTTAAACTCAATTCCTATCGCTTTCTTAATCTTCGAGTTATCATAAACCCGTGTTTGCGATGCCGTTTGGGCCGAAACTTTATCAATTGCGGGAGCTTTGCCGGTTAAGGCCGCTACAACAGCCGATCCTCGCCAGGCCAGGCCCATCATAAACGGTGTAGCAAGGGTTGCAGGTGGTTTTAGGCCAAAATGGTTGGCTATATCGGTAACTACTTCTTTATAAGTCAGGTTTTCAGCGTTGATAATATAGCGTTCGGCTTGTATGTCGCTGTTCATGAGCAGGATCATGCATTTGGCTACATCCTCTACATCAACAAAACCTCCTGTGCCGGCGGTATAAAATTTTAGGCCCTTGCGCACGGTCTCAAATAATTGACCTGTGCCATTTGTACCTGAGCTTGCACCCAGTATTAATGATGGGTTTACAATTACCGCGTTCAATCCTTCGGCAATACCACGCCATACTTCCATCTCGCTTTCCAGCTTTGATATGGCATACCCGTCGTTTTCGGCGGTTTCTTCAAGGTGGTTATTTTCACTTATCATTTCGCCAGGTAAGGCGGTGCCAATGGCGGCAATGGAGCTTACGTGCAATAATCTTATACCAAACTGCGTACATAAATTAACCAGGTTAGCAGTGCCCATAACATTGGTACGGATCATGGGTTGTTTATCGGCCTGCCTTAATGATACCCATGCCGCGCAATGGTAAACCTGGGTAACGCCATCAAGCACATCTTCCAAGGCAAATATGTTGAGCATATCGGCATCAACCCATTCTATCTGTTGCTGGTAAGGGATGAGTATTTTGGGTATTACCGAGCTGCCGCGTTTGGTACAGCGGATAGTATTGCCCTGCTGCACCAGTTGCCTGGCCAGTTCCGAACCTAAAAAACCTGTTGCGCCTGTAACCAGTATCATTATTTATGTGCAGCTATGCGTATGTGCAAATGTGCATATTGATAGGCGTATGTGCAAATACGAATTATCAGCGATGCCTATTTTTGCATATAGTTTGAAATGTACAAATAACGGATTGATTGTTGCAAACTATTGACTGGTAATATTCTCATCTTTGTATTATAGATTATCAAACACAAAAATGATCATCAATACTTCACTTGACGATTTTTACCAAAGGAACGGAGCTCCGCAGCCTGAAGGGATCGCCCGTGACATAGGTCATTTTAATGTGTTTGAAAGTGAGAAGCTGTTCGACAAAAAAACAGGTGACCGTATTATGCCATATAGCAGGCGCGCTTATTACAAGATCAGCTGGCTACGAGGTAAAAGCCGCGCCGAGTATGCCGATAAAGTGATTGATGTGCAGGAAAATGCCCTGCTGTTTGCAACACCCAAGATCCCTTATCACTGGCTGCCCGCCGATAGTAATCAAACCGGTATGTTCTGCATTTTTACCGCCGATTTCCTTTCGCCGGGCAAAACAGGTTTGGGGCTGGATGAGTTGCCTATTTTTCAACCAGGCCAACTGCCCGTGTTCCAACTTTCTGAAACAGAGGTAAAGGAAATAGAATATATCTTCCGGAAGATGCTCAAAGAGCTGGGCACTGATTACCAATATAAATTTGACCTGCTGCGCACCCTCGTTATGGAACTTATACACTACGGGCAAAAGCTACAGCCTATGTCGACACTGAGTGCTTCGCAGAATGCTTCGGAACGCATCTCATCATTGTTCATCGAATTACTGGAGCGACAGTTCCCGCTGGAGTCACCCCGTCAGTCACTTTCACTGCGTACCGCTAAAGATTATGCCGACCGCCTGGCTGTGCATGTAAATCACCTTAATAAGGTTTTAAAGGAAGTTACCGGCAACACAACATCCGAAATGATCGGCAGCAGGATCATACAGGAAGCCAAAATATTACTGAAACAAACACACTGGAGCATAAGCGAGATAGCCTATGCATTAGGTTATGATGACCTGGCGCATTTCTCTAAATATTTCAAAAAGCAAACTTCCTTTACGCCAATAGCTTTCCGGGCATAGAGTAAATATTAAATGGGGCAAACGCACATTTGTGACGTCCGCATTAAAAAAACTGCATATTTTGCACAGCGCACATATGCATATCAAAACAATCTGCATATTTGCACATCCGCATATTATAAAACATGTCTTTATCTGATTTTTTTACCCCGGTTGATCTTAAAACTATAACACCTAAAAACGGTTATTATGCCAGTCATATGGGCGACAGGATAGAACAATATGCTGCTGATTCCCTTGACCAGGAGCAAAAAATAGATATCGCCATTATTGGGGTAATGGAGGATCGTAATGCCGTGGATAACTCCGGCTGTGCGCTGGCACCCGATTATGTACGCGAAAAACTTTACCTGCTTAACGAGGGGAATTACAACACCAAAATTGTTGATTTTGGCAATATAAAACCTGGTGCTACTATAACTGACACTTACTTCGCCCTAAAAACGGTGGTTGAGGAACTGGTTAAAAAAGATATCATCCCCATCATCATAGGTGGTGGGCAGGATCTTACCTATGCCCAATACATGGGTTATGAAAACCTGGAGCAAAGAGTTGACCTGGTAGTTATCGATTCGCATTTCGACCTGGATGATGATGCCTTTGGCGATACCATCGAAACCACATCGCAATCATACCTGAGCAAAATATTTTTGCACGAGCCTAATTTCCTGTTCAACTTTAGTAACCTGGGTTACCAGACTTATTTTATTAGTCAGGCAGGTTTGCGGGTGATGGAAAAATTGTTTTTCGATGCACATCGTTTAGGCGCACTAAGCGGCAATATAGCCGTTGCTGAACCCATTATCCGCAACGCGAGCATGATCAGTTTTGATGTAAATGCCATCCGCTCGTCTGATGCGATGGGCAGTGCTAATGCTACCCCAAATGGCTTTTATGCTGAGGAAGCATGCCAGCTTTGCCGCTACGCAGGTTTTAATGATAAGCTAACTTCCATAGGCTTTTACGAGTTTAGCCCGGCTTATGATAGTAACGGCCAAACTGCTACGCTGGTAGCGCAAATGATATGGTATTTTATTGATGGTTTTTATAACCGTAAAAAAGATTTCCCGCTCAACCCGAAATCGCAATACCTGATTTATAAAACCAGTTTAAAGCACGATGAGCATGAAGTGGTGTTTGTAAAAAGCAAAAAATCAGACCGCTGGTGGATGCAGGTGCCTTACCCAAACACTGGCTCTATTAACGAGCGTTTCCATTTAGTGCCTTGTCAATATAATGATTACAAGACCGCTGTTTCCGGCGAAATGCCTGATCTTTGGTGGCGTACTTACCAAAAACTCATCTGATAGAATAATTCTGAGCGCATTTTTACGTTACCTTTGTTAGTATTATTGTGTTTATGAAAAAAATATTCGTTTTTATTATAGCATTGTTGCCGTCACTGGCCTTTGCGCAAACAACATCTCCTACAGTTTCAACATTTACCATCCAGGGTAAAGTTGGCAGTTTAAATGCACCTGTGCGTGCTTACCTGTTTTACCAGTTAGGCGCCAATAAGATAATCGACTCATCTGAAATTGTACAAGGCAGTTTCAAGTTTTCCGGTCAGGTAATGGACCCAAGTCAGGCTTTATTGGTTATAGACCATAAAGGCCTTGGTTCAGCATACCTGGATGAAAAATCGCTTGATGGCTTAAGCTTTTATGTTGAAAAAGGCACAATGGCAGTAGTGAGTACAACCGATTCCATTGGGAAAGCGCAGATCACCGGCTCAGCAGTTAATGATGCTTATAAAAGATTAATGGTGGATTTAACGCCTGTTATCACTAAAGCAAAAGCAATTAAAACCGAAGAAAGCGCAACCCCTGCGGCGCAACAAAACACCGAAGCATACCAAACTGCCGAAGACGCCAAGCACAAAGCGTTGGCCGACGAGCAAACCGCTATCTTCGAAAAATTCATAAAAAGCAATCCTGATAATTATTTCAGCCTGATCGTACTGAGCTCTTTAGGCCCATCGCCTGATTATTTAGTATTGAATGATCTATATAACTCATTGTCGCAAAACTTAAAAGATACAGAGCAGGGTAAGGTGATCAGAAAAGGGATTGATGGTTTAAAATCTACTGCCTTAGGTTCAATAGCGCCTGATTTTACGCAGAGCGATCCTGATGGTAAGCCGGTTACTTTATCATCTTTTAGAGGTAAATATGTACTGATAGATTTTTGGGCGTCATGGTGCGGCCCTTGCCGCCAGGAAAACCCGAACGTGGTAAAGGCCTACAATAAATTCAAAACAAAAAACTTCACCATCATAGGCGTATCGCTTGATAAATCAAATGGTAAAGCCGATTGGGTAGCCGCTATCAAAAATGATGGCTTGGCATGGACACAGGTATCAGATCTTAACGCCTGGAGCAACCAGGTGGCGGTTCTGTATGCAGTACAATCCATCCCGCATAATTTCCTGCTCGACCCAACAGGAAAGATCATCGCCAAGGACCTGCGTGGTGCAGATCTTGACAATAAACTGTCAGCGATATTCGGCAAGTAGGTTTTAAGAATCAAGATTTAAGAGCCAGGAATCAGGATAAGAAGAGTATACCAACGTTTCTGATCCTGATTTTTGACTCTTTGCTTTTTATATTATGGCCCTTCATCTTGATTCCTGGCTATTGAATCTTGATTCTTTCTCAATTCCTGACGCTATCCTGACTCTTGATTCTTAAATCTTGACTCTTTTTCCTACTTTTATGGCTGACCTTATTTAATAGATAATAAACAATAACAATGAAAAAACTAATTCTATTCATGCTGGTGGCATCACCGGCTGTGCTGTTTGCACAGGAAAAATATGTGATAAAGGGCAAGGTTGGCTCAGTTAACCCACCTTCAAAAATATTCTTAACTTATAGTGCCGATGGCAAACGTATGTCGGATTCGACTGCGATAAAAAATGGCGCATTCCAGTTCAGTGGCGAAGTAAAAGATATAAGCCAGGCTACATTGCTGCTGGATTATAAAGGTATCGGGATTATGAATATCGACAGGAAATCAAAACAGGATGTCGTTTCTGTGTTCCTGGTTAATGGTACAACCACAATTAACAGCGCCGATTCATTATCACACGCTACAGTTACCGGCACAAAGGTAAACGAGGATAATGTACGTTATAAAACATTTGTAAAACCTGCTACCGATGCGGAAGATGCATTAACCGCGGAGTATTATGCTGCACCAAAAGAGAAAAGGGAAACCAAGGAATTTGGCGACTATATCGATAAAAAAGATAGCGTGATAGGCGTACAATCAAAGGAGCTGAATAAACAGTTCATCGCGGCAAACCCTGATTCATACATGAGCCTGCAAGCATTAAGAGGTATGGGCGGCCCATATCCTGATCCGAATGAATTGCAGCCGGTGTTCTCAAAATTATCACCATCGTTGCAAAAAAGCGCGGCCGGTGTAAAATACCAAACTTATTTAAACACGCTAAAAGCGGTAGCAGTTGGCGCAATGGCTCCTGACTTTGCCCAGGCTGATACCAATGGTAAAATGATCAGTCTGTCATCATTCAAAGGTAAATATGTGCTGGTTGATTTTTGGGCATCATGGTGCGGTCCTTGCCGTGCCGAAAACCCTAACGTGGTAAAGGCATTCAATAACTATAAAGGCAAAAACTTTACCATATTGGGCGTATCGTTGGATAGGCCGGGTAAAAGAGATGCATGGATCAAAGCCATTAATCACGATGGGTTAACCTGGAACCATGTATCCGATCTTAAATTCTGGGATAATGATGCAGCCAAATTATACGGCATACAAGCCATTCCCCAAAACCTGCTGATAGACCCAAGCGGAAAGATCATAGCCAAAGATCTTTTTGGTGATGATTTAGAGAAGAAATTAGCGGAGCTATTCGGGAAGATTTAGTTTTTATTAGTCCGAAAGTCGGGAAGTCCGAAAGTCGGAAAGAAAGAAGATTAGTCCGAAAGTCTGAAAAGACAGAAAGTCCGAAAGTAAGAGCTTAACGCGCTTAAACTTTCGGACTTTCGTTTTTCTATAAATGATAAGTGCAGCTACTTCCAGACTTACGGACTTTCCGTCTTTCGGACTTACCTACAACAAATCAAACCCGATATCTTTCCTGAAATACATACCATCGTAATAAATACGGCTGGCATCAGCAGTTGCTTGTTGCAACGCGGTGAACATATCATCCTGCAACGAGGTAATAGCTATTACCCTGCCGCCTGAAGTTTTTATCTCATTCCCATCGGTATAAGTACCTGCATGGAAAACATAGGAATCGCGGATATTTTCCATACCTGTCATCACCCTGTCTTTTACATAAGTGCCGGGGTATCCGCCTGCAACCATCATTACGGTAGCAGCTACTTTGCTGGATATGATGAGCTCCTTCTCGTTCAAATTACCTTCGGCTACGCCTGATAATAATTCAACAAAGTCTGATTCTATACGTGGCAATACGCTTTCCGTTTCCGGGTCGCCCATGCGGCAATTGTATTCTATCATGTAAGGGTCGCCATCGCAGTTCATCAGCCCTATAAAAATAAAACCTTTATAAGGGATGTTCTCGCTTTTCAGTCCTTCAATAGTTGGGATGATAATACGGTCCTCTATCTTCTTCAAAAACACTTCATCCGCAAACGGAACAGGTGAAACCGAACCCATGCCGCCGGTATTTAAGCCGGTGTCTCCTTCACCAATGCGTTTATAATCTTTTGCTGATGGCAGTATTTTATAGTTATTGCCATCGGTAAGCACAAAAACCGATAGCTCAATACCCTGTAAAAATTGCTCAACCACAACCTTTGCGCTGGCTGCGCCAAATTTGGCATTGGTAAGCATTTCAATTAATTCTTCCTGGGCTTCCTGCACGGTAAGGCATATCAGTACGCCTTTGCCAGCTGCAAGTCCGTCAGCTTTTAAAACAATGGGCAGGCCTATTGTTGGCAGGTAGTCGAAACCTTCCTGCAAAGTTTCGCGGGTAAATGTTTTTGATGCCGCTGCCGGGATGTTATGGCGCTCCATAAATTGTTTGGAGAAATCTTTGCTGCCTTCCAGTTGCGCACCTTCGGCCTGCGGACCAATAACCGGGATGCCTTTCAACTGCTCATCCGCCAGGAAAAAATCATGCACGCCTTTAACCAATGGTTCTTCAGGGCCAACCAATACCAGGTTAATGCCTTTCTCCAAAACCAATTGTTTAATGCCTTCAAAATCAGTAACGGCTATGTTTACATTAGTTCCATACTGGCCGGTGCCGGCATTACCGGGCGCTATAAAAAGCTGCCCGCATTTTTTACTTTGTGATAGTTTCCAGGCAAAGGCGCTTTCCCTTCCGCCCGAACCTAAGATCAGGATGTTCATGGGGGCAAAGATAGGTTTTTTATGATGTGCAAATGTGCGGATGAAGTCTTTTTAATGTGCAGATATGCAAATGTGCGGATGTGCAAATGAAGCGTAACTTAATATTGATTCCCAAATCATCCGCGCATCTGCATATCCACGGTTGAAGTTATCTGCACATCCGCACATTTGCATATCTGCACATCAAACAATCGTTTTGCACATCTAAATCAATACTAATTTCTTACATTTGCCTGTCATTATGGCTTTATAATTTGCTATGGCGCAATTGTTGAGTTGGGATGATTATATCAAATTAATATGTTAGATTTTATTAGTAAGCTTTTTGGAAGCAAATCAGAACGGGATGTAAAAAGCATATTGCCTTTAGTTGAAAAAGTAAAGGCCGAATTTGCTAAACTCGATAATATAAGCAATGATGAGCTCAGGGCTAAAACCATAGATTTTAAAGAAACAATTAAGGTTGGGCTTGCTGGTATTGATGCTGAAATACAGGCTATTAAAGACAGGACAGAGAATGAACTGGACATGGATGTAGCCGAAAAAGTAGAGCTGTATACCCAACTGGATAAGCTGGAGAAAGACCGTAATAAAGAACTGGAAGATATATTGATGAATATATTGCCTGAAGCTTTTGCTGTGGTTAAAGAAACAGCCCGCCGCCTAAAGGAAAATAAATCCATCGAGGTTACTGCCACACAGTTTGACCGTGAACTGGCTGCCAAAAAGAACAATGTTATTATAAAAGATGACAAAGCTATACACAGTAGTACCTGGTTAGCTGCTGGTAATGAAGTTACCTGGGATATGGTACACTACGATGTACAGCTGATTGGCGGTATAGTATTACACCAGGGTAAAATTGCCGAAATGGCCACAGGTGAAGGTAAAACGCTGGTAGCTACATTGCCTGCTTATTTAAATGCTTTGGCAGGGCAGGGTGTACACATAGTTACTGTGAATGATTACCTGGCCCGTCGTGACTCTGAGTGGATGGGGCCTTTGTATGAGTTCCACGGCTTATCTGTTGATTGTATCGATAAACATGAGCCAAACTCCGAAGAGCGCCGTTTAGCATATCTGGCCGATATTACTTTTGGTACCAATAACGAATTTGGTTTTGATTACCTGCGTGACAATATGACACGCAGTCCTGAAGAATTGGTACAACGCAAGCTGCATTATGCCATGGTGGATGAGGTTGACTCCGTGTTGATTGACGATGCACGTACACCATTAATTATATCAGGCCCTATACCACGCGGCGATGAGCATGAGTTTTATGACCTGAAACCACGTATAGAACGTTTGGTAAATGCACAAAAATCATATGTTAATACGGTATTAAACGAAGCTAAAAAATTAATAGCTGAAGGCAAAAGCGGCCCCGATGAAGGTGGTTTGGCTTTATTGCGTGCTTACAGGGGGTTACCTAAAAGCAAAGCCTTAATTAAATATTTAAGCGAAGGCGGCAACAGGCAGCTTTTACTTAAAACCGAGGGTTATTACATGCAGGACCAAAACAAGGAAATGCATAAGGTTGATGCCGAGCTGTTCTTTATAATCGACGAAAAAAACAACCAGGTTGAACTGGCAGAAAAAGGCATCGAACTGATCACTGCATCAGGCGAAGACCCGCACTTTTTTATAATGCCCGATGTAGGTACCGAGATAGCCGACATTGAAAAAGGTACTATGCCTGCCGAAGAAAAGATTACAAGGAAAGATGAGCTGATGCGTGATTTTTCTATAAAATCAGAACGTATCCACTCTGTTAACCAATTATTAAAAGCATACACGCTATTTGAAAAGGATACCGAATATATCCTTGACGAAGGCAAGGTGAAGATTGTTGATGAGCAAACGGGCCGCGTACTGGATGGCCGCCGTTACTCAGACGGTTTACACCAGGCAATAGAGGCAAAGGAAAATGTTAAGGTAGAAGACGCCACACAAACATTTGCTACCATTACACTGCAAAACTACTTCCGTATGTACCATAAGCTTTGCGGTATGACGGGTACTGCCGTTACCGAAGCAGGTGAGTTTTGGCAGATCTACAAACTGGATGTGGTTGAAATACCAACCAACACACCAACCAGCCGTTCAGATATGCAGGACCTGGTTTACCGTACCGTACGTGAAAAATACAACGCGGTAGCTGACGAGATCGTTAAATTAACAACAGCTGGCCGCCCGGTACTGGTAGGTACAACATCGGTTGAAATTTCTGAATTATTGAGCCGTATGCTTAAGCTGCGCGGCATAAAACATAACGTACTGAACGCCAAAATGCACCAGAAAGAGGCCGATATTGTGGCTGAAGCTGGTAAAACGAGCACGGTGACCATTGCTACCAACATGGCTGGTCGTGGTACGGATATAAAATTAGGGCCAAATGTTAAGGACGCCGGTGGTTTAGCCATTGTGGGTACCGAAAGGCATGAGTCGCGCCGTGTTGACAGGCAGTTGCGTGGTCGTGCTGGTCGCCAGGGCGATCCGGGATCAAGCCAGTTCTTCGTATCCTTAGAGGATAACCTGATGCGTTTGTTCGGCTCAGAGCGTATATCAAGTATGATGGTACGTATGGGTGTTGAAGAGGGCGAAGTGATACAGCACTCTATGATCTCAAAATCAATTGAGCGCGCGCAAAAGAAAGTGGAAGAAAATAACTTTGGCATACGTAAACGCTTGCTGGAGTATGATGATGTGATGAACTCACAACGTACGGTTATCTACTCAAAACGTAAAAATGCCCTGTTTGGCGAACGTTTGGATGTTGACCTGAGCAATACTATTTATGATGTTGTTGAAGACATTGTTATAGAATTTAAGGAGCAAAATAATTACGAAGGTTTCCAGCTTGAAGTGATCCGTTTATTCTCTGTGGATATTGAGACTACTGAAGATGAATTCGGTCATATGTCTGTTGCTAATCTTACTGAAAAAACTTTTGCTGACGTAATGGCATTCTACAAGCGTAAGGCTGAGGCTATCGCTAATCAGGCATACCCTGTACTAAAGGATGTTTATGATACCCGCGGCGAGTATGTGGAAAATATTATGGTGCCATTTACTGATGGTATACATGGTATTCAAATAGCTGTTCCGCTTAAAAAAGCTATCCAGAACCATGGTTTGGAAGTGTTTAAATCATTTGAAAAAATGGTAGCGCTTTCGCAGATAGATGATGCATGGAAAGAACACCTGCATGAGATGGATGAGTTAAAGCAATCTGTACAAAATGCGGTTTACGAACAAAAGGACCCTTTATTGGTTTATAAGTTTGAGGCTTTTGAGTTGTTCAGAAATATGCTTGCCGCTGTTAATAAAGAGATGGTGAGCTTCCTGTTCAGAGGCGGTATACCGGTTCAGCAGCAGGCGGAAGATGTTCGCGAAGCTAAACCGCAGCCACGCACGGATATGAAAAAAATGCGTACCTCAAAACCTGAGTTAGTTAGCCAGGGCACGGGTATACCTATGCTTGATGATACCCGTGAGCCACAAAAAGCTACCCCGGTACGCGTTGAGCAAAAAGTAGGGCGTAATGATGCCTGCCCTTGCGGAAGCGGTAAAAAGTTTAAAAACTGCCACGGTCAGGGCCTGGCGTAATTACTACAAGGGATGAAAGATGGGTCATCTTTTTATAAAACTATAGCAGCAGCACCGGTAAGGTGCTGTGTGCTTTTTGGGTTAATGCTATTGCCCTCGTTACTGTTTGCGCAGGAAAAGGGCAAGGTAGAAGTAGTGAAAGACCCCAAAGTTGATTCGCTGGTGCAGGACTATGTGGTAGGCGATAAAGGAAAGAATATCGCGCCTGCCTCATCCGATGGTTACCGTATACAAATATTCAGTGGCTCCGACCGCCAGGCTGCTTATGATGCGCAGGCAAAACTTAAGGCTAAATATCCTGACTTAGCAACTTATCTAAGCTACCGCGCTCCTAATTTTAAGGTACGCGTTGGTGATTACAGGTCGAGGCTTGAGGCTGAGAAAGTGATGCAGGACTTAAAGCCGTTGTTTGGCGGCCTTTTTATTACACAAGAGAAGATCAATCTTCCAAAACTTGATACAGAATGATCCAGGACAAGATAAGGGAACTATCCGGCAATATATTTAGTGGTGTTGTAGCCAACCGCCGTCATTTACACTCCCATCCCGAACTTTCATTTCACGAAGTAGAAACATCTGCCTTTGTAGCAAGAAAACTGGAAGAACTAGGCCTTGAGTACCACAAAATGGCCGATACCGGTTTGGTAGCCCTTATAAAAGGAGATAAGCCATCAAACAACGTTGTAGCCCTGCGTGCCGATATGGATGCGCTACCTATACTTGAGGCTAATGATGTGCCATACCGCTCAAAAAACAGCGGCGTAATGCATGCCTGTGGCCATGATGTGCATACCTCATCATTACTGGGTACGGCAAAAATCCTAACCAGTTTAAAAAGCGAATTTGGCGGTATTATAAAACTGATCTTTCAGCCAGCTGAGGAAAAATTGCCCGGCGGTGCCAGCCTCATGATAAAAGAAGGCGTGTTGGAGAATCCTAAACCGCAGGCGGTAATAGGGCAGCACGTAATGCCTTTAATTGATGCCGGTAAAGTAGGTTTCCGCGCTGGAAAATATATGGCATCGGCTGATGAGCTGTATGTGACTGTAAAAGGTAAGGGCGGCCATGCTGCGCAACCCCAGCAAAATATCGACCCGGTAATTATTACCGCGCATATATTAACGGCCCTGCAACAGGTAATAAGCCGTTTTGCCGATCCTAAAAATCCATCGGTATTATCGTTTGGTAAAGTGATTGCCAATGGCGCTACCAATGTTATACCTAACGAGGTTTATTTGGAAGGTACCTTCCGCACCATGGATGAAAAATGGCGCGCAGATGCCCACATCCGCATGAAAAAAATGGCGGAAGGCATTGCAGAAGCCATGGGCGGCAGCTGCGATTTCAACATTATGAAGGGCTATCCTTTTTTGGTGAACGAAGAAAAACTAACCGCATCAACCCGTGGCCATGCCGAAGATTATTTAGGCAAAGAAAATGTACTCGACCTTGATATATGGATGGCCGCCGAAGATTTTGCATTTTATTCGCAAAAAGCTGATTCATGCTTTTACCGTTTAGGTACGCGTAATGAAAGTCGTGGCATTATATCATCAGTGCATACACCAACCTTTGATGTAGAGGAATCTGCATTGGAACTAAGCACCGGTTTAATGGCTTACCTGGCTATTAAACAATTGGGGAATTAAAGTAACGAATTTAATCAATATGTCATGCTGAACTTGTTTCAGCACCCCACATGCAAAGTGTACAACATGTTGGCTATATGGCTTGTGAGATCCCGAAACAAGTTCGGGATGACAGGGGTGTTAGATAAAATATCTATGAACAAATGCGTTTTATTAGCTTTCATCTTTCTCCTTTTCGCTTTCATCTCAAAAGCACAGGTAAAGCGTTTCAATCCGGATACCATCCGCACTATTGTTATTGATTCGCCAATTAATATCCATTCGCATAAACTGAATGTGCAGGATTTTATTGATGTCGTATTAAACGATACCAGCTTTTACCAGGCTTTTCGCAATATGAAACATGCCTCATTTATTGCAGAAAATTATATCTACACCTACGACAAGCACAATAAAATTGACGGTAAAATATACCGTAAAATAAAACGCACCTATGCCAACGGCAGTCATAAAGTTGAATATCTGGCTAAACGCGATAGCGGCAATATGTACAAAAAGGATGGCAAATACCAGTTGTATACCGTAAATATGTTTGATTACATTTTTACCAATGCCTACAACAGCAATGGTAATAGTAGTCCGTTAGGAGCTAAAAGTACCAATGGCGGTAAGGATCAATCGTATAAAGACAAGCTTAAAACCCTCATATTCGCACCCGGTCACCGGGTTGATGGTATTCCTTTCATCAGCAATAAAACAGAGATCTTTTCACCGGATATGCGGCAGTATTACGATTATCAGTTTGCCCGCGGTAAGTATTTGGATAGTATACCCGTTTATCGTTTTAAGGTGATCCAAAAATCAAGCACGCAGGATAATGATGTAGTGATAAAAGAACTCACCACTATTTTTGATACCCGCACATTCCAGATATTGGGTCGCTATGTTAACCTCAGTTTCCACAATATGTTTATTGATTTTGATGTGCAGATGAATATGGAACTAAACAGGTTTAATGGCGAGCTATTGCCCACTAAAATAACCTACCAGGGCAATTGGGATATTCCGTTTCATAAGACAGAGCGGGCAAGTTTTTTGATTGTGCAAAAGGATTTTACGCCGTAGTGTTTTCTCCAAACGTCATTGCGCGTAAAACACAAAAAACATGTCATTGCGAGCGATAGCGTGGCAACCTCGTCGCGTTCAATATGCAAGCGACGAGGTTGCTTCGTCGTTCCTCCTCGCAATGACATAGTGGGTACGGTTTTGAAACAAGTTCAACACGGCGGCGACTATTTACGGTGTTTCAGCAGCAGCTTTAATCACTCTGTTTCTTTCTGTTAAGAACCTGGTCATATACCTTTTCAATACCAGCCGGTTAACCAGCTTACCCAATATGCCTAATGGTGACTCAAACATAAATACATCCCTCATTACCGTATGCTTGTCATCAACCACAGTAAAATGATGCTCATGGGTAAAGCTTTTGAATGCTCCGCTAACCATTTCGTCAACAAAAAGGAAAGGGAAATCAAATACGGTAATTTTTGAAGTTAAATTTTGCCATATGCCAAAGTGCCTTGCCCGCCAGGTAACGTTTTCATTCAAGCCGATCAATCCGCTGGTGCGCCCTGCAATAGCACGTTCGCCGGTTTGTTTGGTTGATTCCATATGCAGATCAATACTGCGCGAGAGGTTGAAAACCGTTTCAACAGGAGCATTTATCTCGGTGATCAACTCTATTGTTGGCATAATGGTTATATAATGTATGTCATTGCGAGCGATAGCGTGGCAACCTCGT
This sequence comes from Mucilaginibacter mallensis, assembly GCF_900105165.1. NCBI lineage: Bacteria > Pseudomonadati > Bacteroidota > Sphingobacteriia > Sphingobacteriales > Sphingobacteriaceae > Mucilaginibacter > Mucilaginibacter mallensis. Next base: position 493,767 of record NZ_LT629740.1, read on the forward strand.
CGCTTGCATATTGAACGCGACGAGGTTGCCGCGTCGTTCCTCCTCGCAATGACACAAAAATCAGCGTAATCAAAAAATCATCCTAAATCAGCGCTTAAAATTCCGCGTTCTTTGGATATCTTGGGAAAGGTATTACATCCCTGATATTGCCCATGCCGGTTACAAACAGTACCAAACGCTCAAAGCCTAAACCAAAACCAGCATGCGGACAAGCGCCGAAGCGCCTTGTATCCAGGTACCACCAAAGCTCTTCTTTTGGTATGCCCATTTCATCCATGCGTTGCTCCAGTTTATCTAAACGCTCTTCACGCTGCGATCCACCTACAATTTCGCCAATGCCGGGGAACAAAATGTCCATAGCGCGAACAGTTTCGCGGCCCTGTGCATCGGGCTCATTCTGGCGCATGTAAAACGCTTTAATAGCTTTAGGGTAATCGGTTAGTATTACTGGTTTTTTAAAGTGCTTCTCTACCAGGTAACGCTCATGTTCTGATTGCAGGTCGGTCCCCCAGCCTTCAACCGGGTACACGAATTTTTTCTTTTTATTCGGGGTCGATTCTTTTAGTATGTCGATAGCCTCGGTGTAGGTCAGACGTTCAAAATCATTGTCTAAACAAAACTGCAGCTTATCAAGTAATGTCATTTCTGATCGCTCGTTTTGCGGTTTTTGTTTTTCTTCCTCGGTTAAGCGCTGCGTTAAAAATTCAATATCATCCTTGTTTTTGTCAAGGGCGTATTTAATCACGTATTTCAGCATATCCTCAGCCAGATCCATGTTATCAACAAGGTCGTTAAAGGCAACTTCGGGTTCTATCATCCAAAACTCCGCTAAGTGGCGGGTAGTGTTGGAGTTTTCAGCACGGAAAGTTGGACCGAAAGTATAAATATCACTCAAAGCCATAGCACCAAGCTCACCTTCCAGCTGACCGGAAACGGTAAGGTTAGTAGGCCTGCCGAAGAAATCCTGTTTAAAATCTATTTCGCCGGTTTCTGTTTTTGGCGGGTTATCCAGATCGAAATTGGTTACATGGAAAGTTTCGCCCGCGCCCTCCGCATCAGATGCAGTGATGATAGGCGTGTGCAAATAAACAAACCCACGCTCCTGGAAGAATTGGTGCACCGCAAATGACAGCGTATTGCGCACACGGAATATAGCGCCGAAGGTATTGGTTCGGAAACGCAGGTGGGCGTTCTCGCGCAAAAACTCTAAGGTTTGGCGTTTAGGCTGTAAAGGGAATTCATCAGGGTTACAATCGCCTAAAATTTCAATATCCTTTGCAACAACTTCAACTTTCTGACCCTGCCCTAAAGATGGGATCAATTCGCCGGTAACACTTATAGCAGCGCCAAAAGTGATCCTTTTTAACAGATCAGGATCGGTGTTTTCAAAATCTACAACGATTTGTAAGTTATTATTAGTTGAGCCATCATTTAAAGCTATAAAACGATTTTGACGGAAAGCCCGTACCCATCCTTTTACAGTTATCTCCATATTGGTTTGTTCGCTCTCTAATAATGCTTTGATCTTTGTCCGCTGGCTCATGTAAATATCTTTTGAGCGGCAAAAATACAATTATTTGATTTATTGCCGATAAGCCTTTGAAAAACTATTTGCGAAACTAAAAAAGAAAACCCCGGTGATATGCCGGGGTTTATATTTTATAACGAAACTATTTTTAGTCAATAGTATCCTTTTTAAGTAAAGGGCTCTTCAGTTTTATGTCAATAGTGTCCTTAAGCCTAAGATTGTGCAAATCAATAGTATCTTTCTTAAGTAAAGGGCTTCTTACATCAATAGTGTCTTTAAGTTTATCATTTATCCCAGTAGTGTTAGTTTTGCTATGCGTAGCAGGGCTAACGCTATTGTTTTTGGTGCAGGCAGATATTGAGATCAGCAATAAGCCGGAAACAAGCAGGTTTAATTTCTTCATATGATTAAGAGTTAGATTTAAAGTTAAAAATTAAGCATTAATATAAATAGAGCAATCCCCAATTTATATGGGGAACTACAAAGTTAAGGATATTATGATATATACAAAAAAAATATCCAGTAAATAGTTAATTAGTAATGAGATAGCGGTTGTAAGCAATAAAAAATTTCACTATAAAACATTAAGAAAAATTAATGTGTATTTGTTTAAGTTTGACGCCAATAATAGCAATATGAATCCCAAACTAAGCCTGGTTATTGGCATCCTGTGTATATCGTTTTCGCCAATATTTGTAAAGCTTGCAGGGGTATCGCCTTTGGGGGCAGCTTTCTACAGGGTTTTGGTTGCCTGGCTTTGCCTGGTGCCCTATTGCATTGCGGCCAAAAAACTCAGGATTAATAAAAGGCAACTTATTATAGCGCTAACCGCCGGAGTAGTTTTTGCTTTGGATGTAGCCGTTTGGAATATCTCCCTGTTAAAAATCAGTGCTACAGTATCAACCCTTATTGCTAACCTGGCGCCTGTTTGGGTGGGCTTATTCAGCTTCCTGCTGTTCAAAAAAAGCTCAGGCATATTGTTTTGGGTAGGCACCCTGATTGCCATAACAGGCATGATAATATTAGTAGGGTACCAGCATATTTTACACCTGGAACTGAATACGGGTATTCTACTGGCTATTTTAGCCAGTTTGTTCTACGCAATCTACATCATGATCACCAAAAATATTATGGCGGGTATTGATGTATTCACGTTTATGTTTTATAGCATGCTGAGTGCAAGTATGTTCTTGTTGCTGGTAAATTGCTTTATGGGGAATGATATTATTGATTATTCGCCCAAAGTATGGTTCTGTTTTGTGGGGATGGGCCTAATATGCCAGCTTACCGGGTGGCTCACCATCAACTACTCGCTGCGTTACCTGGAATCGACCAAAGTGGCTATCACCTTATTGAGCCAAACCGTATTTGCAGGCCTGTTAGCTGCATTTTTACTGAGCGAAAGACTGGGTGCCAATGAAATTATAGGCAGTGTAATTGTGCTGGGCGGCATAGCCGTAACATTTTTAAAGGCAGGTAATCAATCAAATAAAATTGTATCTTAACGTTTGTTAATTATCCATTGATGATTTGCCCTACATTTGCATTTTAGCACATGATAACAAAACCCACCATTGACAAGATTATGGAAGCCACCGACATTGTGGAGGTGATAGGGGAGTTTGTGCAATTAAAAAAACGTGGGGCTAACTATGTGGGCCTGTCGCCATTTGTAAATGAGCGTACACCATCATTCACGGTATCGCCGGCTAAAGGTATTTTTAAGGATTTTTCATCGGGTAAAGGCGGTTCAGCAGTTACGTTTTTAATGGAACTGGAGAAATTCACCTATCCCGAGGCTCTCAAATGGCTGGCGAAAAAGTATAGTATTGAGGTTGAGGAAACTGTTGATACCAGCGAGAACCGTGAAGCCGACAATCATCGCGAAAGCCTGATGATAGTTACGGGCTATGCCGCTAAATTTTTTCATGAAAGCTTACTGGAGACCGATGAAGGCAAAAATATAGGCCTTAGCTATTTTAAAGAGCGTGGTTTTAATAAAGATACTATAACCAAGTTTGAGCTGGGTTATTCTCCCGATCAATGGGAAGCCTTTACTGGTCAGGCCATAAAAGAAGGTTATCAGCAAGAGTTTTTAGAGGAAAGCGGCTTATCTGTTAAGCGTGATAACGGCTCATTGTATGATCGTTACCGTGGCCGGGTAATGTTCCCGATACATAGCTTTACCGGGCGTGTGATTGCCTTTGGTGGGCGTACCTTAAAAAATGATAAGAACGTACCTAAATACGTAAACTCGCCTGAGTCGGAGATCTACCATAAATCAAATGTGCTTTATGGTTTGTTTTTTGCCAAGAAAGCCATCAGGGATGAGGATAACTGTTATTTGGTGGAAGGTTATGCCGATGTTATATCGGTACACCAGACAGGGATCGAGAATGTGGTGGCTTCATCAGGCACCTCATTAACAGTTGAACAGATCAGGCTGATTGGTCGCCTTACCAAAAACATCACCATTTTATATGATGGCGATGCGGCAGGTATAAAAGCCTCGTTGCGGGGGTTAGATATGATTTTGGAGGAAGGACTCAACGTAAAAGTAGTGCTGTTCCCCGATGGGCATGATCCTGATTCCTATGTGCGCAGCGTAGGTACCAGCGCATTCAAAAAATATATTGAAGATACTAAGAAAGATTTCATCCTGTATAAAACTGACCTGCTGCTTAAAGATGCGGGTAACGACCCCATAAAAAAAGCAGAGGTAATACGGGAAATTGTTGAGAGCGTTGCCAAAATACCGGATTCCATAAAAGCATCGGTATTTATAAAAGAGTGCAGCGATCTGTTAAAGATAGATGAGCGCGCCCTGCTATCCGAGCTCAATAAAATGCGGATGGCTAAGGCCAAAAAGGATTCGCAGCAGCCAAATTCAAATCCAAGGCAGTTTGTGCCTGTTGATGAAACGTTGCTTTATGAGCCTATTGAAGACAACGCAAGAGATGATTTTAATCAAGAACGAGAAATTATACGCTTACTCTTATTATATGGGAATGTTATAATTGATTGGGATGGAATTGCTAATACTTATATAGGACCTTTTATAATATCCTCATTGGACGATGTAGAATTCGAAAACTCTGAATGTAGTAAAGTAATGGAAGTTTATAAACAAGAATATGAAAAAGGAATTATGCCTGATGATACTTTCTTGGTCAATTTCTATGATAATAAAGTTTCAGATTTAGCGATCTCAATATTGTTATCACAATATTCTTTAAGTCCTAATTGGGTCTTAATGCATAATATTACAACTAATGATGAAACAAAAAATATGAAAGCTACTATACTTGGAGGCGTATTCAACTTAAAGAACCAAAAAGTTAAAAAGCTTCTCGATAACGTTCATCAGGAAATGCAAACTACAAATGATATAGAAGAATTAAATATATTGTTAGCCCGACACATGCAACTTAAAAGAGTTGAAAAAAGCATTGCGGATTATTTAGGCATTGTAGTAGTAAGGTAATGGCCCAACACCTCGACCTAGGCCGTAAAGGCGAAAGCATTGCTAAAACACTTCTTGAAAATTCCGGTTATGAAATACTGGATGAAAACTGGACGCATGGCAAAGCCGAGGTCGACCTGATTGCCTATAAAGACAAGGTGATTATATTTGTGGAGGTAAAAACGCGTACCGGCAATGGTTATGGCGAACCAGAAGATTTTGTGGATGACCGTAAACAAAAATTATTGGTTAATGCCGCGGATGAATATATTTACCTGATGAATCACCAGGGCGATGTGCGCTTTGATATCATCTCCATATTATTTGATAAACAAGCTAATTATAAAATAAAGCATATTGAAGATGCGTTTTGGCCACATGCCACATAAACTGAACATGAATAATAAAATAAAGCTACTTTTTGCCTCGTTTGCATTACTGGCCCTCGGCTGTCACCATAATCAAACGGAAAATATTGTTAATATAAGTCCGGATGCGGGCACCAGCTACAAAAGTGGTGATGTGGTTGCTGTAAAAGCGCATTATTCGGCTGATACCAAACCTGATTCTATTGTTTATTTAGTTGACTCGGTAAGGGTGGGTATGCTGAAGGATTCATCGGTATTGTCATTAAAAACTGATAGCATGCTTTTAGGCCCAAGGGTAATAACTGCACGGGTTTACACCGGCGGCAAAAATCAGGAAGCATCAACAAATATAGTTTTACTGGCAGCAAAAGCACCTGAAGAATATACCTACAAGGTAATAAAGGTTTATCCGCATGATACCAGCGCTTATACCGAAGGCTTGTTATATCACGATGGTTATTTATATGAAAGTACCGGTAATGCAGGTCATTCAGCCTTGAAAAAAGTAAATCTTGAAACCGGCAAAACCGTAATGGAAGCCAAGCTCGATCCTAAATATTTTGGAGAAGGCAGCGCTATAATCGACGGTAAAATTGTAATGTTCACCTATACAGAAAAATTAGGTTTTGTATTTGATAAGAACACGTTTAAAATGCTCAGTACTTTTAATAATAATGTGGGTATTGAAGGCTGGGGAGTTACTTATGATGGCAATAAACTATACCTGGATGATAGTTCGAACCGGATCTGGTTCCTGGATAAAAATAATTACCACGCCACAGGTTATATTGATGTGTACGATAATAAAAGAGCGATAGATTCAGTAAACGAACTGGAGTACATCGACCATAAACTATACTCGAACGTTTACCAGCATGATACCATTTTGGTGATCAGCCCCAAAACAGGCGCGGTGCTTCAGCGTGTGGATATGAAGAATCTGTGGCCAATGGCAAGTCGCCCCGCTGATTTTGATAATGGCCAAAACGTACTTAACGGTATAGCCTGGGATGAAAAAGGTAAAAGGCTCTTCGTAACCGGCAAAAAATGGCCGCATTTGTACCAGGTGGAGTTTGTGAAGAAGTAAGCCCCCTAACCCCCTGAAGGGGGAACAATTTGTCCTTACTAAGAAAAAACAAAAAAGAGCCAGAATTTCTGGCTCTTTTTTGTTTAATAAATATAGCTCCCTCTTCAGGGGGCTGGGGGGTTATCTCCAGCTCTTATACTGATTGATCAACCCATTGGTTGATGAGTCATGCGTAGTAACTTCACCTTCGGCTCTTAACTCAGGCTGTATTTTTTGGGCTAATTGCTTGCCCAGTTCAACACCCCATTGGTCAAAGCTGTAGATGTTCCAGATAATACCCTGTACAAATATTTTGTGCTCATACATTGCTATTAATGAACCTAAGCTGTGTGGCGTAATCTTTTTAAGCAGGAATGAATTGGTAGGGCGGTTGCCATCAAATTCTTTAAATGGTGCTAATTTCTCAATTTCCTCAGCCGATTTGCCAGCTGCCTTTAATTCAGCAATCACTTCATCTATAGTTTTACCATTCATCAAAGCTTCTGTTTGTGCAAAATAGTTTGAAAGCAATAACATGTGATGGTCGCCAAGTGGGTTGTGTGATTGTGCAGGCGCTATAAAATCGCAAGGGATCAGTTTTGTTCCCTGGTGTATCAACTGGTAAAACGCGTGTTGACCGTTTGTGCCCGGCTCACCCCAGATAATTGGACCGGTTGAGTAGTCAACAGCCTTGCCATTACGGTCGATATGTTTACCGTTGCTCTCCATATCGCCTTGCTGAAAGTATGCGGCAAAGCGGTGCAGGTATTGGTCGTATGGTAAAATAGCTTCGGTTTCCGATTCAAAAAAGTTATTGTACCAGATGCCTAGTAAGCCTAATATAACTGATGGGTTTTGTTCAAACTCTGTAGTTCTGAAATACTCGTCATAAGCATGGGCGCCAGTTAAAAGCTCAACAAAGTTTTCGTAACCAAGGCTTAAAACAATTGAAAGGCCAATAGCGCTCCATAAAGAGTAACGACCGCCTACCCAATCCCAAAACTCGAACATGTTTTTGGTATCGATGCCGAATTTCTCAACACCGGCAGTATTGGTTGACAGGGCCACGAAATGCTTGGCAACATCTTCCTGTTTACCGCCGTTTGCCAGCAGCCAATCCTTAGCACTTTGCGCGTTGGTCATGGTTTCCTGGGTAGTGAAAGTTTTTGAGGCGATCAGGAATAAGGTAGTTTCAGGGTTCACTTCTTTTAATGCTTCGGCAATGTGGGTGCCGTCAACATTACTTACAAAGTGCATTTTCAGGTGGTTCTTGTAAGGGCGTAATGCCTCGGTAACCATCACCGGCCCAAGATCAGAACCGCCGATACCTATATTAACAACATCAGTAATTGATTTACCGGTAAAGCCTTTCCAGCGGCCCGAGATGATCTCTTCGCTAAAAGTTTTCATTTGCTCAAGCACGCGGTTCACATCAGGCATTACATCTTTACCGTCAACATAAATAGGTTTGTTGCTGCGGTTACGCAGGGCTATGTGTAATACCGGACGATGCTCGGTAGCATTGATTACTTCACCGGAAAACATGGCTTCAATCGCATCCTTTAGCATACATTCCCTGGCCAGTTGCATTAACAGGGCAAAAGTTTCATCCGTGATGCGATTTTTGGAGTAATCGATTAAAATATCCTCAAAACGGGTTGAGAATTTAGTAAATCTTTGATTGTCAGTTTTAAAAAGGTCTTTCAGGTTTTCGGCCACTATATCAATATAATGATCGGCTAAATATTTATAAGCCTTAGTGGTGGTAAAATCAATGTTTGGCAGCATAGTTGGATTAGTTTTTAAACAAAAGTAGGATTTAAAATTTCAGGTGATAAATTAATCTGAAAGTTTACTTTTTCATGTATGATCAGTGTATTATTAACACACCTCACTTAGTGTTTGTTTTACACCATGTTAATTGTAAAATTCCAAAAAATAATTACACTTTGTTTACATATTTAAAATAATTATTTATCATATTTGTACATCTTGTAAAGAAAACATCTATTTATAATCAAATTGTTAATCGGCTCTTAAATTTTTTATTCATGTTTGAGAAACTCTTTTTGCTTGTTAAAAATAACGCCGGGACGGCTGTTATGAACAACCCGGAGGTACCGGAAAAATACCGTGATGCAGTGATAAATGAAGCTTCAAGTTCAATAATTGAAGTTTTAAAGGGTAATATGGAAGGCGGCAAACTAAAAGATACGATAAAGTATTTTCAGTTTTCGGGAGTTTACAATAATCCACTTATATCAAGCGCGGTTAAAAGATTTGCCAATAAACTGAATAATAACTATAATATTGATGCGGCGTCAGCGCTTGCTATCTCAAAATCTTTGATCCCGCCTGTTATGCAGGAATTAATAAAGGAATCAAAAAGCGAGAATAAGGACTTTGCATTATCAGCCATATTAACAAAGCTTACCGGTATTCATGTTGATATGAACCAGCTAGCTGTAGCTTAAGTATAAATTTTAACAACCTCATATATGGCCTGCCAATTTATTGGTGGGCTTTTTTGTGCGATTTAGGATTTCGGATGTTCGATTTCGGAATTGTTTTTATTTGATTTTTTAGATATTGACAAATGAAAATCAATATCTGCATATCATAAATCCGAAATACAAGTGAATTCGAAATCGAACATCCGAATTCCGAAATAAATGTAAATCCGAAATCGAACATCCGAATTCCGAAATTCTATATATTTGCCAAATGACTAAAGAACAGATTCAGGATTTAAGGGATAGAGTTACTTCCCTGAGGAGGCATCTTTGACATCGATACCAAACTCGATTTATTACAAAAAGAACAGGATATAACTATAGGCCCAAATTTCTGGGATCATCCTAAAGATGCCGAAAAGGTACTGGCATCCATCAAAACAAAAAAAGTGTGGACTGATGCTTTCCAAAAAGTAGTGGCGGTAGTTGAGGATGCAGCCGTTATGTATGATTTTTATCATGCAGGCGATGCTACCGAAGCCGAAATGCAGGAACAATATGATGCTGCTATAAAGGCCGTTGAAGAACTGGAGTTTAAGAACATGCTCTCAGCTGATGAAGATCAGCTGAATGCCGTATTGCAGATTACCGCAGGTGCCGGTGGTACCGAAAGCTGCGACTGGGCCGGTATGCTCATGCGCATGTATATGATGTGGGCCGAAAAAAATGGCCATAAAGTAACCGAACAGGATTACCAGGAAGGTGATGTTACCGGTGTAAAAACCGTTACCCTGCAAATAGAAGGCGAATTCGCCTACGGTTATTTAAAGGGTGAAAACGGCGTACACCGTTTAGTACGAATCTCGCCTTTCGACTCCAACGCCAAACGCCATACTTCATTTGCATCGGTATATGTTTATCCTTTGGTTGATGATACTATTGAGATCGACATTAACCCGGCTGATATTGAGTTTGAGACCTTCCGCTCAGGCGGTGCAGGTGGGCAGAACGTGAACAAGGTGGAAACCGCCGTGCGTTTATACCACAAGCCATCGGGCATTATTATCAAGAACCAGGAATCGCGCTCGCAATTGCAGAATAAGGATAATGCTATCAGATTATTGAAATCGCAATTATATGAGGCCGAAATGCGTAAACGCATGGAACTTACCAATGCTATTGAAGGCAATAAGAAAAAGATAGAGTGGGGATCACAGATAAGAAACTATGTGCTGCACCCGTATAAACTGGTGAAGGATTTGCGTACCGATCATGAAACATCAAATGCAGCCGCTGTTTTAGATGGCGACCTGGATGATTTTCTGAAAGCCTATTTAATGGAATTTGGCGGACCTAAAAGTTAATTTTAAACCATGAAAAAACTCCTGTTTGTATTAATGCTGATCTCATCTGCAACATTCGCGCAGCAATCAACACCAATATTGTTGTACCCCGATGGCGTGCCCAATTCAAAGCCCGCGCCAAAGGATTATGTGGAAAATATGGATGCAGGTTCATTCATGCATAATGTTACGGTGCCTGCGCTTATTCCATATTTCCCCGCAAAGGATAAGGCTAACGGCGCTGCCGTAGTGATCTGCCCGGGTGGAGGATATTCAGGATTATCGATGGTGAACGAAGGTTCGGAGATCGCGGCAGCATTTAATAGGATAGGAGTAACAGCATTCATTTTAAAGTACCGTATGCCGAGTGATAGTGTTATGGTTGATAAAACCATTGGCCCGTTACAAGATGCACAACGCGCCATACAGCTGGTTAGGCAACGTGCCGCCGAGTGGGGTATTGATACGGCGCGTGTTGGTATTATTGGCTTTTCGGCGGGTGGCCACCTGGCATCAACCGCGGCAACGCATTTTGATAAGGAAGTTATCGAGAATAAAAAACACATCAGTCTGCGCCCGAGTTTTGCGGTATTGTTATACCCGGTTGTAACCTTTGGGCAGTGGGCACACGTGGGCTCAAAAGAAAATCTGATCGGCAAAAATGCCCCGCAGACTTTGATTGACTTATATAGCAATGAAAAACAGGTAACGCCTAATACGCCGCCAACATTCCTGGTACATGCGCAGGACGACGGCCTGGTACCTGTTGAAAACAGCCTGATGTTTTACGGTGCCATGGTGAAAAATCATGTTAAGGGCGAGATCCATATTTACCAATTCGGCGATCATGGTTTTGGGCTGCATAACAGGGTAACCAAAGATGATTGGTTTAACAGTTTGGCTAAGTGGATGGATGGGAATGGGTGGTTGAAGGCGAAGTAAAATTTATTCCTCATTGTCATTTCGACCGGAGGGAGAAATCTTCTGGCTAAAACATAACCGTTTGCAAGTCGAAGAAGATTTCTCCTCGTTCCTCGTTCGAAATGACAAGGCGGTTAAAGACTTACGAAGTTTTCAAAACTTCGTAAGTCTGAATATAAGCTAAGTAAAAATCCCCTATTGTCATCCTGAACGTTAGTGAAGGATCTTCTTCGCTATGCACAGCGAATATGCATGGCGAAGAAGATTTCTCTCTTCGTTCGAAATGACAATATTTTTTTCTCACGATTTGTTTAAAACTCCTTTTTGTTTTTCACCCAAAGAGTACCATTTTCGCAACCCGAATATTTGACAAATGAGCACGCATTATAAAAAAATAGCCAACGAACTTTCCATCGCCGAGAAACAGGTAAGCGCTACCGCTGCCTTGCTTGATGAAGGCGCAACAGTGCCTTTCATCTCCCGTTACCGTAAGGAGGTTACTGGTACTTTAGATGAGGTACAGGTGGCCGCAATCCGAGATCGTATACAACAGTTGCGCGAGTTGGATAAACGCCGTGAAGCTATCTTAAAATCGCTTGCCGACCTGGGTAAGTTAACCCCCGAACTGGAAAAACTGGTGAACGAGGCCGAAACGATGGTGGCACTGGAAGATATCTATCTGCCGTATCGCCCTAAACGTAAAACCCGTGCAACAGCGGCTAAGGAAAAAGGCTTGCAGCCATTGGCTGATCTGCTGTTCGAGCAGCACCGCATCGATCCTGAAACGGAAGCTGCCAAATTTATTGACGAGGAAAAAGGTGTTAATAGTGTTGAAGAAGCATTGGCCGGTGCAAGAGATATCATCGCAGAGCAAATAGCTGAAAATGCTGAGGCTCGTACCAAAGTAAGGGAGCTCTTTATTGAGAAAGGGACCTTTGAATCGAGGGTAATAACAGGTAAGGAAGAGGAAGGCATAAAATACAAGGATTATTTTGAGTGGACGGAGGCTGTAAAAACAGCGCCATCACACCGTATACTGGCCATGCGCCGCGGCGAAAAGGAAGAGATACTTTGGCTGGATATAAAACCACAGGAAGAAGAAGCGCTTGCTACTTTGGAGAACCTGTTTATAAAAGGTAACAATGCGGCATCAAACCAGGTGCGGCAGGCTATTGGCGATGGCTACAAAAGATTGTTAAAACCATCAATGGAAACCGAAGTTCGTCTCTTCACCAAAAAGAAGGCCGACGAGGAAGCCATACGGGTATTTGCCGAAAACGCGCGTCAGCTTTTATTGGGTGCGCCGCTTGGCCAAAAACGAGTAATGGCTATCGACCCGGGTTTCCGTACCGGTTGTAAAGTGGTTTGCTTGGATGAGCAGGGTAAGCTATTGGAGGATACCGCTATTTACCCGCATACCGGTGCTGGTCAGGCCAGAGAAGCGGAGAAAACTGCTAAGCATTTGTTTGAAAAACATAATATTGAAGCCATAGCCATAGGCAACGGAACAGCGGGACGCGAAACGGAAGTTTTTATCCGCAACCTGAATTTGCCGGGTGCAACTATTGTAATGGTGAATGAAAGCGGCGCGTCTATCTACTCCGCGTCAGAAGTGGCGAGGGATGAGTTCCCGGATAAGGATATTACGGTTAGGGGCGCGGTATCCATCGGTCGCAGGTTGATGGACCCATTGGCTGAGCTGGTAAAGATCGACCCAAAATCAATTGGTGTTGGGCAGTATCAGCACGATGTGGATCAAAATAAATTGCAAACATCACTTGATGATACCGTTATCAATTGCGTGAATGCGGTAGGCGTGGAGCTGAACACCGCATCAAAACAAATACTGGCCTATGTATCGGGTTTGGGCCCGCAGCTAGCGCAAAATATAGTAGAGTACCGCGATCAGAACGGTGCGTTTAAAAAACGCGACCAACTTAAAAAAGTTCCCCGTTTGGGCGATAAGGCTTTTGAACAGGCAGCAGGCTTTCTGCGTATCCGTCATGCTGATAACCCCTTAGATACAAGTGGCGTACACCCTGAAAGGTACGACCTGGTAAAACAAATGGCAGCCGACCTGAAGTGTACCGTAAAGGACCTGATGAAGGATGACAAGCTGCGCAAAAGCATCCCACTTACAAAATATACATCGGATACCGTAGGCTTACCTACCTTAAATGATATTATGGCCGAACTTGCCAAACCCGGCCGCGACCCGCGTGAGCAATTCGAGCAGTTCAGCTTTACTGACGGTGTGAATGCCATTGGCGATTTGAAGATAGGAATGAAATTGCCCGGCATAGTAACCAATATTACCAACTTCGGCGCTTTTGTTGATATCGGCGTTCACCAGGATGGTTTGGTGCACCTGAGCCAGATCACCAACCGCTTTATAAAAGACCCTAACGAAGTTTTAAAGGTTGCCCAAAAGGTGGAAGTAACAATTACCGAGGTGGATGTTAACCGCAAACGGATCTCATTAAGTATGAAGGAGAACGAGAAAAGGGGGCCGGCTAATCCGTCTGCGGTCAAACCAAACTTTAACAAACCGGCACAAAAACCGGCATTCAATAAACCATATGCAAGTAAAGCTGCTCCTGAACCGGAAGGTGATCTGCAAATGAAGTTAGCGGCATTGAAAAGTAAGTTTAAATAGGCTATATTTACATAAGACCTTGCTGACACTTAATAATGGAAAGAATACAGTTAGTTAATGAAGTCCTTATGGAAATACAGGGCAAATACGATACATTCTTTAGGAATGTAAATAAGTCGATATATGATTATATTGACTTAATAGAAAAGGATAGCTGGATTAAGGTAACTCTTAAAGAGGAATGTCAACTGCCAACTTATATCGCTGAAGAAATAAAAGATCGATTTCTTATCAATAAATAATATCCTATTGCGCTCGTCTGTGACGAGTGCTTAAATGGGTTTGCGATTGTATCGCCAGGGCGTTGCAAATGCTCTAAAGAGTTAAGCACTCGTCACAGACGAGCGCAATTGAAATCTCGCTAGATTTTGTAATTTCGGATCATCCTTATTACAGATGGAAATATCCAGCCAAATCTCAGAAAAAACTAATCACGATACGAATGAGCTAATTGAAAGAATTCTTTTAATTATGACCAGAGAGAAATATGATATTACCGGAATAAAAACCGATAGCGTAAAATTCGATAATGCATATGGTGGCAGGCATGAACAAATTAGAAGATTTGACAGTGGGATTTTTAAGATAGAGGATTGTGGAAATTATAGGGTTGTCGATTTAAATTATACACATTTGGATTCATTAGATATAGTCATCATTTGTATAATTTCAACGCTTTATATAGTAGCCGGGATATGTTTGAATAACTCTATATTTTTAATGGGAGTGCCATTTATAGTGTATGCCACGTTTAAATATTACAATCTGAAAAGAATAGCTAAAGAAATACTCACTGAGATTGTAAACTAAAAAGGGTATTAATAATCAAGAGATTATTAATACCCTTACTAAGTATTATAATATACTGTATACTTATTCCAGCGTTATCTGCCTCTTAATACTTTCTTCCAATGAAATGAAAGTTTCTGTACGTTGTACGCCTGTTATACCTTGTATATTCTCATTCAGTATTTCGCGCAGGTGATTGGTATCATGGCATACAATTTTGGCAAAAATGCTCCAGCTGCCGGTTGTGTAATGCAACTCAACAATCTCCTTAACATTTTTCAACTGCTTGACGGCTTCATTATATTGTGAACCCTTTTCCAGGTAAATACCCAGGAAAGCGGTAATATCATAGCCTAATTTTTGGGGATCAACCTCCAGTGTGGCACCTTTTATAACACCCATCTCCTCCAACTTTTTCATCCTCACGTGTATGGTTCCGCCCGAAACGATCAACTCTTTCGCAATTTCCGTGTACGGAGTGGTTGCATTTTTCATTAAAATTGATAAAATCTGTATGTCAAGATTATCAATTTCTAAATTTGGGGCTTTTCTATGAGACATAAATTTTAAATTCTATACTAATATACAAGTTTAATTAAAATAAAACTAAAAATAAAATTATTTCGTTGAAATATTTGCAAGGAAACGATAGGTCTATTAGATTTGTAACATGCAAATGACCAATTGCTAACCGTTCTTTCTAAAAAAATCTTGTTGGGTGGTGAAATTTTTGGCAGACACACCTCCTTGTCCCGGTGGCGTAGATCATGGAAAACCCGAAGCGGGCTAACCACTATGTGGAGGTTCGAATCCTTCCCCAACAGCAATCTCAAAGGCTTGAGATTAACAAAAATGTAGGATGGTGAAATTTTGGCAGACACACCTCCTTGTCGCGGTGGCGGAGAAATTGGGAAACTTTCAGCAATGAAAATAACCACTCCGTGGAGGTTCGACTCCTTCTCCTACAGCTCTTCTCATAATTTAGGTTTATAATTGGTTAGTAAAGGCCCCTGCCCAACAGGGGCTTTACTTGTTTATAATCCCCTCGCCCCCTAAAGGGGGAATCAAAAATTACATTGTCATGCTGAGGAACGAAGCATTTATTATACAAGCAGCCGGTTAACGCGGATAGTTTCTTTGCTGTATAAGGATGGGAGCCGTTTTTAAGTGCGAAGGGTGTCATGTTGAGGTGCTCATTGGCGCAAGTCTTGTAGGTGAAACGCCTCGTGTAATGGCTGACTTGTGCCTGACCAAAAAAGCACAAGTCAGCCTTGCTTATTCCAACACACAAGACTTGCGCTAAATATTGGTTTCTTGGCTGCCCCTCAGAATGACAAGTATAATGTTTACTACTTTACTTCAATTTTTATATTTTTGTTAAAATTTTAAACATGGCAGAGATCAGCATATCAAATAAAGATTGGCAGCGGGTAAAAATCAAGATCCAGAGAAAATATAACCACCTAAGTGATGCGCAGTTGCAATATACCGAGGGCCAGGAAGAAAGCCTGATCGGCAATTTAATGAAGCTGGTGAACCGCGATAGAAAGTATGTAGTATTTACCCTGCAAAAAGCGCTGGTAAATATTGATAATAACAGGCTATAGATTGAGATTTTAGAGATGAGATTTGAGACTCAGGGTTCGGCTAATCTTTGATTATATTAAAACCGGTATCTAATTACAAAAATCTTATATTTATTTTTATAAAATATCGTTAATAACATAAATTGTTATTGGGAGATTGATTTAATTTTCATAATGTCTAATATCTCAAATCTCACGTCTCGCATCTAATGAAAAGGAATTATAAAAGGCTGCTGCTATCCGCCGGGATAGTAGTTTTGGCAACAGCTATATGGAGTTTTGATGATGACCTGTTCCAGATCTCCAAAAATCTGGATGTTTTTGCATCACTATATAAAGAGGTTAACATTAATTATGTTGACGATATCAATTCTGCAAAAATGATAAAAACGGGTGCCGATGCAATGCTTGACGGCCTCGACCCCTATACCGAATTTGTTCCCGAATCGGAAATTGAAGATTATAAGCTGCACTATGTAAGCACCCAATACGGCGGTATCGGTACCAGTATTTTTGTGCGTAACGGTGGTGTATATGTATCTGAAGTATTTGAGGGTTTCCCGGCACAAAAGGCCGATATCCGCCCCGGCGACCAGATCCTGAAAATAAACGGCATCGACCTTAACAGTAAAAATAATGACGATGTGAGCTTGTTGCTGAAAGGCTCAAAGGGCGCCGAAATAAAGCTGTTGATTAAGCGCGATAACAATGCCCCTATTGAAAAGGACCTTGTTAGGGACGAGATAAAACAGCCTAACGTATCCTATTACGGTATGGTTGATGGTAATATGGGTTATATAAAACTCGACAGGTTCCTGGAAAACTCGGGCGATGAAGTAACCAACGCCTTAACCGAACTGAAAAAGAATAATCCCAACGGTATCATCCTCGACCTGCGCTCAAATGGCGGCGGTATATTGCAGGAAGCCGTAAAAATCGTGAACCTTTTTGTACCCAAAGGGGTTGAAGTAGTATCGCAACGCGGTAAAATAAAGGAGAAAAACTTTACGTATAACACAACCAATGTACCTATGGCGCCTGATATGCCATTGGTGGTGTTGGTTAACAGTCATTCGGCTTCAGCCTCCGAGATTGTGGCTGGCTCGTTACAGGATCTCGACCGCGCAGTGATCATTGGTCAGCGCAGCTTTGGTAAAGGGCTGGTACAGCAAACATTTTCATTGCCATACAACAGTTTGGTGAAGATAACCATCGCCAAGTATTATGTGCCATCGGGCAGGTGTATACAGGCGCTGGATTATACCCACCGAAAGGATGATGGCAGTGTAGTAAAAGTAGCCGATTCACTCCTCCACGAATTTAAAACCAAGGATGGCCGTTCAGTATATGATGGCAGCGGCATCTACCCTGATATTTTTGTAAAGCAGGAACGTTTTGCAAGTGTTACGCAAAGCATACTGAGTAAACTGCTGATATTTGATTATGCCACCCTGTACCGTGAAAAACACGCCAAATTACCCGATCCTCGTACTTTCACCCTGTCTGATGCTGATTATAACGATTTTGTGAAGTTCCTGTCGGATAAAAATTATAGCTATAGCAGCCCTACTGAAAAATTGCTGACCCAGCTTAAAACAGAGGCTACCAAGGAAAAACAATTCGACCAGGTGCAAACGGAGTTCAATAACCTGCAGGCCAAACTGCTCGAAAGCAAAAAGAACGACCTGCAAATTCATAAGGACGAAATAAAACAGCTGTTGGAAAACGAGATATCATCACGTTATTATTACGAAAAAGGCCGTTACCTGGCCAATTTTAAGTATGATACCGAGCTGGCCCAGGCTATAAAAACTATGCAGGATAAAACCCAGCTTGATGCCATACTAAAGGGCGAGGGGAGTTACAAAGTGATCGGCAAACCTGTATTAGCAGCAGTATCAACTAAAAAAGCAGCAGACACTACCAATAATAGCGACGATCAATAATAATTATTATTAGACCTTTTAATAACGCTCAGATATAATTTTTTTGCTTTTTATAATATATAATACCTGTATATCAATATGTTGTGTATTGATGTGGCGTGTTTTATGATGAATTTATTTTCTTGCGTTAGTGTATATTAAATAAATAGCTAAACTATTATTGATATTATTTGTCATACATCCAAACTATATATATCATGAAAAAGTTAATCTTTATGGCAGTTATATTATTTAGCTGCTTGTCATTCAAATTTGCCGACGCACAAGTTCATTTTAGTGTAGGTATAAACATTGGTAGCCAGCCCGAATGGGGCCCTGTTGGTTACGATCATGCTGATTATTATTATATGCCCGATATTGATTCTTATTACGATGTTAACGCGCATCAATATGTTTACTTCAGCAATAACGTATGGGTACATTCACGTGGCTTACCGCCAAGATACAGCAATTATGATGTATATCATGGCTATAAAGTAGTTGTGAACCAGTCTACACCATGGGTTCATCATGACCAGATAAGGGCTCGTTATGCTCAATATAGAGGCAGAAGAGACCAGGTAGTTATCCG
This sequence comes from Mucilaginibacter mallensis, assembly GCF_900105165.1. Classification (NCBI taxonomy): domain Bacteria; kingdom Pseudomonadati; phylum Bacteroidota; class Sphingobacteriia; order Sphingobacteriales; family Sphingobacteriaceae; genus Mucilaginibacter; species Mucilaginibacter mallensis. The sequence continues at coordinate 512,457 of NZ_LT629740.1, forward strand.
CGATAGTCATGATGACAAATACCGCAATCACTGGCATGGTGATAACGGCCACGGTGGTGGCGGACATTATGATAATGGTGGACATGGCGATAATGGTCACGGTGATCATGGACATGGCGATAACGGTCACGGACATGGTGATAATGGCCAGGGCCACGGTCACGATGGCAGGTAATAGAATGAAAATTTTATTAATAAACAACAAAGGGCAGGATTTATCCTGCCCTTTGTTGTTTTGTATTTGCGAGTAATTGCGAGCGGATATGCATATCGTTTATATATCGCGTGAAGCCGCTCATAGGCGCGGAGCCTTAGTTACTTTTGGCTTGATCCAAAAGTAACCAAAAGATCAAGACAAAAAGATCCTTCCGCCCACAGGCAAAACACCCAGGCCCGCGCTTTTTGTCGGGCCTTTACCCACTTTTAATCGCGGTTCATTTAAAGTTTTCTCATTCTAATAAGTTATGTAGCTCCCGTCAGTAGAACAGCTTCGGGCGAAATCAGGCAAAACGATGGTGGCCTTGTGCGTAATGGCAGGGCATAGCAGATTTTTACAGCAGAGTAAGGGCCAAAGTGCGTAGCGACAGCAGGGTAAAAATATAGCAGCCCAGGTTTTGCCTGATTTGCAGGGGAATGGCTCGTGCGGCAAAGAAACATTTCTCCTGACTTGATTTTTTGTTTCTTTTGTATCAAGACAAATGAAATAGGCCATAGCGGCTATGAGCGATACCATGTGATATGTAATCGTGAGTACAGTTGCATACTGAAAAGTAATTCAGAAATCAATAGACATCGTCATCCATAGGCTTCTTTGCAAACTGAAGCCAGTAACAAGATGAAAACTACCACCCAATCCTCATATTCTCAAACAAAAACGCCCATTTATCAGCCTGCTCATTAATAACCTGGGCGGTTGATTTACCGGCGCCATGGCCGGCTTTGGTTTCAATACGGATAAGCACCGGCGCCGGACCTGTTTGATACTCCTGCAAACGTGCTGCGAATTTAAAGGAATGCGCAGGTACCACACGGTCGTCGTGATCGCCGGTAGTGATCATGGTTGCAGGGTAATTGCCCGGCTTTAAAGCATGGTACGGCGAATATTTATACAGGTAATTAAACATTTCTTTTGAATCCTCGGCGGTGCCATAATCATAGCTCCAGCCAGCGCCTGCGGTAAATTTATTATAGCGCAGCATATCCAAAACCCCAACAGCGGGGAAAGCCACTTTAAACAGATCAGGGCGTTGTGTTATAATAGCACCGATGAGCAAGCCCCCGTTTGAGCCGCCTGATATGGCCAGGTAATCTTTTGAAGTATATTTATGTTTGATAAGGTATTCGGCAGCAGCGATAAAATCATCAAATACATTTTGCTTATGCATTTTTATGCCTTTGCGATGCCATGTTTCGCCGTATTCGCCGCCACCACGTAGATTAGGTACGGCATAAATGCCGCCATGCTCCAAAAATATAATGTTTGATGTACTAAAGGCAGGCGTTAAGCTCACCCCAAAACCGCCATAGGCATATAATAACAGCGGATTTTTACCATTTAACGCGGTTCCTTTTTTATAGGTGATGATCATTGGGATCTTGGTGCCATCCTTTGAGGCATAAAAAACTTGTTCCGACTGGTATTGCTCAGGATCAAACTTTACCCCTGATTTTTTATATAAGGTTGATTGTCCGCTGGCTATATCGTACTTAAAAATAGTAAATGGATAAATATAACTGGTGAAAGTATAGTACACTTCTTTCTCTTCTTTTTTTGCCCCGAAACCTGCGGCCGTACCTACTGATGGCAGGGCGATGATACGTTCCAGTTTACCCTCCATATCATACTGCTCAACCAGCGATGTAGCATCCTTCAGGTATTCAGCAAATATTTTACCGCCACCGGTTGATGCAGTTAATACGTTTTTGGTTTGAGGTATCAGGTCCTTCCAGTAAACAATCTGTGGCGTTGCTGCATCAACTGTAACTAGCTTAAAATTGGGCGAATACAGGTTGGTAATAATATACAGTTTGCTACCCACATTATCCAAAATGCTATGCTCATTATCAAAGTTGTCAACCACGTTAACAATGCCGCTGCCGGGCTTGCTCAGGTCTTCCAGGTAAAGCTCGTTGCCTGTTGTTGTATTGGCTGCGGTTATCACCAAAAAGCGCTCATCCTCGGTTAAATAAGCGCCTATATAGCGGCGGGGTGTGGCCTCGCCGCCAAATATCAGTTTATCAGTACTTTGTGGTGTGCCTAGTTTGTGATAGAACAGTTTGTGGTACTGTGTCATCCCCGCAAGCTGACTGCCCTCTTTTGGTTTATCGTAGCTGCTGTAATAAAATCCTTCATTACCTTTCCAGGCAATGCCACTGAATTTTATATCAGTAAGCGTATCGCCAATAATGCTTTTATCAGCTGTATTAATAACGATCACCTTGCGCCAGTCGGAACCACCCTCTGATAATTGGTAAGCTGCCATGCTGCCATCCTTGGTGAAATCGATACCCTGCATGGAGGTTGTACCATCTGCCGAAAACTTATTGGGATCTAAAAATACCTCGGGTGTGCCATTACCAGCCTGCCGGTACAAAACCGACTGACTTTGCAGGCCATCGTTCTTATAAAAATAGGTGTATTGGCCCTCTTTAAATGGCGCACTGTATTTTTCATAGTTCCATAAGGTTTCCAGTTGTTTGCGGATAGCCTCACGGTAAGGTATTTGCGACAGGTAATTTTCTGTAACTGTATTTTCAGCTTTTACCCATTCCCTGGTATCATCGGCACGGTCATCTTCCAGCCAGCGATATGGGTCGGGCACTTCTGTGTCGAAATAAGTATCAACGGTATTTACTTTCTTGGTTTTGGGGTAGGGCAGTGTTTTAATATTCATTTGTTGGGCGTACGTAAAGCTGCAAAGTAAAAATGCAGATACAGCTAAGCAAGTCGTCTTTGTCATTTTTTAGTTAAATACAGGTAATAAAGATAGTTTTTTGAGGTGAAAATTAAAACGGAAGGCGATTTTTACCTTTTATCCCGCTCTGCTTTTAATAATTCCCTGAGTTTTACAAAAGATTTATAGGGCCCTGTTGTAAGGGTTAAGTTTATCAGCCATCGGGGAATACTGCCACCCGGATCAAGGCTAAAAGTATAGTCTACATTTATTTTATTGCCCGGCACAGGGGTTATTCGCCACGTTACCATCGAATAAGGTACACGGATAAAATGTTTTTTAGGAGGCAGTATACCGTTAATACTTTTAACCTGTATAATTTGTTGTGCATTTGGAGTAGTGGTGGGTTCAATATTAAGTTCAACTACCAGGTCGCGGTCCTGTATGGGCCAGGGCAAATGCGCTTCGGTAAAATAAATAATATCATGGTCATTTATCTTTTTTATAATGCCCGATTTTTTATTGCTATAAACCCAGCTGCTATAGCTGTCAATATCCATAAGCTGCTTTATAAGCTCCCCGGGTGTGGCATCAAGCTGGCATAGCAGGCGTAATTCCACTAATTTACCATCGGGCGATTGCCGTGAATAAATGGTGATACCATCTTCATTTCGTCTTAATTCCCATTTATCCTGCGCAGATGCGGCTGTCAGCATAAATAAAAACAACGTGAAAATGGTAAGCGACTTAATTTTCATAATGTTTCATGAGCTGATCAACAAACTTGTTTATGAATGGTAGAACGTTAAAATAACGGGTTTGTGTCTAATTGATAGGTTATTTTATTATCAACATAAGATTAAGGATTGCATGTAAATAAGAGCCAGTGTAGAAAGGCGATTTTAAAGTGGAACATTTACAATTTACTTAGCGCCAATATTTTTTAGTATTATATTTGACACATGGAAATTGATGATAACAACGTACCGGAACAACAGGATGATAGTTACGTTGAAATATATTCAAAATGGGCTATTTTCGGATTTTCAATATTCCCTAGTTTTATATTTGGCGGTGTTTTGTTAATGCTGAATTTGTATGCTGCCGGCTTTAAAAAAGCAGTATATCGGGTGCTTATCTTTTTATTAGCATACCTATTCGCAATAGATATAATAACCAGTGAAATTTTATTGGCTTTAAAAATCAATATAGTAGATTATAAAGTTGATCTGACGAACCTAAACAAAACATACCTCATTATATTGGGCTTATCTACTTCGTTTAATGTTATCGGTGGGCTGATTTTAACCCAGTATTTCTTCAGGAAATATTTCCCGGATAATGATTATTACCCTAAAAGCATTGCTAAACCTGTATTGATTATTGTAGCTGTATTGGTTTTGGGACGACTGCTGATGGGCTAGTAAATAAAGGATCGCTTTTCATATCGTTTTTTCCTTTCAGCTTAACAACGTACTTTTGCGCACATGCCAACCCGAAATAAACTTTATTTTGCTTCCGATATCCACTTAGGTGCAGGTAGTTATGAATCATCGCGCCAGCGTGAGGACCGTTTTGTGCGCTGGTTGGATAGCATAAAAGCTGATGCCGCCGAAGTTTTTTTAATGGGCGATGTTTTTGATTTTTGGTTCGAATACAAAACGGTGGTACCTAAAGGCTATATCCGTTTATTAGGCAAACTGGCCGAATTAACTGACTCAGGCGTAAAGCTTTGGATGTTTAAGGGCAACCATGATATGTGGATGTTCGATTATTTTGTGAATGAGCTGGGCGCAACCATTATCACCAATGAACTGGTGATTGAACGCGGGGGTAAAAAGTTCTTCCTGCACCATGGCGATGGCCTTGGCCCGGGCGACAGGAAATATAAGATACTTAAAAAGTTTTTCCGCAGTAAATTGTGCCAATGGCTTTTTGCGCGGTTGCACCCTAACCTGGGTATAGGCATAGCTAACCGCTGGTCGCAGAATAGCCGGATTGTTAATGATAAGAAAGAAGACCGCAAAGTATACGAACAGGAATGGCTGGTTACTTATAGCCGCGAGGTGTTGCAAACTACTTATTATGATTACCTGATATTCGGCCACAGGCATTTGCCGCTGGATATACAACTTACCGATAAAAGCCGCTACATAAACCTTGGCGAGTGGATCAACTATAACTCCTACGCCGAATTTGACGGGGAGCAGTTGAGTTTGAAATACTTTACATCCTGATGTGCAAATATGCAGATGTGCGTATGTGCAAATGAAGCGCCAATACAGCCTTTATTTGTCAAATCATCTCCGCATCAACCCCAATCTGCACATCTGGATATCCGCACATTTGCACATCTTACAATGCGGTGAATTAAAATGTGGCTAAAAAATCGTATTTTTGTGCGCTTTTTTATATAAAGCCGATAGTCAAAACCTGGAATTACTAGCCTGGCGCTGGCTATAATTATTTCAAATAAATATATGTTAGAGAAATTAGAAGCGATATTTCAACGCTGGAAAAACGTTGAAGCTGAATTGAGCAGCCCCGATGCGATGGCTGATATGAAGCGCTTTGCCCAATTGAATAAGGAATATAAAGACCTGGCCAAAATTGTTGACGAGTATAACATATACCGCAACATTATGAGCAATATTGATAGCAACAAAGAAATTTTAGCTACCGAAAAGGACGAAGAGTTCAGGGAAATGGCTAAAAGCGAACTGGATGAACTATTGGTGCAGCGCGATGAGATGGAAGAAGTGATCCGTTTGATGCTGATACCTAAAGATCCGGAAGATTCTAAAAATGCCATCGTCGAAATTCGTGGTGGTACAGGTGGTGATGAGGCCGCGCTTTTTGCAGGCGACCTTTACCGTATGTACATGCGTTTTTGTGAAAAGAACGGCTGGAAAACTGAACTGGTTGATTATACCGAAGGTACCTCAGGCGGTTATAAGGAAATTGTGTTTAAGGTAATAGCCGAAGAGGCTTACGGTACATTAAAATATGAATCGGGCGTGCATCGTGTACAGCGTGTGCCTGATACCGAAACCCAGGGCCGTGTTCACACATCGGCAGCAACCGTAGTAGTATTGCCAGAGGTTGATGAGTTTGACATCGATCTGCAGGTGAGCGATATCCGCAAGGATCTGTTCTGCGCATCTGGTCCGGGTGGGCAATCGGTAAATACAACTTATTCAGCTGTGAGGTTAACACACTTACCTACAGGTATTGTTGCACAGTGCCAGGATCAAAAATCACAGCTTAAAAATTACGATAAAGCCTTACAGGTATTACGTTCACGTGTTTATGAAATGGAGCTGCAAAAGCACCTGGAAGAAACATCTAAAAAACGTAAAACCATGGTATCAACCGGCGACCGCTCAGCTAAAGTACGTACCTACAACTATCCGCAGGGCCGTTTAACGGAGCACCGTATAGGCTTAACCATTTACAACCTGCCAGGTGTAATGAACGGCGATATATTAGAAATTATGGAAGCCCTTCAATTCGCGGAAAACGCCGAAAAACTTAAAGAAGGTACCGTAGCATAATTTTTTTGATGTGCAGATGTGCAGATGATTTGATGAATAAATCCTGTAATTGGGCTTCATTTGCATATCCGCACATCTGCATATCCGCACATTAAAAGCTTCATCCTCACATCAAAACATTATCTCCCAATTGTAAAAAAATCTGCACATCTACATATTTGCACATCCGCAAATTCTTTTTCATCTCATTTTCATAATACCCGGCTACTTTAGATTTAAATATTAGCCAACGTATACATTATACTGCTGTAATGCACAGTAAAATGATAAAGGGGCTCATATTTATAATGGTTTACACACATAAATTTTAATTTATTCAACATGCTGGCTGTAAAAACCTTAAGGAGTAATTTAAACATATTCAGGCGTTCAATATGGCTGATGGGCAATCAATTTGAGATCAGCCTGGTAGCTAATGACCTGATTTGGGCCGAATCGAAAATAACCGATGCCATAAATGAAATAAACCGTGTTGATAAATTACTTAGCGCATTAGGTGATAACAGCAAGGTGAACGAGATAAACCGTAATGCCGGTGTAAAACCAGTAAAAGTTGATCCTGAAATTTTCAGGCTGATTGACCGTTCATTACAAATATCTGCGCTTACTTATGGCGCTTTTGACATAACTTATGTTTCTGCCGATAAAGCTGCTGATGTAAAACCTTCGGCATTTGTAAATACCTACAGCAATTATAAAAATGTAGTGCTTGACCCGCAGGCTGTTACCGTGTTTTTAAAAGAGAAAGGTATGCGTATAAGCTTTGCATCAATAGGTAAAGGTTATGCTGCCGACAGGGCCAAATATATATTACAAATGCAAGGTGTAAGTAGCGGCGTAATTAATGCAGGCGGCGATCTGCTTACCTGGGGCACACAACCCAACAATGCCGACTGGACCATAGGTGCAGCCGATCCGGAATTGCAAACACAGCCATTTGCCAACTTGAATATTGGCAATATGTGTATAGCTACCTCTGTTAATGCCGAGCGGCACGCCGCAATCAGCAACAGGCCTCAAGTTAATATGGTTAATGCTAAAAAAGGTTTCCCGGTTAGCGAGATCATGCGTGTGAGTGTTATCAGCCCAACAGCCGAGCTATCTGATGCTATGGCTACGCCAATAATGAATATGGGTGTTAATGCCGGCCTTTATTTAATAAACCAATTAAATCAAATATCCTGTTTAATTATTGATGATCATAACCGCATCTATACCTCAAAAGGCATAGATAAGGCCGATTGATATTAATTTTTCTATTACAATCCCCTTTTAATATAATAAGTTATTTTAGCACATAAATCTGCGTTAGCCCTAAAGAGGCTATTAATAAAACGCAGGTTATAAACCATGCTCATTATATCCCCCGAATGCAGCTTAATAAATTGCTTGTGTTGATTTTGAGCGATGATAAATGTTTTAACAATTTTTAAGTTTTTCTCTTTCTAAATGGTAAAGTGGTTTGCGTATATTGTCCTGTTATTGATGCTGGCGCCGCATTCATCATTTGCCAAGAAGGGGAGCAGGCATCTTATTTTAAAAAAATACGATCTTACTGTGCCTGTGCCCGATAACCAAACTTCGAAAGATACTTCAGAAACCAAGCATCAGCAGGAGCTTGATGAAAAGAAAAAAATTAAGGAGATAGCTAAAGCAAAGCGGCAGCCCAAGCCTGAAAAATTGGGTACTACCGATGATGCCAAAACGCCGCCGAAGCCCAAACCCAAACGCCAGCGCCGGCCCGAAGGTTTGGAACGTCCGCCGGAAATACCAAGGAGAAATGGTAATTAATATGTTTAACAGACAATTTGCTGATTGATGAAATATTTTTGCGTAGTACTTTTTTTATTCACCTGTAATGCAGTAAATGCAGCAGTAAAGCTACGCCTGTATACTGATACTACAGTTAAATCAACTGCCGATACGGATACAGTTGTACGTAAAATGTCAATATCCGCAGGGGTGGTATATGGCAGCGACGTGCAGTTCTTTGGCCGTACAGGCCCCATAACCTATCCCTTTGTATCAACCGATGTGATCTATAACACCAAGAATGGGTTTTTCGCCTATGGCTCTGCATTAAAGGTTTTGGGTTATAACCCTTTGTTCGATGAGCTAGACCTTGGAGCAGGATACTTGTATAAAATTTCAAAACAGTTTTCAGGTGCGGCAAGTTACACACGTTTCCTGTTTAACCGGGATGCCGCGCAGGTTATTAAATCGGCATCAGCTAATGATATCGACCTGAAAAACACCTATGATTGGAAATTTGCAAAATCAAGCGTTATAGTCGATTATCTTTTTGGTAAAGAGGACGATATTTTTGTCACCATAAACACAACCAAGCATTTTGAAAGTAACTTCAATATTTTTGATGATAAGGATTATCTTACATTCGACCCAACTATAACAGCCATATTAGGTACGCAAAACTTTGTGCAGCGTTACGCCATGGATCATCAGTACCAAACACAGGTGGACAATATATTCTTTAGTGACCCGGATGCACCCCGGCAGGCGCATGATAACAGTCAGTTTAATGCGCTCAATTATAATATAAAAATACCTATAGCTTATAACAGGCCGCATTACACCTTTGAGTTTTCTTACAAATACTCAATACCTGTTAACGTTGAAGGCGCATTGCTGAACCGGAAGGAATCATTTTACAACTTAACATTTTACTACGTATTTTATTAGGTATGAATGTTTTAATTATAGAGGACGAGAAGGCATTGGCCCGTGAGTTAGAAATATTTCTGACAAACTATAACTATATATGCGAAGTTTGTTATGATGGCGCGTCGGCATCAGAGCGTGTGGCTGTTAATTTGTATGATTTTATCCTGATTGACCTGGGATTGCCGGATTATGAAGGGCTCGACCTGCTTAAGGAAGCCAAGCGCAGTAACCCCGACGCCGCCTACATTATCCTGACTGCGCGTGCCGAAATTTATGACCGCATTAAAGGTTTGGATATGGGTGCCGATGATTACCTGGCTAAACCATTCTCCTTATTGGAACTGCAAAGCCGCATGCAGGCCATTACCCGCCGCAAATTCGGACTTAAAAATAATGTAGTTGAGCTGGGTGATTTTTTGGTGAACCTTACCGAACGAACCATCACTCATAATAATGATAACATATCGGCTATCACCAAAAAGGAATTTGACCTGGTGGCCTACCTTATACTGAATAAAAATCGCACGGTTACCCGTAACCAGCTAAGCGAGCATATTTGGGGAAGTATTATTAATGATGATTACGACTCCAATTATATTGACGCGCATATAAAAAATATCCGCAAAAAGCTAAATACCTATGCCCCGGCAGACTGGCTGGAAACCGTGCGCGGACTGGGATACAAAATAAGGATAAATCATTAGCGCTTTGAAACTCAGAACAAAACTTACACTGTTTAATACCATATCAAAACTGGTTATTGTAACGCTGTTTGTTTTGCTGTTGCCTGTACTTATTAAAAATATCAACCAAAACTATACTGATAACCGCCTGCGTAAGCAAAAGGATAAGGTGCTGCAAACGGTAAAGGCATTGGGCATTAAAAACTACATTCAGGATGGCGAAGGCTACGCTGCTTATACGCCCATAAAGGATGCCTATGTGAGTTTGGATGAGGATTCTTTAATAGAGAATTTAGATACCATCTATAACGAAAAGCGTAAAGTAGAAACGGATACCATTGAATACCGCATATTAAGTCATGATTTTTATGTAGATAAAAAGAAGTACCTGCTGGAAGTAGGTATCAGCCTTGATTCGGTAAATGAAACTACCGGTCCGCTGCAAAATATAGCCTTTGAAATTTTGGTAGGGATGATTATCCTTACCATTATTGCCGATCAGCTATATTCCAATTATGTGCTCGCACCTTTGCGCCTTATTATTAAAACAAAGTTGGTAGGTACTAAATTTCCCAACTTTGGCAGTTATAAGGAGGTGAAAACCAGTACCGACGATTTTCAGCACCTGGATATCAGCATCCACCGGATGATCCAGACCATAGAAAGTACATTCCTGAAAGAGCGTGAGTTTATCTCCAATGCCTCACATGAATTGATGACGCCTATTTCTATCCTCCAATCAAAGATCGAGAATATGTTTGAGGAGGAGGCCATTGCCGACGAGCTCAAAGTGCGCCTGCTGGAAATGCAGAAGATCCTGAACCGGTTAAAAAGCATCACCAAAACCCTGTTGCTGATATCGCAAATTGAGAACGACCAGTTTTTAAAGGAAGATAAGATCACCATTAGCGAGTTGCTCCAGGAGGTTTATGACGAGATCTCTATCCGCTTGCAGGATAAGAACATTAGCTATGAGTGCATTGTAACTGACGACTGGTGCCTTGTAAACGTTAATAAATTTCTGCTGTTTAACCTGTTTTTTAACCTGGTGAACAATGCCATAAAGTACAACCGCGAGGATGGTAAAATAAGGGTAGAAGCAGTAAAAGAGAACAATAACTTTGTTGTAAAAGTTATAGACACCGGCGTAGGCATAGCCCCCGAGGACTTACCTTTTATTTTTAACCGCTTTAAAAAGCTCAAGCAATCCTTACAGCAGGATAGCTTTGGCCTGGGCCTGCCCATAGTAAAATCCATAGCCGAATTCCACCACATTACTATTGAGGTAGAATCAGAGAAAAATGTAGGGAGTACCTTTAAGTTGATATTTTCAACTGGGTCGATTGGGTAGATATTAAAGCATGTCATTGCTGAGGAGGAACCACGAAGCAACCTCGTCGCACGCTATGGGTATGGGGTGTTCTCAAGCCCCCTTCTTATTACTCAAACTCTGCATCAGCTGCTCATACAGATCATCGCCCGAAGCTTTTTGTGGCTTTAGCTTTTTAATTAAAGCTTGTTTGCCTTTTGCTTTATCATGGATGATCTTTAACAGTTCGCCATTATATTCATCCTTGAATTTGGATATATCAAATTTCTCGGCATACTGATTAATAAGTGCCAGGCCCATATCCAGTTCCTTTTTGCTCACGTTTGCATCATCAACCTTAAGCTCGTCGGTATCACGTATTTCCTGCGCGAAGCGGATATTGGTTACCACTAACACGTTTTTAACCGGGTGTACAATACACAAACTTTCTGTATTACGTAGTACAAAACGTGCCAGTCCGGCTTTTTTTGATTTGATGAGGGCCTGTATCAGCAGGGCGTAAGCCTTACTGTTTTGAGTATCAGGCTCGGCATAGTACGACGTTTCGTAATACATGGGGTTAACATCGGCAATATCAACAAAGCTTTCAATCTCAATTGTTTTGGTTTTTTCGGGCGCGGCACTTTCAAAATCGTGCTCATCCATTATAACGTAGTTATCATCCAGCTTATAGCCTTTTACAATTTTATCGTAAGGGACTTCTTTATGCGTATGCTCATTAACCCGCTGGTAACGGATGCGTGAATGGTCGCGGCTATCCAGCATATCAAAATCAAGCGAGCTGGTTTGTACCGCCGAATACAATTTAATAGGGATACTAACCAACCCAAAACCAATAGAACCTTTCCAGATAGATCTCATAGCAAGCTTGTTTAATGCTTTACTATAACTGTATAAGGTGGCAAACGGTTTTAAATTCCTTGAAGTGATATAGGGTCATGTTGAGGCACTCGAAGCGTAAAGCCATTGCCCACATGCTTCGACTATCGCTCAGCATGACACCCTTGATTCCAAAAATAAAATTGTCATTCTGAGCGGTAGCGAAGAACCTATCCGCGTTCAATCTGCAAGCGATTACCTGTTGCTTGTAAAATAGATGCTTCGTACCTCAACATGATAATGAAAGAGAAAAGTTGTTACTTTACCCCATACTCCTTCGCTATCCCCGGGTAAATATTCAAATAAGCATTTGATTTACCATCCCTGGCGAACACACCTTCCCAGGTACTAAGCGGCTCCCAGATGAAGGAACCTACCGCTTTATTGCCCGGTGCGGTGAAAGCGATATCATTCACCTCCTGTTTAAGCTGGGAATATTCGGCAACCATAACTTCCTGTTTATATCTTTTAGCCAGGTCGGCCATGTTGTTTTTCAGGTCCTCAGGTGTGCCGTGCCATTTTGGGTAGTAGGACAGGCCTATTACATCGAAAGGCACTTTACGCGCGGTCATATTATCCAGAAAAAAGCGGGCCTCGGCATTTTGCCCACCAAGGGCAATATGCAGCATAATAATGGTCGACGGGCTAACCGTCTTAACGCCTTTTACGCCTGAATAGATGAGCTGTGCCAAGCTATCTAAATTATTAATTGCGCCATCTGGCCACACCATGCCGTGGTTTATCTCGTTGCCTACCTGCACCATATCTGGCGTAGTACCTTGGGCTTTCAGCTCGGTCATCACCTTTACGGTATAATCGTAGAGCGATTTCTTTAACGTTGTAAAATCCTGTCCTACCCATGCAGCGGGTTTATTTTGCTGCTGTGGATCAGCCCAGTAATCGCTGTAATGAAAATCAAGCAGGAACTTCATGCCCGCAGCCTTTATACGTTTGGCCATAGCCTTGGTATGTTCAAGGTCGCAAAAACCTTTGCCCGGCGAATAACCCTTGGAGTTTGCAGGTTCGTTAAAAATACGCAACCTTATGTAGTTAAAACCGTGTGCTTTTAATATCTCGATGGCATCACCGGGTGTACCATTGTCAGAGAATGTTTCACCCTTACTTTCCAGCTCAGGTAAAAAAGAAATATCTGCACCTAAAATTTTGCCCTGTACTTTCCTCGGAGCGTAGTTTGCGTTTGTAACCCGGTGCGGTGTGCCGGGCTGTACCGTATGTATTTCTGTTGAACCAGTGTACAAGCTATCAGCCGTAGCATCTAACTTAATAATACCTCTTGAAGAGCCTGCCTGTAGCACCAACCAGCAACTGCCGGTAACAGGAACCGTCCGAACGGTATCATTATTTGTAGTTTCTTTAAGGTTGACGTTATGAATATTAATGATCCTAGCATCGCCCTTAATATGAAAAGTGATAAGCTTTTGGGCATTGGCTACTTCCTTAACATCCTTGTCGATTATTTTTACGCTGATGAGAGCTGTATCCCTGCCATTGCCAAGCATGGTGGTTTTATAAGGCGTTAGCTGTATTTCAATCGGCTGACCGGGTAATGTAACTCTCCTGGCCCTTCTACCCTGTGCATTTGATATGCTCGCTATAATACAACATATTAATATGATTAGAACAATTATCCAGTTCTTTCTGTTCGCATAGCGTGGCGAATTAAGATTCTTTATCATGACTTTACAATTGGTGATATAAAGCTAGTAACTAAAATTGTTATAATGACATTTATTTTTTGTGAATGTTATTTATAACGGAGTTTTTACAAATGCAGGATGTCGTTTCACAACGTCATTGCGAGGAACGAAGCCAACCGGCCAAAGGGAGCTCATTCATATCATTGAAAACAAGCCCAGCATTAATAATCCCCGACTATATAGAGCGAATAAACCTATCACTGGCTTCAGTTTGCAAAGAAGCCTATGGATGACGATGCTTTTGTGCGCTGAATGATCTCTAAGTTTGTAACTTGGTAACGGTTACCTTTCTGATGGTATCGCTCATAGCCGCTACGGCCTAGTCCTTTTGTCTTCGACACAAAAGGACCAAAAAGTCAAGTCAGTAGAAATGCTTCTTTGCCGCACAAGGGCCGATCCTGCAAATCAGGCAAAACCTGGGCTGCTATATTTTTACCCTGCTGTCGCTACGCATTTAGCCTTTGCGCTTCTGTAAAAATCTGCTATGCCCTGCCACGCACAAGGCCACCATCGTTTTACCTGATTTCATCCGAAGCTGTTCTACTGACGGGGGAAGAGAAAAACAAACTTTACCATCATGCTATTACGAGCTATAGCTCGGCAATCTCGTTGCGTTCAATATCATGCGACGGGATTGCTTCGTCGTTCCTCCACGCAATGACATTTTAGAATAACGTGATTAAAAGCGGGAAAAGGCCCGACAAAAAGCGCGGGTCTGGGTGTTTTGCCTGTGGGGAGAAGGATCTTTTTGTCTTGACTTTTTGGTTCTTTTGTGTCAAGACAAAAGAACTAGGGCTCCGCGCCCATGAGCGGCTTCACGCGATATTCAAACCCGCACATTCGCGCTGTATTGTTTAGAGATTATTAATGCTGGGCTTGTTTTCAATGATATGAATGAGCTCCCTTTGGCCGGTTGTCTTCGTGCCTTGCAATGGCGTCTAAACCTTACCTCTTTTACTCCACCTGATCACCTGCCACAAAACCTCAGCACTCAGTAAAGTAATAATAGCAAATAGGGCAGCCAGTATAGCACCTGGTGTTGATGAAAGCGCACCTGCAAGCGCAGTAAAATAAATGGCGACAGGGAGTATCAGGCCTATACATAGACCAGGTATACCAAGGGGTATCTTAAACGGCCGGTGCCTGTCGGGTTCCTTAATACGCATTTTTATCAAGGAAATATATTCAAGGGATAAGCCTGCACCATAAACTATTACATCGATGATCAGCAGGTCGGTAAATCCCCACTGGATCATCCCGCTCACTACAACCGAGCAAACAATGATGGATACATAGGGTGTATTAAACTTTTTATGTTGTCTTTTTAATTCTGCAGGTAAAAGCTTATCATCAGCCATTACCATCGGTACACGCGATACGGATAAGAGCACCGAGGCGTAAATACCCAAAGTGCTCGCCATACCGCCAATGGCAATCAGCGTGCCCAGCCAATGCCCGCCAACCAGCGCTGCCAATGCCGGGAAGCCATCATTCATTAAAGTTGTTGCGTTGATGCCCGAAAATTGAGCCACCCATATCACCAGTACATAAACGGTGATCACCAGTATAAAGGCGATCATCATGGATACCAGGTAGGAACGTACCGGTTTTTCAACCTCTTCGGCATACGTAGTAGTATTATCCCAGCCTAAGCAGTTCCACATTACGGTATACAGTGCCATTCCTAACGATGACATGCCGATGCCTTTTAATGATGGTGCAGGCAAGGCAATACTGCCTGTATGATGATAAAATGCCAGCACAAATAAGATGATAAAGGGTGTTAGCACGACAGCGCTCAGGAATAAGGTTACCTTACCAACAGGCACTATGCCTAAAATATTTAACCCTGCCGATGCCCATATAATGATGAGGCAGATCTCGGTTTTGTGCAGATTTAATTCCGGATAAAAGAATGCGGCGTATTGCACAAACAGCACCGGGTATATGGCCAGGTCGACAAAAGTATAGAGCCATGTCCACCAGCCTTCATAAAATCCCCAGCGGGTGCCTAACGCATGTTTTACCCATTTATAGTAACCTCCGGTAACGGGCATCATGCTGTTTAGCTCAAGCACGGTATAAATTGCAGGTACATCCCATAATAAAGGGGTTATCAGCAATAATAATATGGCGCCATGCTGCCCGGCATAGGTTAACAGGGGCTCGAGCCCATATGGGCCTCCGGATACAGTAAAGAAAATAACAGCGACGAGCTGTACCGGGCGGATTTTTTTCAATGCAGTTAATTGTCAGCTATAAACATATAAAATTATATGGCTTGTGCCAATGTGCTGGCAATAAAAAGCAGTTGTAATTTTCATAAAACAGAGGAGTCTATAAATCAAAACCTGCTGAATCTTATGCAATAGGGATAAATAGTTATATTAGACCCAGGTAAACCATCTTATCATGACCAATATCAATCAAACAACAATACCTGCAGGCAAAGCTAAATATGGTGTTGATGCTCCGGGCGTTATCCGCAACCTGGCGCTGGCATCCGTGGTGCTTTTTTTAATTGTTATATTTTTTCCGTTGATAAAGATCGGTTCTGTTGATATTGAAACGGGAGGGTTAATATGGTCGGCCGGGGGCTGTGGCTTAGGTGCAATATTAATGCTGGCGTACTCATTACACGGCAAGTTTATCCACCGCGACAGGATGCTGAACCTGATTAACTGGACAGGTGACGAGCAGGTTTTGGATGTTGGAACAGGCAAAGGCTTATTGATGATAGGTGCTGCCAAAAGATTAAGCACCGGTAAATCCATCGGTATTGATATCTGGAATGCTGAAGATTTGACAGGTAACAATGTAGAGAATGCCATGAAGAATGCTGAACTGGAAAGTGTAAAGGATAAAGTAGAGATAATGAACGAGAACGCGATGGAAATGAGCTTTGCCGATGAAAGTTTTGATGTAATATTAACCAATATGTGCCTGCACAATATCTACAATAAAGAAGGCAGAAAAATAGCCTGTGCAGAGATAAGCAGGGTATTAAAAAAAGGCGGCACAGCCATTGTTGCCGATTGGCGGCATGTAAGGGAATATAAACGCAATTTCGACGAATTTGGCCTCAGTACAAAACTACTACCGGCTAATTACCTCACTACATTCCCCGCAGTAGGTATGGTAATGGTAAAAAAATAGATGCTGATAATTCATCTACTCCACGTGCAGCTTAAAGGCTTTAGGCGACCCCAATACATATGTTTTTTTTAAGCAGATAGTGCATTTAAATCTTTTAATGGGCAGCCAAAACAAAAAAAGTCTTACAACGGCGCCTCTTTTGGTGCGAAGCATTACTGTCCCTTGTTTGCAATGGGGGCATTTTGCAGTGTATCTTTCTGGCATTTATCTCCGTTAATAAAATTATGAAAGAGGGATATATACACTTTTAAAATATGGCAGATCAATATTTTATACTAATTTACAGTAATTATTATCCATTTTTGCAAAAATATAATTTCAGACTAAAAAACATTTTTATAAAAAATAATCAGGCAGGGTGTAGCATTTTAAAAATCGCCGTATCTAAAATTCAAAATCAGCTAAGTAATTAAAATGATTATGAAAAAGACAACGGCACTATTGATCGCTCTCTCGTTTATATTGTTATGTATCAACGTTTTTGGTGGAGCTAAAACCTATCCCTTCCATGTGAAAGTTTCAGGCAAAGGCAAACAGGTCATCGTATTCATCCCGGGTTTTGCCTGCTCGGGTGATGTATGGGATGCCACAAAAAATACCTACGGAAAAAATTATACCTGCTATACATTAACCATGGCTGGCTTTGCTGGTGTACCAGCCGAAGCAACGCCAAGCTTTAAAGGTTGGGAAGATGCTATTGCAGCATACATCACCGATAATAAAATTAACAAACCTATAATTGTTGGACACAGCATGGGTGGTGGCTTAGCACTAGCTATTGCTGCTGATTACCCGGCTATAGTATCAAAAATTATTGTAGTTGATGCACTACCATGCCTGGCGGCGATGAGCAATCCCGACTTTAAATCAAACCCCAATAATGATTGCAGCCCTGTGGTAGCTAAATTAACCGGTCTAACCGATGCGCAATTTTACCAGATGCAGCTATATAACATACCACAGCTAATGGTTGATACTACACACTTAAAACAGGTAGTGAACTGGTCGGTAACATCTGACAGGAGAACCTTTGGCACCATGTATTGCGATTTCCTGAATACTGATCTGCGGACTAAAATAGCCGGCATAAAATGCCCTGCCTTGATATTACTCGAAAGCTATTTTGCTACATTTAAACCAGGTATTGAGGCACAATATAAAAACCTTACCACCGCTCAACTTGCATACGCCAATAAAGGCAAGCATTTTATAATGTTTGATGATACAGATTGGTATAACCAGCAGCTTGCAGCATTTATAAAATAACCTATGGTATTTAACGATATCTATAAAACCTACTGGAACAAAGTTTTCCGCATATGCATGGGCTATGTAAACGACCACGACTGGGCGAAGGACATTGCGCAGGAAACCTTTGTTACCATATGGCAGCAATTGCCAAAGTTCAGGAATGAATCGGCAATAGGTACGTGGATATTCCGGATCGCATCAAACCATTGCCTTAGGCAGATTGAGCGGCAGAATAAGATGCCACGCTCTGAAATGCCTGAACAAATAGCAGAACATATTGAGCCCAACAAGGAACCACAGGTTCAGTTTTTATACAAATGTATTGCCGAACTGCCCGAAACCGACCGCTTGATTATTTCGTTGGAGCTGGAAGATGTGAAGCAGGCTGAGATAGCGAAGATCGTGGGTTTAAGCGAAACGAATATAAGGGTAAAGGTTTTCCGCATTAAGGAAAAATTAGCTAAAAAATTTGAAAATTATGAGCAGTGAAATGGATTTTAAAACCTTGTGGAACAAGCAATCCACAAGTGAGATGCCCGACATGAAGGAATTATTTACCAAGGCAGACGGGCTTAAAAGAAAAATACGTTGCAGGCTGATAGGCTTAAACCTGGTATTACTTGCCACAACAGCTATTATGGTATACATGTGGTTTAATATTGATAACGAGCGATTAACTACCAAAATAGGTTTAATACTAATTATTGTGGCTATGATATCCTTTGTTGCGGTATCAAATCAGATAATGCCTATGCTGTTTAAATCGGATTTTGAAGTCAGCAGCCAGGAATATTTGAATCAACTGATCCGCATAAAACGTAAGGAGGACTTTATTAATAAAGTGATGATAAATATTTATTTCACTTTATTATCAGCAGGTTTGGCCTTATACATGTTGCAGTTTATTGCCCGGATGAGCGTAACATGGGCTATAATCTATGTGGTTTTAACTTTTGGCTGGATAGGCTTTGCCTGGTTTTATTTAAGGCCACGAGGTATTAGAAAGAAAGCTAAAGCTTTGAATGATATGATTGAGCGGCTGGAAGAAGTGAACGGGCAGTTGCGTGATAGTGATTAGAGGTTAGTGATTGAAGATTAATTGAATGCGATAATAGACTTACGAAGTTTTTAAAACTTCGTAAGTCTTATAAATAATAGCGATGGGTTTAAAACCCATCGCTATGGAGTTGGATGATTTGCGTTAGTGATAGGAGCGGATACCGGCCCTGTGACTAAGGCCTGTGCAGTATGAGCGGATAGCACGGCCCGCTGAATAGCGGGAACGCCTAAAGTATCTGAACCCGAATTTACAGAATTAAAGAATTAGCAGAATTCTATAAATTCTCTAATTCAAGAAATTCGGGTTCAGAAATTATTGGAGATGCAGAGAAGAAACTGAAACGCGCTCCGCCGACTGTTCACCGAAAACTGCAAATTTCCCTACAAAGTTTCATTCAACCACTTAAAGAACTCATACTGCCATACCAGCGCGTTTTGCGGGTGTAGTACCCAGTGGTTCTCATCCTGCATAACTACCAGCTTGCTCTTTATGCCCTGAAGCTGCGCTGCCTGGAAAGCCTGTAAACCCTGTTCCAGCGGTACGCGGAAATCCTTTTCGCCGTGGAAGATGAGGATAGGGGTATCCCAGTTGGCCACAAAATTACTTGGTGAAAACTCCCTGTATGATTTTTGAGCAGCAGCATTGTCCTTATCCCAGTACGGGCCTCCGTAATCCCAGTTCGGGAACCACATTTCTTCGGTAGTGCCGTACATGCTGCGGAAATCAAAAATACCATCGTGCGCTATAAAGGTTTTAAAGCGTTTTTTATGCATCCCGGCCAGCATATAAACCGAGTAGCCGCCATAGCTGGCACCCACGCATCCGAAACGTGTTTTATCAACAAACGGCTCTTTTAGCATATCATCGGTAGCGCTCAGGTAATCCTGCATGGCTAAACCGCCGTGGTCCTTGCTGATCTCTTCGTTCCATGCTGTGCCATGCCCCGGCATACCGCGGCGGTTCGGTAATACAACAATATAACCTTTTGAAGCCATCAGCTGGATATTCCACCTGAAAGAATAAAACTGTGTTAATGCAGATTGCGGGCCACCCTCACAAAACAATAAAGCCGGGTATTTTTTAGCCGGATCAAATTTTGGCGGATACACCACCCAAACCAGCATATCCTTGCCATCAACGGTTTTTACTGAGCGGCGTTCGGTTTTGCACATGCCAATGCTGCCGTAAATTGCATCATTTACATGGCTCAATTGTTTCATGTAGCCATTGGTAACATCAACTGTATAAAGCTCATTAGCATGGTTGTAATCGGCACGGGTAACTACCAGGGTATTTCCTTTTTGCCCAACAATATCGTTTATATCAAAATCGCCGTTGGTAACCTGGGTTACTATCGGCATCATGCGGGTTAAACCCGGGTAGGTAACATTAAATAATTGCGATGTGCCGTTTACTGCCGCTGTAAAAAATAAGCTGCGGCCGTCCTCAGCCCATTTATAGCCCGATACATGTATATCATCACGGTTGCCGGTAAGGTTTAATTTAAAGTCGCCAGTGGTAGCAACCAAATCCTGCTTATCACTTTCGTAGCCATCGCGTTTCATTTGCAGCCAGGCCATTTGCCCTTGTTTGTTAAAGCTGGGCTGCACATCATAACCGGGATTATCCGCTGTTAAATTAATAGTTACACCTGAAGCTATATCATACGCGTAAATATCAGTATTGGTGCTGATGGCGTATGCCGTACCAAATTTCTTTTTACAGGAATATACCACACGTTTGCCATCACTGCTCCACACATAGCCTTCATCGCCGCCATCAGGTTTCAGCGGACAATCATAAGGTTCGCCGGGCATCAGGTCTTTTGCCTTGCCGGGTTTGCCGTTAACAATGGGAGTAAGCATCACGTGGCCAAATTTGCCATCTTCCCAGGTATCCCAGTGGCGATAGTTTAAGCTGTCGTAGATCAGTACGTTGCTTTTGGTAAGGCCGGGATAGAAATCGCTGCCCGCAATTTTCTTTACTTTAACATCCTTGCTGCTGATCTTATATTTACCGTCAGGCGATATTTTGGTGTCGGTCAAAACTTCATCCACATTGGTAACCGGTATAGCAGGGCCGCCGGTAAGCGCTATTTTATAAGTTTTGTTGTTTATCTTATTGGCGGCAACATCAGGCGTACCCACGCTAAAAACTACATATTTGCCGTCTTTTGATATGCCTTTGCCGCTTACCCTGCCCAGTTTCCAAAGCAGTTCGGGGGTCATTAAGTTTTGCGCCTGTGCTGTCATGCCCGAAATTAGGAGAATTAGCAGGAAAATAGATCTGTTTTTCATTTTGAATATTATCAATAAGAATCAAGTTAAAATTGTTTAAATATAAAGTATCCAATTGTTATTTCGAACGAGGTACGAGGAGAAATCTTCTTCGCTTGATATAGCGATGTAAGTATTATCTATAAGAATATTGTGATACACATTTATACAGCAGTTATTTGGGTGTTTCCCTGCGGGTCGGGCTTTACACTCATACTGCACAGGCATTAGGCTTAAGGCCGGTATCCGTTGCAATCCCTAACACGAATCACATTAAACTCTCCATCATGTCATTGCGAGCGATAGCGCGGCAACCTCGTCGCTTGTATATCTAAACGCGACGAGGTTGCCGCGTCGTTCCTCCTCGCAATGACAATTTAAATAATATCTTATAAAAATTATTTATGATTAAAATTACATTTACGTTTGTTAAATAAACAACCCTAATATGTCAACCAGCCTCATCATACGCCCATTAACTCTTGCTGATTATACTCAATGGCTCCCATTATGGGATTGCTACAACGCTTTTTACGGTCGCTCCGGTGATACCGCGCTTGATCCGGAGATCACCCGCACCACCTGGGCCCGCTTCTTTGATCCGATTGAACCAGTGCATGCGCTGGTTGCCGAAAGCAATGGTGAACTGATCGGCTTAACTCATTATTTATATCATCGCAGTACAACCGCCATCAGTTTAACCTGCTATTTGCAGGATCTTTTCACTGCCGAAGCAGCACGCGGCAAAGGAGCAGGAAGGGCGCTTATTAATGAAGTGTACAACCAGGCCAAACTTGCCGGCTCGCCACGAGTATACTGGATGACGCATGAAACTAATCATACGGCTATGGAGCTTTATAATAAAGTAGCGGAGAAATCGGGATTTTTGGTTTACAGAAAGCAGTTGTAAGGAGGATATTAATAGTAAAGCATTCGCCATTCGAAGTCATGCGCTGTCCGAAGTCTCTGACTTCGGACTACTAAACGCGTAGTCTCCAGACTACAGCATCAAAACAAACAATCCACATCAATTATCTGGTCGATACCGGCATAATTAGATGCACTTGAATAAACATAATCTTCAGCCCGATAAACCAATCCTGCCCGTACAGGATTTTGATGAATATAATCTATCTTTTGCTGTGTGAAAGCTGGGGAACTTAATTCAACAAAATGATTATCATGTGCCCATAACTGGTATTTCTCATTGCGGCTATGTCGCGAAGCATAATACTTGAATTCATGAAGCATCCAAGCTTTACGACTTTCAATTGTGCTGTTTTCAATATCATCCAATATCCGCTTTGCGGTAAACTTTTTGCAATCTCTCACAAAATCACTTATGCTTGAGCCTTCATCTACCGAAACTATAAGATGAATATGATTGCTCATCATAACATAAGCATGTAAATGCAAGCCCTTATGTTGCTGGCAATATTTTAATGATTCGATGAAAATATCGCGATAGCTTTTCCTCGAGAAAACATCAATCCAGCCTACAATTGTAAAGGTCATATAATAGATTGCTTGTTGGTCGCGGATAATATAACCTTTGCGGAACATGTGAGTTTGTTAGGTGGCTAAATATAAATAAGAAGCGCTGTAGTTGCAAACTACAGGCTTAGTAGTTCGAAGTCAGAGACTTCGAACAGCGATATTGCGACGCTAGCGCTAGCAATTTACGCGGCTGGCCGCTGTCCGAAGTCTCTGACTTCGGACCACTATGCACGTAGTCTCCAGACTACAGTACGAAAAAAGCCCTCATAGATAACTACAAGGGCTTTTATATAAATGATTAGAATTTAATACTATTACTCATTATGCTCATGCATATGCTCTTCCCTGAATAGTTTCGCGCTGAAATAATCATTGTTCATGCGACCTATATTGGTCAGACTTATTTCTTTAGGGCATTCTGCTTCGCAGGCACGGGTGTTGGTACAGTTACCAAAACCTTCTTCGTCCATTTGTGCTACCATGGCTTGTACACGGCTATAACGCTCAGGCTGACCTTGCGGTAACAGACCCAACTGAGTTACTTTAGCCGATACAAACAGCATGGCCGAAGCATTTTTACATGCAGCAACGCAGGCACCGCAACCTATACAGGTAGCAGAGTTAAAGGCCTCATCGGCTATAACTTTAGGGATCGCTATCTCATTGGCATCAGGCACACCACCAGTATTTACTGATACATAACCACCAGCCTGTTGTATACGATCGAAAGCTGAACGGTCAACAGCTAAGTCCTTAACAACAGGGAAAGCTGTAGCGCGCCATGGCTCAATGGTGATAGTTTCACCATCGTGGAAAGTACGCATGTGCAGCTGACAGGTTGTAATAGCTTTTTTTGGTCCGTGAGGATGGCCGTTGATGTATAATGAGCACATCCCGCAAATACCTTCGCGGCAATCATGGTCAAAATGGATGGGTTCATCCTTTTTGTGGATCAGGCTTTCGTTCACCACATCCAGCATCTCCAGGAACGACATGTCCGGCGAAATACCTTCTGCCTTGTAAGTCACAAACTTGCCCGCTGTTTGTGCATTCTTTTGGCGCCATACATTAAGCGTCAGATTCATATTTCCGTTACTCATCTTATTAAAAGTCTTGAGTCTTGAGTCTAAAGTCCAGAGTCGACTTACGACTCAAGACTTCGGACTATAGACTTATTTATAATTCCTTTGTGTTAAATGAACATATTCAAAATCCAGTACTTCCTTGTGCAGGGTTTCCGGTTGGTTTTCACCTTTAAATTCCCATGCGCCAACAAATGCAAAATGCTCGTCATCACGCAATGCTTCGCCTTCCGGTGTTTGTGATTCTAAACGGAAGTGACCACCGCATGATTCATTACGCATCAGCGCGTCATCAACCATCAGTTCGCCAAGCTCCAGGAAGTCGGCAACACGGCCAGCTCTTTCAAGCGATGCGTTAACTTCTTCGTTCTCGCCCATAACAATGGCGTTCTTCCAGAAATCAGCCCTTAAAGCCTGTATCAAGCCTTTTGCTTTTGTCAAACCTTCGGCAGTACGTGCCATACCGCAATATTCCCACATAATAAGGCCCAGCTCACGGTGATATTCGTTTACTGTTTTAGTGCCTTTTAGTGCCAATAATTTAGCAATATAGTCTACAACTTCCCGTTTAGTTTTTGCAAAAGCCGGGTGATTTGCATCCACCGGTTTCGGGCCGATAGTAGCAAGGTAATCGCCTAAAGTATATGGTATTACAAAATAACCATCAGCTAAACCCTGCATCAGTGCAGATGCACCTAAACGGTTGGCACCATGATCAGAGAAATTACACTCGCCCAAAGCATATAAACCCGGTACGTTTGTGCTCAGGTTATAATCAACCCAAAGGCCACCCATTGTATAGTGTACTGCCGGATAGATACGCATTGGCTGCGTATAAGGGTCCTCATCAGTGATCTGGTAATACATATCAAACAGGTTACCGTATTTAGCGGCAACTGCATCTTTACCCAAACGGCTTATCGCGTCAGCAAAATCAAGGAACACTGCGATGCCCGAGCCGCCTACACCACGATTTTCGTCAACCATTTCTTTAGCGTTACGTGAAGCCACGTCGCGCGGTACAAGGTTACCAAATGATGGATATTTTCTTTCCAGGAAGTAATCCCTGTCCTCTTCTTTTACATCACTTGCTTTGATCTGTGCTTTACGCAATTTCTCGGCTGTCTCCACAGTTTTTGGTGCCCAAACACGCCCATCATTACGTAATGACTCCGACATCAGTGTTAACTTCGACTGGTGATCACCGGTTACCGGGATACAAGTTGGATGGATCTGCGTATAGCAAGGGTTAGCAAATAAAGCCCCGCGTTTGTGAGCGCGCCATGCCGCAGTAACGTTTGATCCCGCTGCATTGGTCGACAGGTAGAACACGTTACCATAACCACCAGTGCATAATAACACGGCATGACCGGTATGGGTATCAATTTCGCCGGTAGTTAAGCTGCGGGTGATGATACCTTTCGCCTGGCCGTCAACAACAACCACATCAAGCATCTCTGTACGGGTGTACATTTTTACTTTGCCGTGGTGTATCTGGCGGTTTAAGGCTGAGTATGCACCTAATAATAATTGTTGTCCCGTTTGGCCTCTCGCGTAAAAAGTACGGGAAACCTGCGCGCCACCAAATGAACGGTTATCAAGCAAGCCGCCGTATTCACGGGCAAAAGGTACGCCCTGTGCAACGCACTGGTCAATAATATTTACTGATACCTCAGCCAAACGGTAAACGTTGGCTTCGCGGGCGCGATAATCGCCACCCTTAATGGTATCATAAAACAGGCGGTAAACGCTATCGCCATCGTTCTGATAATTTTTTGCAGCATTTATACCACCCTGTGCAGCAATAGAGTGTGCACGGCGCGGGCTATCCTGGAAACAAAATGCCTTTACGTTATAACCCAGCTCGGCCAATGAAGCCGCTGCCGACGCGCCTGCCAAACCCGTACCTACAACAATAATGTCGTACTTACGCTTGTTTGCAGGGTTAACCAGCTTAAGGTCAAACTTGTGCTTATTCCATTTTTCGGCTAGTGGGCCCTGTGGGATTTTAGCATTTAAACTCATGTTATGTATTTTTAGTGAGTAGTTGATTTGGTTAAGTGGTTGATTGAGTTATCAAAACCATTCACCTTATCAACTTAATCCAACTTAATCAACTATTAAACTAATTAATGATTCGTAAAATAATATACCAGCGGCATTGCGGCAAAACCAACAGGTATGATAACCGCGAAAAGCCATGTGCCTACAAATTCAACAATTGGTGTGTACTTTCTATGCACCCATCCCAGCGTTCGGAAAGCACTCTGAAAGCCATGCAATAAGTGGAACGATACGGCTCCCATTGCTATAACATACAGTATTACATACCATAAATTGTTAAAGCTTTGTACTACGCGCGCATGCAGGTCCTTTACACGCACTATCTCTACATTGTTTTCTGTTGATACAGAGTGTTCAAAGTCCGGAGAAGTTGGTGTGTAATCGGCTGATGTGGTTGTGTTAGTTGCCAGATCTGTGCGGTACTCTTTAAAAGCCACATTGTTAGTGAACTTGTAATTGAACCAGAAATCTTTCATGTGTACTATTATAAAAAATAATAATACAGCACCCAGCAGGCCCATGTTTTTTGATTGCCATGTTGCCGGCGCCTTGTTTACCACCGCATAACCTACAGGCCTTGCCCTGCGGTTTTTTACCGTTAATATTAATGCGTACAAGCTGTGAACTATAATACACAGATATAACAGGTAAGCAATAACTTCAATCGGTGGAAAATGGGTAAGGAAGTTGGCATACACGTTGAAACCAAAGCCATCATCATTTTTAAACAACAACAGGTTACCACCTAAGTGCACTATTAAAAAAGTACACAAAAACAAGCCTGTTAAAGCCATTATCAGCTTTTTGCCCAGCGATGAGTTAAAGGTTTGTTTAAATTCGCTCATTATGAATATAGATTTATTTTGGCAAAAGTATTTATTATATGCCAAAAGATATAAATGCTTTCAGGTTATTAGCATTTTTATAGCTATTTAGAAACAATCTAAGTATTGTAAATAATTTGTATCAATATAACACAAACTTATATTAGCACCACCTAAAAATCCCCAATGAAATTCTATCATATTTTTCTATTCGCCTTATTGTTTACCGGTTGTACAAAAGTTGGCTATATTGAGTTTAAAGGCACTATGCCGGGTATTGATAACGGTGTTTTTGTGATTAAGAATCTGGATAAAAGCTCCTTATACTCCGAGTTTATTATGGGTGAAAAATTCTACCTTAAAAAAACATTGCAAAATCCGGGCTACTACAGCATGCAAATTGCAAAGGATATTTACCATGATAACAGGCGCGTAGGCTATGATGTATACCTGGAACCGGGCACTTATACTATTAAAGCAGTTGGGGGCGATTTGTACAAATACCCTACCATTATAACAACCTCAAAAATACAGAATGAGCTTTCGGCTTATTATACTGTATTAAATAAAAAAGCACATGATGCCGAAAATGAAACCGACTCCTTATTTAACCTGGTATATGGCAATAATGCTGCGCCGGTATCCAGCGCCAAATATGATGCGCAGCTTAAAAAGCTAACCGACGCGGCTACCAAACGCGATAATATTGTATCGGCAGTATTTGCTGATTTTATAAATAAGCACCCGCAAAGCGAAGTGGCTGCGCATTTGCTGGCCCAGATAGATTATAAAAAAGACCCTTCGACGTATTATAATATCTATCAAAGATTCACCAGCGATCAACAAAATACACCTGAAGGTAAAGCCGAGGGTGATGATCTGAAAATGCTGGCAAAATTAGCGCCCGGCGCGGAGGCACCAGCCTTAACAGGTAAAACACTTGACGGTAAATCATTCGACCCAAAATCAGTAAATAAGAAAGTAATTCTTGTTGAGTTTTGGCGCTCGGATAGCGAGGTGAGCAGGAACAATCATAAAAGCCTGCTGACTAATTCAGATCTGATGAATAATAAGGATTTTACCATAGTGAGTGTTTCTGTTGATACGGCACATACTACATGGACTAATGCTGTAAATGAAGATAAGCTAACATGGCCACAGGTTAACGACCTTAAAGGGCAATCGTCGCCAAATATGCAGAACTGGGGTGTAGGCACTTTACCAACTTACGACCTGGTTGACGGCAACTGGCATATTATTAAACGCGACATATCGTTTGATGATATCGACCTGGCGATTAAAGATCAACTGAAAAAGTAATTCATTTATTGTCATTTCGAACGGCAGAGAGAAACTATCTCTTGAGCAGGATAATGCCTGGCCCGGGTGAGCGAAAAATCTTCTACGATAAAACATAACCGTTTGCATGACGAAGAAGATTTCTCCTCGTACCTCGTTCGAAATGACACTGCTTCCTTAAGTTTACACTATAGATCATTAATCAATAGCCACCACCTTGTTTTGTAATACGGCAAATATGTGATCGGTTTGCCGGTTAGGGATAGCTACCCTGCCCGTAAACTTTCCGAACGAGGGTAGTATGGCTTGCCTGCTGCCGAACGCAAAGCAGGGTAGTGTTACTTGCTGCCTTGCCCTGCCGCTCAGGCAAATACCCGGGTGGATATGCCCGCAAAAAACATAGCCATCGGTTTGTTGCAATGTCTCATTGCCCAATGGGTGGTGCAGCATCAGGAACGGGCCAATTGTTAAGCTATCATGCAAGGCCACATTAAGGTCAATATAATTGCTATCGTGGATGATATCATGGTTTCCTCTTATCAGGATAAGTTCCAGCTTCAGGAAAGTCTTTCGCCATAAAACAAACCAGTCCCAGTCGGCATTTTTATCGCTGTGGAACAGGTCGCCCAAAAAGATGATCTTTTCGGGGTGATGCTCATCTATCAGGTCTGATAATACAGCCAGATCATTTTGTTCCATGTCCCTCGGTACAGCAATGCCTGCTTTACGAAAATGGCCCACTTTACCCAGGTGCACATCAGCCACAATCAATGCCTTTTCCTGTTGCCAGTAAATGGCTTTTTGGGGCAATAACAGTAAGGTTTGATCAAATAAAGTAAACGTTAAACAGGTGGTGGGTGCCATGGGGCAAAAGTAAGAAAAGTAAGGTTATTTGAAGTAGCTCTATCACCAAGCGTCATTGCCAGAGCAGGATTGTCTCTCGTATACCTGTCTCGTGGTATCGCTCATAGCCGCTAAGGCCTATTTCTTTTGTCTTCGCCACAAAAGAAACAAAAAGTCAAGTCAGTAGATTAGGCTTCTTTGCCGCACAATGCCTGCGCTGCAAATCAGGCAAAACCTGGGCTGGAAACTTTTGCCCCGCTTGCGCTGCGCTTATTGCCATTACGCTTCTGCAAAAAGTCCCGCTATGCCCTGCCACGCACAAGGCCACCATCGTTTTGCCTGATTTCACCCGAAGCTGTTCTACTGACTGGGAAAAGAAAACCTAGTCACCGCACGTCATTTTTAAATGAAACGTAATTTAAAAAGAGCGCAGGCCCTGACAACAAGGGCGGGCCAGCGTAGAGGCGGGAATGCCGGTTTAGCTTTTTGTGTGATGTGAAGGTACAAAGTACCGGAACAGCGAAAAAAGCGTAAAGAACCGGCAGGGAGCGCGGAAGCTTCCTTGTTGTCTTGATTTTTTTGGTTACTTTTTGTATCAAGACAAAAAGTGACTTCTTAGCGAAAAGCGATACCATGAGATAAGTGTAAATCAAGCAATCCCACTATGCAGAGTGGTAATAATGCTAAACAAAAAGAGGCGTTCCATCTAAATGAAACGCCTCTTTGTAATAACCCGGCAACCGGGTTATATAGTAGTCGGTCGCCTTATTATACCTAATATTAAGGCTATAATTGCAATAACTAATAATACATGTATAATACCTGTGGCTGAATACATGAATACGCCTAATGCCCACCCAATCAGGAGGATAACGGCTATGATATACAATAACGAGTTCATAGTGCTTTAATTTAATTAATGATTTTCATAGATATAAATACAACAGGGTATTATATTATATGTTTTAATTATAAAAAATGGTACAGCCAATCAGCACTACACCATTAAAGTTTAAGCCATTTATTTCTTGTTGTAAGTTGCTGTGGAGTGGGATTATCCAGCGGGTCTATCTTGTATTTCACCTGTGCATTTTTGAGTAGTGTTACCTGTAATGTTAATGGCTGTCCATCGCGGTTAACGGTTACGGTTATTTTATCGCCGGGTTTTTTGCCGGTTAAAGCATCTTGCATAGTGTTTATTGCATTCCCATTTATTGTAACCAGTTGATCATCGGTATTAATACCGGCTATCCATGCCGCGCTGCCACGTAATACGCTGCTAACAGTTATTTTATTATTAGTATTTGTAGTTCCCACGCCTAATGATGGATCGTTATTTGCTGCCAGCGCATCGGTTATTTTGTAACCTGCATAACCCAGGTATTTGTTATAATCAATATCAGCAACGCCGTAAACATACTTTTTGTAAAAATCATCCAATTTTTTCCCGGCAAATTTTTCAAGCCCTTGTTTAAACTCAACATCAGTATAGCCACGTTTTTTGCCTTTATAATACTCATCATACATATGCTTCATTACATCATCCAGCGAGTATTTGGCATTGCTGTCGTTAATAATCTCCAGATCAAGCAACATGGCTATTATTGATCCTTTGCTGTAATAAGATATAGTAGTATTTCCGGTGTTTTCATTAGGGCGATAAGCCTTTATCCAGGCATCATAGCTGGCATCAGTAACAGACTGAAATTTTCTGCCCGCTTGGTTTTCAACCGAATTAATGTCATTGCTCAATACGTTTAAGTAATTATCAACCGGAATTAAATCGGCATGCCTTAGTATAATATCCTCATAATAAGCGGTAAATCCTTCAGCTATCCACAGGTCGGTAGTGTAATTCTCATTGTCATAATCAAACGGACCTAAAGCTATAGGGCGCAGGCGTTTTACGTTCCACAGGTGGAAATGCTCATGCGCAAAGAGGCTTAAAAAGTTTTGATAGCCGGTTTCAGTAGTATAAGCATCGCGCGCGGCACCCATTACGGTTGAGCTTAAATGCTCAAGGCCACCACCGCCTTTTAGATAGTGGTGTATTATAAAAACATAACGTTTGTTGGGGTTTTCGCCATAAACGGCAGTTTCCTGCTCAATAATTTTGGCCATATCTTTTTTAAGGCGCTCTTTATCGTATTTGCCGTTGCCAAACATGGCTATCTCGTAATCTACACCGGCAGCTTTAAAGCCAAATATATCCTGGTTACCCACCTCAATAGGTGAATCGAACAAAATGTCATAATTAGGAGCGGTTACAGTAAAGGGATCATTATTCACCATATCTAAACTGGTAGAAACCTTCGTCCAACCATCGTATGGTTTAATTTGGATGGTTGAGGGGGCATGCAGCATCCCTTCAGGATACATGAAAAAGCCTGAAGTTGAGATAAACGCGTGCGAAGCATCAACTGTGCTGGTACGTACAGATATTTCATTACAATAAACCCTATATTTTACCGTAATATCATTTAACCCCTGGGTATTAATGCTCCACCAGTTTTTGCGGGTTTTAATAAAAGGCAATTCATTGCCTTTTGTGCTTACACTAAAAGCCTCAACATTTTTGGCATACTCACGTATAAGATACGAGCCGGGTGTCCAAACGGGCATTTTAAGCACCAATGTATGTTGTTTTAAATGGCTGATATTCATTTCAACATCAGCATAATGAGCCTGTGCTTCGGGAAAGGTTACGGTATATGAAATTTGTGACATGGTTGCCGCGGTACTGATATGGGTAGACATTAAAACTAGTATTAAAGAAAAAAAAGCATTTAGGTGAAATGTTTTCATCCGGCAAGGTATTAAAAATTTATATTGAATATTAAACCGTCAGCAATATTAGCCCTCTAATGGTTTAGCAGCAAACTTAAAAGTATAGCTGCTAAAATTTATAAGTGATTGTTATCTAACAAAAAAGTTACGAATATTGCAGAATTGTTAATACATTATGTTGATTAATAATCTGTCAATTATGCTCTTTTAAACGATTTAAAAGTTAATTTTGATTATGAGTGCCCGTTATAAAACCTGTTTACTGATCGATGATAATTACATTGATAATTTTGTTACCAGTAAAATTTTAGAAAGTGGTAATTTTGCCGAAAACATTATCATCCTGCAATCGCCCGAGCAAGCAATAGAAGCCTTGCGCAATGGTTCGGTTCATCCCGATTTCATATTTCTGGATATCCGGATGCCTGAAATGAGCGGATTTGAATTTTTGGATGAATATGAAAAAATATCCATTGAAAATAAAGACGCTATAAAAATATATATGCTTTCCTCATCGCTTGATCCTACTGATATAAAGCAATCATTGGTGAATAAATACGTTTGCCAGTTTATTCATAAACCTGTTACTCATAAAGGCCTGGAAGAAATATTTTCACATGATCTTAGTTGCTGATAGCGGATCGTCAAAAACAGATTGGCTGCTCGCTATACCACAACAGGAAGCACAACAATTCAGGACATCAGGCTTAAATCCTTACTTTTTATCAGAAAAAGATATCGTTAAAATAATGCAGGAGCAGGCTGCCGACTTGATAGCCTTTGCCGCTGATATTACCGAGATCTACTTTTTTGGTGCGGGCTGTTCCAGTCCCGACAGGCACGAAATTGTTTCAAATGCCATTAGTCAATTATTCCCCAAAGCATATATTAGTGTGGATAGTGATCTGCTGGGTTCGGCTTATGCCACCTGCGGGCACGAGAAGGGGCTATGTTGTGTATTGGGCACCGGCTCAAACATTTCTTTTTTTGATGGCGAGGATATACATGCCGGCCAGCATGGCTTAGGTTTTGTTTTGGGCGATGAAGGCTCAGGAACCTGGTTTGGCAAGGCGTTGATAACTGATTATCTGTACGGCAAAATGCCCGCGGATATCGACGCTAAATTTGAAGCAGCCTACCATCTAACCCGCGAAGATGTAATAAAAAATGTATACCAGAAACCCGGCGGAAACTCATACCTGGCAGCGTTTTCCCGGTTTTTAAGTCAGATACGGGAAACGGAATATGCGCAAAAGCTATTGCATGATGGTCTGCTGGAGTTTATTGATACCAATATTAAATCGTACCCACAATACAATAAGTACAAATGCAATTTTGTAGGATCAATAGCTTATGTTTTTGCCGATGAACTACAGGAACTTTGTAAAGTGACCGGCGTACGCACCGGTAAGATCATCAAACAACCTATTCATGACCTGCTCCAGTTTATTTTGGAGAGAGGATAGTTGTCTTAGTAGGGTGTTATGCTGAGCGCTAGTCGAAGCATGTGGGCAAAGGCCTCTACACTCATATTTCGACTAGCGCTTAGTATGACATCTCCGTTTTATTAATAAAGCGTCATTGCGAGGAACGAAGCAATCCCTACGTAAGCAGGTCGTTTTGCTTGGTTAATTCGCTCTGTATAGCATAGAGATTGCTTCGTTCCCCGCAATGACGCGCGTTGAGAAGCTAACATTACATCCTTAAATCTTCTTAATCCGTTTAATCCCGGTTCCCAATATTAGGATTATCCCTATCACTGCCAAAACACATCCCGCTCTTGGGATATAATCGCCATACAGCACATAAAACGTAAGATCTGAATTGAGATTGATATCCTGTTTTATAGCAGTTTTCACCCACCATTTAGTACGCTGAACAATATCGCCGCGTTGGTTAATAAAGGCAGAGATACCTGTATTAGCTGATCGGCACACCCATCTGCGCGTTTCAATAGCCCTTAATTTAGCATAATCAAGGTGCTGGTCCTTGCCTGATGTGTTTTCCCACCAGCCATCATTGGTAATTATGGCGATAAATTGCGCGCCTTTATGTACCGATTCGGCAATATACTCCCCCCAAATAGATTCATAGCAGATAACCGGATCAACACCAATACCTCCCTGTGAGTAAAACACTCCCGGCTCCGGCTGACCTGCATAGCTGCCTGTTGCCCCGCCCAAATGCTCAAACACTGGTTTCATAAATGATAAGGCATCACCAAATGGCATCGACTCAGCACCCGGTACCAGCTTTGATTTATGGTAGAACTGCACCTCAGCCGAATTCTCAATATTCAGCGCGGTATTAAAATTATCATAGAATTGGTTTGGCTGATCTGTTGGGCTGGCGGTTTTTGTCGCCCTGGTATCATACAGCTTAAAAGTTTCGGCACCGGTAAGTACGTTGCCGTTTTTATATTTATTCAGGAAATGTTGTATCTGTAAAAAGTAGTTATTACTATGGATGCGGTTTTCATTAACCTGGTCGCTTATCGCAGTTTCCGGCCAGATGAAAAACTCGGTATTTGGCTGCCCTATGGAATCGGAAATATGGGTTAAAATGTTGATCTGCTTGCCGGTAGGGATATCGGATACCTTAGCATAAGGATCGATATTTGGCTGGGCCACCACAATGTTTGATGGGTTGGGCTGCTCCTGGTAAGTATGGTAGCGATATAGTGAATAGCTCAGCGGCAAAATAAGCGCCAGCACAAATGCCACGATAAGGCTTAATCGTAAGGCTTTGCTCTTGCCTTCGCGCAAGCCGGTGTATATTAAAAACAGCAGGATGTTGATGATCCAGATCCACACGGTACCACCGTATACGCCGGTATACTCATACCACTGTATCCATTGGTGGCTCACCGCGAAACCGTTACCCAAGGTCATCCACGGAAAGTTTAAATCCCAGGTTTGATGCAGGTATTCGTAGCCAATCCAAAAACAAACCAGGCCAAACAAGCTCAAGCCACGGTTGGTGATACGCCGTAACCTATAGTAAAGCCAGCAGGCAGTAGCCATCAGCAATGGCCCAAGTGAGTAGGGTATTAAGCTGATAGGGATAGCCGTAATGGGCCCTATCATTTTTAATGAATTATATACCCAGTAAATACACAGCGTATTCCATATAAAAAAGCCCAGAAAGGTAAGGCCGAAGATCTTTTTGCCTTTTTTACCCACATGCGATTGGATGATGTTTTCCATCATGATCAGCATCGGTACAAAACCAACAAATAGCAGGAAAGTGGTATAGGGTGTAGGCGGCCAGGCTATCCAAAGCAACAAACCGGAGAATATGGATAACAGGATGTTTTTCTTCATTTGTTAAATTTTCCGGCATTAAAAGCCGCTGATTTTCCTTTTGGTACGGTTAGTGATTCCCATTTTGGGCCGGAAACCATCTTGCCAATAAATACTATTTGCCCAACATGGTACGCTACATGCACTAATTGCCTGTTAATAGCATCAATAACGGTATGGCTTTCGTTGCGGATGAATATCTCTTTATTTAAATCCTCAATCTGTACCAGGTTGAGTGAGTTAAATAAACAATCCCAACCACTATTCCAGTTGGCTATTAACGCTTGCCGGGTAATGATATTATTTTCAAACTCTGCATCACGTTCGCGCCAGGGTTTTTCTCCATCTGTAGTTAAAAAATCTGTCCACCGCGAAAGCATATTACCCGCAAGGTGCTGCACAATTATGGCAATGCTGTTGCTCTCTTCATTATATTGCCAAAACAGTGCTTCGTCATTTATTTGCTCAAAGGTTTTCTCAGCTAATACTTTTTCAAGTTCAAAGCGCTTTTTTACGCTGATTAAATAGTCATGCATATCGTTATATATTCTCAAAGCGTCATTGCGAGGAACGAAGCAATCCCTACGTAGAAATAGCGCGTTAGGTCATGCTGAGGCACTCGAAGCATAAGCGTAAAGGCCTTTGCCCTCACACTTCGAGTACCTCAGTGTGACACCCCCTCTATTCTATATAAATTGCTTCGTGCCTTACAGCAATGACGCCGGGTTTTATTTTCTATTTTGTTAATCTCGTTCCTTTGCAGGTTTACCCTCAGCACCCGCTACACAAATTACAAACTCACCTTTTACCGGGTGTGTTTCAAAATAAGTTTTAACCTCCTCAGCGGTACCGCGTACCGTTTCTTCAAACATTTTTGTCAGCTCACGTGATACGGATAATTGCCTGTCGGCACCAAAATAGGTGATCATTTCTTCAAGCGTTTTCATGATCCTGTGCGGCGATTCATACAGTATAATAGTACGCTCTTCCTGGCTTAATATTTTATAGCGGGTTTGGCGGCCTTTTTTCAGCGGTAAAAATCCCTCAAAGCAAAAGCGGTCGGTAGGGAAGCCAGAGTTAACCAATGCCGGCACAAAGGCCGTAGCGCCCGGCAGGCATTCAACCTGCAGATCATGCTTTAGTGCTTCACGTACCAGGTAAAACCCCGGATCGGATATGGCTGGGGTCCCCGCGTCTGATATCAGCGCTATATTTTTCCCCTCTTTTAAAAACCTAATGATCTCGTTTGATGACTGATGCTCATTATGCTGATGATGTGCGAACACCTTTTGATGAATATCAAAATGTTTCAGCAATGGCGCGGATGTACGGGTATCTTCGGCCAGTATCAGGTCGGCTTCCTTCAAAACACGTATGGCCCTAAAGGTAATATCCTCAAGATTGCCTATGGGGGTGGGGACTAAGTAGAGTTTACCTGTTTCGCTCATGGTTTTTTTGGTTCATAGGTCATGGTTCATAGATCATGGCAGTTTTATCAATATAAATAAATCACAGCAGAATAGTAGCTATCATCTATTAATCAAATTTTACTATGAACCATGAACCATGATCTATGAACTAATTATATCTTTGCCTAAAAATAAATTAAATGCTGCAAGTTAGTTATATCCGCGATAACAGGGAAAAAGTTTTAGAACGTTTGGCTGTAAAAAATTTCAAACAGCCTCAATTGGTTGATGATATATTAAAAACAGATTTTAAACTGAGAGAATTTAAAACAAAGTTGGACATTGCATTACATGAAAGTAAATTTTTATCATCACAGATACCACAATTAAAAAAGAATAAATCTCCACAGTCTGAAATAGAAACCATACTGTTGCAAATTTCAGTTTTAAAAGAGCAAGAGCCTGAATTTAAAAGGAAAGTTAACTACTATGCAAAAAAACTAGATAGGTTAATAGTTAAACTTCCAAATCTTCCTCATAAATCGGTTCCTAGAGGAAAAACACCTGAAGAAAATCAAATTGTATTAGAATCAGGTTTTAAACCAATTTTACCGACAAATTCTCTACCACATTGGGAATTGGCAAAGAAGTATAATCTGATAGATTTTGAACTTGGCGTAAAAATAACTGGTGCGGGTTTCCCGGTATATAAGGGTAAAGGTGCTAAACTACAAAGGGCATTGATCGCTTATTTTTTGGATGAAGCCGAAAAAGCAGGCTATGCCGAAGTGATGCTACCATTAATGGTTAATAAAGCGTCAGGTTTTGGAACAGGCCAACTGCCGGATAAAGAAGGCCAGATGTATTATGTTAAAAAAGATGATTTATATCTTATACCAACTGCCGAAGTGCCTATCACCAACTTATATCGTGATGTGATATTGAAGGCCGATGAACTGCCGGTAAAAAATTGTGGTTATACCGCATGTTTCCGCCGCGAGGCAGGCTCATATGGCGCGCATGTGCGTGGCCTTAACCGTTTGCACCAGTTTGATAAGGTGGAAATAGTACAGGTAGTTCATCCTGATGATTCATACAGGGTATTGGAAAGCATGAGCGCGCATGTGCAGGGCTTACTGCAAAATTTAGGTCTGCCATACCGTGTGCTGCGTTTATGCGGTGGCGATATGGGCTTTGCATCAGCCTTAACTTATGATATGGAAACCTGGAGCGCGGCACAACAACGCTGGCTGGAGGTATCGTCTGTATCAAACTTTGAAACTTTCCAGACTAACCGCTTAAAGTTGCGTTTCCGTAATGCTGAGGGTAAAACCCAACTGGCTCACACGCTTAATGGTAGTGCATTGGCATTGCCGCGCATAGTTGCTACATTGCTGGAGAATAACCAAACAGACAGGGGCATAAAAATACCTGAAGTACTGGTGCCTTATACAAGGTTTGAGTGGATCGACTAGATCTCCGGATTATAAATTTGTAGATGGATTAGGTACTAATCCTGCCAGGTGAGTTATATCAAATATACTGCTAAAGATATTTGGTATACTCTTGCTTTTGATGTCAAGCACCAATTCTTCCTGGTAGATAAAGAAATCAACGCCTATGGCAGTTAATAAGCCATCCTGTTTGGTATGTGGCTTTGTTTTATAGCAGCAGATCTTTATTTTACTATAGAATTTATTCCCTCTTATGCGGCGTACTATTTTTTCAACGTCCTTGCTAAAATGATTATAATCTAAAACTATAAGGTCGGGGTTTAACTGATAAATAGAGGGGAAGACCTGGTGTACCGAGTCGATATGTCTAACGCTTGAATATTCGGCGGTTAATTGATGTGATGAAACTTCGGGTGCAACTAAAAGCACCTTCTTGAAACGGTTGCGAGTCATGCTCTCTGTTAATAAGGTGCATAAATATAAAATGTATAAATCGTATTGACAAAAGAATATTTAACAAATGTTAATAAGTTGATAAATACGTTATGGTTTTTGTACAAAAAGACAACAGAGCGAAAGTACGGATAATCAGATAGTTAAAATATTGCTCAATGGGCTAACGCGCATTAACTTATAGGTAATCCCGCAGGTGGAGTTTTAAAATGTTAATAAGTTCAGGATCATTCAACCGGTAGTTGTCTTCAATGTTCAGAACAAGGATTTGTTTACCGGTTAACTCAAACCGTTGTTTTAATATTTGATGATGTTTGCGTTCCATCACCAAAATAATATCGGCCCAATCAATCATTTTTTGATTAACTTTTACCCGCGCCTTATCGCTTGTGCCGGCTGACCGGGCCTGATGGATAGCATGGTTTTTAAATAACAGCTCAGCCGTTGGGCTCCGCCATTGATTTTTACTGCAAATGAAAAGGAGGTTGGACAATAATTAAATGTGTTAGATCTGCCTGTGGAAGCTACTTCCCATGCCCCTGGACGAGCCCTATGAGATCGACCGTAAATACCAAAACGGAGTTTGCAGGGACAGTCCCGCCTGTTGTAGTTCCATAACCAAGTGCCGAAGGGATGATCATCATTATCCTGGCATATGGTGCAGAGCCATTAACTGTAAGCAGCTCCATACCAGACTGGAAACCTGAAACCACACTTGCCAAAGGAAGCAAAGTAACAGATTCTGAATCAAAAGTAGTACCGTTTAATAGTTTGCCGGTATAAGTAACCTGCACAGTATCAGAGTCAGCAACCGATGGGCGGGTAGTGCCTGCGCTCGTTTGTAAGATCTGGTAATAAATACCTGATTTATCCTTAATTACATTAAGGTGATTGGCGGCTATGTATTTCTGTATTTTTACTTCATCAATATCTGCCTGTTTAGTAGCATTATAGCTTGTTTTTGTGCAAGCTGAAAATAGAACGATAAGTAAACCAAATAGTAAAAAAATTCTCTTCATATTATTCTTTAACGCTATAACTGTTTTTTTAATTGAAAATTATATACAGTTTTTAATTTTTATCAATAAAATATAAACACAGGCAAGTTAACAAAAAACATTTACCTGTGCTTATATCACACCGCATTGTTACATAGGAAATTAACCTTGTACGGTTGTCTTTATTTTTAATTCATTTAATTGAGCCTCAGCAATGGTTGATGGTGAATCGATCATCACATCACGGCCCGAATTGTTTTTAGGGAACGCTATCACATCGCGGATAGAATCCAATCCTGCAAAAATTGAACACAACCTGTCGAACCCAAAGGCTATACCACCATGTGGAGGTGCGCCATATTCAAAGGCATCCATTAAAAAGCCAAATTGTTTCTGAGCTTCTTCAGGCGAAAATCCTAAATGTTTGAACATTAATGATTGCAGCGCCCTATCATGTATACGGATAGAACCACCACCTATTTCAGTGCCGTTTATAACCAGGTCATAAGCATTGGCGCGTACAGCTCCCGGGTCAGTATCCAGCATGGCTATGTCCTCAGGTTTAGGCGAGGTGAACGGATGGTGCATAGCATGGTAGCGGCTGGTTTCTTCATCCCACTCTAATAGCGGGAAATCAAGTACCCATAGCGGTGCAAATGCATTTTTATCGCGCAGGCCTAAACGCGTGCCCATCTCCAGGCGCAGTTCATTCAGTTGCTTGCGTACTTTATCGGTTTGGCCTGCTAATACCAATATTAAATCGCCCGGCTCTGCTGAAAAAGCAGCGGCTAAATTGGTCAGGTCATCTTCGCCATAAAATTTATCAACCGATGATTTTAAAGTACCATCAGCACCGTAACGGCAATAGATCAATCCTGTAGCGCCAATTTGCGGGCGTTTTAGCCATTCGGTAAGCTCGTCAATTTGCTTGCGGGTATATTCGGCGCAGCCTTTAGCGTTAATACCTACAATAAGCTCTGCATTATCAAATATGCTGAAGCCTTTGCCTTTTAATATATCGTTCAGTTCAACAAATTCCATCCCGAAACGGATATCAGGTTTATCAGAACCATATAAACGCATCGCATCAGCATATTGCATGCGGGGGAACGAAGCAAGGTCAATATGCTTAACTGTTTTAAACAAATGGCGGGTTAAGCCTTCAAATATGTTTAATATATCTTCCTGGGTGATGAAAGATAGCTCGCAGTCTATCTGTGTAAACTCGGGCTGACGGTCGGCACGCAGATCCTCATCCCTGAAACATTTAACGATCTGGAAATAACGATCGAAACCGCTCACCATCAGCAGTTGCTTAAATGTTTGCGGTGATTGCGGCAATGCGTAAAATTCGCCCGGGTTCATGCGGCTTGGCACCACAAAATCGCGTGCGCCTTCAGGTGTTGATTTTATCAATACCGGGGTTTCAACCTCAATAAAATTACGGGAATCTAAAAATTTACGAATTTCCTGTGCCATTTTGTGGCGCAGCATCAGGTTGTTGCGGATTGGATTACGGCGTAAGTCCAGATAACGGTATTTTGCACGCAATTCCTCGCCGCCATCAGTTTCATCCTCAATCATAAACGGAGGAACTTTTGATGAGTTTAATACCTCTAAATTTTCAACAGCGATCTCAATCTCGCCGGTTGCCATCTTTAGGTTTTTGCTGGTACGCTCAATTACCTTACCGGTAACCATAATTACAAACTCACGGCCCAGGCTTTTACCTGTTTCGCGCAGGGTCTCATCGGTGTCAATATTTAAAACCAGTTGGGTTAATCCGTAACGGTCGCGCACATCAATAAATGTTGTGCCGCCCAGATCGCGTGATTTTTGCACCCAGCCGCATAATGTTACGGTTTGGCCTAAATTGCTGATGTTTAACTCTCCGCAGGTATGTGTTCTTAACATGGTACGTATTTATATAAAGTTTGCAAAAGTAGTATTTTGAGGTGAAAGCGGAAATAAAAAGGTGAGTTTGAGGTGAAAGCAGAAAGGCCGGGCTTAATGCTTTTTAGAACTCGCAGGTTCGTTTAAATGAGTGTGCAAATTACTGAAATATATCCTTTGTGCTACATTCAATTTTTCTTGTTGGTTTATTTTTTCAAAAAAAAACAAGGATCTAAACATAATAGCTCTTATCTTAAGCCCAATAAATGAGAAGAGCTTTTACCCTGATTATTCTTTTAGTTTTGTGCGCTGCTATGGCTGTAACCGCCTATGCCGGAAAACCACGACGCCATAAACATAAGGAAAGAGAGCAAAACGAGCATATACAGGTTGTTACCAACGATAGTGTTAAATCAGACACCCTTTTATCATTTGCACAAACATTACTGGGCGTACGCTATCGTCCCGCATCATCCGATCCTGTTTACGGGTTTGATTGCTCGGGTTTTGTGAACTACGTATTTAAAAATTTCAGCTTTACTATTCCGCGCTCATCGGAGGATTTTGTAAACGTGGGTGAAAATATCAATATTGAAGATGCGCGCCCCGGCGATATTATCTTATTTAAAGGTACCAAAAGCCATCATCCGCATGGTGTGGGGCATATGGGCATAGTATATTGTAATGATGGCGGCGATCTTAAATTCATCCACTCCACATCAGGCAAAGAATACTGCGTTACTATCAGCGCCATGACCGATACTTACAAACGCCGATTTGTAAAGGTGATACGTTTGCTGAAACAGAACGATCTGCAGCTGTAGTCGGAAAGTTTAAGCAAATACGTCATTGAAATCCCTCCTAAACTTCTCCAACTTTCGGTAGTATCTCAGTTTGAATTTATATTTTTATTTGTAGCATAAGTTCTTGTTTGATCGTAATTGCAATAAAGATAAAATGAAGGCATTTATTCTTATCGTTTGTTTAGGATTGATAACTATATCCTGTAAAAAAAACAGTGTGAGCCCTTATAAAAGTCAAGGTGTTATAACTGGGTATGATCTTAGAACGTGCGCTGAATGTGGCGGACTTTTTATAACAATTAAGAATGATACTACTAAAAATGCGCCATCACACTATGATATTAACGAAGACTTACAGCAGTTAGGCATTAACCCAAATACTAAATTCCCAATAAATGTTAGTCTCAATTGGATGCATGATACTACTTCATTGGGCAAATACGGCTATATCCTGGTTTCTCAAATAAAAGTTATTAACTAAGATTATTAATCTGCTAATCTTACAATTTCACCAATAATCATTACATCTTTAATCAGCCCCGCTTCCATTGCCGGGTTAACACGTAATGTTTTATTTATTTTTTGCGAAGTTGTAAACAAAATGCAATAGCATGGCAAACTGAGGCACTACCCAACTTCCAGACTTCATAAAAAAACCTATATTTGCACTATAATTCTCAAGGGGGTGCCTTGCTTTGAGCAATCAAACTGAAAGACAGGCTGAGATCAAACCCATTGTTAAGAGTACGAAGTCTTGAGTCCGAAGTCTTAAGTCTGTTTTTGCCAGACTAATGACTAATGACCACTGACTAATGACTTTGACAGACACCTGATCCGGGTAATGCCGGCGTAGGGAGAGGTAACAAGTTAAGTGTACTGCATATTCAACCCTGGTGTGCAGATGGTTTAACAATTTTATTTATTCACTAATTGAAAAATTTATTTGTGGCGATCTTCGCCCTGCTGTTGCCCGTCATGGCATCGGCCCAATTCTCCGTCTCCGGTAAAATTACCGACGGGCAAACCGGCACAACGCTGCCCGGCGCCACCGTTACTATCCAAAATTCAACAGCCAGCGCTGTTGCTGATGCTTTCGGAAAGTACACGATCAACAACCTGAATGCAGATACTTACACCTTAAAAGTTTCCTACATTGGTTACCAAACATCCACCCAAAAAATTGTATTGAATGCAAACACCTCTACTAATTTTATTTTAACTGCCAGCACCGTATTAACAGATGAAGTTACTGTAAGCGGTACCCGCGCGGCAGTAAATTCACCAACCGCTTATACCAATTTAAGCCGGAAGGATATTCAAAAGAATAACCTCGGCCAGGACCTGCCATTTCTGCTGAACCAGACGCCATCTGTAGTTGTTACATCAGATGCCGGTGCAGGTATTGGTTATACCGGTATCCACATCCGTGGTTCAGATGCTACACGTATAAACGTTACCATTAACGGTATACCGTATAACGACTCTGAAGAACAAGGCGTTTATTTCGTCGATCTGCCGGATTTTGCCTCATCGGTTGATAATATCCAGATCCAGCGCGGGGTAGGTACATCAACCAATGGCGCGGGAGCTTTTGGGGCGAGTATCAACATACAAACTACCACCCGCCGCGATACTGCTTATCTCGAGCTGAATAATTCAGCAGGCTCTTACGGTACAGTAAAGAATACCATTAATATAGGTACGGGTTTGTTAGGGGGCAAGTTCAGTTTTGACGGCAGGTTGTCGCGCATTTATTCTGATGGTTATATTGATAGGGCTTTCTCAAACCTTAAATCCTACTTTTTAAGTGGTGCTTATTACGGTAAAAATACGCTGATCAGGTTCAATACTTTTTCGGGTACGGAGCATACCTACCAGGCCTGGGACGGTATAAATGAGGATAGTTTAAGGGCTGGAAACCGCACTTATAATGATTTAGGTATTATAGGCAACCCCAGCGATAATAACTTTTATAAAAATCAAACCGATAACTATACGCAGGATCATTACCAGTTATTGGTAGACCAAAAGATCTCGGATAAAATATCCTTTAATGGCGCATTACACTACACGCACGGCTATGGCTATTACGAGGAATACCAAAATGCCGATTCTATCAAAAATTATGGCTTAGTGCCGAATAAGGGCGATACTACAACTGATCTTACCCGCAGGCTGTGGCTCAATAATAAATTTTATGGCGTTACCTATAACTTTAAATACGCGGCTCAAAAAAATCTGAACTTTGATTTGGGCGGTGCTTATAATGAATACCGTGGCGCGCATTATGATAATATTGAGTGGACCCAGCAATACACCGGTACGCCACCCGATTACCAGTATGCCCGTGATGATGCCTTTAAAACCGATTTCAATATTTATGGCAAGGTTGATTATCGCATAGATAAATTAACGCTGTACGCCGATATGCAGTACCGCCATATCTCTTATTCGTTTTTAGGATTTAATGATCAGTTACAGAATGTGCAGCAGCAGGTTAAGCTTGATTTCTTTAACCCCAAAGCGGGTCTTTCTTACCAGATCGATACTAAAAATAATTTGTATGCCTCATTTGCGGTTGGTAACCATGAGCCTGATCGGGATGATTACACCCAATCAACCCCTGCCGACCGCCCTAAACCTGAAAACTTAAAAGATTTTGAGCTGGGCTACCGCACGCAGATGGGGGCATTTACCGGTGGCATTAACGCATTTTATATGCTGTACTATAATCAGCTGGTGTTAACCGGCCAG
Source organism: Mucilaginibacter mallensis (assembly GCF_900105165.1). Classification (NCBI taxonomy): domain Bacteria; kingdom Pseudomonadati; phylum Bacteroidota; class Sphingobacteriia; order Sphingobacteriales; family Sphingobacteriaceae; genus Mucilaginibacter; species Mucilaginibacter mallensis. Next base: position 557,402 of record NZ_LT629740.1, read on the forward strand.
TTAAATGATGTAGGCGATCAAAACCGCAGCAACGTAAAAAATAGCTTCCGCGAAGGTTTGGAGTTTGATGGCAGGCTGCGTATCACTAATCAGTTAACCTGGAGCGCTACTGCATCATGGAGCGCCAACAAGGTTAAGGACTTTAACCAGTATTTGTTAGACAATGATAATGGCCAGATGGTGAACTATCAGTATAAAGAAACTGATATCGCATTTTCGCCTGATTTTGTTGGCTCAAGCGAGATCAGCTATGTACCGGCAAAAGGCGCGGAAATTGCTTTCATCAGCAAATATGTAAGCAGGCAATATCTGGATAATACATCCAACATTAACCCGCCGGGCTATGCAGCTGCCGATCCAACCTCCAATCGTTACCTGAACAGCTATTTTGTTAACGGGATTAGGTTGAGCTATAATTTCAGTATCAAATCGGTTAAAAATATTGGTGTAAGCCTGTTGATTAATAATATTTTCAATGAACAGTATGAAGCTAACGGTGCTACTTATCCTGATATTGACGGCGGCAAGGTGGTTAATAATAACTACTTCTTTGCCCAGGCACCTGCAAACTTTTTGGTAGGGTTGAATTTGAAGTTTTAGAGACTATTTCCTTTATTGGGCCTCCCCCTAAACTTAGGGGGAGGTGTCGACGAAGGAGACGGAGGGGGTAAAATAAAGTGATAAGTATTTGGGCGTTTCCCGTGCAGGGCGAGTTTTCCGCTTATACGCCTGCAAGTGTGCTTGTCACCCTGAGCGTAGCCGAAGGGCACTTCAACTGCTAACGCGGAACTTCGCCGCGCTCCGCCGACTCACCCGGTCGTTGCTTCGCTCGACCACCCTCTCTTCGCCTTTGGTGGAAAGAGGGTAAAAAAACTAAATGAAGCTCACCCTCTTTGCGGCCTGCCGCAGAGAGGGTCGACCAGCGCAGCGTAGTCGGGGTGAGTCAACGGAGCGCGTTAATATTGTCTGAATCACAGATTCTGCTGATTTATGGATTACACCGATTATTTTATCAAATCAAAGGGTAAAAATCAGCGAAATCCATAAATTATTAAAATCAGCGATCAAATTTAAACTTGTCATAACATAAATATCACATGTAATTTTCATTACATTCATGATATTTGCGTGCTTAATTATATATGAATGAAAATTAAATACCTGCTTTTTTTAGCGTTCTCATGTACGGTGCTAACAGTGTCGGCACAAACAAAAAAGAAAAAAACGACTACTACTGTTACCACTGACCCTGCCGCATTGCCCCGCCCAAAACTGGTTGTAGGTATAGTGGTTGACCAAATGCGCTGGGATTACCTATACCGTTTTTATGATCGCTATCAAAATAATGGTTTTAAACGTTTGCTTAACGAGGGTTTTAGCTGCGAAAATACCCAGGTTGATTATATACCTACCTTTACCGGTCCCGGCCATAGCTGTATATATACAGGATCGGTACCTGCCATACATGGTATCGCAGGTAATGATTATATCATTCAGGCTACAGGCAAGTCAATGTATTGTGCTGAAGACACCAGCGTACAAACCGTAGGCAGCGCATCAAAGGCAGGGCAGATGTCGCCACGTAATTTGCTGACGACTACTGTTACAGATGAGTTAAGGCTAGCTACTAATTTCCGCTCTAAAGTGATAGGCATCGCGTTAAAAGACCGCGGTGGAATTTTGCCTGCGGGCCATACCGCAAATGCCGCTTACTGGTTTGATGATAAAACCGGCAACTGGATCACCAGCACCTATTATATGCAGGATCTGCCACAATGGGCAAAGGATTTTAATGATCAAAAACTTGCTGAAACCTACTTGAAACTTGATTGGAACACGCTTTATCCTATTGATACCTACATACAAAGCACACCGGATAACAGCAAATATGAAGGCAAATTTAAAGGAACTGATGCGCCTACTTTACCGGTAAAAACATCAGCTTTATATAAGTCGGCAGGCTTAGGCTTGATCCGCTCAACACCTTATGGCAATACCATAACACTTGATATGGCGGTTGCAGCCATCAACGGCGAGGAACTGGGCCAGCACGATGTAACCGACTTTTTAGCCATGAGCTTATCATCGCCTGATTATATTGGTCATCAGTTTGGTATAAACGCGGTTGAGATTGAAGATACCTACCTGCGTTTGGACCGCGAGATTGCAAACTTTTTAACTTTCCTTGATGCTAAGGTGGGTAAAGGTAATTACACAGTTTTCCTGACTGCCGACCACGGTGCTGCACATAACACCGCATTTTTAAATGACCATAATATCCCGGCGGGTACATGGGATGAGGCTGCAACTTTAAAAGATCTGAACAAAGTTTTGCTGGATAAATTTAAGGTTGATTCATTGGTTATAAGCTTAGGCAATTACCAGGTGAACCTGAATTATCGCATTCTGAATTACCTGCACCTTGATGAAGATGCGGTAAAAAAAGAATGTATTAAATACCTGCAAAAACTGCCTTATGTAGCCTTTGCAGTTGATATGGCTAAGGCACAATCAGCAAATATTCCTGAGCAATTGCGCACCCGCATTATTAATGGTTACAGCGCAAAAAATAGCGGTGCGATACAAATTATACTTGATCCGGCTTGGTTTACGGGCCACGGCTCAGGCGATGGCGGCCCAACAGGCACAACGCACGGCACCTGGAACCCATATGATAACCATATTCCGCTGGTATTTATGGGCTGGGGTATTAACCACGGCAGCGCCACCCGCGAAACACATATGACCGATATTGCACCAACCATTGCCGCGTTATTACACATACAAGCACCAAACGGCAGTATTGGCGTGCCAATAAGTGAAGTGATAAAAAAATAGTTTTTGCAGACCGAAAGTCGGGGAAGTCGGTAAGTCCGAAAGTAATATAGCTGCAATGAGCAGTTCTTTAAGTAAAACAAATAAACTTCCGGACTTTCAGTCTTTCCGACTTCCGGACTAAGAATAATGAAAAAATACATATCCAAATTCCATTACCTCACACAGGATCTCCCGCATCGCACACATGTTGAGCAGGCGGAGATAGCTTGTGCCGCTGGGGCAAACTGGTTACAATACCGTTGCCTCACTAAAACCGACGATGAGCTGATTGAAGAAATAAACCAGATAGCTGATATATGCGATGAGTGGGGTATAACCCTAATTATCACCAACCACTATCATTTACTGGATCAGGTTGATGCGCAGGGCGTACATATTGAAGATTTTGATGCCGATTTTAAAGCCATACGCGAAGTTATAGGCGAGGATAAAACATTAGGTGGTTCAGCAACCCATATTGATGCCTTGCTGCGGGTACAAGCCACAGGCGTTGTTGATTATTGCGGTTACGGTCCGTTCGCGCATACCGATACCAAGCCTAATAATAGTCCGCTGCTGGGTTTTGACGGTTACCGCCAGTTACAAAAGCATAATATTGAAATACCTGCAATAGCGGTAGGCGGTATACAGCTTACCGATGTAGAGCATTTGCTGGAAACGGGTATCTATGGTATCGCAGTATCGGCTGCAGTTAATAAAGCAGTTGATCCGGGCAGAGCATTGAAGGAGTTTTATAAGAAGGTATATTAAGAATTAATAATTTGCAATTTTCCAATTCTCACCAAGCGTCATTGCGAGGAACGAACACAACCGACCGTAGGGAGCTCATTAATGCCATTGGACAAATAATAGCATTAATAATCCCCGATTAGCAGGTCCGCTCTCCCGCCCGTTCAAGCGTCCACGCTTGAACGGGCGGGCAAAAGGAGGTATTGTTGAAATTATAGAATTAAGTCTGATTTCTTTATCCAGGCTTTAAATGAGGGCTTCTCCAAATATTGCACATAACAGCAATTTTTATTCTCCGTAATAACTGACACAAAGTCTCCTTGTACAAAATACCCTTTTTTGTTTGTGATTAAACTATCAGTGTAGGCAATAGCCTTTTTCGATCTTATCATGCTGAATTTCTTATAGGTAACTTTTTTCTCTAAGGAGAAAGGTATGCCCCTTGCCAAGTCCATAAAATTCTGACACGCCCCTGATTCACTTAACTGAATTTCGATTTCGCCATTATGCCCATTCCGGCCATGTTTGAAAATTAGTGTTCCGGGATATCCTGCGTTATCCGTTAACCCGTAAGGGTATGCCTTTAAAATATATTTATCTAAGGTATCTTTAACCATCTTTCCGGTAAAGAAAACAGAACAGCTAAACATACCTTCTTGAGATTCAATTATGCCGGTTAAGGTTTTTGAAATACTATCGTATGATAGTTTTACTTCCTCGTATTGTCCGGATGTAATATTATCCTTGTTTATTTTATAGGGTTTTACTTGTCCGTTAGAAGTAAAAGTGATTAATAATAAAATTGGCAGGAAAAGAGTGATTGGGTATTTCATCAAGTGATAAAGTTTAAACAAATATATAAATCTCTCCGTCCGTTCCAAGAGCCCACGCTTGAACCGGCGGGTGGAGAGATATAATTCCATCGCCCTCTTTCTGCCAACGGCGAAGAGAGGGCAGACGATTCGCTGGCCAGCGTGGTATATTTATATTAAGAGGTACTAACTTCCATCTCTCACCAAGCGTCATTGCGAGGAACGAAGCAATCCCCGATTAGCAGGTCCGCTTTGTATAGTTAGGGATTGCTTCGTTCCTTACAGCTATGACGCTGGTATAGGATTACTCATGAGTAATTAATAAGTCAACCAACCGTCATCCCTAAAATATAATCCCCATATTAAAATCAGGCTGCGTATTTTTGTGTTTACTATAGTATCAAGTAGCTAGTATCAAGTATCAAGGTTTTTTGAACGGATGTTAGTACTAGCTACCTGATACTAGCTACCTGATACTAAAAACATGAAAATTGCCATAAACGGATTCGGAAGGATAGGGAGAATATTTTTAAGAAATATTATAGCTAAGCCCGGTATTGAGGTTGTTGCTATCAACGATCTTACCGATGCGCATACGCTTGCCCATTTGTTTAAATACGACTCGGTACACCGTGGCTTTAATGGTACGGTTACTGCCGATGATGAGCACCTGTATATCAACGGTAAAAAAATTAAGATACTGGTAGAGCGCGACCCATCGCTGTTGCCTTGGAAAGAACTGGGTATCGACCTGGTTATTGAATCAACCGGGAAATTTACTTCACGTATTGGGGCTGAGCAGCATTTAGCCGCAGGAGCAAAGCAGGTAATTATTTCGGCGCCTTCGGCAGACAGAAGTGTGCCTACTGTGGTGCTGGGCGTAAACGATGGTTTGGTTGATTTGCATTCGCCTGTATTGTCCAATGCATCGTGCACAACCAACAACGTTGCTGTAATGGTGAAAATACTGGATGAGAACTGGGGGATTATAGATGGCTACATCACCACTGTACACTCCATGACGGGTGATCAAAGCCTACATGATGCCCCGCATAAGGATTTGCGCAGGGCCAGGGCAGCATCAGCATCTATTATACCGACCACTACCGGCGCGGCAAAAGCTATTACTGCTATTTTTCCGCATTTAAATGGTAAGCTTGGCGGAGCGGGTATCCGTGTTCCTGTATTGAATGGCTCTTTAACTGATTTTACCTGTAGTTTAAAAAAGCAGCCAACCGTTCATGAAATTAACGAAGCCTTTAAACAGGCGGCCAGTGGGCCAATGAAAGATATATTGGAATATACTGAAGATCCTATTGTGTCAACCGATATACTGGGTAACCCGCACAGCTGTATTTTTGATGCGCAGCTTACCTCAGTAATTGGTGGGTTGACAAAAGTTGTTGGCTGGTATGATAACGAAATGGGTTACTCCAGCCGCTTGGTTGATCTTGTTGATGAGATCAGTAAGCTTTAATTTGATGCTTGCGCTACGTAAACTACTTTAGCGCTGCTTATATAAGTTGGGTAATCTACATTAACAAAATATACATAAGCCGAGAAGCCGATAGTTTCAGCAGTTTTGGCTAAAAGCACTTTTTGTTCTGCCGTAGCGGCTGCTGAACTGGTGTACAGCTTACTGAAATAGAACGGGCGTTGAACATGTATCTTTGCCAATAACTGGCCATTTACAGTGGTATCGCTTATAGTTTTTAGCTTAACGTTGTTTAAGTTATCATCAGCCCAATTAAAATTGGTGTCGTTATACTGATCGTAGGTAATATAATTAACGCCGTTAAGAGATGATTTAGTGAAATCCTGGAATAAATGTATAGAATATGATTGGTCCAACCCTTTTACAGGGAGCATAATACTTACATCTTCATTATACAACATCTTTAAGGTATCGCCAGAAACACTGGTAATTACCTTCTGCGCGCTCTCATTATAAATTATCTGGTATATAGATGTGAGGGTATCTGTTGTGGGTGTTTTAACAGCCGTTGGGCCTGGATTGATCACCGGGTCACCATGTTTTCTGCAGCTGGTTATTGCTGCAATTACTAAAAATCCTAAAAGTAAACGTTTCATTATATGGTTATAGTTATATTTTAGGTTAGTTTGCAATAACTATGCTATATGCCATAACAATTGAATGAAAACGGATAAATAAGTCCCTGTTTTGCTTATTTAAGCATATAATTGTTATCCATTGATTAAATATTAAGCATTACAAAAAATAAAAGACTTGGGAAATCACAGGCTGCAAATGCACAAATTGAGGAAATAAGTCGCCATTAATACCTATATGATAAATTTTATTGAGCCCGACGAACTACTGGCTGTACGCAACATTGTATTGCGTGAAGGGAAACTTGAATTAAACGAATGCCGTTTCCCAACTGATACGGTTGCCGGGGCTTTTCATCTTGGTTATTATGCCGCCGGGCAACTGGCAAGTGTAGTGTCACTACATCCTCAAAATTATAAGGACTTTACAAGTACCGGTTATCAATTAAGGGGTATGGCTACGTTGGAACAATATCGTGGTAAGGGTTTAGGTATGCTGTTGTTAAATTTTGCTATTGTTTATCTGCGGGGGCAAAAAGCCAATTATATATGGTGCAACGCCCGTAAAAAAGCACTTAAATTTTATATGGATGGCGGATTTGAGATCGTTTCACCCGAATTTGAAATAAAAGGCATTGGCCCGCACCATGTTATGTATTTAAAAATACAGTAACACGTGATTAATTAATCACCTTTTTCACATTTACGTTCATGTTTTACAATTAAAATGCTGAATTTGGCGGCCAATTAACAGCATTGAACAAAAACAATATGAAAACTATAGATCAAATTAACTTTGCGGGGAAAAGGGCGCTTATCAGGGTGGATTTTAATGTGCCATTGGATGAGAATTTTAATATCACCGATGATAACCGTATGACGGCTGCTTTGCCAACCATCAAAAAGATCCTGAAGGATGGTGGAGCTGTGATATTAATGTCACACCTGGGCAGGCCAAAAGATGGTCCTACAGATAAATACTCATTAAAGCACCTGGTGCCTCACCTGTCTGATCTGCTTGGCCAGGAAGTTGAGTTTGCTAATGATTGTATTGGCGAAGATGCGATTGAAAAAGCAAAAAAACTATCAAAAGGCGAAGTGCTTTTATTAGAGAACCTTCGTTTTTATAAAGAAGAAGAAAAAGGCGATGTGGAGTTTGCAAAAAAACTGGCTGCATTAGGCGATGTTTATGTAAACGATGCCTTTGGTACTGCTCACCGCGCACATGCTTCAACATCAGTTATAGCGCAGTTTTTCCCTAATGCCAAATATTTTGGCTACCTGATGGCTGGCGAACTTGCCAATGCCGAAAAAATACTGAACAATGCCCCTAAACCTTTTACGGCTATTATGGGCGGTTCAAAAGTATCTGATAAAATTGAACTGATAGAAAAGCTATTGGATAAGGTAGATAACCTGATCATCGGTGGTGGTATGGCTTACACTTTTGCTAAAGCAGATGGTGGTAACATAGGTACTTCATTAGTTGAGACCGACAAATTAGACCTGGCCCTAAGCCTTAGACAGAAAGCGAAAGATAAAGGCGTGAACTTGTTGTTGCCGGTTGATAATATAACGGCCGATGCTTTTTCAAACGATGCTCATACCGGATTAGCCAAAACAGGCGAGATACCTGACGGCTGGATGGGTCTGGATATCGGTCCTGAAACTATCAAGTTGTTTAGTAAAGTAGTTGAAGAATCAAAAACCATTTTATGGAATGGCCCGATGGGTGTATTTGAAATGGAGAAATTCCTGATAGGCACCAAAGCTATTGCTGAAGCAGTTGCAAAAGCTACCGAAAATGGTGCTTTCTCATTAATAGGTGGCGGTGATTCAGCTGCGGCAGTTGCTAAGTTTGGCATGACTGATGAGGTTAGCTACGTATCAACCGGTGGTGGCGCTTTACTTGAGTATATGGAAGGCAAAGAGTTGCCTGGCGTTAAAGCGATAAACGAATAAGAATAACCCCATTATTCCCAATTGTCATTTCGACCGGAGGGAGAAATCTTCTTCAAGATGTATGTCGAAAATGCAAGTAGCAGAAGATTTCTCCCTCCGGTCGAAATGACAGAGATATAAAAATAATTTTTAGGCCCCGATTTTTCGGGGCCTTTTTATTTTATTATGTACTTTTAACGTTTTACAAACTGACTGATAATGAAGAAATACCTCCTCATCGCTTTAAGCATAATGCTTTTTGCTGCTACTTCTTTTAATGCTTCTGCACAGAAATTACAAGGTCCGGATGCCGACTATATAAAGGCCAACTACACCAAGTACGAATACCAGATACCCATGCGCGATGGTAAAAAGCTGTTCACATCAGTTTACGTACCTAAAGATCAATCAAAAAAATATCCATTCATGATGGACCGCACGCCTTACAGCGTTGGTCCTTATGGCACTGATAAATATAAAGGCAGCCTGGGGCCGTCGTCATTATTTACGCACGATGGCTACATATTTGTTTACCAGGATGTGCGCGGCCGTTGGATGAGCGAAGGCATTTACCAGGAAATGACCCCTGAACTGGAATCACATAAAACAAAGAAAGACGTTGATGAAGGAACCGATACTTATGATACTATCGACTGGCTGTTAAAGCATATCCCTAATAACAACGGTAAAGTGGGCGTTTGGGGAATTTCATACCCGGGTTTTTATACCACCACCTCATTGCTGAGCCGCCACCCGGCATTGGTTGCTGCATCGCCGCAGGCGCCAATTGCTGATCTGTACCGCGATGACGCTTTCCATAATGGCGCGTTTATGCTGGTAGCCAATTTTGGTTTCTACCCGTTCTTTACCAACAGACAGGATGATAAGCCAACCCAGGCTCAGGGCTTTAATGTTGATTTTGGTACCGAAGATGGGTATGATTACTATTTTAAAATGGGATCGGTTAAGCATACTAATGATATTTATCTGAAAAATTATAAGGATACGGTACGCCTGTGGAATGAGATGCTGGATCACCCGGATTATGACCAGCACTGGAAAGACCGTAATGTATTAACTCACCTGCACGATATTAAAACCGCTGTGCTGGTTACAGGTGGCTGGTACGATGCTGAGGACTTATATGGCGCTATAAACACTTATAAAACATTGGTAAAGGAAAACCCAACCACGCCAATATATTTCTCTATGGGGCCATTTGTACATGGCGGCTGGTCGCGCGGGCCGGGCGATCATTTAGGGGATGTTGAGTTCGGAGGAGCGCAGGGAGAATACTATCGTGAAAAGATAGAATTTGCTTTCTTCAGCCACTATTTAAAAGGAACCGATACCGATATCCCACGCATCTCAACTTTTGAGACCGGTGTAAACCAATGGAAAAACTATAAAACATGGCCACCAAAGGAAGCTGTTGAAAAGAACCTTTATTTTTTACCAGGTGGCAAGCTATCATTTGATGAGCCAACAAATACCGGCGATGATAACGACGCATTTATATCAGACCCAAACAAACCGGTACCGTTTATTGAACAAATTGATAACGACATGAAGCGTGAGTACATGACCGCCGATCAGCGTTTCGCCAGTCGCCGCCCTGATGTATTAACTTATGAAACTGATGTGCTGGATAATGATGTAACGCTGGCAGGCAACATATGGGCCAACCTAAAGGTATCAACCACCGGTACCGATGCTGATTGGGTAGTTAAGGTGATTGACGTTTACCCGGATTCAACCAAAGACAATAAATTTACGGATAAGGATACGCACCTCTCAGGCTATCAGCAAATGGTACGCAGCGAGGCTATGCGCGGTAAATACCGTAATGGCTTTGATAAACCCGAGCCATTTGTGCCCGGCGAAATAAGCCCGGTAAACTTTGAACTACAGGATATACTGCACACCTTTAAAAAGGGCCACCGCATAATGGTGCAGGTACAAAGCACCTGGTTCCCGCTGATTGACCGTAACCCGCAGGTGTTTGAAAACATTATGAAAGCTGGCGATAACGACTTTAAAAAGGCCACCAACAAGGTATATACTTCAAAGGATCATCCGAGCTATTTGAAGGTGAGGGTGATGTAAATGACATTTCAATAGCGATGGGTTTCAAACCCATCGCTATTTTTGTTTAAAGGCAATGTGTATGAGCAAATATATCGGCATGACAGTAAATGAAAGCTTGTATGCCAGCGGTTTGATGGATAGATTTGATAAGCAGTAAGGGAAAAGGATATTGATGAGGCTATATTCATTCTGAAAAATGTTGAACTTACAAATGAATCAATTGATCCTGTTCTAAGACAGTTGGGATTAATTAAAAATAGAGTCACTGTAGATGTTTTGGCTAAAGCCGAGTATATCAAATCTTATCCGTCCCTTGAAAGGGACGGATAAGATTTGAGAATTACTGGGATAGATTAATATTGGTAATAAAATTCATTGCCGTCCCTTTTAAGGGACGGATAAATAAATCTCAAATATTGGCTTTAGCCTAAAATTATGCTCAGAGAAATAGATGACTACTTCCTGCAAAAAGATGAACCGGTGAAAGGTTGCCTGTTATTTTTGAGGGATTATATTCAGCATTTCGATACAAATATTACCGAAGCGTGGAAGTATAAAATGCCATTCTATTGCTATAAGGGCAAGATGTTCTGCTACCTGTGGGTGCATAAAAAGAATGGCCTGCCTTATATCGGCATAGTTGAGGGCAAGAAAATAGATCACCCCGGACTGATCATTGAAAACCGCTCCCGCATGACTATATTCCTGATCGATCCGAATAAAGACCTGCCGGTTGATGAGATCAGCGCCATCTTAAAAATGGTGCTTGGACTTTATAAATAATTCCTAAATACAACAATAGCGATGGGTCTCAAACCCATCGCTATTGAAATAAGAATTGCTGCCGCGAGTTTAGCGCAGCGTAACTCGTGGTAAGGCATGGTTTAAGTTTATTAACTTAAACAACTAATTCGCATTACTACTTACCGGCGCATTCTTCAAAAAGCGGGTTTTTATTGTTGCTAACTGGTCGTCTGTTAGTTTCGAGGTTGATTTTAGCAGGCTTACAAAATAAGCCACTTCGTTATCGGCGGCAGGGCAGCCAACATTATCTTTGGATGTGGCAGGCGTGCCATTTGCAGGTGGCAAATAGGAATTACCCAAAGCTTTGCCATTCGCATCTATAAATACCCAAAAAGGTATACCACCTTTAGGGTCGCCATTAAAGCTTTTCATAACATCAAGTCCACCGGCGTTTTCAAGATCTTTTTTGTCATCGCGTTCCAGTACGTCAAGGTAAACAACAATATAGTTGTCATCAAAAAACTTACTGCAGGTAGGGTCTTCAATTGATGCGGTCATCTTTTTACACCAGCCGCACCATGAAGCATGGAACATTAACAATACGGTTTTATGCTCGTTTTGGGCCTTAGTATAAGCGGTTTTCAATACGTCCGTAGCGGGAGCAGGTGTGGTTTGGGCAAAGCTGCCAAAACTCAGCAGCATAAACATTAGCGCAAGTGATATTTTCATGAGGTCGTTTTTAAACAATACGTAAAAATACATTTATCAACCAGCATAAACAAAAAGCGGCCTGCATAGTTAGTTATTTGACAATAAGCAGGCAAAGAACAATTATGGCGCAGTTTGTAAGCTCTGTTGAGCGCATAACATTTGGAGAAAGAATGCTACTAGGCTTAAATTTTGTAGCCGCCCACTGGCTTCAGTTTATAACTGAAGCCTACAGACATTGTCAGTTTGCAACTGACAATGTTCAAAACAAAACCCATTTATCACAAAAATAATACGGACATTTGACCTATAGCGATTGCCAAAATCATCACGAAACCCTGTCATTTTTGCTTTTCATCACCCAGACAATAAAACGCAGAATTTTATCATTGATTTGAAGACCACCTTGTCTATCGCGTATCAAAACTATCAGGTTTTGATGTAGTTACCGTAAAATAAATTGAAAAATGTGCTTAAAAATGGCCAAAATAAGTAATTGAAATTGTTGAAAACTTTTCGGGGAGAAAATGGGTTTAAATGGGAGAAAATCTCTTAATTTTACCCTACAATAATTGCCGAAGTGTAATATGTCCAATTTTTTAGGTGAATTTGATTGCAAACTCGATGACAGGAATCGCTTAATGATCCCTGCCAATCTCATGAAGCAGCTCCCCGGAGCTGACAGTGAGGGGCTTGTGGTTAACCGGGGGTTTGAGAAACACCTGGTCATCTACACCAAAAAAGAATGGGATATAATAGTTGAAGACCTCAGCAAATTGAACCAATACGAGAAAAGAACAAGAGAGTTTATCAGGTATTTCACCCGCGGTGCGACACATTTGACGTTGGACAAGCTAAACCGGGTGGTATTATCAAAAGTGCTGATGGACTACGCCGGAATTAAGGCTGAAGTGATTTTGGCTTGCCAGTTAAACAAAATTGAGCTTTGGGCTCGGGATGCATACGAAGACCAGATGGATAGCGAGCCTGAAAACTTTGCTAATCTGGCGGAGGAAGTAATGGGTAATAAAGCAAGGAGAGGAGATGAGTAATTACCATACACCGGTTATGCTTAAGGAATGTATCGAGGCACTTGATATCCGCCCGGATGGTACTTATGTTGATGTTACCTTCGGTGGTGGCGGCCACTCGCGCGCGATTATGAAGCATTTGGGCAAGGATGGCGTATTGCTGGCCTTTGATCAGGATGCTGATGCGCAGCAGAATGTGATTGCTGATGATCGTTTTGTTTTTGTAGATCAGAACTTTCGTTATCTCAAGAATTTCGCGCGTTTGCATGGCGCTATTCCGGTTGATGGGATATTGGCTGATCTGGGTGTTTCGTCTTATCAATTCGACCAGGCAGAACGTGGTTTTTCCATCAGGTTTGATGCCGAGCTGGATATGCGGATGAATCAATCATCCGACTTAACCGCTAAAGAAATAGTAAACAATTATACCGAAGCCGAACTGCACCGCATCTTCGGTATTTATGGTGAGATACAGAATGCCAAATCGCTGGCCAATACCATTGTTACCGCCCGCCTAAACGCGCCGATAGTAACTATTGCTGACCTGAAAAATGCGATCTCGGCACGTATCCCGAAAGGGAAAGAAAATAAATACCTGGCGCAGGTTTTTCAGGCTTTGCGCATTGAGGTAAACCAGGAACTGGAAGCATTAAAAGATTTCCTTGTTCAGTCGGCAGAGGTGCTGGTATCGGGTGGCAGGCTGGTGGTAATGTCATATCATTCGCTGGAGGACAGGCTGGTAAAGAATTTCATCGCTAAAGGAAAATTTAGTGGTGAGGTGGAGAAGGATTTTTTTGGGAATGATCAAAAACCGTTTGATGCGGTAAGTCGTGGGGCTATAACCGCATCGACAGAAGAAATAGAGAAAAATAACAGGGCACGTAGCGCGAAATTAAGAATAGCTGTAAAAAAATGACCAATCGTTTACGCACAGAAGTTCAGGAAGAGGAAGAAGCCGAAAAGCAACTCATTGTTGAGGAAAAGCCTAGAAAAAAGGAGATCCCCGATAATGTTTTTACGCAGTTTTTTTCCAAAGGGTTTATCAGTACCGAAGCGGCTACTAATGCGCTTCCGTTTGTGCTGTATGTGGCTTTATTGGGCATGCTATACATCGGTAACCGCCACCTTGCTGAAAAGAATATTCATGATATTGATAAGATAACAAAAGAGGTAAAAGAACTAAGCTGGGATTATAAATCAACCAAGGCTGACCTGGCTTTTAAGAGCACATTGTCAGAGGTTAAAAAACGGGTGGATACGCTGTCATTGGGTATAAAGGAAACTATGCAGCCGCCGCAAAAAATAACGGTGAAGGAGGGTGAGCAATGAGTATAAGAACCAACATACTGCTCAGGGTATATCTAGCTTTCGGGCTGATCCTTTTGTTTGCCGGCGCGGTTGCTATCCAACTGTGCCGCTTGCAATTTGTACAGGGTGCAAAGTGGAAAGCCATGTCGGTTAAGCTATCAACGCGTTACGAGAACGTTGAAGCCGCTCGCGGTAACATTTTAGCGGTTGATGGCAGTTTGCTCGCCACATCGGTACCTGAGTATGAGGTGCACATGGATATGCTTGCCGGTGGTATTGCTGATGATAAGGTGTTCTATGGCAAAGTGGATTCTCTGGCCCTGAAGCTTTCAAAATTTTATGGTGATAAATCGGAAAGGGAATATTCACGTATGCTGCGTAATGCCCGTAAGGATAGCGCACGCTATGAACTCATCAGGCGTAAGGTCACTTACCAGGAATTAAAGCAACTGCGCACGTTCCCGATATTTAATATGGGGAAATATAAAGGCGGGATGATCATTGTACAGCAGAATAAACGGATTCTGCCATTCAGGTCATTGGCTCAGCGTACTATCGGCTATAAAAATGAGAACGTAAAAAATGCTGTTGGTCTTGAGGGTGCTTTTTCGGGCTACATTAATGGCGAAAACGGCAAACGTTTAATGCAGCGTACCGTAGGTGGTACATGGATACCGGTTAATGATGATGAAGACGAAGTGCCCAGCAAAGATGGTGCGGATATTATATCAACCATTGATGTGAACTTCCAGGATGTGGCGCAGTCGGCATTAAAAGATCAGTTGATAAAAAGTGCTGCCGATTATGGTTGTGTGGTGCTGATGGAGGTTGCAACAGGCGAAATAAGGGCGATTGCTAATTATACAAGAACCAAGGATGGCGACTATCAGGAGAAGCTGAATTATGCGATCAGCAACGCAACTGATCCGGGTTCAACATTTAAACTGGCCAGTTACATGACTTTGTTTGATCAGCATAAAATAGATACCAATAGTACGGTGGATGCGGAAAATGGCCGTTATGATATGTTTTATAAAGGCAAACTGCTTAAAACATTCAGGGATGCGGAACAAGGCAATTATGTAATGACTGCAAAAAGAGCTTTTGAAGAATCGTCAAACGTAGCGGTTGTGAAATTTGTATCGTCGCATTACGGTGATAATCCAAGGCAGTATACTGATAACCTGCGCAATAACCTGCATTTAAATGATAAGCTGCAATTGCAGATTCCTGGTGAAGCGCAACCGGTAGTAAAAGACCCATCGGCTCGTAGCTGGAGTAAATTAACACTGCCGCAAATGGCTTACGGCTATGAAATGCAGATTACACCATTACAAATGCTAACACTATATAACTCAGTTGCTAATAATGGTACTATGATAGCGCCAATATTTGTAAAAGAGATCCAGCGTTTGGGGAATACCGTTGAGCAATTCCACGCAAGGGTAATCAATCCAAAAGTTTGCTCTGACGCTACTTTGGGTAAGATGAAAGCAATGCTGGAAGGCGTAGTACAGGAAGGTACCGGAAAGCTTGTTATAAAAAATCCACTGTATACTGTTGCAGGAAAAACAGGTACTGCTCAAATAGCAAATGGCTCAAGCGGCTATGGTGCTACTAAAACTTATCAGGCATCGTTTTGCGGATATTTTCCGGCTGATCACCCTAAATATTCCATGATAGTAGTGATCAATCACCCTACACAGGGTAATTATTTAGCAGCTTATGTAGCGGGCCCGGTTTTCAGGCAAATAGCCGACCGCGTTTACGCTAGTGATCTGGATATTAATCAAAAACCTGCCGTGCATTATGTGGGCAATACCACTATGCCGCAGGTAAAGCAGGGCAATATTGCTGCTGTACATAAAGTATATGCCAAGCTAGGGCTTAAAGCACTATATGCATCAAACAACGTAAGCCCCGGCGCGCCTGATACCAGTAATGGCATAGCGCAGGAAGATGCTGATTACAAGAGCGGCAGCGTGCCATCAGTAATAGGTATGGGTTTGAGTGATGCATTGTACCGTTTAGGTAACGCGGGCTATAAGGTAGCGGTAAGAGGTAGCGGAGCGGTGAAAACCCAATCGGTAACAGGCGGTAGTTTAATACCAAAAGGATCAAAAGTAACCATAGAACTGCAATGAAGTATTTGAGCGAAATATTAGAGGGGCTTGCATTCACGGAACTACAGGGTAGTGCCGATACGGAAATAACTGCTGTTGTTTTTGATTCGCGCAAGGTAGTGCCGGGTTGTTTATTTGTGGCCGTAAAAGGTACCGTGGTTGATGGTCATGATTATATTGACCAGGCGATGAAGGATGGAGCCACAGTCATAATTTGCGAGGATCTGCCCGCTCATACTGCCAGTGAAGTTGACTTTTTAATGGTAGCCAACTCAGCAATAGCTTTGGGTATTGTAGCTGCTAATTTTTATGATATACCATCAGCCAAATTAAAATTGGTGGGTGTAACCGGCACTAATGGTAAAACAACTATTGCCACATTGCTTTATCAGTTATTCCGCGATCTGGGGTATAAATGCGGTTTGCTATCTACAGTTGAAAATCAGATCAACGGTAAAATAATTCCATCAACCCATACCACACCCGACCCTGTTGAACTAAACAGGCTGATGGACGATATGGTGAACGCCGGTTGTGATTACTGCTTTATGGAAGTAAGCTCGCATGCCGTTGCACAGCACCGGATTGTGGGATTGCAATTTGCAGGGGGGATATTCACCAACCTAACACACGATCACTTAGATTATCATAAAACATTCGCCCTTTATTTAAAGGCCAAAAAAACCTTTTTTGATGAGCTGCCGAAAAGCGCGTTCGCGTTAACCAATCTTGATGATAAGAATGGTAATGTAATGCTGCAAAATACCAACGCACATAAAAAAACCTACGGCCTTAAAAATATGGCCGATTATAAAGCCAAGATCCTTGAAAATCAATTCGGCGGCTTGCTGCTGCAGATTGATAGCGAAGATGTTTGGTTTAAAATGGTGGGCACCTTTAACGCCTACAACCTGATGGCAGTTTATGCTGCCGCGATGTTATTGGAGCAGGATAAAGCCAAGGTGTTAACCATCCTGAGCAAGCTAACAGGTGCCGAGGGAAGGTTTGAATATGTAATAGCGCCAAACAAGATCATCGGTATTGTTGATTACGCGCATACGCCTGATGCGGTGCAGAATGTGTTAAGCACCATCCATGATATCCGCAAGGGAAATGAAAAAGTGATAACCGTTATTGGCTGCGGCGGCGACAGAGATAAAACCAAGCGCCCCATTATGGCAAAGGTTGCCTGCGAGTGGAGCGATAAGGTGATATTAACATCTGATAATCCGCGCACAGAAGATCCGGCGCAGATCATTAAGGATATGGAAGAAGGCGTTGACCCGGCGTTTAAAAGATTTACCATCAGCATAACAGACAGACGTGAGGCTATTAAAACAGCTTGCCATTTAGCACGCCCGGGCGATATCATCCTGCTGGCGGGCAAGGGTCACGAAAAGTACCAGGAAATTAATGGTGTAAAAAACCATTTTGATGATATGGAAGAGCTATTGGAGCAATTTAAAACGATTGAATAATAAATGTGCAAATGTGTGAATATGCAGATGTGCAAATGAGAAAATTAACAGGAATAAATAACAAGAGGTAAACATTAAAAAATAATCTGCACATCTGCATACTTGCATATCTGCACATAAAAAAGAAGAAGATGCTATATTACCTATTTGCCTTTCTTGACAAGAATTACAATATACCGGGTGGTGGGTTGTTTCAGTACATCACGTTCCGTATGGCATTGGCTGTGATCACCTCATTGCTTATTACAACTGTTTATGGCCGCAGACTGATCGATTATTTGCGCTATAAACAAGTAGGTGAAACCGTAAGAAATTTAGGGCTGGAAGGCCAGATGCAAAAAGCAGGTACCCCCACGATGGGTGGCCTCATCATCATTTTAGGCATCCTGGTGCCGACACTGTTATTTGCCAAACTGGGTAATATCTATATCATCATGATGCTGGTTACCACCGTATGGCTTGGCGCTATCGGCTTTTTGGATGATTATATTAAAATATTCAAGAAAAATAAAGAAGGCCTTGCTGGTAGGTTTAAAATTACCGGTCAGGTTGGATTGGCGCTGTTTATCGGTTGGACTATGTATTTCAATACAGATATCATCATCCGGCAGGAAGTTAAACTACCGGTTACAACAGATGCACCTGTACAATTTCATTTAAAAGGTAAAACCCCGGTTTACACGCAGGATATCAAATCCACTAAAACCACCATGCCATTCTATAAAAATAACGAGTTAGATTATGGCAAGGTGATCAAATTTATGGGAGCTGGCTACGAGCATTATACACTGGTAGTGTTCCTGTTCTTTGTGATCCTGATTATAACCGCGGTATCCAACGGGGCCAATATAACGGATGGTATTGACGGGCTCGCGACAGGGACATCGGCCATAATAGGGGTCACGCTGGCCTTGCTCGCCTATGTATCGGGTAACACGGTTATTGCCGATTACCTGAACATTATGTACATCCCCAACTCGGGCGAGCTGGTGATTTTCGCGGGTGCTTTTGTAGGTGCTTGTGTGGGCTTTTTATGGTACAACTCATACCCGGCACAGGTATTTATGGGCGATACAGGCAGTTTGGCAATAGGCGGTATCATAGCGGTATTCGCTATCATGATACGTAAGGAATTAATGGTGCCGCTGTTATGCGGGATATTTTTGGTAGAGAACGCCTCGGTTATCATACAGGTTTCATGGTTCAAGTACACCAAGAAAAGATTTGGTGAAGGCCGGAGAGTTTTCCTGATGGCGCCGCTGCATCACCATTATCAAAAGAAAGGCTTTCATGAAGCAAAGATCGTAACCCGCTTCTGGATCATTTGTATCCTGCTGGCGATTGTGACGATCATAACATTGAAAGTGAGATAACCCCCCCGACCCCCTGAAGGGGGAGGATTATATAGAATTAGAATACTGATAAAGAAGAGAAGTAAACAGAAATTGATGATAAACGAAAGCACCCATATTGCCAATCAAAAACTCCCCCTTCAGGGGGCTGGGGGGCTTGTTGTTCTCGGCGCGGGCGAAAGCGGCGTTGGGGCGGCATATCTTGCGCAGCAGCAGGGGTATGATGTTTTTGTATCAGATTTTGGAGCGATCGCAACTGATTATAAAAAGCAATTACAGGATTGGAAGATCCCTTTCGAGGAAAAACAACATACCGAGGAAAAGATCTTAAGCGCGGTTGAAGTAATAAAAAGTCCGGGCATACCTGAAAAGGCACCGATTGTTAAAAAGCTAAAGGAAAAAGGTATTCCGGTTATATCAGAGATCGAATTTGCAGGCAGGTATACTAATGCAAAAATTATAGGGGTAACAGGTTCAAATGGTAAAACCACCACCACCAGCTTAACCTATCACATCCTGAAAAGTGCGGGCCTGAATGTGGGTTTAGCAGGTAATATAGGCAAAAGTTTTGCTTACCAGGTAGCTACCGAAAAGTACGATTACTATGTATTGGAGCTCAGCAGCTTTATGCTGGATGATATGTACGAGTTTAAGGTGGACATAGCCATACTGCTAAATATTACACCCGACCATCTCGACAGGTACGATTATAAAATGGATAACTACGTGGCATCAAAATTCCGTGTTACGCAAAATCAAACAGCCAATGATTATTTCATTTTCTGTGCCGATGATCCGGAAACTATCAAGGGTATGCAATCGCGCGAATTTACCGCGCAAATGCTGCCATTTTCTATTGAAAAAACTATTGAAACGGGAGCATATCTCGATAACGACAATATTGTCATAAACATACACCAACAACATTTTCAAATGTCAATTACAGAACTGGCCCTGCAGGGCAAGCACAACGTTTACAACTCAATGGCTTCAGGAATTGTAGCAAAAGTGCTGGAACTGCGCAACGAAACGATTAGAGAGAGCATGGGCGATTTCAAAAACATTGAGCATAGGCTTGAGTCGGTTGGGAAGATCTCCGGCATTAGCTTCATCAATGATTCTAAAGCCACCAATGTAAACTCAACCTGGTATGCGCTTGAAAGCATGACTAGCGATGTAATCCTGATTATGGGAGGTGTAGATAAAGGAAATGATTACACCATGCTTAATGAACTGGTAAGGCAAAAAGTAAAAGCCATTGTTTGCTTAGGCAGGGATAACGACCGCATACACAAAGCATTTGAGCATGATGTGGACACGATAATAGATACCGTATCAGCAGAACAGGCAGTGCAGGCGGCTTATCACATGGCAACAAAAGGCGATACAGTATTGCTGTCACCAGCATGCGCAAGTTTTGATTTGTTTAAGAACTATGAAGACAGAGGTAATCAGTTTAAACAGGCTGTGAAGGAATTATAATGTGCAGATGTGCGGATATGCAGATGTGCAAATGAAAAAGCAATTAAATTAATTGATTAATGAATAAATAATTAAGTGGAAAGCAAGCCAAATTTGATAGTTGATTTGACATTTAGTTTTTCTTTGAAAATAATTTCATTTACTGAAATATTAGAATCGAACAAGAAATACAACATGGCTAATCAATTATTTAGAAGTGGTACTTCCATTGGGGCAAATGTTAGGGAAGCTCAGGGAGCTGAGAGTAAAGGTGATTTTAGACATAAGTGTAAAATAGCTTATAAGGAGGCTGAAGAAACAGAATATTGGTTAAGCCTATGTAAGCATGCTGATAATTATCCATTTGAAGAAAGTATGTATTCAGATATAAAATCGATAATAAAAATATTAGGAAAGATCATTTCATCAACACATTAAAAATATCTGCACATCTGCACATTTGCATATCTGCACATCAACAATATGAAAATCAACAAAATATTAAACAACACAAAAGGCGATCGCTGGATATGGCTCATAGTTATATTACTATCGGTTATCTCTTTGCTGGCTGTTTATAGCGCTATTGGCAGTCTGGCCTACAAGCGTGGTGTGGGCGCCGAATCTATTTTGATGAAGCACGTTGCCATGATGGTTGCCGGTTTGGCGTTGATGTACATTTGTCATAAGCTGGATTATAATTGGTACAAAGGGATCTCAAAAATATTGATGGTAATAACCATTCCGTTGCTGCTGTATACACTGGTTTTTGGTAGTCACGTTAACGAGGCTAGTCGCTGGATTGCTATACCTGGTACGGGCTTAAGCTTCCAGACATCGGATTTGGCTAAACTGGCGCTGATTACCTATTTGGCACGTACCTTATCGCGCAAGCAGGAAAATATTAAGAACGTTAAGGAATCATTTATACCAATAATGGGCGCGGTTTGCGTAGTGTTTATACTGATAGCCTGGGCCAACCTTTCAACGGCATTGATGTTGTTTGGGGTAAGCATTTTGTTATTGATCATGGGCCGTATCAGCGTAAAACAAATAGCCATAACCTGTTTGGCAGGTGCTTTTCTTTTAACCGCGGTGGTAATGTTAGGCCCCCGCAGGCACGTGTACATGACCCGTATTCATACTTTTATGCATCCAGAGGCTACAAACCCTGATAAGTCATTTCAGGCAGATCATGCTAAGATAGCGATCGCAACAGGAGGCATATTCGGTAAAGGGCCGGGCCAAAGCAGCGAGATTAATTATTTACCCGAGGCATACTCGGATGAGATATATGCCATTATAGTGGAAGAATATGGTTTAGTAGGCGGTTTTATTCTGATAGGTATTTACCTGTTCCTGCTATACCGCTGTGTAAAGATTGCAACCAAAGCGCCGAAAGCGTTCGGTACTTTACTGGCGGCAGGTTTAAGTTTTAGCTTAACCATACAGGCATTTGCCAACATGGCGGTAGCAGTAGGTTTAGGCCCGGTAACAGGTGTACCGCTGCCGTTTGTGAGTATGGGTGGTACATCAATCTTATTTACAAGCGTGGCGTTCGGGATCATATTATCGGTGAGCAGGGATAATGATGAACCGAAGAAAGTTGTTGTTGGGGAGATAAAGGAAGTGGCGATGGCGTAGTGATGTGCAAATGTGCGGATATGCAGATGTGCAAATGAAAAATAATAACCAAGCGTCATTGCGAGGTACGAAGCAATCCCGAACTATACAGGACGGATTTGCACAGTCGGGGATTGCTTCGTACCTCGCAATGACGTTAGGATAAAAAGAATAAAAATAAACAAGGTGAAAGCAAAAAGGATCATAATCAGTGGTGGTGGTACGGGGGGGCATATTTTCCCGGCGATTGCTATTGCCAATGCTTTAAAAAAGCTCGACCCTGATACCGAGATATTATT
Source organism: Mucilaginibacter mallensis (assembly GCF_900105165.1). Lineage (NCBI taxonomy): Bacteria > Pseudomonadati > Bacteroidota > Sphingobacteriia > Sphingobacteriales > Sphingobacteriaceae > Mucilaginibacter > Mucilaginibacter mallensis. The sequence continues at coordinate 580,007 of NZ_LT629740.1, forward strand.
TGTTGGCGCTTTGGGTCGTATGGAGATGGAGAAGGTCCCGGCTGCCGGTTACAAGATCATCGGGTTGGATATACAGGGTATACAGCGCAAATCGATCTTAAAAAATATCCAGTTCCCTATAAAACTGATCAATAGTGTGCGCAAGGCACTACAGATTATAAAAGATTTTAAGCCTGATGCCGCGGTAGGTGTGGGTGGTTATGCTTCGGGGCCATTATTGTATGCGGCATCCATAAAAGGGATTCCGTACTTGATACAGGAACAAAATTCATACGCAGGCATCACCAACAAATGGCTGGGCAATAAGGCCAAAGAGGTTTGCGTGGCTTATGATGGGATGGAAAAATTCTTCCCGAAAAGTAAGATCATCAAAACAGGTAATCCTATCCGGAAGGATTCGGTTGATATAGCTGGCAAGCACATGCATGCGCTGGAACTGTTTAAGCTGGATTCTGATAAGAAAACTATACTAATAACAGGTGGCAGCTTAGGTGCACGTACTTTGAATAACAGTGTGTTCAATGGCCTGGATAAAATTATCGCTGCCGATGTGCAGGTGATATGGCAAACCGGCAACGTGTACTATAAAGGAATAACTGAAAAACTGGGCGAGGATTATCATCCTAACATTCGCATCATGAAGTTCCTGAACCGGATGGATTTGGCTTATGCCGCTGCTGATGTGATCATATCACGGGCAGGCGCAGGTACAATTGCCGAGCTGTGTGTAGTAAAAAAACCGGTTATCCTGGTTCCATCGCCAAATGTGGCTGAGGACCATCAAACCAAGAACGCGCTGGCATTGCTGCATGATAATGCCGCTGTTTTTTTGGCTGACCGTGATGCCGAAGTAAAATTGATTGATAAAGCTTTAGAGCTTTTAAAAGATAAGAGTAAACAAAAGACATTAAGCGAAAATATTGGCAAGCTGGCCTTGCCAAATGCTGATGAGGTGATCGCGAAAGAGGTTATGAAAATAACAATTAATAATTAATCTTATCTCATCCCTGTGTACGCAGGGATGGGATTTTTTAACTGAAGAAAATGGAACTGCAAAACATTAAACGTGTTTATTTGATTGGTATCGGCGGCATAGGCATGAGCGGGCTGGCGCGGTATTTTCATCATTTGGGCTGCATTGTTTGCGGATACGATAAAACTTCAACCGAGCTGACTACCGAATTGCATAACGAGGGCATTCAAATTATTTTTGATGATAATGCGGAATGGATCCCGATGAGTTTCAGGCAGCCGGATGAAGGTACACTGATAATTTTTACGCCTGCCATTCCAAAGGATTCACAAGTATTGAATTTCTTTAAGGATCGCGGGTTCGAGCTGTTTAAGCGCTCACAGGTTTTAGGGTTGATCAGCAAGGGTAAGTTTACAGTAGCTATTGCCGGTACGCATGGCAAAACCACTACATCAACTATGGTTGCCCATATTTTAAAGGATTCGGGTGTTGATTGCTCGGCATTTTTGGGTGGCATTGCATCAAATTATAACAGCAATGTGTTGTATGGCAAAAATGATATTGTAGTGGTTGAGGCTGATGAATATGATCGTTCGTTCCTTACCCTTTATCCAAACATAGCGGTGATCACATCAATGGATGCTGATCATTTGGATATCTACGGCGATCACGCACACCTGACTGATTCATTCAAAATGTTTGCTTCTCAGATAAAAGAAGGTGGTGTGCTAATTCATAAACAAGGTTTGCCATTAGATACCGGGTATACCTACAGCATTAAAGAAGCTGCTGATGCAACCGCAACAAACATTCGCATTGAAAACGGTAGCTTTTACTTCGATTTTAAAAATGCTGATGCTGATATAAAGGGTATTCAACTGGGCATCCCGGGTTTTCATAACGTGGAGAATGCGACCGCTGCTATTGAAGCTACACTGCGTTTAGGCGTAAGCGCGGATGCGGTGAAAAGCGCACTGGCATCATTCAGTGGGGTGCACAGGAGGTTTGAATATATCGTGAAGAACGATAACCGTATCTACATTGATGATTACGCGCATCACCCTGAAGAATTAAGGGCGGCGATAACATCGGTTAAAAAGTTATATCCAAATAAAAAACTGGTGACCATTTTTCAGCCGCATTTATTTACCCGCACCCGCGATTTTGTAGATGGCTTTGCCGAAGTGCTGAATATGACTGACGAGTTGATCCTGCTGGATATTTACCCAGCCCGCGAGTTGCCGATAGAAGGTGTGGACTCAAACATGATATTGAGCCGCATGAAGTTGGCTAACAAACGGATATTGAGTAAACAGGATACTATTGAAGCTATAAAAAATGAACAGCCTGAGCTGCTTTTAACAGTAGGTGCAGGTGATATTGATCAATTGGTTGAACCATTAAAAAACGCTTTAACAAATGTTTAAGAAACGCATTTGGAAGTACATACTCATAAGCTTTTGCTGGCTCGCCAGCTTAGGTGGCCTGGTTGTGCTCATGAGTTTCATTGATGTTAAAAAAGCGGGGGTGCTTTGTACTGATGTAAAGGTTTATATCCCCGGCAACCAGTATTTTATTGATAAGGACGAGATTGATAATATCCTGCAAATAAAAAGGCACGCGTTGATTGGGCATGCTTTGGAGGGCATCAATATACGTGCGCTTGAGGATAAGTTAAAGGCCAATCCGTTTATTGAAACGGCTAAGGTTTATACCGATATGGATGGTGTTATTTGGGTGGAGATAACCCAGCGCCAACCCATTTTACGCATTTTAAACCAGGACGATAAGGATTTTTATGTAGATCAGCATGGATTCAAGGTTCCTTTATCAGCCAACTTTACCGCGCAGGTTTTAGCTGCTAATGGTTTTATTGACGAACCGTTTAGCGGCAGAGTTGATACACTGCATACAGAGATAGCCCGCGAGGTATTTGCAACTGCCGATTACATCCGCAAGGATTCATTATGGGATGCGCAGATAGCGCAGATCTATGTGAACAAGGATCATGAAATAGAGCTGATACCGCGTGTGGGTAACCAGCGCATCTTGCTGGGCAATGCGGATTCGCTGGATGTGAAGTTCCATAACCTGCTGGCTTTCTACAAAAAAGCATTGCCGCAGATGGGCTGGGACACTTACAAAACAATTAATATAAAATACGCTAACCAGGTTATCGGCGTAAAAAATGTGATGACCAAACAGGATTCAATAAATGCGAAGAACGGGGTTAAGGATTCGATTAAAGCAACTATTGATTCTGCAATAACAACAAAAGATACATCTCAAATAAAAAATTAATATGGACAAAGTTTTAACACAGGAAAAGAGTTCACCAATCGTGGTAGGGTTGGATATCGGAACTACAAAAATATGTGCTATTGTTGGCCGCCGTAACAAAAACGGGAAGATTGAAGTACTGGGTATAGGTAAGGCTGAGTCGGCGGGGGTAACGCGCGGCGTAGTGTCAAATATCGATAAAACAGTGCAGGGCATCACCCAGGCAGTTGACGTTGCAGGCACGCAATCAAATGTGGAGATCAAGGTAGTGAACGTGGGTATTGCCGGGCAGCATATCAAAAGCCTGCAGCATCGTGGTTTGATCACCCGCCGTGATCTGGATAATGAGATAGGCCGTAAGGATATCGATAAACTGATTGAGGACATGTTTAACCTGGTAATGCCTCCGGGCGAAGGGATCATCCATGTTATACCGCAGGAATTTACTGTTGATGGCGAGCCGGGAATTAAAGACCCGATAGGCATGGCCGGTGTACGTTTGGAAGCTAACTTCCACATCATATCAGGCCAAACCGCGGCTATCAAAAACATTGTAAAGTGTGTAAACAAGGCCAGTTTAGAAACTGTCGACCTGATACTGGAGCCATTGGCATCATCTGAATCGGTTTTGAGCGATGAGGAAAAAGAAGCCGGTGTAGTATTGGTTGATATAGGTGGCGGTACTACCGACGTCGCCATTTTTCACGAGGGCATCATCAGGCATACCGCTGTGATCCCGTTCGGCGGTAACAGTATTACTGAGGATATCCGCGAAGGATGTTCGGTGATGCGCAATATCGCGGAGCAACTAAAAATAAGGTTCGGTTCGGCATTGGCTGAAGAGAACAAAGAAAATGAGATTGTATGTGTACCCGGATTACGTGGCCGCGAACCAAAGGAAATATCAGTGAAAAACCTGGCCTTTGTTATCCAGGCCCGTATGGAAGAAATTGTTGAGCATGTATATTATGAGATAAAAGCATCAGGCTACGAAAAGAAACTGATTGCCGGTATAGTGGTTACAGGCGGCGGCGCGCAGCTTAAACATTTATCGCAATTGGTGGAGTTTGTTACCGGGCTGGATTGCCGCATTGGTTACCCTAATGAGCATCTGGCTAAAAACGAAGTATTGCCAAAAAATATATACGAAGAGCTGCAAAGCCCTATGTACGCAACCGGTATTGGTCTGTTGATAAAGGGTGTGCAAAAAATGGAATATGATGATGTTCCGCAGCCTGCAGCTACCAAAAAGAAAACAGAAGCTAAAGTTGCCGAAAAGAAGCCAACATGGCTTGAAAAGCTGAAAGTTTATATAAAGGATGATATCCCTGATAAGGAATTCCTGCAATAATTTTGCACAAAAGGCGACTTTTCCACATATTGACAAATGTGGAAAAGTGTTGTGGAAAAAGTGGTAATATTACAATAGAGAGAACTAAATACTCGTCAGATCACATATAACTGAAAATTAGGATTATGCAGTTTGAGATGTTAAAAGAAAAGTCGTCCATCATCAAGGTAATTGGTGTTGGCGGCGGTGGAGGTAATGCGGTAAACCATATGTACAAGCAGGGTATTACCGGTGTTGATTTTATTATTTGTAACACCGATGCCCAGGCATTGGAGTTAAGCCCTATACCCAATAAAGTACAATTAGGCGCAAGTTTAACCGAGGGGATGGGAGCAGGTTCTATACCTGAAGTTGGAAAAAATTCGGCTATTGAAAATATCGACGATATAAAACAAATGCTGGGCACTAATACCAAAATGCTATTTATAACAGCAGGTATGGGTGGTGGTACTGGTACAGGCGCGAGCCCTATCATTGCCAAAGCAGCACGCGAGTTGGATATATTAACGGTGGGTATCATCACCACTCCGTTCTCATTTGAAGGCAAACGCCGTAAAATGCAGGCCGATGCAGGGATGGAAGAGCTGAAAAAATATGTCGACTCGTTTTTAGTGATCTCGAACGACAGGCTGCGCCAGATCTTCGGTAACTTAACATTGGGTTCGGCATTTGCACAGGCTGATAATATTTTGACCACTGCAGCCAAAGGCATCGCCGAGATAATCACTTTGCCGGGTTATATAAACGTTGACTTTAAAGATGTGCGCACGGTGATGAAAGACAGCGGCGTATCTATCATGGGTAGCTCAACTGCCGAAGGTGAAAATCGCGCATTGAAAGCAGTAGAAGGTGCTTTATCATCACCATTATTAAAAGATAATGAGATTGAGGGTGCACGTTACATCTTACTGAACATCAGTTCGGGCAGTAAAGAGGTGACCATGGATGAAGTGAGTATTATTACCGATTACATACAGGAAGAAGCTGGTTTAGCTGCCGACCTGATATGGGGTAATTGTATCGACGAAAATCTGGAAGACAAATTATCAGTAACTATCATTGCTACAGGTTTCCAAACTAAGGACGAGCGCGAGAAAGAGATCAGCAGCAAAAAGATTGTTAACATGCTGGTGCCTGAAAATGAACCACTGGTAAAACCGGTAAATGAGTTTATAAACCATGTTAAGGAAAACGCTGTTGCTGAACCTTACATGAAAAAGCATGAGGCGCAAACACCGCAGGGCCAGGGCCCGAAACAAACCGGTTTATTTGATTTGTTTGCCAAGTCAGAAGATTCAGGCAGCGTGGTAAAGCATAACCTGATGGATGAAGAATCATCTGCGGCTGAGCCTGAAGAAAGTGAATTTACTTTCAAAATAGCTGATTCGGTAATGGACTTTAACCCGGTAGCTGTTGAAGAAAAAATAACTGTACCCGAGCCTGAACCAGCACCAGTTGTTGGCGCCGATGATCATAAAACAGATGAATCCATCGAAGAGCAATTGCGCAAATCACGCGAGCGTATTATGCGCTTAAAAGATCTGAGCATTAAACAGCGCAGCGGTAACGTTATTGAAATGGAAAACACGCCCGCCTACAAGCGTAAGGAAATAGCCCTGCAGGAAACCCCTGCATCTGACGAAAGCCAGATCTCAAGGTTTACCCTGATGCCTGATAGCGATGGTAAAGTAGAAATAAGGAATAACAATTCATTCCTGCATGATAATGTTGACTAATCAAACCAATTATTGAGAACTAAGCCTTTGTATTGATTTGCAAGGGCTTTTTTACATTTACGGGGTTTGTGAAGCCTGCTTAAAAGGGCTATATTTGGAAAATATTAAAAAGATCGCATTTTGGATTTATTTGACAAAATATTAAAAAGTGTTGGCGGCCCGATCGGCCAGCATCAAAAATGGTCGCACGGCTATTTCTCATACCCCAAGCTGGAAGGTGAAATCGGTCCGCATATGCTATTTAACGGCAAAGAACATTTGGTTTGGAGCCTTAACAACTACCTGGGTTTAGCTAATCACCCCGAAGTAAGAGCAGCAGATGCGCAGGCAGCGGCTGATTATGGTATGGCTTATCCAATGGGCGCGCGTATGATGTCAGGTAACTCCAGGCACCATGAGGAACTGGAAAATAACCTGGCTGAATTTGTTGGCAAGGAATCCGCCTTTTTACTGAACTATGGTTACCAGGGTATGCTATCAATCATTGATGCGCTGGTTGATCGTAATGATGTTATTGTATATGATGCCGAATCACATGCCTGTATAATTGATGGTGTGCGTTTACATATGGGCAAGCGTTTTGTATATCAGCATAACGATATCGAAAGCTGCGAAAAACAATTGGAACGCGCTACCAAATTAACCGAACAATCCGGCGGTGGCATATTGCTGATCACCGAAGGCGTTTTCGGCATGTCGGGCGCGCAAGGTAAGCTAAAGGAGATCAGTGAGCTTAAAAAGAAATTCAACTTCCGTTTATTGGTTGATGATGCGCATGGCTTTGGTACCATGGGCCCAACTGGTGCCGGTACGCACGAGGAGCAGGGTTGTGTTGATGAGGTTGATGTGTACTTTGGAACCTTTGCCAAATCAATGGCTGGTATAGGTGGTTTTGTTGCCGCCAAACGCGAAATTATTGAATACCTGCGTTATAATATGCGCTCGCAAACTTTTGCCAAAGCGCTGCCAATGCCGATGGTTATTGGTTTGAAAAAGCGTTTCGAGCTGCTAAAATCACAACCTGAATTGCGTGAAAAATTATGGCTGATAGCTAAAACATTGCAAAACGGTTTAAAAGAACGCGGTTTTGATATCGGTATAAGCAACACCATGGTTACCCCTGTTATTTTAAAAGGCGATCTGTACGAAGCCACAGCGTTAACCCGCGACCTGCGCGAGAATTACGGTATTTTCTGTTCAATTGTGATCTATCCTGTTATCCCGAGAGGTATTATATTACTTAGGCTGATACCAACTGCATCACATAGTTTGGAGGATGTACAGCGCACGCTTGATGCTTATAGCGAAATGGGCGAGAAGCTAAAAGCCGGTCATTACAAGAATGTAAGCGAACCTGCTGTTTAAATAATTAATAGAAATAATAGAGCCCGCAAATCATTGATCTGCGGGCTTTGTTGTTTCTAGTGCAGTAATAATTTATAGCTATTCTGTAAATTAGCATCCTAATAAATTCTTAATTATATGCTTACAGACATCAACCCCAAACTACCAATGCGCGATAAAGCCATTACCAGGGATTTTTATTTAAACAAGCTGGGTTTTCATGAATTTGGCAACGCTGATTATGATGGTTATCTCATGGTGCAAAAGGATAATATACAAATTCACTTTTTTGAGTTTAAGGAGCTTGATCCCAAAGAGAACTATGGGCAAGTATATATCCGCACAGATGATATTAAAGTATTACATCAGTTTGTCAAAGACCAAAATGCTAAAAGTACCGAATTGGAGCATAAGCCCTGGATGCAAATGGAGTTTTCAATTCTTGACCCTGATAGCAATTTGCTTACTTTCGGGCAAAGTATAGTTTAGTATAAGTGATAAGAATGAACCTGTTATATAAATCGGATAAAATATAATTGCTAAGCCTTTCGGATATCCGAAAGGCTTTTTTATTTTAGCCAAACCAATTTAGCAAATCTATGACAACACGCCGCAATTTTATAAAGATCAACGGGATTACTGCATTAGGTATAAGCTCAGGCTTAAAACCAAAATGGTTTGCAGGGCCAATTCAATTTGAAAGTCACCGCCCAAAGCTGAGCGGCCGTAAATTCACCAGCAAAGCTGTTGAAGAAACCATCAGCAACATAAAAGCAAGTATCAAAAATCCTGAACTGGCGTGGCTGTTTGAGAACTGCTACCCGAATACATTGGATACTACTGTTAACTATTCTGAGATCAACGGCAAGCCCGATACCTTTGTAATTACAGGCGATATAAACGCCATGTGGATGCGCGATTCATCTGCACAAGTTTGGCCTTACCTGCCGCTTATAACTAAGGATGCAGCCCTTAAAAAGCTGATTTTAGGCGTAATAAATAGGCAGGCAAACTGTGTGCTGATCGATCCTTATGCCAATGCCTTTAACATGGGCCCAACCGGCAGCGAATGGGACAGCGATAACACCACCATGAAACCCGAACTGCACGAGCGCAAATGGGAAATAGATTCACTATGTTACCCTATAAGGCTGGCTTACAATTATTGGAAACTGAGCGGCGATACCAGTTTTTTTGATGAGAACTGGCAAAATGCGGGTAAAACGATACTGCATACTTTTAAAGAACAACAGCGTAAAAATGGTAAGGGCCCATATCATTTCCAACGTAAAACAGAAGTAGCCAGCGATACGGCACCTAATGGCGGTTATGGTAACCCGGTTAGGCCCGTGGGTTTGATCTGCTCTATCTTCCGCCCATCTGATGATGCTACTATCTTCCCATTCCTGGTACCGTCAAACTATTTTGCGGTGGCTAGTTTACGCCAGATGGCCGAAATGTTTAGCGTAATTGCTAAAGATAAAGCCACTGCCAATGAATGTGAAGCCCTGGCAACTGAAGTACATACTGCGTTGCAAAAATATGCAACCTATCAGCACCCGGTACATGGCAAAGTGTTGGCCTATGAGGTTGATGGCTACGGCAACCAATCATTTATGGATGATGCTAATGTGCCAAGTTTGCTTGCGCTGCCTTATTTAAATGCAATGCCTGCAACCGACCCTGTTTATCAGAATACACGCCGTATGGTTTTGAGTTCGGACAATCCCTACTTTTTTAAGGGATCAGCAGCCGAAGGTATTGGTGGCCCGCACGTGGGCATGAACTATATATGGCCAATGAGTATTATTATAAGAGGGCTAACATCAACCAATAAAGAAGAGGTAAGCCAATGTATTATTTGGCTGAAAAATACGCATGCAGGTACCGGTTTTATGCACGAATCCTTCAATAAGGATAATGCAGCCGACTTTACCCGTAAATGGTTTGCATGGGCAAATACTTTATTTGGTGAGTTAATAATAAAGGCACATAAATATTATCCTGAAATATTACAGAATACCTAATTAATTACATATTACGTTGGTATTAAAAACATATTTATCAGGGGCTATTTTGGCAATTTTGGGGTTATAAGCTTACTTTATTTTAATAATTAGATCATTTATGATTAGATATTAAAATATTGGTAGATGAATTACGGAATATTTAATATCAATTGTCTTATTATTAATATTTATTATCGAAATAATATGGCTATTTGCCTGATAATGTGGAAAAAAAGCACTTTTAAGGCAGTATTTTTTTTATGCAAAAGTTTTTTTTTAAATAAAAAGATTTTAGATTAGCTTTAGTTAAACAATAAACCTCATTATCTTAAAAGGAGTAATTCAAATGGAAAAATTTACTGAAGTAAAAAACCTCGTTGCGTCTTTGGAAGCCGATGCTGACAAGTTTTACAACAAGGGAAACAGCGCAGCAGGTACACGTGTTCGTAAAGGAATGCAAGACCTAAAAAATTTAGCTCAATCTATCAGATTGGAAGTTCAGGGTACAAAGAACAAACAATAAGGAAAACAACCTGGAAAAAAGATTTTTTACTTAATGTAAAAAAGCCTGGCTAGTACTTAGCCGGGCTTTTTACTGTAGTTATATTTTGTGTTTCCTGCGCTATTTTTTTCGCGGTAGCGTCACTAACGGGTACTAATGGTAAACGGAGTGTATCGCCGCAAATGCCCAGGTGTTTTAATGCGGATTTAACACCTGCGGGGTTGCCTTCAACAAACATTAATCTGGTAATATCAATTAGTTGTGAATGTATTTTTTGTGCCGATTTATAATCGCCAGCTAAACAATGATGTACCATTTCTGAAAGCTGAGATGGAAGCGCATTGCCAACAACCGAAATAACGCCTGCAGCACCCAGCGCCATCATTGGCAGCGTAACCGGATCATCTCCCGAGATAACCAAAAAGTCTTTCGGTTTATCACGCATGATCTGGTTTATCTGGTCAAAATTGCCTGAGGCTTCTTTAGTGCCGATAATATTATTGAAATCATTTGCCAAACGTACAGTAGTTTCAGCGCTTACATTGCTGCCCGTACGGCTTGGTACATTATATAATATAATGGGCAATGGTGAAGCTTGCGCTATTGCTTTATAATGCTGATAAATGCCTTCCTGGGTTGGTTTGTTATATGCAGGACTTGCAGATAGTATGGCATCATAGCCATTGGTATCAAACTCCTTTATCTGCTGAACAACTTCAAGCGTATTATTGCCGCCGATGCCTGCAACCAGATTTACGCGGCCTGCAACAACTTCTGCTGTAAAAGCCCATATCTTCTTCTTCTCCTGTTGGTTTAATGTAACGGTTTCGCCTGTAGTGCCCAATGATACCAGGTATTGAACCCCGCCATCTATTAAATAATTTATCAGGTCTTTAAGTCTGTTGTAGTCAACCTGCCCGTCTGCTTGAAACGGAGTTACAATAGCTACTCCTGTTCCGTAAAATTTGTTCATCTCAATAATTAAAGGATGCTAAGATAAGATTTTGAAGATTTAGCGTAGAAAATAGTTTGATTTTGTTTATTATGGGTTGAAGAAGACTCTTAAACAAACGGGAAAAACTCAAATCTTAAAATAGCGGTAAATAAAAAAGGAGAAAGTGTTTATGCTTTCTCCTCGTATTGATGTATTTTTTCTTGTTAGTTTTATGATGCCTTTTGCTTTGGAGAGGCCACAAATGGCATATGCGCTTTATTCTTTAAATTCCAATCAGTGATATCCACCAATCCGGCTTTTGTTTTATAATGCTTTTTATCATTAGGGCACCTGACAACGTAGCCATTTTTAGATTGTTCTACTACAGGGCGCGCACCGCAATCTTTGCAAGGTTCGCAAAAAATTGCCGGTTGTATTGATAAAAAGTTATTCATGAGTGTAGATATTTTATATTTATGCAAAATTAAGTTTTTAGTACTACATTAGAACAAGCCGTTATACCAGAAGTTTAATTGTAACAAAAATGTTACAATTAGAAATCACATCAATTTGTAAATTTTATTGATTCAGCATTTCTAATAATTCACCTGCACTAATAATAGGGATATTCAATTTTTGAGCTTTTTCAAGCTTTGCTGGTCCCATATTATTACCGCCTACAATATAACTTAATTTTGTGGAAATACTACTTAAAATTTTACCATTATTTTGCTCTATTATGTCCTTTAGCTCATCTCTTGAATAGTTTTCGAACACGCCAGATATAATGAAACTTTTACCTGCAAGTTTCTCACTTTGTAGGTTCAGTTCCTTTTCTTCGGCTACAAATTGTAAGCCATGGTTTTTTAGTTTTTCAATCTCTTCTTTATGATTTTCATCATTGAAATATTCGAGTATGCTGTTGGCAATACGTTCACCAATTTCTTCGGCTGTAATTAGTTCATCAAAGCTGGCAATCTTCAGTTTTTCAATTGTTTTAAAATGCTGAACCAGTTTTTTTGCTACTGTTTGCCCCACATATCGTATGCCTAAACCGAACAATACTTTTTCAAAAGGCATTTTTTTCGATAGCTCAATACCATCCAGCATATTGTTGATAGACTTTTCTCCAAATCGGCCCAGCAGCTTTAATTCATCGCTGTGCTGGTATAAAGTGTAGAGATCGCTTATGTGTTTAATGAAGCCCTTTTGATATAAGGTGTCAATTGTTTCATCGCCCAAACCATCAATATTCATGGCCTTACGATCAATAAAATGCTGCATTTTACCCACTATCTGCGGCGGGCAGCCTTCATCATTGGGGCAGTAGAAAGCAGCTTCGCCTTCTTTACGCTCAAGCGTTGTGCCACATGCGGGGCAAGTAGTGCGATAAACAATTGGCTCGGCATCCGGCTTGCGTTTTGCCGGGTTTACGCTGATGATCTTGGGGATGATCTCACCACCTTTTTCAACGTAAACAGAATCACCCTCATGCAGGTCGAGCCTCAGAATTTCATTGGCATTATGCAGGGTTGCCCTTTTTACGGTGGTACCTGCCAGCAGCACCGGCTTTAGGTTAGCAACGGGGGTAACAGCCCCGGTGCGGCCAACCTGGTAGCTTACACTGAGCAGTTCTGTTTCAACCTGCTCAGCTTTAAATTTGTAGGCAATGGCCCAGCGTGGCGATTTGGCAGTAAAGCCCAGTTCCTGCTGCTGTGAATAATTGTTTACCTTAACTACTATACCATCAATATCATAGCTCAGGTTATAGCGCTCCTTATCCCATTTGTTAATAAAGGCTAATACCTCAGTAATGTCAGTACAAAGTTTGCTATGGCTATTTACCGGGAAGCCCCAGCTTTTTACAGCCTGCAAACTTTCCCAATGGGTTTTGAATAACAGTTTATCGGTATATAGAAAATACATGAAACTATCCAGCGGGCGTTTAGCCACTTCGCTGGAGTCTTGTAATTTTATAGTGCCCGATGCAAAATTCCTGGGGTTGGCGTATGGTATTTCTCCGTTTTCAATACGCTCTTCATTTAGCCGTTCAAAGGCTTTCAGGTGCATAAAAACTTCTCCCCTTATTTCAAAGTGCTGCGGATAATTACCCTCATCAAGGCGTTTAGGGATGCTGTGGATAGTACGTACATTGGGAGTTACCTCATCACCCTGTACCCCATCGCCGCGGGTTACGGCACGTGCCAGTTTGCCATCCTCATAAGTGAGACTCATGGATAGCCCATCGAATTTCAGCTCGCACACGTACTCAAAATTATCGCCGATAGCTTTTTTTACGCGTTGGTCAAAATCCAGGAGTTCCTGTTCACTGTAAGTGTTGCCAAGCGAAAGCATGGGCCATTTATGCTGAACAGTTTTAAATTCTTTGGTGATAAAACCACCCACTTTTTGGGTAGGGGAATCAGGGTCAGCAAATTCAGGGAATTGCTTTTCAAGGGCGATGAGTTCTTCCAGGAGCTTATCAAAGCCAAAATCATTAATAGTGGGCATAGCCAACACGTAGTAGTTGTAATTGTGCTGTTTTATTTCAGCCAATAATGCCTTAATTCTTTTTTTTGCTTCTTCTGGTGACATAGAAACGAAGATATGAATGTATGGATGAATAGACAAAAATATATGCTAAATGAGCAGGGGTTAAACGCGCTCCGTTTGACTCACCCGGTCTTCGCTCGGCCGTTCGACCACCCTCTCTTCACCTTCGGCGGAAAGAGGGTGAGCTTCATTATTTTTTTACCCTCTTTGCGGCTTGCCACAGAGAGGGTCGACCAGCGTAGCGTAGTCGGGGTGAGTCAAACGCGTGGAAGCTCTGCGTTAAGGATGGCAGCGGATACCGGCTAGTGGTTAAAGCCTGTGCAGTATGAGCGTACAGCCTGACCCACAGGGGAACGCCCTAATAAACGCGCTCCGTTTGACTCACCCGACATCGTTTCACTCGTCGACCTCTCTTCACCTGCGGTGTAAAGAGGTGGGGGAATAAAAGCGAAGTTTAGGTGAGTTAACTATTCGCACTATAATCCATTGTGAAAGTTACAAACTTTCACGATCAGTAGGCTTCAGTCGCAGACTGAAGCCAGTACCTGCCAATTTTTCTTTTAAACCCTTTTCCTCTCAGACCGTCATACCGTTAGTTATTAAATTAAATACATCTATGAAAAATGTAAAGAAAGTTCTGTTTTTATTTATTGCCATATCTGCTTTTACAGTTGCTAAAAGTCAGGCACAGGTTGTTGTAGTTGTTCGCCCTGAACGCCCGAGAGAGGTTGTTGTGGAAAGGCCCGTAGCACCTTCACCACGCCACGTTTGGGTGGCCGAAGAGTGGACACCAGCGGGAGGCAGATATGTTTACCACGGTGGCTATTGGGCGCTTCCGCCACACCCGCACGCAGTTTGGAGAGCAGGCCACTGGCGTCATCACAGGGGCGGATATATGTGGGTACAGGGTCGTTGGGCGTAAGTAAATATGTACAGAACAAAAAAAGCGATGAGTTTTAAACCCATCGCTTTTTTTTGTTTACAGTAACCTGATAATATCAATTACCTGTTCCGGTGCCACTATCGTGTGTATCTTTCTTCATCATGGCTTCCTTAATGTATTTTACAGGAGCACTGCCATAGCTCAGGAATTTTTCATTAAAGCCCTTTAAAGTATAATTAACACCCTGATCTTTTTTCCATAGTTCGCGCAGGTCCATAATTTCTTTATAGCCGGTATAGTAGCAATCCAGTTGTACACTGCTTACGGTTACACGTTTCCATTTGTTTTCGGCCTCAGTTTTTTGCTGAAAGGCCTCGTGGGTAAGAAAAGTAATGGCCTGGTCTTTCGTCATGCCAGCAGCATGTACACTGTAATCCAGTATGGTATTACAAACGGAGCGCAGGTGCCATTTATACCACATTAGCTTCATTTCGGGGTTGTCACCACCGTAACCATTGTCAAGCATCATTTGTTCGCCATAAACCGCCCAACCCTCTATCATGGCATTATTGCCAAATATGGATTTAATTAAGCTTGGCGATTGATTAGCGTACACCAACTGCACGTAATGGCCCGGTATAGCCTCGTGGATGCATAGTATTTGCAAAGTGTAGTTATTGTACTCACGCAAATAACTTTCGGCCTGCTCGGGCGAATAGCCGGCCAGGCTGCCTACGTTGAAGTAAGAGTTTCCTGTTTTATCATACGGGCCAGGCGAACTCATGGATGCACCCGCGCCGCTGCCCGCCATATAGCCAGGCTCTTTACGTACAACCAGTGGTTTCGAAGGATCCATTGTTACCAGGTCTTTTGCCCGCACAAAAGCGGTTAACTTAGGTATAAGCTGCTCAATTGATGATTGAAAGTTATCCGCATCAACGTGTCTGCTTGCGATAGTATCAATCACTTTGCTGATCAGTTCCATGCTATCCTTTGGCATAGCTTGCGTGCCAAAATATTTTGGCCACAGTTGGCGGCTCAATTGTGCCATTTCATGATGAACAAATTTTTTCCGTTCGGTTGCAGCGTTAAATATTTGCTGCGACGTATATTGTGATTGTATCTCGTATTTAAACTTATCGTTATAATATTCCTGACCCAGCCTGAAATCGCGCGGGTGATCGTTTTTCATCCCTTTAAGGAATGCCGCGAACCCTCTTATAGCGGTAGCTGACACAGCCGCCCTGTCGAGCATTTGTTTTTGCTCGGCCTCGGGGATGTTTGATTTTTTTAATGAATCGGCAAAATCCTTTTCAAAAGTTCCAACGCCGTTCAGGTGTTGATCTATCGCCAGATTGGTAAGTTCAACCACCGGATTTTTGATCTGCTTTTCGGCCTCCTTATAGTAATCAGGAATATTGGCCATTTTTTGGTAGAAATTACGCAGGCGTTTGGCAAGCGGCGCGTAATGCTCATTCAAGATATAAGCAAATGTGCCTATCACATTATAATGGGTAGGGTTCCACTCATATTCCTTTAAAAACTCGGTATCCCATTGCAGGTATTGCAGCTGGTTTTGCATGATCTGATAATCTATGCGGTTATTTTGCGATAGCTTCTCGATCTCGTAATGCGATAGTGAGTCGAGGTTTGATTTATAGTATTCAAGCTGTTTGTCCCTTGTTTTATTACTTGGCACCAACAGTAAACTATCATATTTATGATACCCTACCGAGGTTGCCCAGTCGGGGTTTACTTTCCATAATCCATCTAAAAAAGTACTTTCATACACAACAAATGCGGCATCATCTTTTATACCTGTTGGGCCTACAGAGTCCTTTTTACAGGCCGCAAAAACGGTAATTAAAAGAACGATGGATAAGAATTTTCTGTTCACAGCAGTTCAATTAGTTTGAAAATATAAACTTATAACATTTAGATGAAATAAATTGGTGAAATGCAGGAGGAGGTGTAAAATTTTTGAGAGGGGTAGCGGTTTGACCCTATCCGCGCGTCATTGCGAGGAACGAAGCAATCCCCGACTGTGCACGACGAATATGCATGGTTGTATACTTATCGTATGGTATCGCTTTTCGCTAAGAAGTCACTTTTTGTCTTTGACACAAAAAGTAACCAAAAAAGTCAAGTCAGTCGAAAGGCTTCTTTGCCACACAAGGCCTTCCCAGCAAATCAGGCAAAACCTGGGCTGCTATATTTTTACCCTGCTGTCGCTACGCACTTGGCCTTTGCGCTTCTGTAAAAATCTGCTATGCCCTGCCATTACACACTAGGCCACCATCGTTTTGCCTGATTTCACCCGAAGCTGTTCTACTGACGGAAGCCTCACCCAACCCTCTCCAAAGGAGAGGGCTTAAAATGATCCGAAATTAAACGCGTGCAAAGGCCCGACAAAAAGCGCGGGCCTGGGTGTTTTGCCTGTGGGTGGAAGGATCTTTTTGTCTTGATTTTTTGGTTCTTTTGTATCAAGACAAAAGAAATAGGCCTTAGCGGCTATGAGCGATACCATGAGATAGATCGAAACCAAGCAACCACTCTGTACAGCATAAAGATTGCTTCGTACCTCGCAATAACGCGCGAAAATAAATGTGCACACTTCCACTCAAAACAAAAAACGCCCTCCGGTTTCCCGAAAGGCGTTCATAAATATCAAACTAAATTATTATTGACCCGGAGCTGGTGCCGGTACTGTTGGTACAGTAGTTGCGCCTGGTGCCGGTGCTTTGCCAATAAGGGCCATAAACTGATCCAGTTTTGGTGTTATAATAATTTCAGTACGCCTGTTTTGTGATTTGCCGGCTGGAGAGCTGTTATCAGCAATTGGGTTAAACTCACCACGACCACCTGCTGTTAAGCGTTTAGGGTCAACGCCGTAGGTGTTCTGTAATGCCATAACTACTGATGATGCCCTTAATGTACTCAGGTCCCAGTTATTACGGATATTCTTTTGTGAAATGGGAACATTATCGGTATTACCTTCTACCAGCACATCATAAGTAGAGTAATCATTAATGATCTTGGCTATTTTAGCTAATGTTGCTCCTGCCCGGTCTGAAATTTCATAGCTGCCTGATTTGTAGATCATGTTATCAGATAGCGATACATAAACTACGCCTTTAAGCACTTTTACATCTACGTCTTTTGTCTCATCCGGACTTAACGAGCGGGTAAGGTTGTTGGTTAACACCATATTAAGCGAGTCGCTTTTGTTTTTTGAGTTTACCAGTTCCTTGATATAGGCATTAGACGCGTTTATCTGGTCAACCAGTTTTGAGATGTTCATACCACCCTGATTGTTACCGGCCAAACATTTATTTAGTGCATCCTGTAAGGCAGCTGTATTGGCATTTGCCGCTGCAATTTGCTCTTCAAGGCTGGTAACACGGCTTTTTGAGCCGGCAAGCTCCTGCTGAGTTACCTGGTAACTTTGCATTACCTCGTCATTCTTTTTTTGTAAATTGGCGTTATCTGCTTGTAAAGCCTGGTATTTTTTTGTGCTTACACAACCTGAGGCTACGGCTACCACCAGCAATATAGCTGGCATAAAGAATTTCATTTTCATGTGGCTATTAATGTTTACTAATCGATTATAATACATTTATAATCAACGTTTCTTTAACAATAAAGTTACTGTATAGTTTCAATTTGACGAATAAACTACCATATTTCTTTCGCTGAATACCTATAATTACCTTATTGTAAATTTAGTTAACTATAGGGTGTTGCAGCTGTTTAGAATATATTCTAAATATCAAATTCAGGCTCTGGGTATTACTCATGCCCGGCCTGTAATCGATATATTTACTGCATTAACAATTGGCATATTATGCATAATCCATGCAACCAATCGCGCTGCTGATTGTTAACTAAAAAAAATCTGTAAAATGGATAATAACAATAAAACCTTAGTAAAAGAACTTACCAAATTGCTGCTTGGCGGCAATGCCCATGCCGATATGAAAACTGCCGTGAAAGGCCTGCCTGCTGAATTGCGTGGTGCAGTGCCCGATAAACTACCATATAGTATATGGCAACTGGTGGAACATATACGTATTGCCCAATGGGATATGCTGCGTTTTTGTATGGATCCGCACCACAAATCGCCAAAATGGCCCGAGGAATACTGGCCAAAGGAAAGCGCCCCAAAGAATGATGAGGCCTGGAATGAATCATTGGAGCAGATCAATAACGACCTTGATGAGTTTATTGGCATTTTAGAACACAGTAACCTGTACGAGCAAATTCCCGGCGGCAGCGGGCAAACCATATTACTGGAAGCTTTGCAAATGGCCGATCATACCTCGTACCACGTAGGCGAAATAATAGCGATAAGAAGATTATTAGGCGCCTGGAAATAGATGGAACTACATGATGATAAAACCTTCGACAGTATGAGTTATACAGAGAAGGTTGTAAAAGGGCAGGAGTTTCAAAGCTGCACATTTAAACGCTGCGATTTTACCAACAGCGATTTTTCGCATAATAAATTTATCGACTGCATTTTTGAGAGTTGCAATTTATCGCTGATGAAGCTGAACGGCGCTGCCTTAAATAATGCCGTATTCAATAATTGTAAAATATTGGGAGTAAATTTCAGTGAGTGCCAAACCATGCTTTTCAGCGTAAAGTTTGATGGCTGTATACTGGATTATGCTTCATTTATGGGCCGCAAGATGGTGAGCACCAGGTTTACCAAATGCTCATTAAAGGAAACTACCTTTAGCCAGGCAAATTTATCGGGGAGTGTTTTTGATCAGTCAGACTTGTCGGGGGCAGTTTTTAACCGGACGGATATTAGCTCGGCAAACTTTGTAACTGCCTATCACTACAGTATCGACCCTGAAATAAACAATATCAAAAAGGCTTCTTTTTCGGCTGATGGCCTCGCAGGGCTTTTAACAAAATACCAGATCAGGATAGTCTGATCCGGTATTTTCGTTTATCTCTATTTTAATCCATTAATAAAATCTACAACAGCTGTAACCATTTCCTGGTTAAGTGGCAGGTCGGGTTTCTGGTAGGTGGCTATATTAGGCTCCCTATCTGCCGGGGCATCTTTTAAAACATAATTCATTCCCCTTACGATAGTATATGTGGCATTTGATTTTGCCGATTTTAGTTTCAGGCCTTGTGTAACCGGATATAACAGATCGGTAGTGCCCTGTATGATCAGCATGGGCATTTTAACTTTCTTTATTTCGCGTTGCGGATCGTATCTGCACCACGACATCAGGAACATCTGAATGGAGGGTCTTGCAACGTAATATAAAGCAGGATCGATATTATTAGTCATTTTGCCTTTACGCAAAGTATCAAGCATAGCTTTAAACTCATCGCCCAAGTATGATGGCTGCGATTTCATTTGCTCGGTTAACACCTTATCAGCAGGGTCGCCAGCGCCTTCTAGTGATATAAATCCTTTTATAGGCTCATCAGGTACCGACATCATGCCAACCAATGCGCCCTGGCCATGGCCGGCAATAATTATTTTCGAAAATCGGCCATCATCATTCAGCATACCTATAAGGGCTGTAGCATCATCAATATAATCTTCAAAACGCATTTGGTTTTCCTTGTCGGCGCTTACGCTTTGCCCAACCATACGCTTATCATAACGTAATGATGCAATGCCGGCTTTACCCAAAGCCGCAGCCAGTAATTGATAGCTGTTGGCAGTAATCACAGGGTTTTTGCAATTGCCATCACGGTCGGTTGCGCCGGATCCGGCTATAATTAATACCACAGGTATTTTGCCATTTACGGTTTTGGGCATGGTTAAGGTGCCCGCAATTGAGCCTGCCATAGTTTTCAAAGCAATGGGCGATTCCGTTACCGATGGGTCAACAGAAGTAGTGGAAGCCGCCGGTTCATCCTGTGGTTTTAAAAACAACCCGGTTATTTTTCCGTCGTTGTTTAATGCCAGGTTAAGCATAAAAATGCCGTTCTTGAATTTCGCTTTATAAGCGGATACCGGCTGGGTATATTTTGCAAAGGTTGTTTGGTCAAGGCTGCCCAATTGTTCTTTTAATTGAGCCGTTGTTGATGTAAACTTATCAAGCGGTTCAGCCGCTTTCATTTCAGGACTGAACATCATAAAAACGCTGTCGGCCTCGCCTGCGTTATAAAACTTCACAAAGTTATTCAATACAACTTCATAAGCGGCAGGGGCTGCCTGTGCAAAAACGCTGGCTGTAAAGAATAAGGTAAGGAAAATAAAAACAACTTTTTTCATACTCATTTAGTCAGTAAAACTGATCCTTTTTTTTGATTATATACTTTAAAATAATATGGGTTGTATACCGTGTTTGTGTTTAATTGGATTTAACACTAAAATCACATTGTAAAACCTTTGACCCTAATTTTGCGTTTAAATTACCAATAAATCAAAGCAAACATATAGTAAATTTTCACATAACTGTTGATGAAGTTTTTTTTCGGATGCTTATTGTCGGCGCTACTGTTAGGCACATATAGCTATTCGCACGCACAAACAGGTATGTCGTTAATTACAGGTAAAATACTGACAGAAAAGCATATACCTGCCGAAGATGCCACTGTAACACTTCTTAGCCTTCCTGATTCATCTGTGGTTAAAACAACTACATCTGGCCAAACCGGCGTGTTTAAATTTGATAACATTGTGCCTGGCTTATACCTGCTTTCCATCCATAAAATAGGGTATAGTAAATATTATACCGGGCAATACCATTTACTTGCCGGTAAAACAACAGCCATCAGCGAGCTCACTTTATCGCCCGTAAATCAGCAGCTGGGCGAAGTAAGCATTACTGCCAAAAAAGACTATATACAAGTGCAGCCGGATAAAACGGTGTTGAATGTTGACAGGAGCATACTTTCGGCAGGCAATTCAGTGTTGGACATATTAACTACCGCGCCAGGTGTACGTGTTAGGGATAACAGTATTTTATTTAAAGGTGGTCAAAAGGCTTTGATAGCTATAAATGGCAAGCCGGTAGGTAATCTTACTGATGATCAGCTGGCCGACCTGTTGAAAAGTTACCAGGGCAATATGATTAGCCAGATAGAGCTGATAGCAAATCCATCAGCTAAATATGATGCTACGGGTGGCGGCGGGGTGATCAATATCATACTGAAAAAGAGTAAAGATCTTGGCTTTAGGGCAAGTATTGTTGAAAGTGCAGCATACGGACAGGATTACAAATTTAGCAGCGGTATTAACCTTAATTACCGTACAGATAAATTTAATTTTTTTGGGAACTATAGCTTTGCCGATAATAAGCTGCCGCGCTTGCTGGATATTGACCGTAATATTTATGACGATAACCTGCTAACTAATATTGATGTAAATTATAACAGCACATCATATACAAAAACAAACAACTATAATGCAGGCGTTGATTACAGTATTACACCAAAGCAAACTGTAGGTGCTCTGTTTTATGGTTACCATAACCAGGCAGGGATTGATAAATTCAGTTCTACTTATATCAGGAATAATGGGTCATTGGATTCTATCCTTACCACGCAATCGCATGTGGATAGGGCTATTACTAATCTCAATTATAACCTAAACTACAAAGGCAGCTTTGGTAAAAATAACGGGACATCACTAACAGCCGATTTTGATTACTCAACCTACGACAGGAGCTCTTTTGAATTGATTAATAATTATTTCTATCTCACAAACGGCACACCCTACCGTGCGCCTTTATTTTATACTGATAATTCCCCATCATCTATCAATATCCGTTCCGAACGTATTGATTTTAGTCAGCAGTTAAGCAAAAGCAGTAATTTAAGCGCCGGGTTAAAAGATAACCAGGTAAACAGCGATAATACTATAGCTTTTAACCAGGGTGCAGATACCGTAAATTTTTTGCCCATACCCTCTTTAACAGACCACTTTATATATAAGGAGCGTATAAATGCAGCCTATGCAGCCTATAGCGATAAGTTTGGGAAAAGCGATCTTACACTTGGCCTGCGTGCCGAGCAAACGAGCTCATACGGTAAATCATACCACCCTGATAAAACGGTAGCCCGCAGTTATTTTGATCTTTTTCCGAATATACAATGGACACAGGCTGTTGATACAAATAACATGCTTTCAATTGGTTATGACCGCCGTATAACGCGTCCCAACTACCAGGACCTGAACCCTTTTGTTGGTTTTATTGGCCAATACTCCTATAGTACAGGCAATCCATTTTTAAAGCCGGAGTACTACAACGTGTACTCAATTTCAGATCTTTATAAAGATAAATACAAGGTTGAGCTGCGCTTAACGGTAACGCAGGATATGTTTGCCCCGGTTTATGAGCAAAACGATTCGACCAAAATATACGTAACCACTTTAAATAACATTGGCACGCGGTACGAGTACGAAGCTGAATTTACCATACCGGTTGATATTACCAAATGGTGGAATGTTAATATAGACCTTGATGCCGGTTATGCAAAGTATATCTATAATCAGGACAGCGCCCGTAAATCAACCTATGAATTAAATCTGCAGCTCAATCAAAGCTTTACTATAAATAAAGGCTTAAAAGCTGAGCTATATGGATTTTATTCTTCGCCAACTTACTACGGTATTAAGCAATATAAAGCGCAATATGCGGTACGTGCTGGCCTTAGTCAGTCGGTACTGCATAACAATGGCAGCATAAGGCTAATGGTTACTGATATTTTTAATAGTGATCAATATCAGTATACCTCCAATTATTCCAATCTCGATCTTACAGGCAAGGAAAAAGTGGGGAGCCGGTTTGCGATGCTAACTTTCACCTATCGTTTTGGCAAGTCGACTGTTAAGGGGCCGTCACGGCGTACAGGAGGTAACGTTGATGACCAAAAAAGGTTAAGTGGCAGTTCAAACGAGAATTAAGCTTACTTTACACGCAGCTCGGGATATTTACCTTTTATCCGCTTTACAAAAAAAACGCCCAATGATTCTGCACTAATAAATCTTTTATAGGTTGGCTTCGGAAAGTTAAAGTAAGTCCACACGCCGCCCTCCCTAAATTCAAGTTCAAGAATTTTAGCGCCGGGATCGTAACCCACGCTATCTAAAACCGATGACCGTACCGGATGCCTTTGCATTATAGGTATAACAGCACAAAGACGGTAAATTGTTTTAAAAATGTTAACCGGCATGGCCACTTAGCATGCTTGCAAATATGATAAGCAGTACCAGCAAGCTAATGAATATATAAAGTTTGTCCTTCTCGAGCACAAAACCTATTGTTGAGAATATAACCCGGAGTATGGGCGTAGCAATCAGCAGGATGATGCCGAACTGTATAATAGCCTGCCCCCTAAAGGTAACTATGCCGTACATAATCCCCTTAAAGTTTTGTATAAAATCGGGTATGCCAACAAATTTGCGATGGTCAACCACCTCCTGACCATGCCTGTAAAGGAAAATAATACCGCCGAAGAATACGATACTGATAGATACAATTACGCCTATGCGCAGTACCCAGCCTATAACCACCTGCATGTCTGTATCCTTAAAACTGATCTTTTGTGCCATGTTATATTTTCCCGATTATTCCGTTATAGATCATCTGCGAAGCTAAAAAAGCAACCACAATGGCAAATACCCAGCGTAGCCAGCCCGATGATTGTGTGTGTACCAATATTTTTGATCCGCTTAAGGCGCCAAGCAGCACGCCAACTACCACCGGCATTGATATACCCGGATCGATATAACCACGCTGTAAATAAACCACAGCGCTTGCCGCAGCGGTAACACCAATCATAAAATTGCTGGTGGTGGTTGATACTTTAAAGGGGATCCGCATAATGGTGTCCATGGCCAGTACCTTTAATGCACCTGAACCCACACCCAGCAAGCCCGATAAAACACCTGCGAACAGCATCATTACAAACCCGCCGCCTACTTTAGTTACACTGTAATTAACGGTGCCCTGCGCGGTGGGGTAACTGCTGTTCAGCTTTAGTTTTTCGGCCCACTGGTTTTTATGTTTTACTATTTGCTCTGCCTTTTTGCGGAGCGACATGACAGCCGAAAAGATAAGTATAACGCCCAGCAAAATAGCGATGTAATGCGTAGGTATATATACCGCAAGTATGGCCCCCGTCATGGCGCCTGCGGTGGTGGCAATCTCAAGGAACATGCCTAGCCTGATATTGGTAATACCCTCGCGCACATAAGCCGCCGCCGAACCGGAAGATGTGGCTATAACCGATACCAGCGATGCGCCGATAGCATAATGAATATCAACATGAAGCCCTAACGTAAGCAGTGGGATAATTACAAACCCGCCGCCAAGCCCCGTTAATGAACCCAACAGGCCGGCAAAGTATGAACCGATAAGTATAATAAGCGTAAATACTAATACCGACATATAATTGTTGAGGCTGTTAAAAGTGCTAAATTAGCAATACTTTTTAAGGCTTTGTCCCTGAGCAAAGAAATAATAACGTTACACAAATCAGACAGAATTTTAACAACAATAAATCGAACTTTATGTTATTAATTCAACTTAAATTTACTTATGGCTTATAACGAAATACTAGAGCTGCTTGGCAAGGATGCCGACAGTTTACTGAACCACAAAAGCGAAACTTTTCCAAAAGAAACATTACATCTTCCATCGCCTGATTTTATTGATAGGATATTTTTGGATAGCAACCGCAATCCTCAGGTGATCCGCAATCTGGCTGCTATACATAACCATGGCCGTTTGGCTGGCACGGGCTATATGTCTATCTTGCCTGTCGACCAGGGGATTGAGCATACCGCAGGCGCGTCATTTGCTAAAAACCCACTGTATTTCGATCCGGAGAATATCCTGAAGCTGGCTATTGAGGCTGAGTGTAATGCTGTTGCCACCACGTTCGGTAACCTGGCTATGGTAGCCCGTAAGTATGCACATAAAATACCTTTCATCGTAAAAATCAATCATAACGAGCTGTTAACTTTCCCAACCAAATACAATCAGATCATGTTCGGGTCGGTTGATGATGCCTGGAATTTGGGTGCGGCGGCGGTAGGTGCCACCATCTATTTTGGATCAGAGGAAGCCGACAGGCAGATTATAGAGGTATCAAAGGCTTTTGAGCGTGCTCATGAATTAGGCATGGCTACTGTACTATGGTGCTATACCCGTAACAATGCGTTTAAAAAAGATGGCATTAACTACGAAACATCAGCTGATATTACAGGCCAGGCCAATCATTTAGGCGTAACCATTCAGGCTGATATTATCAAGCAAAAACTGCCTGATGTAAACGGTGGTTTCACTAAAATTGGTTTCGGCAAAACCGACCCATTGATGTACAGTAAACTAAGTACCGATAACCCTATCGACCTGTGCCGCTACCAGGTAGCCAATTGCTATATGGGCCGTGCCGGACTGATCAACTCAGGCGGTGAATCAGCAGGCGCAAGTGATTTTGCCGAAACCGTTAAAAATGCGGTGATCAATAAGAGGGCAGGAGGATCAGGCTTAATTATGGGCCGAAAAGCATTCCAACGCCCGTTTGATGAAGGGGTAAAGATCATTAGAGCAGTACAGGATGTGTATTTGGCCAATGAGATAACTGTGGCGTAGTTGCCCGTTCTCAGTTGGCAGCGTGCAGTTAACAGTTTGCAAGTAAGCACACTGCCAACAATACTGGCTTCAGTTTACAACTGAAGCCTCCGGATCCTGAAAGTTTGTAACTTTCAGGATTATTGTCTTTCCTTCAGCGCCATCACCTCCGCATCATTCACCAGCAGGCGCAGCGTTCCATCGCCCGTCAGGGCCCAGGTTAGGTGTTTCGATGCTAAAGCTTCGTAAAAATCACCTGAGATGGTATTTCCGGGGCAGGCCATTTGGGTAGTAGCAATCGGCCCTGCGGTAATGTTATCGCCTTTATAGGCAGCAACCCCCATAAATGTATTGCAGCCATCGCTGCCATTTATCTTATTATCCTGCATCTCAAAGGTGATGGATGGCAGGCCGTTTCCGTAATCTCTTTGATTAAGTACTTTGCCATTAAATGATACTACCTCCCAAACAATATTATTGATCCGGGCATCTACAGCGCTATGCTCATCTTTTTTAATAGTGCTGCATGCCGATAGTACAATAAGCAAACAGGCAATTAAAGGCAGTTTTAATTTCATCATTTTATGTTTGAGGGTGTTTATTCCTGAATAAAGTAACGATGTTTTATTGAAAATAGCTTTATGCCATCTGTTAAAATTTGCTAAAATTTAACAATGCCCTTACGAAGTATTTAAAGTATTATTTTTTTAAATTGATAGGTTTTAGGATATTTGCACCAGATAGCCTGCAAAGGCATTACAGATTTTCCTATGGTGCAAGGGTAACATGTCTGATTCTGGTTCAGAAGATAGTGGTTCGAATCCATTTAGGAAAACCCCAATGGGGCAACGTCAATTTTTTTGATCCGTTGCCCCGTTTTATTTAGAGTTTGTGTGTAATCTGCCTTTACCAATTAGATCTATCTTAATCCTTTCTTTGTTAAAAAGAGTTAAACAAAACACTAAGTTTATCACATGCCTTTTAATTTCATTCAGGTTTCATATTCTGTGAGCATTTTTGGTACTGAGATTGCTTATTGGTGCTATACAGAACAATTACCCTTGAAAATTACCCCCTTGAAAATTTTTAAGCTTCCGATTATCGTACTTGCAGTTTTCTGCACTTCAAAGACGTTCTCACAGACTGATAGCAGCAAGGTAAACGGACGTTTAATCAACGACCAGAAATCTGTATTGAGCCCTGCTGATTCAACCGGGCAGCGAGATATGATCGACGCCGTTGATCGCTTGTTTAGCAAAAGCACTTCAGTTACAGCGGGAAAGCCGGCCCGAAGGTTCAATTTTTCAGCTGTTCCCTCTTTAGGATATACGCTGTCAACAGGCCTTGCTATTGACCTGACAGGCAACGTTGCATTTTATACGGGCAGCGCCCATCAGGAGAACCTTTCGAATATTGAAACCGACCTTGCTTATGATACCAAAACCCAGCGCTTGTTTTTTAACAGGGCCGAGATCTGGTTTCCTGATAATGGATACCGTCTGGTAACAGATATACGCTGGCTTAAATTCCCTACAGAAACTTATGGCCTTGGTACATTAACAACAACGGCACAAACCAACGAGATAGATTATAATTACATACGCTTATATGGTACATTATACAAAACATTGCTAACCGATTTTTATGCGGGTGCAGGGTACAATTTAGATTATTACTATAATATTACAGCCGGTGGGAATCTTGATAAAAGCGAATCTGATTTTGAAAAATACGGACAGCCAATAGCTTCTACCTCGTCGGGTATTAACCTCGACCTGTTATATGATAGCCGGCGGAACAGTATCAACCCGCTTGGTGGGCAGTATGCCAGCCTGGTATTCCGCCAGAACCTCACGTTGATGGGCAGCAGCACCAACTGGGAATCTATCGAACTCGACCTGCGGAAATATTTAAGGTTGTCAGATCACTCAAATAATGTGCTGGCATTTTGGGGTATGGCCTGGTTGTCATCAGCAGGCACACCTTACCTGGCCTTACCTCAAACTGCAGGTGATATGTATACCAACAGCGGGCGTGGCTATGCCGAAGGGCGTTTTCGCGGGCGCGATATGCTGTACCTCGAATCTGAATACCGCTTTGGTATCAGCCGGAATGGTTTGTTTGGCGCTGTGGTTTTTGCCAACGGACAAAGTTTTACAGATTACCCCAGCAATACCTTTAAAGGCTTAGCTCCAGGCACAGGGGCGGGTATCCGTATCAAAATAAACAAGCACTCTGATACCAATGTTTGTATTGATTATGGCGTAGGCACCAATGGCTCACACGGCTTCTTCGTTAACCTGGGCGAAGTTTTTTAGCTCCCCCCGATCAGCGGGTAATTGGTTCGTGGCTATATAGACTTGGTTATTGGTGATTTTTAACTAATATGCCCGCCTTTTAAAAATCAGAATACTCAGTTGGGTGAAGAAACATAATATCAGCGTGCGAAACGTTGTTTTTATATTCATCCTTAGCGGTAAGTGTTTTCCATTGTGTGTCATTTCCAAATGTTTCCCAATGTTTATCTCTGTCTGCTTTGCTGTTAAAAGTGGTCATATACATTAGGTTTGGCATATGGCTACCGGATATAACTTCCGAGTAAAAAACAGCATTAAAGTTCAATCTTTTAAAAAGACCTATCTCGTCGCCTACATTAAACATCCGAACTTTGTTGATATTATATTTTTCCGTTGGGCTTTCATAACTGCGCAATTCATAAACCCTGTCAGCTTTAGCTGCTGTGAGATTAGGAACTGCTGTAGACGGCATCCCCGGAAAAGCCTGTAGTATAATCGATTCTATGCGGGTATAAGGAGCATTTTTGTAATCCGCATCAATGTAGTCTCTGCCGTCAGCCAAATATTTTGTATCAGCTTGTAGTAATTGTTCAATCCCTGCTAATTTGTCCAATGAGGAAAAAGGAGTAAAAACGTAGATTCTTCTGTCTGTATCCTGTTGTGTAACCGGCTTAAATATTCCCACCTGTTTAATACCGGCACGATGAATAGCCGGTATGTAGGCTTGTTGTAAATATTGTTCGAGCCTGGTTTCCTGTTCCTGGGTTTTATAATGGTAGATCTTAAGCTGATAATAATCCCTGGCCGGCGCTTTGGCCTTAGTATTTATAGTAGCAATTAAAATGATCGAAATACAAAGGCAAATAAATTTGGATGGGCAATATAACTTCATAACACGTTTTGTTTAATGTTAATCACAAAACTATACTAATGCTATTTTAAAAATGAAAATGAGGCCACTAATAAATCAATTAGCTGTGTGCGATAAGAGAGTACATCTCCCTTTAGCAATCAAAACTGCATTTTGCTTTCTGCAAAATCGCATAGTCCGCCTAATATTTCGCTCAGTTCCTCGCCCTTAGTAGTTAGAGTATATTCAGTTCTGGGTGGATTACCCGGTATGCAGCTTTTATTGACCAGTTCATGTTGTTCAAGGTACTTCAACCGGTCGGCAAGGATATGATCACTGATGTGTTCCAGGTCTTCTCTCAAACTGTTGAAACGTGAATTACCTTCCTCAATGCTAAAAAGGACTTCAGTCATCCATCGTTTACTTAATAAATAGAGTAGCTCGTTAAGTGCGCATTTTTCTTCCAGGAAAGATTGATTATAAAAATTCGTGGAACTTAGTTTTCTTTCTGACATACTAACTTGTTAATGAGTTACTAATTAAGGGTTAAGCTGTTGGCCGCCTTAATCATTAATTGTTCCTTTGTGCTTGTTACGGCCTTATTATTTAAGAGATAGAATATAACAAAGATGATAATTGGTGTACAATAAACAAAGAATGTAACTAAAATTAAACAAATCATGAAATACCGAAAATTAGCAAATACAGACCTATTACTTTCTGAAGTTACTTTTGGGGCCTGGGCTGCCGGGGGCTGGATGTGGGGCGGTACAGAACGTAAAGATGCCATTGATGCGATCAGGGCCTCCTACTCTATGGGTGTAACTTCTATTGACACGGCCCCTATTTACGGGCAAGGCACCAGCGAGGAAATTGTAGGCGAAGCGGTTAAAGGACTACCTCGTGACCGGTTTCAAATCCTGACCAAGTACGGTATGCGTTGGGATCTTAAAAAAGGCGATTTCGCCTTTAGCAGTAAAAACAACAACGACGAAAATATTGACATTTATAAGTATGCCGGAAAAGAAAGCATCATTAAAGAATGTGAAGACAGTTTAAAGCGCCTGGGAACCGATTACATTGATCTGTACCAGATCCATTGGCCCGATTCAACCACACCGATAGCAGAAAGCATGGAGGCGGTTTCACGTTTAATTGAACAGGGGAAAGTGCGGTATGCCGGTGTTTGTAATTATGACGCGGCACAACTGGCCGAGGCTTCGAAATACATCACCCTGGCATCAGACCAGGTGCCCTACAGCATGGTTAAACGCGGAATAGAAACAGAGCTGATCCCTTATTGCCTGGATAATAATAAATCCATTTTGGCTTACAGTCCGCTTGAAAGGGGGCTTTTAACCGGTAAAATAAAACCCGGGCATGCATTTGCGCCGGGTGATCATCGTAAAGATATCTCATTTTTTAAAGGAGAAAATTTGCAAAGAACAGATGAGTTCCTTGAGTTGCTAAAACCACTTGCTGCCGAAAAACGCTTAACGCTAGGACAACTGGTTATCCTGTGGACATTACAGCAACCAGGAATTACCATTGCCCTGGTTGGCGCCAGAAACAGCGAACAGGCAGTTGAGAATGCCAAGGCTATTGACAAGACGCTAAACAAAGAGGAAATCGCAATAATTACAGATTACCTTGAACAACTGGAACTGGTAGTGTAATTGCAGATAAATAGTTTATATAAAATAACGCTTATTTCTTACTAAAGTCATCGAAAATTAATTCTATCACATCATTTAATTTATCATGAACAAAAAAATATTTTTTGCCTTTTGCCTGTCCGTTATTGTGATGGGAGGGCTTTTATCATTTAAACTAATAAATGATGATAATTCAATTAGCGGTCGGGCAATAGCAAATGCCGGGCTTACCCTTCCGGGAGGGTTTAAGGCTGCTGTTATTGCCGATAATCTGGGTAGTGCAAGGCATCTTGTTGCAACCCCGCAGGGTGATATTTATGTCCATCTCGCCGGGACTAAAAATGGAAAAGGCATATTGGTGTTTCATGTTGATGGGGATAAGGCCACCTTAAAATCAAGTTTTGGCACCTTCGGAGGAACGGGGATCGCTATTAAAAATGGTTATTTGTATGCATCCAACAGCAGGGAAGTTTACCGGTATAAGCTGGATGACAAAAATGAAGTCATCAACCCGGATAAGCCGGAAAGAATTGTTACAGGGTTATTAGACAGAAGAACACATGCGCCAAAAGCTATCGCGTTGGACAATGATGGGAACCTTTATGTAAACATTGGAGCCTATACAAATATTTGCAGTGAATTTGATCCCAAGAAAACAGGATGCCCTATTTTGGACTCGGCAGGCGGCATCTGGCAGTTTAAAGCCGATAAGCCGGACCAAACTTATAGGGATGGCATCAGATATGCAACCGGTTTAAGGAATGTGGTTGGCCTGGCCTGGAACCAGCAGGACAACCAGCTCTTTGTGATGCAGCATGGCCGCGATGCACTGACTACCTTGTTCCCCCAATATTATACCGTACATCAATCAGCCGAATTGCCTGCAGAGTGTATGTTCGCGCTGAAAAAGGGCGATAACGCCGGATGGCCCTATGTTTATTATGACTGGATGCAGCATAAAAACATGCTCGGTCCTGAATACGGCGGAGATGGCAAAAAATTGGCCGACAGTAAATATATTGAACCTGTGGCTGCTTATCCGGGCCATTATGCGCCTGATGGCCTGTTATTTTATACAGGGAACCAATTTCCCGAAAAATACAGGAATGGTGCTTTTATCGCCTTCCATGGTTCGTGGAACCGTGCGCCTGAGCCGCAGGCAGGCTATTGTGTGGTATTTCAGCCATTTAAGGATGGTAAACCTTATGGCGATTGGGAAGTATTTGCTGATGGTTTTGCCGGAACGGAACAGCAAAAAGCATCCGGACACGCTGTTCATCGCCCATGTGGGCTTGCACAAGGCCCTGATGGTTCTTTATATGTAACAGATGACAACAAAGGAACAATTTATAAGATCACCTATAAAAATTAATAATGAACATTAAAATAACCGGTTTATTCCTGGTATCATTTATATTGTTATTTAATGCTTTGCATGCGCAGACCAAAAAACAAGCAACAAGTCAAACAACAATGGCAGCTTCTATAGCCCGCGGGAAAGTTGTATATACCAATGTTTGCCTGCCTTGCCATATGGCCGATGGTGGGGGTGTCCAGAACATGAACCCGCCTTTAATTAATACAACTTATGTATTGGGGAATAAAACAGCATTGATAAAGATCGTATTACACGGCTTTAACGAAGATGTGGAAATAAAGGGACAAACTTATTCCAACACCATGGGTGCTCATGATGATCTGAGTGACCGGCAAATTGCTGATGTACTAACCTATGTTCGGCATAGTTTCGGTAATAAGGCAAGTACCGTCAAAGCCACGGAAGTATCAAAGGTAAGAACCGCATCCAGGAAATAGCTGTCAAGAAGATCGAACCGCCGTTTTTTAGACAAGATACAACTCATTTGAAGTCTTCAGTTGCTCTATAAAACGCTTCGAATTCAAATCAGGCCAGGGAGTCGAAATTATCTCTTCTGTAAGTATCAAACTAATTTCAATGTTACCAATTACCTCAATTCATGTATAAATTGGTTCGAAAACTGCCCATTTAGGAAAATGGAGAGCGAGGTTCGACTCCGGTTCTGGGTACAAAGCCCTGATGTGAAGCATCGGGACTTTGATTTATACCCCCACTGGCTTCAACTTGCAACTGAAGCCCCAGATCCTGAAAGTTTATAAATTCAGCAATTACTCCTTCGCATTATCCCTCATCAAAGAGTTAGCCGCAATTAAAGCCAGCAAAGTTATTGCAGCAGCTATCGATAAATAATAACCCACATACGGTAGCCCGTATTTTGTTGCCAGCGTAGTAGCTAAAAATGGCGTTAATGATGCGCCAAATATGCCCGCCAGGGTAAATGCTAACGATGCACCGGTATAGCGTACAGATGTCGGGAAGATCTCCGAAAGCGCCGTTCCTATCGGTCCGTAGGTTAATCCCATTAAAAACATTCCAATGATCTGGAACAGTATGGTTATCCCCAAGCTCCCGGTGCTGAATAATGGCGCGAAAAATAAACCGAATATGAAAATGCCGATGGTAGCAATGATCAGCATTTTTCCGCGACCATACTTGTCGGCCATTACTGCGGATATCGGGATACCCAAACCGAAGAATAGCATGGAAATCATCTGGGCGATCAAAAAGCTTGATTTTGGATAATGCAGGGCCGATGTGCCCCAGCTTAAGGTAAATACCGTCATCAAATAAAACAGCAGGAAAGTAGTAATGGTAGCGATAGTGCCTAAAACGATGGCCCTGGTATGTTTGGTAAACACTTCGGCGAACGGTACTTTTACCCGCTCGTTTTTCTCCATTACCTTTAAAAAGTCGGGTGTTTCGGTAATTTTTAAGCGTACATACAAGCCAACCCAAACCAAAATGGCGCTGGCAATAAACGGTATCCGCCAGCCGTAACTTAAAAATTGCTGGTCGCTCATTGTTTTACTCAATATCAGGAAAGTTCCACTGGAGATCAGGAACCCAATTGGCGCGCCTAACTGCGGGAACATGCCATACCATGCCTTTTTGCCTTCGGGAGCATTTTCGGTAGCCAGTAATACTGCGCCGCCCCATTCGCCGCCAAGCCCTAAGCCCTGCCCAAAACGGAACAAAGCCAGCAATATTGGCGCGGCAATACCTATTGATGCATAACCAGGTAACAGGCCAATGGCTACGGTTGAGGGCCCCATTGTCATTAAGGCTGCAACCAGTGTAGCTTTACGGCCTTTACGGTCGCCAAAATGGCCGAATAGTGCCGCACCTATTGGCCGGGCGGCGAATGCAAGCGCAAATGTTATAAACGATTGAAGCGTAGCCAATGTGGGGGTGGAAAAAGGAAAGAACAGTTTTGGAAAAACCAGTACCGCCGCCGTGGCATATATGTAAAAATCAAAAAACTCAATGGTAGTGCCAATAAGGCTGGCTACCAGTATACGCCTGGCCGAATTTCCTGAAGTAATAACCTGACTCATAAGGTTTGCTTTGGGTTGAAATAAAACAAAACCCAAACATAAAATATTCCTGCCAATATTTAGGTCTTAAAAATCAAGCTTTCGGGGCATTTCAACAATAGCAAACCGATTCACTTCCTCTTCAAATTTCAGCAGGAAATTACTGTCCTCCCTATAATATGCAGTGCGCCTTATCAATGGCTATTGATAGCCCTTGCCAATATGAAAGCAGCAGCTGCTGCCAATGCACCTATTACTACCACCTTAATACCCCCGCTAACAGGTGGTTGCCCGGTTAGTTTACTTTTAAAGTATCCGAATATAAATAAGGCCAGCAAAGTAATACCGCACGAGAAAAGGAGCGCCTCTTGCGTATCATGTATAAAAAAATAGGGCGATAGTGGTATTATACCACCAATAATATACGATATACCAATAGTAATAGCACTCCGTGTGGCACGGTTAGGGTCTGGTTTATCAAGGCCGAGTTCGTATTTCATCATAAAATCAACCCATTTATCCTTGTCTTTTTCCAGTTCATCGGCAATTTCCTGCTGTAATTGTACCGATAGGCCAAAGTCAGCAAATACTTCCATCACCTCCATTTTTTCCTGTTGCGGTACACGCTCCACTTCCTCGTATTCCCGCTTAAGCTCCGAATTGTAATGATCTTCATCGGTGCGGCCCGCTAAAAAGCCGCCAAGCCCCATAGCAATTGAGCCGGCAACTATTTCGGCCAAACCGGCAGTTACCACAATTCCCGAAGCATTTACCGCGCCGCTCAATCCTGCGGCAAGTGCAAAGGGTACAGTTAACCCGTCAGACATACCGATAACTATATCCCTTATAGTTTCCGAACTATTAACATGATGTTCTTTATGCATTCCCAAAAATAAGTGCTAAAGTTCATATCAATCAGTTTATTAGCTATTTGGGATTGGTCTTAATTGGTTTATAAGTTATCGCTACCGCGAGCGTCCCGCTCGTGGCGCGCATTGCCTCAGCTTCCAGCTGAAAAAAACATCCTAAAATCATTAAAATCCAATGTATCTTGGTTCCTCAGGCAACCTTTATCCTTCAGTCACCGATATATTAATACAGCCCTGCCGAATAAGGGTTGTTTTTAATAGCTGAGGAAATGACTGTTTCGGTTGTGATAATTACTAAGAATGAAGCTGCTACAATAGGCCGGTGTGTGGCTGCCGCAAAGCGCATTACCAATGATGTGATTGTGATGGATAACGGCAGTACCGATGAAACTACAGACATAGCCCTTAACCATGATTGTCGTGTTTATCAGGAAAAATGGTATGGTTACGGCACCAATAAAAACCACGGTGCCGCACTTGCACGGCATAATTGGATCCTTAGTCTTGATGCCGATGAGATACCCGACGATGAGCTGATAACAGCCATCCAAAACCTGCAACCTGAAACGGATAATGTTATATATGACATCCGTTTTCGTGCCTATTTCGGTGGAAAATCTGTCCGGTTCGGCACCTGGGGCCGCGATCACCGTATCCGCCTGTTTAACCGCAATTATACCTGCTGGAGCGAGCCATTAGTGCATGAAAATTTAATTAAACCAGCGGGGGGCGTCATCAAAAAATTACCCGGTTTAGTGCATCATTACTCAGGCAAAAGCCCGGAACAATATCGAGCAAAAACAATGCATTATGCCCGCCTGAATGCCCGCAACTATTTACGCGAAGGCAAAAAAACTACTACCGTTAAATTGTACCTTGCTCCATTGTTTCACTTTCTGAAAGATTATATTTTTTTGCTGGGGATATTGGATGGTAAACGCGGATGGCTGATTGCCAATACAGTGGCACAATATACCCGGGCAAAATATCAGTACCTTAAACAGGAAACAGAACAAAAGGAGAAGAATTATTACACCGGGGAAAACCTGTTGGTAGAATACCAGAACCATTCGCACTAAATGAAAATACGCTCACTGCAAAATCTGTCGGCTAATACTATTCAGTTGGTTATTAACCAGTTTTTTAGTGCTGTGGTGTTCTATATTTTGTCTGTTGGTCTGGATAAACCCGCTTTCGGGCAAATTAACCTGGCGCTGGCTGTACTGCTGTCGGTATTTAATATTCTTTCTTTTGGTATCGATCAATTGGTGGTAAAAAAAGTAGCCCAGGGCGATGATGTGCCGCACGTAATACGGCTGTATATCGGTCATGCACTCCTAACCGGACTGGTGTTTTATGGGCTGCTTCTGCTGGGTTATATAGTATTCAAAACGTCGGCCGCCTATAATCTTATTTTATGGATAGGCGCGGGCAAGCTATTCATATTTTTCTCGATGCCCTTTAAACAAGTATGCAGCGGGTTGGAAAAATTCAGGCTGCTGGCACGCATGTCGGTAGTATCAAACTGTATCCGTGCTTTTGCTTTGCTGGCGCTGATGCTGTTTCACTCGTTAACCATATATAGCATTATTATCACCTTTGTAAGCGGCGATGCTTTGGAGCTCATTTATACTTTATACCTTTTTTACCGCAATACAAACTATCGCACAAAAGCTATATTTGATAGAGCTGGCTATCAAACATTGTTGAAAGAATCCATGCCGCAATTAGGCGTAGTGCTGATCACCTCGGCCCTGGCCCGGTTTGATTGGTTGTTCATCGGCTTTATGGTATCGGATGTTAAGCTTGCCGAATACAGTTTTGCCTACAAAGTTTTTGAAATATCAACCTTTCCCATGCTGGCTATTGCACCGCTGCTGATCCCCCGGTTTACCCGCTATTTTAATAGTGCCGATCCGGGCAGCGTGAATCTTAAATTCCTCATCCGTGCCGAACTTATTATAGCAGCCTTTACCGTGCTTGTCCTCAACCTAAGCTGGGAGCCGGTAGTTAATGCGCTTACCCACGGTAAATATGGTTCGGTAAACGTGGTGACCGTTTTCATCCTCTCATTATGTATCCCCGCATTGTACCTTAATAATTTTTTGTGGACCACCTTCTTTGCCAAGGGCCGGTTAAAGCTGATTCTGCATTCCTTTATCATCATGTTGGCAGTAAATGTTGGCACCAATGTAATATTGATACCGCTTTATGGCAACGCCGGAGCTGCATTAGCCTATCTCGCAGCATGCTTTGCGCAAACAATATTCTTCCTCATAAAAAATGAAGTTAGCGAACTTAAGGGGGTATTTGTCACCATGCTTGTTTGTACCACATGCGCCGTTGCCAGTGGTTTTTTCATCAGGCTGATACCGGTAAATTATATACTTCAGATCGTGCTTGCTATCCTCGTTTATATTATGCTCCTGTTCCTGGGCATGCAGCTAAAGCGTAACGACCGTTTTGAGCTAAAAAGTTTCTTCCATATATAAATATATGTGCCTATTGGCCATTGCTTAGGCAACCATTGCCGTTTTTGAAGCGTAATCCCTGTATAATAAAACATTAAATGTTGATTGATACAGGCCATAATTATATTCAAAAACTACGCAAACTGCTGGACTGGAAACTGCTGGCTTTTTTGCTGCTTTTCCTGAATGTAAAGCTGGCTGTCAAGATCCCCGCCATTGCACTTATCTACATTTTACAGTTCGATTTTAAGTTTGGGTTCAGCCTTAAAAATTCAAGACTGCCGCTTTTTTACCCGCTCATGATCGTGATTGGCACTATCAATTTCATCATAGGCGGGCGACATGATCTTTCATATGTAATAGTTTGGTTAACCGGCATCAGCTTCTGGCTGTTGTGTATACTGGCCGTTCACCAAGTTAAGCTATCTGTTGAAAAAAATGACGCGGAAGTTATCAGTAACACCATCATAGTTTTTTTTGTAATTAATGCCCTATGCTCGGCCTTTAACCTCCTCAGTATCATTCATGAGATCCACGCCATAAACCCATACACCTACCAGGGCAACTATCAAAAGTATTTCATCGGCACGGGCGACTATATTAAAGGCATTACTTTCGATACCTCCAATACCAACGCCATATTAAATACCATAGGGGTTATCTATTTCCTCGATAAGAAAAAGCCTTTTATGGTACTCATCTGTATGGCTGTAATGCTGCTTACCTGCAGCAACTTCATGAATATTATTTTATTGCTGATACTCAGCGGCATCTTCATTTTCAAAAGCACCCGCGATCAGAAAAGCCTCATTGCCGCCTGTGTAGTTATGCTGGTAGTTTTTATGCTGAAGGTATCTCCGCAAAACAACCAGTATGTTATTAATATCACTAAATATGTTTTTTTACAGGAGAAACCCGAACAGCGATCATTAATTACACAAACCGCAGAGCCTGTATTAAGCCCGGATGAGCAAAAGCAAAAAATCGCCCAATCATACCTCGATAGCGTAAGCCGTGCATCCATACCAAAAAATAGAATAATAAAACCTGTATTTGCAACAACTATCCCGGCTACAAAAAATGGGCGCATTATTATTCCCGGGGCCGATATTAATTCGGCACCTTACCAGAGCCTTACTACAACTCCCGTTGAGCAACGGCCGCTGGCAGCTTTTATTAATACCCATAAACAGGTGTTGCCCATATCCGGCAACGATAATTATAATTCCTTAACACCCGGCAAAGTGCTTGGTATTGTACAAACTATTGGCTTTATGCATCATCATGCCAGTAAAATATGGATGGGTGCCGGCATGGGCAATTTCTCATCGAAGCTGGCTTTCCGTGCATCGGGCCTGGGTTTTTCAGGAGGATATCCGGCAAGATACATCTATATCTATCATGATTTTTTAGTGAATCATCTTGATCTCTACCTCAACTTTTTTAGCAGGAGGGCAGGTTATCATTCATTAACCAACAGCCCGTTTTCTGTGTACGACCAGGTAGCGTCCGAGTATGGTTTATTGGGATTACTGGCGCTTATTTTATTTTACTTTGGCTTTTTTGCTTCGCGATATCAGCAGCTTACCTATGGTATACCACTGCTGCTTTTAATGGCGGCAGTGTTTTTTGTCGACTACTGGTTTGAGCAATTATCAGTCATCCCATTTTTTGAACTCATGCTGTTCCTCAACATCAGCGAAACCAACAAACTTAAACCTGCTATATCATGAGCATAAATAACCCGGCTATAACAGTTTTAATGCCCGCATATAATGCAGGTAACTACATTGGTGAGGCCATTGCTTCTGTACTGGCGCAGTCATTCACTGATTTTGAATTATTGATCATAAATGATGGCTCAACAGATCAAACCCTTGAGGTGATCAGCAATTTTAATGATCCGCGTATTGTGGTTATCCATCAAAAAAATCTTGGTGTTTCAGCAGCTTTAAATAACGGGCTACAGCATGCACGTGCTAATTATATAGCCCGTTTTGATGCTGATGATGTGTGCTACCCAAACCGCCTGCAGGTGCAATATGATTTTATGCAGCGCCATCTCGAGTACCAGGCAGTAGGCTCGGGCGCTGATTATATAAACGTTGAGGGCCACTATCTTTTTACCCAGGAACCCGCCGGGTACAGTAATAGCCAGCTACAGCAACTTAAATACTCGGTTTGCCCGCTAATCCATTCCTGCGTAATGTATAAAAAGGATACGGTGCTTAGCTATGGCGGTTATAACGAATATGCCTACACGTTTGAGGATCATTTTTTATGGTTGCATATCCTAAAAGATCACGCGGCCTGTAACCTGCCCGAAGCGCTGATCAAGATCAGGATCAACCCGGAATCTATCACCATTGATGAAAAATGGCGGCCGCGTAAATTCCTCAGCATAAAATATACCGCGCTTAAAAAGCGGATGATCACCGAACGGGATGGCCTGCGGCTGCAACAGATTTGCCGTGAACAATACTCGCACAAAGTAAAGCATGGAGCATACTATGCGCTGTGCGGAAAAAAATTCTTGTTAAACAACTATCAGCCTAAAAAAGCACGCGAGCACATGGCCAGGGCCATCAGCATATATCCGTTCCGGTTTGATAATTACCTGCTGTATACCATCAGCTACCTGCCTGCCGGCCTGCTTACGTGGCTCCATAAAATAACATCTGCAAAACAATTAATAACCAGGGGATGAAAGTAGCGCTTATTACACGATCAACACTATACACCGTTTACGGTGGCGATACCATACAAACGGTACAAACTGCGCGCCATTTGGTTGATATGGGTATAAAGGCCGATGTGCGCCTCTCGCACGAGGATATCAATTATGCAGAGTATGATCTGCTGCACTTTTTTAACTTAACCCGCCCTGCCGATATCCTTTACCACAGCCGTAAATCGGGCAAACCCTATGTGGTATCAACCATATTATGCGATTACAGCGAATATGATAAGCACCAACGCAAAGGCTGGGGCAAATTGCTTGGCTTGTTTTCAACCAATGGAACGGAATACATTAAAACCATGGCCCGCTGCCTGGTAGGCGGTGATAAACTGGCCAGCCTGTCATATGCCTGGAAAGGCCAGCGGAACAGTATTAACGAGATCCTGAGACGGGCTGCCATGATATTACCCAATTCAAATTCTGAATATGAGCGTGTGGTACATGGTTACACCAGTAAGGTAAAACATATGGTGGTTCCAAATGGTACAGATCAGGCGTTGTTCCGTTATAACGGACTTTCGCAAAAGGATGAGCATTTGGTGATCTGCGCGGCACGGATAGAAGGCATAAAAAATCAATTGAACCTGATAAGGGCACTAAATAATACCCGGTTTAAGCTCATTATTATCGGCGATCATTCGCCCAACCAATTGGCTTATTACCAGGAATGCAAGTTGATAGCAGCGCACAATGTGAGCTTTGTTAGCCACCTGCCGCAATCAGAACTGGTTGATTATTATCGCCGGGCCAAAGTACACATACTGCCCAGCTGGTTTGAAACTACCGGATTAAGCTCAATTGAAGCGGCCCTGATGGGCTGCAACATAGTGATCAGCGACAGGGGCGATGTACGCGAATATTTTGAAAGCGATGCCTTTTACTGCGAACCCGAATCGCCGCAAAGCATTTTAGCGGCAATTGAAAAGGCAAGCATAGCGCCGGTAAATGAACATCTGCGCCAGCGCATCCTGCAAAAATACACCTGGAAACAGGCAGCCCTACAAACATTTAAAGCATATCAAACAGCAATAGCATCATGAAACTACGCATTGGCATATTAGGCACACGGGGTATCCCCAATTATTACGGAGGCTTCGAGCATATTTCGGAATATGTATCGGAAGGTTTAGTTAAACGCGGGCATTCGGTTACGGTGTACAACTCCCATAACCATCCCTACAGCGCTGCTACCTGGAACGGCGTTACCATAAAACATTGTTACGACCCTGAATATAGGATTGGCACTGCCGGGCAATTCATTTATGATATGAATTGCCTGCTGGATGCCCGCAAACAAAATTTTGATGTGGTGTTGCTAATGGGTTACACCAGCAGTTCCATCTGGGGGAAATTATATCCTAAAAACAGCACCATCATCACTAATATGGACGGCCTGGAGTGGAAGCGGAGCAAATACTCCAAACCCGTGCAGCAATTCCTGAAATATGCTGAAAAACTGGCGGTAAAATACAGCAATTACTATATCTCCGATTCAAAGGTGATCCGCTCATATCTGGCAGAAAAATATGCTATAAACAGTCAGTATATTCCTTATG
Source organism: Mucilaginibacter mallensis (assembly GCF_900105165.1). NCBI lineage: Bacteria > Pseudomonadati > Bacteroidota > Sphingobacteriia > Sphingobacteriales > Sphingobacteriaceae > Mucilaginibacter > Mucilaginibacter mallensis. The sequence goes on from NZ_LT629740.1 coordinate 621,982, forward strand.
GAGCCGATGTTTACACCGAAGCAGAACGTGAGCAGTTTAGCTATACGGAAGCATTAAATGAGGATTACTTTTTACTGATGGCCCGCATGGAGCCCGAAAATAATATTGAAGCTATACTGGATGGGTTTAATCACAGTAATTCCAACCGTAAATTCAAAGTTTTGGGCGATACCGCCAATCGCTACGGCAAATTTATAACCCATAAGTTCGCTAACGACAGCAGGATAGAATTTAAAGGTTCCATATTTGATAATAACAGGGTACGTGCCTTGCAAAACAACTCCTACCTGTATTTTCATGGGCATAGTGTTGGCGGTACTAATCCGTCGTTGTTAGAAGCTATGGCCAGCGAAGCTTTGATAGCAGCGCATGATAATCCTTTCAATAAATCGGTTTTAAGCAGCGATGCCTTTTATTTCTCGAACGCTGAGGGCGTAAAAGACCTGGTGGAAAATGTGCAGCGCAAAGACATTGAAAAAACTATGGTGCGCAATAATCTGCAAAAAATACAATACCAGTTTAACTGGGAAAAAGTGGTTGATGAATATGAAGACTTTATACTGCAATGTTACGGCCAATTAAACCATGAAAGAATTATTACCGGGCAGCGATAGTCTTTCCAACCGCATTAGCTTTTATCATATTTTGCTGCTGATGGTAAGTTTACCGTTCGACAGGTTTTACAGTCATATCATACTGGTAAGCTTTTGCGTACATACCATTATCCAGTTTAAAAAGGATAATGTAAGATCTATATTTACAACAAGTGTATTGGCTGTACAGGCCGTGTTTTTTATATCAGCGATAGCCACAATTTATACGGCTTACCGTCAGCAGGCCTTTGATGAATGGGGCAGGAATGTAGTAATGTTGTTATTGCCGCTATTATTCTGCCTCAATACTATCGACCTAAAAAAATACCGGCCGATATTATTATTAGTGTTTGCTTTTATCAGTACCGCAACGGTTTTATACTTGTATGCCAATGCTTTGATAACCATAAAGCATTACGGCTTGCCCTTCAGATCCATTTTTACTTACGCGTTCACCAACCACAATTTTTCCGAGCCTATTGATATGCACGCCACCTATTTATCCATGCAATTGGTAATAGCGCTGGTATATCTGCTATATCTTTTAATGACGGATAAAATAACCGTTGCGTTTAAAATACTTTGCGGCTTATGCAGCCTGGTATTATTAGCGGGGATGGTGCAATTAGGTTCAAAATCAATACTGGCCATATTGTTTATTATGATAAACCTGGTATTACCGTATTACCTGCTGACCGGGCGTAAACGCGTTTGGTTTATGCTGATTACTATTTCTATTTCAGCGGTGCTGATCGGGTTTATCTTCAACAGTCACACTTTCCGCGAGCGGTACATTACCGAATTGCAAACCGACCTATCCACATTCCATCCCGGCCAAAACCCAGACCCGCGACTGGCACGCTGGCAACTCGCAGTGCAGCTTATTAAAGCCAAACCGGTGTTAGGTTACGGCTCAGGCTCGGAGCCTACTTTATTGGGCGAAAGTTATTTTAACCACAAACTCTACAGCTCATACATCAATAGGTTAAATGCGCATAATCAATACCTCAGTTTTTTACTAAAGACCGGCGTATGGGGATTGGCAATTTACCTGTTGGTATTGCAATATGGTTTTAAGATTGCGATCCGTGAAAAGGATGTCATATTCATCAGTTTTATGCTGATGATAGCTATAGTATCACTATCAGAGAATGTGCTTGATGTGGATAAGGGCGTGTTTTTCTATGGGTTCTTTTTTACTTTCTTTTTGTTTTCTCATTCACAACGTAAGGTGGTAAATAACAATGAACTACGTGGAGATTATTTATGCCTAACCGGGCAACCAATTACCTGATGGCAGCGTGTTGTTTACAGATAACTAATACAGCATTAAATTGATCAACGCAATATTAAACAGCAGAATTTTGTCGCCAATAGAGGAAAATATAATAGCTACGCTGGCTTATTTCGATTTGTTCAGCTACCCCTTAAACAGGGGCGAGATCTATTTATTCCTTCCGGTAAAATGCGACATGAACACCTTTAACCATAGCTTGAATAGCCTGGTTAATGATCGTCATATTTATCGCTTTGAAAAATTTTATAGTTTAAAGGATGATCTTTACCTTATACAGCGCCGCATAAAGGGTAACAAAAAAGCCAATGAATTAATGCTGACCGCCGAAAAGGTTTGCCATGTGCTGATCAAATTTCCATATGTGCGTGGCATAGGTATATCAGGTTCTTTATCAAAGAATTTTGCCGATGAAAACGCCGATATAGATATGTTTATCATTACCGCTAAAAACCGTTTGTGGATAGCGCGCACATTAATGCACGCACTTAAAAAATTGGCTTACCTGGCAGGCAAGCAGCACTATTTCTGCATGAATTATTACATTGATGAACAAAACCTGCAGATCACAGAACAGAACATCTACACCGCTACCGAAGTAGTAACCCTTATTCCCTTGCAGGGTGATATAGCCTTTGTTGATTTTTTCGCGGCAAACGCCTGGTGCAGGCAATTTTTGCCCAACAACATTATGCGATTATCAACTGCCAAACCAGCGTTAAAAAGCAGTTTCAAAACATTTATTGAAAGTTTGTTTAATAACAAATTCGGTAATTGGCTTGATGACCAGTTATGGCGCGTCTCCGCAAGCAGATGGAACAAAAAAACAGATGCAAAACAACGTAACATTAAAGGCCAGGTAATGGCCATGAACACCGGCAAACACTTCGCCAAACCCGATCCGGGGGATTTTCAGGCTAATTTAATGAACCGGTACAGGTTGAAAATGGAAAGTTTATTGAAAGATGACCAGCATAGTTTGGCTAAGTGATTATCAACAAAATATATCATTTTCCGCTGTTTGTGTCCTCGCAAACAGTTGCCAGTTAGCGGATTGTTTGTGAAGACACAAACAATGGAATGAATTTACGCTTTCCTTCTCCCGCGCGTCATTGCGAGGTACGAAGCAATCCCTAACTATACTATGCAAATCAACGCGCGCGGCTGTCATGCTGAGCGCTAGTCGAAGCATGTGGGCAAAGGCCTCTACGCTCATACTTCGACTGCCGCTCAGTATGACACCCTATGCTCTACTTTTTTTAAAAGAAATAATATAATAATCTCCCACAAACTTCCACGGCCAGCTACTCTTAAACATGTTTTCCTGCTTTACCAAGAAGCGATAAAGCGACGGATGCTTCTCCGCGAAATTTTCAATATACGATGGCGGTACAATAGTGCAAAGCCCTTCAATACCTAATAATTCAAATCCATCGCCCAGTTTATCCCTCACATAACCCGGGTTATAATACCAGCATTTAAAATACTCACCCTCCACACGGGCCTTTCGGCCCTTGCTGCTAAAGAACCGCCTGAAGGCAGTTCTAAACTTTCCCTTAAAAACCAGCAAAGTTTCCCACAAGCTAAATTTGGATATAATAACCAGTGTGGCCACGCCACCCGGTTTTAATAAATCATCAAATGAGGCCAATACTTTGTCCAATTCCCCGGTACAATTCAATCCGCCAAAATTGGAGAATATCATATCATATGGTCCTTTATTTTGTAACTCGCCGAGTTCGGTAAATGAGCATTGTTCAAAGCTTACTTTATCACGATGGCCCGATGTTTTTTGCGCAAACTGCTCCAGCATCCCGGTAGAGAGATCTGTACCGTGTACTTTAAACCCATTTTGCGCAAAGAATAAGGCATCCTCGCCGGTACCGCAATTTAATTCCAATATGCTGCCCTGTTCCGGCAAATGATTCAAAGCATGTGATCTTACCCGCCATCTTTTATAACTGACAATGGTATTACCGGAATAAATATCGTCGAACACCGGCGCCTGGCGACTAAAGGCCGTTGCCGCCATCGTTTCATTAACAGGTAATTCAATACTTTCCATTAGGCTATCTTCTCCAGTTGTTTCAATTTCTTCATGGCGATGAACATGGCCGGGATATGGTAAACTACAGATGCCGCTTTTTTCAACAATTTAAGGTTTGACCGTAGTGGATCATTAATAAACTTCTTCAGGTTATATTTAGCTAGGTGCGCATGATAATTCTGGTGCACATACTTATGCAGCTGCTTGTAATATGCCGGTGCAAAAGTATTGCTGAACATCAGCGCCATCTCATCAGAGTCGGTCCAGTTGGTTTTTTTAACCAGATCTGCTTTTACTTTTTCGTAGAACCTGGTGCCGGGCAGCGGATAAGATACGGAAATGCCTATCTCATACGGCAGTAACGAATTGATCATGTTAATGGTGAGATTAATATCCTCCTTCACCTCGCCGGGATAACCAAATTGTATAAAAAATGATGGCTTAATACCTTGCTCTTTCATCAGTTTGGTAGCAATGCCTATTTGTTCCACTGTAATGCCCTTGTCCATGGCATCTAATATTTTTTGTGATCCGCTTTCGGCGCCTATCCATGCGTTTTCACAACCGGAAATAGCCAGCGCGTGCACCGTTTCCTCTTCCAGTAAAAGATCAGCGCGTGATTGTATTTTATACCTGAAATGCAGACCTTCCTTTTCCACCAATCGGGCAAACTCAATGGCCCAGTCGGGCTTCAAACCAAAAATATCATCACAAAACCATACATGGTCCATGTTAAAAAGCTGCTTTAATAACAGCAGTTCAGTAACTACATGCTGCGGACTGCGGGAGTTATACCTATTACCATAAATAGGCTTCGCGCACCAGTTACACTTAAAGGGGCAGCCGCGCGTAGTGCTCATATTCACCGAAAAATAGCTCGCGTTCTTCATCCAGCTATCGCGATAGGATTTTATATCCACCAAATCCCAGGCAGGCAGGGGCAGGCTATCCAGATCTTTTAAAACAGGGCGCCCCAATGTTTTATGCGGCGAGCCATCTTTTAAATAAGCCAATCCGTTTATCTGCTGATGATCTTCACCATTTTTTAGCGCATTCACCAATTCTAATAACGTGTGCTCCGCTTCGCCGATGATCACAAAATCAGCACCTTCATTTAAATATTGCGCATACCTGTCGGTTGAATCAGAACTGGATACAATTACCGTGCAGCCATTTCCCTTAGCCATTTTGCACATGGTGAAAGCAGCCTCGCGCATATTGGTGAGGCACATTTTGGTGAGGTAATTAAAGCCATCATCATACAGCACAAAAAAGCCGGGTTGCTGCTGGGTAATGTAAGGTAACACAACTTCCGGACCGGTGGCAAACATGGTATCACAAAGTGAAACGTTGTAACCATTATCGCGCATTACCGCAGCGGCATATAAAGTGCCCAGCGGTGCATAAGGCAAGCCTAGCGACCACTGTTTAGGGTCGAACCGTAAAAAATAGGAATGGGTAAAAAGTATATTATTCAATTTATCCATGGCTTAAGCAACATTGGTTAAGGGTGATAAATTAAGTGAGCAAACACATTTAACACAGGTAGGGTGCCCGCTGGTATCGAGTGATTTTCTAAAGCTGATCGCCTCCTTGCTGTTCAGCGCGCTTGCCAAATCGGTATCGGCAATATTGCCAATGCTATCCATAAAAAAGCAGGGCTTAATGCTGCCATCGGCCTCAATAACTACCGATACCCATGGGGCATTACATTTTTTGAACGGGAACTCATTCAACCCGTAAAACGCAGCATAATAATTATAAATATCTTTAAACTTAGCCGGGCTTTCAGCTATAAAACCGCTGTCAAAGTCAGTTTTGCAGTCGATTAATAGCTGGTCGATAATGATTCTCAGTTCTGTTATCTCGTATCCGGATAATAAGATCTCCGATTGCTTTTGCCCATCCCATGCTTGCTGGCGGTTAAAGGCGTGGCTGCTTACATCAGCAGGTAAAAAACTTACCTGGTTAAGACCCATCTGCTTCGCCGCGTTAATAATAGCCGGCCAGTTCCTGAAATTTAAACGGTGTATCACCGTCCGGGCTGTAATTTGATAGTTAGGGTTAATGGAACGGATATGCGCAACACCCTCCCGCATTTTGGCAAATGCGCCCGGGATATTGCGTATGGCATCATGCAGCAATTCATCACCATCGAGGGAAACGATCACATCATCCACCCATTGCAAAATGTTATTCGCATGCTGTTTTATGGATAGTCCGGTGGTTAACAAAGTGATCTTGATGTCTTCGCTTTTCAGGATCTCACACAGCTTAAAAAAGTTCTTATTCAGCAACGCTTCCCCGCCCGACATCAGCACCCGTTGTGTATCCAGCTTTTTAAGCGATATCATCAGTTTGCTTACATCATCAGTTGTTAGCTGCTTCAGGTTTTTGTTATCCTTCCATATATCACACATTACGCAGCGGCAATTGCAGGCGCTGTGCGGCATCAGTATCACAATAGGCATGGCGCTTATTTTGTGCGTTTGCAGTGTGCGATACCGCTTGAAGGTATGATATAATGTTTTCAATGTTATTCAGTTTAAAAGCCTTGTATCTCCGGCTGGCGATATTTCCAGAATCGTTGCAACAGCTTTATCTCATAAGGGTACTGGTACAAATTTGCCCGGTACCTGATGCCTGATAGCAGCCTGATAGTTCTCTTTTTCAGCTCGCTCATACGGATATCGGTTACCGTTGGGTAAACGCCGTTCAGTACCGTTTCAAAGTTTCTGATCTTGTCTATCATCTCCGGCGTTAACCAGGGCGTAAGCGGGTTTTTGCGCAGATCGAAATTTTCCCAGGCCGGGCTGATCCAGTCCTCCAAAGTTTGTGGGAATTTAAAACCGCTTTCTAATACCTGCTTGTATAATTCAGACCCCGGCGTTGGCACCGGACTATAGGTATAAATGATGATCTCCGTTTTGGGGTTCACCGCCTTTACCTGTTTTATAAAATCTATCTCAAAGTCTATCTGTGCCTGTACCTGCTCAGGCGTTGGCGCGGGTGTACCCAATACAAAGGAATATTCAGGTATAATGTCGAATTTCTTTAGCCGCTCAGCAAACTCTATGATCTGGTCGCCGGTTTGGGTGCCGCCTTTGTCCATCTGCTCCAGTATGGCGTTGTTGCCGCTTTCGGCACCAAAAAATATGCACTTACAACCTGCGTCGCGAATGGCTTGTAACGATGAATCCTTGAATTTACTCATGGTGTCAATCCGCGCCATTCCCCACCAGGTCATGTTTTCGGGTGCTATCAATCTTGAAAATTCAACCGCCCGTTTCTCTGATACAAAGAAGTTATTATCATGAAACTCTATCGAATCCGCGCCCCATTTATCCTTAATATATTTTACGTCTTTATAAACGTTCTGGGCTGATTTTGCCTTCCATCTTGCTTCATAAATAGGCACTACGGCGCAAAAGGAACAGGTGAACGGGCAACCAATACTGGAGTGATAAGCCATAGTCTTTTGGCCCAAATATGTTTTCCCCAGAAACTTGGTAAGGTTATAAAAATTGTTCAGCTTATCATAAGGTAACGGGGGCAATGAATCCTGGTCGATGAGGTCTTCTTTGGCCGTTTTAAAGATCTTGCCATCCCTGCTATCCTTATAGATCAAATTTTTGATAAACTCAAAAGGCTGGTCGTTTTCCAGCGCATCGATCAGTAAAGGAAAAGCATGATCCCCGGGGCCATTGATAATAAAATCAACATAACCCGAATACAATACAGAATCCGAATGATTCGACGGAAAATACCCGCCCCAGATCATTTTAGTATGCGGGAATCTTTCTTTAACGATCTTCGCTGCTATAATGGCCTGCCTTAGTTGCGGGCCGGGCATTACGGTAAAGCCCAGGTATTTGTATTCGCCGGTATTCAGGTACGATTCTATTTTTTGTATCGGATTGGCCTCACAATTACCATCAATAATAGCCCAATTATATTTGCCATCAACCGAGGCGGCGATGTTTAAAATAGAGTTCGGAATCCGGTATTTTTTCTCGGCGCTTTTCGGGTTAAACAGCAAAACTTTATTCATAAATACAACAACTATGGCAATTAAAATCAGAGTATGGAAGGGACCATGAGAAATCCCTTCCGCCTCTTTCCCCTTACAGAAGTAAACGTTTTATAGCACGACACTAATTTTCCTTTTCACTTCTACATCCGTTCTTCTGTAGTAATTACGCTCCAAAAATTGCGGTGGTTGCCTGTCGGGATAAATAAATGTGTGCATTGGGCAACCGTAGCAAAAAAAATAGCGTAATTATTAATAAACCCGCTTAACATGATAGCAGCCATAAAAAACTATATTAAAAGCCATGTTGTACCATCGCATGTAATTGAAAAGGGGAGTGCTGAGGCGTATGATATCTGGTCGGCTAATTATGACGACCAGCCCGGCAACTTGATGATCGACCTGGATGAGCAATTATTCAGCAACATGCTTCATAATACCAATATCAGTAATAAGCTGGTGGCGGATATCGGCTGCGGGTCGGGCAGGCACTGGTCAAAATTACTGGGCAGAAAGCCAATGGAATTAACCGGCTTTGATGTATCAGCGGGGATGCTGAGTAAGCTGAAGGGAAAATTCCCTGAATCGAATGTAAAGCGTATTACCGATGACCTTTTTTCTGATGTGCCCGATGCTTCGTTTGATATGATCGTATCAACCCTTACCGTGGCCCATATTGAAGATATTGACGCCGCCATGCAGGCTTGGAGCAGGATCTTAAAGTATGATGCGGAGATCATGATCACCGATTTTCATCCCCGTATTTTAGCCTATGGCGGGCAGCGTACCTTTAAGCACGAGCATAAAAGCATCGCCGTAAAAAACTATGTGCACCCGGTATTCAGCATTGTAGAAATTTTGCAGCGCTATGATTTTCATTTAACCGGACAAGAGGAATTGATAATAGATGAAACGATGAAGCACTATTACGAAAAGCAAAATGCGCTGCCGGTTTATAATAAATACAAGGGTTTTCCCGTGATATATGGTATCTATTTAAAACGTGGCGATGTGGCTTAATAATTTGATAATGGCTGATACCGGCCAAAACGTAAATATAAATGTTGAGGGTGAAAAGATAACGGCCATAACATCCTCAGCAAGTGAAAATACCAGCGGATTAACTTTTGAAAATGCCATTGTTTTCCCGGGATTGATCAACTCACACGATCACCTTGATTTTAATTTGTTTCCCCAACTTGGTACGGATACCTACAAAAATTACAGTGAGTGGGGTAAACATCTGCATAGTAATTATAAAGCTGAAATTGATGCTGTTTTAAAGATACCCCAGCCTTTGCGCGAAAAATGGGGAATGTACAAGAACCTGATTGCCGGGGTAACAACAGTACTTAACCATGGTAAAAATGTAGGTATAAAAAATAAGCTCATCAATATTTATGAACGTAAGCATGATCTGCATTCGGTAGGTTTTGACAGGTACTGGCGGCTGCGCCTGAATAATCCCTTCAAAAGAAAACTCCCGGTAGTGATTCATGCTGGCGAAGGGACTGATCGCGCAGCAAAAAAGGAAATTGATACCCTGTTAAAATGGAACCTGCTGAAACGCGACCTCATAGCCATACATGGTGTAGCCATGCGATCGGAACAGGCCCGGCAATTTAAGGCGCTGGTTTGGTGCCCCGAGTCTAATTATTACCTGCTCAATAAAACCGCCCCGATCAATGAGCTAAAGCTGGATACAAAAATTCTGTTCGGCACCGATTCCACGCTTACTGGAAGATGGAATATCTGGGATCACATCCGCCTGGCGCAAAAAAACCTGATGCTGCATGATATAGAGTTATACCATTCGCTCAACAGCACTGCCGCAGGTATATGGGGAGGGCATACAGGGACATTATTTTTAGGTTATACTGCTGATATCGTCATTGCCAAAAAGAAGGAAACAGAGCATATGGATGCCTTCTTCGCCACAAATCCTGCTGATATATTGCTGGTGATGAGCAAAGGCCGTATCAGGTTGATTGACGCTGAGCTGTACCCCAGTATAGCTACAAGTTTGAAACAAAGGAAATATTCCCTTATAAAAATAGGCGACAGCTACAAATATGTGCAAGGCGACCTTACCGGGGTGATCAAAGCCATAAAGAAATATTATCCCGAAGCGCAGTTGCCTGTTGAGATAGTGCCTGCCAAATCTTAAAAATTCCACACAAAAATTGATAACTGCGCTCGTCTGTGACGAGTGCTTAAACTGGGTTAGCGTTTGTAACGCGACTGGCGATGCAATCGCCAAAACATATTAAGCACTCGTCACAGACGAGCGCAAGAGAGGCCACAGAGAACACAAAGGCATTCACAAAGAACACAAAGAAAAATCATATATAAGCCTCAGTGACCTCTGTGTAAAATCTCCGTGCCCTCTGTGGTTAAATCATCGTTAATAAATAATTCAGTAACCTTATCAGCGATACATTCAATCGGATTAAACAAAACAGGTTCATGCTTTAAATCTTTATCATCCAAAAATCCACTAACCAGCCCAACTAATTCATTCTCATTTTTACCCTGATGAAATTCCTCAGGCATTAAATCCATCGGCTTAACCAAACTTACTACTTGCGCACCTGCATAAAGCGCCTCACTCAAAACCATACCGAAGCCTTCATAGGCCGATGTATGTAAAAATACTTTGGTCCGCTGCATCATGGCCAAAACCTCGCCATGCGTTAACCCGCCTGTTAGTTTTACATTGTTTTCCAGCTTTAGTCTGATGATCTGATGTTTTAATCTTTCCATCTCTGGTCCTCTACCGCAAATGACCGCCTTAATATGTGGGAATTGGATAGTCAGCTTTTTAACCACATCTACAAACAGTTCATACTGTTTAAGCGGGATCAATGAGCCAGCACCCATCAGGTCAATATCTCGTTTAGTTGCCGGTGTTCCAAACATCGATGTATCAATTCCCGGCGGAATAATATGCTTAGGTACAATGCCGTAATTAACCTCAACCTCCCGCGCTAACTGATCGGATAAAGCGATCAGTTGCTCACCTTTTGGGTTAATCAGTCGTACAAATCTATTTCCCGTTCTTGCATCCTGCCCAAGCACCCAACAATAATGCATTCGCCCGTATTTATTGGCAAAGCGATTGCCAATAAAAGCGCATTCGCCCATCCAAAAACTAAGCAGACCAATAATTTGGTGCTGCCTATTCAGTTGCTTTAACGTTCGCCAAACTTTCAGCCACAATGCCCTACGATATAGCTTACCCCGGCTTCTGCCCCCCAAAGCTATCACCTGCATGTCATGCCAAGTATATTGCCTGACTTCAAAAGGATATTGAAAGCTGATGACAATAATATTCAGTTCCGGCTTTTGTTTTTTCAGCGCCTTAACAAATAATTGCTGAGGGGGTATGCAGGTACTGTCATCCTCATCAGCCGGGAAACCCGGTGTTAATATGACCAAAGTTTCATGCGTATTCATTCAGGTTGATGGTTTGGTTGCAATAATCAAGGCTGGTTTTATTGTGGGTGATGAGGATAATGATTTTGCCCTGTGCAGCCAGTTTTTGCAGTTTTAATAATATGTCGATTTCAGATTCTTCATCCATTTCGCTGAAGGGTTCATCCAGTATCAGTACGTCAAAATCATGGTAAAGCGCCCTGGCCAGCATTACCCGCTGCCGTTGCCCGCCGCTCAGGTTCTTGCCGTTTTCGGTGATAATGGTATTCATGCCATCGGGGTAGGTTTGCAGCAAACTGTCCAGCCCGCAAAAATCTATTACCTCACTTATTTTATGCGGACGATAACCTGCATCATCCAGCGTAATGTTTTTTAAAAGTGTATCATGTATAAAATAAGGCTGCTGTTTTACATAGGATATGCGAGCACGGTAATCCTTTATATTTATCGCATCATTAAAGCTAATACTCCCTTTTTTCGGCGATAGAAACCCGCTCAACAAATGGATCAGCGTGCTCTTGCCGCTGCCGGATTGCCCCCATAAACCAGCCATGTCACCTTTTTTTAGATCGAAACTAAGGTCCTGTAAAACAGGTTCCTGATTGTATTTGAAATCAACCTCATCAAACCGGATACTTTCTATAGGTTCAGCAGGTTTGGTTTTGGTAGATGCGGTATTTCCAAAACCTAATAGGTCGTTTAAAACAGGCTGATAGGTTTTTATTTGCCCGGCACTGTTCAATATCTTGATCATTCCGGGGATGATTTTATAAGCAGCAGCTAAAAATACACCAATGGTAAACAGATCGGGCGCAGCTATGCCGGTGTTGTATTTATTTACTAAAGCCAATATAAATACACCTAATACCGCAAATATTTCCACTAACCGGGTAGGCAGGCTCAATAAAGTTTGCTGCGATGCCAGGTTATTATTTAAAGCCTGCTGGTGCTCGTGATAGCGCCCGGTAAAGAAATTGCTTTTGCCATAAATGTTGCTTTCCACATAACCTGATAATGATTCCTGTAAATACTGTATCGATTTTTGACTTACTGCCTGTGTTTCACCCCGCAATTGTTTTGATCGCTTGCGGATCCTCTGCCCTAAAAAAATAACCGGGGGGACTAAAAATAGCAGCAGCAATAAAAACAAAGCCGGGTGGTAAAATATAATGGCGCAAGCCGTAAACAATATCAGCAAGCTTTGCGTGGCTATCTGTTGCAGGTTGGTAAGTATATAATGACTAAATTCGATAGGCTGCTGGCTGATCTGCCTGATGCGCACCGATGAATCAACATTAACAAATTGCAGATAATCGTTACGCAGGTAGTACAACATGTTTTTTTTAGACAGGCGCGTGGCCACATCATAAAAAAAATGATGCTGGAATTTCAATATCCGGTAACCGAACCAGTTTTTTATACTGAAAAGTATGAAAAAGATGCCGATAGTGAGGATAGGATTAGCTAATGGCAAATGCGATAGGCCGGAATTGAGTGAACTGCTTTTGCCTGTATAAAAGCTGATGACCCATAACAGTAAAGCCAGAAAGGCAATATCAAGCAAACTGATGATCACATCAAACAGAATAAGCCGGAAGATGCGCGACCGTTCCTCCGCATTGAGCAGTTTTAATACCTGGATGATGATGAGCTTCAAAATAATGTCCGGACTTGGTAAGTATTAAACATTACGGCTGCCAGTAGGCGATGGTTGCCTGCTGATTTTCATTTAACCGTAGTATAAAAGTGAATTAAATAGTAGTTTCACATTTTGAATACATCCAATTATTAAACCGTATGAATAATTTATCCGCCAAAAAAATATTACTGCTCGGCGCGGCAATAGCCTGCAGCTTTACTGCATCGGCACAAAAAACCGACACACTTTTTAAGCGCGCCAATATTTTAAAAACCATGGAACGCGTTTCTGCATGGCAATTCAATACCTGGCAAACAAAGGGCTCACAATGGCCCAAGTACGATTGGACCAATGCCGCAGGCTATACCGGAATGCTGGAACTGGGTAAGCTAAGCAAGACAGACACCAGCCTGAGCTGCCTGCTGCACCTGGGCAATTCATTAAACTGGCAAACCGGTCCGCGCCGTTTTATGGCCGATGATTATTGCATAGCCCAAACTTATGCCATCTTATATAAAATGTATGGCGATAAAGAGATGATAACCAAATTCAGGGAGCAGGCTGATAGCATTATAGCACAACCGCATACCGAATCACTGGAATGGAAAAACAATATTTCGCAGCGGGAATGGGCCTGGTGTGATGCCATGTTTATGGGGCCAACCAGTTTCAGCTATCTGTATACAGCTACACACGATCAAAAATACCTTGATTTTGCTGTAAAAATGTGGTGGAAAACCTATGATTATTTATATGATCCTGCCGAACACCTTTATTTCAGGGATGGTAGCTATCTCAATAAAAAGGAAAAGAACGGACAAAAAGTATTCTGGTCGCGCGGTAATGGCTGGGTAATGGCTGGTTTGGTAAGGGTTATTGATAATATGCCCGCCAATTATCCCGACAGGCCAAAATTCATCCAGCTATATAAGGATATGGCAGCGCGTGTTGCAGGCTTACAACAACCGGATGGCAGCTGGCACGCTTCATTGCTCGATCCGGCAAGTTATCCTATTAAGGAAACCAGCGGCACTGGATTTTTTACCTATTCACTGCTTTGGGGCTTAAATAATGGTATCCTTGATAAGCAAACCTATTGGCCTGTAGTACAAAAAGCATGGACCGCATTATCAGCAGCAGTACACCCCGATGGTATGCTGGGCTATATTCAACACGTAGGCGCGGCACCTGATAAGGTGGATGAGAACAGCACCGAAATTTATGGTGTAGGCGCTTTCCTGTTAACAGGTACGCAGTTGTATAAGTATGTTGGGCATATGAAATGAAATAATTGGTTATTTATAAACCATAGGTGTTCGGAAGATTTGATTTCTTGCAAATATGGAGCGTAGGGTCACCCTGGCACTCGAAGGGTAAGCGTAAAGGCCATTGCCCGCATGCTTCGAGTGCCTCAGCATGACATCCTTTCTTAATCTTCCGAACACCTGTAATTCATAAACAAAAAGAGCCTCTTATTAAGCGGCTCTTTTTGTTTAAATGATTAGTTAAATGTTAAAAAAGAACCCCCGCCGAGGCGGGGATTCAAGCAACCTAATCAACCTATTATCTTATTGTACATCCCACCAAACAAGGCCTGTCATAGTGTCCCCTCCGGGTACAGCATTATGCGCGGCAGTGTAGTTAGTTGGGTTGTTGGCAGCCTCAACTGTTGGGTATGGGAAACGGCGTGGAATAGTACCGTTTGTAGCATTACCAGGGTAAACAACCGGAGTTAAATTAGGGTATCCCAAAGGATTAGCCTTTGATGATGTCCTTCTCCAGTTACACCATGATTCGTAAAAATCCATCATCGTGTTGGTGAGCTCCCAATATTGCGTATTAATCATATTTAAGCCTGTTTCACCGGCAACGTAAGGGTGAGCCGCTAAGTAAGTGGCAGCCTGTGCAGGGGTAACAAGTGCTTTTGGATCGTACTCGGTAAGGTAGGTCATGGCAGCTGTAACACCATTTGTATAATGGGAAGCAGCGCTGCCACCAATACCAAAGCGTTCTGCAGCATCAGCTAATAAAAGCTCAGTTTCGCCATAAGTTAATATAATTGTTGGCGAGCCTAATTGAGTTAAATAGGTGCTTGGGCATGAGTAATCGCCAAGTGTAGTAAACCCTGGAGCTGAACCTAAGGTTAAGCCTGGTGTACCGCTAAGGTCATAGCCATTTGGTTGTCCTTTTTGGTCGGCCGGGGTAGCATCACCGGCAGGGGTAGTAGTACCAATTGTATAATTGGTAACTGATATAACAGCTAAACGCGGATCTGGAACCGGATCGATTGGATCGGTGCGTTTTACTTTACCCTGTAAAATGTCAATAAATCTTTCTGACCATTTCACATATTGGTTTTCCGGGCCGCCTTGTAATACCTGGCTAACACGGTTAACTGTAGGGCGGCCACCAGTTGGGTCATGTATAAGGAAGGCATCATCGCTATTACCAGTCATTGTTTTACCAACAACTGATTGTACAACAGTTTTAGCAGTAGCAGGGTCAACCTTGCTTAAACGCATAGCAACACGCAGTAATAATGAGTTGCCAAAACGTTGCCATTTACCAATGTTGCCACCATAAATAGCATCACCAGTAGGTATATCGCCATTTGGATCTAATTTTGAAGTTGCATCCTGTAGTTCAGAAATCAGGCTAGTGTAAATAGCTTGTTGTTTATCATAAACCGGGAATAATATTTTACCGTAGTAGCCGTCACCAGCTTGTGAGTAAGGCACATCACCGTACAGATCGGTAATACGTTCAAATATTAAAGCCTTCATTATACGGCCTATCTGATGCAAGTTATTGTATTTAGCTACGCCGGTTGTGGTAGTAACCATATCAACAATTGGTTTTACCTGTTCAGCGTAAGCGCCATCACCACCACCATCACTTTGCCAGTATGCAGCAAGGTAATCAGGGTTTGATAAGTATTTATCACCTGCCCAATAACCGATTGAAGTTGCTGTACCTTGTATCATGTCTGAACAGTATATAAGATCAGCACGCCATGTATCATAGCTAAAATCCTGGCTACCTGTATAATTCAGTTGAGCCGTGGTTAACAAATAATTAGGATCAAAATTTGATGCACTAAATGCAGTAGGATCCGTATTTAATTTATCAAAATTCTTGGTGCAACCTGTCGCAAGGAATAGTCCCATTGTTAGCAGGCTGCTATATGTAATTAATTTCTTTTTCATTTTAATTAAGATTAATCGTTACTAAAATTTAACATTCAGGCTTAATCCAAATGTTCTGGTAGGTAATTGATCACCTAACTGCAAACCTTGAGATAGGGTTCCATAGCTCGACTCCGGATCAATATCAGTGGTTTTCTTCATGATGTAAAACAAGTTACGGCCAACCAGGCTAAGGTTTATGCCCTGTATCTTGTTGTTAAACATGGATGCCGGGAAGTTGTAACCTAAAGTGATCTGACGGAATTTGATATAACTGTCGTTTTGAACAAACTGACCTGAAACATTATTAGCAAGTGTAGTATAATAAGTTTCAGCAGTTGTTTTGTCGCCCGGGCCAAATCCTGTTTCACGGCCAGGTAAAGTAGCTTTACTTAAACCGTTGTAGTAAGCATAATATTCATCACCGGCAAATATTTTACCACCTAATTTAGTATCGATCAGGAATGAAAGATCGAAATTTTTGTACTTGAAGTCGTTGCTGAAACCACCGCTCCATGGGCCATAAGCCGATCCGTAATTTTTTAAGGCACCTTGTACAGGAATGCCTGTGGTCGGATCAACTACAATGTTGCCTGAAGCATCGCGTTTGTAATCGAATGCCTGAACCTGGTCAGCAGCCATGCCAACTACGTCGGTAGTAAAACCAACTGCGGTACGTGAATAGGCCACCGGTAAAGAAGATTGACCTGCTGCTAATGCTACAACAGTATTAGCATTATAAGCAAAATTTACTGATGATGTCCAGGTAAAGTCCTTCATTTTTACAGGAACACCAGTTACTAAAACTTCCCATCCTTTATTTCTGATTTTACCAATATTTAATACGGCGCCCTGGTAGCCTGATGTTATAGATGCAGGAGCTGTTATGATCTCATCTTTAGATAATTTGTTGTACCAGGTTACATCAAAGTTTAAACGGCTGTTAAGCGTATGTAACTCTGTACCAATTTCAAGTTCACTTGCATCTGATGGTTTAAGATCGCTGTTAGGCGTTGCAGTGTTGGTAATTATACCTAATGGCATGCCGTTTAATTGTACAGGCGAAAGGCCATAATTTAGTAAAGTTTGATATGGCGTTTGTGTTGTACCACCTACATTTGCCCAACCAGCTCTGATCTTACCAAAGTCAAGCCAGGTAGGTTTCCACAATTCAGTAAATACGAATGAACCGCTAACTGAAGGGTATAGGATGCTTAATTTATTATTTGGTGATTCAGATGACGCTATTGTTGAAAACCAATCTGAACGGGCAGAACCTTCTATATAAATAAGTGATTTATATGATAGAGCCAACGTTCCGTAAAGAGAATTGATATCTGATTTGTCATCAGCATAAGCGATTGATTTTGATTTGGTATTGCTTATGGTATATACATAAGGTATTACAAAACCTACACCAGATTCTGTTGTTGATTCGATCCTTTGTTTTTCAATATTTCCGCCAACGTTAGGGGTGATAGTGAAATCATGTATTTTAAAATCTTTACCAATAAGGAAATCTGTATTAAATTCACCTACATTATCAAATGTTTCGCCCAAATTTTGATTTGCCTGCGCATAATAGCCTGTACCATTAGGTACAATATTAGTATAGCGCTCAGTGTAATAATCTTCACCAATACGTACCTGCGCAAATAAGCCATTATCGAAAGTGTAACGCACGCTTGCTGAACCTATTATACGGTTACGGCTGCTGTTATTAACAAATTGTTGTGCTGCAAACCATGGGTTAGTAGCGTAGTTGTTATTTGCAAATAAAAGCTCGTTGCCAAGCGCGGCTCCGGTGTATCCGTTCTGAATGTCCTGGCTGGTTACAGTACCTTTGCTGCCAGGGTTCAGGTTGTTTACGTTTACGCTGGTTGGTAAAAACAATAGCTGGTAAGCAGAGTTACCCGCACCGTCGCCCAATATTGGCCTGTTGGTTGCAGCGTCATTGGTAAAGTTAACATGCGCGTCAACCATTAATCTTTTAATCGGACTAAAGTTCCCTCCAAAGTTGAAAGTCCTTCTGTCATAACCCGAGTTAGGTGTCGGGGCTTCATTATGAAGATCACTTGCCGAAAAACGAAATGCGCCAAGGTCATATGCTTTACCAAAAGCAACGGTGTTTGTAAATGTGCTTCCTGTGCGATAGAACTCGTCAAAATTATTTTTTTGTGCCACATAAGGACGGGCTACGCCGTCAAATTGCATAACATTTGATCCGTCTAATTTAGCACCCCAGCTACTGTTACCTGCATTAAATGCAGCTGTAGGCGTAGTCGGTTTTACACCTTGTGCACCATTACCATATTCATATTGGTAATCAGTAGGGTTAATTACGTTGTCTGCCTGGTAATTTGAGTTAAATTCAACAGTACCTTTGCTGCTGCCTGTTTTTGTGGTGATCAATACAACGCCAAATTTTGCTCTTGCGCCATACAGCGCAGATGCTGCCGCACCTTTAAGGATCGATATGGTTTCAATATCATCGGGGTTGATGTTACCGATACCGTCGCCCTGGTCTGGTGAGTTTGAATATTCACCGCCGCCATTCATTGATAAACCTACAATTTGGGTATTGTCAATATTGTTCATTGGAATACCATTGATTACATACAAAGGCTGGTTAAAACCAGTTACACTTGCTGCACCACGAATGTTGATGTTTACAGATGAAGCCGGGCCACCTGATATGGTACTAACGTTAACACCAGCAACTTTACCTTCTAATGAATTGGCAAAGTTTACCTCACGTGCTGTAGTTAGTTCGCTTCCCTTTACTTCACTAACTGAATAACCTAAAGCTTTACGTTCTTTTTTAATACCTAAAGCGGTAACTACAACTTCGCTTAGTTGTTTTGAATCTTCATCAAGTTCGACAGTTAAAGAGTTTGTTGTTACAGTTACTTCTTTTCTAATATAACCGATATAGCTGAATACCAGCACCTGTCCGGGATCTGCCGAAAGGCTGAATGCACCTTTTATATCAGTTTGGGTGCCTGTTGAGGTACCTTTGATGGTTACAGTAACACCGGCCAGCGGTTGTCCTGATGCATCACGTACAAAACCTTTTATAGTAAAGGCTTTGTTATCACCCAAATGCCGTACTTGTACGGTGGTGATACGGTTATTAGCCATGCTGTTTACTTTGGTAAGGCCATTAGCCCCCAGTGCAACACATGGTAATAATAAAATTATTGGTAATATTTTTTTCATTTTTAAATTGAATTAGTTTGTATTAATAGTTGTTTGAGTTGTTAGTTTTTCATTGTTTTTTCCATACTTGATTGATTTGTGGTGATTAAATGGTTCTTTATTTCTTTGTCAAAATTTTCCATTACTAATACGGCAGCGCCAATTAGTTCGGCATTAAAACCCAGGTCTGATATGAGCAGCTCGGTGCTGTTTGCCAGGCGTGGTATGCAATATTTATTTAAAGCCTGTTGTATTGGTGCCAGTAAGATTTTCCCAACCACGGCGCCCCTGCCGCTTAGTACTATGCTGGCCGGGTTCATGATGTGGATGAGGATAGCCAGCGCCTTACCAATTTTATAGCCGGCATCTGAAAGCAGTTCTATAGCAAACTGGTCACCGCTGTTGGCAGCTTCCATGATGGCATCCCCCACCATTTTTGATTGGGCGATGTTGATGTTCTTTAAGCTGGATATGTTTCCTTTTTTTATGCCTCTTATGGCTTTTTCGGCAACCACGAGCATTGATGCCTCAGCCTCGAGGCAACCACGTTTGCCGCAAGTGCAAAGTGCGCCATCTTCTGATAGTGGGATATGGCTGAACTCACCCGCAAAGCCATTATGGCCCCGGTAGATCTCGCCGTTTATGATCATACCCAAACCAATACCCCAACCCAGGTTTATAACCATTACATCCTTGCGTGCTTTGGCAATCCCGAATTTTTGTTCGGCGAGAGCTATCAAACTGGAGTCGTTATCAATATAAGTAGGTATCCCGGTTTTAATGGTGATCACTTGGGTTAAGCTTTGATCGCCCGATTCCATATAAGTGAAGTTTACACCCTCGATTGAATTGATAAAGCCGGGCATGCCAATACCTGTCCCTGCAATTTTATCTTTTGGTATACCTGTGGTGTTGATATAGCTGTTGATATGCCCGATTAGTGTAGCCAGGGCATGCGGATTATTTAATAACTTAAGATCGCACACGGCTATATCGGCAACAGGCCGGTTTACCAGATCAACCATTTGGATACGGGTTGATAACTGATCCATTGCCACGGTAAGGATATACATGGCCTCGGGCCTTATAGAATAAACCAATGGCCTGCGGCCCCCGCTTGATGGTGCATAACCGTTTTCAATTACAAAACCTTCATCAATCAGTTCATTAACCGCTTTAGATATGGATGGAACACTTTTGTCGAAAAGTTCACTAAGGTCAGCACATGATAAGGCCTTGTCGAAATAAAGGCGCTTAACGATCATGTTCTTTAGTTCAGTACTTTTAACAAATTTTGGTTTAAGTTCCATTGAATACGCAGATTAAGATTTTGGTTTAACAAACTTAATTAAAATAAAATCACAAATCAAAATACTTATTAAAATAATTTAATAAGTATAAATAGTTATGAAAGTATCCTTATTTTTTATTGAACTTAACGTTAGATGAAATTTTTTTACTAGAAGATAATTAAATATCATATAAAGTGCTTTTTGCACCTAATAATGTTTGGTTGACAGGTATAATTAGGAAATAAAAAATGGATGTATTTGCGACTATATTTTTTGCAGTGAGCAGTTTACCGTCGTATTTTATTAAATAATTATGCTGATAATCAAATTTTGTGATCTATTTCTTTTTAAAAATTAAGAAATGGATAACAAAAGATTAGGTTGATCATTTAGATGGTGAGAAATTTGCTTATGTATCTGCAAAATGTGATTATAAATGATGCTAAAACGTGATTAATGCAAAAAGCCTCAATTTTGAGGCTTTTTGCATTAAAATATGTGGCTGACTATTATATTTTAGTCAAAATCAATCTTTTTTAACCGAAAACATTAATAAGGAAAGTAATTGCATCCGGCGAGTGCAATGCAGCCGTTGATTCCAGCGTGTCCCTTGCAGTTTCAGAAGCTCTTGCGCGCATCTGTTTTTCATAAGCTGCAATGGCTGCTTGTGTGTCAGCGAAATTTTCGCTGACAAGGCATCTGCTTAATTCCAATGCATCTAGCATGGCCATATTTACACCTTCACCTGCATATGGGGGCATCAGGTGGGCTGCATCACCCAGCATAGTAAGATTAGGCAAAGCCTCCCAGGTTTGGTCGGGAGGCATACAATATTGCGGGCGGGCCACAAAAGCCGAGCTTGAGTTTTCAAAAAGTTCAAGCCATGAGCTATCCCAACCTGCATATTCTTGTTTAAACCAGGCAAGTACCTGCGCTTTGTCAGTAAAGTCTATCCCGCATTCGCGGCTCCAGTTCTCTTCCTTTTTAAAGCCGGGATAAAACACCAGGCTGCCATCGCCCTTTGAGCTCACAATTAATGATTGCTCATTGCCCATGGCAAATATCTTTCCGCCATTTAATAGCTTATGTATTTTGGGGCTTTCAGTTTCAGAATTATATACCGCTCCTTCAATTGCCGTAACACCCACATAAAATGGCTTAATAGGCGTGATGTAAGGGCGCAGCTTTGAGTTTGCCCCATCTGCTGCGATCACCAGATCAGCAGTTACAGACGTGTCGTTTTTAAACTCCAGTTTCCAGCCATCGTTATGCGGCGACATGGTTAAAAACTGACTGTCCCATACAAGCGTACCGGGTTGCAATGATTCCAGCAGGATCTTTTGCAATGGCCCCCGGTCAATCTCCGGGCGCGATCGGTCGGTCTGTTCGTTGGCATGGTCATCATATACCACATTTGCATTCATATCTGCAATACGCATTTTATCTGCTTCGGGGCGGTAATTTGCCATAAAGGCATCCATTAATCCGGCCTCACGCAATGCTGCCAAACCCGATTCCTCATGCAGATCCAGCGTAGCGCCTTTTGGACGGGCGTCTTTATCAGCATCCCGTTCATAAACCCTTACATCTGCGCCATTCATTTGTAAAAGCCTGGCAAGCGTTAAACCGCCCGGCCCTGCGCCAACAATGGCTATTTTTTTATTTTTAATAGCGTTCATTTGTTTAAATTTTATTTTAATATCCCTTTTACCACTGCCTCGCAGTAGGCTAAAAGTGTTTCTTCTGTTATGATTTGTTTTGGTCTGTTCATGTAATCAAAATATTCATTTACCAGCTCAATTATGGGAGAGAACAATAATGCCCTGAGTACCTCATGAGGAAAATCCTTAATTATGCCGGCTGCAATATTGAGCTCCAGAAACTGATGTATCGGGCCAAAGAAATCACCTTCTTTAATGTTTTTTTCCTGATACGCTTTATTTAATAGTGGGGAAGATTTTCCATATTGAATCAAAGCGAAAGCATGCCGGTTGTTTTTAAGATACCCGAAGCCGTTCATCCATAGTTTTTTTACACCTTCGGCAAAGTCCGCATCAGGGTTAAAGTTTTCCAGCACCGCCTTTTCATAAGCACTTAATACTTCTTCAATAAACAGCTTTATTAAAAGGTCTTCTTTGTTTTCGTATTTTATGTAGATAGTACGCGGGGATATATTGGCAGCTTTGGCAAGTTTTTGCATGGTCAGATTTTCTAATCCTTCTTCAGCAATAATTTGTAAAGCTATGGTACGGATGGCTTGCTCTTTTTCTAAATTTTTTGGCCTCATGGTTACTGTATGATCTTTTTTGTTCCTGTAAGAACCATAGGTGTTCGAAATATGTATTTTCTTTCAATAATATCGCGTAGGGTGTCATGCTGAGGCTCTCGAAGCATGTGCGTTGGCATCACCAACTATGCATTAACGGTTATGCATTAACGTAAAGGCCTTTGCCCGCATACTTCGAGTGCCTCAATATGACCCTCTTTATTACCTCTCCGATACCTATGGTGTAATATCAAATAATAAAACAAATATAAGTAAATGTTTATTTACTTATAAAAATAAAATATTTGTTGATATACTGATGACAATTGAATAGATGAAGTTTGGAGTCCCAAAGTGCATAGGTACGGGATACAGATGCTTCTCTTTCCCGGGCTATACCCTTTTAATGCCTAAAGCAGGGGACAAGAAAGGAACACCAGCGCATATGCGACAGCATAAAAAGCTTATGAACTCCGTCTTAAAAAAATAACGGCCCGTGGCTGCTGCCAAAAGGAAACTTATTAGTCCTCCCGTGTGTATGGTGATCACATATTTTATGATCCCGGTACATTTTTTGGTTTGGGTTTTGGAAGGACTGCGATTCTGAGCTACTAGTTTCAGTCTTATCAGGCTGAGAAACTAAAGTAATTTTCTTCTTCATGGCGACTTCTCCTGAATTTTAAGGGTTTAGAGCAATTGGTATATAAAGATAAGTATAAAACAGGCTCATTTGCAAGTAGTTTGTGAAGAAAAATTTGCTATGAATAAGATGGTTGATTTTGCTGTGAGATGGATAAAATATAGCTCATGAATTCCTCAAAATAGCAACGCCAAGCACGCCGGCTAAAAGTGATGCGCAGAGGATCCCGTATTTTGCCTGCTCAACCATTTCAGGATGGTCAAAGGCCAGTCCGGATATAAATAACGACATAGTGAAACCTACACCGGCCAGCAGGGCGACCCCGGCAATTTGTTTCCAGTTGGAGTTTTCAGGCAGTTGTGCGCCAAATTTTACTACCAGCCAGGTAGCCAGCAATACACCAACAAACTTGCCTAATATTAGGCCCGCTACTATACCAATGCTCACCGGGTTAACCAGCGATGAGAAAAAGTTGCTGTTAATTTCAATACCGGCATTTGCCAAAGCAAAAAGTGGCATTACCACAAATGCTACCCATGGGTGGAGTGCATACTCAACCTTTTGTAGCGGGGTTTCAGCCTCAGTGCTTAGATTTTTTATTTTCTCGATGATATAGTGTTGCTCCGGGGTCGATAGGGTACTATCGTTTGGCGCGGCTTCTTCAAAATCAGACACCAGCTTCGTTAGGTCTTTAGCATATTTTTTTTCATCGATCCTGGTGCGTGCAGGGATAGTAAATGCCACCAATACACCGGCTATAGTAGCGTGTACACCCGATAGTAAAAATGCCACCCAAACCCCAAACCCAATTATTAAGTAAAAAAGGATACTTCGTACCCCTAACTTATTGCCAATGAGTAGTATAGTTAACAGGCAAATCCCTATGGTTATTAATGGAAGCGATATATGTGCGCTATAAAATATGGCTATTACCAATACCGCGCCCAGGTCATCGGCAACAGCTAAGGCTGATAAAAATACTTTTACAGACGGCGGTACATGTTTACCGCCAAGTGAAAGCAGCGCCAGCGCAAAGGCAATATCGGTAGCCATCGGTATGCCCCAGCCATGTTCAGATGCCGTGCCTTTATTTATAAAAAAGTAAATAAGGGCAGGGAGCAGCATCCCGCCCAAAGCGGCAACCATGGGTAATGCGGCTTTTTTCATGGTTGACAGCTCGCCCGCCATAAATTCCCTTTTCAATTCAAGTCCGATCACAAAAAAGAATATGGCCATCAGGCCATCGTTTATCCAGTGGTGAAGAGGGTGGTCGAGCACATAATTGTCAAAGCCCATCGAAAAATGAATGTCCCATAGTGCATGGTACGAATGCTGAAAAGGCGAGTTAACCCATACAATGGCAGCTATAACACTTAAAAAAAGTACAATCCCGCTGGTATGTTCCTGGTGGATGAACTTGCTTATAGGGGCAGTGATTTTTTCAATCGGAGTTTTTTGGCTCATTATGGTAGAATTTATGATCGGGTATTTGATGTGATATAAAGATAAAATAATTGTCCTATTTGCAGCATCATGTATTTATTGAAAAAATGCTTCCCATACTATGTGGTCACATAAATAATATTAAAAAAGTTTTTGCAATCGATTGCAATTTTCAAGCTTTTTCTGATATTTACAAAATGCCAGGCTTATTTCCGGCAAGATCAGGTAAATCACCAATTATAGAACTTTAATGAAAGCAAGGCCCATCATTGTTATCGCTCTTTTGTTAACTATATTCTTTTCGGCACTTACAACGGCTTATGCCCAGGTACGCCTGCCTCAATTAATAAACGATGGGATGGTTTTGCAGCGCGATGCCAAAATTAAAATATGGGGATGGGCACAGCCGGGCGAAAAGATTACCATCAACTTTAATCATAGAAAATATACCACCACCACAAAGCCAAATGGTGAATGGCAGGTTGAAAGCTCAGCAATGAAAAGCGGCGGCCCTTACACTATGGATATAAGCGCGAGCAACCATATCACTATAAATGACATACTGATCGGCGATGTATGGTTTTGTTCAGGGCAATCGAACATGGTTTTGCCAATGGATAGGTTAACAGAGAGATATCCGGATGAAATTGCCGCTGCCAATTATCCGCAGATCAGGAACTTCTTTATTTCGACTATATCGGATGTAAGCAAAGTTCATGCTGATCTTCCACCCGGCAAATGGCTTGCCTGTAACCCTGAAAATGTGCTGCAGTTTGGCGCGGCTTCTTATTTTTTTGCAAAGCAGTTATATAATAAATACCATGTGCCTATTGGCATCATCAATTCCAGCGTTGGCGGTACACCCATACAAGCCTGGATAAGTGAAGATGGCATAAAAACAATCCCTGATTACAACCATCGCCTGGCAACAATAAAAGATACCGCGTTTGTAAATAAGGTTAATCAGCAGGCATTGCTGGCTAAACGCAATAAAAGCAAGTATATTAAGGTTACCGACCTGGGTTTAACCGGCCCTAAAACATGGTACGATACCACTTATAAACCCAAAGGCTGGAACCATTTCTGGCTACCCGGCTATTGGGCCGACCAAGGTGTGAGCGGGCTTAACGGGGTAGTATGGTTCAGAAAAGAAATTAATGTGCCTACGGCGATGACAGGAAAACCCGCTAAAATTTACATGGGCCGCATTATTGATGCTGATAATTTATATGTGAACGGCGTACTTTGCGGTAATACCACTTACCAATACCCACCGCGCAGGTATAAGCTGAGTGAAACTATATTAAAACCAGGCAAAAATATAATCACCATACAGGTAATAAATACCGCTGGCAAAGGTGGTTTTGTGCCGGACAAAGCCTATTATTTAGCCGTAGGAAAAGATACGATCGATCTTCGCGGCGACTGGCAGTATAAGGTTGGGCAGGTGTATACTCCCGGAAGTAATGGTTCTTCGGATTATGCTTTTTCAGCGCAAAATGAACCAACAGGTTTATACAATACCATGGTTGCCCCGGCTATAAACTATGCCATAAAAGGTATCGTATGGTATCAGGGCGAAACAAATGCTAATAAATCCCAAGAGTACAATTTGTTATTAACAACGCTGATTGCCGACTGGCGCAGCAAATGGCAGCAGCCAAATCTGCCTTTTATCTATGCGCAATTGCCCAATTTTATGGAAGTAAAATATTCGCCCACAGAAAGCCAGTGGGCCGAGCTCAGGCAACAGCAGTTGGAAGCGATATCAATATCAAACACGGCTATGGCTGTTACTATTGGTGCCGGTGAATGGAATGATATTCACCCGCTCAACAAAAAAGTTGTAGGTGAAAGGCTGGCCTTGGGTGCCGAAAAGATAGCTTATCACGATCTGTCAGTAATAGCATCCGGGCCGATTTATCAATTGGCAAGCATTGATGGGAACCGGATTGTTCTAACATTCAGTGATATTGGCGGCGGGCTCATCGCCAAAGATGATACCACGCTTTCGCAATTTGCAATAGCCGGTGCCGACCATAAGTTTTATTGGGCCCATGCCGCTATCGAAAATAATAAAGTTGTAGTTTGGAGCAGCGATGTCACTGATCCTTTGTATGTTCGTTACGCATGGCAGGATAATCCTGAGGGAGCAAATCTATACAACAAAGAGGGCCTGCCTGCATCGCCATTTACTACTGAACCCAATAAAATAGTCATAAAATGAAGATCAACATCATCGTATTTTTCCTGTTATTACTATCGGCCCAAATAGTTAAGGCGCAGGATTCAACTTTATGGAACCATAAACAATGCGCCGTGGTGCTTACTTATGATGACGCGATAGATGTTGACCTGGATAATGTACTGCCGGTCTTGGATTCCCTTAAACTCAGGGCTACATTTTATCTCATCGGTTCATCGCCGGTAGTGAATAAAAGAATTAATGAGTGGCGCAAAGCAGCGAAAGAAGGAAATGAATTAGGCAACCACTCGCTTTATCACCCCTGCGATGGCAGCCTGCCCGGCCGTAGTTTTGTTACGCCCGATAACGACCTGAGCAAGTACACCGTTTACCGGGCCGTAAGCGAAATAAGAACCAATAACACCCTGCTCAAAGCAATTGATGGTAAGGATATCAGAACATTTGCCTACCCCTGCGGAGATCTGAAAATTGGTGATGTGTATTTTTATAATCAGCTCAAAAATGATTTCGCCGGAGCGCGAGGCGTTAGTCCGGGCCTGCAAACTGCAAAGCAGGTTGATCTAACCAATATTGATTGCTATGGCATCAATGGGCAATCGGCAGATTATATGATCGACCTGGTTAAAAAAGCTATGCAAACGCATACGCTTTTAGTATTTCTTTTCCACGGAGTTGGCGGCGGTCATAGTATTAATGTCGACTTGAAAGCGCATAGTGAACTGCTGCATTTTCTTAAACAAAATGAAGGCAAAATCTGGGTAGCCCCAATGGTTGATGTTGCAGAGTACATCAAGAAAAACCAGTAACAACTATGGTTTTTTGCCTATTTCGTTTCTGTTGATTTTTTACTGGTTGATGAACGGATAATGAGGTTTGGCTTAATGCTGATGGTTTTTGGCTGAATGGCTATCTCCTTGATATTCATCTCTTCAAAATATAAATTCGCTATCGTTTTCCCCATAAAAAAACTGTATTGATCTATGGTGGTAATAGATGGGCTGGTGATCTCTGTAAAAGCCTCGTTGGAGTAACCGCAGATGCCCAATTGTTCAGGAACCTTAAAGCCGATATCTGTAGCTACCTCTAAAACGCCCAATGCCGAAAAATCCGAAGTAGAAGCAAAAACCGCGTCAGGCGGATTGGAAAGACTGAGCAATTTGCGTGTGGCTTTTGCACCAAGCTCTTTTGTCCATGCATTTTTAACGATCAACTCATGAATAACCGGCAAATTATACTTTTTTAGAGCGGCCAGGTACCCTGCTTTGCGCTGCTTGAATATGCTTAAATGCTGCGGGCCTTCCAACAGCGCTATCCTGCCATATCCCTGCTCAATCATGTGCGATACTGCTTCAAGCGATGCCTGCTCATTATCATTAATAACCTTTAATGTTTCCAGTTCATCCACCACACGGTCGAATTGTATAAGCTGGATCCCATGATCTATCACATTTTTTAAATGCTGGTAATCGTGGCCATCGGCCGAGATGGAGATCACAATACAATCAACCTGCTGGTTTATAAGTGTATTTATACATTTAACTTCCTTTTCATGTTCCTCGTTTGATTGGCAGATCACCAGGTTATAGTCCTTTTCATAAGTTGCCTCTTCAATACCGGCAATTATGTTGGAGAAAAAATTCTGGTTGATCCGCGGAACTACTATTCCAATTGTTTTGGAATGACCGTTACGCAGGTTGGTGGCTAATATATTCCGTTTATAGTTGAGCTCGGCAGCTGTTTTTAGTACCAGCGCCCTTGTTTTTTCGCTTACGTAATTACTATTGTTTAAGGCTCTTGATACGCACGAAGCGGTTAGATTAAGCTTTTCAGCTATATCATAAATGGTTGTTCTTTTCTTTCTCATGTAGGTTTCGAGTAAAAATAAAAAAATATCAGCAATCGATTGCATATATTAAAAAATTTAAATTACTTTCGTTAAATCCTTTGCCAATTATAATTAAGGAAGACAGTACAGCTATCAGCTATAAAATGCTAGTAAAAGAAATTGATAGGAGTGTTTCGACTGGAAAAGATCATCATTTTTCATGTTTGATGCCTTTATCGGGTAGTTTTATTACCATAAGATTTTATGGAAACGCATTTTTTTTGAGTTTAAAAACAATCGATTGTCGATTATTGAGGGCAAAGCTTATTTAGCTATCAATTAAGAAAAAAAAATCTATAATAAAAAAACAATAATTACAGCAATGGGAAGCATAATAACAGGAGACAAAGAATTTTTCAAGGGTATAGGTCAGGTAAAATACGAGGGTGCGCAATCGACTAATCCCTTAGCCTTTAAATGGTATGATGAGAACAAAGTAGTGGCCGGAAAAACCATGAAGGACCATTTACGCTTTGCCTGCGCCTACTGGCACTCCTTTGTAGGTAACGGTGCCGATCCTTTTGGTGAACCCACCCACATCTTTGCCTGGGATGCAAAAACAGATGCCGTAGAACGTGCCAAAGATAAAATGGATGCCGCCTTTGAATTCATCACCAAAATGAATCTGGGATACTACTGTTTCCACGATGTGGATGTAGTGGATTACACCAATGATGTAAAAGAAAACGACCGCCGTTTACAAGCTTTGGTAGACTATGCTAAACAAAAGCAAGCCGCCAGCGGTGTAAAGCTGCTTTGGGGAACAGCCAACCTGTTCAGCAACCGTAGGTATATGAACGGTGCCTCCACCAACCCGGATTTCCATGTTTTGAGCCATGCTGCAGCACAGGTAAAAGCAGCACTGGATGCTACCATTGCCTTAGGTGGTGAGAACTATGTATTTTGGGGTGGCAGAGAAGGCTATATGTCCTTACTAAATACCGACATGAAACGCGAGCAGGAACATTTCGCCAAATTCCTGCATACGGCAAAAGACTATGCCCGCAAGCAAGGCTTTAAAGGCAATTTCTTTATCGAGCCAAAACCATGCGAACCCACCAAACACCAGTATGATTATGATGCAGCCACCGTATTAGGCTTTTTGCAGAAATACGACCTGCTGAATGATTTTAAACTGAACCTGGAAGTAAACCACGCTACCCTGGCGGGCCATACCTTTCAGCATGAGTTGCAGGTAGCTGTTGATGCAGGAATCCTGGGTTCAATTGATGCCAACCGTGGTGATAACCAGAACGGCTGGGATACCGACCAGTTCCCGAATGATATCAATGAAGTGACCGAGGGCATGCTGATCATCCTGGAAGCCGGTGGCTTTGGTGGCGGCGGTATAAACTTTGATGCCAAGATCCGAAGAAACTCAACCGATCCTGAGGATCTGTTTTATGCCCACATTGGTGGTATGGATGTTTTTGCAAGGGCGCTAATCACTGCGGATAATATCCTGCAAAAATCAGACTACAAAAAACTGCGTAAGGACCGTTATGCTTCCTACGACAGCGGCAGCGGTAAAGACTTTGAGAACGGTAAACTTACCCTTGAAGACCTGCGCCAGTATGCTATTGACAATGGCGAACCTAAAGCTATCAGTGGCAAACAGGAATATTATGAGAATATCATTAATAGTTTTATATAAAAACCTATTTTAGGCGGCTGATATAACCAATCAGTCGCCCTTTAACCAATTTAAACCAAGAAAGAACCAAAACATGAATTCACTCAGTACGCGCGATTACATAGTATTTTTAATATATTTTGTAATCGTGGCCTCCTACGGCTTATGGGTATACCGCAGGAAAAAACAAGCAACCACATCAACAAAAGATTATTTTTTAGCTGAAGGGTCGTTGACCTGGTGGGCTATCGGCGCGTCATTAATTGCCTCCAATATATCGGCAGAGCAGTTTGTGGCCATGAGCGGTAACGGTTTTACCATGGGCCTGGCCATATCAACCTATGAGTGGATGGCTGCACTTACGCTGATCATCGTAGCCGTATTTTTCATCCCTGTTTATCTTAAAAATAAGATCTTCACCATGCCGCAGTTCCTGCATCAGCGGTATAACAGTACGGTAGCCATGATTATGGCGGTATTTTGGTTGTTGTTGTATGTGATCGTGAATTTAACATCTATCCTTTACCTTGGCGCTATTGCTATACATGGTATATCAGGTGTTGATTTTAGCGTATGTATTGGTTTACTGGCCTTATTTGCCGTTATTATCACACTGGGTGGTATGAAGGTAATCGGCTATACCGATGTTATCCAGGTGTTCTTTTTAATATTGGGTGGTTTAGTAACTACCTATATAGCGGTTACCGCCGTAGCGGCTCATTACGGAAAAACCGGTATAACAGAGGGTTTATCATTATTATACCATCAGGCCAACGACCACTTCCACATGATCCTTAAAAAAGATAACCCAAGCTACGGCGATCTGCCGGGCCTGACCGTTTTAATTGGTGGTATGTGGATAGTGAATTTAAATTACTGGGGATGTAACCAGTACATTACCCAAAGGGCTTTAGGTGCTAACTTAAAAACAGCTCGTGGCGGTATTTTATTCGCTGCATTTCTTAAGCTTTTAATGCCCTTAATAGTGGTATTGCCGGGTATAGCGGCGTATGTATTGTACAAACAAAACGTGTTTGATGCGCTTAATACCGCCAGCATTACCAGTAACCACGATAATGCTTACCCTGTATTGTTGAACCTGTTGCCTACTGGTATTAAAGGTTTATCTTTTGCAGCTTTAACA
The DNA here is from genome assembly GCF_900105165.1 of Mucilaginibacter mallensis. Classification (NCBI taxonomy): domain Bacteria; kingdom Pseudomonadati; phylum Bacteroidota; class Sphingobacteriia; order Sphingobacteriales; family Sphingobacteriaceae; genus Mucilaginibacter; species Mucilaginibacter mallensis. Next base: position 653,912 of record NZ_LT629740.1, read on the forward strand.
GCCGCGGTTGTTGCTTCACTGGCCGGTAAAGCCAATAGTATTGCAACCATTTTTACATTAGATATCTATAAAAAGAAGATCAATCCTGAAGCTACCGACAAAAAACTGGTAACGGTTGGAAAGATCACTGTAGTTGTAGCCATGATATTGGGTGTGGTTATTTCTCCTTTTTTAGGTATTGATAAAAAGGGCGGCTTTCAGTTTATACAGGAGTATACCGGCTTTGTGTCACCGGGTATTTTTGCCATGTTCATATTGGGCTTCTTCTGGAAAAAGGCATCTTCAAATGCGGCCTTATTTGCGACCATTGGCGGTTTCGCCTTCTCGGTATTCTTTAAGTTTTTACCAAAAATTGCCGATCTTTCATTCCTGGCGCCAACTGGTTTCTCATTTAAGAACGCGGATAGCGGCCTTTATGAAATTCCGTTCCTCGACAGGATGGGCTTTGTTTTTGTGATCTGTATCATCGGTATGATCATCATCAGCTTAGCCGATTATGCGAAGGGTAAAAAGACCAACGGCCTGGAGATCGACGCAAAAATGTTTAAAACATCCAACTCGTTTGCAGTGGGTGCACTTATAGTTTGCGGCATATTGGTTGCACTATATTCATTCTTCTGGTAACAGAATACTTGTTCATAAGATAAAAAAGCGTGGACAATGTGCGATTCCCTCCCTTGGAGGGTGGAGGGAGGGGTTTCTGTTACTTTTATGACGAATAAACCCCTCCCTGCCATTTCAAATCCAGCCGCACCCCTCCCACGGGAGGGAATTTATCTGAAAACAATTCTGATGTACAGATAACAGAAATAAAACCAATAAAAAAGCGGGTGAGTACAATACTCACCCGCTTTTTTTATGTATCAATATCGCAGTTGGGACAACTAAGAAATTCAAACTGTTTTTCTTCTTTTAACATCTCCAGTAACCATTCTCTTTTTTCAGTATCACTCATTATAGTATCTTTACTATAAATACCTTAAACCTTAAAATAAGATGGAGTTTATTCAAATACCTTTACCAGATTTTAGTTTTGATGAGATAGCAAAAGAAAAAGCAAAGTCTATTATTCAACATGTATTGCATCAAAGTAGCTTAATGCAGTATTTCACTGGCAGTAATCTCGGATTAAAAGACAGACTGGAAATCCAAGTTTCTGAGCTATATGAAGATTATGAAAGATTAATATGTATTGTAGAGCTATTGAATTTTCTAGTAAAAGAAGAAAGTATACTCAAAAACAACATTAGCTTTAACACAAGAGACCCATCCCAAATAGCTACAGGATTTAATAAAATCAGGTACGTACTTTATTCATTAGCTAAGAAAAGTGCCAACTACACCTTTGATAAAAACACCTTCTCACTTGAAGAAATAGCAGATATAAACTCAAAAATTGACAATATTACATATACCCTAACAAAATTAGAAGCTGGGCAAGAGGTAATATTTAACGAGTTTGAAGAAATTAAATCTCATATCAGTAGTGAATTTGAAGCATTAAAAAGTTTACCTGTATTGGGTAAAAAAACATTTTATGAATTGATGTTTGGGAAAATTGCAACATTCACTGGCGACAAAATAGCAGACGAAATTTTCAAAATATTGACCCCACAAATAATTGCCTTGTTAACATTACAAGCACCGCATCTTGTGGAGGGATTTCAGAAGTTAATCAAGTAGCTTAAATTATGAAAGGACATTTTAATGGATAATAATTTAGAAACCGTAAATAATATCACGGATAAACTTGATTGGGGTATTCGTTCCCTCAAAAAAATACAAATCTCAAATCACGATAAGCTTGAAATTCAAGATAATTTTTGGAGTTTTTTGACAGCTTTTCAAAATGCGTGGAACTATTATAATCACTTAATTGCTTTAAAGAATCCTTCATTAAATTCAAAACAAAGAAATAAGGTCGGTATTGAACTTATAGAGAATTGGAAGAAAAGTAAACTATCCGATCAGGAAATTGCAGCGTGGGATATTCTAAATAAATTAAGAAATACTGATACACACCTCAAGCCTGTAAAACCTGAAATTATTGAAAGAGAATTAATGTTAGTTACTGATATGGGATTCTATTTGGTAGATGATCAGGGACGGTTTTTGTCAGCAGGTGCAATAATTAAATATTATATCTATTTCAATGAAGCGGAGCATGACATTATAGAATTAGCTGAACATGGTGTGAGCGCAATTAAAAAATTAATTGATTTCATACCAACTTTAGTTTAATTAAACTCTCTTGTCCCAACTGCGATATTGATATCTTTTTTTAAGTCTACTTTCAGACTATCCTTTTCTCTTTGACGAGTCGCGGACTATCATTTCCGACCGTAGTATCAGGCTGTGGGTTTGTTTCAAATCAGCATTATCGGTTAAGTGCCCCAGTAATAATTTCGCGGCAACTTCGCCCATTTCAAATCCTTTGTAATCAATAGTAGTTAGTTGTGGCCTAACAACACTCGACATCGGGTCGTTATTAAAACCTGCAAATGCTATATCCTCAGGAACCCGCATACCCGCATCCATTAAAAATTGCATACAACCCACCGCGCTGATATCGTTAGCCGCAAATACAGCATCGGGTTTTATCTCCATATTTAATATAGTGCTTCCTGCATCCTGCCCGCCCTGTGTGGTTAAATCGCTGATAATTAATAATTCATCATCAAAGGGCAGGTTATGATCTTCCAAAGCTCGTTTATAGCCATTATAGCGCTCTATATATACATTCCTTAACTGGCTGCCGCCTATATGTAGTATTCTTTTACAGCTCTGCTCAATTAAGTGGCTGGTAAGCTGATAGGCTGCCTTATAGTTATCAATAAAAATATTGGGGAATTGTAAATGCTCCTGAACCCGGTCAAAGAAAATTACGGGTATATTTTTAGTAATGAACGGTTCAAAATGATCAAGGTTGTCCGTATTATAAGCCAGCGAAACCAGCAAGCCATCCACACGGTTGTTGAACATAGCCCTGGCATTGCTTATCTCTTTCTTCATGCTTTCGAGCGATTGGCTGATGAAAAGGTTGTAATTAGATTCATTGATCACCTTTTCGATCCCCGCTATTACATCCGACATGAAATAACTATTCAGCCTTGGCACTATCACCCCGATTATATTACCTCGTTTGGTTCTTAAACTGCTGGCAAAAGGATTGGAGCGATAGCCCATCTCAGCGGCAACAGCCAGTATTTTCTTTTTGGTCTTGTCGTTGATCTTCGGGTGGTCCTGTAAGCCCCGGCTAACAGTGGTCGCTGAAATATTAAGTTTTTCGGCAATATCATAAATGGTAACTTCTTTGCGGGGCTCGCTCATAATTTTTTAAAGTTATAAATAATCGGTTGCATTATTTAAAAGCCTAAATATATCATATTGAATTAAAAATTTACAAGGTCTAGAAAATTCATGAGTTCAATCAGGAATTATTTTATCAAAATATAATGCAATCGATTGCATAGATTCAATTTTATTTCTACCTTTCAACCGGAAAACCAATTATAAACTTAGTAAAAGTTACACGTTCATTTACCAATAACATTTGGGCACGGCTTTTTTAAAAAACCACATATGAGAGAAATTAGAATTTTGATTTGCCTGTTTATGATGAGCATCTCAGGTATTGTTAAGGCGCAAAGTATTTATTTGGATACTACAAAAACTTTAGATGAACGCGTAAACGACCTGGTATCAAAACTAACCCTGGATGAAAAAGTTCACCAGATGATGAATGTAAGTCCGGCTATACCGAGGCTTAATATTCCCGAATATGACTGGTGGAACGAGGCCTTGCATGGCGTTGCCCGTGGCGGCGTTGCAACCGTTTTTCCGCAGGCTATTGCCTTTGGTGCTACTTTTGATGATAAGCTTATTAACCAGGTTTCAACCGCCATATCAGACGAAGCCCGTGCCATGTACAACGCTGCACAGGCTGATAACTACCACCTGCGATTTGATGGCTTAACTTTCTGGACCCCCAATATTAATATTTTCCGCGACCCAAGATGGGGCCGGGGGCAGGAAACCTATGGAGAGGATCCCTATCTCACTGCTACAATAGGTGTTGCCTTTGTAAAAGGTATGCAGGGTAATGATCCCAAACATTTAAAAGTTGCTGCTTGCGCCAAGCACTTTGCTGTACATAGCGGCCCTGAGCGTTTGCGCCATGTTTTTAATGCGCAGGCATCGTCAAAAGACCTTTATGAAACTTATTTGCCTGCTTTTAAGGCTTTAGTAAATGCGCATGTTGAAGCTGTTATGTGCGCCTATAACCGTACCAATAATGAGCCTTGCTGCGGTAGTAATTTATTGTTGGATAGTGTGCTGCGCGATCAATGGCATTTTAAGGGACATGTAGTTTCAGACTGCGGCGCTATTGCTGATTTTTATATGGGGCACCATGTGGTGCCCGGTCAGCCTGAAGCTGTTGCGTTGGCGGTTAAACATGGGGTTGATCTGAATTGCGGCGACGAATACCCTGCCTTGGTTGAAGCCGTAAAAAGAGGCCTGATAACCGAAAAAGAAATTGATGCGGCATTAAGCACATTGCTTAAAACCAGGTTTAAGCTGGGTATGTTCGATCCTAAAGGCAGCAGCCCTTATGATAAAATATCAACAGATGTAATTAACAGCCCTGAACACAGGCAGCTTGCCAAACAGGTAGCGCTTGAATCAATTGTAATGGTTAAAAACAATGGTGTTTTACCATTAAGGAATGACCTGCCAAAATATTTTGTAACAGGCCCTAATGCAGCAAACGAAGGAGCGCTGATTGGTAATTACTATGGTATCAACCCACAAATGACCACCATAATGGAAGGCCTTGCTTCAGGCATTTCACCCGCCAGCGAAATGCAGTACAAGCAAGGGATATTACTGGACAGGCCAAATGCAAACCCAATTGACTGGACCACCGATGACGCCAAGGCATCGAATGTTACCTTTGTGGCCCTGGGTATTACAGGTTTGCTTGAAGGCGAAGAGGGTGAAGCCATCGCATCCCCAAATTTTGGTGACAGGCTGGATTATAACTTGCCACAAAACCAGATAGATTTCTTGAAAAAGCTAAGAGCCGGTAATAAAAATAAGATTGTTGCCATAATTACCGGTGGCAGCCCTATGAACCTGGCCGAAGTACAGGAACTGGCTGATGCCGTATTATTGGTTTGGTATCCGGGCGAAGAAGGCGGTCACGCTATTTCTGATATCGTATTCGGTAAGGTTTCACCTTCGGGGCGTATACCGGTTACTTTCCCAAAATCGCTTGACCAGTTACCTGCTTACGAAAATTACAGCATGAAAGACAGAACTTACCGTTACATGACTGCTGAACCTATGTACCCTTTTGGCTTTGGGTTGAGCTATACATCTTTTGCTTATTCACCGCTAAAACTATCGGCAGCACAGGTTAAAAAGAACATAACGGTACAAGCTGAGTCAACAGTAACCAATAATGGGAAAACGGAGGCCGATGAAGTGGTGCAGCTGTATATCACTAATCCTGATGATGGTGAAAATCCTTTATTTTCGCTTAAAGGCTTTAAACGTATACACTTAAAACCGGGAGAATCACAAAATGTGCAATTTGCGCTTACCCCCGACATCTTAAAAAGTATAAATGATGATGGTAAGGCTATACAGTTAGCTGGTAATTATCATGTATACATTGGCGGCTCGCTGCCTACAAAAAGAAGTGAAGATTTGGGCATGCCTAAATGTGCTGATGTTATTTTGAAAGTTAAATAAATGAGCACCTATGTTTAGCAATTTAGAACAAACATTCCGCTGGTTTGGCCCGGCTGATCCGGTAACGCTAAGCGCCATAAGGCAAACCGGCGCAACAGGTATTGTTACCGCGTTGCACCATATCCCCTGTGGTGATGTATGGAGTACGGATGAAATAAAACATCGCAACGCGGTGCTTAATGCCGCTGGTTTTAACTGGTCGGTAGTGGAGAGTGTAAATATCCACGAAAGCATAAAAACAGCCGGGAGTTCAAGGGATGAGTATATTGATAAATACATCGCCACCCTTAAAAATCTGGGTGGAGCAGGCATAAATGTGGTTTGCTACAACTTTATGCCCGTGCTCGATTGGACACGCACTAACCTCGATTTCAGACTGCCAAATAATGCTTCGGCATTACGTTATTCTGCGCCTGCGCTTGCCGCTTTTGATCTTTATATCCTTGAACGCGAAGGCGCCTGGCGGGAATTCAGCGAACAACAAAAGCAAAATGCGAAAGAGTATCTCGATGGCATCAGCGCCGAAGAAAAAGAACTGCTGATCAATACCATAATGGCAGGCTTACCGGGTACCGATGAAGTATTTACCATTGCCGAATTTAAGGAGCACCTTAAAAGATACGAGCATACCGATGCTACTAAACTGAAAGAGAATCTGTCGTATTTTTTAAATGCGATTGTGCCAACTGCTGAGGAGCAGGGCATAAAAATGTGTATCCATCCCGATGATCCGCCGTTCCCGATACTGGGATTGCCAAGGGTTGTTTGTATGGAGAAGGATTTGGAAGATGTGATAAATGCTTGTCCATCCCCCAATAATGGCATTACATTTTGTACCGGCTCATTAGGGGCAAATGATGCTAATGATTTGCCGGGCATAGTTAGCAGATTGGGCGAACACATACATTTTCTGCATTTACGCAATGTACAGCGTGAGGCCGATGGCAGCTTTTACGAAGCGGATCATTTAGGAGGCAGTAACGATATGTACGCCATTATGAAAAATGTGATCCTCGAACAAAAGAAAAGAATTGTAGCCGGCCGCGATGATATAGCCATCCCCATGCGCCCGGATCATGGGCATAAAATACTGGATGATTTTAATTATAAAACTTACCCGGGTTACTCGGTAATTGGCAGGCTGAAAGGGCTGGCGGAACTGCGGGGACTGGAGATGGGTATTAAAAACAGCATTGGTTAACGTTATTAAACTAAAATACAATCATCATGATAAAGAAATTCTTAGCTTTTTCTATTATACTTCAATTATGCACAGTATTTACGCGGGCGCAAACCATGCATACAGTGGGTTTAAAAGATTATTATAAAGATTACTTCCCCATCGGCGTAGCAGTTTCCGCACAGGATCTTCAAAACCCCGATGAGGCTAAACTTATAGTTCAGCAGTTTAATAGCATAACTCCTGAGAACGCTATGAAAATGGGACCTATCCATCCCGAAGAAAATCGTTACAATTGGAAGGATGCTGACGCGATCGTAGCCTTTGCACAGGCAAATGGCCTGCGGGTAAGGGGGCATAATCTTTGCTGGCATGAGCAAACGCCCGCCTGGTTTTTTAAGGATGATAAAGGCAATTTAGTAACCAAAGAAGTATTGCTTAAACGCTTGAAAGATCACATTACTACGGTAGTTAACCGGTACAAAGGCAAAATATATGCCTGGGATGTAGTTAACGAAGCTATTGATGACGATAGTACCAAGTTTTTACGTAACTCGCTCTGGTACCAGATCTGTGGTGGAGATTTTATTATCAAAGCCTTTGAATACGCGCATGAGGCCGACCCCAATGCTGTTTTATTTTACAACGATTACAATACCGAGCGCCCCGAAAAAAGGGACAGAGTTTACAAACTGCTAAAGCTATTAATTGATGCCAAAGTGCCTATAAACGCGGTGGGTATACAAGCACACTGGTCAATTTATGAGCCATCACAAGCAGATCTTATCGAGACCATTAAGAAGTTTTCTTCATTGGGTTTAAAGGTGCAGGTAACAGAGCTCGATATGTCTATCTACCCATGGGAAAAGAACAGGCGCGCTATGAGGCCGGGTGAATCAGATGCATATACCCCTGAACTGGAACAAAAACAGGGAGCCCAATACGCCAATGTGTTTAAGATCTTCCGCGACTATGAAGACGTAATTACAGGTGTAACCTTTTGGAATATTTACGATGGAAAGACCTGGCTCGATACTTATCCGGTGGCAGGCAGGAAAAATTATCCTTTACTGTTCGATCAAAACATGCAGCCTAAAAAGGCTTACTGGAAAGTGGTTGATTTTAAATAGTTTGATTGTATAAATTTATATTGCCAATAATAAGCTGATGTGCAGGATCTATAGGTGTTTATATGTAATCGTATTTTCTTTATCGATAGTGGTAAATACTTATGCCCAATCGCCGGGTAGCAAGTCTTATATCTCATTCAAATTAAATAAAGGATATTTCCCGCTTGCCGATCAGGGTAAGGTAGCGTCCCTATATGCCGAAGACAGCGATTATGCAGGAATAATGATAGCCGTTAAAAGTCTGCAGGCGGATATTCAAAAAGTTACTTCAAGCTCACCTATTCTTTTAACAAACGATATTGCAGCTACAAAAGCGGTAATAATTATCGGTACACTGGGCAAAAATAAACTGATAGATAAGCTGGTAAGCGAAAGAAAACTGGATGCAAGCAGCATTACCGGTAAATGGGAAGCACATGTAACGCAGGTTATTAATGATCCTTTTCCTGGCGTAAAACAAGCGCTGGTGATAGCCGGTAGTGATAAGCGCGGAACTATTTATGGCGTATATGATCTTTCGGCGCAAATAGGTGTATCGCCATGGTATTGGTGGGCCGATGTGCCTGTGAAACAGCAACCCAATTTGTATGTAATGCCCGGTAAATATACCGATGGGAGTCCGACCGTAAAATACCGTGGCATTTTTATTAATGACGAAGCGCCTGCATTTTCGGGTTGGGCCAAGGAAAAGTTTGGCGGGGTTAACCACCTGCTGTACACCAAAATGTTCGAGCTTATTTTGCGCTTAAAGGGCAACTATTTGTGGCCCGCTATGTGGGGCAATGCTTTTAATGATGATGATAAGCTCGACCCTGTATTGGCTGATGAATATGGCATTGTAATGGGCACTTCGCACCACGAACCTATGGACCGCGCGCAGCAGGAATGGAAACGTTATGGCTCCGGTGCATGGAACTATGAAACCAATGCCGATACCTTACGTGCTTTCTGGAAAAGGGGCATCGAAAACATGGGCACTAAGGAAACCATCGTAACCGTAGGTATGCGCGGTGATGGCGATATGCCGATGACCGAAGGCAGTAATATAGCTCTACTGGAAAAAATAGTTGCCGACCAGCGGAAGATCATAGCCGATGTTACCCATAAGGATGCTTCAGCAACACCGCAAATGTGGGCCCTATACAAGGAGGTGCAGGATTATTATGACAAAGGCATGCGTGTACCCGATGATGTTACCCTGTTGCTGTGTGATGATAATTGGGGCAACATCCGCAAATTGCCAAAGTTGAATGAGCCTGCCCGTAAAGGCGGCTATGGTATTTACTACCATTTTGATTATGTGGGTGATCCGCGTAATTACAAATGGCTCAACACAAATCCTATCAGTAAAACATGGGAACAAATGCATCTGGCTTATGAATACGGCGCTAAACAGGTTTGGGTAGTAAATGTAGGCGACTTGAAACCTATGGAATTCCCGATCAGTTTCTTTTTGGATTATGCCTGGTCGCCCGATAAATGGCCTGCAAGCCGCCTTGATGAATACAAACGCCAGTGGGCGGCGCAGCAATTTGGCAGCAAATATGCCGCAGAGATCGCGGATATTTTAACTGCCTACACCAAGTATAACGGTCGGCGTAAACCCGAACAGCTTGATCAGAATACGTATAGTTTAACTAATTATCGTGAGTTTGAAAACGTAGTGAATGATTACAACAAACTGCGCGATAAAGCTCAACAGTTATATAAAATTATACCACAACAATATAAAGATGCTTATTATCAGTTAGTGCTTCATCCGGTTGAGGCCTGCGCCAATTTAAATGAACTGTATTATGCTGCTGCGAAAAATAAGTTATATGCGCTACAAGGCAGATCGGCTACAAACTTAATAGCTGCTGATGTGAAGGAACTGTTCAAAAAGGACTCGGCCATATCGCATCACTACAACAAAGAAATGGCTAATGGCAAGTGGGACCATATGATGGATCAAACCCATATTGGCTACACCTACTGGCAGGAGCCACGGGTTAATAAAATGCCGGCCGTAAGTACTATCCAAATCCCGGCAGCAGCGCAAATGGGGGTAGCTGTTGAGGGCTCTGAACTATGGTGGCCTCAGGAGCAATCCCAGGCGACTTTGCCGGGCTTTTATCCCGGTTGTGGTGGCCATTATATCGAGGTTTTTAATCGCGGCAGCCAGGCTTTTAATTTTACTGCTACAACAACATCGCCCTATATAACAATCGAACCTAAGAGCAGCAGCGTTACCACGCAGCAGCGTATTTGGGTAAATATTAACTGGGCAAAAATGCCAAAAGGTATTAAATCTGTACCTATAACTATCACTGGTGCTGATAATCGCACAGTTACCATTAACGCGGTTATAAATAATTTACTGCCATTAAATAACATTGGTTTCAATGAAAACAATGGCTATGTAAGTATTGAGGCTGAACACTATACAAAAGCTATTAACTCCAATGGTATTAAATGGCAAAGCATCCCCAATTATGGCCGCACGCTATCGGGTATAATGCCTGCGCCGGTTACAGCAAAATCACAAGTTCCCGCAGGCAATAGTCCGCACCTGGAGTATGTTGTAAATATGATTGATACCGGGTGGGTGAATGTAAAAGCCTATATATCGCCAACGCTTGATTTTACAAATTCAAAAGGCTTGCATTATGCTATTTCTATGGATAATGGGCAGCCTCAGTTGGTTAATATCAATGCTGATGAATCAACGGCTGCCTGGGGTAAAAATGTGAGCGATAATATCAAGATACTGGAAACGAAATTGCACGTTGCCGGCAGCGGAAAACATGTTTTAAAATACTGGATGGTTGACCCTGCAGTTGTATTGCAAAAAATTGTTATTGATGCAGGTGGTGAAAAGCCCAGTTACCTCGGCCCACCTGAAAGTGGGTTCAATCCCGGTAGTACTTCCGCTGTAAAAAAATAAATTCGATGTATTTTAATGCAATCGATAAACTACCGCAATTCTGGCAATTATTTCTTCTGGACTCGCTAAATCGATACTATTTTGTTATTTGTCGATACTATTTTAACTCAAATAATCATAAGCCCATTTTATAAAAAAAAAGCACTTCTGTATTTTTTTTATAAAATAATGCAATCGATTGTTTTTTTAATTATTTGTTTTTACATTTATAAAAGAAATACCAGTTATACCAATTTTTACAGTAAAAGTTTAATACCTCAGTTTATACAAAACGAGGCAAAATGTGTGTTTAAGGCTATCTGTTAACAATAGCTTTTTATTCCGTTTAGCGCACGAGTAATTGAGCATTGAAATTTGCAAAACTTATATTATGAATGAAAGGAGGACGTCTTTGAGATACAACAATTACAAATAGTGTTTTCCGTGCATTACCCCTGGACGATGATTATGTCTGGGGGGAGAGGTTAAGCAATAAAAATTAATGGTGACAACAACAGGTTATTTTACTACAATAAAATAGCCGGGTGGCTGCTTTTGCCTTAATCCGGGACGCATATTTCAAAATTTTTATTACTCATGATGGGCTGGAAGAGAATTTATGTCCTGCATAAATTCAACGTGAGGAAGAAAATTTAACAACCAAAATCAATCTGAAATTAATTAACAATTTAAATTATTATGGGAAAAATTTTACGAACTGTATTACTGTTCATGTCCTTTTTAGTTTGTGCCAGGGTAATGGCGCAAAACCAGGGAACAGTAGTCAAAGGTGTAGTAACGGATGATAAAGGGGTTACCGTCCCAGGCGCTTCCGTTACTGTTAAAGGAACACAAAATGGAACGGTTACCGATATAAATGGTGCTTATACAATCCAGGTTCCGGCACAAGGAAAGATCCTTGTGTTTTCATTTATAGGGATGGAAACAAAAGAAGTGGTTATTGGAAATAAATTGCTGGTAAATGTTTCTCTTATCCCCACCTCTACTGCATTGTCTGATGTAGTTGTTATCGGTTACGGTCAGCAAAAACGGCAGGATGTAAACGGCGCTATTTCGTCTGTTACAGCCAAGGATATCGCGAACATACCGCAGGTAAGTGTCGACCAGATGCTGGAAGGCAAAGCCGCTGGTGTTACCATTCAACAAAATGCAGGTGGCCCGGGTAGCAATACCTCGGTGCATATTCGTGGTATAAGTTCATTAAGCGGTACCAACGAGCCTTTATATGTAATTGACGGTATTGCCATATCAGGCGATGCAAACAATATAAGTACTACAGGTAAATCGGTACAGATCTCACCAAACAATGGTGAGAACGGTGTTAGCCCCCTTACTTTCCTTAACCCGGCTGATATTGAATCAATTGATATATTAAAAGACGCGGCAGCTACCGCAATTTATGGTAGCCGGGGTTCAAACGGTGTAATTATCATCACTACCAAAAGAGGTAAGAGCGGGAGTGGTAAAATTAGTTACAATGGATTTTATGGCACCCAAAACCAGGGCAAAGAGCTTAAAATGATGGATCTTCAGCAATATGCTACTCTTGAAAACCAACTGGCCGATATTATTGGTAACCCAAGGCGTGGTGAATTTGCAAACCCTAGTCTGCTTGGGCAGGGTACTAACTGGCAGGATGCTATTTTCCAGGCAGCTCCAATTCAAAGCCATCAGCTTGCCTTCTCGGGCGCTAACAATGGTACTGATTATTATATTTCAGGTGGATACTTAAAGCAAGACGGAACGGTAATCGGTAATAATTTTGACAGGTATACTTTCCGCGCGACTGTTAATTCACAGGTTAAACCCTGGATGAGTATAGGCGCTACTGTTGCCGGAAGCCGCAGCAATCAGAATACCTCGTTAAGTAACAATACAGGTATTATATATACCGCGTTATTAAGTGCGCCCGATCAGGCTGTATACAATGCTGATGGCTCATTTGCTGGTCCGTCTGCCGGGCAGGTAGGCGCGCAGATAAACCCTGTGGCACAAGCCCTATTAATTACCAATACCTTAGGTCAGGATAATTATAACGCCGATGTATATTCAGATTTGAAATTTACAAAGGATTTAACCTTACGCTCTGAATTTGATGCTGATATCAATTCATCAGTTGCCAAGTACTTTAACCCGGCATATGATTATGACCCTTTGCATGACGTTCCTACGGCAACACTACAAGAGTACCGTACAAACTCAACTTATTGGGATTGGAAGGAATATTTAACTTATCACCATGTATTTGCCCAAAAACATGACCTTACTGTTTTGGGAGCTTATGAGTTAGTAAACTCAGTTTATAACGCTAACGCTGCCAATATATCAAACTTTGTGGCCGGTAACTCCCTACAATCATTGAATTTAGGAAGTGCATCAACCGCAGGTGTTGGCGAGTATGTTGGTAATAACGATATATTGCAATCAGAGTTTGCACGCGCCATTTATACCTATAATAGTAAGTACAGCTTAACTGCCACTATAAGGGCTGACCGTTCATCAAAGTTTGCCCAGGGCCATCAGACCGGTTATTTCCCATCAGCCGCCGTATCGTGGAGATTATCCGACGAGGCATTTATGACTGATATTAAAAAAGTAGCCGATAATCTTAAATTAAGGGTTTCATACGGACAAACCGGTAACCAGAATGTGCCCAGCTATTTATATGGCGCAGTACTTAATGCGGTACCTACAGGTGCAGGGACCGGATTTGCTGTAGGCAATATTGCTAATCCAAACCTGCAATGGGAAACCGCTATACAGGAAGATATCGGCCTTGATTTCGGTTTGTTTAATGACCGTATAACAGGTACAGTTGATGTTTTTAATAAGACCTCTAAAAACTTCCTTTTCCAGGCAACACTTCCGGCATTCTTGTTAGGCGGCGTAGCTGATTATTCAGGTGCGGCAGCAATTAATCCACCTGAAATTAACGGTGGTGGTGTACAAAACAGGGGATTTGAGTTCAGCATTAATAGTAAAAATATTACTAGTAAGGATTTCTCATGGAGCACAACGCTAAACTTTAGCCACTATGCCAACAAAGTTACTGCACTGGCTCCCGGAACGCCTTATATAACAGGGCAAATTACAACCAGCTTCCTAACCTTACCGGTTACACGTACAGTTGTTGGCGGCCCTATCGGTGAATTCTACGGATATAAAGTGGCAGGCATATTTAAAACTGATGAGCAGTTAAAAAATGCGCCAATTCAATTCGGCCAGCCTGTAACAAGTAACCCTGGTGGCACCTGGCTAGGTGATATTCAGTATGTAGATGAAAACCACGATGGGAAAATTGACGCGAGCGACCAGGTTCCTTTAGGTAATCCTAACCCGACGTTTACTTATGGTATCTCTAACACATTTAACTATAAATCATTCGATCTTACTATTTTCCTTAACGGATCATATGGTGCCAAGCTCCTGAACGCGTTAGATTACCAGATTGCCAACCTGGGAAGTGAGTATCAGAACCAACTGGCATCAGTTGCAAATTTCTGGAGCCCAAGTAACCCAACTTCAAATATCCCAAGGCCGGCCGCAGGTGCAAACGCTAACCTAAACATGTCAGACAGGTTTATTGAAAGCGGTTCATACTTAAGGATACAGAATGTAACGCTAGGCTATAACCTGCCAGCCAGATGGGCAAACTATTTAAAAATGAGCAGGCTAAGAGTATATGCAACCGGTCAGAACCTTTACGTGTTCACACCTTATAAAGGACTTGATCCTGAGGTTGGAGCGGCTAATCAGAATGTGTTCCTTACAGGAGTGGACCAGGGAAGATACCCCAGCCCGCGTACAATTTCATTTGGTATAAATGCAGACTTTTAATACAAACAAAAATGAAAATATTTAACAAAATCATATTCGGAACAGTAGTCACAGTAAGTGCTTTGGCTACCGGTTGTAAGAAGGATTATTTCAATCGTCCGCCAAAAAGTTCCGTTACTATAGGTAATTTTTACCAAAACGCCGACCAGGTGAACGCGGCTACCAATGTTTTATACAGTGTGCCATGGTTTGGCTGGAATACGCACGTAGGCTGGTCAATATCTGAGCTTAGCGGCGGCAACGCACGCTCATGGTCGAGCGATATCAGTAACTTCTCGTATTTTACAGTTGCAAATACCGATAGGGTACTTGATGCTGCATGGAACTCATTATATACCGAGGTTGCCCAGGCAAACGCATTAATTAACACGCTGCCTACCGCGGTTCCTGCATCAGTAAGCACAGCTGTAGTTAACAATGCATTGGGTGAGGCCCGTTTGTGGCGCGCTATGGCTTATTTTCACCTGGTGCGCATTTACGGACCAGTGCCGATCATCGAAAATACATCAACCAATATTTCTGATTACCAGGTGCCAAGAAACCCGGTAGCTGATGTTTACAAGTTTATAGTGAATGATTTGCTTTTTGCTGAAGCCAATTGTACCAAAAAAACACGCGGTACTACTTATAGCGCTAACATACATGTTTCAAGTGGTTCTGCATCAGCTATGCTTGCTAAGGTTTACCTGTATATGCAGGATTATACAGACGCAAGGGCCGAAGCTGAAAAGGTTATAAACAGCGGGGAGTTTAAGCTATACGGAGTAGATCTGCCAGGCAAGCAGTTTTCTGATTTGTTTTTAACTGCCAATAATAATAACGAAGAGTCAATCATTGCATTACAATGGGCAGGCGGTGCTGCTGTTAACAATAATACCTACGGTTATGGTAACTCGTTCCAGGCATCGGCGGCTGTAAACAGCCAGATAACAGGTACAGGTGATGGTTATGGTGAAGTAGGGCCAACTTATGATCTTCAGGACGAATATGATCCTGCCGATCTTCGCCGCAAACCTACTTATATGATAGCCGGCGACCATTATCCTGAAATTGACCAGGCAGCGGGCGGTTATACATTTCCGTCAGGTTTGCAAGTACAGGGAACCTATGCAGGTGTTAAAAAATACGTTGTTGGTACACCTGCGGATAATGGCGGTGTAGGTGCAGCGCAATCGGCTGCGAATAATACCTATATGCTGCGCTATGCTGATATGTTTTTGATAGATGCTGAAGCAATTATGGCTGGAGCTACAACAAGTTCAGATCCTGCAGCTTTAAGTGCGATAAATAAGATCAGGACAAGGGCCGGTTTAGCACCGTTAACCGAAATAAGGAGGTTTTATACCGTGGCTAATCCCAATTATGCAGCATATGGGCCAACCCCTAATGCCAGTGTGCCCAAAAATATTATCAAGGATGATATAATTGACGAGCGCAGAAGAGAATTCGCTTTTGAGGACGATTATTTTTATGACCTGATGCGTGCGGATGGCTTTAATAACACAGCGCATGCAATGGGACTTAAATTAATGACACAGCAAGACAGGGGAACCGCAGGTGGCACACCGATAGTAAGATATGGCAACCAATACCTGTCGGTAACTGCCAGCCAGCTACAGTTTCAAATACCTGCAGTTGAGCTTGCGGCTGATCCTAAGTTAAGTGATGCTCCGGTTCCTTATGTTTTTAAATAATAACTTAAATAAAAATTGAGATGAAAAAGAACTATAAGCTATTATATGTGATGCTCTCTTTACTGCTGGTTTATACATTTTCCTGTAAGAAAAATGATATGGGCGGCACCGGGGCACCAACCATTACAAGAGTGCGTACCACCACAAAAACTGATACTACCACCGGTGTAGTAAAAAGGATCACCCTTGACTCAAGTATCACAACAACTACCACCACTTTGGTTGGGTACGATTCAACGGTAACATCGGGTCACCTGGGTAACCAGTATGCCATTATCGGTACAAACTTTTTAACTACAAAAACGGTAACTCTTAATGGTGTTGGTGTGTATTTTAACCCGGGATTGTTAACTGATCACAGCATCATTATAACCATCCCATCGTTAACATCTACTGCTACGCAGGTGCCCTTTGGCCCCGATC
Organism: Mucilaginibacter mallensis; assembly: GCF_900105165.1. Classification (NCBI taxonomy): domain Bacteria; kingdom Pseudomonadati; phylum Bacteroidota; class Sphingobacteriia; order Sphingobacteriales; family Sphingobacteriaceae; genus Mucilaginibacter; species Mucilaginibacter mallensis. Next base: position 670,859 of record NZ_LT629740.1, read on the forward strand.
AAACAAATAAACTGGTAGTTACTACTAAATATGGTACTGCAACTTTTACCTTCCCAATAGTACAACCCGCACCGGTAATTACCAGCTTTGCGCCACAGGTAGCAAACCCGGGTGATGTAGTTACCATAACCGGTCAGGTATTTAATGGCGCTACATCCGTTACGTTTGATAAGATACCTGCTAAAATAATAGGCACACCTACAGCTACGCAGATACAAGTACAGGTTCCGCAGGGTGTTACTTCAAATTTAATATATGTAACTACACCGGGCGGTACAGCTGTATCAACTACTACGTTCGGGTTTAAATATGTTGTTTATACCGAGTCGCTGGCAACAGGTTGGGGCGGCCAGGGAAGTGGGGGTTATGATGGTTACAACAGTACCCGTGTATACAATGACCAAACACACCCTGAGGCAGGCAGCTACGATATAGCAACTACCTTTACCAACTCATACGGTGCCCTGCAATTGGGCTATGGCGGTGCAACACCTATTAATGTAAGCACACTTGGTTTAACCTCCATTAAGTTTTCGGTATATGGCGGTGCCGGGTATACTGGTACACAAAAACTACAGGTAGTTATTAACGGGGCCTACAGCACCGCGGTTGTTGTTAGCTTTACAGCCGGTGCTTATACGGACATTATTATTCCGCTAAGCCAGTTGGGTAAGCCATCAACTATTACCGAGATCGTGCTCCAGAATTACGGAGTAGCTCCTCCATGTACCATATACGTGGATAACCTTGGTTTTATTTAACATAAACCAATTTTTGATAAGCAAAACGCTGCTGTGAGGGCAGCGTTTTTGCTTTCATTGAATTAACAAATGTGGGTAGCGGATCAAAATTCCGGCTAATAATATCTATCAAAAATGAAAAATAGTTTTTTAAGGCAGGTTACTGTGATGTTTTTAGTAACGGCTGTAACGCTTGCTGCATCTTGTAAAAAAGATAGTGTAGATAACAATAATACCACTTCAACAAATACCAGTGGCACTAAAACAACAGGTACTTCGCCCGATACTATCGGAACGCTGATCGGCTCTGCTACTGCGGCCGCCGACTTTCCGAATATTGGCTTTGCAGTACAATACAACACCATGTCAACAAACGCGGCTTATGTATCGGTAGTAAAAAGAGAAGCTAATTATGTAACCTTTGGTAACGAATTGAAATATGGTTCTATCGTACAAAATGACGGCACCTTTAATTATACCACCGCCGACGCGCTTTATGCTATTTGTGCAAACAACGGATTAAGTGTATTTGGCCATAATTTATGCTGGTACTCACAGCAAAATGCCACCTATTTAAACGGATTGATCACCGGCCTGAATCAACAAACCGGAACGCCAACCAACCTGATGCAATACGGCGATTTTGAAGCCGGAACAGGCTCAACCTTTACCGGGTGGAACAATATTGTTGGAGGCACTGCGGTAGGTTCCTTCAACGCTGTTACGGATGATAATGACGGCGGTTCGAGAGCTATGCAGGCTACAGTCACTACACCGGGCGCAAATGCCTATGATATGCAGTCCATCGGCACAACATTTACCGTTACGCCTAATAAGGCTTATAAGGTTACGGTATCTATTAAATCTGCCGCGGCAGGTACGGTCAGGCTGGTTATGCAAAACACAGTTTACCAGCAGGATGATGTAGCCACCACACCCGGATGGGCAACGTACACCTGGAACTTGACGATCACGGAAGCATCGCCGATATTAAGGTTTAATTTCCCGGCAGCGGGTGTTTATGTTATTGATAATATAACAGTAACAGACCCTAACAGCGGAACAATAATTAAACCAACACCAACTCAGGTGGCAACAGTTATTGATACCGCGCTGCATAAATTTATCAACACAACTGTTACCCGTTATAAAGGAAAAATAAAAGCCTGGGATGTGGTAAATGAACCGATGTCCGACGGGACGGGCGCGTTGCGTGATGCCAGCAATTATACCATACCCGCGGCCAACGTGAGTAACCAATTTTTATGGTCCGAATATTTAGGTAGAAATTTCGGACTTAAAGCATTTCAATACGCCAAAGCCGCTGATCCGAATGCGCTGCTATTTATCAATGAATACAATCTGGAGTATAATTACAAGCTCGATTCCCTGATAGCCTACACGCAGGAACTGATTGGAAAAGGTGCAAAGATTGATGGCATCGGTACGCAAATGCACATTAACCTGCAAACGTCGCAGGCCAGTATTGATAATGAATTGATCAAGCTTGCCCAAACAGGATTGATGGTCCGGATTTCGGAGCTGGATGTAGCGCTTAATGCTGCCAAATCAAGCACGTTTACACCTACTGCGGCAATGCTTACCGCGCAGGCGGCATTGTATAAGTATGTTGTTCAATCGTACCTGAAAAATGTTCCCAAAGCACAACGCTTTGGTATCACTATCTGGGGTTTAACCGATAATGAAAGCTGGATAAACATCCCGGCCGCACCGGATGCCCCGCTGTTGTTTAACCAAAATTTCACCAAGAAACCCACTTACTATAGCTTTTTATTGGGTTTGAAAGGGATGTAGTTTTGAGTGTTAGTCTTGAGTCGTAAGTCGATTTTTGTTTGAAAAAATATCCGTATGCATTCCCTCCTTGGGGAGGGGTGCGGCTGGGTGTGAGATGGCAGGGAGGGGTTTATGCGTCAGTAAATAGCAGAAACCCCTCCCTCCACCCTCCCATGGGAGGGAATCGCACATTCCCTATGCTTTTAAATCTTCCCGGAATTTTTTTTGTTCCAAAGACCTGTCTGACTTTAGACTAAAGACTCGAGACTAAAACTCAAAACTACTTCATAAACTTATCGGCCCACGTTATAAAGTACTTAACATTTGGCGCGTCGGTATGGCCGCTGTCATGTTGCCGCCAGGCTAATTCGCCATCAAGCAGGCCCGTATTTACCGGGGGCATTTTCTCCGTTTTATAATCGTTTGAAACACCGATATCCTTGGCGTCGAGCAGCTTAAAAACAGCACCTGCCGCAACAGTAGCCATGTAGCTGCCTTGCTGATCCAACCATTGGGCATCGCCTTGCGCAGGTAACCCGTAACTTATAAAAGTTAATCGTGGCGCGCATAAAGCGATAAGTTCATGCGCATCTACGGACAGGTCATTAGCCGTTTTACTGCCGAATACTGCATCTGAGGCCCCGTACTTCATGAAATTTCCTGCCATCCAATAATATTCACCTCCTGTAAGACTTTCAACCGCTTCGCCAAAATTGCGGCGATGCAGTTTGGCCCCACCTTCGCCTGATGAGCCGATCAATCCCATATAAAAACGCTGCTCAAAGGCCAGCGTAACCAATGCCGCCTTACCATAACGCGATACGCCTTCAATACCCACATGCTTAGCATCTACCGCAGGTTCGGTTTCCAAATAATCAAGCGCCCTCGCTGCTCCCCACGACCACGCCCGCAATGCGCCCCAGTCTTCGGGTTTGCGGGGCTGGCCTTTATTTACTAACCCGATAATTCCCTTTGTTAAACCTTCGGCATTATAAGCTTGTATGGATGCAGGATCGATCAGTACATAGCCCCAGCCATTTGCTATCAGCTGCATTGCCGTAGGTGGATCGCCTTTTATAACCGGGAAACCACCCGGGCCAAATGGCGATTGTTCAGCAATAGGCTGGTAGGCTGGATATTTCTGAAATATGTCTTTTAATTCAGGGTGATCTTTTATTATAAGTTCCTTAACCGCATCATTTATTTTCTCCAGCTCGGCAGGCGAAGGCTGTGCAGGGGCGGGCAAAGCACTACGGCCAAACATGATGAGCACTGGCACCGGGCCTTTGGCATTGGCGGGTAACACCAGGGTCATATCAATATTTACATTAATAAACGGGCAGGCGGTATTATCTACATGGCCTATGAGTTGTTTGGCTATAACCGGGTAAAAGCCCACGCGCTCGATATCGGTAACCTTAATCGTCCATGTTACTTTAGGCACATTTGCCGGGATGCGACCGTAAACCTCGCGCTCCATATCTTCCACAATTTCAGGCCGGCGCTGTTTCCACCATACCTCGGGGGTTGTAACCTTTTTTCCGTTCTTTAATGTAAGTGCATCAGGGAGGTTGGGATAAGGGTTAGCTAGCGCTTCATCATAATTGGCGTGGTTCGGCGCGGTTGGGTCGCCGCTTGGGCCGGGGCGGAGGGTTTTAATGCCCAGCTGCTGCATCATGTTCTGGTGGTCCTGCTCGGCAGTGAAATTAACCGGCGGCGTGTTTTGCGCGTTTGCCGCTATTGAAATTACAAGCAGGCCGAAAAATATACTACTCTTCATAAGAGGCTATTAGTTAAAGTATATAGGTTATCTGGTTAAAAAAGCTATGCCGGGGGGCTTGCGTTTAAATTAATTAAAACCATCACGCATCTCTCTAAATAGAAATTTGCAATACAGGCAATCGATTGCTTGTATTTATAGCATAAATATATTATTCCTCCTGATAGTATGTTATAGTATTATATATTGATATTTAGCTGTTTACCAATTACATAAAACACCGTCCATCTCTTTTGTTGGTGAACATTATATGTCACTGTGTTTAGCCTAACTTTTACTCCAATAAGGAATATGGCTTGAATATTATAACTAGCAGCTATTTTGTTATATACTATAATAATTATTAAGTAATAATAAGAAAAATACTGCAATCGATTGCAGTTGTAAATTTAATTTTTATATTTGTTTTACCAATTGTAACAACTTATTTACAGTTCTGTCATTATTTATTTTTCTTAAAAAAATAATAAAGTGCATAGTCCTCAACCTATATCAAACGAAAACGTAATCCGGTTATGGCATAATTTCAGGATGGGGGATGAATGCTCCTATACCAGCTTAATGGAAATTTTTACCAACCCAATGTTCAGGTATGGGAGCAGGTTTGCCGATAGTGATGATTTTGTAAAAGACTGTATCCAGGATGTGTTTTTTGAATTGTGGAACCGCAGGGAAAGGATCAGGCAGGCTGAATGCGTAAAGGCATATTTGTTTAAGGCACTCCGTATGCGCATCTTCCGCGAAAAGTCGAAGTGGAAATTGACCGAGGTTCTTGAAGAAAACTATAAATTTATAATTGAGTTTGATGTTGAGGTAAACATTATACAACAAGAATTATCAGAGGAGATCTGTTTAAAGCTCAAAAAAATACTGGAAAGCCTCCCAAAGCGCCAGAAGGAAATATTGTACCTGCGGTTTTATGAAGGCATGACCCAGGAAAAAATAGCGGAAGTGATGAATATCAATCGTCAGTCTGTTTATAATCTTTTGCACGAATCTATCTTATGTTTAAGAAAATACTGGTTAAAAAGCCCGGTTTATTACTGCCTGTAGTAAAGCCTCCTTATCCTTCACATCCCCACAAAAAATAAATTAAATTTTTTCAGTAGATTTTAATGTTTTCGGAATATATCAGGTAATAGACCAAATCTTTTCTTACCTGAATTGTATGCCTGATAATAATTATTGTAAAGTCGACGATTTTTTGTTAGACGATAGCTTTGTAGAGTGGGTTTTGGGAGGTACTCCCGAACTGAACAGCTATTGGGATAATTTTCTGTCAACAAAACCTGAATGCGAGGAAAACTTTAGTCAGGCCCGGAGCATTATCTTATCCTTAAAAATTAAGCCTGTAAAAGAGCTATCCCAGCAGCAAGTTGATGAGCTGATAGCGGGGGTTATAGCCAGGCAGCAGGCCGCACAGAGTGCCAAAATTGTAGCGCTGCCACAAAGAAAACCAAAAAGAGATATCCGTTTCAGGTACGCTGCTGTAATAGCCATGTTTATTTCGCTATGCTGGCTTGGGTATAATGCCCATAAAACTAAGAAACATGTAAATGCCCCAGTTGCATTTGTGCAGACTTATCACCAGGTTACAAATAATGGATCGGCGCCAATGCTGGTTAAGCTGCCCGATAACAGCACTATAATTTTAAAACCTAATGCCCAATTGCGTTATCCAAACACCTTTACCGGCAATAAGCGCGAAGTTTATTTAAATGGCGAAGCCTTTTTTGAGGTAAGTAAAAATAAGGCGAAACCATTTTTTGTGTATTCAAACGAATTAACGGTTCGCGTGGTTGGAACCAGCTTTGTAGTTAAAGCTGATAAAGCCGACAAGCAATTTAAAATTATAGTGAGCACCGGCAGGGTGGAGGTATTCACTTCAGTTAAAAAAGGCGATGCTGCCAGCAATAAACAGGCTATTGTATTAACACCAAATCAGCAGGGGATATTATACCGCAATGAGGAGCGTCTGGAAAAAGCCAACCTCAAAAAGCCGTTACTACTTTCAAAGGAATCAACAAGCTTACATTTCAATTTTGTAGGCACACCATTTTCCAAAGTGATCTCCACGCTTGACGAGGCATACGGGGTAAATATTATTTACAATGAAAAAGTAATGGCCAATTGCCAGTTAACAGCTTCATTGATTGATCAGCCTTTGGATGAACGGCTCAAACTTATTTGTAAGGCTGTTGAGGCTGATTATAAAATTATTGACGGCCAGATTATTATAGATGGTAAAGGCTGTAATTAATAGATTAATTAACTAAACCTTAAGCATATGTAAAAAAGATACTCAAAAAGAAATCGGCAGTGCTGTAACACTGCCGATAAGTCGGTTTCTTCCTGTGATCTAGATCTCGAAACTCTATACAGGAAGGCTTTTGTCGAATTTTTAATAAATCCAGCTAACCAATCAAATTTATGAAAAAAAATCATTTATTCACCACCATTATGCGCATAACGGTTATAAACATTGCTCTAAGCTTAACCTTAATTGGTGCGGCTATGGCAAGTAATACGGTTGCTCAGGTGTTAGATCGTAAACTAACCATTAGTGTGAAGGATAAAGAAATGTGCAAAGTTTTGGCTACCATTGAAAAGGAAGCCAATATCACCTTTGTTTATAGTCCTGTACTCATACAATCCAATAACAAAGTTACCGCATCCTTTAAAAACGAAGCGCTCTCAACAGTACTTTCAAAGCTGCTAACAGCCCAGAATATAAAGTACGAGGTATCGGGCAATGCTATCGTTTTAAACAGGATTATACGCCCTGCTGATAAGGCGGACGATGAACAATCTGTTCAAAATTCCCCGCCTCAGGCAATACTCATCAGGGGTAATGTTACCAACGAAGCCGGTACTATTTTACCGGGTGTAAGCGTAGCTATAAAAGGCAGCAGCGCCGCTGTAGCCACCAATAGCAAAGGCGACTTTTTAATTAGTGTGCCCGATGATAACGCAGTACTTATTTTCAGATACGTGGGTTTTGTAACACAGGAAATTGCCGTTAAGGGGCTTACTACCATTAATGTTAAACTTAAGGATGATACACGCGGCCTAAATGAAGTTGTGGTTGTTGGTTACGGCTCGCAACGCCGGGCTGATGTAACAGGCGCAATTTCGTCAGTAAGTGGCAGTACGCTAACATCATTGCCAACAGCCGGTATTGATGAAGCTTTACAGGGCCGCGTTGCCGGTTTAAGTGTCACCAATAATGGCTCTCCGGGCACTGCACCGCTGGTGGTTATCCGGGGTATCAGCTCAATTACATTCGGGTCCGATCCATTGTATGTAGTGGATGGTTTTCCTTTAAACGGAGGCCTAACCAGTTTCGATGCCAGGGATGTAGAAAATGTACAGGTACTGAAGGACGCCAGTGCTGCTGCCATATACGGTTCAAGGGCAACAAACGGTGTTATATTGATCACTACTAAAAAAGGGTCAAGGAACGGAAAAATTAGTATGAGCCTTAACTCCTATATAGGCGTTCAGAATCCTGCAAAATACATGGATTTGCTGAATACTAACCAATATGTACAGTATGCCACAGCTCTTGATGGTGCCGGTAGTTTGCCGCCACGCTTTTCGCCGGCAAACTTTAATGCGCCTGTATATGCAGGAGCCGCGCAAACCTATGCGCAAACCAATACCGATTGGCAGCGTGCCTATTTTAAAACCAATGCTTTGCTAACATCAACTAATTTTTCATTAAGTGGTGGTAATGATGTATCCAGGTTTTACAGTTCGGCTGGTTGGTTTAAGCAGGATGGTATTGCCCAGGGTTTAAGTTACCAAAGGCTGAATTACCGTATCAACTCTGATCATATTGTAAACAAGTTTCTTACCGTTGGCGAAAACTTGTACATAGCAGGTTCAGTACAGCATTATGACCCTACCCAGGGTAATCGTACTCCACTTACCAACGTAATACGCATGCCGCCTTATATCCCGCTGCATGATCCGACAAAACAAGGCGGTTACCAGGGTCCAATAAGCAGTTTTGACGGATCTGACCCTACCAACCCCGTTGAATATGCTCTGATAGGTTCAAATACTATAAATACAACAGATATATTGGGAACCTTATATGCTGAATTTAACTTTACTTCATGGCTGAAATTCAGGTCGACCTTTGGCGGTAATTACATTGTAGGCCTGCAAAATAATTATACACCAATCTTTAATGATGGTGGTACTTTAAATGCTTCGGCTGCTTCAATAGCTTACCAAAGGCAAACGGTTTTCAATAAACTATTTACTGAGCAGCTGTCATTTGATAAAACATATGGCCTGCACCACATAACAGCCCTTGGTGTTTTTGAATCGCAGGGAGCGCACTTTATTACCGATAATGAGTCGGGCAACCAGGCGCTTAACTCGGTGAATACCTTGCAAGGGGCCAGTAACATTGCTGCCAATAATATTAATGAGGACAATTTATTGCAATCATTAGTAGGCCGTGTTACTTATGACTATGCCGATAAATACATGTTAAGTGCCTCTATCCGCCGTGATGGCTTATCTATCTGGTCGCCGGGGCATAAATTTGCCAGCTTTCCCGCAGTTTCAGCAGGCTGGAACATCGCCCATGAGGACTTCATGAAAACCAATAAGGTTATTTCTGATCTTAAATTAAGGGCTGGTTATGGTATTACAGGTAATAACCCTAACTCATTAGGTAATTACCCTTATCTGTCACCTGTACAGCTCGATAACGCGTTTTATGATATTGGTAATGGAAGTATTGGTAACCCCAATTCATCCTATACAAGTGGGTTAACCAACCCTTTGCTAAACTGGGAAAAAACCAAACAGCTTAACATTGGCCTCGATCTGGGTTTCCTGAATAATAAATTTACGGTAGTCACCGAGTTTTATAAAAGAAAAACAGATAACCTTATCCTGAATGTGCCTACACCGCCAAGTCAGGGTTTCCAGGGCAGCGGATCATTGCAAAATATAGCTTCAATGCAAAACGTTGGTCTTGAGCTTCAATTAGGGTATCACAAAACAAACGGCGATTTCAGATATGATGTTACCGGTTTGTTGAGCGTGGTGCGTAACAAGGTATTGCACCTGCAAACAGCATCAGCTTCTATTCCCTCAGGCAGCGATCCCGACTTTGGCGGTGGGGATGCCTTCACCAACACTACAGCCGGCCAGTCTATCCAGTATTTTTATGGATGGATAGCGCAAGGTATCTTCCAGTCGCAGGCACAAATTGACGCGTTAAATGCTAAGGCGGTGGCTAAACATGGTGCAGGCTCAGTTTACCAGCCAAATGCTGCTCCCGGCGATATCATGTTTAAGGATGTCAACGGCGATGGTATAGTTGATGCTAATGACCGTACCAACCTGGGCAGCTTTATGCCTTCGTATACCTACTCTGTAAATTATAGCGCTACTTATAAAAGTTTCGACTGTACTATATTCTTCCAGGGAGTTGAGGGTAATAAGGTATTAAACGCCTTGCGCATAATTGAAGAGGGTATGCCAAGGTTATTCAACTCTGATACACAGGTGTTAAACGCCTGGACACCATCCAACACCAACACTGATATTCCACGCACAATTAATGGTGATCCAAACCGTAACGGCAGGCTTTCATCACGTTGGATTGAGGACGGTTCATACCTGAGGTTGAAGAATGTGATCTTCGGTTACACCCTGCCGGCAGGCGTATTCGGTACACCGGCAACAGCGGTTATTAAGCGTTTAAGGTTATATGTATCCGGTCAAAACCTCATCACTTTTACAGGTTACAAAGGGTATGATCCTGAGATCGGTTCAAAGAATGGCACCTTAACTAATGGCGTCGATTTCGGACAATATCCATCGGCCCGTACATTTCAATTTGGTATACAAGCAGGTTTTTAAGCAAAAAATATAAATAAAAAGAAACTATATGAAAAAGTTTAAAATTTATTTGGGATTGGTTACAGCAGCCATTTTAGCTGTTGTAATTACGGTTTCCTGTAACAAGTCACTTAATACCGTTAATCCAAATGTTGTAACAACCAGCAATTACTTTACTACATCCAGTCAGTTAGTTGAGGCTGTAAATGCAGCTTACGGAGCATGGCGCGGATCGAACCTTGTTGGGCGTGAGTGGTTCTTTTTACATGATTTACGGAGCGATGATGTAGCTACAGGCGGCAGCCAGTTGGAAGCAGCAAGACATCAGATATTATTGGGTGTGGTTGACCCATCTAACCCAATAATGAATGCGAACTGGAACAGTTTGTATACCGTTATCCACAGGGCAAACACTGTTTTGGATAATGCGCCGAATATAAAGGATAACCCAACACTGGTAGCCAGAACAGTTGGCGAAGCTGAATTTTTACGCGGATGGGCCTACTTTGACCTGGCAAGCCAGTGGGGCAGTGTTCCTATTTACACATCAACTGTAAAATCGCCGTCTGATTATAAGCCTAAATCGCCGATAGCAGATGTTTTTGCACAGGCCGTGAGTGATTTAAAGGCCGCCGCGGCAGTATTGCCAGGTAAATCAGGTACTGATCTGGGGCGTGCAACTGCATCCGCCGCTAATGCTATGCTTGGGCGTGTATTAATGCAAACCGGCGACTATGCAGGCGCTAAAGCGGCGTTGCTAAAAATACCGACAACAGGTGCCGACGGTTACCAGCTTACCGACCGTTACCTGGATAATTTTGAAGAAGAAACCGAATTTTGCAAAGAATCGATCTTCGAAATTATTTATGTTGATAAAGGCGACAACAATTTTAACTGGGGCAGCGCCACAGGCGATGGCCCAAGTGCCGATCAAACTACGGTGCGCAACCAGGAATACAACCCCATTGGTTGGAGAAACCTTATCCCATCAGATAAAGTGCTGAATGAGTTTGAGAGCACTGCAACGGGGGCTACTAAAACAGATCCTCGCTATTCCTACAGCTTTTATCAAACAGGGGATACCTTTGATAACGGTACCGCCACATTGGTTGATGCCGACCAGAACGGAAATTCATCTACCGTAAACGGGAAAACAATAAAGGTTGGTTTCCGGAAATTCCAGTTGATTTATAAGGAAGACAGGGCTACTGCAGCTTTTCACCCGGGTAGCAATAACCAGCGTATTTTGCGTTATGCCGAAGTTTTATTAAACCTTGCAGAGTGTGAAAACGAACTGGGAAATACCGCTGCTGCCGTTGCCTACTTAAACCAGGTAAGGGCAAGAGCAAGTGTTGCCATGCCTCCTTATCCTACAACTCAGTTCCCGGTAAGTACTAAAGCGGATGTTGTGAAAGCGATTATGCACGAAAAAACAGCTGAAATGACTGATGAAGAGGTAAGAAATGTTGATATCATACGCTGGCGGGCAAAAGGCTATTTCGCCACCGAGCCACTGTCATGGTATTCGCCTGATAAACTGTACCTGCCTATTCCGCAATCAGAAATAGATAACAATCCTAAACTATAAAACAAACAATCCAACCAAAAGCTGCTGAAAGGCAGCTTTTGGTTTTAACCAAGCCCTGTTACCTAATCCTTTATTTGTATGCGATATATATACCTGCTTTGTGTTTCGGCGTTTTTTATCACTGCCTGCAAAAAATCTACCCCCACTTTATTTGTGCAGCTGCCGTCATCAGAAACAGGTATCCATTTTAACAATCTGATCACCGAAAATGATTCGATCAACCCTATTGACAACGCGTACATCTACAATGGTGGCGGGGTAGGCGTAGGTGATTTTAATAATGATGGCCTGCAGGATATCTACTTTACAGGCAATATGGTTTCAAACCGCCTGTATTTAAATATGGGCAATTTTAAATTTAAGGATATTACCGACGAAGCCAGAGTAGCAGGCATGGGCAGATGGGCCCGGGGTGTGTCGGTTATCGATATTAATAATGATGGGCTGATGGATATTTACGTCTGTAATTCCCTGTCGCAGGATTCCACTAAAAGAACAAATTTACTGTACATAAACCAGGGGCCTGATAAAAACGGTATTCCTCATTTTAAGGAAATGGCGCATGAGTATGGGCTCGATATCCATCTGCACTCAACCATGGCCACCTTTTTTGATTATGATAACGATGGCGATCTTGATCTTTACATAGCAGTTAACGAGCCTAACCGTAACTCCTACGCAAATGATTTCAGGCCTGTAATTAAGGATGGCACTTATCCCAGTACTGGTAAATTATACCGTAATGACTGGGATGCAAAATTAGGGCACCCGGTATTTCACGATGTATCAAAACAAGCGGGGGTAACCATTGAAGGTTATAGCCATGGTGTAACCATTGCCGATATTAACCGCGATGGCTGGAAGGATATTTATGTTACCAATGATTTTATATCAAGCAATGTCCTCTACATCAATAACCACGACGGCACTTTTACTGATCGTTCAAAGGAATATTTTAAGCATACGTCCTTTAACGCAATGGGGCAGGATATTGAAGACCTGAACAATGACGGGCTGGCCGATGTGTTTGAACTAGACATGAATCCCGAAGATAATTACCGGAAAAAGATGATGAGCATGGCAAACAGCTATCAAACTTTCCAGAATTTTGATCAGTACGGTTATCAGTATCAATATGTGAGGAACACCTTACAACTGAACCAGGGCCCCAGGGTTGGGCAAAATGATTCGATAGGCGCGCCGGCCTTTAGCGAGATTGGTTTTATGAGTGGCGTTGCCCAAACTGACTGGAGTTGGACGCCCATGATAACAGATTTTAATAATGATGGCTATCGCGATATAATTGTAACCAATGGCTACCCACGCGATGTAACCGACCATGATTTTATAACCTTCCGCAATAATCCCTATCTCACGGCTACCAAAAAACAAATACTCGAACAAATACCTGTTGTTAAACTGCACAACTATGCTTTTAAAAACAAAGGCGGAACTGACTTTGAAGATGCAAGCAGCCAATGGGGCCTATCGCTTCCCACATTTTCAAACGGAGCAGTCTATGCCGATCTAAATAATGACGGCGCTATGGATATGATCATCAATAATATTGATGATGAGGCCTTGATCTACAAAAATACCAGCAGGGAAAAAGACAAAGATCACACCCATTACCTGCAAATAAGTTTTGTGGGCGATAAACAAAATGTAAATGGCATTGGTGCCTGGGCAGATATTTATTATGATAAGAACAAACACCAGGTGTATGAAAATAACCCCTTTAGGGGCTACCTGTCAACCATACAAAACATAGCCCATTTTGGCCTGGGCGCTAATACGCTTATTGATTCCGTAGTGATAAAATGGTCCAATGGTAAAAAGCAAACACTGCAAAAAGTAAAGGCCGACCAGGTGCTGAAGGTAAGCATTGCCAACGCGCATGATAACTACTCGTGGCAGCAACCAAAAGTTGCCGATAAAACATTGTTTACGGAAGTTACCAAGGCAAAAGCTATCAACTACAAGCATCGGGAAGATGATTTTGTTGATTTTAATGTTCAAAAATTATTACCTCATAAGCTTTCGGATTATAGCCCTGCACTGACTGTTGGCGATGTTGACGGGAATGGTTTGGATGATATCATTATTGGCGGTAACGCCCTGTATCCGGCACAGGTTTTTCTGCAGCAAGCTAATGGAAAATTCACACAGCATACCTTGTTATCACCCCAAAATACGCCTAAAGGAAATTATAAGGATGGCGGCATACTGCTTTTTGATGCCAATGGCGATGGTAAACCCGATCTGTATATCACCAGCAGCGGCTATGAAGCAGCACACCAGGATTCTGTGTACCAGGACAGGCTATACATAAATGATGGCAAAGGCAACTTTACCTTAGCGCCCGGTGCTTTGCCGGTAAACCATACCAGCAAACTCTGTGTGCGGGCGGTTGATTATAACAAGGACGGCAAGCTTGATCTTTTTGTATCGGGCAGGGTTGATCCGTGGCATTATCCGAAGCCGGTTTCAAGCATAATACTGCGTAACGACAGTAAGAACGGCAAAGTTAAATTTACCGATGTAACTAACGAAGTAGCACCGGCATTGAAAGACGTAGGCATGGTTTGCGATGCCCTGTTTACCGACTTTAATAATGATGGCTGGCCCGACCTGGTGCTGGCCGGAGAATGGATGCCGGTAATTTTTTTACAGAACGATCATGGTGTATTTAAGAAGATCAATACTTCGGCAGATGGTGAACCCGGATGGTGGACCTCTATCGTGGCAGGTGATTTCAGGCACACGGGCAGGATGGATTATATAGTAGGTAACACCGGCTTAAACACCTTATACCAGGTAAGCGATCAATACCCGGCTTATATTACGGCTAAGGATTTTGATAAGCGCGATCGTTATGATGCATTTCCGTCACTTTTCCTGCCCGGGAAGGATGGTATAAAAAGAGAGTATCCGGTAAATGTACGTGATGATGCTATTAAGCAAATGATCAGCCTGAGGGTGAAATTCACCAACTACAAATCATACGCCAATGCCACTATGGATGATATTTTATCACCCGCGCAACGCAAAGGGGCCTTGCGCTTAAAGGCAACCATACTGCAATCCTGCTATTTCAGGAACGATGGTAATGGTAAATTTACTGTGATCGCCTTGCCAAGAGAGGCGCAATCATCCACCCTTAACGGTATGCTGGTTGATGACTTTGATGGCGACGGAAACCCCGATGTGATTATCAGCGGCAATGATTTTGGTACAGATGTTTCCATCGGCAGGTATGACGCATTAAACGGACTGTTTTTAAAAGGGGACGGGCATGGCAATTTCAAGCCATTATCTATTTTGCAAAGCGGCATCTATATACCGGGCAATGGCAAAGCATTGGTGAAATTACAGGGCAACAACGGCAAATTATTAATAGCCGCCAGCCAGAACAGGGATAATTTAAAAATATTCGAGCTGAAGAAAAGCCTGAGCTTTATCCCATTGCAACCGGCAGACATGAGCGCTGTAATTAAATATAAAAATGGCTCGGAAACCAAACAGGAGTTCTATTATGGCTCATCCTTTTTATCACAATCGGGCAGGTTTATTAATGTAGATAAAAATGTAGCCAGTGTTACCATTACCAACAGCCGGGGCATGGTACGCACAATAAATCTAATAGAGTAAGCTTATAACAAGTTCAGCCGCATTTTTTGATACGGCTGAACTTATTGTGATCTTTTTATGCTGATGCATATTTTATTCTTTCACCATACGGCTGCCGTAAACAGGTCCGGCGCTGTTACCTGCTTTCGGTAATAGTTTTATGGTGACTTTTGATTTGCCTTTGGTCAGCTCGATAGGGATCTGGTAGGTGATATTGTAAAACTTGCTTTCCTTATATTTATTCAGATCCTCGCTGGTCAGTTTTACACCATCAACCAATATATCAAATGTGCGGCCGCGGTTATCCATACCCCAATAGGTATTGATCAATGAGTTCTGCGTGTTAGGGTCAGTTTTCATCTCAAAGCTTAAAAACCCTCCATTATCTGTTGAGCGCCATTTCTTTTGATGATCTTCTCCTGTGGTTTGGTTCTCTCCTGTCAGGTTATGGTCCCTTTCCGGCTGCATCTCGCCTAAACGTATAATATCTGTGGTATGCGCTTCCAGATCCTGTTGCTTCTTTTTCTCTTCGTCATAAGCTTTTTGCTGCACGGCCCAGGTTTCAGGGGTGAAAACATCCCAGTAAACAGAGTAATACTCGCTCTTAGTTTCGTTAAAAGGGATCAGCTTAACATTTGCAGGTTGCGAAGCATCAGCAGTTTCAAAGTTTAAGGTTTTGGGGTCGACCATCTTCAGCCATTTGTTAGGGTTTGTTTCGCTGGTCACAAATACAGGCACGCCTTTAAGCGGATCTGGCTCTGTATTCCCTAAAACACCAGCCAGCATCACCGGGCCATAAAATAGCGCTCTACGATTAGCATTATCGGGCAGTGCTTCGGTATAAATATCTTCAGGGGTTGTCAATTCTACCTTGTCGCCATTTTTCCATTTGCGGTTTACTACAAGATAACCCTGTTCATCGGCACTCAGCTGCTGTACTTTACCATTTACCTTTACAATGCAATTATTAGCCCATCGTGGCTTGCGCAGGCGTAAAGCAAAGACAACAGGGCTTTTCACGCTTAAATCAAAATTAACCACATCATTTGAAGGCAATGTGCTGTGCTGGGTTACAGTTACACCTTTCTTTTTCCAGTTTAAAACTGATGGGATGTACAGGTTTACATATAAACTGCCATCTGCACCCTGGAAATAAATGCTCTCGCCATATTTCACATGATTCTCCATGCCCGAGCCTACGCAACAGGTGAAAGTATCAAACTGATCGCTGTAATCTTTTTTACCGCCCATGCGTAAGGGTATAAAGTAACACATCATACCATCCTCATGATTTTGCGATGCCAGTATATCATTATATAGCGCGTTCTCATAATAATCCATTAATGCTGCCGATGGGTTAACTGCAAACAGGTGCCTTGTAAGCTTAAGCATGTTATAGGTGGCGCAGGTTTCAATGGTATTGTCAGTAAGCTTATCGTTTAATTTATCGGCTTCGCCTAAATACTCATAATTGCCATTGCCCCCGTTGGCATAAGAGTGATCTTTGGTAACTACATCCCAAAAGAAGGTGGAGATAGTTTCATCCTTTTGATCGCCGTTAAGCTCATACCTGCGTGCGCTGGCAATAACTTTAGGGATATTGGTATTGGAGTGCTTTCCTGCTAAAATATCTTTCTTTTCCGACAACGGATCAAGGATCCGCTTGTCATAAAACTTGTAAGATAGATCCAGGTATTTTTTGTTCCCCGTTATGCCGTATAAGTTAGCCAGTGTTTCGGCCATGCCGCCGTATTCGCAAAGCAGCATTTTTTGCAGTTTGTCATCGCTCAGGCCGCCTATGGTTTCGCCGGTCCAGTTGGCCATACCTTCACATACGGTTAAGGCTTCTTTATTATTACAATATAAATAGGCATCCAACAGGCCAGCCATTACCTTATGTACAGTATACCACGGCGACCAACCGCCATTCAAATCAAACCCGCCCGATTTGATATCACCCCGTTTAACCTCGGCCCATACCGTATCTTCTTTAGGGATAGCGCCAACATAGCCGGTTTTACGTGCCAGTTGGCATTCCCTCAATTGACTAACTATATAATTAACCCGTTTTAAAAACTCCGGATCGTGGGTTGAGGCGTATTGCATGGATAAGGCCGACAAGTAATGGCCCAAGGTATGCCCCGCCAGTCCGGATGATTCCCAGCCGCCATATAACGCGCCTTTTGGTTTCAGTCCCGAATGTGAGCGGAACCCGGATAAGAGGCGATCGGGCTCAAGCAACAGCATATATGCCGCGTCTTTTTCCATCGCGTCTTTAAAAGGGCTTTCCAGTAAACTCACATCGCTGAGGTCGAACGTATAGGCCTTTATATCAATTTTAGGTTTTATGGCCATCCTTGTATCGTTCAGCTCGGGCACATATGATTGGGCATGAGCGCTATTTATACTAAAGGAAGCAGCAATGGCACAACACGTTGTAAGAACAAAATATTTTTTCATCAGAAAGAGCGGTTATTTATTAATGAAGTACACCAGTATTTTAAAAATATAAAATTACCAATGCTGGGGGGATAAACCTTGTTAATTATTGGCTGTTGCTGCCCGTATTTTAACCATTTTAATAATACACGATCATCAATTCAGCTAATAAAATAACGGTTTTAACTATTTATTAGTTCAACCATCTGGTTGAAAAATACAGGATGTTAATATATGGTTATTAGTGGTTAATATGACTGTAAAACGGGATAGGGTGTATCTATAATTTTATCAAATTGTTAATTTATTCCTTTTTGATAGGATTTACCCAAAGAAATTAAAATGAAAATTAAACCCCTACTTAAAAAAATTATTCCGTTGTGCCTGGGCATTATGGCGCTTTGTTTGAATGGCTTCTCTCAATCCATTCAGCTAAAAGGAACGGTCGTTGATTCGGCAGGCATGTCGATCCCCGGCGCGTCTGTTAAAGTAAAAGGCACCAGCCTCGGTACTGTAACCGATGTTGATGGGAAGTTTGCTATTAACTATGAAGGCAAGGCCGAACTGGTGGTATCCTCAATAGGTTTTACTCCAAGGCTTATCCCATTAAATGGCCGCACAACTTTAAATATAGTACTCCTAAGCGAAGCCAGGGGCCTTAACGAAGTGGTAGTAACCGCTCTCGGCATTAAGCGTGAAAAACGGCTCTTAACCTACGCCACCCAGGAGATAAAGGGTGCCGAGATTATGGAGGCCAAGCAACCCAACGTTTTAAACGCACTTGAAGGAAAATTAGCAGGTGTGCAGATTACCAGTTCAACAGGTTCTCCCGGAGCATCAGTTAATGTGGTAATACGTGGTGCAATATCCATTTCAGGCAATAACCAGGCTTTGATTGTGCTTGATGGTGTACCGATAGATAATTCAGAAACCGGTACCGTTGCCTCGGGTGCGTCAGGTGCAGGCAGTAGCAGGATCTCAGACATCGACCCAAATACAATTGAAAGTGTTAACGTACTTAAAGGCGCAGCCGCTACTACCTTATATGGTTCGGCTGGCGCGAGGGGGGTGATATTAATAACTACCAAAAACGGTTCAAAAGGTAAAAAGGCGCTGGTTACCCTTTCGCAGGACTATTCTTTCGATAACGCCTTATTGCCAAAACGCCAGACTGCTTATGCGCAGGGCACAAATGGTATATTCTATAATGGCGACGATGCTGCTCAAAAGATCAGTACTTCATGGGGCCCGGCTATGGATACCTTAAAAATAAACGGTGTTGCCGCAAAAAGCTATGACCCATACTCTACCTATTTTAAAACAGGCCATACCTCAAACACAGCCTTATCTGTTGAAGGAGGTACCGATAAAAGCTCTTATTTTGTATCCTATTCTTACTTAGATCAAACAGGAACAGAGCCGAACAGTGATTTTAAAAGAAATGCATTATTTACAAAATTCAGCAATGCGATCACTAATGATCTGAACCTTACTTTTCAATTAGGTTACACCAACTCAAACCAGGACAGGTTGCCTGAGGGTGCATCAAATGGCCCGTTGTTCGTGTTATTCAGCGAGCCGGTATCATGGAACCCGTATCCGTATGTAAATGCCGATGGCTCACAACGCTTATACAGGAACTCAAGAAACAACCCTTTATGGGCTGCCGAAAATGAGTCGAACCATTATGTGGTAAACCGCTTTACCCCGGTAATGACGTTGAACTTTACCCCAACCAAATGGTTAACCATTACTGAAAGGGCCGGTGCCGATATTTATGGTGAACAGGATAAATATTGGGAAAACCCAAGTGCCGCTATCGGAACTTTAGGTGAGATCATCGACCAGAATAATAACTTCAGGCAGTTTAATAACGATTTGATCGTTAATGCCACAAAGCAATTTGGTAAATTTAATATCAATGTATTGGCCGGTAACAATATCTTATCTACCTACAACCAAACTTATTATGAGTTAGGCAGTGGTTTAAATACACTTGGCTATTACAATATAGGCGCGGCTTCAACTATTACAGCTTCAGAAAATCATTCAATAGAGCGTAAAATAGGTTTTTATGCACAGGCTAATATCGAGTACGATAAATTCCTTTCTTTAAATTTAACCGGTAGGTATGATGGTAGTTCTGTGTTATCAACAGCCAAGGATTTTTATCCTTACGGTTCGGTAGCATCAGGGTTTATCTTCTCTGAGTTATTATCACCAGAACTTTCTAGAATTATCAGTTATGGTAAATTAAGAGTATCATATGCAACGGTTGGTAATGACAATGTGGGCCCTTACGTGTTATCAACGCCTTATAAACAAGCCGAAATTAATACTATTCAGTTTCCTTTCCAGGGGCAATCGGGTTTCCTGATCAGTTCTAATTATGGTAACCCATATCTTCAGAATGAAAGATTGAACGAAGCAGAAACAGGCCTGGAAATGAAGTTCCTGAATAACAGGTTGGGGTTTGATTTTTCTTACTATGATCGTAAAACAACTGACGGCTTAATCGCAGCAGTTGGAATTGCGCCTTCAACAGGCTACAGCACTACAACTGTAAACTCAGCAAGTTTAAGCAATAAGGGTATTGAGCTGTTATTACAGGGAACACCTGTAAAAGGTGAAAAATTTCAGTGGGATGTGAATTTCAATTTTTCACGTAACAGGAGTAAAGTACTGTCATTATATCCGGGTACCGATCAATTGGGCCGCATAATTGTTGGTCAGCCTTATGATGTGTTTTATGGCACAAGATACGCGCGTAACTCAAAAGGTCAGTTGCTTATTGGTGACGATGGTTTGCCTGAAGAGGATGCAAATCAAGGTGTTGTGGGTAACCCTAACCCAAACTGGACAGCAGGTTTAACCAACTCATTAAGGTACAAAAGCTTCACATTCAGCTTTGCGTTTGACATGAAGCAAGGCGGTGACATTGAAAATGATGTTGACTTATATGGCAACTACTATGGTACTTCATACGCTACCGAAAACAGGGCGCCGAAAGTTGTGGATGGTGTAAACGCCACTACGGGTAAGCCAAATACAGTTAGCGTAAGCGCGCAAACCTACTACCAGTACATCAACTCAATTTATGAATCATCAATACAGGATGGTACTTATATCAAATTAAGGAACGTGAGCCTGTCATACGATCTGAATAAAGACCTGCTGAAGAAAACACCATTCAAAACAGTATCGTTAGGTGTTACAGCAAATAACTTATGGATATACAGCCCGCACTTTACCGGTGCCGATCCTGAAGTGAGCTCTTATGGAACGGGTAACGGTGTTTGGGGTATCTATGCTTTCTCAACCCCTACATCACGGTCGTTTATTTTTAATATAAAAGCCAGTTTCTAATTTATTCATCCTTTAAAAAGATCAAAAATGAAAAATATATCATTATATACCATAGGTCTTATATTGCTTGCATCAACAGGGTGTAAAAAATATATCGACGTAAACCAGGACCCTAATGATCCTACCGATGTTAAGGAAGCAGCTTTATTGGCACCTGTTGAAGTAGCGCTTTCTACCGAAATATATGGCGGTAATTCTGCATTTATCGTTCAAAATTTTATGCAAACAACTGCAATTAATCAGCCACCTCCACAAATAGGCACCTATCTGGAAATAAACAGCGATTTGAACGGTGATTGGGACGCTTATTATACTACGGAGTTAATTAACCTTAAAATAATGAATGGCAAAGCCGAAGCTGATGGCAAAAGCAATTACGCGGCTGTTGCTAAAATATTAACTGCTTTAACACTTGGAAATGCTACAGATCTGTGGGGCGATATCCCTTACAGCCAGGCCTTAAAGGGTACAAGCAACCTTACCCCGGTTTTTGATAAGCAGGAAGATATTTATAAAGATATCCAAAGCATACTTGATAGCGCCATTGTTAATATTAACGCGGCTAGTACAATTGTGCCCGCAGGCGATGATTATTTCTATTCAGGCGATATGAGCAAATGGAAAAAATTAGCCTATACACTTAAAGCACGTTATTACATGCACTTAACCAAAGCCCCGGGTTACACAGCAGCAGCGCAGGCACAGCTTGCCTTAACCGCTTTGGCTAACGGCCTTGCCAGTAATGATGACGACCTGCAATTTGTATACCCCGGTGCTGCCAGCCAGGAAAACCCATGGTTTGATAATTTTAACCCGGTGAGTACCGCCGTTCTGGCATCGCATTTTGTGGATACGCTGATTGGCAGGAGCGACCCGCGTTTATCTAAAATGGTAGCCCCTGCATCATCAACCGGTTTGTATACCGGCTTCCAGATTGGTGGTGCTACCGGCGATCTGACGAGTTATTCATTACCAACTGATTTTTATATGGGTATTGGTGCTACAAATCACTTAGTTAGCTATTCCGAAAGCTTATTTTTACAGGCAGAAGCAACAAGTATAGTATCAGGATATGCAGCCGCACAGCCTATATACCAAAATGCAATAAAAGCTCATATGTCTAAATTAAGTGTTGCTGATGCTGATATAACTACCTATTTGGGCAAAAGAGGTACATTAACAGTAGCCAATGCCGAGCAAAGGATAATAGAGGAAAAGTATGTGGCTAACTTCTTGAACCTGGAGATTTTTAACGATTGGAGAAGGACTGGTTACCCAACATTGGTAAAAGTGCCTAACGCGCTGTCGGATATTCCGAGAAGGTTGTTATACCCTGAAGTTGAAATTATTTCGAACCCTCAGCCACAGGAGACCGCTAAGCTTACCGACCGTGTTTGGTGGGATGCGCAATAGCATATCAGATAATTTAAAATAAGTAATAGATAAATTGTAACTTTTAAGATGTTTTCATCAGAGCTACCTTTGAACAAAATAATAATTATAAACGTATATGAAATTTGACTGGAAAGGTGTATTCCCTGCAGTAACAACAAAGTTTACTGAAAATGAGGATCTTGATTTAGAGGCCTTCGACATAAATATTAAAGCACAGCTTGAGGCTGGTGTTGATGGATTGATACTTGGCGGCTCATTAGGAGAAGCCAGTGTATTAACCGAGGATGAAAAATTCACCCTGCTGAAACACACCTTAAAGCTTGTTGACCAAAAAGTACCGGTAATACTGAACATAGCCGAGCAATCAACCCGCAAGGCAGTTGAAATTGCAAAAAAAGCGTATGAATTTGGTGCTGATGGCTTAATGCTTTTACCGCCAATGCGTTATAATGCAGATGAGAACGAAACCATCGCTTACTTAACTGCCATTGCTGAAAGTACGCCGCTACCCATCATGATCTATAATAACCCGGTTGATTATAAGATTGAGATAACACTTGATATGTTTGAGCGTTTAAAAGCATATGAAAACATTCAGGCTATTAAGGAATCAACCCGCGATATTATAAATACCACCAGGCTGATCAATCGCTTTGGCGACAGGTACAAAATATTTACCGGTGTTGACCCGATTGCTACCGAAAGTTTAATAATGGGCGCGCATGGCTGGGTTGCAGGTTTGGTTGATGCTTTTCCAAAGGAAACAGTAGCTATTTACCGCCTGGTTAAAGCAGGCAGGTTTGAAGAGGCAATTGCTATACATCGCTGGTTTTTACCTGTGCTGGAGTTGGATATTCACCCTAAACTGGTACAGTACATTAAACTGGCTGAGGTAGCAACAGGTATTGGTACCGAAAAAGTTAGAGCGCCGCGTTTGCCTTTAACAGGTGCCGAGCGCGAGAAAGTGTTAAAAATCATTGATTCAGCATTAGCTGTTCGCCCTGAATTGCCTGAAGGTAGCTGGGGAAGATTAAATAAAGTTGTTGCTAATTAAAATTAAATGATAAACGGTAATAATATAATAGCCTGTAATTATACAGAGATTGAGGGGCAGGCATTCACAGTAGCAGATCCCTCAACAGGGGAAAAGCTAAGCGGTGAATTTTATGAAGCCGATACTTTAATTATTGATAAAACCTTAAATGCTGCTACTGCAGCATTTAAGGTTTATAAAAATACCATGCCGGCAACTAAAGCCAAATTTTTAAGAGCTATAGCAAATGAGATTGCTGCTTTAGGCGATGTGCTGATAAACAGGGCCGTAGCCGAAAGTGGTTTGCCCGTAGGCAGGATAATAGGTGAAATGGGCCGCACAACAGGCCAGCTACGCATGTTTGCTGATATGGTGGAGGAAGGCTCATGGGTTGATGCCGTTATTGATACCGCGCAACTCGACCGAGTACCTATACCAAGATC
Organism: Mucilaginibacter mallensis; assembly: GCF_900105165.1. Classification (NCBI taxonomy): domain Bacteria; kingdom Pseudomonadati; phylum Bacteroidota; class Sphingobacteriia; order Sphingobacteriales; family Sphingobacteriaceae; genus Mucilaginibacter; species Mucilaginibacter mallensis. The sequence continues at coordinate 694,935 of NZ_LT629740.1, forward strand.
AGATATCCGCAGGATGCTGACGGCTATTGGTCCGGTGGTAGTGTTTGGCGCGAGTAACTTCCCGCTGGCATTTTCAGTAGCCGGTGGCGATACTGCCTCTGCACTGGCGGCGGGTTGCCCGGTAATTGTGAAGGTTCACCCGGCGCACCCAGGCACAAGTGCGCTGGTTGGCGCAGCCATTAGCAAAGCGGCAAAAGAAACAGGTATGCCCGATGGCGTTTTCTCACTTTTATTTGATAGCGGCTACACCGTAGGCGCGGCACTGGTAAAGCATGAGCAAACCAAAGCCGTAGCCTTTACAGGTTCCTACAAAGGTGGTATGGCGTTGATAAAACTGGCACAGGAACGTAAATCGCTCATCCCGGTATTTACGGAGATGGGCAGTATTAATCCTGTTGTTTTACTGCCTGGCATATTGGATGCGCAGCCTGAGGTCCTGGTCGCGAAATATGCAGGTTCTATAACTTTAGGTGCTGGTCAGTTTTGTACTAACCCGGGCTTGATCCTGGCCATACGATCAGCAGGATTGGATCGTTTTATAACAGCATTGGGCGGGGCAATTGAGCTCGTGCCATCAGCAACCATGCTAACTCCGGGCATCTGGAAAAACTATGGTACGCTGGCTGAAGAAACACTTGCTGAAAACGGCATCGAACTGATCGCAAAATCAAAATTGATCAATACCGAAAAGGTAAATCAATCGGTAGCTACGGTTGCCACTGTATCAGCTAAAAATTTCATCGCCAATAAAAAATTCAGCGAAGAAATATTTGGCCCGTGGTCGCTGTTGGTAGTGGCTGATGATATAGCAGAATTGGAGCAGGTAATAGCTTCGCTTGATGGACAGCTTACTACTACGGTAATGGCTCAGAAAGAGGAGTTACCTCAATATACAAGTGTTTTAAACGCTTTAACAGAAATATCCGGCCGCGTTATATTAAATGGTGTGCCAACCGGTGTTGAAGTTTGCGCGGCAATGCAGCACGGCGGCCCGTTCCCGTCAACCAGCGATAGCAGGTTTACATCAGTGGGTACCGGGGCTATTTACCGTTTTGTAAGGCCTGTAGCCTGGCAGGATTGGGACGACAGCCTTTTACCACCCGAATTGCAAAGTAATAACCCGCTGAACATCTGGCGGCAAGTAAATAATAACTGGACTAAAGAATAATATGGGCAGTAAAACTTTTTTTTGTATCGATGCGCATACCTGCGGTAACCCGGTACGGTTAGTAGCCGGTGGCGGCCCTACGCTTAAAGGCGATAACATGAGCGAGAAGCGCCAGCATTTTTTAAAAGAATATGACTGGATCCGTACCGGGCTGATGTTTGAACCCCGCGGGCATGATATGATGTCGGGCAGTATTTTATATCCGCCCCATAATCCTGATAATGATGTAGCTGTGCTGTTTATTGAAACCAGCGGCTGCCTGCCAATGTGCGGTCATGGTACCATCGGCACCATCACCATTGCTGTTGAAGAGGGTCTCATCACGCCAAAAGTGCCGGGCGTAATCAGGATGGAAGCACCCGCAGGCCTGGTTATTATTGAATATAAACAGGAGGGTAAAAAAGTTACCTCGGTAAAGCTTACCAATGTACCATCATACCTGGCTGCCGAAAACCTAAAGGTAGTATGCCCAGACCTGGGAACATTAACCTTTGATGTGGCTTACGGCGGTAACTATTATGCTATAATTGATCCTCAGCCTAATTTTAAAGGAATTGAAGATTATACAGCCGGACAACTGATAGGCTGGAGCCGTACCCTGCGCGAGCGTATTAATGAGCTTTACACTTTTGTGCATCCGCAAAACCCGACCATCAATACCTGCACGCATATACTTTGGGCCGGCGAAACATTATCACCCGAGGCAACGGCACGCAATGCTGTTTTTTATGGCGATAAGGCGATCGACCGCTCACCATGCGGCACCGGCACATCGGCAAGGATGGCGCAATGGCATGCTAAAGGCAAGCTGAAAAAAGGCGATGTATTTGTACATGAAAGTATCATAGGCAGCAAGTTTACCGGCAGGGTTGAGGATGTGGTTAAAATTGGCGAGATAGATGCCATTGTCCCGTCAATTGAAGGCTGGGCCAAGGTTTATGGCTACAATACCATAAAAATTGACGACGACGATCCGTATGCACACGGTTTCCAGGTAATATAATAACTGATTTTTTATTTTTTTCGGATTTAGCCTGGCTAAGTCCTATACAAGTTTTACAATGTCTAAAGTATTAATTATAGGTGGCGGGATAATGGGGCTAAGCTCTGCATATTATTTAAATAAGGCAGGGCATCAGGTTACCATATTAGATAAAGGTGATCTGACGGATAATTGCTCTTTCGGTAATGCGGGTATGATCGTCCCGAGCCATTTTGTGCCGCTGGCTGCGCCGGGCATGATAAGTCAGGGTGTGAAATGGATGTTTAACAGTAAAAGCCCTTTTTACGTAAAGCCATCGCTCAATCCCGACCTGATCTCCTGGGGGATCAAATTCCTGAAGAATGCCAATGAAAAGCATGTGGAAAATTCGGCGAAGCCATTAACAGAATTATCGCTGTTAAGCAAAAACCTTTACCGTGAATTGGCTAAAGAGCCCGGTTTTGAGTTTGGTTTGAAAGAGAACGGTATTTTAATGTTCTACAAAACAGAAAAAGCAGGCGAGGAAGAAGCACACCTGGCCGAAAAAGGCCGCGAACTGGGTTTAGATATGGCGATACTTAATGCCGCTGAATGTAAAGCCCTGCAACCCGAACTGGAACTGGACGTATTAGGCGCCGTACATTATCGTTGCGATGCGCATTTATACCCTAACCATTTAATAGCGGCCCTGCTAAAGCATTTAACATTTAAAGGGGTTGATATTGTACGTAACCACGAGGTAACTAAAATTGAAACTTCGGGCAATACGATCACCAAAGTTTTTACCGGGAATAAGGAATGGACAGCCGATAATTATATTATCGCGGGTGGCTCATGGTCGCCGGCTATTGCAAAACTGGCTAATATTAAAGCGCCGTTAATGCCGGGCAAAGGTTATTCATTTATGGTTGAAGAACCAAAGCAGCGTATGCATATACCGGCTTTGCTGGCCGAGGCAAGGGTAGCTATTACGCCCATGAACGGCAGCCTGCGCTACGGTGGTACCATGGAGTTGGATAAGATCAACAGCCGTATTAATATGCAAAGGGTAAAAGGTATTGTGGAGTCGATCCCAAAATATCTTCCTGGTCTTAAGCCGGAATTACCTGCCGAAAAGGATATCTGGTTTGGTTTCAGGCCATCATCACCTGATGGTTTGCCTTATATCGGTATCAGCAATAAATATAAAAATCTGGTGGTGGCAACCGGTCATGGTATGATGGGTTTAAGCCTTGGGCCTGCAACCGGTTTGTTGGTAAGCGAGCTGATTAACGGCTCAAAAACCAGCATCAATACAGCGGCATTTTCTCCGGACAGGTTTTAATTTACTGACTATAATTTAACGGGCAGGCTATAAAATAGCCTGCCTTTTTTGTGGAATTATGTATAGATTTATTGCGTAATTAATATTTTATAATGCAATATAGGCTATTGGCAAAATTATCTACCGGGTATATAAGATAGATAAGTATATAAGCGTGTAAATAACACGTATATATCTTATTTATTGGGTGATGAATGGGTGAACAGGTATGTATTTTAGCCAACTCTTCTTATATTTTACCCTTTTTTAATAAATAAGTGTATTTTTAGGTTAATTAATTGTAAATTCAAACAATGATTAATTAAAACTTTAGCGCCATGAAAGTATTACAATTTACCATCCCGGTAGCCTATGATAAGAGTGTTATTACAGAGCAGGTGGAGTTGCCTTACCATTATCCTTATCTGCACCGCCATACCGAAACGCAGATAACCTGGATACAGCAGGGCGAGGGTACATTAATTGTTGGCAATAACATGCATGACTATGCAGCGGGTGATATCTTTTTGCTTGGTGCTAATCTTCCGCATGTGTTTAAAAGCAATCCGGAATACTTTAACAGCGACAGTGGCAGGTCGATAAAAGCGTTTACACTTTTCTTTAATCCTGATGGTATTTTAGCAGCGTTATTTAATCTGCCCGAATTAAAATCATTCAGGATCTTCCTGCAACAACACCAGCAGGGCTTTAAAATTCCCGCGGATAACTTTAGCCCGGTTTCCCATGCCATGAATGCCGTTAAAGGCGCTTCGGGCCCGGAACAATTGATACAGTTCTTTAACCTGATAAAAAGCCTCATCACAATAGATACAAAACTCGATCCCTTGTCATCATACGGCGATCTGCCTGCAATTACGGAAAATGAGGGCATCAGGATAGGTAATATCTACAACTTTATTATGCAGAATTACAGCGAGGCCATCACCTTAGAGGATGTTGCCAAAGCGGCCTACATGACCCCCGAATCATTCTGCCGTTATTTCAAAAAACATACGGGGCACACCTTTATTTCCTTTTTAAGTGAGATCAGAATAAACGAGGCTTGTAAAAAACTCACCGCGCATAAGTTCGAGAGTATATCAACCGTAGCTTATAAATGTGGCTTTAAAAGCATCACAAATTTTAACCGCGTATTTAAATGTGTTATCGGCACTTCCCCGCGCGAATACCTGGAGAATTACCATAATAACGTTAACAGCCTTTCAAAATTAGCAAGCTAATTTAATAGTACCTCTGTACTTGTGGCATGAAGTCGTTATCCCCGGCAGGGAATACCTATGCTTTATAACGCTATAGATAATATTGGTTAAAAAGCTGTTAATAGCGGATAAGTTAGGTAATTATAGGGCCGCATATACTTTTATTTTTGCTACGCATTAATACAAGTACACAAAAATATTCAGCACGTTTCCCCCGATTTTATATGATCTGTTGTAAAAAAACTCCATTACGTATTACTCATAAATTATTTACTGTTCCGGGCTTAATATTATGCCTGCTGCTAACTATCCATAGCAAGTCCCAGGCACAAAAAGCTGCCGTGCCTGTTAGCATGTATGAGCAGGCCAGCGAGGTAAGCGGCAAGATTATACAGTACGGGCAGGACATCAGCGCCATTAATGATTTTTACTGGCCCTATGTACTTGATCCGAATAACGAAGAACAGTTTAAAGACCAGGTACTAAGCTCGCCCGAACAGCGTAAAAGGCTAATCGAGGTAAATAATGATTATCTGAAACAATTGGCTCAGGTAGATTTTGATGCCATGAGTGTATACGGCAAGGTGGATTACATCCTGCTAAAGAAAAAAATAAACTTAGCGTTGATCGATCTGCACAAGGAAGAGGATCAATACAACAGTATAAAACAATACATGCCCTTTGCCAATGATATTTACCTGCTGGAAGCACAGCGCAGACGCGGTGTTACGATGGATGGCCAGACAGTAGCTGCTAAACTTAATGATATTTTAAAGGAGCTTAAAATTGATACAGCTTCATTTAATAAAGTGCCATCGCTGGATATGCCGCTGGCAAGAAAAGCCAGGGAAGCAGTTATCGGCTTAAAAAGCAGGCTGAAGAATTTCTACGATTTCTATAATAATTACGATCCACAATTTACCTGGTGGGTACCTGCGCCATATAAAATTTTAGATAGCACGCTAACCTTATACAGCAAACAGATCATTAAAAAAGGAAAGCTGCATACTACGCAAAAGCCTGATAGCAGCGGGATAAAAGGCGTGCCGATAGGTCGCGAAGCGCTGATCAGTCAGATGGATGCGGAAATGATCCCTTATACACCCGAGGAACTCATAAAACTGGCGAACAAGGAATTTGCCTGGTGCAATAAGGAAATGCTGAAGGCATCAAACGAAATGGGTTATGGCAACGATTGGAAGAAGGCCTTAGAGAAAGTGAAGAATAGTTATGTGCCAGCCGGGCAACAACCTGCAACCATTGTGCAATTAAGTAATGACGCACTGGACTTTATTAAAGCCCGCGACCTGATAACCATACCGCCGCTTGCCGAGGAAACCTGGGGCATGATCATGATGACACCGCAAAGGCAACTGGTAAACCCGTTTTTTACAGGTGGCCGCGAGATCAGCGTTTCCTATCCAACCGGATCAATGGAAGAAGGGGATAAGCTGATGAGCATGCGCGGTAATAACCCCTATTTTTCAAGGGGGACAGTACAGCATGAGCTTTTGCCGGGGCATAACCTGCAATATTTTATCAATAGCCGTTACAAATCATACCGCCAGGATTTTGCTACACCATTTGCAGGTGAAGGCTGGGCCGTGTACTGGGAGCTATTACTGTACGATCAGGGTTTTGCAAAAACACCTGAACAGCGTATAGGGATGTTGTTCTGGCGTATGCACCGCTGCGCGCGCATCATATTCTCGCTCAATTACCATTTAGGCAACTGGACTCCTCAGCAATGTATCGACTTTTTGGTGGATAGCGTAGGCCACGAGCGGGCGAATGCCATAGGCGAAGTTAGAAGATCGTTTAAGGGTGATTACAGTCCGCTGTACCAGGTTGCCTATTTAACCGGTGCCCTGCAATTAATGAGTTTGAAACACGAGCTGGTTGATGGTGGTAAAATGACCTACAAGCAATTTCATGATGCGGTTGTAAAGGAAGGTCTTATACCTGTTGAACTGGTGAGGGCAACCCTTGAAGGCACGCCTTTAAACAAGGATTATAGTACCAACTGGAAGTTTTACGATTTCAACAAGTAATTAATAGATTTTAATTGATACCCCTGATATTTAATCCCCCTGATTTATAAATGGATCATAATCCCTCATTTAAGCCATCGTTACGACTGATTGACGCTACCATGCTGGTGGCGGGCAGTATGATTGGCTCCGGTATATTTATAGTAAGCGCCGATATAACCCGTAATGTGGGCAGTGCAGGCTGGCTGATATTTGTTTGGCTGATAACCGGCTTTATGACCCTCACAGCGGCCTTAAGCTATGGCGAGCTGAGTGCAATGTACCCAAAGGCTGGCGGTCAATACGTGTATTTAAAAGAGGCATACAATCCACTGGTAGGTTTTTTATACGGATGGAGCTTTTTTACCGTGATACAAACGGCAACCATAGCCGCGGTAGGGGTAGCGTTCTCTAAGTTTATGGCCTATCTTGTTCCGGCGGTAAGTGAGGATAATATCCTGTTAAAAATACAAATGGGTGTGGATAGCGCCGGGCAGGCGCGCTTTTTTACTTTTAGCGCCGCACAACTGGTATCCATCATATTAATTTTCCTGCTCACGTTCATTAATACCCGGGGTATAAAAAGTGGTAAGCTGATACAAACTACGTTTACTTTAACCAAGTTGCTGAGTTTATTCGGGCTGATTGTTTTTGGTTTTATTGCCCTAAAGGGCGATGTATGGCATGCCAACTGGACCAACGCCTGGAGCCTGCACAGCCTGAATAAGGACGGCAGTTTTTCAACCTATACAACAATTGCCGCTTTAGGTGCTATCGCATCCTCAATGGTAGGCTCCATTTTTAGCAGCGACTCATGGAACAACGTAACCTTTATAGCCGGTGAATTGAGAAACCCTAAACGGGATATCGCTTTGAGCTTGTTCTTCGGTACACTGATCGTAACCATTATTTATGTGGCGGCAAACATTGTTTACACCGCTGTTTTGCCCCTGCACGAAATTGCTTATGCAGCTAAGGACAGGGTGGGTGTAGCAGCATCACAATCCATATTCGGTAATATAGGTACGGTAATTATCGCGCTGATGATCATGGTATCAACATTTGGCTGTAATAATGGTTTAATTATGGCTGGCGCGAGGGTATATTACTCTATGGCTAAGGATAAACTGTTCTTTAACAAAGCGGCAACGCTCAACAAAAACTCGGTACCGGGTTATGGCTTATGGATCCAGTGCATATTTGCTTGTTTGTGGAGCTTAAGCGGCAAATACGGCGATCTGCTGGATATGATTTCCTTTGTAGTAGTAGTATTTTACATGCTGACCATCATCGGCATTTTCATTCTCCGTAAAAAACACCCGAATGCCGAGAGGCCTTATAAAGCTTTTGGCTATCCTGTTTTGCCAATATTATATATCATCATGGGACTGGCATTCTGCATCCTGCTGATCAAATTCAAGCCAAACTACACCTGGCCTGGATTGATCATTACCCTTGCAGGCATACCTGCCTATTACCTGATTATGCGTAATCAAAAACCAGCAGATATTTAATGTCTCTCTGAAGATAAAAAGCAGAGGTCATGCTGAGGCACTCGAAGCATGCGGGCAAAGGCCTCTGCGCCCACCCTTCGAGTGCCTCAGGGTGACCCCACACTCAAGATAATTTTCACTCTGTGTTCCTCTGTGCAAACCTTCGCGTCCTCTGTGGTAAAAAACTAACCACAAAGAACACAAAGCTTTTCACAAAGAGCGCTAAGGATTTCGGTTAATATAAAGTGTCTATTTACTAAAATAGAGCCATAAACACACGTACGTTAAGCCTAAATTTGGTCTTACAATTAAGCTGAAAACCTACTCATGTATAAATTTATACTTACGCTGTTTATAAGTGCCTGTTTAAATATTTGTCTGGCACAAAATACCCATTTCATAAAGCCGGATTCGGCACGTTTTATAACCGGTACGCAGGATAACTATAGGGACATTACTTTCAATGACCAGGCCTGGAAAATGCAAAAACTAGGTGAGGTTTGGCAAAGTCAGGGTTATCCGGATTATCATGGCTATGCCTGGTACCGCATCCATGTTCATATCCCCTCATCATTAAAAAAGAGCGCCATTTGGGCCGATAGTCTGCGTATTTACCTTGCCCATGTTAACGATGTTGATGAAACCTATTTTAACGGGGTGAAGATCGGCAAGATCGGCTCGTTCCCTGATGATAAGGGTGGTTATGTAAGCAAATGGCCCGCCGTTCGCAGCTATTGCATTCCGGCTAATAGTAACCTTATAAAATGGGATGCGGATAATGTGATAGCCGTAAATGTTTACGACGGCGGCGGCACAGGCGGCATATTTATGGGCGAACCATTTATTGATATGCTCGAAAAAACCGACGGCATTGAGTTTACGGCCAAAGCGATCAGCTTTTTACCCGGTGATAAGGCGCAGCGTAAACTACTGCTGCAAAACAAGTTCAATACGACTATCACCGGTACCTTTCACTATAAAATAATTGATGCGGCGCAGCATATCACCCTAAAAGAAGCTAATGTTATTACTGTTTTAGCACCGTTTGCATCAAAGGAGTTCACACTTGATTTTCCGCACCGTGAGGGGATAGAGTTAACGTATGATTATACAGAAAAAACATCAGGCAAGGGCAAAAGCTTTACCGAAGTTGCTCCCTATATATTAACGCCAATTGCATCGAACAGTCCGGTTATTAATGGTCCGGCTGTTTTGGGCGCTATGGCAGGGCATGCTATTTTATACAGGATCCCTGTAAGCGGCGCAAGACCTATAAATTACAGCGTGAGCGGCTTGCCAAATGGCTTAACCCTGGATGCCAAAACAGGGATCATCTCTGGTGCTATCGGCGCAAATGGTTCGTACCCCGTAATGCTTACGGCAACCAACAGCATAGGTAAATACCAAAAAGTATTCACTATTAAAGTAGGCGATAAACTGGCATTAACGCCACCAATGGGCTGGAACAGCTGGAATTGCTGGGGACTAAGCGTAAGTGCCGAAAAGGTAAAAAGTTCGGCCAATGCGCTGATTGAAAAAGGATTGGCTGATTATGGTTGGAGCTATATTAATGTTGATGATGGCTGGCAGGCACCACAGCGGGCAGCATCAGGCGAGATAGTGGCTAATGATAAATTTCCGGATATGGCGGCCCTGGGTACATATCTTCACGGGCAGGGTTTAAAGTTCGGGATCTACTCATCTCCAGGCACAAAAACCTGTGGCGGATTTTTAGGCTCATTGGGCCATGAGGGGCAGGACGCATCAACCTATCAGAAATGGGGAGTCGATTATTTAAAATACGACCTGTGCAGCTATACCGATATTATTGGCGAAGATACCTCGTTAGCTATCCAGCAAAAGCCTTACATCATTATGCGCGATGCATTGAAAAAGCAGCAGAGGGACATTGTTTACAGTCTGTGCCAATACGGTATCAAGGATGTTTGGAAATGGGGCGCGGAAATGAACGGCAACCTGTGGCGCACTACCGAAGATATTACCGACACCTGGGAAAGCCTTTATGATATTGGTTTTAAACAAGATAATTTATACCCCTATGCGCACCCCGGTGGCTGGAACGACCCCGATATGCTGATAGTAGGCATGGTAGGCTGGGGCGAAAGCTTGCACCCCACTCGTTTAACGCCTTATGAGCAATATACCCATATCAGCTTGTGGTCGATGCTATCTGCCCCCTTGCTTATTGGCTGCGATATCAGCAAGCTGGATGATTTTACTCTTAACCTGCTAAAAAACAAAGAGGTAATTGATGTTGACCAGGATGTAGCCGGGCAACAAGCTAAAAAGGTGATCGAGGAAAATAATTTCCAGGTATGGGTAAAAACCATGGCCGATGGGAGTCATGTAATAGGCATATTTAATTTAAACAACGCCTATGCAAGCTACGGGCTTAAGTTAAGCAAAGCCGGGATCAATCAGCTGTCAACCATCAGGGATATATGGCGACAAAAGGATCTGGGCAAGCATTTAAGCGACGTTTCATTCAATATTCCGCCTCATGGGGTAAGGCTCATTAAGGTTACGAGCCCCCCGACCCCCTGAAGGGGGAGTTTTATTGGTAATATGGATGTTTTCGTTAGTAATTATATTCTTTAGTTCTATATCATAGGTGTTCGGAAAATTACATTTTCCTTTTTTAATTCCCTCCCCACGGGAGGGGTGTGATTGGATGTGAAGTGGCAGGGAGGGGTTTATACACCAAATAAGCTGTTAAATCCCACCCTTCCCCGCCCTAAGGCGGGAATCGCACAGGGCCGATGCTGCCTCTTTCATCTTCCGAACACTTATGAGTTCTATACAAGCAATTAATTAAGGGTAAATTATAATAATCATTAGCTAAATTATTGAGGAATAGGGTTTTGCTTATTCGTAATTTAGCTTCATATCTAAAACTACATTATATAGTATGCGTTTTTTATCACCACGTTTGTTGTTGAGCGTGTCTGCCCTTATGGTTACGCAGGCCATGTACGCGCAGCAGCAAAAAGTTGTACCGTATTACCCAACAAGTCAGCAGATTTTGGAGTCGTACATCAGGCAAAATAAGCTTGATTCAACGCTTAAAACAATTCCACTAAATAGCCGCATCAATGCCAACTGGCAGGGCGACGCGTTCTGGTATGTTAAGCGTCTTGCAGGCAATGGGCAGGAATACGAATACATGAACGCTGTTACAGGCGTAAAATCAAAAGTGTTTGACCAACAGCGTTTGGTTGAGGGCATTAAAACAGCAACCGGCAAAAAAACAGATGCGACGAAGCTGAACATCAGCAAAATGTTTTTTAATGCTGATAAAAGCGCGATCACCTTTAAAAAGGATACCACCTGGCTGCAGTGCAATTTAAGCACCTACCAGGTTACTAAAACAACCGATACCCTGCACGATTTTTACGATAACGAAAAGCCCCTGCAATCCCGTACCTATCGCTGGGAATCGGTACAAAGAGATTCTATATCGCCTGATAAAAAATGGGCGGCATATGCCAAAGGCGGTAACCTTTTTGTAAAGGAGATCGGCAGCGGCAAGGAATCGCAGATAACCGAAGATGGCACTCTGGATCATCCTTATGGTGAATTTTCATGGTCGCCTGATAGCAAAAATGTGATCGGTTACCTTATCGATCCCAAAAAATCAAAGGAAGTATATTTTGTATTGAGCTCGGTGCCGGGTACAACGCGAGGTCAATTAAAATCACATGAATACGACCAGCCGGGCGATGAGTTTACTAGCTATACGCCCTATATTTTCAGTATTGCAGAGAAGCGCAAAATTAAGGTTGATATTGATAAGATAGACTTTTTTGGCGCGCCCGAAGCGCACTGGCGTAAAGGCAGCAGCCGTTACTATTCTTATGAAAGGGTCGACAGGGGCCACCAGCGTTTCAGAGTTATTGAGGTGGATGTAACCAATGGTAACACCCGTAATATCATCGACGAAAAAACAAAAACCTTTATTTACGAGCAGCGCATTTATACCCGCTACCTGCCCGATACGCACGAAATTGTTTGGATAACCGAGCAAGACGGCTGGCGGCATATTTACCTGGTAAATGATGTTACCGGGACCGAAAAACTGATTACCAAAGGCGACTGGGTAGTACGTGATATTGATAGCGTAGATAGCAAAAAAAGAGAGATCTGGTTTACGGCCAGCGGCATGAATGCAGGTGAAGATCCTTATTTTATCCACTACTACCGCATAGGTTTCGATGGCAAAAATATGGTTGACCTGACACCGGCCAAAGGTAACCATACCGTATTTTTCTCTCCCGACAGGAAATATTATTTAGACACCTATTCAGAAGTAAATGTTGCCCCGGTTACTGAGCTTCATGAAACCGGCAGCCGCAAAAAAATAGCGGAGATAGAGCATACCGATATGCAGCCCTTACTGGCAACAGGTGTAAAATTACCCGAAGTGTTTGTAGCAAAAGGCAGGGATGGCAAAACAGATATTTGGGGCGTGATCTACCGCCCAAGTAATTTTGATAGTTCAAAGGCCTATCCAATCATCGAAGATATTTATGCCGGTCCGCAGGATTCATTTGTGCCGAAAAGCTTTTCGCCGATAAATGAAATGCAGAGCATTGCGGAGCTGGGCTTTATTGTGGTGCAGATGGATGGTATGGGCACAGCCAACAGGTCGAAAGCATTTCATGATGTGTGTTGGAAAAACCTGGCAGATGGTGGCTTCGCCGATCGTATTTTATGGATAAAGGCCATGGCTAAACAGTATCCGCAGGCTGATACGACAAGAGTTGGTATATATGGTACTTCAGCAGGCGGGCAAAATTCGGCAGCCGCAGTGTTGTTCCATCCTGAGTTTTATAAAGCAGCAGTATCGGCATGTGGTTGCCACGATAACCGGATTGATAAACAATGGTGGAACGAGCAGTGGATGGGCTACCCTGTTGGGCCTCATTATGAGCAGCAAAGCAACATAACCAACGCTGGCAAGCTAAAAGGTAATCTTTTACTGATTGTTGGCGAGGCCGATCAAAATGTTCCGCCGGAATCGACCTACCGTTTTGCCGACGCGCTGATAAAAAATAACAAGGATTTTGATCTGCTAACCGTCCCCGGCGCTAACCATACAGATGGTGGCCCATACGGGCGTAGAAAGAAACGTGATTTCTTTGTAAAGCACTTATTGCATGTTGATGCTCCGGGCAGGGACATAGGCGAGCACTAAGAATTTAAAGATGAACAAATAATTGGTTTTGTTAATATAATAGGTTGATTGTTAATTGAGGCCTTGCCGCGAATGTGGTAAGGCCTTTTTTGTAAAGGGTAATTTATAGTTGATATTGACTAAAATGTTATTAACTGTTTGATGGAGAAGTATTAGCTTTGATTATAGCTAAACTTACACTTAAATCTTATCGCTCATGCCTGACTCAATTATCTATTTAACACTAGCGACGTTTGTCTTCTACTTCATTTTCGGGATATTATTTATTACAGTGGTTGCCTTGATCATTAAGCGGATATTTAATATTAATGGCAATGCAGCGTTAAAGCAAAAGGAATATTTGTTACTGAAACAAATAGCCATTAAGGTGGGCGTAGATAGTGATAAAATTAGTGAGATTGACAACCTGTAATTTTTTCACTCTGTGAAAATCTTTGTGTTCCCTGTGGTAAGTTTAACTACCATAGTGTTTTAAAGAGGGCATTTTTTATTCCCTCCCATGGGGAGGGGTGCGGCTGAACGTGAAGTGGCAGGGAGGGGTTAACCGCTTTACAAGCCTGCGAAAACCCCACCCTTCCCCGCCCCGAGGCGGGAATCGCACGATGCCAATGCTCCCTTTTACTCGTAGCGTTTAACCACAAAGCTCACAGAAATTCTAACAAATAACTAAAGTGAGGATTTTATTATTTGCCCTGTATCAACCTAAAATCAGCAAAGCTTGCAAAGCCACCTTTTGGCCCATAAGTACATTGGTATAAACCTACCTGCACCGGTTTTTTATCAAGGTCCACTCGCAAAGCCGGACTTCCGGGCAGATCAACCCAGTTAACATTATCGCTGCTGGTACGCACATAGAACCAGTTACCTTCCCGTTGTATTTGCAGGTATTTATTGTAGTTCCAGGCAGTTTGGATGTTGGTCTGGCGGCGGTCGCCGTAGGCAAAATTGGTAAACATGTTCCCTACATTCCATGCCGGGAAAATGCTGTTCTGTAGCAATTGTTCGGTATGCGTGCTGTCGCCTAAATTGTTGGCGAATCGTACCATTAAACCCGCATCATTATTCCCTGCCACCTTCTTTTCGGCTAATCCGCTTACATTGCTTACTTCCACTTCGGCAACAAAATCACCGATCACATTTTTGTAGATGAACGGTCCGTAAGGTGCGGAGCCATCCCAATAAGTATTATCTGATTCCAGCGTTAATGTGTCGTTTTTAGCTATAATATGCTGTGCCGATTGCTTGTCGCCTTTGCCAATAAAACCATCCCATATCGAGCCATTTACACCCGATAATAGGTAATCGTTCTGCTTAGAAAAATCATCAGTACAAACAGTAAACTGAGCTGATGCTGTTGAAGCATTTAACGCCTTGCTATCGCCCGTAACATTACCCGCATTATCCCTCACCTTAAATACATAACTATACTGCTGATCTACCGATAAGCCATAATCGATGTAATAAGGCTCATCAACCCAGCCGCTTTGTTTAACCGGGGTATTATTAACCAGCCTGGTAAAATTATATTGTAAGCTGTTATTGCTGTTCTTAGCATAATCTGCGGCCTCCATGCGCACCATTCCGGTTGTAAGGGCTTTGGGATTTTGTTTAAAGGCTAATGCGCTGTCAATAGGTAAATGCAGGTTCTGCTGCCACACATTATTCAACATTCTTATTTCATCATTGCTTAATGCATATCTGTACACGCTCAGCCCTGCAATAGCGCCTGAAAGGCCTTCTATCGCATTACCTGCCGCGTTTATATTCAATGCATCGGTGTTGGCTGATGGCACGCCGTCAATAAATTTCTTAGTGGTATTACCGTTATAAGTTTTGATAATTAAATGCCATCTACCTGCGGCAGACTTGGTATCAAACATGCTGGCTACAATGCTGTAATTACTTTTTAAAGCAAGCGGCTCGCTTAATGTTAACGAAGTTTTTTCAGGGAACTTTACGCTGATACGGCCTGCAACATCCTGAACCACCGGCACGGCATTAGAAGCGTTCAAGCTTTCACCCGCATCGCCTTCATTGGCCCAGTTTTGCAGTTTTCCATAGGATAATTTAGCCGCATCAAGGTATATCGCAATACGCGATGGCTTAACGTTGGTATACAATGCCTTAATTGCCGGTTCCGCTAATGGCCTGTCATACACTTGTAAGGAGACAATAGCGCCAGAAAAGTGTGACTGCCTGTCATGATCACTACCCAACACAAAATTTGCGGCACGTTTTACAAACAGCATCTTGTTTTCCTGGTTGTTGAGCGTGCCATCCACATAAACCTTTTCAAAAGTGCCGTCAAAAGTAATGGCTATATGGTGCCATTTGCCGGCTAATTGTGCGCTATGTGTATATGGTATGTCAGCAAAACCGGAATGCTGTGCCGCGCCAAAATCGCGATTGGTGCCATAACCGAATGTTGCGGCAGTCAGCTGGTCGTTATCATTGCTCCAGGCCAGCAGCGGGTTATCATCCTTTAATTGAGGCGCATATGCCCAAAATGATACTGTATAGCTGTTATTCCCTGCTAATGAAAGCGGTACGTTAAAACTTGATGCTAATGATTCCCTGCCGGTGAATATAAGCGCCTTTTTACCTGCAATAAAATCAGCAACGAGAGCTTTGCCGTCGGTCTTAAATTGGCCACCGAGCGCGCCAGTATTTTTCCATTCCTTAACGGGTGCTCCCGCTTGCAGATCTGCCGCATCTAAATTGATTAGCAATCCCTTTTGGGTATATTTTTCTGCTACTTGCTGATGCAGATTCTCAGGCACCACAGGGGCTGGGCCATCGCCAAATACTTTCAAATTCCAAGCCGCTTTGTACAAGCCGGGGTATTCTGTGTTGGTGATGGTAAGTTTTATATACCGGGCTTTTACATCACCCTCATCCACCGCCGGACTACCATGCCAGTGGTTATTTCTTTTATCCGAGAATATTTTCCACACTTTGCCATCTGCAGAATATTCTATTAAATACTGATAATACCAGGTAGCATATTCAAATTGGGTAAGTACTCGTTTTACGGGAGTAAGTTTACCCAAATCAACCTGTAACCATGCTGCTTTGGCGCTGTTATCTTTGGGTTTCCACAAGGTGCCGTTGTTATCATCAACGGCAAACTCTGGTTTGTAATCAGCACTGTAATACGATGATGCAGTGACTTTTTTTACATAAGCCAGGTTAGGGTATGGATTAGTGTTTTTGCCTAAAAAGCCTACGCCTGTATGTGTGGGGATTACTTTTTCAATATTGCCATCAGCATCAAAAACCAGTTTGTCGGCACAAACCTGCCTGTTATAACCACCGCCCGAGTGCGGGTTATTATGCCTGTGGTAAATGATATAATAATCATCGCCAATCTGCAGCACCGAATTATGCCCCGGCCCGTGAACGGTACCATCCACACTGGTAGCCAGTATAGGGTTGTTCTTGCCATAGGCAAAACCCTCCATCGGGCTGGTTTTGCTCATAGCATATTGTACACGGTAAGTTTCATTTTCGCAAAAGCCTGATGAGTACATCAAATAATAAATACCCTTGCGCTTAAATAGGAACGATCCCTCAAAAAAGTCCTTAGCCAAAGTATTGGGGATTTGCGCCGTTTTACTGAACGACCGCATATCCGGGTTTAACAAGCCCACACCACAGCCAAAACCGGGATAGATTCCCCAGGTACCCCAGGTCATGTAATACTTGCCGTCGTCATCCTTAAAAGTTTGCCCGTCGAGTGTTATAACTTTTGGTACAAGGTAATTAGGGACAACCGCCTTGCCATCTGGAAAAAGAGGTGTCCATGGGCCGACCGGCGTATCAGATGACGCGCCGTAAACCTCAACCGTCGGCTGGCAGTAGTATAAATAGTATTTGCCGTTGCTAAAGGCCACATCAGGTGCCCAGTAGTTATGGGTGGTGGGCCAGTTCATGTCCTGCATGGTCCAGTTCACAAAGTCTTTTGAGGTCCACACCTGAGATGGACCCAGGCCGCCGCCATTACCATCGGTAGTAGCATATATATAATAGGTATCGCCAAATTTCTTTATAGTAGGATCGGCAAAATAGCCGGGGATGATAGGGTTGCTATTGCCCGGTGACTGGTAATTACCCTGCGCCATTAAACAATAAGGGGTTAAAAAACAGCAGCTAAATAGTAAAAATGAATAGATGAAACGCATGTTGCCGGTGGATTAGAAATGCCAGGAATGCAAATATATAAAGCATTTAATGCCCATATTTTTCATTAATTAACCTAAAATGGCAGGTAATTATCTATTGCCGGATAAAATGGATAAGAAGTTGCTACTACCAGGCAAATTTTAATAAACCTCCTATTTGTCATACCTGTACATTTACAATTATAATTTACGCAATTTTTAACATGTTTATATATAAACCTTTAAAAACTACCATAATGCGCATCCAAAGAAATCTTGTTGCGGCAGTAATATTGATCATTTGCCTGATATCCGGCGGTCAGACGGCTATGGCGCAGGACCCATGGAAAGCTTTGGAAATCAGGCCCTCAACCCTCGGGCTTGATAATGGCTTCCTGACTTTTAAAACAGGTGCATTGCAATTGCAGTTAGTTAAATCGTCACAAACAGTAGCGGCTTTAAATCCGGTTAGCGATACTCAGTTTGATTTTACCCCACACGACAGGCTTAAACTGCGCAGCTGCGACCGCATGTATCAGCTAGGCGATATTGATCTTCGCTTAAGGGTGGAGGGTGAAACAGAATGGACAAAATATTCCACCTCAACAAAAAGAGCACCGGTAAGCGTCTTAACGGTTAACGATGATAAGGTTTTGGCAGCGGCCGATCTTTCGGCTACATTACCCGCAGGTATTCCGCTAAATGTACAGCGCTATTATGAGCTGATCGATGGGCATCTGGTTCTGCTTTTTAAACTGAAAAATACAAGCGATAAAAATGTAGAGATCGGTTCATTAGGCATCCCGATGATCTTTAATAATATTATGCAGGGTAAATCACTCGAAGAAACCCATGCGCAAAATGTTTTTTATGATCCCTACATAGGTAAAGATGCGGGCTATTTACAGGTTACCCGCCTGAACGGGCATGGGCCAGCCTTGGTAGTTGTGCCTTATGGGAAAACTCCGTTTGAAGCTTATAGTCCGTTATTGGATGATCCTACCCCGCGCGGAATCGACTTTGAAGGTTTTTACGAGTGGATGGTACACAGCAAGGCTTATGCTGAAAACGAATGGAAAAAGGCAGAACCATGGAACACCCCAACATCATTCACCTTAAAACCGGGTGAAACTACCGAGTATGGCGTAAAATTCTTACTGGCCGATTCTATAAAAGGTATTGAAAGCACACTGATAGCTAACAAACGTCCTGTAGTTGTTGGCGTACCCGGCTATGTATTGCCAATGGGCACTAAAGCCAAGCTGTTTTTGAATTATGATGAAAAAGTAAAATCGTTGCAGGTTGAGCCGGAAGGCGCTTTAACGCTGAACGAAACAGTAGCTGAAAATGATAAATGGAAGGCATATCAAATTGAAGGAAAAATATGGGGCAGGGCACGCTTAACCATAACTTATGAGGATGGGCTTTCGCAAACCATAAATTATAAAGTGATAAAGGCCGAAGGCGATATGCTAAAAGATTTTGGTCATTTCTTGACCAATGAGCAATGGTATGTAAATAAAAATGATCCTTTCCACCGCGATCAATCGGTGATCAGTTATGATTATGAAACCAAGAAACAGGTAACTCAGGATAGCCGTGTATGGATCTCGGGTTTAAGTGACGAAGGTGGCGCGGGCAGCTGGCTCGGCGCTATGATGAAGGAACTGATTCAGCCGGATAAGGCCGAAATTGATAAACTTCAGCATTTTGTAAACCATACTTTATGGGGCGTAATTCAGCACGATGAGGGTAAACAAAAGTATGGCGTAAAGAAAAGCGTTTATTACTATGCACCTAAGGAAATGCCGGCAGGTACTTACAGTGACAGTGTAGACCACAAAACCTGGACTGCCTGGAACCACGAAGCCGCTAATGATGTGGGCCGTTCATATAACTATCCGCATGTTGCTGCTGCATGGTGGGTGATGTACCGTTTATCGCGTAACCACACAGGTTTGGTAACCGAGCAAAACTGGCAATGGTATCTTGATCACGCGTATCAAACTACCATGGCCATGATAAACCAGGCGCCCTATTATGTACAGTTCGGGCAAATGGAGGGTACTGTATTTTATTTAATATTGATGGATTTAAAAGCGGAAGGCTGGAACGATAAGGCCGCGATATTTGAAAAAGCCATGAAGGTACGCGCTGATCACTGGGATACTCTGCAATATCCTTTCGGTAGCGAAATGCCCTGGGATTCAACCGGGCAGGAGGAAGTCTACCTGTGGTCGTCATACTTTGGCTATACCAATAAGGCCGAGGTTACTATCGATGCCATATTGGGCTATATGCCAACCGTTCCAAACTGGGGCTATAATGGTTCGGCTCGCCGTTATTGGGACTTTTTATATGGCGGCAAACTTTCACGTATCGAGCGCCAACTGCACCATTATGGTTCAGGCATAAATGCTATACCTGTTTTAGCTGAATACAGGAAAAAACCAAGCGATCTTTATTTACTGCGTGTAGGGTATGGCGGTGTAATGGGCTCTGTTTCAAATATCACGCAGGATGGCTTTGGCCCGGCTGCATTCCACTCATTCCCGTCAACGCTTAAAATTGATGGCTTATCAGGTGATTACGGTCCGAACTTTTTTGGCTATGCCGTGAATATCTCCACCTATATTATGCATGATGATAACCTGGGCTGGCTGGCATTTGGCGGTAACCTGGTTCAAAAAGATAACTGGATTGATGTTAAAATAACCAACGGTGCAAAATCGCGCGTGTTTATAGCAGCTGCCGGGCTTTGGCTTACCTTAGATGCGGGTACGTTTAACACGGTATCATACAATACCACTACCGGCGCTGTATCTGTATTGCTTGATGCTGCCGATAAATACACGCCAAGCGCACGCCTGCATATCAAACAAACTGCAAATGTTATTGGGGCAGGTACATATAGTTTAGGTACAGCTAAAATACGTGGCGCTTATGTAATCGCTTTAAAAAATAGTGAGGTGAAAGTAAATCTCACCCACCATAAATAGCAATAAGCGTTATTTATACAATACTAAAAAGTACAGCCACCCGGTTGTACTTTTTTAGTTTATGGGCATCCCAAATGCCCGGTTTGCCGCGCTGATAAGCCTGCTCCGTAACTATAAAACACAAGTTTTAGTATGCGATTTCTTGCCAATATTTTATACAGGTTAAAATCGGGCAATAGCATGGTAATTTCTGTAAAATAAGGGTTACACAGGTGAATTATATTTGTATAACAAACACTTATTTGCTGACCTAAATACTTTATATCCCATTGTAAATAAGCTTTTTAAATGAACGCTAATAATGTTCGTTGGTGGGGAAATGTTGCCTTTTTCAAAAAGCAACACGTGCAGGTTTAAATACTAAACAACTAAACAATTTAATAATAACTAAACAAAAACAAATGAGTAAAATTTTACTATTCCTCATGCTTTGTTGCATTTTTCAATTCTCTTTAAATCCTGCTTACGCTCAAAATACGGCTGTGCGAAGCGGGCAGGTTAAAGACAGTAACGGAAAACCATTAGCAGGAGCAACAGTGTCTGAAAAAGGCATTGTTAACAATGGCGTTATTACCGATGAGGCCGGAAATTTCCGTATCACGCTAAAAGGTAATTCAAACACAATTATCATTAGCTGTATTAGTTACAAGCGGCAGGAAATTAAGATCGGCACTACACCCGAGATCATTTTTATGCAGAGTGATGATCGTGCATTAAATGATGTGGTGGTGGTAGGTTACCAAAGTCAGAAGCGGCGCGATGTCACGGCCGCGGTATCATCCCTGAAAGGCAGCGTAATTGCCGATATTCCCGAATCCAGCTTTGATAATATGTTACAGGGGCGGCTTGCAGGTGTAAGCGTATTATCAACCAGCGGCGAGTTGGGTGCCAAACCCAATATAGTTATCCGTGGCAGCACTAATATCGATTGGGGCAATCTTCATGGCGGTAACTCTGGGCCATTATATGTAATTGACGGCATAGTTTACGATGTAAATGCTATTGGTACATCCTATACAAATAACAATGGGGTTAATAATGCTACTAATGATCCACTAAGCCTGATCAACCCAAATGACATTGAATCCATCGATGTACTGAAGGATGCATCAGCAGCAGCTATATATGGTGCCAGGGGTGGTAATGGTGTTATTATCGTAAAAACAAAAAGTGCCAAGCGTGGAAAACCTCAGGTAACATTATCTGCCTATACAGGTATCACTACTGCTCCAAACTTTATAAATGTAACTACCGGTGCGGCCGAAAGGGCATTAAAGCTTAAATTATTAGAGAGTCAACTTCCTTATAATAGTATTGAGCAAGGGCTGATACCAGCAGCGCTAACCGATAGTTTAAATTCAGCATTTAATAATGATGTTGACTGGCAAGGCCTGCTGGTACGCAGCAGCGCGATAGTAAATAGCCAGGACGTAAGTATAGCTGGTTTTTCGGGTACTACTTCATACCGCTTGTCATTTAACCATTATAATGAGCAGGGGATTATAAACGGCTATAGTTTACAGAAACTGTCGCCGCATATTACACTGAACATTAACCCTATAAAGGGATTAAATATCACAACCGACCTGATGATGAGTTCTCAAACCTCAAATCATGGGGTTGGGGGTTCAAACGCATTCTTGTTTACCAGTATAGGGCAGTTGCCAAGCTCTCTGTTGCAGCTAAGTCCTACCCAAACCAGTGTTTATAGCGGGAAAACACATTATTATGATAATGATAAGGTCTTCGCGATAAACGGATCTGTGCAGGTGACCGATACATTGGCTCATAACTTAACTTTTCACAGCACATTTGGCGCTAATAATTATACTGACGATTATGGTTATTATGTTCCGCAGGCTATTAACGGTACGCTTAACACCGCTTATGAAAACGATAACCGCAGTCCGGCCTGGTCATTTGAAAATTTTGTTCAATATGATAAACGTATCAAAAAACACCATTTCAGTGTAGTTGGCGGTACATCACTATACAGTAACGAGCAGTATTCATCATCTTCATCTGCCGCCGGTATTAGTATATCAGGTATTTATACAGTGCAGACCGTTCCGGCAGGTATTAATTTAAATGCAAGTACCTCATACGCCAGAAAGACAACAGAATCATATTACGCCCGCGTTAACTATGACTTTGATGATAAATATCTTTTTATGGCGAGTGTTCGGCGTGACGCAAGTTCAATTTATAGTCCAGAGTACCGTTGGGGCACCTTCCCCGCCTTCTCTGCTGGCTGGATAGCCTCCGATGAACATTTCTTTGAGCCAATTAAAAAAGTAGTTAGCTTTTTCAAGATCCGTGCAAGTTATGGTATTGATGGTAAGGACCCGGGTACCTGGTATGCCAAGTATCAATCTCTGTATAATGATGCCAGCTACCTTTATGGTACAAACGGAACGGTTAACCAAAATGCCACACTGGGCGGTATTCCGTCTACGTACAACGGTACTACAGTTGATTCTCCTTTTCCATATGGTAACAATTTCTTTAATACGGGTGTTAAAGCAAGTAGTACGGTTAGGTGGGAAAGAGATCCGCAGACTGATGTAGGTGCCGATATAGAGCTATTTGATAACCGTGTTAGCTTTACTGTTGACTGGTACCAGAAAGATGCTGATAATATATTCTTCTCTGATATCCCTGCGCAGGTGTATAGCGGCTATGAGTATTACTCAGGCAACTATGTAAATGTGCGCAACCGCGGGCTTGAGTTTGCCACAAATATTAATGTGCTCGGCAATAAATCAGCCTTTAAATGGAACTTTAATTTTAATATCTCCTACAATAACAACTTTGTAACTAAACTGCCTGATGGCGACAGGGACTTCTTCTTTGGTCCATCGTTTCTGCAGCAATCACTCACCCTTGGCGAACCTTTGTTTAATTATAAAGTTTGGCGAACAAATGGGGTATATGCCACCAACGCACAGGTTCCAACCGATCCAACTACAGGTAAAAAGGAAACCTTTAATGGTGTTACACTGCAAGCTGGCGACCCGAGATATATTGACATGAATGGCGATTATAACATCACCAATGATGATAAGGTTGATTATGGCAACCCCAATCCAAAGTTGACAGGTGGCCTGGGGAGTAACTTTAGCTATAAGAGATTTACCTTCAGTTTCTTCTTCTCTTATATGTTTGGGCGTAAGGTATTAAACGGAGGTTTCTCAGATGCGCTTAACAGTACTAAGGGGGTAGGAAGCTGGGGAGCCCTGGCAGGCGTTTCTGCCCTAACAGGTTCACTTAGCGATTTCTGGCAGGTACCGGGTGATGTATCTAAATATGCCCGTTTGGTATACCCAACCTATACAGGTACCGACCCATGGGATATCAGTACCGATTACTTTGTTGAAAGCGGCGACTTTATTAAGCTGAAGAACGCATCGTTAGGCTATGACTTGCCTACCCGCTGGATAGAGCATTTGGGTATGAAAAGGCTGAATGTTTACCTGATGGGTGAAAACCTGTGGATGTGGAAAAAATCAAAAGACCTGGCCGATCCTGAATTAGCTGATCCTACAACAGGTTTGGTTAATGTGGTGTATCCAACAGCCGCAAAATTTACACTTGGCGTAAACATTGATTTTTAATCAGTATTAAAAACTACCAAACATCTTTAAAAAGCAAGTTTCTTTTTTATAGAACATTAAACTAAAAGAAAAATGAAAGCTAAACATATTATACTATCACTGGCACTGATTTCCCTGTTATTCGCATCCTGTAAAAAGTTTCTGGATCAGCAGCCTGTCAGCACTTCAACCGATGAAACCAGCTGGCAATCCGATGGCGATGCCAACTCTGCAGTCGCCTCAATTTATGGGTTGATCAGATCAGCCTTTAACACATCCTTAGCCGTATACGGTTATGGCGATTTGCCTACAAATGAGTTTTCCTTATCTCAGAATGCTTCATGGCAAAACGTATATACGTTTAACTGGGGTGTAGCTGTTGACCCCGTGGTGAATATTGATGACCCAATGCTGAAGTTAAGGTTATTCACCAACTATTATACAGCTATAGCGCAAAGCAACAGGTGCCTTAGTTTTATTTCGGCAATGCCGGTTACTGACTTTACCGGTACCTCAACAGCCGACCAAACTGCCGAGAAAAACAAATATCTGGGCGAAGCCTACTTTACAAGGGCATACATGTATTTTAATATGTGCCGTATATGGGGTTCAGTTCCGTTGGTTTTAAGTAATACTGATGCTACTACTACCGCGCAAATTGCCAAATCTCCGCAGGATACTATTCTAAATCATGTAATATCAGATATTAACATAGCCATTAAATACCTGCCGGCTATTAACGAAGGATCAGCCGACAGGAATTACCGTGCCGACAAAGGTGTTGCTTACGCGCTGCTGGCTCATGTTTACGCATGGCAGGGAAAATATGACCAGTGCAATGCAGCCTGC
This sequence comes from Mucilaginibacter mallensis, assembly GCF_900105165.1. Classification (NCBI taxonomy): domain Bacteria; kingdom Pseudomonadati; phylum Bacteroidota; class Sphingobacteriia; order Sphingobacteriales; family Sphingobacteriaceae; genus Mucilaginibacter; species Mucilaginibacter mallensis. Next base: position 719,947 of record NZ_LT629740.1, read on the forward strand.
GACCAGGTAATAAACTCGGGTAATTATACTTTAACAAGCCCGTCAACATTTACCAGTATCTATAAAGGGCAATCATCAGAAAGCATATTTGAGATCGCGCAGAACACCGTTTCAGAAAGTACTATAGCAAATGCACCTTATTCATTGTCGGGCTTAACGCTTACAGCTCCATACATTACCGGTTTTACAGGCTTACCTATATGGGAGATAAATAACACATTGGTAACAACACTGTATTCAGATACCAATGATGTGCGATATAAAAATTGTTTTATACGAGTATCCAGTGGTAGTACAAATATTTACATGTGTACAAAGTATACCAACATACAAAATGTAAATAATAACGCCACTTACCAGGTATCCTTAAATAACATGGTCATATTCAGGCTGGCTGATATTATGCTTTTAAAAGCCGAAGCGCTATGTGCTAAATCGGCTCCTGATTATGCCGGTGCCTTAACCATAGTTAATACTATTCGCACGAACAGAAATGCCGCTCCGCTTACCGGTGTTACCGGCGCCAACACACTGCAAACAGTAACTGATGAGCGCGGTCGTGAATTGTTTTTAGAAGGTAGTAGATTTTACGACCTGGTTAGGCTGGAGCGCCTTAATCACGAACAGCAGTTTGACGGAATAAGCACCGCCGAGTTTGCCGCGGGAAAATACTACTGGCCAATTGACCCATCATTGTTTACACTGAACCCGAAACTTGCTCAAACTTCCTTCTGGGTAGGAAAAGTTAACTAACAGGGATATTAAAAGATAACGATATGAAAAAGATAAATAAACTCCTTATAAAGCTTTCACTGCTGATGCTTATCCCGCTGGCTGTCATTAGCTGTAAAAAAGATAAATACCTTACCGATGGAGGCTTGGAAAATCCGAATACCCCATTATCAACCTATGATTATTTAAAAAATAATAAATACCATCAGTTTGATACCGTATTGATGCTTGCAGACCATTTTAATTTGAAGGACTCCATAAATAATGCAAAAACTTTTTTCGCTTTTACCGATATGTCGTTGCGTTTATTGATCACCAATTTAAAGATCGACAGTTTGAGCCAGCTGGAAGATTCCGTTACTCAAAATCTGTTCAGGCAGTATATGTTCAGGCAAACCATAAACCTGAGCCAGGCAACACTTGTTGAGGTGCCTTATACCAATGATGCAGGAGTAAAAAGTGCTATAAAATATACAGCAGCCAACCAGGTGGTTTACCTTGACGGTGCTAATGTGGCATTTCCCTACAATACCCTTGATTATGTAAAAGTAAACGGCGCGGTAGATGGGTCATCAGGCATTTCAGCAACAGACTCTGTGGATATAGTGATCCCCTGCCAAACAACGGGTATAAAAACCAGCTCAGGCACTACGCTGCATGTATTGGTTAATAATGCCACATTAAACAAACTATAGTTTAACCTAATTATAAAAACATTCAACAAATGGTTACAATCAAAAACTTCCTGATAGCATTACTGGTATGTTGCGGGGCAACAATAGTTTTGCTGGCCGGGTGTTCAAAAACACCGGTGGGCTTTATTAGTAATAACATGTATTACAGCCTTAACCCGTTTACCGTTAGTCAGGGTATAACCACGGTTTCCAATGGTTTGGTTGCCGATGGTTCAACTACGCCTATAAGCGTAAAATTATTAGCTGTTCGTGATCTGGCTACGGGTAAAGATGCCAGCGGCACGCTCCTGAAAAAGGATACGGTAAAAGTGTATAAAAGCGCCATAACTTCTGACGACTCCACACTGACCCTGTTAAACCTTAAACTGAAAGACAGCTTGCTTGCGCCTTTCAGCGTAAACCCCGTTGGCGGTAGACTACAGTTTACCCAGGGCACCAGTAATGTGCCTATCGGCAGCTATATTATTGATGTGCAGGCATCAAATATCCGCGGTACCAAAACTCTTAAAAATGCCTGTGTGATTAATGTGGTTCCTGAAACTGCCGATAGCTTAGGTTACACTGCTTATAGCCACTCCGATGATAAATTTATCAATTTTATTACTGCCTCTGTTTCAAACATGCCTGTAACAATAACCCATATAGCCACTGGCCCCAATAAATTCATATTTGTATGGAAAGATAAGAACGGAAAAACCTTTAACCCTGCAAACGGAGAGGTTTACGCCAGGCCTGCACGCCCGACCTGGAAGAACTGGGACCCGTACTATCCGGAGATGAAAACAGATACCTCTATTGAATACGGCTATCCGGGTGGTGTGCCGCAGTTTCCTGTGTTCCAAACAGTAAGTGCTTACTCATGGGCTGGCTATGCCTTAAGCTATTATACGATAGCCGGCACACATACTGCTGACGGTTTGAATGCCAATACTACCTTTACCACTTATTTTTATGAAACAACAGGTACTTATATCATTACCATTAGTATGCTGGATGTTACAAGAGTACCTTAAGAATTATTTAGGGCATATACTTTTTGCCATTAAACAGCAAGAACGCCAATTAATTTAATTGGCGTTCTTGCTGTTTGGGCTTTTTTCTTTGTATCTCTTTTTAAGCGATTGCCCTTGTTGATTCTCTTTTTATTAGATTAGATTTGAGAATAATGGTTTGATTAGGCTCGTACCATCGTTTATTAAATATTTTGAATAAAATGCCTGCTGCTTCCACGCCTATTTCAAAAGCAGGCTGGTTAATGGTAGTAAGCGATGGGTTAAGCAGTTGGGCATGAGCAAGGTTTGAAAAGCTAATGAGTTTTAAATCAGCAGGTATACTTAAGTTCAGTTCTTTACAGGCATAATAACAAGGCATGGCAAGTTCCTCAATAGAAGATAATATGCCATCGGGTTTTTGTTCAACAATAAAATTTTTGATAAGCGCGTAGTTTTCATCATTGTTTGCACCATTTTTCATAATTAAATTCCCGTCATCCGGAAAATTATTGTCTTTTAAGGCATCAAGGTAACCTTGCAGCCGCTTTTTGCCGGTTGATAAAGCGTTAAGGGCTAATAAATACCCTATTTTTTTACAGCCGTTTTCAATAAGATGTTGTACGGCATTATAGGCGCTTTCATAATCGTCGGTAGTAATTTTTACCCCTTCAATATCATCATGCACCCGGTCAAAAAAAACTACTGGTAGCTGGTTGCTTATCTTTTTAAAATGCTCTTTATCTACATTTTCACAGGCAAGGGATATTAAAACGCCATCAACGCGCCCGCTTAAAAGGCGGTTAAGAAAAGATGTTTCAATTGCGCTGCTCTCGTGCGTTTGGTAAATCAATACATGATAGTCCCGCTCACGTGCCACTTCTTCAATACCGTTAATAGCCAGTGAAAAAAAGTTATTGGCAATCTCGGGTACTATTACTGCAATTGTTTTACTTTTTTGCCCCCGCAGGTTGCTGGCAAACGGATTGGGTTCATAGTTAAGTTTTTTGGCCATTTCAAGTACCCTGGCCTTGGTTTCACTGCTGATCTCATGACTATCGCGCAGCGCCCTTGAAACAGTTGCCGCCGATAAATTCAGCTCGCAAGCAAGTTTTTTTATGTTTATTTCCCCCATTTTACAGGTATTATATTATTGGTTTATTAGTGTGTAATATACTATTATTCCGTAAACGTTTACGTAAATAAATACGGTGAAATTGATAAAAGCGATTTCAAAAATTTTCACTTTTAGATAATCTTGTAATTTAAATGTCACAAAAAAGCGAGTTTTTAAATGATATTTAGTTTATCTGAAACGTGTATTTAGTAATACAATTGCTGCCAATTATAAATAATAGCTCATTTATAAATGTTTATTAAACAGTTATAAATGTTAAATGATATATTGCATTTAGCTTATAATTAAGGATACAAAAAAGTCACCAATTAAATTAACCAATATGATAACAATTAGACACAAACTATTCATGGCAAGATATCTCTTCGGAATCTTGTCCGTGTTACTGCTCTTTTGCTTTAGCAATGCCCTGGCGCAAACCGGCGTTGTTAAAGGCACTGTAAAAGATGCACAAGGCAGCCCGCTGCCAGGTGTAACCATACAGGTAAAGGGTACAAACAAATCAACATCAACTGATGTTGCCGGGAAATTTTCTATTGACGCTGCAAAAGGGAGCGTATTGCAGTTTCGTTTTATTGGCTATCAATCAATAGAAGCAACTGTAGGGAATGACGGCCCGGTTAATGTAACGCTTACTGAAGGTCAGAAAACCCTTAATGATGTGGTGGTAATAGGTTACGGCACCACAACTAAAAAAGAACTGACAAGCGCAATTACAACCGTTAAAGCAGAAAACTTTAATACGGGTGTAGTGGCCACACCAGCCGACCTGCTGGAAGGTAAAGTAGCGGGCCTTAACATCACAAATGATGGTAACCCTAACGGAACAGCAACGGTAACCTTAAGAGGGCCTTCAACTTTGCGTACCGGGGCGGCATCATCACCGTTCTATGTTATTGATGGTGTGCCTGATGCTGATTTTAGCCTTGTTGCACCGTCAGACATTGTTTCTATCGATGTTTTAAAAGATGCTTCGGCAGCGGCAATTTATGGTAGCAGGGCTACTAACGGGGTTATTATCGTTACCACAAAAAAAGGCAAAGCCGGGCAGTCATATTTAACCTATAATGCCTATGCAGGTATCGAGAAAATAGCTAACCAGTTCCAGGTGGCAACTGCTTCTCAATTAAAGGCATTTTTAGCAAAAACTGGCCAAAGCCTTACTCCGGCTAATGATAACGGTACTACTAACTGGGAAGATGAAATTGAGCGCAGCAGCGGATTTTCTCAAAATCATAACCTGTCATTTGGCGGTGGTACCGATAAGACCGTATTTGGCGGTAGTATTAACTATCTTGAAGATCAGGGTATAGTTAAAACCAGCGGTTTAAACAGGTTTATCGGAAGGTTAAATGTATCACACAAAGCCTTAAATGATAAATTGAAATTAGATTTCTCTTTAAGCAACTCCATAACCAATCAGGATCTTATCGTTAATGATATTCCGTTATACAGTGCAAATGGCGCTAACCCTAACGTTTTCAGGGCTGCTGTGCAAGCGCTTCCAACCCGTGCCGTTTACAATGCCGATGGTAGTTTTTATAACGATCCTACTTTAGTATTAGGCTATAACCCCTTAGGTTTGCTGGAAACTAATACCTACAATCAAAAAGTTAACCTTTTACTGGCTAATGCCAAAGCCGAATTGCAATTACCTTTTGGCGTATTATATAACTTAAATTTAGCTTATCAGGATAGGAACACAACAGGTAATGTTTACCTTAATTCAGCATCAGAGCTGGCCCAGAATCTGGGAGGTGTAGCTACCCGCTCGCAGGATGAGGATACCAAAAAACTATTTGAAAACTACCTGAGCTATGCGCATAAATGGAGTGGCAAGCACGACTTTAAAGTCCTGTTTGGTTACTCCTTCGATCAAACTGAAACAGGTAACGGCTTTCAATCAAGCAACGAAAACTTTGTTTCTGATGCCACCAGTTATCATAACCTTGCTTTAGGTACAGCACCTGCGGGTTATGTTCCTAATTATGGGAGTTTCTCGGATGAAACATTGCGTTTGATCTCCTTCTATTCTCGTATAAATTATAGCTATGAGGGCAAATATATATTCCAGGCATCTATTCGTCGTGATGGTTCAAATGCATTTGGCGCTAATAATCAATGGGGTTATTTCCCGGCAGTATCAGGCGCATGGCGGATTATTGATGAATCCTTCATGAAGGATCAAAACCTGTTTGATGACCTTAAACTGCGTGTAGGTTATGGTAAAACAGGTAACTCACTCGGTTTTGATGCTTATACACCTTTAACCCAATATGGTACTACCGGTTCATTTTATTATAATGGCAACTGGATAGGCGCTATTGGCCCTACCCAAAATCCGAATCCAAATTTGAAGTGGGAAACTACCGCGACACTGAACTTAGGTGTTGACTTCTCATTGTTGAAAGGCCGCTTAAGTGGTACTGTTGATGTGTACGATAAAAAGACCACTAACATGATCTATTCTGTCCCCGTTTCAACAGTTACTTATTTAGTGAGTACTTTAACAGCTAATGTTGGTAGCATGGACAATAAGGGTATTGAAATTGGCTTGAACGGTACTCCAATAAAATCGAGAGATTTTACATGGGATAGCTATGGAAACATATCCTTTAATAAAAACATGATCACCTCGCTGGGTAATGATATATCAAAAATTTATGCCGGTGATCCCGAAGGGCCGGGCCAAAGCGGCACCACAGTTTCAATTATACAGGCAGGTTATCCACTTGGCGAATTTTACACGTTGAAATATATCGGCCTGGTTAACGGTGTATCTACCTATATGGGAGCCGATGGTAAACCAACCACTACGCCAACCAGTACCGATCGTACTTATGCTGGTAACGCGCAGCCAACTTACATATTCGGTTGGGGAAATACACTTACTTATAAAAAGTTCAGCTTAAACTTCTTCTTCCGCGGTCAGGGAGGGAATAAGATAATGGATGCTTCGCTGGCAGACTTTAATACCCCTTATTCAGCCACTACGCATAACGTGCCGGTAATTACTTTAAGTGAACCTGTTACCGATGTAAATGCTAACTTATACTCTACACGTTATTTGGAAAGCGGAACGTTTGTTAGGTTGAGTAATGCAACACTATCATACAAATTTAAAGTGCCGGGCAATTATATACATGGTATCCGTATTTATACAACGGCCACCAATGTGTTTATAATTACCAAATACAAAGGTGTTGATCCGGAATTGAATCTGAGTCTTAACAATCAGGCAAGCGGGCAATTTATTGGTGTTGATGCCAATAATTATTATCCGAAAACGCGCACATTCCTTGCCGGCTTACAAGTAGACTTATAATTAACCTAAAAATCAATTAAGATGAAACGTTTTAAACTATATATATTTCTGAGCCTTGTTGCTCTGAGTACGGCAGCAGTTTACTTGTCGGGCTGTACAAAACTTAATGTAACCCCGGTTTCTACACTTACGCCGGCTAACTTCCCTACCACACCGGCGCAGTTTGTAGCTGCTACAGGGCCTATTTATACTGCATTTGCGGCCGATGCACCTGGCAGGCAATGGTGGCTGGTTGAAAATTTAAGTACCGATATGGAAACACTGGTAGCCCGTGGCGGTAACTGGTATGATGGGGCCATCTATTCACAGCTCAGCCTTCATACCTATACTGCTGATAACGGCAACCTTGAAACACTATGGAGCTGGGGATTTACAACCATCAGTACCTGTAACCAGGTTTTATCGCTGTTTAATTCAGTGCCTGCCAGTGCCAGTAAAACCCAAACAATTGCCGAGATAAAGACAATGCGGGCCCTCTCATACTATTTCATGATGGATAACTTTGGTAATGTGCCTATATCCACAACATTTGGCGATACTACCAATTTAGGGACTCAATCAAGGGCAAAGATTTTTGCTTTTATTGAAAGCGAATTATTGGCCCAGATCCCGAATCTGAGCAGTACGGTAGGGATTTCAACTTATGGCAGGCCTACCAAGTACCTGGCTTATGCCATATTAGCAAAAATGTACCTGAATGCCCAGTATTACATAGGCACCTCCCGCTACCAGGATTGTGTTACCATGTGCGATAACATTATACAAGGTGCACAGTATGGTTTAGATGCCGATTATTTAGGAATGTTTAAGCCTAGTAACGGCCCGCAAATAAAGGACTTTATATTTGCCATACCTTATGATGGCGTGCATGCCCCATATATGTACTATGCCCGCTGGACTTTACACCCGGCCCTGCAAAAGAAATATGATATGCCTTATGCTCCTGATGGGCCGGTATATACCTATCCGCAGTATTACGCTTATTTTAATGACCCTAATGATATCCGTAATGCCCAATATCTTACCGGAAAACAATATTACAATGATGGTACCCCTATTACTATAACAACTACAAATATTGGCCTTGATGCCAGCTATACCGGCTCTGACCCTAGCGGCACTGTAGTACACCAGTTAGAGTTTACGCCGAACATCGTTTTCAGGCAACCATCATTGTATGATGTTGGTAACGATGAGCTGGCTAATGAGGAAGGTTACCGTAATAACAAATTCTATCCGGATAGCCTTGCACCTACACGTGCTCAGGGTAATGATGTACCGCTTTTCAGGTATGCTGATGTTTTATTGGAAAAAGGTGAAGCAATATTGCGTGGTGCAACTGCTACCAATGGCGATTCTCCACTGTCATTAGTTAATCAGGTGCGTTCACGTGCAAAGGCTGCTGCTTTTACATCCGTAACATTAACAACCCTGCTTGAAGAACGCGCAAGAGAATTTGCTGATGAAGGCTGGCGCAGGAATGATTTGATCAGATACGGAATGTATGAAAATGCATGGGGTATAAAAACAGATGCAGACCCCAATCACCGTATCTTCCCCGTACCAACGCCTGAGTTGCAGTTAAATAGCAAACTGGTGCAAAACCCCGGTTATTAATAAATATAAATTGGATAAGTTGTAGGTTTAGAATGTGGGCTTCGGCCCATATTCTATTTTTTTTACTGATATTTAATAGCGTAATATCAATTCAATTATTACCTGTTTTATATCTTCTGTTTATGAAAAAAAATACACACTGTTTAAAATTCATCACCGGTGTTTTGTTTGCAATTTTTGCAGTTAATACCAACGTTTCGGCTCAGGTTAATATTCCTGCATCTTATGCGCTTATTAAAAGGGTACTACCGCAACGGTCATCGGCATTTGTGGTTGAGCCACTTGCCCCGGAAGCTAAAGATGCGTTTGAAATTGAAAGCAAAAACAATAAAATTATATTAAGGGGCAGTAATGGCGTTTCGGTGGCTTCGGCACTGTACTATTACCTTACCCAATATTGCCATTGCCAGGTAACCTGGAATGGTACCAACCTTAATTTACCTAAGGTATTACCGGTTGTTGCACAAAAGATCCATAAAGCAACTCCGTATAATTATCGCTATTACCTCAATTACTGCACCTTTAATTACAGTATGAGCTGGTGGGGCTGGGACAGGTGGCAAAAAGAGATCGACTGGATGGCCCTGCACGGGGTAAACATGCCGCTGGCATTAACCGGTCAGGAATATACCTGGTACGAAGTTTATAAAAGCATGGGTTTTTCTGATGCTGATCTGAAAGACTTTTTTTGCGGTCCGGCTTATTTCTCCTGGTTCTGGATGGGTAATTTGGATGGCTGGGGCGGCCCGCTACCCATAAGCTGGATGCAAAGTCATCGTGATCTGCAACAAAAAATATTGCGCAGCGAACGTGATTTGGGTATGAAACCTATTTTGCAATCATTCACCGGGCATGTTCCGCCATCGTTCCAAAAACATTATCCGGCATCAAAACTTAAAAAAATTAACTGGAACAACGGCTTTGCCGATACTTATATATTAGATACCGAGGATCCGCTTTTTGCCGAAATAGGCCGCAAGTTTATTGAAACACAAACAAAACTTTATGGCACGGATCATCTATATTCTGCCGATACCTTTAACGAAAACGAACCGCCAACCAACGATACTACCTACCTTTCGGCATTAAGCGCACGGGTATACCAGGCCATGAGCAATGCCGATCCAAAGGCAACCTGGGTAATGCAGGGTTGGTTGTTTTATAACGACAGAAAATTTTGGAAAGCTCCGCAGATTAAAGCACTGCTGGATGCCGTACCTAATGAACACATGATCATCCTTGACCTTGCCGCTGAAATTGAACCGGTATGGAAACGCACCGATGCTTTTTACGGCAAACCATGGATCTGGAATATGCTACACAACTTTGGCGGCAATATTGTACTTTATGGCAGGATGGATGCGGTGGCCAATGGTCCGGCTGCAGCGTTGAAAGACCCGGCATCAAAACAACTGGAAGGTATAGGCCTAACAATGGAGGCTATTGAGCAGAACCCGGTGCTTTACGAGCTCATGACCAGCAATACATGGCAGAGCGAGCCCATCAACCTTGATGAATGGATAAAACAATACCAGCTTAACCGCTATGGCCATATTAATAAATACACACAACAAGCCTGGAAAGTAATGCGCGCCACTGTTTACAATGGCGGGGGCAATATAAGGGATGGCTCCGAGTCCATCATCACCGGCAGGCCAACGCTCGATTCAAATACTGTTTGGACGCACACTACGCTTAACTATAAACCAAAGGAATTTTTACCTGCCTGGGATGCGATGATGAAAGCTATCCCAAACTGCAGCAATAGCGATGGTTTCAGGTACGATCTGGTCGATGTAAGTCGCCAGGCACTTGCCAATTATGCATTGCCGTTGCAAAGCAAATGGGTAAATGCCTATCGCCAAAAAAATATAGCCGATTTTAGAAAATACAGCAGGCAATACCTGCAACTTATTAGTGATATGGATGCACTTTTAGCAACCCGTAAAGATTTCCTGCTTGGCCCGTGGCTGGCTGATGCCCGTAAACAAGGCAGTACCATAGCCGAGAAGGACCTGTATGAACGCAATGCCCGTGATCTAATCACCCTTTGGGGCGATGTAAATAGTCCGCTGCACGAGTACTCATGCAGGCAATGGAGCGGCTTGCTCAACGATTTCTATAAAGCCCGCTGGGAAAAGTTCTTTGCTTTGCTGGATAACGCGCTGCAGCAAGGCAAGGAGGCTGACATAAAAGGTTTTGGCAAATCGATAAGCCAATGGGAATGGCAGTGGGTAAACAGTCATAAAAGTTATCCTTTACAAACCACCGGTAGCAGCATAGTACAGGCAAATGCTATTTATAACAAATACCGTAAAATAATAGGCGTTGCCTACTAATAACCAATAATATTAAATGACAACACCCGCTATAACACAAACCCCTAAACGATTGGTATCGCTTGATGCCCTTCGCGGGTTTGATATGTTCTGGATCATGAGTGGCGAGCAGATCATCCATACGCTGGCAAAAGTTACGCAATGGCCTGTGCTGCTATGGTTCTCGGGCCAATTGCACCATACGGAATGGAACGGCATCACTTTTTATGATATGATTTTCCCGCTGTTCCTGTTCATCGCCGGGGTATCTATGCCTTACTCCATGAGTAATAAAATGGGTAAAGCAGGAGTGGAGTCAGCTGATCAATTGCCATCAAAAACCAAGCGGGGCATTTATCTATCCATGTTGCGGCGCACACTGATACTTATACTGCTGGGCATGGTGGTAAACGGTGCGCTAAAATTCAACGGGTATGAAAACACGCGCTTTGCCAGCGTATTAGGAAGGATAGGCCTGGCCTGGTTTTTTGCCGGTCTCATCTACCTCAATTTTAACCTGCGCGGGCAAATACTATGGCTTGGCGGTATCCTCATAGGCTATTGGGCAGCCATGTTATTTATCCCCGTGCCGGGCTATGGAGCAGGTGTGTTAACCATGCAGGGTTCACTCGAATCATATATTGACAGGTTGCTATTGCCCGGTCGTCTCCACGATAAAATACATGACCCGGAGGGAATACTTTCAACCATACCCGCTATAGGTACAGCATTGCTGGGTGTGTTTACAGGCAGTTTTTTAAAGTGGCAATCACCACGCTGGCCGATGTACAAAAAGGGCCTGCTGCTGTTTGGTGCAGGCTTGGTGTTAATTGCAATTGGTTCATTATGGGATTTGAATTTCCCTATTAATAAACGCTTATGGTCAAGCTCATTTGTGTTATATGTGGGCGGCTGGAGCCTCATCTTTTTATCGGTATTTTACCTGGTTATTGATGTAGCCGGGTTTAAGAAATGGGCCATCCCCTTTGTGTGGATAGGGACCAATTCTATATTGATATACCTGTGTTCAGAAGGCCTGGTTGATTTCGGTCATACTGCCGGATTTTTGTTAGGCGGCCTCGTTCACTTAACCCCGGTAGCATGGCAAGCCGTGTGGACTGCAGTAAGCGTTACCCTGGTACAACTCGTGTTTTTATACATCTTGTACCGCAATAAATTGTTTTTAAAAGTTTAGCCAATTATACCTACTTCTATGAAATATATTTCCAAAACAGCCCTTGCCGTTTTGTTATCCGTCTTTATCGGCATAACAGCATCGGCACAAGTAAAAACCTATAATATTAAAAATTATGGAGCCATAGCCGATGGCAAAACCAATAACACCGCGGCTATTCAAAAAGCTATTGATGAAGCATCAGCAAATGGCGGCGGTCGGGTTTTAGTTCCTGCCGGGAAGTTTGTTACCGGGGTGATCACCATCCAATCAAATATTGAATTGCACCTGGATAAGGACGCGTTCTTATTGGGAAGTACCATCCGTACTGATTATGGTGATGGCAAGGCTTCTCCACTAATTATAGCTAACCATCAACACCATATCGCCATAACCGGGCACGGTACTATTGATGGGCAGGGAGATAGCCTGTTAAAGGATATTTACCGCCGCTTAAATGCCGGTACTTTACAGGATACGGAATGGCGCAAGCCCAACCCATGGCATCAGATGAGGCCGACCGAAGACAACCGCCCCAAGCTTATCGAATTTAAAAACTGTGATGACATCCAGCTCAAAAACATCACCATTAAAAACGGTTTATGCTGGACACAGAATTACAAAAACTGCACAAACATGGTGATTGACAGCATGAAAGTAGAGAATGTTACTTACTGGAATAACGACGGGATAGATATTGTGGATTGCAAAAATGTAAAGCTCACCAACAGCTTTTTTAATGCTGCCGACGATGGCATCTGCCTTAAATCAGAAGATCCTGATGGTGCCTGCGAAAATGTTTACGTGGCAAATTGCAGGGTGCGCTCAAGTGCCAGCGCGGTAAAATTGGGTACCGGATCATTAGGAGGTTTTAAAAAAATCGCCATCAGGAATATCAGCGTATATGATACCTACCGCTCGGCTATAGCTATTGAAACTGTTGACGGTGGGGTATTGGAGGATGTGGACATACGCGACATCGTAGCTAAAAATACCGGCAATGCCATTGTAATAAGGCTTGGTCATCGTAACCAAAAGCGGCCTGCGGGTGTGCTGCGCAGGGTATATATAGGCAATGTAACAGTTGATGTACCGGCGGGTAAACCCGATGCGGGCTACCCTATAGAAGGGCCAATTGTTAGTGTGCCGCATAATGTTTTCCCGTCATCAATTACGGGTATTCCCGGCAGCAGGGCGCAGGATATCACGCTCGAGAATATCACCATTAACTATGCCGGAGGCGCAAAAAAAGAGGTGGCCAATTTTGGCATAGATAGCCTTGAAAAAGTGCCCGAAAAAATACGTGATTACCCGGAGTTCTCCATGTTTGGCGAATTACCTGCCTGGGGCTTTTACATCAGGCATGCCGATGGTATAAAAATTAAAAATATGGTACTCACCTGTAAAGGCACTGACTATCGCCCTGCTTTTATTGCCGATGATGTAAACGGGCTTAGTTTAAATGGCTTAAATATTCCGCAGGTAAAAACAAAACCGGTGATACTGCTTAACAAAGTAAGTGGTTTCGTTTCTGAAAATATCACGATCCCCGGCGGCGCTAAACAAAATATACAAGTTCAATAACCAATAGTTATAGCATTGTTACGTAAACGATTACGTAAATAAATGGCAGCGATAAATCATATTTCGCTGTAAATTTTATCAACTTTAAATTACCGATTAAAAACCCACAGTAAATGAACCATCTTTCAGGCTACGACTATACCGTTTTCTTCATTTACTTTATTGTAGTTACCAGCTATGGGTATTGGGTGTACCGTAATAAAAGATCGGCACACAGCAAAACAAAAGACTATTTCCTTGCTGAAGGCTCTCTCACCTGGTGGGCCATCGGGGCATCCATCATCGCGTCCAATATTTCAGCCGAGCATTTTATAGGCATGTCGGGCTCAGGCTTTGCAATGGGCCTGGCCATAGCCAGTTATGAATGGATGGCCGCCGCTACGCTCATTATTGTGGCTGTGTTCTTTCTGCCCATCTACATTAAAAATCACATTTATACCATGCCGCAGTTCCTGGCTAACAGGTATAATGATACGGTAAGTACTGTTCTGGCTGTTTTTTGGCTGTTGGTATACGTGTTTGTAAATCTCACTTCCATTTACTTTTTAGGTGCTGCCGCGATAGAAACCATCACCGGCATATCATTCAGCACCTGTATTGTGGCTTTGGGCATATTCTCCATCATTATTACGCTCGGCGGTATGAAGGTGATTGGTTATACCGATGTGATTCAGGTTTTTGTTTTAATTATGGGCGGCCTGGTTACCTGTTATCTTTCATTGCATTTAATAGCAGATAAATTGGGTGTAAAAACAGTATTTGATGCCCTGCCATTGCTAAAAAAGAACGCCGGTGACCATTTTCATATGATCTTTCCGCCCGGACATAAATATTATAATGACTTGCCGGGGATAGCCGTTTTGGCGGGCGGCCTGTGGATCAACAACCTTAACTATTGGGGCTGTAACCAATATATCATCCAGCGCGCCCTCGGTGCCGATCTGAAAACGGGCCGCAACGGGTTAATGTTCGCCGCCTTTTTAAAATTGCTGGTGCCCGTTATTGTGGTAATACCCGGCATTGCTGTTTATGTGCTATACAATCATGGCTTTTATCACCATGAAATGACAGATGCCGCAGGCACCCTGAAACCAGACCATGCTTACCCGGTTTTGATGAACCTGCTGCCAACCGGTCTTAAAGGATTAGCCTTTGCGGCGCTTACGGCTGCCATAGTAGCTTCATTAGCAGGCAAGTGCAATAGCATCGCTACCATTTTCACACTTGATATTTATAAGAAATTTTTGAATAAGGAAGCATCGGAGCAACGCATGGTAAATGTGGGGAGATGGGTGGTTATTGTAGCATCGCTTATTGCCATAGTAATAGCACCTGCCCTGCGCAGTTTCGACCAGGTTTACCAGTTCATACAGGAGTATGTAGGTTTTATATCGCCTGGCATACTGGCCATATTTCTACTTGGTTTTTTCTGGAAACGGACAACCTCAGGGGCAGCACTTACGGGGGCTGTGTTAACCATTCCGCTCTCCATACTATTTAAATTTTTGCCGCAGCTTACTGACGGATACATAGCCGCTATACCATTCTTAAACCGCATGACCTGGGTTTTCTTTATCGTTAGTGCCTTGATGGTGCTGATTACCCTGGCTGATAGCAGGAGCAAGCAGAATAAACAAATACTGCAAATCGATACTAAACTGTTCAGGGTAACCCCGGCTTTTACTATCTGTGCAGTTATTATTTGTGGCATCCTGGCGGCATTGTATACAGTTTTCTGGTAAGATATAACGGATAATAAAAAGAGTAATTCATTTAACAACAAAAAGCTATGACAAAACTAACAAAAGAGGAAATGTCTCCTTTACACAGCCTTGAAGATTGGGACGAGGATGTACTTAAAAGATATCCTGAAGCAGGCAAGCCAGCCAAAGAAAAAGATGCGTTCAGAAACTACGACAGCCCCGAGATAGACGGTGTACGTGAGTTTTACCGCCTTAATCATAAATATCAAACTTATGACAATGTTTTAGCCAAAAAGGCTAATTTTTTGAAGTTTGATAAGAAGGAGATGCCCTGGTGGACGGCAATGGAATATCTGAATACACTGATAGATGATTCGGATCCTGACCTGCAGCTCGACCAGCTACAACACCTGCTGCAAACTGCCGAGGCTATACGTGCCGACGGTCACCCGGACTGGTTTGTGCTTACAGGGTTTATACATGACCTTGGTAAGGTGCTTTGCCTGTTTGGCGAGCCGCAATGGAACGTTGTGGGCGATTCATACCCGGTAGGGTGTAAGTTTTCCGACAAGATCGTTTATCCGGAGTTTTTCGCTGATAACCCGGATAAGTATGATGAGCGTTACAATAGCCAATATGGTGTTTACTCGCATCATTGCGGGTTAGACAATATACATATGTCGTGGGGGCATGATGAATACCTGTATCATTTAACAAAAAACTACCTGCCCGAGCCAGCCTTGTATATGATCCGCTACCACTCGTTCTACTCGCAGCACCGTGAGCATGCTTATGATCATTTGCTTAATGCGCACGACCATGAAATGTTTAAATGGGTAGATAAGTTTAACCCTTATGATCTGTATTCAAAAAGCCCGGTAACGCCTGTGGTATCTGAGTTAAAGCCTTATTATGAGGATCTGATTGCGAAATACCTTCCGGCAACTGTCAAACTATAAATTTGGTTCTAAAATCGCAGTTGGGACAAGGGATTAACTGGTCATGTATTACCTTTGACGGCTAACCATAGGTGTTCGGAAGATTAAAAAGGGGTCATGCTGAGGCACTCGAAGCATGCGGGCAAAGGCCTTTACGCTAATCCTTCGAGTGCCTCAGGGTGACACCCGTACTCAATATTTGAAAGAAAAGATATATTCCGAACAGCTATGGATGGCTAACATAAAAGCTATAAAAAGCAAATTAATACCATGACCATAGAACAAATCATAGAAAAGCAAATGCAGGCCTTCGATAATAGAGATATTGAAAGCATGATGACTGTATTTAATAATGACATTAAAATAATTAATTTCTCAGATAATAAAATCTTGATTGATGGTTTTGAAGAATGCCGGGAAATGTATTCAGTCTTATTTAAAAATTCCCCAAAGCTTTATGCGGAGATTATAAACACAATTATTTTTGAGAACAAAGTCATTGTTCATGAATTTATTTTTGGAAGAAACGGTAGTGATAAAAAAATGGAACAGGTAATTATTTTTGAAGTAGAAAACGAAAAAATAAGCAAAATCAGCATAATAAGGTAAGTGGTTTTTTTATATGATTGGTTCCTCCTTAATTAAGGTAATAAGGTTAGCGAATCTAATTTAGCGCTTGTCCCAACTGAGATTTTAGACCCATAAACTCTTATTCTATGCTGATTTAAATAAACGGCATAGAATAAGAATGCCTATTATAATTAATCTTAACTACGATTAATAAGAATGTTAAATACACGCGTATTTTTTTTAATAGTATTATCTGCAATATTTACAGGGGCATTTGCACAGGGGCCATCCCTCGTTAACTATGTTAATCCTTTATCCGGAACGGCAAACAGTACTACACCATCAGCCTTAAAACTAGGCTCGGCGCAGGAAAACTTTGCCAATACCATACCATCGGTATGTACCCCCTTTGCCATGACGCAGTGGACGCCCCAAACGCAGGCATCGGAATCAAAATGTGTACCGCCATATTATTATAAAGATGACTCTTTCAGCGGGTTCAGGGGCTCACATTGGATAAGCGGCTCATGCATGCAGGATTATGGCAGCGTAACCATAATGCCCATAACAGGCAGTTTGAAGACAGTAAACTATGCCGTCAAATTCACTCATAAGGACGAGCAATCAACTCCTTATGTTTACCGTCTCCATCTTTCATCCTACAAAATACATGCGGCTGTTACTGCCACGCCACGTTGCGGCATGATGGAATTTACCGCAGATGCGGCGGATAGCCTCTACCTTTTAATTACACCCAACAGCGATTTTGGCGAAGGCTATATTAAAATTGATGCTGAAAAAGGGGAGATCTATGGCTATAATCCTGTACATCGCATCTACCAGGGCTGGGGGAAATCTGCTGGTTTTAACGGGTATTTTGTAATTAAGGTGGATAAAGCGCTTACCGCGAAAGGCATATTTGCTGGCGATAAAATTTTTATAAAGGACAGTATCAGCGCAAAAAAAGATACAGGCGCGTTTATAGGTTTTAAAATGCAAAAGGGCGAAAAGCTGTATGTAAAAGTGGGTACTTCTTTCAGCAGCCTGCAAGGTGCGCGAAAAAACCTTGCTGCCGAATTACCCGACTGGGATTTTGATGGCACCGTAGCAAAATGCAGGCAAATATGGGAGCAGGCTTTAAAACAGATCACCGTTGTTACCACGAACGAAACTGATAAACGTGTTTTTTATACCTCGTTTTACCATGCCATGCAGCATCCCCGGTTATATAATGATGTTGATGGTACTTACCCCCGGTTTGCAGGTAATTATCAATTAGAAAAGATCACAGGCGGCAATTATTATGATGATTTTTCATTATGGGATATTTACCGGGCGCAGGTGCCGCTTTTAGAAATACTCCGCCCCCGGCTGGTTAATGATCTGGTGCAATCGCTTATATTAAAGGGTGAACAAGGTGGATGGCTGCCAATTTTCCCGTGCTGGAATAACTATACATCTGAAATGATCGGCGATCATACCACATCCATCATCACATCAGCCTATTTAAAAGGCATTAGTACTGCCAATGTTTCTGATGCTTATCGTTTAATGCGGAAAAACGCCTTTGATCTGCCCAAAAACCAGCAGGATTACAAAGATGGCAAAGGCAGGCGGGCATTAACATCATACATAAAATACGGTTATGTGCCATTAGAAGACAGCGTTAAAGATGCCTTCCATAAAATGGAGCAGGTAAGCCGCACTATGGAATATGCTTATGATGATTATGCCCTGTCGCAATTATCAAAAAAACTAGGCTATGATGCTGATTACAGATCATTGCTAACAAGAGCGGGGAATTACAAAAATGTATTTGATCCGGCGGTGGGCTTTGTTCGGGGCCGCATGCAAAATGGGGATTGGACCAAAATTTTTGATCCCGATGTTAGGCAGACTTACATCACCGAAGGCACACCCCGGCAGTATACTTTTTACGTTCCGCAGGATGTCCCCGGCCTTGCCCGGTTAATGGGCGGCCGTGAAAAGCTCGAAACCGCGCTCGATAGTATCTTTATTAAAAATGAGTATTGGCATGGCAATGAACCGGGGCACCAGATCCCATTCATGTATAATTATACCGCCAGCTGCTGGAAAACACAAAGACAGGTAAGGGCCATTTTAGCTACCGAATATGGCGATGGCCCCGGCGGCCTTGGTGGCAATGACGATGCCGGGCAAATGTCGGCCTGGTATATGTTTGCCACTATGGGTTTTTACCCGCTCAACCCCATATCCGGCGAATATTTGCTATGCTCGCCTATATTTGATCAGGTATCAATTAATCTGCCGGGAGGCAAAACCTTACTGATCCAAGCGCATAAACAGTCGGGCAGCGCTATATATATTAATGCAGTAAAGTGGAACGGGCATACCTATTCAAAAAACTATATTAACTATAAAACCTTGGTAAAAGGCGGTACGCTTGATATCTACTTACAGGATGCACCATGCACAACCTGGGCCTCAAAAACAGAAGACCAGCCTAAAGGGCTGTCGTTTAATACTCAATAAATTAGGATAACTATTCAGTACAAAGCCTCTTTGAGGTTGCTTTCTTCTCTTTATTCCCTGTAGTCTTATCACAAGTGTTTGGAAGAAGAAAGAGGGAGCATCGGCCTTGTGCGATTCCTGCCTTGGGGCGGGGAAGGGTGGGGTTTAACAGCTTATTTGGTGTATAAACCCCTCCCTGCCACTTCACATCCAACCACACCCCTCCCGTGGGGAGGGAATTAAAAAACAGAAAATACAACCTTCCGAACACTTATGGTAGTCTTATAAAGAGCCCTCCTCCTCACAAAGCAATATATTATCGGGTATTTCAAGGCTTTTTAATATGTTTTAATGCTTTATCTATCTATGAACGGTGCTTTTGTATCGATGAAGTATTAAAACAATATTTCGAGCTTATTTTTTGCCGATTTTAAGGTATTTTGGTTATTATTTCGCCATATCATTGCGGGAAAAAGTCAAATAATACTCCCAAAATTACTCTTGGTCGACAGAATCAATCCGTTTAGCGATAAATAACATTTTTTAACATCCGCTGCGATCATATTTGACTCATTGTTTCACTGCTAATTAAAAACTCATATATGATATCATCTTGACTAAATAATTTAATATAACTATAGTCAATATGAGATCATTCTTGAAAATGACAGGCTTACTGCTGCTAGTGCTCAGTGCCTGCCAACGCAATCTTTACAATACCCCAAAAACCCGCGCTGTATCTATAAAACGGCTCATCCCGCCTGAAGGGATGGCATATATTCCATCGGGTACATTTTTGTACAAAATGTTTAGCGATGATAATAAGTCGGAAGAAAGAACCGTAAGCGTTAGCGCCTTTTTTATTGATAAAACTGAGGTTAATAACAAGCAATACCAGGCCTTTGTAAACTGGGTAGCCGATTCTGTTGCCGTCACCGATTATTTGCATGATGATTCTTTCTTTCTGCCCGCAACCGGTGCTACTGTAGGTGCCGACAACAAGGAGATACGGTTGATAGACTGGAGCAAAATAAATAAGATATCACCTCTCTGGAAAAAGGCCCCGCTTGAAGTGAAGGAAAAGCTGGCCCCTATGATGACCATGATCAACGGAGCCCGGGTGCCAAATCCAGCCCTGCTTAAGTACCGCTTTTATTATGTACGGATGGATGGCATAAATAACAACGAATATGTAGCCGATTCGGTTGAAGTATACCCACATGAAGCTGTATGGTCGGCAGATTTTCCGAACGCGCAGATGACCGTTATGGACGCCAACTACTTTACCAACAAAATATACCAGTATAACCCTGTGGTGGGTGTATCATGGAAACAAGCCCGGGCTTATGCCGACTGGCGCGGAACGCAGCTTAAGCTGATGATCAAAAACAACCCCAACCTGCGGAACTTTAAACTGAGCTTTAGTTTGCCTACCGAAGCCCAATGGGAATTTGCGGCCGAAGCCAAAAACAACCCTGATGATACTATTGACCGTACGGTAAAAACCACTATCGATAAAAAAACAGGTAAGGAACAGCTTTCACTCAATTTTAAACAAGGCGAGGGTATGTATGCCAGCGATGGATCAACATTTACCCTGCCGGTGACATCATACACACCCAATGCATTTGGCATATACAACATGGCGGGTAATGTTTCAGAATGGACGCTGGATGCCTTCAGCCCTTCGGCATCGCAACTGGTAAACGACCTTAACCCGGCATTGCTATACGATGCCACCAGTAAGGATGCTCCTTTAATGCGGCGCAAGGTAGTGAGAGGCGGATCGTGGAAAGACAATGGCGAAATGCTGAACACAGATACCCGGAGTTATGAGGATCAGGACGCCGTACATTCCTACATAGGCTTCCGTTGCGTTATGGCTGCTTTTGAACTCACCGGCGAGCAAGTTAAAACAAGGAAATACACTAAAAAATAACACTATGAAAAATATAATGACAGCGGCAATTATAATAATTGTCATAAGCATAAAGGTTAGTTATGCTCAATCATTTGTAAGTGTGAGCGATAGCACGCTTACAGATACCTTGCCGGCATATGACGTTAACTTGCAACCGGTTAATGCAGGGCAGGCAAGGCCATTCCCTTATCCTAAGCTCCGCTCGGAAAACGTCCGGATGTATGCAAGGGTATGGCGTATCATTGATCTCACAGATACAGCTAATACCATATTAACTATACCGGGCCACTCCCTGATGGAAACTATAATGCAGGGCCTTAATGAAGGAAAGCTTACACCTTATGAGCGGGACGATTTTAAGAAAAAAATAACCGTAAAGCAGGGCGAAGCGCGTTTTGCCGATTCGGTGCTGGTGCAAAAATTTGATAAGGATGGTAACGAGGTCTCATCAAGAATGATGCTGAATGAGTTTAATCCCGACAATATCAAAAAGTTCAGGATTGAGGAGGATGTATTTTTTGACAGGCAGCGTGGCCGTGTTGATACGCGGATTATAGCTATTGCGCCAATGATGAATATCTCCACATCGGCCAACCTGCCTGATAATATGAGCACGGCACCGGCCTTCTGGCTGTATTTTCCACAGCTGCGTTATGCACTCATTAAGGTTGACCTGAGCGATCCAGATAAAAACGTGTTTGACATTACCATGGACGATGTATTCATGCAGCACAAATTCAGCGCTTACCTGGTAAAAGAATTCACTCCAGGCGGCACACAAACAGATCAGCTGGATCCCGGAAGCCCTGAAGCCATTAAGCTGGAGCAAAAAATTGCTGAGCTGAAGAAGCATATCTGGCAAAACCCCAAAGGGATAAATGATAAAAATCTTATTCAACAATCAAACAAAAAGGAGGACAAGCAATGAAAATGCGCATAAAATTAATCAAAGAGTTTTTTTGGATGCTCTTGATGTCGGCACTATTGTTTTGCTGCGGAAAGGCTGAAGCACAGGTATTACCTGAGTACAGTGCGTTCCCAACATCATCCCTTGGACTGCAGTTAGGCGTACAGGGTTTAGGCTTACAGGGCAGCTATAGCTTTGCCCGGTCGTTTAACCTAAGGGTTGGATTTGATGTAACACCTGATGTAACCTTTATATACAATAGCCGCAATCTGCGGGTCGATCGCAGTGCTGTTTACGCCCTTGTCGACTGGCAGCCTATGTATGGTAATACGCAATGGTTTGCTACCAAGTGGTTTGTAACTACAGGCTTTGGCTATTACTTTAATAATACATTGTACAGGCAAGGCATTGGCCGAACGCCGGATTATTCAGTATCCATGTCGAAATACAGGCCATATATAGGTACTGGTCTGGGCGATATCTATTTGTTCGGCAATGTAAGGCTCAGGCTGGATGTTGGCAGCTTTTTGCCAACCAGTGCACCCACATCGTCCTATGAAAATAAGGCCAATACGATTACCAGCGGTTTAAAAGGCATTATGCCCGGCTTAAATACCGCCGCTACTTTCTATATAAAATTCTAAAAAAAAAGATTAACCATTTAATATTTATTATCATGAAAAAGACAAGAAAATTCAATGGGCTTCATGTAGCAATCTCATGGGGCGCCAGCATAGTTATACTTGGTGCAATGTTCAAAATTAATCACTGGGGTGGCATAGCAGGTACCTATATGATAGGCCTGGGCCTTTGTGTAGAAGCTATACTATTTTTTACGCTGGGATTTTTTCCACCCCCACAGGATCCGGAATGGGAAAAGGTATATCCGGAACTATCTGCCAATTATACTGGCGAACTACCAAAACCAAACAGCAGGTATATGCAGCCAATAACCGGCAATACAGCTGCGCTTGATAAACTGTTAACACAGGCCGAGGTAAGCCCAGAGGCTATTAATAACCTGGGCGAAGGCTTGAAAAAGTTCAGCAGTAAAATGGAACAGATAAATACCATAGCCGATGTTTCATTAGCTACGGACGAGTTTTCGGTTAAGCTAAAACAGGCGGCCTCAAAATTTGATGTCCTTGGCCTGGCATTTGAAAGGGCATCGACAGGACTGGCTGCCATGGCAAATAATCGTAATGATGCTGAATTATATAATCAGCAGGTATCAAAGCTCACCTTTAATTTATCGCAGTTAAACCTGGTTTATGAGGCTGAATTAAAGGGTGCAGATACCAACCTGAGGCAGATCAATCAATTTTATACAGGCTTAAGCGATACGCTCCGGAATTTAAATGATTCTGCCGATGATAGCAGACACTTTAAGGACGAAGTAAATAAGCTGGCCAAAAATATTTCAGCACTGAATGTATTTTATGCCAACATGCTATCGGCCATGAACCAGCCGCGGCTATAATTATTATGTTGAAAACAGGGGATATAGTTTAATATCAAATTTTAACAAATAAGAAGATGGCTTCCGCAGGAAAAGAAACAACCAGGCAAAAGATGATAAACTTTATGTACCTGGTACTATTAGCAATGCTGGCCCTGAATATATCAGAAACAATTTTAGATGCGTTTAAAACCATAAACGATAGTCTTACTGCTACGGCAGATAACGTTGATAATTCAATACAGCAACAATTTACCGCTTTTGAGCAAACCCGTTTAAAGGAATCGCCGGAGCGTGCCAGGCCTATTTATGCAAGGGCTAAGGAGGCGCAAAGGATAAGCCGTGAACTGGATGGCTTTATAAAAGCTATAAAAACCGAACTGGTGAGCCAAACGCGCGGCTATGATGCCCAAACCGGCGACCTGGTAGAACGCGATAACGTTGATATTGGTTATGATATAATGATCAATAGAAAAAGGGCCCGGGCCTTAAAGCAAAAAATAAATGATACGCGTAGCCAGTTGCTCGCTGTGCTTGGTAAGGACGACAGTCGCAACATATCATTCACTCTTAATGCCAATGACCCGGTTAAGCGTAATGTAAATGCACGCAACTGGGAGGAGTTAAACTTTGGCGAGGGTGTGCCGTTAACCGCCACATTTACCATTTTATCGCGCATACAGGCCGATAATATGAATGCGGAAGCAGAGGTTGTAAAAAAAATCCTCGGCAAAATGGACCAGGCTGTGGTAAACCTTGATAAGTTTGAGGCGGTTGCAGTGGCTCCGACCTCTTATGTTATACAAGGCCAGCCTTATACAGCGCAGCTTTTTTTAACTGCTTATGATTCAAAGTCGAGCCCGGTTATGCAGGTGGGCGGTAGCTCCATCAATGTTGTTGATGGCAAAGGTGTGTATAATGCATCAACCTCCCGTGAAGGCGTGTACAGCTGGCGTGGTACCATCAATGTAAAACAAACCGATGGCACCATTAAAACTTATATCACACCCGAGCAGCAATATATTGTGTCGCGCCCGTCGGCAGTAGTATCGCCGGATAAGATGAATGTATTTTATATCGGCGTTGATAACCCTGTGTCGGTATCAGTGCCGGGCATCCCTTCAAGAAACATCAGGATAGGTATATCAGCAGGCTCATTAAGCGGAACTAACGGCAAGTACATGGTAAAGGTAAATAGCCCCGGTACGGTTAACGTAAGCGTATCGGCTGAAATAACAAAAGGCAAAACCGAGCTGCTGAGTCGTACATTGTTCAGGGCGAAAAGAATACCCGACCCTATTGCCAAGTTTTCAGGCAGATCAGGCGGAAATGTACCTACTGTGGCGCTAAAAGCACAGGATGCCATTTTTGCATCGCTGGATAATTTTGATTTTGATGCAAAATTCAGGATAACCCGTTTTAGCCTCATCATTGCCAACCCGCGCGAAACAGCATCCATACAAGTTACATCCGGCAATCAGCTTAGTCCGGAGATGCATGCCTCATTAGGAGAGATAAAACCCGGTTCTCACGTTATTTTTGATAATATAATAGCCGTCGGGCCTGATGGTTCTTCCAGGCAACTGGCACCGGTAGCCTTGACTGCTAACTAAATCTATTTCGAAAGCCAAGACCATGGGTGGGTGTTCGGAAGATTGTATTTTCGTTTTTAATTCCCTCCCCACGGGGGGGTGCGGTTGGTGGTGAAGTAGCAGGGAGGGGTTTAGCCATCAAATAGTCTGCTAAACCCACCCTTTCCCGCCCCAAGGCAGGAATCGTAAAAGACCAATGCTTGCTTTTTATCTTCAGAACACCGATGAAGCCAAGGCAGGCAATTACATTCCTGATAATCGCCTCAATTAAAAGGATGGTATTGGATACCATCCTTTTAAAATAACCTTAACCTGCCATTTTCACTTTAGAACATAGCAAGCCGCAGCATCAATTATATCGATACAAACTAATTTGCTAAACCGGTTTTATAATTTAAAATTTATTTATAGATTTACCCTCTATAAACCAAAATGCGCCTCAATTAAGGCTTCAACCATAATGAAATACCTGTACATCGCAACCCTTACTTTTTTTAGTTTGTTTTATGCTGGCAATACCTTTTCTCAGTCTGTTGCCGCTTTAGATGCCAGTCGCCCCTGGAATTCCGGCTGGATAGCCGCACCTTTCGACCCCGGGGTTGAATATGGAGTATATTACTTCCGCAAAAGTCTTGATCTGGCTGCAAAGCCTGCTTCATTCCTTATCCATGTATCGGCAGATAACCGTTATAAGCTATATGTAAACGGCACGTTGGTTTCCCTCGGCCCGGCACGCGGCGATACCTATTATTGGAACTATGAAACAGTAGATATTGCACCTTATCTCACCGCGGGTAAAAATACAGTAGCAGCTTTGGTTTTTAACGAAGCACAGTTCCGTCCCGAGGCACAGATTTCTGTACGCACGGCATTTATCATACAAGGAAATTCCTCCAGTGAAGAAATACTGAATACCAACAACACCTGGAAATGCATCCGCGATGCCGGGCATCAGCCGGTCCCGGGCTTCTTTTTCGCGGCCAGCAAAGGCGAAATGGTTGATATGAATCTGGCCATAAAAGGCGATTGGACAGCCACTAATTATGACGATAGCGCCTGGCCAATGGCTGCTAAAGTAATGGATGGCACATTGAAAGGCATGTCGTGGGGAATTGATTGGGCATTAGTGCCATCAACACTACCGGCAAGGGAGATGACCTATCAGCGCATACTTAAGTTGCGCAGCGCGGTTGGTATTAATGCCCCGGCTAAGTTCCCGGCTGAAAAAGAGCCAATAACTGTCCCTGCCAATACAACCGTCACCTTATTGCTCGACCAAACTTTTGAAACAAACGCCTATATAACTCTGAATTTCAGCGGCGGCAAAGATGCCGGGATCTCCTTAGGCTACGCCGAAACATTGTATGATAAAGGCACTAACCATAAAAGCAACCGTAATGATGTGGAGGGAAAGAATTTTATAGGGCGCATAGACAGCCTGATTGGCAATGGTACCGATGGCCAATCATTCACCACTTTAAACTTTCGTACTTACCGTTACATCAAGGTTATTGTGCATACCCAAAATG
This sequence comes from Mucilaginibacter mallensis, assembly GCF_900105165.1. NCBI lineage: Bacteria > Pseudomonadati > Bacteroidota > Sphingobacteriia > Sphingobacteriales > Sphingobacteriaceae > Mucilaginibacter > Mucilaginibacter mallensis. Next base: position 746,631 of record NZ_LT629740.1, read on the forward strand.
ATCCGCTCACTATCAATGATCTTTACGGCACTTTCACCGCTTACCCCTTTAAACGGACGGCGGTATTTAATTCGGATAACGCCGAGATCAAACAAATACTGGATATTGGCTGGCGCACGGCCCGGCTTAACGCCTGGGAAACCTATACCGACTGTCCTTATTACGAACAATTACAATATATCGGAGATACCCGCATCCAGGCATTGATATCTTATTACAATACTAATGATGACCGCCTCGCCCGCAATGCCCTCAACCTGATGGACCATTCGCGCATAGCGGAAGGTGTTACGCGTAGCTGTTATCCAACCAAGGGCACACAGATCATCTCCACGTTTTCGCTCTGGTACATCTGCATGCTGCACGATTATTGGATGTACCGTAACGATAGCAAGTTTATTAAAGATAAACTGGTGGGCGAGAGAGCGGTGCTTGACTTCTTCAGCAAATATCAGCAGCCTGATGGCTCGTTAAAAGATACGCCGTACTGGACCTTTGTTGATTGGGCAGGTAATTTAGGTGGACAAGTAAAAGGCTCAGATGGCAGCGCGGCCATCTATGATCTGCAGTTACTTTGGGCCTACCAATGGGCCGCGGAAATGGAGGCAAAGATTGGCCTGCAGGATTATGCCACTATTTATAACCAAAGAGCCGCGCAGTTGAAAGCCGCCATCCAGCGCAAATACTGGGATCCGGTTAAAAAACTGTATGCCGATACCAAAGAAAAGAATGGCTACTCGCAGCACGTAAACTCACTAGCTATACTTACAGGTATGGTAAGCGATGCAGATATGCCGGCAATTGCTGATAAAATGCTTACTGATAAAAGCTTAACCCAATGCACCGTCTACTTTAAATATTACCTGAACCAGGCATTGATAAAGGCAGGTTTGGGCAACGATTACATGAACTGGCTCGACATTTGGCGCGAAAATATCGCCATGGGCCTTACTACCTGGGCCGAGGATTCGAGCCTGCAAACGGTACGCTCCGATTGCCATGCCTGGGGCGCCAGTCCTAATATTGAATTTTTTAGGACCGTTTTAGGGGTTGATAGCTATGCACCGGGTTTCAGAAAAATAAAGGTAGAACCTCATTTAGGTACGCTAACAAACGTGAGTGGAGATATTCCGCACCCTGATGGAAAGGTAGTAGTAAGCTATCAGCTTGAGAAAAGTAAGTGGCGGATAAAGATTAATCTGCCGGCTACAACATCTGGCATATTTATCTGGAAAACAAAAACCTACCTCCTTAAAGCAGGCGATAACTCATTTACAATTTAAGTCTATCCATACTGATATGCACAGGAAATTATTGGTTCTTACCCTCATATTATTCTCGTTTTTAAAGGGATATACTCAGGCAAAACTTAAACCTTTTGTTCAGGGCGACAGGGTTGTTTTTATGGGGAACAGTATAACGGATGGCGGGCATTACCACTCGTACATCTGGTTATACTACATGACCCATTTCCCTAATATGCGGATAGATTGCTTTAATGCCGGGATAGGCGGCGACGTATCCAAGCAAATGCTGGAACGACTTAATACTGATGTTTTTGCAAAAAAGCCAACCGTAATGACCTTGACTTTCGGCATGAATGATACCGGATATGAGTTTTATCCTGCTGATAAGGCCGATTCTCTCTACGGGCAAAAAGTAAAGGTATCCTTACAGAGTTTTGAACTGATCAAAGCTGAACTAAAACAACATCCCGAAATAAAAAAGATCATGATTGCGTCATCGCCTTATGATGAAACCTCGAAAATTAAGGTCAGGTCGCTTTTAAAAAAGAATACGGCTATGTTGACTATAGCTGCCGAACAACAAAAAACAGCCAAAGAAAATAACTGGGGTTTTGTTGATTTTAATACGCCAATGACGATGATCAATCAACGTGAACAACGCAGCGATTCAACATTTACCATGCAGAATGCCGACCGCATCCATCCCACCAACGACGGGCAAATGGTTATGGCCTATGTTTTTCTGAACGCGCAGGGCTTAGCCGGGACGAAGGTAGCTGGTATAACAATCAACGCCAAAAACAATAAGATTGAACAGCAAACCAACTGCAAAATAAGCGGGTTGATAACAAATGATAACAGCACCAAATTTAGTTATCTGGCCAACTCATTGCCTTACCCCATTGATACCATTCCCAGTGGTTTTGGCAGGCCGCAGAGGTCGCAGGCGCGGGCGTTGAAATTGATCCCGTTCATCAATGATTACGATCAGGAAATACTGCGTATAAAAGGACTGGACCAAACAAAAACTTATGCCCTTAGCATCGACGGCAAAGCCATCGGTACATGGGACGGCAAGACATTTGGCGATGGCATTAACCTGGCGCAATTAACTTCAACACCGCAATATCAGCAATCATTAGCCATTATGCAACTGAACGAGGAGCGCTGGGAAATAGAGCGCAGGTTACGTGAGTACTACTGGATCCATTACTCTATTTTAAAACCAAAAGGCTTATTGTTTAATGACAGCGAAGCCACTATGGATTCATTACAAAAATATGCCAAAAAGGATTTTTTTGTAGCTGTTACCATTCCAACCTATCAAAAGGCAAGGTTTAAAAGTGTTCGTGATGCATGGAAAAAAGAAATGGCTTTGCTAACCGATCAGATCTACCAGATTAATAAACCGGTAGCGCATGCGTTTGAGATCAGGTTGGTGAATTAGTCCACCCATTGTCATTTCGAACGAGGAACGAGGAGAAATCTTCTTCGCCTTGCATTAACGCCATACAAATTGCAGAAGATTTCTCGCTATCGCTCGAAATGACAAGAGGGAAGAAACTCTTGCGCTCGTCTGTGACGAGTGCTTAATATGTTTTGGCGATTGCATCGCCAGTCGCGTTACAAACGCTAACCCAGTTTAGGCACTCGTCATAGACGAGCGCAATAGAGCATGCATTAAATCAATTATTATAAGCCCTCATATCCAACTTATAATTCACCCCTAATACTTTCGGATCAACTTCAACAACAAGCACTTTTGATTCCCCCTGCATTAATGAAAAATAGCCATCACTATAAATTGCAGGCAGAATTTGCTTGCCAGCGCCATTCAACAATTGCGCCCTGATGCCAAATGCCGCGGTGCTTTTTGATCTATTGGTGATAGTATAAGTAAGCAGCTTATTAACCCCGTTTTTTGCAAGGGTTACTTTGGGTTTACTTGCATATAAGCTGGTACCTACAGATTGCATTTTATTCAGAGCTGTATAATCCAGGTAAGTATTGCCGATCCAATAAAAGTTATCAGATAACACATGCCCATTGGCATCATACAGCCTCAGTTTTAAAAAGTGAACTGCGGATAATGCCGGTAAATTCCCGCTATTCTTAAACACCTCAAAAGCTTCAGTAGCTGAGGTTGCATCCGCATTTAAAGTCTTTTTCAGGGTATATCCCGGTACAATTTTACCATCCATATTATAAACTGTGGCTTCTGCTGTTAGGCCGTTCAGGTCATAAGGTTTGTTATTGATCACTTTTACTGAGCTTGTGGCCGCATTCCATTGGATGTGGATAGGCTCACATGCGGTCTTGGCCCCGAAATAAGCACCTGTAAGGTCATAATAGTAATCATAAGTTTGCCATATCATACTCGGGTAGGCCGACTGGCTCATCCAGATCAGCATGCCCGTAGCGTCCTTCCACATATGGTCGTTCCAGGCTTCGTACATGGCTTTCATGGTTTCTACATTCATCAACTGGGCCTTTTTGCAAAAGTCTTCCAGCGATGTAGCGTTGCCATAACTATGGTTGATATCGTTTATATACCTCACCGGCTGTGACCCGCCGCCCAAACTACCATCCGTACTGAAATAGTGCTTCGCCCACATATTGGTACTGCTATTCACCGATTCAGGGGTAGGAGCCACCCAGTAGTCTTTCGGCATAAACTTTTTAAAACTTTCTATATTCACAAAGGTTGCCGTACCCAGTTCGCTGCGCATCCCGTAGGAGTCTTTCGAAAATAAATAGCCATTCTTCGGATCAGTAAAATAGGTTTTAGGATCCACATTACCCCAGATCCCGCTGCCCGACAAGTTTCTGCTGTCGCCATGAATAGAAAAATTAGGGTTAGTTACCCCCGCATTTGAGCGCGGAAAATATAGCCTGTCGTGATTATCATTATCGGCAATTGCATTTTTAATGACAGTGCTCAGCGGACCGTTCGGATCACCGCCGGGAACACCCTCATTAGCTCCGCACCATATCACAATAGAAGGGTGATCGCGCAGCTTTTTAACTTTTTCTATGGCGTTGCTTTTAAAAATTGCCAGGCTATCGATGGGTCCGAAATTATTAAGCCAAAAATCATCCCAAACCATTATACCGTATTTGTCGCAATAATTATAAAATGCCTCATCCGTAACTTCCCCGGTCCAGTTCCTGATCACGTTAAAGTTCATATCCTGGTGAAACCTGATGCGCGTATCATAATCCTTCCCCCGCGCTTTCAGCATATAGTCCGACATACCCCAGTTACCGCCCTTTAACAATACAGGCACATCATTTACATACACCCGCCACGGCCCGTTTAGCGTTGTGGTATCCGCAGTTATCTTTCTTATGCCGAAGGTTTTAGTCAACGCGTCGGATTGTGTAGTGCCATCAACCTCAAAATTAACTTTACAGGTATACAGGTTCTGCGTACCGTCTGCTTTACCGCCATAGCCGTTGGGCCACCATAACTTTGGATTCTTTATACTTAACTGCGCGAATTTAGTTTGATCAAAATCAACTGATTGACTACTATTCCCCGCTAAGGTGATTTGAGCGCTGATGATAATGTTACCAGGGTTGATAGTCACCTTCAATTTACCTTTTACGGTTTCAGATATAGCATTATTAAGTTTAACGTTCACAGTTAAGTTAGCCAGGCTTTTATTGGGTAGCTCCGTATGTATCCATGGGTCTTCAATGGTAACCGGGCCGGTAGTAGTAATGGCAACAGTATCGGTAATGCCGCTGTTTAAACCGGGTACAGCGGGCATCCAATCCCAGCTGCCGCTGCTTAAGTAGGTTGGGCTTTCCCTGTTGGCCAGGCCATGGTCGGTATTTGGCGGTACTATCAATACAGCAATAGCGTTGTTGCCATTTTTATTGATCAGGTCGGTAATATCATATTTGCCGCGTTCCATTAAACCCTTAATGGTGCCTATATGGCGGCCATTAAAGTAAACTTCAGCACGTTTATTTACACCGTTAAAATTGAGCCACATTCTTTTCCCTGCAAACAGGCCTTTGCCCGAAAATTCACTACGGTACCAATAAGGCTTATTGTATTTTGCTTTATCAACCTTATAAATATTATCGGCATAGTCAGGGTTACTTTCCTTTCCGGCAACAACGTAGGCGTAAAATACGGTTCCGGGCACTACGGCATCAATCCAGTTATCGGTATGGAAACCTGCTGTTGATACCTGCGTTGCAGTATAAGCATCACTTTGCGGCATTAGCTTCCACTTTAAGTGTGTAAATATATTTTGCGCATTCGCGGATACCTTTAACAGCGCAAAGCCAATAACAAGAGCAATAAGCTTGAAAGTTGATTTCATATCTAAATATTATTCCGGTTTATAACCTAGGTTTTGTAGAGCGCTGCAATTTATAAATATTTTGCTAAATCGTTTCTTTAGTCCAAATATTAATTTATTTTTACCAAGCCAATTATAATCATCCATTAAAAATCAACCCCGGTTGGGACTGTTCAATTATATTTAATAACTAAATTTGAACAAACCACGCTTAGCTTAAACACAGGTATTGTAAGATGAAAACTTCACTATTTTTCGCTCTGCTTATTTCGTTATTTGCAACGGCTACTTATGCAGGTAATACTAAAATGAGTGCACATACGCATAAACTTGCGGCAAACGAGGTATCTCTTGCCAATAATTACGATACCTATACCATTTCAACAGCTGAAGGGAATAACTTTATTGAAGTTTCCGGGGAAACTATGCTGGGCGACAAGCTAAAAGATGGTACCCTATTAAAAACAGCAAAACCCTCAATTAATGATCTAAAATCAACCGACCGGTGGCAAAAATGGCTCATCAGCAAACAAGCAAACGGTTATTTTACCATCATGAATCTCAACAGCGGTAAATACATAACCGCTTCTGCTGGCAAGTCAATTACCCAGGCAAGGGCAAACCAAACTGACGCGCAATACTGGCAAATCATTAAAACACAAGGCAATTATTATAAGGTCATCAATAAAGGAAACGGACTGGTTATCAGTAATAACTCTTTACCAAAGGACAGTGCTTTAACTCAATCTGCCTATACTAATTCTGCCAGTCAGCATTGGAAATTAAACGCAATTGAGGCTGATAGCTACCGCGATGATGCGGTCGTTGGCTTTTTTCAGCGTAATTTAGGTTCCAGCGCGTTTGATGAGGGCTCATCAATTCCACTTTATTATAGTCTGAATAAAGGGAAAGTATTATGGGTAACAGGCGATACTTTTTATAACCAGGTGGATGCCAAAGGCGAATTTGGCTGTAACCTGTACTTCCCTTATCATAATTCAGCGCTGCTGCAACCTGCAGATCACAGTTGGGATCCGGAAAAAACAAAGAACCTTATTTCAAGCGACGGGCCGCAGATCTTCCACCCTGCTGATCCAAAGAACCTCTTCTGGCCGGGCGCAGGTATTGAAGTAGGGAATAAAATATATGTGCATAATATTGAGGTAATTACCGGTACGCTAAATACTGTAAACCAATACCTGGGAGTTATTACCGAAACGGGCACTAACAATATCTCGCCCGTAAAAGTGGTTGCAGTACCCGGCATGACCGGCCAAACTGCCATTGTTTACACCGTAGGCATGGTAAACCCCGGCGATGGCTTTATTTATGCGTATGGCATAGGCGGTTATATGGCTGCCAGTGTATTTGTTGCCCGTTTCGAGCCAGCAGCGCCAACTAAATGGTCGTTTTGGGATGGAAAATATTGGGCAGCTAAGCCAAGCGTTGCTGCAAAAGCGGTAGTGGCAAAGGCAACCACCAATAATATTGCAGTAGGCTATGTTAATGGCAAGTTTTTGCTGATAGACATGGACTTTGGTTTTACCTGCGATGTCACCACCCGCAACATGTATTCTTCGGTTAGTGCAAATCCTACTGGCCCTTTCATTAACAAAAAGGCTATCTACACCTTACCCGACTATAAACAGGGCCACGCTCCGGTATATTATAACCCAACCATCCACGCGGAGTTTAAAAATGGGCATAATGAGTTGTTGATCGCCTACTGCATCAATTTTTATAACAGGAACGATGCTAAAAACACCACTTGCCTAACCCCATGCTCAAACCCTGATGGTTCGGAAGATCCTAATGATTACCGTATAAAAGGCATCCGTGTGCCATATTCTCTTATAGGTTTATAAGAATTTTAAAATAATTCTTGTTTTGCTAAACCGGTTTTATATCTTTACAGGCCATGTAATTCTTATAAACCTCTTTTAATTAAATGTTCCGGGATAAAATAATAGCTGTTAAGGGATGCTTCCGCTTTTGGGCGATTGTCATATTCGCGTTAATTGGGTTTAAGCAGCACGTGTATGCTCAAACAACGTATTTTATTGACGGCTACCATGGTGGTATCTGGGGGCATTACCCCGACTGGAATACCCGTTTCATGGCCGACCAGTTAAAACTGCACCCCAACTGGAAGATAAACCTCGAAATTGAACCCGAAACATGGGACGATGCAAAAGTTAAAGATTCCGCAGCCTATAATGATTTTCGGGCATTATTTGCAGATCAAAACTCCGCTACCCCCCGCATAGAATATGTTAACCCGGATTACGCCCAAAGCTATTTATTTGATATAGAAGGCGAAAGTATCATCAGGCAGTTTTATTATGGTATAAAGATGGTAAAACGTCATTTTCCAACTGCGGTATTCCCGGCCTATTCATCAGAGGAACCATGCTTTACCAGCGCTTTACCGCAAATATTAACGTCATATGGCTTTAAATACGCTTCATTAAAAAATCCAAACACCTGCTGGGGCGGCTATACAACTGCCTATGGCGGCGAATTGGTAAACTGGGTTGGCCCGGATGGTACAAAGATCATCACTTCGCCCCGTTATGCAGTTGAGGCCTTGCAACCGGGCTCAACATGGCAAACTATCGCCGCCTACAATACCCCCGAATATGTTAAAGCTTGTTTTGCTGCGGGCATCAAGCACCCGGTAGGCCTGACTTTGCAGGACGCGGGTTGGAAACAGGGACCGATAATAAAGGATAATAATCAATCCGTAGTATCTACCACATGGGCCGATTACTTTGAAAACATCGCCATAAAAAGCACTACCGATAACTGGAAATTTACACAGGAAGATGTATTGGTAAGCCTTGTTTGGGGATCGCAGATCCTGCAGCAGATAGCGCAGGAGGTACGTATCTCAGAAAATAAGCTCATCAGCACGGAGAAGCTGGCTGCGATAACCAAAGTATATTCGGGCATCTCATACCCTCAAGCCGATTTTGACGCCGCTTGGAGGCCCTTATTGCTCTCTCAGCACCATGATTGCTGGATAGTGCCTTATAACGGCAGCAAAGGTAATACCTGGGCCGATAAGGTAGTAAACTGGACCAGCACCACCAATCGTATTGCCGATAGCGTGGTAAACCTCGATATTTCAATAGCTGCCAAAGGCAAAACTGTAGTTAATACTAAATTCATCAGGGTATATAATACTTTAGGTATTAGCAGGAATGAACCAGTTGCCGTAACTATTCCGAGTGAATGGCAGGGTGAAGCGATCAGCGTTTTAACTAGCGCTGGTAAACCGGTAGCCTCGCAAATTGTGAGCGATTCAACTTCAGCTGTTCCACAAATTGTTTTTAATGCTGATGTTCCCGCGATGGGTTACAATACATATCAGCTTAAACTACAAAAAGCACCCGTGGCTAAAAGTCTGACGGTCTCCATATTAAAGAACGGCGATTACAAGCTTGAAAGTGACCTGTATACTATCATCCTCGATCCTAAAAAAGGCGGCGCTATAAAAAGCCTCATAGCCAAAATATTAAATAATAAAGAGTTTGTCGATCAATCAAACCCGCGAAACTTTAACGAACTGCGTGGTAATTTTTATAACGATGGCGGCTTTCATTCCAGTGCCGAAAATCCTGCCGTAATAAGCATTATTGAAAAAGGCCCCGAACGCGTTAAACTGCAAATAAAAGGTACAATAGATGGCAGTCCGTTCACCCAATGGCTAACCATAGCACAGGGCCAGCGCCGGATAGATCTGCAGGTAAAGATCGACTGGAAGGGCAACCCCGGCATAGGCGAATACACCGAACCTGGAACTTTTAAGTTTACCAATAACAAAAAGGCTTTTTATAATGATAAGGAAAAGCTGCTGACCATGTTCCCGCTAAACCTGAAAGATCAAAAAGTATATAAAAACGCACCTTTTGATGTACTTCAAAGCAGGCTGAAAAATACTTTCTTCACTACATGGGATAGCATCAAGAACAACATTATTTTAAACTGGGTAGATGTTACGGATGGTAACAATTGCTATGGCATGACTTTGCTAACCGATCATACCACCAATTACACCCATGGCGAAGATTTCCCTCTAGGCCTCACGCTTGAATATTCAGGAGTAGGCTTATGGGGTAGGGATTATAGCATAACAGGGCCAACCAATGTACATTATGCTTTGATACCGCATGCCGGCAAATGGGATAAAAGCGGCATATGGACTGAAGGTACTAAATGGAATGAGCCTTTGATCACCAAAGTACTGGACGCTGTCCCTGCAACTAATGACCTATCGCGATCCATGCTAAATATAAAACATACCGGTTACGATATCACCGCGCTTAATGCAGATGGCAATGATCTTACCATTCGCTTATTTAATGCAGAGGGAGATAATTCGCCACAAACAATAACTTTTGATGGCACTGCAAGTAAAGCGGAATTAGTTGAACTGAACGGGAAAAAGCGTGAAGAGCTAGCTATACAAAAGGATATTCCCGGCAAAACGTCTGTGATGGTAAGCATGCCACGTTTCGGTATCCGCACCATAAAACTATATGCTATAACTAACAAGGATAAATAATTTAAATTGTTTTGCTAAACCGTTATTTTTTGTATTATTGATGATTATAACCAATTATAGTTTTTCAACAGAATTTTTGCGCTCCGCGGCCCGGAGCATTATTAGAAATATGATTAAAAGATACTTATGTTGTATTACGGCACTTTGTTCGCTTATGCTATCGGCAAACGCGCAGCAAAAAACGCCTGCTGATTATGTAAACCCCTTTATTGGCGCCAGTACCAGCGCTGCTGATGCAGGTATTTATCATGGTCTGGGTAAAACCTTCCCGGGCGCGGCTACGCCCTATGGCATGGTGCAGTTAAGCCCTAATACAATGACCGGCGGCGATAATGGTTCTGGTTATAGCTATGAAATTACCAGTATTGAGGGTTTCGACTTCACCCAAATGAGCGGTGTGGGATGGTATGGCGATCTCGGTAATTTTTTGGTGATGCCAACCATCGGGAAAATGTACACCAACTCGGGCCGGTATACCGATAAAGAAAAAAATGGCTACCGCTCGCATTACCTCAAATCGAGTGAAAAAGCCTCTGCAGGATATTATTCCGCCTTACTAACAGATTACAACATCAAAGCGGAAGCAACAGCCGCCCCTCATAGCGGGATGCTGCGCTTTACGTTTCCGCAAAACGGGCACTCACGTATCCAAATTGACCTGGCGCGCAGGGTAGGTGGTACATCAACCTCGCAATATGTTAAGGTGGTTAATGATCATACTATTGAGGGCTGGATGAAATGTACACCAGATGGTGGTGGCTGGGGTGATGGCGCAGGCCATGCCGATTACACCGTTTATTTTTACGCTGAATTTAGCAAGCCATTAAAAAATTATGGCGTTTGGAGCGCCGATATTCCCGATAGCTGGAGCCGCAAACTCGAAGATGTGGAAAGCAACAAATACCAGCAAGCCATTGCCAACGCGCAGATCTTAAAGGGAATAAACGAAAAAGAAGGCAAACATTTAGGCTTCTACACCGAGTTTGCTACCAAGCCCAATGAGCAGGTATTGTTAAAAGCGGGCATTTCATTCATCAGCATGGATGGCGCCAAAAATAACCTGCAAGCCGAGATCAAAGACTGGGATTTTGATGCGGTACACACCAAAGCAAAAGCGCTGTGGAATAAAGCGCTAACTAAAGTAAAGATTAGTGGCGGCACAAATGAGCAAAAAACAGTGTTTTACACTGCCCTGTACCACACCATGATAGATCCCCGCATTATTGAGGATGTAGATGGTAACTATCCCGGCGGCGACGGCAAAGCACATCGCTCTGAAAATTTCACCAAACGCACCATATTTAGCGGTTGGGATGTTTTCCGCAGTCAAATGCCCTTGCAAACTATCATCAACCCATCGCTGGTTAATGATATGATCAACTCATTGGTTACCCTGGCCGATGAAAAAAATAAAGATTACCTGGAGCGCTGGGAAATGATGAATGCCTACAGCGGTTGTATGATCGGCAACCCGGCTGTTTCGGTTATCACCGATGCCTATGAAAAGGGAATCCGCAATTTTGATATACCTAAGGCCTACCAATTATCAATAAACTCAGTTGAAAAATTCGGCAATGGTGAAAAAGGCTATACCCCCGATCCGCTGGGCGTATCGTATACCCTGGAATACGCTTATACCGAATGGTGCGTATCGCGTTTAGCAAAATCATTAGGCAAAACAGCCGATGAAACAAAATATGCCAAGAGAGGCGAAAGCTTTAAGAATATTTTTGATCCGGAGCATGGCTGGTTCAGGCCAAAGGATAAAGACGGCAACTGGGTGCCCTGGCCGGCCGATTCAGGGAGGATAAAGCCATGGTATGGCTGCATTGAAAGTAACCTGTACCAACAAGGCTGGTTTGTACCACAGGATGTACCCGGCATGGTAAAACTAATGGGTGGTCGTGAAAAGGTAATCGCTGATCTGCAAAACCTGTTCGAAAAAACACCCGAAAACATGATGTGGAACGATTATTTTAATCAATCCAATGAGCCTGTTCATCATGTGCCATTCCTGTTTAACCGGCTGGGCGCGCCATGGCTAACCCAAAAATGGTCGCGCGCGGTTTGTCGCCGGGCCTATCACAATGGTGTTGAGGGTTTATGCGGTAATGAGGATGTTGGTCAGATGTCGGCCTGGTACGTACTGGCAGCCAGCGGTATACACCCGGTTTGCCCGGGCGATACAAGGCAGGAGATCACTAGTCCGGTGTTTGGTGAAATCACTTTCAAGCTCGATCCAAAATATGCAGCGGGTAAAACCTTTACGGTCATAGCCCATAACAATTCTGACAAAAACATTTACATACAAAGTGCTAAGCTGAATGGCAAAACATATCAGCATTGCTATATCGACTATAAAGATATAACAGCCGGCGGTACGCTTGAACTAACCATGGGGCCGCAACCAAACAAAAACTGGGGAATTAATTAATACATCACAATGAATAAAGGGAAAAAATTATTGCTTGGCTTAGCCTTTTCTTTTGGGGCACTAACCGCAGCAAATGCACAATCGGTAGCGCCTTTTAAAGCTGGCGACAGGGTAGCTTTTATGGGGAACAGTATTACCGATGGCGGCCATTATCACGCCTACATCTGGTTATATTACATGACGCATTATCCTAATATGCGCCTGACCATGTTTAACGTAGGCATTGGCGGCGATAATGTTAAGCAAATGAGCGACAGGTTTGAGTATGAGATCCTCAGTAAAAAACCAACCGTGATGACACTTACCTGGGGCATGAATGATAGCGGTTATTTTGAATGGTTCAAGCCGGATGCCGCTACTAATTGGGCCATAGCATCGGTAGATACAGCCAAAGCGAGGTATGCAGTGCTCGATGCCAAATTAAAACAACATCCTGAAATCAAAAAAATATTTATACTGGGTTCGCCTTATGATGAAAGCACTAAAAGCAATAAGAACCGCTACTACCCGGGCAAAAGGGTTGCTTTCCAAAAGCTGATCGATTTTCAGCAGGAAACAGCTAAAAAGAACGGATGGCCTTATGTTGATTTTAATCATCCAATGACGGAGATCAACACAAAATGGCAGCAAAAAGATTCCTTATTCAGCTTAACCCCTAATGATCGCATTCACCCTGATTATGAAGGTCATATGGTTATGGCTTACCTATTTTTGAAAACACAGGGCCTGGCAAACAAACCGGTAGCTGATTTCAGCATCAACGCTAAAAGTAAAGCGGTTGCTAAAGCGGTTAATTGCAGCATCACCAATGTTACCGGTACCGATGACAATATATCCTTTAATTATTTAGCTAACTCATTGCCATATCCTATGGATACTGTTGCGGTAGGTGGTGGCTGGGGAAACCATAACAGGCAATCCGGCGCAACTAAGTATGTGCCTTTTACACAGGAGTTTAACCAGGAAGTGCTTGCCGTTAAAGGGTTAAAGGATGGGGATTATAAGCTGATAATGGATGGACAGGAGATAGGGCAATGGAGTGCAAAAGAGATAAGCGAAGGCATAAATCTTGCCGAACAAACCTATACGCCCGAATATCAGCAGGCATTGGCTATCATGCACATGAACGAGGAACGCTGGGATATTGAACGCAGGCTTCGTAACTACGCTTATGTAGAATTCGATTTATTAAAGCAAAAAGGCTTGTTATACGCTGATAACAAGGCAGCCATGGATACCGTAATTCATGAATCAAAAAAGAACCCATTTATTAATGGCAACAAAGATAATTACATCAGAGCGCAGTATAAGCCGGTACGTGATGCATGGCAAAAGGAGCAGGATGCACTGGTTGATGAAATATATGCGACCAACAAGCCTAAAACGCACAAAGTAACCTTACAATTAGTAAAATAATAAACCTTACACAATGAGTATAAACCATATACCTGTTAAAACATTAATTGTAGCGCTGCTGTTTTTTGGGCTGCGATCTAATGCCGCCACAGTTGATACGGCGCTAACCTACAGCGCTGCCATGCATAAAAATATTAAGGCAGTTGTTGTTAAGCCTGATGACTATTCAACCAGTAAAAAATTCCCTACCGTTTATTTACTGCATGGCGCGGGCGGTAAATATTCAGATTGGGTTACCAATGTGCCTGATAAGCAAACAGTTCAAAAACTGGCTGATCTGTACGATATTATAGTGGTTTGCCCCGATGGTAACGTAACCAGCTGGTATTTTGATAGCCCGGTTGATCCGGCTTATAAGTATGAAACCTATATCTCATCAGAGTTGGTCACTTATATCGATAGTCATTATGCTACTATAAAAGATCGTTCAAAAAGAGCTATCACGGGTTTAAGCATGGGTGGTCATGGCGCTTTATACCTGGCGTTCCGCCACCAGGATGTATTTGGCGCTTGTGGGAGCATGAGTGGGGGAGTTGATTTAACGCCGTTCCCGGATAATTGGGACCTGGCGAAACGACTTGGAAAATACAGCGAATACCCAAAAAGGTGGGAAGAAAATAGCGTGATAAATATGATCTATTTATTAACGCCCGATAAGCTGGCCATAACTTTTGATTGCGGCAGCAGCGATTTTTTCTACCAGGTGAACAAAAATCTGCATGAAGCTTTGCTGGAACATAATATTCCGCATGATTTTACCGTACGCCCCGGTGCTCACACCTGGGAATACTGGGGAAATTCAATAAATTATCAAATGCTTTTTTTTAGCCGTTTTTTTAAAAAGTAAGTAATAAATCCTTTTTTTTAATAACGTATTTATAAGCAGTAAGCGGCATATATTATTATAAAATGAATGAACCATTTAATATAAATATGCCGCTGAAAATTATTTGATATTTTTTCAAATAAAATTTGCTAAACCGTTTTTTAATACTACATTAGTAGTAGATTCTGAAAATCTATTATAAACCAATTAATAAATATTATAACCGCTGCATCCTGAAAAATAAGTAAAGTGTAATAATAAGCCACGGGTAGTTGCTTGATTGTTTGCCACTAATTATCTAAAAGGATGTTGTTTGATGTACTACTTGTTTACAAGAAATAAAAAAGTGCTTTGTCGTATTCTATAACCAATTAATATGAAGAAAATTTACATTCGTGTTGTTGTATTTGCCCTTTTTGTTTTTGCTTCGGGCTTGCTATCATGTAAGAAAAACTTTCTGGGGGCAACCACAATCACCAATCTTAATCAATCCACTGTTTTTGCTGATAGTACCAATACTGCTGCGTTTCTGGCGAATATTTACAGCAATATTGCGGTTAGTGAAGCCGCAAACAGTATGGGTAATGGAGGTTTGGACGCAGCCGGTGATGAAGGTGCTCCGGGTACTTTGCTGCCATCGCAGGCAACATACTGGGCTTCGGGTATCATAAATGCTGCTAATGTTACAGATAACATATACAGTACCTGTTATACGCAGATCCGGGCCGTGAACCAGTTGCTGGCAAATATCAGTAAAACCAAGTTAACCCTGCCCGACAATCAACCCGGGAGCAGGGCGCAAATGAAGGCCGAAGCCCGGTTTTTACGGGCATGGTATTATGCTATATTGATAAAACACTATGGCGGTGTACCACTGGTGGGTAACAATATATATAATTATACCGATCCTATACCCGTACAGCGAGCTACTTATGCAGCCTGTGTTAGTTATATAACATCTGAATGTGATTCGGCGGCCATGGTGCTTCCTTACACGCAGGCGGGGCCAAATTATGGCAGGGCTTCGGGTGGGGCGTGCCAGGCTTTAAAAGCCCGTGTGCTGTTGTATGCCGCCAGTCCGCTGTTTAACGGTACAACGCTGGTTGCTGATGCGGGCGGTTCAATTGATGCTTCAATTGTTGGCTATCCTGTTGCCGATCCGCAAAGATGGGTGCTGGCTAAAAATGCGGCTTATGCAGTGTTAAGATCAGGGTCTTATGCGCTAAATGTTGATAGCTCAAACAAAAGCAGGCCAGGACTCGGTTTTGTAGGTCTGTTTTGTGAAAGATCTAACCCTGAATATATTTTGCAGGTAATGTATAGTGATATTGACTATGGGCATCAATTGGAAGCCTTCTGGGATCCGCCATCAAGAGGCGGTGCAAATGGTGCCCAGCCATACCAGGAAGTGGTTGATCTCTTCCCAATGATAGACGGTAAGGATACCCTCACCTCGGCCTATAAATATAATAGCCAAAACCCTTATGCTAATCGCGACCCTCGCCTGGGTTATACCATTATACACGATCAAACCGTATTGCCGGTAAGACTAAATCCACCTAATAGAACCCCGGTCAATATTTATCTCACTAAAAACGCGGATGGATCTGTTACCAATACAGTTGGCGCTGATGCGGTTACGTTTGGCACAACAACCGGGTATTATATCAACAAAATGCTTGATACCAACGCCTGCTCAACCGATATAACACAGCGTACAAGGCGCTGCCAGCCACTCATGCGTTATGCTGAAGTGCTGTTGAATTATGCCGAAGCGTATAATGAATCGAAAGGTACCGACTCGGCATATGTGGTATTAAAAGCCTTGAGAGCCAGGGCCGGTATTCAGGCCGGAGCAGATGGTATGTATGGCCTTGCTGTTGGTATGGGGCAAACGCAAATGCGCACAGCTATACAACTGGAGCGCCGTTTAGAGCTTGCTTATGAAGGGTTCCGGTTTTGGGATGTGCGCCGCTGGAAAATTGCCGGTACTGAAGAGAATAAATTATTTCACGGGATGATGGTGCTTCATTCGGGCTCGGCGGTCACTTATAATGTTTTCGCTATTCTGCCTCAGCATTCATTTTCAGCGCGTATGTATTTGTGGCCATTGCCACAGCAAGAGATAGGTAAATCAAAAGACCTGGTACAAAATCCGGGTTATTAATCACACTTATTATAAGCTAATGCACAATATGAAATTCACCCGTAGATTTTTTATTCCCTGTATCCTATTAACGATAATGGTGTGGGCGTCATGTAAGGTTGATAAAGTGAGCCCTGTAACTGAATCGGTAAAAGATATTTCAGGCACCTGGAAAGTTATTAAGGCAACCAGGAATGGCACCGATATAACGGCCTATAATGGTGTCGATTTTTCCCAGTTCAGTATTGTTTTTAAATCCGGTACATATACACTAAATAACCGGTTGCCATTTCTTACCGATACCAGCGGCACTTATTCGTTAAATGACCCGCAGTACCCTATGCAGATCTCATTTGCACCTGTAGGCGAAACCGCGATCAAAACAGATTTTGTTTACCCTATTGTTACGGGTGTGAGAAATATCGACCTCACATTTTCTGCAAATCCAGGCTGTAACTCCAACATATACATTTACACGTTACAAAAAGTTAATTAATACAAAGGAGCTGATATATGAAATCAAAATTACATATAAAAATAAAGGGTAGTTATCTCTGGAAAATTTGTGCCGTTATTGTAATAATAGTAGTAATGACCTGCTGCTCCACAGATATTTTAAGCGTTGATCAGCCATCTACTGCAACAGTTGGGCAAACCATCCCTATTACCATGAAGGTATTATATACTAATACCGACGTAACTGCCAACATGGTGGTAGCTGTATTATTACCCGTAGGCTGGAATGGCGCTAAAAACTTAACCATGACCTACACCAGTCCAATTGGTAATGGCACATTTAATGTGATGCCCAGTACTACTACCGAGCCTGCCAGCGGCGGCTTATATAATTGGCCAACCGCTTTAATGAACAAGTTTGGCATTGTTAACAATTACATCAAGGATATGGAGTGGGTTGTTTTTGTATCAGATAAAGCCTATACCAACCCTACTACAACAGTAACCGTTAATATGAAGCTTACCGTTGGTGCCGATGGTGGTAACGCAAACGTGGCCTTGGCTTATGTTGTAGCCGAAACTAATGACGGCTTAAAAGCCAATGACGGTAATATAGAGAAAAGCCCTCCTGATACTTACGAATTTTATGAATTATACTCAACACCATGTCTTGATGTATCAGGATCGGCATCAGGCAGTATTGAGGATTTTTGTGATGCGCCGCTTACCACGATTGATCCCTTTAAGGCATTAACGGACGACTTTGTGACCGTTAACTTTGATGCCACCATATTAAAAAATAATTTATTGGGGGCTACCAATGTATACCTCAAAGCTATTGCTCAGGATGTATCAGGTAATACCTATAATGGCCCGGTAGTACCTGCCAAATCGCTGATGGCGCAGGTTAGTACAAATAAATATCAAATAACTATTTGGCCCAGGGCCTATTTTGGAGTGCCTAAAACGCAAACACTTAGCACCATGAAATACGTGATTACTGATGTAACAGGTAATACGGTTGTAGGCGCCAACGCCACAACTGAGCCTATTACATATGGGTTTACCTGTAAATAATATATAAAAACCATGATTTAAAACCGTATGGCTTAATGATATTTTTTATGATCATGTCACTTACGGATGGGAGACTTAATTTTTATTAATAATTATTAAAATCTGATTCTATGCTTCATTGCTACTCAAAAAAATGCTTTACAGGAATCATCATTATACTGATGCTTATACTGGCAAAAAGCAGTTATGCCTCCATACAAAAGGATACAACGGCTAAAACGGCAACCAACCCGCCGGGATTAATTACAGGTAAAGTAGTTGATGAAGATAATCGCGCTTTAAAGGGGGTGAGAATTGTGGTAAACGGTCGCAGCGATTCTTCAAAAACCGATTTAGCCGGACGTTTTTTGGTGCGTGCTAAAATTGGTGATAAACTACAGTTCAGCTACCCAAATCATTATATAAATAATGTGGTTATTAATAATGCTGCCGA
Organism: Mucilaginibacter mallensis; assembly: GCF_900105165.1. Classification (NCBI taxonomy): domain Bacteria; kingdom Pseudomonadati; phylum Bacteroidota; class Sphingobacteriia; order Sphingobacteriales; family Sphingobacteriaceae; genus Mucilaginibacter; species Mucilaginibacter mallensis. The sequence goes on from NZ_LT629740.1 coordinate 765,549, forward strand.
TACACTGAGCGTAAGACTGCTCGACCATTACCTGAAATCGCCCGAAAAGATAGACGTATTATATGGTACAATAAATCCGGCAAATGAACTCGGTTCAATTTCTACTATTTATAACAATCAAATTACTACCACGCCGGGGCCAACCTATGTTTATGCCCTGCCCGGTCAGTTAGCCGGCTTATATACGCAGCAAACCAGCGGTTTTACATCGGCACAAAATGTTGCCATATTACAACATTTCCTTTCAAGCACCACGGCAAATTTTGCACCGGTTCATAACGTTATACCCAGCGATAATACAGAGTTTATCCTCACATCACGCGGGCAAAATGTAACTACTATTATCGATGGTATCCAGCAAAATATTACGGCTATTGATCCTTCAAGTATCGAGTCAATTTCCATATTAAAGGATGCATTGTCAACCATCTTGCTGGGTATAAATAGTTCCAAACCAGTATTGTTGATCACTACTAAAAAGCCTGATTTGGGCGACCCTCGTATAACATTTACTACCGAGGCAGGTATACAGCAATCGCTTGGTTTACCAACAGACCAGCTGCCAGCCTACCAATGGGCTTATTTGTATAACGAAGCTTTGCAAAACGACGGGAAACCCACGTTTTACACCAATGCCGATATAGAGGCCTACCGCAATCACACCGACCCATACGGGCACCCGGATATTAACTGGTCGAAATTGTTACTTAAAACATATTCCCCGCTAATAACAGATAAATTGAACGTTAGCGGTGGAACCGAAAACGCACGCTATTATGTATCATTGGGTTATTTGGATCAGGGCGGTATTTTTAATGAGGCGCCGGGCCTTGATTATAGTACCAATACCAATATAAGTCGTTACACCTTAAACAGTAATATAAGTGTCGACGTAAATAAAAACCTGAATGTTGATCTGCAAATGTATGGCCGTGTTCAGCAAATGTTTGAGCCGGGGAGTGGTTATGCCAGTATTTTAACAAACATTTTTACCACCCCTAACAACGGATATCCGGTGTATAATCCCGATGGATCATTTGGTGGTTCTTCAACCATTTCAAATTTCACCAATAACTTATTATCGCAGGCGCAATATTCGGGCTATACACAAACCAATATAAAGGATGTATTGGTAAACCTCGATCTTAATTATAAACTGGATAACGTTACAAAAGGCTTATCCTTTAAAGCAAAAGGTAACCTGGCTATTGAATCACAGGTATATATCACCCGTACCCAACAAAATAATGCGTATGGCTATTCGATAGTTGATAGTGCGGTAAAACTTACCTCTGTAGGTACAACAACTCCGTTAACCAATGTTTTTGCCACTGAGCTGTCTGCCCGCTATTCATTTGCGCAGGCCGCTCTTAATTACGACAGGCAATTCGGTAAAAACAGGTTCGGCGGCCAACTGCTGTATGATACCAAATCGTCAGTAGTAAGTTATGATCTTTCGGCTGTCACCACTGATAAAGCTTTAAAGGTGAATTACGGCTACGATGATAAATATTTGTTTGAAGGCGCAATTAATAACAGCAGCTATAACAGGTATACGCCAGGGCACCAGGCAGGCTGGTTTTATGCAGCGGGTATTGGCTGGCAAATGGGTAAGGAAGATTTTATGAAAAGCATAAAATGGATCGACTCCTGGAAATGGCGCCTTACTTACGGTAAAACAGGCGATAACTCAAATGCCGGATACTATACTTATGAACAAACCTTTACCAGCGGCGGAGGATATCCGCAGGGCTTGAATTACGGAAGTGGAAGTGGCTATCAGGAAGTAACCCCAATTGCCGATCCAAGCCTGCGCTGGGCTAATGCTGAAAAGCTGGATTTTGGAACAGATATATCGTTGTTGCATAATCATTTGCAAATCGCGGCAGATTATTACCATGAAAGATATTATAACCTGGTTACAACAAGAGGTGCTACAATTGAATTATTAGGCACCGCTTATCCGCCGGAAAATATAGGTATCAACCTTTATAAAGGTGGTGAGCTTACCCTAACCTATAAAAACAACATTGATAACTTCAACTACTTTATTACCGGTAATGGTTCACTGGTAGCATCAAAGGTTTTATATTTTGATGAAGAGCCCCCAAAATATCCATGGAACGCTCATACAGGCTTGCCGGTAACCGCAATATTTGGTTATAAAAACATCGGATTTTATTCGGTAGAGGATGTTGCCAAACATGCGGCAACCATAGCGGGCTATTCTGCACAGCCGGGCGATCTTAAATACGCCGACCTTAACGGCGACGGCGTGGTTGACCAGTACGATCAAACAGCCATCGGCGGCCTAAAGCCATTGGTGTTTTATGGTGGTACTTTAGGTTTCAATTACAAAGGATTTAGCTTCAGCGTAATACTACAGGGCGTATTTAACCGCCAGGTGAGCGTTGATAATTCTTACGATGCACCATTACAGGGCCTTGGTCTACTTGGTACCGGGGCCAGCGGTCAGGCTTATGCAAATGCAGTAGGCCGGTGGACGCCGGAAACAGCAGCAACGGCTACATTGCCGCGCTTATCAGTTGTTCAGGATGAAGCGAACGGTAATAACGTACAGATGTCGTCCTTCTATGTTAAATCAGGCGATTATTTCAGGGTGAAAAATGCGGAGATCGGTTATGAATTACCACTAAGATGGGCTACAAGGTTAAGGTTATCAGGTATAAGGGTATTTGTAAACGGAGAAAACCTGTTTACCGTAGCCGGTTACCAGGGTTTCCCGGGGTATGATCCGGAAGTTAACGGAGTTGGCGCGTATCCAATTCAAAGAGTGATTAATGCCGGGTTAACTGTGAAGCTATAATTTGATGATTATAAAATTTAAGATGATGAAGAATTACAAAATCATACTACTGATATTGGGAGCAGTTTCCCTGGTTACAGCCTGCAAAAAATATGGAACATTTCCTGTTGCGCAGATCACTATCGACCGCGTATTTGATCCCCGGGATTCACTGGGAACAAATGCATATGCGTTTCTGCAAAACGTATATGCTACTATGCTCAATGGGCATAATCGTGTAGGTGGTGATTATCTTGATGCAGCTACAGATGATGCTGTGTCATCAGCAGCTTCAAGCTCAAACCAGGTTACCCAGTTATCAACAGATGCCTATAACTCAGGTACATTTACTGATGGTGCCGGCGATAATGTATGGGCAAATTATTATAGCGGTATCAGGCAGGCAAACATATTCATAGCCAATATTGGCGTAGTACCTGTTGAGGCCACCCTCCCAAATCATCCTGAAATATCTATGAAATATGCATGGAAAAACGAAGCGCGTTTTCTAAGGGCTTATTTCTACTTCGAACTGGTTAAGCGTTATGGTGGCGTACCGCTGTTGGGCGATAAGGTTTATAACGTAACCGATAACTTAGCATTGCCGCGCAATACTTTTTCTGATTGTATAAATTATATAGTAAGCGAATGCAATGCCATAAAAGGGGATAGCATATTGCAGGCTCCATACGCATCTACATCTAATTACGGGCGGGTTACGAATGCTGCAGTGCTGGCTTTAAAGGCAAAAGCGTTGTTGTATGCCGCCAGCCCTTTATTTAACGGTACCACATTGGTTAAAGATGCCGGAACAGGCCAGGGTCCGCGAAACACAACTAATGCAGCACTTGTAGGTTACCCAAGCGCCGACCCTAACAGGTGGCAGCTGGCAGCAAATGCCGCCCAGGATGTGATAAATCTGGGTGTATTTAGTTTGGATGGAAACGGGTTTCAGGATATTTTCCTTACCCAAAATAACCCCGAACTTATTTTTATACGCCAGGGCGATAACGGAAATAATGTGGAAAACAATAATGCCCCTATAGGTTTCCCTAGTGCGGTAGCAAAAGGTGTAACAAGCCCAACTCAGGACCTGATTAATGCTTTCCCTATGATATCCGGCTTAAATATTAATGATCCTAACGGGCATTATAATCCTGATTCACCGTATGCACGCAGAGATCCGCGGCTTTTATTTACCGTGTTTGTAAACGGTCAGCGATGGTTAAATACAAATTTACAATTATATCAGGGTGGCCAGAGTATACCTAACAGTGGCGTACAGCAAACAGTAAGCGGTTACTATCTGCATAAATTTATGGGTCATTCCGAAGCGCTTAACGGCTTTGCCGCGCACAGCGAGGATTGGGTGATCTTTCGTTATGCTGAAATACTGCTCAATTATGCGGAGGCAGAAAACGAAGCCGTTGGCCCTAATGCGGCTGATTACCAGGTGCTGAAAACCATTCGGGGCAGGGCAGGGATTGCAGCGGGTACTGATGGTAATTATGGCATTCAAGCTTTAGGAAGCATAACACAGGATTCATTACGCAGCGCTATCCATAATGAAAGGCGCCTTGAATTTGCATTTGAAGAACAAAGATTTTTTGACCTGCGCCGATGGAAGGTAGCCGCAGCATATATGAACCAGGCGCGCATGGGATTACAGTTGATATCAAACAACCAGTTAACCTATAATTATGTGCCAATACTGCCTGCCGTGTTTAAAGTAAACAGTTTTACACCAAAGCAATATTTACAACCTATACCATATGGCGAAGTTGTTAAGAATCCGCAGATGCAGCAAAACCCAGGATGGTAATAATTAATAAATATTTCAATTTAAATCATTAATTAAACGGTTATGAGAAAAATAATACTTTTCTTTCTAGTTATAATTACCATGCTTCCGGCTGCTTTGTATGCGCAGAGTATTACGGTTACAGGTACCATAAAAGATATTGAGGGGGTGTTGCCGGGTGCCACAGTTTATGAAAAAGGAATGCCCTCAAACCTGATCATAACAGGGTCAGCAGGTAAATTTAAATTAACCTTAAAAGGTACATCAAATACACTTGTTGTAACGTTTATTGGTTATTCCACACAGGAATTTCATGTCGGCATAAAAAAGAACGACCTCGATATCATATTACAGCCAAATGCCGAAGGCTTGGACGAGGTAGCTGTAGTTGGCTTTACCAAAAGTAAACGTGTTACATCTACAGGAGCTGTGAGCTCTATACAGGCGGCCGAGATACGTACAGTACCAACAGCAAATGTTCAAAATGCGCTTGCTGGTAGATTGCCGGGTTTCTTCTCACAGCAAACTTCCGGTCAGCCGGGAAAAGATGCATCTGATTTTTTCATCAGGGGTGTAAGTTCATTAAATGCCTCCAATCAGCCGTTGATTTTGGTTGATGATATTGAATACACCTACGATCAGTTACAGCAGATAAACGTAAACGAAATTGAAAGCATTAGTATATTAAAAGATGCATCATCAACCGCTATATATGGTATAAAAGGTGCCAACGGTGTATTGATTGTAACTACTCGGCGTGGTAAAAAAGGCGCGCCTCAATTCAATTTGCGTATTGAAGGTGGTTTGCAAAGTCCAACCAAAGTGCCTAAATTCTTAAATTCCTATCAGTCGGCAACCCTGGTTGATGAGGCAGAAACAAATGATGGCGTAGCTCCAGGAGCCTTAACCTTTCAACCTTCGGATTTAGCGGCATTTAAAAATAATACCGATCCCTATGGTCACCCCAATACCGACTGGTATGATGATATCTTCAGGAAATATACCTACCAGGCCAATACTAACCTTGATATATCGGGGGGTAATGACCGCGTAAAATATTTTATATCGGGCGGCGCGTTTACGCAAAATGGTAATACCAAAAACTTTAACGATCCGCAGGACCAGGTAAATACCAACTACTATTTCACCCGTTATGATTTCAGATCAAACCTCGATCTAAAAGCCAATAAAACACTGGACCTGCGATTAGATGTAACCACCCGTTTTGGCGACCTTAATGCTCCGGGCCTTAATTCTCCCATAAGTACCATTTATGATTTCAGAACAGAGAGTCCGTTTTCAGCTCCGTTTATCAATCCTAACGGGAGCTATGCTTACAATAACTCCGTTTTTAATATATCCAAAGAGCCTACACTTAATGCCCAACTAGCAAATGGTGGGTACCAGCATAACCGCAGAACAGATTTTAACGTGTTAATTGGCGGTGTGCAAAATTTAAGTTCAATAACAGACGGCCTTACCTTAACGGCCAGGGTAGCATTTGCCAGTAGTGAAGATTATGGGATAAATACAACTTACCTTGCAGGAAACCCCAATACCACTTTTCCAACTTATTATTATAACTCAGCCACAAAAACTTATACAAAAAATCCTGCTGCACCTTATGTAGCCCAGGTATTCGATATTTTTGGGGGAACTGATATTTATACCAATAATACCAATATTCAGCTCTTTTCAAATTACGACCGCACATTTGGCGATAACCATTTCACTGGTTTGTTCTTGATTAATCAGCAGGAAATAAATGACCAGGCCACAGCGCCACAGAATTACAGAGGGCTATCCCTGAAGGTTGGTTATGATTATAAACAGAAATATTTAATTGAAGTAAACAGCGCTTACAATGGTACCGACAGGTTTGCTGCCGGGCACCAGTTCGGGTTTTTCCCGGCATTTGGTGCAGGGTATGTGCTCTCAAGAGAGAAGTTTTTTAAAGACGCGCTACCGACCTTCAGTTTATTTAAATTAAGGTTCTCTTATGGTGTGGTCGGTTCTGATGGCGCGCCGGGTAATCAATACATCTATCAGCAAACCTATAACCAGGGCGGCCTTTATGGCTTTGGCGAAACTGCGCCGCAAACACCTATTACAGGTATTTATGAAGGAACGCTGGGCAACCCTGACGTTGTTTGGGAAAGAGACAAAAAAGCCGATCTGGGTGTTGATATGAACCTGCTGCATGATAAGCTTTCCGTAACCTTTGATGTATTCCATGATATCCGTTACGATGAGTTTGTTATTCCGGGTGCTATTCCTGAGGTGCTTGGCGTGGGCGTTCCTTATATAAACGCGGGCAGGGTATCCAACCATGGTTATGATGGGCAGATAAGTTATCATGATAATATAGGCAAAGTGCAATATAATGCCAGTTTGGTGGTTTCTTATGCCAAAAATAAAATACTTTATGAGGCCGAAACACAACCGGCCTATCCAAACCTGGCCCGTACAGGTAACCCTATTAACCAGCCATTCGGGTATCATTTCCTGAACTATTATACACAGGCACAAATTAACCAGGCAACGGCTTATATCAATGCACATGGTAGTAACGCGCCGGTAATTCAAAATGGTAAGGTTATAGCTTCTGATCCGATTGGCGTTCCTGCATATGCTGATAGCCCGAATGGTATAACTATCCTGCATGCAGGTGATTTACGTTATGCTGATTTAAATGGCGACGGTGTAATAGATGCAAACGACCAAAAAGCGATAGGCTATCCAAATCTTCCTAATACATCTGCAGGCTTAACGCTTGGGGCTGCTTATAAAGGCTTCAGCATAAGTGTGCTGTTCCAGGGTTCATGGAATTATAGCGTAATTATTACCGGCAATGGTATCGAACCGTTTGAAAGCCAGTTTCAACCCATTGACCTGAAAGCCTGGACCCCAGCAACTGCCGCTACGGCGCAATTTCCGCGCCTGAGCACCAATTTTGCAGGTACAGTCGATAGTCCGTCGGGCTACCCGTCTGATTATTGGTACATAAACGCCTGGTATCTGCGTGTAAAAACAATTGATATCGGTTACCAATTGCCTACCAAGCTGTTGCCTTTTCATGTTAGCAATGCACGTATCTACTTTAGCGCGTACAACTTGTTTACATGGGATAATTTCAGCAATAAATATCAGCAGGATCCTGAAGTTGCCTCAAACACAGCTGGCGACCAATATATTAATGCACGTGTAGTTAACATGGGGATTCAGTTAGGATTTTAATATTACTTGTATATAAGCCGTACATTTATTATACGGCTTATATACAAGCTTTTTTTGTTTAATGAGATGCTTTCCAACAATATCCGATCTTTTTGAATATCTGTTTCATATTCACATAGCCATACCAATTCAAACGTTTGGTTTTTTTGTGGCGATGGCATTTATACTGGCGTATCAGGCATTCAGGTCGGAATTAAAAAGAAAGGAACGCGAAGGCGATATCCATGCTTTTAAACGGGAAGTGGTCGTCAACCAATCATCATTACTAATTGAATTATGCCTGAATGGCCTTCTTGGGTTTTTATTGGGTTTCAAAATACTCGGCGCATTACTCAATTACGAAGCTTTTAAGGTTGATCCTGCCAAATATATATTCTCTCTACAAGGCAGTATTATAGCAGGCCTGCTTTGCGCACTGGCTTATATATACTGGATCTATAAGGACAGGAAAAAAGTCTCATCACAAAACAATACCGTAACTGCTGAGACAGTACACCCTTACCAGCTAATGGGTAAGATCGTTTTTTATGCAGGCTTTTGGGGGTTTATAGGCGCCAAGTTATTTGACATGATCGACTACCTGTATCAGCATGGTTTTACCTCCCTCCACGACCTGGTATTTTCAAGCGGGGTAACTTATTATGGTGGATTTTTATTTGGGATGCTGGCTTATTTTTATGTGGGCCTGCGTAACAATATGAAGTTGCCTTTTATAGCCGATATGGGTGCGCCGGGTATAATGCTTGCTTACGCGATAGGGCGGATAGGTTGCCAGCTCTCGGGCGATGGTGATTGGGGAATTGTAAATACACATATTAAACCCAACTGGCTAAGGTGGTTGCCTGATTGGATGTGGGCATTCAATTTTCCGCATAATATCATCAACCAGGATACCCGTATACCCGATTGTTATGGCAGCTATTGTTACCAGTTAAGCAGGGGTGTTTACCCAACCTCGTTTTATGAAACAGTAATTTGTATGCTGTTATTTATTTTTCTGTGGATGATACGCAAGCGCCTGACAGTGCCCGCGACAATGTCCTACATCTACTTAATACTCAGCGGCACTGAAAGGTACTTTATTGAGAATATCCGCATCAATCCAAGATATCATTTAGGGAGCATTAGTTTATCACAGGCGCAAATTATAAGTATCGGTATGGTATTGGTTGGGATTGGCGGCATAGTGTATTTATATCTGATAAAACCCAAACGGTATACCCTTACCTAAGATTATTTAACAACGATTATGAAATTTAGTAGCATATCCAAAAGCAGGCTGTTTACCTTAGGCTTATTGTTTATAGGCAGCAATTTATTCGCCCAAAAGCCCGACCTGGTACAATATGCCAATACCTTGCAGGGTACAAATTCAAAGTATGAAATATCATGGGGAAACGTAAACCCCGTAACCTCATTGCCATTTGCTATGAACGGCTGGACCGCGCAGACCAACAAAGACGGCGAAGGTTTTAAATACCAGTACTTTGTTCATTCTATCCGTGGCTTTCAGCAAACACACCAATGCAGCCCCTGGGTAAATGATTATGCGGTATTTTCACTAATGCCGGTAACAGGCAAACTGGTAGTAAATGAAGATGCCCGTGCCGCCACATTCGACCATAAAAATGAGATAGGCAAGCCCAACTATTACAAGGTAAAGCTGGATAACAATATTACCACCGAAATATCCCCAACATCGCGCGGAGCACACCTAAGGTTCACTTTCCCGAAAGCAGGTTCATACATTGTGTTGGATGGTTACACCAAAATGAGTATGGTGAAGATCTTCCCCTCAGAACGTAAAATAACCGGATATGTAGATAATGTACGCTGGGCGCCAAAAGGATTTAAGAATTACTTTGTGATTGTATTTGATAAGCCTTTTGAGGATTATGGTACATGGGAAAACAAACACGACAGTATCTTCAACAAAAAAGCAAGTGATGAAGGGCAGGGAGTGGGAGCATACATTAAATTTAAAGACGGAGCGGTTGTGCAGGCTAAAGTAGCATCATCATACATCAGCCCCGAGCAAGCCGAGGTTACTTTACAAGCCGAATTGGGTAACCAAAAGTCATTCGACGATACCAAAAACGCGGCCTTTAAAGTATGGAACAATCTGTTTAACCGCGTATTGATTGAAGGTGGTACCGAAGAGGAACGTTCTACATTTTACTCATGCCTGTACAGGGCCAACCTGTTTTCGCATGAGTTTTTTGAGTATGATAAAACGGGCAGATCTCATTATTACAGTCCCTATGATGGGCAGCTGCACGATGGTTATATGTATACCGATAATGGTTTCTGGGATACCTTCCGTGCGCAATTTCCGCTGAATTGCATACTGCACCCAAAAATGCAGGGACAATATGTGGAGGCTTTGTTGGATGCTCAGCAGCAATGCGGCTGGCTGCCGGCATGGTCATTCCCATCCGAAACCGGAGGAATGCTCGGTAACCATGCCATCTCCTTATTAACAGATGCCTGGGTAAAAGGCATCCGCACATTTGATCCCCAACGGGCTTTGGAAGCATATTTTCATGAGGCCAGCAACAAAGGACCATGGGGAGGCGCAAATGGCCGCCCATACTGGAAACAGTACTGGCAGATCGGCTATATCCCCTTCCCGCAATCGCAGGGCTCGGTTGGGCAAACGCTGGAGTCTGCTTATGATGATTTCTGCGGATATCAGCTCGCTAAACTAACCGGCAATTCATTCTACGAAGGCATATTTGCCAAACAGATGTATAACTATAAAAACCTTTGGGATCCATCAACCCGTTTCATGCGTGGCAGGGGCGAGGATGGTAAGTTCGCGCCTGATTTCGACCCATTGGATTGGGGCGGCCCGTATACCGAAGGCAATGCCTGGCACTGGGTATGGTCGGTTTTTCATGATGAACAGGGGTTGATCAATTTGTTCGGCGGCGATAAGAATTTTACCGCAAAACTCGATTCAGTATTCAGCGAACCCAATACCATTAAGGTAGGGGCATACGGCCAGGTGATCCACGAAATGACGGAGATGAAACTTGGCAATATGGGCCAGTACGCGCAGGGTAACGAACCTGTCCACCACATGATCTATCTGTACGATTATGCGGGCCAGCCATGGAAAGCACAGCAGCATATACGTGAGGTAATGGACAAGCTCTATAACTCCACCGAAAACGGTTACCCCGGCGATGAGGATGAAGGCCAGATGTCGTCATGGTATGTATTGAGCGCTATGGGCGTCTACAGCGTTTGCCCGGGTACGGATCAGTATGTAATTGGCAGCCCTGAGTTTAACAAGATCACCATTACTATGGAGGATGGCAAAAAGTTCATTATCGAGGCAAATAATAATAGCAAGCAAAATATGTATATCCAGTCGGGCACATTAAATGGCACACCTTTCACCCACAACTGGATAAAATACAGCGATATAGTAAATGGCGGTACTTTACATTTTGAAATGGGAGCCCAGCCTAATCTGCAAAGAGGGTTAAGTAAGGAGGATAAGCCGTTTTCATTAACGGCTGCGGAGTAATTATTAGGCCTCCTAACCCACTTGTCATTTGGGAAGGGTGTCACACTGATGCACTCGAAGTGTGAGGGCAAAGGCCTTTACGCACATGCTTCGAGTGCCTCAGCATGACCTAACACACTTACGTGCGGCGTGGTAGATAAGTCGACAGGCGCTTATCGTACAAAAACCATTAATTAATTTACAATGTGTGAAAATGTAAATAAGATTTAATTAATTTACAGCGCCAATTATAAATTGATTAAACTACGGAATGGATCAAAAACCGGCTTTTACGGAACCTAAGTACAGGGTGATCTTATTCTTTGTTACCGCTCTTTTTATGCTTTGGGGAATTGCCATTACCCTGGGCGATGTTTTAAACAGGCATTTTCAAAATGTATTACATATTTCAAAATCCCACTCGGGGCTGGTGCAATTATCAATATTCGGGGCTTACGCTGTAATGGGCATACCTGCCGGTTTGTTCATGAAAAGATTTGGCTATAAAAAGGGGATATTGTTAGGTTTGTTCCTGTATGCTTTCGGCGCTTTCCTGTTTGTTCCTGCTGCTGATGCTGTTTCATTTGATTTTTTCAGGATAGCGTTGTTTATTTTAGCCTGCGGTTTGGCAACGCTCGAGACCGTAGCGCACCCTTTTGTAGCAGCCCTGGGCGATCAGCGCACCAGTGATCAGCGTATAAACTTTTCACAAGCTTTTAATGGTTTGGGAGGAGTAATAGGGCCAACTTTAGGCGGCTATTTTATTTTAAAGGGGCAGCAAATTCATTCCAATGATCTTATTGCAGTTAAATACCTGTATGTTATAATCGGTTCGGTGATAGTGTTGATCGGTGTCCTTTTTTTGTTTTTAAAAGTGCCACACTTAACTCATGCGCATAATGAGGTAATCGATTATGAAAATGCTGAAGGAAACAAAAAGATTGAAAAGAAACTTATTCATCAGAAACATTATGTTTTTGCAGTTGTGGCCCAATTTTTTAATGTTGCCGCCCAGGGTGGTACATGGGCTTACTTTATAAACTATGGGCACGAAATGGTGCACCTTAGTGATGAAAGGGCGGCGTACTTCTTTTCACTGAGCATGATAATGCTTATGATCGGGCGGTTTACAGGCACCTTTTTAATGCGATATATAGCGCCATACAGGCTACTTAGCATATTTGCAGCGGCAAACATTGTCATGTGTTTAATAGTTGCCCAGGGCGCAGGATGGCTGTCATTTATAGCTTTGCTGTTCATTAATTTCTTTTTCAGCATAATGTTTCCTACCATATTTAGTCTGGGCCTAAAAAATCTGGGAGGAAAAACACAGCAGGGTTCTTCATTTATTGTTATGGGTGTTATCGGCGGCGGCTTATTTCCTCCTTTAATGGGCCTTATTGCTAACCATGATATTGCGGCGGCTTATTATTTACCTATTATATGTTATATAGTTATATTTTTATTTGGTTATTGCTATCCGCGTTTAGCTAAACCGAATTAATACCTATATAAGTTTTAACTATATTTGATAAGAAAAATATTTTCAGTGAAAAAGAAACTTTCAATAAACGACATTGCTAAAAGCCTAAACGTATCTAAAACTACCATATCTTTTATCCTTAATGGTAAAGCCCAGGAAATGCGTATTGGAGAAGAACTGGTTGACCGCGTACTGAAATATGTAAACGAAGTTGGGTTCAAGCCAAATTCTATCGCCCAAAGCCTGCGCACGGGTAAATCAAATACCATCGGGCTAATGGTTGAGGATATCTCGAACCCGTTTTTTGCAAAAATAGCCAGGCTTATTGAGGATAGGGCTTATCAAAATGGCTACAAAATAATTTATTGCAGTACTAATAATGATACCAAAAAAACCAAGGACCTGATCACCATGTTTCGTGAACGGCATGTTGACGGGTACATTATTGCACCACCCGAAGGTATTGAAGAGGATATTGAATCGCTATTAAAAGATAACCTGCCTGTTGTATTTTTCGACAGGCATTTGCCAAAAGTAATTACCGACTATGTTGAAATTAACAACAGGTTCAGCACATATAATGCAACCAGCCATTTAATAGGTGAAGGCAAAAAGAATATCGCGTTCATTACATTTACTTCGCCGCAAACTCAAATGCAGGACAGGCTTAAGGGCTATAAGAACGCGATGAAAGAAAGCGGACTTGAACCTTTGGTAAAAGAAATTGTATTTAACCAGAACGAGGACCTTATAATTAAACCGATAACCGATTTCCTAACCAAACATCCGGATCTGGATGCCGTACTTTTTGGAACGGACCATATTGGTTCATGCGGCCTGAAAGTGATAAAAGAAATGGGTATACAAATTCCATCACAACTGGCTATTATATCGTTTGATGATTATGATGTATTCAAACTTCATTCGCCACCTGTAACAGCCATTGCTCAACCCATTGAAAAAATTGCAGAAAGTGTGATTAATGTATTGCTGAATAAATTAAATACACCATTGCTAAATCAGCAGCCCCAATTTATAACGCTTAGCACAAGCTTAAATATCAGAGGGTCTTCAAAGAGTTGATCGTTAGTTCTTTATGTAGTACCTCTATTGATCTGCCGAGGACCTATAATTCAATTCTTCCGTAGATTAGCCGGAATATAAATAGCCGCAATCCAATAGTAAGGAAGCATTCTTATATTAAACTAAATTAATTTTGAAAACAGGGTCAGGGTAAAGCAGGAGATAGGTGTCTTTATGTTCGCCCGATTATATTAATCAGTTTTACGGGGGATAAAATATAATATATAAGCTTGATGACTTTAAATCCAAAACGACTATCTCAACTCCTATTATTGTTTTTATTAATTTTTAGCATTAAGCTATCGGCCCAAGGCTATTTGATGAAAGAAGTAGCCATAAAGGAAATAAAACAGCAGCCCATAGCAAGCATATTAAATAAAATCTCCAGCAAACAAGATTTTTATTTTGCCTATAACAATAGAATTATCCCCGCTGACAGCTTAGTGTCAGTTTCGGGTTTCCGTGGAACAATTTTTAGTCTTTTAGAACAATTACTGGGAGAAAATTACGAGTTTAAAGAAGTCCCGGGATATATTGTATTAACATTTGCACCAGACAAATTAACGCTTACCGCTGAAATAAGTAAAGACCAGGGAACACCAACTTTGGTGAGAGGATATGTACGCGATATTGCCGATAGTAAGGCAATAACACATGCCAGCGTTTATGAAAAGGATCTGCTGGTATCAACACTCACTAACGATAAAGGGTATTTTGAGCTTAAATTAAGGAACTATAACGGATCAGTAAAGCTTACAGCAAGTAAAGAAAACTATCGCGATACCTCCCTGTTCGTGCTGGCTGATGTTGTTGTGAATGATAAGCAGATCAACAAAAGTTATAATTATTATCCCGACAATGGGTCGAATAAGGGGATTGAGCACAGCCGTTTTGCCAGATTTTTTATCAGTTCGAAACAATTAGTACAGGATTTAAACCTCGGTAATTTTTTTGCCGCCAGTCCATACCAAATTTCACTTACGCCGGGCTTAAGTACACACGGTATGTATAGCAGTCAGGTAATTGATCATTTTTCGCTGAACTTGTTAGGGGGATATACCGCGGGGATAGATGGGGTTGAGTTAGCCGGGGTATTTAATATTAATCGTAAAAGCATGCGCTTTTTGCAGGTGGCCGGCATATTTAATGTTGTGGGCGACAGTACCAGGGGTATACAAATGGCTGGTATCTATAATAATGTGCTGAACAATGCCCGGGGGATACAAATTGGGGGAGGAGTGAATCAATCGCGCAACTTTAGCAGTGGTATACAAATGGCTGGTTTCGCAAACTTTGATAAAACAGCCAAAGGGCTGCAGGTGGCCGGTGTTATGAATAAATATAATACCGGTAAAGGAGCTACTGTTGCCGGCCTGACCAATATGGCCCGTGATAGCAGCGGTACACAGATAGCCGGATTCCTGAATATGGGCGGGGATGTAGGAGGGCTGCAAGTGGCCGGCTTTATGAATGTAGCAAAAAAGGTTAAAGGACCGCAGATCGGTTTTATAAATATTGCCGATAGTAGTGATTACCCGATCGGCATCATTAATTTTATTAAAAATGGTGGTAAAAGCATTGCACTAAGTTCTGATGAAAACCTGTATGCGCATATCGACTTTCGCTCAGGGGGCAAGGTATTATATAGCTTACTGGGAATAGGTTATAGATTTGGCTCAGATAAGGATAAATATTTACTTGATGTTGGTCTTGGGGCGCATATCGTCAATAATAAGAGGTTCTTTTTAGATGCAGAATACGTCAACTCTTCATCGTTAAATACAAATCCTAAAAAGGACGTGTATCACACAAATTCATTGAAGGTTTTACCAGGATATAAAATAAGTAAACATCTTGGATTGTTTGCCGGCCCGTCTATAAATTTAACTTCACTGCAAGCAGGCGATGCGGATAAAGTTCATGGATGGGTTATTGAAAATTCTATAAATAATAATCACATAAATACTACCTCTATTGGCATAACAAGTGGTTTACAGTTCATGTGGTAGTATTATATCCCCTGCTTTCTTTATTTAATGATCATTGTTTTGCCGGCCTCATCAACCTGCATCCCGGGTGTTGTATCCTTTATTAAAGCTAATATGTTAGTTAAGGAATCCTGCAGCCTGATGGTAACAGTTATTGGCGTATTGCGTAAAGTATTGTTCTCAATTTTAATATCAGCGTTATAAGCTTCGTTCAATACATCAACCAAGTGCCAAAGAGGGGTTTTGTTAGCTATAAAGGTATTACTTACATAATAGTTGTATAGCAGGTCGTCGCTTCTTTCTATTTTAAATGCCTTGTCGCCAGGCTTTATGCTAACCATCTGCCGGGCGTGTAACTGCACCGCGTTATTATTATTACTTACACTTACTATGCCGCTTTCAACTATAATTTCGGTATTATGCAGTTTGCTTTTTACATTAAATGCCGTACCTACATCAGCTATATTAATGCCATTTACATGCACGGTAAAAGGTACAGCTGCGTTATGCTTAATGTTGAAGAATGCCTCTCCTGTAAGCTTCACAACTCTTCGTGTTTTAAAATTACTATTATAAGCGATGCTTGAATTTTTATTCACATGCACTATTGATCCGTCGGGCAGGGTATCCGTCAATACCTTATCTGTCGCCTGTAGGTTCACCCAGTCCTGTGTTGTACCTTTTTGCCCGTTGTATAAATAAATAGCCCCCCATCCGCAGCCAATCAACAGCAATACAGCCGCCGCAATGCGCAACCAATTTGTACCGGTTTTAATGGGTATTACTTTTGATGGTTGGCTATTTGCTAATTCCCTGTTTCGTTTGAAATTTTCCCATGCCTCAGTTTCTTCTAATGGGCTCACCTGTGCCAGGCGGCTACTGGCTTCAAGTATGATATTTATTTCTTCTAATTTTTGAGCATTTGCACTGCTGCTGGCTGTCCAGGCTTCCACTTCCCGGGCCTCAATTTCAGTGGTTTCCCCAAGTATATACTTGATCAATATATCTTCACTCATATCCTCTTTCATGATCTGAACATATTAAATATCATTAGTGCAATTAGTGGTAAAAATTCTTTCATTTCCTTTCTCAATATCCGCAATGCCTTACCCATATGTGTTTCTACTGTTTTTATGGAGATTTCAAGCTGATTGGCTATCTCGTGATATTTGAGATGTTCAAAACGGCTTAAGTGAAAAATGGCACGGCATTTTTCAGGGAGTTTATCCAGGGCCTTATCCAGGTGCTGTTCCATTTCGCTCAATTTTATTTTTCCGTCAGTATTATCAACACGGTTTTCCATTACATGTACAGTATGTGTTTGGTATTTTAAGTGAATCTTCTGTCGCCTCATGTAATTGAGGCAATCATGATAAACCGATTTGTATAAGTATGATTTTATGGAGATCTGTATATGCACCCACTCATTCTTTTCCCAAAGTTTAAGAAATATGGCCTGCACAACTTCTTCTGCCGCATCCCAATCTTTCAATAATGAAAAACCATAGGCATGCAGTTCCCTGAAGTGTTTTTTAAACAGATGTTCAAAAGCGACCTCGGTTTTATTTGTTAAACCGGCCGTTATTTCCGTACTATCCATTAGTAACTATTATGATCGGCAAATTAACCTTATTTAAATAAACCGAACAGTTAAAAAATGTAACCGCCCGGTTTATTTGCTTATTGAAATTTAAAACCAACACCCACACTAAAGATATTTGCTTTTTGGCCAAGCCCTTCATTAAATTTACTTAAACCCAGGCTGTAACGTGCATCCAGTGTCAGGTTCCCGATGTCAACACCGGCATTTAGAACTGCTCCGGCAGTAAGGTCTTTATACTTAAAGCCAGCTGGGGCAACCGGATCTTTTAAATTATAATAAAAATCAGGGCCCGCTGATACCCGGAAGATCAGTGCCGAAGTGTTCACTATCTTATATCCCGCCATTAAGGGCACATTTAATTGTTTGAATTTAGCATCGTATGAAGTAGCGTTAAAGCTGTATTTATCGCTAAAAGTAACATAGTTAATTTCCGGCTGAAAGTAAAAGTCCTTACCTATCCGGGCGAATACTCCTGCATTAAACCCAACTTTACCCGATTTATCGGTAACTGCATCCAGGCCGGTTTTTAAGGTTGAAAAGTTAGCACCCGCTTTTATTCCAAAATCAATCTCTGTAGTAGATTGCGCTTTTACCGAGCTGATGCCCAGTATAATTAAGATAGCCGTAGCAAGTAATTTAAATGATTTCATTTTTTTTGGTTTTTGTTAAATTGTATATGATGTTTATTAAGGATGCGCGTTTTTTCGCGTTTTGTAAATGCTTTAAATGATCTGCTTAAAAGTGAAACTGAATTCCTGCTGTATAGCCAAAATATAAGCCATACAAATCGCTGCCATTGTTTCGTGTCCAGCTGGTTACATATTTCTTCACTAAATTTCTCCCCTCCACATTATCAGTTTCAACATAATTGAAGGATGGTCCGCCAAATATTTCGATTGAACGGGTAATTTTAAAAGCCGGCATCAGGTATGACGACGATTTGAAATATTCATCACCTTTAAAACTTTCCAGTCCGCTGGTAATAAGTTCTGTTTTTAGGCTGAAAGCTTTTTCCCTTAATATGTTAACACCAAGGCCTGCCTCATAAGCATATTTTTCCTTTGTATTTTTAAGATTGCCGCCAATTCCTATAATGCCATAAAAGAGCTTGCCGCCTGAACGGAAACTTAGCATCGTAGTTTCATTCTCGTCAATGGATACCCCGATGCTCTTATCGTTATTTTTTGCGATGTTGATAATGCCTATCTGTGTACCTGCACTATCGGCAATGTTTATAAAGCTAACCTGGGTGCCTTTCAGTTTTTTAGCAACGTTCATAAAACCTGCCAATTGCAGCCCTGACACATCCCCGCCTGTATTCAGGAATCCGGCTACCTGTGTGCCGGTATTATTACGAGCGATATTGGCGAAACCCGCTACTGCTGTTCCTTTTCCCTGCGTATAAGTATTTATAAAGCCCGCGACCATAACGCCATTTGCGTTTTTACCAATGTGGTTCGAGAAACCAGCTATCTGCACCCCCGTTGCATCCCCGTGGATAACGTTTGATAAACCCGCAAGTGAAAAACCACGCTCCCCGGCAGAAACGCCGGCTAACAGGTTTAATGAAAAGTTATTGGTATCCCTGGGGGCGCTGGTGTAGTTGCTGCTCAAAGGATAGATCAATCCAATGTTGTTGCGGTGGTCATTATCATTTTTTTGTGCATAAATACTATTTGCAGTAAATAGCATGAGCATCAGCGCCGCTGCTTTTATAATCGCTGATGTAATGTTGTAGTTGTACGATTCGAGTTCCATGTCTGTTTTTTGTTTATTTACAGCAATGACACACAATGGATATCTTACCCTGACTCGTCTTTAAAAAATAATTATAACAGTAGATTTACCCGGAATATCATTTGTGAGAAAATGAATGGTTCCCGGGTGCTTTGGTGGAATGTTAATTTGATGGGATATGGAAGACCTTTTTCGGTTAAACGAAAGGTAATCTTTTACCAGTTATACTTCCGGCCTTGTATGCATAAGTGTTGGGAAGATTAAAAAAGGGTGTCATGCTGAGGCACTCGAAGCATGCGGGCAAAGGCCTTTACGCTTACCCTTCGAGTGCCAGGGTGACCCCGCACTCAATATTTGTAATAAAATAAATCTTCCGAACACTTATGGTCTTGTATGCTGAAATTGTTGGCATTGAAAAAAGATATTGCTTTACCATTTTCAGCAACCCGTATCTTTTAACTTTATTAAACCCGTTTATAAATGAGTGGATTTTGCGCTTCATTATTTAACTCGTCACCTATCTTCAGCGTTTCTAAATAGCTTTGGGGTAAAATATTGGGTATCCCGTTATAAACATTTCCGTCGGGCATGTAGGCACAGGTCATGGCAGGATGATTGCCAAACTGCTTAAATCATTTATATTCAGTAAGTTATATCAAAATCAAGCAGGATGGGGCACCGAATAGGGCACATTTAATATGCTTTTATTTGGTTGCTTTTGTGGTCTGCTTATTCGTATAAGTAATAGTCAATGAACTTGTTATACAAATATAATGAATGTTTTGTAATTTAAAAGTGCTTTTTGTAACGATTAGCCAAGGGTATCTAACCAATTTACAAATACCGTTTTATGTCGTTCTATCTCATGGTTTACGAGCGATTATACGACAGGAATTTCTTCATTATAATCCTTTTAATGTCTTGAATCTTTTTAAAAAATGCCTATCGGTATAAAATCGAGAATGTATATCCTCAATTTACTTTTTCGCTAACCACGCATAATAGTAACCAACAATCTCATTTAATATCCGACAAAGTGTATTTATTTGCATCTTTTTTGCAAAAAATTATTAATTGTCGGATAAATGATTAATTTTGTACTTGTAAAGAAAGAAATCATGTTATTATCATTTGCAACAACCAATTTCAGATCAGTTCGTGACCGCGTGGAATTAAGTATGTTGAAAACAGGATTAAAAGGACTACCCTCGAACTATTTTAAAGGAAATAATAAAAATCTATTATTAAGATCCGCGGTGATCTATGGGCCTAATGCATCAGGTAAAAGTGGGTTTTTAAGAGCAATAAAAGCGCTTGAATATTTGGTTAAAAAGTCAACCAGTTTTGGACCCGATGAGAGTATTGCTCCTTTTGAACCCCACCGGCTGGAGAAATCGTGCAGCGGAATGCCGGTAACCTTTGAGATTAGTTTTATAGCTCAAAAGTTGCGATATGAGTATATCGTTGCTATCAAATCCAAAACTATTGAGTTAGAAGAACTTTATTATTATCCTACAAACACTAAGACATTGCTTTATTCGCGTGTTGCAGGAAGGGAAATAAAATTTGGCGACTATTACAAAGGAGCAAAGAAAACTGTTGAAAAAATGCTCCTGCCTAATCAGCTATTTTTATCAAAGGCTGCGGAAAATAATGTAGACGCACTATTAGATGTGTACCGGTTTTTCACCCAAGGATTAACCGTTTACCCGATGATGGAAGATTACCATGAAAATAACATGGCCAGGTTGTATGCTAAACGATTAGCAGAGGATAAGGAATCGAAATTTTCAAAACGTTTTAATGCTTTAATTTGCGCGCTCGATACAGGGATATGCGCCGTTGCCGCTGAGGAAGTAGATTGGAATGATTTCAAGTTCCCAGGCAATCTTCCGGATGATCTGAAAAAACAAGTCCAGGAAGATTATAAATATGATATTAAAACCCAGCACCCGGTTTTTGACGGTGGAAAAGCCGCAGGTTTTGCTTCTTTCGATGTAAGCGAAGAATCAGCGGGTACTAAAAGCTTATTTGTAATTGGGGGAATTATTTTGGATGCGCTGGATAACGGGCGGGTGTTAGTGGTAGATGAATTTGAAAAAAACCTACACCCAAGTATCACACAGTTTTTAATACAACTGTTCCATAATCCGGTGGTAAACCCAAACAATGCACAACTGGTTTTTGCAACACACGACATTACGCAACTATCAAATGATCACTTTAGACGTGATCAGGTTTGGTTCACCGAAAAAAACGAATACGGTTCAACCTCGTTATACCGCTGCTCAGACATTCAGGGTATTCGCTTGGGTACGCCATTAGATAAATGGTATGCCAGCGGAAGGTTCGGCGCGACGCCGATCATTAATGATGTAGATTTTTTAATTGAAATGCAGGGGAATGGCGAGATTGAGGGTTAATAAAAGGATCTTGATATTATGTGAAGGAGCAACGGAGTATATTTATGCCAAATCACTTCAAATGGAACTGCCCCGCGATTTGCAGCGGTCGGTTTCTATTGAAATATTTTATCAAACCCAAAATGATCCTAAAAGCCTGGTTCAGGAGGCACATCGAAGAGAACGGAATGCTTTTAAAGAGCGTAATGCTTACGATACAATCTGGCTTTTTTTCGACAATGATAACTGGTCACAATTAGGTGAAGCTTTTGTGCTCATCAATAAACACGGCTATCGTATCGCCTACACTTCAATTTGTATCGAACATTGGTTCATTTTACATTTTGAGAATACTGGGCGGTCTTTTACTAATGGAGATGAAGCTCTCCGGTATTTGAACAGGTTATGGCCACAATATCATAAAACTAAAGTAAATGCCTTTGCTGCATTAAAAGACCGACTGGAAACGGCGATAGAACGGGCAAATATTATTAATCAAAACCAAGAAGCAGGTATTGCGCTCCATGTGGAGATTATGATGAATGAGACCACACCATTTCGGCGCAAGCTGACCCACTGTTTCGGGGCAAACTGACCATGGTATTTCGGGGCAAACTGACCCACCAAAACTCGTAGCAAATGCTGTAGAAGCAACCATCTTTTGAGGGCAAAAGACCCGTTCTAAGATGGCCAATTTGACAATCAGCATGAGTAAGATTAGAAAGATTTTAAGGATGAACAGCCAGGGTCGCAGCACGCGATTTATAGCTGCCCAGATTGATTCATCCCGGAATACCGTAAGAAAGTACCTGGCCGTCCTTAAGAAGAGCGGCTTTACCTTTGAAGAAGTTAATAGCCTGAATGATAAGGAACTGGAAGATATTTTCGGCAAGACCAGGGAAAACAACCAGCCAAGCAGCCGTATGCAATCCATGCTGCGCTGCTTTCCGCACGTCGATAAAGAGCTCAAAAAGACCGGTATGAACCGGCAACTCCTGTGGGAAGCCTATATCAAAGAGTTTCCTGACGGCTATAAGTACACCCAGTTTTGCACGTATTACAACCAATGGAAGACCAGGGTCAACCCGACCATGCACATGGATCACAAGGCCGGAGACAAGCTATACGTTGATTTTGCGGGTGAAAAGATGAGCTATACGGACAAGGAAACCGGTGAAGTCATTGAAGTAGAAGTCTTTGTAGCAATCCTTGGGGCCAGTCAGCTCACCTATGTAGAGGCTGTTATGAGCCAGCAAAAGGAAGACTTTATCGCAGCCTGCGAGAATACCCTGCACTTTATCGGCGGCGTTCCTGCCGCCATTGTACCGGATAACCTGAAGGCGGCTGTAACCAAAAGCAGCCGCTATGAACCAACCCTTAACGAAACATTTGAAGACTTCGCCGACCATTATGGGACTACCATTCTACCAGCGCGGGCGTACCGCCCGCGTGACAAGGCATTAGTAGAAGGTGCCGTTAAGATCATTTATACCAAGGTATACGCCCCTTTAAACAAGCATGTCTACCATTCTTTAACAGAACTCAATACAGCGATCTGGCAGGCCCTGGAAGTCCATAACAGCCAGTTGCTTAAGGGTCGCAATTATAGCAGGATACTACAGTTTGAAGAGATCGAGCGTGGGGCCCTGGCACCGCTACCTGTCCTGCGTTACCAGTTCAAAAAACACTTTTATGCCAGGGTGATCAAGAATGGCCATGTCAATCTCGGCCCTGATAAACACTATTACAGTGTGCCTTATCGCTTCATCGGCAAGCGGGTTAAGCTATTATACTCCCGCACTATTGTAGAGATCTACTCCAATTATGAGCGTATCGCTTTGCACCCGCGCGAAAAGAACCCCTATGGTTATACTACTGACAAAGAACACATGGCCAGCGCTCACCGCTTTAAAAGTGACTGGACACCAGATATGTTCCTCAATTGGGCGGCCTCCATTCATGAGGATGTCAGGCTATATATCCTTCAGATACTGGAGCGTAAACAACACCCCGAACAGGCTTACAAATCCTGCCTGGGGGTACTTGGCTTTGCAAAAAAAGCAGGGAATGACCGGTTAATAATGGCCTGTCAGCGAGGGCTCAGTTATGGCCTTTATAGCTATAAAACGATACAAACCATATTGGAAAACAAGATGGACAACTATGAGGAAAGCATATTTGCCGATGAGCTACCCATGCCTGATCATGGTAATATCCGGGGAAAAGACTATTACAAATAACCATTTAAAACAACAATAACATGAACACAAGCACCTTAGACAAACTGCGGAAGATGAAGTTCTTCGGCATGTTCCATGCCTTTAAAAGCAGTATGGAAACCGGTAAAACAAACGATTACACGGCAGATGAACTACTGGCCCACCTGGTAGATGCAGAATGGGACGACCGGCAGAACAGGCGTATCGAACGCACGATCCTATATGCCCGGTTCCGCTATAAAGCTTCAATTGAAGATGTTCATTATCATGCCGACCGAAGTATCGACCGCAACCAGATCATGCGCCTGGCAGATTGTACGTTTGTTGACCGCTTCGAGAACCTGCTGATCACCGGCAGTACCGGTATCGGTAAAAGCTATATTGCTTCTGCTGTGGGCTACCAGGCCTGTGTATTGGGCTACCGGGTATTGTACACCAGTACACCCAAACTGTTCGCTAAACTGAAGATGGCCAAGGCGGACGGCTCCTACATGAAAGAGCTGGCTAAGATCGAAAGACAGCAATTGCTCATACTCGACGACTTTGGTATCCAGCCTTTTGATGCACAAAGCAGGGCTGCGCTAATGGAGATCATTGAGGACAGGCACGGTAAGACCTCGCTGATCATCACTTCGCAGTTGCCAGTGAGCAAATGGTTTGAAGTGATCGGTGAAAAAACGGTTGCTGATGCGATCCTTGACCGGATCGTTCATGATGCACACCGCATCGAGTTAAAGGGAGAATCTATGAGAAGAAAACGTAATGTTGAACCAGAAAACAGCCATTAATGAAATTACCTTTTAAATAACTATTTTTGTACATGCTTTTATAGCATTTGCTGCAACCCAAAAGTCAGCTAACCCCTGGGTCAATTTGGCCCGAAACAGGGTGGTCAACATCTCCATAATATACAACTTCATCATCAATGCGGCCCGAAAGATCCGGCACCACAATTAAATTCAGGCTTTCCGGCGGCTTGGGTAACCATTGAAGGCAGTCTCCGGTTTCTTTAGCGGAAAGATTGAATGAACTCAATTTACCGCGTACCGCTGTCAAATAGTCTTCATCACCGGCGAGGTCCGGTTTATGTTTTTCCCAGGATACGTGGACGTCCTCAATGCTCCCTGCATTTTGTAAATCTTCCAGGGCCTGACCTTCAACCGACGGTTTGACCAGGATGTAGATAAATAGTAAGAAGAAAGTAAGAAAGCCTGCGAGCATGTACAATACTCTGTAGCTGTGTTTTTTGATTTTAACGGATTTGTCCATATGTTAATGTTCCTTACTTAAGCTTTCCAATTTTTTTTCCAGCCATTCCTTTTGCTTGTCCTTGGCTTCGAGCGTACGTTTGTTGGCGTCGGCAGGGTACATCAAATTGGTATAGGCATACCATCCCATCATAAATTCGCCTATATAACTTTTTAGTAGCGACGGGTTAACCGGGATTACGCCATTTTCATAGCCGATGATATCTTTTTCCTTTTCGGATAATTCGTTTTCGATGATGGCCAGCTGCCCTTTCAATTCATTGATCCTGGTCTGGTGTTCTAAAAGTACCTGCCGCTGATCGGCGATCTTGCGGTCCATATTGTCCAGCCGGATCTCCAGCGCTTTGTCGGGCTGCATTTCATGGTTCTTGTGCAGCACATAATGGAGCAGGGCGCCCCAAATGATATACACGACAAACCCGAGGGCCAGTACCAGGTAAAAGTTGATATCGGAAAAGACCATGTGAAAGTCCCACTGGTCTTTGGCCAGGCCGGCATTGAAAGCATTGTCGTGAACGCCCTGCGCGATTTTATAACCGATGATGCCATCGGCAATAAAGGTGAAAACAAGCAGCGCTGCGATAAAAAGGTATTTTCGTTTGGACAAGGCATCGTGTATCAGGAACCCCATGCCAAGAAATATGACCGGAAAAAGCACAATCAGCGCAATAACACCGCCGCCTTTGGTTTTTGCATCTGCGAAAACATTGGAGTTGATAAATCCCAGGCTGCCCTGCTTAACGCCGTAAAAAGCGGAATAGCCCGAGGAAGAATAAAAAACGAATAAATAACAGGTCAATAGTAAGGTGATGAATATGCCGATCACAAAAGGCAAATAGTCAATCGCCGGCGCTTCGGTATCTTTCAAATTGACCTTTTCGATTTCAAGTTGTTCGATCTTGTTATCGACAGCCTCCTTCTGCTGCCCGACAGTAATCAGCGTGGAACTAAGTCCTTCCTTCTGGTTTTTTTTCTGCAGCAATTCTTCACGGAGCATTTTGATGCGTTGTTTCAGGCCTTCTCCGTCCAGCCTTTGCTCGCTGAGGAAACGCTCATAAATGTTGTCCAGTGAGCTGTCCAGGTTGCCGGCGTTGGCATTCATGTTCTTGGCGGCAAGTCTGCCGTAGTGCTGATAGGTAACTTTCCAGCCCTGGCTGCTCGGATTGTCAGTACTGAGGTCTGGTAGTGGTTCGGGTTGTTGGTCCATGTTGAAATATTATGATAAGGTTTAGGTGTTACCGGCCGCTCCAGTCGAAACTGACGGCAAGCTGTGCGCAGAAAATCCGGTCGATGCCGCCATCGTGCTTATTAATTACGGCAGTTACCTGATCAAATACGCTTTCCGTATTTACGGCGGCATATTTTAATAAAGTCGTATTTGGCAATTGTTGGGTGACCGGATTGCTTGTACCACGGCTCACGCCGGCAATGGTGTTTTTATATCCCAGGGATTCAAGCTCTTTTTTGATCTCCGTGTGATTTTTTTTAATGTCGTAGGTGATAATAACGTCCATGATATTTATTTGATTAAATAATAATTGGTTTATCTTATTTTCCGGGAATAACGTTTATTGACGTGGCGCTTTATAAAACTGCAAAGGCCGCTGCCTGATATAGCAAGGGACTTCATCGATTCGATATTTCCGGCACCGGCGCTTGCATAAGTATATTCGTATACCGCGCAGGTGGTAAACTGCACGAGAATGGATGTAGCCCCCATTTGATAAGCCGCTACACCTGAATTACCGTTTCTGTTTGCGTATCTTTCCATGACCTTTCCATATTATCGCTGTAGCCAGTCGTAGTCGATCAAATGCGCGAGGTTATCCGTTAGTTTATTGTCAGGATTGGATCGTAAGTAGCTGCTGTTAACAACGGTTACCTTTTCACCATTTTCCCAAAAGGCTGCAGAGTAGTCCCAGACCCAGGTGACCGCGCTATTGCCAGGCTGACTAAGAATCCGGACCGCATCGGCTTTTGAAGTTTTTATACCTCTTGAAATTGACTTTTCACTGATTTCATGAAATGCATAATGCGTGATCGCATTATTATCATTGGCATCTTTCCATATGCCGGATATTTTATAATTTGCCATCTTGTGCGTATTAATTGTAATTAATACCTCAAAATTAGATCAGGAGGAGGGGTTTTCTTTACGGGAAACCGTAAAGTGAAGGATAATCGGAATAAAGTTATTTTTCCCAGTGACAAAGGGTTTTTCCTCTTCTTTTGGCTTCCCCGAGCGTCAGCTTAACGATCCGATGGCTGCAATTACGCAGCCCCTTGCAATTAGGGTTGAGATGGTATTTTTTTCCGTTGGAGCTCTCGCAGACGTAAACGATCGTGTTATCAGTAGGGGTAATAGCGGTTTTGCAGTCGCTAAGGAGCAGGAACAGCAGCAGAAAGGTTTTCATTTTATAACTGTGAAGTGGCACGATCAAATCGCATTAAATATAAAATTATTTCTCATAAAGATAACTTTCTGCTGCCGATGATTTTACCTGGTGTGGCAGGGCCGTGAACAGGTCTTACAGCCGTCAGCTGACGGATAAGTTTCCTTAGCCTTATCGACGGCAGGCTTACAGGATGAATAGTCGCCCAGATACTGCCTGTCGGTTTCGTTCGGCAGGTAGATGCAATTTTCGGTGTGGACCTCGTGGTCACCGTTACTTTGGGCCCGTTTGTTTACGTAATACCTCATAATTTTGGATTTTATATTAAAATCCAAAATTAAAGGGACTTACCGGCCCATCCTTACGGGAAACCGTAGGGCTCGCGATCAGATGATCCTGTGGTCCTTGCAGTAAGCCACAAGCTGTTCATTCTTGGTAAACCCCAGGACCTCTTTGATCTGGTTTAACCTTTTTTCGATGCTGCTCAGGCTGGAAGGGGTAATATTTTGTTGCTGCAGGTAAAGAGGGATATCTTTCTGCAGGGTGCCTTTTGCCAACTGAGAAATGATCACGATGTCATAGCCCGTAAAGTCATGGGCGTTTTTTGCCCTGATGGCTTGCTGAAATTCCGCAGGGATGTGCTTTTTATTGTTACTGATGGTTTGGAGCGCTTCTTTTAGTTCCAGCGCATCCTCGCGGCCTTTTCGTACATAGCCGTTGATATCGTGCTGCCGGAAAAGCAGCGTGACAACTGCCGGATTGGGCTCAGCTGAAAATACCAGCACTTTTAAACCGGGCTGAAGCTTCCTCGCCGCTTCGATCAACGCTGTCCCGCTGCCGATCATTTGTTCACGGCCATCTTCATCAAAAGACAGATCGGTAATCAGCAGGTCATAGGGCTTGCCATCCTGCATCGCTTTTTTTAGCCTTAACAGCGCGTCATCACAATAATAGGCGTAATGTGGTTCGCCAATGCCCAAGTCTTTCAGGGTTTGTTCGACAGAGATCTTTACGCTCTGGTGGTCTTCAGCGATAAGTACGGTATGGAACATCATAGTGTTTAGTCGATAGGAAACGATATTTGAATTTCAAGCCCCTGAACAGGGCCACTGCCAAATATAAAAGTTCCCTTCATGGCTTTTATACGGTTTCCCGTATTGGTGAGTCCGTTTTTGCGCACAGCGCTGTCTGGCATGCCGATGCCATCATCGATATAAGTGATCCGGCAGTGCCCCTCAAGCTCTTCAAATTTAACCACCACGTTCCGTGCCTGGCTGTGTTTTTGCATGTTGACCATTAGCTCCTGCAGAATATACTTCAGTTCGTACCTGTTAACCGTGTTCACTTTCCGCCACAGTTCATTGCTGTTGCCAACCAGCAGGATCTTCGTTTCATCCGTAGCGAAAGTGATCAGTAATTCATTTATCTTCTGATGGAAATTCTCCTCTTGTCCGTATTGCAAGTCGTAGGAAACGTCACGCGCCCGGTGATAGATATCCTCAATGTCGTCCAACAGCCAGTCAATACCCAAAGTCTTATCTTGCTGGATTTTTTTCATCACGCGGTAAATATCGTTTGCAAGCGTGTCATGTACCTTCTTCGAAGCTTTACGCTGTGTTTCCTGAACTGCATTTTGAGTAGCCAGCGTCTGCTGCCTTTTTCTTTTTTTTATCCAAAAAAAGAGCAGTACACCGAGGATGGCGACAACCAGGATAATACAACCAATCGCGACCTGCTGTTTAATGATTTGATAGCGGGCCAGCACATTGTCTTTTTCCAGTCTGAGCGCATCCGACTTGTTCTTTTCCGAATTGTACCGGATCAGGGCAAATTGATTTTTGGCCGCGTTGCGTTCGGACTGGATACTGTCGTTAAGCTTTATATAGGACGAAAAATAAGTCCTTGATTTGGCAGCAGGACCCACTTCAACCAATTTTTTTAATGCGATGAGCTGGTCGTCAGGGCTGTGCAGTCGTAGCGCTATCTGGTACATTCTGCTGGCATAAAAGTAAGCCGAATCCGGACGCGATTTGGTATAGTAGTTGGCGATGTGTGAATAACTCGAGTTTTCACCCCAGGTATCATTCTCTTTAAGACGAATATTCAGTGCCTTTAACAAATCTGGCGCAGCGTTAAAAGAGGGGGTTTGAAGCCACCTGGTTGTGGCTAAGTTGGTCAGTATCCGGGCATAGGTATCGGGGGCTTTCACTTGTTTGATAATTTCCTGGTATAACGGAAGTGCCTGTGTATAACTACCTTTTTCCTGGTAGGCAAGCGCTTTGTTATTCAGAAAGATCAACCGGTAAGACGGTATTGCTGAAAATCTTATGGCCTGATCAAAATAAGGTATTGCGGTATCATAATTTCTGAGTCTGAAACTTGTTAGACCAAGTTCGTTATAATCAGAGGCAAGGCAACTATGATCTTTTATATTTGCGGTATCCAGATATTTCAACGACTGGAGAAGGCTTTCCTGGGCGCCAAAATAATCGCCGGCATCCGATTGTATGATGGCCATATAATTATAGGCTACACCTATTTGCAAACTGTCCTTGGAAAGATTTGCGCTTTTGTTAAAATAATAAAATGCGGAATCGTTATGGCGGTCCAGAAATGAGATCGCTTTGGTGTAGTAAGGTAAAGGTGCCGGCTTTGTCCCGGAGGGGTTTGGTTTGCAGGCTGCCAATGCCATGATCAAGCCGAATAGCAGCGGTAATAGTTTTTCCAATTTTTCTTTTTGCTGAAATAAAGATAGAACTATTTGCTATAAAAAAGTAAGGCAGGCCTCCAGGCCCGCCTTACTGATAAACCATGTCTCACTAACTGTGTGGAGGTGGCACCGGTGGCACATGACCGCCGTCGCCGCCTGTGGGATCGTCCTGTGTAGTGACGATAGTTGTACTATTTCCTTGTGTATTATTTTTATGCGCAGGGCATGCGAATGCCATAAAGAGCGCTAACATCAGCTCAAACATTTTCTTAAAATTTAAATAGTGAATAAATCCGGCAGTTGCCCGGAACCTGGTTCCGGGCCTGACTGCCAACTGCGTAAGAAGCGCTTCTTACATTTTTGGGAAGTGTGAGTACTGATTGCGGTAGCCGTATTCTGCTTCCCAGGCCGGAATTCTTCTTCCGCTCTCAGTGCTCTTTGGTGAAGCCGGCAAGACGTCCGCCGATTTCGAAAGTAAATGTATGGTGGGTTAAAGCGCTTATTTGCAGCCGATTCCGATATTTCCGATTATTCCGATACGTTTCCGATAGGGTCGTTCGGTATCCGAAAAATCTTTAGCTTTACTATTATTTTTTGTGAAAATGTTTGAGGATTATGAATTAGCGATACTGCGGGACTACAGAGAAAAGAAGAGTAAGGGCGACCTGCTGAATAATATGATGCACCCAACGCCGGCGAAACTGAAAAAAGAGAGCGTCGCTGTATTCGACCGGCGTTACCAAAGAGGGGATGAGGTGATGCTCCGGTCGTTCTTTGAGCTGAGCGCGGATACCGAAACGTTCCGGCTAGCGATTAAAAAATGGGAAACTGATAAGTTCAGGCCGCTGAACCTTGTTTTAAATAAAGGCCCGCTTAAAACTGACGAAAAGAATATCGAATTGCTGGCCTGGCTGATTGATTTTAAGCCGAGACCTTATGCTTTATGGCTGAATGATCAGAAAAGCAAAACCGAAACTACTCCCGTCAAGCCGGAGGAGAAATTGTCAAAAGAGCAGGATCCACCTGCGCAGGCAGATCAGGAAGAAGTGGGAGAAACGGAAAAAGGTTTGCCGGACACAACAACAACAACAGGTGGAACGCTTAAGCGCACACCTCCAGTCTTGGTTTATGGCGTATTGATCGCTGTAATCGCATTAATGGGTTATGTTTTGCTGAAGCACCGGACACCTGCCGGAGGAGAAAAATGTATGTATTGGACCGGTGACCATTATGAACTTATCGCCTGCAATGAGCGGCCGGACGATACCACCGTGACTGTAATTGGGTTAGATAGCAACAAGATGATCCATTTCAGAAGGATAACCCGCGCCGATACGCTGACCGCGGCATCTATAGGAAAAGTATGGTATATTAAAATAAACGATTCGATCGAGTATTATACCGCGCCCGGCGAACATCCGATACATCCTGAGAGGCGATTATTGCCGCTGACTGCGCATATTTTGAATATACACCCGCGTAAACCGGGTTAAGCAATAACGTATGACATTATTTTACTGCACTTGTGTTGTTTTATTCGTTGGTGAAAGAAGGAGAACCTATCATTAACGTATATGCGGCCTGACTGCCAGCAAAAGATAAGGCAGCTTTCGGCATCCACCAATTTGAAGCCGCAATTTGCGACTTCAAATTTTTAACATGTTTTTGGAAAAATCGTCTCAATTATTATCGTTACTTATCCTGGATGTCATCAGGCTTATAGCCAATTCGCTTACGAGGGGTGATTGCATTTTTTGTTGTTATTAATTCATCCAGGTAACGAAAAACGATCTCCATATTTTTATCCTAGTTATCCAGTTTGCTTTTAATTTTTTCAAATTCGAGGCGTAGCTCCATGTTGTTTATAAACATTTGGCGGATACGAGTGAAAATCCTCATAATTTGAATATTTACATTGATTGCCCTGTCACTTGATAAAATACCAGATAACATTGCTACGCCCTATTCTGTAAAGGCATTAGGGGTTAAACGTGTTCCGCCCCAACTTGCTGTTCCATTTTGGAAGAGCAAGTTTTTGAATTCCTCATTAGTCAGCCGGAACATAAAGTCGTCGGGAAATCGCTTAATATTTCGGTTAACAGCCTTGTTTAAGTTACCCGTAGTCACCTGGTATAATTCTGCGAGATCCTTATCTAGCATAACTTTTTGATCTCGGATAAAATAGATCCGGCTCATTACAATCTCATCTGGTATTATTATTGGTTGTTTGACTGGAGGTCACAATTTGTGACCTCCAATTTGTAGTTTCATTTTCTGTTTTAATTGTTCCGTTTGATATCGCAAATCGCGACGTTAAGTTGGATTAGTAGGAGACTTGTAACAGTCCATCAGCGTTGAATAACTTTCCTTCCAACGATTTCATATTGTTGCTGATTTTTCGTTTAGTAATTTTTGCATACTTCTGAGTCGAGCGTAAATCGTTATGTCCCAATATTTCCCGGACCGTTTCAATGGGTACATCATTTTCGAGCGTTACGGCTGTGGCGAATGTGTGCCTGGCAGTATGTGTTGTCAAATTCTTTTTGATACCGCAGATTGTAGCTAGCTCTTTCAGGTATGCATTGTACCGAAAGTTGCTGTTGACAGGCAATAACTTGTTTTCGGCAAGGCAATAGGGGTGGGTCTTGTATTTTTCAATGATTTCTAATGCTACAGGCAATAGGGGAACGGTCTCTTCTACGCCGGTTTTTTGTCTATCCCTGGTGATCCATGGTTTACCATCCAATCCTTTGAAAATATTTTCCGGTTCAAGATTATACACCGTTTCATAAGCATACCCGGTAAAGCAACAAAATATATAGACGTCGCGTACTTCCGCAAGTCGTTTTACGGGCAACTCTTTGTTGTACATGGCCAATATTTCATGTTGTTCCAACGTTTCCCTGTCCGGGTCCACGTAAGTGCATTTAAAGCCGCTGATCGCATTATGTTTTATCCAACCCTCGCCAATAGCACGATCGATAATCTGCTTTAATGTTTTTACATATTTCATAGCTGTATTATCTCCGATATTTTCCATTGTCAGGTAGTGGAAAAAATTAATGGCGAGCGCCATTTCGATATCATCCAATGGAGTATCGGCAACTTTATATTTCTTCTTAAGGAAAGCTTCCACCTTGTCCTTCAATCGCTCATATCTCGCCAGTGTACCGGTGCTGCCCTTATTCTTGCTTACCCGCTCAGCAAATTCATTATTGTGTAGTTGGAAGGCCTGCATCAGTGTTTTCTTTGGAACTTCCTTAGGCATGTAAGCATCTTTGACCATGCCTGCCGTGATCTTGTCATGGACAGCTGCCAGTTGATTGTAATGCCGTTCCAGTTCAGCTTTCGTTTTCGTAATGTAGCTATTAATGAATTTGCTGTCCGGGCAAGTCCTGATGGCTGTAGCCGTTTCTTCGTCCCAAAAATCAGGATGGATCTTTTTGCCGGATGAAAAACCGTCGCGGTCACCCTTGACTGTGATCCGTACATAGATGGGGGCCATACCATCCTTGCTGGCTTTTTGGCGCCATAGCCAGAATAAGATTGAAAGATCTTCATTTACTTTCATAACCATTTTTTTAAGTTAAACCATGGTTCTTCACGCTGAAAATCAACGAGGTATAACTAAAACCGGGATGAATTCGGTAACCTAATTTCGGCAAAAGGAATAGGTTACCGAATAGGTTACCGATTACTTTGCGTTACATTGATCTGTATTGAGTTATGAAAAGTGCCTTTAAACGAAAAAAAGCCACTTTTTCAAGTGGCTTTAGTTACTTTGAGAAGGTTTGGTGACCTTCCAGTGATCCCGCTGGGACTCGAACCCAGGACCCCAACATTAAAAGTGTTATGCTCTACCAGCTGAGCTACGGAATCATAGATCGTTTCCGTTTAAAGTGGTGCAAATATAGGAGTATTGGAGCTTGTGTGCAAGTGTTATTTTAATTTATTTAAAACTAAATAATAAGCGCTTCATTGTCAATTATCTATGGCCTAAAAATAGCTATTTTGCCCTTGCTGCCAGCTAATAAAACAAGATTTCCGTGTTTGGCTTTCCGGCAAACGTTAAAGTTGGCGGTGTCTATTTGCACCCAATTTTTACCACCATCGGTTGTAATATTGGTTCCGGCTGTGCCGGTTGAAAGGAAAGTATCGGCATTAATATATTCTACACATGATTGATAACCTGATAGTGAGTTATGCGCTAATTGCCAGGTAGTTTCATTATTATTAGAGTAACAGGCTGTAGAGTCTGTATGTTTATCATGCTGATAGTCGCCGCCAACAATAATCAGTTGATTTTTACCTTTTGCTATTGAAAAAGCTCCCTGACTGCTTTTTCCATGAGTAACGGGGATAGATGTCTTACGCCAATCCTTATTTGGAGCCTGAACAAAAAGATTAGAGACTGAGCCACCCGTTACAAAAAGAATACTATGATTTATTGTGCGTAAACAAGTTCCACTGGCTGCAAACGCAGCTTCGTTAGGTGCCGCAACGGGACTGTTGTCGTAATTATTCCAGGTATTACCGCTGTCTTTGGTTTCGAGTAATAAAAATTTATTCTTTATGGGATCGCCGAGTATGAAACCATGCCGGGCGTCATCAAAGTCTATCGCATCCAGGAAAAAGGAAGTATCGGTATTGTGATATTTTAGTTGCCAGTTTATACCTCCATCAATGGTTTTTAATATTAGTGCAGGTGTGCCGGAACTCATGATCACGGCTTCTTTGTCGGAAAATGCTTCAATGTCTCTAAAGTCAGCTTTTTCAAAGCCTTTTACTTGCTGCCATTGCCATGTTTTACCGCTATCATTGGTTATGGCGATATATCCATTACTGCCGCTTATCCATGCTGTTTTATCATTAACTACGGATAAACCGCGGATGCTTGTTGGTGTGCCTTGTTGCAAGATAGTAATATGCTGAGCGACCGTGTTATTTGCAAAGAAAAGAAAGAATAATAAAAGAGTAGAAAGAATAAATGGACGGCTTTTCATTCGTGAGTTTTATCCGAATTTATTCTTTACCAAGGTGAATTGCAAGCCATGGTCAATTTTTATATTTATTTAGGTGCATTTTAGCTGAAAAAAGTATATTTGCAACCCCGTATACTTACAGCCTATAAATTGACAAGTGTACAAGGAGTACTTTAATGCCCGGATGGCGAAATTGGTAAACGTTGCGGTCTCAGAAGCCGTTGAGAATTGTCTCTTGAGAGTTCGAGTCTCTCTTCGGGCACATCCTTTTCTTAAAGTAAAAAAGTCTTTGGTCTTAAGTTCAGCGTTAAATAACCGAGAACCGCAGACTAAAGACTTTTTTCAGTAACAAGCCCGGGTGGCGAAATTGGTAGACGCACCATCTTGAGGGGGTGGCATTCGCAAGGATGTACGAGTTCGAATCTCGTTCCGGGCACAAATTTTATCACGAAAAAAAAATCAACAATCCACTGGTGAAGAATGTGATAAACACTTTAAGTGATAGTCAGGGTTATGCCCCAAAACCTTTCATACATTCATGGCTTTTAAAAAGGATTTGTTTATAAAATCAATTAAATCATTTATACTTGATGATATATTATCCTAATAATAATTTGCTAATGAATAAAAATAATGCATTCGATTTATTGAGAATTCTACTTGCTGTATTGGTTTTATTTTCACACGCATATTTAATAGGAGGGTATGGGCAGGAACCATTTGCGAGCATAGTTAAGAATCAAACTTACATTGCTGAATTTGGTGTTATGGGTTTCTTCTCATTAAGTGGGTATTTAATCGCTGGTAGCTACGAACGTAGTAAAAATATCTATATCTTTTTATGGCATAGAATTGTAAGAATATTCCCGGGTTTTTGGTTTTGCCTAATTATAACCAGCTTCGTGATTGCTCCAATTATCTATTTTTCAGATCATCATACAATTTCTAACTTCCCGTTTACAGGTGATAATAGCTCTTTTTCGTTTATTTATAGGAATTTATTTTTAGAAGTGAACCAATGGAGCATTGGTGATATCTTAAATAATAGTGCTTATAAATTATCGCTTAATGGTAGCCTATGGAGTCTTAGGCCTGAATTTTATTGCTATATATTTATTATGCTAATAGGATTAGGCGGGATATTCAATGATAACAAATTGCCATTTTTTATAATAACTGGTTTGTTATATTTGGTTTATAGCCTAAAATTCGTCTTTAATATTAATTATGGACCTACCTTTCTTATATTATCAAATGCATTAAAATTATATACCTGCTTTGTTTTGGGTTCATTATTTTATATGTACCGTGAAAGGTTGCAATTTAAAGCTAAAGGTCTTGTAGTGATAACAATAATTACATTACTGCTTTTAAAGTATGGAGGGTATAATATTATGGCCCCTATATTAATTTCAATAATATGTATTTCTTTGTTCTCTAAATTTAAAGTCAAATTTAAATATGACATTTCTTATGGTCTATATATCTACGCTTTCCCAATTGAACAGTTGGTATATAAGCTATGGAGAACTTATTTAAATATATGGGGATATTTAGTAATTATACTACTCATAACATCTGTGATGTCTTTTTTAAGTTTTATATTAATAGAGAAACCTTTTTTAAGATTAAAAAATATATTGAATGAATATGTTCCTCGGCTATAAATAATTCTGTCAATAATCAGATTACAACCCCAATAACTATCGTAAATATTAAAAAAGCTATTTTGTGTATTGGATGATTTTAGCTTGTGTGTCTAATATTGATTAGTTACGTTTTTATCTTAAATTAAGTCTCAAGTTCGATAATATAGAACATATAAGTCCTTTTTTAGTAATAGATTCAAATGGCGAAACTAGCACATGTCCTTGAGAAGGCATGTGTAAGCCGTGCACAAATTCGAATCCCATTCCAGGTACATTGAAATATCAAGTAGTCACTTTGTACTCGTTTTGGTAATACCACTCTGCTCGTTTTGGGTGCCATAGATGAATGTTGGGGAGCTACTGAGGGTTTGGGTTATGGATTGTATTTGGTTGCGGATCATATTTTTTGTTTATTGGTTCAATGGTTTATTAGTTCATTGGTGGTTGGTTGGTATGGTTGGTTTTGGGCTAGAGGATGGGGCTCGAACCTGTCTGGATGCGTCATTGCGAGGAACGAAGCAATCCCCGACCGTACAGAGCTAATTTGTATATTGTAGACTTGTCATGTGCAGCCGCTCATTGCCGCGGAGGCTACTAGTTATTCACAGTTGTCTGTTTTTTTATAGGTGTTCATGATTGCTATCGCAATTTTGTCTTGATACAAAAGGTAACAAAAAATCAAGTCATTAGAAATGCTTCTTTGCCGCACAAGGCCATCGCCCTGCAAATCAGGCAAAACCTGGGCTGCTATATTTTTACCCTGCTGTCGCTACGCACTTAGCCTCTGCGCTTCTGTAAAAATCTGCTATGCCCTGCCATCCTCTAGGCCACCATTGTTTTGCCTGTTTTCGCCCGAAGCTGTTCTACTGACGTTTGGGGGAGAATGTTGTTGGTCATTGGGGCATTAGTTATTGTTGTGTTTTTGTCATAAGCGTGGACGCTTGTGCGTGGTTTTGGTTCAAGCGTGGACGCTTGAACCGGCGATAGGGTGTGTGAGTTTGACCTTATTGACTAAACCCCTCCCTGCCCCTCCCGTGGGGAGGGAATCGCACAGGGCCTGGGCTTTTGCGTTAGGGATTGGAACGGATACCGGCACTTCGAGGGCCTCAGTGCAGGCCGTGGCTAAGGCCTGTGTAGTATGAGTGTAAAGCCCGGACCGGAGGTAACGCCATTATTTAGTGAGTAGAGATTGGTTGATTAGTGATTAGTTGGCTGTTGATTATGTATACTTAACAACGTATAACACACCCCTGGCCCCTCTCAAGAGGGGAACTTTATCGTTGTGCATTTATTAGTTCTGAATAGCGCTTTTGGTATTCGGATTCGGTTTTGTTGAGCAGGAGTTTGGTTAGGACACGCTCATAGGGCATGTTGAGGATGGTATCCCATTTTGTGATATCACCTGCGGCTAAAGAATTTACCGTGTTGATGTATTTAAATTTTTCAAACGCCTGAATACCTGCCTTCTTCTCCAATATTGATGCAGGCGCTGAAAGAAGCCTATTTTCTGTTTCAATAAGTTGGGATAACAGGTAAAAAAATGTTTGGCTATGGGCAGTGCCTCCGTTACCCTGAGTTTTTTTACTTCGTTACAAAATTCTTCGGCTTCGTATTCATCGTATTTTTTGCCTGTTGCACGGCAGAAAAAGTAATGTGCCAGCAGGTGGCAGCAGGCTTTTAATGATGGGTGGAAATGTTCCTGCCAGTGTTCTTCGCCATGCAGTTTGATGGTTTCGTTTATTTCGTCGGCAATAATATCGCGGGCCGCCATAAAGGCTCCGGCGGGCTCGACTGATAGGTTACGGATAACGTTTACGGTTACTTTTCTTTTGCCCAGCATAAAAGTTACCTTATGGGGGATGGCATCGCTATTGTAAAGATACTTGATTTGGTTTGAGAGTGAGTGTACGGAATTACCAAATGCCTGAAAATCGCTAAAATTGGTAACATTATTTAGCTCTTTGAGGGGGATGCCCGAGAGTATGCTGATGGCATCAATATCGTTAAGATAATGCTTTTCCTGCATCTCCATCATTTGGCCCAAAGTAACTTCGTTAAGGGCGGTTGGTATTTTTACCAGCAGGTTTCCGTCGGTGGTTTTTAGTGTTTTTTCTATCATATGGTTATCAGGTTTACAATAGGATCCTGCCAGGTGTTATTTTTATAGGGCATGTGCGATTTTATTGATGTAAATGTATTGATTTTTAGTTTGTTAAGCGCAATGTATCTTAAAGGATCGATTAAATGATTGTAGGCATCGACAGGCTCATTGATGGTTTTGCCAGAGCGGTCGATACGCCATTTGTAACGGGCTATTTCATGACGGAGATTTACACTGCGGCGGGTAATGTTTATTTTGTGGCGTCGCAGGATATCGATAGAGTTTTTTATACTGTCGGGGCCCTTTTTTGCGCCTTTGATGTTCCAGCCTAGTCGCTTCAATTCTTCGATGGACTTTGGTTCGGCGCTGTCGGCAATGATCTCAGTGCTTTTGCTGATGCCTGCGCTGGTGAGCCGGGCAGCGATATCGGTATTGGTAAGGCCGGTTTCGTAAAACATTTCATCGACCCAAAGTTCGCCGTTTTGAGCGTATACCTGCAGGCAACCGGTTTCGTCGTTGGTGAAGCCAAAATCAAGGCCGGCAGCGATGCGTTTTGCATCCGGAGGGATATCGTTGCAGATATGCCAGTTATCGAACACCAGTCCGCTTACTTTGCCGGTTAAGCCGCGGGCATAGACCTTCCAGAGTTCGATATCTACTGCTTTGAGCGACTCGACCTTATCGCGCATGGTTTGCTTGATGAAGGGGTTGTGGCGGTGATCGGAGATGATGAGCTGCACATCGGGTTTGCCTATTACATGATCGTGTACCCAAAAGTTATAGTTGGGATTATAATCAATAAACACACGTTCGCGGGTGCGGAGGGCCAGTTCGGTGTAAATGTCGTAGGTGATGCCGTTGGCTTCGTTGATGAACAAATAATCGCGCTTGCCTGACTTGGCATCCTGGGCATTGTCGTAGCTTTTAAATTCGATTATGGTACCATTATGGAACTCGAAGATCCTATCGGATTTGTTATAGCTTTTTACCATGGCTTTTATTTGATCGGAGCTGTTGTAGATATTTAATGCATCGCGCAGGGCACCAGCTTTAAGGTTTGGTATATCCTGACCAACTACGGTTATTACTTGTTTTGGGCTTTCGCAGGCGAGACAAAAGAGTACTTGTTCAATAGCGTAGGTTTTGCCGGAGCTTGTGCCGCCCTGGTTTACTATTATACTGGCTGCGGCGTTATAATTTTGTTTGAATAGGATGGATGCATTTTGTTGGTTCATTAGGTTTTGTTCATTTGTTCAATGGTTCATTGGTGTTTGGTTGTCGCTTGGCTATTTTCGCATGGTCATTATCGCATGAAGCCGCTCATGGGCGCGGAGCCCTAGTCCTTTTGTCTTGATACAAAAGGACCAAAAAATCAAGTCAGCAAAGAGGCTTCTTTGCCGCACCGGGCTTGCGCTGCAAATCTGGCAAAACCTGGGCTGCTATATTTTTGCGGCCTTATTGCTGCTGTGGCCAGTGCACTGCAAAAATCTGCTATGCCCTGCCACGAACAAGGCCACCATTGTTTTGCCAGATTTC
Organism: Mucilaginibacter mallensis; assembly: GCF_900105165.1. Lineage (NCBI taxonomy): Bacteria > Pseudomonadati > Bacteroidota > Sphingobacteriia > Sphingobacteriales > Sphingobacteriaceae > Mucilaginibacter > Mucilaginibacter mallensis. The sequence goes on from NZ_LT629740.1 coordinate 806,061, forward strand.
GGCCGAAGCTTTTTTGCTGACGGGATGGAAAAATGTTATTGGTCATTGATTGTTTTGGTTCATAAGCGTGGACGCTTATGCGGTGGTTTTGGTTCAAGCGTGGACGCTTGAACCGGCGGTGTGGGTGGGGTCACTGGTCACTGGTCACTGGTCACTGGTCACTGGTCACTGGTCACTGGTCACTGGTCACTGGTCACTGGTCACTGGTCACTGGTCACTGGTCACTGGTTTGTTGGTTAGAGCGATACTTCTTTTTCGTTGGAGGCGGGTGTGGGGCCGGTTTCGAGGATTTTTACTTTTAGGGTTTTTGAGGATGGATCGGTTGGTGACCGTTCTTCGGGTTTTTCGTTCCAGCCCATGCTGCGGAGGGCGAATATGGCGCCGCTGGCGGGTTGCTGGTGTAGTTTCTTTTCGTATTCAGCCTCGATACGCAACTGGCCGCGTTTGAGGATGTAGGCATGTTTGCCCGAGGTTTCGTAATCATCAAATGATTGGCGGCTGCTGAAGCCGAGGAAAAAGGCGAGGCCAGTGATGGTTGCCGGTTCGGGTTGGCGGTCCCAGATCTTTGTATCGGTAGCTTTTTTAGTGCTTTTGGTTTGCGTTGATTTTTCTTCGAGATGATATTCACCCTGAATGTGTATGAAATAGTCATCAATAAGCTGATTTAGCCTTGTAACTGTAAATTTTGGATGCTTAAGTTTCATTATGATTAAAATGCCGAATGGCATAAAGTATATTCAAAGATAACTAAATTATTTAGCATTAGCAAATATTTTTTTAATAATTGGAGGTGATAGGGATTTCAATTTTAAAGTGGATCGGGATAAAATAATTTTAAAAAAATGGGCTACTTCAGTGATTTTTGGTTGTTTTTTTGTGGTTTTTAACCGGACGCGTTAATAATTGTTAAATTTTTGTTACGAATACTAATTGGCACAACCTTTTTAACTATTTTTACGTATCCAATTACAAGAACAGCGCAGATCTTTACTAATGGGCAACAAGAGATTTACTAAATTTTTCATCGTTTTTATACTGCTGCTTTCGGGTATGATCGTATCGTGCCAAAAAGATCAGGTGGTTAATGATGAAACAGCGGTAAATTCTGCTAAAACCGATAGTTCATTAACGCTTAATGCACCTGGCAATTACCTTGCTGTTAAGGGGACGCTTAAAGTAACTATACTGGATTCGACCTATACTTTTGACGCGGCTAAAGATTCAATAGCTTTTATAAATGTTAACTCGGGCAATAACCAGTACTTTGGGATAACAGCTATTAATAAGGAGCATGACATGAGCTTTGGGATCAGCTCGGCAGGGAAGGCGCTTAGTAATTTAACCAGCACGGTAGCAGGGAGTCAGTTTTTATTGAGCCATGATAAAATGCCTAATATTGAATACGCATTAACCAAATACATAAACACCCAGGATTTCGGGAAAATAAACATTACCTCATTTAAAACAGACAGCACGTTGGCTAAAGGTACATTTTATACTTTTTTAGCTAAGGATGCCAAGCCTAATGCGCCTTTTTATAAGGTTAAGGGCACTTTTAGCCTACAGCTGAAATAGTTTTGTCATTAAGTCATTGGTCATTGAGTCATTAGTTGCCAGTATATCGACTATCGTTATAATCATTCCTATTTAACTTTTAATTATTTAGCCGTAAGTAACCGTTAAGTAAAAAAGCGTTTACAGATGGGGCTTTTCGGAGTTTGGGTAGCCAAATGTGGCCTTTTTTTAGTACCTTTAACAAATTTTAAAGACATTGATGAAAGTATTTATTGCAGGCTTGCCACTTGAGGTGGATGAGGCCGAGTTAACAGCCGTTTTTGGTGATTTTGGGCCGGTAAAATCACTCAGGATCATTAAAGATCGTGAAACAAAAGAGAGTAAGGGTTTTGGGTTTGTTGAGATGGTGAACGAAGACGAGGCTAAAGAAGCCATTAGGTGTATGAATGGCGCCAGCTATTATGGCAGAAGGATAACAGTGAACGTGGCAGAGGACAAAGGCTTTAGTGGTGGTGGTAATAAAGGTGGTTTTAGACACAATTAACAGCCGATAATTTTTATTCGAATAGACTTTGAGCCGGGCACATCCCGGCTTTTTTGTTTTTCTGCTAATCTTTTTTACAGATAGCAGATGCAGGATCAGGATGGTTCTGATCTTAATTTTGATGCCATCCACACAATAACTAACCCAAGTGTGGATATGATGGCGAATGACCAGCGTAAGTTTGAGGCTTGTGCTACAAAGCCAACCAGCGGCGGTACTATTAAAAAGCCTAAATAACCTACCGTTGATACCGCTGCAATGCCCAGGCCGTTGCTCATGGTTTTTGATTTGCCGGCTTCACGATAAACAAGCGGAACTAAGCATGAAGTGCCTATACCTACCATAGCAAAACCAAGTATAGCCGTTACCAGATAGGGAAATATAACAGAGAGCATAAAGCCTGATATGATGAGCATGCCACTATATTGCATAAGCATTTTAACGCCGTAACGGGTAACTACCTTATCGCCGGCGAAGCGGGCAAAGGTTAGGGTTGACATAAAGGCTATAAAGCCTGTTATGGCTATTGCGTGCGAGGTATGCACTGCTTTATCCATATAAATACCGCTCCAGTCATACATAATGTTTTCGCAGGCCATGGAGGCAAAGCAGATAAAGGCAAGTTTGAGCAGTGTTTTATCGGGCAATGAAAAAACAGGCTTATCGGGTTGCGGAACTGGTTTTTGATGTAGCAAAAATGGTGAACAGCAAAATGCAATTACCGTTAATATTATGCTGACCGATAATAAGTGATATGCGGGTTTTATATGATTGGCCACCATTAGATAACCAAGGGCTGCCCCGCCAAAGCCTGCCATGCTCCAGATGCCGTGGAAGGTTGTCATGATGGATTTGTTGTATAGTGTTTGTACACCCACGGCTTCGGTATTGGTTGATAGGTTGAACAGGTTACGTGATGAGCCGAAGAAAAATAATATAAGCAGGAATTGCCAGAATTGTGTGGCAAAGCCCAATAAGCCTAGACAAAGATTATAGAATACTGCACCGAAAAGCATTATTGCGCTGCTGCTAAAGCGACTAAGTAATTTGCCTGTTAACGGCATGGTTGCCATTAGGCCTACGGGTAGGGCAAATAGTGCGATACCTAGTTGTGCTTCGTTTAAATGGAGATCGCGCTGGATGGAGGGGATTCGGGATGCCCAGGTGGTGTAGCCAAAGCCTGATATGAAGAAGAATATGGCTGCGGCTATTCTTGATGATTTTGGGGATTTGGGTGCATGAGTCATATAGCTGGCTAAATTAGGATTTTATTTTTGGTTGGATGGGCATGGTTTGCTTGCAAGTTGGAATGTTGCGCGAAGCCGCTCATGGGCGCGGAGCCCTATTTCTTTTGTCTTGATACAAAAGAAACAAAAAATCAAGTCACTAGAAATGTTTCTTTGCCGCACAGGTCATTACCCTGCAAATCAGGCAAAACCTGGACTGGAATCTTTTTGCGGCCATAATGCGCACGTTGGCCGATACACTGCAAAAATTTCCTATGCCCTGCCACGCAAAAGGCCACCATCGTTTTGCCTGATTTCATCCGAAGCTGTTCTACTGACGGTAGGGGATGTTATTGGGTTATTAGTTATTGGATAGCTATTTGTTTTCATAAGCGTGGACGCTTATGTGGTGGTTGGTTCAAGCGTGGACGCTTGAACCGGCGGGGGGGCTTTTGTTGGCGGAACCCCTCCCTGCCCCTCTCGTGGGGAGGGAATCGCACTGGGGCCGGCTTTGCGTTAGGGAAACGGATACCGGCCAGGTGAGGCCCCTAAGTGCAGGCCGTGACTAATGCCCGTGTAGTATGAGTGGATAGCCCGCCCGCTAACCAGCGGGAACGGCCTGGATAAATGTAATTATTAATTATGTTTAATGTTCTATTTGGCATAGTTTTATTATAAAAACAACTGGTTGGTATTGCAGTCGTCATATACTTCGGTTTCTACGAGTTGGGTTAGGAGGGTTTTGAGCATGGCTTCGCGGGCCCATTGCTGGTCGGCGGGGCTGGCATCTTCAAGGTACCACTTGATGGGCTCGTTGATCTCGATGCGGGCCTTGTAGGTGAAATTCTTTTTGGGGTGCATTTTAACGCCCTCGTAACTGTTCAGGTTTTCGGCTTTTATTACTTTGGCGAATTGTTTAAGTGGTAAATCTACCTGCAGGCATTCGTCTAAGGAGTTTTTGAAGTCGTGTTTGTCTTCGAGCCAAAGGGTTAAAATGTCGCCGTTAATTTCATGGTCTGCGATGGCAATGCGGCTGTAATCATAGTCGACATTGATGATGAGCCACCAAAGGTGGTTTTTGAGTTTTTGTGTGATTTTTATCATTTTTTTAGGTATCAAGTAATTTTTTTGGTATCAAGTAGCGTTAGTTAGTATCAAGTAGCTAGTATCAGGTATCAAGTATCAAGTACTAAGCACGTGGACAGGTTTTTTGTCTAAATACTTGATACTAGCTACTTGATACTAAAAAGCTATCTAAATGCTGGTTGCCAGTTGGGCAGGTATTTTTGGATGGCGGCTATTTCGCGGGTGTATTTATTGCAGATGGTTTGGTAGGCCTGGTAGCGTAAAATTAATTCGTTGGTGAAATGGTTTTCTGTGTTTTTGGTTTCGGTTTGCTGCGCAATGGTTTGCAGCGCGGAGTAGGCAATATACATGGTGGTTCAGGTTTTAAATCTCTTCATCTTTTCGTTCTCTCTTTTTTTGCTGGTGTTATATAAGTGTTTTTATGCAGGGTGCATTACATAATAGCAGAATTGTAATTTCTGTATTATAATTTCTTTATATTCTGTATTTTTCATTTGGAAATTCTATTTATTTGTTATAATTTAGCACCATTGACAATACAAATATACAGAAATATCTTTATTAAATTAAAGAATTGTTGAAAACTTATTTTGCATGCTATGGAAGATGAATCAAAATCTGCTAAAATAAAGAGAGTCAGGCCTGAGACACTGGAGTTTATTATATTGTATAATCAGCTTAAAGGAAAGGCTTTTAACGGGAACGCGCAATTGGCTGAGGTGCTCGGCTTTAATTCGGCCAGCTCAATTACAGAAATTATTAAGAGCAGGCAGAATATTGATCCGGATAAACTACAGATATTTAAAGAAAAATACAGGGATTATCTAGAAAATAAAAAGCAAACAGAAAATACTGTAATTAAAAAGATGGAGGACGGGATACCTATGTACGAAATTATTGCTACGGCATCGGGCGTGGAGGTTTATAATGATATTAATGATACGCAGAGTGTGGGGCGTATGAACTTTCCGGGTATTGAGGAATGTGATTTTGCGTTGCCGGTGTGGGGGCATTCCATGTATCCATACCTGGAGAATGGCTGCTGGGTAGCGTTAAAGGTGATACATGATATGAAGATACTGCCGGGCGAGGTTTATTATATTGAATGGGGTGATTATCGTATGTATAAGCGACTACTGGCCGGGGATAATCCGGATGAGGTGATAGCTCACTCTGATAATGTTACGGAGATGATAGGGAACCGTTTAAAGTATGCGCCATTTGTGGTAAAGATTGCGGATATAAAGAAGTTGTGTTTGGTGAAGGATATTCATAAGAAGCATAATCATTAGGGGTTTTGTGAGGAACGAAGCAATCCCCGATTGTACAGAGCGAATATGTCAGGCGTTTAATTTTCCGTGGTATCGCTCATAGCCGCTAAGGCCTATTTCTTTTGTCTTGATACAAAAGAAACAAAAGATCAAGTCAGTAGAAATGCTTCGTTGCCGCACCTGGCCTTACCCTGCAAATCAGGCAAAACCTGGGCTGCTATATTTTTACCCTGCTATCGCTAGGCGCCGGGCCTTTGCCCTTCTGTAAAAATCTGCTATGCCCTGCCAATGCACAAGGCCACCATCGTTTTGCCTGATTTCATCCGAAGCTGTTCTACTGACGAACCTCACCCAACCCTCTACAAGGGAGAGGGCTTTAATTGATCCATGATCAAAAGCGTGCAAAGGCCCGACAAAAAGCGCGGGCCTGGGTGTTTTGCCTGTGGGCGGAAGGATCTTTTTGTCTTGATCTTTGGTTACTTTGGATCAAGCCAAAGTAACTAGTGTCGTGTCAATCATAAAATGTCGCTAGTCATGAGCCTAAAGTCTTGAGTCAAAATTCAAAAAGAACGAAATATGGCTTTAGACTTACGACTAAAGACTGTTGACTTGACACTAGGGCTCCGCGCCCATGAGCGGCTTCACATGATAAGTAAACGGCATGCAAATTCGCTCTATATAGTCGGGGATTATTAAATGCAGTGTTTGTTTCTTTATTGTATTAATGAGCTCCCTTCTGTCGATTTTCTTCGTTCCTCGCAATTGCGAGGTGTAAAAATCTGCTATGCGCTGCCACGCAAGGCTACCATCGTTTTGCCTGATTTCGCCAGAAGCTGTTCTACTGACGGGGAAAAGGAAGCATAGGGATATTTTGTATTTCTGATTATTATAGATGAATTACTATCTTTAACCTACATCATAAAAACAATTTTAAGCATGCCACAGATCATTCAGTTTCGATACAGTAAGAAAGCAGGTTTTACGGGCATGGCAGTGCTGCTTATTTTTATTTGCTTATTACTTACTACAACTATTAGAAATTATAATGCGCATGACATGTTGGGTATTGTGATATTTGGCGTTTTTGCGCTGTTATTTATTGCAGTGATGGGACTGATGATTGTTACCCGGCTGATGCCTGCCTTTAAGGGTGAGGTAGCGCTTGAGCTTGATGAGCATGGTGTTAAGGATTATATCCGCAATATTATACTGGACTGGAAGGATGTGGAAGACATTGGCCTGAAACCGGGCAGGAGCAGCGCCATGTTAATATTTGAGCTGAAGTTTGAATCGGACTTTGGTAAAACTGTGGCTGTATCATTACGGTGGGTTGAGGGTAATGAAAATGAGGTGTATAATACCGTATTGGCTTACTTTGACGAGATTGAGGGGATTGTGCGGGAGGATGAGATTAGTGATTAGAGGTTGGTAATTAGAGGTTAGAAAAGTCTCTAAAATTTAATTTCAATCGTTTGAATTTCTATTTTTGGAACCTCAATTCCAGTATATGATTATCCGCCTTGCTACACTAAATGATATTGACGCTATAATGCAGCTTATTGCCCAGGTTGTGCCTGTTATGAATGCTTCGGGGAATTTTCAGTGGGATAATACTTATCCTAATGCTGAAGTTTTTAAGAATGATATTGCGCAGCAGCAGCTTTGGGTTGCTGATGTTGATGGTAAAGTTGCAGGTGTAACGGCGATTACCACTGACCAGGCGGATGAATATAGACATGCGGGCATGGATACCAGTCAGACTGCTATCGTTACTCACCGCCTTGCTGTAGGCCTTGATTACAGGGGTATGTATATTGCAGAGTCACTACTCAACCAGGCTGAGCTTGTTGCCAGGGAGCGCGGGATTGATATTTTGCGAATCGACACCAATAGTAATAATAAGGCTACCAGGAAGCTGTTTCCTAAATTAGGGTATGAGTTTACCGGCGAAACTGGTTTTAAATTCAGGCCAAACCTGAGGTTTTACTGTTATGAGAAAGTGCTGGGGGAGTGAATCGTGAGTGGGTTAGTAATCGGTTAATTTTTCGGGAGCTGTTTTGTCGAAGTAGACCTTTTTGCCGGTTCGGGTAATGAAAGACTGAGGATTGGCTTTACTGGTTTGCTGATAGGCACCATCGGCGTATACACCATGCCCAAAACCACAATCGCCGTGGAGGGTTTTTATGATAATCTTATTGCCTTTCTTTACAAATTCAAGTTGGCAGTCTTGAGTGGTGTCTTTGGGTATATATTCATAATTTCCTGTTTTTTTATTGAATGATAACCGGCCATATTCGGATCCTGTATTATATGCGGGTTTTCCTGTACTACCTTCAAGATAAAATAAGATCTTTCCGCCTGGGGTATAGTGAATAGCTAATTGCTGGTATGCGGTTGTTTTCTTTCCATAGTTTACGGCAAATGTGCCATGCAGGTTAGGGAGGGTATTGGATTGAAAGGAAATTAATATCAAACCAAATAATATTAGTAATAGAGTTGGAGTAACTAATAATACCTTTTTCATATGCCTGTTATTTTCATAAATATATAGTAAATCATTTATTGCATCAAATTGTGAATTTTAGTAAGCTTTTAAGCTAAACAGCACATTTTCATTTTTCAGGAAGAAATTGATGTGTTTTTTGGTTGTATGCAGAATAAAAGTTTACCGGGTGAAGGATTATTACCCTTTTAATAAGGGGAAATACTACATGCTTAGCAAAGAATTAAGTTAAATAGTATTGATTTTTTAATTTTTATGCTAAAACGAAAAATTATTTATAAAAACGTTGTTTGCTTTGGTTTGAGAAACTTTAAAAGCATAAATTTCGTTTTTAATTACAGCAAAGCACCTCACCCAGGAGCATAAACCTAAATGAATTTTTTATTATGGACTCAGTGACACTTTCCGTTATTGTCACAATTATTATATCGGTAATTGTGGTTGATATTTATAAACGACAAAAAGACAGGATAACTGTTAATTTGCATGGCGATAATTTAAAGCAATTACTTACTATAACTGCGCTTGATTATAAGTATGGTGATGCGGATAATACGAATGACGATGATCATCAGCTGCTTACTAATGAGCTAACAGCGCTTATAAACAGTTATGAAAAGGCTGAAATATCGCAGGAGAGCTTTCAGAAGCAGATGGATTATTTGATTAATACGTTAAATTAGTTGTAGTTTAATAATATTACAGAAAAGCGACTCTTTGTAGTCGCTTTTTTTGTATTATTATATATGAGTAATGTAAAAAAAAGGATAGTTGTTAAAAAAAATGCTGCATTGTAAACAATAATGCAGAAATTTACGTTGTATCAAAAAGAGCCGTAGCAATTATTGACGGAATTATTTATTAAGGAATTAATTTACGGGCATATGGGGTTTGTTTTTTGTTTTTTAGTGATAGGGATAGTGATGGCGAGTTTATTATTGTTGATAGATGATCAACAAACCAGCAGGTTAGAGAAGATTTTGATAAAAGCCAGAAGTATACAGCCTTTGTTTCTGGTACAATCAGCCGAACAAAAATTACAGCGGTTGAATACTTTGTTGTATGGTAATATAACTATTACTGACGACGGCAGAACAATAGCACAGGGCCGTATAAATATCAATGAAGGAGCCAGGCAAATTATAATATCGCAGCTTAATGCGCTAACTAATAATTATGAGTATGGCAGAATCAATATTAAAGATTACCATACCGGCCTTAATGAATTACTCGCTACCATTAAAAAGGTTAAGGTGCTTAATTTTGAGCAGATAAAATAATATATGCCCGTTCGGGTAAATTATATTTCATTTAAATCATCTATTTCGCTTTTATACTGAGTTTGTTTATTATTGCAAGCACAATGTCTGACGAAGCAATAATTAAACGATTAAAAGTAATTGTAAAAGAGCATGGCGGACAGCTCGGCCTTGCACATGCTATTGGGGTTGACCAGGGATTTATAAGCAAGGTTATTAATAAGAAGCAGGAGATGAGCTATTACCTTATCCGCAAGCTTTGTTTCCAATTAAAATATTCGCCTGAGTGGCTCATACTCGGTACCGGCGAAAAGATCATTAACAAACCTGAATCGGCAAAGCTTATTACTGAGATACAAATGCTGCGCACTGAGGTTGATATTTTACATGCACGTATGCGCGCTTATGAGATAGAGATGAAAGAATTAAAAGATAGCTTCAGTATACAGCAACAAAAGGCAGGTTAATCTTTATAAACAGAATCCCTGTTAAACGCTGATAAGAGAATCATTATTTATATCCTTATTTATTTTCCGCTTAAAATAGCTTATGCCTACTGAGCATGTTATTATGCTTGTAAGCAGTGTTAGTTCAATAATTGTGTGATTGGCTGATAGGTGATTTTTAGCATCTGATAGAAACAGGCCAGTATCAGGGATGAGTAAACCTATTAGAGGGAAAGCTAAAAAGATGCGAAATATTATTAAATTTTCCATAAAAAACGTTTAATGTTATAAATGTAACAGCGAAAGTTTTTTATGGTTTTGAATTTAATAAGGATTCTTAATTATTATTAAAATGATAATTGCCTTAGTTTGTCATTTACGAGATCGTAAAAACAAACTAAGGCAATGCGGGCCGTTTATGTAAAACATAATTGCCCTATATACAGGGTGTATTAAGCCCTGCTTTGTGCTTTTTGCTGGCGGTGCAGGTATGTAGCGCCAAATATAAGAGCGGCAATGGCTAATATCCAAACATAGGTATCAAGGGGACAGCCATTAGGGTTATATCCCGGATCATCGGGATCACCAGAGCATGGTACTTGAGCTAATACTGTAGTTACCATTAATATATTTATTATAAATAGTAACGCTATACTTTTTGTTATTTTTTTCATCCCTGTTTATCTATTAAAATTTAGAAAATTTAGCAGTACCTAAACTTTTCTTGGTGTTTACATCAATTAATTCCAGTATATAAGTTCCATTTATGAGTCCTGATAGGTCTTGTGTACCGGTATTAGCACTAAATGTAGTTGTTTTAACAATACTACCAATAGAATTATAAATATTTAATTTCAACGGTGGGTTAACTATATTGTTAGCCTGGAACTGGATGTATGATGATGCAGGGTTAGGATATACCTTAAATTGAACAAGGCTGCCTGTAGTTGATAATATTACTATTGATGAGTAAGTGATGTTATTATTAACGTCGGACTGCATTAGGCGATACATTGCTGTGTCTTTTCCAGCAGCTTTATCTGTAAAGGCATATGCACCTGAGCTATCAGATTGCATAGTGGTAAGTGAACTGAATGTTTTACCATTATCCTGGCTTCTTTGTAGCTGGAAAGTGGTATAATAGTTCTCGTTAGCTGTTTTCCAGTTCAATTGGTTGCCACTGCTTACATGCTGACCAGTGAAAGAAAGCAATTGGTATGGAGGAAGTGGTTTTATGCGTAAAACCAACTCAAAGCGGCTATTGCCATATGATGCCGGATTACTTGTTATGTTAAAGGAATAAGTATCATGTTGTCTCAGGTCAAGAGAGTCTTTTGTGAAATGGTCCATCAGGAATACATCATATGCGCTTGATATATTAACCAGGTCGGTTCTTTTAATGGAGAATGCCCCTTGTGTAGTTGCATTAGCGCTTAAAAATACTGAGGTATGCAGGGTTAGTGGTAATGAATTAATTGCAACTTCAACACTATCAGCAGTTAAACTTCCAAAAAACACATTCTGGCCATCGCCGTTCAAATCATCAACATCATCTGTTTTGTTGTATTTAGGATTAGCGTTATTGTTAAAACGGATATAGGCAAAATCAGCATTTGTTGAATCACGTATCATTTCCAGTTGTATATACGGATCGGTTTTAGGTTGAATAACGCTCAGCATAAGTTTGCTTCCTGTTGGCTGATCAGCAGAAGCCACATCTTTAGCATTCTCTGTAAATGTTATAGTTCCGCCGGTTCCGGTTGCTTGTACAAAGAAACCCTGGCCAACAGCTACATAGTTGGTGTAGGTGGTGTTATTTTGCGGATTGATACTATTTTTTGTGGGGTCGTATACCCAAATGTTTGGCACGCCGGTATAAAGCGGGTTCAGCGAGAATTTACCGGAAGTGTAGGTTACTTTAGACCAATCTAAGGTACAAGGATAAGGGTTACCTGTTATATTATAACCATTATCAGTTGCCCCAACGTTATTGGTATAACTTGCGGCAAAAGATACGTTTCCTGTGTTTAAAGTGCCTGTCCATAAAGTTGGTGTAGATTCGGGTATGGCATAACTTCCGCTAACCTTTACTACTTTGCTTGATAAGTTATGTGTGCGGTCCCCACGGTAATAGAAGTAGAAGCCTGTGCCTACAGGTTTGGTTGTTGTAGTTGGATTTGTTGCCAGCGATATAAAATCATTTTTAGCGCTTTGGGCCACAGGTTCGTTATAAAATAAAACGGATGGGCCATTAGCGGTATATGTGGTTGCATTCCAGGATGCAGGCGGATCGAAACCGTTTGTTGAACCTCCGGAGCCTGTTACAATTAAGGTTTGCTGTAAGTTTGCAAAATTAAAAGCTGATGATCCGTTATTAATAGGCGATGACATCAATCTCCAGGTGCGGTAAGCAGCGGTTCCTCCTGTCATATAGCGTTGTACAGTAAATGTGCCACTAACCGTTGAATTTAATAGTATACCAATATTAGCAGTACCGCTTGCATCAGATAGTAATGTAAATGTGCCTGATTGCGTAAAGGTAGTGTTTGTTGGTACTATGATTGAAGTGGAGGCTGCAGTAGATGTGCCCTTTGTAATAAAGGTGGCCAATTTACTTGAGCTATAACCACTTAACGCTAAATTTGCGCCCGCGGCCAGTGAAATGCCATTTGTAGTAGTGTAGCTATAGGCGGTACCGCTACCAACAGTGCTATACATGTTGAATGACACCTGGTTACCGCCATTTTTACCTACATATATTTGCCCTACTGTTGTATTTGCACCAAAATTAGGACTGTTTGCGGTAGTGAAACTATAATTTACACCAAAGTTTACAATGTCAGTTGCGCCTGGTGCAACACCCTGGTGCCAGTTTGCAGCTGCTGTGTATGCATTACCGGCTGTGCCGCCTATCCAATCATAAACAGTACCTGTGCCTATAGTACCGGTACCGGCTGGTGGAGTTCCGTTTGAATATTGACCGGTGGAAATTGGGCTGCCTGTTGTACCATCAACCACTGAACTTACTGTACCAAACGACATAGTTGCCGGGGCAGGCACGTTTATGGTTGAAGCCATTGAGGTTTCAATGAAATAATTTCCCGGGTTAGAGAGAGAGCCATCAACATTACCCATACTTACGAAGGGGCTGGTATATGCCGTAATTTGTGCCTGGGCCCCGCCACCATTATTTAACTGAATATTTGAAATAAATGTTGCCCCCGTCATACTAAGAACAGGATTCTGGGTTTCATACAAATAAGCCGGGTTGCCGTTATTTATAAAGTTACTTCTGAAATAGCTATTGTCGGTTTCATTAATATAGATCTGGGTAAAATCATAATTGCCACGGGTAAAGACCTGGATACCATATAATATTACAGGTGTTTCGCCGGCATAAAGAGGCGATTGTGTTACACCTTGTGCAGCAGTTGTCATAGGGGCAAAGTACAGGTAACGGGTGTACATATGCGTTTCATCAAATTTATAGGTACCTGCTGTAGCGGACGATTGTGATGCCTGTAGTATAGAGTTTTTGTAAGCGAGTGAAATGCTATAACCATCGCTGCTAACCCTGGTTTGTTGTAAAGTTTGTGCTTGTGTAACTGTTGATGTATAAGGATCAAGGTACATGTTCCAGGTACCGTTGATAAGCCTTTGTATTTTTATACAATAGGTGGTATTTACAGATAATGCTGCTTTACTTACTAAGAGTTCAATGGGTTTATCATATGTGCTACCATCGGCAACATATACGTGCAGAAGGCCATCAGATGTTTGCATTAACACAAAGCCTTGTGTTGTAGTGGTTACGGTTGCTGTTGTAGCATGCAACCAATAGCGCCAGTTGTTTGAAGTGCCTACAAGCGGGGTATATATAAGGCCTGCACTACCCGCTGCACCTGAACCTGGCGCGGTTTGAGATGGCAGTGTGGTTGCCCTGTATAATAACGACCATTCCCAATCCTGTGTATTTAAATTAGCAGCATACGTGGTTTTATCAGCGGCGTTAGGTATGTAATTAACAGTTGCATCAATAGGAGTGCTTACGTTGTTTGATTCCAAACAGCTACTACTTGTGCCAACAACAGACAGGTTATTAGCCGTTGCCGCCGGTAAAATGATAGAATTAGTTGTAGAGCCTACCGGTGTGGGCGATATGTTAGCTGCGGTATTGTTGTCAAAATAATTGTAGCAGGTATAGCCAATAGTAGTGCTACCGGTAGTAGTGCTGCTGTTTATATACTGCTGCGCCTTACTAATGTTTACGAATAGTAAACTTGCAAAGGCGATGAATGTGATTTTAAGTAATTGTGTTTTCAAAATCTTAGGGTTTGCTTACCCACAGGGGGCAAAAATGATGCAACCGCAATGATTTTTAAGCGAATAAGGTGAAATGTTCTTGAATAATTTGATTGTGTAATTATTCGGCAATTTGATTTTCTTTCCCGTTAATAAATTGGGAAAAACGCCTGAAAGGGAAAATTGTATTTTCCCCGTTTTGGGGATAATAATCCCCATTTTCATTAATCAATAGTTGATATATTAATTAATAATGCTAAAGGTTTAAGAGCAGAACCTCTATAAGTTGCAGACGGATCTGGCAATAGCGGGTTGATGTAATTTATTGGTTATCAATATACTTAGTACCTGTTTGCCCTGATGGCTCTTACAACTCTCCGGTTTCTACGGGCCGAGTAAAAATCACTGGTTACCAATATAGCGTAAATTATGCCGGGGATCCAGAAAAAAATAGTGAGTATTATGCTGAGTATAAACGACCCAATACGGCCGGTTGTTAAAACCGCAGCTGGTGGGCAAATGAAGCAAAGAAAGTAGCGCATGTTTTAAGTTTTAATTTTATTTGTTTGATGATTTTTAGGCGCGAATGTTACAGGGAGGTATTAATTTTTATAAGATTGAATTGGTATTGGTGAGATGGTTTCTCCGAGTGTTATTGCGAGGAACGCAGACAACCGACCGGAGGGAGCTCATTAATACCATTGAAAAACAAACGCAATATTAATAATCCCCGACTGTTCAGCGCGAATTTGTAAGACGGTTACTTATCGCATGGTATCGCTTTTCGCTAAGAAGTCACTTTTTTTCGCACGTTTTTTGTTTTTTTAAAGGCGCTCAAGAGGGCTCCGCCGTTTGTCTTGATACAAAAAGTAACCAAAAAACCGACCGGAGGGAGCTCATGAACACCTTTAAAAACAAACAACATGTGAATAAATCAAGACAACAAGGATGCTTCCGCGCTCCCTGCCGGTTCTTCACGCTTTTTTCGCTGTTCGGTACATTCGTACCTCACATCACACAAAAAGCTAAACCGGCATTCCCGCCAACGCTGGCCCGCCCTTGTTGTCAGTGCCCTACGCTCTTTTTCGAACGCGGTTCAATTAAGCTTTCTTCTTCCCTGTCAGTAGAACAGCTTCGGATGAAATCTGGCAAAATAATGGTGGCCTTGTGTGGTAGCAGGGCATAGGAAATTTTTGCAGTGTATGGGCCTATGAGCACACTATGGCCGCAAAAAGATTCCAGCCCAGATTTTGCCTGATTTGCAGGGAAGGCCCCGTGCGGCAAAGAAGCATTTCTGCTGTCTTGATTTTTTGTTTCTTTTGTATCAAGACAAAAGAAATAGGGCTCCGCGCCCATGAGAGGCTTCATGCGACTCAATAGACAAGCATATTCGCTCTGAATAGTCGGGGATTGCTTCGTCGTTCCTCTTCGCAATGACGCGTGATGAAAAATGGCGCTTGTTATCTATTACAAATCGATAACCTCGCCCTGCTGTGGGTAGATGAGGTTTAAGTTTAATTTATTTTCGTTAAAAAGCTGTAGTTTGATCTTATAGATACTGGTTTGCGGTGGTTTAAGGTGGGTGATGATCACATTAAAGCCTTTGAGTGCGTCGGTGCCGGTTAGGGAAGCAAGATCATCCATCTCTGCCATGAGCCAATGCGGGGTAAGGTGGCCGAACAGGGTTTTATCGGGCTGCTCATCGGGGAATGAGGTCTCGATCATGATGGCCTTTAGTTTCTTGCTTTTTACGAGTGGCGCAACGGCCTGCCATAGCTTGTGCAGATTATGGCTTTTTTCAATGTCATCGGCACCGGTATCGCCCAAATATAAAATATAGGCATCATTACTATTCACCAAAAAAGCGGTGCTGGTTAGGTTGGAGTGACTTAATGGAAATACCTGAACGGTCATCCCTGTATTTTTTATCGGGATAATGCTATCGGGTGTAAGTATCTGATAATGATATTTTTTGAGGGTGGGGGCTTCGCCATCATCGCCAAAGTTGGCCCAGCTGTCCCATGTAAAATAATGTGTTTTAATAGTTTGGATAGTGCTGGCTAAGGCGTAGATATTTTTAGCGGTGTCGTCGGGAGAATTGATGATGAGTCCGGCGATATGGTCCAGATGTGCGTGTGAGATGCAATAGCCTTTGATGTATTGCCTCAGCACCTGCTCTGTGGGGATGGAGAATACTTTATTATCCACCGCCTGCTGAATGCCGTAATGCAGGGTGCCCGCATCCATACAAACATAATTGTTGGTGCCTGCTGCGGCAACCATATAGGCGGAAAGGTTGCTTTCATCAATACCACCTAAAACACCAAGTGGCACTATCCTGAAAGATGGTTTTGATTGTGAGAAAACCGAAAAGGGTATAAGTAAAAAATATAATACAGTTATAAAACGGTGGTTGCGGAGCATAGTTCGGTAGTTATTATTTTTTAATTTTGACGGATCATATGAAAACCAGTCAGATAGTTGCTAAGGTAGTTGTACGCTTGTTCTTTTTCCTGTTGCTTATAGCAACTGTGCCATTTATTGCGGGCAACAATGCCAAGTTACAAAATTTTAATTTCGTGATCCGGCAGAAATGGACATTGGTATTCCCTGCAATTTTGTTGGGCGGATTTATTGGTTTGCTGGTTTTGTGCACCATTAAAAAGTATAAGGAGATTGACCTTAACTGGCTGCTGGTAGTTAATACTTTAGTGCTGATGGCCTATGGCTTAGCTATTTTTATTAAGGTTTACCAGGCGGTAGGGTGATTGTGAAATGAAAGTTGCAAACTTTCATTATTTGTGGGCTTCAGTCGCAGACTGAAGCCGGTGTTGGTAGACTGATGGATGACGAGAGGAACGCGCTCCGCCGACTCACCCGGTCTTTACTTCGCTCGACCACCCTCTCTGCGGCAGGCCGCAAAGAGGGTGAACTTCGCTATTCAGTTGTTATTTTCATTTTTTTTCGGGCTGCCTTTTTTGCTTCATTGTCGCCGCCAAGTAAGAACCCCCATGGTTTAAGGCTTTCAATACGATCGAATATGATCTTGAGGATGGCTATGGTAGGGATGGAAAGGAACATGCCTGATAATCCCCAGATCATTTCGCCAAAAACTATTCCTAAAAAGGTGATCAGGGCATTAAGCCTTACTTTTGAACCTACTATGGTGGGTAATAATAGGTTTGAATCCACTGCATGTATGGCAATTACACCAACGGCAACTTCAACTGCTTGTTTAATGGTGCTGGTAGCGAAAGTGATGATACTGCTGAGCAATAGCGCCGAAAAAATACCGATATAGGGTATAATGTTGAACAGCCCTACGAATAGTCCCAGTAAAACGGCGTATTTAACACCGATCATCCAGAAGAGGGTGCAGGCTATTGTGGCTACTATGACCATCTCAAGCAGCAGGCCGATTATATATTGCCTTAAAATGGTTTGAACGTTCTCTACGATATCAAACACTGTGGCTGAATTTTCTTCGTTAAAAACCCATATGATAAACTTCAGTAAAAGCTTGCGGTAAAAAAGGATAAAGAAGGTGAATATAAGGATGAATGAATAGAACAGCATTAATGATGATATGGCCCCGAAAGTTGTGCCCAAAACATCGGTACCTGCAGCCAGTATTTTATTGGTGGTGCTATGTACATACACCATTTGTTTATCGGTATTGATATGAAATGCTGTTGATATCCACCCTGATAGATCATTGATAGATTGCATTACCTGGGTTTTGAGCTGGGGCCAGTCGCTGGCGAGGTTGGATATTTGTGAACTCACAAGGTAAACGATACCACCTATAAAACCGACCAGCAATAATATGGACAGGAACGAGGATATGCTGCGGGGCATACGGCACTTGCGTTCAAAAAAGTTTGCAACTGGCAATAAAAGTATCGCGAATAGAAACCCGAACATCATAGGGTCGAGCACATCTTTAGCCTGAATAACCAGGTAGCCTAATGCAATAAGACCTACCAGTACTAAAGAAAGTTTTTCATAAAAAGGTGTTGTAAGTTTTTTTACTGTCATAAGCTGATAGGTATAAATTTAATGGCTAAACACCACGTATTATTTATATGTTTTGAAGTTAAGCATTATTATTTAGCGGGCTAATACTTTTTTTAATATAGATAATTGGTTGCCTTTGTTTTAGTAACGTGTGATTTTTTGGCAAATATTTTGCTTTAAGTACCATCATCTACTTAAATAAAAAAATTATGGCAAAGTACTCAGAGAAAGCAGCGGAAAAAGTTGAAAAGACCATGCATGAATTAAAAGAAGGCACGCTAAAAAGTGGCAATGGTAAAAAAGTTACCAGTAAGAAACAAGCTGTAGCTATTGGGTTATCGGAAGCGAGGAAGGAAGGGGCGAGGGTGCCGAAGAAAAAATAGGGGTTATGTAAAAGCGAAGCAATTCCGACTTTATAGAGCTGGATTGCATGTCGTATACTTATCACATGGTATCGCTTGTCGCTAAGACGTCACTTTTTGTCTTGACACAAAAAGTAACCAAAAAAGTCAAGACAACAAGGATGCTTCTCCGCTCCCTGCCGGTTCTTCACGCTTTTTTCGCTGTTCGAATACTTCGTATTCTCACATCACCCAAAAAGCTAAACCGGCATTCCCGCCACTACGCTGGCCCGCCCTTGTTGTCAGGGCCTGCGCACTTTTTTGATTCCGGTCCAATTAAATTTCTTTATCAAAAAAATGTGTAGTTCCCGTCAGTAGAACAGCTTCGGGTGAAATTAGGCAAAACGATGGTGGCTTTGCGCGCAATGGCAGGGCATAGCAGATTTTTACAGAAGGGTAAAGGCCAAAGTGCGTAGCGGTAGCTGGGTAAAAAAATAGCAGCCCAGGTTTTGCCTGATTTGCAGGGCGATGGCCTTGCGCGGCAAAGAAGCTTAATCTACTGACTTGATTTATTCATCTATTATATTTGTTTCTTCATAGGTATTCATGAGCTCCCTACGGTCGGGTTTTGCTACCTTTTGTATCAAGACAAAAGTAGTAGCCTCCGCGGCAATGAGCGGCTTCATGCGATATGCAAACCGCTCTGTACAGTCGGGGATTGCTTCGTTCCTCGCAATGACGCATTTGAAACTATTGACTTTTGTTTTCTTTTTACTTCCCCGTAAAACTATCCATTATCTTCATTAAAACTATAGCCTCCTCAATGCTGCAGGGGTTTGGGCCTTCGCCTTTGAAATAGGCTACGATCTTTTCGATCATGGGTTGCTGAATGTGCTGGGGATGGGTAAACTCGATGGTTTCTTCACCAAACTCAGTTTCCAAGGTTACATATTTACCGAAGAAAGGGAAGGTGATCTTACCTTTTGTGCCGATAATCTCGCAGGTATCGGTGGTTTCGCTCTCGGCTACGTTGAAGCACCAGGAGCCGTTTACCACTACTTTGTTTTTGAACAGGATATGCCCGGTAACATGGTCATCAGCCGGGGTGTTTTCTGATTGGTTGATTGAGAAGCCGCTGTAAAACTCCGGTTCGCCAAAATAGTAGAGCATGAGGTCGAGCTGATGGGGGGCAAGGTCATGAAAGTAACCACCGCCTGAGAGCTCAGGTTGTACACGCCAGTTACTTTCCACTTTGGCAACAAGTGCTGGCTTGCGAGCCTGCCACATGCGGATCTGCACGGTGCGGATATCTCCAATAGCCTGACTATCCAACAGGTTTTTAACATGCAAAAACATAGGTACTGCACGGCGGTAATGGGCCACGGTTAGTTTTAAGCCACTTTGTTTAACGGCATCAGCCATTTGTTGTGCTTCGGCAGCATTGCGGGTTACAGGCTTTTCTACATAAACATTAAACCCTTTTTTAAGGGCATCAAGTGCATAGGGCAGGTGCGATGCCGGTGGGGTGGCTATGTAGATAGCATTTAGCTCCGGATCGTTCAGCAGCTCATTGGCATCACTGTACCATTTGCCAACGTTGTGTCGTAGAGCGTAGTCGGCGGCCTTGGTGGCATCGCGGCGCATAACGGCTGATAGTTTGCTGCCCACAACTTTATTGAATGCCGGTCCGCTTTTTACTTCGGTTACATCGCCGCAGCCTATTATACCCCAGTTGATTGTACTCATGGTGATTTAAAACAAATTGTCATTTCGACCGGAGGGAGAATCTTTTGCGAGCGAGTGTACATGCGTAAACGCTTGGCGAAGAAGATTCTCCCTCCGGTCGAAATGACAAGGTGGGTTATTATGTGTTATTTTAATATATCCTCAATATGTGCCAATTCCTCGCTTGAGAAATGGGTGTTATCCAAACATTTCATAGAGTCGGCTAATTGCTCGGGTTTGCTGGCACCTATGAGTACTGATGTTACCCGAGGGTCCTTCAATATCCACGACAGGGCCATTTGTGCCAGTGTTTGTCCGCGTTTTACGGCCAGGTCATTTAGTTTTTTGATCTCGTTCAGGCGTTTTTCGGTAATCTGGCTGGTTTGCAGGAAACCGGTTGATTTTGCCGCGCGCGAATCTTCAGGGATACCATGCAGGTATTTATTGGTGAGCATGCCCTGTGCCAATGGCGAAAATGGGATACAGCCTACACCTTCAGCACCCAGAACATCCATCAGGCCACCTTCAACCCAACGCTCAAACATGGAGTATTTAGGCTGGTGGATAAGGCATGGTGTACCTAATTTCCTTAATATTTCAATAGCATCCTTAGCACGGTCGGCAGGGTAGTTTGATATACCCACGTACAATGCCTTGCCCTGGCGAACGATGAGGTCGAGTGCTGCCATAGTTTCTTCCAGCGGTGTTTCCGGATCGGGACGGTGGTGGTAGAAGATATCTACATAATCCAGCCCCATGCGTTTAAGACTTTGGTCAAGGCTGGCTACCAGGTATTTTTTTGAACCCCAATCGCCATAAGGGCCATCCCACATGGTGTAGCCGGCTTTGCTGCTGATGATCATCTCATCGCGATAGCTGCTAAAATCCTCTTTTAATATGCGCCCAAAATTTTCTTCGGCAGAGCCCGGAGGCGGGCCGTAATTGTTAGCCAGATCGAAATGGGTGATGCCGCTATCGAATGCGAGGTGTAAAATTTTGCGGTAATTTTCGGTTACATCAACATGGCCAAAGTTGTGCCATAGGCCCAGCGATACAGCCGGGAGCATGATGCCACTTTTACCACAGCGGCGGTATTGCATGTTTTTATATCTGTCGGGAGAAGCTACGTATGTCATAGGTTTAATTTTAATTGTGTAGAGACGCAACATTTTGCGTCTGTACGTAATTCATTCGGGGTAAAAATAGAATTTTTAAATTACCTTAAAGCAGAAAATTTACGGCTGATGGCGAAAAATATTTTGGCTGTAACATTTCAAAAGGTGCCGTATCTAACCCGGCATTAAAATATAAAGAACACAAAAATCCTGTAAGGATAATGGCTGATTTTGAAGAAATATACGCGCAGTACTCGCCCCAGATATTCAGGGTGTGTATGGGCTATATTAATGATAGGGAGCAAGCAAAAGACCTGGTACAGGAAACCTTCATTTCAGTTTGGAAGAACCTGCCTACGTTCAGGAACGAATCAAAGATCAGTACCTGGATCTTCCGCATTGCAACCAACAATTGCTTGCGGGCATTGGAACGATCAAAAAGGGTGATGACAACCGAGCTTCCATTCCATTTACCCGATCAGCCCCATGAGGAAACGCAGGAAGAGAAACTTGTCTTTTTATACAACTGCATTGCCGAACTGGAGGAAACGGACCGGATTATTATATCGCTGGTGTTAGAAGATCTGCCGCAGGCGGAGATAGCTGCGATAGTTGGATTAAGCGCAGTAAATACACGGGTGAAAATTCACAGGGTTAAGGAGAAACTGGCCATTAAATTTAAAGCGCATGGACAATTTGAATGATATAAAAGCATTGTGGTTGACCGCGAAAACGGATGGCCTGCCGAGTTCAGATGAGATGCTGCGGATAGTTAAGAAATTCCGTAACCAGCGGTTGCGAAACAAACTGATTGTAATTTTTACGGCGCTGGTTTGTGCTGCGATGATGGTAGCCACTATGTTCGTTTATAAATCAACTATGATTACTACCCGGATAGGCGAGGTGCTGATCATTATTGCCTGCGGTGTACTGGTGTTTACAAATACGCGGTCAATTAAAAGATTTATTGATTTGAAGGATTGCAGTAATAAGGAATTTATAGAGTTTTTGGAGCAGACCAGGCGCAACCAGGTATACTATTACAAAAAAACACAGGTTTTAGGCATGGGAATAAGTTCGATTGGTTTGCTGTTGTACTTGTATGAGATGGCGAGCATAAGCATGGTGGTATTTATAATCACTTATTCCATTGCCATAATATGGACATTGATATTATGGCTGGTGATAAGGCCCAGGTCGTTTAAAAAACAAAGCCTTAAGCTGGAAGAAACACTGAAGAAACTGGAAAATATATCAAAACAACTTAATTAGAAGAGTATGAGATCTGAGAAATTGCCACGGCGTATTAGTGTAATGATTGCTGTTGGATTGTTAATGACAACTACACCACCCTTAATTAACGATTGGGTGCATATACCCGATTTTTTGCGGGGCGTGGTGATCGGTGTAGGTTTTGTAATGGAGATTAGGGGGATTATACTGGCGAACAGGTTTAGAAAAGCGACGAAGGAGTGTGGATTGAGGGAACAATGAAGTTTGAGTGCATGAGCCCGTGCGATTCCCGCCTCGGGGCGGGGGAGGGTGGGGTTTGTTCATTGCGTAGAAACCCCTCCCTGCCACTGCACAATCCAACGCACCCCTCCCATGGGGAGGGAATTTTTTGACCGGGTGATTTACACCACCTCTGCCACCACAAACGTACTGCCGCCTACAAAAACCAAATCATTTGCCTGTGCAGCTTTTTGTGCTGCATCAAAAGCGACTTTAACCGAAGGATAAGTATCGCCATACAGCCCTGCGCTTTCTGCTTTAAGCTTTAGGCTTTCGGCGTCCAGTCCGCGGGGGATATCGGGTTTACAGAAGTAGTAGGTAGCATCCTTTGGCAGCATGCTTAGTACTTTGCTGATATCCTTATCGTTCACCATACCTATGACAAAGTGCAGGTGGGCATAATTAACCGAGCTGATATTCTTTAATACTTCCTGTATGCCTTCGGGATTGTGACCGGTATCGCAAATGGTTAAAGGGTTACGGCTTAAAACCTCCCAGCGGCCATGTAAGCCGGTTAATGTTTTTACCTGGCGTAAGGCGGTTTGTACATGCTCATCCGTGATCACAAAACCTTGTGAACACAACTCTTCCACTGCTGATAGTACAGTTTTTATGTTTTTAAGTTGATAGCTGCCTGTGAGATCAAGTCTTAAGTCTAGAGTTTTGAGTCCGGAGTCTTTTTTATTAATGGATATATCCAGGTACTCAGCTATTTCGACTTCGGACTTTGGACTTAAGACTTCAGACTCATAATCGTCCGATGCAAAAATAATATCTGCTTCTTCCTGTGCTGCTTTGCGAAGGAAGACATTGGCGATATCGGGTTGATGTTCACCGATGATGACGGGGATACCGTGTTTAATGATGCCTGCTTTTTCCCCGGCGATGAGTTGCAGGGTATCACCCAGGATATTCATATGGTCCCAGCCGATGTTGGTTATAACGGACAGGAGCGGGGTGATGATATTGGTGGAATCGAGCCTGCCGCCTAAGCCAACTTCGATCACGGCGATATCTACCTTTTCTTTAGCAAAAATATCAAAGGCCAGGCCCACCGTCATCTCAAAAAATGAGGGTTGGATTTCTTCAAAATCTGATTGATGATCTGCAACAAAATCAATCACCTGCTGTTCGCTGATCATTTCGCCGTTGATGCGTACCCGTTCGCGGAAATCGCGCAGGTGCGGCGAGGTGTACAAGCCGGTTTTATAGCCTGCTGTTTGCAGTATAGCCGCCAGCATGTGCGATGTTGAACCTTTGCCGTTTGTACCGCCTATGTGAACGCTTTTAAACTCATGCTGCGGGTTATTTAAGCGGGCACATAGTTCAATAGTGTTGGTTAGATCTTCTTTATAAGCCGATGAACCTATGCGGGTGAACATAGGCAACTGGGTGTATAGGTAATGCAGGGTTTGGGCGTAATCCATTAATAGGTTATTTAAAAGTCTTTTAAAACTTTTTTAATCCTCTTTGCGGCTTGCCGTAGAGAGGGTTGGTCGAGTGGCTGAACGAAGACCGGGTGAGTTGCTATGCAGCGCTCCGTTTGACTCACCCCGACTTCTCCGCTATCCAGCGGATCGTCGACCCTCTCTCCGCTGTGCGGAAAGAGGGGGGGGGACTTTATAAGAACATTTTTGGCCTATGCCTTTTATCGTATTCATTATTGTGTAACCAATGAACCAAACAGCCGGATATGCCAGCTATCCTTGAATGGTACTTCCCATTTGGTTTCCAGGTCGGCAACGGTTTGTACCATGTTGTTGAATACGATGGTATTGGTATCGATAGTTTTGTTTGTGATCAGTTCTTCAAAAGTATGGCGTGGTACGGATACTACTTCGTTACCGCTGCGGTAGGCCAGGTTAAACCTGTCAAACAAATTAATGCCGAACTGCTGTTCAATTTGTTTCATGTAGTTTACTGATTTATCAATAGAACAGCCGCTGGCACCTGCCTGGCTTTCGTCCACTATTAAAATGATGAAACGGTTATAGCGTATTTCGGCTTTGGCTTTTAGCTGGCTGTTATGGGCCGTCCAGCCGGTTGTAAAGCTGTTCAGTTGTTGTTGTAAGGCTGTAGTTTCTGCGTCGGTTAATTGTTTATCCGACTGGTAAATCCACACTCTCGAATTTTCTGAAAATATCATGCACAAATTTATGATTTTATTAACTTTGTAAAGAGGCATGGTGTCATGTTAAGATCAGTTATTTAAAAATTGAAAAAAAGCAGTCTTTTAATAACCATCGTGCTGCTGGGTTTACTGCATTTGAGCTTTAAAACCGGCATGGACGAGCAGCAAATGCTTACCTGGAGCAACAAATACTTCAGCACCTCCTACGACCCTTCCGGCGAAGCCAAACTAAAAAAATGGGACCTGATATTAACGGATGATGCTTTTATCCGCCTGAAAAAAACTTATCAGAACGGCAAACAGGAATATTACTCTTTCCAATTGCACCGCTTTAGCGATATGAACTACCTGGGCACAACTGCCGGTGGTACGCTGCAATTAAAAACCAAAGCCGACGATATCATTGTGCAAACTTATGACGACCCGAAAGGTGATATCGACTCGATGGCTACACAATTGAACCTGCCGGTGAAGAATATTGATCCCGATCAGTTGGATAGTTTGATGACCGCGCTGAATTATTTTAAGGCGAAGGAGTTATAAGCCATTGTCATTTCGACCGGAGGGGGAAATCTTCTTCGAGCGAGTATACAAAGCGTAAAAGTCAGGCGCAGAAGATTTCTCCTCGTACCTCGTTCGAAATGACAAGAGGGGTATGAGATGATTAAGAGAGTTACAATCCGTTCGCCCTCACAGTTATCTCAGCAATATCAAGCACTTTAATTTCATCTTCTTTATCGCGGTGTTTTACGCCATCGGTGAGCATGGTCATGCAGAAGGGGCAGGCTGCGGCTACTATGGTGGCATTGGTGGTGATGGCCTCGTCAATGCGCTCATCGTTGATCTCTTTTTTACCGGGTTCCGCTTCCTTAAACATTTGCGCGCCACCTGCACCGCAGCACAATCCGTTTGATTTGCAGCGCTTCATCTCCACCAGTTCGGTATCCAGTATTTCCAATGCACGGCGCGGGGCTTCGTAAACATTATTGCCTCTGCCTAAATAACAAGGATCGTGATAGGTGATCTTTTTGCCTTTGAAGCTTTCGCCGCCTTCGGCTTTTAGCTTGCCGTCATCAATCAGTTGCTGTATAAGCTGGGTGTGGTGGATCACTTCATAAGTGCCGCCTAAGCCAGGGTATTCGTTTTTTATGGTGTTGAAACAATGCGGGCAACCGGTTACTATCTTTTTTATGTTGTAACCGTTAAGTACCTGTATATTGGTCATGGCCTGCATCTGGAACAAAAACTCGTTACCGGCACGTTTGGCAGGGTCGCCGGTACAGCTTTCCTCTGTACCTAATACCGCGAAGCTGATACCAACATGGTTGAGTATCTTGCAGATATCCCGTGTTATTTTTTGTGCACGCTCATCAAAGCTGCCTGCGCATCCCACCCAAAAAAGTATTTCGGGTTCTTTGCCTTGTGCAGCCATATCGGCCATGGTTAATATTGTTATTTCGGATGTCGGATTTTCGATTTCGGATTTAGTTTCGATTTGAGAAGATCCGTTTATTTCAGGAGTTGTATTTTCCATTGTATAATTTCTTTGCATCTGCACATACGCACATCTGCATATTTGCACATTATTTTCCCTCTATCCAGTTAGCCCTATCCGATGGTGAATACTTCCATGGGGCGCCGTTATTTTCCATATTACCGAACATATTGTTAAGGCTGGCCGGGGCCTGGGCTTCTTCCATTACGGCATAGCGGCGCATCTCGATGATGATCTCCAGCGGGTTTATGTTTACCGGGCAGGCTTCTGTGCAGGCGTTGCAGCTGGTGCAGGCCCAAAGTTCTTCGCGGGTAATGTAGTTATCTAATAATGATTTATCGTCGTGGTAATCCTTACCATGCAGATCGATGTTTTTGCCTACTTCGGTTATACGATCGCGCGTATCCATCATAATCTTGCGGGGCGATAGCAGTTTGCCTGTAATATTTGCCGGGCAAACCGATGTACAACGCCCGCACTCGGTGCAGGTATAGGCTTCCATCAGGTTTTTCCAGGTGAGGTCGGTTACATCCTTGGCGCCAAAGCGACTGCCCTCGGGAGCCGGTTCGGGAACAAAGGAGGGGTCAAGCATAGCCTTTACCTCATTGGTAACTGATGCCATATTAGTGAACTGTCCCTTCGGGTTCAGGTTTGAAAAATAGGTATTGGGGAAAGCCAGCAGGATATGGAAATGCTTTGAATAAGGCAGGTAATTTAAAAATGCCAGGATGCCCGTAATGTGGAACCACCAGCATATACGCTCGGTAATTACCAGCGTGTGCGCATTGTTTGACAGCAATGGCGCTATTAAACTGCTTACCGGGAAACTGCCCGCTTTAATATATTCGCCGAAATGGAGGGCCTGGAGCTTATAATCAGCAGCGTTCATAGTGAGGAATGCCGACATGAGCAGGATCTCGATACAAAGGATATAATTGGCATCGGATTTTGGCCATTCGGTCATTTCAACGCCGCTGAAGCGTTTTAAGTGGATGATATTTCTGCGGATAAGGAACACCACGCAAGCCACCAGTACCAATACCGCCAGTATTTCAAAGCTACCGATGAGTAAACCGTACAAGCTACCCAGGGGGCGTGAAAATATGCGGTGCGAACCGAAGATACCATCTATCATGATCTCCATTACCTCGAGGTTGATGATAACAAAGCCCACATAGATAAAAAAGTGCATAACGGCAGCTACGGGGCGTTTAACCATTTTGCTTTGACCGAGGGCTACTTTTGCCATCACCTTCCAGCGTTTGGCGGGTTGATCGGAGCGGTCGGTATCTTTACCTAACAGGATATTGCGCCGTATTTTGCCAACGTTTTTGCTGAACAGGTAGATGGCGGCCGTTAAAATGAGGATGAATATGGTTTGTGCAATCATTATGCGTGCATAGTAATTATCAAATATAGTTAATTGGTTGATTTGGCAAATAGCTAATTGGTGGTTGAAGATAAAATTAAATTATTCACCTCGCAATCACTTAATTAAAACCTTTTTTCAAAAAAAGTTTCAATAAATAAAAAAACAAGCTACATTTGCACTCCTCAAAAGGAGGTATCATAGCTCAGTCGGTAGAGCAAAGGACTGAAAATCCTTGTGTCGCTGGTTCGATTCCAGCTGATACCACAAACAAAAAAGGTCTTTTTCGCTTGAAAAAGGCCTTTTTTTGTATATTTGGGCACTTTTCAAAGGCTAACGCCGACTGTCAGGGACGTCCCGTTCCGATAGTTTTACATAATTTTTTGTTGAACTTCACGAAAAAAGGGCACAAATAGGGCACAAAACTATTTGGACTTTTTTCGCCAAACAGATTATGTCATGGCTACTGTAGGTATTAAAATTCACAAACACCACAAAAAAGCAGATGGAACTTACAATGTAAAAATCAGGGTGTCACACAAAGGGGAAAAGAGATATATCGATACGCCCCACTTTGTTGTAGACAAACAGCTAACCTCCAAATGCACTTTGAAGGATGCGATCTTAAAGCAAATTTTGAACAAGACCCTGGATGATTACCGGGTAACGATCAGTAACCTGGGACCTAAATTAGAACTCTTTAACGCGGAAACCTTAAAGAACCATTTAAGGGACAGGAACGAATCTATGGACTTTTTCAAGTTCTGTCATGACCACATAGAGGGTCTAAAGAAACAAGGGCGAAAAGGGTCAGCAGGGACGTTGAATACTGTTTTGCTCAGCCTGCGTGATTATTTTAAAGATAATACTGTATCGCCTTTAGAAATCAACGAGTGGATGCTCGGCGCCTATGAGAAACACTTACGGGCTGAAAGAAAACTGGAACGTCTAAATCAAGGCAAACTGATTACTCGGACAGTAAAGGGAATGGGTGACGCTTCCGTACACAATCATTTCAGGGATTTGCGAATATTGTTTAAAGCGGCAATGAAATATTATAACAAACCGCAAATCGGCGAGATCAGGATACCCTATTGCCCTTTTGATAATTACAAAATCGTTGATGCCCCGGGAACGAGGAAACGAAACCTAACGCTTGAGCAGATTAAAGCAATCCGTGATTGCAAAGTGCCTAATATAGGAGCAATACCGTCAATGAATTAACCACTGATCCGGTATATTGACGGCAACATGGCAGCAAAAAAAGTCCTATTTACCCAATTCTGCAACAACAGTTAGATATATTTTTTCAATTTTTCATTTGTTGCGTTTGTTAATTTACCCTGCTTTGCTGTTCCGGGGAAATGGAATCTGTTATATGAAAAAAGTCAAAGTCAGCCGATCCCCCTATATTTTTTGTAGCATAATTAAACAAAGCAAAACGATAGCCCATGAAATGCGGGAAGGTATAGGCCATTTTTAATTGTGTGCCCAATGGTATCCACGTTTTCCCGTCCAGGCTATAAAAAAAATCTGCCACGTCTTTTCTGTTCGTAAAATTGCATTCCGCCTTAAAGTATACTACCTTTTGGTCCAGGGGGATTGTTTGTGCTTCTACAGGTTTCCCGGTGCTTGCATTGATCATTATGACAGCTTTGCTATCCCCGGTTATTTTGACACCGGCCAACCCGTAATTTTTTTGCAAAAGGCCCAAACCCGCGAAATCACCATCTTTCATATTAGAAACGTCGAGCGAAATTGTCCCGGAGCATACCGGGCCGATGGTGCGTTGTGTCAAAGAATTTCGCGCCATCACGAAATCGGTGTCAATCCTGCCGGTGGTGAGTCGTAAATACCCTTTCCGCTGTGTAACAGACCACAAGCTATTATCCGGATTGTGGTTCCATTGCCAAACCAGCGGTAATGCCCGTTCGCCTTTTTTACGGGTAAACTCGTCTGATACAACAATGCCCGGGATCAAACCTTTACCGGCCGGCAAATCGAGAGTATCGGGCACTTTGCCCTTAGTGCCCAAAACGGGCCATCCATCCTCCCACTTTACAGGAACCAAATAGGGTATACGGCCCACTGCGCCATAATCGCGGAACAAATAAGAATACCAGGCCCCATTTGGCGCTTCCACCAATCCGCCTTGCGCCACACCTAAATCCTGGAGGCCAATTCGTCCTTCGTACGGACCGGTGATCTTATCTGCCCGGTGGATTATAACAGTGCGTACGTGGCCCGGTGGCCATGTAATATTGAAAAGATAATATTTGCTGTTTATCTTAAACAGCTGAGAGCCCTCGGGACCGAGACCAATGCCGCCCGAAGGCACGTTTGCCTTTTTAATGATAGTTTTGTCCGTTCCGCCAGGCTTTATACCGGAAAGGTCCTTATTTAATTCAACTAACCTTAAATCTCCGCTCCCGCTAATCATATACACTTTTCCGTCATCATCAAAAAACAAGGAGTGATCACCCAGGTCGGGGGCAAATGACCTGGCTTTCCACGGACCTTTTTCGATATTTTTAGTACTGTAAATGTGCGTTTTATTGGTATTTGCAGAAAATGTGCTTACATAATAGGTGCCATTATGGAAACGAATAGAACTTGCCCACGACCCCTGCCCATATGCGTTTTTGCCATTTGTGAGATTTAATGCATCAACGTTTCCTAAAGTATCATATGCATAATCCACCATCTTCCAGGTCACCAGGTCGTTCGACTTCATGATCGGTACACCGGGACTCATGTGCATCGTTGTGCTGCTCATGTAATAGCTATTGCCTACGCGTACTATTGATATGTCTGGTACATCTGCATAAATAATAGGATTAGTGGCTTTTTGCGCGTATAAACACGGCGCTATAAGCGTGATAATTAAGGCCGCCATCCATAACCTGTAAATCGCATTTCTCATCTTCACATTTGTTTTTTTGTCCTGGTATTCTTACTTGGTTTTAATTACTTAGTTAACGTATTTATTTGAAGCATGCTTACCGAGTAGGCATCGAATGTTCTTGTAAATTTTTTACTGATCCCGCTTACCTTACTGATAACCGGAACTATTTTTTTGGGATCGCTGATCGTGTTCGTATCTTCGGGTTTATCGCCTTTTATTACCACGAGGGTGCCCTCTGGAGATAACTGTCCAGCCCCATTTAAATCGATATCTACCTGCTGCGGCTTTCCTGTTGCATTTACTACTTTTAGAAACAGTTTTCCCGTGTTGGTGTCCTGGGTAGCTACATAAAACATGGCTGGTATAGGGTCGGGCATTTTGTTCGCCGCGCTGTCTGTTTTATTAGCAGGCCGCGTTTGGGTTGGTATATTTACACCCGCCACAGGAACCACCTTATTACCAATATAGCTATTAAACATCTTCTGCACATAATACGATGGTGACCCAAAACTTGTCAATGCATCATAACCTATCAGGTTTGATTCCCATTGCCATGCTTTCGGCGCGGTTGAGGTAGCCTTATTTACATTTGCAAATAAAGGCGCGTAGCATGAGCGGATAACGAGGTCTGAGTTACGTTCCATACCGGTCATCCAGGCAGCATCACCAAGGGCAGCATTCAAATTGGTGGTCGGTTTGCCTTCTGTTGTTGCCCATTCACCTACAAACACTTTATATCCATTGCGGTCGTAGTTATCATAATGTGCCGCATCCGCTTCCATCCCCCAGGCATCGCGGTAGTAATGTTCATCTACAACTTCGGGCTTGCGAATAGTTAATTTACCTCTTCCTCCAAGCCAATCCTTACCGCCGATGGTTGAAATACAGTGAAGGTTAGGGTATTTGGCTTTAATACCATCATAAAACTGGGCAAAACGTCCATCGTAACTACCAGACTCATCAAACCCGTCTTCGTTACCAATCTCCACATAGCTGAGTTTAAAAGGTGCCGGGTGCCCGTCTGCTGCGCGCTTAGCGCCCCAGTACGTATGTATGTCGCCCATAACATATTCAATTTCATTTAACGCATCATCTACATATGGCTTTAAAAGCGGGCCTGCGTCTACATGGTCACCATCGAGTGAATAGCCGGCATAAACGGCAAGCAGCGGTTCCATTTTAAGGTCTTCGCACCATTCTAAAAATTCAAGTAACCCCATCCCGTCGCTAGGGCGGTAACCCCACGAGCCGGTATGTCCGGGTCTCCCCTCAAGCGGGCCTAAAGTGGTCTTCCATGGAAAGGCATCAGTTAGCTTGGGGCCTTCAAGGAAATTACCACCAGGAAAACGTAAAAAACGGGGTTTCATATCGGCCAATAACTTCATTATATCTATCCGGTTCCCATTCGGACGGTTATGATAAGTTGGGGGAAATAAGGAGACGAGGTTAAAATAATAAACCCCTGTGCGTTTTGTTGAAATAACAAAACGGGCGGCAGATGTTGGTTTAACATCAGCGCCTGTTGTTAATTTAAGTTCATATTTTTTCCAAAAGGTGCTTTTTACCAAATTAATAGTGCCCGAGGCATATACCGTT
The DNA here is from genome assembly GCF_900105165.1 of Mucilaginibacter mallensis. Taxonomy (NCBI): domain Bacteria; kingdom Pseudomonadati; phylum Bacteroidota; class Sphingobacteriia; order Sphingobacteriales; family Sphingobacteriaceae; genus Mucilaginibacter; species Mucilaginibacter mallensis. The sequence continues at coordinate 838,419 of NZ_LT629740.1, forward strand.
TTACCGTCATTGCTTTCTATGCTTACGGTTATGGGCCCGGCCGTGTTATCCGCAATTATCGGAACAGCAACTGTAGGCTTGGGATCCCAGGGTTGGGTGGGGAATGGCTTGTTGTCCGTACCCTTAATATAAAAAGAAGCGTTATAAGTTGTATTAGGCAAAACAGGTATGCCCCAATAACCTTCATTTGCAATACCGGCCCTACCACCGCCGGTATCAACCACAAGTCTTAAACAAGTAGTTAACGCGCCATTAATTGCCTGGCGCTGCTGATCAGTAGGTACATTGCCGGGGTTTGCGGCAACTAATTGAATCGTGGCCTTCGCACCTCCCTCCCTGATCAGACTCCATGCTTCCGACGTATTTGGGTTGTCCTTAAATATCCGGTTTTTGATCAGTTCGGCATACAAACCACCATCATACGAATGGTTGATCTCTTCGGTCATCAACCCGTACAGTTGCGGACTTACGTTTGCGCCGGGTTTAGTTAAATCAAGCGTAAGCTTAGGGTTTTGCGCTTTCAAGCTTGTTGCAGTGAACAGGAACAGGCACAAACTTGAAATGGGTAATAATTTTTTCATCATGAAAGTTAATTTTATTTATTGTATTTTTAACACTTATTTTATAAGGCCAACGGGTCATTTCAATTAAAATTTCCCTCGGGTACAAATCTTACGCGAACGACTACATTAAGTAAATTCTTAAGCCCTTATTTCTAATTGAATTTCCACCAGTTGAAATTAAACAAATGTCCCTGGCTACCTTTAAACACAAAGTACACATCGTGAATACCCCTTTCTTTGTTAACCGCAACAGATTGGGTCCCCCATATATCCAAACCGCCTGTGTTTTTTACGGATAAAGTGCCCACTAAGAAACCGTCGGGCCTGTCAATGTGTATCTCTATTATACCTCCATCAGTATTTGCTGCCACATTCGCATAAAATGATTTTGGGTCTCTTTTAAAATCGACGTTCCGTACTTTAATATAATCACCACTATCTATATCTGTTACGTATATTCCATTATTACCTGTTGCGGTACTAACACCCGATTCCCAGGCTATTGTTTCTGCCTCCTGACGAACAAAAGGATCCAGGTTTCTTACTGCTTTGATCACGCCTTGGGTAGTCGGGGTGATCATAGGAATTGTACCGTCAGGTTGATAAGTATATTGATCAACACAAACAGACCTTGTAAAGCCCCCTCCGCCTGGTAAAGCTTGGTCATGATAAAAAAAGTATGATATACCATGGTAATCTATCATCCCACAGTGGTTTGTAAATGCGCCGTTTTTTTGAATAAAGCGCATAAGTGTATCCCGGTTCACCCAAGGACCAGTTGGCCCCGCACTGGTAGAATAAGCGATGTGCTCCGGCACACCACCGGCAGCATATACCATATAGTATAAATTGTTTCGTTTATAAAACCAGGGCCCTTCCTCGTATTGGGTAAAACGGTTGGGATTTCCGGTACGTTTCCCAAACCCTTGCTCTGTAAGCGGGACTGTTTGTATCTCTCCTGAATAAGAGATCATATCCTGATTTAATTTCACATAAAACAAATGTGGGTTTCCCCAATACAGATAAGCCTGGCCATCGGTATCAATAAATACCGTAGGATCAATATCGCCAAGGCCAGTATAAGCTAAGGGATGGCCAATGGCATCAATAAATGGCCCTTCGGCTGTTGGGCCAACGGCTACCCCAATAGCCATACCTTTGCCGTCGGCCCGGTTCATTGGCACATACCAGTAAAATTTACCATTACGAAAAATACACTGCCCGGCCCAGGCATCTGCATTTGCCCATGAGAATGTTTTTAACGATAACGGCGCGCCCCTGTCGGTCCAATTCACCATATCTATGGTTGAAAATAAGTGCCAATCTTGCATATTGAAATCGTAAGATGTAGTCACGTCGTGGCTTGTATACAAAAACACGGTGTCGTGGTACACCATGGGTGCCGGATCGGCTGTAAACTTGGTTTGGATAATTGGGTTTTGCGCTTTCAAGCTTGTTGCAGTGAACAGGAACATGCACAAACTTAAAAGGTGTAATAATTTTTTCATTGTGAAAGTTAATTTTATTTATTGTGTTTTTTACACTTATTCTACAAGGCCAACGCGTCATTTCCCTTATTCGGAATGCGCTCAAACATTGCAGATTTTTTTTAAAATTTAGTTGACAATATTTGAATGGCATCAGCGTATCTCCTGCTTAAAACACTCATTTATAGCTTTTTATTTGAGCGCATATTGCCGTTAAGGTAACTTTAATTAAGCAACGATAGTTTTAACAAAGCGGCCCCGTGTGTATTGATTGTTTTTTTATATCCTTTTTTAAAGGTACCTACATCTTCTTTTTCCCAAAGGTCCCGAACGGCTATCTTTCCTTCCAGGCCAAGTTGGGCAAAGTTTACATCCACATCTTGCGGCTGCCCCGCCAGGTTGAATAAAGCGACATAAATATCTTTACTATTGGGCACGTGCGAATACCAAACCATTGCATCATTAGTTTTGTATAACTGGCGCGGTTCGGTCCCATGTTGGTTAACGGCTATCACCTCATCGTTTGTAAACAGTTTCAATTCCTGTTCCCTGTTTTCGGGCAGGTTGCCGCCCAAAATTAGCGGGGAGCGGAAGATGGTCCAAAATGTCATATGCGAATACTCCTCGTCTTTTGTAAAACGGCTATAACGCTCGTTACCTACAGGGCCCCTTTTTGACAACTTGCCTATCTGTATCATATCACAATCGGGCCAATGGCCGGGCCCGCCAAGGCCTTCCCATTGTTTGCCATAATTAAACATTTGCAATACGGCGTTCCACTCGTCCCAAAAGTCATTGGCCACCCGCCACATATTGGCATTTTGTTTTACGTTATCAGCTTTATCAACAGGCGTAGCCCCCGGTGATGTACTAAACACGATGGCCCTGCCGCAATTATCAATTGCCTTCCGGTAGCCCTCAATCTCCGCAATGCTATAAGGAGCCGATAAGTCATCAACCTTAATAAAATCAACGTCCCAAGCGGCATATAACTTCAATATTGAATTCAGGTATTCCTGCGCACCGGGTTTAGCCATATTCAGGCCAAACATGTGGTTCATCCAGGCGCATTTTGAATTAGTATCGGCTATCATATCAGCAGTTATGCCATTAGTGCCCATTACGGGTGATTTTGCCCATACTGCCTGGCGTGGGATGCCACGCATTACATGAATACCAAATTTCAACCCCAGCGAATGGACATAGGCAGCCAATGGCTTAAACCCCTTACCTCCAAATGCCGACGGAAACTTAGTTGTATCAGGGGTTAAACGCCCCCATTGGTCCATCGCCAGCCAGGGGCTATATGAGCCATTTGCAAGTCTTTTTTGATCCGGGTTGCTACTTCGGCTATCTAAGGACCATAAAAAATCCACCACTATATATTGCCAGCCATGCGCCTTCAGGTTTTTCGCCATGTAATCAGCATTTGCTTTTACCTCATCCTCATGAACCGCCATACCGTAACAATTGTAACTGTTCCATCCCATGGGGGGGGTTAGCGCAACATTCGTGTTTTGCGCCTTTACAGATGTACAAAAACTAAATACTATTAAAAAAGTTAAAATTTTCCAAGTTGAGGTCATCTATCGGAGATTTATATTGTAAATAATATGCAACTGGATGCGTCGAACAACTTATTAGTGTTTGCAATAACTGGTTTTACGCTTAAATCAGCAATTTCTTGCTTACTGCATCTTGCTAATGTCAGGATGCCTAATAAATAATTTAGAGTTTTTTTCATAAAAAAATTATTTGTTTAATTGGTTAAATTTCATTTTTCGCTGGGCAAAAAAAGGTAGTTAATAAAAACAAGGGCGCTTTAAAATCAGCCAACCATAACGGTTGGATTGACAGCAAATCTCTTTAGTAAAATTTTTGCGTAGTATTGGGTTTATTAATCTGGCGGTAAAATTATAAAAGAGAAAAATGGGCGATGGGGGAAAAAAGTCAAAAAATAGAGTGTGAAATGTTAACCGAAGCTGCAGCTAAAGCAATATAACTAACTGATTTTGATTGTTTTTAATGTTATATGCACAGTATTGATAAGCCAGTATGTCAAAATGCCCAGATGTAAATGGGGCCATAGTTGCCTTCAAAGAATTGATGAACAAGGAAGATGGTTTTTTTAGGGCAATTCAAAAGCGAATTAGCCAATAGCACTTTTCATTATTAAGAGTAGCTTTTATTTATTTTTGATAATATAATAAAATTGTTCTTTTGTTGAATAAATTTCCTACCTGGATCAAATTGAGAAATTGGGGCCGCCGCTTAAAGGTCATCCGACGAATGGTCGATACGTTCTTGTTGCTGCGGTTCTACCTTTTTCTCAATCAATTCGTCAAGGTATCGAAATACGACATATATTATATATTTTTATTTTGATTACCCATTTAATAATTTTACTTAAATTTTATGCAAAAAATAAAATTAAAGCTTATGTGTTTTATTGTGCTAAATTGCCAGTTTCTGTAACAAATATATTACTTTATCATACTGCCATACAAGTTACACTATTAACTTTGGGACTCTCAACGATACCTTGATGCGTGCAAAATTTTATTTTCTTCTTGCAGTTATATCTTTTTTAGCAGATATAAATGCTTTTGCGCAAAACAGCCAGTACCAGTTTTCACGGCTCAATATAAGTAACGGGCTGTCGCACAACCAGGTTACCTGTATTTTTAAGGACTCTGAGGGCTTTATGTGGTTCGGCACGCCTTCGGGACTTAACCGTTATGACGGTTATACTTTTAAAGTATTCAAGCACGACGTCAATAACAAAAACTCCATTAATGATGATTTTATAAATAATATTTTTGAAGGGCCCGACAAAAAATTATGGATAACAACCCCGAGTGGATATTCCTTTTATGACCCGGAAACAGAGCAGTTTAATAATGATGTATCGTCAGCGATCGATTCTTTCAAACTTCCCGGGTATCCGTTCGCTTCCAAGATACTTCACAACGGCAAAGGCGACTTTTGGTTTTTATGTCCTGGTTCTGGCCTTTGCAGGTATAATGAGCTGAAAAAAACTGCCACGCGTTATTATCATAACCATAATTCCAATCCATCTTTATATTCAAGTTTTGTTACAGACATTGAGCAGGATACAACCGGCAATATATGGCTTGCTTATGACGACGGCGTAGTAGAGCTATTTGATATAAAACGCAATGCAATTACATACCATACCGATATTTTTAAAAAAGCTGCTAATAATAAGGGTAGGGATTACTCGATAACTATTGACAGTGACGGCGATCTCTGGGTGTTTACCCCCAACATGGATTCCGGCGTTTATTATTACAGCCGCCGAACGGGACGGTTTAGGTACATCACAAAAGAATCGTCAGAAACACCGCTTACATCGAACATCATCACTAGTATTATTCAGGCCGACGATGGCCTCATGTGGATCTCTACTGATCATGGCGGCATAAACTTATTGGATAAAAAAAGCGGGAAAATTACTTATTTATTAAATAGGGAAGATGACCCAAAATCATTGGGACAAAACACTGTAACGCTTTACAAAGACAACACAGGCATTATGTGGGCCCGTACGCTTAAAGAGGGGGTAAGTTATTATCATAAGAATATAATCAGGTTCTCGTTATACAGGCACTTTGCTTCAGATCCCGCGAGTGTTGGGTTTGAAGATGTTAATAAATTTGTTGAAGATAAAAACGGTAACTTATGGATTGGGACCAACGGAGGCGGTTTAATTTATTTTGATCGCAAAACAGGTAAGTTTACACAGTATAAGCACGATCCGGAAAACCCCAATAGTCTCAGCAATGATATTATTGTAAGCCTATGTATCGACCATGATCAGCAACTATGGATAGGTACGTATTTTGGAGGGCTTGATCATTTTGACGGAAGAAAATTTATTCACTACAAACATAATGACAAGGTGCCCACGAGCATTGCTGATGATCGGGTATGGAATATTCTGGAAGATTCATCGAACCGATTATGGATAGGCACTTTTGCGGCGGGATTGCAAATATTTGACAGAGAAAGAAAAATATTTTCGCCTCCCTTTAAGCAAACGGATATCAGGTCGCCTTTTATATCCGCACTCTTTGAGGACACCAAAGGTAATCTCTGGGTAGGAGGATACATTGGGATAGATAAAATATTAAAAAATGGGCGTTGCGTTATACATTATAATAAAAAGAAAAACGACCCTAACGGCTTGATCAGTGATGACATCCACAGTATCATGCAGGACAGCCGCGGCCTGATGTGGATAGCGACAAGGGAGGGACTAAGCATATTGAACCCCCAAACCAATCGTTTTATCTCGCTGACGAAAAAGGACGGGTTGCCCGAAAACCAGGTTTTGAATGTATTGGAAGATAACAGGGGGGCCATGTGGCTAAGTACATCAAACGGGCTGAGCCGGATAACGTTGACACCGGGCAATGGCACCTATAAGTTTCAATTTGAAAACTTTGATGAAACAGATGGCCTGCAGGGCAGAGAGTTCAATATAAATGCAGCCTTAAAAACCAATAAAGGGGAATTGGTATTTGGCGGCTCGCACGGCTTCAATATTTTCGACCCACTGAGTATACATCCGAATATCGATGAGCCTAAATTAGTTTTCACCGATTTTCAGCTATTCAACAAAAGTATAGCAGCCAATGAAGAAGTTGACGGCCATGTGGTGTTATCTAAAGCAATTTCGGCCACAAAGGAAATAACGCTGAACCACAGTGAAAATGTGTTTACCATTGAATTTGCCGCCTTAAATTTCTTTAACCCCAATAAAATAACGTATCAGTATATGATGGAGGGTTTTGATAAAAGCTGGATTACTGCAAACAATGCTACACGGAAAGCTACCTATACCAACCTTGACGGAGGCGATTATACTTTTGAGGTACGGGCTATTGGCCAGGAGGGAAAATGGAAACCCAGCTATATAAAATTAAAAATTAAGGTATTGCCTCCGTTCTGGAAATCGCCAATTGCCTATTTTATATATGTTTTCTCCGTCATAGCGATATTGTATTACATCCGCAAACAAGGCATTAAAAAAATAGAAACCCGGTTTGAGATCGAGCGTGAGCGAAAGGAAGCACAGGATAAACACGAACTGGATATAATGAAAATAGATTTTTTCACCAACGTTAGTCACGAATTCAGAACGCCTATTGCCCTGATTATGGCGCCAGTTGAAAAGTTGTTAAAACAGGCTGATGATAATTATAGTCGGCGAAAGCTTCAAATGATCCACGAAAATTCTAAGCGGCTACTTAATATGATTAACCAGCTATTGGATTTTAGTAAAATGACGGTAAAAAAACTTCAGCTTGACCTGCGTGAAGCTGATATCATTAAAATTATTAAGGAAGCATGCGATTTATTTACCGATCTGGCGGATAAAAAACATATCAGTTTTTCATTTAACTGTGATACTGATTCAGGATTTGCTTTTTTTGATCAGGATAAAATTGAAAGAATACTCTTTAACCTGCTTTCAAATGCATTTAAGTTTACCCCTGACTTTGGCAGTGTAGCGGTTGAAGCAAAGTTGTTGCAATCCAATAGCGTGGAAATGACCTTGCTTGAAATTAAGGTAATAGATTCGGGTGTCGGTATTCCGGCTGAAAAACACAATAAAATATTTGAGCGATTTTTTCAGAATGACATGCCTGCTTCGTTAATTAACCAGGGAAGTGGTATTGGCTTGTCAATTACTAAAGAGTTTGTTGATCTGATGGGTGGCGCTATTTCTGTTGAAAGTGAACATGGGAAAGGGAGTTGTTTTATTGTGCGGGTGCCATTAAAGATATCTCCCCAAAATAATTTTAGCGGCATTGAAAATACCCTCGAAGAAGTGGAAGCTCCTAAGCACGACAAGCCAAGTCAGGAAAAACGCAATAAAAATATTACCATTTTAATTGTAGAGGATAATTCCGATTTCAGGGCCTGTCTAAAAGATGATCTTAAGCATTTATATGCCATTGTCGAAGCCGTAAATGGTAAAGAAGGCTGGCAAAAGGCACTAGCTTTACATCCCGATCTGATCATAAGTGATATTAACATGGCCGAAATTGATGGTATTGATTTTTGTAAAAAGATCCGTGGCGATAAACGCACCGAACATATACCATTTATATTAATTACCGCCTTTACCGGCGATGAAAAGCAACTGGCCGGTTTGGAGACTGGGGCGAATGACTACCTTTCCAAGCCTTTTAATTTTGACATATTACGCTTTAAGGTTCATAATTTGCTTAAAAATCAACAGGTAGTAAAAGAAACATATCAAAGGCAAATTGAAGCGAAACCGGGCGATTTGGAAATCGAAACTCCCGATACGAAATTTATGAAGAAGTTATTGGCGGTAATTGAAGAGAATATTCCAAATACCAGCTTTTCAGTTGAATTGCTAAGCAGTCAGATGAATATGAGCCGCACAGCATTATATAATAAAGTATTTAATCTTTCTGGCAAAACTCCGGTTGAGTTTATTAGGTCGGTAAGGTTAAAAAGAGCAGTACAATTCCTACTCACAAAACAATTCACCATAGCCGAAACTGCCTATGAGGTAGGTTTCAATGATGCGAAATATTTTTCTAAAGTATTTAAAGAAGAATTTTCGATGACACCTTCCGAGTACCTGGAAAGTATAGATTGATTTTCTCGCATCAGTCCCACTCATTCAAATAGTTTATAGTTCCGAAAAAAACTGCCTTTTCCAAAGGGTCAGGATGTTTTTTTTTTCTCTGCTAATTATGTTAATTATCTGATAATCAATTATTTGATTTTAAAGAACATTGACATTTTTTATACCAATCACCCACATTAGCACACTCGGCGACCTGAGCATACAGGATATATTTACTCCAATATAATACGTCCCAACTTATTATATGTAAGCCAAGATTTATAAACCAACTATTTAGAATTATGCCTAAAAACCGCCGTTTGCACGTTTATCGTTTTTTTATTTTTTCACCCTGCAGGAATGTTTTTGCTTGGGAGTTCCCTGCTTTAGGGTAACCTCAATATAAAGCCTTTTGATATGAGCAGATAAGTGAACCGCTTAGCTTTTTGGCAGATACCTGATTGATACATTAAATAATATTAAACAATAAATTTTAAACCCAGTAAAGATCACCCTATTAAATTATGAAGAAAAAGCAAGATTAAAAACCTAACACTAACCAAAACCAATTAACCTAATTATTAAAAAACTTAAAAATCCTTTAAAAAATGGATAAAAATTTACAAAGAAGAATGAAACGCGGTATTTCCCTATTCATAGCAGGCATGTTGCTCTGTCTATCAGGCTATGCGCAAAATCTTCGTATCTCAGGAAAGATAACAAGTGCCGACGACGCTAATCCGATGATGGGGGTTAGTATTCATGTAAAAGGAATTTCAACCGGGGCCCAGTCGGCTGTTGATGGCAGTTATGTAATAACAGCAAAGCAGGGCGATATACTCGTCTTTAGTTATTTGGGCTACACATCTCAGGAAATAACTGTTAAAGAAACAAACGTAATTGATGTTAAGCTAAATTCAACATCCAGCAACTTAAACGAAGTGGTTGTTGTTGGATATGGTAAAAGAGCAAGACCGGATCTTACAGGTTCTATAAGTTCAATAAAAGGAACGGATCTTCGCCAAACACAACCAACCACTTTTGACCAGGCCCTGCAGGGTAAAGTTGCAGGTGTAGTGGTTCAACAGATCTCGGGGCAACCAGGTGGTGGCGTATCTATTCAAATACGTGGTATATCGTCAATAACCGGCTCTAATTCGCCGTTGTACGTTATAGATGGTATCATTATTCCACCGGTCGGCGATCCCGGTAATGGTTCAAACCCATTAAATACTATCAATCCTGCTGAAATTGAATCAATAGATGTATTGAAAGATGCTTCGGCAACTGCCATATACGGTTCGCAGGCAACCAATGGCGTGGTTGTGATCACTACAAAAAGGGGTAAAGCCGGGCCGCCGAAGATAACTTATGATTTCTATTCCGGTTTCCAGGAAATAGCGAAGCGGATGCCTGCGGTGAATTTGCAGCAGTTTGCCACTATCATTAACGCCCGGGCTGTTGCCTGGGGCTTTGATTTCAGGCCCCAATTTGCCAATCCTCAATATTTAGGCCCTGGTACCGACTGGCAAAGTGCATTATTCCGGAGAGCTCCGGAAATGAATCATACGATGACTGTAAGCGGTGGAGACGACAGAACCCAATATTTACTGTCAGCCTCGTATTTTAACCAGGAAGGGATAGCCCTTGGCTCTGATTTTACAAGATACTCGGTACGGTTGAATCTGGACAATAAAACAACTAAATGGCTAAAAATAGGGACGAGCCTTCAGTTGGCCCATATTGATGAAAATGTAGCTGCGACCGGTGAAAGTGTAATCAATACCGCGCTAAGCGTTACCCCTGATGTTGCGGTAGTCAATCAAGACGGCTCCTATGGTGGTGAAACTGACCCCAACGGTTGGGTAGCAGCTTTTCCCAACCCGGTGGCATTAGCAAAAATTATCAAAAACCAAAATAGGAGGAATCAAGTATTCGGCAATTTATATGCCGAAATACAGTTGGCTAAAGAACTGTCGCTGCGGAGTGAGGTATCCGGTAACTTCGATTTTAGGACAGAAGATCAGTTTTCACCAACTTATAAATTTGGTAAAAATAACGTCAGCCAAAACTTTGGTTCCACTGGTTTCTGGCAATATAATTATGTTGTAGTGCGCAACTTTTTAAATTACTATCATAATTTCAAAAAATTTCATATCGATGCTACAGCAGGGCACGAAGCGCAGGACGGCACTTTCGAAAATATTGGCGCCGCGCGAAGGAATTTTGCTTCAGACAATGTGCAGGCGATTAATGCCGGTGATTATACCACGGCCACAAACTTCGGCGATAATTCACAATCGAACCCTACCGGCGGCTCTGCACAGGAATCCTGGTTCGGCCGTGTCAATGTTTCCTGGGATGACAGATACACGCTAACCGGCAATATACGGAACGATGGTTCTTCAAATTTTCCACCCAACCATCGTTGGGTTACTACCTATTCTGGTGGATTTGCCTGGAAAATTAATCATGAGGATTTTCTGAAAAGTGTGAAGAGTATAAATGAATTGAATTTAAGGCTTAGTTATGGGCTAACCAACAACCAGGGCATACCGGGCAATACCTTTGTAACCCAACTTAACACGGTTGCAAGTAGCTTATCAGGTACAGCACAGTCTCAAAACAATTTGGCAAATCCGGACGTGCAGTGGGAAAAAACAGATTATTATAATGCAGGAATTGACGGATCGTTTTTTAATGAGCGGTTAGGTTTTACAGTTGATGTTTATGACCGCGAAGTACACGGCCTCTTATTACAGGTGCCGCTTCCGGAATACTCTGGTACTGTAGCGGGTTGGGGTCCGGGGGCCATGCAAGCGCCTTATGCCAATGTCGGCTCGTTAAGCAACAAAGGGATCGACTTCCAGATCAACACGACCAATATTAGTTCCAAAAGTTTTACCTGGAAAACCAGCCTTACCCTATCGCGGAACATTAACAAAGTGACCAGTTTAGGTGCCGGCGGCGCCCAGGCTAACTTGAGCGAGAAATCTTATCTTCCACAGGTTAACGACATAATTGAAAAAACAGTGGTGGGCCAGCCCATTGGTGAATTTTATGGCTATGTATTTGATGGAATTTATTCAAAGCCAAGTGATTTTCTAACCCATGCCCGGCCTGCTGACGCAAATGGTAACCCATATCCGGTTTCTGCGGCAGGCGGCGGTATCTGGTACGGCGACCGCATGTTTAAAGATTTGAACGGCGACGGTATTATCGACTCAAGGGACGAAACTGCTTTGGGCTCCCCAATTCCAAAATTCCAGTACGGTATCAATAATACATTTTACTACAAAAATTTTGATCTGAATATTTTTTTAAGCGGCAGCTATGGCAACAAGGTATTCAATCAAATGGCTATACCGGAAGAAGATCCGCAAAATAATGGCACTTTTTTTACATCGGTATTAAACTATGCGAAATTGGCTTTGGTAAATCCCAACGGCTCTGCAACCGATGTTAACAATGTATATGTTACCAACCCCAATACAACTATTATAGGTTTGAGAAATGATAATACCAACGGTAATTTCCGTCCTAATAGTTTGATGTTTGAGGATGCTTCATTCCTGCGTTGCAAAAATATCACCTTAGGGTACAAGTTTTCAGACAAACTTTTATCAAAAATATCCGTGCATTCGCTTAGGGTATTTGCTACTGTATCCAACGTCTTTATAATCACAAAATATAAAGGCATGGATCCTGAGATAGGCTCGTGGAACCCGCTCCAGGCAGGATGGGACGGCGGTTATTATCCGCAGCCCAAAGTATTTACTATTGGTGCAAGCATAGGCTTGCAATAATAACAATAAAACAATAACCGATTTAAAATATATGTTTATGAAATCAATTCACAAAATTATAACCATCCTGTTATTTGCAGCCGCAATTGCCGGATGTAAAAAGAGTTTCCTGGACCGTCCGTCTAACTCGCAGATCAGTTCTGCTAATTTTTACAAAAGCACTTCCGATTTACGGCTGGCTACGGCAAGCCTGTACGGCGGTCAAACCTGGTGGCAATTTAGCAATGAGGCCTGGATACAAATTGGAGACATATTGAGCGGCACCGCCAGTTTTCCGTATAATGGCGATTTGGTGCAGTTTTTCACACGTACCGTTACCGGCTCAAATAATCTTATGACCTATGGCTGGGTTGGCTTATACAATTGTATAGGGCAATGTAATGGCGTTATTAATGCTATACAGCAACAGGCGTCTTCGTCCATTTCGGCAAAAGACAAAAATGCGGCTATAGCCGAGGCAAGGTTTATGCGTGCCGTAGCTTATTATCACCTGGCGGTTTATTGGGGTGCGGTGCCAATTATCGAAGATAACAGCAAACTGATAAAAAATCCGCTGCTTAACCGCAATATTGTTTCGGATGTCTATAAATTCGTTGCCAACGACCTGACTTATGCAGCAAATAATCTTCCAAAAACGGATGACAAAGGCCGGGTAACTACCTGGTCGGCTCAGGGGATGCTGGGCAAGGTGTATTTAACAATGGCGGGTTTAGGCCAAAGTGGCGGGCAGCGCGACCAGAAATTGCTTGATAGTGCCATAAAATATGCTGGCAACGTGTGTAAAAATAGCGGGTTACAGCTTTTTGAGCAGAATGATCCAAACCATCAAGGATATTATGACTATTTCAGGCCGGTTAACAACGATAACCCTGAATCATTATTTTCTTTCCAATGGGTTGGGGGCACGGGTTATGGAAATGGCAACGCCATACAACTCTTTTTTTCGCCAAATTCAATCCTTACCCCTCAACGGGCAGGCGCATGGGAGCCCCTGCAGCCAACCTACGATTTATACCAGATGTATTCGGCTAAAGATACAATACGCCGCAAAGCTACCATTATGCTCACCGGGGATCATTATCCGGAATTAGATCAAGCCGATGGTGGTTATACGGCAACCCAGCCGGGCTTGAAGAAACACATTATTGGCAACGAAAAGGATAACAATTCGCCATCAATGGATGCCTGGTCAGATATTGAACACAATACAATTCTTAGATTGGCCGACGTGTACCTGGTGTATGCCGAGGCGATACTGGGTAATAATGCCAGTACGAGCGATGGGGATGCTATTAAGTATTTTAACCTGGTGCGGACAAGGGCCGGCGTTGATCCTGTAATGGTGCTGAACGCTACAACACTGCGTACGGAAAGAAGAGTTGAACTTGCTTTTGAAGGGCAATACTGGATAGACCTGGTTAGGTATTCTTATTATGATCCGGCTAACGCCGTCAAGTTCCTTAATGATCAGGATGTTCATCACGGCCGTATTTCGTTTACTTATGATCCTAAAACCAAAATTGCTACAAGGGATACAATTGCGCCGCCAATTACGCTTCCGGCAACCATAAGTTCATTTACGCTGCCAATTCCTTCATCCGAGTTGACGAGTGACCCCAAATTGACACAGCCGCCAGTACCCTACTATTAATTTAATATTAAAATATATAATTATGAAAAATAATTTAAACATCCGCTTGTATTTGTTGCCGCTATTCTTCGCGATGGTGGCTTTACTGCCAGCTTGTAAAAAAAACAATGAGGGTTCTTCTAACCCACCGGTAATTACAGGCGTTAGGAGTTATGTTGCTTCACCAAACGACACTGTTTTGACCAGTGCCATTCCAAACGGTCAATGGGTGGTGATAACCGGGCAGAATTTAAAAAGTGCAACCCGGATAGAATTTGACGGTGTGCCCGCAAATTTCAGTCCTGTATTATTGGCGGAAAATAGCGCTGTTGTGCAAATTCCCCAGATAACATTTTCAACTATTGATACCAGCAAGCTTTATACCGTAAAGGTTACAACAACAGGGGGTTCCACCTCGTTTGCTTTCAAACTGGGTCCGCCAGCACCTGCCATTTGGGCTATTTCAGACGTATTTGCCAACCCGGGCGATTCGGTTTATCTTTTTGGTGCAAATTTAGTATTGGTTCAACACCTGGTATATGGGGGCACCCCAATCACAAAGTTTAAGACGAGCCTTAGTGGGGACTCCCTTGGCTTTTTGATGCCAGCATTAACTCCTACCAAACTAGTTACGGTAACCACTAAAGCTGGTATTGCCCTGGATACCATAAATGCGAAGCCAATCATTGCGGCCATTTCCGACTGTAATCCCGACCTTGGTGATTCGGTTTATGTTTATGGTAGTTACCTTAAGACTATCCAGTCAATTTCTTTTGGCGGTGCTACTATTACAAATTTCACAGAAGGTCCACGTGGCATTTATGTTAAGTTTCTGGCTCCAGGTAAGTACAGCTACGCTAGTGGACCAGTGACCATTGTTACCAGTTATGGAACGGTTTCTACTGTTTATAAAGTAAATACTCAAAATGGCGTTACTGCTGGTCTTTTAGGGGATTTTGAGTGGGGTGATAATTTTGGTTTTGGCTGGGGCTCAAATGAAAATTTAGTTGCTAACGTGGCCGATTTTAATGGTTCGATGGGAACAAATACTACTCAGTATATGGAATTGAAGATTCCTGTTTTAGCCGGCGGTGCAAGTGTGTTCTTCCCATTGGGTAATTCTAATACGGGTAATCACTGGGTACCTGTGGCAAATATTACAGATCCTCCTTCAAGCTGGGCTCTTCAATTTGAAATGAGTGTGGCTCACCCATGGAATGGAGGTACTCTTTATATTGAAACTACTTTTGCAGGTGACAGTTATGTTGCGCGTTATGAGCCATGGAAAATTCCTGGTTCAAATGTTACCAAAGCTTTTATAACGAAAGGTTGGGAAACCGTAACTATTCCTTTATCTGCCTTCAAATCAAAAGTTAACGAATTAGGGGATGGTGTATCAATTACTCAAATAAGCGATTTATTAGGGCCTACTGGTGCGAGTAGTTATAATATGTACCTTGAAAATTTCGATTCTTCGTCAACTGCAACTGACTTTTATGCCGCTATTGACAATATTAGGTGTGTGAAAATTAAATAGCCTACAGCCCCACGGCAGCAGTTGCTGTGGGGCTTTTTTTACCAATCGAAAGCATTGGATTCGCTAAACGGAGCAGGATTTTAGAGCCACGAAATTAACAGTAAAAAGATCAACGTACAATAGAGCCTCTATCATTGCAGGCGACAAAAAGATATCATACCGATATTTTTTAGTGCGGGTGGATATTTATGCGATTTTTTAATTAAATAATAGAACAAAAATGAAAAAAAACTATTTTTTTAGATCCGTAGTATTTCTTACTGCGATCATTATACTTTTCGCCTGCAAAAAGGCGAAAAATATGACACCGGAACTCACGGTTAGCGTGTCGACTATGAGTTTTGCGCCTGAAGGAGGAAGCCAGGACATAACCGTTACCAGCAATGCTGCCTGGAGCGTAAGCAACCCTGCTTCGTCATGGCTGCAATTAAGCGCAACTTCCGGTAACAGCGGTAGTACCGTTATTCATGTGACAGCGACATCGCCAAATGGCACGGGCGCTACCCAGTCGGCAATTTTTGAAATAAGTGCGTCAAACGGGCAGGCAAGAAGGGTAACGGTTACCCAGGCCCCCACCATATACCCAGGTTATAATACATCGCCCATAGCGCCAGACATGACCGGAGTGACCAGTAATGCCGTGCAACTGGCTGCAAAAATGGCAACGGGAATGGGAATGAATTTTGGCAATACCATGGACTCCCCGAACGAAGGTGATTGGGTGTCTGGTAAAATTACCGACGCGCAGGTGAAATTTGTAAAACAAATAGGTTTCACTGCTGTACGGATTCCCTGTAACTGGGTTTGGACTCATTTAAGCGATCGGTCAAAGGCAACAATTGACCCTGCATGGCTTGCGCGGGTGAAACAAGTGGTTGGATATTGTGTGGCTAATGGTGTGTATGTGATAATAAATGCTCACGCGGATCTTGGCTGGCTGGAACAAAATGTCAATGCCACAAAGAAAGATTCCGTTAATGCAATGCAAAAGGCGATTTGGGAGCAGATTGCTACAACCTTGCGTGATTTTGATGAGCACCTTTTATTTGCCAGCACGAATGAACCTCAGGCTGATAATGCCGAGCAGATGGCCATACTCAATGGTTATCACGAAACATTCATCAATGCAGTTCGCTCTACCGGAGGCAGGAACAGTTACCGGGTGCTGGTTGTGCAGGGGCCCCACGCTGATCCTACTAAAACTGCTACTTTGATGACTAGTCTTCCTACCGACCCGGTACCTAACAAGTTGATGGTCGAGGTGCATGACTACACACCTGCTGGATTTACGATACTAACGGATGGAGATGCAAGCTGGGGCAACATGATTTACTATTGGGGGGCTGGGAATGTTTCTACTATTGAGCCATCGCGCAACGCCACCCCTGGATCAGGAGACGAGAGTGCGATCACTACTGAGTTACAAGGGATAAAACAGAATTTTGTTGACAAAGGTATCCCTGTGATTCTGGGTGAATATGCGGCCCCGAGGAGAAATAATCCCAACGAGCCTATGCCTAAGGATACGTTGGTGAGCAACAGGTCTGTGGATTACTGGAACACTTTTATGACCAAAACGGCTAAAACGGATGGTCTCCTGCCATTTTATTGGGAGGTAGGGAATATGTTAGACAGGGCTAATAATGTGGTAATAGACCAGCGTACGTATAATGCCCTTGTGGCTGGATATAAACAGTAATGTTGGATTAAAGCTTTTTCTGGAATAGCGGTACTGTGAACAGATTACACAGTACCGTTTTCTTGACGTATATGATTGGTATTGATTGTGAAAATATAAATTAAACTAACAAAAATGAACTATATAATAAATATGAGAAAGGGTCATGGGATATTTTTAGGCTTGCTATTTTTGGTCCCATTGCTTTCTTTTTCCTGTAATAAGAAACAGGTTGCGCCTCAACCTCAATTCACTGTTTCTTCCGCGCAAGTTGTTTTTGAGTCGGAAGGCAGTAGTTCTAATGTTTCTATCACCAGCAATGGTAATTGGACAGCGACATCCAATAGCTCAACTATATGGTTCACGATAAGTCAGGCATCGGGAGGCTCGGGCAATGTTACGCTTAAATTAACCGCGAGCGCTAACAACACGGGGGCTGGCCGCGAGGCGATAGTGACTATCAAAGCTTCGAATGGTGATGCCACGCAAATTGAAGTTTCACAGCCAGATAATCAAAATCTGTTAGCAAAATTCGCAATGGTTTCGCCGAAACTTTTCACCAATAATGGGAATCCTTTATTAGATTTTATGTTTACGGCCGACCCAACAGCTATAGAATACAATGGAAGAGTTTATGTGTACACCACGAATGATCAACAACAGTATGACACGGTAGGACCGGGTGGGAAAAATAATTACGGGTATATCCGTACACTGGTCATGATGTCTTCCGCTGATATGGTCAACTGGACTTATCATGGCGTCATAAATACAGCAAAGCTGGCGCCATATACTTATGCGTCCTGGGCGCCTTCCATTGAATCCAGAATGGAAACAGATGGTAAAACGCATTTCTATATGTATTATTCCAATAGCGGTACTGCCACAGCCATGCTTACTTCCACCTCTCCCGTTGGCCCCTGGAAAGACCCATTAGGAAAGAACATAGTCGACACCAAAACCCCCGGTGTGGATGTCGATAATCCATTCGATCCCGGAGTTTTGATTGACGGCCAAGGTACAGGCTGGCTGGTTTTTGGAGCCGGCGCGGAAAAAACACCCTATCTGCCGGACAATGCCAGAATCTTCAAATTAGGACCAGATATGATCAGTTTGGCCGGCAGTATTTCTAAGATACCCGCTCCTTATTTTAATGAGGCCAGCGACCTTAACTTTATCAATGGAACCTGGGTTTATAGCTATTGTACGAATTGGGATGCACGCAATGTATGGCCTTATAGCAATATTGCTAAACCAAGCGCCGCCTGCATATCTTATATGACGAGTAAAGCACCCTTAGATTCGAATAGTTGGCAGTATGGCGATAATTACTTTAGGAATCCTGGCGAAAACGTGGGTGATAACGTGGGTCCTTTGACAAACAATCACTCTCACTTGTTCACGTTTCAAGGGAAATGGTATTTTGCTTACCATGCCATGTATTTACAGAATTATTTTAACACTACGGGTGGTTTTCGTAATGTGGGTATCGAGGAAGCATCGGTGAATACAGCTAATGGCGTGAACATCCCCATGATCAACGCCACCTTTAAAGGTCCGTCACAAACTCAGCTATTAAATCCGTTCGTTCTGCAGCAAGCAGAAACCACTGCAGGCACTTCGGGGCATGTCAAGTTCGATACTGCTGGTATTGTTGGTAATATGGTTGCCAAAGGACAAATAGATAAACAAGTTCTCATGGTCCGGGGAGCCGATTTTAGCAAACAGATTCCTTCCAAATTCGAAGCCAGGGTGAAAGGAACAGGTCAAATTGATGTTTATGTAAATAGTCTTGCCGGCCCAGCTCTTGTTTCCCTTAAGTGTGATGTGAAGAACTGGACTACGCTCTCACAGCAAATAACACAGAAGATACCTAATGGAGCAGGGAATATCTATTTTGTATTTTATGGAGACGGTTTTTTGTTTGATGATTGGCAATTCGAGTAATTCCGGTTGCTGGTTTATTGATGCTATATATAAGTAGATGTTCGATCAAAACGGGCTGGTACTGCCGATTCGGTGAAACCGTTAAGCTTTTCTTTTGGGAGCCGGAGGCAAATAAATGTTGATTCAGCAACCCGTGAATTATTTGAGACAATGACACTTAAAACTGCCGGTATCATGAATAAGAGTTTATTCGTGATACTGGCATAATTCCGCAAGTTCAAACTAATATATTCAATTAGCTCTAAAGTGTATTAAAAAAAGGAATATGGAAGATCAAATTATTTCAAAAGCGCCGGAATTAGATGAAAGTGAAATTAAAGATTTGATAGAGAATTTTGATACGATTGGTATTTTGCTTAAGGAGCACCCTGCTTTCTTCAGTAACCCTATCTCAACGCCTGAATCGAAAAAAATGTGTAACGAGGGCTTGGTACTTATTAAGAACTTCACTCAAAAATGTTTAAAACATTATGGGATGCGTTACCTTTCAAAATGAGATTTTCAACAATAGGTTTCATCATACTCAAAGTGATAAATAAAATATTGCCTGCAAATTATTTCAAGGCCAACAACACGCAGAACTTCCAGCATTATGAGATAAGTATATTTTTTCAAGGGTACTTGCAAATTCCGGGCAATCTTTCGAAAGAGGGCTTCAAGAAAATTATATATGATAGAAAAACTTATGATTGGGAACTATTTAAAAATCAATTGGATGATTTGATTTTTAATCATAATACAAGGCATTAATTAATAAATGTTGTATAAAGAAATGAAAAAGAGAAGGGCCTTTAGAATACCTGACAAGCTTCAGGAAACATATAAACGGGCTTTTGAGGGGCAGATAAAGGTGCATTTTGAACAGGTAGATGCACAAACAGGGAATGAGAAATTCTTGAGTGAATTGATTGAGTATATCAAGCAGAATATATCAAACCCCAAGCTTTCTGTTGAAACAACCAGCCGTGAGATGAAAATGTGCCGGGTATCGCTGTATAAGAAACTTAAAATGCTTACCGGTAAATCGCCTGTAGAATTTATACAGGCAATCCGCATGCAGAAAGCTGCCCATTTACTCGAAAGTACAGAAATGAAAATTAACAAGGTAGCAAGCGAAGTTGGGTTTGAAGCACCTCAATATTTCGCAAAGCTCTTTAAAAAGGAATACGATATCCTCTCCTCTGCTTACGTTCTTTTTATCCGTAAGGCTAAAACCCAGGGTAATATTAAATACTATGGGCTGGCCTGCGCCTAAAATAGCAGGGGTTAAAAAAAAGAATATGAACAATAAATTACAAACCAAATTTTAAATAATCAATGCGTATAAAATTTTTGATAGCACCCCTTGCCACATTATTCTTCTTCGGAAATGTTTCGGCCCAGAAAGCGAAACAGATGTCATTACAGTATAAGATAGATTACATGCTTAAGAGAATGACACTCGAAGAAAAAATCAACATGCTGCATGGTAATGCCTTGTTTTCTTCAGGGGGAGTAAAACGTTTGGGTATCCCCGAACTAACGTGCGACGATGGCCCATTAGGTGTGCGCGAAGAAATAAAGCGCTTTGACTGGAACTCGGCAAACTGGACAACCGATTCGGCTACCTTTCTGCCAAACGGTTCAGCTATAGCAGCTACCTGGAACCCCGCATTGGCAAATAAATATGGGGTGGTTATAGGAGAGGAGGCCAATGCCCGTAAAAAGGATATTATGCTTGCACCGGCATTTAATATTTGCAGAATGCCGCTATGCGGGCGTACCTACGAGTATTATTCAGAAGATCCGTATCTGAACGCACAATTAGCTGTACAGGCGGTTAAGGGCATCCAAAGCCAGCATGTGGCAGCCTGTATCAAACATTTCGCGGCAAATAATCAGGAAACAGACCGTAACATGATGAATGCCATAGTTGACGAACGGGCATTACGCGAGATTTATTTCCCGGCCTTTAAGGCGGCAGTGCAACAGGGAAATGCTTACACCGTAATGTCAGCTTATAACAAGCTAAATGGCTATTGGTGTTCGGAGAATGATTTTTTACTGAATAAAGTATTAAAAAAGGAATGGGGTTTTAAAGGTGTGGTTATGTCCGACTGGGCCGGCACACATCATACGGTAGCGGCGGCAAATGCCGGACTTGATATTGAAATGGGATCAAGCGGCCCGTATGATAAATGGTATTTTGCCGACCCTTTGCTTGCCGCGGTAAAAGCAGGCCAGGTTTCTGAAAAAACGATTGATGATAAAG
This sequence comes from Mucilaginibacter mallensis, assembly GCF_900105165.1. Lineage (NCBI taxonomy): Bacteria > Pseudomonadati > Bacteroidota > Sphingobacteriia > Sphingobacteriales > Sphingobacteriaceae > Mucilaginibacter > Mucilaginibacter mallensis. The sequence goes on from NZ_LT629740.1 coordinate 859,949, forward strand.
TGAGGAGAATTTTATGGCTGATGTATCACACATCTATGAGCCAGAATCATCCCAAAGGAAGCATAGCCACCCCGGAGCATGGCAAAGCCGCTTATGAAATTGCCTCAGAGTCTGTTGTACTATTAAAAAACGATGCACATTTATTGCCTTTAAATACAGCTAACATTAAAAGCATTGCGGTCATCGGCGACAACGCGGTACGTACATTTGCTTTGGGCGGTTATGGTGCAGGGGTAAAGGCCCAGCACGAGATAACAGCATTAGAGGGCATAAAATCAAGGTTCGGTAAAACAGCCAGCGTCACTTTTGCCCAGGGTTACAAGGCTAAGTATTTAGCGAACAATACTGACGCGCAAAATAGTGGTTATGATCAACCCGACCAAACCCTGATCGACCAGGCCGTGGCGCTTGCAAAAACAACCGACATTGCCATTTTGTGCATCGGTTCCAATCGCGAGTTTGAAAGCGAAGGCCATGACCGTAAAAATCTTGAATTGCCTTTTGGAGAGCAGACATTGGTTGACGCAGTTACCGCTGCTAATCCTAATACCATTATTGTGGTAATGGCAGGTGCTCCTTACGACCTTAATAAAATTAAAAAGTCAAATCATACCATTGTTTGGTCATGGTTTAACGGATCGGAAGCAGGGAATGCACTGGCCGATGTTTTAAAAGGTGTAGTGAACCCATCCGGCAGGTTGCCTTTTACTTTCCCTGTCTCGTTAAACGACTCACCAGCTTCTGCCTTAAATACTTATCCGGGTAAGGACCTGACTGCTGAATATAAAGAGGGGATACTGGTTGGATATCGCTGGTATGATACTAAGAAAATTGATCCTTTATACTGTTTTGGTTATGGATTGTCGTATACCAATTTTACTTATACTGATTTGGCCACCAACAAGAAAACGTATAAAAAGGGGGATAAAATAACGGTATCCTTAAAGGTTAAAAATACAGGCAGTGTTGCCGGTAAAGAAGTTGTACAGCTTTACATCAGCAAACTAAACTCTTCGGTTTTGCGTCCTGGTAAAGAACTAAAGGCATTTAAAAAGATTATGATAGCACCGGGTCAAACGGCTCCTGTTTTAATAAACATAGCTATAAACGATCTCGCCTATTTTAACGATAAACTAAAAAATTGGGTGATTGAGCCTGGTCAATACAAAATACTGGCCGCTGCGTCATCAAGAGATATCAGGCAAACAGCAACGTTTAATATTAAGTAGCAAGAGGAGGTTTTGTCGGGGTGATTTCTTTAAAGTAAAATAAATTGGTAAAGAGAAGATAATAAAAACAGGTACTTGCTTGATTCAGGATCTGGCGGAAGCCAGAACTGTTGTTACCGGTAAAGATGCCGAAATAGTGATTTTTCGCAACTAACATCAATTGACGCAAGCTATAAAGTGAAAAAGTAATAATATGAGTTTTATAAATAGAATTTTTTTTTTGGCGATCGTTTTTTCTTTATGCCCGGCGGTATTTTGTAACGCTCAATCAGGATACGCCCAGGTAACTTTGCCAAAAGTGTTTGGCGATAATATGGTTTTGCAAAGAGGTATAAATATTCCTGTTTGGGGTAACGCAACTCCGGGTTCTTTGATTGTAGCAACGCTTGGTAAGGTAAGTACAAAAGCAAAAACTGATAAAGACGGCAAATGGATGTTGCATTTTTCGAAGTTTAATGCAGGTGGCCCTTATGATCTCAAAATTTCTGAGTCAGGAAAGCCCTACTCCGCAATCAAATTAACGGGAATTCTTATCGGGGATGTATGGCTGGCTTCGGGTCAATCCAATATGGAATTTCAGGTACAGCAGGCGCGGGATGCTCCGAATGAAATTGGCAAAGCAGATTTTCCCCAGATCCGCTTTCTTATTGTAGAACACGATATTAAACTTACTCCTCAATCTGATTTTTTAGCGGGTAAGTGGAAACTATGTGACACAAATAATGTAAAGCAGTTTTCTGCCGTTGCTTATTATTTCGCCCGCAAAATACATAGAGAACAAAATGTACCCATTGGTATCATTCAAAGTACCTGGGGCGGAACGCCGGTGCAAACCTGGACAAGCCGGGAAATGCTGCTTACATCGACTGCTACCAGAGCAAAAATACTTGCGAATGATACGCTGAGTCAAAATGATTTTGCAAAAGATAGCCTGAATATGGTACGTTTTTGGGACATCGTTTATCATCCGCAGGGCAGTTCTGATAAAATTGTTCCATTACCAGAATATGACGACTCTGGTTGGACGGCGGTTGAGATGCCCCGTACGGTTAAAGATTTTGGGATTGGAAAATATGAAGGGATGATGTGGTTGCGCAAGAAAGTTGTGCTACCACCGTCTTTTACGGGAAAACAGTTAGTACTCAATATTGGACTCCCCGAAATGAGTTACTCACTTTATTTTAATGGTGCTGAAATATGCAAAACTATTTGGAGTAGCAATCCAAAACAATTTTATACTATACCTGCCAGCCTGGTTAAGAACGGGCAAAATACCATTTGCATCAGAATGGCTATGCTGTGGGGCGGTGGCGGACTCAACCCTCCGGCCGAAAATATTTATATTACCGATAATGTTGCTAAGGTTTCTTTGGCAGGAAAATGGTTGTATAAAAAAGATGTTGAACCAGCCTTGCCTCAAATTCGCAATTATCAAAATTATTCCGCATTGCTGTTTAATGGCATGATTCATCCGTTAATTCCCTTTGGGATCAAAGGGGTTATCTGGTACCAGGGCGAGGCAAATGATACGGAGGCTTACCGTTATAGAGAATTATTTCCCATGCTAATTAACGACTGGCGACAACGCTGGCACCAGGGTAACCTTCCTTTTTTATATGTTCAGTTGGCTAATTTCAAAAAAGTAAATCCGCTTCCTTCTGAAAGCGAATGGGCCGAACTGAGAGAAGCCCAAACATTAACCCTGTCGCAACCCAATACAGGCATGACTTGCATAATAGATATCGGGGATGCCAACAGTATTCATCCGCTAAACAAGCAGGAAGTTGGACGCAGGCTGGCGCTGATAGCAGATAAAAAGGTATATGAGAAAAATGTTATTGCCTCGGGGCCAATGTATAAAAACTGCGCCATAAAGGGAAAAGACATCATCATAAGTTTTACTGATACCGGTTCGGGGCTGGTAACTAGCGATATTGATTCTTTAAAAGGGTTTGCAATTGCCGGAGATGATAGAAAATTTTATTGGGCATCTGCCCGGATCGAAGGTAATAAGGTAATTGTGAGTTCGGATAAGGTAGCTGTTCCGGTGGCTGTACGCTATGCCTGGGCGGACAACCCGGTTTGTAACCTTGTTAATAAAGAAGGACTGCCGGCCGTGCCCTTCAGAACAGATGAATGGAAGGGAATTACCCAAAAGTGAGTTTGTTTAAAAGCCCAAAATAGCGTTTGATGAAAATAAACAGCCTATTAATTGCGTATCATTAAAAAATATATGAAATAAATATAAGTTTCGCGCCGCCGACAAATAGCGAAAGCTGATTTATCGTCTGTCCCCCTCCGTTATTATCCGGGCTTAAACGGGGCAGAAGATCACCGAAACCTAACACTTGTGTAAACAGGCCTATTCCGGTATTAATACATTCGCAAAGTCAAGAATCCGATGAAAATAATACGGAATTGATGTAGTTTTCCAAATTCTTATTGATGTTAAAACACTGGCAAAACCTGTAGTTTCCTAACTCTTCATCGGATTTATCCTTACTGTATTGTTCATTACCGACCATTTCTAATGGTTCATAAGGTTCGGCGTTCCATGCAAAAACACCTTCTTGGTTTAATATATTTTGACTATTATTTAAATGAAAAAATTATACCTGATTCTCTATCACGGTCACTAAAATAGGTTATCGGGAATGTTAAAGCTAAGTTTAAGCTTTCTATAATACTGCGTTCCTTCGGCGGGTTCAAATTCGATTTTTCTCAATTTTGTTATAACATCCCAAAAAAGATAGGTAATGAAAATCACCATTGACCAAAATGTTTCAACATACGCAGATGGAGGTTGTATGTGATGGTTTACGTCTATTTCACCACCACGTATAATAATGAAATATGATATTACTAAGAAGATATCTATCAGTAAAACCACATAAGGCCAACTAAAAATAGAATTTACCTTTTCCGTGTTACCGGTTGATTGAGAAATTTGCCAGCCGACCCAGCTCGTTAAAAGGATTACAACACAAAATAGCATATGTGTGTATATGTAATAGTAGCCCATAAGTGATTTAATAAACGATTTTTCACAATTTACTAAGCCCCCGTTTTTAGGGTTGTGGATTAACGTTCTGGTAGATAATTAGTTGCAAGATATATTCCTCGCTCTTACGAGCAGAGGGTCACTGGTTCGAACCAGCCTCATATGCAATGGAATGGTACAAACAACATTAAGATATTTTAAACCTGTAATTCTATAAAAAGGCACAAAAAGGGCACAAAAGATTTGTATGTCAGCAAAAAAATCCGTAAAATCGCTTATTAGAAGTAATCAGAGCGGTTTTTGTGCCGTTACTGACAGCGCAAGAAAAAGACTGAAAATCCTTGTGTCGCTGGTTCGATTCCAGCTGATACCACAGAAAGCTCTCAGATTAATTTCTGAGGGCTTTTTTGTTTTTGCGGTAGTCTGGAGACTACGCGCATATTAGTCCGAAGGTTGGAAACTTCGGACAGCGGGATATAAACGTCTAAATATTATCTGCTCCTATTAATTGCATAAAAAAGCCGCTGAGATCAATTTGAACCCAGCGGCTTTTTTACATGTATGCGGAAATGTTTATTACAATTCAGGTTTGGTTGGCCTTGTTGCCGTAAACGGTATTAGGCCTTTAAACATTTTGGCGCCATCGCCTGTCAATCTTAAATAATAATCTGATGAGCAAGCGGTCCCATCTTCATCAAGTGAGACGAAATTTGGGCCTGGTACTCCGTTTATTATTGCTGCTGGTCCTGCTGGTACAAATGCCTGACTTTCGGCTGTTTTAACTATCTGATTGCCTTCATTGAATTCATCATACATAGAGATATAAAGACCCTGGGCCCCGGCCTTTGTCATATTGTAAAATTGCCTCCACATAAAATCGCCATGTGCCCTTTGGTGGGCACTCAGGTCGCCTGGTAATACGCAGGGCTGATAGTCGATGCCATTGCCGCGGCAATATACTTCATCGGCCTGGTTCGTGTTTGCATAAAAACCATCAGAATCATTCGCATTACTAATTCTTCCAACCATCCATGGCGAAAGCATATCAAAAGCTTTATAAGTGCCTAAGAAATCAGGCCTCGAATCACTATTCTGATCACGCCAGTGTGTTGGTACGCCACCAATAACATAGCAACCCTTGCTTTGAAACCACTTGATAACACTGAGGCAGGTAGCTGCGGTAAAATCGTGATTATCATCGCTAAAACCAAAACCCCAGATACACACTACCGGTTTGCCATTTTGTTTGGCATACTGCGAAGATGAAGTAAGCGCCGACATTTTGTTTGTCCAGTCAGCTTCCATTTCGGTAGCCATATTTGTCCAGCCGCTTACATCGTACATAATGTAAAATTTAACACCATTATTTTCAGCTGCAATTTTTACTTTGGCAGCCATCGCATCACGTATGGGGCCTTCAATACCGCTGGGGTTGAACCGCTGCAGGGCGGCACCGTCAATTCCATACTGCTTCATCCATTTAAATTGGATATCAACCGTTTGATCACTAAATGACGAAAATACGTTTGCCGGCGAGCCATTATTCAAATTGGGATATTTTGTGGGGAAGGTGCTGGTATATTCGCGCACATCGGGCCATGCACTAATTCCAGTATTAGTTGGCGACGGCTGCTGCTCCCAGGTTTGGGTCCAATGCCAATACAAGTTAATCGGCGACCCGTCGCCTATTGCTGCAAACCATCCCTGGTAGCCCACAATCACTTTACCTACCACATCGCCTACTGGCGACTGCTTGCGGGTAGTAGTAGTATCTGTTGGTGTAACAGGTGCAGGAGCGGTACCCTTTTTTGAACAACTGCTTGCCAGGCACAGCGCAGTTATAAGTAGCAATCCATTCATCTTATTAATTCTCATGATCTTTATTATTTAATATGCGTTAGTTTATTGTTCTTTTACCCCGTTTATATCGGTTTGGATGATCTTTTGTATGGTACCATCAGCGTTATAGTAAAGTTTATTTACACAAATAGACCGTAACCAGTCGTTATTTGAAAGGGAGCTATTATGGTAAAATGCATACCATTGGCCTTTAAATTCAACAATTGAACCATGATCGGTAAAACTATCTGTAGGGTCAATGTACACGCCCTGGTATGTCCAGGGGCCTAATGGGCTTTTGCTGGTAGCATACTTCATTCGATTGTGTTTACCGGCCTCGTCAAAATTATCGGCGTATGACAGGTAATATATACCGTTCCTTTTGTGTACCCATGTTGCTTCGTGGAAATCGTTAAGCCCCTGCATGGTTTGCATTGCGCCGTCGATTTCCATCATATTATCCTTAAGCTTTCCGCCTTTGCAAATGTTGCCTCCACCATAATACAAATACGCTTGCCCATCGTCATCAACAAACACACATGGGTCTATTAATGATTCAAGCCCCGGGATGTAGCCCTGGGATACAAAACCACTTGCCGGGCTTTTGCTGGTAGCCACTCCTATTTTCCAGGTATTTGCCCAATCTGTTCCGCTTGGATGCGGGAAGTAGAAGTAATAAGTGCCGTTTTTATAAGCACAATCAGGCGCCCACATAAAGCCTCCTTCGGCACGCCCCCATGATACCTGGCTGGCACGCAATATCTCACCCTCGTCTCTCCATGTTACCAGGTCAGCGGTCGAATAAACGTGGTATTGGTCCATCAGGTCGCACCCCTGGGGCGGGGCTATATCATGCGATGGATACACGTACAAACGCCCATCCGCCCATACGTGAGCAGACGGATCTGCTGTGTATATTTGCGTAACAAAGGGGTTTTTCATCCCGTCGCCATTAGGGTTTTCAATAACCACAGGCGGGTCATTCTTAGCGACGCTTACTTTTTTTGAACAGCTGCTGTTTAGGGCAACAAATGCGGTTAAAAGTAGGCTATAAATGGTTCTCTTATACATAAACAGCTGTTTGTAATTGGTTTATTTGCTTATAGCAGCAGTTGGCACAACTTTTTGAATTGTACCATCGGCATTGTAGTAAAGTTTATCCACACAAATTGATCTTAACCAATCCTGGTGCGAAATAGAGCTATTATGATAAAATGCATACCACTGGCCTTTAAACTCTACTATTGAACCGTGGTTGGTATAGCTATCGGTGGGATCCATGTAAATACCTTTGTAAGTCCATGGCCCTAAAGGATTGGTGCTGGTTGCATAGCGCATTTGATTATGTTTGCCATTAACATCGTGGTTATCAGAATATGAAAGGTAGTAAATGCCATTTCTTTTATGAACCCAGCTGGCTTCATGAAAATCTTCCAGACCCTCCATTTTTTGCATTTCACCATCAATCTCTACCATATTGTCTTTTAGCTTGCCGCCTTTGCAGGTGCCGCCCCCGCCGTAATAAAAATAGGCTTGTCCGTCATCGTCAACAAATACACATGGGTCGATCATGGATTCAAGCCCTTTTATATAGCCCTTTGATACAAAGCCTTTTGCCGGGCTTTTACTGGTGGCAACGCCAATTTTCCAGGAATCGTTCCACTTGGTGTCGCTTGGATGCGGGAAGTAGAAATAGTAAGTACCATTTTTATAGGCACAATCAGGCGCCCACATAAAGCCTCCTTCGGGGCGGCCCCACTCAACCTGACTGGCGCGCAATATTTCGCCTTCGTCCTTCCAGTGCACCATGTCGTCGGTTGAGTAAACGTGGTACTGGTCCATCAGGTCACAGCCGCGCGCAGGGGCTATATCGTGCGAGGGGTACACATAAAGCCGGCCATCTTTCCAAACATGTGCAGACGGGTCGGCAGTGTAGATGTCCGTTATGAAAGGATTGCCCACAGCTGCGGTATCAGTTTTCCCTTGGGCGAGGGCAGGGGAAGCCAGTAACATAGTTAAGCCTATAATTGCAGAAAAGTGTTTCAACATGGTTTTGCCTGATGATGTTTTTAATAAATGAGATATAGATATCATTAAAGAGTATTTATTAATTATAAAATGTAAAAACTAAATGGCAGAGAGAGAGATGCTCTCCGCCATTTTGATAGATTAAATTAATAAGTTTCAGAAAAAATTATTTTACATCAACTTCCACATCATCAATACCATAGGTTTGAGCTGTTGTTGCCTTTGTGATATTAAAGAATATCCTCATATAATTAAAAGCTTTTAAATTGATTTGATCTGCATCGGTGTACCCGTATGCATCGGTCATTTTTAGCTTTAAGTGGTTCCAGCCAGGTTTTAATGTTGGCATAATGGCATCCAATCCCCAACCCAGGTGGAAATCATCCGGATTGTTGGCACTGCTAATTTGTATCTGGCCACCAGTTGCATACTGGGTAGGATCCTGAACATAAAACCAGAATTCTAAATAGCCGACATCTTTAGTTGTTTTTGTATCAATAGGGGCAGCTGGTGTTAGCTGAAACTGCATAAAGTTTCCCCCCACTGCAACGGTTCCCTGAAGATAGCCGGTACCTTGCTTTTGGCCTTTTGTTACTAATAACCCTCCATTTACTATGTTCCAGGTAGCATCTAATTGATCACAATTACTAAGCATAACAGGGGCTGCTACATCAACCCTCATATCATCAATACCGTAGGTTTGAGCTGTTGTTACGTTAGCTTTGGTGTTGTAGAATATCCTCATAAAATTTATAGCCTTTAAATTGACCAGATCTGCATCTGTTAACCCGTATGCATCGGCAAATCTCAGCTGTAAGTGATTCCAGCCAGCGTGCAATGTGTCGAGAATTGAAGACAGCCCCCAACCAAGACGGAAATCATCCGGATTGTTGGCACTGCTCATTTGTATCTGGCCACCCGGGTCTATCTGGGAAACATCCTGAATATACCACCAGAATTTTAATTCGCCGGTAGCTAAGGTTTGTTTTGTATTAACAGGGGTAGCGAGCGCCAGCTGAAACTGCATAAAGTTTCCCCCCGGTGCAATGGTTCCCTGAACATAGCCTTTCCCCTCCTTTGGGGCGACTGTTATTAATGTTCCTCCGTTTACTATATTCCAACCATCTAGTTGATCACAATTACTAAGCACAGCCGAGGTATCAATTACCGGTTTAGTTGTATCCGGAGGTGGTGGTTTCAGGTACGAGGTGTCTCTGGATTTATATTGCACTTTTTGGCAGCTAATAACTGCAAGTGCTATTACGAAGATGGAACATGCCATCATTATTTTAATGAATTTCATTTCCTTTTACTTAAGATTATTGTTTAGGAACATCTATCTGTATTATGTTAGAAAAATTGGAGCTGTTGTAACTATCGCTTAAACGCACCCCAACGCGTACAAAAAATGTACGGCCCGGTATAAGGTTAGGCACTGTTAAGGTCCTCGATTTATCGGCTGCGGTCATATCAATAAAGTCTTGATTAATGGTTACGGCGTTTGCGTCAGAGAAAACCTGTATTGAAGCTCCTGTACCTACAAGGGCGGTTGTATTAACATAAGGCTGCGTATCCTTAATAGTAGGCAAACCCGCTACTACCGGCGCATCAATATCATACGTTAGGGTTAGCGTTGTACCGTTTAAAGTCGCGGTGAAATTTTTGATCACCAGGTAAGGCGTAACGGTAAAGTTATGCGTTGTACCCTTAGTAAGATTGACGGTTACCGTGTCATAAACAGGCCAAAAGGCACCTCCGGTAGGTACAACCTTATAGCCCCCGCTAAACAGTTGAGTGTCCTCAAAAGTCCCATCGAATTTACTAGGGATAGTTTGCGGAGCGGTCCAGCCAATTTGCTGCATCCAAATTTGGGTACTGCCGCCTGATGTAGGGAAATTACCGCCTGTTGATGATATTATATTACCCTGAAATGAAGCGTTTGGACCGGGGTAATTATCTATTTTTGTGCACGCAGAACTCGCAAGTATTGCTACGCCCATTAAAATTCTGCTAATCAGTTTTTTCATATCTTTAATTTTTTGATTTTTAATTTTTTAATAACCAGGATTATTAGGCAGCAGATTCGGGTTATTTGCAATTTCTCCACCCGGAATTGGTTCGTAATAATTTTGTTTCGGGAAAGTATATTCACGGTTAAACAACTCGGGTTCGGCAAGGAAAATGTATTTGTTTTCGTCATATACATAATATGGCATCAGGCCTTTAAAATGCGCTTTGTCCAACACCACATCAGCGGTGCGCCATCTTTTCAGATCCCAGTAATACTGGTTTTCAAAGGCAAGTTCCATGCACCTTTCATTACGTACCTTAGTCAGGTCGATAGACGAATAAAGTGCCGCACCGGCCCTGTCCCTTATCAGGTTGATATCGGCTAGTGCATCGCTGGTATTGCCTAATTCAACAGCAGCTTCGGCACGGTTCAACAATATTTCCGCATAACGAAAGTCTATCCATGGCTGTACGCTCGTGTTCAGATTAACCGTTGACTGGAGCTTAGTGTAATCAATATATTTACGTACATAAAAACCTGTGCGCGTTAATTCATCACCGCCTGTCCATGGCCCTGTAAAGCCAATAACCTGCAAGCCCTGGTACAGTGTTGCTGTAGAACCTGAAAGTATGTATGAGCGTGAGTTAGCCGGTTTTGCAACTTCAGCGGCAGCTGTTCCGCTAAAAGATGGGTAAATACCTCTTTGCATATCAAAGGTAAGCCCTCTTAATGTTGCTCCCGGGAAATAAATAGTAGCCAGCAACCTTGGTTCAAGACCCTGCATTATATCCGCACGGTTATTAAAACGCGTAGGTGTGCCATCGGGGTTGGTTACCGGTAAATTTCCCCAAAGGCTTACCAAATCCAGCGTAGGGTATGAGCGTGAAAGTGCATTAGCTGTAAAGTAGCGCGGCGACATGGTATCATCCCAGCTATGGGCTGTGTGGTTAGCTATAGAATACTGTTTTATAAATATATTCTCAGGGCTGTTGGGTTTCAGGAACAGATCAACATAATTCTGTACCTTATCACCCGGGGTTCCATTATAAAGCGAGTACACGCCATCAAGTAATTTTGCGGCATCATAAGCTGCCTGGAAATACCCGGTAGCTGCTGAGGCGGGGATGCCTACTGCACCTGATGCACGTGCTTCTCCGTCAACATAATTTACGGAACCATATTTGGCAACACAGGCAGCATATAACATTGCCCGTGATTTTAACGCCGCTGCAACATACTTGTTAGCTCTTCCAGCATCGCTGGTTGCGGGCATCATTTTGTAACCCAGATCAAGCTCGGCAGCGATAAAATCCCAAACAGCTTGTTCCTTATCGCGATGTACCTGCAATGTTGCCAATGGTGCGCCCGGATCTTGCGCAACTGTTATAATGGGTACACCGCCATAACGTTTAGCCAAACCAAAATAATAGTAAGCTCTTAAAAAGTGAGCTTCGCCCAAAAGCTGATCTACACCTGTCTGGGTTAGTTCAGAAGCATGCTTAGGCAGCTCGGCTATCATTATGTTAACATTCCTGATATCGCCGTATGGCCAGAAGCCAAAGCCTGTGCCAATATCCATACCGCTCCAGGGGCCAACCTCTTCGCCTGTACATGCGGCTTCGTTATAAAATTCCTGCCAATCATTACCTCCGTGTTCGAAGCCTGCAGGACTTTCAGCACCATCATTTGTGCTGGGCACGTATTTAAAATCCTCGATGGGTAAATCCTGGTATATCGTTGCTAAAAACGACTGAATGCCCGCCTGACTGTTAAATATAACATCAGACGTGAAGATATTTGTTGGTGCAATATTTAACTTTTGGCAGGAGGTTACCAAAGCTCCTGTAACGATGCATATCGCAATAAGTAATTTTTTTATACTTTTCATATGTCAATAATTTAAAAGGAAACGGAAGCTCCCAAGTTAAAAGTCCTGTTCTCTGGATATGTATATCCTCCTAATGCTACACTAAAATTGCCATTGTCTGTTGGATTAGGGCCCTGGTGTTCAGGGTCGTAGTTCTTCAGCCCGGTGAATGTTAGCAGGTTGTAGCTGTTTACATAAAACCTTAATTTTTTAACGCCTATATGTTTCAAAACTAAAGGGGATATAGAATAACCAAATTCAAGTGTTTTTACACGCAGGTAACTGGCATTCTGTATTGCTTTTGTGCCTTGCGCATCTGGCGAGCCCATTGCAGGGTAATACCCTGGTACCCATTGCGTGTTAGGGTCAAAAACATTTGCACTAGGGTCTACTGTATGCCAGCTGTCAAGGAAGCGGGTTAACGCGCTTCTGCCATACATCAGCGGCGACGCAAATTGCTCGCCGTATTGCACGTAAACACCGGCGGCACCTTGTAAAAGCAGGGTCATATCAAACCCTTTATAATTTAAGCCAATGGTGAGGCCATAGTTATATAATGGAATATCAGAAGTTGCAATAGGCGTGTTATCCTTTGAATCTATTACCCCGTCATGATTCGTGTCCTGATAATAATAATCACCGGGAATCACACTATTATTACCTCCGCCCATGTTCACACCATAATTCTGTATTTGCTTGTAACTGGTAAACTGCCCGGCGTAAGTAGGGCCCCACCATATGTTCTGGTATCTGTTGGATTGGCTTGACTGCCATTGTTGAAATTCGTTGCCAAAAGTGCCTTGTAAAACAGTCATGTCCTCTAAGCGGGTTGTGCCTATATTACCGGTAAGGTTTACACCCAGTTGGCCAAATGTATTCCTGTAGGATACGCTAAAGTCCAAACCTTGCACCCTGTCGCTATTGTAGTTGATCTGTGGCGTAGGGGCACCCACAGTGCCGGGTAGAACTGTGGAAGGTGTGGCTACCAATCCTGTCCTGTCGTTTCTGAAAACTTCAATAGTTCCGTTAATTTTTCCATTAAGCAGGCCGAAATCAAGTCCTATATTCTTTATGGTACTTACCGGCCATGTTAAACCCGGGTTGCCAAGTTTTGGCGCTGAGCCGTTCACGGGAGTAGCTCCAAAAATATAAGAGTTTACGGGGTAGGTATAGCCGGTTACATAATTGTATGCATTACCAGCCTCATCACCAACTTTACCATAAGAAGCCCTAAGCTTTAGGTTGGAGAGGATCTTATCAGAAACTAAATTACGAACGAAGCTTTCTTTAGTTAAAACCCAGCCTACTGATGCGCCCGGGAAGAAGCCCCATTGATCGGGACCCGGCTGATACAAACTGGTTCCATCACGGCGAAAGCTGAATTCAGCAAGATACTTTCCTTTATAATCGTAGTTAAGCCTTCCTATAAAACTCTTGTGCGCGAAATCCTGTAAAGCACCAGCATCCTGACCGCCACTCATATTTGAATTTGCCAGGCCCCCAAATAAATAGTCTATAGGTATGTTAGTGTCCCGGTAAGCATTAAAGTTATCAGCAGTGTTATGGCTTTGCTCATAGGTAAACATGGCAGTTACGTTATGATCCTGGAAGAAGGTATGCGCATAATTTAATGTAATCTGGCTTAACGTATTAAAATGCGTGTAATATTGGCGGGTTATGCCAGAAGGGGAATTTACTGATTGTGGTAAATAAACATCATTAGCGGCGTCGTAAGTATATAAATTAAATGTGTTTTGTATTTGATTATAGTCATAAACCCCGTAATCAACATTAAACAAAGCCTTGGCAGTTAGTCCGGATATGCCGGGTATGCTATACGTTAAGTTTAACTGGCTTGTAAAGCTTTTATTCTTGGCCACAATTGAACCTACCTCGCTGTCATTAGTCATGATAGCAGGATTCTGGTTATCAGGCATTACATTAGGGTATAAAGGATTGTTATTAGCATAGATCTGGTTTATAGGGATCTGATTCCAGGTATACTTATAAACCTCCCACTCGGGGGTTAAAGGCTGGTTTTTCTGATCCATCCAGCCCGATGTTAATATCTGTGCTTTTAACCCTTTGGCTATGCTAACGGTAACGTTTGAGCGGAAATTATACTTGTTGTAGTTTAAATCCCCGGTTTTATAAACGCCGTCCTGTTGCTGGTAACCAAAGTTGAAGAAATAGCTTATCTTGTCATTTCCGCCATCAATATTTAAATTATGGCTGATTTGGTTGGCTGTTTTGTTGAAAACAAGATCCGACCAATCGGCAGATTTGTTAGTGCCGTTGAGCCATGGCAGTATGTCTGCATAAGAATATACCGGAGTTACATTGCTAACAAAGTTATTTTGGAAATCGCGTTTGGCTTTCTCATTAGTCAGCAGCATATAATCTACAGCGCCTACGCCCTGGGGCATTCCCAAAAATGTTTGTACTGCATCATTAACTGAATAATTGATGTTAACTTGTCCGTTTGTTGATCCTTTTTTAGTTGTTATCAAAATGGCACCGCCAGCAGCCCTTACACCATATATAGACGCCGCGGCATCTTTCAGCACAGAGATACTTTCAATTTCATTTGGATCCATCCTGCCTAATGTTGACTGGTCTCCGCCAATTACACCATCAATTACAATTAATGGAGCTGTTTGAAAACCTCTGATATTCAAATCATTGTCATAAGATCCTGGTTCGGCAGTTTTTTGAACAATACGGATACCTGGTATTTTACCGGTTAGCATGTTTACAACGCTTTCATTTTTTGTTGTTATGATGTCTTTATTCTGAATCGTTGCTATTGAGCCGGTTACAGTGGCCCTTTTTTGCACACCGTAGCCTACAACTACCACTTCATCAAGGCTTTTATTGGTGGGATTTAAAGCTATTACGCCACCTTTTATGTTTTTAACGGTGACTTCCTTTATTTCATAACCTATGAAGGATACCTGTAAAATAGCATTGGTGCCGGGTACGGTAAGCGTGAACCTTCCGCCTGCATCAGTAACAGCGCCGGTGGTTGTGCCTTTAATTTTTACACTTACCCCCGGAAGTGTTGACCCATCGGTTAAGTCTATCACTTTTCCGCTGATCGAGGTTTGCTGGGCTAACAAACTAAGCGGGAAAAGAAAGAAAAGAATAAGTAAGTACTTTAATTTTTTCATATTGTCTCTCTGTTAATAATTAAGTTTATGGATTGGTATGCCCTTGAATAGGGCTTGAAATTTGAAAAAGTGCAAATCTTTTTCACGGAGGGTTAGGGTCATAATTGTTCATGATTTGGTTGATTAAGTTATTACCAGGTGCCGATTAAAGGTTAATCAACATGGTAATTGGTTTATAATTATGATAACAAAAGAAGAGTGGAGAATTAATAAAAGATAAATAATAGATTAATGATTGACTATAAATGCCATAAAAAATGACTTATTAAGAATATTCGGCAATCGATTGTATTTATTTTTTAGTTTTAAATAATATTTATAAATATTTCGTTGGTATCCGGGAATAAAAAATGTATGGTCACAAAGGGTGATATTATTCTGCTATTTTATTTAACAATGTATATGCTTCCGTTTTGCCTGATATCGTCCGAAGCATTTTCAGGGATCTTCTTCCGATCTTACCATTCGTAACTTATTACTTGTCCACTACTTAAGGCAAATCCTGGATGCTAGGCAACATTGTCATTAAACATAAAAAGGAGCTGTTTAAACAGCTCCTTTTTAGATCATTAGTTGCCTCAGCTTTCTATTGATTTATTTTAAATGATTCCCACGGCCCGGCAGTGGTTCTGTTACACGTCATGGCCTGTGTGCCATTTTCACTGGAAACAAATTTCCCATTATTCCCTAATAAAGAAACTGTTCCATCAGCATTGCTTACCCAGCTGAATTCCTCCCAGGGGCCATATGTTGTTCGGTTGCAGGTGATTGCCTGGGTGCCATTTTCTGATGACACGTACTTTCCCTGGGTTTGTAATGCTATTTTTCCGCCTCCGGCATCAACAACTAAAAATGTTTCCCAGCCTTGTGCCGTAGTACGGTTACAAGTCATGGGCTGTGTTCCATTTTCACTGCTTACATATAAGTTGTTTGAACCTTTAAAAGTTACCGTTTGCCCAATAGGTGCAACACTGCTTACAGTTACTACTGGGGATGTTGGGCGGGTAGCTGTGAGCGCAATTTGACCTTTTAACATCTTTCCTCCATCTCCGGTTAACCTCATATAATAGTCTGCAGAGCAGGCAGTACCATCTTCGTCTAATGAAACAAAGCCAGACCCTGCGGGCACAGAGGCCTGTGTTTCGGCGGTTTTAGCGATCTGGTTACCTTCATTATACTCATCAAACATCGAAATATAAATTCCCTGACAGCCCAATTTCACCATGTTATAAAATTGATGCCACATAAAATCTCCATGTACCCTTTGATGCTCCTGTAAATCGCCTGGCAGTACACATGGTTGATAATCAATGCCGTTTGAGTTACAGTAAGCCTGATCAGGAATGTTTACATTGTTATAATAGTTATCAGCATCGCTTACATTTCCGATCCTGCCGATCATCCATGGAGACAGCATATTGAAAGCGGTATAAGTAGCTAAAAAGCCCGGCCTTGAATCCTGACCACTTGGAGCTGTACGCCATTGGGTTGGTACCCCGCCAATAACATAGCAACCCTGTGCTTTAAACCAGTTAATTACATCAAGGCATACATCGGCGGTCCATGGGTGATTGGTATCATTAAAACCAAAGCCCCAGATACATACTACCGGCTTGCCGTTTTGTTTGGCATAAGCAGAAGATGAGGTATAGGCCGACATTTTATTTGTCCAATCGGTTTTAATTTCCGGTTGCATATTTGTCCAGCCGCTTACATCATACATAATGTAAAACTTACGGCCTGTAGCCTCAGCTGCTGTTTTAACCTTAGCCGTTATTGCGTCCCGGATTGGCCCTTCAGATCCATTGGGGTCGAATCGCTGCAAAGCGGCACAATCAATTCCATTTTGCTGCATCCACTGGAATTGTGTATTCACCGTCTGATCGGTAAAGGATGAAAACAGAGATGCAGGCTGCCCGTTGTTAAGGTTAGCAAATCCTGTTTGATAAATGGATGTGTAATCACGCACATCGGGCCATGATTTTATACCTACATTGCTTGTTGATGGTGCCTGTGACTGATCATTGGACCAATGCCACCATGCATTTATAGGCGAGCCATCGCCTATTGCAGCAAACCATCCCTGGTAACCTACCACAATCTTTCCGACAACATCACCAGTTGCCGATGCTAATGCCCTCGACTTTAGTTTACTATTTAGTGTTGTGTTTGCTTGATCACTGCTATTTTTTTTACAGCCAACTGCTATAATTGCAATTGCCGCTAATACGATTAACTTAATTTTTTTCATGATTTGGTTTATTTGGTTAAATAAGAGAGAAAAGAATTCCTTAACGTATTTATACCGTTAAGGAGGTCTTAAAGCAAGAATCTGCATAGTGATGAGGTTCAACTAATGATCTGAGATATAATTGATTTACTTGCAAATTATAGGCAGGTATTAAAAATAAATTAATAATTAGTTAATCGTTACCCAAATACAGTACTATTCTAAAAAGAAAACGTAAAGGATATAATGCGCTGTTTATTAATGCGGTAACTAATGGTTTACATGGACAAAGTAGCGTGGATCCATAAAATTACTATTGCATCAGTTTAGACAATAATTGTTTTTTAACTTCATTGGCCGGATACTTTTTCTGATTAATTAATTCAGCCCGGCATGGGGTAATTGGAACTAATTTATAAAGGATTTAAGAACAATTGCATGGTTTACAATGATTTGGCAATCCCGATCCTAATTGGACATTCCTGCATCATTGACCATATTCATTTTATTATAAATAATATCAAGATCGGCCATCCGACATCCTATATATCATTTCATATTCACTTATAGCGTTCGAGATTTGTACAGTAGGTTTTACTGTAGTCTGGAGGTTACAGGCGTATTAGTCAATCTTAACTGCATTACAGTATAAACTTGATTTAAGTTTATTGTTTTCACAATGAAAATAATACTTTTACCTATTAACGCCAACATCATGAAGCTTCTTCTCACATCAAGCGGCATTAGCAACACGAGCATTAAGAATGCGCTGGTCGACCTTTTGGGCAAACCCATCGCCGAATCTAATGCACTCTTTATTCCGACGGCGATATACCCGTTCCCTTATGGCGCTCGTTATGCATGGAATCCAATCAGTGGGCAAAGCCAATCCCCCTTCTGTCAGTTGGGTTGGAAGTCTATGGGACTGCTGGAACTCACTGCGCTCCCCAGTATCGAAAAAGATGTTTGGCTCCCTGCGGTACAGGATGCTGACGCATTGCTGGTTTGGGGAGGCGATCCCTTGTACCTGAGCTACTGGCTGCAACAGTCGGGATTGGCAGACCTTTTGCCATCGCTGCTACACAAGATGGTGTATGTGGGCGTGAGCGCCGGAAGCATGGCGGTGAGTTCCACCTTCGGAGAGACTTATAGCAATCCTCGCGGTGGAAGTGGCACGCCGCTGATGTCGCAAAGTATTTTATTCTCTACTCCTCAGGGAGAAATAAGCAGAACATTCGTTATGGCCCGGGGAGCAGGATTGGTTGATTTTGCGTTGATTCCGCACCTGAATAATGAGAACCATCCGGACGCTTCCATGGCTAACGCGGAAAAATGGGCTGCAATGCTGCCGGTACCGGTGTATGCTATTGATGATCAGACTGCTATTAAAGTGGTCGGCGGCATTGTTGAAATTGTCTCCGAAGGGCATTGGAGATTGTTTACACCTTAATGCCGAAAGATTCGTTAGGCAAACATCAGCTATAGGCTGAATAATTTATTCAAAATCCCACCAGTCTACGTTCTTGGGCGGATCACCCAAAGTATAAGGCTCCCCTATACGTGGAACGTTTAGCTGGATACCTAGCTTTTCAGCAGCGGGCAAGCTACCCGGCGGGCGTAATTTACCTGTTGAAAGAAATTCATGAATAGTTAAGTCATTGGGTTTGACCCCAGGCTAATACCACGAACATTCGCAAGTTGCTAAGCACTTGCGAATGTTTTGATTTTATAAAAATATAAAATCAAAATCCAACCTGCTTGTTCCAGTCATTAATATATTGTTCAATACGCCGAAATTCAGACGGTAGCAATAATCTATTATGAGCTACATAGTTTCTTGCTTTTTCTAATTCATCCATTCTTTGTTTAAGCCAATGTTGAGTTGGTATTAGATCAGAAAAATCCAACCAATTTTGAATTATAATATCAGATAGATGTCCGAATTCTATAAACTCAATCAATTCTGTATTGTCACCTTCTAACCAAGAATTGTCTTTGGTAGCTTGTTGTCTTTTTTGAGCAAATTCTTTGACATTTTTTGGTGCACCTTTTTCCCACCAGTCTGTGTCGAACTTCTCTTTCAATCTTTCTTTGATTAAATCACGAACGGAATTTTCAAAGCAATTAATCAACGCGTAAATTCTGGACATTCGAAGCCCTTCATTACGTATAGGAATAGAAAATGGGGATAAAGTTTCTTCCATTAAAACTTTTTCTACATGCTCGTTATCAGCACCAATTCTTATACCGGCACTCTTGAATTGCTCCGCCTCAGCTTCAAACATTAATGCTCGGAACATCCATTCTCTTATGTTCGGTTTATCATTCATTTAATAAATGTTCTCTTAATGATTTAAATATCGCATTATAAACTTCAATATCTTTTGTAGATGGAAGATGAATTTCTATATTATATCTTAGATTAGGAACAATGGGAAATGTGCCATTAAACCCATTGTTATTTGTTTGCTGAGGATTTTCTGCACCTGCTTCAGGGTGCTCGCCTTCTGTTTTCGTCTTGTCAACGTCTTTTTTTGTAGAAGGCTTATTTGTTCCTGCAATGTCTGCAATGCTTAAAAGGCTAAGAAACGTATTAGCCATATAACCAGCAACTTGGTCGCTGACATTGTGAGTGGATTTAAATAAGCCGGTTATAGCAGGCCTATCTGATTGTGACGGTTTTTCGTTTATATGAAATATTTCAGAATAAGCATCTTTTAACGCTTCTCCTAAAACTTTACTGGATTTTGATGTATTCCTATAATCATGATATCGTTGTGTTGGGCCTCCATTTTCAGAAATAAATCCAAGATCTTTGAGAAGCCCCAATACAGCTCTATCATTGCTGCTTGCAAAACCTATCTTTTTTAAATGCTCCGTAGTAAACTTATCCGGTGCTGTACCTTCAATAATCTTTTTCATTATCGCAGGTAAATTTTTTACACTGTTTAGATATTTTTTTGATAACATAATGTGATGGTTTTAGGTTATTAAGAATTCTGAATCAATTGGTTATAGTAAATGAAAAGGGCGTTTGATAAAAATACAGTTTTTCATTATTGTAGGTGGAATTATTTTCAATGAAATATCCTTCTGCCGAATAAGCCCATTAATATAAATCCAAATCAGCCAAGAAATAGTTCGAGGTTTGCACAATAACCAACACAAAAGCCCTCAGATTAATTTCTGAAGGCTTTTGTGTTGGTGTAGTCGGAGACTATGGGCATTAGTCCGATTTAGAAATCGGACAGCGGGATTACGTTATCTCCAACCTCCGCCTAAGTCGGTATATAAATTAACAATAGCCTGCAATTGTTGTAATTTATCACTTACGCTGGCCAATTGTGCTGCTAACAAACTCTGTTCAGAGGTTAAAACATCGGTATAGTTTGTGGCTGAACTATAGGTTAACAGTTGTTTAGTGTAATCCACCGATTTTTCCAATGCATCGAGTTCTTTCTTCCTTAAATCTACTTTCTTTAATGCTTGTTTATAAGAAAATAAATCATTTGCCACTTCCTGTCCGGCCGTTAAAATACTTTGTTGATAAGTGTTAAAGGCTTCCAGTTGCTGAGCTTTTGCTATACGGTAACGTGCCTTGTTTTGTCCCTGGTTGAATATGGGCTGCGTTAACCCGCCAACCAAATTGTAGAAGATGGAGTTGTTGAACAGATCTTTCAATTGCAATGTTGATAAGCCACCTTCAGCCGTTATGGTAAGCGTTGGATAAAAATAGGAATGAGCAACATTGGTGTTCTCAAAAGCCGCCATAAAAGCAAATTCAGATTGCTGTATATCAGGCCTGTTCTTTAATAATTGTGTTGAAAGCCCTGTATTGAGTGTTTCAACAGGTGTTTGCTCTTCCATGGTCAGCCGTTTGATTGGCCCCGGCCCGCGACCGAGCAAAATACATAATGCATTCTCTGTTTGTCTTATACTCGTTTCCAGATCAGGAATAGTGATCTCGGCAGCATATCTGTTTGCTTCGCTTTGCACTACAGCTGCGCCGGTAACCACATTTGCCTTTAGTAACGACTTATTAGTCTCTACATCCTGAATATTGTTTTTTACGGTTTGCCGGGTGATAGCTAACTGCTGATCATAAGATAAAAGTGTATAATAATCGTTGGCAATATTGGCTACGAGTGCCGTTTGCACAGCGCGTTTTGATGCATCACTTTCCAAAAAATTAGCGATAGCCTGCCGCTTTAAACTACTGAGCTGGCCCCATACATTAACCGTCCAGCTGGCGCTCAGGTTAGCCTGGTAGGTAGTTGTATTCAAATCGATACCCAATCCGGCTGGGAACGACTGTGCCGCCTGAGATGATTTAGCTTTAGTAACCGTTGCGCCTGCACTTAGCGTTGGAAAATAAGCGGCCTTGCTCTCTTTCAACGAGGCATTGGCTTCTGCTATTTTTAGTATAGCGGTTTGCAGGTTAAGGTTATGATCAATCCCTTCCTGTATCAGGTTTTGCAATACCGTATCTGCAAATAACGACCGCCATGGCAGATTTGCTATAGAGTTGGTATCTGCCTGCGTGCTGTCGCGATATAAATTTTCCGCAGTTACATTTGGCCGTTTATAATGCTGCGACACATTACAGGATGCCATAATGATCAATCCTGTCAGGGTTAATAAAAAATATCTTGTTTTCATTTGATTGAACTTAAGCTTAAAATTTAGTTGACTATCGGCTCCGCAGGCTGAACATCGGGTTTGCCGCTGATCCTTTCCTGTAATCCCTGGAAAACGATGAATAATATAGGGATCACGAAAACGCCGAACAGCGTACCAATGAGCATGCCACCCACCGCGCCTGTACCGATTGATTTGTTACCCACCGCACCTGCGCCTGTTGACAGCATTAACGGAAGCAGGCCCAGGATAAACGCAAATGAGGTCATCAGGATGGGGCGCAGCCTTGCGGTTGCACCTTCAATAGCAGCATCTATCAGCGTCAGGCCATGTCGCCTGCGGGTTACTGCAAATTCAACAATCAGGATGGCATTTTTGGCTAACAAGCCGATGAGCATGATAAGTGTGATCTGTAAATAGATGTTATTTTCGACGCCAAATATTTTCGCGAATATGAAGGCCCCGGCCAAGCCCACGGGCAGCGATAATAGAACCGCAAATGGCAGTATGTAGCTTTCATATTGTGCGCTAAGCAGGAAATAAACGAAAATAAGACAAAGTATAAATATGTAAATACTTTGACTGCCGCCTGCAATCTCTTCCCGGGTAATACCGGCGTATTCAAAGCCGTAGCCTACAGGTAGCGTTTGCGCGGCCACCTCATTAATAGCCTTAATGGCATCGCCTGAGCTATAACCAGCATTTGGTGCGCCCTGTATATCAATAGAAGTGTACAGGTTGAACCTGTTGATGGATTGCGGGCCATATACCTTGGTAAGTGTTACAAACTCCGAAATGGGAGCCATAGCGCTGGTACTGTCGCTTCGCACATAAATATCATTTAAGCTTGCTGTATTGCTACGATAGTTGGCATCAGCCTGCATCATTACACGGTATTGTTTTCCAAATTCGTTGAAATTTGAAGCATATACACCACCATAATAACCTTGCAGTGTACTCAATACTGAGTTAACAGTTACACCCGCCTGGTGGCATTTGGCCACATTAACATTGATCATGTATTGCGGAAATTTGGTGTTGAACGAGGTAGTAGCATATTGAATTTCCTTGCGTTTGGCAAGTTCAGCCAGGAATTTAGTGCTCACATCATTGAATTTATTGATATCGCCACCGGTTTTGTCCTGTAGCTGGAACTCAAATCCGCTATTGATACCGAAGCCTTGTAAAGTAGGTGGCGCAAAAAATATGACCTCGGCATTTTTAATGCCTGCCGTCATACCGAAAAGCTGCCCGGTAACGCTGTTTATATCCTCACCCTTGCCGGTACGCTTGTCCCATGGTTTTAACTTAATTACCACCATAGCATATGAGCCGCCGGATCCGGCAATAAAGCTTTGCCCGGTAATGGTTAGGGTTGATTCTACTTCAGGCAACTTTTTGATGATATCTTCAACCTGTTTGGCAACTACCGTGCTTCGTTCAAGCGATGAACCTACAGGTAAGCTGATGTTGGCGAACAATACTCCCTGGTCCTCATTCGGCACAAAACCGGTTGCAGTGGTTTTTATAAGGAAGTAGAAAATGCCGGCAAAAATTAAAATGATCAATCCGGCGAGCCATTTTTTCCCGGTAAGAAAATGCACCGAACGTTTGTATTTTCCGGTTACCGATTCAAATCCAACATTAAAAGCAGCATAAAATCTTTGAATTAAGCTGGAATTCTTATGCTCACCTTCGGGATGCGGTTTTAAGAACAGGGCGCAAAGCGCCGGGCTCAAAGTTAACGCGTTAACCGCCGAAATGATAATGGCAATGGCCAGTGTTAAACCAAATTGCTTATAAAATACACCTGACGAACCGGAGATGAACGATACCGGGATGAACACCGCGGCCATTACCAGGGTAATAGAAACAATGGCCCCGCTAATATCGCGCATAGCGCTTATGGATGCTTCTTTGCCCGATTTGGCGCCCTGGTCGAGCTTGGCGTGTACCGCCTCGACGACGACGATCGCGTCATCAACCACAATACCAATGGCCAATACCATTGCAAACAGCGTTAGTAAGTTAATGGTAAAACCAAATAAGTTAAGGAAGAAGAACGTACCAATGATTGCCACAGGAACAGCGATTGCTGGAATTAACGTTGAACGGAAATCCTGTAGGAATACAAATACCACGATAAATACCAGGATGAACGCCTCTACCAGTGTATGAATAACTTTGGCTATGGATTCATCCAAAAAGTCGTTGGCATTTAGCAACGAAGTATACTTTACGCCCGGCGGAAAAGATTTTGAAGCGCCGGCGATGGTTGCCTCGCATTGTTGGATCAATGAGTGTGCATTGGAACCGGCCACCTGAGATATAGCTATACCAACTGATGGATTACCATCGGTAGTCGTAAAACCACTGTAATCGAGTGAACCCAATTCAATGCGGGCCACATCCTTTAACAGCAAAGTTTGCCCGCTACTGGTTGATTTGATAACAATGTTTTCAAAGTTGGCCACAGATTTTAAACGCCCTTTGTACTTTAGTGTATATTGGTAGGATTGATTACTGTTTTCACCAACCTTTCCGGGCGCTGCGTCAACGTTTTGTTCTGCAAGAGCGGCGTTTATATCATCGGGTATCAAATGATAGGCTGCCATAACGCTTGGCTTCAACCAAATACGCATAGAGTAATCCTTGCTACCAAAAGCGGAAGCATCGCCTACACCGTTTATACGTTTAATTTGCGGCAGCAAATTGATATTAGCATAGTTCTGCAAAAAAGTTTGATCGTATGACTTATTAGTGCTTGACAATGAAAAGATCATGATGTCACTGCTCTGTTGTTTCTGTGTGGTTACACCTGACTGGGTAACTTCAGCAGGCAACAGGGGTGCAGCCTTCGAAACGCGGTTCTGCACGTTTACAGCAGCAATATCCGGATTAGTGCCCAAAGCAAAATAAATGGTAATGGTTGCGCTACCGTCATCAGCTGCGGTCGAGGTCATGTAGGTCATGCCTTCCACACCGTTAATCTGCTCTTCCAAAGGAACGATTACGCTGGTCAATACCACATCGGCGTTAGCACCGGAGTAGGCCGCAGACACCACTACAGTAGGTGGTGCGATGTCTGGATATTGGGTTATCGGCAGCTCTATCAGCCCAATAAGGCCCAAAATAACCAGTATAACCGATATTACGGTAGATAATACCGGCCTTTCAATGAATGTCTTTATCATCTTTTTAGTTTTTTAGATCCTGGTAAACCTTGTCAGCACTCATGGATTGTGGCGTAATTTTGGTGGAATCCTTTAGTGAGATGGTACCATCATAAACTATCTTATCACCCGCTTTTATGCCACCGGTAACTACATAATACTGTCCTGCGGTTAGTTCCATGATATCTACTTCCTGGTTCTTCACCAGGTTATTTTGATCGAGCACATACACAAAGTATTTACCCTGTAATTCGTATGCGGATTTTTGAGGAATCAAAATAGCCGCGGTTAATGCCTGTGGGATATCTACAGTTCCGGAGCTGCCGCTTCTTAACAAGTGCAGTGGATTGGGAAAGCCTGCCCGAAAGCTTGCCGAACCGGTACTGGTATTCAATACACCGCTAATTGTCTCTAAACGCCCTTTTTCGGGATATGCTGAACCATCGGCCAGTGCTAAATTTACATCCGGCGTATTTTTCAGCTTTTCATCCAAAGTGCTGCCTTTTACCGAGCGGGAAAAATCCAGCAGTTGTTTTTCATTTAGTGAAAAATAGGCATATACTTTGCCAATATTGGCTACAGTAGTTAAAGGGCTTGCAGTTGCACTGGTGATCAGGCTGCCTAAACGATAAGGTATTGAGCCCACAACACCATTTACCGGGCTGGTAACATATGTATAACCCAGGTTTACCTTGGCAGTGGCCAAAGCAGTTTGGGCCTGTGCCAATGCGGCTTTTTTTGTATCGAGGGTGTTTTGATCTGTTTGCAGTTCGTATTCGGAGATGATGCCTTTTTCAACCAGCGGCTTGGTTTTATTTACCGCTATTTCTGCTGAGTTGATATCTGCCTTTGCGCTGTTAATTGCTGCTATGGAATTAATAACAGTTTGCTCATACTCAGGTGCGCTGAGTTTGAACAATAGTTGTCCTTTTTTAACTACCGAGCCTTCATCAACATATATTTTTTCAATATAGCCATCCACTTTGGGGCGGATATCTATTGTTTGCTCACCCTGCATTACTGCAGGATAGCTGGTGTGCAGCGTAGCAGGTTGCGCTGTAACGGTAAATACCTCGTAGGTTGCTGGTGGTTGCTGTGCGCCCCCATTTGGATTAGCGCTGCCGCCGCAGGAGCTTAAAGCAATGATCATCGCGCTAATCATAGCTAGTCCGGCACTGGTTTTCTTCATTTTATAAGGCATCATTTTCATGTAGTTTCTAGTTTGATTTGTTATTGACGTTTATGTTTGACGGCTATGTCAGTATTATCTCAAAAAAATCAGTTGAATAGAATATCGATTATCATATTCTTTCTTTCCTGCATCAGTTTTTCAAAGTTTGTATCGTTAAGTTCAAGCATCTGCTCAAATAGCCGCCGGGTTAATAACGGATAGGCAACCAGGGATAATATATTGATCATGAAATTAATAGGCAACACCTTCTTGATCTCACCACTATCAGATGCCAGTTTTATCTCCTTTAAAAATTGCTGCATACCCGGTGATGGATCCCTGGCAGGGAAGCTAAATCCATTGGCGTTTATTTCGCTTATTAAAAAGGATTCTTTATAAGGATACTTCGTTAACTCGGTAGTAAACATATCAATAAAGGTAATCACCTTTTTCTTGAAAGGCATATCTGCACCCAATACCTCGTTCATTTTAGCGCCGGTATCGGCCATAGCTTCCCGAAATACTTGTTGAAAAAGAATGTCCTTAGACCGGAAATAATAATTGATGACAGTTCTGCTAACCCCCGCGGCCTCTGCAATATCCTGGGTAGTCGCATTAAATTTTCCTTCAGCAAAGAAAATCTGTTTTGCGGTATCCTTAATTATCTGCTCAGTGCCGGTGTCTCTAACTGCCATGTTTAAACTAAAATGTTTGACGCTTGTGTCAGGCAAATATAACTACTCATATATGATACTTCTGTCAACGGATTAACATTTTTATTGGTACCTCCTGAATCATTTTTTTAAAGGGGTATTTTATAAAATTAATTATTTTACAATAAGAAAGTATTGGTTTTGAGGTACATAAATAAATTAAAGCGCGGTATCTTTTTCAGGAGGATCGGCCATATTGAATTATGGCGGTGAAAGATTACGTGATTTTACCATATCAGCTAAAAGACGATGGTACGGGAATAAAGGAACAGCGATAAACTCATCGCGTTTTGGCTGCATCGATTTAAGAAGTACATAAAAAACGAAAACAGCCGGGAAATTATAAATATAATGCTACATTATTTGTAGCAATGCTACTTTTTGCGTAGCATTGTGAAAGGCAAATAATTATGGCATTACCCATTCCAGGCAAACCCGTTCGGGGGTCCAGATCCGGGCAGCCAATAATGGCCCTGTTTGATCTTTTAGGTCGAAATTGGTCTATGGGCATTATTTGGCATTTATCAAATGGTTCAAGCACATTCAGGCAACTTCAGGTTTATTGTGAATCCGTTTCTCCAACAACGCTGAATACACGGCTTAAAGAATTGACAAATGCATTCATCATTGAGAAAACGATGGATGGTTATGCGCTCACAGAACTAGGAAGAAGTATTTATGATCTGCTTGAACCAATGGGAAAGTTGGCAAAAGAATGGTCGGTTAAATTCCAGTAAAATGTCTGCTTACAGAAAGATACGCAAACCCAACGCAGCCGAATATCCCCCTTATTCGAGTATCTACATGGATTTATTAAAAAATGATGATTTAATACTCGATCATTTAGAAGAGAATTTTTATAAAATAAAGGACCTGATCTATTCCCTTTCTGAAGAAAAGCTTTTATACAGGTATGCTGAAAATAAATGGAGCATAAAAGAAATATTAGTACACTTAATTGATGACGAAAGGATTTTTTCATACAGGGCTTTGCGGTATGCCAGGAATGACAACACTCCGCTTCATGGATTTGATGAAAATAATTATACCAAATATGCACAAGCCGACCAACGGAGTTTAGATGACATATTTGAAGAATATTGGGCAGTAAGACGTGCTACCCTTTTACTGTTTCAGCATTTGCCTGAGGATTCTATGTTGAGGACTGGCGGCAGTGTTGACGAATACGGAAACGTTTTCAATATAAGGACAGTGAGGGCCTTGATTTATCATATTGCCGGACACGAATTAAGGCATATAAAAATTATTAAGGAGCGGTACCTGGATCTGAAATTGGACGGCGATGTTATTTAAATGACACCCTGGAAACGGTAGAGCGATTCGTGTATTTTTGCATGCGAATTATAATCAATGAAAAATAAAAAAGTATTTGAAATTCCGGCAGTGCCCGCAGTACTGCTGTCAATTATCAGTGTGCAGGGTGGTGCCGCAATTGCAAAAGGGATATTTCCGATCCTGGGTGCGACATCTACATCATGCTTAAGAATTGTTTTGTCAGCCCTGATCCTGCTCCTGTTTAACCGGCCCAACCTACGAAACCTGACCACTGCGCAATGGAAAGCAGTTGCCTTATATGGTTTGACTTTGGGTGCGATGAATATTGTTTTTTACATGGCTATAGCCCGTATACCGCTTGCGGTGGGTGTTGCTCTCGAGTTTATCGGTCCTTTGGCGCTGGCTTTAGTAGGCTCTAAACGCATAATAGATTTTTTATGGGTTATTCTCGCAGCAGTAGGGATAGCGCTCATTGCGCCATGGCATCACAATGGTTTAAATCTAACAGGTGTACTGCTGGCCTTGCTTGCCGGCGCATTCTGGGCGGCCTATATTCTGCTGGGCGGCCGTATCTCTAAAATGATGAATGCAAACAAGGCTGTTACCATCGGCATGATCTTCGCCTCTGTAGTTGTATTGCCGGTGGCTATAGGTGACGGATTAATAACCCATTTGAAGCCATGGATGTTGTTATCAGGCCTTGCACTGGCCTTACTTTCCAGTGCCATACCTTTTACTTTGGAGATGAGTGCCTTAAGGAAAATTCCGGCAAAAACTTTTAGCATTTTAATGAGCCTGGAACCGGCTGTGGCTGCGATATCCGGCCTGATTTTCCTGCATGAATACCTTTCATTATACGAATGGATAGCCGTAGCGTTAATTATCATCGCGAGCGCCGGCGCAGCACTAACCGCCAGGAAAGCTACTCCTGTAGCACCGGAGTCCTGATAATTTGTAGGCATATTCATTCGGATGGAAACTTGGGATAACCAAATCAACCGGAAATAAAAATTAGCTGATGTATTGTAAATGTGGCCTTTTGTTATTATTTTTAATCTTTCCCCGGCCTTTATTATTGCATCATGAGAATCAAAAAAAAGCTTTTTTTGGGTTTCGGGCTATTATTTATAGTAGTCCTGGTCTTTGGAGCCGTTTCCCTGTATTATATCGAAGTCATCTCCAAAACCGCCAGCATCACCTTAAAAAATAATTACCAGACATTAACTTTTACGCGGGCGATGCGCTCGGTATTGGATGAGCAGGATCTGCCGCTGAATTCCCTTGCAGCTGGAACATTTGATCTGGCTCTTAAAAAACAGGAAAATAATATTACCGAACATGGGGAGCGGGAGGCTACAAGTGGTGTGCGTTACTGTTTTGGCGTGCTGACGAACCCATCATCAGGTTTAAATGAACAACGCCAGGCAGAAAAAAAGATCCGGTCCCTGCTCACCACGATCGATGGATTAAACATGCAGGCGATTGTTTCTAAAAATGATAGCACGCATGCAACCGTCAACAAGGCAACCCTTTACCTGGGTAGCATGGTATTAATTACTTTTTTTATTCTTTTCATTTTGATTGCCGGTTTCCCCGGCTTTATACTTAATCCGCTGGAGGCATTGATAGAGGCTTTGCAGGAGATAAGCCGGAAAAATTATGATGCCCGTCTGGATTTCAAGGGGAGTGAAGAGTTTGCCCGGCTTGCCAATGCTTTTAATACTATGGCGGTTGAGCTTGGTACGCTGGAAAACGCAAGCCTCAGTAAAGTTTTAGCGGCCGAGAACCGGGTAACAAAGCTTATAGAGGAAACGCCGGATGCCATTATCGGTACCAATGAAAAGGCGGAAGTTCTATTTATGAATTCGGCAGCTAAACAAATCTTCAACCTGGGCGATCATGCCCCTGGCGGTCAGCCCCTGCATATATTACCCGGGCAAACCGGTTTACTGAAAGAGATCACATCGAACAAAGACCCTGAGCATATCCTTGAAATTAAACGCGGGGGGAAAATTGTCCGCTTTCAGCAAAAAAACCTGGAAATTAACGTACCTAATTTAAAAATCGACTTTGATTCATTACAGATGGCAAGCTACCCGGCGGGCATAATTTACCTGTTGAAGGAAATTCATGAATAGTTAAGATATTGGGTTTGCTCCCGGCTGATACCATCCGGAGACGACGGACATATTCATCCGATCTGGAAACTTCGAACAGTGGGAAAAGTATTTGCAAATTTCATATAAAATGTGTTACTTTTCCGAAAATTATCATGTCTGTTCAAACGTATTCCATCATCGTAGCCAGTGGTAGCTATATCCCAACAGTTACCGTAAAAAATGCCGATTTTTTAGATCATACCTTTTTTGACAGGAATGGCGTGGCCTTATCCAAAGCAAACGAAGTGGTCATTTCACAGCTGGAACAAATAACGGGTATTCGTGAAAGAAGATATGTTATTGATGACCTGGTTACATCTGATATCGCTTTTTTTGCAGCTCAGAGTGCATTAGAGTCTGGGGGGATTGATGCAGAGTCGCTCGATTATATCATTGTGGCACATAATTTTGGCGATGTTACTTCCAAAAACCTGGTGAGCGATATGGTGCCGGCTTTGGCTTCAAGGGTAAAGCACCGCCTGGGTATTGTTAACCCTCAAACCGTTGCCTATGATCTTCCATTTGGTTGTGCAGGCTGGTTACAGGGTATGATACAGGCCGATGGTTACCTGCGTTCAGGAAACGCAAAAAAAGTATTGGTTATTGGGGCTGAAACGCTCTCGAGGATAAGCGATCCGCATGACAGGGACTGTATGATATTTGCGGATGGTGCCGGAGCAGTTGTGCTAGCTGCTAAGGAAAGTGCAGTGCCAATAGGTATACTGGCCCATCACGCGGAAACAATTGCCGACGAATTGGTTTACGCTTTAAAAATGGGTGCCTCCAATAAACCGGGGTTCGGCGATAACCGGCTTTTTTTAAAAATGAGCGGGCATAAATTATATGAGCAGGTACTAAAAGTAGTGCCCGGCGTCATAAAAAAATGTATTGAAAAAGCTAATTTATCTTTAACAGATATCAGCAAAGTGCTCATCCATCAGGCCAATAATAAAATGGATGAGGCAATTTTGAAACTCTTGTTTGAGCTCTGCGAAACTAAGAGTATCCCTTTTGAGATTATGCCGATGACGATATCATGGTTGGGCAATAGTTCCGTAGCCACCTTACCAACTTTATACGACCTGATTAATAAAGCGCAAATGCCGGGCCATAGCTTTAATAAAAACGAAACCATTTTATTTGCCGCCGTAGGTGCCGGAGTTAATGTTAACGCCGTTGTTTATAGAAACTTCGAATAGCGGAAGTTCAAATAATGTGAATTGGTTGCAAATAATCAGTGTTTAAAACGGCAATCTTATGATGATGGTATGGTGAAATAGAAGGAGCTTCCTATATCTGTCTTACTTTCAAACCATAAAGTACCGTTATTTTTTTCTACAAGTTCCTTACATAATAAAAGACCGAGCCCGCTTCCTTTTTCGCTGGCTGTGCCAAAGGTTGTGTAGGATGAAAGCTTGTCAAATATTTTTGCCTGTGCTTCCTCCGGGATGCCTTTTCCGTTATCTTTTACTGTTATCAGTGTTAATGATTCTTTTTTTTCAGCGCCTAGCGTAACAATATCACCAGCTTTTGAAAATTTTACGGCGTTCTCCACCAAATTCCTGATCACGATATCAATCATTATTTCATCCCCATAAACAATTTCAGGTGTGGTTATATTCATAGCGGTTACCGTCACTTTTTTTTCGGCAGCCCTTGCTTTTATCAGCGTTATATTTTGTTCAATTACCTTTTGCACATCAAAGCGGGTTGGATTTGTGTGGATGCCATCCATCTGGCTTTTCGCCCAATACAGCAGGTTTTCAAGTAAATGTGAGGTTATTGTCAGATATTCGCCTGCTTTCTCAATCCAAAATTCACTTTCTTCTTCAGATAAATCTTCTTCCTTTAATACATTTATCATTTGATAGAGCGCGTGGATGGGGCCTCTCAAATCATGCCCTATAATGGAAAAAAGCCGGTCCTTAACCAGTACCAGTTCTTCCAGGCGTTCGTTTTGTTCCGATATATTTTTATTTTGCAAGGCCAATTGCTCGCTAAGTCTTCTTTTTTGTGTGTAGTTTCTGAAAAGAACGAACGCAAGTAATATCAAAAGCACGGCCCCAGCCGTTAAAATATCCCGTTTTAATTTTATTTTTTCCAGTTCTTTCTGACTTATAATTTTATCCTTATTCAGCAAGTCAATTTGCCTTTGCTTTTTATCCAGTTCATAGGTCGACTGTATATTCCTGATGGCTTTTTGTTTTCCTACCGTATTTAAACTATCGTTTAATTCAACTTCAAGGTTCCGGTAATAGAGTGCCTGCTTATAATTGCCCATTTTTTGATGGGTTAAGTATAATACATGATAAGCTGTTTGAATGAGTTCAACAATGCCAGATTTTTTGCTCTCTTCAAGACCTTTTTGTGCATACAGCATACTGGAATCATATTTACCGGTATAATATGAGGTAAGCGCCAGGCCGGTATGGGAGTAGGCAACATCTTCATCATCGCCTGCTTTTTGCGCAATATTAAGGGCCTCATAAAAGGAAGTTTGCGCCTGTGTGTAGTTTTTTTTGGTAATGTAATTTTCGCCTATATTATATAATGCGGTGGCAATGCTGCTGGGGTCTTTTACTCTTTTTGCTATAATTAGCGCCCGGGAATTATAGGCAATGGCAGAATCAGGCTGGCCTTTGTACTTAAATATTTCCCCCATGTTTACCAGTAGGGGATAGGTAGCAAAGCCTGTAGGATCATGCTGTTTCAGGGCTATCTTATAAGCTTGCCGGTTATAATAAAGTGCTTTTGCATAATCCTCCAAAGAGGTGTACATGCCGGCTATATTATTATATTCGTTTCCGGTTAATCCCTCCATGCCCAGTTTTTCACTGATGCGCAGGCATTGTAAGTGGCAGTCGAGGGATTCTGGCCAATTCCCTTTGTATCCCAGGGCTACTCCCTTTGCAAGATACCCCAGTGCAATACCTTTTTCAAAATGGATCTTTTTTGCAAGTTCAAGGGATTTATCTGCCATTAACAGCGCGCTGTCGGCATTTTTATTCCAATAGAGCCTGGAAATAGAGTAATAGATATTTACCCTGTCCGTATCATGCTTAGCTGTACTAAGTTTCTCAAAAAATACCTTGATATGGTCAGTTTGGGCGAAGCAGGAGGAAGTACATATAAAAGTTATTGTACCATATAGAATACTCCAAAATATATAAAGATGCAGTTTTATGGGTAAAGGTTTTGTCATGCAACTATTTCATTAATCGGTTAGGTTAAATTAAGATTATAACAGCAATTATAATAAGATATTTTTCTTAATAATTATCT
Source organism: Mucilaginibacter mallensis (assembly GCF_900105165.1). Lineage (NCBI taxonomy): Bacteria > Pseudomonadati > Bacteroidota > Sphingobacteriia > Sphingobacteriales > Sphingobacteriaceae > Mucilaginibacter > Mucilaginibacter mallensis. Next base: position 893,756 of record NZ_LT629740.1, read on the forward strand.
TATAATTAGATATCATCGGGTTATACTTCATCTAATCCAAAATTGAATATAAGTCTTAATTTGGATAAATATATGATTGAATTGTATATAAGTGTATAATTATCAGGTTACTGTTTAAGTAACAGATAGCTATTAAAAGTGGTTTAACAGCTATAATGAGGTATTTATTATTATGTCTGGATGGGTAGTGAGAGACTACGTGCATATTGGTCCGATTTGGAAACTTCGAACAGCGGACTAACGAAGCTTAGTAAACTTCTTCCCAGCTTCATTCCATACCCAATATTCTTCTTTATACGTTGTAGTGGTAGGTTCAGGATCAGGGTTTACAATAATTAGCCTGCTGTTGGGCTGGAACTTATATCCCCGCTCAGCGTCTGTACCAGGATACACGATTCCTGTTTTTAAATCAACAACAACAGCGTACTGGCAATCTGATCCACAGCCCCAGTATACAAAGCAATAATGGCCTCCAAAGTTCAGACCGGTTGATCCATGGTACGCTACTTGGTCTTTTGTAGAATAATACGTGGTTCGTATTGCGGTTCGATATTGCTCTGCCAGTGCGTTACCTTTCAGCTTTAGCTTTGCGGGATGCCCTTTATACAATGGGACATTATAACTATTAAATGAATGTTGTTGAGCAACAACGGTTCTACTCATACTGATGAGACAGATGGCTAAGAGTAGGTTGCGATAGCGTTTCATTGATAACACTAAGATAGGATGTTTATTCATATGATATGTATAAGACGCATAGGTGCTCGGAAGATGAAAAAAGGAAGCATTGGCCTTGTGCGATTCCCGCCTTGGGGCGGGGAAGGGTGGGGTTTAACAGCTTATTTGATGTATAAACCCCTCCCTGCCACTTCACATCAACCACACCCCTCCCGTGGGAGGGAATTAAAATAGAAATGCAATCTTCCGGACATCTATGGTATAAAACCACAGAGAGAACAACCACGTATGCTTAAACCGAAACCCACAAAAAAAGCGGCTCTCATTGCATAGAGCCGCTAAAAATATTTTTATATCAGTTATTTATTTTACACGCTCAACATATTCTCCCGTGCGGGTATCTACCTTTATTTTATCGCCCTGGTTTACAAATAAGGGTACTTTTATTTCGATGCCATTTTCTGTTGTCGCGGTTTTTAACGCGCCTGAGGATGTATCGCCTTTAACAGCATGCTCGGCATAGGTTATTTCCAGCTCCACGAAGTTAGGCGCTTGCGCCATGATGGGTTCTTCGCTTTCAAAAGATACGATCACGTTCATACCTTCTTTCAGGAATTTTGCTGATGGGCCGAACAATGCTTTTGGGATATTAAACTGATCATATGTGGTATTATCCATTATCACCAGATGGTCGCCTTCTTCATACAGGTATTGGTAATCATTGGTTTCTACACGGCAAATTTCAACCTGTTCGTCGGTTGCTAAACGCGCCTCCACAATTCTTCCGGTTTTAATGTTACGGAATTTATCTAAATAAAATGCGCCGCCTTTACCCGGTGTGCGGTGCAGCACTTCTATAACAGTTACCAATTCGCCGTTGAAGCGTAAAATATTTCCTACTTTAATTTCAGATGCCTTTGCCATGAATTATATGATTCGTAAATTTTGGTGGCAAAGATAAATGCTTTTTTAAGTATTATGGCTTTTAATATTTAGTGAATTAGTGAATTAGTGAATTAGTGATTGAGTGATTTGAAAATTTGGTGATTTGAAAATTTGAAAATCAACTTGTGTATTTAAATCATCTTCAAATCAGCACATTCTCAAATCTTCAAATTAGTTAATTTATCGTTCACTGATTACAACTACATTCCATCTCTTCCACGTTCAATGGCCAAATAACCGTTGCCTTCCACAAAAAAGCAGATAACAGCCAGTAGCACGAACAGCGATAGCCAGAATTCAGAATAAGGTTTGAATATGTTTTCCCGGAAATTAACCAGGAACACCGCGCCAAACAGTATCGGTAAATTAAGCAGGCAAAATAAACGGGTACGTATACCCAGGGCAATACAAATGCCGCCTGCAAGGTGCAAAGCGATGATGAGGTATGTTAATAAAGTTAAAAATACTGACGTGCCTATTTCATCCGTCAACCCGGTTTCGTTCAGGAAATCTGCGAGTACATTGAGATTAAATATAAACTCAATCCCTTTCCATATGAGGACTAATCCGAGGGCGATCCTTACAAAATCTAACCATTTTGGGTAATGACTGTCACCCCATTCATGAATTTTATCGAGCGTTTTCATAAGATCTATAATTGGTATAATAAATAACGACTTTACGAACGATTGTAATATCAATATTACATAAAAAACAATCAAAAGTCAACAAAATGTGGAGGAAATGAGAGAATTATTTTGCTGTAGTCGGAGACTACGCACATCTGGGTTCGAAGTTTGGAAACTTCGAACAGCGGGAGCAATGGAAACCTTTTAAGAAATACCGTTAAAAATATTAAATTTGGAGTTTCAACCTTATCATGAACATAAAGCTTACACTCATCACTCTTTTATGGGCTTTTCTTGTCCTGAATGCCAATGCCCAGATTACTATCGTGGATGCCCGGAAACTTGATAATATAAGAAACGGCACCACCTATGTGATGGTTAAAAACGTTAATTTCCCAGATGCCAACCGTTATCTGAGTGCGCTTCAAGAAAATTGGACACTGACAAAAAATATACGCTTACTTTCGGGTAATGATCCTGATGTAAATATTAGCCCGGGAGACAGTTTTTTAAGTTTGGAAGCTACGTATGTAACAGAAAATAATACTACCAACATCTATTATTATCTCTGTTTTTGGACCTGTAAAGATAAATTCTTCAAAAAAGACCGTGCGCTTAAACAAAGCGATGAAGACCCAATAGCCCGCATAGCCCTTTCCGTGTCCCCGGAAGCTTTCATTTCAAGAAGCTTTTCTAAGATCAGAGATTTTTTTAACGACATGGACTTCGATGGCGGGGGAGTACTGTATAATTGGAGCCCAGGTATGCTAAAAAACTATATGCAACAATTAACCATATTGCTTCGTGCTGGCAAAAAGATTAAGGCTTACGATGATATTACCAATAAAGAACAGCTACCCGAATTAGCGAATAGTACGCTATACCTGCCTGATTTTAACTTTATTAAATACAATACTTTTGTTGGAAATGACACTGGAACATACGACGCCAGTAATGTGTTGGCAGATTATCATGCACCATACAAAGTTGTTACGAAAAAGGGGCTGGATTCGCTGATCCTGAATGAAAATAAGCCTATATATTACCTGTTGTTTATCAAGGACAGCTCAAGCAAAATCGTATGTGTTATCAATTCGGGTACAGGGGAAACAATTTATTCAAGGCATACTTCCTTGTCTTTTAATTTAAAATCAGGCGATCTGAAGGATTTATATAAAACAATGAGTAAGTTATAATGAGAAGGATTAAGCTTTAACCAAATCTTCCTGAACCCCAATGTCAATTAATACGGCCTTCAAGTAATTCGTTAATCTATATCTTCTAATAGCAAAACTTATGTACACGGGGGTTAAAAACATAATCCAGGCAAGTGCAACAAAAAGGAATTTACCTATTCCGGGCGTGAACCAAATACAAACTGCGCTGAATAATACCAGGAAACCAATTAGAAACCAAATACCATTAACAAACGGCTTAACAACCGCTTTTATTTCCGTGAAGCTACTACTTGTTTCAAAATGTAATATGGCTACGCCGATACCTCCGATTTGACCAAAGAAAAATGGATCTTGTTTGATTACCGCGCGGTAATCATCAACCTGTATTTTCTTGTAATTGATGTCTTTGATCGTAAGCCAACTATCTTTTGAGGACTCTTCTATACGTTCTTTAAAAGTGTTTACAATAACAGCTTTGGGCAGTGATGTATTTACTATAAACGTTCTATCAAATTTGTCTCTCAATGCCATAGCTAAATGTAAGATTTTCCTCCAACATCTGCATACATATATTAGCAGCAGTAAAAAGCAGGCTAATTAATTTTTCAAACAAAAAAGCACCCGCCATAAACGGGTGCTTTTCTTATTTAAATCGCTTTCGCTTTCTCCTTAAGCCATGCCTGTTCATCTGCCGATAAATGCGGGCTCAGTTTTTCATATACCAGCTGGTGGTAATGATTAAGCCAGTTGATATGGCTTTTTTCCAGCAAGTCTTTTTGGATCAGTGAGGTATCTATCAATGCCAGTGTGAGTGTTTCAAAGGCATAGAATTCGTTAAATTCATTGGTGCTGTGTTTAATGGTGAGCACCAGGTTCTCGATACGCACGCCATGTTTGCCGGGGCGGTATATACCCGGCTCTATTGAGGTGACCATGCCCAGCTCAACCGGTATTGCAACATTGGTTGGGTTAAATACCTGCGGACCTTCATGCACATTTAAATAAAAACCTATGCCATGACCAGTACCATGACCATAATTGATGGCATGGTCCCATAACGGGCGGCGACAAATTGCATCGATCTGGTAGCCACATGTCCCCTTTGGATATAAGGTTTTTGAACCCTCTATCATCGCTTTTAATACCAGCGTGTAATCGGTCTTTTCTTCTTCAGTATTATTACCCATAGGTATCATGCGGGTAATATCGGTAGTGCCGTAGTGGTACTGTCCGCCCGAATCAACCAAAAATAAACCTTCAGATAAAACTTCGCTGTCGCTTTCAGGCGTTGCAGAATAATGGGGCAATGCACCATGGCCTTTAAAGCCTGCAATGGTATTAAAACTGATCCCGGCAAAGCCATCCTGTTCTGTCCTGAAGCCTTGTAGTTTTTCGGCAGCAGAAAGTTCAGTGATCTTTGTTTTACCGATGTTTTCTTCAACCCATTTAAAAAAGCGGGTCATGGCTATGCCGTCTTTTACCATGGCAGTGCGCATGTTCTCAACTTCGGTTTCGTTTTTAAGGGCTTTGAAAAGCGTGGTAGGGTTAAGCTCCTGTATAATGGTTGCAGATGCAGGTATTTGTTTATACAAGCCAAAGCAGTTACGTTTTGGGTCAATCAATACGCTGCTGTCTGCAGGCAACGCGGCTAATGATGTTGCAATATCATCATAAGGCAAAACCTGTACACCTGCTTTATGTAAGGTGCTTGTATCTTCTGCTGATAATTTAGCCGGATCAATAAACAGCGCGGCATTTTCGGCACTGATAAGCGCGAAACTTAAAACTACCGGGTTATAGCTCACATCCTTACCACGGATGTTAAATAACCAGGCAATATCATCCAATGAAGAGATAAAATGGTGACTTGCTTTTGAAGTGTTTAATGATTGCCTTAAGGCCGATAGCTTACTGGCAGTAGACTGGCCCGTATATTTTTCATCTATCAAAAAAGCAGGAGCGGTTGGCAATGCCGGTCTGCCTGCCCAGATTGGATCTAAGAAGTCATAACTTTTAAACACGATCTGTTTATCGGCGAGTTGTTTTTCCAGTAGTTCACCTAATAGCACGGATAACAGTTTATCGTTAAAAGCTACCACGGCATGGTCATCCAGGATATCATGCAGCCATTGTATATATTCGGGAGCGTGTTGTACCTTAAGTTTCACCAATTCGTATCCGCTGTTTTTCAGTTGTTCACCGGCTTGCACAAAGTAGCGGAAATCGGTCCATAAGCCTGCGAAATCCTGGGTGATCACCAGCGTTCCGGCTGAGCCTGTAAAACCTGATGCAAAGTACAGGCATTTATAAAAATCGGGCAGGTATTCGCTGATATGCGGATCAGACGAGGGGATGATATATGCTGCTACACCATTGGCTTTCATCTGCTGGCGTATAGCACTCAACTTTTCTTTGTGTGTCATAATTACGGTGTTAAAATGCCCACAAAGTTAAGCTTTGGTCCGGATGATTCTTAACAAATACTAACCGTTTATTATCTGATATTACTTTATCGGGATATCATACAGCCGCGCTATAAAGAGGAGCTCGTATAAAATAAACAGTATGACCAGTGCTAAATGGAACTTAGGACTTTTAACCTTTATGCCCACCAGGCAAAGTATTAAAAGCACCGCGTTCCTGACAGGTACCTCCCATCCAAAATGGTAAAAATAATCTGTACCTTTTATCAGCGTATCAAAAATATCGGCAACAAAGGCAACTGACAGCAAGCCAAAAAACCAGCCCCGTCTGGAAAAGAAATAGTCCTTATAATCTTTGTAATCGTTAATATCGTCGGGGTAGAGGATGGTACATATCACATAATAATTGGTGATGTAGAGAACGATAAAGAAGTACGAGAAGAAATACCATTGCTTAATTTCGGTTAACCTGAGCTCGAACCACCAAAAGTGGATGAGGGTTAAATACATATATATTACCCACAACAAATGGGTGATATAAGGCTTTACGCGGTTAGGGTGCTGTATGAATTTTACCGTACCCCTCAATAAATGTGCTATGCTAAAGCTAAGGGTTATGGCAATAACATATTTTATGTGACTGAATACTTCCATTTATAAACGGTTAGGCTATTTAAGTTTATAAACTAATATACAACAAATTGTATAAAGGAATACATAGTGTAGTGTCAATTATAGAATGTCGCTAGTCATAAGCCTAAAGTCTTGAGTCAAAACTCAAAAAGAGCGAAATATGGGCTTTAGACTTACGACTAAAGACTGTTGACTTGACAATAGCTCTTAATCCAGCGTATAATCTTTAATTTTAGTTTGTTTGGGTAATGGTTTTCCGGCCATTTCGAGCAAGGTGGTTTCAATCATCAGGCTCATTGTGTTTAGCGCCAGATCGTTTGATTCCATGCCGAAGGGGTCTTCAATTTCTTCAGCAATAGCTTCAAGGGCTACAAAGGTGTAAGCGATGAAGGTAACAATGAGCGGTGTTAACCAGCCCAAACTATCAACAAAACCAAAGGGCAGTAAAAAGCAATAGATATAAACGGTACGGTGCAGCAATACCCGGTAAGTATAAGGTATGGGTGTTGATGCGATACGTTCGCAGCCGCCAACAATATCTGAAAGCTTATCCAGATTTTGGTCGAATGATGCCCGGAGTATAGCATGTGTACCTGCCCGCTGTACCCATGCGCTCATTTCACGCATTAATATAATGGGTTTATAGATGGTGGTTTTAAGTTGATCGGCCAATTCCGGGGATAGCCGTTGTTGCAGATCTTTATTGGCATCAGTGTGTCGTAACTGGTGCTTTAGAGCATAGGTAAAAGCGATCAGGTAATTTATAAAAGTGGCAACCTCTTCGCTTTCGGGCGAGTAACCACTGATGGTTAATGCCTGCCGGGCCAGTGAGCGTGTATCATTAAGCAGCGCGCCCCAAAGCTTGCGTGCTTCCCAAAAGCGCTCATAACTGGCATTGTTCCTGAAACCCAGGAAAAGCGCCAGCGCTATACCAAATAAGGTAAATGGGGCCGGATTTAGCGGTATTTTATAATGAAACAGCTTGCCTTTAAAATACACCACACCAATAGAAAGTACAAGCAATAGCAGTAAGCGCGGTAATACTTTTGGTAATACGGAGCCTTGCCATACAAAAAGCATCCGGAACCAGTTCTCATTATTTCTGATGATCATTTGTCAAATTTATAATAATGGGCGTAATCTATAAATGAAATTACGCACCTTTCGCCCTAATTTATTGTTCGATACTCATGCGGATGTAAAAATCCCTCAGCATCAAAACAATAGATATTTAAAATCGTCATTATTGTAATTATACATGAAACAAAGAATCCCCTTTATACTGCTACTTTGGATAGTAGCCGATATTTACTTTTTCCAGGCAATTGAAACTTTAACGCAGGCCACCATCATTTATTGGATCTACTGGCTGTTTGATATCGTACTTAGCTGCATTGTTGTATATGGTACATTACTCAGTAAACCGGGTACAACGCCGCCGAGGTTAACCTCATGGCTGATGGCTTTTATGCTGATATCGCTGGTACCTAAAATTTTGGTATTCCCTATCTTATTGCTCGAAGATCTGAGCCGGATGCTGCTTTATATCACCACCTCCGTTTATCCTGCCCGCAGGGAATGGGTAAGCGAAATAGCGCTCATCATTGCTGCCATACCATTTTTCGGGCTCATATACGGCATGATAGGCGGCCGTCACCGCTACAAAGTGCATAAGGTAACGCTAAAGTTTGATGACCTGCCCAAAGCATTTGACGGATTTACACTTACCCAGTTATCCGACATCCATTCCGGTAGTTTTACCAGTGAAAAAGGTGTTGAAAAAGGCATCAACATGGTTAACGCTCAAAAGAGTGATATGATACTATTTACAGGCGACCTGGTGAACAGCCGCGCAGCTGAAATGGATCAGTGGATCCCATTCTTTTCAAGGCTAAAAGCGCCTATGGGTAAATACTCGGTATTGGGTAACCATGATTATGGTGATTATACCAAGTGGGATAGCGAGGAAGAAAAAGCCGCTAATCTTGTACGCTTGAAAGAAGTTCATGGCGATATCGGCTTTAAGTTATTGCTAAATGAGGCCGTGCAGATTGAAAAGAACGGTGAATCTATCGCGTTGATAGGCGTTGAAAACTGGGGCAAGGGTGGCTTTCATAAATATGGCAGTTTAACCAAGGCAACTGAAGATGTGCGGAATGATGAATTTAAAATCCTGATGTCGCATGATCCATCACACTGGGAAGCTAAGACATTGGAGAATAAAAAGCATATCAACCTGACATTAGCAGGGCACACCCATGGTATGCAGTTTGGTATTGAGCTGTTCGGCTTTAAATGGAGCCCGGTAAAATATATGTACCCGCAATGGGCCGGTCTTTATGAAAACGCGGGCAAGTACCTGTATGTAAACCGAGGTTTTGGTTTCCTGGGCTACCAGGGCCGGATAGGCATATGGCCCGAGATAACCGTCATCACCCTAAAAAGCAGCTGAAACATTATTGTCGTTTGAGCATTTATTGTGATAATGAATTATTTATCATCAATTAATGGCAAAGCAGCAAATAATTACTAAGCAGGTTGAAACACCAAATTTGAAGTCGTCGCTGGATTTTACACGAACAAGGGCCGACCATTTCGCGGTTTTTGTGGCCAGTATATTGGGCAGCATCACTTTTTTGATCATCTGCATCATAATTTTCGTGGTATGGATAACCTATAATCTTAGTGCGTCAAAGCCATTCGATCCGTTTCCTTTTCCTGTATTGGAGATGACGGTATCTATATTCGCTATTATCCTATCGGTATCGGTGCTCATCAACCAAAACAGGCAGGGGAAGATAGATAAGGTTAGTCAGCAGGTTGAATTTGAAGTAAATGTGCGTGCCGAAGAGGAAATTACCAAAATGCTGACCATGTTGCACGAGATACAGCAAAAACTAGGCATAGCAACCCATGCGGGAGATAAGGAACTGGAAGAAATGAAATCCAGCACCGATGTAAAAGAGATCCATAAAAACATAGATGAAACAGGTAGTTAAAACTTATTGGCAGATAGGCTGTTGATAAGAAAAACTAAATTGTACTACCATGAAAAAACTAAGTTATGTATTAATGATTGCTGCTGGAGCACTAACTTTCCAGTCGTGTAATCATGGCGCTAAAGACGCCAAAGAAAGCGCCGATAGCCTTAATAAAACTAAGGATACCACAGCCAATGCTGCGGCAACAGGTGGTATTGCCGTAAACAGCGATGATGCCAAATTTGCTACCGCAGCTGCCAACGGCGGCATGGCCGAAGTTGAATTTGCCAAGCTGGCCCTCACAAAAACCAGCAACGCCCAGATCAAAGATTTTGCTAACATGATGGTCACTGATCATGGCAAGGCAAATGATACGCTTGCGGCGATAGCTAAAACCAAGAATATTACCCTGCCAACCATGTGCGATAGTGCCACCATGAAAAAAATGGATGATGTAGGCAAAAAAACCGGTGCCGACTTTGATAAAGCTTATGTTGATGCCATGATAGGTGGGCATAAAAAAGCATTAACGCTGATGCAGGATGAAGCCAAAAACGGAACCGATCCGCAACTGAAAGCTTTTGCTGCTAAAGTAGCACCAACCGTACAAATGCACCTGGATGCGATCAACAAGATCCATGATAGCATGAAATAATTTGGGGTGTTTAATTCAATGTAAAGGCCCGGAGCGATCCGGGCTTTTTTTGTTTTTGTATTAGTTGTTTTGAAAGATTTCTAAGGCAGAGGCTTGTGCGATTCCTTCCTCGGGGAAGGGAGGTAAGGGTTTCAAAACCAAGCTACTACTCACCATTCTCGCCACCGCAGGCATTCCGCTTATGGCTATTCCGTCCGCTCAAATGTTAACCTTCGCTCCCGCAAGCGTCCCGCTTGTGGCTATTCTGTCTGTCCGCTACCAGTGCGAACACTTGCGGACGTAGAACCACAAGCGGGACGCTTGCGGTAACCTAAGCTTATTTGGTAATTTACTCAACCGCATCCTTCTTCCGTAATGCCATTGTTACAAAAAATGAAACTAAAGCGGCTTTTAAAACGTTACTGTAGATACCTCTATGAAAACAACAGCCAATTACTACAAAAGCGCATTAAAAGCTATTTCCAAAATTTTATTGCTGATCATATTTCTGCTATCGCCTTTTTTTGCAGGCGCTATCGGCTTTAAATTCAAGATAAAAAACACCGCCAAAACCAATGTGGCAGTGTTTTATCGCATCAATAAAAAATCGGGAGGGTTTAAGTTAAAAACATTGATGAACCTGAAACCCGGTGAGGAAAAGGTGAAAGAAGTTTCGGTGGAGAAGGGCGATACGGTTGCCTTTTACGGTCAGGATGCGGAAGATCAAACCTCGGTAACGGTAAAGCGGGATTTCGCTATGCTGGATCAGAACAAGAGCACGGTTTACTATATCCCCATCATCATCCCCGAAAAACAAACTTCCAATTTCGAGTCGCTGGAGGGCCTGAGCGTAAAGCTGGAACATAACAAGGTGCTCAACTTTTTACTGAAGATGGATTCATCATCCATGAGCAGCCTATCCATGCTGGAGAACAACTTCCAGAACGTTTACCCGCTGGGGACCTTCATTTTTGTGGATACCAAAACCAACCGGCTATTATTGCCGCCACTGGAGCCATCATTCTGGAACAACAGCGAAAACTACCTGACGATACAGGATAGTTTATACGCCATGGTGAACAAGGAGCAGCGCGGCATGGCTAACGCGCAGGTTGGCTATTTTGTAGCCAAGATGTTCGACTCGTTACGGGTAAACAATACCGCCGAGCTGGAATTTAAGGCCAAGCTTTCCCTCATCAGGTGGAAGCCATCGGCTGAAGCGGATATCTACCAGATATTTAATGATAAGGCAGTAGAGGCATTCTTACAGAACTGCTACGCCCAGATCGATAACCCCGATCAGGAGTACCAGCGTTACCGGTTATACTTCCTGTCGTCGTATGAACGGATAGACGATTTGGAGATATACGGCAAACAATTCTACAACTTCGGTAATGAGGCCGATCTTTCCCTAAGCACCCCGGCGCAGGTTTTCAGCACCAGTTTGGGGGTAATGTATACCAAAAATAAAACGCTGAGTAATTACTACTCGGTACAAGGCGCAGTGCTGCGAACCAAGGCTTACGACTTTACATCGCTACTATTTAATGGCTTTAAAAACAATGTAAAGAATAAGATCATAGCCGAAACCTATGATAATCAGCATAAAATTATAGCTGCCATTGTGGATGAATACAAGAGCCTGGTAGCCTACAACCCCGACCCGGTACGACTAAGCCTGCAAGCTATTGATCCGAAGGATGCAACGCCATCATTGGTGCCGATTGAGACAACGGTAAATAATTTGTCCCCATATACGGCTATGGCATCGGATACCACCAAATCGGCAAACGCGGCAGCTAATAATTATAAGGTAGATACCTATAACAACAAGGTGAAATTCTTCAACTCGCACTTAAAGGAGATCAACAGCCTGATGAGGGAACTGGATCAAACCAATAACGATCTGGCTAAAATATCGCAAACCAATCCCGATAAGAGCTTTAGCAGCACGGTTAATTCGCCGGGGTTGCTGAAGGAGATAGAGGTGAATAGTCAGATTGTTAGGAAACAATGAGACTGAGAAGTCAAAAGTCAAAAAGCCGTTCATCGCATTACCGTACGTCATTGCGAGGGACGAAGTAATCCTCTATTGTGCAGGGCGAATTAGCATATCGTTGACCTATCATGTGAAGCCGCTCATGGGCGCGGAGCCCTAGTGTCGTGTCAATCATAAAATGTCGCTAGTCATGAGCCTAAAGTCTTGAGTCAAAATTCAAAAAGAACGAAATATGGCTTTAGACTTACGACTAAAGACTGTTGACATGACACTAGTTACTTTTGGCTTGATCCAAAAGTAACCAAAAGATCAAGACAAAAAGATCCTTCCGCCCACAGGCAAAACACCCAGGCCCGCGCTTTTTGTCGAGCCTTTGCCCACTTTTTATCACGGTTCAATTAAAGTATTTTGTTTTTGAAAATTGGATGAAGCTTTTTCTTCCCCTGTCAGTAGAACAGCTTCGGGTGAAATCAGGCAAAACGATGGCGGCCTTGTGCGTGGCAGGGCATAGGAAATTTTTGCAGCGCATAGGATGGTGCGCAATATGGCCGCAAAAAGATTCCAGCCCAGGTTTTGCCTGATTTGCAGGGTTGGCCCCGTGCGGCAAAGAAGCATTTCTACTGACTTGTCTTTTTGGTCCTTTTGTGGCGAAGACAAAAGGACTAGGGCTCCGCGCCCATGAGCGGCTTCACGCGACTCAATAGATAGCAATCTGCTCTGTACAGTCGCTTTTAAGGCAAGATATAGTCTATTGCATATAGTACCCGCGGCATGCATGAGCCAGCAGGGGGTGCAATAAGAGTGCTGAAAATATCCTTATTTATATGCTATTGTTTTATTTCGCAGGTAAGTTTTAACTCATGTTGAACAGCCCTATCATATTCATAACTGGCATCTACACCAGTACCCAGTACCTTAAATGTAAGACCTAAATTGGCATCATTTTCTATAGAAAATATTACATCAATAACAAAGTCTTGTTTATTTAAGCCGGGTATAGGGGTCGGGTCAAGTTTATCGTATGCTTTAGCTGCTGATATTATCAGTTTAGCCAGGGAAGAATCAGGTTTTGCGTTGGATCGTATTAAGCTTACACGGGATTTTATAGCATCTGCTTGTGGGGCCTGCAGATCAAATGTAACCGAACTGGATTTTAACACTTTGTTAGTATATGTCGGTTTAAATATTAAAACCGATATATCCCCTGCTGCTGTATATGTATTTGTAACTTGTACGGTAACTGATGCATTATCAGGGGTTATTTTAATACCGTTTAATTGCTCCTTAGCAATTTCATATTGTACTTTCAAGGCTGCAATAACATCATTAAGGTCAACCGGTGTTTGCGCCACTCCGTTTATATTTACTGTTTTGTTACGGGTAGCACAACCGGTAAAAAAAAAAGATGCAAAAATAACCAGGCCTATGCCGATTATTTTCAGGGTTGTTATTTTTTTCATTTTGATAAGTTTTTATAAAAAGGTTATAGATCTTAAATATTAGGTTGGCAGGATTTAATTTCATAAAGTTAATAGATAGATAATTTTAATAGGGGGGTATTTTAACGGTAATTGCAAAGGTGTTTTAACATTTCGCTACCGCAAGCGTCTCGCTTGTGGTTTACATACAAAATGATAGTAGTCTATTAACCACAAGCGAGACGCTTGCGGTAGCCAGGGTCCGTAGCGTGTCCGCTGTTGTCCATACCTTGAGCGGACGGACGCTTTTAATGTACTTCACCAAATTAGGTACGGACGGGTTCAGCTATTTCCCTCAAACATTATTATCTTCCGCCCCTTTAAAACAAAGAGGATATACTATCATTTATGGATTCTATTACCCATATAGCTTTAGGTGCTTGTGTTGGCGAAATATTATTGAGTAAAAAGCTGGGTAAAAAGGCTTTGCTATGGGGCATCGTCGCGCAAAACTTGCCTGATATTGATACCCTCCCCGGTATTTTTATGCGCGGCGATAGGGCTCTATTGTTTCACCGGGGTATTACGCATTCCCTGTTTTTTGCTTTGGTAATTGGCTTGCTGCTGGCCTGGCTGGCAAAAAATATCCACCGAAAACCTAACATTCCCTTTGCAACGCTGGCATTCTTCTTCTGTTTTCAATTAGGGCTGCATGACCTGCTCGATACCTGCAACAGTTACGGCACCGGGTTGTTGGAGCCATTCAGTCATCACCGCTTCTCCATTAATTTGCTATATGTGGCTGACCCCTTGTTTACTATCAGCCTGGTGGTGGTAGCATTGCTGTTGATATTTAAAAGCAGTAAGGCTAAACATCGTGTTACATGGGCGTCAATGGCTATTGCGGTTTCGGTGGCTTATTTGTGCTTTTCGGCTATCAATAAAATAGCAATCGATAATAAGGTTGATGCCACTATCAAACAGCAAAATTATTTTACCACACCTGCGCCGTTCAATAATATGCTGTGGTATGTGGTAGCTAATGCCGGTAGCGGTTATTATACGGGGTATAGTTCTATTTGGGATAAGTCGGCCATTGTTTATGGGTTTCATCCTAAAAATGATTTCTTAATAAATAAATCAGGCAATGCCAGCCTGAAAAATAACTTAATAACCTTTGCCGATGATTATTATACCGTAACTGATTCGGGTAAAACCATCTATGTAAATATCCTGCGGTTTGAGCAAGTACAGGGCTGGCAAAATACGCGGGAGCCATTTGCATTACGTTACCCTTTATCGGCTATGGATAACGAAAACATGATCATACAGAAAGGCAGGCTAACCGGTTGGAACAAAAAATCGTTTAAACTGTATTTAGAACGTATCGCCGGAAGGCAAACTCAAACTAAATAAAATCAGAATGCACCTGGACATACTTATAGGGACAGCTTATATCCTCCTCATTATATTTGTTTGTCTTAGGATACTGTATGATATCCAGTCGACCACCAAAACGTTTGCTTACTTGCTGGTGGTTATTTTTCTGCCGGTGATAGGCATGGTCATTTACTTTGCCGTAGGCGCCAACTACCGAAAAAACAAGCTGTACAGCAAAAAGATAGTGAACGATCACCATCTGCTGGCAGAGATCAGGGAGAAGATAGTGCATGAATCGGAAAAATCATTGGATAGCGGCGAGCATGAGGTAAAGAGCCATAAAAAACTGGCCCGGATGCTGATGAATGATAACAGCCCGCTCACTGGCAACAATGAGGTAAAGCTGTTGCTGAACGGCGAGAATAAGTTCCCCGAAGTATTGCAGGCATTAAGGGATGCGAAGCACCACATCCACATGGAGTATTATATTTTTGAGGATGATAACATTGGCAACCAGGTGAAAGACATCCTGGTACAAAAGGTTGCCGAAGGGGTTAAGGTGCGGTTTATTTATGATGATTTTGGGAGCCGATCCATCCGTAATAAGTTTGTGGATGACCTGAACGCGGCAGGGGTAGAGGCTTATCCTTTTTATAAGATATTGTTCATCGCCTTATCCAACCGCACCAATTATCGCGATCACCGCAAGATCATTGTTATTGATGGTTGTACGGGTTTTGTAGGCGGTATAAACGTGAGCGACAGGTATATCAACGGTATCGACAAAAAGCAGCTTTACTGGCGTGATACGCATGTGCGTATTGATGGCCCGGGTGTATATTACCTGCAATACCTGTTTATATGCGACTGGAATTTTTGCTCGGGAAAAAAGCTGCCCATCCTGCCCGATTACTTCTGCTCAACCCCAAGCAAACATGGCAAGGCCATTGTACAGATAGCCGCCAGTGGTCCCGATTCAGATACACCTACCATCATGTTTTCGCTGATGGAAACCATAGGCATGGCACAGGATGAGTTGCTGATTACATCACCTTATTTTATCCCTGGTGAAAGTATATTGGATGTTATGCGTGTAGCGGCATTAAGTGGTGTAAAGATAAAGCTGCTGGTACCCGATGTGTCGGATTCGGCATTGGTAAATGCGGCGGCACGGTCGTACTATGGCGAGATACTGGATGCTGGTGCTGAGATCTACCTGTACAAAAAAGGTTTCGTTCATGCCAAGACCATGGTAGCGGATGGACAACTGGCTATCATCGGCACAGCTAACATGGATCACCGTAGCTTCGAGCTTAATTTTGAGGTGAACAGTATGATCTACGACACTAAAATAGCGCAACAACTGCGCGATGCCTTTTATGATGATATAAAAGATGCGGTACAGATCAACCGCAAAACATGGGCAAAGCGCACATTGTTTAAACAGCTCCCCGAAAAGCTGTGCCGGTTATTATCGCCGCTTTTATAGCCATTGCATGCCAGCAAATCAGGTCGTTTTTAGCAAAACACGACATAATAACCGGATTTTATATTTTTTTGGAATAGGAATGCGATTTGTGCTACCCTATCTTCAAAAAAAGGACAACCATGGATGCGTATTCCGAAACCATTATTGAAGCTGTTGAGAAAGTAAAAACAGCGGTGGTTAAAATAGAACTCTATAAAAAAGAAAAGAACAAGGAAGTACTAGCCGGCACAGGTTCGGGCTTCCTGTTTTCTTCGGATGGCTATTTGTTTACCAATAGCCATGTGGTGCATAAGGCACAAATCATAAGGGTAAAACTACATGATGGCAGTACCAGTCAGGCCGAGCTTATTGGCGAAGACCCGGATACAGATCTGGCCATCCTCAAAATTTCGGAAGCCGATTTTAAGCCGGTAAAACTGGGTGATGCTGAGGGATTGAAGATTGGTCAGCTGGTAATTGCTATCGGTAATCCGCTGGGTTTTCAGCATACGGTTACGGCTGGCGTGGTAAGTGCTTTGGGCCGAACGCTTGAAGGGCAAACCGGCAGGATGATGGATAGCATGATCCAAACCGATGCAGCGCTCAATCCGGGTAACTCCGGTGGTCCGCTCATCAATGCCGATGGCGAGGTGGTAGGTGTTAATACTGCAACCATCAGGGGGGCGCAGGGCTTGTGCTTTGCCATCAGCATTAATACCGCTAAGGATGTGGCTAATCAGCTCATCCGCTTTGGAAAGGTGAAACGGGCCTATTTGGGCGTAGTAATGCAGCAGATAGATCTGGTGCCTAAACTACGCGCCATACATGAGCTGGTGAACAAGCAGGCTTTGTTTATTTCGGAGGTTGCAGTGGGTAGCCCGGCAGAGAAAGCGGGTATTTTGAGCGGTGATATTATACTGTCATTTAATAACCAGCCTATTGAAAGCTCTTATAGTTTGTACAAGGCATTGACTGAGGATAAAATAGGCCAGTTCCAATACATTGGCATACTGCGCAATAACTATAAAACGGAGTTCAGGATAACACCGGCACAAAAAAACTGACCCTTAAAAAACAAATGACAGCCACAAGTTTCGATCTTTTGTCCTAACTTCATGCTGTAAGTAATATACTGAAATGAAAGTAACAACCGACTGGCTATTATCTATCGAAGCTTTACAGGATGTGCCTGCACCACAGCTGCAATGGTTTATTGATAACAGCGAAAACATAATGCTTAAGCAGGGTGATTTTTTGATGGAGCCCGGCAAACCTATGGATGCAACCTATATTGTGGTTGAGGGCAGCCTCAGGATGTATATGCTGCAAAATAAGGAAATACGGGAATTTATAAGTTTTAGTCCGAAGGATATAATGGGCTACCTGCCATTCTCACGAGGAAAGATAGGGAGCGCTTACGGCGAGGTGATGACTGACACGCAAATACTGTCATTCCCGGCTGCAAAAATACCGGAGATGATACGCACACATTTTGAACTGACGCGTGCGCTGGTGCATATCCTCACTAACAGGGTACGCAACTTTACTGCCCTGCAACAGCAGAATGAAAAGATGATGGCGCTGGGTAAACTTTCGGCAGGCCTTGCCCATGAGCTGAACAACCCTGCATCGGCCATTGTGCGTGGGGCCTACTCATTAAAAAAACATTTGCAATCGGTACGGAAAACCTTACAGGATATTGTTGAAATAGAGATAAGCAGGGAGGATGTTGAGATAGTAAATAACCTGATATGGCGCTTGCTGAATGAAAAGGAAAAACCAACCCTGAGCATGATGGAGCGGAGTGATATGGAGGATGACATGGTTGTGTGGCTTGACGATCATAATATTACTAACGCGCAGGATGTAGCCGAAAACTTTGTTGACTTTGGCGTAAGTATTGAGGAAGTGGAGGAGTTTTTAAAGCATATTCCAGAGCAATACACTGATTCGGTGATCAACTGGGTGAATAATAACCTGGTGACCGAAAAAATGGTACAGGATATTGAAGGCGCATCAAGGCGTATTGCCGATCTGGTGGGCTCTGTAAAAAACTTTACCCATATGGATCAGGGGCATGATAAGCAATATGCCGATATCCACGATGGTATAAAGAATAGTTTAGTGATGCTGTTGTACAAGATACGCAAGGGCAGTATAGAGCTAAAGAAGGATTTTGATAAAACCCTGCCGCCTGTTAAGGCCATGATAGGCGAATTGAACCAGGTTTGGACAAACCTGGTGGATAACGCGCTGGATGCCATGGAGCCGGCAGGTAAGGGAGTACTAGAGATAAGAACAAGGCGCGATAAAGAGTTTGTAGAGGTAGCCATTATTGATAACGGACCGGGCATACCTGATAATATCCGTTCGCAGATATTCGATCCCTTTTTTACCACCAAGCCAATTGGCAAAGGAACGGGTTTAGGGCTTGATGTGGTTAGCCGTATTGTAAAGCAGCACCGCGGTTCCATAAAAGTAAACTCTGTTCCCGGCAGAACAGAATTTATAGTTTGTTTCCCTATTGACGGGTAAGCCGGATTTTTTTTAATTTAGATCACGTAAAACACACCTATGAGCCTTCCTATTATATTTTGTATTGATGATGATGCCCACGTACTGCGCGCGCTTACCCGCGATTTAAAAAGCAGCTACCGCAATAGCTACCGCATACTGGGTACAACCATAATTAAGGAGGGTATTGATAGTTTGCTGGAACTTAAAAATAAAGGCGAAACCATTGCCATGTTCCTTTCAGACCAGCGCATGCCCGAAATGGAGGGTGTAGCCTTCCTGGAAAAGGCAATGAAATTTTATCCTGAAGCAAAGCGTGTACTGATTACCGCTTATGCTGATACGGAAGCAGCTATAAAAGCTATCAATACTGTTCAGTTGGATTATTACCTGGTAAAGCCATGGGATCCGCCTGAAGAAAAATTATACCCGGTTATTGATGGTTTATTGGACGACTGGCAAAATAAATACCGCCCCGGCTTTACAGGCATCAGGGTGGTGGGTTATCAATACTCTCAGCTATCGCACGAGATCAAAGACTTTTTAGCGGGTAACCTGGTGCCTTACCAATGGCTGGATATCCAGGCTAATGACGAGGGGCAAATCTTGCTGAAGCTAAATAGCTTGGATATTAAAGACCTGCCAGTGGTGTTTTTTGAGGATGGATCATATCTCATCAGGCCAAGTATTGCAGCTATCGCCAGCAAAATAAACCTTAACCCTGAGCTGAAGAACGATATGTATGATGTGGTGATCATTGGCGCTGGTCCTGCGGGATTGGCTGCCGGGGTTTACGGTGCATCCGAAGGTTTAAAAACATTGTTGATTGAGCGCCGTGCGCCGGGAGGCCAGGCCGGCACCAGCAGCAGGATTGAGAACTATTTAGGTTTCCCATCAGGCATAAGCGGGTCAGAACTTACCCGCCGCGCCATGACACAGGCTGCACGTTTGGGTACGGAGTTTTTATCGCCAAAATCGGTAGAGGCTATCGAGCAAAATGATGGTTATAAAAAAGTACGGTTTGAGGACGGTGGTTGCGTGGATACACGTAGTGTTGTAATTACCACTGGGGTTGATTACCGCAAATTGGAAACCCTGGGCATCTCGGATTTCACAGGCGCAGGTATCTATTACGGTGCCGCCATGACCGAAGCTACTGCCTGCAAAGATCAGGAAGTTTATGTAGTTGGCGGTGGTAATTCGGCGGGGCAGGCAGCAATGTACCTCTCCAAATTTGCTAAAAACGTATATATACTGGTGCGCAAGGAAGATTTGACGAGCACCATGTCAGCCTACCTTATCGACCAGATAAAGGAAACCACCAATATATATGTAAAAGGCAAAACCGAAATTGCGCAGGCCATAGGGTCAGACAGGCTGGAACAATTGGTTTTATGTAATGTAGATACCCACGAAAAGCAAACCTGCCCGGCAGCGGCCCTGTATATATTTATAGGGGCAAAGCCTTTTACCGAATGGCTCAAACTGGATATTATTAAAGATGATAAAGGCTTTTTGGAGACCGGCCGTATGCTCAAAAACTACGATGGCTTTAATAAAATATGGAAACAAGCCCGTGAGCCATATTCGTTAGAAACAAGTTGCCCAGGTATTTTTGCCGCCGGTGATGTACGCTCAGGTGCGATGAACAGGGTGGCATCGGCAGTTGGCGAGGGTTCAATGGCTATTAGTTTTGTACATAAATATTTGGCGGAGGTGAAATAACTGCCATCCGCTTAACATTATAAAATAAGGTCTATGTCGTTTACCTATACACATCAGCTAATTGATAGCGCATATACTTATACCGCTTACAGGCAAAAGCTGGATGAAATGCTATCCTTACCACCAGCGGACGCGATAGCCGAAAAAGTGAGGCCGCACATTATCAATAATATAAAGCTGATGGAAGAATATGACCATAGCTACCAGGTTTTCGACAGCTTAAAGGCAGCGCTTGAAAAAGCGCCTGCCACTACATGGCTGGTACTTACCGAAGGTTGGTGCGGCGATGCCGCCTTTAATGTGCCCATGCTGCATGTTATTGAAAAAGCCATACCTGAGAAAGTAAAGCTGCGTGTGTTGTTTCGTGATAGCAACCTGGATGTGATGGATGACAATCTAACCGATGGCGGCCGTTCTATACCAAAAATGGTGGTGTTGAGTGAAGATCTGCAGGTGCTTGGCCATTGGGGCCCAAGGCCTGCCGAACTGCAAACCCTGCTGAAAGCGTGGAAAGGTGAAGGCTTAACCCTGCACGATATCATCCCACGGGTGCATGCCTGGTACAATGCCAATAAAACATATACCCTGCAAACGGAATTAAAAACGCTGATTGAATTGTATAGCTAAAGCTTAATTTAATATAGCAGGTCTTTTATTCATGAACTGTGAAACAGAGCGGGTAAACATTCACTGTTCACCATGCACTAAATGTCTTCCCAAAGCTCGATGCTGTTTCCTTCGGGATCGAGGATATGGACAAATTTGCCGTAATCGTAAGTAGCTATCTCATCAATAATGGTTACACCGTCAGTTTTTAGCTGTTCTACCAAGGCTTCAATATTCTCGACACGGTAATTGATCATGAAATCTTTTTTCGAAGGCTCAAAATATTTGGTGTCGTTTTTAAAAGGGCTCCAAACAGTAGTTCCCTCTTTATCCGGATCATCTGCGTCTCTCCATTTGAACATGGTTCCGTATTTTTCAACTGGCAGGCCCAGATTTTGGGCATACCAGTCTTGCATTTTCTGCGGATCATCGCATTTAAAGAAGATGCCGCCTATACCGGTTACTTTTTTCATGTATCTAATTTAAACATTTTAACAATATAAAATAGTCGCGACACAAAAAAGCCTGATATTGAATAGTGCTTATTCCTAACTCATGTTAATTAGTTTTGCTGGCTGCTACCGCGTAATCCATAGCCTGCTGAAAGGTGGTTATCCAAATATCTTTTTTATTATTTTTAAGATAAGTAATCAATTCCCTGTGTGCTTTGGTTGATGTGGTGATATAATCGCCGCCTACACCATGGATCATGAAAATACCCATGCCACCGCTTTTCTTTACGCGCTTTACAAAGTCAATTAGCTTCTCGCCGGGGGTATTATCTTCCAGTCCGTAGGATGGTATTTTCATCAGGTCGAGGTGTTTAAAATCTGTGATCACACCATCATCAACATCGCCTCCAATGCGCGCATATTTCACCAGGCCATATTTACGTAACGAGTCCGAATAATCTTGTCCGTGGCCTACAGTTGTTTCTGTACACGGGTAGGCAAAGGTGTGGGTCGCTTTGCCATCTATAGCAAATAAATAATTATTCATGATCTCAATTTCGCGCACTATAGCGCCGAGGGTATAAGTTTCAGATGCAACCGGATTATCATCGCTGCTTGAGCAGGGGTGATAGATAGTATGATTACCCAACTCAAAGCCCCTTTTGCTCAGCGCCCGCCATTTGGGTATAGTTACGCTGTTAATATCCCCGGTTAAAAAAAACGTTGCCTTTAATCCCGCCGATTCCAGTTGGGGTACCGCCGTATTCAATTGCGAATCAAGCGCGTCATCATAAGTAAGCACAATAACCGCCTTTTTATGATTTGGCCATTTAATTTTTTTTTGTGCCTGTGCGTTAAAACTCAATAATAGGACAACCGGAATAAGCCACTTTAATGTCATAGCGTTTAGGATATTACTGTAAAAGTCAAGAATAATAAAAAGGTTTGGCTGATGAAATGATATCCACAGCTAAAATAAAAATAGCAATTTATGTTGATAATGAATTACCCGATATTTATAATCCGGTCGGATATATAAGGAACAGTAGGGTAACCATCATACGGCGCCCAATCTTTTTCCTGACCTGCCTTATAAGTTGATTATTTTCCCTTTACATGTATAGTGCCATTGTCGTATATGGTCAGCACGGCCCAAAGCGGATCTTTGGTTAATGCAAAATCGTAGCCGTTATCTTTTAAATGGGAGAATTGGTACGATGCACTATTCACCTGCAGGTAATGTACATTATTATAGGTATTCAGATAATCTTCGTGGTTATGGCCGCTTAGCACGAGTTGTACTTTTTTAAAACCAGCTTTCAGATTTGCCCTTTCAAAAACAAGGCGAACCATGCTGCCTTCTTTTATGCCCTCCATGTCATTGTCTATTCCCTGGTGGCAAAAAACTATTACCGGCAATTTGGTGCTGTCAATATCCTGCTTAAGCCAGTTGCGCTGAGTTTCTGTTATTGAACGAGGGTAACCTTTGGATGTATCGCCCGATGGCCTTTCATTCCCGTTTAAAACAATAAAGTGGTAACCGTTTCTATCGAACGAATAATATTTGTCTTTCGCATTCCAAAAACTGAGCACCTGGTCTTGTGTAAAGCCACCGTCAACATCATGATTGCCAATAACGTGGTATTTATCGCCTTTAAACTGGTTCCATACATCCATTAATGGCTGATTTGCGGGTTTGGGTACGCAAAAGTCGCCCATTTGTATAATGAAATCCGGCTTTAATTCATTCATTTCATTAATAAATGCCTGTAAGCGCGCTTCTCCATCAGGAATAAGGTCGTGGTGCAGATCGGTACAAATACCAATTGTAATTAAAGCTTTTCCTTTGGCCAATTTTTCATTAGGTTTACTGAAAACCGGTTGTAATGTGCCTATACCGGTCATACTTACACCGCCAATTATGGATTTTGCCAGGAAACTGCGCCTTTTCATACTGTTATATTGATTAATGGTTTAATTAAATATTGAAGGTTGACTTATCCCAGCTTTTATGAATTTATTCGCTGATTATATGCACTGACATTAATTCATTCCTAATTTATGCATATAAGGATAACATAACCAGTGCATGAGCGCCGGAACATAGCGCAAACGTTTGTATGATCTGTTAGCAAATGGAATAACAGGCTTTCTATGATCTGTTACCAACCGGGGACTGCTCGCTATATACCCGGAACTGTAACCATAATAATACATCGAATACAATAAAAATAACTGGATGTTTTAATTTATAGCAGCAAAATTTTCATTAATTTAATATTTAAATTACTTTAGTAAATCATGGTAAAGAAACCGGCAACTATAAAGGAGATCGCTAAAGCATTAAATATCTCAATTTCTACCGTTTCCCGCGCGCTGCATGATCATCCGAGCATTGGCTTGGTTACTAAAATGCGAATTAAACAGCTGGCAAAGGAGCTAAACTACGAACCAAATCAAACTGCGATCTTCTTTCAGAAAGGAAAATCATACAATATTGGGGTAATACTGCCCGAACTTTCCGAGGCATTTTTTTCAACAGCGGTAAGTGGTATTGAGGATACCGCGAACAAAAGGAATTATACTGTTCTGCTGGCACAATCACATGACAACGAAGAAACCGAACGCAAGCTGGTAGCCAAAATGAAAAATCAGCGGGTTGATGGTATGCTTATCTCTGTCACAAAAAATACATCATCTTACGACCATTTCGAGGTTTTTAGAAAATCAAATATTCCGGTAGTGTTTTTCGATAGGATACCATCCCTGCAAAACATACACAGCGTAGCCTGCAATATGGAAACCGGCACCTTTGAAGCGGTAAGCTTCCTGTTAAAGCGCGGCCATCGTGTTATTGGGATGATAAACGGTCCAACAACCTTATATGCCACCGGCGAACGCAGGGAAGGCTATATACAGGCGCTTATCAAAAACAGACTTAAATTTGATCCATCATTACTGGTTAATTGTGATTTAACAGAAGCGGGAACCATCGGCGCTATGCAGGAACTGCTCAGCAACAAGAGAAAGCCAACCGCCATTGTTACTTTTAATGATTATGTGGCGCTTTTCGCTATCCGTTACGCACGCTCACAAGATATTGCGATAAACGAGGAGCTTACCTTTGTAAGTTATGCCAATTTACCCCTCATTAATTACATGGACTATGTGCCTGTGGCTTCGGTTGAGCAATTCCCATACCTGCAGGGGCAAAAAGCTACCGATATCCTGATCGACCTGCTCAATAACCCTGTTAAGGATGATGCCAAACAGGCTTATTATAATATAACTGTAGAGTCGCAGTTAGTAATCAACGAAAAAGCTACGATTTAAATCATCGCTATTTCTCTTTTCCTGCTTTGTCAATATCATTTTAGACAAACGTTTGCACACTTTTTTGGGGTTTTAATTAATTACGTTTGGTATAGAAACTTAAACCTATCAATCTGTAATTGATGGGTATATGCTCATTTTCAGGCAATAATTAATTGTAGACTCAACATATGAAAAAACTGGTACTGCTTATAATTTCATTAATCACGGTTGCAAACTCATGGGCACAGGTGAGCACTAAAAATGCAAAAGTATTTTGGAAGGAGGATTTTAATTCAAGCGCGGGTAAATTTCCCGATGGCTGGAAGAATGTGGATATGAGCAATACCAATGGTGTGGAATGGATTGTAACAGATCAGCCTTATCCGGGTTCGTACCAATACCAACAACAGGCACCACCCATCGCTTCAAAAAGCCGTGGTTTTTACCTGCAATTTCAACCAGGTTATATGGTTGATGAAGATCAGCCAAGTTGGGCTAAAAAGAAACAATATCCTGATGCGTGGATACAAACCAGGAGTATAAACTGCTCATCACATTCATCCGTAATACTGCGCTTTCAGCAAACTTTTCGTTATAATGATTTTAACGCGGCAGCAGGTGCAGGCTTATATGTTGGTGTAAGTACCGATAGCCTTCACTGGACCGATTTTGATGTAAAGAATAACCTGCCGGCTGCTGCCGATATGTTCAACCCTATAAACCAGGAGGTGAATATCAGTAAAGTCGCGGCTAATCAGGCTAAAGTATTCATCCGCTTTTATTGGAAGGGCTATTATAGCTGGTATTGGATGATTGATGATATATCACTGGCAGAAGGTTATAAGAAAGACATCGCCATAACAAATTTAACCTCCAACAGCGAGAACGATAATACCTTTACGCACCATGATGTGTTGGCTTTAAGCCTGAAGAATACAGGTATTGAAACCATCAGCCAGGATTTTAAAGTTACTTGTTTGATTGATAATAAGCAGACATTAACAACCACGGTTGTCGCCAGCGCGCACCCTATTAATCCCGGTGAAGAGATCAGTGTGAAATTTCCAGCTGCCGACCTGTTAACAAGGCCATTGCACAGCCTGGTTTTTGCTGTTAAGCTGGATGGTGATGAAAATCCGGATAACGATCACCTCGAGCAAAAGATTTATGCCAAGGAATCATACGTAGGTAATGTAACCGGGTTTAAAGCAGATAAGAATGAGTTCGACCTGTCGGCAGGAATCTCAAAAACTAAGGTTATATTTTATACGGATGATATCTTCAGGATCTGGCTGGCACCTGATGGGGAGTTCACCAACCCTGCCGGGAATGATATAGTAGAGAATTATGCTATTAAAAATCCGCAGGTAAAAGCTATTGATAAAGGAACGTATTACCAGTTAAAAAGCAAGGAATGCGTGCTGAGGGTTTACAAACAGCCTTTGCGTTTTGCTTTATACGATGTTACCGATACCCACAAAGTATGGGCTGAAACCAAACCGATAAGCTTTGGCGCCAAAACATCGCAAACTATGGACAGGCAGCCTAACGAATACTTTTATGGCTGCGGTATGCAAAACGGTTATTTCTCGCACAGGGATAAAGATATATTAATTGAAAAAGGTAATGGCTGGGACGATGGTGGCAGGGCAAACCCGGCACCATTCTATATGTCGACAGCTGGTTATGGTGTTTTCAGGAACACGTTTGATGTAGGTGTATATTCCTTCAAACAAAATCTGAAATTCACCCACAATGAGAACCGTTTTGATGCCTTTTATTTCTACGGGCCATCGTTAAAGAAAATACTTAACGGTTATACCCAAATAACAGGCCGCCCATTTTTAATGCCACGCTGGGCACTTAGCCTGGGCGATGCCAATTGTTATAACCGAGGTACAAAAGGTTATGATACTAAAAATTACGTTGGCAGCGGCATAAATGGCACTACGCCAGATGTTATTAAGCTGGTGGCTGATAAATATGTAGATAACAACATGCCGCGCGGTTGGATATTGCCTAATGATGGCTACGGCTGCGGATATGTAAAGCTTGATTCGACAGTTGCAGAGCTGCATAAACGTGGTTTTTATACCGGCCTATGGACGGAAAACGGCATTGATAAAATAGCAAGAGAAGTTGGCCAGTCGGGCACACGTTTGTGTAAACTGGATGTGGCATGGGTTGGTCCGGGGTATAAATTTGCTTTGGATGGCTGTAAGGCCGCCTATAATGGTATTGAGAATAACAGCAACGCACGCGGCTTTATATGGAGCGTAATGGGCTGGGCTGGTACACAAAAATATTCAACAGTTTGGAGCGGCGATCAATCAGGCAACTGGGAGTATATCCGTTTCCATATCCCAACAGTGATTGGCTCGGGCTTATCAGCATTTAATGCGGCTACGGGCGATGTTGACGGTATTTTCAGGGGCAGTGATTCCACCTACGTGCGCGATCTGCAATGGAAATGCTTTACACCGGTATTTATGGTGATGAGTGGTTGGGCAAAAAAGGATAAACAACCTTATATTTACGGCGAACCTTACACAACCATCAATCGCAAGTACCTCGAGCTGAAAATGCGCCTAACACCTTATATGTATACTTATTGTGCCCAGGCGCATGAAACCGGTGTACCTACTTCAAGAGCCATGGTGCTGGAGTTTCCTAATGACCCGGTTACCTGGGGCAAACAAACACAATACCAGTTCATGAATGGCGAATCGTTTTTAGTGGCTCCGGTTTATAAAAGCCAGGCCAAAAGAGATAGCATCTACCTGCCAAAAGGTACCTGGTATGATTACTGGGACGGCAAGGCCTATACCGGTAACACCTGGTTAAATAATTACCCTGCTCCGTTGGATAAGTTGCCGCTATTTGTAAAACAAGGCGCTATCATCCCAATGTACCCCGCCATGAACTATGATGGCGAAAAGAGAGCCGACAGCTTAACACTGGAGATCTATCCATATAAAAAATCATCCTTTAACTTATATGAAGATGATGGCCTAACCCGCGATTACCGCGAAGGGGCATTTGCTAAAACTTTAATAGAGGTTGCAGCCGCTAATGATGTGCAGGTAAGCATACACGCTGCTGTGGGTAATTATGCAGGCAAATATCTGCAAAGGGTTTACGTGCTTGATGTTCATCAGGCCGCAGCACCTAAATCTGTTGCTGTTAATGGCGCGCCTGTGAAGATATATGCTTCGGCAGATGAATTTAACCGTGCAAAAACAGGATGTTATTTTGATGCCGGTGATAAAAAAGGAACTGTACACATAAAAACCAGCTGGTTAAAAACAGATAAAGATCAGCTTATAAAAATTACCAACTGAAACCTTGACACACAATAAGCATGCTTGAAAAGATATTACAAAGTTTTGGAATGAATGCAGCTGACTACCAGATCCAGTTTTTTGGGTCGGGGCTCATCAACCATACATTCAAAGTATCGGGCAGGGGAGAAGTATATATTCTACAACAAATAAACAGTGATGTTTTTAAGTCGCCGGAATATATTGCCAACAATTTAACGCTGATACAAGATTATCTGAATAAACTATACCCCGATTATTTATTTGTTGGGCCCATACCTTCCATCTCTGGTGATTTTTTAGTTGAATCGGATGGTGGTAAATTTTACAGGCTGTTCCCTTTTGTAAAGGGATCGCAAACCATCAATTTTATAAGTAACGAAAAACAGGCCTTTGAGGCAGCAAAGCAATTTGGCAAGTTCACTTATTTGCTTAAGGACTTTGATCCAACTGCACTTAAATATACGTTAACTGATTTTCATAACCTTGAGCTAAGGTTTGAGCAATTTGAAGCAGCCTCAAGAAATGCAACCAGCGAAAGAATCGCAGAAGCCTTCGAAGAGATAAAAGAGGTTTATAAGCACAATAACATCCTGCAAACCTACCGCACTATTTTAGCCAATAAGGAAGTGCCGGTAAGGGTTATCCATCATGATACCAAGATCAGTAATGTACTTTTTGATGAGCAGCAGAACGGCTTATGTGTTATTGACCTGGATACGGTAATGCCCGGCTATTTTTTCAGCGATGTGGGGGATATGATGCGTACCTATCTGTCGCCGGCTAACGAGGAAGAAACTGATTTTTCAAAGATCCACATCAGGGAAGCCATTTTTAGTGCGATTTGTAAGGGCTATTTGTCAGAACTTGGCAGTATATTTACCGAAAAGGAAAAGCAGTATTTTGTATTTTCGGGCGAGCTGATGATCTATATGCAGGCCGTCCGGTTTTTAACGGATTATTTGAATAATGATATTTACTACGGATCTAAATATCCGGGGCATAATTTAAACCGGGCAAAAAACCAGTTTAAATTGTTAAATGAATATGTAAGGAGCGTAGGAAAGTTCAAAAAGTTGATCGCGCAAGCAGAAAATGAACTTTATAGCTAATAAATATGAATGTATTGAATGTGCCTTATGTGGCAACTGCACTATATAATAATTCGCCGGATGCTTTATCCGGTATATTCTCATCAATAGAACCTGATAAAATAGCAAATGAGCCATGGCCGGGTACAGATATTAGGCCCGAGGTAACGTTTAAGATGGCTTATGGAGATGATGCCCTGTTTTTAAAGTTTGATGTAAAGGAAAAACATTTCAGGGCTGTTCACAAGCAAATAAATGATGCGGTGTATGAAGATAGTTGTGTTGAGTTCTTTATTGGGTTTGAAGAAGAAGGCGCGTACTACAACTTTGAATTCAATGCTCTTGGCACGCCACTAGTTGGCTATGGCAAAGGAAAAGAAAGGATTTGGGTTGATCCATCCATTGTAAGCACTATAAAAAGGACTGGGCTCATCAACGTTGCTGAGGGTGATGTTTTACCCCATCAGTGGGACTTAACGGTTGTTATCCCTTTTAAGGTGTTTCATAATCACCATATAACAACATTACAAGACCTTAAGGCCTGGGGGAACTTTTATAAATGTGGAGATGAACTTGCCGAACAACATTTTTTATGCTGGAATAATATTATAGCAGACGAACCGAACTTTCACCTGCCTCAATATTTCGGCGAACTGAATTTTAATTAAAAATAGAAACCCAGGCAAACAGCTAACATATGTTAAATGTCTGGCCTGGATTTACAGTATTTAATTATAATAATGAGGCTAAATTAGTCTGGTAATGTTCTGCCGTCTTCAGCTGATGGTGCAGCTGTATCAACTTGTGGCTTTTTCACTGCTGTTGCTTTAGCTTTGGCTGCAACTACTTTGGCTGCTGGTTTTGGTGTTACCAAAGCTGGTGCTTTAGTTTTAGTCGCAACTACTTTGGCTGCTGGCTTTGGTGTTTCTAATGCCGGTGCTTTAGCAGTATCTTTTTTGGGTTTAGCTGCTTTTTCTGTTTTCGGTGTTTTGTCTGCTTTAGGTGCTTTTTCCGCCTTAACTTTTTCGGTTACAGCGGCAACTTCAAACTTAATTTCACTTGCAACTTTTTTAGCTAATTTTTTAGAGCCTTTTTTTATCTCTTTAGCTAATTTTTTAGAGCCTTCGCCTATTTTGCCGGTTACTTCGTTTAAATCGGTTACCAGGCGTAATTTAATATCTGATATCGCTTGTTTGCGTGCTGACTTTACTGACGATTTCTGTTTATTGTTCTTCATATAATTTGATAAGTATCTGTGCAAAAGTATGTTATTTGCAAGTTAATTCAATATTATCATTATGTTAACTGTTTTTTGAAATTTAACACAATTTTTTAAGTACAACAGTAAGGAATAGTAAAGGTTTTAGTTTGAAGCTAATGTTATAATCGCAATTTTCAATTTTGAAATGTTGGCAAGGACAATTATTTCTTCATTAAAGGGATCTGCAAATTGGTTGGCCTGTTTTCGGGGGTATCAAATGCGCGGCCGTCAACATGTTTGCTGCCCATAAAAAGCAGGTCGTTGAGAATATATACCAGGTCATAATCCACATATATCTGCCCTTCGGCAAGGCCAAATGCAGGGAATGTTTTTGCTTTTATATCCTGCATTACATTTACTTCCCATTTATTTAAGCCATTTGCAGGGGCCTGGTTTACGGCATCGGCAAAGCCCTGGTGCAATGGGGTTATTTCGTAGGCTTCATCGGCAACATAATCAACGTTATAAGCGCCTTTTACTATAGGGTGCTCGCCCTGCCACACGTTATGGCCTTTGATCACAATTTTAACTAATGGTACTTTGCCGCCGGCATCGGCGTAATTAATAACCGTGCATTCAAATTTATCGCCCGGCGAAAACTTAAAAGTTCGCCATAAATAAAAAGGTTTGATATTGCCTGTGGCCCTGTCTTTTGATGGCCTTAACTCGGTAACAATGCTTACCCATTCGCTGCTTTGTATAAACTGTTTGGTTTGTGCTATGGTCATGATTTTGATGATTGATATAGCAAAGTTGTTACCTTTGTTCTGTAAATGCAAGTAGTACATATACAGCTATATAGTACATTTTTTTAGACTAATGGAACAGATACGTAAAAACAAAGATTTTAACCCCTACAATTGTCCGGTTACGCATTGCATGAACAAGATTGGTGGCAAATGGAAGATCCTGATCATATATGCAGTCAGCAAAAATTGTAACCGCTTTAGCAAGCTGCAAAAGGCTTTGCCCATCATCAGCAAGCAGATGCTGGTTAACCAGTTACGTGAACTGGAAGACGACAAGATACTGGAACGCACCATTTACGCTGAGATACCGCCACGTGTTGAGTATAAACTTACGGAGCTTGGGCATTCATTAATGCCCGTTATTGGTGTGATGCAGGATTGGGGGTTGAAGGATTTGGGGTTGGGGAAGTAGTATTTGGTATAACGCGCTCCGTCGACTCACCCGACATCGCTGCGCTTGTCGCCCTCTCTCCGCCTGCGGCGCAAAGAGGGCAGAAAAAGAAAATCCCGCTCTACGCTAAAGCGTAAAGAGGGATGTCGAGCGAAGCAAAAGACAGGGTGAGTTAAATATTTGCCTTACTGTTTACGATACAGCCACCAACGCTGGCTTACTTTCATTAACCTTCACATTATTTTGCTCGTCAGTTTCTTTATCAATATCAATACGAACCATCGGTCCCGCAGCAGCCAGCTCACTGCCTTCAACCTTTGATTTAAATATCGGCCATAATAACTGTGCATACCATTGGTCGCCTGCATAATGCGATATGCCGTAGGCTTTTGGGTACTGGCGTGTTATAAGCGCGGTGCCAAAAATGATATCCCACAGGAAAAACATATTGCCAAAGTTGCCTTTGTAATAACCTATACCATCATCAGTACTGGCGGCATGGTGGGCGTGGTGTGTAGCCGGGGTTGATATGGTGCGCTCCAACACCCAGGCAATAGGGTGCAATATTTTGTATTTGTATAATGGCTTATCCCAGGGAATGCTGGAGTGCGCCAAAGTAGTAATAGTTCCTTTGATTATGCCTACAATTATAGCAGGTATACCCAGACCCAGATAAACAAGGGCCGTGGTTAAATAAACCTGCGAAAAGAAAATGGTATAAATAAGATTTTGCCTGTTAGCCATAGCCATACCCATGTACGATGCTGAATGGTGTGTACGGTGAAACCTCCATAACCATGGAATCTGGTGATGCAAGCGGTGGTACCAGTATTGGGTAAGGTCATCAGCAACGGCTATAATGGCAACGCCCCAGAATAGGGGTACCCAGCTGAATATATTTTTATAGGCAGGTAGTAGTGCCGGTAACACTTTTAAGCCAAATAAACCAAATGCAGGCCTGATTACAAGGGGCACTACAATAAAGCAGGCGATATCAACCCAGCGCTCGTTTTTTGGCCATTTACCTTTGTACAGGCCGAATGAAAATTCAAGCACGCCAATAAAGACTAATAAAACCGGAAAACCGTAACCGTTAAGATTTTCTATTATTTTTTTGATGAATTCAATCGTTGCTTCCATTGGTAAAATTGCTTTTGTTGGTTATTGATTTTATGTTTTCTTTTTTAGCTGCTTTCTTTTCCCACGGCCTCTGCCCGGTTATGGTAAATGTGAGGAACATGAGCGCAATTGGCAGCAC
This sequence comes from Mucilaginibacter mallensis, assembly GCF_900105165.1. Classification (NCBI taxonomy): domain Bacteria; kingdom Pseudomonadati; phylum Bacteroidota; class Sphingobacteriia; order Sphingobacteriales; family Sphingobacteriaceae; genus Mucilaginibacter; species Mucilaginibacter mallensis. The sequence continues at coordinate 926,804 of NZ_LT629740.1, forward strand.
GTAAATAAACAGGCTCAGGATCAGGTTCCTGGTTATCTGTTTTTTTGTGGTTGTATCTATTTTCATGATTTGTTAGTTTTAATTTGTTTAACAGCGGGCTGTGGCTGACTGCTGTTGCCCTGTAATAATTTTTGCGTAAGGAAAAGCCCTCCTACGATAATGATAAAAGGTACCAGGGTGATGATAATACCAACCAGGATCTTTTTACCGATAAGGGATACATCTGATAATGTCATAGTTATTTTAGATTTATTGATTTATGATTTGATTAAATATTGGGCTGAATTACCAGTCTAAATGTTCTAAGAAGCGGTGAACAAGTCATAACATATCCTATCCGCTATGCGCGACCTATTTTCTTGAACCGGTAAAAGGATTAATGGAAATTACGCAGGATCAACAACAACAATAACAGCGTTCCGGCTGTAAGGTAATCACGCCCATGTGGGCTGGTATGTGTTTACTGATATGTAAAAATGCTTTCATTGCGGTTGTTTTACAATGCAAATATAAAAATATTTATTAAATACTAGTAAATATATAGATTTTATAGAATTAATTATATATTTGCATCATAATTGTTCTTTAATACTTATCCAGAAAGACAGAGGGAAAGGCCCTATGACGTCTTAGCAACCTGTACCGGCTACAAAATAGTTGGGTAAAAGGTGCTAACTCCTGCTCCATTTAAAATGGGGAAAGATAAGATGACAACAGAATTTAATATCCTCTCAGCGGGATTTTCTATTGCTTCTCTGCGATAAGTATTTACGAAACAGGTAAAAACACATTATTAAAGAAAAGCAAAAATGAAAATCTATCTCGACAACGCCGCCACTACCCAACTTGATACCGCAGTATTTAAAGCCATGACCCCATATTTGCTGGAGCATTATGGCAACCCATCATCGCACCATGCGCATGGGCGTGAGGCTAAACTGGCTATTGAAAATGCAAGGGCGACAATAGCCAGGCTTATCAATGCATCGCCCGAGGAAATTATTTTTACCAGCGGTGGTACTGAGGCTGATAATACGGCTATATTATCCACCATTCGCGTACAGCAAATAAAAAATGTGATCACTACGCCGTTGGAACATCATGCTGTGTTGCACCTGCTGGAGAATTTGGAAAAGCAGGGCGAGATCAAACTCAATTATCTAACCATAAATAAACAAGGCGAAATCGATCTGGCTGAGCTGGAGCAATTGCTAAAAAACAACGGGCGCTCATTGGTATCTGTTATGCATGCCAATAACGAGATCGGCAATTTGAATGATATTGATGCGATAGGCGAGCTCTGCGAGCGCTACGATGCCGTTTTTCATACCGACACGGTGCAAACCATTGGCCATTACCGTCATGATCTGCAAAAATTAAAGGCGCATTTTATAGCTTCATCGGCACATAAGTTTCATGGGCCAAAGGGAGTGGGATTTTTGTATTGTCGTAAAGGCACCGGCTTAACCAAACTATTGCATGGCGGTTCGCAGGAAAGGCAGCTGCGTGCAGGCACAGAAAATATTCACGGCATCATTGGCCTGGCTACAGCGCTTGAAATTGCTTACCAGGATATTGATGCACATCAAACCTATATACAAAACTTAAAGAACAGGCTCATCGCCAAACTAACAGAACAAATTCCGGGTGTTTCATTCAACGGAAATTCTGCTATCGCGGATAAGAGCCTTTACACCGTATTAAGCGTAAACCTGCCATTTACTGATGTTAACCTGCTGTCATACCTTGATCAGCAGGGCGTATCTGTTTCGGGCGGAAGCGCTTGTTCAACTGGTTCCGCATCGCATGTATTAAAAGCATTAAATAACGGGGCATCTGGCTATACCATCCGGTTTTCATTCAGTAAATTTAATACTGCCCAGGAAATTGATTTTACTGTTGCTGCGCTTGCCGCAGTTTACCGGTCGGTTGCCGCTTAAAGAGGCGTGAGAGCGGGTTCGAACCGCTGTAAAGAGTTTTGCAGACTCCCGCCTAACCACTCGGCCACTCCGCCGTAAAATACTTATCTGAAAGTCAGCGACACTACCCGCTGACTTTTCAAATAAGCGAAAACTAAACTAAAAAAAAACTAAATCAAAAGGAGGTCAGAAGCGGATTTGAACCGCTGTTGCAGGTTTTGCAGACCTGTGCCTAACCGCTCGGCCACCTGACCTTTTGGATAACTAATTTACTTGGGGGACTTCTATTAATTTACCTGATTTAACATCGTAGATATAGCCATAAACCGGGATATCCTTAGCTACCAAAGGGTGACTTTTTATCCTTTGCACATCCTCGCTTACGCTGGTTTCAAGATTTTTAATGGTTAAAAAGTTAACAAACCGGGCTTCGTCTGATCCGCCTTCTTCCTGCACATTGCGCCAGCCCTTTTCATCAACTGTAGCAGTTGCCAGGCTTTTAGCCAGCAGATTCTGGATAATGTCATTAGTGAATAGCTCCATACCACAATCGGTGTGATGGATCACAAACCATTCTTTAGTACCCAGTAGTTTATGTGAGATAATGAGCGAACGTATGGCATCATCACTGGCACGGCCGCCTGCATTGCGGATAACATGGGCATCACCTTCGGCAAGACCTGCATATTTAGCCGGATCGAGGCGGGCATCCATGCAGGTAAGTATGGCAAATTGCCTGGCTGGTGGTAAAGCCAACTCTGATTTATTGCCGAAATGCTTAACATACTCAGCATTGGCTCCAAGTACCTGCTGGTGAATTTGCGTTTTTGACATAGGTAGTTAAAATTAAAATATTGTTATACCCAGCAATTAGCTGAGTTTTGTTGGATGTCCCGGTGAATTTGTTTTGTAAATGATAGGTACCTGTAAAAGTAGCTATTTAATGAGGATGGAGGTATGGATCAACAACAACAATACACGCCCATATCGCGAAGCGTGAGATGGAAATTTGTGCTTTTGGGGAGATGTGAAATCGTGTTCATTGCCTTGTTTTACAATGCAAATATATAAATTATTTTTATATTCTACTAAATAGATAGATTTTATAGAATATAATTAAATATTGCTTGTAAGTTGCTGTTTTTCTGATAGATTAATTTAAAATATAAAACAAACACCGGCTGTCCGGTGCTTGTTTTATGGTCAATTGTCAATAAATTTCGCCTCGTTTTTATAGGCCGGCGGATTATTTATCAGCATCAGCGGCAATGTATCCAGTAGTTTAATATAAAGGTTGATGCCCTTTTTAATCTCTTCTAAAAAGATAAATTCATTGGCTGAATGGGAGCGTGCGGAATCTCCGGGCCCTATTTTTACCGATGGGATATTTAGCCATGCCTGGTCTGATGAGGTGGGTGAGCTATAAGTTTTGCAGCCGATGGCAGTGCCAGTTTTAACTATGGGATGATCCATCGGTACAGATGAGGCACTTAGCGCGCTTGGCCGGGCGGTAAACTGTACCGTTGTATTAGCCCTAATGATATCCATTATTTGCTGGTGCGAATAAGTATCATCATTCCTGATATCAACCGTAAACTCGCATTTGGCCGGTACTATATTATGTTGTATGCCTGCCTTAATTTCGGTAACGGTCATCTTTACAGGTGCCAGGCCCTTTAACCGTTCCGGGAACCTGAAATTTCTGAACCATTCAATATCCTGCAGGCATTTGTAAATGGCATTATCACCCTCCGCGCGCGCTGCATGACCTGGCCTGCCGGTGCTAATGCAGTCTATTACCAGGTTTCCCCGTTCGGCTACCGCCATTTGTAAGAGTGTTGGTTCTCCAACTATGCCCAGCTCCAAATTACCCAATAAGGGCAGGATAGAACTGATGCCATTTTTGCCGGAGTTCTCTTCTTCGGCAGTAGCGGCAAGGCAAAGGTTAAAGCTTAGTCCCCGGTAACTGTAAAAGTGCCAAAAGGCTGCTATGAGCGAAACCAGGCATCCGCCCGCATCATTACTGCCCAGGCCATATAAGCGACCATTTGTTATCTCGGGGCAAAATGGGTTATTGGTATAATTTTCGTTCGGTTTTACTGTATCAAGGTGCGAGTTTAGCAGGATAGTAGGCTTGGCGGCATCAAAATGCTTGTTATAGCACCAGATGTTGTTCCCCAGTCTATTGGTTTTAATGCTGTAACTCTCCAAATAATGCTGTACAAGGTCGGCCGCTTTGGCTTCCTCGCCGCTATAGGATGGTATGGCTATCAGTTGCTGTAAAAGGGTAACTGATTTGCTAAACAGCATTGGGTTAACCGGCAGGCTTTGCTGTACAAAGGAAACTTCCGGCATTTCATTTACATTTTCCATCATCATTCTGTTTTAGTTTAATTTAGGATCAAATAACATGGCGGTGCAAAGGCAGTTGCACCTGTTCTTGCTTTGCAGCACATTATAGTTAACGCAACTTTTGCAGCCATCCCAAAAGGTTTGGTCGTGCGCTATTTCAGCATAGGTAACCGGCTCAAAGCCCAGGCGAGTATTCATTTTCATGATAGCGAGGCCCGAGGTGATGCTGAATATTTTTGCATCAGGATACTTGCTGCGCGATAGTTCAAAAATTTGTGTTTTGATTTGGGCGGCCACACCCTGGTTACGGTGTTTTGGCGAAACGATGAGCCCGCTGTTGGATACCAGCTGTTCGTTATCCCATGCTTCAATGTAGGAGAAGCCTGCCCATTCGCCGGTTTCGGTTACGGCTACTATTGCCTTACCGGTGTCTATTTTTTCAATGATGGCGGCTGCGGAGCGTTTTGATATTCCTGAGCCTCGTGCTATCGCTGAACTTTCCATTTCGTGAATGATCTCGTCGGCAAAGACCACATCAGCCGCAACTGCCGACCTTACAATAATTCGTTCATCTTCCATTTCTGTAAATTATTTCAGTTAAAGAACACGTTCCGTTCTGTAACTGTACTTGCAGGTATGCCAAAAGAATGCCCGTTATATGCAGTAAGCCTAAATGGTGCGTAATGCTGTATAAATGAATAAATTTATTTTATCGGGAATTAAAAAGTAAACAGAAAAGGCCTCTCAATTTGATATGGTTTTTTAGTAAGGTCACTCATTTTAAGAAAATACTGGAGGCATATTTTCGGTAGATAGCCATTCAATCCAGCTCCGGCTACCCATTTAATTACAAACCATTAACACTATCCTAAAAGATACCGGTATCCTTTAGGATAGTAGTATCTTTTTGATACCAATAGTATGTAGGTTTGTTTTCGTAATCAAAAAACGAAAGTAAAAATGAAAATATTACAATTGATATCCAGTCCGCGCGGCGCGGCATCAACAAGCATCAAATTGAGTGAGGCTATAGTTGAAAAATTACAGGAAGCTAACCCCGATAGTACGGTTAAAGTACATGATTTGACTAAAAATGGTTTCCCGCATTTGGAGGAAGTACACATCAACTCATTTTTTACGCCTGCTGAAAACAGGTCACCTGAATTGGTTGAAGCGGTTAAACATTCGGATGAGGCTATTGCTGAATTAAAGGATGCCGATGTTATAGTGATCGGTGTGCCGATGTATAATTTTAGCTTACATTCCTCATTAAAGGCATGGATAGATCACATTTGCCGTGCGGGCCAAACCTTCAGCTACTCTGAAAAGGGCGCAGAGGGATTGGTTAAGGGAAAGAAGATTTACCTGGCTATTTCTAGCGGCGGTGTGTATACGGAAGGATTTATGAAAGCTTATGATTTTACTGAGCCTTATTTAAGGTCGGTATTTGGCTTTTTAGGAATGACCGATGTTACCGTGTACCGTGCTGAGGGCTTAAATGTACCGGATCTGAAAGAATTGGCTTTGGATAAGGCTATTGAAAGTATAGAGATTTAAACCTCAACTCAACTCCTCTCCAAAGAAGAGGGGCTTAAAAAGGCAGCTCAAATGGCTGCCTTTGTTGTTTTAGTAAAAATCATAGATGTCAATGACGGAAAATAATGGAGCATGGGCATTGTGCGATTCCCGCCTCGGGGCGGGGAAGGGTGGGGTTTAACAGTTTATTTGGTGTCTAAACCCCTCCCTGCCACTTCACATTCAACCGCACCCCTCCCATGGGAGGGAATAAAAGCAAAATGCAATCTTTCTGAAAATATAATAGTATTCCCCTTTGCCATAACTGCGTAATAAATGGAAATGATAGTTTTAATAATATACCGATTGGTATATTTGTATTATGAATAGCAATCAATAAGAGTGCTGTATCTAATTCAGAATGATGAAAACTTTTATCAATTAAAATACCAATTGGTATAAATTATGACTCCCTTAAAACGACAACTGCTTTTAATAACCGTAATAGCGGCCGCTATTATGGAACTGATCGATACCTCTATTGTTAACGTTGCGCTTAACTATATGAGTGGCAATTTAGGCGCTACTTTGGAGGATACTTCATGGGTGATCACCTCATATGCGATAGCCAATGTGATCATCATCCCCATGACCAGCTTTTTAGCTAATAACCTTGGGCGAAGGAATTATTATATAGGCTCTATTATACTATTTACCGTGTGCTCCTTTATGTGTGGTAACGCTACCAATATATGGGAGCTGGTGGGTTTCCGGTTTTTGCAGGGATTGGGTGGCGGCGCTTTGCTGTCAGTATCGGCTACGGTGGTTTATGAGCTTTTCCCGAAGGAAAAACAAAACGTGGCCAGCGCCTTGTTTGGCATAGGTATTTTTATTGGTCCGACCATTGGGCCAACTCTGGGCGGTTATATTACCGAGAATTATTCATGGCCGTGGATCTTTTATATCAACATACCTATCGGGATAACCGCAGCTGTATCCTGCCTGTTTTTATTGTATGAACCGATAAGGCAAAAAGCCAGGAAAATTGATTGGGTAGGGATCATGTTGTTGATAGTGGGCATAGGCTCATTACAGGTAGTACTGGAACGCGGCCAAACCGACGACTGGTTCTCGGCAGGGTATATTACTTTCTTAACCGTGCTGGCTATACTGGCTTTAACCGCCTTCATCATCTGGGAACTGCATATAAAAAACCCCGTGGTTAACCTGCATATATTAAGGTTCAGGTCGCTAAGCATAGCGGCTGTGCTCACTTTTATTACGGGGATGGGAATGTATACCTCCATTTACCTAACGCCTGTTGTGGCGCAGCGGATATTAGGTTTTACGCCCACACAATCGGGGTTGCTGCTATTGCCGGGTTCTATTGTGGCTGTAATAGCGCTGATTGTTACCGGTAAATTATTGCAGAAGGGAGTTTCACCAGCTTTGATCGTTTTGTTTGGCTTTCTATGTTTTATTTATTTCAACTGGTCCATGTCGCGGATCAATTTGGAAACCCCTGCTTTTAATATTACGCTGAACCTCATTTTTAGGGCAATAGGGATGGCTTTGTTAACCGTTCCGCTCGGTACATTGGCTGTATCATCACTGGAGGCTAAGGACATGCCGCAAGGCACAGCATTAAATAATATGATGCGGCAGTTAGGTGGTTCATTTGGTATCTCTATTATTAATACTTATGTGGCCCGCAGGATAGCCTCACATCGTATGGATTTGATCACGCATATCACTAATGATAACCCGATATCAATAGCGAGGGTTAGTGCTTATACGCACCTGTTTCAGCAAAAGGGTTTTGGTTTATTGGATGCCAAACAAAAGGCTATGCAGTTGATTGAATTGGTGGTAGTAAAGCAATCGTCATTTTCCAGCTACCTGGATGGTTACTTTTTGATCGGCTTCTTCTTCGCGATAGTGCTACCGTTGTTATTATTTGTTACTAAGCGCGATAAGACAAAGGCTGTGGTTGTGCCGTCTTCGGATCATTGATAGAATGTCATACTAGCCGCCGGTTCAAGCGTCTACGCTTGAACCTATACAATTACGAGCGTCCACGCTTGAACTTAAGCATTTATGAGCGTCCTCGCTCATGTATTGTTTCAACGAGCGAGGACGCTCGAGTTCTTTATCGTTCAAGCGCGGACGCTTGAACGGCCGGGACATAAAAACAAAGAAGCCCGGCAGATATTCTCCGCCAGGCTTCTTTGTTTTATGATTTTGTTGTAAGTATTATCTCCAACCACCACCTAAGGATTGGTAAAGCTCTGATACAGCGCTCAACTCGTCTCTTTTAATGGTTGCCAGTTCAAGCTGACTTTGCAGTACATTGCTTTGTGCTGTGATTACCTCAAGATAATCGGCCATGCCATTTTTAAAGAGCAGGCTGGCATTGGCTGTAGCCTGATTTAGGGTGTTCACCCTTTTCGCGGCAATTGTTTCCTGCTGGTTCAGCTTTTCGATCTTAACCAGTGCGTCAGATACATCGCCCACGGCATTTAACACCGTTTGCCTGAATTGGAGTACCGCTTTTTCGCGGTTTACCTGTGCCACATCATATTGGGTTTTTAACTCCTTATGATCTAACAATGGTTGCAATACGCTACCGGCAACTATACCAAATAATGATGATGGTATGTTGAACCAATTGCTGGCCTTAAATGAATTTACACCACCATCGGCAGTTATGCGCAGGGCAGGGTACATTGATGCTTTGTTAATACCAACGTTGGCATTGGCAACAACTAAAGCCAGTTCAGCGCTCTGTACATCAGGGCGGCGACTAACCATGGCCGATGGTATGCCTGTTGATAAATTAGCAGGCATAGTGATCTGATCAAGCGTAGTGCTGCGGGTGATCTTCTCAGGTAATTGTCCGGCTAAAATGCTCAGTGCATTTTCCTGTATAGCAATGTTCTGTTCAAATTGGGGGATCAATTCCGCAGCGGTTTGCTCCTGTGCTTCGGCTTGTTGAACGGCTAATGAAGTTACCTGCCCGGCATCGTACTGTAATTTAATGATGCGGATAGTGCTGTCATTTAAACGTACATTGCTTTTGGCAATGTTCAACTGTTCGTCAAGCATCAGCAGGTTATAGTAACCTTGTGATACGCTGGCCACAATATTGGTCTGGATCAGCTTTTTAGCTTCCTGTGTTTGCAGATAATTGGCAAAAGCCAGTTTGCTTTGGCTGCGGATCTTACCCCAGATATCAGCCTCCCATGAAAGGGAGATATCAGCCTGGTAAGTTTCAATGTGCTTTGTGCTGATCTTGTCCTGGGCCAGGCTCAATCCGTCCAAACTATTGTCTGATGGGCGACTTGAGTTGGCAGATACATTCAGATCAACCTGTGGCACATTGTTCCATTTTACCTGTTTAAACAATAATTGCGAAGCCTCGATATTTTTAACAGCTATCTGCATATCATAATTTCTGGTGATAGCGCTGTCGATCAACGTTTGCAAAGTTGGATCGGCAAAAAAGCTTCTGTATTGTATATCGCCAATGCTGGTGGTATCCTTGGTAGCAGCCGCGTTCCTGAAAGTATCAGGTAACGCGGGCTTGGGTGTTTGTACGTCTTTCGATACGTTACAGGCGCTCAACAGCAATAGAAAAGCGGCACTGTATAATATATTTTTCATGTTATTGATCATTTTTAATTATGCTGAATACTCATCTGCCAATACAACCGCATTACCGTTGATGTGGGCATTTTCACCATCATTAAGTGCTGGTGGTACAGGCACTCCTGATATTTTTTCCTGCAAGGCCTGGAATATCACGAACAGTACCGGGATAATAAATAAGCCCAGTATTACCCCTGAAACCATCCCACCTGCGGCACCTATACTAATAGAGTGGTTACCCTGTGCAGATGGACCGGTTGCGATACTCATCGGGAACAAACCGAACACGAATGCCAGTGATGTCATGATGATTGGCCTTATCCTTAGCCTGGCTGCTTCTATAGCTGACTCAACCAAACCATGGCCTGCCCTGCGCCGCTGTACCGCGAACTCAATGATCAGGATCGCGTTCTTGGCCAATAAGCCGATAAGCATAATGAGCGCTACCTGTACATAGATGTTGTTTTCGATACCTGTTAAGCCTAATACCACAAACACACCAAGTATACCTGTTGGTATAGAAAGTATTACTGCCAAAGGCAGGATGTAACTTTCGTACTGCGCTGCTAATAAGAAGTATACAAATATCAAACAAAGCATAAATATTATACCTGATTGCCCACCTGATGAGATCTCTTCACGAGTTTGACCGGAGAACTCATAAGCATAGCCGGTTGGCAATTGCTCTTTGGCTGTTTCCTCTATAGCTTTGATCGCGTCACCTGAGCTGTAGCCCGGTTTAGGGATAGCGTTTACCTCGATAGAGTTAAAGAGATTATAACGTGAAGCCGTTTCTGAACCATATACACGGGTTAGTTTAACAAGCGTGTTGATCGGTACATTTTCACCTGCGCTGTTTTTAACAAACACGCGGTCAATTGATGCCGGGTCTGTCCTGTCGGCAATATCAGCCTGGACGATCACACGGTAGTACTTACCAAAACGGTTAAAGTCCGACGCTTGAGCGGTACCGAAGTAAGCCTGCATGGTTGACAAAATGTCTTTAACATTTACCCCAAGTTGGGCAGCTTTTTCGTCATCAACTTCTAATTGTAGCTGTGGGTAATCTGCTTTGAAAGAGGTAAAAGCATAGGCAATTGCCGGTTTAGCCATTAGTTTTCCGATAAAATTGCTGGCTACACCGCTAAATTTATCCAGCCTGCCATTGGTTTTATCCTGCAACATTACGTCCATAGCTTCTACGTTACTAAAACCAGGAACGGTTGGAAAGCTGAATACGAAGAACGTACCGCCGGGTATGCCCGCCATTTTACCCCTTACAATATTTTGTATATCATCAATATTCTTAACAGCACCCCTGTCTTTATTAGGTTTTAACAACAGGAAGATCTGACCAGCTGACGGGCTGTTGGAAAGTGTTAAAAAGTTAAAGCCCGCCAATGACATCACAAATCTTGATGATGGCATAGTATTTAGCTGTGCTTCAGCTTGTTTTAGTATTTTATTGGTATTGGCCAATGAAGTTCCGGATGGTGTTGAAACCGCGATAGCCACGAAACCCTGATCCTCGGTAGGTATAAAGCCTGTTTTTGTTCTTTCTACCAGGAAAACTGTAACAGCAATTACTAATGCAAGCCCGGCCATACTGATCCATTTATTGCGGATAAGAATTTTTAAGCCGCCTATGTACCTGTTGGTCATGTAATTAAAGCTGCCGTTAAAGCCTGCGTAAAATTTCTCAACAAAACCTTTTTTAGGTGCTTCATGGCCATCTGCAGTATGTTTATTCTTTAAGAATAATGCCGCAAGAGCAGGGCTTAATGTTAAAGCGTTAACCGCTGATATAACGATGGCTATTGACATTGTTAATGCAAACTGCCTGTAAAATATACCTGTTGAACCTGTCATAAAGCTAACCGGTAAAAACACCGCCGCCATAACCAGCGTAATGGATATAATTGCACCGCTTATTTCACTCATGGCCCCGGTGGTTGCCTGTTTCGGGGTAAGGCTTGGATCATGCTCCATTTTGGCATGCACCGCCTCCACCACCACAATCGCGTCATCCACCACAATGCCAATGGCCAATACAAGGGCGAATAAGGTTAAAAGGTTAACAGAGAACCCGAAGATGTTCATGAAGAAGAATGTACCAATAATAGCTACCGGAACTGCTATAGCCGGGATCAATGTAGACCTGAAATCCTGCAGGAATATAAATACCACGATAAATACCAGTACGAAAGCTTCTACCAGTGTATGTTCAACCTGGTCAATGGATTCATCAAGATCGGTTTTTGTACGATAGAACTGGTTGTATTTGATACCTGCCGGGAAATCCTTTGATAATTTCACCATCAGCTTATCAATATCAATCTGTATCTGGTTAGCGTTTGAGCCTGCCAGCTGTATAATACCAACGGTGATACCTTCATGCCCGTTTAAGCGGTTTACACTAGCGTAGCTGTATGCTCCAAGCTCAACCCGTGCTACATCTCTTAAATGTAATACGGAACCATCGGCATTTGCACGGATAGCGATATTTTGATATTCTTCCGGCGTGGTAAGCTTGCCTTTGTATTTAATTACATATTCAAATGCTTCAGTGCTTTGCTCGCCAAATTTACCGGGAGCAGCTTCCAGGTTTTTGTCCTGTATGGCTGCCATCACCTCGGCAGGTGTAATTTTGTAAGTAGCTAATTGAGCAGGATTTAACCAAACACGCATAGAATAATCCTTAATACCGCCAAATACCTGGGCAGAACCTACTCCCTGGATACGTTTAAGTTCGGGAATGATATTGATCTGCGCGTAGTTATTTACAAAGGTCGCATCGTATTTTTTGGGGTCTTCTGAGTAAATACCCATAGCGCCAATAAAACTGTTTTGCTGTTTGGTAGTAGTTATACCATATTGTACAACCTCTGCCGGTAACTGGCTTGTTGCCTGTGAAACACGGTTTTGAACGTTCACCGCAGCCTGATCGGGATTGGTACCTTGTTTAAAATAAACCGTGATGCCTAAAGTACCATCATTACTGGCAGTGGAAGTCATGTAGGTCATGTCTTCCACACCATTAATTGCTTCTTCTAATGACGGGGTTACCGAACGTAAAATAGTTTCGGCGTTAGCGCCCGGGTATACAGCAGATACCAATACCGAAGGAGGGGCGATATTCGGAAACCGCTCCAGGGGCAATTTTGTTAAACCAAGTATACCAACTATCACCAACAATATGGAGATAACAGTTGAAAGTACCGGTCTTTCTATAAATTTTTGAAACATGACTTTAAAGTTTAAGTGTATGTATTATTTCTTTATTACTGCGGCAGTTTTATCTGTCGCTTTTTGAGGCTGGATCACCATGCCCTCCTGTAATTTATCAATGCCGCTTAATACAATCTGGTCGCCTACTTTTACGCCGTCTTTAACCAGGTAATTGTCGCCGGTTTTACCAATAATGGTAATAGCCTGTTTTTTCACTTTGCTGCTATCGCCTACGGTAAATACGAACGTTTTATCCTGCATATCAACAGTTGCTGATGCGGGTATGATTAAAGCATCTTTGTGTAGTAAGCTTAAACGGATCTTACCGGTGTTGCCGGAGCGTAAAAGACCCTGCGCGTTAGGGAAACTTGCCCTTAATGTTATAGCGCCGGTGTTTTTATCAAACTGACCGTCGATCATATCAATACTGCCCTCTTTCGCGTATTGAGTTTCATCGGCCAATAATAAGGTTACCGGTGGCAATCCTTTCAGTTTGTCTTTTAAGGTTTCACCAGGATATTGTTCTTTAAAGGCTACAAAATCCTTTTCGCCAAGTGAGAAGTAAACGTGTACGTTATGCACATCAGATAATAAGGTTAATGCATCAACATCTGTTGGCGAAACCAAACTTCCCTGTTTCTTTTGCAGGCGGCCAATATAACCGCTTACAGGTGCTTTAATAGTTGTATAACCTAAGTTGATAGAGGCAGTAGATACGTTTGCTTTTGCCTGTTCAACATTGGCTGTTGCTACCTGGTAGGTGGCTTTAGCTGTTTTTAATTGATAGTCGGATACTACTTTATTGGCAACCAACGGGGTTAGTTTATCAATTTCAAGCTGAGCGTTTGCCTGTGATGCTTCTGCAGCATGCTGACTTGCCAATGCATTATTGTAAGCTGCACGATATGGCAACTCATTGATTTTAAATATTGGCTGACCTGCACTTACAAAAGCGCCTTCGTCAACAAATACTTTATCTAAAGTACCGCTAACCTGCGGGCGGATCTCCACGTTTACTATGCCTTCAATTGAGGCAGGGTATTCCTGGTAAGTGGTGTCGGTACCGGCTACAACTGTAGCTACGGGTAACGATGGCGGCGGCGGAGCGGTTTGCGCTGCCGGCGTTGAGGAGCAACTATATAGTAGTGTTATTGCTACGAGTCCTAAGATGATGCGTTTCATGTTGTGAGAGTTAATGTTTATTAATGATGATATAAATTGTGAGGGCATTGCTTTGTGTACTTGTTTTTCGATATGCATTTGATGTAGGGTGAGCTAGTAATTAAGTAGTCGTAATATTCTGTTGATATGGTAAACGGAGTTTGTTGCAGCGTACCATAAATACTGCTTAACGTCATTAGTTTTTCTAACGCTGTTAAGTAATTGGTAAAAATTGTGGTTATTCGCTTTCATTATTTCATTATTTTAAATTTTTAGTTCCTATTATTGTGATGATGCAAATTTTGATTGTTTAAACATCATTCGTATTAATCAGGCTATCTGTGGTTTTATCGTATTTATCATGCTGCCAATGGCATCCTTCAGCACCTGGCGGTTAATCTCATCGGATGAACCACGGCTTAACAGGTTGATAGATATTAAACCATGTACTACCGACCAAAGGGTATAATATTTTGTACAGATCACATCGGAGTCCATATCTTCAATACCCATTAGTTCGCCTATCACTTCGCTGAACATATCCCATGGCTTTGCGGCCTCGGCTAAAGTGTTCAACGTTTCGCAGCAGCAGTTGGTTGATACGCCAAACATGCCCTGGTAAAGTTCCTTATTGGCAAAGGCGAAGTTCCAGTAGGCTACCCACATGGCTTCTAATTGCTTTGCCGGTAAACGGTGTTTGCTTTTTGCTTCCTCCAGGTCCTTTGATAATAAAAGGTAGCCTTGTCGGCTCAGCTCAAGCAGTATTGCTTCTTTGTTTGAGAAATATTCATATATAATAGGAGCGGTGTATTCAATTACATCGGCTATTTTGCGCATACTTAACGCCTGCCATCCGTCTTCCTTAACAATTTGAAGTGCAGCACCCAGTATGTTTGCCCTGGTTTCTTCCTTCAAACGCAGTATTCTGTCTTTACTTGCCATTTTATGTTTACCCTATTAAATCATTTAACAGTGTTAAGCAAATGTACGGTGATAAATAATTATCAATGTACATCCAATTGTCACTTTTTATTTTTTGGTGGATTTTGAACTTAAAGATAGGTAAAAAGCAAGCGTTTAGGCTTACTTTCTTTATGGTTTTATGGTTCAAGCGTGGGCGCAGGAACCGTCAATTAAAAATGCCCGAAGAGAGACTCGAACTCTCAACGGGCATTTCTCAAACCTAAACGAGTTTGAACCTCGTCCAGATTATATATTTATATTCCTTAATTAGCTTTCTTAATTTCCACACGGCGGTTTAGGATCCTGCCGGCTTCGGTAGAGTTATCAGCAACAGGGTTAGCTTCGCCGTACCCTTTGGTTGTAATGTTATCAGCGCTAACACCTGAATTTACAAGGTATACTTTAACTGAGTTTGCCCTGTCTATAGATAATTGCATGTTATGCGCGTCGGTTCCTTCGGCAGACGCAAAACCGCTCAGATTAAATTTAATGGTAGGGTCCATTTTCATTTGTGCGGCGGCATTATCCAATGCAGGATATGAATCTGTTTTTAAGATGCCTGAGTTAAACTCAAACTGTATATTACTAAAATTATAATCTGGTTTTGGAGCAGGTGGCGGCGGTGTTGGCTGCGGAGCAGGTGCTGGCGGCGGCGGTGGCGGCGTTACCGGAGCAGGGGCTTCAGGTGGCGGCGGCGGGGCTTGTACTAATTTTTTAGCCTTGCATGCCTGTAAAGTAATTAGAGCCATTAAAATAACAATTGGAGCAATACCTGATCTTAAAAGTTTCATGTTAAAAGTTTTTAGTTGTTGGTGAAACGTTAATTATAGGTAGCTTATTGTAAATATAGGTTCATTCCAAATTATGAAATATTGTTAGTTATTCACAATTAGGGTTTTATGTTAATTACTTTATTTGGGGTTGATAGAAAGCGTCATTTCGAGGAATGAAGCAATCTTTAGATAGTACTGAGCGGACTTTCAGGTTTGAATATCGCGCGTAGCCGCTCATTGCCGCGGAGGCTACTAGTTTTTCGCAAATTGTTTGTTTTTTAGAGATGCTCAAGAGGGCTTCGCCGTATTGTCTTGATACAAAAGGTAGCAAAAACCGACCGTAGGGAGCTCATGAATACCATTGAAGAACAAATAATAGATGAATAAATCAAGACAACAAGGATGCTCCTGCCCGCCCTGCCGGTTCTTCACGCTTTTTTCGCTGTTCGATACTTCGTATCTCACATCACCCAAAAAACTAAATCGACATTCCCGCCAACGCTGGCCCGCCCTTGTTGTCAGGCCCCACGCTTTTTACTTACATTATTAAAAATGTCATTGCGAGGAGGAACGACGTGGCAATCTCGTCGCATTCAATAACCAAGCGATGAGATTGCTCCTTCGCTATTCAGCGGCTCGCAATGACATGATGGAGAGATTTTTCTCTTTTCTTCCCCGTCAGTAGAACAGCTTCGGGTGAAATCTGGCAAAACGATGATGGCCTTGTGCCTGGCAGGGCATAGGAAATTTTTGCAGCGCATAGGGCAGTGTGTGTACAATTGCCGCAAAAAGATTCCAGCCCAGGTTTTGCCTGATTTGCAGGGAATGGCCAAGTGTGGCAAAGAAGCATTTCGACTGACTTGACTTTTTGGTCCTTTTGTGTCGAAGACAAAAGGACTAGGCCTAGCGGCTATGAGCGATACCAAGCGACTCAACAGACAAAACAAAAGTTAATCCCGATTTATAATTTTCCTGTACGTGATGGGACAATACTGGTTAAGTAGTTAAAGCTTTGTGTTTGGTTACCTATCTGAATTTTAAACTCCCCGGCTTCTGTTACGCGTTTGCTCAGATCGTTGATAAATGAAATATCAGTCGGAGTTATCTTAAAGGTAACGGTACGCGATTCGTTGGGCTGTAATTCTATCTTATCAAAACCTCTTAAGCGCTTAGTGTCAGGGGTAACAGAAGCATATAGTTCGCTGATGTACAGCAATACACTTTCTTTACCTGCACGACTGCCGGTGTTTTTTACATCAACAGAAATCGTCAATGTTTCACCATCACTTAAAGCTGGTTTGCTAATGTGCAGGTTGCTGTATGCAAATGTGGTATAGCTTAAGCCATAGCCAAACTCATAAAGTGGGTTGTAACCCATAGCATCGTCGCTGTTACCGTTCTCGATATTTTTGCGATAATAGTTAACCAATGCATTCGGGTAGCGCGGATAAGTGAACGGCAACCTGCCCGATGGGTTGGCATCACCAAATAAAATATCAGCAAGCGCATTGCCGCCTTCGTTACCTGACAGGTAGGCCATAATGGTTGCGGCAGATTTGCCTTCAGCCTCGGTTATAATGCGTGGCCGGCCTTCGCCCATTATCAATACAATTGGTTTGCCGGTTTTAGCCAACTCAGTAGCCAGTTGGGTTTGTATGGCTGGTAAGCTCAGGTCATTTATATTGCCCGGGTTTTCGGCATATGATGGCTCGCCCAAGCATAAAACTATTACATCCGCTTTTTTGGCCGCCGCGATGGTTGCATCAATATCAACAGCATCGGCAAATGTGGTGCCGGGTTGGTAATCTACATTTTCCTTACCAATTTTTTGGATGATGGCTTTTAATACGGTGTTTTTATCAGCGGCAAATTTATCACTGAAATCGCCTTGCCAGGTATAGCTCCAACCACCATCTAATGAGCGCATGGTATTAGCTGCCGGACCGGTAACCAGCACTTTTGCATCCTTTTTAAGCGGTAATATATTGTTGGTGTTTTTTAACAGGGTGATAGATTCGGTAGCAGCTTTTAAGCTAACCGCCTCAAACTCGGCAGAGCCAAATTTAGGATAATCGTCAGGATTGCCAACCGGATGCTCAAAAATGCCTAGCTCATATTTAACTCTTAAGATCCTTTTTACGGACTCATTAATACGGGTCATTGGTACTTTGCCTTCGTTAACCAATTCCTTTAAATATTGGCAGAAAGAGTAATCATAAGGCACCATGCTCATATCAATACCTGCGTTTATGGCTATCATTACCGCCTCTTTTTGAGTAGCGGCAATATGGTGGCGGTCGTGCAGGTATTTAATGTCCTGCCAGTCGGTAACTGCGATACCTGTGAATTTTAGTTCGCCCCTTAAAACATCCGTCAATAAATATTTGCTGGCATGTACCGGAATGCCGTTAATTTCAGATGAATTGATCATTACCGATTTCGCACCTGATTTAACTGCTTCGGCAAATGATGGTAAAAAGTATTCGCGTATATAGCGGTCCGGGATCCAGGCAGGGGTACGGTCCTTACCATCAAGCGGAAAGCTGTAACCTAAATAATGCTTTAAGCACGATGCAACTTTGTATTTATTGCCGATATCATCGCCCTGGTAGCCTTTAATAACAGCGGCACCCATAGTTTTCACTAAGTAAGGATCCTCGCCAAAAGTTTCATAAATATGTGGCCAAAGGGCATTTTTGCCAAGATCTAATACCGGTGAAAAATTCCATGGGATATAGCTGGCACGGGTTTCATAAGCGGTGATCTCACCTTCGCGGCGAGCAAGCTCCGGGTTAAAGGTTGCGGCCATACCAATTTCCTGCGGGAAAAATGTAGCACCTACGGTATAGTTCTGGCCGTGCATAGCATCAATACCATATATCACGGGAATCTTCAGCCTGTCCTTAGCTGCAAATTCCTGTATTTTGCTGATCAGGCCATACCAAACCTCGCGGGTATTAGCGCCGCCGCTTACGTTTAATATCGACCCAACATGATATTTTAATAAGGCTTCCTTTAGTTTAACCGTATCTATTTGCAAAGGGTGAATAGCCGCGCCACCGCTGGTTTGCAAAACTTCATCCAGGGTAAGCTGTGTCATCTGACCGATCTTTTCATCAAGGGTCATTTTAGCGATAAGAGCATCAACTTTTTTATCGATAGTGCTTGCCGCAACAACATGTTGTGCTTTAACGTAAATTGCGCTGCACAAAACAGCGGCAATACATAGTACTTTTTTCATAAATATAGGCTATAACCTGGGTTTTAATAAAATGTGCAATAAAAGCCGGGTACTAAGTTAAATGAAGTAAAAAATTTATCAACCTAATGGTAAAATAGTGTCAACAATTGCGATAAAAATATAACTGTTTAAAAAACTATATATTCTATATTTCGTCAGATTAGCCGGTTTAATTAAACGGATATAAAATTCACCGGCATACAAGTTAATAATATTATAAAATGATAATGAAAAAGGGGCTCAAATTTCTTCCGGTATTTTTATCCGGCTTACTTTTAAATGTTAACCTTTATGCACAAAAAGGCAGCATTAAGCAGGTTAAACTTACGGACTTTCAACTGCAGGCATCGGGTTTAATTAGTGAAGATGGCGGCGCTATATCGCAACCGAAATACGAATCAAGCGTATATTGGTTCCCGGTAAAAGTGCCGTCGACAGTGCTTACAGGGCTTGTTGCCAACAAAATTTATCCCTCGCCATACCTGGGGTTGAATAATATGCTGATCCCGGATGCATCAGACAAATTCAATAAAGAATACAACCTGGAGCAATACAGCTTTTTACCAAATCAGCCAAACCCCTGGAAGAAACCTTACTGGTACCGCACTACATTTAATGTACCGGCAAGTGACAGGGGAAGGATCTTCCAACTGATATTTAAAGGCATAAACTACCGTGCTGCGGTTTGGGTAAACGGTAAACAGATCGCCGATTCCACACAAATGGCGGGCATGTTTGCTGAATATAGTTTAGATGTGAGCAAGCAGATCATCCCCGGAGGAACTAATGCTTTGGCAGTGAAGATCTATCCTTTAGATGAACCCGGTTTCCCCGACAAAGAGCAGTTGGAAGCGATGGGGCCATTCTTTTTAAACGGCGGCCCAACTGGAGATATAGGTAAAAATGTTACTATGTTATGCTCTGTAGGCTGGGACTGGATCCCACCGGTGCGCGACCGTAATATGGGCATCTGGCAGCCAGTTTTCCTGCGTACTACAGGCGCGGTAACAATCGGTCATCCGCAATTAAAAACGGATCTGCCTAATTTACCGGATACCAGTGTTGCTAAGCTATCACTCAACTTAACTTTAACTAACCATACCGATGCTGCCAAAAGCGGTACGCTTACAGTATCCATAAAACCGGAAAACTTTGCGGGCGCAGCTGTGCAGTTCTCAAAACCGGTAAGCGTTGGTACAAATGCATCAAAAGAGATTGGTTTTAGTGCCGATAATGTAGCTGCTTTGCTGATCCACCAGCCACATTTATGGTGGCCTACAGGTTATGGCAGGGCAAATTTATACCAGATCCGCCTGCAATATACCGATGCTGAAGGTATGGCTGATGATACCACCTTTGTGTTTGGTGTGCGTACCGTTAGCTCACAGTCGACAGATGTTAATGGCTATAACCGTCGCGATTTTTATGTGAACGGCAAGCGTGTACACTTAGTAGGCGGCGCATGGGTACCTGATATGATGGTGAACCGCGATTCCGCACGTTATGATTACGAATTGCACCTATGCAAAAATGCCAATGTGAATTTGGTGCGTATTTGGGGTGGTGGTGTTACGCCTCCTGATGCCTTTTGGAACGCGGCCGACAGGTACGGACTCATGGTATGGTCGGATTTTTGGGTGACAGGCGATACCCAGGGCGAGTTTAAGGGCTCACCCGACTGGCCGCTTGAAGGCAATGTATTTGTTAAGAATGTACTAAGTACCATATACCGTATCCGCAACCACCCAAGCTTACTGGTCTGGACAGGCGGTAACGAAGGTCATGCGCGGAAGGAACTATATGATGCCATGCGCAGTAACATTATCGCTTTGGATGGTACAAGGCCATTTATCCCAAGTTCATCGGGTTTTGCAAAACTGCCTGCGGGCTGGAAAGGCGCTTATCCTGATGAGAAAACATCGGGTGTTTATAGCGGTGGTCCGTATGCATGGAGAGATCCTAAAGAGTATTATAAACTGGCTGATGCCGGTAAAGATTGGGTGTTTAAGGATGAAACAGGTCTGCCATCGCAGCCGCCTTACACTACGCTACCAAAAGTGATCACCAACTTAACCTGGGATACTAAACTGCCTTTCCCGCTTAATAATACCTGGGGTTACCATGATGCATGCACAGGTGCCGCAAAATATGACACTTTATATATCGACATGGTTAAGCGGTACGGACCGGCTGCGAGTATGCAAGCTTTTTCCGACAAGATGCAGTTCATGAACTATACTGGTTATCAGGGCATATTTGAAGCCGATGGACATAAACTCAATCAAACCGGTGGTGTAATGCTTTGGAAACTAAACTCGGCACTGCCAAGCGTGGTTTGGCAAATATATGACTGGTTTCTTGAACCAAATGCGGGTTACTACGCTATGCAAAACGCCTGTGAAGCTAAACACATTCAGTTTAACCAGGATGATTCAACTGTTATGGTTATCAACCGCACCTTAAAAAGCACAGGTGTTTTAACCGCGCAGGCTGATGTTTATTCGGTAGATAGTAAGGTGTTGTATCACCATACAGCTACCGTAAATTTGTCATCGACAGGCACACAATCGGCTATGCCGTTAAAAGCAGTTTTGGCTGATATTAAGGATATGTGTTTTGTTGTATTGAAATTGAAAGATGCCGCTGGTAACGTAATATCACGCAATGCATACTGGATAGCCCCTGGCAATGATTATAAGGCGTTAAATGGCATTGGCCACACCAACCTCTCCACCAAATTCATCAGGGCTGAGAAGGGTTATAAAGAGAGCAAATGGATATTAGAGATCAGCAATAACAGCAAACAAATCGCATTTTTTGTTCGCCCGCAATTGATGGTGAATGGCGAGGAAGTAATGCCATCGTACTGGTCGGCAAATTACTTTACACTGGCGCCTGGCGAAAGCACAACGGTATCGGTTAGCGCACCATGGGCGAAGGTAGGCGGCCAAAATCCAACTGTTTTAGTTGAGGGGTGGAATGTGGATAAGCAGGTGGTGGAGCTGGCCTCGGGTGTGAAGTAAGCTAATGAGCTGTTGGGTGTGCCACGAAACAGGTGAAACACGCGGCACATCCGGCACAGTGTGGCACACCTGAATAATTAACTTATATATGTAATCTCCGCGCGTCATTGCGAGGTGCGAAACAATCCCTAGCTATACCGGGCGAATAGAAAGATGTAAATCATTGCATTACGATCTGCACAGTTAGGGATTGCTTCGTATCTAGCAATGACGCTTTCTTTTAGGACTTAGCTTCTCTTCCAACTAATTATTCTTTTAGCGCAAGTCTTGTGCGGGGGATTGAGTGAGGCTGACTTGTGCTTTCTTAGGCCGCACAAGTCAGCCATTACACAGGGCCAATTCACAAGACTTGCGCTAAATCCAGAACTTTAACTCTATCTACCAATTCTCTACCTGCTTTACATAATCAGCAAGCTGTTGGGCAATAACTTGGTGCTGCACCATGCCGGGGTGGTAAGCACAGCCATCGTTATAACCTTTATCAAAAAAGTAGTGATATACATGGTGGTCACCCGCATTATTTAGGTATTGCTGGATGCTGGTGATGTACTTTTTAAGGATAACCCGGAGATCATTATTGGCCATCGGACTACTTACGCAAATAATATCCGCTTTTGGATAGTGCGATCTTACTGTTTTTACAAAGGCTACATAGGCGCTGCAAAAGGCGGTTGAATCCTGGTTGCCATCATTTTGACCAAGGCAGATAGTAACTACATCGGGTTTGTAGTTGGAAAAGTTCCATTGCAGGGTATCGGCACGCTGATTTATCTTGTTAAATACCTGTGGCATCACAATATCCATTTTGCAGCAGCTATGGATCATGCCGATACCTGATACCGCTGTGATATACCATTGTGCGTTTAGTTGCCTGGCTACCGTTGGTCCGTAACTCAAGTAGGCATTATGCTGATCGAACCACTGGCCCTTGTCGCATTTTACGGTTGATTCATCAATGCCGGAACCGCAGGTAATGGAATCACCTATAAATTCGATCTTTCTTTTCGGCTGTTTTATCGAGAGCAGTTTTTCGCACTTCAGGCCCACAAATTCTATGTAGCCAATGCCTGCTTCTGTATCCTTGCAAATGGTAACGGTATGCTCGCCGGGGGCGAGATCTTTAGCTACTTCTATTACATTGGTTTTGCCGGTGGTTTGTATCCTGAAAGGTTTATTGTTATCTATAACCACCTCCAGGTAGTTATGGAGCTTGCCATAAAGTACCTCATCGTTAACGGATATGGTTAATGATGTCCCCTCAAATTTTGCCCGTATATATACTCCCGGCTGCCAGAAACGTGGTTTCAATGGGTCGGTGAAATCTATCCGGCCTACATATTTAATGTGCTTATCATTAGCGCTGTAAAATGTGAGATCCTTTGGCGATACAGGCTTTGCCCATGCGCAAAGGGTGGCAAATAAGACTATGATGAGCGAAAAGGCGTATTTCATGTTGATCTGATAAAATGGATTATTGTTTGCTCAATTTCAGCATCACCGCATCATGCGCGCCGATGATTTGTTTAAAAGCGTGTTGGGTAGTGCCAATATTCTTTTTAGTCCAAAGATCGCGCAGGGAGTAATTGGTTTTGCCGAAATCTATATCAAGCTTCGCGATAGCATCAACTAAAGTATGCTCCTTCCAATCGAAATAAATATTTTGCTGGCGCGATGAACGGTTCAGGAAACATATTGCCAGGCTATTGTCCTTTAATGGTTTTACATAGATCTCCAAACCATCAAAAGAGTAGTATTTAAAGCCCTGTACACCTAATGAATCCTGGTCGACAGCTATCACTTCTTTGTTGGTAAGGATGGCTTTGGTTTGCTCGCTCATTTTGCGCAGATCGTTACCGGCGATGAGTGGCGCTGCAAGCATACACCATAAAGAGAAGTGCGCTTTATCCTCGCTGTAGGTCATGCCGTTGCCAACTTCCAGCATATCGGGGTCGTTCCAATGGCCGGGACCTGCATATTGCCTGATAGGGTTTTGCAAGTCAAGAATATGCATTACGCTGTATGACGACCATGAGCCATTGCTGAGATCTTTATCAAAGCCCGCATGGATATCGCTGGTAGTGCGCCATAACTGGCCTACATTTTTTGCCCAAAGCCACGGCTGGTGATTACCCCATTCGCAAAGGCTGAAGATCATTGGCCTCCCTGCCGCGCGGATGGCCTTGCTCATGGTGGTATAGGCATCACGTGCATTGATGCTGTCGGTATTACACCAGTCGAACTTCAGATAATCAACACCCCATGAGGCATACAGGCGGGCATCCTGGTACTCGTAACCATGTGTGCCGGGATAGCCTGCACAGGTTTTTGTGCCCGCACAATTGTAGATGCCGAATTTGAGGCCTTTGGAATGCACATAATCGGCAAACTCCTTCATCCCGTTAGGGAATTTTTTAGGATCGGCTACCAGGTTGCCGTTGTTATCGCGGTCCATTGCCATCCAGCCATCGTCCAACACAAAATAGGTATAACCTGCATCGCGCATGCCCGATGCTATATAGGCATCAACCATTTCTTTTAGTAATGGCTCATCAATTTTGGTTTGGAAAGTGTTCCAGCTATTCCAACCCATGGGCGGGGTTTGGCCTAGTTCCTCAAACTTTTGTGCGAATGAATGCGTGTATGAAGCTGTGCTGATGAGTAAGGCGATAAAGGCGATTTTTAAATATTTCATTAAACGTTTATGGGTTGAGTTTGCCGTCGGGCAGATTTAGCGATTGGAAAAGGGTTATACCTGATGAATTAGTTTGTACAATTGGCGATGCGCCGGTACTGTTAGGCGCTTTTACAAAAAGCAGACCAGCTGAATTTACATCATCAAAACTTATAGCAGGACGAGCATCATTGTTGATGACATGTAGTTCGATATCTTCCAGTTTTAAGCCATCTACATGGCGGGCATAAATACCATAAGCCGGGAGTATGCCAAATGAGCCGGGTTCAGGGTAGCCTTTTTCCAGTTCAGGGACTTCACGCTTTGCCTGTTCGGCAGTGCCGTTGCCTTTGAAATAGAATTTGGCGTTTTTAATTTCGATATCCTTTATGTTATGATCTTTTATGCCGCTGATCAATATAGTATGTCGCACATTATAGGCCACAATATTGCTGATGATTACCCGGCGCAATTCGCCAATTTTAGCGGTATCTGGCCCGCGCATGCGTGATGCGAGGCGTAAAAATATGGGCGCATTGGCAATATCGCGCATGGTGATATTGGTGATGGTTACATCTTCCAATAAACCGCCGTCAACAGTTTCGAGCGCGAGGCCGCGACAATAATTGAACGTACAGTTTGATATGGTAATATTCTTAAACCCACCGTTTGATTCTGTTCCTAACTTAATTCGTCCGGTAGGCTCGAAGTTGGGATCAGGATTCCGCTGGTAAGTTCCATCTAAAAACGAACCCTCATTAAAGCCGCTTACTATGCAATTGGTAATGGTTACGTTTTCGGTAGCACGGGCAAAGCCTAAAGCGAAAGTGCTTTTCAGGCAAATGCCATCATCATTAGGGGAGTTAACGCTGCAATTGCTTACATGTACGTTGCGGCAGCAGTCGATATCCATACCATCGCGGTTGGTATCTTCCTTAATGTTATTGATGGTAAGGTTATCAACCCCGGTAGCCAGAATGCCGAACCAGCCGCCATGGGCAATCGTAATATCACTGATATTAACGTTGCGGCACTTATAAAGCGCGATGGCTTTATTGGCGCTCTGTTTACTTTTCACATAATCGTGGTACAGGTCCTTACCCCATATGGTGCCCTGACCAAGTATCGAAACATCATGCAGGTTTTCGCCCCAAATCAGACTGTTGTGGAAGTGACTATGACCTGAATCCTGGTAAATTGTATTTATAGTATTTTCTTCATCATCATAATCATTTGCTTCAGTTACCGGGGCAGCTATGATGGTAGCGCCCTGATCGATATACAAAGAAACATTGCTTTTAAGCCGGATGGATCCCGACAGGTAATTGCCCGCGGGTATAAAAACTGTTCCGCCACCGGCATTCGCTGCTGCATCAATGGCTTTGTTTATGGCTTTGCTGTCGAGGTTCTTACCATCGCCAATAGCGCCGTATTGTTTAACATTATATGAACCGTTGTTTTGCGCCTTCGCAAATTGCAGGGATAGCATCAGGATAAATGCTGCCAGTTTGATACTATAAATTTTTTTTCTCATTTCATTAGTAATTGATCTTTTGAAATTAATAATTTATAATGTTGTTTTAACATTTATTCATCCGCTTATCCTGCTAATAATTTCAATACAAGCCCTGCTATTGTGATAAGGGCATTTCCATAAACCAACTTTATCTTCGTCGGGCATAAGCTCGCCTTTATCGTTTATACCCCAAACCCATTCGCCATTTTTTGTGTCGAGGATATGCCCCTTTACAAATTCCCAGTTCTTTTTGGATAGATGTAAATGGTTATCGTCGCCGGTTATTTGCCAGGTATTGTAAAAACCTATCATCGCCTCGGCTTGCGGCCACCAGTGTTTTTCTTTGATGAGGTGATTGCTTGCAGGTTCATATTCGTACCAAAGGCCGCCATCGGTATCTAAACCTTTAATAGTAGCCTCGGTTATGCCGATGTTCAGCTGTTTTATTTTATCGATCAGGGGCTGATCATTAATTACTATAGCAGCTTCCTGTAAAAGCCACGTAGCTTCGATATCATGCCCGTAGGATACCGTGGTTGATTTTCTGTTCCAGTTCTCGTCAAAAAACAAAACTAAATGGTTTGTTTCGCTGTCGATGATATGATCGGTAAAATTATTGATGAGCGTAATAATTTGCACTTTTAAACCATCATCGGGCCAAATGCGGTATAGGTTGGTGTAGGCTTCCATCACATGCAGATGCGTGTTCATGGTCTTTTTCTCGTTGGCATCCTTAGCACTCAGGCGCAGATCGCTGATTGGTTGCCAGTCGTGGGTAAAGGCTTCAAAGTAACCTGTTTTAACAGTATCGTAGCTGTGTTTAAGCAAGGTATGGTAAAACAAAACGGACAGTGTTTTCGCTTCCTTATTGCCCGATGCTATATAGTATTCGCTTAATGCATAAATGGTAAAGGCGATGGCGTAAACCTGTTTTTTAGTATCCAGCGGATTGCCTTTATAGTCAACCGTCCAGTAAACGCCACCATGCTCTTTATCTATAAAATGATTGGTGATATATTGATAAGCCCTTTCAGCATATTTAAGATAATCTTTGTTTTGATCTAGGTTATAAGCAGCGGAGAACGACCATAAAATTCGCGCGTTTAGTACCGAGCCTTTAGGTGAACCTTCAACTACATGCTCCTCGCTATCAATACGGCCAACAAAGCCGCCATTCTTTTCATCGATGGTGTATTTTATCCAATAATCAAGTATCCGGCTTAGTTCATGGCTAAGTTCAGTTTTATATATTTCAAGTTCATCAACTATCGACTGCACCTGTGCCATTATCGTTTACAGCTATTTATCGTTTTTTTGAAAATGTGCATTATTGGTGATGATATCGCAAACCGTATTTACCGACATAGCCGAGCGAAAACCATCAGCAGGTGTATTCATTGCATAATCAAGCAATCTGGATACGGTAGAGGTAGCCACGTGCATACGACTATCTGACGATGCGTAATAAATATAAACCGTTCCATCGTCATCCTTTACCCAGCCATTGCAAAATATCACGTTAGATACGTCGCCTACGCGTTCATCACCTTCGGGTGCTATAAAGTAGCCGCCCGGTTTGTGGATCACCTTTGTCAGGTCGTTCAAATCGGTCATGAAAACATACAGCACATACCTTAAACCAGCGGCAGTGTTACGCACGCCATGCGCCATGTGCAACCAGCCCAGTTCGGTTTTAATCGGCGCTGGTCCCTGGCCATTTTTGGCTTCGTAAACGGTGTGGTATACTTTATTGTCGATGATCTCCTCGTGGTTAACTACGGCGTTTGTAATATCATCGCATAAGCTAAAGCCAATGCCGCCGCCTTTACCGGCATTGATAAAGCTATCCTGCGGACGGGTGTAAAACGCATATTGGCCGTTCACAAATTCGGAATGTAAAACTACATTTCTTTGCTGTGCCGATGGTGTTTTAAGATCAGGCAAACGTTCCCATTTAATAAAATCCTTGGTGCGGGCAATGCCGCATGCTGCTACAGCCATGCTCTGGTCATAAGCGGGTGCAGAGGGGTCGCGCCTTTCAGTACAAAACAGGCCATAGATCCACCCATCCTCATGTTCAGTGAGGCGCACATCATATACATTGGTATCCGGTTCATCTGTTTCGGGTAAATAAACGGGGTTCTCCCAAAATACAAAATTATCAATGCCATTAGGGCTCTCCGCTATGGCGAAGAATGATTTACGGTCGACCCCTTCAACGCGGGCCATCAGCAGGTATTTACCTTTCCATTTAATTGCCCCGGCGTTAAATACCGCGTTAATGCCAAAGCGCTCCATCAGGTACGGGTTTGTGCTGGGGTTCAGGTCATATCTCCAGAAAACCGGTGTATGGGCCGCTGTTAATATAGGGTTTATATACCTGTCATAAACACCATTACTAAGCTCCGCTTTTTTATTGGGCTTACTAATTTGCTCATGATAGGCATTTTCCAGTTCTAATAGCCGTTCTTCAAATTCTTTTGTCATTGTTGTAATTAATAGTCGTTTAGTTTATTCCACCAGGTTTTCTTTAATATGATTATGATGACCGCTAAAATAACCACTGTTACCAGCAGCGGCACTTTTTGCATCAGTATAAGGTACATGGGTAATATGGTGAGGCATAGCTGGGCTATGGTGCCTATTACCACGTTGAACATATTCAGTTTGAAGTTTTTATTCGGCACAAATGCGGGATCATCCGCCATAACCAGTTTTTTTACGGGTTCCCAGGCACCCCATGGGCGCACTGTGGTGTAAAATGAGCGCAATACAGCCATATCAGTTGGCGGCGCAGCATAGGTGCCGATAACAGAACCTGCAATTGAGGTTACAAACAGCACCGGGAACCAATACAGCACATCGCTTACATCAATTTTCCAGGCGAGCAACATGGCTGTGCCGATACCTGTAAGCATCCCCCAAAAAAAGCCGCTGGCATTAAAGCGCCACCAATGCCATTTTAAAACGTTTGAAACAATGTAGCCGCTGTATAATGCTGATATGATAAATTGCAGCGCCTGGTTTATGTTTTTTATAAAGAACCCAAGGAAAACACCTATCGCAACAACCACAATACCAACCAAATAATTCATGTTGATGATCTTTTTTGTGGAGGCTTTTGGGTCGACATATTTTACATAGATGTCATTTACAATATAGGCCTGCGCCGCGTTAAGTGTACCGCTAAAGGTGCTCATGAACGCGCCCAGCAAACCGGCAAGCAGTAAACCTACCAGGCCAACAGGCAGAAAATCATTGATGACCGCCGGAAGGATCCTTTCAAAATCGACAGCGCCTGTGGCATCTTTCAGGTTCATTTGATGATAGTACAGTAAACCCAATAGCGTTAAACTGATGATGAGCGCGTACCTGATAGGCAAAAGGATGATATTTACAAAGCCGCTCATTTTGCTGGCTTCCTCGGGCGAGCGGGTCGACAGGATCTTCTGCATATCATAATTTGGCGCAGGACCGGCTAAGGCGGCAAAAAATCCCCTGAAGGTCATCATCATAAAAAATATACCGAACAGGGAGTAGCCGTCGTCCTTTATTTTCTGATTCACCTCTTTAATAACATGCGACCAATCCAGGTTCAAGTGCATGCCGAAAAACGGACTATACCAGCCATCGGGTACATTAAGGGTATGGCCACTTAGCTTCATTACTGCGATAATGGCTATCCATATGCAGGCAGCCGTCATGATCATGTACTTTATCACATCGCCCAGCACAACGCCGTGCATGCCACCCAATATGGAATAAAACATAGCGAACAGCGTGAAAATTATACCATAAAACTCAGGTACATATTGCAGGGGAACATTAAAGGGTACGTAAGCTTTAACTGAATCCCAGGGGGCAAATATTTCAATGAATTTACCGAGGCCTATAAAGCCGTAGGCCAGGTAGCCAAAGCACAAAAACAAGGCGAACACAATAACTATAATGTGTGAGCTGCCAACGCCTTTGCCGCTGGTGCCAAACCTGGTTTTTAACCACTCCGCACCTGTTGAGGCATTTGAACGGCGGAGCCAGCGGGCCAGGTACATCATTAGGAAAACCTGGTTAAAAACGGGCCACAGCCAGGGGATCCAAATGCTTTTCATACCGTAGGCAAAGCACAGGCTCACCATCCACATGGTGCCGCTGATGTCGAACATGTCAGAGGCATCGCTCAAACCCAGCAAATACCATGGCAGTGATTTGCCGCCAAGCATATAGCTTTCCTTATTTAGCCGGGCTTTTTTACGGTACCATAAACCAATCACAATGGTTGTAAGTAAATACAACGCTATTATTGATATATCTATAACAGATAAATGCATGCTTATTAAATCAATATTGTGTATGAAATGCTACGGCTTACAGCCCATTTGCAGGCACATGAAACTTATCATGATTGGCTGTAGCGAAATTAATGATGGTTAATTACAGTTTACTAATACTTTTTTAACCATTTGAAGTACATTACTAATAAAAACCGGTTTTACATGGCGCGAAATATTGCCTGGATCTATATAAATACCCTGTTGCCGGTATAGGTTTCCCTGAAATCTTTTGGGATACAAAACTTCTTACGCTTAAAGATCCTGTTGAAATTAGATATGTTATTGAAGCCGCATTTGTAAGCGATCTCGGAGATGGTATTGGTAGTGTCGATCAGCATACGTGAGGCATGGCCGAGGCGGATCTCATTCAGGCTGTCGATAAAAGTTTTTCCCGTGCGTTTCTTAATGAAGCGGCTAAAAGATGCCTCGGGCATATTGGCTATTTTAGCTACTTCGGCAAGGGTAATCTGTATGTTGTAGTGTGAGTTCATGTACTCAAATACTTTCTCAATCCGCCGGCTGTTATAATGGAACTGCTCGTTTGAAAAGCTTGAATCTGAGAGGGTTTTCATGTTGCGCGATATAGAAAGGTCGTGCAATACAGATAGGAGCTCAAGTACAGAATCAAAGCCGCTTTTTTTGTTCAGGGATTGTATGCGGTCCTTTAAAGCGCTAACTGTTTCCTGCGAGAAAAGGATGCCGCGTTGCGAGCGCTCTATCATGTTTTTAACAAAGCTGAGTTGATTTCTGCGTAAAAACTTCTCATCAAACAGGTCTTTATGAAATTGTATGGTTATTTCAGTAATAGACTCGCTTTCGCATTGATGGGTGAACCAGGCATGATAAACATTAGGCCCCACAAGCACCAGTTCCAGATCATCAATAACCTCAATGTGCCCGCCAACTACCCTTTTTGCCCCTTTGGCATTCAGGATAAGGTTAAGCTCATATTCGTCATGGTAATGGAGGGGGAAGTCGAACTTTTTCTTTACTCTTGAAAAAATTGTGAAACAATCGCCGGGAGTTAATGGCGTTATTTCGCGCATCACATTACTTGTCATATTAATAAATATTAGGTTTACTTATTTAGGTTAAGCTTGTGATACAAATTTAACATTATATTGGTCAAAATATAATAAATCAATATTTCAGCCTGTTATTTAGTAAAAACTTAGGCATCAATATTTAACAAGGAGTTATTTGTTTGCGGGTATTTATCCTTTCAATATTTATTAAATCCCTGAAAAAATAATTGACATGAATTAAACAATATGGTTAAAATGGATGTTTAGATATCAAAATTTAAAATTTAACGATACTTTTATCGGTTAGAAGTTATGTGCGAAAGATGTTCGCTATAATTTTACGATCAAATAGACATTTTGCAAATGAGGAATTTTTTACTTTTTATATTTTTTACTTCAATAATTATCTTCACCAGTTCTAAAATAGCTAACGCCCAGAACTACAAAAATCAGTTTACATTATTTACTGATAATGATATGTACATCGATCCAAACCACGACAGGTATTATTCGGATGCTACATATTTTAATTTTACACATGCCGTAAGCATGAATGAAATTTCAAATCCCAACATTGTCAAGAAGACCATTGAGTTTGAGTTTGGGCAAAAAATTTATACAGGTTTATCGGGGCACATATATGCTCCATATCATATAGACCGGCCTTTTACGGGTTATTTATTTGGTAACGTAGCCTGGAATTGGTTATATAAGGATGAGGATGCACTGAAATTTACTGCTGAAGTAGGTACAATTGGCCCGGCGGCATTAGGCGAGGAGGTGCAAAGCGGCTTTCATAATCTTTTTGGTTTATATAAAGTGGTAGTAAACAATTCTTATTATCATAAATATGGCGGTTGGAGCCATCAGCTTAATACGGAGCCTGGATTGAATTTAAGGCTGGATTATAAACACCTGTTATACAGAAATGACGGAAGCTGGTTTGATATTGCAGCAAATCCTGATGTATGGCTGGGGTCAACATTTACGGGTGCAAGCGCAGGTCTACAATTTAGGGTAGGTGATTTAAATCAGTTCTTCCAATCTGTTATTACAAACACACGGGTTAGCAATAACAGCAATGAGCAAATGAAGCATGAATTTTACTTTTTTACGCTTCCGCAGGTAAACTATGTTGTTTATGACGCTACCATTGAGGGAGGGCTTTTCAGAAGTGATAAGGGCCCTATTACTTTTGGCATATATCATTGGGTTTATCAGCAGCAATTCGGTTTGCAGTTTGCATCGGCCAGGTGGTCGGCAAGTGCTATTGCCTTTATAAAATCTAGAGAAGTTAAGAGTACTGCCCTGGGCGATCAATGGGGGTCAATAGGTATTTCATATCGTTTTGGCAAGATTTAACGTTTACATTTGATGCAGTCCTTTACCTTGCCCATGATTAATGAAGTTTAAAAGTATTTTATTTGTTATTGTTTTTGTAGGCTGCAGGTTAACTGCCAGCGCAAATTATAATTTCGATGCGCGCTGTATGGATGCCTATAAAGCCGTATTTGATTTCAGGCTGAATGATGCCCGGGCTATCATCCAACAGGAAAAACAGCAATATCCGCAAAATGGTATAACTATATTATTGGATAATTATGTTGATTACATCAGCCTGATCACCTCGGATAATAAAAATGAATACGATCTGCTAAAGGATAAAAAATCAGACAGGATTGATGCGCTGAAAGGGAACGAGGAGAACTCACCCTATTACCTATACGCACAAGCCGAAGTTTATTTACAATGGGGGCTGATAAAGGCCAAGTTTGGTGATTATACATCCTCGGCATCCGATTTTAAAAAGGCCCGTAATCTGCTAAACGATAACACGGAAAAATACCCCGATTTTTTACCCGCTCAAAAAGATCTTGCGCTGATAAATGTTGTTTTTGGTGCCATGCCATCAAACTTAAAAACCTTTGCCAAATTTTTAGGCATGGGTGGCAATGTGCAGGCGGGTGTTGCACAACTGGAAAAATTGCGCACGCAAATATCCGCTACAAAATATAGCTATTATAAGGATGAGGTTATCTTTTACCTGTGCTATATGGATATTGATGTTTTGCATAACAAAAACAATTATAACAGGCTGATGGGCTATATAGCCGGTATGGATAATAAGGACCTGCTCCGTACTTACCTGCAAGGTTATGTGGCAGCCAAAACCGGGCATAATGAGGAAGCTATTGCTAATTTGCAGGATGTGCCACACTCAGCCAAATACACGCCTTTACCAACGCTTGATTACTTGTTGGGCTGTGCCAAATTATGCCGTATGGATAGCGACGCCTATGTGTATCTGCTTAAATATATTGACGAGTACAAAGGCGTAAATTATATTAAGGACTCGTACCTTAAAGTGGCTTACTGTTACTTTTTCAGGAACGATGAGGCCAAGTACAACTACTATCTGAAACTGGCCCGTACAAAAGGTTATACCACCGATGAAAAGGACAAACAGGCGCTAAAGGAAGCAAATGATAATCGCCCGGATTATGATTTACTGAAAGCCAGGTTTTATTGCGATGGCGGTTATTACGATAAGGCACTTGCCCAGTTAAAAGGCAAACAGGAGGGTGAACTTAAATTGCTGCGCGATAAAATTGAACTGAACTACAGGCTGGGCCGTATCTACGAAAAGATGAATAAGTTTAACGATGCCATAGCCTGGTATCAGAAAGCGATAAATATCGGGAAAACAAGTACCTACTATTATGCTGCCAACGCTGCCCTGAGCATCGGCGGTATTTATGAATACATAAAAGATGATTACATGGCAGCCAATTACTACAAACAGGCGCTGGATATGCGAAATCATGAATACCAAAGCAGTATTGATACCCAGGCAAAAGATGGCCTGGAAAGGATGCACCGCTAGTCTTAAGTCTTAAGTCATAAGTCTACAGTCTGAAGTCGAAAGTTAAAAGAACAGAATCCGGCTTGGGACTTTAGACTCAAGACTCAGAACTCAAAACTATCACTTATATGTTATCCCTTCATCGGTGTAGCGGATATTGCTTTCAATGCATTTGATATGGTGTTTGTTTACTTTCTGCTTTAACTCATCAAAATTAAAATCATGATTTGTGCCGCAATCCAGCATGGTAGCATGCAGGGTAGGGCGCAAACTTTCAAAGTATTCTACAACGTTGCTGCACCATATCAGCTGGCAATCGCCTTTTATGCGGGTAACAATTTCATATAAGCCCTCATCAAATTTAATGTTTCTTACATGCATACTTTCCAGTTTTCCTTGTGGGTAAAATAGCAGTAGGTTGCCGGGTTGGGATAATATTTCGGCGGCATAATCAAAGCTTTCCTGTATGGAGCGTTTGCCCGGCTCAACTGAAAAGCTGCCGATATACTGCAACCATTTATTTTTTAACATCTGTTTTTTTAACGACATGGCATAAATACGTTTCACACCACCCGGTTTGTTAAAGTATTTATAGCACATATAAAATGCCCAAAAACCATCCCAAAAACTAAAATGATTACACATTAATATGTAAGAGTGGTTGGGTTTTAAGT
This sequence comes from Mucilaginibacter mallensis, assembly GCF_900105165.1. NCBI lineage: Bacteria > Pseudomonadati > Bacteroidota > Sphingobacteriia > Sphingobacteriales > Sphingobacteriaceae > Mucilaginibacter > Mucilaginibacter mallensis. Next base: position 961,707 of record NZ_LT629740.1, read on the forward strand.
CTACCGTTTTTACGATCAGTTTATTTGATCGGCGTTTAAAAACAAGGCCTATGATAAAACCGAAACATTTGATGAAGAAAGGAGATAATGGTTTTGATTTGATGATCATAGCAATAAACCAGATAACGCGGAAACAAAGTTTTTGTTGATAAGCTCATGGTGCTCATCTAAAATTACAATTTCGGCCTGTTTAAATTTAGCGAAAAAAGCCTTGCCTATTGATGGCGGGTACATTTTATCGCGTTTGCCAAATATAAATATGCTGCGAATGTTATATTCAGTAAGTGTTTTTATTAATTGTGCTTCATCGGTTTCAAACAGGCGCAGGTAAATAAAAGAGGCATACAGGTTAAAACGTAACTCGGGCGTATCGATCTCCTTATATAAAATATTACGTCCCACATCATCAATAAACCCGAGCCATTTGCAGAGGTTAAGCATGTTGATGAGTGCCTTTTCGCTCAATACTAATTTCTCCAGCAGTTTATTGCCGAGCTTGTATTTGCTGAAAAACTCTATCAGCTTACCGGGATATATGGACGATGGCGCGGCAACAATGTACTCATCAACCCGGCTACCCAGTTCCTCTACCACAGCGGTTACATAGTGTGTACCCATTGAATATCCGATTACCGAAAAGCGATCAATATGCTCATAAGCACAAAATTCCTCAATAAGCGCGGCAAATTGTTTTTTGGTGATGCGGGCCTTTACCGCTTCAAGGCTTTGATCGGTTAGCTTGGTTTCCTTGTGAAAGAAAAGATCGAAACCGAAAAAAGTGTATTTGCTGCCAAGCGCTGGCTCCAGCAATAAGAACTGTTTGCCATGCATGCCATAACCGTGAAAACATAGCATAGACTGCGGCCCATTACCAAATTTGTAATAATGGAGCTTAACTAATGCGTTTTCAAAGTAATGTGATGTCAAAACTATTGCGGGTTAACTGATCTCGATAAAAGCAATCGCCCAAATATAATCGCCATCGTGCGATATAGATAAACTTATTTTAAACCTGCCGGGATGCTGGTGTAAAGTTACGTTCGGTTGGCCGCCGGGTTTATCGCGGGTTATTTCTATTTTTTTCCAGCCGAGCGCTTTAGGATCGAGCTGTTTTACGGCTTTATAAACAGCCTCTTTAGCTGCCCATGTTGATGCGTAGCGTAATGCGGATTCACTAAACTGATCGCAATAAGCGATCTCAGTAGGGGTGTAAGCTTTGTTTTTGAAGGGTTCGGTTAGCGAGAGCAGGAAAGTTGGCAGGTGAACAAGGTCATTGCCGACAGCGAATTTTTTATCAGCAGCTATATCATTAACCGATTTGAATATTTTATTCTCCATCTACTGCCACGCCCATAATATTAAAACCACCATCAACATAATGAATATTGCCGGTCACTTTTTTCGATAGATCGGAGAAATAATATAAAGCGGTATCGCCAACATCGCCGGCATCAATATTACCCAGCGGAGCGGTGAATTTGCCCATTTTGCGTAAGGTACGCGCGCCACTGATCACCCCTGCAGAGGTGGTCATAACCAAACCTGCCGAAATAGCATTTACCCTGATCTTCTTCCCCCTGAAATAACTGGCCAGGTACAGTACAATATTTTCCAGCGCCGCTTTATTTATGGCCATGCCCGCATATTGCGGAAATACCCTTTGTGAAGCGTTATAAGTAAGTGTTAATATAGACGCGTTTGGCGCAAGCAGCGGCTCGGCAACACGTGCTACCCTGAGCAGAGAGTAAGCGCTGATGTTAAAGGAATCCATAAAATCCTCAAAAGGGATATTGATATAAGTTGATGGCTCTTCCTTACTGCCCGGCAGTGTATAGCACATCACCTGCTGGTTACCAAAGGCAACACCATGCAATATATAATCAATTGGGCCCAGGCCATCATGAACTGTTTGCAGAAAAGCTGTTATTTGTGCTTCATTCCTTACATCAACTTCCATGGCAAAACGGGTATCCATGCCCAGTTTTTTCATCAGGTACATTACTTCATCTTTGGTATCGGCAACATAGCTCAATGTTATTTTACAACCTGATTGATGTAGTTTTAAAGCCACATTATAAGCTATGGAACTATCGTTCCTAACTCCAAATATTACCGCGACTTTATTTGTATTGTTGATCATGTTATAAGTTGTTCTTTCCTCGCAACGACAAGGAGGAAATATTATTATTTGCGCTCGTCTGTGACGAGTGCTTAATATGTTTTGGCGATTGCATCGCCAGTCGCGTTACAAACGCTAACCCAGTTTAAGCACTCGTCACAGACGAGCGCAATTGTTAATGTAATCCAGACTTACTAAGTTTTAAACTGCTTTGTTCCTCCTCGCAATGACAAGGAGGACTGTTTATATATCTCTCGAAATAGCCATGGCGCTGTTAGTGCCGCCAAAGCCATAGTTTAAACACACTATTTGGTTTATTTCTTTTGATAGCGTTTGCTGGGGTATTAAATGCCTGTAAGCAGTTGCCGGTTTGGTTGAACCTTTCCAGCCTTCTGCTTTTTGAAAGTTTTCCAGTTCAGGGTTCAATGTATCCGAGTTTAAGCAAGGTAATACCTGTTGGTTCTCCAACATCATGATAGCGGTGATTAGCTCTACAGAACCTGCGCCACCCAGCATATGCCCAAATTGTGATTTTGGTGCCGAAACATGGTAGCCATCTTCGCCAAGTGTGTCTACAACGCTGATTAATTCAAGAATATCACCTACAGGTGTTGCCGTACCATGTACTTTAACTACATCTGGTTTAATGTGTGCATTTGCCGATAATCCTTTCCAAAGCCTTAGTTGCCCATCATATGATGGGTAGAACATATTGCCGTCACCATCTGAATTGTTGAAATATTCATCAATTACCGCGTATATTTTTGCGCCGCGTGCCTTTGCCATTTCGTATTCTTCCAATGCCACAATACCGGCACCGAAAGAGCTTACAAAACCATTTCTGCGGATATCAAAAGGGCGTGAGCTTTCAGCCGGGGCAAAGCCCTTGCTCAAAACCTGCATGGCATCAAAACCAATAAAAGTTTCGATAGATGTTCCCTCAACACCACCTGCAATGGCGCGGTCCTGTAAGCCAAAGCGTATTAAACGATAAGCATAACCAATATTACCCAGGCCGGTAGCACAGGCAGATATAATGGATTCGCAAACACCTTTGTTTTTTATAAGGCATGATATATTGGCGGCTTCGCGGTAGGCCATTGCCCTATCGACAGTATGTGAGCCCGCTATACGCGATTTTTTGCCCAATTCAAAAAAGGCATGCCAGGCATTGCGCGCTATTACGTTGCCGCCGCCACCTGAGCCAACTACCACACCAGTTTGTTCTGATTCAGTTTCAGCTTTTGTCCAGCCGGCTTGTTTTATAGATTCCTGCGCACCGAGCATGGCCCAGATGCAACCCAGATCGGAAGTAGCCAGGTTAATGGCAGGTATGCGATCGAGCTTATCAACATAAGTTTCAGGAAAACCGTTAACCGGGCTGGCATAAATAGGCTCAAGGCCCATTTCTTCCTCTTCGATAAAACCCGATACGGTTGATCGGATCTGTTTATTGTAAGCAACCGCCTGCGGCCATTCCCTGATCAGGCTTTTGCCCGAAAAGAGTTTATCACGAAACACGTTAATATCGGCGCAATCGGGGAAAGCGCCCCCCATACCAACAATTGCTACCTTTCTGTTAGACATAATTATGCTTCTCTTTCTTTTGCCCTGATGATCAGGTCAACAATGTCTTTTACTTTTGAACCCAAATTATCTATATCATCATCTTCAAACTCAACATCAAATTTTTGCTCAACCTTTGCCGCAATGTTTATCAGTTCGGTTGATGGGGTATTCATGTCAGTTAAGAAATCTGTCTCCTCGGTAACGTTATTTAGTTTTTCCGGGTCGATGGTTCTAACGGTTCTTAAAACTTCTATCAGCCCGTCAATTATTTCCTGTCTTTCCATTTATGATTGTGATTGCGTGTTAAATTTTTCTTTTTTTAATCCTCTTCCCGTTATCTCAAATAATTCGGCTACTAAAACAAAATCGTTGCTCAGGTCATAAGCTTTTAATCGCTCTATGGTAAAATCCTTAAAGTAAGCATCAAGATCCAATCCTTGTGGTACCTTATAAATTCGCCCTTCGCAAACCATTTGCCTGAATTTATAGAACGTGATAAAACCAATGTTAATAAAAGTTTGACCCTTTTCCAAATAGTAACGGAAATTGACATTGCCAATACTAATGAATGCAGGAACAAATAATTCGGCCATTTCCTGCTGTGAAATGCCCATCTTTTTACATTCCAGAAAGCCTCCCATTGAAACAACAGTTGCCTGCGCGAACGACTCAATCTGGTCAACCCCTCTGAAAATATCAAAATGGTCTTCCACATCATAAGCGGTGGGGGTATAGCTGGCTACAATGGCCTCCTTTGGTAAATGCCAGTGGTAGCTATCCACGTATCGTTTTTTTGGCCCATATAATAATAGCCAGTGTGCGGGGTCAGCTCCTACAAGTGTATCTGCCATATTCGTTAAATTAAGCCCCCATTAATATGTATGTTGGTGCCGTTTATGTATGATGCCTTATCTGATACCAGGAACGCTATTGTTTCGGCAATATCATTCACACTGCCGAAGCGTTTGGCTGGTATCATTCCTAAATATTTTTCTTTTATTGCTGCAGGTATGGCATCTGTCATCTCTGTTTCTATAAAACCCGGGGATACACTTAGTACTCTTATTTGGTGCTCCTGGCTTAATTCGGCTGCTTCCTGGGCCAATGATCTTGATAATGCCACTAAACCCGCCTTTGTTGCCGCGTAAACCGATTGAAAGGCATGCCCGCTTTCGCCAACTACCGAGCTGATGTTGATGATAACTCCCTGCTGTGTCAAACTGAAAATTTTCATAACCGTTTTACAGATCATGATAGGGGCCTTGAGGTTGATGTTCAGCATGGCCTCTATTTCACGGTCAGGCTGATAGTTTAGCGGTTTATCAAAGGTGACACCAGCGTTATTGATCACACCGTAAAGTGAATCGCCGTGCTCCTTTTTCAGGCGCTTGCAAAAATCGGCAAGTTGCGTGGGATCGTTAAAATCGGCACAAAGTATGGTACTATTGGGGATCTCAGTAGTGAAACTTTCTGGCTTTGAGGCATGAAGGATCAGGTCGTAATCGTCACTAAGCTTTTGCGATATTGCCAAACCTAAGCCCCTGCTTGCACCGGTAATCAATATCTTTTTCTTTGTCATTTTTGGCTGATGCAGGGTTTATTCTTATGCAGACAAAAATAATATTATTTATGATATTGCTGATATGCGTTTATGCGCATTGGTTTAAGCGCGGACGCTTGAACGGGCTGGGGGCTTCAAAGCGCGTCATTGCGAGGAACGAAGCAATCCCCGATTAGCAGAGTCGCTCCCCTATTTAGCGCAAGTCTTGTGCGGCTGTTTGTGTGAGGATGACTTGTGATATAAATTTAAAAAACACAAGTCAGCCATTTCTCTACCCCCAACACACAAGACTTGCGCTAAAAGTGGTAGGAGCTTTAAAACGCGTCATTGCGCGGAACGAAGCAATCCCCGATTAGCAGAGCTGCTCTGTATAGTTTGGGATTGCTTCGTACCTCACAGCAATGACGCTTGATAATACCTTTCGGCTTTAGCCTTTCACCTTTCAGCTACTTTTCCACCACAAATTCCTTCTTCAACTTCAAATCCTGTGATGATTCACCTATCATTACCTGGAACTTGCCGGGTTCAACGGTCCAGTTCATGTTTTTATCCAGGATGGCCAGGTCATCGGGGTGCAGGGTGAAGTGTACTGTTTTCTTTTCGCCAGGATTTAGGGGTACACGTTCAAAGCCGCGCAGGTCGTACTCATAAGTGGTTACGCTGCTGAGTTCCTGTTTCAGGTATAACTCCACCACATCATCGCCTTTGCGCTGGCCGGTGTTGGTTACATCAACGGTTACTTGTACATCGGCTTGCGAATGCCCGCTTTCGGGAGATACCTGTAGATTGCTGTATTCAAAAGTAGTATAACTTAACCCGTAACCAAACGGATACAATGCGCCATTCACACTGGTATTTCCCCAACTGTTTTCGCCCCGTTGTGATGCCTGTGAGCCAGGTTTGAATGGGAAGTTAAATTCTATCTGCCCAACGGTTTTTGGGAAAGTGATGGATAGCTTACCGCCCGGGTTATTATCGCCAAATAAAGTTTCGGCTATTACCTTACCACTCTCAGCGCTGGGGAACCATGCTTCTAATATAGCGGGCACATATTTGTTTTCCCAGTTTACGGTCAGTGGTTGCCCGTTTATCATCACCATTACCACCGGTTTGCCTGTTGCCTGTAAAGCCTGTATTAGCTTCAATTGCCTGCCGGGAAGATTTAAACCTGTGCGTGAAAGGCTCTCGCCAACGCGGTCAACATCCTCGCCTACGGCGGCTATAATTACATCAGCATTTTTGGCTTGCTCAACAGCAGCGTTTATGTCTGCCTGCTCTTTGTCGGTCAATGGTGTTTCAATGATCTCGCTTTCGGGCCAGGTGGCATCAACAATATCGCAGCCTTTGGTGTAGGTTACTGTGGCGCTTGTGCCTACGTAGTCTTTAATACCATCCAATACACTGGTTACGTGATTGTGCGATGGTCCGTAACGGCTGATAGCATAATTGGTTTCGGCAGCAAGCGGACCGGTTACCAGTATATTCTTTATTTTGCTTTTATCAAGCGGTAATAAGTTGTTTGCATTCTTTAGCAATACCATGCTCTCGCGGTTCATTTGAGTTGCCATTTCTTCGGCTGCCGCAGTGTGCACAATTTTATCGGCAGCTTTCGGGTCCTTTACATAAGGATCATCAAATAAACCGAGTTTAAATTTCACCCTTAATACATCTGCAACGCGGGAATCGAGGGTTTTCATAGATACTTTGCCTTCTTTAACCAGTTCGCGCAGTGGAAAAATATAGGTTTGCGGCATGGTGAAGTTGGTGCGCACATTCAATCCGGCTTCAATAGCCTGGCGAACGGCTTCTTTAATATCACCTGCTACATGGTGCTTACTGTATAAAAATTCTACGGCTTCACTATCAGATACCACATAACCATCGAATCCAAATTTTTGTCTTAATAGCTCAGTCAGGAAATAATAACTGCCGGTTATAGGTTCGCCGTTCCAATCGTTATAACTGCTCATTACGCCCATGGCGTGTGCTTCCTGTATCACTCTTCTGAACGGATAAAGGTAGATCTGATACATTTCCCTTGGCGCTACATGTGGATCGGTACGATCGGCGCCATCACGGCCGCCTTTGGGTACGCTGTATACTGCAAAATGTTTTAGGGTTGATGCCACACCTTCTTCCTGTACACCTAAACACATTTGCTTGCCCATTTCGGCAATATGGTATGGGTCCTCGCCATAGCATTCAACTACACGGCCCCAGCGCTGGTCGCGGGCAGGGTCGAGTATTGGGGTGTATACGTTGGTATAGCCTAATGCCTTTGCTTCGCGACCTACGGTTTGGCCCGCCTGTCTTACCAATTCCTTATCAAAAGTACTACCTATACCTATTGGTGCGGGCAGGGGAGTAGCGCGATCGTGGTTTAAACCGTGGATACCCTCGTTGGTGAAATCAACCGGTATACCCATGCGGGTTTGCTCCACAAACCATTTTTGTATGGTGTTGATAGCCGCCGCATGTTTACTATAAGGGAAGCTGTATTGTGTTGGCGCATCATCCGTATGCGAGGTAAGGTTATTCAGCTCTTCATCAATATTGGCTATGCCATCTTTCCAAACCTCATTTTTCCAGGAGTCGGCAGGCATTTCCTCTTTTAGTACCCTTTTATAACCATATAAGGTAGCCAGCTGGCAGGTTTTTTCCTCAACGGTCATCTGGCTCAGCAGGTCGGCAATGCGCTTGTCAATGGGTTGTGATGGGTCTTCAAAAACATCCATTTTACCATTTTTATTAAAATCAACCCATCCTTTATGGTAGATGGACTTTTGCGCCATAGATGCCGGTATAAATGCGGCCTGTAGTACTACGGCCAGCAGTAATTTTCTCATAGGTTATATTCAGGTAATAAGTACAGTGAGCCAAAGTTAAAATATACAGGCATATTTATAACATCGGTATATCAAACAAATTTGTTACAATGCTGATCCGGATAAAAATGCACGGCTTGTAGTGCTTATTTAGAGGGAGGTTTTATCGACCAGTGCGCATTCCTCAGCTTCCAGCCTTTTGGGGTTTTAATGGCTACGCCTGTGAAGTAACCATCAAAAGGCGTGGTTTGACCCCACGCAAAAGTAATATCCTCATGAAAATCGCTGCCAATAGCGGCAATGTTCTGTGACAATACATCAATCCGGGTATGGCTCCATTGCAGGTTTATTTTGTTGATGCTTTTAACCAGGGTATCCTGTATAAATGCTTTTGCCGATTGATAATTATGCAATGCCAACTGACCCTCATTCGCCATAAAAAAATTGGGGTTATCCTGGAAATAATTAAGCCATGCAACCGGGCCTTTGGTAGAGAGGTCATGAGTTATATTAACGGTGAGGGCAGTTATGCTGTCTTTTACAGCCACGCTATCAATACCAACATCATTTGTTTCCTGATGCTGGTTTTTGCAAGATGTACATAAACAAGCCGCCAATAAAAAAGGCGCCAAACATTTAATGGCTGAAATGTTATACTTCTTCATTATTAATAATGTTTACACTAATGTATGTAAAATCATTAATAATGAAGAAGTTACTTGTGTTTCTATTCAGTTTTTAAGCTTTTGATAGGATTGCTCAGCGCAGCTTTTATGGCCTGGAAGCTTACCGTGAACAAGGCTATAAACACGGCTATCACACCGGCCAGGGCAAACATCCACCAGCTGAGGGATATACGGTAGGCAAAAGCCTGTAGCCACTTATTCATGGCGTACCATGCTATTGGGGTTGCTATTACAAAAGAGATAAGCACCAGCTGTAAAAAATCCTTAGATAATAACTGTACTATGCCGCTTACACTTGCGCCTAATACTTTGCGGATTCCTATTTCCTTGTTTCGTTGCTCGGCGCTAAAGGCAGCTAAACCAAATAAACCCAAACATGAGATCAGTATAGCCATTAAAGTAAATGAATTGATGATCTGCGACATGGTGATCTCGGCCTCATATTGCTTTTGTACCTCCTGGTCTAAAAACAAATATTCAAAAGGCGTTGAAGGCATATCCTTGTGCCATATAGCTTCAATTTTGCTCAGCAATTCTTTATAGTTTTTGCTGTTGACAGATACCACAAGATCATTAAAACTGCCGGGGTTGTTATCATAAACAAACATAAAGGCCTTTATATCAGCATGCAGCGAGTTGTAGTTGAAATCCTTCATCACGCCGGCTACCTCAACAAAGGTTAACGGGTTATTGCCATATTGTGTGTACAATCGTGTTCCGGGAGCTTTATCCAGAGTTAGGCCAAGCCTTTTTGCCAGGGTTTCGTTTATCAAAACCTTTCCGGTATCGTTCAGCCTGAAATTGCGACCGCTTATTAACTTTATGCCGTTTGCTTTCAATACGTTTTCATCGGTAATAATATTTTGCGCGTCAATAGCGGTGGTCATATTACCGCCGGCGGGGTAAACACCATGGTCATGTGGTACAAACTGGCTCAAATAATTATCGGATTTACTAACGACCTTTACCTCGGCCAGCTGGCGAAGGTCATTAGCATAGGCATCCAGCTGCTTTTGTGTATCGCTGGTATAAAAGCTGAAAACCAGCTTTTGGTTCTTATCGAAACCCAGGTCCTTGTTTTTAATATAGCTTAACTGGCTGTAAATAATAATGATACCGGTTATCAATACAATTGACAACACAAACTGAAATACCACCAATGAGCGGCGGATACCCGCAGCAGAAACCTGGTTGCTGAAATTGCCTTTTATAACCTTTACCGCTTTAAATGCTGAAAGATAAAATGCTGGGTAACTGCCCGCAACAAAGCCGGTAATTAGTATGAGTACCATGAGCATCAGCCATAAACGATAATCGGTAAAAATGGATAGTTGAATGTCACTTTGGGTAAGCTGATTAAGATAAGGGAGTAGTAACCATAAAAGCGGTAGCGCTATTATCACCCCAATAAACGCCAATAGGAATGATTCGCCTAAAAATTGTTTTATCAGATCGAATTTGCCTGCGCCTATTACCTTACGCACGCCAACTTCCTTGGCCCGTTTTGATGCGCGCGCGGTTGAAAGGTTCATGAAGTTTATACAGGCTATTACCTGTATGAGTATGGCAATGAGCAATAAAATATTCAGGAATGACGGGCTAACCGTTTTTGACATTTCTACCTCATAGTCTGAGGTGGTGTGGATGCCCCTAACGGGTTGCAAGTGCAATTGCTTGGTCATGCCTATGGCTTTCATTTGCTGGGCACCGTATTTGTTTAAAAATGACGGCAGTTTACTTTCGAGTAAAGCAGCACTGGCGCCCGGCCTTAAGCGTATAAAAGAGTAGGTGAAATTATTGCCTCCCCAGTCCTGGTCTTTCATGGTGTAATCGCCCATGCCCCCGCTGTTCATGGCAATAAATATGCTGCCCTTTATGTTGGTTTTGCCAAGGCTTTCGTCAATAACACCGTTTACTTTAAAGTCGTGCCTGCCAAAGCCATTGTTGAGGGTTATAACTTTGCCAACGGGATCTTCGTTACCGAAAAGTTTAATAGCAACAGCTTTAACGAGTACAACAGTGTAAGGTTCGTTTAAACATTTTACCGGGGTGCCATTGGCGAAGTGGTAGTTGAATATATCGAAGAATGTAGAATCGACATAAACCAGGTCTTTTTCATAAAAGGATTTTTCCTTGTAAGTAAGCAGTGTTTTTGGCGCACCAAAGTTTTCGGCGGGTACAGCACGGGTATATTGTTCAATTTCGGCAAAATCATGTTTCATGGCCGGCACAATAGGCGGCGAGCAGGTTGAGTTTTTATGATTATCGCCGGGTAATTGCAGCGTTGTGGTAACGCGGTAAACATCATTTACATTTTTATGCTGCTTATCATAACTGTACTGATCCTGCACATATAATAATATATACAAACAACACAGTGTACCTGTGGCCAGGCCAATAATATTAATAAAACTGAATGTTTTGTTTTTTAGCAAAAAACGAAAGGCGGTTTTAAAATAGCTTTTAAACATAATAATGGTTTTGATGCATAATTACGATTATCAGCGCCAAGAATATGCCATGTGTATAATTTATTGATAATAAGATATTTATAAAAATATTATCACTCGAAATCGTTCGGTTTCGATACACCAGATGTTCGGTTTAGAGCCAAGAGCCAGGAATCAAGAATCAAGATGAAAGGTTGGGAAGTTGTCAAAGAATTTTTTGCGGTAGCCCCTGATTCTTAACACTTTATTCCTGAATCTTTTTGTTAAAACATTTAGCAGGTTCAATGCTTATATCATAACCTTAATACACCAATTATTACATGAAGCCACTTACTGTAAACAGGTGTTTACTTATACTTGTTGTTGTTCTGTTTTTGAGTCCCTTATCGTCAAAAGCCTATTCAGTACTCACGCATGAAGCGGTGGTAGATGCGGGTTGGCAAAAATATATTCGGCCCTTATTGAAAAAAAAATATCCGGCAGCCACAGATAGTGAGCTGCATGTTGCTCATTCATATGCCTATGGCGGGTGCATGATTGCTGATATGGGTTATTTTCCTTTTGGCAGTAAGTATTTTACCAACCTTGCACATTATGTTCGTACAGGTGATTTTGTAATGGCGCTGTTATCGGAATCGCAAAACTTAAATGAATATGCATTTTCAATTGGTGCATTAAGCCATTATATGGCTGATAAATATGGGCATTCATTAGGTACTAATTACGCAGTGCCAATAATGTATAACAAGGTTGGAAAGAAATACGGTAAGGTTGCTACTTATGAGGATAACCGGGTAGACCATAGCCGGGTTGAAATATCTTTTGATGTGCTGCAAATAGCCAGGGGTAATTATCCCACACAGGCCTATCATGATTTTATAGGCTTTAATGTAGCCAAGCCAGTATTGGAACGAGCCTTTTTGAAAACTTACGGACAGGATATTAATGTAGTATTCGGGGATCTTGACCTGGCTATTTCAACCTTTAGGTGGGCGGTTAGAAGCCTTTTGCCAACCCTTACACGATCTGCCTGGGTAATGAAAAAGAACGACATTAAAAAGTTGAACCCAAGCGCAACCAGTAAAAGCTTTCATTACAAAATGAAAAAGAAAGATTATCGGCTTGAATTTGGGAAAACAACACAAAAGGCAACTTTTGAAGATGATGTTATTGCCCTTTTTATAGAGATATTGCCTAAGGTTGGTCCGCTTAGGGTTTTAAGGATCAAAGAACCGGATTCAACGTCAGAGAAATTGTTTATAGCAAGTTTTGATACTGTAAGTATGCATTATGCGCACGCTGTTGTTGAATTGCAATACGAAAACATTAAGCTTGCCAATATTGATTTTGATACGGGAAAACCCATTAAGTATGGCGAATATAACCTTACCGATAAAACGTATGATGAGATGGTGGATAAGCTGAAGGATAATAAATTTGAAAATCTTACCCAATCGCTTAAAACAGATATAATAGGTTTTTACAATAGCGCTGATACCTCTCAATCTGCCAAAGCTAACCCTGCTGAATGGAAGAAGACCTATTTAGCCTTGCAGGGTATAAAGCAAGCAACGCCGGTAAAAATTGATAGTTTAAAAACCGCTAAAGGGCTAAGCTATAAAACACAGTAATAAATGCTAAAGCTTGGCCTTTGGTAAGGCTATGCTGAATGTGGTTCCGTTTTCTTCAGTGCTGGTGGCCGCGATCTCGCCATTATGTTTTTTGATGATCTGCTGTACTATACTCAGGCCTAAACCAATTGATATCTCCCCACGGATGCCGTCGCGCCGGGCTTTTGAAAAGCGGTCGAAAATATAAGGTAACAGGTTGGCCGGGATACCTATTCCAAAGTCTTTTACGTCAATACAGATATGCTCATTCGTATTGCGCAGTGTAATTTCTATACGATCATTTTTGCCGGAGAATTTAAGGGCATTGCTGATCAGGTTATCCATAACACGCTGCATCTTCTCCTTATGCACGTATGCATAAACCGGGTGCCCCGCATGATGGAAGGAAATACTAACCTGGCTCATTTTATTCTGGACCCATTCATCAATTATTAGGGTAAGAAACTCGTTAAGCTCAATCCTTTCCAGTTCAAATTCATTAACTATTTCGTTTTGGGCAGTCTCAAGCAAATCGTTTATAATGGAGCTTGCCTTATCGCATGATGCTCTTATCAATTGAAGGTTCTCATGATAATCTTCGCCCGGGCCATCATCTAAAGCGAGTAATGAGGTAACAGATTTTATGATGGTAAGCGGGTTGCGCAAATCATGGGCAACTATACTTAGTATTTCATTTTTGGCCTGTATGGTATTTTCAATTTCGATGTTCTTTTCGTTAATGGCCTTTAATTTAAAAAAATTGTCGGCCCTGTATGAAAAGGAATACCGGGATATAAAATAAAATACAGTTAGCAATAATAGCGACGCCAGGTTGTTAAGTGCCAATTCATTAAAATTGTGTATATAAAAAGGTAGCATTATACTAAAAAGAAGGCCGGTTATTAAGGTAATAAGAATTGTTTCGTAATACTCAAAAGTTAAAAAGATGCTTGCTAAGATTAAACCCGTCATATACATTAATAGGGTATTGCGGGGATTGTACATGTAAAAGAAGCTATTACGCATGCCGCTGGTAATAATATATAAAGCGAACAGGAAAACAAATATTTGAGATATAGCCAGAAATTTGCTTCTTGTTTGATAGTGGCCTATAAGATAGATGCTGGCAAAGTAAAATAATGGTGTTATTGCCAGGGCAAGCAAATTGGCATTACTAAAGCTATCTATGTGCGCAATGGTTTGCACCTGTGTACCGTATACCGTAAATATTATCCTTATTAAAAGGCAAAAAAGAAAATAAACTATACAGGTAAGCTTTACCGCTTTTAGATTTTGAAAGATGTAATAAGAATAAAAAGCAGACCTTCCCGGCAAATCAGTTCTGCTAAAAAAATATATTCTCATTACTTATTGTGGTTAAATTTTAGGGTTGGCTAATATACAATCCATCACATTAATTAACCAATTAATGTGATGGGTTTTTCTTGCCTGTTATTTTAACGCAAAATCTACGTAAAATTAATAAGAACAAACCCTTATAAATTAATAATTACCTCATAAGGGCTTGTTCTTAAGTATTGAGAAAATTTAGTTGAATTATTGGTTTAAAACAACATTGCTATATACATGATATTCGCCCGGGGCGAGGGTCATGCTGTATGCTGTATTATTAACAGTAATACTCGTTCCCGACAGGTTATCATACCATGTACCTGCTAAAGGAAAGTTTACGGTAGCCGTATGGGTTATCACATCAAAATTACCAACAACTTCAACATTTGCACTAGGGTCAAGCAGTTGTATGGTTTTAACATAACCGGCAAGACTATAAGTAAAGTTGGTAGTTGCAAAAACAGCGTTTTTGATCTTCATGTTTATCATTTTCTTATAAACCCCAAATAACTCTTTCCTGTTCGGATCATTTTTATAGGCTGGGTAAATAGGTTTATCGGCGGTTCTGCTGGCATCGGTATTGGTTGGATAATCAATAGATGTATCATAACCCAGTTCTCCATATTCCCATACCAGTTTAGGGCCGGGGGATGAGAACATAAATGCTGCTCCCATTTCATCGCGCTTTAAGCCTGTTGGTATATCGGTAACCTTATATGGAGGGAACTGATCATTACCATATTGCTCGTTTTTATATTGTAGGCGTTCCTGATCGTGGCTTTCAAAATAAGCTACCAGTGCATAAGGTTGTGTAAATCCGTAGCCATCATAAAACAGGCCCGAAATATCCCAGCTGGGGTTGGTTGGATAGCCCATGGTTGCCTGCTCACCCGGCGTACTCAGGTTGGTCCACATCATCATGCCTAAATTGGCATAGGCTGATTCTTCTGTATTTGCTGAAAACATTTCCAGTATCACGTAGAAACTAGGATCGAGGCCCTTCATGTAGGCATTGTATTTTGTCCACAGGTTAACACGGCTTTGGTCATAAGCGGCCCAGGCGGCTTCAGTTGCATCGTTTGATACGGTGCCCGAATTTACCTGGGTATAGCCCTTTGCTTCATCAAAACGATAACCATCAATATGGTATTCCTGCATCCAGTATTTCATTACATTTTCGGTGAAATACTGGGTGGCTGCCTGTTGATGGTTTAATTGCCAGCCAACAGCATCGGGGTGCATATTTGCCTGGTCGAACCATGGGTTACTTGCAGACGGGCCTGAAGAAGGATCGGTTGAAGTAGCGTACATGCGTACCATTGGCGATGAGCCGAACTGATCCTCCAAAACAATATCCTGTATTACGGCTATTCCGCGTGAGTGGCAGGCGTCAATAAAAGCTTTGTAGGCGTTTGGCGTACCATAATATTTATCGAGCGCAAACATAAAGTTGGAATTATAGCCCCATGAGTCGTTGCCTTCAAATTCGTTTACCGGCATCAGCTCAATAGCATTTACCCCAAGTTTTGCTATATAATTAAGTGAGTCGGTTAGCTCCTGGTAAGTGTGGGTGGCAACAAAATCACGCACCAGTAATTCATAAATAACCAGATTTTTTTGTGCCGGACGTGTGAAAGAGGTGTTTTTCCAGGTATAGGTTGGCGCGTTAACTTCAAAATCGCTCACAATACCGGTTGTTTTGCCAGTAGGATAGGCCTTTAAATTTGGATATACAACGTTAGGCGTATTTATAGCCGGATCATTAGCCGGATCAAGGATCTCATGGCTATATGGATCTGCTACTTTAAGTGAGCCATCAATATAATACTGATAAGAGTATTCAGTGTTAGGGTCGATATTATCAACCTCAACCCACCAGCGTGTGCCATCTTTTGAGTTTTTCATGGCAGTAGGTGTCCAGTTGTTAAAATCACCTATTACAGATACCGATTTTTTCCCCGGCGCGTACAGGTTAAACACTACCGATTTGCCGGAGTTAATAAAAGTAACCCCATCGCCATCACCTGCGGGTACATCAACACCTGTTGGGTTTGTAGTTGTTGTCCCACCTCCGGTATCGTTCCCGGAAACGGAGCTTTTTTTACAGGAACTAACGCTAACGAGCAAAAGCCCCATTAGCAATAAGTAAACATTCTTCATAATCGTAAAATCTATTCTTGTTTGTTAATTGGTTTTATGTATAACGCCTTATTTATGTATTCTATATAGAGCGGCCTGCTAATCAGGCGGCTTTTATAGAATTATAAATGTTTTGGTTTAAAACTGTGGAGGTAAAAGTATTAATTTAACCTTGTATTTAAAAATTTTATAAATAATCAGAATAAGATATCTGTTTGATGCACAGCGATAAGATGAATCTGCGAGTGCTACTACGTAGTCCAATAGTGTTTGAGGCCAGCGGAAGTTAATCTTGAAAGGATATTCGAAAAAAAAAGAATTACTTATCCAGATGCCTTTTTACTATGCCTACCAGTTCGGTAAGGTCAAAGGGTTTGCGCAGGTAGCCATTGGCAAGGCCGGCTTCGGCAATTTCTTTGATATTGCTTACTGCCGAAATAATGATAACCGGTATATGGCTTGTTGCAGGATTTGTTTTTAGTTCCTTACTCAGTTGCTGTCCGTTGGCGTCGCTTTTCCAATCGGTTAGCCAGTTATCAAGCAGCACCAGGTCAGGCTTAATGCTGTCTATTGATTTTAAAATTTTGGAATCCTCTGATGATATTACCTCGTATTGCTCTTCTTCTAAAATATAAACGATGGTATCCCTTATATCTTTATCATCCTCAATTACCAGAATTTTTTTGATTGTGCCTTCCATAAATGCATTGTAATAAAAGTGTAAGCCGTGTTCTATTAAAAGCCTGTGGGTTTATATCGCACCTGATTTTACCTATTAACATAAATTGCCATACCTTTTGTTTTAAGATTTGGCTTTTTTAATGGATTAAATTAACAGATAGGGGAAAACAGAAGCCAATATAATCAATTATAGTCGAAATATTCCTAAAAGCTATACGGTTAATGTTTATAAACAAGTATTTATTACAGGCCTGAATTTTTAGTATTAGGTATTATAACATATACGGCAGCGGGGTTCGTAGCTTTCCTTTTCGCCCAGTAATATCTGGCTATCGCCGGGTACGATCCGGTAGGAGTACAGGGCCGGGTTGCCGCATTTTACACACACCGCGTGCAGCTTGGTCACTGATTCGGCAATTGCCATAAGGGCAGGCATGGGGCCGAATGGTTTGCCCTGAAAATCCATATCGAGGCCGGCTATTATAACACGTACACCTTTATTGGCTAATGCATTACAAACTTCAGGCAGTTCATCGTCAAAAAACTGGGCTTCATCAATACCCACTACCTGTACCTGGCTACCCGGTAATAGTATGGATGAGGCCTTGCTCACCGGCATGGATGGGATAGAGTTTGAGTTGTGCGATACCAGCGCGTTATCACTATAACGGGTATCGGCCTTCGGACTAAAAATTTCAACACTTAAACGGGCTATGCGGGCACGCTTAAGCCTGCGCATAAGCTCTTCGGTTTTGCCTGAGAACATTGAACCGCAGATAACTTCAATGCTGCCGCCACTTTCTCCTCTTCTTCTAAAAACATCTTCGGTGTGTTGCATGTTGAACTTTTACAGGCGCCAAATATCAGAATTTAATCTTATTTTTGGGTAGCATTTTTCAATATTGAAGCCATGAAGCAACAAGAAGTATTTAAAAAGATAGGCGTAATTATAAAAGAGTTAAGCGATCAATATGAATACCTGAAAACAATAGACGGCCAGCTAAATGAACTTGAATTGGAACTATTTATAGCCAATTCACATTTCTTAACCGATCATGTAGTGATCCTCAATAAGTTAAACTCAAAAATGGTGCCCGTACCAGCGCCGGAACCTGTTATTGAAGAGAAGCCACCGATTGTTGAGCCCATAAAATTTGTTGCTGAAGAACTGCCTCCATTAGTTGAAGCCCCGGAGCCTGTTATTGAAAAAATAACAGCGGATGAAGAATGGCCGCCTTTGGTTGAGGCCCCTGAACCCGTTGTTGAGCACATACCCGTTAAAGAACCGGAGCCAGAACCAACCCCCGAGCCAAGATATTTTGAACCGCTTGTACATTCGGTAAACCAGCCTGTTATAAATCATGCTGGGGATTTACCTGTACCACAGATAGACCTGGAACCCGGCAGCGATAAAGACAGTTATTCATACATACGTGAAGAGTCTCAAACCATAAGGCATGAGTTAATACTGGATGAGGCTGATTGGAGTGATGAGGATGAGAGTTATGAAACTGCGCCTACACCAGATGATATTGAAGAGCCAATAATTGAAGAACCAGTAATTGATGTGCCACCTGCCGCTGCCAAACCATTAGAGGTAGCACATATTGAAGAACTAAAGCCTGTTTTTGAAAGTCCGGCCCCACAAAAAAGAGAATTTGCAAAGGAGGAAGTGCTGACCATTAATGAAAGGATATCGGCACAGCTTGCAAGCAAAAGTGGGAATGTTACGGAGCAGATAGGCGCACAAAAAATAGATGACCTTAAACAAGCCATTAACCTTAATGATAAGCTGCTGTACATAAAGGACCTGTTTAACGGCTACAGCCTGGCTTATAGCGAAGCGATAGAAATATTAAACCGCTTTACCTCACTTGAAGAGGCTGACACCTTTTTGAAAAAGAATTACGTGGCCAAAAACAATTGGGACAGCAAACCTGAAACTACCGAAAAGCTTTATGCCTTGTTAAAACGCCGTTACGCGTAAACAATACCCATCCGGTTTGAGTCGAGTTTGATCAATACAAACAGCAGTAATGTAAAGCTTATTAATGATGAGCCTCCGTAGCTGATGAATGGCAACGGTATGCCGATTGATGGCACTATGCCGATGGTCATGCCTATATTGATAACCACGTGAAAGAATATAACTGAGGCAGCGCCATAGGCATATACGCGTGAAAATGGCGATCGTTGCCTTTCTGCAATACGAATAATGCGGAGTACTAAAAATAGGTACAATCCTAAAACTACTACTGAGCCTGCAAAACCCCATTCCTCGCCAATTGTACAGAAAATAAAGTCGGTACTTTGCTCGGGTACAAATGAGTATTTGGTTTGCGTACCCTGCATATAGCCCTTGCCCCAAAGCTTGCCCGAACCTATGGCTATTTTGGATTGATTTACATTATAACCTTTGCCTTTCAGATCGGATGTAATGCCTAAAACAATATCAATACGTACTTTTTGATGCGGTTTTAATACATCGTTATAAAGAAATTTAACGCTGAAAACAAAAGCCACCGTTATACAAAGGCCAACTAATATGGTTGATACCAGCTTGCGGTTTCGCTTAACAAAAAATATAATTATTGCCGCTATAATAACTAGCGCTACCACTATATATGTGAGATTATTGAACTTTATAGTTAATACAAACAGGGTGATAAACAAGCCCTCCAGTATCAGGAAGTAGGGTGATAAGCCCTCGCGGTATAAAACAAATATAAGGCAGCTAAATACCAGGGTTGAACCGGCATCGGGCTGCAACATGATGAGCGCCATTGGGAAAAGTATGATGCCCGCTGCCATCAGGAACGATTTAAAATCAGATACTTTTATATTGGTGCCGCTTAAATATCGCGCCAGCATTAAGCAGGTACTAAACTTGGCAAACTCCGATGGCTGTAGCCTGAAGCCTCCGCCTAAAGAGATCCATGCCTGGTTACCGCCAACATTACGGCCAACCACCAGTACTAGTATTAATAATAATGTTGTTACGCCATAAAATGCCGGTGCGAGCGCGGTTATCAATCTACTCTCCAGCAGTAAAATAAATATACCTAATATGATACCTATATTTATATAGATGAACTGCTTGCCATAATCGGTAGTCATACTAAATAGGCTTGGGTATTTTGGGTTATATGCCGCAGAATGGATATTAAGCAAGCCGATAGTGCATAGCGCCAGGTAAAGAAACACCGTGATCCAGTCGACATTAAAAAAGAAACTGCGTTGCGGATTATTCATTTTCCTTCCCTTTTATGGCTGATGTTAAAACTGCTATCCTATTATCATTACGCTTTTTTGTGGCGACACTTTTTATGGTACCTCTTTTACGGATACTATCTGCCTTTGCCTTTCTAATGCTGTCCCTTGCCGCTTCTTTTCTAATTTGAGAATAATAAAAGGTAGGATCAGGCATTAAGTTGGCGTCCTTTATCCGGTTAAAATCACTCATTGACCGTTTAATGGTATCTGTTAAATATTTTTCAACAATATAGCTGGCAATAGGAGCCGCATACCATGCGCCCTGCCCGGCATTTTCAACAACTACGGCGATAGCGATCTTAGGATTTTCCCTTGGTGCAAAAGCTACAAATATCGAGTGGTTTTTACCATGCGGGTTTTGCGCTGTACCAGTTTTACCGCACATTACTATACCCGGGATCTGCGAATTATGGGCCGTTCCACTTTCAACCACCTGTTGCATGCCGTTAATTACAGGCTCAAAGTATTGCGCATCAATACCTACATAATTGCGTTGTGTGTATTCGGCTTTGGTGATTTTTCTATCGCCAATGGCTTTAATAAGGTGCGGCCTGTAATAAAAGCCGTGATTGGCAATGGTACACTCAATATTAGCCATTTGCAAAGGGGTTGCCTCCAACTCACCCTGACCAATGGCCAGCGAAAGTATGGAGTTTGAGCGCCAGTGGTTAACACCAAACTTTTTATTATAAAGCTGTGCTGTGGGTAAAAAGCCCCGGCCTTCATTGGGTAAATCAATATCCAGCCTTTCACCAAAACTAAACCTACTCACTTTTTTGCGCCAGTCGACAAAAGTTGTGTCAATATTCTTCGCGCCATTAACATTCATCAGCCGTTCGAAAACGCTGGAAAAATAGGTATTACATGATACGGCAATGGCCCGTGCCAGGTCTGATTGGCCATGGGGCTCATCGCAACGTGGAAGGCCGCCCTTGTAGGCGCCGGTACAGTAATAGGAAGTTTCTGGGGTTATAAGTCCGGCTTGTAAAGCAATTAACGCGTTCAACGGTTTAAATGATGAACCCGGTGGGTAATATGCCTGTATTGGCCGTATTAAAAACGGCGTATATGGGTCTTTATACATCTTGGCGGCGTTATTACCACGTTCACGGCCTACCATCAGGTTAGGGTCATAAGTTGGGCTGCTTACAAAGCACAATATTTCGCCGGTTGATGGCTCAATAGCTATAATACTGCCTACTTTATTTTGCATCAATTGTTCACCAAGCTTTTGTATGGTCATATCAAGCGATGATGTAAGCCGTTCGCCGGCCACTGCAGGCGTATCAAGTGCGCCGTTCATATAGCTGCCCTTTGGCCTGTTGTGCGAGTCGTACACCATGTTTTTTATGCCCACTTGCCCCCTTAAAACATCCTCGTATGATTTTTCTACACCGGTGATGCCGATATAGTCGCCCTGATGATAATTGCCGTGTGAGCGTTTGATCTGATCGTCATTCACCTCTCCAATATACCCCAGGAACTGTGCGGCAACTGAATCAGGGTAAAAACGCAGGTAGCGGGTAATTGCCTCAAAGCCGGGAAATTCAGAAAGCCTTTCCTGTATAGAGGCATATTTTTCAACCGTTAATTGTTTTACCAGGGGTGATGCCTGGTTAGGGTAGTATTTTTTCGCCTTTTCAAAGGCAACGTCAAAATCATCTTTGGTGATGTCCAGTAGTTTACAGAATTCAAGCGTATCAAATGGTTTTACCTGTTTGGGGGTTACCATAATATCATAAAAAGCCTGGTTTTGTACCAGCACTTTGTTATTACGGTCGAGGATCGGTCCGCGGGCGGGATAGATCTTAATTTGCCTGAGTACGTTTTTGGTGGCGTAAATGCTGTACTGCTTGTCAATTATCTGTATATAAAACAGCTTGGCAAGTAGAATAAGTATGATAGTAATAAAAATCCCTGCGATGACATACCGCCGTACAAAAAAAGTATTCATTTACGTTCTTTCTTCCTGAAAAATAACAAGCCTATAACCAACATTAAAAATACGGTAAATAAAGAGCTTAAAACAAAGCGGCTTAGTGTATATTGTATGTCAGAAATGCGAAAAACTTCAAGGTTGAAAAGGAAAAAGTGATGAAATAGGGTAAGGGTTAATGCGTATGTAAAAAACCACCTGAAACCCATAATGCTCAGGGTGGGTTCGGGCTCGTTATCAAAGCCTTCTTTTTGTACCGTTATGCTGATGAATAATATACGTACCAATGCCAGTACCACGCAAGCTGCAGCGTGCAGGCCCGGGGTATCATAAAAAGCATCAATAGTTAGGCCCATTACAAACGCCAATACAAACAGTAATAAGTTTGGCGTATCAAAGGGCAGCAGCATGATGAACAAAATGTACAGGTAAGGCGTAGCCAGGTTATACAGGGTGATATTTTTTAACAAAAACACCTGTATAAACACCAGTAATACAAACCGGATAAAATTAACGAGTATTGTCCTGATCATCCTTTTTTTGCAGTGTTTCTATGTCGTCCTGCTCTTTTTGAAATTTGTTATCTACTACGTTTACGTATTGTAATTTGCTGAAATCAACAGCAAGTGTTATTTCCATACCCCCGCCTTTAGTGCGCAGGTTACTAACCCTGCCAACCATTATCCCTTCAGGAAACAATGAGTAGCCCGATGTTAATACAGCTTCGCTAATTTTTGGCTGGGCGTTAGTACTTACATCAACCAAGACACCCTTATGTGGATCGAGGTCATCCGTCCATTGTATCGATCCTATTTCCTTGTTATTAGCCAGCATAACACTGAAGCGGCTATACTTGTTCAGCATGGATTGTACATTGGCCATGTGCGGCGTAACATTTACCACTTTGCCAACAATGCCCGTGCTGCTGATAACACCCATACCCACAGCAATACCATCCAAACTGCCACGGTTTATGGTGATGTAGTTATAAGCACGGTTAAATGAATTGTTGATCACCTTAGCAGTTATGTATTCATACTGTTTTTTAAACACCGTATCAGATACCTTGTGTTTGGCTATAGTATCAATATAGAATGATGATTTAAGCTGATTGCGCAAATTGGCATTTTCATGGGCCAGGCTATCATTCACTGCTTTTAACGACATATACTCATATAAGCCATTAACCTGGGTGTACAATTTGCCGGTAACCTCATTAGAGCTGTTAATAAAAGAGGCTTTTTGAAAGGCGTTGTATTTAACGTAGATAATGAGCGCGCTTATCTCAAAAATAAGGAATAAAAAAAATGCGTTGTACTTAGTAATGAAGATTAAAAGATTACGCATTTTTTAGTAGGTGAATGGTGAATGGTGAGTAGTGAGTGGTTTATGATGATTGGAAAACAACCTTAAACGTGCTATCCACTCACCACTCACTACTCACCACTCACAAAACTATTGCATTAAGAATTTAAAATTACCAATATTTTTCAAAGCGGTACCTGTACCACGTACTACGGCGCGAAGCGGATCTTCGGCAACGTGAACGGGTAGTTTGGTTTTTGATGCCACACGTTTATCAAGGCCACGCAGTAATGCGCCACCACCAGTTAAGTAAATACCGGTTTGGTAAATATCAGCCGAAAGCTCCGGCGGGGTAATTTCCAGCGCCTTTAATATCGCTTCTTCTATTTTAGAGATAGATTTATCTAAACAATGTGCAATCTCGGTATAAGATACCATGATCTGCTTTGGTACACCGGTCATCAAATCACGACCCTGTACGGCAAAATCAGCCGGTGGATCTGCCAGTTCAGGCAATGCCGCGCCAACCTCAATTTTTATCTTCTCAGCAGTACGGTCGCCGATCATGATGTTATGCTGGCGACGAATGTATTGTACAATATCAGAGTCGAAATTATCACCCGCAACACGGATAGACTGGTCGCACACGATACCTGATAACGCGATAACCGCGATCTCGGTAGTACCACCACCAATATCAATGATCATGTTGCCCATAGGCTCTTCCACATCAATACCAATACCTACCGCGGCAGCCATTGGCTCATGTATTAAGTAAACCTCTTTGGCTCCTGCAATTTCGGCGCTGTCACGTACAGCACGCTTCTCCACCTCGGTAATACCCGATGGTATACAGATCACCATACGCAGCGACGGGAAAAACCAGCCCTTACCAGGGTTGATCATTTTTATCATGCCGCGTATCATGTGTTCGGCAGCGTTAAAGTCGGCAATTACACCATCTTTAAGCGGGCGAACGGTACGGATATTGTCGTGGGTTTTACCTTCCATTTGCATGGCCTGGCGCCCAATGGCAATAACTTTGTTTGTTGTACGATCAAAAGCTACTATCGATGGTTCATCGACAACTACTTTATCGTTATGTATGATGAGGGTATTTGCGGTACCTAAGTCAATGGCAATTTCTTGCGTAAAAAAATTAAATAAACCCATTTGTAGTTTGCTTCAAATAATTTGCAAAGTTGATAAAAATACACTTAAAAAAATTAATTAATAATGTAATTAAGCGTTAAAATATCAAATTTATTGTTGTCGTGTAATTGATTAGTTGATTAAGTTGACTTAGGTTGATTATGTTGCATAAGTTAATTAAAATAACCCGGTCACACAATCAACCACTTAACTAATCGGCAAAATTAATGTTTAAAATGGCGTACACCGGTAGTAACCATCGCTATGCCTTTTTCATTGCTCATGTTGATGGAATCCTGGTCCTTGATTGATCCGCCGGGTTGTAAAATAGCAGTAATACCTGCATCAGCAGCAATCTCGGCACAATCCGGGAACGGGAAGAAAGCATCAGATGCCATAACCGCTCCTTTTAAATCAAAACCAAAGCTTTCCGCTTTTACAATGGCTTGTTTTAATGAATCAACCCTTGAAGTTTGACCCACGCCACTTGCCATCAGCTGACTGTTTTTGGCGAATACGATAGTGTTTGATTTGGTATGCTTAACCACTTTGTTAGCAAAGAAAAGATCTTTCAATTCCTGCTCAGTTGGCTGTTTTGTAGTAGCAGTTGTCATTTGAGCCGGACCTTCGATAACCGCGTCTTTATCTTGTTCAATAACACCATTTAATAGTGTCTTAAACTGTTTAACAGGTAATTCAACCGGCTGGCGGATCAGGATGATACGGTTTTTCTTGCCCTGTAAAATCTTAACAGCCTCATCGGTGTAAGCAGGTGCAATTAATACCTCGTAAAATATCTTGTCTATCTCAGTTGCTGTTTCAGCATTGATCTCGTCGTTAGCGATGATAACACCACCGAAGGCTGATACTGGGTCGCAGGCAAGCGCATCCATCCATGCTTCTTTAATAAAAGAGCGCGAAGCGATACCGCAAGCATTGGTATGTTTTAATATGGCGATGGTTGGTTCGGTAAATTCATCAATAAGGGCAACAGCGGCATCAACATCAACCAGGTTGTTGTATGATAATTCCTTACCATTCAGTTTGGTGAACATAGCGTCAAGGTTACCGTAGAAAACACCTTTTTGATGCGGGTTTTCGCCGTAACGCAGAATCTGGCTGGTTTGTATGCTTTGTTTAAATACCGGCATTGGTTCTTCCTGGTTAAAATACTGGAAGATGGCGGTATCATAGTTTGATGAAATGTTGAATGCTTTTTGAGCGAAGGTACGGCGCTGATCTAAGGTTGTGGTACCGGCTTGTGTGGTAAGCAGGTTCTCCAGTTGACCGTAATCATCTTTTGATGCCACGATAACCACATCTTTGAAGTTTTTAGCCGCTGCGCGGATAAGGGAGATACCACCGATGTCGATCTTTTCGATCACATCATCGGCGCCAGCGCCTGATTTTACAGTTTCCTCAAACGGATAAAGATCAACGATCACCAGGTCAATTTCCGGGATCTCGTATTGCGCTAATTGCTGCTCATCGCTATCAAAATTTCTGCGTGCCAGTATACCGCCGAACACCTTAGGGTGCAGGGTTTTTACACGGCCACCTAATATGGACGGGTAAGAGGTAAGGTCCTCAACAGCAATTACATCAACCCCAAGTGAGCGTATAAAAGTTTCGGTACCACCGGTTGTATATATTTTTACACCCAGGCGGTTTAACTCGTGAATTATAGGCTCAAGGTTGTCTTTATAGTAAACAGAAATTAGCGCGTTTTTTATTTGAACAGACTGGCTCATTAGCAATGAATTTTTTGAGCCGCAAAGGTAGGAATTAGGGATTAGAGATTAATCATTAATAATTATTTTTTTTGATGTTATCGATTGAGAGTCAGAATGCAGGTTTTTTATTTGGTGCATCATACTCAAGCTCCGTGCGTCATTGCGGAGGGACGAAGCAATCCCCGACTGTGCAGAGCGGACATACAAGCTGGTTACCTATCGCATGGTATCGCTTTTCGCTAAGAAGTTACTTTTTGTCTTGATACAAAAAGTAACCAAAAAAATCAAGACAACAAGGATGCTTCCCTCGCTCCCTGCCGGTTCTTCACGCTTTTTTCGCTGTTCGGTACTTCGTACCTTCACATCACCCAAAAAGCTAAACCGGCATTCCCGCCTCCACGCTGGCCCGCCCTTGTTGTCGGGGTCCACGCTTTTTTTAAATGCGCACTTATTTAAAAATGTCATTGCGAGGAGGAACGACGAAGCAACCTCTTCGCGTTTAATATATGCATGCGATGAGGTTGCCACGTTAGCGCTCGCAATGACAAAATGGAGATTAGTACTTTATCTTCCTCGTCAGTAGAACAGCTTCGGGTGAAATCAGGCAAAACGATGGTGGCCTTGTGCGTAATGGCAGGGCATAGCAGATTTTTACAGAAGGGCAAAGGCAAAGCGCGTAGCGACAGCAGGGTAAAAATATAGCAGCCCAGGTTTTGCCTGGTTTGCAGGGCAGTGGCCTTGTGCGGCAAAGAAGCATTTCTGCTGACTTGATTTATTCATCTGTTATTTGTTTTTCAATGGTATTCATGAGCTCCCTCCGGTCGGTTTTTGTTTCTTTTGTATCAAGACAATACGGCGAAGCCCTCTTGAGCACCTTAAAAAACAAACAACTTGCGAAAAACAAATAGGCCTTAGCGGCTATGAGCGATACCAAGCGACTCAATAGATAAGCAAAAGGCTCTGTATAGCCTAAAGATTGCTTCGTTCCTCGCAATGACGCATGATTTTTAGCTCTTCATTTTTTTAAGAAGATTCTCCACCACTCTCGGAAAATGCTGATGCTCCAACTGCTGACCTTTAAATTTGATCATCTCCAGCGTGTCATCCGGGTCGATGCGGAACTTGGATTGGTGGATGATCTCGCCTTCGTCAAATTCAGCATTTACAAAATGTATGGTAATGCCTGATTCTTCTTCCTTATTGGCCAGGATGGCTTTATGCACATGATCGCCATACATGCCTGCGCCACCATATTTGGGCAGCAGGGCAGGGTGCAGGTTAATAATGCGGTTAGGGAATGCTTTTAACAGCGGTACGGGTACCAGCCACAGGAAGCCTGCAAGCACAATGAGATCAACCTGCAGATTTTTCAGCAGTTTAATTACATCATCGGTTTGGTAAAACTCATGGCGGGTGAATATATGCGAGGGTACCTCAAAATTATCGGCACGCTGCAATACATAGGCCTGCGGGTTATTGGTAAGTATAAGCACAACTTCCGCTTCGGAACTGCGCTTAAAATGCTCCATAATCTTTTGGGCGTTTGATCCGGAACCTGAAGCAAAAATGGCTATTCTTTTTTTCAAAATGACAGATCAATATTTATATCCATCCAAATATAAAATTTTCATCCTAAATATCCCTAGTTACAAACCAGTTTGTTTTTAATTGCTCGCTTTTATTTTCTGGCGTACAAAACCATACTGGTAAATCTTTATTCTTGTAGTTGGTGAAGGGTATACCGATATATCACCAGTTTGCAATACCATGGAGTATTGACCAAGGTTTACTATTTTACAGTAGGTAAATGGTTTAACTGTGGTGGTATCACCGGCTTGTTTAAAACTAAGGTTAGTCATTAAATAAAGCGCATCGCTTGATAATGACCAGCTTCCTGTCGAAGATTGATCAACACAACCATAATTAGTATAACTGCAGCTGTTGTTATTGGTGAAAGTAAATAACTGTGTGGTATCGCAGGTAGTATTTAGTGTATCGGTTGGTAACTGGTTGCTGCCAAGGTAGTTAAATTGAACCTCTGATGCCAGTTGCCAGGTGCCGTTTGTAAAAAGTGTTTGTATTGATGAGATCTGGGAATCCTTTTTGCAGGAATTTATACCCATGCTGATAATGATCAGGAGCGGTAGGAATAGAAAGAGGATCTTATTTTTCATTCAAAAAAAATATCAGCAAAAGTAAAAAATTGCAGGCAGGTAATTATAACTGTTTTACACGTTAATTATTACACATGATTTTATGATTCGCAGGAAAGGGGAATTAATATATAATAATTATATATGTGCCCAAACACAAACAGAGCTTTCGACTTTAAACTTTGAACCCAATGAGAGTACCTTTTGAAAAATTAAGATCTGAATTTGAGCGGATACTGTTATCACTGGATTTTAACGCAGATAAAGCGGCGCAATGCGCTACTATTTTTGCGGAGAACAGCAGGGATGGGGTTTATACACATGGCTTAAACCGTTTCCCGGTTTTTGTACAGTTTGTAAAAGACGGATTAATTAAGGTTGAAGCCCAACCTATAAAGGAAAATGCCCTTGGCGCGCTTGAACAATGGAACGGTAACCTTGGGCCAGGTATGCTGAATGCGCAAATCTGTATGAGCCGTGCCATTGAATTGGCAAAGGAAAACGGGATAGGCTGCATAGCCCTTAAAAACACCAATCACTGGATGCGCGGCGGTACCTATGGCTGGCAAGCGGCCGATGCCGGGCTTATTGGTATTTGCTTTACAAACACCATTGCCAATTTGCCGCCCTGGGATGGTATTGATCCGCGATTGGGGAATAACCCGCTGGTTATTGCAGTGCCGAGAAAAGGGGGGCATGTGGTACTGGATATGGCTATTTCGCAGTATTCGGTGGGTAAGCTTCGGCAATATCAATCGAACAATGAGCAGCTGCCATTACCCGGCGGCTATGATGCTGCCGGTAATTTAAGTACCGATGCCACAACTATACTTGAATCAAAAAGATTGTTGCCTATTGGTTTTTGGAAAGGCTCGGGATTATCATTAGTGCTTGATCTGCTGGCAAGTGTGCTGAGCGGTGGCAGGTCAACCGCTGCTATAACACAAGAGGAGAAGGAGACAGGTGTGTCGCAGGTATTCATCTGCATAAAACCGCAGGATGATGCCTATGCCGAACATATTATTGAAGAAATAATCAGCTATACCAAAACCAGCAGACCAGAAAAGGAGGGTGGCTCAATTTCCTATCCGGGAGAAAATACTTTACGAACACGGGAGAAAAGTTTGAAAGATGGTGTTTTGGTGGATGAAAGGATTTGGAGGCAGGTGCTGGGGTTGTAAGGATATTTTCTTTTTACCATTGTCATCCTGAGCGATAGCGAATGGATCTTATACAATTGCTAAGTCGGCGAATTACATGGCGAAGAAGATCCATTCGCTATCGCTCAGGATGACAATTCTGATGGATTAGTATGGAGGCCTTAGCTCACGCTTCGACTACGCAGCATGACACCTCCTTTTTTCATCCGCACATTTGCATATCTGCACATCCTCACCCCATCATTCCCTCAAACTTCTCCCAAAAGCCATCTTTAGGCACCGGAGCAGTAATGAGTATAGGTTCCTTTTTTATAGGATGAATAAACTGTAACCGGCGGGCATGCAAACAGATGCTTTTACGCAAACTGCCACGCGGATAGCCGTATTTGTTATCACCAACAATGGGGCAGCCCAATGTGGATAGCTGTACCCGGATCTGGTGCGGGCGACCGGTTATAGGATCAACCTCAATTAAATAGTAGCCGTTGAGCTCGGCAACCTGTTTGTAGTTAAGTTCCGATCGCAAGCTGCCAACAACTTCACGGTCGTGGGCCTTGGTTACGTTTTTCTGCGGGTTTTTAATAAGCCAGTGTACCAGTGTACCTGTGGTTGGTTGTGGTTTGTTGCGCACCACGGCATAATAAGTTTTATGCATTTCGCGGGCCTTGAACATCTGGTTTATACGTTCCAAAGCCTTGCTGGTTTTGGCGAAGAGTATTACACCGCTTACCGGCCTGTCCAACCGGTGTACCACACCCAAAAACGCGCCATTGGGTTTACTGTATTTTTTGGCGATGTATTTTTTAACCTTATCCTCTAACGATTCATCCCCGGTATCATCAACCTGCACAATATCGCCCGCCCGCTTGTTTATGGCAATAAGGTGGTTATCCTCATACAGCACATCGCTGTCGGTTATATCGTAATTGGTATATTTAAATTCGGGTTTGGCCATTTTTTTAGTCAGAAAGTCAGTAAGTCGGGAGTTCCGTAAGTTAAATTGCTCCCCTTTAGGGGCTGGGGGCTAATACTGCTCCTTTTCGTTAGGGAATTCTTTTGCCTTTACATCGCTCACGTAATTCTTAATAGCACCGTTCATCACATCATATAATGAGGCGTACTGACGTAAAAAGCGTGGTTTAAAGCCCTTGTTAATACCCAGCATATCGTGTATTACCAAAACCTGGCCGTCGCAATGCTGGCCTGCGCCTATACCTATAGTAGGTATGCTCAGGCTTTCGCTTACTTCGTGTGCAAGTTTGGCAGGGATCTTCTCCAGCACTATACCAAAGCAGCCCAGTTCCTGTAGTTTCAGGGCATCTTCTTTTAGTTTCTTAGCTTCGGCCTCATGCTTTGCACGTACTGTATAAGTACCAAATTTATAGATGGATTGTGGTGTTAAGCCCAAATGCCCCATTACCGGGATACCCGCTGTTAAAATTCGACTTACTGATTCAGCAATTTCAACGCCGCCCTCAATTTTTACGGCATGCGCTCCGGCTTCCTTCATAATGCGTATTGCTGAACTCAAGGCTTCCTTGGAATTACCCTGGTACGAGCCAAATGGCAGATCAACCACCACTAACGCGCGCTTAACCGCCCGCACTACTGATGAAGCATGATAGATCATCTGATCGAGCGTGATAGGCAGCGTAGTCTCATGCCCGGCCATTACATTTGAGGCCGAATCGCCCACCAAAATTATATCCATACCTGCATCATCAACAATGGTTGCCATGGAGTAGTCATAAGCGGTAAGCATAGCTATTTTCTCGCCGCTGTTCTTCATCTCCTGCAAAGTATGGGTAGTTATCCGTTTAACTTCTTTATGTACCGACATGGTGTTTGTTATATGGGGTACAAAGGTAGTATTTTTGATTTCGGAATTCGGAATTTCGATTTCGGATTTATTTTTGATTTGTCATGCTGAGGAACGAAGTAGTAATTATTACATGAGTAGTTCTAACTACTCACTAATCAACTGCTCTCTAATCACTATTCTTTTGGGTGTTACCTGCGGCCCGGGCTGTTCAGGGCTGCGCTTCGCTCCGGCCCTCCTTCGTCGGGCTAAACCCTTACCATCCCTAACACTGAACTTCAACGCGCTCCGTTTTACCCCCTTCGTCTCCTTCGTCGACACCTCCCCCTAAGTTTGGGGGGGCTGGGTGGAGGAACGCGCTCCGTTTGACTCACCCCGACCAGCGCAGCGTAGTCGGGGTGAGTCAAACGGAGCGCGTTTATTACCATTACCCCCAGTTTTACGCTTTCATTACAAAAAAATCCGATTTAACTCCGGATTATATAATTGATCAGGCAATCCTTATCTTTACCTATGGCCTGGGCAGATCGCTTTAATAAATCATATTATCTTGAAACCAAAGTTCCGAAAGAAGAAATACTTAATGCTTTAAAACAAAAAATTGCTGAAGCCCGCCAAAATACAGGCTTCTTATCCTTATATAAATTTCCTGATTTCAAAGAAATTTCAATTAATGGTGACAGAATTTCGGTTTATGAAGTTTACAGGTTTGGAAGTTTTGTAGGTGGTTCAATTTTGATGGAACTTTCAAATAATGAAAAAAAAGGGTCTCAAATATTCGCAAAGTCAAAATTGCGAACTGATGCAATATTTTTACCGGCTATTTTGGGCTTGTTTGGTACACTGCTCGGCTTTACTTTATTAAAATGGCCGTCATTAACTTATAATTCCATAGTTGTTGACTGGTTTACAATTTCAGCTTTAAGTTTCATGGCTGTATTTTTTGTGATGTATGTCCCTCTTTCAATAGTTTTAACAAACAAAAGATTAAAAGATTACCTCACAAGTATTTTTTGGCAAATAGGTATAAACGAGAAATTTATAGAATTGCCTGCGCAATAATTAATTATTGTTTTCTACACTCTCATTACAAAAATCCCAAATCCCACTTCCAAAATCCGAAATAATCTTTTACCTTTGCGGCGTGAATCAAGAGGTTTCTTACTTCAATTCTGCAACCTGTTTTAAGGGAGCTTGTTACCAGGCTAACCAACCCAATAATCATTCTATTTTTTTCGCAAATGACTTACTTCACCAAATTACCGGCAGTATTATTACTGGCTGACGGAACTGTATTTTATGGCAAAGCTGCCGGAAAGATCGGTACTACTACCGGCGAGATCTGCTTTAATACCGGCATGACCGGTTATCAGGAGATATTTACTGACCCATCGTACTTCGGGCAGATAATGGTAGCCACCAACGCGCACATAGGCAACTATGGTATTGCTGATGCTGAGGTTGAATCGAGCCAGATACAGATTGCCGGGCTGGTTTGTAAGAATTATAATATTACCTACAGCCGCAAACAGGCTAACGAAAGCATACAGGATTATTTCCAGGAGCAAAACATTGTAGGTATTAGCGATATTGATACCCGCCAACTGGTGCGCCACATACGTGATAAAGGCGCCATGAACGCCATCATCTCATCTGAAATACTTGATTTGGAAGAATTGAAAGCTAAATTGGCTGAAGTACCTTCAATGGATGGCTTGGAATTATCATCGCAGGTATCAACTACCGAAACCTATACTTTTGGTGATGAAAGCGCCAAATACCGTGTAGCGGTGCTTGATCTGGGTGTAAAGAAAAACATCCTCCGCAATTTTGACGACCGTGATGTTTATGCAAAGGTTTATCCAGCAAAAACCACTTTCGAAGAAATGGAAAAGGATTTCGCGCCATCAGGGTATTTTATCTCGAACGGTCCCGGCGATCCATCTGCAATGCCTTACGCTATTGAAACTGTAAAGGAAATATTAGCTGCTGATAAACCAATGTTCGGGATCTGTTTAGGTCATCAGTTATTGGCTTTGGCTAATGACATCCCAACCAAAAAAATGTTTAATGGTCACCGCGGACTGAACCACCCGGTTAAAAATATTATTATCAACCATTGCGAAGTTACCTCGCAAAACCACGGTTTTGGTGTAGTACCTGAAGCTGTAAGGGCATCAGATAAAGTGGAGATCACCCACGTAAACCTGAATGATCAATCTATTGAAGGTATCAGGGTAAAGGATAAAAAAGCATTCTCGGTACAATATCACCCTGAATCATCACCCGGCCCGCATGATAGCAGGTATTTGTTTGATGATTTTATTAAGTTGATGAATTAAGAGATATCATACTAAAACGACAAAGGGCAGGATTTTATCCGGCCCTTTGTCGTTTTCTCTCCAACCGTCATTGCGAGGAACGAAGCAATCCCGACTGTACAGAGCAAACTTTGTAGGTTTAAATATCATGTGAAGCCGCTCATTGCCGCGGAGGCTAGTTCTTTTGTCTTGACACAAAAGAACCAAAAAGTCAAGACAACAAGGATGCTTCCACCCGCCCTGCCGGTTCTTTACGCTTTTTTCGCTGTTCGGCACCTTCGTGCCTCACATCACCCAAAAAGCTAAACCGGCATTCCCGCCTCTACGCTGGCCCGCCCTTGTTGTCAGAGGCCTACGCTCTTTTGATCCGTTTAATCTAGTTCTTTTCCCTTCCCCCGTCAGTAGAACAGCTTCGGGCGAAATCAGGTAAAACGATGGTGGCCTTGTGGGCGGCAGGGCATAGCAGATTTTTACAGAAGCGCAAAAGCCCAGAGCGTAGCGACAGCCGGGTAAAAATATAGCAGCTCAGGTTTTGCCTGATTTGCAGCGCAAAGGCCAGTGCGGCAAAGAAGCATTTCTAATGACTTGATTTTTTGCTACCTTTTGTATCAAGACAAAAGTAGTAGCCCTAGCGGCAATGAGCGATACCTCGCGACTCAACAAGCAGGTCTTAAAGCCAGTAAAAGGTATATTTATTTCCCCAAATAATACCCCGGTATCTTCAACCCCGGTTTCTCCACATCCCAAATAATACTTGAAACTTTCCAGCCGGCTTTAGTTTTAATAAGCTGAAAACTATTCACGCCTCGCTCAGCCAAACTATCCGGGTGATTAAGATAAGTTGCATAAGTACTGGTACGGCTGGCTATGTTACCAAATTGCTCTGTTTTGCCGAACAACTCTTTTTCGTAAAAATAATGTATGTGGCCTGTTTCAATAAATGTACGGTACAGGTAAATAAACTGGTTGATGTTGGTTACCTGTGCACTATCTGCTGTACGAAAATTGATCAACTGTGCCTGTGGAATAAAAGCTTCCTTGATCTCTGCATAACGGGGTAACTCTCCTGTATTAAAGCAGATGGAATGATATGCATTATCAACAGCCTTTTTAATAGCTGCCTCATCGGGTACTTTATATACTGCCGTTGAATCAACTTTTGGCTGAGTGCTTTTTGTATGACATGCCGATAAGGCGATTATGCAAAGAGAATATATAAGAAGTTTTTTCATGTTGTTTTAGATGATAATATGATAAAGATATATAATTCATCATAAACCAAGTCATGCTGAACTTGTTTCAGCACCTCACATGCCAGGTCGATTTTATGCTGATCACCTCACTTGCGGGATCCTGAAACAAGTTCAGGATGACGGTGAAATTTTGTTTTACCCCATTCGTCGGCATTTTACCGCCATTTACCGGGATTTTGGCCGGATTCCCCAAAAACCACTGGTTGTAGCGCTGTTCTGTGTGCATTTTTGATGTATCAAATCACTCACACAATGGAAAAGTTACTTACAATACACCTTATAAATTTGGCAATACATGCTATAGCACAGGCACATGCAGTTATTGCAACTTTAGGTCACCTGGTAAAATAAGCGCTGGTCCGTTACTTACGGACGAGTATCATATATATAGCCTCACCCCAACCCCCTCTCTAAAGGAGAGGGGCATAATAAGAGGGATTTAGGCAAGGCAGTAATATTTCTGTCATTCAAATCAAAAAATTATAATTATATCATTAATGTATCGCATTTTTGCGCCATGGCAAAACAACCCATTATTACCGTAAATAACCTGGTAAAAAATTACGGCGATTTTAATGCCGTAAAGGACATTAGCTTTGAGGTTTATGAGGGCGAGATCTTCGGTTTGCTTGGCCCTAACGGGGCGGGTAAAACCACTACTTTAGAGATCATTGAAACCCTGCGCGATAAAACATCCGGCCAGATCATAGTTGATGGCTTTGATGTTGATAAGGACCCCGACAATATTAAAAAACGCATCGGTGTACAACTGCAGGCCGCGGGATATTATCCAAACCTGAACCTTTCTGAACTGATCGAGTTGTTCTCGGGTCTGTACGGTATCAACAAAACGCCTATGGAAATGCTGGCAAAAGTGGCATTGACCGATAAGGCTAAAGCCAAGTACAAAGAACTTTCCGGCGGACAAAAACAACGTTTTTCTATCGCTACTACTTTAATAAACGACCCGCGTATTATATTTTTGGATGAACCTACCACAGGGCTCGATCCGCAGGCAAGGCGTAATTTATGGGACCTGATTCGCGAGATCCGCGACAGCGGGACTACCGTGGTTATTACTACCCATTACATGGATGAAGCCGAAATATTATGCGACCGCGTGGCTTTTGTTGATGGTGGCCGTATTATAGATATCGATACCCCCGATAATTTTATCGACAAGCTGGTAGCATCGGGCTTTGAACGTAAAAAAGAAGTAAAGCTAGCCAACCTGGAAGATGTTTTTATTAACCTGACAGGCAAGGAGTGGAGGGAAGGGTAAGCACAGCCCCCCGACCCCCTGAAGGGGGAGTGAGTTTGCAGTTGCCAATGAGCAGTTGCAGTCAATTATGACCCATGACAAATGACTGAAAAGGTCTGCAGTTGATACCAATGAACTAATGAACTAATGAACCAAAATAATAATTATAGTAATACAAAAGCAACCCTGGCCATTGCCAAAGCCAGTTTCAGATCAATTGTGCGCAGCCCGTCGTCGGTGGTGTTTACGCTGTTATTCCCGCTGATATTTATATTGGTGTTCGGCTTTATTGGCGGCAGCGCCGTTAGTGTTGATGTGGGTGTGGTAAAGGGTAGCGATACACAGAACCCGGTTTACCAGGCACTTGCAAAATCAAGCGTGATACACCTGATCAACGACCAACCTATCGACCAGATGAATAGCGACCTGGCTAAAGGGCATATTGATGCTATTATAAATATCAAAAAAAACCATGATGGCTGGACGATATACCCGCCATTATCGGTTGCAAAATCTAAGCCTGCATTTACTGTTGATGTGCAATACACCAAAGCCTCGGCAGAAAAGGACAACATCCTGAAATCGGTATTAAGCACTATCTTTTTCCGGATGAACCAATTAACCAGTAATGAACCACCTGCAATTGCTGAACTAAAGGAAACAACCGTATCCGGCCGCGAATACAAAACCATCGACTTTATCTTACCCGGTCAATTAGGCTTCTCATTATTAAGTACCGGTGTTTTTGGTACGGCATTCGTGTTCCTGAGTTTGCGTATCACATTGGTAATAAAACGCTTTTTTGCTACCCCGGTAAAAAGGTACAGCATAGTATTGGGCGAGGCATTGGCCCGTATCACCTTTGCTTTGATAGGTGCGCTATTTATTATACTGATAGGCCACTACGCTTTTGATTTTACGCTGATACATGGCATAAGCACGGTGCTGCAAATGCTGGTGCTCTCGTTCGTCGGGGTCGTCATTTTTATGGGCTTTGGCTTTGTGGTATCGGGTATAGCCAAAAATGAAAGCTCTGTACCGCCGATAGCTAATATTATCACCTTGCCGCAGTTCCTGCTGTCGGGTACATTTTTTAGTATCTCTGTTTTCCCAACGTGGCTGCAGCCGGTTTGTAATGCGCTGCCATTAACCTACCTTAATGATGCCATGCGCAAAATAGCTTTTGAAGGCGCAAGTTTGCTTGATGTTGGTCACCAGTTATTGATCCTGCTGATATGGGGTGTTATTGTTTACTCGGCTGCTGTTAAGTTGTTTAAGTGGGAGTAGGGGAACCAGAATTTACTGGATTTTTTTGATTTTCAGGATGTGGGCTATTTACTAAATGCTCCCGCGAGCTTGCAGCTCGTGGTGGCGCATTGTTACAGTTTGCAACTGTAAGCCAAAGCAGTATATTTAGTACTTACTTAATAGGGAGTACGCGACTCTACACCGGCAAAAGCACAGATAAAAATTCAATAAATAAATGGGAATTATAGAGGATAAAGGTATATTGTTTTATAATAATATTACTGACGGAAAAACATACAAAAGAGCATCCTCAACAGTAAATGATCCCAATATTAGCTTTATAAGCCGTTTTAAAAATCCTCAAATTTTGACTGAGATAGTCTATGATGTAATTCTGGCTATTAATGGAGATTTTAATTTAATCAAAGATCCTGATGTAAGTAATAATGAAGACATAGCATTTATTACACCTTTTGGAATAGATTTTTATGATAACAATGGAAAAAATGTTTTAGGAACATTATCGTTGTTGGAATTTAAAGAACTTGTAGAGGCTTGGAGAGATTTTTTGTTACAACCACCATTAAATGGGAGTACCGTTTTGTAATAATGCCTTTTGGCTTTTTTAACTACTTTATAAAAATAATTCTTTCTGCTGTGCCGTTGGTTTAGTCGCATCACTTACTCTCCACGTTAATTTAACGTTAAACTTTATTTATTTTCAGCATATTTTAATTTCATTTGTATATTTGAAAAGTAATAAAACATAGTGTACCTTTTACACTATGTATAATTTTAATCTAAATTATACAAAATGAGCTTAATAATTGATGTCCACGCCCGCCAGATATTAGATTCCCGCGGCAATCCTACTATCGAAGTAGATGTATTAACTGAAAACGGTGCCTTCGGCCGTGCTGCTGTTCCATCAGGAGCATCAACGGGTATTCACGAGGCTGTTGAATTGCGCGATAACGATAAATCTGTATACATGGGCAAGGGCGTACTTAAGGCCGTTGAAAATGTAAATGAAATAATAGCAAAGGAACTTCAGGGTGTTGATGTGTTCAATCAGAACCTGATCGACAGCATCATGATCGACCTTGATGGCACACCAAACAAAGGTAAATTAGGCGCTAACGCTATATTGGGTGTATCATTAGCAGTTGCTAAAGCTGCTGCTGAAGAAAGCCGTCAGCCTTTATACCGCTACATTGGTGGTGTTAACGCTAACACATTGCCGATCCCGATGATGAACATCGTTAACGGTGGTTCACACTCTGATGCGCCTATCGCGTTCCAGGAGTTTATGATCATGCCGGTTGGCGCTCCTTCATTTTCTGAAGCATTAAGGTGGGGTACTGAAGTGTTCCACAACCTGAAAAAAATATTACATGACCGCGGACTTTCAACAGCAGTAGGCGACGAAGGTGGTTTTGCTCCAACTTTTGATGGTACTGAAGATGGTGTTGAAACCATTTTGCAAGCTATTGCAAAAGCAGGTTACAAAGCCGGTGAAGATATTTTCATCGCATTTGATTGCGCTGCATCTGAGTTTTACAAAGATGGCAAATACGATTACACTAAATTTGAAGGCGAAAAAGGTGCTATCCGTACCAGCGCTGAACAAGCTGAATACCTTGCTGAATTAGTAGCGAAATATCCTATCATTTCTATCGAAGACGGTATGGCTGAAGATGACTGGGATGGCTGGAAAATTTTAACCGATAAATTGGGCGATAGAGTACAGTTAGTAGGTGATGATTTGTTTGTTACCAATGTAACCCGTTTACAACGTGGTATCGACGAAGATACTGCAAACTCAATACTTGTAAAAGTTAACCAGATAGGTTCATTAACTGAAACTATTAACGCGGTATCATTAGCACAAACTAACGGTTACACCTCAGTAATGAGCCACCGTTCGGGCGAAACTGAAGATTCAACCATCGCTGATTTAGCAGTAGCATTAAATTGCGGTCAGATTAAAACAGGTTCAGCTTCACGTTCAGACAGGATCGCTAAATACAACCAGTTATTACGTATCGAGGAAGAATTAGGCTCAAACGCAAAATTCATCGGTAAGAATTTTAAGTTTTACAAAAAGTAGTTAAAATAGTTGATTAGGTTGATTACGTGAGTGGTTGACTGAGTTAATTGAAAATATAAAGCCCCGGCATCGGGGCTTTTTTGTTGTCTGAACCATGATTTATAGGATTTGAGGATTGCCTTGATTTTATTGCCTGTCATCATGTAATCTTCTAATCAGGCAAATCATGGTCCAGACAAAAAGGGAATTTTAAAATCCGGCAATCATATTATATTTGCGCCCATGAAATCAAACAAGATCCTGAGAGGGGCCATCATATTATTCATACTTGCACTAAACATTGGCTGCGACCAGGTTTCAAAATCTATAGTACGCAAACACATGACCGAGTACCAGGTCATCGGCTTTATATCCAATCACGTAACGCTGGAAAAGGTGGAGAACACAGGCGCGTTTTTAAGTCTGGGTGATTCGCTGGGTGGTCCTGTTCGGTACATCGTACTGATGATATTGCCATTAATAGCTGTTGCATGGGGTTTATGGTACATCCTTACCAAACCCAACATGAGCAATTACAAGCTGGTGGGTATCATATTCATCATAGGCGGTGGCGTGGGTAATTTGTATGATCGTATAGTACATGGCTCGGTGACTGATTTTATGCATATTGATTTTGTGATCTTCCAAACAGGAGTATTCAACGTTGCCGATATGTCGATAATGGCGGGTATGGGCTTGATATTACTAGATGCTTATTTAACGGGGAAGAAGGAGAAGGAAGAGAATAAGGATGAGAGCGCGGTTGTAGAGGGGTAAATAAAAGTATTTTTTTTACCCTCTTTCCGCCGCAGGCGAAGAGAGGGTGGTCGGGCGAAGCGACGACCGGGTGAGTCGGCGGAGCGCGTCGAAGTTTCGCGTTAGTGATAGCAGCGGATACCAGCCTGGTGATTAAGGCCTGTGCAGTATGAGCGGATAGCACGGGCCGTAGGTAACGCCCAAAGTATCTGAACCAGAATTTACAGAATTACAGAATTATCGGAATTCTATAAATTCTCTAATTCAAGAAATTCGGGTTCAGGAATTATTGAAGATACAGAGAAGAAACAAACGCGCCCCGACAACTCACCCGGTCGTCGTTTCACTCGTCGACCCTCTCTCCGCTGCGCGCAAAGAGGGATACAGAATTAAAGCTTTCGCCTTTTACCTTTCAGCTTTCACCTCAATAAATTGTCATAAACCTTTCACCTTTAGCGTTTAAGCTATCACCTGCACCTACTTACCAAATAAAAGCGTATCTTTGCTGGCAATACCCGTTAGCTTACGGTTTTGATCACCGACAACTCTTCAGATCCGCTTATGCAATCGCGTTAGCACAATAGATAAAAACATTACATGTCATTCGAAAATTTAAATTTAATTGAGCCTATACTCAGGGCTTTAAAAACTGAGGGATATACTACACCCACGCCAATACAGGAGCAATCCATCCCTATTATATTACAGCATAAAGATTTGCTGGGCTGCGCGCAAACTGGTACCGGTAAAACGGCCGCTTTCGCTATTCCTATTTTACAGTTATTGTACCAGGACAGGCTGCAGCATAAAGAGCAAAAAACCATTAAGGCCCTTATTTTAACACCAACACGCGAGCTGGCTATACAAATTGCTGAAAGCTTTGCCGCTTATGGCAAACATACCGGCTTAAAGCATTTGGTTGTCTTCGGTGGTGTTTCACAAAATCCACAGGTTGATAGTTTACGCAGGGGCGTTGATATTTTAGTAGCAACACCGGGCCGTTTACTGGATCTGATGAACCAGAAATATGTTCACCTTGATCATATTAAAATGCTGGTACTGGATGAAGCCGACCGTATGCTGGATATGGGCTTTGTAAATGATGTTAAAAAGATCATTGCCAAAGTACCCGCAAAAAGGCAAACGCTGTTCTTTTCGGCTACTATGCCAAACGAGATACAGAACCTGGCCAATACCATTTTAACCAGGCCTGAAAAGGTTGAGGTTACACCGGTGTCATCAACTGCAGATACCATTCAGCAGGAGCTTTATTATGTAGATAAGGGCGATAAAAAAGCCTTACTTAACCATATATTAAAGGATAAGGAAATTAAAACCGCGCTGGTATTTACACGTACCAAACACGGTGCGGATAAGGTGGTTAAGGACCTTGTGAAGGTTGGCATTACTGCCGAGGCTATCCACGGTAATAAATCGCAAAATGCACGTCAGCGGGCTTTATCAAACTTTAAGAACCGTACAACAAGGGTATTAATAGCTACAGATATTGCTGCGCGCGGTATTGATATTGACGAGCTTACCCATGTTATAAACTACGAACTGCCCAACATACCTGAAACCTACGTACACAGGATTGGCCGTACAGGTCGCGCAGGTGCAAGTGGTATAGCGCTTTCTTTTTGTGATGCCGAAGAAATTGATTTTCTGAAAGATATTCATAAGCTGATAGCAAAACAGATACCTGTTAACGAGGCACATCCTTACCCGATGAGCCCGCAAAGCATGGTAGCTAAAGCCGAGGCAGCAGCCAAATCAGGCGGCGGTGGCCGTAGCGGCGCGCCAAAAAGAGGCCGTGGTTTTGGTAATAAAGACCGTGGTCGTGGTGGTAACAATAATAAGAGCAGTAGCAACAGCGGCAACATGAGCGGCGGAAGTCGTGGCGGTAATAGCCGTGGCGGAAGAAGAGATTAAATAAGAAATATATGTTTGATAACCCTCTTTGCCGCTTGCGGCAGAGAGGGTGGTCGGGCGAAGCAACGACCGGGTGAGTCAACGGAGCGCGTCGAAGCTTTGCGTTAGTGATAGGAGCGGATACCGGCCTTGTGCTTAATGCCTGTGTAGTATGAGCGGATAGCACGACCCGGAGGGAAACGCCCGCATTAGCGCTTCAATAACACACCCCTAACCCCTCTCAAGAGGGGAACTTGAAAAACCACACCCACTGTTAACAAGTTAATAATACCACTTGCAGCTACCGAACTTTTGCTTTAATTTTATTGTGAAATAGATATAGTGATATGAAACGCCTTTTATACCTTTTTAAAAATAAGTTTTTTTGGGTTACTGCGGCTTTTGTAGTGTGGATGATCTTTTTTGATAAGAACGACCTTTTTTCGCAATACCAATACCATCAGCAGCTTAGCAAGTTAAAACAGGAGCGCGATTTTTATATTAAACAAACAGACGCCGTTAGCAAGGACCTTGACGAACTTACCTCCAACCCGGCAAAACTCGAAAAATTTGCCCGCGAAAAATACCTCATGAAAAAAGATAATGAGGATGTTTTTGTGATAGTAAACGATAAAAGTAATTAATTTGAAGATTTGAGGATGTGCCGATTTGAAAATTTAAATCACACAAACCAATCATCAAATTTTCAAATCATTCATTCACTAATTCTTTCAAAGCATTTGTAGCTATCCATTTGGCGGCTTTGCTATTCTGCAATAATATCCGCCCTGCCGAAGCAATAGATGCTGCGCGTAATAACTCATTTCGTTTGCCAATTTGCCTTAATGCCCAGTTAACTGCTTTTTTAACAAAGTTGCGTTCATCCCAGGCTTCACGCTCAATAACGGGCAGCAGGGCAATAAATACGGTATCAGCAGCTGTTTTATTATGCACCGCATACTCGGCCATTAATACAAAACCGGCACGTTTAATATATTCTTCCTGATGGGTGGTATAAAACAATGCCTTTTCAATGGCAAATGGTGTGCGGTCGAACAGGTTACCGCAAACCTGGTCGCACAGGTCCCATGAGTAGAAATCGTTGGTCCAGCTGTCCATTTGGACAGGGGCAACCAGGGCCGGGTCATCAATCATTGAAGCCAGTATACGTGCCTCATGTATGCCGGTATCCCAAAGCTTCAGTGCTAGTTGATGATTCTTTTTTAATGATTTGGCTAACTTCCGTAACTGCGGGATGGGTACGCCCAACGCTTTTGAATTATCAACGCCAAAGCGTAGCATGCCTGCATGGTAGGTAGAGTTGGATTTTTGTTTAAGCTGATTGAGAATTTCGTCTACAGTCATATAAACTAAAATTAAATAAAAAAGCCGGGCATAACCCGGCTTGATAAATTTATTCCCCCTTTAGGAGGTTAGGGGGTTAAAGATTTCCCCTCAAGTCTTGTTCGCGTTCAATCGCCTCAAACAAAGCCTTAAAATTACCCGCGCCGAATGATTTTGCACCCTTGCGCTGAATGATCTCGAAGAACAAAGTAGGCCTGTCCTCAACCGGTTTGGTGAAGATCTGCAATAAATATCCTTCGTCATCACGGTCGACTAATATACCCAGGTCTTTTAGCGGTCCCAGGTCCTCATCAATGTGGCCAACGCGATCGGTAAGCTCATCATAGTAGGTAGTAGGCACGGTTAAAAACTCCACACCTCTGCTTTGCAATTCAGTAACTGTGTTCACAATATCATGCGTAGCTAAGGCCATGTGCTGTACGCCTTCGCCTTCATAAAATTCAAGGTATTCCTCTATCTGCGATTTCTTTTTACCCTCGGCCGGTTCATTTATCGGGAACTTTACATAACCGTTTCCGTTGCTCATAACCTTGCTCATCAGGGCTGAATACTCGGTTGAGATCATTTTATCATCAAAGGTCAGGATGTTTCTGAAACCCATGGTATCAGCATAAAAATCAACCCAATGGTTCATCTGGTGCCAGCCCACGTTACCTACGCAATGGTCAACGTATAATAAGCCGGTATCAGTTGGGTTATAAACTGTTTTATGTTCTTTATAGCCGGGTAAAAATAACCCTTTATAGTTTTTGCGTTCGATGAAAAGGTGCACCGTTTCGCCGTACAGTTTAATGCCGCTGGTACGTACCTCGCCAAACTCATCGTTTAAAGTTTGCGGTTGCTGATAAGGTTCAGCGCCGCGCTTGGTGGTTTGCTTAAAGGCATCATAGGCATCATTAACCCAAAGGGCCAGCACTTTTACGCCATCGCCATGTTTTTTAATATGCTCCGCAATGGGGTGATCAGAATGCAGCGGAGTAGTTAATACAATACGTATTTTGCCTTGTTGCAAAACGTATGAAGCCCTGTCGCGCACCCCTGTTTCTGGCCCTGCGTAAGCCAGGTCCTGAAAGCCAAAAGCGGTTTTATAGTAATGGGCAGCCTGTTTGGCATTACCCACATAAAATTCAACGTGATCAGTACCGTTCAGGGGTAAAAAATCAGTTGTATTTGTTGGTATATCTATTGTTTGTGTTTGCATTTTTTAATTAGTGAATGAGTGATTTAGTGAATGAGC
Organism: Mucilaginibacter mallensis; assembly: GCF_900105165.1. Classification (NCBI taxonomy): domain Bacteria; kingdom Pseudomonadati; phylum Bacteroidota; class Sphingobacteriia; order Sphingobacteriales; family Sphingobacteriaceae; genus Mucilaginibacter; species Mucilaginibacter mallensis. Next base: position 1,006,672 of record NZ_LT629740.1, read on the forward strand.
GATTTTTTGATTTGAAGATTGGTTTTCATCTTCAAATCAATTACTCCGCCCAACTCTTATAATAATTCCCGTCCTCAATCCTTATGGCCTCATCCGTCAGCATTAGCGGGCGGAAAGGGTCTATCATTACAGCCAGTTCATCGGTTGATTCCTTACCTATCGACCGCTCAACAGCGCCGGGTGCCGGGCCATGAGGTATGCCGCCCGGGTGCAGGGTGATCTGCCCTTTTACCACATGCTTTCTGCTCATAAAATCACCATCCACATAATACAGCACCTCATCGCTATCCACATTGCTGTGGTTATATGGCGCGGGGATCGATAGTGGATGATAATCGAACTTGCGCGGTACAAATGAGCAGATCACAAAGTTGTTTCCCTCAAATGTTTGGTGTACTGGTGGCGGTTGGTGTAAGCGGCCTGTTATCGGTTCAAAATCATGTATGGATAGCGCCCATGGGTAATGGAAACCATCCCAGCCGATAAAATCAAATGGATGTGTGCCATAGATATATGGATAGATAAGCCCCTGCTTTTTTATCAGGATCTTGAAATCGCCTTTTTCATCATGCGTTTGCAGATCGGTTGGGCGTTTAATGTCGCGCTCGCAATAGGGCGAGTGTTCCATTAGTTGTCCGTAAGCATTCTGATAGCGCTTAGGCGGGCGGATAGGGCTGAAGCTCTCCACAATGAACAGCCTGTTATCAGCCGTATCAAACTCCATCTGGTAAATGGTGCCGCGTGGTATCACCAGGTAATCGCCATACACAAATTTGATGTTGCCGAAACCAGTCTTTAGCGTGCCTGATCCCTGGTGAATGAACACCACTTCATCGGCCTGACTGTTCTTATAAAAATAATCAGTCATGGAAGTACGCGGGGCAGCCAGCGAAATATGGAGGTCGTTGTTTACCAAAACCGGCTTGCGACTCTTGAGATAATCATCCTCGGGCTGCACATTGAAGCCTATTAGGCTGGTATGCTTCAGGTGCTTTTCGCGGGCGATTTTGGGTTCAACGCTGTATGGCTCACCCAATTCCTTTACAATTGTTGGCGGGTAAGCATGATAAACAAGCGAATAGAGACTCGAAAAACCTTCGGTTGATACCAGTTCTTCGGCGTACAAACTACCATCGGGCTTACGAAATTGTGTATGCCGCTTTGGCGGAATTTTTCCTAATGTATGATAAATGGGCATGGCCTATAATTGGTTTATATTGTTCAGAACGTTTAAACGCTGAAAGGCAGAAGAGTTGAGATTATAGTCAACTAAAAACCATCAGCATTTAAAATATAAAACGATTGAGAAGCGGGAATAGTTTTAAGATAATTGGCTGAATTTAAATAGCTTTCGTGCTTTTTATCTTAAAATAAAAAGTGTAATTAGTATTGCGCCAATACTATTTTACTGAGCATAGCATCCCTGAAAGAAGAAGCATCACTCATTGAAGTGAGGCCAAGGGAGAAAAGAAAATGCCTTTGTATGCTCATGGTTAATTATACGAATTTAGGGAATTAATATTATACTTAGGTTAATTTGTTGATTAAGTTAAGTGGTGAGTGGTTGATGGGGTTGGGTTTAGTTGTAGCGGTATAAAAGGGTTAGGTAGATTTAGTTTATTTAAGTTGGAGGGCGTTTGAATTATGAGTGGTTAAAGATAGTTTAACTAATCACTGATTAATTACTCTCTACTCATTAAACTTGGGCGTTGCCTGCGGCCCGGGCTGTACGCTCATACGCCTGCAGGCTTTATGCACAGGCCGGTATCCGCTGCCATCCCTAACGCGGAACTTCGACGCGCTCCGTTGACTCACCCCGACTACGCTTCGCTGGTCGACCCTCTCTACCGCAAGCGGCAAAGAGGATTAAGGATAGAGCTTTATATTAATTTATTCAACTCACTTAACACATTCCAACCCAATCAACTTAATCCAACTAATCAACCACTCACCCGATCAACCAAATAAACTTAATCAACCACTCATCACCCATCAACCAAAAACATTAGCTTTGAGTTACCAACCAATTGAAACATGAAATTAGTATCCTACAAAACCGAAGACCGGGAGCATCTGGGCATCTACATAAACGGGCATATCTATAATTTAAATTCGTGTGATAAGTTGCTCCCTGATAGCATGAACGAGTTTTTGTGGGGAGGCGATGAGCTGATGGACCGGGCCAAAAAAGTAAATGCCGATATTAAGTCGGGCAAACTGGAGGCCAAGGAAGAATTGTTTTATGAGTTGATAGCGCCTGTTCCGCACCCAAGTTCATGCCGTGATGCTTACGCTTTCAGGCAGCATGTGGAGGCTGGCAGGCGCAACCGTGGCGCGGCTATGATACCTGAGTTTGACCAATACCCGGTGTTTTATTTTACCAACCATAATGCCATACAAGGCGCTGGTGAAATTGAGTGCATGCCAGATCATTTTGATAAGCTTGATTTTGAGCTGGAGGTTGCCATCGTAATAAATAAAAAAGGCAGAAACATTAAAGCAGCTGAGGCGGATAATTACATAGCCGGTTACATGATCATGAATGACATGAGCGCCCGCACCTTGCAAATGGAAGAAATGCTGTTGAACCTCGGCCCTGCAAAGGGTAAGGACTTTTCAACGGTGATTGGTCCGTGGCTGGTAACGCCGGATGAGTTGGATGCTTATAAAACTGCGCCAAAACCCGGTCATACAGGTAATGCTTACGACTTGAAAATGGTTTGCCATATAAACGGGAAACAAGTATCGGCAGGCACTATGGCTGATATGGAGTGGACCTTCGCCGAGATCATTGAACGCTGTGCCTATGGCTGCGATATCCTGCCGGGTGATGTAATAGGCTCAGGCACAGTTGGCACAGGTTGTTTTTTAGAACTTAATGGTACCGGTTTACGCAATGATCCTAACTATAAAGCCCAGTGGCTGCAGCCTAATGATCTGGTAGAAATGGAGGTAACGGGGTTGGGGATGCTGGGGAATGTTATTAAGAAAGCGGAAAGTAGTTTTTCCCTGTTTGCATTGAAGAAATAATCCCCTCGTTTTACTAGCTTCAGTTTGCAAAGAAGCCTTAAGATGACGATGTTTTCGGCGGGTACTGAATGATCTTTCAGTTTGCAACTGGGATGCTTGTTACCTATCGCCTGTAGCCGCTCATAGCCGCTAAGGCCTATTTCTTTTGTCTTGATACAAAAGGTAGCAAAACCCGACCGGAGGGAGCTCATGAATACCATTAAAAAACAAATAATAGATGAATAAATCAAGACAAAAAGATCCTTCCGCCCACAGGCAAAACACCCAGGCCCGCGCTTTTTGTCGGGCCTTTACCCGCTTTTGATCACGGTTCATTTAAGCTTTTTTAAGCCCTCTCCTTTGGAGAGGGTTGGGTGAGGATCTTCCGTCAGTAGAACAGCTTCGGGCGAAATCAGGCAAAACAATGGTGGCCTTGTGCGTGGCAGGGCATAGCAGATTTTTACAGAAGCGTAAAGGCGGGTGTGTAGCGACAGCAGGGTAAAAATATAGCAGCCCAGGTTTTGCCTGATTTGCAGGAAAGAGGCCTGTGCGGCAAAGAAGCCTAATCTACTGACTTGATTTTTTTGGTTACTTTTTGTATCAAGACAAAAAGTGACGTCTTAGCGACAAGCGATTCGAAGCGACAAGGATACGACATGCAATCCCGCTCTGTATAGCATAGGGATTGCTTCGTTCCTCGCAATTGTAAGGGTTTAGTAATTCGGTAACAGAATTAGGTATTATTTTTTGTTGTTTAGGGAGGCCATATCGATAGGTTTTTTGCCGTTGATGCCTTGATGTGGACGTTCCCAGTTGTAGTAGACGAGATACTTTAAGAGTTCGTCTTCCAATTCTTCTAGACTGTCAAAGTCTGTATCTTCAATCAGGTCTTCTTTAAGCGTTCGCCAGAAGCGTTCCACCTTGCCGTTGGTTTGTGGCCGGTAAGGCTGCATATAACGGCGCTTAATGCCTGTTTCCATCAGCATTCTTTCGAAGGGATGGTTGCGTTTTTGCAAACTGGTGGAAGTACCGAACTCCGGGCCATTATCAGCAATGACCTCCTCGAACTGGATACCGAACTCCCGCTTAAGTGCCTGCATGCAATGCAGGGCAGTAAACATAGTGGTAAGCGCGGTGATGTCCGGCATCACCTGTGCCCAGGCCAGGCGGGAATAATCGTCCAATACGCAAATCAGGTAAAGCTTCCTGCTTTGTCCCCTGATCACGCTTTTACTCAGGTGATGACAGTCAATATGTCCTAACTGGCCCATACGTTCTTTGATGATCTTTCGCTTTACTTCTTTATCTGCGACGGTTAAACGGTTCTTATTGTGCCGCTTCAGGATGTTGTATACGCCTGAAGGCGATGGCGTAAAGTTATTAGCTTTTTGCTTAAACTGGTCGGCTATCTCGAACTTATTGCAGCCCCTCAACCGAAGGTCAAGTACTTGCTGCTCATCTTCAGGAGCGGGGCGTCGTGTACTGTACTTTGGCCCTCGTTTGGCAGGCAGCAGATCCTGTTCATTACCTGATTGTTTAAAACGGTTATAATACAGTAAAAAACTCCTTGGATCGGTATCATGGGCCGCATAAAACTCTTTGGCAAACCTGTAGTTCAGATGTTCACCCCGTTTAACCTGCTCATATTCGCTGATCAGAAAACGGTACTTATTCAGATAATTCCGTTTTAATGTGAGGTCATTATTAATGTTGCGCATAACTTTCTTAGCTTATTTGTTTAAAGCTAATTCTGTTACCGAATTATCTGACCTTTACAGCAATGACGCACGGGGAAAATACCCGAAATCGAACATCCGCAAATCCCAAATCACTTTATATCCCCAACACCTGCTTCAACTTTACATACCCCGTTTTACTTACCGGTATTTTAGCGCCGGATTTCAGGATGGCGAGGTGACTGTCCTTTTCATAAGGATCGATACGGGTTATTTGCTGTATGGCAACCATATAGGAGCGGTGCACACGCACAAAATAGCGCGGGTCGAGAGTTTGCTCAAAGAAATTCATGGTTTTGTTTTTGAGGTAGGAACCTTCCTGGGTAAAGACGCTTACATAATCATCATCAGCCTGCAGGTATATCACATCCGATACGGGGATGATCTTTACCTTGGTGCCTGTTTTTACCACAATACGCTCATGCTGGGCCGGCGACTGGGAAACAGCTTCCAGCAGTTCTTCGGTCTGTTTGGCGGGTTTTACGCTTGGCGACTGTGCCAGATATTTTTCAACGGCCTTATTAAAACGATCCTTGCTGAATGGCTTTAACAGGTAATCAACAGCGTGTGCCTCAAATGCTTTTATGGCATACTCATCAAAGGCGGTGGTGAATATTACTGATGGCTGGTTCTCCACCAGCTCCAGCATTTCAAAGCCGTTTATCTTGGGCATTTGCACATCAAGAAAGATCAGGTCGGGTTGGTACTGATGGATAGCTTTCAGGCCTTCAAAGCCGTCATTACATTCCTGCATAACCTCTATCTGGTCGTTAAAGGCTTGTAAATACTCCAATACAACCATTCTTGCCAATGGCTCGTCGTCAATAACTAAGGCGCGTTTCATAGCTGCGGAATTTTTATAATGGTTGTAAATATATTATCATTTTGGTGGGTTTCCATCAGATCGTTGCGGGCAAAAAGCAAATAAAGCCTGCGTTGTACGCCGCGTAATCCAAAACCGGTGCCCTTAGGGCGTGATGTTTGCGGGTCGTAAGGGTTTTGTACCATTATCACCAGGTTATTACCCTCAATTTCGCCACGGATGCTTACGGTTACTTTTTCGGTGGTATCATACAAGCCGAATTTAATGGCATTCTCCACAATTGGCTGTAATAACATGGATGGTAGTAAGCCTTCGCCGCAATGTTTATCGCAGCTGATCTCGGTATCCAAACGGTGACCGAACCGCACTTTCTCAATATCTAAATAGAGATTTAAATGCTGTAGCTCATCATTCAACGGCACTAACAGCTGGTCGTCTTTTTTTAAAGTGCCACGTAAAAAGTCGGATAACTGGTGTATCATTTTGCGGGCTTCATCAGGCTTAAAACCTATCAGCGCGTTAATGGAGTTAAGGCTGTTGAATAAAAAGTGCGGCTGCAATTGCTGGCGCAGATTATACAGCTCCGCATCGCGGGCCAGTTTTTCGGCTTCTGATTTACGTTTTTCAGTTTGCTTATGATCCTGTTGGGAGTACCATAGCATACTGATCATAGCCATCCAGCCTATCGCCAAAAAATCGGTAAAAAAACGGATGGTTAATGATTGCGACAAAAAGTGAATATAAACTGTGCTGATACTTAGGTAGGGGATTATCCACCTGCAGCCTGCGGTACAAATGCCGGCCAGTGCCAGGCACCACATTAATAAGTTTATGTAGCTGCCCTTACCCGGCTGGTAGTAGCGCAGGTTGTTGTTGATGAGCCAGCAGGCGGCCGCTAATAATATGGAACTTACAATACCATCAGTTAAGGCTATATACCATATAAAACCAAAATCATGCACTATATAGGCAACCAGGGCAGTCCATGCCAGGCCGCAGGCTATCAGTAAGCCGTATAGTCGTGATGATGATATTGATAATAAAGCCAAAACTTACAGTATAGTTGGTTAATTAATTTTTCATTCCTAAAAGGGCCGATTTATGGTGTGCCCATGCTATGTACAGATCGGCATCGTGTGTTTCATGTATGTTATAATACAGTTCGGTGCCATCTTTAAGTTCGCCAAGCTGGTTAAGTTCGGCTACATCAATAAACTGCCATTGTACGGTTTGCTTATTGTTGTTTAAAAAGCTATCCTGATTTGCGTGGCCTATATGGCTGGCTTTTTCAAAGGCTATATGTTCGCTATCGGCATTTATGAGCCTTAATTGTTCATCAAATTGCGCATGATGGTTACCATCGCCGCTGATCACCCTGAAAACTAATTTTGCTACGTACCAATTCATAATCAAACTAATTTTAATCTTAATTAATAGCTGCGTACATCTACGCCGGCAAAAATTGAAACTCCTTTTAGTACCAGTACCTTGCTGCCATCTGCTCCGGCTGATTTGATGCGTTTATCATCAACGCTGCCAAACACGGCTGCCATATCTGATACTACCTGCCAGTTTGATGGCACAATGATCTTGGTACCGCCAAATATCTGGGTAATATCAATTACTACGCGGCCCTGTATATCGGCCTGGGTAAAATCAAGTTCGGCACCGCCAAAAATGTTCACTATTTCGCCGCCCTTAAAGTTTTTTGAGAGGATGGTTTTGTTAACACCGCCAAAAACTGATACGGTATCTAAATAATCATCGCCCTTTAAAAATGCACTTTTATAGCTGCCGGTAGGCGGGATATTTGTTGAGCCTGTACTTGTATTAGCGCTCGATCCGGTTCCTGCGGGATCCTGTGGTGCATCAACCGGGGTAACCGGGGTAATTACAGGTTCGAAAGGGTTATCACTGCGGTACTGGTGTTTGTTCCATTTATCTTCCCATTTCCGGCTCCATTTATCCTGGTCGCCGGGATGGCTGCGCCTAACTATGAGCCATATGCCGAATACGATGATGGCAAGCGGCCATATTGCGGCATGCACATTGTAATCGGGCAGGGCATCATCCAGTAAGAAAACACAGCCTATAAGCAGCATAATGAGCCAGGAGGAATTACGGAAATTGCTTCTGGCGCCTACAAATAATCCCCATATGATAAGCCACATGGGCCACCTGAACAACCAGTGCGGGAAGAAGAAGAAGTCGAGTTGCTGGAACAGGAAAATGATACCTATCCCCAGCAAAATAAGTCCGGCAAATACTTTGCCTTTACCGGGCTCTTTTGGATATTCTATATTGTCACTCATGATATTTCTTTATTAAATGTTGTTAATGTTGCCTGTAGTGCTGTCATTGCGTTTTTCCCAATGAGCGCCGTTCCAGCGTTGGTCGTGCCTCATGATCTGGTGTACGCCAAAAGCTATCAGCAACAATGGCCAAATGGTGCCTGCACCTAAAGCCGGTATAATATTAGGCAATAAAAATATAACACCAAGCATAACGTAAATAATCCAGTTGGTTTTTTTGAAATTATGTTTGGCGCCCACATATAAGCCGAAGATAATTAATATTAACGGCCAGCTAAAAAGCCAGTGCGGGAATAAAAAGAAACCTATATGTTTAAACAATAGGGCAAGGCCTATTACCAGGAAAATCATACCTGTTGTGGTCTTAGCGTTATGTGCTGGTTGTGGATTGTTTATTTGATTTTCCATGATCTTTCTAATTTTAAATCTTAACCAAATGTACAGCGCATAACAGGGCCACCCTATGCAATATTGGTAGTATGAATAAAGATGTCGGTGAGTTGGGAAAAATAGTCGGTGAAAAATTGGCGGGATTGATTGCCCGATAAAATATTCTGATGTGTATTGAGGATTTATTTTATTTTTAGGAGAAATTTAAACCTATATAATGTTACAAAGTACAAACTTAGAAATCCCGGAAAGCGATAAGGAAAAACCCGCTAATAAAGCTAAATATATAACCGCGGCCTACAATGTTATAGGTATAATTGTGGGGCTTATTGGACTCTTTTCCGATAAAGATAAGAATGGTTTAATAGCATTACTTATGTATCCGATATTGGGTATTGTACTTGTATTATTTGGGAAAGGAGGAATTAAACTTATTTCTGATGACAAAAGCAGAATATATGGTTCAATAAACATCGGCTTTTTAATTACTTCATTATTTGTATTTCTTAAGTCGTTAGATGATTATACTTTATTTCAAACAACGAATCTTTGGTTACCGTTTATCATTATCAGTATAATTATTTTAAGTGCTCTTTATATAGTTGGTATTAACCCATTTGTAGGAAAGATCAGGATAGATGCAATTTTTATAACAGCTATAGGCTTAATGTATGCTTATGGCAGCACCAGACAAATCAATTGCGCATTTGATTATTCATATCCAAAAAGTTACAATGCTATAATACTTGGTCATAGAGAGCATCGGGGTAAACATGACGCGTGGTATCTAACCTTAACACCTTGGGGGCCGATGCCGCAAGTTAGGGAAGAAGAAATTGATGGTTGGTTATATGACCATACCTCAATAGGCGATACCGTAAAAGTAAACTTTAAACAAGGCCTGTTGCATATTCCCTGGTTTGTCGTTACCAAAAACTAAACCGCCGGTTCCTGCTGACTCAAACAATGGAAACTACCCAATCCCCAGATAATATCGGTAGAATCAATACCCACAACTTTACGGTCGGGGAAGCATTGCTGCAGTATTTCAAGCGCTATGGCATCCTTATCGCAACGATAGGTTGGTACAACTACAGCCGCATTGCCGATGTAAAAGTTAGCGTAGGAGGCAGGTAAACGCTGGTCGTCATAAATAACAGGATCGGGCATTGGCAGTTCAATAATATTGAGTGGTTTGCCATTCAGCAGGCGCATGGTTTTAAGGATTTCCAGGTTTTCTTGCAATATGTGGTAGTTCTCGTCTTCAGGATTATCCTCAACAACGGTTACCACGGTATCTTCATTTACAAAGCGGGTAATATCATCAATATGGCCGTCGGTATCGTCACCTATAATGCCATCGCCCAGCCATAGCACCTGCTCAACACCGTAGTAATTTTGCAAGTATTGTTCTATTTGTTCTTTGGTGAGATGCGGGTTGCGGTTCTCGTTCAGCAGGCAGGCGGTGGTGGTTAACACAGTGCCTTTGCCATTAAAATCAACCGAACCGCCTTCCATCACAATACCCGGATTATAAACCGGCAAGCCAAAATGCTCGCCTATTTTGGTTGGGATAACATCATCCAGATCAAACGGTGGATATTTGCCACCCCAGGCGTTATAACCCCAGTCGACGATAACTTTCTCCTTAGTATCGCTATTGATCAAAAACGCTGGTCCATGATCGCGGCACCAGGCATCATTGGTTGGGAATTCGAAAAATTCAACTTTAGTCAGATCGACACCAACAGCCAGCAATTGCTCCTTAGCAAAAGCAGTCATTTGCTCATCAACTACATTTATGCGCACCAGTTCGCCTTCGGTTAATACCTTAACAAACTCAGCGTATTTGCTGTATATCATGCCGATCTTCTCCGGCCATGATTCCTCTTTATGAGGCCAGCTCAGCCAGGTAGCAGTATGTGGTGCCCATTCAGCGGGGAAGTGGAAGCCACTACCAGTCGGAAAGTCGGAAAGTCCGGAAGTCCGGAAGTTTTGATTTGCTGCCATATTATTTTAGCGTATTTCGTAAAGAGTTTAGCATAACGAAAATCTCTTCACATTGCTGGTATAGTTTTCTAAAAGTATCTTCTTTAATTAAATCTCTTTTTTGAGCAAGATATAAACATCCGACAACCTCAATATCCGACCGTAAGGCGTAGCCTAAAAATTTATTAAACTCAGCATTAGATTGTCCTGTTGATCCTTCAGCAATATTTAATGATACAGAATCGGCGGCCCGTTTTATTTGTGCGGTTAATACAAAGAGTTCATCTTTCGGGAAAGTTTTAGTTAAAGTATGTATGTCACTTGATAAGTCGACAGCTTTTTGCCAAACCAATAATTTCTCAAACTTAAAACTCATTTAGGCTCCTCTATTATTTTCTCTCTTTTCTGACTTCCGGTCTTTCCCGACTTTCGGACTAAAATTACTCGTTTTTTACTTTCGGACTTTCGGTCTTCCCGACTTTCGGACTAAAATTAATCTCCGTCTATCAATCTCTTCGTTATCGGTTGATAAGAATCAATCCTCCTGTCCCTCAAAAATGGCCAGTGACTCCTGTAGTAATCTGATTTATTGAGGTCAAGATCCTGTACAATGATCTCTTCGTCGGTATGCGATGCCTGGTAAAGCACCCGGCCAAACGGATTGGCAACGAATGATCCGCCCCAGAAATCAACGCCTGCCTCATGGCCTGAGCGGTTAACGCTTACCACGTGTACGCCGTTTGCAATCGCGTGCGAGCGTTGTATGGTTTGCCATGCGTTGTATTGCTCGGTATTGGTGGCTTCATCCTGTGTGGTTGCCCAGCCTATGGCGGTTGGATAAAACAATATCTCGGCACCCATTAAAGCGGTAATGCGGGCAGCTTCGGGGTACCATTGGTCCCAGCAGATAAGCACGCCGATTGTGGCAAATTTGGTTTTGAAAACCTTGTAGCCCAGATCGCCGGGGGTGAAGTAGAATTTTTCATAAAAACCCGGATCATCGGGGATATGCATTTTGCGGTATTTGCCAAGGTAAGTGCCATCAGCATCCAAAACAGCGGTTGTATTATGGTAAACGCCCATAGCACGTTTTTCGAAAAGCGACGCAATTACCACAACGCCTAATTCGGCAGCTACGGCTGATATCGCGTCGGTTGATGGGCCAGGAATAGCTTCGGCTAGCTGGAAGTTGTCGTAATTTTCCTCATCGCAAAAATAAAGAGACGTAAACAGCTCCTGTAAACAAACTATCTGCGCGCCCTGTTGGGCCGCTTCCCTTACTTTAGCAATTGCCTTATCTAAATTCTGTTGTTTGTCGGCAGTGCAGCTCATCTGCACCAGGCCTACTTTTACATTACTCATATACCGCTTAAATTTCTGCAAAAATAAGATTTTAAAGTTAGGGCTATATTAAAAAACAAAAAGGTTATGCTGTGTTGACATTCACCTGTTTAACAATTGTTTATAACCTGTTTTATGATGTAGTGAAATAAAAGATATTTTTGAATCGGCACATAGTCAATTAATTAACTAAATGGTTGCTTAGGGTTAAAAAAAATACTTGTGGCTCTGATCAAACAAAAAATTAATGTAAATATCTTATTATCAATATGACAAAACAATGCTTTAGGAATAATCTTGATGCGAAAAATAATTAGCTTTGCAGCCGCATGACAAAAATTGAAGACTCCATTGTAAACGAGGTGGAAGAAGAGGTTAAGCCCAAAACCTGGAAAGACAGGCTTTGGAGCGCGACCAAACTCATATTAAAAATCGCCATTACCTCGGCATTACTTTATTACGTATTTAGTAAGGTTCATTTTAGCGACGTAAAGGCAAGGCTGATAAACGCTAATTACTGGTGGATGCTGGCCGGCGTATTTTTCTATTTTTTGTCGATGGTTGCCTCGTCATGGCGGTTACTAAGTTTCTTTAAATCCATAAATTTAAAGCTGGATCCTAAGTTTAATTTCAGGCTGTACCTTTTAGGTATATTTTATAATTTCCTGCTGCCGGGTGGCATCGGGGGCGATGGTTACAAGATCTATCTGCTGAATAAAACTTATAAATTGCCTGCTAAGAAAGTTTTCTGGGCCATATTATTTGACAGGCTGAGCGGTTTATGGGCAATCGGATTGATTATTGTTTGCCTTAAAATATTTGTTCCGCAAATACCTATTCACATGGCTATCCCGCTTGGCGTTTTTGCTGTAGGTAGCGTTGTTTACTATTTGGTGGTGATGAAGTTCTTCAAAGATTTTGGCCGTCATTTTTTTACAGGCCATGCCAAAGCTATTTTGGTGCAGTCGTTACAGGTAATGACCATTATCATGGTACTTTTAGGGCAGGATTTCACCGGGAAGTTTGCTCCGTACCTGTTAGCTTTCCTTATTTCGGCAATAGCAGCAGTTGTGCCTGTAACCATTGGCGGTGCAGGTGCCCGTGAATTGGTTTTTCAAAAATCAGCTACTTATTTTCATATTGATGCAGGGTTGGGAATATATATCAGTATATCGTTCTACCTTATATCGTTACTGGTTGCATTAACGGGCATTTATTATTTATTGCGCCCTAGCCGACTTACCGCAGGCCTGCCAAAAGCCGAAGAAGTACAAGAAATAAAGGAATAGCAATCTTATTCATTAGTTTTGCGTTTATACTTCGTAAGAATCAAGAATTAAGAGTCAGTAGTCAAGATAAAAAAGCAATTTGTTTTTTCTTGATTCTTGCATCTTGATTCCTGACTCTTGACCAAATAGACTGACCAATGGCTACTTTTAATGATTTTAATAACCCGCAGGTTGCGGCATTGCCCGCTCATTTAAAACAATTTATAGTTGAGCAGCACTACGAGCATTACACCCCTGTTGACCATGCCGTGTGGCGCTATGTAATGCGCCAGAATTATAGCTACCTTAAAAATATAGCGTACTATCCTTACATTCCAGGTCTGCAAAAGGCTGGGTTAACTATCGAAAAGATCCCTGATCTGCAGGAAATGAATGATGCGCTTGCTAAAATTGGCTGGGGCGCTGTTACTGTTGATGGCTTTATACCGCCTGCCGCCTTTATGGAATACCAGGCCTACCGGGTATTGGTTATAGCTGCGGATATACGCCAGTTAAATCATATTGAATATACGCCTGCGCCAGATATCATTCATGAGTCAGCAGGCCACGCGCCTATCATTGCTGATAAGGATTATCACGAATACCTGAGTTATTTTGGATCGATAGGGGCTAAGGCGATGTTCTCATCACAGGATTTTGAATTGTATGAGGCGATAAGAGCCTTATCGATATTAAAAGAAATGCCTGATGCCGATGAGGAAGAGCTTAAAAGGGCAGAGGATTTGGTAACTCATCGCCAGGATAATATGGGTGAACCATCGGAAATGGCGCTGTTAAGTCGCCTGCACTGGTGGACAGTGGAGTATGGCCTTATAGGCACACTTGAAGAACCAAAGATATATGGCGCCGGCTTATTATCATCCATAGGTGAAAGTGTAAGCTGTATGCTGCCCCAGATTAAAAAGCTTTGGTACACCATTGATGCCGTAAATTATACTTATGACATTACCAAGCCGCAGCCACAACTGTTTGTAACCCCGAATTTCCAAAACCTGATAGATGTGCTGGAACAGTTCGCCAATACCATGTCGTTCAGGGTTGGCGGCGCGTATGGATTGAAGAAAGCTATTGAAAGCAGGAATACCTGCACGGCGGTTTATAGCTCGGGTTTACAGGTATCAGGTACGTTTGCTGAATTCAGCACAGATAAAAATAATGAACCAATCTTTATTAAAACCATTGGCCCAACGGCACTGGCGGTAAACAATAAACAATTAAAAGGGCATGGTAAGGATTACCACAAGGATGGCTTTAGCTCTCCTGTGGGTAGGTTGAAGGGCTATGATATTCCGTTGGAGGATTTCTCCGCAACAGAGCTCATTGTTTTGGGTATTGAAGATGGTAAGGAAGTTGTTTTGAATTTTGAAAGCGGCATTACCGTAAGTGGGATTGTAAAAAGCGTTATCTCATCCGAAGGAAAAATGCAGGTGATTACTTTTGATAATTGTACGGTTAAGGATATAGACAACAAAGTATTATTTGAGCCCGATTGGGGCGTATATGATATGGCGGTAGATGAAAAGATAACATCAGTTTTTTGCGGCGCTGCCGATAAGGAGGAATTTGTGGAGATAGTTTACAAATCAAACACCGATACGCATCACGTAAAGTATGACGACCGCACGCTTGAACTGCATCAACTGTACCAGCAGGTGCGCAACCGCAGGCATACAGGCGGCGATTTCGGTTTTCTGGGCAATGTTTGGTTAAAGTTGCAACGGGATCATCACGACGACTGGCTTTGCGCCCTGGAAATACTGGAATTGCTCGATCATGAAAATGTTGAACCCAAGCTCGCTGCTGAGATCAGGACTTTTCTTGAACAAAAAGCCGCTAATGAACCGGAGTACAAAAAACTTATAAGGGATGGTTTTTACCTGATAGCGCACCCGGTGGAGCAAAAGTTGGTGGTTTAGTCTTACCTGTGTAAGGTCTTGTGTAATTCCCTTCCCCTAGGAAGGAATCGCACAAGACTTTGCTTTTTAATTTAAAACTATCCTAGTTAAACAAAAAGTGCTAGTTTAGTAATCTATAAAACAATATTCCCCTTTAGGGGATCAAGGGGCATGAACATCATTATAACAGGTGCCAGCAGCGGTGTTGGCTTTGAGGCGGTAATTGAACTTATATTAACGGGCAAGCATAAAGTGATAGCACTTGCGCGCTCACAGGATAAACTGGAGCGTTTGCTGGAGATAGCCAATAATTTAAACCCGGAGTGTAGCTTATATGCCATTGCCTTTGATGTTGTGCATGATGATTATGATAGCCTGCTGCAATTTATCGAAGCCAATTTTGATAACCGGATTGATGTTTTAATAAACAATGCCGGGGTGTTAATTAACAAGAATTTTACCGAGCTTTTGGAAAGCGATTTTGTTGAAATGCTGCAAAGTAATTTCATTGGCCATGTGCGCATGATACAAGGAGTGTTGCAGCTTATGCCTGCCGGATCGCACATTGTGAATATTGGCAGTATGGGTGGTTTCCAGGGTAGCGCCAAGTTTCCGGGATTATCGGCATATTCAGCAAGTAAAGCCGCTTTGCACACGTTAACCGAATGTTTGGCACAGGAATTTAACGAAAAAGGTATAAAAGTAAACTGCCTTGCGCTCGGATCGGCGCAAACTGAGATGCTTGAAAAAGCGTTCCCGGGATACGAATCGCCGGTTATGGCGTTCCAAATGGGCAAATATATAGCTGATTTTGCTTTAACGGGCCACCAGTTCTTTAACGGTAAGGTTTTACCGGTAGCACTGTCGACCCCTTAGTGTAAAACAAACAAGAAGTATCTTGGTCTAATTGCCTCATTTTTAATAGACTGATTGTGTATTTATTTACTCAAAGTGTATAATATTTTCCACTTTTAGGGTAATTAATTCCACTTAATTTCGCTTCTTTTTTTATCGCTGGAAAAAAAATCCCCCCATCAATTTTAAACGCGGTTTTTGTAAAAAGGAACGATTTTTGCCTTAAATATTATATCCGCATATAGACCAAAGTTTTCTTATTTATTAACTTCTGCTAAATTAAAATTGCCATGAACAAGACGCTCCTTTTAGAAGCATTAATTGTTGCTACGCCAATATTTATGATTGTCAGAACCTTCATATTAAGAGGTAGGAAATTGCTTGACTAACTGTAAGTATTTCACTCGACCCAAAAAGGGTTAACGAGAACTCTTGCCCTGAAAAAGCAAGGGTTTTTGTTTTTTAAACCTTATTAGAATTTTTATCGTATAACAAACCAGCAGCGAATTAATTTAGTATGTTTTTAAATGATGAGTCAGGCAGCGGATATGCCTGGCTTATTTTTTATAAATAAAAAAGGGGCGCAATCATTCTTGCGCCCCGGTTGGGATAAGGGTAGGTAAAGGTATCTTTAAGGCTATAGCCCGGTGTTATCTCATTTTCAGAAATTCGTTTACAACAATCTCTGTTACATATCTTTTTACGCCATCTTTGTCAGTATAGTTGCGATTTGCTAATTTTCCTTCAATGGCTACTTCATCACCCTTTTTAAGGTAATCTTCGGCAAGCTTTGCCTGCGCTCCCCATAATACAAGGTGGTGCCATTGGGTTTCGGTTATTTTTTCGCCTTTATCATTCTTATAACTCTCGTTGGTAGCTATTGACAGGCGTGCTAATTTGCGGTTATTGTCAAAGCTTTTTACTTCGGGATCCATGCCCAGGTTGCCTACCAGGCGCACACTGTTTTTTAATGTATTCATTGCTGCTAAATTTTATTGTCGTTGTTGATGATACAAAGGTGCTGAGGGGCGTGAAAATTAGTCGGGTGATAAATGCTTATAGTCGACAATTGCCATTTGTAAGCGTTTGCAAACGGATAATATATTATTTATATTAGCTTTATGAATAAGGAAAGACACTGCCTTGATTGCGGCGAGCTAATACACGGCCGGGCCGATAAAAAGTTCTGTAATGATATGTGCCGCAATAATTATAATAACCAGCTTAACAGCAGCAGTTATAATCTGATCCGCAACATAAACAATGTGCTGCGACGCAACAGGCGTATAATGGAGGAACTAAACCCATCTGGCAAAACAAAAACTACCCGCGAAAAGATGCTGGTGAAAGGCTTTGAGTTCGACTATTTTACCAATATATACCAAACCCAAACAGGCAAGAAATATCATTTTTGCTATGAGTATGGTTATTTGGTGTTGGATAATGATGATTTGTTATTAGTGAAGCGGGAAGAAAAAGGGGAGTAGCTGGGGGAGTCAAAAGTCAAAAGTTCCGCCGGTTCAAGCGTGGACGCCTGAACTAGCGGAAATACAAAACGCAAGAAATACTTTTTTGTTATGAGTATGGTTATTTGGTGCTGGATAATGATGATCTGTTATTGGTGAAGAGGGAAGAGAGGGGGAGTAAATTAATACGTATTTTTAAACAAAATCATGTAAAATGACCATTACACTCTTTGTTGCGATTATGGCTTTCGTACTTCTTGCGATTGTCGCTATTATTCCTTTGTATGAAAACTATGGTGAATATAAATTATTAAAAAAAGTATACATAACTCTTTGCGTGATATTGCTCTTCTGCTTTGGTATATTAGATATCTTCAATAGGTTTTTTGAGTCAAAAAGTGATAAAAGCGATTTAGCAGCATCAATTACAAATACAAGTGAGGGTTTAGGGTTTAAAATTGATAAATCAAATAATACTTTAAGTGACTCTTTGGGGAATATTCATGTGGACTTGAACAATGCATTTAAAAATATCGGTCCTAATAAAGCCAGAATCATAAAATATCCTATTATAAAACTATCTTCTCAAACGGGTGAATATAATCCTATAATTACCAAAACTAATAAAGAAGATTCAGTTCAGTTTGAATTTACTGTATTGAATGAAGGTAATGCCGGTGCTTATAATTTGAAAGGATATTTAGCGCTTATTAATGAACACAATGGTGAATTTAATATAATTGGGGATATTGTGCCGTTGAGAATAAATAAATCAATTTTCCTACTTCCAAAAGATCCATATAGCTATATAAGCTTATTAACGTATAATAAAAATGGCCGAGACACATCTTTTTTATTTGTGAAACTTAATTATAGAGATAGCTTAGCTTACAAAAATTCATTTACTGGAATCTATGTAGTTCATACGCCTGACCTTAGAATCTTTGATGCCGATCCTGATAGTTATAATAAAATAGCAAATTTATTTGTTGGTAAAAAATGATTACCTAACTAACAAAATCCCCATCCCCTTGCTGCCTGCTCGCCTGCCTTTTAGTAGCCAGCAATCCCAGACTTAAAATTATACTGGTCCCCAATATCACTACAAACAGTAATCCTGTCTCTACGCCTTTAATTTTCATGTCAGGCGGCAGACTGTAATAGAGTAGTACGCTTATTAACCCGCGGGGTATCAGTACCAGCTCGGGCATCAGGTCGGTTCTTGATACTAGTTTAATGTACAAGAATCTGATCGCATAAATGCCCAGCAATATAAAGCCGCCGTTTATTAAAACTGTCCAATGTTCCAATTGGTACACGTCCATGGTATAACCAAACATGATGAAGAAAAAAGTGCGCATCAAAAAGGCGCTTTCGGCGGAGAGCTGGAACAGTTGCTTAATATCATACCTTAAATTTGGGTAAATAAAATATTTCCGGAACCAGGGCAATTTTATCTGGCTGGCATTGTTCAGGAACAGGCCCAGCGCTAGCACAATTATCAGCGAGGACAAATGGAATAGCTGCCCGATAGAATATACCAGTATAAGTATAGAGATAACCAGGAACGATTTTACATGATGTGTTAACCTGCCGATAAGGTAAAGCAATAACAGGCATGAGCAGATCACCACAATGGAAATAACACCCAGTTCGGCGCCTAATTTTGTGAATGATGCGAAACTGATCTGTTTGTTATTGGTCATGAAGTTGAACAGCACCACGGTAAGTATATCCGAAAAAGAAGACTCATATACAATGAACTCCTTTTTTTCCTTACTAAGATTTGATGCCGCCGGTATGGCCACCGCCGAACTGATGACACAAAACGGAATGGCGTTGATAAAGCATTTATAAATGGTATCGCCGCTCATTTGGTAAATGATCCAGGTGATGAGGAACGCGGTGACCAATAGGATAATGAGTGCCGAAAAAAAGGATTTTTTAATTATGCTGTTCTTATCTCTGCTGTAACGTAACTCCAACGCGCCCTCAAATACAATAAGTACAAGCCCCAGCGTACCCAGCGTAGGCAGCAGGTTATCGAAGTTTAAGGCGGCAAAGCCAAAATAATTCAACACCTGCTTAATTATGATGCCCAGGCACATCAATAGTATTACGGAAGGGATTTTGGTTTTACCCCCGATCAGATCAAACAGGTATGAAAAAATAACTAGTCCGCTTAATATAATTAGGGTAGTATATGAAGTCATATATTATTAAATAGGGGAATTGAGAGTCAAGAGCCAAGATACAAGAATCAGGACAAAAAGCAGTACTGCCATTTATTTCTTGATTCTTGTATCTTGGCTCTTGCATCCTGATTCTTTACTGATTTATAAAAGCCAACGTCAATGCCAGCGCTTCTTTTGCTGCTACTTTGTTATAGCTTGGTTTTTCATCGCAATTAAAGCCATGGTCGGCATATGATATTTTTACGTTGATATAATCTTTGCCGGCGGCTTCAACGGAGCTTATAACGGTGTCGATATTTTCCTGTTTGATATGTTTGTCCAGTCCACCCCAAAAAAACAGGTGTTTGCCATGCAGATTGGCAGCTTTATCTGCATATTGGTCCATACTGCCGCCGTAGTAGGATACGCCTGCTTTAAGTGGTAAAGTAGCATTTGCTAAAAATGATACCCTGGCACCCAGGCAATAACCTATGCTGAATATTTTGCTGTTGTCAATATTATCCTGTTCGGTTAGCCATTGGTAGCAGGCATTAAGGTCGGCTATAAGTCCGTCGGTAGTTAATGCCTGCATATGTGGCATTACAGCAGGGAAATCATTATAAGCGCCCTCAAAACCTACCGGCGCTGTGCGGTGAAAAAGCTCGGGGGCTATTACAGCATAGCCATCCTTGGCAAAGCGATCGGCCACATTACGCATGTGGTGGTTTACGCCAAAAGCTTCCTGCAGCAATATAATAGCAGGCAGATCAGTAGTTTTATTTTGTGGGAAAGCAGTATAGCCAGCCATATTGCTGCCATCGGCAACGTGCATGCTGACGTAATTTTGTTGGTTTTCCATATAATTTTTACTCAATACTGTTAGGGGCAAATTTAAATAACAACCAATTATGGTATAATTGTTTTACATAACCATGAACGTGCTATAATTGTTACTTATCATATTTGTAAGAAAAAGCTTATGCCACATCTATTTTCCCCACTAAAAATAAAGAACATTGAATTAAGGAACCGTATTGCTGTATCGCCCATGTGCGAGTATTCCAGCGAGGATGGTTTTGCTAACGATTGGCACTTAGTGCATTTAGGCAGCAGGGCAGTTGGCGGTGCCGGATTAATTATTACCGAAGCAACAGCCGTATCGCCCGAGGGCAGGATCTCGCCCGGCGATCTGGGGATTTATAAGGATGAGCATATTGAAAAACTAAAACAGATCACCGGTTTTATACATGCGCATGGCGCTGTTGCCGGTGTGCAACTGGTCCATGCTGGTAGAAAGGCCAGTCACCAAAGACCATGGGAGGGAGGTGCGCAAATACATTCCACAGCACCGGGCGGATGGAAGTCTGTTGCCCCAAGCGCTGTGCCTTTTACAGATGCCGAGGAAGCACCGCTGGCGCTGGATAAAGCAGGCATTGAAAAAGTTAAAGCTGATTTTAAAGTTGCGGCAGGAAGGGCCCTGAAAGCAGGTTTTAAAGTGATAGAGCTGCATGGCGCGCATGGTTATCTGATCCATGAATTTTTATCGCCAATAAGTAATAAACGTACAGATGAATATGGCGGTTCATTTGAAAACAGGATCAGGTTTTTGTTAGAGTTGTTAGCAGCTGTTAAGGAAGTTTGGCCCGGGGATAATCTTTTGTTTGTAAGGATCTCAGCAAGCGACTGGACGGAAGGCGGCTGGACAAGCAGTGATTCCGTAGCCTTAGCCGAAATATTAAAAAATAAAGGCATCGACCTGATTGATTGCTCGTCTGGCGGTAACGTAGCTGCTGCAAAAATCCCTGTTGGCCCGGGTTACCAGGTGCAGTTTTCCGAAGCAGTACGTACAACGGGTATATTAACAGGCGCGGTAGGTTTAATAACCGAGCCCCTGCAAGCCGACAGTATTATACAGAACGGCCACGCCGATATAGTGTTCCTGGCCCGTGAAATGCTGCGCGACCCATATTTCCCGCTCCGTGCTGCGCACGAGCTTGGTCATGAAGTGAAATGGCCGGTGCAATATGAGCGCGCTAAGTGGCAGGCCCCCCGGCCCCCGAAAGGGTGAGCAAAAAGGCAAAGTTAAATTTTCCTAACCCTCTTTGCCGCTTGCGGCAGAGAGGGTCGACGAGTGAAACGAAGTCGGGGTGAGTCGGCGGAGCGCGTCGAAGTTTTACCCCACCCCGGCCTTCCCCTAAGCTTAGGGGAAGGTGTCGACGAAGGAGACGGAGGGGGTAAAATAACGGAGCGCGTCGAAGTTCCGCGTTAGTGATAGCAGCGGATACCGGCCTCGCGCCTAAGGCCTGTGCAGTATGAGTGGATAGCACGGCCGCAGGCAACGCCCAAAATATCTGAACCCGAATTTTATGAATGTTTCGAATGAACAGAATTCTAAAAATTCATTAATTCATAAAATTCGGGTTCAGATATTTGGCCTACAAGTCAAGAGTAGCTTCAACGCGCTCCGCCGACTCACCCGGTCGTTGCTTCGCTCGACCACCCTCTCTTCGCCTGCGGCGGAAAGAGGGTTTTAGAAAAGTTTATACAAAGAACATCTATACAATATAGATATTAATGATATATACCTATTGAACAAAACACTAATTTTACCGTTATAAAACTTAAAACATAACCATGAAACGTACAGCAAAAGCACATTGGAACGGTACCTTACAAGAAGGTAAAGGCGAAATAAGCACTCAAAGCACCGTACTTAACAATACCAACTATTCATTTAAAACCCGTTTTGCCGATGGGATAGGCACTAATCCAGAAGAACTGATAGCTGCTGCGCATGCAGGCTGCTTTACCATGGCGGTTGGTGCTGCTTTAACACAGGCTGGCTTTACCCCGGGCGACTTAACCACCGACGCGGTGTTAGACCTGGATATGGCTGCGCTAAGCATCACTGCTATTCATTTGTCATTGGTTGGTTCAGCAATTGAAGGTGTATCAGCTGATAAGTTCAAAGAAATTGCCGAAGGCGCGAAAGCTAATTGTATCATCTCAAAAGCACTGAACGTGCCTATTACTTTAGATATTCAATACCAATAATTTAGTATTAAGTAGCTAGTATCAGGTATAAAGATTTTTCCTGGACTTGAATTGCAAGAGCCCTGCAGATAATTTCTGCAGGGCTTTTGTACTTTATGCTGATTGCTATTGTAAATACTTATATATTTATAGTATTAACATTAAACCTCTCATTATCATGGTCTTTAAAAGTATTAAACATTGTGTATTAATTGTTGCAGGCCTATTATTTACAACGAGCGCCTTTGCCCAGTTGCGCCTGCCCGATGGTTATTTTTGGAAACAACTACCCAACGGATTACAGGTAGTTGTTATTGAAAACAGCAAAGTACCACTAGCTACCATCCAGATAGCGGTAAAAAATGGCTCCTTTACCGAAGATTCGGTGTATAATGGCCTGTCGCATATGTTTGAGCATATGTTTTTTAAGGCTAATAAGGATTACCCTACCCAGGCGCAGTTTTTAAAACGCACGCAGGAACTCGGTGCCATTTGGAATGGTACAACAGGTTACGAGCGTGTAAATTACTTTTTTACGTTTGATACGGATAGTTTGAACGCGGGCCTTAAATTTTTGAACGCGGCTATCCGCTTCCCGATCTATCGTATAGAGGATATGGAAAAGGAGCGAAAGGTTGTTGACGGCGAGTTTCAGCGTGCAGAAAGTGACCCGGGTTTTCAGCTTGATTTTGAGGTGGAGAAAAGAGTTTGGGGCGACCTGTTCACCCGCAAAAACCCTATCGGCATACATGATATCATCAACACGGCCACGCCCGAGAAAATGATGGTGATCAAGAATAAATACTATTTCCCTAACAATAGCCTGCTTATTATTTGCGGCGATGTGCACCATGAAAGCGCATTTACAATGGCCGAAAATATCTTCGGCGATTGGGCAAGCAGCGGGTCTGATCCTATTTTAAAATATCCAATACCGCCGTTTAAGCCGCTGGTGAAAAGTGATTTTTTTGTAAAGGAATCAACCATTGCCAAAACCCCGTACATGATGTTTGAATGGCAGGGGCCATCATACGCAACCGACTCGGCTTCAACCATAGCAGCCGATGTTTTTTCGACCATTGTGAGTTTAAACTCATCAAAATTACAGCAGGCACTGGTTGATAAGGGGCTGGCAACCAATGTAAGTGTTAGTTATGAAACTTGTAAATACACTGGTCCGGTACAAATATTTGTTGTGCCTAACCCTAATAAGCTAAAGGAATGCTATGCCGAATTAACGAACCAGATCAGCATGTTTGACAACCCGGATTATTATACCGATGACCAGTTGAAAGATGCCAAAGGCATATTGCTGCGTAATGATATCAGGGCTAAGGAAAAACCATCATCGCTGGCAAGTCAGTTAAGTTTTATGTGGTGCAGCACATCCCTTAATTATTATACCGATAATACCGACGACTACCAGAAAGTAACCCGTGCCGATATTAAAAGATACCTGGAGACTTATCTTATAAATAAACCATTGGTTGGTGGTATGATCATATCCCCCGATTTAAATAAAACAGTTAATGCTGCCTCGTTTTTTGCAGCTAAGTAATTTAAGCCCATATCAATGATGAAAAAGTATATATACACGCTTCTTTTTGCAGTTGCAATAGGGGGCACAAAACCGGCGCTGGCACAGCATGCCGCGTATGATATGATTGTTGATGGCGTAAAGGTAATTGTGCAGCCCAGCGGCAATAGCATTGTTGAGATACAAACCGTTTTGCGGGGTGGTGTACAAAATTACCCTGCCAGTAAAATGGGCATTGAATCAATGGCTATGCGGGGGCTTACAGAGTGCGGCACGCTTAAGCACGATAAGAACAGCTTTAAAAATATTTTGGATAAGATTAATGCATCTATATACGGTTATACCAATAAGGATTATTCGGTTATAAGCATGAGCTGTATAAAAAGCGATTTTGATATTGCCTGGCCGCTATATGCTGAAGCAATTACCGAACCTAAATTTGATGCTGCCGAATTCGCGCGCATTAAGCAGGATGCCATAAATGATTTGAAAGAACAGGAGTCGCAGCCTGATGAGTCGATAGATAAAATGGCGAACAAGGTAGCATTTGAGGGCCGTGATTTTGCCAAAGAACCCGAAGGTACGCCTGAAATTATCAATAGCTTAACGGCAGAGGAAACCAAGGCGTTTTATAATTCCATTCTAACTCGCTCCAGGATGCTGGTAGTGGTAGTTGGTGATCTGGATAGTTCGCTTATACAAACCCGGGTAAAAATAATGCTTGATGGTATAAAGAAGGGCACTCCGGTTGAGATGAAGAAATCCTTCTTCAGGGTTTATAATAACTCGTTCAAGGCGGAGCCAAAGGATCTGGCTACCAATTATATTGAGGGGGTAACCAGCGGCCCCTTAGTTGATGCCCCTGATTTTGACGCCTTCAACATGGCTATGCAGATATTTTACGACAGGCATTTCCTGAACATCCGCACCAATAATGGCCTTTCCTACGCGCCCGAAACGTGGTTTGATGTGGGGGCCATATCAGTAGCCAAATTCATTGTATCAACCACTATGCCCAATAAATACATAGCTGTTTTTAATAAACTGGTTGATAGCACTAAGTCTCATGGCTTTAATGCATCGGAACTGGCAAATATGAAGGTTACCTACCTTACCGGCTTTTACTATAAAAATGAAACCAATTATGCCCAGGCATCATCAATTGTGAGTAATGAAGTGATGCATGGCGATTGGAAAAGATCATTAACTTATATGACCAACATTAAGAAATTAACCGTTGCCGATATAAATAACGCCTTTAATAAATACATAGGCAACATTGTTTGGGTTTACCAGGGCGATCCTAAAAAAGTTGACCCCATATTGTATAAAAACGGCACCTCGCACGTGGGTGATAACCCAGTTAGTAACTAATGCCTGTAGATGAGATTATTGAAAAATAATACTGTTGAATTGTAACAAGCAGGGTAGCTATAAAGTCTTATATCTGCCCTGCTTTATCATAATGATATAACTACTTGTAAGTTATTATTTTATCTTGTTAAGGTGTGTTAATAAAATTCATGAAGTATTATCTTTTTAAGAAATACTGAATATATTTAGGCAATTGTAATCAAACCCAATTCATTATATGATCTCTAAAATTATCAAATCTATCACATTAAGCGTTGCAGGGCTGTTACTGGCCGCGGGTTCTTTTGCCCAGGTGCGGCTACCACAAGGTTATTATTGGAAACAATTGCCAAATGGCCTCCAGGTTGTTGTTATTGAGAATAGCAAAGTTCCGCTGGCTACAATTGAAATTGCTGTTAAAAATGGCTCATTTACTGAAGATTCAGTTTATAACGGCCTCTCTCACTTGTTCGAGCATATGTTTTTTAAGGCGAACAAGGATTATCCTACACAAGCACAATTTTTAAAACGCACACAGGAACTGGGCGCCATATGGAACGGTACTACAGGCGATGAGCGTGTAAATTACTTTTTTACATTCGACAGGGACAGCCTTAAACAAGGCCTTAAATTCCTGAATGCCGCTATCCGTTTTCCGATCTACCGTATAGAAGATATGAAAAAGGAAAGGGTAGTGGTTGACGGTGAGTTTCAGCGTGCTGAAAGCAGCCCGGGTTTCCAGCTTGATTTTGAGGTGCGAAAACGCCTGTGGACAGATCAGTTCACCCGTAAAAACCCTATTGGGATACATGATATCATCAATACCGCCACTCCTGAAAAAATGATGGTGATCAAAAACAAATATTATTTCCCTAATAACAGCTTGCTAACCATTTGCGGCGATGTAAAACACGACGAAGCATTTGCCCTGGCTGAAAAAGTATTTGGCGATTGGGAAAGCAGCGGTTCAGACCCGATAGCAAAATACCCTATCCCTCCGTTTAAGCCATTAACCCAAAGCAATTACTTTGTAAAGGAATCAACCATTGCGCAAACACCTTTTATGGATTTTGCATGGCAAGGACCTGCTTATGGAACCGATTCGGCTTCAACCATAGCCGCTGATGTTTTCTCAACCATAGTTGGCTTAAACTCATCAAAACTGCATCAGGCATTAATTGACAAAGGATTGGCAAGCGATATAAGCTTTAATTACCAAACCAGCAGATACGTTGGTCCGATAGAAATATTTGTGGTACCTAACCCTAATAAAGTAAAAGAGTGCTATGATGAGCTAATACATCAGTTGAGCATTATGAATGATCCTGACTACTACACCGATGCCCAGTTAGCTGATGCCAAAGGTATATTGTTACGTAATGACAGGTATGCTAAGGAAAAACCATCATCATTGCCAAGCCAGGTAAGTTATGCATGGGCAAGTACATCATTAAATTATTATACCGATAATACGGATGACTACCAGAAAGTGACCAGGGCCGATATAAAGAAATACCTTGGAACCTATTTGGTTGGCAAGCCATATGTTGCCGGCATGATCATTAGCCCTGATATGAACAAAACTATTAACGCAGCTTCATTTTTTGTAGCCAAATAAATTTAAATTTTATCACAATGAAAAAATATATATACAGCCTGCTGATTGTAACAGCACTTGGGAGCGTAAAACCGGCGCTGGCCCAGCATGCGGCTTATGAAACTATAGTTGATGGCGTTAAGGTAATAGTACAGCCCAGCGGTAATGATATTGTAGAGATACAAACCGTATTACGTGGCGGTGTGGCAAATTATCCCGCTGATAAAATGGGGATTGAATCAATGGCGATGCAGGCATTATCAGAATGCGGCACCCTGAAACATGACAAAAACAGCTTTAAGGACGCGCTTGACAGGGTTAACGCATCGGTTTATGGTTATGCAGGCAAGGATTATTCAGTTATTGCCATGAGCTGCGTAAAGCCTGATTTTGATGCCGTTTGGCCTTTATATAACGAGGCTATAACCATACCTAAGTTTGATACTACCGAATTTTCGCGTATTAAACAGGATGCTATCACCAATTTAAGAGCCAGGGAATCTCAGCCGGATGCTTCTATTGAAAAAATGGCTGTAAAAGTTGCCTTTGCTGGCCGCGATTACGCTAAGGACCCAAATGGTACATCCGAAATATTGAGCAAATTAACTGCCGCCGAAACAAAAGCTTACTACAACTCTATCCTTACCCGCTCACGCATGGTAATAGTGGTTGTTGCCGACCTGGATAGAGCTACCATTGAAGCAAGAGTGAAAACAATGCTTGATGGCATTAAGAAAGGTACGCCAGTTGAAATCAAGAATTCATTTTTCAGGGTGTATAACAACAGCTTTAACGCTGAGGCGAAGGACCTGGCTACCAATTATGTTGAAGGTATAACCAGCGGCCCTACATTGGATGCCCCTGATTTTTACGCTTTCACCATGGCTATGCGCGTGTTTTACGACAGGCATTTCCTGGATATCCGTACCAACAACGGTCTTTCATATGCGCCGCAGGTGTCTTTCAGCCAGGGATCGCTTAGCTTTACCCGGATAAAGGTATCAACCACTATGCCTAATAAATACATCAGGGTGTTTGATAAGCTGGTAGATAGTACTAAGAAACACGGTTTTACCGCTGCTGAATTAGCGGATATGAAGGTTACCTTCCTGACTGGTTTCTACTATAAAAATGAAACCAATGCAGCACAAGCCAGCTCAATAGTAGCAAACGAGGTATTGCACGGCGACTGGAAACGTTCATTAAATTTAATGAACGATATTAAAAAAGTAACCCTGCAGGATATGAACAACGCCTTTAATAAATACATTGGCAACATTGTTTGGGTTTACCAGGGCGACCCTAAAAAGGTTGATCCGCTGCTATATAAAAACGGCACATTGAATAATGATAACCCGGTGAGCAATTAAGTTCATTGGTTCACTGGTTCATTAGTTCATTGGTTGTATGATGGACAAATGATGGACAACTTGATAAAAAGGTTCGGAGTTAATTTCCGAACCTTTTTTTGTTTTGCAGTTAAGAGCCAAGCCTTGCGCGATTCCTTCCTTGGGGAAGGGAAGGTAGGGGTTTAGTACGATAGATTTAATGCGATAGCTTTGATGGCGCAGAAACCCCTCCCTGCCACCACACTGTCAACCGCACCCCTCCCAGGGGAGGGGATTTAAAAAGAAAAGGTCTGAGATAATTCTCAGACCTTATAAGTATCAAAGCGGTACCAATGAACTAATGAACCAGTGAACCAATGAACTAATCTTGTTTCAAAACATTCTTCCAGCTTACCATATCGCCTATTATCTTTTGCAGATCGTCGGCAGCAACGCGTTCTTGTTGCATGGTATCGCGGTAGCGGATGGTTACAGTGTTGTCTTCTAATGTTTGATGGTCGACAGTGATGCAGAATGGTGTACCAATAGCATCCTGGCGGCGGTAGCGCTTGCCTATGGCATCCTTTTCCTCGTATTGCAGGTTGAAATCTGTTTTCAGGTTATCCATTATCTCACGGGCCTTTTCAGGCAAACCATCCTTTTTGGTCAGCGGGAAAATAGCAGCTTTAACCGGCGCTAAGCAAGGGTGCAGGCGTAATACGGTGCGGCTATCCTGTTTCTCTTCGGTGCTCAGGTCTTCTTCCTCAAAAGCGTTTATCATCGTCAGTAAAAACATACGATCTAGACCTATCGAGGTTTCAATTACATAAGGTACATAGTTGCCATAAGGCTTGCCATTCTCATCCAGTTCAGGGTCAAAGTATTGCAGCTTTTTGCCCGAGAATTTCTGGTGCTGACTCAAATCGAAATCGGTACGGCTGTGGATACCCTCAACTTCTTTAAAGCCGAATGGGAAATCAAACTCAATATCAAAAGCAGCATCGGCATAATGCGCCAGCTTGGTATGCTCGTGAAAACGGTATTTGTTAAGGTCGGTACCTAAAGCCAGGTGCCAGTTAAGGCGCGCTTGTTTCCATTTATCAAACCACTCGGCCTGTGTGCCGGGGCGTACAAAAAATTGCATCTCCATTTGCTCAAACTCGCGCATGCGGATAATGAACTGCCTTGCAATAACCTCGTTACGGAAAGCCTTACCAATTTGCGCTATACCGAAAGGGATTTTCATCCTGCCCGATTTTTGCACGTTCAGGTAGTTCACAAATATACCCTGCGCAGTTTCAGGGCGAAGATATATCACGTCTGAATCCTCAGTTACAGCGCCCATCTGGGTGCTGAACATCAGGTTAAACTGGCGAACATCGGTCCAGTTAGCGGTTTTTGATAGCGGGCAAAGTATTTTATGTTGGATGATCAGCTCTTTTAAGCGCGGCAGGTTATCAGCTTTAAGGGCGTTATCCATTTCCAGTTGCAGTTCTTCGGCAAGGTCGGTTTTGCCTTCCACATCGTATTTAGCAATCTGATCCTCCAAAAGCTGATCGGCACGGTAGCGTTTGTTGCTGTCCTTATTATCAATCATTGGGTCGCTGAAACCATCAACGTGGCCGCTCGCTTTCCAGATCTTCGGGTGCATGAATATGGCAGAATCAATCCCGACAATGTTGTCATTCATCTGCACCATGGCTTTCCACCAGTATGTTTTAAGGTTATTCTTCAGCTCGGCACCATTTTGGCCGTAATCGTAAACCGCGCTCAAGCCATCATAAATCTCGCTTGATGGGAAAACAAAGCCATATTCCTTAGCATGTGCTATTACATTTTTAAACAGTTCGTCGGTTGAGTTACTCATAATAGGGGCAAATATAGTTTTTAGTGTTAAAGTCTGAAAGTCCGGAAGTCAGTAAAGTCAGAAAGTTCAATTCAGGAATACCAAATTAAAGGGAGGCAGAGTAGTGCGCCGGGTTATGCTGAGGTACTCGAAGTATAAGCGTAAAGGCCTTTGCCATCACACTTCGAGTGCCTCAGGGTGACCCCATCTTAACTTCGTTCCCGGCAATGACACTTCAAAAATGAATTATCTTATCAATATTAAAACCAAAAGCCTTTTCATTTTTTATCCTACAAAAGCATTTCATCATGGATCACATCGTTAAAATAATCTCAGCCACTTATGTAAATCATAATGTTAAGCAGTTTGATGTTGAAAAGCCCAAGGGATTTAAATTCACTCCCGGGCAGGCAACAGATCTCAGTATTAACCAACCTGAATGGAAGGACAAGAAGAATCCATTTACCTTTACTTGTTTAAATGATGATTATTTTTTGCAGTTCACCATTAAAATATACAAGGATTCAGAAGAAGGTGTAACCAAACACCTGGACGAACTGAAACCCGGCGATGAACTCATTATCAGCGATGCCTGGGGCGCTATTGAATACAAAGGTCCGGGTTATTTTATTGCCGGTGGTGCAGGTATTACGCCATTCCTAGCTATACTCAGAGAGCTTTTTATTGATGGGGGGATAGAGGGCAATACCTTATTTTTCTCCAACAATACCGAAAAAGATATCATATTAGCCAGCGAGCTTAAACGTATGCTCGGCGAGAATGCACATTTTACCACCACGCAGAGTAGTGGTGAAGGTGATCACCGCAGGATTGATGCGGATTTCCTGAAAGCTGAGGTAAAGGATTTTAAAAAGCATTTCTATGTTTGTGGTCCCGACCAAATGGTTAAGGATATAACAGAAGTGTTGGAAAGTTTGGGAGCTCAGGCTGATTCTGTGGTGTTTGAGAAGTAGGGAGAGCTTTCGGCTCGCCGCGCGTCATTGCGAGGAACGAAGCAATCCCCGACTGTGCAGAGCATGTTGTTTGTTTATTGAGTCGCATGGTATCGCTCATAGCCGCTAAGGCCTATTTCTTTTGTCTTGATACAAAAGAACCAAAAACCGACCAGAGGGAGCTCATGAATACCATTGAAGAACAAATAATAGATGAATAAATCAAGACAAAAAGATCCTTCCACCCACAGGCAAAACACCCAGGCCCGCGCTTTTTGTCGGGCCTTTACCCGCTTTTGATTGTGGTTCATTTAAAGCGATCTTCTTTGAAGGAGATTTTTGCCTTTCCCTTCCCTGTCAGTAGAACAGCTTCGGGCGAAAGCAGGCAAAACGATGGTGGCCTTGTGTAGTGGCAGGGCATAGCAGATTTTTACAGAAGCGTAAAGGCCAGGTGCGTAGCGACAGCAGGGTAAAAATATAGCAGCCCAGGTTTTGCCTGATTTGCAGGGTAAGGCCAAGTGCGGCAAAGAAGCCTAATCTACTGACTTGATTTATTCATCTATTATTTGTTCTTCAATGGTATTCATGAGCTCCCTCTGGTCGGTTTTTGCTACCTTTTGTATCAAGACAAAAGTAGTAGCCTCCGCGGCAATGAGCGGCTGCACGCGATATGTAAACGATATGCTAATCCGCTCTGCATAGCATAGAGATTGCTTCGTTCCTCGCAATGACGCGTGGTGAATAGCAGTTCTTAAACAAATCTTAAATCTCCTATCTCAAATCTCATATCTAAAATCTATTTTTGAGCCCATGAGTATCCGGGTTGAAGCATTAACAAAAGTTTACGGGAAACAAAAGGCTATTGACGGCATCACGTTTTCGGCGGAGCCGGGGGTATTGGGTTTTCTTGGTCCGAATGGTGCGGGGAAATCCACCACCATGAAGATCCTTACCTGCTTCATCCCACAAACTTCGGGTACGGCATCTGTTTACGGTTTTGATGTGGAAAAGCAATCGCTGGATGTTCGCAAACATATTGGTTATTTGCCCGAGAGCAATTCGCTTTACCTGGATATGTATGTGAAGGAATCGCTGGGGTTTATAGCCGGCATCCACAAAATTGCATCACCTGAAAAAAGGATAGCCGAAGTTATTGAGCAAACCGGCTTAGGACCTGAGCAGCATAAAAAGATAGGTCAGCTTTCAAAAGGTTACCGTCAGCGGGTAGGTTTGGCGCAGGCCATTATTCATAATCCGGAGGTATTGATACTGGATGAGCCTACATCGGGCCTCGATCCAAACCAGTTGATCGGCATCAGGCAGTTGATACTTGATCTGGGTAAAACAAAAACTATTGTTTTATCAACCCATATTATGCAGGAGGTGGAAGCCGTTTGTAACCAGGTGATCATCATTAATAAAGGTACAATTGTAGCCGATGATAGCCTGCAGGGGTTGAGAGATAAGAATAAGGGCAAATCTTTAGAGGATATTTTTATTAGTTTAACGAATAAATAAGACCCAGTTAACCAAGCGTCATTGCGAGCGATAGCGTGGCAATCCCCGATTAGAAGATCGAACAAGCGAGGCAAAAAAACAACAAAATATATTTAAGTTTATACAGTGTACAGTATCCTAAAAAAAGAAATAACCTCATACCTCAGCTCATTGGTAGCCTATGTTACCATTGGCGTATTTTTAATTGTATTAGGGCTTTTTTTATGGGTTTTCCCCGATTCAAGCATATTGGATTATGGTTATGCAGGTTTGGACAGCCTGTTCAGCACCGCGCCTTACCTGTTCATGTTCCTTATCCCGGCCATTACGATGCGCTCACTGGCCGAGGAACGGAGAGAGGGGACTTTCGAGCTCTTATTAACCCGCCCGCTAACCGACTGGCAAATAGTTTTGGGTAAATATTTGGCGAGCCTGCTGCTGGTGCTGTTCGCGTTGTTGCCTACACTGGTTTACTATTATTCGGTATATGTGCTGGGTAACCCACAGGGTAATATTGATACCGGAGCAGTTATAGGCTCTTACATTGGCTTGTTTTTACTGGGTGCCGTATTTTGCGCTATCGGCTTGTTTGCCTCATCAATCAGCAAAAATCAGATCATCGCTTTTACCATCGCGGTTTTCCTGTGTTTCTTCTTTTATAGCGGGTTCGATTCATTGAGCCAGATATTATCACTGCAAAATTTAACGCTTGAGGACCTTGGTATTACCGAGCATTACCAATCGGTAAGTCGTGGTGTTTTAGATACCCGGGATCTGGCTTATTTCATCATCCTGTCGGCTGCTTTTATTTGGCTTACAATATTTATATTACTTAAGCAGCGCCAAAAAAAGCTGATAAATACCGCGTTTTTGAGTACGCTGGGTATAATGCTGTTATTAGCAGCGGTATCTATCAGAATGTTTACCCGTTTTGATTTTACTAAGGAGAAACGCTACACCATATCGCCCATCAGCAGGCAAATTATGGGGACGCTTACCGGGCCGGTTAAGGTTACTGTTTATTTAAAGGGCGATGACTTCCCCGGTGGATTTAAACGCCTGCAACGTGCTACACGCGATATGCTGATAGATTTACAGGCGTATAGCCACGGCAACCTGCAATTTAAACTGGTGAATCCGCTTGCAGGTGTAAGCGAGGAGCAGCAAACAGCGGTTATTGATACTTTGGAATCA
Source organism: Mucilaginibacter mallensis (assembly GCF_900105165.1). Taxonomy (NCBI): domain Bacteria; kingdom Pseudomonadati; phylum Bacteroidota; class Sphingobacteriia; order Sphingobacteriales; family Sphingobacteriaceae; genus Mucilaginibacter; species Mucilaginibacter mallensis. Next base: position 1,040,289 of record NZ_LT629740.1, read on the forward strand.
AAAGGTATAGCGCCTACCAACCTGAGCGTAAAAACCGATAATGGTTTAACGCAGAAGATCATTTTCCCGGCGGCAATGGTATCTGCCGGTAGCAGGGATATTCCGGTTAGCCTGTTGCAAAATCGCATTGGCTTATCTGACGATGAAGTGCTGAATAACTCTATCCAGAATTTAGAATACGCCTTTTCATCGGCCATAAAAAAAGTAACCAGCGGCGGCAAGCCCGAAATTGGCTTTACCGAAGGCCATAATGAACTTACCGATGTGCAGCTGAATGATGCCATGCGATCATTAGCTGACGGCTATGCTGTGGGTAGGGTAGACTTGAAAACTATCCCGTTTGATGGCCTGCAAAAAATAAGCTTACTGATAATACCTAAGCCTGATAAACCATTTACCGAACTGGAAAAGTTCAAGCTCGACCAGTATATTATGCGTGGCGGCAAGGTAGTTTGGACGATTGACCAGGTAAGCGCCGAGCTCGATAGCCTGCAAAAGCACGGCGATGAGGAAATGGCTTTCCCAAAACAACTAAATCTCGACGATCAATTATTTGTGTATGGGGTACGTATCAATTACGACCTGATAGCTGATATCAGTTGCGCGCAGATCCCGGTTAGCACCGGCAATGTAGGCGGGCAGGCACAAATACAAATGGTGCCATGGCTGTTTTATCCTATACTGATGCCACTGTCGAAGCATCCTGTGGTTAAAAACCTGGATGGTATAAAGAGCGAATTTATCAGTACGATTGATACGCTGGCCATTAAAAATGTTACGAAAACGGTGCTGCTGGCTTCATCGCCCTATAATAAAAGACTGAATGCGCCTAAAATGCTATCATTAGAAGCACTGGAGCAGGAGCCCAATCCTAAGGAATTTCAAAGTACACCTAAAACGGTGGCGGTTTTGCTGGAGGGTAAATTTGCATCTGATTTCCTGAACAGGCCTGCGCCTGAAGGCTTAACTGAGCATATCGACCCATTAACCGAGAGCAAGCCTACAAAAATGATCGTGATAAGTGATGGGGATGTATTTAAAAATAATGTGGCTGCCGATGGCTCGCCATACCCTTTGGGTTATGACCAGTACACCCGCCAAAACTATGGCAATAAGAACCTGTTACTCAATATTGCCGACTATATGACCGACGATTCGGGCCTTATAGCGCTGCGTACAAAAGAAATACAGATACGCCTGCTTGCCCGTGCCCGCATACGTAGCGAGAAGCTGTACTGGCAATTAATAAATACTGTTGCACCCTTGTGTATAGTGTTAATATTTGCTATTTTTCAACATTATATGCGCAAGCGAAAGTATGCCCGTTAAATTTTATACTTTTGAGTTACTAATACTAAAAATTATATGAGATTTATTGTTTCTACATCAACCTTACTCAAGCAATTACAGTCTGTAAGCGGTGCACTAAGCAACAGTACCGTTTTGCCTATACTGGAAAACTTTTTGTTTGAGATAAAGGATGGAAACTTGACCATTTCTGCCACTGACCTGCAAACCAGCATGACCACTTCTTTAAGCGTTGAAGCTAAAGAAAACGGCCGTATAGCTATCCCTTCGCGCATATTGTTAGAGACATTGAAATCGCTGCCTGAGCAGCCTGTTACTTTTTCTGTTGATGATGCTACATTCGCGATTGAAATAAGCGCCGGCGATGGTAAATACAAGCTGAGCGGTGAGAATGGTGAAGATTTCCCGAAGATACCGGTGGTTGAAAACGCATCATCAGTTAATTTACCTGCTTCTGTTTTAGCTGAGGCTATAAACAAAACAATTTTTGCGGTAAGTAATGATGAACTGCGCCCGGCCATGACGGGGGTTTACTGCCAGCTATCAACCCAATACATTACTTTTGTTGCTACTGATGCGCATAAACTGGTACGCTACCGCCGTAAGGATGCGAAGGCCGAAAGCACCACATCATTCATTCTGCCTAAAAAAGCTTTAACGCTTTTAAAGTCGGCTTTGCCAAGTGATGATGTAAATGTATCGGTTGAATATAACAGTACTAGCGCGTTCTTTAAATTTGGTAACATAAATATGGTATGCCGCTTAATTGATGAGCGTTACCCTGATTATGAGGCGGTTATACCGTTGAATAATCCAAATAAATTAAGTATCGACAGGCAGTCGTTCCTTGGATCGCTGAGCCGTGTTGCTATTTATGCTAATAAAACTACGCACCAGGTAAGGTTAAAAATTAATGGCAGCGAGTTAAACATATCATCAGAAGATATTGATTTTGCAAACGAGGCGCATGAGCGTTTAAGTTGTCAATATGAAGGTGAGGATATGGAAATAGGTTTTAATGCGCGTTTCCTGATCGAAATGTTAAAGAACCTGAGTTGTGAAGAAGTAACACTGGAAATGTCGACACCTAACCGTGCCGGCTTATTATTACCACAGGGCGGAGATGAGAACGAGGATGTGCTGATGCTGGTAATGCCGGTTATGCTTAATAGTTATGCTTAAGTTGTTAACTTAAATTATAAATCCAAAACAGAGTCCGGCTAAAAACCGGACTTTTTTGTTCTTTCGTATAACAAAATATATTATAAGCAGTTATAGTACTATTTACATGAATATCAGAATATACATTCTACTTTTTTTTACTCTTGTAACAGGTTTATTGGCCTGTAATAAAAAAGATCTGGCCCCAGCTACGGTTGCTATTGCCAACCTTGCAGTGGTTAATGCCACAGCAGATACACTAAATTTTTTGGTAAATAACAGCCGGCAGAATAGTTTTTCGGGTATTTACCCGGCAGGTGCATATGGATTATATACCCCGGCAGGCACGCAAAATTATGAGATTAAAAAAGAGCGCAGCGCGGTAAATCTGTTTATCGGTACTTATAGTTTATCTGATACCTCAAAACATATTTATACCTCATTGTTTATAGCGGGCGAATCAGCCGATAAAACATTTTTTACTACCGATGCTATAGATTCGGCCCTTACCGTATATGCTAAAGATACAGCACATATTGACACTATCGCAATGCTGAGATTTGTACATGCCTCTTATACCAGCGGCCCATTGCACGTAGTTTTCGACAAGGGCGATACCATAAACATCGCCAATGCCGCTTATAAATATAAGAGCCAATATTTTAAAGTGTATGAGGGTACCAGGACAATAAAAATATATCCGGCGAATAGCACTACACTATTGTTGGATACTACAATAACATTGCAATCGGGTGCGGTTTATACTTTATTTGCGAAAGGAATATTAAATGCAAAAGGCTATAATGCATTTGGCGTGAGTTTAATGACTAACGGTACTATTATAACCGCAACAGGAACACAACAATAATGATATCAAAAAGTAATAAAGGAATAACATTTATTTTGGCACTGTTTATAACAGTAGTGCTGATCATGCCGTTTGTAAGCTCATGCGGTAAAGGCGGGGCGGCCAGTAGTGTTGGTTTAAATACACAGATGCAGGTTTTTAATCTTGGTCCTGATATACAATCGGTATACCTGTATGTAAATTATTTAAAACAAGGCAGCAGCTCTTATGCATATCCCAATGCTTCAGGGTATTTTTATTTATCTACACTAGATACACCTATGCAGGTAAGATCGGCAGCGATAACTACCGCAACCATAAATTTTATTAATTTAGATACTGTGCTGAAGGCGGGTCATAAATATTCATTATTTATAACCGGCTTATATGCTAATAAATCGGTCACATCAATTTTAACGCAGGATGATGCCATTGCAACTCCAGCGGAAGGCTATGGTAAAATAAGGTTTGTAAATGCGAGCCTGCCCATAAATAATCAGCTGAATATTACAGTAAACGGAACATTAGATACACCATTTATAGGAGTAAAGTATAAGGCAGTTACCCACTACATACAAATACCGGCCGGGAATTATAATTTTCAGCTAAGCCAAACATCAACGCCAACCGTTTATTTGCCCAACACCAATGTACAAAGCATTACCATACAGGATAGTCGCCTGTATACCATTTATACTTATGGCATAATTGGCCGTGCTACTACCGATACTTCGGCATTTGGGGCTGCTGTGGTTACAAACAGGTAGCTTAAGTGTAATTTATATTTATATTTTTGCACAAAAAACACACACATTGGAATTTATAACCCACCTGATAGATTTTATTTTACATATTGATAAGCACCTGGCAGCTATTATAGCGCAGTACCAGGGATGGACATATGTGATATTATTTGTAATAATTTTTGCAGAAACCGGCTTTGTTGTAACCCCGTTTTTACCCGGCGATTCTTTATTATTTGCAGCAGGCGCCTTAATAGCCGGCGGTAATACAGGTTTGGATATCTATTTTTTAGGATTGATACTCATCGCTGCAGCATTTACAGGCAATAGCCTTAACTATGCTTTAGGTAGTTATTTGGGCCCCAAAGTTTTTAAGCCTGAAAACAAAATACTGAAACTGGATTATTACCTGCAAACCAAAGCTTTTTTTGATAAGCATGGTGGCAAGGCGGTAATATTCAGCAGGTTTATGCCTATAATTCGTACCATAGCACCATTTGTTGCAGGAGTGGGGCGTATGCCATTTTTACGGTACAGTTTATATAATATCATAGGTGGTGCATCATGGATCATACTGTTCCTGTTTGCTGGCTATGAATTGGGAAATATACCGTTCCTTAAAGCGCATATATCTTTATTGGGGATACTAATTATACTGCTTTCAATTGTACCGCCAATTATTGCAGCTATAAAAAACAGGAGCGCTAAGAAGGCATAATAATTACTGCCCCAATTTATTGCTCCTTTAAATTTAAAATCTTTCCGGCTTTATATAAAGCTTCCTCCTGTGCAATTTTCCGCTTTTCATCGGTGGTAAGCGGTATGGCTATCAGCTTATCCAGGTCGGGCTGCCCGGCATCAACCCAGGCTGAGTACCAGAAACTGCCCACCGATAATATGGCCGAACGCATACGGCGCTGTACCATGCCATTAAGCATATTTTGGTAGGCTTTACTGTATGCAACCGAATAATCCTGCACTTTACGGTTGCCGTGTTTAACTATTTCATATTTCTTATCGGCCGGGAAGGTTTTACCCAGCATTCGTTCAAAGCGCAAAACGGAATCAACGGCTTTAAATGATGATCGGCAGATCTTAAAGGCCTCTTTCAGCGGATCGTCAATATAGCGCGCCTTACCCGCATAGTAATTGTAATGATCGCCAAATAATTCCGGCAGGCGGCTTTCCCATAAGGCATGTATGCCGGTTTGATTGGTCAGTTGCCCGTTATAGTTCATGGTTAAATGTAACGGCACATGCGCATCGGCTACATAATGGCCGAGGTTGGCTGATATATTTAAAATAGCGGTAGTATCATGGTCCTTAAATGCCTTAACCAGCCGGTAGTATTCAAACTGAATGGTCCACGGCACCACACCATATTTGTATATGGTATCGGCAGAATATTTCTTTACAGCATCGTCCCAGTTCTGCGGTATAGCGCTGAAGGGGCTTTTGCCATAATGATCGGCATCCAGGAAATGCTTTGGCGCTTCGGTAGAATCCACGTAACGGCGTTTATCTGCGCTTACGGCATGTTCGGTTATGAATTCGATATTAGCCCTGTAAAAGCCTGCCATAGCCTTAGGTAGCGTAAAAACGGCCAGCCTGTTGATGCGATAATGCGCAAAAAATCCCCAGGAGGAGCAGGTAATTATAACCAGTATGCTTATAAGAGATAGGGCCAGGTTGCGTTTCATTAGCGTGTATAAATGAAAATAACAGCCGTAAGATAAGATTATTACGAATAATTAAGGTTGAGCGGCATGTTGATAACCCTAAATATTTTTGTTGATAATTCGTTTGCATAATTAAAAATATCATCCTATATTTGCAGTCCTTAAAGAAAAAAGAATAACAAGCTATACAATGGCAAATCATAAATCATCATTAAAAAGGATCAGGTCTAACGCTGCGAAGCGCTTACGTAACAGATACCAGGCTAAAACCACCAGGAACGCCATCAAAAAATTAAGAGGCACAACTACTAAAGTTGAGGCAAGTGAACTTTTAAACAAAGTGATCTCTATGCTTGACCGTTTAGCTAAAAAGAACGTTATACATAAAAACAAAGCTTCAAACAATAAGTCGAAACTGACTAAGTTTGTAAATACTTTGAAATAATAAGGAATTTTAAATCCTACAGAAAGGCGATGAGTGATAAACTCATCGCCTTTTTTTTGAACCAGGATTCTGAACCGGGATTTTTGGGATTTTACGGATTTTCATGATTTTAAATAAAAAGGATGTATTTTGGATGTTTAAATATATCCTGTAAATCTCCTAAATCCTACAAATCATGGTTCATCCTTACGAAAACAAGATCAGCATAAAATCATGGGCCGAGGAAGACCGTCCGCGAGAGAAGTTAAGTGGACAAGGCAGACGGGCGTTAACGGATGCTGAGCTGATAGCCATACTCATAGGCTCCGGTAACCGCGATGAATCGGCGGTGGAGCTAAGCAAGCGTATCCTGCACCATTATGATAACGACCTGAATAAACTCGGCAAAGCATCAATTGAGGAGCTTTCCAAATTTAAAGGTATCGGCGAAGCCAAAGCAATTTCCATTATTGCCGCGCTGGAGATCGGTCGCCGTAGGAATGATACCGAAGTGGCGGTGCTTGACAAAGTAACCGGTAGTAAAGATGCCTATAATATACTTAAACGTCTGTTGGTCGACTTGAACCATGAAGAATTCTGGATACTACTGCTCGGGCAAAATAATAGGGTATTAGGCAAGGAACTCATCAGCAAAGGTGGCTTAACAATTACAATAGCTGATCCTAAAATTATATACAGCGCGGCTTTGCGCTATTCGGCAACTTCTATTATGCTGGCCCATAATCATCCCTCAGGTAATTTAAAACCAAGTAAACCGGACATTGATCTTACCAAGAAAATAGCTGCTGCAGGCAGCTTGCTTGATATTAAAGTGCTTGATCATTTAATTATTACTGATAGCGGTTATTATAGTTTTGCTGATGAGGGGGTGATGTAGATTCAGATCCATTGTCATGCTGAGGTACGAAGCATCTATTCTGCAAGCGATGAGCTGAACGCATGCAGGTTCTTCGCTTCGCTCAGAATGACAGGGAAGCTATATGTTATCTTAATGGATTGTTTGTGGGGACACAAACAATGGAATGGCTTTTCTTCGTTTTGTCATGCTGAGGTATGAAGCATCCATTTAGCAAGCGATGAGCTGAATGTGGATAGGTTCTTCACTCCGTTCAGAATGACAGGATGAGAAAATTGTCATGCTAAGGAACCACGCATTCATTATACATGCGGCAAATTCTTTTACCAGCCGATGTTCAATTGAATTTTCTTTTATAAACTATTTGTCTTTTCTTTGGTTATCTTAAATACTAACTAAATATACTATTATGATTACTCCAGGAGACGAAATACCATTAGACGATTCATACGATGATGATGCTGATGATCAACAAAGTCAAAAAGACATTCACTCAAACGGTTTTGATGAAGAGGATGAGATAGATCTTGACGATCTTGAACCAGATGCTGATATTTCAGGATTAGACCAGGCTTATGATGCTTCAGAATCAGCTTACACGCTGGATGATGAAGACGATGATGAGTAATTTTTAAAAAGACTTATTCACCAGGCGTCATTGCGAGGAACGAAGCAATCCCAGATTAGCAGGTCCGCCCCTGTATAGTTTGGGATTGCTTCGTTCCTCGCAATGACGCTTTGTTATTTTTATATCATACAAAACCTTTGGCCAACAGGCTGCTTTTAGAACAGATGCTTCGTTCCTCAGCATCACAAACCATAAAAAAATAAGTCTCAAAATTAACTTTCGGACTTTTCCGTCTTTCGGACTTTCGGACTTCCCAACTTCCCCACTAAATCCTATCTTTGCCGATTATCATTCTGCTATAATGAAGATATCTTATAATTGGCTTAAAGAATTTATTGATACGGATAAAACTCCTGAAGAAATTTCAACCATACTAACCGGTACCGGATTGGAAGTTGAAAGCCTGGAGAAAGTGCAGGCCGTTCCCGGCGGTTTGGAGGGTTTAGTGATAGGGCATGTAAAGGAAGCTACCTTTCATCCAAATTCCGACCACCTGAATATTACCAAAGTTGATGTTGGCACTGGCGAGGACCTGCAAATTGTTTGCGGCGCGGCAAATGTGGCGGCAGGACAAAAAGTTGTGGTAGCTGTAGTTGGTGCTTTCGTGCATCCGCTGGAAGGTGAAAAATTCAAGATCAACAAATCAAAAATACGTGGTGAGATCTCTGAAGGGATGATCTGTGCCGAGGATGAAGTAAGCCTGGGTACATCGCATGATGGCATTATGGTGCTTGACCCATCTGCTGTTCCCGGCACACTTGCTAAAGACTACTTTAAACTTAACGACGATTACCTGTACGAAATTGGCTTAACGCCAAATCGTGCCGATGCGGCTTCGCATTTGGGTACTGCGCGTGATATTGCTGCTTTCCTGAAGATCGCCATAAAAAAACCTAATGTTTCGGCATTTAAGGTTGATGATAATAGCAGTAAGGTTGAGGTAGTGGTTGAGAACGAGCAGGCTGCACCACGCTACTCAGGTGTAACTATTTCAGGTATCGAAGTGAAAGAATCGCCTAAATGGTTAAAAGAGCGTTTGGCCGTTATTGGTGTGCGTTCAATCAACAATGTGGTTGATGTTACCAATTATGTTTTGCATGATCTGGGTCAGCCGTTGCATGCCTTTGATGCTGATCAGATAAAAGGCAACAAAGTGATCGTTAAAAATTGCGCTGAAGGGACATTATTCATCACACTGGATGATGTGGAGCGCAAGCTAAGTGCCGATGACCTGATGATATGCGATGCGGAAGAACCGATGTGTATCGCGGGTGTTTTCGGCGGGGCTAAATCAGGCGTTAGCGCATCTACCCAAAATATATTTTTAGAGAGCGCTTACTTTAATTCAGTGTCGGTTCGTAAAACTGCTAAAAGGCATGGTTTGAAGACTGATTCATCGTTCAGGTTTGAGCGTGGCACAGATCCAAATATGACGGTGTTTGCGTTGAAGCGAGCTGCCTTGTTAATTCAGGAAGTTGCCGGCGGAACGATATCATCAGATATTTTTGATAACTACCCTGCACCGGTTGCGCCATTTAAGGTTGATGTAACTTACAGCAATATTTTAAGGCTGATAGGGCAGGTGATCCCTTATGATGAAATAAAAAGCATTATAACTGCACTGGATATTAAGATTGTTGAAGAAAGCGGTGAAGGCCTGTCATTAGAAGTGCCGCCTTATCGTGTGGATGTAACCCGTGATGTGGATGTTATTGAAGAGATACTGCGTATTTATGGCTATAACAATATCCATATCCCAACGCAGATAAGAGCTTCATTAAACACTTCCATCAGGCCGGATAGGGATGCAGTACAAAACCAGCTGGCTGATCTGTTAACGGCTAATGGTTTTCATGAGATCATGTCGAACTCATTAACCAAATCTGCCTATTCAAGTGATCTGGATTCGGCGGTTAAGATACTGAACCCATTGAGCAGCGATCTGGATGTTATGCGCCAAACTATGCTGTACTCGGGGTTGGAGGCTATCGCCCGTAATCAAAACAGGAGGGCGCCTGATTTAAAGTTGTACGAATTTGGCAAGGTGTATAGTGTTAATGAAGACAAATATGTGGAAACACAACGTTTCGCTATTTTTATTACCGGTGCTGATACTGCGGAAGCCTGGAATGAAAAAGCAAAGCCCGTTAGTTTTTATAATTTGAAAGCTGTTGTTGATGGCATCATCACCAAACTGAACGTTAAGGATTTTACAGTTGAGGATGCTACCTGCAAAAAGATGGCTTACGGACTGCAATATATGCGCGGCAACAAGCAACTGGTTAAGTTTGGCCAGGTAGCAAAAACATCGCTAAAACTGGCTGATGTGGATAAAGATGTGTTTTATGCCGATTTTAATTTCGACCTGGTATTGGCACTTGCCCGTAAGAACAAGATAGTGTACCAGGAGATCTCAAAATTCCCGGCGGTAAGGCGCGATCTTTCTATGCTGATCGATAAGAATGTATCCTTCGGAGCGCTGAAACAGATCGCCCAAAAAACTGAACGTAAGCTGCTGAAAGAGGTAAATGTGTTTGATGTGTATGAGGGTGACAAATTACCTGCGGGTAAAAAGTCATACGCGCTGAGCTTTATAATTGAGGATATAGAAAAAACGCTTACGGATAAAGCGATAGATAGCATAATGCAAAAATTAATTTATAATTTAGAAAAAGAAGCAGGAGCGGAGATCAGGAAATAGTGATTGGAGGTTAGTGATTAGAGATTAGTCCTGAATAAGGAATAATATTTTAGTCATTACCTCAAAAAAACTAATCTCTAATCTCCAGCCTCTAATCACTAAAAAAATGTCACAAGTAGCCGAACAATTAGATAAGGTAATTGACAAAACATTGCGTTTGGTTGAGCTGTGTGCGGCTTTACAGGAGGAGAATGACCTGCTGAAACTGGAGAACGACGCACTGAATGTGGCGCTGGATGCAAGCAAAAACAAGACTAAAGAACTGGATGAAAAGCTTCGTGTATTGAAAGTGGCAAAATCTTTTTCAGAAACAAATGAAAAAAGTGTTGACATTAAGCAAAAAATTAACGAATTTGTGCAGGAAATAGATAAGTGCATTGTGTTATTGAAAAAGTAATACAAAAAGTGAAAAGCTCAAATGGGAGAAATCTCTATAAAAATAAATATTGCTGACAGAGTTTACCCCTTAAAGGTGAACATGGAGGAAGAAGAAATAATACGTAGGGCAGCTAAGCTGATTAACGACCGTGTAAAGGAATATCAGGAAAATTACGCGGTTAAGGATAAACAGGATCTGCTTTCAATGTGCGTGCTGCATTATGCAACATCATCATTAAAAGCGGAGAAGAGAGTTACAGTTGAAGATACTGATGTAGCCGAAAAAGTTTACCAGTTAGATCATTTACTAACCGAATTTTTCTCAAAGTAATAAACGTTCTTTGCATATAAATCAGAGCATTTAAGATTTAACCGCAGTTAAATTTTAGGTTTCACTATTAAAAACTTAACGCTTCAATATTCAGCGGATCAAGGAGGCATGCGTTAATCGTAGATTTTACGGTAACCCATGATCCCAATATCTGTATCGAAGTTTTTCAATACATGACACTTAAAAATTAGTTGCGGTTTTTTTATTTATTATAAACTTAAAAAATGGATTCATCATTATATGTCATTATCGGCCTCCTGATCGGGGTCGGATTAGGCATTATTATTGGCCGTTTCCTGCTTCGTAAGCTTTTCAAAGCGCAGGAGAATTCGGCCCAAAACAAAGCAAAACTGATATTAAAGGACGCTGAAAATAACGCGGAAATTCTGAAAAAGAATAAATTACTGGAAGCTAAAGAGCGCTTTTTACAAATGAAAGCCGAGCATGAGCAGGAAGTAAACGCCAAAAACAATAGCCTTAATCAACGCGAAAACAGCTTTAAACAAAAAGAGCAATCGGTAAATCAACGCCTGGAAAATTTAACCCGTAAGGAAAACGAGATTGACGGTGTGCGCAAAAACCTGGAAAAGCAAACTGAAATAGTTACCAAAAAGCAGGAAGATGTTGATTCATTAAAGAACCAGCATGTGCAGCAGTTGGAAACTATTGCTGGCCTGTCGGCAGATGAAGCGCGTACCCAGTTAATTGAAAACCTTAAGGATGATGCCCGTAGCAAAGCGATGGCACAGATAAAGGATATTGTTGACGAAGCTAAACTTACTGCTACCAAGGAAGCTAAAAAGATAGTTATACAAACCATACAACGTACCGCTACCGAAAGCGCTATTGAAAACACCGTATCGATATTTAATATCGAGAATGATGAGATCAAGGGCCGCATTATCGGTCGTGAGGGTAGGAATATCCGTGCGCTTGAAGCTGCTACCGGTATCGAGATCATTGTTGATGATACCCCGGAAGCTATCATACTTTCAGGCTTCGACCCGGTTAGGCGCGAAATTGCAAGGCTTGCCATGCACCGTTTGGTAACAGACGGCCGTATACATCCTGCTCGTATTGAGGAAGTGGTTGCCAAAACCAAAAAGCAGATTGAAGAAGAGATAGTTGAAATAGGCGAACGTACAGTAATAGATTTAGGCATAAACGGCCTGCATCCTGAGTTGATCCGTATGGTTGGCCGTATGCGTTACCGTTCATCATACGGGCAAAACCTGTTGCAGCACTCGCGCGAGGTAGCCAATTTCTGCGCTACTATGGCGGCTGAATTAGGCTTAAACGTTAAGCTTGCTAAGCGTGCCGGTTTACTGCATGATATTGGTAAGGTGCCTGATGATAACCCTGAATTGCCACACGCGATATTAGGTATGCAGCTGGCCGAAAAATATAAAGAACATCCGGAAGTGTGCAACGCTATCGGCGCTCACCACGACGAGATCGAGATGACTTCCATGCTATCACCAATTATACAGGTTTGTGACGCCATATCAGGCGCAAGGCCGGGTGCAAGGCGCGAGGTGGTTGAAAGCTACATTAAACGCTTAAAAGAGCTTGAGGAGCTTGCTTTGTCGTACCCAGGTGTTGAAAAAACATTTGCTATACAAGCAGGCCGTGAGCTGCGTGTAGTGGTTGAAAGCGAAAAGATAAGCGATGCTGAATCAGAAATACTGGCGGCAGATATATCAAACCGTATACAAACTGAAATGACCTATCCGGGACAAATTAAAGTTACTGTAATAAGGGAAACCAGGTCGGTAGCGTTTGCTAAGTAACGCACTTAATTACCTATTGTCATCTCGAACGTTAGCGAGAGATCTTCTTCACCATACATATTCGCTATGGTTATTCAAGAAGATTTCTCACTAACGTTCGAAATGACATTTTTTTTAGAATATAATTGTGGCAAAAAATAAGAAACCAACCCCAACAAAATCTCCAGTCCCCGTTAAACCTGGTAGCCTGGAGTTTTATTTTGATAAGTATGCCGCTGCGCACCAGGAGCCACTCAACAAAGTCCTTCATGTTATTGCTATTCCATTGCTCATGTTTAGCATATTTGGATTGGTGTGGGCTATACCATTCCCATATCTGAAATTTTTAGGAAAGTACAATGAGGACTTTAACTGGTCTTCGTTTTTAATAGCTGCATGTATCTATTACTACCTTAAACTATCGCCGGTATTATCTTATATGGTGTTGTTTATCCTGTTAGGTTTTAGCTATATCATAATGCAACTACTCCAATGGCAAAAGTTCGGCGGCCCGGAGTTATGGCAATTTTCCGGCTTGCTGTTTATACTGGCAAGTGCATTATTATTTGCGGGTTATAAAAAGGAAGGTAAAAAACTATCATTTGAGTATCGTTACAAAAATATACTCATAGCGCCTTTGTTCTTACTGCACTTGGTGTTCAGGAGGTTTAAGATAAAGTATTAATGTTTATACAATAGGGGCAGATTGAAAAAAAACTGTCATTCTGAGCGATAGCGAAGAACCTACCCGCGTTCAATTTGCAAGCGATTACCTGTTGCTTGTATAATAGATGCTTCGTACCTCAGCACGACAAAGGAGAATTAGGAGTGTAACTTACCCTAAAATCAAATTATTCACTTTTTCAGTTAACTCTTCCAACCCAAATGGCTTGGCAATAACATCATCGCATCCCCAGGCCGATAGGTCGGTATCTTTTTGTACATAGGCGGAGCAGATAATAACGGGGATATGCCCCACATCCGGGTGGGTTTTTAATAGCTGGCAAATTTCCTGTCCATTTTTACCGGTGAGGTGGTAATCGAGTATGATCAGATCGGGTTGATATTCCTGCGTTATGTTAATAATAGTAGTACTATCAAGCGTTACCTTAACTTCAAACTGCTGGTACAGCAGTGCTTCGTGAATAATATCAAGTATATCCTGGTTATCATCTAGTACTAATATTCGCTTGCGCATAGGTTAATTATTAAAAGGTTTAGTAGATATTTATACCATAAAGCAATTTTGTTACAGATTTTGTTGTGTTTTGACTGATTAAAGAGCTGTTGGTTTAAAAAGGAATTGTAAAAAAGTGAAACCTTTTTAATCTGATTTAATAATATGTTAACGGATTGGGGATTAAAATCTTATTCCGCCGGCAACTATTCCGCCTGTTTATGACATAATAGTTGCACAAATCAGGATGAGTAAGGTAGGTTTTGTGTTTGATGTATGTGTTTTACTATTGTTAAATTATTATTGCCAGTGATTTAAAAATCATGATACAGATCGCGGAAAGTGCTTCTTAAACCAAAAGTAAGCATGGTTGTTTTTGCTGAGCCAAGGTTATTCTTTTGATCACGGAAAAGCGCACCGGCTTCAATACGCAAGTTATATTTAGGGTTAATGAGGTATGATACCAAACCTTCGCCATAATACAATTTTGTAGACAGGCCTTGCCCGGTGCTGCCGGTTTGCACAACAGCAGGGAATGCCAGTGTTACATCATTGCCGTAATTTATGCCGTTAGCGCCAAGTCCGTATGAGGCATAATTCACCTGCCCCTGGAAATCAAACTTACCTATGGAGTAGCTTAATATGCCTATCAGCTCCTTGAAATTTGAACCCAGCGGATCGCCCAAAGACTGGCCGTAATCAGTATAATTACTAATAACCTGTGGAGATGAGTAGGTATAAGGTTTAACGGTATTAAACTCAAACAGGTAATTAAAGTTAGTAACCTTAAACAGGTCGGCACCGCGGATACCTATTTGGTAACCACCAGTGTTCTTTGGCGCATCCGTTTCATTAAAGCGATCAAGCAGTAATTGAGCATATACAGCGGTTTTGTCAAATATTTTGTACTTGCTTGTAAAACCCATCAGTACATTGTCGCTATACGGTGTTTTAGGGCCAAGGGAGCTTGCAAATACCAGCGGGTTTATATAATTAACATCAAACCCATGTCTTTCACCCTTATCGTTTGCTTCTGCGGCTATAAGCGCGTTAAAGAAACCTAATGAGAAACGGTTGGTTACGCTCCAGTCTAAATAATGAAACATGGCCCATTTACGGCGGTTATTACCAAAGTCGTCATATTTAGGAGCATAAAGATCTTCCATATTGGTCCACATCATCATATACTGCACATGCCCAACAGTGGCAGTAGCGCGTAATAACGGATAAGTTGCCGCATTGTCAGATAATAATAATGATCGATAGCCATCACCAATAAAAGTTTTATCCTGTCCCAATGTAATGTTCAATTCTTTTATTGGTGTATATGAAATTATCGCGGTAACGTATGACCAATCGTCAGTTGTTTTAGTAGAATAATCCCTGTCATATGCCTCCCCTGGTATAAAACCTATTTTATTAATATAGTTTTGATAATAAGTAGCAAACCGGCCCTGGTCCTCATAACCGCTGGTATAAAAAGAGAATTTGTTACCAATAGTACCGCCCAGCTGGTAACCACGGGTGTTAAGATAGGTAGTTATCTTATCAGTAAAGTCACGGCCTAGTTGCAGGTCGGGAAGATAATCGGCATAAAAAGTATATTCTTTTGTTCGTTCATCAAAAAGATGTTCATTAAATAATTTTCTGTATACCCAGCTTTTGTGCGTGCTGTCAACCCCCAAATTCATGAGTGTATTGTACCTTTTATTTAAAATACTATCAATAATATAAGGTTTAAGCGCGCTATGGAATGAATTGTTAACGCTATATACTTCAGCATTGAATTTTTGGTCGAACTGATAAGAGTAGGGCAGGTATGTTGCTTGCGACCGGCTTACCTGAGTAGTAAATAGAATAATACCTGTAAGCAATAACAATTTGCGGAAATATGTGGTGTATAGTTTTTGCATGCGCAATAAGAGTAATTTTTTAAAGATAAATATTCAGATACAATTAATACAAAGGTGTGGATTAAATTAATATCCCGGGAGCAAAAATATACTTAACAATTGGTATTTAAATTAAGAAGTGATTAGAAATGCATGATAAATTGATATGCATATAAAAAAAATGTGATATTTGGCACTTATTATAGAGCGCTAAAAGTTAAATTCTGTTAAATGCAATGTTAGCAAAATTGTTTTTTTTAAATAAACCTATAAAAATTCTGATATTTACCCCTGCTTTAAAATTCTTATTAATTATACATGCAATACAAAAGAATCAATAACCTTTTAGGCTGGCTTTGCTTTGTTATAGCCTCAATTACTTATATTTTAACATTAGAGCCATCCGTAAGTTTTTGGGATTGCGGCGAATTTATATCATGTGCCTACCGTTTACAGGTTGCCCACCAACCGGGCTATCCATTGTTTGCCATGCTGGGTAAGATATTCTCCCTGCTTTCAATGGGCGATAACACTAAAGTGCCTTTCTTCACCAATATGGGTTCGGGCCTGGCGAGCGGGGCAACTATTATGTTCCTGTTTTGGTCAATAACTGCGCTGGCTAAAAAAATGCTGCTCGATAAAGATGAAGAAACAGATCAGCCACGTATCTTATTAATAATGGGTGCAGGTTTAGTAGGTGCCCTGGCATTTACTTATACTGATACCTTTTGGTTCTCGGCTGTTGAAACCATCGTTTTTGCATGGTCATCATTATGTACCGCTTTAGTTTTCTGGGCTATATTAAAATGGGATGCCCGCGCTGATGAGCCTGGCGCTGATAAATGGATAGTGATGATAGCCTACGTTATCGGCTTATCTATAGGTATACACTTATTGAATTTATTAACCATACCTGCTATAGCGCTGGTTTATTTTTTACGCAGATCAAAAAATATTACTGTTCGCAGCAGTATCGTCGCCTTTTTAATAAGCGTATTTATATTGGTATTTATCCAATACGGCATCAGGCAGTATACTATAAAGTTTGCTGCTTATTTCGATCTGTTCTTTGTTAATCATCTGGGCTTCGGTTTCGGCAGCGGTGCTATTGTATTCTTTATACTGCTATTAATTGTAATAGTTGCAGGTATAGTTTACAGCATACGCAACAAAAAACCAATTTTAAACCTGGCATTTTTGTGTATAGCATTTATTTATTTAGGCTACAGTTCTTTTGCTTATATCCCTATCAGGGCAACAGCTAACACAAATCTGGATAACACCCATCCTGATAACGCATTTACGCTGAATAGTTACCTTAACCGTGATCAATACGGCGAAACGCCGTTGCTTTACGGGCCGTATTATGATGCAAAGCCTATTGATCAAACCCAGGGCGCTAACATCTACCGTAAGGGAAAAACTCAATATGAAATTGCTGGCAAAAAGTTAACAACCATTTACGATCACAATACCATTTTGCCGCGTATATACAGTACTGATGGCCAGGATCCTCAGTTTTATAAAGAGTGGTTGCAGATACCTGACGGAAAAAGCCCTGATATTGTTGACAACTTTAAGTTCATGTTCAGCTGGCAAATGTACCAGATGTACTGGAGATACTTTTTATGGAATTTTGCCGGCCGTTATAACGATATGGACGGGCAATCGAGCATGTTTGGTATTGATGGTAACTGGACAAGCGGTATTTTCGACGGCACAAGGCATCTGCCAAAATCAATTGTTGGCGGCGATAAATCAAATCCTTTGGCCGGCATCACTTACACACCATTATATTTTCTTCCGCTTATAATTGGCTTGCTGGGAATGATATATCACTTTAACCGCCGAAGAAAAGATGCCTTAGTAGTAACATTGCTGTGGTTCTTCACCGGTTTGGCTATTGTAATATATGTTAACCAGCCAACGGTACAGCCGCGTGAGCGTGATTATTCTTACGTAGGCTCATTCTATGCCTTTGCTATCTGGATAGGTTTAGGGGTTATTGCCCTTGCCGAAATACTCCGTAAGTTTTTAACTGCGCAGGTGGCAACTATTGGTGCAACCACTGTTTGTTTGCTTGCGGGCCCTGTATTGCTGGCAAGCAAAGAATGGAAAAATCATGACAGGTCGACTAAAATGACACCGCATGATATGGCTTATAACTATCTGATATCGTGCCCGCCAAATGCTATATTGTTTACGTATGGCGATAATGATACCTACTCGTTATGGTACGACCAGGAAGTGGAGGGCATAAGGCCCGATGTGCGCATTGTGAACCTGAGCTTATTTACCGGTGACTGGTACATTAAGCAAATGACGCATAAGATGAATGAATCGGCACCGCTGCCTATCACTATGCCTTTTGAAAAGTATGAAGATGGTGTACGCGATGTGATCTATTATAACGATGCCAAAATACCTGGCTATGTTGATATAAAGGATGTATTTGATTTTATATCATCAGATGATAAACGCACCATGCTGGAATATCAAAGTGGTGAGAGTGCCAATTACCTGCCAACCAAGAAAATTAAGATGACCATCAACCCTGATGAGATTATTGCTAACGGTGTGGTACCGGCAAGTGAAAGAAACAGGCTTACAGATACCCTTAAATTTACATATACATCAAACTATGTAATGAAAGATAACCTGGCCATGTTTGATATATTGGCGCATAACGGGTGGAAAAGGCCAATATGCTTTACCGTTACTGTTGGGCCTGAAAACCTGATCGGTTTGCAGCCGTACCTATATAAAGAAGGTTTTGTATACCACCTGATACCTTTCAAGCCAGATACCGCTTCACACGATCAGATGGAAAAGGTTAATACTGATGTGATGTATAATAACGTGGTAAACAAGTTTAAATGGGGCAATTTTAAAACTGCCAAGTATCTTGACCACGAATCAACCACTATGTTTTATCCTGTAATGATGACCACTTTCCTTGATCTTACACAAAGTTTGATGCAAGCGGGCAAACTTGATTCAGCACGTAAAGTACTGGCGAAATACGATCAGGAAATGCCGGATATAAATCCGTTTATTGATGTAGTGGCCCGTAAATTTTACCTGGCACAGGCAGCCTATAATCTGCATGATATTGTAATGGGTAATAAGTTTGTAACCGGTATAGATGATTATCTGACCGATCAGCTGGATTATAATTACTACCAATTGCAAAATAATAGTACGGATCTGAGTTTGCGTGATATAAACATAAGCGTTCAGCTAATTGGTGGTATGATGGAATTTACGAAGGATAATCATCAAACGGCGCTATACAATAAACTGTCAGCACAGTTTAAAGACTATCAAGCAAAATTTGCTTCTGTTTTAAGGCAACAACAGCCACAGCAGTAGTTATACAGTTTGCAGTATACGGTGGGCAGTTTGCAGTTATTTAGCTGCATACTGCCCATTTTTGTTTTTGAGGGATTACAATATTTAAAAGCCGTGGCCTGTTGCGATTCCTTCCCCTGGGAAGGGGAGGAAGGGGTTTGTACATTAGCCTTTCAAGTGCAGAAACCCCTCCCTGCCACTTCACATCCAACCGCACCCCTCCCGTGGGGAGGGAATAAAAAAATAAAGTAAAATTGCAACCGCTAACTGCCCACCGGCAAGCTAAAATAAAAAGTAGAGCCTGCATCTTCCTGGCTTTCAACCCAGATCTTTCCCTTGTGGCGTTGTATGATCTCGCTGGCAAGGTAAAGCCCGATGCCAAAGCCTGATATGTTCTTTGCCCGCTCGTTTTCAACCCTGTAAAAACGCTGGAATAGTTTTTCCTGGTCGCGCTGTTTTATGCCGATACCGTAATCAGTTACGGCCACCTGAACACTATCGCCTATTATTTTACAGGTAACTATTATAGGGTACTCTTTTGGTGAATACTTTATAGCATTACCCAGGAAATTGCTGATCACCTGGCCTATTCTTTCCCTGTCGGCGTTAACTGCAATTGCCTCGTTGCTGTTAAAAATAATGGTATGGCTGTTATTCACCAGGTTAGTATCGGCAATTGTTTCGTTTATCAGCTTATTTATATCAAACGGTTGTAGTTTGGCAGATAACTTGCCCGCCTCAAGTCGCGAAAGATCAAGAAAGCTATAGATCAGGTCGGACATTTTATTCACCTGATTCTCCGCTTTAGCCAATGCATTGCTTACAAAGGGATCATCGCTTTTTGATATTTTTTTAGCCAATAACTGTATATAGGTTTTGAGCGATGTAAGTGGTGTTTTAAGCTCATGGCTGGCCATAGCTATAAAATCATTTTTGCGTATTTCATCGCGCTTGCTTTCGGTTATATCCAATACCGTTCCGAGCATGCGTACAGCACGCTTATTTCCATCAAATATAATGGTGCCCTGTGTTTTTATCCAGTGTACCGACCCATCGGGCCATACAATTTTAATCTCGTATAAATGTTCGCCGGTAATTAGCGCCTCTTTAAATGATTTGCGTACAATGTTCTGCATGTCATCGGCACTCATTTGGCTCCTCATGCTGCCTATAGTAAGCACGGTGCCCGGCGGCTGACCAAAAATTTCAACCATCCTTGGCGAGTAGTAAAAGCCATGATGCTGCAGGTCAATATCCCAGGTAGCAAGGCCGGTAACTTCCGTAGCCAGGCGTAACCTGCTTGCGCTTTCCATGGCGTTTTCCTTGGCCTTTACTTCTTCGGTAATATCAGCAATGGTATTTAAAATATAGGCTATTTCGCCGTCATTACCCAAAATAGGAACATTACTGCACGACCAATGATGTAACTCGCGATTCCCGGTATCAGGGTTAAAAACATCGTAACGGTAGCTGGGAATATCAACTATTTTGCCGGTATTTATAACTTTTGTAAAAACATGGCGAGCCGCTTTCTCATCAATCAGCTGAGTTTCAGCATCCGGGAAAACTTCAAAAAATCCTTTGCCTAATATCGCTTCGCGTGTGGTTGATGTTACTCTTAAATAGCTATCGCTTGCGGCAAGTATAGTAAAGCGCGGCAGATCAGTTTTAACCAATATAGAACCGGGCGATTTTTCAAAAATAGTTTGAAAAATATTCCCGGGTAAGGTATAATTAGTATCTACGCTCATTAAGTGAGGTTATATTGTGTTATACGCAGGATTGGTTGTATTATTCTTAAAGGTAAAATTAAATTTTGTTATGGATATTATAAAGGTTAGGTTATTATTTAGCTGATACTAAAATGTAGCATTATGCATCGTGTAACTTATTTGTCTCACCGGGATTAAATATAGCATATTTGGCTTTTGAGATGGTGGCATTTTTATGGATAAATCTGTTACCGAGCTTTATGCCTTTAAGTTCAATACCATGATAAGTTATTTTTGAAATAATACCACCTATAGTAATGGTTAGGGCCAATAGAGTGATGAAACTTAAATAGGGGTTGACCGGTAAAGGGAAATAATCGGCCAGTAAGTATATCACTAAAAAGTGTATCAGGTATAAACTAAAACTTATTTCACCTAAAAAACGGGTTAACCTATTATTGAATATTTTGATATTATGCTGCGCCAGCAAGAATATATTGATGGTGAAGAAAGTCGCTACAATAATGTGCTCGGGCAATATGTTATACGGATCAATGACGGGCATAAAATAGCTTATGATCATTAATAAAAAAGTTGAAACGGCAAATGCAACATAAATGACTACAGCGCTTTTAACGACATATTTTTGTAAAGCATAAAATAAAATTATCCCTAAAAAGAATACTGGGAATTGGTTGGGGAACCAAAAATACAGGAACCAGCTTTCGGGTTTTTGGTAGTTTATGGAAAGCCGTATAAGCATATACCGGATAACCAATTTTAAAACAATAGCCCCAGCTGCTGAAATTAAAAACCAGGCAGTTGCAATCTTTATATTTTTTATTTTGCTGAAGAGAAAAGGCAGACATAAGTAAAAGAGCATTTCCACACCAACCGACCATCCGCCGGGAGGTAAATAATTGATGGCACCCGGTACAAAATCATTAATATAGAATATGTTTGCCAGTACTTTCCATATAACCAATGGTTTACCATCGTTATAATGGGGTATGTAATAGCAGAGTACAGCATAAACAACAGCAGCCAAATAATACATCGGACTGATCCTGAAAAAACGCCGTATGAAGAAGTTGCGGTTTGTATTTTTACCTTCTATGTTTATGCGGTTGCTATAAGAAATATATAGGGTAAAGGCGCTGGCTACAAAAAATAATTGTACACCATATGAGCCTTTAGCACATATATAAGCAAATGTTTCAGGCAAACCTTTTACAGCCGCTCTTGATACATGCAGCAGTATTACCAATAAAATTGCAATGCCCCTTACCGCGTTAATGTAATCAAGTTTAGGTTTGGCCTGCATTTAAATAGTTAGAAAAGGAGAGATCCTTATTTATCAATGGTTATCAGTTGCTTAACTTATACGAAATAAAGATAGGGAGGTTATATGAATTTTATGCCATTTATTTAGATATTGATGACTATGATTTCTTCTTTAAATTATAAAGGCCATATAAAGCTGAGGTAATTATCCGCTTTATATGGCCTTTTGCTTTAATTGTGATGTGTTTTATGAATTCACCATAGCCTTTTGTCGTAATTAATTTTTACGAGATCGTTCATGGCTGATATTTAGTGTTCAATGTGTTGTAATATTCCTATGGTAATAAATGTTGCTTATTGATTAACACTGCCGCGGAAATAATTGTTTTTAAAAGCTTTGCAGATCAGATAGTAAAGAACATGGCTACGGCAGCAATGCCCATCACCCCAAAAGTAGCCCATAACAGTATGTGTGATAGCATGCCACTTTTGTATTCGCCCATAATTTTCTGATTACGCGCAATTTTAGCAATAAGAAATAATAGGGGTACAGCTGCCACTCCATTTAATACAGCTGCATAAACCAGCGCCTTTACCGGGTCGATACCCACAAAATTTATCATCAGGCCTATTAAAGTAGCTATAGTGATAACCCCATAAAAGCCATGTGCCTGCTTTAATTTAAAATTGAGACTGGCGTTCCAGTTAACAGCTTCGGCTACAGCATAGGCAGCAGAACCTGACAACACCGGCACTGCCAGCATCCCCAAGCCAATAATGCCTATAGAGAAAATTAGTTTTGATAAGAAGCCTGCATGCGGAAAAGAGTGTACCAGGGGCTCGAGCGCTTTAGCCGCATCAGCCGATGTGTTAATATCCCTTACACCGCTGTTATGTAAAACGGTAGCGGCAACCAATAAAATGCACCAGGTAGTGATCTCGGAGATGATCATACCGGCATTATTATCCAAACGCATACGTTTTATGCGGTGCCAGCCAACAATAGGCTTGCCGTTTTTGATCCTATTCTTCTCTTTTTCTTCCTCCACCTCCTGTGATGCCTCCCAAAAGAACATATAGGGCGATATAGTAGTGCCCAATACTCCGGTAATAATGAAAAGGAATGCAAAAGTAAACTCAAAATGAGGAACAACAGTAGCTCTTAATACAGTTAACCATGGCTGATGTACTATAAATACAGTAATAGGGTAGGCCAGTAATGCCAGCGCCAGCCATTTCAATATCCTTGAATAAACCTTGTAATTGGTAAATATCTCCAACACCAAAATGGTTGCAGTAAAAAACAGCGTGAGTATAACAAATGGCACAGGTACCAGTAATTGCGCCGCCGATGCCATTGCGCCAATATCGGCGCCTATGTTTATGGTGTTGGCAATAACTACCAGCCCCACCACGGCATATAATACCGGCCGACTATAATTTTCCTTTACCACGGCGGCTATGCCTTTACCTGTCACCAATCCTATGCGTGCACAGGCTTCCTGCACAGCTGTCATAAACGGGAGCATGTATAGGGCTGTCCATAATTGGCCATAGCCAAACTGCGCACCGGTTTGTGAATAAGTGGCAATGCCCGATGGGTCGTCATCAGCAGCGCCGGTAGTTAGGCCCGGGCCCAATAATGTAAAATATCGCCAAATGCGGCTTTTGTTTTTCTTAGGATTGGTTTCAGTATCCATTTTATGGGTATAATCACTAATGTTTAAAGATAAGAGATAATTGAAGAAATTGTGTTAAAGCAATATTAATTTCTATTTGCTACCTGTTTTGCGAGTAGGAACAGCAGCGTAACATTTTACGTTCAATGGGGAAATAATTGGGCCTATCGCCCGTTATAGAAGGGATATTTAAAAACGAATACTCGGCGAACTCCTAAACTACAGAACGTTGAAAGCTGCCTGTAAATTTATTGCTGTGGCCTTAAGCTGGAGTTCGCTTTGTATTCTTTCCTGTGATCACAGATCGGTAATAAAAGATTAGTGACAATCAATCAGCAAAACCAATTATCAGCACCTATTTTAAATCTCATTATTAAATCAGCGATACTAACCTTTCATCACCGATCTCTGACCACTAATTAAACCAGCCTGCCCGTTTTCACGGCCTCCTGCAAATTGCTAACCCTGAATTTGGGCTTATATATTCTATGCGATAAACGCTTTACCCAAGCCGATCTGTAACCAAACAAGGCCTTTATCACTTCCACCCCCGGCGAACCTTTCGGGTAGCCGTACTTATACCAGGTGAATTTCGAGTTATCTACCCTGAATGTTTCTACAAACTCGGCTAAAAACAGCTCCATCTCAATATCAAAAATAGCCAGGTCAAGGTCTATACTGGTATCCAGGTATATGGCACAAGGGTCAACCTGCTGTATCTTATACCTGTTACAGTAATCAACAATAAATTCTTTTAACTGGGGCAGCACCTCTTCCATTTATCAGAATAGTATTTTTGGTTATTTGCCTTATATGACGTTATTCTTTCTAATAAAGTTGCATCTCACCATACTTTTTAACACTTTTTCACATAATTGTATTTGCTATACTTAGCGCGATGTCATTTTTCAAAATCATTATAGCTACTCATAAATAAAACCCGATATTTATAAAACCAAGCCGCCATGTTTGCGGTTTAAATTATCACGGTTAATACCCTGTTACAAATGGCTTTTATTGATTATTACAAAATATTAGGTGTAGATAAAAACGCATCAGAAAAAGATATAAAGGGCGCCTACCGCAAACTTGCGCGTAAGTACCACCCCGACCTTAATCCTAATGATGTTGAAGCTAATAAAAAGTTTCAGCAATTGAATGAGGCCAACGAGGTGCTAAGCAATGCTGAAAACCGCAAGAAATACGATCAGTATGGCGAGAACTGGCAGCATAGCGAAGCTTACGAGCAGGCCCGGCAGCAGCAACAGAACCAGCAGCGAAGCTATGCGGGTGGATCAGGTGGGCGGGGCTATGAGTATGAAGGTTTTGGCAACGATGGCGGTGGCGATGATTTCTCCGAATTTTTCCAGTCGATGTTTGGCGGATCGATGGGCGGCGCACGTAGGGGAGGCGGTCAAGCCAAATACCGCGGGCAGGATTTTAATGCCGAACTGCATTTAACCTTGCAGGAAGTTGTAGAAACCCATAAACAAACACTTACCGTTAACGGTAAAAATATCCGCATAACCATACCTGCCGGTGTGGAGAACGGGCAAACAATTAAAATAAAAGGCCATGGCAGCCCCGGTGTAAACGGCGGACCTACAGGCGATCTATTTATAACATTTTCAGTGGCAAACGATCCGAAATTTAAAAGACAAGGCAACGACCTGTATAATACCATAAAGCTTAACCTGTACACCGCTGTACTAGGCGGCGATATAACGGCCGATACTTTAACAGGCAAAGTAAAGCTCAAGGTAAAACCCGAAACACAGAATGGCACCAAAGTAAAGCTCAAGGGAAAAGGTATGCCGGTTTATAAAAAGGAAGGCGAATTTGGCGATCTGTATCTTACCTATGAAATAGAGCTGCCAACCAACCTTACCAATAGGCAAAAGGAATTGTTTGAGGAGTTAGCCAAATCCTGATATTAAACCTATAAGAAGATGACAAAAGAGCATTTAATAGCAACCAGCGATTTTTGCGTTTACTATAATGTGGAGCGCACCTTTATCACTTCATTACAGGAAGCAGGGCTGGTGCAGATAACCGTGGTAAATGAAACCCCTTATATACCCGAAACTGAACTGCAAAAGCTTGAAAAAATGATTCATCTCCATCATGATCTGGAAATAAACATAGCGGGTATTGAAGCCATCACCCATTTGCTTGATCGCGTTGAGCAGATGCAGATAAATATGCTCAACTTAAAGAACCGGCTGAGGCTTTACGAGGAAGATTAATAATTATTCTATCTTTTCCCGCTTTTAAAGGCCTGCAAAGCCTGTTGTGTAAACTCGGATAGTACCAGTTCGCCACTTATAGCCGCGCGCTCATGGAGTATATTATCCCAGTCTTCGGTGCCTTCCCATAAAATTTGTTTAAGGCCGGTAAGCGCTTCGGGATGGTAGGAAGCCAGTTTTTCAGCAAGGCTGTTAACGGCTTCATCCAGACTGGCAATATCAGCATAAACCTCATTGTATAGCCCTTTTTGCATGGCCCATTGCGCTGTTTGAAAATCAACCGCGCGAATGGTTAATTGTGAAAATGCGGGTAAACCTATCTTGCGTATCACTGCGGGCGATATTACAAACGGGCCAATGCCAATAGCCAGTTCGCTCAATTTTATGGATGCTGCTTCAGTAGCCAGGCAATAATCTGCCCCGGCAGCCAGGCCTACACCGCCGCCTACAGATTTACCCTGTACACGGGCAATAATAATTTTCGGCGATTTTCGGCAGGCATTTATCACCCTTGCAAAGCCCGAGAAAAATATAGCACCTGCTTCCTTATCCTTTATCTGCAACAACTCATCAAAGCTGGCACCTGCGCAAAAGGTACGTTCACCCTCACTTTTCAATATAATAATACGGGTTTGCGCATCATTGCCGGCCTGCTCAATTCTTGTGGTAAGCTCATCAAGTAAAGCCGCAGGTAATGAGTTTTGAGCCGGGTGATAAAAACTAACTGTAGCAATTCCGCTATTATTGATAATTAGGTTTACATTTCCATTGTCGGTTGCAGACATAACTGATATTTTATTTATAGCGTGAAAGTACGCAAAACCAATTTCCTATTTTAAACAAGGTGAACGATAATTTGTGACAATGATTAGGCTGGGTTTTAAGTTAAATCCGCATTAACTTAAAGGTAATTAATTAGAATAGCATTATATTTAGATTTTGTATATTTAAATCCCTGTAATAAATCTGTATGGAGACCAGTGGCCCATTTTCCGCGTATGGACAGGATGATTTAGAACTAATATCTGATCAGCATCTGTGTATTGCCCTTGATAACTCAAGGATAGGCTTTTGGGAGCTCGACCTGCTTACTTATGAAATGCGCTGCACCGGTACCTGCAAGAAAAACGTAGGCTTAACTGCCCATGCTTACCTCGACTATCCTACGTTGCTTTCACTAATACACCCGGATGATTTGCCACAGGTGAACGATAGTATGAAAAATGCTATTGAAAATGAAGGGCAAAGGTATCAGTCGGAATACAGGATAATTTATGCAAGCAGCCCTATCCGTTGGGTAAAGGCCGATGGCATTGCTTTATTTGAAAACGGTAAAGCTGTAAAAATGCTGGGCACAACCATTGATATCACCGAGCGTAAATTAATTGAGCTACAAAAAGACGAGCTGATAAGCATTGTAAACCACGAAGTAAATACACCCTTAACCAGCATACGCAGCTATTTACAATTACTTGCGCGCCTAACAGCCGGTAATGCAAATGAAAAGATAAGCCAGATAGTTGAGCGTACCTCCAAATCGGCTGAGCGGTTGAGAAATATCATCAATGATTACCTGAGCACCTCGCAAAAAAACGGTGCCAGACTTAACCACCACAGCCAGGTTTTCAGGCTTGATGAATTGATATGGGAAATTGCTGACAACGTCCAAACCATATCTTTTACCCATAAAATACAAGTGGGGGCCATGCCCTGTGTTTGGATAGAGGGCGACAGGCAGGGTATTAGCCAAGTATTAACCAATCTGCTTACCAACGCCATTAAATATTCGCCAAACCGCAATACGGTTGATGTAAATTTAACTGTATATGGGGTTATGCTTAAAGTAGCTGTCAGGGATTACGGCATAGGAATTGCCGAAAAGGATATTAAAAAGCTGTTCAAAAAGTCGTTCAAGGCTGATAACGGTGCTGATATTGAAGGTACTGGTATGGGTCTGTATATATGCGACGAGATCATACACCGCCACAACGGCCAGATAGGGGTCGACAGCCGTGAAGGACTGGGCTCTATATTTCATTTTACCTTGCCATTTGTAAAGCTGCAGCACAGTTAGTTTTATTGACACTGCAACCAAATTAAAATTGATAAATTAGCTTGTAAAATCAGGCACTATGTTCAATTTTCAACATCTATATTTATTCTTTATTGCATCATTATTACTGAACCTCACACCAGGAAATGATATGCTATATGTAGCATCGCGGAGTATTTCGCAAGGTGTAAAAGCTGGCATAGTATCAGCAGCGGGGATAGCTGTTGGCTGTTTTGTGCATATTTTTGCAGCTGTAATGGGCCTATCCATCATCATTGCAAAATCGGCTTATCTTTTTCAGGTAATTAAGTTTGCGGGAGCAGGGTATTTAATATACCTGGGTATAAGGGCATTAATATCAAAACCCAATGTTAACACTACTGCCCAATCGCCGGTACGTGCCAATTATTGGAAACTGTTTAAGCAAGGTGTTATAACCAATGCATTAAATCCAAAAGTTGCCATCTTCTTTCTATCCTTTTTGCCACAATTTATTGATACATCATCGCCGTATTTTAAAGTTCAGCTTTTTACACTTGGGTTTTGGTTTGATGTGCAGGGTTCATTATTGTTGGTAGTTGTAGCCTGTGTTTTAGGGAAAACCCAAGACTTTTTCAATAAAAACCCAAAAGTGTGGGCCATACAGGAAAAGGTTACGGGTTTTGTATTGATAGCGTTAGGCATCAAGGTAGCCTTGTTATCAAAAAAATAATGGTATATGGTTAATACAGAAACTGTACGGGAAATTGCCTTGTCGCTACCGGGTACTGTAGAGCATGATCATTTTGGCATGCCATCCTTCAGGGTAAATAATAAGATTTTTTCCACCTTGTGGATCAAGGAAAACAAGGTTATGGTAAAGCTCTCACCAATTGATCAATCCGTATTTGTTGCTTTTGATAATTCCATCTTTTATCCTGTGCCAAATAAATGGGGATTACAAGGCGCAACTTTTGTTGAACTGGCAAAGGTACGGCATGATATGCTTAAGGATGCGCTCGCTACAGCATGGCAAACTATTCTTGATAACAGGAAAAGGAAAACCCACTAATATTACAGTAATTTCCCCTTCAATATAACGGCAGCTATGCTAAAATAGATAATCAGGCCGGTAACATCTACCAATGTAGCTACAAATGGCGCCGATGATGTGGCAGGATCAAGCTTGCATTTTTTAAGTACGATAGGGATCATTGAACCGCTTAGCGTTCCCCACAGGATTATGCCGATAAGGGAGAAGAATATAGTAACACCCATCAATTCCCAATACTGTCCGTAATTATACCAGCCCAGCCATTGCCAGGCAGCAATACGTATAAAACCTATCGTACCTAAAATAATCCCTAAGCATAATCCCGAGAATGCTTCACGCTTCATTACATACCACCAATCCCTTATAGTAAGCTCCTTTATAGCCAGCGCCCTTATAATTAATGTAGCCGCCTGCGAGCCGCTATTACCCCCGCTCGACATTACCAGTGGTACAAACAGTGCCAGTACAACCGCCTTGGCTATATCATCCTGAAAATGGCCCATAGCAGTAGCAGTAAGCATTTCGCTCAAAAACAATACAATAAGCCAGCCCCCACGTTTCCGAATAAGTGAAAAAACGGGGGTTTTAACATAGGGATATTCCAGTGATTCCACACCACCGAATTGTTGCAGTTCTTTGGTGGTCTTTTGCTCAGCCAGATCAATTATATCGTCAATAGTTATAACACCTATCAGCAGGTTATCATTATTAACTACTGGTAATACGGTACGATCGTATTCTTTAAATTTATTTATAGCTTCGTCGGTATTATCGCCGATATTTAGTTTGATAACCACATCATCCATAATATCCTTTATGGTTTTTGATGGCTCATTCAATACCAAACGCCTTACCGGAATATCATCAATTAATTTCCCCTCTCCATCAATTACATAAATAACGTTGGCAGTATCTGAGTCTGCCTGATTTTTCCGCAGATGCTCACTGGCCTCAGCAATGGTCATGCCCTCGGTTATAGCTGCAAAATCGGTATTAACCAACCGGGCCACACTCTGTTTAGGATAACCCAGCATATCACATGTGGCCTTTTTATTCTTATCATCCAGGTAATCCAGGTATTTGGAGCGGTCGATCGGTTTTAATGAAACAAAGTAGGAGTACCTGTCGGTTGAGTTGATATGATTTAAAATGTAAATGGCATCCTTAGGCTCAAGCTTGCAAATGATCTTATGTTGAAGAAAATGGCTAAGGTAAGCAAACAGGGTTGCCTTCTTTTTTTCAGGAAATTCAATAAATGAATTGTAAGCCGTGTTAAAAGGCAATGTGTCCAGTATTCGGGCAACATCCACGGGGTGAATGTCTGTATTAGTGCCCGGATGTAGCAGTGATTTAAGATCGCCGCTTACTATCTTATCCTTAATGTCCTTTAAATTCATAAATCAGATTAAGCAGGGCTAATATAATACTTAAACGCTGAGCAAGGGCAACTCAAAATAAAATGTTGGGTACTTGGCCGCACCCTCTTTGCCGCTTGCGGCAGAGAGGGTCGACGATCCGCTGGATAGCGGAGTAGTCGGGGTGAGTCAACGGAGCGCGTTTATATCACCCACGTTAACCGCCTGCATATTTTAACTCACCCGGTCTTTGCTTCGCTCGACCACCCTCTCTTCGCTGCGCGCAAAGAGGATTGGGGAGAATTATTTTTAGAAATTATTACAGATCCGTAACCCGTGTATGCACACGCTTTACATAGTTCCTGATATCGAGCACTATACCGGCAAATATGTAGAATATAAGCGGGAAGCCTACTGCCAGGAATGAAGAATAGATGAAAAACAGGCGTATTTTACTGATCGATACATTAAAGCGCTCGCCAAGATAGGTGCATACCCCGAAAGAGTAGCGTTCAAAAAAAGTGAGTATCCGTTGCAACATATCAGCCTTAAAATTTTAAGATCAAGCGCTCATTTTATAAGTGGCTTAATTAAATATTTGTAAATTAAATAAATGGCGGCTAAAAGTATAGCACCATTAAACGCAGACCATAATGATAATCCTACTTGCATATTAATTGGCAAATTTAATACATTGACTTTGAATGAGCCAGTATTTTATTGCCAATGCTGCATTGCAGGCACTTTTTAAAATTACAATAATTATTCCTTAACTCCAATAAAGCCTGCGACTCAAATGCGGTTTTTATCTTTACTCCAACAACGTTAAAATCAGCAATGATATTGTTTTCTTCCTTTGGCAAATTTTCCAACAGCTTTAAACTCCTGTCAATATAATATTGTAATTGCAGGTGCTTACCATAGCTGAACAAAAATAGCACCAGTGTGTTCAGCAGCAATACATCTACTGATGATTGCCCTATGTTTTTTGCCATAGGTTTTGATGGTGCATCAAAACGGTAATGATCTTCCCAATAAGGGTTAACAGGTATATCAATAAATAACTCACGCAGGGCTTTTACATCTTTTATGTCCAGTATTTTGGAGAACAGGTGATTTGATTTGACTACGAGTGCTGCAAACTGTGCCAGCCTTATGGTTGGGAAGTTTTGCGGCCGCATCCGCAGGAATTTCCATAAATGGTTTTCAACAGGATTAAGATTATATTTTTTGCGGAGGAAATTATATTCCTTTTGAAGTGTTAGCGGGTATTCATCAGTTAGCTCGCCCTCCAAAAAACCGGCCTGCCCAAATAGGAGTGCCTCAATTTGCATAGGGTTGTTCTTATGCTTGGCCAATACATTTTGCGGCAGCGATTTTGCCAATAGCTCAAACGGTAGGGCATTGGTTTTAAAACCGAAGTTCGCTGCCAAAAACTGGTAAAAAGTTTCCTCCCAATCGCCGCGGTTTAAGTTTAGGGCGGTTATTACCGCGGTTGATCGTTTTTCTAAGCGCTCTATCAGTATACGGGTAAACCAGCTGCGCATGGTAAATTCATCAACTGTGCCGATACTGGCCTCGCAGGGGATAAAGGTTTGGTTGCTGTAAACAAGGGAATGAAAACGGTTATACAGATCGGGTGAGATACGGTTTTGCAGTTCCAGTGTTGGCAAGCGACGGCCGTTGGGCAAAATAACCGGCTCATCATCGCGGTAAACCACGTGGAGTATTACATTATTATACGAACCATCATTAGTATGGTTGTGTTTATACCAGTCGGATGACGGCACATGCACTTCCACATTCCCGGCCCACATGGTATCGCCAATTTTAATACGGGCATTGTGAAAATCGGGCCCGGCATCGGTGTTTTGCATGCCTGCGGAGTAAATCTCTATCGTTTCACCTTCAACAGTTTTGAGATTGGTTTTATCAAACAGCCTGAATTTCCATACGTAATGCAAAAAGTCTTCGGTGAAAAGCATGGTCTAATATAAATACTTCTCCTATCATTTCGAACGATAGCGAGAAATCTTCTTCGCTTTAGTTCACCACTGCCGCCAGTTCAAGCGTCCACGCTTGAACTCAACAAATTTTAAGCGTCCACGCTTAATGGTGTTTTTTGCTGTCGTAAGCGTGGACGCTTACAAAAAACAGCATTCAAGCGTGGACGCTTGAACGGGCGGGGATCTTCTGCAAAATGCATAACGCTAATGCCGGTCGAAGAAGATTTCTTGCTATCGTTCGAAATGACAAGGGGATAACGTATTTTAGCCATAATAAACCGCTATACTCAAACAACATTATGGAGCAAACAACCGCAGGCAGGTTAAAATCAATTATCGGTGGCTCGCTGGGCAACCTGGTTGAGTGGTATGACTGGTATGTTTATTCCGCTTTCTCGTTGTATTTTGCGCATATCTTCTTCCCCTCTGGCAATCAAACTGCTGAGCTGTTGGATACCGCGGGCATATTTGCCATAGGCTTTTTGATGCGACCCATAGGCGGCTGGCTCATGGGTACTTATGCTGATAAAAAGGGCCGTAAAACCGCGCTCACCTTTTCGGTATTGCTGATGAGTTTGGGTTCGCTAATTATAGCGGTAACGCCCGGCTATAAGCAGATCGGTATTGCAGCACCTATTATTCTGGTTATTGCCCGTATTATACAAGGGCTGAGCGTTGGCGGCGAGTACGGTACCAGCGCCACCTATCTAAGTGAAGTCGCCACCCGCAAGCACCGGGGTTTTTATTCCAGCTTTCAATATGTTACGCTCATCATGGGGCAGCTGATCGCCTTGGGTGTGTTGGTTTTATTGCAACGGGTATTCCTAACCGAACAACAATTGCATGATTGGGGCTGGCGTATCCCATTTGGTATAGGGGCGTTTTTGGCAGTTATCACTATGTATTTAAGGCGTAGTTTGCAGGAGTCGGCCTCATTTGTTAAGGATGTTCAGCCTACATCAAACCGGGGTACTTTAAAGGAACTGGCAAAGCATCCAAAGGCAGTACTAACTGTTATCGGCTTGACTTTAGGCGGTACGGTAGCATTTTACACATTCACCACCTATATGCAGAAGTTTTTGGTGAATACTTCGGGTTTTTCAAAAAACAGTGCAACGCTTATATCTACACTCACATTGGTTGTTTTTATGCTGATACAGCCGCTGTTTGGTTTATTGTCTGACAAAATAGGGCGCAAGCCTTTATTAATAGCCTTTGGTGTACTGGGTGCCATCACTACTATACCTATATTATATAGCTTAAGCGGCACAAAGGATGTTTGGGTGGCCTTTGCACTAATCATGTGTGCATTAATTATTGTTAGTGGCTACACCTCTATTAACGCGGTGGTAAAGGCGGAGCTTTTTCCGGCTAATGTGCGGGCCTTGGGCGTGGGGTTTCCTTATGCTATAGCGGTATCATTATTTGGCGGTACCGCTGAATATATAGCCCTGCTTTTTAAGGATGAGGGGCATAAGGAATGGTTTTACTGGTATGTAGCCATTTGTATAGCTATATCACTGGTGATATATGTTACGATGCTCGATACCCGCAAACATTCAAAAATAGAAAGTGATTGAGGTACTGTTTAACAGTACCTCAATCAATCCTAAATATTAATGCCATAGATGTTCGGAAGGTTAAGAAAGGGAGTCATGCTGAGCCACTCGAAGCATGCGGGCAAAGGCCCTTACGCTTACCCTTCGAGTGCCTCAGGTGACCCCATGCTCAATATGTGTAAGAAAATATATCTTCCGAACACATATGATGTTAATACTGGTAATTTTTATGATTTCGTACAGCATCGGTAACAAATACCTCGTTATTGATCATGCCGGGGATAACCGGTTCAGGCAAGGTCTTTTGTATTTGCGTGGCATGTGCCTGTATGATCTGTTTCTTCTCAACCTCCGCAACATTCATATCCGCGCCCGAAAAATACATTTTCAGGCATTCCAAAAAGTTGGTAATAGCCGGTGTTTGTTTGCAGGTAGCCGCAAACCAAGCCCTCCGGGCCACGCTATGGTGCATTGGCTTTGTAACAATGTTGCGATTTTTGAGGTATGGTTCAACAATCCAGTCGGCCATAACGCTTATGCCCAAGCCCGCGTTCACCATTTCAATGGTAGCATCGGTATAATGTATACGGTGCAAAGTTTTTGGTTTTACCTGTTGTGCCTGTATCAATGCTTCGATCATCGGTGTATCCTGATAGGATGGATCATACAGCGGTAGAATCAATTCCTGGTCCTGAAAATCAGCTATTTCTATTACATCCTTATTAGCTAAAGGATGATCTTTGCTTATAATTGCCACCAATCTATCCTCAAAAATAGGTTCATAGCGTATTTTTGTATTCACCATTTGGGTGCGAATGATGCCGATATCGAGGTCGCCATTCATTAAATATTCTAAAGGGCGACGGGTGGCATCAGATAATATTTGGATATTAATGTCAGGCCAGCGAGATTTGTAATACTTTATAATGCCTGGTAGCCAGTGATATGCGGTGTAACATTGCATACTTATGCTTAACTTGCCGGTCTTACCGTGCTTGTAATTATTAATATCTTCCTCTAAAGATTTAATTTCAGCGAGGATTTTCTCAGCGCTACGTAAAAATCTGTAGCCTTGTTCTGATAGATGGAGTTTTTTACCATTACGGTTAAACACATCAATGCCAAGCTCGCGCTCCAGTTCTTTTAGCTGGTGACTAAGTGCAGATTGGGTTAAATGAAGCGTAGAGGCCGCTTTTGTAAGCGTTCCCTCTTTTGAAATGGTATCAATTAAACGAAAATGATGGATGGCTATATTCATTATTACTTTTATTAATCATTATCACAAAATTAATTCATTTTTTTCATATATCCGATAGTTTTACTTTTGCCGCAACAAATACCGAATATGTTAGTCTCAATATCTAAACGTCTATTCTTAGTTTTATCAGGTATTTTTTATTTCATAAATGCTCAGGCCCAACAAAAAACATTGGGCATGAAAGATGCAGAACAAACAGCACTTGCTAATTACGGATCTATCAAAGCAAAGGCAAATCAGTTAAACTCATCTAAAGCATCCCTGAAGGAATCTAAAACAGAATACCTGCCTGATGTAAACTTATCAGCACAACAGGTTTACGGAACAGTAAACAGCCAGTTTGGCCCAATTTCAGGTTATCATGGTTTGGCAACCGCGGCATCAGGCCCGGTATTGGCAAATCAAAACTGGAACGCAGCCTTTGGTTCTCTTTATGTATCAAACGTAAACTGGGACTTCTTTGCTTTCGGAAAATCGAGAGAAAGAGTTAAAGTGCAAAAATCCATTGTTAATCTGGATGAAACCGACCTGGCGCAGGAACAATTTGAACATGAAGTGAGAGTTGCCAGCGCTTACCTTAATTTACTGGTTGCCCAGCAGCTTGCAAAAGCGGAGCAGGACAACCTTAACCGCAGTATTGATCTGCAAACAGTGGTTATAGCCCGCGTAAAAAATGGCTTGAACCCGGGGGTTGATTCATCGCTGGCAAATGCACAGGTGTCAAATGCCCGTATTTCATTAACCAACGCACAGCAAACCGTACAGGATCAAAGCAATCAACTGGCCAATTACATGGGGATCCCTCCGCAGGATTTTCAGCTTGATAGTGCCTTTATTACTAAAACGCCTAATAATATTTTAGTACAGCCCGCTATAAGCACTGATGAGCACCCGCTGTTAAAGTATTACCGCAACCGTATTGGTGTGAGTGATGAACAGGCAAAGTATTTAAGCACGTTCGCTTACCCAACCTTTAGTTTGTTTGGTTTATATCAGGGCAGGGGATCAGGTTTCAAAAGTGATTATAGTAGCAACCTGAACGATTACAGCTCAAGCTATGGTGCAGGTGCCGATCCTACCCGTTATAACTATTTACTGGGTATAGGTGTAGTATGGAATATTACCATGCCTTTCAGGGTGCATTACCAGGTAAAGTCACAAAAATATACCTCGGCACAATACCAGGACGAGTATAATTTGCAAAGTGAGCAGTTAAAGGATCAGCAGGCACTTGCTGAAACCAGGATTAACAGCGCCTTAAAAAATTATGCCGAAGCACCTGTTGAAGTTAAGGCGGCAAACAGTGCCTACATTCAAAAATTTGCCCTGTACAAAAACGGACTGGCCAATATTGTTGATTTTACTGATGCGCTTTACACCTTAAACCGTGCCGAAGTTGACCAGGATATAGCATCGAACAGTGTTTGGCAGGCTTTGCTCTACAAATCAGCCGCTACGGGTGATTTCGGGATTTTTATAAATAATTTTTAATATACAGAACACGAACTAATGGGAATGATAAAAGGGGCCCTTCAAAGGCCAATCACCATACTGGTTATAGTAGCAGGTTTGTTTTTCTTCGGTATTAATGCCACTCGCAGCATTAAGATAGATATCTTTCCTGACCTTAATTTGCCGGTAATTTATGTATCGCACCCTTACGGTGGTTTTACACCAAACCAGATGGAGGCGTACTTTGCCAAGTCGTACGTTAACTTGCTGTTGTTTGTATCGGGTGTAAAAAGCATCGAAACAAAAAATATACAGGGCTTAACACTTATAAAAGTTACGTTTTACGAAGGTACTAATATGGCCCAGGCCGCCGCGGAGGTCACGGCATACACCAACAGGGCCCAGGCCGGCTTCCCGCAAGGGTCACAGCCGCCATTTATCATGCGCTTTGATGCGTCAACACTGCCTGTTGGTCAGCTGGTATTAAGCAGCCCCACCCGCAGTAATAACGAATTGCTCGATTTTGCATTGGTTTATATACGTTCGGCCTTTACCTCAGTTCCGGGTTTGGTTGCTCCGGCACCATTCGGGGGTAACCAGCGTACAATTGTAATTAAGGCCGATCCCGAATTGCTTCGTCAACATAATTTAACGCCGGATCAACTGGTTGTCGCCCTGCGCGATAATAACCAGAACACACCTGCTGGTAACGTGCGTATAGGTGACTATAACTACTTAACGCCAACAAATACCACCATTAAAAATGTGAGTGATTTTGGTAATATTCCATTGTATAAAAATGGCGTTCAAACAGTATTCCTGCATGATGTGGCTACTGTTGAAGATGGCGCCGATATTACATCGGGCTACGCCTTAATAAATGGTAAGCGATCTGTTTATCTGCCGATCACAAAATCATCATCAGCATCAACATGGGAAGTAGTGCAAGGTCTGAAAAAGGCTATCCCGCGTTTCCAGGGTTTGGTACCGCAGGATGTTAAGCTGTCGTTTGTATTCGACCAATCTATATATGTAATAAACGCCGTTAAGAGTTTGGCCGAGGAGGGTGCTATTGGTGCCGTACTTACAGGCTTAATGGTGTTATTATTCCTGGGCGACAGGCGCGGGGCGCTGATCGTAATATTAACGATCCCTACCTGCGTTATATCCAGCGTATTCTTCCTTTACCTGTTCCATCAAACTATAAATATCATAACGCTGAGCGGGCTTTCGCTGGCTATCGGTATTCTGGTGGATGAGTCGACGGTAACGATCGAAAATATTCACCAGCACTTTGATATGGGTAAACCCAAGGCATTAGCCATATGGGATGCCTGTAAGGAAATCGCTTTCCCTAAATTATTGATCCTGTTTTGTATCCTGGCGGTGTTTGCACCAGCCTTTACCATGACAGGTATACCGGGCGCATTATTCCTGCCGTTGTCACTGGCAATTGGTTTCGCCATGATCATATCTTACCTGCTTGCCCAAACCTTTGTGCCAATTATGGCCAACTGGATAATGATTAACAAGCATGAGAAAAAAGATTATGCCATGGATGACGATGCCGATGAGGCTAAGCTAAAGGAAGAAGCTGTAAAACATGCTACTGAACATAAAGCAGGCGAAAAGGAAACAGGCTTTGATAAATTCAGGGTATGGTTTTTAGGTGTGATTGACGCGATGATGAAAGCGCGCAAGCTTATTGTAACGGTTTACCTGGTAGTGGCCTTTGGTTTGGCATTCCTGTTATTTGCTATAATAGGCAGGGATGTATTGCCGAAAGTAAACTCAGGTACATTCCAGGTACGTTTACGCGGGGCCGATGGAACCAGGCTTGAACGTACAGAAACCACTACGCTTAAAGCATTGCATTTATTAGAAGGTTTGGTTGGTAAACAAAATATCGCCATTACTTCAAGTATAGTTGGTACGCACCCGTCATCATTCTCAACAAACCCTATCTACATGTTTATGGCCGGCCCGCAGGAAGCGGTAATGCAGGTACAGCTTGCTGAAGGCTACAAAGTGAATCTGGATGATCTGAAGGAGCGTTTCAGGGATACCATGAAAAAGGAATTGCCTGATGTGAAGCTGTCATTTGAGCCGATAGAGCTTACCGATAAAATTTTGAGCCAGGGTTCGCCAACACCTATTGAGGTGGCATTTACCGGCAAAAACAAAATAGCCGATGTAGGTTACGCCCAAAAAATGGTGAAAATACTGGATAGTATTAATTACCTGCGCGATGTGCAGATAGGCCAAGCCTATAAATATCCGGCTATAAATATTGATATAGACAGGACAAGGGCAGCTGAGCTGGGTGTGAGTATCAATGATATATCACGTACACTTACCGCTTCAACCTCGTCATCACGCCTTACCGAAAAGAACGTTTGGATTGATCAGAAAGCAGGCTTAAGCTACCAGGTACAGGTTGAAGTTCCCGAATACCAGATGGCCAGCCTGAATGATATACGTGAGATACCTGTTTTAGCCAACCAGCCAAGGCCGGTGTTAAGTGATGTTGCCAGTATTAAAATGGATACCACTTATGGCGAAAATGATGATATAGGCGCTGTGCCAACCATGTCGGTTACTGCCAATATCAACAAGAAGGATTTGGGTACAGCTACCAATGATGTACAAAAAGCTATTAAGCGGTTAGGAAAGCTTCCTCACGGTTTAACTGTTGAACTGCGTGGTATGAGCCAAACCTTAACCGATACGCTGGATAGCCTGCAAACAGGTTTATTAGTTGCTATTTTAGTCATCTACCTGATGCTTGCAGCTAACTTCCAATCGTTTAAGGTATCATTAGTGGTATTGTCAACGGTTCCGGCAGTATTGTTCGGCTCACTGTTCCTGGTGAAAATAACCGGGGCCACATTGAACCTGCAATCCTACATGGGTATGATCATGTCCGTCGGTGTATCTATATCCAACGCGGTGTTATTGATTACCAATGCCGAGGAATTACGGAAGCATAATGGCGATGCCCTTAGAGCAGCACGTGAGGCGGTTGCCATACGTGTACGCCCAATATTAATGACCAGCTTGGCCATGATTGTGGGTATGATACCAATGGCATCGGGCTTAGGTGAGGGTGGCGATCAAACATCACCACTGGGCCGCGCGGTAATAGGCGGCTTGCTGGCATCAACATTTGCAGCATTATTTATATTACCACTGGTATTTGCCTGGGTACAAGGCAACTCTACCACTCAATCTGTATCATTAGACCCTGAAGATAAGGAAAGTAAATTTTATGTCCCATTGCACCATGAACATCAAACAAAATAGATTATTTATTGCCCTAACCATAATGGTTATAGGCACAGGCTTTTTAAGCGCTTGTGGCCCCAATAAAAAGGATAAGGAAGAGCAAAACCAAACTGTGGAACAGGTAAACGCGCTTGATACGCCTACTGTTTCACTAATAACTATTGCTAAAGGCAAGCTAACCTCGAGCATTACCGTTCCGGGTGAATTGCAGCCATACCAACAGGTTAATTTGTATGCAAAAATAAATAGCTATGTAAAAAGCCTTACGGTTGATATAGGCTCACAAGTACACCAGGGGCAACTGCTGGCTACTTTAGAGGCGCCGGAGATCAACTCACAACTGGAAGAAGCAAAATCACGCATACAACAAAATAAGGCTATATACTTTGCCAGCAAAGCAACTTACGACAGGTTGTATAGTACCAGCAAAACGCCGGGTACTGTATCTGAAAACGATCTGGAGCAGGCTATTGCCAAAATGCAATCAGACTCGGCAAATGTTGAGGCCGCTAAATCTGCTTATAAAGAGGTTTCAGCAAACCTGGCTTATTTACAGATAAGGGCACCGTTTGACGGGATAGTAACCCTGCGTAATATTAACCTGGGTACTTATGTTGGTCCGGCAGCGGGCGGAGGCAATCAGCCTTTGTTTGTTATTGAGGATCATAAACGGCTGCGTTTGGTAATATCAATACCTGAAAGCTTTACCGGTG
Source organism: Mucilaginibacter mallensis (assembly GCF_900105165.1). Taxonomy (NCBI): domain Bacteria; kingdom Pseudomonadati; phylum Bacteroidota; class Sphingobacteriia; order Sphingobacteriales; family Sphingobacteriaceae; genus Mucilaginibacter; species Mucilaginibacter mallensis. Next base: position 1,081,190 of record NZ_LT629740.1, read on the forward strand.
GTTTAACTAATAAGGATCAGGTTACGTTTAGCATAAAAGAATTGCAGGGCGAAAAATTCACTGCCAAAATTGAACGTTTAGCCGGCTCCTTGGATAATACGCTAAGATCAGAACGTTTGGAAATGGACGTTTACAATACCAGTGGCAAACTGTTACCAAACATGTATGCTGATGTTAATGTACCATTGCCATCACGCGACAGTGCTTTCATCGTACCTAAATCGGCCGTGGTAACATCAACCGAGAAGGTATTTGTGATAAGGGTAAAAGATGGTAAGGCAGAATGGGTGAATGCCAAAAAAGGCCTTGAAGCAGGTGATATGGTTGAGTTGTATGCTGATATTCAACCCGGCGATCAGCTGGTTAAAGCAGCAACCGAGGAGATAAGAGATGGTGCATCAGTAAAAATAGGAAGCAGCCCTGTTGCGGCTGATGATGATAAGGGTGCAAAGAAAGATACTGCTGCGAAAAAGTAGTGGAGATTGATAATGAGGGTTATAGATCAGGTTGATTAAGTTCGATCTGATCTTTTTTGTTTTGTAGATCATATGTGCACACTAAAAAAAAGCAAGGGCCCTGTGCGATTCCCTCCCAACGGGAGGGGCGGGGAGGGGTTTAATCCGGTATATATGGCGTAGAGACCCCTCCCTGCCACCACACAATCAGCCGCACCCCTCCCGTAGGGAGGGAATTGAAAAATATGGGCGACGTTTACTGTAATTTCTTTAATATCCCCACACCAACATTATCCGTGCTTTCGCCGCAGTTAGATAGCACTACAATAGCAATGTTTTTCTCCGCGTTAAAAGCCAGGAAGCTGCTGCTGCCATAGGTGCCGCCGTTATGGAAATAATAATCCACATTATTAACAGTGATGATGTGCCAGCCCAGGCCTATTTTAACACCTTTATTAAAGGTGATCTGGTGGGTTAACTCAAATGCTTTTGAAAGCTTTGTATCGTTTTTAACCATGTTGGCTTTTGCATATACCAGCAGGTTATTAACGGTTGATCTTAATGCGCCGCAAGGGGCAAATGCATCAAAATTCCATGCAGGAGTTGGCTTACCCTCTTCGTTATACACGGTTGCAAAACGTTGAGCCAGTAATGGCGTTAAACGCTGTTCAGTACTACTCATGGCTAGCGGCCCGGTTATAATTTCGGCAACCAGTTGCTCATAGGTTTTACCACTGATATGTGCTAAAATATTGCCCAATAAGCCTACCGCCATGTTAGAGTAGGAGTATACCTCGCCGGGTTTGGTTTTAAGATGGCAGGTTTTAAGATAAGCGTACAATAGTTTTTGGGTATAATACTTATAAGGGTTAAGCGAATCGGTTGTCGGTCCTGAAATATTATCGGGCAGGCTCGGTAAACCGGATGTATGATTGCTTAATGTTTGCAGTGTAATATCCTTTAGCTCGGGGTTTTTGGCAACAGAATCGGGCAGGTATTTGGTGATAGGATCGTTTAATTTAACCTTTCCCTCATTAACATAATAAGCCAGTATGGTTGCTGTAAATGTTTTGGTGATAGAACCGATCTCGAAAATGGTGTTAGGGGTAGGCAGCTTGCCATTGCCAAGTGCTGTTTCGCCGTAATTATAAGTGCTGATCTGGCCATCTTTAAATACGCCAATGCTTAAGCCAACTGTATTTGCTTTTTGTATGTAGATGCGGGCCACACTATCAACTCTTTTATCGGTAATTGTTTTTAAGGGGTTTGATGTAGCTGCGAGCACCTGTTTGCTGCCAACCGGATTTTTATAAGGCTGAAAGAGGAATACCTGTAGCTTATCTTCATCATCCAGGCTCATTAATAGCTGCAATACAATACCTGTACTGAATACCAGCTTATAAGTAGCTATTTTGTTATTCTCAAAGCTGATAAGCGTTGATTGTTTAATAGCGCCTAATGGGAAAAGCTGGTTGTTAGCTATGTTCCTAAAGGCTTCAATAATGAGCGCTTTTTTAAGCTCGGCACCGGCAAGGGCATAAAGCGAATCGGCCTGTTGGGCATTAAACTGCTTTTTAACCTGTTTAAATACGGAATCAGTTTTTTGCTGCTGAATGCTTTGGGCCATGGTATTTAGGGAAATAGACAATAATAAACATACCAATCCCAAAGCGAAAATTCTTGCTGATCTCATACGCATTAATGTTTAACGAATATGCGAAAAAAATATTGGCTTACGGAGTTTGCCCGGCAAGCAAATATAGCACTGCCATACGTATAGCCACACCATTTTCAACCTGATCGAGGATGATGGATTGCTTGCTGTCGGCTACATCACTGGTGATTTCCACACCGCGGTTGATAGGGCCGGGGTGCATTACGGTTATCTCTTTATCAAGTGAGTCGAGGATTTGTTTATTAAGCCCGTACAGCATGGTGTATTCACGCAGGGATGGGAAGTATTTAATATCCTGGCGCTCCAGCTGTATGCGTAGCATATTGGCTACATCACACCAGTTTAAGGCCTTTATCAGGTTATGCTCCACCTTTACACCTAACGAGCCAATGTATTTTGGGATAAGCGTAGTTGGTCCGCAAACCATTACCTCCGCACCCAGGTGTTTAAGACATAGTATGTTCGAAAGCGCCACACGTGAATGCAGTATATCGCCCACAATAACTACTTTTTTGCCTGCAACGTCGCCATATTTTTCGCGGATGGAGAAAGCGTCGAGCAAAGCCTGGGTAGGGTGCTCGTGTGCGCCGTCACCGGCATTTACTATCTGGGCTTTTACGTGTTTTGATAAAAAGATGCCTGCACCGGCGTATGGATGGCGCATTACCACCATATCCACTTTCATGGCCAGGATGTTATTCACGGTATCAATCAGCGTTTCGCCTTTGCTAACGGATGATGACGATGCCGCGAAGTTTACCACATCGGCTGATAAGCGTTTCTCGGCCAATTCAAATGAAAGGCGGGTACGTGTAGAGTTTTCGAAAAATATATTGGCAATGGTAACATCACGCAGCGACGGGACTTTCTTTATCGGACGGTTTAAAACGGATTTAAATGTATCAGCGGTTTCAAAAATGAGTTGAATATCCGCCGGGTTCAGATCTTTTATACCTAATAAGTGCCTTGTGCTTAGTCCTGCCATTTTTATTTATTTCGGAATTCGGAATTTCGAATTCGGATTTATTTATTTTTTATTTCACTGTCATGCCGAAACAAGTTCAGGATGACTTGCTGTTTTATATCAATTCCGAAATCAAAATTCCGAAATCCGAAGTCAAATTATTTTGCTTCCGACAATAAAACAATCTTATCCTCACCATCGGTTTCTTTCCAGCTTACCACAACTTTTTGCGATGCGATGGAATCAACCTCGATACCTATATAATCTGCCGCCACAGGTATATGCCTTGAATAACGGCGGTCAACCAATGTTAACAATTCAATCTTCTCAGGGCGACCAAAGGCTAGCATAGCATCCATTGCAGCGCGGATGGTGCGACCCGTCCACAACACATCATCCATCATCACTACCTTTTTGCCTTCAATTATAAAGTCTATTTTAGTTTGATTAGGCACCAGCTGTTCGCCACGACGACGGAAGTCGTCTCGATAGAAAGTGATATCCAAGTCGCCTTGTAATATAGTTTTGCCTGGTAATATTTTGCGTAATTCTTCAGCTACACGCTTGGCTAAATAAATGCCGCGTGGTTGTATGCCGATAAGTACAGAGCCTGAGAAATCGTTATGATTTTCAATTAACTGACGACATAAACGCTGAATAGTGATCTGAAACTTTTGACCGTCGAGCAGTGTAAGATTTTGCATCGTTGGGGGTGGATTTGGGCAAAGGTAATAATTTTTTAGAAAATAGGTAATTGCAATTTAACAGAAACGTCATGAAGGTGTAATTGTAAAGCGGATTTTCACTGGCTTCAGTTTGCAACTGAAGCCTACGGATGACGATGCTGTCGGGTACTGAATTATCTTTCAGTTTGCAACTGGATAGCGGTTTACTTATCGCTTCGAATCGCTTTTCGCTAAGAAGTCACTTTTTGTCTTGATACAAAAAGTAACCAAAAAAATCAAGTCAGTAGATTAGGCTTCTTTACGCACAAGGCCTCTGCCCTGCAAATCAGGCAAAACCTGGGCTGCTATATTTTTACCCTGCTGTCGCTACACACTTGGCCTTTACCCTTCTGTAAAAATCTGTTATGCCTTGCCATTGCACACAACGCCACCACCGTTTTGCCTGATTTCGTCCGAAGCTGTTCTACTGACGGGGGAAAAGAAAACAATCCTTTCCACCACATCTTTTTACGAGGAACGAAGTTATCACTAACTATACAGATCAAAATCAACTTGTCATTCTGAGCGACAGCGAAGAACCTATCCGCGTTCATATGTCAGCGATGATCTGCCGCATGTATAATAGATGCTTCGTTCCTCAGCATGACAATATCAACAAAGGACGAAATCAACACAAGTAAGAGGATTTGATTGCTATGCTCCTGCCAATCTTTCCAACGCCACCATCGCCCTCCCCGCATCTTTTTTTGCAACAAAAATATGATCATGGTAATAAGCAGCAACAACATTGCAGCTGATGCCTTCATTAGCCAGTGCTGTCGCGAATGCGGCGGTTAAGCCGGTAGCTTCGAGGGAAGAATGTATGGTTAGCGTTATCCAGGCGGCTATATAGCTGTAATCAAGTTTAAGCCTATCTGCAGTTTCTTTTTTAAGGATGAGGGTTATGCCTTCGGTTTCTTTGAAAGATGCTATGATCTCATTAATATCAATATTGGCCAGGCTGGATATCGTACAAAAAGCATAATCACCATCATGCAGCAGGGGTGTCATGTTTTTTAGCAAGATGTTTAAATCGGTTTCTCCGTTCATGGTTTAAATATATAAAAAAAGCCCCCATGATAAAATCATGAGGGCTTGCAGAATATTAGTGTCTAAAGCTTATTGGGCTTCGTCTTCAGTTTCTGATTTTTTAGCCTTGCGGGCTTTGCTTTCAGCACCTTCCATTTGCTCTTTTAACTGAGCAAGTACGCTAAGGTCGCCTAAAGTTGATTTTTCAACCGAGTCTTTCACTTTCTTAACCGCGTTAGTTGCAGATTTTGCTTCTTTTTTACGGTTTTCAAATTCCTGAACACGAGCATCAGCGCGAGCTTCTTCCCATATACGTGAGTGTGAAATAACTATACGTTTGTTTTCTTTGTTAAATTCAATGATCTTGAATTCAGCAGTTTCCTCAGCTTTTAAGCTCTTTCCGTCTTCTTTAACCAGGTGTTTGGTTGGCGCGAAGCCTTCAACACCGTAAGGTAAAGCTACGATAGCACCTTTTTCAGTTACTTTTAACACGGTACCTTCATGTATTGAGTCAATAGTGAAGATGGTTTCAAAAGTATCCCAAGGGTTTTCTTCAAGCTGTTTGTGGCCTAAGCTTAATTTGCGGTTTTCAACATCAAGTTCCAATACAACCACGTCTAATTTTTCACCAACTTTAGTGAATTCGTTAGGGTGATTTACTTTCTTAGACCATGAAAGGTCAGAGATGTGGATCAATCCGTCAATACCATCTTCAAGCTCAACAAATACACCAAAGTTGGTCATGTTTTTAACTGTAGCTATGTGTTGTGTACCAACAGCGTAACGTTCAGCAGCATTTTGCCAAGGATCTGGGGTTAATTGTTTAATACCTAATGACATTTTGCGCTCGTCGCGGTCAAGTGTTAACACTTGTGCTTCAATCTCGTCACCAACTTTAAGGAATTCCTGAGGATTGCGTAAGTTTTGAGACCATGACATTTCTGACACGTGGATCAAACCTTCAACACCCGGGATGATTTCTAAGAATGCGCCGTAATCAGCAACGGTAACAATTTTACCCTTAACCTTAGAGCCGATCTGGATGGTTTCATCCAATGACTGCCAAGGGTGTGGAGTTAATTGTTTTAAGCCAAGAGCGATACGTTTTTTCTCATCATCAAAATCAAGCACAACAACGTTGATTTTTTGATCTAATGCTAAGATTTCGCGTGGGTGCTCAATACGGCCCCATGAAATATCTGTAATGTGTAGTAAACCATCAACACCACCAAGGTCAATAAATACACCAAAGTCGGTAATGTTTTTAACGGTTCCTTCAAGTACCTGTCCTTTTTCAAGGCGGGCAACGATCTCAGTTTTTTGGTTTTCCAAATCGTCTTCGATCAGCACTTTGTGCGATACTACTACGTTTTTAAATTCGTGGTTGATCTTAACAACTTTGAATTCCATTGTCTTACCAACATATACGTCATAATCCCTGATAGGTTTAATGTCGATCTGTGAACCTGGTAAGAAGGCTTCAACGCCCATAATATCAACGATTAAACCACCTTTAGTTCTGCTCTTAACAAAACCTGTGATGATCTCATCATTATCTAAAGCTGAATTAATGCGCTCCCATGATTTTTGAGTTTTCGCGCGTTTACGTGAAAGTACTAACTGTCCGTTAGCATCTTCCTGTGATTCAACAAAAACTTCAACTGTATCACCGATCTTCAGATCAGGTGTATCACGGAATTCAGAAACTGATACTAAACCGTCAGACTTAAAGCCTACGTTTAATACCACATCTTTGCTGTTAACATTTACAACTGTACCGGTGATGATCTCGCCTTTAGTGATAGAGCTGAAAGTGCCATCATAAAGTTTCTCTAATTTCTCACGATCAGTGTCGCTGTAATTGCCAAACTTCTTGTCATCTGCATCCCAATCGAAATCTGCGTCGGGGGTAATTGCAATTTGTGACTTGATGTCTTCAATAGAGATCGAATCAGCTTCTGACTCGATAGTCTCTTTTTCTGCAGTAGGTGCGGTAACTGTTCCCAGTTCAGCCTCTTTTGCTTTTAATTCTTTTTCTGCTTCTTGTTTTTTTGCCATTAAATAATTTTTCTCCTTTTCCCAATTTTCTAATTGGGACTGCAAAGGTACGGATATAATTTTGGTACAAAAAAATATTTTTATTGTTAAATGCTGATTTTTAGGTGATTTTGATAGAAAAGTTTAATTGTGATAGATGTTTTATTATATTAATGAGTATGTTATAAGGTTTTTATAGTAATTACCGCTTCATTGTATATTCCAGACTGCCGCTATATGGAGGTTCATTTGAGAAAGAATAAATTACCAGGCTTGTAGACGTAAGTTTTTTAATATCATACGAAGTAGTACGTGTATCAATGTTTCTTTTTAAATATAAGCTGTCTCCTGCAATATGATATTGGCCGGAATCAAGCACGTTCATTGAGTCTTGCGGTTTTTCAATAAATACTCCATTTGCATCAAACTCAAAATAACTAGTAGGATCCAAAGTAGTTGTATAGTCCTGAGTGCTTGTTAATACATTGTTGGTATAGCTTGTATAAGTTTGTTCAACCCAATACCACTTTCCGATTATAGAAGCTTTATTTACTGAATTGGAATCCTTTTTACAGGAGATAAAAAATATTATAACCGTCAGGATAGTATACAAAGGAAACTTCTTCATTATGTGATATGATTTTTAGTCTGCCAATATAAAAAATATGGGTGATTAGAATTAGTTTTCTGATAATTTCCCATCTATCTCATCAAAAATCAGCATAAAATCATCATATATCTGCTCGCGGTAATCAACAACAACTTCGTTTATTTCTGTCTCATGCTCATCTGTAAAAGGATCATCCCATACCCGCATACAGATCCTTTTCAAGGCATAGGCTATTTTAGGGGTTTCGGAGTAGGTGTGCAGGTAACCGTCCTGTTTAAAGCGGTTGAAAAATTTAAAGAATTTACTGGTATCCTGTAAGCCGGAAAAAGTTAAAAACTCTTGTATAACGGCATCGTCGCAGCCTGCCATGTGATCATAAAAATCATCAACAGTTATTTTATTAGTGGTGATAAGCAGGTTATCCAGTATCAGTTCTAAAGCAATGTGCCCTAAAAAGAAAGGTTTTACCGGTGAGCCTTCAATAGCTGGCAGCAATAGTTTTTTTAGTTCGTGCGAGCGGGTTAGAAAGAAATCAGAGGAATGAAAGTAGCGGTCGACCTCCAAATGTTTGTTCCATCCTTTGATGATGGCGTTTACTGATTCGTTACTGTGATGCAGTTTTTCAGGGTGCAGTACGATGGTTTTATCGGCATTTTTGAGCAGATCGGGCAGTACCGTCCCCAGTATATGGTAACAGTTGGTAACATGCCGGTCAAAATAAAAATGCGATAGAAAATTCATATATAGCTTCCCTTGCAAAATACCCCAATTAACCCAATATACGAAAAATTTGTGCTAACGAATGTTGATTGAAGAGTAAAAAAGAGATTTTATAGTATTCTGCTATATTTGCAGTCCGCTTTAAACGGATAGTATATACGATGAATTTTGTTGAAGAATTACGCTGGAGAGGCATGCTGCATGATATTATGCCCGGCACCGAAGAACTGTTAAATAAAGGAATGGCATCAGGTTATATAGGGTTCGACCCAACTGCCGATTCACTGCATGTGGGTAGTTTGGCCCAGATCATGACCTTGATCCACTTTCAACGCTCGGGGCATAAACCATATGCGCTGGTAGGTGGTGCCACAGGTATGGTGGGTGATCCATCGGGTAAATCTGCCGAGCGTAATTTATTATCTGAAGATACATTACAACATAACCTAAATGGTATACAAAAGCAACTGGAGAAGTTTTTAGACTTTAACAGCGCCGCCAATAGCGCCGAAATGGTGAATAATTATGATTGGTTCAAAGAATTTTCGTTCCTGAATTTTATACGTGATGTAGGTAAGCATATTACGGTTAATTATATGATGGCCAAGGATTCGGTGAAGAACCGCATCAGTGGTGATACCGGCATGTCGTTCACGGAATTTACTTACCAATTGGTGCAAGGTTATGATTTTTACTATTTGTGGAAGAATAAGAATTGCGTTCTGCAAATGGGCGGCAGTGATCAGTGGGGTAATATTGTTACCGGTACTGAACTGATCCGCCGTAAAGATGCAGGTGAAGCCTATGCTTTAACTACACAGTTAATTAAAAAGTCGGATGGTACCAAATTCGGTAAAACCGAAGGCGGGAATATCTGGCTCGACCCGGAGAAAACATCGCCATATAAATTTTACCAATTTTGGCTAAATACTAGCGATGCTGATGCTAAGACTTATATCAGGATATTTACCCTGTTTGATCAGGATACTATTATTGCCCTTGAAACTGAACAGGATGCCGCACCGCATTTACGTACTTTACAAAAGGCATTGGCTAAAGATATTACCATAAGGGTGCATGGCGAGGCTGAGTATGAAAAAGCGATAAAATCATCAGAGTTTTTATTCGGTAATACAGGGATTGAGTTTTTGAACGAATTGAATGATGCTGAGGTGATCGGTTTGTTTGAAGGTGTACCTAATTTTACTATCGCAAAAAGCGAATTGATAGAAGGTATAAATGCAACTGAACTATTGGCCGGGAAAACTGCTGTATTTGCATCAAAGGGCGAAGCTAAAAAGATGATACAGGGCGGCGGCGTTGCTATCAATAAGCAAAAAATAGGTACGGCAGATGATGTTTACCAGGCAGATGCATTAATCAATGGAAAATTTTTGGTGGCGCAGAAAGGCAAGAAAAATTATTTTTTAATTATTGCTGAATAATTTGTAAAACCGACAAAAGGTATGTAAATTTGGATAAATGTCTGATAAGAAAAAACATATTGAAAGTTTTGTAGTTAGTGAACCAGAAGTCGCCTATGCTATTACTGGTACTATATTCAGCACTACAATGGGAGAGGCTGCAAGAAATTTCGGCTTAATGTCCATGTCTGATCAGGATATGGTAACCTTAGCACGTCAGGGCTTACCTAAGCGGATTATCTTATCTTTAGCCCGGAAAATATCCTTAACCATACAGGATTTAGCCGGTATTATGCATATCTCGGAGCGTACCTTACAGCGCTATGATGATAATGAAGTTATCAAAACCGAGTATAGTGAAAAAGCTATTGAGCTTGCACGCCTGTATACGCGTGGTAATGAAGTTTTTGGTTCTATTGATAACTTTAAGATATGGATGAAAACGCCCAGCATTATTTTTAATGGTGAATCTCCTTTAGCTCTTTTAGATACCTCTGTCGGCTTTGATATGGTTTTTACCGAACTGGGCCGTATAGAGCATGGTATTTTTGCCTGATGACACTATTCCGCCTTACAAAAGAAGCTTATGCCGATGATTTGAGCGGAACAGGTGCCCGCTTGTATGGAGGCCGGTGGAATAGTAAAGGCAAAGCGACCATTTACATGGCATCGTCACAGTCGTTGGCTTTGCTTGAGGTGCTGGTACATCTGCCGGCATTAATAGAACCTAAAAACTATTATTTGGTATCAATTGAAGTGCCTGATACCAGCATTGTACAGCTAGCAGCTAAAGATCTGCCCGCTAACTGGAATGCTATGCAGCCGCCTACGGTATTAAAAAAGATAGGTGACGATTTCCTGGCTGCCAACAAATACCTGTTATTAAAAGTACCATCGGCAATAGTGCCTGCAGAATATAACTACCTGCTCAATATTCAGCACCCTGATATGAAGAAAGTGAAAGTGATCAGCAAGGAACTGTTTACTTTTGATAAAAGGTTGGTCTGATTGGTTCATTAGTTCACTAGTTCATTGATACCTTTTGCCTCAATAACTAGCACGCCAATGAACCAGTGAACTAATGAACCAATGACTATAAGTCGCTCAGTAGTTCCAGTTTCTTAGCGTTATACTCTTCCTGCGAGATGAGGCCGTTATCAAACAGACTCCTTAATTTTTTTAGCTTTTCGGTTAGCTCATCAGGCTTTGGTGTTACTACAACGGGTTCGTCGTGTACTATAGGCGCTGGTGCCGGAGCAGCTACAGGTGCTTGTTGTGCTACTGGCTGATAGGCGGCTACAGCAGGTGTTTCAAACTGTACCGCGCCTGATTCTGCACGTTTTTCTTCCAGATCGCGCAGGCGGCGGGCTTCACGCTCTGATTCCTTACGATCCTGTGCGTATTGGTATAATTTGCGGGCCTGTACCTTTGGCAGGTAATCAACACCCATTTCTGCACCGTTTGTTGTTTTTACGCTGAAAATAGCGCCTATGATCTCTTCCTTGGTATATACGTCAATTATATCCTTCCACACAAAATCAACAAATTTTATGGATAGGCCCAGATTTGCAGGCGTAAAAAACAATACGCGTTTGTTGGTAAGCGCTATACAATCGGGCAATAAATTTACCAGTGGTTTTTTTTGAACTGCTATGTATAATATCTCTTCGCCGGTAGTAAGCAGGTCGACTAAACGCAGGTAAATTTTCTCAACTGCTTTTGGGTCCTGCTCGTCTTTCAAAAAATTCTCGATCATAGTATTGCTGTTATTATGCTGCAAAAATAAGAATATTATGTTATTTACAGGTTAAGTTTTACGCGATCAGTAAATTACAGCCACGGATATCGGCATTATCAAACCTCCCCAATACCTCAAACGAGCCATCGGTATAAACTTTACCCAGGTCCTGTGTGGCCAGGAACGAGCATGAGTTGATATTCGCAAGATCGATGATATTGATGCCACCTGCCTTATCATCCTTAATCAGAGTAACCGGGTCGTTAGTATCGCGGGTGATGATGCACATCCATGGCGGGCAGTTGAATATGCCGCTGCCCGTGGAGTAAGCTTGCGATAAAAGCTCCGTCATGCCGTATTCGGAATGGATAGCATCAACGCCAAAGCCTTTGCATAGTTGCTCGTGCAGTTCTTCACGGATCATTTCTTTGCGTTTGCCCTTCATGCCGCCGGTTTCCATTACTATTAGTTCGGGAAAGTTGATTTGATATTGTTCAACAAAATCGAGCAAAGCAAAGGTTACGCCAATTAATAAGGTGGGCCTTTTATTTTGCTGCTGTTTTTTAAGCTGATGATAAAGCTCATCATGATTATACAAAAAGAAACCGCTATCGGAGTTGTTTGATTGCTTGATCAGGTCTTCGGCCATATAAATGAGCGATGAGCCTTCACGTTCCAGGTAGGAGGGCAGCAGGGCCAGTACGGTATAGTTTTTAATATCGCCATAAAACAACTCGAACGCCTTGCGGAAACTGGCTTCATACCAGCTTACATCAGTAACCGGGTGCCGGCTGGTAATCATGCCCGTTGTACCCGAGCTGGTAAATGTAACCTGTATCGCATCATTATTGCTTACTATGGTATGCGATTTAAAGAACTCAATAGGCAGAAAAGGAATATCATCAACGTGCTGAACACCCTTAACATCAATCCTCATCCCCTCAATAAACTCGCGGTAAACAACACATGCTGTAGCCTGATGCCTGAACACTTGCATGGCAACATTGCTAAACTGTTCGTCGCTGTTAATAGAAAATACTTGCTCTTTAGTCAAATTCATTATTGGCAAAGATAGGGAAGAGAGTCAAGAATCAAGAGTCAGGAATCAAGAAGCTTCAAGCCACGAACCCTGCCACACGAACCTCGAACTAAATATCATGACTCTTGATTCTTAATTCCTGACTCTTTTTTACAAACAATTGCCTGCATTTCAGGGTTGTACAAGTACATCTATTAAACAAAAATTAATTATCACAGCCATGAAAACATTAAAAATTTTAGGAATCCCACTCTTGCTGAGCTTATTCATCGTATTTGCGTCAGCAACTGATGTTAGTAAAGAAACAGAAAGGGTAAATAAAGCAACGGAGGTATTAAAAACCTTTCGCGGTATGAAAGAGAGCATCCCGCATGAGCTGATCGCAACATACAAAGGTATTGTCATTATCCCCGGCCTGATAAACGCCAGTTTTGGTATCGGCGGTAAGCGCGGTAAGGGCATTGCCATAGTGCGTTTGCCAAACGGCAAATGGAGCGATCCGGTATTTATCACCCTAACCGGTGGCAGTGTAGGTTTCCAGGCAGGCGTCCAATCTATCGACCTGGTGTTGGTATTTCGCCACAGCGGTGCGCTTACCAAAGTTAAAAATGGCGATTTTACCATTGGTGGTGATGTATCAGCAGCAGCTGGTCCGGTTGGCCGCAGTACCTCAGCTAATACGGATTATAAACTGGAGGCCGAAGTTTATTCCTATTCACGGAGCCGCGGTTTGTTTGCCGGTATAAGTATTAATGGCTCAAACCTGAGTATTGATAAAAGCGCCGATGCCAATTTTTATGGCCCCGCCTTTACCTCACAGGATCTGTTTGCTTATGGCAAAAGCAAAAATGAAAGCATAGTTGCATTAAAAACTACGCTGGCTGGTATGTAAGCATAAATTTTAGATTTAAAAATATAAATGCCCGGTTGTTTGCAGCCGGGCATTTATTGTTGGTACTCGTCTGTGGCCGGTTATTCTCATCCCTCAAAATTGATGTGATAGAAATCAAATATGATCAAAAACAAAAGGAGCTGCAATTGCAGCTCCTTGATATGAAAGGTTAAGTTTATAGTGCCATCTGATAATTACTCATGCAATACCAATATCGCCTTTACTGATTTATTCATCACCTGGTTTACAGTGCTGCGGTTAAACAGGCGGTAAACAATATTATGATGATGTTTTACCAGGCAAAGGATATCTGTATCGTTCTTTTCAACAAATTCCATTATGCCATTCAACGGGCGACTGTTATTGAGGTAATTAAACTCCAGTTCGGTGTTTTTTATTAATGATCTGAGCCTGCTTTCTTCAGCTTCAATACGTTTGATGTCGGCTTTTTCAGCAACATACAGTACCTGCATTTTTTCAGAACCTAAGGCGCTCACCATTTCATTCAGCGCATTTACATCATGTGCCGATAACCTGGTTTCGTAATCTGTGGCAAGAGTGATGGTAGGTTCGTTGGCGAATTTACTTTCCAGCGGAATGATCAATGTAGGAATTTTAACTACAGAAACTACTGCACTTACGTTACTGCCAACAATACCTGTAATGCCGGTAGCCCCGGTGATCCCCATAACCAGTATTTCTACATGGTGCTCATCAATATATTTACCTATAACACTTTTAAGGAATCCTACACCGCAAACGGTGTTTACTTCGATATCCTTGTATTCGTCCTTATCTGAATATTTCGCGGCCCATTCTTTAAGGGCTTGTCTTTTATTATTATAGTAATCATCAATAAAAATAGCAGCGTAAGTATTGTTGTTAACCCCTTCTGTTGGGCCTATGGCATGTATTACACATACTTCCATCTCTAATACTTTAGCTAAGCTCATGGCATATTCCATAGCGTTGCCTGCGGCACTCGAAAAATCACTTGCAACCAATATTTGTTTCATTGTCTAAATAGATTTAATGTGAAATTTGCTGATTAACTGTTATATAAATAAATGGAAGAACATAAATAATAAAAGTGCTAAAATTATAGCTACCGGCAAAGTTAATATCCATGCTAAAGCTATATTTTTCAATGTTTTACTGTTCAGGTTACCTTTACCACCCGATGCCATCATAGAACCAGCAATACCGCTTGATAGTACGTGCGTAGTACTCACCGGCAAACCAAAGCTTGAACTTAAGCCTATAGTCGCGGCAGCAACTAATTCAGACGATGCACCCTGGGCATAATTTAAGTGCTCATTACCTATTTTTTCGCCAATAGTTACAACAATACGTTTCCAGCCTACCATGGTGCCAATACCCAGTGAAATAGATATAGTGGCAATAACCCATATCGGTGCAAAATCAGTAATACCGGTAATTTGTTTGGATGCAGCGGTAATTGTTGCTCTGTCCTGATCCACCAGTTTTATATCCTTTGAGCTTAATATAGCTGTAATACCTTTACTAACAGCTTTAATTTCCTTACGGAATTTGTAGGTCTTAACGGTATCAACCTTGTCTGCCAACTGTGTTTTGGCTTTTTCAATAGCTGAATCGGTAGTTAATATTAAAGCTTGTGATGCTCCGGTTGCTGTTGTTCTGCTCAATACCTGTTCGGTATTGTTTAATGATAGCAATATTTTATCGTTCGGTATAGCGTGGTTAACCGCGAATTTTGCAGGTACAAATGCGATCAGGATCAGCATTAATAAGCCTACACCTTTTTGTCCGTCGTTACTGCCATGGAAAAAGCTTACCAGCGTACAGGTAGTGATCAGCAATAAACGAATCACTATCGGCGGCGTATCATTTTCACCTTTCGGGATGTGAAATAACGCTTTCCATTTTATAACGTGGATAAGCAGGTACATTAAGCCCGCTGCAGCACCAAAGCCGATAAGGGGTGATAAAATTAATGATAAACCTATCTCTTTTGCCTTATCCCAGTTTACACCTGCGCCACCATAGTACCAAGTAAACGCGATACTGGCGCCGATCATGGCACCAATCAATGTATGTGAGCTTGAACACGGGATACCCAAATACCATGTGCCTAAATTCCAAACAATAGAAGCGATTAACACGGCCAGTACCATACAGGCACCTACGCTAACGGGCAGTTTCATGAGCTCATCAAGCGGTAACAGCTTAAGTATACCCATAGCTACAGCCACACCACCCAGGAACACACCAAGGAAGTTAAATGTGCCCGACCACGGGATAGCATAAACCGGTTTTAATGCTTTTGTGTAGATTACTGTCGCTACGGCGTTAGCGGTATCATGAAAACCGTTAACAAATTCAAAGCCTACCACTGCCAGTAAACAGATCATGAAAACAATAAGCAGCGAAGTACTTAAATTGACGTCACCAATGAGAGGTAAAGTAATTGCATTTAATACATGGAGCATAATTTTCTAGTTTTTTTAGGGGAGTAATGGTGATACTTTTGATTGATTAACCAAAGAAATAGATATGCCGTGTACTTTGCGAATATTGCAGATTATCAAATTGTTATGTTATCCTTTTTGTTATGTTAGGGGATTGTGAATGATTGAAATTTCTTCGCGCATCATTGCGAGGAACGAAGCAATATTTAAGCTATACAGAGCTTGTGGTTTGTCTATTGAGTCGCATGAAGCGGCTCATGGGCGCGGAGCCCTAGTGTCATGTCAACAGTCTTTAGTCGTAAGTCTAAAGCCATATTTCGTTCTTTTTGAATTTTGACTCAAGACTTTAGGCTCATGACTAGCGACATTTTATGATTGACACGACACTAGTTCTTTTGTCTTGATACAAAAGAACCAAAAAATCAAGACAACAAGGGATGCTTCCACCCGCCCTGCCGGTTCTTCACGCTTTTTTCGCTGTTCGGTACTTCGTACCTTACATCACACAAAAAGCTAAACCGGCATTCCCGCCTCTACGCTGGCCCGCCCTTGTTGTCAGGGCCTACGCTTTTTTTCTTTTTCTATTTCCGTCAGTAGAACAGCTTCGGGCGAAATCAGGCAAAACGATGGTGGCCAAAAGCGTGGCAGGGCATAGCAGATTTTTACAGAAGCGTGGGCTAAGAGCGTAGCGCAAGCCGGGTAAAAATATAGCAGCCCAGGTTTTGCCTGATTTGCAGGGCAGAGGCCTTGTGCGGCAAAGAAGCATTTCTACTGACTTGATTTTTTGCTACCTTTTGTATCAAGACAAAAGTAGTAGCCTCCGCGGCAATGAGCGGCTTCGAGCGATATGTAAACGATATGCAAATCGCTTTGCACAGTCGGAGATTATTAATGCTGTATTTGTTTTCCAATGGTATTAATGAGCTCCCTCCGGTCGGTTGTCTTCGTTCCTCGCAATGACGCGGGGTGAAGTATAGAAGTAAACTCTTAATTCCTATCTCTTTCCTCAATCAAATACTTTCCTTATACTTGTTTATACAAAAACCAGTCGTAATGAGATTTCTAAAAGCCTTTTTATCTGTTGTTGCAACATTGGTTTTTATTTGGGCATTACAAACAAAATTTGGCAGCATACCACCGCTGGGCAAATTCTTAAACCCAGCTACAGGTTTTTGGCAAAATGCGGAGAGTAAGCACATCACTGTTAATCAAACTTTAAAACTTCCCGGGCTGCTTGATAAGGTGACCATCAGCTATGATGAGCACATGATACCGCACATCTTCGCTAAAAATGATCATGACTTATATTACGCGCAAGGCTATATCACTGCACATGACAGGTTATGGCAAATGGATATTCAAACCCGCAGCGCATCGGGCAGATTGGCCGAAATAGTGGGCCCCGGAGCTTTGGCGCATGATCGTTATGAACGCCGCATGGGCATGGTTTACGGTGCTGAAAACACCATCAGTGAGATGATGAAGGACCCGGAAATTAAACAGGTGATCACCGCTTATACTGAAGGCGTTAATACTTATGTTCACCAGCTTACCATTCGTGATTATCCTATCGAATTTAAATTATTGGATTATAAACCAGAGGAACTTAAACCCATTAACTGCGCCTTTTTGCTAAAGCTGATGTCGGAAACATTGACCGGTGGCTCAGACCAGTTTGCCATGACTAATAACCTAAAGCATTTTGGCGTAAATGCGGTGAACGATCTTTTCCCCGATCAGCATTTTAATAATGAACCTATCATTCCGGCAGGAACAAAATGGGATTTTAAACCGCTGCCTGTACCTAAGCCATCAAAAGCTTTTGAGGCACAGATGACGGCCGGCATACAGCCACGACAAAAGATAGATGGCATCGGCAGTAATAACTGGGCAGTAAATGGCAGTAAAACAGCCAGCGGCTATCCCATTTTAGCTAATGACCCTCACCTTACATTAAGTTTTCCATCTATATGGTACCAGATACAATTAACATCGCCGTCAGTAAATGTTAATGGGGTATCGTTGCCGGGTGCGCCTTGTATAGTTATAGGTTATAACCAAAAAGTTAGCTGGGGTGTTACCAATGTGGGTGCCGATGTACTGGATTGGTACCAGATAAAATTTAAGGATAAATCCAAAGATGAATACTGGTACAACAACCGCTGGAATAAGGTAACACGCCGTATTGAGGCAATAAAAATACGGGGTGAGCAAACTGAATATGATACGGTAATATATACCCATCATGGGCCGGTGGTTTATGAAACCATTGCAAAAAAAGATACGGGAGTTAGTTATAACAGGAATGTGCCTGTAGGTGATGCTTTACGATGGATAGCACATGATACATCAGATGATATCAAAACCTTTTACTTGCTTAATCACGCAAAAAATTATACCGATTACAGGGCTGCGCTTACCTATTTTACTGCGCCTGCACAAAACTTTATTTTCGCGAGTGTGGATAACGATATTGCCATAACACCTAACGGTAAATTCCCCTTGAAATATAAGGATCAGGGTAAATTTATTTTGGATGGCAGCGATCCGGCCAACGACTGGCAAGGCTGGATCCCCGCCAGTCAGAACCCGACGGTAAAGAACCCGTCGCGCGGTTTTGTGAGTTCAGCAAATCAATCTGCAACCGATGCCTCCTATCCTTATTATATTAACTGGCAATTTGGCTCGTACTATCGCGGTAAGCGCATTAATGACCGGCTTACTGCTATGCACGGCGCTACAGTAGACAGTATGCGCCTGATGCAGATGGATAATTACAGTATTTTGGCGCAGGATGTTTTGCCAACCATGATCAAATATCTCGATCCCACAAAAATGGATGCCGCGCAGCTAAAAGCGGTAGAGTTGCTTAAAAAATGGGATAAACGTTATGATGCAAACGCCATAGGTGCTACTGTTTTTGACGCCTGGTGGCAGCATTTTTATAATTTAATCTGGGCCGATAAATTTTACATAAAAGGCGAATATTTTCAGCCCCCTTATAATGATCGCACTGAAAGGCTGCTGCTTACCGAGCCTAATTCCAAATGGTTTGATAACGCCAAAACACAAGCTACCGAAACATGTACTGATGTTGTTAACCGCGCATTTTATGATGCTATTGATGAGCTGACAACAAAAAATGGCCCGCAGGGTGAGAAATGGGAATGGGGATATATCAAACAAACCTATATTAGCCATACAGCTAGCTTACCAGGATTTGGTACTGGAAATTTTGTAGCAGGTGGTACCAGTGGAGTTATCAATGCACTCAAGGGAGATAATGGGCCATCATGGAGAATGGTAGTGCAGTTGGGGCCACAGGTAAAAGGGTATGGCATATTACCAACAGGTGAGTCGGGTAACCCGGGAAGTTATTATTATGACGATATGCTACCCATTTGGAAAAGTGGCCAGCTAAGTGAACTGCTGTTTATGCAAAAACCGGGCGATGGTAAGGGAAGAATTAAAAAAACGGTTGTACTTGAGAAAAAAGATTAGAATGATTAGATGATTTGGTAATTTGAAGATTTGAAAATTCACTCAATCACTCATTCGCTAATTCACTAAATAATTAAGAGAGATATGTTATTCCTGATCATACTAATATTATCATACGCGGCGGGCTTTTTTATGCCCTGGTGGGTAGCGGCTATAGTTGCTTTTCTGGCAGCGCTATGGATAGGTAAAACTCCGGGCCGAAGCTTTTGGTCGGGATTTTTTGGGGTAGCATTTGTATGGGTGGCACTGGCATTATTTAAAACTGTGCCCAATGACCACATACTGGCTACACGTGTGGCGCACATGTTTACATTACCGGGCTGGGGATATCTGCTGGCTTTAACTGCTGTTATTGGTGGTTTGGTTGGAGGTATGTCGGCACTAAGCGGGATATTAGTAAGAAGGTTGATTTGGGGATAGTAACTAGTTAAGTCCCGTCATGCCGAACTTGTTTCGGCATCTCACAGGACATATATAGACTACATGCTTGTTACTTAACTTATGGGTTGCTGAAACAAGTTCAGCATGACTTTTTCATTTTTCACAATGGTTGATACTTACTCCCCTGCACCACACCTCTTTCCAATATTTTTTGATCAATATAATACTGGATCTCAGACTTTTTAAGCTGCCAGTTGGGGGCTATCAGCAAGTCAAGATCACTCAGGCCAAATAAACGCTGGATGATGACATCAGGGCGCAGTAATGGCAGAAAATCGCACAGGAAATCAGCATACTCTTCCAGACTGAAGAGCTTAAATGGCTGGCGTTTGTATTTTACACCCATTACGCTGCCTTCAACAATATGTAAATGATGCAGCTTGGTGAATTTTATTTGCGGGTGACGGTTAATCTCATACGCATAAGCGAGCATTTGATTGTGGCTCTCCCAGGGGAAACCGAATATAGTATGAACGCAGACATCAAGCTTGCTGTTCTCTAACATTTTTAATGCTTTCAGCAGGTCATCATGGTCACAGCCGCGGTTTATCTGCGCCAGGGTATCGTTATAGATAGATTCCATACCCATTTCAATATCCACATCAAAACGGTCGGTATAGCTTTCTAAAAGGGCAATTTTTTCCGGGTCGATACAATCGGGGCGCGTACCTACCGACAGGCCTACAATATCCTCTGTATAATAGCTTAAGGCCTCGTCATACATGGCCTTCAGGTAATGTGTTGGGGCGTAGGTGTTGGTATTGGGCTGAAAATAGATAATGAATTTATCGGCCTTATTGCCTCTGCGGGCGCGATCCACACCTGCTATCACCTGTTCCTTTATAGTGGGGTTACTGCGGGTTGGCGATGGTGTAAATGAATCAACATTACAATAGGTGCAACCGCCGTAGCCTTTTGAGCCATCGCGGTTGGGGCAGGTAAAACCACCATCAACAATTACCTTAAACACCCGCTGACCAGGGTATTTTTGCTTAAGGTACGGGCCATAGTTATTATAGCCTTTTTCCCATGGTGATGTCTGTATTGTTGATTCCAATGATTGCATTGCGGCAAAGATAGGGATTTTTTGCGAGGCCTATCTCCTTTAACAATCTGATAGCTTTCAGCATGGTAAATGAACTTTACATCGCCAATAAAATATAAAAGGCAAGAGCGGACAATTGGTCCTGGCTCCTGCCTCTTAATTCATGCTCCTTGTTTGTACCTATTTATTTGTAAAATAAGTTGCTTCAGTGTAGCGGTAAGTTGTACTACCATCAGTTTCAGTATCCTCAATATAAATATATAGGGCGCTGGATGTTGCTTTAAACGTTGCAGTTTTTGAAAATGCATCAATAGTAGTATTGTCAATTGTTTGCTTCGGATAATTAAGTGTTACGCTATTGCCTTTAACTGAATAGGTAAAATTTGATGAAGCATCCCCTGATAGCTGAATGCCGGTGCCATTTGAGTTGAACTGAACATAATCACTATGATCAAAGCTTTCAGGATCCTGTTGAGTTAATACATTATTAGTGTATACTTTAGCAGTATCGGTAGTAATATACCATTTACCTTCCAAAGATGCTGAGGGTGAGGGATTATTCTTTTTTGAACAACCCATAAATAGTGCAATTGCCGCCAGGGCTACAAGTAAAATTTTATTCATGATATGAATGGTTTAAGTATTTTCGGCAAAGATATTAAAAGGCTTAAATCAGGGATGGACTTTTTTAATTATTTCTTATATTATCCCATAGGTTAACAAAAAAGACAAAATGAGTTAATATTTACCATCATTCAGATAAAAGACTAGCGTTGCTACCGCAAGCGTCCCACTTGTGGTATTGGTGTTTAGATAATCAAGCGCATAACAAACTAATTATTACCATGCGGCTAAATTGCATACGGGCCACAAGCGGGACGCTTGCGGTAGCGGGGGGATGCAATGGATACCGGCCCAATCGAGAGCCTCAGTGCAGGCTGAGCTTAAGGCCTGCAGGCGTATGAGTGGAAAGCCCGGCCCGCTGGCTAGCGGGAACGTCCAAATGTTATAAAAACACATTACTCTGATGCCTTATGTTTTTTGTAGGCCAGCCATACATAAAAGGGAATGCCTAGCATTAACAGCACAAAACCATAGAACACTGGTACCTCGCCCGAGCCTACTACCATCCATAATGTGTAGCTAAAGGCTAACACGGCCAGTATAATGGCAGCTGCCCAGCCAGTAGTGATCTTTTTCCGCGCCCTGATGATGGGATAGGCTGCTATTGAAAACAGAAATGGCACGAGCGTAGTTAAAACTCCCACCAGCATCAGGGATTTAAATTGATCGACAAGGCCTTTGTTGTAGTTCATGTAAATGAAGAATGAAATAAACACACCGTTCATGAATATGCCAAAAAAGGGAGCGCCGTTTTTGTTCAGTTTGCCGAATATAGGCGGGAACAGCTTGTCTTTTGCCGTGGCATAGGGCACTTGGCCCTGTACGAGTATCCAGCCGTTGAGCGAGCCAAAGGCAGCTATGGCTACCCCGGCACTTACCCAATAGCGGGCATTGCTGCCGTAAATGATTACCGCCGCATCGGCATAAGGAGTGAGCGAGTGGGCCCGTGTATTAGCGGGGATGATGCCCATTACACTAACACTGCCTAAAATGTAAACTACAGCCGTAATTAATAAACCCAGTATGGTTCCTTTGCCAATTGTTTTTTCGGGGTTCTCAATGCTGCCTGCGGGTATGGTGGCGCACTCAATACCGAGATAGGAGAACATGGTCATGGCGGCGGTGGTGCTTATAGCGCTCAGTACCGAAACCCCGCTGCTGTTGAAAGGTAAAAAGTATTTGGCTTTTATAAAAAACAGGCCGTCGACAGCTATTAGCACCAGCGGAACGATCTTTAAAATGGCAGTGACCAGTTGTACTCTCCCGCCGGCAACAACCCCCAATGTATTAATATAAGTGAGCAGCCATACTGATTAAAATAGATATAAGAGGATTAGTGCCTATTACGGAAAAAAAGGTGCTTAGCGCGCTTGTAAATGAAATTACAATGGCCGAGTTTCCGCAAGCGTTGGATATATAATATCCCCAAGCCACCAGGAAACCCGCAAAATCGCCTAAACCGCTTTGCGAGAAGGCATAAGGGCCACCCGTGCTATGTGGCAACAGTTTATTGAGGTTGGCAAACACTTTAGCTATAAAAAAGGAGCCAATGGCCGAAAATATCCAGCCTAATAAACCTACACTGCCAAAAGAGGCCATGGCGGCGGGCATTAAAAAAACGCCAGCGCCTATCATGCTGCCTACAACCAATGAGGTAGTGGTCCACAGACCAATCTTTTTTGAGGATTTGGGTTATTAATGGATTTTAATTAACAGGGGTATAAGCCGGAGTATATAAATAACTGACCCTTAGCATCAGCATAAATTACATTTCTAAAGCTATCTAAAAATAAATGAATAAACAAAAACAGATAAAAGCTTAATTTCGGGGAAAATATTTGAAAAGCATTTTGTCGCAGAAAACAGTATCCAACTATATTCCCGCTTTAACAGGTGTACGTGCCATGGCCGCTTATCTGGTGTTCATATCGCATTACAGCTACATTTTTGATGGTATTTTTCCGCCGCTTGTACTGCGTTTCCTGGGAGAGTTTCATATTGGGGTATCATTGTTCTTTGTCCTGTCGGGGTTTTTAATAACTTATCGGTATTACAATAACTTTCATTTAACGGGGGCATGGTTCAGGCAATACCTTAAAAACCGTGTGGCACGTATCTACCCCATGTACTTTTTGCTTACGCTAGGCGCCTTTGTATATTTTTATTTTAGTAATGATCAGGCCATCACCAAGGGGTACCCGCACCCGATTGGATTGCTGCTCATGAATCTTACGTTTATACGCGGTTTCTTTTACCAGTTTTGGAATACGGGAATTGCGCAGGGCTGGTCGCTCACGGTAGAGGAGTGCTTTTACTTTTCAGCACCTGTTATATTCCTCATCGCCAAAAGGCATGGCAAGTTTTATTTGCAGCCGGTAATATTAACGGCATTTGGGGTAGTGATGGTGCTTATCTTCAGGCATATTAACTGGCATGGCTTCTTCGGCAACTTTACTTTTGTAATGCTGTTCACTTTTTTTGGGCGATGCTTCGAATTTTTTGTAGGGGTTCAGCTGGCGCGATATGTGCTTAATAAAGGCTTTACCCGAACCAATAAGTTTAATTTTACCTATGCAGGCTTTGTGCTGATATTTGTTTGTGTGCTGGTGATGGCATTTCAGCCTATACCGGCAGGATGGGCGGCAGGGTTGGAGAGCCCGGTGGGGATCATCACCAATAACTACTTCTTATGTGTGGCAGTGGCGCTATTTTATTATGGTCTGTTGACCGAAACTACCCGGTTCAAAAGCTTTTTAGCTATGCCTTTTATTGAGTTACTGGGCAAAAGCTCCTATATATTTTACCTGATACACCTGGGCTATATGGCCAACCTGATTAATGGCACTTTTGATAAACTTAATGATGATGTGTTTGCGCTGTATGATAAATGGGGGCTGGAGTGGCATTCGCCATTTGAGTACGACTGGCTTAACCTGTTTTATGCTTTTGTTATACTGAATATTATAGCAGTAACTTTATTTAAGCTGGTTGAGGAGCCCTTAAATCATTATATCCGTAGGTCGGATTTCCTGATCAAAAATAAAGTCCGGAATCCTGAAAATAGTTCAGAGAAGATCGCGTAGCGTAAATAGCAAAGCACCAGAAATTACTCCGATGCTTATTATTTTATTATGAAGGAATTGGGATATTAACCGGAATAGGGTTAATATCTTATTTCATGATATTGAAAACTGTTTTGATAGCTATAATAGTGCCGATAAACAGAATAACATCAGCAATTTCTGAGCTATGTTTAAAATCGGCGAAACGCAGGTAAATACCTACTAAACCTAAAACTATTGCAAGTACTAATATTATGTAGTGGCGTGGCTCGCTTGCTGCTTCTAATCTTTTGTCCATTTTTGATAATGTAAATTGAATGAAGCAAAAATAGAAATGTTTGCGGGAAATTGATGAATGTTTTGAAGATTTTTAATTTGGTGGTTTTCTTTCAAGCGTTATTGCGAGGTACAAAGCAATCCCCGGCTATACAGAGGAATAATGCAGGTTTGAATATCGCGCGCAGCCGCTTATGGGCGCGGAGCCCTAGTTACTTTTTTCGTATTTGTTTGCTTTTTCAAGGCACTCAAGAGGGCTTCGCCGTTTGGCTTGATCCAAAAGTAACCAAAAGATCAAGACAAAAAGATCCTTCCGCCCACAGGCAAAACACCCAGGCCCGCGCTTTTTGTCGGGCCTTTACCCGCTTTTCATAATGTTTCAATTAAAACTTTTCATCTTAAGTTATTTTTCTCTTTCCCCCGTCAGTAGAACAGCTTCGGGCGAAATCAGGCAAAACGATAGTGACCTTGTGCGTGGCAGGGCATAGCAGATTTTTACAGAAGCGCAAAGGCCAGGTGCGTAGCGCATGCAGGGTAAAAATATAGCAGCCCAGGTTTTGCCTGATTTGCAGGGAAAGGCCAAGTGCGGCAAAGAAGCATTTCTAGTGACTTGATTTTTTGTTTCTTTTGTATCAAGACAAAAGAAACAGGCCTTAGCGGCTATGAGCGATACCAAGCGACTTAACAAGCCTTAAAAAAATAAACTTCTCCGCCCATTACATAATCCCAAAACAGCATTATGATAACGGAACGAAGAAGTCCCCCGCAGGGTAATGCCAAATACCCTGCAGGGGAAATAACTTAAACTATCGGGTGTGCTTTGCGCTTGTTGTAATACCTTATACCCAGCCATATTGCAATCCCGCATAAAACAAAGGCCCATACATTAACCAGCCCAATGATCACTTCACTAAAAATAAACCAGCCATTTTGTATCGCCATGCCCAACTGACTAAAGAAAGGCAGGTTATAGGTTGATGTATCATCATTAACAATGATCTCTTTGCTGATGGTGTTGCTCTGGTAAAAACTCATGCTGATCACACTGTATTTTACCTCGTCATCAATCCTTTTATTGCCAATCTGCTCATCTACCATGTCATCTTTCAGGTCCATTACCTTGTTGGGATCTTTAACTATAATTTTGCCTTGTTTTTGTTGGGCGATAAATTCCTGGCGGTTCTTCAGTTTTAATTTTTCTGCCAGGTAATCCAGTGATTTATCTTCAATATCCATTTTACTTTCATTTACATGGATACCCATATGGCTTACCGTGGTCAGGAATTCATCCAGTTTTTCGGTAGGTATCTTCACAGTCATATCGGCACTGGTGTTAAAAGCAGAGATGCGCATTATGGAGTCATCGCTCAGGCGTACATCATGGGTTTGCTCGTCGGTGGATGTCATGTTGTGGTGCATAACCATGCCGTTATATTTTGTGGCAAGCGCTGAAATATTCTCGCCTGTTTGCTGTACATTTTTAACCTTGAAGCGGATATCGGCCGTTTTTACCAGCTTGGCCATTAAAGTTGTGTCTGCAATTTTGTCTTCCATACGGGCACTATCAGCAGTTTCAGCAGACTCATAACTCGATTTATTTTTGCATGCGCCAAGCAATACAATGCCTGTCAGCATCATTACTAATGATCTGTTTTTCATAGGTTTATAAATTGATTTGTTGTTTTTATATTGATACGGGAAATGGGAAAAGGTAACCCAAAGGGGAAATAAAATAACTACGCGTCATTGCGAGGAACGAAGCAATCTCTATGCTATACAGAGCGGTTATGCAAGCGTGTTACTTATCGCATGAAGCCGCTCATAGGCGCGGAGCCCTATTTCTTTTGTCTTGACACAAAAGAAACAAAAAGTCAAGACAAAAAGATCCTTCCTCCCACAGGCAAAACACCCAGGCCCGCGCTTTTTGTCGGGCATTTGCCCGCTTTTGATTACGGTTCAATTAAAGTCTTCAGCAAAGGAGAGGGTTGGGGGGCTCTTCTCCGTCAGTAGAACAGCTTCGGGTGAAATCAGGTAAAACGATTGTGGCCTTGCGCGGTGGCGGGGCATAGCAGATTTTTACAGAAGCGTAAAGGCCAAAGTGTGTAGCGACAGCAGGGTAAAAATATAGCAGCCCAGGTTTTGCCTGATTTGCAGGGAAGAGGCCTTGTGCGCAAAGAAGCCTAATCTACTGACTTGATTTTTTTGGTTACTTTTTGTATCAAGACAAAAAGTGACGTCTTAGCGACAAGCGATACCATGCGATAAATAATCAGCGTTCCAGTCACAAATTGAAAGACAATCAGGAATCATAAGCATCGTTATCCGTAGGTTCCAGTTGCAAACTGAAGCCAGTAAGGGAAGCTAGTAATATTGTTACTTCGAAAAACTCATCAGCATCTCCCTTACATTACTTACACCACCATTATCAACTTTAAATTCCTCAATAACTTTACCCTTTGTTGCCAGCCACTTATCCAACTGCTTAATCCCATCATTGTGTACATAGTACCACTTCGGGTGACCGATATAGTCGCCTATCTCAATATCAAAATTATTATTGTGCAGTATCCATACCCGTTTCTTGCCTGCAAATAGTTTTAACTCGGTGTTCAACTTGCTGAAGTATTCATTAAAATTATGACTGGTGTAGCGATAATCTATACCCTCAATAGCAGTGAACTTCATACTGTCGATCATTTTATAGAAATTGTAGGCGGGGAGATCATTCCAGGAAACATATACCATATCGCCTGGCTGGTAATGCTTGTTCAGGTAATCGAATGCCTCACGATGGTACGCTTTTTTGTAATCACCAAATAAATTTGTATCTGCAACCTGGGCAATCGAGTTTTTAACCGGGCCAAATAGTAATAAACCTGCCAATATGTATTGCACTACATTTTTTGTTTCCCGACGAAATACAAACTGGCAGCCTGCTGCTATCAATAAGATGAACAATGGCGCTAAAAATACAG
Organism: Mucilaginibacter mallensis; assembly: GCF_900105165.1. Taxonomy (NCBI): domain Bacteria; kingdom Pseudomonadati; phylum Bacteroidota; class Sphingobacteriia; order Sphingobacteriales; family Sphingobacteriaceae; genus Mucilaginibacter; species Mucilaginibacter mallensis. The sequence continues at coordinate 1,108,872 of NZ_LT629740.1, forward strand.
TTAACCGTTCATGAAAAGGGTAAAGCTTTATAGCTGAAGCCAAAAATACGATCAGGAACGTAGATACGATGAATAGCAGTAGTCGTTTGTTGCGTTTAAACAGATAATAAGCCCCTGTGCAGGTAAATATTACGGGTACCCATGCCATTCGCTCTAAGATTTGTAAACCTATGCTGTGATAGGATATAAACCAGCTTAAGCCCATAGGGTAATTATAAAACGCAAATGTTTGATGCAATAGCCACGGGATACCCGCAGCAGACAAAGGCAGGAAAGCATCATGCTTCATAAAAAAGTAAACCAGCCAGCCGGTATGCGCATTCTTTTGGGTAAATATGATATAATTTACCGCGAAACTGCCAAACCATAATACAAAGGGAATAGCTAGTTTTAATAATACATTCCACCGCTTTTCTATTAAATAATAAAGGCTAAGTACACAGGCCATCCCCGCTAAAACAAATACCGAGGAGTAGGAGAACCAGACAATTGTAGCACCCCAAATTCCCCATAAAACAAAAGATTTGAGATCAGTTTTATCCTGGTATTGGGTGTAAGTATATAATATAATAATGGTTGCAAACAGTTCCGTACAATACTGTTTGGCTTCAATTGCGTGATACACTAACGGTGGTGCAAATGCCAGTACGGTCAAGGCAACTATCACCCCAACAGGCTTTAGAAAATATTGGGCAACTGGCAAAAAAACAAATAATGAGCCTATGCCACAGAGCAGTGGGAATAGCCTTAACCCCATTTCATTGCTGCCAAACAGCATAGTGCAGAGCTTAACAATGAGCAAATAGCCGATGGGGGCCTTCTGTTGAAAATCGAGTGATTGATGTAGCAGGCCGCTCAAACTGAGCTTAACTATCCCGGTTGAAAGGTAGATCTCATCTTCCCATAAGGAGCGGTCATTAAAATAATGGAATAACCTTAAAACAATTCCGATCCCTATTATGCTCCAAATAATAATTTTATAGCCATTATCGTGACTATTAATTGTGAAGTCGGCTTTTTTAAACATAGGTATATTGTACAATAAAGATATAACTATAAATAAAAAGTTAACTCAAAGAACATAAAAAAAGTCGCCCGATATGGAGCGACTTTCAAGATCTCATTGCTGAGATGGTATATCTGTTTTTAATTGCCTGATAATGCAGCCGCACCGCTCACAATTTCGGTAAGCTCTGTAGTGATAGCTGCCTGGCGTGCCTGGTTGTAAGATAGTTTAAGGGCTTTTAATAAGTCACCTGCATTCTCGGTAGCCTTATCCATTGCCGTCATACGTGCGCCATGCTCTGATGCATGTGAATCCAGTACAGCGCGGTATAATTGTATTTTAATGTTCTTTGGTATCAGTTGTTCAACTATTTCCTCTTGCGAAGGCTCTAGTATATAATCAACCTGTGTGCCTTTGTTTTGCTCGGTTTTTTCAGCCTTTGGAACAGGTAATAACTGCTCAGTAACTAAAAACTGCATAGCCGCGTTCCTGAAATGGTTATAAACTATTTCCACACGGTCGTACTCACCTTTCAGAAAACCTTGCATAATGCTGTCAGTTATTTTTGAAACATTACTAAAGTTAAGGTCGAGGTATACATCATTATTGTTGCCAATAACGTTGAACTTACGGCGTTGATAGTATTCCTGGCTTTTTTTACCAATTGCAACTATTGATACATTGCCTGCTTTTAGCTGGTCGCTGTATTTTTCGGCAATTAAATTATTAGCAGTTTTAATAGCATTGGCATTAAAAGCACCAGCCAAACCACGGTTTGATGTTACTACCACTATTAGTACTTTCGCCGGCTCGCGTTCCTGCAAAAAAGGTGATGAGCCATCCTCTAAACTTGCTGAAAGGTTAGCCAATAACTCCTTAAGCTTGTTAGCATAAGGGCGTAAAGCTACTATGGCATTTGTGGCACGCTTTAACTTGGCAGCCGAAACCATTTTCATGGCCTTGGTGATCTGCTGCGTTGAGCTTACCGATGCAATCCTGTTTCTTACTTCTTTTAAATTAGCCATTCTTTAAATGTGCAAATTTTAAATGTGCAGATGTGCAAATGACACATCTCCAACTGTTTTTTATTTTGAAGCTTAGATATACTGATCTGCACATTTGCACATCAGCATATCTGCACATCATTAATTATATTTTCCTGATAATTCTTTAGCTACTGTTTCCAGTACACCGGTAATTGAGTCATCCAGTTTACCTGCTTTAAGGGCAGCTAATACCTCAGGGTGACGCTCTTCCAGCTGGCTGGTAAACTCAGCTTCAAACTTCCTGATATCTTTTACAGGTACATTACGCATCAGGTTTTTAGTACCTAAGTAAATAATAGCAACCTGTTTTTCAACAGTTACAGGTGAGTATTGGCCTTGTTTAAGGATCTCCACGTTACGGGCACCTTTATCCAATACTGTTTTTGTTGATGCATCAAGATCAGAACCGAATTTTGAGAAAGCCTCAAGCTCGCGGTATTGTGCCTGGTCAAGTTTTAAGGTACCGGCAACTTTCTTCATTGATTTGATCTGTGCGTTACCACCTACACGTGATACCGAGATACCTACGTTAATAGCCGGACGAACACCTGCGTTAAACAGGTTCGACTCCAGGAATATCTGACCGTCAGTAATTGAAATTACGTTGGTTGGGATATATGCTGATACGTCACCCGCTTGGGTTTCAATGATTGGAAGCGCTGTTAACGAGCCACCGCCTTTTACCACGTCTTTTAATGACTCCGGTAAATCATTCATTTCCCTGGCGATAGAATCATTTTGGTTGATTTTAGCGGCACGTTCTAATAAACGGCTGTGCAGGTAAAATACGTCACCCGGGTAAGCTTCACGGCCTGGTGGGCGGCGTAATAATAATGATACCTCACGGTAAGCAACAGCTTGTTTTGAAAGATCATCATAAACGATCAAAGCAGGGCGTCCGGTATCACGGAAATATTCACCAATTGCAGCACCTGCAAATGGCGCGTAGAACTGCATAGGAGCAGGGTCAGCAGCGCTGGCCGCAACAACTATTGAATATGGCATAGCGCCGTTTTCTTCAAGCGTACGTACAATGTTTGCTACAGTTGATGCTTTTTGACCGCAAGCAACGTAGATACATATAACCATTTTGCCTGCAGCATAAAATTCTTTCTGGTTGATGATGGTATCGATACAAACAGCTGTTTTACCAGTCTGGCGGTCACCGATTACCAGCTCACGTTGTCCGCGGCCGATAGGGATCATCGCATCGATAGCTTTAATACCTGTTTGCAAAGGCTCAGTTACCGGCTGGCGGTAAATTACACCCGGAGCTTTACGCTCGATAGGCATTTCATAAGTTTTACCGGCTATTGGTCCTTTACCATCAATCGGTTCACCCAAAGTGTTCACAACACGACCAAGCATGCCTTCACCAACGTTTATTGAAGCGATACGGTTGGTACGTTTTACTGTGTCGCCTTCTTTTATATTGTCAGACTGACCAAGTAATACAACGCCTACGTTGTCTTCTTCAAGGTTAAGTACAATACCTTGCAATCCGCTCACAAATTCAACCAACTCGCCTGATTGTACTTTTGTTAACCCGTAAACGCGGGCAATACCGTCACCCACCTGGAGCACGGTACCTACTTCTTCTAATTCAGATTCTGACTTGAAGCCTGACAATTGCTGGCGCAATATTGCTGATACTTCATCTGGTCTTACCTCTACCATTTTTTAAATTTTATTTTAGAGTTATGTTTTTACTTTATTAAGCCACGCCCTGGGCAAATTCTTTTTTCAATTTAGCTAAGCTGCTGGCAACGCTGGTATCAATTTGTTTATCACCAACGGTTAGTACAAATCCGCCTATAAGGTCGGCATCAACTTTAGCGGTAAGTTTTATGGTACCACCTGTTGTTTGTTCAAGCTCAGCTAAAATTGTTTTTTTGTTTTCCTCAGATAATGGCGATGCTGATACTACTGTAGCCTTGGTGATGTGTTTGATAACATCATACTGGTTCAGGAATTCCTGCGCAGCTACATACAATATTTCGGCACGGCTTTTATTTACCATGATCTTAAAAAACTCGATGGTTAGCTTGTTAACCTTGCCGCCAAAAATCTGCTCAAGTATTTTTATCTTCTTATCGTGATAAATAATAGGGTTAGCCAAAACCGCGTTTAGTTGCGGGTTTGCCTTTATGGTGTGCACAAAAAATTCCATATCCTTATTGATCTCTTCCAGCGTTTTCTGCTCTGTTGCAAGATCTATAATTGCTTTGGCGTACCTTATTGCTACCGTTATTTCTGACATATTTTTATTTCGGATTTCGGATGTTCGATTTCGGATTTAATTACGAAATCTATATCAGATTTAACCGAATTTTGAATTTAGCATTTCAGAAATAAATCCGAAATCCCAAATCCGAAATCCGATATTATATTTTCACTTCTTTTAATAATTCAGTAACCAGTTCGTCCTGCTTTTTGCTGTCTTCAAACTGTTTGCGTAAAACCTTTTCAGCAATCTCTAATGATAGTGATGCTACCTGGTTTTTCACGTCGGCCATAGCAATGGCTTTCAGGCTGGTTATTTCAATGCGGGCTTTTTCAATCATTTTTGCGCCTTCAGCCTGTGCGGCATCTTTGCTTTCAGCAATGATCTTTTCTTTTACTTTCCTGGCTTCAGATAATATATCATCGCGCTCAATACGGGCTTGTTTTAATGAAGCTTCTATTTCTTCACTAAGGCGTTCCATTTCAAACTTAGCGGCATCTGCTTTAGCTAATGAATCTTCAATAGAGCGTTCACGATCATTAATTGCGCCTAAGATCGGTTTCCATGCAAATTTGCGCAGCAGGAACAAAAATATCAGGAACGATATTGTGGTCCAAAAAACCAAACCTAATTCGGGGGTAACTAACTCCATAATGTATACTTACTTATTTTTAAGCGTATTAAATAATTTCTTTTTTAAAAAAAGAATATGCCCGGTGCCAACCGCTCCGGGATATTCTTTTTTTTGTTTTTAGCCAATCATGGCAACAACCACCGCAAATAGAGCAACACCTTCAACAAGGGCCGCAGCGATGATCATGTTTGTTTGGATTTTGGAAGCAGCTTCTGGCTGGCGGGCAATACCTTCAACGGCTTTACCACCAATTTGACCAATACCGATGCCAGCACCGATAACGGCTAAACCTGCACCAAGAGTTCCAATTTTACCTACCACTCCTGCAGCTGCAGCTTGGGCAATCATTCCGATCATTCCTGTCATTGTTTGATTATTTATGTATTATAATATATATTGAAAATTAAATTTCTGCACCATGTTCATGGTGGTGTTCTTCAACAGCCATGCCTACAAATAGCGCGGTTAACATCGTAAATATGTAAGCCTGTAAAAATGCTACCAGTAATTCTATAGTATCCATAAATACTACGAAAACTATTGATGCCGGTGATACCGCTAATGATTTAAATATAAATATTAATGATATTAAGCTTAATACGATGATGTGACCTGCAGTAATGTTAGCGAACAAACGTATCATCAACGCGAATGGCTTTGAGATAATACCGATCAACTCCACAGGCACCATGATAATGTATAACCACAATGGGATATCAGGTGCGAAAATGTGTTTCCAGTAATATTTGTTACCGCTAAAGTTAATCACTAATAAAACAATAAATGATAATGATAGTGTTACCGCAATGTTACCAGTAAGGTTAAAACCTCCCGGGAAGAAAGGTACTAAACCTAGCAGGTTGTTTATTAATATAAAGAAGAACAGTGTAAGTAATAACGACATGTATTTACCATGTTTTACACCGATATTAGGAATAGCGATATCGTCACGTACAAACACTATCAAAGGCTCCATAAATGATTGTAAACCTTTAGGCGCTTTACCAACACGTTTTTTATACGTTGATGACACGCTGCCAAAGATGATAAGCAATATAATCATGCCTAACCACATGCTGGCAACATTGCGGGTGATTGAAAAATCCAATACCCTTACTGTTTCGTCTGGCTTGCCGGCAGCATCAGCTACTTTAATTTTGCCGTTTTCAAGTACGTAGGTATAATTTTTCCCCTGATAAGCCGTTTCTTCATTATTAGCATTGTACAATTTATCCGACATGAATACTTCCAATCCTTTACTAGTATATATGATTACCGGCAGGGGAATGGAGAGTTCTTTAACAAGTGGCAATGAAACATGCCATGAATGTGCATCACCAATGTGCTCGAAAATCGCAACTTTCGGATCATATGGTTTATCGGGGTTATTATTGGCCTTTTCTTGCGAAAATGCAGTGCCTGAAATTGCTAACAGTGCAACAAAAAGAGCACAAATACGTGAAAGCTTAAATATTTTTGAGTTCAAAATCGACCTTTTTTCCATTTAAAATGAACTTTTTACTTTGAATTTTGGTTGCGCAAGTTACGTAACAAACCGTAAATTTCAAAGACCGTATTTAAGAAATATAAATACATAAAATCCAGCACGAAATTGAGCTTTTCCGGGTGGCTTTTTTTAATAAAAATCAGCACGAAAATGAGGCATGCAAGCAGTTTAAACGTGGTTGCGCCCAGAAAAGCCGCGGCATACATCTCATTATTTTTTTGCTGAACCAGTAAAACGGTAACAATAATTATCAATGTTAAAGCGGATATAAAAAAGAAAATTGTCCAGAAATTAGGTACCAGCAGGTCGCCATTATCAAAATATTGTAACAGGAGCGGGGGCACTGCAAGCAGGCAGGTAAATAGTAAAAAGGAGATAAGGATTTTAGAGATCTTCAATTTTTGAGGGATTTAAAAACAACATAAAAAGAAATAAATACGCCCGTAAGGGCAAGCATGGCTGTAACCCATTGGGTGGTATGGTTTTCTGCCTTATCAATACGGTAGCCTGCGTAGGTAAACGCGCCTATAATGGCAATCATCTGGAAAGCAAGGCCGGTAAACTTAGCCAGGCTGCTTGCGCCGCCCGGGTTGTCGTCGCTATCATTTTGTTCATTTATGGGCATCTGCAAATTTATTAAACCTATTGCATACTATTTAGTAATTTAGCAAAGCTTTTAATAAATGGTTATACTTTGAGGCAAATTTCTACACCTTCTTTATCGAAAAATTTATACTTTTTCTTTTATATTCTGCTATTGGCGGGATGCTCGCTTGAAAAACCAACCGGGTTTAACCGCAGTATGCAAAATTTAACGGCTCATTATAATATTATATTCAACGCTAATAATATATTGCAGCAAAAGCAGGATGACTATGCGCTTGCCTTTATTGATTCATATAACGAACTGCTGAACGTTTACCAGGATACCGCCGCTACGCATACCACCTCCCTTGATAAAGATCTGCAACTGGCCGTTGATAAAGCCAATAAGATCATTTACGGTAAAGACCAGAGCCATTATGTTGGCGATGCATACCTTATTATGGGTAAGGCCAATTATTTAGGCGGTAATTATTTTGATGCGGCGGAATATTTCTCCTACGTGATACGCTCTTATCCTAAACAGGTGAGCCTTATGCAGGAAGCCCAGGTGTGGAAAGCCCGCACACTTTTATACCTCGACCAGCCCACACCGGCAAAGCTGGTTTTAGATACCGCCTTTGAAAATATCAACCCTAAAAAAAATAATCCTGCCGATGTTTATGCCACCAAACTGCAATATGATATTAATGTAAAAGATTATGCTGATGCCGAGATAATGGCTAAGCAGGCCATACAGTATAGCAGTATTAAAAAGCAACGCCTCCGCTGGACATTCATTTTGGCGCAGCTGCAGGAGATCAACCAAAAGAATGATGAGGCATTGGCTAATTATGGCAAAATAGCCAATAGCAATGCCAACTTTGAGATGGCTTTTAACGCCGATCTTAACCGCATAAGGATTGAAGATACCCGCAACGGGGTTAAGCTAAGCCGTACCGACAGGCTAAAGAGCTTATTAAAAAACCCGAATAACAAGGAGTTTAAAGACCAGATCTATTACCAGTTGGGGCAAATATATTTGGGCGATAAGGATTATGACAACGCTATTAAATATTATAAGCTCTCTATCCGCAGCAGCGTCAAAAATCAAAACCAGAAGGGTTTATCATACCTGCGCATTGCCGATATTGATTTTAATAATAAGGTTGATTATATCAATGCCAAAAAATATTACGATAGTACCTTAACCACACTTTCGCCAAGCTACCCCGGTTACCGGCTTATACAAAAAAAGACCAGTAACCTGCAATTGCTTACAGACAGGCTGAGGATAATTGCTCATGAGGATACTTTACAAATGCTGGCCAATCTGGATGAAAAAACAAGATCGTTGAAAATAGATACCATGGTTAAAGATATGATCATGGAGCAGCAGGCGGCGTTAAATAGTTTGAAGGCAGCAAGTACTAATGCCTCAAACACGGCTGCTAATACCGTATTTAATACACCGGGCGGCAGCAATTTTTATTTTTACAACTCAAACGCGGTGAGCCAGGGCTATAATGATTTTAAAAAGCAGTGGGGCAGCAGAAAGCTTGAAGATAACTGGCGCAGGAGTAACCGCTCCAATTCCGACCAGGCAAATAGTCTTAATTCAGTCCGTAACCTCGATCCGGATGCAGTGGGTCAGCCTGCGTCAGTAGCTAAAACTGCTGTTGCGGCTAAGGATTACCGGCAGCAAATAATAGCGGACCTGCCTTTAACCCCCGATTTGCTTGCCCAATCAAATATGCGGATATACAATGCTTATTTTGATATCGCTAATTTTTACAGGGATATTTTGGAGGATAAAAAGGAAGCCATTGCAACCTACCTGTTAATTGAAAAACGTTTCCCTAATAACCCTAACCAGGCGGCTATATATTATAGCCTGTTCCGTTTGTATTCGCAGCTTAATGATGATGCGCAGGCCAAAATATATAAGGATAAGGTATTGAAAGATTATGCCGATACCCCTTTTGCCAAAGTTATCCTCGATCCGGATTATGGCAAAAAAATGGACGATCAGTATGCTGAATTTAATAGTTTATACAGCCAGGTATATGACCTGTACATCCAAAGAAAATATAATGCTGTTATAGCCAGGGTTGATACCGTGCAGAAACAATATCCGCATAACAGGCTTTCGGCCCAATTGGCATACCTCAGGGCGCTGGCTGCAGGGCACCAGGAATCTATTACGCAGTTTAAGACTGACTTAACGCAGATAATGACCACGTATCCGGGCGATATGTTAATAGTTCCGCTGGTTAAGCAGCATTTACAGTATATTAATACTAATCCGGCCGAGATAGCGTCAAGGCAATATGCCTTATATACAAGGGACTCAACCGAAGTGATGTTTACGCCGCCTGTTGCCAATCAAAAGCAAACAGAATACCGCAAGCCGGGGCATTATTCGCTGTTTTCGCAAGTGGCGGATGTGCGTAAGCCGGAGAAAAAGGATAGCCTGGCAGTAAATAAGCCCGTGGTTCGTCACACAGCTCCGGCAGGTATGTTCTCTATGCGCGATAGTACCAACTATTATTTTGTTATAAATATTAGTAACGATAACACTAATCTTGCTTCTTCGCGTTTTGGTATAGGGCAGTTTAACCGGGCAAATTATACAAAGACTGATATTAGCCACCAGCTGATGCAGGTTGGCAACAATAACAGGCTTATATTTGTCGGCAAGTTTAATGGCCTGGCTAATGTTAAGGCATATGCACGAGGGATTGTTCCGCTGCTGCCCGATATCATGAAGATATCAAAGGATAAATACAGCTTTTTTATTATAACGAAAGAAAATCTGGATAAATTAGCCGACCAAAAAACGCTGGAAAACTACATCGACTATTATCAAAACAATTATTAAGATGCAAAAAAAGCAAGCAAAGCTTACACCACAAGATATTAAAAGATATAACGGATATATATGGAAAACCATTATTGGTTGCCTGATATTTGTTGTGCTATTGATAACGTTAACTGCCTTTGGTGCTTTGGGCCCGCTGCCTGGCTTTCAATATATCGAGAACCCAAAAAGTAACCTGGCATCGCAGATCATATCATCTGATAAACAGGTTTTAGGTACCTATTATATACAGAACCGTTCACCGGTTACTTATAAGGATCTATCGCCAAACGTGGTGAATGCACTGGTAGCTACTGAAGACAGCCGCTTTTACGAGCATTCGGGTATTGACTTTCAACGTATACCAAGTATTATCCTGCATAACTTACTGGGCAGCCAGCAGGGTGGTAGTACTATTACGCAGCAATTGGCAAAAAACCTGTTTAATGGTGGTGGCAGTCATAACTTTTTTGTACGTATTACCCAAAAGCTAAAAGAACAGATTATTGCTGTTAGGTTAGAGCGGCATTATACCAAGGAAGAAATTTTAACCATGTACCTTAACACGGTTGATTTTGGCGCTTACAATACTTTTGGTATTAAATCGGCAGCACGTACTTATTTTAATACTACGCCCGATAAACTTACACCCGATCAGGCTGCGCTTTTGATAGGGATGCTTAACGCGCCCGGTATATATTCACCCATTAACCACCCTAACAGGGCATTGGGCCGTCGTAACCTGGTATTGGACAGGATGAAGAAGGAGAATTACCTGAGCGCGGGCCAGCTTGAAGAATTTAAGGCAAAACCGCTGGGGCTTGATTTTACCCGTATTGATCATAATGAAGGCCTTGCCCAATACTTCAGGGCGGTGCTGAAAAAGGAGATCGTGAAAATAATGGCGGATAAATCTATTGCCAAACCCGATGGTACGCCTTATGACCTCGACCGTGATGGTTTAAAGATCTATACAACTATTGATGCCACCATGCAGGGCTATGCCGAACAGGCACAGCGCGAATACATGCGTACCCTGCAGGCCCAGTTTAATGATCACTGGCACGGGCATAGCTTATGGAAAGAAATACCAACCTTTAAAGGCTTAATTGATACGGGCATGCGCCGCTCCGACAGGTGGAGGGAATTAAAATCAGATGGAAAATCTGATGATGAGATACGGGAGAACTTTAATACGCCTGATACCCTGAACCTGTTTACCTGGCATGGTAATATAGATACAGTAATGAAGCCTGTCGACTCGATAGTATACTGTAAGTTACTGCTGCGTAACTCCCTCATGAGTATGGACCCAACTACAGGCTATATTAAGGCATGGGTAGGCGGTATAAACTTTGAGCATTTTAAATACGACCAGGTAAAGGATGGATCGAGGCAGGTGGGCTCAACCGCCAAACCGTTTACCTATTCTGTAGCTATTGATGAGGCGTACTCGCCCTGCTTGCAAGTAGATAACGTGCCAGATACAAATTATACGGTTACCCCGGCATGGTGCCCACGTTCAGGTAAAGATGAGACACATGCGGGAATGTTAACACTAACACAAGCATTAGCATTTTCGCAAAACTGGATAACCGCTCATATAATGAAAGAGGTTACTCCTTTACCAGTTGTAGAACTGATAAAGAAAATGGGGGTAAATAGTCCTAATCTTCAGCCATACCCTTCCATATGTATCGGTAGTTTTGATGCAACCGTGTTTGATATGACTGGTGCATATAGCGTTTTTGCAAACCATGGTGTTTGGACACAGCCAACATTCTTATTACGTATTGAGGATAAAAACGGTAATGTGCTGTATACCAATCATACCCGGGTAAAACAGGCCATGAACGAGCAAACCGCCTATGTAATGACCCATATGCTAAAAGGTGTGGTTGATATACCCGGAGCTACAGGTGGCAGGTTAAGGTGGAAGTATCACTTTACCAACCCGATAGGGGGTAAAACCGGGACAACACAAAATAACTCCGACGGTTGGTTTATAGGGATTACACCACAGCTGGTAACCGGCGTTTGGACAGGCTGCGAAGACAGGGCCATACACTTCCGTACAGAACGGCTGGGCGAGGGTGCCAATACAGCACTGCCAATTTTTGCGTTATACATGAAACAGGTATATGCCAACCCGGCGTTGGGTGTAAAAATGAACGTAGATTTTGCTCCACCCAAAAACGGTGTAAGCATTAGCCTTGATTGTGACCAGTATAACCAGCAAACCAAGGATACTAAAGAGGTGGATAAGAAACTGGAGTTTTAATTTAGTTCATTGGTTCACTGGTTCACTGGTTCATTAGTTCATTGGTGCATAGTTCAATAATTAATTCATGAGTTATTTTAATCTTGAAGAATTAGAGGTTTACCAATTGGCTGAAAGTTTTAGTGATGAGATTTGGGTAGCAGTTGCCTGCTGGGATTATTTCGCAAAAGATACGGTAGGAAAACAAATGGTCCGTTCAGCTGATTCTATATCAGCAAATATAGCTGAAGGCTATGGCAGGTATCATTATAAAGAAAACAGGAACTTCTGTTATTTTAGCAGAGGGTCAATAATAGAAACTAAGGGCTGGTTAAAGAAGTCAAGAAACAGAAGCCTGATAACAGAAGAAGAGTTCAGCGAATTGTTTGAAAAGCTTCAGGCAATTCATCTCAAATTAAATGCATACATGAAGTTCATCGGCAAAGCTGCAAAATCTGAAATTAAGCCAGACTAACCCGCCACTGCACCAATGAACTAATGAACCAGTGAACCAATGAACTTTGATTATAAAGCTGCATTAAAGAACATACCCCACAAACCGGGAATTTACCAGTATTGGGATAGTGAAAAGGAACTGATATACATTGGTAAGGCCAAAGATCTGCGCAATAGGGTAAGCTCTTATTTTAATAACCCTAATGTAAATGCCAAAACAAGGGTGCTGGTATCAAAGATCCGCAACATTACCTTTACTATTGTTGATACCGAGATTGATGCCTGGCTGCTGGAAAACAGCCTGATAAAAAAACATCAGCCGCGCTATAATGTAATGCTCAAGGATGATAAAACCTATCCCTGGATTATCATCAAAAATGAGAATTACCCCCGCATATTCTGGACACGACGGATTGTTCGTGATGGCTCCAAATACCTGGGCCCGTATGCTTCGGTAAGCATGATGCATAATATTTTAGGGTTGATTAAGGAAACTTACCCGCTACGTACCTGCAGCCTGCCGCTTACCCGCCAAAATATTGAGAAGGGAAAGTTTAAGGTTTGTTTGGAATATCAAATAGGTAACTGCAAAGGCCCCTGTCAGGATTTTCAGACCGAGGACGATTACGCCCATAACATCAGCGAGATAACAGATATCCTTAGCGGTAAAATAGGAGCGGTGCTGCGCGGATTAAAGACTGATATGGATGCGGCCGTAGCAGAGATGAACTTTGAGCAGGCCCATCGCCTGAAAAGGAAATTTGAATTGCTGGAGAATTACCAGAGCAAATCGACGGTAGTAAATTCGTCAATTACTGATATTGATGTGTTCAGCATCGCATCCGAAGAAAAATATGCCTTTGTTAACTTCCTGAAGATAATGAACGGCACTATCATTCAAACCCAAACCATCGAACTAAAAAAACGCCTGGATGAGAGTGATGAGGAATTGCTTACGCTGGCCATATCCGAGTTCAGGAGCCGTTATAATAGCCATTCAAAAGAGATCATCGTACCATTTGATATCGATCTGGATGAAAAATCGAGCGCTATAAAATTTACTGTACCTAAACTGGGCGAAAAGAAGAAGCTGCTCGATTTGTCGCAAAAAAACGTACAGTTCTTTAAAAAGGAACGGATAGACCAGTACGAAAAACTAAACCCGGAGATCCGAACCGAACGCCTGCTTACCCAAATGATGAAGGACCTGCGGATGAATCAGCTGCCGCGCCATATTGAGTGTTTTGATAACTCTAACTTCCAGGGTAAATATCCGGTATCGGCAATTGTGGTATTTAAGGATGCCAAACCATCAAAAAAAGATTATCGCCACTTTAATGTGAAAACCGTTGTTGGTCCGGATGATTTTGCAACGATGGAGGAGGCCGTTCACCGCCGCTATCGCCGGATGCTTGATGAAGGTACGGAACTGCCGCAATTGATTATTATTGACGGTGGCAAGGGGCAGCTATCATCAGCCATGAAAAGCCTTAAACTGTTAGGGATTGAAAAGCAGGTAACCATTATAGGCATAGCCAAGCGACTGGAAGAACTCTACTATCCCGGCGATCAGTATCCTTTATATCTGGATAAAAGATCGGAAACATTAAAAGTTATACAGCAGCTGCGCGACGAGGCTCATCGTTTTGGTATCACTTTCCACCGCAAGCAACGGGATAAAGGCACACTGGTGACTGAGCTTGATTTGATTGATGGTATAGGCAAAACTACCTCGGGCAAATTGCTCAAATATTTTAAATCGGTAAAAAAGATCCGCGAAGCAACAGAGGAAGAATTGAAAGAAGTTGTTAACACCAAACAGGCAAAAGCTATCATAACTTATTTTGGAGATAAAAAAATAGAAGCTACTGATACTGAACAGGGTTAAGGATGCTCATTTTTTATATATTTACCCAATGAACAAGCCCCGGCTCATAACCATTTTACTTTGCATTATTGTTTTAGGTTTAGTAGTACAAAAGAACTCCCATAGTGAGGGCTTGAATTTTGCAGAATTAGATAATAATGATGATGCAAGGCTATCGGAACAACAAAAAGTGATCGATTCGCTGACGGCAGTTTATCAGGACAGGCCGGTAACAGCCTTTACTATTGAACATTTTATCGACAAATCCTCCCCAATATTTGTATATAGTGGCTCAGGTACTAAAGTGCTTGATACATTAGCCAATAGTGATCATGTTCAACTCATTAGCACGGCTTTTTTTAATGGTGAACCCAATGCCAAGGTTAAAACCAGCAAAGGTATAACAGGATACATCTATTATTTCCATATAAAAGAGTTTGAAGAGGTACTGAAACTAAAAGGCCTTGAAACAGAGGATTAGCTTATTACGTCTCCAACAGTCTGTTCCCGCCATCCTCGCAATTAATTAAAGATTAGTTTTTTGTGATATTTTTAATCCTTGGTTATAAATAAAGATTTGATTGCAATTATTCTACTATAATATCATTTTAATTGATAGTTTTATATTAACTAAATACCCCAATTAGTAAAAAACCTGCACAATTAACATGGTTAACCCCACGTATTTTAATTATTTAATATTGGCAATGGCCGCCTGTACAATGTTGGCCTTGTTTAACTTATCACTTTTCGGGGCTTTTAAAGCTATGGTGCCGGTCAATAACAACAACTCAAATCAAGCAATATTTACTCGTAAACCAATGTAAAATGAAAAAGTTAGTATCATTTACCTTACTCTTATTTGTATCAATTGCTACCTGTTTAGCGCAGCAAACCCGCGTTGTGAGTAGTTTTGATGGTGACTGGTCGTTTCACCTGGGTGATGTAACCGGCGCTGAGGCCAATGATTTTAACGATAACTCATGGCGAAAAGTAACGCTGCCGCATGATTGGGACATTGAAACTAAAATAGCCCCCAAAGCCTCGACAGGCGGCGGTGGTGGTTTTTTCTGGGGTGGCATAGGCTGGTACCGCAAAACATTTGATATCCCCGTTGGTATGGCTGATAAACGAACCACAATTGAGTTTGAAGGTATTTATATGAATGCTGATGTTTGGGTAAACGGCACCCATGTAGCCATGCAACCTTATGGCTATACCAGTTTTATAACAGATATTACCACTCAGCTTAAAACAGGCAAAAATACTATTGTTGTAAAGGTTGATAATTCGCAACAGCGGAACAGCAGGTGGTATAGTGGATCGGGTATTTACAGGCATGTTTGGTTAACCGTAACGCCTTTGGTACATATAGCCCCGCGCGGTGTGTTCTTTTACACCGAGCATGCTAACTCAATTAAAGCTGATGTAGGTGTTAAAACCACCGTTGCCAATGATGGTAACGCAAGCGCGCTGGTTGTTATACAAAATAAACTGATCGCCCAGGACGGCAGCGAGATACCTGTCAAAGAGCAAAGCATTAGCTTGCCGGGCAATAGCAAGCAGGAGATAGCGCAGCAGATCACAGTAATGCGCCCCAATTTATGGTCGCCTGATATGCCTTTGAGGTATCGCCTGGTATCGCGTATTTTGGTTAACGGTGTATTGAATGACGAGGTTACCACCAAAGTTGGTATACGTGAACTGGCATGGTCGGCAAAAGCGGGCTTTACCATAAACGGCAAAGTATATAAATTGAATGGCGGCTGTATTCACCATGATAATGGCGTATTGGGTGCTGCCGCTTTTGACAGGGCCGAGATACGGAAAGTGCAACTGCTTAAAAATGCTGGCTTTAATGAGCTGAGGACATCGCACAACCCACCATCGCCTGCTTTATTGAACGCTTGCGATAGTTTGGGTATGCTGGTGATGGATGAGGCATTCGATTGCTGGTCGAAGGGTAAAAACGCGAAGGATTATTCGGTATATTTTAAAGACTGGTGGCAAAAGGATATAGATGCTTTTGTGTTCCGCGACCGTAACCATCCCGCAGTAATTATGTGGAGCACGGGCAATGAGATCCCGGGTTCAATGGATCCTGAAATTGGCGGCGTATATGGTCAGCAATTGGTTGATAGAATAAAACAGGATGACCCTACAAGGCCAATAACACAGGCTTTGCTCGGGTTGCCAAAAACTGCATCGGATAGTGCTGTTATACTTAAACAGCGTAACGCGCTTGATATAGTAGGTTGTAACTATAACATGGAAGCCTTAATTAAGGATGAGGTTAACAGCCCCCAAAGGGTGTTGATCGGCACAGAATCGATGCCCGACGACCCGGCGGATAGATGGGGTTTGTTAGCCAATGCCAATTTTGTGATTGGTGATAACGTATGGACAGCTATGGATTATCTGGGAGAATCGGGCATCGGCAGGTATTTTTACGAAGGCGACCCAACCGAGCCGGTTGATAGTACAGGCAAGCCGATTTGGATGGCTAATGATAAGTTGTACCCATGGCATGGCGGTGTATCCGGCGATTTAGATATACTTGGTTTCAGCAAACCGGTCGCGCACTATCGGAATATAGTTTGGAATAGGGGCGAGAATATATACATGGGTGTTCGCCAGGCTGATGTGAAGAATGACCATAAATTGGTACGAACAGGCTGGAGCATTTACCCGGTTACGGAAAGCTGGACCTATCCCGGCCAGGAAAATAAACCAATGGAGGTTGAAGTTTATACCCGTTACAGCAAAGTATCTCTTTACCTGAATGATCAGCTGATAGAAACAAAAGATGTTACACCTAAAGATAAGTTTAAGGTAACCTTTACTGTGCCTTATGCAGCCGGTGTACTAAAAGCTGTTGGCCAGGCAGATGGAAAAGAAGCGCAAAGTGCCCAGCTGGAAACGGCCGGCCCGGCAAAGGACATACGCTTAACAGCCGACAAAAAAATACTGAAAGCCGATGGACAAGACCTATGTTTTATAACCGTAGAGATTGTTGACAGGGATGGCAAATTACAACCCAACTCAAACGACAGGATAAAATTTAATATCCAAGGAGTAGGCACTATTCAAGGCTTAGGCAATGCCAACTTAAAAGGCGAGGATGCCTATGTAGGCACCCAATGCGATGTGCTGAACGGCAGGGCGCTTATTGTACTGCGCTCAACAAAAGCAGCGGGTATACTGGTGTTGAATGCACAATCGCCGGGCTTAAAACCGGCGGTGTTGTTGCTGAGTACAACGAAGTAGATATTATTTACAGATAATTAAGAAAGCGTTTCTGATTGAGTTAGAAACGCTTTTTTGTTGGAATGGTTTTCCTTATGGGGTGTCACCCTGAGCGATAGTCGAAGGGTGAGCGCAGAGGCCTTTGCCCACATACTTCGACTATCGCTCAGTATGACATCCTTTCTAATCTTCCGAACATCCACCATTTGTTGGTATTGTCATCAACAAAGACTCTATCTCATAATCAACTCAACCTGCAATACTTTAAGCGTATTTTCAAATCGTGGCCCTCCAAAATCTGTCTCATCGCCGTTAAGTATGCGGATGGGTTTAAATACGCCATTATCATAGCTGCCTTCTTCCACTTTCAGGTATTGCCAGGCTTTGCCCTTGTTGTCTCCGGTGGGATGGAAGGTGATACGACAGCTGGTACCCATCGCCATAAACTTATCCTCACCTAACTTAACGATCATTAATTTACCATCTGGTGCTGCATCAGCTTTTATAGTATTTTCCCTGTCGCTGCCAAATGATATGGTGGCCTGCCATGCACCAAGGTCTATAGTTTGCTCGGTATGGTCCTCGTGCTCCACCACTGCTTTTATTTTGCCTTCAAAGGCCCATTGTGCCAATTCACGCATCATGGGTGAGGCGACAGCATATTCCTGCGCGTAAGGAGCGAGGCGTTTACTGCGTTCTTCGGGCGTAGAGCCATGGCCGTTATCATCTATGCCAAATGGCGAAAAGCCGATGCCGCCACGAGCAATAACTGTATACAGGTATTTTGCATTATCGGCAATTAAACCGGCCTCGGGCACAAAAAGGGTATTATCAGGGCGGTCATATAGTTCGAGCACTTTTAAAACCCTTTCGCTGCCTGAAAGATAGATATCCGGGGCAAGCAGATCAATAGCAGGAGCAGCCACCTTCCATATCGGAATTACGTTATCAGTAGGGCCACCGCTCTCATAGGTATTGGAATGCGGATTGGTAAGCGGATCGCGCAGGGCGGCGTTAACATACAATGGCAACGGATATGCCGCTTTACCCGCTGCTGCCACCTGACCGATAAAACTGGAAATCGACCATGCCTGGAAATATTCATCGGCCCTGTCGCCAAATACCTGCTGCCAGGTGCCTTTTGTCCCGGCAGGAATATTGAGTGCTTTTAATACTTCAGGCTTTAATAATGCGGCAGGCACCGGCCCCTCAAATAGTTTTTGTGCCGTTGGCGAATAATCACGCATGCTATCCCATGAGCCGGATTCGTTTTCTACCTGTACCATAAGTACAGTATGTTGGGTATCGGTCTGCTTTAGGTAGGTCATCACCGCTGTAAAAGCTTTTATATCGGCCTGCAGTGTTGCTTTACTATGTGGAGAGGGTGAATCAATATGCTTATCATTTAAGCCTGTTATGTTGGGGTATTTCGTAGCATCCTTTTTCATCCACTCGGGCATGTAATGGTTACTGCCATTTTTCCAGGTGGCAAACCAGAGCAGTACCAGGTGCACATTGTGCGCCCGGGCTTGTTGAAGTAGGGTATCAATCAGCGAAAAATCAAACTTTCCGGGCTGGGCTTCTATCTGCTCCCAGTAAATGGGTATCTCAACTGTGTTCAGGTGCATGGTTTCAACTGCCTGCCATACCTGCGGCAACATACCGGGCCACCCGCTTGAATTATGGGCCTGTCCGCCCAGTATCAAGTATGGTTTGCCATCAACCAGTAGCGTATGCCGACCATCTTTTTCAATAATAGCGGGCAGCTGGCCAAATGTTTTTCCGGCACAGAGCAAAACCAATGCAAAGCACCAGGCAGTTGTTTTTAGCATGATATGAGTATTAATTTAAGTTTGCCTAATATAAGGAGGCGGAAACGTCAATAAAGCATAAGATTTTTGCAATTTTTAACTCAATTTCGTCATAAATTTAGATGAACCAGGAGTTTGTTGGTGACAACACCAACAAAGCGCAGGCGCAAGGTTTGAAAAAAGCATCGCCATGTGCGATTCCTTCCCTGGGGAAGGGTAGGTAGGGGGTTAATGAGTTTATTTTATTGGTTTGATGTAGAAACCCCTCCCTGCCTTTGCACGCAATCCATCACACCCCTCCCGTGGGGAAGGAATTAAAAAAGATATAACCCGCTCTTTGTTGGTGTTGTTACCAAAAAATATCACCACAACAAATTCACTTTAAACTCTGGCAACCCCCGTTTTTTAGCAGCCTGTTCATAAGCGTAGGCCAGTTTAATGATCTCACCTTCCTGATAAGCTGTGCTGAAGAACGACAGGCCCATTGGCAGGTGATGCGCCGCGCCCATGGGTACAGTAATATGCGGATAGCCAGCCATTGCCGGTGGGGTTGAAAAGCCAAAACCATTATCGTAATCGCCGTTTACAAGGTCAATGCAGCAGGCAAAGCCATTGGTTGGGCCTATAATGGCATCCAGTTTATTTTGTTTTAGTATGGTATCGATGATCTGGCGGGTGCGGGTTGTTTTTTTTAGAGAATAGATATATTCCTTACTGTTCAGATCGCCTTTGGCCTGGGCCTGTTCCAGTATTTCCTGTTTAAAGAAAGGCATAGCTTTGGTCGCATTGTTTTTATTAAAAGCGATCACATCAGCCAGCGATTTTGTTTTTGAATTGGCGGTGCTTAAATATTTATTCAACCCATCTTTAAACTCATATAGCAATACATTAAACTCCAGTGGCCCCAGGTCCTTTAACTCTTTATCCAATTCTATCTCAACAATGGTAGCGCCTTTGCTTTTTAATACGGCTATGGCGCCATTTAGCAGAATCTCCATATCCGGGTTACCGGTTAGCGCTGTTTTTTCAATACCCAGGCGTTTGCCTTGCAATCCCTTTGCATCTAAAAATTTGGTATAGTCGGTTTCAGCTTTGCCTTTGCTGTTGAGCGTATAGCTATCCTCAGGGTCGACACCCGCTAATATGCCCAATAAAATTGCGGCGTCTTTAACGGTGCGCGCCATTGGTCCGGCGGTATCCTGTGTTTTTGAGATGGGTATAATGCCCGACCGGCTCAATAGGCCCACTGTTGGCTTAATCCCCACAATGCCATTAACCGATGCAGGCGAAACCACCGAGCCATCCGTTTCCGTACCGATAGCTATGGCACATAAATTAGCCGCCACAGCTACACCCGATCCCGCGCTCGAGCCGCTGGGGTTTCTATCTAATATATATGGGCATTTAGTTAATCCACCTTTACTGCTCCATGCGCTGGCCGCCCTCGTCGACCTGAAATTTGCCCACTCGCTTAAATTGGCTTTGCCTAATATCACTGCGCCAGCTTCGCGCAGTTGATTAATAATAAAGGCATCTTTAGTTGCATAGTTGTCCGCAATTGCAAGCGATCCTGCGGTGGTTGCAACTTTATCTTTTGTGTTGATGTTATCTTTTATCAGTACAGGTATGCCATGCAGGGGGCCGCGTATTTTACCTGCATCACGTTCCTTATCCAGTTCATTGGCCATATCCAGCGCGTTTGGGTTTAGCTCAATAACTGCGTTAAGCTTTGGGCCGTTCTTATCAATATCATTAATGCGGGTAAGGTATAGCTGGGTTATGGCATGCGAGGTGTATTCCTTGCTTTTCATTTTTTGCTGAAGAATATCAATTGTGGTCTCTTTTAGCGCAAAGTCGTCGGTGTTTTTATCTGTACTGCTGCCAGCTTGTTTTTGTTCTGACGGTGGTATTTTACACGCGCCTAAACTTAATGCCGATAAAGTGATGCCTGCTAATGAGCCTGTTTTTATGAAATTTCTGCGTTGCATAATGAGGTTAGTGATAAATAGCTACAATTAACGAAATTTTGCAGAATAAAACCCGGTGAGTCAACAGAATATTTCTTAAAATCCATGAAAATTTCAAAAAGTATTTAGACATTTGTCTAAATATATAATTATAACATTGAACGCCCTGTTTAAAGCACTTAACGATAGTACCCGGCGCGAAATACTTGAATTGTTAAAAGAGAAGGATCTTACTGCAGGCGAAATAGCCGATAAGTTCAGCATCTCTAAACCAAGTATATCGCATCACCTCGACCTGTTGCGCCAGGCCGGCCTGGTGGTGTCAGTAAAAGAAGGGCAATTTGTTTTCTACTCACTCAATACCACCGTTATGGATGAGGTATTAAAATGGATAATGCAGTTTAAAAAGTAAAATAAGCTATATGAAAAAATTTTCCCTGCTGGATGTTGCGGCTCTGTTGATCTGGTTGTTACCGATCGGTTATTTGTTATGGGTTTACGGCTCATTGCCTGCCATAGTGCCCATGCATTACGGCGCTGATGGCAGGCCCAACCGCTATGGCAGCAAAAGCGAGTTTTTGGTAATGCAGATGATCTTCCCGTTGATTTCGGGCGGAACATATTTCTTATTAAAATTCCTGCCATCCATCGACCCTAAAAAACAGGTGAAATATGGCGAGCAAACATTTCAGAAACTGGGTTTTGGTTTAGTGATATTTATGGCTGCCATCAGTATCTCCATCACTTTTGCTACCATCAATCAATCGTTCAGAATTGATAAGCTGTTGCTGCCGTTGATAGGTTTGCTATTTGTATTTTTGGGCAACATAATGTACAGCATTAAACCCAATTACTTTGCCGGTGTACGTACCCCGTGGACTTTAGAAGATGAAGGTAACTGGCGCGCCACACACCATCTTACAGGTAAGGTATGGGTTATTGGCGGCCTTATTATCACCA
This sequence comes from Mucilaginibacter mallensis, assembly GCF_900105165.1. NCBI lineage: Bacteria > Pseudomonadati > Bacteroidota > Sphingobacteriia > Sphingobacteriales > Sphingobacteriaceae > Mucilaginibacter > Mucilaginibacter mallensis. The sequence goes on from NZ_LT629740.1 coordinate 1,131,298, forward strand.
TTGCTACACTCGCTCTGCCTGAGGGTATGGGTGTATATGTGTTTTTGCCTGGTATCCTTATCATCTCTTTTATACCCATCTTTTACTCTTATATCTACTTTAAAAAACATCAGCCTAAATAAATATTTATGAAGAAATTAATTATAACCATAATTATACTATGCACCGTCAGCTTTGCCAATGCGCAGGATATTGCAGGCAGGTGGCAAGGTTTTTTAAACGCTGGTGGTACCAATATCAGGCTGGTTTTTAATGTCAACAAAAACGGCGACAATACTTATACTACTACGTTTGATAGCCCGGATCAGAACGCATTCGGTATTAAATGTAACAGCACCAGCGTGGTAAAAGATAGCTTGACTGCGGCTGTTGACGTAGCCCATATCGTCTACAAAGGTTTGTGGGATGGGAAAGACGGGATCACGGGAACCTTTAAGCAGAATAGTACATTATTGGTGCTGAATTTAAAGCGTAATGATCTGATCCGTCCGCAAACGCCTAAACCGCCTTTTGGTTATTATACCGAAGATGTGGAATATGACAACACTGTTAAAACACTGCATTACGGCGCTACTTTTACGCGGCCAAACGGCAACGGTAAATACCCGGCTGTAATTATCATCACCGGCAGCGGTACACAGGATAGGGATGGCACATTGTTCGGTCATAAAGTATACTGGGTATTGGCAGATTATCTTACCAAAAATGGTATAGCAGTTTTAAGGGTTGATGACAGGGGCGCAGGCAAAAGCACTATCGGCCCTGATGGTACAAACGTTACCAGCGAGAGTTTTTCGTATGATGTGGAAACGAGCCTTAATTATTTGGAAAGCCGTGCGGATGTAGATAAAAAGCATCTTGGGTTAATTGGTCATAGCGAAGGCGGCATTATCGCACCAATGGTTGCCGCCCGCCGCAAGGATGTCAGCTTTATTGTATTATGGGGCGCACCTGCGATCGGTGGCGCTAAAATCAATACGCAACAGGCAGGACAAGCACTCAGGCAAAGAGGGGTCGACAGCGCATCGGCAAAAGCCTATATGGATCTGAACGACCAGGTATTGCCATTGTTTAAAACATCGACTACTAAAGCTGAGCTGGATAAAAATATTGAACCAATTATTGGCAACTGGCTGAAAACACAAAGTAAAAGCACACTTGATGGCTTAAGCCTGGCTAATGATACTGCCAACAGGCAGGCTTTAGTAGGTGTTTATGCTAATTTATATACCACGCCGTGGCTGCGTTTCTTTTTTACCTATGACCCGGCAATCGACCTGAGCAAAGTGAAATGCCCTGTATTGGCCATTAACGGCGCTAAGGATGTGCAGGTGGATGCGGAGAGTAATCTGACAGCTATAAAAGCTATACTTACCCAAAGTGGTAATAAGGATTTTAAGGTAGAAGAGCTGCCACATCTGAACCATTTATTGCAGGATGCCAAAACAGGCGATGTATCCGAATATGAGCAAATACAGGAAACCATGTCGCCCGAGGCATTAAATATTATTTCAACTTGGATTAAACTTCACACCAAATAATTGCGTTATTAGTATCATGAATAAGTTTATAAGATCAGTTGCTGCTTTAGCAATTTTTTTAGCCCCATTTTGTGTAAAAGCCCAGGATCCGCTTCGTGATAAGATAGTTGAGTTAGCTAAACCTGCAAAAGGCATAGTTGGCGTATCGGTTTTAGGTTTGGAGGATAGGGATACTTTAAATTATAATGGCAACTCGCGCCTGGTAATGCAAAGCGTAATGAAATTCCCGATAGCTATGGCTGTTTTGCATTTGGTTGATTCGGGTTTATTTACGCTAGATAAAACTATCCATATTAAGAAAAAAGATCTGCCAAAAACATATAGCCCGCTGCGCGATAAATACCCGGATGGTGATGTGGATGTTTCGCTGCGCGACTTGTTGAGCTACATGGTATCGCAAAGCGATAATGATGCCTGCGATATATTGCTTAAATTTTTAGGCGGCCCCGATCAGGTTGAATACTATCTGCAAAACGGGGCCAAAGTTAGGGGTATAAATATTGAGGCATCGGAAGAAGATATGGCCAAAAAATGGGAAGTACAATATACCAACTGGTGCAAACCAAGGGATATGGTAAAACTGATAGATGTTTTTTATACGGGAAAAGCATTATTGCCTGCAAGTAAGGACTTTTTGTACACGATAATGACGGAAACCACAACCGGACCTAAACGCATAAAAGGTTTATTGCCTGCGGGCACCGTTGTTGCGCATAAAACAGGTTCATCGGGTACTAATGATACCGGCCTTAGCCCGGCAACAAACGACGTGGGCGTAATTACATTGCCTAATGGCAAGCACGTGGCTATCGCTATTTTTATAACTAACTCAACCGCTGATGAAGCAACACGCGAATCGGTTATAGCCAATATAGCCAAAGCGGTTTATGATCGCCAGTTGGAAAAGAAATATTAAATAGCAGCGGTTTATCAGATAACCGCTGTCTCGATGTTGGCATCTTTAAAACCACCAAATACAGCGAAGTTCATGTTTTTATAGATGCAGTCGACTTCGGTGAACCCTGCTTCCTCCAGCATTTTAAGCTGTGTTTCGAGTGGGGCGAATTTATCGAGCTTGGTTCGTTCAAAAGCTTGTATCAGCGCTTCGTGGTCGAGGCCCGAGTGCGATACAGTTTCACGCCATTCGTATTTGTACAAACTATCAAACAGCATGGTACGGCCGGTAACCTGGTCGGCATTTATGAATAGACCACCTTCATTTAAGGCCTTAAAAACGTTATTATAGAGGTTCTGTTTATGTGCATCCTCCAAATGATGGATAGCCAGACTCGAAATGATAATATCATACTTGCCGGGAATATCTGAGTTTGAAAAATCAAGATCGATGAATTTGAAATTATCCAATCCATCAAATCGCTCTTTTGCAACTGATAGCATAGGGGCGGAAATATCGGCCAGCGTAAACTGCAAATGCGGGTTCTGCTCATAAACCAGCTGCGAAAATAAGCCTGTTCCGGCGCCAAGGTCTAATATAGTTTTGGCATTTGTTACCGTTTTTATAAATGGCAAACAGCTGTGATAAAAATCATTAAAACAGGGTATAAGGTATTGCCTTTGTGAGTCGTATTGCTTTGATACGGCGCCAAACTTTTCTTGTATTTCAGTCATGATACGGGTTGTTATATTCGGTTGAAGGATGTTACTGAATATAAAACGTAACCCGGTTTATTTTGTTTCAAACTATATGTGCCGCTTATTTTAGCAATATCTCGTTAGCCACTTTATCCGTGCCGTCAATTTTATTGGTATTACTCAAGCCCAGTATCCGCGTTATTACCGGGAATACATCCACGTTCTCAAACGTCGGGATGGTTAAATTGCTTTTAAAGGCTGGTCCCCAGGCATAAAAGGTGGCGTGCATATCTTTAACAACGGTAGCATCATAACCATGCCAGCCAATGGTAGTGAATTTACTGTTATACAGGTTAAATACCTTTGGCCAGTTAGGGATCAATAAAATATCGCCAATGCGATTCTGCCAATCGTCCTTAGCGCCGTAATGCAGTTTTTCAGGTACGTTTGTTTTTAGGTAAACGGCATAGTCAGCTGTTTTATTCTTCAATAATTGCTGGTAAGTATCCTGGATATATTTAGGGTCCTTAGCGTATAACTCTACCAACAGCCCATCGCCCGAAACAATAAATTTCGAGGTGTCAACACCCGTAGGCATAGGGATAGGGTTATCAATATCGGCTTTGGTCATACCATGGTCTGATACAAAAATGAAATTCACGTTTAAGCCGGTAGCTTTAACCGCCTTTGTCAGCTCATAAACCGATGAATCGATCAAATGTACGGCACTGGCTACTTCGGGCGAATTTGGTCCATATTTATGCCCCTGGTGATCAACCTGCGGGAAGTAAAAGGTAATGAGGTGCGGGCGCTTAGCAGGCGGCAGGCTTAGCCAGCTAACAACCGTTTCAATACGGTTATGAATATCTATTTTCTCGTTATAGCGATAGTAGTAGGTAGGTCGGATATCTTTCACCGCAGCTTCTGATCCTACCCAGTAAAAACTTGCCGACAGCATTTTTTGTTGCTCCGCCAATACCCAAAGCGGCGTACCGCCATTGTACCAGATCTGGTCGGTTGAGGTTTTGCCTTTGTAGGAAAAGAATGATTTTGTAGTAACATCATAAAAAGCGTTGTTCACCAAGCCCTCGTGCGATGGGTATAAGCCCGTAACAATGCTATAATGGTTTGGGAAAGTAACCGAAGGGTAAGATGGCAGCATAGATTCTGCTTTTACACCGGCGTTGCTTAGGGCTTGCAGATGTTCGGCATTGTATAATTTCGCGTAATCATAGCGGAAGCCATCAGCAGATATCAATATAACATAGGGCTTGTTTTCCTGCTCGGGGCTGTTTTCTCTGCCGGGGATGATCTTTTGTACGGTATCAACCTGACAAAAAGCAGATGACGAAAAGAATACGAATAACAGGGCAGCTAAATAATGCTTCATAAAGAGATATAATAACTCAAAATTATGTAATTAAGATTATGTAATTGCTACCGTTTAGTTAAAGTTGTGGGTTTTAAGCTATCATCATCAAATTTTTACATAGTATACCCTCTGCTTTTCAGAATTTGCCATACCTTGGCTTTATCCTAATTATGAAAAGAATACTAACAGTAATTTTATTAAGTATTTGTGTAAATATGCTCTTTGCACAAACACCTGTAGCCATTAATGGTGCGTTGAGTGTTAAAGGTAACCAGGTAGTGAATAAGAATGGTGTTCCGCCGCAATTACGCGGACTCAGTTTTTCATGGAGCATATGGCAGGGCCGTAAGTATTATAACCCGCAGGTTGTTGATTGGATCAGCAAGGATTTTAAGGTATCCATTATACGCCTGGCTATGGCTGTGCAACCTGCGCATGGTTATTTGGAGCAACCAGATTCACAAAAGCAGATGATTGTCAGTCTGGTTGATGAAGCCGTTAAAAAAGGGATCTATGTGTTGATAGATTGGCACGATCATAATAGTAACAAGCATATACCGCAGTCGAAGGTGTTTTTTGGCGAGATGGCTAAAAAGTATAGGGGCGTACCCAATGTGATCTATGAGATCTGGAACGAGCCCGAACGAGTAAGCTGGGATACCGTTAAAAATTATGCGGTACAGATAATTGCCGAAATACGCAAGCATGACCCCGACAATCTGATTATAGTTGGCAGCCCGCATTGGGATCAGGATGTGGATGTAGCGGCCACCGACCCGATAACCGGGTTTAAGAATATAGCCTATTCATTTCATTTTTATGCAAGCGATCCAGGGCATCAGGATGGCCTGCGTGTTAAAGGCGATAAGGCACTTAAATTGGGTATCCCGCTTTTTGTAACGGAATGGGGTGTAGGCGAAGCCAGCGGAAATGGTGTTTTCGACCTAAAAGAAAACGAGACATGGCTAAAATGGATGACCGACCGCAAACTCAGCTGGGCCAACTGGAATATCACCGATAAAGATGAAACTACCGCGCTTCTTAAACCCGGTGCGCCTGCTACCGGTGGCTGGACAGCGGATGAGTTAACACCTGATGGTGTGTATTTGAGAAAGGTGTTGAGGGGGGTGAATAAGTGATTTTGATTTCGGATTTGTGTTACTGGCTTCAGTTTGCAACTGAAGCCTACGGATGACAATGCTTATGATTCCTGAATTATCTTTCAGTTTGTACTGGCGTAAATGTTTGGTGAGTCACGTGGTATCGCTCATAACCGCTAAGGCCTATTTCTTTTGTCTTGATACAAAAGAAACAAAAACCGACCGTAGGAAGCTCATGAATGCCTATTAAAAACAAATAATAGATGAATAAATCAAGTCAGTAGATTAGGCTTCTTTGCCGCACAGGGCCAACCCTGCAAATCAGGCAAAACCAGGGCTGCTATATTTTTACCCTGCTGTCGCTACGCACTTTTGCCTTTACCCTTCTGTAAAAATCTGCTATGCCCTGCCACCGCATAAGGCCACCATTGTTTTGCCTGCTTTCACCCGAAGCTGTTCTACTGACGGGGGAAAGAAAAGAAAGCGATATATCTCTCATGTCATTGTGAGCGTAGCGCGGCAACCTCGTCGCGTTCAATATGCATGCGACGAGGTTGCCGCGTCGTTCCTCCTCGCAATGACATTTTAAATAATACGTAAATTTTATTACTTCCCCTTCAACGCCTTATCAATCCCTTTCTTTACCAATGGCTCCATTATTTTATAGCCTGCCAAATTGGGGTGTACGTATGCATCCTGAGCAAGTTCAGGTTTTATGCCTTTCTTATCATTCACCATCGCCGACCAGTAATCAACATAAACCAGGTGATTTTTGGTGGCGTAATCTTTTATCATGGCATTAACTTTAATTATCTTTTCAGCAGGGCCTAAACCTGCATGCCATGGAATTTCAGATGCGGGTAAAATAGAGGTGAGGATTGGGGTTATACCACTTGCTTTAGCCAGTTCAGCCATGGATTGAATATTGCCGAAAATATTTTCGAGCGAGATAGGGCCTGTATTTTGTGCGATATCATTAATACCGGCAGCTATTACTACTGCCTTTGGTTTTAGGTTAATTACATCTTCCCTAAAACGTGCCAGCATTTGTGTTGATGTTTGGCCGCCTATACCACGACTGATATAACCATTGCTCTTAAAAAACGTTGAGTCGATGTGACCCCAGTTCTCGGTAATGGAATTACCCATAAATATTACCCGTTTTTCGCCGGGAGCAGGCGGAGGGAGTTTGGCATTATCGTCTTCGTATTTCTTTAACCATGCCCAGTCGTTATGGATGCGGTCCTCTACATATTTTTGCCAGTTGGCCCAGTCCTGGTCCCTTTGTTGTGGCGATTTGTTTGTGTTATCAACAGGGGTCAGTAAGCCTTGTACATTCAGCCATTCGTTAAAGCGGTCTATCCAGGTATCACTTGGTAAGTTCTGTGTTTTCATGCCAAAGCCATGGCCGCCTTTTGAGTAGATATGTATCTCGGCAGAATGTTTTGCGCTGAGCCATGTATTGTATAGCTGTGTGCTGTATATTGACGACTGGTCATCAGCGGCAGCTGCTAAAAATATGGGCGGGGCATCCTGAGGTACATTAACCTGCATTTCAGGCGGGAAATAGGCGTAAACAGATGCCACAAAATCGGGCTTATTATCTGTTGTGTAGCCAAAGGCTGTTGAATCGGCAATGGTACCGCCAGCCGAAAAGCCTATAATACCAATACGCGATGTTGATATACCATATTCTGCCGCATGTGCCCGTACATAAGCAATCGCATTTCGTCCATCTGCATTGGCCAGTGGTGCAACAGGGGCCTGGTCGTGCAAAACAGTATTGGCTTTCATTTTGGCAAGCATTTCTTTATAAGGGTCATTGCCTAAGGTGTGCATCAGCCTGTATTCCAATAAAAATGCTGTGATGCCTTTTTTCTGCAGCCATTTGGCAACTGCATAACCTTCATGCTCAATAGAAAGGGTTTGCAATCCGCCACCCGGGCAAACAATTACGGCAGTACCTGTATTAGCGCTCTTATCAGGTAAATAAACGGTTAATGTAGGGTGACTAACATTATACACCACATTACCGTGGAATACATTATCTGCACTTTCTGTTTGGTTCCAGTCCCATTTTTCAGATCCCGGCGCAGCACCGGGATAGAGTGGTATAACTTTTTGTTGCGCCTGCGCAGTTATTGCAAATAGTAGTAGAAATCCTAAAGCTAGTTTTTTCATGTATGTATTTGTTGTCAAAATTCCTTTTCTGATCGCCATGGCTAGGTACGAAGCAATGACGCTTATATTAAATTTATTAAAAAATCCTAAATAGAATTACTAAACCGGTTTATTGGCACGGTGATGCTGGTGCTTCACAAAAATATGTTTTTAATTTAATTGCTTAAACAATTTTGTTATGAATATAAATTAAACCTTTTATGCTATTTATAGTCTCGGTTTAAGGTTTTATCTTACAGAAAATTAGCCGGGTTTATCCGGTGCATCTATTCAATTACATAATTGCCGCTAAATGGTATCAGCGTATACTACAATCTTTGCCAAAATATCCGGATTAATGATCCTGCTGCTGGTAATGCAATCATGTACAGGCAAAAAGATCTATTACAAAAGCAATTGCGACGATGGCCGGACTTTTAAACATATAAGTTTTTCGCAATTAATGGATAGCCTGGCTTATTATGATAATCAATATGTTGAGGTATCGGGCAAATACCAGCAAAGCAAAGGGCAATCAGCCCTGGTTAATGACAGCTCATTTGTCGACCATTCCGCAGCTAAATCATTATGGGTGGAGTTTAGTCCGGAATGCCCGCTATATTTATCAGGCACGCATATAGGCTTTTTTGATTACGATTATAACGATGGTAAACTAACCCCCGTAAATAATAAAGTTATTGTAATAAGGGGTAAGATCAATGCCGCTTTCAAAGGCCATTTAGGCGCGTATAAAGGCTCGATAGAGCATATCAGTTATATTAAACTGTAATTATTAAATAGTTAGTTTTAAACCGTCATAAGCAAATGCAACGTTTGGAGGTAATTGCAGGGACATAGTTTCATGCAGGCCCAGGCGGTGGCTGATATGGGTGAAATAAGTTTTTTCGGCACCAATTTCCTGTGCGAAAAGGATGGCCTCATCCAGCGTAAAATGTGAAATATGGCTCTGGGTTTGCAGCGCGTTGATGACCAGTATTTTTGTTCCCTTTATTTTTTGTTTTTCGGTTTCTGATACTGTTTTGGCATCGGTAATATAAGTAAAATCCTTAATGCGGAAACCCAGTACAGGTAGTTTATAGTGCATTACCTCAACAGGTATAAAATGTATGCTGCCAATATCAAATGGATCAAGGCCGATGGTATGCAGATTTATTTGGGGGATTCCGGGATATTTAAATTCAGCAAAAATATAAGAGAACTCTCTTTTTAGTGCCTCTTGTACGCGGGTGGTGGCATACACATCCACAGGCGCGTTCTGGCGGTAATTAAAGGCGCGTATGTCATCCATTCCGGCAACATGGTCCTTGTGTTCATGGGTAAAAACAATCGCGTCCAGATGCTGTACGTTAGCCCTGAGCATTTGTTGTCTAAAGTCGGGCCCTGAGTCTATCACTACTGTTTTATCTTCACCCTCAATCAGTATGGATGTGCGCAGGCGGTTATCGCGTGGATCCGTTGAGGTACAGACCTCGCAATCGCAGGCAATAACAGGTACACCCTGTGAAGTTCCGGTTCCTAAAAAAGTTATGGTCACAGCTGCAGGTTAGTTTGTTTTAGTTGCTGTAAAAATACAAGCTGTTTTTCGTCCAATAGTTTATAATCCATCTCCAGTTCACGCGCCAGTTCGGTAATGGCCAGTATACGGCTCTCCAGGTTCGAGAATTTGTTCACCATAATTATCTTGCTATGTTGCAGCAGGCAGGCCCCGGTTTTAAAATTGCCCTTTTCATAACGCACCTTGTAGCCTGCTGTTTTAAGCAGCATCTCCAGTTTTTCAAGGGTATGAGTGGTAAGCGGTAACATCGTTTTTCAAAAATAGTAAATCGGGGGTGGATTTTACTATTCTGAATAATGAATTTGAATAAGGTTATTAATAATGAATGGAGAAAATGTTATTGTTATTACATAGTATGATTTTCTTCACCCTGCGTCATTGCGAGGGACAAAGACAACCGACCAGAGGGAGCTCATTAATACCATTGAAAAACAAACACAGTATTAATAATCCCCGACTGTGCAGGGTGAACTTGCGGGCGTGAGTGTCGCGTGAAGCCGCTCATGGGCGCGGAGCCCTAGTGTCATGTCAACAGTCTTTAGTCGTAAGTCTAAAGCCATATTTCGTTCTTTTTGAATTTTGACTCAAGACTTTAGGCTCATGACTAGCGACATTTTATGATTGACACGACACTAGTTACTTTGGCTTGATCCAAAGTAACCAAAGATCAAGACAAAAAGATCCTTCCGCCCACAGGCAAAACACCCAGGCCCGCGCTTTTTGTCGGGCCTTTACCCGCTTTTAATTACGGTTCAATTAAAGTTCTTTCCTTATGAAAAGTGTGGTGAGGTTCCTTCTTTCTTCTGTCAGTAGAACAGCTTCGGGTGAAAGCAGGCAAAACGCTGGTGGCCTTGAGACCGGCAGGGCATAGCAGATTTTTACAGAAGCGTAAAGGCTAGGTATGTAGCGACAGCAGCGTAAAAATATAGCAGCCCAGGTTTTGCCTGATTTGCAGCACAGAGGCCTTGTGCGGCAAAGAAGCCTAATTTACTGACTTGATTTTTTGCTACCTTTTGTATCAAGACAAAAGTAGTAGCCTCCGCGGCAATGAGCGGCTTCATGCGACACTCACGCCCGCAAGTTCACCCTGCACAGTCGGGGATTGCTTCGTCGTTCCTCCTCGCAATGACGCGTATAGAAAATTTAATGGAATTAAAGATTTCACCCCTCTGTATCATTCCCTCATTTACTCACGTACTGTAATTAAAGCCCCAAACTAAAACTTACATTATGAAAAATCTTATACCTGTTTCCCTTATCTTGATTATTGCGTTGGCATTATTCTCTTGCCATAAAGATCATGATGCAGGCCCAACCTCCCTTGTTGGCAACTGGACTGTTGTAACCGATTCAACTTATAATACAGGTATTGGTACTAGTGGTCCGCCCAGTATTAAAAAGTATATTGGTACAGCCGCCGATCATTTCGATTTTACATCAAACGGTAAATTATATGCCCGCGAAGGAACCTTTTTGGTTGATACTGCCGATTATACCATAACAACCGATAACCTGACAAATGAGCAAAAGATAAACCTGCAATATAGTTATATCTATAGCTATGGTTCCACATCAAAAAGTGGGAGCAGTAGTTTTGATATTAGAACACTTACAGATCATAGCCTTGTACTCACTAACAATGTTATAACACCCGGCGGCGCTTTTTATGAAACATTGACCTTGCAAAAGTAAATATGACGGCTTACCTTAGATCTACCACCTCAATTCCTGGATGTGCTTTGGCATCATAAGTGAAGGTGGTTTCGGGTACAGTTATATTGGGTATCACGCTGTTAATGGTATACGAATAGTGGCTGCCATTTTTGTCAAATATCAGCGCGCTATATAGTTGTTTCTTTACCTTGTCTATCATCAACCTCACTTTAAAAAATGATTTTTTGCTATCATCCGGTGTAAGATCTATTACCTGGTAGGATTTGCCGTTGACGATCTGGTCGCCGTTGTAAAGGTATTTGTAACCTTTTTCATAAAGGGTGAACATTTGTGCGGGATTAAAGCCCTCATCACTGTTATCCACTTTGTTTAGTTGTACTTCTTTGTCTTTGGCAAGGTACGTCCACTGGCTTTTGCTATCGCTGATGATCTCCTGCTCAACTGCTTTTGAACCCTGGCCGTATAAGGTAAGCTTATATTTATTGGTTTTAGCCTGAACGATGAGTGTACCATCCTGCGATTGTTGTACGTTGTTTTGCTGGTCGTTAATAGTGAAGGTAAAATCGCTTTTTACAATATTATAGGCATGGTATTTTTGACTTACCTTATCTAAAATAGCCTTGGCTTGCACATCTTTTTGCGCAAATGCCTGTGAGTTAATGCCGATGAATAGTAAAGCGTATATAATAGTCTTTTTCATTTTTTGTTGCAGATGGATTTGCTAATATACAGTTTAGAGTTGCTGTTGTTTGATTGGTTTAATTGAGGCTTTTATTAAAACGAATGTCATTTCGAACGATAGAGAGAAATCTTCTGCACTATGCAGATCCGCTTTGCAAATCGAAGAAGATTTTTCGCTATCGCTCAAGAGATAGTTTCTCCCGTACCTCGTTCGAAATGACAGGAGGGGATAGTATATGAATTAATCTTTCGGTTTATCTAAAGTTTCCAAATATCGTTCTAAGCTATACTCATCCGGATATAAAACCTCACGTGCTTTGCTGCCTTCAAACGGGCCAACTATGCCTGCGGCTTCCAACTGGTCAATAATACGGCCTGCGCGGTTATAGCCCAGTTTCATTTTACGCTGAATAAGTGAGGTTGAGCCCTGCTGGTGCATTACAATAAGTCGGGCGGCATCTTCAAACATCGGGTCGCGGTTATCGGCATCATATTCTTTTGAACTGCTGCTGGCCTCGCCTTCGCCTACATACTCAGGCAGCATCATGGCTGATGGATAGCCACGCTGGTTACCTATATAGTCAGAGATTCGTTCAACTTCAGGCGTATCCACAAATGCGCATTGCAGGCGTATCAGGTCGCTGCCGGTTGAGAGCAGCATATCACCACGTCCAATCAGCTGATCGGCACCGCCGGCATCCAATATGGTACGTGAATCTATCTTTGATAATACCCTGAAAGCAAGCCTTGCCGGGAAGTTGGCCTTAATAGTACCCGTAATTACGTTAACCGATGGCCTTTGCGTAGCGATAACCAAGTGTATACCCACCGCACGGGCTAATTGCGCTATACGGGCAATCGGCATTTCCACTTCTTTACCGGCCGTCATCATCAAGTCGGCAAACTCATCAATTACCAGTACGATGAATGGCAGGTAACGGTGTTTCTCCGGGTCGCTTATTTTACGGTTGACGTATTTGTGGTTATATTCTTTTAGGTTACGTACCTGTGCGTCTTTAAGCAGATCATAACGCTGGTCCATTTCGATACATAGCGAGTTCAGCGTATTTACCACTTTTTTGGTATCGGTGATAATGGCATCAGCCTCATCAGGCAATTTTGCCAGGAAGTGGCGCTCTATTTTGCGGAACAGCGTAAGCTCCACCTTTTTAGGGTCGACCAAAACGAATTTCAATTCCGACGGATGTTTTTTATACAGCAGCGAAACTAATATGGCATTGATACCAACAGATTTACCCTGCCCTGTAGCACCTGCAACCAATAAGTGGGGCATCTTGGCCAGATCGGCAATAAATACTTCGTTTGATATGGTTTTACCTAAAGCGATAGGCAGGTCCATGGTATTGGTCTGCCATTTTTCAGTTTCGAGGATAGAACGCATGGAAACCATCTCAGGGTTCTGGTTCGGCACCTCGATACCAATGGTACCCTTGCCCGGCATCGGTGCTATGATACGGATACCCAGGGCAGAAAGGCTCAAAGCAATATCATCTTCCAGGTTTTTGATCTTGGAAATACGCACACCCGGTGCAGGAATAATTTCATACAGTGTAACCGTTGGGCCAATGGTAGCTTTTATCTTATCAATTTCAATATTATAATGGTTAAGCGTGGTAATGATCTTGTTTTTGTTGGCCTCCAGTTCCTCAGTATTTACCTGTATTTTATGGGAGCCGTAATTCTCTAACAGATCAATTGTTGGGTATTTATAGGATGCCAGGTCAAGCTTTGGATCATAAGCACCGAATTGATTTACGAGTTCCTTAGCCTTGTCGTCGTCAGTTTGTTCAATGCTCAAAATTGGAGTAGGGCGCTCAACCTCAAGGGTTAGCGGTATCTCATTTTCCACCTCAGGCTCGTGCCTAAAAGTGTTTACTTCGGGCGTTAATACTATTGGTTCATGAAAAACAGGGGCCTGCAAAACGGTTTCCTGTTTCAACGGTTCCTGCTTTAATAATTCTGCTTTTGCTGTATTTGCCGGATTGGGTGTATTAGGCACATTGGCTCCGCGCGGCTGCCATTCAAGCGGGGGTGATATTTCTTCATCCTCATCAAGTTCAACCGGTATGGGGGCTACTTCGGTTACTTCAACGGCTCTTGCCAGTTTTTCCTTGCGCTGCGGCAGTTTAAAATCAATATTATAGGCTATGATAAGTGCGGATAAACCTGCAAATATGAGTAAGCCTAAGGTACCGGTCTGCCCTATCTGCGCATCAAGCAGACGATTGGTCCAGAAACCAAATTCACCCTCAAAATAATGCGGGTAATCTATAACAAAAGCATGTACAAAACCTATGGCTACCGAACAAAATATGATGCTGAAAAAAGCATAAGCCAGTGATTTGCTAATGGAGAACAGCCTTACTTTAAACAGCAGGCGGTAACCGATCACAAAAAATATAAACACGAATATGAAGGAGGCTACGCCAAACCACTCAAATATGAACTGGTTTGATAACAGCGCGCCAAATTTACCCAGCCAATTTTCAACAACGGGGTTTTTGATGCCGTTATCGGTAAGCTCCTGCGTGGTTTTGAACAGGTTATGCCAGCCGCCATTTGCAAGCGAAACATAGCTTTGATCCTGCTGCCAGGTGAACAGGTAGGAGGTAAATGCCACCAGGAAAAAGATAGACATGATGAGGAAAAACAAACCCACGATCTTAATCACGCGGCCATCATTCCAATCAAAAGAGGAGAGCCCCTTCAATTTTGCAGACATTGGAGGCTTTTCCTTCTCGCTCTTATTGCTTTGGCGGGATTGATTGTCTTCTTTTAAAGTATTTGATTTAAACTGATTTCCTTTTACCGGCATACTTGATCAACAGTATTAAGGTACAAATATAAAGTTAATAGATTAAACTTATTTGGCGTGAAATTTTTAATTTTTTACTAATTTGGAAGCTTTATGTAAATCAGGCATGAAAATGACGGACGAAAATATTGTATAATTAGTCCGTTTTAAGTTGTATCGTATTAATTATTAATTACTTAAAAGTAAATAATGAGCCTGGAAAAACTTGAAGAATACATAACCACCGGGGATGTTATCGGCTTGAATGTGTTGCTTACACAGAACCCCAAACTGGCGAAAGGCACTACCAGTCACCAGGTTTCGCCGCTTATGCTGTCATGCTATTATAAAAAGCCTGAAGTTACCAGCCTGCTGTTAAAATACGTAGATGATATCACCTTATTTGAGGCCGCCGCGGCAGGTAAATTTGATGTGGTTGCCCATTTGGTTTTTACTTATCCCGATGCGATTGATTTTTTTGCTGATGATGGCTTTACCCCGCTGGGATTAGCCTGTTATTTTGGTCAGCATGAAATTGCGCGCTACCTGGTATTAAAAGGTGCAAATGTAAACCAGCCATCAAATAACGGATTTAACGTTTTCCCGATACACTCCGCCGCTGCGGGTAATTATACAGATATTGCTAAACTTTTGATAGAGAACGGGGCAAACGTAAATGTGCGCCAGCAAGCCGGATCAACCCCATTGCACTCGGCCGCACAAAATGGTAACCTTAATCTGCTTATACTTTTGCTTGAAAATGGTGCCGATGTAAACGTTCGGATGGAAGGCGGTAAACTGCCCGCCGATTTGGCGAGGGAAAAAGGTTTTAAGGAGATTGCGGAGATATTGGAATAGGTCCCTTTTTGCTATTGTCATGCTGAGGAACGAAGCATCTATTATATAAGCGGACGATAGAACGCGGGCAGATTCTTCGCTACCGCCCAGAATGATAATTTAATATATTTTACCCGCTGTTTGTGTCCTCACAAACAGCGACCAGTAAAACATTAACGGATTGTTTGTGAGGACACAAACAATGGGTAGTGAAATAATACTTGATTATTTCACTACCCAAACATTATCCTTCTTGTTCACATCCGGATCATAACCCGCACCTAATACAAATTTGGCGACAGGTTTTGCATCGTTGAATTTTACCAGGTAGGTTTTGTTACCATTTTTCCAAACCGCTACACTTTGGTGTATTACTTTGGTGCTGCCATCTTTGTGATAAATGGTTAAGTCGACAGGCACCGGTTTGGTACCTATGTTGGTGATGGTTACCGTATAGTTATTTTGCTTACTGGTAACGCTGGTTATACCCTGATCCGGTACGCCATTGTCAAAGAACCAGGCTTTCCAGAACCAGTTCATGTTGATGCCTGCGCCGGTGTTCATGCAATTGAAAAAGTCGTAAGGCATGGGGTGTTTGCCGTGCCATTGTGCAATATAATAATGCAGTGCCTTGGTAAATAGCTCATCGCCCAGCATATCTTTTACAAACAGGTAACCCATGCCCGGTTTCGGGTAGCTATCAGTAAAACCGGCTATACCGGTTAAGCCGGGAGTAAGCGTCATAATTGGTGCGTCTTCCTCAATACCTGCGCTTTTTTCAACAGCCTCAATACCGTAGTCGTCAAATATCTTGTTATCTATTATAGGGCTGATGGTCCATTCGCCAATGGTTGCCCAGCCTTCGTCCATCCAGCCGTATTTGGTTTCATTAGTGCCCATATAAAAAGGGAACATGGTATGGAAGATCTCATGGTCGGTCAGTTCTATCTCATCCACTTCTTTTTCAAGCGGGTTATCATTTACCATCATCGGGTACTCCATCTGGTCGAGGCCATCGAAAACGGTTTCATGCGGGTAAGGGTACGGCCATTTCGGGAAGGTGTAGCTCATGGCTTCCACGGTTTTGCGGGCATGGTTAACCACGGGCAGATAATCTTTATGGTCGGGGTTAAATACCGCGTCCACTCGGGTGCGTCTATGTGTTGTTGGGTCAACCACTAAACTGCTCGCTTTCCATATATAATGGTTGCTGGTTGCAAATACAAGATCGGTAACGGTGTCGGCTTCAAATTTCCAGGTATGGCTGGTGCCTTTTGTGGTGATATCGCCAGCTTTTTGATCTGCTTCGGTGATCATATCGGTTACGTTATCACTTTTGCCTGCGGCGGATAAGCGCTCAATAATTTTAGGGTTATAAACCTCTGCTGCATTTTTAAGGCTGCCGGTGGCCCAAACTTCGTAATCACCAGGTACAGTTATCTCGGCATTAAAGTGACAAAAGTCATTATAAAACTCTTCCGATCCGCGATATGGATATTTGTTCCAGCCATCAATATCATCATAAACAGCCACACGTGGGAAGAAGTAAGCGATAAAAAACGCGCCCGAATCAACCTGACCGGTACGTATGTGCGAGCCTTTATTAAGTATGTAAGAATAATTAATGCTGAATTTGATGTGTTGAGATGGCAGCAATGCCGGGATCTTCACCATCATATTAGTGCCGTCGATCCGCCATTGATTGGGATCCTGATTTTGCTGGTTAATGCTCAGGTTTTTGATTTGTACACCGTCAGATTGGTCTTCCGCTTTTACTTCAGATACACGGCTAACTCCTTTTTTATACAGGTTAGGATAAAGCTTAAAGTAGATCTGTTTTAAAGTATCCGGACTATTATTGATATAATCAATATCCACCGTGCCGTTTAATAGACGTGTTTGAGGATTAAAATCAACCTTTATGTTATAGTCGGCCCTGTTTTGCCAGTAGTTTTTGCCGGGTTCGCCGGTAACTGTTCTGGTGCCTTTGGTATAAGTGGCCTGTAGGTTTACAGGAACATATAGTTTAGTTTGGGCTGATGTGTTTAAAGCTACTAACAGCGCAGCTGCGGGTAGCAGTCTTTTAAAATGTAGTATCAAAGCGAGTCAATTAAAACGGTAAATATAATATACCGTATCAACATTAAAAGCATAATAATCACCTGCTTCAGTTATTTGGATATGTTTTTTAATATTTGCCAACCTTTTAAAACAAAATAATGTTATTTAGCATATGGAGAAACCCGACGTGCTGGTAATAGGCGCAGGCGCTGCCGGATTGATGGTAGCTTATAAACTGACGCAAAAAGGTAAAAAAGTCACCGTACTTGAGGCGCGCAACCGCACCGGCGGGCGCATCCATACTATTAATCATGAATCATTTTTTCAGCACGCAGAACTTGGTGCTGAGTTTGTACATGGCGATCTGCCGGTTACGTTAAACCTGCTGAAAGAAGCCGGTATAAAATACCATGCGGCAAATGGCGAAATGGTGCGTTATGCCAAGGGTAAATTCACGGAGAGCGAGCAGCTTATTGAGGATTGGGACCTGCTGATTGAGCGGCTTAATGAACTAAAGGAAGATACCAATATCTATGACTTTTTGCTGGCTGAATTTCCCGGGGATAACTATCAGTCTTTAAGGGATGGGGTTTGGAATTATGTTTCGGGCTATGACAATGCCGATCCGCGTAAAGCCAGCGCTTTTGCCCTGCGCAAGGAATGGCAGAATGAGGATGAAGACGCGCAGCACCGGGTAGATGAGGGATATTGTTCCATGATAAACTATTTAGCTAAACAGTGCCGTGAAGCAGGTAATAATATCTTTTTGAGTACAGTAGTCAAGGAAATCCATTGGAAGGAAAAACAGGTAAAGGTTATTACTGATGATGGGATTAGCTATGAAGCCGGTCAACTGATTATTGCCTTGCCATTAGGGGTATTGCAGGCAAACGAGCAAGAAATGGGGGCAATAACTTTCCATCCACCTATACCTGAACAAACTAAGGCCATACAAACTATGGGTTTTGGTGCCGTTATAAAGTTTTTGCTGGAGTTTGATAAGCCATTTTGGGAGAATAGTGCCACCAAAAAGCTGGCAGGTAAAAGTTTAAAGCCAATGATCTTCCTACTGTCAGATGAGGAGATCCCAACCTGGTGGACACAGCATCCGCAACGCTCGCCTATGCTAACCGGCTGGCTGGGTGGCCCTGCAGCTATCGATAAAAAAGACTATACCCTTGATGATCTTTTGCAGCAAGCCCTGCAATCGCTCAGTAATATATTTAGGCTGAGCATTGATGAGCTTAAAGTAAATTTAATAGCATGGAATATCGTCAACTGGGGGGATGAACCCTTCACCCGGGGATCATACAGTTACGATACTGTTGCCGCACCTGAAGCACGCAGGGTTTTAAATACCCCCATTGATAATACCCTGTTTTTTGCAGGTGAGCATTTGTATGATGGTGCTGCTATGGGAACGGTAGAGGCCGCACTGACGAGCGGGGTGGTGGTAGCGGAGAAGATATTAGGGTAAAAATCCATTGCTATAATATTAGATGTCATTACAAGAGATAGCGTGGTAATCTTATAACTACGCAGTTTGCTTATCATATGGTATCGCTTGTCGCTAAGACGTCACTTTTTGTCTTGATACAAAAAGTAACCCAAAAAATCAAGTTAGTAGAAATGCTTCTTTGCCGCACAAGGCCATTGCCCTGCAAATCAGGCAAAACCTGGGCTGCTATATTTTTACCCTGCTGTCGCTACGCACTTTGGCCCTTACTCTGCTGTAAAAATCTGCTATGCTCTGCCACGCTCAAGGCCACCATCGTTTTGCCTGATTTCACCCGAAGCTGTTCTACTGACGGGAGCTACATAACTTATTAGAATGAGAAAACTTTAAATGAACCGCGATTAAAAGCGGGTAAAGGCCCGACAAAAAGCGCGGGCCTGGGTGTTTTGCTTGTGGGCGGAAGGATCTTTTTGTCTTGATCTTTTGGTTACTTTTGGATCAAGCCAAACGGCGAAGCCCTCTTGAGTGCCTTGAAAAAGCAAACAAATACGAAAAAAGTAACTAAGGCTCCGCGCCTATGAGCGGCTTCACGCGATATTCACACTTGCAATTCGCTCTGTATAGTCTAGAGATTATTAATATTGTGTTTGTTTTTCAATGGTATTAATGAGCTCCCTCCGGTCGGTTGTCTTCGTTCCTTTACGGTAATGGCAGGCGTTTATTATTTCACCTCCGGTTTCCAATAATTTCCCGATATAATGATCAAATTCAGCATCTTAATGCTGTTATCATAATAATCAAAATCCTTTAGTTTAAACTGCATGGTATAATCCCATACTTTGTTTAACCATTGCTGGTTTTTTTGATCAACCATGGCCGATACCCCGAATGGGGTTATAAAGCTCAGTGCCTCAAAATAACGGCCTTTTATATCATTCCCCGCTAACGTGTACCCGGCAGAAAGGTTATAGGTATTATTACCGGTTGTTTCACGTATCCATGCATTTATTTTTTGTACGAATGCTTTTGAGCGCATATCACCACTTATCAAATAATCAACCCCTATACGCCAGGGGACACGACATGCATTGTAATTATAATAGCCATCATAAGCCGACTCCAGGTAATGCGGCGGTGCGGGCTTAGGGGTTTTATTTATATGGACGATGAAATCAGGCACCAATCCTGCATCCGGACTGTATTTATCCTGCATCAGCTCAAATAATTTGTAGGTATTGTTGGTCACCTTATCCCAGCGGTCATCGCCTGTTGCTTGTCTGAAAGCCTTAAAATTTGCCGGCATAAAATCAGATGAGCGGGTATCAAAGCAATCCTTACTATCATACTCAATTGCGTTGCTTAATAAAACCGACCATATTTTATGGTTGATCTCATATTCCATTATATCGGCTATCATTGCTTTGGCTTCCTTTAAATAATCAATAGTGCCATTACTGCCCCATTGTGTATTTGCCAGTAGCAGCGCATAGGCAATATCCATATCGCCATCAGTAGCAGAACTCATGTCCGCATTTTTACCGTTGGTATATTGCGCCCAGGCCATTAAGTGAGTGCCGCGGTTGCTGGGGTGAGCTTTGTAATACCGGTAAAGGTTATCAAAAGTATTTTTTGCCGATGGATCAAAACCCGCCATCAGCGCGACGATCACCATGCCATAACCCTGACCTTCGGATACACATTGCTTTTTGCCTACACCCTCAAACCAGATATAACTTTGGGCTTTACCGAGTATGGTTTTTACAAAGCGTTGTTTCCACTGGCTATAAAACACACTAACGGATTTATCCATTGTCTGTTGTGAGATATTGCTGGGTTTTATAGTGCCCTTAAAGTATTGCACATGTTGGGGGAATGGCTGTGTGGGTTGCTGCGCGAAAAGTATGGTAGTACATGAAACCAGGATAATTATTGACATATATAATTTTTGTTTCATGTAGTAGAAATTTGTGGTTCAAACAAAATTATTGCTGTTTGGCTTGATCCAAAAGTAACCAAAACTTAGTATTGTGATTTTAAAAAGCAACAACGAATAATGACCTGGCTTAGCGGCTATAAGCAATATCATCATACAAAAGGAGCGTTAAAAATGAACTTTTTATTTGAGATTGAGATAGATCATTCGCCGGTAAAACTAATTATTATCACCCAAATGTAGAGAGGCAATATTTTTGCGTTTCTACTTGGTATAAAAACATTATTTTTGGGCACATATTTTATGACCGATATAAAAGCACTATTTCAGCAGGCAGTTGAACTCCTGCAGCAACTCATCTCCATTCCATCATTCAGTAAAGAAGAAGATCGCACAGCTGATGTGATCGAACTTTTTCTACAAAAGCACGGCGTTGAAACACACCGCAAACTGAACAACATTTGGGCGTGGAACAAACATTTCGATCCCGCGAAAGCTACTATACTGCTTAATTCGCACCATGATACAGTAAAGCCCAACTCTGGCTATACCCGCGACCCATACGATGCTAAAATTGAGGATGGCAAACTTTATGGCTTGGGTAGTAATGATGCAGGCGGTTGCCTGGTATCGCTGATATCGGTGTTCCTGTATTTTCATGAGCAGCAAAATCTCAAGTATAATTTCTGTTTAGCTACTACTGCCGAGGAAGAAATTTCGGGCGTTAACGGCCTGGAACTGATCATCCCCGAATTAGGACAATTGGATTTCGGTATAGTTGGAGAACCAACCCTAATGCAGTTAGCGATTGCCGAACGCGGATTAATGGTACTGGATTGTACCAGTCATGGTAAAGCAGGCCACGCCGCCCGCGAAGAAGGGGAGAATGCCATTTACAAGGCTTTGCCTGATATTGAATGGTTCCGTACTTATAAATTTCCTAAGGAGTCAGAAGTTTTTGGTCCGATAAAGATGTCGGTTACCATTATAAATGCAGGTTCGCAGCATAATGTAGTGCCTGCCAGCTGTGTTTTTACGGTTGATGTGCGGGTAACGGATGCTTACCGTAACGAAGAAGTACTGGAGATCATCCGCCAGCATGTAAGCTGCGATGTTAAACCAAGGTCAATTCGCTTAAAGCCATCATCTATTGATAAAAATCATCCTATCGTACAAGCTGGTATCACATTGGGCCGTACAACTTATGGTTCGCCAACCACATCAGATCAGTCGCTGCTGGATATACAATCTATTAAAGTTGGTCCCGGTGATTCAGCCCGCTCACATACTGCCGATGAGTTTGTTTATGTTGATGAGATAAGGGAAGGTATTGAGCTGTATGTAAAGATGTTGGAGCAGCTGGTTTAATATAGATTTTCTCCGTGCAATGACGCTTATACGATATTCAAACTTGCGAAGTTTTTAAAACTTCGCAAGTTTTTGTTTTACACCTATTCTCCTCCACGTCATTGACGCCTCCCTCCTGTACCATTCCTATTACATTAAAATACCTTATTCATACCGCCGTTATTAACTAAAAAAAAAAGTACCTTACATAAACGTATTGTTAAGTTCATTAACACCGATGAAAATGATAAAGAACATACTGCTGATTGCCTCATGCATGCTTATAATTTCATGTGCATCCAAACAGCATAAAGCAGAAAAACTTGTTAAAAGTTATCTTGCTACCCATCTAAACGACCCTGCCAGCTATGATGCTGTAAGCTTTGGTGATATTGATACCGTTTTTAAAAGATATGCCGAAACCAAACAGTATGATAGTATAAGATCGGCAAATATAGCCGCGAAGCAAAAGGTTGATAAGATAAGGGATACGCTCATGAATCTGATCACCACCTCAAAAATGGCTTATATGGAAGCCTTAAAAAGGCAGATGCAGTATGAGGCTGATACCGGCACTTTATCAAAAACCATCCGATCAAATGAATTATTATTTAAGGGGCCGATAAAAGGATGGAGCATAGCGCATAGCTATCATGCTAAAAATGCTGCTGGTTTTATAGTGTTGCACAATGCCCAATTTAGGTTGGATAGTGACCTTACTGCGGTTGTTAGTGCGCAGGATGGGAGGTAAGTTCTTTTTTAGTTATCTCCACGCGCCATTGCTTCGTTCCTCGCAATGACGCGCGAAGAAGAAAGCGCATGATAATACTATAATTCTGTAAACCTCAATTGCACCTTAATTTAAGTATCAATAAAATATTTATAGCATATTTGCACCATGAGTAAGATCTGGCAAAAATCTATTACCGTTAATGAACTGGTGGAAAACTTTACCGTTGGCCGCGACACGGAATTTGACCAGCAAATGGCTACTTTTGATGTATTGGGCTCACTGGCCCATACCCAAATGCTGCATAGCATTGGCTTAATGAATAATGATGATCTGCAACACGTTCAGCGCGAGTTAAAGGCTATTTATCATGATATTGAACAGGGTAATTTTACCATTGAACCGGGTGTAGAGGATGTGCACTCACAGGTAGAAATGCTGCTTACCCAGCGCATTGGCGATGCCGGTAAAAAGATCCACAGCGGCCGCTCACGTAACGACCAGGTGCTGGTTGACCTGAAGCTCTTTTTTAGGTATGAATTACAACAGGTTGTTGAAGAAACGGAAGCCTTATTCCGCCAGTTGATTGCGCTTAGCGAAAAGCATAAGGATGTGTTACTACCCGGCTATACACACTTGCAGATAGCCATGCCATCATCATTCGGCTTATGGTTCGGTGCTTATGCCGAAAGTTTGGCCGATGACCTGGAACTGGTTTTAGCAGCTTATAAGATCACTAACAAAAACCCATTGGGTTCGGCGGCGGGTTATGGCTCATCATTCCCGTTGAACCGTACTTTAACCACAAAACTACTAGGCTTCGATAGCCTTAATTATAACGTTGTTTACGCCCAGATGGGCAGGGGTAAAACCGAAAGGATCATTGCTCAGGCTTTATCATCCATTGCTGCCACAGTGGCTAAAATGGCTATGGATCAGGCTTTGTATTTGAGTCAGAATTTTGCTTTTGTAAGCTACCCGGATACGCTGACTACCGGCAGCAGCATTATGCCGCATAAAAAGAACCCTGATGTTTGGGAAATTATGCGTGGCAAATGTAACCGCATACAGGCCCTGCCAAATGATGTTACCATGATGACCACCAACCTGCCATCAGGTTATCACCGTGAGCTGCAACTGCTGAAAGAGTTATTGTTCCCTGCCTTTACCGATCTGAAAAGCTGCCTGCACATGGCCACGTTTATGCTGCAACATGTAACGGTAAACACAGGCATATTGAACGATCCTAAATATGCATACCTGTTTAGTGTTGAAGAAGTAAACCGTCTTACGTTAAGCGGAACGCCATTCAGGGATGCTTACAAGCAGGTAGGCTTAGCTATTGAAAACGGCGAGTTTAATCCTGATAAAAAAGTAAACCACACCCACGAAGGCAGCATAGGCAACCTAGGCAATGAACATATTGAGGCCGGATTTAATAAATTGCTTAGCAGCTTTGATTTTGCTAAGGTTGAAAACGCTGTTAAGGAGCTTGTTAAAGCATAATAATGTATTGTTTGTTTTGAAATTAGTATTAACTTGTGATAGCCAAACCTAATCCAAGTTATGAGCCATTTCAGGTACATTAAGTATTCCTATTATTTACTTGTTCTTATCTTACTTATTTCATGTAAGCAAAAAGATAATACCATCACTATAAAAGGCAATATAAAAGGTCTTAATGCTAAGTGGGTTTATTTGTATGAATGTTTTAGAATTAATCCAAAGCCTGTAGACTCAGCGAGAGTTATAGATAATAAATTTGAATTTAACTTCCATCCTGATACTACCTTCCAGCCATATGCAGGTTACATCGCTTACCGTACCAAGCCCGCTTACAAAGGGATGTTGGGTATTATTAACCCGATAACATCAACCAGTAAAAAGTTGGACCTATATGCCAGCTTATACATAGAACCCGGTGTGATAAATTTAACCGGTGATCTTACAAAAAGCAACGGTATTACATTAACTGGTGGCGAACAAAATGATTTCTACTTTAGAAACAACGATTTGCCTTTTATCTACATAAGCAAAGATCCCACCAAAAAACGATTACAAATAAGTAAGCTGATAAAACTTATAAAAGATAACCCTAATGCTTATTATGCAATGTTTGCGTTAGGTAATCTGAAGTTTTATTTAAGTAATAATGAACTGAAAAGTATTTATGACGAATTTGATGATGAAGTGAAAAAGGCCTATAATGGCCGGAAAATCAATGAATTTCTAAATACTCGCCCTGATGAGAATGCGTTAAAACCAAATGCATTTTTAACAGATACTAATAAAAAACAAATTGGGCTTATCGATACTGCCAAAAAATTAAATATGATTGTTTTCTGGGCAAGCTGGTGCGGCCCCTGTAAAGAAGAGATCCCATCTTTAAAAAAGATAGCTGCTGAATTTAAAGATCCAAACTTCAGAATGGTAAGTGTTTCCATTGATAAGGACAAAAAAAAATGGAAACAAACTGTGGCAAACCAAAATATGGCCTGGCAACAATTAGTAATTGAAAATACTGATTTGGAACGTTTAACAGCTCAGTATAACTTAAATAGCATTCCGCAGATCTATTTTATAGATAATAACAGAAGGATGATAAGCCATATAGGAGGCTATTCATTAACAAATGAGGCAGTAATTGAAAAAACTATTGCTGCCGCTTTAAAGTGATTAATTAAGATCCTTACAACGGTTTCCCATTCGCTAAAGCCTTGTCAGCCCATTTTATCGCTAATTTCTCGCGGCGTTTGGCGTATTTGGCTTTAAAGGTCATTTTCAGCAGACTATCTAATCCGCCTTTTACAGCCAGGTTGTACAGGCTTGCTGCCTTGCGTATAGGCGATGAATCCCAGGCGCGCAGGCTTAGCGAGAATGAACCATCCAGGTATTTCATCCAGTGCCAGTAGCCGGTTGGCATAAATAGGGTATCGCCATGCTCTAAAAAGCACTCTGTGCCTTCCACACCTTCCAGTGCCGGGAAAAGTTTGGTATCCGGGTTTGATACATCATAATCCTCCAGCGCGTAGGTGGCGTTAGGGATACAGTATAAACGGCGTTTCCATTTGTTCTCGAATAAGATCACATGCTTGCGGCCGCCGAAATGGGTATGGAAAATATGTGGCAGGTCGATATCATAATGCAGGAATGTAACAGAGTTCGATCCGCCGAAGAACATGGCCGGCATGCTTTCTATAAAGCCGCCCATCAGGTCTTTAGGCAGTACAATATCATCCAGTAATTGAGGTGCTTGTTTAAATATATTGAAGAAAAATATACGTAGTTCGGTAGGTTGAGATTTTATCAGGTCGATATATTCATCAAAAGGCATTTCGGCAGCTGATGAATTGATAGGCTTTGAAGGATCAGCCTTTGAGTTATCGTACAATGGCACCACTTTTTTGCCAACCGCTTCCTTTAAATATTCAGCGGTCCATTTTTCGCGGGCGGGCCAGCTTTTGGTTAAGCCTTTGATGATCAGCGGACGGCGCTTATCTAAATAGTTCTTTTTAAAATCGGCAGGGCTAATTGATTCAACAGTGTCAATCGGACGAAGTATAAAACTCATGCTATGTTAAATTTATCGGACGTCTGTATTAACTTAAGGGGTTTCCTTAGGTACCGAAAACACCGAAGTTTAGCAAAGTAACGGAAATAAATTGTTAAGAATGTTAAAGTAGTGTTAAACCGCTGATTTTTTTGATTTGTGGATGATGCTGATTTGGGAGTGGAGGGTGGTAAATAGTGAGTAGTTTGTTCTCCAATCATAATTTTGGCCAAAGTCACTTATTGCAACCCAAATTATCCGCCCCCATAAATGGAACGACAATGAATTTTTCCATCTTGTTAATATCATATTGATAATAATTAATTACCGTTGGCTGAAGCCAACAGATAAAAAGAAAATAGATTTCACCCTCTTTGCCGCTTGCGGCAGAGAGGGTCGACACGCGTAGCGTAGTCGGGGTGAGTCAACGGAGCGCGTTCAAATTGTTCGGATGCATATTTAACTCACCCGGTCGTTTCCGCTATCTAGCGGACCGACCACCCTCTCTCCGCTGCGCGCAAAGAGGGTATGGCGAAATTAGAATTCATTGCCGTTGGCTTTAGCCAAAATGATCAATCAACGCAATCCCAAAATCAATAAGAAATCAGCGGTTAGGAGCTCCTTCAGCTAATGCTTTATTAGCCCTTTCAATAGCTAAGTCTTCCTTCCAGTCCATATAACGCTTTTTGAAGTTCTTTTTCATGATATCATCAAACTTGCGCTGTATGGTCAAATTGTACAGGCTTTTAGCCTTAATACCCCACGATTTATCCCATGCACGCAGCGATATGGAGAATGAACCATCCAAATACTTCATCCAATGCCAGTAGCCGGTCGGCATAAACAGGGTATCACCGTGCCCTAATATGGCTTCCTGTCCTTCAACGCCATCCAGCGCGGGGAATTTTTTAAAATCAGGCTGCTCAATATCGTAATCCTCCAACGCATAAGTAGCAAATGGGATGCAATACAGGCGTTCACTCCATTTCTGATCGAATAAGATCACCTGTTTGCGGCCATTAAAATGGGTATGGAAGATATGGGCAAGGTCAATATCATAATGTAAAAAGGTAACTGAGCCCTTACCACCGAAGAACATGTTTGGGTATTTATCCAAAAAACCACCCATCAGATCGGTAGGGGAGCGGTAGTCATCCAGCAAACCAGGCGCATGTTTTATCGGGTCGAACAAAAATATACGCAGGTCGGTAGGCTGTGTTTGTATCAGGTCGATATAATCGCCAAATTTCATTTCCAAAGCGGCAGCATTGATGGGCTTCGAAGGATCAGCTTTTGAGCTGTCATAAAGCGGCACTATTTTATCACCAACGGTTTCCTTTAAATAATCAAAGGTCCATTTTTTAAGGGCGGGCCAGCTTTCAGTTGCTTTTCGGATAATAAGCGGTTTACGCGGGTTTAAATAATTATTTACGAAATCTTCCCTGCTAATATTATCAACACTATCTATAGGGGTTAGAATGATGCCCATGTTTTACAATTAGTTAACGTATTAAACCTACAAATTTAACAAAAAGAGAAAATGCTGAAAAAGCGAAAATTGTTTTTGATATTTTTCTGACAAAGCTTTTTCAGTTAGCAGTTCTCAGTTAGCAGTGGGCAGTTTGTAATAGGCAGTCAGCAAGCTTTTTGATCTGCCAACTTGTTAAATACTGCAAACTGCCCACTGTAAACTAAAAAACCCGGTGCTTAATGCAGCCGGGTTTTATCTTTAGGTAGATTGTAGTATTTTTTAGGTTTGTAGTGACAGTATGTTACGCTGTTAAGCGTTAAGCCATTTATTGGGGCATTAAAACGGTATTTGTTACATGAATTACACCATTGCTTTGGAAAACATCCGAAATAGTGATCCATGACATGCCGCCTTTTTCATCAACTAAGTATAATTTTTTGTCTTTTGCCATAACTTTTAAGGTGCCACCTTCAACAGTTGTTAAAGTTGCTGTGCCATTACCTGCTTTAACTTTGGCCCACAGGTCGGCAGCGCTTAAGCGGCCTGCAACTACGTGGTAAGTTAAAATTTTGGTTAAAGTAGCTTTGTTTTCTGGTTTAACCAGGTTGTCAACAGTACCTGCAGGCAATTTGTTAAATGCCTCATTTGTTGGTGCAAATACAGTGAATGGGCCCGGGCCTTCTAAGGTTTCAACCAAACCTGCAGCTTTAACAGCGGCTACCAGTGTGGTGTGGTCTTTTGAGTTTACAGCGTTCTCAACTATGTTTTTTGTTGGATACATAGCGGCACCCCCTACCATTTTAGTTTGTGCATACGTGTTAGGTGCAATTGCAATAGCTACTACTGCAAACGCTGCGATAATTAATTTTTTCATTGTAGTTTTTCTTTATAGGTTATTTGATAGAAGATACGGCGCTTACACGAGGGCGGTTTTATTATTGTCGGATAATTCCAATAGCCAAAAGCGCTAAGAAACTTTAAACCAAACGCAAATAATATTCGTACATGCGCGCCTGTAAGTAATCTATCAGGATCAGAAAAACAGCTCGGATGCTATATGATCGGCATATAGCTTTCCTTTTGGGGTGAGGGAAATAATATTATTATTTTTTGTTAGCCATTCCTTATTAAAATACTCATCAGCAGCAATTAATAGCTGATTACCCGATGCAGCGGCTATATTGTTCAGCTTATCCAGATCGAGCCCCCAGATGGTACGTAAGGAGGTCATGATGTACTCGTTCAAGCGGTCAGCTTCGGTTAGTACTTCTGTTTCTGCGGGTAGTTTATCTGTAATAATGGCTTCAATATATTTTGTATTATTGGCTATGTTCCACTGCCGCGTCTCGCCATTATAGGAGTGTGCCGATGGGCCTATACCCAGATATTTTACACCTTTCCAGTAATTAGAGTTATGCCGGGAATAAAAGCCTGGCTTGCAAAAGTTCGAGATCTCGTAATGTTCAAAGCCTTGCAGTTGCATAATGTCTGTCATGTACGTAAACTGCGCCGCGCTTTGCTCATCATTCATGGCGGGTTGTTTTTTCTTGCGGATGAATAATGCCAGGGCGGTTTGGGGTTCAACCGTCATAGAATAGGCTGATATATGGGGCACGCCCAGTTCAAAAACCTTATCTAAATTAAATTTCCATTTTTGATCGGTAAGCAGGGGATAGCCATAGATCAGGTCGACGGTCAGATTTTCAAAACCGATATCCTGCGCCCTTTTTACCGATGCTTCGGCCTCGGCGCTGCGGTGTACGCGGTTCATCCATTGCAAATCATCATCAAAAAATGATTGCAAGCCAATACTGAACCTGTTTACAGGTGTATGCCTCAGCGATTGTAATTTTAGCTTATCCAGATCGTCTGGGTTAGCCTCAAGGGTGATCTCGGCATCAGCTGCTACAGTATGTATGCCGGTAATAGTATTGATAATAAGGCCTATTTCGCTTTCATTTAACAGGGAGGGGGTGCCGCCGCCAAAGTAAATAGTTTCAATAGTTTCGCCGCTTAAGTAATTCTTTTGCAGGTGTATTTCCTTTATTAAGGCCTGCAAAAGCTCGTCCTTATATTTAAAAGATGTGTTGAAATGGAAATCGCAATAATGGCAAGCCTGCTTGCAAAAAGGAATATGTATGTAGATGCCTGCCATTTGGCAAAGGTATTGATAAGCAGTTAATAAATAGGCTTCATACGTCGTTGCAGCTATTAATGTTTTTTCAAAAAAATCTTAACTAAAATAAACTAATAATTATATTCGGTATAGTCACCTTAATTACTCTTTTTTAACTGAAATAAATGTTTTCAAACGTATAAAGAAATGGAAAATAAAATAGTTCAACAGATCAAAAACCTTTTTGCCGGCGCTGACGAAAGAAACTGGCAAAAAGTTGAAGCAACTATGAATGATATTGTATTGTTAGATTATTCATCAATGACAGGTATTGCTGCAACTAATCTCAGTCCAAATTACATAACCACTGCTTGGGCAGCCTTTTTACCCGGATTTGATAGAACCAACCATAACTTATCGGGCTTCATTGTAAAAATAAATGGCAATGACGCGGCCGCTCATTATCCAGGGAAAGCAGACCATTTTCTCAACCATGAGATTTGGGTAGTGAAAGGAACCTACGATACGAAATTGAAATTAGTAAATAGAAATTGGCTTATTACAGAACACAAATTTAATTTCACTCAACAAAGTGGAAATATCAATTTACCTGCTTTGGCCACTCAAAAAATGCAAAAACAAGTATTGATAGAGCAAAATAGAAAAATGGTTGATAACTTCTTTGTGGCACTGGAAACCCCAAAATTTGAAATGCTTAAAGAGTTATTCGCCATAAATGGGAAACAACTAAATCCTTATTCACCCGAGGGCTTCCCAAAAAGTTTCGATGGTGCAGAAGGCATTTACAAACAATATAGTGGCCTGGTGGAAACCTTCGGCCAGATGCGTTTTCCCAGAGAGATATTTGCAACGGAAGACCCGAATTTCTTCTTTGTGAAGTTCAGAGGGAAAATCGAGATCAAGTCAGGAGGGAAATATGAGAATGACTACCTGGGAACTTTCAAACTGAAGGATAACAAGATCATTGAATACACAGAGTACTTCAACCAATTGGTAATGGCAAAAGCATTTGGGATTGCTTTATAGTATTTTATCATGTTCCTGAATTAGGTTTCCAAAGTTCTACCGTTTTCCACGAACAGAGTTTAGTAAATGGGAACAGCCTCAAAATATCCTTTTTATTGAAAACAGATATTGTCTCCTGTCCGGCGAACTATATCAGGATTTTTATATGCAGTGTTACTTATTTGTTACTTTTTGAATGTAACTAATTGTGTAACTGTTGTTAATTCTATGCCTGCCACGCTTTTATAATAGCTTAAATGAGGGGAAACTGCAATAGAATAAAATGAATATACAGCTCATTGTTAGCTGTTTTTTATTTTACTCAGTTGTTATTTTTCAACTTCAATGAGTAACAAAAGTAATAAATAGAAGATGACTTGATTAACATATGAATTTTCCCGACTGCGGCTTGCGAAATTTTGATTGTAGACCAGGAAACTCCTTTTTCGGAAATTCACTTAGGCTGTTGAAATATTGTCAACGCTAACGTTAGAATGCCTTTTATATTGAAATACAAACGTTTGCGTAGATTTTGTGGTCCTGAAAATTAGGAAGTATCGCTTGGTGCAGTTAATTTCAATTATTAAAACCTAATAAAAGACTATAATATTGATGAAAAATTCTGAGCTTCTTGCTGATGAAAAGGTGCTGCTTGCACGGGTCGCATCCGGAGACAGCAATGCCTATGCTCGGATTTATACTTTTTATACGCCTTTAATATATCGTTTTATATATCCTTTTACTAATGCCTCTAAAGAACATACTGAAGAAATAATTCAGGATATATTTTTGAAAATATGGATGCGTAAGGAAACATTGATTGGATTAAGGTCATTTGAAGCTTATTTATTTAAGATGGCTAAACATCAATTAATTGATGCCCGTAAGCGTGATCAATGTTTGCAAAAAATTATGGGTCAACTGGGCTATCAGGAAGAACCGATGGACTCACCTTCAGATAATAACCTGATATATTCAGAATATTTAAATTCAGCTAAAGCTGCAATTGGTTCATTAACTCCTCAACGGAAAAAAATATTTGATATGCGTACTCAGCAGGATATGACCATTGATGAAATTGCCGGCTCTTTGAATATAACCAGGTCTGCTGTAAAAAAACAACTGTATGAAGCTATTAATTTCATAAAACAGCATCTCCATTACCATACAGACTGGCCTCTTTTATTTCTATTGATCGCCTGCTTTTTTTAAAATACAACTCATTTTATTTTTATTATAAAAACAAGGTGTACTTTTTTACATGCTGTTCGTCTTCTATATAATTAGAGGATAAATGATACAACAGGAAATTATACTTTTCTTAGAGAAATTTGCAAATGGAACTATAACGGTCGCCGAACAGGAGGAATTTATGGAACTGATTTCAACCCTCGACCTTAAAGAATATGAGCAAATACTCGAATCTTACCAGGGAATTCTGAAGCATTATCCGGTAAACAGTATTACTGACGCTGATTTGCTTGCTAAAATTGAGAACCGGATTGATAAATATGAAAAACCTAATACAATAGTTACCCTATTCTCCACCTGGGGGAAAATAGCCGCTGCCGCTTCCATCTTATTATTCATTTCAATTGGCGGGTACTTTTTATGGCATAAACAAGCACCCGGTAAGCAAATCGTCCATAATCAACCGCTGCATAATGATATCGCCCCTGGCGGCAACAAAGCTATATTGATTTTAGCTAGTGGAAAACAGATTGTTTTGACCGGTGCAAAAAATGGGACCTTAGCAAAACAAGGTGCAATTACCATTAGCAAAACCAGTAACGGGCAAGTAGTTTATACAGATGCCTCAACTGCCGCTCAAAACACAGCATTTATAAGCTACAACTCAATAGAAACACCGCGAGGCGGTCAGTACCATCTTACTTTAGCCGATGGCACCAATGTTTGGTTAAATGCAGCATCCTCTATAAAATACCCAACTGCCTTTACCGGTAATGAACGCCGGGTAGAGATTACCGGAGAAGCTTATTTTGAAGTGAAACACGATGCAGCCAAACCTTTCAGGGTCATCTGCAACGGTCAAATAGTCGAAGATTTAGGGACACACTTTAATATCAATGCTTACAGCGATGAAAGTGCAGTTAAGACCACTTTGCTTGAGGGGAGTGTAGCAGTGACATCAGTAGGTAAAAATAAAATACTTAAACCTGGTGAACAGGCACAGTTGGAGAACGGGGATATTCACCTGGCTAACGTAGATGTAGATGAAATGGTCGCATGGAAAAACGGATTGTTTGACTTTAAAGACGCAAATATCGGAATCGTTATGAGACAACTGGCGCGTTGGTATGATGTAGATGTAGAATATGAGGGGAAAATACCTGACATATTATTTACAGGGAAACTGCACAGGGATATAAATGCCGCACAAATTTTGGATATGCTGAGTTACTTTAAAGTTCACTTTAAGATTGAAAACGAGGGCGTCAAAAAGAAGATCATAGTAATGCCTTAACCTTATCAATAAACAACCAATTATTAATTATTAAACCAAAAAGAAGATGAAAAAACAATTACGAACCTAGCATTAAACCAGCAAGGTTAACCCCAAAATAGATTGAATCTCTTTTACAAGATTTAAAAAAGAGGTGAAATGTAAAAAACCGCAGAGGTGAGTCGAAGCACCTCTACGGAATTATA
Organism: Mucilaginibacter mallensis; assembly: GCF_900105165.1. Classification (NCBI taxonomy): domain Bacteria; kingdom Pseudomonadati; phylum Bacteroidota; class Sphingobacteriia; order Sphingobacteriales; family Sphingobacteriaceae; genus Mucilaginibacter; species Mucilaginibacter mallensis. Next base: position 1,165,007 of record NZ_LT629740.1, read on the forward strand.
TGGGTTAACCCTCCCGATACTATCGGGAAAAACAATTTGGTCAAACTATCTTAATGTATTAACCCAATTTTTACAAAAGTATGAAATTTAATGATTACTCTATGGCTATGCCCAAGGCATGGCTACCACCCAAATTATTTCTGGTTATGAAATTAACTGTGGTTTTTTTGATTATGGCATTCATGCAGGTCTATGCCAAAAGTTATAGCCAACAAATAAACCTTAACGAAAGAAATGCCTCTTTGGAAAAAGTTTTGCATTCAATTGAGAAACAAACAGGATATGTATTTTTATATACTAACCAAGGTATAAAGGAAACAATTGTAACCGTGAACGTTACCAATGGTTCAATTGATGAAACATTGAAAGCTTGTCTTAACAATACTGCAATAGCTTTTAAAATAGTTGATAAAAATATTTTACTAAAGCTTGACGAACCTTCTCCCGGAGATAAAACATCAAGTTCGTCAGTTCAGCCTATTGATATTCATGGAAAAGTAACTGATACTGCAGGTTTGGTGTTACCAGGTGTGAACGTGCGTATAAAAGGCACTTCAAAGGGCACTGTTACCGACACTAAAGGCGAATACACGATAAAAGCGGATGCTGATGCGGTTTTGGTGTTTTCATTTATAGGCTATAAACCTGTTGAAATGCCTGTTCAAAACCATTTGGAAATTAACGTAACTTTAAAAGGAGGGGTTGCCTCATTGAATGATGTAGTAGTGGTAGGTTATGGTACACAAAGCAAGGCAACTTTAACCACTGCTGTTACGAGTATCAAATCTGATGAAATAGCACTTATTCCCACTTCAAACCTATCGAATGTTTTGCAAGGTCGTTTGTCAGGTACTTTTGTATCATCTGGTACAGGTACACCTGGTATTGCATCAGCTATTACCATCAGAGCGCCGTCTTCCTGGAATTCTACCGGTCCACTATTTGTAATTGATGGGGTAGTTCGTGATGCAACAAGTTTTAACGCATTAGACCCTAACGAAGTAGCTAGCATAACAGTATTGAAAGATGCTGCTTCCTCTGCTATTTATGGTTCACGTTCTTCAGACGGGGTAATACTTGTAACCACCAAAACCGGTAAAAAAGGGAAGCCGGTTATTCAATTTAATTCCATATTTAGTACGGATAGAACTGGAGAGCTACCTCAGTTTATGCCTTTTGCCGCAGGTATTGACCTCACCAATGCAGTTAATGGGGGGATTTCAGCAGCAGAAAAAGCAAATGCGCTCAAAATAAATCCTGATGGAAGGATGTGGTATAATGCTGTTTATAAAAACCCTAATACTCAAAAATACGCATTGAGTGTATCAGGCGGGGATGATTTTGTTACCTACTACCTTGGCGCATCTTATTATGATGAAAATGGTTTTTTACCACAGGTTTGGTATAATAAACTCAATCTGAGAGGCAATATTCAAGCTAAATTAAGTAAGGACCTGACAGTGGGTTTAAATTTAAGCAATAGTGATGGAGACCGTAACCGGTTTAATTTCACCTATGATTATGGCTCTGCTGATTTAAATAACCTTTGGGGTAAATTGTTGTATTTTTTCCCGTTTACGCCGCCATATATCAATGGCCTTCCTGTTAACCCGGGATGGTTGGGTAACCCTATTGAGATGATGAAAGACGGTGGTTCATGGAACAACACTAACCAACAACTTGACGCGTTGGTTGATGCCGAATATAAGATTTCAGCTGTACCGGGATTGTCTGTTAAAGGATCTTATAGCAGAAACATTGATAATAGTTATATTAAAAACTTTGCACAACAGCAAACCCTTTACAATTTTCAAACTACAGGGACTAATAATCTCATCTGGACAGATAAAGTGCTGGGCTCACAGTTAAGTGGTGATCCGGGTACACCTTACTATGGTAACGAATACACCAAAACAAATTCTTATCAATTAAATGCTCAGATAAATTATGACCATTCATTTGGGAATCATCATATCTCAGCCTTTGCAGGATACGAGCAGTATGAATATGATTCTAATTATTTTTCAATGTATCACAATAATTTCCCGCTCGTTGCAATCGATCAATTTTTTGCAACCAGCCAAAATCCGAACGATGTGACCACAAGTGGTAATGAGGTTCAGAACGGGAGGTTATCTTATATAGGAAGATTGAACTATGATTATGCCGGAAAGTATTTATTCTCTTCGTCTATTCGTAGAGATGGTTCTATGAATTTTGCCCCTAACCAGCGGTGGGGATGGTTTCCTTCTATATCAACCGGTTGGGTGATTTCGAGAGAGAACTTTTTCCAAAATAGTAACGTTCACAATTTTATTGATCTGCTGAAACTACGCTTTTCCTTTGGCTCCACCGGTAATGATGCTATTGCCGGTACTACAGGTCCAACCTGGGCATGGCAGGAACAGTATAATATACAATCAAGTACTTATTATTTAGGCAATCCGAGTACAACCGCACCTATATTAGCCTATGGCGGTATCCCTAATCCTAACCTTACCTGGGAAAGATCAAACTCGTACGATGCGGGTATTGATGTGCAGTTCCTAAAGAACTTCACTTTTACTACAGAGTTTTGGACGAAACATACTTATGACATCCTTGGAGCGCGTGTGCTTGCACTGCCGGTTGAATTTGGCGGCAGTTTTCCGGAAGTTAACTATGGCATAATGAATGCACACGGTTTGGAAGTTGACCTGGCATACCATAACAAAATTGGAAGTGATTTCTCTTATGCCGTTAAAGGCAATTTCGGCCTGGCCGAAACGAAAGTGATCAAGGAGGATGTGGCTCCGGGTACTCAAGCTGTGAATAACCCGAATGGCAAACCACTGGGTTACTTCACCGGCCTTGAGGCTACCGGTATCATTCGTACACAGGCACAGCTGAACGCATTGCCTACAGGTTATACCATTAATGGTGCTGTTCCACAATTGGGAATGATGAATTTTAAAGATGTGAGCGGTCCTAATGGTGTGCCTGATGGTAAAATTGATGGTTACGACAATGTTGTACTTTCTAACCACCTTGGTGCTGCTAACGCGCCTATATCATATGGCGTATTAATTAATTTAGTATACAAAAGGTTTACTTTAGATATGCAGTTTGCAGGGCTTGCCGGCTTTCAAAACAGTTATAATGATCCCTGGGGCAGAAACTTTGGTGGCGGCGGGCTAGTTCCTCTTTATCATGCCAATTCATGGTCACCATCAAATCCGAATGGTACAACTCCTGAAATTTTCCCTTGGGGAGATGCAAGAGCAACATATGTTCCCAATTCGTCATTTAATACTTTTAATGCAGGTTTTGTAAGAATGAAATATCTGAATTTTGGCTACAACCTTCCCGAAGGATTGTTGAAGAAATTGGGCGTGCATACAGCTCAGATATTTGCTTCAGGAACTAATTTATTTTGTTTAACACCATTTAAATTTTATGACCCGGAGGTTTATCAATTTATGAGCTATCCAGAGATGAAGACATTTTCATTAGGACTTAATGTTAAGTTCTAAATCTAAAATTTATTAAAAAATTTATGAATATGAAAAATAAAGCTATTATATCCATTGCGGTTTTTTTTGCAGGGCTATTTTCTTTTAGCTGCAATAAAGTGCTTGACAAGATGAATCTCGCGGCTATTTCCCCATCAGAAGTTTGGGCCAGCGCAGCTAATGCCAATGCTTATCTTAATGGCATTTATAACACGATGATGCCGGGTAATACGTATGGTACCGGAAATGGAACTGATGAAGGTGTCGCCTATCAACGGACAACGAATACCTGGTTTTCAGGAACTGCCACCTTTGATTCGCAGAACGACTTTGGGCAGTATAATAATATCCGGACTATCAATATCCTTTTGGCAAATATTGATCAGGCTACGTTTGATACTAATGATAAAAATGCGATAAAAGGTCAGGGATTATTTTGGAGAGCCTGGGCATATTATAGCCTGGTAAATGAATATGGAGGTGTACCGCTCATACTCAGCCCCCAACCTGTTACAACAGATCTTACAACATTACAGTTACCACGAAACACAACAACTGAATGTGTAACACAAATTGTAAAAGATCTGGATGACGCTATTGCCTTACTTCCCACAAGCTGGTCTGGCAATGATTATGGAAGAATAGATCAAGGTGCGGCTATGGCTTTTAAGGGCAGAGTGCTATTGTTTTTTGCCAGCCCATTGTTCAATCCTAACAATGATCCAACAAAGTGGCAGGCAGCTTATGCCGCAACTTCAGCAGCCAACACATTTTGTGCTGCTCACGGAAAAGCTTTGCATCCTGTTTATAACACGATATGGAATTCACAGCCGAATGAAGAAGATATAATGATTCACTTATTTAGTTACCCACAAGCAACTTATTTTCAGGGGGGGCTTATACCTCTTAATTGGTCTAAAGATGCTGTGGGGTATGATAGGCCTTCGTTAGAACTGGTTAATGCTTTCCCAATGAAAGATGGTTCAGCCTGGGACCCGACAAAAATGGCCTATGATACTTTGTTTAAAAACAGAGATGATAGGTTTTATGCCAACATTTATTACAATGGCGATCCCATACAATATTTAGCCGGTATGAAAGCTTCAAATACCTATTTATGGACTTATTTTGATAGTGTAACAAATTATGACGGCCCATCCGGGATTGAAGGTGCGCATAATCAGGTAACAACTGATCCGTTATGGTCAAACTCTAGTTTTTATAGGATGAAAGCAATTGATCCAACAATTGTACAGGGAACGGTTTATAATGCCGCGGTTGATTGGCCTGAAATCAGGTATGCAGAGGTATTGATGAATTATGGAGAGGCTGCCAATGAAGTTGGAAATACACAGGTCGCGTTAAATGTATTACATCAGATTAGGGCTCGCGCGGGTATATTACCTGGAGCAGGTAATAATTATGGAATTACTGCCACATCGCAATCAGCAATTCGTACTGCCTACCAGAACGAAAGGTTTGTAGAGTTTGCATTTGAGGGTAAACGCTGGAACGATTTAAGGCGCTGGAAATTATTTGGTTATCTAAGAGGCCTTGGTCAACGCCACGGATTAGGAATTGTATTAAAATCCGGTCAAACTGACGTTAATCCATTAGATGATATTAATGTTGTATGGCCGAAATTTACTTCTACCGTTATTCCTACCGACGTTTATAATATAGCAATAAAAGACCAATACTACATTTATGGGATCCCTTTGGCTGTTTTAAACAGGAATCCTAAACTTCAGCAAAATAATAATTGGGGCGGCACATTCGACCCATTACAATAGTTTAGTTTGATGTTAGTGTGTTTGTAATAGGGGGCCTGGGGGCCCCCTATTTTTTACTGTGCGGAAACATCAACTCAAAATAAAGTCGACCATTTGAATTCTTTGTTCATTAGAAAATCAGATTGAATGAAAAAAATATAAAATCGCAATGCAAAACAAAATCATTACTCAAGTAAAAAAAGTCGTTATCCTGTTTTTTTGTATTATAAGCTTCACGTCGGGAATATGCTATGCTCAATTAGATCTATCAACAAACTATTTCAAAATTCATATCGATAATAAAGGGTTTATCACCAGTATGAAAAATACTGTTACAATACCAAGCAGGGAATTTAGCCCAACCGATAAATCCTCACCATTGCTTTGTTTATATAATTCTAAAAATGATAAATACTATTTGCCTCAATCGGCCCTATACAATGCTGCTAAACGGGAATTGCTGCTTACCTATAGCAACGGCGCTAAAGCAACTGTTTTGATTGAACCCGGCAATAAAAAATATTTTAAATTTACCTTAAAGTCCCTTTCTCCCCGCAAGGATATCGACAATATTCAATGGGGCCCTTTTCATACTAATATCACCAACCTTTTTGGCGAAATAATAGGCGTAGCACGTGATACCAGCGAAGCCATAAATTATTCAATAGGTGCTTTGGCTTTAAATGATGCCACCACAGGTGGTGAAGCAAATTCAGTTGGCGATTTCGCGCCATCCCAATATGTCATTCACTCTCCCGACGTTGCCAGATTCCCATTACCCGATAGCTTGCGCGAGGGCCAGATGTTTAGTTTGGGGGGTAATGGCATCAACGATGTTGCTTTTTTTTCGCATCCCGAAGAATATTACAGGATTTTAGCAGGTAACACTGCTTTTATTGATAATAAAGGGCAAATTAGTTTAGCTTATCATGCTTCGGACAGACGGGTAGAAAAAATGATTAATTTTTCTTTAATGCCGTTGATGCCGGCGAACTATCCCACTCATCAAATGGTCCAGGCCATTCCTGATTTAGATTTCATAGGTTCTTCTATTGCTTTGTGGGGAGCTCCCGATGATAAAGCATTGAGCGTTTTGGAAAATGTTGTTGTGAATGAAAAATTACCTTACCCGAAAGTGAATGGAAAATGGATAAAAGATCCTGCACGATTCGTTCCGGATGTGGCATGGTTCGGGGGCTATGACAGTTGTTTAACGTATACCAGGCAACTCGGCTTTAAAGCCATACAGGCAGAAGGTTTGGGCGAGTTTTATCCCAATCGCGCCAATTATGGGCATATTAATTGGATGATCCCATTTTCTACCGGAAAAACTACAATTAAAGTATTTACAGATCAAACCAATAAAAATGGAATTTTATTTGGATTGCATACGCTGAATAATTTTTTGCAAAGCCATGTTAGCAGCGATGTGAGCCCGGTGCCTAATGATAGCTTATGTATTTTGCTGAAAAAAAAGCTTAGCAATAACATTAGTGCCAATGATACCAACATTGTGATTAATGATCAGCAGTATATGAATGAATACGGTGGTTGGGAAGGGCATCCCACCAATATCATAAGAATAGGAAATGAATTAATTTATTATAAAGGAGTATCAGCTACCAAACCTTACACTCTTCAACATATAAAGAGGGGTTTTTGGAAAACAACTGCAACCGCACATCAGAGCGGCGACGTGGTGTATAAACTGCAAACTAATTGCTATGGTGGCTTAGTTCCTGATATGTTTTTGCAAGATAAAATGGCTGATTATTATGCACAGCTTTCCAAGGTGAACGGTATGGCTTATGTTGATTTTGATGGCGAAGAAGGATTCCTTTATCAGGGGCATGGCAACTATGCTTACAAAAGATTTTTCAAAAGGTTTTTTGAGCAATCAGCAAAACTAGGCATTCCCTATCAACGGGTAATGGGGGCATCACTGTCAGAAGGCGGATGGCATTATCAAAGTGTATTGAATGTAGGAGGTGGTACAAATATGTATTTGATAAAAGACCGAAAATGGGCAATAGAAGGAAAGGATGTTAGAAATATGTGTTTTTCAAATTTTTTCCCTTCTACTTTTGGAATTACAGAGCCGCTTCGTCCAAATTCAACAGTGCGGGAATGGGAAAATTTGCAAGCCATCTCAGTAGGCGTGGGAGTAACCTACATGATGAACCTATCTCAAGAATCAATAGAACGCTGTCCACAGAAATATCAAATTTTTCGGGCCATTAAAACCTGGGAAAATGCAAGAGCAGCCAATAGCTTTACTAATCCTGTTAAAAAAATACTAGCAGATGAGGCCCGTCAGTTTCATTTGGAAGAGATAGATAATGATACCTGGAAGTTGTTTGAAGTAAAAAACGAGAAAGATATTTATTTGCAAACCTTGCATCGGGACATTCAAAATGGGTATTGAGTGAAAATGTGAAACAGAAAAAAATTAAATTAATAAACCAATGAAAAACAATATACTATGGATTTCTATAGTGCTATTTTTTACGCTTACTTCTGGTACCATAGAAAAAACGGCTTTTGAAACAACTTACTTTAAAGTTGGGATAGATAGTAAAGGATTTGTCAATAGCTTTGTTGATAAGAAAACTTCTCATGAGTATTTTCCTTCAATAAAACCGGTTCCTTTACTTTCGCTTTATAAGGATTCCACTTATATTTTACCTGTTTCATTTCAGCAGAATTCAAAAAAAGCAGGTGAATATTTTATAAAATATCAGAATGGCTCATTGGCTACTATCCGTATCGATTCAAAAGGAGATTATCTTCGTTTTGAATTGTTATCTCTGGAGCCGCGCAACGGTATTCAAGCTGTTGTATGGGGGCCATATCCAACTATAATCAATGAAAAAATCGGTGAAACAGTTTGCGTTGTTCGTGATCAGAAATTTGCGATCGGTTTACAGGCGCTGAATATCAACACCATTGAAGGTGTACCCGACAGAGACGATAGCGGTGGCGTTATTGAACCGCTTCCCGGTCAGCAGTTGCCTGATTCGCTTAAAGATAAAATAGGGCAGAAAGTTGAAGTGAATGTAAATGTTACTGGAGATATGCCGGAGTATGTGCGGTTATACCGCGGTAGTGCCGCAGTAAAGAAACCTTATGGAAGTGAGTTACGCTTATTTTCCAGAGACAGGAGAATCGCAAGGGTAATTCAATCTAAACAGGGAGATAAAAACTACTCACAATACGTTGAACCGATAGATGTAGATTTTGCCGGCTCTGCAATTGCAATGTTTGGTTGTTCTGCACCCTCGGCTTTGGACGTAATTGGGAAAATAGAACAAGGAGAAAGACTTCCTCATCCTATGCTGAATGGGGTATGGATCAAAAAGTCAACCATACCTGGTGAGGCATATCTATTAAATGAAGGAGATCCTGCATTAAGTATAAAATATGCGAAAGCCTGTGGGTTCAAATTGGTTCATATGGGCGATGTTTTTCAAACATGGGGGCATTTTGGCCTTGCAACCCCAAGGTTTCCTAAAGGGGCTGAGGATATTCGGAAAGCCACAGATGCAGCAAGAAAAGAGGGGATTTCGCTTGGCGTGCATACACTTACCATGTTCACAACCAAAAATGATGCTTATGTTACTCCCGTACCCAGCGATAGCTTGTGTAAAACAGGGAGTACAGTTTTGGCAAAAGATCTGGGTAAAGATGATGATGTTGTATTTATAAAAGATCCAACTTATTTTAAAAATACAGGAAATACACATACCGTTAAGATTGGTAAGGAGTTAGTTAATTATTTAAAAGTTTCAACAGATGAACCCTGGAGGCTTATTGATTGCAAGAGAGCACAATATGGTACTCTTGCAATTGCTCATACCGTTGGATCTGCCATTGATAAATTAACTAATGATGATTATAGCGGTTTTTTTCCTGATATCAACCTTCAGGACGCCTATTCAAAACGATTAGCCCAGGTTTGTAATGAAACAGGGATCGACTTAATGGATTTTGACGGGTTTGGTGGAGTGTCACCAACCGGGCATGAAAGTTATGGATCAGCACGTTTTATAGATCTATGGTACAAAAACCTTGATAGGTACCCGCTTACCTGTGGTGCGAGCACTTTTCATTACTATTGGCACATTTATGCATTTATGAATTGGGGCGAACCATGGTATAATGCACTAAGGGAGAGCCAGGTGAATTATAGAATTGAAAACCAACGATATTTTGACAGGAACCTGATGCCGGGTATGCTTGGGTGGTTCACGTTAAGCCCCGAGTTTAGGCCCGAAGAGGTGGAATGGATACAGGCTAGAAGTGCAGCATTTAATGCCGGATATCTGTTACGGGTTGATGAGAATATTGAAAAGAACGGGTATAAAGAGCAGTTATTTGAAGCGATAAGGGAATGGCAGAACGCCAGGAGAGCCAATGCTTTCACTGCAGAACAAATAGAAAGGATGAAAAACCCGAAGAACGAGTTTCACCTCGAAAAAAGAGATAAAAACAAATGGGAGCTTTATCCTGTGAAGCTTAACCGTGGCTATCATCACAAGTTTAGAATGGTACAAACAGGTGAACCCGTTACCTCTAAATTTATAGTTAATAACCCCTATCAGGAACAACCATTACAGTTTTATATTACTCTTAAGGCTGTTGGTAATGATTTAACTGCAACTGTTTCGTATTTTCAATTCAAGATTAACGATTATCAAACCATTACGTTAAATGCACCATTAAAGGCGGGTGATCGTGTATGTTGTGATGGGAAAAAAGTTTATTTATGCGATAAAACATGGAACAAACTAAGCGTGATCAGCAGTGATAAAATTCCTGTTTGTGGAAGTGGGAATAATGAAATTGTAGCGACGAGTGAATTCAGTGGAGACCAATCACCAAGTCTTGATATTGAGTTTAAATCGGTTGGCGAACCGGAAAAGGTTGGTAAATGGTAAAAAAATGCTTGTTTTTATTTAACGCATAAAAGAAATATCTAAAACTTAAATTTAAAAACTAATGAATATTAAAAAATCCTTTCTCTTTTTTACTTTGATTTTCATCGCTTTGTTTGGTAAGGGCCAAACAGTCAATGAAAAACAAGCGAAAGATTGGCTTATCAACAATAAGGGATATATCGCTTCTATAAAAAAATCAGCAGATGGGAAAGATATCATTCTATCAAATGGCTTGCTGAAAAGAGTTTTTCGGATACAACCCAATATAGCATGTATCAGCTACGAAAACCTAAGCAGCGGGCAACAATTATTACGTAATGTAAAACCCGAAGCGGTATTAACTATTGACGGAAAGAAGATCAATATAGGAGGTTTATATGGCCAAAAGGAACAGGCTTACCTGTTGCCTGAATGGATTGACGCCTTTACTGCAAATGAATATGACTTTCAGTTTAAGTCATATTCGGTATCCGAAATTCAACCATATATCAAATGGAAACAAACATTTTGGGCTGGCAATATTAAAAAAGCCACCGGGAAGGTGCTTACACTGAATTTTCAGTCGAATTCATTAAAAGGTATTGATGTAGCCGTTCATTACGAATTGTACGATGGGATCCCTTTGATTGTAAAGTCATTGTCTGTAACTAACAACAGTAATCATTCAATAATTATAAACAGGGCCATTAATGAGATACTGGGTTTGGTTGAAGAGGAAAGTGCTGTAGTAGGCACCCCGGAGCAAATGCAAAAGCAACATGGCATTTATATAGAAACCAATTACGCATTTAACAATTCGATGCGTTATGATCTTAGCGACCAGACCACTCATTGGAAAGCGGATTCGGTTTACACATCACAGGTAAATTATAATTATGAAACACCCTGCCTGTTGGAGGTATATCCTGAAAAGGTTACGAGTATTAAATTGCAGCCAAATGAAGTTTTCAACTCTGTTCGCACCCACGAATTATTGATGGATAGCTATGACAGGGAAAGGCGTGGGCTTGCCATAAGGAAAATGTACACTACGGTAGCCCCCTGGACGGCAGAGAACCCTATATTTATGCACCTGGTGAGCCATAATGATGAACAAGTGAAAAGTGCTATAGAACAATGCGCTGCAACCGGCTATGAAGCATTGATACTCAGCTTTGGCAGCCATTGCGATATGGAAGATACAACAGCTGCAAATATTAAGAAATGGAAACAATTGGCACAACTGGCCCATCAAAAAGGGATCAAAATTGGCGGCTATTCATTATTTAGTTCCCGTCGTATTAGCGATAGTGATGATGTTATTGATCCGGTTACAGGTAAGCCCGATGTTGCGGCTGAATTTGGGAATGCCCCATGTATGGGAAGTAATTGGGGATTAGCCTACATTAACAAGCTGAAATATTTTCTTGAAAATACAGGTTTTGATATTTTCGAAAATGATGGCCCATACCCGGGTGATCTTTGTGCCTCAACCACACACCCGGGCCATTCAGGTTTAGGCGATTCTCAGTGGAAACAGATCGAATTACAAAAAGGACTATATCATTGGTGCAATGAACATGGCATTTATGTGAACGCCCCTGACTGGTATTTGCTTGACGGGACAAACAAAATTGCGTTGGGATATCGTGAGGTTAATTTTTCATTGTCACGCGAGCAGCAAAGGGTACTGAACCGTCAGAATATTTTTGATGCAACCTGGGAAGAAAACCCCTCAATGGTTTGGGGCTTTGTACCGCTCACCCGTTACCAGGGCGGTGGTGAAGACGCCGTATTAGAGCCGCTTGCAAACCACTTGAAAGATTACGAACAATTAATGATGCAATACTATGGCGCAGGCATACAAGCCTGTTACAGGGGGCCGCGTTTGTACGATACCGAAAAAACAAAACAACTGGTAACCCAAACTATAGCATGGTATAAGCAATACAGGGATATCCTTAATTCAGACATTATACACCTCAGGCGCGCCGATGGAAGAGATTGGGATGGAATTATTCATGTAAACGCTCATTTAAAACAAAAAGGCCTTGTTATGTTGTTCAATCCAACAAAAGAAAAAATTACCAGGACGATAAAGCTGCCATTGTATTATACCGGCCTAACCACAATTGCTTCTGTAAGAGAAAAAGATAACTTAGCCAGGAAATATAGCCTTGACAGGAATTATGAAATAGAATTGCCTGTAACCATTGAACCGGAAAGTTATACATGGCTGGTAATAGAGTGATAATAAAAAATGAAACCATCATGAGTATTACTCAAAAAATGGAAATGATTATAACTAATACTGAATTCCTAACGAAATGATCAAATTTAAAATATTGCTTGCTGTTTCGGCATTATTAGTATTTAACATAGCTAAAGCAGGTGTCCCTGTTCAGCAGTTGAAGCTATGGTATAACCACCCCGCTGAAAAATGGGATGCAGAAGCTTTGCCCATAGGTAATGGCCGTATGGGGGCTATGTTGTTTGGCGGGATCAAGACGGAGCGCATTCAATTTAATGAACAAAGCCTTTGGAGTGGTGACAATAATTGGGATGGTGACTATGAAACCGGGGATCATGGATTTGGTTCGTACCGCAATTTTGGCGAGTTTGTTGTAGATTTTAACCATGTTGATGTTGCTACAGAATATGAGCGGTCTTTAAATATCACTACAGGTATTCATACTACATCGTTTAAAATAAACGGGGTCAGGTTTTTTCGCGAGGCATTTGCCAGTCATCCCGACCAAGTGATTGTTTTTAAATATACAGCGAGTGAAAAAGCTGCACTATCCGGAAGCATTTCAATGACTTCGGCACAGGGAGCAATTAGCATAACAAATAAGGATGGGATAAGCTTTGCAAGTGAGATGCCAAATAAACTAAAGTACGCTGCAAAGTTGAACTTTGAACATGAGGGCGGTGAGGTTTATGTTGAAGGGGATAGGCTGGTGTTTAAAAACTGCAATACGATTATTATCTATTTAGATGCACGCACTAATTATAAACCTGATTATAATGCAGGATGGCGCGGTGCTGACCCGATGTCAATAATTGAAAAAGAAGCACGCAATGCACAACAATTGGGGTTTCAGAAACTGAAAGCACGGCATATTAATGATATTACCCGCCTTACTACAGCTGCTACTATTGATGTTGGAAAAACAGCGGCAGATATCAGCGCAATGCCTACAGATATTCGTTTGAAAAAATATGCGGCCGGTGGCCAGGATCCGGATTTGGAGGAAACTATGTTTCAATACGGACGTTATCTCCTGGTAAGCTCGTCCCGACCGGGAGGGCTGCCTGCCAATTTGCAGGGCTTATGGAATAATAGTAACACACCGGCGTGGGCTAGTGATTATCACAATAATATCAACATTCAAATGAATTATTGGGCTGCAGAATCTACTAACCTGTCTGAGTGCCATATCCCTTTGATCGATTTTATAGTTGCGGCGGAAGAGCCTTGCCGGATTGCAACACGTAAAGCATTCGGAGAAAAGACCCGGGGTTGGACGGCCCGTACCAGTCAAAATATTTTTGGCGGAAATGGCTGGGAATGGAATATACCTTCAAGTGCCTGGTATGCACATCATGTTTTTGAACATTGGGCATTTACAAATGATACGGTTTACCTGAAAAATACTGCTTATCCCATACTGAAAGAAATTTGCGAGTATTGGGAAGATCGTTTGAAGGTAATGCCCGACGGAACATTGATGGTTCCCAATGGATGGTCGCCTGAACATGGTCCAAGGGAAGATGGGGTGATGCACGACCAGCAATTGGTATGGGATCTCTTTCAAAATTATCTTGACGCGTCGGCAGCATTGAACATTGATCGGGATTATCAAATTAAAGTGGCAACCATGCAAGCCCATCTTGCGCCAAATAAGATTGGTAAATGGGGGCAATTACAAGAATGGCAGACCGATAGGGATGACCCGGATGATCAGCACCGTCATACATCGCACCTCTTCGCGGTTTACCCTGGTCGTCAAATCAATATGATCAAAACACCGGAACTGGCAAAGGCTGCTATTATCTCATTGAGGAGTCGAAGTGGTAATTATGGAAAAAATATAAATACTCCTTTTACGGTCGAATCAACAGTTGGAGACAGTCGCCGTTCATGGACATGGCCCTGGCGGTGCGCGCTTTGGGCCCGATTAGGAGAAGGCGAAAAAGCAGGTATGATGATCAGGGGATTACTTACCTATAATACATTGCCAAACCTTTTCACAAATCATCCTCCGTTTCAGATGGATGGAAACTTTGGTATTACCGGGGCTATAGCAGAAATGCTTTTGCAGAGTCAAAATGGAGAAATACAATTATTACCGGCCATTCCAAAAGAATGGGCTGCCGAAGGATCCTTTAATGGGCTTAAAGCACGTGGTGGATTTACAGTTAATTGTAAATGGCTTAATGGCAAAGTGATCACTTATCAAGTTTATTCTGAAAAGCCTGTAAAGGTTAAGCTTCGGATAAATGGTCAGGTTAAGGAGATTGTATCATCTCGTTTTAAATGAAGATTATGAGCGGCTTGTCTTTTAAATTATTTATTGTTTTTCCGAAGGCTATAGCGTCAATCCATTGTATATGTTGCATTTAACCTATAAAATATACAGTAATTAAAAATAAAATGAATAGACCTTTTTTGCTTTTATCGTCAATATTCGCTTTTTTCTACCTGACGTTTAATGTTCACCAACGAGCTGCCGCGGCCGAAATCGGCATTCCCAGGGTGAATCAGCATAACAATCGTATCAGCAATTCATATTTGACTGTGGCCTTTAACCCCGAAGCCCATTGTTTTAATGTGACTTCGAAGTCTGCTGGAAAAATGATTGTGAAAGATCTTGTTCCGAATATTGATTTTAGTAAAATCAGCAAGGGAGATGTTGTTGATCCGGTATTTGGTAAGGGACAAGCTTTAATTGTAAGTAATGCAAGCGGCTCATCTGTTTCTTTTATCTTGTATTCTTTACAACCTTTTCTTTTTATCAATCAACAAATAAAAAATACGGGAGATAGCATTATTAACATTGCAAAGCTGAACCCGGTTTCTTTTAAGGTAGATCTTGGAAAACCGGCAACTCAGCTAAAAACGCTGGGGACCGGTGGATTGCTTGCTCCAGATAAGAACCCTGGCAGTTATGTGTTTCTTACAACCGTTGATCCTGCCACCCGAAATGGGGTGGTCACAGGCTGGCTGACCAATGAAAAGGGTAGTGGTGTAGTATTTTCAGGCATCGATAATAATCTGGTTGAAATAAAAACTCAAATTGATTACGGACATCTTCTTTTGCCTGCCGGGAAAAGCGAAGCTACTGAAACATTGCTCATCGGTTATTTCGATGATGCCCGTTTAGGCGAAGAGCAATTTGCCAATGCAATTGCAAAGCAACAAAACATCAGACTAAAACCCCGTAGTGCTGTTTATTGCACATGGTACTCCGAAAAAAACGGAGGTGCCGGTAGCGAATCATCCACCATTGAATTGGCGAAATTTATCAAAGATAACCTGAAGCCTTTTGGACTTGGCGTTCTTCAAATAGATGACCAATGGCAGGCTGGTGGACAATACAATGGCCCTCATCGCGGTTTCGACCGTGTTGACCCTAAGGGAGGCTATCCAAACGGGATGACAACCACTGCACTTGCCATTAAAAAAGAAGGATTGACAGCCGGAATATGGTGGATGCCTTTTGCCCGTAATCATCAGGACCCTGAATACAAGGACCGGCAGAATTGGTTTGCATACCGCAAAAATGGGAAACCTTATGAAACTACATGGGGAGGGACTTCTCTCGATCTTACTAACCCTGATGTACAAAACCATATTGCCTATGTTGCCAAAACCATGCACAATTGGGGCTATAATTATTTCAAAATGGATGGCTTATGGACAGGCACTGTTACAGAGCAGGTTTACATCAATGATGGATATAAAAACGACAGTATCGGCAATAACAAACCCTTATTCAATCCGCTTAAAACACAGATTGAAGCATTTAGGGATGGACTGAAAGTTTTGAGAAATGCAGTTGGCGATGATGTGTTTTTTTCCGGATGTTGTGCAAGCCAGAATATGCGGTCGTTCGGTGCCTCTATGGGCCTGGTTAATTCCATGCGTATCGGGCCAGATTTCAATCATGATGGGCAAAGTATTCGTACCGGTGCAATCCGTGCTTCCCGGCTCTATTTTTTAAATGGAAGAGTTTGGTGGAACGATCCGGATCCTTCTATGTTGAGGGAGAAAGGTGCCTCAACGGCAGATGGTGCAAGTACTGGGATTGGTTCTCTTACCAGAGCCCGGTTATTACCTTCGTTTGTTGCAGTTTCCAGTCAATTTTTCCTGAGCAGCGACTGGCTTCCTGACTTACCCAATGATAGGATTGAAATTATGAAGCGTTGTATGGCTTCACATACTGGAATTGCACGGCCGGTTGATGCTTTTGATAAAATGCTTCCTTCAATCTGGCTTGCAACAGATAAAAAAACTGGTACGCCGCGAAATGTAATTGGCTTATTCAATTGGGATACAGCTTCTCAAAATATTGGTTGCTCTTTAAGTTGGGCAGGATTAAGCAATAAAACCCTCTATCATGCTTTTGATTTCTGGGCAAACAAACCTCTGCCCAATATTTATGGCTCGTTTGCATATGAACTCGCTTCTGAATCGTGCCGGGTAATAGCGGTGCGTGCCAAATCAAATCATCCGGTTATTGTTTCAACTTCGCAGCATGTTACACAAGGCATGATTGATTTAATGAAAGAAGAATGGAAAACAGGAACACTGTCAGGAACCAGCAAAATAATTGGTAGCGACAAATATGAACTGCGCATTGCAGGCCTGAACGATGGGGGGAAATGGAAATTAGATGCAGCAACAATTATTCAAAATAACGGAGAAGCAACGATTGAAGTTTTACCTCAAACAGAAAAGGGGTGGATGAGAGTAGTTATTAAAACTAAAAAGAGTCAGATCATAAAATGGCAATTAAGATTTAAGAACGATGTTGTTTCTAATCATTAATGTTTGGGTATTACGCTCTATTAACGTAGCCCACTTATTAATGTAATTTTAAGAACTATATAAAATATAAACAAAATGAATTCAATAAAGCGCTTATTTTCTTTGAACATAGCCATCCTGTTTATTCTGGGTTTAATGATAACTACATCATCATTTTCACAAGATAAAGCCATTATAAGGATGGGTGCTACAGACACCCATTCATTTGATGATAGCTGGTTATTTATCCGGTATGGCTTGCAGCCGGATGGTTCAAGAATTGAAGAGCCTCAAAATGCGGAAAGTACCACCTATAATGATAACGCCTGGCAAAAACTAAGTCTGCCCCATGACTGGGCGATTACCGGTCCTTTCAGAATTGACCTGGAAGGCGGAACAGGTAAACTACCCTGGAAAGGAATAGGCTGGTACCGGAAACATTTTACAGTTCCGGCTGCAGACGCGGGCCAGCAAATTTTTGTGGATTTTGATGGCGCCATGGCCAACGCCAAAATTTACCTCAATGGTCATTATGTGGGCACATGGCCATATGGCTATAATTCGTTCCGCATGGATTTAACGCCTTATATCAAGGTTGGAAAAGAAAATATACTGGCTGTTCGGCTTGATACCGAAAACTGGGATTCGCGCTGGTATCCCGGTGCCGGTATTTACCGCCATGTGTGGCTGGTGAAAACCAACCCGGTACATGTTGCTAATTGGGGTACTTATATTACTACTCCTACAATTTCAGATGCCTCGGCAACAGTTAAAATGGCGGTGACTATTGATAATCAAAGCAAATTACCAGTAGAAGCAAGTGTTCAAACGGCTGTGTTTGAACTGGACAGCCATAATAAGCCGGGAGCAAAAGTTGCGCTTTTCAACAAATCAATTATAAAAATTGAAGCCGACACGAATACAACGACCACCATACAGGCCATCGTTAAAGATCCCAAACGCTGGGATATTATTTCGCCCAATCGATATATGGCACAAACTACCGTAAGTGTAAATGGTAAGGTGGTTGATACTTACAATACGCCATTTGGTATCCGCACTATTGAATTTATTGCCGACAGAGGTTTTCTACTGAACGGCCGTAGGATTGAAATCCAGGGAACCTGCAACCATCATGATTTAGGCGCTTTAGGTGCTGCCATCAATACCAGTGCATTGCGCCGGGAATTGACCATTCTGAAAACGATGGGGTGCAACGCGTTGCGTACCTCACACAATCCTCCGGCCCCTGAATTGCTCGAACTGGCTGACCAGATGGGGTTCCTGGTTTGGGATGAAGCCTTTGACTGCTGGAAGCATGGCAAAAGAGAATTGGACTATAACAAGCTTTATGACGAATGGAACGTAAGGGACCTGAAAGCTATGGTACACCGTGACGAAAACCATCCTTCCGTGTTCATCTGGTCAATCGGCAATGAGGTGATGGATCAGCGCAATGTGGAAATGACCAAGCATTTGGCCGATGTTGTTCGGGGGGAAGATCCCACCCGGCCTATTTCCAATGGCTATAACGATCCTGATGGGGGACGTGAATCTGGTGCAGTGGAAGCTTTAGATCTTATGGGGGTGAATTATTTTTTCAACCAGCAAGCCAAATGGGATGCCGACCCACGGTATAAGAACAAGCCAACCATGGGCAGTGAAACATCGTCCTGCGTATCGTCGCGTGGCGAATATTTCTTTGGAAATGATTACCAGAACTGGCAAATATCTTCTTATGATAATGCCTATCCGGGTTGGGGCTGCTCTCCTGATGAACAGTTTCGCACCAACGCCAAATATCCGCATCTATTAGGTGAATTTGTATGGACAGGTTTTGATTATATAGGCGAGCCAACACCTTATAATTCGGATGAAACTAATTTGCAAAATTTCCGCAATGATCCTGAAAAGCGAAAAGAACTGGCGGCAAAGCTTGATGAGCTTCGTAAAAAGAACCCACCATCCCGGAGCAGTTATTTTGGTATCGTAGATTTGGCTGGTTTCCCCAAAGACCGCTTTTACCTTTATCAATCACATTGGAGACCTGATTACCCAATGGCGCATATCCTGCCACATTGGAACTGGCCGGAGCGGATTGGGAAAATAACCCCTGTTAATGTTTACACCTCAGGTGACGAGGCGGAATTATTTTTGAACGGAAAGAGCCTTGGGCGCAAAACTAAAATACCGGGAAAAGATTTCCGCCTGGTTTGGGATAGTGTAAAATATGCACCCGGTGAGCTGAAAGTGGTTTGTTATAAAAATGGGAAACAATGGGCCACAGATGTAGTGAAAACAACAGGCGAAGCGGCAAGGCTAACCCTTTCTGCCGACCGTACAGTTATAAAAGCAGATGGAGCTGACCTGTCTTATATTACAGTTAAGGTAACCGATAAAGACGGATTGATGGTGCCCCGTTCCCATCCCTTAATTAAATTTTCTGTAGCAGGGCCGGGCGAAATTGTAGCAACTGACAATGGTGATGCCACCAGTTTCGTATCCTTTCAAAGCCATGAGCGGCCGGCCTTTAATGGAATGGCATTGGTGATTGTAAAAGCGAAGAAAGGACAGACAGGCAAGATTGTGGTAAAAGCGGAAAGCGCTGGTTTGGTTAGTACGGCAATGGCAATCACGAGTAAATAAGAAAAAAGGGATTTTTATATATGGATAACACTATCATGTACTATGCTAAAAAGTCCGATCTAACATTTTAAATAATTCCACAATGAAACATTTAATCAATAATCGATTCTTGATTTTGTTATTTATAGCGTGCGTTTTTTCATCCTTAACGCCGGAAAGGAACAAAAAATATTCGTATGATTTTCAAAATCCCTCGTTATCAATTGATAAACGGGTTAATGACCTGGTTTCGCGTTTAACGCTCGAAGAAAAGGTGGGCCAGATGCTAAATTCAGCGCCTGCTATTGAGCGTTTGGGCATACCCGCCTATAACTGGTGGAACGAATGCTTGCATGGTGTGGCTCGCACGTCATTTAAGGTAACTGTTTATCCGCAGGCCATTGGCATGGCGGCCACCTGGGATAAAAACTCACTCCACCAAATGGCCGATTATACCGCCGATGAAGGACGGGCTATTAATAATGAAAGCATTAAAACAGGTAACCGGAATATTTACCTGGGCCTAACCTACTGGACACCCAATATCAATATATTCAGAGATCCAAGGTGGGGGCGTGGGCAGGAAACTTATGGCGAAGACCCATATTTAACGGGGACAATGGGTAAGGCATTTGTTACCGGTTTACAGGGTAACGATCCCAAATACCTTAAAGCTGCAGCTTGTGCAAAGCATTACGCTATTCATAGCGGCCCCGAATCGTCAAGGCATGAATTTGATGCCGAAATAAGCGATTATGACCTTTGGGATACTTACCTGCCTGCTTTTAAAAACCTTGTTGTAAATGCAAAGGTTGCCGGCGTAATGTGTGCTTATAATGCTTTTAAAGGTCAGCCATGCTGCGGTAATGATTTGCTGATGAATAATATCTTACGTAATGAATGGGGTTTTAAAGGTTATGTAACTTCTGATTGTGGCGCTATTGATGATTTTTATCAACGGCATAAAACATCAAAGGATGCAGAAAGTGCAGCAGCAGATGCCGTATTGCACGGCACGGATGTAGAGTGCGGCAATGTAACTTATAAAACGCTGGTAGCCGCAGTAAAAGATGGCAAATTAACAGAGCAGCAATTAGATATATCGGTTAAACGATTGTTTACCATTCGCTTCCGTTTAGGAATGTTTGACCCGCCCGAGATGGTTAAATATGCACAAATCACCACCAATGTGCTGGAGAGTGCTGAACATCATGCGCAAGCATTAAAAATGGCGAGGCAATCAATAGTTCTTTTAAAAAATCAAAATAATGTACTGCCTTTAAGCAAGCATTTAAAAAAGATTGCGGTTGTTGGCCCCAATGCCGATAATGGGGAGAGCATATTGGGTAATTACAATGGTATGCCAAGCAAACTGGTTACTGCGTTGCAGGGTATCAAGGCAAAATTAGGTGAGGCTACAGAGGTAGTTTATGTAAAGGGAACTGATTTTGTTGGTAACCCTGGAGTTGTTCCTGATTTTAGGGCCGTGATTGACAGCGTAAAAGATGCGGACGCTATAATTTATATAGGTGGTATATCACCGCAGCTAGAAGGCGAGGAAATGAGCGTAAAACAGGCTGGCTTTAGCGGTGGCGACCGTACCTCGATAGCTTTGCCCGAAGTGCAGACCCAATTACTTAAAGAATTGAATGCCATAGGGAAACCCGTAGTTTTTGTAATGATGACCGGCTCAGCGTTAGCTATACCATGGGAAGCAGAACACATACCGGCTATTTTAAATGCCTGGTATGGCGGGCAGGACGCGGGTACAGCAATTGCTGATGTGATTTTTGGTGATTATAACCCTGCCGGAAGGCTCCCTGTTACATTTTATAGAAGCGATAAAGATTTACCCTCATTCACCGATTACTCCATGAGTAACCGTACTTACCGGTATTTTAAAGGTACGCCGCTTTATGCCTTTGGCTACGGGTTAAGTTATACAAACTTTAAGTACGGCGAGCTGACAATTCCGGCTACAATAAACATAGGTAAAAAAATACTGGTTAGCGTTAAGGTTACAAATACAGGTAAGAGAGACGGTGAAGAAGTTTCCGAATTATACTTGTCACATTCAGGCTTAAAGGTTAAAACACCCATAAGAGCATTAAAGGGATTTGAACGAACATTTATTAAAGCGGGACAAAGTAAAATAATCCAGTTTGAGCTAACCCCGGAAGATTTATCATTGATTGATGACGATGGTAACGCTAAAGAGTTGGCAGGGAAGGTGATGATAAGTGTTGGCGGCAGTCAGCCGGATGCGCAAGCCCACATGGGGGGCAAAGTAGTTTATAAACAGATAATTATCAACTAAGTTAAGCTGCGATATTAATTAAATATGAAAAGGTTAATTGCCATTATTGTTTTTATACACGTTTTTGCCACGGCTTACAGTCAGCATACCTATTGTAACCCATTGAATCTGGATTATCGATATAGTTTGAGCATGCCTTCACGAAGGGAAGCTGCTGATCCAACCATGATCATGTTTAAAAATGAATATTATTTATTTGCTTCAAAGTCAGGTGGCTATTGGCATTCAAAAGATCTGTTGAATTGGGATTTAATCACCACAAAAGATCTTCCATTAGAAGACTATGCGCCAACCACCGTAATAGTGGATAATGAAATTTATTTTATGGCATCAGGCGGTCATATAAAAATTTACAAAACCACCGATCCGAAATCTGGTAAGTGGGAAGTTGTTAATGACGATTTTCCAATAGGATTAACAGATCCTTGTTTGTTTTTTGATGATGACAGAAGAATGTATTTGTATTATGGTTGTTCAAATAAAGAACCGCTGTATGCTGTTGAATTAGATTTAAAAAATAAATTAAACCCGATTGGGAAACCAGTTGCTACTATTTACGGGAATAATAAAGAACATGGTTGGGATAATACGGGCGACTATAACGAAAATGCCGTAAACGCTCCCTGGGTAGAGGGCTCGTGGATGAACAAATACCATGGAAAGTATTATTTGCAATATGCTACACCAGGCACCCAGTTTAAGAGCTATGCCGACGTGGTATATGTGTCAGATTTGCCCTTTGGACCATTTAAGCTGCAAAAAAGTAATCCGTTTTCCTACAAACCAGAAGGTTTCATTGCCGGAGCAGGGCATAGCAGTACTTTTTGTGATGTATATGGGAATTATTGGCATATAGCTACCATGACAATCTCTAAAATTCATATGTTCGAAAGGCGGTTGGGTCTATTTCCGTCCGGTTTTGACAAAGATGCTACCCTGTATACCAATACAGCCTTTGGCGATTATCCGCACTATATACCCAATAAAAAGTTTATGAATGCCGGGGATTTATTTACCGGTTGGATGCTGCTATCTTATAAAAAACCTGTTGAAGCATCATCAGCAATTGATTCGCTGCCATCAAAAAATGCAGTCGATGAAGATGTCAGAACCTATTGGAGCGCTAAATCGGGAAATAAAGGTGAATGGCTTTGTGTGGATTTGGAAAAGCAATGCGATGTGTATGCCTTACAAATCAATTTTGCCGATCACAATACCAACCTTTTGGGTAGAGATAATGAAAGTGCATATCAATATGTGGTGCAATATTCTAATGATAAAATTCATTGGGAAACCTTGATAGATAAATCCAATAATATCGAAGATCTGCCACACGACTATATTGAATTACCAAAAGTTATCAATGCCCGGTATGTGAAAATTACAAACTATCATATGCCAGATGGAACATTTGCACTTAGCGGTTTTCGTGTCTTTGGAAAAGGGAAAGGCAAGCTACCCGAACAAGTAAAAAACTTTACCATTGAAAGAAGCGGGACCGATAGAAAAACAGTAAAAATTAGTTGGGATAAAATCCCCAATGCTTTAGGCTATAATATTCGGTATGGAATAGCACGTGATAAATTATATTTAAACTATCAGGTTTACGCTGATACGTCTATAATTATTCGCAGCCTGGACGTAAATACAGATTACTATTTTACTATAGATTCTTTTAATGAAAATGGAATTACCAAAGGAGTACAGGTCCATTGATTCAGTAGTTAGCTTCAACAAAATATTAGCTTATGAAGGTGAGCCTACGTCGGTTAAACTATGACCGGGCAAGAAAAGAGCTACTTTCATCCAACGTTAGCTTTTGAATAAGCGGCTTCATGGGTTGATAGTATTTTATATTTTTTGTTATAAGTTAATATTTTTTAATCTTTTTTATTAAAATAGTTTATTTTTTTGATATGAAAGTATAGCATGCCCAAACGAGAAGCGATTATCATAGTGCTTTAACAAACGAAACTAATCTAGTTGATATGGCTATAGTGCCTGCTCTAAAAACGTCAAAACAACTCCCTTCAGAAGAAGAAATAATAAACACCAGATTTATTATTCTCATCAGTATGGTGGCCGCATTAGGTGGTCTCTTATTTGGGTTTGATACAGCTATTATTTCAGGTGCTATACCCTATATTACGCCTTATTTTAGACTGGATGGGTATTCATTAGGCTGGGCGGTTAGTTCAATACTGATTGGTTGCGCTGTGGGTGCAATGATGGCAGGGCTACTGGCTGATAAATATGGGAGGCGTTTAACGCTCATTATATGTGCTGTATTGTTCGCCCTTTCTGGTCTGGGATCTGGTTTAGCATCAAATTTTACTTTATTCGTCCTCTTTCGTTTGATCGGAGGGCTGGGTGTAGGTGCAGCTGCAATGATTTCCCCAATGTATATTGCTGAAACCGCACCTGCTTCATTACGTGGGACATTGGTAGCATTATACCAGTTGGCTATTGTTCTTGGCATATTGCTGGCCTATTTTTCCAATTATCTTTTTGAAGGGGCTGGTGAGAACAACTGGCGATATATGTTTATATCACAACTTGTTCCTTCTTTTTTATTCCTGGTAATGTTATTATTTGTCCCTGAAACACCGCGTTGGCTGGTTAAAAAAGGTTTTAAGCAGGAAGCATTATTAATATTGACAAAAATATCAGGTAGTGTAGCCGCTAATCAGGAAATCGAGGAAATTGATAACACTTTTAAACGCGAAAAAGATTCAGGTTTAAAACTATTATTTAGTAAGACTTATCGCCCTGTATTATTCATCGGTATATTAATCGCAGTTTTCCAGCAAGTAACCGGCATTAATTCCATCCTTTATTATGCGCCCGTTATATTTAAAGAAACAGGTTTGAGCACGGCATCTTCTTTATTGCAAACTATCGGTATAGGTGTTGTGAACGTGATAGCAACTTTTATTGCTATCGGCCTGGTGGATAAGGTAGGCAGGAAAAAATTCTTGTTAAGTGGAAGCTTAATAATGGGTATGTCTTTAATGGCTATTGCATTCTGTTTTCACTTCCGGTATTTTGATAATTATGTTGTGCTCGGGTTTATGTTGCTATATGTAGGAGCATTCGGATGTACACTTGGCGCCGTTACGTGGGTATACCTTTCTGAAATTTTTCCAAACCAGGTACGGGGTATCGCAATGTCGGTTGCAACGCTTGCTTTATGGCTTGCTGATTTTGTAGTCACCTACACGTTTCCTGTAATGACCCGCCAGCTAGGCACCTCAAATACGCTGTTTTGTTATGCTGTATTTTGTTTGATCGCTTTTATATATATGATTTTTAAAGTACCGGAAACTAAAGGCAGATCATTGGAAGAAATAGAATCCATTTTTATTAAATAATTAAAATGATTGTCATGAATTTTGAATATGCGTATATAAAGGGTGCAAAGGTATCGCCCGGCAACATCAGTTTTTACAAAGAATATGGTTACCTGGTTGCTGAACAGTTGCTGACAGATGACGAAATTAATGAATTGAGAATAGAAACTGCAGAAATATTCAGGGGAAGCCGCGGGCATGTGGAGGGGATGGTAGATCCGGGCGACTTAACGAACGATGAGATACTTAAAAAGTATGTAGCGATACATTTTCCACATAAAATATCAGAGGTGATTAAAGCATATCTAAATCACGAAAGGGTAATTGATGTGCTTACAAAAATTGTAAGCCCTAATGTGAAATGTATGCAATCCATGTTGTTTGTGAAAGCCCCGGGTAAGGCAGGCCAGGCCTGGCACCAGGATGAATACTACATTCCTACCAGGGATAAGTCATTAATAGGCGTCTGGATTGCGATTGATAACGCTACCATTGACAATGGTTGTTTATGGCTCATTCCGGGATCAAACAAACTCGGCTATATCATGAAAAGGGTGCCCAATAGCAACGATGAATATGCTGATGTGGATACGGTCGACGTATCAGGTTTTGCAAAGGAAAATATTATCCCGGTTGAAGTTAAAAAGGGTTCAGTTGTTTTTTTTAATGGATACACCCTGCATAGTTCTCTAAAAAATAAGACTACGGATAGTTTTCGTACGGCATTGGTTAATCACTACATGAGCGCAGAATCAATGTTGCCATGGGATCAGGACGGAAAATTTGAACCGACAGAGGATCTAAGAGATATTATGATAGTTTCCGGCGAAGATCCTTATGCTTATAAAGGCATCTCAGATATGAACAAGCCCTACTTAAGGCCAGAAACATTGAAAATTAAAACAGAGTTATAACTTATATGGAATTGAAGTTTTTTTGCCCACGTTGGGGATGCGAAAATATAAAGCCGGAGGAGTTCTTCAAACTAGCTAAATTACAAGGATATGATGGCATAGAATATGCCATTCAAAGCAATTTACCTAGCTCAATAATTGATGAGATCTTTAACATAGCTGCGAAAGAAGATATGTTGTTAATAGCCCAACATTACGACACTAACGAGGCAGACTACCACAAGCATTATGATGCCTATAACGCGTGGCTGTGGAAAATGAATGGCTACAAACCGTTTATAATTAATTCGCAGACCGGTAAAGATTTTTTCACTTTTGAAGAGAACACAGCTTTGATTAACGCAGCAAAGAAATTCTCACAAGATACCGGTATTAAAGTGTATCATGAAACCCATCGGAATAAGTTCTCATTTGCTGCACATATTACAAAAGAATACCTCCAAAAGATGCCTGATTTACGAATTACACTGGATGCATCTCATTGGGTCTGCGTAGCTGAGTCGTTTTTAGAAGATCAGCAGGGTGCTATGCAATTGGCTATTGAAAGAACAGAACATATTCATGCCAGAGTAGGCTATGAAGAAGGCCCACAGGTGCCTGATCCACGTGTTCCTGAATGGCAGTATGCACTAAATAGGCATTTAAACTGGTGGGACAAGGTAGCGGAACGTAAAAAACTTGAAGGTGCAGTATTAACCATAACACCTGAGTTTGGGCCATTTCCTTATATGGTTTCATTGCCGTTTACTCAGCAACCTATTACTAATCAATGGGAAGTAAATGCATATATGATGCAGCTATTAAAAGAAAGATACAGTTAATGATCATGGTGCATAAATTGGTGTTTAAAAGGAAATTATACTCAAAATAAGATGATATTGATGAAGCTTAAATTGCTGATTTTATTGGTATTGACAACTTTAGTTGTCTCTGCTAAAGAATATCATGTATCTGTAAATGGGAGCGATGCAAATAATGGCAGCATCTCAAAACCATTTAGAACAATTTCGGCAGCTGCAAAAATGGCCATGCCCGGAGATGTGATCATTGTACATGCCGGTGTTTATAGGGAGCAGGTTGCACCGCCCCGTGGTGGCAACTCGGAGAAAGAACGAATTTGGTATAGAGCTGCTAAGGGCGAAAAAGTTGAAGTGAAGGGCTCTGAAATAATCAAAGGTTGGAAAAGATTAGGCACATCTATATGGCAGGTTACGATACCCAATAGTTTCTTTGGAAAATTTAATCCATACCGCGATACAATTCATGGCGACTGGCTTGAAAAAGGAAGTTGGTGCCATACCGGCGAAGTGTACTTGAACGGAACCCCCTTAATAGAAACTAACAAGATAAAGCAACTGGATTCAGCCACCATCAAAGCTCCACATTGGTATTGCAAGGTTGATGAAAAGAATACAGTGATTTGGGCTGATTTTTTTGATGTGGATCCCAATGAAAAAATGGTTGAGATCAATGTTCGGCAAGCCGTATTCTATCCATCGCAAACGGGTATCAACTATATTAGAATTTCAGGTTTTGTGATGAGCCAGGCCGCTACCCCATGGGCACCTCCAACGGCCGAACAGATTGGTTTAATTGGAACACACTGGAGTAAAGGCTGGATAATTGAAAATAATGATATCAGCTATTCAAAATGTGTTGGTATTACACTTGGTAAATATGGCGATGAATGGGATAATAAGTCAGAATCGGTAGAAGGCTTCACCAAAACAACGGAACGGGCACTCGATCATTCATGGAATAAAGAACATATTGGGAGTCATTTGGTAAGAAACAATCAAATCAGCCATTGCGGCCAGGCAGGTATTGCAGGCAGCCTGGGGGTAGTTTTCAGCACCATCTCCGGAAATTCTATCCATGATATTGCTGACCAAAAACTATTTTGGGGTTATGAAATGGCCGGAATAAAACTACATGCCGCTATTGATGTTGAAATAAGCCACAATCATATATACCGTACAGAAGGTGGAATATGGCTCGACTGGATGGCACAGGGAACCCGTGTAACAAAAAACTTTTTGCACGATAACCATGTACAGGATTTTTCTTTGGAAGTGGATCATGGGCCAGTATTGGTGGATAATAATTTATTTCTTTCGCCGCAACAAGCACAAGTGAGGTTATCGCAAGGGGTAGCATTTGTACACAATCTTATTGCTTGGAAACTTTGGGAAACTAATGATGCCGATCCACGATTAACGCCTTTTCTGAAACCACATTCAACTGCAATTGCCGGTTTTCATAATAACCCCTGTGGTGATACACGGTTTTACAATAATGTGTTTTTAGGAAGAACAGATCTGTCGCCTTACAATAATGCAGTATTGCCGGTGCAAATGGAGGGCAATGTGTATTTGATGGATGCCCATCCCTCAAAATATGAGCAACAACCTGTACAGAAACCGGACTATAACCCAGCTATTGAAGTAGAAGAAAAAAATGAGAAATGGTATCTTACTATGAACTTAGAAAAGTCATGGTCAGACAAAATAAAACCCAAACTGATTACCAGTAAATTGCTTGGAACAGCAGTGGTTTCCGAACAATCGTTTGACGACATTACTGGCAATACTATTCTTTTCAATACTGATTATTGGGGAATAGAAAGAGACACTAAGAGTCCTTGTGCCGGGCCTTTTGAAATCAAAGAAAATGAGCGTCAACGAATAAGAGTATGGTAAAAACAGCATCGAAAAGTTACTGTCGGCATCTGAGGATTTTGGACTGCATAACCCAATAGCTAAGCTAAGGTGTCCGCAAAAAACATTGCAGTAATGATTTATAGAATAAAAAATTTAGCATTAACTTAAATAAGAGAAATGGAAACTAATGTAATCTCATTGTATTTGAAAAGAATTATATGCAAAAACAAGATGGTATTGATGAAGTTTAAATTGCTGATTTTATTGGTATTTACAACTTTAGTTGTCTCTGCTAAGGAATATCATGTATCGGTAAATGGGAGCGATGCAAATGATGGAAGCGCGTCAAAGCCATTTAAAACTATATCAGCTGCCGCAAATGTGGCCATGCCGGGCGATGTGATCACGGTTCATGCAGGCGTATACCGGGAGCAGATTACGCCTCCCCGTGGTGGCAATTCAGAACTGGAGCGGATCATTTACCAGGCAGCCAAAGGAGAGAAGGTTGAGATTAAAGGTTCGGAAATAATCAAAGGCTGGCAAAAAATCGGTAATGATACCTGGATGGTAAAAATACCGAATAGTTTTTTTGGGAAATTTAATCCCTACAGCGATTTAATCCGGGGCGATTGGTATTATTCTCCCAAAGGCTGTCACTATCATACCGGGGCAGTGTATCTGAATGGGGACTGGTTGATGGAGGCCATTAAACAGGATGATGTGATGAAAGCAGCAGACGAAAAAAAGCCACTTTGGTTTGCAACTGTTGATTCAACCTCAACAACAATATGGGCACAGTTTAAAAATGTGGACCCTAACAAAGAAACCGTTGAGATCAATGTACGGCAAACTGTTTTTTATCCCGATAAACCATTTATTAATTACATCACGGTTCGCGGTTTTACCATGCAGCAAGCCGCTACTAATTGGGCACCACCTACAGCTGCGCAAATGGGACTTGTTGGCACACACTGGAGTAAAGGATGGATTATTGAGAATAATATAATCCAATACTCAAAATGCGTGGGCATTGCATTGGGTAAATACGGCGATAAGTGGGATAATAACAATACCGAATCGGCACTGGGGTATGTAGGCACCATTAACCGGGCATTGGCATTTGGATGGAATAAAGGCACTGTTGGAGGGCATATTGTTCGCAATAACACCATTGCATATTGTGAGCAGGGAGGTGTAGTAGGTAGTATGGGCTGTTCATTTAGCATTGTTGAAGGCAATACTATTCATGATATCCATGTGCGAAGGTTATTCAGTGGTGCTGAAATGGCCGGCATTAAATTTCATGGGGCTGTTGATGTGCAGATCCGTAACAACCATATCTACCACAATGTTTTGGGGATTTGGCTTGATTGGATGGCACAGGGAGTACAAATAAAAAATAACCTGATGGACGACAACGAACAGGATGTTTTTTTAGAAGTAGATCATGGGCCGATGTTAATTAGTAACAATATATTACTTTCAAAAAATAGCTTGTACATGAACTCCAGTGGCGCGGCATTCGTGCATAACATATTTGGGGGTAAGATAAACGTGATTTCTTACGACAACAGGTTGACGCCCTATCTGAAACCACATTCAACTTTTGTTGCCGGGTTACATGACAATCCTGGTGGCGATATTCATTTTATAAATAATTTATTTGTGAACGGGGGCGATGCAGGAGAATATAAGAAAGCCATATTACCGGTGATCTTCGATGGGAATGTTTATGTGAAGGGTGCTGTCAGGGCAGTATCAGGAGATAAAAAAAGGAGCTTTGGAGAAATAAGTCCAGAAGCAAAAGAGAAACTAAAAAATGTGCCGGACAAAGATGCCGTGGAAACAAATTTTTTGGCAGAGGAAAATTTTGATGCCAGTGCAAAGTTGGTAACGGAAAACGAAAAAATGTATCTCGAAATAGCCTTGGACAAAAATTGGCTAATCAAGCAAAAAAGAAAATTGGTGACAAGCCAACTGTTAGGTAAAGCCATCATTCCCGATTTACCGTTCGAGAATACAGATGGCTCTCAGCTAAGGATTGAAAAGGATTATTCTGGCCAGAAACGAAACGTTCTCAATCCGTCTCCGGGGCCATTTGAAATAGTGAAAAGTGGAAGGCAACAAATAAGAGTATGGTAAAACATGGCTGATATGCTCTGCCGGCCTACGGAGATATTCAGGTATTGCCAAAGGGGTAGTCAAATCAGCATTGAAGCATTACATTCTGGTAATATAAATTTCGAGTTGGTTCTTCCTGCAATTGATACGGGTGAGAAAATTTGATCAAAGAGGTAGCGACACTATAAAAAACGATATTAATTAAACAATAAATAATTATTTGAATGCTTTCAAACTTAAAAATATATATGCTGGCCTTAACACTTGCTATGTTAGTAGCAGGGCCGGCCATGGCACAAGTACAGCCTGATTTGGCAAAAACGTTACTAAGGGAGTTAAATGGTAGTATGCACTTTAGTACCAGGGCGTACCAGGGTACCAGCCTGATTGGGCAACAGGAGTTCAAACAAAGTAAAATAAAAACCAATAATAATGTTTGGCAACTGCAATTGAATGAAGAACCTGTAATCAACCATCCGGAAGCAAGGGATATAACAGCCAATATTGTGCTGACTCATGGTGAAGCCAGCTCTACGGCAATTGGGGTTTCCTTTAATTTTGGCAATTGGAACCGTGATAATTATGTAATGGTACCTGCCAGTATATATAATGGAAATCGTTATCACAGTATTGGAGACGGATATGCTCCAGTATATACAAAGGATATGTATTACAATCCTAAGGTCCCGCTGACCATTTCCAATAATCCGAGATTGGCGATAGAAAAGGGAAAAGCTTCTGTGATCGAATTACAAACCAGTAACGCTGCTACCCCGGCCATGTGTTTTTTTTCTCCTGCTAAAAAAGAAGGATTTATTATTTTAACTGATCAGCAGTCTAAATGGGGCAATAATGGAATGACCATTGCGGAAAATGCTGCGCAGGATAGCTGTACTTTTTCTATTTCAGCACCTGCGGTTCGAAAACTGGCTCCCGGCTTTGGTGATTTTCATCCGAGCGGTGATAAAGCGCCAGATTGGAAAGAAGGCGATGAACTAGCTTTAAAATTCAGGATCTATGTGTTTGCTGCAAAGGATATCCCCGATTTGCTTACCAGGTTTATGGGGGTAAGAAAAGCTTTTACCGGCCCTAATCATCCGCGAAATATATTGCCTATGAGTGAGCTAACAAGGCTTGCAACAAATATTTGCAGTAACAATTTTGTAACTGTACCTGCTGGTAGTTACTACCTCCCCGAAAATAACAAAGATTTTCAATTGGGATGGGTTAGCGGCATGATGAATAGTTACCCTATGCTGGCATTAAATAATGCAAAAGAACGCCAAAGGGTTGCTGCTGAGCTTGATTTTGTGGTGAATAAGCTACAAGGAAAGAGTGGTTATTTTTATGGAGGTATAACAGCTGATGGGGAATTACGGTTGGATAAAATGAGTCCCGATTTTTCTGAACCACAGGCAATGGTTCGCAAAAATGCTGACGCGCTACTATGGTTAATGAAGCATATGATGCTTTTTAAAGCGCAGGGTTATGGTAACATGATAAAACCAGAATGGGAAAATGCTGCAAAACGGTTAGCAGCCGCTTTTGCACATACCTGGAAAGAACACGGAGAATTTGGCCAGTATATAGCACCTGAAACCGGCGAGATCGCCGTATATAATTCTACAGCAGGAGCTATTGCAACGGCCGGATTAGCTATTGCATCAGACTACTTTAAACAATCTGAATGGTTGCAGATTGCTAAGGAATCAGCTAATTTTTATTATAGCCGTGATGTAGTGAAACAAGGGCTTACCGGTGGCGATTGTGGTGATATTTCAATGGATGCCAACTCTGAATCAGCTTTTGGCTTTATGGAATCGCTGATGGCATTATACAATTATACCGGTGATAAAAGCTGGTTGGACAAAGCAAAAGTAGAGGCAGCGCTTTGCTCAACCTGGGCACTCTCTTATGATCCGG
Source organism: Mucilaginibacter mallensis (assembly GCF_900105165.1). Taxonomy (NCBI): domain Bacteria; kingdom Pseudomonadati; phylum Bacteroidota; class Sphingobacteriia; order Sphingobacteriales; family Sphingobacteriaceae; genus Mucilaginibacter; species Mucilaginibacter mallensis. Next base: position 1,198,129 of record NZ_LT629740.1, read on the forward strand.
TATTCCCGGCAAACAGCCAGATCGGTAAACTGCAATGCCATATGGCCGGTGCCGTATGGGCAAGCATACAAAACAAGCATGCGGCACCTGGGATATGTTGCGCATCAGGCGATTATTTGTTTAAACTGTTCCGCGCAACCGGGGATGTAAAATACGCAGACCTTATCCGGGATATTCAGCATGCACAGGCAGAGGCTGTAAATATTCCACCGGGACATATCACCACAAACAACCTGGTTGGTTCCACTATGGAGCGGATCCAGCCAAGTGATGCAGAGGGAAAAGGCAGTGTCGGTAATTTTATTAATACCCGCAACTCCTGGACTGAGACCGACGGTATGTTGATGGCATTGGAACTGCCTGGTATTTATGTACAGACGGATAAAAAGGAAATAACCGTTTTCGATCATGTAGAAGCTAAGCTGATCAGCGATAAGGGAAAACAAATGTTAATTGAAGTAAAGAACCCCACTTCGTTTGATGCGGATGTTGCTGTATTTGCTGAAAAAGCGGCGCAGGCACAAAAACCACTTGGCTATACGGCTTTTGTAAAATGGCCGAAATTTGCAATTAAAGCCGGGCAGACCAGTCGCTTGTTGATTGGTGCAGACGGAAGTATTATAGCGCAGTAGTTTTATTTTAAGCGTCAATATCTTGCAATGGTTAACTAATCCTACCGGTGAAAAGGGCGGAAGATAGTGGTATATACCATCCGGGGTTTAGATGTATTCAAGATAACTAGTTAAAACGCTTGGCATATTTAGGAATATATTAATTGCAGTTGGTTACTAGCTAACATCAACAATGCCAATGTTGGTGCCTGGTTCCATCATTCCCGGCACGAACAATTTCCGGTATTGTAATGGCGTATTCATTTTGACCTTTAGGAACTGCTTGTGAAAGTTGGCCGTCGTATTATACCCGCACTCATAAGCAATTGCAGGTATCGGTTTACGCGTTTCGAGTAGCAAATGGCAGGCATAGCTGATCCGTGTTTCATTCAAAAAATCGATATCCATATCGAATCATTTAATAAAAATGATCAGGATTTGGAGGATGACACGCAGGAGCTTTTGGGGGATCAGGAAAGCCTAAAAACCGAACCTGACTTTTCAATTGAATTTTTGCAATCAGGAAAAAAAGTAAAATGGGATAATAGGTATAGATCGATATTGGAATTTGCGGAAGGGAATGACATTGAAATAAGCTCTGGTTGTCTTTTTGGTGATTGCGGTACTTGCCTTACTGAAATAAAGAAAGGGGATGTGCGCTATTTGCATCAAACACTAATTACCGCTGATAAAGGTAAATGTTTGCCTTGTAGCTGCATCCCGATAAGTAATGTAGTATTGAACGTCTGAACTTTAAGTTCGGTCGTGGTAAAAAAGAAGAGAATTGTGGTGTTGTTGCAGATGCTCACGTAATCCTCAAATGTGCCACATCAGTTAAATATTGTTTTTAATGCCTTAAATAGAATCGGCAGCCCCGCAAAAAAATAATTTTCGCGGGGCTGTTTGTTTATTGAAAATATAAATAATATGTTTATACATTATTACATACAAAAATTCTTTCATGACATGACTTATTTTAATAGTACTGTGTTCAGTTTTAGTGGTGGTAATAATTATTTACTTTTATTTACCAACAGTTGATTTACCACCTGATGTAAAACAGGCTTATGAGGCTTTGCCAAAATCATTGGATTATAATGTAGATGTTAAACCAATACTTTCGGATAAATGTTTTGCATGTCATGAACCTGATAAGGCAAAACAAAAAGCTGGGTTGCGGCTGGATATAGCACAGTACACGTTCATGACTTTCAGGCTACGATGGGTATTGACCTGAACGGCTCACCTATAAATTTCAGGGAAGGCGTTTCCGCCTTACCAATGTAGCAGAAACGGTTGTTAAAAATATATTAACCTGATAATTCAAAACAATGGATAATTCGAGAAGAAATTTTATTCGCAATTCTGCTGTAGTATCGGTAGCAGTTGCATCCTCGCCGGTACGGAGCTTTGCTATTTTACATAAAGATACACAGCCAGACGATCAAATTATAGGCCACGGCGGCTTTACCTACAAACCCGATAAGAACTGGGCAAAAATCAGCGTAAATAATACGCCGCTTGCTAACTGTCATGAAATGGTACAGGACAGCAAAGGCCGCCTTATTATGCTTGGTGACCACACGCACAACAACATCCTGATCTTTGATAAATCGGGCAAATTGATGGATTACTGGGGAACCGCTCTACCGGGCGGGCATGGTTTAAGTATTAGCAAAGAAGGGGGCGAAGACTTTTTACTGCTTACTGATTGCGGTTGGGCTTTGGACAAAACGGGTAGTAGCTACGGGCAGTCGGGCCAGGTACTAAAAACCACACTCGATGGCAAGCTGATATTTGCCATTGGGCACCCTCGTACCATAGGTATTTATAAAGATGATGAGCCATTTAAACCAACTGAAACTGCCGTAGCGCCCAATGGCGATATATATGTAGCTGACGGATACGGATCAGATTACATTATTCAGTACAATAGCAAAGGGCAATATATTCGTCATTTTGGAGGGCACCATAATGCTAATGCCGAGCATAACCTTGTTAATGCGCATGGGGTAACCATTGATACAAGGGATAAGAATAATCCTACGCTGATATGCACTTCGCGCGAGGAAAACTGCTTTAAGGTATTTACCCTTGATGGTAAATTTATTAAACGTATAGATATGCCCGGGATGTATGTATGCAGGGCCGTAATTAATGAGGAGAACGTGTATGCCGGTGTATGCTGGTCAAAGGATACGGCAGGAAAACGCTTCGATTATTCTGGTTTCGTAACCGTATTGGATGTCAATAACAAAGTGGTATCTAATCCCGGTGGAACGGCCCCAGTTTATAAAAATGATGTTTTGCAGCCCGCTTTGCAGGCTGCAAAACCTGTTTTTTATCATGGGCACGATGTGTGCGTTGACGAAGATAAAAGTGTATATGTATGTCAGTGGAACGCCTATCATACAGCTCCGGTGAAATTAATGCGTGTATGACACTACTGGATATTAGCACGTTTTAATGATGATGTGTGCAGACAACTTTAACCCGTACTTGAAAAGACCACTTATTGAAATTTAATCGTTGAATAAAAATAGAAACCTAAAACATGAAGAAAATAAAGTACATAGTTGTTATGATCTTGCTTTTCCCCCCGGGTTTATTTTGTTATGCCAATGCCATGAAAATTGTTGGCAATCGAAAATCTGTTGTTCCCAGGCAGCTATCAACAAATGACACCATCTTTCCTGGTGATATGGTTTGTACGGTACAACCTTTCTATCGCTATCGTAAAGACGGTAAACCAGGCAGAGAAGTCACCATCGACTTTAAAAACGGAAAACTCTATAATAATGCACAAATAGAAGTACGTGTTTCGGATAAGAAAGAGATCACTAATCTGGTAGCCCAAAAAGAGGGGTACACCCATTGCAGTGTGCTGTTACCAACAGATATTGGTGTGGATAAGGCATCAAAAGTTCGTGTCACGCTGCGCCAGGGGAATGAAAAATTAATAAAAACAGTATTGATTCCACCAATGCGGCATTGGAATGTTTATTTATACAATCATTCACATGTAGATATAGGTTATACTAACATCCAGAAGCAAGTTGAACTTCTTCATAAAACGAATATACTTGAAGGGATTAAGTTGGCCGAAGAGACTAAAGATTTTCCTGAAGGAGCCCGTTTTCGTTGGAATCCGGAAATAACATGGCCGTTGGAGCGCTTATCGAAAACAATGCCCGGACAATGGGAAGGCGTTTTAAAGGCCATTAAGGATGGCTATTTGTGTGCTGATGCGAGTTATTTAAACTTGAATACGAGTGTGTGTTCTGATGAAGAACTCTTTCATGCATTTAGTTTTAGTCGCAAATTGCAAGAACTAACAGGTAAGCCGATAGACGTCTTTCAACAAATGGACGTTCCGGGTATGTCGTGGGGGCTGGTGCCAGTGTTGGCCCAGGAAGGTGTACGCTATATTATGGCATGGCCGAACCCCGATAGGTCCGGCTTTGCCCATAAAGATATTGATCAGCGCCCATTTTGGTGGGTGGGACCCGATGGTAAATCAAAAATACTTTTTCTTCAGCCTGGCGGGTACGGGAATAGTGGCAGTTTTGACAAAGGAGGAAAAACCGGTCGACCATGGTTTGGCCAGCGTAACCCGGACAAAATGCCCACAGTTATCCGGACCGGAAGCGCCAATGTGAATTTCGTAAGTAATGTAACCAGTATGGAGAAAGCCGATTATCCTTTTGATTTTATTGTACTGTCATGGAGTTTATGGGATAATTCACCGATAGATGCAGATATTCCTGACGCTGTAAAAGCATGGAACAAAGAATATGCCTACCCTCATATCATTATTTCAGGCGGGCATGAGATCATGGAAATGATTGAGAAAAAATATGGCGATAAACTGCCTGTTGTTAAAGGCGATTATACCGAATATTGGACCGATGGCCTGGGCTCTGCTGCCCGGTATACAGCGCTAAACCGCAATGCAAAAGAGCGCCTGCTTCAGGCAGAAACACTCTGGTCGATGCTTCGCCCCGGTAAACCTGCCCCCCGCAATGATTTTGATGAAGCATGGCGCTATATTTCTCTGGGTTCTGAACATACATGGGGCAGTGAAAACCCGTCCGAGCCTTATTTTTTTAACGCTATCTGGAAAGGAAAACAACATTACTTTCAGGAAGCTAACGACCGTTCACAGGAAATGTTTGATGAAGCGCTGGCTCCGGCAACCGGGAAATCAGAAGGAGCTTTAGGTCCTGAGGATGGCCCCGCCAAAGGTGGAATCGCTGTTTTTAACAATCATTCATGGAAACATGGTGGGCTGGTAACGCTTAGCCCCGCTGAAAGCACTAAAGGCGACCGTGTTATTGATGAACAAGGCAACGAGGTTTTAGCTCAGCGCCTGTCAACAGGCGAGTTGGTCTTTATGGCATCTGATGTACCGGCTCTTGGGTCACGTCATTACCGGGTTGTTCCCGGAAGGTGCACATTGACTGGCGATTGCAAAGTAAACCAGACGGTGATGGAAAATAGTCAGGTTCGTGTGGAAATTAATCCCAGGTCTGGCGATATTACTCAGCTTGTATGTCTTTCAACCGGTAATAATTTGGCCGATATAAATGTAAACGGAGGACTAAACGCATTTCGCTGGATCCCTGCCAATGTATATCACCCAAAGGCTGATAGTGACATTGTTATTTCTCAAGTTGAATCAGGGCCATTGGTAGTGGAACTTAATGTAAAATCCAAGGGGGAAGGTTGTCGTTCTATAAACAGAAGTGTTCGGCTCGTTGCCGGGCAGCCATCTGTTGAGATTGCAAATACTGTTGACAAACTTCCTTTATTAGCCAAAGATGGTATCCACTTCGGGTTTGGGTTCAATGTGCCGCAAAGTAAAGCACGTGTTGATATTCCGTGGGGGATAATGGAAGTGGAAAAAGATCAGTGGCCGCAAGGTAACAGAAATTGGATCGCCATGCAGCGATGGCTTGATGTTTCTAACGATAAACAAGGGGTTACATGGTGTTCGCTTGATGCCCCGGTTTTTGAATACGGCAGCATGTCTGCAAATATTTCACTTAGTTTTGGTGCCAAAGGGCCATGGATCAGCAAGTTGGAGCCAAGCTCAACTATTTATTCATGGGCGATGAATAATCACTGGTATACAAATTTCCCATTGACGCAAGACGGGCCGGTAACATTCCGGTATAGTATACTTCCGCATGGAGCCTATGATGCGGTTGCTGCCAATCATTTTGGGATGGAACAAGCACAACCATTAGCCCATGTGGCCACAAATAATGATCCCAAAGTTAAACCATTTATTGCCATTGATAACGAGAAAGTATATTTGACGATAATGAAATCTTTGGCTGACGGTAAAGATATTATTGTCCGTCTTCGTTCTTTATCTGATAAACCGGAAAATGTGAAACTAAGCTTCCCGGGCGGCGCGCCAAAATCAGTACATATTTGTAAGGTAGAAGAGAAAGCGGGAGATGAAATTAACGGGAATGTAACTGTATTGCCATACGGCTTTGTTACACTACGGGTAGAACTATAATTTATGATTTTGTAAAATCAGACAAACTGCTATAAGCACGTTAATACACCATCTCTGCTATGGTTTTGGGTAATGTGGTCAAAAATGATTGGTAACTATTTTTGACCACATTATCCATATAAATTGTGGTTGCCGGATTGCTTACCTGAGCGGTAATTAATTATTTTTTGCCCACTCTTTCAATTGGTCTATAGCTTTTGCCAATACCCCGGCCGAGCCTTTGAACGCTGCCGAACCGTTCGGTTTACCATCAACGCCATACCATTCATAAAAACCATTATCTTTAATTGTTCTGTTGATCATGGGTTGTAATTCTTCATAAGCTTCTTTAACAAAGCCATAACGTATAAGCTGCTGAATCATTCTTGCACCAAACCAGGTCCAGTCTCCGCCATTTTGGTATATAAAAGGTTTTGATGAAGATGAGTTTTTATAAATACCTTCCGGGTAGATGGGGTAAAGTGTTAAGCCAATGGAAGGAGCGCCGGATAGTTTAACATTCCGAAGCATGTCCTGATTAACAAGTCTGATTTCATTTTTTGACAAAATGCCTGCTTCAATAGCAACAGCTGTTCCCCCATGAAAGTAGATTTTGTTTTCATCAAAACTCGCCGGGAAAGGTGATTTATCAAGATACAAATGCGGAATAAATTTATGTTTTTTTGCATCCCAAAGATGTTTTCTGATCGAGCTGATAGTGGTCGTTTTTAGCTGTAGCCACTTCTGCCGCTCTGTTCCGGTTTTATAAAAACCAGCCATATCATTGAGCGCTATAACAAACATGGCATTATCATATATATCAATAGCCCAATGGGTATTTTCATCAACATCAACTACCGCACCGCCTTCAATCTGTACGTCTCCCCAATCTTGTGTTGTAGCACCGGTTAAAAGATGGTACTTTTTTGAGTAACGGTTCTTTAGTAAATAGGAAATGGATATCTCCAGGTGTTGTAATGCAGTTTTCCCCGCAATCGTTTCCTGCAAAATTGATTTGTCGCCGGTTACGCGGATGTATTTGGCAATTGCCTGTATTAGTGATGTTTCCTGATCTGTTTCTACTGTATTCTTAAACCCCACATGGGATTTGTCATTTGGAGAAGTGTAAATATTAGGATCGTTCCAGGTTACGTGACCTTTTAATACATAGCCATCTACAATTTCACCGTTGGGCTGTTGAAGTCGGATAAAGGTAAGTAAATTGGTTCTGATGCTGTCACGGCTATAAACTTTGCATGAAGTTTCAATAAAAGTATTAAAATCACGTATCCAAACCTGGGGATAACCATCACCAGCATTAAAGCCTTTACTTAAAAGAGCTGTAGCTTTTGTGTAAACAGTGTCCAGCTGTTTATCTGCCATAATTTGCGCAGCCAACTTATGCCCTTGTTGAGCGAATCCTGTGATAGAAATGCTAATTATTAAGGCTGTAGTTACAATGATATTTTTCAATATTTATAAAGAAATATGTTATAAAATGATCTTCTATTTATCCCTGATATTTACTTTATAAATGGAATCAGGTACCTATGAAAAACACTTTCTCTAATAGCTGCAATTGCAGATCCATTTATTGAATACATAATCATAGGCTAACAAATCCACAAAAATAACCGATATCGAAGAATCTAATTTTCTTATCTTGAACTTTCTACGGTATATACAAAACTATCGCCCTTGTAATATCCAAGGTTGTATTCAATTTGCCGGTCTGCCTGATCGAAGACCAACCGTTTTCTGAAGAGAACGGGGCTGCCAACCTCCATCTTAAGCTTATTGGCAATAAATTCATCTGCGGCTATAGCAGTTATTTCTTCCTTAGATAAGGTAGCAATTATGGAGTGGTCGTTTTCCAGTATTTCGTACAGCGGTCTTTTAAAATCTTCATCACCTGTTAGGCCCACACGTGGATGAAAATAAGAAACGAAGTAAACGAATGGCTCATTAGGTTTCCCCCTTACCCGTTCCATCTTCAATATTTTGCGATCTGTTTTTATTTCAAAGAAATTTGCAAGGGTTTCGTCAGGGTACACCCAGGTTACATGAAGTTCGAAATTCTTTATAGTAACACCTCTCAATTTCATTTCCTGTGAAAAGCTTAGCCAGTTATTTGATCGGGAACTAACTGCTCCGTTAGCAACCTTGGTCCCGAACCTTTTTTTACGGACCAAAAGCCCTTCAAATACTAATTTGTTAATGGCCTGCCTTAATGTGGTGCGCGATATGGCTAATTGTTTGGCTAATTCAACCTCATTTGGAATGGTCTTTCCATTTTGATATTCTTCATCTTCAATTATTTTTCTTAAAAGCATTTCTGCCTGTACATGCAGTGGAACCGGGCTTTTGTGATCGATTGAGTATTTCATTTTTTGGGTAAGAATATACAATTATAAGCAAAAATTGGGCGTTTGTTTGTACATAAAATAGCGTAATCAGTTATACCTGTGTAAAAGAAAATTTTTTCATAATAATTTGCATTAATTATAAATGTTTATATGTTTGTACATAATTATAAAATCTAAAACAAACCACCTTATTGTGAATAATGTTCCTTCATATAAGGATTGTTTTTGTTTATTATAATATGTACATACATTACTATGGATAAAATGAATTCAAATAACACTACTGATCAAGGCAATAATCACATGTCCAAAGGAGTGCCTCTTCGCAAGTCGTCACAAACGCTGATGCCTGTCATTTTAAATCAAGATGATACGGAAATGGCTTATAATATTTACCCGGTTTGTTCACTTGGCAGTAAAAAAATCTTTAATGGTTATACCTCATTAGTCCAATGGATTATTAAACAAAAAACGATTGTTATTGATGGTTATGGGGAAGTTTTTTGGGATGAGATTAAGTCGGCGATAGATCAGCAAATTACAAACGCTGGATTAACAATCAATTGGATTGAAACCGCAGCCTATTTAAAACCGGTAGCTGAAATTGATGCCATGGTAAGCCCCTTTTTAGGTGAACGGGAATCAGTTTGGGGGACAAAATGTTTATTGACGCTTAAAGATTTTTATCAGGATGAGTTTGGTGCCCAATCCCCTGATAAAGCGTTTGATATTAATATAGTAGTGGGTACAGGTGCAGCATTGATAAACTGGAATGCCCCGATAATCTATATCGATCTGCCAAAAAATGAATTACAATACCGGATGCGGGCTGGCTCGATCACCAATTTGGGTTGCAACGAGTTATGTGAACCTTTTTTGATGTATAAGAGGTTTTATTTTGTGGATTGGGTTTTATTAAACCAGCATAAAAAAGCAATCCTCGATAAAATTACTGTTATAGCTGATGGGCAATGGATTGATGATATAAACTGGATGTTTAGATCGGATTTTATTAAGGGTTTAAATAAGCTTGGTAGTTCTATTATCCGTGTAAGGCCATGGTTTGAACCCGGAGTATGGGGAGGGCAGTGGATAAAGCAACATATCCCTAAGGTAAATGAAGATGTCGAAAATTACGCATGGTCATTTGAACTAATAGTTCCTGAGAATGGATTGGTATTTGAAAGCGATGGCTATTTGCTGGAAGTATCCTTCGACTTTTTAATGTTCCATAATAAGGATCAGGTGCTTGGCAAACATGCCGCGCAATTTGGCGACGAATTTCCGATAAGGTTTGATTTTCTGGATACTTATGATGGCGCTAATTTATCTATACAGTGTCATCCTCGCCTGAAATATATTCAGGAAGTTTTTGGCGAAAATATTACACAAGACGAGACTTATTACATTCTTGATTGTAAGGAGGATGCCCAGGTATTTCTTGGCTTTCAGGAGGATATTGATGCAGCTTTATTTAAGAATGCCTTAATAGAAAGTCAGAATAAAAATGTCGAAATAAACATTACTGACTTTGTGCAGTCGCTTCCGGCTAAAAAACACGACCTGTTTTTAATCCCAAACGGAACTATTCATAGTGCGGGGGCAAATAATATGGTGCTTGAAATAAGCGCCACCCCGTACATATTTACCTTTAAAATGTATGATTGGCTTAGGCTGGATATGGATGGCAACCCCCGGCCAATCAATATCGACCACGCATTTAACAACCTCAATTTTGAACGAAAAGGGAGCCAGGTACTCGGGGAGCTTATTTCAAAACCCTATGTTATTGAGGCTGGCGAAAATTGGCAGTTGGTTCACCTGCCAACACATCCGGAACATTTTTATGATGTACATAGAATTGAATTCGACAAAGAAATAAGCATAGAGACCAATAATGACTGCCATGTGATGATGCTGGTTGAAGGGGAGTCCGTTTTTGTGGAAACAGCCGATGGAACAAAACAGGCTTTTGCCTATGCTGAAACCTTTGTTATTCCAGCTGCTGCAAAAAGTTATAAGTTGATTAACCTGGGTAAGGAACAGGCAAAAGTTATCAAAGCATTTTTAAAGTAAAATAAGATGACTAAAAATATAATCATAGTCCATACCTCGATCATTGATAAGTAATCCCGGTATTGCCGGGATGCTTTTTGAAACGGAAATTGGCTAATAGTAAACCAATGGTTAAACATAGAAAATGAAAAAACAAATTTATACGGCTTATTTTATTCTTGTATTTTGTGTTCTTAGCTCACTTTCGGGCTTCGCTTTCCAAAATCTGCCTAATACAGTCAGTGCAGATTCTGCTTCAAAGCGTGCCGCAATATTAGGGATTCCTACGCTTGATGATCTGGCGGGCGACTGGATTCCGATGGAGCAGGTTGCTAATATGCCGGCTGTTCATAACTTCCATCATATGCTCGTGGTAAACCGTGATCTAACTTCTTACTTCTATTATCCCGGAGGTCTGTATCCCTGGAAGAAAGGGCATCCGATGACGACGCTGACTATAGATGGGCAGGAATATCCAGCAACGGAAACGCGCTGCTTTCCTTATAAGGCTCTTCGTCGCAATCAGTATTGCAATGGCACATCGGTAGAAACCGATACACGAATGATCAATGAGGCAAGAAATGTAATGTGCCGTATCACGGCAACCAATACTACTATAGTACCGCGTCGTATCACCCTTGCTCTCCGTGTTCCGGGCAAACTCATGGCTGATGGCATTGGCGTTTCTAATGACACCCAACGCCCCGGTGTGATTTCTATCGTACGTCCGGCACGCAAACCAGATGCGGTGGCGGTGGAAAAAGATGCTATTGTTTGGCGTTGGATACAGGAGCTCCCTAAGGGTGGCACTATGAGTATTGGATTTACTGCAGGTGATGAGGTGTCGGCAAAAGTTGCTCAAACCAATATAGATGTCACCAAATGGGCTGCCAGCTTCAACGAATACTTTGATGATTGTAAAACGAACTGGGAGAATCGCTGGGCTGATGCATTCATACCGGGGAATAAGCATTTTTCCGGACATTTACCCACTTTAAAGAGTAATGACCCTGCATTGATGCGCAACTATTATGTCGGCGTATGGACAATGTTAGCTTTAGAACGTACACAGTTTCCGGTCCATAAACGCTCGTTCATTACCAGCGGTGAGCGCGAAGATGGCACACAATATTATTGGGATGCATCTATGCAGGCAACCGCATGGGCACTTCTTGAACCTGTCGGTATGAAGGCAACTTTGCGCCGCTGGTTGGTGCAAAACCCCCGGAGCGGACAAGCCAGCGGATATGCGCTTGATTTAAGGAATGTGAAGGGCTTTGATACAAACCATTATGATCACATCAATGGTTACGCCTTCGACGCATGCACTATTTTCAAGACCACGGACGAATACCTACGCGCGACAAATGATCGCGCTTTCCTCGATGAAAAACTGGAAAACGGTAAAACCGTTTTAGAAACTTTGGATGCGCTTGCTACCGACTGGGAAACGCTACCCAAGGGGCATGATGGCCTGGCTGACTACGGAGAGAATAACAACCTGCTTGAATGTGCACCGGCTTATATCAATTGTATAGCTTCTTGCAATGCACAGGATATTTGGATGATGAGGCAGACCGCGAAGTGGTACGTTCTACATGGGGATGGCATGCGTGCGAAAGAACTCGATGCAAAAGCTGCCGCCTTGCTTCCAAAGGTGATGTCACTTTACAAAGCAGGTGATGGCGTATGGAATGCCTGGCAGTTAAATGGTAAGCGTGTAGAACTACGCCACTGTGTTGACTTTATTTATACGGGCAACGCTTTGAAAAGAGATCTTTCTGCGACACAAAAGTCAGAGATGGTCTCCTTTGTCAAGAACGAATTGCTTACCCGTGATTGGATGCGCGCCATGAGCCTAAAAGATTCTGCAGCGAAGAATTCAGACCGGCCGGATCATGGCCCGATGGGTGCCTATGATGGCTGGATCCCACTCACCGTAAATACCATGTGGAACCTGGGCGATCCAGCGGGTGCCTATGCGTTTTATTGCCGTACAGCAGTGGTTACAAGTGAAGGTCCTTTTGCCCAGGCGCGCGAGTTTTATGGTCCCAACCGTACCGGGTATGATGCCCCCGTGCGCATTGCAGAAAGGCAGGGTTGTATGAAAGAATGTATCAGTGGCGTGGCCTTTAGCGATGTTGTGATAACTACATTCTTCGGCTTTGCTCCCGAAGCCGGCAGTGCGGGTATTTTAGCCGACCCATCAACGTCATGCCCATTTTCAGGAGAGTTATACAATATCCATTTTAACGGTAAGGAAGTTACGCTTAAGGCAGACCCTAAAGGCGTTAAGATAATTTCGGAACGCTAGATAATTAGAAATGAAAACATTAAATATTATTACCATATCAGTTAGTTTAATTTTTGTGCTTATTGGCTTTAATGGTTTAGCCCAAAACACTAAATTCAAAATAATTAAGGATATTCCTGCAAACGAAATTACCTTATCGGCATCGAGTACTTTCGGCCCTGATCAAAGTATTAACCATTTAACTGATGGTTCCGGTATTCATAACAACATACATGATAATAATGGTAATGCCCTCACCATGTGGCATACAACCGAAAATCCTGTAGCCACCATCCCTGCAAAAGGATTGCCTGCATGTAAGGCCTGGGTGAGATTTGATTTTTCGACTCAAAAATCTTTTAATAAGCTATTGATATGGAACCATAATCAGGAGAATTTGACTAACCGTGGATTTCGCTTAACAAAAGTGTATGGAACAACCAATGGAATTGACTGGTTTGAGCTAGCTACACTCGAATTGTCTGATGCTAAAGACCTGAATGGAAAAGCATCAGAAATTGTTATTAATGAAAAAAGACCGTTAAGGGCAGTAATTATTGCCGGCATATCCAATTGGGGAGGTAATGTTTATGGCCTGAGTGGAGTGAAATTTATATCGGAACTTGAAGTTAATGAGTCAGCATTGCCCTTTCCCACCGGTATCGAATGCACCTCAACAAGCATCTACCGCTATTGTAAAGACGGCAAGCCGGGTAGAGAAATAATGCTCGCTTTTACAGGCAATAATTTATATCAGCCATCTGTAATAGAAGTTATGGCGGATGGACGTACAGAAACTACGGCTGTGCCATACAGTATTTATGGGTTAGAAAAAACAACATTTACACTTCCATCCGGAGTTGGCATAGACAAAGAAATCCAAATATTCGTTACCTTAAAATCGGGAGGTAAAAGCATAAGAAAATCCTTTGTATTACCTAAGCAAAGACAATGGACAGTATATATTTACCCGCATGCGCATGTAGATATAGGTTATACAAACACCCAGGCCAATGTCGAAATTATTCATAAGCGCAATCTTGTTAACGGAATGATGCTGGCAAAGGAAACGGCAAACTATCCGGATGGCGCACGTTATGTTTGGAACCCGGAAGTAATGTGGCCGGTGGAGCGTTATTTAAAAAATGCGACACCTACTGAGCGGGAAGAATTATTGGATGCTATTAGAAAAGGATATATTCACCTTGATGCAGGGTATATTAATGATAATACAAGTGTTACAGCCGATGAAGAATTCCCCAGGTTTTTTGGAGATGCCAAGCGTCTGGAAAAATTAACAGGTGTCCCTGTAAGTACAATCGACCAAACGGATGTTCCCGGTATGTCATGGGGGATTGTTCCAATGGCTGTACAGTTTGGAATAAAATACATTTTTGCCCCATTCAACGGATCAGACCGCATAGGATTAGCCGACAAATTCAGTTTCAAACCATTTTGGTGGATTGGGCAGGATGGCGTTTCAAAAGTGCTATTTCTTCAACCCGGCGATTATACTCCTGGGGCAAGGGAAAAGGGATTTAAATATTGGCCTTTAATGGCTGGTCAAAAAGATCCAAACAAATTATTGCAAATTGTTAAAACAGATCATCCCCGTGAAAACTTCATTGATGGTTATTTATGGGGAAAACTTAAGCAGTTAGAAGATGATAGCGCTTATTCCTACGACATATTTCCAATGACATGGGCAATGGCAGATAATACACCAATAGATGCCGACTTGCCCGATGCAGTAAAAAGCTGGAACGAAGAATATGCATTTCCACACCTGGTTATCGCAAGTTCAACCGATATCATGTCGGCATTTGAAAAAAAATATGGGGACATAATTCCTTCATTCAGAGGTGATTTTACAGAATATTGGACAGATGGTTTGGGCTCAGCTGCTAAAGAGACATCTATGAACCGAAAATCCAAAGAACGCTTAATTCAAACAGACATTCTTTGGTCAATGTTACATCCATGGGAAAAAGCGCCACGCGCTGAGATGGATGAAGCATGGCGCAATGTACTCATGGGATCAGAGCATACATGGTGTTATATGAATCCTTATCAGGCCGATATGCAGGATGAAATATGGGGGGTAAAGCAAAATTTCTTTAAAACAGCCGAAAAAAGCAGCATTCAGCTTCTTGCCAATACCCTTAACCCGGTATCAACCGATAAGTCAAATATTATCTGTGTTTTTAATACTTTGTCGTGGGTGCGCAGTGGGTTGGTAACCCTTTCAAGCAATCAAAGTGAAGGCGCTTTATCTGTTTGGGATGACAATCATAAACTGGTTAATTCACAACGGCTAAGTACAGGTGAATTAGTGTTTTTAGCCGTTGATGTTCCTGCATTGGGAACAAAAAACTATACCCTGAGTACTGAAAGCGGGGAAAAACATGATGTAAAAATGGCTAAAGGGAATACGCTGGACAATGGATTGGTTAAAGTTTTGATTGACCCTATTACCGGAGATATTACCAGTTTAAAAGATAAAAAAGGTGTTGAATTTGTAAATACCGGTGCTGCCTGCAACCTGAATAGTTTCAGGTATCTGCTTGGAAACGGCAAGCCGGCCTCAAGTGGCCCACAATACGCTGCAAATACAACGGCATCCATCAGTATCCTTTCTCAGAAACCGGTAAATGCAACGGGACCAATAGAAGTACAAACCGTAATTAAGGAGAATGGACCGCTTCTGGCCTCTATTCAGGTAAATTCAAAAGCCGATGGCTGCAACAAGCTGATCCGTGAAGTTCGTGTTATTGCAGATATGCCGGAAATTGAAATCGACAATTTAGTAGACAAAATAGCGACAACTGAAAAGGAAGGGATTCATTTTGGTTTTTCATTTAACATTCCGGATGGGCGTACACGTATCGATGTCCCCTGGAGTGTGGTAGAAATAGATGCAGATCAACTTCCTGCCGCAAACCGAAATTGGATATGTTTCCAGCGTTGGCTTGATATATCAAACGAAGACAAGGGAATAACCTGGTGTTCATTGGACGCGCCTACTTTCGAAAGTGGAAATATGACGGCTAATATTATAGGAGGAGCTTTTCATTCACCCGAATGGATTCAACACTTGCCATTAAGTTCAACCATATATTCATGGGCACTTAATAATCATTGGCATACAAATTTCCCTTTATCCCAGGGAGGCAAGCTAAATTTCCGCTATAGGATATTACCCCATCAGTATGGTTATGATGCAGTTAAGGCTAATCGTTTTGGGCTTGAACAATCACAACCGCTGATTGCTACTCCGGTTAAAGAAAAAATAATCATCCATACATTAGTGAAAATAGATAATGCGAACGTTTTTATTTCGATCATTAAAACAGCCGCAGATGGAAAATCAATGATTATCCGCCTGAGATCATTATCGGAAAAACCAGAAATGGTAAATCTTTCATTTCCTTCTTTCACACCAAAATCTATACGGACATGCATTGCAGATGAAACACCAGGTAAGGAAGTTGGAAATACAATCAATATGTTGCCACATGGAATTACATCGCTCATAATAGAATAGAAAGAATTTAGTTCGCCAGTGAATGGCAGAGAGTTACTCCACTCTATTATAAGAAAGCGGACAAAAAAGATATTTAACAACTAAACTTTTTATGATAAAGAAAATCAAAATCTTATTTTTTGTTGCTCTAATATTAGCAACAAAAGCATATGCACAGCAACAGAAAGCAAATAGCGCTGGTGTTTCAAAGGTAACGGATATATGGGTGGTATTTAAAACACATTTTGACCTGGGTTTTACCGACTTGCCCGAGAATGTATTTGCACGGTATAGGGGCGAGATGATGGATAATGCATTAAGTGTTATCAATGAAAACGCCACATTACCCAAGGACGAACATTTTGTATGGACAGTACCGGGGTGGCCGCTTTATGCTCAAATATTAGGGCCCTTACAAACCCCTGAACGTAAAGCAAGGATAGAGAAGGCGATAAGAGATGGATCAATAGTGGCGCATGGGCTGCCATTTACGATGCATACGGAGTCACTGGATTATGAAGATCTGGTCCGCGGACTGGATTACTCATCAAATATTTCCCGCATGTATGGGCTGCCCTTAACAATAAGTGCTAAAATGACCGATGTGCCAAGTCATTCCTGGGTTCTGCCAACGCTATTAAATAATGCAGGGATAAAGTTTTTGCAGCTGGGTTGTAATCCGGCAAGCCAGTATCCTCGCGTTCCTCCGATTTTTTGGTGGGAAGGTGCCGATGGTTCGAAAATCTTGTGCCAATATACACCACTTTACGGTTCAGATATAAAACCCCCATCAAACTGGCCATGCAAAAACTACCTGGCCATGATTATGACTGGCGACAACCATGGCCCGCCGAATAAAAAAGAAATTGAAGCCTTACTGGCAGAAATCGCGAAAGATTTGCCCGGTGTAAAGGTGCATTTTGGAATCCTCGATGATTTTGCAAAAGCAATATTTGCGGAAAAGCCTGCTTTGCCAACTATTAAAGGCGATATGCCTGATACCTGGATTCATGGTTTGCTTTCAAACCCCCAGGAAACAAAAATAGCACGCAATATCCGCCCGTTAGAATCAGCGCTTGATGGATTAAACACGCAGATGGGAATTTGGGGTATACCTGCCGGATCTGTTTCGGCACAACTGGCCAAAGCTTATGAGCAAAGCCTTTTATATGCAGAACATACCTGGGGCATGAATGCCGAATACGGCCCGCGTTTTAGCTATGGTGATGCCTGGAAGAAATGGACGGCAGAAGCTGAAGCAGAGCCTGTTCCAGAAAATGGCGATTATTCAAAACTTAAAAATAGCGACGCTATCAACACCAACGAAGGAAGCAAAAGAAAATGGCTGCATTCTTATGACGTAAAACGCCAATACATTCGCAATACAAATGATATTGTAAGTACAGCATTAAAAACTCATCTGGATTTATTGGCAAAGTCTGTAAATGTAGCGGGGAAGCGTTTGGTAGTTTATAACCCGCTGCCATGGAAAAGATCAGGGATAGTAGAAAATCCATGGGAAAAAGGCAAGTCGATCTATGTTAAAGAAATTGCGCCATCAGGTTATGTTACCTATTCTCAAAATGATATCAAAGAACCGGCCATTACCAATGATGAGCAACCGGTATTCAGCACCCCTTATTTTAAAGTGGTTTTTGATTTAAACCGGGGCGGAATAGCCTCATTAACAGAAAAAACAACTGGTCGTGAATTAGTTGACAGATCCTCCAAATATGTTGTCGGCCAGTTTTTGCATGAGCGGTTCAGCACTAATGAAGTGGACAAATGGTGGAATGCCTATAGCCGGATAAAAGAGGGCTGGGGGCTGAATGATTTGGGAAAACCCGGAATGATGAATGCAGAAAAGGCACCCTATCTGGCATTTACCCCAAAAGAATGGGCAATCTCCGTTTCACATTCACCGATTGCTGATGTCGCTACCCTGACCTCGCTTGCAACAGAGGGTTTTGCAAAGAAATATACGTTAACATTTACCTTCCCGCGAAACGCTGCTTATGTTGATGTGGAATGGTTTGTAGATACTAAAACAGCCGACAAACAACCGGAAGGCGGGTGGCTTTGCTTCCCTTTTTCAGTTAATGATCCGCATTTTACAGTTGGCCGTTTGGGCGGCCCGATAAATCCTGCAACAGATATTATTTCGGGTAGTAACAGGTATTTGATGGCGGTAAATTCTGGTGTTTCCATAACGCAGGCAGATCAATCCGGAATGGGGCTATCGCCAATGGATTCTCCTTTGATTGGCTTGGGTGAACCAGGCTTATGGAAGTTTTCATTGGAGCACACACCTACTATACCCTCAGTATTTGTAAATATCTATAACAATATGTGGAACACGAATTTCCCATTATGGCAGGACGGATCATGGAGCGAGAGGGTTAGGATATGGCCTATTGATAAAAATACGCCAACAGCCCCCAACCTGATTGAAAAATCATGGGAAGCCCGTGTGCCTTTATTAACCGGGACAGCAGAAGGTGCAGCCGGGCAATTGCCAGCAACAAATAGGGGCTTATCCCTATCGGAAACCGGGGTACTGGTTACTGCTTTTGGTGAAAACCCTGACGGTAAGGGAACTATTTTACGCTTATGGGAGCAAGGTGGCATTTCGGGTAATGTTACAATTACATTGCCCAAAGGCTCAACTTATGTTCAAGCAACTCCTGTAAACCTACGGGGCGAAGTAATGGGAAAGCCAATGAAAATCATTTCAGGAAAATTGATCTTCCCGCTGAAAGCGTATGCTCCGGCAAGCTTTGTTTTGGATACCGGTAAGTAGCTGAAAATAGAACTTGAAAAATAATTTTTTAAAATGTGAATTTCAACATATAAATATGTATCAACAATTATAAACAATATGACGATGTTACCAGGGAGATGTCATCTTTTGATGTCCTGTAGTTGCTGCATTTTGTAAATAACAAACCTTTATTTTTTTAATGCGACCGGTAGATCTTTAAGTAATTAAGGCAATTCCTGTGATTTCGAAAAAGGAAAAATTGCTTGTTCGCACATATAAAACTTATGTAAATATGAAACACTCAAATTATGTATACCGGTGTACTTTTGTGGCAGCTATAGGCGGCTTGCTGTTTGGCTATGATACAGCTGTTATTGCCGGGGCAATCGGATTTATCCAGCAAAAATATCAATTATCGCCAGGTATGATGGGCTGGATCGCTTCTTGTGCGTTGGTCGGTTGCGTTATAGGTGCTTTTGTGGGTGGGATTATGTCGGATTGGATCGGGAGAAAAAAAGTATTGATAATCTCAGGGATACTTTTTGCCATTTCTTCACTTGGTATAATTATCCCCCTGGACTTGTATTATTTCGTTTTTTTTAGATTGATCGGAGGCCTTGGAATTGGTATTGCTTCGATGGTTGTATCGATGTATATTTCTGAAATTGCCCCTGCTGCAATAAGGGGACGTCTTATTTCTATTAACCAGTTAGGGATTGTGACGGGTATTTTAATGATCTTTTTTGTAAATGCCTATATCGCATCCTTAAATAATGAATTATGGACAATTGATATTGGGTGGCGCTATATGTTCGGGTCCGGGATTATCCCTTCAATTATTTTTATTTTACTGTTACTTTTTGTGCCAGAAAGCCCTCGTTGGCTCGCTCAAAAATCACGTTGGAGTGAAGCAGCGGTTATTTTAAATAAACTGAACAGGCCAGAGGAGGCAGCCGCAGAGTTGGAAGCGATCAAAATATCTGTACATGGTGAAACAGGTTCGTTCTCTGATCTGTGGAAACCAAGTTTACGCACAGTGACTTTCATCGGTATTGTTCTTGCTTTTTTTTCACAGATTACTGGAATTAATGCCATTATGTATTATGCGCCTGAAATATTTAAGGCAACCGGCGATGGTGTTAAATCAGCCTTGTTACAAACAATTGTGATCGGTATTGTCAATATTGTTGCAACTGTCGTTGCGATTCTGTATGTAGATAAGTTGGGGAGAAAGCTAATGCTGATGATCGGTTCAGCAGGGATGGCAGTCTTTCTTGCGTTAATTGGCGCCTTCTTTTATATGGATATGACAAAAGGTTACTGGGTAATGTTATCAATTTTGGGTTATATTTCTTTTTTCGGAATATCTCTTGGGCCTTTGACATTCGTTGTGATAGCGGAAATATTCCCTACCCGCGTGCGGGCAAAAGCTATTTCCCTGGCTATACTTACTCTTTGGCTTTCAACTTTTGCAGTTTCTTTGGTTTTTCCTGCCTTCTTAAAACTATTAGGTGGTGCTTATACCTTCTGGCTATTTACAGGCTTTTCGGTTTTTTCATTTTTGTTTATTTGGAAAATTGTCCCTGAAACAAAAGGGAAAACGCTGGAAGAAATAGAACAATATTGGTCAAAGAGGTAAGTACCGATTTCGTGATTAAGTGTAGCCATGCCGGGGCCTTGTGACTAATTTAGAATTTATTTTAAGTAAGTTAATTTTAAGTCTTAAACGAATCGTATACACAAATTTTAGCCGATGACCAATTCCTCCTTAACTGGACTCCCATCGCTTCTTAAACTGGTGACCTCATCAGCCGGGCTTTCTCTTGTAACTGCTGAGGACTGTAAGATGTTAAAGGGAATGATCAATGTTAAAACGCAACATTGCCTTAACGAATTAACCCTTCAACGTTTATATGGATTTGCTCCGGCGAAATTTGAGCCCTCGCTTTATACGCTGAACACATTATCAAGTTTTTGCGGCTATCCTGATTGGGAGTCCTATTGCGAAAGTTACGAAGGCAATGTTAATTAAGCAGTACATTCAATAGAGAAATGACCTTCAGTTAAAGGAGCGAGTTAAGACGCTTTTCATGCCTTTTGTTTTAGGTTTCAAAAAGATGCCGTTACCCAATGCCGTGTGATATGACGCAACCAGGGTTATGATTGGATATTCCGTAAGGCGTGACCATTTAAAAATTTTAATCCTGGTGGAATACCTCTTTCATATTGGTCCATATTTTTTTTTGCGCAGCAGCTTCTGGCAAGGGTTGTTGGCAAGGATCGGTTTCTTTCCACCAGCGCTGCGTAATCGGATCGTCTGCCATTTTCTTCATATCGCCTGCAAAATCAGACCCCACATATTCAAAATAGCTAAAAAGGTAGTATTTATCCTGTATTTTTTGCAGGTATATAGAATAGTTTTGGATATGGCAATCTTTTATTCTTTTCAATACAGCTGGCCAGACATTGGCATGCAGCTTTTGGTAATAGGCTAATTTTTCGGGCTCCAATCCTGTTACAGAGCCAAAGCGCTGTATATGTAATGCTTTATTGTTTTGTTGTGCTGAAGCAAACAGGACACTTGTTAGTAATAACGTGATAATAATATACTTTTTCATCCCCTATAATTATCTGAATACATAATATAACACCCCAATCATCACTAATAAAAGTGCTGACAGTAGTTTATAATTGCCAATACCTTTCCATCCCGAACTAGACAAAGCCGCCATTGGCGATTCCCAATAAAGCTGCCTGCTCTCTTTCGTATGCTGAACCGGGAATACATATGAAAAAAATACCTGTACAACCACGCATATACAAAACAGGTAAAAAGCCATCATCATAAATGGGGTATGGCCAATTATTGTTTGCGGGCATAATTTATTAACAGCAAACACAATAACCCCTAATGCGGAGCCAATCCACAAGGTTAATTTAGCCGATTTAGCTGAGGCTCCTTTCCAAAACACACCAAGCAAAAATACACAGGTAATTGGCGGCGCTATATGAGCTATAATATCATTAATGCCGCTGAAGATACTTTCATATTGATTTAACAAAGGCAGGAGTGCAAGCGAAAAAACCAGGGCAATACCTGCAACTAATTTCCCGGCAAATACCAATTGTTTGTCAGATCGATCAGGAAAATATCTTTGATAAATATCATAACTTGCCATGGTTGAGATAGAGTTGAGGGCGCCTGATACCTGGCTCATTAAACCTGATAAAAGTGCTGCTACCAATACACCTATTAAGCCGCTAGGCAACAATTGGGTGATCATCAGGGTATAAATCCCTTTTGAATTTACTTGCCCCTTATCATCCAATCCTAAACTGCTTACGTCCAAAAGCCCTGATTTTGATAAAGTATAAGCCAATAAACCCGGCAAAACAAAAATAAACACCGGCAGTATTTTAATAAAGCCACAAAACAACGGCCCAACCCTGGCGTGATCTTCATTTTTAGCGCCCAATACGCGTTGTACTATAGTTTGATCAGCACACCAATACCAGATACCCAGGACAGGGTACCCTAAAAAAACTGCATACCAGGGCATGCCGCTGCCATCATTAGCTGGGCGTAGCATGGAGAGTTTATTTGTTTCATGATGAGCTGATAATATTTTCACCATAGGCTGCCAGCCTCCCATGCGATGAAAAGCCGCATAGCTGATGATAAAAGCGCCTGTCAGCAAAACAATAGTTTGTATCGACTCGGTAACCACTACTGCTTTTAACCCCCCGGTAATTGTATATATGGCCGTAACTATGCAAATTGCAATAACGCTTACATACATGTTAAGGCCAAATAATGTTTTTAACACGATGCCACCCGCCAGCATTGAAAACGCGATGTGAATAATGATTGCCGACAGGATAGATACGATAGCCAGCCAATCACGGCTGGAGCGATCATAACGCTTTTCCAGGAAATCGGGCAGCGTAGATACACCTGATTTGATATAAAAAGGGACAAAGAATAAAGCCAGTAAAATAAGTGTAAAGGCTGCCATCCACTCAAAATTACCATTAAGCAACCCACTGTCGAAACCGCTTTGCGCAAGGCTCACCAAATGTACCGTTGAAATATTGGTGGCAAAAAGCGCTAAGCCGATAGCCGGCCATTTCAAAGATTTTCCAGCCAAAAAATATTCGGTTGCGGCACTTTTATTGTTTTTTAGCCGATGGCGGATACCAATCCAAAGGCCTACGGTCAAAATGCCCAGAATATATAGTATACTAATAATTAAGTCGGTGGACTTTAACATTTATAATTGCTTTATAGTTGTTTTTGTTTTTATAGCGTTCAGGGTAATTTATCAGCCTATGTTAGTAACAGCCTTTTCGGAATTAACTTTATACAGGTTTTTTCGATAGCCCAGTTCGGCACCTCCCGTTACAGGCAAAATACACCCGGTAATAAACCTGGCCATATCCGATACCATAAAAAGGCAGGCATCTGCTACTACATCGCCCTCGGGGCAATACCCTAATACATGTATCCCATCTAAATAAGCTGCTATCAATTCAGGGTTTGGTTGCTGCGTGCTCCAATTGCGTAGCATTGGTGTCCATACGCCGGCGGGCGCAACAGCATTAACTCTTATTCCGATTGGGGCATAGTCGAGCGCCATTGATTTGGTAAGGGCATTAATGGCTCCTTTAGTAGCGCTATAAGCTGCATGTATTTCCTGGCCAATATCACCAACAAGGCTGCTAGTGTTCAAAATATTGCCTTTATTATTCTTCAATTCATTTAAAGCGAATCGAGTGGTGTGGTAAATTCCTTTAACATTTACTGCAAAAAGCCGTTCCCATTCATCATCATTAGTTTCATGTAAAGCTTTTGAAGGGTTTGCTATGCCTGCATTATTATGCACAATATCTATTTTTCCAAATTTAGATATGGTTTCCTGCACAGCCTGTTCCACTTCGGCAGCATTTGCCACATCGGCTTTAATATAATGGACATTTTTAGCGTTTAGTTGCAATGATGCTTGTTGAATACTTTCGGCTGAATTAGAAATAATGCCAATCATTGCCCCAGCTTTTTCATATGCTTTGGCACATTCAAAACCAATTCCTTCTGTTCCACCGGTTAAAAGGATAACTTTATTATTTAACATATAATTAGAATTTTAAAAATTGGATTAAAGGATAATATTGTCAATAATGGAATTATATAAATGCCTTTGTAATAGCCAATTTATTTGTTATAATGGATAATGCTATTGGAAAAATAAATCTTTTTACTATTTATATTTTGATAACTTTTAGTCCATTTGTTTTAAGTCGCAACTGCTTCCTGCTTCCATCGGCGTTATATAAAAACCGTTTTCTATTACAACGGGATGGGTAAAATACTGCTGTAAATGCGGAATATGCTCCAAAAACAAAGCTTCGTGGCCGAGGACGATGTGATTAAATAATACCAGGTGCTGGTGTAACTGGCCCATATCGCCCACATGCGGTACTACCGGTATGTTGTATTTACGGCATAGTAAACTAATGGTAATAAATTCGCTTACGCCACCAACCCTTACGGCATCAACCTGTATAAATCCAGCCGAACCTGTTTGCAGATAGTTCTTAAAAATAATGCGGTTAGGTACATGCTCACCTAAGGCTAGTTTTGTTGGTGCGATGGCTTCAGCCAGCGTTTTATGTGCTAATACATCATCAGGATGAGTGGGTTCTTCTATCCAATATGGATTCATGCTTTGCAGGCGTTTGCAAATACTGATGGCTTGCGGCAATGTCCATTGCTGGTTAGCGTCAAGCATTACCCTGATGTCATCTCCTGCTACTTCACGTACAATATGCGCCCTGCGGATGTCCCGTTCTGCCTCGGCGCTGCCTACCTTTAATTTCATGGCGGTAAAGCCATTGGCTACTGCCTTTTTACAATTTTCGCGTACCTTTTCGTCGCTATAGTTAAACCAGCCAATAGAAGTATCGTAACCCGGGTACCCGGTGGCTATAACCGGCATCCGGTTGGTTTTACCGGCATAATTATCTTTTAATAATTTTATGGCCTGCTCACGCGTAAGCTCATCTTCCAAATAAGAAAGATCAAGCGTATTGACGATCTGTTCGGGCGACAGGTCAATCAAAAGTTTCCATAAGGGTACACCTCTTTTTTTTGCCCAAAGATCATAGCAAGCATTAGTAACAGAGGCCAACGCAAGATGTACCACCCCCTTATGCGGCCCAAGCCACCTAAACTGCTGCTCGTTTGATAATTGGTTAAATAATGTTCCAAAGGCCGCCATCAACTCTTCAATATCTTTCCCCTTCAGTTGTTCGGCATAAAACTGCGCTGCCTTGCATACAAGATCATTGCCCTCGCCCAAAGTAAAGGCAAAACCAGTACCTGTAAGCCCGCTATCGTCTATTAATTGGGTTACGGCGTATGAATATATTGGGTCGCGATGAATTGCGTCGCTTCCGGCTCCTTTTCCAATTGGGAACCGCCTATCGCTTATCCGGATATTTTTTATCATTTACCAAATTATTATTTTATAAAAGCATCATTAGTTCAAATGAGAAACCACAGGGATAGCTTCGGCGCTTGTGGTAAGTTCCAATGCTATTACGGTATCATTATTGTTTGGCAATTGGTCAGGCAGTTGAAGTGTTATATTGCCTGTCGTATCCTGGCTATATTTAATTTCCCCCCCGTTAAGTAAATAAGCTTGTTTAACTTTTACTTTGGTTGCTAAGGGCAGCGTTAATAGATCCGATTTTTTTTCGAAAACATGGACGTACAGTTTATTGCCTTTACGGGTAGTAGCAAAATCATTATTAGGCGCAAACGGGCCACCTTTTGTACCGTAAATGCTTTCTCCATAAATTTTTAACCAATCGCCCATTTCTTTCAACCGGGTAACCTGGCGCTGTTCCATTCTTCCATCAGGCATCGGCCCCACGTTAAACAACAAATTACCGTTTCCACCAGCTGTTTTAACTAAAGTTTGCAAGCATTCCTTCAGGCTTTTCATTTTATCATTGGGTTTCCATGCCCATTGGGTACAAATGGTCATACAGGTTTCCCATGGCGTATTCATATCAAGCGCGCCTATTACTTGCTCGGGTGTGGCGTAGTCGCCAATACTTCTGGAATTTAATGTTACGTGCTCGTCATTTGCACCAAGCCTGTTATTAATAATAACGTTAGGGTCCAGTTGCTTTAAATAGGTATAAACATCAACGGCATATTCGTTTTTCCATGGCTTTTCCCAATTACCATCAAACCAGAGCATGTAGGGATGATAGGTTGTAACCAACTCTTTCAATTCGCTTTTCATCGTTTTGACAAACTCATTCATATTGACGAGCGAGTCGGGGGGTGATGCACCATTGTGATTGGGGTAATGTGGGTCATGCCAATCTAACACGGTAAAATAAATACAGAATTTGAGATTGTATTTTTTGCAGGCGGCGGCAAGTTCACCAACAACATCTTTTTTAAAGGGTGTGTTCATGATATTGTAATCAGATGATTTTGTTGGCCATAAGCAAAACCCGTCATGATGTTTGGCGGTAATTACCACGTATTTCATCCCCGCATCTTTGGCGGTTTTAACCCATGCATCAGCATTAAATAAAATCGGGTCAAATTCTTTATACAAGCTGTCGTATTCGGCTGTTGGCACTTCGTGGCCGCGGCTCCAGCCAATCTCAGTACCACGTAAGGTTACCGGGCCCCAGTGAATAAACATGCCAAAACGTTGATCCATAAAATCATCCATCACTGCATGAGGTGTTTTAATGGTTGGGTCTATTAGCGTTTGTGCCTTTGGTTTAGCAACACACGATAGCAGGATAAGCAAGGAGAAAAAATATTTCATTATTTAAGTAAATTGGTAATCAAAGCTATTGCCTTAGTATCCTCCTTACAATGAATTATATTTCTATTTTAATGGATTATCCAATTATTATTTAGTTTTACAACAATTATTTACCTAAATGCATTTAACCATCCGGCGTTATCGCTGATAGCCATTTAATAGCTGTTGTCTTATTAATATACATGAGAAAAACAAAAGTACGGGATGGATTTGAAGGGCAACGGCAAATTAACCTGCCGGGTATAATCTTTAAAAATACAGGAGTGGTTAACTCTATCCCGAACCAAATTTTTATTACACATATTGGTTATTTCCCAAAAGCGGCTCATCATTTTCGGGAACGCAGAAAGGGCTGCAGCGACAATATATTTATTTATTGCCTCAATGGAAAGGGTTGGTATATAGTTGATAAAAAGAAATATGAAGTGGGGCCTAACCAGTTTTTACAGATACCCGCAACCACCAAATATCTTAAGTATGGCGCTGATGATGAACAACCCTGGACTATATTTTGGGTGCATTATAGCGGCAGCAATATGGATTCATTTAACAAGCTAATGAATATATCAGTTGATGACGGTCCTAAAAATATCCCCTACAATGAAAAAGGGCTTACTATTTGGGAGGAGATGTACAAGTCGTTGGAAATGGGTTATAGTAAGGATAATTTGAACAATGCCAATATGTGTTTGTATTATTTCTTATCGACCTTTTTATATCCGGACCGGCATTTTTCCGTTCCGGATGATAAAGATATGGTGAGGGAAACCATTGTTTTTATGCGCGATAGCATAACCTCCAAGTTCACTGTAGCTAATTTTGCAAACCGCTATCAACTATCAATGTCTTATTTTTCAAGTTTATTCCGCAAATCAACAGGAATGTCGCCTATGGAATATTTTATCCAGCTTAAAATTCAACGGGCGTGCCAGCTTTTATTCAGCCCCCATGTTAAAATTAAAGATATCGCTATAAATCTCGGATATGATGATCCATACTACTTTTCCAGGTTATTTAAAAAAACGATGGGTGTTTCTCCCGAATCTTACCGGATGATGAACCATGGCTTTTGAGGTAACTGTTGTGATTCGTGTGCAAACACTTTATCCTGATACGGTAAAAAGAGTTATGGAATATGTTGAAGAGGCCGGGATAATCTGACGCAACGGAAAGGCAAAAATGTACGTGAGCCGGGCAGAACTTTTAATTAAGCATTTTAATGCAATCCATGAAATGAATAATCTATATGGCAAAAAGGGATACGAAAATATCACTGCCGATTTGCGGGTTAAGCTTAAAAAGATGATTGATAAATATGAGGATGATGATGCGGCAAAGATATTTTCAACCCCATTATAGGTCAACAAATAACAGTATGAAAGCTAAATATTTGAAAATTTACAGCACGATGCTTTTAACTTGCATAAGTGCATTAACGGTTAAGGCGCAATCACAATCAGCAGGACAAACTGAGCGTACTTATTATGTAAGTACGCTTACACGTATAGCTGATCCTGTATTGGAAGCGTTAAGCAAAAATGAGCTCAGAAAGCAAATGCCGGTAGAGTCGAATGCAAAAGGCCGGGAATCATCTACCTACCTGGAGGCTTTTGGCCGGCTGATGGCAGGTATGGCCCCCTGGCTCGAACTTGGCCCCGATAAAACATCCGAAGGTAAACTTCGTGAAAAGTATATTAAACTGGCCCTGCTGAGCATACACAATGCTACCGATCCAAAGGCGGCAGACTTTATGAACTTTAATAAAGGCAGCCAGCCCGTAGTTGATGCTGCCTTTTTAGCACAAGCTTTACTGAGGGCTCCAAACCAGTTATGGGGTAGGCTGGATAGCACAACCCAAAGCAATGTGATAACAGCTCTAAAATCTTCGAGGGTTATTACCCCGGGATTTAACAATTGGCTTTTATTTAGCGCGACCATAGAGGCAGTTCTCCTGCGCTTTGATGGTAGCGGCGATAGGATGCGCATGGATTATGCTATTAAGCAGCATTTGGTATCATGGTATAAAGGGGATGGCGCTTATGGCGACGGGGAAAATTTTCATTGGGATTATTATAATAGCTTCGTTATTCAGCCTATGCTGGTTGGGGTATTAAAAACGTTAAGTGACACAAATCCCGGACAAAAGAAAACCTATGAAACAGCCCTTGCTCATGCAAAACGCTACGCTGCTGTGCAAGAAAGGATGATATCGCCGGAGGCCACCTATCCACCGATAGGCCGGTCATTAGCATATAGGTTTGGGGCGTTCCAAACCTTGTCTATGATAAGTTTAATGCACGAGCTTCCTGCCGGCGTTAAGCCTCAGCAAGTGCGGGCCGCTTTATATACAATGATCAAACGGCAGGTTGAGGCGCCGGGCACTTTTGACAGTAATGGCTGGCTACAGATAGGCATTTATGGGCACCAACCCGGTATAGGCGAGTCCTATATATCTACCGGTAGCCTTTATTTGTGTTCCGAGGCATTCCTGGTGTTAGGGTTGCCGCCAACAGACGTTTTTTGGCAGGGTGCAGATGAAGAATGGACAGCAAAAAAAGTGTGGGAAGGCAAAGAAGTGAATATTGATCATGCTGAAGATTAACAGTATTATCAAATAGAACAGGGAGATGAACTATATAATTAAATAATAAAAACAACATGATTTTTCCATCATTAATTTCGTTACGGCAGGCAAACAATAGAAAAGGCTTTCTATCGGCAATTGTCCTGGTTTTTCTATCAACATTAAGCCAGGCGCAATCCTCAGTTGATCCGGCAAGCATTAAAGATAAAATGCAATGGTTCGCAGATGCAAAACTTGGTATATTTATTCATGAAGGTATCTATGCTGTTAATGGCATCGACGAATCCTGGAGTTTTCACAACAAAAAGATCACCTATGCCGACTACATGAAGCAGCTTCAGGGTTTTACGCTCAAGAAATATGATCCTGAATACTGGGCCGACCTGATCAAAGAAAGCGGTGCGAAGTATGCTGTTATTACTACAAAACACCATGATGGCGTCACTATGTATGATTCACAGGTTGATAATCTAAATATTGTAAAGTCAACGCCGGCTCGTCGGGACATGATCAAACCTTTATTTGCTGCATTGAGAGAAAGAAATATCAAATGTGGTGCCTACTTCTCGCTGATTGATTGGTCAAATAGCAACTATCCAGGGTTTTTAAAAGATAGTTCAAGGTATAACGTCCATGATGATTACGATCGCTGGAATAAGTTCCGGGCATTCTTTCAATCCCAGATCAAAGAGATCAACCAAAAGTTCAAGCCCGATCTATGGTGGTTTGACGGTGATTGGGAACATAGCGCCGAAGAATGGGAAGCTGCCAAAGTGCGCGATATTATTTTAACGGGTAATAAAAATGCCATCATCAATGGCCGGCTTCAGGGATATGGCGATTACGAAACACCGGAGCAAAACTTCCCGGTTTCACGCCCGGCCTTCAACTGGTGGGAATTATGTATGACTGCAAATAATAACTGGGGATATCATCCTGATGATACAAATTGGAAGACACCCTATCAGGTTATTACTATTTTTACCGATGCGGTTTCAAATGGCGGAAACTTGTTGCTCGATATAGGCCCTAGGGCTGACGGCTCAATATCCGATGAAGATGTATACTTGCTAAAGGAGCTTGGTGCGTGGAATAAGAGAAACGGAGAGGCTGTGTTTAATACAATTGCCGGGATACCACAGGGGCATTTTTACGGCCCGACTACGCTCTCCAAAGACTCAACCGTATTGTATCTGTTTCTGCAGGGCAACATCAGCGGCAGTGTAACCCTAAAGGGTCTACAGAATAAGATCAAAGATATAACGGTATTGGGCACAGGTACTCATTTAAGCTATAATATTGTCGGCAAAATATCCTGGAGCAAGGTGCCGGGGCTCGTATACATCAACGTTCCAAAAGGGGTACAGGATAAATACGTTACGGCGTTAAAGGTTTCCCTGGATGGCCCTGTCAAGTTATACAACGGCAAAGGCGGCTTATAATTGAGGGGACTAACTTTAAATACATCACCCCGGTAACTGCTATGGCAGCTGCCGGGGTTTACTTTTTAAGCAGCAATCTGTAATATCTCTCATCTTTATTTTATCTTTTGCCGGTGATTTAAACCCCACTGAACCAGGGTTTCTGTTACCGGAAAAACACTCATGCCGTATTCGGTTATGGCATAGCTTACGGTAACGGGCCGGGTGTTCATTACTGTTCTTGTCAGCAGCAGGTTTGTTTCCAGGTCCTGTAATTCCTTTGAAAGCATTTTTGCCGATATGCCTTCAACCTCACGCTGGATCTTTTTAAAAGTGTTTGTTTCAGCAATGTGATTATTTAAATGGCGCATAATCCTAAGCTTCCATTTGCCTCCCAATATCTCCAGGCTATCGCGAATAGCAATCAATTCCTGCTCGCAGGTTGCTTCTTGTTTTATCTGATCTTCCATATTATGATAGTTACCAAATGGTAACCGGTTACCTTTAGTTAACTGATAATAAATGTAAACCATTAGTATCTAATTTTGAAAATAAATAAAATAATAAGGGCATGAAAACACTGGATTATTACGTAGTGGATGTATTTACCGACAGCAGGTATAAAGGCAATCAGCTGTCAGTAGTATATATTGATGAAGAACTTGATATCAATCAGTATTATGATATTTCCCGGGAATTTGGGTATTCAGAGACATCCTTTGTGAATTATTCAACTACAGAAAACGTTTTTAAGGTACGCTCATTTACCCAGGCAAAACATGAGGTTATAGGCGCCGGGCACAATCTGTTGGGTGCCGTATGCCTGGCTTTGCTTAAAAAATGGGATATTTTTAAAGGTCAGGGCACCCAACCATGGGTTATGATAAAAGACGATAAAATTCCCTTGAAAATTACCGGACAAGGTGATTTACCTTATGTTGGAATGAAGCAGCGCCCTGCGCAAATTGTTAGAACGGTGCCAACTGAACTTATTGCCCAGGCTATAGGATTAAGCGTTGATGACCTCAACCTGAATGGATGGGATATCAATATAGTAAAGACCGAAGTTGCACACCTGATGGTTCCTGTAAAGAATAGAGAACTGCTAAAAAAGGCCATTTCAAATAAATCTTTGTTGAAAGAAGCTTCTGCTAAGTTTGGCTTTGAAGGCTGTTATTTATTTACGACAGATCATCCTGATACTAGCATCCTGGCTGAAGCACGTTTTTTTAACCCTGGTATTGGTATTGATGAAGACCCGGCCACGGGTACGGCTGCTGGTCCGTTGGCGGGATACCTGGAAAAGCTTGGCCATATCAATAAAGACGCGGATTTTCAGATTCTACAGGGGGAACATGTAAATCAACCATCTATCATTCACGTAAAAGTAGTAAACGATGGGGTTTGGGTAAGTGGTTCATCTGTAATCGTAATGGAAGGAAAGCTTTACTTATAAAGTTTAGTATGCCTGCCATGTGTAAAGGTATTCATATAGGTGATATGCAAAATGTTGTACATTTATAGTGCTGCGGTTCTTAACAAAAGGAATCCCGTTCTAAAATCGATATTGCATGCTTAAAAAATATTCGATCCTGTTTGGAATAATTATTTCTTTATTACTGCTTCTGATAGCTACCCTGTATTATCCGGGTGGCTCACAATATGATAAAAATTCCATCGGGTACGATTGGGGTAATAACTACCTGAGTAACCTGTTTGGCCCAAAAGCAGTAAATGGTGCCGATAATGCTGCTCAACTTTGGGCTATTGCGGGCATGCTGTTCCTTTGTGGTAGTTTTGCTTTGTTTTTTATTGATTTCTCAAAGAAAATACCCCAAAAAGGTGCAGTCAGGATGATTAAATACTGTGGTGTTAGCGCTATGTTATTTGCGTTTTTGGCAGTAACACCCTATCATGATAAAATGATCACTATTGCCAGTACGCTGGCGCTTATTAGTATGTTTTACATCACAATATTTGTATTTAAGTCGAAATTGCACTTGTTTAAAGCTCTTTGCATCGTTTGCCTTATTGCTTCATATAGTTGTAATTACATGTATTTCACCCGTAGCAATGTAGAGTTTTTGCCCATTATGCAGAAAATTACGCTGCTTATTACAATTGCCTGGGTTTTATCATTGCAGTATTTTACCCAAAAAGCAGATTTTCAAGCAGTAAAGAATGTTTCTGCCAAATAAGTAAGCCAGTGTACAGCTACAGCTTGTGTATTATTCAGTAGTATTAAATAATAATATGTGAAATTTTTAGTTATAAATAGCATATGCATATTTATTGATAAGTATTATAATATCCGCATTCGTGTAGGTCATAAATTTAACACTAAAATAAAGCCCGGATGCATAAATAAACCAATAAATGCGGTATTTTCGCAGCAAATAAGCAATCTTGTATTTATAATGCGCTTTAGTGTTTTGGGGCTTCTGTTTATACTGCTTACCTGTTCCGGTGTTTATGCGCAACAGGATTCCGTGTCTGCAAGTAAGCCTGCATTAGCAGGTAGTACTTCATTAACAAGGGGCGACTCTAATGTAACCCGCACTCCGCAACACATGGAATTGCTTGATTCCGTAGCGATGGCTACAACCTTACGGGCAAAGTTTGTAAGTGATTCGTTGGCTAATATGTATGTATTCCCCGACTCAAACCGGGTTAACCAACTGGCAGTAATGCTGATTGGGAATCTATATAAAGGCCATAATTTTTTAGATATCCCTTTTAAATCCGGCAAAACAACAGGGGATGGGCACATCCGCAAAAGCCGCGACCCCTGGATATTGGTTATCATCGTCATCCTGCTTTTATATACCGCTTTGCTGAATTTTTCGTTTGGTAGCGACATTAAAACGATATTTCAATCATTTTATGCTAAACGTGCGGCCCAGTTTGATAAGGACGACAAGCAATTAAATTTCCGCACTTTTGTTGGTTTGTTCCTGCTTTTTAGCGCAACGTTCGGTTTGTTTTTATATCAGTATGCATCATATAAAAGTGTATATTTTAGTTATAGCGGCTTACAGCTTTTTGTAGCCCTTTCGCTTATTGTTATATCGCTGTTTGCGTTTAAATTTTTGCTGTTAAAGGTTATTGGCTTTCTGTTTGATATTAACCGCATAGTGAGCGAATACATTACAGCGCTGTATTTAACTTATTTTAATATAGCGTTTGTTTTTTTACCGGTTGCCGTATGTTTTAGCTTAATGGCAGCCCAATTTATCCCTTACCTGCTGGCTGTAGCCTTGTTTTTAATCGTAGTTATATTCGTTTGGATCTATCTGCGCAGCAGTGTTAACATTATTTCTAATTTTCGATTTCACAAATTTTATTTATTTATCTATCTTTGTGCCCTCGAAATTTGCCCTATTTTGATTTTGATCAAGGTACTTAACTTATAGGATTTAGGCAGTTATAAAATTGAATATTGGAAGATAGAAAGAAAAAGGTTAAAAGTATATTGGTTACTTTACCGAAACCTGAGAACGACAAAAATCCATACGCTGAACTGGCTAAAAAGCTTAACCTGAAAATTGATTTCAGGGCTTTTATACATGTTGAAGGCGTACCGGCTAAAGATTTCCGTAAAGAGAAAATAAATCTTGTGGATTTTACTGCGGTAATTTTTACGAGCCGTAACTCTGCTGATCACTTTTTCCGCATTTGCGAGGAGATGCGTTTTGAAGTGCCGGTAGAAATGAAATATTTCTGCCTTTCAGAAACTATAGCCCTTTATCTTCAAAAATATATACAGTACCGCAAAAGAAAAATATTCTTTGGCAAACAAACCGCGGCCGACCTGGCCGAAGTGTTAAAAAAACACTCAAACGAAAAGTTCCTGTACCCATGCTCGGATGTTGCTGCCGAAGAAACGCAAAAATTTTTGCTGGAGAACGGTTACAACTTTACACCGGCAGTACTTTTCCGTACTGTTTGTAGTGATCTTTCCGATCTGGCTGACGTTTTTTATGACGTTATCGCTTTCTTTAGTCCATCAAGTATCCAGTCGTTATATAAAAACTTTCCCGACTTTAAACAGAACAATACCCGCATAGCTGCTTTTGGTGCAACCACCCATAAAGCAGTGCTTGAATCGGGGCTAATACTGGATATTCCGGCCCCTACACCACAGGCCCCATCTATGACAATGGCAATAGAACAATACGTTAAACAGGTAAATAAATAAAGTTTAACTATTTTTATTTAACTTATTGTAACTTTTTTTTACAACTCGCCGTATAAAAGTCTGAAAATAGCCCTCTATTTGAATGATATTCTTGTATGTTTTTAACATATAAAGTGCTGATTATAAACTAATTGGCGCTAATGTTGATAGCTTATCAACAAACGCTGAAAAAAAATGTTTTATTTTCAGTATTTGTCAATCATTTGTTATATTCGGGGGTTACATTTGGTTGTTATATTTAATATAACTGGATTTTGAATTATATATATGAAGCAGATATACTCTTTAGTTTTTATTTTGGTTACACTGGCAGCATTAAGTAGTTGTCGTAGCGGCGGTGGGGGTGAACTAACCGGCGTCCCTCAGCGTAACTTCAGGGCCGAAGTGCCTTATGGTATGGTTTACATACCTGGTGGAACCTTTTTAATGGGCCAAACAGATCAGGATATTACCTATTCTCAAATATCCCAGACAAAACAAGTTACTGTTCCTCCGTTTTTCATGGATCAAACAGAGATCTCAAATAGTCAGTACAAACAATTTGTGTTTTGGGTGCGTGATTCAATCGCTATCACCAACTATTTAAATGATGATAAGTATTACTTGCACCCTAAAGGCGCAACCGCAGGTAAATCAAGCGGAAAAAAATATATTAACTGGGAATATGTAAAAAGATATCCGGTATGGAGCCCTGCACGTAAAGGACAAGGTAACAATGGCGCAAAGCTTGATGGTATGTACTATCAGGGTGATGACCGCGTGTTCGATCGTAATGAGATTGATGTGCGTTTATTAAAATATAACTACTCAATGCTGGTATTGCGTAATGCTGCCAACTATAAGAACGATAAATCAAAAAGGCGTTCAGATTTCATTCTGCGCGATACCGTACAGGTATATCCGGATACGCTAGTTTGGCTGAGCGATTTCTCATACGCTGCAAACGAACCAATGGTACAGGGGTATTTTTCACACCCGGCTTACAGAAATTATCCGGTTGTTGGCGTAACCTGGCGCCAGGCACGTGCCTTTACCGTATGGCGCACACGTTATAACGATAGCTATAAAGATTCACACCACTTACCTCACCGCTTACCATACGAATTACCTTCAGAGGCTCAGTTTGAATATGCTGCACGTGGTGGCAGGATAGGTACCGATTATCCTTGGGGTGGTCCGTATATTAAAAATGCTAAGGGTTGTTTACTGGCTAATTTCAAACCAGGCCGTGGTAACTACTCTGATGATGGCGGTGCTTATACCGTAAATGTAAGATCATATTTCCCTAACGATTACGGTTTATATAATATGGCAGGTAACGTTGCTGAATGGACTTCATCAACATTTAACCCTTCAGCTTCAACATTTGTTAGCGATATGGCCCCTACCTATGAGTACGAGGCTAAAGCCAGCGATCCTGAAGAATTAAAACGTAAAGTAGTAAAAGGCGGATCATGGAAAGATGTAGGTTACTTCCTGCAAAACTCATCACGCAGTTATGAATACCAGGATACAGCAAAATCATATATCGGTTTCCGTTGCGTAACAAGTTTCATGGGGCGCGACATCAGGGATAAACACTAAAATCTCAACTTACTTAACTCACAATCAAATACACTTTTTTTTAAAATTATGGCTGGCAAAAAACAAGGTTACGGAATAAATAATATCGTATCATGGGGCGCTACGGTAGTTATTGTTGGACTATTATTCAAAATACAGCACTGGCCTTATGGTGGTCTGTTTATTTCTCTGGGTTTAGGAATGGAAGCTTTCCTATTCTTAATATTAGGCTTTCAGAGAGATACTACGGAAGTCGACTGGACCCGTGCTTATCCTGAATTAGCTGATGATTACACCGGCGAACTTCCTAAAAGAGCTGCTATTGCTTCAGGCAATTTCTCAAACACTGCCGCTTTAGACAAAATGATGAGCGATGCAAAAATTGGCCCTGAACTTATCCAGAACCTGGGCGAAGGCTTAAGGACATTTGGTGACAAAGTAAGCGCTATCTCAAGAGTTACCGATGCAGGTAATGCTACCATCGCATTTACTGAAAAAATAAAATCAGCAGGTGAGAGTTATGATAAATTAAGTACATCATTTGAAAAAGCCTCTGCAAATCTGGCTGAAATGGCAGGCTCAAGCAATGATTCAAAAAACTATCATGAGCAGGTAAACACAATGGTTAAAAATCTTGCAGCATTAAATGCAGTTTATGAACTGGAATTGAATGACTCAAGTAATCACTTAAAATCAATGAGTAAGTTTTATAAAGACATGGAAGGAACTATGTCAAACTTTAACGAATCATTGGATGGTTCACAACAGTTTAAAACTGAAGTTGGCAAATTAGCTAAGAACTTGTCCTCATTAAATGCTGTTTATGGCAATATGCTATCAGCAATGAGCCAGCCTCGTGCTTAATACATTAATACCTAATTAATTGATTAATTATTTTAACCTAACTAAGATTAAATCACATGGCTGGAGGTAAACAAACCCCAAGGCAGCGAATGATGGGTATATTGTATTTGGTTCTTCTGGGACTAATTGCACTGGATGTACCCGATAGTTTGCTGGACTCATTCAAAAATATAAGTGATAGCTTAACAGCATCAAAAACTAACGTTCAAAGCGGTATAGATCAAGCCTTTACTACATTTGAGGCAACAAAATTAAAACAAGAAGGTGACAGGGCGCAAAAAATACATGACGATGCGTTAAAAGCCAAAAAATTGGCAGATGACCTGAATGCTTACGTTGAAACAGTAAAAGGGAAATTTATATCGGAAACCGGTCCCATTGATGATGCGACCAATGATTACAAAGGCCGTGAAGATATGGATGTATCAACACGTTTGATGATCAACGACCAGAAATACGCGTATGAATTGCATAAAAAAATTGATTATACCAGAGAGCAATTATTAGCCTTGCTTAAACCGTCTGAAAGACAAGGTGTAAACCTTTCTTTAGATGCAGAGGCTCCTAAGCACAGAGCTGGTTTCCCTAATAAAGACTGGGAAACCGCAAACTTTGGCGAAGGTATTCCAATGGCTGCCGCGATGACAGCTTTAGTGAAAATACAATCAGATGCTAAAAACTCTGAGAACGAAGTTGTTAAAAAGATTTTAGGCCGTATTGATGTAGCGCAGGTTACACTCGATCAGTTTAAAGGTGTGGCAGTTGCTCCAAGCAGTTATATTTTGCAAGGGCAGCAATATAAAGCTGATATTTATTTAACAGCTTATGATTCACATTCAAACCCTACTATCACAATTGATGGGGCAAACATACCGACTACTAATGGTGTAGGTACTTATACAACAACTGCAAGTGGACAAGGTTTACACACATGGACTGGTACTTTAACCGTTAAACAGGTTGATGGTCCGGCAAAAACTTACCCGGTGAGCGGTCAGTACATGGTTGCAAAACCATCAGCAGTAGTATCGCCTGATAAGATGAATGTATTTTACATAGGTGTGCCTAACCCGGTTACGGTATCGGCCCCTGGTGTAGCTACTTCAGCTTTAAAATTAAGCATGACAGGTGGTTCATTAAGTGGTGGCACTGATGGTAAATATACTGTTCAGGTACATACTATCGGCGAGGCCAAGATCACTGTTTTAGGTGAAAAAGGTATGGTTTTAGGTACATCACTGTTCCGTGTAAAACGTATACCTGATCCGAAACCAATGTTTGCAGGTAAAAGCGGTGGTACTACCAGCGCGGCAAATATCCGCGGTCAGGACAGAGTATTCGCGAAATTAGATAACTTTGATTTCGACGCTAAATTTAACGTAACACGTTTTACTATGCTTATTGTAAAACCACGCCAGGATGCTATCATATTATCAGGCAGTGGTAATGAGTTGACAAGTGCAATGCGTTCAGCAATGAACACAGTTTCACCTGGTACAACTATTGTATTTAAAGATATTGTTGCAGTTGGCCCTGATGGTTCGCCGCGCGGACTTGACCCGATTGTAATAAGTGCAAATTAAAAGGATTGGATTATGAAGACGAAAATTTTGCTTATTGTATTATGTTTAGCTTGTACGGTTTCTTTTGCACAAAAGAAGAAACGTTCAAGAAAAAAGAAGGCAGCGACTACTACTCAGACGGCGGCACCTATTCCTACTTATACGCCGAGCACCGCCTTGAGCGCACAGCCCTCTGATACAAGCAAAAGAGCGCCATTAAAGCCTTTTGACAGGCCATTGGACGGCTATTACAAAAAATCAGATATCCTGAATGCAAGGGTAACACCTTATCCGAACATTCGTGAGGCTGATGTAGCTTATGCAAAACGCATATGGCGCGAAATAGATGTCCGCGATAAAATGAACCAATATATGGCGTCGCCAAAACAGCGCCTGATTGACATTTTAATGACCGCTATTGCCAATGGTGAGTTAACAGCTTATGACCCGTCTCCTGATCCTAAAAACGATCCTGACGGTGATGGCTTTGCACACCCTTTAACACCAGGGCAAGCTAAAAATAAAATGGCCGATAGCTCAGTTGTTGACAAGTTTGATAAGGATGGCAACAAAATAAGCTCGGTATTAACCGCAGGTGAGTTTAATCCTGATAGTGTTGTAAAGTTCCGTATAAAGGAAGACTGGATTTTTGACAAAGCAAGATCTGTTTTTGAACCACGTATTATTGGTATTGCGCCAATGATAAAACCAAAAGCAGGTAGCCTTGACCTTGATTACCAACCGGCATTCTGGATATATTTCCCTGATGTACGCCCTATATTAGTTACCAAGGAAGTTGTAAGCAAAAATAGCGATGCAACAGGCTTGAGCTATGATGATGTATTTATGAAGCGATTGTTTAATAGCTACATTGTTAAAGTATCAAACGAAAAGGACGAGCGTATAAAGGATTATGCCCAGGGTATAGACAGGTTATACGAATCGGAGAAGATCAAGAAATCCTTATTGGACTGGGAACTTAATTTATGGCAATACTAAGTATTGATAAACAGATAGATCCTTAATCTAAAAAATAAAAGAGCCCTTGCTAGATAATAGTAAGGGCTCTTCTTATTAGCTTTACTAGTGTAAACCGAAAAATGAAAACAGAATGGAATTTGGCAGGGTAACACCGGGAGAATTATTAGAGGTTGATTTTACGCTTCCGGCTGATGCCGCGTTGACGATACAAACGCTTAAAGCAGCATTAAATGATAAACCGTTGGAGGTACATGTAGGTTGTGCCAAATGGGGACGTAAAGAATGGCTGGGTAAGATATATCCGCTTAAAACAAAAGAAGCCAATTTTTTAGATGAATACGTTAAGCATTTTGATTGTATTGAGCTTAACGCCACCTTCTATAATGTTTACGGCCCGGATACCATAAAAAAGTGGAAAGGCAAAGCGGAGAGCCACCCCGGTTTTAAATTTTGCCCTAAGTTTTCGCAAAGTATTACCCATATACGCCGCTTAAAAAATGCCGACGATATTACTACTAGCTATTATGAAGGTATTTTAGCCTTCGGAGATAAGCTGGGCCCCCTTTTTCTACAGCTGAGCGATAATTATACCCCAAAGAGTTTCCCTGAGCTTAAGATCTACCTGGAAAGCTTACCAACTGATATCCCTGTTTTTGTTGAACTGCGACACAAGGATTGGTTTGCCATCCCCGAAAACCGCGACCAGGTATTTGAGCTTTTCAAACAGTTAAACATTGGTGCCGTAATAACAGATGCCAGCGGCCGGCGCGATGTAGTGCATATGACTTTACCTACGCCACATGCTTTTATCCGTTTTGTAGGCAACAGCCTGCATAAAACCGATTATACACGTGTTGACGAATGGGTTGCCCGGATACAGCAATGGCAAACACAAGGCCTGCAATCGGTATGGTTCTTTATGCACCAGCATGATGAACGCTACTCACCTGAGCTGGCTGACTATGTTGTTGAACAATTGAACAAAAAATTAGGTACACAGCTGGCGAGGCCGCAGTTTATTGATCGGGACAAACAACCAGAATTATTTTGATTAGAAGAACCAGGATTTACTGGATTTAAAAGATTATCAGAGTGTATAAAAGTACATTGCTGAGCAACATCCTGTAAATCCCAAAAATCAAAAAAATCCTGGTTCGAAATCCTGGTTCGTTTATTCTACTGCGATACCATCCCCGATATCACATTGATGCTCAGCGCCACTATCAGCGTATTAAATATAAAGGATATCAAACTATGCACCAGGCAAAGGCGA
Organism: Mucilaginibacter mallensis; assembly: GCF_900105165.1. Taxonomy (NCBI): domain Bacteria; kingdom Pseudomonadati; phylum Bacteroidota; class Sphingobacteriia; order Sphingobacteriales; family Sphingobacteriaceae; genus Mucilaginibacter; species Mucilaginibacter mallensis. The sequence goes on from NZ_LT629740.1 coordinate 1,239,546, forward strand.
CGGATGGAGCGGTGGGTAATCACAACATCTGACACCTGGAATGTCATACCTACTACAAACGCGAAATATACAAAATCAAGATAATCGGGGTCTTCAGTGTCAGGGAACTGGAGGCCGCCACCGGGTAATACTTTACCATCATCAGTATCGGTATCATAATACATATGCGCGTAGCGCGATGTAAAAACGGTATGAACCAGCCACCATGATACTGCAACCGCAGATATGGAGAGCAATATATGTGCATTTTTAGCTGCCGCAGAAATCCCATGGGATGATTTTAACAGGAAAACAATAGCCACTAAACTAACCACTGCCGCTGTTATAATAAATACAAACAGGAAATATCGGCTTGAATCCTGTAGTTTGGCTATCTTTTTTACCTCGCGCGGGTGGGAGCTAAGCATAATGATCCAGTTGAGTATGATTATGGTTAAGGCGCAGCCTATCCAGCAGGATAATGCCAGTTCGGGCCAGGTTAATGAATCGCGGAAGCAGAAAAAAACAATTACACTAACAGCAATTGCTATCATTAAACGAACGTGTGCATCAATCCGGAAAAAAAATCGTCTATCGGGGATTATATTTTTTGTCATTTTTTTATTTAGTCTTCTTCAATAATTTCAATTACACGGCCAACCTGCCCATCCTCCAGCCTAACCTTTATGCCCCGCGAGTGATAAGATGAACTGGTTAATAAATTCTTTACTATCCCGCGTGTTCTTTTGCCCGATCGTTGATCTTGTTTGAGTATGATATCAACCTCAAGTCCGGGATAAATATCGCTTCTGTTCTGTCCGTTCATTTTATCCAAATCTATAACAGATTATTTATAAAGCCTATTTTATTTGAACATCAGAACACCAGTGTGTTTTTTGACTTTTTAATTTTGACTTTTGAATTAGCTATTGCTCGAGGTATGATCGCAAACAATTTTCCACCCACCATCAATTTTGCGGAACCATAAGGTAAAATAACCGCCTATATCTCCGCTGGCACGTGTTAAATGCCATCCGCCAAGCATAAACGCGTTCTCGGGGTCAAGTAATTGCAGTTTAATCACCTTAAATGCCAGCTGCCCCATAGCGGCTTTACCCGGGTAGCGTTTTTTATAATTATCGAGCGTAGTTTGCCAGCCATAAACAGGCCCGGTTTTGCCAACAAACATTAACGAATCCGATTTCCAGTAGCCTTGCATAAAGCCATCAACATCGGCATTGTTCCAGGCTTGCTGCTGGTCGGCTAATAATTTAAGGATGGCTTGCTTGTCTTGTGCATAAACTGTACACAATGTAAAAATGAACAAGCAGGAAAGTAACAATCTCTTCATAATGCAAAATACATAAAATCATCCGAAAATACTTTTTAGCTTTGGGGCTTCATCTAATACTTATGAACAATAAAGTACTATGTTTCGGCGAGGTTTTATGGGATACCTTTGGCAATGAAAAAAAAGCCGGTGGTGCCCCTATGAATGTGGCAGCACATTTGGCCCAGCAAAAGGTTGATGTAGGCTTTGCCAGCAGAATAGGATCAGATGAACCGGGTATTAAACTTGCGGGAGTTTTAAAGAAAAGTGGTTTATTTTCTGAGCTTATACAAGTAGATGAAGAACTGCCAACCTGTGAAGTCACTGTTCAGCTTGATGAAAACAACCAGGCTACTTACATTATACCCGAACCCGTTTCGTGGGATAATATTCAAACTACAGAAGCGCTTGTTGCCAGCGCTGTAAAAGCATCAGCTATTGTTTTTGGCAGTTTAGCCTGCCGTACGCGCACCACTCGTGATACCTTACTGAATTTGCTTGATGAAACCAAAGCCTTAAGAATATTTGATGTAAACCTGCGCGCACCACATTATACGCTCTCAACCATCGAGAACCTGGCAGCCCGTGCCACTGTGGTAAAAATGAATGAAGAAGAAGCCAACCTGTTAATAGGCGGCAGTAACGGGCATTTGTTAGATAAGATTGCTGAATTTCGTGCTAAATACCATCCGCAAACTATTTGTGTAACCCGTGGCGAAAACGGCGCTATGATATGGCATAACCATGAGGTTTATGAACACCCCGGATTTAAAGTTAATGTTGTAGATACTGTAGGCGCTGGCGATGCTTTTTTAGCCACTTTTATTGCCGGCATCTTGGAAAAACAACCCATGCAGCAAGTGCTTGAAAATGCCTGCGCCATTGGTGCATTTGTGACCAGTAAACGTGGTGCTAATCCGGTTTATGACTGGGCCGAAATAGATGCTATAAAACAGGGATAAAACGCTCCTTAAATTTCCTGTTCCACCCTTTTTAGCACTACATTTTCCGTAAAATAATTTTGGTTTTGACTGAAATTATTTTTTGGGTTAATATGTCGATAAACAGTGTTTCCTCGATATTCCATTGAATTTACTTCTAAAGCATTACTAGTTGCTTTTTATTTTATAAATAGTAAGAATTGTTGCCTAATATGTACAAGTTTAAACTTTTGAGAATTTGTGCTTTTTGATGCTTTAAAGCAGTTTTTTTGATGTTTTTCCTCAACTTTATACAAGTAAAAAACGTATAAATCACCAACAAAATTAGTTGTTATGGACCCAATAATAATGGACCGAAAAAAATGCAAAAAATGTGCACGGGGAAAGCTAGATACCCGGGCCAGACGCAGCATTGTGGTTAAAGTAACTTTATTTTGGTTGCCTGTTAAAAGGTACAGGTGTGATAGTTGCCTTAAAAAAACATATGTACTCGGGTCGTCACTGGCACCGGTAAGGAGAGCTAATTTGCAAATACTTTAACCAATTTACCCTTTCATCATTTAGCAGGTTGTTGTGATCCTGCTGAAAGTAGAATGTTCCTAGTCCTTATTTCCTGATTATCTGCCCGCCATAATGGTGGGCAGATATTTTTTTTCTGAAATCAGCTTTTTGTTTGAAAATAAGAGCTTTTAACAGGATGAACCATTCCTATTGTCATTGCTGCCTAACAATTCTTCGTAAAAAGCCCCCGCATAAAACTTTTAATAAAAATTATCCGTTATTTTATATCAGAAAGGTACAATATGCGCGGTTTTGGATTTTCCAAGTTTAGCCCAAACGATATCCCCAAAGGTGGATTCGACGAATTACTGAAGTTATTTCTGGAATTGCTTAATTATACATCAGGCGATGCAGGCGAAGCTTTGGCCTGGATGAATGAGCTTGATAAGCAATATAACATCACCAGTGATGAATATGGCATGGGCGATTTTATTGATGAACTGAAGCAAAAAGGTTACCTGGATGAGGATAAGCAAAATGGCGAGTTCAGGATAACTGCAAAAGCAGAGCAGGGGATAAGGCAATCAGCACTGGAAGAAATATTTGGTAAGCTGAAAAAATCAGGCAAAGGCAATCACCGGTCGCCGCAATCAGGCCAGGGTGATGAAAAGAATGCCGAACGTCGCGAGTTCGAATTTGGCGACAGTCTTGACCAGATAGATATGACCCAATCTATCCACAACGCGCAGGTAAATCATGGTATAGGTGATTTTATGATGACCGAGCGTGATCTGGAAGTTGAGGAAATGGATTATAAAACCCTTACCTCGACTGTGCTGATGATAGATATATCGCACTCCATGATACTTTATGGTGAGGACAGGATCACGCCGGCCAAAAAAGTTGCCATGGCGCTGGCTGAGCTTATCCGTACCAAATACCCGAAGGATACATTGGATATTGTTGTATTTGGTAATGATGCCTGGCCTATCACACTAAAAGATCTGCCTTATTTACAGGTGGGGCCGTACCATACCAATACCTACGCTGGGCTTGAGCTGGCAACCGACCTGCTGCGCAGGCGCAAAACCCATAACAAGCAGATATTTATGATAACCGATGGAAAGCCAACCTGCTTAAAAGAGGGTACTAAATATTACAAGAACAGCATAGGGCTAGATAGAAAAGTGGTGAATAAAACCCTGAACATGGCTGCCCAGTGTAAACGCTTAAAAATTCCTATCACCACATTTATGATAGCCAAGGATCCTTACCTGCAACAATTTGTGCGTAAATTTACGGAAACAAACGGCGGCAAGGCTTTTTACAGTTCCCTAAATGGCTTAGGCGAATACATTTTTGAGGATTACATCCGCAACAGGAGAAAGACAGTTCGGTAATTTGGGTCCGAAAGTCCGTAAGACTGAAAGTCCGAAAGATTATGGGCAGTATACATTAATCAAAGCATCTACTATAAAAAACTCTTCCGGACTTTCGGTCTTCCCCGATTTCCGGACTAAAAAGAAACAATGAATAAATTAGAAATAAAAACCCTCGGCCAGTTAAAGCAAACTGATTATGTAAGCCGATCGGTTAAAGATGAGTTAAGGGCCAACCTGATAACACAACTGAAAAAAAAAGAGGGTGGTTTTGAGGGTATCATCGGTTTTGAAGATACGGTAATTCCTGACCTGCAAACTGCCATATTATCCCGCCATAATATTCTTTTACTCGGTTTACGTGGTCAGGCTAAAACACGTATTGCCCGCTTGCTGGTAAATCTACTGGATGAGTATGTGCCGTACATTGAAGGATCGGAGTTATTTGATGATCCATTGGCGCCTATCTCGTGGTTTGGGCATCACGAAGTGCTTGCCAAAGGTGATAACACGCCAATTGCATGGCTGCACCGCTCTGATCGTTATACCGAGAAGCTGGCTACGCCTGATGTTACCGTGGCCGATCTTATCGGTGATGTTGACCCTATAAAGGCAGCTACCATGAAGTTAACCTACTCTGATGAGCGTGTGATCCATTTTGGTTTGATACCACGCGCGCACAGGGGCATATTTGTAATAAACGAATTGCCCGATCTGCAGGCACGTATACAGGTATCGCTGTTTAATATTTTGCAGGAAAGAGATATACAGATCCGCGGCTTTAAACTACGCCTGCCGCTTGATATTCAGTTTGTATTTACAGCCAATCCTGAGGATTATACCAATCGCGGTTCAATAGTAACGCCATTAAAGGATAGGATAGAGAGCCAGATATTAACGCATTACCCGCGCACAGTTGAGGTATCGCGCAAGATAACCCAGCAGGAAGCATTCTTAAGCCCTGAGCAGAAGGTAGCAGTAGAAGCTGATGGTTTGGTGAAGAACATGATAGAGCAGATCGCTTTTGAGGCGCGTAACTCTGAGTATATCGATAAAAAATCGGGTGTATCGGCACGGTTAACCATATCAGCCTATGAAAACCTGATCAGTAATGCCGAGCGCCGCATGATCATTAATCATGAGGCCACTACTTTTGTACGTATATGCGACTTTTTAGGCGTTATACCGGCAATTACCGGCAAAATTGAGCTGGTATATGAAGGTGAGCTCGAAGGCCCGGCAAAAGTGGCTAATATGCTTATAGGCAAAGCAGTTAAAACAATGCTGCTGCAATTTTTCCCCGACCCGGAAAAAGCTAAAAAATCAAAGGCTCCAAATCCTTATACCGAAGTTATCAATTGGTTCAGTAATGGTAACAACTTATCGTTAGTGGACGACCTGCCACTGGCCGAATATAAAAAAGCTTTGAATTCCGTAACCGGTTTAAAGGAACTGGTTAAAAAGTTCCACCCGAATTTGAGCGAAAATCAGCAACTGTTGCTGATGGAATTTGTATTGCATGGCCTGGCCGAGTTTTCACAACTGAGCAAAGGTTTCCTTGATAATGGTTTTGCGTTTTCAGATATGTTCAACAGCCTGTTCAACCTTGAACCGGATGATGACGACGAACTGGATATGGATGATGACCGTTATTAATATTTTTTATAATTGTCATTTCGACCGGAGGGAGAAATCTTTTTCACCATGCATATTCGTATGCAAAGCGCAGAAGATTTCTCCCTCCGGTCGAAATGATATTATTTTTTTAGATGACTATTCAAGTTGGAATATTGCAGGAGATTCCGATATTTGAATATTAGTCGCGCCCAGTTATTAAATTAATATTGCGGGCTGATCATCCCAATCACTGATGAGGAAAATATTACAATCTGCTTTTGATTTTATACTCTTCAGCAATATTTTTATGTCGTTGTGCGCAGTAGCGCAGGGGCTGGTTACCTTTCTTCTTATCGGCTCAAAACCTGTATACTCAGTTTTAGGGTTATTATTCGTATCCACCCTGGGGATATACAATTTCTGCATACTTATTAGCAAGCCTGAACGTCCACAGGATTCAATATATCGTCGCGAACGCTGGTTCTTTGCACATTACCGGCTTATGGTTACCATAACCATCGTATCTATACTGGCGTTAATGCCGCTGTTTGTTTTAATATCTACCGAATCACGTATACTGCTCATCTTTTTGGGTATAATATCATTTGCTTATGGCTTGCCCCTGTTTACCCTGGGCGATAAGAAGTTTGGCTTACGTAATATCCCCGGCTTAAAGCAGTTTCTGATCACTTTGGTATGGACAATGAGCTCGGTACTATTGCCATTACTGGAGGCTCAGCACCTGCAACTAGGCACTGTATCTATGCGTGATACTACTATACTCATTGCTAAGCGGTTTTTATTTATAGGAGCACTCACAGTGCCGTTTGATATCCGTGATCTCTTCCAGGACAAGCAATCGGGCCTTAAGACGGTCCCGGTAGTTTTCGGTGAAAAGAAGGCTTACCTGTTTTGCCAGGTGTTGTTGGCGGGCTATGTTGTACTGTTGTTCCTGTTCAGGAATAATGGCTTTAACAATGATTTTTGCGCGTTAACCATAACCGCTGTTTTAGCCGGATGGCTTATCTTCAGATCAACCTTGGAAAAAAACGAATATTACTACTTCTTTTGTATCGATGGGATTTTAATTCTACAATATCTCCTTTTACTGGCATTCAGGGCCATATAATAACTCATTTATGGCGGCCAATTACAATAACTCAGCCTGGTTTTATGACAGGCTCTCACGTATTGTTTATGGCAAGGCACTGGTAAACGCGCAGGTTTATTTGTTAAAGCATGTGCCTGCAAATAGTAAAGTGTTGATAGCAGGAGGAGGCACAGGGTGGATACTGGAAGAATTAAGTAAAATACATCCCACAGGCTTAAACATTACCTATGTGGAGATAGCCGAACACATGATGGCGCTATCCCAAAAAAGAAACGTAGCCGGTAATACAGTAACATTTATTAATGATGCGGTAGAGAATGTAACATTGCCCGCGGATTTTGACGTTGTGGTCACCCCATTTTTATTTGACAATTTTACGGAGCAAACACTTGTAAAAGTATTCGCTCATATCCACAGCCTGCTTAAAAGAGATGGACTATGGTTGAATACTGATTTTCAGCTCACGAGTAAATGGTGGCAGCAGTTTTTACTGAAAACCATGTTCCTGTTTTTTAAAGTAATATGTGGGATAGAAGCCTCCAAACTTCCTGCTATTGCGAAATGCTTTGCGGAAGCCGGTTATAAGGTTGCGGATAGGAAAACTTTCTTTGGCGATTTTATTGTGTCGGAGGTGTATAAACAAGAAGAATAAAAAAGCGTCATTGCTAGGAACGAAGCAATCCTTATTAAGGAAAGGTGGGTGTCACCCTGAGGCACTCGAAGGGTGAGCGTAAAGGCCTTTGCCCACATGCTTCGAGGGCCTCAGCATGACCCTCATCTGCGTAAAGATTGCTTCGTTTCTCGCAATGACGCGTGGCGAATAATGTCGTAATTAAACGGTTATATTACTCAATATAGCTTTCCAATATTTTAAAGCCCCTTTCGCTGTAAAGCTCAACGTGGTGAATCACCTTTGGCAATAGTATACACTCACCCATTTTAACCGGGTAAGTTTCGCCGTTGTATTTAATTTCATACGATCCTTCCAAACATACATGTATCACAAATGAATCAAGCGATGAGTAGTCTTTTACCGTGCTTTCATTAAAATCAAGCAGGTTGGTTGTAAAGTATGGGCAGCTAACTAAGTGCACAGTCTCGTCTTTTGCAGGAGTATACAGGGTTTTATATTCCGGGTAATGTTTGTAGTCGATGGCTGCTAATGCTTCTTCGGTATGCAGTTCGCGTTTGTTGCCTTTGTCATCCACACGGTCAAAATCATAGATGCGGTAGGTGATATCTGATGTTTGCTGTATTTCGGCAATCAGTAAGCCCTTGCCTATGGTATGTACACGGCCTGCGGGTAAAAAGAAAACATCCCCGGCTTTTACATCTTCCTTATTCAAAACATCGGTTAAATGCCCGCTGTTGAATTTCTCCAGGTATTCAGCCTGCGTAAGCTCCTTGTTAAAACCTGCTATTAATGTTGAACCCGGGTCAGCCTCAATTACATACCACATTTCGGTTTTGCCGAAAGAGTTATGGCGTTCCTTAGCCAGTTTATCATCAGGGTGAACCTGGATCGACAGGTCCTCGTTCGCATCAATAAATTTTACCAGTAACGGGAAAATGTTACCGAAATGGTCATAAACCTTTTTGCCTACCAGTTCGTCTTTATATTGCTCCAGCAGATCAGCCAGCGATTCGCCTATTAAGCTGCCATTTTCAACAACTGATACATCAGATTTAACGCCTGATATCTCCCAGGTTTCGCCACAGTTTGGCAGATCGCCAAAATCTTTGTGTAAATAGGTGTTAATTTTTTGTCCGCCCCAGATCTTGTCTTTAAAAATGGTCTTGAATTTTAGTGGATATAATGTTGACATGGTATGAAATGTATTATAACTTGATATTATTCGTATTTATTTAATAATTGTTTTATTTGGGTTATTAATTGGAGCAGATAGGTTTCTTTTGTAGACCAGATTATCTTATGGTCTATTCCAAAATAATTATGAACTATTCTGTTTCTTAGCCCGCGTATCTTGAACCAATCTATTTCGGTGTGATTTTCCTTTAGTTCATCAGGCAAACGGTTTGCTGCTTCACCAATAATTTCAAAGTTTCTTACTACTGCATCAATAGTTTTGCTATCCGCTATAAATTCTTCATAAGTTAAATTGAGCGTATAGGCATTAATCTTCTCAGCACTTTCAAGTATATCTTCTAAAAGAAGTTTTGGCTGGCGGTTAGACATAGATTATCTCCGGTTCAATCACGTTAAAATATTTTTGCTTGATACCGCCTCTGGAAACCAGATCAACTTTGCGATTTAACTTTTGTTCAAGTTCCTCGGCAAGTGTTACAAATTCAATTCCGATGTTCCCGTTAAAGTCAACAATAATGTCGATATCACTATTGGTATTAAAATCATCGCGCACAACAGATCCAAACAAGCCAATAGAGGCTATTGGATATTTTAATAACAGCTCTGGCTTTAGCTGTATTAAAATACTTTTTATTTTATTCAGATCGATCATAAAGCAAATATAGAAATTATAAAATTTCTATTCAGATACCTTCTCACTGTAAAATAAAAAAGTCCGCATAGTTTCTATGCGGACTTCCATATTCTAAAGCTAAACGACTTACTTAGCCAGCTTCTTTTTCAAGTTTTCATCTATTGCAGCCAAAAATTCTTCGGTATATAAATAATCTACACCGTGCTCAACTTTTGGTTTAATGGTGATGGCCAAATCTTTGGTCATTTTGCCGCTTTCAACAGTTTCAATACAAACTTCTTCCAAAGCAGTACAGAAATCGATCAGCGCCTGGTTGTTATCCAGTTTACCACGGAACTCCAAACCTCTGGTCCATGCAAAGATAGATGCGATAGGGTTAGTTGATGTTGGTCTGCCAGCCTGGTGCTCGCGGTAGTGGCGGGTAACTGTACCGTGCGCGGCTTCAGCTTCCATTACAGTGCCATCCGGAGTAACCAATGTTGAGGTCATTAAACCTAATGAACCAAAGCCTTGTGCAACTGTGTCCGACTGTACGTCGCCATCATAGTTTTTACAGGCCCAAACAAAGTTACCGTTCCATTTTAAGGCCGATGCAACCATGTCATCAATCAGGCGGTGCTCATAAGTGATACCTGCAGCAGCAAATTTTGCTTTGTATTCGTTTTGGTAGATCTCTTCAAAGATATCTTTAAAACGGCCATCATATTTTTTAAGGATGGTGTTTTTGGTTGATAAATATAAAGGCCAGCCTTTCATTAAGGCCTGGTTAAAGCACGAATGTGCAAATCCCTTGATAGATTCATCGGTATTGTACATAGCCATTGCTACGCCATCGCCCTTAAAGTTAAATACTTCAAATGATTGCTCAGGGCCGCCATCTTCAGGGGTGAATTTAATGGTTAATTTGCCTTTTCCTTTGGTTACAAAATCAGTTGCACGGTATTGATCGCCAAAAGCATGACGGCCAATGCAGATAGGGGCTGTCCAGTTTGGTACCAAACGCGGAACGTTCGACATAACGATCGGCTCACGGAAAACAGTACCGTCTAATATATTACGGATAGTACCGTTTGGTGATTTCCACATTTGTTTTAAACCAAACTCTTTTACACGTTCTTCATCAGGTGTAATGGTTGCGCATTTAATACCAACACCATATTCTAAAATGGCATTTGCAGCATCAATAGTCACCTGGTCGTTAGTTTCATCACGATACTCTAAACCAAGATCATAATACTTAATATCCAGATCAAGGTAAGGGATTATCAGTTTATCTTTGATGAATTTCCATATAATACGGGTCATTTCATCGCCATCCAGTTCAACTACCGGATTTTCTACTTTAATTTTTGACATTTCTGATGCTTTGTTTAATAGTTTCAAATATATAAAAATGAGCTTTACCTGTTTAATTAAATGGCAATAAATGGCAAAAACCTGTCAATAGCACAAATTATTTTGTTTTGGTATTGTTTTGTTTAAGATTGATGCTATTTTTATGGAATAATACCCAAATTAATTTTCAACCTGATATACGCGTAATGCTGATGATAAAAAACCTTACCTTAAAAACAGTAATTTTAACAATATTTATGTGTTTTACTGTGCTGGTTTCAAAAGCGCAGCTAGGGTACAATTATAATCAGTTTGATTTTGGTATAGCAGCCGGTGCCGATCAGGTTTATGGCGATGCGGAATCGATCACAACAACTCCAACAATACACGTTTCACTTAATTATAACCAATCGCCTTTTATTAACTATATTTTAGAGGTACAAGGCGGTAAGCTGCAGGGTGGTAATGAGTATAAGGATAGTTCGGGCAGGCAATTCTCCAACAGCTTTACAGCTTTTCTTTTCAGGGCCCAGGTGCAGGCAGGTGAACTTATAGATTATTCAGAGAGCCCATTTGCCAATGCCATGAAAAACTTTTATCTATCCAGTGGTGTAGGTTATATAGTAAACCATGTAACAGCAAACAGGTATTCTTTTTTAATACCTGGTTATTATACCCCCGGCAAAAACAGCAGTAACGAAATTTTTATACCCGCACGTATTGGATATGAGTTTAAAATTTTCAACCAGTATAATATCCCTAATTTAAAGGTTGATATAGCTTATCAATATAATTTTGTGATGGGCGATGATATTGATGGTTATGAGACGGGCAAGAGCAAGGACAAGTTTAGTCAGCTTACCATTGGTTTAAAATTTGCTTTCGGCGCGCTCACTTCATACCGTAAGTCAATTCAATTTTAATATTTTACCAATTTTTTTGTTTGCAATTTTTTTGGCAGGGTTTTAGTATATTTACTTATATTAACTCAAAACCTATGAACAACGAAATTGACGATCCCGTTTTTGACGATGATAGTGTAGATAGGGACAGAATACTTAGAGGTGAGCTGGGCGAAACAATTGACAAGCAACAATTGAAGTATAATGCTGATGACAACAGCTACGAATACGATGTAAAAAGCGATAACCCGGATTACGATCATCCCGATCCATATAAAACTTCTGCAAAAAATGGTGAGGATATGAACTCCACCTATGACGAGGCTAACCCTTACGATACATCAGATGAGTATATACCGAATGAATCATTGGAGACAGATGTTGACCAGTTAGGTATGCATATTGATAACGGCGAAATAGTTGAGCTTGACCCAACAGATGAACTCCTTTCCCGTACGGCCGAAGATGACAGGGACGATCTGGACGAAGAAGGATATCCCAAAAATGACAGGAAATAATTAAAATTTTATATTATCCTGAAAATAAAAGGGGGTTAGTTTACAATTGTAAACTAACCCCCTTTTATGCTATTAAATTTTATTGTTTTGTAAATGTTGTTTGATAAGCCAAATAATATTTACCACCAGCACCATTATCAATCAACGTTGGGTCAATAGTAAACCAGGTCATTGATGTTGTGGTTAATGAAGTTATTTGTATTGGAGGATTACTACTTATAGGGTAAAGAGCTTCGCTAAAAGTAATATACGTTTTACCGCCGGTGGTTGATGTAGAATAACTAAAATCTTCATCTGTGCCAAATGTTGATGTAAATACAGCAGTTTGTGAAATATTATCAATCACTGCACTATTGAAGTCGGGATCATCGGTTTGAGCCGTGCCGGCAACAACGGTATACGACGTAGTAAGGACTTCTGTAATGGATGATGTAACTTTCCACGTGCCGGTTAATTGGCTATTGCCAGTACCAGTTCCCGTTCCTGTGCCAGTACCAGTTCCCGTACCTGTTCCAGTATTCGTACTCGTTCCAGTCCCGGAATCATTGGGTTGTTTTGGATATATTGGAGCATCAAGCTTGCATGAATATAATGAAATGCTCAGCGCTGTAAATAGTGTTGCTAAAAGTAAAGGTCTTTTCATTAACAATATTGTTTAGGAGTTGCAAAGCTAAATAAATGTTTAATCTGCGCAGTATGTTATCGCACAAAAAGCTGATAGTTAAGTAACAGCGCAAAAAATAAGTTTAAGCAGAAATATTTAAATCTGATTATGAAAATAAAAGTAGACCAAATGGTTAATCAAAATCAAGGTTGAATTTTCGCTTAAGCTCTGTAAGCTGTGGGTTCTTAGCAGCCATGTACTGAAACTTTTCCTGGTTGGTATAAGGGCGTTTAACAGCTGTTATTTCATCAACCCTAACATTTACCTCTATAGTGTAATTCTTTAAATTACTGCGCAAGTAATTGAGCAAATACGGCCTTTCATCCCTGAAGAGATTTTCCTGCACCTTGTTGCCAACTACTACTTCAAACTCATAAGGGCGCAGCATTTTAGCGGCATTGGTGTTAAATATGCTTAACAAATTATGTTTGCTTTCGGATTTTAACTTGGCGGCGTAAGTATGCCAGTGCCTTAAAAAATCATCTGGCGAAAAATCATCCTTGTCATCGCCTTTAAGGTAGGGATCTTCTTCCTCATCAATCATCGCCTCCGACCCTTTACCCAGATCCTTTAATGATGGGATCTTTATTGATGTTGACGATGTGTTTAAGCTGGGTATAAATATTTTAGGCTTTTCGGCTACAAGGGTTTCCTTAGCATTGTTTACTGGCTCTGTATTTATTGATGGCGTTTTTTTTGCAGCAGTATAATTTGCAGGGGCATCATTAAGAGCAGGGGCCGGGGCCGGGTTTGGTGTTGCCGAAGCAACAGGTGGGGCTATCCCTGCTGAGGTATCAGGTTTTTTTTTTAATTGCCCATCCGGAGAGGGCATTGCAGTAGGCGGCGCGGCGGCCAGGTTAAAGGCCGATGTGAGGTAACACATCTTGAGCAGGGCCAGTTCAACCTGTAAGCGCTGGTTTTTGCTGAGCTTATAATTCAGATCGCACTGGTTGGCAATATTCATAGCCGATAGCAGGAACGAAACCGACGAAGCCTGTGATTGCTGCAGGTACTTGGTTTTAATACCATCGCTAACCTCCAATAATTTAAGGGTTGATGTATCCTTACCTACCAGCAGGTTGCGCAAGTGCTCCGATAGGCCCGACACAAAATGCGCGCCATCAAAACCTTTAGTTAAGATCTCATCAAAAAGCAACAACGTTTTGGCGCTGTCTTCTTTTAATAAGCTTTCGGTTATATTAAAGTAGTAATCGTAATCCAGTATGTTCAGGTTATCGATAACCGATCTGTAGGTTACATTGCCACCCGAAAAGCTCACGATCTGATCGAACATAGAGAGGGCATCCCTTAAACCGCCATCAGCTTTTTGGGCGATGATATGCAGGCCGTCATTTTCGTAAGTAATGCTTTCCTTTTGTGCTATGGATGCCAGATGATTGGCCATATCCTCAACGCGGATGCGGTTAAAATCAAATATCTGGCAACGCGAAAGTATGGTGGGTAATATTTTATGCTTTTCCGTAGTGGCTAATATAAATATGGCATAGTGGGGCGGCTCTTCCAGCGTTTTCAGGAAAGCGTTAAAAGCTGCCTGCGATAGCATGTGCACCTCATCAATAATATATACCTTATAGCGTACACCCTGCGGCGGTATGCGTACCTGCTCAATAAGGCTGCGGATATCATCAACCGAATTGTTTGAGGCGGCATCCAACTCATGAACGTTAAAGGAATTGCCGTTTAAAAAGGAACGGCATGAATCGCATGTTCCGCAGGCCTCGCCATTGGGCTGCAAATTGGTGCAGTTTATGGTTTTTGCCAATATACGCGCGCAGGTAGTTTTGCCCACGCCACGCGGACCGCAGAATAAAAATGCCTGCGCCAGCTGATTATTTTTAATAGCGTTTTTTAACGTATTAGTTATATGCTGCTGACCTACAACACTTTCAAAAGTAGCCGGGCGGTATTTACGTGCCGAAACAATGAAATTCTCCACAGCCATAAAGATAATGAGAAAATGCCTTAGTTAAAATAGGGTTGATGGATTGTTGAAAAATGGGTGATAAAATGGTTAATAAATGTCATCCCGAACTTGTTTCGGGATCTCACAGGACAGGTGACCTGCGTGAAGTTGACCAAGCGTTTGAGATCCCGAAACAAGTTCGGGATGACGCCAGGTATTATCATCCTACGCCTCATTAATCTTTTTCACATACAACTCATCAACCAAAATAATTAAGATGGATAATAGCGGAACCGCTAAAATAATGCCCAAGGCGCCGCTCAATACGCCCATAATTAACTGACTTATGAGCGTTAAAGCGGGTGGCAGGTCAATCATCTTTTTTTGAATGAGCGGCGTTATTATGTTTGATACTATGGTTTGTGAAACTATGTATATTATAGCTACAACAATTGCTGTATTAGTACTTATGGTAAGTGCCAGCAATACGCCCGGTATCATGGCCAGTAATGAACCTAAGTTAGGTATAAGTTTGAGTGAGCCCGCAATCAGACCCAGCACCATAGCCATTGGAATACTGATAATGGATAAGCTTGTGGCAATTAAAATAGTGATGAGCACAATGGATATCATCATGCTTTTAAGCCAACCTTTAAGCGAAAGGCTTATCCTGTCCATAATATGTTTGCTAAGTTCCTTTCTGGATTTTGGCACCAATAACAATATGCCGTTTTTATAGGAATTGGGGTTGGACGTAAAAAATATGCCCAGGAAAGCGATAATGTATATATCGCCAATTACACCAAAACTGGTACTAAAAAACGCTTGTACAGTATGGGTAAGATTGGTTGTATTGCCATCGGAGAAATTATCAAGAATCTTTTGGCCTATCGTACTTTCGCTCAGCTTTTCTTTAAATACATTTACGGTATGCGGCAGCGTATTACTCAGTTCGGCAACCTGCACCTGTATGGTACTGCCCATAAACCAAAGAAGTACCCCGAGGATAACAAACGATAGTGTAACGGATAGAGTCATGGCCCATTTGCGGCTCAGCTTGGTTTTGCGCTCAATAACATCACCCAGTCCATGAAAATAAACCGAGATCAATGATCCCGCCAAAACCATCAGCAGTATATTAAAGGCCACACGGGCTATTAATATTACACAAACCAGCAAAGCGACTATGGCAACGGTGTGCCATACTTTTTCAATGTATGTCAGTTCTTTCTTTACTACTTGTTCTTTTTCTTCTTTCATGGTTTGGTTGATTTGTTTAATAACCTCCAATTCGCTAAAAGGTTGTAATAGTCATTATCTATTGCAGATCATCATCGGGCAAATGGTCGTCATCATCAGGGTCGAGCTGTAGTTCCTCGTCATCCATCTGCATTTCGTGCTCATCATCTTCATCATTTGCTATATCCTCAAAATCCTCATCATCAATATCTGTCCAGTCGTCATCCTCATCATCGTCGTCATCATCGCCGCCAAATGTTGATGTAATTGCTGGTTGTGAGGTATAATTAATGGTTGTTAAGTCTTCATTATCAATAAATAGCATATTTGTGTTTTTATGTTTGTGGGTGTTTGAAAAGTAAGAAATTCTTATTACATTTGCAGCCCCGTAATAGCGGGTAAATAATTAAAAATCAAAGTAAATAATGCAACAGTACGAAATCGTGATCGTTCTAACCCCGTTGCTTTCAGAAGAAACTGCTAAAGAGGCTAATGCCAAATATAGCAAAATCTTAACTGATGGCGGAGCCGAAATTGTCCAAGAGGATAATTGGGGTTTGAGAAAATTAGCGTACCCTATTCAAAAGAAAACTACAGGGTACTATCACTTAACTGAATTTAAGGCTCCAGGTGATTTAATTAACAAATTGGAGGTAGAGTTAAGGCGCGATGAGCGTGTTTTGCGTTTCCTGACCATTGCTTTGGACAAACATGCCATTGCTTACAATGACAAAAAACGCAGCGGTGCTTTTAACAAAAAACCTAAAGCAACAGAGGAGGCAGCACACTAATGGCTAACGAGCAAATTAAATACGTTACCGCTCCCAAGGTGGAGGATAACCGTAAAAAATACTGCCGTTTCAAAAAGAACGGTATCAAGTACATCGATTACAAAGACGCAAACTTTTTATTAAAGTTCATTAACGATCAGGGTAAAGTATTACCTCGCCGTTTAACTGGTACTTCATTAAAATTCCAGCGTAAAGTGGCTCAGGCTGTTAAGCGTGCACGCCATATCGGTTTATTACCTTATGTTACGGATTCATTAAAATAATAGGAGATTTAAGAAATGGAAGTTATTTTAAAACAAGATGTAAAAAACCTGGGTGATAAAGACGATGTAGTAAACGTTAAACCAGGTTATGGCCGTAACTACCTTTTACCTAAAGGCTACGCCATATTAGCTACAGTAAGCGCACGTAAAGTTTTAGCTGAAAACCTTAAACAGGCTCAGTTTAAACAAGAAAAGATCCGCAAGGATGCTGACGCGATAGCTGCCCGTTTGGAAGGTGTTAAACTTACCATTGGTGCAAAAGCCGGCGAAAGCGGTAAAATTTTCGGTGCTATCAACACTATTCAATTAGCTGACGCTTTGAAAAAAGAAGGCTTTGAAGTTGACCGTCGTCGTATTACTTTTGATACTGAGCCTAAATTTGTAGGAGAGTATGTTGCAAATGTAAACTTGCACAAAGAAGTAAAAGTACGCGTACCATTTGAAGTGGTAGCTGAGTAATTTCGGATTCCGGAATTTCGATTTCGGATTTGATACAATATTAAAAGGGTGTTTTGTGAAAGCAAAACGCCTTTTTTTGTTTATATACATGTCATTGCGAGGAGGAACGACGAAGCAATCTCGTCGCGTTCAATATGCATGCGACGAGGTTGCCGCGCTATCGCTCGCAATGACATGTTGGTTAGGCGCTGTTAAGGAAAATAAATCCCAACTCCCACATCCAAAATCCGAAATATCAAATTATTTTTACAGTCGAAATGTTAAAACTTATCCTCCGGTTTCTTAAACTATTTTTCCTGTTTTATTTTGGCATCACTATTTTATGGGTGATACTGTACCGTTTTATAAACCCGCCGGTTACATTGCTGATGATAGAGCGTGGTTTTGAACGGAAATCAGAGGGGAAGGACTGGAAGATAGATAAGCAATGGGTTGATTTTGATAACATTGCCGACCCCATGAAACGCGCCGCCGTAGCCGCGGAAGACCAGCGCTTCCTGGATCACTTCGGGTTCGATTTTAAGGCGATGGAGCGCGCCATTGATAAAAATGCCAAAAGCCATAAACTGATAGGGGGGAGCACCATATCACAGCAAACTGCCAAGAACGTTTTCCTGTGGCCTGGCCGCTCTTATGTACGCAAGGCTTTTGAGGCTTACTTCACCATATTGGAAGAGATTTTCTGGAGCAAAAAACGCATTATGGAAGTTTACCTTAATGAGATTGAAATGGGCGATGGTATATACGGTGTACAGGCCGCCTCGCAGGCTTATTTCCATAAGAACGCAAAAGATCTCACCAAACACGAAGCCGCCGCCATAGCCTCTATATTCCCCGATCCTTTGAAGTGGTCGCCAACCCACCCGAGTGATTATGTGGCCCACAGGCAGTATTTGATATTGAAGAATATGAGAAGGCTGGGACCGTTGGATTTTTAGCTTCATCCGTCATAGTATTCTCTCCGCGCGTCATTGCGAGGAACGAAGCAATCTCTACGTAGGCATCACGAATATGTTGGCGTGAACATCGCTTGAAGCCGCTCATTGCCGCGGAGGCTAGTTCTTTTGTCTTGACACAAAAGAACCAAAAAGTCAAGACAAAAAGATCCTTCCGCACACAGGCAAAACACCCAGGCCCGCGCTTTTTGTCGGGCCTTTACCCGCTTTTAATCATGGGGCAATTAATGCCCTCACCTTTGGAGAGGGTTGGATGAACTAAGGTTCTTCCTTCCCCTGTCAGTAGAACAGCTTCGGATGAAAGCGGGCAAAACGATGGTGGCCTTGTGCGGAATGGCAGGGCATAGCGGGTTTTTACAGAAGCGTGGGGAATGAGCGAGCGACAGCAGGGTAAAAATATAGCAGCCCAGGTTTTGCCTGATTTTGCAGGGCAATGGGCTCGTGCGGCAAAGAAGCATTTCTACTGACTTGACTTTTTGGTCCTTTTGTGTCGAAGACAAAAGGACTAGGCCTAGCGGCTATGAGCGATACCATGCAACTCAACAGACAAGCATCTCCGCTCTGCACAGTCGGGGATTGCTTCGTTCCTCGCAATGACGCTTGGAGAAAATAACTATTAGGGTTTGTAATTTTTACCCCCTCATTATAGTACTCTCCACCCAACCCCGTAACTTTATACCCAATGAACAACGAACTCCTTACGCTTGATGATGTAAAACTATTGGTGGATACCTTTTACACTAAAGTGCAGGATGATGCCCTTTTAGCACCGATATTTAATGAGCGTATAGGTAATCACTGGCACCATCACCTTGAAAAAATGTACACCTTTTGGCAAACCACCTTGTTAGGCGAGCATACTTATTATGGCAGTCCGTTTCCGCCGCATGCTAAGTTACCGGTTGATGGCAGCCACTTTAAACAATGGATAAACCTGTTTAACCAAACGGTTGATGAATTATTTACAGGCGATAAAGCCGAAGAAGCCAAGTGGCGTGCCGGTAAAATGGCCGAAATGTTTGAGTTGAAGATTAATCATTTCAGAGATAATTCAAGAGCGATCCAATAATTATTGGGATTAGTTAGCAGTATTTATACTGAATGTCCTCATCAGTAAGCGTCCGGTCTATTTCAAACCCTGCCCGCGTTAATAAGTTTTTTGCCTTAATATTTCTGTTTGAAGTTATGGCAATTACCTTTTTTAGGCCCATATCCATCAATCCATAATTTGCAGCTAAATTAACTGCAGTTAACATATATCCCTTTCTTCTAAATTCAGATTTTAGAATAAAGCCCATCTCACCGGTATCATTATCAAACCCTCTGTAATAACCACAAGAGCCAACAATTATATTTTTGCCAATGTCAACTATCCCCCAATGGATAGAATTTCCGTCCTGGTAATCTTTATCAATTTTATTTAAGATTTCCAGCGCGTCATGCGCGGTAACGGCCCATTTACCATCATAAACACATATATCTATTATATTGGCAATATCGGTAGTTGAAATTTGCCGCATAATGATGTTATCATATTGCAATTCAGGGAATTCCTTATAAGGAGGCAGGTTTAACATTTAATTATTGATATTTCCAATTTCTCGATTTTCCTTCTTCCATCATCTCAATAGCCTGCTGCATTCGTTTTTGGCGTGTAGCGTCAGTCTTTGCATCGATAATCCATTCGAGGTATTCTTTTTTGTGCGAATAGCTGAATTTGTCGAATACTTCTTTTGCTTTTGGATTATCATTCAGCAGCGCTTCAAAATAATCTGGTGTAACCAATTCCTTTTTTTCGGCAGGAGCTTTCTTTGCTGCGGGTATTTTTATTCCCCTGTCGTTGTTTTCAATAGCTAATAATACAAAATGTTTTATAGCATCAGGTGTCGGCAGGTCATCAATAGTTTCAACACGCCCGAAACTACCGGCAGCACCATCGCCAATTTTTAATAGACCGTGCGGATCGTTCAGTAATGATGCTTTCCAGAAACCGAAGGCGCAGTGTTCCTTAAAAGCAGCCATCTGGCAAACCGGACCTTTATACTCAAAAAAAGGCATTCCCCATTTAATACTCTCCGTTATTAATGGCGATGCCGCATGTACTATTTCCCTGATGTGGTTTAAAATTGGTTTTGCAAATGCCGCTGATTTTTCAATATAGGCATCAACCTGTGCGTCGTACTGTCCCATAAAATAAAGTTAATGGTTTTTGAGGAAAAGTGAAATATGTAGGTTTTTCTTCATGTGCATCATTGGAGGAACGAAGCAATCTCTAAACAGGCAGGTCAAACTTTGCATGTTCTACACCTTTCTCTTGCTCTGTATAGCATAGAGATTGCTTCGTTCCTCGCAATGACGCGGGGCGAAAGAGATTATCAATTCAGCTTAAATACAAATACTACCTGTCCCTGCTGGGTATCAGGTGCGGTATCAAGGGCGTTTACTTTGGAGTTTCTAACGGCGTCCTCACATTTTTTTATTAGGTCATAATCGGTGATGGTAGTACCACGACCCGCCTGGGCATAAATTACATTACCGTTTTTATCAACATGAATATCAATAGATACCTTACCGGTAACCCTGTGCTCATCAGTAACAGTTGGGTTACTGATAAAACTGCGCTGTATCAGGTTTAAACTGCCGCCATTGCCCGATCCCGTTCCGTTATAATTGTTGGTAAGTGTGCTGCCGTTTGGCTTGCCCTGGTTGCCAGGAGTGTTGGTGGTGCCATCGCCTGCGCCTGTGCCGCCATTTGTCTTGCCCTTATATAATGCGTTCTGGTTAACAACGGGCTTGGCTACGGCCTTTGTAGCTTGCGTGGCAACATTTGCAGTAGGTTTTTTGGCGGTTGATGCTACCTCTGGGGCATCCTCATTATTTTGGGTTGCTATTTTTTTGTCGCTGCTCTCTTCCTGTACCTTTTCGGTAGGTGGGGCAGGGGTAACCTTGTTTGGTGCTGCATGGTTGGCTTTCTCTGCCACTGATGGCTGCTCAGTACTCATATAATCGGTACCCATACCCTGGTCGGTAGTGCCATAATTTACCAATATGCCACCCGTACCTTCTTCCTGCTTCGGCGGACTCTGAAATACAATAAAATAACACATAGCCACAATAGCAGCCAGCAAAATGCCTGTCGCTAAAAATGCCTTCGGGTAGTTATTTTCTTCTTGTTTGTATTCCATTTGTTTAGTATCAGGTATCAAGTATTTAGTATCAAGTATGGAGCTGCATCGCCGGTATTAGTTTTTTTAGTCTTGATACCTGATACTAGCTACTTGATACTAACAACCTACTTAGGTTCCGTTGCCAGAACCAGTTTCATATTTAGTTTTTGGGCCACGTCCATTACTACTACTGCATCCTGTATGGCTACGGTTTTATCAACGTATAAAACTATAGTAACCTCGGAAGCCAGGTTTTTATAAGCGGCTATGGCCGTTTGCAGCTGATCTGTTTTTGTTTCTTTCTTATCCACAAAATACCGCAGATCCTTGGTTATAGATACGTTCACCGTTTTTTTAGTTACCGACTGACTGGTTGACGACTTCGGCAGCAGTAACTTAATAACATTGGGATTTGTTATGGTTGAAGCGATAAGAAAAAACAAAAGCAGGAAGAACATTATATCGTTCATCGCCGATGTCTGCACTTCGGCAGCAATCCTATTTTTCCTGTTCCTTAAATTCATTTGCTGGGCTCCTCTAACAGGTCAATAAATTCAATAGCATCAGTTTCAAGGCTCAGGATCACCTTATCAACCATCATATTTAAAACGTGGTAGCATATGTAAGCAACCATACCCACAAATAAACCGGCCGCCGCAGTAACCATTTTAACGTATAAACCTCCTGATATAACACCTATACTCAGGTTACCCGATTGGGCGATGTCATAAAATATCTTGATTACACCATAAATAGTACCCAGGAAACCGAACATCGGCGCAATACCGGCAATGATACCTAAAATGCCTATGTTTTTTTCAAGCTTAGCTACTTCCAGTTTACCTATGTTTTCAATAGCGCCTTCAATATCTTTTATAGGTCGGCCTATTCTTAACAAGCCTTTTTGTAACATACGGCCCAGCGGGGTATTGCTGTTTTTACAAATGGCTATGGCCGACTGCAAATTGCCCGACATTACGCTTGAACGCACCTGCATCATCAGGTTGTTTTCATTTTTTGATGCTTTGCGGATAGTGAAATACCGCTCAAAAAATATCACCAACCCTAAAATGGCCAGTAAGGCAATGGGTATCATTATCACACCACCCTTTATCAGCAGATCGCCAAAATGCAATTCATCACCTGCTGTACCCCCGGCTTTGGAGAGATTGGTCACCGTGTCTGCTAATTTTTTCGCTGTATCTGTTATCTGCAATAATAAACTCATTGTTATGGATTAGTTTTTTTGGGATGATATGGTTGTAAACTTATACTGTTTTTACTTATTTTTTTTGTTTTTAGTAAAGTGTCTTCAGCATTAACTGCTTGCTGGTAATCAAAATAGGTACCTAAAGTTACCTTATATAACTTGCCGGGGACATTGTTTAGTATCCGCGCATTAATTTGCAAATGTTTATAATTACCGATAGCAATTTTAGCCTCGTCAAGGGTTTGGAATGCGCCACCCAAAATTTCATAATGTATTTTGGTAAGCGTATCATTAACAACCGGTGGGGTAACAGTAGTAGTAACCGGAGTCGGTATTTTTGCAGTTGTATCACCTTTAATCGTTGCATGTGTTTTGCCGGTATCTGTTTTTTGGGCAGGGGTATCTGTTTTAACGGTATCGTGTTTTACAGCAACAGGTGTATTTTTTACTGTAGTAATACCATTAAATAAAACGGGATCATATCTATATAAGCCAAACACCACCAATACTATTAATGCTGCGACTATAGCCAATGCAGTAAGAACACGCACATAGGTTAATTTTTTTGGTTTGGTGCCATCAAGATGCGGAACATCAGTATCAATTAGTTCGTCATGCTCATCATTTGCTGTTTGGTAAGTCTCGGGGTCCTGCGAATACACGGTTGGCTGTGGTATGTAGCTTTGTGGTTTATACTCTTCGGCTACTGGCTCGAATACTTCACTTACCGGTTCAACCGGCAATTCAGGTTCAGAGTTTTTTGGCGCTGCTGGTTCTTCAACAGGGGTATTGCCCAGTTTATTTAATTTTATCTGCGGATAGCCAAAAAAAGAAGGATCACCGGCTGATGTTGGCGCTGCTTTAAAAGTAATATTGCCATTAGTTATATATATAACACCCAATTCGGCAAAGGCAACTTCGCTTTTTGCAGCCTGCTCTTTTAAGGTAGCAATATATTTTTCAGTAAAATATTTGGATGATGCCAGCGAGATGTTCTTTTTTTCGGCGATATACTGGTAAAGCGCCTCATCATCTATGGATTGCCTGTCGAACGCTACTTTATACTGTGGAGGGTAAAGAGTAGCCTCGCGCTCATCATAATAACCATCAATACGCAGGCGCGCAAAATAGCCCAACCCGGGCACATTTACCTCGCCAAGTTGCCCTAATAGTTCACTTATATAATAGGCTACATCCATTGCGCTAAAAGTACGGTTAATTATAAAATATCAAAAAAGCTTAAAAAGAATAGCCAACACCGCCAAATATATTAAATCCGTAGTCAGGATAATACAGGTAGCTTTGATTTGTTGTGTCTAAAATGTTATTAACCTTTACAAACACCGATATTTTACTGGTAGCCTTATAATCAACACCTCCGCTCAGATCGGCAAATGAGCTGATAGTGGTAGGGGTAACTTTAATTAAATTAACTGCATCGGCATATGGGGCATCCATTGTACTGCCACGGAACAATAATGAGCCTGTAACAGACACTTTGCTATTTATATTGATTGTTGTACCGGCAGTTAATTTAAACTTAGGCAAGTTCCATGCTTCCTGTTGTTGCGATAAATTATAGCTCCTGATATCAACCTGGCCAAATATATTTACATCCTCTGATGCCTTGTAATCCAGTTCGCCATTAAAGCCATTTACGCGTGTTTTACCATTATCATATACCACAGCATATTTGTTTCCCTGCGGGCCGAAATTGCTTACAAACATAGGCAGGTATTTTACGCTATTGCGGAATATGAAAGCTTTGAAGCCTAATCCCGGCGCCAGGGTGCCTTTTAAACCGGCACTAAGGTCGAGCTGATCAACCGAGTTTTTGATCTGTAGGTTTGGCCCTATAAACGGATTGACTGTTGAAAAATCAAGCAGCGATGTTTTGTTTACATCGCCTGTGGCCTCAACAAACAAACGCACATATTTAGGTATTACCTGTATTTCTGCTTTGGCCGACGGGAAAATGTAAAAGGCCGATTTAAAACCAAACTCATCAACTATGTTAACACCGGCATCTACCTTATAGTTATCACCCTGGAATTTGATGTAAGGGTTTACCCGTACCAGGTTATTACCATAATTGTATGCGCTATCCTTTTGCGTACTCAGATCAAGCGAGCCTGATGCACCCACATAAAACTGCTGTATGGTTTCATTCAAAAAGCCTGATAATACCACATTACTTTCGCGGGCCTTAAAAGCATCGCTATAATTATACCCTTTAAGCTTAAAGGCGTAGGTGAAATCGTTAGGTACATCAGCATAATTTTTGGTAAGCTCGCCTTCGGCACCTATGATGCTGAAATGCTGACGCTGGGGCGTAATTGCAATTGTTGGCGGAACATCCTGGTTAAAGCCATAAAAATAGTTGCTGTTGTATTTATAATCAATACGGCCGCTAACGGAGTTGGTAGCACCTATGCTTTTGCCAAATACAGCAATTTCGTTTTTACTGGCATCCTGCTTGTCCAGGCTTCCATCCTCTGACAGGTGTTTGGCATAAACGCCTGTCTGTAACGCCTGATCGGCACCGTTATTAATATAAACCTCACCGTAAGTGGTCTTCAGGTTACCGAGGCCTACTTTAGCGTAGTTGTTCCCCGGCAGAGAATCCTGCTGCACTGGCATAGGCATAGCATCCAACTGGCGGATCTCGTTATCCTGTGCTAATCTTTTATCTAAAACAGTATAAGTTAAAGGTGCTTTAAAAGGGATCTTAGTTTCCAGATCGGGGTTACGGCGGATCTTAACCGCATCGGCTAATACCGGTTTATAGGCCGTAGTTACTACGATCTCTTCCGACAGCGCATTTTGATTTTTATCCGGTGTTTTATTGCCACCTGATTTAGTAGTATCCGCGCTGGTATTTGCTGCCGCGTCGCCTAACTTTTTAGCATCACTCTTTTGTTTGGATGGTGCTGCTGCCGGTTTGGTGGTTTTTTTTGCGGTCGGCTTAGTTGTTTTTTTAGCTGTAGATTTAGCGGCAGCTTTTTTAGCCTTATGCTTTGTTTGCGCATGAGCAGGTACAAAGTATAATACTAACAGTAAGCTCAGCAGCATGTATATATATCGTAGTTTCATTGCTTGTGTCGTTTTATGCCTTGTCATCCTCTTAATTGCCACCATTGCCCGCTGGTTTAATATTAGTAGTATCTGGTTTTGTTTGTTGCGTACTGTCGGGTTTTACCGTATCAATAGCTGAGTTTTTGCCTGTTATTTTATCAAGCTTTTGTTTGGCCGTTGGTAAAATATCATCGTTGCCTTTATAATTCTCAATTATACTTTGCAGTGTAGCCTTAGCCTGGAAACTATCTTTCAAGCCCATGTAATCATCAGCTAATAAGATATAAGTTCTGGCTACCCAATAATCATAGTTAGGCATCTCCTTAACCAGGTCGAAACAGGCTTTTTGTGATGTTTTGTAACGCCTTTTCAGGTAGTCGATATTGGCTATGTTATATTTAGCTTCGGCAGCGGCAACGGTTTTTGTGTTGCTAACGGTATAGTTAAACTCTTTTACAGCGCTGGTAGTATCGCCTTTTTGCAGGTAGGCTTTACCGGCGTATAAGCCTGTTCTATATTTATCTTCCTCTGATGTTTTTTCATTGCCTCTAACTTCCTTCACATAGTTTAGCACATCATCGGCCATCTCCATCTGCGAATAGCAAAGCAGCAGGTTGTTAATAGCGAAAGTGTAATCTGA
The DNA here is from genome assembly GCF_900105165.1 of Mucilaginibacter mallensis. Taxonomy (NCBI): domain Bacteria; kingdom Pseudomonadati; phylum Bacteroidota; class Sphingobacteriia; order Sphingobacteriales; family Sphingobacteriaceae; genus Mucilaginibacter; species Mucilaginibacter mallensis. The sequence goes on from NZ_LT629740.1 coordinate 1,266,009, forward strand.
CTTATACTCTGAGTTGGTTTCCAGTTTTTTAAGGAATACTACCGCATCGTTATATTTTTGCTGCGCGATGTAGAGCTTCGCCATGCTGATTAATGATTTTTCGGTATAGGCACTGGTCCAATCGTTTAATATCACATTGTAATCATTCACAGCCGAGGCCGGTTGCCCAAGGTTAACCAAGCTTTCCGCACGGATAAAGTGGGCCTCCTTGTTATATATTGGTTTAGTAGGGAACTTGTCAAAGTAAGCATTAACAGCACCTACAGTACCCTGCCAGTCGCCCCTTAAATACAGGTTATTGGCAGCAGTATACATAATGCCTTCCTGGTCGGCGCTGCTGTAGTTACCGATAGGGGTAGTTGAAGCATAGTTGATGAAAGTTTGCGCATCGCCTTTATCGGTATAGATCTTTTCAATTTGTTTAAGCGCTTGCTTGGCCTCATCGGTTGATGAGTAATCCTGCACCACCCGTTTAAAGAATTCAACGGCGGTATCATCGCTGCCTGCGTTATAATCAATCAGGCCCATAGTCATCAAGGCACGTGGCACATAGCTGCTATGCGGATATTTATCTATCATAGCCAGCAGATCGGTTTTGGCAGTGGTGCCATCACCTTTCAGGAAGTAAGCATAAGCGATCTCAAATGATGCATCATCAGCATAATCAGAGTTCGGAAACTGGTTCAGTACAGAGGTAAGTGTGCTGATCTTGGCATCCTGTGATCCCTGCAAGCCTTGTATAATACCGCGCTGGAACAGCGCGTAATCCTGGCCCGGACTACGGTTATCAATAATACGGTTATAATATTTAAGCGCCGAACCATAATCTTTCAATACAAAATAACTATCACCCAGGCGGGCAGTTGCATCATTTATGGTCGCGGTATCTTTTTCTTCGCCTTGCAGGAATTTTTCAAAGTAAGTAGCCGCCTTTTTATATTTCTCACCACCGAAGGCTGCGTAAGCCAGCGCGTAGTTGGCAAAGTTGGCTACATCGGTTTGTTTAGCTTCGGGCATTGCCAGAAACTGCTCAAATGTTTCAACCGACTCATCATACTTACGCACCTCGTACATAGCTTCAGCCATCCAGTAAGTGGTAAGGGCCTGTATTTTTGTGTCGATAGGATATTTTAATGAGCGAAGGAAAATACCAATAGCATTTTCAAAAGCACGTTCATTATAAAACTCAAGGCCTCGGTAATAAGTTACTTTTTGATAAGCCTCCTGAGCGCTTAGGGATTTGTTGGGGATAGGCTCCAATATGTCAACCGCTTCTTTATAGTTGCGGGAGTTTAGCAGTTCCTCGCCTAATAAAACCTTAACCTCATCATTACGGCCCGAACGCGGATAGTTTTTTAAGTAAAGGCGCGTAGCAGTCAGCGCCTCAGTATTGAAATCAAGCTCGTAGGATAGTTTTGCATATTCATACAAAGCATCCTGCTGTAATTGCGGGTCAAAACTTAGCCTTGAAGCTACCTGGAAGGCATTGCGGGCGCTTTGCTTGTTATTCATTTTCAGGAATATGTCGCCCAGCGTATAATTCCCGCTCTGGCTGTAAATATCGTTCTGCTCCACCAGTTTTTCCAGCTCGGTTGCTGCTTTGGCGTAATTGCCTACTTTGTAGTAAGCATAACCCATCTGGTAGCTATCCTGTGTGTTTTGAGTTTTGCCCTGATCCTCATTCTCAAACCGGCTATAATATTTTACCGAGTTATCATAATCGGCCTTTGCAAAATATGAAGCGCCAATAATGCGCAGCATTTCAGTTTCGTGCTGCTGATGGGTGCTGTTAAGGATAGGCACTGCATAGCTGATCACATCATCATAACGTTTATCTAAAAAGTAAACGGCCGAGATATAATACGGATAGCTGTTTTCGTATTTCTTTGAATTTTTAAGCTTTTCGAAATTTGCCAGCGCCAGGTGATAGTCCTTATTAAGGTAGGCTATATAGGCAAAATAATAAGTTGCATCCTCGGTATAAGGGCCATGTTTGGCTTTTACCTCTGAGAATAGTTCCTGGGCGTTTTTGTAGTCATTAGCTGTGAAATAGCAATAACCCTTGTCAAATTTATACTCGGTATTGTCGCGGCCGTTTAATTCGCCTGCTTCCACCTTATCAAACCAACGCATGGCATCGGTATATTTTTGCTGTTTAAAGTAGGAGCGGCCGATCTGGAAAAAAGCCAGTTTTGATAAAGGATTTTCCGGATGCTCCTTGGTGAAGCGCAAAAGCATGCTTTCGGCATCATCATTGCCTAGTTCTAATTCGCAAAAAGCCTCATAGTATTGTGCGTTTTCCTGTACAAGCGTAAGCTTTGATTCATACTTTGCCTGGGTGCTCGGTTTTAGCCGTGCCTGTTCAACCAAACGGAATTGCTCTGCAGCGGCAACATATCTTCCCTTACTAAGCAGGTCGGTGGCCGTTTGGTAGGTTCGGTACACCTCAAATGAAGGGTCTTGCTGGGCTTGAGACGATAGTGTAAAAAATATGGGTATTAACAGGAAGGTGTATCTTAGTTTGATCATAAGCACATGCTAACAAGTTGCTAAATTAGCGAATACAAAAAAAGGCAATTCACATTAGAAATTCACAAATGTTGAAAAACAACTTTCTAACGCAATAATTTTGTTACGTGGTATGCGTGTGGAAAACTTTGTTGGGGAAGAGTCAGGAATTAAGGGCCAAGAATCAAGAATCAGAATGAATAGAGTTCTTGACTCTTTCTGAAATATAAGGCAGCTCAAAATAAGTAAAAATAAACTTTCAAAAAGTTTTGAAAGTTTAAAAACTTGTTTACATTTGTACATGGAATTAGCAGAGGGTAAAGAAAAATTTATTGAAGCATGGGGAAAGCTGGGATCGGAGTGGGGGATAAACCGCACGATGGCACAGGTACATGCTTTGCTGCTGATTTCGCCGGAGGCTTTAACTACCGAAGAGATTATGGCTGAGCTAAGTATCTCGAGGGGCAATGCCAACATGACCGTGCGCGACCTGATGGATTGGGGCCTGGTTGAAAAACAACACAAGACAGGTGAGCGCAAAGAGTATTTTTATGCTGAAAAGGATACTTGGGTAATAGCCAGGCAGGTAGCCAAAGAGCGTAAAAAGCGTGAGCTTGACCCTGTGCTGAAAATATTAAACCAGCTTTCAGAGGTTACAGGCGATGCGAAGGACCCGGCGTATAAAACTTTTAAAACTTCGGTGGCCAATATAAACAAGCTGGCCAACAACGTTAACAAAACTTTAGAAACTATGCTGAAGGCAGAAGAAAACTGGTTTTTTGGTACGGTTATGAAAATATTAAAATAACCTTTTTTTATTCAAAATTTTCATTTATTACTGAAAATTCAATAATTATTAACATATATAAAACAACAACAACATCATGAACTATTTTATTTTAACCTACGCTTTTTACATGATAATAAGCGTTGCACTAACAGTTTGGGTAGCAAAAGTTTTGTTTAAAAACGGAAGGGTATTTTTGATAGATATCTTCCATGGTAACAATGAGCTGGCCGACTCTGTGAATAAGCTGTTAATTGTAGGCTTTTACCTTATAAATGTGGGGTATATGTGCCTTGCCTTAAAGGAAACCAATGCTATTGGCAATTTGCAGGTTGTGGTAGAAGTATTGAGCTTTAAAATAGGCTGGATAATTTTAATATTGGGCGGTATGCACTTCCTTAACCTTATTGTTTTTTACAAACTACGCAACCGTGCTAAAAGGGACGAACGATTAAAGATCAGGCAATAATGGCAAAGATAATTTTAGCAGGCGGGTCAGGTTTTATTGGTCAGATACTAGCTGCGCATTTTACAGGTAAGGACGATGAGGTGATCGTCCTTACCCGTAGCAGCAATCGTGTTGTAAATAATGTAAAGTATGTAAACTGGAACGCTGCAACCATCGGCAACTGGGTTGCTGAACTGGAAAACTGCGATGTACTCATTAACCTGAACGGTAAAAGCGTTAATTGCAGGTATAATGATAAGAACAAAAAGGAAATATTGGATTCAAGGGTAAATGCTACCAGAGTTTTAGGTGAAGCGATCAGAATGATTGAAAATGCACCAAAGTTATGGATAAATGCAGCATCTGCGACCATTTACAGATACGCTGAAGACAGGCCACAGGATGAATATACCGGGGAGTTAGGCAAAGGTTTCTCTGTTGATGTATGTAAGCAGTGGGAAGCCGCATTTTTTGAGCAGGATACACCTGGTGTAAGAAAGATCGGTTTAAGAATAGCTATAACGCTTGGGCGCAAAGGTGGTGTTATGCCTTATTACTTTAACCTGGCAAAATTTGGCTTAGGTGGCAGGCAGGGTAGTGGTAAACAATATTTTAGCTGGGTATGTGAAAATGACGTTACCGGCGTAATAGATTTTTTGAGGGATCATGAGGAGCTTGAAGGGGTATTTAACGTGAGTGCACCCAACCCGGTACAAAATCATGAATTTATGAGTGTGGTAAGAAATGTGATGAAGATGCCCTTGGGATTACCCGCTACCAAATGGATGCTGGCAATAGGTACAAGATTATTAAGTACTGAAGCTGAACTTGTATTGAAAAGCAGATGGGTTGTACCAACAAGGTTACAGGAGGCGGGTTATGTATTTAAAGTGCCTTATATTAAAGATGCTGTTAAATTAAGCAGCCTTTGAAGCCAATTGCCTTTGAATAATATTAAGTAATACATCCAGATCAAAAGGTTTGGCTACAAAATCATCGGGAGCGCCGTATTGGTTTAGTGTGGCGGCTACATCATGGCTGGCTGAAACTAAAATTACCGGAATGCCCTGGGTGTCCCATTGAGTTTTAATATCTTTGCATAAGGCCCGGCCATCCATATCACCCAGCATAATATCAAGTAATATAAGATCAGGGGTGTGTTCTTTTATTTTATCAAATAGTAAATGCCCGTCTGATAATGTGTCAACCATATAACCGGAATCTTCAAGTATATATCGTAATACTTCCAAAATATCTTCATTATCATCCACCGCTAATATCCTTTTCATATAATTTGTATTATGTAATAAAATATACTACACTTTATTATAATAGCGTATACACAAATCCTGTACCAATTATTGTAATAAACCAAAAAGTAGCTATATAATAAACTTATTTATAATAGATTAGAAGTGTAATTATGTTAAAATAGCTATAAATTAGTATTAATATTTAGTTGATATTTATAATTATACATTCAGAATGTATTGTGTTTAATTAATGTGCTTTTTTGTATAGCAGAGTGATCTGTTATTGTATACAATAATATTGGAATAGAGCGGGATGGGAGATTGTTAATCCTGGGGCCTGTCCATACGTATATGATATGCTTTTTTGCACCTGGCACAGAAATATTTTCGGACAGGAAAAAGAAATGCTAACTTTTTGACGAGCCAATTCCGGTGCATCTGGTAATGAAAAGGTGCTCCGCATTTTGGACAAAGGTATTTGTTTGAAGTATTGATTTTCGGGCTCAAGGTTTATAAGGGAAAAATAAAATTCAATTACGATATTTTATTTGACAAAAAGGTGAAAATCCTTATAAAAACAATTGCGCGATACTAATAGGTTATTTTTTTTACTATGATGATAATGCCGTTTAGTATTAATTAGTTTAACTTATATAATTTACGCTGGCAGGTATAGCAGATATATCTTTTTATAGGAAGCCAGAAAAGAAAAGTTTTAACCCAAAAACCTCTGCGTATACGGGCATCGAGTTCATTTTTGCACCTTGGGCAAACGCGTTCCCTTTTATGCTTTTTTTCTGAACCCGTATTTCTGGATATAGGTATTATCGTTGTTAATACAATTAGGGGCATTTGTATTTAAAATTAGCTTAATCAATAAAACAAATTTATTAAAACAATCCCCATTTAACAAGTCCTGAGGGATGGTTTTTTATCAACAAAAGTGCTTAATTATGCTAAATTGGAATATTAACTATTAGAATTATGCAATAATTGTAATTTAATTGCCTAAAAGATAAAAGTCTCTGATCTTCTTAAAATTTAACTGTTAATTAGTAGTTTCATTACTGCTCAGGTAATGTGGTTTTAAGAAACGATAAGGCGTTGAACTTTTTCAACAAGCTCGGTTAAATCAAAGGGTTTACTGATAACCGCATCACATCCGTAGGCAAAAAGTTCATTGTCGCGGTTAACATAAGCCGAGAAAATAATAACAGGAATATTGTTGAATTTTGGATGTGTTTTGATCTGCCTGCAGATTTCGCCGCCATTGGTATCCGCAACGCGATAATCCAGGATAACCAGGTCAGGGATGAATTCTTCCATCAATGGTATAACTGTATTGCCCTTTGTGGTTCCCTGCACCTCAAACTGTTCATAAGTGAGTGTTTCGTTTACAATATCAAGTATATCCTGATTATCATCCAACACTAAAATGCGTTTTAACATAGAAATTTTATTGAGCCAAAAAATGAAAAAATGTTTTACTATGCTAGTATCTCGGTAAAGGGGTGGGCTAAAATTGTAACGGATAGTATAGAAACAAATATAAACTACCTTGTATAGTATATCTATATTGTTAACCGGATTGTGACAAATAGCAAGGCATCAAAAATAGTGAAAAATAATATTATTTCCATAAATAATATTATGGGCAAGCATCATATCAGAATGCTTCGCCCAGATTTAGTGAGAGTGCCGAATAGTTTCTACTAAAACCATAATCAATGGCAATGTTGGTATCGGTTTTTTTATTGAATTTGATACGGAAACCGCCACCGCCAGCGGGGTGCCAGTATACAAACTGGTTGGTAATAGGTTGGGTAACCGAGTTAACATTGGCAAACAATACAAAGCCAAACAATCCGTTACGGGTAATATCGCGCCTGAATTCTGTTTCATAATATATTAGGCGCTGCCCTCTGTAACGGCTCTGCTCAATTCCACGGCCTGAGCGCTGATAGGGGTCCATGCCTATGCTTGGTAAATTAAGATAAGGGGTGCCGGGGGTAAGTGACGTCCAATAGTAGGTCCAAAATGCCAGTATATTCTTCGGGCCGGTATGTGTTATGGAAACATATTTGCGCAGATCAATATATAATGATTGCCAGTTATTATCACTCCCCAGTGGAACGGAACTATACCTGTAAATTACGTTTGCATAACAACCCGGTACCGGGTTCAGGGAGTTGTTACGTGTATCATATAATAAATTTACAGTAGGCCCGGATGAGAATACGTTTTCATCTTCAGCTGTTCCATATTTATAGTTGGTAAACCTCCGGAACGCGCTCACATCTGCGGGCGTAAGATCAAGATCGATATAAGAATCCAAATCATAGCCAATGCCCGCAAAAAAGTAATTGGTTATGCGTTTAAGTGCGCTCTGGTAAAAACGAATATATTTATAATTCAGCAAAAAGCTATCGCTCTCGGGCTGGTTACCACCAAGGCCCCATGTATATTGCGGATATACCAGGAAACGGGTATCACCCTGGATATTCCAGCTGTTATTATTTAGCCAGACGTTTGAGTGTATAGGCAAACCATATCTGCCTTTGAAATTAAAATAAGGGGTAAAACTAATACTTGAAAGGTTTGTGGTTGATCTATCGCCCATATAAAAACCCGCAGTTGTAGATGTTATTAAGGCTTTACCAGGGCCCACTATTGATGAAGAAACAGGCAGAAAAGAAAAATATAGCCTCTTTCTGCGATTGGTATCCGGTCGCGGTTTACTTATATGAAACAGTTCGCGGCCAATATCAATCAAATCTCTTTTTTGAATAATGGTATCGCGTTTAATCTTAATAGTATCAGTTTTATTATCTGAACTTTGAGCAGCCAGCAAACCGGGTAAAAAGCAGAGGAATAGTACCGGTAACTTTCTGATCATAGTTTTAGAACGGGAAATTATAGTTTGTAGTTTTTAATTTAACATAAATAAGAATTCCTGTATGGTAATATAATCAATTTAAAGTGTAATGGTGTGGATTAACGGCTTATTTAAGGTTTTTTAACACTTTGCATGGTTCATGGCTGATAGTTCATAGCCATTGGTGGGACATTCAACAATAGACCGTTTTTACATTCCATCAAGAAAATCATCCTTATCTTCGGCCATGAACTATCAACCATGATCTATGAACGGACAACATGACTCGTAAAAGATACTTTTTTCTTATACTGATATTAGGCACACTTACCGCGCTTAGCCCTTTTTCAATAGATATGTACCTGCCAGGCTTCCCGGCTATAGCACTGGCATTGCATACTACTATTGAGCAGGTAGACCGTTCGCTGTCCAGCTTCTTTATTGGCCTGGCCTGCGGTCAATTGCTTTACGGCCCGCTGATGGATAGGTTCGGGCGTAAAAAGCCTTTGTATTTTGGACTGGGCTTGTATATTTTAATTTCGATAGGCTGTTTTTCAGCCACCTCCATTAATTTATTGATCATACTGCGCTTTATGCAGGCTATAGGCAGCTGCGCAGCAGGCGTTGCAGCAATGGCCATGGTGCGCGATATTTTTCCGGTGAAGGATAATGCCAAGGTTTTTGCATTGCTGATACTGGTTTTAGGTGCATCGCCCATGATAGCGCCTACGGCGGGTAGTTATCTTACCGCGGCTTTTGGCTGGCAATCAGTCTTTATAGTGCTCATGAGTATTGCCATATTGATACTTATAGCTGTAATTTTTACCCTGCCCGAGAGTTATGAGAATGATCCGTTGTTTTCATTAAAGCCCGTGCCAATTATTACCAACTTTATATCTGTATTAAAGATACCGCAGTTTTATACTTATGCCATTACAACTTCACTGGCATTTGCCGGTTTGTTTGCTTATGTGGCAGGCTCACCATCGGTATTTATGGAGTTTTTTCATGTAAGCGGTAAGCTTTACGGATGGATCTTCGCCGGATTATCCATCGGCTTTGTGGGCTCAAGTCAGCTAAACAACATACTGATAAAGTATTATAAAAGCGAGCAAATTGTTATAGTAGCCTTAAGCGGGCAGGTAATTGCAGCTGTTGTATTTGTAATTGGTGCGCTAAACGGCTGGTTCGGATTGTATGGTACCATCGCCATGATATTTTTAGTGCTGTGCGGTATTGGTTTAACTAATCCGAATGCTTCGGCGTTATCCCTGGCGCCATTTTCAAAGAATGCCGGTACAGCGGCTTCATTAATGGGAGCCATGCAGTTGGGTATTGGCGCGCTGTCGTCATTTGCTATTAGTTTATTCAGTAGCTATTCAGCTATGCCAATGGCGCTTATTATGGCTGTTTCAGCAAGTATCGCGTTAATGGTATTACTTATCGGTCGGCGAAATATAACTGAAAAGGTTGAGGCTGATCCCTCAATGGCGGTGGCTGGGCATTAGTTAGTCTTAAGTCGGAAGTCGTAAGGCCAAAGTCAAAAGAATACAAATCTAACTTTAGACTTACAACTAAGATTATTGACTCCGGGCTATCGACTTCAGACTAAAGACTTTTCCCCCAACACTTCATCAATTATCCCGAATTCCTTTGCTTCGCCGGCTATCATCCAGTAATCGCGGTCGCAAACATCGTGTACTTTCTGATACTCCTGACCGCTGTGCTTGGCTACGATGTTGTATAGCTCCTTTTTTACTTTGAGTACTTGTATAGCTGTAATTTCAATATCCGATGCTGGGCCCTGCACACCACCCAGCGGTTGGTGCAACATAACCCGCGAATGTGTTAATGCCGCGCGTTTGCCCGCGGCACCGGCGCATAACAGTATAGCACCCATTGATAGCGCCATTCCGGTACAAATGGTACAAACATCGGGATTAACCAGCTGCATGGTATCATAAATACCAAAGCCCGCATATACGGAGCCGCCGGGCGAGTTGATATACATCTGGATATCCTTTTTTGAATCGGTAGATTGCAGAAACAGCAGCTGTGCCTGGATGATGTTGGCTATGTTATCATCAACTGCCGCACCTAAAAATATAATGCGGTCCATCATCAGTCTTGAGAAAACATCCATTTGGGCTACGCGCATTTCGCGTTCCTCGGTTATATAGGGTGTCATGGCGTAGGGGATGTTGTTGTTTTCAACACGGGCTATGTAATTGTCTATTTGTTCAGTTTTGACATGGCAATGCCCTGCCGCATATTTGCGGAATTCGTTTTTATCGATATTCATAAAATTTTAGTTTATAGGTTGCTGAATAAACGCTTTATTTTCTGGCTGAAACTGGTATGCTCAGGCGCGGTAAATAGTTTTTGATGTATAGCCTCAATTTCCTTTTTCAATTGTATACTGCCGTACTGATGTATGGCAGTATGGGCTTTTATTTGCCACAGGGCCTTATCCTGTAAAGCAGGCTCAAGTATCATGTTTACTTCAAAAAGTAAGGCATTACCGGTATCCATCGATCCGGAAAGGTAGGCATCTATCTGCCGGGTCTCATTCCATGAAGTCTTCATACTGTAATGCTTTTTGTTTAATGGTTTCCCTTACTTTCTCCAGGCATTTATATTTCTGTACGGTTGCAGAGCGCACTCCCGAAAAACCGAAGGCGGAAGCTATATCTGTTAATGGTAATTGATCGTAATAAAAACCTTTTAATAGTTCCATGCATTTGCTGCCAGCTTTCTCTAAAAAGTGCATGATGCGTTTGGTTGATGGGCTTTCATCATCCATATCTGCCGATACATCAATGTTTTCGAGCGGGATATTTTGATCGTTATCCCGGTATCTTTTTAGCCAGAGGTGTTTGGCTATGCCGATAAGGTAGGCAATTTCGTTAGTATCGGTATTAATGGTTTTTTCATAATAAATAACCAGCGCATCCTGGAAAACATCCTTCGCCTCGTCAAACGAGCCACCCCGGCGACTGATATAGGCCGCAACCGTAGGGAAAGCCTTTTTATAAAGCCTGATGAAAAGTTCTTCGCGCTTTGCAATTAACTGGTCCGGATTGTTCATAGTTGTCATAGATCATCCTTTTATTAGTAAGTGCAATTTAGTGAAGAAGTATCACCATTTATTTGAAAAAATTATTCCTTCACTGCCGTAACCCTTGTTCCTTCTTCGCCAAGTGTCTCAAATATCAGCTCCTTATCAGTTATTTCGGATACATAAAAAGGGAAGGTACGGGTTTTGCCACCGGGTAATATTTCGGTGTAGCGGATATTCATACCATCAAGCACAAAAGTGCCATGCGATAATATTTTACCGCCCCATACGATGGTTAAGCTATCGCCCTTTGAAAAACGAATGGATGGGGATTCTTCCTGCAATGTGGATTTTGATACGCTGTCTGGTGGGGTTTCATTAGGATTTTCTACCTTAATATACTTCCAGGTGCCGTACAGGTTTTCGGGTTTAACAGCAGGTTTGCAAGCCGCTATTAAGAGCAGTAAAATAACAGCAGGCAATTTATATCTTTTCATAGGTATGATAAATTGCCTGCTAAATTAAGTAAATGGGACGTAATTAAGCGATGATTACAAATGATGCCTCAACGGCTTGCTCATTCGTGATTCGGCCTGCTTCACTTCATCCTTTTCGCTCAGGGGCCTGTCGGTTTTTAATCCACCATTGTTAAGTGTAGTGCTACGGGTGAGGTCTTTTTTGTCACCCTGCTTTGCTTGCTCTGCTTTCGTTTTCATCGCTGTAGGTTTAAAAGAAAAAATTAGAAATATATTGAGTTAAGGTATTACAATTTCAACGTTGCAAAAGTTTTTATCCCATTGTCATAAAAATGCTTGTTTTTATACTGATAAGGGCATTTTTGTTAATTAAGGTTAAAAGTTTAGGGTGCAAGAGCTTTTTTTATAAATTTAAGCATGTCAAGGTGTTATATCCTAATTTTTGTTGCTTTTTTTACTACATCGTTTTCGCATGCTCAATCGGTGATCAAGGGCCGGGTGTTTGAAAATAAGACGCGTATTTCGCTGGAAGATATCCAGATACAAAATCAAACCAGTAAAGCATTTACAACTACCGATGAAAAAGGAAGATTTTCAATTGCTGCCAAAACCGGTGATGTATTGGTATTTAAAGGCTTTGCCTACCTGCCTGATACCGTATTGCTAACCGATATGCACGAGCGTGAAGTATTTTTAATGCCGCATCAGAATTTTTTGGAGGAGGTGAAGGTAAATTCAGACACTACCAAAAACCTCAACAATTATTATGACCCCAGATTTCATGGGCAAACTGTGATTTATCAGCACGATAATAACCTGAATTATACCGGGGGCATAGCCATAAGGATGTGGTACTGGAAAAAGGATGAGCACAAAAGAGAACGACTGGCAAAAGAAATAAAGGAAGAAGAGGACAGGGATAAAATAGCCAGGGTTTTTACGCCGAAGAATATTGCGCAATATGTGCCTTTAACAGGAAAGGATATGGATGATTTTTTGGTATTGTATACACCCGATACCAAGGTTTATTTCGCCAATAATTTTAACCTGCTCAGTTATTTAAATGATTGTTACCAAAAATATTTAAAACTGCCTGAAGATAAAAGGCATCCGGTTAATTTAACCGAATAAGTACGTAGAGATGCAAAATATTGCGTCTCTACGTGGATTAATATTGTAAATACAGGCTGTTATTTGCCTTGCGCTTTCTTTATGCTATCGGCTTTTGCCTTTGCACGGTCCTTGAAAAATCCTTTAAGTAAAAAGTTATGCTGAGCCGCCTCAAGGTCGTCATTTAGTTTGATGGTAGCCTGTTGTAGATTTGAGATAGAGCTTCTTACCTGTTCAGCGCTTTTAGGGTCGTTGAGCAATACGCCAACGGCATTGTCCTTGCTATTGAGTTTATCTGTGGTAGTTTTAAGATTCTCGGTTATCGCGTTAGCATTAGTTGCCGCCGCCTGGAACTGGTTAGCTGCCGCTTTTAACCTGTTGAAGGTAGTGGTATCGGTAAATAACTTATCAGCCAAACCGCCTTTGGTATTCATAGTATTGCTGAAAGTATTCAGCTGTTTTGCCATAAGTGCGGCGCTGGCAGTGGCAATTTGTAAATTACGCATTGATGCTTTCAGCTGCACGGCCATGGTGCTATCAGCCATTAACGTACCAACTGTTCCTTTGCCCTGTAGTATTTTATGACTCAGTAATTTAAAATCGCTGGTTATTGATAGCAGGTTCTCATTGTTTTGCTGCAGGGTTTTCATCATATCATCAGTTGATAATAGTTTTGCAGCCTGTAACTGGTCACCATCCTGTACAATTGGGGCACCTGGGCTGCCGCCATCAATCACGATGATCTTGTTACCGATAAGTCCGTCGGAACCGATGTGTACACCTGCATTGCGGTGAATGTATTGCTGCGAGTTTTCATCGATGCTCATTCTTACCCTAACTTCTGATGTACCCACAAAGCGGATCTCCTTTATTGTACCTACTTTTACGCCTGAAAACCACACATTATTACCGGGTTTTAAACCGGCAACATCATCAAACACAGCGCTGATGTGTATGCTTTTGGCAAAGCTTTTTGACTGGCCCCCCAGTGTAAAAACGCCAATGATGAATATTGCCAGCCCAAGGGCTAAAAATAATCCAACAATTATGGCCCGCCTATTTTCTTTTGCATCCATGGTATGGTAAATCTATTTTATAAAATTATAATCAAAAAATGGTTTAACTCTACTGTCGTTTGTATCAAAAACCTGTTCAAAAGTACCCTCGCGCTGAAACTGACCCTCCAACAGCATTGCTATCCTGTCACCGGTTGATTTGGCGCAGGTAAGGTCATGCGTAATGATGATGGATGAAGTGTTATAACGCTGTTGCACCTCGTTTATCAGGTCATTTATCTCAATACAGGTAATTGGATCAAGCCCTGCTGTAGGTTCATCATACAGCATTATTTCGGGGTTCAATATCAGGGTACGGGCTATGCCTATACGCTTGCGCTGCCCGCCCGAAAGCTCCGATGGCATTTGATTGATGGTTTGCGACAGCCCAACCGCTTCAAGTACCGATTCAACATTGGTATCAATTTCCTTACGGGTGATGCCCTTGCGGTTACGCACCAGTGGAAATTCAAGATTTTTACGCACGGTCATACTATCATACAAGGCGCTGTTCTGGAAAGAGAAGCCTATCCTGATACGCAGGGCTTGCAGTTCGCGGTCATTTAATTTGGAGATATCCTCACCTAAAACCTCTACTTTGCCCTTATCTGGTGACAACAAACCGGAAATAATCTTTATCAATACAGATTTACCCGTACCCGAACGGCCAAGCACCACCAGGTTCTCGCCCTGGAACAGTTCAAGATCGATACCGCGTAATACCTCGTAATCATCAAAAGCTTTTTCAAGCCCGTGAATACGGATAACCGCGTTGTTGTAATCTATATTTGCCTTTCCCTTTTCCATGTCGCTTAGCGAAACCAGCTGCTTATTTGTACAATAACAATCTCTTCAATAAAAACCAAAAACATAGCTGTTACTACCGCGCCATTAGCGGCTTTACCCACACCCTCGGTACCTTTATTTGAGTTGTACCCCTGGTAACAACCCACAATACCAATAGTAAAACCAAAAACAATTGATTTTATTAATGATGCAGTAAAATCAACAAATGTTAAAGGCTCAAAAACCTGTTCAATAAAAGTTCTCCAGCTGGTGCCCTCGTTAACGGCTACGTTCAGGTATCCGCCAAATAATGCTATAAAGCCTGTATAAGTAGCTAAAATTGGTATAGTTAAAGTTGTAGCCAGCACCCTTGTAGTTACCAGGAATTTAAACGGGTTGGTACCCGACACTTCCATGGCATCTATTTGTTCGGTTACCCGCATTGAGCCCAACTCAGCACCAATGCTTGAACCCACTTTACCTGCTGCAATAAGCGCCGTTACCAAAGGGGCCAGCGCGCGCATAATAGCTATTGATACCAGCGAAGGTAACCACGATGTGGCTCCAAACTGTAATAACGACGGGCGCGACTGCTTGGTAAATATAAGCCCTACAATAAAGCCGGTTAATGATATTAGCGTGAATGACCGTACACCAACTTCATAGCATTGGCGCACTATTTCTTTAAACTCATAAGGAGGCACAAAAGCTTCCCTAAAAAATTTAAGGATAAACTGATTGATCTGATACATGCTAAAAAAGAAATCATTAATGCTCTTTTTTAGTTTTGATCCCCGTTTACGGCGTACAGGTGCTTCTGGTATTGGTGTGCTGTCTGTTGTGTCCATCAATTGCGGCAAAGGTATTACTTATGCTATAATGATTATGGTTATGGTACAAAAAATTATACATATTGTTTGTAAAATGACCTTTTTTTGTCAATTAGTCAACAACTATAAGTACTAATACCATACAAATATGTAAGTATGATATTTAATAAAGGTATAATGTTTTTTAAGTTATTAATTACTTAAAGAAAAACAGGATGCTAATTTAATATTACGAAAATTAAAACCATTAGCTATCCGATTCCTTTTTAATAATATCATACTTAAAAAAAGACTTTTATGAATGCATATCAAAAAAAGTGGATCGAAATGTTAACCAATGCCCATATCCGGGGCTGGAGAATTGAGCCCCGTGATAATGATATTTTTATTGAGATGCCGCACGTAACCGATATAAAACTGACCCGTGATAACATTCCCGCTACAATTGGCGTAATGTCACTTGACATTCATGAGAAAAAGGAAAGGCTGAAATTTATATTTCACAACGGTTTTGAGCAGTTTGAATACCTGATAAATCCCAGTGAAGATGATCTTACTAAAAGGTAATTATAATTTAGCCCGGGTTGACAGGATCACCACGCAGCTACCCATCAGGGCGATGAATACAAATGAAGCTCGTAGGGTTGCCAGTCCGGCTATAAAACCGATTATTGGCGGGCCAAACAAAAAGCCAATAAAGCCAATAGTTGAAACCGCTGCCAGTGCAACACCCGGTGCCATGGTCTTTGATTTACCTGCGGCACTGTATACCATAGGCACTACCGATGATACACCGGCACCCACCAATAAAAAGCCTGCCATAGCGGTATAAAAATAGGGGAAGATAACTGCTATCAATAAGCCTGTAACTGTTAATGAGCCGCTTACCTGTAATATGCGTTTAAGGCCATAAGTGCGGGCAAACCAATCGGCTATAAAACGGCCGCCTGCCATGGTACACATGAAGGCAGTGAAGCCAGCGCCAAGCAACGCGGTAGGGGCCAGTACCACTTTTTTAAAGTAGATAACGCTCCAATCGAACATAGCGCCTTCGCATATCATGGAGCACATGGCGATGATGCCCAGGGTTATTAATGAGCTATCAGGCATTACGAAAACAGGGCCGCTGCTGGTTACTTTATCGTTTTTAAGATAACGGGCTACGAGTGTAACCGCTATTATGGTAACAATGGCTATGAATATAAAGTGATACAACGGGCGTATGCCATTGCCAATCATAAATGTGCCAATACCTGCTCCAGTAAAACCAGCCAAACTCCACAAGCCATGGAAGGAAGCCATAATTGGTTTTTTATATAGTTCTTCAGCAGCTACGGCTTGTGTGTTTACCGCAATATTAACCGAATTACTAGAGAAGCCAAATAGAACCAGGCAACCTATAAGCTGAAAAATATTTTGTGCAAGGCTAAGACTAACCAATGCCAGGGAATAAAATAAAAGCGCAGTAATGAGCAGGCGCTTGCTGCCGATAACGGTAATTATCCAGCCTGAAAAGGGCAGAGAGAGCATTAACCCAACAGGCAAGGAGAATAAAATAGCACCAAGGGCGGCATCTGTTAAGCCCAGTGTTTGCTGAACGGTAACAATACGCGATGCCCAGCTGGCAAAACATAATCCCGCCAGGAAAAACATAACGCCAACAACCATACGCAAAGTTGCCTTTGAGCGCGGGTATGGTGGTGCAACTTCTGTGGTTATTATATCTTCTAAAACTTCGTCCATTTACTATAGTGTATATAGTACACTATGCAAAGGTAGCTCATAAATGTCATTTTGACGAGAAAGGAGGCGAAAACTTTTAAAAATGACAGGGAGAGTATGGAAATCGGCTATGAAATTTGCAAGAGATCCCTTATATCATTATGATATAACAATAGGGGGAAACTCCCGCTGTTTGTGTCTCCTCAAACAACTTGTCAGTGTGCTAATGGATTGTTTGTTGATACACCATAAGTGTTCGGGGGATTTATTTTCTTACGAATTATAGAGCGTGGGTGTCATCCTGAGCGAGAGTCGAAGGGTGAGCGTAGAGGCCTTTGCCCACATACTTCGACTATCGCTTAGTATGACACCGCTTTAAATCTTTCAAATAATATGGTTTGTGGGGACACAAACCATGGAAATAAATCTAATACTGTAATTAATTACTTATACAAAACATAAGCCGAAGTACCCGCAACATCTATTGATGTGGAATTGATCTTTTTAATGCCGCCCAGGTTAATTTCATCGCCATTGCCAACTAAAGTCCAGCTACCTGCCGGGATAGTTACTGATTTATTGGCAGCACTGCCGTTTAGGATAACCAGTATGGTATTCCATTTATCGCCATTGGCATTGCCAGTGAGCTGGTAGGCAATTACCGATGGATCATTGGTTTCGATAAATTGTAAATGGTCCTGTATCATTTTGGTTGACGGCATCCGGAAGGCTGGGTGATCCTTACGCAAGGCTACCAATTGTTTGTAATAGTTGAATACATCAGCATATTTAGTTTTACGACTCCAGTCGATCTGATTGATGGCGTCGGGTGAGTTAAATGAATTGGCAACGCCCTGCTTGGTGCGCAAAAGTTCAGCTCCCGAGTGCAGGAAAGCTATACCCTGTGAGGTTAAGACAACGGCATTGGCCAATTTATCCATTTTTATCAGATCTGCCTCCGAAGCATCAGGATTGGAGATCTTGAGACGGTCAAACAGTGTATTATCATCATGGCATGATACGTAACTGATGGTTTGATAGGGCTCCGCGGCCCATGGCGCTTTTGAATAGTTAACTTTTGTATAATCTATCTGGCTGTTTTGGGTTGATGCCACTATGCCAAATTTTACGCTCTCTTTTGAGTTTTGATTGCCGCTTACAAAACCCTTTGCTTTTACATCGCTGAAACCGCCTTTTAAGCCATCGCGCAGGTCGTCACTAAATGCGGCTACTTTGTTTAGCTCGTAAATATTTTTCTTAACGGCACGCAGGTTTTCAGACAGCGGACTTGAGCCTGCTGTCCACCCTTCGCCATAAATAATAATGGTGGGGTCAATCTTATGCAGGGCATCGCTAATGGCATTCATGGTTTCAATATCATGTATGCCCATCAAATCAAACCTAAAACCATCCAAATGATATTCCTTCGCCCAATAAACCACCGATTCTATCATGAACTTACGCATCATTGGTCTTTCTGATGCTGTCTCGTTACCGCAGCCGGTGCCGTTGGCATAACTGCCATCTGGATTCTGGCGGTAAAAATAGCCAGGCGCAAACTGACTGAAATTAGAGTGCTGGATATCGGTAGTGTGGTTATATACCACATCCAGTATTACACGCAAGCCATTTTTATGCAGGGCCTGTACCATTTGTTTAAACTCTTTTATGCGCACATTGCCATCATATGGGTTTGTAGAATAGCTACCCTCAGGTACGTTATAATTCAGCGGATCGTAACCCCAGTTGTATTGCGGCTGATCGAGCTTGGTTTCATCAACCGAATTATAATCAAATGATGGGAGCAGATGTACATGCGTAACGCCCAGTTCTTTTATATGATCGAGCCCGGTTGATTTACCATCCGGGCTTTTAGTGCCGGTTTCAGTCAGTCCTAAAAATTTACCTTTATTGGTGATACCTGAATTTGGGTCAACAGAAATATCCCTGATATGTGTTTCGTAAATAATAGCATCGGTAATGTTTTTTAGAGCCGGTTTTTTGTCGTTTTGCCAATCGGCAGGGTTTGTAGCAGGCAGATCAACCACCATACCGCGATGCCCGTTAACACCAGCAGCTTTGGCATAAATATCAGGCGCTTCCAACAGCCATTTACCATCCTGCATTACCTGGAAAGTGTAATATTTATTTTTAATATCCTGTGTAACGATGGTTTGCCATGTGCCATTATCAGCTTTAGCAAGGGCAATAGTATTGATAGCATCGCCGCCGTTGCCTGCATCGTACAAACGCAATTTTACTTCGGATGCTTTTGGAGCCCATACTTTAAAGGCTGTTTTCTGTTTCGAATAGCTTACGCCGAGATCGTTCCCGGTATAGGTCGGATAGTTAGCGTAATCTGTAGTTTGTGCAGATACTGCAGAAGAAAGCACCATAAGTAATGAAATATTGGTTAGTATAACTTTGAAAGCATTCATTTGGTTTGTTTTTGGCGATATAATGGCAGGCAATTGTAGTGAAAATAATTGATTTATCAACGCGTCATTGCAAGGAACGAAGCAATCCCCGACTGTACAGAGCGGATGTGCAAGGCTGCAGACTTATCGCTTCGAATCGCTTGTCGCTAAGAAGTCACTTTTTTCGCAAGCTGTTTGTTTTTTAAGGTGCTCAAGAGGGCTCCGCCGTTTTGTCTTGATACAAAAAGTAACCAAAAAATCAAGTCAGTAGATTAGGCTTCTTTGCCGCACTTGGCCTTACCCTGCAAATCAGGCAAAACCTGGGCTGCTATATTTTTACCCTGCTGTCGCTACGCACCTGGCCTTTACGCTTATGTAAAAATCTGCCATGCCCTGCCACACACAAGGCCACCATCGTTTTGCCTGATTTCGTCCGAAGCTGTTCTACTGACAGGGGAAAGCCCTCATCTAACCGCCTCCTTTAGAGGAAACTTTAATTGAATCGCGATCAAAAGAGCATTGGGCTGACAACAAGGGCGGGCCCAGCGTTGGCGGGAATGCCGGTTTAGCTTTTTGTGTGATGTAAGGTACGAAGTACCGAACAGCCAAAAAAGCGTAAAGAACCGGCAGGGAGCGTGGAAGCATCCTTGTTGTCTTGATTTTTTGTTTCTTTTGTATCAAGACAAAAGAAATAGGGCTCCGCGCCCATGAGCGGCTTCACGTGACTCAACAAGCAAGTATGCAGTTGCAAACTGAAAGATCATTCAGCATCCGAAAGCATCGTCATCTTAAGGCTTCAGTTGCAAACTGAAGCCAGTGCGGGGTGGGAAAAAATTAACAATTCCCATCCAACCCGCAACTGTCACCTTCAATAACCTGAAGTGATGGTTTCGGGTTTTCCTGCTGCCATTCTGCGAAGGCTTTTTCAATAGTTTCTTCAAATACAGGAACTGCTTGCGCGCCTGATACGCCATATTTGCGGTTCATTACAAAAAATGGTACACCACGGATGCCCAGGTGTTGTGCTTCGGCAACATCATGCTTTACGTCTTCAGCATAAGCATCGCTTTCAAGGGTGATCTTTATTTCATTGGCATCAAGGCCTATAGCAGTGCCCAATGCAATTAGCGTGGGTGCATCGTCTATATTTTTACCATCGGTAAAATAAGCTTTAAACAGGGCTTCTTCGGCGGCATCACCCAGACCGTGTTTTTTGGCGAGGTGGCTAAACCTGTGCGCGTTAAAGCTGTTGGCAACTACGGCACGATCAAAATTGTAGGTCAGGCCAGCTTCGGCGGCCATTTGGGTAACATGGGCATTCAGTTCTTTGGCGTGGTCCAGGGAGAAGCCTTTGATATCAGCCAGGTATTGGTCGATATTAATGCTGGGATCAGTTTTCATATCCGGGTTAAGCTGGAAGCTTTTCCATTCTATTTCTATATCCTTGCCATGCCCTGTTTTTTGCAGTGCATCTTCAAACCTGCATTTGCCTATATAGCAAAAGGGGCACATCACATCCGACCATATTTCAATTTTCATATCCTGCTGTTTTATCAATACAAAAATACTTGAATGGTGGCTTATTCCCGTAAGGGGAAAGTCAAAATATATGCTGTCGGGATATTGAATTATTTAAGCCTTATGAGCTTTTATTGTTCATTTTATTCAGTAAAAGCTGATTTGGACGTGAAGTAATGATGAGAAGAATTGTGATGGTTTTGGGGGTAAATGCATTGTAAATCAATTATTTATTAATAATTAATCAATGTTTTATTATAGAGAAATAAAGTGTGTTAAATATATTATTATGTAATAATAGGCTGTTTATTAAGCTTTTAATTAATTATAATCAGCTAATAGGCAATTTTTATGTGTCTTTTAGTTAACTTTTTGAAATAGGCTAACGTACTAATGGCATGATAAAACCTTATTGCGCCATTCTATTTTTATTCAGCTTAGTATGTTGGGGCAATGTATATGCTCAAAAGCCCAATATCAGTTATGTTACACCGCAAATTGATACCGTAGGCAAAGCGAGCACGCCGGTATCGCCTAAAAATACGGGTGGCGCTATACCTATAGGTTTTTACACGCAGACCAGCACACTTGCAGGCGAAGGCGTTAGCGGTGATGTTAACGGGAATATAAAAGCAGCAACATTTGGCAGCCAGATGGGCATTGCTGAGGACGCATCGGGCGATATATATATAGCCGATGCAAATAATAACGTGATCAGGAAGATTACACCTAATGGGATTGTATCAAACTTTGCGGGAGGGGTAAAAGGTTATGAAGATGCGGCCGGGCCATCGGCAAAATTTAATCAGCCAACTGGTGTTACCTGCGATGCGCAGGGGAATATTTATGTGGCCGATTATGGCAATAACATGATCAGGAGGATTACACCCGGTGGGGTTGTAACAACATTAGCAGGAAGCGGCAAAGCAGCCGATGGCGATGGCACCGGCACCAGTGCCAATTTTAACCTGCCCTATGGCATCGTTTATGATGCCACAACCAATGCCATAATTGTTGCTGATACCTATAATAACGAGATAAGGAGCGTAACACTTACAGGTGTGGTAACAGCCATAGCAGGCGCAGCAGGTGTAGGTGGTTATACTGATGCAGCCGGAACCAGTGCCAGGTTTAACAAGCCCTATGGTGTTGCGGTTGATGCAGCCGGTAATATTTATGTTGCCGATACTTATAATAATAAAATAAGGAAGATAGATAATACGGGGAACGTTACTACATTAAGCGGTAATAGCCTGGCAGGTCCATCACCACAGGGTATAACGGTTGATAACTTTGGTAATGTTTATGTAACGAGTCAGACCCCTGTCATTACAAAAATTTCACCATCGGGGCAGGCCTCAGTAATTGCAGGTAATGCTGCCGACTCCACCAAAGTAGATGGAATAGGTACAGCAGCGCGTTTTGGAAAGCATGGAGGAATTACTTACGACCCGGTTAACGGTGGTATTTTAGTGGCTGATGGCGGCAATTATGTGATCAGGGATATATCACTGACAGGCTACGAATCAATCACCCCGGCATTGCCGCACGGCTTAAGAATGGATAGCACAGGAACTATAAGCGGGAAACCGGATAGCATTTCGCCGCTGACAAATTATAGGGTAGTTGCCTATAATAAAACAGATAGTTGTGTGGCTATTATAAGCATACAGGTAGTAGGTGGACAAAATCTTATAAGTTTTCCTGCTTTTCCATCAAAAACCTATGGCGATCCTGTTTTTTCGGCGGGGGTAACCAGTAATAATTCAAATGTTACTATTACCTATGTCAGCAGCAACCCTAAAATTGCAACCATACAAAATGATAGTGTGAAAATTGTTGGTGCGGGTACTGTCACCATAACAGCTTCGCAACCGGCAAATAATAATTATAGCGCCGCAGCACCGGTGAGCCGAATCTTAAAAATTAACAAAGCCGCCCTTACGGTGACTGCCAATGACCAATACTGGCTTGTGGGCGATGCAAACCCAATGCTTAGCCTAAGCTATAAAACTTTTGCTTATAAGGATAGTGCTAAAAACTTACTTGTTGCGCCTATAGCTACAACAACAGCCACCACCGGTTCAAAAGCTGGCACCTATCCAATTACGGTAAGCGGTGGGCTCGATTCAAATTATACATTTACCTATGTGCCGGGCACATTAACCATACAAGCAATCCCAACCATAATTGCTAACGGCCCTACGGCTTTTATAGAGGGCGGATCTGTTAGACTAACAGCTAGTCCAAATACCGGGTATGCCTACCAATGGCTTAAGAACGGTACACCTATAACCGGGGATACCACCAATAGTTTTGTAGCTACAACAAGTGGGGTATATACGGTTAGCCTTAGTTTAAATTCGCATTCGGCAACTGCTGTTGCTGATACAGTAGTTGCCGCCTTTAAGCTTTCGCCCGAAAATTTTAGGGTGCTGATAAAAGGGGCATCTTGCCTGGGTACTAATAATGGCTCCATATATGTTAACGTGTTGCAGCCACTTAAATATACGGCAACGCTAAACGGTAATGGTATATCAAAATCCTATTTTTTTAGTGATACACTTAGCATAAATAACATTGCCCCAGGTGCTTATGATATCTGCTTTACTGTTGATAGTGAGGCTTATCAGCAATGTTTCAACGTTAATATCACCCAGCCTCAGGACCTGTCGGTTTATAGTACGGTAAACGTAGCTCAAAAAACGGTGAGCCTGCAATTGGGAGGTTCGGAAAATGTATATAACATTACACTTAACAGTAAAAGTTATACTACTACCGATAGTGTGATAACTCTTCCGCTGGAAAATGGTGATAATAAATTATCAGTAACCACAGGTAAGCTTTGTCAGGGGGTAATAGATAAAGACATTGTGGTATCGGGTGATATAACAGCCTATCCCAATCCATTTCAGGATATATTGAATGTGAATATAGGCAATGCAGTGGTTAAAAATATAGACTATAATGTTTATTCATTAACCAACGGAAAGCTGGTTTACAGCGGCCAAAACAATAATCAATCGGGCATGCTCCGGTTAGATCTTTCGGGTATTGCTGATGGGATCTACTATTTAAAGCTCAACCTTGATTCAAAGAAATCATCATTTAAAATAATTAAGAAATGAGAAGCCGATTAATATTTCTATGCATTATTGCTATGGTCATTTCTATTGCTGGTTGTGTTAAAAGCCCAACTGTATTCCCTGCAACCGGGAAACCGCAATTGCTTACCCCGGTGCTAAACCAGGTATGCACTACAGGTACGGTGGTTTCCGATTCAGTTACTACAATCCCCTTTAGCTGGAAAGCGGTTGCTGACGCCGACAGCTACGAATTTGCTGTGGAGAATTTATTGAACGATAGCGTAATTACAAAAATTACTACTAAAACCGCTCTTTCTATTGACTTGTTACCAAATACACCTTACGCATGGTGGGTGATATCACGCTCGCTAAAAACACCAATAACCACCTCAAGCGATGTTTGGAAATTTTATAGCTCAGGTTCTGGAACATTAACCTATGCGCCGTTTCCTGCAGAAATTGATGCACCTTTATTTGGAGAGGTGGTAAACCAGTCGATGATAACACTTGTATGGAAGGGGATATCGGTTGATAATAATATAAAATCATACGATGTGTACTTTGGTACATCCAATACACCGCCTTTGCTTAAAAAGGGAGAAACCTATAATGAAATACCAGATGTAAGTGTAAAGGCTAATACCACTTATTACTGGCATGTAATTACTTATGATGCCTATGGCGATTATACCGATTCGGGGTTATACCAGTTTTCCGTGACATCATTTTAATGAGGTGTTATAGATAATATTCAGCATGCGTCATTGTGAGGAACGAAGCAATCCCGACTATACAGGGCGAATATGCAAGGTATTATACCTATTCTATGGTATCGCTTTTCGCTAAGAAGTCACTTTTTTCGCAAGTTGTTTGTTTTTTTAAGGTGCTCAAGAGGGCTCCGCCGTTTTGTCTTGATACAAAAAGTAACCAAAAAAATCAAGACAACAAGGATGCTTCCCCCGCTCCCTGCCGGTTCTTCACGCTTTTTTCGCTGTTCGGTACTTTGTACCTCACATCACACAAAAAGCTAAACCGGCATTCCCGCCTGCGCTGGCCCGCCCTTGTTGTCAGGGCCCACGCTTTTTTGCTGACTATTTATATTCTGATGTCATTGCGAGGAGGAACGACGAAGCAACCTCGTCGCGTTTAGATATACATGCGGCCAGGTTGCTACGCTATCGCTCGCAATGGCATGGTGGTTTGATTTGCAAAGCACGGCAGGGAAGGTTACTCTATTAAGTGATATTGATAAGCATTACCGCGTTGCATTTTTTCTTTAACGCGTTCAATACTCTCTTCAACATCCTCTTTTTGTTTTTTATGAGTTACTTCAATAAATGATTGCTGGTAAGCAGCCAGTGCTTTTGCCCAGTTCTTATTTTTCTCAAAAAACAAACCTGACAGGTTATAAATAGCAGCGGCATTTACCCCCGGAGTATTTAATGCTTGCTTCGCGATAATATTTACCTGTTTTTCCATGTTCAGAAAAACCAGCAGATCCAGGTAATGGAAATAATTATCGGGGAAAGCCGGTTCTAGTTCCATACAGGTTTTGAAATGATAACCTGCGGTTTGATATTCTTTTACTTCGTAATAATATATCTTCCCTAACTGAAAATGTGCCCTTGCATATAGCGGATCATTAGTTACAATTTCATTGAAAAGCTTTAATGCCTTTGGCGATTCGCCATAGCTTACCTCTTCAACGGCTTGTAAATATTTTTCCTCAATAGTATAATATGTGTCCATAAAAATTTAATGGTTAAGGTTTACGGTTAAGTAAAGCCTAAGTGTCAATAATAAAATGTGATAGAAATTTTCTCCTCTTATATGAGGATTGCAGAAGAGGCTTGACTATTTTGCTGCATAGCTCTTCTGCTGCGTACCCATGGGCCGCATATAGCTTTTTGTGCAGAAGTGATTGATACGTAGCATTGTTTTATTTTTTACAAAGATAGGGAGATTTTGCAGAATATGCAAAAAAGCAAATCCCCGGCTGTGCTTTTGTCTCTGTACAGTCGGGGATTGCTTCGTCGTTCCTCCTCGCAATGACGCGTGAAGAGGAACGCGGGATGTTGATCGGGGATGTTATTCTAAAAGAATAACGCCACCCTCAATCTGGCGGCGAAGGGTGTACCGGGTGTAAAGCTCATCTGGTCAACAGGGGCTGATTCTCCTCTTAACTGACTTATTTCTTCAGCCTCAAACTCATTCCATTTGGTGTTGAAGAGGTTTTCAATGGTTAAGCCCACTTCGTACCGTTTTTTTGTATAGTTGATCTTTAAATCTGTTACATAATAACCATCGGCTACTAAAGTATTGGTGTTATTGCCCGGGCGACTATGCATATAACGATAACTTAATCCTCCGTTTATGCCATTGGGTAATTTAAAATCAAGTCCGCCAGTGCTGGTAAATGTAGGTGCAAGTGCCAGGTAACCAGTGTTTTTGGCGCTGTCGGCAAGGCGGGGATGTGCAAGGTTCACGTTCAGGTCGGCAAACAGCCAGTCTGTTAACTGATAGCGAGCCGAAAAATCGAGCCCGTAACGTTTTGTTTTACCGCTTGCTACAATATCGCCGTCATCATCATATACAAACTCCTGCTGCAAGTACAGGTACCATGCAGCAACGTTTATGTATAAATGTGGCATAGGTTTCCAGTTTACACCCAGATCGGTACCATAAGCAGCAGGTACTGTCCCTGAATTATTATTTCCGATTGCCACAATAGCACTATTGGAGTGGAAGCCTTTTCCTGTTTTTAAATAAAATTGTACCTGATCGTTAGCGGTGTATTGAATATTTAGCTTCGGACTTACAACCGTTTTTGTTTGGGTGGAGTCCTGGTAATTGAAATTAAAATAATCCAGGCGTGCACCAGCATTGAAGAGCCATTTTCCCGATTGCAGCGTTTCATCCAAATAAACACTGCTGTTATTTTGTTTGATGTTGCCCTGTTCTATGTAATCGATCAATTGATAATCTTCTGTAACACTACTGCGTTCGGTTCCATAGGTGCGGTCAAAACGTGTGCCCAGGCCAATGGTTGAGGTTAGGATGCTGTTACCCAGATAACTGTGTTTGCTCAATTTACCGTTGTACCCAAACATATCCCTGCTTTGGTTTTGCTGTTGTTCGCCGCCCAGGCTGTCTTCGGCAAAAAACGAGCTGTTTACATGTAGTAAAAAGTTGTAATGCGTGTAATAGGCTTCGTTTTCCATGCTCAGGTTATTACCCAGGTCGGTATTTAGTTTTGCAATAAAATTAAAACGGCTGGTTTTTCCACCCTGCGCGCTGTCAATCGTTCCAAAACGGCCTATGGGATTAACATATTCAGGGATCTTGATTGGATTGCCGTTACCATCAATTGCGGTTGTATTGGCAGCAACGGCACGCTCGGGTATTTCGCCGGATGCTCTCCATGTTGTTGTAAAGGCTGATGCACTTAACGAAAGCTTGTTATTGGTATTGAGCTGTTTGGTGTATTTACTAAAGGCATTAAAGCGCTTATAGTGTTCGGCGAAGGTAAAAGGGCCATCGGTATAGTTGTATTCACCGGCTATGTACCAGTTTTCTCCTTTTCTTTTTGCTGCGGAATCCAGCAGGTTAAGCATGGCCATCCCACGAAAGGTGTTGAATCTGCCTGCTTCCAAACTTACCATGCTTTTATCCAAAGCATCCTTGGTGGTAAAATTCAGGTAACCTGCAGTAGCAAAGTCGCCTTTGTCCGTATAATAGGGCCCTTTTCCATAGTCAAAATCATCAACTGTTTCCGGTATCAGGAAATGCAGATCGGCGTAACCCTGCCCGTGGATGTGCGAAACCATATTTACCGGCATGCCATCAACTGAAACATTCAAATCAGTACCATGATCAGCATCAAAGCCACGCACAAAGATCTGCTCGGCCTTGCCGCCTCCCATATGCTGGGCTATAAATAAACCGGGCACCAGCCGCATCAGGTCTTGTGAGGAATTAACGGGGCGCAGATTTAAATCCAGGGCACTTAAAGTGTGGAATGATGCATTATTCAAATCAGGCGAGATCTGAACTTCTTCTAAATCGATAGTCCCACGGCTAAGTGGTATGGTGATACGTTTATTGGTACTTGTTACTTTGATGATTTTAGCATTATAACCGATGTAAGATATTTGCAGGGTTGCAGTATCTGTGGGTAATGATAATTGAAAATCACCTGAACGATCAGTAGCAGCAGTTTTGCCGGATATATTGGAGCGAATGCTGGCATATTCAACCGGTTGAAAGGTGTGTTCGTCAATTATCCGGCCTTTAAATATTTTTTGTGCAAATGTTGCCTGTACCGTCAGCAATAAAGCAACGGCCAGCAGCATCATTTTTTTGATGTGTAGCATATGTATTTATATAAGGCTGCATACCGCAATTATTTAATTTGCAGCACACAACATTAGTGAATGATAGAATGATGTTTGATTAGAGGCGTTAAACAGCAAATAAAGATTAGCTGGCAAAGCCACTAACAATTAAATAACCATTTATTGCGAAAGCAAAAAGAGGAATAATTAGCCGAGCTGCGGAGGCTGGAAAACAGGGATGTAAACTTGCGGCAGGGTAACCCGGTCGTTAGGTACGGGTATTACCTGCAATAATTGTGTGTGAAATTTTATCACAGCTGGTTTTGTGTAGAAAGCTTCCTGAAAAAGATTTTTTTGAGCCTCATTTTCGGTGCTCTTTTCTTTTTGTTCGGCCTGCTTAATCTTTTTCATAAAATAGCACCTGCCATTGCAATGTAACCAGGGTCGGTTACGGTTTTCACAAAGATTGGCTATGATATACTTTTTATTAAGCTCAAAACCCGCGTAAATAAAAAATCGCGAAAAATTGGCACCAACCATGGTGACAATTAAAAGCAAAGCAATAACGCGTTTTAGCATATGGCCGCAAAGGTATATGCTGAAGGCAAGAATTAAAAATAAAAAGGGAAAAACCTGTTGAAAGATCCTTCCCCTTTATCTACGAAACTATGAATATCGATTTATCTGCTTATTTATCAGTCACCTTTTTAGTTGTAACGTGATATACATCCTCACCAATTGTAATGTTCATCCCAATTGAATCTGCATAGCATTTGCCTTTATTGGGTATACTGCTACCGTTATAGGTAACATTAAATATGATGCTATCGCCCTTTATTTTACCATCGGTTATGGGTAAATCGCCGGTATTTGTTTCTACGTCCCCGGTTAATTTATCGCCATCTGCCTTAAGCTTATAAGTAAGGGGTACTTCGGTGCCGTCATTAAGCACTAAGAGGCCTTTCCAATTGCCATTAAGATTTACAGATGCTATGCAAACCGCAATACTGCCCATCAGCATCAGGGTAAAAAGTGTAGCTTTTTTCATGTTTTTTTATTTGTTAAACGTATAAATATGGAGCTTGTTACACTTTTATAGCTGCAAAAAATATCCTGCGCGTTTAAGTGTAGTATGTTTCTTATTATCAATAGTTTAATATTGCTGCTAATAGAATCAGGATAGATTTTATCGCCATGCTCAAGATACATTTTTTCAAGTATACCTGAAAATGAAAAATCGTTACCATCCACTTTGCCATCAAGTACGGGTAGATCGCTATGCAGGCCTTTGCTGTTTTGGTTAATTATCACCATCTACCTTAAAATTATATTACAAGGGATACAATAAAGTCCTGACCTGAAAAAATAATTTTAAAGTAAAGCCGCGTAAAAGATGTGAACATTATTGGCATACCATATAAGCATACGATTGTAGTTGTATGCCAAGCAAACCCCCGCTTTATGCCGGCGGGGTTTTGGTATATGCTTGTTAGTTATCACCTCTTTTTAATACTGTGTGCGCTTTATTATCACCCGCTTCAATATTCAGGCTGATGGAATCGGGGTAGATCTTGCCGCTATGTTCCAGGTACATTTTTTCAAGTGTAACCGAAAATGAAAAATCGTTGCCGTTCACTTTGCCGTCAAGTATAGGCAGATCGCCATGCGGGCCTTTGGCTGTTCCGGTTAGTTTATCACCATCAACCTTAAAATTATATTGCAGGGGATACTCGGTGCCATCATCGGTTTTTAGGGTACCGTACCATGAACCATTAAGGCTTACTGTGGCTGCAAGGCAAACAGCAATGCTGCATATGAACATTGCCGACAGAAAAAACATTTTTTTCATAGTGTTTTTTTTGTTGGCACTAAATTACAGGTTCAATAAAATCTAATAATTAAAGCCATGTTAAGTTTTCAATAAAATACAAGTAGTTAACATTGAGCTTATAGTGGCGATAAAAACTAAAAATTAATAAGCTGTTAAATTTGAAAATATTGCTACCATTGTAATACTAAATTATAAACTGTATAAAAAACATTAATTACATGAAGAAAACACTGCTGCTCCTATTGTTGACCGCCGGTTTTTTAACGGCATCCGCGCAAAATGTTCCTTTAGTAAATGGCTGGAAATTTAAAACAGGTGATTCAACCCAATGGGCCGCACCCGCTTATAATGACCAGGGCTGGCAACCTATCAGCATACTGCATAGTTGGGAATCGCAGGGGCATGAAAAGTATGATGGTTTCGGTTGGTACAGGCTGCATGTGATTATACCATCAGCATTAAAAGACAAAGCCTTTTTTAAGGATAGCATACGTTTTGAAATGGGGTATGGCGATGATGGTTATGATGTTTACTTAAATGGAAAACTTATTGGCCGTAATAACAATGGCGATATAAAAACCGGTTTGTATGGTCGATGCAAAATAGTAATTGGAGCAAATAACCCGGCTATTTTGTGGGATAAGGAAAATGTGATCTCTGTTCGCGTTTTTGATAGTGGCGGCGACGGTGGTATTTATGGCGAGAAAGATAGGTTTAAGATCAGCATGGTTGATGTTATGGACAATGCCTATTTTAATACTGACGGTGATTTTATTTATGGCGATAAAAACAGCCTGAGTAAAAGCATAAAAATTGCAACAGGCAGTAACTACAATTACAAGGGGAAATTGGATTTTAAGGTTACCGACCCTGAAACCAATGCCGTGATCTATCAGAAAACAAACGATGCTGATTTTTCGGCAGGGAGGCCGTTTACTTATACTTTTAACATTGCTGAACTGGCGCAGAAATCATACCTGATCACTTATACTTTTACCGATGAAAAATCGGGTGGAAAATTGGCGAGGACCGAGGGTACACCCTATATCCTGACCCCATATATGAGTGCTAAAGCTAAAATTAATGGTCCGGATGTGTATGGCGCACGCCCTGGCAACGCGTTTTTGTACAAAATACCGGCAACAGGTGTAAAGCCTTTGAGTTATAAGGCTGATAATTTGCCCGCGGGTTTAACTTTAGACCCGGCAACGGGTATTATAACCGGATCGGTAGCTCAAAAAGGTGATTACCCGGTGCTCATCAGCGTACATAACAGGCTGGGCACAACATCCAGGAAATTCACTATTAAAATTGGCGATGTTATTGGTTTAACACCTGCCCTGGGCTGGAACAGCTGGAACGCCTTTGGCCTTAGTGTAAACGATGCCAAGGTACGTGTAGCGGCCAAAACTATTGCTGATAAGCTAAGCGCGCACGGATGGGCTTATGTAAATATTGATGATGGATGGGAGGCCCCACAACGGGCAGCGACAGGCGAGATAGTGGCGAATGAAAAATTCCCGGATATGAAAGCGCTTTCGGATTATGTACATAGCCTGGGCCTAAAGTTTGGGATCTATTCATCGCCGGGGCCAAGAACCTGCGGTGGTTATCTGGGCAGCTATCAGCATGAAGAACAGGATGCCAAAACCTATGGCGATTGGGGAATTGATTATTTGAAATACGACTGGTGCTCATATGGCGAGATAGCGCCAAGCCAGCCAAGCCTTGACGATTATAAAAAACCTTACCAGGTAATGCGCGCGGCGCTGAATAAAGTGAACCGCGATATTATGTTCAGCTTTTGCCAGTATGGTATGGGCGATAGTTGGAACTGGGCCGGAGAAGTTGGCGGTAACAGTTGGCGCACAACCGGTGATATAAACGATAGCTGGGGCAGTATGAGCGGCATTGGTTTCCATCAGCAGGCAGAAGCGCCGCATGCACGCCCCGGTCATTTTAACGACCCGGATATGTTGGTTGTAGGCAAAGTAGGCTGGGGTGATGCGCAGCACGATACCAAACTTACTCCTGACGAACAATACACCCACATCAGCTTATGGAGCTTACTGGCATCGCCACTGCTTATAGGCTGCGATTTGGGGCATTTAGACAGGTTTACGCTTAACCTGCTTACTAATGATGAAGTTATAGCTATAAACCAGGATGACCTTGGCAAAGAGGCTGTACAGGTGCTTAAAAAGGATGGTTACCTGGTATATGTAAA
Organism: Mucilaginibacter mallensis; assembly: GCF_900105165.1. NCBI lineage: Bacteria > Pseudomonadati > Bacteroidota > Sphingobacteriia > Sphingobacteriales > Sphingobacteriaceae > Mucilaginibacter > Mucilaginibacter mallensis. The sequence continues at coordinate 1,298,330 of NZ_LT629740.1, forward strand.
AGAATTGCAGGATGGGGGGAAAGCGGTTGGGATATTTAATGTATCAGATAAATATCAAACCATTACTATAAATTGGAGCGAGCTTGGCATAACTGGTACCAAAGTACGCGATGTATGGCGACAAAAGTATTTGATAACCGATAATAAGGCTTTTAAAACCAGCGTGCCATCGCATGGGGTGGTGCTGGTGAGGGTATCAAAATAAGAGAACCGGGATTTTTCACCAGTTATTTGTTTTTGAAAGGCGTTCAAGAGGGCTACGCCGTTTAACGGATTTTATTGATTTACAGGATTTAATATTCAAATCCTGTAAATCTTTTTAATTATTTAAATCCTAGTTTATAATAATAAATAGGCGAATACACACCCTCACTGGTGGTGTAATAGCCTTTGCCATCGGGTGTGAAACCTATAGCTTCGCCTTGTTTTTCCATTTTATAGGGCAATAAACGTGGTGGGCGTTGCAGGGTTTGCCAAACAGGTTCATTATGCTGTCGTTTCCAGTAATATACCTTTACGTAGTCTTTTACCAGTATTTGCTGTCCGTCTTTTGATATATCACCTGCGGTTATCCATTTAAAGGGTTTTATACCCGGGAAGAACAGTTTACAACGTTTGGTTAATACCAGTGTATCATTCGGCTTATAGATGAGTGGCGATGTATATACACCAACGGTATCCTTCCGCTTGGAGATAATGTAGATCAGTTTTTCCATCGGATCTATCATTAACGTTTCAGCATCTTTTGGACCATCCGGGTATCTGAAGTGTATAGGGACTGCTTCGGCATTAACATTTTGTGTGCTATCGGCAATCCATGATGTTTTTTCTTCTACCCGGTAAACAGTAATATAGTTGCGTACCGCAAAGTTATCGCCTATATCGCCGTCATATACGTAGCTTTTGCCCTTAACAGGGCCGGGACCTACAGCTATATCCTCGCAGTCATGTACGCCTTGACCTTCCTTTGGATCGCCCTTAAAATAAATAGTGGTTTTTAATTTGCCATCAGGGTGTATAGCGAAAAAACGACTGGTGTCGCCGCTGTCATTATGTATATAGTAAATATCCTTGTTGATACCAGATGCAGCTATGCCTGATATTTCATCCAGTTGTTTATTAGGCAGGGTACCAACTATATCATACGCTTTCTCATCATATTTATGCCGGGCATAAGCACCTACAAATAATACGATAACTATAGGTATTATTATGTTTAGCTTTTTGGTCCTGCTCATTCAATTTTTTTTGTAAAGTTAACATTTAACGTTTCCTTTTATGAAAGTTGTATTAAATATTGGCTTTTATTAAAATATTGGATAAGAAAATGAATGGGTTGTTACAATATTGGATTGGTTTGAAGGTGTAGTAAATGTGATGAAAGTATTTGCGTAGCCCCCTGCCGGTTCAAGTGTCCCCGCCCGCCAGTTCAAGCGTCCACGCTTGAACTTACTTGTTTATGAGCGTCCACGCTCATAGGCCTGATATTTATTAACGAGCGAGGACGCTCGCATTTGTTAGTATTCAAGCGTGGACGCTTGAACGGGCGGGTAAGAGGGGCAAGCCTTTTAATTAATTTACCCGTGAACCAGCATAAGTTGTTTAGCGGAGTTGGCAATCTCTTCTATTGTGCGGTAATCGGCCAGGTTGACTTCAACTACATAATTGCAGTTGAGCGGGTGCCCTGGGGCTATGTATACCGGCATGTCGAAGCCTAAGGATTGGTAATATGGTGTTATAAAAGCCTGTACCGGTAAACTGTTAGCAGTATCAATTATAGTGGATGTAAGCTTTTTTAATGGTTTTAAAATTAGTTTTATATCGCATAGTTCCAATTCATCTGATAGGGGTACCCACCTGTTTACATTATCAATATTAATTAATAACGCATTTTCCTTTATACCGATGAGTGTGCCTATGGTTTCAATATCATCAATTAATAAGTTGCGTATGACTACTTGCTGCCCTATATATCTGCTAAAAATCAATAGCTTTTCTGCTGATTTTAAATCCATATTTGCTAATTTTATTAGCAAATATAATAAGTTAATATTGAAAAAAAGCAGGGTTTTTAGCTTTTTATTTAGAAAAGCGTAGTAGTGATACCTACACTTATTGCGGAGACCTGCGAATGGGAGTTATTAAATCCGCGCCCCGAAAATAGTTTATAAAACGATGGTTCGGTTATAAGAGCAAAATGTTTTACAATATAATATTCAAATCCAATACTGGTTTTTACCGAAAAACTATCATTTGTTACATTTTCGATAGCTACTCCGTCATTAGTTACTATAGCCTTGTTAAAGTTTCGCATACCCAAACCTGGTTGCATTATAGTATATATCCCAATCTTTTTAAATTGCCAACGGTAACCAGCACCTGCAAGGAAAAATGTTGCCGATAACTTACCTTTCACAACGTTTGTCGGTAAGTTAATCATCGGACTAACGTAGCTATTATTAAGTGCATCATAGTTAAACCTGAAAAAGAAGGCATTAATATAAACAGGCCTGAACTCAATAGCCGTATTTAAAATGCTGCCGTGTTTGAGTATGGTATGATCATTATCGAGCGGGATACCGACACCTATTAAGGCCGGGAAATAGAATTTGGAAGTTACGCTTTCGGCTTGTTCGGTTTGGGCATATAGCGCTGAACTGCATATAAAAAGGAATATTGTAATTATTAATTTCCTTTTCATATGTTAAAATGCTGTATGATAATTGTTCAATGAGGGGGATTATTCTTTTTTACGTTCCAGTTTTTGAAAAGGGACTTTTATGATATTAAGATAACGGGCATTTGTATCTTCATCCATATGGGTGTCGATCCCGAATACGGTTTCCTCCTTGTCGAGCTCGCAATAAGTGCCGAATAGCCTGTCCCATATGCTCAGTACGTCGCCATAATTACAATCGGTATAAGGCAATTGATAATGATGGTGTACATGGTGCAGGTTAGGGGTAATAAATATTAAACCAACAACTTTATTAACGCGGTGAGACAACCTGAACTCGGTATGGGCTATAACATTTGCAAAGGTTTGGAAAAGCTGCCTCAACAATAAAACACTAATAGCCGGGCCGCAAATAAATACCCATAACATTAAAAAGCAAGTGCGTATGCAGGTTTCACCGGGATGTTCGCGCACGGTGGTTGATACGTCAACTCTAAGATCGCTGTGATGCACCAGGTGGAATTTCCACAGCGTATCAAATTTATGCATGGTAACATGATAAATGTACTCGCACAAATCCATCATGCAAAACATAACTATATAATACACCCACCTGTTGTGACGAAAGGGAACAAAATTAATGAGCCCCCAATGATGTAATACTGCCCAATTAGAGATCATTACTATAAAAACAGTTAACAAAAGCTGTATGGGCAGTGCCGAGAAGATGAATAGTATATTAGTTGAAGTATGTTTCCACTTTTTTGTTAGTCCTTCAAAAGAAAAAATAAATTCAGCAAGCCAAAGCGAGGTTATTAAACCAGCATAGATCAGTACCTGGGCGGCGTCTTCATGCTGAAAAAAGAAATGTTTAAGAGCAACGATCATAGTTATGCTTAATAGGGGCGCTCAAATATAAGAGTTTTTAAATTATATTTTCATCTCAGCGTCAGGCTTTGATACATCGGTAAGGGCAACTTTGCCTCTTTCCTTTCTTAAAATCCTGTTAAACAATGATATCTCACGGTCAAATAAAAAGCGAAAAAATAATTTGGTCCATGAGGTATGGTAGTACAAGGTATCATAATAATCAGGTGCGGTTTTCTTTATCTCGGGCAACCTGTTCCATGGGATAGATGGAAAATCATGGTGTTCATTGTGAAAACCTACGTTAAAAGCTACAACGTTAAAGTTACCGTAATAGCTGTAAGTTTCCTGCTCAACGCTATGGGTAAGGTAGTGTTCCTGTATCCAGCGGGCGCCCAATGGGTGTAATCCAACTGAAAAAGAAAAGCTTAATAACAAGAACGCGATAGCGTGCCAGCCGAAGAATATCCATATAACGGTTGTAAATGCTGCCTGTACTAAAATATTTGCAACTATCCACCAGTCGAAAGTTTGGATCTCTCTTAATCTCGATAAGCGGAATACCTGGAACACCGGATAAAATAATAGCCATAAAGCCTTACCAAAAAATGAGTTATTAATCATTTTTGCTTCCCAGCGATTAGGAAGATCGGCATCCAACTCGTGCACACCCTGAAAAGAGTGGTGTTTGATATGATAACGCTCAAATGATATAGAGCTTGGGAAAATTTGCGGCATATTGGCCAGTATACCTGCCCAACGGTTAGCCGAACGGCCTTTGAAAAGCAGTTGGTGCGCGCACTCATGTATCATTACAAATAGTGCGTGATCGGCAAATGCGCCTAATAAATATGCTGCACCGAAGATTATCCACCAGGATTGATCCCTTACCAGCCATGCCAACCCCACCTGAAACCCCACCAACCCTATAATAGCAAATATGGTAAGCGGGTTTTTCCCGATCAGGTTACGCATTTGCGGAAACTGTTTTAAAATTTGCTTTGTACGTGTACGATGTGGCTCCGAAACCTGTGAATAAACGAAATCGGTTTTATTAATCATATTATATTTTAGTAATTCTTATAAATCAGGGATAAGGGGATATGCCTGGCTTAATAATATTTGTTATATCTAACGATACGCTTCAATAATAATTATAAAATCTGGTAAAATCATTCAAATGTAATATTTATTGTAATTTAAATACTAACACCTTGAAACTGTTGGGTAAAGCCTTGCGTGTACCTGTTTCAACATCAGCAACGCTTAAATATATTTTGTGTGTTTTGGTATCCAAAGCCATAGTACGTGCCCTGCTTTGTGTTTTTAGCGTTTGAATAACGGTATAATCATCGGCGCTTAATTGTTTAATGATGGTTGTTGTACCATCGCCGCATGAAGCAAATATCAATTTGGTTTGCGGATCAAAAGCAACGGCATCAACTCCTGCACCTATTGGCAGTGTGCTTATTACTTTACCACTGTTAACATCAACCACGGTTACGCCTTTATTTTGGCGACATACACTAAACACACGGCCGTTCGCAGCATCCAGTGCTATGCCTGTGGGGCCTCCGCATGGGTCTAAAGGATGGTTTTTAATAACTTTTAAAGCTTTAACATCAATAACATTCAGGCTGCTTTTATCTTCAAGGTTATTATATATCTTGCCCTTACCGTCAGATACGGCAAATTCAGGGCCGCCACCCAAGGCTACAGTGCCAACCTGTTTAAGGGTATTGGGGTCAACTACTGAGGAGTTATTGCTCTCGCCGTTAAAACTAAAAACGCGATCAGAATAGGAATCGTAAATTATAGCGTCGGGGCCATTAGCATCGGTAAGTGATATGGTTGCTATGGTGGCCAGTGTTTTCAGGTCAAAAGCTACTACTGCGTTAGCCCTGCCATCGCTGATGAAGCCGCGGTTTGCTTTGTTATCAATGGCTATGCCATGTATGCCTTTCAGGTTGCTGATAACACCGACCGGCTGCTCTGTATTCAGATCAATAACATTTACCGAAGTGCCGTGCGAGACATATAAACGATGGTTTACATTGTCAATTGAAAGATAATCCCAGCCTGCATCACCTGGTAGCGGGATGGTTTTATCTGCTACATAAGTTTGTGCCTGTACTGCAAATGGGGCAATGCCGATAGTAGCCAAGAGGCTAAGTGTTAAAAATATCTTCTTCATATTTATGGTGTAATAATGATAAATATCTGTTAAGATTCTGTTAAAATTCTGTGGTATTTGATTTCTTTTGTCTTTGTCATTTCTGGCGATAGCGAGAAATCTTCTTTGCAACACTTACCTGCGCTCATTCTCCAAGCGTCATTGCGAATGAAGCAATCCCTGACTGTACAGGGCATGATGCTTGTCTATTTAGTCGCATGGTATCGCTCATTGCCGCTAAGGCTAGTTCTTTTGTCTTGACACAAAAGAACCAAAAAGTCAAGTCAGTAGATTAGGCTTCTTTGCTGCACTTGGCCATTGCCCCGCAAATCAGGCAAAACCTGGGCTGCTATATTTTTACCCTGCTGTCGCTACGTACCTGGCCTTTACGCTTCTGTAAAAATCTGCTATGCCCTGCCACCGCACAAGGCCACCATTGTTTTGCCTGATTTCGCCCGAAGCTGTTCTACTGACGGAAGAAGAGAAAAAAACTTCACCTAATTTCTTCAAAAGAGATACTTTAATTGACCCATGATAAAAAGCGTGCAAAGGCCCGACAAAAAGCGCGGGCCTGGGTGTTTTGCCTGTGGGCGGAAGGATCTTTTTGTCTTGATCTTTTGGTTACTTTTGGATCAAGCCAAAAGTAACTAAGGCTCCGCGCCCATGAGCGGCTTCAAGCGATATTCACATCTTGCATATTCACTCTGCACAGCATAAGAATTATTAATGTTGTGCTTGTTTTTCAATGGTATTCATAAGCTCCCTCCAGTCGGTTGTCTTCTTTACAGCAATGACGCTATTTATTTAAAAGGCTACGATTACTTTTTATGCTGATTCAGATCAAATATTTCATAATGCGGGTTAACATCGCCTTTCCGGTATAATATGCGCAGCATGCTTGGTAACACTATTAATAATAGTGGGAGTGCCACTAAAAAGCCACCAATAACAGCTATAGCCAATGGTTGGTGAAGCTGCGCACCGGCACCAATCCCTAACGCTAATGGCATTAATGCAATTATAGCGCCTAGGGCAGTCATTAATTTAGGCCTTAAACGGGTAGAAATTGAGAATATAATGGCATCATTAACATTGCTTTCCAGTGCGCTTAATTTAAACTGCATAAAGGTAAATATGGCATTTTCGCCAATAATACCTACTATCATGATGAGGCCGGTATAGCTGCCTACGTTTAGTGGTGTATTAGTAATAAGTAAGGCTAAAAGGCTACCCGCTGTACCCAAAACTGCTATAAATAAAATTAGAAAAGCAATCCTGAATTGTTTAAAAAGGAACAATATAACACCAAATACCAGCAAACATGCAGCTACCAGTATATATAGCAACTCTTTAAACGATTGTTGTTGCTGCGCATATTCGCCGCCATACTCTACGTGATAACCCTGGGGCAAGTTTACTTTTTGGGCGATATTCTTTTTAATCGCAGTCATTACTGTACCCAGATCTGTATTTTCCATACGGGCACTTATTATGCCCATTGATTGCAGGTTTTCGCGGTTTACTTCTGCATCGCCGGGATTAAGGCTAACGTTGGCTACCTGGTTTATGGGTATCATCTGGCCCTTGGTTAAAAATATGTTCATGTTTTTAACCTGGTCGATACTCAAAGTACGGTTACCCGGATAAACCATGCGGATGGGGGATAACTGTTCTTTTTCAATGATGTTGCCTACTATATTGCCTTCCAGCGCGGTTTGTGTTTGTGATTGTAGCTCAACCGGGGTAATATTATACTGTGCCAGCTTATCATAAATAGGGTTGATAGAAACGGATGGCCCTGCTATAACAATACCATCGAAAACATCGGCAGTACCTTTTACACTGCTAACAGCATCAGCTATTTGCTTTGACAGTTGCTGCAGTTTTTGCTGATCATCACCAAAAACCTTTATTTCTATAGGCTGTGCTGATGACATCAGATCGCCGAGCATATCAGTTATCACTTGCCCAAAGTCTATAACTAACTCAGGCTGGGTTGATGCTATTTTTGCCCGCAGATCGCTTATTACTTCCTCTGTTGTTTGTTTATGCTCTCTTTTTAGCTGGATAAGATAATCGCCGGTATTGGGTTCAGTTATAAAAAAGCCCATCTGGGTGCCGGTACGGCGCGAATAAGCTTCAACATCCGGCTCCTTAATAATTATCTTTTCAACCTCGCGTAAAATACGGTCGGTTTCCTCTAAGGATGTTCCGGGAGGGGAGGTATAGTCCATTACTATACTGCCTTCATCCATATCAGGTAAAAAACCGGTTTTTAGCATTGGCAGTACTAATACAACCGCGGCAATAAGCGCTACAATAATGATAATACTAAGCCATGGGCGCAGTATAAACCATGATACCCATTTCTGTTTTTTAACATGTTCTGCTTTTTGCTTCTTTTCCTGGAGTTTACCATTGAAGTTTGGCTTGCGGGTTAGCAACAGGTAAATTACCGGTAATCCTATCCATGTAACAAAAAATGAGCATACCAGGGTAATTATCATGGTATTGGTAAGCACAGTGAAATAAGCACCGGCAACACCTGTCATCAGCAGAAAAGGAATAAAAATTACTATTGTGCTTATTGATGAGCCTATCATTGCCGGGAACAGGTAATCAATAGCTTTTTTCAGCAGGTTGCGGGTAAGTTCATCGGGGTATTCCTCATGCATACGGTGTATTTGCTCCACCACTACAATAGCATCATCAATAATTAAACCTATTGACGCGGCTAAAGCACCGAGGGTCATGATATTAAATGTATAACCAATGCAATACAGTACAATAAGTGTAAGGCATAAGGTAACAGGTATAGTTATTAATATGGTTGCACTTGCTTTTACCGACCGCAGGAAGATGATAGCCACCACTATGGCTAATAGCAGGCCTACCCATAAGCTGTCGCTCACGCTTTTTACGGCATCATTAACAAAATCGGCCTGTACATAGTATGGTTTTATGGTAACATCGGCAGGGAGTATTTTTTGCAGATCCTTTACCTTTTGGTCCATATCGGCTGATACAGATACCAGGTTGGCATCGGGTTGTTTTATAACAGCTATTAACACGCCATCGTGTCCGTTGGCATTTATTTTGGTGTATTCAATGCCTTCGCTTATCTGTACGTCAGCAACATCTTTTAGCTGGATAACCCGTTTACGGTCATTACTGATGATCATATTTGCCAATTCATCCTTTGTGGCAAGCGTGGCATCCGTTATAGTAAGGTACATCCGCTTATAATCAGATAAATAGCCACCTGATTTTACAAAATTGGTTTGGTTTAACGCATTACTGATCACATCGGGCGTTATGCCTAGCGAGCTCATTTTTTGTGGCTTAAGTATAAGCCAGTACTCTTTTGACTTACCACCTATAACCCTTATTTCTGATACACCATCAACCTGCGATAAAAAGGGCTTAACGGTGTAAGTTGCCAGTTGCTTTAGCTCTATAGGGCTGCGACTATGGCTCTCCAGAGTGTAGCCGCTCACTGGCAAAATAGATGGGTTCATCTTTTCAACCGTGATATTTACATCAGCCGGAAGGTCGTTTTTTACCTGGTCAATAGCAGCCTGGATTTTGGTCTGGCTCATATCAATATCGGCATTCCAATCCATAAATGCTGATATCTCACAGCTACCGCGACTAGTTGTGCTACGAACTGTTATTAATGAGGGTACTTTTTTTATGGCATTTTCCAATGGTTTGGTTACCGTGACCATCATTTTATTTACCGGCTGCAGGCCCTCATCGGCTATTATCTTGATTTTTGGGAATGTAATATCCGGGAATAAGGATGTTTGCAGTTTGGAGTAAGCAAACATGCCCGTCACAATAATAAAGAACAGTACGAGTGCTATCGGCTTTTTATGTGATATGAAATAATCTTTGATAGGGGTCATTACTGTACAATTTTAACTTTAGCAGTATCAGCCAAACCATAATTTCCGGTTGCTACAATTTTATCCTGCGGCGAGAATTTTGGTGAAAGTATTTCAACCCTGTCGCCTACCTCAATACCTTTTTTAACAGGCACCTTGATGGCGGTTGTTGGGTTGATGAGCTTCATCACCCAAAATTCTGTTTGTGTTTCATTTGTTAAAATAGCCGATTTTGGTAACGATGCCGTGTTTTGCTTGGATGAACGGATCAGCCTGGCCTTGGCCACTAAATTTTCGGGGATCTGTTTATCGCTGTTTATTTTGATAACCACGCCCTGGGTTTGGGCGGCGGTATCAACAGTTGGCATAAATGATGCTATCCTGCCATCAATCTTTTCGCCATCGGGCAGGGTAAGCTGCACATCCTGGTTTAGTTTTACGGTATTTTCCATCTCATAAGGTAACTGCATAATAAATGCGAAACTGCCGCGGTCGCTGATTACGGCCAGTTGTTCGCCATCCTGTACATAATCACCAACCTGGTGGTTCAGTTGGGTAATGTAGCCATGCTCGGGTGCCGTAATGCGGTTAACACCTGAGAATTTGAAGGTAGTATCTAAAATATTTACGCTGTTACCAATGCTTTGCGCTTCCTTGGTTTTAACGGTGAATACCGTTTCACCTTTGTTTACAAAATGACCAATCTGCGTATTAACCTTTTGGATATAGCCGTTGGTATTTGATTTGATGTAATTTTTTTGCTGAAACGACGATTGCGCGTTAAGCGTAGTATACTCAACCATGCTGCTATCGTTAACGCTGGTAACAGTAACGGCTACTTGTGCATTAACAGCTTTATCATCATCGCCGCTATCGCCCTTACTACCGCTGCCGCACGATGTTAGCAATACCGCAATGCAGGCCAGTAAAAGCAGGGGCGAAGTAACAGTATATTTAATTATCGATTTATTCATGGTTATTTTGTCCAATAATTTAACTGGTTAATAAGTTGTAACCGGCTGATAACGGTTTGGGTCATTAAATTTTTTATACTGAGGTAATTATTGATGGCCAGTATAAGGTCGGCAATTTTCAGGTCGCCGGTTTGCAATAGCTGGGTATCAACCTTTATCAGGCTTTCGGTATATTTTGTTTGATCTTTTATCTGCGCTATCAGCGTTTCATTCTCGCTGATCTGCTGGTTATACTGCGCTATTTGTTGATGATATTGCACATCAAAAAAGGCTTTGTAATTTTCGCGGGTTTCTTCCTGCAGGGACAGCTTTTTGTATTGCATTTTACGTTGCCCGCCATCATATATCGGCAGCACAAAGCCAAAACCTGCGCTTACGCCAAAGTTTTTGTAAGCCTGACCCATAAAATCGCTGTTATAGCCACCATCAGCAAAAACATTGATCTTGGGTTTATAGCTGTAATCAATCAGTTGTTTGCTGTTGATGATCTTTAAGCTGTCCAGTTTATATTGCTGAAAATAAATGCTGGTGCTGGCATCGGGCGGGGTGAGTTTTTTCAGAAGAGGTTCATCCAGCTCCCTTATCGTGGTATCAGCCACCCCTGCCAGATAGTTTAGCGTAGCGTAATCGTTTTTGTAAACCAGGCGTGCCTGTGTAAGTGCCAGCTCCTGCTGTTTTAAAGTTACCAGGAAAGTGAGGTAATCGCCTTGGTGGTATACGTTTGAGCGGGTGAGCTTTTTGAGTATGCCCTCTTCATTTGTAAGCAGATCAACTACCTGCTGACTGAATTTATATTGCTGCAGATCACCATAAGCAGTGATATATTGAGTGGTGACTGCTTTCTTTAGATCCTGCTCCGATATTTTGGAGGCATTGGTTAGTGACAGTGATTGCAGCGTAATAGCTAGCAACTGCGCGTTGATATTGTTTTTGCTGGCCAGTGATTGGTTAACGCCAAGCAGGCCATTTAATGTGTGGTTATTGGTAATAGCTTCGGAATAACCATAGCCATTTACAAGAGGGGCATATAAACCGCCGCTGTTAAGGTTTACCTGTGGTTTATAACCCGCTTTTAAACGCAGACTGTCGATCTCATTTGATGCGATCTGGTTATGTAAATCCTTTAACAGTGGGCTGTTACTTTTGGCAAGTTCAAGATAATGATCCAGCGAATAGGACTGCGCCTGGGCAAAGTTATATGTAAATGCGCATATGATTATGCTGAGAAACCATTTCATTAAGTATAAATATAAGGCTTTATATTCAGCTAAATTATAACATAATTCTGTATTAATTTTGAACGGTAAGATATGTTTTAGGATAAAGGAATTATTTAAAAAATAAAGTTGTCATTTCGAACGATAGAGCGAAATCTTTTGCACATTGCATGAAGCTTTGCCTTTCGCGGAAGATTTATCGCCATATGTTCCCGAAATGAAAAGAGAAATTTAATGTATTTAACAAACAAATTGTCATCCTGAACGGAGTGAAGGATCTTCTTTGACCTGCATATTCTCCTTGCTGTTGCAGAAGATTTCTCTCTACCGTTCGAAATGACATAGAAAAATTAAACTTATTACTATGTGGTGGATATACGCGTTACTATCGGCATCATTTGCCGCACTTACAGCAATTTTTGCAAAGATTGGCATTAAAGGGGTTGATACCGATTTGGCTACTGCCATACGTACAGTAATTATACTGGTACTGGCCTGGGCGCTGGTCTTTGTTAAAGGGACAAACAATACCATTGGCAGCCTTACCCGGGTAAACTGGATCTTCCTGATCTTATCAGGCGCGGCAACAGGCTTATCATGGATATTCTATTTTAAAGCATTACAAATAGGAGAAGTGGCTTGGGTTGCACCTGTAGATAAATTGAGCGTGCCTATAGCTATTGTACTGGCAGCCATTTTTTTAGGTGAGCCGTTGACGGTGAAAACGGTATCGGCAGCTTTATTGATTATGGCGGGTAGTTTTATTTTGATATTTTGGAAATAAGTTATTAAGCATAGGCCTTGCGCGATTCTTTTGATTTAGCGCAAGTCTTGTGAGATAGACTTGTGTAATGGCTGACTTGTGCGACTCATTAAGAAAGCACAAGTCAACCTCCCCCAATCCTTCGCACAAGACTTGCGCTAAAGGGTGTACCTATAGCTATTGTGCTGGCAGCCATATTTTTAGGCGAACCGCTAACAGTAAGAACCGTTTTGGCAGCATTGTTAATAACCGCTGGGAGCTTTGTTTTGATATTTGGGAAATAGGTTGTTAAAGCGCAGGCCATGTGTGATTCCCCTCTTGAGAGGGGTGGAGGGGTGTGTCCTTTCTGCGCATAACACACCCCTGCAGCCGCACTGCCTACCGCGCCCCCTCTCAAGAGGGGAACTAAGAAAAAATAAACTTTGTTAAATTCATGTTAACCAATAATAAACATTTTACGTAACTTTAATTAATAGCTCTTGATTTGTTAACGTAAATTTGCGCTATATGCCTAAAAACAATATCCCCGCATACGCAATTGTTGAATTATTGATGAGATTATCACATTATAATGAGTTAATAGGCGACTATAAAGGCCACACTGTCCGAACGGAGAACGTGTTGGTTAAGACCACCGGCGGTGGTATAACATTCCCTATAACATTGATAATGCAACAATTTGAAAACCCCGAAACGATTGATAATGACGCATTAGTAAGCGTAGCGTCATTATTTAGAACTTCACGCGCAAAGCAAAAAACCATTTCCTGATACAATTGTTTTATACTCATTAAAGCAATGGATGATGAAAGCGCAGGACAAACACTTTAAACTCATAAACAGCGCGACTGGTTATGTGATTTACTACCACACCCTGAACGGGGAGCTTGAAAAAGATAAAATAAAAGAAGAGCTTGAAAAGGTAAAGGCGCAGGTGGCTATAAAAAACAACATCTATATTGAGACAATTTTTTGGCAGGAAATAAAGGATGATGCACCTGCAGATGCCCTTGCCAACTAATTTATTTGGTGATCAGATAAACGTGGTCCAATGTGGTTTGCCGGGTTGCCAGGTTTATAAATTTTAGCGACATGTTTTCCTGTGGGAAATTCGGGAAAGCTTTGATCACCTTAAAATCAGCATGCGCCTGCACTAATTGATCCATCGACTGCTGGCTCACATAAAACGCTGAACTATCCGACGGCTTAAAAGCGCTGAATTGTTCCAGTGGAACATAATCAACGGGCCTTTTGCAATAGAACTGGAAAATATTGTTCTCCATCCGCAACGAGTATAAATGATATTTATCAAAATTCTTCTGATTAGCATAATCAGCAGCAGTTATCTGCCCTTTATAAACGGTTAATTGCTCATAAAAAACGGTGTTGAGGTAAAAGTTGGCAAATAATATCACCGCGCAGCTGAGCATAAATACCCGTTTATAATCTTCCTTAATTTGGATAACAATAAGGTATATAAGTATCCCGAATATGAGGCAATCAAAAACAAAATAAAACTGGTTTACGGGTCTCATAAAGCAATTAATTGCTATTATGGCTACCGGCAGCAAAACGATGTACAGCCATTGGCCGATCAGCCTGAATTTGGTGCCAAATTTACTTAATTGCATATAGCAGTAAGGCGCAGTTATAATAGCAAACAGTGGGAAAATACTGTTGGTATAAAATGGCAGCTGAAAGCCGGAGATAGAGAACAGTAGCAATAACAATACCCCCCCGCTTAAAGCATAGTATTCTGCCAGTTTCCGTTTCAATACTATTTCTTTCAGGTTTTTGAATATGGCATAGTAAAATAACAGGCACCAGGGTGCAAATGCCCATAGCAGGGTATGCACGTAAAAAAATATATCGCCCGATTGCCGTTTAATGGGGCCACTGTTGGCAAAGCGCCCAAACTGACTATCCCAAAAAAACCATTTAATGCCCGATACATTATGCCTGCCGAAAACCAGCTTTTCGGGATGAAGATCGAACTGCACATATAGCGCATACAGCTCAGGCAGAATAAATATAGCTGTGAGCAGTATCAATACTATCCATTTAAAATTAAATAGGTGTTTTAATTTATGCTGAAATAATAGCTGCCCGAATAGTGCTCCGTAAATAGGAACAATTACAAACACACCTTTAGTCATCATGGCGCAGGCGGTAAACATGGCGGTCAATAACAGATCTATAATACTGAAGCGCTCTTCGAGGCGCGATAAATGGTAAATACTGCCTATAATTAAGCCCATTAAATAAGGTTCTGCCCTTACATCTACATTACTCATGAGGGAGTTTAGTGCCGTCATCAAAATTAAAACAGCAATGGCGGCTACTTCGAACCCATAATGTTTTTTGGTGAATAGAAAAGTGTAAACAACACTGAGTGCAAAAAAGAACAGTGCAGGCAACCGGTATGCCCAGGCGCTTATACCAAATATTTTAAAGCTGCACAGGATAACCCAAAAAGGGAAGTGCGGCTTATCAAGCCAGTCCTGGTTATAGGTGAACAGGCCCAGCAGCTCTTTTTTGTAAATGAAACTTTTAGCTATGGAGGCATATAAACCGGGATCATCCGTAAAAAACTTTACGCTGATACCAGCCAGGTTAACCACAATAGCCAAAACAAACAATAAGATGTAGAACTGCCTGTTCCTTTCTTTCATTCAGCAAAGTAAATGATATGCGCCAATATTTTTTTATTTTATTGCAGGATAATTTTGGCCAATAAAAAACCCTTGCCTCACGGCAAGGGCAAAAACTCACAACAATTGTTTAACCTTTTACGGTCAATTCCTAACTGCAATGTGGGTTTCAATTAATTCGTTCATATTTCATGCCAAATTTTAATTGTTTTGTAACAAAACCGGATATTATCAGTCATTATAAACAGCGATTGAAATTTCATTATACCTTTATACACTAATAATTAATCCCATCCTATTATGAACAGATCATTCAAATTAAAGGCTGTATTGCTTTTTGCAGTAGCCTGTATGTTTTCGGTACTAACAACTAAAGCACAGGACGCTAAAAAACCACCGCTTAGTCCACGCGACAGTGTTAGTGGCAAAGTTAACGAAGCAACCATCACTATTAACTATGGCAGCCCATCGGTAAGAGGACGCGTAATATGGGGCAAATTAGAACCATATGACACCGTTTACAGAGCCGGCGCTAATGAAGCTACCAGGTTTACTACTGACAAGCCAATTAAGGTAGAAGGTAAATCATTGCCTGCCGGTACTTATGGATTTTTTGTTATCCCAACTAAAGCAGGTGCATGGACAGTTATTTTTAACAGTGTTGCCTACCAATGGGGGGCATTTAAATATGACAAGAGCAAAGATGTTTTGCGTGTAAAAGTAAAACCAGTGACAGTTGCGATGCATGAAAGAATGATCTACACAGTAACCGATAAAGGCTTTAGCATGATCTGGGATAAATTGGAAATCCCGGTTAAAGTTAAGTAGTTACAGTAATTAGTGTTTGGTGATTAGAGATTAATAAACCATTTTTAAATTATCAAATCTCTGGGTCATCGAATAATGCTTAATAAAAAGAATAAAAATGTAGCAAAGGCAAGGATTATCACCATCATAATTCTTGCCTTTGCTCTTTTTTTACTGGGCCTGCTGGAGGATCATCCACAGTTTATTGAGCGGTATTACTCCAAAGGTGTATACCTTTTTATTTGCCGGGTTTTTCACCCGGTTTTTAATTTGCTGCCCTTTAGTGTGGGCGATGTGTTGTACCTGGTGGTTATCGGCTTTATTATCTATTACCTGGTATTGCTTATCAGGCTGTTATTTAAAAAGCAGTTTAAACAGGCCGGTATTTTATGTTTGGGGATGATAATGGGTGTGCAGATAGGCATGCTGGCCTTTTACCTGCTTTGGGGTATTAACTATTTCAGGCCATCGGCCGCGGAACGGTTAAAACTGGCGGATACCAGTTACAGCACCGAAGAACTTACCTCGCTTACCAAAATATTGATCGACAGTGCCAACGCCACCCGGGCACGTGTCACCACCGCCGATCTGCAGCAAAGCAACAGCACTATTCGTCAAACGGCGATAGGAGCCATCCGTGCCTTATCGGCTAATTCGACAGATTTTTATACCTATGATCCTGATGTAAAGCTTTCCCTGTTTACGCCGCTCATTAATATGATGGGTACATCGGGCTATTACAATCCATTTACCAGCGAGGCGCAGATGAACTACCAGATGCCCGTATTTATCCGCCCGTTTGTGGCCTGCCATGAGATGTCACACCAAATGGGTTATGGCGCCGAGGATGAAGCCAACTTCGTAGGTTTCCTGGCGGGGATAAACTCTAAGGACAGATTGCTGCGCTACTCCGCCTATCATGAAGCGGTAGATGAGTTTATGCGCGATATTTATATGCGCGATACGGTATTGAACAAACAACTAAAGCACCGTGTATCCCCAACGGTGCACCAAGATTTTGTTATTGAGTTTAACTACTGGATGGCCCACGAAAGTGAGATCAACGCTGTAAGCAGTATTTTCTACGACCAGTTCTTAAAAGCAAATAACCAGCCCCAAGGGTTGAAGACCTATAACCAGATGGTAAGGCTGGTGATATCGTGGTATAACCGGAAGAATGTTCATTAGTTCATTGGTTCATTGCATTATGTTAAGCAGACGGATTGTATGTTATATTAAATCTTTAGCTTAGCAAAAAATAGAATTATGGACGAGTTTAACAAAGAGATACAGCAAATAGCTTTAAAAAATCCCAGTGAAATTAACGGCGATCTGAGAGATTATTTCTCGCTTTTTCAAAGGGCGGATGGCTCCTATAAAATAGTATGGGAGAAGAATATATCAACCCATATCAGGCATAAAGTAACAGCGGTGGTAAAAAAACATTATATTACATCAACTAAATAAAATGTAAGGGTAATGTGTTCAGAAGATAGATTTTCTTACACTAATATTAAGTAAGGGGTCATGCTGAGGCACTCGAAGCATTCGGGTAAAGGCCTTTACGCGGTGCATAATCGTTAATGCATAGCTGGCGATGCCCAACGCACATGCTTCGAGTGCCTCAGCATGACCCCTTCTTTTAATCTTCTCAATATTTATGGTGTAACTACTCACCGCTCACTATTCACCACTCACTTAAATTATTTTGAATAAAAAAAGAGGCACAAAACTGTGCCTCTTTTTTTATTCAAAATAATTTAAAATGTTTTTATTTCACAATCGTCTTATCTTTAAATGCACAATACATTGGTAACAGCCGTAATGCCCGAGGATAAGAACAGCCACATCATACAAACAATTAAATCGTATGGTAAGAACTTGCTGGGCTTTATCCGCAGGCGCGTAAAGAACGATGCCGATGCTGAAGACATTCTGCAGGATGTTTGGTACCAGTTTAGTTCGGTCATTAATTCGGAACCGATTGAGCAAACCGGCGCATGGCTGTACAAAGTTGCTAATAACAAGATAACCGACAAGCACCGTAAAAAATCAGAGACTTTGCTTGATGATATGGTTGTTAGCAGCGATGCTGATGAGGACGACATTCCAGATTTTAAGGATATACTATTAACCGAGGCCAAAACCCCCGAAACGGAATACCTGCGCAACCTTTTTTGGGAGCAGTTATTCTTCTCGCTGGATGAACTGCCCGAAAAACAACGCCAGGTTTTTATATGGAACGAGCTGGAAGATATGTCCTTTGCTGAAATGGCCGACCTTACCGGCGACAATGTGCAAACCCTGGTATCGCGTAAGCGATATGCAGTGCTGCACCTGCGCAAGCGGCTTAAACAATTGTATGATGAGATTACACAATATTAAAAATTAAAGAAAATGAGAAAAATACTTTTTAGAGGACGATTTATATTTATACCACTGGCAGTAGCGGCCTTCCTCACGCTGATAAGTTTTGTGGTAATGCAGTTATGGAATAACCTGATGCCCGTTATTTTTCACCTTGGGGTGATCACTTTTTGGCAGGCGCTGGGTTTATTCATCCTATGCAAAATTCTATTTGGCTTTGGTAAAGGCGGCCACCGTGGTGGTTTTGGTGGCGGTGCCCCATGGATGCGCCATCGTATGGAGGAGCACTTTAAACACATGACACCGGAGCAGAAGGAAAAATTCAAACAAAAATGGAGCGAGCGCTGCGGCGGTTTTGGCGGCCCTCGTGGCAGAAGATTTGCCGACTGGGATAGTTTTACCGCTGCCGAAGAAACTCCTAAACCAACCGAATAACAATTAAAATTAACTAACACATGATTATGGATGTAATGGTATTTGTAACGAGTGTTTATAACCGCAAGGCAGTTAATAAGGTGCAACCCTTATTAACTGCCGTACCGGCTATTTCGCAATGGAATTTCGATCTGGAAGATTGCGATCATATATTAAGGGTGGTTGCCAATAATTTAAGTCCGCGTAAAGTGGAGTCATTATTGCAATCCGTTGGGTTTGATTGCCGGGAGCTGGAATACTGATGTTGTTTAGTATCCTGTTGTGGTCCAGTTGTTTATTAGTGAAAACAATTTGTATTTTTTCAATTGTAAATTGTAACAAACCGGCATAGCTTTAATCTTATACTCAATATTTCTTATATTGTGGTATAAATTTAAACCTGCCGGTACATGACCAATACTGACTCACCGCCCTTAAAACAACGCATAAATTCTATTGATACCTTGCGGGGTATGATCATGCTGATTATGGCTATCGATCATATCCGGGATTTTATTTATTACAGCGGGCCACTCGCTGATCCAACCAATATGGCTACTACTACGCCCATATTGTTTTTCACCCGGTGGATCACCCATTTTTGCGCCCCAACCTTTGTTTTCCTGAGTGGGGTATCTGCCTATCTTGCAGGCACACGGCGCACCAAAAGCGAATTAAGCGGTTTTCTTGTTAAAAGGGGACTTTGGCTTATTGTAGTTGAGTTAGTGCTTATAACCTTTGCTTTAACCCTTAATCCATTTTATAATGTATTGGTATTACAAGTGCTTTGGGCCATCGGCTTTAGCATGATCATACTGGGTTTATTGGTACGTTTGCCTTTAAAGTGGATAGCGGTTATTGGCGTGCTCATCTTTTTCGGGCATGATATCCTGGATTATATACAAGCACCTAAATCCATAGTGGAGGCTGATTTCTTAAAGCTTTTCCTTACCGCGTTCGGCGGTCTGTTCACCATAAACAGCAATCATTTTATATTTGACCTGTATGCCGTTATCCCGTGGACGGGCGTAATGCTGCTGGGCTATTGCTTGGGCTCGCTTTACCGGCCCGAATATGATCCGCAGAAAAGAAGGAAGATATTGCTGTATACTGGTCTGGCAACCTTAACTGTTTTTGTTGTTTTAAGACTAATAAACAAATATGGCGACCCTGCGCCATGGGAGGTACAGCGCAATACGGTGCACACCATAATTTCGTTCTTCAACGTAAGCAAATACCCGCCTTCGTTATTGTATTCATGTATGACGGTTGGCACAGCCCTCGTAATCCTTGCGCTAACAGAAAAGCCCCTTAATAAATTTACGTCCTTTTTAATAGTGTATGGCAATGTGCCTTTTTTTTATTATGTGCTGCATTTTTACCTGATCCGGCTCATCAATATCATCCTGTTTTTTGCCATGGGGTATAACAGCAGTCAGATCGTTACACCTAATCAGACTTTCCTGTTTAAACCGCTTTCCTTTGGGTTTCCGTTATGGGTAGTTTACCTGGTTTGGCTGGTGGTTATAGGTATATTGTATTTTCCATGTAAATGGTTCAGCAATTACAAGAGAACGCATCATCAGTGGTGGCTGAGTTATTTGTAAGTCGTCGGTGCGGACACCGACTCCGGGAGAAAAAAGAGAAAAAACCCAGGCCTGCGCGATTCCCTCCCATGGGAGGGGCAGGGAGGGGTTTCTTGAACTTTGCTAAATCTGGCGTATAAACCCCTCCCTGCCACGTCACACCCAACCGCACCCCTCCCAAAGGAGGGAATTTACTTGGCGGTGAGAATATTTGTAAAGGAATGTCTTACAATACTACCCCAGCTGTTGTAAACCGCAGATCGTTACCTGCCAGTGCCGAGGTGGCATAGCCATCGTCATTAATAAAAAGCTTTTCGTTTTCTGCTGAAATGCGCAGATCATGGGTCATGAAATCGCCAAATATGCGTATTACTGCTATTGGGGCATTTCTTTCAAGCTCGGCGGTAATGTTAAGTTGTAGGCTCATGGCGGTTTCATCATCGATCTGGTGCACATGGATAATCACATGGCCATCCGCGCCAAAAACTTTTACGCTGTTTTGTTCTGTCAAAATTTTAATCCCTGTACCCAGGGTTGTGTTATTTTTTACAATAACGCCGTTTCCGTGCATGTCCTTAATATCCAGATCAACGCTTAAAAAAGAGCCGGGCTCATTGTCATGATAAATAGAATTGATCTTTATAATCGGATTTGAGGTTTCATGATTGGCATAACTAATAACACCATGCGGAACGATATAGGCACTTGTGCCTAAAACAAAAGCGTATTTCATAATCTTTGCAATGTTTAAGTGTATTTAGTAAAACAATAAGCGGCTAAAATGTTTACGTAATTCAGTATTATTTTTGATGGGAAAGCCAAAGTAGGGGAAGGGGGTGTCATGCTGAGCGCTAGTCGAAGCATGAGCGTAAAGGCCTGCCCGCATGCTTCGACTAGCGCTCAGCATGACACCCTTGCATAAAACTTATACAGCAAATCCCCATCCACCAAAAACTCATTATATTTGACATCACTTCAGTGGCAAATTATATGGGCGAAACAGTTCCGGCTAATCAGTTAAAGTGGCTTTGTTTTTTTATTGCGATGGCTGTCGCGGTAAATTTTAGCGGCTTATTTGTTACACTTATTGCCCCCGATGCTACCCTGTATGCTACCATTGCCAAAACCATGGTGCTGCACCATAATTATGCGGATATAATCGTAAACGGTAATGACTGGCTGGATAAGCCACACTTTCCGTTTTGGGTTACGGCCTTATTTTTTAATGTTTTCGGCATCTCAACCTGGGCGTATAAGCTGCCGGGTATTTTGTTTTTGCTGATGGGGGCCATTTATACCTATCGCTTTGCAAAGGAGCTGTATAACCAGCAGGTGGCTCAGTGGTCGGTTTTAATATTACTTACTGCTGAACATATCATTATCTCCAATAACGATGTACGTGCTGAACCTTATTTAACAGGGCTCATCATCGCTTCGGTTTATCATTTTTATAGAGCCTACACCCGTAATAACTTCTGGCAATTGCTATTGGGCAGCCTGTTTACCGCCTGCGCTATCATGACTAAGGGTATGTTTGCCATTGTACCCATCGGTGGGGCAATTGTGGGGCAATTCATTATTACCAAACAATGGAAACAATTGTTTGCATGGCGCTGGTTGATAGCAATAGCTTTAGTGCTGATATTTATCATTCCGGAGCTATACTGTTTATATCGCCAATTTGATATCCATCCTGAAAAAGTGATTTTCGGACAAAAAGGCGTTTCAGGAATTAAATTTTTTTTCTGGGATAGCCAGTTCGGTCGTTTTTTTAATACCGGCCCCATAAAAGGCGGCGGTGATCCTTTCTTTTTTGTGCATACTACGCTATGGGCCTTTTTGCCTTGGTCGTTGCTGTTTTTTGTGTCGATATTCAGATTTATTAAAACTGGAGTAAAGAATGTACAGGGGCAGGAGTGGTACTGTATCAGCGGCGCTTTACTTACCTTCTTGCTATTCTCGGCATCAAAGTTCCAGTTGCCGTACTACATGAATATTGTTTTTCCGTTCTTCGCCATTATTACGGCGCAGTACCTGTATAGCGTGTCAGGTACAAAAAGCATTAAGGCCATACGTATTACGCAGGCAATAGTCATCGTATTAATGTTAGTAGTAGTATGTGCCCTGCAGTACTTTTTTGTGCCGGATAGCTTTACATGGCCCGTAATATTGTTGATATCAATAGTTTTCTTGCTGATGCTGTTTTTACCGGGAAGGTTAAACAATATCACTATGCAGGCAGTAATAGTGCGTACTGTTTTAGCGGCTGTTGTTGTGAACCTGTACATAAACCTGGCATTCTATCCATCGCTCATGAAATATCAGGCAGGTAGTCAGGCGGCCCGGTGGATAAACTGGCACAATCCCCAAAAATATCCGGTAGTACAATGTGATGAAAGTAATTGGCCCATGGAGTTTTATCTGAATCAGCCACTGATCGCCATGAATCCGGATACTATAAAAATACCGCCGGTAAATACTTTTATGCTTTATGCAAAAACTGATATTGTAAATGGCCTTGTTGCCAAAGGCTGGCACGTGCAGGTGGTAGCTGGTTTTAAAACCTACTGGGTAAGCAGGCTAAAGCCTAAGTTTTTGAATGTGAAAACAAGGGATAAGGAGTTGATTGGGATGGAGGTGGTTGTGGTGAATGGGAGATGATATAATCTCCAAGCGTCATTGCTGTAGCGAAGCAATCTGTATGCTATACAGAGAGGTTACGCACGACTGTATACTTATAGCATGGTATCGCTTTTCGCTAAGAAGTCACTTTTTGTCTTGATACAAAAAGTAACCAAAAAAATCAAGTCAGCAGAAAGGCTTCTTTGCCGCACGAGGCCATTGCCCCGCAAATCAGGCAAAACCTGGGCTGCTATATTTTTACCCCGCTATCGCTACGCACTTAGCCTTTGCGCTTCTGTAAAAATCTGCTATGCCCTGCCATTACTCACAAGGCCACCATTGTTTTGCCTGATTTCGCCCGAAGCTGTTCTACTGACGGGAAGGGGGAGAAGGGGAGAAAAGAAAAAGCGCAGGGCCCTGACAACAAGGGCGGGCCAGCGTAGAGGCGGGAATGACGGTTTAGTTTTTTGTGTGATGTGAAGGTACGAAGTACCGGAACAGCGAAAAAAGCGTAAAGAATCGGCAGGGCGGGTGGAAGCATCCTTGTTGTCTTGATTTTTTGTTTCTTTTGTATCAAGACAAAAGAAATAGGCCTTAGCGGCTATGAGCGATACCAAGCGATTCAATAGACAAGCAATCCGTTCTGTACAGTCGGGGATTGCCACGTCGTTCCTCCTCGCAATGACGATTGGGTCAAATTTTTGAGTCAATAATCTCCACCATCTTCGCCACATCCCCCGGCTCCAGCCAGATAAACTCTTTATCCTTATTAAACCATGTTAACTGCCTTTTGGCAAAGTGACGGGTGTTTTGTTTGATGAGTTCGCGGGCCCTGTTCAAATCAATCGTTCCGTCAAAATAATCAAACAACTCGCTGTAACCAACAGTATTTAACGCGTTTAAATGGCGATAGGGTAGCAGTGCTTTTACTTCATCAATCAAACCCTGCTCAACCATGATATCAACACGCTGGTTGATACGCTGGTAGAGTATTTCACGGGGCAGGTTCAGTCCGAATTTGATGATATTGAAGGGGCGCTTGTTTATAGCTGATGTACGGAATGATGAAAATGGTTTGCCCGTAGTTTCAAAAACTTCGAGTGCGCGAATGAGGCGTTGAGGATTATTGAGATCAACCTGTGTATAATATTCAGGGTCTGCGGATTTAAGTTGCTCCTGTAAATAATGGATACCTTTTTCAGTGAAATCCTGGTTCAGGCGGTGGCGGATAGCGGGATCGGCAGTTGGCAGGTCATCAAAGCCTTCGCAAATGGCTTTAATATATAAGCCTGAACCACCTGCCAGTATAACTACATCATGCTGCTTAAAAAGCTCATTCAGCAAAGTTAAAGCCTCTTTTTCAAAATCGCCAACGCTAAAACTTTCTGTTATAGAATGAGAATCAATAAAATAATGCTTAGCAGTAGCTAACTCATCAGCATTGGGTTTGGCCGTACCGATAGACATCTCCCGGAAAAACTGCCGTGAATCGGCCGAAACCACAACCGTGTTATAATGATTAGCCAGCCGTATAGCTGTATCCGTTTTACCAACAGCTGTAGGCCCGGCGATAACGATGAGGGTTTTGTTGGTGGGGAGTTGATGGTTCATAGTTCATGGTTCATGGTTCATGGTAGCGCAATAGTTTATAGTTTTAATCATGCAAATTCATGCTATGAACTATGAACCATCAACTATGAACTAACAATTAATAATCATCATGCGATTTGCCGTCATCCTCAAAGCCTTCATTATCTGAAAACTCACTGCCGAACTCATCTTCTTCCTCATCATCACCGCCATGTGCAATTTCATCGCTGTCTACTACACCTTCATCATCAGTAACTTCGGTCAGATCTTCTGCATCTTCGGGGTTAAAACCCATTTCATCAAACAGATCGAAATCTTCGTTTGCAGCAGGTAAGGCTGTTGGGTTAAAGGAGTTGCCAAATTGTTTTGGAGCTTCGCCAACTGCTTTAATAACCGCAGGGTAGGTAACACCTGGTGCATCATCTAAAATGATCTTCATCAGTTCAACGTGAAAATCAAAAGGACGGTCGAAATTGAAAGTATAGTAAAACTTTTGGTGCGGATCATCAATAAAGCTGCTCAGTTTCACTTTTTCCATCAGTGATACGCCACGGTCGGTACGCCTTTGATTGGGCATATAGGTGATCTCTTCACCTTTTGTCCATTGGTCGTTACTGATATAAAAAGAAGAAGAATATTCGGGATTGTAACCTGTCGACTGATGAATAGCGCGATGAAGGTCCTCGAAAGTTTGATTTGATTTAACATCAATCTCTCTCATTACATCATCGTAGTCTTCAAAAGTAACCCTGAACCTGTATAGTGCCATTGTTTAAATAAGTGGAATTTTAAGCAAAAATAATATTTTAATTTTTAATTTATCCCCATTTATGGGTATTGGGTATTTGATTGGAGGATTTTGTACAGAAATCCTGTCACCAAAAATTCTAAAGCGTTGCCACAACTTTTAAGCCAATTTCTTCGCCTTTTAAAATTGTGTATGCAATTGCTGCTTCGCGCTCATTGGGAATTTCACCTTCAAGTATGGCTTCCCGTATCTGATTTTTAATAATTCCCACCTCGCGGCCCTCTTTTATACCAAAAAGCTGCATTATATCGGTGCCGGTAATGGGTGGCTGCCAGTTTCTTATATTATCACGTTCCTCAACATCTTTTAATTTTTGTATAACGAGGTCGAAATTCTGGCGGTATTTTTTTACTTTATATTCGTTTTTTGTCGTAATGTCTGCTTTACACAACAGCATCAGTCCTTCAATATCATCGCCTGCCTCAAAAAGCAGACGGCGTACCGCCGAATCTGTCACAATTGACTGCGATAATACGATTGGGCGCAAATGCAGCTGCACCAGTTTTTGCACCAGCTTCATTTTTTCGTTCAGGGGCAGTTTTAATTGGGCAAAGATCTTGGGCACCATGCGTGCGCCGCGGTCCTCGTGGCCGTGGAACGTCCACCCGTGGCCCTGTTCAAAGCGTTTGGTGGCAGGTTTGGCGATATCATGCAATATGGCAGCCCAGCGGAGCCAAAGGTCGTCAGTGGTTTCGCAAATGTTATCTAAAACCTGCAGGGTGTGGTAAAAATTATCCTTATGACCCCGGCCGTCAATATAATCAACGCCGTAAAGCGCTACCATTTGCGGGAATATTTTGTGCAGCAGGCCGGTATCAAACAAATAGTTAAAGCCGATGGATGGTTTTGGTGACAGGATGATCTTATTCAATTCATCCGTTATGCGCTCCTGCGATACAATGCTGATCCTGTCGGTATTGCTTTTTATGGCAGTTACCGCGATGTCATCTATCCTGAAATTCAGCTGAGATGCAAAACGAATGGCCCTCATCATGCGCAGGGGATCATCCGAAAAAGTTTCAACCGGGTTAAGCGGCGTGCGGATGAGTTTCTGCTCCAGATCGGCCATGCCTTCGAACGGGTCTAGTAATTCGCCGAAAGTGTCGGGATGTAGGGATATGGCCAGCGCGTTGATGGTAAAATCGCGGCGTTTTTGGTCATCCTCCAGGGTGCCGTTTTCAACTATGGGTTTTCTCGAATCCAGGCGGTATGATTCTTTACGCGCGCCAACAAATTCAACCTCCAGATCCTGGTATTTTAGTTGGGCGGTGCCGAAATTTTTAAATACGGCCAGTTTAACATTCAGCTTTTTAGCTACTTTTTCAGCAAAATCAATACCGTTGCCTATCACCACAATATCAGTATCCTTTGAAGGGCGGTTCAGGAAAATATCGCGCACAAAACCGCCGATGACATAGGCCTGTAAGTTATGCTCGCCGGCAATTTTTGATATGGTATTGAATATAGAATGCTGAAGGTGTTGTTTCATGTAATGAGGCAAAATTAACAAATTATTCTGGCGCTCATTTGTAATAATAGTTTTTACCCTCTCTTCTGCAATCGGCAAAGGGGGTAAGGTAGTTTTAATATCCAAAAAGTCGGTGTCATGCTGAGTGCTAGTCGAAGCATATGGGCAGGCCTTTACGCTCATACTTCGACTAGCGCTCAGCATGACACCCCTAGCTTTTATGTCATTGCGAGGAGGAACGACGAAGCAACCTCGTCGCGTTCAATATCCAAGCGACGAGATTGCCGCGCTATCGCTCGCAATGACAAGTTTTATACTTCTTATCTCCTTATAAACTCAAAACTCCCGTTAGGATCCAGCCGCATAATGGTTGACGGGTTTTTAATTTCCATGCTGTGCTGATCAATATCAACCACATAATCAACGCCATCTATGATCTCCTGGTCAATCTGTGAAAAATATTGAGGTGATGGTTTGCCGCTGATATTAGCCGAGGTAGATACCAAAGGTTTACGCATCCGTTGTATTAATTGCTGACAAAACTCGTTACTGCTTACGCGTACACCAACACTGCCATCACCAGCTATTAATGCCGGGGAGATGTTTTTAGCGCCGGGCATAACCAGGGTCAAGGGATTTTCGGCAAACTCAATCAGGTCGTAAGCTATTTCGGGCACTTCGGCTATATAGCTTTGCAGTTTGTTATCATTATCCAGCAAAATTATCATGCTTTTTGCTTCATCGCGCTGTTTAAGGCGATAGATCTTTTTCACGGCCTCTGTATTGGTAGCATCGCAGCCTATACCCCAAATGGTATCGGTAGGATAGAGGATAATACCGCCATCCTGTATTATTTTAAAAGCTTTGGCAACTTCGTCTTTGAGCATATTTTATAAATTTTTGTACAGTTGCATTAACTGTGCAGATAGTTTATCCTGTGCAAAGTTAGCAGCATATTGCAAACCTTGCGCTATCATATTTTGCTTTAAGGCATTATCGCTAAGTATAAGGCTGACTTTTTCGGCGAGATCCTTTTCATCATCAGGGTTTACATATAAACTATGCGGCCCACCAGCTTCTTCCAGACAAGAGCCTGTTGCCGCAATTACAGGTACACCCGAATTTAATGCCTCTAAAACCGGCAGTCCGAAACCCTCATATCTTGATGGATAGATAAATGCCGATGCCAGCTGATAAATAGCGGGCAGATCGGCAAATTCCACGTCATGCAAAAAGATGGCGCGGTTAATTAAATTATTAGCGGTGAGATATTGTTTTACCTCATCTAAATATTTTGTTGGTCGGCCTACAACCACCAGTGGAATAACATCAACATATTTTAACGCCTTTGCGAGCAGTAATAAGTTTTTTCGTGGTTCAATAGTACCTACACTTAATAGGAATTGTGCGGGCAAATTATATTTTGATGAAGCAGCTTCTTTTTGTTCCTCGCTTTGGGTGATAGTAAAAATTGGATCAATGCTTTGATAGATTACTTCAATCTTAACGGCATCTGTGCCCAGTAATTCTATAATATCGTCCTTTGTTTTTTGGCTGATGGCGACGATCTTGTCGGCAACCTTGCAGGCGTATTTAACTTTTGCCTCGTAAATTTTCCGGCTTATAATGCCGAAGTTACCCGGCAGGCGCATAAATATCAGATCGTGAATGGTAACTACTGATCTGATGCCGCTTTTATCTGTGCCCGATGGCAGCTCATGACTTAGGCCATGATAAATTTCAATGCCATCGCGCTTCAGATCCTTAACAATTCCTTTGCTGCGCCACCATGAGGTGAAGAATTTGCTTTCGGGAGTTATGGTTATCAGATTTTTATATTGGCTTAAAAAACTAAGCCGGGAATTGAGCTTTATACGGGGAGTGTAGAGGAAATATTCATTACCAGGATAATGCGCTGCTATGGCCTTTATTAACCAGCGACTGTAATTGCCCAGTCCCGTGTTATTTAAGAAAGCCCGCTTGGCATCGTAACCTATTTTCATTTTGTGCACATTATTATAGTTCCCCTCTTGAGAGGGGGTGCGTCGGCGAGTGCGGGAGCAGGGGTGTGTAAAATTGTAGAACACACCCCTGCCCCCTCTCAAGAGGGGAATCGCACAAACCCTTTAGCACCTATACTGCAACATTATTCACCCTTAACGCATCGTTAAGTGATGTTTTTTTATCGGTTGATTCCTTGCGCTGGCCAATGATCAGGGCGCATGGTACGTGGTATATGCCACCCGGAAACTCTTTTGG
Source organism: Mucilaginibacter mallensis (assembly GCF_900105165.1). Lineage (NCBI taxonomy): Bacteria > Pseudomonadati > Bacteroidota > Sphingobacteriia > Sphingobacteriales > Sphingobacteriaceae > Mucilaginibacter > Mucilaginibacter mallensis. The sequence continues at coordinate 1,327,460 of NZ_LT629740.1, forward strand.
ATAACTACCTGGTATAACTACCGAACGGGCAGGTACACGGCCCTTGTATTCAATCGGCTTTTCGTGGGTAACATCAATAATTTTTGTTGAGGCGGTTAAAACCACGTTAGCGCCTAAAACGGCTTCGCTCTCCACATGCACACCTTCAACCACAATGGCTCTTGAACCTAAAAAGCAGTTGTCCTCAATAATTACCGGAGATGCCTGTATGGGCTCTAAAACGCCACCAATGCCCACACCGCCGCTCAGGTGGCAATGCTTGCCTATCTGCGCGCATGAGCCTACGGTTGCCCAGGTATCAACCATGGTGCCTTCATCAACATAAGCGCCAATGTTTACATATGACGGCATCATAATAACACCTTTTGCAAGGTAAGCGCCATAACGGGCCAAACCATGCGGTACTACACGAACACCATTTTCTTTATAATCGGTTTTTAATGCCATTTTATCGTGGAAAACAAAAGGGCCAACCTTAATTTCTTCCATTTTGCGGATAGGGAAATACAATATAACGGCTTTCTTTATCCATTCATTAGTATGCCAGCGGTTGCCAATAAGTTCGGCTACGCGTATATCACCTTTATCAAGGCGCTCAATAACGGTTTCAACGGCGTTGCTGTAATCCTTATAGTCTAATAGCTTCCTGTCTTCCCAGGCATCTTCAATTAATTTTTTTAGGTCTTGCATCGTAAAAATTAAACTTTTGGCAAATTAAGCGATTTTTAGGGAAATACTGAACCGTTGATTGTTTTTGATTTTAGGATTGGGCTGATTGCAGCTGTCTGAACCGCAATTTATTGAATTTAAGAATCGACAGAATTCAGAAAATTCTTTAATTCAATAAATTCGGGTTCAGAGTTTGGGCGTTGCCTGCGGCCCGGGCTCTCCGCTCATACGGCTGCAGGCCTTAACCCCGGGGCCGGTATCCGCTGTGATCCCTAACGCGGGAGTAGTTTTAAACTACTAGCATAGGAGTTCGAAGTCGGGAGACTTCGAACAGCGCATAACCTTAGCATGCGTAGAGACGCAAAATATTACGTCTCTACATCAAGAGCCAGAGAATCAGTACTGTTAGGAATAAACTGATTCACAGAAAGGTATATGCCACACCACATCCTGCAAATCAATAAAATCCAATAAATCCTGGTTCTCTTCTCCATTCATTTGTCACATTGTCATATTGGCAGACGAATGATTGTGGCAAGCAATTTGAATAGTATATATTTGTATTACAAAATTTAAAAATAAATATCATGGCTTTAGAAATAACAGATGCAAACTTTGAGGAGCTTGTTCTTAAATCAGATAAACCAGTACTAATTGATTTTTGGGCTGAATGGTGTGGTCCTTGTCGTATGGTTGGTCCGGTAGTTGAAGAAATTGCAAAGGAATATGAAGGCAAAGCAGTTGTAGGCAAAGTTAACGTCGACAATAACCCGGGTATATCAATGAAATTTGGTATCCGTAACATCCCTGCCTTATTATACTTTAAGAACGGCGAAATTGTTGACAAACAAATCGGCGCTGTTCCAAAATCAATATTAGCCGGCAAATTATCTGCTCAGTTATAATTTAAGCTTCTATAAAGCATAAAAAATAAATGAAAGCGTTACATATCCTGTAACGCTTTTTTTGTATTCAATAATTATTTAAAGAGTAGTCTCTGTGCTACCTTGCGTGTTTTCTTAGTGTACTTTGTGGTAGAAATTAACCACAAAGAGCCCGAAGACTTTCACAGAGGGACACTAAGGTTTTTGTACAATTTACCATGCCGAAATTAAACGACGATCAGGAAATAAGGCAACTGGCCAATCTTGAACTACTGGCCCGCCAGGTGGTTGAGGGCTTTATTACCGGCCTGCACCAGAGCCCATTCCATGGCTTTTCAGTTGAATTTGCTGAACACCGCTTGTATAATAATGGAGAATCGGTAAAAAATATCGACTGGAAATTACTGGCCCGTACCGATAAGCTATTTGTAAAGCAGTTTGAAGAGGAAACCAACCTGCGCTGTTTTCTGCTATTGGATACCTCATCAAGCATGAACTTTCCGGAGAAGGGTACCAGCAAATTACAGTTTTCCATTTACGCGGTGGCATCGCTCATGTACCTGTTTAAAAAACAGCGCGATGCGTTTGGTTTGTGCCTGTTCTCAGATAAGATCGACTGGATCAGCGCGGCTAAATCAACCAATACACACCTGTTCTATTTATATGCTGAGCTGGAAAATGCTTATAATCAGCCTAAAGCGAACACCAACACCAATATAACTGATGTACTGCATCACATGGCACAGGAGGTTCACCAGCGCTCCATGATCATTATTTTTAGCGATATGCTGGAGAATAATTTGAGTGACGAAAAACTGCAGGCACTGTTCGCGGCTATTCAGCATTTAAAATACAATAAGCACGAAGTGGTGATATTTAACGTGAACGACAAGCAAAAAGAGCTGGATTTTAACTTTGATAACCGCCCACACCATTTTATTGATATGGAGAGCGGCGAGCAGGTAAAGGTGCATCCGGGTAAGATCAGGGAGGCTTATTTGTCGTCATTGGCGCACTACAAAAATCAGCTGAAACTTAAATGTGCACAATATAACATCGATTTGATTGATGCTAATATTGAGGATGGTTACAGCAATATTTTAAAGGCTTATCTTATCAAGAGAAATAAGATGGTGTAAAGGTAACCCTCTTTCCGGCTTGCCGGAGAGAGGGTGGTCGAGCGCAGCAACGACCGGGTGAGTCGACGGAGGGGGTAGGATGCGTTAGTGATAGCAGCAGATACCGGCCTCGTGACTAATGCCTGTGTGCGTATGAGCGGATAGCACGGCCGAAGGCAGCGCCCCAAATTTCTGAACCGGAATTTTTTGAATTAAGGAATTAGCAGAATTCTATAAATTCTCTAATTCAAGAAATTCGGGTTCAGAAATTATTGAATTATAATAGAAGAAACTTCAACGCGCTCCGCTAACTCACCCCGACTACGCTGCGCTGGTCGACCCTCTCTTCGCTGCGCGCAAAGAGGGTGGGAGAAATTATAATTATTACTAAACCTTTCCTATTCCTATCAATCCAAAATAAAAATCAAATGTTCAACCAACAATTAAAGTTTGTGTAAATAAACTTATCTTTATTATTAGTTAAAGTTGATTGAATTTTGTGAAATTGCCCAAATCAATTTCAAAATATTGATGTTAAAGAAATAAAGCTACTTTTTTATATGAGATTAGTTGTAGAACGTAAACCCATAAGAGTTAATCCCGATCCTAAACGTGTAATTGCCAGGTTCTTCTTTAATGGGAACGATCGCGCTAAAGAAGTTATTGAACGGGTAATGGAAATAAGTGAGGCAGCAGCATTCAGCATTGTGTCGCCGTTATTGCAGGAATATTCCAAACGCCACCGTAATATTACCCGGGTTTTAAACCGCCATTGCAGCAGGTTAAAACCTCTTTTTTCAGAGCTTAATATTGATTATGATACCTTAACGGTATACCGCAAATTATTGATCGGCTCGTATTTTACGCACGAGTATTCAATCGAGTCGGCGGCATTTTTTAACCCGTCGATAGTTGAGGACCCGGATCAGAGCGAGTTGCAGGAAGGCCAAAAACGGATGATCATCAGCTTCAGGGCCGTGGGCGAGGGGCACATATCATCCATCACCTTCCGCCGTGCTTTGGTTGATCAGAATAATAATATCACGGTTTTACCGGCAGGCAGTTATATTGATGAAGCCGAGATTGTACGCAATGCCGTTTATAATAAAAAACTGTTTTTTGATAAGGCAGTCGCCACCCAAATAAATATTGATGTGTTGAAAGAGTTGGAATCCAAGCTCGATCATCACTTTGAATACTCCAACCTGCGCAGTGCCATCCTCGATTCGCAAAAATTACAGGAAAGTGATATGCAGAAACTGGAGTACGACAAGATACTTTGGCTGGCAGATTCTTATTATGAGATTGTATTTTCACTGGATACGGATATATCCGATCGTGTGATATTCCCGATATCGGAGTATGAGCGCAAGGGAATTGAAGATGCCAGGTTTGTACACTTCAGGCATGATGATGGTACTTCGGTTTATTATGCAACTTACACCGCATACGATGGTGCGCTGATAATGCCGAAACTGCTGCAAACAACCGACTTTTACAACTTTAAAATAATGCCATTATATGGTGCGGGTGCTCAGAACAAAAATCTGGCGCTGTTTCCGCGTAAGATTAATGGCAAATATGTAATGATATCGCGTATTGACGGCTGCAATAACTACATCATGTACTCTGATAAGATCAACATATGGGAAAAGCCTGAGCTGCTGCAAAAACCAAAATTCAACTGGGAGTTTATACAGATAGGTAACTGCGGTTCGCCGATTGAAACCCCAGATGGCTGGGTAATGATAACACATGGTGTAGGCCCTATGCGCAGGTATGTGCTTGGCGCCAGTTTGCTAAAGCTGGATGATCCTGCTATTGAGATAGGCCGACTGCGTGAGCCATTGCTGATACCAAACAGCGAAGAACGTGAAGGTTATGTGCCAAACGTATTATACTCTTGCGGCGCGATAGTGCATAATGGCAAGCTCATTATCCCTTATGGCGTATCCGATTCATCCACAGCATTTGCCGAACTGGATCTGAACGACCTTATCAATAAACTGAAAGAGGATGGCGCCATATCAGCCCAGATTGATGCCGAGGCTGCTGAGAAGAAGAAAAAAGGGGAGAAGGCTGCGGTAGCGGATAACGCGTAGGGAAAATACTGGTCAAGATACTGGTCTAAGTTTAACGCAGCGAACTTAGACCAGTGTATTTTTATGCCTTTTCCAATTCCCTCTTCCTTTTTTGAGGCTCAATAACTATAAAATAAACTGCTGCACCTGTTAGTATAAAGCCTGTGGCACCAACAATGTACTGCCAGTTATTACTGAAAAGAATAAAAAGCCATATAATAATGCCAATAATAGCAGGCAGCGGGTACAGCCACATTTTATAGGGCCTAACATCATCGGGTTTGGTTTTGTGCCAGTAGATAACGCCTATTGACTGCCCCACAAACTGCACGATGATGCGCATGGTAAGTATAGCCTTTATTACATCCGTTAGTTTAAGCAGTAGGCTGAATATAAAACCTATCCCTCCTAAAAACAACAGCGACACATAAGGGAACTGCTTTTTGGGATGAAGCTTCGCGAATATTTTAAAAAAGTTGCCATCCAATGCTGCCGCATAGGGGATACGTGAATAGCCAAGCATTACTGCCAATAACGACGCGCTGGCAATAATCAATACCAACACTGTAGCCAATTTACCTGCAAAAGGGCCATAAATAAGCTCAAAATAAGTGCTGACAATGAAATTTGAGCCTGCTATCTGCTGCCATGGCATCGCACCCGAAACCATGATCTGCATGCCGATGTACAGTATGGCAATGCCGCTTACCGAAATGAAAATACTGCGTGGAATATTTTTCTCCGGATTTTTGATGTCGCCGCCTAAATGGCATACATTGTAATAACCCAGGTAGGAATAAACAGATTGAAGCGATGCTTGGCCTAACCCCACCCAAAATATCGGCGTAAGATCAAAGGCATCTTTACTAAAGCCAAATGCCCATTTAGGATTGAAATTGTGAAATCCCGAACCTATGAGCCACAGGAATGTGCCCCCGGTAATGATCCACAATAACACAGATATTTTGCCTATACTTTTAATATTGCGGTATAATAAAATGGTAACTACGATGACTAACGCCCCGCTCACCATTTTTTGCTGTATACCATTCAGGCTTACCAGGTAGGTAAGGTATTTAGAGAAGCCGATTGCAGCACTGGCTACTACCAATGGCGCTTGTATAATGGTTTGCCATACCAGCAGGAACGACATCATTTTGCCGAACCTGTTCTCGCCATAAACTTTTTGCAGGAAAACATAGCTGCCACCTGCCATTGGCCATTTTGCGCCTAGTTCCGCCCATACCGACCCATCTAAAAATGCAAGCGCCGCCCCTAATAGCCAAGCCAGTACGCATTGTGGTCCCCGCATGGCACCAACAATAAAAGGTATGGTTACAAACGGACCTATGCCCACCATATCGATCATATTGATGGCGGTAGCCTGTGTTAATGATAACCCGCGTTCAAGATGAGTAGAAGTTTCTGCCATGCTTTGTTGTATCAGGATTTAAATATACAATCAAAAAGCGGTATGGCTAATGGTGGAGTGATTTATGACAAAAGGTAGGAAAAAACACTGGTCTAAGTTTAGCGAAGCGAACTTAGACCCAAAACTCACAAAGCATCCTGCTTGTGAAAACAATCAACCCAATATCTGCTGATATAAACCATAATAATCCTCAACCATTTTATCACGCGAGAACTGAGCGTTAGCCCAATCATAGCAATCTTTTCTATTGATATGACTAACCTGAGTAACCGCATCAACGGCTTCATCAATAGTATTCACCAAAAAGCCAGTTTTCTGATCCTGTATTAACTCCGGCATTGAGCCTTTATTGAAGGCGATTACCGGCGTGCCGCAGAGCATGGCTTCGGCTACACTCATGCCAAATGGTTCGTTAAAATTGATAGGATGGAGTAAGGTAGTTGCTTTACCTAATAGCTCTTTCCGTTTATCAGGCCTGGCGTGACCAACGTATATGATCTGATTATTTAATTCAGGTTCTATCTTATCTTTATAATAGCCTTCATCCTGAATGATGCCGGCTATTAATAATTTCTTTTTGCTTTTTTTTGCGATGGCAATGGCTTCGGCGGTGCCTTTATCGTGATGGATTCTGCCGAAATAGAGCAAGTAATCATCGGGCGTAGCCGTAAACTCAAAATCGCGGGTATCCAAGCCATTGTAAACAGTAGCTAAGTATTCCAACTCAGTACTGCGGTCGGCGTTACTGATGGATACGTAATGGCCCATGGAGTTATACTTTTTGTAAACCGGTATTATCCTGGGTGATGAAAAACCATGGATAGTGGTAATTATCGGCGTTTTTATTAATCCTGAATAGGTGAGGGGAAGGAAATCAAAATTGTTATGGATGATATCAAAATCCCCCGCCTTTTCCATCAGGTTGCTGATGTGCAGGCATTCCAATACTTTCGCATCCTGCGATCTGTCCTCTTCATATCCCTGCGCGCAAACAGCATCAAGCTTTCCGGCGGTTATCGAATCGCCGGTTGCAAAAAGCGTTACTTCAACACCTTTTGCAACCAGTCCTTCAGCAATATTTGAAGCTACCTGCTCCCACGGTCCATAATGCCTGGGCGGTGTGCGCCAGGCAACGGGTGATAAAACGGCAACTTTCATTAGCAGATCTCCAAACGCTGGCCCACTTTGTTGTATTCGTATTCCAGCTCAAAGGCTTTTAATACCGTTAAGTGGGATATCAGGTATGCTAAGGTACTTTCGGCACCCTGGTTACGGTTTATACCTGTTGGTAGCAAACCATCGCAGCAGCCCTTGGTTTCGTGGTCATATAAGGGCGCGCGCAGCGTATTTTCACCCAGGAACCATTTATAGCTCAGGAACATTTTCTCGATATACTCCGGCTCACGGAAGATCTGGTACGCCTGGAAATGCATCAACACCATAGCCATGGTTTCAATAGCCTGCTGATCGAAAATAGGGAATTCGCCGCCCTTATAATACCAGCCATCATTACCAACCGGACTTAAATAGCCATTTGCCAGGGTGAGTTTATCAAGGAAAGCCATAGTTTTCATCGCTATCGCCTTTGCTTTTTCGTTACCGGTTATTTCAGCTGAATGTAACAGTGCCAGTGGTAGTATGGCATTGTCATAAGTCATTTTTTCCTCAAACCATTGCCAGTCTTCGGCCTCGTTTCTGTCATAAGCATCTAATAGCGGTTGGGTAAGTACAGCCAGTTCTTTTACCATACCTTCATCCGTAGGGAAAACCTGCAGATACAAGCTCACACCGATAATGGTATTGGCCATGCCCCTTAAATGTTTTAATGCCTTAAAGTGAGGGAACGATTTCTGAAAGATCTCCAGCGCAAACTCACGATAAGAATTGCTTGCAGCGCAGCTGATCAAATAGCCTAAAGCCCAAATGGTACGGCCAAAAGAATCTTCAGAGCCCACTTCATCCAAATATTGCCTGTTAAAGCTCAAAAAGTTACGGAAGTTACCATCATCCGTTTGCATGTAGTGGATGTAGCTCAGGTATACCGGCAACAATTCAAATGCTTCCTTGCTTTTGCTACGTTGATAAGCCATCAATGCCATAATTAAGGCACGTGCATTATCATCCAGACAATAGCCCTCCTTTAAATTAGGGATGCCGTATTTGGCGTGTTGCACTATACCTGTATCGTCAGTTAAGCGTATAACATGCGTTAAGCTGAATTTTGGCAATATCTCCGGGTCAACAATACTGTTGCGCAATATCTTGTCGCTGAAATCGTGCGTGCGACATGATTCCTGGGCTACTTTAATATATTCGGCACCTGTAACCGGCCAGCGTAAGTGCAAGCCGTATTCGTAGGCATTTTCTTTAAGTTCTTTTAATAATCTATCCTGATCTAGCAGTTCGTTTACTATGTCGGCTAAGGCTTCAGTATCTTTAAAATCGAACAGTCGGCCGCGGTTATGGTCAAGTAGTTCTTGTGCATGCCAATATGGGGTTGATACCACTGCCGCGCCTGAACCAACAGCGTATGATAATGTACCGCTGGTGATCTGCGCCTCGTTTAAATATGGAGTGACATAAATTTCGCAGGCGGTAAGGTATTCTACCAATTCCTCCTCGGCCACAAATTTGTTGATGAAAGAAAGATTTTTAGCCACACCCAGTTGCGCGGCTAATGATTTCAGGTGATCCCTGTATTCCTCGCCCGAGTTTTTGATAACGCCGGGGTGCGTGTTGCCCAGCACCACATACATAACATCAGGGTGTTTTTCAACTATTTTGGGGAGTGCCTTTATAACGGTTTCGAGGCCTTTATTGCGGCTTATCAAACCAAAAGTTAATAATACCCTGTGGTTTTTAAACTGCGACAAGCTTTTTATTGGGTTGATCTCCGGTGCTTCAACATCAGGCACGCCATGTTCAATGATCTGGATCTTTTCAGCAGGGATATCATAAATGGTGGTTAAAAACTCAACCGCCCTTTTACTCATCACAATAATTTTTGATGATTGCTCGGCTATTTCACGAATAATAATGCGCTGCACATAGCTGGGTTCCTTTAGTATGGTATGCAGGATAGATATCAGCGGTTTCTCCAGCCTGTTAAGCAATGGAAGAATGTATATACCACTTTCGCCGCCATAAATACCGAACTCATGCTCCATTATACAAACATCAGCCGTGCTGGTATTGATATAATTGGCAGCCCTGATATAGTCCTTTTGGTGGTTTTGACGGATGATATATTTTACTTCTTCAGGATATTCATATTCATGCAAATTTTCCGAATCGTTTAAAGCCACCACAAAACCGCTTTCCAATAAGCTTTTCCGTTTAGGGAAATTGGCATGAATGGCACGCATTAGGTTTTGATTGAACGTGGCAATACCACATTCGCGGGGCGGATAGGTTGAGATGTATGCTATTTTCATATATAGTTAAGAAGTGTGTTTTTTAAATAAAAATTTACGGATAGCTTTCAGATGTATACAGCACTGACTTAAAAAAAGTGCATTCTGACTATAAAAACACTGTTTTAATACACATTTAAGCCGAATTGTGCATTTTCGTGTAACTGGTGCATAAACTATACCAATTTAACCGCTAAGAAAAAAAAGTCAATGCGCATTTATGCCTGATACAGCATAAGATACTGATAATTAGACCGAAAATGAAATTTAAATGAATTAAGAATAATAATCAACAGCCTCTGAAATGATTTCGCAGGCTTTTTTGATTTCGTCGAGGGTGATGATAAGGGGAGGGGCCAGGCGCATGGCATTGCTGCAATGCAAAAACCAATCGGTAATTACACCGTTTTCAATACAACGATCGATGATCTTTTTATTAAGATCGAAGCTTTCCAGTTCAAGGGCGAGCATTAATCCTTTGCCGCGGATCTCTTTTATAGTCGGATGAATCAATGATGCTCTTATTAGTGCTTCCTTGGCGGCAACTTGTTCGCATAATTTTTCATCCAGCAAAACCTCCAGCGCAGCCAAACCTGCCGCGCAGCATACCGGGTGACCGCCAAAGGTGGTGATATGCCCCAGTATAGGGTTCTCCTTTAATGCCGACATGATAGCGTTTGATGAGATGAAAGCGCCTATCGGCATGCCGCCACCTAGAGCCTTTGCCAGCAGCAATATATCGGGTACAATACCAAAATGCTCAAACGCGAAAAGTTTGCCTGTGCGGCCGAATGCGGCTTGTATCTCATCCAGTATCAGTAGCGTGCCTGTTTCATTGCATCGTTTGCGTAGGGCTTGCATGTAGGCTATATCAGGCACACGGATACCTGCCTCGCCCTGCACGGTTTCTATAATAACACAGGCGGTTTGCTCATCAATCAAACTTAGATCATCGGTATTATTAAAATTGATGAACCTAACTCCCGGTAGCAATGGTCGATAAGCCTGTTTAAATTCCTCGTTACCCATAACGCTTAATGCGCCATGCGTACTGCCATGATAAGAATTGTGGCAGGCAATGATATTTGCCCGGCCGGTAAAGCGCTTGGCCAGTTTTAAAGCGCCCTCAACAGCTTCAGCGCCGGAGTTGGTAAAATATACAGATTGAAGATTATCGGGAAGTATGGAAACCAGCTTTTCTGCAAAACGTACCTGCGGCGATTGTACATACTCGCCGTAAACCATCAGGTGCATGTATTTATCTACCTGCTCTTTTATTGCATTGATAACATATGGATTGCTATGCCCAAGGTTGCTTACACCAATGCCGGATATTAGGTCGATGTAGGGTTTACCCTCGTTATCGTACATATAAATGCCTTCGGCCCGTTCAAATTCAAGCAAAAGCGGGAAGTTGGTGGTTTGAGCGTTGTTGGCAAGGAAAAGCTGGCGCAGGGTTAGCATGGCGCAAATTTAAGTCTTTAGTCGCAAGTTCTTAGTCCTAAGTCGATTTATTCTTAATTGATAGTGATTTCAGACTAATTATTGACTTTCCGTTTACGCTCGAAAAATGAGTCGTTTTTAGTTGAAATATCGACTTATTTAGCAACGCCAATATATTTAATATCCTTATTTAGGTTTCCCTGTGATACAAGTAGTCTAACCTTCCCGTTAGTTTTTAAACTATCAGCATTAGCCACATGGAAGCTATTATTCAAAACCCGGCCCTGATAGTTATATTCAACATCAACCTTTACATACCCATTTGTATCTATCAGCTTATGCACAGTTGCAATTACTATAACATTTTTTGAGGAGGTAGATGATTTATTACCGGTTATAAAGAAAGACCACAAAATCATCGTAGCTCCAATTATCATGCAGCCGACAAGAATAGATTTTTTATCCTTTTCCATTCATTAATTAGAAGGGGTGCCGTTGCGTTCGGATAATGAGCGTACCAGTTCATCGTTAAATTCGCGCTCGCTTTTGTACAGCTCGCTAACTTTTTCGGGGGGGAGTATTTTCAGGAACGCGTCCTTAAAACGCATTTTGATGCTTACAATCTCCGAATCGTAGTACAGGTCCTTATTGATCTGATCCGTACCGTTGGCCTGTGCATTGGTATTATTTAGTCGTTTCAGCTTTATCATGTTGAAAAGCTCCTGCTGGTACTCACGGTACAGTGGAAAAAACTTCTTTGCCTGATCGGGAGTAAGATTAAGCTGCTGTTTTAAAAACTTAACCTTTATATTTTCTATCCTGTGTTGTGGATTTTCCTGATTGTTTTGTTGTTGTACTACTACCACCCGCTCGTGATAAGCCGGCCTGCGCTCAAAGCGGGGCGGCACAACAACGCGCATTTGTGCGTACGTAACACTACTAACACATAAAATTAATGCTAAAGCAAAAGTATATTTAAGCAAATTAGTCATTACTGGGTAGCTTCCTTTAAGTCTTGTAAAGCATTGTTTAAACCGTTGTCATTAACAGGGGCACCCTCATCAATAACGGCATGCTGTGTATCATTGGCATCTACATCCTGTTGTAAATAGCTTTGGATATCACTAACCGGTAAGGTTGAGATCTGTTGATGTAAAAAAGAGCTGTTATGCTCGGCAATGGGGTCGGTTACCTGCTTAACAAAAATACCTGTACCAATAACAAGCGCAAAACATGCAGCGGCAGCGTATTTAAACGAGCCCGATGTCAGCATTTTTCTAACAATGCCTTTACGCCTAACTATGTCCTGGTTAACGGTATTATTAAGGATTCTTTTATTCAGTTGGTTAAAGTAATCCGTCGGTACAGTGAATGCTTCCTCTGTTTCGCCCAGCGTTTGTTCAACCAGTATGCATGCAGTAATTTGATCTTGCAGATCGTTAAAATAGTTCTCGGGCACGGCAAAACCGTGCTCATCGGCATTCACCAATTCATCAACAGCAATCTTGCTTTGAATGTTGGCACTTAATTCATCAAAATAATTTTCGGGCACAGTAAAGGCAGGCTCATCTGTACTGGTCTGCTCATCAATAGCTATCCTGCTTTGAATGTTGGCACTTAACTCATCAAAATAATTTTCGGGCACAGCAAAGCCAGGCTTATCTGCCCCGGTCAGTTCATCAATAGCTATCCTGCTTTGGATATTAGCACTTAATTCATCAAAATAATTCTTGGGTACGGTAAACCCCTCAGGGGCACCAGTTTTTAATTCATCTAAATGAATATACGATGTAATCCTTTGCTCCAATCCATCAAAATAGCCGGCAGGCACTGTAAACGGGTTATTTGGGTTAACCTGTTTAAGTGACATGCTGTCATCCAGCCATTCTTTATCTTCCATATCGCTTTTCATATCCTTATATAGATGAAATTTTGATGAAAAGGTTTAATCGTTTTTTAAAATTAATCTTTTGATAATAAAAAGGTCTCAATTTTTTTCACAGCAAGGTGAAAAGATGCCTTTAAAGCGCCTACGCTTGTGCCCAATACCTCTGATATTTCTTCGTATTTCATATCATCGTAATACTTCATGTTAAATACCAGCTTTTGTTTTTCAGGCAGGGTAAGCAGGGCTTCCTGTAACTTTCTTTGCGCCTTATCGCCGTCAAAGTAGCTTGAGTCGGCCAGCGTATCGGCCAGCGAATAGTCTACCTCGTCAAGCGAGATATTATTTTTTGCTTTTTTCTTATTTAAAAAGGTGATGCACTCGTTGGTGGCTATGCGGTACATCCAGGTGTATAGCTGTGCATCGTTACGGAAGCCTAGTAGATTCTTCCACACTTTTATAAACACATCCTGTGCAATATCATCGGCGTCATCATGGTCAATAACCATGCGGCGGATATGCCAGTAAATTTTTTGCTGGTATTTCTTTAGCAGCAGGTTAAAAGCCTCGTTCCGGGTTTTTTCATCCTGGAACTTGCTTAGTATCTCTGCATCATCAACCTGTACCGACATATATAAATATTAGTGAATTCTTGTATTAAATAAGGTATTAAGTGTTTTTGTTTGATATGATCAACTTAATATAAATGCAACCGGACTAAAATAAGTATTATTTATTGGTAACAAATATTTTAGTTTGTGCAAAAAAATTAATTCTCCCCTTCCAATATAACACGACCATCAGGTTTAATTAATTTAATGATCATTGAACCCCTTTTCTTAATCATAGAATCACCTTTTTGTATCCTGTTATGATCAAAATCCCAATTATTGTCACCTAAATACATTTGGTGCTTTCTAATTATGATTGTTGCTTTTCCCTTTTCATCGTATGTTACACTGTCAACCGGGCCATTAAATTGATAACCGTGATCTATTAAATTAGCTTTATGGGTAAGATAAACCATAGTAAATATAAAAATTACAACTATTGGTATAATTACTCTTAAAATCCATCTATCAGCCAAAGCCTTAGGGGATATTTCATTAAAAGGTGAATTGATGGACATAAATACTTAGTTTACACCAAATCCAACACCTGCTGTGATGAATTCTGTGTATCCACCTTATTAATCACATGGCTGATCACACCCTCTCCATTAATAATAAAGGTGGTGCGTACGGTACCCATATATTTTTTGCCATACATGTTCTTCTCTGCCCAAACGCCGTAGGCTTCAACTATGCTTTTGTCCTCATCGGCAATAAGCGGGAAAGGCAGGCTGTATTTGGTCTCGAATTTTTTGTGCGATTTTTCATCATCGGTGCTCACGCCAATAACCTGAAAACCTTTGCTTAGCAACGATTGATAGTTATCGCGGAAACTGCAGGCCTCAGCGGTACAGCCAGGGGTATCATCTTTTGGATAAAAATACAGAATTACTGTTTTACCTTTAAAATCAGCTAAGGAAACGGTATTCCCATTTTGATCCTTTGCGGTAAATTTCGGGGCTTTATCGCCATCTTTAAGTGTTGCCATAATTATCTGTAAAAATCTGCTTTATAGGTTGAACTGTTGTCTTTCTGATCGGTAACGGTTAATTCAAAGGTATGTTTGCCATGCGAAAGATTATCATCAAAGGTATAACTAAGTACTTTACTTTTAAAATCCCAAGCCATTAAAACCCACTGCCCGTCGATATAGCCCAAATAGGTTTTTATGCCCGACAGGTTATCGCTCATCCGCATAAAAATAGCCTTTTTACCAGCCATATTAGCGCCGTTCAAAATATTTATCGGGCTGATGTGCGGCGGTACGGTATCCAGCTTAATATAAAACTCGCCGAATGATTTTGGCTGGCATTTAATGTAGCCATCTTCATAAACACCACCCTCGCATACGCCATTGTTTACAATAACCGCTTTGTTGGCATAGCGGCCGATGGTGCTGTCGGGTTTTATCCACAGGTCGTAGCTGTCGTTTATAGAAGTATAGCGATCGCCGAACTTGTAGGTTGCTGAAAATGCGCCTGGTTTTCTGGGCAACATTGTAAAAATAAGATCAACATTATCATATAAATTTCCTGCCGGGATGTTGATCTTAATCTTATCGGTATTGTATTGATTAGCCTGATCGTAATGGAAAAGCGTGCCTGTTGGTTTATAAGCAACAACAGGGGCGACTTTGCCGGTTGATTTTACTTTAAAACTTAATGTTGATGCATTACCTGCTATATCCTTCACCACATATTCAATATCATGTAATGAATCATCGGTAAAACTAACTACACCACGGTTGATGGATTGCGGATACAGGGTGATCTTACTGCCAGGCAGGATAAAGCACTTTTGTATAAAGCGACCCGAATTTAAAAACTCAGGGAAATCGATATAAGCGTTTATGGCATGTGTCTGGTCGAATGCGAACCGCTCTGCAGCAAAGGTGAAAACGGTTTTGCCATCAACCTTAAGTTCGATAGAGTAAACACCATTATGATTTACTGAGGTGTTATTCTCATCATAAGCGCTTATGCCAAAGCCAACATCGCCATTTATGGTGATCAGATGCGGTTTTAGCAGGCGGTAATGTCCGTTTGCACCTACTACGGGCAAAAGCTCGCGATTTGTTTTTTCGTTGAATGGAGCGCCGGTAAAACGATAAATGCAGGCAGTACCTAAGATAGG
The DNA here is from genome assembly GCF_900105165.1 of Mucilaginibacter mallensis. Lineage (NCBI taxonomy): Bacteria > Pseudomonadati > Bacteroidota > Sphingobacteriia > Sphingobacteriales > Sphingobacteriaceae > Mucilaginibacter > Mucilaginibacter mallensis. Next base: position 1,343,129 of record NZ_LT629740.1, read on the forward strand.
TGGTTTATTATCCGGTATGGTTAAGCCAAATAATGAGGGATTGATAGTTTGCTCGGTTTGCGTATCCCTGATCTCGAAGTGCAGGTGCGGCCCTGCAACACCGCCTGTATGCCCGGATAAGGCAACAACCTGACCTTTTGTTACCGGCATTTGCAGCGGCAGCAGGTTAAAATCTACAATATCGCATTTGCTTTGTACCTGGTAGTCATGTACTAGTTTTGCAATCTCCGGACTAAAGCTTTGCAAATGGCCATATACCGTTGTATAGCCATTAGGATGTGTAATATATACGGCATTACCAAAGCCGCCAAACTGTACCCGCAGGCGCGATACAAAGCCATCGGCAGCCGCGTGCACGGGGTAGCCATCGCGCTGGTTGGTCCTGAAATCGAGGCCAGAGTGGAAGTGATTTGGCCTCAGCTCGGCAAATGAGCCGGCTGTTGCAGGCGGCAGATCAAGCGGGTAGCGGAAGTAGTCGGTTGGGTATTGTTTGGTTTGTACAATATCCTGCGCATAAGCAGCACATAAAAAGCCCACAAACAGTAGGATGGAAGCAAGAAGTTTTTTTACCATGCCTATTTAACGTAAAAATCAAGCATTTTCTGATCCTGCAAATAGCCTTCGAGCCTGTCGCCGACATTTACCCTGCCAACGCCTGCCGGGGTGCCGGTAAATATCAGATCGCCTTTTTTTAGGGTGATGTATTTTGATACAAAGGCGATGAGGCTTTCAAAAGAGAATAGCAGATCCTTGGTATTGCCGTTCTGACGGGTTTCTCCGTTGATATCCAGCCTTAAATTCAGATCATAAAGATCGGTAAACTGCGTTTTCGGCATAAAGTTGCTGATAGGGGCAGAGCCGTCAAATGCTTTGGCTAATTCCCATGGAAGGCCTTTTTCTTTATGGCGGTTTTGGATATCACGAGCGGTGAAATCAATACCAAGACCTATTTCATCGTAATAGTTGGAGGCGAATTTCTCGCTGATATGTTTACCTTCCTTACTGATCTTGAGCACAAGCTCTATTTCGTGGTGTATATCTGTCGAAAAATCAGGATGGTAGAATGGTTTGTTATCTTTTAGTAATGCTGAATCTGGTTTCATGAAGATAACCGGGGCGGTAGGCACCGGGTTATTTAATTCCTTAGCATGTTCAGCATAGTTGCGGCCAATTGCAATTATTTTCATGGCGGTAAAATTAGGAAAATTAGTTGATTGGGTTGATTGGGAGAGTGGTTGATTGAGTTATTTTACTCATGTATATATTATTTTTCGCGCTCCGTTTGACTCACCCTGTCTGCGCTGCGCTGGACATCCCTCTCTACGCTAAAGCGTAAAGAGGGAGTTATAAAAATCTTCTTTACCCTCTTTGCGGCTTGCCGCAGAGAGGGTGGTCGAGCGAAGTAACGACCGGGTGAGTCGGCGGAGCGCGTCGAAGTTCCGCGTTAGTGATAGGAGCGGATACCGGCCCGCGCGTAAAGCCTGCAGGCGTATGAGCGGATAGCACGGGCCGGAGGCAACGCGCTCCACCAAGCTACACCGACTACTCTGATATCCAACGGATTCGATATAAACCAGTAACAATGTGGTTACCACTTGTTTTCGGGCTGAATTGAGAATACATTTATCGAATGAGAAAACCTTTGCTTGTTCTTATGTTGCTGTCGTTCGTAATAACGGCAAAGGCACAACAGAACAATAAACCTACCGACAGTGCAGCCAGACAATCCCAAAACACGAACCAGGAAACTGTACCTGAGCCACCGGGAGGAATTGGTGTGTTTATGAAGTATATGATAAAGTATACTAATCACCAGTATAACAGCTCCGAAACGGGTAAGGTAACTTTAAGTTTTGTTGTTGAAAAAGATGGCAGCTTAACAGAACCCAAAATAGTACACTCACTTAATACGGAGGCTGATGGTATAGCTATCCAGGTTTTAAAAGATCATAACCAAAAGTGGAAACCGGCAATGCAAAACGGCCAGCCTGTAAGGGCGCTATATACAATTTCGGTACCATTTGGAAAAAATTAGCGATACAGTAATATAAGTTCCCAGATGTGGGTGTCACCCTGAGCGCTAGTCGAAGGGTGAGCGCAGAGGCCTTTGCCCGCATACTTCGACTAGCGCTCGGTATGACACCCTTTTAATCTTCCGAGCAGCCTTGTGGAGCCGACTGATAAACTCTTTCGCGCTCCGTGGACTCACCCCGACTTCGTTACACTCGTCGACCCTCTCTTGGCTGTGCGCAAAGAGGGTTGGGATATTTATATCAATAATATGTAATGAACTTGGAAATTGCTCCCCCTTAATGGGGCTGGGGGGCTACAGTACGCTGATTCTTTTGATCACCGATTCAGGGCCGGCAACTATGCGTACAAAATAAAAACCGCGGGTTAGCTTGTTGCTGATGGAGTAGGAAACCTTTTGTTCGCCAAGGTCGACCCTTTGCTGTAAAACGGTTAAGATATCATTACCCAAAATATCCATTATTTTAATGGTGACATTGGAATTGCGTGATAGTGAGTATTTTAAATTAAGCTGATTGTCGGTTACCGGGTTTGGGAATATTTCCACATCTGTCAGTAATTTATCATCGGCCTTGGGGATGTTAATTTTAACATAGGAGGTAAGGCCGGGTTTTAAAGGTGGCAGTGAAAATGGCAACCCGTTTTTAAGGTATGAGTTTTTTGACTTGGCCTTTTTCATGTGCATATAAATGGTGTCTTTTCTGAAACTACCACCATAGGCAAAACCGAAGTTCATGCAAATTGCAGCAGCAATAAGTATGTTACATGAAAATCTGTTCGTAAAAAATCGCCTCATCCTTATAAGTAAATGTTTTGCAAAAATATAAATAAAGCAATCATCAATTCAAATACTGACGATTTAATAATTTTTTTTAACAATTTTTAACATTGTCGGTTCAAGCAGCAGCTTTATTTGTTTTTTATACGTTTATTCGCCCAAAAAAGATGTTACCGGTAAATTTTAATATTTTTGTACTAAATATAAAAAGTGTCGAGTCATAAAGATCTGCAAAAGCTAACAGTTCCGGGGCTGCTGATAAGCCTGGGAATCATCTACGGCGATATAGGTACTTCGCCTTTATACGTATTTAAAGCAATTGTTGGCAGTAGATACCCGATTTCTGAACTGGTTGTTTTAGGCGGTGTATCACTCATTATCTGGACACTTACACTACAAACCACACTAAAATATGTAGTTATAACCCTCCAGGCCGATAATAAGGGCGAGGGTGGAATCTTCTCACTTTTCTCATTGGTTCGCCGTAAGGCAAAATGGCTCATATTACCCGCTGTTATAGGTGGCTGTGCATTGTTGGCCGATGGTATTATTACACCGCCAATTTCCATAGCATCAGCTATTGAAGGGCTAAAACCTCTTTATCCTAATATACCTACCGTAAGTATAGTAATAGCTATTATAGGAGCGCTCTTCTTTATTCAGCAGTTTGGTACATCGCTGGTTGGTAAAGCTTTTGGGCCCATTATGTTCATATGGTTTACCATGATGGGGGTATTAGGAGTTTCATTCATAGTGCAAATGCCATCAATAATTAAGGCTTTAAACCCTTATTATGGTATTAAGTTATTAATTACAGACCCGCACGCCTTCATTATTTTAGGAGCTGTTTTCCTGTGTACAACAGGGGCGGAGGCATTATATTCCGATCTTGGCCACTGCGGGCGAAGTAACATACGCGTAAGTTGGATCTATGTTAAAACTTGTTTGATACTAAATTATCTTGGGCAGGCGGTATGGTTGCTACAACACGAAGGCAAAGTAATGGATATGGATAAGCTGAATCCGTTTTATGCGCTAATGCCAGGCTGGTTCCTGATATTTGGTATTGGCATAGCTACTGTGGCGGCTATTATTGCCAGCCAGGCATTAATATCAGGTTCGTTTACGCTGATAGCTGAAGCTGTTCGTTTAAACTTATGGCCCAAAGTGCGTATCAATTATCCATCCGAACAAAAAGGGCAGTTATACGTGCCAAGTGTGAACTGGTTATTATGCGCGGGGTGTATAGGTGTGGTGTTATTATTCCGCAACTCCGATAGCATGACCGCCGCTTACGGCTTAAGTATTACCGTAGCCATGCTCATGACCACTATACTGGTATCCAAGTTCCTTAAAAAGAAGAAAGTGCCGGATTATATTATTTACATCTTTCTGGCGGTTTACCTCACTATTGAAACTACTTTCCTGGCCAGTAACCTGGTTAAGTTTATACATGGTGGCTGGTTTACGCTTACTATAGGCACCTTCCTGTTCTCGGTAATGTGGACATGGCATACCGCGCGTAAGATCAGGAACAGGTATGTTAAATTTATTGAGATTGACGATTATTTCAGCATCCTGAAAGAGTTGAGCGATGATGAGAGCGTTCCCAAATATGCCTCGCAGCTGGTTTATCTTACCAGTGCTAATTTTGATTCGGAGATCGAATCAAAGATCATTTACTCCATACTGCAAAAGCAGCCTAAACGTGCCGATGTTTACTGGCTGGTACACGTTGATGTGGTTGATGAACCTTATAAACGGGAGTATGAAGTTGACTTTTTAGTGCCTAATAAAGTGATCAGGATCGACTTTAAACTCGGGTTCCGGATTGAGCAGCAAATAAACCTGTTGTTCAGGAAAGTGGTTGAAGAATTGGTAAAAAATGGTGAAGTTGATATCACCAGTAAATACACTTCGCTCAACAAACATAAAATTGTAGGTGATTTTAGGTTTGTGGTGATTGAGAAAGTACTTTCACGCTCGCATAACCTGTCGTTTTATGAAAGCTTTGTTATGGGCTATTACCTGTACCTGAAAAAAGTAAGCTTATCAGAAGAGCGCGGTTTTGGCCTCGACCTGAGTTTTGTTACTGTTGAAAAAGTACCACTAATGCTGGCAGCGCCTGAAACTGTTGAACTCTCACGTACTAAATAAGTAAGATTTTATAATTATATCTGTAATTTATGATGCCATTCCGGATATTTACATCAATATTAAATTAGTGTTAATAAAGTTCAGTTTTTCTACAGATTTTGCGCGGACATTAGTATATTATTCAAATTAGTACAGTATATTAAAACGATAATATACATGCATAAATCAATAATAATCAGCCATTGAGAAAAATAGTATTTGTTTTATTTTGCTTTATTTCATTTGAAGCTAATGCCCAGGTTACGGCAGATACCACAAAGAAGGTTAACCGTTTAGATACCGTAAAAAAAGATCTTTTTACGGCACCTGATACGGTAAAGCGCCTGCATAGTAATCCTTTATCATTTATACCACCTGCTATTGCTATAGCTTATGGCGCGTCGTCATTTTTTATTACCCCGGTACGTCATATTGATTATTATTTAAAAGGCGAAATAGCTAAAACCAACCCCAACTTTAGTACCAAGGCTGAAACTTATTTCCTGTTTACACCAATTGTGATGGTGTATGGGTTAAATTTAATTGGTGTTCAAGGTAAAAATACTTTTATTGACCGTACCGCTTTACTTGGCCTGTCGGGCCTTATAGCAGGCGGAACAGAGGAAATAACCAAGCATGTAAGCCACCGTTTACGGCCAAACGGGCAGGATTACCTGTCGTTCCCTTCGGGCCATACAACCGCCGCGTTTGTTGGCGCCGAGTTTTTAGCGCAGGAATATTCAGAAAAATCGCCAATATACACGGTAATTGGTTATACAGCAGCCGTAACCACCGGTATATTCAGGATGTATAACCGCGACCACTGGTTTAGTGATGTTGTTGCCGGGGCGGGCTTGGGTGTAATATCAACCAAGGCAGCCTATTTTGTATACCCATACCTGCGTAATGCATTAACCCACAAAGGCAAGCACGGTAAAAGTGCCATGATCATGCCTACCTACCAGGATGGAACGGTGGGGTTGTCGTTTGCTGCGGGGTTGTAAGGGCTTAAATTTAATTTTTTCTTAGTTCCCCTCTTGAGAGGGGGCGCGATGAATGTGTAGTGGCAGGGGTGTGTTTCTATGAAATGCAGGCATCACGATTAACACACTCCTGCACCCCTCTCAAGAGGGGAATCGCACAAGGCTACTGCCTTTATTCCTTACTTATACTTTATCTTATAAACCAAAATAGTAGCCGCAAATATCAGCGTAATAGCATTTGCCACAGCTACAGGCAGACTGGGTTCCATTATCCCGTAAATGAGCCATAACAGGGTACCTAGAGTAAACAGGATGTACATGGGTAATGATATGCCCGATGTATCCTTGGTTTGTATGGTTTTAACCGCCTGCGGCAAAAACGAAGCTGTTGTGCCAAAGGCTGCCAGGTAACCTATTATCGCTGTTAAGTTCATTATATGGGTTTTTTGCGTTCGGATGCGTTAAAGAATGCTGCTGATACCAGGTATACAGCTAAAAAGCCTACACAGCCAGCTACAATTACGTCAAGGACCTCTACCAACGTATCATTAGTATGCACGAATATAAATACCCCTGCTATTGCTAACAAAGCGCCTACAAAGGCTATCCATACCGAAGTTTGATGCGTGGCAGATGCTTTGTTGCCCAGCTTGCTGTGGGTATAGCCATAGCTAACATAAATAACCAGGCCAATAACCAGCCAGCCTATAAAACGGATCCAGTTATCGTAACCTAATTGGGTCATTAAGTAAAAACAGCTCAGCAGACCTAATACAGGGATTAAAGAAAGGTTTTTAACAAACGATGCAATGGTTAGCGCCGCCGATAAAATGATGAACAAAAAGAAGGGGAAATTCTCGTGCGCGTTTGCACCGGTGAACAGGTCTATCATCGGTTGCCAGAAGATAATGGCCCCGGCAATGAATACCACCGGCGCTATATACTTGGCATTGATGTAAGGCAAATGAAACCGGCCTTTTGTAGCAGCCTCGCGGGGCAGTAGTAATACTCCGCCGCAAACCAGTACAAAGGCAAATAAGGTACCTATACTGGTTAGGTCTGTTACCACGGTAAGGTTTAAGAATAGTGCAGGTATGGCCACCACAAAGCCGGTTACAATCGTAGCAAACGACGGCGTATGGAACTTAGGGTGTATACGTGAAAATACTTTAGGCAATAAACCATCGCGACTCATGCTCATCCATATACGTGGCTGCCCTAACTGAAATATGAGTAATACACTCGCGGTAGCAATAACAGCGCTAAAGGATATAATGCCGCTTATTTTAGTTAAACCTACTTTAGTAAATACAAACGCTAAAGGATCGCCAACGGCAAGGTCTTTATAGCTTACCATGCCGGTAAGCACCAGGGCTATAAGTATATAAAGTACAGTACAAATAATAAGTGAATAGATCATCCCGCGGGGTAGGTCGCGCTGCGGGTTTTGGCATTCCTCGGCCGTGGTTGATATCGCATCGAAACCTATATAAGCAAAAAACACACCCGATACGCCTTTCATCACCCCGCCAAAGCCGTTAGGCATAAAAGGGTGCCAGTTGGCTGGTGTAACGTAGAAGAAGCCCACGACTATAACACCTATCACAATGGCTATTTTTAAAATAACCATGCCGTTGGTTGCGCGTTTGGTTTCTTTTATACCTACATAAACCAGGTATGTGATAATAACTACGATTAATAAAGCGGGTATATTGGCTATTAGCTTAAAATCACCAATGCCGGGTGCATTATTCCATGCTGCTGCGCCTTCTTTAAGCGCATCGGTAATATCGGCAAGCTTGTGGCTGGCAGTTAGCTGCTGCACCTGCTCATGCGCCTTAAATGCCGAAAAATAGTCCATGGTGAGCCAGGCAGGCACATTGATGCCGAAGCCTATTAGCAAGTTCACAAAATAGGTGCTCCATGATATGGCTACGGCTATGTTGCCTATGGCATATTCCATCAGTAAGTCCCAGCCGATGATCCAGGCGATCAGCTCGCCAAAAGAGGCGTAGGCATAAGTGTAGGCGCTGCCCGCAACCGGTATGCGTGAAGCAAATTCGGCATAACAAAGGGCCGAGAAACCGCAGGTAATAGCGGTGATAACAAACAGTATGGTTACACCGGGGCCGCCATGAAAAGATGCTTCGCCAATAGTTGAAAATATACCCGCGCCAACTACGGCGGCAATGCCCATCAGGGTTAGGTCTTTTACGTTTAATGCTTTGGTAAGATGATTGCCGGAATGTTCACCATCACTGTAACCGCTTGCTACATCGGCTAATATTTTATCAACAGATTTTGTACGAAATATACTTTTAGACATAAATTTAATTAAGAGGCCGTTGACCAAACATAATCATTTTTTTGCAGGGAATAAGTATATGCTTATTTTGCACCATGAATATAAGCATAAAAGATGTATTGTATAAAATAAGGTTCTTCTTTATACCCTTTTTGATTGTTTTATGCGCGTGTTTGGCTATAAAATTAACTTTTAGTCGCGAGGAGATCTACTTCGCGGTTAACAGTCATAATTACCCCTGGGCCGATGCCATTGCGCCATACCTTACAGATTTAGGTAACTTTTGGACGGTTGTAGTTTTAACGCTGATATTATCGCTGTTTAATTATTCGAAAGCTTTTTTATTGGTGCTGATTAACGCTTTAACCGCGCTTACTGCACAGGTTATTAAACATATTTTTGATGCACCACGGCCTACATTATATTTTCAGGATCAGCTGAGCCGTATCCACTTAGTTGCAGGTGTTGATATGCTGAAACTGCATAGTTTCCCATCAGGGCATACAGTTAGCGCATTCACCACTGCGCTATTGTTTACTTACTGGTGTAAAAATAAAATATATGGATTGCCACTGTTACTAATAGCCATGCTGGTTGGTTACTCCAGGATGTACCTGAGCGAGCATTTTTTTGAGGATGTTACTGCGGGATCAGCTATTGGTGTAATAACAACCGTGTTTTTGATTGTTTGGCTGGATAACAAAAAGTTCATCCATTCCGAAAAATGGAACAGGGGACTGTTGAATTTAAAGAAGGCGTAAAAGGTTTTTCTAATTCCCTCCCACGGGAGGGGTGCGGTTGACTGTGCGGTAGCAGGGAGGGGTTTCTACGATATTCAAACTAAACAAACCCCTACCTTCCCTTCCCCGAGGAAGGAATCGCACATCCCTTGCTTTTAAAGGAATTAATTGTTAGAACTAATCCGCAATATGTTCATCATCATTCCGCTTTTTCCTTTTTACCACCATGCTGATGCTCACAACAATAATAATTGTTATACCGGCATAGATCATTATTTGGGATACGCCAAAAAAATCAGGACTTACACTTGCTATCTGGTACTGATCATTCCTTTGCAGGTCGGGTGCGAGTTTTATTGAGCTGAAGTAAGTTTTAGCCTCATCTTTGGTTAATGCGGCTCTCATTTCATCATAATAATATTCAAAGGTGTAGGTTACATCATGGGTATACAATAGCAGGAACCTACGGTATTGTACGCTACCATCGCCATTATCGGTACGCAGATCAAAGCGCAAGCCTTTTAATGTGCCGACTGTAGTATCACGCTTGTTTTGCACAGTACCACCAGATAGCTTTACAATGCCGTTGGCATAATCCTTAAATACATTATTAAGGTCCTTCTCTTTTTTTAATGGGGCAATTGTTTTCGAGTTTGGCTCGCGGATAACCACAATGTATCCAAAGGATGCATTCGCGCTGAAGATGCGCTGGTTTAAAGTGTCCTTAGTAATATATGTGGGCGGTAATGCTACCGAAACCAGGCTATCAATTTTTACCTGTTTAAATGTTTGGCTATAGCTAAATGAAGTAAACAGTATGAGGCTAAGTATTATTAGTATCTTTTTCATAGGTAATATTAACCTATGAAATGGGATTATGTTTTCGTTTTAATAGGAAGGGTGTCATGCTGAGGCAATCGAAGCATGCGGGCAAAGGCCTTTACGCTTACCCTTCGATTGCCTCAGCACGACACCCTTCCATTTTGCTTTATAAAATCTACAATTTATCCATCTCTCCCTTCACAAACTCAGCGAGTTCCTTCACATAACCGGCGCTGAAATCGAACTTAATGCCAGCTGTTTCGTAAATTTCTTTAATGGTTTTGGTGTAGCCTAATTTCAGCGCATCTAAATATTGTTGTAAGCCTTTTTCAGGGTCTTCCTTATAGTTTTTCCATACAGCTATAGCACCTAATTGAGCCATACCGTATTCTATGTAATAAAACGGCACCTCGAAAATATGCAGTTGCTTTTGCCACAGGTTGGCTTCGGCTTCTTTTATATCGCTCCAAACGGCGAAGCCTGCGCCAAACGGCTCATAGATCTGTATCCAGGCGGCACGGCGCTCAGCATCGGTATGGGTTGGATTGGTGTAGATCCAGTGTTGAAACTGGTCCACAACGGCTACCCATGGCAATGTTTTCAATACATCAAAAAGCTGATCGCGTTTGGCGCGTTTCAGGTCTTCCTCATTATCAAAATAGACATTCCAGTTATCCATTGATATCAGCTCCATACTCATTGATGCCAGTTCGGCAACTTCTGATGGGCAATGTTTAAAGTCGTTCAATTCTAGGTCGGCAGTAAGGAAGGTATGCACCGCATGGCCACCTTCGTGTACCATAGTGGTCAGATCGCGGAAGGTATTGGCCGAGTTCATGAAGATGAACGGCGCGCCGGTTTCTGACAGCGGGTAGTTATAACCACCCGGTGCCTTACCTTTGCGGCTCTCTACATCAAACAAGCCGTTATCTTTCATGATCTCCAAACGCTCGCCCAAATAGCTGTTGATATTGGTGAAGCACTGGATTGATTTTTCTATCAGTTCAGCACCGCCGTTAAACGGTTTTAAAGCCGACTTACCCGATACATCAACATCCATATCCCATGGGCGAAGTGCTGACAAATCCAAAGCATTTTTGCGCTTTTCGGCTTGCTCACGCAGTATAGGCACGATCTCTTTCTCTATCGCCTCGTGGAAAGCATAGCAATCCTGCGGTGTATAATCAAAACGGCCCAATGCCTGGAACATATAGTCCCTGAAGTTTTCGAAACCTGCATTCAGCGCCACTTTGTGCCTTAGCTTACGCAGATGATCAAAAAGCTTATCCAAAGTTTCTTTATCCTGCAGGCGGCGGGCAGTTATTTTTTCCCATACTTCCTGTCTTTTAGCGCGGTCGGTGCCTTTTAAAAATACGGAAGCTTGCTCCAAAGTAAATTCCTTATCATCAATATGTACCGACATGGCACCGCTGATGCCCTGGTACTTTTGCTGCTCAACCTGTATCTCGGTTTGGATAGGGATGTTTTCCTCGCGGAATAATTCCAGTGACTTTTTTACCCCACGGAAATAAATGAAGAATTTTTCCGCATCCAGTTTGTCTACCCATTCGCTGGCTACCAGTTTTTTGTTTAGCTCGTTACTATAAGGTGCAATTTTTGGCTCTATCTCAGTAGCGAAATACTGGAATTTTTGCAGCAGTTCTTCGTTATTGGTATCGCAGGTCATGCGGATATAGCGCCATGCGAAATCTTCTTCAATGGCAGCTTCCAGCTCGCTGCGATTTTGCAGCCACAGTTCCAGTTCATGCGCCGAATTGATGGGACGGTCGCAAAGGTCTTTAAAAAGTGGTTCAAGGGCTTCCCATTTCATTTCAAGGTCGGCCGGTATATATTTTCTTGTTTTTTTATGGATCATGGTATTATAGATATGCAAATGTGCGTATGTGCAAATATGCAGATTGTTGGGGAAGTTGGAAAGTGGAGAAGACGGAAAGTCCGAAAGATTTACACTATTATGTACAGATGATTTTTCGGGTACTACAATCCGAATTTCTTCATTCTCCTTGCCCGCCTTTCCTCATCCGGATCAGTTTTAAAGGCCATAGCTGCTATCTGCCTGATGTATGCTACAGGCAGCTCAGCATCTTTGGCTAGTTTTATGATGCGCGCATGGTACCAGTCGTAAGGCAGCAAATGTGTGTTTACGGCGTGGGGCTTGGCGGTAAATACTTCGGCATGGTAAGTAGTTCCGTCGTGGGTTAGGCAGTTTACCGGCTCCAGTTTAAGATCATTGGTAACCGGATCTGGATTAAAAAAGTGATCTCTTTCATTATCGTCAATCTCTATCAAAATCCCCCATACTACAGCAGCAGGTTCAAGCGACTTTACCACATTCGCTTTTGATGATTCGTCGGGCGCTGTAGTGTTAAATATAAAATTATAGGCCGGTAATTTTGCTACTCCTATCTTTTTTGCTGATGGGACAAGTTTAGCAAACTCATCTACATTCATGTTCCCCGCATAAGCAAATAGTATCATAAGCCAATGTTTTATTTTTAACGAACAGATGAGTTGCTATATTGTTGATAATGAACTTGTAAATAGATAAATATCTTGTTCGCTAATGAACAACGGGTGTATCGAATCCGAACAGTTTTTATAGTGATATTTTTATGTAATTTTTTAATTATCAATAGTTTAAAACATGGGTATGCTTTTTGGCTGATGAACTATAAATCACATAGCTATGTTCAAAAATTACCTGCTGGTTGCCTTCCGCAACCTTACCAAAAACAAAGGTTTTTCGTTCATCAACATAGCCGGTTTGGCTATTGGTATGGCGGCCTGTTTGCTCATTATTCAGTATGTTACTTATGAGCTCAGTTTTGATAATTTTCATACCAACAAGGCACGTATTTTTCGCGTAAACCAGGACAGGTACAACAATGGTAAGTTAAGCACGCAATGGACAGCGGGCGCTTTTGCTGTAGGTAATGCCATTAAAGTTTTGCCCGAGATAGAGGATGAGGTGAAAATTGTAGGCTCAGGCGATATCCAGGCCAGTTATAAGGATCAAAAACTGGTGATCCAGCATGTTTACTTTGCGAGTAACTCGTTTTTCAACGTATTTTCTTTCCCCTTGCTTAATGGCGACTCAAAAACTGCTTTAAAAGAGCCCAATACCGTAGTAATATCCGAAGAGATTGCAGATAAACTTTTCCATGGCGAAAACGCAGTTGGGAAAAGTATCATGATAAATAACCAACAGCCTGTTAAGGTTACCGGGGTAATGAAAAAGTGGCCCGAAAATACCCACATGAAATGCGATTACCTGGCATCATACGCCACTTTCTTAAAGATAGTAAACTATCCTATCGATGATCAATGGCTTAACGATGGATGTATCACCTATGTGTTGCTAAGACCGGGTGTGGACCCGAATGTAGTTGATGCCAAGTTCGCGCCAATCGTAAAAAAGGCCTACGATCAATATAAAAACTCTGGTGAAGGAGGAGTTTACCAGCTGATACCTGTGCAGGACATTCACCTAAGTGCCAATCGTATGGGCGAACTGCAGCCCAATACTGATGGCAAGTCGGTTTACCTGTTACTGGGTATAGCTATATTTGTTATCATCATCGCCTGGATAAATTATATAAACCTGGCTACCGCCCGCGCTATTAACAGGGCAAAAGAAGTTGGCGTACGCAAAACATTAGGTTCGGCAAAAGGGCAATTGATATTGCAATTTATGCTGGAAGCTGTGCTACTGAATGTATTATCATTAATACTCGCTTTTATATTGATTGCCTGTTTCCTGCCTGTTTTCAGCAGCATATCGGGTATGCATTTAAGCTTTACTTTGTTTAGCAGTGCGGTGTTTTGGTTAACGGTTGTTGCCATGTTGGTGGTGGGTACTGTGTTTTCGGGCTTTTATCCGGCTATTGTATTATCATCATTCAGGCCGGTTGATGTGATTAAAGGGAAGCTGTCGGCATCATCGGGTGGGGCATTGTTACGCAAGGGTATGGTAGTATTCCAGTTTGCGGCATCTATATTTCTGCTGATCGGTTCGCTTACGGTTTTTAAACAGGTAACCTATATGCAAAAGCAGGACCTGGGCATGCGAATAGACCAGACACTCGTTATAAAACCGCCATTGGTAAGGGTAGATTCCTTTTACCGCAACATGAAGGAGTTTAAAAATGAATGCCTGCAATTGCCTGCCGTAAAAAGTGTAGCGGTATCAACCACAATCCCCGGCGACCCGGTGTATTGGAACGCAGGCGGTATAAAACTAAAGGGTGCTGATGAAAAGGAAGGCAAGCAATACCGCATCATCGGTGTGGATTATGATTTTCTGACCGCCTATAATCTTAAAGTAATTGCCGGCCGTGCATTCGGAAAGGATTTTGGAACGGATACCGGCGCTGTTGTTTTCAGCAAGAAAGGAGTGGAGCAATTAGGCTTTAACAAACCGGAAACAGCTTTAGGCAAGCGAATAGACTTTTGGGGTAAGGTATACACTATTGTTGGTGTGGTTGATAATTTTCACCAGCAATCGCTGCACGATGCTTATGACGCGATCATTTTCCGTTGTATACCTGATGTGCGGGGCGATGTATCGGTTAAGGTAAGTTCAACCAATATCCAGCGTACTATTGAATCCCTGCAAGCCAACTGGAAAACCGCTTTCCCCGGCGATCAGTTTGATTACTTCTTCCTCGATCAGCATTTTAACGAGCAATACAAAGCCGATCAGCACTTTGGGCAGGTATTCGGCATATTTACCTTGATAGCTATTATAGTGGCCTGTCTGGGCTTATTCGGGCTGGTATCCTACACCATTGTACAGCGCACTAAAGAGATCGGCATCCGCAAGGTGCTGGGTGCATCGGTAAATAGCATTTTACAGCTGTTATATAAGGATTTTGCCTTTTTGATAGTGATAGCATTTGTTGTATCCATCCCACTGGCCTGGTATGCCATAAGTAAGTGGCTGCAATCCTACGCGTTCCGCATCGATATAGATATGCTGCTATTTGTGATACCATTCTTAACTGTATTTATTATTGCTTTTGCAACGGTATCGGTGCTGACTGTGAGGGCGGCGTTGACAAATCCGGTTAAAAGTTTGAAAACGGAGTAAAGAGCAAGTTATTATTATAGCGATGGGTTTCAAACCCATCGCTATGTTTCAGTGATTCAAAAGCGATGGCCTTGTGCGATTCCCTCCCCTGGGAGGGGCAGGGAGGGGTTTCTTCGATATGCTATTTGCCATTATGCCACCGGTTTATACAACGTCTGCAATAGCTGTTTAAATCCATCCTGATAAGTGGTCGGTTTAAAATTAAAGGCCTTTTCAAACTTGGCAGAGTTGAAATTATAGTCG
This sequence comes from Mucilaginibacter mallensis, assembly GCF_900105165.1. Taxonomy (NCBI): domain Bacteria; kingdom Pseudomonadati; phylum Bacteroidota; class Sphingobacteriia; order Sphingobacteriales; family Sphingobacteriaceae; genus Mucilaginibacter; species Mucilaginibacter mallensis. Next base: position 1,358,277 of record NZ_LT629740.1, read on the forward strand.
TGATTGTACTGATAATACATCTCAACTGTACCTTTTACCAGTGGATCAAACAAACCGAATAATTGCAGCATAAACTTTTTAATGGCAAAGTATTTTGGATCGACACTATAAGTTTCGGCTATCATTTCAATAAACTGCTTACCTGGCAGAGGAGCCGCTGTTGGCATATGCCATATCTGATTATCGCTCTCAGGTTTTTGGCCCAGCAGGTAAACGGCCTTGCCCATATCAGGTATAAAACTAAAATTATGCAGCTTGTTTACATCACCCATCCATTGCGCCCTTTGTTTTTTGGCGAACTTATCGATCACCATCATATCTAAAAAGGAGTTCATGTTTTCGGTGCCATAAAAGTCGGCTCCGCGGGCAATGCTGGCGTTAACGTTGCCGGCTTTAACCTCATCCATTAAAGTGGTAGCTATCTTAGCACGAACCTCACCCTTTGCGCTGCATGGATTATAAGGCGTATCCTCAGTAATTGGTCCGTTAACCAGGCCATACATATAAATGTTATCGAAGAATATTAAACGTGCCCCGGTTGCTTTAGCTGCGTTGATCACATTCTGCATGATCACCGGCCATTGCTGCTGCCAGATGTTTTTATCATAAACCAAACCTGCGGTCAGATAAATTACAGTTGAACCTTTGGTTGCTTCTAATACTTCGTTGTAATTCAACAGATCGGCTTTCTGCCAGGTGATATTTTTGCCTGCCTGTTGTATGGGCTTGCGACTAACCAAACGGATGGTTTGGTTGTTGTTTAATAATTCGTGGGTAAGTGCATTGGCAACTGCCCCGCCGGCTCCTAATATAGTTTGCATTTTCTTTCTGTTTTGATATATCCAAAGGTATGATGGCTTTGTATTTCAAAACGTTAACAAAAGATAAGAAATGGGGGGAGATTTCGGATTTGTGATTTTCGATTTCGGATTTGTGAATATTTAATTCTCAATTGCATTAATCGGGGAGCTAACCAATTAGAAATCCGAAATCATTTTACTGTTTCCATTACCCGCCGCCTGATGCGCGATAGAGAAACCGGGGTAATGCCCAAATAGTGGGCTATATAATGTTGTGGTATGCGCTGTAATACCTCCTTACCTGTACTGAGCAGTTGCAGGTAACGTTCTTCGGGTGTTTGGGTGATGAATGATGTTATGCGGTCATCATAACAACACAGACAGTTTTCGGCTATCAGGCGCCCTAAGCGCTCCATTTTAAAGGCAAGCAATGGGTTATTCAGCATCTGATCCATATCATTGCGGGTAAATGTGATGAGCCTGCAATCATCCAAAGCCTGGATATAAATATGGCCGGGCTGACCTGTAAGATAGCTTTTATAAGAGCTTACAAACTCATTTTCGAAGGTGAAATAGCCGGTAATGTCCTGCCCGTCCTTCATGTGAAAATAACGTACCGAACCCGTAAGTGCAAAGCCAACCTTATCGGAAACCTTTCCTGGTTCAGCAAAATAATGCTTCTTTTTCAGTAGGCTGAATTTCATGTGCTGGGTAAAAACGATCCATTCGGCCTCGTTAAATACCACATACTTCTCTAAGTTCTTCCTGAAAATGGCAAGTGCTGTTGATGTGTCCATAATCAAATTTAGTGAAAATTTTGGTTGAAGATCAGAAGCTTTTATAATTCCCTCCCCTGGGAGGGGTGCGGCTGATGGTGCAGTGGCAGGGAGGGGTTTCTACGCTTTACTTTAAAAGTATACTGGCGAAACCCCTCCCTGCCCCTCCCATGGGGGTAATAATATGCCTCACTACACCAATAAATAGTTGTATATTTAAGTGTGGATTTATACCTTAAAATACTTAAAAAGTTATCAGAAAAGGTATAGGGGGTGAATGTGATATTAAAGGAGATTTTCCGGAAATTGTCGACAAGGAATGGACACAAGAAAACAGCAGAAAGCTGGAAAATCTATCAGATAAAGGATCTAATGATGATGGACTACCTTTTAATTGGTCCTCGTAAGTATTAAAGTATATGAAAAAAATTATCTTATTATTATTGTTTTCATATAGCAACATTTATTCACAAAACTTACCTCCAAAAATATTCAAACTCATTAATAAAGAATCTTATAGCATATGCAAAAAGTTAAATATATCTATAAGGCCTAATATTAATAAAGATTCTACGATTGAAATAGTGGCATATGACGAACGGTATAATAGTACGTTGAATGCTTTTTTTCAAATAGGCATGAATACCGATCAAATAGGAAATGAGTGTGACCCGTCACGGTATTACCTGAAACCAAAAATACTTATAACCCAAATGTGTTATAATGTAATTACTAAAACAATTGATACCAATAATATAGTGTATTATAAGTCAATAAGCATTTTGATACACGAATATGTTCATTATTTACAAGTTTCATGTACAATGGGACGTGATTATTTCTCTCCTGCTGTAATTGATAGTGTTAACATGAATAAATATTTTTCACAAATAGACGAGTTTGAAGCCACGGCTGTCCAATCGTATTATTTTTTAAATAAGTTAGATAAAAAGGCACTTGAACATATAATGACAAAAAAAGTAAGTGATTCCGATAGGTTAAAGCTACTCATCAATTCTTACTATGCGATGGCATATCCTTGGCGCAAGTATCACATATTTTAATAGTGCTATCAGAGTATTTGCAAATAGTTATTTTGAATACTTGCTTGTATTATCCCAGTCAATTTTATATTTATTTTATTAATCTCATTTGAGCACCCAATCATTGAGAAAAAATGAATAATATTATTGATGTGAACTGATATATCGGAAATCGCACAAGGCCCGGGCTTTTGCCTTGTTTACATCAATATAAATCCATTTTAAATAACAAAGCCGCCCGGTATACCGGGCGGCTTTTAAATATATGTAATGTTGTAAATATTATAATTTACCGATTTCCTGAACAAGGTCGATCAATTTGTTTGAGTAACCCCATTCGTTATCATACCATGATACCACTTTAACAAAGTTATCATTCAACGCGATACCTGCCTTAGCATCAAATATTGATGTGCGTGCATCACCTTTAAAATCTTCTGATACTACTTCGTCTTCAGTATAACCTAAAATGCCTTTCATTGAACCTTCTGAAGCTTCTTTCATAGCAGCTTTAACAGCTTCATAAGTAGCAGGAGTTTTTAAGCGAACAGTTAAGTCAACTACAGAAACGTCAGCAACCGGAACTCGGAATGACATGCCTGTTAATTTACCTTTAAGCTCAGGTAATACTAAACCAACTGCTTTAGCAGCGCCAGTTGATGAAGGGATGATGTTTTGGTAAGCACCGCGACCACCTCTCCAATCTTTATGTGACGGGCCGTCAACTGTTTTTTGAGTTGCAGTAACCGCGTGTATTGTGCTCATTAAGCCTTCTTCAATACCGAATTTATCATTCAATACTTTAGCTATAGGAGCCAAACAGTTAGTAGTACATGAAGCGTTTGAAACGATAGTTTGTTCAGCTTTTAGTTCTTTATGGTTAACGCCCATAACAAAAGTAGGGGTATCATCCTTTGCAGGTGCACTCATTACTACTTTTTTAGCGCCGGCGTCAATATGTTTTTGAGCAGTTTCCTGAGTTAAGAATAAACCGGTTGATTCAATTATAACTTCGGCACCTACTTCATTCCATTTAAGGTTTGCAGGGTCTTTTTCAGCAGTTACACGAATAGTTTTACCATTTACTACTAAATGGCCGCCTTCAACAGCAATAGTGCCTTTGAACTGGCCGTGTGTTGAATCATATTTCAACATATAAGCCATATAATCAGGCTCTACAAGGTCATTAATACCTACAACTTCAATGTCTGGTCTTTCCATTGCAGCTCTAAAAGCTAAACGACCGATACGGCCAAAGCCGTTGATTCCTATTTTCATGATTTTTTTAATTTTTGTTAGAATAGTACGTTAATAAATTATTTATAGGTTCTTTTATAATTGTTCCAATTTTTAAATTATTGTCGGCAGCTACCTCATATAAGTGATCCTGGAAGTTTGCAGCTACAGAACCTGCAAAGTGTACTGAAGCTTCGGGATGTTGCTTATGTAAAGGTAACAAATATGTGTTTATTAGCTTGCTAAATCCTTTTTTTATTACATTTTGTAGATAATGGTCATCACGATTATCGTAAAAAAAATCGTTAAAGGAGCTTAAAAATAATGCCGGTTGTTTTTGCCTGTACACCTTTTCGAGCAGGTTGGTGCGATCGGCATCATAGCGTTTTACAAATTTTGTTTTGAGGTTTTCGGGTAGTGTTTCGTTCATGAAACCTTTTATCAGTTGCCGGCCCAGCCAGTTTCCCGATCCTTCATCAGCCAAAATATAGCCTAAGCCGTAATTGTTCGGCTTTACCTTTTTGCCATCGTAATAGGCAGCGTTTGATCCGCTGCCACAGATGCTCACGATGCCCGGCGAATTTTTGCAGCAAGCAATAGCCGCGGCCAGGATATCATGCTCAACAGTTACCTTACCGTGTTTAAAAAAGGCAGATAGGGCGTTATATATGGTGCGTTTTAATTCGTCAGTTGAGGCACCGGCGCCAAAAAAGTAAATGCGTTTTATCTCTTCGGCGTGGTGTATCAGGTTGATGTTTTTACTGAGGAGTTGTAGGATGTGCTTTTCATCGTTGAAATAGGGATTTATGCCATTGGTTTTAAAGGACGCAATGGTTTTTCCTTTGTCCGCCAGTCGCCAGTGGGCATAGTGTGATCCGCTATATACAACTGCAATCATCAATACTTATATGGATAGAATGTGCGCCATCTGCATCAAATCATCTTCCAGTTTAAATTCGTGACTGGTTAAGGCTTCCTCCAATGATGTTAAAACAATCTCATTGGCACGCAAACCTACCATGTGTTGTGTTTCGCCTGCAATAAGCGCGTTAACGGCCGCAAAACCCAGGCGACTACCCAAAATACGGTCGAAACTTGACGGGCTACCCCCACGTTGCAGGTGGCCCAGTATGGTTACTTTAATATCGTAGTGTTCTACCTCTTTCTCCACCATTTTGGCAATGTCATATACGCCGCCGTGCTTATCGCCTTCGGCAACAATAACGATGCTTGATGATTTTTTATTAAGGTGACCAGTTTTAATGCTTGCTATCAGGTCGTCAATAGCGGTTTCAACTTCTGGTAATAAAATAGCCTCTGCACCGCATGATATACCTGCCCTGAGCGCAATAGCGCCTGAATCGCGGCCCATTACTTCAATAAAGAACAAGCGGTCGTGCGCATCGGCAGTATCACGTATTTTATCAATAGCTTCAATTACGGTATTGGTGGCAGTATCAAATCCTAAAGTATAGGTTGAGCCATACAGATCATTATCAATAGTACCGGGTACGCCAATAATTTGTATATCCGGATATTTTTTTGAAAAACGCAGTGCACCGGTAAAAGTACCATCGCCGCCAATTACTACCAAAGCATCAATGCCCTGGGCTTTTAGGTTCTGATAAGCAGTCTCCATGCCTTCATCCGTGCGGAATTCGAGGCAGCGTGCAGTTTTCAGGATGGTTCCACCAAGGTTTAATATGTTACTTACCGAACGTTTGTTCATATCGTACATATCATTTTCAATCAGGCCCTTGTAACCTTGTTTAACCCCTACAACGTTTAAGCCGTTATATATAGCAGTTCTTACCACGGCCCTTATGCAGGGGTTCATGCCGGGAGCATCGCCACCGGAGGTTAAAACAGCAAGTTTCGATATTTTTTGCATCTTTACAATACACAATTAATTGCCACGAAGATAGTGTGTATATATTACACATTAAATTTTATTTATATTTTTTGGATTAGGAATTATCACATATCTTTAAACGATATTTAATTATTAAATTATATAGTCTTTGGAAATACATCTACCTCACCTTGATTCAGTCTTTTCGACAGATTGCGTGATTTTTGGTTTTGAAGCGGGAGAGCTTAAAGTACTACTTATTGAACGTAACGAAGAACCTTTTAAAGACTGGTATGCACTGCCAGGAAATATTGTAGGCCCCGACGAAAGCGTGGACGCGGCCGCTCAGCGTATATTGTATGAGTTAACAGGCTTGCATGACCTGCCTATGCGCCAGTTCCATACTTTTGGTGAGGTGAACAGGCACCCGCAGGGCAGGGTAGTAACTATTGCTTATTTTGCATTAATACGTATTGGCGGGCAAAAGGACCTGATGCCGATAACCCAATATGCGCGTAAAGCATTCTGGCACCCGGTTAATGATTTGCCTACACTGGCCTTTGACCATACCGAAATATTTAAAAGGGCATTCAAAAAAATTCGTGCTAAATTAAATTATGAGCCTATAGCTTTTGAATTGCTGCCCGAAAAATTCACACTTACGCAGCTGCAATCGTTATATGAGGCTGTTTTGAGCAAGCAATTGGATAAACGTAACTTCCGTAAAAAGATGCTCAGCTATGGGTTTTTAAAAGAGCTCGCTGAAAAACAAAAAGGTGTATCGTACCGCGCCGCCAAACTTTATAAATTCGACAGGCGTAAATACGCGAAGATATTTCAGAACGAGATAGCATCTTAGTCATTGGTCATTACGCTTCGCTGTCATTATGCTTCGCGTCATTGCGTCATTGGTCATTGCGTCATTACGTTGCGCTGTCATTAGTCATTGATTTTAATATTCCCACAAAAAAATAGCGATGAGTTTCAAACCCATCGCTATTTTTTTGTGGGTAGTACAAATTGCTAACTGCAAACTGCCCACCGCTATCTTTTAACTGCCAACTACAATTGTGATGGCGATAACTCTAAATGGTATTTAACCAGGTCATCTATAGGTGAGCGGATGATGCGGCCTACTACCATACCGTTTTCTGTAGCAACTTCTTCCAACACATTGCGGAAGTTGTAACCTACTGAGCCAATACAGTTAAAGGTATATTTTTGGTAATCCGGGTAATGTGTTACCAGGTTACGGAAAAAGTCTTCAAATGATGTACGAACAATGTTTCTTGAATACTCAATGTTTACAATATTGTCATACACAAATTTGCTGAAACTTGCGCAAAAACGGTTAGCCCTTGGCTGGGTATAAACAATCTCGTTTATATCATCAGGGGTAAGCTTAAAGGTATCCCAAAAGTTTTTGCGGACAGCCTCGGGCATGTAGCCTCTTATATAATCGGTTAATAATTTTTTTCCTATGTAACAACCGCTGCCTTCATCGCCTAAAATATAAGCTCCTGAATCAATATTAGCGATAACTTCTTTACCATCATAAATACAGGTGTTTGTTCCTGTACCCAATATTGCTGCAAATCCTTCGGTAGTTCCTAATAAAGCTCTTGCAGCAGCAAGTAAATCATGACCAACGTTGATCTTTGATTTGGTAAATACTGCCTGCATCGCATTTTCAACAATCTGGCGCATATCCGCAGTTGAACATCCAGCACCGTAGTAGTTAACTTCAGTTATGGCATCTTTATCCAGATCTGTTGGCAGATTCTCGTTTAAAGACTGAATAATATATTCTTCATTTGAAAAATAAGGATTGTAACCTTCGGTATTGAAATAAACTTTCTTACCCTCCTCGGTAACCAGACACCAGTTAGTTTTGGTTGAGCCACCGTCAGCAATTATGATCATAAAATATGTTTTAAAAAAAAATCGGTTAAAAGTATGATTTACTTATTGTAAAAAGAACACTTAGGGTCATTAAAAATAAAATCGAGGTCAAAAAAATGATTTACAAATTTCAGAGACAATTTATTTGACATTCAAAAACAACAAAAATACAGCTAAATGGGGTTCTTTAACTGCAAAATCGTTTAATCACATCAATGTAAATTGGTTTTACCCTTAATGGTTGCGTGCAATTTTATGCAATTATATGTATTTACCATCAAATTTTTAAGCAATTTTTTGAACTATAGAAGAAAATTTACATACAGTCCAGTCATAATTAATCAGGTATAATTGTATAAAGCGATGATTGGAAAAACGTAATTGCTTGTAGTGGTGTTGTAGTGGTTACCTGCAATTTTAAGTTTTATATCTTTACTTTATCATCATTAAACCACAAACCATGCGCTTACCTACCAAAATTAAACCAATACTTATAGCTCTTTGTTTTCTTTTTTGTTTTACAATAATCAACGCGCAGAGCAGTAAGCCACAGTTTAAGGTAATAGCATTTTATACTGCCAAAAACGACCAGGCACATATCAGTTTTGTACATGAGGCCAACAAAAAATTCCCTGAGCTGGCAGCCGAATACCATTTTGCATATGATTCAACATCTAACTGGAATAACCTGAACGCGGAGTTCCTTTCGCATTACCAAGTGGTGATATTCCTGGATACCCGGCCCGAAGAGCCGGCCCAGCGTGCGGCCTTCCAAAAATATATGGAAAATGGGGGAGGATGGATGGGCTTTCACTTTTCGGCTTTTGCCTTAACTCCATCAGATGTAAATGCTAACTGGGATTGGTACCACAATGTGTTTTTAGGGTCGGGGCAGTATGTGAGCAATACCTGGCGCCCAACGTCGGCTATATTACGTGTGGAAGATCATCAGCACCCTGCTACCAGGGATCTGCCAGAAACCTTTAAATCGGCACCAAACGAGTGGTACCGCTGGGAATTCGACCTGCGTAAAAATCCGGATATAAAAATATTATGTTCAATTGATTCAACCAGTTTTCCGCTGGGCACCGGCCCAAAGCTGAGTGAGATATGGCACAGTGGCTATTACCCGGTAGTGTGGACAAATAAGAACTATAAAATGATATACTTTAACATGGGCCATAATGATATAGATTATGAACACCATAACAATAATGACCTGTCGCATACCTTTGACAGCCCCATGGAGGAGAAACTTATAATGAATGCCTTATTATGGCTGGGCATGGGTAAAAAAATGAATAAATAATAAACGGTACCTATTTTTTGCTTTTTTGATGAATCAGTTTGGGCTAAGCCCGGATTTCTTCTCGATGTATTTATTATATTGAAAAAACTAATTTTTTTTCTGTCGAAATATTACCGCAATTGTAAAAAATATGATAAATATTACTGTAATGGATAATATTACCCATGTTTTAAATAATATAAAAGAATTATTCTTTAACGGTGTATAATTTATGCTCATTTACATGGCAAATGAGTTGTGAAAAGTAATAAAATTAGCTATAATTGTATCTTCATATGGTAAGTATCACTACTTACTTATTGTGATAAGGTTTAGGTTTAAGCCTCCAAGCAGCGAGTGCGAGGAGGCTTTATTTTTACTAATTTCTCCACGGTTAATATTTAACACTATTGTGATAATAATAACCAGTCGCTTTTTACACAATTCAATTAATTTTTCCTTTTTAGCTATATTTTTGCATCTTTGCACTTTCAAAAAATAAGGCGGTTGTAAAGCCGTATGTTTTTAGGATGGTCCCATAGCTCAGCTGGATAGAGCAACTGATTTCTAATCAGTAGGTCTCAGGTTCGAATCCTGATGGGATCACAAAAAGCCTCAATGCAAATTGAGGCTTTTTGTATTAAAAGCTATATGTTGCTAAACAGATTATTCAACAGCGGATTTCAACGTTAAGGCAGGATATGTCCTTTGCGCATTGGTATAATAAAGCTGGCAGAGCACCTCCTCGGGTAGATGAATGGAGATTATGATGAATGAGACCACACCATTTCGGCGCAAGCTGACCCACTGTTTCGGGGCAAACTGACCATGGTATTTCGGGGCAAACTGACCCACCAAAACTCGTAGCAAATGCTGTAGAAGCAACCATCTTTTGAGGGCAAAAGACCCGTTCTAAGATGGCCAATTTGACAATCAGCATGAGTAAGATTAGAAAGATTTTAAGGATGAACAGCCAGGGTCGCAGCACGCGATTTATAGCTGCCCAGATTGATTCATCCCGGAATACCGTAAGAAAGTACCTGGCCGTCCTTAAGAAGAGCGGCTTTACCTTTGAAGAAGTTAATAGCCTGAATGATAAGGAACTGGAAGATATTTTCGGCAAGACCAGGGAAAACAACCAGCCAAGCAGCCGTATGCAATCCATGCTGCGCTGCTTTCCGCACGTCGATAAAGAGCTCAAAAAGACCGGTATGAACCGGCAACTCCTGTGGGAAGCCTATATCAAAGAGTTTCCTGACGGCTATAAGTACACCCAGTTTTGCACGTATTACAACCAATGGAAGACCAGGGTCAACCCGACCATGCACATGGATCACAAGGCCGGAGACAAGCTATACGTTGATTTTGCGGGTGAAAAGATGAGCTATACGGACAAGGAAACCGGTGAAGTCATTGAAGTAGAAGTCTTTGTAGCAATCCTTGGGGCCAGTCAGCTCACCTATGTAGAGGCTGTTATGAGCCAGCAAAAGGAAGACTTTATCGCAGCCTGCGAGAATACCCTGCACTTTATCGGCGGCGTTCCTGCCGCCATTGTACCGGATAACCTGAAGGCGGCTGTAACCAAAAGCAGCCGCTATGAACCAACCCTTAACGAAACATTTGAAGACTTCGCCGACCATTATGGGACTACCATTCTACCAGCGCGGGCGTACCGCCCGCGTGACAAGGCATTAGTAGAAGGTGCCGTTAAGATCATTTATACCAAGGTATACGCCCCTTTAAACAAGCATGTCTACCATTCTTTAACAGAACTCAATACAGCGATCTGGCAGGCCCTGGAAGTCCATAACAGCCAGTTGCTTAAGGGTCGCAATTATAGCAGGATACTACAGTTTGAAGAGATCGAGCGTGGGGCCCTGGCACCGCTACCTGTCCTGCGTTACCAGTTCAAAAAACACTTTTATGCCAGGGTGATCAAGAATGGCCATGTCAATCTCGGCCCTGATAAACACTATTACAGTGTGCCTTATCGCTTCATCGGCAAGCGGGTTAAGCTATTATACTCCCGCACTATTGTAGAGATCTACTCCAATTATGAGCGTATCGCTTTGCACCCGCGCGAAAAGAACCCCTATGGTTATACTACTGACAAAGAACACATGGCCAGCGCTCACCGCTTTAAAAGTGACTGGACACCAGATATGTTCCTCAATTGGGCGGCCTCCATTCATGAGGATGTCAGGCTATATATCCTTCAGATACTGGAGCGTAAACAACACCCCGAACAGGCTTACAAATCCTGCCTGGGGGTACTTGGCTTTGCAAAAAAAGCAGGGAATGACCGGTTAATAATGGCCTGTCAGCGAGGGCTCAGTTATGGCCTTTATAGCTATAAAACGATACAAACCATATTGGAAAACAAGATGGACAACTATGAGGAAAGCATATTTGCCGATGAGCTACCCATGCCTGATCATGGTAATATCCGGGGAAAAGACTATTACAAATAACCATTTAAAACAACAATAACATGAACACAAGCACCTTAGACAAACTGCGGAAGATGAAGTTCTTCGGCATGTTCCATGCCTTTAAAAGCAGTATGGAAACCGGTAAAACAAACGATTACACGGCAGATGAACTACTGGCCCACCTGGTAGATGCAGAATGGGACGACCGGCAGAACAGGCGTATCGAACGCACGATCCTATATGCCCGGTTCCGCTATAAAGCTTCAATTGAAGATGTTCATTATCATGCCGACCGAAGTATCGACCGCAACCAGATCATGCGCCTGGCAGATTGTACGTTTGTTGACCGCTTCGAGAACCTGCTGATCACCGGCAGTACCGGTATCGGTAAAAGCTATATTGCTTCTGCTGTGGGCTACCAGGCCTGTGTATTGGGCTACCGGGTATTGTACACCAGTACACCCAAACTGTTCGCTAAACTGAAGATGGCCAAGGCGGACGGCTCCTACATGAAAGAGCTGGCTAAGATCGAAAGACAGCAATTGCTCATACTCGACGACTTTGGTATCCAGCCTTTTGATGCACAAAGCAGGGCTGCGCTAATGGAGATCATTGAGGACAGGCACGGTAAGACCTCGCTGATCATCACTTCGCAGTTGCCAGTGAGCAAATGGTTTGAAGTGATCGGTGAAAAAACGGTTGCTGATGCGATCCTTGACCGGATCGTTCATGATGCACACCGCATCGAGTTAAAGGGAGAATCTATGAGAAGAAAACGTAATGTTGAACCAGAAAACAGCCATTAATGAAATTACCTTTTAAATAACTATTTTTGTACATGCTTTTATAGCATTTGCTGCAACCCAAAAGTCAGCTAACCCCTGGGTCAATTTGGCCCGAAACAGGGTGGTCAACATCTCCATAATATACACTCCCTGTCGAACAAGATCAACCGGGCGCTCAATGATACGGAAGTTAGAAAAGAGAAGACGCTGACAGATGAAAAGCTAAAAGTGCAAACAGCAGAGCTTATCCTGGCCAACCAGGAGCTCACCTTTCAAAACGAAGAAAAGGAAAACCGTGCACAGGACCTTATTGTGCTGTCGGCTAATTTACATTCACAAAAAGAGGAATTACACCGCGCAAACGGGCTGCTACTTATAGAAGAGGAAAAAGTAAAAACCATTAACGGTGAGTTATTGCAGTTAAACCAGGAACTGGAGGAGCGGGTAAACCGCCGTACAAAAGCTTTAACAGAAAGTGAACATCGCTTCCGCAACATGATGGAAACTATTCCGCAAATTGCCTGGACAAATACCGCGGGTGGTGAATTTATTTTCTACAACCAACGCTGGTATGATTATACAGGATTAGGCCAGCAGCAGACAAATGCGTCCGGATTAAAATCAGTCATCCATCCGGATGACCTGAAAAAGAGCGTGGCTCATTTTGGGATGATCAGGCAAGCGGGTAATGGTGGCGAATTTCAGCTCCGTGGTAAAAGGGAAGATGGTCTGTACCGCTGGCATCTGGTGCGTTTAATGCCGATAAAGGATGAAAAAGACCAAATACAGCTATGGATAGGCACAGCCACCGACATTGAAGAACTACGGCTGTTGCAGCAGCAAAAAGATGATTTTATCAGCATTGCCAGTCATGAGCTTAAAACACCTATCACCAGCCTGAAAGCGTCTTTACAGTTGCTGAACCGGATGAAGGGGAGCCCTTCCGCCCGGATGTCGCCGCTGATCGTTCAGGCTAATAAAAGTCTGGATAAAGTAAATGTACTGATTGAGGTCCTTTTAAATGCCAGCAAGGCTAATGATGGGCAGCTCCACATGAGCCCAAAAAACTTCATCCTTTCAAAAATAATTATTGAATGTTGCCAATATATACAGACAGAGGGTATTTATACTATTAAAATTGAAGGCGATATGACTGTTGAAGTTTATGCGGATACTTCACGTATTGATCAAATTGTCATCAACTTTATTACCAATGCTATCAAGTATGCTCCTGATTCAAAAGAGATCATCGTTTATATTGAACGGATAAACGGCATGGCCAAAGTATCGGTCAGTGATCAGGGGCCTGGCATTCCACCCGAAAAGCTGCGGTTTCTGTTTGATCGTTATTACCGTGTGGATAATAGTGGCAGTCAATATACCGGGCTGGGGCTCGGACTTTATATTTGCGCGGAAATCATCAAAATGCACAACGGCCAGGTCGGCGTTGAAAGCGAGATTGGAAAAGGTACAACTTTTTGGTTCACTTTGCCTGTTGCCTTTTCATGAGTTTTATTTTAGCTGTAATAATCCAGTATTAAGTCAACAGTCTTTAGTCGTAAGTCTAAAGCCAGATTTCGTTCTTTTTGAATTTTGACTCAAAACTTTAGGCTCATGACTAGCGACGTTTTATGATTGACACGACACTAGCCCCTGGTATCTTGATAAATTAATTAAATTTTATCAATGTTTAAATACTTGTCTACCAGTGTGTAATAAAAGCTTTACATATTTTATGATCTGTTGCATAAACCTTGTATGCCGCATATGGTCTAAATTTGGAAAGAATCCTGCCAGTTATGAGTAATTTAAGTGTTGCCTTTGGATCATACAGACCTGATCTGATAAGCAACGAAACACTTGTTGATCTATTTAAAAATTCAGTGAAACATTTTGCCGGTAACACGGCGCTTATTTTTCACGACAGGCAGCTAACCTATGCCGAACTCGATAAATGGAGTGATGCCATCGCTTTGCACCTGGTTAATAACGGCATTACCCGTAAAAGCACAGTTGGCATTTGGTGGCCCCGGGGGCTTGAATTGCACGCGGCTATCCTGGGTATTATAAAATCAGGTGCTGCATACGTACCTGTGGACCGTGAAACACCTGCTGAACGGCTTGAAATGATTCTTACAGAGATAGGCGCCTCGGCATGCTTTAGCATGGAAGCTTTGAATGTAGCGTGCCCTGTTTTACAAATCCCCACGTATGAGGAAACAACCGCTATACTATCTTCAATACCAAAAAATGAGTTGATATCTCCTGAACCGGAGGATATGGCCTACATTTTATATACTTCGGGCAGCACCGGTAAACCCAAGGGTATACCTATCGGCCACAAACAAATATGCCACCTGGTAAGGGCGGAGCAGGATGTATTCAACGTTACTGCCACCGACAAAGTTTACCAGGGATTTTCCGTATCGTTTGATATGTGGTGTGAAGAAACCTGGCTAAGTTATTTTGCCGGGGCCACGTTATGGGTAGCAGACAATACTACTTCAAAATCCATTGACGAGCTGGGCTCGGTTTTGCAAAAGGAAAATATAACTATTTTGCATGCTGTGCCCAGTTTATTGGCAGTTATGCATAATGAAGTGCCATCGTTAAGGCTCATTAATGCCGGTGGCGAGGCTTGTACACCGCAGGTGCTGGCCAAATGGGCAGGCAATGGCTTAGCATTCTATAATAGCTATGGCCCAACAGAAACTACCGTTACGGCTACTATAGCAAAGCTGACGGAAGAGGACGATATTGTGATTGGTCATCCGCTGCCGAATTACAATTTGGCAGTGATTGATGCTGATATGAACCTGATGCCGCTTGGTGAACCCGGCGAACTGGTCATCACCGGGCCAGGTGTTTCGGAAGGCTATATTGGGTTGCCCGAACTTACCCGGCAAAAATTTATACCAAAACCTGTTTCGTTAGCTGTTTTGCCCGGCGATATGGTCTATCGTACCGGGGATGCTGCTATCATGCTTAAAAACAGAGCGGTGAAACTACAGGGTAGGATGGATGACCAGGTAAAACTGCGGGGCTATCGTATTGAGCTGGGCGAAATAGAAAGCAGGATGAACATGCTTGCTGGAGTCAGCGCTGCAGCAGTTGGTATAAAAAAAGACAGTCACGACCGGGATCACCTTGTTGGCTATGTGATGATGGAGGATTCAGTCTGTATTGATGATAAGCTGCTTAGGATGGAACTTTCTAAAACACTGCCTGCATACATGATACCGGGCAATATTGTTTCCCTGCGCGAAATGCCCCGCCTGCCAAGTGGTAAAATAGACCGCAAAGCCTTACCTGTGCCCGATGAGCTTGAAAATGAATTGGAAGATATTGTTATTGACGCGGATGCCCCGGTAGGTGATAAGGTAATGGCTATTTTGCATAACGTGTTCCCCAGCCGCGATATTGATCCTTCAATGGATTTTTTTGATGATCTCGGCGGTCATTCATTGTTAGCTGCAGCATTTGTTTCGCAGTTAAGGCGTGAGGCTGCACTACCATATGTAGCATTAAAAGATGTTTATCTTCATCGGCCCATAAGCAGCCTGATTGCTCACTGGGAAGAAGAACAGCAGGCACAACAACCATCAAAACAACGGATCTTTAATAAAGTGCCCAAGTTGCGTTATCTGTTGTGCTGGGCTGCACAATCCGTTTCGTTACTGGCTATATACGGGCTGCTCGCTTTCCAGATATTTATTCCCTACCTGGGCTATTATTATGTTAATGAGGAAACCGGCAGTCTTGGCTATTCCATTGTTACTTCTTTAATGCTTTTCGCGCTGATACCGCCCTTGTTTACACTTGTATGCATTGCAGGCAAATGGCTATTGATAGGCAAGATGAAAGAAGGCGATTACCCGCTGTGGGGGAGTTATTATTTCAGGTGGTGGCTTGTAAAGAGTATACAGCGTCTCTTGCCCGCACAGTTTCTAAGTGGTTCACCTTTATATCCCGTCTATCTTCGTTGGCTGGGAATGAAAATAGCACCCGATGCGCAGATAAGCAGTTTTGAGTTTGGAGCAGAGGATCTCATTACCATTGGCAGCGATGCCAGTCTGAGCTCAAAAACGCATTTAAACAACGCCTTTGTGGAAGATGGTATGCTTAAACTGCGTAAAATAACTATTGGCGATCATGCTTATATTGGCAGCAGTTCAATAGTATCGGGCGATAGTGTGATAGCAGATTGGGGCGAACTGCAGGACCTGAGTTGTTTGCAGGCCGGTAAAACTATAGCAGAAGCCGAGGTATGGCGCGGGAGCCCCGCTCAGTTAAAAGAAAAGAAAAAGATAGAAGACCTGCCTCAGCCTTTAGTGGTATCACGCAAGGATCGTATAAAGTATAATACCTTGTTCATGATTTGCATACAAGCATTTCCGCTCATTATCCTTTTACCTTTGCTGCCAACTATCATCACCATAAATAAGCTGGATGATGCCGCGGCCGACTATAATTTTAATTACATGGTGACTGCACCATTGCTGGCCCTGCTGTATATAATGCTGTTTGCCGCAGAAACAATTATCATTACCCGCATATTGCAGTATGATCTGAAACCCGGTAAATATCCCATATACAGTATGGCGTATGTGCGCAAATGGTTTGCAGACCAGGTGCTTTCCATCAACCTGGTTGTTTTGCATCCTATTTACGCTACGGTGTTTATTTCCGGTTTTTTCCGTGCACTTGGTGCAAAAGTTGGCAAAGGCGCAGAAATATCAACAGCAGGCAGCGTAACGCATCCGCTACTTGAAATTGGCGACGGCGCGTTTGTTGCCGATGCTGTAACGCTTGGTGAGGCTGATGTACGCGGTCAGCAGCTTATACTTGAAAAAACTGTGATAGATGGCAACAGTTTTGTGGGTAATAGCGCGCTTATTCCTCAGGGCTACCATCTGCAAAGCGATATGCTTATCGGGGTACTATCCGTTCCGCCTGATCAGGAGCAAATGTCCGGAATTGGTGGTTCCGATTGGTTTGGTTCGCCCGCCATCAGGTTACCGCGCAGGCAGGAAAGCAATGTTTTTAATGCAGCGCTTACCACTAAGCCAAAATTTATTCGTAGACTGGCTCGTGGAACGGTAGAGTTTATCCGCACTATTTTGCCTGAAAGCGCTATTATTTGCTCATCTATCCTGTTTATTGCCTATGGGCATGATCTTGTTACGCAGGAGCCTTTGTGGAAGATCATTTTACTCTTTCCGTTCTATTACCTGTTTTATATGGGTCTGCCGGCGTTTTTGTTAACGGTATTGCTCAAATGGCTTTTTGTAGGCAAATACAAACCCCTACAAAAGCCTATGTGGACCTGGACAGTATGGCGCAGCGAGGCCATCACGTCAACTTATGAGGCGCTATCAGTACCATTCCTGTTGTTTTATATGCAAGGAACCCCGTGGCTGCCCTTATTGCTTAGGCTGCTGGGTGTTAAAACCGGCAAACGTGTATGGATGAACACAACTGATATTACTGAATTCGATATGGTTTCCATCGGTGACGACGCTGCCCTGAATTCCGATTGTGGCCCGCAAACACATTTGTTTGAAGACCGCGTGATGAAGGTTGGCCCGGTAAAAATAGGTGCAAGAAGCACGATTGGCGCGGGAACTATTGTTTTATATGATAGTGAAATAGGCGATGACACCTGCGTAGAGGCGCTATCGCTAATCATGAAGGGGGAACGGCTTGCACCGGGGACTAATTGGGCAGGCAGTCCGGTAAAACCGAGTTGAAATCCTTCGGGAATTATTATTATAAATTGCCAAATGACAAGGATCTTTTATACTGACATTTCATTTCCCCGAAACGAAACCGCGTTTAATACTTATTTAGATGAATTACCCGAATCTCTAAAAAATAAGGTATTAAAATTCAGGCGGTGGCAGGATGCATATGCAAGCCTGTTTGGCAAACTTCTTTTAAAAGCAGCACTTTTAAATTGCGGCTTCAGTTCTTTTACATTTGATGATCTGCAGTATACTTCATTTAATCGGCCATTCATCGAAGGCAATATTGATTTTAATCTTTCGCATTCAGGTGCTTTTATCGTATGTGTATTAAGTAATGAAGATAAGGTTGGGATTGATATAGAGGAGGTTAAATCAATAAATTTAGGACATTTTGAAAGCCAGTTTACCGCTGATGAGTGGCTGAATATTACCAACGCTACTGACCCCTATAGTGAATTTTATAGTTGCTGGACTAAAAAGGAAGCAATACTGAAGGCTTCAGGTGAGGGCTTAAATATGCCTTTAAAACAAGTACAGCTTTTTGATGATTACGGAATTCTAAATAAAAACAAATGGTATATTAAGGAATATCATCTTGCAAATAATTATTCAGTTCATTTGGCAAGTGAGATAATTATCAATCCAAAAATAGTTCCCGAGAAAATCGATTTCCCTTAAACCCAACTTCAAATTTCGATATAAACAGACCTGCAGGCAGAGTCTCCAATTTGAAAACTGCGGATAGTGGAAATCTGCTAAATAGCCAATATACTATACGGAGAAAGGGCCAATTGTTATTTTTTGGTCATTATCAGCAAACATTGTGATTTCCTATTTGTTATTTGGATAGCTATTAACTATTTTTAAGGATTCACCACGCTAAATTTTGAACTTATGGAAACAGCCCAACGCCCTTCCTTGCTCGATACTATCCTGGTAAGGCTTAGCCCTGCGGATATAGCGCATACTGATAACCGCAAACTGATCGCTGAACGCATCGAATCCCTTTTGCGACAGAACGGTTGGACGCGTCAACATTTCAAAGGATTGATGCGCAGGGAGATCCTGCCGCTCAGGGCTTGGCTGGGGCATACCTACAACCTGACGCTGGATGGGCTGCACGAACTTTGTGCACTGCTGCACATCTCATTAGGCGACCTGGTGGCTGAATAATCCGGCACTGGATAATTACTGCGAATACTGAAGTACATAAATACTGTTGAAAGACGGGGTTGCTTTGTATTGGCTTAACTTCCGCACTCGGTATTCGTTTAATTATAACATCCTATTGCTCAATAATTATTTTTTTGTCCTGATATCATAGGTGTTCAGAAGATAAAAAAAGGGAATCATGCTGAGGCACTCGAAGTATGCGGGTAATGGCCTTTACGCTTACCCTTCGAGTGTCTCAGGGTGACCCCACACTCTATATTCGTAAGAAAATAAATCTTCCGAACACCTATCTTCCTGACATTAACCGTATTCCATTTGCTAATATCATTTAGTATGAGTAATATGTGCTGGCATAAGTGGTATAGTTATGAGGTGTAAAACGGTTCTTGTTGCAATATTTATGATGATTACGCTGGCAAGCTATGCCCAATCAGTTGAAGTTACCAACATCAGGAAATCGCTAAACAATATTAGCGACAGCTCACGTTATGTTGATGCCCTCAACAGGCTGGCTATGCTCCTCTACGAAAAAAACATTGATAGCACATTTGTATACACGGCCAAAGCCCGGCAGATAGCTAACCGTCTGGATTATGTTAAAGGTAAGGCGGATGCCATAAACAACCTGGGCGTGGTGTTTGATATTAAAGGGAATGTGCAGCTTGCCCTGCGCTACTACGACGAAGCTTTCAGAAATTATACACAATTGCACGATTCGGTTAACGTGGTAGAATCCTTAATGAACATTGCCATGGTTTATAAGGAAATAGGGAAGGATCAGCGGGCCATACAGGAGTTTAATGAAGCGTTGAGCTTAGGCCGTAAGTTAAGGCAGGACTCTATCATGTCGCTTACTATTTACAATTACCTGCTGGAATACCCCGCCAAGTTTAACCGCGATTCGATGGGTTATTATATTGCCCGGGCAAAAAGTATAGCTGCAAAATACCACGATCAACGAACCTTAATTGCAATTGATCAACTTGTTGCCGACGATATGATCAGCCACGGCAGCCGTGAAAAGGGTTTGGCACTGCTTGATAGTACAATAAACGCGGCCATCAGGCATAATCTGTATTATGTGAGTATGGATATGATGATAGATATGGGCGATCAGCTGGCAACAAGCGACCCTGTAAAAGCAGCCGGATATTACCAGCGCGGACTGACTGTGGCAGGCGAAAATGGTTATCTCATCTACAGCCAGATCATGGCCCGCAAACTGTTCGATCTTTATACCTTGCACCATGATAGTTTGCAGGCCGCCACTTACAGCAGGCAATTGGTAGCGCTTAATGATGAGCAGGCAAAGCTGAACAACGCATCAAGCATAGATTACCTGGATTATGTCTATAAAGATCAACAAATCAGGTCGCTTTCCGTTAGGTCAAAATATCAGACCGTATTGCTAATACTGGCGGCAGTTGTTTGCCTGCTTGCTATAACTATAATTGTAGTGATAAAGCGCACATTAGCGCGAACAAGGCTCCTTAACAGGCAGGTACAGGAACAATATGTGCAAATGAAAGGGACCCTGGATGCACTGGAGCAAAGCCAGGCCGATAACTCGCGCATGATGAAGATAGTAGCGCACGACCTCCGCAACCCCATCGGCGCTATTACCTCACTTGCTGCACTGATGCTTGATAATGATTCATACCCGGAAGAAGACCGCATGATGCTTGAAATGATCAGAACGTCGGGCAATAATTCGTTGGAATTGGTGAGTGATCTTTTGCAGGTACATACCCGGACTGAAGAACTGAAAATGGAAATGGTTGACCTTGACCAGATGCTGCATTATTGTGTCGATCTGCTGGAAAATAAAGCCAGCAGCAAAGGGCAGCAGCTCAAGCTGGATAGTTTACCGGTTACTATTGCTGCCAGTCGCGAAAAATTATGGCGCGTAGTGAGTAACTTAATTGCAAATGCCATTAAATTCAGCCCCACCGGGGCAACAATTCACATCAGCCTTGAATCTGTTCCTGAAAAAGTAATTATTGCTGTAAAGGATAATGGTATAGGCATCCCCGAGGAAATGGGTAATAAGATATTTGATATGTTTACCGACTCCAAACGCCCCGGAACAGCCGGCGAACAACCATTTGGCCTTGGCCTTGCCATCTCCAAACAAATTGTTGAGGCCCACGGCGGCAAAATCTGGTATGAAAGTCATCCCGGTAACGGAACAACTTTTTATGTGGAATTGCCTAAGGGGGCTTGAATGTAGTCGGAGACTACGGGCATAGTGATCCGAAGTTGGAAACTTCGGATAGCGGGGGGGATTTGCAAATTCATTTGGATTAGCTATACTGGTAAACATAATTCGATTGATTTAATTTATTAATTACCAACTTGTTAAAGAGTGTTAAATTCTTAAAATGCGTTGTCGTTAGTAGTGATTTCGCATCCACAGTTATAAAAATTACCTATAAACATGAAACTTAAATCTGCAATTATTATCAATCTGCTTTCTCTTTTATTGGTAATATCCGGCTGCGGGGATAGTCATACAACCCCAAAAAAAGAATCATCCTCCTCAATTAAGGAATTTACCTGTTATTCAAACAGCGTAAAAGATACCTTTTACATTACCGTTCAGTTACCTTTAAATTATGAGAAGGAACCTAAAAAACGTTACCCGGTAGTGTTATTAACTGATGCAAATTTTTATTTTCCTATGCTGGCGCCCATTGTGCACCAGTACGAAAAAGGAGGTTTATTACCTCCATTAATACTGGTAGGCGTAGGATATAAATCTTTCGAATTGATGAATTCATTAAGAGTGCGGGATTATCTTTATCCCCAAGCGATACCATCTGATGAAATGAAAGCACCGGGTGGCGGGCAACGTTATTATCAATTTATAACTAACGACCTGCTTCCTAAAATAGATTCGAATTACAGAACCGAAATGAATACCAGGACCTTGCTGGGGCACTCGTTTGGTGGTTACTTTTCCTTATTTGCATTTCAACAGCAGATGAGCGGAAAAAGGAACGACTTTAAAGGGTTTGTATCCGCAAGTCCATCCTTATGGTATAATAATAATTATCTATTCAAGTTACCGGACCAGCTTAAAAGAACATTGCTTAAAGACACGGTAAGTGTTTTTTTGTCTGTTGGCTCATTCGAAACGCCAAAAGAATGGACTATTCAACCGGTGGAAAATATGGCAAAACAACTTGATAATAAGCATATAAGCAAATTAAAATTGTCGACAATAGTTTACAACGATCTTGATCACATGGATGTTGGGTTAATCTCCTTTATACGTGGTATGGAAAAAATGTATGCTAAACCTGCTCAATAATAATGATAAAAAAATCGAAAAAAGATTTTGAAAAGTCTTAGAATACGGGTATTTCTGTCATTAAATCAGCGTATACCCCGCTGTCCGGAGTCTCTGACTTCGGACCACTATGCTCATAGTCTCCGACTATAGAGCCTGCTTCCTTTTACTACTCAAATACTTCCTCACCGGTATATCATAAACCACCATCACCAGATAAGCTATGCCAACTAAAAGCAGCATAGATGTTGTTATAATAATAACTAATTGAATGCCACCCGGTTTGTGGGTGCTGTAATAATTGCCGAATACCCAAATGAAGGCGTAGTGAGTCATGTAAAGCGGGTATGATATTTTGCCGAAGAAAACGCAGATCTTTTTAAAACCCGCGGTTAATGCAGCGCCCGCGCCTAAGGCAACAATCAGCGGGAAATAGAGTATTACTGCAATGGGCTCGCTTAACCAATTCCATTTTGAAACAGGCATAATAAAGGCTAATGCCAGCAATATAGCTATCCCGATAAAGCCTAATTTGTTTTTAATGATCCAGTTAGAACGGTAAACAAGCAATCCGGCTAAAAAAGAGAAGAAGATGCGCGCGCCGCCATCCCAAAAGGTACCACCGCTCCAGCCACCCATCAACGAGTTTGCCCGGTAACAAACATAGCAGAGCGCCATGGCCGCGAGCACGGTTAATAAAAGCAGGAATCGCCTGCCAATCCTGAAAAGAAGAAAAGCATAAAAAATATTGGCAACATACTCCCAAAATAACGACCATGCCGGGGCATTGAAACAGAAGAGGTTAAAATAGCGTTCGGGCATTATCGGTAAGGGGATCATTAAAATAGAGCTCAAAAATATCAGCGTGATTTTGCCAGCTCCATATAAACCGGCATAAGTACTAAAGGGATCAAACAGAAAAGTCAACAAGCATAATACCGAACCCATGATAACTAAAGGTTGCAACCGTATCAACCTCGATTTAAAAAACTCCCAAACACCCATTTTGCCAATACGATCATCATAAGCGTAGCCGATAACAAAGCCGGATAAACAGAAAAAGAAATCGACCGCTAAGAAACCATGCCCGATGAAGTTTTGGCTATAATCTGAATACACTATCTCCATAAAATGAAAACACACCACAGCTAAAGCTGCTACGCCCCTTAAGCCATCCAGTATTTCGAAATGTTGTTTGGTTTTGAGGATCTCGGGCGTTGGTTGAGTCATATTGTTAGGCTCTATTTTATTTAAATGAAAATTGAACTGGCATGGTGCAATTACGCTATTCGCCAAGAATACTGAATAATAACTATTCATGCCAATTTTTTTGAGAACTCAGTATTCATTTACCCCGAAAAATAAGCGGGATTTTATATACATTGGCACAATAATGGCCTATATAACCTAAAATAAAATATGAACACTGGTGCGGATCAACATAAAGCTAAAAAAATAGGACTGGCATTGTCGGGCGGAGGTATAAGGGGGGTATCGCATTTGGGTGTGATGCAGGCGCTGATTGATCGTGGGATTGAGTTTTCGCATATATCGGGTACAAGTGCCGGGGCAATTGGCGCGGCCTTCTACGCCGCAGGCTATGCGCCTAAAGAGATATTGCAGATGATAAAAGATGCCAAACTGTTCAAAATGCTGCGCCCTGCATTTGGGAGCAGTGGCTTGCTGTCCATATTAAATGCCAGATTTCTGATTAACAAATATATTCCGCATAATTCATTTAAGGAGCTTAAAATACGCGTTACCATATCGTCAGTTGATTTGGGCGAGGGGCACCTGGTTTACTTTACTGAGGGCGAGCTTGATATAGCGATACTGGCATCCTGCTGTTTACCAGGTATTTTTAAGCCTATTATTATAAACGACCATATGTATGTTGATGGTGGTATACTCAACAATTTCCCGGTTGAACCTTTAATAGGCAATTGCGACCTGATTATAGGCTCATCATGTAACCATTTGCCGGTTGTTACCGAGATAAAATCTTTCGGTAGTTTGGTCGACAGGGCCGCTATGATAGCCATTAACTCTAATCTTAATACCCACAAAATGCTGTGCGATGTAGTGATTGAACCGCATGGCTTAGGGGGCTATGGCATATTTGATACCGATGCAGCCGATGAGATTTATATGATAGGCTACGAAGAGGGTCTAAGGACTATTGAGGGGAATGATAAGATAAAAGACATACTGTCGGCACAAAATAACAAGGCATCGGCTTGAGTTTAGTCTTAAGTTGATAGTCCCGAGTCCAAAGTCAAAAACACTAAATTTATTTTAGACTTCAGACTCAGGACTATCGACTAAAAAAATCTTATTTAAAGTGCGCACGTAGGAACCAGGCCATGCCTTCATGTGTTTCCATCAGTCCGGTTAAAAAGTCGCTGGTGCCGGCATCATTAAAATCGTTTGCTATAGGGTTAATATTGCCACGGATAAACTCAATAATGCTTTCATGGTCTTCCAGTAATTCTTTCAGGAAGCTCATACTGTCATTTTTATCGGCACCTTTTTCGGTTAAGTGGGTAAGCTGCAAAAACTGGGTAAGCGTAGCCGGTGCGTAATGACCTATTTTGCGGATACGTTCAGCAACGCTGTCCATTATTTCATCCAATTGCTCGTACTGGCTTTCAAAAAACAGGTGCATGGTATGAAAGTCGGGACCTTCAACATTCCAATGCGCATTTCTTGTTTTGGTGTATAAAATAAATTCATCAGCCAGTAATTTGGTTAGCTGATCTGAAACTGCTTTCCTGTTTTCGTCAGAGATTCCGATGTTCGTTTTCATGATGTGGTTTTTGTTTTATTAGTATAAAGGTATTGCTTTTATTGTTACGATATTGTAAAACAAATTCGCCTTGAAATTGATTCTGTCAATCAGATAAAAAATAATTAAAATTTAATTATGGAAAATTAACGGGTTGTGCATCCTGTTACTATAATTATTCAGATACTATTATTTAACACTTTAAACCTTGGGTTATATGTCCTCATCCTATCTAAGATCACTGAAAATAATGCTGATAACTGGCTTGTTGTTTTTCATCACCAATGCCCGTGCACAGGATAAATATCAAACTATCAGCAACCGTATAGATTCGCTGGCTGGCGTTGGCTTACCCAAATCAGCACTTAAGGAAGTTGACGAACTGGAAAAACTGGCCCGGCAGAATAAGAATACCCCGCAACAAATTAAAGCTGTTATTTACCGCATGACTTTCCAGTCATACCTCGAAGAGAACGCCTATCCTGCTATTATCAGCAGGCTGAAAAAAGATGTTCAGCAGGCAAAATATCCGGCCAAACCGGTATTACAATCGCTGCTGGCCGAAATGTACTGGAAATATTACGACCAAAACCGTTACCGTTTTACCCAGCGTAGTCAGCTGTTAAAGCCCGATACCGATTTTAATAAATGGGACCTCAAAACCATTATAAACGAAACGAGCGGTTTATATAAACTATCACTGGCGGATGCCAGACAGGAGCAAGCTACGCCTATTACCGTACTTGATGGCGTATTACAGGGTGATACCGCAACCCGTTACCTGCGCCCAACATTATATGACATGCTGGTACAGCGTGCCTTTGATTTTTATTTGAGCGATGAACCGGCACTAACCAAACCCCGATTGCCATTTTCTCTGAATGATGCTGCATTTTTTGGTGATAGCCGCACATTCGCTGCTTTACCTGTAAAAACTACCGATACTGCTTCTACCTATTATCAGAGCATAAAATATTTGCAGCAGGCAACAAACTTTCATTTGCAAATGCACCAGGGTGAAGCTTTAGCCGATATCGATCTGCAGCGCCTGAAGTTTTTATACAGTAAGTCAACTGTGAATCATAAAGATTCATTATACCTGTCGGCATTAAAACAAATAGCCACCACATTTGCCAAAAAGCCCATAAGCGCAGAGGCATTGGTATTGCAGGGCCAATATTACCAGGGATTGGATAGCCTTACTATAGCTTATAACTATTTTAAACAAGCGGTATCAGCTTATCCGCAAAGCCTGGGGGGTAAAAATGCGGCGGTATTGATGAAAGGTATCGAACAAAAGGAAATATCGGCAACTGTTGAGAATATCAATATGCCCGGTAAACCATTGCTGGCCTTGCTGACCTATAAAAATATTACGTCGGCCAATGTGCTTGTTTACCGGTTATCCGCGGCACAATTACAGGATTATAACACCGGTGATACCATCAGCACCTTACCCAAATATCGCATCAACCTATTAAAGAAACTTAAAGCGGTGCAGAATCAGGATCTGAAATGGACCGATCCGGGTGATTTTCGCGGGCATTCGGTGGAGTTTAAACTCGGTGCATTAGCAGCGGGCAACTATGTGCTGTTGATAAAAGACGGTGCATCAGATGATGAAACATTAACCGGCTTAGCTGATTTCAGGATAAGCTCCCTAGCGTATACAGCAAGAAAGAATCCTGATAATAATATCGAGATCCGTGTTATGGACAGGGAAACAGGCAAGCCATTAAGCGGGGTGCAGGTTTCGATAAATGCTAAGGTTTCTACTTATGATAACAAAGCAAAAAATACTTACTGGACAGATCTGAACGACAGCGGGAATACTGATAGGGATGGCAAATTCATCTCCACCAAATACGCACGAATGAACGGCCTATCCATTAAATTTATTTTTAAGGGAGATACTTTAAGCGAACAATCAAAATATATTAATGGCGCTGAGGATAGAACTGATAATGACGACGAGCCGGAGGACAAAACCGTATTATTTACCGATAGGCAGATCTATCGCTCGGGGCAAACTATTTATTTTAAGGGACTGCAACTGCAAACTTTAAAAGGCAAAAGCAAAATAATGCCCGGTAAAGCAGAGGAAGTTGATTTTATGGATGTGAACAATAAGCAGGTGAGCTCATTACAGTTAACAACCAATGAGTTTGGCTCGTTCAGTGGTAGTTTCATCATCCCGCAGTCTATGCTGAATGGCGAAGTTCGTATAAAAACTGCTGATGGTGATATTAATGTGCAGGTCGAGGAATACAAACGCCCAACTTTCCAGGTGGAGTTTTTGCGGGTTAAGGAAAGCTATAAGCTTAATGATTCGGTAACGGTAAAGGGTAAGGTAACTGCATTTTCAGGTTATGGTTTATCGCAGGCCAGGGTGACTTATCATATCACCCGATCGCAAAATATAAGGTTTATGCCTTACAAGCGCGGTGTGCCATACCGGTATAATTATAATAATCCAACAACCGAGATAAAGGCTGATACCATATTAACCGATAACCAGGGAAATTACAGCATAAAATTTAAAGCTATACCCGGCGAAAGTGCCAGTGCTGAGAATTATAACTACACCATAAATGCCGATGTTACCGATGAAAGCGACGAAACCCACTCCGGGCAAACCACGGTAACCATAGGCAATAATGATATAAAGATCATTGATAATATACCTGCCCGGGCTTTTGCAAAGGATACTTATAAAGTACCGGTAAGTATCAGTAATCTGAATAATCAGCCTGAAAAAGGAGAGATCAAGGTTGAGATATATGCATTAAAGAATCCTGACCAGTTATTTATTAACAGGTTATGGACAACGCCGGATAAGTATCTTTTAAGCAAAGCTGATTTTAAGGCTAATTTCCCCGATTATGCTTACGGCAATGAAGACAATGAGGCCACCTGGCCACGCGCGCAGCTCATCAGCAGTGTAAATTTAAAAACGGATACCGGTAAACGGGATAGTATTAGCTTAGATCAGCTCAGGAAACAGGCATCGGGCATTTACCAGGTGGTGATAAGCGCGCGGAACGAAAAAGGCGATACCACCTCAATTACAAAGTATGTAACCCTTATGGCTGATCCGCCAAAGGCAAGCAATACAAATGAATGGGTAGTGCCTGTACTAAACTCGGTAAAACCCGGCAGCAATGCAGAGTTTTTGGTTGGGCTGAATCAAAAAATAAACGTGTTGATGGAATATTACAACGGGGCAAAGCTCATTTCATCAAAATGGATAACTATTGATAATGGGCAGCAAAACATAAAAGTGCCGGTAGCCGCTGCTGATAAAAACCCGGCAGTTCAGTTCCTGACCGTTTATCATAACCGGATCTATAGCAGCTATCAAAAAATATACATTACCAATCCGGATAATAACCTGAAGGTCAAATTCCTCACCTTTAATAATAAGTTAGAGCCCGGTCAGGCGGAGCAATGGAAGCTACAGGTAAGCGGTGCGAATAATGAAAAACTGGCTACTGAAATGGTGGCATCGCTGTATGATGCATCATTAGATGATATTGCCCCCAGTCAAAATTGGAGCCATGCGCTGGATCCATCTCAAAAATATCAGCCCAATTATTTTGCATGGAATAGCTATGAATTTGTAAATGCATTAAATACAATGCCTGTAAGCTATGCGAACTTTAATTATAGTACCATAAGCCGGGATTATGAACAGCTAAACCTTTTTGGCTATGATTATTATGGGAATTACAATAATGGTTACCGTCAATATCAGCAACGGCTACAGGCAGATAATGAATTACGGGAAGATTATTTGAAAAATGCTCAATTGGTGAAAAATGGGTATGATATAAGCGGCTATGTTAGGGAAGGTAGTGGCGGCCCGGGATTGGCGGGGGCATCGGTAACTATTAAAGGTACAAGTATAGCTACTACAACAAATTCTGTAGGTTATTTTAAGATACGGGTGCCAATTAATGGTACGTTGGTGTTTACCTATGTTGGTTACTTAAAACAGGAGATAGCCACCTCGAAAACCGGAATTTTAAACTTAAAATTAGCTCAGGACGGAAGTGGATTAAACGAGGTAGTTGTTGTAGGTTATGGCGTACAAAAAAGTATAGTGGTAAACGGTCCGGTTGGTAATGCTAATAAGATCATGATACGTGGCACCAGTTCCCAATTGGCAGAAGTTGCCCTAAATGGCAAAGTTGCCGGTGTACAGGTTGTAAATGATTATGGCGACCAGGCTTTTAAAGCTGATACATCGGAATTCAAGGCCAGCCCATATAAGCAGAGGCAGCCCATCATCCGCAAAAATTTTAATGAAACGGCCTTCTTTTACCCGCAATTACGTACAAATGATAAAGGAGAGATACTGATAGATTTTATTATCCCCCAATCACTCACTAAATGGCGTTTCGAGGCATTTGCACATACACAGCAACTGCAAACCGGCTATATCGAAAATGAAATAGTCACCCAAAAACAACTGAGCATAAACGCCAATATGCCGCGCTTTTTGCGTGAGGGTGATACGCTTACAGTATCGGCCAGGTTAGCAAACTTAACGGCAGGCGACCTGAAAGGTAAAGTGACCATACAACTGTTTAATGCCTTAACCATGCAGCCGGTTAACCTGTTGCTGAACCCGGCAGATAGCACCAAGCAGGTTGAAATAGGAGCGAACATGAACAAAGGTGTATCCTTTAAACTGGTAGTTCCGCAAGGTTTGGATGCTTTAACCTACCGCCTTACTGCCGATGCTGGTAATTATAGTGATGGCGAGGAAAATACCCTGCCTGTTTTACCAAACAGAATGCTGGTAACCGAATCAATGCCAATGATGGTGAGGGCAGGAAAAACCAGCGATTATACTTTTGATAAACTGATCAACAATACCAGCACAACCCTGAAAAGTAAAACACTTACGCTGGAATATACTCAAAACCCGGCCTGGTATGCCGTACAGGCGCTGCCGTATATGATGGAGTTCCCGTATGAGTGTTCGGAGCAGGTGTTTAGCCGTTATTATGCCAATAGTTTGGCTACCAGTTTGGTAAACCATATGCCGGTAATAAAACGGGTGTTCGATCAATGGAAGAATACCAATAGCACGGAGCTATTATCAAACCTGGAAAAGAACCAGGATCTAAAATCAACCTTGCTGGAAGAAACACCATGGCTGCAGGATGCTGCAAACGAATCTGAACAAAAGAAACGAATCGCTTTGCTTTTCGATCTTAATAAAATGAGTAATGAAATGCAGCTGAATTTAGATAAACTGCAAAAAAGGCAATTGCCGGATGGCGGTTTCACCTGGTTTGCAGGCGATCAGGCCGACAGGTATATCACCCAGCATATTATAGCAGGGATAGGGCAGTTGTTCCATCTAAATATCGCCACGGAAAAAGACCAGGAACTGAAAGAAATAAGTGATAAAGCCATCCAATATCTCGATGATCAATTAGTGACTGATGATAAGGCAGCCAAGAAATTACCAAGGTATGAAACACGTGGATTAGGTTCGACAGAAATACATGCCTGGTATGCCCTTAGTTATTATACAGGCAAGCAAATGAGCACGGCAGTAAAAAGCGCTTTTAATAACTATTTGAACCGTGCTGCAAAGCAATGGGTATCGCAAAGTATTTATGAGCAAGGATTAATAGCCTTGACCATGCAGCGTAATGGCAAGCCATTGGTTGCACAGGCCATCATTAAATCGCTAAAGGAAACTGCGCAGCAATCAGATGATCTGGGTATGTGCTGGGCTAGAAATACTTATGGCTATTTCTGGTATCAATCGCCTATTGAAACTCAAAGTTTAATGATTGAGCTGTTTACCGAAGCAGGTAATAACCAAAAATCAGTTGAGGAAATGAAGATCTGGCTGCTGCGCAGCAAACAAACCAGCGACTGGAAAACTACCAAGGCAACAGCTGCCGCCTGCTATGCTTTGTTAATGAAACAGGATGATTGGTTGTCGCCTAATTCATCATCAGCAATTACCTTAGGTGGTAAACCACTTGAAGAATTAAAACCCGATATTAAGGCCGATGCCGGTACTGGTTATATTAAAACCAGTTGGGCCGATGAGCAAATAAAGCCTGCTTATGGTAAAGTGGAGATAAAGAATAATGGCAAATCCATCAGCTGGGGAGCGCTGCACTGGCAATATCTGGAACAACTGGATAAGATAACGCCATCAAAAACTGACATTCATATTGACAGGAAGTATTTTATTGTTAAACAAACAGATGGCGGTCCTGTACTTACCGCGGTTGATGCTACACATCAACCCAAAACAGGCGACTTGCTAAAGGTGGTTGTTTACCTGCAATCGGGCCGTGATTTTGAGTACGTACAGTTAAAAGATATGCGCCCCGCAGGTACCGAACCGGTTGACGCATTGTCGGCCTATAAATACCAGGACGGCCTGTACTATTACCAGGTAACAAAGGATGTAGCCACTAACTTTTTCATCAGCTATTTAAAAAAAGGGAATTATGTGTTTGAATACCAGTTGCGCGTTGCCCAACCGGGTGATTTCTCAACCGGGATAGCCACTGTACAAAGCATGTATGCCCCTGAATTTAACGCGCATAGCGAAGGTGAAAGAATAATATTCACAGCCCCAAAAGCGTTATAAAGTATAAGTTGCAACCCTCTTTGTCGCTTGCGACAGAGAGGGTCGACAAGCGTAGCGAAGTCGGGGTGAGTCAACTCGTTGTAAATGCATTTACGGCATATTTAACTCACCGGGTCGTTGCTTCGCTCGACCACCCTCTCTTTTGCAAGCAAAAAAGAAGGAATAGGAGTGTATAATTTTATTTATGATGATTGGTAAACATTTTTAACTTTGTACCTTTATACTACTAAAGAATAATAATGAAAAAAGCGGGCATTTTTATAATGATCATATCAATCATAGCAGCGATTGTATTTGGCGTTGTTTTCTATCACGGAAAAACTGACAACGTAGTGGATTCTGATGGGTTCTGGGCTTATGTATACGGAGCTAATTCAGTGCCATGGCTTGTGTTTAGCAGTGGTGTGGTTTTCCTGATGGGTATGCTGATGTTTATATCATCATGGGAGCAGCCAAGCGCTCGTTATAAATAAGAGGGAACATCCGGTTTTTAAAACCAAACCAGATGCGAACCGTTTAGTACTACGTCTGCCTTAATTGATTTAAATTTAACAATTAAATAAAAAGGAGGTATGCTATGGATTTGGTTCACAGAATCGAAAATTGGGGTGATACCCATCACCCCAAACTTTTAGATGTAGTCCGGGTTGCACTCGGTATCTTTCTATTCTTTAAAGGCCTGGCCTTTATGGATAACACGGCAGATTTAAAAGGGATCATCGAGTCCCAGGATTCAATCGTGTTTCCCGCATCAGCATTAATGATATTGGTTTACTATGTAACCTTTGCCCACATGGTGGGTGGTATCATGATAGCATTGGGTATTTTAACCCGTTTTACCTGCATTTTACAAATACCAATTGTTGTAGGTGCTGTATTTATGAACGATGTATTGATATCTCCTATCAATACCGAATTATGGCTTTCCATAATTGCATTAGCTTTATTACTTGTTTTTATGATCCTTGGCTCAGGGCCGCTCTCGTTGGACAGATACCTGTCGAGTCAAAGCATGGAAGATTAAATCAATATTTGATATTTGACATTTACCATATGAGTCGGCTTTTTAGTCCGGCTCTTTTTATTTTATACGACTATTCCCATTAGTAGTAATTGCTATAATTAAAAAAGAACTTTAATGTCTTATTAGACGTTAGTATTAGTATATTAGGTTTAAGTCCCGGTTTTTTAATTATTTAAAAAGTAAGAAGGCAACTGGTATTTTAAAAGCTACGTACTTATTATAAAACTATATGCCTTCAATAATAGCCGTCTCAAAAATAGAATTACCCCATAAAACCACACAACAAGAAGTAAAAGCGCAGGCAGAGCGTATGTTCTCGGTTAATTTTCCGCAAACCAAACGGCTTATATTTGCCTTTGACAATACGGAGATCATCACCCGTAATTTTTGCAAGCCCATATCTTATTATACCAGTACAACCACTTTCGAGGAGCGTAATATTGAATACATCAATACCGCGCTGGAGTACTCTGTGCAGGCCATTGAAGCTTGCGTGGCGAAAGCAGGCATCAGCAAAGATGATATTACCGACCTTATTTTTGTATCAACCAGCGGACTGGCAACACCAAGCATGGATGCGCTTATTATTAATAAAATGCGGCTTAACCCGCATGTAAGGCGTTCGCCTTTGTGGGGTTTGGGTTGCGGCGGTGGGGTATCGGGTATGGCAAAGGCTAACGCTATGGCAAAGGCCGATCCTGACGCGGTGGTATTACTGGTAGCAGTGGAGCTTTGCTCGCTTACGCTGATAAAGAACGATTACAGCAAAAGTAATTTTATAGGCTCAAGCCTGTTTTCGGATGGGATAGCAGCCTGTATAGTAAAAGGCGATAATCATACTGAAAATAAAAAAATAACCTATTTTGATTCCAGCAGCAAACTGTATTATGATTCATTGGAAGTAATGGGATGGGAGTTCCAGGATACGGGCTTCAAGGTGTTATTCTCAAAGGATATACCTGCGTTTATTAATGAAAATGTATTGCATGATATCACCGAGTTTTTAACAAAGCATAACCTTACTCTAAGCGATATCAAAAACTTTATTTTTCATCCCGGAGGCAAAAAAGTATTGGATGCCTATAAGGATGCCTTGCCTGTTGAAGGCGATTTTTTGCAAAAAACGCGCGAGGTGATGAACGATAATGGCAACATGTCGAGCGTTACGGTTTTGTATGTGCTCGAGAAATTTTTGCGCGAAGGCTTTAATGATGGCTTTGGTTTGATGATGGCCATGGGCCCGGGTTTTTCGAGCGAGATGGTGTTGCTGGAAATGAAGAATTAAGAAAGAGCATTGGCTGTGTGCGATTCCCCTCTTGAGAGGGGCGGAGGGGTGTGTTAGCCAAGCGATGAACACACCCCTGCCACTACACATGCCAACACGCCCCCTCTCAAGAGGGGAATTAATAAAATTAAATAACCACATCTATGTACTTCATACCCTTCATCGTATTTGTCATCACCCAGCGCCTATCTGAGCTATATATTGCCCGTCGTAACGAAAAATGGCTGCGTTCAGAAGGTGCAATAGAGTACGGTAGAGGGCATTACCCATATATAGTAGCGCTGCATACGCTGTTTATTATTTCCATTATTGTGGAGTATATACTGCGCCCAAGTTTGTCAATGGATTTTGTTTTCCTGCTGCTGTTTATACTACTGCTTGGCTTTAAATTCTGGGCGCTATCCTCATTAGGTAAATACTGGAACACCAAAATATTCCGCGTGCCGGGGAGTGGTCCGGTTAAAAAAGGGCCTTATAAGCTGTTTAAGCATCCTAATTACTTTATCGTGATCTGTGAGATCGTTATTATCCCGATGGTGTTCCACCTGTATTATACAGCTGTTATTTTTACTGTGCTAAACGCGATAATGCTTACAGTGAGGATAAGGGTGGAGAATAAGGTTTGGGCTAAATAACATCCGCCCGTTCAAGCGTCCACGCTTGAATGAAAAGGGCTTTTAGCGTCTACGCTAAAAGCCCTTCAAAATCATCTTATTTTAGTACGAAGTAAGCGTGGACGCTTGAACGGGCGGCGGGGTTATATCACCCAGGGTTTTTATTCCGAATAAACCGACTGCGCCCTGTTACGCAAATTGTAGCCAGATGCCATCACCTCGGCATATGCACCGGCGGTACGGATAGCGATCAGATCACCGCGGAATGATTCAGGCAGATCAACATCCTTGCGGAAACAATCAGTGCTCTCGCATATCGGGCCCACTACATCGTATTTTATGTCCTGGGTCAAATTTTGACTTTCGACTTTTGACTTTTGACTTAAGTTCTCAATACTATGATAAGCCTGATAAAGCATAGGGCGTAATAACTCCGTCATACCTGCATCAAGCACCAGGAAGTTCTTTTTCAAGCCATTTTTAACGTATAGCACCCTTGAGATAAGCGAAGCACTTTGAGCAACCAGCGCGCGACCAAGTTCAAAATGTACCTCCTGACCAGGCCTTACGTTCAGGAAGTCCTTAAATACATTAAAGTAGCTTTCAAAATCACTAAAGGCATTGGTATCCGGGTTGTAATAATCAACACCTAAACCACCGCCGGTATTTAAAACCTTAACCGGGAAGCCATGATCCTCAAACCAATCCTGCATCTCGTTAATACGGGTGCACAGGCTCTTGTACACCTCCATATCCGTAATTTGTGAACCGATATGGAAATGGATACCCAGGAATTGCAGATTAGTGCATTTGCGCAGGGCATCGGCCACATCAGGCAGCTGCCAAATGTTTATGCCGAATTTGTTTTCGTCAAGGCCGGTAGTAATAAAATGGTGGGTATGCGCATCCACATTTGGGTTGATACGGATAGCTACATTAGCCTTTTTATTTTTGGCTGCCGCCAGATCATTAATAATGAATAGTTCCTGCACCGATTCAACATTAAAGCAGAAGATATCAGCATCAAGCGCCAGGTTTATCTCCTTGTCGGATTTACCTACACCGGCAAAAACAACCTTTTCTTTTGCAAAGCCATGTTCAATGGCTGCTTTTACCTCGTTACCGCTCACACAATCGGCACCAATGCCAAATGATTGTATCATATCAAGTACCTTCGGGTTAAAATTAGCCTTCATGGCATAGTGCACATGAAAACCATATCTAGCCGATGCGTTGGTACAAGCCTCTAAAGTTTGCCTTAAAATACCCATATCATAATAATAGAATGGGGTTTCTATGGATTGGAATTTGTTTATTGTATCGTTGTTAAACATTTGTAAAAAGTCAAAAATAGAAATTAAAAAGTCAAAAGACCTGACTTCAATTAAATCCGAAATCGAAATTCCGAAATTCGATATTAGAAGTATTTCTTCTTGTCATGCTGAGCGGAGCGAAGCATCTATCCGCTGTATTCACCGCTTTAAAGATCCTTCGCTGTCACTCAGGATGACAATTTGTTATTAAAGTCTCCCCTTTAGGGGAGATTTAGAGGGGCTAAAACAGCCTGTTATGCAAGCTCCTTAATACCTCGGTTTTATCTTCATTTTTTATCAGTAACGACATGTTATGATCGCTGCCGCCGTATGATATCATCCTTAACGGGATATGTTTTACAGCTTCCAGTACACGCGCGGCATAACCATGCTTTTCGGCGCCGAAATCACCCACTACGCAAATAATGGTATGGTCCACATCCACATCAACCGAACCGAAAGCGGTAAGCTCCCTGGTGATATCCTCTAAATGCGTAGTATCATCAATAGTTAATGATACGGCAACTTCGGAGGTGGTGATCATATCAATTGATGTTTTATAGCGCTCAAACACCTCGAACAGCTTGCGTAAAAAGCCATGTGCCAATAACATACGGCTCGATTGTACCTTTATCGCAGTAATGCCGTCTTTCGCGGCTATCGATTTAATCCTATTCTTCTCGCTGTCGTTAGTGATCAGCGTTCCTTTTGCCTGCGGATCCATAGTGTTCAGCAAACGAACCGGGATCTTATATTTTTGTGCCGGAAAAACGCTTTGCGGGTGCAATATCTTGGCGCCAAAGTAAGCCAGCTCGGCGGCTTCATCAAATGATAGCTGGGCAATTGGCTTGGTGCCTTTAACTATCCGCGGATCATTATTGTGCATACCGTCGATATCGGTCCAGATCTGTACTTCCTCGCTGCGGATGCCTGCACCAATTAATGACGCGGTATAATCGCTCCCGCCACGGCGCAGGTTATCAATTTCGCCAAAACTGTTGCGGCAAATGTAACCCTGGGTAATAAACAGGTTATTATCCGGGTATTTATCCAGCAATGGTGTAAGGTGTTCGGTTATATAATCAACTATAGGCTCGCTGTCCTCATCGGTTTTCATAAAATCAAGCGCGGGCAATAATATCGATGGTACACCGATCTCTTTCAAATACACATGGTATAAAGTGGTTGATAATAACTCACCCTGTGCTAAAATTACCTTATCCTCGATAGTAGTAAAAAGATCATTTGAAAAATTGCTCAGCAGCGCGAAATGATAATCTATCACTTCCTTGCCTTGCGCATAAAACTCAGGTTTGGCCAATAGCTCCTTAATGAAAATCTCGTACTTATCCTTTAGCTTCTTAATAAGTTCGGCTGCCCCGGTCTTATCACCGGCCAGGTAAGCCTGGCCAATTTCCACTAAATTGTTTGTAGTACCGGATACTGCCGATAATACCACGATCTGCCTTTCGGACGGATCAACGATATCCAGCAGTTTTTTCATTCTTTCAGGACTTCCTACTGATGTTCCCCCAAATTTTAAAACTTTCATTTTTTATATAAATTTTACCATAAATCATTGATATTGATGTATCAATTTTGAGGCGCTAAAAATAGGATTTTTAGGCGCATATAGGTGAGTATGCGCAAAATAAATTTAGTTGATAGGATTAGTAGGGGATAGGTTGGGTGTTTAATAATGGTATTTTATAATATCGAACACTAAATATTGAATAACGAACATCGCAGTATTATTTCGTCATTTATCATTCGAAATTCATTATTTTAATATTAATATCCTTGAAATCATCAGGGTCAACATACTAATCACTAAACAATTAGTGTATATGAATTATTATACCTACCTTGCCGCCTTTAATAAATAAAATAATGCAAAAAGAAGGAACAGTAAAATTTTTTAATGAAACAAAAGGATTCGGATTTATTACACCAAGCAATGGTGGTCAGGATGTATTTGTTCATTCTACAGGCTTAATTGACGAGATTCGTGAAAACGATAAAGTTGAATTCGAAGTAGAAAACGGCAGAAAAGGCCTTAATGCGGTAAATGTAAAAGTTATTTAATTATATAAATAAATAATCATCAATCGTTCAAGCATCCGCCCAAAAGGCGGATGCTTTTTTTATGCCCTGTTATTTTAACAAATTAATCTAAACATACAGCCAATGAATCTGTTGTAAACATAATATTCATCTACTAAAAGAGAAAAATTATGAAAGATCAGACAAAGATTATAGCAGCACTTTTAGTGGGTGCTGCAGCAGGCGCTGCACTTGGCTTATTATTAGCACCGGATAGTGGTGAGGGATTAAGAGGAAGTGTTGCTGATTATATTAATGATTTGGTTGATACAGCCAAAAACAAAGCAGAGGCAACTGCTAAGGAAGTAAAGCAATACAGCAATAATGCCTATAATACTGCAAAATCAAAACTTGGCGGTGCTGTGCATGATGCCACAGAATATCATGAAGAATTGGCTGATTCAGCAAAATCAAAAGTTAAAAACG
Source organism: Mucilaginibacter mallensis (assembly GCF_900105165.1). Classification (NCBI taxonomy): domain Bacteria; kingdom Pseudomonadati; phylum Bacteroidota; class Sphingobacteriia; order Sphingobacteriales; family Sphingobacteriaceae; genus Mucilaginibacter; species Mucilaginibacter mallensis. The sequence continues at coordinate 1,396,784 of NZ_LT629740.1, forward strand.
CGGTAGATAACGCAAAGGAATATGGCGAAGATGCCGCTAACCACGCAAAATCAAAAGTAAAATCCACTGCTGATGATTGGAATAATTCTATTCAAAATGCTTAGTTAGTATCAAGTAGCTAGTATCAGGTATCAAGATAAAAGAAAAGCAGCCGGTTATGCCGGCTGCTTTTCTTGTTTTATAATGCTAGAATGAAGCTAAAAAAGTACTTGATATCTGATACTAGCTACTTGATACTAAAAAAGCTACTTGATACTAAATATCAACGAGTTATTGCTCCTGTCTGCATCCATAAATATACCGCCATCCAGTGTTACTGCTTCGATGGTTTTGGTGGTTTTTATGTGTACCGTTATCTGTTTCTGATCATTTTGCCAAACTATTGGTGTTTGGTGGAAGCTTTGGGTACTGCCATCGGTATAGGTTACCTTAATATCAAAAGGGACTGCAAAGCCACCAATGTTTTGGATAGCAACAACATAACCGCCATTCTCTTTAGTTACATTCTGTAAGTTAAGGTCGATATAGTTATTGGTGAAGAACCAGTTATTGAAGAACCAGTTCAGGTTTTTGCCTGATCCTGTGCTCATGGAGTTAAAATAATCCCATGGGATAGGATGTTTGCCGTTCCAGTTATTCATATAGGTATGCAGCGCTTTTTTGAATAGCTCATCGCCCAGCATATCTTTTAAAGCCAGGTAGCTTAACGATGGTTTTACATAAGCATTGTTGCCATAACCCCTGGTTAGTTCGCTGGTAGGGGTGATGATCGGCAGGTCCTCGCTGGTCGACGGGTCATTTATCCAGCGTTTTACACGGAAATTTTTATAATTCTCTATATTCTGCTGTTCGCCGGTTTCAGAAGCGCCTATCAAAAACTCAAAGGTGGTTGCCCATCCCTCGTCCATATAACCGTAACGGGTTTCGTTAATACCCATATAGAACGGGAAATAGGTATGAGCCATCTCGTGATCCTGCAAAAATTGAGCGTCGTGCATGTTGTCGGTATGGCTGTCGTTCACCATCATCGGGAACTCCATATCAGCAAAACCCTGGAAAGCGGTCATCTTAGGGTATGGATAAGGCACACCCGGCCAGTTGTGTGATAACCAGTTTAAGGTATGTACGCCGAATTTAACAGCAGAGTGAAAGTCTGTTGAGGCATCAGCATAAGCGGCCTGCATACTGGCGCGGCGATGTGTAGCATCATCAACCACTGTACTGGCAGCATCCCAATTGTAATGATCGCTGATACCTACTGCCATATCGCTTATATTATTGGCTTTCCAAATCCAGGTATTCAGGTCGTTTTGCGCAGTAATGTTCTTCTTTGCCAGGTCATCAGGCGTAGCAATATGTACGGTTGAATCCGTGGTCATGGATTGCTGCAGGCGTTTAATGTATTCGGGTTGTAATACCTGTGATGGGTTTTGCAATGTTCCTGTGGCCCAAACAATAAAGTTTTTAGGCACGGTAACGCTTAAATTATAGTCGTTAAAGTCGTTATAAAACTCCTGGCGGTCGTTAAAATCAAGCCTGTCCCATCCGTTATAATCATCAAAAACAGATACACGCGGATAAAAATAGCCTATATAAAAGGTAGTTGGGTCAATCACCCCTTCGCGCTCACTTTTTAATGAAAGCTCATAATGCCAGGTGATGTTTAATTTAACAGAATCATGCGGTAAAACAGGTTTTGATAGCTCAACAAACTGATTGGTGCCAATTACTTTATCATTATCCCATTCTTTTTTAACACCATTTACAAAAATGGAATCAACCTGTATGCCTTTGGTTATATAATCGGGTGTGGTAGCTGCATAACGTGTAGCACCGGGCCTGTGTATGTTTAATATCAGCTTCATGTTAAGGTGTTTTAACGTGTCGGGGCTGTTATTAAAGTAGGTGATCTGTTCGGTGCCTTTTATGGTACGATCGGGTGGGAGGGCGGTTATCTTAATATCATACCGGCCATGGTTTTCCCAGTAGTTTTTCCCCGGGCGGCCATCCGCCGACCTGGTTGCTTTAGCATAAGCTTTTTTAATGTCCCTTGGCAGGTATAATGTTTGTGCTTTTACCTGTGTTAAAAAAAAACAGCATAAAGCTGATGAGATGAAGTATTTGTACATCCTGATAAATAATAAGTCGGGTTAAAGGCTGTAAATATAATGGAAAAAGGCGTATTTTAAGTCTGAATTAAGAGAGGTGTGAGGAGACTTAAATAAGTAACAAGTATATTACAACTAAGGTTAATAAATAATTAGTTTGTTTAGCCCGAAATATTTTTTTTACTTTGCTGTAGTTATTTTAATAGGGGTATTAAATAACTATTGTGGGCCATTCGCTTTATGTGAATGGCCTTTTTTTGTGGATTTTTCTGTGCAAATGCTGCTTATTCGGTAGTTACATATTCTTTTGAGATGAGCATGAAAAGATGATCGTTATCTATAGATTCATCAAAACATTCGGTCAATAACTGCGCCGCCTGTTCCTTTTTTAGTTTAGAAGCAATCATTTTTAGCATGCTGCAGGCCGAAATGTTGATATGTTCAAGCAATTGCAGATAGGCAATAATGTCCATATCCAGCAATATGGGTAGGGGCTGCTCCTCATCCAAACAAAAATTATCTTTTACGATCGATTTTATAGGGTTACAATTTTTATTGGATGGAGTTTCGACAATAAGGGCATAAATGGCATCCATCCTTCCTATCTGCCTTTTAATATCTTCCCAAAACTCTTCCATAGCCATTTGTAATGCCGGGAACGATGCGATGCTTATCAGGTGACTGAGATGCTGGTTTAAATAGCATTTACCAAAATATATCCTGTTTAAATTATGTACAAAAACGTGATTAAGGACAGACTCATCGAGTGGTTTGGGAGTTACAAGGGCCATATTAGTGAAATTTAATAAAATATTTTAATCCTTTTTGAGTGAAAAAAGGCAGAAGCAGCTATGAATATGATTCAATGGTAAGTTTAACAATCAACCAATACCAATGTTTCATTACATATTGTTAAGCATATATTAGATACCTTTGCGCCCATATTATTCTGCTATATGAAATATAAATTAGGTGATTTTGTGCGGTTTGTTGATGAAAAAATGGAAGGTTTTGTTACCCGTATAATTGACGACCAGATGATTGGCGTTACCGGAGATGACGACTTTGAGATACCCGTACTGGCCAGTAAGGTTACCAGCGTACATGGCTATGAACCTGCCGGTACAAAAGGTAAAGTTGATGCTGTTAATGAGGTACAAATACCCGCTGCTGAGTTTCAAACCAAAGGGGTATACCTTGGCCTGGTTAATGACCCGAAAGTAAATTCAGTAGTGCATTTTTATTTGATAAATGATACCTCGTACCAGCTATTAGCAGCTTTAACTACCGAAAAGCCATCTTCATATAAAGGTGAGTTCGCCGGATTGGCGGCGCCTAAATCTGCTACTAAAATATATTCTGCACAATTGGCGGATCTGCAATTGTGGCCAAAGTTTGTATTCAATATAACTTTTTATACCCCACAAAATATAAAGCCTGCCGACCCCATAGTTTTTAATGATAAGCTGAAGGCCAAAGATTTTTCGGGCACTAAAAAGAAATTGCCTTTATTGAATGATTTGGGCTGGTTAATTCAGTTGGATGAACCGGAACTGGTTATTGATGCGCAAAAACTAAAAGAAAGCTTTTTTAAACCTGCTGAAGAAAAAGTTGAATTTGTAAAACCAATAAGCGAAGTAGATCTGCATATTGAAAAGCTGCGTGATGATCACCTGTTTTTACAAAGCAGCGAGATATTGAACATTCAATTGCAGTATTTTAATAAAGCATTGGATGCCGCCATAGTACACCAATTGCCTGAAATTACTTTTATACACGGCGCCGGCAATGGTGTTTTACGCCACGAATTGCATAAGGCATTAAGCAAGAATAACAAAATCCAAACCTTTATGGATGCCCGTAAGGAGAAATTTGGTTATGGAGCTACAAAGGTGATATTGAAATAGCAAAAAATGCAGCCTTATTAGCTGCATTTTTTATTTATGCTAATTGATGCTGTAACTCCCGTGCGTGTTTTTCAAACAGCATGTCGAGGATTTGCTGAGTAGTATCAGGATAATCAACCTTAATAACCTGGTCGTTATTTATCCAGTCGAGGATAGTCTCGTTATGTTTTGGTTTGAGACTTTTTATAACCGGTACACCCATCTGTTTTAGGGCAGCCGCGTTTAATTGCTGTTCATACTGGGTTTTCATAGGGATGACCAGTAGCTTTTTCTTCAGGTATAAGGCCTCAGCAGGGGTTTCAAAGCCTCCGCCGCACAGTACCGCCGCGCTTTGCGCCATGCTTTTTATAAAGTGCTCGTTATCAATAGGCTGTATGGATACGTTTTTATATTTGAATGTCTTTTTATTATGCTTTGAAAAAACATCCCACTGCACATCCTTAAACTCTGTTAAGCGCTTAATAAGCCTTTTATCGTCATAAGCAGGCAGATAAACGGTGTAATGGCCTTTGTTTTCAATTTTTTGATCCCTTACCTGCTGCCTTATTACCGGCGTAAATATATTTTTATCGAATTTGGCGAAATGGAAACCATATTGTTCTGTTACCGGTGCATAATGTTTAAGGATAAGCTTGCCGATCATGTCGGTATCATCAGTCTTGGGTGCATTTTCTGAAAGTACCGCCGCTTGGTGACTAAGCCCTATGCATGGCTTGTTTTTCATATAGCATGCCCATGCCGATACCGGCTCAAAATCATTGATCACCAGGTCATAATTTTCAACGGGAAGCTCATTTATCTCTTTTAAGAATTTACGGAAACGTGATTTTAAAAAGGTATCCCAAATATCAACCCCTCCCGATTTGCCGAATACAAACCCAAAGCCATGCAAAACATATTTAACCTGGAAAGGCAGTGAAAGATCGCCCTGGGTGCCGCTAACTAAAACATCCACATCGCCCATCTTTTTAAGCAAGGGCACAATATCCATTGAGCGGCTTAAATGTCCGTTTCCGGTACCTTGTATAGCGTATAATATTTTCATAATTCAGGGGATGGGATTGTGTATAAAAAATAAAGAGAGCAAGCTCTCCTTATCTAACTATTTAACTGATCTTATTAATCCAGTGAATAAAGAACGGGTTGGAATACCTCACATGAATAATATGGAGCAAAAGTGCAGCCGCCATATTAATACGGTGTTAAATTTCTGTTACTAAGTGGCTAATCGTGCCAAGTATTTATCAACACCTAATTTGTAACCTCAACAAAAACAGGCGTTTCCGTAACTTTTATACTTAAAATATGGTTAAATGCCGATACTTTATTTATTAACATATTATTACTGCCGATATTGAATTTATGTATTGTTGCCGTTGTTGATTTTCCTAAACTTAATTTACAGGTTGTGGTAAGGCCTTTTTCATCAGGAACCATCAGTGCGTAAATTGTTTTGTTGCCTTTTCTGTAAACATCAACCAGCGGGTAATTGTTTATAGTGCCTTGATAGGCGAAATCGTCAAGCAATTGTTTAGCCTGGTAGATGTAATCTGCCGCTGGCCGCCGTTCTCCCGTTTTTGATGCTAAACCACTTGAGGCATATTGAACAGGATTATCGCTATTGTCATCATACAACTCATAAAAGAATACCTTGTTTATACCATGCCGGGCATATAAAAACGAGGTACGGATAACCCAATCTGCCTGTGTTTGCAAGGCAGACTTATTACCAACAGGTATTGCCCGCTGCGGACTGCCGCTGTTTATATCATATCCGGCTTCGGTTACCCAAACTGGCAGGTGATAAACCTTCCCCAATTTTACAAAGCTATCCGCTATTTTTCCCGCTTCCGATAATTCAGGCGCTATGCCAACTGTGCCGATATCGGTAGTGCCCGGTTTATGATCGTTAGCGTAATAGTGATAATTGATCACATCAAAACAAAGATTTATCGAACCATCCGGTTTGTAGCCCCGGTGAACTTTACACCAGTTGATCATCGCTTCTACGTATTTCGGGTCGGGATTGGCAAGTCCAGCCATTACCACTTTAATACCGGGATCGGCAGTTTTTACGCCAACGCCTTTACCCAACCTGCCTTTATCGCCATCATAAAACGCGGAAAGGTTAGCGGCATATTCTTCGGCTGTTTGATGGGCCTTATCGCCTTTCCACCATTTATCACGCTCGTTATCGCACTCTATGTATTTTATTACACCGAGACCGATTTTAGAGACATTCACCGGGTCATTCGTCCAACGTGGTTTGGTATCAACGGTTACCAAAGCCGGATCAACTTTTTTATTGCTCCCATATCTCGCCGCAAACTGAAAAGCGGCTTTTGCCTGTTCTATGTAGGATGCCGGGTTTGATTTATCAGCACCAAAAGACATAGGCACGTTCTCACTATCGCGCAGGTTTAAGGGATAGGTTTGCTGTAGCCAGTCCGGGCAGCCTTTTATATCAGCCAAAACATCAATGCCTTCCTGTTGACAGCGCTGATAAATAATATCCAGATTCCAACCGCCATTGTTGGTGGGATTGAAGGTGTAGCTGCCGCGTTTGGGCTCAATCTTTTGCCAATCCAAATAATGCCTGAAACCACCGAATGATTTAATGATCGCCATTTTAGGCTCATAAATTTTGCTCGCATCATTCGGATTTTTAGGGTCCTGCAAAAAATCCCATTCAAAAGCGTTTATGCCCAGCATGTTATTAAATGTATTGGACTGCGTTTTTTTTGCAGAAGTTGATTTTCGCTGCGCGGATATAGTTAAGCATAGCAGGAGCAGGGGGATGAGTGCAATTGGTTTTTGCATGGTGTGGTAGATAGATGAGCTAAGATACGGAAATGGTGAGTCAACCTCGCTGATAGGTATTTTTAAAATTTATCTTACTTTTAAACTTTACCAAATACCCATGCCCGATAACAAACCACAACAACTGGATTGGATCAATAACCTAAGGATAATAGCTATGTATATGGTTGTTATTGTACATACTTCATCGCCTTTAATAATGCAGTATGGTAAAATAGCAGATAGTTATTGGTTTTGGGGCGATTTTTATAATGCGATCTCGCGGTTTGGGGTACCCGTTTTTGTAATGATAACCGGGGCGTTGCTACTGAACCGTGATCAGGAGCCGATCCCTTTTCTTAAAAAACGATTGGGCCGTATCATAGTCCCGTTCCTGTTTTGGAGTTTGATATATGTTGCATTTGGCTGGTATAATGAGGATTTTACTTTTACTGCCGATACCTGGGTGAATGTTAAAATAGTGCTTCACCAGTTAAAATATGGCAGCTCGTATCATTTGTGGTATGTATATATGCTTATCGGCCTGTATTTTTTAATACCCGTACTCGGCAAATTTGTGCGGAATGCTTCGGAAAGCGAATTGCTGTATTTCCTGTTGGTTTGGTTGGGAGTGATGATGATCAGCCAGCCTTATTTAAAGCGTTTTGATCCGCAGGTTGATCTGCATTATTTTGCAGGCTATGCGGGCTATCTTGTTTTAGGCTATTACCTGGCTTATAAGAATTTCCCCGCCAGGTTTAACCGCAACTGGTTTGGTATACTGTTCCTGGCTACTTTAGCCATTATTGTTGCAGGTACTTATTATACCAGCATCTATTATAAAGGTTTAAGTACGATGATGTACGAGCCGGTTAGCCCAACAATAGTATTGTTATCGGGCAGCGCGTTTATGGTGGGCAAGCTCACAAATATCAGTTGGTCGCCGCGGGTTAAGCAGGTGCGCGACTTTATTGGCGGGTACACCTTTGGCATATATTTGAGCCATGCGCTTATTTTAAGGCTTATAGACGATGAATTGAATATTAACTACAGCTTGTTTCATCCTTTGGTTGGCATTCCGTTAACTGCCCTTATATGCTTCATACTGTCGTTGTTATTAGTGTATTTGCTGAGCAAATTACCGCTGGGCAAATGGATCTCTACCTGATATTAAAGCCTGCTTTCCGATAAATTTCAATACTTTATGCAAAACATGAATAATATGTAATAATTTTAAAAAATTTTTCTACCCAATAACCCCAGGGTTTATTTTTTAATAAATGAAAAAAATAACTGAAGGCACCGCCGCATTATATACCGCTCTTTTAATTGTAGTCACTTTTATAATCCGCCTGTTTATTGCAGCCTATACAGGGCTGGGCATTGGCGAAGCTTATTATTTCCGTGGTGCGTTGCACCTTGATCTGAGTTATTTTGATCAGCCGCCATTGTTCTTTTGGTTGGGCGGCTTGAGTATAAAAGTATTTGGTTTAACCAATTTGGGTATCAGGTTCCCGTCGGTGTTATTGTTTGCCGGTACCAGCTGGTTGCTGTACCTGGTTACTAAAAAGCTATTTAATGCCAAAGCTGGCTTTTGGGCAGTATTGGTTATGAATTTAAGCGCGGTATTTACCGTTCCTATTGCTTGTTGGTTTCAGCCCGATGCGCCTTTGATGTTCTTTTGGCTATTAAGTACCTATGTAATAGTTGATGTATTATCCATTACTGATGAAGGCCGTACAAAACGCGGTGCCGGGCAGGTTTACCTGCTCTGGATACTGGTAGGTATATGCATGGGCTTGGCCACATTAAGTAAATACCACGTAATATTTCTGTTTGCGGGAGTCTTTATATTTGTGAGCGCTAATAAAAACCAGCGCCACTGGTTAAGACATCCCGGACCGTACATTGCTATGTTAATCACCCTTGTGATCGCGTTCCCTGTACTTTACTGGAACTATAAGAACAATTGGGTATCCTTTGTTTTCCAGGGCTCAAGGGCCGGCTCAAGCGGTGGCTTGCACCCAGTTTGGTTTTTACGCAGCATAGGCGGCCAATGCTTATGGTTGTTACCATGGTTCTGGTTTCCGCTGGTAAAACAGCTTATCGTATCCTTTAAAAAGCGTACACTATCACAATCTTACAGCTTCTTATTCTGGACGGCCATATTACCATTGGTGTTTTTTACAACAGTTACCTTATGGTCCGATCTGCAATACCACTTCCACTGGCAGGCCCCGGGCTATATGATGTTATTTATGCCATTGGGTTATGCTATTGATAAAAGCCTGAGCGATCCTCAAAAAGCACGCGGCACTAAACGCTGGCTCGTTTTTTCGGCATTGTTTACCATTATTACCATAGGCGTGCTTTGTATTGATGAGGTTACCGGCTTTTGGCAAAGTTATGGCCCTAAATGGGTAGTAAGTCTGGTTGATAAAACACCTGAAGCAAAAAAGAATGAAATTGACCCTACTATACAGGGGGTTGATTATGATGACATTTTAACCCGTTTTCAGAAAGAAGGCTGGATGAATAATAACAAAATATTTGTTGGTGCTACCCGCTGGTGGCTTACCGGTAAGGTTGATTGGGTGCTGAAAGGCCAAAAAGATATCATTTGCTTTAACGATGACCCACGTAACCTGGCTTTTTTGGTTGATCCTAATAAAGTTGTAGGTGAAGATGCCATTATTATTGACCAGGGTAGTCCCGCGAGTGTAAACAATGATGTAAAGCCATTTTTCGACAGCGTGAAACAATTACCCGATATTGCCATTATACGTAACGGCAGGGAGGAACTGCATTTACAGGTATACTATTGCACCCATTTCCACGTACCTGCAACACCAAGGGAAGATTTGCCGCTGTATCACCAGTTAACAGGCAGGCCGCCGTTTGGAAAGTAAGGTTTATTTAGGAGTTCGGATGTCCGATTTCGGATTTGTTTTCTAGTTTGTCATGCTGAGGAACGAAGCATCTATTCTATAAGCAGCAGGTAGTCGCTTGTAGATTGAATGTGGATAGGTTCTTCGCTCCGCTCAGAATGACAATTAATCAATCCCGTACTGGCTTCAGTTTATAACTGAAGCCTAATGATAATTTCAGTCTGCGACTGAACTAAGCCACATTCTTATTATTGTTCAGCAAAGCTTCATAATCGTTGATGGTATTAATATCAATACACTCCTGAAATAGTCCAGATATCCCCTTTATGTTGGCTTGTTTGCCCCTGTTTTACTTGTTTTTTCTTTAATAAGTTTGTATAAACCTTTTATAGATCAAAAACATGGCAAAACTATCTGTATTTAATTTTGCATCACTAAATGGTTATTATAAGGGCCTGAATGGTGACTAAGCGTTTGGGATGCCGAAACAAGTTCGGCATGACTGGAATTATGTAATGAATAGCTACACATACATTAAATTTAAATATCATGTTCAAACACACAAAGGCATTTAGCGGTTTTTCGGTTGATGATATAGCAAAAGCAAAGGCATTTTACCAACAAACATTGGGTTTGGAGGTAAGTGAGGGGATGATGGGCCTGCTTGACCTGCATATTGAAGGGAATGATAATAGCATTTTGATATACCCAAAGCCTAATCATGAACCTGCAACCTACACTATTCTTAATTTCCCGGTGGATGATGTAGAGCAGGCGGTTGATGCATTAACCACCAAGGGCATCAGCTTTGAACAGTATGATATGGGACAATTAAAAACGGATGAAAAAGGCATAGCACGGTTCCCTGGCATTACCCAGGCATGGTTTAAAGACCCTGCCGGCAATATTTTGTCGGTAATAAATGCTGAAAAATAAACAGGTTTATAAAACATACTGATAATTATTGAGTTATCTTTATAACTCTAACTTATCATTATGGCAACTTCATCTGAAATAATCAGCGACATCAAACACTGGTGGCTCTTTTTACTGCGCGGTATATTGTTCATATTACTGGGTATTTATATGATCAGTGCACCGTTAGTAACCTTTGTGGCACTCAGTATGCTTTTTGGGATAGTAATAGTTTTAGGGGGCGCTGCCGAGCTGGTGCATGCTTATGCAAACCGCTACGTAGTAGGGTGGAGCTGGCGTTTTCTGTTAGGATTGATAGATGTAGCCCTGGGCTTTATACTTATTTTCGATGTTAAATTAAGTATAAGCGTGTTGCCGTTCGCGGTAGGGTTATGGTTCCTGTTCAGAGGGTTTTCACTATTTAGTTTTGCCAGCGTAATGCGCCGGTCAGGCTGGATGATGCTGGCAGGCGTGATAATTGTTTTATTTGCGATGTTGATTATGTTTAACCCCGCCTTTGGTGCAATGACCATTGTATTATGGGCAGCATCTGCATTTATAGTAACGGGTATTATTAATACCATACTTGCTTTCAGGCTTAAAGCTGTAAATGAAGTTTTAACAAAACGGTAGTAGATAGAACCGGAATCAAGATACAAGAATCAGGATAAAATTCTGTTACCTTGATTCATCATTAGCAATTTCCTTTATTTATGATGCATTTGCAAGTACCATTCTTGTATTATTAGAATACAATACGAGTGCTTTGCTGGTTTTTTTAGCATGATCGCGTTGCGTAAATTTATCTTTTAACAGTTTAAAAAGATTAAAGCTAAGCGGATCGGCCAATGGGATAGTGTTGCCTTTAGCGGCACGCGGGTGCATTGCCAGTTCGTTAGCTTTCACTTTCAAGTTAAAATGATTGATATGCGTAAGGCCTGTTTTGGTATCAGTATCAAATATTACAAAGGTGTCAATACGGTTGCCTTTGCTATCGGTGTAAATAACCAGGTCGTTTTCTTTATAAGTATTCATATAGTGCTCCTTTATTCAGGAAAAGAGCAATAATCGATCCAAATGTGCCCCTATACCCTGTTTTTGGCCTTTTTGGAGATAAGTATCTGTTTTAAAGAATGATATTTGTTGATTGTAACAGCATTTTTGCTTAGCGTGATAAAGCACGAGTGTGATTTTTGAAGTCTTCGGTGGTTGGGTTGTGTGTGGATATGGCTACAGGGTGTTTTAGAAACTCATCGCTGCCGCGAGTTTAGCGGAGCGTAACTCGTGGTGTGTATTGTACAAGCTTCTTAGCTTGTGTTTTGCTGTAAAGCTGTAAGCTTTAACTATGCTGTACCACGGGTTACGCTGCGCTAAACCCGCGGCAGCAATACAATTACACTACCTCCGGCGTACTGCCCGGTTTTGATTTTTTAGCAGCGCGTATTTTTATAACCTGATAGACTACACCAATTACATAAAGTACGAAAAATATTAGCAGCCCCATCTGTATAACAGGCGCGTTAGGGCCATCGGCAATAGGGTGACTGATTGGCAGCCTGGTTAAACTCTCAACCGTTGTGGGAATCATAGAAAGTAGTATGGTTGTTGACAAGATTATAGTTTGCACATAATCAGTACTTTTACCCAGAAATTTTATCGATTTGACATATACGCCGATAGGAATCAGTACAAGTATTATTATAGCCATGCCGTGTGCCGGGGTAAAGTGCCCGGTTTTCATTATCGGCAGTGATGTTAAACAAGCAGCAACCGTAAAATATATGTACAGCTTGCCCATGGTATTTAATGGGTTTATCTTACCATCGCGCAGCAGGGCAATAACAGCAAAAACTATGGCAAGCACACTAATTGCAGTATGAATAATGCCAAGTATGGAAAGGTGATTAGGTGGGATCATAATGATAAGTTTAATGGTTAATGGGAACTTTCATCTAAATATTAGAAAAAATAACCAATTGATCAAATATCACACAGGTAATCATCTACTTACATGCTTTCAGGAAATAAATAGTCTATTTATTATAAAAACTTTCGAGCAAAATATACCGGGCCGTATTTGTTACCGGAGTTAGCTGGCTGTTTACATCAATCACCATAGTTTTTGGGTTTGCACTATCCAGCTTATCCCATTGCGGTAAACCATTACCGTTAGGATTGCCTGTTTTTATAAAATTGGCAAAATAGGTTTGCATAGTTTCTGATACCTTGTAATCATCAGGTGTCCAGGCGTAAACTTTGTTGGTGGATAGATTACCCAAAGCATATTCAATTTCTGAAGCATGTGACGCGCCCAGCGAATTGCCATTACCTTGTCCGTTAACCATTGGCGGCCTTTTCTTTGAAAACAGGTATCGGTAAACAGGCTTATCGCCGATTTTGCTTTGTATATCAGTAAATTTCCAGGTAGCAAAAACTATAAAACGGTCTGATGCCAGATCGGTGGCCGCTTGCGCAACATCGGCATCGGTTGCTGCGGGGTAGGCATTGAATACATCATCAGCTTTATCATTATATAGTTTTTGTAAAGCTTTTTTATAATTAGTAACTGTCAGCGAATCATTGCCTAAAACAGAGTGATATTCTACCTCTGCAGAGTTCCAGCCGGCTAATAATGGCACGTGCATTTGCTTACCGGCATCAAAAATGGCCTGTGGCATTTTAGGTAAAAAGTAACCGTCGACAGCAGTAGAGAACTTTATACCCATTGCCAGCTGCATTAGTTTATCGGCAGGTATTTTACGCAGGTCATCCAGTGTAGTTGCGCCCGCTTTTTGCGCGAACTTTACGCCTGTTTGCTCAATATCAGTCAATGGTACAGGTGATAAATTACCTAATACCGCGCCGCTTTCACCAATTGCGCCTCTAAATAATCCCTTTGACAAAGGCGAAGCCACTTGTGCCGATACCGACATAGAACCAGCCGATTCGCCACCAATGGTTACTTTATCAGGGTCGCCGCCAAAGGCTGCGATGTTTTTTTGTACCCATAACAATGCCGCATGCTGATCCATTAAACCATAATTACCCGATGAATGATGTGGTGATTCTTTGGTTAGTTCAGGATGGGCAAAGAAACCGAAAATACCTAAACGGTAGTTAATAGTTACGGTAACAATTCCTTTTTTAGCCAAAGCTTCGCCATCATAACGATATTCTGAACCGTCGCCCGCTATAAACCCTCCACCGTAAAAATAAACGAGTACGGGTAATTTCTCTTTGGCTGATTTTGCAGGTGTCCACACATTCAGGTACAAACAATCCTCACTTTTTCCATTACTCCTGAACATCATATCACTAAAAACGGGCGGTTGCATAGCCTGTGGTCCAAAATGATCCGCAACATGTACACCTGCCCAGTTCTTAGGTGGCCGGGGCTCCTTCCATCGCAGATCAGCAAGCGGTGGCTGTGCATAGGGTATGCCTTTAAAGGAATGTATTCCGCTGGTTTCAACGACGCCCTGTAATAGCCCGTTAGTTATTTTAACCTGTACGTTACTGCCGGTTTGTGCAAAGGAAAAAGCTATCCCGCTAATTATAGCAAGCAATAATAAGATGATTTTCTTCATGAGGTATGGTGGTTTATAAAGGAACTCAAATGATCGGTTCATTACAAATTTAATGTTTATGAGTAATGAAATTTTAACAAATTATGGTAGTAATAGATTTATTACGATGGGCAAAAGATGATATCAAAGTTAAAAAAGTAACGGGTAGTGCGATTCCCTCCCCTGGGAGGGGCAGGGAGGGGTTTCTGCATGCGATTATCCAGCGTATAAACCCCTCCCTGCCACCGCACCACCAGCCGCACCCCTCCCCGGGGAGGGAATAAAAAAGAGTGTGAGGGAAAGATAATTTATAATTCCTGCCAGCCCCGTGGTTGGTGTCCTCACCGACCACTAATACATTACTCCATAACAAACATTTATCCCATCTAATTAGTTTACTTTTACCTTGGTAATCAAAATTTTATGGCTACAGTAGCGTTGCGCAGTACCGCGGGTAAATGGGTTATGGTTTCGGCCATCCTGGCTTCAGCTATGGCTTTTATTGATAGTACGGCGCTTAACGTGGTGTTGCCATCGCTGCAAAAAAGTTTGCAGGCTACCGGTGCCGATCTGTTCTGGATATTGAATGCATATTTGCTTATGCTGGCTTCGCTCATACTTATTGGTGGTTCATTGGGCGATAGATTGGGCCGTAAAAAAGTGTTCATGGCCGGGATATTTATTTTTATCTGTGGCTCGGCGGCATGCGGCTTATCACCCGGAGTGACTTTTTTGATCGTTTTTAGGATCATACAAGGCATTGGCGGGGCTTTAATGATCCCGGGTAGCCTGTCGCTCATCTCCTCATCAATAAACGAACAGGAGCGTGGTAAGGCCATTGGCACCTGGTCTGCATTTACAACGGTGGTAACCATGGGCGGCCCTATATTGGGTGGCGCCTTGGGCGATGCTGGCTTATGGCGGTATATCTTTTTTATAAACGTACCCATAGGCATTGCGGCGCTGGTGATGCTCTGGTTCAAGGTAAAAGAAAGTAGGGATGAAGGTAGTGGCCATGCTTTGGATTTCCCCGGTGCTATAGCTATAGCATTAGGATTGGCTTTGGTAACTTTTGGCTTTTTACGCATACCGGCGGTTGGTTTGGCTAACTGGCAGGTATATACCACGCTAAGCGTTGGCGTATTGCTGCTGGTAGCTTTTGTTGTTATTGAAGCCAAAAGTAAACACCCTATGGTGCCTTTGCATTTGTTTGCCAACGCTACGTTCAGCGGGGCAAATTTGCTTAGCTTTTTCCTGTACGCAGGTTTAGGTGCGGGTATGCTGTTCCTTTCACTGAATTTGGTGCAGGTGCAGGGGTATAGTCAGCTGCAGTCAGGACTTACTTTTTTGCCTTTTACTATCATGATGATCTCCCTGGCCCGCTTTGCCGGTACGCTTGCCGATAAATATGGCCCAAGGTTATTGCTAATTATTGGTCCGGCTGCGGCAGGGACAGGCCTGCTCATTTTATCATTTATAAAGCAGACCAATGGTCCATCGGACTACTGGACAAGCTTTTTTCCGGGAGTTATTGTATTCGGACTGGGTATGTCGTTCACCGTTGCGCCATTAACCACAGCGGTAATGGGTTCGGTAAGTGATCATTTTTCGGGGACGGCATCTGGTGTAAACAATGCGGTTACACGTATAGCCAACGTATTTGCCAATGCCATATTTGGCGCGCTGGCAGTACTGTTTTTTACAGGTGCATTGCAGCATAAATTAGCTGATGTTAAGCTAAAGCCACAATACCAGCAGGAAGCATTAGCACAAGCCGCTGATCTGGGTAATGCAAAGGTTCCGGCCAATATCCAATCCAGCAATAAAGCTGTTATTGAAAAATACTACCACGAAAGTTTTATTGCTGCCTATGCCAATATTATGCGCATATCGGCGGCGCTTGGTTTTTTAGGCGCGTTAATGGCTGTTATCTTTGTTAAAAATAGTGCTGTTAAAAAGGAATAATATTTAATTAGTGATAAACGGCAATGTCGCGCTTTTATACGCAGGCTTTTGCAGTTCTGTCTTCAGGTTTTTAAATATCTGCATAGGGCCTTCTGTAGCAAACATATTAATGAGCCATGCAGGCAGATCGCCTCCCGGGTCTACATGTAAACTGTATTCAATTTTTACCTGGCCGTTTCCTAATGGTGTTATTACCCATTTACCATTAGAGTGATTTATGCGTACAATATTATCTTTAGCCGGTACAAGATCGTTTACAACCGGGCCATCAACGGTAACCACTTTAGTATTATGATCTTGTGAAACTGTTAAATGTGACACAAAATCCCTGTTTTTAACGGGCCATGGTAAGGTTACTTCTGAGTAGTAATATAGTTCTGATGGCGAAACCTGCTTAACCAATGAGCAGGATTTGGTATGATATACCCACTCAGGCGCATTCTTAATATCCATTAAAATAGTAACAAGCTGCGATGCTGTTGCGGTAACTTCACATTCAACTTTAATGGCTTTTATTTTTGAATCGGGTACAACACTGGTATATATTTTTATGCCATCCTTCTCTGTATTAAGCTTCCAGTCAATTCCGGCCGAAGCAGGCATCAACTTAAAGAATAATAAAAGAAATATGAATAATACTTTATACATTATTATAATGATTAAGGCGTACAAAAATAATAAATGCCACAGTGTAACAACACCCAATGTGCGGCAGTCCAACAAATATTACTTTCAAATTAATAATCTGTAAAAAAATATAAGGCTATGGGAACGAAAGAATCATTCAGTATAAATGGCGAGAACTTGCTTAAAAAAGTAAAGGAACTGATAGCCGAAGGAAATATAAAAAAGATAACCATTGCCGATAAATCAGGTAAAGAACTGGCATCTTTCCCGCTAACTTTTGGCGTAGTAGGTATTTTGCTGATGCCGGTTATGGCCGCTATTGGCGCTATAGCCGCACTGGTTACAGAATGTACCATCACTGTTGAAAGGCATGATGAAGAAACAGGCGCAGGTAACGGACATGCTTAAACAAAAAACACCTGCCGGTATTAAGCCGGCAGGTGTTTTTTATGATAGTATAGCTCTAATTATGGTTTCTCCACAGTTACATCCTGGGCTAATACAGCATCGTCAGGAGTTTTGCCCAGGTCCAGATCCAATGTGTAAAGCGCCTCAGGGTTGGCTTTTTCGCCACCAGCCACTTTTATTTTTGATAGCAGGTCGAGCGCCAGTGTTTCCTCTTCTGTTTGTTCCTTCACAAACCATTGCAAAAAGTTCCAGGTTGCCCAGTCTTTTTCCTCAAGGCTCATGTTTACGATGTTGTAAATAGATGTGGTGTTCTCCACTTCGTATTTAAATACCTTCTCAAAGCAGTCATTAACACTTTTTGGGTCATGGCCGGGGGCGGGTATAGCGGTCACAACCACTTTAGCGCCTCTTTTTAAAATGTACTCCAAAAATTTCATCATATGGTTGCGTTCCTCATTGGCATGCCTGAAAAGGAAATTCGCAATACCGTCATACCCTTTGTCGCTTGCCCATGAGGCATAAGCCAGGTATATCTGTGAGTTGTGCGCCTCGTTTGTCATCTGGGCATTTAAGGCAGCTGCAAGTGTTGGTGATAGTCTGTTGGTGTTCATATTTTGAGAACTAAAAATTGAGATAAAAGTTTGATGAAGAATAAAGATTTTGTTTTTATGTAGTTACCCTCTTTACGCTTTAGCGTAGAGAGGGTGGTCGAGCGAAGCAACGACCGGGTGAGTTGGCGGAGCGCGTCGAAGTCCCGCGTTAGTGATGGTAAGGGTTTAGCCCGACGGAGGAGGGCCGGAGCGAAGCGTAGCCCTGAACAGCACGGCCCGCTGGATAGCGGGAACGCCCAAAGTATCTATAAGGGCGTCACCTTCGGCCCGTGCTATACGCTCATACGCCTGCTGGCCTTAAGCGCGAGGCCGGTATCCGCTGCTATCACTAACGCTGAACTTCGACGCGCTCCGCTGGTCGACCCTCTCTGCGGCAAGCCGCAAAGAGGGTGATGAATGTTTCACATGTTGCCCCTCTTTGCGCGCAGCGTAGAGAGGGTGGTCGGCGTAGCAATGACCGGGTGAGTTAAAATGTACGAGCGGCAAGCAGTCGGAGTTTTATCGTCACACGAATTTGTTTATTCCCCGAAACATATCTTACTTTGAACTTGTATTATAATAAGCTACCTCATTTATTAAATTATGAAGAATAACTCGCCGCTTAAGATCGCTGTTTTGGATGATTATCAGCAGGTCGCCTTTAAGTTTGCCGACTGGCATACCATAACTTCCAAAGCCGAAGTAAAGGTATTTCATGATCATATAGCTGATGAAAAAGTGGTAATTGAACGTTTGTTACCCTTTAATATAGTATGTGTAATGCGCGAAAGAACACCGCTTACCCGTAATATATTAGCGCAATTGCCAAATCTAAAGCTTATTGTTTCCACAGGTATGCGCAATGCTTCTATTGATAACAAGGCGGTTGAGGAATTGGGCATCCCGCTCAAATACACCCGTTATGTTGAAAATGGCGCGCCTGAAATTACCTGGGCATTGCTGATGGCCATAGCCCGCCACATCCCGCAGGAAAGCAACAACTTTAAAAACGGCTGGCAAACTACCGTTGGCACCGATCTGAAAGGGAAAACCATTGGCATACTTGGCCTGGGCAGGGTCGGTAGTAAAATAGCAGCCTATGCCAAAGCTTTTGATATGAATATAATTGCCTGGAGCCAGAATCTGACTGAAGAAAAAGCAATTGAGGCAGGGGCGAAATTAGTAAGCAAGGAAACCTTATTTAAAGAAGCTGATTTTGTAACTATCCACCTGGTATTAAGTGACCGTACAAAGGGGATTATTGGTGCAGAAGAATTACAGCTCATGAAACCTACGGCGTATTTTATAAATACATCGCGCGGGCCGCTGGTTTATGAAAAAGCATTGATTGAAATTCTACAGCAAAAAAAGATAGCCGGTGCTGCATTGGATGTATATGACACCGAACCATTGCCATTAGATCATCCTTTCCGCAAAATGGATAATGTATTGGGTACATCGCATATTGGTTATGTAACTGAAGATACTTATAAAGTGTTTTATGAGGATACAGTGAAGGCAATAGAAGATTGGATAGCGGTATAAAATGTTTGAATGATTAAAAATTCCCCTCTTGAGAGGGGAATAACCTATCAAGAGACATTACTATATATTTTATATTACCAAGTCTTCGCAGCGGTCTCTCGCAGAGGACCCTGCGCGGTTGTGGGTTGGGTCAAACACCTTGCACGAGTACGCAGGGTGACCACTGCGGGGACAAAAAATAGTATTAATAAAACCAATCTGCCTCTTGATGGGCTATTACTCTCAAGCGGGGAATCGCACAAGGCATATACTTGGCATATGCCCCATCTCACACAAATGCCAAATTGTTTAATGCTTAAGCAATTACCATTAATCATTATTATATTAGTTTTTTTATCACTATGAACTATCATAAATTACTTGAGCAGGTAAAAGATTACGTTTTAAATTATTACAAGGCGCATGATACTACAAACTTTCATTATCATAATGCAGAACATACCGAAGATGTCGTAACAGCAGCTGCTAAAATTGCCAATCATTACCAGTTAAATGATCATGATTATTTTATTGTAACGGCCGCTGCCTGGTTTCATGACCTCGGGTATATGGTTAGTATCACCAATCACGAGGATGAGGGGATTAAAATAGCTACCACATTTTTTAAAGAACATCAGTTGGATGATGAGGATATTAAGCTGATTGCGGGCTGTATAACTGCCACAAAAATGCCGCAATCGCCAATCACCTTATTAGAGCAGATCATTTGCGATGCCGACCTGTATAATCTGGGTACCGATAACTTTTTTAAGAAGGATAAAAAGCTGTTAAAGGAATATAATGTACTGCATAATGCAGATATGACTAAAACCGAATGGTGGACAAAAACGGTTAAGTTTTTAGAAGCCCAGTATTACCATACCGATTATGCAAAACTGTTGCTAAACGATACCAAAGAAAAAAATCTGCAGGAGCTGAAAGATAGACTGGCCCGGAATGAGGAAGATGAGCCGGTTGAGGCGCCTGCCATTGTCCAGGAGCCATCAACACCTCTTGCTGTTGCTGAAGCAGAGGAAGAGCAAGGCAAAAAGAAGAAAAAAGATAAGGGTAAAGATAAGAATAAACCAGATAAAGGTATTGAAACCATGTTCAGGATCAGCTCGAGCAATCATCAGCGCCTGAGTGATATGGCTGATAGAAAGGCCCATATCATGATCACGGTTAACTCCATTATCTTATCTGCCATAATCAGTTTGGTGTTAAGGAGATTGGATGCTTACGGTTATTTGATCGTTCCATCATTTATTTTATTAACGGTCAGCCTCATAGCCATGACTTTTTCCATTTTATCCACCCGGCCATCTATCCCAAAAGGCACTTTTACATTGGATGATGTGAATGAGAAAAGGGTTAACCTTCTATTCTTCGGTAATTTTTATAAAATGAAGCTGGAAGATTTTAACTATGGCATGCAAAAAATGATGCAGGAAAAGGACTTTTTGTATGGCAGTCTGATAAGGGACCTGTATGCACAGGGCGTTGTTTTGGGAAGAAAATATCATCTGTTAAGAGTAGCCTATAACGTTTTTATGTTTGGGCTCATCGTATCGGTATTAGCTTTCATTGTAGCTTTTATATTTTTCAATCATCAACTGCCTGAAGTAGCACACGTTAAGAATAAATGAAGAACAACCGTTTTTTTAACCGGGATTTAAGCTGGCTTTCGTTTAATGAACGGGTAATGGACGAGGCCGCCAACAGCCAGGTGCCATTGCTGGAAAGGCTGAAATTTCTGAGCATATTCTCATCAAACCTTGATGAGTTTTACCGGGTACGCATGCCGGTGCTGCATGCGCTGAAAAGAATTGGCGAGGATGATAATACACCCATCGATGCCGATGAACAATCAGCCGTTTTACAGCTGGCTATAAGTACAATTAATGCACTGCAGGAAAAATTCGGCAGTATATTACGGGAACAATTGATACCACAGTTTGAAAAACTGGGTGTTCACATTTTATATAATCAGCCATTTCCCGAAGCTGTTAAAAAAGAAACTACCGAATACTTTTTAGCCGAGGTTTTAGCTTTTTTACAACCGGTTGACCTTCAAGTAGAAGCGCATTTCTTCCCGGAAAATAACAAGCTGTATTTTGTGGTTAACCTGCTGAATGATGAGGGGAAGGAGAAGATCGTTCTGCTCAATATACCGTCTGACGAGTTGCCGCGTTTTTCAACTATTAAAGCTGATAAAGACATCTATATTGCTTTTTTGGATGATGTTATCCGGTATAATATTGATAAAGTATTTCCCGGAAGTGCCATACAAGGCTGCTATAGCATAAAAGTAACCCGCGATGCCGAACTGGATCTGAAGGATGAATATTCGGGTGATATTTCAGATCAGATTGAAAAACAATTAAAAAAGCGCGACTTTGGTTTGGCCACCCGTTTCCTGCACCAGGCGGGTATACCGCTGCGCATATTGCAATTTGTGAAGCACCAGTTTGAACTTAAGGGCGCCAGTGTAACCGAAGGTGGTGTTTATCATAATTTAAAGGATTTTTCCTCATTAAATATCAACCTGCCGGGAATCTCCTACGATTCATGGCAGGCTATCAATCCTTCAGCAATAAAATTCGAGCCAAGCCTGGCATTACAGGTGAAGAATAAGGATATATTGATCAATACCCCATACCAGAGCTATCACCCGGTGCTGCGTTTTTTTAACGAGGCTGCTATCAACCCGGATGTTACTGAAATTTATACTACGCTGTACAGGGTGGCCAGTAACTCTAAGATAGTTAATGCCCTGATAAGCGCCGCTAAGAACGGCAAAAAGGTACAGGTAGTAATAGAGCTTAAGGCCCGTTTTGATGAAGCCAACAACTTGCAATGGGCCAAAAAAATGAAGAATGCAGGTGTGGAGATCATTTATAGTATTACCGCACTAAAGGTACACGCCAAAATAGCACTGGTTAAAACTAAGGAGGGCGGTAGGGTAACCTATTCGGGTTTGCTGGCCACGGGTAATTTTAACGAGCAAACAGCCCGGTTCTATACCGATCATATCCTGTTTACCTGTAATCCCAACCTGATGCGGGAAATGGAGCTGCTGTTTATATTTTTAAGCAAACGTAAAAAGCCATCGGCCCATGATCCTTTGAACTTTAATAATTTACTGGTTGCCCAGTTTAATCTGCAAACCCGGTTTATTGAACTGATAGACCGTGAAATAGCGAATGCCAAGCAAGGACTGCCGTCAGGCATTACCCTTAAAATGAATAACCTGGAAGAAAAGGTACTCATTGATAAACTGTACGAGGCTTCGCAGGCAGGGGTTGAAATTTCACTGATCATCCGTAGTATTTGCTGCCTTATACCGGGCGTTAAGGGCATGAGTGAAAATATTACTATCAGGCGCATTGTGGATAGGAACCTGGAGCATGGCAGGATATTCATCTTCAATAACAATAATAACTCGGATATTTTCCTGGGATCGGCCGACTGGATGAACCGGAACATATACAACCGTATTGAAGTATGTTTCCCTATTTATGATGAGCAGATCAAAGCTGAAATTTTAGCCATTATCAACTTACAGCTTAATGATAACGTACAAGCAGTGTTGCTGAATGGCAGTGTTGAGAATGTAAAGATAAAAGCAGGTACGCCAGCTATCCAATCCCAGTTGGAGATATACAAAATGCTGAGGCAAATTGGTTAGATCATGACAAAAAGAGCATATAAACCTGTTATATTACTGTTGTTTTTACAGCTGCTGTTTTGCTCAAACCAATCCTTTGCGCAGGCACAATCACAATCGCCCATCCAGCAGTTTGATGATCGGGTACTTATCGATCTGCAAAACACCCGCACGCCCGCGCAAACAGATGTATTTATGTTTCTTACAAAAACATACCGTTATGGCGATATAGGTATACCTGCAGGCTTGTTTATTGGGGGCGTGTTAGGCCATGATCAGCAAATGCGGCAAAACTCATTATTTGTTGCCAGCAGCACTGCTGTATCATATGGTTTAAACCTGCTAGTAAAAACATTGGTTAAACGCCGCAGGCCATTTATTCAAAATGTTAGTATAACTCCTGTTTACAGGGCGGGCAGCTATTCATTTCCGTCGGGGCATACTTCCTCCACTATTGCAACTGCAACGGCGTTGAGTATGGCTTATCCTAAATGGTTTGTAATCGTTCCTGCTTATCTGTGGGCGGGGTCGGTTAGCTATTCGCGTATGTATCTGGGCGTGCATTATCCAAGTGATGTTGCCGGGGGCGCTGTATTGGGTGTTGGTTCGGCATTATCCATGTCGTTCTTAAAAAAACCTTAATTGTCAAAAATTGCCACATGCCAAATGCTGCGCTATAATTTTATATTTTTGTTAAAACACCTTAGCTGACTATGATACTTCCGCAACTTCCAGGTACTCCGCTTTGTATTCAGCTGTCTTTTCATAAAATTATTGAGAGGTTTGAAGAAATTGCTGCTGCCGGCGATGGGCTTTATAGTGCAAAGGCTAAGCAAATACTGCATGAAGTTGCTGCTCACCCTGAGCTGAAAAAAGGCATCAGTAATATCAGCGAGCTGGAAAAAAATATTACAGTAATATCCCATTTACTTGCCGATCTTTTTCCTGCCGCGTTAACGCAGAATGAAATAAAGGCGGTAAGTCTGCCTTACCAGGGCATTATGTTTAATTATACTGAGCGGTTTAAGAGTATTTTGCAGGAAGCAGGCCCCGATTTTTCCATCAATATCAGGGGTTTTGATGATGATCAGTTATTTATAGCTACCTGCTGCCTCATACTCAACCGGTTTTACGGCACCACACTCGATTTTAGCCGGCCCTTGTTCTATGATATCCCAACAGCAAACGGGATTATAAAGCACTACCGCATTATGTACAATGTGGATTTTATAGAGGTTATAGCCACTGAAAAAGCGCCTGTTTTATCAGGTGCCGATATTAACCTGCTGCTGGATAATTATGATAACATCGACCTGTGGAAAAAAACCTTCCCGGCGGCAAGCTATATACTGAAAGGGTTTGCCATCATGACCTTGTTTGATGTAACCATTGAAAATGCCGTATCAATATTAAAAGATAACTTACTTGCCGATACTGCCGCTCCTGAGATGCAGCAAAGCCTGGAACTGATCTTCAGATCTATATTTAAAACGCCCGACTTACAGGTGGGCTTTGTTTTGTTTGATAAAGAGGAAGATAAATTCAGCAACGCTGCTTTTGACGCCGAGGTGCATAGTTTCCTTTTGCTGGATAAAGATGAGGACGATACTATACGCTTACTTTGCAATGGATCATACCAAAGCCTAATAAAGGATCATACCTATTTTGCGGTTTCGGATATGGCACAATTTGTCGGCAAAAATAAGGATACCACCATGGCAAAGCATTTAAGCCTGCAAAATGTTGAAAGCTTTATTTTGGCGCCTGTTGTAAAAAATGGGGTGTTATTGGGAATTTTAGAACTGGTTTCGCCAAGGCCCAGGGAGCTTAACAGCATTAATGCCCATAAGCTGGATATTGTAATGCCTTACCTTATGGATACTATTGACCGTAAGATAAATTACTTTCAGAACCAGATACAGGCAGTTATACAAAACAATTATACCACGCTGCATCCCAGCGTTAACTGGAAATTTATCCGCGAAGCAAAAAATTATATTAGAAGCGCAAACGCAGGTTCGGAATATACTTTAAAGCAGATAGTATTTAAAAACGTGTACCCCTTATACGGGCAGGTTGATATAGGTAACTCGTCTCTCACCCGCAACCAGAGTGTAAGGAATGACCTGTTAAACCAACTGAATCAGCTTGTTGCGATAGTTGAACAGTTGCATGCCTACAAATACACCGAAGTTGCCGAGCAAAACCTGGCTGAGTTAAAGATTTTTGTTGATGAGCTGTCGGCAGGTATTAAGGCTGATACCGAGCAATATATACAGGAATACCTGGAAACTCGCATATACCCGCTGCTTAAGGATAGCTATAATGAAACCATAAAGGCCAATATTGAAAAGTACTTTACTCAGATTGATACCATAACCGGCGAATTTCATTTAAACCGCCGCTATTATGAACAAACGCTGACTGCCATTAACGCAACTTTAGCAACCATACTTGATAAAAGGCAGGAGGAGATCCAAAAGTATTATCCGCATTACTACGAGCGCTTTAAAACCGATGGGGTAGAGCATAACCTGTACATAGGTACCACTATTGTCCCTACGCTGGTATATAGCGACGAGCACTGGCGTCGCCTGCGTTTATGGCAGCTGCTGGTAACTGCCGAAATGGAGATTGAGCAATATCATTTGCGGTCAACGCTTCCTTATCCGCTGGGGGTAACATCGCTTATATTGGTATTCAGTACGCCAATTGCTATCCGTTTCCGGATGGATGAGAAACATTTTGATATAGATGGCGCCTACAATGTGCGCTACGAGGTGATCAAAAAGCGGATTGATAAGGCGCATATGAAAAATACAGAGGAACGTATAACTCACGAGGGTAAGCTCACTGTTATTTATTCAAAAAGTGAGGAGGAAACCGAATATAATTACTACCTGCATATCATGCAAGCTGCCGGTATACTGGCTGATGATATGGAATACTTTGATATAGAGGACCTGCAGGGTGTATCGGGCCTCAAAGGGCTTAGGGTGAGTATTCTGCACCAAGAAAATGTGTTTAAGAAGAATGACCTGTCGTATGATGTATTGTACCAGCAATTAAACTAATTGCCTGTAATAAATTCAGTTAATATGTTAAATTTGAGAATACGCACTATGAAAAAGATCAACCTGGTATTCCTGCTGTTTTTAGTAGTATTCAGCTTGTCAAACTGCAATACTAATGCGCAAAATAAAACACTGAAACTTGTTTTTATACGCCATGCGGAACGGCCTCAGGAGGGTGAAAACCTCAATTGCCAAGGCATAAACCGTTCATTACAATTGCCTGCGGTGCTTTATAAAAAGTTTGGTATCCCGCAAAATATATACGTGCCTGAGCTAAATATGGGTAAAAAAACCAAGCGGGCGCGCATGCTGCAAACTATTACACCCTTTGTGGCCAAATATAATGTATCGGTTAATTCTGCTTTTGAAGAAGAGGACTATAAAGGAGTGGGTAAAGCACTGTTAAATGAAAACGGTACTATATTTATTGTTTGGGAGCATAATAACATTGCGCCTATACTTGAATACCTGGGCATTACATCGCCCCTGAAATGGAAGGATAGCGATTTTGATAGCATATGGATTGTTACCTTTCCTCATGGATCGGCAGTGCTGACAAAAGATGCGGAAAATTTGCACCCGGCAGCGGGATGCCCATTTTAGTAATTAAGCAATATAAGCCTGATGGCTGGCTTATTAAATAACCATAAATACCTGTATCCTCATATCATAATCTATGCATAAAATTTTAAAACAGCTCTCCATATTTAAAGTATTAGTGGTTTGTATTTTATGCTGCTATACTTTTAAAGGCATTGCACAATCTCATTTAACGGAGGATAGCATAACCGTTGCCATTGAGCCTGAATATAACCAGGTTGGCAAAACGCAGCGCTTTTTACTGGGCGAAAACTACAGGCCATTATGGTCGACGCCGGTAAAAATGAAGGTATTCCATATCAGCCAGGAACGAGGCGGTTTAAAGATATTGCAGTTGGGCGGTGGTATGCAAACAAAGTCCTTGCGTTTGCAGGATTCAACCGGGCAGGAGTGGGTTTTAAGGACTATACAAAAGTATCCTGATAAGATATTGCCCGCAACGTTAAGGCCAACCATAGCCGCTGCAATAGTTCAGGATCAGATCTCGGCCGAACATCCTTTCGCGGCAATCACCGTGCCTCCGCTGGCTCAGGCGTTGGGTATCCCACATGCGCACCCTGTTGTTGTTTATGTGCCCGATGACCCTGCATTAGGGCAGTATCGTAAGGACTTTGCCAACCAGGTGTTCCTATTTGAAGAACGTGAACCGCTGGATGCTAAAAAAACAGATAATGTACCCAAAGTAAAAAATAAAGTCGAAACAGATAATGATACCCGTGTCGATCAGAAATTGGTTTTAAGGGCACGTTTGCTGGATATGCTGCTCGGCGACTGGGACAGGCATGAAGACCAGTGGCGCTTTGAAAAACAGAAGGACAGCGCGGGAAATAGTGTTTATTTGCCTGTTCCGCGTGATCGCGACCAGGTTTATAATAATGCTTATGGCCTTGCCCCCTGGCTGGTTTCAAGGTATTTGCTGATGGCTAAGTTTCAAAGCTATGGCAACCATATCCGCTCCATTAACCGCTGGAATTTGAATGCCCGCAACTTCGACCGCTATTTTTTAAATGGATTGAATGAGGAAGATTGGAAAGAAGAAATAGCCTATGTACAAAGCAAACTTACCGACCAGGTAATAGCCGATGCTATCAGAAAAATGCCCGATACCATCTTTAAACAAAGCGGCCCGGAGATCATCGGCAAGTTAATTGTCCGGCGGAATGTATTAAATGAGCAGGCTTTAAGATATTATCGTTTCCTATCGCAGGTGGTTACTGTACTGGCAACCTCAAAACGTGAAAATATTGATATTACCAATCAGCCTGATGGCAAAATAACGCTAAAAATTAATGCTCTTAAAAAGAAAGGCAAATTGGATCAGCTAACCTATCAGCGCACCTTTGACCCTGATGTTACCAACGAGATCCGGATCTATGGTATGGGGGGTAACGATATTTTTGTCGTGCATGGCACCAATAATTCGCCTATAAAGGTAAGGATGATCGGCGGAAGCGACGAAGATACTTATGCTATTGACAGCACCATAAGCGGCAAAGGCGGCAGGTATATTTATGACCGTTCCGACCAGAAGAACAATTTGCCTTCATCATCACAAGCCCATTTAAAAACTTCAACCGATACCGCGGTAAATAAGCATGATATAGTCGACTACAAGTACGATTACCTGCTCCCGCTGCCTTTGGCTACTTATAGCGATGATTACGGCTTCCAGTTAATTGCCAATTTTACTTATCAAAAGCAGGGTTTCCGAAAAGATCCTTATGCATCAAAACAAAGTTTAACAGTTAGTTATGGGTTTGGGGTTAGCTCATTGTTACTGAATTATATTGGTGATTTTAAAAAGGTGATCGCCAATAATGACCTTATGGTTAACGTGCTGAGCAAAGGGCCGAATTATAACAGCAACTTTTTTGGGATAGGTAACAACAGCGTTTTTGTTAACCAGGGATCGGAGCAAATTCACTACTACCGTGATGTTTATGATTACATTAATGCTGATGTACGATTGAAGCATATCTATGATAAGAAATGGACGGTAAGCGCGGGCTTAGCTGCCCAATACTATAATAGTGACGATGACGATAACCAGGATAGGTATTTAAATGTATATAACCAGCAGCACCCCGATCAAAAGGTTTTCAGTACACAAACCTATGCCGGCCTGGTAGCAGGCGTTGTGTTAGATACCCGCGATAAAGGTTTCCTGCCCCATAATGGTGTTAACTGGACTACCAGTTTAACTGGTATGAAACAGCTTAACGCAAGCGATCATGATTATGGGCAAATACAATCTGAATTTAGCTTTTATATCAATCCCGGTAAGGACTCGGTATTTGTAATTGCCAACAGAACAGGTGCCGGCACAACCCTCGGCAGTGCGGCATTTTACCAGCAGTTGAGGCTGGGCGGCAATACAAACCTGCGTGGCTTTTACATCGGGCGCTTTACCGGTAAAACCATGGCCTATAATGATTTTGAACTGCGCCTTAAACTGTTTGATTATGCTTCGTACCTGTTACCGGGTACTTTGGGTATTATAGGGTTTAATGATGTAGGCAGGGTATGGTCGCCGGGCGAATCATCAAATCAATGGCATGATGGCTATGGTGGCGGCCTGTACTTTTTACCGGCGCAGTTGTTTATGGTGCAGGTAGTAGTAGGTGCTTCAAAAGAAGGGGTTTATCCTTATATAGGAGCTGGGTTTAAGTTTTAGGGTGGGGATCAGTGAGGGTTTGAAAGATTAGGGTGTCATGCTGAGCGTTAGTCGAAGCATGCGGGCAAAGGCCTCTGCGCTCACCCTTCGACTAACGCTCAGGGTGACACCTCGCGCTTTATATAAAAACGTCTTAAAAAAATGTTGTCGGCGTCCTCACCGACAACTGATTATTCCCCTAGCTCCTTCAAATTAGCTTCCAGGCTTTTAAACCTTTTATGGAATTTAGCCATGTAATACCACAAGTTTCCTATAAATGAAAGGATAGTTAATGCAACACAGATCCATACGATTGCCGGCGTAGTTAATTTATAAAACTGAACCACAAACAACTTTATCATAGCGCAGTAATAAGCTGGGAAAAGAAACAGGTAAATAGCATTGGATATTATCTGGAATCTTTTAAAATCCGTTATAGCTTTTGTCAGCGTTTCTTTTAAGTTTTTGCTGATATCAATATTAAAGATTTGTTCATTTTTATTGGACACCCACATGGTTACTAAAGCAAATATAACCATTACAATAACCCAGGGTGTTGACTGTAAAAAATTATGACCGGTAAGTGCTTCCGGAAGAAAATATGTTATGCCAAGCTCAATAATAAGTACAGCAATTAAAGCCGGGCATACCGCTTTTGCGGCAGTGTTCCAGAATATGTTCTTCCGCTGAATTTCTGATAATGTGGTTGTAGTTTTCATAATGAGTTGTTCTAATGTTTCGGGTGTATGTTTTTGTTGTTGGTTTTCCTGCTCCTGGATCTTTTGCCAGTACACTTTAAATTCATCTAATTCCATATCATAAAGTATTTACAAGTGTTTTCAGCCTGGACTTTATCTTATTCAACTTAAAGCCTATGTTAGTTTCCGACAGACCCAAAATCTCTGATATCTCTTTATAACTGCAATCATCCATATACAACATGGTAATAGCGCGCTCAATTTCTGTTAGTTTTTTTATGGCCTCATACATGGCGGTTATGCGTTCCTCCAGTTCACCATTATCAGTATGCGGCACCTGGAATGCCTCACCGTCGAGCTCAGCAAACTTTTCTCGCTTAGTTTCCTTTCTTAACCGTGTAATGGCGTTGTTAATAGCAATGCGGTACATCCATGTGGTAACCTTTGAGTCGCCTTTAAACGTTGAGTAAGAGCGCCATAACTGCAGAACAATATCCTGAAAAAGATCTTCCTTATCCTCCTTATTGTTGCAATACATATTGCAAACTTTAAAGATGAGGCCCTCGTTCTCAGTAATAAGTAACAGAAATTGCTCTTTCAATTATTGATATTTATAGAATTAGTCGCACAACGTTTAGAAAACTTAGAGGCAGCACTAATTATTTTTAATAAATATAGATTTAGTTGTTGTAAAACCACAAGCGGGACGCTTGCGGTAGCAGAAGAAGTAGGAAAAGGTGTCTATATGCCAACAAAAAAGCCACAAGCTGTTTAGCTTATGGCTTTGTATATCAGTGTGCGTATTACTTACAAATAAGATTGCAGCAAACGCGATTTTGAGTTTTGTCTTAAACGAAGCAATGCTTTGTCTTTTATTTGGCGTACACGCTCGCGGGTTAGGTTGAATTTCTCACCTATCTCTTCTAATGAATGCGCAGAGGTACTGTTCAAACCAAAGAATAATACGATCACTTGTCTTTCGCGTTCAGCTAAAATACCTAATGAGCGTTTAATCTCCTGAGTAAGTGAATCTGTCATCAGGTCGTCGTCAGTACCGGCATCTGAACTTTGCAATACATCCAGCAATGTGTTTTCCTCGCCGGTAATAAATGGCGCGTCAACAGATATATGTCGGCCAGCGTTTGATAATGCGTCCGAGATCTTATCAGCAGTAGTTTCCAAATCTTCTGCCAATTCTTCAGGAGTTGGCGGGCGCTCAAACTGTTGCTCCAGTTTTGATGATGATTTACGGATCTTGCTTAATGAACCTACCTGGTTTAATGGCAGGCGCACAATACGCGATTGTTCAGCAACGGCTGAAAGTATCGACTGGCGGATCCACCAAACAGCGTATGATATAAATTTAAAACCTTTGGTTTCATCAAAACGTTTGGCAGCCTTTATCAAGCCAAGGTTACCTTCGTTTATCAAGTCGCCTAAAGTAAGGCCCTGATTTTGGTATTGTTTTGCAACCGATACCACAAAACGCAGGTTAGTTTTAGTTAAACGTTCTAAAGCTACCTGGTCACCTTCGCGAATCTTTTGCGCAAGGATCACTTCTTCCTGCGCGGTAATAAGATCCACTTTCGCAATCTCACTTAAATATTTATCAAGGGATTGTGATTCACGGTTGGTAATGGATTGGGTTATCTTAAGTTGTCTCATGTTGTAACGTAAGGGGCAGGGAAGTTAGAAAGGGAATTCACTAAAGTGCCTGAGACTGCAAAGATACTCAAAGAATTGTAAACTGAGCGTAATTAAAATGAAAGGAAAATGTGATGAAATATTAACATTGTGTTTTTTTAAGCGTGTAGTAACCAGTTGATTATAGCTTTGGTCTGCTTTCTTAATAAGTAATATCGTTTAAATAGGGTGGATTGCCGTAGAGTGTAAACAATATTTTCTGTTTATAAACCCCTTTTTGAGATAGTTTTTCACATTATATATGCACATAATTATACACGTAGTCTGCGACTACATAAAAAGTAAAATTATCCGAAATAATCACCCGGCCACTTTCAGCCAGCCTGTAATACTCATTCTGGGCAGATGGGTGATTAATACTTCGTGTTCCAGCTCATTGCTCTTAAAAAAGACGCTTTTACCTGCATTTGGTGAAATGTCTTGAGTATCATTACCTTGATAGATGCGTAAGGCTCCGCCATCAACTTCGCTGTTTAAATACATGATCATTGAAAAGGCCCTGTTACCGTTTTGCTTAAAATTATCCAGGTGCCGTTTGTAGAAACTTCCTTTTTCGTAAAGCGTGTAATGAAATTCATAACCGGTTATTCCGGCATAACAGCTCCGGTTTAAGTGGCTTACAAAACTGTCCATCAAATCGAAAAAAACATTTTCATAAATATTATTATGGATACGGTCGAGCCAATAAATTTTGTCACTCCGGATGAGTTTATTATGATTGATTAGAAGCTCATTTCCTGTTCCGGCAGTAACGAGCTGCTCACCTGCATAAAGCGCGGTAATATTATCGACTAAGTGTGCTGATAATTCCTGGCTAAGAAAGTCTTTAACTATACCTACGTTAGTGGCCAGGTAGCTATCGATAAGTTTGTCGAATATGATTTCCAAATTGACCTAAGTTACCATAAATAACTAAGGAACAACTAAAAGCTTAATAATGATCGATGGATTAGTATAATTACATCAATCAAGCGATTCTTATTCGTTATATGTTAAGCACCTGCAAGCCTGGCCATAGCAGGGGAGGAACCGGTATATTTTTTAAAAAAATTGGTGAAGTAAGCCGGTTCTTCGAATCCCAGCCCACCCGCCACCTGGGCTATACTCCAATCCGTATGTTTGAGTAAAGCATAGGCTTCTTTCAATATACGTTCAGCAATATGCTGCGTTGTGGTTTTGCCGGTGAGCTCTTTAACTGAGCGGTTCAGGTGATTGGTATGCACCGCAAGGTTTTGCGCAAACTCGTTGGCTGTTTTCAGTTTAAGGGATTGTTCCGGCGAATCGATCGGGAATTGCCTTTCGAGCAATTCTAAAAATTGGGTGGTGAGCCTGGCCGCAGCGCCAGTGCTTACCGCATAGTTGCTTAAGGGTGCAATCTTTAACGCTTCGTGCATAAGGATATGCAGATAGTTACGCAACAGGTCATATTTGCCTGTATAATCCGACTCCATTTCTTCCATCATTTTGCCAAGCATGGCCGCCAAAAAAGTTAACTGGGTATCATTCAAAAAAACGATGTGATTGCCGCCTGCTTTAAATAAAGGGAAATCCTGCAGCATGCTTTTATCCTCATAACCGATAAAAGTTTGGGTAAACAGACAAAACCAACCTGTTTGCGGGCCGGGCCCGGATTCCCAGGAAGAAGGTACCGAGGGGCTGGAAAACAGCAGTGCAGGGCGGTCGATCTGTACCTGCTTTTCCGCATAATGCATGGTCCCATTGCCAATCACCAGCGCGATCTTATAAAAGTCACGGCGGCTGAAAGGAGTCTTTTGCAGGCAGTGTTTGCGCACAAATACATTGAAATGGCCCTGCCCGGTATTGTTCTCGGCAAAAACCTGTTGATTGTCTACCGGGTGGCGCCGGTAAAATTCTTCGAGTGTTTCGATAGCTTCCATGGTGAAAGGTAGGTATTTATTTGATTATTATAAATGAATATGACTATTTAATGATGAAAAAAGCGGCGAGTGTTTGAATGTTATAAATTCCTGCTTGAATTCTATAAATGCTGACCCGGCAGTCACAGTTACTTTTGTGCCATGGAAACCGGTTTTAGAAAATGGATCATCGTAGTTACGATCATCACCTCCACCATCATCGAACTGATCGATACCACCATTGTCAATGTTTCGATCAATACCATGAGCGGCAACTTAGGTGCATCGCTGGAAGATACCGCCTGGGTGATCACCTCTTACGCTATTGCCAATGTCATCGTCATCCCGATGACCAGTTTCCTGGCTGAAAAGATTGGGCGGAAACAATATTATATCGGTTCCATCCTCTTATTTACGCTGGCTTCGGCCATGTGCGGGTTTTCACATAATTTATGGGAGCTGGTTGCTTTTCGTTTTTTCCAGGGTATCGGCGGTGGTGCTTTGCTCTCCACATCGCAATCTATCCTTTTTGAAACATTCCCTGTTAAGGAACGGGCAACCGCCAGCGGTATCTTCAGCCTGGGCATCATCATCGGCCCTTCTATCGGCCCGGTAATGGGAGGATATATTGTGGATAATTTATCCTGGCAATGGATCTTTTATGTAAATATCCCTATTGGCCTTTTAGCTGCGCTGCTTTCCTATATTTACCTTAAACCCACCAAACGATCCCAGGACGGGCGCCGCATCGACTGGCTTGGCATCTTTTTATTAACAATAGGTGTCGGTTCACTGCAGGTAGTGCTGGAAAGGGGCGAAACCGATGACTGGTTTGCCGCAGGTTATATCATCGCGCTCAGTATCATCTCCGCCTTATCTTTAGCGGTGCTGATCTGGTGGGAATTAAAAATCGAACACCCGGTTATTAACCTGCGGGTATTGAAAAGTACTACCTTGTCAATTTCCGCCATCATGACCTTTGTGCTGGGCTTTGGCCTGTTCAGTGCCGTATTTGTTTTTCCCTTATATGCACAGCGTATTATCGGCTACTCCGCCTTTCAAACCGGCACCATGTTGCTACCGGGTACACTAATGGCTGCCATGATCTCACCCTTTTTGGGCAAAATGCTGCAAAGCGGCATCCGTCCACAATATCTCATCATTACTGGCTTTGGCCTGTCGGCGGTATTCGGCTTCATGATGTCGGGCTCGAACCTTGAAACTGGTGGTGCTTATTTTTTCATCCCCTTAATTTGCAGGGGGCTAGGTGCCGCGCTGTTAATCGTACCGCTAACCGCACTCGCTGTTTCAGAGCTTAAACCGTCAGATATCCCGCAGGGTGCCGCTCTGAACAATATGATGCGGCAGATGGGCGGGTCATTCGGCATCGCCCTGATCAATACCTATATCGCACAGCGCTCTGCAGCCAACCGTACAGCATTGATCGCCCATGTAACCGCCTCGGATCCTTTGACTATAATGCGCAGGCAATCCTATGTCAATAATTTTATGGCCCACGGCGCTACCTATCTTCGGGCGCTCCAGGCTTCACTCGGGGCATTGGAGAACACCGTGGTGCGGCAAACATTCCTGTTAAGTTATATGGATGCTTTTCTGCTGCTGGCCATCCTGAATGCCTGCTGCATCCCGCTGGTGATCATGACAATCAAAAAAAGGGTAGCAGTTAAGGCCGGCAAGGTGGAGATACCCGATGCGCATTGAGTACAGGATTTGATTTGACAAAAAAATATATTTTGTCAAGATAGGTACTTATCTTTGTCGGGTAAGATAAAACAATGACCAGCCAGGACGATATCATCCACCAGGAAATTTTGCAGGCAGCCTTGCGCCTGTACCGTAAATCCGGCCCTACAAAAGTTACCATGGATAACGTGGCAACGGCTACAGGTCGCAGCAGGAGCTCGCTTTATTATTATTTCAAAAACCGGGACGAGATTTTCCAGGCAGTACTCGACCGGATAGCTGAGGATGTTGCCGCTGAGATCCGTATTGCAGTAACAGTCGCTGCAAATTTGAACGATAAGCTATACGCCTATTGTTCAACTAAGATGAAAACTACTGCAGAATGGAAACGTGTGTTCAATGCAATGGATCAGTCGATGAGTGACGATGAAATATCAAAGCATACCAAACTGATGGATGCCTTGCATAAAAAACTAATTTACCTGGAACAGGGCATACTGATCGAAGCGATATCGCAAGTTGGCCTGCCCCACGATCGTAGTATAAGCAACGCTGAACAGGAGATGCTCGCCTTTATAATTTCAAGTGCTGTAAGAGGTATAAGGCGTGAGGTTTATGACCACAACGATCCGCACGACCCAAAAGCTGCCGCTGCTTTATTAAGCGGCATGGTTGCCAAATGGTTGAAGTCTTAAAAGTTCTATTTGTTTTTCGGCATTAATTAAAATTTTGTCAGTTTTAAATGAAAAAAATAAGTCAGCTTAATTTATTCAGAGCATTTGCGAGCCGCAACTATACGCTCTACTTTTTTGGCAGGGCCGTATCGCAATTCGGTACCTGGATGCAGCGCACGGCTGTGGTATGGGTGGTATACACCCTTACACACTCTGCATTCCTGCTCGGTGTGACCATTTTTGCAGAGCAGTTCCCGTCATTTTTATTTTCCATCCCGGGCGGCGTAGCAGCCGACCGCTATAACCGTTACACAATTATCAAAATTACCCAGATAATCTCTATGGTCCAGGCCGTGTTGCTGGCGGTGCTGGTTCTCACCGGCCATACGGCAGTATGGGCCATCCTTTTGCTCAGTGTGCTCCTGGGCATCATTAATGCATTCGATGTTCCCGCACGGCAGGCACTGATCAACGATGTGGTAGCCAGCCCTGATGATCTGCCGAATGCGCTCTCGCTTTCAACAGCGACGGCCAGCCTGGCACAATTGCTGGGACCGGCATTATCAGGCATTGTGCTGAGCGTGTTTGGTGCCGGCGTATGTTTTCTCCTGAACGCGGCCAGTTTTGGCGGGGTTATCCTGTCGCTACTGTTCATGAAATTACCGACTTACCTGCCCAAAAAGACGAATAAAAGAGTTATCGCTGAATTTGCCGAAGGTTTCTCTTACATTAAAAATAATCGTGATATAGGCCTTATGGTAACCATGCTTGCAGTAGTTAGTTTACTGGTGTTGCCCTATAATACGGTATTGCCTGTATTTGCCAAAGTAGTTTTCAAGGGCGACGCCTCCACTTTTGGTTATATCAACAGTTTTGTGGGCATTGGCGCAGTAGCAGGTACCATTTTTCTGGCTTCGCGCAAACCCGGGGTGCATTTAAAAAGAATATTGTTTATCAGTACCATATTGATGGGTGTGGGGCTGATTTGTTTTTCACAAATAAAGAATTTTCCCGCAGCTATGCTTTTTGCAGCGATTGCTGGTTATGGCTCTATAGCACAGTTTACCATCAGCAATATTGTGGTCCAGTCGGATGCCGCGCCTGAAATGCGTGGCCGGACTATGGGCGTCCTGCTGATGGCCATCTTTGGCATGTTGCCGCTGGGGAGTTTGCTAACTGGCGCTGTATCTGAACGTATAGGCGCACCTGCCACGGTACTGTTCCAGGGGATAATAGCGGTAGTTATAGCGTTAATATTCATTAAGTTCTTAACCAGGTCGCACAAATCCGGCTTTAAAACGGTTTGATATTACTGCCAGACGGCTCATGTTAGGGCTGGCTATCGAGCGATAAACCACATTTATATAACCTGGTATTTTAATTAGCTGATCTTCAACAGTTAATTATTTTTTCATCTGGAAGTGGGTTTAATAATACTATTTTCAAAATTATATTTTCAAAAAATGAAAGAACAATTGCTCGATTTAATTACGGCTTCAAAATCAAACTCACTGGCATTTAACAGGGTTATTGAATTTATAGGCACTTATTACCAACATCAGCCTGCTGCATTTAAAAATGGCGATGCCTATAATGAATCTACACAAAATCAAGGAAGCGCAAAGATCTTTGCCTTTGCCCGTATTAATAGCCTGAGCGAAGCAGATACCCTTTACTTATTTGCAGAACACTATCATTCAGTGCTGGCTAACCCTCTTGGGACAGATCATCAAAATATCAGGCAATTTATGGCGCACGGCTGGGCAGGAGTATTTTTCGAAAGCGACGCTTTGATTTTGAAATGATAAAATAGCTATTTATCAATCTGTTTCCGGTCTTTTCATGACAACCCCGGATTATGGGAGTTACATTATTTACGTTGCACTGTTTTATTAATTGTTTTCCAAACAGTTAATAAATGTTATCAGAAAATTGCATTTATTTAATTATAACAGTAATGTAAGTATTTTTATTCATGAAATAATTGATTATAACTATTATTTGCAAATAAATAAACTTTAATGAAAAATTAGGTGTAGAGCTTCTGGTTTTAACGAGCTGAATAACGGTTATTAGTATTAGAATTTGATTATGTGAGATTGATTGTAGTTTCCTAATCCTTTTAAATATTAAACCATGAAAGCGTCATCACCATATTTTAAATATCGGGTCGGTTTCTTAACTCTATTCCTGATTTTTTCTTTTGCCGTCAATGTTTATTCTGCAGGGTTCACTAATACTACTTATGCCTATAGCCTTCCCATAACCCTACAAACAACATCTTTAGGCATCACCAGCAATCAAACTAGTTTTCCTTACCTGGTTACAATAACTGATGCTTCACTTGTTATTTCAACAACGAGTTGTAACAATAAGGTTCAATTTCCAAACGGGCCCGCGTATGATTTCGCCTTTGTTGATGCAACAGCAGGTGAAGTGCCGTATCAGGTAGTGAGTTATAACCAAACCGCGGGAACATTGTTGGTTTGGGTTCAAGTCCCTACATTAACCCACTCAACAAACAATCTGTTAACTTTTTATTTTGGGTCGGCCACCGCCCCTGCAAACCATACAACGGCATTTTATCAATCCACATGGCCGAGTGATTACCAGGCGGTATATCATTTGGATGAAGGGTCATCTTCTGCAGCTGCCATAGATGCTACAACCAATGTTAATGCAGGTACACAAACTTCAACAACCGCAGTAGCAGGCAAAATAGGGGGCGCCTACTCTTTTAACGGCAGCAGCAGTAAAATTGTGGCACTTGCCCCGGCAAGTGTTGGGGGGAACTTTACCTTTTCAGCATGGGTGTATGTAAACACTTTACAAGCCAGCCAGGGAATAGTAACTGACGAAAGCCTCTTAAGTGGGGGTAGGTTGGGCTTATATACCAGTGGGGGGGTAAAAGCCGGGGTTGAAGCGAAGACTGCCATTTTTACACTTTCAGATCTGTTAGCATCAGGTGGAACAAATCTTTCTGCGGGTACATGGTATTATGTGCAAGGTGTTTGTTCTACTGTTGCAATTCTAACAACAACCCAAACGTATGTGAACGGCGCGCCTGACCGTTCAACCACGGGCACATCTTTAAGCATTACACCAGGGCCAATAGTTATCGGGCAGGATTATGGAGGTGTCAATATCATGAATGGAATTATTGATGAGGTGCGAATCTCTAATGTTGCTAAAACAGCCGACTGGATAAAAGCAGAATATGTTGATCAGAGTAACCCGGCTGGGTTCTGTTCATCAGGAGCATTAACTGTGTACAGCACCTTTGCGGCAGCCATACCTGGCGGCTTAACCTATACCTGGACAGGCGGAACCAGTAATAACCCAACTGTGGCTACCAATTGGACTAATACCACTACCGGAACAGCCAATCAACTACCTGCTTTTGACGGAACTGCTACCCTGATTATAGGATCAGGCTCGTTCAGCCCCTCGTTAACTGCTGATGAAAAAGTTTTTGGTTTAACTGTAAACAGTGGCGCAACTTTAAATTTAAACGGGCATAATTTAAATATTGCCTGTAATTTGAATAATACAGGTACCGGTACTATTAATTGGGCCAATAGCAATACATCTGCAATAACCTGGAATGGCTCAATGGCGGCCCAAAGCTAT
Source organism: Mucilaginibacter mallensis (assembly GCF_900105165.1). Taxonomy (NCBI): domain Bacteria; kingdom Pseudomonadati; phylum Bacteroidota; class Sphingobacteriia; order Sphingobacteriales; family Sphingobacteriaceae; genus Mucilaginibacter; species Mucilaginibacter mallensis. The sequence continues at coordinate 1,436,362 of NZ_LT629740.1, forward strand.
AATGGAGGGACAACCACGGGTTACACGCATGTGGGTAACATGGTAATTAATAATTCAGCAAGTGGCACTGTTACTATTAATAATGATACCGTAGATATATATAACCAGCTAACTATGACAAAAGGCAACCTGGCTGTTAGTCCGGCGGCTATTGTTAATATTAAAAGTAATGCCGAACAAACAGCCAATGTAGCGTCCATACCATCAGGCAGCAGTATTACAGGTTCGGTTAATGTGGAGCGTTATATTACGGGCGGTACCGTCGCCACACGCACCTGGCGATTAATGTCATCACCAATTTACAATAGTGCAGGTACTTATAATTTTGTGAGCAATCTTAAGCAAAATCTCATAGTTACAGGTACCGGAGGAGCTAGTGCGGGGTTTGATCCGCCAGCATCATGGCTCACCAGCTATACGGTCAATGGTCCTACTGTACTCACGTACAGCAATGGATTGTTTTATGGCCTTACCAGCAGCACTCAGACGGCACAGGTAGGTACCGGGTTTTATTTTTATTTCAGGGGTGATCGAATTCATAATTTACCATCTAAACTTGTAAGTGTTGGTGGTGTTTATGCAATTCCTGACGCAAATACCATTGGTTTATGGACAGGCACACTTAACCAGGGCACGCAAACGCTTAGTCTTTCAGGAGCGAACAGTTTTTTTTGTATCGGTAACCCTTACGCCTGTACCATAAATGCAAATAACATTACGGGTACAAACCTTTTAAGCACTGGCGTCGTAAATGTTTTTGTATATGATTATACGCACAATGCCACCAATACCACAATAGCTACCGGAGTCCCTTATATTTCTTCGGGGGAGGGGATTTTTGTGCAGTCGTCTACCGCTAGTACCGGGAGTGTTGTGTTTTCTGAATCAATGAAAGATGTTACTCCTGCTCATCAGCCGGGATATACAGGTTCACCTGCGGTGCCGTTAACAATGTCTGTTGTGCAGCACACGGGGCAGGATTCGTATATCCGTTTAAGGATGATCCTGAATGCCAGTCATTCTGACCTCGCTTACATCAGGTTTAATAAGAACTATAAATCAATCTTTGATCCCACTGAAGATATTCGTGATTTTAGTGCCAGCGGCCAAACCGTATTTTTTGGCAGCATGACCAGTGATAGTGTAGAGGTTGATGTTAATTCGATGCCAACGGTACAAAAGAAATTATCATTTTATTTAAGTGTTAACGCCTCAGCAAGCGGAAATTACACTATAAAAAAACTGGACCTGGTTGGGATAGATAAGGTTTACGATGTATGGCTGGTAGATCATTATAAAAATGATACAGTTAACATGCGGACTGTTGATTCAACTACGTTTGCTATTGATAAAACTAACCCGTTAACTTATGGAAACAGCAGGTTTGAGGTAGCTATCATTCAAAAAGAGCTTCCACCTTATCAGCTTATCTCATTTACAGGCAAACGGGTATTGTTAAATAACCAGCTTACCTGGAAAACTAAAAATGAGTATTTCTATACCACTTTCGACTTGCAGAAAAGCGTGGATAACGGAGTTACTTATAATGATATACAAACCATACAATCCGATAGTACCGGCAGTTATTCTTACACTGATAAAAACGCGGCTAATGCCAAATTAATGTACCGGTTAAAACAAACGGATATTAATAACAATGTTACTTATTCAAATGTGGTCATTCTACAAGCCGGGGTAAATAACCTGGTTGAGTTTGATATTTTTCCCAATCCGACAGCTTGGTCTATCCAGTTCCGTTTGCGTCAGGAAGTCAAACTGCCATTGAAAATGAATATCTATAATTCATCAGGTATTCTGGTCATGTCCACTGTTTTTAATGCCAATACAGGCATACAGAACGTGAGTAGTTTAAGCCATGGCTCCTATATAATTAACCTGCTGGATAGTAGTACGAGTAAAGATTTGGGAATGGCAAAGTTTATTAAGTTATAGAAAGCTTTATGAAAGTGTTGTGCTGCCCTGCAGTAATAAATTCAAATCCTGTTATTGCACAAAATAAAGGGTACTACACTTTCATTACTGAGGTTGCGAATAAAAATCTTGTGATATGCTTTTACACAGTTACCCATGTATTATCTGTTTGCTGATAGTTTTATCTTCAGCAATTATTACCTGTTTAATAATTCCCCGTATTATAGATGCAGCGCATATCCATCAGATATATGACATCCTTGGCAATTGTAGAAAACAGCATGATCAGGGCATTCCGCGCTTAGGTGGCGTAGCAATTTTTATAGGTTTTATCGTCTCGTTTTTATTACCCGGTCTTCCCGGCGAAAAGTTAAATATCAATTACTTATTGTGTGGTTTCATTATCATTTTTGCACTTGGCCTGATAGATGATCTGGCCGGCGTAACGGCACGCACTAAATTCATCACTCAGTTTATTGCGGCATTTATCCTGGTTATCCCTGGCGATATAAGAATTAGTAATATGTATGGCTTTTTGGGTATATACGAATTACCTTATGTACTCAGTTCATTGTTAACGATTTTCCTGATCATGCTGGTGGTAAATGCCTTTAACCTGATAGATGGAATTGATGGTTTGGCAGCGACAACCGGTATATTTGTGAACGGCACCTTAGGCTTGCTTTTTATTTACATGGGGCAGTATGAACTTGCTGCGTTACCCTTATCACTAGTTGGGGCGCTCATCGGGTTCCTGAAATTCAATATAACCCCGGCTAAAATATTTATGGGCGATACCGGTTCACTGTTAATAGGTTTGGTATCCATCATTTCAGCTATTAAATTTATCGAGATGAGTAAATTTATTAATTCATCGCCATTGCGCGTTTATTCAGCACCGCTATTGATAATTGCATTGCTGATGGGCCCGGTATTTGACACTATAAGGGTTATGGTTATTCGTATTACCAAAGGCATTTCGCCCTTTACTGCAGATCGCAATCACAATCATCACCGGATGCTGAAAATCGGGTTTAATCACCTACAGACCACTATTGTTTTTGCTATATTAAATGCCATTTCAATAGCTATTGTATTGTTTTTGGATGGTATTAACAGTTCATTTTTGCTTTGCTATGTGTTTTTAACATACTTGTTTTTTAATGGATTTTTAACATTTACTATTCGTTTTAAACAACGCTCATTAACATCATAGCCCGGATTATATCAGTGATCTTATTTTCTGATCAATTAAGATCAGCCAGTATATCCAGGGAAGGGATTCAACTGCCGGATCTGTTTGCCAGCATAATTACCTGCCTGTCGCCTGGCCGTCAGTTACGGATCTGGTGATACCACAAACGGGAACCTGTTTACGCAGCAGTACAGCCCAACTGATACTCACAAATCCCCTATAACTCCATCAGGTGATAGTGCAGTAATACTTGCATTCTTAAAATCTTTCAGGTTTCTGATTACAATAAAAACGCAAACCAAATATTATTGGTGTTGTTATTACAATTATTTATTTGTTTTTGAAAAAAATCTTTTAGATTAGCGCTAATTATAACCTACGCAGGCATTAATGAATGTCTGCATAAATTCAATTTTGAATATTTTATGAAATATTAGGTAGGCCGACTTTATGAATTGAAGATGTGTAATAGCTGTTAATTGGTAATTATCAGGCTGAAAATTCTTCAATTATTAAGATGGCTTTGTAATAATTATATAATGCAATTTAATTGTTTATTAAACAGTTAAATTAATGTGACAATATTTAGAAAGTTTAAGCACATTGTTTTTGCTGATCAGGCATTGATAATGGTTTCACCTCATATAAAATGATGAAATTGCATGATCTTCCGGATGAGAGATTGATCGAACTTTTCGAACTGGGCGATATTGCAGCTTTTGAAGAGATATATAACAGGTATTGGCTTAAACTTTATTCTGCTGCGTATAACCGGTTAAAAGAAAGGGAAGCCGCTCAGGAAATTGTGCAGGATTTCTTTACCAGTTTCTGGGTCAACAGGGCACAACTCAAAATACATTCCTCGCTTCAGGGTTATCTGTTTTCCGCTATTAAATATTCAGTGTTAAACTATAAGCGGGCAGAAAATGTAAGAGCCGACTATTGTGAATTATTATTGATGGCCAACAATAGCTCGCACAATCCAACAGAAGAGTATGTTACTTATAAAGAGCTGATGGAAAGCATTAATAGTGGTGTTGAGCAGTTACCCCCTAAATGCCGTTCGGTTTTTGAACTTAGCCGCAATCAATACAAATCGAATAAAGAAATAGCTAAACTGCTGGATATATCTGAAAAAACAGTAGAAAATCATTTAACCAAAGCGCTCAGGTATTTGAGGGTAAATGTTAATACGTCAATCCTTTTGCTTTTCTTTTTCTTTCGTTAGGTTTTATAAACCATAAGCAGGTATTCGCTGTACTCATACGCCGGTGCCATCCACACATTTAGTAACTATATACGCAAACAGGTTTCCCGCAAGTTTTTAAACTTAGCAGTAGAGGCTACTTAAAGATTTTATAAATTATTTTTTCAAGCAGTAGGGGATAGCGCCTTTTTAAGTTACATCATTATATAAACCATAATTAAACTTCGTTCAAATTGCCCTTAATGAAAAAGAAACTATCGGCAGATATTTTGGAAAAATATTTCAAAGGTGATTGCAATGAAAATGAAATTGCCGAAATAAACTCATGGTACAATTCATTTGAACATGATGAGGATGATATTTCTGATCTGCCGGATCTGGAAAAAGAGTTATTCAAGGATCTGATGTTGAATAATATCAGGGAAAATATTAAAAAGACCGAAGCTGATAATGTAATTAATTTAAAGAGAACAAAATTTTACCGCTCCCTACTATATTTTATTAGCAGTGCTGCCGCTATACTTTTAATTGCGTTTTTTCTCAAAAGCAAAATGCCGCGTATTTCTCCTGTGGAAGATAAGGAGGAGTTAGTCATTAACAATATGACAAACACCATTCACAAAATGGTACTTTCTGATGGGAGTAAGGTATGGTTAAGCCCCAATTCGCAACTAACTTATTTAAAGGTATTTGATAAGCACAGCCGACAGGTTGCGCTAAGCGGCGAGGCTTTTTTTGAGGTAACCAAAGATCATAGTAGGCCCTTTTCAATTTATAGCGGAAAAATAACAACCAAGGTATGGGGTACAAGTTTCCGCATCAGATCTTATAAAAACGATATTCCCAAAGTTGATGTGGTTACCGGTAAGGTTTCAGTAAGTATTTATAAAGTAAACCGTGCGACAACTGATCTAAGCAGCCCGGTTCAAACTAATCCGGTACAGGAAGTTATGCTGACGCCTAACCAGGAGGCCATTTACGATACAAAATTAAATACATTAAAAAAGAATACCGAAATAAAGGATACTACTATAAATATCTGGAAAAAGACAAATGTATCTTTTGATAATACGCCTATGGCGGATGTATTTAAGGTGCTCAATAAAAAATTCAAAGTTCATATTTGGTCGGCAGATAAGAAAATTAATGCCGATTACTTAAATGCTGATTTTACAGATGAGAGTTTACCGGCAATTATGGAAATGCTGAAAAACACGATGAACGTAAACTATGCAATTAATGGTAGCGAATTTGTTCTGGTAAGTAATAGATAACCCAATTATAAATAACAGGCCTAATTAAATGATGAACGATATGGAAAAACCCTAAACCCAATCCTCCAATTTCTTGGAAAAAGAATAGGAGTGCTGATGACACTCCTAAACCTTTTGAAACCCGTGATAGAACGCCTTAAAATAAGGTGAACGGGTCTTTTTGTCTCTTTTTTTAACAAAAAATAAACGATTTAAATTTATGAAAATTTATTTACAAAATCATTTTGACTGGTGTAAGATCATGAAAATCACTTTTAGTCAGATAGTAATAATACTCATTTTTACAGGGATGTCATATGCTACAACCAGCAAAGGGCAGGCTGTTTTACAGCAACGCTTTGATGTAAATATTCACAGCACCAGCCTTGGCACAGCCCTGAAACAATTAGAGAAAGAAGCGAGTCTGAAATTTGTATACCCTAAAAGCTTAGTAGCCGGAGAAGAAGATGTAGCTATTGATGCAAAGCAGCAAACTTTAGGCGAAATACTTACCGCAATTTTGCAGCCCAGGGGAATTGCCTTTGCCTATATAGGCGACCGGATTGTATTGAGTAAAATTAATCAACCGGTAAATGAAACGGAACAGAAAACTCCGCAAACAGATGCTACTGTGCCTGCCGATAATAATACAAAAACCGTAACAGGTAAAGTAACCGATGAGGAAAATATGCCTTTGCCGGGTGTCACCGTTAAAATTAAGGGTACATCATTAGGCACACAAACCAATATTAAGGGTGAATATTCACTAAGTACCCCTGATGCGGGCGCAACCCTTATTTTTTCATTTATTGGTTTTGTGCAACAGGAAGTATTAATCAATGGGCAAAGTACTATCAATATACAGCTTAAAGGAACACCCAGCAATTTAAATGAAGTGGTTGTAATTGGTTATGGTAGCCAAAGAAAATCAGATGTTACAAGCGCAGTTGCAACAGTACAGGCAAAGGATTTTGTTTCAGGTCCTGTTACAGATGCAGCAGCACTTCTTAAAGGAAAAGTAGCAGGGCTTTCTGTTTCTAATCCTTCGGGCGATCCAAACGCACAGTCACAAATCATTTTAAGGGGTATCAATACAATTGGTGGCGCTAATACCGCACCCCTTGTAATTGTGGATGGTGTTCCGGGTGATCTTTTAACGGTTGCCCCGGAAGATATTGCTGAAATTTCGGTTCTGAAAGACGCATCAGCTACAGCTATTTACGGTGTAAACGGATCGAATGGTGTTATTATTATTACTACAAAGCATTCTAACGGAGGTATTACTGAAATTAGTTATAATGGTAGTATTAGTACGCAACAAATAAGTAGGGCACCCAAGTTACTTACCGCTCAGGATTATCGGAACCAAATAGCCGCGGGCACACGGGATTCGTCTTACGATAAAGGAAGTTCAACTGACTGGATGAAAGCCATTGAAAATAAGTTTCCATTATCAGAACTTCAAAATTTAACTTTTAGGGGTGGCAATAACCAAACCAATTATCTGGCATCGCTCGATTACCGTTTCCTGAATGGTATATTCCAGCAATCAAATCATCAGCAAATAACAGGTAGGGTTGATATCAATCACTCGATGCTAGATGGTAAATTAAAATTCAACCTGGGTTTATTGCAAACCAATTTTAATGACCTGCCATTCAATTACTATGATTACGAACAGGTATTTAAAATGAACCCAACTGCACCTGTTAAAGAACCTAATGGCAGCTATTACCAGGAGCCCAATAATTTTGAATACCAAAACCCGGTATCCGATATTTATAATACGGATCAGCCACAGTCGTCATATAGGGATAAATATAACGCCACCATCACCATTTTACCGGTTGATGGGCTCCGTTTAGTAGCCACAGGCTCTTATCAAAAGAGTGGTTATTTAAACCAATATTTTGCCAATTTTCAAAATATATCAACTATTCGTGATGCTCAAAATGGTGTTGCAAGTACCGCTAGCGGGCAATCTATCGACAGGTATTTAAACCTTTCTGCAGAATATTCAAAAGCAGTGGGTGATCATCATTTTGCATTGCTGGCAGGCTATGAGTACCAGGATGATGATACCTTTAATTCAAGCATAACCAATCATGATTTCCCAACTGACGATTCCTCACTTGGCTATAATGATATAGGCCTGGGCGCAGCACAAAAAAATGGCCTGGATGTTATTGGAAGCTCACGTTATCAAACAAATCTGATCAGCTACTTTGGAAGGTTTACTTATAATTACAAAGATAAATATCTGTTATTGGCAAGTTTGCGTATTGATGGTGCCAGCCAGTTATACGGTGCAAAAGAACCTTATGGTAAATTTCCTTCAGTACAGGCCGGATGGAGGATCACCAAAGAAGATTTTATGGCAGATCAGCACATTTTTGATGACCTGAAATTACGCATAGGCTACGGTGTTACCGGCAACCAGCCGGCTGCTGGTTTCCTTGGTGTAGGCCTACTGGGCTATGGAAATTATATTTTATATAACGGACAATGGATACAAACCCTGGGCCCAAGCCAGAACGCCAACCCAGATTTAAGGTGGGAGCAAAAACATGAAACTAATCTTGGTTTAGATTATGTTATGTTTAAGGGGCTGATAAATGGCACTATAGACGTATACGATAACAAAACTACCGGTCTTTTGTATAATTACCAGGTGCCAAGTCCTCCAAATTTATATCCCAACACCGAAGCTAATGTGGGCACATTGGAAAATAAGGGTATCGAGGTCGCAATTAACGTTAATCCAATCAGACAGAAAGATTTCCAATGGACCAGTGGTTTCACCTTCTCAACAAATTCAAATAAACTGATCAGCCTTTCAAATGATTTGTACAAGGCAACAGTTCCGTATTTTGTAACAGGTAATACGGGCGATCCTATAACCACCTCTACCAATATTGTACAGGTTGGGCAACCAATAGGCCAGTTTTTTGGGTTTAAAGTTGTGGGGGTATCAGCAGATGGGAAATGGATATACCAGGAACCAAATGGCAAGGATGTTCCCTACGATCAATTCAATCACGCTTTCTCAGATAAACAAGTACTTGGTAATGGTTTACCAAAATATTATGCGGGATGGAACAATACCATAAATTATAAAAATTGGGATTTCAGTGTAACTATGCGTGGTGCCTTCCATTTCCAGATATTAAATTCATTAAGGATGAATTATGAAAATACATCCGTGCAAAACTACAATCGTTTAGCCTCCTCACAGGATAAGGTGTTTGGTACAGCTGTATTAAATTCAAACATTCCGGAGGAGTTTAATAGCTACTATATAGAAAACGGGGATTTTTGGAAAATCGATAATATCAATGTAGGGTATACCTTCAAACAGGTGAAATCGAAATATATCCGCAACATCAGGGTGTATGTGTCAACATTAAACACATTCACTATCACCGGGTATAAAGGAACAGATCCGGAGGTGCCGCTTACTGGTGGCAGTGCACTTTCTCCAGGTGTGGAATCCCGTGATGCTTACCCATCTGTCAGGACCTTTACGTTAGGGTTTTCAGCTCATTTTTAATGAACCAAATTCAAAAGCTAAATATCAATTAAGATGAAAAAGATATATTTTATAATTAGTGGGATAATTATTCTTGGCGGGCTTTATTCCTGTACGAAATTGGATGACAAAGATCATGCAACCATCGTGGCCAGTCAGTTTACGCCGGGCCCGGGTGATGTTGCTGCCCTGGTAGGTGTACCATATACCAATTGGCGAACCTTAGAGTTAGGCAGGAGCGCCAACGCGATATGGCGGACCAATGAAATATCAGCAGATGAAACTGTAATCCCCAAACGACCAAATGGTTGGGTAGATGGTGGCGTTTATCAGCGTATGCATTACCATAAATGGACAGCAGATGAAGATAACTGCTACCAGATATGGACAAATGCCTATGCGGGAATTACCAATTGTAACCGCCTGCTTTATCAGATAGATGATGGGTTAATTCCGGTAACGGCTGCAACCAAAGTTCAGGTCGAGGCAGAATTAAAAGTACTGAGGGCCTCATTCTATTATGCGTTGATCGATTTTTTTGGAAACGTGCCGATAATTACCAAATTTGATGTGCCGGCAGGATTTTTACCGGCGCAAAGCACAAGGGCACAGGTGTATACATTTATTATTTCTGAGCTGACCACAAATATACCGCTTCTGAGTGCTACCAATGATGCAACCACCTATGGCAGGTTTAATCAATGGGCCGGTTATGCTTTACTGGCTAAAATGTACTTAAACGCGGGTGTATACACTGGTACACCAGACTGGGCCGACTGTATAACTGCTTGTAATCAGGTTATTAATTCAGGTTTATATACCCTTGAACCTGTTCAGGCCAGCGTTTTTGCAACAGAAAATCAAAATTCAAAGGAGATTGTTTTTTCTATACCTTTTGATAACGTATATACAGCTGATGGCAGTACAGCCTGGACATTGCACATGGAAACATTGGAACCCGAAAACCAGGCTACTTATAATTTCCAGAACTCGCCATGGGGTGGTATTTGCGCTATCCCGCAATTTATCAGTACGTTCGATGCTGACGATAGTAGATTGGCAGACAATTGGATACAAGGACAGCAATATAGTTCGTCAGGAGCTATTCTGATTGGCCAATTAGGTGCTTATACAGGCAAGCCACTGGCTTACATAAATCAGCTTCCGGGAGTAGATTCATCCGAAGAAGTTCATGGTTTCAGACTTGGTAAATACCAGATTGCCAATGGCGAACTGGTAGGTATGAGCAACGACTTTCCATTGTTCAGGTATGCTGATATTTTGATGATGAAAGCCGAAGCTTCACTTAGATCAGGTGATGCTGGTACGGCTGCAACACTGGTTACACAGGTTAGGCAGAGGGATTTTGCCAGCAACCCAGCCAAAGCTACGGTTACAGCAGCACAGCTTAGTCAGCCAACTGTTTATGATTATGGGTTAAGGAACCACCTCGCAACCACGCACGATGTAGTAAGCGATATACAATATGGCAGGATGCTGGATGAGTTAGGATGGGAGTTTGCACAGGAAGGTCGCCGCAGGCAGGATTTGATCAGGTTTGGCGTATTTACTACAAAATCTTGGTTATCACATTCGCCAAATGGCACTTACAGAACTTTATTGCCAATTCCAACAAGTGCAATTCAAACAAATGGCAACCTTAAACAAAATACAGGATATTAATAATAAAGATATTTGTAAGTTGGTTACTTATAAATTGGTTAGTACTATAGCATAGTACATGATTTCTGAACATAGGACAGTATACTGTCCTATGTTTTTAAGCTTTTATTAAAACAGTGGTTGATGAAGAATATGAAAATGAAAAATCTGCTAATTGTAGCCCTATTGTATGCCGGTGCAGTTAACGCCCAGGTAAAAGATTACCCTATACAGCCGGTAACCTTTACAAAAGTAAAACTTGACGATAAATTTTGGTCGCCGCGGATTGAAACCAACCGCACGGTAACTATACCTGCATCGTTTGCACGCTGCGAGAATACCGGCCGGGTTAAGAATTTTGAAATGGCTGCCGCGAGAAAGGGTGCATTTTGCACCAAGTTCCCTTTTGATGACACTGATATTTATAAAACGATAGAAGGTGCATCATACTCAATGGCAGTGCATCCTGATCCCAAACTGGCCGCTTACGTTGATTCCCTTATCACCATTGTAGGTAAGGCGCAGGAACCTGATGGTTACCTTTATACCGCCCGTACTATTGATCCCCTGCACCCGCACCCATGGTCGGGCCCGGAGCGGTGGGTAAAGGAAAATGAGCTGAGCCATGAGTTGTATGATTCGGGCCATATGTTTGAAGCCGCCAGTGCGCATTATCTGGCAACCGGCGAAAGGAATTTTTTAGACATCGCGCTAAAAAATGCCGACCTGCTGGTGAAAACCTTTGGTCCCGGCAAAAGGCACGTAGCTCCCGGACATGAAATTGTAGAGATGGGCCTTGTGCGCCTGTATCGTATAACCGGCAAAAAGGATTATCTGGACCTGGCCAAGTTTTTTATTGACGAAAGAGGCAAGCGCCAGTACGATAAGACTGCTAATGATGAATGGAAAAACGGTATGTATTGGCAGGATAATGAGCCGGTTGTTGACCAGGATGAAGCCGAAGGGCATGCTGTGCGTGCTATGTACCTGTACTCAGGCATGGCTGATGTTGCTGCTTTAACCGGCGATAAGCAATATATAGATGCCATCGACCGCATTTGGAACAACATGATCAGCAAAAAAATATACGTACAGGGTGGCATAGGTGCTGTACCTAACGGCGAGCGTTTCGGCGCGGATTATGAGCTGCCGAACGCTACAGCATATAATGAAACCTGCGCCGCCATAGGCGATGTGTTCTGGAACCAGCGCATGTTTTTATTGCACGGCGATTCAAAATATATTGATGTGCTGGAGAAAGTGCTTTATAACGGGTTAATATCGGGTGTAGGGTTGGACGGTAAATCATTCTTCTACACCAATGCCATGCAGATAACCGATGGATTTACGCACCCCGCAATGGAGCCAACCAGATCGGGATGGTTTGAGTGTTCATGCTGTCCGACTAATATGGTACGTTTTCTACCGTCATTGCCGGGTTATATCTATGCGCAAAAAGGTAACAGCATATATGTGAATCTCTTCATTGCAGGTACAGCAAATATCAGCCTGAATAATAAAAATGTTAAGATCACACAGGTTAATAATTACCCATGGAGTGGCGCGCTGTCGCTTAATGTTGAACCGCAAATGCCTGCGCGCTTTAATGTACTGGTGCGCATACCAGGCTGGAGCCGTGCAAAGGCAATACCATCTGATCTGTATAGTTTTGAAAATACAACACCATCAAATATCATCATCAAACTTAATGGTCGCCCTGTAAAATACATCCTGCAAAATGGTTATGCGGTTATTAATAACCAATGGAAAAAAGGTGATAAAATAACACTGAATTTACCAATGGACGTTAAGGAAGTAATAGCCAACAAGGCTGTAAAGGTTGATAGCAATAAAGTTGCTTTACAGCGCGGCCCGATCATGTATTGCGGCGAATGGAAGGACAATTCAGGCAAAGTGAGCAATGTTATTATACCGCGTAATACCACTTTTAAACCAACTTATGAAGGCGATCTGTTAAATGGCGTAATGGTATTAAAAGCTGAGGTGCTGAAAAGAGATAGCTTATACGGCAAGGTTAAAAAAGCAGAATTTACCGCTATTCCTTATTATTCATGGGCAAACAGGGGTAAGGGCGAAATGATGGTTTGGTTTCCGCAAAGTGTGAATGCAAAGGAACTGGTTGCTAAATAAGCGATATTTATAATACATGGAAAAACGGTTATCAAAGCGAAAATTAAGCTGGTTCAGGGCTTTTGCTGTAGTTATACCCTTAATTATTTTAATAGTTACCGAATTGCTTTTACGCGTTTTTGATTACGGACATGATACCAGCCTGTTTATCCCTTACCCGGATAACACTGATTATTGGGTAATGAATAAGTATGCCTCCGAGCGCTATTTTACAGATACCGCGAATGCCACCAAAGGAAGCATTGAGCCATTTAAAATTGAAAAAGCACCAAACACATGCAGGATCTTTGTCTTGGGCGAATCAACAACTGCCGGGTATCCGTATTTTCATAACGGATCATTTCACCGCTGGCTGCAATACCGTTTAATGCATACTTATCCCAATGTAAAGTTTGAGATAATTAACGTTTCCCTTACCGCTGTAAACTCCTATACGGTGCTTGATTTTGGTAAGGAGGTAGTAAAATATCAACCTGATGCAGTATTGGTATACACCGGTCATAATGAATATTATGGTGCTTTGGGTATAGGCTCAACCAGCCATATTGCCAATAACAGATTTTTAGTTAAAACGGTGCTTTACCTGCGCAAATTCCGGCTGGTGCAGTTGTTTGATAATATCATCAATAAATTTAAAGCCACACCGTCAGGAGGAATCGATCAGCGAGACAACCTGATGAAAAGGATGGCTGGTAAGCAGCAAATTCCGTATGGTTCACCAGCCTATCTGGCCGGGATCACCCAGTTTCAGGATAATATGGATGAACTTTGCCGGTTGATGCAGGATAAAAAGATCCCTATGTTTTTAAGCACCCTGGTAAGTAATGAAAAGGATATCAAACCATTTATAAGCCAGCAAGGCAGATCCGAATCAGCTGATGAACAGTTCAATTTAGCCAATGCATCATACAAAGCCGGTAAATACGTATTAGCCAAACAACAGTACGATGAGGCAAAAGAACTGGATATGCTGCGTTTCAGGGCGCCTGACGCCATGAACCAGATCATTGTAAAACTCAGCCAAAAATATAATGATGTTCATTTGGTTGATACAAAAAGTGTATTCGAACAACATTCACCAAATGGGGTCCTCGGAAATGAAACTATACTGGAACATGTGCATCCTAACCTTTATGGTTACGCGTTGCTTTCTGATGCGTTTTATCAGGCTATAGAAACCGCGCATCTTATTAATGCCAAGCCAGCACAGGAAATGTCGTTTCAGCAATTGCTAAAGCAAATGCCGGTAACTAAGGTCGATTCATTAAATGGCGCTTACACCATTATGATGCTGGAAACAGGCTGGCCCTTTAATAAACCTATCCCTGCTGATTTTAAACGGGGAAATACCGTTGAAGAGCAGCTGGCAGGCGCGTTATCAACCGGCAGGATCAATTGGCTCGACGCGATGAATCAATTGTTTCAGTACAGTATGAAAGCAAATGACAAAGCCACTGCCTTAAAAGCTGTTGAGGCTGTAATGCTCGAATATCCGCAAAATACCACTTACCAGGTATATGCTGCACGTTTAAGTTTTGATCAGGGAAATTATGCTGATGCCATATTTTATTTTAAGCGATTGTATGATAATGACCCCTCGCTCACTAATACAGAAAATATGTACCTTGTATTATTAAAAACAGACAGGCCGGGCGATGCTGTTCCATATATCGGATCTGCCATGAAAATACCTGGCAGTAATCCACAGCTTAATAGTTTATTATTAATAGTAAATGAGATTGTCGATCTTGAAAAAAAGTTGGCTGTTGCGTCAAATGATATAAATTTGCGTGAGCAGATCGCCATGGACTATAGTAAAATAGGTGTTAACGAGGCTGCTGCAAAATACAAACAAACGCAATGATATGAGCGATGAGAATAGGAAATTTGGTTTTATAGTTGGTGGGGCTTGCCTGGCCATAGGTGCTTATAAGCTGGTTTTTCATCATCCTTACTTTATTGTTTTTGGCTGTATTGGTGGCGTATTGATATTATCGGCCCTGCTTGTGCCAGTGGTTTTAAACCCTTTACGTATATTGTGGGATAAAATAGGCCATATTTTAGGTTTTATTAATACGCATGTAATATTGTTTATTGTTTTTTTTCTGCTGATAACGCCTATAGGTTTTATACGCAGGCTAGGAAATAAAAATTTACTTGGCCTTAAAAAGGTTAGGAACAAGGATAGCTACTGGCAGCCCGTAAACATTACTGAAAATAGCTCCCTCAAACAACAATTTTAATAATACGATGGAAGTGATCGCCGAATTTTTCTTGTTCCTTAAATCCCGGAAACGTCTGTGGTTATGGCCATTGGTCATATTTTTCCTGCTACTCGGCTTGTTACTTATCCTGGCCCAGGGATCGGTGCTTGCGCCTTTTATTTACTCGCTGTTTTAGGTATGTACATACTGGGTATATCCGCTTATTTTCATGATAGCGCAGCCTGTTTGCTTAAAGATGATCACATCATAGCTGCTGTGCAGGAAGAGCGTTTTACCCGTAAGAAAAATGATGATAGCTTTCCGGAGCAATCCATCAAATACTGTTTGCGCGAAGCCGGGATAACATTAAAGGATGTTGGCTACGTGGTTTTTTATGAGAAGCCATTTTTAAAATTTGAACGCCTGCTGGAAACCTATTTTGCCTTTGCGCCTGATGGCTTCGTATCGTTTTTAAAAGCTATGCCGGTATGGATAACGGAAAAACTGTTCCTGAAAAGGAATTTAAGGAAAGCCCTGAAAAATATCGATGCCGAATGGAATAATGAGTTGTTATTTACCACCCATCACCAGTCGCACGCGGCCTCGGCATTTTATCCATCTCCTTTTAATGATGCCGTTATCCTTACTGCCGATGGCGTTGGGGAATGGTCTACAACATCGGTAGCCATCGGCAATAAAAATGATATTAAATTTGTAAAGGAGATCCGTTTCCCAAGTTCTATAGGCTTATTGTATTCAGCTTTTACCTATTACCTGGGTTTTAAGGTTAATGTTGATGAATACAAAGTAATGGGCCTGGCGCCTTACGGAAAGCCGGTTTATGTTGATGTTATATTGAATAACCTTATCGATTTAAAGGATGATGGCTCATTTTGGCTCGATATGCAATACTTTAATTATTGCACCGGCCTTACTATGACATCATCACGATTTCATGAATTATTTGGTAGTAAGCCACGCGTCCAGCAACAGGAAATTACGCAGTTCCATATGGATATAGCCTGCTCTATTCAGGCAGTTGCCGAACAGGTAATGCTAAAAATAGCCACTGCCTTATACAAGGAGTATAAGCTGGAGAATTTATGCATGGCAGGTGGTGTTGCCTTAAACTGTGTGGCAAATGG
This sequence comes from Mucilaginibacter mallensis, assembly GCF_900105165.1. Lineage (NCBI taxonomy): Bacteria > Pseudomonadati > Bacteroidota > Sphingobacteriia > Sphingobacteriales > Sphingobacteriaceae > Mucilaginibacter > Mucilaginibacter mallensis. Next base: position 1,452,640 of record NZ_LT629740.1, read on the forward strand.
CAGGATCCTGAAAGAATCGGGTTTTAAAAATATATGGATCCAACCCGCGGCAGGTGATGCTGGCGGCGCATTAGGAGCGGCATATGCAGTTTATTATCAATATTTAGGCAATAGCAGGGATGAAACAGCGCATGATAAAATGCAAAACGCGCTTTTAGGCCCTCATTATAATACAGCCGATATAAAACAGCAACTAATAAGCAATGGCATAGCATTTAAAGAACCTGCACCTGATGATTATTATAAAACGATTGCCCGGTATATAGCAGACGGCAAAGTGGTGGGTTATTTTAAAGGGCGAATGGAGTTCGGCCCCAGGGCGCTGGGTGCCCGCAGTATAATTGCCGACCCCCGCAATGCGGACATGCAGTCGATACTCAATCAAAAAATAAAATTCAGGGAATCATTCAGGCCTTTTGCACCCGCTATATTGGAGGAATATGCCGCTGATTTCTTTGAAACAGATGTGCCGAGCCCCTATATGTTGGTGGTGGCTGATGTTAAGCCAAATTGTAGATTACCACTTTCTAATCAGGATGAGCAACGCTCAGGATTCGAAAAGTTAAAAATAGTCCGGTCAGTTATACCCGCCGTAACACACGTAAATAACTCTGCCCGTTTACAAACCGTTAACAAAACTCTCCATCCCGATTTTTATAACCTGATTAATGCATTTTATGAACTCACCAATTATCCATTACTTATAAATACTTCATTTAACCGTATGGATGAGCCAATTGTAAATACCCCGGTTGAGGCTTTGGCGTGTTTTAATCAAACCGGCATGGATGTATTGGTGCTTGAAGATTTAATAATAACAAAAAGTAGTTCATAGTTGCGGTTGCTGCATTTTTGTTATGTTCTTGGTTTCTATCAACACCATAAACTCCAAGGGGCCGCCTTCTTTACCACACCCGAAACATTTAAAGATATTTTTAGCCGGTGCTACCATAAAGGAAGCCGCATTATCCTGATGAAAGGGGCAATTACCCTTTAATACGTTCCTGCTTTCCCGGAGCAATACATACCCGGATACAATTTTAACCAGGTCGGCGTTAATTTGAACAGAAGAGACGTTGGTATTTATAGAAGACATATAATGTAAAAACAGATTATACGGTTCAAATAGCTAAAAGATATAGTTAAAACGCTATTGTTGAAAATTCAGGGTTATCAACATTGTAAGACTGCACCTTCGGACTGATTGACGCTGGCTGACCGTATAAATACATTAATTTCAAATACGAACAATTGGTGTTCGCTTCCGTTACAATCAGACTTGTAGTAAAAGTGTTAATTTTTTGAAAATCAAATGTTTATTGTTTTGGCTTGTGTTTTGGTATTTTTAATTCCATTAATTTTTTATTTCAAAGCCGGTTATCATGTTAAAGAGCTATTTGAAAATTGCCTGGAGGAATTTAAGGAAGAACAAACTATATGCTGTTATAAATATTACGGGTTTAACGATAGGCATTGTCAGCTGTCTTTTAATCGGTGTCTACATCAGGCACGAATTGAGCTATGACCGTTTCAATGAAAATGCCGATAAAATTGTGCGTGTTACCATGGAATTTAACCATGGCGGAGGATCCCAAAAGTTTGCTTTCACAGGTACTAAGGTCGGCCCCCAGTTTAAAAGGACATTTCCGGAGATCGCTGACTACGTACGGCTATATAAATGGCCAAGGATTGTAAGCTACAATAACCTGTTATTCAAAGAAAATAATTTTGTTTATGCAGAGCCTTCTTTTTTTAAAATATTCTCTTTTAAACTAAAAGAAGGCGATATCATTGATGCGTTAAGCTCACCGGATAAGATTGTTATTACTGAAACTATTGCTAAAAAATACTTCAATGATGAGGATCCAATCGGGAAAATCCTAAAGGTTGGCGATAAGAATTTCAGGGTTTCTGCTATTGCCGCTGACGCGCCGTCAAATTCTCAGATCAGGTTTGATTTTTTAGTGCCCTTTAACACGCTGGATCAGGCTAAGAAAGAACAATATTACGGTGCCAATTATACCACTTACCTGTTGCTGAAAGAGAAAGGGCAAATATCATCTTTACAAACAAAGATAAGCGCCTACATGAAAATGGTAGACAGGGATGAACTTAACCTGACAGGGAGCCAATTTGTACGTCTTTATATCGAACCCTTAACAAAGGTTCACTTATATTCAAACCTGCCGGGTGATGCAGAGCCAAACGGCAGCATTGTTTATATCTACATATTAATTGTTGTAGCCATATTGATACTGGTTATTGCCTGTGTTAATTATGTAAACCTTGCAATTGCCCAATCGGCCGGGCGTGGGGCCGAAATCAGTATCCGGAAGGTGATGGGAGCGGGCAGGCTACAATTATTCACACAATTTATAGGCGAAGCATTAATGGTAGCAACCATAGGGATAGTACTGGCTATTGGTATCGCTTATATTGCATTGCCCTATTTTAATCAACTTTCAGGGATGCAGTTTAGCTATGCTGTGTTCTTTAACCCGGTAATCATGGTCAGCCTTGTGCTTTTAGCGCTAATTATCGGCTTGTTTGCCGGGGCATATCCGGCGTTGTTATTAGCAAATATCAGGTTATCGAAAATACTAAAAGCAGGGTTTTCCTTTACTTCCGGTAAAAGCACCCGCGGGTCGTTGATTATTTTCCAGTTTGTTATTTCCATCTTTTTGATCATTACTACTGTGATCATATTACAGCAGTTGTCCTTTATCCGCAATAAGGATATTGGCTATAATAAAAGTAATGTGATGGTTGTACCCGTTGGTTATGAAATGATGCCACAGATGGACGGGCTTAAAAAACAGCTGGCTAATATACCCGGGGTTGAGAGCGTAGCAGCTGCAAATAATGAACCGGTAAATGTAATGTGGGGTGATGCCATAAAAACAGATGATGGCAAAAGCCTTACCGTAAACGCGCTGCCCATGGATGAGGACTTTATAAAAACCATGCAGCTGAAAATAATTGCAGGAAGTGATTTTACATATTCGGATGTTTTGCAGATGGATGATACCACCAATAACCATAAAAACTTCCATTACACCTTTATACTCAATGAATCGGCTGCAAGAGCTTTAGGGTGGACACCTGAGCAGGCCATAGGAAAGAAAATTTCGAAAGATGCGCCGGGTGTGGTAAAGGCGGTAGTGAAAGACTTTAATTTTAAATCCCTTCATATGCCCATCAGCCCATTGCTGCTGTTTTTGGATCATAACCAATCTCAAGACCTGTTTGTGCGGATAAATGCTAACCAAACTTCAGCTGTTATTCAGGCTATACAAAGCCTTTGGAAGCAACGGGTGCAAAACCGTCCGTTTGAATATAAATTTCTGGATGATGATTTCGATGCACTCTATCGTACAGAACAGCGTACTGCCGGTGTTTTTTCAACCTTTTCGGCTTTAGCCATATTACTTGCCTGTATGGGGCTGTTTGCCATTACGGCGTTTTCTGTAGTACAGCGAACAAAAGAGATTGGTATCAGAAAAGTACTCGGTGCAAATGTATCATCCATTGTTTTACTGATCTCTAAAGACTTTTTGTTCATGGTGATTATTGCCATGGCAATTGCTTCACCAATAGCCTGGTATATGTCGGCTCAATGGTTGCAGGGGTTTGCTTATCGCATACATATTTATTGGTGGGTATTCGCCTCAGCCGGCATTGTCTCCTTAATGGTCGCGGCAATCACGGTAAGCGTACAAGCTATTAAGGCAGCATTAGCCAACCCGGTTGATAGTTTGAAAAGCGAGTAGGCAGCCATTTTTTTCAGACAAGGGAATGCGAAGATAGTAGTGGAGATGAATAAGCAAACAGTTAATTCCGTAACACTTTGCCCATATTAATTATTGGTTGAAATTTCCCCTAATTGCCTATATAGCCAGTGCTCCAAAACACAGGGAACAGCCCGGTTAAGCTTCATTGAATATCCCTCCAAAGTTTTAAAAACTTTGAGGGCAAAACAGCACAAGGCTGCTAATAAAAAGATAATATAATTTTAAATCTGTCTTATTATAAGAGTGTTATACTTACACAATAAAACAGATGGCTCTTATCCCTTTCCCCATAAACACGTTTAAGCATTTTCAAACCTGCCTGCCTGATATACTGGAGGAGGAAATATCGCGTGCATCCATCAGGCTCAGACTTCACAATAACCCGCAAACAGACGAAGAACGCAGGTTATATCAGGAGGAACTGGATAGACTTAGCGCCTTAAAATACATCAGCCAGTTACGAAAAGGGAAGTTAAGCCCGCATGATTTTCGCCTAAAGGTTGAGTTGACTGCTTTATAAATATGGCCCACTAGTGTCGTGTCAATCATAAAATGTCGCTAGTCATAAGCCTAAAGTCTTGAGCCAAAATTCAAAAAGAACAAAATTTGGCTTTAGACTTTAGACTAAAGGCTGTTGACTTGACACTAATTGTTATTGGTTTCAACTTATAAGCTGTACTTAAGCCTATTGTTTATTGCTCTTCAAGCCAGTTTGCACCACCATTTGGATCGATCCGTCGGCATTAAAATATAGCTTATCCACACAGATAGAACGGAGATTTCCCTGTCCCGAAAGTACATCGTTGTGATAAAATGCATACCATTGGCCTTTATATTCTGCCACCGAGCCATGGTTTGTGCCACTCCCTGTTGAACCTAAATAAACACCTCCGTAAGTCCAGGGGCCCAAAGGGCTTTTACTGGTGGCATAATTCAAGCGGTTAGCGTCTTTTCCATCTTCTCTATTGTTATCGGCATAAGTGAGATAATATACTCCCTTTCTTTTAAACACCCACGTAGCTTCATGAAAATCCTTTAACCCCTCCATAGGTGCTAAGGGTTGGGCCAATTCAGTCATATTGTCTTTCAATTTTGCCCCAACGCATCTGCCGCCGCCGCCATAATAAAAATAAGCTTGTCCGTCATCGTCAACAAAAACATTAGGGTCAATCATCGCGAAACTGTCGTTGCCTAAGTCGAGGTATCCTTGCGGAACAAAATCACTTGCCGGCTTTTTGCTTGTCGCAATTCCAACTTGCCAGGTTTTGTTCCAATCGGTTCCGCTAGGGTGTGGGAAATAAAAATAATAGGTGCCATTTTTATAAACGCAATCTGGTGCCCACATAAAGCCACCTTCTTTGCGTCCCCATGAAATTTGACTGGAATTCAATATCTCACCGTGATCTTTCCAGTGTACCATATCATCAGTCGAAAAAACATGGTATTTGTCCATTAAATCACACCCGCGGGGTGGATCAACATCATGTGACGGATAAACATATAAGCGGCCATCCGGAAATACCCTTGCAGAGGGATCTGCAGTATATATATCCCTGATAAATGGATTTTCTGCCAATTGGGATTTAGTAACTGACTTTTGTGCCTTGCATTCTGAAAATATTGTTGCAGCAACAAATAAAAGAACAGCGGTTTTTTTTAGAGAAATGGTCTTGTACATATTTGAACTTAATAACTTGGTTTTATAATGAAGGTATAAGAATACTATTCATGTGTAATATGCGCAAATAACGTTTTGCAGCATAAAAAAGAATTAATTAAACATTAATTCAGTGATAAACCTTGAAAACAGCAACGATTTCGTAAATAAAAAAATAAAATGGGGCAGAGTTTATTTATGTGGTTTTTATGATCTTAGCCTGCCGTTTGTATGTAACTAATCTGATACGGACAAACTTTTACAATTGAATTCACACTAATTAAGCTTTAATTATTATCTAATTAAGCATTAAGGCCTTGATTTGTGGTTAACGTTTAAACAAAACGACTAACCATAACCAGTTTTAACTTAGTAATGAAATCACTGTACAAGAAAAGAATTCGTCTTAGCTTAATATTTATTGTCATTTTTTTAACCGGTATTATTCCTGTTGTAAAAGCGCAAAGCAGTAAAAGCCACCATTTAACATCTTATGTCGACCCTTATATAGGTGCTGGCGGTCATGGCCATGTATTTATAGGCGCGAGCGTGCCATTCGGCGCGGTGCAGTTAGGCCCCGAAAATTTTTATAAGGGATGGGATTGGTGCTCGGGCTATCATTATGGTGATAGTGTTTTAATTGGATTTGCCCATACCCATTTAAGCGGAACCGGTATAGGTGACCTGGCGGATATACTGATCATGCCCTACACCGGCACGGTAAAAACAGATAAAGGTCAGGAAACAGTCCCCGGCAGTGGCTATGCATCTCATTATTCACACAAAAATGAGCAGGTTAGGCCTGGTTATTATGCTGTTAAACTGGATGCATCGGGCATTAAAGTTGAATTGACTGCTACTGAAAGAGTAGGCTTTCATCAGTATCATTTCCCTGCAGGTAAAGAAGCACACGTTATTATCGATCTAAAGGAAGGAGTAAACGACAAAAGCACTGCTACATTTATTAAGCAGGTAGATCAATACACCATTGAGGGATATCGTTTTTCAAAAGGATGGGCAAAAAACCAGTGGCTGTTCTTTGCCATACGCTCATCTGAACCCTTGCCGGATTTTAAGGTATATGATGACAATAAATTACTGCAAGGCAATAGCGGAAGCGGTTTAGCAATCAAAGGGTTGATCAGCTTTAATGCTGCGCCTTCAATTCTTAAATTAAAAGTGGGCATTTCACCGGTAAGTTCGGCAAATGCGCTGGCAAATATTGACGCGGAAATACCCGGATGGGATTTTCAGAAAGTAGCAAAGGCTGCTGATGCGAAATGGAATAAGGAATTGGCAAAAATTTCTATTGAAACCAAGGACAATACCAACAGACGCATTTTTTACACTTCCTTATTTCATGCCATGATCGATCCTGCTTTGTTTAATGATCATAATGGCGATTATAGAGGTACAGACAAAAAGGTATATCACCATGCGGCTTTTGATAATTATACCGTTTTTTCGCTTTGGGATACTTATCGTGCCGAGAATCCGCTTTTTGATATCCTTCAACCCAAAAGAGCAGGCGACATGATCAATACCATGCTGGCTATTTACCAGCAACAAGGTAAACTGCCTATCTGGCATTTGATGGGTAATGAAACCGGGACGATGGTGGGTATCAGCAGTATGCAGGTGGTTGCCGAGGCTTATTTAAAAGGAATTAAGGGATTTGACGCCGGTAAAGCTTACGAAGCAGAAAAAGGGACTGCCATGTCTGATTCATTAGGTATGCTATATGTAAAAAACTTCAAACCGATACCTACTGATAAGCAAAGCCGGTCAGTAGCCAAAGGCTTGGAATATGCAGTTAGCGATGGCAGCATCGCCCTGATGGCTAAAAGAATGGGTAAAACAGCCGACTATAATTATTTCATGAAACGGAGTAAAAATTACCAGCTTTACTTTGACCAGGCAGACCAGTTTTTTAAGGGTAAATTATCAGATGGCAGCTGGACTCCCGGTTTTAGTCCGCTCAAAAGCAAAAATGATTTATATGCGGAAGGGAATGCCTGGCAATACCTGTGGCTGGTACCGCAAGATGTTCCGGGGCTTATTTCGCTGCTGGGTGGCGATGAGTCATTTAATAAAAAGCTGGATGAGTTTTTTCAGATCAAATCAACCGAAGAAGATGGTTTGGCCGATCTGACTGGCTTGATAGGCCAGTATGCGCACGGTAACGAACCCAGCCACCATGTGGCTTATTTGTATACCTATAGCGGGCAGCAATGGAAAACAGCCGAAAAGGTAAGATATATTATGAAAGAGTTTTACCTGGCTAACACTGACGGGATTATTGGTAATGAGGATTGCGGGCAAATGTCGGCCTGGTATATTTTTTCATCGCTGGGATTTTACCCGGTGTTTCCAGCCTCTGAAACCTATGTTATTGGTAGTCCTTTATTTGATAAAGCCTCGATTAACCTCGATAACGGTAAAAAATTCACAGTGGAGGCGATCAATAACAGCCCGGCAAATATCTACATACAAAGCCTGCTATTAAACGGGAAGAGATATGACAAAAGCTATATTCTTCACCGGGACATTATGAATGGGGGGCTGCTCAAAATAGTTATGGGCAGCAAACCCAATTACAACTTTGGTAAGCTACAGGCAAACAGGCCGCAATAAACTTTATAAATTATTATTGAAAAATATATCCTGATGATAACTCAACGCAAATCACATATCATAAATAAAAACTCATTATTGCTACGGCTGATGCTATCGGTAATATTGAGTGCCGGCATTTTTGTAACCCAGGTCAGCGCGCAAACTGTTGACGCCACCACCATGACCAATAAGGTAATGGCCGGTTACCAGGGCTGGTTCCGTACGCCCGGCGATCATGACGGAAACAAGGGATGGGCACACTTGTTTAACTCGGCTGTTCCAAGCCCTGAAAAATTGGGATTTGATACCTGGCCGGATATGAGTGAACTGAGTACGGGTGAAAAAGCTGCTGTTCCGGGTTTCACCTATTCTGATGGAAGTCAGGCTTATCTTTATAGCGCTCAAAATCCTAAAACAGTTCTGCGCCATTTTCAGTGGATGAAAACATACGGTATTGATGGTGTATGGTTGTCTGAGTTTTGCGGGCATTTTCCGGGTGGCGGCGGGCAACGTGACAGTACAGCCGTGCTCACCATTATGCGGAACGTAAGGCGTGCGGCAACGGCTACCGGGCGTACATGGGCTTTTATGTGGGATATGAGCGGATTCGATGGCAGAATGTCAAAAAGCGATGTTTATAATATTATCATCAACCAATGGAAAAAAATGGTTGACGAGGGCGTTACCAGTGATCCGAGATATATGCACCATAACGGTAAGCCCGTGTTACTGATATGGGGATTTTTCCCGGACCGCCCTGCCTCGCAGCCGGAGTATATGAACCCGGTAATAGATTTTCTTTTAGCTCCCGGCAAATACCAGGCTACTTTGATAGGTGGGGTTGATCCGAATTGGCGGGCACAGGGCACTCCCGAATTTCAAGCCATGCTGATGAGGATGAATGGTTTGCAGCCATGGAGTGTGGGCCGCAGGATTAAAGACCCGGCAACGGGTTATGCTGTGCAAAACACATCGCTATGGGCCGGTGATATTGCAAAATGTAAAGCTAACAACGTGATATTTATGCCTGTATTTAATTCAGGTACGCACATAGCAGGGCCACCGCCAACGCCTCCGGCTGGTCCGGTGGTGCCCCGTCGTACCGGCAACTATCTTTGGGAACAATTTGTAGCCGCCTCAAAAACAGGAGTGATCAACAGTGCGTTTGTGGCCATGTTTGATGAGATAAATGAGGGTACACAGATCATGAAGATAGAAAATAACCCGCCAACGCAGGCTCCGTTCCTTACCTATGATGGTGCTACCAGCGATTATTACCTGCGTTTGGTAGGTGTGGGCGCTAAAATGCTGAAAGAGGTAAAACCTATTAGCCCAATTATTCCTATATCACCATTTGATGCTAGCAAATGGTATAAAATAACAAACAGGGCTAGCGGAATGGGAGTTACTAGCACAGGCTCACAGATCACACAGGCACCGGATGGCATGGATAACGGTATGCAGTGGCAATTGTTATACGATGGGGCCGGGTATTTTGAAATTAGAAACAGGGCGACCGGCAAGTTACTAAGCAGTAATTCTGCCGTAAACAACAGTCCGGTTACTGTGACGGGTAATACGAATGCCGATAATGTAAAATGGCATTTGGAGTGGGACGGGACCGGCTATTGCCGTATTAGAAGTAAAAATGGTAATATGGCTATCAGCAATAATGGTTCGGGTACTGCAAATTCAACGCTTGTGCAGGTTACTGATGACGCCACAGATAATTTGCGCTGGAAGATAACGCAGCAATAGCAAGCGGTAAATGGGTTTTGACAAAGGCAGGCATGAATATGCCTTTTATCTGAACTCAATAAAACGCGCTGAAATTTTTTATTTATTCAGCCGTGATATTATTTTTTTATTAAGCATTAATTAACACAGATGCATTTTTTTGCAGTAACCAATTATTGAATCATTATACACTAATACAATTTTAAATAATGCTTTATTTCATCCCTGACAGATGGATGATTGGTGGGTTAACGAGAAAGCGATTCCTTAGGAAAGACACAAGATCTATCTTCAGGCAAAATGCCGATTATGATTAGACATTTTTTAATAAATTGATAAATGAAATATTTTATTTCAGCCATTCTTATTTTTAGCGGACTAGTGGTTCATGCGCAAACCAACGACAGGATAAAAGTAGCCTGTATAGGTGCCAGCATAACCTATGGTGCCCGTATCGAAAACAGGGAACAGAATTGTTATCCTGCCCAGCTGCAAAATATGCTTGGTAGTCACTATCAGGTAACAAATTACGGCGTAAGCGCTACTACTTTATTACGTAAAGGCGATTACTCATACTGGAAAACCAAACAATACCGGGACGCTCTGGCCGATAACCCGGGTGTGGTAATTATTGATCTGGGTGGTAATGATGCGAAATTAGTTAACCGTATCCATCTGGATGAATATGAGCAGGATTATAAGGACTTTATCCATTCATTTACCCAATTGCCATCGCACCCGCGTGTTATTTTATTGTCGGCTATGGCCTGTTTTTTAAAAGATACGGCCGGTATCTGGGATCCGGTAATTGTGAACCAGGTCAATCCGAAGATACAAAAGGTAGCTTATGATGGGCATGTGGAAGTTATTGATATGCATTCGCCGTTTATAAATAAAGAAGCCAACATGCCCGATAAGCTGCATCCGGATAAAGTTGGTGCCGGTATCATGGCGCAAAACGTTTACAGGGTGATAGGGCAAGAGCGGGATAGAGATTATGATATATTCAAAAGCCTTGAAATGCCATTAAAACAAAGTTCGTTTTATGGTTATGAATGCGCTGACTTTACTTTTAACGGAAGAGACTGTAAAATAGCAAAGCCCAAATTTGCCGCCAAAGGCCATCCCTGGGTTTGGCGCGCACGTTTCTGGGGCCATGAGCCGCAAACAGATATTGCATTGTTGCAGCAAGGTTTCCACATTGTTTACTACGATGCGGCGGAGCTGCTGGGCAATAGCGAGGCCATTGCTGATTGGGATAGCTATTATAAATTATTACGCAAAGCAGGGCTCGCTAAAAAAGCAGTACTGGAAGGCATGAGCCGCGGTGGCGTTTATGCATTTAACTGGGCGGCTTTAAATCCCGAAAAGGTAGCTTGTGTGTATGTTGATAATCCTTTATTGAATATCCCGTCATGGGCAGCGCAGTTTATCAATAAGCTCGGCGCGAAGGATGACATGTTCCTGGCTTTTAAAAAGGATTATAACCTGACGACCGACAGCGATATAATGAATTTTAGAGGCAGCCCGGTTGATAAAGTAAAACAGATTGTAAAGGGCAAATATCCCATACTAATACTTTGTGCCGATGCGGATGAGGAAGTAATCCCGCAGGAAAATACGCTGCTATTTGAACAAAAAGTAAAAGCATTGAACGGCAATATCACCGTAATACACAAGCCTGGATTTAAGCATCACCCGCATAGCCTTCCTAATCCGGCGCCAATTGTTGATTTTATATTGAAGGAAACCGGGTACGTTACCAAAAGCTAAAAATATATTCAGAATAATGAGAAGTATAACCGTTATAAACAAACCAAACAGCCAGTTAAACAACTGCCGAAGAGCACTAAGGATACTATCGGCTGTTTTACCGCTGTTAATCATTTCGATAAAAGGCCATACGCAGGCAGTTAAAAGCTATGGGCCTGGTTCCCGATCCGCTGAAACGAAGTCAGCCATTGGTCCATTGCTGGATGCCTATAATGTAAGCTGGGATACTCCCGGCCCCAGCTCGTCACAGTCGATGCCGACGGGTAATGGGGACATCGGTCTAAATGTTTGGGTTGAGCCCAACGGTGACCTATGCTTCCTTATTGCGAAAACGGATGCCTGGGGCGCGGCTGCACCCGGCGAAAAGAACTCCTGGATAAAAGCCGGGGGAATACTGATGAAATTGGGAAAGGTTCGTGTCTCTGTAAATCCTAATCCGCTGTTGGATCCGGGAGCAAAATTTAGACAGATACTGAGACTTCATGACAACGAGATCGTAGTTAATGAAGGTACGGGAGAAAAGGCAGTGCAACTTAGGGTATGGGTAGATGCTAACCACCCGGTGATCAGGGTTGAATCAAAAAGCGCAAAGCCGGTAATTGTAAAGGTTACGCTCGATAACTGGCGGCTTGGTGCAGGAGGTGATACCGTACTATCCAAACGGGCAAACCAGGTTACCTGGTACCATCAAAATACTGATGATGCTGATCCGCATTTGCGCGGTATCATCTTTGGCGGCCTTATTAAAGGAAATGGTCTGGTTCGGAAAGATGATACTACTTTACAATCAGGCAGAGCTGCAAAAGCACAGTTAATTGCTATTTATCCCCTAACAACAAAAGGATTATCCGACAGGAAATGGCTGTCTCAGATCAGCAATCAGGCCGGGCAAATAGGTCAGTTGCCGTTGGAACAGGCACGCCAGGCACACCGGCAGTGGTGGGATCAGTTCTGGCATAGGAGCTGGATATTTATTAAAGGTGATGGATTGGCAGATAGCACAACCAGGGGATATGTTTTGCAGCGCTTTGTTACCGCTTGTGCGGGCAGAGGCGCTTACCCCATTAAGTTCAATGGGTCGATATTTGTTGTAGACAATCCCCGATATCAACAGAATGCGAAATCACAGGGACGATCAATTGACGCAGATTTCCGGGAATGGGGCGGCCAATATTGGATGCAAAATACACGGGCTATGTACTGGCCCCGGTTAATGGCTGGTGATTTTGATGAAATGCTGCCACTTTTTAACATGTACAAACAGATCCTGCCTGATAATACCAAACAGGTAAAAGAATTCTATCATCATGGTGGTGCATATTTCGCGGAAACTTCGCCTTTCTGGGGTGGCTTATTATACATGGGGCCCGAAGTTAAAGAAAACTGGACCGGCCATTACTTTACGCCGATATTGGAATTAAGCATGATGATGCTTGATTATTACGAATATACCGGTGATCAAAAATTTGCCAAAGAAACACTTTTGCCGATTGCGTCGGCAGGCATACAATTTTTTGACCAGCATTTTGGTCGTGATGCGCAGGGTAAACTTTTGCTTGATCCGGATAACTCAATAGAGATGTTTTGGAAAGTACATAACCCTGCACCGGATATTGCCGGCCTGCATGCTGTTATCAGTCGTTTAATAGCTTTACCTGATAATTTAGCTGACGGGAAAACGAAAGCAGACTGGCTGCGGTTTTATAATGAGCTTCCGGCCCTGCCGGTGGGCGAAAAGGATGGAAAGCCCGTTTTATTGCCTTACACCGGGCCACAAACCGCACAAGGGCGTAACCTGGAAAATCCTGAGCTATACGCAGTCTACCCGTTCAGGCTCTATGGTTTAGGTAAACCTGATCTGCAATTAGCCATAAACACATTCAATGTCCGCAAATTTAAGGATAAAGGCTGCTGGGTACAGGACCCAATACAGGCCGCTATGCTTGGGTTAACGGATGATGCCCAGGCATATGTAACCTTTGCTTTAACCCGTAAGGAGCCTACGCTAAAGTTCCCGGCATTTTGGGCAACCGGGCATGACTATGCACCGGATGAGGACAATGGCGGGAACGGTGAAAACGGTTTACAGCAAATGCTGCTTCAAACTGATGGTAAAAAGATTATTCTTTTACCCGCCTGGCCAAAAGGATGGAGTGCTGATTTTAAACTCAATGCGCCATATAATACAACTGTACAAGGATCAGTAAAAAATGGAAAGATAACCAACCTGGTGATTACGCCTGCCTCCAGGATGGCTGATGTGGTTGATGTGACGAAAGTAAATTAATACATAATTCTAATACACTATTTAACAATAGGTAATATCAAGAGGTATTTACCTGATATAAAAGGATGAAAAAAATAGCCCTAGGTATACTGTTCCTATGTTCGTTCCTGCCCGGAACCTATGCTCAGAATAATTTTAATCTTACAGAGAACTTTAATACTTCAAATACTAAATACGAAAAAATTGGTAGGGGAGAGGCAGATATAGCCAATTCGGTGCTCACAACTAAGGATGCTTATTTGAGCTTCGGAGAAAACAACTGGGCAAATTATGAGATCAGGTTTAAGGCAAGAGTACCTGAAACAGCTGAACAGGTACAGATCTGTGCCGGTTTTCGTGCGGCCAACCGGGATGATCGTTATATTTTAATGCTTAAAGGCGGTATACAAAAAGACTTGTACCTGGCAAGGCTGGGTTATATGGGTAGTGATGATTTTTTAGCCTTGCGAAAACTCGATTTTCAGCCCATCCCAGGAAAATGGTATGATTTTAAAATACAGGTGGCCGGTAACCGCATTCGCGTGTATCTGGATGATGAAAAGTTGCCGCGTATTGATGTAACGGATAAATTAACCGCATTGGCATCTGCGGGTAAAGTAACCCTGGGCGGCAGCTGGATCACTAATGAGTTTGCCAATTTATCTATCAAATCCATCAGCGCTCATCAACTTTCAGGCCCGGTGCAGGAATATGCGGTTGCTGCTATAAATAAAGAAGCATTGCGCAAACAGCAACGTAAAGCATATCAGCCTATAAAAATTAATAATGTTAATAGCGGACGCACGGTGATATCATTAAACGGCAAATGGCTGTTCTCTCCCGGCTACGAAACCACAGATGATAGCATGGCGATAGATCCCAGCGAAAGCGATAAGGATTGGCATGTGATGACCGTACCCAATTTTTGGAACCCGATACGTGTTTGGTTGCATGGCGAAAAGTATAATACTGCCAGTAAAGGCGTATCAGACAACTATTTTCAAAAGGAAACTGATCGTTGTGAAGCTTACACCTTTGACTATAAAAAGACCAGCATTGGCTGGTACCGCCAATGGCTTGAGTTGCCGAATGATATCAAGGGCAAAAATCTGCAGCTTTCATTTGATGCGGTATCCAAAGTGGCCGAGGTGTATATTAACGGTGTAAAAGCCGGCAGTCATATTGGTATGTTCGGTGATTTCCAGATCGACGCCACAGGTTTGCTTAAAGCGGGTAAAAACCTGGTTACTGTAAAGGTAGTACGTGATTATGTAAAAGATATTAAAGATGCTGACAAGATAACAGGTGTAGCCGTTACTGTTGAGGTTACCCAAAAGATGGCGCATGATCTGGCGCATGGTTTTTTTAATGATGACCCTGCCGGGATATGGCAGCCCGTATCATTGGTGATCACTGATCCGCTCAGGATTGAAGATGTGTTTATAAAGCCAAACCTTACCGGGGCCGATTTTGATATCACCGTAAAAAATAATGCCGCAAAACCCGCCACGTTTTCGGTAGGTACCCGTATTACCGGTACTAAGGAAAAAGATGGACTGTACAACGCCGTTTCTGTAAAAGAACTGCAGCTGCAACCCGGCGAGGAAAAAACATTTTCTTATAGCATTGATGATCTTAAACCACGCTTATGGTCACCGGAGCATCCGGATCTATATGATTTTGGTTTTACTTTATTAACAGCCAATAACACAGAGATCGATTCAAAAACTATCCGCTCGGGTTTCCGCACCTTTAAATCAGTAGGCGACTACCTGTATTTAAATGGGAAACGTTACTGGCTGCGCGGCGGCAATCAAACCCCATTGCCACTGGCACCCAATGATACCGCGCTAGCCGATAAGTTTACTAAACTGATGAAAGCCGGGAATATTATGGTTACCCGAACCCATACCGTACCGGCAACCGAAACCTGGATGGATGCATTTGATGCCAATGGCATCGGCGTAAGCTACGAGGGTACCTGGCCGTGGCTTTTTCTGGAAAGCAGTATGCCTGCGCCAAATCTGGTCAGCCTTTGGAAAAATGAATATTATGACCTGTTGAAAAAATATCGTAACCACCCTTCACTTTTTATATGGACGGTGAACAACGAGATGAAGTTTTATGATAATGACCCCGATCCGGTGCGTACAAACATAAAAATGCACATCATATCAGATGTGGTAAAGCACATGCGTACCATTGATCCTACACGGCCTATTGTGTTCGATTCCAATTACAAACGGAACATTAAGAAATTTGGCGTTGATTATTTCAATACGATTGATGATGGTGATATTGACGATGTACATGCTTACTACAATTGGTATGATTATTCCATATTTGCCTTTTTTAAGGGCGAATTTCAGCAAAAGAATAAGAATGCTGGCCGTCCGCTCATCAGCCAGGAAATGTCAACAGGGTATACAGACGAAACCGGCCATGCCACGCGGTTTTATAATTATGTACATCAAAACCCCGAATCATTGGCTGGTAAATACACCGATGAGTTTAGTGATCCTAAATATTTTATGATCCCCCAGGCCTTCATCACCAAGGAGCTGGCCGAAGCATTGCGACGTAGTGATGATAAGTCAGCCGGGATACTGCATTTTGCGCTCATTACCTGGTTTAGCAATGTTTATCGGGCTGATAGCATTAAACCATTCCCGGTTTATTATGATATGCAAAAAGCTTTGCAGCCGGTACTGGTATCAGCTGAGTTATGGGGCAGGCATTTTTATGCAGATACCCAATTACCTGCAAGGATATGTGTAATTGATGATAAAGAGGATGGGACTGCATTGCCCGCCTCAGAGCTGCAATGGCAGTTGGTTGATGATGACGGGCAGGCACTGGCAAGTGGTAAGGTTCCTGTACCGCAGGTAGAGCATTATACCCGACAATGGATGGAACCGAAGATCAGCATCCCTGCCAACCTTCCGAAGGAAAAGGTTGCAGGTAAACTGTTGTTAAAGCTGGTAGCTGATGGGAAAACCGTTTCAGAAAATTATTATGATGTGCTGCTGGCCAGTAAAGCAGGGCTAAACGCTGAAAAACTTAAAGGTAAAAAGATAGTGGTGTATGATGCCGGTAAAAAGATCATTCCATCACTTGATTTCCTGGGGATCGATTACCAAGCTTCGGCAACATTAGGTGATCTGCTAAAGCAAAAAGCTGATGTATATGTATTATCAGGAATCGACTCGGCGTCAACCAGTGCCGACGAAATAAAAAGTATCAGGAATTTAATTGCAGCCGGTGGTAAGGTTTTATTATCAGCTTCGGGCAATGTAGCACACGCTTTGTACCCTGAATATATCAGGAGCCTGTTGAAAGAGAATGGCGAGATCACCATGATGGATATTCCCGAATCGGATGTTTTTGATGGCATCGAACCACTTGAAACGCGTTACCTGAATAATAACCTGCGTGAAAGCCCTGCTGTAATATCGGGAGCCTATCGTATTAACCGTGATCCCAATGTGGAGCCTTTGGCATCATTCATTAAAATACACGGTTATTTATCTGGCTCGGTAAACGACCGCATGAAAAGATTAGATCAAATCAAAGGGTTCCCGATCGTGAAAATAAAAGACCACGATGGTGATATACTGTTGTCGGAAATTATGCTCGAAAAAACAATGACAGATCCCGTAGCAGGTAAATTATTGGTGAATATGTTGGTTGATCTGACTAAATAAACCAGCAGATGTATAATACAATAAGGTAGTTGTAAATAAAAACCCCATTGGCTTTCAAATGCTGAAAGCCAATGGGATTTTTAAATGCAATAGTTATTTCCTGATTTTAGTGGGTTACCTGCGTTTTGATCTCATTCAGAAAAGCCTTTTTGTCACAATCAATTCCGATTGCCAATTTCCAGCTGCCTTCCTTTTGTATAGCCTTAATTACAAAATGATTCCATCCTTTTTCAAGCGGTAATGCTTTGATAACTTGTGCGGGCGATGTTAAGCCGCCTGCGTTGATGGTTTCTTTAATCAGGTTATTATTCAAATAAACCTGGTAACCATCATCGGCATTTAAATACATATCCAGGCGAGGCAGGTCTGGTTCAAGTAACAGGTTAGTTAATGAATGCGGGCTGTATATCCAAAAGCTCAGGTAAGCAATGGCATGTGTGGTTGGCCCATCAAAATGAAATTTGCTGAAATCGAATGTGCCATCAGGCGTAGTAGCATTTTCCCAGAAATGATTTTCCACCTGTTTGTCAGCTAAATAATCTTCCGGCTTTAAATCTTTCAGTTGATTGATCTTACCGATCTCATTGTCATTTTTACCTGATACATCAAACGAAGCCAGCAACAAAGCGCTATGCAACTTACCATCAGTGCCAAAAGCCGTATTGGTGTTTGCTTTGCCATTAAAATCAACGCCCAGATTTACCAGCATATGGCGCACCAGGCTTACCGATGTTGCCGAAAGCAGGGCCGGGTCAATAGCGAAAAAGTATATTTTACCAGCGCCGGCATCTACGGTAATTAATGCTTTTCCTTCGGGTTTATACTCGCGTTCGCTGCGCAGTACTGCTGCTGTTTTGAGGTATTCAGCACGTTTGTTCCATGTTCTCCAGTCGGTATTGCAGGCATCCAGCAGAATAGTACTGTGCTTTATAAGGTCGCCGGATAAGCCATAGTTCATGATTGGTTTGTCGGATACTTCTGAAAAATAGAAATCAGCATTCCCCAATCCATTTATTACCGGGTCTGTCCCGATGGTGATAAAAGAGGTTGCTTTTCTATTGGTAAGTTCAGTTGGGAAAGGCAGGTATTTGTTAACCGCTTTAATAGATGAAGGATCAGCGCCCCATATTAATACATTGCCACCCTGTTGTGAAATGGTTTTTTGTAATGCAAGTGATCTGGCATCATCGGGGGTATGTTCACCATCAATAATGAGCAGATTATGCCCGTTTTTAACTGGAAGCGTGTGTACTAATACGCCCATATCGCTTAATGTTTTGTATAAAACGGAATCTTTATCGGTTGATAGAAGGATTACATTGTTTACTACGGCAGTATGATTTACAGTTACGTTTTCAGCCGGTACAATCTCCTCTTTCTGGATAGTGGTATCAGCAAATGAATTACTTACTGCAATTTGCAGGGGCCAGGTTTTATAAAGTGGCAGCGACGGATCATATCCTGGGTTAAGCGTAGTTGTATAAGGTCCCAATCTTTCCGGCTGCACTCCGGGCTGACCTTCACGGTATTTGCCAAAAAATATACCGTCGGATGGTTTGGGCGCCCTGGTAGTATCGGCTAAGCCAAGTTCCAAAGGTTTCACGCCATACCAAACCAGGTTAAAGACGGACATGTAAGATGCCTTATATTTTTTAAGCATATTGATCAGTTTGGTGGCCTCATCGGCAACACCTTCCATGCGTCCTTGTTGCGATTCGTAAGAACGATTACCGTTGTACTCTGCGCTTTGTTTCGGCGTGGCATAATAAGCCATCCCGGCCTCGCCAATGCCCCAGGGCTTTCCTTTGGATGATAAGTCCCTATAATTCTCATCGGTACCGCCATAATGGCCAATAATAACAGGTGAATTCATAGTAGCAATCGCCTGTGTTTCACCATCACCGGATATCCATGCCCGTGTGGGATCTAATCCCTGTGTAATGGCTATCCACTTATTAATTTCAGCAACCTGCCTTTTTACCAATGAATCTGGCGCGTGGAATACATTCAGTACTATTGGCATATTCTCGTTGCATACGCTCCAGCCAAAAACGGCGGGATGGTTGCGGTCCCGCAAAACAAATCTTCTTAAATGTTCGTCGCTGTTTTTCCAGTAATCCGGGGCGTCAATTTTGGGTCCGCCATCACTGGCCCACATGCCGGTTTCATCCAGCACACAGATCCCCATTTCATCGGCCATATCTAAATAAAATGAAGGATATGGTTCCGCATGCAGGCGCACGGCGTTGGCATGGCTGTTTTGCAACAGGGTAAACCAGGCCCAGGCATAGCGGCGTGTCATCTGCGGTATGCCCATAAAATGCCATGAATCGCCTTTCAGAACAATTGGTTTGCCGTTAAGGCATAGTTTGCTGCCCTGCAAAGTAAATTCGCGCCAGCCAAAACGGGTATATTGTTTGTCAATTTCATTATTGCCATCCTTTATAGTAAGTATCAACCCATTAAGGTTGGGATGTTCTGTGGTCCATTCCTTTAGCCTGCCGTTTACCTTTATACTTAAACTAAGCGTAGCCTGTGAATGCGGATTGATGCTGATCTTTTTGCCGGGAAAACTGAGCGCCGTTGTACCCAGTTCCCATTTGGGTTCGGGTGCGCTGATCACATCTTTACCGGCCAGGTTCACCCAGGGCGATACATCCCCCGAAACATTTACTTCGCGGACTTTATCAGAAGTATTGCTGATAGTTGCTTCAACCGTAAGCATATCTGTTGCCAAGGATGGCTTTACAAATGTGTTTTGAATATTCACTACCGGTTTGGCAATCAAATTTACATCCTGCCAGATCCCAATAGCATGCTGCCCCCAGAACGAACCGGCAACATATATGCGGCGGCCATATTTGCCGGGCTGGTTAAACAGCTGGGCATCTGCTACCCAAACCAATATTTCATTGTCCTTGCCGGGTTTTATCTCATCGGTTACATCTACCTCAAATGGCAAAAATACCTCGAAGTTTTCGGCAATCTTATGTTTGTTAATGAATATCTGGGTGTAACCTCCAATGGCATCAAAACGCAGTATCAGTCTTTTGCCCTTCCATTCCTTTTTATAAGGTATGGTGCGCATAAGCCAGCCGGCCCTTATACTTTCCCATTTTTTGGGATAACTGGGATACGTTAGAAAATCGCCCCCGCTGCTATTGTCCCTGGCAAAGCTGTTCACGTTCCATGGTGAAGGTACTTTAACAGGTGTGGTTTCCCAATCAGGGTTTTCTGGTAGCTCAGGGTTTTTAATTTTTTCAATTCCCAGTTTTTCTGCTTTTTCAACCGGTAAAAACTGCCATTCGCCATTAAGGCATATACTGCTCCGGAATGGTTTCTCCTGAGGGGGGACAAGCTCTTCGGTAGGAGCAAAGTCGTGCGTGAAATGTACTTGCTGTGCAAACACGTTTACTGATGTACTGCAAAAGAACAGGAGAAGCGTGATAATAAACAGGCGCCTATAATCGCCTTTGATAATGATTGGTGTTAATTGGTATGACATAAGGATTAAATACTAAGAAATGCGAAGAAAAAATAAATAGATAATTATCTCTTAATAAATACTTAATTATAATCTACAACTTTGAATTGTCGGGCAATTAGTTTTTTTTGATCGATTAGAGGCCGACCTTATACCAACAACTAACATTTATTAAAAGAATACGTGAAAAAGTGTGGATCACATTACCCTGTCATCTGTTGGTTAATAATAATTAACATGCAACAATTTTAAATAATACTACCAGTAATTATTAAAAATGTAATTCAATATATGGCTATTGACAATGTTAATTATCGTCTTAATTTTGATAGAAAATCTGCAAACAATGGATTTATAAATAATTCTACAGTTTGCAGTTGTTATAAACCAATACAATCCGGATACCGTAAAAATATATAGTTTTTTACCCTGGTTGCGATAAAAATAAAATGAGATTGGGTTGCAAAATTTTTAAGATCGTCTTTTGCTTTCTTTGTGTACTCCTTATATTCAGGAGTGAGGGTTATGGGCAGTCCTATGGATTGGCTTTTTCGAGTCACGAGGTATTTCAGGATAAAAGAACCAGCCTCGACCTGAGCCCTGATAAAACACTTTGTTTTAACGATAATTTTGATATTTCATTTGATATTTCATTTATTCCAAACTACGCAGTTTACTTCGGTTATATTATAAGGATAATAGCTGATGATAACCGCAATATTGACCTGGTATATGTAGATACAACAAAGGGAAAGGGGAAACACTTTAACGTAATTATTGGTGACAGGCTTTCAAAAGTTGCTTTTAATATCAGCCGGGATAAACTTTTTGGCCAATGGAATAAGCTGAGTATTAAATTTGACTTTGATCACGATAGGATCTTATTCTACAACGGCCAAACGGTGTTCATAGAAAACGGGATGCATCTGAAAAAAAACAGCTGCTATAAAGTTTTGTTCGGCATTAATAATTATAAAGAATTTCAAACCACTGATACCCCTCCTATGAAGATAAGGGATATCCGGGTCACCGAAAATAACCAGTTGAAATATAACTGGCCCTTAAATGAAGTAAGCGGGTTGGTTGCTCATGAGATCATATCCCAGAATGATGCCTCCGTTGCAAACCCAATGTGGGTAACGGCAATGCACCGTGATTGGCAAAAAGTGCAGGGTATTACTATAAACGGGTTAGCCAGTGTGGCATTCGACCCCCAAAAAGAAGAGGTTTACCTGATTGCATCTGATTCCTTATATACTTATTACGTAAATACGGAGAAATGGCAGGACAAAGGTTATCATGGCGGCGACAAAATTATATTGAATCAGGGCAATCAATCAATTTTTAATCAATTTAATCAAACACTTTATAATTTTTTTCCGAATCAAAAATTTGCTGCAAACTATAATTTTAAAAGTGATTTATGGAACAGGAAATTCAGCCCGAATCATATAACCGATCTTTGGCACCTGAATAAATTCTTCTCAAAGGCTGACACAACATTATATTTTTTAGGGGGATATGGCCACCTGGTTTATAAAAATAAAGTACAGCAATATCATTTAAACAGTGGTACCTGGAATGATGTTAAAACAACAGGTGACTTTTTTATGCCGCGCTACCTGGCCGGTCTGGGTACTACTGCCAATGGCGATACCGCTTACATTTTAGGCGGCTATGGTAATAGCAGCGGGCAGCAGATACTAAACCCCAGGAATATTTATGACATGATGCGTTTTACCGTTAAGGATAAAGCGTTTAAAAAATTGTTTGAATTAAAGGTAAACGATCAGGACTTTGCTTTTGCCAATTCATTAGTGATTGATGATCATAACAAAACCTATTACGGGTTGATTTTTCCACAACACAAGTATAACTCAACCCTGCAATTGATTAAAGGTTCGCTGGCCAAACCTGATTATACTTTAATGGGGAGTACTATACCTTATAGTTTTCATGATACACATTCTTTTGCCGATCTGTATTATTGCCCATCGAGTAAACGCTTTATTGCGGTGACGCTTTTAAGAAAAGACAATGGCCAGACTGAAGTTAAAATTTACACCTTGCAAGGCCCTCCTTTTGGAACAAGCACCCTGCCAGCTATTGTTAAAAGTAAGGCGCTATGGTACAAAATTACCGGTGTAATTATATTGGGTCTTGTTTTAGTGTTATATATATATAGGCGGAAAAGAAAAGTCCTGACTGCTGTTACAATTAGTCAGCCTGAAAATCCGGTTGTCAGTAAAAGCACCGTTACCGTACCTATCGATATGTCTGTAAGTAATCTGAGGGTATTTGATCCGAAATTACATGTTAAAAACACCATTTTGCTATTTGGAGAATTTCAGGTATTTGACGCTGAAGGCATAGATATAACCAAGTACTTTACACCTTTAATAAAAGAACTTTTTTTAATTATCCTTTTATATTCATTGCGCTGGGGGCGCGGATTAAGTTCAGATAAATTGAATGAAATACTGTGGTACGATAAATCAGCCAAAAATGCGGGGAATAACCGCTCAGTGAGCATCGGTAAGTTAAAAAATCTGCTTGATAAGATGGGCTACTGCCATTTATCCAAAGATACCGGTTACTGGAAAGTTGACATTGACCATGACCATATATATATTGACTATTATAATTATCTGAATATTGTTAACGATAAAGAGGAACTCGATATTAAAAAGATTAAATATTTGTCAGAAATTACCAAGCGCGGTAATTTTCTTTCAGATATTGAATATGAATGGCTTGATTTTTTTAAGTCTGAGATCTCGAATGAAGTAATAGATACTTATCTTCATTTTGCACATTCAGGGCGCACCCATGACCCCGAATTTATGGTCGAACTGGCCAATTTTATCTTTTATTTTGATCCGGTTAACGAAGAAGCCATGATAATTAAATGTAAGGCTTTAGCTACTTTGGGCAAGCACTCGCTGGCAAAAAATGCATTTGATACGTTTGTCAAAGATTACAGGGAGATCTATGGCGAAGATTTTAAAAAGGATTTCAATTCCGTGCTAGGATAGCGTAAACACCCGGTTCTTTTTTTGCAAATGCTGCTAATAAATTAAGGTATCCTTTAATTTATTAGTAAGGCGTGCTATTGCTAATACATTTAGTTACCACATTCCCGCGCCATTACTCGTCCATTACATCAATAATCATCTTAATGATAGAGGTTGCCCGTGAAAAATACGGCCGGTTGCCATTATTACAGTGTTGTTAGAGACATAAATTCAGAATAATTCAATAAAATAATTAAAAAAAATAGTCGATGTGCAAAAAATATTTGCCCGCACAATGAATTAAGGAATAATTAGAGAATAATTAAGGAAGCCCGGCTTATTTTACCTCACAATTATAACCGACTATAAACCAATTTCTTAAAACCAATTAAACTTAAAACATGAGGAAACTTTTATTTATTTTATTATTAATCTTTTTTGCGTTTAACAGTTATGCGCAAAATTTGGTTATTAAAGGAAAGGTAACCGATGACAAAGGCAATCCTTTACCCGGGGTAACTATCACCCTAAAAGAAACCCAGATACGTACCATTACTAACCAGGATGGTATGTATGCTATTAACCTTGGAGCCGCTACCAGCAGGCTATTGGTATTTACCTACATCAGTTACAAATTACAGGAGGTGAATATTACTGGCAAAACAACAGTTGATGTTAGTATGGCGTCCGAATCGAAAGATCTGACAGAAATTGTCGTATCGGCACTAAACATTTCCCGGACTAAAAAATCACTGGGGGTTGCACAGCAAAGTGTTAACGTTGATGATATGACCCAAGCCCGGGCATCAAACATTACCGATTTGCTGGATGGCAAGGTAGCTGGTTTGCAAATCACAACCAGTGGGCAAACAACAGGGTCAACCCGGGTGGTGTTACGCGGTATGAGCTCTATAACAGGCAATAACCAGCCATTATGGGTTGTTGATGGCGTGCCGGTCGATAATACAGACTCGAATGGCCAGGTAGGTAACTACGATTACGGTAATAATGCAGCCGATCTCGATCCGGATGATATTGCTTCAATTGAAGTTTTAAAGGGACCTAACGCTGCCGCGCTTTACGGTTCACGGGCTGCAAACGGCGCTATTTTAGTAACCACCAAAAAAGGCACTAAAAATGCAGGGCTTGGCATAAGTGTCAATTCTAATTACATGGCAAGCCGCGTACTTCAGTTTCCGGATTTTCAGAACATTTACGGTGAAGGTGGAAGTGGCGCCTATAGTGGAACACGCAGCAATAACGGAGCGGGAATAGTTGAAGAAGGCTCGAATACACGTAGCTGGGGCGGGCCAATGCTTGGTCAGCCTTATTTAAGCTTTTCTGGTCAGCCTATAACTTATAGCCCCGACCCGGGAAATGTTTCTTCGCTGTACCAAACGGGCTATGCATATACGCAAAATGTTGCTATAGCTAATGCTACCGACAATTCATCTATCCGTTTTTCCTACACCAGGACTGATGCAAATGATGTGGTGAAAAATCAGAACCTGCAGACAAAAAATAACCTGCAACTAAACGTTAGCAGGGATTTTACACCATTTATCAGGATTGATACTCGTATTCAGTATTTACAGGCCGATGTGAAAAATAGGACCGCCCGTAACGAGGACCCGAATAACCCTAATAATATCTATAATAATTTGGTGCGAAGTGCAAGCTCAAGCAGTTTTTTTCCTTATGTAGACCCTAGCGGCAATGAGTATGCAGGCGGGAGCACCAATTTGGAAAATCCAGAGTGGGTAATTAATGAGAATCACAATGAAGATATAACCAATACAATAATCGGAGGTATTTCGGCTACCATAAATATTTTCAAAGATTTGAAATTCAGGGCGCAAACTTCGGCTAACCTGATATGGGGTGACAGGAATATGTTTATACAAAAAGGATCGGTAACCAATGTGAATGGTTCCTATACGGAGTTTCAGCAAAACAACCAAAACTGGAACACAGAGGGTTTGTTTTCATACAATAAAAATATTGGCAAATTCTCCATCATGGCCAATGCCGGGGGTAATATCCGTACCCTGAATTACTATAATACAAGTGCTACTGCCAATCAATTAATTGTACATGATGTGGCAAGTTTGAGTAATAATGCATCCGTACTCTCGGGTGTTGAATCTTTGACCAAATCTCAAACAAATTCATTGTATGGTACGGCATCTGTAGGTTATAATGAATATTTGTATGTTGATGTAACCGGCCGTAATGACTGGTCATCTACGCTGCCGGCCGCTAACCGTTCATTCTTCTATCCTTCGGTAAGTACAAGCTTTATATTCAGCGAATTTTTTAATATCCCGCAAAACATCATGAGTTTTGGCAAGTTCAGGGCATCAATAGCCCAGGTAGGTAATGATACCAGCCCGTATAACACCATGGGGTCTTTTTCCACTGTTTCAACCCCCTTTAATGGCTTGCCGCTTGTAGATTATGACCAGGTATTAAGGAATAGTAACCTGAAGCCTGAAAGTACCACATCAACCGAACTTGGGCTTGAGCTTAAGTTTTTACATGATCGTATATCTTTTGACGGATCGGTTTATAGTAAGAAAACAACAAACCAGATTTTACAGGGAGCAATAAATCCTGCATCCGGATATAGTACGCAGTTTATAAATGCCGGGGAGGTTACCAATAAAGGGGTTGAAATATCGATAAATGCAACTCCTATAAGAACCGAAAATTTTAGCTGGGATCTCACCACCAATGCTTCAATGAACCGGAATATGGTAGTTTCATTAAGCCCAGGCTTAACGCAGTTTAAGTTAGGGGGAGCTTTGCTGACAAGTGTTTATGCAGAGGTTGGCCAGCCTATAGGAACCATAAGGGCAGAGGATCAGGCGAAAGACGCCCAGGGAAATGTTATTATCCAAAAAACTTCAGGTATACCATATAGCGAAAGTACACCATTTACTACTGATGGTAAAGCTACGCCGATACTTGGCAACTTCCAGCCTAAAGCATTGGGTTCATTCGGTTCAACGTTCAGGTACAAATCATTTGATTTTAACTTTTTACTTACCGGAAGGTGGGGTGGTCAGATATTTTCAGGAAGCTACTGGAGAGCCGACCAAAACGGCGTAACAACAGAGAGCTTGGGCGGAAGGCAGGCATGGTTGTTATCAAATGAAATATACGGAGAAGGCACACTCCAGCAAAATGGTACAACTACATTATATGGTCTGCCATATCCTGACGCATCGCGACCTAAAGGTTCCATCTTCGTTGGCTATTACCCTGAGACGGATAAAAATGGAAACATTATATATGATAAGAATGGTAATATGATAGCAGACAAGTCTAAGCCAAATACACAGTATATAAACCCGCAAACTTATTGGCAGCGCGCTTACCATATTAACAGTGAATTGGTTTTTGATGACTCCTATATTAAACTGACCCAGGTGATAATTGGTTACAATGTTCCAAAAACGCTTTTGAGAAGAACCGTGTTCAAAAGCGCCAGGATATCATTAGTAGGGCGTAATATCTGGACCATTTTACAAAATACACCAAAGGGGATTGATCCGGAGTCTGCAAACTCATCAGGAAACGCGCAGGGCTTAGAATTGGGTGGCGCTCTTCCATATGCTACTTACGGCGTTGATTTAAAATTTTCACTATAAAACAACTATGAAAAAGATAATATACATGGCTGGCGTTTTGCTGATTTGCCTCTCGTCATGCACTAAAAATTTTGATAAGCTAAATACGAATCCTAATACATTTCTCTCACCTGATTTTGATCCGGTAATGTCCTATGTTTTTAAACAAACTACAGATCAGATGGAGAATGATAACTGGGGTTATTTCTGGGAATATGGTCACATTATTGACCCCTATGCCGAACGCTACCTTACAGGTGATAACAGCCGGTGGAATACCTATTACATTAATGTACTTGGAAATCTCAGACAACTTAAAAAATTATATGGAACTAACCCTGGTTTTACAAACAGGATGGCAATTGCTCAGATATGGGAATGTTATATATATTACCAACTTGTAGCTACCTATGGTCCTGTTCCTTATAGCCAGGCGGGAGCTACCACGCCGGTTATACTGTATGATGATGAAAATACAATTTATACAGCATTGCTGACTAAATTAAAGGCTGCATCTACCGCTATAGTATTAACAGGTGACGATATGACCACAGACCTGATATTTGGTGGAAATTTAACTAAGTGGCAGAAATTTGCGAATACGCTTCGTTTAAAAATTGCGCTTAACGTGCAAAAAAACCTGCCTTCCTTAGCAGCCTCCAATATTCAGGATGTAATGTCAAACGAAGCGCTGTTACCTCAATCAGATGCTGATGACGCCATATTTACTTATGGAACAGCCAGTGGCAGCCAGTCGGCATATTTTAATCATTATGTGCTTAATGAATCTGCAGCCAATGCCGTTAAACAAAGCAGCGGCCCTATTATGAGCGACTATGTATTTACTTATTTCCGCTCATACAATGATCCAAGGCTCGGTGCCTATTTTAACCCGGCACAGGTCCCTATAGCAATAAAAGATACATTGACCAGTACTGCTGATGCCTTTCACTATATTGTTACTTATACCATACCACATCTGGGTACGCCTAAATCTTTATCAGTATTGGCACAATGGAACCTTGGTACGCAAATTTTCCAGGGGTCTTTAAACTATATTACCAATTTCAGTACGTTGCCGGGTCTTACCCAACTCCCTGTTACAACAAATTCAGGTATAAACGTATTAGCTGCCAACCGTCCATTTTACCACAGCACATATGCCGATGTATGTTTTATGAAAGCAGAAGCCAATATGCTGGGTTTTGGCGGAGCCCAATCGGCCCAGGCATATTACACTGCGGGCATAAATGCCAACTTTGCTTTCTGGGGGCTTACCGCGGCACAGGCTACCGCTTATGAAGCCCAAAACGGAATTGCATGGTCTACAGCCGGGCACGGGTTCAACTATCCGCTTGGATTTATAAATACCAGTATCCCGGCAGATAACATGACCAAAATATGGATACAGCAATGGATGAATTCATATGGTGACGGTGCATTTGATGCATGGTGCCTGCAGCGGCGTACACAGAATCTTATATTACCGCCACATACCAATCCTGGTGCGCCTAACCTGCTCCAATCTACTTATGCGGATCTGCCTGACAGGTGGAACTATCCGGTTGCTGAAACCTCGGTTAACCCGGTAGGCGCAGCTGACGGTACAAAAAAGCTGGGAGGAAGTGATTATCCTACCACTGTTTTACAATTTTCCAAAACGTATACGCATACTAACTGGGCAACAGTAGTAGCGTTTTATGACGACTCCTATATACAAAAATGGTATGGCACTACTATCCAACAGGTGCAAGCCGTTCCTAATATCAAATACACTGTATTGTCTCAATATTAATCCTAAACAAAAAATAAAAGAACATGAAACATATATTTAAGTACAGTTGGCTGGTATTGCTGGCATGCATATTGTTCAGCTCCTGCAAAAAGAAAGCAGCTTCTATCAATGATTACTTTCTTAACTATACCATACCTGATGTGCCGCCTACTGTTGATTATCTGGTAGGAAGCGTTTATTACTCCTATTCATCATGGCTTGCTGCTATCAGTTATGTGCCTACTGTGGGTACCTACAACTCTACAGGCGGACTTGTGCCGCCCAATATTATGCAGGCTCATATTGCTGACGCGTTATCCGCCAAAATTGATTATTTTATTTTTACAGTAAGGTCTCCAACGCAGGAAGCAAACAATTATAAAACTGATTCAACCACGGTCACCTCATTTTTGAATGCATCTAATTCGTCGTCAATGCATTTTGCCTTATCCTATACGTTAACCGTAGCTGATTTCGGCATTACTAACTCAGGTAATCCTGATGCAAACGGCATCAACAGGGGGATCCCTATAGAAGCTAATCCGGTTAAACTGGCCGGATTTTATAATGACTTTAAAAGATTGGCCTATTTCATGGGTAAGTCAAACTATCAGAAAGTTAACGGCAAATGGCTGTTGATCATTAACCATGCCCAGGACCTGAACTCTAATATGGACCCGAACAATCCGGGGAGCGATGCCCCCCTTTATGCACAACTCCGCAAAAATCTTAGTGATTTAGGTTTTGATGTGTACATTATTGGTGAACTGAATCAATGGTCTGTCCCCAATAACTATTACTATCGTTTTCAAAATTGTGTCGACGCGGTTTATGAATATAATATGGTTGATAACCAAAATGTGCTTGACAGGTTCTATCTATTTCCCCAGGAATGCGATCAGAATTTTGCCTATTGCAAACAGGAACTTGAATCATGGCCGGCCGGTGGCTTAACCCCAGGCCAAACACAACTTGAGTTTGTGCCTGAAATTCAGGCCGGTTATAACTACCAGATAACTAACGCCAGCTCTGTAAACCTGAGTGTTCCCAGAACTGCCAACGGGAGCTTCTTCCGCACTTATACAAATATTGCCAAGCGTAATGCCTCAAAAAGCCATTTAATTATCATTGATTCTTTTAATGACTTTCAGCACGATACGCAAATTGAGCCTGCGGACTCTTCCACCAATACAAAAAACTTTCCTCCTTACGGAACAAATCTACTGGATATCACCAGGACTGAATTTAAAGTAGGGCAATAATAATCTAACCCCTGCCGAAGAAATTCTGCAGGGGTTAATATCCTATATCATTTACCAACAGGTGATATCTTTTCCTTCTAAATCTATTAATAATGCTAAACTCTAAATCAAAATTGGTATCAGCCAGTTTTATCCGTGCCCTATTGTGCCTATTGTTTTTTGTTTGCTGTTTAGGTATGAAAAATACCCGGGCACAGAACATTTCATCAACAAATGATGGAACAGGGAATTTGAAATATATAGACCCGCGTATTGGTAACGTTGGCCAGCTCTTGCAGCCAACACGCCCAACGGTACAAGTACCCAACCAAATGATCAGGATGTACCCTGAACGTAATGATTACATAGACGACCAGATCTCGAGTTTCCCGCTTACCATCGTATCTCACCGGCTGGGGGAGGTTTTTGCCTTAAAACCCTGGAATAAACCGGTTACAACCAATGCATGGAAGGAAAAACAAACTTTTGATCATGACCTGGAAATAACCCGGCCATGGTATTATTCTACTTATTTAATTGATGATGAAATAACCGTGGAATTTACTGCCGGAAAAAAAACAGGGATATACCGCTTTACCTTTCCGGGAAATAAGCAGGATAAGAACCTGTTGTTCGATCTATATAATAACGGAGCCGGCTCATGGAAATTTATTAACGGTAACAGCATGGAAGGTACAGAAACCTACCACGATGATATTAAAATATATATGTATGGCGAATTTAACACTGATGGCCAACCCGGGACCGCGCTTGATAACGGATTAAATAAGGGAAGCCGGGAGATTGCGGGCAAAGGGGTAAAATCATGGATCACTTTTAGCGGAAATTCACCGGATACTATTTATTTTCGCTATGCCATTTCTTATATCAGCCCTGAACAGGCTCGTGCTAATTTTAAACAGGAAATAGCAGGAAAATCCTTTAACGATATAAAAACTGCCGGAGAAAAAGCATGGGATAAAGCCATTAATAACATCAGGGTTGAAGGTGGTACAGAGGCGCAGCGCCGGTCGTTTTACACAGCCTATTACCGCTGTAATGAACGCATGGTAGATATTACCGAGGATGGCAAATATTATAGTGGCTTTGATAAAAAGATACATGATACCACCAGGCCGTTTTATGTTGACGACTGGACCTGGGATACCTACCTGGCTTTGCACCCTTTGCGGGCTATCGTAAACCCGGCTATGGAACAGGATATGCTGAATTCATATGTAAGCATGTACACCCAGGGAGGCTGGATGCCCACGTTCCCGGTTTTGTTTGGCGATCATGCCTGTATGAATGCTTTCCATTCTACCATAATGATGTTGGATGATTACCGTAAAGGATTAAGAAATTTCGATGTAAATAAGGCCTACGAAGGGATGATGAAAAATGCCACATCGGCTACCATGTTGCCATGGCGCAACGGACCGAAAGGCAGCCTGGAAGATTTTTATTATGCCAAAGGCTATTATCCTGCCTTAAAGGTAGGCGAAACAGAAACAATACCGGAGGTAAACCCGATTGAGCACAGGCAGGCCGTAGCGGTAACCCTTGGCGCCAGTTATGATGATTGGGCATTAAGCCAAATGGCAGGTGAATTGGGGAAGGTTGATGATCAAAAAAAGTTCAGCATAAGGGCAAACAACTATAAAAATCTATGGGATAACAACATGAAAATGTTTATGCCTAAAGATAGTAGTGGCAACTGGATTAAAATTGACCCTAAGTTTGATGGTGGAGAAGGCGGCCGTGATTATTATGATGAAAATAATGGCTGGACCTATCTGTGGCAAGTACAGGAGGATGTACCGGGCCTGATTAACCTGATGGGCGGAAAGAAACAATTTGAAGCCAGGCTTGATCAGCTTTTCCGGGAACCGCTTGGCCGCAGCAAATATGCATTTTGGGCTAAATTCCCGGATGCCACCGGCCTGGTAGGTCAGTATTCACTGGGAAATGAACCCAGCTTCCATATCCCATACCTGTATAACTTTACTAATTCGCCCTGGAAAACACAGAAACGCATCCGTTTCCTGTTAGATGTATGGTTTAAAGACAACATCTTCGGTATTCCGGGTGATGAAGATGGCGGTGGCATGTCTGCCTTCGTCGTGTTTTCCTCCATGGGCTTTTATCCCATAACGCCAGGTTTGCCGGTATATACTATCGGTAGCCCGGTATTTAGTAAGGTAACTATTGATCTGCCCGGTGGAAAACAATTTAGAATGATCGCCAACAACTGCTCTGTTATTAATAAATACATCCAGAGCGCAAAAATGAACGGGCAGCCACTTAACAAACCCTGGTTTACGCATGAACAATTGATAAACGGCGGAACACTGGAATTGGAGATGGGACCGAAACCAAACAAAAGTTGGGGCGTAGAATAATATTATTATTACTTACACCATAGGTGTTCGGAAGATTGTATTTCTGTTTTTAATTCCCTCCCCACGGGAGGGGTGCGGTTGGATGTGAAGTGGCAGGGAGGGGTTTATACACCAAATAAGCTGTTAAATCCCACCCTTCCCCGCCCCAAGGCCGATACTTCTTTTTCCCATCTTCTGAAGACCTATGTTACTTACAAAAAAGAACGTGCCTTATTCAAGGGCACGTTCTTTTGTTAAACAATATATATTTACTTAGTAGGGGCGTTTTTTTATTTTTTACTCGCAATGGTTATTTGATGCGTTGTGTAACCTACTTTTCCATTAAGATCGGCACCTTGTAAAACAATTGTATAAGTTGTTAACGGATCTGCTGCATAAAAAACTGTTTTAGCCTCACCGGCCTTATTGGTTACAATATTAGGTTCCCAATAAATGGTTGAGCGCAGATCTGTAAATCTCGGGTACATATTTTTAACAACATATTTAGGGCTGTAAAATTGAGCGGGTACAGTTATAGGTACCGGCTTATACACAAAAATACCGGTAGACCTGTTGGCATATGGCCCCTGGCCCGATCTGGTGGTTATTTCCAGATAAGCCACATCTTCACCGGCACGTGCCGTAGGCGGGGTAGCTGTACCATCGGGCAAGTTACGTTCATCATATAAGGCAGTGAACCTTGTGCTATAGATCACTTCTATCCCTGTAATATCTTCGGCAGTAAAATATTCAAGTATTTCCTTCTGATAGTAGTAATGATCGTTCGGAATCGAGTTGTCCGATTTTTCATAAAACCTGTCAATATCTATTCCATCAATAGAAAAATGTACCCGCTTATCCTTTAACATAAACGCTAAATTGTTCCCTTTGGCGCCATAGCCTTCATGAAAGCTGTTCACCTTTTGCTCAATAAGTTTTAGTAATGATATTTTGCCGGCTTTTACAATTTCATCCTGTGTAATGGCCTGATCATAGCTGCCTGCGCCATTTAAATTTTTCGAGCCCTTAATTACCGCTCTATCCTTTATGTTTACTGTTTTCAGCAGGTGATTACCCGGTCCATTCTTTAAACCGTCCAGTGCATCATGGTAAGCAGCACTTTTATTTATATAATTAAGGGCGGTGCTATCACTATTTACATACCACGGAACAGGAGGGGGGAAGTAAGGCAGCGAAACCAATGGTATATCATCGTCTTTAACGGTTATGCCGGCATTAACAATTCTGCCTTTGGCGTTACGGGCCTGCAATACAAAAGCTATGCTATCGGTTATAAGCGGAAAATTCTTAAAAGTAAACTGTCCCCTGCTATCGCTGGTTGTGTCTTTGTAAAGCTTTATTTTTCCGGTACTTAACAGCGTTACATTTGAGTTGGCAATAGGTTTACCTAATACATTTACAACTTTGCCTTTAAGCATATATTGTGGTTCGGCATCAAAAGCAGGCTGCGCCGGTCCGTTTAAAATGTCTTTCCAATCATAACCTATCCAACCCTGGGTCAGCAATAATATATCAAGTGCTTTGGCTGCCTTATTATCTGCAGAAAAATACCAGGCGGGATCCTCCACATAGCCTTTCAGATCAGCTGATAGCAGCAGTTGTGTAAGTATGTTTGTTTTGTTGATATCTGTGTTCTTAATCTGCCCGTCATCTGTAACAGATAAGGAAAAGCTGCCTACTACCGGGTTACCTTTATCATCCTTAACAGTAATATGCACTGGTATACTATCCCTGGGCGCATAGGATGCAGCATTTGAGTTTATTTCAACCTTAAGGTTATCATGGTGGTTGATAAAGCTCATTCTTTCATTGAGGGGCTGGTTTTGAGCATTGAATAAGGTGAAGTGCGCTATCCCGGTAGGGAAAGAACTTTTGGGTACATAAAACGTAGCATAATCCTTATTAAGCTTAAAAGTGGCGGCATAATAAATAGCCCCTCTCGATTGCCCTATAATGGTATAGTCATTAGTGGCGCTCTGCATATCCTTAGTTGCCAGAACGGAAACCTCAAGTGAGTCGGATGCGTTATTTTTGATCTTTAGTAAGGTCCCTGAGGTTTTTATTACAGGAAGGTTTACTGTTTTAACCCCGCCATCCGGTAAGGTTATTTTGGCGGTATATTTTTCGCCCGGCAAGGGTACAAAATCAAAGGCGCCCATGCCGTTATGGTAGGATTCAAAGCTTACTTCTTCATTGTTTTCCTTGTCGATGAGCACACCTTTAATATTTATACCCTTTCCGTCTTCGCCTATTGCTTTAAACCCAATATGAGTAGGCAGTGACTCCACCAGCTGGCCACCTTCCGGCATAAATTGGAGGTCTATATCGGCTGTTCTGGTAACATTAACAGGGATTAATTTTGTCGTGTTTGTTTTTTTATCCTGTGCGATGAGTGTAAGGTTTTTGACAGGTACATTGTCGGGTAAATCAAAATCCAGGTTCAGGTCGCCGCTGGCAGATGTTTGTGCATTGCTGGTTTGCCATGTTTTTTTGTCATCAGCTAATTTTACCTGCAGGTCATGTACACCACTGGGTTGATTTTTTGGTCCGGTAAATTTCAGATCAATTTTAAGATGATTAGCTGATAAAGTAGAATTTGCATTAACGAGCAATGAATCACTGCCTGAGGCCGCAACGTATAAGTTGGTATAGAAAAGCTGATCGGGCCCAAAATTGCGCATCCAGTTGGTATATGCCCGTATGGTATAAGCGCCTTCATGTACCAGGCTTTCGTCGAGGTAAATGTTGCCTAGGGTTAGGCCAAAGGATATGGGGAATACTAAATGACGAACAACTTTATTGTGATCGTTGATCAAATCAACATATAACCTGCTGCTTAAAGGCGAATAGGCTAATGCTGAATTAATAAGGTAGCCTTTAAACCAAATAGTATCACCGGCTGAATAATAAGATTTATCGAGATGAAGATAAAGCCGCTCAGTTGGTAAGCTGTCATTGTACCTGGCTGTCTTATCGATAATTGACTGAGACGAAGTTGTGGAAGTTTGAGCCTGTGCGCTAACACCAAGATATAGCAGGGGTAGAAAGAAAAGCAAGGCAATAGCTTTCCTTTTGCGTAAAAATTTGTCCATTTGTGTTAAGTTTAATAATTGTTGGTTATGGGTACAAAGCAATAAGTAGTTATTATTTTTTTCTTAATAAATGCTTATTTATGATGTGAGTACATAGCATGTTAATAATATGCTTGTAAATTATTGATTACAATGAGGTAGGGTTTAGCTTATAAGGTTCTTTTCCAATAGCTTCAAAAGTTGCTAATAGCTATCTATCGCTCGTCTGAATGAGAAAAAAGTGAGCCATACAGGCAAGTAAATTGAGCCGTAAAGGAAATCGGCCCTTGGCTATAAAGCTGATCTTTGTGTCATTAATAAATAAAATATCAGCTATGAAAAACATAACAAAAATAAACCTCGGCAAAAACGGCCCACTCGTGTCCAAACTCGGATTAGGCTGTATGCGCATGTCCTCAGTTTGGGGAAGCCCGGTGAACGACGAGCGTGAAAGTATAGCTACTATTCAGTCGGCATTAGACAGCGGTATCAATTTTCTGAATACAGGGGATTTTTATGGTGCCGGCCACAACGAGTTGTTGGTGGGCAAAGCCATTAAAGGCAGAAGGGATGATGCATTCATCAGCGTTAAATTCGGTGCTATCTTTTATAACGGTCAGTGGTTGGGTTTGGACCTTCGCCCGATAGCCATCAAGAATTTTATAAACTATTCTTTGGTCCGTTTGGGTGTAGATACTATAGATCTTTATCAGCCATGCAGATTAGATAACAGCGTTCCGGTGGAAGATGTGATAGGAACTGTAGCCGACCTGATAAAAGTAGGAAAAGTGCGGTATCTGGGTGTTTCGGAAATAACTGCGGATCAACTGCGTAAAGCCAATAGCATATACCCTGTGACAGCATTGGAAATAGGCTATTCATTAGCAGATCGTCAGATAGAAAGCGAGCTTCTTCCTACTGCTGAAGAGTTGGGTATAGGGGTTGTAGCATTTGCCAATACAGCCGAGGGGCTGCTTACCGGTGAAATGAAAGCACCCCTTGCGGCCAATGACTATCATAATCATTTTTCGCGTTTTCAGGGTGAGAACCTGATTAAGAACCTGGAGAAAGTAGAAGTATTGAAGACAATGGCAAAGGAAAAAGGATACACCCCAACACAGTTGGCAATAGCCTGGGTGAATGCACAGGGCGAGCATATTATGCCATTGGTAAGTATGAGCAAGAGATTGCGCCTGCCGGAAAATATACAAGCCATGGAGATCGAATTCACTCCGGAAGATATAAATACCCTTAATACGCAATTTTCGCCGGGCGCTATACTTGGCGGTACCTATCTGCAACGATAATAGGCAGGGCTGCAAAGCCCTGTCTATTTTATATCTTTACTTAATGACGAATCCAACAGAAATAATTCCCGGGGTAATCTTTTACTCCTATCTCTCCACCATGCGAAAGGATAAAGTGGGCTTTCTGATGCACAATACCCTGGTATTACAGGTTTCGGGTCATTTTACGCTGGAAACTGCCAGTCAAAAAATTTCGATGAATGGAGGCCAAATGTTGCTGATCGGCAAAAATCAATTGGGGCAGATCACAAAAACTCCGCTCCCCGGTGAGAATTACGAAACGATCGTCATTTCACTGCAGGAAGATCTGCTCAGAAAGATCGCGTTGGAAGAGCAAATAGATATACAGCAGAAATACACAGGTCCTCCTAATATTCTTATTCCCGGAAACGATTTTTTGCAGGGCTATTTTCAGTCTGTAATACCTTATGTAAGGAATCCGGCTGAAAAATTAACTACAGCCATGGGCATTTTGAAAGTGAGTGAAGGGGTGAAGTTGCTGATGCATACCATGCCAGAGCTTAAGGATTTTTTATTCGATTTTTCGGAGCCCTATAAAATCGATCTGGAAAAGTTTATGCTCAGTAATTTTCATTTTAATCTCCCTGTTGAAAAATTTGCGCAACTCACCGGGAGAAGCCTTGCTGGGTTCAAACGCGACTTCCATAAGGTATTCGGCATGGCGCCCCGGCATTGGCTACAGGAAAAGCGACTAACGGAGGCCCGGCATCTTATAGAAAAAAGGAACAAAAAACCATCAGCGATCTACCTCGACCTGGGATTTGAAAGCCTTTCTCATTTCTCGCATTCTTTTAAAAAGAAGTTCGGCAAAGCGCCCTCCGAGTGTTTATAATATAATAGGACAACGTTGATTTTTTTAGGAAAATCATCAACCTGTTTAAATATTATACACAGTTTCCCCAAAAAAACCTCAGGGGGGTGTAGAAACTATTTCTCCGGTATTTTACTAAAACAAATTTAAGGTAGTAGATAGAATACATCTATTGGTAGGTAAAACCCGCCGCCCTGTCGACTTTAACATTTCTTAACATGGATCTTTTAGACGTTTGTATCAGAAAACAGCGTTAAGGATTTCAGTTAACATGTTTGGCAACTATAATTTTAATCATTAATTCAAATACACATCAAGCTTTATGCATCCGTTTTTACGCTATTAATCATCAATTTTTAATTTAAAATCACATTAATAATCGTATGAAACGGATAAGCAATAATATATACCAGATTAGCCTGGGCTGGGTTAACGTTTTTGTAATTGAAGATAATGGCCTTACATTGGTAGGTACCGGCCCAAAAGGGAGTGCCGGCAAAATCTTCAATAAAATTAAATCAGCGGGTAAGGATCCTTATGCTATCAAACAGATCATCCTCACACATCTGCATCCTGATCATGCCGGAAGTGCCGGGGAAATAAAAAGGATTTTAGGGGTGCCGGTGATGGCTCATTTCTACGATGCGCAGATCATACGATACGGTATTGCTTTTCGCAAAGAATTATCCCTGACACCGGGGTTGAAAAATTGGTTGATCTATCATTTGGCAATAAAGCGGTCGGCAATAGACATTGATCCGGTTGAGATAGACAGGCAGTTAAATGATAATGACATGCTGCCTTTACTGGGCGGTATCCGCGTTATACATACACCCGGGCGCAGTAAAGGCCATATCTCCTTGTTGGCCGAAAAAGAAGAAGTGCTGATTGCTGGTGACCTGTTATCGAATAGTATGGGGCTTGACCTAAGCGTATTTTATGAGGACAGGGACGAAGGCATTCGCAGTATTGTTAAAGTAACAGATCTCGACTTCGAAAAAATTGTTTTCGGGCATGGCAGGCCAATCCTGAGCAATGCCGGCAGCATCCTCAGGGAGGCGTTTAATAGTTATTATGATTATTCATTTATTTAAATAATGAATAATCATAATAGTCAGCTAAAAAAAGATCAATAATACCGGAGATGAATTATTAGAAACAGTCCCCAATTAACATCAATCATGAACGA
Source organism: Mucilaginibacter mallensis (assembly GCF_900105165.1). Taxonomy (NCBI): domain Bacteria; kingdom Pseudomonadati; phylum Bacteroidota; class Sphingobacteriia; order Sphingobacteriales; family Sphingobacteriaceae; genus Mucilaginibacter; species Mucilaginibacter mallensis. Next base: position 1,492,130 of record NZ_LT629740.1, read on the forward strand.
AAGATTGCGAATTATAAACAAGGGATCTATTTTAAATCTGCTGCGGCCCATATATCACGTATGGTATCTTCATCGCCAAGGCCTCCGGGCATAACCAGGCTTTGGTTATTGGCATGGTACCATTTCATTTGTTTAAGCTTTGATGTTTGCCTGCTGCCGGGCATTTCCAGGTGGCCGTTTATATCGGTTTTATGTATCCAGTCGTAAGCATAATGCAGCCAATAAGTGCGGTAGGGTTTATCTTGATTGGCAAACCAACTGATTTCATCATAACCCCAAACCCAAAAGAAACTCCCGGCAGCTTTTGCCTGTCCGGGTTGACTACTGCCCCCATAGTTATCAAACTCAACCAAATAAGGCAGGTGATCACATGACCAGCCACTCGGCGTAATGCCCCCTTTGCTGCGTAGATATAGAGCATCGGTATAACCTACTTTTAAGGTTGCTTCCTGTGCCTTATCAGGGTTTTCCATTATTCTTAAAGGAAAGGCATGAACATCCAATAGCAACTTCCCATCGCGCAGAAAACCACCACTGGGAACATGTGCATCACATATTACCATCCCGCGGCGGGCATGCTGATGAGCATAAGCCCTGATTAAGCCAAGCATCTGGGCATAGTTATCTAAATTTTTATCGTTTTTATTCATCAGCTCAACCTGCCCAAAGTGAATACCTTCAATACCGGCATTGATGTAGGAAACCGCAAGAAAATAAAATAACAACTTGGTTTCTGACCTGCTCACATCCGGTACCGAACCATTACCCCATTGATTCTTAAACCTTCCATCAGTATAAAGCATATCATCATAACGGAAGTTCCTTTGCTCAACGGGCATACCCAAGGCAGTAAATGCCCAGGCCGGTATAGCAATCTGGTTTATTTCATCAGTCACATTTTCAAAGATGCAAGCCTGCAAAATAATGTCCGGATCGGCTTGGTGTACTTTTAAGGCCAATTGTTTTTCCAGCTCAAAGTTTTGCATTAAGTGTGCTTCGCCACCCCATTGACAAACCGCTCTGCCTATAAACTTCGCGCCTATATTTTTAATCATGCGGAGGTTATCATCAAAGTCATTTTGATTAGTAAGCAGGCTTTGCATAGTAATGGAGCGATCCAGGTAATTTTCAAGCACCGGTCTTGAAATGATTTGGCTGAATTTATAATCCTTGTCCTTATTTGGCAGCCCGCCGGCATATCCCAAATTGAAAAATAACGATAACACGAGTATTGCCGATCTGGTTTTCATACTACGATTTACTTTTTTTGGTGATAAAATCAACAACTGGTTTAGGGTCGATAGTTAAAAAATGGCCCTCGCCTTGTTTTACTATTACGGTTATAGAGCCGCCCAATTGTTTATAACTGCTTTCAATATCCATGGTATTGAACCGTAACCAGGGATCTTGGCTACCGCAAACATTTAACAGTGGTATACCGGCTTTAGCGAGCGGTGAAAGATTTTCCAGTAAAACTGTTTTAGTCATCAGGCTGCGCATAACCGGGTTTACTGTATAAATACAGCTAACCTTATCCGGGTTTTGGATGGCCCATGCATAAGCTTCACCTGCGGAAGCACCAGTGCCCTCCATTACCACTTTTTTTGCAAAGCCATGGTCGGTTAATGTTCTATAGATCGCATTCCATTGGCTGCTGTCGGCACCTGATTGTTCAGTAAGTGGTGTTGCCACTATATAATAACCTTTCGCCAGTAATTCCTGGTCTACAACAGCATCCCTGTCGATCCTGTCGGCGCGGAAGACCCATGGCTTGCCCGGGGCAGGATTATTTGGAACAATAATTACCAGGGTTGATGTGCCAAAGAAGTTTTTATTCTTTACATCATAACGATCATAGCAAGGCGTAAATCCGGGCCCGCTGCAGGTAGCATAAGTATCTTCTTCCGTTAAATATTTATAAGTTTTGGCAAGGCTGTAATAATGCGATTTAGTAAATGTTGAATCAATAAAATCAGGCACAGCAGTTGATGACTGAATATTTTTCTCTATCCAATCAGCAATTATCATAGGGTTGCGCAGGCTGTGCGGGTGATGTGCCGTTCCTTCCTTAATCAGCACAGTAATGCGGCCATTTAGCTGATGATAGATATCCTCAATAGGCTGTGTGTTTTTTTCATAGAGGAAGTCCTGGCTGCCGCAAACATTTAAAAGCGGGATATCCCGTTTGGCCAGATCGCCCATTTTTGCCATGCTTGCTGGCCGGATAGCGGGGTTATCGCCATAGATGCAGGAAACTTTATCGGGATGACTTGTAGCCCACGCATAAGCGTTTATACCGCCCCGGCTCATACCGCCAAAGGCCGGTTTGGCCGATAAACCATGATCTATAAGGAATTTATACCAGGCTTCCCATTGTTTGCCAGGGTCGCAATTGATATAGGCTATATAAAAGCCACGGTTCAGCAATTCAACTTCGTATTGTGGTTCATGGTCCCAGTAAAAGCCACGCCAGCACCATGGATTGCCAGTTGCCGCATGCTTGGGTACCACTAAAATGCAACGAACCTGGCCTTTAACAGTATCGGTCATGCCGTACTGTTCACTTGCGGCTGCTTTAATGGGTTTAATAGCCAGCGTAGCAGTATCCATCAAAAAGTCATAACGATCATAATCACCGCGCCATGTTGTTTTTATATCAGAAAAAGCCTGCGTACCGGTTTGTGCCGATGCGGTGTTAACTGTAACCAGGGTTAACAAATAACAACACAAAACTATTTTATTAATGATGATCATACATGGTATAATATGTTTTAACGAGCTGTGCCATGTGGTTTTTGACTGTGTATTCATTAGCTTATTGTTGGTTTATATTAGTTCAAAGGTCTTATTTAACAACATAGATGCTCCCGTTTTGCCTGATATCATCAGATGCGCTGCCTACCATAATCTTAAACTCGCCGGGCTCAACAATATGTTTCATCTGCCTGTTCCAAACCGCTAGTTCTGCTGCATTAAGTTTAAAAGTGACTGTTCCGCTTTCGCCCGGTTTAAGGTTGACCCTGCTGAAGCCTTTTAAGGATTGTACAGGCGTGGTAACACTTGATACTACATCTCTTATGTATAGCTGCGCCACTTCTGTGCCCTCAACATTGCCCGTGTTTTTAACCTTTACGGTGATGGTTGCCGTGCCATTAACAGGTATTTTTAAAGGACTGATCTGCAGGTCATCATAGCTGAACGTAGTATAACTTAAGCCATGGCCGAAATTAAACAGCGCGGTACTATCCTGATCAACATAAATATGCCTTGATGATGGTTTATGGTTATAATAAAAAGGGATCTGCCCGGTGGAGCGGGGGAAGGTGATAGGCAATTTGCCTGAAGGGTTGTATGCACCCAAAAGCACATCAGCAACAGCAAGGCCGCCTTTTTCGCCCCCAAACCACGCTTCAACTATCGACGGGATATTTTTTGCCACCCAGTTGATGCACAGTGGCCTGCCGTTTGCCAATACTACGGTTACCGGTTTACCTGTTTTGTAAACAGCCTCAATAAGGTTTTCCTGCAGCTTGTTAATATCCAGGTTTGAGCGGTCTTTTCCTTCGCCTACTTCTTTCACATCTTCACCCAAAACAACTACTGCAGCATCAGCATGATTAACTAATTCAAGAGCCTTTTTTAAATAATCAGCCTGTAAACTAGCTGTGGAATCCGGTTCATAACCCGCCTCATAGTTAATATTAATGGAATTACCTGCCCGTTGCTTTAACCCATCTAAAATAGATATAGCTTTATCATCGGTGTTTGAATAGCCACCCAAATAAGTGCTTTTTGCCAGCGGGCCAATAACGGCCAGCGAATGCACATTACTATTTAAAGGGAGTATATGCTGGTCGTTTTTTAACAAGCAGATACTTTCTTTTGCTGCCTGCAACGCCAGGTCCTGATTTTGTTGCGAGTGAAACACTTTTGCTGATAACGATGGATTGATGTATGGGTTATCAAACAAACCCAATTTAAATTTAACCCTCAATACATCCGAAACCGCACGATTCAGATCAGCCATTGATAAGCTTTTATTTTGTATGGCCAGTTTCATAGCCGTAATAAAATCATCATGCGGAAAATCATAGAACTGCATATCCATACCTGCTGTAAAGGTTTGCGCCAAAGCATCGCTTGCATTAGCTGCTGTATGGTGACTGTTTAAGGTCATTTTTATAGCACCGAGATCTGATAGTACGAAGCCTTTGAAGCCCCATTCCTTGCGCAGCACATCTTTCAGCAGCCATTCATTATCAACACAAGGTATGCCATCCATTTCGCTGTAAGCGGCCATCATACCCTGGGCACCACCTTGCCTTATTGCCTTTTCAAAAACATATAAAAAGGACGACCTGGCTTCACGTTCGCCAATATTTACCGTAGCAATATTACTCCCTGCTTCGGGTATGCCATGTACGGCAAAATGTTTGGGTTCGGCAAGCACGGCATCATCATCACTTAATTTTTTTCCTTGCAGGCCCTTAACCATGGCTACGCCATTAAGCGCGTCGAGGTAAGGATCTTCGCCATAGGTTTCTTCTGTTCTTCCCCAGCGTGGGTCGCGGGGCAGGCACAATACGGGGCCTAATATCATGTTTATGCCATGTGCCCGCATTTCCGTTGCTATTACACGGCCTATTTGGTGTACAAGTACAGTATCCCATGCTGTTGATAATGCGATAGGCACCGGAAACGATGTGCTGCCCCGGCCTGAATAGCCATGCAACCCTTCTTCAATAAATAATACGGGAATACCGAGCCGGGTATTTTCAATAGCATATTTCTGTACCTGGTTGGTAAGGTCTGCGCCGATTGGGTAAAAATCATGAATAGAACCAATGCCGGCTGTGCCTATGGTTTGCTTCATTTTTTCGGCTGAAACAGAGCTGGCATCATGCCCCTGCATATCTGATACCGTTTTACCTTCAAACATATCCAGCTGTCTTATTTTTTCGGTCAGTGTCATCCGGCTAACCAGGTCGGCAACACGCTGCTTTACCGGAATAGCCGGGTTTTGATACGGATATTTATAAACAGGCTTTATGCTGGTGAACGAACAGCAGGTAATAGTTATAAAAGGTATAAACAGGCTTTTCTTTAATCTCATAAAGATGGTTGTTGCTGATAAAATGATTTAATTGGTTTATATATCCGCAGATACATTGGTATGGTAAAACTATACTGCCGCGGATAATAAGTGATTAATAAAAAATTAATAACTAAAGAAAATTTTAAAAGTAATTGGTATGTGCTGATCGTGCCATAGAAAAGGCATGTGATACTGCTAATTATAACTTTTCACAGTCTTGAAAACCCACCTCAGGTATTTTAAACTAAGTTTTGCTATTAATGAGTTATTAAGGATTTATTAATGATGCTGAATTTATTTGCATACTAATACCAATTTAACATAAACCAATTATGCAAATCAAGTTTACCTTTTCAGGCATTTTATTATTGCTGAGCGCGATAGTATTCGGGCAAAATAAACACAGTACAGAAACGCTTTACCCAACTTACAAGGGTTTAATTATGGCCGGCTACCAGGGCTGGTTCAGGGCCGAGGGTGATGGCTCACAAAGTACCCGGTATGTTTATGGCAATGAAAACCATTCGGGGATTGATGTTTGGCCCGATGTAACTGAATATGAAAAAACTTATCCAACCCCCTTTAAACTGCCAAATGGCGACCAGGCCCGTTTCTTTAGCTCGGTAGATAAAAGTACGGTCGACCTGCATTTTAAATGGATGCAGCAATATGGTATTGATGGTGTATTTATGCAGCGATTCTTTAATAATGCTAACGCTAAAGACAAAGAAAAGGAATCGGTTGTGTTAAAAAATGCACTTGAGGCAGCCTCTAAATATAAAAGAGCGATTGCAGTAATGTATGATCTTTCAGGGTTAAGCGCTTCGGGCCAGGATTGCTCCAGCATTATTGAGGACTGGAAGTATTTGGTTGACCAGCTAAAGGTAACCAACCAGCCCGGCACCAAAACCTACCTTCATTATAATGGCAAGCCCTTGGTAGCCATTTGGGGTGTAGGTTTTCCCGACAGACCTTATAATATCCGCAATATAGGTTTTGAAAGACTGATAGATTTTTTAAAGAACGACCCGGTGTATGGCGGTTGTGCCATTATGATAGGCGTACCAAACTCATGGCGCAGTTTAAAGGCCGATTGCACAAACGACCCATATTTGCATCAGCTCATTAAACAATGTGATATTGTTTTACCATGGAGTGTTCAGCGTTATTCGCCATTGCTGCATAATGATATGGACAGATACCGCGACGATATTATTGATGACATGAAATGGTGCAGCGAGAACCATGTTGCTTATGTGCCATGTGTTTACCCGGGTTTCAGCTGGCATAATCTGAGCCGCTATGAATTTCCTGATGATGTAAAGCCGATAGCATCCATACCGCGCGAAGGTGGGCGTTTTTACTGGCAAATGCTATCTACCGCTATGTCGGCAGGGGCATCCATGTTGTATGTAGCCATGTTTGATGAGATAAATGAAGGTACCGCTATATTTAAGGTAAATGGTAACCCACCCGTAACTGCGCCCGGTTCAGGAACGGCCTTTGTGAAATTTGATGGGGAACCATCCGACCAATATTTGTGGTTAACGGGCCAGGCTGCTCAAATTTTAAGAAAAGAAAAGCCACTGGTGTATAAAATGCCTGAAAGAGAAGCCGTAAAATGATAAGTTCAATAACAAGAATTTATCTGGTTCTTGCGGCTATGAAATGAGGACACCGCCATACATAAATTTGCCAATCAGATGGTATCGGTTTACCATCTGATTGGTATTTACATTTAAGATTATTTGCCCTGCTTTCCATAACTGCCAAGGCAGCTACGGAAAGCAGTTTCTGCGTTTGATTAGATTTGTTTACGCCCTATTTCATCGAATCCCAAGCGAAGTGTTTTTATAAAATATGGTTTTTAGGCATCCAACAATCGATTGCATATTTAAAAAAATGGATGAAAATTGCAGACTAACCGGACTATTTAGACGAAATTTTCAAACAGAACCGACTAAGAATTGAAAATAATATAATAAATTATAAATTTATTGAAATTACTGTCTCAAATATTAAATTTGAGATAATAATGGCAACCTCAGTTGTGCCATATTTATAAGCCTGTAAAAAAGTATTGTATATAGTACCGATCTTATATACAACGAAGCATTAGATTAAGTATGAGAAAACTTTACCCGGGTTTTAAAATTATTGTTTTAACCGCTTTTATTTGTGTTCTGAATAAAAATTGTTTTGGACAGAACTATGGTCTGGGTTTTTCAAGCCATGAAGTTTTTCAGGATAAACGTACTTCACTTGACCTGTGTACTGATAAAAGCATTTGTTTGAACGGTAATTTTGACCTTTCTTTTGATCTTTCTTTTTTGCCTTACCGGGCTACTTATTTTGGTTACATCGTACGCATAATTGATGATAATGACCGTAATTTTGACTTGATTTATAGTGCAGAGGATTCAAAAAACCATTTTAATGTTATTGCTGGTGATAAGCTAACCAATATAAAATTCGACATCCCCTTAAATAAATTGTTTAGCCAATGGAACAAACTGAACATATTATTCGACGTTGAAAAGGATCAGCTGGTGTTTTCCGACGGGCAGAATACTTTCGTTGAAAAAGGGCTACATTTAAAAAAGAACGGTTGTTATCATATATTTTTTGGCACCAACAACTATAAACAATTTGAAACAACTGATATCCCGCCTATAAAGCTTCGTAATATCAGTATCTCACAAAACAAGGTTTTAAAATACAGCTGGCCTTTAAATGAGGGCATGGGAACTGTGGTGCATGAAGTTATTGCTCAGCAAAACGGTTCTATAACCAATCCATTGTGGATATCGGCAATGCATCATAACTGGCAAAAAACAAAAGATATTACAGTGCAGGGTGTCGCCAGTACTGCATTTGACCGCAAAAATGAAATTTTGTACCTGGTTGGTAAAGATTCGGTTTACAGTTATTCTGTTAATAATTCAGCAATGACCAGCAGCCCGAATGTTATAAAACCAAACCTTAATCAGGGCAATCAATCGGTGTACAACCCATACGATAATAGTTTATACAACTTTTTTCCTGACCAAAAGACAGTAGCCAGGTACAGTTTTGAAAACAAAAGCTGGGATAAAAAATTTACGCCTAACGTTGTAACGGGTTTCTGGCATGCCAACAAAATGATTTCAGGTATGGATACATCTTTGTACCTGTTTGGAGGATACGGGCAGCTGCAGTATAAAAACACAATACAGCAATACACTTTCAAGACCCAGAAATGGCAGCAGGTAAAATACAAAGGCGACTTTTTTATGCCCCGTTATTTATCAGCATTAGGTGCAAGTGCCAGTGGTGATACCGTGTATGTGATAGGTGGTTACGGCAATTCAAGCGGATTACAGATACTAAACCCGAAGAATATTTATAGCATGATGCGTTTTACCGTAAAAAATAGAACGTTTAAAAAGCTATTTGATTTAAAAGTAAACAACGAGGATTTTGCTTTTGCCAGTTCCTTAATAATAAACGATAAAGAAAAGGCATACTATGGACTGGTATTTCCCCAAAACAAATACAACTCCAGTTTACAGCTTATAAAGGGATCATTAAATGACCCATCGTACAAAATTCTGACAAGTGCGATACCATATAGTTTTAATGATATACATTCCTTCGCCGACCTTTACTACTGTCCGGCGAGTAATAAATTTGTAGTAGTTACCCTGCTTAGGTTAGAGAATGATGAAACCAAAGTTAATATTTATACCTTACTGGGGCCGCCGGTTGATATTGCTGAAAACTTATCACTGGCAAAAAACGATAAATTTTGGTATTTTATAATCTCAATGATTTTGGTATTGGCTGCGGGTGGGTTTATCTATTATAAAAGATATAAAACAAAAAATGCCAATGCACCATACGCCAAATTCCTGGAGAAACCCTTACCGGTTCTTCCATCCGGGGATGTTGTTCAGCCTCAGCCATCGTATATAACTGAAAGTGTAACTTCATTAAGCGATGTTCAGAACTATGAAAGTGATATTCCGCTAAAAAATGCGATTTTATTATTTGGCGATTTACAGGTTTTTGATGCGGACGGGGCAGATATAACAAAGCATTTCACGCCGCTGATTAAGGAGCTGTTTTTACTTATTTTGCTGTATTCTATAAAAAGAGGCAGGGGGTTAAGTTCTGAAAAATTAAATGAAATACTTTGGTTTGATAAGTCTGCCAAAAGTGCCAGGAACAACCGTTCGGTAAATATTGCAAAACTTAAATCGCTTTTAGATAAGATGCAGGATTGTCATCTTTCAAAGGATACAGGTTACTGGAAAATTGATGTAGATTATGATAAGATTTATGTTGACTATTACAATTACCTGAATATTGTTAAGGATAAGAAGAAACTTGATGAACAAAAAATTAAATCTCTTTTTGAAATAACCCGCAGGGGTAATTTCTTGTCAAACAATGATTATGAGTGGCTGGATACATTTAAAGCAGAAATCTCAAACGAGGTAATTGATACTTTCCTTCATTATGCGCAATCGTCACAACCCTATAATGCCGAGTTTTTAATAGAGATAGCCAATTTTATTTTTTACTTTGATCCTGTGAACGAGGAATCCATGATACTGAAGTGTAATGCCTTATCAACATTGGGTAAACACTCACTAGCAAAAAATACTTTTGAGTGTTTTGTCAAAGAGTATAAAATAATTTATGATGAAGATTTTAAACGGGATTTTCATGATATTTTGGCGCAACATTAATAATCTTCCATATTTTCCTCTTAATTTTTTAAAAAGCCCCAATAAATGTTAATTATACAGCATAATAATGTTCCATTAATGCTTTCATTAATCTTTTATTAACTGTTAAAGGTTTAATTAGCTCCCTGAAAGCCACCAATAAATAATGAATTACGTGGCACGGTCATATTGAAAACCGATTGTAAACTAAAAAGGATTTAATTCGGATGCATATGCAATTAATTACTGTTTTTGCTGCATATCTTTCGATGCGAATTTTTATTTGTTGATAACCTGTTTAATATATGATCATTTTAAGGATACTATAAAACCTAATAAATGAACAAACACTATCTAAGGCTATTAATAGCTATTTCATTACACCTTGTACTAATTTGCTGCTTCGGCTTAACTGCATCTGCTCAAAATGAAGACGAAAATGCAGGCGGTGGTAATCTAAAATACATCGACCCCCGTATCGGTAACGTTGGCCAACTGCTGGAGCCTACACGGCCAACGGCCCAACTGCCTCACCAGGTTATAAGAATGTACCCGCAAAGAAACGATTACATTGACGACCAGATCTCCAGCTTTCCATTAACAATAGTTTCGCACCGCCTGGGGCAGGTATTTGCACTTAAGCCATCGGTTAAACCGCTTTCATTAGCGGCGTGGGATCAAAAACTCACTTTTGATCATGATTTAGAAGTAACACGGCCCTGGTACTATTCAACCTATTTGGTTGATGATGATATGAATGTTGAGTTTACTCCCGGCAAAAAGGTGGGGATATTCCGTTTTGCATTCCCGCATAATTCACTAAATAAAAGCCTTCTTTTTAGCCTGTATAATGATGGTACAGGCAGCTGGCATTTTACCGGAGGCAATGAAATGCAGGGAATGGAAACTTACCATGATGACATAAAAGTTTATATGTACGGCGTTTTTAGCATAGCGGGTAAAACAGGTACTGTTAAGGCTGATAAATTAAACACGGATGATGCAGCAAATGGGAACGATGTAAAAGCATGGATCTCATTTCCGCAAAATTCACCCGATACGGTTGAATTTAAATATGCCATTTCCTATATAAGTGCTGAGCAGGCTAAGGAGAACTTTGATAAGGAGATAAAGGATAAATCCTTTACCTCCATTAAAAACAATGCCGAGGAAACCTGGGCAAAAGTTGTTGATCAGATAAAAGTTACGGGTGGGACTGAGGCGCAAAAGAGATCGTTTTATACAGCGCTGTACCGTTGTAATGAGCGCATGGTAGATATATCTGAAAACAACAAATATTACAGCGGTTATGATAAAAAGATCCACACCAGTAACCGTCCATTTTATGTTGATGACTGGATTTGGGATACTTACCTTGCACTGCATCCGCTAAGGACTATACTGGATCCCGCGCTGGAGCAGGATATGGTTAACTCCTATGTAACACAATACGAACAGGGTGGATGGATGCCAACCTTTCCTGTGCTTTTTGGTGATAACCCTTGTATGAATGCTTTTCACTCCTCAATCATGATCCTTGATGATTACCGTAAAGGGATAAGAGGTTTTGATAGTTTAAAGGCATATGAAGGGATGCTGAAAAATGCAACCCAGGCAACCATGCTTCCGTGGAGGAACGGGCCGAAAACAGTATTAGATGATTTTTATTATAAAAACGGCTACTTCCCCGCCTTGCGTCCCGGTGAAAAGGAAACTGTAGCATTGGTACACCCTTTTGAAAAAAGGCAGGCAGTAGCTGTAACGCTTGGCGGCAGCTATGATGACTGGGCTGTAGCACAGATGGCAAAAGATCTGGGTAAAGATAATGACTATAAAAAATTTAGTTCAAGGGCGCTCAATTATAAAAATTTGTGGAATGATAAAGTTAAAATGTTTATCCCCAAGGATGGCCGGGGTAACTGGATAAATATTGACCCCAAGTTTGATGGTGGTATGGGCGGCCGGGAATATTATGATGAAAATAATGGTTGGACGTATTTATGGCAGGTGCAATATGATGTGAAAGGTTTAATGGCTCTTATGGGCGGTAAAACCTTGTTTGAAAACAAGCTCGATCAATTATACCGCGAAAGCCTGGGCAGAAGTAAATATGAGTTTTGGAGTAAATTCCCGGATGCTACAGGTTTGGTTGGGCAGTTCTCCATGGGTAATGAACCGAGTTTTGTGATACCCTATCTTTATAATTTTACTAATTCACCGTGGAAAACCCAAAATCGCGTAAGATTTTTACTTGATGTATGGTATAAGGATACCATTTTTGGTATTCCGGGTGATGAGGATGGCGGTGGCATGTCGGCATTCGTAGTATTTTCATCCATGGGCTTTTATCCGGTTACTCCCGGTATTCCAGTATATACAATTGGCAGTCCGGTGTTTAAAAAAGTAACTATTGATCTTCCGGGTGGCAAGCAATTTACCTTGATTGCTAATAATTGCTCGGTTAAAAATAAATATATCCAAAGTGCAAAGTTTAATGGCGAACCGCTAAATACACCTTGGTTTACCCATGCGCAACTGGTTGCAGGCGGAAATCTTGAACTTGAGATGGGGCCAAAGCCTAATAAAAGCTGGGGCGTTCAATAACCAGCTTGTCCCATATATATGAAACGGTCCGGCCGGGTTTATCCTGGCCGGACCGTTTCATATATATAGTATTTAATTGTAAAGGGGAGAGCACTATTCTCTTTATGGCACTACATATGTACTTCAATCGAATTAAATGATAATGCAATGGAGGTGTTAATAGACTGTAATATTGAATCTTACATTGTTAACTAAGTGATTTAATATTTTGGATGTACGCAGTTCTATTATTTCAGCACGAATTTTTGCAGTATTATTACCTAAGTTGATAGGCCGAAATGATTATAAGAACCAATTTGTTGTAATGGCAACATAATTAAAACTATTTGCCATATAAGCTAACTGTGTTGAATTAAACCGTGTGTTAATATTTATTCTTTATAATTAAATATTTGACAATCAGTGCTTTGTTTGCAAATTAATTCTTATTAATCCCATTAATCTTTTGTTAATACTTTATTAATTGGGGTGTTTTACTTTCGACTATCAATTGTTAACCCAATTTATTAACCAAAATTAAACCAGAATGAAAAGACTTTTATTTATGTTACTGGTATGCTGTATTGTGTTTGGAAGCAATGCCGCATTTGCACTCGTAAAGAGTAGCCAGACAAATTCTCCGCGACCGCCTGCTGATATCAGCGGAACTGTGAAAGACAGTAAGGGAGAGGCCCTGCCAGGGGTTACTGTAAAAATTGAAGGAACATCTTTTGGGACTGTTACCGACGATAAAGGCAACTTTCATATACAAGTAAAGGATGGTGCCGTACTTGTTTTTACCTTTATTGGGTATACTGAACAAAGAATACCCTTTACGGGGCAAACTTCATTAAATATTACATTGCAGGATGCACCAAATTTACTAAATGAAGTTGTGGCTGTTGGTTACGGTACACAAAAGAGGAGTAATGTTACCGGCGCATCCAGCACTATATCAGCAAAAGAAGTTGCTAAACGCCCCTTGGAAAATGTATCCCAGGCATTACAGGGTACCGTATCAGGTGTGGCTGTTACCAGCACAAGCGGGCAGCCAGGGCGCGATCCCAGCATTATCATCCGTGGTGTAAATACAATTACTGGCAGTACAACCCCGCTATATGTAATTGACGGATACATTGGCGGTGGCCCGGATGTTAACGTCAATGATATCGCGTCTATTGAAGTGTTAAAAGATGCGGCTGCTACTGCTATTTATGGTTCAAGGGGTTCAAATGGTGTTATATTGATTACTACAAAATCAGGCCAGACCGGAAAAACAGTCATCAATTTTGATGCATGGTTTCAAAAAGGTGAAATACCTAAGGAACTTGATTTAATGGATGCCTATGATTTTGCCCGTTCAGTAAATTCGCAATACGTAGCTACAGGCGGTTTGGCTCCATTTTCGCAACAACAGCTAAATGATTACAAAACAAATGGCGGTACCGATTGGCAACGCGCATTGCAACAAAAGCCATTTGTGCAAAATTATCAGCTTGATGTTTCAGGGGGTAATGATAATGTAAAATACCGTGTATCATTAAACTACCTTGATCAACCCGGATTAATACTGAATCAATGGTATAAGGATACAAAATTCAGGAGCACCATTGACGCCAAGCTTAATAACAAAATGGACTTAAGAATTATTGTTGCTGCAAGTTTACCGCAGAGCCATAATAATAGCTACAATGGTGGTTTGGTTGATCCTTTTAACCTTGCAGCTGAATACGATCCTTTGTCACCTATCAGAAATCCTGATGGTTCATTTGTACAAAGCGCTCCTTATGCTTCTATACAACCCAATCCCATTGCCCAGGCGCTTAGCCAGGCAGTTGATAATACCAGTACGAACGTTGACGGACAACTATCATTTAATTATCGCATTATTGATGGCTTAACTTTCACGTCAAATGACGTATATAACCTTGGATGGAGCCTTAATCAAACTGTTTTTGGTCCTGGAACGGGAAGTTATATCAGTCACTCTGATTATGCAGATGTTAACTCAAGTAAAAATACTAGCTACATAACAAGTAATTACCTTACTTATAAAAAGACGTTTGGCGACCATTCAATAACAGCAACCGCATTGTATGAGCAATCACAGGACAATGGTGTTAGTGTTGATGCCCGGTCAAATAACCTGTCAACCTATAACCTGGGCTATTATAACCTGGCTTTAGGCGGAACACAACTGACATCATCAACCTATGGTGCAGACGGCTTAATATCCTATATGGCACGTGTAATATATGCCTATAAAGAAAAATACGAAATTTCAGCCAGTATACGTGATGACGGTTCATCACACCTGACCCAGAAATATAGCACCTTTCCATCAATTGGTTTAAGCTGGAATGTTGGCAGAGAGGATTTTTTAGCGAACTCACCGGTGTTCTCTGATTTTAAGATCCGTGCTACTTATGGGCAAACAGGCAATCAGTCAGTAGGTGCTTATTCAAGTATTGCACAAATTAGTACAGCGGGTAACCCGTCTACCGCTTATTACTATAGTGGTGCTGGCGGTCCTGCAAGCAATGCCACATTTTTAGGTAGCCCGGCGCCGCTTTCACTAAAATGGGAAGTTAAAACTGCCTATGATCTGGGAGTTGACATGTCATTCTTAAAAGGACGGTTAACTTTTGTAGCAGATGCATACACAAATAAAGTAACCGATCTTTTATATAATTCCCCAAATCCTCAATATGTAGGCGGTGGTAATACGCAAAATAACATTGGTAGTATCAGCAATAAAGGTTTAGAGTTTGCAATTGGCGGAACTCCTTTTGCTTCACAAAAATTTAAGTGGACAACCAATTTCAACGTATCATTGAACCGGAATAAAGTCCTTAGTCTTAAAGGCCTGGATAATTTGCCGGATGGTTTTGGCATAATTAAGGTTGGGTTGCCATTAGGCGAATTTTATGGATATAAATTCCTGGGTACATGGAAAACAGATCAAGCCGCTCAGGCAGCATTATATGGTGAAAAACCCGGTGATGCAAGGTACGCCGACCTAAACAATGACCATGCAATAACATCAGCCGATTATGAACCGCTGGGTAATGCAACACCAAGGTACTCTTATGGTTTTATCAATGACTTTACTTATGGTCACTTCACCTTAAGCTTTATGTTTCAGGGCGAGCAGGGTAACCAGATATTCTCTCAAACCCTTGCCTATTTATGGGGTGGTTTAGGTGATATGAAGAATGCTACACTTGCGGCAGCGGTACCTGAAAACCTGTGGACACCACAACATCAAACAGATAACCCTGCATGGAGTAATACCAGCCATAATGAAAATAATAGTAGTCGTTATGTATATGATGCCAGCTATTGTAAATTAAAGAACCTGTCATTGGCTTACCATATACCTAATGATCTGTTAAGCAGAATTAAAGTCAGAAGTTTGGAAGTATATGTAAGTGGTCAGAATTTATTTACAATTACCAAATACCCGGGATATGATCCGGAAGTGTACAATGGTAATACCACTAATGACCAGGGACAGGAATTTGGAGTAATACCTAATCCGAGAACATTCACTGTTGGATTCAGACTTGGTTTATAAGGCATTATTGTAATAATTAATTATTCATAAAAAGTACAAAAATGAAAACGATAAAAATAATATTATTTGCGTCCCTGGCATTACTGCTGTTTGGCGGGTGCAAAAAAATACTTCAGGAGGATCCGAAGGCTACATTAACACCGGGCACTTATTATAAAACACAAAGTGACCTGGATGGTGCTGTTAACGCTATGTACATTGTATTGGCAAAGGATGGCTCATGGGGCTTTACCAGTAAAATGTTCTCTTACTTTGGGTCAGACGATTTAACGACCGATCCGGGATTAAATAAGGCGGATCAGCGCGATTTCGACAGGTTATCCGGCGGCAGTACCAATCAGAGCTTACCTGCCGAATGGAATGGCCCTTGGAGTTGTATCTATCAGGCCAATAACGTAATTACTGTTTATAAAAATGTTAATTCAACAGATTCACTGAAAAATGCTTCAGCAGGTCAGGCGTATTTCTTAAGGGGACTGTGTTATTATTATTTGGTAAGGACATTTGGGCAGGTACCCCTTGTTTTAGGAACCATCGATCCAAATTCAAGGCTGCCAAGAGCTACTGTAGCTGCTGTTTATGCATCAATTATAAGTGATCTTAACACGGCAAAAGGTATGTTGAGCACCAAATTGGAGCAGGGCAAACCTAATGTATATACAGTTAGTGCTATTTTGAGTGATGTATACCAAACAATGGCTGGCTGGCCGCTTAACCAAACAAGCAATTATGCTTTGGCTGCTGCTGCTGCGAATACCGTGATGCAGGCAGGTGTTTATAATCTAAATACACCTTATGACAAAGTATTCACTACCAATAATAGTTCTGAATCTATTTTTGCATTGCAGTACAATGTTGCCGCCAGTTTGCCACAACGTAGTTTTGGCTCAACCAGTGTACCGCTTGATGAAGTTGCCCTTGATGGTTCAAGTGGATGGGATGATTTTTATCCGGAACTTACATTCTTTAAAGATGCACCAAAATGTACACGTACCGACCTGACATTTTATACCACTTTAAAAATAAGGAACGCGGATAACGTGACATTTACTTTATACCCATGGTCTGATAGCCACACGCATGCCCGTCACCCATATTACAAAAAGTTCAGGGCCGGATTAAACGGCGATGGGGTAAATGAAACAGCCACAACAATTAGCTCTATACAGCCAAGTACTAATAAAGCCTATGATATTATGAGGTATCCGCAGGTTCTCTTAAATTATGCTGAATCGTCGGCTATGTCGGGCGGCGGCCCAACAGCCCAAAGTTATGCGGCTATAAACCAAGTTAGGGCACGTGCTGGTGAAAAGCCACTTACGCCGGGCCTTTCACAGCTGGCGTTTAGGGATTCTGTAGTATACGAGCGGGCTTATGAGTGTGCCGGCGAATTTGGTGTACGCTGGTTTGACATTTGCCGTTTGCAGTTGCTGCCGTCAATAATTGCGGTTCGCGATCCTTCGGAAAACCCAATCCCTGCCGGAACAAACGTGCAGGAAAAATATTTAGCGCCTATTCCGTATGCAGAAATGTCACTAAACCCGGCATGGCAACAAAATCCGGGCTATTAATTAACTTTACTGGATAACCAAATGAGGACTAATAATTTATGCCGGTAAAAAAGACTAAATACTCGTCATTAAAAGAACCTTCCAGAAATAAAATTATATTATTTAAAGGGATCAGTATCATACTGGTCCCTTTAATAATTCTTTGTGTAATTGAATTTGGCTTAAGGTTGTTTCATTATGGTAATAACCTTCACCTGTTTGTTGAATACAAAGTCAATGCTGATTATCTGGTGTTTAATCCCAACGCTTCAAAAAAATATTTTACCGATCAGGATATCGCTACAACCGGGAACAGTGAAATTTTCAAAAAGAAAAAAGACAGTAATACCATACGGCTGTTTGTTTTAGGCGAATCTACTACCATTGGGTATCCTTATTTTCACAACGGATCTTTTCACCGCTGGCTGCAGTATCGTCTGGCACATGATTATCCCGATAAAAATTTTGAAATTATTAATCTATCATTAACAGCCGTAAATTCATACACGGTATTAGGCTTTGCCAAAGAAGTGGTGAACTATGAGCCGGATGCGATATTGATTTATACCGGGCATAATGAGTTTTATGGTGCGCTCGGGGCTGCATCCACCCAAAATATGGGTAGCAGCAGGTTTATGGTGAATTTAATTCTCAGCCTCCGTAAATTCAAGATTGTACAATTAATGAGCAACGTTTTTGAAAAGACCACTTTAAACGCCTCAGCTACCAAACCAGGTGAAAGCCGGATGCAGTTAATGGCTGCAAAACAGCAAATACCTTATCGGTCTGATCTGTATGAAAAAGGTGTGGATCAATTTAAAACGAATATGGATGCCGTTTTTAGCTTGTTCAGTCAGCACCATATTCCGGTTTTTGTGAGTAACCTGGTCAGCAATGATAAGGACCTGAAACCATTTATAAGTTTTGATACAACTGGTAAAAAAAATACCGGTTTTAATGAAAATTACCAGAGTGGGTTAAAGGCCTTCAATGCGAAAGATTTTAATACAGCAATAAACTTTTTTAATGCTGCCAATAAAGGCTATACTGAAAGCGCGAATTGTAATTATTATTTGGCGCAGTCATATTTTTCTGAAGGGAATTTCCTGCAGGCCAAAATATTTTTTGCAAAGGCCAGCGATCTGGACGGGCTGCGTTTCAGGGCACCGCAGGAGTTCAACACTATATTATCACAACTAAGCCGCAATTACCCTGATGTTCACCTGGTGGATACAAAGGCCGCGTTTGAATCATTTTCCGATCATCAAATTATAGGTGACAAACTTATTGTAGATCATGTGCACCCCAATTTAAAAGGGTATGCAATTATGTCGGATGTGTTTTACACGGCTATAAACAAAGCTCATATTTTACCTGCAGCTAGTTCTGATGGGCTATCATTTAACAAATTGCTGAAGGACATGCCCGTTACCAAACCAGATTCACTTGCAGGGCTATACCGCATACTTAATCTTAAAACACATTGGCCATATGATGAGCCACACGCTGCAGATTCAATTAAATCTGAAACGGAAGAACAGGCCCTCGCTTATAACCTGGTTTTTAAAAAAGCAGTTTGGAGCGATACCATGGGCGAATTATATACCTATTATACAAACAAAAACGATTACAAACAGGCAAGGAATGTATTGGAAGGCCTGGCATTGGAATACCCGGCTGATGCGGGCCTTGCTGAAAAAATTGCCATGTTAAGTGGTGTTTTAAAGAATGATACCACTACATTGTTTTATTTTAGAAGAGCATTTAATCTTTCACCTTCATTTGAAAGGGCAAGATATACTTTTGTACTTTTCCTTAAGCTTGATGAACCGGAAAAGGCGTTGCCTTACCTGGACTATGCTATTGCAAATAACTCAGCAGGCTTAAACCTTGAACCCGTAAAAGCCGCTGCCGGTGATGTTATACAACTGAAGAAAGTTTATGCCGCAGATCTGACAAATATTGACCTGATAAATAAAATTGCAGCCACTTATTTGCAAATGGGTAATAAAGACGCCGCATTGATATATATCAATAAGGCAGAAAAATTGAACAATAAAAATCAAAATACTCAGCAGTTGCTCGCGCAGATAAAAGCGAAATGAAAACAGCCATGAACGGATTCATGAGGGATGAACCCATTTTTGTACGCCGGGAGATGCTTATAAAGACTTCGTTACTGCCAAATGCCTTTTCAGCGCTAAGCTTTTACATTTATTATTCACTGTTTTTAAACTAAAAATAAGTATGATTAACATGATAAAGATGTATACAAAGCCATTTACAGATCATAATAGCACCCGCCGTATTTCGTTTTTGAAGTTTGATGTAACAGTCATCTTTTTGGTGGCTGTACTTGTTTTACCCAATAGTGTTATTGCCAGGGATGGGCAGCTGTTAGCCGGTACTGCTAAAGTAAACATCACCCCAAAAACTGATGAGTTATTACATGATTCGGTTTATGCCAGGAGCCTGGTGCTTGACATGAATGGCAAGCGGCTGGCATTTGTTGCTGTAGATCTGGCTATTTTTGTCAGTGACCGGGTGGCAAATATCTGCAAAGAAAAATACGGGATATCGCAGGTGATGATCTCCTCCTCGCATACGCATTCTGAACCCATGGTCAATGATAAAAGAGCGTTTCAGAGGAATCCTTATGTCACATTTTATGAAGATCAGATTATTCACGCAGTTGAAATGGCAACCCATAACATGTTCCCGGCCAAAATATCCGCGGGGCATACTACTTTTCCGCAATTGGGCTTTAACCGGCTCATTACCCGTGAAGATGGGCATGCACGTGAATCATGGGTAGGGGATGAACACTACACACGTGAAAATCCTGAGCGCATTCCTTTTGGTCCGGTCGATCCCGAGCTGGGTGTTATTAAAATTGAAGATATGCAGGGGCAGCCGCGTGTGATATTAATGAATTATGCCTGCCATGCCGATATTGTTTGCTTTAACTACGCCATATCTGCCGATTACCCTGGTGTAGCATCGCGCAAGGTTGAAGAAGCATTCGGTAACAAAGTGAATTGCCTTTTTATACAGGGTGCTGCCGGTAATATTGAGTCGTTGCAGATTAGTCCCCGCAGATCAGGCCCTAATGATTCGGTTCAAACAGATTATAAGCCAATGAACAGAACGGGTGAACTGCTTGCTTATGAAACTATAAAACTCGCTAAAAAGCTGTCAGCCATCAGTAATCAAACCAGTGTTAAATTTTTGGATGATTCTCTTCATTTCACCGGCAGGTATAATAAAACGCTTAATTATAATGTGCATCTCATAACCATCATCATAAATGATAATATAGTTATAGCTGCTTGTCCGGGTGAATTATTCGTCCAGTTAGGCTTGGAATGGAAAAAGAAGATGGGTGATGCCTCAGCTAATCCATTTTTGTTTGGGTATACCTGGAGCGGCGGTAACTGGCCGGGCTACATCGCTGATGTACGGTCAGCCGCGCTAGGCGGGTATGGAGCAGACCAGAACCCCGACATCATACAAGTTGGCGCGGGCGAAACGATCATCAATAAACAACTGGAAAACTATTATCGCTTAAATGGTTTAATGCGAATAAAGCCAGGGCCATAGTAAATCTCTTGATTTTAATCATTAATTATGTATTAATGTTATTACATAATAAGTAGATGCTAATTTGTTTGAGATAAATGCTAATTTGTTTGAATAGTATACCGGGGAATTAATATATCATTGAAGATAAATTTAATTGTAACTATTAAAATTTCTTTTTTTTAATGGTTTATTAAGGCCTAAACCTTCTTTTGGATTATCATTATATAACCGATTTACTTTAACCAATAGTAAACGCAACCTTTTAAAACGAATATTATAATATGAGATTGAAATTTTCTTCTGCTTTAATCGCCGTTACTTTAATTGCCTGTCTGGGCTTATCAACAAACAGCACATCTGCTCAAACACACAAAAAATCAACAGTAACAAAAAAGAAAGCTACGGTTAAAAAACCTACAGTTGCCGATCTGCAGCAAGGTAAAGATCTGGTAGCAAAATCAGATTGTTTAAGCTGCCACAAGTTGGATATTAAATTGGTAGGCCCTGCTTATAAGGATGTTGCTGCAAAATACCCGGCAACTGAGGCTAATTATGAATTGCTAACTCAAAAAGTGATCAACGGAGGCAGTGGGGTATGGGGGCAAGTAGCTATGGCAGCTCACCCGGCAATTCCACCGGCAGATGTGAAAAAAATGGTTGAATATGTCCTATCAATCAAACAGCAATAAAACCGGGGATGACTAACACTAAAATACTACTTCTATTATCCGGACTATTTTTTTTGCGATCGGTGGCATTTGCCCAGTCTTTATCAGGCATAGTAAAAGATGCAAAGGGAATTGCAGTACACGGTGCAAATGTTTACCTGCTTAATACTAATCTGAGTACATCAACCAATGCAAATGGCGGATTCAATATTAAAAATATACCTGCAGGTAACTACACTGTAAAAGTAAGCGCAGTTGGCTATGCCACATTAACTAAGATAATTAATGTAACCAACGCTGCATCTGTAAATTTCACATTAATAAATGCGGATAAACAGCTGGGTGAAGTTTTTGTAACAGCCCAAAAGCAGGATGAAGAATCCCAGAAACTACCTATGAGCATTTCAGTTATCACGGCCAAACAGGTTGATGATGATAAAATATGGAATATTAAAGATATAACCGGCCTGGTGCCCAACCTGTATGCAGCCAACCCTGGCGACAACCGTAACGTAACCTCTGTACGGGGTATAACCACAACGTCGTATGATCCGGCTGTTGCTACTTATATCGATGGGGTTAATCAGTTTGGCCTGGACACCTACATTGCCCAGTTACTTGATGTTGACCGCATTGAAATACTACGCGGCCCGCAGGGAACCCTGTACGGGCGCAACGCCACCGGCGGGGTAATTAATATCATTACTAAACAGCCCACTAATGAAACCACCGGCTTTGCAGGGGTTGACATTGGTAATTATGACCAGCAACGCTATAGTTTTGGATTACGCACGCCGATAATAAAAGATAAGCTATTTTTGGGCGTAGCAGGTTTGTTCTCCAACTTTGGCGGCTTTTATACCAATTCATTTAATAATACCAAATTTGATAAGCAGCATTACTTTTTAGGTAACTACTACCTGAAGTTTCTGGCCAATTCAAAATTGTCATTCACACTAAATGTAAAGAATGATATAAACCGTAATAACGGGCCGTTTACATTGGTTTCAAGCGCGCAGCAGGCATTAGCCACGCCGTTTGTGGTTGATCAGAACGCGACCACTACTATGGTTGACAATACGCTCAACGCATCTCTGTCGGCAAATTATACTGGTAGTGCTTTTAACTTTACTTCGCAGTCGTCCTACCAAAAAAACTATAGATATTATAAACAACCTATTGATGGTGATTTTTCTCCTATTGATGGTATATCATTAATAAATAATTACGGTCCGGATTGGAATATTGTGCAAACGGGTATCCAGGAGTTTCGTTTTAGTTCACCAACAACATCAACATCACATTTAAAATGGACTGCCGGGGCCTATGGTTTTTTTAACTACAGCCCTACAAAAGTAGGTACACACTTTGGTAGTGATGCGCAAATGGTGGGTTCGACTGTATCTAATTTTACCAGCATTAATATCAATACCAGCACCAACTACGGGATGGCATTTTATGGTCAGGTAACCTATGTTTTCACACCTGAATTTGATGTTACAGCAGGTTTAAGATATGATTACGAGCACAAAAAAGAATTTATAAACGGCGCCTATCAACCAGACGGGCAGGCCCCGGTAGTTACCCGGACAGATACTGCTTCAACGGCAACTTTTAAAGCCCTCTCGCCCAAAGTAACCGCAGCCTGGCATCTTACCCCAAATAACAACCTGTATGCTGCCTATAACCGGGGTTTTAGGGCAGGTGGTATAAGCGAACTGGGTTCAGATCCGTCGCAGCCACCATTGTATAATTACAAACCCGAATACAGTGATAACTATGAAGCTGGTACAAAAAACACTTTCCTGGATAAACGAATCCGTTTAAATGCCGATGTTTTTTATACCCGTGTTAATAATGCGCAGGTACCTACGCTATTATTGCCCGATGCAATTACCGTAACCCAGAACGCAGGCAAGCTAACCAGTTATGGTGCCGAAGCAGAATTTGCCGCCACACCAGTTGAAGGACTTGAAATTGATTACAATTTTGGTTATACCCATGCCCGGTACACCAGTTTAAACATTCCGGTTAATGATAGTGTGGTAAATTTTAAAGGCAATCACCAGGTATTTACACCTAACATAACCTCAACACTGCTGGTGCAATACGCTTATGGCTTAGGCAGCTCAAAGAAAGTGAAACTGGTAGCACATGGCGAGTGGCATTATTTGGGCGATCAGTACTTTGACCTGGCTAATACCATCGAGCAAAAAGCATACAATACATTTAATGCCCGCCTTGGTGTATCAACCAAACGGTTCGACGTATTTTTATGGGGAAGCAATATTTTTAATAAACATTATGTTGATTATGCCTACGATTTTGGAGCCGCTCATTTAGGCAATCCCCGCACGTTTGGCCTGAGTGTAAAGACAATTTTTTAAACTAAATTATAACCTAAGAGAATGAAAGTATCACCAATAATTAGCCTTAAACAGGCTTTGAAAGTTTCAGGAGCAATGGTTTTCCTTGTTTTATCTTGCTTTACAATTGCTTGGGCATCAGGCTACAAGCACAAGCCTAAAATACTTGTGTTCAGCAAAACAAAGGGTTTCCATCATGCATCAATTGCTGTTGGTAATATTGCCATACAAAAATTGGGCGCCGAAAATAATTTTGATGTAGATACAACCACCGATGCTTCAAAATTTACCACTGATAACTTAAAGCAGTATGCGGCAATTGTATTTTTAAGCACAACCGGTCTCAGTACACAGCTATTTACTGAAGATGAAAAAGCAGCTTTAAAACAATATATTGAACATGGCGGGGGCTATGTAGGCGTTCATGCCGCAACGGATTGCTGTTACGACTGGCAGTGGTATGGCAATCTTTCAGGTGCTTATTTTAAGGGTCACCCCAGCCAGCAGGAAGCTGTTTTAGATGTAGTTGATTCTACTAACATCGCTACCAGTTTTTTACCAAGGCATTGGAAAAGGAAAGATGAGTGGTATTCTTTTAAATGGATGGCTCCTGATCTGCATGTGCTGATAAAGATTGACGAGAGTAGTTATGACCAGCAAAAGTCCGAATTAAAAATGGGCGATCATCCCATGGCATGGTACCATACTTATGATGGCGGCAGGGCTTTTTATACCGAGCTAGGCCATACTGATGAATCATACGCTGACCCGCTTTACCTGAAACATTTGCTGGGTGGAATAGAATATGCCATAGGTAAAAATTATAAGCAATAAACCGTTCAATTTCAAATAACAAAATGAGAAGAAATCATAAATGGTTGTTAGGCATTTTATGCACAACTGCCGTGCTTTTATATACTTGTAAGGCAAAATATCCGGTGCAATTCCCTGTACAACGGGATGCAACAGGTAAAATACTGGTTAACCCGCATCCTGATCCAGGCCCAAAATCACCAGTGGATGAAATAAGATCGATCTACCTGCCAAAAGGTTATCATTTACAGTTAGTTGCCAGTGAGCCATTGGTTAGTCAGCCGGTGGCCATAGCCTGGGACGGAGACGGAAGAATGTATGTAGCCGAAATGACTACCTATATGAAAAACGTTAATGGCACAGGTCAGCGCAGCAATACCTGCCGCATTAAACTATTGGAAGATACCAATGGCGATGGTGTAATGGATAAAATTACCATATTTGCCGATAGCCTGGTATTGCCAAGGATGATCCTTCCGCTTGATCACGGCCGGTTATTGGTTGATGAAACTTACTCAAATCATATCTATTGTTTTCAGGATACTGACGGCGATGGAAAAGCCGATACCAAAACGATCTACTATAACAACCCTGCGCCTAACACCAGTAACCTTGAACACCAAAAAAGCGGTTTAATATGGAACCTCGATAACCGCATATATGTTACTTATGACCCAGTACGTTATACGTATAAGAATAACCAACTGATAGCCGATTCATTGATACAGGGTTCGCCGCCGCAATGGGGCCTGGCCAATGATAATTACGGCAGGCTTTTCTTTTCATCGGCAGGCAGCGAAGTGCCCGCATTAGATTTTCAACAGAACCTACATTATGGTACACTTGATTTTAAGGATCAGTATACGGATGAATTTAATGCGGTATGGCCTATTATAGCTACACCCGATGTGCAGGGCGGTGTGCACCGTTTGCGTGCTGACAGTACTTTAAATCACTTTACCGCCTGTAACGGGCAATCCATTTACCGGGGTGATAAACTACCGCAGGATGCACAAGGCGACCTGTATATATGTGAGCCCGTTGGGCGATTGATACGCCGTGCAAAGGTTACTGATAACCAGGGGAAAGTAACTCTTCAAAATGCTTATGATAAGCAGGAGTTTTTGGCTTCTAGTGATATGAATTTCAGGCCGGTAAACACAGTCACCGGGCCCGATGGCTGTATGTATATTGTGGATATGTACCATGGCATTATACAGGAAAGTGAATGGACAAAGGCTGATAGCTATTTGCGCCCGCAGATAGTGCGGTTAGGGCTGGATAAGAATGTGGGCCGCGGCCGTATTTTCCGGGTGGTTTATGACGGAATGAAGCCAGCAAAGGTTCGCCCGCATATGTTGGAAGAATCAAGTGCACAATTGGTAACTTATTTAAATAGTCCTAACGGCTGGTGGCGCGATAATGCACAAAAGCTGCTGGTACTGAGAGGCGATAAATCAGTAGTGCCGGCATTAAAGTCTATGGCCTTAACATCACCTAACCAACTTGCCCGTATCCATGCTTTATGGACGTTGAACGGATTAGGCGAAATGGATGCTGCAACTTTTGCCAGCGCTTTAAAAGATGCTGATGCGCAGGTACGTAAAACAACAGTTTGGATAGGGGAGGACTTTATGAAAAAGAATGATCAGGCAATAGATCTATTGTCCATGCTCAAGGATGATCCAAGTGCCGATGTGCGTTTTCAGTTGTTGTTAACTATGCGTTTTGTAAACACGGAAAAATCAAAGGCGCTTATAGCTTATTTAATTGATCATTATTCCAGCGACCCGGTATTGGCTTATTCGCAAAAATCATATGAAGATGGTATAAAAGCGCTGGCAGATCAGCAAAAAAGGGAAGCAATGATGCATGAATTGGAAAGAAACCTGGTTGTACAAGGCGCAGGGATATTTAAGCAGCTTTGTGCAACTTGCCATGGGGCGGATGCCAAGGGTATTAGAATCGGCGGAAAGGATATACCGGCACCGGTACTTGCTGAGAATATAGATGTTAACGCCGGTAAGGAAAAACTGATAAAGATTTTATTATATGGGTTACATGGCCCTATCAGAGGAAAAACTTATCCTGATGTAATGCCCGCGCTTGGTAGTAATGATAACAATTATATAGCATCGGTACTAAGCTATATACGCAGTGATTTTGGTAACAAAGCACCCATCATTTACCCCGAAGATGTAGAAAAAATCAGGCAGGCAACTAAGGGAAGGATCGAAAGCTGGACAATGGATGAACTAAATGCAGCTATCAGTAAGTAATATGCTGACCGAAATCAGACTTTAGGTCCTTAGCGTGTAATGGTATTCCTCCATGACTTTTAGAAGAATAAGTTATGAGAAAGAGAAACGCTAAAAGCTAAAAATGTCAAACTTGTAAAAAATACAGATATTGATCTTGAAATAGATAAGGCTATAAATAAGAAAAAAGGAAAGAATTAGCTTTACTATGTTTGTGATCGCAGAATTGGACACGCTCAATAAGCCCGACTCTCGACTATTTACCATATTAGACCTATTAATACCCGATCGTTAGTCGGGTATTAATAGGTCTAATATTTGATAAAGTGTTCACATCAATTAAAAGCAGATAATGCAGTTATTGGATTTATCATTATTTTGTAACATACACTAATTCTGCCGAAATCAATTTACCGGATGAAGCTTCAATTTTAATAGGTCCGTGTTTGTCTCCGGCTTTAAGTAATATGGTAGCAATACCGGCTTCAGCATTAATAGATTGCTTACCAATAAGCTCACCGTTACCTTTAACTGAAAATTTTATCATATCACCGGCATTGGGTATCACTGTTCCTTTACTATCAGTGATGCTGGCATAAATAAATATGATATCGTTTTTACCTGCAGCAAGGTTTTTGCCGCTTAAATCTGCTTTAATATTTATCTTAAATGCGCTGCCTGGGGTGGCTATGGTATTAACAGCAACCTTTTTGCCTTTTATATAACCAATTGCAGTTAATTTGCCGGGTATATATGCGGCAGGATTGAAAGTAAATGGCGCGTGTGGCAAATTCCGGGAAAATAAGTCTGTATCCGGTTTCTGAATGCCGAGAGATTTATCATTAAGAAATAATTCTACCTCATCGCAATTACTAAATACTTTTACAGTTTTTTGCTTTGGATCATTCCAATAATTAGCTATAAAAACCATAGGCTTACCAAATCTGTTTGCATCTGTATTTGATTGGTATTGGCTCTGGTAAAAATAGAAGCTAAATTTAGGCAACCTGAAGATATCCATTATACCGGATGTTTCCAGATCTTCCGCATATCCTCTTTTGTAATCAAACATCAACCAGTTAGCATCACCAACACCTGGGCCATACAAATTATCATTATGTGATTCCTGAAAATTTAATGCCTGTTGTAGCATTCGTTGCTGCCCATCTGTACGCAATTGCCTTGAACTGCGCTCTTCACTTTTTAAACCTGCATATTCTTTTTGGTTAAATCCGGCATTTTGCGCGTAATATTCCCAATCTCCGTATTCCGCAAGCAACAGCGGTTTGGAGTGATTGTATTTTTTAAAGTAATCAGGCGCTTTTAAATGCTGGCGTGCAGGATTAAACACATCAAAAGCATAATCCATCCATCCCGAGCTAAAAACATTTTTAAAAGGAAGCTCCGTATGTACAATTTTATTTGCCGTATCCATATAATCTTTACTCATGTTGGTTTCATTTAATGAAGCCTCCCATAAAACAATCGCAGCATGATTACGATCACGATGAATCATATCGCGGATATTTTGAAAACTATTTTTCTGGAACTCGCTGTTGCCAAAAAATTGCCAACCGGGTATGGCATCCATTACCATTATGCCCAACTCATCACAGGCATTTAAAAAGGCTGGGGAGGGTGGGTAATGGGAACATCTTACAAAATTAAATCCTGCATTTTTTATCTTCCAGGCATCGCGGTATTGCGCATTATCTGATAAAGCATAGCCAATGTATGGGTATTCCTGGTGACGGTTGGTACCTACAATAGTTAGCTTTGTTCCGTTTATATAAAATCCATTGGCTGCAAAAACAACAGTTTTAATACCTGTTTTCAGGCTTGTTTCATCAACCTGTTTAGTGTTTTGATATACCTGTATTTTAATATTATATAGATTGGGTTGGGCAGGCGACCATAATTGAGGGTTGGTAATTGTAAGCGTTTGTGTAAACGTTCCGTAATTGCCGGCTTTAATTAATTGTTGAGCGGATGTTGAAGTTGCCACTACTTTGCCATCCTTAGTGAATAAGGTAGCTTTTATCCATGCCTTTTTACCTTGCTTATAGTCATTGTTCACATCGGTTTTAACAATAACTTTTGCACTTGCTGCACTTACACCCTCATCATGGATAAGTATGCCGCCCCCTGCTATGCGATTGGCTTGTACAGCATTATTTATGTACAATTTATTGGTTGTAATTAACCATGCATTACGATAAATACCGCCATAGTAATTAAAATCTAAGTCCTTTATTGCTTTTCCGGGTGGTATAACGGGATTATCCTGATTATTTAGTTTTACCAGGATACAATTCTGTTGGCCGGTTTTTACAGTATTGGATATATCAATATAAAATGGCAGAAAGCCGCCAAGATGTTTGTAGATATGTTTACCATTTAAATAGATATCGGCCTCGTGCATAGCGGCATCAAACTGAATAGCTATATGTTTACCATTACTTTCAGCAGGAATTGTAAAAAACTTACGGTAAAAACACGTTCCCTGCCATTGTTCTTTAATTTTATTTACGGGTTCAATATTTGGCGTATGGGGTAATGATACTTTTTCCCAGTTAATATTGGCTGTTTGAGCATTGCTTAAAATCTGCCCGCAATTAACAGTATCAATATCTTTTACAAACGCCCAATCAGTATTAAAACTTTTAACCGAAGGAAGATTTGTTTGAGCTTTAGCTTGTAATATACTGCTAATTATAAGCAAAAAGTAAAATGGATATTTTTTCATTTATAAGAATTAAACAACATGTTCACTGGCGATTAATAATGTGCCATTAACATATTTTTTGAAATTTATCACACAAGAAATATTACTGGGTGATGTTATACTTTTTACTGATCTCTGAATAGGTTTTCATATAGTCATTGGCATTACCACTATGGTCAAATGCCGCTTCGCCATAATTGAGCGGCTCCCATATAAAAGTCCCTTTCATCTTATTCCCCGGTAGGGAGAACTCAATATCATTTACAGCCTGCTTCTGCTGCGAATATTCAACAACAATAACATCTTGTTTATACCGCTGATTTAGATCTATGAGATTTCTGCTTAAACTATCTGTTGGGCCATGCCACTCAGGATAATAAGACTCTCCTATAATGTCAAATTTCACATCGCGCTTTAACATATTATCTAAAAAATACCTCGATTCGCCATTTTCACCACCACAGGCAATGTGCAGCATTATTTTAATCGACTTGTCTACATCTTTTACCCCCTGCACACCCGCTTTTAAAAAAGCAGCCAGGGTGTCCAGGTGTTTCAGGCTTGCATCGGGCCATAGCATACCATGGCTTATTTCATTACCAATTTGTACCATATCGGGTAGGGTACCTTGTTGTTTTAATGCCAGCAATGTGTTTTTTGTGAAGGCGCGCAGTGAGTCCTGCAATTGCTGATAATTTGCCGATCTCCATGCAGATGGTTTATGCTGTTTGCCCGGATCTGCCCAGTTATCACTGTAATGAAAATCGAGTAAAAAGCCCATGCCTGCAGCTTTAATACGTAGCGCCATCTTCTTTGTGCTTTCCAGATCGCAAAACCCTTTTTTAGAGTATCCGCTATCAGCTGCCGGATTATTAAATATACGCAGCCTTACATAGTTAAATCCATGATCCTTAAGTATCTGTATGGCATCTTTTTGAGTGCCATTATCATAAAATTTATGACCCTCGGCTTCCAACTGCGGAAGAAAAGAAATATCAGCCCCCAGTATTTTGTCAAAATGAATATGCTTTTTAGGCGGTGATGATTTAAATGCAAACAATGTGTGCACTGTAAATACAACAACTAATAGGCCGGCTGAAATCTTCAAGCTTTGTATGATTTTCTTTTTCATATATAGTTCAATCTATAAAACAAGTATGCGACCCACAACATATCGCATACTTATTTTCATTTATTAATGTGCAAAAGCATTCATGGCTACGGTTGGCTTACCGGTAGCATCAAATGCGCCCATGCTATATCCCTGCCAGCTATTATAGGCTTCGGGCTCCCAATAAAACAACCCTAAACCATTACCGCCTGATACTGATTTAACTTTAGCTATAAGATCGGTTAAAAAAGCATTACAGGTAGTTGGCGCTGTAACATCCATGCCGGCTTCACATATCATTACCTGTTTCCCGTATCTTGAAACCATATCATTCATATTAGTTAAACACTCACTGTCAATGGTTGACCAGTTGCTTGTTGTAGGATAAATAGAAAACCCGCAAACATCCCATTTGGCACCATATGTTTTGAGCCCATCAAATATCCATCGGGTTGTAGTATTGTTGAATCCATTAGCCACATGTACAATAACTTTTGCCGATGGGAATACTGCTTTCACAGCATTATAGCCATTTAGCACCATGCTTGCAAAGTTTTGAAAGTTAGTTGCTGATACTGAGGCTCTCCCATCCTGCCACAGCATACCATCACTGGTTTCATTACCTACCTGCACCCATGTTGGGGTTATACCATTTGATTTTAACGTATTTAACGCGCTATAAGTGTAGCTATAAACCGTACTTATTAAGGTGCTGGTACTGTAACTTGTCCAGGCAGCCGGTTTTGTTTGATCACCCGGATCTGCCCAGGTATCGCTATAATGAAAATCGATCAGGATATTCATTCCGGCAGCGGCAGCTCTTTTTGCCTTTGCCACCACATCCGTTATATTATTCCATCCGGCAGATGGATTTACCCAAACACGTAACCTGATAGAAGTGATACCCAGCCCCTTCAAAATTGTAAAAAGGTCTTGCTGCGTACCGCTGCTATTATAAAACTTGTAGTTGGATGCTTCCATTTGCGTAACCCAGCTTACATCTGAGCCATATGCAAACGTTGTAGTGGTAGCTAATGAAGTAGCAGATAGCACCGACTTGGTTTTAGTTGGAGTAACTTGTTTTTGTGTAGCTTCTTTTGTACAACTTAAGCCTAAACAAAGCCATAAAGCTGATGAAAGAATGATAATTTTTTTCATAATATTGTTGATTTGGTTAGTAAATTGTGGCTGTTTTGTATTACTGATCAGTTTGCAAAATCATCCAATTCCATAGTGGATTTACCTGTATTATCAAAAGCCCCAAGCCCGATGGTTTGGGTACTATCCTCTTTTTTACATCCTATGTTACGAACCAGGATAATGCTTGAAAACCGAAATATATTTTTCACTATTAGGCTTAATAATCCCGGCATCAGTCAATAGCATGGCTGATGCCGGGGATATGTATTAATAACCAGGTGTTTGAGTTAATGTGCCTTTTCCGGCGGCCAGGTTATAGTTTGAAACAGGTTCCAGATAGTTGGTTGGTGTTTTACCCACAGATTGTAATGCCTGGTTGTATTGCCCGTGCCTTATTAGCTCCATTTTCCGGTCTCCTTCAAAATAAAGATCCCATCCCTCTTCTTTCAATATCCACGCGTCAAACGATGCCTTGTCAGTAATTGCGGCAGCCGAAACGCCTCCCAACCCACCATGAGCCGCTCTAACCTGATTTACGTAACCGATAGATTCCGAAGTCGGCCCGTTCACCTGATTCTCCGCTTCTGCAAGCATGAGCATCACATCAGCCAGCCTGGCCTGTGGCAGGTCATTTGCTTGAAATGACCCGCTTGGCCCATCATTATCGGGGTATTTGGCTATTACCGGGCCTGTTAAGCCACTAGCCTGGTTAACTGTTACGCCTGATCTGTTGGTATAACTTGCTATCAGCAGGGCACGCCTTTTATCAGCAGGATCGAAGGAATTATAAAATGTCCAGGTTGCAGCAAAAGGTGCATTACCTGCGTATCCCCATGCATACTGTACCTCGTTGCCAACGTAGTCGCCCGGGTAGGTATAAAAATCATAAGGATTAAAACCTGAGGAAACCGGTTTTCCGTCTGATCCCGGCAAGCATATTGCTGCCCACATGGTTTCTGAGTTCTTTTCTGTTGCGGTTGTAAACAAGCTGGCATAATTATTAACCAATGAGTAGCCCATGCCCATAATTTGTTTACCAACAGGAATCGCGTCGGTAAAATCCTTTTCATTCATGTAAGTGCGCATCAATACGGTTAAAGCCAATGCCTTATTAAACCTGCCATAATTTGCTGGCGCCACAGGTAAATTAGCAGCAGCAAAGGTCAGATCGCTCACTATATCGGCCAGGTAATCGGCGCGCGACGGGCGGGTAAGATTACTTTCGGCACTTGTTCCCAGTAAAGCAGGATTAATAATAACAGGCACCGGCCCGTATAATTGTAAAAGGTAATACATATTCCATCCTCTTGACATCCTGGCTTCGGCAATAAATTCGTCTTTGTCTGCCTGGTCAATGCTTGAGTTTGTGATATCAGCAATTATTTGCGTTAACCTGCTGATAAACCTTGTTTTTTCAAAATGGTCATTATTAGCATCAGGCAAGCTAATTAACGGGGTATAATCAGCCTCACTAAATTGTGTAAATATGCCACCCCAACCGGTAAAAGTATTCATTTCATCAGTACCGTAGTCAAATTCCATTATTTGGCCATACTGAGCGCTAAACCAGCAAGGTTGATAAGCAGCCCCATCCTGGTAGCCCCATTTCGCCTGGAATGGCTCATATGCTTGTATCGTGTAAGCCGTAAAATCAGCAACTGTTTTAGGGAAAGTAGCAGCGTTTAAGCTCCCATACAGCTGTGGGTCCAGCTTTTTACAGCCACTTATTGCAATAAATGATGTGGCTAATATATATATCAATATTTTTTTCATGATTCTAATTTTTTAATTTACATCAAATGGTTAAAAAGATGCTCTAAGGCCAACTGACAGGGTTCTGGTTGGCGGATAAGGGGCATAACCACCTTTTACAGTCTGGTAAGTCACTTCAGGGTCCGCGCCTTTATAATTGGTTATGATAAACAGATTCTGTGCATCAACAAATACCCGTACAGATTTCGCAAACCGGTTTATAGCAGACGAATTGAAGGTATACCCAAACGATAAATTACGCAGGCGAACAAAATCAGTACTGGTGAGATTAATATCAGATGGTACCAGCAGGCCCACGGCGCTTTCAACATAATTTACACTCGGCCTTGTTCCACCAGGATTGGTTGAGCTGTATACATTAAAGGCTTGTGTAGTTCCATTCTGGCTACCCGAAGCAATTGCATTAGGATCGCCCCAGGCATTGTTTAAATTAGTAGCGTGGCCACCAAACTGACCGTAAAAGAATACGGTTAAATCAAATTGCTTATATCTGAAATTATTACCAAAACCAAGTGTGAACTTAGGATCGGGATTCAGTTTATAAACGTCACGATAATCTAATTTGCCATCATGGTTTTTATCAACAAAAATTGGAGATCCCGGTAAATTAGCGCCACCGGTTGTTGGCTGGGACGCAGGTACCGCCTGGCCCGGTTTTAATAAACCGTCGGTCTTAAAATAATAATATTCATCCACCGGATCGTTTACACTTTGATAGGCCTGCAAAACAGTAAAAGGAAACTGGGTATCCCATTTGAATAAATAATGAGATGCATTGATAACAGTGCTCCAGTCAAAATCTTTTGTTGTGATGTTATGTGACATTAGCGAGATATCGTACCCCTGCCTGATCTGGTGCGCGCCATTGATGGTTTGGGTAAAAAACTCTGACAAAGGCGCTGTTGGTGCTGTTGTGCTTAGTAAATTGGTGATATCATCCCTAAATACGTCAACAGAACCTGTTATCTGGTCTTTAAATAGTCCGAAATCAAGGCCAATATTTTTATTAATTGTTTTTTGCCAGGTTAAATCGGGATTATCTACTGCATACCTCGATATCGTAACATATTCTGATCCTCCATCCAGGTACACATTATCCGAGTTTGGAGAATACCCGCCGTATGCCGCCGATCCTATAGTTTGGCCGGTTACACCAATGCTGGCGCGAAGCTTTAAAAGATCAACAAAAGTTATATTTTTGAAGAATGATTCATCATTAATTTTCCATCCCAATGATACAGCCGGGAACAACGCATATTTATTATTAGGGAAGAATAAGCTGTAACCGTCATCACGCAAAGAAGCGGAGATGATATACCTATCAAGAAAATTGAATGTGCCCCTGCCAAAATAGGACCGCGTAGTATTTGCTGTTTGGTTTGATGTAATGGCTATATTTCCGGTTTCGGCGCCAAGATTGGTTGTGGTAAGCCCATCTTCTGCACCGGTTCCCTGTGAGTTAAAGGAACTATATTTACTGATATACTGGCCTGCACCACCTACCAGATCAATATTCAGAAATTTCGCTATTTTCTTTTTATAGCTTAACGATGCTTCTAAAGTTTGGTTATCACGATCATTATTATTTATTGAAGCCCTTGACAGGAATTGCTGATAAAAAAACACGCTACCTGGAACAAAAAAATTACGTGTTGCAGTTTCATAGTTATCACCGAATAATAACCTGCCGGTTAAGGCGTCCGGTATCAGGTTAAAATCTGCGGATATATTGGTATTTAAAGAATGATAGTGCGTATGATCCTGCACCTGCAGCAGCCCAACCGGGTTTGAAGTAGTGCCAAATTGAGAAAGTACACCATTTGTATAAACAGGTATGTTTGCCGGGAAAGCTAAAGCAGCCTGAACAATACCAAATCCCTGACTGCCTGACCCATCATTCTGGCCACCCGATGAAGAGTTTTGATAATCATTCTGGCTGCCTGTAAAGTTTGTATTTAAAGTAACAAATTTTGCCAGCTTGAATGATAGGTTAACCCTGCCGGTATATTTTGTTAAGGCTGAACCCTGAACGGTACCTAACTGATTAAAGTAACCGCCTGAAAAATAGTAAGTGGTTTTATCCGTTCCGCCGCTAACACTCAGGTTATCATTGTCAATATACCCGGTTCTAAAGATTTGATCGAGCCAGTTAGTACCAACACCTGCACTTGCTATCTGATCTGCCGAATATTTTGGTGTTGGCAATCCCGATGGTGCATTTGATCCATAAGGTTCCATTAAATGGGCACCTAAATACTGGTCGGTTTGAAAAGTATTAAAAAGCGTCTCATATTGCGTAGCATTTAAAGGCTTTAAATAGCCTGTATTACTTACAACAGAGTGGCTGCCATCAAAAGTTACATTTATTTTGCCGGCTTTACCTTTTTTGGTAGTAATTAAAATAACGCCATTGGCTGCGTTAACACCATATATAGCCGCGCTCGCATCTTTTAAAACCTCTACGGATTCAATATCAGACGGGTTTAAACCGGCTAATGCGCCGCGCGAAACACCATTTGTACCTGCATCTATACTGCCGCCGCTCGGTTCAAGCCCGTCATTTGGGAATATAACGCCATCTACTACGATCAAAGGGGCGCCGCGACCGCGTATGGAAAGGTTAATGGCCCCACCAGGTTGTGTGCTCGACTGCTGAACGTCTAAACCGGCCGCTCTGCCAAAGAGCAACTCCTCCACGGAGTTATTTGCATCCTTCGGAATAGATTTAGGATCAACTTTAACAACCGCTGTTGTAAGATTTGCCCTTGTAGATGTTCCGTAACCTATAACCACCACTTCGTTCAGGCCATTTTGTTTGGTTGCCAGTGATACGTTTAGCGAAGCGCCTGTTACTGTCGCCTGGATACTTTCATATCCTACTGCACTAAAAATAATCACAGTGCCCTTTGCCGCGTGTATGGTGTATTTACCTGTGCGGTCGGATGCCACTCCATTCGGGGTGTTTTTTATTTTAATGGTTGCACCCGGAATAACAGTTCCATCATCCTTGGAACTAACAGTACCCGAAACAGTTATTGTTTCCTGACCATGTACCTTCAAAGAAAGGAGTCCGGTTACAAGAAAGATCAAAAACATGAATCTTCTCCAGAAATGAAAAGTAAAAGTAAAGTTTCGCATAATTCATCGATTAATGGTTTAAATAATTTAATTGGTTTATAAAATGGCGCCATTTTGCTGAGGACAAAGTGGCAACTCTATTAACAGTTATTTATATTTGAGGAATCAAATGTAAAATGTACAGTTAATTAGGCTTGGACAAATAACTGACAATTTCAACGTAATCGAATTGTTCAATTAGTCAAATATTTAGTCCGATTAGTCATTTT
The DNA here is from genome assembly GCF_900105165.1 of Mucilaginibacter mallensis. Lineage (NCBI taxonomy): Bacteria > Pseudomonadati > Bacteroidota > Sphingobacteriia > Sphingobacteriales > Sphingobacteriaceae > Mucilaginibacter > Mucilaginibacter mallensis. Next base: position 1,529,430 of record NZ_LT629740.1, read on the forward strand.
ATCATTTTGCTATCCTGCTATAACCTATTGTTAAGTAAGGATTTATAAATTAGCCAGTAGTGGAGGTTTAAAGAACTTTCAAAAACCGATTATTCAACCTACAACCAAAAAATGGTTTATAAATATTTTAGCAATTATTACTGCAGCGCATTTAGGAGATTATCCTTATGTGTGATTTTCATACTTATTTGTTTTAAAATAATGGCTCCATCAGTATTGATGGCTCAAAATCTGAACTTAAAATTTAAACATATTACCACCACAGATGGCCTGTCGGGAAATACAATAGAAAGCATTTTTCAGGATAGCAGAGGCTATATCTGGTTTGGTACAAGGGATGGATTAAACCAGTACGATGGTTATAATATTAAGATATTTAGAAACAACGGAAATAATACAAAAAGCATAAGCGATAATTATATTAAATGTATTAGTGAGGATGCACAGCACAATATATGGATAGGCACTTTAAACGGACTGAATAAATTTGATCCTTATAAAAACACGTTTACAACCTATAAACATGATCCTTCAAATAAAAACAGCCTGTCGGGCAGCGAAATAAATTGTTTATATGGAGATAAAGAAGGGAAACTATGGGTTGGAACAACTACTGGCGGGCTTAATTATTATGACACTAAGCATGGTGTATTTAAACAGCTTCAATACCAAAAAGGCTATCCGCCAAACCTCCTGAATAATGAAATAAATGATTTGTATGAAGATGGCAATGCAAACCTCTGGATTGGAACAGATAAAGGAATATGCTTTTACAACCAAAAAACCGGGGCCTTTGTAAATACTTTTAAACTGGCAGGTAATCCTGATTATCATCTCAACTATTCTATAACTAAAATACAGGGCGATAAACAAGGCAACATTTGGTTTGGAACCCTTGATGATGGCATCATTGTAATTAATCTGGCCAGGAATACTATTAAACAATTCCATCATAATGATAAAGAACCTTTTAGCCTGAGCACTGATCAGGTAAGAAGTTTATTTATTGATAAGCAGGACAAGATATGGACTGGCGGCATTAATGGAAGTCTTGATTTGTTTAACCCAAACACAAATAACTTTATCCATTGTAAAAATGTACCAGGCAATCCACTCAGTTTATCTCAAAAAACCATATCAGCTATTTTCGAAGACGATCAAAATAATCTTTGGATAGGTACACATCGCGGTGGGGTTAACTTTTATGCCCCATTAGCCGATAAATTTAAATTGGTACAACAACAGTCTGATATCAATAGCTTAAGTTATAATGATGTTAAAGCATTTTTTCAGGATCATTTAAATAATATATGGGTAGGTACGGATGGGGGTGGATTAAATTTATATAATACTACAAATAATACCTTTCAGCATTTTAAATATAATGTTTATGATACCAAAAGCATTAGTTCTGATGCTATTTTAAGTATTAATGAAGATCATTATAACAATTTGTGGATAGGAACCTGGGGTGGAGGTTTAGACCTGATGAATAGAGCTAACAATACCTTTGTTCATTTTGTAAATAATCCAGCCGATAAAAATTCCATCAGTTCAAACTATGTGCAAGCAACATTAAACGATAGTGAAGGGGATTTTTGGGTGGGAACTTATTATGGCGGGCTCAATCTTCTCGACCTTAAAACCAATCATTTTAGGCGAATAACCAGCGATTTACGGCAGGAAACCAGCATATTCGGAAATAACATTGTCGCCTTAAATGAAGATGAGGACAAGAACGTATGGATAGGCACTGATGATGGCGGACTCAATTGCTATAATCTGATCAAAAAGAAATTCAAACATTATTTTATTAATAGCGAACAAACACCTGATATCAGAACTATTTTTACGGATAGCAAAGGACGGGTTTGGGTGGGCCAGGCCGGTTTATACCTCTTTAATAAATATGCCAACCGGTTTGATTTGTTTACGAATAAAGGTGGCTTATCATCGGAGTTTATTAAAGGAATTACTGAAGATAAAGAAGGTAATTTATGGATATCTACCTCAAACGGCCTGACAAGATTAAACCCAGATAATCATTCATTAAAAAAATACAATATCGCCGATGGTTTGCAGGGGCTTGAGTTTGAAGCCGGATCATATATGCAAACAAAAGATGGCGAAATGTATTTTGGCGGCATTAATGGCTTTAATAAATTTTATCCGCAGGATATAAAAATAAATCAATTTATAGCCCCGGTTTATATAACAAGCTTTCAAATATTTAACCAAACTATACAACCTGGTCAGGAAAACTCTCCTTTGCAAAAGGATATTAGTTTCACCCGCCATATTATTTTAAACTACCAGCAGTCTTCAATTTCGTTTGAGTTTGCCCTGCTAAATTATACAGCACCGGAGAATAACCAATATGCCTATAAATTAGATGGCTTTGATAAAGCGTGGCATTATAACAGCACAGAACGTAATGCTAATTATACTAACCTTGACCCCGGCCATTATACATTTTACGTAAAAGCTGCCAACAACGATGGCGTATGGAATAATAAATTCACTTCCGTTGCCATTGATATACTTCCGCCATTTTGGGAAACATGGTGGTTTAAACTCCTGATACTGATATTGTTTTCTACCTCGGCTTATTTTTTACTATTGTTTAAAAAGAATCTTGATCTTAAAAAAATAGATGAAAAAAAGCGGGAGGAAATGCACAACATACAGCTGCAGTTTTTTACCAATATTTCTCACGAATTCAGAACGCCGCTCAGTCTTATTTTAGGCCCCGTTGAAAAAATGATGAAAGAAGACGATCGTTTAACATTTCATCAATATTATGATACTATACACCGTAATGCTAACAGGTTATTATTATTAATTAATGAGCTGATGGATTTTAGAAAGGCAGAAACGGGAGCGTTACGACTAAAAGTTATGCCCGGGAACTTAAATATATTTATTGCTGAAATAGCAGAAGACTTTAAAAGTCTGGCTTTACAAAAGCAGATAAATTTATATTTAAAAATAGATCAGGATTTGGGTGAGACCTGGTTTGATCGCCAGGTTATAGAAAAAATAATATTGAATTTGATGGACAACGCCTTTAAGTACACCAAAAATGGCGGAAACATCACTATTGAACTTTATGAAAATGAACCAGACTTTATCTCGGTATATGAACATCAAATTGCTGTTAATGCTAATTTCAAGGGTAAAAAGTATGCTTTTATACGTGTTTCTGATAACGGTATAGGAATATCAAATGACTCTATACAACATTTATTTGAACGCTATTACAGAATTACAGATGCACATATGGGGTCGGGCGTAGGATTAGCTTTTGTAAAAAGCCTTACACTCCTACATAAAGGAAGTATATATGTTAATAGTGAAAAAAATGTGGGCAGCGATTTTGTTGTTATGTTTCCGGTTGATAAAACCGACTATTCAACTAATGAAACATGGGTTTCAAAATCAGTAAACAGGGCTATCCAATTAGAAAGCCTAAGTGCATCTGTTTATCAAAATGAAAATAAAGAATTGCAGGAGTTAAGTAAACCCGCTATTACAAAAACCAACAACCAAACGTATAAAATTCTTATTGTTGATGACAACGATGAACTCCGAAACTTTATTCGTCATAGTTTAGCCGAATTTTATCAAATAATTGAGGCTGGCGATGGCATTGCAGCTTTGGCCATAGCTAAAGCCGAATTGCCTGATCTGATCATTAGCGATTTAATGATGCCCAGAATGAATGGCATTGACTTTTGCAAAGAGTTAAAAAAGGATAAAAAAACAAACCAGATTCCGTTTATCATACTTTCAGCAAAAGATGCGATTGAGTCAAAAATAGAGGGGGCCGATTCGGGGGCCGACCTGTATTTCCCAAAGCCGGTAAGCATTCACCTGTTGCTGCTTTCTATCAGAAACATTTTTGAGCAGCGAAGCATATTAAAGGAACGCTACCTGAAAAATTATTTTTTAGAAGCACAGGAAATTGCAGATTCAGAGAATGACAAGGATTTTTTAGATCAATTAATAAACCTTATTGAATTACAGCTTAGTAATTCAGATTTAGATGTAGATTATATATGTAAAGAGATGGGCATGAGTAAAACGAAATTATACAACAAAATAAAGGGCATCACCGGTTATTCAATTGGTGAATTTGTACGGTCGTTCAGATTAAAAAAGGCTGCTAATATTATCACCCATGAAGATGTTTTACTAACTGATGTAATGTACCGGGTAGGGATACAAACACAATCGTATTTTACTAAAGCCTTTAAAAAGGAATTCGGTAAAACACCCTCGCAGTTTTCGCAGGATATTAAGAATCAGAAAGAGAGTTAGTAACCGATAGCCATATTTATCTATTTTTATAAGGAGTGCCAGTTATTTCGGCGTAAACTTCTTCAAATGCTTTTCCTTTATGTTTCGGCCATAATGCAGAAAATTTGATCTCCACATTTTTCAGCAATTGAATACAAAGCTGTTTATCGTCATCGCTCAAATTGTGCATGATCATCCGGGCATTTGCAACGATCCTATCGGAGCACAGATTTGCAACTTTTTCACCTTCCGGTGTAAGCCGCATCCGTTTCGAACGCTTATCTTCTTTGTCGTCATATTCGCTGATCAATCCTCTTTTCTTCATCCTGTTCAACATATCAGTGCCGCTCGAGAGTTCAAATAAATTTGCAAAGATCACTTCCGTTTTTCTGGGATTCACTTCCTGCCTGATGGTATAAAGCATACCAAATTCTTCAATTTGGTTTAAACCCGTTCCTTCGAGTGCGAGGTTGGCATAATTCATATTCAGCTTGCTGATCCTGCCAATAATTTTTAAGAGCAACCCATCATTAATATATGGTATAACACCCCCAACTAGCGGTCCTTCCTCATCTGTTTTCTGTCGGCTGGCTAAATAATGCCGGCAAAATTCATCAATGTTTCCATCAGGATACTTTGCTTCAAATTCCGCCCAGAGGTTAACTAATTCAACTGTTTTATTCATACTATTTCGCTTCCGCAATAAAAATAACAAAAATACATTATAAAATAATTGTTTTAATACGTAAACGAATTATATTTGTAAATATAACTACAAAAACGTAATAGGTATGAGCGCTCAAAAAACAGAAAATAAATCACTTTATTGGATAGCAAAAGGCTTTATCAGCTTTTTTATCGCTTTCAGCGCGTGGTTCTCGTACAGCCATGGCCCGGATTTAAGAAAACTGGGATTTCCTGACTATTTCAGAATCGAATTGGTTACCGCCAAAATTATTGGCGCTGTTGTGCTTTTATTACCATTTGCGCCTGTAAGAGTTAAGGAATGGGTTTATGCGGGGTTTATAATCGCTATGGTTTCGGCACTGATCGCACATATCTGCAGCGGTGATCCTGTTTCTAAGATAGTTTTTGTTTTAGCTGACCTGATATTGGTTTTGACAAGTATTTGGTATGTGTCTAAGAATGACCTTTTAAAAAATAAAATAAACTAACTATGGAAATGAGCATAACATTTTATGATGCTGCCCTTGTTGGGCACATTATCGGCATAACACTTATGGCGGGAGCTGCTTTTATAGATTTAGCAGCCTTCCAGATTTTCTGGAAAGTTTTCCTGAAGGATCCGGCGGAAGGTGTTCGATTAGAGAAATACCTCAATAAACTGCAAAAATTCATGGGTATCGGTATGCTGGTCATCCTTATATCCGGTATACTGATGATGGTTAAAATGCATGAAGTATGGGGAGCCCAGCTATGGTTCAGGATAAAAATGGGCGTTTTATTATTGATTATTATTAACGGTTTAGGCCTTAGGCGAATGCTGGGTTCGAGATTAAAACGAACACTGGCAGCCTATTTCACAGGAGTCGATATTGCTGAAGCTATGGTCAAGCTAAAAAACAGGCTCATGACCGTTCAGACTATTCAAGTTCTGCTATTCATCATTATCTACGTGTTGAGCATTTTCAAGTTCAATTAAGGGGGAGAACATAATCAGACAGAAATATCAATAACAACTATTAAAGCATTAAGTCATGACTAGTAATTCAAATAAATCTTCCTATCATATAGTAGTTTTAGGTGCCAATGGCGGGATTGGCAAACACACGGTATTAAAAGCACTAGCTGAAGGGTATCACGTAACTGCTATTTTAAGAACTCCCTCCAAGCTGGATATTTCGCATCCCAATTTAACCATTGTTCAGGGAGATGTGATGCAATCAGGATCTTTAGCACAACACCTCGAAAATAAAGATGCGGTAATTTCAGCAATAGGAAAAAACTCCTTAAAAACAACAACACTATATTCCCAGGGAAATAAAAACTTGCTGCAAGCGATGCATGAGACAGGAATTAACCGCGCATTTTTTATATCGGCGGCCGGTTTGGAAGTAAACCCTACACATTCCCTGCTGGTTAAGTTTGCAACCAGGTTTATCTTACAGCCGTTGTTACGGAACATGTATGCCGATTTGCGGGTGATGGAAAAAATTGTAAGGGAAAGCGGAATCGACTGGACAATAATACGGCCGCCTCAATTGACCGATAGCCCTGAAACTGGCAAGTACCGTACAGCAATTGATGGGCCGCTCCGGAAAGGGCTAAAGATTTCCAGAGCGGACGTGGCACATTTTATGGTTAACAATTTGATGAATAAATCGATCTTCAGGGCGACCGTCGAGGTTGGCTACTAATCTACTTTTCGGCATCCCCGGGCAGAAGTGGGGATCAAATCAAGGCTGCCGGAAATGCAGTTGTTCAAGATTTAACAGGAGTGTGAGTGTAATTAAACTGAAAGATCGATTATGGCTTAATTTTATCGTTAACCACTAATTGCGACTCTACTTTTATACTATAATAAGCCTGTTTTTCATCTTTTTTGGTATTGGGGTTATTCAGTAAATCTATTAGTATATTGGTAGCTTTTTGCCCCTGCAGGTAGGGGAACTGCTCAACCGATGCCACAGGAACAAAATCCATATAATTAATGAGTGGCAGGTTTGCATAACTTATAAAAGTTAGCTCTTTATTTATTTCAATATTTTGAGATCTGGCATAGCTGATAGCAAAAAGTGCTACATAATCATTAAATGTAACTATTGCGGTTGGCTTTCTTTTGTTATTGAGTAATTCTTTCATAGCAGCGATAGTTCCGGCTTCGGTCAGGTCGCAATTAACCAGTAAGGATGGGTCAAACTTGAGCCTGTTTTTTATCAGCGCCTGTATATAGCCCTCCTTACGCTCACCGGTGGCATATAGCGTAGCAGGCCCATTTATCATCCCTATAACACGATGTCCTCTTTTTAAAAGAAAATTTACCGCCTCAAAAGTTCCGGTTGCCATATTGCAGGCCACACTATGGATGTCCTTCATAGCGGGAATCCTGTCAAAAAATACTACAGGGATATTGGATTTTCTCAATGTTTCAAAATGATCACAGGCAGATGAGTTTTTTGTGACAGATATAAGCATCCCATCAACCCTCTGGTTTTTCATTTTGGCCACCAGTCTGCGTTCCATTTCTTCGCTATCATGTGATTGGGCTAATAAAATTGTATAGTTTCTTTTATCCGCAGTATCTTCAATGCCATTTACAGCTGCCGAGAAAAACGACTCAGAAAGTTCAGGCAATATTACCCCGATGTTAAATGACTTTCCTTTTTTAAAGGAAATTGCTGTTAAGTTAGGTTCATAGTTCAGCTCCATAGCGCGTTGTTTTACCCTCATTCTGGTAACCAGGCCAATGCTTGAGTGGTCTTGCAGGCCTCTTGAAACGGTAGAAACTGAAATGTTTAACGCTTTAGCGATTTCCTTTAAAGTTGTTGGTTTTTTTATCATTTTACATCGGGGTTAATGAGTTAATTAATGATGGAGCGGTTTACTGCGTTTAATAGTCAGGTTTTAACAAATTATTAATCAGGTAATTGCAGATCTGGTTTCTTTGAACTTTGGCGGGTTAAATTGGTTCTAACAGGGGTGAAGTCATTAAAAAAGCCACAGTTGCGCAAATAGAACAGATCATCTTTTACCCCACCGCCGTAATCTTTTCTGTAGTTGATGTTTGCCGTAGCGTCACCCGTAAAAAGGGCATCATTTAATGGGTACCATTTGCCATTTGTATCACGTACCCATTCATTGCCAAAAAATACTTTGCGCTGCACATTACCCATTTCCGGGTCAAAATTTTCGAGAAAAGAGTATAATCCCTTTAAATAAAAGCCCGACATAGGGCGTTTAAAGCTTGCGATCAGTTGCCAGTCACCTTTGCCAGCTTCTTTAAAATAGGCTGTAAATGTTGTGGTTTTTGCGATCGAATCAGCTTGTGCATGTATCAGGAATGCATACGTTTTCCCCGCAATCCAGGGATAGTTCATATAGCTTTGCCCGCCCGATCCTTCATTGCCAAATTCACCGGCATGCACATTGTCGCCTTTTTTTAACAGGTGAATTTTTAAACTATCAGGAATATTTTTAGGGTCATTGGTTTCATACGGGCTCCAGATAGAGAAGAGAATATGGCGTTCTGTTGGTGAGTTTACCTGCATGCCAAAATACCCGCCTGTAAAGCCATCAGCCATAAAGTAGGAGCCGAGTACATCCTGACCAACAGGTACGATAACTTCATTATAAAACCATTCTACATTATTTTTTGCCACTGCCGGTAGCTTATAGTTTAAATGTACCGATGGGCCGCGATGCCCCCAGTAATAATAATTCCCCTCGTTATTTTTTACATAACTGGCACCCATTGCAAGTGCGTTTCCGCTTAATATAATATCACTCACCTCGGCATAAGTATTACCTGTTTTGCTTATGCCATACAGGGTTATTTTTATATACCCGGGGTTATTAATGGCTATCTTTCCGAAATTTATGATAGCCGTATCACGATTAGTTACCACTTTGGTTATAATGGTTTTATCGACAGCAATGCTTATTTTGCTTGTGCCATTGGGTACTAGCAGTTTCAGGGCTACATTTAAATCGCCAGTGCTTTCGGTTCGCACATAAACACTAATGGTATCTTTAGCATCGCTCCATTCAGTAAGGCCGGCGTCGGTTATCTTTGCTTTTGCTCCTTTGTTTAACCATCCGTTGCCCCCAAGTGGTACTGTTATGTCCGTTTGTGGTACCGACTGCCCGAATGCGCTGCCCAACGTTAAAAACATTGCCGCAATCAAAATATTAACCCTTTTTGTTGTAGTACTCATTATAATCAGATCTAAGCCTTGTGTTTTTATATTATTTTATATTGTTGATCTCTCTGGTATCAGCAGATATCCGGAGATGAATTAATTTACAAACTCTCGTGAAATTGTTATTACGGAAGTTTGTAAATCATTAATCTCCTTTATTTAATGCCATTTATTTAGGGGACACGCGTAGCATCTATTGATTGTTCAACTACCAAATACGAACCGGGTACATATATACGTATCGGGAACCGCAAGTTTAATGTATATGCCCCTTCGGGTAATCCATCATTACTTACATATTTAGCCGGTATTCTTTGATAAATATTGAATCCATTTCCAAGTGTGTTTAACGGAAAAGGAACCAATGGGAACCTGAAAACGCTTGAAGTGGAGGTGTAATAATAGGAAGAAGTATATTCCTGCAATGACTGTAAGTAAGGAGGAATTGGATTTAGCCCTGCCGCGGGCCGGCTTACTACTTCACCGGCTTGAGGATTCCAGGGAGTTCCATTTTTATCTTTGTATACAACCGTTATTATATTTGGAGTATCCGCTACCCTTGTAATAGTTAATAACGGATGTTGGCCTACACTTGATTTACTTTCGTTGCCTACCAGGATACGGGTTTCGCTTGTTGAACCTATTGCCGGTACAGCATCAAAGGTTGTGGTATCTGCTAATATGAAATCGCCAATCTTCGGATATACCTTTGTACCAGCTTCATTTGTTATTCTTAAATCATACTGATATTCTCCTGCGGGTAAGTACAGTGCACCCGAGTTAGCCGATACCTGTCCGCTGTTAGGTAAAATTGTTACTGCCGGGAGGTATTCTGTTTTCAGAAAGGAGATGATTTGCTGAAAGGAAGTATCCTTTTTAGGGTCAATGTATCCTGTAAATATCTGTACAGGAAATTTTTTATTAAATAATGAATCCACTATCTGCCCGTTAGCCTTGTTGTAATAATGAACAACAGTAGCAGTAAATGGCATAGACGATCCATCCGGGTTTAATGCTGAACTCAGAAAAGTACGGCCCTTGGGCACTTTTATGGGATTCTGTTCATAATGAACATAAGGGCTCAGAAACCCGACCGTCGACTTTTTGCAAGAGTATGTTATAGCTATAAATGCCAATACGATAGCACTATATAAATAGAATATCTTTTTCATGTTGTATAAGCTATTATTGTTTAAAATATAATATATGCCCGTTCGCAAGAACATTGAGTTGCCCTGTGGCAGTGGTGAGCCCTGATGTTTGGCAAAGCACCCTTACACCTACAGTATCAACTATTTGTGATGCAACAAGCGGTGATGGCAGGGGCCCTCCTTTAATAAAGGTGTAATACTCTATCCTTGGTAAGGTACTTACTGCACCCGAATAACCAAGAGTTGCATCAGTGGTTGTTTCATACGAGATAACGGTTTGGTTACCAAGCGCCGTTTTAAATAAAACGCCATTTTCTGTAAGTGAACTATAGGTAACAGTGCTGGGTACGATATAAGCATTAAGGGAATCCTTAAACGTAGCCAGATCATACTTTATCAATGTGTCGATAGTGTATTTTTTACTTGGATCAACATTTTGCACTTCAAGCGTTCTTAGCAAAAGGTAATTGTCTATAGAATAATCACTCGGTGCATAAAAGGTTATTCCTTTCTGGTTGATCACATCTTTCAATCCGGCTTTATCAACCAGCATTAGTAAGGTATCAAACATTTTAAACCTGTTACTTTTCAGATAATCATAAGTAGTAAGGGGCGTTGTAGTACTTTCCAGTTTGCCGCCAACTATATAGTCATTCTTTTTACAGCCATTAAACGCAATTACCATTACAACAGCAATTGCCATATATTTTATAATATTTTTCATTGTTATTTCTTTTAAGTGATTAAATAATTAGTGTGACGCCCACCATTTATTTTGCACCAGCAATGGGTCCTGCTGCAGTAATGCTCTTAACCCAATCGGCCATTGGCATCCGCCGCCGTTAACCCTGTCGGTATTATAACCAGGTACCGCATTATCGTAGTTAGGGTCTGAAATTAATCCTGTACGGTAAAGATCAAAATACCAGCTGCCTTCGCCGTAAAACTCCCTTCCGCGTTCATCCATAATTTCATATATCAGGTCAGTAGCACCGGTTGCATTATAAGCTGCTACTCCTGCTCTTTTACGTACCAGGTTAAGGTACATATCTGCTGTACCCAGATCACCTAACCGCGCGGCAGCCTCAGCCCTTGTAAGATAAATATCGGCCAGGCGCAGCAGCACCAAATCATCACTTACATAAGCGGTGGTTTGCGTACCTGAATTCTGATACACTACATCCGCATATTTTACCAGGATGGGGTTTATGGTCTGCAATCCGTAAAAGTTATTCTTCACGCGTATATCAGCAGAAGTGGATGTGGTATCACCGTAAAGGTTATTTATCACAGTTGGAGCCACATACCATGCCGTTTGCTGGCTAACTATAAAAGGCGCTTGCAGGAACATATTAAAGGCATCTCCTGTTGCCTCATTGTCAGCACCTGTATAAAGCATATATAACTCAAAAATGCTTTCCTGATCATGCCCTCTAAAAATATTTCTATAGGTTGCAGCCGGCTCAAGGGTATAACCGCCATATTTTATCACGCTATCTGCGGCCGCAGCTGCAGGCTGATATTGTTTTTGCCACATATAGGTTTTTGATAAAAGTGCGAATGCTGCACTCTTATTGGCCTGTACGGCAACATCAGTAGGGTTGGCATAGCTATACTGCAGCATGCTGATACTTTGTGTCAGGTCACTTACTACCTGGGCAAAACCCTGAGCATCTGTAGAACGGGCAACCGGCTGTGCAGTAATAGGGTTAGTATACACTTGTGTAACAATTACAGGTGCTCCCCATACTTCGGTAATATAGTAATAAGCGAAAGCCCTTAAAAAATATGCCTGACCTATTATCTGTTTTTTGGTAGCAACCGGATCATCAGTAAATGTTGATGCAGCCATACCGGGAACCTTGTTAATAATAAGGTTACACTGGGCTATCAACTGATAAAAGATAGTCCAGTCGTTCCATACACCACCATAGGGTGTATAGTTAAAATCATATTGGCCGCTTTCATTAAAATCAGTATAAGCGATATCGCCGTTAAAGGATGCGAACTCACCCGCTGTAGCGTCTCCGAAGGTAAAGTAACTTGACCGGCTTAATAAGGCGGTACGCAATAAACTATAAGCGCCAGCCAGGCCTGTTTGTGCTGCCTGTTCCGATGTCCAGAAGTTGGCGGTAGTTGGTGCGTTTATTGGCGTTTCGTTTATATATTTCTTACACGAGCCAAACAGCATCGTTCCGCAAAGAAATAATATTACAAAGTATTTAATTTTATAATTTTTCATCGTAATTTCCTTTAAATCAATTAAAACTGAACATTTATACCCAGGGTGTAGTTCTTTGGTATGGGGTAGGTTGTACCATCATAATCACCAAAAGGGGTCACCTGTTCTGCATCAGGTACAGTGGATTTTTGGAAAACAGCTATGTTGTCAGCCGTAAAATACAACCGGCACGATGTAACTCCTAAAGCATCTGTGAATTTTTTAGGTAGCCTGTAACCCAATGAAATGGTATTGATCTTCAAATAACTGCCATTCTGGTTAAACATGGTTGTCCATGGAGAATATTCATAAAAATAAGGGCCGTTAGGATTTAATGCAGGGAATTTTGCCTTATATCCGTTGGGGTTAGCTGCTGCCGCTGCAGGATTCCAGAATCCTAACTGATTAAGATTGGGGATACCCGTGTTGACAAAATTATATAGGCCACTTCCCCAGTTATTTAACTGCTGCTGCTGCAATGTATTAACAATTGTACGCCCCAGTGTAAAAGAGGTGTAAACACCTAGTGTAAAACCCTTATAGCTAACTGTGTTATTAAAGCCACCTGTAAACGTAGGATTGGGATTACCAGTTGGCTGCAGGTCACCATATTGATTGCCTGTATCCTCATCAGTCCATACATCGTAGTCTCCATTAATGTCTTTCCAGATCGGGTAACCCGCCCTTACAGGATAATAGCCCTTAAAGTAAGTAAGCAACTGCCCTGTTAACGGGTTTACCGGCACCTGGCCCTGTGTATTATAAACACCCTGGTACTGTATCTGGTAGTATACATTTATTGGCTTGCCTACTGTAAACACATATTCCTGACCTGTATTAGGATCAGTGTAAACTAATGTACGGTTACCGTTTGGCAGCTTCAGTATTTCATTATGGTTATACGATATGTTGAAATTAGTACTCCACTGCACCTTGCTTTGCGGCGACAGGTTGCGTGTATTAAGGTTAATTTCAATACCCCTGTTTCCTACTGTTAATGGTGAATTGGTAGTTTGCTGTGTATATCCTGTATAAAATGGCAGCGGGAAAGTATAATATTGGTTGCTCGATCTCTTATCGTAATAATCAAAAGTAAGCTGGATCCGGCTGTTCAGGAAAGACGCATCAAAACCCAGATCGAGTTGCTTTGTGGGTTCCCACGAAAGCTTCGAATCGGTAAATGCCGTACCCGAACTAAAATTAGGTATACCGATTGGAACACCATTATAGTAACCATTGAGGTTTGATTGGTAATTGTTATTATTAAAGTTATTGTTGCCTGTACCAACAACATAAGTATTGTAAGGTGCATAGTAATCAGTGGGTTGCTGCCCGCTAATGCCCCAGCTTCCGCGTATCTTAAATTGATCTATCCACTTTATACGTTTCATGAAGTCCTCATCCATGATGTTGTAGCCTGCGCTCACAGACGGGAAATACCCCCATTTACTGCCGGGCCCAAACCTTGATGAAGCATCGGCGCGCAAAGTAGCGTCCAAAAGGTATTTTTGTTTATAATCATAATGTGCCTGCCCGCCCCATGATAAAAGCGAGGATGCCAGGTAATTGGTTGAAGCAAGCAGGTTACCAGCTGATACCCCCTGCACCACCTGAATAGAGTTATCGGGAATGTAGCTGCCCGACACATAAAGAAGGTTAGTTACATCTCTCTCAAAACTCTGAAATGCAAGTATGGATATGTTGTTGTTTCCGAGCTTTTTGGTGTAAGATAATATGTTATTGGCATTTACCTGGGTATAATTGCTTAATGAGTCGGATGCCACAGCAGCACCTATGCTGGAGAGATTGGAAGGCGCGGAAAACTGATTCTCATTTGACTGCTTATTTATCGACTCTTCAGACTTGAGCAATAAGCCAGGCAATATCTGGTAATGCAAGCCTACGAACGCTGTTATATTATCATTTCTATCCAGATTGCGTATGCCGGAGTATTGTCCCTTATAAGCAGCAATGTCATTAGCATCAAGATAGTAAAAGGAACTGGGCAGCGAATAACCTGCTAAAGGATTAACACCATGTATGGAGTTGCTTAATCCCGGCTGCCTGTCCACCCTTGACATGCTGATATTAACCTCAATACCAAACTTCTTAGTTACTTGGTAATCAATGTTTGAACGGAATGAATATCTGTTAAGTCCGGTGCCATACAATACGCCATCCTGATTAAAATTATTCATGCTGACACGATAATTAAGATTATCCGATGCACCAGCTATTGACAGGTCTATATTATGCAGGTAAGCTTTCCTGTATAACAGGCCCTGCCAGTTTGTAGCATTGTTAAATGACGGGTTCAAACTGTCGGTAAGCATTTGGGGAAGATTTCCAAGCCCCGACTTATTTGTTTGCTGTGCGATAAAGTTTATTTTCTCATTCCGTTCTTCAGAGCCTGTTGCAGTTTGCTGCAATTTTGGCTGTGCAGAAAAACCACCATAAACATTCAGCTCTATTTGCGGCTTGCCTTTTTTGGCTTTTTTTGTGGTAACAACTACCACGCCATTTGCACCCCGTGACCCCCAGATGGCTGTCGCGGCCGCGTCTTTTTGCACCTCGATACTCTCTATATCGTTTATATTAATACCTGCAAGCACGTCAGTTTGGGTATTATCAAACTGGCTCATATCGCTGAGGTTAGTTGGTACACCATCAATAATAAACAATGGCGAGCTCAGTGCATTAGCCTCATTAAAACCTGTTGAAATATTTGTGTTACCCCTAACTACAAATGTGTTACGCACACCGGGCTGGCCATTATAGTTTTGGATATTTACGCCGGGTACTTTACCCTGCAAGGCCTGATCAAAACTTGGTGTTGGCAGATCCTCTATATCTTTTCCTGATATTATAGTAATAGCCGCGGTTGTAGTTTTTTTTGATACCTCGTGATAGCCCACCACTACAACATCGTCCAGGTCTTTTTTTGATGCCTGTAGTGTGACATCAATAACGGATCTGCCCTTTACCTCAACATTTTTAGGAACATAGCCGATAAAGGAAAACTGTAATACCGCATTTGGCGATACAGACAGGTGGAACCTGCCGTCGAGGTCTGTTACTGTTCCATCGCTAGTACCCTTAACAATTATGGAAACCTGTGGCAATACTTTGCCATCATCAGACCCCTTAACTACTCCGCTTACACTAACCTGGCCATAGGCAAGGCCATAGTAAACTAAGCATAATAAACAAACAAGCGTTTTTTTGTAAGCCTTTGCCATACTTTGATTGGATTTAGTTAATAAATAAATAATGCTTAATCGGACTTTTGCTGATGCCTTGTTATACCGCGCATATAACTGCATCATTGCGGGTATCCTGTTTATAAGTGATTGTTTTCCACTTAACTACCCAAATGATCACAAGTCGAATCTATTTAATAAAAATCTTGAATGGCTGGCAAAAGCTTGCGCAAACGTTTGTCTTTAAAGTGTCAAAATTAAAGTAGCGCACAATATTTATAATGAATGTGAATAGCGTTTTTTTTAAAATGAAAGTACCAGTGTTGAATGGGTGGTAAAATGGTATCAATGTTTATTATTGTGATACAAATACTATTATATGTTGTTCAGCAATAATAGATTGGCAGACTAAAAGCTTGTAAACAAGTTATTACAACCTTTTTAATTTTAATTAAAATGCCTCTATTGATCGTTAATCAAACGATTGTGTAGTGTCTTTTAAAATTTAATTAATGGCTAATATTAACTTGAATAGATTAAAAACTTTATTTATTTACTTATTAATCTTCCAATTATGAAAAAAGCAATTTGTTTAAAACCATGGTTTTCCTGCTGTTATCGGCAGGTATTATCCACTATATCATAGTTACAGCAGGGAACAAATTTAGTGTGGACATAAAATAGATCTGAACCTGAACTTACAAACACAACTTATTATGCAAAAAACTATATATACAATTATTTTAATAATGATAACCCGGAGCCTGTCTTTTGCACAGGTTGACAGTTCTGTAATAAAATCAGTATCCGGTATTCCAGCCATAAAACCGGGCGATACCAAAGTCACTTTTCCTGAAGCGCCAAATGGCTACCATCTGGTTTTGAAAGGGAGCGATCATAACCCTATAATTGACAGTACCGGAAGGGTCGCTAAACCCCTGGTAGCAAAAAATGTAACTCTGTATTTTCAGCTGCTAAGCAATACTAACGATACCTTAAAATATGACGTATCAAAGCAAGTATTTGTGCATGGAAAATATGCGGATACAGGGATTAATCCCCAACCTTTTGTTATCCCCGCATTGCGCGAATGGCATGGCAGCGCGGGCACTTTTGTTTTAACACATGCCTCAAGGATCGTTATAAATATCCGCGATAAACAAGTACTACAAAAGGCAATTGTTATACTGCAAAATGAGCTAAAAGAAGAAACTGGCCTCAACTTAAAAATAGCATCAGGTAAACCCCAAAAGGGCGATATTTATTTAATCCTGCACGAAAAAGACGCCGCCATTGGCGATGAAGGTTATTATTTTGAAGCTGGGAGTTTTATAAAAATCAGTGCACTTGATTATCAGGGCGTATTTTGGGGCACGCGCACTTTATTGCAATTACTTGAACAGAAAAGAACCATCCCCAAAGGCATTGCCCGCGATTATCCCGAATTTAAAGTGCGTGGTTTTATTCTGGATGATGGACGTAAATTTTTCAGCTTGCAATTCCTGCGCGATTACGTTAAATTCATGTCATACTACAAAATGAATGATTTCCAGATTCATTTAAGCGATAATGGTTTCAGGAAATATTTCGGCAATAAATGGGATAGCACTTATTCAGCATTCCGTTTACAAAATGATACCTATCCGGGCCTTACCGCTAAAGACGGCTCATACACTAAACAGGAGTTTATAGCGCTGCAGCAATTAGCCAATGACTATGGAGTACGCATCATCCCTGAAATAGATGTGCCTGCCCATGCGCTCGCTTTTACCAAAGCAGTTCCGGCAATTGGCAGTAGGCAATATGGTATGGATCACCTCGACCTGCACAATCCGCTTACCTATACGGTTATTGAAAACGTGTTTAAGGAATATTTATCAGGCGATCATCCTGTATTTATGGGAAAAGAGGTACATATCGGTACCGATGAATATGATAAAAGAGACGCTGAAGCCTTTCGCGCTTTTACTGATCATTTCATAAAATATGTACAGGGCTATGGCAAAGAGGTGAGGCTTTGGGGCGCGTTAACACACGCGGCAGGAGCTACGCCGGTAACTGTAAAAAATGTAACCATGAACACCTGGTATAATGGCTACGCCAACCCAATTGCAATGAAAAAGCTCGGTTACAACCAGATTAGTACGCCTGATGGCTGGCTGTATATTGTACCTGCCGCCGACTATTATTACGACTATCTGGATACTAAAAACCTTTATGATAACTGGACCCCATCAATGATAGGCGAAGTAAATTTCCCGGTTGGTGACCCCACCATATTAGGTGGTGCTTTCGCAGTATGGAACGATATTGTGGGTAATGGCATCAGCGAAAAGGATGTGCATGACCGTGTATTTCCCGCCATGCAGGTATTATCCCAAAAAATGTGGAATGGTAGTGCTAACATCATGAAGTTTGATGATTTTGAAAGCGCGGGCAAGAAAATAAGCGAAGGCCCCGAAACAAATATACGGGGCAAAATAGGCAAACCTGATCAGCCGTTGGTGGCTTATTTTAATTTCGATAAAAAGGATGAAAGGGTACAACTCTATCAGGCCGACTATGCAAAAGGGCATAAAGGAAACGCTCTGTCGTTTTTAGGAAAAAATAGTATTGCCGAACTACCCTATAAAGAGATTGGTTATGATTATACTGTTTCCTTTTGGATAAATGCAGCTGATAACAATCCTGATAGTGCCATTATTTTTAGATCACCCAATTCGGCAGTAAAACTAAAACAAGGTAGCACCGGTAATTTAGGCTTTTCCAGAGATGGGTATAATTTCGATTTTGGTTATGCTGTACCTACAAACACCTGGACACATATTGTAATTACCGGCACAAACAAAGGGACGAGCCTATACGTAAATGGCCAATTACAGAAGAAGATGTATGACGATTTCATCCAGTTTACAGATAAAGACAAAACTAAAAAGCGCAGATCAGAAACTTTGTTTTTCCCCTTACAGAAAGTAGGGGGCTTTAATGGAAAAATAGATGATCTGCAAGTATGGAACAAAGAATTAACGGATAAAGAGATTGAAGATTTATTATACTGATCGTTTAAATGGTAATAATATCGAACCAGTTTTTAAATTATGAAAATGAAAATTTAACTAATTGACAATAAGGTATTTGTCGCTCATAAAAAAGGAGATGCTCAAAATTGAACATCTCCTTTCAGTGGAGTGGGTGAGGAGTTAGGTCGAACACTTTATTCCTCTTTTATTGATTATTAGTGAATTGTAAACCAATAAGTTATTTATTTTCATGTGTTAGATTTTTTTATCATATTCTCAAACATGCATCTTCAATCTATTTCAGTCAAAAATTTCAGGCGTTTAAAAAAATGTCTGATTGATCTTGAAAAGAAGTCTCCATTTTTGTCGGTTCTAACAATAATGTGAAAACTTCGGCAACTTATATTCTGCATCGTTTCCTTGATCCAAAGCTTCAGTTTACTTTATGGATTGGTCATTGTAAAAGTCACATTTCCTATCCGCCCATCAGCGCCATCGGAACCGGATCGCCCATCCTGGCCATTTAAACCAGCATTCCCATTCGGGTTTCCGCTTCCTCCACTTCCACCCATGCCACCTCTGCCGGCCCTGCCCCCGGATCCACCTTTACCCGGGATACTAATTGCTTTAATCAAGTTTAGAAAGGGTTTCACAGCTGGCGAATAAATAACAGTAATGTTTCCGCCATTACCCCCGGTATCACCATCCTGGCCATTTCCGCCATCCTGACCGTTGCTGCCATCTCCACCCGGACCGGTTACTAAATTAGTAGTAGTGGTAGTTGTACCATCGCCATTGGTGGTGGTTTCTACATCAGCCGAAACTGTTCCGGGCGCGCCCGTTGTACCGGCAAAACCATCCATGCCATTTATACCATCACTGCCATCTGCACCTTTACTTGAAATATCAATCGAACCTCCATTTGTATTGATCCAATAATTATAGGTTTTTTGTGTAGCATCATTTTGTATCTTAATTTTTAGCAATTGAGCATTGATAATTGAATCGTGATAAATATCTGCTGTTACGTTTAAACCGTACCCTGTTCCGCTAGATTGTATGTTGCACTGATAGTTTGCAACATAATTGAGTAAAAAGTTAAGCGTATCGGTTATAGCGGTGTTTTTAGCAAATAAAGCTATTAACTGTATTTTATCATTTTTAATTTTGGTTGGGTCTTTATTGATTTCTAAATCGTCTTTTGATTTCGAAATATGAACACCGTTAAACAGGAAAGTAAAATCTTTTAAATTCTTCTTCACCGGGGCCCACTTGTCAATGAACATTTTGTTATCAAAGTATTTTCGCACACCAAATTGAACATGGTCGCCAGGAGCTTTAGAAAAATTGCCTGTGGTTAAAATATTTATCTTCGTTTCATAATTATAGGGTATTTTTTGACTGAATAACCAGTTTCCTTTACTGCTGAAAAATAAAAAGGATTTTTTTGTGTAGACATTAACTGTTAATGAATCTCCTTTTTTATATCCTTTTCCACTTCCTTTTATTTTAATTTTTCCATTTGAGTAATTGCCGCTATCCACTTCTATTTCATATTTCGACCAATCATCAGCACCATTTAAAAAACCTTTGGTTTGTGATTTTTGTCCCTTGCCAGATATAGCTAAGATACCTATAGGCAACGAATTGCCTTTTATGCGTAATACAGCCGGATCGTATTCAAGAAGATATTTTTGCGTGTCTGCTTTTGCGTTATTAACCTGCGATTGAGCAAATATCGGTAAGCACCAAATTAAAGAGAGAAGAACTGTAATAAAGAATTTCATAGGTGTCGATAGGGCTAACTAACCTTCGTTAAAAGTAAGATAAGTAAATGCCGAAAAGGTTTAAGTAAAGGCTGAATTAAAATGTTCTGGTTAGTTACAGGTTTTGCAAGGACAGAATCCACCGATATTCGCTAACTTCCGATATCATCCATACAAAGGCTTTTGAATAATCTTTCCCATACTGTTCCCACAGATCGGTTATTTAGTGGACCTTAGCCTATAAATATCGCAGCTTTAGAGGGTGATGTTAGGCTGAAATAGATAAACTTACGGCACGGATCAAATAGTAAAACCTCCCGGAATGTTCAGCTATAACACCCTTAAAAAAATGCTTGTTTTGAAAATAACTGATTGCGTTATATTGGTTATCCTCTTTATAATTATTCCAGAATCATGTGAGACCGTGAGTAATCAAATACGACAGTATATCTGCTAAGCAGCCCTGCACCTATTTTATCAGCCCCCGATACTCCATCCAGGTTGTGGAGGATGTACTTACCTATCTGAAATGTTTCTATTTTTCCCTGTACAATCGTAAACTTTTGTCCAACACCGACACCCCCAACTACCTCTTTTTTAGGACCGGTAGACACGTTTAGCAAATTCTCGTTAATTACATCGGAAGACCCTGTATCAATCGCATAATCTTTTTCCACAAGGGCACGGCCGTACACCTTTACCTTAGCCTTAAAGTGCGGTATCTTTTTGAAAAAGCTGATCGGTACAACCGAACCTTTTCCCTTGTAATGATAACTCTCCGGTTGATATAAACGGATAACTTTATTTTTATAATTTATCTCAATAACATACTTCAAAAAGAAGTCATAACCCAAGAGTCCATCAAGCTTTTGCCCCGGCACAGCATTGGACAGATTAATAATATCCGATCGGGGAACCAATGTTTTTATATCCTTAAGCTTATATGTAATGCTATCACAGTAACTAACCTTGACAGCCCCCGTACCCGCGCCATGAATAATTCCGTCGCCTGAACCTGTTAAATGAAGTGAGTTAACGATTGACGAATCGACTACACAAACACTGGAGCCGCCGTCTAAAATAAAGCGACAGTATGCCGACCCGTTAACTGAAACAGGTACGTAGATCAGGTTATCAATCGTTTCAAAATGGATTTCAGCAATCCACCTGTTTTCAACAGTTTTATTGTGAACAAAGGTCTTTGCAATGCTTAAAGGCCCGAAAGCCTGGCACAAGACCGCGACCACAATAAATATGATTTTTTTATTTTTTTTCATCTTAATTTAGTTCGCGGTAGGTGTTATCACTACACTCCTAAATTAGAAAATAATTTTAAAAGCCTATAGATTTTCATCTATAGGCTTTTAAGAATCTCTCCCATGCCGTACCTATTATGGTTTAAATGTGGTCTCAAAGGCTCCGATTTCCAATAATTTTATAGAGGATTTACAACTATTAATTGACCTGGCGGTACAATAAAGGCCGATTTCGAAAATGGCGACGAGAATTTTTAAAAACCATACATACCACCCGAAACGGAAATTTGCTCACCCGTAATCCACGCTGCATCATCGGAAGCCAGGAATACGACAGCTTTTGCAATATCTGCGGGCTGGCCTCTGCGGCCAAGCGGTGTTTTCTCCACAAACATTTTTTCATACTCACTTCCGGCAGTTACACCTGCACTGACTGCACCTTCTGTTTCTGTAGCGCCCGGTAAAATAGAATTGATACGAACATTCTTTGCACCCAGTTCTTTTGATAACGCAATGGTAAAGGCATCTAACGCCGCCTTAGTAGCTGAATATAATGAGGCATTAGGAAGAGGGTATTTGCTTGCACCCGAACTGATATTGATAATATTGCCGCCCTTAGCGCCAAATAATTTCAAAGCTGCCTGTATAGTGAGTATAGACCCTAACACATTGACGTTGAAACTCTGATGAAAATCTGCTACTGAGATTTGTTCAATAGGTGCGTATCCCTGAGAAACCGCGTTGTTAACTAAAATGTCCAGGCCTCCGAAAGCCTTCTTTGTTTCTTCAAACAGCCTGGTTACATCTGCTTCATTGGATACATCGGCCTGCACAGCGATGGCTATACCACCATTTTCGGTTATTTCCTTAACTACTTTGTCAGCGCCTTCTTTACTTGAGGCATAATTTACAACAACCTTTGCGCCTTCTGCCGCAAAATGTTTTGCGATAGCTGCACCTATTCCTTTTGAAGCACCGGTAACTACCGCTACTTTGTTTTTTAATTTACTCATTATTCCTATTTATTAATTAATACATTTTTTGTTGACATTCATTGAATCGTTTGATTTCAAATTCTTCAGGATTTTTCCGTTCTGAATCATATACAAAGGTGCGGTACTGTAACGAACTGCGTGTTGATATGAATCATTAAATATGCTTGATATAGGTCAATTCAAGATGATGGCCTATATTACATTAAGTTGATAACAAATTGTAAAATAGCAACTTAAGGTAGAGGTAAAAAACCAAAGTGGCAGAAAGCCAGACCGACACAACGGCATATATCCCATTAGTAATTAATTTTTTTGCATTCAGGAAGATATATCGATGAGGGTTTATTTAGATACCGAATTCATCCTTTCATACAGATCTATTTAAAAGAGTTTTTCTTTAGCCTGCTCAACGTTTCCGGGGATAAACCCAGATAAGAAGCGATCATGTTTTGCGGGAACCGCTGTAGAAATTGCGGATAATTGCTGATCAAATCCTCGTAACGCTCTTCAGCCGTATAGCTTATAGCGGCCTGCATTCTTTTCTGGTTTGCAATGGTGTAATTTTGACTGATTACGTTCGCCATCGATGAAAAGGCAGGTATATGTTTGAGATACTCCTCAATTTGAGCATTGGTTGATTGCAGAACCTCCAGATCCTCCAGCGCTTCAATATTAAACCGACTTGGCGTTAACAGGTAAAAGCTTTCAAAATCGGCCAGCCACCAGTTTTCCAAAGATAATTTCAGTATATGTTCATGCCCTTTTTCATCTACCGTAAAGGTTCTGGCAGATCCTTTTACAATGAACCCTATATTTTTACATACGTCTCCTTCCTGTAAAAAGTATTGCCGTTTTCGAAGTTTTTTGGGTTTGAAATGCTCCATCAACAAATGCTTATCATCTTCTGAAAGCAGTTTGCCTGATATTTCTTGAATGTAATCGAAAAGCGCTTCAAAATTGGACATCGTTCAAGTATATAATTATGCGCAATTTACTCAAGCTGCCTGATAAATCCCTGCTTCATGAAGAAACAGAGATTTAAAAGAAGCTTATACTGTTGAAACATTTATTTAGTGTGTATTGGTGAAACCACCGTTAACTTATAAACGGTCATATTGCCTTTGAGCTTATGAATTTAAAGACCGTCCATTCGCTCATTAAGCCTTGGGGCTTATGGGCATCTCGGAGGCCAGGGCCAGTGCTTGCGTGTCGATATACTCCCGGATGTTCGTTATTTTGCCATTCCGAACGGTGATGTCGAAAACCCAGTCGTCTTTGAACGCCTTATTTGTGGCTTTGATTTTTCCTGTAGCGACGCCGATGACGAAAACCCGTTCTCCCTGCGCCACGAAATCGGGGGGCTTAGGGTATGTCATTTCCACCTCTTCGGACGCCTTCTGAAGTACCTTCGCCAAACCTGCGTGCCCGCGGTGCGTGCCAGCCAGTGGCCAGTCCTTACCCGGAATGATCCACTCAATCTCTTCGGCTACCAGTGCCAGCAGGCCTTGTTTGTCGCCGCCGCCAATTGCTGCAAAAAAGTCTTGCACAATCTGGACATTCTCTTGTGTTATTTTGTCTTTCATCTTTTTTGAAATTTGCGATAACGATTTATCAGTCGAACTTGACCAGGTCCTGAAATATCAGTTTACCCCAGCTGTTTCCGTGCGCCTGCACCAGCAGTCCGCCTTCCGAAAGCCCGCCAAGTTTGACTGGCGCGAAACCGAGATTTTCTGCAAGCGCACCAATCTCCGCTGCTGCCCCGTCGTCATCGCTCGCCAGGAATACGACTCTCCTGCCACCATGTACGGCCGGGTCCTGGTCAAGAATGGCAGCCCCCAAATGGTTGAAGCCCTTAACCAGTTTTCCGCCAGTGAAGGACTGCGCCACGAACCTGGCAGAAGGCAGTCCTCCCATCTTCTCAATGGGCACGCCATAGGCATTGGTCACATCAACAATGGTCTTCTCCTGCCAGGTTTGAAGCACTTTTGCGACATCCGGGTGCGATTCGAAACGCACAGCCAAAAAGATGACGTCCGCCTTGACGGCTTCCGCCAGTGTTGTGGGAATGATCCCCGATCCGATGGCGGCCGCATCGGGTGCAAAGCTTTCCGGGTCGCGCGTGGTTGCAACGGATACTTTGATGCCGTTGCGGGCAAACGCCTTGGCCAGGGCCTGGCCGATCTTGCCGAAGCCGATAATTGCGTAGCTCGCAGCTTTATTTTTTGAATTACTCATTTTGATTTTTTTTTTAATTATTTAATGGCACATTTATAAACCCGCGCTGCCGTTGGGTCAATTACTTAGATAAATAGGTCATTCCACCATCAACAAGGATTTCAGCACCAAGCATAAACGAAGAATCATCAGAGGCCAGGAAAACCGCTGTTTTACCAATGTCAGCAGGCTGCCCGATCCTGCCTATCGGCATTTGATCTGCAAAGTGTTTTTTTACCGCTTCCATTTGTTCTGCGGGAACAAATTTGTCGAACGCCGGGGTATCTGTGGTACCTGGTGTGATCACATTTGCCCTGATCTTCCGATCTAAAAGGTCGCTCGAAAATCCTTTGGCCAAATAAATGACGGCTGCTTTTGCCGCGCCATACAGCGTAAAATTCGCATAGGCCCGATGTGCTGCATTTGACCCGATCAAAATAATAGAACCACCATCATTCATATATGGCAATGCTTTTTGGACCGTGAAGTAAACACTTTTTAGGTTCAGGTCAATGGCCTGGTCAAATGCGGCTTCGTCAAAAGTGGCTACAGTTCCTACCGCTCCGGCACCCGCATTGGCTACAACCACATCTATTTTACCAAATTTTTCAGCTGTTTCTTTAAACACGCTGCCCAGGTCGGCAACATTGGTTACATCGGCATTTATGGCTATAAAATTACCGCCAAGCTGAGCCACAGAACTATCTAAAGTTTCCTGATTTCTGCCGACAATAACTCCTTTAGCACCTTCATTTTTAAATTCCTGGGCAATGCCAAACCCGATACCGCTATTGCCGCCGGTAATAACTGCTACTTTATTTTTTAATCTATTCATTATTTCTTTTTTTAAAGATTGAGTGACAAAAGTCGACTATTAAAGTTATCTTTAGTAACTTTGTACCGAAAGATAACAGTAACATAAAGGTAACAGAGTAACATTGTGATGTGTCAGATTAAAGA
Organism: Mucilaginibacter mallensis; assembly: GCF_900105165.1. Lineage (NCBI taxonomy): Bacteria > Pseudomonadati > Bacteroidota > Sphingobacteriia > Sphingobacteriales > Sphingobacteriaceae > Mucilaginibacter > Mucilaginibacter mallensis. The sequence goes on from NZ_LT629740.1 coordinate 1,555,392, forward strand.
TTTGCAAGAGCAAAGGAAGAAAAAAGAGAGCCGTTCAAAATTCAATGGACGCGCTAATGGGAGGTAGTGTTTTTTCCGAAACATACGAAGGGCTTTAAAGTATCTGTCTAAAAAAATCCTGTGAACAGGATATTGAAAAAATGTATCTGAAACCAATGTTAATACCTCAATATGAGGTCTTAAAAAAAGCCCTATTGAATTAAACAACAGGGCTTTCCGGATTTTGTTTTTTATTTAAATAAAGGGGGATTTGCAGCTTTGTACTGAAAAATAGCAGTATCATCTGTATAACAAAGTAACGTTATGAGTTGTAAAATAGAAGAGTTTCAACAGGAACAAAAGAAAAGAATGAGAGCCGTTCAGGATTCAATGGACGTGCTGAACGGGAAATGGAAGATCTCTATTATTTCGTCTATTTGCTGTTACGGGAAAAGGCGGTTTTCCGATATTTTGAATGATGTAGAAGGAGTTTCTAACAGAATGTTAAGCAAAGAATTAAAGGAATTAGAGATAAACCAGTTGGTAAAACGAACCGTTTTAGATACACAACCCATAACGGTTCAATATGAACTTACGGAACACGGCAATACGCTACAAACCATCATCAGTAATCTTACAGATTGGGGAATTGTACACCGAAAGAAAATTGTCGGGAAATAATATTCGTTCTTTGTTGGGTGTCGTCCTACCATTTCCGCCAATAACCTGTTTGCCGACTATGCAGGTACAGAGGTCGGCAGTGCGCAAATACGCTTTTTGAGCATTTTTAAGTAATAGGTCCGAAATTTTAACGCTTTAGTAATAGTGCCACGTAAATAACTGATCTATATGTCGTTATGTCTCGCTAGAATAGCCGCTTAAAAAACGTTCTTTTCAAACTTTGCCCCCTGATTAAGCTAATATTCGGGCAAACTTAACCGAACATCTTTTTTATTAAAAAGAGGCCCTCCCTTCTCGGGACGGCCTCTTTGTTTTATTTAAGTGTAATTGTTTACGACTAATTGTCCTTTATCCTTAAGTAACGCTGTAATGCAGCATAACCTATGGTTGCTGGTATATTAACACCTCCGGGGATAACAATGCAGCGGAACTGGTGTGCATTTGAAATACCGCCATATGCATTTAGGCTGCTCACCAGGCGGATCTCAAGGGTGCCCGGTGTGGCAAATGCGGACCATGTATCTATATTAGCCGCACTACCATCCATATAAGTAATAGAAATAGGTAATTCTGATACCTGGTTGGTAGGCCATATGCTTGAAACATAGCCGTTTAATTTTCCATAAGTGATCACGGTGCCATTGTCAAGTATTGACTGTGTAATGGCAGGAATAGCTTCTTTAGCTGAAAAACCGTACACTCCGAAAACTGTATCCTTTTTGTAAGTAGGGGGGGTAAACCAATCGGTGTACATAACATTGGCAGTGCCCGGAGGGCCCTGTAACGATACAGGAGTTCCCCACCCGGAAGAAACTTTAGGGCCGTACAAAAGATAGCTGGCATCATCAAGATAATAATCACCCAGGCTGCCCAATGAGGTTGCAGGCGCGCCAACCCCGCTCAGCGTTTTGCTGCCGGGCGTACCTGCTGCGCCTGTAGCGCCGGTTGCACCTGTAGCACCAACGAGTGAAAAGCCAGTACCCCAGCCCGAGGTGGTTTTAGGGCCATACAGTAATCCAGTTGAAGTGTTTAGGTAAAAATCGCCGTTAGCGCCCGTCGTTGTCAGCGGCACAGTGGAGCCGCTGTAAATCACGCTTCCGTTTTGTCCGTTAGCGCCAGCAGGCCCTGCCGGACCAACCACACCCTGGGCGCCCTTAGCTCCAGTTGAACCTTGCGGCCCAACTGCGCCGTCTTTACCGCATGATGCTGCAAACAGCATAGCTGCTGCAAGCAGTAGTAAATAATTAATTTTTTTCATGAAATTAAGTTTTAAATAGCTTGTTAAAAATATTTACAAGAGAGATTGAGCCGATAAACTGTAGTAAGCTGCGTCTCTCATCAGGTACAAAATTGAACAACAGGCCGGGAAAAATAATCAGGACATGTACGTGATTTACAGCGTAATAATACGTGATACTATTCACGTATTTCCGCCCAAGCTGTCCGTAGACTGTGTCTATAGAGAATTATGTATGTAGTCTGCGACTATATAAAATAAAAAGCCCTCAGAAGTTAATCTAAGGGCTTTTTTGTGGAGTGAGTGGGGGTCAGGTCGAACACTTAATTTCTCTTTTACTGTTGATTAGTTAGTTGAAAATCAAATAGTTAACTTACTTCTATTTGTTAGATTTTGTTTTTTAACTACGTTTTTTTAGCGATAAGTAATCGATAAATATCAATTTAATAAAAAATTTAACAGCAAAAATGTTCGACTGTCGAACACACCTTGATTTACAGGTTGTTATATTTTATTGCTGTGCAAATTGTTGATTTACAACTTGTTGTGCTTTTTGTTATTTAAGTCGTCTTTCAATTTTTACATGCCAAATAATTATTGAAGGTATTTCTTTGCGAAACAACAAAACCTGTGACAAATGTCACTTTCAAATTGTGTCATATGGCTTCGTTGCAGCAGGCCTTTAATCCTCAGATTTGTTTCATGCAATCGGCTTACGGTTGCAACAGATCAAAAAAACAAACAATAATTTAAAAACAAACAGGAGGGTAACATTATGCCATTTGCACGCATTGATTTACTAAAAGGAAAAACAGCTGAATATCGCGCCACAGTTGCCGATATCGTTTACAAAGGAATTGTTGATGTATTAAAAGCACCGGACGGGGACAAATTCATTGTCATTAACGAAAAGTCACCGGAGAATTTGATCTACGATAAAAACTTTCTCGGCTGGGACCGTTCACCGGATTTTATGCTGATCCAGGTAACCAGCACTGTCGGAAATAACATAGATTCGAAACTTGCCTTTTTCAGGTATATTTCTGACGAACTAAGAAGGCAATTAGATGTTCGCGCTGATGATGTGATGATCAACATGGTGTTCGTTGACCGCTCGGATTGGTCATTCGGTGACGGTCAGCCATGGTAATAAACAATGTAATAACTAACCGAGGGAATTAGCCCTTAGCCAATTCTTTCGGTTGCTGATCATTATTCAAACAACTAACAATCGAAATGGAAATAACTAAAGTTTGGTTTATTACAGGGGCATCTCAGGGATTGGGCCTGTTCCTGGTCAAAAAATTATTAGATAGGGGCGATAAAATAGCCGCTACCTCACGCAACATACAAGCGTTGCAAGCGTCAGTCGGCGAAACTAAAAGTGATCAGTTTCTCGCTTTGACTGTCAATCTCAATGACGGAGATTCGATCAAAAAATCTGTTCAGGAAACTATAGCGGCGTTCGGCAGGATCGATGTGTTGGTTAACAATGCCGGCTACGGCCCGGCAGGTGCAGCAGAAGATATTTCGGAAGCTGATATTCGTAATATTTTTGAAGTTAACGTTCTTGCCGTATTTAATGTGACCAAAAGCATTTTACCTGTCATGCGTAACCAAGGATCAGGCCATATCATTAACATGAGTTCGATACTTGCGTTTTCAGCAGCACCTGGCTGGTCCGCGTATTCTGCTACTAAAGCAGCAGTATCAGCATTTTCAGAGGTGCTGGCCTTGGACGTTGAAGAATTCGGTATTAAAGTTACCATCGTTGAACCTTCGGGGTTTCGCACGAATTTCCTGTCAGGTGGTTCTTTAGTTTTCAGGGAAAGTAAAATTGACGGTTATAAGGCAGTTAAAGAAACGCACCAACGTTACCTGTTAACCGACGGTAAACAAGCGGGTGACCCCGGCCGCGCAACAGACATCATTATAGCCACGGCTAATGAAGAAAAACCTCCATTGCATCTTTTTCTCGGAAAGAACGCGTATGACAGGGCTTCGATAAAACTTCAGCTAATGACGAAAGAGGTTGAAGCGCTAAAATCGATTTCGGTTTCTGTAGACTTTCAGGAACAATAAGGCATAATTGAATGCAAACTCAACCAAAAAAATCCATTATTAATTATCATCACAACTAAAAAAAACATATTATGAAAACAGTATTAATTACAGGTGCGGGTACAGGCTTCGGGAATGAAGCCGCAATGAGACTTGCAGAAAAAGGATTTGACGTTATTGCTGCGGTAGAAATCTACGCGCAGGTACAGCCACTAAAACGCCAGGCGGTAGCACGTGGAGTGGATATTAAGGTGGTGAAACTCGATGTCACCAATGAAGGCGACAGGAAAAAGGCACTCGCATGGAACGTGGAAATATTGGTTAATAATGCCGGTTTATTGGAGGGGGGGTCTGTAATTGATATTCCCGGTCTGAATATGCGAAATCAATTTGAGGTAAATATTTTCGGACCATTACTATTAACACAGGGTATCGCCAAGCAGATGGCTAAACGCGGTGAAGGAAGAATCGTATGGGTATCTTCACGTGAAGGTGTAAATGTAAATCCGTTCACCGGGATTTATGCTGCCTCCAAGCATGCTACAGAAGCAATTGCCCAAACGATGAGTTTGGAACTCCAGGAATTTGGTGTAGAGGTATTTACTGTAAATCCGGGGCCGTTCCTTACCGGCTTTAATGATCGCGGTTTTCAAACCTGGGAAAGCTGGATTGATGAGCCCGGTGATCGTTTATTTGATTACTCAAAGCTTGCGTTTCCAAGGGCGCAGTTTGACCCTGAACCGGTTTTCGCGACGTTGACAGCTGTTGCGGCAGGTGAAGTTGAAACTTTCCGTAATCTCGAACCACACTCAATGCTGGAAGAAACGAAAAGGAATATCGAAAATGTTTGGTTGAAAAAGAGCAGGGAAGGCCTCGGCACACGCCCGGCTGCACTTCAAGCGTCTTTCGATATGAAGCCTGAAACGCCGGTTTCAAAATGATATGGATTACTAAAAGCGCCTCAATTTGTGAATTTATAGATTTAAAATACTACGGGTGTTAAGCACCTGAAAACACACGCGTAGTATTTTATATCTGCTTGATTATTAATGTTACATTTTGTGTCGTTGATTCATCAATTCCATCATATAACATGGTAAAAATTGAATACTCACAATCATTTAGCGTTATGGCGCTCATTTAGTAAGGAAACTTTTACGTCTAACAAGCGCGGGTCACCAACTTAGAACTACCTATGTGTAGTAAAACTCTTCCTTAACCGGCTCACTGTTTCCCTTGATACACCTAAATACGAAGCAACCATATGCAACGGTACCCGATTAAAAACACTCGGATAAGTTTTTTGAAATTCGATGTATTTCTCTTCGGCGGATGAACTGATTAACGAGTATATCCTGCGCTGACTGGCTTCATAACTATTAGCCATAAGTGTTTCCTGAAACTCTTTTAAAACCGGGATAGTCAACATCAACTCTGTCCATTTTGCCTTGGTCCAGATAAGTACCGTACTTGCCGCCAGCGCTTCTATATTAAATAGGGAAGGTTTCTCACGATTGTAGCTCTCTACGTCCGTTACCCACCAGGTATCTACGCCAAACCTGAATGTATGCTCCCTGCCATCGTCGCCAAAACGATATATGCGCAAGCATCCACTGGTAATAAAACAGTTGATTAGCCACGTCTCTCCGTCTTGCAACAACGGTTGCCATTTACGGAGATTCCTTTCCACACCGGCGGACCGAATCAGCTCCAGGTCTTCATCCGTGATTTCTATGTGGCTACGCAGGTATTTTGCAAAAACGTCGGACATCTTAAACAAATATAACAAAAGCGTTCACATCTCCATAACATACATTTATCACCCATATCAGTTTTTTATAAAAAATGTTTCGGCTGAGCAACTCATCAATTGATAAGGCAGAATGTTGAAACTCGATTGTGATACCTTGCGGAGTTTGTATGTCCGACCGATGAAACTCGCCGGTAATCTCATCCCTAAATACTTTTTCACGCCACTCTTTGGGAAAATGGTCTTGCCAATCGAGGTGCCATTGCGTCATTGGTTCCCACCAGGCATCGCAATCTATACGTTTCAGATGGGCCCAATGGTGAATCCTGACAGCGCCGCACTTAGCGGTAACCGGATGGCCGCATGCTGGGCAGAGGCCTTTTAGGCCGGTCTCAGGGGTCCTCGTTTCCCAATTTACATTAGCATAACGGATCATATTAAGCTCAGGTCAAATATTCATTCTAAATAATATGTAAGTATAAAGATGATTAAAATTGATAAAATTACGGTGCCACTACCTGTGTGTCAGTCAATAATTTCATTTCAAGTTCTTTACTGTGCAGAAAGGTTGAGCAAAATGGGTCTTACTTCGCTACAAACTGCTTTAAACAGGAATAACAAGGGGGCGATATTGGTCATAAAGTGCTTTTCGTTCATCTACTTTTGCAAAAAGTATTTGATACAATTTCTCAAATTCCTGAATTTTCCATGATTCCGTATTTTCCGGAAGAAAGGCGATTCGATGTCGCTCTAAAAATACTTGAATTCCTGTAGTGACAGTATAATCAATGAAAATACCATGCTCCGGTAAAACGAATTGCGAAGAGAAACAATGCATCGGTTTCCTCAGACCATTGATCTTTACTGCCGGGTGTTGGTAGGCCTGGTGGCCAATCCTCGTGCGCCATGCCGAGACCAACTGCCCAATCGAATAGTTGATTGATTACAGGCGCTTCCGATGAACGGCTTAAACTTATAGTAGCATGATCTAAAGATTGTTCAAAAGCCATTCTGTTAAAAGCATTAAAACAGTAGCAGATCGCCCACAGAAAGGCAAGAAAGTTTTCCTGCAAAACTATTTCACGAGTGGCCGGATCAGCATAAGGTGTTTTTATGGGTTCATTCAGAACATCAATTCTTATTCCCGGATTCAGTGCGCCGCTTTTGATCGCATCATTTAACCTCATAGCCATTGCGCCCTGTGCGAAATGATTGGTAATTTGGTCATACAAAGTGGCAATTGGCGAATTCACTTTTAAATTTACACAAAATAAATGAGCTTTTTTTTGATTGATGACAGCACCCCTTGTAGCAATGTTTTTGTAAATTCGTCTAAATGAGTATCCCGATTAACCATCATTATGTAAGCGAATGCCTGATCAGAAACTTTTATAATGACACAGAACGAAAGATATATCTTTACGATAAGCAACAACATCGACACTTCTTTAATTCCGGAACCAAACGAATATTTTCACAGCCACATGATAACACAACCATCGTCGATGATAAACTTAGCTTTCATATCGAAACCGAATTAAATACCCATTTTGAAAAGGACTTCCCTCGTCATTACCGACGGCTTTGTAAATTCGCTGAAGGCAATTATCATTTAGATATTCAACCAGATGTCGCCTATATAGCTAAAATGGGTATGATCGGCGACATGCGTAATACCCATACAAAGGCAGGAATCGACAACGCTTTATTTGAAACGTTCGAGCAAATATTTAGCCGCGCAACCCTCGAACTTAGCGAACAATGGGAGGCCGCAAAAAATGATCATATCGGTTTCAAAATGCACACGAACTCCAGCTATCTTGAAATCGCCGAACAAATGTTTGAAAGGATGGGTAAATTGGAGATTATGATGAATGAGACCACACCATTTCGGCGCAAGTCGTATGCAAAATGGTATAATAAATACCTCCAACCAGTAGCGCACCTATAGCCCGAAAATTTACCTTTGACCCATTAAAGTGTTCGTCCGTTGTCTTTAATAACTTTTGTCCCATGCTTTCTCTGGCGTTATGAATGCTTTTCATTAGCGGGCTATCGGCAGTTAATTCCCAAAGAATTAAGCGCTGCATATCCTTGTCAGAGGAAAAAATAAGTAAATTGATTTTGAAGTATTGACGTTATTAAGTCTTTGCTTCCTGGATAATTATTCGATTTTATCAGGTCATTTATTTTTTCTGTGAATAAAAGCCAGTAATCGTTTTCTACCACATATGCTTCTATCAATTGGTTTAGTCCACCAAAATAGCGGCCTATCAGCTTTCTGTCTACTCCAGCAATCCTGGCAACTTTACTGGCACTTTTTAAAGCTACAAAACCTTCTGTTTTGATGATTTCTCCAACAGCCTGTACCAACTTCCTTTTAGTAAGTTCTTTATTTTTAATGTTTTGAAGCGGTTCGTTGTTTTTCATAATGATTGTTAGGTTTAGGTGTATAATGAATTAAGCGTGGTCGCTAATATGGTTGAGCATTTAATAGCGGGCTTTAAATCTGCTATAAGCTAACCTGATTGCAATAAAAGAATGTTCCCTTCTTTTTTCGGCTGAAGAAAACGTTGTCCGTATTCAGTTTTGTAACGATGTTCCGATAATACGGTCAAATTTTCTTTATTCCATTGCTGGTCGGTGTAATCTTTCCGCAGCCAAATTGACCATTCCTGCCAATACCTGCCATTCTCGTATTTACGCAGATACCAAATGATAGCGGTTAAAAAGTTAATAGGAGATTCTACAAAGAAATCCCCTTGTTTCTTAATCCACTCGCGGTTCAGACCTAATAAGATGGTGCGGGATGCTTCGGTAGCATCGGTAATATCCTCCATTGATTGCGGGTCAAGCGGGTTACAGCGGTGCGTTCTTGACAGGTCGTCAAAATTGATCAGGTAGAATTTGGGTTTGACTTTATAGTTCTTTTGGTATTTCTTCAGCTTGTTGTAGGCGATCTTCGTTAAGTCGTCAAATTTAAAATCATAGATGAACATACTAAAACCTTTCTTCAGATGCTGGTCGATCACATGCCGGATAACAAAATAAGATTTACCGGCTCCGGGCGTACCCACCACTAACAGACCTCGGAACGGGTTAATAAAATTGATCCAACTGTTGCGGACTTTACCTTTCAGACTGTATTTGGCGGGCAGGTTAACTGAGTATTCATTTTCAAGCAGGCGTTCTTCCTGCGGGAAAGTTTCATTTTCAGTATTGAAAATATCTTTTTGCAGGTTTAGCTTTAATAAACGGGATAGTCGGCCACCGCCTGTTAAGATGAGCAGGTAGCCTAAGCTGGTAATACCGATGTAACTGATCGCTATAATTGTTGCAGTGGCGTTGAGATAAAAGCATAGCACACCCATAAAATATAAGAGCAGTCCGGCACCGATGTAAATAGCGACAGTATCTTTCCTAATCTTCTCGTCCTTTTTGCCTTTGGCACCGATTAGGGAAACAAAAAGCAATAGCAAAGCAGCCAGCTTGGGTTTAAGCATTCCTATAAAGAGGCCGGTCTTGCTGATATTCATTGCCATACGGTTAGTTATTTCCGCTGTCCAGTGCCAATGCTGAAAAGCTGCAAAGCAACTGATATAGAAATGAATGCATAAAATAGATAAGCTGATTAGCCGTGTAAAATCAATGATCTTTCTTAGTCCCTGTATATCTTCACCTGTTTGCATAGTCGTATTTTTAATGTGTTAAAGGATGATTAAAGGCCCATGCCCTTGCGTCTTTTGCCTTTCTTTCGTGGTAATAAAGGGGCACTATCGCCTTTGTTCGGATTACCCAAAAGAGATTGCAACAGGTTATCCGATGCCTGGGATAATAAGTCTGACAGGTTTATTTTCGGTTCCCTTTCCAATAAGCAACCTCCCGCCATTTGGTTACAAAAAAGTTGGTGAAGGTAAAGAGCGGACACTGGAAATCGTTGAGGAACAGGCTAAAATAGTACTATTTATTTTCCAGAATTATTTGCGGAATGTTCCTTTAAATATCATTAAGGAGCAAGTATTTGAAATGGGCTTCAATCGAAAAGGGAATATGGCAATAGAACGTGTTCTTTCGAATCCTGCTTATGCCGGTTTGGTTAAAGTAAAACAGTTCAAGGAATACCCCGGAGGAATTTTTCCGGCAAGGCATGAGCCTATTATTGACAAGTTGACCTGGGACACAGTTCAGAAAAAAATGGAAAAACCGGATAGGAGTAAAAAAACTCTCGACGATGAAATTCCATTGAGGGGTGTGTTAAAATGCCACTGTGGTCAGCCTTTGTCCGGAGCTCCTTCCCGAAACAGGAAAAATCATTGGTACTATTATTATAAGTGTAAGTTTTCCAAGCACCTTAATCTCAGCGCCGTTAAGGCGCATGATCAGCTTCTTCAAATTTACGAGCTGATGAGTTTGCCAATGAATGATATCAGGTTTATTAAAGAAAGCGCAGAAGCTTCATTGAATGATAAATTCAAACAGAATCAGGAGGCCGCTAAACAAAAAAAAGAAGATTTGGAGAGGGTACAAGAGAAGCTTTATGCAGTGGAGGAGAAGTGGATAAGTAACCAAATTGGGCGTGATACCTATGAACGTTGGTCTTCAACCTACAATGGCGAAATATTTACCCTACGGGCCACCATTGAACAATTGAGCAAAAATATGTCTGAAGGATTTAAATTGTTCCAGGATCATATCCACAAGCTTAATGACATGAGGGGTATTTATGAATTATCAGATACAATCAGAAAACGCGCCCTGGTTTCTACCGTGTTCGACAGCAACTTGTACTACCAAAATGGCATCTATCGAACACCCACTATACTGCCTGGTTTGGATCATAACTATCTGATAATGAAAGAAAAAGGACTGCTTGAAATAGAAAAAAAAAGGGATAATCTAACGATTATCCCTTCGGGTGGAGCCGGAGGGATTCGAACCCTCGTCCAAACATGGTATAAGGTAAGCTTTCTACATGCTTAGCTTCTGTTTAATTGTAGGGAAGGGGAAGGCCAGTTGCTTGCCTGTACCGTCTTCCTTAGGTGCTTTGTTTCGCCAGCTATGCACACCATTAAGCAGGCTATTTTCATCTTTCGATGCCCCTGGTGCCGATCCGATGAAACGGAAAACCGGCGGGACAAAAGCTTGCTAAATTCTAAATTAAGCAGCTAAGGCGTAAGTATTTTCGCCATTTGTAAGTTTGAGCGTTCAGATTTAAGCGCTAATTCACCCAACGCGCTGCATGCTTACTTACTTATCTCCATCCTGTCAATTCCGGTCGACCCCATTTTTTTAGTTAGACCCTTAGAAAGAGTAAAGCTTACAAAAGTACAGTTTTTAGCCGGATGCTACAACGTTTAGAAAGACTTTTGACTTTCTACTTTTGACTTTTAACTTAAATTCTCCCCGGATAAACTTTCAATGCTTCCTCTAAACAAATCATTGCGTTCTTTATATCATCAATATTCAAAACGTAGGCCATTCTTACTTCGTTAAGTCCGGCCCCTTCTGTGCTATAAAAGCCTGTTGCAGGTGCCATCATCACCGTTTGGTTATGGTAGCTGAACCTTTCTAGCATCCACTGGCAAAATTTATCAGCATTATCAATGGGTAGTTTGGCCACCACATAAAATGCGCCGCCCGGGTTAGGGCAATAAACGCCCTCCATTTTATTAAGCGCGTTAACTATAGTATTACGGCGGTTGGTATATTCCTTGTTTACAGCTTCAAAATAGGCATCAGGAGTATCAACCGCTGCTGTACCGGCAATTTGTTCCACCATGCCGGGACTCAGCCTTGCCTGTGCAAATTTTAAAGCCGCTGTCCACACTGCTTTATTCTTGGTTATTAAACAGCCCAGGCGTGCTCCGCAGGCACTATAACGCTTGCTTACGGTATCAAGCACTATTACGTTCTGTTCCAATCCCTCCAGATGCATAGGCGAGGTAAAGGTTTGCCCATCATAACAAAACTCACGGTAGGCTTCATCCGAGAACAGGTACAGGTCATACTTTAAAACCAACTCTTTCAATGCTTCCAGTTCCTCTTTTGAGTACAGGTAGCCGGTTGGGTTATTGGGGCTGCAAATAAATATAGCCTTTGTTTTTGGCGTTATCAGTTTTTCAAATTCGCTTATTGGGGGTAGGGCAAAACCATTTTCAATGTGCGATAATATAGGTTTCACCACAATATCGCTCTGACTGGCAAAGCCATTATAATTTGCGTAGAAAGGCTCAGGAATGATCACCTCATCACCCGAGTCGAGGCAGGTCATCATGGCTATGGTGATAGCTTCGGAGCCTCCTGTAGTTACTAAAATATCATCGGCTGCTATGTTATAGCCCAGTTTATTATAGTAAGTAGTTAGTTTTTCACGATAGGTTAATGTGCCTTCGGATGGGGTATAGGCCCATACTTTAAAGTCGATACCTTTAATGGCATTAAGCATGCCCGCAGGCGTTTCAATATCGGGTTGGCCGATGTTTAAATGATATACCTTTTTGCCATCTTGTTTGGCTTTATCGGCAAATGGGGTCAGTTTTCTAATAGGCGAAGCGGGCATCCGCTCACCTTTATGCGAGATCATTGGCATGGGGCAAAATTAGTAAAAAGAAAATACTGTTAATCTTTAATATTGTTTGTTAGGTTTTTGTGTTTAAAATCTGACAATTTATTTTGTTAACCCACCCTCTTTACCGCTTGCGGTAGAGAGGGTGGTCCAGCGCAGCGCAGACCGGGTGAGTCGGCGGAGCGCGTCGAAGTTAATATTTGGGCGTTGCCTGCGGCCCGTGCTATCCGCTCATACTACACAGGCCTTAAGCGCGGGCCTGCACTGAGGCTTTCGAAGTGGCCGGTATCCGCTGCTATCACTAACGCGAACTTCGCCGTGCTCCGCCAACTTACCCCGACTTCGTTACACTTATCGACCCTCTCTCCGCTTCGCACAAAGAGGGTTGGATAAAAAAAGCTTATAAAACAAAAAAGGCCCCGTTCTACGGAGCCTTTTAAATATCGGTTACTAAAAACTTATTTACCCGCAGTTGGTGGTGTAGTGGTCGCCGCCGCTGGAGCAGGGGCTGCCTTTGCCACAACTTCGCCAACTATGTATAAAATTTTTGTTGGTGTTTTAGCATTTGATGTTACTGTAATGCCTTTGTTAAAAGGATAGGCAGCAGCAGCATTATAAGTGATTTTTATCTGGCCTGTTTCGCCGGCTTTTACTGGTGTTTTAGTATAATCAGCAATGGTACAGCCACATGTAGGTTGCACATTTGTTAAAATAAGAGGCTCGGTACCAACGTTAGTAAATGTGAAGATTGTGGTAACTGGCGTGCCTTGTGGTATTTTACCAAAATCATGCTTTTCTTCGTTGAATTTAAATTCAGCTTTTTGGTTATCTTGTGCCGATGCAGTAAAGGCAAAGCCTATAATAACTGCGCATAATATTAAGATCTTTTTCATGTTGGTTATTTGATTCATACAAATATATAAGGTTTAATCTAATTTAAAAACTATTATAAAAACTGAACGTTTTGAATGAAGAATGTACCAATTACAAAATAGAATTTTATAATTTTACCGACTAAACAAATTTGATATGCCCGAAACTGCATTACATAGTGCCGGCAACTTTGGTGATGTTGAACTCAGTTTTGATGATTTCAAAAAGATTGTGATCAACGATTACCGTGTGGGTTTTGAGAGCCGGCAAGCCAGTATACTTGGTCGCCGCGAAGTGCTTACGGGAAAGGCTAAGTTTGGCATATTTGGCGATGGAAAAGAAGTGGCCCAACTGGCTATGGCCAAGGCGTTTAAGCCCGGCGATTGGCGCTCGGGTTATTACCGCGACCAAACCTTTATGTTTGCCACAGGGATGAGCAATCTGAAGGAATTTTTTGCACAACTGTATGCTACACCCGATATTGAAAAGGACCCGGCATCAGGCGGCAGGCAGATGAATTGCCACTATGCTACGCGCTTCGTGAATCCCGATGGTAGCTGGGTAAGCCAGGCCGAAACGATGAACTGCGCGTCGGATATTTCGACTACGAGTGGTCATATGCCGCGCTTATTGGGCCTTGCATACGCGTCAAAACTATATCGCCAGAACAATGAACTGGAATATTTAAAGCAATTTTCAGTAAACGGTAACGAGGTTGCCTTTGGTACTATAGGCAATGGCTCAACTTCCGAAGGCTTGTTTTTCGAAACTTTTAACGCCGCCGGTGTATTACAGGTGCCTATGGCCATCTCTATCTGGGATGATGCCTATGCTATATCTGTACCCGCCAGCTTGCAAACTACGAAGGAAGATATATCCGAAATATTAAAAGGTTTCCAATGTGAAGAGGGTACCAACGGCTACGAAATATTTAAAGTACGCGGCTGGGATTATGTAGCCTTGTGCGAAACCTATGAGCGCGCGATAAGCATCTGTCGTGAAAAACATGTGCCGGTATTGATACACGTTACCGAAATGACACAGCCGCAAGGGCACTCTACCTCAGGCTCGCATGAGCGCTACAAGAGCAAGGAGCGCCTGGCATGGGAAAATGACTACGACTGCCTGGTAAAAATGCGCGACTGGATGATATCATCGGCCATTGCAACACCTGAAGAACTGGATGAGATGGAGGCGGAGGCTAAAAAGTTTGTGCGTGAATGCCAGCGTGAAGCCTGGAACGAACGTGCCGATGAAATTAAGATCGAATTGGATGAAGCGGCGCTGGCTATTGAGCAATTGGCGCATAATGTAGCAGCCGAAACGGAATTAACGGCTATCGCCACAGCATTGCGCTCGGTAATTGACCCGGGGCGTAATGATATTGTTTCATCAATACGTAAAACACTACGCTTAACGGTTAAAGAAAATACACCTGAAAAACAAGCACTAATTAGCTGGCTTTATACTGAAAATGAAAAGAATACCGAGCGTTATAACTCCAAACTATTTTCAGGAACACCATATTCGCCATTAAATGTGCCGGTTATTGCAGCTGAGTACGATGATGATGCCCGTTTAATTGATGGTCGTGAGGTATTAAATGCCTGCTTTGATGCCAATTTTGAGCGCGATAAAAGTATTGTTGCCTTTGGCGAGGATGTGGGTGCGATAGGAGACGTTAACCAGGGCTTTGCCGGCCTGCAAAGCAAATACGGCGACCTGCGTATAGTTGATACCGGTATACGCGAAGCAACCATTATAGGGCAGGGTATGGGCCTCTCCATGCGTGGTTTACGCCCTATAGCCGAGATACAATATCTTGACTACCTGATATATGCCATGAACGTGATCAGTGATGATCTGGCCAGCTTAAGCTACCGTACCAAAGGTGGTCAAAAAGCGCCGGTTATTATCCGTACACGCGGGCACAGGCTTGAGGGCATCTGGCACTCAGGCTCACCAATGGGCATGATATTAGGCGGCATGCGTGGTTTGCATATTTGCGTGCCCCGTAATATGACCCAGGCTGCCGGTATGTATAATACCTTATTAAGAGGCGATGAGCCTGCATTGGTTATAGAATGCCTTAACGGTTATCGCTTAAAGGAAAAATTACCTGCAAATGTGGGTGAGTTCACCGTACCGCTGGGTAAGGCTGAAATTATGCGCGAAGGTGCTGATATTACTGTAGTATCTTACGGTTCAACCCTGCGTATTGTAATGGAAGCGGCCGAAGAGTTGGAAAAAATGGATATCCATATCGAAGTGATCGACCCGCAAACGCTGTATCCTTTTGATACGGATAATATCTGCGGCAGTTCATTAAGAAAAACCAATAAGTTGCTGGTTATTGACGAGGATATTCCCGGTTCAGGATCAGCCTATATTCTGCAAAGGATATTGGAAAACCAGAATGGCTATTATTCGCTCGATTCTCAGCCTAAAACATTAAGTGCTAAGGACCACCGCCCGCCATATGGCTCTGATGGTGATTATTTCAGCAAACCATCACATGATGATGTGATAGAGGCGGTATATAATATGATGAACGAGACCAATCCCGGGAAATATCCGGCGATTTATTAATGAGTGATGGAGTGAATGAGTGATTTAGTGAATATAAGAGCTTAAATAGTTCAGCATTTTCATCATCGCAATATAATCTTTGTGCCCTTTGTGCGGTTCTTTGTGATCTTTGTGGTTAATTTTACCGCCAGGGTCACAAAGAGATCCACATAGTAACACAAAGATTTTTTTATTATACATGACTGAAAGTTTCATCGCCATAGCAGAAAATATAAAGAACCGCCGTACCATAAAGCCATTTATGATGAACGGCCATAAAATACCAAACGGGCATATTGCTGCCATATTAGAACTTGCTGACTGGGCGCCAACCCACGGGTATACGGAGCCATGGCGCTTTGTGGTATATGAAGATGCTACACAATTTTGTGCTGCGCACGCCAATATCTACAGGGAAAATACCAGCGACGTAGATCAGAATGATACTGTTGCAAATAACCTGCTTCATCAGGGTGATAAAGCATCACATGTAATTATCGCCATTATGAAAAGGGGTAAACTACCCAAGATACCTGTATTTGAAGAAATAGCTGCTACATCATGTGCTGTTCAAAACCTGCTGCTGGGTGCTACTGCGTTAAATATTGCAAGTTATTGGGGCACAGGAGGCATGGCACTTAAACCTGCCATGAAAGCGTATTTAAACCTCGGTGTAGATGACCATGTAGTAGGTGTTTTATATCTGGGGTACACTGATGTACATCCCGAGGGCCAAAGAACAATTCCTATTGAACAAAAGGTAAGCTGGGTTAAGTAAACTTTTTTTGTTTCCGTTCCGTACAATAACGCTCAACAAAATTGAGACAGGTATTTTTATTAATATATAGGTGATTTGTTTAACATAAACGAAATAATTGTAATTAAATATAATAATTATTTATTAATTTGTTTACTTTTGCAATAATCACAACAAATATATCGTTGCTAATACCTGAACCTGTTGATTTTATTAACAGATTTAAATACCCTAATTAGTACTATGAGGAAACATTTTTGGTGGATTACGTGCGCTTGTATGCTCCTTTCAATTACTATGATCAATTGGAGAACAGCTAACGCGAACCGGTCGACTGCTCCATTAGAAGCAGCGTCATCAGCAAAAGATCTATTTGAAAAATATGTTGATGATCTTTACCAGGCTGCACAACTACAACAATCAGGTTTGGATGAAGTTGTATTTAAAAAGGCAGTAACAGGTTTCATCAACCTTAAAATGGCGAACAAATTACCACAAAACAGCTCCGTTATTACTGTTGTTGATTTGAATAAACCAAGTCGCGAAAAACGCATGTGGATTGTTGACCTGGTTGCCAAGCACCTTTTATTAAATACCTGGGTTGCCCATGGGTCGGGTAGTGGCGACGATGTTGCCAACAGCTTCTCTAATATTAATGACTCACACCAAAGCAGTTTAGGTTTTTACCTTACTGACGATGTTTATATGGGTAAACATGGCCGTTCATTACACCTTGATGGTTTGGATGAAGGCTTTAATGATGATGCCCGTGCCCGCGAAATTGTAGTTCATGGCGCGCCTTATGTAAGCGAAAGAACGATCAATGAAAAAGGTAAAATAGGCCGTAGCTGGGGATGTCCTGCTGTATCGCCAAAAGTATCAAACGAAGTTATTGATGATATAAAAGGCCGCACCGTATTTTTCATCAACGGAAACGATAATAACTACAACTCGAAATACCTTAACGAAGATCTTTCAGCTGCTTACATTTTCCCTGCTGATACCGCAAACAGGTTAGCGAATCTTTAATAGAATCAAGATAAAAGCAAGAGTCAAGAATTAAGAGTCAAGAACCAAGAAGCTTTAAAACTTTTTTCTTGACTCTTGATTCTAGCGTCTTGACTCTTTCTACTTTATCTGGCTGCTAATGTGGGAACGTTTGGTTTAACATTGTCCAGTATTTTCGCCATGTGTGCATATAAAACTATATCCAATCCGTACACATCCGGTCTGTATTGTATAACTCCGGTTGAATCGGCCCAGCAAGTTGTATAGGTGATATAAACCGCGGTTTTATTTGGCAGGTCGATATCAGTAGGTGCGGGATTGTCGGATTTCATATCTTCGTCAATCGTATTATACTCATCACTTTGGCCGAATAGGGCCAGTGCAAGGCCCTCTGGATTACCCAGCCTTACGCATCCATGACTTACCGCGCGCATCGCCTTATAAAAAGCTGATTTGGCGGGCGTATCATGCAAATAAACATTACTATGGTTATTGAACAGGAACTTGATCTTTCCTAAGGAGTTATCGGCACCTGGTTTCTGCTTAAATTCAAAATCAGACTTATTGGCGGTCGACCAATCTATCGTTTCAGGGTCAGGTATCTTATCGCCATTTTTATAAACATCAATATTTTTGTTAGCAAGGTAGTAGGGGTCTTTGGCGGCTTCAACCATTATCTCCTTGTTGGCAATACTTTCGGGTATGTTCCAAACCGGGTTTACTTGTACGCTGTGTATCACGCTGTTTAACATGGGGGTTTCGTGCGGGTTGGGCTTGTCATACCTGTCGGTATCATCAAAATGGATAAGGGTTTTTGCATTGTCCATATTACGGCCCTGGCCAACGCAAACTTTCATGTTTAAAACAGATTTGCCGCTATCCATCACATCCAGCTTAAAATCAGGGATGTTTACCAATACATACTTTACTTCAGTAGGTTTATTTTGCCATCTTAAGCGCTCCATGCTGATCAATAACAAACGTTGCGATTCATCCTTAGATAAGCCGGGTATTACTGTTCCGCTTAAATAAGCTTTTTGCAAAATTTTGTATTGAGGGTCATTAGGTTGTATGGTATCTAAATAAATTTTAAGATTCCGGGCCTGTAACACCTGTTTTATGGAGGTACTGTCGGGCCTTTTGGTAGCCATAAAATATCTTGAATAGATCCTTTTAGGGTTGATGAGCCCAAATTTCAGATAGTTAGTATAATTAATAAGTGAGTTTGCCGTAAGTAGCTCAAGCTGGGCCATATCATGGTAGGCTTCATCAAGTGTTTTTATGCCATTCTTGCTGTAAAATTTACTGGCAAGTGCCCTGATCTGCTGAGGTTGGAACATGTTTGAGTCAAGCCCGTGCTCATCGGCTTTGTCAAAATAATCAAGCATTGTTTTAAAATCACCATTTTGAAAATATGCGAGGAACAGCGCGGGGTCATAATCGTTATTTACATAATAAGTTTTAATGCGTACCGGGTTGGTGAGATTTGCCTTGTCGCTATCCAGCACGTGTTTAAATACTACTGCAAAATCGTCGGGATCTAATTGTTTAAAAACTATATTCTGAGTTCGTTTGAAAAGAATATTAGCCATATCAGAACGTTTCTTTTTACAGCTTTGAAAGGTAGTGGTAAGCAGGCAGAGCAGTAATATAAATACAGGGTAAGCGGGTCTTTTAACAATGGAATAAGGGAACTTCATTTTCATAGATGTGTATCATGTGTGTATATAGCAATTGCTATACCACAACTTGCAATAGTTAAAACGGTATTAAATTAATAAATCTAATGAACATTTCAGGGATGAAAACCATTTTTGCGATATGAATAATTTTGGCGGATATTGTACTATGAAATTATAATTATGGCAAACAAAAATAAAGCAGAAGTATGGCTGCGAGGTCCGTTGGAGGGCATACCACCTTTGCTTCAGCCGGTTGCCCATGCCTTATTGCAAGCCCGCGAAGAGATAAACGGCCTGATGAATAACTTCCCTGATAAATTATTGTGGGAAAGGCCCGTGGGCATGGCATCGCCGGGTTTTCATTTACAACATCTGACTGGCGTACTGGACAGATTGTTTACGTATGCCAAAGGCGAACAGCTTACCCAGCAGCAACTGGATTACCTGGCATCAGAAGGGAAAGACCAGCAACAGAATGTGCAAACCCTGCTTAATAATTTTAACCATCAGGTTGATAGGGCCATAAAACAACTAGGTGAAACAGATGAAACAACCCTAACTGAAACCCGCGGTGTAGGCAGGGCGCAAATTCCATCAACAGTTATAGGTCTGCTGGTCCATTCTGCGGAGCATACCATGAGGCATACAGGGCAGTTGCTGGTAACGGCGAGGATTTTAGTATCAAGTAGCTCTTTTTAGTATCAAGTAGCTAGTATCAGGTATCAAGATAAAAAGAAAAAGCTTGGGAACGTGCGATTCCCGCCCCTGGGAGGGGCAGGGAGGGGTTTCTTGAACTTTGCTAAACCAGGCGCAGAAACCCCTCCCTGCCACAACACATCCAGCCGCACCCCTCCCAGGGGAGGGAATTATAAAAACACTCTGTCTTGATACCTGATACTAGCTACTTGATACTATTTTCCGGTACAAAATGCCAAACCCTATCGCTGATACTAAACATATCACACCCATTATCCACCATAACAGGCTAAAACCACCATGTGCAATTAATTGCGCGCCTATGGTTGGTGCTAAAACCTGGGCTGTTGACCATGCCATGGTGTACAGACCGGCATATTCGCCGCGGTTATTGTTGTTGGTACGGGTTATCCAGAAGGAGTTCATGAATGGCATGGAAAACATTTCGCCGAAGGTGATGAATAGCATTGCCACTATACCTGATAATATATTGGGAGGCATTACATTGAGCAATACGAAGCCGATACCTACCAATATTACACCTGCGCTGATATAATTTAATGGGTGACGACGGCCCTCCAATCTATGGATGAGGATCATCTCTATAAATACGATCAGCAACCCGTTTAACGACATCAGGAAACCAATAGTGCGTTCATTAAGTAGCCATTGCGTTTTATAAAATACCGGCTGCATAGTGAACAACTGGAAAAAACATCCGGCAAAAAGTATCACTAAGCCAATAAATACAAGGTATACGGTGTCTTTATAAGCTGATGATGTATCAGTGATTGCTGTTTTATTCTTTACAGCTTTAACAATATGCGAGCGTGGTATAAGTTTTAGCAGCATAAGTGCCGCCAGGATATTAGTACAGCCATCCACCCAAAAAAGTGAATGGTAACTATAGGCAGCCAAAAAACCACCCAATGCAGCGCCTACCGACCAGCCCAGGTTAACTGCCAAACGGTTGAGCGAATAGGAGCGTGTCTTATTTTCATCGGTACTGTAATAGGCTATGGCTGATGAGTTTGCAGGCCTGAACGATTCATTGCAAAAACTCAATACAAAAGCACCGGCACCTACGGTTAAAAATGTATGTTGATAGCCTAAGATGAGGAAAAGTATACCACCGCTTAGTAGGGCGAAGATCTGCAAATCGTAAAAGCCGAACTTGTCTGTTAATTTACCGCCAATAAATGCGCCGCAGATGGAGCCCAACCCAAACAGCGCCATAATATAACCTGCCTGTATAATGGTAAAGTGTAACTGGTGGATGCAGTAAATGGTCATGAAAGGGATGACCATGGTTCCGCTCCGGTTTATGAGCATCACCAGACATAGATACCAGCTATTGCGTGATAAACCTGTGTAAGCTTTTTTGTAGAGTTGGATAGGAGAGGTCATGGTTATTTAATATGCAGATGTGCGGATGTGCATATGTGCAGATGAAATACATAGTTATTTGATTTTAAGCATACAATTTTAAGCATTTGCACATCCGCACATCTGCATATTTGCACATCTTAAATCAACTTTGAATTTTTGTTTCTTAAATAATGATCGGCTAAAACCAGTGCGGCCATAGCTTCAACAATAGGGACGGCGCGGGGTACTACACAAGGATCATGGCGACCCTTGCCCGATATTTCGGCTGCATTGCCTTCGCTATCAATAGTGGCCTGGGCCTGCATTATGGTAGCCACCGGCTTAAATGCAACTCTGAACTCTATCGGCATGCCATTGCTGATACCGCCTTGTATACCGCCCGAGAAGTTGGTAATGGTAGCAATATCGCCAACATTGTTCTTGACAAATATGTCGTTATGCTCCGAGCCGCGCATTTCGCTGCCGGCAAAGCCCGAACCAAATTCAAAGCCGTGTACGGCATTGATGCTCAGCATGGCTTTACCCAGCTCGGCGTGCAGTTTATCAAAAACAGGTTCGCCCAAGCCAACCGGGCAGTTTTTTACATAGCAGGTAACTTTACCGCCAACGGTATCGCCCTGCTTGCGGATGCTATCGATATACTCGATCATTTCCTCAGCAGTGGCCGGATCAGCACAGCGCACGATGTTCTTTTCACGGTCATTAATGAATTCCTGTACATCCTTTATCTCCACGTTTGGCGCATCTATTTTGCCTACGCTGCTCACATGGGCCACTATCTCAATCCCCTGACTTTTAAGCAATAGTTTGGCTAAAGCACCTGCCGCAACACGTGCCGCGGTTTCGCGGGCGGATGAGCGGCCACCGCCACGGTGATCACGAATCCCGTATTTGGTTTGGTAAGTATAATCAGCATGCGAAGGACGGAAAACATCCACATTGTGGGTGTAATCCTTTGAGCGCTGGTCTTCATTCGGTATCAGCATAGCGATTGGTGTACCGGTTGTTTTACCTTCAAATACGCCTGAAAGTATCTTAACCGTATCGCTCTCCTTACGCTGGGTAGTTATTTTAGACTGACCGGGTTTACGCTTGTCCAGCTCACCCTGGATATAATCCAGATCGACCGTTAACTGCGACGGGCAGCCATCAATAATTACGCCTATAGCTTCACCATGTGATTCGCCAAAAGTTGTTATCCTGAATAATTGCCCGAATGAATTGCCTGCCATGATGTTTTTAGATGTGCAGATCTGCAAATATGCAAATGTGCGGATGTTTATAATTTAATTCGTCATTGCGAGGCTCGAAGCAATCCCTGATTAGCAGAGCCGCCCTGTATTGTTTAGGGATTGCTTCGTACCTCGCAATGACGCTTAGGTTTATTGTTGTTTTGGTAGATGTCATGCTGAGCGCTAGTCGAAGCATGCGGGCAAAGGCCTCTACGCTCATGCTTCGAGTGCCTCAGCATGACACCCTTTTTAAAAGCCTTTCAGCTTTAACCTTTATGCTTTTTGCTCAACCTCAAACCCTATCTTTTCCAGATCACTCCAGAAAGCCGGGTATGATTTCTCTACCACCTTTGCATCTTCAATCTCCACCTGTGGTATCAGCAAAGCTAAAGGCGCAAAAGCCATAGCCATGCGGTGATCTTCATAAGTGTTGATGAAAATACGCTCAGGGATGAATTTTTCGCTGCAATCCAATTTGTAAAGTAACCCTTTTTCAATCAGTTTTACGCCGATTTTGGCCAGCTCATTTTGCAGAGCCTTAACACGGTCGGTTTCCTTGATCTTTAAGGTTTCCAGGCCGGTAAAAGTAGCCTCATGACCTAATGCAGCACAAACTACGATGATGGTTTGCGCCAGATCAGGGCATTCCTTCAAGTCGAATATTTTACGGGAAAGCGGTTTTGCTTCTTTTAACAAATGCACACCGCCATCCTTAAACTGCGATGTGATGCCAAAATTAGCCATGATCTCGGTGATAACGCTATCGCCCTGTAGGCTGTATTGCGTTAGTCCGGGCAGGAACAATTCGGCTTCATCGGCCAATGCAGCTATTGAGTACCAGTATGATGCAGCGCTCCAGTCAGGTTCAACCGGTAATATTGTTGTTGCAAACTCCTGGTGTGAAATTGTGATGACATTGCCTTCCCATGTGTGTTGTATCTTTGCCTGCTCCAGCATAGCTAAAGTCATTTGTACATAAGGGCGCGATGTTAAATCACCCTCAATATGTAATTCCAAACCTAAAGGCAGCCGGGCAGCAATGAGCAACAGTGCGGTAATATACTGACTGCTGATGTTGCCTTTTATACTGATCTTACTAGTTAGCTGCTCGAAGCTGCCTTTAAGTTTTATGGGAGGGAAGCCCTCCTTTTCTACGTACTCAATATGCGCTCCTAACTGGCGCAACGCATCCACCAACACACCGATAGGCCTTTGTTTCATCCTTTCGCTGCCCGTCAAAATCACCTCATCATCCTGCAAAGTAAAATAGGCCGTTAAAAAGCGCATAGCAGTGCCGGCAGGGCCGATGTTTACGAGTCTTAAGTCTTGAGTATCTAGTCCTGAGTCGGTATTTTGACTTTTGACTTTTGACTTTTGACTTAAAACTTCCATTAAAGTCACCGTATCTGCTGCGTCTGAAATATTTTCAACCTTTACCTTGCCATTGCTCAGGGCTTCAATAACCAATGCACGGTTGCATTCGCTTTTTGAGCCTGTTAATTGCACGGTACCATTTGCCGTTTTGCTTTTTTTACTCAGGATGATGTTCTGCTCCATATCTGTTTCGATGTATAATCGAAGTTATTAGTATTCAAATTACGCTTTTACCCCCTCTGTCTCCTCCGTCGATACTTCCCCCTAAAAACAGGGGGAGAATCTACCGGATAGCCTGGTTGATTAAGCGTGTGTAAGTTGTTCTGCAGGAGGTGTTTCCTGGCCTTTGTTCATTACTTCTGTTTGTTTACGGATAGATTCGCTGTGTAATAATTCCATCAGTTTCTCAGTAAACTCAGCGCTTAACTTTAATGCTTTTGCATAAGTTGTGCGTTTGTTCAATATCTCGTCCCAACGGTTAACCTGTAAAATGGTGATGCCGTTATCTTTTTTGTATTGACCGATCTTTTCAGCGATCTGCATACGCTCAGCAACCTTCTGTATAACCAGGTCGTCAATTTTATCAATCTGGCTACGTAGTTCAGCTAATTTATCTTTTACTCCGGCATCACGTACTTCTGGTTTGCGCAGGGTTAAGTGATCAATAATTTCAACCAAAGCCGCAGGGGTAACCTGTTGTGCAGCATCTGTCCAGGCAACTGAAGGGTCAATATGTGATTCGATCATTAAGCCTTGCATATCCAAATCCAAAGCTTTTTGTGAAACGTAACCAATTAATGAACGATTACCTGTAATGTGGCTTGGGTCATTGATCATTGGCAGGTGCGGTGCCAAAGTTTTTAAGTGGATAGCGATATCCCACATTGGTTCGTTACGGAAAGCAGATTTTTCGTATGATGAGAAACCGCGGTGTATAGCAGCCAGTTTAGTGATACCTGCATTGTTAATACGTTCCAAAGCACCTATCCATAATGAAAGATCAGGGTTTACCGGGTTTTTAACCATTACAGGTACATCAACACCTTTAAGGGCATCAGCAATTTCCTGTACGGTGAAAGGGTTCGCAGTTGAGCGTGCACCTACCCAAAGAATATCAACACCTGCCTTTAAAGCTTCTTCAACGTGTTTTGCTGTTGCAACTTCAACTGCGGTTGGTAAGCCAGTTTCATCTTTAGCGCGTTTTAACCATTCTAAACCTATGCTGCCGATACCCTCAAACTCTCCGGGACGGGTACGTGGTTTCCAGATACCTGCACGTAAAGCGCTGATCTTACCGGTTGCGGCTAATAAATGAGCTGTGGCTACCAGCTGTTCTTCTGTTTCGGCACTGCATGGGCCCGCTATTACAAGAGGTTCCTTACCTGTTTTAATCCAGGATTCAAGTGGCTGTATGTTTAAATCTAGTTTCATCGTTTTGTTGTTTTGTAAGTCCGAAAGTCGGTAAGACCGAAAGTCCGGAAGTTTGTTAATCGTTATATATTTTAATTGTTAATTTTTTACTGTTTTATATTGCCTTGCTTACGGACTTTCCGTCTTCCCGACTTTTCCAACTCTCTTACGCCTGCCCTAGTTTCTTAATCTTTATATAAGTCCTTTTCTCAGGCTTTTTAAACTGATCGGTACTGGGTTGTTCCTCGTATCGCTCATATTCGCCCAGTATGTTAAAGTTGTGGGTGTATTTAAGCGTTTGCCTTATGGCGCTATCATATTGCTTCATTTCGTTCCACTCTATATCAACATAAAAATTATACTCGTTGCGCTTACCTAACACCGGCATTGATTGTATTTTGCTCATGTTAAGGTTTTGATCTGCGAAGATGTTTAATACCTTAGCCAGCGACCCCGCTTTATTACTCACCTCAAAGCAAAGCGATGCTTTATTAGGTGTTCCCTTAACAGGCGTTTCATGATTGGTGATGATCAGGAAACGGGTAAAGTTCACTTTGTTTGATTCGATACGACGCTCCAGTATTTGCAGTCCGTATAAATTAGCGGCTAACGTATTGGCTATAGCAACGGTGTCGGTCAGCTGTTCTTCGCGGATGCGTTTGGCACAGGCGGCGGTATCGCTGCTTTCCACCATTTTAAGGTGCGGGTATTCATAAAAAAAGTCGACACACTGGCGTATAGCTATCGGGTGCGATGTTACATACTTCACATCCTCAAACTTCACACCCGGCAATGCCATTAAATGCAACTGGATAGGGATAAAAACCTCGCCAACAATAGGGAAGCCATAGCTCATTAATAGCGTGTAGTTAGGCAAAATGCTGCCTGCTATGCTGTTCTCAATGGCCATTACCACATAATCGGCTTCTTTATTTTGCAGAGCCTCAAATGTTTGCTTAAAAGAGTTGCATTCAATTGTCTCGATGTCTTCACCAAAATATTTGAAGGCAGCTTCTTCGTGAAAGGAAGCGCGGATACCCTGTATGGCAACTCTTGGTTTTTCTTTTTTCATAAATACTCTTAAAGCAAAAAATCCCGGCTTGTGGGCCGGGACTTTTTAGTTTCTTTATATGTTTGTTATCGCATATTAGTCCCGGCTCTTACTGTTAAAGTAAAAGTAGTAGCCATAAAAAAATGCGGTGTTAAAAGTCATTGTTTTTGTTTTGCGTGGTAAATGTACGGTTAAAAAACAGTTTGTCAATAGAAAATTTTATTTTTTTGAAAATAAATAGAGTAAACAGAATTTTATTGGGTTGGTGATTGTAAACTACTCGCATAATTGTCCGATTTGGAAACTTTTTGACAGCGTGGTGTAAGTGTGGACGCTTACAAATTTTTGCATTCAAGCGTTGGCGCTTGAACTGGCTGATTAACGATAATTCTACTTACAATTTTAATTTCATTCCTTCGTGAGCTGCTTTAAAACCTAACTTTTCATAGAACCGAAGTGCATCTGGCCTTGCTTTATCAGTGGTTAGTTGAATTAGGTGGCAGCCTTTCGCTTTTGCCCGGTTGATGGCATATTCAAAAACTTTGGTTCCAATGCCCCGGCTGCGGTAATTGGAATTTGTTCTTACCGCTTCGATTTGCGCCCTTACTCCACCTTGAAAGTTAAGGTACTGGATGAATGTCAGCTGAAATGTTGCGACCAGAACTCCATTCATTTCTGCAACCGTTAATTCCTGGTTTGGATCTGCCTGAATCTTTTCAAAGGCGGACATGTATTTCTCGGATATTATTTCTGAAACGACTTCTCTTTGTGACCCCAGCGGATCATCAGCCATCATTTTGATAATTTCCTTAAGATCTTCTTTAGTCGCTATGCGAAAGTTAAGAGTGGATGCTGTATTCATAATATAATATCTACTAAGTTTTCAGTCAGCTAGTATACATGCTTTGATTTCGGTTGAGAATTCAAAGGCTTATCGATTATGATCTGGTCTTCAGAATGATTAGCAATCTCCATTAGTCTTTATGTATCCTAAAGGTAATATATCTTTTTTATTCTTATTGGTCGTTTAATAATCATCTGGCCGTTGCCTGATGGCCGGACTTTTCGTTCTAATCTTTTTCAAAGGATTTCCGCTTCCATCCATGACGCAGGGATTACTTATAAATAAATTAAAATCTTTTCCTTTGCTGATCGTCCAACAAGATATAAGCTTATTACATGTATCTTTTTTTATTAGCCTTACATTCATTAGTGCGCTGGTTTGTGCTGGCAAGTTTACTTTTCGCTATTTATCGTAGTTACCGTGGCTGGCTCCTGAAAAAGCCATTCACAAAATTGGATGAGCGGGTACGATGGATAACTGCAACCATAGCACATATACAATTGGTGTTTGGGTTGTGGCTGTATTTCATTAGCCCGATAGTAAACTATTTCCTGCATAATTTTAAGGATGCGGTACATAACCGGCAGATCAGGTTTTTTGGGATGGAACACATTACCATGATGCTGACGGGTATTATTTTGATCACTATTGGTTCAGCCAAAGCAAAGCGGAAAACTACGGATATAGAAAAGTTTAAGACGATGGCGATATGGTTTACGATTGCGTTGCTGGTTGTTTTAAGTTCGATTCCCTGGTCGTTTTCTCCGTTGATTAGCAGGCCGCTGTTCAGGTCATTTTAACTCACCCTAACATCGCTTCGCTTATCATCCTTCTCTCCGCTACGCGCAAAGAGGGGATAAAGGGTTAAAGGAGGTTTACCCTCTTTATCGCTTGCGATAGGGAGGTGTGGTCGTCCGCTTGATAGCGGAAAGACCGGGTGAGTCAAATATTCGCCATGCTCACCATCATCCCTTAAACTTTTCCAACCTCGCTAAAGCCTGTTGCCTTACCTTATTCTGCATCAATGATGTCCAGCCTAATAAATAACCTTTTAAGCCAAATGCCTGCCCGGCCCATTTCCAAAAACTAAAATGATCGGTATGTTTAGTGATTTTGCCATTGCTGAATTTAAATTGGGCGTGTACTTTGTTTGTCACCTTTCTGCCGGTTAAGCTAAAGGTATAAATGGCCACCCAATCGGCGCTGCCGGTTTTGTCATCAGCATTTATATTACTTGCAATGATTTTTAAATTCGGATTTTTTAACAGCATTCGCCACATTTTTTTAACATCATAACCATTTATTAAACCAAAAGCAGGGTCTTTAAATGTTACATCATCAGCGTAGCAGCTTATCATGCCTTCAGCATCGCAGGCGGCAAATGAGTTGTAGAATTTTTCTATTACCTGTTTATTATCCATAGGGGACCAGATTTAATTAATAGATGAATGTACAGGTTTAAATTAAAACCCCCTTGTCATTTCGAGCGATAGCGAGAAATCTTTTTAAAGAAGCGATGCGAACTGTGCAGTCATTACGTTAACCCACGTCTTGTGTTTTAGGGTAGAGAAATGGCTGCCTTGTGCTTCTTTGATCTTAATATCACAAGTCATCATTGCACAAACAGCTGCACAAGACTTGCGCTAAATGATAGAGAATTTAAGCCGCATTAGTTTTTACATCAACTCCATGCTGCTGTTCATCATATTCCCGCTGCAACGCTCTTGCAGTTTGTGTGCTGCCATCATGGCTCCAGCCCGGCGGATTAAAAAAATATTTGAATTTATTAACAAAGCCTGGCGCTTTCCTGGCATCATGCAGCAGGGCTTTCCATTCGTGGAAAAGTACATTTACCGGGCCCATATCTTCAGGTTGATGGGTGAGGCCGTATTTTATAGGCTCAGGCAGATTTTCTTCATGAAAAGTACCGAAAATTCTGTCCCATATAATAAACAGCATACCCATGTTTTTATCAAGGTAAGGGATGTTTGATGCATGGTGTACCCTGTGATGCGATGGTGTCACGAATATCCAACCATACCATTTTGGCAACGGAACGTTATATTGTGTATGTACCAGGTTGCCGTAAAGCTGGGTGATCAGGTAAGCATATAAAATATTTATAGGGTCAAAACCCATCAGCGCCAGCGGTAAATAAAAAAATACGCGGTACAAGGGCTCAAAAACAGTAGAGCGGAAGCCGGTAGTTAAGTTAAAATGCTCCGACGAATGGTGTGTTACATGCACGGCCCAAAACATGCGCGAGTAGTGTCCCACATAATGTAAAACCCAGTATAAAAAGTCCTGCGTTACTATCAGTATAAACCAGTAGGCTATCGCATTATGTATTTCAAACAGCTTGAATTGATAAGTAAAAGTCAGGATAAAAAATATACTGCCATTTACAGCCAGGTTTATAATAAATGCCAGGCTGGTTAAATAAATATTGGTGAGGGTATCGCGTTTCTCGTAATATTTACGGTTTTCGCGGTAGCTCAGCCACATTTCAACCAGCGTTAATACAACCAGCAGGGTAATCAATACAATTACAGCGTCATTCCTTGGGGTGAGGGAATTCATTTATTTATAATGTTGCGTAAAAAGCTAAACTTTCGCTAAGTTCGGCTTCTGTACAGATATTATCAATACTATACTGGCCAATTTGTGTAAGCAGTGTGCAATTTATTTTACCGTTTTGGTTTTTCTTATCCTTTTGCATCAGGGCATACAACTCAGCGTTTGCTGATTCTTCCAGCAGATATTTAGGATATAAGCTTGTAATCACATCTACTATCTCGTTAAGCTCAGCCTTGCTTAATCCAATTTTTTTGTGCGATAGCCATGCTTCACATATCATGCCGATGGCAATAGCCTCGCCATGCGATAAAGCAGTACCATCGTCTTTTAATATAGAATAAGTCTCCACAGCGTGACCAACTGTATGACCAAAATTCAGGCTTTTACGTATGCCGTTTTCTTTCGGGTCTTCAATTACTACCCTGTTTTTTATTTCTATAGAATGATAGATCAGCTCAACTGCCGGGAATGTAAGATCACTGTTTTTAAGCTGGTTCCAATAATCGGCATCAACTATTAAACCATGTTTAAGCATCTCGGCCAGGCCCGAAAGTACTTGTCTTTCGGGCAATGTCTTTAAAAAATCATAGGCAATAAATACTGCTTTAGGCTGGGTAAAGGTGCCAATGATGTTTTTAATGCTATCAATATCAATGCCTGTTTTGCCACCAACTGAAGCATCAACCTGCGAAAGGAGAGTGGTAGGCACGTGTACAAAATCGATCCCGCGTTTAAATGTGGAAGCTGCAAAGCCACCCAGATCGCTGATCACACCACCACCAAGGTTTACCATCAAACTTTTACGATCGGCGCCAAAGTCTATCAGCATTTTCCATATGCCTATGCAAAAATCAATATCCTTGCTTTCCTCGCCGGCATTTATCTCGATAATATCGTAATTGTCAATATCGCCAAGCTTTTCTTTAACCAATGGTAAGCAGTGTTGTGCCGTGTTTTCATCGGTTAAAATAAAAAAACGGGAGTAGTTACCTGTTTTTATAAAGTTTACCAGCTGATCTATACTATTATCAAAATAAATAGGGTAGTCGATGCTATTAATCGTATCTAAATGAAGCGTATCCATAATTATATAACCATGATCTTTTGATTTCTGAATTCTATTACATCGCCGGGTTTAACTTTTAGGCGTTTGCGGTAATCCACCTGTCCGTTGTACTGCACTTCGCCCTCGGTTACAACTATTTGCGCTTCGCCGCCGGTTTGCACCAGGTTGGCTGCTTTTAGTAATTGTATCAACGGAATGTAATCGCCTGTAACTTTAAATTCTATCATGGAGGGGCAAAAATAAACTATTCGCAGAATAATGAGTTATGTTAACTTGTATTTTCTACTTTTGTATTTATGCTTTCGAACGTAACTGACCTCAAAGCATCTCCAGTAACTACACTTTCGTTTGAAAATACGGAGATAGCTTTTCGCCATGCAACCAATTTTGAGCTTAAACGCGCTTATTGGTTGTTCCGGATCATTAATGTAAATTTTTTAGTAAAGATTGGTCCGCCTGTTACAAACTTCGCCATTAAAATAGGCTTACCTATTAAAGGCATCATAAAATCAACCATTTTCAAGCACTTTTGCGGTGGTGAAACCATTACCGAATGCGATAACACTATAAAAAAACTGTACGCGGGTGGCGTAGGCACTATATTAGATTACTCTATTGAAGGTGAGGATGACGAAAGTGTATTTGATAATACCCGCGATGAAATTATCCGTACCATAGTTCGCGCCTCCGGCGATAAGGCTGTACCCATCACCGTATTTAAAGTGACAGGCGTAGGCCGCTTTTCATTATTGGAGAAATTGGATGAAGGCCTTGAGCTTACCATTGTTGAACAGGAAGAATGGAAAAAAGTACAAGCCCGTGTACTGGCTATTTGCGAAAAAGCTTATAAAACAAGTATCCCGGTAATGATTGATGCTGAAGAAACATGGATACAAAAAACCATTGACCTGCTGGCCTTAAACATGATGGCCCGTTTTAATAAGCAAAAAGCAATTGTTTACAATACCTACCAAATGTACCGTCATGATAAGTTGGAATCTATAAAACAGGATTACAGTCAGGCTGTTGCAGGCAGCTTTATTTTAGGTGCCAAAATAGTACGTGGCGCCTACATGGAAAAAGAGCGCAAGCGTGCTGATGAAAAGGGTTACCCATCGCCCATACAACCCAATAAGGAAGCTACGGACATAGATTATAATAACGCATTAAGGTTCTGCATTGATCATGTTGATGGCATTGCCATTGTAGCGGGTACCCATAACGAGGATAGCTGTCGTTTATTGGCCGACTTGCTGAATGAAAAGCACGTTGACCCTAAAAACCCGCATATCTATTTCTCGCAATTGTTGGGAATGAGCGATAATCTGAGCTTTAACCTTGCCAATGCCGACTACAATGTTGCTAAGTACGTGCCTTACGGACCTATAAAAGCCGTACTGCCATACCTTTTCCGCCGTGCGCAGGAAAATACTGCTATAGCAGGCCAAATGAGCCGCGAGTTGGGTTTGATTGTGAAAGAGAAGAAGAGAAGAGAAAGCACGGTAGTTTAAAGTCGAAAGTTCAAAGTCAAAAGTCTGTCGCGATTTTTTTTCACCGCGCGTCATTGCGAGGTACGAAGCAATCCCTATGCTATACAGAGCTGTGTGCCGGATCATGCTGAGGCACTCGAAGCATAAGCGGAAAGGCCTTTCCCCGCACACTTCGAGTGCCTCAGTGTACCCCATACGTAGAGATTGCTTCGTACCTCGCAATGACGCGCTGATTAGTAACATCCTGTAAATCTCTAAAATCCGCTAAATCCTGGTTCCCTAATCCCCATCCTCAGTAGTAAACTGATACGTTTGGGCATTTTCAACCGGCAGGCTGATCATATCACCCCGGCCCATTTGCCACCAGAAATGCAGGCGTGGCTTTTCGGTATTGCCTGTTTCGTTCATGGAATCTGAATCATACAGGCGGCCGTTTGCCATTACATATTTTATTTTTTCGCTATTGCGGATATCATCAAGCGGGTTGGCATTCAGTACTATCAAATCGGCCAGCTTGCCAATTTCAAGCGAGCCAATTTCTTTATCCATACCTAAATAGGATGCGCCGTTCATGGTAGCACAGCGGATAACTTCCATAGGTGTCATACCACCCTGGCCCAGCATCCACATTTCCCAATGGGCGCCAAAACCTTGTAATTGCCCATGTGAACCCAGATTTATCTTTGTGCCGCCATCGCTTATCTGTTTTACATATTTTGATATTTCTATATGGCCATAATCGCCATATTCAGATTCCGTTCTGCGGCGCGAGCGTGCATCTACTATAAATTGCGGTACAAAATTCAGCAGGTGCTGGTTTTTCCACACTTCCAAACGGTCGTACCAATAATTTTCACCAAACTGAGTGCCATAACTTACAATCAACGTAGGGGTATAGCCCGATTTGCTATTGTTCCACAAACTTTTCACATCCTTGTATACAGGCCAAACAGGTATGTTATGCTCAATACCAGTATGCCCATCTACTATCATATTCATATTGGTTTCAAAAGTTGAACCGCCTTCGGGCACTACTTCCATTTGCAGTTCTCTCGCGGCAGCAATAATTTCCTGACGTTGCTCCCGGCGGGGCTGGTTATAGCTTTTTACCGAGAAAGCACCCACGACCTTTAACCTGCGCAAATGCGAGCGGGCATCATCCAGACTATTTATTACTGCTTTAAAATCACCATCAGCACCGTATAAAATGGTGCCGGTTGAGTATATCCTCGGGCCAACCATGTGGCCTGATTTTACCATTTCAGCCTGACTAAATACCATCTCCGTATTAGTGGATGGATCATGGGCTGTTGTTACCCCATAAGCCAGGTTGGCATAATAATTCCAGTCCTGCTGCGGCGAAATACCATCAGGGCTGGGGTGCAGATGTGCATGTACATCAACTATGCCCGGCATAATGGTTTTACCGGCTATATCATAAACTTTGGCATCGGCGGGTATTTGTACTTCCTCATTTTTGCCAACTGCTATAATCTTATTCTGGTCGATAACAATGGTTCCGTTCTCAATCACCTGGTCGTCCTTCATGGTGATGATACGCGCGTTTTTGAAAGCTATTTTACCTGTCGGTACGTCAGTTTTTAGCTTCAATCCAATGTCTGTGCTTGCTGTATCTGCCGGGTTAAATTTATCGCCGATAGCAGTACCGATATCCCTCACATAATATCTTGGTCCCAGCGTCCACATTATTTTTTGGCTGTCCTTGCTCCAATGCAGGTAGGTGCCGGCGTCTTTAGTGAGCTTGGTTAGTGGGATAGCCTTATTATTTGCCGAAAGATCCTGCGGATTACCTGTTGTAACCATAGGCGTTATATAACAGTTAAATAGTTCGGTAAAAGCCATCCATTTGCCATCGGGGCTCGGGTTAAATTGCGTGGCATAAGTAGATGTATACAGTGTGCGTTGATTAGCACCGCTTACATCCATCACTCTGAAAGTTTTTTTATCGCCATCCTCACTCTGGTAATAGATTTTTGCGTCATCAATTGAGAATTGCGGATTGATGCCGTTATTGATGATCATCTGTGGCGTACCACCCATTACCGGTATCATATATATACCCGGGTTCTCGCCAAAAGCAAAGCCTGATACTTCGTTACCTACTCCTTTTACATAAATTATTTTATCGCCTTTATTTGAGAATTTTGGAGTATAATAAAACCCTTTATCAATAGTTAAGCGGGTAACAATATGTGTGGTCAGGTCGATATGATTGATAGAGGCTTTTAACTCATCCGTCCAGTCAATATAAATTAATGATTTGCCATCGGGACTAAATTGCGGGGAGTATTCCAGATCGGTGGTATTGGTTATGCGTGTAGGTACGCCATCTGGCAGTGTTTTGGTGTAGATGTAGCCCGCCGCATTAAAAGCTATTGTTTTACCATCAGGCGATGTGGTAATCTCACGTATCATTTTTACAGAAAATTCATCCTGGAAAACTTTTTGTTGGTAATGCAGCGCATCGCTAATAGTTTGAGTTGATGTTACCTCAAATGGAACAGGAGTTGTATTCAGGGTGCTGATATCCATGTGCCATATTTTCCCTTTGGAATAAAATATGAGGCCTTTGCTATCGGGGGTCCAGGCAAAATTGGGGTATACACCAAAAATAGCCCACGTTTCCTGCTGATCGTGTGACAGATCATCATAAACAGGCCATTCCTCACCAGTAGCTATGTTGTGCAAAAATAGCTCCGATTTTAAACGCACACGCTTTACAAAAGCCATCAGCTTGCCATCAGGTGATAGCTGCGGCCTGCAAGCGCCGCCTGTTCCACCTGCTACTATATTTATTTCGCCTGTTTCACGATTTAGTTTTTTTATGGCGTATATGCCTTTATTGGGGTCTTTATTATATTGAAAATTTGGGCCGGGGGTAACATCCTCGCTCCAGTAAACAAATTTGCCATCGGGCGATACTAAGGGTTCACCTGCATCCTGTTCATCATCTTTGCGTTTGGTAAGCTGTATACCATCGCCGCCTGCTTTATTATACAACCAAATTTCGCCTGCGCCCAATGATCGGGTATTGGTGAAGTGCTTGCGGGCCACCAGGTATTGCCCGTCGGGTGTCCACGAGGCATTGTTCAATAGCCTGAAGGATTCCTTAGTTATTGGATGCTTATCGCTGCCATCGGCATTCATTACCCATATATTATCGCCGCCATCTTTATCGCTGGTATAAGAGATCTGTTTACCATCAGGGCTAAACCTTGGCTGTATTTCCCATGCTTTGCCACCTGCCAGCAAGGTTGCCTTGCCGCCATCAATAGGGAGGTTATAAATATCGCCCAACAAATCAAATACAATGGTTTTACCATCCGGACTAACATCCAAATTCATCCAGGTGCCTTCATCGGTAGTTATAATAACTTTTTTTGACGGGCCGGGAGGGGCTTCAACGTTCCATTTCTGGGCGTTTACTGTAGTCACAAATAGGAGCAATATTATGGGCAGGTAAATGAACTTCATTATTATAATAATATGATTACGTTACGAAGATAAAACTATTGAAGTAATTGGAAGGTTTTGATATTGTCATTAAATTAATTGTGAGTGGTTGATTCTGGCTGATCTTCTAAAAGCGTCATTGCGAGGAACGAAGCAATCCCTAAACTATATAGATCAATGTGTTTAAGCCGTCATGCTGAGCGCTAGTCGAAGCATGTGGGTAAAGGCCTCTGCGCTCATATTTCGACTAGCGCTCAGCATGACACCCTCTCATGTACTTGCAAACCTGCTCCCCCCTGTATATACTTCCAATAATCCACTTTCCACTTAATTCTTATCTTCGCAATTAGTAAAACATAGTATACGCATTAACTACTCACTTAATCCAACTAATCAACCACTCACCATACATGACCATCCGCGAGCTCCTTAAACAATATTGGAACCATGATAACTTCCGGCCTATGCAGGAGGAGATCATAAAATCCGTATTACTGGGGCATGATACGTTGGCGCTGCTGCCTACAGGTGGGGGAAAGTCGGTATGTTTTCAGATACCTGCCCTGGCTAAAGAGGGGATATGTATTGTGGTATCGCCATTAATAGCTTTGATTAAAGACCAGGTAGAAGGGTTGAAAGCCAAAGGTATCAATGCTGTATCCATCGTATCGGGGATGAGCAAGCGCGAGATTGATTTGGCACTGGATAACTGTATTTATAATCCGGTTAAATTTTTATATCTCTCGCCTGAGCGTTTACTATCAGAGTTGGTGCAGGAACGCATCAAATACATGAAGGTAAACCTGATTGCCGTTGATGAGGCGCACTGTATATCGCAATGGGGTTATGATTTTAGGCCGCCGTACCTGCATATTGCCGATCTGCGTGAGTTACACCCGGATGTGCCTGTACTGGCACTTACTGCTACCGCTACTGCCGAGGTTAGGGAAGATATCCAACAAAAACTACGATTTACCAAGCCAAACGTTTTTCAAAAAAGCTTCGAGCGCCGCAATATCAGCTATGTGGTGATGAGCGAGGAAAACAAGCTGCGCAAGCTGCTTGATATAGCCAAAGGTGTAAAAGGCAGCGGTATTGTATATGTACGCAGCCGTAAGGAAACCGCCGAAATAGCCAGATTTTATAATGATAATGGTATCAAAGCCGATTTTTATCATGCAGGTCTGGGTGTTGAAGTGCGCTCCAAAAAACAGGATAATTGGATCAGGAACCATACCCGCGTTATTGTAGCGACCAGTGCCTTTGGGATGGGGATTGATAAGGCTGATGTACGCTTTGTGATCCATAAGGATTTGCCAGAGAGTTTGGAGGCCTACTATCAGGAGGCTGGCAGGGGAGGGCGCGACGAGCAAAAGGCCTATGCGGTGCTACTGTATAGTCCGGCCGACAGGTATAAAGAAGAAAAGAAATTTGAATTGAACTTTCCATCGATAGAGGAGATCAAGCGCATATACCATTGCCTGGCCAACTATTACCAGCTGGCATATGGAGCGGGGGCGGGCATTAGCTTCGATTTGGATATTGGCGATTTTTGTGCCCGCTATAAACTGGATGCTATTAAAACCCTCAGCGCCCTTAAGTTTTTAGAGCAGGACGAATATGTGAGCTTTAACGAGAGTGTTTTTCTGCCCTCGCGCTTCAGGTTCGAAGTATTTAATGAGCAGTTATATAACTTCCAGATTCAAAACCCCGGCTGGGATCCATTTATAAAAGCGTTGCTGCGCTCTTATGGTGGGGCGTTTGATGATTATGTGCGATTGCGGGAGTTCGATCTTTCCAAACGTACCCATATGAACACCCAACAGGTTATTGAAGGGCTTAATAAGTTGCAGGAATATGGTGTATTGAACTACCTGCCCCAAACAGATCATCCGCAGGTAACCTGGCTAAAGCCCCGCATGGATGCTGATAACCTGTATATTAATAAAGGTTATATTGAAACCCGTAAGGCTAATTACCGCAATAAAATTGAGGCCGTATTTGCCTACTTGTTGCATCGCCGTTGCCGTAGTCAGATGCTACTAGCTTATTTTGATGAAACCAATGCCCCCAAATGCGGCATCTGTGATATATGCCTCGAAGAAAAGCGTGAGCGCAATGCCGACGAGATAAGCGATGTGATCACTAATGAAATAGTAGAATTACTCAGCATATCATCACTTGATGCTTCAGAACTAATCACCAGCCTTAAAAATGGGGTTGAAAAGGAGCGTATTGAAACTATCCGTATGTTGCTTGATGCCGGGAAGATTAAGAGTGATGGGGTGGTGTATTATTTGTAACCCAGTTAAATCTCATTAAGCGTCATTGCGAGGTACGAAGCAATCCCCGACTGTGCAAAGTGGACTTGCATGTTTGAATATCGCATGAAGCCGCTCATGGGCGCGGAGCCCTAGTGTCAAGTCAACAGTCTTTAGTCGTAAGTCTAAAGCCATATTTCGTTCTTTTTGAATTTTGACTCAAGACTTTAGGCTCATGACTAGCGACATTTTATGATTGACACGACACTAGTTACTTTGGCTTGATCCAAAGTAACCAAAGATCAAGACAAAAAGATCCTTCCGCCCACAGGCAAAACACCCAGGCCCGCGCTTTTTGTCGGGCCTTTACCCGCTTTTAATTACGGTTCAATTAAAGTTCTTTCCTTATGAAAAGTGTGGTGAGGTTCCTTCTTTCTTCTGTCAGTAGAACAGCTTCGGGTGAAAGCAGGCAAAACGCTGGTGGCCTTGAGACCGGCAGGACATAGCAGATTTTTACAAAAGCGTAAAGGCCAGGTGTGTAGCGACAGCAGGGTAAAAATATAGCAGCCCAGGTTTTGCCTGATTTGCAGG
This sequence comes from Mucilaginibacter mallensis, assembly GCF_900105165.1. Classification (NCBI taxonomy): domain Bacteria; kingdom Pseudomonadati; phylum Bacteroidota; class Sphingobacteriia; order Sphingobacteriales; family Sphingobacteriaceae; genus Mucilaginibacter; species Mucilaginibacter mallensis. Next base: position 1,594,008 of record NZ_LT629740.1, read on the forward strand.
ACAATGGCCTTGTGCGGCAAAGAAGCATTTCTGCTGACTTGATTTTTTGTTTCTTTTGTATCAAGACAAAACAAATAGGCCTTAGCGGCTATGAGCGATACCATGCGACTCAATAGATAAATCAAACGATTTTTTATTGCCGCTTAATAAATTTAATAAGCAGTTAACCGGTTTATTAACCCATTTTTTAATACCTCCGGACTATCCTTGTCCTCTGGTTACCCCTTTCACGTGGCATAACCATAACCAATTAAACATAAACCGTATTAATTATGAAAACAACATTTACCAGCTATGGTAATGGAAAAACCTTTACCATGAAAAACATGATGAACACTTTACTTATCGCCTTAGGCTTTGTTACAATGAGTTGTAATAAAAGCACCAGTTACCTGCCGCCGCCGCAAAACCTCACCCCGGTAAAAACTACAACAACCGCTCCGCCCAAAAACTTTACCGCTGCTGATGCCACTACCGCTTATGCGGCTTTTAACAAGTATTTCTATAGTTCATCGGCCAAACTGTATTATAGCTCAACAGCCAAAAGTAGTTTAGGCGCTATATGGACACAGGCTATTTATTGGGACCTGGCCATGGATGTATATCAACGTACTAACGATCCTGCCCAAATGACCATGATCAATAATATATATGCTGGTGCCGTAACTCAGTACGATAACTATAACTGGAGCAATGCTACCGACTGGTTTATTTATGATGATATGATGTGGTGGGTAACCGCGCTGGCCCGGGCCAATCAGCTAACGGGTAATGCCACCTATCTGCAACAATCAATAGCTGGTTTTAACCACGTATGGGCAGGTTCATACGACCCGGTTGATGGTGGTATGTTCTGGGATTTTCAGCACAGCGGTAAAAACGCCTGTATAAATTATCCTACGGTAATTGCTGCTGTACGTTTGTACCAGATCACTAAGGATACTACTTATCTGGCAAAAGCAAAGTCGATTTACGCTTGGGCGAAGACGAATTTGGTTAATCCTGCCAATGGTGAGGTAGCCGATCATAAAATAGGTAATGGTGCCCCCGGTTACCAGGATTATACCTATAACCAGGGTACAGCAATTGGCGCTGCGGTTATGCTGTATGATGTGACAAAAGATGCATCATATATTACCGATGCCACAGCTTATGCCGATTATACCAAAAATAACATGTGTACCAATGGCTTATTACCTGCCGAAGGCGATTTTAATGAGCAGGGGGTAATGAAATCAATATTTGCGCAGTATATTATGATGCTTATAAATGATGGCGGCCAAAAGCAATACCTTACCTGGGTACAGCAAAATGCCAACACTGGCTGGCAAAACCGCGATGCCGCCCGCAACCTAACTTACAGGGATTACAGTGTAGCCTGCCCAACCGGCGATATACAATCATACGAAGGTAGTAGCGTAGTTACTTTTATGCAGATTTGCCCGCCAAGTAATTAAAGAGTTAATACCCACAATGCTCTTCTACTCGTCATTGCGAGGTACGAAGCAATCCCCAATTAGCAGAGCCGCTCTGTATAGTTGGGGATTGCTTCGTTTCTAATGATAACGTTTTGAGAAGTGATCGTCATCCGGGACTTGTTTCGGGAACTCACCAGAAGGAGGATGATCTGCATAATGGTAACTTAGAGTGTGGGGTGCTGAAACAAGTTCAGCATGACGTTTTTTGGGGAAGTCTATAGTTCTATATAACGCATACCCCCCTAACACCTCTCAATGAGGGATCTTTTTGCATCTGCACATCTGCATATCCGCACATTTGCATATCAATTCAATAAATTTTTTCCGCATTTCACCGATGTTTTTACCGGGCTTACCGATATAATCAGGGTGTACGTCTATTAGAGCAAATGTAGCTGTAACGTTTGCCTGCGCGTGTCTGTCTTATTGGTGTATTTAATAACAGAAATGAATCACAACAAATTGACAATCAAAAAAATAAATATCATGAAAACTAAAGTATTTACCCTTATAGCTATTGCAGCATTAGCTTTTGGAACAGTAAATTTCACTAACGCAGCTACCGTTAAAAACAATAAAGAAGTTAGCACCACTTTAACCAGCGTAAGCAAGATCAATAATATCGAAGTACGCGGAAACGTAGAAGTATTTGTATCAGACGGCTCAGCCGATGCAGTAAAAGTTTACAACCGCTACTATGGAGAAAACGCTGTAGTACAAAATGTGAACGGTACTTTAAGGATCTCATCATACAAAGCCGAAAAATTGGTAGTATGGGTTACTGCTAAAGATTTGAGAGGCATCAGTGCTTATGATAACTCAGTAGTTAAATCATTCGGTAAATTAGCTGAGATAGGTTTAGATGTTGCCTTGTATGATAACGCATCAGCCCAGCTTGACCTTGATGCTTACAGCGCCAACATCAACGTAAATGATCATGCCAAAGCCGATCTTGCAGGTAATGTTAGCGAATGCGATTTAAAATACAGCAATATTACTACTGTAAACCAATCACAACTGGTGGCCGAGCATTTAACAAAAACAGTTAAAGTAATAAAAGCCCACAAAACTCAAAGCGACGAGTTGGCCGAGTTATAATCAGCACTTTTGCAAAAGTTCAATCATATATCAGGAGCTATGACCCACGGGCCGTAGCTTTTTTTATTTATAAATGTAACATCCTTTGTATATTAGGGGTCATATAAACTCAAATAACAATAAACTACTCATCATGAAAAAGGCATTTAATTATATCATCCTGTTTATAGCAGGAGTTTCAATAGCGGTGGGAGCATCATCGTGCAGGTTTGGTTGTGTACACGGCTCGGGCCACCAAACCAGCGAAACGCGTAATGTAGCCAGTTTTACTAAGCTTGATATATCGGGTGGGTTTAACCTGGTGCTCAAGCAGGATAGTTCAACAAAGCTTACTATTACGGCCGATGATAACCTGCTTAAATATGTTAAAACCAATGTGAGTGACGGCGTGCTGCATATCCACACTAAAAAAAATATATGCAACGGCGGCCCAATGATTGTGCATGTAGGTATACGTGATCTGGAAGAAATCAAAGGCTCGGGTGCTATTGAGGTTACTGCTGAGGGTAAAATTGTTACCAAGGATATTGCTTTCCGCACCAGCGGTGCCAGTAAAATAACCCTCGACCTGGATGCGGCCAATGTAACTACAGAAACCAGCGGGGCTGGAGAATTATTTCTTACAGGTCAGGCCAGCTCACACCATATCGACATAAGTGGTGTTGGCAAGGTACATGCGTATGATTTTGTTGTCGGCAATTACTATATCAGCACATCGGGAGCAGGGGAGTGCCAGATAAATGTGCTGCACTCGCTTGAAATACATAGCAGCGGCGCATCTGAAGTAAAATACAAAGGCAATCCAGCAAGCGTGACCAATGATAAGTCGGGAGCTTCATCGGTAGAGAAGGTAGATTAATTATTATACTATATAATGTTGAAGGTCGGGGTCATATTCCGGCCTTTTTTGTTTTACGGATGTTTGGTTAACTTATAATAAAAAGTCTGTAACTATTTGAAGATAAATGGTATGGTTGTTTTGGATTATATGGAAAGTAATTATATTTAAGGAGTTGAAGCTTAACCGTCAACGCTAAAACCTGTCATGAAGAAAATTGGAAAAGGATTATTGTACCTAGTTATAGCAGTTGTTTTAATTGCCGTTATAGCGGTATCCTACATCACATTAGCATTGCCCAGTGTTGGCAAGCCTGAAAATATAACCATAGCCATAACCCCGCAACGGGTGCTGCGCGGTAAGTACCTGGCCAATCATGTATCGCTTTGTATGGATTGCCATTCGCAGCGCGATTGGTCGAAATCTATTGGTGCTATTGAGCCGGATAAGTTCGGCGCGGGTGGTGATAAATTTGATTCAAGCGATGATGGTTTGCCTGGTGTTATATATGTACCCAACATCACACCGCATAATTTAAAAAACTGGACGGACGGTGAACTATTCCGCGCAATTACTACCGGCGAGCGCAAGGATGGTTCGGCTATATTCCCGCTTATGCCATGGGATTATTATTCAAAAATGAGCAGGGAAGACTTGTATTCTATTATTGCTTATTTGCGTAAGTTAACACCAATAGTAACCAGTCCGTATCCGAAAAGGCAGTTGGATTTTCCATTGAACATACTGGTGTACACTATGCCGCACAAAGCCTCCTTAGGTGAGATACCCCCGCAAAGCGATACTATTAAATACGGGGCATATATAATAAATGAAGCAGCTTGCGGCGGCTGCCATTCGCCATTAAAAAATGGAAAGATCATCCATGGGATGGATTATGCCGGCGGGCGCGATTTTAAGATCCAGGGCAGATCCTATTATTCGGCAAACATCACACCCGATAAAGCTACAGGTATCGGTAACTGGACAAGGGAGGCTTTTGTTAACAGGTTTAAGTCCTATACCGATTCGGCAGGGGCAAAGCAAAAAAATGCGCACGCCATAAGCCCAATGCCATGGTATGATTACAGCGGGATGAGTGAAGCGGACCTGAAAGCAATATATGCCTATTTGAAATCGATAAAACCGGTTAGTCATAAAATAGTTAACTGATAGTTGTTGGTAATGGTTTATTCATCATACCTCACCAGTTCAAGTGTCCACACTTGAGTGATAGCAAATACGAGCGTCCTAGCTCGTTTAATAAATATGAGCGTGGACGCTCATCAATATTTTAAGTTCAAGCGTGGACGCTTGAACCGGCGGTGGAGCGTGGGCACTTGAATGGGGTAATCCCAATTCATTGCCGTTTGGCTTCAGCCAACGGCTAAATTCAAATAGAAAAGAGGCTTCAGCCAAAAAATATGAGGAGAGCCTTAAAAATGATTCTCATAATTTCTCATTTGCACTGCTTTCACACTTTACAATTTTTTAATACCTTTGCGCCTCTAAAATTGGTATAGTTATTATAGTATGTATACTATACAACAAACGATTAACTAAAATAGCCGCAAAAGATGAATATTTCACAGGAAAAAATTGATAACCTGAATGCGATCTTAAAGATCAACCTTAACCCTGAAGATTACCAGCCACGTGTTGATAAAGCTATAAAGGATCAAGCTAAAAAAGCAAAGATCCCTGGATTCCGTCCTGGAATGGTTCCTCCCGCTCATATAAAAAGAATGTACGGAAAGAGTATTTTGGTTGATGAGATCAATAATTTACTATCAGATACACTGAATAACTACATAAATGAGCAGCAATTAGAGGTTTTGGGTCAGCCATTGCCACAAGTTGATCATAGCAAAGAATATAACTGGGATTTCGCCGATAACTTTGAATTTAACTACGAAGTTGGTTTGGCCCCTGCATTTGATATCGATTTTTCATCAAAAGATAAAATAACCAAATATATTATCAAAGTTGATGACGAAACGCTGGCATCGCGCATAACAAATATCCGCAAAAGCTATGGCAAAATGACAAATCCTGACTTATCGGCAGGTGATGATGTGCTTTATTCAGAATTAGTTCAACTTTCACCAGATGGTTCTGTTTTTGAGGATGGGATAAGCAATACTACATCGGTTAGGTTAGACCAAATACAGGATGCCGGCATAAAGGCAGAACTGATAGGTTTACAAAAAGGAGCCGAAGTAGTGTTTGATATTCAGAAAGCATTTAATAACGATGCAGCTAAAGTTGCAGGTTTATTAAAGATAGAAGAAGATGCAGCCGCTGATCTGAAATCAAAATTCCGCCTTACAGTTAAGAACATTAACCGTTTAGAGGAAAGTGATTTAAATCAGGAGTTCTTTGATAAATTATTTGGTGAAGGTGTAGTAACTACTGAAGAGGAGTTTAAAGCTAAGATAACTGAAGAGCTTGAAACTATGATGCAGCAGGATGCTGAGCGTAAATTACAGGACGAGATATATCATTATGCGTTAGATAAAGTTGACTTTAATTTGCCTGACGATTTTCTGAAACGCTGGTTAAAAGCCACCAATGAGCAATTGAGCGATGATGAATTACAAGGTGGTTATAGTGATTTTGCAAAAAACCTTAAATGGACATTGATCGAGAACAAGATCATTAAGGATCAAAACATCGACATAAAATATGACGAAGTATTTGCCCTTGCAAAACAACGCCTGGCTCAGCAGTTCCAGATGTACAGTCCGCAGCCAATTGCCGAAGAGCAATTAGCCCAGTACACAGTACAGTACTTACAGACAAAAGAAAATGCCAACAAGATATTTGAAGAATTAAAAGCGCTTAAGGTATTTGATTACATTAAAAGCGTTGTTACTTTAAATGATAAGGATATTCTGTTTACTGATTTCAGCAAATTAGTAGCAGAGCATAAGCATTAATATTTTTAAGACCTTAGTCAGAAAGTCCGTAAGACGGGAAGTCCGAAAGCTCAAAACTGCTTTTTTACTTTCCGACTTTCGGACTTTCTGACTTCCGGACTAAGCTGATCCAAATAATTTTACTTTAAAAAAACTTTATGGTTTAAATTTTATTGAAGTAAAAACTATATTAGGGCGATTAAACCCCGCCAATTTACATAACAAGGATAAATAACAAATCATGGACAGTATCGATAAAAACGAATTCAGAAAATACGCTGTTAAACATCACCGTATTAACAGCCTTTACGTAGATAAATATATTACAGGAGTTGCCCAATCAGCATCACTTCCAACCTCAATGACACCCTATATCATAGAGGAACGCCAGTTAAATGTAGCTCAGATGGACGTGTTCTCGCGTTTAATGATGGATCGTATTATTTTTCTTGGCGATGCGATTTATGAAAATATCGCAAACATAATTCAGGCTCAATTGCTGTTCTTACAATCGGCAGATAGCAAACGTGACATCCAGATCTATATTAACTCTCCGGGTGGCTCTGTTTATGCTGGTTTAGGTATTTATGATACTATGCAATTTATATCAAATGATGTAGCTACAATTTGTACAGGTATGGCAGCTTCAATGGCGGCAGTATTATTATGTGCAGGTACCAATGGTAAAAGAGCTGCATTGCCACATGCCAGGGTAATGATTCACCAGCCATCAGGCGGTGCGCAGGGCCAGCAATCTGATATAGAGATTACCTATCATGAAATTACCAAATTGAAAAAAGAATTGTACCAGATCATAGCTGACCATAGCGGCGCGCCATTTGAGAAAGTATGGGATGCATCGGATCGTGACCATTGGATGATTGCTGAAGAAGCAAAAGAGTTTGGTATGGTTGATGAAATTTTGCGTGGTAATCACACAAAAGCTAAATAATTTATAATTAGATAAAAATAACTGGTTGAAATTGAAACAATTTGCAATACATTTCGTATTCAATTATCAATTAGTTATTTTTGATTAAACAAAAGGAAATCAGATGAATAAAAACAGCAAGGAGATCAGGTGTTCATTTTGCGGCGCCGGTAAACAGGACTCCCTGATGCTAATAGCCGGTCTTGATGCGCATATTTGTGATAAATGTGTTAACCAGGCCAATGAAATATTAGCTGAAGAGCTGAAAGTGCGTAAGGTAAAAGCCTCTCCTTCAACACCGGGTATATTAAAGCCTGCCGAAATAAAAGGTCACCTTGATCAGTATGTTATTGGTCAGGATGATGCTAAAAAGATATTATCGGTAGCAGTATATAACCACTACAAACGCTTAAACCAGCGTATTGACAAGGATGAGGTAGAGATAGAAAAATCAAACATTATAATGGTAGGTGAAACAGGCACAGGTAAAACCCTGCTTGCCAAAACACTTGCTAAAATATTAAATGTACCTTTCTGTATCTGCGATGCCACCGTATTAACCGAAGCCGGTTATGTAGGTGAGGACGTAGAAAGCATATTAACACGTTTGCTGCAATCAGCCGATTATGATGTAACCACTGCCGAAAGAGGTATAGTTTATATTGATGAGGTTGATAAGATAGCACGTAAGAGCGATAATGCCTCTATCACACGTGATGTAAGTGGCGAAGGTGTGCAACAGGCTTTGTTGAAAATATTAGAAGGTACAATGGTTAACGTACCACCACAGGGTGGCCGTAAGCATCCGGATCAGAAAATGATCACGGTTAATACCAGCAACATATTATTTATATGCGGTGGTGCCTTTGATGGCATTGAGCGTAAAATAGCAAACCGCCTGCGTACACAAACCGTTGGTTACAAAATGAAACGTGATGATGGCGAGGTTGACCTTAAAAATCTTTACAAATACATCACGCCTCAGGATCTGAAATCATTCGGTTTGATACCTGAGCTGATTGGTCGTTTACCGGTATTAACTTACCTTAATCCGCTGGATAGGGAAGCGTTGCACAACATATTAACCGAGCCCAAAAACTCCTTACTTAAACAATACAAAAAATTGTTTGAATATGAAGGTGTAAAGCTTGACTTTGATACCGAAGTGTTGGATTTTATTGTTGATAAAGCAATGGAGTTTAAGTTAGGTGCACGTGGTTTACGCTCAATATGCGAAGCGATAATGATTGACGCGATGTTTGAGTTCCCATCTAAAAAGGATGTGAAACAACTAACCGTAACGTTGGATTATGCGCATGAGAAATTCGAAAAATCAGACTTGAAGAAGTTGAAAGTAGCTTAATAAGGCTTTGTTAAAATATTAAAGCCCGGTATCATTACCGGGCTTTTTTTATGTTTGTTGTTAAAGCTGGAAGCTTTAACAATGCCGCACCACGAGTTACGCTACGCTAAACTCGCGGCAGCAGCTAGTGAGGTTGGTTCCCCTCTTAAGAGGGGAAGGGGTGTGTTTCTAAAACTAAACCAACTTCTCACGTTCAAAAAACTTTTGAATAGTATCCGGAGCAGTCATTAAAAAGGTTTGTATCCCCAGTTTCTTTGCAGTCTCTAAATGCTGTGGGCTATCATCAATAAACAATGTTTCGGCAGGATTAAGGTTATTTTCGTTTAATACCTGCTCAAATATCTCTGGTTCGGGTTTGCGCTTGCCGGTAAGGTGCGAGTAATAGGTTTTTTCAAAAAGTCCCTCATTATTGTTCATGCCAAATTCATCTTTTAAATAGCGGTGGACATAGTCGTAATGGATAGCATTGATATTACTCAATAAGAACGTGCGGTATTTATCTTTTAGTTTTAACAATAGTTCATGATTACCCTGTGGTATACCAACAAATATGGCATTCCAGGCATCATCGATCTGCTCATCAGTAAGTCCGGGCTTGTTAGTTAGCTCCCTTATACGCGCTCTGAAGCCCGCAGGGCTTATTTCGCCGCGCTCAAGCAGGTTAAATACCGGGTCCTGATGCCGGTGCCCATAAAAGTCATCGGCGTTGTTAATACCCAGTTTTTTCCAGGCATCCTGCACCTGTGCAAAATTGATGTTAAAAATTACATTGCCGTAGTCAAATATGATGTTTTTGATGTTTTGCATTGGTAGAAATTTAATAGTTTTATACCAACAATTCTACGAAAATTAGCTTACAGATAGCATGGAAATTGAGACAAACTCAGCAAACCGTGATTATAGTAGCATAAGTCCGTCGGCAAGGGCATTGCTGTTGCTTAAAGGGCTAACATCCATTCCGTTTGCCAGGGAAGCTGCTGGATTGATGGTATCGCCAGAGATATATAAACCTGACTATGAAAATACAGAAATTGGCTTTTGGGCAAGGCTACTACATTTTGAAAGCCGGTATCAAAGTATTGACCAGTTACTGAATGATCTGCCAGCCAAAAATATCCTGGAGCTGTCATCTGGGTTTTCATTTCGTGGTTTGGCCGCTTTGCAGGAACGTGATGTGCATTATATAGATACTGATCTGGATAATGTGATCAAACTAAAAGAAGGCTTTACAAATGCCTTAAAACAGGTCGGAAAGCCCTTAAAAGGCAAACTGGAAATATTGCCATTAAATGCCCTTAATAAGGATGCATTCAGAAAAATTACAGATCACTTTGATGAAGAGGAAATAGTAATTGTAAACGAAGGTCTGCTGGTATATCTGGATGTGAAAGAGAAAAAGGAATTATTAAAGATCATTCATGGTATATTAGAACAGCATGGGGGATACTGGATAACCGCTGATATATACATAAAATCAGAAAAATTAAATGCGGGACTTAAGATGAATGATGAGTTGACCCAATTTTTTGAGCAGCACCGGATTGAGGAAAATAAGTTTGATAGTTTTGAGGCGGCAGAAGAGTTTTTTTATGATGCCAGGTTTGTAATTGATAAAGAGGCCGTAGCTGATTACACAGAATCAACTGCTTTAAGTTATCTCCTGAAGAATTCAACTCCCGATCAGCGGACTAAAATGTCAGCCGTAGGGCGCATACGGGCAACCTGGCGATTAAAAATCAGAGAATAATGGCCCCCCGACGTTAAAAATTTCAAATTTCATTTCTGTATAAATTAAAAATTTCTACATTTGCAGCCTGAATAGCGGTAAACATTGTTTTAAACATAAATACCACGGTTTAGTAGTTTATCCCGATAAACTAATTTCGCGCCTATAGCTCAGTTGGTTAGAGTAGAAGACTCATAATCTTTTGGTCCCTGGTTCGAGCCCAGGTGGGCGCACTTGAAGTAAAAAGGCCGTTTCTCGCAAGAGAAACGGCCTTTTTTGGCTTCTAAACGCAGTGTTTTGACCTAACAGTAACACTTCATCGGCCTCCACCGATGATGGGATTTACAGGTTTTTTTGTTGAATTGTACACGGATTGTATTACAAATGTGTTACAGCGCTATTACCTTATAATCTGCCCCAAAACCGCTTCACGCATATATTTGCTGATGGGCACCTGGCACTTTTTGATGTGAATGGTATTGCCATCGATGCTTTCTACTTTACCAATGGCAACAATATAGGATTTATGCGTTTGCAGAAATTGGTTAGCGGGCAGTTTTTCCAACAGTGCTTTAAAGGTGGTGTGGATGATGATCTTTCTGTTCTCTAAATGAATGGATGCGTAGTTCTCCATCGCTTCTATAAACAGTATCTCATCAAAATTGATCTTCTCCAACCTGCCGTTTGACTTGGCGAACATATACGAACCGAATGTATCCGTTTTATTTTCACGAAGTGCGAAATAATCGCGTGCCTTCCAGGCAGCTTTCAGAAAGCGGTCGTATGAGATAGGTTTTAGTAAATAGTCGATCACATCCAGCTCAAAGCCCTGCAAGGCGTATTGTTCAAATGCGGTGGTGAAGATCACCTTAGGCGGATTGGATAATGCCCGTATAAATTCTACCCCGGTAATATGCGGCATTTGGATATCGAGGAACAGCAGGTCAACCGGCTGTTTTTGCAGCATATCGCTTAACTGCATGGCATCTTCACACATTCCCTTCAGATCAAAAAAACTTGTTTTTTCCACATAACCCTGCAAGCCTTTGCGGGCAAAAGGCTCGTCATCAGTTATGATGCAGTTGATGTTATTCATAGTTCAATCTTAATTCGGCCACAAAGCTGTCCCCCAGTTTTTGCGCCATAAATGAATGTTTGCCGGGATAAAGCAAGTCAAGCCTCCGCTTCAGGTTTTCCAGCCCTATGCCACCGGTTTTATTCAGCTTTTCCTGGAAATCAGGCACGGAGTTTTCTACTTTGAAGACGATCTCTTTACTTTCTACTTCGGTGCTAACCTTCATTTCATAATCGCCCCCAATAAACTTAAAAGCATTCTCCACCAAGGGTAGAAATAATAGCGGGTAAACCAGCTGTCCGTTCAATGCCTTATCAAATTTCAAATCCAGTTTCAGCTTATCTGTACTGCGTATTTTTTGCAGGTCGATAAAACTTTTCAAATACTCCATCTCGCTGCTTATCGGTACCTGTTGTTGTTGATCGTATAGCTGATAGCGCAGCAATTCAGAAAATTTCTCAATACTTTGTTTTGCTCCTTCCACATCCTCGTCCATCTGAAAATAAATAGTATTCAGCGCGTTGAAGAGAAAGTGTGGATGATATTGCGATTTGAGGAATTTTAGTTCGGTTTGCAAATGATCGTTAGTGATCTTCTCCAACTGAATTTTGTTATTTACAAATGCGCGCAGATAGGTGTTGCTGCGCGCTATGCCATAGTAAATAACTGCATAAAACGTAGGTATCATGTTTATATCAGCAATATCTGCCCAAGGTATCCAGGCCTGGTGTAATGCCGTATCCATCGGAACAAACACAAAATTTACCAATACAAGGTTAGCACCAATAAATATAGCCAGTTCCTTAAACACATTTTTATAACTTAACTGAACCGGCGATCTCCTGTCATAAAACTTGAAAAGCCATTCAAAAAGTGTTATCCCTAAGTAACCAACCAATATGGAACAGGTCAATTCTACAGCATTTATACGCCAATCCCGTTTCCAAAAATGAAAGCCTATATCTGTATCGTGCAGTAACCTCACTGTAAAATAAACCAGCAAACCGTACAGCGCAGGGAAAATATATTTTCTGAAAAATTTCATTAGTTCAAGTTATAAAAATTAAGCGGAGATCAATATCGATTGTTCAACATTTTCAGGTCCAGGCGCTACTGTCGACTTTATCTTCGCCGCTGGTTTCATACCAAACAAAAACCGCATAGCAGGGAAAGGCATTATCAGCAAATGGTACAGGCCCATCGTTATAAAGAAGGTGAAGCCAACGGTATAAATATATTTAATCAGCACATCCTCATGCAGCGGAACAATATAATAAACCAATATCACGATCACCGTCTGATGTAGGATATAGAAGGGATACACAGCCTGGTTGAGGTAATTTAAGACCTTTAGCTTTCTGTTCAGGTAGCGTTTGCCGTATCCTACCAGTGCCAGTACCCAAGCCCAGGCCACTATAGGCCACAACGAATAAAAGACGTCATACATTAACCCGCTGTTGTCAAACGGCCAGCGCTCATGTTCGGGCTCGATTTTGTTCCAACGCAGGATATCGATCAGTAAGAAAGCCAGGAACCCGATGGTAAGCGCAAAGCGCCGGTTGCGTTCCAGGCTGTCCATCAATTTGGGTTGGGTAATGCAGATAAATCCACCGAGTACAAACAATAACCAATAAACAAAATATGGCAAGTCCTGCACCAGGTTATTGGTTTCCGGGGAATCTTTAGTCACAAAAACAAACCATAATACGCCAGGCAACATTAACATATATACCCATTTACCTTCGGCCAATACAGCCAATTTGTTTCTGAATGCTTCGCTCTTTGGCGATGTCATCCACGCAAAAAACGGCGCAAAAATAATGTCATACACAAACAGGTAAGCAATAAACCAAAGGTGGTGCCAGCTAAAACTTCCCTTTGGGTAAGGCACAAAATTGAACACTGTTTTATAAAACTCCCAATAGCTGCCAGTGTAACCGTTATTTAGGCGTTCCATATAGATCTGCGGCGGCACAATAACGAACATACCTACTGCAAGCGGAATAAACAGCCTGCGAAAGCGCAATCCGATAAAGCTAAGGCTACTGCGTTTCTGCATCATATAATAGCTCACCGTGCCTGAAATAAAGAACAGCAGCGGCATACGGACAAGATGCAGGAAAAAGTTAGATTCCATGAGCAGGTTACTGGTATCGTGGTTTTTGATATGCCACCATTCTTCCGAAACATATGGCATAGCCGAGTGGAACAGCAATACGCCCAGTATAGAGAATATGCGGAGCCAGTCGAGATAGGTTTGACGTTGTGTGGTTTCCATAATTTATGTGTTTTAATGTAAAGAAATAGGCTAACCGTTGAGTGCCGAAATATTTTTGACGACCGGACACATAACTGTGACGACCGGAAAAAAACGTCACCTCCGCTATCCGAAGTTTACAACTCCAGACTAATAGTGCCTCAATCTTCCGATATAATAGTCGATGGTAGTTTCTCGGATTACAGGAATAGTGTACCGAATTAGATACCTATTCACTTTAGGGAGAATTGGGTACTAAATAAAAAAGGCTTTAGAATTTAATCTAAAAGCCTTCTTAAATTACTTTGTAGCGGGAGCAGAACTCGAACCACATTTTTAAATATTTGCTGCACATGGCAAATAGTTTACTATTCAATTAGTTTTAATTGATGCTAATAAAAAAAGGTTTCGGATATTATCTTATCGTCCTTTACGCCAAAAACTGCAATTTCTGCTAACTGTAACCGCTGACCATTTTTTAAGGTCATGTCCCTTCCCATAGCCACGCTAAAGTAGTCGCCGCCAATCACCGGTTCGCTGCAAAAGAAACTGTGTACTTCTGCTATAATTTCCTGCCTGGCTTTCGACTTTGCTAAAACCGCTTCAATACCCTTGGTTATGGTAGGCACACCAATTGCCAAGGCATGTTCGGGTTCGGTACAAACAATATCGGCGCTATAAAATTGTTGATAAATTTCAGCCACCTGCCCTTGTTGAAAAAGATCATAGTAGCGATTGGCTAATTCCTGAGTTGTCATTTTTCTTTGATTATTTAATAATACAAAGCTATCCTGTTATTCAATACTTAAAGCGTTAAAAAGTGTTGTATATTTGTCTAATCGTATCAATTTATAAAGATGGACGCTTTAAGTACCGTATTAGAGGCAACCAGACTCAGAAGTGTTGTTTATAGCAAGTTTCCCCTTGCGGCCCCATGGGGACTGGATATTGTTAAGGATGAGAATTCGCAATTCTGGCGGTTGGTAAGTGGCAACTGTACTATTGGGTCACCCGATGGCAGTATCATAGAATTGGCCGAGGGCGATCTGGTATTTGTTCCTCACGGAAGCGCCCACTGGATAGCAGATAAATCTACCAGTTTACGCATGCCCTCGCCAGAATTTGTTAAGGCCCGCAGAGCAGGGGTAAATGTTTTTAACGGCGGCGGCGACGTAACTACCCTTATAGCGGGCCATTTTGAATTTGATTATCAGCCCCCGCACCCATTTCTAAAGGATTTGCCCCCAATTATTCATATCAGGCAATATGTGACAGAAAATCAATTGTTACTAAAGCAGGTTACGCAATTAATGTTGGAAGAACTCAATAACGAAAAGCCGGGAAGCAGCGTAATGCTGAAAAACCTATCGGAAATTATGTTTATCAATATCATAAGGGCATATTTAGAGCAGGCTGCTCCCGGCAGTGGTTTTCTTTCCGCATTAAGCGACCCAAGGATCAGCAAGGCACTCAAACTGATGCAGGATTCACCCCAAAACGACTGGACGCTGGAATCTCTTGCATCGGAGATTGGTATGTCACGTTCTGTTTTCTTTAACCGGTTTAAAAAATTAGTGCATGAAACGCCGTTGAGCTACCTTACCAATTGGCGCATCAGACAAGCCCAAAAGCTATTAACGACGAATAACAGCAATATATCAGAAATTGCAGCAAGCGTCGGTTATCAGTCGGAATCGGCCTTTAACCGGATCTTTAAATCAAAAACGGGGCTGACTCCAGCAGTATATAGAAGAAGTAAGATTGTCGAATAATTTTTCGCTGCATTCCGGGTCGTATTTTTTAACATCAGCGGATTGAACTACAGAGGACTCCTGGGTAATTCCTTCCAAACAGGGTCGGTAAAAGCAATATGCACGAAATGCATATTGCACTTTGCTGTCATTACTTTGATAAATATTGATGGGCCGGAACTACATAGACAACTTTACCGTTTTTCTCCAATCGGTCGCTAACTAAAACAGGAAAGTAAAGCCTTTTCCTTTTGATGGCTTTTTCATTTCCTCAAATTTTTCAATTTCTTGATTAAGTAAAAACGCATACTCACCAGCCATGAACTGACGAAATATTTCAATGTTTTCTTGTTGACGAGTATCAATTAGTGCCTGGATATAAGCTGCTTTATTCTCACTCTGTACGATTGCCAAAGGAAAATTATAACAGGCTTGAATATAATTCATTAACAGTCGCGATGTTCTACCATTGCCATCATAATACGGATGTATGCTGACAAGGCTAAAATGTGCGTCAAATGAAAGATTTAGTTGCTCGGCTATAGATAAAGGAGAATTAATAGCCTCATTAAGTTTTTTTATTAAATCCTTAGTCAGACGCTCTACTTTGTCAAAATTTGGGAAATATGAAACACCTGCAGTGACATTGCCTTTTCTAAATGCTCCGGTTCGCGAATCCACGGTACCTAACATAGTGTTATACACCTTGCCTGTGTTTTTCATGACTAAAGCATTAATCTCTTGTAAAAGAGATATGCTCAATGCTCTTTTTGCTTTTGCGTTTTCAATCGTAAAAAGCAAGGCTGCATGATGATCAGTAACCATTAAGCTTTCCTCTAATGGTTTCCCATTAGGAGTTCGTCCCTCATTGATCAAAACCTGTGTTTCCACCTCGGTCAATGTTGACCCTTCGATCCGGGTAGAATGATGATCAATAGCAATCAGGTTAAACCGATCATGATCGATCACTTCGCTTATTCGAAGATCATTATACTTTTCTATGAGGTTAACTAGTTCCATTACTTTATTATGCGAAAATAGTTATAAATTATTGTTTGCCAACGCGTCTCTTTTCAGACCCGCATCTTTTGAGGCAAGTTTCGCTTCTTGCGTTTCGATAACCTGATTAAGAGCAAATTGAAGTATCATAATTACCCATTTGATACAAAGTGCAAAATTGTTCGTTAGTAATGGAGAATTTTGTTTGATAGTAAAATACAGTTTAAAAAGTATTCAGTAGATATAACGATTCAGGATGTTCGTATGCTTTTTATGGTTTTGGCTAAAACAAACGCAGATTTGGATAAATCCTGTTGACCAAAGCAGCCCATTTTTGTAGAAACAAAAGAATTCAATTATGCGCGTATTTGTCACCGGAGCCACAGGCTTCATTGGTACTGCCATTGTGCAGGAATTAATAAATGCCGGGCACGAGGTACTCGGCCTGGCCCGTTCAGATGCATCGGCCCAAAAACTAATCGATGCGGGGGCAGAAGTTCACCGGGGTGATCTGGAAGATCTCGAAAGCCTGCGTAGCGGCGCTGCACAGGTAGACGGCGTGATCCATGCCGGCTTTATTCACGATTTTACCCGGTTCCCGGAAGTTTGCCAGGTAGATAAAATCGCCATTGAAACCATCGGTGAAGTACTGGCAGGTTCTGATCGGCCCTTTATAGTTACCTCGGGCACAGCCCTGGTTAGCCCGGGAAAGCTGGCCACTGAAGATATTAAGCCACCTGTTAACCCGGGATGGCCGCGGGCCTCGGAGCAAACAGGAGATTCGGTAGGTGCCGCGTCAGTGCGTTTGTCGCCTTCGGTGCATGGAGATGACGATAAGCATGGGTTTGTGCCGATACTGGTTAATATCGCAAAAGAAAAAGGTTTTTCGGCTTATATCGGCGAAGGGCTGAATCGCTGGAACGCGGTGCATCGTTTAGATGCTGCCCATTTATTCCGACTGGCTTTGGAAAATGCCACACAAGGTGCCCGTTATCATGCTTCTGCCGAAGAAGCCATTACGGTAAAGTCAATTGCCGAAGCTATTGGCAAAAAACTTAATCTACCGGTAAGATCAGTTACGCCCGAAGCAGCGGGGGAGCATTTTGGCTGGTTTGCCCATATGGCCGCGATCGACTGTCCGTCTTCGAGCAAGTGGACGCAGGAAACTTTGAACTGGCACCCTACGCATTCGGCCTTACTTACGGATATTGAAAATGGCGTTTACACCCAATAAAATGAAGATTATAGTAACGGGTTCTTTAGGGAACATCAGCCAGCCGCTAACAGAAATATTAGTTAAACAGGGTCATGCCGTAACCGTGGTAAGCAGCGACCCGAAAAAAGAAGTAGCTATCGAAAACTTAGGTGCGATACCGGCCATTGGCTCGATTTCCGACGTCAAGTTTTTAACTAATACTTTTAAAGACGCAGACGCGGTTTATGCCATGATACCACTGAGCTTCACTGAACCCGACCTGAGTGTTTATTTACGCCGCATGGCGCAAAATTATGCTCAGGCTCTAAAGGAAGCAAAAACTAAACGCATCGTATTGATGAGTGGCTGGGCTGCTGACCTGGTCAAAGGCGAAAACGTAGAACACCTATTTGATGAACTGGACGCCTCCATTACTATCATGCGGCCCGGTTCGTTTTACACCAATTTCTACCAGTCTATCGACCTGATCAAAGGCAAAGGTTTTATCGGCAAATTCCTGACGTTACGTTATTCTGGCCTCTGGGCCTTGCTGACTGGCAAGACCGGCCTGCTGATGGGGAACTATGGCGGAGATGACCGGATTGTTTTCGTATCGCCGAAAGACATCGCTGATGCGGTTGCTGAGGAACTGCTATTATTGCCCGAAGGGAAAACCATCCGTTACGTAGGCAGTGAGGAAATGACCTGTAACGAAGCGGCAAAGATCATTGGCAGCGCGGTGGGCAAACCCTGGTTAAAATGGGTGCTGCTCTCGGACAAGGAAATGCTGCAGGGATTGAAGATGGCCAAGCTGCCTGAAAAACTGGCGGAAACATTGGTAGAAATGCAGGCGGTGATGCACAGCGGCAAAACGCTGGAGAACTTTCATAGGAGCCAACCAAAAATGGGTAAGGTTAAACTCGCTGATTTCGCAAAGGAGTTCGCAGCAGTGTGTCATCAAAAATAAGTATCTTGTGTTATGAATAACCACCAGCTATTCCGTTTCCATACGATCACCGAATATCACCGCGCCGCAGGCTTGCCTAAACCGGCACACCCGCTAATCAGCCTGGTGCATATGGACGACCTGAACAGGCCTCTGGCAGAAAGCTCATTCAGTTTAACCTATGATTTTTATTCGATCTCACTGAAAAGGATGAAGAACGCCAAATTTAAATATGGCCAGCAGGCCAGCGATTTTGATGAAGGTGTGCTTTTCTTTATGTCACCCGGCCAGGTCTTTGGTATGGACATCGACAAAGGCAGCGTACTGCACCGGCCCGAAGGCTGGATCATCCTGATCCATCCGGATTTTTTGTGGAATACCTCGCTGGCCAAAACCATTAAACAATACGAGTTCTTCAGCTACTCGGTTTACGAGGCGCTGTACCTGTCTGACAAGGAAGAAACTATGCTTACCACCCTCGCGCAAAATATCGAGCAGGAGTACCATGCCAATATCGACAGGTTTAGCCAAAGCGTGATCATTGCACAATTGGAACTCTTGCTGACCTATTCCGAAAGATTCTATCAGCGCCAGTTCATCACCCGCAAGATCGCCAGCCATGAAATATTGATCAAACTGGAAGATATGCTCACAAATTACTTCAACAGCGGTGCTCTTGCTCAAAAAGGATTACCCAGTGTTACTTACATTGCCGAAAACTTAAATATCTCACCCGGTTACCTCAGCGGTCTGCTCAAATCTCTAACCGGACAGAATACCCAGCAGCATTTGCATAACAAACTAATCGAACTGGCTAAGGAGAAACTCTCAACCACCAATCTCTCCGTCAGCGAGATTGCCTATGAACTTGGATTTGAACATTTACAATCCTTCAGCAAGCTTTTCAAAACTAAGACCAGCATCTCGCCAATGGAATTCAGGCATTCCTTTAATTAAGCCAGGCTAAAACTATTTTTCAATCAATGTGCAATACATATTCCCTGAACGATAAGTAGAGGGCCTTTCACTGATTTTAACGATCTTATGATAACCAAGCGCCCCGAATAAAGTCTGCAAATGCTTAAAAGGAATAGGAAAAGGCACCCATGGATTGGCCCTGTCGGTATCGTATTCGATCATGATAAAACGGGGAGAGCCTGTAAACATCGGTTCCAGTTTCCTGATCAAAGCCGCTTTTTCCGCCACATAATGGATCGCATTGGCCATCAAAATACCATCCAGTCCTGAAAGCTTCAAATCATCTCGCTCAAAATTCGCCCGCAGGAAATCAACATTCGGTAAATTCAACTGTTGCTTTTCTCGATCAACCGCGATAATGTGGCTTCCGACCGGCAGTAATGAATTTAACGCCTTAGTAAACGTCCCGCTGCCGCAACCCAGATCCACCCAGACCTGTGGTTCATGGCCGCTCACCGCCTTTCCGATCAATGAAATAGCATCCTCATCACTCATGTAAACAAGTTAATAGCACCTCAAAGGTAAGCTAATAATTTAAGGGCTTGCTTGTAACGGGATTTACTAACTCTGATTTTTTTCGGTATTTGGACGGCGTAAAACCGGTAATCGATTTGAAAAACTTATTAAAGTTGGTAAGATTGTTATACCCGCTTTCATAACAAACATCTGCTATAGAATATGTTTCATTTTGAATGAGCTTACATGCATGGCCTATGCGTAGCTCATTCAGAAATTGTGTGAATGATTTCTGAACCCTGCTTTTGAAGAAACGACAAAATGCATTAGGCGTCATATTGCAGAGATCAGCAACCTCTTGCAGATTAATATCACGATAAAAATTCTGCATCAGGAATTGGTATACTTTATTGATGCGGTCTGTATCTTTTTCTTCGTATAGATTTTTAAAGGAAATACTTGCCAGGTGCCGGTATTCAGTTGAATGTGATAAGATATCTATCACCTCCAGAAAATTGATGATCTTGGTTAAGCCCTCTTCTTTTGACAAAGCGGAGAGAATCTGGGAAACCTTTTGGCTGGTAGTGCCATAAAAAACTAAACCTCTTGATGCCTTTTTTATCAGTTCCTGTATCGGACTTAAGATATTTTGTTCATCTGTAAGATTCAATGGGAAATCAGAAGGGAAATAAATTACGGTTGCTTTAACACGATGCCCTTTCTTTTTCCTGTAGAATAGTTCGTCATTTTGCCAGATATGCGGAAGCTGAGGGGCCATTAAAACAAGGTCACCACCATCAAAATTATCAATATTGTCTCCCACAATCCGTTTGCCAAAGCTTTTTTCAACCCATACCAGTTCACATAAATGATGAAAGTGGAAAGGGGAGTTCAGAAAAAACTCATCTACTTTTTTGATGTGAATGCTTTTTGAACTGGATAATCCTACATCTATTAGCTGTGCTTTCATATCTTATATCAAATGTTAAAATAGTTTAAGTTTTTTCTTCTGAAGGCTTGCCCAATACTCATTTCTCAATATGCTTTCATTCACGTAAATGGGTTAATTAGATAATACTACCTAGTGTTGGTTTTGTAATTATAATTAAATTATCATTAATATGATATATAACTTATTAAGATGGTAAAATAGTTTAATAATTGAATAATATAGTGTTAGAAATCTGATAAACTGTCTTTTACCTTGCGATGGTTATTAAGAAAAGAAACGTATAGGTTTAGATTTCATTCTTTTGTGCAACCAGTTTAATTAATTTGCTAATAAGTTGAGGCGAGAATGGGCTGTCATGACTCCATTTATTTAATTTAATAAATTGTTAAATGTGCTTGTTTATCAGTCAATTAATTCTGAAAGCTGGGCGTTTTTTCTGTTAAAACCAGGAATAGTAAAAATAATCTTAATAATAAATGAGTAAAGAACTATGGGAAAACGATGATGAATTATTCAGCATCGTAAGAAGAGAACTATATACCGCTGTGGTAGGTGATATTATGGACAAGTTGGGTTGGCTTAATCAGTTTTTGCCACCACAAATAAAATCACTTAGTCAGGATATGTTTTTGGTAGGCCGTGCGATGACAGTGCTTGAAGCAGATGTATTTGGCGATCATGCAAATCAAAACCCCATCTTAAAAAAACCATTCGGATTGATGCTGGAAGCCCTGGATGATCTGAAAAAAAATGAAGTATATATCTGTGCCGGCGCTTCACCTACCTATGCTTTATGGGGTGAATTAATGAGTACGAGGGCTATTAAACTTGGCGCTGCAGGCGCTGTAGTTGATGGCTATTCAAGAGATACAAATGGAATATTGGCGCTGAACTTTCCAACTTTTTCTTACGGATGCTACGCACAAGACCAGGCGCCACGTGGTAAGGTGATTGATTTTCGCGTGCCTTTGGAAATAAGAGGAGTAAAAATAAACCCCGGAGATATTGTTTTGGGTGATATTGATGGCGTTTGTATCGTACCTCAGGCAATTGAAGAACAAGTATTCAAACTTGCAATTGAAAAGGCCCGGGGCGAAAAAATGGTGCAGAAAAAAATTGAAGAAGGCATGAGCGTCAAAGAGGCATTTGAAAAATACGGAATCATGTAATCGCCGAGTCTATCAGGCAGATATACTATTTACAAACAAATCTATCAGGATAATGAAGGTCAGGTCTTATTATAAATATCAATTGTTGTTACTACTTCTGTTTTATTCCATTTGCGGGGGCGGGCAAAATAGAGTAGATGGCTTTAAAGTGCCACGCGTTTCGCCGTTGCCGTTTGCAGTAAAAGGCGTACAGCAGGCACAACTATCGTTAAATGGTAAATGGGACTTTCAGGTGCTGGGCCATGCGGCCAAACACAGCATTAATGTGCCAGGTGAATGGGAAATGCAGGGCTTTACTGTAAATGAAGGAGAAACGGCGGTATACAGCTTAAAGCTTGATATCCCTGCCGATTGGAAAGGCCAGCGTATAAAAATACGTTTTGATGGTGTAAGCTCACACGCGCTGGTGAAAGTTAACAACATTAGAGTAGGGGAGCATGAGGGCAGCTTCGTGTGCTTTGAAGCTGATATTACCAATGCGCTTAAATCCAGTGATAATATATTACAGGTAGAGGTGCAGGCATTAACCATTAGCGACCATCTGGCATGTACGTCTCAATATGCCGTACATACAGTTGGTGGTTTATTGCGAAAGGTAGTTCTGTTTGCAGTGCCAGAAACAAATATCGCGTCTAATGTGGCAACAACAGTTTTTGATCCGCAATTTAAAAATGCGGACTTAAAATTACAATCGCAGCTAGCAAACGAGTCGTTATCCGAAGTACCGTCACAGCTTCAATACATTTTAACAGATGCTGCGGGAAAGGTGGTTTTTGAAAAACTGTCAGCATTGGAAAAAAATATCTCCCCCAACGGCTTACGTGATATAAATACTACAATCCGTGTAAAACAGCCGGAGCAATGGAACCCGGAACATCCCTACTTATATCATTTAAAAAGCTCATTGCTGTTGGATGGGAAAATCGTTCAGTCGATAACACAAAATGTAGGGTTCAAACAAGTTGAAGTTAAAGATAACCAGTTGTTCGTCAATGGTAAATCAGTGAAGTTACATGGTGTAAACCGTCATTCTATTTACCCGCTTACAGGTAGAAGTGTTAGTCCCGAATTAGACCGGAAAGATGCTGAACTTTTCCGTAGTGCCAATTGTAACTATATCCGCACATCACATTACCCGCCATCAGAGGAGTTTTTAAATGCTGCTGATGAGTTGGGCCTGTTTGTTGAAAGCGAAGCATCATTATGCTGGATAAATCATGGTGCGTCACCCATTTGGAAAAAGTGGGATTATAAGGACGAACGGTTTTTACCTTATATGGTTAATGCAGATGTAGAAAATGTATTAGTCGGACGCAATCACCCATCTGTCATCATCTGGTCGCTGGGGAATGAATCGGTATGGAGCCCATTGTGGGCAAAGGTGAACAAGGTTGTAAAACAATTAGATCCATCGCGTCCCACAACCTTTCATGATCAGTGCTGGGGTGGTTACAATAATGCGCACAGTAAGGCGGATATAGCAGTATATCACTATCCTGGTACAAACGGGCCTACAGCCTGTGATACAATGAAACGCCCTGTTCTTTTTGGTGAGTATGCACATATTTCGTGTTATAGCAGAAGAGAATTACTAACCGATCCCGGCGTGCGCAGTAGTTATGGCAAGCCATTGGAAACGATGTATGACTCGATGTATTACCATAAAGGTTGCCTTGGGGGCGCCATATGGGCAGGTATTGATGATATCTTCCACATGCCCGACGGGCGGATTGTTGGTTATGGCCCCTGGGGTGTAATTGATGCCTGGCGCAGGCCAAAACCCGAGTATTGGGGAGTGAAAAAAGCTTATTCTCCCATTAAAATAAAAAGCATAAAATTTCCAACTGCCGGAAAACAATATGTTGAGCTTTTGGTGGAAAACAGGTATGATTTTACTCCATTAAAAGGGGCAGCTATTACTGTGGTTTTAAATGGGCAGCCTCAAACTGTAAAAGCTGATGTTTTACCACGTAGCAGTGGGATTATAAAAATTCCGGCTACTGATTTTAAAACACTTCAGTTAACATTTAAAGACCCAAGGGGATTTATTGCTGATGAAGAAAAATATGAAGCAGAAGCTCATTCAACGGAGATAGCTGATCAAAATGTAGCAGTTTCATTTACAGAAAATGAGGCTGCTTATTTTGTAAAAAAAGGTAACATACAGTATAGCATAAGTAAAAATTCCGGAATTATTACCTCGGTACGAAAAGGTGATACTGAGATTTTGAGCCAGGGCCCTGTTTTTAGTATGGTACCCATGAATGATGATGATGGCGGCAAACCAAATGTGGCTGGAGAGACGTATCAGAACAATATTTATCCGCTTAAAAATTATCCTTTGTACACCTTGTTCGCCCGTGACCTTGTTGCACAAAAGATTGATTCAGGTTTAAAATTTTCGATGAATATTGCCTACGCTGATTGTAAAGGCAAGCAGATCTATTTATTTACAAACGATGGGAAATTGATAATTGAATATGAGGTTCAGTATTCCAATGCTGATATATCACCATATCAATATGGCCTGATGCTGCAATTACCTAAAAGTTTTGATCAGCTTAGCTGGAAGCGAAAGGGTGAGTTTACTGCTTATCCGGCAAATGATATTGCCCGCCCGGAAGGAACGGCAACGCTCAATGCAAAGCATGTACCTAGTGTGGAAGAGTGGGGCGTTGTGCCAACAGGCGACTGGAAGGACGATGCAAATGATTTAGGAAGTAATGATTTTCGAGCCACTAAGCGTTATATTCAAAATGCATCATTACAGGATCATAATGGCGATAGTGTTACCATACTTTCAGATGCAACCCAGGCATCCCGCAGCTGGTTGCAGGATGAGCATATGAACTGGCTGATTGCTGATTATTGCAACAATGGATCGGAGCCGTTTTATGGTTCTCCGCATTCAAACGGACGGATCAAAATAAAAGATAATACGCTAAAAGGTAAATTAGTGATAGTAGTGAAATAAGATTTCATTACTATTACTAATAATCAACAATAAGATTAAACGCTTTCTATGAAAAAAATAATTGCAGTTATCGTGTCTGTTTTACTATGTGGCGCCGTGTTCGGGCAGTCAGCTGAGCATGACCTGAATTTTGATGTGTTGGCAAAACAGTGGGATGAAGCTATACCATTAGGTAATGGTATGCTGGGAGCCTTGGTATGGCAAAAAAACGATCATTTACGCTTCTCTCTTGATAGGGCCGACCTTTGGGATATGCGCCCGATGAAAGGCCTACACCGTAAGGAATTCAGTTACCAATGGGTGATGGATCAGATTAAGAAAAAGGATTATGCACCAGTACAGCAATACTTTGACGAGCCTTATGACAGTGAGCCTGCGCCCTCCAAAATTCCGGGCGGTGCATTGGAGTTCGACACAAAAAACTGGGGTAATGTACAATCAGTTCATTTGTATTTAAAAAATGCTTTATGTGAGGTGAAGTGGGCAAATGGAACGATATTAAAAACACTTGTTCATGCCACTGCGCCGGTTGGCTGGTTTAGGTTTGAAAATATCAGGACAGACCTGATCCCGCAACTAATAGCTCCAAGATACCAGGGTAAAGTAAATGTATCGGGTGATCCTGTTGGCGGAGATGATTTGTCGAGACTGGGTTATTCACAGGGAATCATCAAACAGCAGGGGAATAATATTACTTACACGCAGCAAGGGTGGGGAGGGTTTACCTATCAAATTAATGTACAATGGAAGAAAGTTGATGCAACCACTATTGAGGGTGTATGGAGTATCTCTTCGCAATACCCGGGTAAGGCGATCAATACCGGTGCATCTGTGATAGCAAAACAGGCACTGGAACGCGGCTATGCAGCTGATTATGTTTCGCACGTAGCCTGGTGGAAAAACTTCTGGAGCAAATCGGCTATTCATGTACCCGATCCATTATTGGAAAAGCAATGGTACATGGAGCAATATAAATTTGGTTCCGCATCACGGAAAGGGGCGCCACCTATCTCGCTGCAGGCTGTTTGGACAGCGGATAATGGCCGTTTACCACCATGGAAAGGAGATTATCACAATGATCTGAATACGCAACTGAGCTACTGGCCGGCTTACACAGGCAACCACCTTGACGAAGCGATGAACTTCCTTGATTTCCAGGAAAAGAACAAAGCCAACTATGAGCGGTATACTAAATTGTATTTCGGTAAAAATGGTTTGGCCGTGCCCGGTGTAACTACATTGGATGGCACCGAAATGGGCGGCTGGATACAGTACTCACTTTCTCCCACCGTATCATCATGGTTGGGGCAGCATTATTATTTGCAATGGAAATACAGCATGGATAAAACTTTTTTACGTGACAAGGCCTATCCATGGGTAAAAGGTGCCGCAACATTTATTGAAAATATAACCGTTTTGGATAGCGCCGGTCACCGCAAATTACGATACAGTTCCAGCCCGGAGATCAATGACAACGATATTACCGCGTGGTTCCCGCAAAATACCAATTATGATCTGTCGTTGATGAAATTTACATTTAAGGCAGCAGCGGAGATGGCGGATGAACTGGGGCTTAAAAGTGAAGCTTTACATTGGAGAAAAATCGCTGCGGAGTATAGCGATTTTGCATTAAGCCCTGCTAACGAGCTGATGTTTTCGCCGACGATGTCTTATAATCAGTCGCACCGCCATTTCTCCCACATGATGAGTATTTATCCACTTGGTCTTATAAAATGGGAGGACGGGCCCAAAGCGCAGTCTATCATCAAAAACTCTATTCATTTATTGGATAGTATTGGTCCGGCGTATTGGTGTGGTTACTCCTATTCATGGCTGGCAAATATGAAGGCGAGGGCAAAAGATGGTGAGGGTGCAGCAAAAGAACTCACCATTTTCGCAAAAGCGTTCTGCTCAATTAATAGCTTCCATTTAAACGGTGATCAAACGAAATCCGGTTACTCAAAATTTCAGTATCGCCCGTTTACGCTGGAAGGGAATTTTGCTTTCGCGGCAGGTTTGCAGGAAATGTTGTTACAAAGCTATGCAGGCTTTATAGAAATACTACCCGCTGTGCCCGCTGAATGGTCCGATATTTCATTTGAAAATTTACGGGCACAGGGCGCTTTCCTGGTAAGTGTAAAGCAAACAGGTGGCCAGGTTAATGAAGTTAAAATTGTTTCAGAAAAAGGGGGAAATACCAAATTTAAACTGCCTTTTAAAACCTGGGTTGCAACACTTAAAAAAGACGTTAAAATAAAAGATACAGCCGATGGTTTTATCAGCTTAAGCTGTAAACCAGGGGCTATACTGATTCTAAAAAATGCGAATAAATAAATAATTGTTAATCAGAAATATGAAAATTACAGATGTAAAAGTTTGGTTGGTTGAAGGAGTTAAGTACAACTGGACATTATTAAAAATATATACCGATACGGGGCATACAGGAGTTGGTGAAGCTACCAACTGGCCGGGCAGCCCTATAGTTTATAATGCGGCAAAGCATGTTGGCGAGCGCATAATTGGGCTCGACCCAATGAAGACGGATTTTATATGGACGAAACTTTATCGTGATCTGAACTGGATGGGCCCGTTTGGTGCCAGCATGTGTGCTATCAGTGGTATTGATATGGCGCTTTTAGATTTAAAAGGGAAAGTTTTAGGCACACCCTGCTATGAATTGCTGGGCGGGGCATTTCGCAAGGATATTTTGTTGTATGCCAATTATTGGTTTACAGGAGGAGGGCATAACGCAGATGATTATGCGGAACAAGCCAAAAGAGTAAAGGCTGCCGGATTTACCGGGTTGAAATTTGATCCTTTTGCACACACTAATTATTTGTATGGCGAAGACTTGTCTTCTAACCTCACTTTAACAGCTGAGCAGCAGGACCTGGCCTTTAACGTAAGTAAAGCTGTTAGGGATGCGGTAGGCCCCAACTTTGATATTATGATAGAAACCCATGCCATGCTAAACTATCGTGTGGCAGTAAAAATGGCGCAGCGTTTATCAGAATTGGATATCACCTGGTATGAAGAGCCTGCTGGCCCTGAAAGTGCCGATTCGTTACGGGCTATGCGCGAGCGCATTCCTTCCAACGTGTCTATTTGCGTGGGCGAACGCCATTATACCCGGCACGGCATCCGCCCGGTATTGGAAAAAAACATTTGTGACATTATGATGCCTGATATCACCCGTTGCGGTGGCCCATCTGAGATGAAACGCATGGCTACGATGATGGAAACATATAATGTTTTGCTGGCACCACATAATCCTAACGGCCCATTATCAACCCTGGCATCTGCCCATGTATGCGCTTCGGTGCCAAACTTTTTTAGGCAGGAATTTATGTTCAATGATGTGGCATGGCGCGATACGGTAATTACGCACCCAATAAAAGACATGGTTAAAGATGGGCATTTGCATTTAAGTGACCGCCCGGGTTTGGGTGTTGATTTGGTAGAAGGAGAAATGGAAAAGCACCCAGGTGTGTTAATTCCAAGGCCGGGATTTTATGTGTAATAAACAGCTATAATATTATGTTTCAGATTGATCTTACCGGGAAAATGGTTTTGATAACAGGTGCCTCGTCGGGCATCGGATCAGGTATAGCCAAAATGTTTGCAAAAGCCGGGGCAGATATTTCGGGTTGTGGCCTGGAAAAAGAAGATGGCGGTTTTATAAAAGAGGCGGAGGGGCAGGGGGTGAAAGCATTATACACGGTATGCGATGTTACAAAAAAAACAGATCTGCAAAACCTCATTCAAAACACCATTAATACCTTCGGCCGCATTGATATTCTTGTATCCAATGCCGGGCAAAATGTTTTTGAAGGTGCCGAAAAATGTGATGATGAGAACTGGCAGCGCAATATAGAGCTGAATCTGGCATCGCACTGGCAATTGGCAAAGTTGTGTAAACCGCATCTTGAGCAAAATGCCGGGGTGATCATTATCATGACATCCAATCATGCTTTTAGTACCATCCCCGGGTGCTTTCCTTATAACGTATCTAAAACCGCATTAACCGGACTGGTCAGAAGCCTGGCAATAGAGTGGGGACCCCGGATACGTACTGTTGGTTTAGCGCCCGGTTTTATTGATACCCCGGGTAATCAGCAGTGGTTTAATTCGTTTGCCGACCCTGAAAAGGAGCGGCAACGGACGATTGATCTTCACCCAGTTAAAAAAATAGGCACGCCGGAAGAAACAGGCGCCTGGTGTGTTTTTTTAGCGAGCGACTATGCGGCTTTCGCCTCGGGGACAACATATTTACTTGACGGTGGTAGAAACGCATTAATGCAGGATAGCTGAATTAATTATACATAAATATCCTGACCATTAAATCAAAAGAATAACGCGTTTATGATTTATACTAACGGAAAAGGTAAAATACTATCTTTTGGGGAACTTCTATTGAGAATTTGCCCGGATAAGGAAAGCGACTGGCTTAAAAATAGCACCTTGCCCTTTCATATAGGCGGAGCAGAGTTAAACGTTGCAACTGCACTGGCACCATGTGAGTTACCTTTAAAATATTATACGGTTCTTCCCGGTAATGGAATGTCTTTTCAATCAGTTATTAAGCTCAATTTTTAACAGGAGAATGAATAACGCCGATTTGGTTAAAGATTAAAACAGTAAAGCCCTGTCATGATTATCATGACAGGGCTTTACTGTTTTATGGAGGTAAAAAGGTTATTTAAATATTCAGTTCGGCAATTGACCGGTCCAGCTTGGCGGCAAGTATTTGAGTTTAAAAATATGCGCAATAACAATTGATGTGTTCTTATTGCTGTTATATAGCATATTTGTTAAGTCGGTCTTCCTGGCCTTTGGGCCCACTATACCTTGTAGCTAATCAATTAACCAATGGCAATAGTTCCATCAGATCATTGATCACATTATCCGGATGGGCCGAAGCTAACTGTTCGGGCGTATGTGCACCGGTGGTGATACCTATACTCAAACCGCAATGTGCATTACGACCTTCTTCAATATCAATAATAGAATCGCCTACCTTTACAACAGAAGAAGGGGCTGTGATGTTAAACCGTTTCATCGCAAGTTCTATCATGTCGGGATCCGGACGGTTTTTTGAAACATCCGTCGCTGTTATCAGGCCATCAAAGTGAGTGCCTTCCTGCCATCCCAGTTTCTCAATAAGAGATTGAGCTGTTGCACGATCATAGCCTGTGTTTAAAACTACCAGGATATTCCTCTTTTTGAGTTCCTCAAATAACTCGGCTGCATGGGGTTGCGGATAAACCGGGTTTATCTCATAAGCTTTCGCCAATTTGATAAGAAAGGCTTTAAAAATACCGTTCGCCAGTTCCATATCATGATTATCAGCATAAACAGACAGAATGCTTTTTATGGCTTGCAGTTTTTCCTTACCGGCACCCTCTGCCAATACCTGGTTAAGGCTTATATCAAATCCAGCTTCATTAATGGCCTTTTGAAGTGTTTTATAAACAATGTTGTCTTCATCAACAGTAGTCCCGGCCATATCAAATACAACCATCCTTATATTACTCATATATTTATTATTATAGATTTTAAGATTAACTAATTTTTACACCGACACGTACCGGCTTATGATTTTTTGCAAAGCTGAAAGCATCTTCAACCTCAGCTAAATTAAAGGTTCGCTCCACCAAGAGATCAAAAGGATATTTTAGATAATAATGCTCGATGAACGTCGTCGAATTTAAAAAATCTTTGTAGTTGTAATTATGCAATCCTTTAATAATTAAAAAGTTTAGCAAAATTAAACTTTGTTCATTAATAATAAACAAAGTTTATGTTAATCTTTTATTAAAAGCAACTCAGGGAATTTTGAGACTTCATCCAACACATCAAACTTAAAAGAAGCCTTTTTCCATATTTTTCAGGCGGGCAAATAGATGCTTTAGAAACATTATAACTGATACATTTAACAAGTCTTATACTGATTTTATTTAGATTTAACTTTATAGAATCTTATTGTACTGATTGTTATTGTTTGTCCCACCAAACCCGACCTGTTAAAACATCGCCGCCTGGCAAACGGGCAACAGCGGCTTTGTAGTTCGTAGGGTTTGTTAATATTTCCGTCGATAGGTAAATCATTCTTCGGGGTATGGTACCCATTGTTACGTTTCCAGCATAATTTACAGGAGTTAGCGCGGGATAGCCTGACCTTTTCCAGTTGAACCAGTTTTCAATAAAATTAAAAGTTGTTCCTGTAGCTAACCAGTATTGGGTGTTGATCATCTGTAATGAATTGTTTAGCGACGACATATCCAGCGGATACGAACTTAGATAACTACTGATGGAAGCCGGATTTACATTGGTTTGCGCATCTAATTGGGTAAGCGACTGGAATGCACCGGTTACCCCGTTTGCATAATGTTGCTGAGCTGTGCCATCAATATTCCAGCCTCTTACCTTTGCTTCTGCCAGTAAAAACTCCGTTTCAGCATAAGTAAACACCATGATAGAGCCGCCTAATTTAAGGTATACACTGGTGCGGGGCCTGGAGTAGTTTCCCAAAGGGGCATAGTCGGCCCCGGTACCCGTTCCTCCCGGATAACCGGGAGATTTGTTGATATCGGTAGCGCCGCCTAAAAGGTCATAACCATTTGGCAATCCTAGTTGTAAAGAAGAATCGGGATTACCTGAAAGTGATTCATTTCCGTTATTAGCCAGGCCGGCTGCCGGTATCTCCCCAATAACACTAAGCCTGGGGTCGTTCGTTTTCCTTAAAAAGTCAATCAGCGTTTTACTCCATCTTACCTGTTCGTAATCGGTAAGTGTTCTTAAAGCTATCGAGGTGCCGTTTTGACTCGCCGAGTTCGTAGCATCGGTTTGTACAATGGCATTGTCGCTGATATCATTAAAAGTGCCGCCGGCAGCCGCTTTTTCCGCCCATTTTTCGGCAGTAACCGGATCAACTTTGGTCAACCGCATAGCTATTCGCAGCATTAATGAATAACCGAACTTTTTCCAGCGCGTAATATCACCATTGTAGAAGAGGTCGGCAGTTGGTTTGTCACGGTTAATATTCAGCTTTGCTATAGCATTATCCAGGCTGGTCAACATGCTATTATATATGCTTTGTTGCGTATCATAAACCGGATATTTAATGCCTTGTTGTGCCATATCAGCCTGCGAATAAGGGCAATCGCCATACATATCGGTGGTTCGCTGTAAAATGAATACAAACATGATGTTACCGATATTAATCAGATTGGAGTATGCTGCCGAATCCCTTTGTATGCATAATTGCTGCATTTGCCTTATATCACCGGCTTCTGTATAACCCTGCGTGAATATGGCCCCCTGGTAATCGGTAAAATTGCCTTCGTTAATATATTTATCGCCATTGTTATAATAAAAATAAGTTGATGCCAGCACCTGCATCATGGTGCTTTCATACACCAATTGATAATAACCGGTATTTGCATAATTCAATTGTGCAGTTGAAAGCAACTCATTAGGGTCAAAATTTGCAGCCGTTGACTTTGAAGGATCGGTGTTGATATTATTTAGCTGTGATTTGGTACAGCCGGTTAAAAAAACAGTACTTATAAGCAGGAACAAAAATATTTTCTTCATCTCACATCATTTAAATTTGAAATTAAGGTTAAATCCTAAGGTTCTTGTAGCAGGTAGCGATTCTCCTTCAATGCCAGCATAAGTAAGCTGAGGAGAAAACTCCGATTCAGGATCGATGTTTTTAGTATACTTTAATATGGTAAAAATATTACGGCCAACCAGGCTTACTGTAACGGTCCGGAATACATTCCTCAGCAATGGCGGCGTAAATTCATAGCCCAGGATAAGCTGCCTGAATTTAATAAAGCTGCCATTTAAAACGGATAAGGCTGATATGTTGGTCGCCAGGTCGGGATAGTAATTGTAGGCGGGTACGTTTATGGTATTGATCTGGCCGTTATCATTTACCCCTTTGGCTACTATGCCGGTTTCGCGCCCGGGCAGCGTTGCCTTGTTAAGGCCATACACGTATGAATAATCTTCGGTAGCCGAAAGTACTTTATTGCCAAACTTGTAATCGATCAAAAAAGAAAGATTGAATTTTTTATAGCGGAAAGAGTTGGTAAAACCGCCGTAAAAGGTGGGTAGTGTACCACCCATGGCCTTTAGTGCGCCGCGCTCGGGTATCCCATCGCTGCCGATAATGATGTTCCCCATGGCATCTCTTTTATAATCATAGGCCATAACCTGGGTAATAGATTTGCCAACTACCAGGGCTGTGTTTGCATTCAACGGACGATAGGTGCCGGTTAATAAATATTGACTTGAGCCATCAATAGATAAGAGCACATTATGTACGTGACTAAAATTAATACCGGTATTCCAGGAAAAATTTGCTGTGCGGATAAGTCCTCCCGAGAGCGTGAGCTCCAGACCGGTGTTTTTGGTCTTTCCTACATTAACATATGCCGAAGTAAAGCCAGTTGCCACTGATTGCTGGGCATTGGCAATTTCGTTGTGCGTTATCCGGTTAAAATAGGTGGCATCCAGGGTGAGCCTGTTCTGAAAGAATGATAAATTAAACCCGGTTTCAAATTCGGTAAGCGTAAATGGTTTTAAGTTATAATTGGGTAATTTGGATGAAAAACTACCCAAAGGGATGCCATTTACCGTATTGTTCGAGGTAAAATATAGTTGTGTGGTATAAGGCTGCGAAGGCTCGCCGCTTGTTTTTGCATAGCTGATCCTGAACTTTCCCGAAGTTAAATAGGGGAGAGCCAGCAGATTCGAAAATAAAAAACTGGCTGAAACACCCGGTACAAAAATACCACGACTATTTGGGGGCAGCGTTGAAAAAACATCATATCTGCCGGTAGCGTTGATATCGAGCAGATTTTTATAATCAAAATCGGCCGAATAATAGGCAGATTCAGTTACGATTTCAGATATATCATAATTAGAGCTGGTGCTTACCAGGTTTGAAGGGGTATATAAATAGGGTGTAATAAATTGCGAACCGGTAATTTCTGTAAGATTATATTGTCGTTTGCGATAATTTCCTCCCGCCGAAAAATTAAGCGTAAGATCATGCGACAGGTTTTTATCAGCCACAAACAGCAAGTCGGTATTCAGTTCACCCGTTTGCGATTTGCTCAGGCCATTTAAGCCGCCCTGTTCATTAACAGTAAATGCAGTGCCCGTGGGCAAAACATTGAGTATTCCATCGTTACTGATATCATAACCAAGCCTTCCTTGCAAATAAATATTATCAGAGAATTTGTACTTTAAAACGGTTGCGGTTATAAAGCGGTTGCGTGTTGAATTATCAACTTGTTTATTGATAACAAAATAGGGGTTTGTAATATAAACATTACTGTTCCATAGGGTTTCATTGCCGGTTACCGGATTATAGCCGGGCTTTAAGCTTAGTTGATTGGCGCTCGTAGCTAAAAACTCAATGCCATAATTGGCGTTCATTGGTCCGTCACTTAAATACGACCTGGTTTTAGCCATTTCATAAATATAATCTCCGTTAAAACTTAGTTTTAATTTATCGGTGATATCGTAGGAAGTATTAAGATTAAATGTTTTCCTGTTAAGGCCGCTATTGGGAATGATGGATTCGTAATTGAGATTTGAGGCCGATGCCCTGAATGCAGTTTTTGAATTACCGCCATTAACCTCAATGGTATTAGTTAATGCGGGCGCTGTGCGGTAAAATTCATCTATATTATTTTTTACTGCCGAATAGGGATAATAATTACCGTCAAACTGTATGGTAGGTTTTCCGTCAAGCTTTTCGCCCCAACTTAACAAGCCTGATGCTATTGCGCTCTGTACATCTGTAGGGCGTTGGTTTTGCGATCCTTGCCCGTATACATATTGAAAGTCGGTATTGTTTATAGCATGATCAAATGAAAGATTTAAATTGTATTCCACTTGTGTACTGGAATTTTTCTCTCCCGTTTTTGTATTAATCAGGATCACACCATTTGCTGCTCTTGCACCATAGAGTGCCGAAGCAGCCGAACCTTTCAATACGGTTATACTTTCAATATCATCGGGGTTGATATTACTGAAACCATCACCATAATCAGCACCGCCATATTCGTTTGCGCTGCCGCGTTGGGTATTATCAATCGGGATACCATCTAAAATAAGCAGGGGAGAACCGGCACTCATACTGGCAGCGCCCCTAAGCAATAACCTGGAAGATGATGCAGGCCCACCAGAAGTGCCACTCACATTCAGACCGGCTACCTGACCTTCGAGTGACATGGCAACATTAGCTTCACGTGCTGTGGTTAAATCTGCCCCTGATATAGTGGCAACGGAGTAACCCACTTTCCAGTTTTCCTTTTTTATGTTTAATGCCGTCACCACAACTTCATTCAGACTGCGGTAACTGTTTTGAAGTGTTATTTTTAGTGGCTGATCGGTTGCTGTTATAATCACCTGTTGCAGGACATAACCAATACTCGAAATCTCAATAGTTGTGCCTTTTATACAGTTAATCATAAACCGCCCTTGTCCGTCTGTTTGGGTGCCATAACTGCTATTTTTTATTCTAACAGAAGCTCCACTAAGGGGTTCACCTTTTTCATCAGTTACAACGCCGCTAACAGCTACACTTTTAATGGAATCTTTTTCTGTTCCGATAGCGATCAGGTTATTGGAGATTAACCGATAATAGTAATGAGTGCCTTTAAGCAGATTATCCAGAACAGATAGTACTTCTTCATCTTTTGCCGATACAGTAACCTGCTGGTTTGGTAATTGATCTGCACGGTAAATAAAACGATAGGCGGTCTGATGCTGTATTGCTGTTATGATTTCTTCAAAATGTACATGCTGGTAGTTGAGGGTAACCTTCGTTTGGCAACAGGCATTTTTTGAAACCTGGAAAATCAGAATTAAAATGAGTAGCCTGATTAACTTCATTAATTAATCTATAAAACGATCCAGCACATCAACGTAAGCTCCGAAAAAAAATTTCAAAAGCATTGCCTTAAAAAGAGCTAAAATTATAATTGGTTAAAAAATATAAATGGTGTTACCCGACACTTTGTAGTTGAACTTTGTAACTATCTGCAATGATAATAAAACCTGCTCAATATTTTCATTTTCAAATTCACCCGATAACTTGATAGATTTTAGTCCATTATTTTTAAACACAATGTTCAAACCATATTTCCTGACTAAGTTATTAGCCAGCAAATTAAACGGCTCATTTTTAAAAATGAGTTTGTGATCCATCCATGCTGTTTCTGCATTAATGCTATTTGAATGATCGGCATAGGTTTCTTTCGTTAATTGATAGCCCGATGCATTCACAATCAATTTATCACTGGGTTTTAACAAGATGCTTGCTGTCGGGGCATTATTTAAGGTAGCCTGTATGCTTCCCCTGAAGAGCGTGGCCTCAAATTGTGCATCGTTGGCATAACTTTTCAGGTTAAATGCAGTACCCAGTACTTTGATAGCTGTTTTTTCGGTGTGGACTATAAATGGGTGCTGATGATCCCTGGCTACATCAAAATAACCTTCGCCATCTAAATAAACCTCCCTTGTTTTGCCATTAAAATGCTTGGGATATTTTAAAACTGACAAGGAATTAAGTGTTACCATAGTACCGTCCGAGAGCTTAACCTGGGCTGTTGAACCCCATTTGGTCTGCAACTGGGCGATGTCGTTTTCCGGAGCAGATTTTATTTTAAACAGGTAGATAGAAGCCGATATAGCGATGACCGCCACAGCAGCGGCAACAATCCGAAGCCACGTGAAGGTACGACCAGTTTTGTTTATTTCCCTGATATTATCTTTTTCGGCCACTGTATCTATAATACCGGCCCGTTGTTTTATATCGTCGAATATACTGACAATGTTTTCATAGGGTTCATCGTCCTGCGTCCAATATGATCTTATTGCCTCATACTCTTTTTGGAAGGATGTATTGCCCGCCACAAGCCGGTTAAACTCAGCAATTTCATCAGCAGTAATATCTCCTGATAGTTTCTTTGCAAGTAATTCGGTGAATAGCTCTTCTTCCATTAGTGTATAGTGTACAACGTTGTAATCCTGCTTTTTATAAAAATGCCTACAAGTAATTAAAAAAATAAAATAATATGATTAAAATACTCAAAATTTTGCCATCCTTTTTAATATTTTTTGAATTTTCAGGCAATGATTTCAGAGTTTGTCTTAGTTTATCAATCGCTCTGAACAACTGGGTTTGAACGGTTCTGGGGGAAATACTGAGTATTTCGGCAACTTCTTTGTATTTCAGGCCATTTTCCTTTATCAGCCTGAAAACCATCCGGGCCTGCATAGGCAGCATTTCTATGGCCTGGTCAAGGCGGTGATGTAACTCTTTTCTTTCCAGTTTTTTTGACGGGTCCGCCAGATCTACCAAATGAAAGCTGTTATCTTCCAACTCAACCAAATGTATGTTCGAATATTTTTTACGGTATTTTAAGGATTGGTTTTTTACCGCTATAAATAAATAGCTTTCAGGGTAATCAATCTGGCTTAATGAGCTGCGGTTGGTCCAGCACTTTACAAATACTTCAGAAACTATTTCCTCGGCAACTTCCCGCTGATGAACATAGTAGACACTGAATTTGATGAGCTTGTTGAACAAGGCATAATAGAGCCTTTCAAATGCTTGGGCATCATCATTCAGGCAAATTTTCCCCCAAAGTTCGTTTAAATCGGCTCTCAATCGTATTAAATTTGGTAATTGATTTTCAATCAATGTGTCGCAATGTAGCAAATGCTAAATGGTTTTTTGCAAATAATTTTTAACATGGTTTTGAATTAACAATCATGCGTACATTTTCTTTTCTCCTCCTTAAAAGGTACTGGTAGCGAGCGGTATAATCAGTCTGGACAAACCTTTTATAAAAAAAATAAAATTCTTGTAGGCAGTTTTTCCAAAAAAGGGAATATAACCTTATAGCCGGGGGCTCTATCAGCCTAAAGCAAACGAGGTTTATGTTTTATACCGGCTTAAAATCTCATAACCAATTAATTTACAGTTTACTAATTCTAAACATGAGTATGAAAAAAAAATTACTTACATGCTTTATTGTTTGCAGTTCGGCAGGAGCATTCGCTACCGGCAGTGCTATGGCATCAGCAAGCAGCAGGCATTTTTTAGCAAAACATGAACAATTTCTCGAGGTAAAGGCCGATCAGAGCATTAAAGGCGTTGTGAAGGATGAAACAGGGGCAACACTGCCGGGCGTTTCTGTTGTTATCAAGGGCTCCACAAAGGGCACGCAGACAGATGCCAATGGAAACTTTACTTTAGCCGCAAACAAAGGCGATGTATTGGTTTTTAGCTATGTAGGATATGCCTCTAAGGAAGTTACTTTAAGTGGTGATCCTGTTATCACTGTAACGCTTACATCCAGCTCAAGCCAGCTTGATGTGGTAGTAGTAACTGCATTGGGTATTAAAAGATCCCAGAAGTCGCTTACCTATGCACAGCAACAAATTAGCGGAAGCCAATTGAATGATGTAAAAACAGACAATTTAATGAATTCGCTGAATGGTAAGGTGGCCGGTTTAGCTATTCAGCCCAGTGCTTCGGGGGTCGGTGGTTCTGCCAAAGTGCTTTTACGTGGTTCACGTTCCTTTGCAGGCAACAACCAACCTTTGTATGTAATTGATGGTGTGCCAATGGCGAACCCGGTTAATTATAGCGGAACTACAACTACTAACGGTGGCCAGCCGGGCGACAACTTCGGTGGCAGTCCTGATGGTGGCGACGGTATTTCCAATTTAAATCCGGATGATATTGAAAGCATAACCGTGTTGGAAGGTGCATCTGCAGCCGCGCTATACGGCAGCCAGGCCGCGAATGGTGTTATCGTTATTACGACAAAGAAAGGGAAAGTTGGAAAAGCTGAAATACATTATTCATCCAGCTTCCAGGCATCAAATGCGGTGTCAGAACCAAAATTCCAGAATCAGTATGGTCAGACAAGTGCTGGCGCCGCAACCAGCTGGGGGGCGCCTATATCAAATTCTGAAAATAACCTGAAAGATTTTTACCAAACAGGTACCAACTGGACAAATTCTGTTGACCTGTCAACAGGTTCTGAAATTGCTCAGACTTATGCATCTTATGCCAATACCTCTGCCAATGGCATTGAACCCGGAAATACCTTAAGAAGAAATAATTTTGACCTGCGCGAAACCGGTCATTTTCTGAATAATAAACTGACTGTTGACGGGAACGTTAATTATATAGATCAGGATATAAAAAACAGTCCGGGATTAGGTTTATATATTAACCCTTTGGTAGGCTTGTATCTTTTCCCGCGTGGTTTAAATATCTTGCCTTACAAAAATCAATATTTACTTCCGAACAATACTGGGGCAGCCCGTCAGAACTGGATAACCAACAATGATGACAGCCAGGAGCAAAACCCTTGGTGGGTAACCAACATGAACCCTAATAATCTGCAACGCAACCGCATCATATTTAATGGCAGTGCTAAATATGATTTTACCAATTGGTTTAATGTGCAGGTAAGAGGAAGCTTGGACCGTACAAATGATAATTATAACCAGGATCTGTATTCTGGTACACTTAAAACGTTTAATAGTAATGGTAACGGCCATTATTCTTACAGCAACCAGGTAACTGAACAAAAATATGCCGATGCGATTGCGAATTTTACCCCGGGTAAATTTGGTGATTTTAAATTCGACGGATTAGTCGGTGCAGCTATCAATGATTCAAAGCTAAGTGGGCTGGGTGCCAGCGGCGATCTTTCCACCCCTGATTTTTTCACACCTTATAATATCATTGCCGGCCATAGCGCTCCTATAGCTTTTGGTTATCATACCCAGATCCAGTCTATTTTTGAGGCTGCAAACCTGTCCTACAACGATTGGTTATACCTGGCATTGACCAACCGTACTGATTGGAATTCAACCCTGGCTTTCACAGATAAGCTCGATTACAATTATCCATCCGTGGGTTTAACTGCAATTTTATCACAAATACTTTCCTTGCCTAAGGTTATATCTTATGCAAAAATTCGCGGAAGCTATGCTAATGTAGCCAACGGGTTACCGGCCTACATTACCAATATACAAAACACTCAAACTTCTTCAGGTGCGCTTACCTTTAACACTACCGCTCCATTGCATACTTTAAAGCCTGAAACTACCCATTCTTACGAGTTCGGTACCGACTGGAAATTCCTGGATAACCGTATTAATTTCAGCTTTACTTACTATAATACACATACCTATAACCAGTATTTTGCTTTAACACCTCCTGCGGCTACATTAACATCTATAGGTTATATAAATGCCGGCGATATTCAAAATACAGGGTTTGAAATATTAGTTGGCGCTGATATTGTGCGTAGCAAAGGGTTCACCTGGAACAGTTCAGTTACAGCTTCGGCCAATAAGAACAAGATCATCTCAGTTGATAATACCGATAACCTGAACCAGGCCATTTTAACAGGTAATGACGGCGGCGGCTTCGGTTATGAATCGGTTATAGCAAAAGGCGGTTCTTTTGGCGATATCTACGGTTACACAACTGTACGTAATGCAAAAGGCCAGATGATATTAACCGGTACAAGTGCAAGTACTTATGCACCACAAAAAAGTACCGTAATGAGCTATGTAGGTAACCCTAACCCTAAGTTCCAGTTAGGTTGGAGCAACAGCTTTAACTACGGGCACTTTAATTTGGATTTCCTTGTTGATGGGAAATTTGGCGGTCAAGTGCTTTCATTAACCCAGGCTATGCTGGATAGTTATGGTGTTTCACAGGTTTCAGGAACTGCACGTGCTAACGGCGGTGTTACCGTAAATGCTGTTAACTCGGCAGGTACACCAGTAACTACTGTAAACGCGCAAACCTGGTATCAAACCATTGGCGGCCGTAACGCATTAACAGACCAATATATATACAGCGCAACTGTTGTTAGATTGCGTCAGGCTGCGTTGGGTTATACCTGGCCGGTTGCTAACAGTGTGGTAAAAAATGTTAAGCTTTCATTAATTGGCAGAAACCTGATTTACTTTTATAAGAAAGCACCTTTTGATCCTGAAGTTACCACTTCAACCGGTAACGGTTTGTCGGGTGTTGATGTATTTAACCAACCGGCAACTCGTAATGTGGGTTTAGACCTGAATGTTACCTTCTAAGTTAATTATTAAAAAAGCACAGTAATGAAAAGAAATTATAAATATACGCAGCATATTACCGGTAACAAACTTGGCGTTGTACTGGTTTCTGTTATGGCCCTGGCATTAACAGCCTGCACCAAGAATTTTGAGAAATACAATACCAATCCTAACGCCTTAAGCAGCTCACAAAGTACAGCCATTGCATCTACCGCATTCGGCCCTATGGAGCAGGCGATATACTCCAACTATCAGCGTGCGCAGAATTTGAGTGCCGATGGTTATAGCGGCTATATGCAGCCTGGTATCGCGTTTAGCGGGGATCATAATAATTTAACTTATGCGATGGTTGATGGTTGGAACTCAACTGGTTTTAATGATCAATATCTTCTGGTAATGTCTCCGGTTCATTCAATTGCTACAACAACCAGCATTAAAGCAACAAACCCCGAAATGTGGGCTGTTGCCTTACTGATACAGGTAGAAGCTATGGATAGGGTGACTGACAGATTTGGCCCTATTCCTTATACAAAAGTGGCTACATCAATAACTACAGCACCTTATGATGATCAGCAAACAGTTTACCAAACATTCTTTAAACAGATTGATACAGCGGTAACCAACCTGAAAGCTTATATAGCAGCTAATCCGGGTAAAACCAGCTTAGGTGCAAGCGATTATATATATGCAGGTAATTATACCCAATGGTTGAAATTTGCTAACTCACTGCGCCTGCGCCTGGCTATGCGCCTGGTAAAAGTAGATGCAACAACTGCACAAGCACAGGCAGTAAAAGCCTTAACCGATTCGGGCGGCACTTTACTCACATCTGCTGATGATGCAGCAATTGCCCAAACTGGTGGCCGGGAAAATGACCTGCACCAGATTTCGGGCGATTGGAATAATACCAATATGAGCGCTGCAATTGCGTCATACATGATAGGTTATAATGATCCGCGCCTTGCCATTTATTTCCAGCCTGCACAAACAGCTGCCGGTTCTGCTTATGTTGGTAAGTATTTGGGGATACGTGCAGGTACTTTAATTGGTGCCAGCCAAAGTACCTATTCTAATTTTGCAAACCTGAACACTGCCCAGACCTTTCAGTTCTCAACGCCTCAGCTGATTATGACGGCTGCTGAAGTTTGGTTTCTGAAAGCCGAAGCTGCTTTGCGCGGATGGACGACATCAAGCGTACAAAGTAATTACGAGGCAGGTATTTCCGCTTCCATGAACCAATGGGGTGCGACTATAGGTTCGTATTTAAGTGATGCGACAAGCACTGAAGCAAATTTTACCGATCCGCTTAACTCGGCTAATAACGCTACAGCATTATCAACCATCACCATTAAATGGGATAATAACGCTACACAGGAACAAAAACTGGAGCGTATTATCACACAAAAATGGTTGGCTATATTTCCTGACGGACAAGAGGCATGGGCCGATTACAGACGTACAGGCTATCCTAAACTATTTACGGTTGCCAATAACTTTAGCGGGGGTACCATCAGTACTACCGTACAGGTCCGCAGGTTACCATATCCATCAACCGAGTATACTACCAATGCCACTGCGGTAAATAACGCCGTAAAATTATTAGGTGGTGCTGATAACGGCGGTACCCGCTTATGGTGGGACGTTGATAAAGCGAACTTTTAACTGGTTAACTATATAGGATGAAAATTGGTTAATTTCATCCGAAAGGCCCCCTTAAAAAGGGGGCCTTTTTAAATGATTCATATTGTTAGTAACCATCTGCCTATAATAACCGTATCGATACTTAACCTAATCTTATTAAATTCTAAATCTCTCTTAACAACGTTTGCCTATGGATAAAATCAATTAATTGTGCCGTTAAATTTATAACCAATTCTAAATTTATAATCCAATTTTAAATTTATAAACCAATTCTAAATCAAAATCATGAGAACATTTAACAAATTATTCTTAGCAAAGGCAGTTTCCTTTGTTATGGTGCTTACACTTTTATTTTTTTCTGCATGTAAAAAAGATGTT
Source organism: Mucilaginibacter mallensis (assembly GCF_900105165.1). Classification (NCBI taxonomy): domain Bacteria; kingdom Pseudomonadati; phylum Bacteroidota; class Sphingobacteriia; order Sphingobacteriales; family Sphingobacteriaceae; genus Mucilaginibacter; species Mucilaginibacter mallensis. The sequence goes on from NZ_LT629740.1 coordinate 1,637,265, forward strand.
AGTAATACATCGCCTGATCCCCAAATAAACAAATCCGTAACGGGTAAAAGTGCTTTAGCCGTAGGTGTTAGTGGCCCAAAGGCGGTGTGTTATGTAGAGGTAAACACTGAAGATTTACGTAATGTGGGTAATTATTACCTGGCCAGCGGTCAGCAATTGTTTGATATAGGTATTATTTTTGCCGCTAATATCAATTACGATACCGTTGCCGATACTGCACAACTGTATTTTAATTCGCAGGTAACTACTGTTTTAAGCGGTGCTGCTACCTATATTAAGCCATTACAGAATAAAGGGATAAAAGTGCTCCTATCCATACTGGGGAATCACGAGGGCGCAGGTATCTGTAATTTCCCTACACAGGCTGCTGCCACCGCTTTTGCAAAACAGTTAAGTGCTGCCGTTACCAAATATGGGCTCGACGGGATTGATTTTGATGACGAATATGCCGATTATGGAACTAATGGAACAGGCCAGCCAAATGCATTCTCCTTTGTTTATTTGGTTACAGCCCTAAGGCAGCTTATGCCCACCAAGATCATCTCTTTTTATGATTATGGTCCTGCTGCATCAGAACTATCTTATAATGGCGTAACTGTTGGTTCAAAAGTAAATTATAGCTGGAACGCAATTTACGGCACTTTCTCTGTACCTAATGTGCCCGGTTTAAGCGCGAGCAGCCTTGGCCCTGCTGCAATTGATATTCAAAATACAAGTGCAAGTACAGCTGCTTCACTGGCTACACAAACCGTAAGTGGCAGCTATGGCATCTACCTTACCTACAACCTGCCGAATAGCGATGTACATACTTATCTTTCAAGTGTATCAAACGCTTTATACGGGCAGGCAACGGTATATAGTACCGGCACGCCAGCTACAGGTGTTACCTTTTATCAGGATATAAATTATGGTGGAACCGTTACCAGCGCTATCCCGAAAGGTACTTACACCCTGAGCCAGTTACAGGCTTATGGCTTTGTTGATAACTGGGCCTCATCTGTTCAGATTCCGTCCGGATGGACGGTGATCATGTACAAGAATGATAGCTTCGGAGGTACATCATGGACACTCACTTCCAGCAATGCCAACTTTGTTAACCTGAGCCCTAATGCAAATGATGCAGTAACATCAGTAAAAATTCAATAATAAAAATAAATAAAGGCCGGTCTTTAAAAGGCTGGCCTTTATGCTAAAGTAATCATGTTAAAAATTCTAAAGTATTCGCTTTCATTACTGACCCTGGCAATTTCCTTAAATGGTTTCGCGCAGGAAAAATTAACAAAATATGTAGATCCCTTTATAGGCACAGGCGGTCATGGGCATACCTTTCCCGGAGCAATAGTTCCGTTTGGGATGATACAGCTCAGTCCCGATAACGGCCGCACGGGCTGGGATTGGTGCGGAGGATACCATTATGGCGACTCTGTTATCGTAGGGTTTAGCCACATGCACCTGAGCGGTACCGGGATAGGTGATTGGTGCGATATATCCGTAATGCCCGAAAATAAACTCATTACAGATACCGCCGACCATGGTCTGGCGAAATTCAGCCATGGTAATGAGATTGCAACTCCGGGCTTTTATAAGGTAGCCATGGATAATGGCATAACTGCTGCCTTTACCGTTACCGAGCATTGCGGCTTCCATAATTATACCTTCCCGGCAAATGTGAGCCCGGTAATTAAGCTCGATCTGGGGTATCACCAAAACTGGGATAAGCCTACATCAACCTATGTAAAACAACTCAATGATTCAACCCTTGTAGGTTACCGTTATTCCACCGGATGGGCGCAGACGCAGCGGGTATATTTCGCATTGCGTTCGTCCGTTCCTTTTAGTAAGTTATTGATAACTGCGGATGGTAAACAAATAACAGTATCCGAAGCAAATGGTACTGCTGTGGTTGCGCAGTTGCTGTTCAACACACAAAAGCCTAACCACGTTATGCTCAAAGTGGCACTCTCTACAGTGAGCACCGATAACGCGGTTCAAGCATTAAAAGAAATTAAAAACTGGGACTTCAACAGTATCAGAAACCAAGCTGCCGAAAAATGGGAGCATGAACTATCGAAAATTCAGATCAATACCAACGATCTCCGCATAAAACGCATCTTTTACACCGGCATCTATCATACCTGTATAGCACCATCGCAATATTCTGATGCTGATGGAACTTATCAGAATGCAAAAGGGGAGATCCACCAAATGCCTGCCGGGCAACAGCGTTATACCACCTATTCGCTTTGGGATACCTTCCGCGCTTTAAACCCATTATATACCATTACCCAGGGTGAACGCTATTCCGGTATCTTAAACTCTATGCTGGCCTTCTACAAAGAAAACGGCCTGCTGCCAGTGTGGGACCTAAGTACAAACGAAACCAACTGCATGACCGGTTACCACGCCGTGCCTGTTTTGGCAGATGCCATTTTAAAGGGGATAAAAGGCATCGACTATCAATTGGCGTACACTGCCATGAAAGCAAGCGCCATGGAAAACATCCGGGGTTGCAATTATTATAGACAATACGGCTATATACCGCAAGACAAATACGGCGCGAGTGTTACCAACACGCTCGAGTATAGCTATGACGACTGGTGCATTGCCCAGGTAGCGCAAAAGCTAGGTTATGCTACTGATTATAAATATTTCATGAAGCGATCTGCCAGCTGGGAAAACCTGTACGACCCCATTACCGGCTTTATGCGTGCAAAAAACTCAGATGGCAGTTGGGTAGCACCTTTCGATCCTTTTTACTCGGAGCATAACCCCGATAAAGCCATGTTTATGGAAGGCGATGCCTGGCAATATACCTTCTTTGTGCCGCAGGATGTTGATGGGTTAATCAGCGCTTATGGTGGTAAGCAAAAGTTTGTAAAAAAGCTCGATTCGCTGTTTACCGTGAGCTCAGTTATGCATGGCGAAGACCAGTCGCCCGATATTAGTGGTATGATAGGCCAGTATGCCCACGGGAACGAACCTAGTCACCACGTAGCCTACTTGTATGACTATGCCGGGGAGCCATGGAAAACCCAATCGCGCGTGCGCATGGTGGTAGATTCACTGTACCACGACCAGCCCGACGGCTACGCAGGTAACGAAGATTGCGGGCAGATGAGTGCCTGGGCCGTATGGAGCATTGCAGGCCTGTACCCGGCTAACCCGGCCAGTGGCAGGTATATGTTTGGCAGCCCAACGGTAAATGAAACGGTTATTAAAACCAAAGGCGGCCGGTTTATTATTCGGGCTGTAAATAACAATAAGGCCAATGTTTATATACAAAGTGCTACGCTTAACGGCAAGCCTTACCATAAACTGTACATAACGCACCAGCAGCTTATAAATGGTGGCACATTAGCATTTACAATGGGGCCAAAAATTAATAAAACCTGGTTTACAGCCGAATAAGCAACCGGGTGAAATATTAAAAAATATAATTATAAAAGCTGTAGGCAATTTAAGCGCTACACGGGTTATAGTAGTAAGTTGTTAGTTCAGATCGGGATGATTTGAATTAGTTTGTATTAATAGTAGTGCCTGGAGAACGTGTTCTCCGGGCATTTTTTGTTTAAGGGTATTTGGACGTTCCCCTCCGGGTCAGGCTTTGCGCTCATACGCCCGCAGGCATTAGGCTCGGCCTGCACTGAGACCCCTGATTGGCCGGTATCCGCTCCAATCCTTAACGCGTGTTTGTCCGTCCGCTCAGGGTACGAACACCTGCGGACAAGTTCCGGACGCATCTAACCAAGCGTCATTGCGAGGTACGAAGCAACAATCCCCGACTATGCAAGTCACTATGCTTATCGCTTCTCTCTGTACAGTCGGGGATTATTAATGTTGTGATTTGCTTTTCAATGGTATTAATGAGCTCCCTCCGGTCGGTTGCCACGTCGTTCCTCCTCGCAATGACGCGCGGAGAAAACTATCCCGCCACTGCACCAATGAACCAGTGAACCAGTGAACCAATGAACTATTAAGTATCAAGTAGCGTCATTTTGTCCGTTTGTCCGCCCAGTTGTTTGTCCCTGAGCGGACGGACAACTTCGCAACAGGGAACTTGCAGTTTCGCAACCTTTAGCACCATCTGCCTCTGATGCGTTTGCTTAAACGCAGCTATTACCCGCAGTCTTATCCTGCTTTCGCCTGTAGTTTAAACTAATCAGCAGCTATACCGGTATTAAGGCAACGGTTATTTTACACTGCCAAAATAGATTTGCAAGGCTTGCCATTAGCAAATAAGCCATATATAGTTTGCCATTATACCAATACTTGCCAAATAGCCTTATTGGTTTAGCACCTCTGCTGCATTGCTTTAACCAGGCATTAACCTGCGATTGGTGAATGTTAGTGATTAGGGATTTGTTGATTAGTGATTAGGGTAGTAGCTGGTGATCAGTAGCTTGCATTAGCGATTAATAAACTAATCACTAATTAACTAATCAACCAATCACTGCCGAAGGCATAAAATACTCCTCCTATAGCCACTTATACTATTAAGTAGACTTTCGTCTTCTGTTGAAGGAAGACCTGTATAGATTATGATGCTTTTGTTTTGTCCGTCCGCTAAAGGTGTAGACAACTACCGGACAGAATATTTAAGATAACAACTGAACAGTTGAGGGTTATGTTCATTACAAATGTAAAGAATAATATTTATTATTAAAGAATAATCTTTATATATAAATTATAAATGATTGATAATGAGTGGTGAAATTGTTCATTGGTTCACTGGTTCATTAGTTCATTGGTGCAATGGTGGGATAGGGTGTCCGGAAGGTATTAACATAATTAGCGGACGGACAAGAATGTTGTAGATGCACACGCGACACGCGTGCGCCAGCAGATGGGGAACGACGTGGCAATCCCCAGCTATGCAGATCAACGGCGCTTATCAATTCGCCCTGTACAGTTAGGGATTGCTTCGTTCCTCGCAATGACGCTTGGTGATGGGTTGTCCGGGAGGTGTTAGCATAGTGAGCGGACGGACAAGGATGGTGCAGATGCACGCGCGACACTTGTGCGCCAACAGTGGGGGAGAAATTTAAATTAATGCGTACCAATTCTTAGACATTAATAAATATAACTATATTTGAATAAGATGATTTCTGTAGAAACATATAACAATTATAGCACTTGCATTGCGAACACATTTGTTGTTTTCGGCGGCGTTTTTGCTTGTTATAAGTTTTTAAAAAAATCTTCCAATGTTGATATTTCAGTTTTTAAAAAACCAAATATTATTCTTATATCTGCACTCCCTTTTTAGGCGATACATTTGTGCCCATACGTGCTTTAATCGCACTTTTCTCTCCAAAAGAATTTCGCATCATCACTAAAATAAGAAGAAACAATTTCTTGCTGCCGTAATCCGGCTCTTGCGGCACTTTGTACATCACTATCCGCGCTCTTGCTGGCGCACGCATGTCGCGTGTGCCCAAACCCTAAAAGCGTCCGCCACTGTCCGCAACTCCTTATCTTCCGGACGGACGAACAAAAGAATTACTCACCACTCGTCATCCCGAACTTGTTTCGGGATCCCACATGCTTGGTATACATCATGCTGACTACTTAGCATGTGAGGTGCTGAAACAAGTTCAGCATGACGGTTTGATGTTTAATACTCGCGTTGGATAGCAGCGTATACCGGCCTTGCGCTTAATACCCGTGCAGGAGCGTATAGCCCGGGCCGGAGGCAACGCCCAAAATATAGAAAAGCTTGCACAACAGTAAATACTCTCCGCCAGTAATTACAGCGGCGACCTGGTAAACGAGTCTACACCTATGCCCCATCAGGCCAAAGGGTAAGCAAAATGTCAAACGACCTATACTATACGGTACATTCGTGCTGTGGAAAATGGAACCCTGTTTTTCTGAAAATTATCAAAAATAAAAGGTTGTTAACAGAAAATTAATATTCAAAATGTATATAATTAGTAAACATTGTTTAATTTTGCTAAACATTATTGTTTTGATATCAGCGAAGAAAGCCAGTACTGCTGGCTGCTGATTAGTTAATTATCACTCAGGAAAATAGTAAAATGCAGCATAATATAAAAATGGTCGTTTTTGACATGGCCGGTACAACAATTAACGAAAATAACCTTGTTTATAAAACCCTTCGAAAGGCCATCAATGAGGCTGGGTTTAATTTCAGCCTTGATCAGGTACTTACCGAAGGAGCGGGTAAAGAAAAGAGGCAGGCTATCAAATCTATTTTGACGGTTTATGCCAATATTAACGATGAAGAGCAGATCGGACAAATCTATCAAAACTTCATAGCACAGCTTACGGAAGCCTACACCAAAGCAGAGATTGTACCCCAGAATAATGCCCTGGAACTTTTTACTGCATTGAAAAAGCGTAATGCGTATGTGGTATTAAACACAGGATACGACCGGTTAACAGCGCAAGCAATCATACAAAAACTGGGGTGGAAAGAAACCATTGATTTTGATGGCCTCGTGACAGCTTCGGATGTTAGCAAAAACAGGACTGATCCTGATATGATATATTTTGCGATGAATAAATTTGGAATTTTAAATAGCAGCGAAGTGGTAAAGGTGGGTGATTCAATTATAGATATTCAGGAAGGCCAAAACGCCGGATGCGGCTTAAGTATAGGGATAACTACCGGCGCACATACGGTTGATCAGTTGCTTTCAGCCAATCCCGACTTTGTGATCAATGACCTCATCGACCTGTTACCTTTAATTGCGTAAAATGAATTGGGTGGCATATTGAAAGTTTTAAAGCTGCAAAGCATCCTGACATAGATAAAATGATTTTCGATAGTATGATGAAAAATGTATTTTTTACTTATGGATTATTTTTGTTGCCGCTTCTTATTAATACTCAACAAACGTTTGCTCAAAATCATAGAAAGCTGGTTTTTGCGGATGAGTTTAATTATAAGGGCTTGCCGGATTCTACTAAATGGGCGTATGAGGATGGGTTTGTGCGTAACAAGGAACCTCAATATTATACAAAGAAGCGTTTAGAAAATTGCAGGGTTGAAAACGGTTGCCTGGTTATTGAAACCCGGAAAGAGGATTATCCCAATGCGGCTTACAAGAAAGGATCGGATAAAGCTGATCAAAAGGAACCGATCGCACATTATACTTCAGCTTCTATCAATACAAAAGGAAAGGAATCATGGAAATATGGGCGTATAGAAGTGCGTGCTAAAGTACCGGGTGGTTTGGGTATATGGCCGGCATTTTGGATGCTGGGGTATGATAGAGGCGCAGTTAAATGGCCCCAATGCGGCGAAATTGATATTATGGAGTTCTTAGGCCGTGATTCCACAAGAATTTATGGTACAGTTCACTATTTAGATACAGCGGGTAAATCTCGTGATAAAGGTGAGGCCCCTGTGGTGGGTAACCCTTCGGATGGGTTTCATATTTATGCCATTGATTGGGATGACCAAAGCATAAGCTTTTATTATGACAGCCTGAAGTATTTTGTTTTTGATTTTAAAAAAGCAGAACATAATCCGGGTGCTGTGTTTCAAAAAGATTTTTACGTGTTGCTGAATATGGCGCTCGGTCATGAAGGGTCATGGGCGGGGCCGGTTGATGATAAAATTTTACCTGCCAAATATTATATAGATTATGTAAGGGTGTATCAATAGTATTTGGCTTTTGGTTAGATGAAATACATAAGATCATCACATGATTCATAACTATAATGGATTTAGTTTATTGTCTTTTGGTGAATTATAAAAAAGTCAAACGTTTGTGTAACCTATTATTAGGCTGGTTATAGGTTTAAACTTAATTTCAAAACTAATATTCAAAACATACTACCAATACTACCATGAAATTCAAAAATGAATAGAACAATGCCCTCTAAAACAAAAAGCATTTTATTGTTTTTAACTATGCTGCTTTCACCTGCCGTATATGCCCAGCAAGCAAATAATTATGTAATAATTAATAAAACAGATTCAGAGCAGGATATTATCACAAAAGCAGCCAATGTTACGCCCGCGCCGCGGCAATTGCGCTGGCAAGAGCTGGAGTTTACCGCATTTTTGCATTTTGGAATGAACACTTTTACCAATCGCGAATGGGGAGACGGGAAAGAAGATCCTAAATTATTTAATCCTACTCATCTTGATGCTGCGCAATGGGTGCGTACCTGTAAAGAGGCAGGTATTAAACAAGTTATATTAACCGCTAAACATCACGATGGTTTTTGCCTTTGGCCAAGTAAGTATACCGAACACTCGGTAAAGAACAGTCCATGGAAAGATGGAAAAGGTGATGTAGTAAAAGAAGTTGCCGATGCTTGTCACCAGCAGGGAATTGGTTTTGGAATATACCTTTCGCCATGGGACAGGAATAACCCTGATTATGGCGATACTGAAAAATATAATGCCTATTTCCTGAATCAGCTTACCGAGTTATTGAGCAATTACGGTAAGGTTGATGAAGTATGGTTTGATGGGGCAAATGGCGAAGGCCCCAACGGAAAAAAGCCGGTGTATCATTTTAATGAATGGTATGCCCTTATCCGCAAGCTGCAACCAGGTGCCGTTATTGCTATAATGGGCCCGGATGTTCGCTGGGTTGGTACTGAAACCGGTTATGGCCGTGAATCGGAGTGGAGCGTTGTGCCTGCAAATAACTTAGACCAGTTAACAGTAACTGCTAATTCTCAGCATGATATTACCTTTAAGCCACAAGGCGATATGACGGGTAATGACTTAGGCAGCCGGGATAAAATTAAAAACGCAAAAGGTTTGGTATGGTATCCCGCTGAGGCCGATGTTTCTATCAGGCCGGGATGGTTTTATCATGATGAACAAAATGATAAGGTTAAATCGCCTGAAAAGCTAATGGATATATATTACAACTCAGCAGGTAAAAATTGTGTGTTACTGCTGAATATACCGCCCGATAAAGAGGGCCTTATTAATGAAAGTGATATAAAGGCCTTACAGGGTTGGAAGAAACTGCGTGATGATATCTTTAAAGAAAACCTGCTTAAAGGAGCAACGGTTAAATGCGCCAACGGTATAAATTTAAAAGCAATTTTAGATGATAATTACAATACCTGGTTTACCACCCGTGGTAAAGATTCTTCCTCAGTGATCGCGCTTGATTTAAAAGCTCCTAAAACCTTTGACCTTTTACTCTTACAGGAAAACATCAGCATAGGGCAACGTGTAGAAAAATTTACGCTTGAATACTGGAACGGTAAGGATTGGGCGAAAGTTACTGAAGGTACTACCATTGGCTATAAACGTTTATTACGTTTCCCAGCTATAACAGCTGATAAAGTAAGATTACGAATTGAATCATCAAGATTAAATCCCGCTATTTCAACAGTAGGCTTATATAAACAGGCTGGAATATGAATTTTGAGATAAAAAGCATATTTAAGATATATACAAGGAACCTTGTTTTGAAGATAACAGCCAATTAGATTGGTTAGTTTAGTGTTAATGAGTTAAGACCGGCCAAGGGCCGGTCTTTGTTAAATTTTTAATAGCCGATAAATTTAGTAAGCATAAACCAATTATAATATCATATAAATACATGAAGAAAGCACTTTCAATTATTCTCCTGCTGTTATCAGGAAGCATGGCATTTGCTCAGCAAGCAGAAGACGCGATAACAATCGTCCCTAAACCCGTTTCTGTTGAAAAAGGTGCAGGCGAATTTATTATTAGTAAACGTACATCCATTGTTGCAAAAGGAGCTGACGCTCAAAAGGTGGCCGCTATGTTTAACTATTTTTTTAATAAGCGGTACGGTTTTGTGTTACCAATAACTAATAGTGCAACTACCAACACCATTGTTTTAAATACGGCGTCAGGCATTAAATTAGCTGATGAAGCTTACGAGCTCAAAGTAAACGCTCGGGGGATAACCATATCTGGTGAGCGGGGCGGTGTTTTTTATGGCGTACAGTCGTTAATGCAATTAATTCATGAAAACGATAAGCAATTATCAGTAGCTGCTATAACAGTTAAGGATCAGCCAAATTTTGCTTACCGTGGACTTATGTTAGATGTAGGCCGTCATTTTTTCGATATACCTGAAATTAAAAAAATACTGGACGTGATGGCGTCCCTAAAATTAAACAGGTTCCACTGGCATTTAACAGATGATCAGGGATGGCGTTTAGAAATTAAAAAATATCCTAAATTAACCTCAATCAGCGCATGGCGCGATTCAACCATTATCGGTGGCTATGGCGATTTCAATCCATTTATCTACGACGGTAAAAGGAGTGGCGGTTTTTATACCCAGGATCAGGCACGCGAAATCGTAAAATATGCTGCAGACAGGAACATTGTTGTAATTCCGGAGATTGAGATGCCCGGCCATAGTACTGCCGTATTAGCTGCCTACCCTGAATTAGGTAATGGAACCGGCCCTTATACAGTAAAGGGCTATTGGGGTGTACATTATACCATATATAACCCTGATGAACCAACCTTTAAATTTTTGGAAGATGTATTAACCGAGGTTATGGCTATTTTCCCGGGTAAGGATATACATATTGGCGGAGATGAGGTTCCAAAAGATGAATGGAAAAAATCAGCGATCGCTCAAAAACTAATCCAGGAAAATCATTTGAAAAATGAAGATGAGCTGCAAAGCTGGTTTATTAACCGCATTGAGAAATTCCTGAATAAAAACGGAAGGAACCTGATAGGCTGGGATGAAATATTAGAAGGCGGATTAAGCCCTAACGCAACAGTAATGAGCTGGCGTGGTGAACAGGGTGGCATTGACGCTGCAAAACAAGGGCATAATGTAATCATGACCCCAAATAGTAATATGTATGTTGATCATGCGCAGGCTAAGGATAAAACAACTGAGCCATTAGCAATCGGCGGGTTTTTACCACTGGATGTAGTTTACAATTACAATCCACTGCCTGCCAGCTTAACCAGCGATCAGCAAAAGCATATACTTGGTGTACAGGCAAACATGTGGACCGAATATGTTGCAACTAATAATAAACTGGAGTATATGCTATTCCCTCGTGTAGCAGCGCTTGCAGAAGTTGGCTGGACAAAAGCCGAAAACAAGGATTATAAAAACTTTACCCAAAATGAGTTGCCGGGATATTTAAAAAATATGGAAGCCCTTGGTGTAAACTACAGGATACCTGAAGCAGATGTGGTGGTTAATAACGATCCCCAAACCGGCAGGAAAAAGGTAACTATCACTCCTTTTGTAGCAGGTAGTACAGTATATTATACTATTGATGGCCATAAGGCAGATAACACAGCTGATTTATATTCCGGTTCAATTAATATGCCTTTTACCAACGGTCGCCCGTTAACTTTAAAATATGTGATTGTTACTCCCGGCAACAGGATGAGTAATGAATTTAATGTAGCTATTCAATAAATTGGTTAAAGGGTATTTAAACCACGTATCCTTATAGCTAATTGATTTAACAAGAAAATGCAAATGGTAAAAAGCCTTTATGGCCTTTTATCATTTGCATTTTTGTTTATTACTGAAATTAATGGCCAGATAAATCAATGAAAACTATTCGATCATATTTTAAAAGCGAACAATGGATGTTCGCTTCTGATACAGCTAATAATTACAAAAGATACTAATTCATTTATAATCAAATGCTTATTATTTTGGCTTGTATTTTGGCATGTTAAACCTTTATAGTTGATTTATTCCAATTCGGTTATCATGATAAAGAACTACTTAAAGATCGCGTGGCGAAATATTTTAAGCAATAAGGTTTATAGTGCCCTCAATATTTTGGGCCTGGCAACAGGTATGGTCGTGGCGCTGGTCATTGGTCTGTGGGTGCAGTACCAGTACTCTTACGATAAAAGCCTGCCCGACTACGGTCAACTATATCAGGTTAGGCGCAACTTTAATAGTAATGGCACAACGCTCACTTTCAGCAGCACATCGCTGAAACTGGCTGATGCCTTGCGGAATAATATCCCGGAGATTGAAGGTGTAGCCGAATCAGATTGGATGTGGGCGCATGGACTTAAGGTGGATAACCGCAAATTTTACCTGCCGGGAGCGCAGCTCGGGAGTGATTTTCTGAAAATGTTCAAGTATCCCTTTATAGAGGGTAATGCACAAACGGCACTTAAGGAACCCTATTCAATTGTACTCACCGAATCAACGGCCAAAGCTTTATTTGGTAATGAAAATTCACTGGGTAAAACTGTTAGGATTGATAATCAGCACGATGTTAAAGTAACCGGGGTAATTAAGGACCTGCCTGCAAACTCATCTTTTTGGTTTAAATACGTTCTCCCATTTAGTTATTTTGAGCAAACCCAAAGCTGGGTAAAGGCAGCGCGTACCGGTAATTTCGCTTATAACGGTTTCCAGATTTTTGTGAAATTAAAACCCGGCATCAGCTATGCACAGGTGGAACCTAAAATAAGGGATATTGAAAAAACTGAACCCGACAATATAAACGCGCGTAACTCAAAAGTAATAATGCAACCCTTGCAGGACTGGCATTTGTACAGCGAGTACAAAAACGGCATTGCTAACAGCGGTTTTATTGATTACGTGCATATTTTTAGCGTAATAGGTTTGCTGGTACTCATCATAGCCTGCATCAATTTTATCAACCTATCAACCGCGCGATCTGAAAAACGTGCCAGGGAAGTAGGTGTACGCAAAGCTATCGGATCGTTACGCAGCGATTTGATCTTCCAGTTCCTTATCGAATCGACGCTGGTTACTTTCATTTCATTTTTATGCTGTTTGGCAATGGTAACCATGGTGCTGCCATCGTTTAACAGCCTTGCTGGTACATCCATCGTTATACCATATAGTAGTTTTTATTTTTGGCTGATCTTAACCGCTTGTGTGTCGTTAACGGCGCTGATAGCCGGTGCTAAGCCTGCATTTTATCTTTCTTCATTTAACCCGGTACAGGTTTTAAAAGGGACGATAGGCAGCGGAAAGTCCAAATCATTTTCGCGGCAGGTATTGGTGGTGGTGCAATTTACCTGTTCCATAGCGCTTATCATCAGTACCGTGATTATTTACCAGCAGATCAGGTTTGCTAAGGACAGGCCCACAGGTTATAGTATAGACCGCTTGGTAGCAACGGATTTGAACGATGACCTTGACCATAACTATATAGCGCTAAAGAACGAGCTTTTGCAAAGCGGCCTGGTGCAATCGGCTACCACGGCTACAAGCCCGGCTACCGATGTTACTTCGCATAGCGATATTGATCACTGGCCCGGTAAACTACCCGGCGAAACCGTTGAGATGGGTAATATAGGCGTATCTGATGATTACTTTAAAACCCTGGGCATGAAAATTATTGCCGGCAGGGATTTTCTGCCCGGTGCAAAAACCGACTCCAGTAATGTGGTATTGAACGAGGCTGCTGTTAAGCGCCTGCGTTTAAAAGATCCGGTGAATCAAATATTGGTGGATGGAAAACAGCAGCTCCGGATTGTTGGTGTCGTAAAGGATGCGCTGATGATCTCACCCTTTGCCCCGGCCGATCCTACTTTGTTTTTCCCTGGTAAAGGCGGAAACATGATCTATAAATTGTCGCCCAATGTACCAACCCATGAAGCCGTTGAAAAAATAACCGCCATTTTTAATAAATATAACCCAGGCTTCCCATTTGATTACCGGTTTGTTGATGATGTTTATAACAAAAAATTCCAGCTTGAAATGCTGATCGGGAAGCTATCAGGCATATTCGCGGGGCTGGCTATTTTTATTTCTTGCCTGGGTTTATTTGGCCTTGCAGCGTTTGTGGCAGAACAGCGTGCCAAGGAAATAGGCATTCGTAAAGTACTTGGCGCTACCATAGTGCAGGTGTGGCTATTGCTTTCAAAAGATTTTATTTTACTGGTGATGATCAGCTGCATTATTGCCTCGCCACTGGCCTATTACTTTTTACAGCATTGGTTAATGAAATACGATTATCGCATCAGCATTGGCCCGGGCGTATTTCTGGTGTCGGCATTATTGGCTATCATTATTACGCTGGCTACAATCAGTTTCCAGGCAATAAAAGCCGCGTTAATGAACCCGGTGAAAAGTTTGAAGAGCGAATAGTAAACTCAGCAGTGTAAAAAACTCAAAAAACCAAACGTCATCATTGAGGAACGAAGCAATCCCTCGCCTTGTACAGTCTGCGATTGCTTCGCCTCCGCTCCCGCAAGCGTCCCGCTTGTGGTTTAACAGCAACTGTCCGTCGAAATAGCCACAAGCGGGACGCTTGCGGGAGCGGGGGACCACGTCATTGCCAAGAAGGAATGATGTGCGGAGAGAGTTGTTTATCTTTATTTCCCTACCACTAGCACCTGGAAAGTACCCGGGATAATAGAAGGCCTGAAAGCCCCCGCTTTTTTAGGTGCAAAATCTCCTGTTGGTAAGTAAACCAAATGGGTGATCTGATCAACCGCATTGGTGCGGGCACCTTTTTTTGTTTGTAAATTTTCAACAACCGTAAACTTATCAGCCGACCATTCTTTAATAATTGTTAAAGTACCATCACCATTTGACGAATAAACTGTTTTAAGCTTTTTATCGAAACCTACTGCATCGCACTCATCGCCGATGGGTATGCTGGTAACCACTTTCCCGTTGGTTGCATCCATCACTATCAATACTTTATTGTCGCAGCCTGCAAATAACCTCATGGTATTTCGATCCATTGATAAACCCGACGCTCTTACTCCAGGCGCTATTGGCCAGGTATTTACTACCTTAAAAGTATTGGCATCAATTACATCTATTTCGCTTTTTTCGGCATTGTTAACATAAATTTTCCCCTTGCCGTCACTTGTAGCCGTTTCTGGCCATCCGCTTAGTTGAATGGTTGCAATTGCCTGATCTGTCGCCGGATCAATAACTGTCATATTCTTGCTTCTGCCATTACAGCTGATCACCTTTTTGGAATAATCATCATACATTATCCCATCAGCAAAAGTACCTGCCGGCACATGAGCAAGTATCTTAAAGGTTTTAAGGTCAAAAACAACCACGCTGTTCGCCGATCCGTTGGTGATATAACCCTTACCCAACTCGTGTACCAATGCAATGCCGTGTACATCTTTATCAGTAGCTATCACGCCTATAGAATCACCGGTGGTTTTATCCAGCACATTTACCTGTGTGCCATGCGAAACATACAGCCGGTTGGAAGCTGAATCGACTGTGGTATAGTCATATCCCCCGCCGCTTTTAATATGAAATGTTTTTAGCACATGATAGCCCGACTTATTTTGTGCAGACGCGGTTACAGCCAAAAAGGCCGAAAATAGTACCGCTACGGTAATGATCTTTTTCATTTTGAGGAACAGGTTAATTGATTTATAAACAATATTAAAAATGAATATTGTTTTTTTTCTGAATGATCCTCCAATAGCCTGAGTTTATAGATGAAGAGGCATTATGGAGCGATAGATTTATAGTTCAAATCAAATTCCCCTTTGCTCCTTTGCTCCCGCAAGCGTCCCGCTTGTGGTTTAACAGAACTGTCCGCCGAAATAGCCACAAGCGGGACGTATTGGGATCATAAGGACAAGATAATCACAAGCGGGACGCTTACGGGAGCATAAGACGCTTGGTGAGGGTGTGTCCTCTTTGGCTTCACATATTGCGCAACAACCGAAACCCCTGATCAGATCCTTTGCCGCTTGCTTCGTAGTTGGACTGGAATGTGGATGCGCAGCAAAAGTCGCCGCCGATCCAACCGCCACCTGTCCAAACTCGTCCCGGCAGATCCTCCGGCCCGTTACTTTCGTGCCAATCCCAGCACCATTCCCTTACATTGCCTGCCATATCGTAAAGGCCTAGTTCGTTGGGTTTCTTGCTGCCCACAGACTTTGTTTTATTGTTGTTTTTCTGCAATACAGGCCAGTTCCAGGCCCCCGTTAAATATTTATCTCCTGAGTTTTTCCAATACCAGGCCACATCATCTATATTATTACTTCCGCTGTAGGTATAGCTTTTGCTCATCTGGCCTCCGCCTGCAGCATATTCCCATTCGGTTTCTGTCGGCAAACGGTAGCCATAGGCATCCGCATTTACGGTTACCGTCCATTTTATACTATCTATATCGTTTGTGTTATTCTGATCCTTTTTATTCTTGTCGATATTATAATATGGCTTTAAGCCTTCTTTTACACTTCTTTTATTACAATACTCCACACAGTCATACCAGCTTACGCTTTCTACAGGCAGATTGTCGCCTATGAACTTTGAGGGATCATTCCCCATTACCGCGGTCCACTCTTTTTGAGTTACCTCATATTTGCCGATATAAAAATCGGCAATGCTTACATTTTTTCCGAAGTATTTTGATTTTGTGTTCACAAAAGTTCCGCCCTTAACTAACACAAAGTCGGCAGGCGCCTTTTGGTTATCCGGTACTTTATGCGAACAAGAGCTGATTACAGCCGTTGTTGGCATTAAAAATAAAATTAATAGTTTCCTCATATAAAATATGTCTTTTAAACCGCCTTGAAGGTTATAGGTGATAAAGATTTATAACTGTATAATATAAAGGCCGGCAGTGATTACCAGCCGGCCTTTATATGTCAATAATCAACGGTTTACCATACGGTTGCGTTTATATAGCCGCTTTTACCACTGTAAGCCTCTAATGCCAATATCTGGTAATTGTAGCTGCCAAAACCCTGCCCGCCATTGCTCTGCCAGTTATTAACGTGGTTAGCCATATTGATGGAGTGGTTTGCCCCGGTTGATGATCCACCCCAGTTATCCAGGTACTGCCAAAATGTTGCAGTACCTTGAATGGAGGGTTGGCTAACCTGCTGGTGCTTGTAAAAGGTGTAGGTGTGCCCATCGCTGCTTACAGTATTTACCTGCGTTCCGGCCACAACAGAGCCTAACTCACACACGTAATATTCTATAAGCGGGCTTGTGGTCCAGCCATAAACGCCTACAAAATTGTAGCTACCGCTAAGTGCACCAACGTTGTACCCGATAGTTTGGGCCGATCCGGGGTTATAGCCTTTACCGGCTACCACATCGCCTACACCACTGTAGGTAACAGAGAAGTTGCCTGCTGAACCATTAGTTAGGCTTGCTGAGCCGGTTGTGTAATAACATTGCCAATAGAAGCCGTTGTTGGTCCCCGTAGAGCTTAGGGCGGTCTGGCCAAACGAAGCCGAGCGCTGCCTGGTAACTGCCGATGCTGAAGTACTGGCGGGTGCCGCTGCGGAACTGCTGTCTTTTTTGCAGCTTGTTAAGATGAATGAGCTTGCAGCAAATACAATGATGGCTGCGCCAAAAGCAGCGTGTTTGGCTGCTTCCGGCAGGAAGTTGTTTTTCTTCATGAAATTGGTTTTTAAGGTGTTATAATTAGTTAAATCAAATGTAATAAAGTGTTTATTAAAATGCAATCGATTGCAATAAAAAATATTAATAAAATGATCTTTAATTGGAATTTAAGGCAAAATAGATAGGCTTTATGCAGTAAATCTATTGTGATTTCTTAATTTTATGCCTATACACATATATTTATATATGGTATCGATTGCATTAATTATCAATAAATAATATATGTTATATTTGATTAACAGTTAATACAGAAAGAGAAGGACTTATATTGAAACAATGATAAAACACACATGAGTGTGATGAATAATTAATTGTAACCTCTGTAAGCCGGCTTTCGTTAAAGTAATGGTTAATGCTGCCTTTTATAACTATCCGGTTGATCCCTTGTCTGAGATTTTTTTTAATTGCACTGCTGCTGGTTGTGCCGTCTGCGTTGCGGGCTCAAAACCAGCAACTGCATTTTGAGCATCTAAGTACCAATAACGGCTTGTCTGAGCGTAACATCAATTGTATTCTCCAGGACAGCAAGGGATTTATGTGGATTGGTACCCGGGATGGTTTAAACCGCTACGATGGTTACCAATTTAAAACCTATCGCAATGATCATTCCGATCCGTATAGCATCAGCAATAACTATATATCTCACCTGGCCGAAGATAAAAACGGTAATATCTGGGTGGCTACAGTTGGCGGCGGGCTGAATAAATTCGACACTAAAACTGATAAATTCTATCATTACCGGCACCAGGATAGTCTGGCTGGCAGTATCGCCAGCGATTTCATCAACAAAATAGCGCTGGATGATGACGGGCATATCTGGCTGGCTACGCAAAAAGACGGCCTGGATAACTTTAACCCGGTAACAGGCAAGGCTGTTCATTACCGCACTAATAGTTCAGATCCGCGCAGCATCAGCGGTAACAATATTTATATCGTATATAAGGACCGGGAAAATAACCTGTGGGCCGGGGAACAGACAGCCGGGCTGAACTTATTTAACCGGCAGCGCGGGAACTTTACACGATTCAGTCATCAGGATAATGTACAGGGCTCCATCTCGGGCGATAATATTACCAGTATTTTTGAGGATGGCGGCCACCATCTGTGGATAGGTACCTCGGGTGCAGGTTTAAACCGTTATGAGGGTAATGGTTTGTTTAAACATTTTGTAAATAATCCGGCTGATAGTTATTCGCTGGTCAATAACAATGTGCAGAGCATAGCCGAAGATAATGTTGGAAATTTATGGATCGGGACGGAAAATGGCGGGGTTTGTATCTTTAGCTATCAACAAAACAAATTCGGCGACTACGCACATGATGATATTGACGCCAGTAGTTTAAGCGGCAACTCAGCCGATGTAATCCTGAAAGATCATTCAGGCAATATGTGGGTTGCCACGTTTGGAGGAGGCATTAATTTATATAAAAAGCGGAAAGAAAACTTTATGCATTATCAGCATAATAGCGATAAGCATAGCCTTTCCAATAATTTTGTGCTTTGCCTTTTTGAGGATTCAGATCATCATTACTGGGTTGGTACGGATGGCGGGGGGATAAATCTTTTTGATAAGGCTACGGGTAGTTTTACAAACTTCACGCATCAGGAGGGTAAAAATAGCTTGTCGGGTAATTATGATCTGGATATTAAAGAAGATGGCCGCAAGCAGTTGTGGATAGGTACCTGGGCCGATGGTTTAAGTGTTTATCAGCTCAATACAAAAACGTTTAAAACATTTAAGCATAATGCAAATGATCCGAATAGTTTAGCGGGTGATAATGTATATACTTTGCTGCCCGTGGCCGGTGACAAGGTATGGATCGGCACGTTTGGCAGCGGGTTGGATCGATATGAGCCGGCGAGCAACACATTTGTCCATTACCGTCATCATGATAATGACCCTCAAAGTGTGGGCAGCGACCGGATCAATTCACTTTTGCAGGATAGTAAAGGGAATTTATGGGTAGGTACAAATGATGCCGGGCTCGACCGCTTTAATCCCGCGACCGGTACTTTTATCCATTTTAAATATAAGGATCAGCAAAACAGCATCAGCAATAATACCGTACTAGCATTGTATGAAGACCATAGGGGCCATATCTGGAGCTGTACTTTCGCCGGGCTCAATGACCTGGATCCCGCCACCGGCCATTTCACCCATTATACAACGGCGAACGGCCTGGCAGATAATTTTACTTATGCAATACTGGAAGATGGGGATCAGCATCTGTGGATCAGCACCAATAAAGGGATCTCCCGTTTTGATCCGGTACACCAAACCTTTAAAAACTTTACAGGGGAAGATGGTTTGCAGGAAGGTGAATTTAAACCACATTCTGCTTTAAAAAGCCATACGGGTGAGCTTTTTTTTGGTGGGATAGATGGCTTTAATCAATTTTACCCGGATAAGGTTAAGGAAAGGCCCTATGATGCGCCGCTGGTACTTACCGGGTTTCTACTGTTTAATGAAACAGTGCAGGCAGGCGCCAAATCTCCCTTAAAACAGGATATCAGCGTTACAAAATCTATTACTTTGCCTTATGACCAAGCTGTTATAAGTTTCGAATTTGCTGCGCTGGACTATGGGGCCGCCACCAAGAAATTTTATGCTTACCGGCTGGAAGGATTTGATAAAAGTTGGAACCTGGTGGGGAATAAAAATTCAGCAACCTATACTAATTTGCCGCCGGGCAACTATGTGCTAAAAGTAAGGGTACAGAATGAAGAAAAACAATGGTCATCTTCTGAGATCCGTTTGTCTTTAACTATTGTTCCGCCGTTTTGGTTAACATGGTGGTTTGAGACTTTAGTTTTTATTGTGGTGATTGCCGGGGTTTACCTGATCTATTACCTGCGGGTAAAAACGATTGTGGCCCAGAAAGCAAAGCTGGAAGAGTTGGTGGAGGAGCGTACCGCGGAGGTTTTGCAGCAGTCGGAAGAATTACAGGCCATTAATGAAGAATTAATGGCACAATCAGACGAACTTGAGCTACAACGTGAACAGGAGCGGGCGGCACGGCAGGATGCAGAGAAGGCGAACCTGGCTAAAAGTGTTTTCTTAGCCAGTATGAGCCACGAGATACGGACCCCGATGAACGGGGTGATAGGTATGGCCTCACTGCTGAATGAAACGCCGCTTAACAGCGAGCAGCAGGAATATACGGATACCATTATCAGGAGCGGCGAAACCCTGATGAATGTGATCAATGATATACTGGATTTTTCAAAGATAGAATCGGGCAAACTGGATATGGAGCAGGAGGACTTTAACCTCCGCAACGCGGTAGAAGAGGTGATGGACCTGTTCGCTCAAAAATCATCAAAGCAGGGGATAGACCTGTTGTATGAGATCGATCATCAGTTACCTGTACAAATTATCGGGGACAGTTTACGACTTAAACAGGTGCTGATAAACCTGATTAATAATGCCATTAAATTTACAGAAAGAGGTGAAGTATTCCTACAGGTTAAACTGAATAAATTGCTCGATAACGATCACCTGGAGATCGGTTTTAGCGTAAAGGATACCGGGATAGGTATTCCGCAACATAAACTTTCAGACCTGTTTAAGCCTTTTTCGCAGGTAGATTCCTCAACTACCCGTAAATATGGGGGGACTGGATTGGGCCTGGTGATCAGTGAGCGGTTAATCAATTTAATGGGAGGTGAGATTCGGGCCGCCAGTGTTTTGGGCGAAGGTTCTACTTTCAGCTTTACAATAACTGCTGTAAAAAGTAATATGGCAGCACCGGTACAGGCTCCGTTAAAGAAAGCGGAACTGGAAAGCAGGCAGATACTGATCGTTGATGATAACGATACCAACCGGCTGATCCTGAAAACTCAACTGGAGTTATGGGGATGTGTGCCTCTCACTGCATCGTCGGCAAAAGAAGCACTGTTGCTGCTTGAAGCACACCAGCATATTGAGCTTGTAATTACGGATATGGAAATGCCGGCGATGGATGGTATCAGCTTTGCGAAAATTGTAAAAGACAAATATAGCGCGCTGCCCATTATTATGCTTAGCTCTATCGGTGATGAGAGCATGAAAAAATATGCAGGGCTATTCAGCGCCATCCTGGTAAAGCCTGTGAAGCAAAAACAACTTTTCAGGGCCATAGCAGCGTGTTTTAATACGGCTGTTGCTGTTGTTCCGGCAGTTGAAGAGCCTGTACGCTTACTGGCTGAAAGCTTCGCGGTACAATACCCGATGAAAATATTAGTGGCCGAGGATAATGATATCAACAAAAAATTGATAGAGCGTATTTTGAGTAAACTGGGCTATCAGGCTGGTATAGTAAGTAATGGACAGGAAGTTATAGATCAGTTAGCTATTTATCCCTACCAGGTGATACTGATGGATATCCAGATGCCGGTGATGGACGGGCTTGAAGCTACACGGATCATCAGATCGTCTCAGGCCTTTCATCCCTATATTATTGCTTTAACGGCCAATGCCATGCCCGAGGAACGGGAAATTTATTTAAGTTCGGGCATGAATGAATACCTCTCTAAACCAATGAAGATAGAAAGGCTGAAAGATGTGCTGATACTGGCTTATGAATACCTAATGCTTCATTGATTATGCAGGCCAAATACGAAATTTACCAAAAAGCAGCAAGCCTTGTCAACCTGGGTATTTGGGAACAAAACCTGGTGACCGGTGAGATCTATTGGGACGAGGTGGTACGGGAAATATATGAAGTAAGTCCGGATTTTGCCCCAACGTTGGATAATTCGCTGGCTTTTTATACAGATGGGACGATGATTCGGAAATTACTGGCAGCCAGAAACGGCGAGCAAGTAAGCGGGCGTTTGCAGTTAAACACGGCGAAAAATAACACCAAATGGGTAGAGGTAAGGGTGGCGGTAAGTGCCACCATAATTTACGGTACCATTACGGATATTACCGCACAAATTGCCTTAGATAGTAAAGTAGCAGAACAAGGAGAGCAGTTCCATTATGCTTTTGAATATGCGCCAATTGGGATGGCATTGGTTTCCACAGCAGGACAATGGATGCGGGTGAACCAGGAGCTTTGCCGGATTTTAGGTTTTGAAGCCGATGAGTTGCTTAGGCTCACCTTTCAGGATATTACGCATCCGGATGACCTTAATGTGGATTTGAAGCAAATGTACGAGTTGCTTGACAGCAAGATCAGCTCCTATCAGATGGATAAACGTTATTTTCACAAAAACGGCCATGTGATTTGGGTATCGCTAAATGTAACCCTGGTGCGCGACCAGCAGGAAAAACCTTTGTATTTTGTTTCGCATATCAAAGATATCACGGAACTCAAAGAGCATATGCAGCTGATCAGCGCCCAGAATAGGCGCCTACTGAATTTTGCCAATGTAGTATCACATAATATCCGGTCGCATACTGTTAATATTCAAATGCTCAGCGAATTGATAGGACAGGAAACCGACCCTGCGGAAAAAGAAAAGTTGATAACCATGCTGGGTACCAGCGCAGCCAGTCTGCAGGCCACCCTGGTGCATTTAAACGAAATTGTCGATAGCCCGGATGGCGAACTTTAGCCTGTCCTTGGCGTAGTTGTATATGTACGGAAAGCTTGATCACACTGGGGTTGATTTTCGGCATAGAATATATAAATTAGCATCATCAACCAAGTATAACATGACCTCCCAACTTAATACATTTATTCACCTTGTTTTTGTCGGCTTTGTGGCATTATTCCCGGTGGTAAACCCATTAGGTACGGCATTTATCATCAGTCCGTATTTTTCCGGTCTTACCCGCAAGGAGCGGATAACAGTAGTTAAAAAGATTACCTTTTATTCCTTTATCATTTGCGCGGTTACCTTATTTATCGGGCATTGGATACTTGAGGTGTTTGGTTTATCTATCCCTATCATCCAACTGGCGGGAGGGATCATGATCTGTAAGATAGGCTGGGGGCTTTTATCGACAGACAGTAACGATACAACCGCGGAAACCAAACCTACTACTACCGAGGTTGAGCTGGATCATATCCCTTCAATAGTAAATAAGCTGTTTTACCCGATCACATTCCCAATGACTACGGGTGCGGGTACCATCGCGGTGCTTTTTACACTGAGTGCTGACGGGGCTAACAGTGACACTTCACAATACCTGATTAATGTGGGCGCGCTATTGGTTTCAATTATCGGGATATGTATCCTGATCTTTATTTTTTATGTGAATACAAACCGACTGCTCAGTTACATTGGTTCGCATAACGAAAAGATCATTAATAGTTTGATGGCCTTTTTGATATTTTGCGTGGGCTTACAGATCGCTGTGGGGGGGATTGTTCACCTCATAAAGCTGTCGTTTAAGATATAGACGATCGTATTTTATTTGTTCTATAAATCTTTCAGTCATTTACCGGCATTATCCTGTAAAATGAGTTTGTGCTGAATTGTAGTTGGGATATCTGTTTGCAACTTAATATGATCGAGGCTAACACCATGGCCATTATGCAGGGAAACAACGGCTTCATTTGCCGGGGCTTTGGGTGCAGCAGATGCGGTGAGGCCATCAATAGTCAGCTGATCAAAATTATCACAATAAATGGCATTTGTAAACCATGCGGGTAATGAAGGATCCCAATGTACATCCATGTTGCTTATGGTTAAATTATTGATCCTGCTGGCATAAACAGCGGGGATATCATGCTTATACAAAGTTGTTTTAACATCATTTGCAGGCCTCATATCAAAATTTCCGCCATTAATGGCAGTAAATTTCCCGTTATTGATGGTAAGCTGCACATGGTCAAAGCTAATGTCCTGGAGTGTGCTTTCTTTCGATCCGATCAGCACTATGCCTTGTTCCCCTGCTGCTATTATGTTGCTAAACCTGACATGGCTAATGGTTCCAACTTCCTGGTGGCCAGCCCCCGGTATTGCCGATATATGAATAGGTTCGCCATGGCCCCACCACTGCCCGGGGTACAGCCTGGTATCAATGATCATATTTGAGAACAGTATGTTCGACATGTTTCCCTTACGCCTTTGAAAAATACCTATCCCACGGTTAGCGCCATAAATGTGTATGTTATTAAACAGCAGGTTGCCTGAGTCATGGTCATTAAAAACATTATAACCTACACGTATACCGCACGACCTTGAAGTGCAGTTACAATTAGTAACGGTTATATTGCTGGAGCCTATACAGGCTATGCAATCGTCGCCTGCACGGATATCACAATCAGCTATCAGCACATTTTTTGAGTCGTACATATCAATGCCATCGCTATTGGGAACGCGCTGGTCGTTATCAATGGAGATACCTAAGACCTTAACATCATCACTTTCTTTAATATCAACAGACCAGTCATTGGCATTACGAATTGTAATATCGCGAATGATCGCTTTTTTACAAGTGTGAAGAATGATCTGTGTACCGGGCCGTTCCGAACCTATGCCTTTCCACATTACCGGTGCTTCCTTATTACCATCCGGATTTTTTAAATAAGCATTGCCCTGACGGGTATAACTCAGGTCATCACCATTTACCTGTACGCTATCAGCATACATAAAAGCGGTTGAATTACCGTCAATAACACCGGTGCCGGTAATGCTCACATTTTCCGCATTAGTGGCAAAGAGTATACCCAATTTATCACTGGCTCCCGAACCGCTAAAGCCATAATCCTTTTGTAAAAGAAAATCATCTTTGTTAGGTGAGGCCATCAATACTGCGCCAGGACTCAACATTAAATTAATATTACTAAAAAGCTGAACTGTACCTACAACAAATTTCCCTGCAGGAATATACACAGTGCCACCACCCGCTTTTACACAAGCAGCAATAGCAGCAATAAAACTTTTAGTATCTGTGGTATGCCCATCGCCCTGCGCGCCAAAGCTTTTTACATTAAAGTTTTCTTCACTGGTTTGCGCGTGCAGGGGTAGTTGCGCTATAAGGCAGAGGCATATGCCTGCCAAAAAGATCTTATAGTTCATATGCCTGAGTGATATCCTGTTTAAAGTTATTTTCAATTGGGGTAAATAAGTTGGGGAAAAAGCGTCCCTGCATTTTTTGCCTTTCAGGGATTGGATCAGCGCCTTTCAATAATGGTTCGTTTGATGCTGATCTGGTACCATCGGCAAATACATTTATCACACATGCCCGCCTGGAGTTATTCGATCTGTTCTCGCCGGAACCATGTAATAATAAGGGATGATGGAATGTGCCATAACCCTTTTTTATCTCTACTGCTACAGGATTGAACTCTTTTTTCTGCTTCCCCGTCAGGTAATCGGTTATGCTGTCCATTTCGCCTGCAAGCTCCGGCTTATCAAGTAAACCCCAGTTGTGGCTTTTGGGGATATACTGTAAACAGCCATTATCGGTAGTTGCGTCATCTAATGCTATCCAGCAGGTTAAATGCTGCATAGGGACTGTCCTGGTCCAGTAAGAATAATCCTGGTGCCAGGCAACAACGCCACCATGATGAGCGGGCTTACAGAATAACTGATCGTGCCAGAAACGGACGGCTTTATTGCCCAATAACTGGCTCGCTGCCATCAAAAATGCCGGGTTCCAGAGCAGGTCATGAAAGCCCCGGGTGATTCGCCAGGCCCCTAAGGCATGGAATAAAACGGTATCAGGGTTGCTGGATTCGTTGGAATGAAATTCATGAAATAGCGGGTTGCCGGGATGATCAGCATTGGTAATTTCATGCAGGTCATTATTTAAAACAGCGATCTGTTCATCATCTAAAAGCTTTATGTTACTTAGATAGCCGTACTTATTAAAAAAACGGATCTGTTCATCAGTGAGTCTGTACTCCTCCCATTGATCTTTAGTAATTGGTTTTTTAAAGGTGTTGCTCAGTTGATAATGAAATTCTGACAGATCCAGCATTGGTTATTGTATTGGTTAAAAGCAAAGTACCTGAATAAAAACAGGATGCAGTTACTGTATTTTGACGAAATAATACCTTATCTTGTGTATTAATTAAACTATTTGGTTTAAATAAGCCCAGAATAGGTAATTTTATGAAACCGGTTTTTGAATCCATATTGCCATTGCCTGCCAGTTCATTAAAGGCTTTCTTTCAGGAAAAGGATGAATTTGATGCGCCCTGGCACTTTCACCCTCAGTTTGAACTCACCTATATACTTCAAAGTTCCGGCTTACGCTATGTTGGCAATAGTATGGAGCATTTTGAGGATGATGATCTGATATTGCTGGGCCCAAACCTGCCGCACTGCTGGAAAAATATGGAGCAAAACATCCATAAGGCCCAGGCTATTGTTATTCAATGGGATCTCGATCTGCTGGGTAAAAACTGGTTAGATCAACCGGAGTTCAGGGGGATAAAAAACATGCTGGCACTTTCAGAAAAAGGGATCCAGTTTTCTAAAACTGTTGCCCGCGAGATCAAGGATCATATTATCGCGATGCCTGAAACAGCGCCCTTCGAAAAGTTAATGTGTTTTTTAAATGTGTTGAAGACACTGTCTGAAAAAGATAGCTTTCAAATGCTTTGTGAACATAATTTTGCCATAAAGCCGGAATCATTGCAAAGTGACAGGATAAATTCCGTTTATCAATATGTTAAGCAACATTATGGCGAAAAGATAAAGCTGAAGGATATATCAAGCTCTTTACATATGAGCGAAGAGAATTTTTCCAGGTTTTTCAGCAAGGTGATGAAAAAGAACTTCTTTACTTTTTTAAACGAATTCAGGCTTAACATTGCCTGCAAACTACTCATAGAAACAGACATGCAGGTTAAACAGATCAGTTATTCCTGTGGATATGAAACCTTGCCGTTCTTTTACCGGCAGTTTAAAAGATTTAAACAAGTTTCACCCTTGCAGTTCAGGTTAACCTATCATAAAATGGGTAACCCGGAACTTAACTGAGTTGTATCAGCTGCAATAAAGTTAAAATTCATCAGCGGTGCTGCGGCTGTCGATATATGGGGAACCATCAAAGAAGATACAAAGCAATTGTTGGTCGATGAAAAAGGTCCATTCCGATGTTTGTTCATTTTTTTTGATCAGCAGGTCCTCACAGCCGAAGGTATAATTGATATCGAGCACCACGCGAAAATTGCCTTTGCCCGATGTAGGCTCATATTTAACACGGTCAATGTCCATCTGTATCACCTCTGGGGCACCGTTTGGCCTAAACTCACGTTCTATAGCGTGTTTAAGCTTATCATAAGGGTCGCTGCCGGGCTTAAACAAGCCAGGAATAAAGGTTTCTGCGGAGAAGTTGTCGCTGCTTAATTGAGCCTTATCCAATTGTGTTTCGAAACTATCCATGTTAGTTTAGTATCATATCGATATGGGGGATACCATCTTCATCATAGATCTCACCGGTTTCCTGGAAACCAAAGCTGCCGTAAAACTTCCTTAAATAGGCCTGTGCGCCAATTTTGATAGGACCAGGGCCAAATATCTCGCGGCATTTCTCAATGGCAAGTGCTACAAGCAGCCGGCCGTTTCCTGAGCCCCTGCCTTTTGAACTGGTTACTACGCGGCCAATTGACATTTCTGTAAAAGAAAGCCCCGGTGGTACCAGCCTTGCATAAGCCAGTAGTTCGTCATCGCCAAAGATCATCAGGTGATGGCATTTGCTGTCTTTAAGGTCGGCGTCCTGGTAAACACAGTTCTGTTCAACCACAAATACCTCATTCCTAAGCCGCATAATGGCATACAGCTCATCAGGGCTTAGTTGGTTAAAGGGCTTTAGGATAGTGATCAAGTGCATATAATAGTCGCCGAAGATACGGATTATGCTGTGTATGTCACTTTCTGATCTACTGTTGCCAGGTTATTACGTGCTAAATATTGGATTTAATTTTTAATTATAATATTAACTTTTTGAAACTTTTTTTAAATAAATGCGTATAATAACTTTCCTATTAATTAATTAACATAAACTAATAAAACATGATAAAACTTTACACGGGGCTGTTCTTACTATGCTTGGCAGGGCTGATATCCTGCAAAAAAAGCAGTGATAATTCTAAAAAGGGCAGTCAACCCGTAGTGAAGATAGCGCCTGACGGTTTTAATTATGCCACCGCCAGGAACGTTAAATTGAATTTAACACTACAATCACCTACAGGCCAGGCGTTGAGCGGCATAGTAGTAAGCGTATACAGGCCGGATAGTACGGCAGCAACCAATGCCATCTTTAAAGGCACAACAGATAAAAATGGAAACCTTACGGCTACCATTAGTGTGCCTACATCTATTAATTCATTAATTATAGATCCGGCGTATCTTGGTTTAATGCATAATGCCCACGCCAATATTAATGCTAATGCAATTACCGCATCATTAGGCGGATCGGCAGGTTATAGCGGTGATATTGTTCCGGATGCTCTGCCTACTTCAGGTTCAGGCTCGGGTACTGCTTTAAATTTAATGCATACGGCCAGTGTTGTCAACGGATCAACTACCTATAGCTATCCTTCACCATATACAGCAACTTCAAATGCGGTTTTAAATACCCTGCAATTTCCGGCTACTGAAGGCGTTCCCAAATACCTGGTAACATCTGATGTGGTCAGTTCGACCTTATTATCCTATGTAAATGCCTCTCTTCCTGAGGGCAAGCCGGTAACAACCACGCACCCTAACTATCTTTCAAGCACTGCAGTTTCCACACTTAATGTTACTGCAACAGCTGATGTATGGGTAACCTTTGTTGCCGAAGGGGCAGGGAATTTAAATAGTTTGGCTTATTATACTTATCCTACCGGCACACCGCCAGCAAGCACTGCCGACATTAAAACAGCAACACTTATATTTCCCAATGCTTCGGGGCTTGGTTCAGGAGGAGGGCTGCTGGCTGGCGATAAAGTTAAATTAGGTACATTTCCTGCCGGCACCTCCATTGGGTTTATATTGCTTGCTTACGCGTGGACAGGATTGGGGGTAGATGTAACAACTCCCAAATATTATTCAACAGATGCTTTAAACCCGGAAACCACTGTCAGCTTGCAAAAGCATACCGTAGTGTTATATGATAGCGCAGACAACCTGACCCTGATAGGATTTGAAGACACGAACAGGCAAACCGGTGGTTCGGATAATGACTTTAACGATGTAGTTTTTTATGCTACGTCAAACCCTGTTACAGCTATATCCAATACGAATATACCGCCTATAGCCAAACCTCTGGATACAGATGGCGATGGTGTTCCTGATGCTTCTGACGCGTTTCCTAATGATCCGACCCGTGCTTATATCACTTATTATCCTTCGCAAACCGGTTTCGCCAGTATTGCATTTGAAGATAACTGGCCATCAAAAGGCGATTATGATATGAATGACCTGGTGCTGAACTATCGTTATACGTTTGTTAGCAACGCACAAAACCAGGTAGTAACCCTTCAGGCTGATTATAATGTAGCGGCGGCCGGGGCATCCTTTAAAAATGGGTTTGGTCTGCAACTACCTGTCGCAGCTTCGGCTGTACAATCTGTTACCGGCCAGCTATTTAAAAACACTTACATAACTTTAGCATCGAACGGGGTAGAAGCGGGACAAAGCAAAGCTGTTATTATACCTTTTGATAATACTGATGCCATGATCAATAATCCCGATTTCTCTTTCTTTGTGAATACCGAAAACTCAAAAAGCAAGGTCACTGGTATAACATCTTCGGTACTGGTTACGTTTACAACGCCAATTGCGCAGTCGACTCTTGATGTATCTACATTTAATCCGTTCCTGATCAGTAATGGAAGGCGTACCTATGAAGTACACTTACCGGGTTATGCGCCAACTGATAAGGCAGATACCAAGCTATTTGGTACCAATGACGATGCTTCAGTACCATCACAGGGTAAATATTATCTCTCAAATGCCAATTGGCCATGGGCGATCAATTATACCACGCCGTTTGTTTACCCGATTGAAGGTATAAATATCACCAATGCCTACCTGCACTTTGCAGATTGGGCGGGTTCGGCCGGTGCGTCCTATACTGATTGGTATAGTAATACGGCTGATGGCTATCGCAATAATGACAACCTATACCTTAAATAACAAGCCATATTTTTTAGTAAAGCCGCCGCATTATCCGGCGGCTTTATTATTTATACCTATTGGCCTTTACTTTATTAGTTGGAACTATTAATTTAGCAGTATCCCTATTAAATTTATATGACTATAAGATACCTGGTATTTGGCTTTGCCATCACTTTATGCAATTTGGCAAATGCCCAGCAAGCTGCAATCCGCAATAATTATAAGGATGAAAAAGGTTTACCCCATTTAAAAATTGAACGTGAAATGATTTATACGCCAGGAAATAGCTGGCTGTATAATCACCACGCGGCAATTATTGAATTTAAAGGGAAACTGATCGCCACATGGTCAAACGGATTGGTGGATGAAGATTCGCCGGGACAGCGGGTTGTTTTTTCTGTGTCAAGTGATTTTGAACACTGGTCGGCACCCGGTATAATAGCCGAGCCCGAAAAAGCTGCGAACGGTATGCAGAAAGTGCTTACCGCAGCAGGCCTGTACAAGTATAATGGCAAGCTGGTAGCCTATTATGGCGAATATGAAAAAGACAGAACGCATACGCATTTATGGGCAAAAACAAGCACTGATGGTGAGCATTGGAGCAGCCCTATTGATATGCACATCCCCTTAATCCCTAATCATGGGCCCGAGGCGATAAAAAATGGCAGACTTATCATCAGCGGTAATTTCAGTTTTCCTTATACTGATGATCCTACCGGCATTTCCGGCTGGAAAATGACCAGTTTTTACCTGGATTCATTGTATAAGCAGGATAATTCTGCAGCCTTTTATAAACCGGCAGAAAAATTGGGTTTGCCGCCGCTTTGCGAAGGTTCATTTTTTCAGACCGATGATAACATTATACATATGCTGTTACGTGTAACAGGTAAAGGTTGGAAGGGTAAACTGTGGCTTACCGAAAGTAAGGATAATGGTACATCATGGTCGAGGCCGGTTGAAACCGCGTTTACTGATAATGACAGTAAATTTCATTTTGGCCGCCTGCCTGATAAGCGTTATTATTATGTAGGGATACCTGATACACTGCACCATTATGACCGTAACCCGCTGGTGCTGGCAATTTCAGCAGATGGCAGGTCCTTTAATAAGCAATATATTATTGCAGATGAATTATACCAGTTAAAAACTAAAGGTTTATACAAAGGCGGCCAGTACGGTTACCCGCATACCGTCATTTGGAACGGTTATATGTATGTGATCATCTCCCGCCAAAAGGAAGCTATTGAAGTGATCCGCTTTAAACTCGATCAATTAAAGGGGCTTTAACGGGAATATGATTAATATAAGAAATGTTATATTTTTTTACAGAAATTAAATAAAAAAGACCTTTTTTATACTTATCTAACTATATTATTAGCTATGGAAGTGTACGACGTACACTTTGAAAATATTATTTCTCGTAAAAAAAATGATACAAGTGTTGATAAGACAATAAAATAAAATCCTTAATATTGGTTTAATATTTTATGTTCGATTAGTTAACAGTTAAATGTCCGGGTATAATTCCTATAGCGATGATGAATTAATTATCCTCCTTAAAGAGGGTGATTTGAATGCTTTTACAGCTATTCATAACCGGTATTATGGTGTTTTATATAGTCACGCTTATAAACGGCTGGCAGATAGGGAAGAAGTTAAAGATATTTTACAAGAACTTTTTACCTGTATCTGGAATAATAGAGAATCCCTTATTTTTAATGTTAACCTGCAGGCCTATTTATATACCGCTGTACGGAACAGGATATTGAATGTTTATAAGCATCAGAAAATAAAATCAGACTACGTAGCATCATTCGAAAGCTTTTTGGTAAACAATGAGCCTACTCCCGACGAAACCCTGCGGATAAAAGAATTGATTGCCCTTGTTGATGCTGAAGTTCAATCATTGCCTGCAAAAATGCGGCTTATATTCGAAATGAGCAGAAATTCCCACCTTTCGCACAGTGAAATAGCCGAACAATTAAACATCAGCCCCCTTACCGTAAAAAAGCAGGTGAATAACTCGCTTAAGGTACTGCGCCTTAAATTAGGCACTCATTTTTTTATGCTGTTTTTGTAATTTTTCGCTCATTGTTTCAAGTACCGAAGCGCAACACTCCCCGACTTAAAAACCGTTGACTCCACAAGTTTTAATTGTAATTTCTCTTGCAGGTTTATACCATCAAACAAGCGCCTCCCTTCTCCTATAACTATCGGGTGAACCACAATATGATATTCATCAATCAAACCAAGTTCTGCAAGTTGTGAAGGAATGTTTACACCACCGGTTAAAATATTTTTGCCTTGTTCTTGTTTCAATTTAAGTACTTCGTCTTGAAGGCCCGTACGAACAATTTTCGTTTTATTTCCTTCAGGGCTGTCTAATGATTGTGAGAAAACAATGATTTTGTCGACGGCGTCAAATGCCTGGGCAAATTCGATATCTTCTTTTCTATCCCCGGAAGGATTTTTCACCACATCGGGCCAATAAGGAACCATCAATTGGTAAGTTTTACGCCCGTAGAGGAATGTGTCAGCATCTCGTGTGAGGTGCATGAAATACTCCATTGTTTCTTCATCGGGATAGAATTTGATATGGTCGCAGCAACCATCTAAGGTGGTGTTGATTGCATAAATTACATTTCTCATTTGATTAGTTTTAGTTTTGATTTTTCTGATCTGTTTTGCAGCGTAAAGATCAAAAATAAAATACTGCGTCCATCGCGGTGAGGGCGATCCGCGACAAAAAAAGGGGTGTTTAAGCCAAAGGCTATATCTCATCTAAAGTGATAAAAACAGTCTTACGAAAAGAGAAAATGTCATTATTCACAGCTGATCATACACATAGCTACTCGCTTCGCAAGCTTTTAACCGGATTAGCCAATGCAGCGCGGATGCTTTGATAGCTGACGGTTGCCAACGTGATTAATACCGCACCAACGCCAGTCAGCGCGAAAATCCACCAGGACAATTGGGCGTGATAGGTGTAGTGGCTGAGCCAGCTATGCATTACGTAATAAGATACAGGTGTAGCGATCAGGATGGCGATAACGATCAATACGACAAAATCCTTGGATAATAAGCTCCATAATCCAATAACGGTAGCGCCAAGTACCTTACGTACGCCGATCTCTTTGACCCGCTGTTCCGCCATAAAGGAGGCCATCCCGAACAGGCCCAGGCAACTGATGAAAATGGCTAATGCCGCAAATGCAGAGGCTAGCTTACCTACCCGTTCTTCATCAGTAAATTTTTGGGCGTACGCATCATCAACGAACTGGTAAGAAAAGGGTACTGAGGGCATATATCGCTGGCAAATGCCGGCTATCTTGCTGATCGCTTCATGGCTGCTCATGGCAGGATTGATCCGCAGGATCATGGAATCAAAGTTAGTGTCGCCAATATAAAAAATAGTTTGCTTGGCGGGCTCATAAGGCGAACCCATCACCATATCCCTTACCACGCCGATGACTTTATAAACCTTGTTATTCTTTCCGAAGTTAAGATTTTGACCTACAGGGTCTTTCAATCCCATGTATTTTACTGCCGTCTCATTCAGCACAACGGCCGAAGAATCCGTCAGGAACCTCGTTGAGAAATCCCTGCCAGCTATAAACTGCCAGCCTACAGTCTTTCCATACGCTGTCGTAACGCGGATATTCGCAAAGTCCACTGCCAGTGCCGGATCCTTCCCTGTCCAACTCACATCGTAGCGGTTATTATAAACTGCGGTGGCTGGGCTCGACGAGCGGGTCATTTCTTTCACTGCTCCGGAACCGATCATATCCTGACGCAACGCACCAAACTGATTTCCTAATATGTGGTCGTTCGTCTCAATGTTAACCAGTCCGGCCCTGGTATAGCCAACGGGACGGTCCTGTGCGAACTTTACCTGCCTGAAAACAACGATGGTGCCCACAATCAAAATAATGGAAACGGTGAATTGAGTGACCACTAATACCTTTCGGGGGATAGCCGCCATGGGGCCTGCTTTGAACGTTCCTTTTAACACCTTTACCGGGTTAAAGGAGGAAAGATATAAGGCCGGGTAACTGCCGGCAATGATCCCGGTTAACAAGGTAAATCCCAGGCCCGCCAGCCAAAAATAAGGGGTGGTCCAAAACGCAGGCATTTCCTTGCCCGCCAGCTCGTTGAAAGCGGGAAGGCCTAACTTGATCAGGAACAAGGAAAGGCCGAAGGCCAGCAACGCAGTTAGTAAAGATTCGGTGTAAAATTGAGCGATGAGCTGCCCGCGGACGGATCCTACAGCTTTGCGGATACCTACTTCCTTCGCCCTTTTCTCACTGCGCGCGGTACTTAAATTCATGAAGTTGATACAGGCTAATAATAGCACAAATACGCCGACGATTGCAAAGAGCCAGACATATTGTATGGCGCCGCCGGTATTGACGCCATTCTTAAATTCTTCATACAAATGCCAATTACGCATGGGCTGCAAAAACAGGTCCGGGTTCGTCTTTGCTTCAGACGGGCCGCCATTCTTCGCTTTAATATCCCTGATCTTTGCTGAGAGTTCCTGTATATTCACGTTATTCGCCACCTGTACAAATACATGAAACGAGTCTTCCCCCCAATCTGTGCCGGCTCTTTTCAGCCAGTCCTGTGTCGCCGTAAAATAGCCCCAGGACACCATGTACATCAATTTATGAAAAGTGGTATTCACCGGCAGGTCCTCATAGACACCGGATACCGCGAGGCTCCCTTGTTCATCGAACCGGATTACCTTTCCAAGCGGATCGGTATGGCCAAATAAAGCTACTGCGGCAGATCTTGAAAGGAGAATGGAGGATGCCCCGTTCAGGGAATTTCGCGATCCCTTGATCATTTTCAGCGTAAACATCTCCGGGATTTCAGGCGTGACATACGTGCCGGGCAATGCTACTTTCTTTTCACCGGTAGCGAGTATATGGCTCCCGGTCCAAAAAGTTACGCCCGTGTGTTTAAAATTGCTGGCGAAATCTCTCCGTAGCATTTCCTCTACAGGCAAAGAGGTGGCCACTTGCGTGGTGACCGTTCCGTTGAAGGTCTTGTTTTGCATGACCTGCGCCAACCGGTTATAATTTTCATGGTACTGGTCAAATGATAACTCGCCTGCTATCCAAATGCCGATCAACAGCGCGACCGTCATACCCACTGCAAGTCCACCAATATTAATGAAGGAAGACGCTTTGTTTTTGATCGGGTTACGCCAGGCGACCTTTAGATGATTTTTTATCATGATACAAAAGTTGATGAATTATGGTAAAATAATAAATAACATGCCATGCTAATAACAATCTCATAATTAATGCTTTATAGGCGAAAAGATCCGTACCAAGTGTACGGTAATGAACAGTGTAGTTCGTTTTTAATCCAGTCCGTGTATAGAAGATCAATGGTCGCGGCAAAAAATGTATGATCAGCTGTGAATAATGACAGAAAAATCACATTCTTTTAAAGTATTTCTTTTTCATCTACTCCCACCGCCATTTACAGTTGTATAGGTTATAATTAGGATCCTTATCCTCAAGACTATTATGCAGCTGAAAGAAATAGAACAATTACTGGAAAAATATAATAAGGGCGAAGCCACCCCTGCGGAGAACGCGTTGATTGAATCGTGGTACCTTACCTATAGGAACGATGGCCCCGGCGCATCGCACCAGCAATTGGAGGAAGACCAGGAAGACAGCCTGAACAAATTATTATTCCAGATAAATTCCACAACAAAAACATCATATACCAGGGCTTTTGCAATTGCAGCATCGCTACTTGTGTTTGTTACTGCGGGTGTTTTGATGTTTATGCATCATCAGGCCAAAAAACAACAATTTGTTGTGCTTGCAAAGCCGGTCAAAAATGACCTGGCTCCCGGTGGCAATAAGGCTATACTAACCCTTGCAAATGGCAGTACCGTTGTATTAACAGATGCTAAAAACGGCAAACTTGCCAGTCAGGGGGGGATAGTGGTCAGCAAAACAGCCGATGGGCAGGTTAAATATGCAGGTGCGGGCACTTCATCAAACACTTTAGTATATAACATGGCCACTACGCCAAAAGGAGGGCAGTACCAGTTTATTTTGTCTGATGGTACTAAAGTGTGGTTAAACTCAGCATCATCCATAAAATACCCTGTTAATTTTATTGGTAACGAACGCAAAGTTGAACTTACCGGCGAAGCTTACTTTGAAGTGGCGCATAATGCTGCGAAACCATTCAGGGTAGTATCAAGCGGGCAAACGGTTGAGGTTTTGGGCACGCATTTTAATATAAATGCTTATGCTGATGAAAGCGCAGTGAAAACAACGTTGCTGCAGGGTAGTGTAAAAGTATCATCAGCTGGCGGCAGCAGTGTTATAAAACCGGGTGAACAGGCGCAGTTTAACAACGGTAAAATAAATGTAGTAAGCGGGGTTGACCTTGATGCGGCCGTAGCCTGGAAAAATGGCCTGTTTTATTTTGAAGATAGCAACATACAGGAAGTAATGCGCCAGTTTGCGCGCTGGTACGATGTTGATGTTAAGTACGAAGGGGAATTGTCCTCAAGGCACTTTGCCGGCGAAATACCGCGCAATATAAATGCGTCACAAATGCTGGATATACTCAGCTTTAAGAAAATACACTACAAGCTACAGGGTAAAACAATTATTGTAATGCCTTAACAATCAAAAACTAACTAAATTAAAAACTATTAAAAAAGAAAAATATGAAGAAAAATTAACTCACTCCCGGTAGGCTCCGGCCTCCTTTCATGCGGTTAATTCAAAAAAAAAACGCACCCCGACGGCAATCGGAATGCGTGTAATATCTGAGTTAACCCTTACCGTAAAACGGAAATAAGTTTAGTGTCTCTCTAACTATCTGTTAACCCAAACTCAACAAAAGTATGAAATTAAATGCTTTTTCTACAGTCATGCATAAACCGTGGCTGAAAAAAATCTCATTGATCATGAAACTGACCACCCTAATTATATTAGTTGCTCTATTGCAGTGCAGTGCCAGGGGATTTAGTCAGAAAATCAATTTGAATGAAACAAATACCCCTCTTAAAAAAGTACTGCAACAAATTAATAAACAAACCGGATATGCTTTTTTCTACGATTCAAAAGATGTAGCAAACAAAAGTGTTAGCGTGCAATTAAAAGATGCATCGGTTGAGGAAGCATTGAGCAAATGCTTGCAAAACCAGGACTTGTCTTACAAAATTATAGCTAAAACAATTGTATTACAGCAAGAAGATCAGGTTACTAAAAGCTCAGGCATGGCACCGGCACCTATCGTTATTAAAGGTAAGGTTACTGATGATAAAAATGAGACCTTACCCGGTGTAACTATAAAGCTGAAAAATGGTACGGCATCAACCGTAACCGACATTAACGGTAACTTTAGCATTAGTGTACCCGATGATAAGGCCATACTGGTTTTTACCTACATTGGCTTTACCCCGCAGGAATTACCGGCAAGCGCGAGTAGTGCAATGGTGGTAAAATTATTACCCGCCTCTAATAGCCTTGATGCTGTTGTTGTAACAGCATTGGGCATAAAAAAAGAAGAAAAACGCATAGGTTACTCTATCACACAGGTTAGCGGCGAAGAAGTATCCACTACCCGCGAACCTACATTTGTTAACGCTTTAGCAGGTAAGGTAGCAGGTTTGGTAGTTCAAAGCCCGCCCAATGGCGATGGTGGCTCATCAAGGGTTATCCTGCGTGGTTATTCCTCTTTCTCGGGATCAAATCAGCCTTTATATGTTATTGATGGTGTGCCCATTAACAGCAATACCCGTGAAAATACAGATGACCAGGGCAAGGTATACGGTGGTTCCGATCCCGGCGATGGCTTAAACTCTATCAATCCGGATGATATTGAAACCATCAGTATATTAAAAGGAGCTTCGGCGGCTGCACTTTATGGCGGCGGCGCGCAAGCAGGCGTTATCCTCATCACCACAAAAAAAGGTAAAAAAGGCGCAGGAGTTGGTGTCACCTTTAACAGCAATACTGTTTTTGAAAAAATGATACCCTATGATAACCTGCAAACAGAGTATGGTCGTGGTTATTATGGCAGGATCTATACCGCTGCCGATGATACCGTAAGCTTCTTTTACGGCGGGTTGGGCAATAACTCTGGCGACCCTCCGGGATGGTCATGGGGGGCGAAAATTGAAGGCCAGCCATTTTTAGATATTGATGGCAAAACAAAGCCATATGTACTGCAAAGTGCGGCTGAAAACTTCGACAGGTTTTATAAGATTGGTATCACATCAACCAATAGCGTTGCTTTAACCAAAGGCTATGATGATGGCTCGTACCGTATATCACTTTCTGATACAAGGGACGATTCACCTACACCGGGCGAAGGATATGAGCGCTATAATGCTGTGTTTAATTTAAACCAGGATTTCGGCAAGCGTTTTCACACCAGCTTTAAAGTTGACCTTTCAAGAGTATTGCGTTTAAATGCACCACTTGAGCGTGGCGACGGGCGTGGATCAATGGGTCAAAGCTATCCGCGTATAGCTAACACTACCGATATTACGCTGTTGGATGCAAAGGATGCTAGCGGTAACTTCCTGTCAACCTATACTGCCAACCCTTATGTGCAGATAGAAAAAGTAAAGAACGACCAAACACAAAATCGTGTATTAACTTCGGCTAACCTTACTTATGATATTACCGATCATTTGCATGCCAACGTAATAACAGGTTTGGATTATATCAATACCGATGGTGTATTTGCGGTATTCCCCAATAATGTAACCAATAACAGCGGTATTTATCAAACCTCAACATATCAGCAACAAAGAACTGACGTGCGCGGTACATTGAATTATGATACCAAGTTCAGGGATTTCTCACTAACTGTTTTAGCCGGTGTTGAGTCTCAAAACGCGAGTCAATACTCATTGACCATGGGCGGTTCAAATTTTATTGATCCAAGCCAGTTAAATTTCAGTAATTTAAAAACTGTGAATCTGCCTACGGAGCTTCAT
The DNA here is from genome assembly GCF_900105165.1 of Mucilaginibacter mallensis. Classification (NCBI taxonomy): domain Bacteria; kingdom Pseudomonadati; phylum Bacteroidota; class Sphingobacteriia; order Sphingobacteriales; family Sphingobacteriaceae; genus Mucilaginibacter; species Mucilaginibacter mallensis. The sequence goes on from NZ_LT629740.1 coordinate 1,676,556, forward strand.
AGCCCGCGTTCTGAAACAAATTCTGTTTTTGCTCAGGCTGATCTGGGGTATAAGAATTATTTATTCTTAGAGGTTACCGGCCGTAACGACTGGTATTCAGCCCTTACATCAAACTTATCCAATTCTAAAAATTACCTGGCTTACCCATCGGCAAACTTAAGCTATGTGTTTAGTGATGCGCTGCATATCGATCCTAAAATATTATCATTCGGTAAGTTAAGGGCCGCCTTTGGCCAAACAGGCAGTAACCCTACACCACAACGTACCGATCTTACATTTACTTCACAGGGCGCGCTAAATGGTATTCCATTAAGCGAAGTAACCAACAGTGCTGCTCCGCCGGCAAGCTTAAAGCCTGAAGTAACTACAGAATCAGAGATTGGTACAGAGTTAAAGTTTTTTGGCAATCGCTTATCACTTGATGCGGATTACTACTACAAAAAATCAGATAATTTCCTGTTGCCGATAACTATCAGTAACAGTACCACTTTTAGCTCGGTATATGTAAATGCTGGTAATATGTACGATAAAGGTTTTGAAGTATTACTAGCAGGTACGCCTATAAAAACCCGTGATTTTAACTGGGATGTAAGCTTTAACGCCGCTAAAAATAAAAATATGGTTACCGCGCTTGCACCGGGCCTTGGTACAGGTATCGATCTGTATTATAACATCGAGGCAAGGGTAGGTTACCCATTAGGTTCTATATTTGGTTCGACTTACCAAAGGGCGCCAAACGGGCAAATAGTTTACCAGCTTGAAAACTCACAAACCGGCGACTCAGGTACACCTAACTCCGTTATTATTGCTAAAAACAGCGGCGATAATTACCTGGGTACAGCTAACCCTGATTGGTCGGGCGGTATAACCAATACATTTACCTATAAAGATTTCTCTTTCAGCTTCCTGATTGATGGCCAATTTGGCGGCCAGGTTTACGAGGCTGACGCGATATGGACAAATTATTTCGGTAATTCAAAAGCTTCACTTTTGGGTCGCGATGGTACCTACATACCAAATGGTGTAATTAACACGGGGACCGCGTCTGCACCGGTATATGTAAAAAATACATTACCTTACAGCTCATACATCCAGTTTAATGATAACGGAAATGCGGATAAGATCATCAATCAATCAAACGTATTCAGCAGGACCTTTATTAAATTCCGCCAGGTATCATTAGCCTATAAAATTCCTAAGAGTATACTGCGTAACACCTTTATCAGGTCAGCTACTTTCTCACTTATCGGGCGTAACCTTTTCTACATCAGAAAAGACCTGCCTACGTTTGATCCGGAAGCATCTGACAGTATAGGTACCGGTTTTGGTTATGATAGCGGAGGTTCGCCAACCAGCCGTACCTATGGGTTTAACTTAAATATAAGTTTTTAACATAAAGGAGGAAAATAATCATGAAAAATATAACTTATAAATTTTTATCTTTTCTTCTTGTAACTGCCTTAGCAACAAGTTGTACAAAGAATTTTGAAAAGATCAACTCAAACCCTGATGCTACCACAACAGTATCTTCAGCAGCGCTTTTGTCTGATGCGCTTGTAAGAACAAGTACAGTTGATATGGAGAGCCGTTTTAATTATTGCCATGCGTTTATGCAATACGGGTATAGCTCGTTTTGGTCGGGTACTACTTATGTAATATCAGATGGTCCCGCTTCATCACTATGGAATAATTTTTACACCCCTGTATTAACCAGTCTCGACTATTTGATAAATCAAACTAAAAATGATGCTACACAGGCAAGCACTTACGCTGCTGCCCGTATATGGCGTGTATTTATTTTTCAAAAGCTAACCGATTTTTATGGCGATATTCCTTACAGCCAATCGGGTTTAGCTTTAACAGATAAAGTATATACCCCTGTTTATGACAAACAGCAGCAAATATATGCCAGCTTAATAACCGAACTAAGGGCATCAATAGCTTTGTTGGCTGCAAACAGTTCACAAACTGTACAGGGCGACCAATTTTATAGCGGAAGTGCATCACAATGGAAAAAATTGGGGGCATCGTTACTGTTAAAGGTAGGTATGCGCTTAATTAAGATTGACCCCACGCAAGCATCATCATTGGCTAAAGAAGCAGTGGCCGACGGGGTAATGACCAGCAATGCTGATATGCCTGTGTTAAACCACAGCACCACCTTCGCTAACGGTATTTATACCGTGGTTGAGGATGGTGTTGAGCATTTCTTTTTACATAAAACACTGGTATCGGAAATGCAGAATGCAGATGACCCGCGCTTACCTATTTACGGAGCTGTTTACAGTGCACCAGTTTCACAAGGCGGGGTAATTACTGATGATATGCCGGCTGATTTTATTGGTTACAGCTTCTCGAGCAGCGATCCGCAGCCAACGGTGCGGATAAATGCTTCAGTTTTTGGCCAGCAGGCTACGCCGTTCTTTGACTATCAGTATGCCGAAGTTGCATTTTTAGAAGCAGAAGCTGTTGTGCGAGGTTACATCACCGGCGATGCGAATACTTTTTATACTGCAGGTGTAACAGGCCAAATGCAATCACTGGCTTTGTTGCCAACCACCCCAACCATAACCACTGCGCAGATCACCGCTTACCTCACTCAAAACCCACTTCCTGCTACGGCTGAAGCCCAGATAGAAAGGATCAATACAGAATACTGGCTGGCGGCTTTTGCTTTTGATGGGGAAGATGAATACGCCAACTGGCGCCGTACAGGTTACCCGGTGCTAACAGCTAATCCGGGTAGTGTTTCAAAAACTATTCCACGTAAAATGGTATATCCGCAAAGCGAATTTAATTTGAATAATGCCAACGTAAATGCAGCGCTTGCAGCATACGGAAACCAAAATACATTTAACTCCTCAGCCATTGTTTGGTGGGATAAATAATAAAAATTGTTTGGCTGGAAGCATAACCGGTGAATGCCGGTATGCTTTCACTAAGCAATAATGAAGATGATATGAACCTGGTTGTTTTTATCGATTCATTGAAAATACTAACTATGATTAGAATTGGTTAGTTTAGTTTAGTTTGTATTAAGTTGTACATAGCCCGGGCGGGCCCGGGCTATGTTTTTTAGAAAGACCAGGCACAGGCTTGATGCTAAAATATGTTATTGCATAGCTAATTATATTGATGAAAAAGCGGGTGTTTACCTCTAACTTGCCTCATGATTTTGTTTAAAGATTTTGAGAATAATTAATAATAATGAAGATAAAACATACGATTACCCTTTCATTGTTTTTGGCGATAATTTTTGTAAGTATTTGTGCCAAAGCCCAGCAAGCAGTTGTAAAATATCCAATAATACCTTATCCAACATCTTTGACACCCGCAAGCGGGAATTTTATTATAACTCCGGCTACGCGCATAGTTGTACCGGGCAATCACCTGTTTACTAACGAAGCGGTTATGCTCAACAGGCTTTTTGCCAATAGCTTTGGTAAAGCGCTTCAAAAAAGTACACAACCTGTAAATCATTCCATATTATTAAAATATGATGCAGCTATTATAGCTGATGAAGGCTATACGCTTTCTATATCCCCAAAACAGATAACAATTGCTGCCAGGACACCCTCGGGTATGTTTATGGCGGTACAAACTATAAGGCAATTACTGCCAGCCAATGTTGAACTTGCAAACGCGATACCGCTTAAAAGCCTGTCGCTGCCGGCTGTTGAAATAAAGGATGAGCCTGCATATGCCTGGCGCGGTATGCACCTTGATGTGTCTCGACATTTCTTTTCTATCGCCTATCTTAAAAAATTCATTAATGTAATGGCGCTTTACAAAATGAATAAGCTGCATTTACATTTAACGGATGACCAGGGCTGGCGCATCGAAATAAAAAAGTATCCCAAGCTAACCGAAGAAGGCGCATGGCGCACATTTGATAAAAATGATTCGGCATGTATGAAACGTGCTCCTGATAACCCTGATTTTGCTCTCGATACGGAACATATCATCCATAAAAATGGGAAAACCCTGTATGGCGGTTTTTATACCCAGCAGGAAATGAAGGGACTGGTGGCATATGCGGCGGCAAGGCATATAGATATTATCCCCGAAATTGATATGCCCGGCCATATGATGGCGGCTATAAATGCTTATCCTTTTTTAACCTGTAATGGCGAAAATAAATGGGGTGATTTATTCAGCAGACCCATCTGCCCATGTAATGAAAGTACTTTTGAGTTTGCTGAGAATGTATTCAGCGAGATCATGGATATTTTCCCATCTAAATATATCCACATAGGGGGCGATGAAGTTGACCGCAGTGACTGGGCAAAATCTGATGCTTGTAAAGCGTTAATGAAGCGTGAGGGAATAAAAGATTTGCCTGCACTGCAAAGTTATTTTATAAACCGGATGGAGGTTTTCTTCAATCAGCACGGCAGGAAAATGATAGGCTGGGACGAAATACTGGAAGGTGGGGTAAGCAAAACAGCCATTATTATGTACTGGCGCGGCTGGGTGCCTGATGCTCCCGTAAAGGCAGCTAAGCTTGGTAATAAAGTAATTATGACACCGGGTAGCCCTTTATATTTTGATGCAATACCTGATAAAAATTCTATCCCGGCGGTTTATAATTTTAATATTATCCCTAAAGGGCTCACAGATGCTGAAGGCAAGAATATTATTGGTGCGCAGGCGAATATCTGGACAGAAAATATCCCCTCTGAAAAACGTGCCGATTACATGTATATGCCCCGTATGACTGCACTGGCAGAGGTGCTATGGACTAATCATCCAGATTATGATTCCTACTTACAGCGTTTGGATGATCAATATGCCCGGCTGGATATATTGAATGTTCATTACCGTTTGCCTGATTTGTCGGGTTTCCTGCAATCAAACGTATTTACTGATCAGGATACCTTATCGGTAAGCAGTCCGTTGCCGTATTTAAGCATCAGGTATACTACCGATGGCACTTTGCCGGTTGCCAACTCAACTTTATTAAGTAAGCCGCTTATTATCACCCAATCACAACGGATACGTTTAGCGGCATTTAAACCCGATGGCACGCATGGCGATGTATATAATTTACAATATGACAAACAAAGCCTTGCTGAACCTGAAACCGTTGCCCATGTAAGTGATGGACTAATCTGCCGGGATTATAAGCAGTTTTATAAACTGGCGGCTTTAATACCCGATACCAAGGCCGATACCACTTTTATAGCAAAAACCATAAGCGTACCCCAATTTGCCGAAGCACCGGCTTTCGGCTTGAAATACCGGGGGTATCTGGATGTTCCGCAGGATGGTATTTATAGTTTTTATTTAACCTGTGATGATGGTGGTACTTTAAAAATTGCAAGCAGGGAAGTGGTTGATAATGATGGCCTGCACTCTGCCATTGAAAAGAACGGGCAGATAGCTTTGAAGAAGGGCTTGCATAACATTGCGCTTGATTTTATTGAAGGTGGCGGCGGCTATACTCTGAAATTGAAATACAGCTTAAACGGATCAGCACCGCAGGATATCCCGGCGCAATGGCTTAAAAATTAATAGTATAATGAAGAAGTTAGCACTGGTTTTATTATTGGTAATTACATTTTCAACTGCTTTTGCGCAGGCCCCACCCAAACCCTACGGCGCTTTGCCTGCCCCAAGGCAACTCAACTGGCAGGAAACGGATATGTATTGCATTATCCATTTCAGCGTAGCCACTTATACCGATAAGGAATGGGGGTATGGCGATGAGGATCCGCAGATATTCAATCCTAAACATTTTAATGCCTTACAAATAGTAGGGGCGGCGAAAGCAGGTGGGTTTAAAGGAATAGTGGTAGTAGCCAAGCACCATGATGGCTTTTGCCTGTGGCCCACAAAAACTACGGAACACAATATTAGCAAAAGCCCCTGGAAAGACGGCAAAGGCGATATTGTTAGGGAATATCAGATGGCCTGCCAAAAGCTGAGGATGAAAATGGGCGTTTATTGCTCGCCATGGGACAGGAACAACCCGCTTTATGGTAAGCCTGAATATTTAACTGATATATACCAAAAGCAATTAAAGGAATTATATGCCAATTATGGCCCGCTGTTTATGTCGTGGCATGATGGCGCTAACGGGGGAGATGGTTATTATGGCGGCGAACGCAAAGCACGTACTATTGACCGCTCAACTTATTACGATTGGAAAAATACCTGGGGTATTACCCGCAAAATGCAGCCCGGCGCTTGTATTTTCGGCGATGTTGGGCCCGATGTACGCTGGGTAGGTAATGAGGAGGGCCATGCGGGCGAAACCTATTGGGCAACCTATACGCCCGAAGCTCCCGATGCCGGTAAAGAACCCGCTAATGGCTATTCGCGGTATGAAACAGCTACCGAGGGTATACGTAACGGTAAATATTGGATGCCTGCTGAATGTGATGTACCTATGCGGAATGGATGGTTCTATCATCAATCGCAGGATGGGCAAAGCAAATCGCCTTATACGTTATTTGACCTATATTATAAAAGCGTAGGCCGTGGCGCTTGTCTGGATCTTGGCTTATCTCCGGATAAGGATGGGGAACTCAGTGATGAGGATGTTAATATATTAAAGCAATTTGGGCAACTGGTAAAGCAAACTTTCGCGGTTAATTTAGCCGCTGGTGCAAGTTTTAAAGCCAGCAATATCAGGGGTGGCAATGCCGCTAAATTTGGTCCGGCGTTTTTGCTGGATCAGAGCCGCTACACCTATTGGGCAACCGATGACAACGTTACCAAACCAAGGCTAGTGATTGACCTGCATCAACCAAAAACATTCAATGTTATCCGCTTGCGCGAAAACATAAAGCTGGGGCAGCGTATTGAAGGCGCGGCCGTTGATGCCTGGATGAATGGTGAATGGAAGGAAATAGCCACGGTAAGCAGCATAGGCGCAAACCGCCTTATCCGTTTACCAAATAATATTACAGCAAGTAAGGTAAGGCTGCGGATCACGGCATCGCCGGTATGTATAGCTTTAAGCGATTTCGGCTTGTTTAAGGAGCCTGTGCATCTTACTGCACCGCTAATCAGCAGGGATAAAGATGGGACTGTGGTTATCAGCACCAGCGCGCCGGTTGCCTCTGTTCATTATACAATTGATGGAACGGAGCCAACTTTGCAAACACCTCTATATTCAAAGCCTTTTTCGCTGATTAATGGCGGTATTATTAAAGCCCGTGGCTTTGAAGCTAAGCAAGCAAGCGAAATAGATACTAAAGAATTTGATCTTTCAAAATCAGGATGGAAAGTTGTCGGTACAAATCCTAAAAATGGTAATGAACCATCAAATGCCATAGATGAAAATGTGAATACTGTTTGGAACACCTTGTCAAAAGACTCAACCCAAACCATCAATTATCCGCAGGAAATAAGTATTGATATGGGGACTACTCAAACTATCAAAGCATTCACTTATCTGCCGCGCCAGGATAAAACAGCTAATGGTATTGCCGATAAGTATGCGTTTTATACAAGTAACGATGGCATCAACTGGCAGCAGGCAGCCACAGGAGAGTTTTCAAATATCAGATCGAATCCTGTTGAGCAGCTTATCCCATTGGCGCAGCCGGTTAGTTGCCGTTACTTTAAATTTGCAGTATTGCATGTGGTTGGCGGCAATGGTGTTGCAGTGGCCGAGTTGGGCTTAAAAGTTAAATAATAATAGCCGGATAACCGGGATTGAACATACATTATTACAAATGAAAAAAAGTATTTTACCTCTTTTGCTGCTTGTTACGGGCAGCTTGTTTGCCCAGCAGCATAATATGTCGAAAAGCTACGTGCCGCCTACAGACTCACTGGTACAGCAAAAATTAAATAAATGGGAGGACCTGAAATTCGGCCTGTTTATGCATTGGGGTACTTACAGTCAGTGGGGTGTAGTTGAAAGCTGGAGCATATGCCCCGAAGATGAAGGCTGGACACAGCGCAAAGGCCCCTATGGTGCGGATTACTATACCTATAAAAAGGCCTACGAGAATTTGCAGACAACATTCAATCCAACGCATTTCGAACCGGAAAAGTGGGTGAAGGCCGCCAAAAATGCTGGTATGAAGTATGTGATCTTCACTACCAAACACCACGATGGCTTTAGTATGTTTGATACCAAGCAGACTGATTATAAAATAACCAGCCCAAAAACTCCGTTCTCAACAAATCCAAGGAGCAATGTAACCAAGGAAATCTTTAACGCGTTCAGCAAGGAGAATTTTATGATCGGGGCCTATTTCTCAAAACCCGACTGGCACTCTAATGATTATTGGTGGTCGTATTTTCCGCCTAAGGACAGGAACGTAAATTATGACCCAGCTAAATACCCTGAACGCTGGCAGAAATTTAAGGATTACACCTATAACCAGATCCAGGAATTAATGACCGGTTATGGCAAGGTTGATATTTTATGGTTAGATGGGGGATGGGTAAGACCTAAAAGCACGATTGATTCAGGTGTTGACTGGCAGAAAACCATTCCTTATGATCAGGATATTGACATGCCTAAAATTGCTGCTATGGCACGTACCAAACAACCTGGCTTGATCGTAGTTGACCGCACAGTTGCCGGGCAATATGAAAACTACACCACACCGGAACAGCAGGTGCCTGATAAACCTTTAGATCATCCGTGGGAAAGCTGTATTACTATGGGTAACTCATGGAGTTATGTGCCTGGCGATCATTACAAATCGGCACAGGAAATTATTACTTTATTGGTTAAGATCGTATCGCGGGGTGGTAATTTGCTGATGAATATTGGTCCGGGCCCTGACGGAGATTGGGATCCCGTAGCTTACAGCAGACTAAACGAAATAGGTGACTGGATAAAAATAAATGGCGAAGGCATATACGGAACGGAACCGGTAGCACCATACTCCGAGCAAAATATATTTTATACCAAATTAAAAAGCTCGAATACGATTTATGCTTTCTTGTTGTCGGCTACGGATAGTGTTCCTTTGCCTGCAAGTATCTCTTTTCATTTAGCAGGTATTAAGAAGGTCAAAAAGATCAGCTTGCTTGGACTTGATAAGAGCTTAAAATATACGTTTGCTGGCGATAGTGTAAAAGTATCCATACCAACAGCTTTGCAAGCCAGCAATAAATTATTGCATACGGCTACGTTTAAAATTCAATATTGATTCCTGGAGTAATCGACACAAAAAACGGCTTTAACTATTATGTTAAGGCCGTTTTTGTTTGTGTGAAATCCATAAGTGTTCGGAAGGTTAAAAAAGGAGCATCAGCCTTGTGCGATTCCCGCCCTGGGGCGGGGAAGGGTGGGGTTTAACAGCTTATTTGGTGTATAAACCCCTCCCTGCCACTTCACATCCAACCACACCCCTCCCGTGGGGAGGGAATTAAAAACAGAAATGTAATTTTCCAAATACCTATGGTCTGAAATCATAAAGAGCTGACTGTCGCCTTTAAATATGGTGTTCATTTTCCTGTTGTGAGGTAAGCCTGTAAGCTCAATATAAAATAATCCCAGGCGGGTTTGCATACATCGTAGCATTCAAAACTTTTATTCAGTCCTTCGTGGTGCAGCGTTAATGTTGTGCTTTTGCCGTTATCTGTTATCGTCCATATTAATTTAGTGCCTATCCATTCATCTCTTTTTGTCAGGTTCGGCACGTCGATATAAGCTTTTAGGCATAGCCATGTTACTTGCTGATCGGGAATCGCTTCGATTGCTTCAAAGGTTTTTTTCGTCTCGTCAAAAGCGATCTTATACTGATCGCCTTTTTTGGCTGCTGCTCCCGAGTAATCATTGCTCCACCAATCCGGGATATGTTGGGTAAGAGCAGCGTAAACTTCATCTGCTGGTTTGTTTACGGTAATGCTTTTTTTTGATAATCTTTCATGTTGTTCTATTGCATTAAGCCAAATTCCATTTTTCAACCATTTGAGCATCGAAGCTATCATTCTCTTTAGAACTTGGTTGCCCTTTGCCGGTAGTGATCAAATCGCGTAAGCTTTCCTGTATATAATTGGTCCATGCTTCACGGCAGATCTCATAGCATTCATATTGAGGTACCAAACCTTCATGCGTGAATTTTATGGCTGTTTTACCATCTTTTTGCGAAATATCAAAGATGACCTTAGTGCCTTTCCATTCACTTTTATCTTCCGTAAATTTGAAATAATTGTCCAGCACCAGCCAAACCACTTTCTGGCCGGGGATCATCTCTATCAGTTTTATTTTACAGTAATGAATATCTTTATAATGATAGAGATATTCATCATTATGTTTATCTGTACCACCCTCAATATTTTCTGACCACCATCCGCGAACATTATTGATAGCGCCATATGCTTCTTTCGGGCTTTGATCTACCACAAGGGTGGTAGTGAAATTTGATGTTGTCATTTTCCTCGGTTTTTAGTTTGTCAATTTGTTGTTTAACAGTGTTTCCAGGTTTTTCAGTTTCGATATCCAGAATCCATCAAAATACGAGATCCATTTTCGCAGTTCATTAAAGCCGTCCTGTTTAAGGGTGCAATAGCGTTCCCGTCCAATATCCTGGATAGAAATAAAGCCCGCCGAGTACAATATTTTAATGTGCTTTGATACAGCGGGTCGGCTCATGTCGAAGTTCTCAGCCAGGCTGTTGATGGTTAGGCTGTCCTCAGTGAGCAGCATCAGCATCTTCCTCCGGCTGGGGTCGGCAATTACCTGGAAGGTATCAAGCGTTGGTTGAGCCATGTTCCACAGTGTTTAAATGATTAGCGATCTTGTGCATATTCTTGAGCCAGCCCTCATTCATACCGTTAAACAATCCAATGTTTTCCATAATTGCAAAATTGCCATGCTCCAGCACAAGTTCAGTGCCGTTATCTTTGGGATGTAACCGCCATATGACTACTGAATCAATATTGTAGGTGCCATCCCCCGGCCCGGATTTCCATGAATAGGAAAGCTTTTTATGGGGATCGATCTCCAATACACGGCAATGGACAACTCCATCGAAATTAAGATCAGGTATTGGTTTTACGCGAAATTGAAAATCGTGGCCTATAACTGGTTTGAAATCGTTTTTCATCAGCCAGAGTTCCATTAGCTCAGGGCTGGTCAAATATTCCCATACCGCCTTTGGGGGATGTGAGAAGAAAAGTTGGTGATTAATGCTTTTACTCATAATAGGTAACTTTTAAGTTACTCAAATATATGGGTAACTTCTGAGTTACGCAAATATATTTTCAAAAAAAAATAAATGAGAGAATAGGAGCGGTAACCACTATGTTGAATGATAGTAGGGCGTTGCCTCCGGCCCGGGCTGTTCAGGGCTGCGCTTCGCTCCGGCCCTTCTTCGTCGGGCTAAACCCTTACCATCCCTAACGCAAACTTCTTACGCTATTTCAAAAAATAAAAGGCTTGCCCGTATATGCTACGGGCAAGCCTTTATAAGAGAAATAAACTCCGGTAATTATTTAGCTGCTAATAATTCTTCCAGGTTGTCAAGGCCCATGCTAAAGCCGCCTTCAAAGCCCATTTCAATAATCTTTTGCATGCCTTCTTCGGTATTAAAGGAGAGCGTAACATCAACTATGGTGTTTTCTCCATCTGCTTTAAACCGGTTAAACCAATGCATCGGTGGCGTACCATCGGTGGGATTTCCATGCTCATCGCAGAAAACGCAGGTTGCGCTAAAGCTATTTTGAGCGTCAACTGTTTTAATATCTACCCGCGACCAAAACTGTTCACCGTTTTGCCCGAGCATATAATAATGCCATAAACCACCTTCTCTAAAATCCATTGTTTTAGTTACTGCTTTCCAGGGTTTGGGTGCCCACCACTTATCTAATAGATCCCTTTCGGTCCATGCTTTCCAAACTTTTTCAAGTGGCGCCTTGAAGGTGCGGGTAACGTTTAGCTTTTTGTTAGCCAGATCTTTTGAAATTACTGTGTTGTTCATGATTTTTGTTTTTTATAGATCCTTTAATATATCATCTAACTGGTCGAAACGATCTTTCCATTGCTTGCGGAACTGATCGAGCCATATGTCTATTTCTTTTATCTTTTGAAGGTTTGCATGATAATAAATTTCGCGCCCGCTTTGTTTTTGTTTTACAACTTCACATTCGGTAAGTATTTTAATATGCTTTGATACAGCCTGTCGTGTACTGTCAAAGTGCTGGGCCAGGGCATTTGGCGTCATGGCTTGTAAGGCCAGTAAGCTAAGTATGGCGCGTCGGGTAGGGTCGGCAATGGCCTGAAAAATATCTCTTCTCATTTTAAATACAACTATTTGGTTGCAAATATAAATGCAACTATTCGGTTGTGCAAATTTATTTTTTATTTTTCTTTCAATTTTGCAGAATTATTGAGAAAATAAACTTTTCGACAAAATTTGTTTAATTGTTTAAAAGATATTATCTTTGCATCGCAATTAATAGTCAAATACACAAATGTCAGTCATAGAGCAAACCAAAGAAGAACTTATGGAGGAGCAGATTCTGCAGGCAGCTAAACAGCTGTTCCAGGCTCATGGCTTTCGTAAGGTAACTATGGATGACGTGGCTAAAGCCATCGGCAAGGGGCGCAGCTCGCTTTATTATTACTATAAAAGTAAGGAGGAAGTGCTTGAGGCAGTGATGGATGTGGAGATAAGAGATTTACTAAATGCTATTGCCAAAGGGGTAGAGAGCGCAACCACAACCGAAGAGAAGATCCATGCCTTTTGTGCAACCAAGCTAAATGTAATACGCGATAGAAGAAGTTTTTTTAGCACCATAAATACCGGTATGGATGCTGATGAAATGTCGAATTATAACAAAGCAGCACAAGGTATTCACAGGCGGATCATGAAACAGGAAGGCGCTTTGCTTCATCAGATCTTAAATAATGGTATTGAAAAAGGCGAGGTGCGTGCAATGAATGAAAAGGAGCAGGAATCATTTATTTATGTTCTACTGAGTACCGTACATGGTTTAAAACGTGAAATGGCTATTGAAAGTGATTATAGCGGGATAGAATCCGCCGTAAACGCGTTTACACAAATGGTTATGCACGGACTAAAAAAATAAAAAATTTTACCTTAATTTCGACAAAATGACGAATAGTGTCGAATTGTTTAATTGGAAATTATAGATAGAGATAATGAATACAGATAAGATAATAAGTACGTTCCGTGCATTCCGAAGTCGTAACTATAGCTTGTTTTTCGCCGGGCAGTCTATCTCGCAGATAGGTACCTGGATGCAGCGTACAGGTGTAAGCTGGATGGTTTATACCATGACGCATTCGGCATTTATGCTGGGCCTTACCGTATTTGCCTCGCAGTTCCCATCGTTTCTTTTCTCATTGTTAGGTGGTATCGCGTCAGACAGGTATAACCGTTATAAGGTATTGCTCATCACCCAAACAGCTTCAATGATACAGGCTGTATTACTGGCCGTATTAGTCCTGATAAATCACTATACTGTTTGGGAAATACTTGCGCTTAGCGTGGTACTTGGTATTGTTAATGCATTTGATGTACCTGCAAGGCAGCCGCTCATACACGAAATGGTGACCGATAAAGCCGACCTGCCCAATGCCTTAGCGCTCAATTCATCCATGGTAAATATAGCCAGGTTGGTGGGCCCCGCATTATCAGGCATTATACTGGTAAAATATGGCGCGGGAGCTTGTTTTCTTATCAATGCAATAAGTTTTATAGCGGTGATCATTTCTTTGCTGTTAATGAAACTGCCGGCATATATCCCGCCTTCAATAACAAAGAAAGTAGGATCTGAACTGGTTGAAGGTTTTGTTTATCTCAAAAATACTCCTTCAATAAGTGTGATGATGCTAATGTTGGGCTTAATAAGTCTGCTGATATTGCCTTATAATACGCTGTTACCTGTATTTGCCAAGGTTATTTTTAAGGGTGATGCCGCTACCTTTGGGTACATCAATAGTTTTATAGGTTTGGGCGCAGTGGCTGGCTCGGTATTCCTGGCATCGTTAAAACCTAATGCCGATCTTAAAATAGTGCTGCTCATCAATTCTATCATCTTTGGTATTTGCCTTATATTTTTCTCGCATATCAGCTATTTCCCACTGGCTATGTTATTTGCCGCTTTATCTGGTTTTGGCATGATGTCGCAAACTACAATCTTCATTACCATCATACAGGTGGAATCAGACAAAGCAATGCGGGGCAGGGTAATGAGCTATGTGGCGATGGCCTATTTTGGGATGTTGCCTATCGGTAGTTTGCTTATTGGCGCTATATCGCAGCAGATAGGGGCACCAAACGCCATACTTTGTCAGGGCATAATATCACTGATAATAGTTGCCGCGTTTTATAAATTTCTGACCAGCGGGCGTCGTGGTAGAGCTAACGCGGAACAGCTAAAGGAGGCTGAAGAGATGGAAATAGAACAAGTTTAATTAACATAAAATCATATAACTTTTTAAATTTTTTATTATGGAATGGTATAATTATTTCGCTGGTTTTTGGGCAGGAGCGTTCCTGGCCAATTTTGTGCCGCATTTTGTAAAGGGTGTTTCGGGTGATGCGTTTCCAACGCCTTTTGCCAAACCGCCGGGTAAAGGCTTGTCAACCCCAATAGTAAATGTGGTATGGGGCCTGTTTAATTTGGTGGTAGGCTTCTTGCTTTTCAGAACAAGCAAGGTTTCTGCGGATAATAACCTGTCATTAATCGTGTTTTTTGCAGGCGTGGTGTTCTTGAGCATTGTGTGTGCAAGAAACTTTGTGAATAAGGATAAAATATAAAAATCAAAAATAATCGTCATAAAAAAATGGAACAGACACAAAACACTGCTCTTTTAGTAATTGATCTGCAGGTTGGTATACTTGCCATGTTGCCTGATAGCGGAGCGCTTATTCCCAATACCGCTAAGGCAATAGCCAGTGCCCGCGAAAAGAAGATCCCTGTTATTTATGTAACAGTTGGTTTCAGGCCGGGAGCACCCGAAGTTAGTTTAAACAACAAAAGCTTTGGAGCAGGTAAGGAAAGATTTGCAAGCATGGATATGGCCGAATTTACTAAAGTTCTTCCCGAACTGGAGCCAATGGAAGGTGAGGTTACTATGATAAAACGCCGTGTGAGCGCTTTTACAGGTAACGATCTGGAAGTGGTTTTAAGGGCGCAGGGTATTCAGCACATGGTGCTTACCGGTGTTGCTACCAGCGGAGCTATATTATCAACCGTGCGCGAAGCGGCTGATAAAGATTACCGCATTACCGTATTAGCAGATTGCTGTGCTGATGGTGATGAAGAAGTACACAGGGTGCTTACTACCAAAGTTTTCCCACGCCAGGCAGATGTGCTTACCGTGGAAGAATGGAGTAAATTATAAATAAGACAGACACATTTAACGCTATAAAAGGGTAGGTACATATTTAATTACCTGCCCTTTTTATGGTTATGAAAGATTCATAAAAGAGCTGTATTTTTCAATTTTGACGGAAAGATCTGTTTGCTGATCAGTTTTATCAAACAACTCTATTGTAATATTCAGCTTGTTTTTATTGATCACCCGGTTCCAGGTGCCTATTACCTTACCGTTTTTAATTATGATAGGTTTAAATATGCCATTCTGTAAAATTACCTTTCCGGTATTTGCTGCATCCAGTATAAGCGACCTGTCTTTATAGCCTAACAGGTATTCATCAAAACCGGCCAGAAAATCAATACTGCTTGATGATTTATTATTGGCAGGGTAGTTACCTGTCATCCAATAGGATTGGTCATTCCATTCAATTTTTGTAAGCGTTTCGCGTATCTGCTCAAATTCCGCGCGACTTTCCGTAATACTTAACCCGCTCCATGCAATAAAATCCTGCAATGTAGCCGGGCCGTGGCTCTGGAAATATTTTTGCATAAGTTTTACCAACGCTTCTTGCCTTGTTATGGGCGATGGTTTTGGCAGCCATTCTTCAAGTAAAGTATAGGTGTCCTGCTTCCCTTGTTGTGGCCCCAGGCAAATCATGCCCAGCCAGCCTGCTTTATATAGCATCAAAGCGCCCCGTAATCCCGCTGTAGTTATATTGTTTTGTTCAAGGCCCGCAAAAAGTTCTTTACGGGTAAGTTGCTTACCACCCTGCAAAAGTTGGACAATGCACTTATGTATCCTTGTAAAATCCTCATCAGCCAAGCCCAGTTTTTTAAATTGTGGTTGATAGCGGGAGAGCAATACGGGCGTAACTGTTGACAATATCCAATATATATCCGAAGCGGCCAGAATATGCAATGTGCCGCGCAGTGCCCAGGTACGCACTATTTTTTTATCGGTGATTGCCTTTTCAATGTCTATGTTTTTAAGGTTGTTTGTACGGCAGCCGATAGCATATTTTGCCTGCCCATAATCCTGGGCCTGTATAGCACCCATCCAATTTGCCACTTTTTCGGCGCTATCCGGCTTACTATTGGTAATAAGGTGGCTGCTTAAACGGCATTGGAGTATATCGCCTTCGGTCATTTGTTATTGATATGGCACTATAATTTGGAGACTTTCAAATAGGCCTTTTTATAGGTGTTCATCACTTCAATTATCCTCGCCGGATTTTTATCGCCAAACAGATAAATAATAAAGATGGTGAATTTTAAAAAGCCGCCAACATTCACAATGCCGCCACCAAGGTCATAGATATCCTTATCGCGCTGAATAATCAGGGCTGAATAATCAGCAGCTGTTTTTAATGCCAATTCCTCTGCAAAGCACCAGGCGCCGTCACGGGCGTTATTCATGGCAAATTGTATAAACAGTGAATCGTTTTTTGAATGCAGACCAGCAAGCGATAACAACGGCGATACCTGATCAAGCTCATTGATCACCTGGTAAGTTAAAGCCGCCAGTATGGTATTAATGGTGTTGAAATCATTATGCATGGTTTCCAAAGGCTGATTTTGGGCTATTGCCAGTTCAACCACGGCAACGCCCAGATCAAGGTTAATATGTGCATTCATGCCTAATAGCAAATGCTGCAAAACCAGAATGGTAGGTTTCTCCAGCTCGTCAAAAGCAATTCTCCAGGATAGTGATGTTACTGGGGTTTTGTTTATCCACTGATCATAAGCGGCAAGGTAGCGGTTAGCAAAGGTTACATCAAACTGCTCCATGCGCTGGCCATTCTCAAACTCGCCGGCCTGTATCCCTTGTTTAACCCGGCAGGTTACTTTATAATACAAGGCGGCAAAGTAACCTGCCCTGCTATTTGATTTGATAGAATGGCTGATGATAGCCTCCATCTGACTGATAACCTCATCAATGGTTTGCGCCTGCATTATGATCTAAGTTTACAATAAAAGTAATCTTTTATATGCTGCTGATCTATATAAAAAAAGAAACCGGATGTAAATTATGGCTTATTCTTTTTACTGTCAGTATCAAATTAATGTATATCGCAATTATATAGCCTGGCAACTACGCTGTTACTTATTGTTTTTATCAATTTTGAGGCGTTTTACCAACCATGGTAAACTAAGCCCCTGACCTATAAGCGTGAAGAGTACCACAATAACAGAAATAAGGATAATGGCATTTCGTTTTGGGAAGGGGCTGCCATCAGCCAGGGTTAAAGGTAAACCAATGGCTATTGCCAGTGATACTATTCCCCGCATACCCGACCAGCTAATGATGAGGCTGTTCTTAAAATCGAGCAAGGCATCTTCAGTTATTCTGCCTTTGCCTTTTTGAAAAGCCCTTTGCAGGTTTATCCGCTGTAAAAATACACGGATCATGCGCAGCAGTAAGGCTATAAGAGTAATTATAAAGCCGTATCCTATATAGGGTATTAACTGGTTGTAGCTGACGTTTTTTATTACAAAGGGCAATTGAAGTCCGATCAGGATAAAGATCAAACCGTTTAATAAGAATACGATAATATCCCAGATCGACCGGGCTTCTTTCTTGAGATCGCTGGAAGTATCCTTATTTTTAAAACGGGCAATAATGAGTCCTAATATGACTACCGAGATAACGCCTGATACATCAAGATCTTCAGCTATTAAATAAGTTACAAAGGGCATCAGCAATAAAAAACTGATGGTTACCATGTGATTATCTTTAACTTTATTAATGATATAGGTTAGTAAATTACCCATCACCCAACCAACTAATGCACCACCTCCCATCAGTATAAAAAATTGCAGCGAGGCTTTCCACCAGATAAAGGCAGCACCCGTTACCGCGGCAACAGCAAAACGATAGGCTATTAATGCCGAGGCATCATTTACCAGGCTTTCGCCCTCCAATATGGTAATGGTTTTATGTTGCAGTCCTAAACCTTTGGTAATGCTCATGGCAGCTACACTATCAGTTGCTGATAATATGGCACCGAGCACAAATGAAAGCGGCCAGCTCATCCCCGGTATAAAATAATGGGAAAAAACAGCTATGCCGGTAGCTGTTATAAACACCAGTGTAATTGCCAGTGTACTAATGGTGTTGATGTTGGTTTTAAACTCGTTAAAGGAAATGTTAAAAGCGGCATCATACAATAAGGGTGGCAAAAATATCAGGAAGATGATTTCAGGATTTAGTACTATGTTTGGCAGTTGAGGGATAAATCCTATAGCTATACCTGCTACAATTAGTAAAATAGGATAGGGAAGCTTTATTTTATCAGCCATTGCTGAGAGGCCGATCATGATACCAAGAATAATAAGGACGACGGTATAATTTTCCATAGATTATTGCTCAGGCTTTCAGAATATCAAATAATTCTGTTCCATAGGCCTTTTAAACCGGCCATTTGGATTAAGGATAAATATAGTTTAATGCAAAAGAAATGGAGAAAAAAAACAGCAAAAAAAGCCGGTCAGGTATTATTTCTGACCGGCATAAATATTTAATTGTGTTTTTATCAGGCTCTACGGATAACTCCAAGAATTAAAGCTATAATAGCTATAACTAACAATACGTGGATAATACCACCTGCGGAATAAGCGAAGTATCCGATAGCCCAGCATATTACAAGGATTACGGCAATGAGGTATAAAATGTTTGTCATGGCTTTTAATGGTTTTAATAGTGTGTGTGCTTAATCTATCCAAAATTATTCCACGTTGTTGTACCGCGCCTATAAATCAATATTTATAGGTATTATATAGTTTACAGGTAAAAATACGGCTATGTAAAACATGATTTCTGTAGCGTATTTAGGTCGTAATAATATATAAAAGCACGTATTTTTTTGTGTTTATATATGGATCTGTATTTATTATCAGTCCGGAAAATATTTCTGATGGTGGGGTATTATTTCGAGGATGATGCGATCTGCCAATTAAAGACTTAGCCGGCTTATACCCGTTTAAACGTTTATTGGCTATAGTGTACACTTTTGTTTCGCTGTGGGGACACTTTCCTTTTTAGCTAAAACTTTGCCTTTAGATTAATTAAATTATTATTGTTTGTAAGTGATTATAAATCAGTCGTTTTATTGTGTTGGTAATTTTAGGGCACGTTTATTAATATTTATTGAGCAGTTAACAAATTGTAAATTATAAAATTATCAAAATGGCAACTAATCAAAAAAACCATTCAGGTAGCGACAATAAGTCAAACCAGAACAGCCAGAACAGGCCAGGCAGCAACAATTCAGGGAATTCTGCAAACATGGATGAAAACAAACAACGCGAAATGGCGAGCAAAGGCGGGAAGGCTTCACATTCAGGCGGAAATTCAAACAACAGCAGGCACTAAATTAATTGCCAATAACAAAGCAGGATACGCATATCCTGCTTTGTTATTTATAGTTCTTCAGGCTCAAGAAAGTTTTTCAGCATCATAAGGTTATTTATAGCATCACCCATGGTATTGTTGAAATAGGCGTACAGATCTTTACCTTCTGTCAGCCATTCTTTTGCATACTGTGCATATTCATATAAAAAATCATCGGCATAGCTGCCCCGGTACCCACCATTCGGTCCATGAAAACGCAGGTAAACAACATCATCCGCTAAAGTTACCAAAGGCGAAACAGAGGCAGGCATATCCTGTATCACAAAGCTGGCCTTATACTTTTGCAGTAGTTCATAAACGCCATCATCATACCATGATCGGTGCCGAAACTCAACTGCCAGTTTCCATTCCTCATTTAGGTCGATATTCCGGATAACTGATAACAAATATTCCAGCTGACCACGACAGGCAACTGTAATACTTGGTGGGAATTGTACCAGTAAACAGCCTTTTTTATCGTCTGCATGGTTAATTACCTGTATAAACCGGTCTACATCTTCGGGCTTGAAAAGCAAATCTTTATTGTGGGTGATATCGCGCCAAAGCTTATAGGTGAATTTGAAATTGTCAGGAACATCCAATGCCCATTTGGCTACGGTTTTAGCCAGTGGTAACTTGTAAAAGGAACTGTTTATCTCAATACTGTTGAACAAGCTTGCATAAAAATTAAGCCTGCTTTTATCGGCAAATTCAGGCGGAAAATCCCGTTTGGGAATAGGTATATGTAACCCGCTTATCCCACCATAAAATACGCCTTTGGTGCTCATTGTATGGCGTTAACCTGTTGAAAGGCCTGCAGGTATTTATCAATATAAACTTGTTTTGTTTTCGATTTGTACTGCATAATATACCGGGGATGCTCCAGTGCAATGATCTGTTTAAAAAAGCCCATTTCATTGTTCAGTTTCCTGAGAAATGCTTCGTTTTTACCTGTGCCGAAACAAAAGCATACATTGGTTTCAAAGCCCATGGCAATTTGCTTTTTCAGGTTATCGATAATGAATGGGTATACGGCTTTTTGCAGATCGGGGCGGTCGTAATAATTATAATTTATCTCCTTGCCCTTTGGCCCGGTAACTGTGAAACCCAGCGGACAAATAGAGTGGATATAAAAATGGTGGTAAAACTCTTTAATGCCGCCATAGGCTTTTATCATATCATACACATATTCTGATGATGGCTCATGCGTCATTTGCCCGCTGAAAGGGATTTCGCATTGTATACTCATCCGTTTAGGATCGGTAAATGAAACGCCCGTCATGGCTGAACCAAATCTGCCGGGGTTTATGCCTAAGATTAAATGCCGCGGGTCGTTATCACCATAATACTTTTTATAAAATATTTGTGAACAGGCCAAAGCTGTTTCGCTTTCGCGGAAAGGGTTCATGATGTGCACGCCCTCGGGTAAAGTGCCTGTGAAATGGAGGTTTTTATTGAAATTGATGATTTTATTGGCGAACATGAACCAGGATTAAGTGATTTTATTGATTTTCAGGATGTTTTTAGCTGCTAAATATGGTTTGCGCTTTTTTGATTGTTTTTTCGAGGTCGATGCCTTTGCCTAGTACGCCCTTGAACAGGTCGCCGGTTTCTTTGAGGCGGTCGATGGAGTTGAAGATAGTAAAATCTTTCATGGTAAGGCCGGGTTTTACTTCGTCCCACGCTAAAGGCATGGAAACTGTTGCGCCAACTTTAGGGCGGAGCGAGTAGGGACCGGCGATAGTCGCGCCCGGGCGGTTCTGTAAAAAATCGAGGTACATTTTGCCATCGCGCTTGCTTACCATGCGCTCCAGGCTCGTATAATCAGGGATCTGCTTGTGTACCAACTGCTCTATGATCTTTGCGAACATCTGGCTTTGGTCGTAAGTATACTTTGCATTCAGCGGAATGTAAATATGCATGCCTGTTGAACCTGATGTTTTTGGGTAGGAGGGCACATCTATTGCATCCAAAACCTTTTTAACTTCCAATGCGGCTGCAACCACCTGGTCGAAGGTGTTTTTATCCGGGTCGAGATCTATCACACAATAATCCGGGTTATCGGGTGATTGTATACGGCTGAACCATGGGTTCATTTCAATACAGCCTAATGATGCCATCCATAATAAATAAGATTCATCAGAGCCTACCAAATATTCCTTATGCTCACCCTCGCTGGTAGTGTAAGGGAAAGTTTTTGTTACCCAATCAGGGGCTTTGCCAGTTATATCCTTTTGGTAAAAGCTTGAGCCATGTATCCCGTTAGGGAAACGGTTGAGCGACATGGGCCTATCCTTTAAATATGGCAGGATATACTCAGCTACCTGGTAATAGTAATTAAACATATCGCGCTTGGTTACATTATCCTCGGGCCAGTAAACCTTGCTCAGATGAGTGAATTTTAATTCATGTCCGCAAATTTTGCGTACTTGGGTTTCATCGGTAGGGTTAAGTAATGTTTTACGGTCCTTATCTTTTGGCGGCATAACAACATCTTTATGGGTTTCTTTTGATGATGATTTATTATCAACTTCTTCAACGGTTTCGTTAGTGTCCTTTGGTATTTCAAGTACCACATCCTTGGCTTTTTTATCTATCCGCATACCTTTAAATGATGCCTGTCGAAATACGCCATCGCTGGTAACTTCGGCAAAGGCAACTTCGCAAACCAGCTCGGGTTTTAGCCATGTGGGTTTGGCACCCATGCGTTTAGGCCGAAAACGTGATGGTTTATCTACATCAGGTTCCACATCAAACGGACTTTTATCCGTAATGAGCGGTTTAAACAGCGCCATCATTTCTTTTTGCAGTTTATCGGAAAATCCGGTGCCTACCTTGCCCACATATCTTAAAATACCACCGTCATAAACACCCAATACCAATGCGCTGAATGATTTGCTGGTGCCCACGTTTTTGGTGAACCCGGCAATGATCACTTCCTGCCGCTGATGAACTTTGATCTTCAGCCATTCGCGCGAGCGTAGATCAGAAGTATAAGTGCTGCTTGCTTTTTTGGCAATGATGCCTTCAAGGCCCATACGCCCGGCAGCATTAAAAAAGTCGATACCACTGTCATTAAATACTTTACTTTGGCGGATGTGGTCATTATCCGTCGGCAGTATTTCTTTTAAAATGGCCTGGCGCTGGTTTAATGGCAGGCCCATCAGGTTTTTGCCTTCATACCAAAGGATATCGAATACATAAAATACCAGCTCTCCATCGGCCTCGCTGCGCCAGTTCTGTAATGCGCCGAAATCGGATACTCCTTTATCATTCAATACCAATATTTCTCCATCGAGCACGGCGTTTATCTTCCACTTTTGCAATAGCTTATAAATGGAGTAGAATTTCTCATTAAAGGTTTTGTTATTGCGCGATATGAGGTTGACCTCACCGTTGTTTATCGTAGCAATAGAACGGTAACCATCCCATTT
Source organism: Mucilaginibacter mallensis (assembly GCF_900105165.1). Classification (NCBI taxonomy): domain Bacteria; kingdom Pseudomonadati; phylum Bacteroidota; class Sphingobacteriia; order Sphingobacteriales; family Sphingobacteriaceae; genus Mucilaginibacter; species Mucilaginibacter mallensis. The sequence continues at coordinate 1,699,647 of NZ_LT629740.1, forward strand.
TACTTCGTACAGCCAGTCGGGATCATCAAAGGGTTCATAAACTAACGTAGCTTTCATGGGCTGAATGTTTTCTGGAATAGTAGCTTTAGGTGCGTTTTTTATTAGTGCTTTAACATCGATCTCATCCGAAGATACCAATGCCTCAGCTGATCCTGCCGGATCCATTACTTCGCTAATGCGCCCCGCCTGGACTTTTTTTTTACTGCCTTTCTCCGGCTCTTCTACATCTTCTTCATGGCCATGCTGCCATACCTTTTCGCTGGTTTTCTCCATCGATTCAATGGTTTTACCAGAGAGTACAGACTGATCTTCCTTCGTTATATCATCAGTACTGGCAAACTTGTCGTTATGCTTTATCAGCAGCCAGCCGTTTTCGCCCATGCCCTGGGTTTTCACTAAGGCGTATTCGCCTTCCAGTTTTTCGCCGTGCAGTTTGATTTTTAGTGAGCCTGACTTTAATTGTTGCAATAAAGCCTTTTCCTGTGCTTTCTTGCCTTTTATTTCTTCAATAGGCTCGTAGGTACCTTCGTCCCAAACTATTACGGTGCCGCCGCCATATTCGCCTTTCGGGATGATGCCTTCAAAGTTGCGGTAATCAAAAGGGTGATCCTCTACCATCATAGCCAGTCGCTTAGTTTTTGGGTCGGTTGATGGGCCTTTTGGTATTGCCCAGCTCTTTAATACACCATCCATCTCGAGCCTGAAATCATAATGCAGGCGTGAAGCATCATGCTTCTGTATCACGAACATTAAATGATCCTTATCCTTGCTTAGTCCAGCTTTGGGTTCAGCGGTTTTGGTAAAATCCCGCTTCTCGGCATATTTTTCCAGGCTCATAAAAGTATTATATTAAATATTTTTTAACCTCTTCGGCAGATGTACCAACGGCGTCAACTGCTTCCTGTAATCTTTCGCGACTTACGCCAAGTTTTTTGGTCCAGTATTCTACTTCGTAATTTTCCTTCATGTTAATCAGCTCCTTTTCAGAGCTGTGGGCATATTCATCATCGTCCATAATTAATTATATTGGTTTTATTACAACAATAGGGATGGCTTATGGTTTGCATAGTATAATATTGAACACGTTATGGAATTATTTGAAATATCTGTAAGCAGCAATAACGAGCATCATCATTTCGAGATACGCGATTATATGCACCACGATGGTGAGCAATGCAAATATGAGGTGTATAAAAATGGTGTGTTTATTGCCAGCTTTGAGCCCGGCCCGCATAAGCATCTGCACATCTGCAAAAATGCTGGGATAGAGCAAGAAGAATTATTGAACCAGATAGCAGATCAGCTGGAATCGTATAATCTTTAGGCCTTATTTTTCGTCGAGTATGCCCATTACCAGTTCCTTGTAGCTGCGGCCAATGGGCAGGGTTTTGCCGCAAAGCTCAATTATGGTGCTAGTATAGGCATCTATTTTATCTTTGGCGATGATAAAGGAGCGGTGGATCCGCAGGAAATCATTTTTGTTGAGCAGTTCCTCAATCTGCCCCAGTTGTGATTTGGTGGTGATGGTCTTTTCTTTGGTTACTATCCGCACATACTCTTTAAGGCTTTCAATATATATGATCTCCTTAAAATGTACTTTCACCCGTTTTTTATCTACAAAAACAAACATAAAGTCGCGCCCTTCAGGCACAAACAGCGAGGCATTATAAGTATGTTCCGAGGTGATGAACTTCAATTTATTCACCGCCTTTAAAAACCTGCTGAACTCGATGGGTTTTAGCAGGTAGTCAACAATATTCAAATCGTATCCCTGCAAGGCATATTCATGGTATGCGGTTGTAATGATAATATGGGGTGGGTTTTTTAACGTCTTAATAAAATCGATCCCTTTAAGTTTGGGCAGGTTTATATCGAGAAATATCAGGTCTATCTGTTGCTTGTTCAGGTCACTCAGCGCGCTCATGGCGTTGCTGTAGTGGTTTATCAGTTTCAGGAAGGGCACATCGGCAATATAATCCTCCAATACCTCTGTGGCCAGGGGTTCATCCTCAATTATAATACAATTATACTGCTGCACTTTTATTCAGGTTGATGGATAAATTAATCTTAAATGTATCACTTAAATTCTCAATATCAAGCTTAAATTCGGTATACATGAGTTCCAGTTGGCGCCGCACATTGCTCAAGCCTATTTTCCGGTCGGAGCTTTCGCACTCCTTAGCCTCTTTTGAGTTGATCACCACAAATAATAAATAGCCATTATCGAGCATTATATTTATGTCGATGAAGGTATCGGCCAGCATCTCACCGGGGCCGTGCTTAAAGGCGTTCTCAATAAATGGAAGCAGGATAAGCGGTGTGATGGCTTGGTTTTGATTATCAATATCTTGCGTAAAGGTAATATGCAGGCGCTTGGAGAACCGCACTTTTTCAACCTCGACATAATCTTCTAAAACCCGTATTTCTTCGGATATTGGCACGTGGCTTTTTTCGGCTTCATACAGCATAAAGCGTAGCAGCTTTGACAGCTTCATGATGATGACCGGTGCCAGATCGGATTTTTTGCGGGCCAGCGCGTAAATATTATTGAGCGTATTGAACAGGAAATGGGGGTTGATCTGATTTTTAAGGAATTTTAGTTCAGTTTCCAGTTTTTCCTTCGATAGGTCCTTTTCCCGGCTCAGGTTGTCTATCTGCATGCGGAAAAGTTTAATTACTATAGCCACGCCGCATATAAACCCAAGATCGAGCATGGAAGCAAACAGCTGTGAAACCGTGAACATATTATCGTAAGTAAGCTTTACCTGGTTGGTAAAAGCCGGATTTTCGACCAACAAAAAGGTAGCCAGTACACGGTGCAAAAATATAGATGCTACAAAAACCAATATGGTGACAATGATATTGACATTACTGTTCAGGGTTTTGTTAAAGGCCTTCGGGATAGAAAAATAGAACACAAAATAGGTAAACAACAGTTTTGAAGGTAAAATAATAAGGTTGGTTAATACGGCCTGTATCAGGATGTCCTCGTGATTGGATTTTGGGATAAAGGACTGGATCCACGAAAACTCGAACAAAGTATTTATAATAAAATACGTTACCCAAAATACTATATGCCTTAATATGCGCTTGTTCACTATTTTAAAGGTCGTAATTTTCTGATGTTTAAACTATAATAGCTGCTAAATATCAACATGGGTATATAAACAACCGGTTAATGGGTATAACTGCTTACATGAAAATGATCTTTATGCGTTGCCATTATTAAAAATGATATGCAGGCCATCAGCAGGCAAATAAGCAGGCTCGATAGTTCATCCCTGTCCGTAGCATGATTATATACGCGCGGGATATGCAAAAGTATCACCCATAAAATAAACATAATGCCCAGTAAAGCCATTGCCAGTTTTTGCTTTACGTTAATGATCAGGCTTATGGCCGAAGCTATAAAGCCCCCACCCACAAAATAGGCCCAAAACAAGTGGAATGGTATCCAGCCCGGGATTAAAGTCGCCACAAAATCCCCATATTGAAAATGCTGGATACCAAAAACCACCAGTGAGATGGCAAACATCAGTTTGCTTATGCGCTCCATAATATTGTACATTTTGTATGTTGTGCCAGAGGTGCTGTTTTCTGAATTAACGGCAAAAAGAAATGCCCCGCTCAATATGGCGAAGGTTTCAAATGCTCCCGTCCATTCCATCGCATTTTTTATGTTACCCAGTAAAATGGGCAGGTGCACAAGCAAAAAGGATAACATAAATACCAATCCTATCAGTAAAAAGGCAGGTGCACGCCATTTTTTTATTACGGCAGCAATGCCGCACAGCATCAATAAAATGCCTGAAATATCAACCAGGAATATGAGCCCCGGAAATTTGCCGGGGACAGGGAAAAGCGCCGGGTTAAGCGCCCTGTAATAAACATGTTGAAAGCCTAAAATGAAGATGGAAATACCAAAAATAATGGGTGTGATTTTTAAGAGTAGTGTGTTGATTTTCATTGTGATATTGTTTTGTTGTGATGGGTGGATATATATGTCATATGCGTCGTTTTAGGGTGAGGATAACGCGATCGTATTTATTATCGTGGAAAACTTCAAGCAGCAGGCTCCTGTTATCGCCTGATTTAAAAAGCTCGTCAATATCCTCAATTGTCATGCTGGCTACCGACTTAAAGTTGATGGATACGATCTCATCATCCTTTTCCAGGCCGATAAGGTCGCCTGCTGAACCGGGCTCAACACGATCGATGATTACATGTTTATAGCCATCGCCGGTGGCGTAATATTCGAGTCCGCTCATGTCATGCTCAAACGGTGCCTTTAGCTGTTTGAAGGGTTTAAGGTATATGGCACTGTCGGGGTAATCAATAATCATTGCAAACCTTTTTAGCAGACCCAGGCCAAGGTTGCCATCGCGCAAAACAGCATCATATGAAATACTTTCAGGATGTTTGGTTGGAAATGAGGTAAGCAAGTTTTCAATTGAAAATCTGCCCAAAACAATTTTCGGTATCCGGCTTATATAACCATCAATAGGCCCGTTAAAGCCCTGTCCAAGGTTAGCCCGGATGAAATTGTGCGGAAGCTCATTTGTATTTAAAAAATTCTCTAATGACAAGGGGTGTCCGGCGCCTATATCCATAATGAGCTTGCATTTTTTTTCAGCGCCATTAGGCAGGGTTACATTTGCCTGTAAATAAGGTTTGTTGTTTTCTATACTAAGCGGGAGCTTTTCTCCCTTCGCATATTTTTTGATTTGCGCTGGGCGGAAAACAAAGAGCGTGCTATCCTGAAAATTTATTTTTACTACAACATTGCTGAAAAACTCATAGCCCAGCAAACCATGGATAGGCATGCCCGCGCAGTTGGATAAACCCAGAAAATCCTTCATTAAAATAGCTGCGCCAACGTTATGGCTTGTTAACCCATGCACTTTTATATCTAATGCTGAAGTTAGCTGGGCTTCCAGGTCATCACCCTGGCCAAGGCCATGCAGCTTTATGGGGTGTTTGTGGTTTATATTAAGCGAGTCGATAATATCCGGGTCGGTTATGATCATCAGGCCGACACCTGTATCCAGTATGAAATTAAATGGCCCCTTGCCATTTATGGTTAGTTTAATAATGATCATGTTGCGCACCATGCGGAATGGTATGGTTACGTGGTTATGCCCTTTATCCAGATCGAAGCTCTGTGCCCTTAGCAACTGACCATACAATACCAAAGCAGTTAGGCAAATGCATAATAAAATACGGACACCAGGATTATACACACGTTTCATGCTCCAGAAAATAACAGGTAAGCACAAATTATATAGTATAATACTGGTATTCAACTAATAACTACCATAGGTTAGCTGTCGATCGCATATAGCAGCCTGCGCAGTTTGTATGTTATTGGTATACTCAAAAGTGTTATTTGTGTGGCTTATTAACGGCATGCTTTATTTTTATGATGGATGGTGTAGCAAAGTGCAGAGATAGATCGTAATGTATTTAAAACCGCTAAATGAACCTTTTAAAATATAGTATACTGATCGCTTTGCTTGGGGTAATGGTGTCCGGCTGCAGTAAGGATGCCCCCCACAAAGCAAAAACACCTGCAACAATTGCAACTTATAACGGCCCGCTGAACGGCGGTACAATTGCCGATGGTACTTACAGCGGCCTGCTGCTTGCTGATGAAAAGGACGGCGGGTTTAATACGGGCCCCATTACCCGTAGTGTTTCCTATTCATTCAATAACTCAAATTATACTACTGTTGCAGCGCCCGCAGGTTTTACAGCCGCATCAAAGGGGGTATATACCTTATCCGGCAATAAAATAGCTTTAACAGATAGCCTTGTTCATACCGCTAATTTCGACTGGAATTTAATATTAGTGGGCTCATACAGTTATAACGTAAATGCCGATAGTTTGATCATTACCAAAACTTCGGGTACCAACACTTACACTTATAAACTTAAACGACAATAACCGGCATTATGAAAAACCTAAACCTTATTACACTAATTGCCCTTATAGCTGTAATGTACAGTTGCCATAAAAACAATAGTAACAATAATGTTTTAGCTGATGGAACCTATAGCGGTCAGTTTACGGCATATACGGCATTAACAAGTGGTACTACCACTGATACCTTTGTGATCAAATTAGCCTATCCTTCCTATAGCAGCTATACATCATTGCAAAGCAATACGGTAACCGCACAGGGATCATATAAAGTGAGCGGCAGCCAGATCACTTTTACCAACACTATTTTGTTTAACGTTAACGTGGATACCAAGGCAGCTGTGAATGGTACGTACAATTTTAAGGTAAATGATAATACTTTAACACTTACACAAACCACGAATGATTATACTGCTTCGTATGATTTGAAAAGACAATAATCTACCTATATATTGTGTTTAACTGAGAGCGGATAACTTTTGTTATTCGCTTTTTTTAATTAAGACTGGTGGCCCGGAATTGTGCCTTGAACATACTCGGGGTGATTCCTTCAACCTTTTTAAATACCCGGCAAAAATAGTTGAGGTTATTGAAGCCGGCTTTAAAACAAGCATCAGAAATGCTGATATGTGGGTTATTCATAAACTGCTTGGATAGCTGGATACGCTCCCTGATCACATAATCAACAGGGGAGATACCCAGTTCATGCTTAAAGGCACGGAAAAAGCTGGATTTACTCATAAATGCCATCTGGCTCAAAGCATCAATGCTCAGCTTGTCGCTCAAATGCAGGCGGATATATTCCAGTACGTAAGCAAAACGATTGCCTGCGGATAGCTCATGCTGGTTGTCATTTATCTCATGCAAATTCTGCATCTGCATAATGCGGATGAGCAGTTCCTTTAGCGTTAAATTAGCCAGCACATCCTTGGTTAATGCATCGCCGGTACTGATGCGGATGAGTTTATTGATAAGCTGTGCCAGTTCGTAATTATTAAAAAAGTGGAATTGGTTATAGTTGATTTGCCAGATTTGTTTGTCTTCGCGAGGGTAGTTCTCGTTTAAAAAATCAAGTGTATTTTTTATTTCCTGCTGATTGATAGCCAGCGCGGTACATTGTGATGGCTGCTGCGCACTGGCTTCAGGAAAATCGATGGTCATGGTGATGTTGGGTGGTACAATTACGGTTTCGCCGGGCAGGTAATCAAAGCCGGGCTTGTCAAACAAATGCATCACTTTTTTGCCGCGCAGCATGCTGGTAATTACCAGGTCGCTAAAAGTTAAGGGCACCAGTTCGCTGCGCTGATAGGTTTCAAAAATATTTAGCTCGCAATGGTTCATGGTATAGGCCTTACGGTTCTCTACCAGTGTGTTTAACTCTCTTCCTTTGGACAGGTTTACCGGTGATAACAGGTTCTTGTTATTCATGGCCTCATAATTCAAAGCAAATTAGACATATAGATCTACATAAACAAAACTTCACGAACATTGACATTATTGTGCTACCATTTGCCCTAATAATGCAACTGCTTAATCAGCAGTACATCTACCTTAGTACAACCAATTTAAAACAAATAAGTTTATGAGCACTGTTTCAAAACCTGCTTTTAAGAAGCAATACGAAAATTTTATTGGCGGCAAGTTTGTGCCGCCGGTCAAGGGTGAGTATTTTGATAATATTTCGCCAATTGATGGCAAGGTATTTACCAAAGCTGCCCGATCAGGCAAGGAAGATGTGGAGCTGGCGCTGGATGCAGCACATGCTGCTTTTAAAACCTGGGGCAAAACATCTGCAGCGCATAGGGCAGGGCTGCTCAACAAAATCGCTGATACCATTGAGACTAATCTTGAATACCTCGCAGTTGTTGAGGTTATTGATAACGGCAAGGCTATTCGTGAAACCCGCGCCGCAGATTTGCCGTTGGTTGTTGACCATTTCCGGTATTTTGCCGGTGTGATCAGGGCTGAAGAAGGCGGAATATCAGAGCATGATGAAAATACGGTAAGTATTGTTCTAAACGAACCACTGGGTGTAGTAGGGCAGATCATCCCATGGAATTTTCCATTGCTGATGGCTACCTGGAAAATTGCCCCCGCGTTAGCAGCAGGTAACTGCTGCGTGGTAAAACCGGCCGAGCAAACCCCAACATCTATTATGGTGTTGATGGAGCTGATAGGTGATATTTTACCTCCGGGCGTACTGAATATTATAACCGGTTTTGGTCCGGAGGCTGGTAAGCCACTGGCATCATCACCACGTATAGCCAAGGTGTCATTTACAGGTGAAACCACCACCGGGCGCTTAATTATGCAATATGCTTCAGAAAATTTAATTCCGGTTACTATGGAGCTGGGGGGTAAATCGCCTAATATTTTCTTTGAATCGGTAGGCGATGCTGATGACGCGTTTTTTGATAAGGCAATTGAAGGCGCCGTAATGTTTGCCTTGAACCAGGGCGAGGTGTGTACCTGTCCGTCACGCATTTTGGTGCACGAGAATATTTATGATAAGTTTATGAAGAGGGTAATTGAGCGTACCAATGCCATTAAGATGGGCGATCCGCTGGATGGTACCACCATGATGGGGGCACAGGCCTCAAATGATCAGTATGAAAAGATACAATCGTACCTGAAAATTGGTAAGGAAGAAGGAGCAGAGGTACTTTGCGGTGGCGAGGTAAAGAAGCTGGGTGGTGATTTGGCAGGCGGCTATTATATACAGCCAACCCTGTTTAAGGGTCATAACAAAATGCGCATTTTTCAGGAAGAGATCTTTGGCCCGGTTGCCTGTGTAACCACCTTTAAAACTACCGAGGAAGCCATCGCTATAGCAAATGATACCTTGTATGGCTTAGGCGCAGGTGTTTGGACACGCGACGCGCACGAAGTTTACCAGGTGCCACGCGCTATTTTAGCAGGCCGTGTTTGGGTTAATAATTACCATGCTTACCCGGCACACGCGCCATTCGGCGGTTATAAAAAATCGGGCTTCGGACGTGAAAATCACAAGATGATGCTGGGGCATTATCGCCAAACCAAAAACATGCTCATCTCCTACGATAAGAATAAACTGGGTTTCTTTTAATGATTTTTCCTGAACTGAAAATAGTTAAGTTCTGATTCAATATATTGCGGATATTTTCCTTAGTTATTGTAATCAACGATCATAGCTTTCATGAAATCAGAAGAAGAGAAGATAAGACAACAGCAATTAAAAAAGGTGTTTAAAAAGAATGAAGAAGAAGCATTTGTTAGTAGTCTTCCAATGAAAATAGCTGATTTTTTTCAGCTATTTGATATGTTAGATGAAAAAATAGAAGACGAAGGATGTGATCATACTTTAAAATTTACAGAACAATATCTGAATAAACATGAATTGACTTCGCAACGGGTTATTCCTTGGTTAAATGAAAATGGAGGTTATTGCGATTGTGAAGTGCTTGCCAATATAGAAGAGAAGTTTGAGGATTTTAAATAGTACGGAGATATTCTAATCTGGACACTCAGGTTGTATTGAGGCGCGTACATCAAAAGTGTATGCGCCTTTAATATATTTACCAAAATATACAATGATAAAGAGAGTATTAGTCGACACTGAAGCATCAAACATGATTGCACAGCTAAAGGAACGTTTTGGCGACTTGATGTTCCACCAAAGCGGTGGTTGCTGCGATGGCTCATCGCCCATGTGTTTTGAGAAGGGGGAGTTTAAGCTGGGCGGCAGCGATGTAAAACTGGGCGAGATTGACGGCTGCGAATTTTGGATGAGCAAAGACCAGTTTGAATACTGGCAGCACACCCAGTTAACCATTGGTATTACCAAAGGGCGTGGTTCAAGTTTTTCTATTGAGATACCTACCGGTTATCGCTTTATGATCCACTCTCGCATGTTTACTGATGATGAGCTAGGCGAACTGGAACCGGTATCCTTTTTAGAAGATTAAAAGTGCTGAAAGGAATAAGCTACAAAATGCCCATGGTGGGATAGGGAGATAGGAATATCAGTTTCTTCAGATCCTTTTAACAGAACGGGGATAGCGTTCCTGTTTTTGCTGATGGTGATGTTATCCAATCCGCATAGCTTATGCAGGTTATCTAGTAAAAACTCCCTTACAACGGCTGATTGATTTTCATTATCCGTATTATCGATCCATTTTATACCCCAAAAAGTATCCTCGAAATTTTTGCTCGAATGCACAACGGTTACTATCGCATCGGTATAAACCAATGATTTGGAGTAGATGGTATTCTGCCCAAATGTTACAGTTGTATCAAACGTTAACTGATCTTTAAAGCCCGCACCTGATAGCTCATTTTTGCCAAATGCTGTTGGCTTATAGTCATAGGGTACCTGTAACTGATCTCCAACAACCATTACGGGTGTAAAAATCAGCTCAGGGTTGATCCTTTGCAGGTATTTATAAGCCGATTCTTTTATCGACCATAATAACCAAACGAAATTTTCAAAAGGGAGTGTGGCAGCTACTGCTTCGTTATAAAGTACACTTTCCGGGGTTGAAAGTATTTTTGAATAAAAATTTGGCAGTTTTGTGCGGGTAATATCAATAGCACTTAATGATACAACATCATTACCCGTACTTATCATAGTTTCTGGCTGATTCTTTCGCTTATAACGTCGATACAAGTACCAACTACCATCATTTTATCGGCAACATCATAATCAATTTCGATATCATATTTAGCTTCGGCATCAATAATGATATCAACTAAATTGGCAGAATTTATTTTTAAGTCCTTTATTAAGTCTGTCTGATCGTTAATCTCAGCCAGCATTTCTTTATTGGTTGTGTAAGGTGAGATCACCTTTTTTAGTTCTTCTAGAATCTCTTGTCTGGTCATTATTTAATTAAATTTTGAAAGTATTAAACAGGAATTAACATCCCCAAAGCCAAAATTTGCTTTAGCTACAATATTAACTTCTTTTTTTATCATTTTAATGGGCAGCTTATCAATGCTCACCAAATTTATTATTTCGGGGTTCGGATCATCCAGATTTATGTTTGGATGAACAAAACCGTGTACTATTTGCAATATCGATGCCACGGTTTCAATTGAACCTGCTGCGCTAAGGCTATGGCCTATCATTGATTTTAACGAATTGGTTAGCGGAAAATCCTCCCCAGTTCTGTTAAGCGCTTTTGCCCAATTCTGTATCTCCTGCCTGTCGGCATTTGTGGCGGTTAAGTGTCCGCTAATTAGGTCAATTTGCTGAGGATCAATACCTGATGTGGTAATTGCCTCATTAATACACCTGATAACACCGGTGGAGTTAGCTGCAGTCATGGTGCCGCCCAAACGCTGCCCGCCCGAGTTGCTCGATCCGCCTAAAACTTCGGCATAAATTTTCGCGCCGCGTTCCAGTGCAAAATCCAGGTCCTCTAAAACCAATGCGCCCGAGCCCGAACCGGGTATAAAACCACCCGCCGAGGCACTCATTGGTCTCGATGCCTTCTCCGGCTCATCATTATACTTACGGGATAATACCCGCATAGAGTCGAACGCGCCGTAAACATAAGTATCCACATGTTCGGCACTGCCTACAACCATGCGTTTGGCATAGCCGTGTTTTATATACTCGTAGCCCATTAAAATAGCCTGCGTGCCCGTGGCACATGCTGCCGAGTTGGTGATCACCTTATTGCCCAAACCTAAGCGGCCGGATATGTAAGAGGTTACACCGCTATTCATGGCCTGCTCCACCACGCGCGAGCCTAATTTTTTGGCTTCCTTGTTATCAACGCGGATAATTACATTCTTCATGGCCTCGGTATCGGCAATACTATTACCAAATACACAGCCGGTTTCCCATCGGGGCTCATCGGTATCATAAGTCATGCCCGAATCTGCCCAGGCATCCAATGCGGCAACTAAGCCATAGCCTATATTGGTGCCTTTCAACCCGTGCAGTGTAACATCCGATATATAGTTGCTCAGGCTGGCCCAGTCGAAATTGGGCATACCTGCTACCTGACAGCTAAAATTAAGCTCCTGATAACGGGGCATAAACTTTATGCCCGACACACCATTTTGTATAGCCTGCAGAAAAGCCGGAACCCCTACGCCATTAGGAGCAACCACACCCATACCCGTTACCACTACGCGCCTGCTCATTTTTTAATATCAATATGCTTTATAATGCCCGAAAACATACCTTTTGCCACCAGTTCCTTTTTACTGTCGAGCATCTCCACATAACATTTCAACTTTCCATAGCGGAAGTATTGTTTTTTAGAGACTACCGTGACTTTTTCATCTGGCAAAACCATTTTATAAAAGGAAACATCAGTTGATGTAAGCAAAGGGTAAAGCGAATCATCGTCACTGAAATTAAATTCAGTTTCCTTCATCACTAAAAAAATACCTAAAACTACAAGGCCTATCTGCGCCATAATTTCGGTTATGATAACGCCGGGTGTAACCGGATTACCTGCAAAATGATCCTCGTAAAAAAAGGCATCCTTTCTTAATTTATATTCTCCTACCACCTCGTTCTCGCTTAGTAATGATATATTATCAACAAAACGAAAAGACGATTTATATGGAAGATGGTTTAAAATATGATTGTTCATGTAATGTAATATTGTGTTTTACCGGCAATGTTCTCCGCCATCTACATGAATAATTGAACCGTTGATCCAGAACGACTCATCTGTACATAGCAGGTATATAACACCGGCAACGTCTTCTGGTTTTGTTATTCTGCCAAGGGGGTTTCTCTTGATGCCAGCTTTTATTAGTTTTTCACTCCCGGGTATTTTTTTCAATGATGCTGTTTCTGTTACACCGGCCTGTATTACATTGGTTTTTAAGCCATAAACGCTGAATTCCACTGCCATGTATTTTGCCAAACTCTCCAATGATGCTTTGGCTATGGATACTGCCGCGTAGCCTTCCCAATACTTATGCGCGCCCTCGCTGGTAAGGCCAATAATACGGCCATCCTCATGAAATAATTCTGCCTTCAGGATAGCTTTTGTCCAGTCGAGCAAACTGTTGGACATGGCGTAGGTGGTCAACTGTATATCTTCGATGGAAAGCTCATTATAAGCCTCGTCCTCAACTGTAGCGCCGGGTATGGTTAGTGGTTTTAAATTACCTCTTGCAATGCTGTGCAGCAGCAGTTTTACACTGTGCTTATCGGCCTGAGTGCTGAATTCCTCAATAAATTGTGCCCTGCTTACCTGATCAAGGGCATTTATATTGTGCGATAATATTTTAATGGAATATTGTTCAGTAAGTGCCGCGAACTTTTCTTTCAATATTTTCTCGGCAGCAGAGGTTTCGCGGTATAGTACGGCGATGTTCATACCATGCTTAGCAAGTTTTTCAATGGCTGCAAAGCCAAATCCGCTCGATCCACCTAAGATAACTGCCCATAAACCTGAGAATTGTAATTGTTTATCCATTCAATCCGCTTTTAAACCATTAGTGCTGTAGCCTGTCAGTATATTAATGTTTGGGCTCAAAAGTAATCAATAAAAAATTGCAGCTTCAAAGTAACTAAAAACTGAGCTAAATTTAATATTTGGCGATTATATATTATAACAATTATGATAATAATATGTTAATGAGGCGTATAATATCAGCTATTTATTTTGGCCATATTTTTATTACACATTTAAAGCCGTTGTTATAGTATTTATTTATGTTTGATAGCATGAGAATTAATATAAAATGGAAAATAGGGTTTATAGCTATTTTTCTGCTTATTGCCGGGTTTATGCAAAAAGGCATGGCCCAGCAAGAATTTAAAAAATCTACATTTTATGATACCATGGCATCCGGCGATCTGGCTGCCGTTGAAAATCAGCTTGCGGTTATACAGGGCAGCTCTATAGCCAATAAGGAAGGTTATGAAGGCGCTATGCTGATGCGAAAAGCAGGCCTGGTTAAAGGTGCAAAAACAAGGCTCGACCTTTTTAAAGCAGGTCGTATAAAATTAGAAACAGCCATCGCAGCTGATAATGATAATACCGAGTTTCATTTTTTAAGGCTCGCTATTGAAGAACATGCCCCTAAAATTGTTAAATACCATAGTGATATTGATAAGGATAAGGCCATAGTGCAAAAGAATTATAAAAACTTATCGCCATCTGTACAGCACGCCATACTTGATTATTGCAAAAACTCAAAAGTATTGCATGCTGAAGATTTTTAATCGTACTAAAAAGATAGTTTTTAACTTCGCCCCAAATGAATAAAAAGGTCTTAGCTATATATTACACCCAATCGGGTCAGATGACGGAGATCATTGATTCATTGATAGCTCCGCTGATTGCGGCAGGCGAATCTGTTGAAAAAGTGATCATTAAGCCTGTTGAGGATTATAATTTTCCGTGGACAGGCAGCCGCTTTTTTTCGGTGATGCCATCCTGCGTGCTGGGTATTCCAGCACCTTTGGAGCCATTGGGTTTTAAGGAAGCTAAGTACGATCTGATCATTATGGGGTACCAGCCATGGTTCTTATCGCCAAGTATACCCAGTAATTCATTGCTGCATGATGACACGTTTAAAGGCTTGCTTAAAGATACTCCTGTGGTAACCATAAGCGCTGCCCGTAATATGTGGATCAACGCTTATGTACGTGTGCGCAACATGCTGAAAGAGGCAGGGGCAAACCTGGTGGGCAATATTGCTTTGGCCGACAGACACCCGAACGTAGTGAGCTTTGTGACCATCTTTTATTGGATGTTATCGGGCAAAAAAGACAAATACCTTAACATTTTCCCCAAGCCCGGTGTTGCTGAAGAAGATATAGCCAACACTAAAGTATTTGGTGGAATTATTGAGGAATATCTGAACAAAACATCGTGGGGTGGGTTACAGGATGCACTGCTGGAACAGAAAGCCGTAGTAATAAAATATAAGCTGATGTTTATTGAAGCCAGGGCCAAGCCCATATTCGCGGTTTGGGCTAAGTTTATATCAAAAAGAAAGAACAGGGTGCCATGGCTTTCGGCCTTTAAATATTATCTTTTTATTGCATTATTTTTAGGTGCGCCGGTTTTGCTTACATTAGATGCTGTTTTTTTAAGGCCGTTTTCATCCCGCAGGATAAAAGCACAAAAATTAAAATACTTACAAGTAAATAACTGATATATAATATGTCTGATACAAAAGTTTATATCAATCATACCTCGGCGTATTTTCCGAATGAGCCCGTTTCGAACGACGAGATGGAATCATATTTAGGTTATATTGATAACAAACCATCAAAATCAAAAAAGATTGTACTTCGTAATAATGGCATTATCAACCGCTATTACGCCTTGAATAAAGAACATAAATCAACCCATACCAATGCCCAGATGACGGCCCTTGCTGTTAGGGAATTGTTTGATAACGATCCTGAAAAGTTGAAGCAAATTGAGCTGCTCTCCTGCGGTACCTCATCACCCGACCAGATGATGCCGAGCCATGGTGTAATGACGCATGGTTGGTTGCCCGAGGCTGGTGGTATTGAAGTGGTATCGCCATCAGGTGTTTGCTGTGCAGGTATGCACGCCCTTAAATTTGCCTACCTGGCTATAAAGGCAGGCGAGGTTAAAACAGCAGTTGCTACCGGATCAGAAAGGTTTTCAGGACTATTGGTTTCCGAAGTTTTTGAGGAAGAAGCGCAGAGCCTGAAAGCGATGGAGGAAAACCCATATATCGCTTTTCAAAAGGATTTTTTAAGGTGGATGCTATCGGATGGGGCATCGGCATTTTTAATGACCGATAAGCCCAATCCGGAAGGCCTGAGCCTGCGAATCGAGTGGATAGAAGGTGTATCATACGCCAACGAAATGGATACCTGTATGTATATGGGCGGCGATAAACAAGCTGATGGCTCGTTGACCGGCTTTATGGATTATACGCCGGAAGAGATCATGACCAAATCTATATTCAGCGTAAAACAGGATATTACTTTACTGAGCGATAATATTGTGCCCTTAGGTGGCCGAAAAATAAGGGAGATATTTGAAAAGAAAGGTTTGGATGTAACTGATATTGACTGGTTTTTGCCGCATATATCGAGCAACTTTTTCAAAAGCAAGATCTATGATATGATTGAGGAATACGGCGGCGGGATCCCGTATGAAAAATGGTTTATTAACTTGTATACCGTTGGTAATGTAGGCGCAGCATCAGTTTATTTGATGATAGATGAATTGTTTAAAAGTGGCAAGCTGAAGAAAGGCGAAAAGGTATTGCTATTGGTTCCTGAGAGCGCGCGTTTTTCATACATGTATGCTATGCTTACCGTTTGCTAATAAAGGCAAAGTGCTAATAATACGATGAAGAAGGAAGAAATACCGCAGGATGTAAGCGCGCTTGGTAAAATTACCAAGGAAGTTTGCTATGCTACTGACAGCAAGGGCAAATATAATGCCGAGCTAAGCAGCGGTTGGGAAGTGAAGATAACCGCGCTTGATGTAGCCTGGGAAGAAATTCAGAGACGTATTGTAGCAGCTAAGCGGCAGGTGTTGGATCATAAAGCTAGTCCGCTGTTATTTTTTATGGAGTACAGGCTAATGGATGCTGCTATTTTAGCTGGCTATACCGGCTTTTGGCAATGGCAGATCAAGAGGCATTTAAAGCCTGGGGTATTCAATAAATTATCCGACAAACAATTAGAAAAATACGCTGAGGCGTTTAATATAGAGGTCGAGGACCTGAAAACTATGACCGTTCATGAAAATTGAGTTTGAGCACCGTCAGGCCGCACACTGTGAATCGGGCGTTACCAGCAATTTATTAAGTATCAGTTCAGGGGGAAAAATAACTGAGCCATTGGCTTTTGGCATTGGCGCCGGTTTATTTTTTGCCTATATCCCTTTTATAAAAGTTAATAATGGACCAGCGATAGCTTTCCGCACGTTTCCGGGCTATATATTTAAGCGCACGGCGAAATCACTGGGGATACCTATTGTGAGTAAAAAGTTCAGCTCAAAAGAAAAGGCCGAGGCTTATTTAAAGGACTGTTTGAATGATGGCAACCCAGTGGGTTGCCAGGTAGGGGTTTATTACCTGCCTTATTTCCCGAGGGAATATCGCTTTCATTTCAATGCCCATAACCTGATAGTTTACGGCATGGATGGCGACAATTATCTGGTGAGTGACCCGATTATGGAAGGCACCAACGTAATGAGCAGCTATGAACTGGAACGGGTACGCTTTGCTAAAGGCGCGCTTGCCCCTAACGGACTTATTTATTACCCTAAAAAAGGCGCTGTTATTACCGATGAGGTGATGAAACAGGCCATTAAGAACGGGATAAAGAAAAACGTTTATAACATGCTGAGTATACCGGGCAGTTTTGCGGGGATCTCGGGCATTAGAAATACAGGCAACAAGATAAAAAAGTGGCGCGATAAGTTGGGGATAGAAACATCAAAACTGTATTTGGCCCAAATGGTGCGGATGCAGGAGGAGATAGGCACAGGTGGTGGTGGATTTAGGTATATTTACGGCGCATTTTTGCAGGAGGCCGACGCGTATTTGCCAGGCAACCAATTGGCCGAATATTCAGTAATGTTTACAAGGGCTGGTGATATGTGGCGTAATGCTGCTGTACATGCTGCCGGGATATATAAAGGCCGCATAGGCAGTCAGGAAGATTTTAATATAATGGGTGATTACCTGCTTGAAATTGCAGAAGTAGAGAAACAGGCTTTTGAAACTTTAAAAAAGATAAAATGGCAGTAACAAGCCCGTTGGCAATAGATATTGAGAACATGGGTTTCCATTATCCGGGGAACGCGGATGTTTCTTTTTCGGGTCTTAATTTACAGGTGAAGAAAGGGGAACGTTTTGGGTTATTCGGGCCTAATGGCGCGGGTAAAACTACACTCATTAGTTTGATGACCGGTTTGCTTACCGCAGATTCGGGCCATATTAAATTGCTGGGGCATGAGATGGGTAAGCAAAACAATAGTTCAACCAACAAACTCTTTGGCTTTGTGCCGCAGGATTTTTCTTTTTATCAGGAATTGAGTCCGGTTGAGAACCTGGAGTTCTTTGGCGCATGGTCGGGCCTCAGTAAACAAACCATAAAAAGGCGTACCGATGAATTGCTCACCATACTGGGATTGGAAGAAGTGAGGAATAAGCAGGTTCAGAAGTTCTCGGGAGGGATGAAGCGCAGGGTGAATTTAGCAATCGGTGTAATCCATAATCCGGAGATCATATTTTTAGATGAGCCAACAGTAGGGGTTGATGTGCAAACCGGGCACGCCATTATCAATTACCTGCATGAGTTGAATAAAGGTGGAACTACACTTATTTATACATCACACCAGTTAAGCGAAGCTGAAGAACTTTGTCAGCAGGTAGCATTGATTGATGGGGGCAAGATAATAGCGCAGGATAGCTTGCATAAGCTATTGCATGAGTATAAAAAAGAGAGCCTTGAGCATTTGTTTTTAAACTTAACAGGAAAGGATTACCGAAACTGATGTTTAAGCTTTGGACAACAATTGTAAAGGATGTGCGTATCCTGCTGCGTGATAGGGTGGGCATCTCGCTGATGTTTGTGATGCCCATAATTCTGGTAGTAGTAGTTACCAGCATCCAGAACAGCACTTTTAACCTGGTTAATAAAAATAAGTTGTCAGTGTTGATCTGTAATACGGATACCGGGCAAGCCAGCGTCCAGCTGATCAAATCGATCAATAAAATTGGCATGTTTAAGGTAACACTGGTGCCAAATGATAAAACCGAAAAGCAAATGGGCGATGCCATGCATAACCAGGATGCTATGCTGGGGGTGATCATCCCATCAAATTTTACGGTTAAGGTTGATGCCAAATCAAAAAGCATAGCCGGAAAGGCCCTGAAAAGTTTTGGTTTAGATGGTGATACTGTTAAAAAAGCAGGCGATGTTGACCCGCTGACGCTTTATTATAATCCCATTTTGCAGGAATCATTAAGGTTATCGGTACAAGGTGGCATCCGCAGCGCGTTACAACTGGTGGAGAGCCGGGAAACATTAAGAAGCCTATACTTTTCCATCAACGAAAAACAACTGCCCGAGCAACTGGAAAACGAGATGCTGAACAATAACACAGCAATAAACGAAATCCCGGTTTCAAAGGACGGCACGCGCGCTACGCCAAATGCCACCCAGCATAATGTACCCGCGTGGACGATATTTGCCATGTTCTTCGTCATCATGTCCTTAGGTGGCAGTATTGTGAGGGAGAAGGTAAGCGGTAGTTTTATCAGGCTAAAAACATTACCTACCAATTATTGGGTGGGTATAATCTCCAAGCAGATCACCTATTTGTGTGTTACTTTGCTGCAGGCAGCGGTAATCTTCTCCATGGGGATCTGGTTGTTCCCTTATATAGGTTTACCGGCGCTTAATTTACCGTCGGATGTTTTGGCTTTATTTATTGTAACGCTGGTTTGCGGCTGGTGCGCGGTGAGCTATTCCATTTGTGTAGGCGTTTTTGCTGATACGCAGGAGCAGGCCAATGGCTTTGGAGCAGTATCAATAGTGATATTGTCTTCTATTGGCGGTTTGATGGTGCCGAGCTTCGCCATGCAGGGCTTTGCCAAGTCGGCGGCAAACTTTTCGCCAATGCACTGGTGTTTACAATCTTACTACTCCCTGTTCCTTGAAGGCGGGAATTTGAGGGACGTGGTAAACAATATTATCCTTTTACTTATTATCACAGTAGTACTTCAATTAGTAATTTTTTGGGGTCTTAAAAGAAAAAAATTAATATAATTGCCCCAATGGACCATCATGAGCATCATAAAAAACAATAAAACTCATGATAGCTCCATTACCTATAAAAAACAAATTACTCAATGGAAAACTCCGAACTGAAAGAACAACTTAAAAAACAGATTATACAATTTTTAAATCTTACCGATCTTACCCCCGCAGATATCAGCGATAATGAGCCGCTGTTTGGCGATGGCTTGGGACTGGATTCCATTGATTCGCTGGAACTTATTGTACTGTTAAAGAAAGAATACGGCATCGATATCCGCGACCCGCGTGAAGGCAGAAAAGTGCTGGTTGATGTAGCCACTATGGCTGATTATATCCAAGCGAATGGGAAGAAGTAATTTAAGGCTTGTTGGTGAGGACACCAACAAGGGAGGTAGGATGCCACCCTGAGCGCCAATCGAAGGGTGAGCGCAGAGGCCTTGCCCGCATACTTCAACTAGCGCTCAGTATGACACCCTCTCTTATTTTAAAGAATCAGCCCCCGTTGTTGGTGTCCTCACCAACAACTAATCACCCAACCCGCACAAAATTCCCCTGGAATTTAAAGCAGATCACATCATTGCTAACCAGTTTGGCGTTTACGTTAATGCTGTCGTCAACAGTTTTATAGGAAATTTCCAGCTGTATCATATCATTCAATGATGGTACGATCATGCTGATAAACTTAATATTATCGGCTTTTTTTAGTTGAAGGGAACTACCTAAAGAACTTTGTAAAACATCCTTAACCACCTGCAGCATACAAGCTCCCGGTACCACCGGCTGACCGGGAAAATGGCCATCAAATATAGTGCTGCCGCTGTTTATACTAAGGATAGCTTCAATAGCTCCGTTTGCATGGGTTATGCTGTCGATATTAAATATGTCGTTAGCTATTGCGGTCATATCAGATTGCTGAAACCAGCATTAAGGAGTGATATTTATTTTGATAATGATTGTAGATCAATATTGTTTTGGGGTTGTTGTTGGTGACAACACCAACAACGTGCGAAGAATTAGCTCCCCCATTGTTGGTGTTGTCACCAACAATCCGTTCACCAACAATCTCCGGAACAATGACCCTCTTTAAAATATTCGCCGCCAT
Organism: Mucilaginibacter mallensis; assembly: GCF_900105165.1. Lineage (NCBI taxonomy): Bacteria > Pseudomonadati > Bacteroidota > Sphingobacteriia > Sphingobacteriales > Sphingobacteriaceae > Mucilaginibacter > Mucilaginibacter mallensis. The sequence continues at coordinate 1,720,395 of NZ_LT629740.1, forward strand.
CCACAATGCAAATGATGATGAAACGGGAAATTCACCACACAGGTGTTTGTAATTGGCCAGCGAGGTATTTTTAAACAGCGATCCGTTTAGCTGGTCATAAACCGCATCATTGTTAATGTCGCCATTCCTGCCGGTTATCAGCAGGTCTATATCATCAATTGTTAATGAATATGACTTAAGAAAAGCTATAATGCTTTCCTCAATAGACTTTGGTTTATACAGTATTTTAAGCCCTGTAAGCTCCGCTAAGTTATCTGCCGAGTCTTTACCTGTCAGCAAAAAGAAAGCAGCGCCCTCGCCGCCTATGGTGCCTTTGGATGAGGTTGCAAAGAGTGAGAGGTTAGATATTGGTTGACGTTTGTACAAGCCTAAACGGGTTAAGACTTTAAAGCTGGTATCTACCATTTCCTCTGTGCCGCCAACCAGTACGTTATCCGTATCCTGCTCCTTAAGCATCATGATGGCATCAAACAAAGCGCTTTCAAACGAAATACCCTTATGTACAAATGTGCTGTTATAGTTATGGCATTTCAGCATTAAAGCAATTTGAGCAGCAACAGTATTATGGGTGGATTGTATGAATGCGGTAGGTGGCAGCAATTCTTCCTGCTGCTCAACTATACGGGTTAAAAAGGTTACGGTATCCTCTATGCAGCCCAAAGCCGTACCGGTGATGATGGCGCCGGGCATAGCTACATCAGCATCAATTAAACACTGTTTAGCAGCGGCTACGCCCATCTTTATCACGTGGCTCATGCGCCTGATCTGTTTGGGGTCGATGAACTGCTTGTAATCGGGTTCGATGGCTTTTAAGCGGGTGCCGGTATATTCAATAATATCACCTAGAAAACCTTCATTATTAAAAGTGTTTTGCGGCGATACGCAGGCGGACGAGCGGATATATAACTTCATATCAGATCCTCGAAAAAATTAATGATGTACAATTACCGCCAAAACCGAATGAGTTCGACATAACGTTTTTAATATCCTGTCCGCTTAAATATTTTGTTTGGGGTTCAAATGGCAGTTCATCCATCCGGGTTTCAAAACGCAGGTTAGGGTAGATGATGCCATGCTTTATAGCCAGTACAGAAAACACCGCTTCAATGCCACCGCTTGCACCTAAAGTATGCCCGGTATATGATTTGGTAGAGCTCATGGGTGGATAGTACGGATCAAATAGCCTTTTAATGGCTGTACCCTCAGCGCTGTCGTTATTAGGCGTTCCGGTGCCGTGCAAATTGATGTAATCAATATCAGCAGGTGTTAGTCCGCTTTTTCTTAAAGCGCCTTGCATAGCCAGGTACGAACCTGTACCATCGGGAGATGATGCCGTTTGGTGATAGGCGTCATTACTGTTATTATAACCGCTTAGTACACAATATGGGGCCTTTTTTAGAGTCTGCATTACTTTTTCTGATACCAGTACCACATACCCAGCGCCCTCGCCTAAGTTTAAGCCTTCACGGTGTTCATCAAAGGGTTTACAAAATTCCTTATCCAATATCATCAATGTATTAAAGCCGTTAAGCGTAAATTTGGTCAAGGCATCGGTTCCACCGGCAATAACCACGTCCAGTACGTCGTTTTTAATTAGTCGCGCGGCATAAAATATGGCGTTGGCCGATGATGAGCAGGCGGTGCTGATGGTGGTCATGAAATCACTTATGCCTAGTTTGTCAGCAATAGTTTCGGTCATGCTGCCGCATTCATGGTCGAAAACGTTCCTTAATTTGCCTTTGTTGTTATCAGCCAAAAAATCAATAAAGAAATCTTCGCTCTTGTCCATCCCCCCAACTGAATTTGCGGATACAAAACCTGTACGTAATGAACCGAAATCAGGTATAGCAGCATCAGTCAAAGCTTCATTGGCGGCAACCATGCTCAGTAAGGTAGTACGACTGATATTCGCAGGCAGTCCCGTAATGGCAGCCAGTTCATCATTGCTCAGTTTTACTTCGGCAACGGGCAGTTTTTTACGGTGGATGGTATCCAGCAGGGTAATATCGCCCATGCCCGCCTCCTCGTTTTTAAAAGATGCCAGGTGCTCCGCAACATTGTTACCAATGGCTGAAATTGCACCTACGCCCGCTATGTAAACTGATGAACTCATATGCTCTTTTAACTGCTCTATTTATATATTCCTCACCTTTCTCACCCTCTCTGCCGCAAGCGGCAAAGAGGGTATGGGGAATTTATTTTTTTTAAATTTCTAATTAAATATCTCCCTCATATTCTCCGCCGAAAACTCCACCGAATTTCCATTCCGCTTCTTTTCAACCAAAAACAATACCGCCTTATAATCCTGCTCCAAAACATCAACCCAACCACAAATACAGGCTTGCGAAATGTTGTTATCCAGTTGATAATTTACCTGCTGCGCTATAAAATCCGCATCAAAATCATCCTGAATATAAAAAGCCTGCTCACCCTTAAAATGATTGCGTATACAGATCTCGCCGATCACGATATTGGGCAAAGTATAAACAAATAACGATGGACTAGCCACATCCTTTATGCTCTCCAAATATTTTATATCATCATCCAAACTGCTATTGGCATTGGCCAGTATCACGCAGGTATCTTCAGGCTGATAATCGTCTTTTTGAAAGTCATCCTTTAGTAATACCTCAGCAGCCAGCCAGCCCAGCTTGCTCAGGTTATCCATTTTATAGAACTTGGGATAATTCAATTGCAAATGCTGGTAGATGGATAATAATAGCGCGACGATGTCCGCATCATTTTCAAATAGCTTTACACCATTCGTACTTACTGCACCTTTATTTATGGTGCAACTGGCGGTTATATATTTTTCTGTAAGCAAGATTGTATTTGTTAAGCTATTCCTCAAAAATATTCATTATTTGCCAAAAACTATGGCTGCATTACAACCGCCAAAACCCGATGCTGTTTTCAGGAAATTATTAGCTTTAATCCGCTTTGCGTCAGCTAAAACATTCACTTTATCGGCGCTTGCAGCTTCCTTGAACCCTATGGTTGGTAAAACCAGGTTTTGCTTTAAGGATTGAATGGAGATGATCGATTCGATCAATCCTGCTGCACCTAAAGTGTGCCCGTAATAACCTTTCAGGCTATTTGCAGGCACTTTCTGTAAGCCTGCTATGGATACGGCATTTGCTTCCATCTCGTCATTATAAACAGTCGCCGTGCCATGGGCAGAAATGAAATCAATGTTTGATGGTGACAAATCAGCATCCTGCAAAGCCAATTTTATAGCTCCGGCAAGTTCCTCTCCGGTGCGTGATGGGCCCGAGATATGGTTGGCATCGTTACTTACCGAGCCGCCTTTTACCTTGATGTTTTGCGCATATTTTTCGTTGGTGGATAGTATGATCGTTGCCGCGCCTTCGCCTAAATTCAATCCATCATGCGATTGATCAAAGGGTTTGCATTGTGTCGGACTCAAGGCCTGGAACGACTGAAATCCTGACATGATAAACTTCGAGATCACATCCGCGCCAGCAACAACCGCGTGTTCGCATTCGCCGGTGCGCAGCAAGCGCATGGCGGTTATAATACCCAATACACCCGAAATGCAGGCATTGGAAACAACTATTGGTTTGTTCTGAAAGCCAAAATGTTCAGCCACGAGTTTTGCCGATGTCGATAACGAGATCCTGTTTTTTAGTTCGATGTTGTTGGCGCCATCTTCCAGTAGGCTGATATTGCCTTTGGTAGAGGAGATGATGAGTATTGTTTTTTTATCGCGTATATCAATTCCACTGCCATTCAGCGCATCAGCTATGGAGGCTACCAATAATTGCTCAAATTTGGTGTAATCGTGTTCATCAGCTTTCAAGATCTGCTCATCCTGATCGAACAGCGAAGCAAAAAACGACAGGGGTGAAATGGCAGTGCGGTAATGCTCCTTTACGCCTGAAATACCTTCCTTTAGCTTCGCGAAGTTTTCAGCTGTGGTTTTCCCGAGCGGGGTTAATACATTATCAGTAACTATAAAAACATCCTGTTGAGTTATCCCGCTCATTATATAAATTATTCGTTAACAGTAAATACTTTCATTTCGCACTGGGCCAGTAATTGATCATTGTGCCAAACTTTACCCGCTATAACGGTCACATCAAAAATGGTATCAATTATGGTGATCTCGGTTATCAATTCATCGCCCGCCTTTGGCAAACCGAAGATCTCCAGATCCTTTACCGCACCTATATAACCCAGTTTTACGGGTTTGTTTTCGGTATGTGCCAAATATCCTGCTCTTAGGGCGGCGGTTTGGGCAATGTTCTCTAATAATCCTGCTTCCTGAAAATGGCCATCCTTTACAAAAATAGTATCGGCCTTAATCGCAAAACTGCTTTGTGTAGTATCATCATCCACAAAAAGCAGCTGATCAACCATCACAAAAGGAGGTTTTTGTGGTATTAAAGGGATAATATCTTCAACAGGGAAAATCATAAGCTATGAATACAGTCCGCCGTTAATGGACAATACTTGTGCCGTAATATATGCCGCCTCCGGCGATGCCAGAAACGCCGCCGCATGTGCCACTTCTTCGGGTAACCCAAAGCGTTTTACGGGGATGATCGATTTTAGTTCTTTTTCGTCAAGCCCGTCGGTCATATCAGTCTTTATAAAACCGGGAGCAAGGGCATTTACAGTGATTCCTTGTCGGCCAACTTCCTGTGCCAACGCCTTTGTAGCGCCAATTACACCGGCTTTAGCGGCTGAGTAGTTTGTTTGCCCTGCTAATCCTTTTATACCGGAGAGCGATACCACGTTTACAATGCGTCCGTATTTGCGTTGCAGCATACTGTTTAAAACCAGCCGGGTAACATAAAAAAAGCTGTCGAGATTGGTTTTTATTACGTTATCCCATTGCTCTTCGGCCATCCAGGCCATCAGGCTGTCATCACGGATACCGGCATTGTTTACCAGCACTTCAATGTATTTTCCTTCGTTGGCGTCAATCCAGCCGCCGAGTGTTTGTTTTATCTGGTCCTTATCGGCCACATCAAATTGCAGCAGTTCGCCATTGCCGCCGGCTTCTTTTATCAGCGCGATGGTTTTATCAGCTTCTGTAGTATTGCTTTTGTAGTTCACCAAAATATAGTAGCCGAGAGCTGCCATTTTGATGCAGATAGCCCTGCCAATCCCACGTGAGCCGCCGGTGATCAGTGCGCATTTCATTTTGCGAAAGCTTTGATATGTTCCGAACTTTCTAAAAACTCCTTCACGTTTTTCAAATCTTTATATTTAGGCTGATCCTGCACAAATTTAGGGAAAATTGCTCTTGCCTTGTCGTATAATGAGCGTGAAGTAGAAGATAGCCTGTCCTGACATTCCAAATAATCGATAGCCTGTAAAATGGTCATTAATTGAATAGCCAACACCTCAAATGAGTTATCAACCACACGCTTGGTCATCAGCGCGGCATTGCAGCCCATGCTTACAATGTCCTGGTTATCATTATTATTCGGTATGCTGTGTACATACATCGGGAACGATAAGGTTTGATTTTCAGCCACCGTTGATGTTGCCGTAAACTGCATACCCTGCATCCCGAAGTTAAAGCCTAATACACCCAGATTTACAAATGGAGGCAGTTTTTGGTTCAGCTTGTTATTCAGCAGGTAGTTTAACTGCCTTTCTGATAGCATGGAAAGTTTGGTGATAGCGATCTTCAGCTTGTCCATTTCCAAGGATACATAATCACCATGGAAATTACCACCGTGGAAAATGTTGTGATTCTCGTGATCGATAACCGGGTTATCATTAACTGAGTTGATCTCGTTCACTACCACTTCTTCAGCCTGAATTATGGTATCATATATCGGCCCCAAAACCTGTGTGACGCAGCGCAGGGAATAGTATTCCTGTACTTTGTCCTCAAAAACTTCCTGGTCCAGGTTGTCCGGATTATATAAATGCTCGGAGCGGTCGCGGATCATGTGGCTGTCCTTCAAAATATCGCGCATCAACGATGCTATTTTGTTCTGGCCCTTGTGCAGCTTTACCGCGTTCAGTTCCTGTGAGTAATGATCGTCAAATGCTTCAACTATCTCATTGATCATGGCTGAAAACATCAGCGACCAGTTCAACAGTTTCTGGGCCTGTATAATATTCAGCATGCCGATACCTGTCATAGCCGAAGTGCCATTCAGGATAGCCAAACCTTCACGGATATGAATGGAAAGCGGTTTGATATTAAAGCGGTTAAAGATGTCGGTAGTTGGGTGAACAACATTTTCGAAAATCACCTCGCCCTCGCCAATTAAAACCAGGCCTAAATGAGCTAATTGCACTAAATCACCGCTGGCACCCACACCGCCATGCTCATAAATGCAGGGACTGATATTGTTATTGATGAGTTCCTTTAACAGCTCAATCACCTCGGTATGTACACCCGAATAAGCCTGCATAAAGCTATTTAACCGGGCCACCATTAAGGCTTTCGACAGATCAGCGCTCATTAACTTGCCGCTGCCGGATGAGTGGCTGCGGATGAGGTTATATTGCAGTTGCAGAATGTTATCTTCGGTCACCTTGTATTGCGCCATCGGCCCAAAACCAGTGTTGATGCCATAAATGAGCTTATTGGATGAGAACTTTTTAAGAAATTCAAAATTGGTTTTAACCTTGGCTACAGCGGCTTCATTTAAAGCAACCGGCTGGTTATTGAATAATATTTCAGAAAAATCTTCGAGCGTAAGCGGGCTTTGTCCAACAAGTATCACGGGCAAATTATTGTATAAAAAGATGAATAAATATTAAGGGGTAAATGTATAAATTAAATACAAAACGGTTTAACACAAAAAGACGCTAAGTGTTTACGCTCTTTTATCAATAAACTTAATTGCTTTCCGGCTGGCTTCACTGAATTGCATTTTCTGTATGGCTTCGGTAGTCAGGTATTTAATATGCGGACTCACCCTTAGCCTTGCCTGCAAATAGGCCCGGATGCGGTGGTCACATTCTTCGCTGATCTCTGATGGTACGATATAGATCAGCACCTGGTCGAGCCCGATCTCATTGGAGTAAACCTCGATCACAAAATCCAGGATCTCTTCACGCTCGTTCAGCAGGTCGAACAGGGCGGGAGGGTACAAGGTAGTTCCCTTGAACTTGATCATCTGCTTTTTACGCCCCATGATGGGCGACAGGCGCAAACTTGTCCTTCCGCAGGCGCAGGGCTCATCATAATACATACAGATATCGCCTGTTTTATAGCGCAGGAGAGGCATGCCTTCAACGCCGAGGGTGGTGATGGTTACTTCGCCGGGGGTACCGGGAGCAACTTGCTCATTATTCTCATCCAATAGTTCAACAATTACCAGTTCAGGCTGATAATGCCCGCCTTTGCCTTCTTTGCACTCCGTAAACGCGGTTTGCATTTCGGTGGAGGCATAGGTGGAGTAGAGCTGGATATCCCAGGCTTCGGTTATCTTCCGCCCTAAAATATTAAGGGAGAAATCGGTATTGCGGATATTTTCGCCTATACAAATGGCCTTTTTAACCGAGGTTTCGTGTATGTTAATGCCGGTATCCTTGGCGTATTGTATCAGCTTCAGTATAAACGATGGCACGGCCACAATAGCCGTTGGTTTCAAGCGCTTAATGGTTTCCCATTGTAGCGAGGGTACACCCGGACCCAACCTGATGATACCGGCCCCCAACTTGCGGATACCCAGGTAATAAGCGATCCCCGCCATAAACTGCCTGTCGAGTGTAAGCATCAGCTGATAAGTGTCAGCTGATGAGCCATCAGCACATTGAAATGAGCTGTACTCATTATAAGCTAATCGTTGCAGGTCGTTTTCAGTAAGGGCTATGGTAACCGGACTGCCCAGTGTGCCTGATGTTGAAGTATATTCTATCACCTTTTCTGCAGGAACGCACAGGAAATCATTATTGCGCTGTTGCAAATCGTCTTTTGTAGTAGTGGGTATTTTGGACAGATCAGCAACAGTTTTTATATCGGCGATATTGATGTTATGCTTCGCGAATAACTCCTTATAAAACGGCGAATTTTGAGCGACATATAGCAAAAGTTCCTGTAATTTCTGTTCCTGCATGGCCGCTGTCTGCTCAATTTTTTGCTGAACTTTTTCCTGTAAAAATGCTCTCATTTCTTCTCTATAATTACTACTGCCGAAGCCGTTGCCTTTAGGTGTGTTAGTGATACCGAAACAGCGCTGAATTCCATCAGGTCAATAACGGTTGCTGTGGCTCCGGTAAACTTAAATTCGGGTTTACCGGTCGCGGTATGTACTATCTCTATTTCGTTAAATGCCGTTCCCTCCAGCCAGCCTGTGCCTAATGCTTTATAAAAGGCTTCCTTAGCGGCAAAGCGGGCGGCATAGTATTCAAATTTGTTGGTCATTGATTCACAGTAAGCTATTTCATCTGCCGAGAATATCAGCTCCCTGAAACCGCTTTCCTTGTTGATCTTCTCCGCTATCCTATCCACCTCAATCATATCAATACCTAAACCTGCTATCATGTTTTTTGAAGGGCATATGCCAGCTTCAAATTTAGTAAAATTTAGCTATCGGCCCCATCAAATCGAACTTGCTTCAAACATCTGCTATGCCTGTTTGTAACGTATATTCAATATCAACAAATTAATAATGCTCGAAAGACTATCTGTTTTCATTCTCCTATTTTGCTTTGCGATAGCAACAAAAGCACAAAGCCAACACCGGTATAAGGACATGATCTTTACGGAAACCACCGTTGATATCGATCAAAGCTATAACCCCGCCGCAACTAAAGACGAAAAGAAAGCCTATTTGTTTGACCTCTATCAACCCAAAGGCGACGATGCCCGTCATCGTCCACTCATTATCTGGATGCATGGTGGTGGTTTCAAGTTTGGTTCAAAGGATGCCAAAGGTGTTGCCCTGTGGAGTAAGACATTTGCGCAGCGCGGTTATGTTTGTGCCAATATCAATTATCGCCTGAGCAAGAAGAACCCTTTATTCCATTTTGATGAGTTGGTAAAAAGCAGTTATTATGCCGTGCAGGATGTGAAGATTGCCGTTGAATACTTTAAGCACAATGCTGCCCGCTATGGTATCGACCCGGATAAGATCGTCCTGGCTGGTAACTCGGCAGGAGGGATGATCGCATTGCAAGCCGCCTATAGCAGCAATGAGGAGTTGGCCAAACTGGCTGGTTTATCAAACGATACTGCCGCCATCAACAAACCACAGGAACGTGTTAAAGTAGCAGCAGTCATTAACTTTTGGGGAGCTATTTATAATCTTGATTGGCTTAAAAACGTACAGGTACCCATTGTTTCAGTATTAGGTAGTAATGATGGCGTAGTGCCGCCAACCCACAAAAGCGCGCCCTTATATGGTGGCGAAGATATCCATGCCAAAGCAGATTCTCTTGGCATCCCTAACGAGCTAAAGGTATTCGAGGGATATTCGCATGAGCTGCAAAAGCACTTTAACCCGGTGTTCCCGGTAGGTGAGGATACTGAAAAACGCTGGCTGCAGGCTGGGCAGTTCGCTGCCGACTTCCTTTATAACACGCTGTTCAAATAAGTAGCTGTGCCGCGGGACAGGTGAAACAGGTGGCACAAGCGGCACACTCTGTTATTTGCTTCTAATTGTATATCAGTTTGTTATGTCTGAAATTGTCGTCGGTTGGGTATCTGGTATTCGATTTGTAAAAACATTTCATCAGCTTTTTATGTTGATGAACCAGTATTTACCTATTTTTCAACCATGAAATATATAAAAATTGCCCTTATTGTTCTACTGTCGACCGCAGGTTTGCAGTTTGCGCATGCAAAGGCCACAGCAGCTATACAGTTGCCGCCGCCACCGCCACGTCCTCCGGGTCCACGCCCGCCGGGTCCGCCGCATTTTCGCCATTATCATCACCGCTATCATCACCGTCACAGAATTCATATTCATTTGCCGCCGCCTCCACCACGGCCGCCGCGCCCATAATATTGCAAACAAAAAAGCCACGATATCGTGGCTTTTTTGTTTGCTGGTCATTTTGCTGTGCGTCATTTCGCTACGCTGTCATTAGCAATTTGTCATTTCGACCGGAGGGAGAAATCTTCTGCGGTATCAATGGCGGCTATGCAATGCGAAGAAGTTTTCTCTCTCCGGTCGAAATGACATTGGGGGGAAGGTATAATCTGCTATTATCACATTTTAGCGCAAGTCTTGTGGGTTTGGCTGTGGGTTGATGACTTGTGCTTTAACAACTAAAGCACAAGTCATCCGCGCTAATTCCCTTTGCACAAGACTTGCGCTATTGGGGGTTGATGACTTGTGCTTGAACAGTTAAAGCACAAGTCATCCGCGCTAATCCCTCTGCACAAGACTTGTGCTATGGTAGGATATTAGAAGTTATCCTAACAATGTCTTAAAAAAATCACCGGTATAATCCGCCGCGTAATGTACAATGTTATCTAAATAGCTAAACTCATCGGCTTGGTGGGTGGTGGTCAATACCACGCATTTCATATTAGCGTTCATGGCTGTTTCTGCGCCTTTGGGTGTATCCTCAAAAACAAGGCAGTCAGTTGGGTTTACCTGTAAAAGGTTAGCCGCATTCAAAAAAGTTTCGGGGTTTGGTTTGCTCAGCTTAACATCATCCGCGCTAACTATCGCCTTAAAATAATGCTGTAGGTTTAAATTATCAAGCACAAAATTTATGTTGAACGGTATCGCCGCCGAACCTATCGCCATTGGGATATTCCGCTCATATGCGGCATCTAACAGTTCCTTCAATCCCGGCAGGAGCGCCAAATGAGGTGAAAATTCCTTTTGATAACCCCTTTCCTTTTCAATAGATAACTCATCCATTTCAGCCTGCGTAAACCTGTCTGGTCCGAATACCCTTACCAGCACTTCCTGGTTTTTGCCATACATTTCCTTCTTTACATCGGCCCAGCTCAGGTTTGCGCCTAAATCATTATTAAACAATTGCTGCCATGCACGGGTATGAAATTCCATATCGTTTATCATGGTGCCATTCAGATCGAAAATGAGTGCTTTGGGAATAGTCATATAGCTTTTTTTGCCGCAAAAATAATTTTTTAGCCTTTATTGTTGGTGTAAATTTGGTCATAATGCAAATAAGGGACGGGAGTGGTCGCTTATTGTCCAAGATATTTTTCCTTTATCAACTTGCAATGATGCAGGTTATGCCCAACTGTAAACCAGCCCAAACTTCGCGCGGTATAGGTGGGCGTGACCGGGAAATTCTTAAAATCCAGCATTTCATTGCTCATGCCTTTAAAAAGAGTTATTGTGGCGTTCCTTACGGCTAAATAATCATCGGTTATATTCGTAAAAGAGCGCTTGCTTACATTAAAATCTTTGGCATAGTTTTCTCCCATGGGTATTTCCAGATGAACATTGGTTTGCCGCGAATAGCAAAAAGCTTTGTAAGCATAATAGCGTTCCTCATCAGCCAAATGGATAAAAGCCTGTTTTATAGTCCACTTACCTTCAGCATAGGCAAAATCCTCCTTTTCAGCAGGTATAGTGCTTATCAATTCCAAGGTATATTGTTTGCTGTTTTCCAGGGCTTCCAACAGGTCATCGCCGGGTGCCAGATCAAAGAAATAGCCATACCAGGCGGGAGCATCGTCTGAATTTGGCCGACCTATCCTTATCATAATTTTTATTAATGTCTTGCTCTTTTCTTCAACACGCCGCCTGCGGCCTCTTTAATGGTACTTGTGAAAACAAAGGCCTTAGGGTCAATGTCATGCACCAGGTTGCGCAGGCGCCTAACCTCTAAACGGGTTACTACAGTAAAAATAATATCTACAGGCTGACTAACATCAAAGCTATCCTTTAAAAAGCCGCGCTCGCCTTTGTAAACAGTTATGCCTTTGCCCATGGTAAGTACGAGTTGCTCCTTTATAGCAGCATTCTCGCCCGATATAATCGTTACACCGGTATATTCCTCCAAGCCCTCTATTACAAAGTTTATGGTGCGCGATGCTGTGTAATAAGTAAGTATAGAGTATAATGCTGTAGGCAGACCAAGTTTTATAGCAGCTATTAAAAATATGATAATGTTTATGCCTAATATAATCTCACTTATAGTAAAGCTGATGCGTTTACCTGTGTACAGGGCCAAAACCTCAATACCATCAAGTGCGCAGCCACCCCTTATGGCCAGCCCAACGCCTATACCCATAAACACCCCGCCGAAGATGGATACCAACAGTTTATCCGATGTCATTGCGGGATAAGGCATATAAAGCAGGCATAAGCCCAATCCAATAACCGCCGCAACGGTTTTAAAGGCAAAGGTTTTATTGATCTGAAAAGCCCCCATCACAATAAATGGGATATTGGCTATAATAATTACATAAGCAATATTTATGTGGTACAATTCGTGTACCAGCAGAGATATACCGGTAACACCGCCATCAAAAAAGTTGTTAGGCACTAAAAAGCTCTTTAGGGCAAACCCGCTGAACAGGATACCTGTAATGGTATAAATGGTATCGGTTAGCCAATGCGGCAGTTGTAACCTTTTCATTTGTAGGATAAAGGATCGTTAGATGTTTTAAATAGGTGCAGGCCAGATGCGGGCAACACTATTTTTCGCTAATATATTAAATGTTTTATACTGATGCGTGGCGCAAGTGGCTGTTTTTTGGAAATTTTAAGGTACGTTTTGTTTTACAGTGCTTTGCAGCACCACAGATTTGTTTATTAATGTTAAAATTGGTTACTTAAACAAATATTGCAAACAGAACATCCTTCATGAAAAGTCACTGTTGCTTACTATCCCTGTTTAAGCCAAATAGCAGGATCATTACAAATACATTATATTAGCTAAAAATATTAAGGCATGCAATTCTTTTACTACCTCGCCGCTTTTTTACTCGTCAACCGTTTAGGTAAATCGCTTAAATACACACCTCTGGCTCTTAAATGGAAGACCATGATTTCCTACGGGCAATGGGGAGTGCTCATTGTTGGTATAATGTGTTCTGTTTATGTGGGCGATTGGGATTGGGCTAAAGACATATTAGGGAGCGGCGTATTATTGGGTATAGTTTTATTCATTGATAGAGAGGCTGATTTTAAGCATTTTAAGTCGTATTCGTTTGCACATTACCCCTTAATTGCGGTAGGTTTTATAACTGGACTAACTGAACTGATTGCAGAGGATTTTTATGAGAAACATGACGAATACTTTGTAGTTGCCACCGTAGCTGCTTTTATATGGATCTTTGGCAGATGGGCAACATCTAAAAAGCAACAGGAAGAAATAAGAATAGTAGGCGCCCGCAACGCTGAACTGGATATGCTGGTAGCTCAGCGTACCCAGGAGCTCACCAATCAAAAAAATGAATTGGAGAAAACGGTTAGCCTGCTGCAAACTACACAGGAGCAACTGATCCAGTCCGAAAAATTAGCCTCATTGGGTGAGCTTACTGCCGGCATAGCCCATGAAATACAAAACCCGCTAAACTTTGTAAATAATTTCTCAGAGGTAAGTGTTGAACTGCTTGATGAAATGGAGCAGGAGCTAAATGATGGCAATATGGAAGAAGTTATTGCCATTGCCAATGACATTAAACAAAACCTGGAGAAGATACGCCATCACGGGCAGCGTGCCGATAATATTGTGAAGAGCATGCTACAGCATAGCCGCGCCAGTACAGGGCAAAAGGAGCCTACAGACATTAATGCGCTGGCCGATGAGTATTTCCGCCTGTCGTACCACGGCCTAAGGGCAAAGGATAAATCATTTAATGCCGAGCTGGTAACAGATTTTGATGCCACTCTGCCTAAGGTAAATGTGTTACAGCAGGATCTGGGCCGTGTATTGCTCAACCTGTATAATAATGCCTTTTATGCGGTGCAGCAAAAGCAAAAAACAGCCACGAGTGATTACAAGCCTATAGTAAAGGTGAGTACGGCAGTCGTGAATAAATCACTGCAAATAAAGGTTGAAGATAACGGTATAGGTATTCCTGATGCGGTTAAAGATAAAATTCTGCAGCCATTCTTTACCACCAAGCCTACCGGCGAGGGAACAGGGTTAGGCCTGTCGCTCAGTTATGATATTGTGGCAAAAGGGCATGGCGGTAAAATTGATATCGACTCCAAAGAGGGAGAGTATACAAAGTTCATAGTTATCTTGCCAATTAGCTGAAAGTGTTTGTTTCAGCTCGCTGTAACTCTTCTGTATTGATGTGAACGCTAATGAAAATGACTATACGTTGTTCACAATTTCAATTCCTGTATAGGTTTAATTAGTTATATTAGCCATTCATATGAAGATATTAGTAGTAGATGATGAGGCCGATGTTCAGCCACTTTTTTTACAACGTTTCCGCAAGGAGATACGGAACCACGAGCTCGAATTTGATTTTGCGCTCTCAGGCGAGGCCGCTTTGGATTACCTGCGGGAAAAGCATTCCGAAGTAGTGCTCATCCTGTCGGATATAAATATGCCCGGCATGAGCGGTATTGATCTGCTGACAAGGATACGCCATGACTATAATTCGCCGCCACCGCCGGTTGTAATGATGATAACCGCTTACGGCGATGAGGAGAATCACAGGCAGGCTATGCAAAATGGTGCCAATGATTTTTTAACCAAGCCGCTTGATTTTAATCTTTTAAAAGAAAAACTTAAAACCCTTACCGATAATGGCCAAGATATTGGTAGTTGATGATGAAGCTGATCTTGAATTATTAGTAAAACAAAAGTTCCGCCGCAAGATCAGGGAAAATATATATGAATTTGTTTTCGCCCAAAACGGCGAGGAAGCACTGGTAAAAGTAAAGGAACACCCCGACCTGGATATTATACTGAGCGATATAAATATGCCGGTTATGGATGGCCTTACGCTGTTAAGCCGTTTGCCCGAAGCTAACCCCATGATTAAAGCTGTGGTAGTATCGGCCTATGGTGATATGCAAAACATCCGCACAGCCATGAACAGGGGGGCATTTGATTTTGTAGTAAAACCTGTTGATTTTGAAGATCTTGACCTCACTATGGAGAAAACTATACTGCATGTAAAACAATTACAGGAAACTATAAAGGCCATTAAGGAGAACAACATACTAAAAATGTATGTAGATGAAAATGTGCTCAACTTTATGACCCACCGTGAGTTTGAAACCAGCCTGCTGAATAATGAGGTAGTTGAAGCCACCGTAATGTTTATTGATATCTGCGGCTTTACTGCTATTACTGAGCAGGTTGCCGCAAATGCCGTAGTAACCTTACTTAATGGTTTGTTTGATAAAATAGTTAAAGAGATAATTACCCAGGGCGGTCATGTGGATAAGTTTATGGGCGATGCGGTAATGGCCGTTTTTAGGGGTGATTTTCACCTCGACAGGGCTATTGACGCAGCTCTGGCTGTACGGGAGCAGTTAAAAAATATTGATGAAATAAAAGCGGGCGACAAAACTTATAAACCAGAAGTATCCGTAGGTATAAACTCGGGTGAGATGGTATCAGGTAATATCGGTTCCGCCTCCTTAAAACGTTTGGATTATACGGTAATAGGTGATGCCGTTAACCTGGCCCAGCGCCTGCAATCAGTTGCAAAAGCCGGGCAGATCATTATCACAGAGGAAACCTATCACAAAGCCAAAGAATCATTCAGCTGTGAAAAAATTGGTGAGGTTACCCTGAAAAACAAATCCAAGCCGGTTACCATTTACCAGGTATTGGAGTAAAAGCATTACAAAGAATTTCTTCTTAAATTCCCTCCCCATGGGGCTACTGTGAGTACACATCTTTTATAGTTAAATCATATAAAAAGCGCTGTCATTTCGAACGATAGAGAGAAATCTTCTTCGGTTTGCAAAGCGGTTATGCAAGGTGCAGAAGATTTCTCTTTCGCGCCACCCATTTTTAGCGCAAGTCTTGTGCAATCGGCTATGAAGTGGCTGACTTGTGCTTTCCAATATGCCAGAAAGCACAAGTCAGCCAGCGTTTGTTCCCCAACACAAGACTTGCGCTAAAAGGGGAGTGTGGTATCCTGTGCAATGGCAGGGAGGAGTATTTGCGCTAAAATTAATCTGAAACCCTAACCCAAATAGAACTTTCATTACCTTTGCTGCGTGGCGACCCCTAAAAAACCTGTATCAAAAAAGCCTGTTGCTGAAAAACTGATTACAGGAAGATCTGTTCCGAAAAAAACTGTTACAAGGAAACCTGCTGCCAAAAAGAAGGCCGGTAATTCTAATACAACATGGAAAATTGCAATAGCAGGCCTGTTAATCATCCTGTTATCGCCGTTTTATTATGGGTATGTGCTCAAAATGTTCTCATCAACCTGGCAATGGTTCATGGATACCGGCGAGAATCCGTATTACCGTGTTTATAAGAGCTTTAATATCCGAATCCCTAATAAGTACCAGGTGCATGGCATTGATGTCTCCTACGCACAGGGAAAGATAAACTGGCCAAAGGTTAAGGCCATGGAAGAGGATAGCGTACACGTAAGCTTCGCGTTTATTAAAGCAAGCGAGGGTTTACTCAAGGTTGATCCCTATTTTAAGCGTAACTGGCGCGAAGCGCCAAAAGCTGGGATTACTTGTGGCCCGTATCATTTTTTTCGCTCAAACAAAAACGGATTATGGCAGGCGCGTTTCTTTCTGCAAAATTTTACCCTTGAGGCCGGCGATCTGCCACCTGTTGTTGATATTGAAACCCTTGACGGCGTTAAGCCCGAAGCCATGCGAAAGGAGCTGCAGGCGTTTTTAACTTATGTTGAGGTACATGCAAAGGTAAAACCACTCATATATACCACCTTAAGTTTTTATGCTGATTATATGGCGGGATATTTTGATAATTATCACTTGTGGATAGCCCATTATAACCAGCAGGACCTTACCGTAGGCCCGGCTAACTGGCTGTTTTGGCAACACTCCGATAAAGCCAGCATCAACGGCATTTACCACGCTGTTGATTTTGACGCATTTAAAGGTGATAGCCTGGCATTTACCAAACTATTAGTTCCGTAAATAGCAGGCTATCAATTCTTTTTTGAGTATCAGCTTAATTTAGAAAGCAGCATTTTGCATAGCACCAACGCTAAGCGGGGTAGTGCCGGTCGCACCTGGAACACCATAAAGCCAGATGGTATAAGCAGCATCTGCTGCAAGCGTAATATTAGGCAGGGTAGCCAGCACAGTACTTGTACCTGCCTGGAGCACCTGTAAAGTATCATTTGTCATAACCGGGGCAGGAACGAATTTTGTATAGCCTTTGTAACTTACATTGCTTATCAGTACCGTTCCTTTTTTAACAACCACATCAACCGCTGGCGCATTTGCGCTTGCATTTACAAAACGGATAGATGAGTTATTTGATCCGGGTGGATTTAAGGTATCAGCCAGTAAAATAAAATCAGGCGTTTTTATAGAATTGGCAAGTAACAATGTATAATAATGGTTTGCAGTTAAGGTTACATTATCAGTAGCAAGTTTGGTACTTGTACCGTTTGAATTGAAACTAAAAGCTACGTTGCCAGCATATGAATTAAAATAGGCTAGTCCACTGCCATAATTAATGGCGGTTGTGTTCAGCACGGTGCTGTTTTCATAAAAATCAAGCAAGGGTGCATCCGGCGATGCGTCAATAACCGCCAATACAGCCACGGGGGTATTTGTTTGGCTATTATTTGGAGTTTTTGTACATGATGAAAATGTTACAGCCAATATCATCACCAGCCCTAAAGTAACATACCACCTTTTTGAATTTTGTAAATTATTTTGCATAGTATTTAATTTAAATTGGATGCTCCTTAGCTATACTTACAGCCAGGTTAATCATTACTTACAACGTAAAAAATTGCTGGTTCGTATTATAGCCTGGGCAAATAACAAAAAATCAGGTTGATAGGCAAAGATAAAGTATACAGTTGCTATTTTACAACGCTAAATGTAAAGATGCTGCTACCTGCCTCACCATTGGCTGTTAAACCCTGTATTACGCCGATATACTGACCTGTTTTATCAGAGGTATAAAAACTGAGGCTGTTTTTACCTTTCAAGCCCGTGGTTATATAAGGTGCCCAGTAAAGTACATTCCTGAAATCGGGTATGCGGCTGGCATAAGCTTTTTCGGTATCATATGCCGGTGCGTAAAACTCACGCTGTAGTTCAAGGCCTTCATAATCAAGCACCACCGCGTGCGGGTCAATCTCTACACCGCCAAGGTCGCCTTTATAGGTTGTAAAACTAAATATCCCTTCCTCAACTGATGGCCCCCAATAATAAGTAAATGGCATATCTTCCAGCTTGCGTATTTTAAGCGGATCGGCTGCGAATAACTTATCGACATCAAAAAATGGTATCCCATCTATCAGTATCATTGGGTCGGTATCACTTAAATAAGAGGGGTTATTAGCATTTAGAACCTTTATGTGGAAATGATTTTTAGGGTGGATTATATTCCCTTCGCTTACATACTCGCGCATTACCTCTTCCATTGTTGTAAAGCGGGTATAGTTATCTAAAAGATAGGTTTTGTAAGGTATGCCGAAAAACGCGCTGCTATCAATATGCGGGTCATAAAATTGCCTTAATTTGGTGCTGCTATAAATGTTTTGCACCTGCATGCCCAGGCTTTGATCTTCAATAGCAGTTTGCATACCGGCGCTGATGTTTAGATGCGGTAACGCTGTTTTAGCATATTGTTCCGAAAACGGATTGGCTATGTCAATACGGTAATTGGTATCAACCCGCGTATTGGTTTGAACCACTATTTCGCCCGGGCCATAGAAATTCTTCATGTTGAATAGCAAATGCCCAAGCGAATCACTGTAGGAGGTATACATTTGCACCTTTTTACCCGGAATAGCCAGGTAGGTCATGATGCTTTTTGCGGGAGTATTAGTTAGCGTGCTGGTTATTTTCGCCAGGATAATTGGTCCGTTAAATTCAGGCAGAAAGCTGAATTCAGGTTGTTTGCTATTTAAAATGTCTTTCCAGTCAAATCTTCTCCAGCCCTGTGTAAGCATCAGGTTATCAATTGCCTCATCTGTTTCAGCACTCTTAAAATAATAATCCGGCGATTCTATATTTCCTTTCAGATCGGAGCTCAACCATAAATAATTCTGTATGTTTTCCTGATCGGGATGTTGTAATGAATCAAGCCGGTAAACAGCTAACGACAGGCCGGCAACTACCGGGTTACTGTTGCCATTCTTAGCGTCAATGGCAATATTTACCTTTTTTCGTGTATTGTATTCCTGCTGATCGGCTGCGGCGCTAATCATTAGCTTTTTAGCCGGGCGTTTAAAGTATAACCTTTCACATACCGGCTGCCGTTCATTATTAAAAACGGTTAGCTGTGATATGCCATCACCCAATTTACTTTTATCGACATTAAATGCAGCACTGCCATTACTAACCGTTGCAGACTCAATCACCTTAACCGAGCCACGGGTATGCGCAAAAAGGTAAACAGTTGGGGTGGTTAGGGTTGTATTAACAGCAACCGCTAACGATCCGCTACCATTATCCTTTACGCTCATTACATAGCCATTCTCATTTATAGCCGGCAGGTCTTTTTGAATGGTTTTGCCTGCTATTTTTATAATGGCATGGTAGGTGGTGTGGTTATCAGGCTTTAAGGTAAAATGACCCATGCCAAACTTGTATGGCGTAAAGCGGACTACAGTATCATTGTTTTTATCAAGTATGGCGCCGGTAAAATTTACGCCTTTGCCCCATTGGTCGCTTACCTTAAAACCTACTACACTGGCAATACCGTTAAGCAGATTACCGCCTTCGGGGAAGAATTGTGCATCATAGTCGGGAGTAGCTTTAGCTTCAACATCAGGGGATTTTAGTGGATTTATAATGAGCAGCCTTTTATAAAAGTAATAATCCGGGCTAAAATTTTTCATCCAGTTGGTATAAGCCCTTAGTGTAAAATTACCTGTTGCCAGTGTTACAGGTATAAAAAGCGAGCCGCTGCCTGCGCCATTATCCAGGGCTATTTTTGCCTGCATAACCGCGTTTTGGTTGTTGTCTAAAACTTCAACATACGCTACCTTACTTAAATCTACAGGCTTGTGGTTTATGCCATCAACATAATATAGTTTAAACCATATCAGCTCACCGGCAGTGTAGGCGTTTTTATCGGTATGCACATACAGCTTTTCCTGTAGGGTATTGGAGTTATATTGATTGAAATTATTTTGCACATCGGGCAATGCGGCAGGGGCCTGGGAATAGCCTGCCGTTATGGATAATAACAGTAATGAAAATAAGCAAATGATATTTCTTATATGTTTTCTCATCGTTTGTTCAACTCAATAATTGCGATCATATTTTTGCACGATATTATCTTGTTTATTATTGCCAGAAACTTGGTTTAGTTAAAGACCCGCGTATACTGCAATCAGCACAGGCAGCATCGGAGTAAGTATAACCAATAGGGTTTGGGCCCAATCCGAATACCGCATATACAGCTATATTAGTAGTGGGGTACGGCACCAAATTCTGTAAAACCTGATTTACGGGATCTGACCCCTTACTCAGATACAAGGCAGTATCCAGTCCGCAACTATAAGGGTAGGTGGGTGGCCAGGTAGGGAGCTGCGAATTGTTTATATATACTCTTTTTTGCTGAACTGTTCCTGCTGAAATATACCCAATCACCGGTAATGTAGCATCGGTTGTGCAATGAATGTTCCCGGTAAGCTGCGAGGGCTGGGCATCAAAAATACTACCCAATTGTTCCGTATTTTTTTTCAGTATGGTGTAATAATTATACCCATCGCTGGTCATGGCATATTGTTTAAGCAGTATGCTGTATCTCGATTCTATTTTTTCTGATGTTGCTGGTATAAAAATAATAGGGTTTTGATAGATCACATCCTTTGAAAGCTTAGCCGATGATCCTAAAGTTATAACTGTTGATATACTGCTGCCCCAGCACTGGTAAATTTTCTTGTCTGGTGTACGCGGAACCACATCCGTACTATCATTTGATATCCATTCCGAATCATATTTTGCATGGAAGATCCATGTTTCATTATAATCCCAGCGGTAATAATGTGTATTGTTTTTTGGGTCGTGCGTATTTATATATATTTGTATGCCATTATTCAGTATGGTAAAACCAATGCTGTCAATAGGAGGGGTCGCGATGGCCGGCACATAGTCTGATAGAAACGCTTTACCATCTGACGTGCCAATACTTAGCCTGTATTTGTGGGTATTATCTAAAGTTAGCGGCGCGCTTGCATACTGCCCGTTGCCAATGCTGTGTAAATTGTAGGTTTGATTTTGATCGCTTTGTATAGCCACAGTTGCATTTAACTCCGGATTTATGGTTACGCCAGATGAAAGATTAACCGTGCGGCTCAGCCTGATGACCGTTGAATCGCTACCGGTATTTATAACCCCTTCAACAACCAAATAATTATTATTACTGCTGATAACGTTAGGGGTATATGGTTTTTTGCACCCCAATGCCCATATGGCTATTATACCACACCAAATAATATATTTCCCGTTCTTTTTCATTGCCTAAAAGCGTATATTATAGTTAATAAAAGGTATTGGTTTAGCAAAAATTGATAGCTGGTAACCATTTATTGAACCGCCTTGTTCTGTAAAATAGGTAGAGTAAGCATTGGCACGGCCGGTTAAGTTATAAACGCCAAACGTCCACGAGTTATGAAAACGCTGGTGAACTTTATGGTTCCCCTCAATATTCACCGAAAAATCCGACCGGAAATAATCTGGTATACGGTAAGCATTCCTGTCGGAGTAATATACACGCTCGGCATTATCATAATAATATTTAGCTACCGGCAATGTAATAGGGCGGCCGGTGCTGTATACCACGTTTAATGATACGCTGTACCTGTGGGTAAAGCGGTAATTGCCTGTAAAATTAAAATCATTCGGCTTATCGTAATTTGCCGGATAGTAATTGCCATTGTTGATCAATTCGCCTGCGTAAGGGTCGTCCTGCCTTAAAAAAGTGCGTGAGTAGGTATAACTTACCCATCCGTTTAGCTTACCCTCGGTTTTTTTAACCAAAAATTCCACGCCATATGCTTTGCCCTGTGTGTTTATCACATCCTGTTCAATATGATCGTTCAATAATAGGCTAGCGCCGCTCTTATAATCCAGGTAATTCCTTATCCGTTTATAGTACACTTCAACCGAAGTTTCAATAGTGTTCGATTGCATGTTTTTATAGACACCTAAGGATACCTGGTCGCCGGTTTGGGGCTTGATATTAGGGTCGCTCAGCTTATAAACATCGGTAGGGGATATAGCCGTAGTGTTTGATAGCAGGTGGATATATTGCGTTAACGTATTGTAACTGGCCTTAAGCGACGTATTATCATTAAGGTTATACCTTGCCGATGCCCTTATCTCGGGCCTGCTATAGGTTTTAATTATCTTGTTTTTGCCATAGGTAACACTATCCAGCACATTTGAGCTTTGCTTAGGCAGGTTTGGCGCGTAATAATCAACCGTTTGGGCGCCCAGGTAATTATATATGGAATACCGTACACCCAGATTTACGGTGAAGTTTGGTGTTATATCATATTTATCACCAAAATATAGAGCGCTTTCCAGGGCCTGTTCAGCAGGTACAACATCGGGTACAACTAATGATTTGTTATTGTACGGTTCTTCATCTCCTGAATGCAGCTTATAATGTATCGAGCTCAGCCCAAAATCGATGGTATTTTTGCGTGTTACATAATAGGTGAAATCGGCCTTAAGGTTTGATTGGTTGATGTTATAATTCAGGTTATATCCATTTACAGGGTTTGCATCGCTTGATACTGAGTACTGGTAACGGTCATAACCCACAAGGAACACACTGAAAAGCTTGTCGTTAAAATTGTGTTTCCATTTGATGTTTGCATTTTTATTACCATAACTGTAAGCAGTATCGCTATTCAGCTTAAACTGGTCATGACTTAAGTAACCGTTCACATAAATATTGTTCTTATCATTTATCTGATGACTTATGCCCAGGTTAACATCATAAAATGATGCCTCACTGTGTTTATACTCTTCGGGTAGCATACTGAGTAGCCAATCAGAGTAGGAGGTACGCGCGCCTAAAATAAATGATGTTTTATCCTTTATTATTGGCCCTTCAATATTTATGCGGCTGGTTAAAAGACCAATGCCTGCAGTTCCGGTGAAGAGTTTTTTGTTTCCCTCACGGTCAGTTACATCAAGTACCGATGCTAAACGGCCTCCATATTTTTCGGGGATACTACTTTTGTATAATTCAACATCTTTTACAATATCAGGGTCAAATGCAGAGAAGAACCCGAAGAAATGCGAAGGGTTATAAATGGTAGCATCATTCAGTAATATCAGGTTCTGATCGGCAGATCCGCCACGCACATTAAACCCGGTTGTTGCTTCACCAACAGACTGCACACCCGGTAAGGTTAAAACAACCCGCAATATATCGGCCTCGCCAAATACTGCCGGCACCTGTTTAATACTCTTTATATCCAGCTTGTTAGTGCCCATCTCTGTGCTCCGCACATTGGCAACTTTATCGGCAGATATTTTTACTTCCTTTAAGGCGAATACCTGTTCCTGCATCTCAATATTTAAACGGCCTTCGCTGTATAAAATAATCTGCCGCTTTGTATCGCGCATGCCAATGCCATGTATAATAAGCGTTTGCCTGCCACGCGGCAGTGTAATGGTATAATAGCCAAACTGGTCGGTTACCACACCGGTTTTGGTATCGGCAACAACAATGCTGGCCCCCACAACGGATTCGCCCGATTTAATATCCTTTACATAACCTGATAGTATGGAATTACCGGGTTGTATGTTATTAGTTTTTAAACCAATTTCATAAGTTTTGTTCTCAATAGTTGCTTCTGTGGCCGGTGCTTCTTTATCGCCGCTAAATTCAGTAGCTGTTACAGCGGTTGCTGCTGCAACCCCAGGTAGTACCTGATTGTTATGCCCGGGCCTGGTATTATTAAAATAGCCGGATGCCAGCCCGGTTTTTATCTGTTTGCCTTTTGTTAAAAATACCTGTGCCGCTTCGGGGATAATGGTGTAATGATAAACTGTATTGTTAAAAGCCATCCCCAGTATGGTTGCTAACGGTTTATCGTTTACCTGCAGGGTTATTTTCAGGCTATCGAACTGTGCTGTATCTACATAAAAATGATAGCCGCTTTTTGCTTCAAGCTCATCAACAAAAGCTTCTATTTTAGTTTGCTGAAAGTTTACACTGATGTTTTTTTCAGGCGCGTTTTGTGCCGAAAGCAGTTTTACAATGAACAGAAATACGATAAATAAGTAGGCTCTCTTCATATTAATCGGTTAATTGGTCATAATATGCTGCTACCTTAGCCATCGCGTCTTCGCGCTGGTATTTCTTGAACTTTAGCTTGTTTGCTTTTATAAACTGTTGCAGTTCTTTCTTTTTATCCTTTAATACATCAAGAAATGAGCCCTCGCTGCTCACACTATAATATCTGCCGTTTTTATACAGGTAATAATTCAGGCTGGATAAAAAATAAGAGTCGAGCGACCCTGCAAAGCCCTGGGCTGTTTGTATACTTTTTTCCCTCCGGGCCAAAACCTGTATTTTACCGCCATATAACTGGTCGTAATAACCGGATCTGACTGAATTGGTGCTTGTAGAGTCCGTTTTAATATTAACAAAGTGATGGTCAAGCATATCAAAGCTGCTTACCCTTTCTTTTAGTAAGGTTATTTTTAATGCGCTGTTATATAGCTTAATAACTAATTCATCTTTAAAAAGGTCATAAAGCATGTTTACGTCCTTATACAGAACACCATCATACACCACTGTACCCGGGCTAAACGATGCATTATCAAATACATAGGCATTCCCTTTGAGCGCAGGATCATAAAATTCATAGGCCTTGCCATTATACAGCATGGATTGTGACCCAATAGTACGGTAAAAATTATCGGTGATATTTGCGTACAAGGCTTGTTTACGATTTAAACTATCGGCAGCAATTGTTTGTGCTAATGCGGCGTTTTCAGCGAAAAGCACGGCAATTACACACAGAAGTGATGCAGTATAGGTTTTTAACATTCAGGTAATGTTTTGGTGATCGTAATTTAGCTGATTTATAATAAAAAACAACTGAAATAATTCGTTATGATCAAAAAATCAGAGTTTTACGTTATTTTATTTTTGCTAAATGCATTTAACTTTTATAAACTGTTAAAAAAACAGGAATAATAAAAAATGGCCCTGCTGATATACCAGGGCCGTTTTTTATTATTCTGCCTGAAAAATGCAGAAAAGAAGGTGAGTTTTATGTAATGAAAATATTACAGGTTCATGCCGCCTGAAACCTCAATACGCTGTGCATTAATCCATCTCGCGTCTTCGGTACATAAAAAGGCTACAACACCACCAATATCATCAGGCAAACCAACGCGGCCCAATGCGGTTATGCCTGCTATATGGTCATTTATATGGGAGTTATCGCGCACAGCGCCACCGCCAAAATCTGTTTCAATAGCGCCCGGTGCAACAATGTTTACAGCTATGCCGCGTGCGCCAAGTTCTTTAGCCTGGTACTTTGTTAACGTTTCTATAGCGCCTTTCATTGCAGCATAAGCGCTATAACCCGGCATGCTAAAGCGGGCCAAACCAGTCGACAGGTTTATTATCCTACCGCCATCATTTATTAATGGTAATGCTTTTTGGGTAAGGAAAAATACACCTTTAAAATGTATGTTCATCAGCAAATCAAAATCATCCTCTGTCGTTTCGGCAAAGGGGGCGGTTATGCCAATACCTGCGTTGTTGATCAAAAAGTCGAAATGGTCAGTATTAAAAGTACTCTTCAGCACTTCGCTTACGGCGGTAAAAAATGCATCAAAGCCTTTAACGCTGGCTGTATCCAGTTGTAAAGCTGCGGCTTTCTGTCCGGTTTTTTCAATTTCGGCTACTACGGCAAGGGCTTCATCTTTTTTACTGTTGTAGGTAAGTATTACGTTAATGCCTTTTGCAGCAAGGCTTAAAGCCATGTTTTTACCCAATCCGCGGCTACCGCCGGTAACAAGTGCAATCTTATTGTTATTTGTCATGGTGTTTGTTTTTTATTTTGTTGATGTAAAGGTAGGCACATTAATAACAGGCTGTTTGCAAACATCAATCCAATGTTTGCGAAATTCAAATACGGGATATTTTATCGACAATAAAGAAATGAGTTACCCTCTTTACCGCTTGTGGTAGAGAGGGCGGTCAAGCGAAGCAAAGACCGATGAGTCAATTATTAAAGCGCTTTGATGCCAGGTTTAGGAGCCCAGGGGATATTTATATAGCACAGCCTATAAATTAAAAAGATTCCTATTTTTATACTTTGTAAACCCATTCCTTTTCAAAGGAAGATATGAAGAAATTTATACGACTGTTACTCGTTATTAACGTGCTGGTATTTACTGCTTTTGAATGCAGTGCTCAATCAACTGTTGATAGTTTATTAAATGAATTAAATACCGCGTTAGCCAATAAGGATGTATATGTAGCCAGAAAACAGCAGGCTATAACTAAATTAAATGCAGTTTTAAGCACCGCTAAAACTCAAAAGGAAAAATACACTGCCTGTGATCTGCTGTATGAACAATATAAATCATTCAGTTATGATTCGGCATATACCTATGCCAAAAAGCTCCAGGAAGGCGCATCAGCATTAAAAGATCCGGTATTGATCGCTTCGGCAAAAATGAAGCTGGCCTTTACCTTGTTATCATCGGGCCTGTTTAAGGAAACGCTGGAACAGCTGAACAGCATCAACCTAAAGCCTTTGCCTGTAAAAGATAAAGTTGATTACTATTTCTTAAAAGCCCGCAGTTATTTTGATCTCTCGGATTACAACCGCAGTCCGGATTATACAGCCATATATAACCCCAAAGGCATCGGCTGTATCGATTCCGCATTGTTAATATGCGAGCCGGGTACGTTTAATTATTTGGAATTAAAAGGTTTAAAGGACCTGCGGACCGGTAATTATGACGATGGTAAGGAGGTATATATCTCTCTTTTGCAAATGCCTGAAATTACGCCGCATGATTTTGCTGTTAACGCCTGTTGCCTGAGCTTTATATATAGTGTGAAAGGTGATCACGAAAAATCATTGGAACTGCTGATAAAGGCATCCATCTCTGATATCCAATCGGCAACTAAAGAAACCGTAGCCAGCTACCAGCTCGCCGATTATCTGTATAAAAAAGGCGATATAAAAAATGCCTACGTATATATTAAACAGGCCATGGACGATGCTACCTTTTATGGCGCTCTACACCGCCAGGTAAAGATCAGCAGCATATTGCCCATTATAGAAGCACAATGGATAAATCAGATAGAGCATCAAAAAAAGCTGCTCTATATGTACTCCTTTATTATTACGCTGCTGGTTTTATTTGTGGTGATCTTCGCGGTTATCATATTCCGCCAGCTAAAAAAACTACGGATAGCCGACAATCTCATTAAAGAAGCCAATGCATCTTTACAGGAAAACAACCTCGCGCTCGAAGAGCTGAACAGGAACTTAAGCACGGCCAATAAAATAAAGAATGAATATATAGGCTATTACTTTAACATCAACTCCATATATATTGAGAAGCTGGAAAGTTTCCAAAAGTCGATCGATAAAAAATTAAGCAGCAAGCGTTATGAAGATGCGCAGCATGCTGTTAAAAGCCTTAACCTTGAGAACGAACGCCACGAACTTTTCTATACGTTTGATAAGGTTTTCCTCCGTTTATTCCCTGATTTTATTAAAAAGTTTAATGCGTTGTTTAATGATGGGGAAGAGATACATATCCCCGAAGGGCAATTGCTCAGCACCGAGCACCGGATCTTCGCCCTTATCCGTATGGGCATTCATGATAACGACCGTATAGCTAAACTGCTTGGCTATTCCGTTAACACCATTTACTCCTACAAAAACCGCATAAAAAACAGATCCTTCATCGCCAATGATGATTTTGAGCAGCACATTATGCAGATAGAAGCTGTATAAACGGCCTTTTTCAAGAAATTTAAATCTATATTGGCCTGGGTTTGCCTGCTTTTAACTAATTCATATTCAGTTTCTTGTGTAAGTATAGATCTGATATTTTCTATATTGGGCCCTGTCGCTGTTGTCTTTGAATTTTCATCCCCCTTTCTTTGATTCGGAATTCGCCAGAAGAACCAATTCCAGTTAAACCAATTTTAAACCAATAAATGAATGAAAAAGATTTACTTTTTAAGGTACAGTTTTCTGTTACTTTTTATTTGCTTGTCCAATTGGGTAATGGCTCAATCAAGCACAATAACAGGCCGGATTATTGACGAGGATAACCAGCCTCTGCCAGGTGCAACAGTAATTATAAAGGGCACAAGTATTAGTGCCGGTACTGATGTAAATGGCTATTTCAAATTAACAAACGCCCCGGGCGGCCAGCAAACACTTGTTGTACGCTATGTGGGTTACGAATCATTGGAGAAGCCCATTACAACAGCTAACGGACTTGTGGTAAACCTTCAACTCAAATCATCATCAGTATTGCTTAACCAGGTGGCCGTAATTGGATACGGTACCATTAAAAAAGCTGATGCAACCGGTTCTGTTGATGTGGTTACTGCTAAAGATTTTAATAAAGGAGCCGTAAACTCCATACAGGACGCTGTTTCAGGCAAGCTGCCGGGTGTTGTTATTACATCAAACAGCGGTGCGCCAGGCAACACATCAACCATCCGCATCAGGGGTACCACTTCAATCAACGCGAGCAGCGATCCGCTCATCGTAATTGACGGTGTGCCATTGAGTAACGTAGTTGCCGGCGGTACAGCTAATATCTTAACCAGTATTAACCCTAATGATGTTGAAAACATTACCGTGCTAAAAGATGCCTCTGCAACTGCAATTTATGGTTCAAGAGGTTCAAGCGGTGTAATTTTGATTACTACCAAACGTGGTACAAAAGATTTTTCAATTAATTATAACGGTACTTTCTCATTATCGGTAATACCAAAAGAAGTACCTGTTTATACAGCTTCACAGTTTCGTGATTTAATTAACACCCCCTCAACTTTCTCAACCCCTGGAGCCCAGGCGGCCGCCCAGGCATTGCTTGGCACTGCCAACACTAACTGGCAAAATCAGATCTACCAAAAAGCTTTTGGTGATGATCATAACTTAAGTATTTCTGGTTCAACCAAAAATATGCCTTACCGCGTATCAGTTGGTTATGATGATGCCGATGGTGTATTAAAAACCTATAATTTTCAGCGTACTACGGTTGCTGTAGGTTTAGATCCCAGCTTTTTTAACCATACTTTAAACCTCCACATTAATTTAAAGGGTTTATACAATACCAATAACTTTGCCGACCAGGCAGCTATTGGCAGTGCAGTTAATTATGATCCTACACAATCGGTTTACAATGGTAACACCCGCTGGAGAGGTTATACTACGTGGACAACCAATGGTAATACCAACATAAACGGCGCTCCGGTTACCTTAGCAACAGCCAACCCTGTTGCCCGTTTAAATGAAACCGATAATACCTCAACCAACAGAAGAAGTATTGGTAACATTCAGGCCGATTATAAAATTCCGGGTATTGACGGTCTTCGCGCCAATGTGAATTTGGGTTATGATTATGCTGATGCATTCGGTAAAAACAACGTGCTCGACAGTACACAATGGATCTACCTGCCGGTTGCTTCAGGTGGTCAAAAGATAAGCTACAACACCGTTAACCGTAACCAGCTGGCTGAGTTCTATCTGAACTATAAAAAAGACCTTAAATCAATAAAAAGTGTTATCGATGTAACAGGTGGTTACTCTTTCTCACATTTTTACACAGAGGGCAACACCATGTCGTCTGATTATAACGAAACAACTTTTAATCCATCATCGCCATACAAAACAGAGTACTATCTGGCTTCGTTCTTTGGCAGGTTGAATTATACCTTCGATAGTAAATACATCCTTACTTTCACCATCAGGGATGACGGTACCTCTAAATTCGCTCCTGCAAACCGCTGGGGGGTATTCCCTGCAGGAGCATTTGCCTGGAGAATTAAGGACGAGGATTTCATGAAGGATAATACATTGTTCTCTGATCTGAAATTACGTTTGGGTTATGGTACTACAGGTCAGCAGGATTTAACTAACAACAATAACTATCCTTATTTGCCACAGTATACTATAAGCGATAATGCTTCACGATACCAGTTTGGCAATACCTTTTACAATACACTGCGCCCGGGTCCGTATGATGCGGGTATAAAATGGGAGTCGACAACTACAAGCAATATCGGCCTTGATTTTGGTTTTCTAAACGGCAGGTTAACAGGTAGTATTGATGCTTATTACAAAAAAACCAAGAACTTACTTAACGTAGTAAACGTTCCGGTGCTAACAAATTTTGCGGCCACACTGCTTGAAAACGTTGGTAGTATGCAAAATAAAGGAGCGGAGTTATCATTAAACGCGGTGATAATTGATCAGAAAGACTGGCATTGGCAAATGGGCTACAATGTGAGCTTCAACAAAAACAAAATCTTGAATTTAGTTGGTTCAACTAACCCGGGCTTTGTACAGGTAAATCCAAATTCAGGTATATCCGGAACAACATCCGGCACTATACAGGCTAATGAAGTAGGCTACCCTATAAACTCATTTTATGTATACCAGCAGATCTATGACAAGAACGGCAAGCCTATTGAAGATGGTTATGTTGACCGCAACGGTGACGGCCAGATCAACAGTTCTGATCTGTACTTAGATCACAGCCCTAACCCAACCGTATTAATGGGTATAAACTCCGATCTTGCTTACAAACGCTTCGACTTTAGCTTTTCAGGCAGGGTAAGCTTAGGTAACTATGATTACAATAATGTGGCTGCTGGTAGCACTTACCGAGGCTTGTATTCATCACTTGGTTACTTATCAAACCAAACCACCAATGCGAGCGTAACGCAATTTACAACTGCTTTAACGACCAACCAGTCTGATTACTATATCCAAAATGCGTCATTCTTCAAAATGGATAATATGAACCTGGGCTATACATTCCCAACTTATATTAAAAATAAATTGAAGCTAAGGGTTAGTGCAGGTGTTCAGAATGTATTTACAATTACCCCATACAAGGGTTTAGATCCTGAGATTCAAGGTGGGTTAGATAATAACTTCTTCCCAAGGGCACGTATTTATCAACTGGGTGTAAACGCAAGTTTTTAAGATAAAATATTATGAAATCATATAAAATATTTACGATTCTGGTGGCCATGATGGTCATGTTCACCGTATCCTGTACAAAGGATTTGAATACTGCGCCAATTGACCCTTTGGTTACTACATCGGCTACTGTATTCAATAACGCTGCGGCTTATAAGCAAGCCCTGGCAAAGCTATATGCATCAATGGCCGTATCAGGCCAGAAAATAGACTTTTCTCAACCTGATATCCAGGCATCTGATCAGGGTACCGCTTGTTTCCTGCGCGAGTTTTGGGCTGCTGAAGAGGTTACTACTGACGAATGTATTAATGCATGGGGTGATGGTGGCCTGGTTGAGTACCACGGTGGCTTATGGTCTGACCAAAACCTGTATGTGCAATTAATGTACGAAAGAATATTCGTGAACATTGCTTATTGTAATGAATATGTAAGAGATGTAAGTGCAAAGCTTGGATCGCTTCCTTCAGGCTTATCAGTAGCCACTGTACAACAATATTTGGCAGAAGCCCGGTTTTTAAGGGCCTATTTTTATGAGTGTGCCATGGATATGTATGGTAACGTGCCCTTCGCAACTGAAGCTGAACTTCCGGGTACATTTCTTCCAAAACAAATCTCAAGAGGCGATCTGTTTAAATATATTGAATCAGAATTAATAGCTATACAGCCTATGCTTGCAGCTCCGGGCACAAACGAATATGCCCGTATTGATCAGGCCGCTGATTGGGCTTTATTAAGCAGAATGTACTTGAACGCGCAGGTATACACAGGTACACAACGCTATACCGATTGTATTACCTATGCCAATAAGATCATTCAATCAGGTAAATATTCATTGCATTCTAATTACCAGCAATTGTTTTTGGCTGATAATAATCTTGATCGTGATGAAATAATCCTGCCGCTTGCAGAAGATGGTGTTAGTACAGAAAGCTATGGTGATGTAACCTTCATTATCCATGCCGGTGTAGGTGGCTCTGAAGATGCTACTAATGAGTTTGGTATAGCCAGTGGTGGCTGGGCAGGCAACCGCATGACCAATACGTTTGTTACTAAGGTGTTCCCTGATGCATCAGGAAATACAGATAAAAGAGCGATTTTTTATACCGCAGGCCAAAAACTGGGCCCTATAGCTGATCCAACTATATTTAGCGAGGGGTATTTATCAGCAAAATGGAAAAATGTAACCTCTGCCGGTGTACCGGGCTCAAACAACACTTTCGTTGATACCGATTTCCCTCTATTCAGGTTAGGCGAAGTTTATTTAAACTATGCTGAAGCTGTATTACGCGGTGGCTCAGGTGGTGATGCAGGTACCGCGCTTACTTATATAAATGCCTTAAGAACAAGGGCCTATGGTAATACCGGTGCGGGTACTATAACTGCGGCACAGCTTACCTTAAGTTTCATGATCGATGAGCGCGGCCGTGAGCTGTATTGGGAAATGTTCAGAAGAACTGACCTGATCCGTTTCGGATTATTTACAGGAAGCTCTTACCTGTGGGATTGGAAGGGAAATGTAATGGCTGGAACAGGCACTGATGCTCACTTAAATATATTTCCATTGCCAGCATCTGATCTTCAGTTGAATAGCAACTTAAAACAAAATCCAGGATACGGAAATTAAAAATCATCATCATGAAAAAAATATTCATTATAGCAGCTGTTTTAAGCTTTGCCTTGCTGCAGGCATGCAAAAAGGATAAGCTGGCTAATGTAGGTAATATACAGGCTCCGGTTATAACGAGCCCTTCAGCTGATACCGCAATTATTGTAACACAAGCAGATTCATCACAAATACTAAAAATTAACTGGAAAAGCGCCACCTACGGCGTATCAGCAGTAGTAAGTTATTTTGTGCAGGTTGATTCCGCCGGAAAAAACTTCTCTGCATTGGTTAACCTTGGTAATGTAACATCCGGCAATAGTGTGTCACTATCTTACGGTACATTAAATACTTTATTAACAAATGGTTTAAACCTGGCGCCAAATGCCCCAACATCTGTTGAACTGCGTGTAGGATCAGCCATATATGGCAAGGATACCGTTTACTCTAAAATTGTTAAGATAGCGCTTACCACATTTAAGGGTGTTGATAGGTTATGGTTACCCGGCTCTTATGAGGGTTATGCACCTGCAAGTGCGCCTACTATTCCAAAGCAATCGCCTAATATGTTTGAAGGATATGCTTATTTCAGTGCCGCCGGTAACTTCAAATTTACCTCAGCGCCTGATTACAACCATATTAACTATGGCGATGGCGGCAATGGCACGTTAACAACTAATGGTAGCGCTGGTGGTATAGGGTATAACTCGGCAGGTGTTTATTTGCTTGATGCCAATACATCAGCCTTAACTTATAGTGCAACTTATATAAGCACCTTCGGTATTATAGGCACAGCAACTGTTGGGCAGTGGAATACATCAACCCCGATGACCTATAACCAGTCAACAGGTTTATGGACAATTACAACCGCGCTTACCGCGGGTGCCTTAAAATTCAGGGCGAACGATGGATGGGACATTAACTATGGTCCGTCAAATTCAAATAACCTTACAGGACCAATGATTTTTAATGATTCAAGTTCTATCAACATTGTTAATGCCGGTACTTATACCATCACCATTGACATGACCCAATCAAAACAAGTAGGCTATCTATATTCGGTAGTTCCAAATTAATCTAAAGAGAGCAGCAGGCAGTGAATTGTTTGCTGCTCTTTATAATTTCTGCAATGAAAAAAAAATATTCTGTTATTGTTCCCGTCCTTTCTTTATTTATGATGAGCGTTGGTTATTGCCAGCAAAGCCCGGTGATAAACGTTGGAAATGTAACTGCGGTTAAGATCGAAGATCAAAAGGTTAGTATAACCATCACCAACGCTAATGCCGAGGTAACTGTTTACACACCATCGGTTATAAGGGTGCGTATGGATAGAAAAGTTTTGGTACCCGATTTTTCGTATGCCGTTGTTGGCAAACCAATAGCTGTTAAGGCTAATATTAAACAAACAGATACCGAAATTGATATCATCACCGATTCATTAAAAGCGGTAATTCAAAAACAACCATTTTCAATAGCCTATTATACCCCCGATGGTCAGGTTATAAATGAAGATGATAAAGGTTTATCAACTTCGTGGGTAAATGAATCTGTAACCGATTATAAAACGTTGCAGCCAGATGAGCATTTCATAGGTCTGGGCGAAAAAACCGGGAACCTCGACAGAACCGGCAGCGGGTACACCAACTGGAACTCTGATGTTTATGGTTACAGCATAACCCAGGATCCGCTTTACTCAAGCATACCTTTTTATATAGGTATTCACCATGGCTTAAGCTATGGTATTTTCCTGGATAATACCTATCAAACCGACTTCAACTTTGGCGCGAGTACCAACCGTTTCTCCTCGTTCGGAGCGCGTGGCGGCGAAATGAATTATTACTTCATTTATCACAAGCACCTTGCCGATATAATCACCTCCTATACTTATTTAACAGGTCGTATGCCGTTGCCGCCTATGTGGTCGCTGGGCTATCAGCAAAACCGCTACAGCTATTATCCCGAGGCGGAAGTAATGCGTATAGCACATACGCTGCGCGAAAAACATATCCCGGCTGACGGCATTACCCTGGATATTCATTATATGGATAAATACCAGCTTTTCACCTGGAACAAGAACCGTTTCCCTGATCCGGCAGGCATGAATGCCGAATTGAACAAACTGGGTTTTAAAACAACCGTGATCGTTGATCCGGGTATTAAAATAGCCCCGGGAGCACCGGCTTATGAGAGCGGTTTAAAAAACGATGTTTACATCAAATATCCGGATGGGCAGCCTTATGTAGGCGCTGTTTGGCCGGGCTGGTGTAATTTTAACGATTTCACGAGCCAAAAGGGCCGTGACTGGTGGCATAGCCAGGTTAAATTCTTTGCCGAATCAGGCGTTAGCGGTATCTGGAATGATATGAACGAAATTGCAACCTGGGGATCAAAAATGCCCGATAATGTTTTGTTTGATTATGATGGCCACCAAACAAGTCATCTACAGGCGCACAATATTTATGGTATGCAAATGGCCCGCTCCAGCTATGAGGGTGCTTTAATGCAGTTTAAGGAACGTCCGTTTATTTTAACGCGCTCAGGTTTTGCCGGTCTGCAGCGTTATACCGCTATATGGACAGGCGATAACCGCGCCGAAGAAGATCACATGCTGCAAGGTGTACGCTTAATGAATAGCTTAGGCTTAAGCGGTGTTTCATTTACCGGTATGGATATTGGTGGTTTCACCGGTAACCCAACAACATCATTATACGCCCGTTGGATGGAACTCGGGGCTTTTATACCATACTATCGTAATCATACAGCCTTTAACAGCAAAGCAGCCGAGCCATGGACATTTGGTGAGGATGTGCTTGATATCACCCGTAACTACATCAGCCTGCGTTACCAGTTATTGCCATATATCTATTCAGGCTTTTATGAATCAACCCAAAATGGCTTGCCTGTTATGCGCTCGCTGGCTATTGATTATACTTTTGATCCTAAAGTTTTATGGGCCGATTATCAAAATCAATTTGAATTTGGCAATGGTATTATGGTAGCACCATTTGAAAGCACCAAGGAGTACGGAAAGATCTATTTCCCCGAAGGTATCTGGTACGACCTGTATAACGGATTGCAGGAGGCTGGCAAACAGGAGAAAATTGTCCCTTTAAGCCTTAATAAGCTCCCTGTGTACGTAAAAGGCGGCAGCATAATACCAATGCAGTCGCTGGTACAATCAACCGCAGAGCAGCCTGTAGATACGTTGTTTGTACATGTTTATAAAGGCACTACAGCAAACCATTTTGTTTATTATGAGGACGATGGTAAAAGCTTTGCTTACCAAAAAGGCGATTTTTATAAAAGGCTGATTACTTTTAATCCTGCAAATCACACCATCATTTTTAATGCTGCCGAAGGGAGCTACAAAACGCACTTTAAGCACATTAAACTTATACTGCATGGTTTTGATCAGGCAAATACCATACAAACAGGCAACGATCAGTTAAAACTGCAGAGCGGAAGCTTCCAGTTTTTGGGTGCCGCTGCCGGCGGCGATCCGCAGGGGAGTGCTTATCCTACTGAAAGCTGTGCAGTTAAGTGGGTTACAATTGATAACTCGGCAATAACTATTCAAATAAATTATAAATAAAATATAAGGGGAGAAGTGGAAATGAAATTAAGTAAAAAACTAAAAATGAACGGTTTAATATTACCTGCTTTGCTATTGTGCTTTGCCTGCAGCAAATCAAACAGCGGCCCAACAACAGTTACTAAAACAACAACAACTAAAGATAGTATCTATAAAGATCCGGCACAATATGGTACGCCTTATGCTGGTGTACCCGCTACCAAGGACATTGTAATGTACGAGGTGAATACCCAAACCTATACGCCGGCTACCTTTCAGGGTGTGCAGGTCAGGCTTGATTCTATTAAGGCGCTTGGTGTTAATGTTATATGGTTAATGCCTACCTATCCGGTTGGTGTGCTTAAAAGTATTAATTCGCCTTATTGTATTAAAGATTACAATGGGGTTAATTCAAATTTCGGCACATTGGCCGATCTGCGCAACCTGGTTGCAGCGGCGCATGGCCTGGGCATGGCTGTAATACTGGATTGGGTGGCTAATGATACCTCATGGGATAATGTATGGATCTCCAACAAATCATGGTATCAGCAGGATGCTAACGGCAATATAATTTATCCCCCGGGAACAAATTATACCGATGTAGCTGCCTTGAATTTTAATAGCACGGCTATGCGTACCGCTATGATACGCGCAATGAAATACTGGGTGTTTACCGCTAATATTGACGGTTACCGTTGTGATTTTGCCGATAATATTCCATCAGATTTCTGGGTTCAGGCGCTTGATACCTTAAATACTATAAAAACCCACAAATTGATCTATTTAGCCGAAGGTACAACCAGCGCCGAAATCAGCGCGGGCTTCCAGATGGATTACGCGTTTAGCTATTATAGTACCTTAAAAGGCGTATTTGCGAATACACAGGCACCAAGTGCATTGTTTACCACCAATACCGCTGAGATCAACTCTATACCATCAACAGGTACAAAATTACGGTATATCACTAACCACGACGATGCTTCATCAGATGGCAGTACTATTACCGAGTATAACGGCAAACAAGGCGCTTTAGCAGCGTTTGTTTTAGCTGCCTATATGAATGGTGTACCGCTGATATATGATAGCCAGGAGGTAGGTTATCCTAATCCGATCAGCATTTTTACCAATGTACCGGTTGATTATACTGCAAACCCGGATATGGTAACTGCCTACAAGCAAATTCTGGCTTTCCGCACAGCGCATGAAGCTGTAAAAACCGGTGCATTAACACAGTATAACGATGCTAATATTATCGCTTTTGAGAAAACATCAGGAACGGATGATGTACTGATACTGGTGAACGCCAAAAACAGCGCACAAACCTTTAATATACCTGCCGGGTTGCAAAATACCACATGGACTAATGGTTTAACCAATGCAAGTGTTACTTTATCAACACAATATAGTTTTGCAGCCTATGGCTACCTGGTACTGAAAAAGTAAATGTTTAAAGCCTGTAAGGCTTATTGATGATGAACGCTGTTTTTGTCTCAAATATATAACAGGGTTAATAGAGAGTTCATGATCTTTTGGTTTTGATTATGGACAATGAATGTAAAGCGATCAGTTGAAAACTGGTCGCTTTTTTTGTGGTGTTTATGGTTGGTTTGACTGACTTAACGAGCCCCTTTATTGCTCCGTTCATCAGTGCAAAATTGTTTGAATCAGGATGAATAGGGGACTAGACTGTTAATGTTTTGAACCACTTAATACTGCCAAATAATACCTGTTTATACACTGAAAATCTCCTCAATTATGAGCAAAATATTTCTAATAACTTATGCAATCGAACCGCAAAAAGTACAATTATGATCGAATAGACTCTAAAACACTGAAAATTGACCAAAATGCTTCA
Organism: Mucilaginibacter mallensis; assembly: GCF_900105165.1. Lineage (NCBI taxonomy): Bacteria > Pseudomonadati > Bacteroidota > Sphingobacteriia > Sphingobacteriales > Sphingobacteriaceae > Mucilaginibacter > Mucilaginibacter mallensis. Next base: position 1,758,632 of record NZ_LT629740.1, read on the forward strand.
TTTTGAAGCATTTTAACTTGTTATTAAACAGAATAACTTTAAGTCGCTAATAGTCAAATGCTATAACAATTTAGCTGATTCAAGCAATCAAAAAACTGTTAAAATGACGGTATTTGGCCGTTTTTGGCGCTATTTCCCCTATAAATGCCGCATTTACGCTATATCCCTCTAAAAACAGAAAAAAAAGACATTCTGGAACGAACCGTATCAATTTTTTTTGATTAAACGACCAAATAAAGCTTTTGTGCTGATTATCAAGCCTAATTTGATTTATAGTCTTGTGATTGAAGCGTTTCAAAAATGATATAAATGCCTAAAAATCAATCATTTATGTAAAAATAAATTTGCTTTTATATTTCAAACTTTCATATGTTTGGTGCACCAATTACAAGGAAACCTAAAAACTCCCTGTAGTAACTTATTATTTACATAAATTAAACTCATAGCTATGGATTGTCCATTCTACTTAACTGCCTACGGTTAGTTGCCGGTAGTTCTTTAAAAAGGAACATTAAACTTTTAAACACTTATCAAAAACCAACTATTAATTTTTTTATTCATGAGAAAAACAATTACATTTTTATTTATCCTCCTGTTATCGGGCATGTCATTTGCCTTTGCGCAGAACATTACCGTAAAAGGTACGGTAAGCGACAAAACAGGAGCACCTTTGCCAGGGGTTACAGTAAAATTAAAGGGAACCCAGGAAGGCACAGTTACTGATGCTAACGGTGGTTACTCAATAAAATCTCCTTCAAATGGCACATTAAGTTTTTCATTTATTGGCTACGATCCAAAAGATGTAGCCATTGACGGCCGTTATACACTTAATACAAGCCTGGCTGATGCCACAACCGGCCTTAATGAGGTGGTGGTTATTGGTTACGGTACGCAAAAGAAGGCAACCGTTACCGGTGCAATTTCAAGTGTTGGTGCCGCTGATTTAAAAGACCAGCAAATTACACGTGTTGACGATGCCCTTGAAGGCCGCGCGGCAGGTGTTTTGGTTACGCAAAGTTCAGGCTCACCTGGTGCTGCACCTAATATAATTATTCGTGGTCAAAACTCTTTAACTAATAGCAGCCCGCTGTATGTTGTTGATGGTCAGATCTGGGATAATGGTGGTTATGACGCTATCAACCCTAATGATATCGAATCAATACAAGTGTTGAAAGATGCGTCAGCAGCCATTTACGGTTCACGTTCATCAAACGGTGTTATATTGATCACTACCAAAAAAGGAAAAGCAGGCGAACCAAAGATCACTTATGATTTTTATTATGGTACGCAATCAGTTACTAAAAAACTTGATCTTCCAAACGCAACTCAATATGCGCAGTTAAGGAACGAAGCCGTTACCAATGATGGTGGCACGGCGCCATTTGCTAATCCATCTCAATTTGGTACCGGTACCAACTGGCAAAATGAGATTTTTGGTCATGCCCCTATCATGCAAAATAACCTTTCGGTTAGCGGCGGTACCGATAAAGCAACTTACTATGCTTCATTAGGCTACCTTGATCAAAAAGGTATAGTAATGCCGAATAACTCTGATTACAAAAGATTTAACTTAAGATTGAATAGTACTTTTAAGCCTAAAAAATATCTTACTTTCGGTGAGAACTTTAACTATGCTTATACCCGCAGTACTACTTTCTTCAATACAAACAGCGTATTCGGTGGTCCGTTAGCAGATGCTATAAACCTTGATCCGATTACACCTGTAACGGTTAGTGATATCAATGCGCAGCCCAATGCCGCCATTTATAATACTAACTCGGCTTTTCTTTTAAGAAATGCTCAGGGTTTACCTTACGGTATTTCTAACTATGTAGGTCAGGAAATTGTTAATCCATTGGCACAGGCACAATTGCAAAATGGTAACTATAACTGGTCACATAACTTGTTTGGTGATGTGTTCTTATCAATTGAGCCAATCAAAGGCCTTTCTATTAAAACTGAAATTGCCGGTAAACAAGCATTTTATGGTACTGAGCAATTTACGCCGCTATATTACTTAAACTCAAGTACAAGCAGCCTTGTAAATAACTCTCAAAACCGCCAGATGAACCAGGGCCTTGAATGGAACTGGGATAATACTGCCACCTATACTCGTTCAATAGGTAAGCACAACTTTACAATTTTAGGAGGTACAAGTGCAGAGCAAGAAAGCGGTTACGGTTCTTCAGTAACTTACCAGGGCGAGCCTATTAGTTCATACCAGGATGCTTCTTTCAATTTTCCTTTAGCACAAGCTAACCGTTTAGGCAGCGCTAATGATAATCAGCCTGTAACATTAGCTTCCCTTTTCGGTCGTGTAACTTATGATTATGATGGAAAATATCTTTTCCAGGGTATGATCAGGCGTGATGGCTCATCAAAATTTGGTGAAAATCATGTTTACGGTACATTCCCTTCAGCATCAATCGGCTGGGTAGCTTCTAAAGAAGATTGGTTTCCAAAAAATACATTTGTTGATTTGTTGAAATTCCGTGCATCTTATGGTGTATTAGGTAACGAATTAGCCTTAGGAACATTTCAGTATTCACCAATTATAAGTGGTATTGGCAGTTATGTATTTGGTTCTAATGGTGGCCAGGTATTATACACAGGTTACGGCCCGCAAACACTTGCCAATCCTAACCTTGAATGGGAAAAGGATAAATCTACAGATCTGGCATTGGATGCGACATTATTTCATGATTTAACCGTGACCATTGATGTTTACAAAAAAGTATCTGACGGTCTATTAATGCAGGTGCCGCTTCCGGCTTATGCGGGTGTTGCTAACCCTCCATTTTCAAATGCTGGTGGTATCACCAACAAGGGTATTGAGTTACAGTTAGGCTACAATAAAAAAGTAGGTGATTTTAACCTGACTTTTGGTGGTAACATAGCATACAACCATAATGAAGTTACCAGCATTAGCATTCTTCCATTCATTAATGAAGGTAGCTGGCAAGGTGGTAACCCATCACAAATACAACGTTTAGCAGTTGGCCAGCCATTTGATGAGTTTTACGGATACAAAGTGGTAGGTATATTCCAATCACAAGCTGATGTTAACAATTATAAAGATTCTCAGGGCAATGTTTTCCAGCCTAATGCAAAACCAGGTGATTTAAAATATGCTAACCTTGGTGGCCCGGGTACAATCGGTCCCAAAGATCGTACCTACTTAGGTAACCCGCAACCAAGCTGGACATACGGCTTTTCATTCAGCGCAAACTACAAACAGTTTGACATGAGCTTATTTGGCCAGGGTGTTTGGGGAAACAAAGTATTCCAGGAATATCGTCGTTTGGATATAAACACTGCTAATTACCCAATTTCAGCATTAGATGCCTGGACTCCAACTAATACTAATACCAGCATTCCAAGATTGACAGATGCCGATCCGAATGGTAATCATACAAGTCCGTCCAGCTACTTTTTACAAAGTGGTGCTTATCTGCGCTTAAAATCGTTGCAATTCGGATACACTTTGCCAAAATCGTTAAATAGCAAGCTGGATATCACTAAATTACGTATATACGTTGCTGCCGATAATTTATTCACTATAACAAAGTATAATGGCTTCGATCCAGAGTTTGCAGGTGGCGATAAAAACACCGTAGGGGTTGATCAGGGTGTATATCCAACTGCCCGTACATTCAGGGTTGGTGTAGATGTTACTTTATAACTATTGAATCATTAAAAATATTATATTATGAAAAAAAATTATATCAAGTATACAACGGTTTTTTTGCTGGGGATGGGCGTATTTGCATCCTGCAAAAAATCCTTCCTGCAGGTGAATCCCAAAGGGGAGTTCGCGGCGTCAAATTATTACCAAACACCTGACCAGGCCTTCGCCGGTTTGGCAGCAGCTTACGATCCGTTAACTACTGAAACAGGTGGTTTGGATGGAACGTATACCGATGTGCTAGGTCCGTTAAATTCAGCATCTGATGATTGTTATGCAGGTGGTGGTGGTCCAAACGATACAAACGACTGGCAATTATGGAACAATTACCAATTGAATTCGGCAGCCGGACCGCAACAAGGTTTTTGGCCAATTAACTTCCTGGGCGTAAGCCGTGCAAACACAATTTTGGCTGAAGTAGGTGGTGTACCGGGATTAAGCGATGATCTTAAGAAAAGATACACTGCCGAAGCGCAATTCTTACGTGCACATTATTACTTTGATCTGGAAAGATTATTTAAAAATGTACCCTTAATATTAAAACCACTTGCACAAGCTGACATTTACAATCAGCTACAAGCCAAACCAGCTGATGTTTATGCGCAAATTGAAGCTGATTTAACAGCTGCTATCCCTAACTTGCCTGCAACTGTTGTTGCAAGCGAACAAGGCCGTGTTACACAAGGCGCTGCTATTGCTTTGTTAGGTAAGGTATATTTATACGAGAAAAAATGGGCTCAGGCAGCAACTGAATTTGCAATTGTTAATGGCACACCAGGCGGCACAACCCCAGTTTATGGTTACCACTTAGTGGCTAATTTCGGTTCAATTTTCAGCCCTAATAATAAATTTAACAGCGAAGCGATATTTGAAATAACCCGTACAGCTACACAGGCTTACACCTGGAATAACTGGAATACCTTTAAAGGCAATGTATATGTACAAATGGTAGGCCCACGTAACTTTGGCGATGCCACTTATGCAGGCGGATGGGGCTTTAACCCCGTTACCAAGCTATTACATGATGCGCTGAAAGGTGACCCGAGATATGGTTATACAGTTTTGGATATGGATAGCCTTGTAGCTGTTGAAAAATCATCTTACCAGGCAAGCTATCAAAACACAGGTTACTTTCTGTTAAAATACGCGCCATTAACCAAGTACAAGGCAACTCAGGGCCAGGTAGAGTTAAACTATCCTAATGATTATATTGAGATACGTTTGGCTGATACTTACCTGATGGAAGCTGAAGCATTGGTAATGGGCAGTGGTGGATCTGCGCGCGCGCAAGCATTGCTTGATGCTGTTCGTGCAAGGGTTGGGTTAGCATCAGTACCGGTAAGTATGACAACCATTAAAAATGAGCGCCGTTTAGAGCTGGCAACAGAAGGACATCGCTGGTTTGACCTTGTAAGATGGGGTGATGCTCCAACTGTACTATCATTCAAAGGTTTCCAGGCTGGTAAAAATGAACTTTTACCTATCCCGCTTACGGACCTTAGCGCAACCAAACTGGTTCAGAACCCAGGTTACGCAAATTAACTATTGTAAAATATTTATAAAGCTGCCGGGTAATACCGGCAGCTTTTATAAGAAACCAATACGTATGAAATATAATATTAATGTATGGTTAATGGGAGTGATGTGTGCCGCTTTGCTGGCATCGTGTGGTGGAAAAAGTAACGATGCAAAACCATATGTTTATATACCCCAGGCACCGGTTGATAGTAACTGGACATTTGGTACTACACCTGTATGGTCGGATGAATTTACCAATACAGGTACCCCCGATACAACCAAATGGAAATATGACCTGGGCGGCGGCGGTTGGGGAAATGCCGAGCTTGAAGACTATACCGATTCATTAGGTAACGTAAGTGTAGGTAATGGTGTGTTAACCATTACAGCAAAAAAACAGTATTTGGGTGGCGAAAGTTATACATCAACAAGGATAGTTTCAAAAGGCTCAATAACTTATGGCCGTATTGAAGTGAAAGCAATGCTTCCTTCAGGAAAAGGCACCTGGCCCGCTATATGGATGCTGCCTGATGATTATAAATATGGCCCATGGCCAAACTCCGGCGAGGTTGATATTATGGAAATGGTTGGGTACGATCCTAACAACGTGCATTTTAGCGCACACAATGAAACCTATTTCGCTGGTAATGCCAAAACCAGTACCATGAACATTCCAACTGCTTCAACAGCATACCATTTATATCGTGAAGACTGGACACCATATGCCATTAGAGGGTATTATGATAATCAATTGGTTTTCTCTTATGTTAATGACGGGAAAGGTTCACCCACCTGGCCATATGATCAAAAATTTCACCTTTTAATGAATATTGCCGTAGGCGGATCCTGGGGTGGTATTGATGGGGTAGATGATACCGCTTTCCCAACCTCAATGAAAATTGACTATGTGCATTTTTTCGCCATGGGAGCTCCTGCTAAATAATTTAAGTGAACGAGATAGTGAAAAAGAAAATAATACTCATGAAAATCATACGAATTCCGGTTACCACAATAATACTGGTTGGCTTAACACTTACGCTGCAAAGCTGTAGTAAAAAAACAGTTACAGGCGGCGGTAGTACAGTAACCCCTCCACCTGTAAACCCGGGAACACCGGTTAAAACCGATGTTAAAATGTGGTTAACCACTCAGGATAAAACGCAATTGCTTGATAAGCAAAATATTAGTTTGCTATTTACCAGCGTTGCAAATTCAAATACAACTATTAATGTTGATACAACAACTACTTATCAAACTATTGATGGTTTTGGTTTTGCGCTTACCGGCGGCAGCGCCCAGGTAATAAACAGCCTAAGCTCAACAGTAAACAGTTCAATAATAAACGAACTTTTCTCAACCGATAGCACCAGCATCGGCATAAGCTATATACGCTTAACCATAGGTGCATCAGACATGAGCGCCTCCCCATTTACTTATGATGACGTGGCAAGCGGCTCAACAGATGTTAACCTGCAACAGTTTAGTATCGATATGGAAAAAGCCGATCTGATACCTACTTTAAAAAAGATAATTGCTATAAATCCTAATATAAAGATCCTTGCATGCCCATGGAGCGCACCTGCATGGATGAAAACCAATAACAGCCTTTCAGGTGGTAGTCTGCTGCCGCAGTATTACAGCACTTACGCTAACTATTTTGTGAAATACATACAGGCAATGGCTGCCCAGGGAATAACTATTGATGCCATTACCCCTCAGAATGAACCCTTAAACCCTTCAAACAATCCGGCTATGGTTATGCAGGATACTGCAGAAGCCAAATTTATCGGCAGCTATTTAGGTCCGGCTTTACAGGCGGCAAGTATAACAACCAAAATAATCTGCTACGATCATAACTGTGATCGCCCGGATTACCCTATTTACGTTTTAAATGATCAAACTGCAAATAAGTATGTAGATGGCTCGGCCTTTCACTTATATTTAGGTGATATTTCAGCGCTTACACCGGTACACACTGCGTTTCCTAATAAAAATATTTACTTTACCGAGCAAGCCACCTTTGGCACAGGCTCATTCAGCGGTGATCTTTCATGGCATGTAAATAACCTCATAGTTGGTGCTATCCGTAACTGGAGCCGCAACGTAATAGAGTGGAACCTGGCTTCCGATCCAAACTATGGCCCACATACCAATGGTGGCTGTACCAGTTGCCAGGGTGCCATAACAGTAAATAACAACACATCGGTATCACGTAATGTTTCTTATTACATTGTTGCTCACGCATCAAAATTTGTAAGGCCGGGTGCAGTACGTATAGCATCTGATGCTTCAACCACTTTACCAAACGTAGCTTTTAAAAATACCGATGGCACCAAGGTGCTTATCGTGTTAAACAATACTAACGGTTCACAAACATTCAACATTAAATTCAACTCAAAAACAGTAACCAGTACTTTGAACTACGGCGCCGTAGCAACATATGTGTGGTAATTTAAAATCTATATCCTAAATGAATACTAAACTGAAATTCCCCTTATTTTGCTACATAATCTGTTCTGTTTCAATTTTTTCTGCAAAAGCGCAGTCTGCTTATACTGATGCGCAAATAGCTTTCAAAAGTGATAGTCTTATTAAATTAATGACCCTTGAAGAAAAGGTGAACATGATACACGCCAGTTCATCATTTACTTCAGGCGGTGTGCCGCGTTTAGGTATCCCCGAGATGGTAACTTCTGATGGCCCTCATGGCGTGCGCCTTGAGCATGGCAGGGGATGGAACGCTCAAAAAGGCGTATTAGATTCCGGAACCTATTTGCCAACAGGTATATGCCTGGCTTCAACATGGAATCCAGCATTAGGTTTCGCTTTTGGTTCAGTTTTAGGCAGCGAAGCAAATTTCAGGGGCAAGGATGTGATCCTGGGCCCGGGTATAAATATCATGCGTTCACCATTGAACGGCCGCAACTTTGAATACCTGAGCGAAGACCCTTACCTGGTATCAAAAATGGTAGTTGGTTATATAAAAGGCGTACAGGCTCAGGGTATATCGGCCTGTGTAAAACACTTCGCCGGTAATAACCAGGAAACCAACCGCGGCTCAATTGATGTGCAAATGAGCGAGCGTGCCTTGCGGGAGATTTATCTGCCCGGTTTTAAAGCTGCTATACAAGAGGGTGGCGTTTATACCTTAATGGGCTCATACAATAAATTCAGGGGCCAGTGGGCTACACAAAATAACTATCTGATAAACCAGATCCTGAAAAAAGAATGGGGTTTTAAAGGTGCGGTGATCAGCGACTGGGGTGCTGTACACAGCACTGCACAAGCTATGTGGAATGGTACCGACCTTGAAATGGGTACTGATCTGGACATGGGCCCGCATCCAAACTATGGTAAATTCTTTTTGGGCGATACTGTTGTTACACTGGTTAAAACAGGTAAAATGCCGGTAAGCCTTGTTGATGACAAAGTTAGGCGCTTGCTATACGTAATGTACAAAACCAATATGCTTGGCGGCGGCAAACGCATGAAAGGCGAATACAATACTGCCGCTCACCAGGCAACCGCGCAAAAAGTTGCTGAAGAGGGTATCGTATTGCTAAAAAACGAAGACAAGATTTTACCGCTAAAATCAGATATTAAATCAATTGCTGTAATAGGTTATAATGCCGACCGGAAACAAGCAATGGGCGGTGGAAGCTCGCAGATCAAGGCATTTTTTGAAGTAACTCCATTACAGGGCTTACAGAATATCGCAGGTAAAAAAGTTAAGATCACTTATACCAAAGGCTATAACATTGCAAGGGGCGCAGGTGCCGATGCGGATATGATAAAGCAAGCGGTGCAAGCTGCTTCAAAGGCTGATGTTGCTGTAATAGTAGGCGGGTGGACACATGGTTACGATTATAATGTATGGTCGGACAATGCTTATGATACCGAAGGTTTTGATAAAACAGACATGCAAATGCCTTTTGGTCAAAATGAATTGATAAAAGCTGTTTTAGCGGCAAACCCTCGTACAGTAGTTGTGCTGATGGGCGGCGGCCCGATGGATGTAACCCAATGGGTTGGTGATGCTAAAGGCGTTATACAGGCATGGTACCCGGGTATGGAAGGTGGCAACGCATTGGCTAAGATCATTTTTGGCCAGGTGAACCCATCAGGTAAATTACCGGTTAGCTTCCCTAAAAAACTGGAAGATGCGCCTGCAATTAAATTAGGCCAGTATCCTGGCGATGGCGTTACCGTTAACTACTTTGATGATATTTATGTAGGCTACCGCTATTTTGATACTTACAAAGTTGAGCCGCAGTTTGCCTTTGGTTATGGCTTATCGTACACCACATTTAAGTACAGCGATCTGCATGTACAAACAGGTGATAAAACGGCTACAGTTACTTTCAAAATAAAAAATACAGGAGCAGTAGCCGGGGCAGAAGTAGCACAGCTATATGTTAAACAGGAGAAACTGAATCTGCCAAGGCCTGAAAAGGAATTAAAGGGTTTTGACAAAGTGTACCTACAGGCAGGCGAAGAAAAAACAGTTACGCTTACCTTAAACGAGGATGCTTTTAAATATTTCAACGATGTTAAAAATCAATGGGAAATGGATCCGGGAGTATTTGATTTTATTGTTGGCAGTTCATCAAGAGATATCAGGCTAACAGGAACAGGAACTTTATAATCGGCACAAACACTAAAACACAGGATTGCAATCAAAACCAGTATAAATTGGAAATGAAAAAAACTTTATCACTAATACTATTAAGTGCGTGCCCCTTTTTGTTAAAAGCGCAAAGCACAGTTCATAAAACAGTTAAGACATATGCTGCTACAGGTAAATCGGTAGCGGTATATACTACTGCCGAAAATACAGATTACCGTATAACACGTACGGCAACCTTAGCTTTTAAATCGCACCCGCAGCCTGTTGAAACGGAGGCCTGTATTTTTGTGGATCCTGCGAAAACATTCCAGACTGTTTTAGGTGTAGGTGGTGCTTTAACTGATGCTTCAGCCGAGACATTCTACAAATTGCCTGCCGATAAGCAAAAAGAAATACTGAATGCCTATTACAATACCGAAACAGGTATTGGCTATACGCTGGCACGCACCAATATCCAAAGCTGCGATTTTTCAAGCGATACCTACAGCTATGTGGCTGATAATGATGCTTCTTTAAAAACATTCGATATCGGTCATGATAAAAAATACCGTATTCCGTTTATCAAATCGGCTATTGCCGCAGCAGGTGGTAAATTAACCCTGTTTGCATCACCATGGAGCCCACCGGCATGGATGAAAACAAATAACGACATGATGCATGGCGGTAAATTAAAACCTGAATTTGATCAGGCATGGGCCAACTTCTACATTAAGTTTATAAAAGCTTATGAAAAGGAAGGGATACCTGTATGGGGCCTTTCGATACAAAATGAACCAATGGCTAACCAAAAATGGGAGTCATGTATTTATACTGCCGAAGATGAGCGCGATTTTATAAAAAATTATTTAGGCCCAACCCTACATAACAATGGGATGGCTGATAAAAAACTGATCATATGGGATCATAACCGCGATTTGATATATCAACGTGCAAGTACTATATATGAAGATCCGGAAGCAGCAAAATACGTTTGGGGTACTGGTTTTCACTGGTATGTGCGCGATGTGTTTGATAACGTGAAACTGGTTAATGAAGCTTTCCCTACAAAAAATCTGATGTTTACCGAAGGCTGCAGTGAACGCTTCGACCTGAGCAGGATAGATGACTGGAGATGGGGCGAGGTATACGGAAAATCAATGGTTAATGACTTTAACAACGGCATTGTGGGCTGGACAGACTGGAACATTTTGCTTGATGAGCAGGGCGGCCCTAACCACGTAGGTAATTTTTGCTATGCGCCAATACATGCCAACGTACAAACAGGCAAGCTTACTTACATGAATTCGTACTATTACATAGGCCATTTCTCAAAGTTTGTACGCCCTGGTGCTAAGCGTATTATCAGTTCATCAAACAGAGATCAATTATTAACTACAGCTTTTGTTAATAAAGATAAAAAGCTTGTTGTAATTGTATTAAATTTGACGGAAGAAACGCTGCCGTATAACCTTTGGATAAAAGGAATGGCAGCTAATACAACCAGTTTACCGCATTCAATTACAACGCTTATTGTTCAATAACATACACGTGAGCAGGTCGCAAAGCCTGCTCATGATAATATGTTGCTGATGCTTATTAATGATACTGATGAAAAGTAAGAGGAATTTATTTTTAGTATTAGTTTTTTTTGTTCCGCTTGTTGTTATTTTTTCGCAATGTCTTACTTCAAATACCACAAAGCCTGATCCGCGGGGAGAAATTTTCGCTGGTTCAAAAACCTGTATACAATGTCATAAGGATGTGTATGATAACTATCTGCATACCGCGCATTTTTCGGCTACCAGTCTGTCATCCGACAGCACGGTACATGGCAGTTTTGATCACGGCAGCAACGAGTATGTTTTTAATAAGGACCTGAAAGTTGTTATGGAAAAACGCAGCGATGGCATGTATCAGGTTGCCTATTTTAAAGGTAAACAAATAAGATCTGAGCGTTTTGATATTACCTTTGGCAGTGTAAAGGCCGAAAGCTATTTATACTGGCATGGCAGTGAAATGTTCCAGTTACCTATATCGTATTTTAAAGCTTTAAACAGTTGGACAGATAGTCCCGGTTTTGATACTACCAATGTTGATTATACCCGCATGATAGGCACACGTTGTTTTGAGTGCCATAGCTCTTACATTAAAGCATTGCCAGATCAGGATCAAAGCCTTAACCGCACTATTGCTTATGATAAAAATTCGCTGGTTTTAGGTATTGATTGCGAACGTTGCCATGGGCCCGCCGCCAACCACGTTAACTATCATTTAGCTTATCCCGAAGAAAAAAAGGCTAAGTATATAGCCACCTATGTATCGTTAACACGTGCTCAAAAACTGGATATGTGCGCCGTTTGCCACTCTGGTAACAAGAGCCGTATAATAGGGCCCATATTTGCATTTAAGCCCGGTGATAACCTTGCCAGATTTAAAGAGCTGTCATACTACATGCCCCCGGTTGATTCAACCAAACTTGATGTGCATGGTAACCAGAACCAGTTATTGGCCAGCAGTAAATGCTTTATTAAAAGTAATATGGATTGCGCAACCTGCCACAATGTGCATAATAACGAAAGAGATCAGCTGGCCATGTATTCGCAAAAATGTATGAACTGCCATAAAACCGAGAATCATAATTTTTGTAAAATGGCTACAGCTATCGGCGGTATCATAAAAAGCAATTGCATTGATTGCCATATGCCGGCCCGGCCATCAAATGTAATTGCTGTACAAGCTGGCGATAAGGGCAGAACAGTACCTTATACAGTGCGTACACACCATATAGGTATTTATAGTGATGCAACGCAGGTAGTTATAAATTATCTGAAAAAATATAATAAGTTACAGGCAAATTAATTACAAAGTTTAAGATTAAATCCCCTTAAATATCACATGACCATGAAAAAGTGTTTGTTTATACTAATGACCGTTCTGGCTGTATTTCCGGTTATATCAAATGCGCAATCAGCAAAATTCATCTCTGTAAAAGGTAAAGAGATCATCGGGGCCGATGGTCAACCATTTTTAATGAAGGGCACCAATGTAGGTAACTGGCTTATACCCGAAGGCTATATGTTTAAATTTACCAAGATCAACTCACCAAAGCTCATTAACCAGGCTTTTATGGAGTTGATAGGCCCTGATGAAACTAAAATATTCTGGAAAAAATATCTGGACGCGTACATCACACAGGCTGATATTCATTTTATGAAAACCAGCGGTATGAATACCCTGCGCGTACCTTTTAGTTACCGCCTTTTTACCAATGAGGATTACCTGGGTGAAAATAATCCTAACCGTGGCTTTGAACTGCTCGATAAACTGATAGGCTGGTGTAAAGCCGAAGGCATATATGTTATTTTAGACATGCACAGCGCGCCGGGAGGCCAGACAGGCGATAATATTGATGATGGCTACGGATACCCATTCTTGTTCCAAAACGAAGGCAGCAGGCAGGAAACCATCCAAATATGGACAAGGATAGCCGATCACTATAAAAATGAAACCGCAATATTAGGCTATGATCTGCTGAATGAGCCCATCGCGCACTATTTCAAAAAAGAAGAATTAAACCCATACCTGGAACCTTTTTACAAAGAGTTAACCAAGGCGGTACGCACAGTAGATAAAAATCACCTGATCATTCTCGGTGGCGCGCAGTGGGACAGTAACATGCATATGTTCGGCCCTCCGTTTGATTCGAAGCTGGTTTATACTTTCCACAAATACTGGACGCCAACTACACAGGATGTAATACAGGAATATATCGATTTCAGGGATAAATACAATGTGCCGATCTATTGCGGCGAAACCGGTGAAAATAAGGATCCATGGGTAGGCGACTTCCGTAAACTGCTTGAAGCCAATAATATTGGCTGGACCTACTGGCCGTACAAAAAGATGGATAATGTAAGCGGTATTATCACCTTTAAAAGACCAATGGCTTACGATACCATTATAAACTATACCGAGAAACAGCGTATCAGCTTTGAGGATATTCGTAAAGCTGCCCCAACAAACCGCGCGCAGGTTAAACAGGCTTTATATGAAATGCTGGAGAATTGCAAGTTTGAAAATTGTACCCCCAATAATAGTTATATACAGGCTTTGGGTTTGGTAACAAATAAGTAATATTTACGTATAACTATACGTATATTAGTGTTAATAGTTATAATTGCGCTACTGCAATAAACCAATTATTTTTCCGGGCGAATGTTTGTATCTGGGTAGGGGCATAGTGTGATTTTTAAGTATGATAAAACGGTTACTGAAACTACTATTTGTTGGTGTTATAGTTTTGTGCGGCACAGCCATGCGGGCTTTTGCGCAAAAGGCAGTTACACTTAATGACACCAGCACACATCACCCATTTGCCTACGATGAGATCTTACACTTTGAGGATGCCAGCGGCAAATTAACTTTTGATCAGATCCGCAGCCCTGCAATTGCATCCAAATTTCTTATCAGTGGTTTATACCCAACAACACATGATGCGCATACCACTTATTGGTGCCGGATAACCATAAATCACAATAAGGCAACGCAAAATAACTGGCTGCTAGAGTTTTATGATCAAACTATTGATGATATAACGGTTTATTCGCCTAACGTGAATAATGGGTTTACCATATCCAGATTTGGCAGCAGTCACCCGTTTACTAACCGCTTGTATCAGCATAAAAACTTTAGCGTAAACATTGATAACGAACTGTATGGCGTGCATACTTATTATATCCGTATACGGTCGCATCAGCCATCAAATGTTATCGTAGTATTAAAGTCGGTTAACTGGTTTATCCATTACGCGCTTGATGAGTATTTCTTTTTCGGGGTTTTTTATGGCATGTTGCTGGTATTTGGCCTGTATAACCTGATGATGTTTTTTGCCATCAGGCAAATACAGTACTTGTATTACATTTTATATAACCTCAGCATAGGGATGTATGAAATGTGTACCGATGGTATTGCCTACCAGTATTTATGGCCAAACTCACCCGTATGGAACCAATATGCCTATGGTGTGGCCTTGTTTTTCGCCAGCGTTTTTGGGATGTTATTTACCAAAAGTTTATTATATGTAAAGGCAAAGGCGCCAACGCTTAACCGCTTAATATGGGTGGTTATAGCCCTGCGTACCATATTCTTTATTTTGTGTTTAACGGTAAATAACGCCTGGTTCAATTACCGGATAATAGAATTTATACCGCTGTTGCTGGCATGTTACACGGGTTATTATGTGCTGAATAAGGGTTACTGGCCTGCCCGTTTTTTTGTGGTGGGTTATAGCTTCCTGTTCCTGGGTTTTATTATCAAGATCCTTGAATCAAGGGCGTGGCTGGGTTTTGGTCCGTTAACACATTATAGCCTTAGTTTTTGTTTTATAATGGAGATGCTTTTCATCTCGTTCGCGATAGCTGAAAAAGTGCGGATCCTGAAAAAGAAAAAGGATTACGCGCAGCGCCGCATCATCAGGCAGATGAAGCAGAATGAAGAGCTGAAGGATAACCTGAACAAACACCTGGAAGAACAGGTGCGCGCGCGTACACATGAGCTGGTTGAAAAATCGCAGGTTATTGAGGAGCAGAATGAGGAACTAAAATCTGTTAATATACTGCTCAAGGAGCAGGCCGAAGAAATTTCACGCATAAACGTTTTGCTGGAGAATGATAACATTACCCTGCACACCAATATCGAAAAGGTTACGCATGATCGTGTGATGTCGGCAGCGGTGGATTTTGAGGAGTTCAGCAAGATCTACCCCGACCGAGAAACCTGCTTCAAATTCCTGTCCGACCTTAAGTGGGAGAAGGGCTATACCTGCCGTAAATGCGGCAACACACACTATGGTAACGGGCATTTGCCATACAGTCGCCGCTGCTCCAAATGTGGTTACGAGGAATCTGTAATTGCTTATACCATATTACAGAACACCCGTATACCTATCAATAAGGCATTTTACATGATATTTTTGATGTATTCCACCAAAGGGAAGATCTCATCACATAAATTATCAGAGATAGTAGCCATAAGGCAAAGCACCTGCTGGGCCTACAGCACCCGTATTAAAAAAATCATGGACGACAAGAAAAAGCAACTCAGCAACGCCGGTAGCAAGGGCTGGAGCATGCTGGTGATTGATGATTCGGAAGAATAGGTTTTTAGGAGAGTCAGGAATTTGCAGTTGCGTATAATCACCAAATTTAAAGGTGCTTTTAACTCCGATCAAGTCTTGTTAAAACAGATGTACCTGATCGTAAAAGAGATCAGTCGAAAATGGACGATGTCTATCCATAATTAGGGTATGGCTTTTTCTCAACTATATATTAAATTTGGTGACCGTATAACCTTACTTTGTCCTCAATCACCCCAAATATTGTCTTTTTTGACCATGATAATTTTGGTACCCGGTGTTTATGTTTGTTTTATCAAATATATTGCATTATGCCTAATTTAACTATCGCCGTTACGGCGGAAACAAATGACCCAATTGAAGAAGTTTGGACGTTATGGAACAATCCGGCAGATATTCTTAAAGAGGGATAAATAATTGATTTATATGTAATTGTATGGGTGTTAACAATCAAACCAACTAACAAAAATTAACTTTGAGAAACAATAAATAAAAATTATGAGCAAAATTATCTTTGATAGCGGAATATCACTTGATGGCTTTTTCGCAGGCGATAACAGGAGTCCGGATAACCCTATGGGCGGCGTTTCACCAAAAATCCACATGTGGATGTTTAAACAAAAAGCTTTTTGGAAACACATCAATATGGAAGGCGGTGAAGAATACGGTGCAGATAGTAAGTTAATTGATGATGTGTTTGCAAGAACAGGTTCTTACATTATGGGAAAGCGAATGTTTGAAGAAGGCGAAGTTCATTGGGAAGAAGATTTATACAAAACAGATGTTTATGTTCTGACACACGAAAAACGGGAACCCTGGGTTCAAAAAGGGACAACAACTTTTTATTTCATCAATGACGGAATACAAAGCGCATTAGAAAAAGCAAGACAATCAGCCAAAGGAAAGGATATAAGGATACAAGGTGGTGCGGATACTATTCAACAATTTCTCAATGCAGGGCTTGTAGACGAATTTTTCATTCACATTGCCCCTGTTTTTTTAGGAAGTGGTATCCGATTGTTTGACGGCATTGACAAAGACAAATATGATCTTCAGATTGTAGAGGTAATACCATCAGAGTTAACAACGCACTTAAGATACAAATTGATGAAAAAATAGGAACAACTGAATTGCGCTCGTCTATGACGAGTGCTTAAACTGGGTTAGCGTTTGTAACGCGACTGGCGATGCAATCGCCAAAACATATTAGGTATTGCCGCAATGGGGGGCTGACGGGGTTAATTGAACATTTGTGCTAAATTCGGCTGACGGTTTCTAAAACCCCTAAGCTGGCGCACGCGTGCCCCGTGTGCTTATAGTATTATTTGGTACCATTTAAATAAGCACCCAATACATCAAATCTCATCTTGTTTAACTCAGCAGTTTCAGTGTTTGATAATAATATGAGCGTTACCCCTTTATCCATCAGGTGTACCCAGTTTGATTCGTTACCGTAGCCCCCGCCTTGTCTTTCTGCAAAAATGGTATTTGTGGCGCCTATCTTTTTGGGGTACACCCAAAAACCAAATGCCACATCCCCAAGTTTAGGGTAGGAGGTAAGCATAACATCCACGGTCGATTTTTTAAGCAGGGTATGATTAAAAATAGCCTGATCAAATATCAAAAGGTCCTGCGCTGTAGAGTACATCGCCCCTGCAGAAAAGTGATTATCGATATAATGATAAGTCGGCATGATCAAAGAGTCTACGCTGCCGTCTTTATTGTTATACCCTTCATCCAGGTTCGCCACAATATCCTGATGGTGCCAGTAATTGGTATTAAGCATTTTAAGAGGCGTAAGTATTTTTTTACGCAAGACCACATCAAATGGCTCTTTATAAATTTTTTCAATTATTCTGCCCAATATGATATAATCGCCATTGCTATAATTGAATTTGGTGCCCGGTGTGTCTATTAATTTCTCAGAGCAATACCGGGTAATGAAGGTATCAACCGGCCACAAATTTTGGTCGTAAGCTTCGTGAATAAACTTAAGGTCCATTTCTTTTAAATAACGGCCACTGCTGTAAGTTAGCAAGTTCCTGATCGTAACTTTGTGCGCTGCTTCGCCTTTGTATCCCGGATAATAAGCAGAGATGGTTGAATCAAGGTTGATCCTGCCTTCTTCATACAGTTGCATAATAAGTACAGCCGTAAACGTTTTGGTTACGGAAAATATCTGAAATCTGATTTTATCCGAGAATGGGATATTATAATGCCGATTGGCTATACCGGTGTATTTTATATAATCTATTTTACCATTTCGGGCTATTAAAACAGCGCCATTAAAATTTCTTTTTCTAATACAGGAATCGACTACCTTATCAACCGGGTTTGTCTGGGCATTTGCAACGCTTGTTGCTAACACAAAATATAAAATAGAATAAAACAGCTTTAGCTTCATATTACGATGTTAACGGGAAATATCTTTTTTCTTGACTCCTGATTCTTATATCTTGATTCTCTTACTATTCCCCCGAATCATCTGTAGTAGAAGTAACCGTACCTTCCTTCTTACCGTTGCCCAATTTTACTATAGGTTTATCCTGTGTTCCGGTAATGTTCATCGGGATCCCTATTATGCCGAGCGGCGGTAGCCCCAGCCTGAATTTGATATCCATTTGCTTATCAAAGTTCACCTGTCCCTCAAACCTTGCCCTGAAGCCCGCCATGCGCAGTTTGGTGCGTTCAATAGTGATCACGTTATTGGCAATGGTGCTTTTAATATTTACCTGCGATACATCGGCATTGTTATTTACACTGTCTTTACTTGCAGCCTTGCCCATAGCGCCGAACAGCTTATAGCCATGTAGCTGTATCTTCTTGGCCGATAAGGTACCACCGCCTTTTAATGATGGGTATACCGGCTGCATATTGTTGTTCAGCTTGCCGCTTATTTGATAATCCAGTGAAACAAGGCCCTGCGCGTAGGCCGCAGTTGTAACCATATCGTGGAAAAGTTTGATGTGGTCATAAGCCTTCTTAATATCAAAGTCCTTAGCGTTTATGTGGTAATTAAAAAATGCCATCCGCGGACTGGTATTGGTATAGGTCGCGTCCATAGTTACCGGCGTGCCGATTATGGTAAACCCGGTACTTTTCAAGTCGATATTGCCATTGTTGATGCTCATTTGCCCTTTGGCATCAGTAAGCGTAAGGGTTTGGTATTTTATCTTCTTTACAGACGCGGTAAAATTCAGGTCCAGGTTTTTGGGAACCATTATTACGCCCGACGGCGCACTCTTAGGTTTAGGCGCATCAGGCGTGCCCGCGAAAACCATAAAATCATCAACCGTGATCAGGTCACTACTCAGGTTAAAGTCGCCTTTTAATACTGATCCCGGCTTAATAGCATAGTTTATCACATTTGATAACGCACCGTTTAGTACAAGCGTTGAGTTGCCATATTTAGCTGTAAAGGCATCAAAGTTCATTTTATCCTGGTTAAAGCTGAAAACGCCCTTGGTTATATAAAATGGCTTGGGGAACATTTCCGTTGTAAGCGATATATCCTTAACCTTAAGCGTCCCTGAATTACTCAATTTATCATAATGCCCTGTCACCGCGTCGCTTTGTTTGCCTTTGAGCGAGACATTAGCGGTAACCGCGCCATTTACATTATAGCCTTTTATAGCAAATACTTTGTAAATTCTGCCAATATTTATAGTGCCCTGCGAGTTAATATTATAATCCACATCTGCAAAATTATTCAGACTGGCCTTGAGGAAGAATGGCTCACCCTCAAACTCAAATGATATCGGCTTAATAAAGACTTTCATCCCGTTTAATGTACCTGTACGGTTAATAATAGTAGTGTTAACCTGTATATTGCTGATAGGGTGAGGGTAGTATTTGGTTTTTATAGAGCCATTCTTCATGCTGATGTTGGCCACCATAACCGGGAATTTCTTTTGGGCAGCGATGTAGTTCCCTTTTATCTGCATATTGGCATCCAGGTCGCCTTTAATATCAATTAAACTGTCGGTGGCCGGATAAAACTTTTTCAGGTCTGCAAAATGGAACTTGGTCTCTATTTTAGCATCCATCGGGAAGGTACCGGCATTACCTAATTTAAAATATCCTTTTATATAATTAGTTAGGGCTGTAGCGTACAGGTTGTCTACGCTCATGCTCAGGTGCTTATAGTTATGATCGGGGCAATCGGCCTTCATGTTAAAGCTGATGTTATTTATAGCCTCCGGCAGCGATGCATATTTAAAATAACCATCCTTAAATGACGATTGCATACTGAATTTAGGCACACTGGTGATCACCGTATCAATTACTTTCTTTCTGAGGCCTTTGCGTACAACAATACCTGTTGTATAACGCCCTTCGCTTAGTAAGTGCATAGTGTAGCGGCCCCTTACATCAAAAGCTTTTATGCCAAAGGCACGGTTCCATTTGCCGAGGTCTATCTCTGTATTTACCTTGGCATACACATATGGGCTTTTTACGCCTTTAACCCGTATTACCGAGCTGAAGTAATCTTTATCAATATTAAAATAGATAGAATCTACATTAACATACAGGCTATCCATATTTAAATGCGGCAGTTTGGTTTCCATGTTCAAATACAAATTACGCACTGGGGATGGTGTTTTTTTGTTGGATACATAACCGTTCCTCACCATTAAATTCATGCTGAAATCGGGCTTGATATTGTCTTTGGCGATGTATTTACCGGTTAACGCTATCTTTATATCACCAATGCCATTTACATCGGTTTTATCCAGCATTTTAAGATAAGCTGATGGCATAGCAGTGAAAATATCATTCAGGTTCGTTTCATGCGAATCGATCTTGAAATCCATATCATAACCATCTTTTATGAACGCGAAGCGCCCTTTAAACTGCACCGGCAACTGGTTTATCTTCAAATCATTTTTTTGAAATTCAAAAGCCAGGGATTTGGTGTTGATATTAGTCACCAGGTCGGCATTTACTTTTTTCGATAACACATAAGGCTCATTGCCATAATAAAAATCTATCGACCCAATATCCGTATGTGAATACAGCGTGAAAACATCCTTACTCAAATCCCCGCTGCCTGAATAATTGAAATTGCGGGCATTGATCTTTGTGGGGATAGACAGGTCATTATATATAAGATGACTATCCTCAATCAATATCTGGTCGATGCCTAATGATGCGCCGCTGGTATCTGATGAAGCGGTACTTGGTTGTGATGGTTTATAAATACTGTAGTTTGCCCTGCCTGCGCTATCAACCTGTATATTAATAAAGGCTTTGTTCAGGAATATTTTATCAATGTTGATCTTACTTCTAAATAGTGATGAAAGATCAATCCCCAGTGATAATTCCTTGGCTGCTATTAATGTATCCTTCTGAAATGGAGCGCTCCCTTCCAGGTTAACATCATACAAAGTAAGTGTTAACGCCGGGAACTTTTTAAAGAACGACAGGCTGGTGCCCGAAAAGGAGATATTGCCGTTTATGTTACCATTTATCCACCCTTTTATTTTGCTGGTTACCGTTTGCGGGAAAAGGTATGGCAGCAAAAACATAAGCAGTATAATACTGCCCAGTACAATGCCGCTTATTTTAAGCGTTTTTAACAGGACTTTTTTGATAGATGTTTTCATAAATTATGATAAAGTGCACAAACAATAGTTGCCAGGCTAATAACGAACTACACCGGTAAAATTAGCATAAATATACATTATGCTTCGTTATATAAGCAACAGTTCATTTTTTGATAAAAAAACATATGGAGTTTGTCCTTTTTTAATTTTTATAAACCCGCAACTAATAAAACTATTTGCTTATTATTGATTAGGATTAGTATAAAGCGTGAATTAAAACCTTTTTGCTACATAATGCTTATATCCAATAGACATCAAGAAACTTCACGTCTATTTCACTACCCGTTAATAATGGCTAAAATAAAACAAGCAGACCCACCCAATCTGCAATTTCCTGTTGTTGGCATTGGTGCCTCTGCAGGAGGATTAGATGCAGTAAAGTCATTTTTACAGGCGCTCCCTGCAAAATCGGGTATGGCTTACGTTTTTGTTCAGCATTTAAGTCCTGAGCACACCAGTATTTTGCCAGAGTTGCTTCAACGGGTGGCCCCGTTTCCGGTTCATCAGATCACAGATAATATTCATCTTGACCCCGATAATTTATATATCATCCCTCAAAATAAAGTAGTTACCGCTACCGACGGCGTACTTAAACTGGCGCCTTTAGATAAGATCAATAAAAAAAGTAATACCATTGACCTTTTCTTTTCATCGTTGGGCGTGGTACACCAAAGTTATGCAGTAGGCGTGGTATTATCCGGCGCGTTAAATGACGGTACAGCCGGCTTGCAGGTAATTAAATCATACGGAGGACTCACCTTTGCCCAGGATGAAGGTTCGGCTGCGTTTGATAGTATGCCCAAAAGTGCTATTAATGCAGGTGTGGTTGATTTTGTTTTGCCACCCAATAAAATTGCTGAACGCCTGATCGCTATAAATTACCCTTTTCATGAGGATTATTCAAAGCAGCAAATAGATGATACAGTTCCACAACAGGATGAGGAGATCTTTAAACAGATACTTACCGTTTTACGCGTTCGTCGCGGTGTTGATTTTACCTACTATAAGCAAAGTACCTTAAAACGCCGTATTATCCGCCGCATGGCGCTTAGTAAAGCGGAAAGGCCCAATGATTACCTCGCATTTTTACGGGAGAACAAGGCTGAACAGGACGCTTTGTATAACGATATGCTGATCTCAGTTACCAACTTTTTTCGTGATACGCAAAGCTTCGAAATCCTATGTAGCACGTTGTTGCCGGCATTGGTTAATAAAAAGAGTATTAATGAACCGCTGAGGATCTGGGTGGCCGGTTGTGCCACTGGCGAGGAAGCTTATTCCATAGCAATATGTTTGCAGGAGGAACTTGGCGATAAAGCCACTGCTATGAAGATCCAGATCTTCGCTACTGATATTTCAGAAATAGCTATTGCTAAGGCACGTACAGGAATTTACCGGCCTACAGAGCTGATTGATGTTTCTTCATCGCGGCTACAGCAGTTTTTTGTTAAGGTTGATGGTAATTACCAGGTGAGTAAAGCCGTACGCGATATGTGTGTATTTGCCCAGCATAACCTGCTTAAAGATCCACCGTTCTCAAAGATAGATTTGGTGAGTTGCCGGAATGTGATGATATATCTTGAACCTGTGTTACAAAAAAGGGCGCTAACTACTTTCCATTATTCACTTAATGAAGAAGGTTACCTGATGCTTGGTAAGTCTGAAACCGTTGGCCACAGTACAGACTTGTTTGCCAGTTATAACAGCGTTGAAAAAATATACCGTAGAAAAGGTCCTGTCGGCCGTTTCATGAGTGTAGCCTCCACCGGGAGAGAGCTATCTTTCAGGGAGATTGATAAAGGCGTACAAAAAGAAAGTACCAATAAGGATGTTTTTAAAATTGCCGATGAGGCAATGCTGGCCAATTTTATGCCGCCCGGCGTATTGGTAAATGAAAAATTTGATATCGTTCAGTTCAGGGGCTCAACAGAAACATGGCTTGTGCCCCCAACGGGCCGGCCATCATACAATGTGATAAAAATGGCCCGCGAAGGGCTGGCGTTTGAGCTGCGCAATATTTTGCATCTGGCAAAAAAAACAAACCAGGCTGCCCGCAAATTTGCAGTATTTTTTAAGCTGAACGGTTTGCAGCACTATGTAAATATACAAGCGGCTCCGCTAAGGGATACACCGGAGCCTTACTATCTTATAGTTTTTCAAAATGCCTCGTCAACAGGTATTCAGCAAATGCCGGTCGATTACATATACCCTCCTGAAAATGTGGTGTATAATGAAAACGAGCTACGTATTGATCAATTAGAAAAAGAGTTGATGCAGGCGAGGGCAGACATGCGTGCTATTACTGAAGAGCAGGAAACGGCCAATGAGGAGCTGCAAAGCGCTAATGAGGAACTGTTATCGGGCAGTGAAGAATTACAAAGCCTTAACGAAGAATTGGAAACATCCAAAGAGGAGCTGCAAAGCACCAACGAGGAGATCATGATCGTTAATAAGGAATTATTAAGCAGGAATGATCAGATCAATAATGCCCGTTTATATACCGAAGGTATTGTTAATACTATTCGTGATCCATTGCTGATACTTGATAAAGACCTCCGCATAAAGCGGGCTACCGGCGGGTTTTATAATAAATTTAAAACTACAGAAAAGGAAACCGAAGGATTATATATATATGATTTGGGAAACCATCAATGGGATATTCCTAGGTTACGGGAGCTGTTAGAAAAAGTTCTGCCGGAAAAGCAAAGATCAGAAGATTTTGAAGTTACTCACGTGTTTCCGCATATCGGTAAAAAGATCATGTGCCTTAACGACCGGCAAATTGATAATATAAATGGCGAGCAGTTGATATTACTCGCAATAGAAGACATAACCGATAAACGTAAGGTAGAGCAGGGCCTGGCCGAGGCGGGGCGTTTATTAGCTGAAAGTAAAGATAGATTAAAAGCCGCAGTTGATTCCGCTGGTTTGGGAACCTGGGATTATAACCCGCAAACAAAAGAATTTATCGGCGATAAACGTTGCAGGGAAATATTTGGATTGCCTGCAACGGCCCAAATAAATCTTTCTTCTTTTATTGAAATGACTCATCCGGATGATCGTGCTCACCTGGAAGAACGGATAAAGGAAACATTGCTTAATAATAGCTCAGGCGATTTTGATATAGAATATAAAACACGGCCTATTGATAACAAAACTAAATGGCTGAAAGCAAAAGGCAGGGCTTATTTTAATGAGCAAGGTGTGGCCATACGTTTCATTGGTACATTATTGGATGTCACCATTCAAAAATTAACTGATGAGGCTACAGTTGAATTATTACGAAAAAAGGACGAATTTATCAGTATAGCCAGCCATGAATTAAAAACACCCATAACAAGCCTTAAAGGGGCATTGCAAATAATTGAACGTGCCGCTCTTAGGGGAGGTGACATAAAAACAGTTGATTCATTTATTCAAAAAGCCATTAAGCAGGTTGATAAGCTTACCGAATTAATAAAAGATCTGCTTGATGTTACTAAAATACAATCAGGAAAATTGGTGCTTAGAAAGGCTGATTTTTTATTGGATGAATTGATTGCGGAATGTGCCGATGAATTGCAGAGTAGCGCACAGGAACACCGGATAATTATTAAGGGCGAAAAAGGTATAAGGTTGCATGCTGATAAAAACAGACTGGAGCAGGTTATTATAAACCTGGTTGCTAATGCCATTAAATATTCACCAGGAAGCGATAAGGTAATTATACATGTGGAAAAAGTAGCTGAGGGTATAAAAATAGCAATTACCGATTTTGGTATAGGTATCCCTGCTGATAATGTGCCATTAATATTCGACCGCTTTTACAGGGTTGATGAAAATTCACAGCGGTATGCCGGTTTGGGGTTAGGTTTGTATATATCGTCAGATATCATCAGGCAGCACCATAGCCGGATAAATATTGATAGTGAAGTGGGCAAAGGTTCTACATTTTGGTTTGTTATGCCTTTATAGCTATTAACTGGTAATTCCGGCATCTGCAATGGCACGCCTGTTCCAGCCCTATTCGCGTAGAGAGGTTAAACGAGGGCAGCAGGGCTTGGTCTGGGGTTATACATTACTTCTCAAATAGCTGTTGAACACAAAGGCAAACTTTCAGTAACATCAACCAATGATGAAACTTGTTTTACCTTACCAATGCCGGTTAATTAATAGTCTAAGAGGCCAAATTCTTAATGTTCGCTTATTTATACAACAATTGCAATATTTAAGCCCCTTTAATGCTGAAATCGCAATTTGGCATAGGGTGATTTTGAGTGTCGTTGCCTAATAATATTCTGTTTAAGAAGTTTGACGGGATTTTGGCAGGTTTTGGCAGTCTTTTTTCTGGTCATTTTGTCAGTAGTTAGGTTGGTGTCATGTTTGCTGCCAAATTGACAAATATTTCTTTTCGGATAATATTTATTTCAAATAACGCAGTAGCCTGTATTTTACAGATCATGTTTTGCAAAATGCTCCGATATTTTAAAGGTCATGTGCCCTAGCAAAAAAACAAAATCTTAATTCATTTCTAAAATCGATAAAATCGATTCAAATTCAACTTTTGGCGTCTGAAAATTTCTTTTTGATCCCAAAATGGCAAAATATTTTTTTTTGAGTCGTTTTTTCAGCCTCCAAATCCAAAATCGGCGATATTTTTTCATTAAATCCCGTTTTTTCAGGTGAATTATAAAATTTAATAAATTCTGTTTTTTCTCTATCAGGCCCGAAAAAAATATATTTCACAGTGGCATAGAATTAGACAATACCACATCAGGAAAATTAAAGATTGTTCTTACATCCTAAACCTGAGACAAGGTATAACTGGAAGAGTAATATTTTTTCTAAAAGAGATATTAAATCATATTTATTAAAAAATTAAAAAAATTAAAGTCATGTTAGTAGTATTAGAAGTTGCCATTTTATTAGCTGTTATTATTTTACCTTTAGTTCCAGCTAAAAAGAGCGTTAAGAACTAAGTAATAAAAGTTCAGTTAATTATAAAGAGGGGATTGCTACAAGAGGGCTGTCCCTTTTTTTATGCCTTTTAATCTGCGTGTAAATATTTTGTTATTCCAAAATATACTCAGGTATAACTTATATATTTAGGTTCTAACCTTAAATATATGAAAACCATAAAGTTGTTAGCGCTTTTACCCGCCTTACTACTTGCTCATGCCGGTAATGCGCAGGATAAAACACCACTTACCTTATTAACCCAGTATCCCGAAGCCGGTAAAAAACTAACCATTAACTATAATGCCGAGGGTACCTCTTTAAACGATAAAGATTCGCTTAAAGCCAGGGTATATTATATCGATAATAAAAACTTTCCTGTTGATGAGATCGCTTTAAAACAAAGCGGCAAATTATGGCAGGGCGAAGTAACCGTAAATGACTCAGCAAAGGCATTTGTTATAAAAGTGCTGCGCGATACGGTTATAGATAACAACAACGGCAAAGGTTATGTATATGTGATCTATAAAGATCAAAAACCTATTAAGGGGGCTTATAATGCAAAGGCGTATGTTTATCAGATAGGAAAACAACTGGATGTTACCCCGGATATGGCTGAGGCCACGGCTGATTATCAAAAAGAAACTGAATTGCAGGCAAAAGGTAAATCGCCTAAAATGCCCAATTATGCTTTCATGGCCAGGTCATCAGACCCAGCAAAACGCGCGCTGGTTAATAAGGCCATCGATTCATTAGAAAATTCGGGTACTGAAGGTAGTATGTTTTTGGCAATTACCTTATTGGGAGCAGAGTATAAAAGCAAAGCAGCTGATTCTCTTACTGCTATAGGTAAATTGAAATATCCAAATGGCAATATTGCCAGGTATGCTTTGGAAAATGAGTTTTTTACAACAACCAACCTGGCTAAAAGAGATTCCATATATCAATTGTATAGTAAAGATAGCCATGCCATTAAATCAGTAACGCAGTACATGACAGTTTTTCTAACATTAGGATATTTGAAAGCTGAAAACCTTGAAAAATATCGTCAATACAAAAAAGAGATAGTTAATACTAGCGATTTAGATGGTAGTTTCAATTCTGTAGCATATGATTGGGCTGTAGCTGGTAAGCATTTGCCTGAGGCGGAAGAATTATCGAAGGAAACGATTGATTCCATAACTGCGCGGATCAATCATCCTGTATCAAAAAACTTTTTGACGGCGGATGAACTTAAGGCACGTAACAAGGAGAGCCTGGATTCTTATACCGATACCTACGCATTTATATTATATAAAGAAGGTAAAGACTATGCCGGGGCCTTAAAATTAGAAGCGCCTGTTTGGGAAAGGAGCACGCTCGATGCTGATATAACGGAACATTATGCACTGCTGTTGATGGCTAACGGTGATTACACCAAAGCAACGGCAATAATTGAAGCAACTATTAAAGACGGCAAGGCAACTACAGGCCTCAACGATGCGTTGAAAAAATGCTACCTGCATAAAAACGGCAGCGACCAAGGCTTTGATACCTATATGGCGCAAATAAATGCGGTGGCAAACCAAAAAGCTAAAGAGGCATTGGCTAAAGAAATGATTGACATACCCGCACCTGCCTTTACATTAAAAGATCTGGATGGCAACCCTGTATCATTGGCCAGCCTGAAGGGGAAAACTGTAATAGTTGATTTTTGGGCAACCTGGTGTGGTCCATGCAAAGCTTCAATGCCGGGCATGCAGATAGCGGTAAATAAATATAAGAACGATCCTAATGTAAAATTCCTGTTTATTGATGCCTGGGAAAATGGAGATGATTACCTGCCTAAGGTTAAAAAGTTTATAGGCGATAATAAATACACATTTGATGTGCTGGTTGATGAAAAGGATCAATCAGGGCAGCAGGCAAAGGTTATAGGCCAGTTTAAGGTTGAAGGGATACCTACCAAGTTTATTATTGATGGTAACGGCAATATCCGCTTTAAACACATCGGCTATGACGGATCAAACGATGCGGTGGTTAGCGCGGTAAGCAATATGATTGATATGGCAAAAATGTAAACCGAATATTGTTCAACAAAAAAGGGTAGGATTGAAAAATCTTACCCTTTTTTGTTAGCTGATTAAGCTGATATTATTATTGAGGCCCATCAGATGGTAGGCCAACTACTTTATATGCTTTGTGATTGTTGTTATCACGGGTTTCCTGGTAATAAATGTCATCAGGGGTTACAAACATGCGTGTGCCGTTAACCGTAACACCTCTTGAATCAGGTGGTAATTTTGGTACAAGATCACCTATCTGAACGTTTGCCCTGCTAATGCCTGTTGGAGCCGGAGCAGCGCTGCTTCCCTGGTCATAATCACCATTAGCTGGTGGAGGAGTGCCATTATCCTGGCCAACACCTTGTTGTCCATCTGTATTCAGCTCTCCGTCTTTACCGGCAATTTCGTAAGCTAATGAGCCATCATCTTTAGTAATAGCTACATAATAAACGCCATTGGTTTCATAATACTGTTGCCCGTTAATTACAATTGATTGCGCGTTTGATGGCAGTGTATTTATTTGTGCGCCTACAGGTGGCTCAACTACAGTGTACTGGTCGTTATTATATTGATAGTAGAAGCCATTGCTGTAATAGTATTGGTAGTCACCCCAATAAAACGGATAATATCCGAAAGGTAAAAATCCTATACTAAAACCAATGCGCGGGCCATATAGGCTGCCATAAAAGCCACCGTGGTAATAATAACCACCGTAACCAAACCTGCCGCGATAGCCGTACCCATGGTAATAGCCACCATAGCCACGTCCGTAATATCCGCCACGGTAACCACCCCGGCCATAATATCCGCCTCTGTATGCTCCACCTCTGTAAGCCGTTACACTGCCTCTTCCGGCATAAACGCCATGGCCTGCGTAGGCACGGTTGCCGCCTGCATAAGCACCCCTACCTGCATAAGCGCGATTGCCACCTGAATAAGCTGCTCTATTGCCGCCTGAATAGGTTGCTCTGCCACCACCGCTAAAGTGTGCACCGCCACCACCACTAAAGTGACCGCCACCGCCACCACTAAAATGACCACTGCCGCCACCACCACCGGAATGACCGCCACCACCACCGCCATGTCCGTGCTGTGCACTGGCGGGAACGGCAAAAAACAGACATAACAGTCCGCTTAAGCCTAACATAATGATATTTCTATTTAACCTTTTCATAATCTATAACAATAAGGCAATTAACGTGCCGATGTATAATAGACAATTCAAATTGTAAAAGGTTTAATCACCTGTTTAAGCAATTTGAATGTATTATTATTAAAATACATCAACATAATAGTACTATGCGTGTTATGGGTAAACAAGCTGCAATATATTAACTGCAAGCGGCTATATTTATTATAACCATGAACGATATAACATTACACCCTTTACTATTTAAACCAATATACCAATACAGGTTATGGGGAGGCAGGCGACTGGCCGGTCTACTTAAAGAACCATTGCCCCAAGGCCCGGTAGGCGAAGCCTGGATATTGAGCGACAGGGACGACCATGCCAGCGTAGTTACCAACGGCTTATACCAGGGCTATACTTTAACCCAACTTTTTGCGCAATACCCTGAGAATATCATGGGTAAACTTGCCTCAACGTTTGATCGTTTTCCTTTATTGCTGAAGTTTTTGGATTGTAAGGAAGTGCTATCGATACAGGTACACCCGTCCGACGATCAAAAGGAATATATCCCGCCGGGCGATACCGGAAAGACGGAAGCATGGGTAGTTTTAGAAACAGGCAAAAAAGCGCTCGTATATTCCGGGTTAAAACCAGGTACAAATGCCGAAGACTTACGCAAAGCGCTTGCAGTACATAAAGTTGCCGATTATATCCACAATTTTACACCAAAAGATGGCGATGCCGTGTTCATCCATTCAGGTACTGTACACACTTTGGCCGATGTTGTAGTATTTGAGGTACAGGAAAACAGCGATACCACTTACCGTTTGTATGATTGGGACAGGGTTGATGCAAAAACAGGTAAACCACGAGAGCTTGATGTAGATAAAGCCATTGCCTGTATCGATTTTAATATCACCGATGTTGAGCCGGTAAAACCAAAAATTGAATCGGCCCTCCCGATACTGCGTGAGCAGTTATTTAATAACGAACATTTTATTTTATGGCGCATCCAAACTGAAGATCAGTTTTCAGTAGGGGCTGAAGATGTACCTCGTATACTGGTATGCGTGGATGGGGAAGGGGCGGTGCATTATGATGGTACCGATTATCTCATTACTAAAGGCGATGTAATGCTCATTCCGGCTGTGCTGGGTGTGCTTAATTGTTCGCCGAAAGGCAAAATAAACCTGCTGGAAATAGCCATACCTGAAAATTAAAACCTAAGCATTATCCCTGCGGGGATGACCATATAAATTATGAAAAAACTAATTGTATTTGATTTGGATGGCACGCTTGCCGAAAGCAAAGCAGCGTTAGATCCTGAAATGGCCAAATTATTTAGCCGTTTAATTGATATTGTGCATGTAGCCATCATATCTGGCGGCGACTGGCCCCAGTTTGAAAAACAGGTATTGTCTCATCTGCCGCAGGATAAGCACCTGAAACATCTGTCAATTTTGCCAACCTGTGGTACTAAGTTCTATCAATATAAGAAAGGCTGGGAAAAACTTTATTCGGAGGATTTTACCGATGAAGAGAAAACAAAGATCATCGATTCGCTGAACGCTGCTATAAAGGAATCGAAAACTGAAGTCAAAAAAACATGGGGCGAAACCATCGAGGACAGGGGCAGCCAGATCACTTATTCGGCATTGGGGCAAAAAGCGCCTTTGGATGAGAAAAAGGTATGGGATCCCAAATTTGTAAAGCGCAAAAAGATAAAAGATATACTGGATAAAACCTTGCCCGAATTTTCGGTACAAATGGGTGGCGCTACCTCAATTGATATTACCAAGCCGGGTATTGACAAGGCTTATGGCATGCGTAAATTAAAAAAGGTACTGGGTATCAAGATCAGTGAAATGATTTTTATTGGCGATGCTTTATTTAAAGGAGGTAATGATTATCCGGCCAGCACAACCGGGGCCGACTCCATACAGGTACGCGACCCTGATGAAACCAAGCGTGTTATTGAAACGATTATATCATGCCTGGGCGGTAAAATATCTACACTTGAAATTAAAAAGGAGAAGAAACAAGATGCCTGAATTTAAAGTGCAGCGTTTGGGCACATTGATGACACCTGAGCCTGGTAATGCAATGGAAGTTGAAGGTGTGCTAAATCCGGCTGCGGTACGTGGGCCGGATGGACATTTATATTTATTCCCACGTCTGGTGGCTAAGGGCAATTATTCACGCATAGGTATAGCACGTGTTAAATTTAATGATGCCGGCGATCCGGTAGGTGTTGAACGCATAGGTATAGCTTTGGAGCCCGAAGCAGATTACGAAAAGCGTCCGGATGGTGGCGGCTGCGAAGATCCGCGCATTACTTATAATACGGTGTTACAGCATTATGTAATGAACTATGTAGCATTTGGCCCTAATGGCCCAAGAATAGCCTTAGCGCGTTCTAATGATCTGCCGCATTGGGAAAGGGTAGGCTTAGCTAGCTTTAGTCCTTACAAGCATATTGAGTTTCAGGGTGTGGATAATAAGGATTCCTGTACTTTTCCTGATGCAATACCCAATCCATCCGGTCATCCGGAACTTGGTTTATTACACCGTCCGCTATTTCCGGGTACCAGTCCTGAGGAGATGATGAAAAAATCCAGATCGAAACAAATTGATATACACCTGGAAAGCATCTGGATATCCTACCGCCCGGTTAAATTAAATGAACATATACCTGTTAAGGGGGCCAAATTTACCTCGCACCACCGTTTAGCCGCGCCCGAAGCTGATTGGGAAAAACTGAAAATAGGTTGCGGTACGCCACCGGTTTTAACCAAACATGGCTGGATGATCGTTTATCACGGTGTGCATGAAACCGAAGGCACAGGCGATCAAAAACAGCGGCTGGTGTATTCGGCAGGGGTGATGATACTGGATAAGGACAACCCGGCTAATATATTATACCGTTCGCCACAACCTGTTTTAAAGCCCGATAACCCTGATGAGCAGGTTGGGCTGATTGCCAATGTAGTATTCCCGACAGGGATTGATTGCAGGCATGATCTGGGTACACCTAACAGGTTCGACCTGTATTATGGAATGGCTGACGATAGAATTGGTGTAGCCAGACTTGATATAACTGACGAATTGCCGGATTAGAAAAGCAGGTACAGTGTAAACCTGTAAACCGTATACGTAATAACCGGCGCGGCTAAAATATCTATAGTATAATGTATGTGCTGGATAATCAGTAAAATAGCTATTGCTATAATGGAAAAGAAGGCAATTATTTTGTCGTTTTTTTTCTCAAGGCATAAAAATGTCAACATTACTGTGGTGATATGGCCAGAGAAGAATAGGTCTTTGGTAATAATGGCATGCCCGTAAAATACACCGGTAAGCGGATCGGAGAGCGGTATTAAGCCTATTGGCGGGTTTAAGGCCACAACGCTAATGCTTATCATGCGTGCGATACACACAAATATAAGCGACCATACATATACAAGATAGATGGATGGTTTGTAAAGAGCCCTGTATAATATCAACAGGCCTGTGCCCCAAATTATAATAAATATAGCAACTGATACGTTATGCGGTGGTACCTGGGCCAATAGCCAGTCATGCAACACTACGCCCTGCCTTTGTTCAATACCTCTAAAAAAATAGGGAAGATAAATTATAATAGCAAAGATGATGATTGAACCGCTTATCAGTCTCAATCGCTTTGGCCCTGTATTGCAGGCTAGCTTCCATCTGTCTTTTATACTTAAACCTATTTGGGGCACACTTTTTTTATTAGAGGCGCAAAAATAGTATTTGCGATGGAATATTCTGTAATTGTTAAACGATTATTAAATAATTGGAAAGTAAAATAAAGATAATTCAGGTGCAATTTTGTTGCATTGGTATGTATCTTTGTAAGATTTTGGTAAGAATAACGTTCCTTTCATAGTAATTTTATATACTTGATAATCAATTATTAATTTAATGCCACAAGTACAAAACGATAACCGGTTTGAACATTTGCTTGATCATCATCATTTAAAAAAAACAGGGCCCAGATTAAGGGTTTTGTCAATGATGTCATCAAAAAATACTGCTACTTCCCAGCCCGATCTGGAGAATTTGATGCATGATGTTGACCGCGTTACGCTTTACCGTATCCTTAATGTGTTTGAGGAAAAGGGTATCATTCATAAAGTTTTCGACTTAAATGGTACGGCAAACTACGCTATTTGCCATTCCAATTGTGAAGAGCATAACCACCAGGATGAGCACCTGCATTTCAATTGTACGGTGTGTAACAATGTATATTGTTTAAATGATCTTAACCTGCCGTCAATTAATCTTCCGGCTGGTTTTAAGGCCGAAAACTTCACACTGTATGCCAGTGGCCTGTGCCCGAAATGCAGCAAAAAAGAAAATAAAAAATAATTCAACCTTATTGCTAATTTTTAGTTGTTGCTTTATACCTTTTAACAACAACAATGCGTACTACTCGCAAAACGAATAATTAATGAGAAATAACATCCGGGGACTAAAAGCGCTTATCTGTTTTGCTTTGTTTTGCAGTCCTGTATTCACCTCCTTTGTCAATCCGGGAGATACCTCACAAACAAAACCCTTTAAAGTACGAACAATTGTAATTGATGCTGGTCATGGTGGCAAGGATCCCGGTGCTCATGGTTCTTATTCGCTTGAAAAAACAGTAGCGCTATCCATCGCCAAAAAACTAAGGGATGCCATAAATGATGCCATGCCATCCATAAAAGTCATCATGACACGTGATGATAACACCTTTATTGAACTAAACCGGCGCTCAGAGATCGCCAACGAAAATCATTCTAACCTGTTTATATCCATTCACTGTAACTCATCGCCCGAGGGTACGGCAAGCATCGCGCATAAGCAAAAAGGGATAATGGTATTAGTTTATGCCATCCACCGCAAAGGCGAGCAATTGGAGGCGATCCGTGAAAACTCATCTATATATATTGAGAAGAACTACAAGCAAACCTATGAAAGTTACGATGAGAGTGACCCTACCAACCTCATTGTGTTAAATGCTTACATGCAAAAATACCGTAAGCAAAGCATCCTGTTTGGGGATCTGCTAATGGATCAGTTCAAGGCCACCGGTGATCGTGAGGTATTAGGCGTAAAGGAGCAGGGGGTACTGGTTTTAGCGCACAGCGCGATGCCTGCTGTATTAATAGAAACCGGCTTCATCAATAACCCCACCGAAGAAGATTACCTCAATTCCGCAACCGGTCAGGCGGAGATCGTCAAGTCTATTGTAAAAGCTATACAGGAGTATAGGAGAGAGGTGGATAGTAAGCAATAATAGAATAATAAGTGTGGGTGTCATGCTAAGCGCTAGTCGAAGCATGTGGGCAGGCCTTTACGCTCATGCTTCGACTAGCGCTCAGCATGACACCCTTTCAAAATAGCCTCTCTACAAATCAAACGCCAGTTGCTTAGCCCTGCCACCAATAACCTCGGTACCACCAATATAATATACAGGTGTTTCCTCATATCGCGAAGCTACAACTACTTCAGTACCATTAGCATGACTGTTAAACAGCTCATAAACTAAGCTCGGGTCGTTATTGTTTTTTGAAAGGTGCGCCAGCAATAAGTGGCTCATATAGGCAGGCTTATGGTTGATGAAAAGCTCCAGTGCCTGTTTATTTGATAAGTGCCCGTTGCCGCCACGGATACGTCGTTTTAAATGATAGGGATATCCGCCGTTGTCCAGCATTTCATCATCATAATTAGCTTCCAGGAAAGCAGCATGACATTTTTGAAAGTTAGCTATCAGGTTATCGCAAACTACGCCGATATCAGTAAATATGCCAACCGTAATATCCCGGCAGGTAACAATAAAGCTATGCGGCTCCGATGCATCATGAAATTTGGGGAAAGCAGTTACTGCCAGTTCGCCTATCATAACCGCCTCATGGGCTATGAAATTTATAAAGCTGTAATCCTCAAAATTAACATTCAGGTGTTTGAGTGTGCCCGGCGTAATGTAAACGGGGATATTAAACTTTTTTGCCAGCACCGGGATGCCGCTGATATGGTCGGTATGCTCATGCGAGATAAAGATCGCCTTTACTTTATTAATGGAAAGGCCCAGCCGCTTCATGCGCTTTTCGGTTTCGCGGCAGGAGATACCTGCATCCACTAAAATCGCTTCGTGCTCATTACCAATGTAATAGCAGTTGCCGTTGCTCCCCGAGTTTAATGATGTAATAAATAGCGACATACCAATTACAAATTAACCGGTTTTCAATCAAATTATCTTAACTTTTACTTACAAAACTGATGTTTATATTTGGCGCATGGATTCACTACAAACTTTACCCGTACTTGATGCCCCGGAGCTGCGCGTACTGGGCGTATTAATGGAAAAAAGCAAAACCACACCCGATTATTACCCCATGACCATCAATAGCCTGGTGGCGGCCTGTAATCAAAAAACCAGCCGTAAACCGGTGGTGCAATATGATGAAGACACCGTTGCCACTGCGCTGAACACATTAAAAAGGCGTGGATTGATTTCGACCGCTACGGGTGGTTCCGATCGTTCGGTAAAATTCAAACATAATTTTGCCATTGTATTTCCGGTTATACCGGCTGAGGTTGCGCTGATGTGTTTATTAATGCTGAGGGGCCCGCAAACTCCGGGCGAACTAAATACCAACTCAGGCAGGTTACATGAGTTTGAATCGATAGAAGAAGTACAGGAAGTTTTGGAGCGGTTAACTACAACCGAACCGCCATTTGTATTGCAACTGCCCCGCCGTCCGGGACAAAAAGAAGTGCGTTACGCGCATTTATTATCTGGTATACCTGATGTAAATGAAGATTATGCTGATGAAGTTGCTAATAAACCATCAAGCGGTTTAGAAGCCCGTGTAGCTAAACTGGAGCAGGAACTTGCTGAGTTGCGCGAAGCTTTTGATAAGCTGATGAAGGAACTGACCTAAGAAGCTGCCGGCGCCGAGAATACAAAATGAGTAACCAGTTTATCACAGATAATAAGGGAGGCGATGATCAATGCTACACCTGCTATCTCATTTAACCGGTGTATAAATTTAACTGATATACGGTCGCGGAGTTTATCGGCATAAAAGGCTTTTGTAGTATCCATACCAAATTGTACAATCAATATGGTTAAAAACATGATGCCTATTTTAAGCGCCCGGTTATGTACCCCCTCATGGTAAACGGTACTGGCGGTGCCGATAACAAATGTCCAGTGCAGCAGGATGGTAGGGTTAAAAATGCACATAAAAAAGCCTTTCAGAAAGTAACCAGCCTTGTGTAGCCGTGTGGGGACTGTAACTTTATAGCTAACCTCGGCCTTTTTGAAGATATAATAAATGCCGATGATAAATAAAATAACACTGCCTACAACACCGGCAATAGTTTTATCATGTGCGGATACATCAAAGTATTGTGCGCCGAATAGTAAAGCGCCTACAAATACCATATCACTGCATACTACGCCTAAGGCTAATGCAACACCAGCATGAAAACCTTTTTCAATACTGGTTTTAATTAGAGCAAAAAATACCGGGCCTGTAAGAAACGTCAGCACTAATC
This sequence comes from Mucilaginibacter mallensis, assembly GCF_900105165.1. Classification (NCBI taxonomy): domain Bacteria; kingdom Pseudomonadati; phylum Bacteroidota; class Sphingobacteriia; order Sphingobacteriales; family Sphingobacteriaceae; genus Mucilaginibacter; species Mucilaginibacter mallensis. Next base: position 1,795,861 of record NZ_LT629740.1, read on the forward strand.
CAAATCCAATCCCCGAGATAACAGCTTCTATCATTAATAATAGTTTCAGTTTTGAGTATGCGAATATGCAATTTTTATCTCTTAAACAAAGAAAAGTTTGCTATACCGATTTATTAATTCAAAAAATTTCAACCTGAATTATAAAATTTGTCTATGTTAGTGCCCTGATAATACTTTTTTATAACCTACAATAAACAATGGAACAAGACAAAACCAAAAGTTATGGCTCTGCGCTGTACACCCTTATCATCGTTTTTTTCTTTTGGGGCTTCTTAGCGGCCTCAAATGGTGTATTTATACCGTTTTGCAAATCACACTTTAGTTTATCGCAATTTGAATCACAGCTAATTGATTTTACCTTTTACGGTGGTTATTTTATCGGATCATTGATATTATACTTTGCATCGCAATTCAGCAAGGTTGATATACTTAATAAGTTAGGCTATAAAAATGGTATTATACTTGGCCTTGTAATATCGGCAGCAGGTGCATTGGGTATGATCCCGGCCGTTGCATCAGGCTCATTTGGCTTAATCTTAACCGTATTTTTTATCATAGCTGTGGGCTTTTCATTACAACAAACCGCTGCAAACCCGTTTGTGGTAGCTTTAGGGCCGCCTGAAACCGGTTCAAACCGTTTAAATTTTGCAGGCAGCGTAAATAATATAGGCGCTTTACTAGGCCCGATTGTGGTTGGTTTCGTATTATTTGGATCGGCATCAGCAAAAATTGCGGCAGCAGATGTGAAAATATCATCAGTTGATAACCTCTACTACATACTTGCAGGCTTATTTATAGCTGTTGCTATATTCTTCTGGGTATCAAAACTGCCAACAGTAACCAGCGATGAAGAAATAGAGGCAAGCACGAAAGCAAATACACCACTTTTTGTAATATTTATTGCGTTTTTATTGATCCTTGCTGCTGATCCTATCAGCAAAGCAACTTCAATTCCTAGTCAGTATTTCGTTTACGCTTCGCTGGCTATTATTGTATTTACATTGGTGGGTACCATATTTGCCGCCAAAAAAAGCAGCCATGGTTGGGGCGCAATGCAATACCCGCAATTAATTTTAGGTATGTTGGCCATATTTACTTATGTGGGTACCGAAGTAACTATACAAAGTAATATGGGCTCGTTATTAAAAACTCCTGCGTTCGGTTCATTTAGCGAATCAGAAATTGCACCATATATTTCATTGTACTGGGGGAGTTTAATGATCGGCCGTTTTGCAGGTTCTATAGGTGCTTTTGATCTATCAAAAACAACAAAATATGTACTATATGTTTTAGTGCCATTTATAGCATTTGGTTTAGTGCTGGTAGTAAATGCAATAACCGGTGTTGATGTAAGTAACTTATATGTATATGCAGTTTGTGTAGCTATATTGGTTGTAGCTTTCTTTATTGGTCAACAAAAACCAGTACGTACTTTATCTACATTAGGTGTGCTTGGTATGATCTTTATATTGGTAGGTTTATTTACAACAGGCAGGGTAGCTACATTTTCGTTCATCAGCGGTGGTTTATGCTGCTCAATTATGTGGCCATCTATATTCTCGTTAGCTATCACAGGTTTAGGTAAATATACCAGCCAGGGTTCTGCATTTTTAATCATGATGATATTAGGTGGTTCAATTATTCCACCACTACAGGGTAAAATTGCCGATGGCAGCAACAACCTGATAGCAGGTATGAGCGGGATACACTTCTCCTACATAGTTCCGGTATTAGGCTTTGCTTACCTTACCTATTTTGCATGGAAAGTTAGCCGTGAGTTACAAAAACAAGGTATCGACCTCGATCACGTAGAAGCAAAAGGCGGACATTAATATTTTATAGTTCATTAGTTCACTGGTGCATTAGTTCATTGGTATCGCTTTCTTACCCATCCACTGGTATTTACGCTATTGCACCAATGAACTAATGCACCAGTGAACTAATGAACCACTGAACAATGAACAAGTTAAGTTTCGATCATATTTTCATGAATCTGGCATCCGACCTGGCCCAACGCTCTCATTGCATTAAGGCCCAGGTCGGAGCTGTTTTAACGCGGGATACCCGTATTATTTCCATTGGGTATAACGGGCCGCCGTCAGGCACCCATAACTGCGATGAGGAATGGCCCGAGGTCGGCTGCCCGCGCGACTCTCGTAATAGCTGCTCCTTAGCATTGCATGCCGAAGAGAATGCTATTCTATACGCCGTTAAGAATGGTGCTAAATTGGAAGGCGCTACACTTTATACTACGCTATCGCCCTGTCTTGCCTGCGCGCGACTGATCTTCTCCGCAGGTATAAAGCATGTTTTCTTTCAGCATTCCTATGCTGAATACAAAGGCCTGCCAAGTGATGAAGGTGTTGACTTTTTGAATAAATTTGGTGTGAAGACGGAGAAATTTACCGCTGATTTTGATTGATTTTTTTGATTCAGCCGATTTTTTTTTCTGGACCTTGATTTTCCTGATTGAATGATTACATGATGTCAGGCCAATAAAATCAAGGACATCATGTAATCTTATAAATCAAGGTTCAGACAATATCCTGAAAATCTCATAAATTCATTTAATTCTGGTTAACTACCCACTTAATCAACCTAATAAACCACTCACTAGCAAACAATGAACCTCAATAAAGAATCACTGCAAAAAACAATTACCTATAAAACATCAAGGAGCGGGGGTAAAGGTGGGCAAAATGTAAACAAGGTATCAAGTAAGGTGGAACTGTTGTTTTCTATAGGTGATTCAACTTTATTTACTGATGAGGAAAAAGACTTACTAAAAGATAAACTACAATCCCGGTTTAATAAGGATGGCTATATACAGGTAATATGCGATGAGGAGCGCAGCCAATACCTCAACAAGGAAAAAGCCATTGAGCGACTGATCATATTGCTCAAAAATGCCCTGCATAAACCCAAGGTCCGCAGGGCCACGCGTGTAAGCAAAGCAGCTAAAGCGGCGCGACTTGAAAATAAGCGATTAAACGCTGCTAAAAAGGAAGGCAGGAAAAGTAAGTTTGATGAATGATCTTTTAGTCGGAAGTCTGCAGTTTTAAGTCATTAGTCTATTTAGATTTAGATAATGACTTTGGACTTAAGACTATAGACTCAAGACTGATCACTTAAAGCGGTACATCCCCGTAATTGCTCCCCACTGATGAGTTGAGCGGATCATTTCCTTTGTATCCCGGGTATGTACAATGGCGGCAACATCAAATGTGAAACGGTTTGTCGTAAAATCCACGCCTAATTGATTACTGAAAATAAAAGGTTCTTTATCTAAAGTAATTTCCTGGCTGCCGGCTTCGTGATGTGTTTCCAGTAAACCACCTTGTATGGTAGCATCATAGGCTACATAATTAATGAGCGGCTTATAGTAAAAAAATAATTCATGCTTGTGCAGCGGTGTTATTTTATTGCCTTGCGAAGCTGTACTTTGTGTACTTACGGAATTAAATAACTGGTTAAAATTACCCAACCTAAGCAGGAAACCCAATCCCGCCCCGGTAAACCCATTGCCTAGGTTACCATATGAACTGAATGAAATATCAACGCCAGTGGTGCGCGCAAGTAACCTGTTATATTCGGCAGAAAGGTTGATCTCCGGGTCATTCTTTATCTGGTATTCCCAGCCGCTGGGGTGGTAAAAGCCAAAGGTCTTGTGCACCCAATCCTGTACTTGTTTGCCAAAAGCATCGGGGCCAACTATGCCTAATTGTGCGCTCAGTTTCAGGTTGCTTTCATTGGCATACAGAAGGTTTAAGGTCGATCCCACATATAAATAAGTTGCAAACGGCCGGTCTACAAGGTCTGCATGATCCACTCCATAAATATCCGCTACGCTGCCTGCCTGCGGGTTAAATATTTTTTGGCCGAATTCAAACCCCAATACTTTATTCTTCAGGTTATCATTCCCATCGGTTGATAAGGCATGGCGGTAATAGAAATAAATACCATCTGTATAATACCTGTCTGATCCTCGAAGCAGGTAAGAATCATTGTCGGTTTCTACACCAATTTCGGTGCTGTGCTGTGCTTGAGCAAATAAATTAATACTTGCAAAAACGAATAGGAGAGAGAGTAGTAGTTTAAACTTCATTAAAGACGGATAAAATAATGTTCAAAAATATAAAAAGCCTCCTTATACGGGAGGCTTTATGAAAATATGTGATTACAATTATTAAACTAAATAAGAATACTGCTTAACTCAAAACAGGTTTAGTTTCTTCCTTTACTGTAAGATCAAGCGCGTCATCAACCTGTTGATTTAAAAGGGCAAGGTTAATTACCTCGCGCATATCGGTTACATAATGAAACTGAAGATCTTTAATATATGATTCCTTAATTTCCAGTATATCCTTTTGGTTCGACTTGCAAAGTATTATCTCTTTAATATTGGCACGTTTTGCGGCCAGTATTTTTTCTTTAATACCACCAACAGGTAAAACACGGCCACGCAGGGTGATCTCGCCGGTCATGGCCAGGTGAGGCTTGATTTTACGCTGTGTAAAGGCCGATGTAAGCGCAGTTAACATAGTTACTCCAGCCGATGGCCCATCCTTTGGTGTAGCGCCCGCAGGTACGTGTATATGTACATCCCACAGATCAAACAATTTAGGGTTGATATCAAAATAAGAGGAATGCGCACGCAGGTAAGCCATGGCTATAGTAGCCGATTCTTTCATCACATCACCCAAACTACCTGTTAAGGTTAAACGGCCTTTACCGGGGCTTAAACTAGCCTCAATAAACAATATATCGCCGCCAACCGATGTCCAGGCCAGACCTGTTACCACACCCGCTACGTTATTGCCTTCGTACAGGTCCTTATCATATATAGGCGCGCCTAAAATTCGCTCAACATCAGGTTTGCTTACGGTATTATTATAAGGCTCCTCAAGCGCAATGCTTTTTGCTACCCCACGTACTACCGAGCCAATTTTTTTCTCCAATGCACGTACGCCAGACTCACGGGTGTAATCCTCAACTATTTTTTCAAGTACATCACCTTTAATAACTACATCCTTGGTTTTTAAACCATGTGCCTCACGTTGTTTAGGCAATAAATGTTGTTTGGCGATCTCTATTTTTTCTTCGATGGTATAGCCATTAACTTCAATGATCTCCATACGATCAAGCAATGCCGGCTGTATACTGCTCAGTGAGTTTGCTGTCGCGATGAACATGACGTTCGACAAGTCGAAATCCATTTCTACATAATGATCATAAAAAGTGCTGTTTTGTTCAGGGTCGAGTACTTCAAGCAGGGCAGAAGATGGGTCGCCCCTGAAATCATTACCTACTTTATCAATCTCATCCAAAATAAACACAGGGTTTGCAGCCCCGGCCTTTTTTATTGATGTTATGATACGGCCCGGCATAGCGCCTATGTATGTTTTACGGTGACCGCGTATCTCAGCTTCATCGCGGATACCGCCTAAAGCCATACGCACATATTTACGGCCCAATGCCTTTGCAATTGATTTGCCCAATGAAGTTTTACCAACTCCCGGAGGGCCAACCAAACAAAGGATAGGGGCTTTCATATTATGCTTTAATTTAAGCACGGCCAGGTATTCTATGATGCGTTGTTTTACCTTATCTAAACCAAAATGATCCTTATCCAATACCTTTTGGGCACGTTTAAGGTCGAAGTTATCTTTAGTAAACTCGTTCCATGGCAGATCGAGCAATAGCTCCAGGTAATTTATCTGTACCGAATAATCTGCCGCGGCAGGGTTTATGCGGGCTAATTTGTCAAGCTCTTTATTAAAATGGTCATTAACATCCTTGGCCCATTTTTTCTTTTTACCACGTTCACGTAAACTATCGATCTCCAGGTCAGGCGAATTACCGCCCAGTTCTTCCTGTATAGTTTTTAGCTGTTGGTTCAGGAAATAATCACGCTGTTGCTTATCCAGATCGACACGCACCTTGGTTTGTATCTGGTTCTTTAGTTCCAACATTTGCAGGTCCAAAGTTAAATGTTCCAAAACCAGGTTGGTACGCTCACGCAGATTGGCGATCTCCAGCAAATTTTGCTTGGCAGTCATATCAGCGTTCATGTTTGATGATATAAAGTTTATCAAAAATGAACTGCTTTCAATATTCCTGATAGCAATGCCTGCCTCACTAGGTATGTTTGGCGAAAGCTGGATAATATTCATGGCCATGTCTTTTATAGACGAGATCATGGCTTTAAATTCTTTATCCTCTTTTGGCTTTACTTCTTTAAATGAATCAATGGCAGCCTTAATATAAGGCTCGCTTTGTATTTCTTCCCTTAAAATAAAGCGTTTTTTGCCTTGCAGGATAACAGTTGTGTTACCATCAGGCATTTGCAGTACTTTTATAATCAGGGCAACAGTACCTACTTTATTAAGCTGGTTAAAGGTAGGATCTTCAATACCCACATCCTGTTGCGAAACTACACCTATCATCCGGTCGCCTTTATTGGCATCGCGGATCAGCTTTATAGATTTATCCCTGCCAACAGTGATAGGGATCACCACGCCGGGAAATAACACAGTATTACGTAAAGGCAGTATGGGCAAAATGTCCGGAACCAGCTCATTATTCATCTCGGCTTCATCCTCTGATGACATTAGCGGAAAAAATTCAGCATCATCGTTCAACATCGGCATAGCACTCTTAAAATCGTACGGATCAAAACTCATCAAAAACCTCTTTTTATATGATAAAAAAAACGCCATGTTGTCACCCTGTATATTACAGGTGCAATTTAGAATAGCATTTTTTGACTATTAACTACTATATGCCAACACTTATGCCAAGATACGATATCTTGTTATAATATTTATTGTAATGACATAACAAATTGATTATGTGTTTATTGTAAATCTATTGCCGGTTTTTATAAATAAACAGGAATTGTAATTAAAGATGAAAAAAAGTCATGCTGTAACTATAAGAAACGCTGATTGTTAATAAATATTTGCAAACAAATACACACTATGTATAATATTTACTTGCAATTTTAGTTAATGTTGTATTAAATTTGTTTGACAATAGTCCCCGGATGAAGTTATCGGTCATAGTATCTTTGTTGATTTTCTCTACGATTGAAAGCACATTTGCCCAGAACGCTTATGTTAAATTAGGACAACAGGCTTTTATGGATGGGGATTTTAAAGCCGCCATTCAGCAGCTTGAGCGTGGCTGTATAGCCGACTCAACCGATGTTAACGCGCTTTGGATGCTAGGCTATTCCTATTACCATAGCGACAATTACAAAAAATCCATAGCAGCATATACCAAAGTTATTTCCATTAAACCGGCTGATGCATCTGCTTACTACTACAGGGCAAGGGCAAAATGCTATATGGCTAAGGATCCCCAGCTTTCACCAGCCGATAAGGAAAAATATATGTTAGGCTCGATATATGACTTTACCAAAGCCATAGAAATCAACACCGACCCCTCAGATATTAAATTTTACCAGAACAGGGGTATAGCCTACCGTGATTATGCTGTATTTAAACTACAGCCAACGCCACATTTTTACGATAAAAACAGGGCTATTAATGCATTAAAAGCCTCAATTACTGATTTTGAAAAGGTATTGAGCAGCGACCCTACACGGTCTGATATCTCATCCTTAATGGAGCTTTCAAAAATAAAACTGGCAGATGTTGTTGCTCATCATTGAGTAAAAGCTCCGGTTATCTTATAATTGTTAATCCCTATCACCCTTACAGCCTGCATTTTTTCGACCATATAAAGCGAATCAGGAAAATAGCTTAATTTTTCGCGGGTGGTATACAGCAAATTCTTGGTGTAATTACCTATCAATATCCATTTTACTTTTCCTTTATCCAGTTTAATAACTATTTCCCGGGTTTTCAGGTCGATGTCTTTTGCCCTGTATATTAAAATATTGCTGTCGGCCTCAATGGTATAACTATCCCGCCAGGCTGGCCTGTTAATGTCTGATGATTTAAAGAAGTTCAGTTCGGCGCCCCAGTTTGCTATGTGTACTTTTTTGCTTTCGCTAACGCCATTATGCACCACCGTTTTAAAAACGAGCGGGTTTAATTTGCTAAGGCGTGCCGAATCCTTCTCAAAATATCCTTTTATATCAAAATATTTTAATTGGGCGCCGGTTTCCTTTATAGCAGGTTTGCAGGCGCTTAAACAGGCTATAGTGAATATAACTGCTGCTAAAGCGACTGCAAACCTTGTTTTTGATTTATACCAATACATTCCCGGTCATTTCTGCAGGTATGGCAACGCCTAAAAGTTTTAATACAGTAGGTGCAACATCGCCAAGCTTGCCATCTTTTACTGATTTTACATCATTATCAATTATAATGCACGGTACCAGGTTGGTAGTATGTGCTGTATTCGGCGATCCATCGTCATTAACCATGTAGTCAGCATTACCGTGGTCAGCCAGGATAATGAATGAATAACCATGAGCTAAGCCTGTTTCAACAACAGCCTGTGTACACCTGTCGGCAGTTTCAGCGGCTTTAACAACGGCTTCAAATACACCTGTGTGGCCAACCATATCGGTATTGGCAAAGTTCAGTACCACAAAGTCAGGCCAACCGCTGATCAATTCAGGGATAATGGCATCACGTATACCTTCCGCGCTCATTTCGGGCTGCAGATCATACGTTGCCACTTTTGGCGATGGTACCAGTAAACGTTTTTCGTTAGCAAATTCCTTTTCACGGCCACCTGAGAAGAAGAAAGTTACGTGCGGATATTTTTCCGTTTCAGCTATGCGGATCTGGTTTTTGCCAGCCTCTTCCAAAATTTCGCCCAGGGTTTTGCTTAAATCCTCTTTGGTAAATACCACCTGTACATTTTTAAATGTCTCATCATAGGTGGTCATGGTAATATAATGCAGGTTAAGCGGGTGCAGGTTATATTCAGGGAAAGATTTTTGTGTAAGCGCGATAGTGATCTCACGGCCACGGTCGGTCCTGAAGTTAAAGCAGATCACCACATCGCCATCTTTTATAACAGCCAGCGGTTTACCATCAGCATCAACATGTACTATCGGTCTAATAAATTCATCGGTAACACCATCAGTATATGATTTTTTTATCGATGCCAGTACATCCTGAGTAGCTTCGCCATCGGCATTAACCATCAGGTCATAAGCCAGTTTTACGCGTTCCCAGCGATTGTCGCGGTCCATAGCGTAATAACGGCCAATAACCGAGGCTATTTTTACCGGGGTTGGTTCAATATATTGTTCAAGATCAGTTATGAAATTTAACCCTGATTTTGGGTCAGTATCACGGCCATCTAAAAAAGCATGTATGAAAACATTGTTCAGATCGTAAACACCGGCAGCATCAACCAGACCTTTTACATGTTTTATATGCGAGTGTACACCACCATCGGATACTAAACCAATGAAGTGTACGTCCTTATCATTGGCTTTCGCGTATTCAAAAGCGTTTTTTAATACCGGGTTGGTTGGTAATTCGTTATCTAAAACCGCTTTGTGTATACGGCCCAGCTCCTGGTAAACTACGCGGCCTGCACCTAAATTCATGTGCCCAACTTCTGAATTTCCCATCTGCCCTTCGGGCAAACCTACTGCCATGCCCGATGCTTCCAGCTTTGAGTGCGGGTAGTTCGCCAATAAAGAATCAACAAAAGGAGTATCAGCAGCTAATATAGCGTTCGACTCATCATTACGGCCGTAACCCCAGCCGTCTAGTATAATTAATGTAACTTTTTTCTGTTTTTCCACAATGCAAATATAAAGGCCACGTTGTACATTACGGAATAATATTTATCTCTGTTCAATTTTTCTTTGAAGCAGATTTTAGCTATATTACGTATATATTAATATGAGGTTTATTTACTTGTCATCGGTTGTTATCTTATTCATTTTTACCGCTGCTTTTCAGTCGGATAAAATTGATAATATAGCCGGTTTCATAAAACAGGGCAACACACCCGAAATTGTAAAGCTTTGCGCGTCAACAGTTGAGATGACTGTAATGGGGCAGGAGAATACCTATTCCAAACGACAGGTAGAGGATGCTCTAAATAATTTCTTCAGCAAAAATAAACCCCAGCATGTGCAATTGTTACATAAGGTAAACTCCAACCAAAAATTCCTTTTTGGAGTGGTAATCCTCAAAAGCACAGGTGGTACTTATCGTATTGCCTATACCCTTAATGAAACGGAAGGCGCCATGAAAATTATTGAATTGCGTATTGAAGCTGAAAAAGCTAAATAATATTCTAATTGTTCTTACTTTTGAGCTTTCAAAAAAAAGACAACGATTTGGACAAAGAACTTATAGACCAGTTTATCATTAGTTCATTAAAAGAAGATGTGGGCGATGGCGACCACACCTCACTGGCAACCATACCTGCCGACGCTGTTGGCAAAGCAAAACTTTTAGTAAAAGATTATGGCGTACTGGCTGGTGTTGAACTGGCTGCCGAAATATTTCATGTTATAGACCCTCAGTTTAAACTGAATATCTTTTTAAAAGATGGGGCTGTTGTTAAACCGAAAGATGTAGCATTTGAGGTTGAAGGCAATGTGCGGAATATTTTAACTGCCGAGCGTTTAGTGTTGAACTGCATGCAGCGCATGAGCGGTATTGCCACCAAAACCCGCGAAATTGTGGATCTGTTAAAAGGCACGAACACTAAGGTTTTAGATACCCGCAAAACCACACCCGGCATGCGCTACTTTGAGAAATGGGCAGTACGCATAGGCGGAGGGGTAAACCATCGTTTTGGTTTGTATGATATGATACTGATAAAGGATAATCATGTTGATTATGCAGGCGGTATTAGAGAGGCGATTGAAAGTGCGCGCAATTATGTGACCGGCCTAAACAAAAAGTTAGCCATTGAAATAGAAGTACGTAACCTTGAGGAAGTAGAACAGGTACTGCAAACCGGTGGGGTTGACCGCATATTGTTAGATAATTTTGGCTTTGACGAGCTCTGTACTGCCGTAAATATAATTGAAGGAAGATATATTACGGAAGCTTCGGGAGGTATTACCGTTGATAATATACGCCGGTATGCGGATTGCGGGGTTGATTATATTTCCGTTGGTGCTTTAACCCATTCTGTAAAAAGCCTCGACCTAAGTTTAAAAGCGGTGAAAGCGTAATTTAGTGATTTGAGGTTAGTGGTTAGAGATTAGTATTAACTGTAACAAAGTTCTAATCACTAATAACCAATCTCTGTTTACTAATTATTACCTTTAATTTAAGTTTATCATTTTAGTATGATTTCAATTTAGTAATATTGTGGTGAGATGATATCAATCTATCCGATTTCAGCGCTCATACTGGCCTATCTGTGTGGATCGATCCCTACTGCGGTATGGATTGGGCGTGCATTTTTTGATGTGGATGTACGTGAATATGGCAGCGGCAACGCCGGCGCGACAAACACCTTCAGGGTACTCGGGAAAAAAGCCGGTATCCCGGTAATGCTTATCGATATTTTAAAAGGCTGGACGGCAACCAACCTTGCCTTTTTTATAGGGGTATCAACCACAGGTGCCTATAATTCTGCGGCTTATATTAATTACGCGCTTGCATTAGGTATTGCCGCGGTAATGGGCCACTTATTCCCAATTTTTGCAGGTTTCAGGGGAGGTAAGGGTATAGCAACTTTGTTTGGGATGATATTGGCTATTAATTTACCTGCCGCTTTAGTGTGTGTAGGCGTATTTATTACAGTACTTTTAATTACCCGTTATGTATCCCTGGGTTCGATTATAGCGGGTTTTACTTACCCGATTTGCGTAACGTTTGTTTTCCCGATGTATATACGGTCGGTAATTATATATGGCATGTGTATGTGCCTGCTGATATTAGTTACCCACCAAAAAAATATTGAACGTTTGCTGAAAGGCACAGAATCCAAAGTGAATCTATTCAAGAGAAAAACAACCTGATAAACATATGCGCTCAATAAGCGTTACCCCTGCATGAGCACCTCCAGTTTTTTAAAGGCACAATGGAAAAACCTGTTGATGCTCAATTACGAAGTTGATCCGGAAATATTAAAACCATATTTACCGGCTTATACCGTTCTCGACTTATGGCAAGGCAAAGTCCTGGTAAGTATGGTGGGTTTTTTATTTAAAGAAACCAGCGTATTAGGCATAAAATGGCCAGAGCATATAAACTTTGAAGAAGTAAACCTGCGTTTTTATGTAAAGCATTTTGATGGAAAGGAGTGGAAACGCGGAGCAGTTTTTATTAGTGAAATAGTACCTAAAAGCCTCATTGCTCTTATTGCCAATAATTTATATAATGAACATTACCGCGCCTTACCTATGCGCCATTCCATCACGCGTTGCTGCAAGAATCACACTGATTTTTTATACGAATGGAAATTAAAAGGCAAATGGAATAAACTTGGTGGTATAGTAAGCGATACGTTTACACCCATACAAACCGGTAGCCCCGAGGAATTTATTTTTGAGCATTACTGGGGTTATAATGCATTAGGTGATAAGTTAACCATGGAATACCAGGTTGAGCATATATCATGGCAGGTAGCCGAAGTTAAAGACAGTATTTTTGAGGGTGATATTGTTCGTCTATATGGAAAAGAATTTGAGCCTTATTTAAGTGTAAAACCATACTCTGTTTTTTTTGCTGATGGCTCGGATATTAGTGTTCGGATGACTAATAAGCTGCGGGTTGCCCCAGCGCTTCCAGAATAGCCTTCGCTTTTAATAAACATTCTTTATATTCCTGTTCTGCATTGGCATGGTAGGTGATAGCGCTGCCTGTGTGAAATGATAGATAGTGTTTAGTTGAATTATATAGTAATGTGCGGATCACCACATTAAAATCAAAGTCATTATCCGGACTAAAATAGCCCATCGCGCCGGAGTATACGCCCCTTTTGCTGCGCTCGTATTGTTCCATCAGCCGCATAGCACTGATCTTTGGCGCGCCGGTCATGCTGCCCATCGGAAAGCTGTGCCTTATGGCGTCAATAACTGAAAGGCCATCCTGCAGTTCACACACAACTGTCGATATCATTTGATGCAGCTGGTTAAAGCTATAAATGCCGAACAGTTCCTCAGTTTTAACAGTGCCCGGTTTGGCTGATTTGGTGAGGTCATTGCGCACCAGGTCAACTATCATTACGTTTTCCTGTAACTCCTTGGTGTGAGTCCTTAATTGTTGTTTAATGGCCTCATCTTCCTGCTGAGTTTTACCTCTTTTTGCAGTGCCTTTTATAGGTTGGGAGATAAGCTTATTACCCCGTTTTGCCAAAAAGCGCTCGGGCGATGCTGATAGAATATAATTACCCTTCCACTTAAAAAAGCCACCAAAAGGGTTTGGCGAAATAGCGTTCAGCTTTAAAAATGTGGCTAAAGGATCAATCTCCGCATGCTCCGCAAAAAATTCCTGGCAAAAATTGGTCACATATATATCCCCACGACTGATATGCTGTTTTATCTTCTCCGCTGCATTCAAATATTCATCTTTACTAAAACGGGATTGAAGATTTAAAGCAGGGTATTGTTGTGGAAAACTCAGCGATTGCTGCTCAATCTGCTCCAAAACATAAGCAGAATCATCGGCCAGTATCTCTATTTTATCACCTTTTATAATGATGAGATACTGCGGCACAAAGAAATATGAGCCGGGAAATTCAAGCTGATCGGTATTGGATGAAGTTAATTGCTCCAGTTCATTCTTCAGATCATAGCTGAAAAAGCCCGTCATCCAACCTTGATTTTCATCACGAAACTGGGCTAATGCCTCAAAAGCATTGCCTGATTCTGCTATCAGTTCGTGCCTTGCACCAATGGCTATAAGCGTATCAAACTTGGAGTAAGGATCATTGAAATTATTGGAATCCAGGTAGCAAACCGCATCAAAAACACAGGCCCATTGCAGGGCCTGTTGTTTGAATTTTTGAAGATCGTTTGTGTTTGTTATCACTTTACAAATTAATCAACCTGTAAATAGCCCCTCGTCATTGCGAGGTACGAAGCAATCTCTACTTAGGCAGGTCGGTATTGGAGATTCTAAGCCTTTCTATCCGCTTTGTACAGTATAGAGATTGCTTCGTATCTCGCAATGACGCGAGCCTTAGTGAAATTATTAATATAATTCCAACGTTTGAACCCTGTCCGGTCCAACTGATAAATATTTTACCGGAACACCTAGTTCCTGCTCTAAAAATTTGATGTATGATTGCAATTTCGCAGGTATTTCTGATAATTCAGTAATGCCTGTGATATCCTCGTGCCAGCCATCAATTTCTTTTAAAACCGGAATTGGTTCAACAGCGCATATATCATATGGCATATAATCGATAACCTCGCCTAAATAGTTATAGTGAGTGCAAGCGTAGATCTTATCAAAACCACTTAAAACATCAGCCTTTGTCATTACCAGTTCGGTAACCCCGTTAAGCATTATAGCATATTTTAACGCAGGAAGATCTATCCAGCCGGTACGGCGTGGCCTGCCTGTGGTAGCGCCAAATTCATGGCCTATACGGCGTAGTTCTTCACCGGTTTCATCGTTTAATTCAGTAGGGAATGGGCCACCGCCAACGCGTGTGCAATAAGCCTTGAAAATGCCGATCACCTCACCAATTTTATTAGGCGCTATACCTAAACCGGTACATGCACCTGCAGTTGTAGTGTTTGATGAAGTAACAAACGGATATGAACCAAAGTCGATATCAAGCATAGTACCTTGCGCACCTTCGGCTAAAACTTTTTTGCCTTGTTTAATAAAATCATTAACCAAATGCTCAGAATCAACCAGCGGGAATTGTTTGATCAGATCTACAGCTTCAAAGAATGCTTTTTCACGTTCAGAGAAATCAGCTACATCACCATACAGGGATTGCAGCATTGATACGTGCTTATCAACAAGCTTTTGGTAGCGTTCCTTAAAATCAGGCAGGGTTATATCTCCAATACGCAGGCCATTACGCCCGGTTTTGTCCATATAAGTTGGGCCAATACCTTTTAAGGTCGATCCGATCTTACCTTCGCCCATTTTCTTTTCAGATGCTGCATCAAGCAGTTGGTGGGTAGGTAAAATAAGGTGTGCCTTTTTAGCTATAACCAGGTTTTTCTTCGCTAAAAGATCGTGCCCGGCATCTTTCAATTTTTCTATTTCTTTTTTAAGGGTAATAGGGTCAATAACCACACCATTACCAATAAGGTTTAGGGTGTTATTGAAAAATATGCCTGAAGGGATAGTGTTCAGTACAAATTTCTTACCATCAAACTCCAGGGTGTGCCCTGCGTTCGGTCCGCCTTGAAAGCGCGCGATCAGATCATAATCGGCACTAAGTACGTCAACAATTTTCCCTTTACCTTCATCGCCCCATTGGAGGCCTAATAATACGTCAACAGCCATTAATTTTATATCGAATGTTAATGAAAGGGGGCAAAGTTATATTTTTCTGTCACAAAAACCTGCTCTTAATTTTGCACAATCACCATATAAGTTTAAAGAGTGGTGTTTTATTTCAAATTTTAGCAGGTCGCCCATCATGCTTTGTATCTGTTGAATACGCGGATCGCAGAATTCAACCACCTTGCCGCAATTGATACAAATGATGTGATCATGCTGTTTATAGCCGTATGATTTCTCAAACTGGGCCATGTTTTTACCAAACTGGTGCTTGGTAACCAGGTCGCACGATACCAGTAATTCCAGGGTATTATATACCGTAGCACGGCTTACACGATATTTTTTATTTTTCATGTGGATATATAATGATTCCACATCAAAGTGATCGCTACGGGAGTAAATTTCTTCGAGTATAGCAAAACGTTCAGGGGTTTTCCTGAGGTTCTTATTTTCGAGGTAAGCCTCAAAAATATTTTTAACCAATGCAATGGTTTCTACTTGCTGCATAATAAATTATTAACAGGGGTAAAGTTAATGATAATTTTAGTTATTGGTTTATTGAGTTGATTAGGTGAGTAGTTTTTAAACCATTCACTTAATCAACCATTCACCAATCAACATCAAGATGCTTTTTCCACCGCCGAATCAAAGCGGGTAACGGAAGTAACACCTTTTACGGTTTTTAATTTCTTGGTCAGGTTATCAAGGTGATGGGTGTCATTTACATAAACCATAATAGTACCTTCAAAAATACCATTATCGCTGTCAACAGTAATTGATCGCATATTTACCTTAAAATCGTTGGATATTACGGTAGTTAATTGGTTTATTAAGCCAACATCATCAATGCCGGTAATACGCAAGCCAGTTAAAAATGCCAGTTCCTGCTGATTGGTCCAGCGAGCTTTTACTATACGGTAGCCATAATTGGCCATTAGTTTAGCGGCATTAGGGCAGTTGGTACGGTGGATTTTTATGCCATCGCTCACGGTAACAAAGCCAAATACATCATCGCCAGGGATAGGGTTACAGCAATTGGCCAGCTTGTAGTCAATCTTCTGCATATCCTCGCCAATCAGCAACATATCACTGTCCTTGGCTTTAATACTCCTGATCAGGCTTTGTACCTGCTCAACCTCTATTCTGTCAGGCGGTTTGTTTTCAACTATTTTTTCTGATGCCTGATACTCTTTCAGGTCCTTCATGTCAATAAGGCCTTTGGCCACGTTATAAAACATGTCGAGCGTTGATGGCAGCTTGAAATAATAGCTCAGCTTATGTATATTTTCGGAGTTATAGGTGATCTTTAACGATTTAAGCTTACGCTCCAATATCTCCTTGCCGGTTTCGGCAATCTTGCGTTTTTCTTCTTTTAATGCTGATTTTATCTTGGCTTTAGCCTTGGCGGTAACCACAAAATTCAGCCAATCCTCCTTAGGGGTTTGCTTGCTTGATGTGATGATCTCCACCTGGTCGCCGTTCTGTAACTTGTAGTTCAGCGGTTCCAGTTTATGGTTCACCTTGGCGCCGATACAGCTTGCGCCCACATCAGTATGTATCTCAAAAGCAAAATCGAGCGAGGTTGCATTTAGCGGCAATTGAATAAGCGCGCCTTTTGGCGTAAAAATGAAGATCTCATCAGAGAAAAGATTCATCTTAAAATCATCCAAAAAGTCTAATGCATTTGAGTCAGGATTTTTAAGCAGGTCCCTTACTTTTTGCACCCACAGGTCCAGTCCGCTATCGGTTGATGATTCTTTATATTTCCAATGTGCGGCAAAGCCTTTTTCGGCAATCTCATTCATGCGCGTGGTGCGTATCTGCACCTCAACCCATTGGCCGCGCGGCCCCATAACAGTTGTATGCAGCGATTCGTAACCATTTGCCTTTGGCGATGATATCCAGTCGCGCAGCCTGTCGGGGTTTGGCCTGTACAGGTCGGTAATTATGGAGTATGCCTTCCAACAGTCGGCCTTTTCGTTTTCCGGTGTGCTGTCCAGTATTATCCGGATGGCAAATAAGTCGTATACCTCCTCAAAGGGTATCGACTTCTTTTTCATCTTGTTCCAGATAGAGTGGATAGATTTCGGCCTGCCGAATATATCAGCTGAAAGCCCTTGCCCGTCAACTACCTTTCTAACCGGTTCAATAAAATCACGGATAAATTTCTCCCGTTCAGCCTTTTTCTCATTCAGCTTATTTTTAATGAACTGATAGGTTTCCCTTTCCATATATTTCATGGAAAGATCCTCAAGCTCTGATTTTATGGCATATAAACCCAAGCGGTGGGCGAGGGGAGCATACAGGTAAACAGTTTCTGATGAAAGTTTTAGCTGCTTATCGCGCGGCATAAACTCCATGGTACGCATGTTATGCAGGCGATCGGCCAGCTTAATTAGTATCACCCTCACATCATCAGCCAGGGTAAGCAGCATTTTACGGAAATTCTCGGCCTGTAATGAGCTGTTGGTATCAAAAACGCCCGATATTTTGGTTAAGCCATCAATGATCATGGCTACCTTTTTACCAAATTCCCTTTCAATATCCTCCAGCGTAACATCAGTATCCTCCACCACATCATGCAGCAGGGCACACACAATTGATGTAGTACCCAAACCAATTTCTTCGGCAGCAATTTGCGCTACTGCAATAGGGTGGTATATATATGGCTCGCCTGATTTGCGGCGCATGGCTGCATGGCTTTCCAATGCCATATCAAACGCCTTGCGTATCATGCGTTTATCACCTTTTTCAAGGGTAGATTTACACGCGCGTAACAAAGCGCGGTATCTTTTTAATATCTCGTTTTTTTCAACTTCCAGATCAATCACTAACTCTTTCATCTATCTCTCCGTAACAAAAAGCAATGTAATATACTTGTAACCAAAATTATAAATAACAGGTAATTGTAAAATACAAAATAAAATGCATTATTTTTGTATTAGGTAAAATTATGAAATTTATTGGTATCCTTATTCTGTTTTGCTGTGCGGTTGGAGTTGTTAAGGCCCAAACGCCAAAACCTGCACCAACTAAATTAGGCAAAAATGATACCATAAGAACATACATGACTGTTCTTGATGGTGAATATGTGCCCTGGATAGTTACCGAGCAGGTTAATATTCGTGATGTGCGTGTGTTTAAAAGCCAGGCTGACAGGGATGCTTATAACCGATTGGTATATAATGTACATAAAGTAATACCATACGCACACTTCGCGGGCCAGAGATACAGGCAGTTACAACGTGACCTGGCGCTTACGGCCGATAAACACAAACAAAAGCAGCTCATAACTACTTGTAATGATCAGATAAAAGATTTATTTAAGAAAGAGATAGAGAACCTGACAATAAGTCAGGGTGAGGTTTTAATTAAGCTGATTGACAGGGAAACCGGCAATACCAGCTATGAGTTAGTTACACAATTAAAAGGCGGATTGGATGCTTTTATGCTGCAATCAGTAGCCAAAATATTTGGTCATAACCTGAAAGAAACGTACGACCCGGACGAAGAACGGGACATCGAAACAATTCTTCAGCAAGCGGGTTATGATTCTGTTAAAAATTAATAATGGATAGCAAAAGCATCTATCAGTTTGATGTTCAAAAATTAGACGGTGAAGAGATAAGCCTGGAGGGATATAAGGATAAAGTGCTATTAATAGTTAACACCGCTTCCCAATGCGGTTTTACGCCCCAGCTAAAAGACCTCGCAGCATTAAAAAACGCATTTACAGGCCGTGACTTTGAGATACTTGCATTCCCATCAAATGACTTTGGCGGGCAGGAACCTTTGGACGGTGAGGCAATAGGCGCTTTTTGTGAGAGCTATGGTTCAAACTTCCCTGTTTTTGATAAGATAAGGGTTAGAGGCCCGTATGCGCACCCTTTATACAAGTTTTTTGCCGATAAAAAGCAAAATGGCAAGCTCAACTCTGTACCCCGTTGGAACTTCCACAAGTTTTTGATTGATAAAACAGGCTTAATAACTGATTTTTATTTTCCGTTCACTAAACCTACATCATCAAAGATCAGGAAAAAGATAGAGCGTTTGCTTACCGCAAAAACGTAATTACTGAATTTATTTTATGACTAAATTAGATATACTGGTTTTACCCGTACACCCGGATGATGCCGAACTTGGCTGCGGCGGTACTATTTTAAAACATATAGCCTTAGGTAAAAAAGTTGGTATTGTTGACCTTACCAGGGGAGAACTGGGCACCAGGGGATCAGCTGAGATACGGGCGCAGGAAGCCGCGGCAGCAGCCGAGATTTTAGGGCTTACACTGCGGGATAATCTTGAATTACCGGATGGCTTTTTTGAAAATACCAAGGAATATCAGTTAAAGGTAATTGAAGTGATCCGCAAATATCAGCCGGATATTATAATAACCAATGCGCATTATGACCGCCACCCAGATCATGGGCGTGCAAGCGACCTGGTTGAAACCTCGACTTTTTTATCGGGCCTCAGGAAAATAGAAACTTATTTTGAGGGTGAACTGCAGCAAGCATGGCGACCTCATTTATTACTGCATTTTATTCAGGATCAATACATTCAGCCTAATGTAGTAATAGATGTTACCGATTATTGGGATAAAAAGATTGATAGTGTAATGGCTTATGGATCGCAGTTTTATAATCCCGAATGGAAAGGAGAGCCTCAAACCTATATTTCATCGCCTGAGTTTATTAAGATAATAGATGGCAGGGGACTGGAGTTTGGCAAAAGCATCCAGGTGAAATATGCTGAAGGCTTTACATCAAAGAAGATTTTTGGAGTAGATAGTTTGTTTGATCTGCGTTAATTGTTAGTCCAAAGTCGAACGAAGGTCTTTAGAGTCATGAGTCGGATATGAAAATTTGACTTAGGACTAAAGACTTTAGACTAATGACTAAAGAGAAACATACTCATACCTGTTATTATCGTGGCTTCTTTCTCTTCTCAGCTTATGCTCATTCGCAAGCTTCAGTAATATGCCCGATAACTCCGAAGTTTTAAATTCCGAATCGAAATTATCCTTGCAATAATTAGCAATAGAGGCTATTGAGCGTGGGGTATAAAAGAAATCGGTGCTTAGCAGTTGGTTTAAAACTTTTGTAGCGCCCGGTTTTTTACGGCCATTTACGGAGTCGTTATCATGATCGTCTGATCGTTGCTTACCCTTTTTAGTAAATAGCTCAACCCCTTCCGTTTCGCTTCTCTCGGTATCAATTATCACATCTAATAGTTTTTCAACTATTTTTAACTGAACGGCTTCTGATTTAAATGAATTTACAACTTCTGCTATTTCTGCAAGTTGTTTCTTTAGTTTGTCGATGTGTTTGCTCATAATAATTGCTGATATGTTATTATGCTATTTTCTGTACAAAAATGCGTAATAGTTAAGGTATTTAACGCCCGAAATAAAAAGTATTATTTTCGGTATTTAATACACAACTAACGTTATCAAACGATTATAGTATTTTTAAAAATAAAAAAGTCCCTGTTTGGGTCAAAAACAGGGACTTGTAGCAATATTATTACAAAAGTTATAATTTACCGCTTATTTTTTCAAGAATAGTGAGCCCTTCATCAATATGGCTCTTATTAATAATAAGTGCCGGCCTAAAGCGGATACTATTATTTCCACAGCCTAAATACATTACGTTATTATCCATACCTACGTTAATAAACTTATCGCGGGTGGTTTTATCCGGAAAGTCAAAAGCTGCCAACAGTCCTTTGCCGCGTACATTGGTTATGATGGAGTTGCGGCTTGCAATATCAAGCAGCTGGCTTTGTAAATATTCACCCATTTGCGCGGCGTTATCACACAGGTTATCCTCCTCAATAATATCCATAATTTTGGATGCGCGTACCATATCAACCAAACTACCACCCCATGTTGAATTAATGCGCGATGATACATTGAAAACGTTATCCTCAATCTCATCCACTCTTCTGCTCGCCAGAATGCCACAAACCTGCATTTTTTTGCCAAAGGCGATGATATCAGGTCTGGCTTTTTCGCCAAAATGCTCGTGGCACCAGAATTTGCCGGTTAAGCCAACACCGGTTTGTATTTCGTCATATATCAGCATGGCTTCATTTTCATCGGCCAATATGCGCAGTTTTTCCATAAACTCCTTGCGGGCATGGTTATCACCACCTTCTGATTGTACGGGCTCAACTATAATGGCGCAAATATCATCCTTATTATCCTCAAAGGCCTGTTTTATTTGGGCGATGGATAACTCTTCTCTCTTTAACAGATCTTCGTGATTTGTATCAGAATAAGGGAATTTAATATAGGGGAATGATACCCGCGGCCAATCGAATTTGGCAAACCATTTGGTTTTGTTGGGCTGGGTATTGGTTAAGCTTAATGTATACCCCGAGCGGCCATGAAAAGCATGCTCAAAGTGGATCACTTTAAATCCTTTTTCCTTGGTATAACCTTTCGCGAAGTTCTTCTGTACCTTCCAGTCCATTGCCACCTTTAAGGCGTTCTCAATGGCCAGCGAACCCCCTGCAATAAAGAAAGCATGCGGCAGGTAATCAGGAATACCCACACGGTCGAAAGTGTCTACAAATTGCGCATATTGCGTGGTGTAGATATCGGAATTTGATGGGTTGGTCAGGGCCGCTAACATCAGGTTCTTTTTGAACTCCTCGTCGTTCACCATTTTAGGGTGATTATACCCTAGGGGCACAGAAGCGAAGCAGGTAAAAAAGTCGAGCAGGGTTCTTTTATACTTAGCATCGTAAATATAAACGCCCTTACTTTTTTCCATATCAAAAGTGAGGTCGAAGCCATCGGCCAGTACATGCTTTTGTAACGAAGCCCGTACATTTTCTGGTGAAACTAGGAGGTTATACATATCAATTGGTGTTTATACAAATCTACTAAAAACCGCCCAAAAACAATAATTTAGGCGGTTTTTGAACCGAATTGCAAAAAAGTAACTTTAAATTAACTAAAGTTGGTTTTTGTACCAAAAGCGAAATTGGTCGGGATGATTTGATGTGCATATTTCAAATGTGCAGATGTGCGGATGGCGGAATTTCTTCGTAAAAATCCCAAACCAAGGTGTTCGAAGATTTAGAAAAGGGTGTCATACTGAGCGGTAGTCGAAGTATGCGGACAAAGGCCTCTGCGCTCACCCTTCGACTATCGCTCAGGGTGACACCTATACGCGATAAGTTCACCGCTATTTGTAAAGGAAAGTTAAAATTTCTCTTTCATCCCTAGTAACCCCATCAATCCACCTGTATGTATTGCCAAAATCTTACTCCCCGGTTTAAAGTAATTCTTAGCAGCCAGGTCATACAAGGCATACAGCATCTTACCCGTATAAACAGGTTCGATCAATATCCCTGTATCAGCCACGAAAGTTTTAATAAAATTGATTAGCTCGGTATTAGTTTTGGCATAGCCTTCGAAGTGATAATCAGTATGTAATTGATAATCTGCTGGGGTAATTAGGAATCTGTCGATCTCATCCTTAATAAAACCGCCATTTTTAAACACAGGTATGGCATGAAATTCAGTATTCAACTGATGCTTTTGCAAGCCGTTGATAATGCCCGCTGCGGTTGTACCTGTTCCGCAAGCGCAAAAGATATGATCGTAAATTTCGGTAAGTTCATCAACCAGTTCGGCGCAGCCATTGGCGCCTTCGGCTGATGCGCCGCCTTCATCTATGAATATTGCTTCGTCATCATCGGCAAAATATTTATTAAACAGGGAAGGTTTATCACGGTAGCTTTCCCGCTCAACAAAAATTAATTGCATGCCATGCAGCTTGCATAAAAACAAGGTGTCGTTTTCAACTTCTTCGCCGCGCACAATGCCTGTCGCTTTAAAACCAAATTTTGCAGCAGCTGCCGCTGTTGCCAGTAAATGATTTGAGTAGGCCCCGCCAAAGGTTACCAGGTGGGTTTTATTTTGGTCGGATGCTTTTTTGAGGATATATTTTAGCTTGCGCCATTTATTGCCTGAAATCAGGGGGTGGATGAGATCATCACGCTTAATAAAAACCTTTAGATCTTGTTTGTCAAACAATTCATTTTTTAGCTGATGAACGGGACTGAAAATTTCAAGTTCAATATTCATTAAAAACTTTTGTATGTGGGCATCGGGAAAGTAAAGTTACGGTAAAACGTTTACTTTTGCGCCAATGATTGATGACGCGGAAATAAACGAGCAGGACGAACAGGACCTATACGAGCACCTACGCATAGTGGTTGATAAGGGCCAGTCGTTGCTGCGTATTGATAAGTTCCTGATGCACAGGGTAGAGAATGCCTCCCGCAACCGCATACAGAACGCTATTGAGCTGGGTAATGTGCTAGTGAATGATAAGGCTATTAAATCGAGCTATAAAGTTAAACCACTGGATGTGATATCGGTAGTGCTACCACACCCGCCGCGCGATACAGAAGTTTACCCGGAAGATCTGCCCCTGAATATAACTTATGAGGATGATGATCTGCTGGTGGTAAACAAAGCTGCCGGTATGGTGGTACATCCGGGTTATAATAATTATACAGGCACTTTGGTAAACGCGCTGGTGTTTCATTTTCAGCAATTACCAACCCTGCCGGGTAATGAAGGCAGGCCAGGATTAGTACACCGTATTGATAAAGATACATCAGGCCTGTTGCTCATTAGTAAAAATGAACGCGCCATGACCTGGCTCGCCCGCCAGTTTTATGAGCATACTATCACCCGCAAATATTTAGCCCTGGTTTGGGGCGACTTGGAGCAGGACGGAACCGTTACCGGCTATATAGGCCGCAGCGTTGCCGATAGGAGGGTAATGTCGATATATGATGATCCAGAGAAAGGAAAATGGTCTGTAACGCATTATAAAGTGCTTGAACGCCTTAATTATGTTACGCTGATAGAATGCCAGTTGGAAACCGGCCGTACACACCAGATACGTGCGCATATGAAGTATATTGGTCACCCTTTGTTTAGCGATGCTACCTATGGCGGTGATAAGATATTGAAAGGCACCGTATTCAGCAAATACAAACAATTTGTTGAGAATTGTTTTGAGATAATGCCCCGGCAGGCCCTGCATGCGCAAACCTTAGGCTTTGTGCACCCTACATTAAGAAAACGTATGTTTTTTGAAGCCCCGCTGCCACAGGACTTTGAAATGGTTTTACAAAAATGGCAGAAATATGCAACTGCACAGACATGAGACATTAGATTTGAGATAGAAAATATCTCCCGGCCAATTAATCGATTCTGACATTAGGCAGAACTTTAAACAACTACTTTTGTTCTCAAATCTCATATCTGAAGATGACATTTATAAATTTTAACGGGGAAATAGTACCTGCAGATACCAAATTATTAAGCGTAGCCAACCGGGGATTCCGGTATGGGGATGGTTTGTTTGAGAGCATGCGCCTGATGAAGGGGCAGCTCAAATTTGCCGACCTGCATGCAGATCGTTTGCAGCGCGGAATGAAAGCGCTTAAGATTGATGGTTACTCGCAAATGGATGCCTGGTTTTTGAAGGAACTGGCTGAAGAACTGGCTTTAAGAAACAAAGCCAAACATGCCCGCCTGCGTTTAACCGTTTTTCGCGATGCTGAGGGTTTATATATGCCTACCCAAAACAGGATGGGTTATTGTCTTGAACTAACACCCGTTGAGGAGCCCCGCTATTTTTTGAATAGCAAAGGTTTAATCATGGATATTTTTACCGATCTGCCCAAGCCATCTAATTATTTATCGAACATAAAAACCTGTAATTCGCTTACCTATGTAATGGCAGGTATTTTTAAAGCCCAGAATAAGCTGGACGAGGTTTTTTTACTAAATCAGAATGGATTTTTGTGCGAGGCAGGTAGCTCCAACGTATTTGTGTGGTATCAAAACCATTTATATACCCCTGCATTAAGCGAGGGCTGTGTTGAAGGGATAATGCGGCAGGTAATTATTAAAATCGCTCTTGAAAATAATATAGGAGTAACTGAAGCACAAATTAACCCCGATATATTATACGAGGCCGATGAAGTGTTTTTAACCAATGCTACCCGTGGTGTACAATGCGTAATGGGGTATGGTGTAAAGCGCTATTTTAATAAGGTAAGTAAGATGCTGGTTGATGAATTAAATAAGCTGTAGAATATATATTCTAATTGTCATCTCGAACGCTAGTGAGAGATCTTCTGCGAAAATAAATGGCGCTAATGCAAGGCCGCAGAAGGTTTCTCCTCGTACCTCGTTCGAAATGACAATGTTTGACATTACTCAACCACCACATGTGCTTTAATCGCATTCAAAATGCCATTCCAAAGGGCTATGCGGGCTTGCAGTGCTTCTTTAACTGCCACTAAAGCTTCATTCCATTTACGGTCATCCTCACCGCAAAGATCGGCCGTCATTTGATAGGCGAGGTTTGAGTGATGGTCGCCATCAACCTCAATATGCCTTTGCAGGTAGTATAATAATGTATCAACTTTACCAGGCAACTGCTGACTGATCTCTTTTACTATGCTGATAAACATATCAGGTATCAGGTCCTCACGGCCAAAGGTGAATACTGCAGCCTGTATATGCGGCTTGTTAGTATCAATTACATCAAAAGTATGCTGAACAAAATTGCGGGCTGCTAAAGGTATATCAGCAACTATAAGGGCTTCGTCAATATTTTTACCGTAGTTAAGCTCATTAAACAGGTCGTCAATGGCATTTGCCTGTATACCTG
Source organism: Mucilaginibacter mallensis (assembly GCF_900105165.1). NCBI lineage: Bacteria > Pseudomonadati > Bacteroidota > Sphingobacteriia > Sphingobacteriales > Sphingobacteriaceae > Mucilaginibacter > Mucilaginibacter mallensis. The sequence continues at coordinate 1,821,953 of NZ_LT629740.1, forward strand.
CCTGTTCCATCGCGTTTAAATAAAGCTCGAAATGACTAACACGGTTGCCATGTTCATCCATGTCGCTTTCTTCGCCGGTAACAATTTCGTTGATCAGGTAACGGGTATTGGCATTACCAACAGGCATCCAGGGCAGGGTAGTGCAGGTGAGTTTTTGCTGCAAGGCTTTTAACAGCGACATAAAATCCCACACCGCAAAAACATGATGTTCCATAAAAACGCTTAATTCAGCAAGTGAATTAATGTGTTTATATAATCTGTGGTCAATCAATTGTTTGCGAAGGGGCTCGATTTCTGCCTTTAACTGTTCTATCCTATGGGTATAATTTGCCATGCCGTAATTTAAAAATCGTTCCAAAAATAACGAGATAAAGCAGAAGTTAGTACACGCGGCGTTATTTTGACTTTGGGTTGATACATAAACCCTTGTCATACCGAACGATATCTGGAAGATTAAAAAGGATGTCATACTGAGCGGTAGTCGAAGTATGCGGGCAAAGGCCTCTGCGCTCACCCTTCGACTACCGCTCAGGGTGACATCCCTGCCCGATATTCGTGAGTCGGATATATCCCTTTGTCATCCTGAACGTTAGTGAAGGATCTTCTTCTTTAGCAAGGCGAATATGCAAATCGTAGAAGATTTCTCCCTCCGGTCGAAATGACAATGAGGAATATTAATTACAGCTTAACACCCCGTAAAAACTCTTCAATACCCATACGCTTTTTACCTTCAAGTTGCACATCAACAAGGTTTAATAAACCATCAGCTGTTGCAAATGATAGATACGTTTTATTGTCGGTTACAAAATGGCCGGGTTGTATATCAGGCTTGGTTTCCTGTTTTTCAACTTTATAAACTTTAAGTATTTTGCCATTGAGTAAGGTGTAGGCAGTAGGGATGGGGCTTAAGCCCCGGATGAGGTTATAAACTTTGTCAGTAGGCTGATTCCAGTCAATAAGGCAATTTTCCTTAAATATTTTGGGGGCGTGCTTTAGTTCTTCATTTTCAACCAGCTGACTTTGCGGGTATTCGCTGTACCTGCCGCTTTCAATGCCTTTAACAGTTTTTACCAGCAGGCCTGCACCTTTATTCATGAGGCGGTCATGCAGTTCGCCGGCAGTTTCATTACCGGTCAGGGTTATTTTTTCAGTAAATAATAAGTTACCGGTATCAATATCATGTTTTAAAAAGAAGGTGGTAACGCCGCTTTCCTTTTCGCCATTTATCAGCACCCAGTTTATTGGTGCCGCGCCGCGATATTGGGGTAGTAATGATGCATGTAAGTTTACAGTTCCTCGTATCGGCATAGTCCAAACAATATCGGGCAGCATCCTGAAAGCTACTACAACAAATAGGTCGGCCCCTAATGCCTGCAGTTCATCCAAAAAAGCCTGGTCCTTTAATTTTTCAGGCTGAAGTACCTTTAAATCATTTGCAACTGCATATTCTTTTACAGCACTTTGGCTTATCTTTTGCCCGCGACCAGCAGGTTTATCAGGGGCTGTAATAACGCCCACTATATCACAGCCAGATTTAATTAAAGCATCAAGTGATGTTACAGCGAACGCGGGAGTACCCATAAATACAATTCTCATGGTAAGGTTTTTCGTGGTATTAAGTGATGTATTCAGTAAAAAAAGTCAGTCACAAATGTTTGTAAACAGTACGTAACAATTTACAAACATTTGTTTAATTGTACAACAAATATTTGCGGCGCATATTTTTGTATTTGCTTAGCGCCGGCTCCCAGCTATAGCGGATCTGTTGTTCTGTTTTGCCGGCCTCAATTTGTTTTCTCAGTTCATCGCCCCCGGCAAGTTTTGCAAAATACGCATTAAAAAAATGCTGTTTATCAGGGAACGCCTTATATAATTCAATTAACCAGCTTAAATTTAGCCTGCCGGTAGTTTTTATGATGTTGGTATTATAATTCTTCAGGTCGATGCCGTAACAAGCCTGGTTTTTTTGCGGCGGATCTTCGCTCATGCCCGGTATGCTAACCGGCGTAAAATTATACGAATATTTATCCTTTAAAGCCGGGTGCCCAACCTCCTGAAAAGGCGTATAGGTTCCCCTGCCCAAACTAAGTGTTGTTCCCTCAAACAAACACAAGCCCGGGTAAAGCAAAACAGATTGCTGCGAATTTAAATTAGGGGATGGCCATACCGGTAAAGTATAACTTGAACTATGCGAATACCCTGCAACCTTAATGATCTTCAACTTGCATTGCACGTGATTTTTTAACCAGCCTTCGCCGTTTATCATTTGAGCGTATTCGGCAATGGTCATGCCATGTACTATGGGCACAGAGTGCATACCTACAAAGGAATGAAATGCGGTATCCAATATCGGGCCATCAACATAAAAGCCGTTGGGATTAGGCCTGTCGAGTATCATTAGCTCCACATTTTTCTCGGCGCAGGCCTCCATTACATAATGCAGGGTTGATATATAAGTATAATAACGTGCGCCAACATCCTGTATATCAAATATCACAAGGTCAAGGCCTTTTAAATCCTGCGGGGTGGGTTTATAATGTTTATTGCCGTATAGCGAAACTACCGGCAGACCGGTTTTAGGATCGGTACTGTCATTTACAGTAGCGCCATTGCTGGCATTTCCCCTGAAGCCATGTTCAGGGCCGAAGATCTTTTTTATGCTGATGCCAAGATTAAGCAGGCTATCCACACTCGGTGTCAGTTTATCGCCAATTACTGAAGTTTGGTTAACCACCATGCCTATATTCTTACCCTTGAGGTAATTAACATAAAGCTGGGTTTGGTCGGCCCCCGGGATAATTTTTTCAGTTTTTGTGTGCGACGCTTTATGACGGGCAGCAGGCACGTTTTGCGCGGCAACAGTATATGATATTAAACAGGCTATTATAGTGATCGAATGAATATTTTTCCTCATCATCATAAATTAGGCGTCATTTTTAACAGCAAAACTGCATATTTGCGAAGGTACAAAAAACATCTCTGCATTGGGCTTCGCTTCATTTATCGCCAGTCGTATTACTTTTAAGTCTAAGCGTACGTTTTCAAAATTGATTGTACGTATAGCTATAGTAGGCATTATGCTCGGGCTTGGGGTAATGATATTGTCGTTGGCCGTAGTACGTGGCTTTAAAAAAGAGATCAGGGAAAAGATCCGCGGCTTCGCGGGCGATATACAGGTAGTAAAATTTGATCTGAATAATTCTTACGAAAACTCCCCCTTTTTAGCCGATTCCGCTTTTGTTAGAAAAGCGTTGGCGACGAAGATGGTTACCTACGTTATGCCTTTCGCCACCAAAACGGGCATTATAAGGGCTAATGACGAAATTGAGGGTGTTGTTTTAAAAGGGGTTGATAAAACTTATGACTGGTCGTTCTTCAAAAAAACGCTGATAGCCGGTACCGTTATTGATTTTACCGATACCCTGGAAGCGCAAAAACAGATCATGATATCTGAGCAAACAGCCAACAGACTTAAGCTAAAGCTGGGCGACAAGCTGATCATGTATTTTGTACAGCAGCCTATGCGCGTGCGGCGGTTTAAGATCGTGGGGATATATAGTTCAGGGGTTGACGAGGTTGATAAAACCTATGTAGTTGGTGCGATGTCATTAATACAACGCCTTAACAACTGGGATCCCAACCAAATTGGCGGTTATGAACTCAGGGCAAATGATTTTGAGCAATTGCAAGTTGCCGCCGCCGATATTGATGAGATATTATCGCCAAAACTTAAAGCGTATACCGTTATACAGAGCTATCCAACCATATTTGAGTGGCTTAATCTGTTGGACGTTAATACTATAGTAATGCTAACGCTGATGCTGATTGTAGCGGTAATCAACATGATATCGGCCCTGTTGATCATGATATTGGAGCGTACATCAATGATAGGCATGTTTAAGGCTATGGGGGCCAATAACTGGAGCATTCAGCAGATATTTTTATATAATTCTTTTTACCTGATCGGCCTTGGCTTAATATTGGGCAATGTTTTAGGCTATGGTTTGGGCTTTTTCCAAATGCACACCCACTTTTTTACACTCGATCCGGCATCATACTATATGAGCTTTGTACCGATAGAATTTACCTGGTTTGATGGGATAATGCTAAATTTGGGTACTTTGGTTATTTGCTTGTTGGTATTGATCATACCATCAACGCTGGTGAGTAAAATATCGCCGGTGAAGGCGATAAGGTTTAAATAGCCGGTTGTCATTTCGACCAGAGGGAGAAATCTTCTTCGATATGCATTACGGTTATGTCTATTACAGAAGATTTCTCCCTCTGGTCGAAATGACAATAAGTTGAGAGTTGATTATAACTTCTTAGCCTCGTTCCAAAATACATCCATCTCGGCCAAACTCATATCATGTAATTGCTTGCCGCTTTCATTTGCTTTGCTTTCCAGGTATTGAAAACGCTTAATGAATTTACGGTTGGTTTTTTCCAGAGCGTCCTCAGGGTTTATATTGATGAAGCGGGCATAGTTAATGAGGGAGAACAGCAGGTCGCCAAATTCGCTTTCAGCCCTTTCATGGTCGATAGTGCTTTCATCCTCTACATTAAATTCATCCTTAAACTCCTGTAATTCTTCCTCCACTTTGGCCCATACCTGGCTTTTTTCTTCCCAGTCGAACCCAACACCACGGGCCTTTTCCTGTATACGTGATGCTTTTACAAGTGCAGGCAAGGATAATGGTACACCTCCTAAAACAGATTTATTACCCTCTTTCAGCTTTATCTGTTCCCAGTTGCGTTTTACATCCTCTTCGTTCTGCACATCCACATCGCCATAAATATGCGGGTGACGGTTAACCAATTTGTCGCAAATGCCATTGAGTACCCCGGTTATATCAAAATCACCAGTTTCCGAACCGATTTTAGCATAGAAAACCAGGTGCAGCATAATATCGCCCAGTTCCTTGCGGATCTCGGGCATATCACCGCTTAATATGGCATCTGATAGCTCATAGGTTTCCTCAATTGTTAAATGGCGCAGGCTCTCCAGCGTTTGCTTTTTATCCCACGGGCAATTCATCCGCAGGTCATTCATAATGGTGAGCAATCTTTCAAACGCAGTAGCAGGAGTAGGGGCAGTGATTGGTGGGATTAAAGGCATGTTTTTGATGTGCAAATTTTTAATGTGCAAATGTGCGTATATGCAAATGTGCAGATTTTGGCCAATTATTGAATTAATGAATTATAGATTTATTGAATAAGCTAAAGATATGTTCGCATCTGCATATTTGCACATCTACAAATCTGCACATCTACTCGCTCTCAACATCTCCCTCTTCCCCGGCGCGCCGGGAGCTTTTTCAACCTTTAGGCCTAAGCCCTTAATAGTGCGTTTTAAGTTGCCCGTAATAGCATAGGTTACAAACACACCGCCGGATTTTAAAAATTTCAGGGTATGGGTGATCGCTGCTTCATCCCACATTTCGGGCTGATGTACAGCAGCAAATGCATCGAAATAGATTACATCGTATAACTTGTGCGACTGAAAATCTAACAGTTTGCAGTGGGCGATTTGCAGTTTGCAGTTGGGATTTAGCTCAACTTCCTGTTGTAATGAGTTTGGGTAATTATGAATGAATGTATCCCATAACGTTGGGGTTAAGTACGCATCGTAACCTGTTTGGCCGATCATTTCTGTTGTGAGCGGATACGCCTCAATGCCTGTGTAATCAAGTTGTATATTTTCAGCAGTGCAGTAATCGGCAGATAATAGAAAGTTAAGCCCGGTTCCAAAGCCGACTTCTAAAATACTTACACTATCGTTTTTGTTGGCCGATAAAAAATGCTTTAATCCGGATTCAACAAACACATGCCTGCTCTCCTGCAATGCCCCGTGACGCGAATGGTAGTTTTCGCCAACTTCGCTGTTGAAGATAGTATTGGAGCCATCGGCAGTTTGAACGATCTTTAGTTCAGGATTCATAGTTAATGGTTGATAGTTCATATATCCCCACCGTCATCCCGAACTTGTTTCGGGATCTCACAGGACGATTAACCTGCCTGGTGTAAACTTTGCACGTGGGATGTTGAAACAAGTTCAACATGACAGCCTTTTTAATTATTTACTATTGATGTAATTTCCTCACCCAGATCATAAACCGGAACATTCTTAATGCTAGCCGCTATAATACTGGTAGCCGCAGCAGAGCGGTAACCGGCAGCACAATGTACCACAATTGGTTTATCAGTTGGAATATCTTTTATACGCTCACGCAATTCAGGTAGTGGGATAGTGGTTGCATTATCAAAGAGCAAACCGCCGTTTACCTCACCCCAGTTGCGTACATCAACTACGTTGTAGTTATCGGTGTTTGCTTTAAAATCGTCCAGATCAAGATCGGTAGATACTTCATGAAGGTTCTCTGGCGTCAGTAATCCAGCTTTGATGTTTTTTTCGTATCCTATTTTTCCTGTTTTACCGATCATTGTATCCAGTTCACTTTCGCTACCGGCAATCAGATAAAATTGTTCATCCGGACCGACTATTGAGCCAAGCCATGTCTCGAATTTTCCACCATCCTGCAGGTTGATAGCGCCTTTTAAATGCCCTTTTCTGAAGTCCTCATTAGGGCGGGTATCAATAATCAATATGTTTTTTTCAAGCAAGGTATCGTGAGCCACTTTCGGAACACTGTTAACGCTGGCATCAAAGGCTGGTGCACCTTTCTTATTAAGCGCTACATCAAAGCCAAAATACTTGGGTACAAAAGGCTGGTCCTCGGTTAATGCTTTAACAAATTGCAACTCATCCATTAATTGCAGGGCATAGTTCTCGCGCAACTCGCGGCCGATGGTAGTGTGCAGATCAGGGCTTATATTTTTACCGCATAGCGAGCCGGGGCCATGCGCCGGGTAAACGGTAGTTTGCTCTGGTAGCTTCATCAGCTTATCACGGGTAGAGTGATACATCTGGCGGGCAAGCTCTTCTTTTTTTGCGGTGATATTACCCACGTCCTCACGCAAATCCGGGCGACCAACATCGCCGACAAACAGCGTATCTCCGGTGAAAATAGCTACATCGTTTCCGTATTCATTCTGCAATAAAATACAGATAGAATCAGGTGAATGGCCGGGTGTATTGATAGCTTTTAATTGGATATCATCCAGCTCGATGCTATCGCCATCATCAAAGCTCTCGTGGGGGTATTCGGCGCCCGTAAGCTTGCTTACGTAGATGATCGCGCCGGTTGTTTGGTGTATCTCCAGGTGTGAGCTTACAAAATCGGCATGTGGATGTGTTTCAATCACGCCCACAATATCGGCCTCATGCAGGGTAGCAAAATTATAATAGGGCTGCGGGTCACGGGCCGGATCAATAACGATCATTTTTCCTGTGTGGATAACAGCGTATGAGGCATGCGCTAAGCCTTTGTCGTAAAACTGATGGATTATCATAAATTGTGGCAAAGATATGGAATAGTATGTAAGACTTGAGTCAGAAGTCTAAAGTCAGTAATTGGCTTATAAAGAACAAAGCCCTCCAATAAACAGAGGGCTTTGACTCAGTACTTAAGGCTATAGACTTCAGACTAAACTTACCAAACCTTAATTCTATCCTCCGGTTTCTTATAATTCTTATCACCAGGCTTTACATTAAATGCGGTATACCATGCATCAATATTAGTAAGCGGGGCATTGCAGCGGTATTGCTCAGGTGAGTGCGGGTCAGTTAAGATACGCTGTGCGGCTGATTCAGGCCTTTGCGCGCTTCTCCAAACCTGCGCCCACGACAAGAAGAAACGCTGATCAGGTGTAAAACCATCAATTTTTGTGGTTGAATGCCCTTCTTTGGTTTTCTTAAATGCTTCGTAAGCAATATTTACACCACCCAGATCGGCAAGGTTTTCACCCAGGGTCAGCTTACCATTTACATGGATGGAATCAAGCACGGTAAACGCGTTGTATTGTGCTACTACCTGGTCGGCGCGGGTTTTAAATTTATCGGCATCTGTGGTAGTCCACCAGTTGCGCAGGGTGCCATCAGCATCATACTGGCGGCCCTGATCATCAAATCCATGGGTCATTTCGTGACCGATAACAGCGCCTATACCACCGTAGTTAACAGCATCATCGGCACCAAAATCAAAGAAAGGGAACTGTAATATCCCGGCAGGGAAAACGATCTCATTATTTGCAGGGTTGTAGTAAGCGTTAACTGTTGGCGGCGTCATTCCCCAGCGTTTTTTATCAACAGGTTTACCAAGCTGACTAACATTGTAATTATATCTCCATGTACTTAAACGTCTTAGGTTGCCCATATAATCGTTACGGTCAATTACAACACCATCATAAGTTTGCCATTTATCAGGATAACCAATCTTTACGGTAAAGGCAGCTAATTTTTTAAGTGCTCGCTGTTTGGTTTCGTCGCTCATCCAATCAAGGCGTTTAATACGGTCGCCCAGGGTTTCCTTTAGATTGTTCACCAGGTCAATCATATATTGCTTGGCGGCAGGTGTAAAGTATTTTTCTACATATAATTGCCCCAACAATTCACCCAAACTACCATCAACCAGGCCCGACATCCGCTCGTTACGTGGTGTCTGCACTTTTTGTCCGCTTAAAGCGGCGCTGAAATCAAAATTAGCTTTTACAAACGGAGCGCTTAACGCACCAGCTGATCCTTTAAGGATATTCCATTTTAAATATACTTTCAGATCTGATATGGGGGTAGAAGCCAACAAAGTATCAGCAGCCATAAAAAATGCAGGTTCGGCAACCAATACGGTATCCTGGCCCGGTGTTTTCAACGCGGTTAATAATTGCGCCCAGTTTAAATGCGGGGTAATGCTGCTGAAATAAGTCACCGAGTATTTATTATAAGTGACATTAGGGTCGCGCATGGCAACACGGCTTAACTGCGCTTTAGCGAGTACTTTCTCAAAATTGAATATAGTCGATGCATTTTTAGCTGCATCATCGGCATTGGTTCCTGTTAATGTAAACAGGGTAGTAACGTATTTTGTGTAAGCATCATGAATAGCCTGATTGCGTGCACTGCTTTTTAAATAATAATCACGATCCGGCAGGCTTGTGCCGCCCTGGTTAAAGTTCACTATGTTTTTATTAGGATGTTTATCATCCTGGCCCACACCAAAGCCAAATAGCGGGCTTCCTATGCCGTTTAAACGCTCATATATTATTTCACTGATAATGCCATTCAGGTCGGTTATCTTATCAATACGTGCCAGATCACCTGCTATAGGCGTGTAGCCCAGTTTATCAATTGTAACGGTGTCCATACCACTTGCATACAAGTCGCCCACACGTTGTTTCAGGCTTCCTTTTGGCTGGCCGGGAGTTGCGCTAACCTCATTCAGCAGTTTTAATAATTTGTCGGTATTATCCTGGTGCAATATGCTGAAACTTCCCCAGCGGGTTTCTTTAGCGGGGATAGGATTGTTCTTTATCCAGTTGCCGTTGGCATAATCAAAAAAATTGTCGCCGGGTTTAATGGATTGGTCCATATTAGCCGGGTCAATAAATTTTTTAGGGTGAACAGGATTTGTTTTAGGATTTTTACCGCCATCAAAGGCAAAAGCGCTTACCGAAAGGCATAATGCACCGGCAAGCACCAGGTTAAAGGGCTTTACATTCATAATGAGATCATGATTAAACTTTTAAAGATAATAATTTATCGGTAATACGAGTGAAGCAGGGGGATGTCACTAACGATTAAACCAATTAATTATAGCATACACCCCCGATTTTTTAAGGATGTAATGTACTAAAGGCCTTACAGGTAATGTTTTCATGAAAATGAGTGCATTTGTATGTATAACAGCGCTTTTGTAAAATTATTGTTGCAGAAAATTGGGATGATAGTTGATGGTTCATAGTTCATAGCAAGATCATGGAAATAGAGTAATAATCTTTTATAAAAAAAACTAAATGCAACTATGAACCATCAACTATGAACTAAAAATAATTATTTTTGCACCCTATGAGTATTTCTAATAAAACATATCAGCCTAAGGAAGCAGAGGATAAATGGTACAGCTATTGGTTACAGCACAAGTTTTTCAGGTCGGTGCCTGATGAGCGTGAGCCTTATACTATCGTGATGCCACCTCCAAACGTCACCGGCGTTTTGCACATGGGCCATATGTTAAATAATACCATACAGGATGTGCTCATTCGCCGTGCCCGTATGCAGGGTAAAAATGCCTGCTGGGTACCGGGTACCGACCACGCCAGCATAGCCACTGAAGCAAAGGTGGTGGCCATGCTAAAAGAGCGTGGCATAGCCAAGAAAGATCTTACCCGGGCTGAGTTTTTAAGCTATGCCTGGGAATGGAAAGAGAAATACGGCGGTATTATACTCGATCAGCTTAAAAAATTAGGCGCGTCATGCGATTGGGACCGCACCCGTTTTACAATGGATGATGACCTATCGGAAGCCGTTATAGATACCTTTATTGATCTATATAAAAAAGGCCTGATATATAGAGGTGTGCGCATGGTAAACTGGGATCCGCAGGGAAAAACTGCCGTATCAGATGAAGAGGTTATTCGTAAGGAAGTAAATCAGAAGCTTTATTATATTAAGTATGCTGTTAAGTCCGAAAGTCCGAAAGACGGGAAGACCGAAAGCGATCTTGCGGACTTACCATCTTCCGGACTTTCCGACTTCCTAACCATCGCTACCACCCGCCCTGAAACTATCATGGCTGATGCGGCTATCTGTATCAACCCGAATGATGAGAGATATTTTCACCTGCATGGCAAAAAAGCTATTATTCCTTTAATTAACAGGGAGATACCTATTATATTAGATGAATACGTTACCATGGATTTTGGTACTGGCTGTTTAAAGGTTACGCCTGCGCATGATTTGAATGACTATGAGCTGGGGATGAAACATCACCTGCCGGTTATTGATATTTTAAATGATGATGGCACACTGAATGAAAAAGCGCAGATATTAGTTGGCGAGGATCGTTTCATCGCCCGTAAAAAAATTGCGACTCTATTAGAGGACGCTGGTTCATTAGAGAAAATTGAAGAATATAAATCTCAAGTTGGCTTTTCAGAACGTACCGACGCGGTTATTGAACCCAAACTATCTATGCAATGGTTTTGCAAGATGGGTGAGATGGCTAAACCTGCGCTTGATTATGTGTTGGATGGCGATATAAAACTAATCCCTGAAAAATTTGAGAACACCTATCGTCACTGGATGGAGAACGTGCGCGACTGGAATATCAGTCGCCAGCTTTGGTGGGGGCAACAGATACCGGCATGGTATTTACCAAACGGGCAGTATGTGATTGCTAAAACAGCAGAAGAAGCGTTGGTTGAGGCTCAAAAACTCACAACTGACAACTCTCAACTCACAACAGTAGACTTAACCCAGGACGAAGACGTTCTTGATACATGGTTCTCATCATGGTTGTGGCCGATATCAGTTTTTGATGGTTTTAAAGATCCGAATAATGCTGATATCAATTATTATTACCCAACTAACGACCTGGTAACAGCACCCGAGATCTTGTTTTTCTGGGTAGCCAGAATGATTATGGCAGGGCATGAGTTCAGGGGCGCGGTGCCGTTCAAAAACGTTTACTTAACCGGTATCGTTCGCGATAAGCTGGGAAGAAAGATGTCTAAATCACTAGGTAACTCACCTGATCCTATCGGCCTGATTGAAAAATTTGGCGCCGATGGCGTAAGGGTAGGTATGTTGCTGTGTTCACCTGCGGGTAACGACCTGATGTTTGATGAAAGCTATTGCGAACAGGGCCGTAACTTTGCTAATAAAATATGGAACGCTTTTAAGTTAATTAAAGGCTGGGAGGTTGATAACAGCTTACCAAACCCTAATCAAATAGCTATTGAATGGTTTGATAGCCGCTTTAACCAGGCTTTGGTTGAGATTGAGGCCGACTTTGCGCAATACCGGTTATCGGAAGCATTAATGGCTACCTACAAGCTGGTATGGGACGATTTTTGTGCATGGTACCTTGAAATGATCAAGCCTGTTTATCAGCATCCGATCGATAGTGAGACCTATCAGAAAACCATTTCCTTCTTTGAAAATATTCTGAAAATACTCCATCCGTTTATGCCTTTTATTACTGAGGAACTTTGGCATGATGAGCTATTTGGGGAAAGGATCGAGCAGGATTGTTGTATTGTTGCGCAATTGCCTAACAATGGGGAAACTAATACCCAGTTACTTACCGAAACTGAGAGCGTAAAACAAGTAATAGCGCAAATAAGAAATATTAGAAACAGTAAACAAATTTCGCCAAAAGAAATATTGGGGCTATCGCTAAAATCGGGTTCAGCGCTTAATTATAAAACTTATGAACCCATCATTGCAAAGCTGGCTAATATAAGCGAATTAAGTATTGTTGATGATAAAATAAGCGGCGCTATCAGCTTTATGGTACACACGGATGAATTTTATATTCCCCTAAATGAAAGCGTGGATCCCGTTGCGGAACGTGCCCGTTTGCTGAAAGAAAAGGAATATCTCGACGGTTTTTTAAAATCAGTTAACGCAAAGCTTGGTAATGAGCGTTTTATGAATAATGCTAAACCTGAAATAATTGAGGTTGAGTTAAAGAAAAAAAATGATGCCGAAGCTAAGTTGAAACTTCTGGAGGAGAGCCTTTCCTCTTTGGCTTACTAATTGCATAAAATGGTAGAAAGGGTGAAGGATTTGATTAAAGCAGTACTATTACCCCGGTAGTGTTTTAATCAAATCCTTCACCCTTTATTATCAATTTTTGTTTTTAGAATGGCATGGGAAAAAAGCCGGATTTTTTAAATGTCTCACTTAATAATATACTTTCAGACGACCAATCAGTACTTGATCAGGCCCGTATCCGTTTGTTATATTATGGTTTAGGGGTAGTTTTTGTAGCGCTTGCCACTCTTTCAGGTAATCTTTACTTTCAGCACAAGCCAATACACACAGCCATCATTATAATTTTGATGGTATCATGTGGTGTTTCTTTTAAGGTACTTACCTATAAACCAAATTGGAAATTCATATCACATGCTTTGCTTATACAGGCAACACTGCTTAATTTGGGTAATATTTATATCACCTTGCAGGATGTAAATATTATTACTGTTCAGATAGTTATACTGGTGATAATTTTCGGTTTCTATATGCTTGGGCGTGCCTTTGGGATACTTTACTCCATGATAAATATAGTGGCAGTATTGGTTTTTCTGGCAATTCAGTATAATATGCCTTATCATATCGCATTTCAGCCTGAGGTAGTAAATCAGTCAACGGTTATTATTACTATTATTGCCAATTTTGTGCTGTTACTTTATATGCACAGCCACTTTTACAGTGCTTTTTACAATAATATAAAAGAGCTTAACAAAACCAGTAAAGCACAATGTGAGTTAAATGCCCAACTGGAAATAGCCATTAAAAGGGCCGAGAAGTCCTCAGAAGTAAAATCGGAGTTCCTGTCAACCATGTCACATGAGATCAGGACACCATTAAACGCGGTTATAGGAATGACCAACCTGCTTTTAATGAACAGCCCGAGAAATGACCAAAAAGAGAACCTGGAGATATTAAAATATTCAGGAACCAATTTGCTGAGCATTGTAAACGATGTGCTTGATTATGATAAAATAGAATCGGGTAAACTGGTATTTGATCAGGTTAAATTTAATTTGGTTGAGTTAATCCAAAGCATTTGTGGCGCTCAAAAATTAAAGGCCGAAGAAAAGGGATTGTTATATAAGCTTGATGTTGACTGTACGCTCAATAATAAAATAGTATCCGGTGATCCAACACGTTTAGCGCAGATCATATATAATTTAGTAAATAATGCCATAAAATTCACCCAAAAAGGTAATATATGGATAAATGTTACCTGTGTTGAAGACAAGCAGGATTCCATTATTGTGAATTTTATGGTTAAGGATACCGGTATAGGTATAAACAAGGATAACCTTGATGCCATATTTGAGCCATTTGCGCAGGAATCGATCAGTGCAACACGTCAGTATGGCGGCACAGGTTTAGGCCTGGCGATTATAAAACGCTTGTTGGAATTACAGGGATTAAAGATAAATGTATCCAGCAAGGTTGATGAAGGCTCGGAGTTTTCGTTTACTATGGAGATCCCGGTATCAGCAGGAAACGTTAAACACTGCGATGAAGACAAACAGGCGCAACTTCAAAATAACGATAGTTTAAGCAGCTTGCGTGTATTAATAGCCGAAGATAATTTGGTAAACGTAATGCTGATGAAAAAGCTTTTCTCAAAATGGAACATGGCACCAACTATTGCGGAGAATGGCGAACGTGCGGTTGAACTGGTACAAAGCAGCGATTTCGATATTATATTAATGGACCTGCAAATGCCGGTACTGAATGGTTTTGATGCAGCCGTTGAAATAAGGAAAATGCACGACCCTAAAAAGGCGAATATTCCCATCATAGCACTTACTGCATCAGCTTTGTTTGATATACGCGAGCGAGTTTTTAATTCGGGGATGAATGATTATGTATCAAAACCATTTAAGCCTGATGAACTTTTTGAGAAAATTAGCACGCTTGCAACCTCTGTTTAAAGAGTATTAACCTCCCTGTAATCGGGCAGGTTTTCTATGAACTCATATTGCCTGGCCTCAAAATCAATATTGCAATAGTAGTGTTGCAGGCCATTGCTCACGGCAAGCAGCGCTACTTTGTGCGTCATGTTATATCGCGCAATCTGGTCGAATACTTTTTGGTTAATGCTTACCGATGGCGCCTTGCATTCCACCATTAATATCTTTTCCCCGGCAGGGTTAAACACAACTATATCGGTGCGTTTTGCCATACCATGCAGTTTAAGGCCGCCTTCCAGTTTTATCAGTGTTTTTGGATAGTTTTTTTGGTTGATGAGGTATTGCACAAAATGCTGGCGCACCCATTCCTCAGGAGTGATGATAATGTGCTTTTTCCGGATCTCGTCAAACATGGTCAGCACACCATCTTTATCGCTTATTTTAAAAGGATAGGGCGGGAGTGTGAGCGGTTGTAACTGATCCATGCATTTAAGTCAAAAGTCAAAAGTAAAAATTCAAAATGGTTATTGGTATTTTAGTGAATGATAGCAGCTATATTTTTGACTTTTGAATTTTTACTTTTGATTTAGCCTCCGCTATTGCTTTTGAATTTTTACTTTTGATTTTTGACTTTGAAATGGCTGCTGAGGATATACTAAAAGATCTTAAAAACCGTAAATACAAACCTGTGTACCTGCTGCACGGCGAGGAACCTTATTATATTGATCTGGTAGGCAGTTATGTTGAGCATAAGCTTTTATCAGAGGCAGAAAAAGGGTTTAACCAGACGGTGCTTTATGGTAAGGATACCGATGTAATGACGGTACTAAACGCTGCCAAGCGCTACCCCATGATGGCCGACTACCAGGTGGTACTGGTAAAAGAGGCCCAGGAAATGAAATGGGGTAAGGATGATGACGATAAAAAAAGCATTAACCCTTTATTAAACTATCTTGAAAATCCGCTGCCAAGCACCATACTGGTGTTTTGCTATAAGTACGGCAAGTTTGATAAACGCAAAAAAACATACAAGGCAATTGAAAAACATGGCCTGGTTTACGAGTCGGCGCCCTTGTATGATAGTAAGATCCCCGGTTGGATAGAAACTTTCATAAATGAAAAAGGCTATAAGGCAAATCAGCAGGCGACATTAATGCTTTCGGAATATCTGGGCAACGATCTTTCAAAAATTGCCAATGAACTGGAAAAGCTGATGCTTAATATAGCACCCGGTCAGGAGATCACACTTGATCTCATCCAAAACAACATCGGTATAAGCAAGGAATATAATGTGTTTGAACTGCAAACCGCTCTTGGTAAAAAAGACGTGTTAAAAGTAAACCGCATTATCAATTATTTTGAGGCCAACCCCAAAGCCAACCCCATAGTATTAATGCTGGGTAACCTGAATAACTATTTCAGTAAGGTATTGGCTTACCATTATGTAAAGGATAAATCGCAACAAAACCTTGCCCGCGAACTGGGTGTAAACCCATATTTTGTGAAGGACTATGAAATGGCTGCCCGCAGTTACAGCTACGGCAAAACCATGCAGATCATCAGTTACCTGCGCGAGTACGACCTGAAAAGTAAGGGCGTTGAATCAACTGCTGATGATGGTGCTTTGATGAAAGAGTTGATGTTTAAAATATTGCACTAAACGCTGTTCGAAGTCTCTGACTTCGAACCATTATGCCTGTAGACTGCGTCTACACATCTGCATAAATTCATCTTTACAATGCCATCTCTTTTTAACATCTTTACCCCTCATAATACTTATACAAATGAACTATTGGCTTATTAAAAGTGAATCCGTAAAATATAGCCGGCAAAAGTTTAATCAGGATGGGCCATACCTATGATACGTAGAATAGTCAAATTTGTAATCGCTACTGAAGCCACTATAGTTGAATGGAAAGCCAGGAATGGCATGGATATTTTAAGGGTATCACTCGGAATTGTCTTCTTTTGGTTTGGTGTACTTAAATTCTTTCATGGCTTAAGTGCCGCGGAAGTTATAGCAGGTAAAACTATTTTAAAGCTAAGCTTTGGTTATATCAAACCAGTGGTCTCACTTCCGATACTGGCCTGCTGGGAATGTATTATTGGATTAGGCTTAATATTTAAACGCCGGTTGAGCTTTATACTGGTGCTACTTTATTTTCAGATGGCCGGTACTGCACTGCCATTATTCTTTTTCCCTGACGAAACGTGGACAACAAATTTGTTTGCACCAACTTTGCTGGGTCAGTACATTATCAAAAATATAGTGTTGCTATCTGCAGGAATACTAATCAGTACCACCGTTCAGGAAAAACGTTTGATAGCTAATGACGATAAAATCTCCAAAGAACTATCACTGCAATTACGCACTCCCAGATATAAGCGAAGATTTAAGAGGGAATCGATCAGTAACTAAGACAAGGCGCTGTCCGAAGTCTCCTGACTTCGGACTAATATGCATGTAGATTGCATCTACACGTCTGCATAAATTCATCTTTAAATTATCATCTCTTTTTAACATCTTTACTTCAATTTAATTCTGATACTAATGAACTATTGGCTTGTTAAGAGTGAACCCGTAAAATACAGCTGGCAAAAATTTAACCAGGATGGCCGTACCTTTTGGGATGGCGTGCGTAACTACCAGGCACGCAATAACCTGAAAGAAATGAAGCAAGGCGATTTGGTGCTGTTTTATCACAGCAACGAGGGTAAAGCTGTTGTAGGTATAGCCAAAGTAGCCAAAGAGTTTTACCAGGACCCAACTACCGAAGATCCAAACTGGGTAGTTGTTGACCTTGAACCGGTTGAAAGCCTGAAAAACCCGGTAACACTGGAGCAAATAAAAGCCGATACGCAATTGAAGGATATTGGCTTGGTAAGGCAAGGTCGTTTGTCGGTAATGGGACTTAAACGAGAGGAGTTTGATCGCATCATTGAGCTGGGAAGCTAAGTGCGAATATCACCCTAAATAAGTACTACATATTTGTTATAAGGGAGTATCTTCCTGTTAAATTGTGTGAAAAAATACTAATTTTAACCCAATGACTAACACATCAAGGGTTAAACCGCTTTTTTATACAGGTATATTAATAACGGGTTTGTTTTTTTCTGCCGTGCCTGCTGCAATAGCTCAATCGCCGTTTAAAGGATTGGAAAACCTTTTTACCGTGCCCGATAATTATGTTATCCACCATGTTGATACGCCACCGGTTATTGATGGCGATATTAATGACGCGGTTTGGCAAAAGGCGGCCTGGACAGCGGAGTTTCAGGACATTGAGGGCGATCTGAAACCTAAGCCATACTTGAAAACACAGGTAAAAATGCTTTGGGATGATAGCTGCCTGTATATTGCTGCAAAACTGCAGGAGCCAAACCTGTGGGCTTACCAAACACATCATGATGATATTGTTTATTATGATAATGATTTCGAGATCTTTATCAACCCCAATAATACTACTCACCAGTATTTTGAGATAGAGGTTAATGCCATAAATACCCTCTTCGATCTGTTTCTAAATAAACCCTATAATGTTAGCGGTAACCCTATGGTTAGCTGGGACGCTGCTGGTATGCGGTCGGTAGTTAAGGTACAGGGCACCGTTAATAATGCATCAGATACAGATAGGGGCTGGACGGTAGAAATGGCCATCCCATTCAGGTCAATAAGCACAGGCTGGAATACGCGCCCGCCAAAAGACAGTACCCTATGGCGTATTAATTTCTCGAGGGTTGAGTGGGATACCAAAGCCATAAACGGTAAATATGTAAAAGATAAGGATAGCAATGGCAATAATAAACCGGAGCACAATTGGGTATGGTCGCCGCAGGGCCTTATTGCTATGCACATGCCCGAGCGCTGGGGATACCTGTTATTTACCAAAAGCAATGATAACGTTACCTTTACTATGCCATATGCCGAACAGCAAAAGCGTTATTTATGGCTCATTTATTACCGCGAAAAGGAGTGGTTCAGGCAACATGGGGAATATGCTTTATCGCTCGATAAACTCGGCCTTACTGATAGGGTAACGGTAAACGAGCAGGCTAATACGCTTCAACTCGAAGCCACTAAGCACCAGTTTATGGGCTTAATTACCGATGATAAGGATAAAATAACCTGGACAATTAACCAGGAAGGACTCATACAGTCAATAAACTACAGATCACATGAATAAGCGCGAATTTATAAAGGCCGGGCTGCTGGCAGGAGTAGCTACTCAACTATCGTTAACAACTAATGCGGCCGCAAATCTGGCATCGCCCAAAAAGAAAAAAATAAAAAATTGGGTATGGATAGGCCCTGACCCAAAAGATACGCCGGAGATGCTTAACAAGCGGTATGCCGCTTTTAAGGAAGCCGGTATTCATGCTGTTTTTTTTGAGGCTGATAGCGAAAAACATTTCCGCGCGGCAAAGGCGCAGGGATTGGAAGCTCACCGCTGGATGTGGACCTTTAACCGTGCCGAGCTGGTAACCGTTCACCCGGAATGGTATAGCAAGAACAGGAATGGTGAGTCATGTGCCGATCATCCGCCATATGTGAATTATTACCGTTGGTTATGCCCATCGCGCCCCGAAGTACAGCAGTATTTAGAACAACAGGTAACCGATATATTGGACAAGGATTATATAGATGGCATCCACCTTGATTATGTGCGCTATTGCGATGTAATATTACCGGTAAATCTTTGGGAGCATTACAACCTCGACCAAACCACGGAATTGCCAGCTTATGATTTTTGCTATTGCGATGTGTGCCAGAGCCATTTTAAAGATCAGTATGGTATTGATGTAACTTCGCTGCAATATCCGTCGGCCAGCCTTTCATGGCGCTTATTCAGGTATGGCAATATCAACAGGGTGGTAAACAGCCTTTGCGATATCGCCCACGACAAAAAGAAAAAGATAACCGCAGCTGTGTTCCCGACCCCCGAAGTTGCCCGCCGTAACGTAAGGCAGGACTGGACAAACTGGAACCTCGATGGTGTTTGCCCCATGATATACCATGGTTTTTATAAAGAAAAAGTAAGCTGGATAGGCGATGCCGTTAAAGAAGGAACACACTTTTTAGCAGGTAAATTTCCGCTGTATGCAGGCTTATATTTGTCGGATTTCAAAAGCGATGATGAGATCCGCCAGGGTATTCAATACGCGCTTAAGAATGGTGCCGCTGGCGTATCGTTTTTTGGTAATGTAGAAAATGGGAATACGTTAACGATATTAAAAGAGGAGATGGCGTAAGTTCAATAGTCATTATAATTACCAGATGTCATTGCGAGCGATAGCGTGGCAACCTCGTCGCGTTCAATATACACGCGACGAGGTTGCTTCGTCGTTTCTCCTCGCAATGACATGTTTTTTTATTTATCACATCTTCCCAAACGATTTACTGATATCAAAATACACCTCTATTTCTTTACCATCTGCGGTAATAACGTGCAGCACATCAAAGGACTTCTGATCGTGCATCATTAATACTTGCTTGGTAGTTTTACTGCCCGGATAATTTTTCCTGAGCCATGCATACTCATCTTTCACACCCTGGAAATCAGTAGTAGCCTCAATCATAATGGCTTTTTCGTAGGATGAGCCATCCCGCAAGGTATCATGCGGAGCAGCAACGTGCAATGTGGTATCGGCAGGCATTATATCCTTAGCGCCGGCACGTGAAATAAACGGCAACGAAAGCATCGCGAAAAGCAACAGGTATCTTTTCATAACTTATTTAGGTTTAGGTAAATGTAGTGAATTTTAGAAAGATAGAATGCCCATTTAAAAGTATTTGTCATCTCGAACGTTAGTGAGAGAACCTATACGCCATATGTATATCGAATAAGTTTTCTCCTCGTACCTGGTCGAAATGACAGTAGGGTAGAAGCTAAAATGGGAAAAGCTGTTTATTATTTCTTTACATTATACATCCTCTTTTCATGCAAAGTATGAGCATATACATAACCTGTTGCCGACAAATGCCGGCCTTTATACTGGTAAAAGAAAGCGATTTTTGCCATGCTTGAATCTTTACCATAGCCTAAAACATAAACACAGGTATCTAAAGGAACAAGAAAAGGTTGAAAATTAAAATATGGTCTTAGAATCCCTTTTTCTAGTTTTTGGTAGAATTGCTTCAATGAATCGCATAAAGACTCATCTCTAACAAACATAGCTGGGTTTACATAACCCTCGTGATAAGTTTCATAACAATACATTTTTTTGTGTGCAATAACTTTTTGATGTATCGATTCCCCTAAGTACTTAATACCAAAGTGTAAGGTAGTTAATGCTAAAAGTACCACTACAATTATTGTTAAAACTCTGTAAGGTTTAGTCATAATAATCAATTACATATTTTGTTCGCTCTTTGTTGGCGTTGTCGCCAACAAACAACAAACTACAACACCCCAACCACCAAAAATATCGCCGAAACAATAAGTAATAATATCATCAGCGGATAGGCAAAGCGCAGCCAGGCCTTAACGCTTACCCTTGCAATATCCAACGATGGAAGCATCATGCCCGTGGGCGTGACGAGCCCCATAATACCCATGCCGAAGAGGTATGCATTAACGATCTCTTTACCTGGTACACCAATTATTACCGCCAGCGAACCAAATATAGGCATAGTAAGTACCGCCATGCCCGATGATGAGGAGATAAACAGCGTAAACACCATATACAATACCAGCATCATTAGTATAAATGCGACCCCCGGCATTTTACCCACCAGCATAGCCGAATAGTACAGCAGCGTACCACTGATATGGCCATCGTTTAAAATAAAGGTAACACCGCGGGCCACGCCAACTATCAGTACTACGGATAAGAGCGCTTTTGCACCCTCAATAAATTTCTGAATAAATACCTTTTCGGGTATCCGGCCTATAACAGCCATTAATACCGCCGCGACTGCAAACAAAGCTGTTACCGCTGTCATCGACCAGCCCGCGATAAATCCACCGATCATCAGGCCGATAGCCGCGAGGAAAATGAAGATCTGTAAGCCATTTTTTGCTCCCAGTTTTACTTTTGCGCCCTCCACATGTTCAAGAGCTGCGAATGGCGAGGTAACCGCGCCATCAAACCTGTAAACAAGCGAGGCAGCCGGGTCCTTTTTTACCTTTTGGGCATAACGTACAATATACCAAATAGTAATAGCTGTAGTTATTGCGAAGAAAACTACGCGCTCTGTAAAGCCGTCTGTCCAGCTGATGCCAGCCGCATTGGAAGCAATAACCGTAGAGAATGGGTTACTAAAGGAAGCCATATTGCCGGTATTTGTCCCGGCGAATATTACTGCTAATGGTACCAGCAGATCATAACCCGCGGCTAAGTATAGTGGTACCAATATGGGATAAAAAGCAAGCCCTTCTTCAGCCATACCTTCAGCCGCGCCGCAGAAAGTAAAAAAGAAAGTAATAATTATTATCAGCCATGCTTCCTGCCCTTTCATTCGGTAAGATAGCGCGGCAATACCTTGCTCTAAAGCCCCCGTCTCCTGTAAAACGGCTATAAAGCCACCTATAAAAAGCAGGAAAAATATAATGTCGCTGGAATCATACAAACCCTTTACCGGTGCTTCTATCACTTCAGTGATGCCCTGCTTATTACTTTTAATTTTATGATAGGTGCCGGGTATGGCAACGGGCTTAAATATATCGCCGCTTTTAAATTTATCAAGCGTTATCAGTATTTTAAGGCTATCGAGCGTATGCTGCGCGGCAGGGAGTGTTTTATCGCCGGCAGCAGTCGAGACTGTAAAAGTGTTATTGCTATAAGTAAGTGAATTATATTCGCCGGCAGGTAAAAGCCAGGTTGCTATGGCCGCTATAACAATTACTATAAAAAGTATGGTAATGGGTGAGGGGAGTTTCTTCTTGGCGGCCATAATGCTATTGCTGTGCAGCGAAAAATAAAGCCTTTAGTTCCGTAGCATCATCGGGTTTCATTTTGCCGCTTAGTATAAGGCGCAATTGCCTGCGGCGAAGGGCGCCATCGTATAAAGCTATCTCTTCATCTGTACCGGGGATCAGTTCAGGAACCGATACGGTATTACCGTTTGAATCAAGCGCCACAAAAGTATAATAAGCCTCATTGCTTTTTACTCGTGTGCCCGATGGTATGTTCTGCGCCCATACATCCATCCTGATCTCAACCGAAGTATTAAAGGCACGCGTTACTCTTGCTTCAATGCTGATCACGTCACCCAGCTTTATAGGGTTTTTAAAGGATACATTATCAACCGAGGCGGTTACCACTATACGGTTGCAATGTTTTTGACCCGATATGGCTGCCGCAATATCCATCCAGTGCAATAAACGCCCACCCATCAGGTTATTTAGCGTATTGGTATCATTGGGTAATACCAGCTCATTCATTATCGTATAGGAGTCCTGGGGGCTTTTTCCTTGCATTGGTCGGTTATTTTAGCTGTAAATATACGTTTTAAGCTGAAAAAATTAAGTATAACAATTTGGTTATATGTTGTTCATATAGGGAAATTCTGTTAGTTTAGCACGTTTTAACTCCTCATTATGAATAAAAAGTTCTGGCAGGGTGCTTTCATGTGCCTTTGCGTTTCTGGCATGCTATGGCCTCATCAATCAATAGCGCAAAACAAAGCAACTTACAGCAGTTTGGCCGATGCTTCGGCAGCAGGGCGCAAATTAAAGGGAAAATCTGGTCCTAAAAGTGTTAACTGGATAAACGGAGGTAATCAATACTCCTTTATTGAAGGCGACTCGATCAATATCAAAGACCCTGCAACGCTAAAGGAACGTAATGTTTTTATCAGCAAAGGCATCACCCTGCCCGGCTCATCAACACCATTTGCATATGAATCATTTCAATGGTCAAAGGATGCGCAGCACCTGGTTTTCAAAACCAATTTCAGGAGAAAATACCGTCGCTCAGGTGTGTCCGACTATTATATCTACGATCTGGCTAATAAACAGCTGAAAGTGGCTGCTAAAAATGCCCGTTCGGCAGAGTTATCGCCTGACGGAACAAAGGTTGGTATTGAGCGCGATGGCAATATGTTCGTTTACAGTTTCGCTACCGGACAGGAGCAACAGTTAACCCACGACAGTACCAGCGAGAACGGCATTTTTAACGGTCATGGTGATTGGGTTTATGAAGAAGAACTGGAAGTTAGTCAGGCCTGGAACTGGTCGCCTGATAATAAATACATGGCTTTCTGGCAATTTGATGATAGCAAGGTGCCTGATTTCCAGATGACTAATTTTGAGGGCCAACATCCTAATAACATACACATAGCCATACCGCAGGTAGGTGACCCGAACCCTAAAGTAAGGGTAGGGGTTATTGATGTAAATTCAGGCAAAAAGGTTTGGCTGTCGCCGGATGAAACAGGTGATTTCTACATTCCGCGTTTGTACTGGACAAGCGATCCTGATATTTTAGCCATGGTTACCTTAAACCGTGCGCAAAACGACATGAAACTGTATTTCTTCAATGTGAAAACAGGTGATCATCACGTAGTTTTAGAAGAAAAAAATACTACCTGGGTAGCTATCTCAAACTTTTACACCAATGTAAATGATATGCTGTATTTCCCTGAGAAAACAAAAGAGTTTTTCTGGGTGTCTGATCGTTCAGGTTTTTATCATATCTACCGTTACAATTATGATGGCAAGCTGATAAACCAGGTAACCAAAGGTAATTGGGATATGATAAAAGTAAGTGGTATTAACCCTGATAATAAAACTATCTATTATTTATCAGCAGAGGCATCGCCGCTTGAGCAGCAGTTCTACTCTATAAAATATGATGGCAGCGATAAGAAAAGATTGAACCCTGTACCGGGCTTTCATGATATTGATATGTCGCCCAATACAAAATATTATATAGATAAGTATAGCAATACCACCACACCAACCCAAGTTGCTTTATGTAACGATAAAGGCAAAACCCTGCAATTACTGGAAGTAAACAAGGGTGTAAGCGACTTTTTAGCTACACACGCTTACTCACCACTGGAGCTTTTTCACTTTAAGGCGGAAGATGGTACCGAACTGGATGGTTCCATGATAAAACCATTTAATTTCGATCCAACTAAAAAATACCCTGTAGTATTATCTATTTATGGTGGCCCTGAATCACATGGGGTATTTAATAGATTTTCTGATGCCACTTCAGAACAATGGCTGGCACAGAATGGCTATATAGTTGTAAACGTAAATAACCGTGGAATTGCCAATTATGGCAGCGCCTTTATGAAAGTTGTTTACAAACAATTGGGCAAATACGAAAGCTATGACTTTGCTGCTACAGCAAGATACATGGCTACACAGCCTTTTGTAGATGGCAAAAATATGGCCATTATGGGCGGTAGTTATGGTGGTTATATTACTGCGTACACATTGCTTACCCATCCGGGTGTGTTTAAGGTGGGTATAGCCAACTCCCCGGTTACCGACTGGCGTTTGTATGATGATATTTATACCGAGCGCTATATGGGCACAGTAGAGGATAATGCAGAAGGTTACAAAAATAGCTCGAACATGACCCATGCATCAGGCTTGCAGGATCATTTGTTACTGATCCATTCCTTAAGCGACGATAATGTGCACCCTGCCAATACCATGCAATTGTTAACAGCTTTAACCAATGCCGGTAAAGATGCCGATCTGCGTATTTACCCACCGGGCGCACATGGTGCAGGGTATAACCCGCAAAGCAGGTTGTTAATAAACGAGGTTAGCTTTTATTATTTAGAAAGATATTTAAAAGGTAACACTGATCTGCCGAATTTGAATGCTAAATAAGGGAACCTGTATTTAACGGATTCGATAGATTTTTAGGACAATTATTCAAGCCACTTGTGTTTCGCAAGTGGCTTGAACATATTTTGTGGGTAGGGTGTCATACTGAGCGTAGTCGAAGTATGTGCGTTGGGATTATACGCTATGCCTTTTTAACCTTGAATATTTCAGGTAACAAATGCCAATCGCCATTAATTATAGCTTCCTTTTTAGTCCTTTTCCATCCTTTAACTTGCTTTTCAAAAGCTATTGCTTGTATAACGTCAGGAAACCTTTCGTGAAAAACTAATTTTATAGGTCTCCTTGTAGAGGTATATGATCCGGGGTTTAGACCATTTTCATGTTCATATATTCGTCTTTCTAAATCGTTGGTAACTCCGGTATAATAGGAGTTATCGCCGCAAAGAAGTATATAGACAAAATATTGTTTCATTTACTATTTTTATCTTCAAAAATACAACGCGAGTCCCCACGCACATACTTCGACTAGCGCTCAGTATGACACCCAGCGCACTTCAAGAACTACTTCTTAGTTGTATTTAAAGTGCTATACCCTACCAATTCCTCCCATCTCGCTGTAGGCGGATGGTAATAAACCAGTAGCTGGTAATTATTCTCCGTTTCAAAGTAAGAACCCTCGAAAATGATATCATCAGGCTTTTTCGTGGCCTTATCAACCCAAACATATATGTAATCATATACGCCCTGCTTTAGAAATAGGTGGGTGTAAAATTTGCCTCTTGAATCATAATCCAGTTTGCTATGTTCATCAAGCTTGTAGTCATTAAACTTACCTACGAGGTATAGGGAGCCATCAGCATCTGTTTTTGTGGTGTTAAAGCTGAAAAAAAGATGCGCGTAATCGGCATCAACAGTAGGGTTGGTACCTTCCTGGTTTATGATATAAAACTTGCCATCATTATCATATAAAAAAGTGTAATTAGGCTGGTTGCGGCTTTGGTCGGTTAGCATAACAACCGTATTGGCGGTATCTTTATAGATATGCGCTACTCTTTCGGAATTTAATTTCAGGCTGCGAAAATCGAAATGGCGAAATTCATTTCTGCCGGGGAAATCATTAGTAGCCAAATCTTCGTAAATCAACTGTGAGCCACGTATATATTGCACCTGTGTAGTAAACTGCCCGGTTTCATCGCGGCCATTTTGCATCACCCAGGTGCGGATATCTGTATTAGGATTTTGTACTCTTAATGCACCGTAATTAAGCTGAAAATTGATTTTCTGGTTGGTTTGCCTGCTATCGATATCGCCTGAGGGAACAATATTAGCTGTAACGGATATCTGATCATTCACCACATAAAACTTGCGGGTAAGTATCATTTTAGTTTGATCGTCGTCCTCATAAACCTTTAGAATATAGTTGCCCGATATTTTGGGTGCTATGTTATCATTTGGGAATTTGATGCTGTAGTGTGTATATTTTTGAAAGGTAGCTGATGAATAGCTATAATCCAGTATCTTATCATCATTAAAGCTTTTCAAGTACTCGGTAGGCGATAAGTTGGAGGAGTTCCAGTCGCCATCGCAATGTTCAAGGGTATAATAGTAGTAGTGCAATCCACCGCGCATGTCATCAAATTCAAGTTCAACTTGTTCGCCGGAGTTTAGCTTGATGATGGGAAATGATGGGTTCTTTTTGGTATTATAAAACTCAACGCTTTTTATAACCGGGTTAAAAACGTTGTTATCGTATTGTGCAGTTTGAGGGAATGCCTTTGCAGAAATAAGCAGTAGCAAAAATACTTTTAGGTACCTGTTCATAATGGAATGAGAAAAAATACTCTTCCTTTGTGCTCTTTGTGCAAACCTTTGTGACCTTTGTGGTTAATTTCTACCACAGAGAGCACAAAGAAAAATTCACAAAGAGACACAAAGTTTTGAACGGCAATATAAGAATATTTATGCCTCTAATTCCATGATCTGTTCAGCCAAAGCCTCCCAGCGGAGTTGTATGGCACCTAATTCCAGTTTTTTCGCCTCGTAGTTACGGGTTACTTCTTTGGATTTGTTAGCATCGCTATACAGCTTTTCATCAGCCAGCTGTGCTTCAAACTGCTTAACCGCACGCTCAAGCTCGCTCAT
Organism: Mucilaginibacter mallensis; assembly: GCF_900105165.1. Classification (NCBI taxonomy): domain Bacteria; kingdom Pseudomonadati; phylum Bacteroidota; class Sphingobacteriia; order Sphingobacteriales; family Sphingobacteriaceae; genus Mucilaginibacter; species Mucilaginibacter mallensis. The sequence goes on from NZ_LT629740.1 coordinate 1,849,396, forward strand.
TTGCTCTTCCATTTTTGAAAGATCCTGGTTCAGTTTTTTTAATTGCTGGAATTTATTTTCTGATTGTGGTTTCTGTTCTTTAACAGGCTCAGGTTTTTTTTCTTCTTTCTTTTCAACCTTAGGTGCGGGCGCGCCTTTTAGTTCAAGCTTACGTTTTGCCTGCCACTCATCGTATTCGGCATAAGTACCTGGGTAGATCTTTATTTTCTGATCCTCAATAAACCATATTTTGTTGGCCACATTATCCAGGAAATACCTATCGTGCGATACTACGATCAGCGTGCCTTCAAACTGCTTTAAAGCCTGTATCAATATATTAACCGACGCTATGTCAAGGTGATTGGTGGGCTCATCCAGTATCAGGAAGTTAGCATCAGCGGTTAAGGCCTTAGCCAAAGCTACACGTGATTTTTCACCACCCGAAAGTACCTTTATCTTCTTGAAAACATCATCACCGGTAAACAGGAACGAACCTAATATAGAACGCAGCTCTGTTTCATTATGTTTAGGCGCAAATGCTTGTAGTTCCTGTAAGATCTGGCTTTCCAGGTGCAGCGATTCTAACTGGTGCTGCGCGAAGAATGTTTGCGTAACGTTATGACCGGTTTCAAACTTGCCGGTAAAATCCTTATCGGCACTGGCTACAATACGTAACAGGGTTGATTTACCTTTACCGTTGGCACCGATCAAGGCTATTTTATCGCCCTTTTCAATAATTGCCTCGGTATGGTCTAAAATATCAATAGCAGGGTATTTTTTAGTGATATTCTCTAAAGTTACCACATGCCTGCCAGATTGTTTAGAGAAACGGAAGCTGAAGTTTACCGATGGGTTATCATCATCCACATCATCCACACGCTCCAGTTTATCCAGAGCCTTGATACGCGATTGCGCCATTTTTGCCTTGGATGCCTTAGCACGGAAGCGTTCGATCAAACGTTCCTCCTGTTTTATTTTTGATTGCTGGTTCTTAAACTCACCACGCTGAATTTCTTCACGTTGCGCTTTTTCCTCTAAATAGAAAGAGTAGTTACCGGCGTAAACTGTCAGCTTACCTTTACGCGATTCAACAGTACGGTTAATAACCTTATCCAAAAACCACCTATCGTGCGATACGATGATCACCGCGCCGTCAAAAGCTTTCAGGTAATCCTCAAGCCATTGGATAGATGGTAAGTCAAGGTGGTTGGTAGGCTCATCCAGTAAAAGGATATCCGGTGCCTGTAAAAGTATCTTGGCCAGCATTACACGCATGCGCCATCCACCCGAAAAGGTGCTCAGCTTGCGTTGTGTTTCAGCATCGCTAAAACCCAGACCGGCTAAAATTTCGTGCGCTTTATATTCAATGCTGTAACCGTCGAGCACTTCAAACTCATGTTGTTTGTCGCTTAGCTTATGCAATAAATCTTCGGTATAGTCGGTTTCCAGCTTTTTAAGCAGGACTTCTATTTCATCATGCAATTGGTTCTGGCGCTCAAAAGCCTCCATTGCCACGTGTAAGATGGTTTTATCAGAAGAATACGATAGCAAATCCTGGTTCAGGTAACCCATGGTCAGGTCCTTAGCCATTGATATAGTGCCCGATGTTGGTTTGTACTCGCCTACAATCATTTTAAGCAGCGTGGTTTTGCCGGTTCCGTTAGCGCCAATAAGGCCTATCTTTTCTCCAGGTTTAATATGCCAGTTAGCTTCATCATATAAGGCTCTTGCACCAATCTCAAACGTAAGGTTATTTATAGCTATCATTTGGCGCAAAGATACGATTTTGAGAGGAATTTTAGAACCGGGATTTAGAGGATTTAAAGGATGACCAGAATGTGATAAAAATGCTTAGAAAATGGACTTTTTTACCCTCTTTGTCGCTTGCGACAGAGAGGGTCGACCAGCGAAGCGTAGTCGGGGTGAGTCAACGGAGCGCGTTAATATATATTATTGCGCTCGTCTGTGACGAGTGCTTAACATGGATTAGCGTTTGCAACGCGACTTCAAATATTTGAAATATAATATGCAACATCCAATGGCGTAATATCCATTATCCCTTTTTCGCTCCAATAATTAGCGGCTGAACTATAAATATAGTGTTCCGGATTTTCAACTATTCCTGCTCTAACAGGGTTATTATGAATATAGTCTATTTTTTGAACAAGAATTTTAGCAGTATCACAGGCAATGCCATGATATCCATCCTGCCATACTTTGTAATTTTCTATGCGGTTGTTGTATTTAGACGATATTGAAACCTATATAACATCCAATCCCTGCGACTTTCATTTTCCTGTTCAACTAAATTGATGATTTGTTTACTGGTATGCTTTTTAAAATCCCTGATAATATCAGGCAATTTAGCAGGAGCATTCGCAGAAATAAGTAAATGAATATGATTTGTCATCAGGCAAAAAGCATGCACTTCAAGTCCTTTATTTTGTTGACAGTAGGTTAAAGATTCGGTGATTAATTGTTTGTAAGCAGGCCTCGTAAATACATCAACCCAATCAATTACTGTAAATGTTACAAAATATATTTCTTCAGGATTTCTGACACGGTATTGATGTGACATCGGTTTTAGTTTTCACTAAAATATAAATCTTGCGTTGCAAACGCAAGACCATTTTAAGCGCTCGTTATAAACGAGTGCAATTAGTTTTTTTATTTTTTTATTATTTGTGTTATTGCGCTCGTCTGCGACGAGTGCTTAATATTGGTTAGCGTTTGTAACGCTACTAAACAATTGCCGTATTTCCCGCCAGCGTTTCCCCTTCAATCTTCTTCTGCAACTCCAAAATAGCGCCTATCAGCGCTTCGGGGCGTGGCGGGCAGCCTTGTACATACACATCAACAGGTATCACCCTGTCTACACCTTTTACCACATGGTAGCCATGCTGCCAGTAGGGGCCGCCACAGTTGGAGCATGAGCCCATGGAGATCACATATTTTGGTTCGGGCATTTGCTCATAAAGGCGTTTAATGCGCTCGGCCATTTTAAAGGTAACGGTTCCGGCTATGATGATCACATCTGCCTGGCGTGCTGATGGTCGCGGGAATACACCAAAGCGGTCGAGGTCGTAGGTTGAAGCGAATGAGCCCATCATTTCAATGGCGCAGCAGGCTATCCCAAAGCTCAATGGCCATAAGGATGATAAACGTGCCCAGTTAAGCAGGTCGTTCATTTTGGTAATCATCATGCCGCCACTTTCGCTGGTTATATCATTCATCGCTTGCCTTTTTAAAAGTTGGTTTAAACATGGGTTTCCTGATAGGTTGTGCAACAGGCGCAGTAGGAGTTTCAACAGCAGCGACCGCAACAGGTTGTTGCATGCTGAATTGCTTTACAACGTATGTGCTTTGTTCGGTATTCAGCTGATCGTACAGCGATATAGGGATCCTTACATCGGTTGTTGGGGTGATGGGCTTTGGTTTTATCCAATCCAGGTCGCCTTTGCACCAAACGTATACCAGACCTAATATTAACACACCTAAAAACACGAACATCTCGATCAGCGATAACATACCCCAGCGCGGATCAAAATTATTGATCTCGTGACTGCCAAATACAGTAGCCCAGGGGAAAACGAACACCATCTCTACCTCAAAAAGCAGGAAAACCAGTGCGATAACATAAAAACGGGAATTGAAGGGCAGCCATGCGCTGCCTGTTGGTTCTTCACCGCATTCGTATGAGCTTAATTTCTCAGCATTAGGGTGATTTGGCGACATTAACCGGTTTACAAAAAATATAAGGCATACCAGTATTATTCCTGTTATTAAAAAGATAAGTATCTTTCCAAATTCTGATATTTGCACAACATCGTCCATGGCAACAAATTTAATAAAACAAACAGATTTTGACGCTATAATTATTGGCGGAGGTGCATGCGGACTAATGTGCGCAGTACAGGCAGGTTTTTTAGGTAAGCGCACACTCATACTGGAGCGGAACGATAAGGTAGGCGCAAAGATACTGATCAGTGGGGGAGGCCGGTGTAATTATACCAACTTGTATTCATCGACACAGCAATTTATATCGGCTAACGTGCATTTCGCTAAGTCGGCCTTCGCGCAGTGGACTGTGGATGATACTGTCAGCTTTTTTGAAACCTATGGCATTGAGGGCCAGGAGAAAACATTGGGCCAGCTATTTCCCACAAGTAATAATGCCCGTGATGTGGTTAAGGTTTTCACTAATCTTTGCTATGAATTAGGGCAGGAAATTCAGTGTGATACTACGGTTAAAAACATCAAACAAATAGATAGCGGTTTTCATATCAGCTATGAAAAAAACGGGAAAGAGCACACCATTGAAGCGCCCAAAGTAGTAATTGCATCGGGCGGTTTACCGATCCCTAAAATAGGTGCAACAGATTTTGGCCTGAGCATAGCACGCAAATTTGACCTTAAAATTATCGATACCGCACCTGCCTTAGTGCCGTTAACCATCACCGGAAAAGATCAGCCATGGTATGAACAGTTATCAGGAAACAGTATTTTTTGCAGGGTGTGGAACGACAGGATCAGTTTTGATGAAAATATTTTATTCACCCATTGGGGATTGAGCGGACCTGCTATATTGCAAATTTCATCCTATTGGAAACCGGGTGAGTTTATTTATATCGATCTGTTACCCAATCAGGATATTGTGGAATTGATACAGCAGGAAAAAGAAGTGAATGGTAAAAAGATGCTGCTGGCTTATTTGGCGGGTCTTTACACCCGCAAATTTGCCGAGGCGTTGAGTGATAAACTGCCTGTTGAAAAGAACCTGGCTTCATTAACCAAAGCCGATATTGAGAATATCAGCAGCCTGATTCACGAGTTTAAAGTAAAACCAGCCGGGGACAAGGGCTATGATAAAGCCGAAGTTATGCGCGGCGGTGTATCAACCGACGAGCTATCCTCCAAAACCCTTGAAGTTAAAAAAGTACCCGGCCTGTACTATGGCGGCGAATGTGTGGATGTCACCGGCTGGCTGGGCGGCTACAACTTTCAATGGGCCTGGGCCAGCGGGTTTGTTATAGCGCAGAGCATTTAAGGGGAAAGAGTCAGGAGTCAAGATGCAAGAGCCAGGAAGCTGCATTTGAGGAAAGAGTCAGGAATCAAGAAACTGCATTTTTCTTTCCTGATTCTTGACTCTTACATCTTAATTCTACTACTGTGCTCCGTGCTCGGCCTGCAGCTTATAAAACCTGTCTATCAGTTTACCAATATTGCCTAAACTGTATCTGTTTTGATGCAGCTCATCAACTATTTCAGGTTCATCGCCCATAATGTTGCTCATTACATCTACAAAATTTGCCGGAGTTAATTCTTTCATTTCAGCTGTGTTACGACCGTAGAAATAGCTGGTTGCCTTATGCCCGCCACCGCCTAAAGGTATTGAGATCCCTCCGCCTATACCACCGCCGAAGCCGCCACCTCCGCCGCCAAAGCCGCCACCTATACCCAGGCCAACGCTTGACTGTACGCCACCTCCGCCACCAACTTTACCCTCGAACATATAGAGTTTGGGGTCTTCCTTGTCAGCATCCACTGCCACCAGCACAAAATCAATTTCGTTTTTTGACCATGCTCCGGTACGTGGCGCGGCGGCAACTATAAAACTATCCCTGCCCATAACAAATGAACTAAGGTCGCTTGCGCTGAGTGTTAAAGTATTAGCCTTTTTGTCTGCTTTAAATTCAATAAAGCCTTCATCTTTAATTGGGCCGTTTCCGGTGCCTTTGTATCTTATCAGGCCAATTTCTTTGTTGCCTTTAACATCGTAAAAATAGCCGGGTTCCCAGCTTTGTGATTTTGCTGATATACCTATCAACATAAAAAATAAAATGATTAAAATTGGGCGCATATAATGTAAAATACAAAGAACGTAATTTTAAAGGAAATAATATGACCGTTGACCTCCGTAGCGACACTATTACAAAGCCAACACCCGGAATGTTGGATGCCATGATGAATGCCAGTGTTGGTGACGATGTTTTTGGCGAAGATGAAACTGTAAACGCGCTTGAAGAGAAGACTGCCGCCATGTTTGGTATGGAGGCTGGTATCTTTTGCCCTTCAGGTACCATGACCAACCAGATAGCCATAAAATGCTTCACCCAGCCGCTTGATGAACTTATTGCCGACCAAACCGCACATATTTACCGTTACGAGGGTGGGGGCATAGCGTTTAATTCGGCGGTATCAACCCGTTTGCTGAATGGTTACCGCGGTATTATAACTGCCGAGATGATAGGGCCGGAGATAAACGCGGAAAATATACATTATCCGCATACCAGTTTGGTGGCGTTGGAAAATACAGTTAATAAAGGTGGTGGTAGTTGTTATACGCTGGCGCAGATAAAACCTATTGCAGAGTTATGCCGGAATAAAGACCTAAAACTGCACCTGGATGGTGCACGTATCTTCAATGCGCTTGCACATACTGGTGATAAAGCCGCTGATTACGGGCAATATTTCGATGGCATATCTGTTTGTTTATCAAAAGGGTTGGGCGCGCCGGTAGGTTCAGTTCTTTTGGCTGATAAGGCTACCATTAAATATGCGCGCCGCATACGTAAGGTTTTTGGTGGTGGCATGCGCCAGGCGGGTTTTTTGGCCGCGGCTGGTATCTACGCGCTTGATCATCATGTGGATAGGGTGAAGATCGATCATGCTCATGCGCAGATATTGAGCGAAGCATTAACCCAATGCCTATGGGTAAGCAATGTTTTGCCTGCTGAAACCAACATTGTTTTGTTTGATACCATTGAACCCGCTACTATTGTTTTAGCAAAGCTTGCTGAACATGGGATAAAAGCCTTGCCAACTGATACTCACCGCATACGTTTTGTATTGCATTTGGATGTACATCCGGAACAGGTGGAGTATGCTGTTGGGGTTTTGAAGGGGATGTAAATTAGATGGATTTATAAAACCCGTCATCCCGAACTTGTTTCGGGATCCCACGTGCCAAGTATCCTGCATGCTGTTGACCAGTCCAGTGAGGTGCTGAAACAAGTTCAGCATGACCGTTTTATTAAGAAAAGCTATAAAACAAAAAGGTCCCGCTGATTAAAGCGGGACTCTTTCATCCGTATCCACATACAGACACAATATTTGCGTTTATTAACCCAAATATGACTTTAATATCTTACTTCTTGAAGTATGGCGCAGGCGTTGCAGCGCTTTGTCTTTGATTTGTCGTACACGCTCACGGGTCAGGTTAAATTTCTCACCTATTTCTTCCAGTGAAAGCGGATGGTTAGTGCCTAAGCCAAAGAATAATACGATGATCTCGCGCTCACGCTCGGTAAGTGTAGATAATGAACGTTTTATTTCTTCTGACAACGACTCATTAATTAAAATTGAATCGGTATTTGGCTCCTGGTTTTCCAGTACATCCAATAATGTATTTTCTTCACCCTGTACAAATGGCGCATCCATTGATACATGACGACCTGAATTGCTCAGCGTGTCAGATATTTTATCAACGGTTGTTTCCAGAATATCGGCAAGTTCTTCAGGTGAAGGCTCCCGTTCGTATTCCTGCTCCAGTTTTGAGAAGGCTTTACTTATTTTACTTAATGAACCTACCTGGTTCAAAGGCAAACGTACAATACGTGATTGCTCGGCAATAGCCTGCAAAATTGATTGACGGATCCACCAAACGGCGTATGATATAAATTTGAAACCTTTTGTTTCATCAAAACGCTTGGCAGCTTTAATAAGGCCTAAGTTACCCTCATTTATTAAGTCGCCCAGGGTTAAGCCCTGATTCTGATATTGTTTAGCAACAGACACCACAAAGCGAAGGTTGGTTTTTGTAAGGCGCTCTAATGCAGCCTGGTCGCCTTCGCGTATTTTTTGGGCTAATATTACTTCTTCTTCGGCTGTTATCAGGTCAACTTTACCAATTTCGTGCAAGTATTTGTCAAGAGATTGTGACTCACGATTGGTTATGGATTGTGTTATTTTGAGTTGTCTCATCTATTTTATAACCTCGATTCTTACTTTTAGAATTGAACGTGCAAAGGTACGAAATTGTTATGAAAAATTTTCACTAAAATTTATATTAATAAAAGAGGTGTATTATATTGATTACATGCTATTTATTGCACGGTTTTTGTGGTGTGAAATTGCCTCGGTTTTATATATAATTTAGGTTTAAAGTTTCATTTATCCCGATGTCTTTTTTGTTTGCCGCAGTAGCACAGCAATCCTTATTTACAGGACGTGTTCAAGATACAAAATATATTGTTTTTACATAAGCCCAACCTGTAAAAGTTTTTCCACAAGCCCAGTTATATAAACATCTGTTATATTGATGGGGTTGAATTGTGATTAATATTTATTGTAATTCGATAAATATATTTTGAATTGTAATAAATTAAGCTTTGATTTGCATCATCAAATAATTTATAATGAAAAGAGTTAGATTGTTACAAGTAGCCGTATATATAGTATTTGCAGCGTTGTTTTTTCAGAATGCTGCGCCTGGGCTTTACCAGGGTCTTATGGATAGTATTCGCGGTGATACGGACGAGACCGGCGTTGTTACCTCGGTTCTTCCTGGTGCTGCTATTGATCCGCGTTTGATACCCGGTACCAGGGATGAAAATATGCAAGTGAACAATAATTATTCACTTGAGGATATTAGCATTAATGCAAATGTAAGGGTTAACGCTAAATTTATTAATACGTCGTCGTGGCTTTTTGCATTAAGTATTATTTTGACTTTTGTTGGTTTTAGTATACTTGCTAGTATTGCTTATATTATTAACAAGGTTATTTATAGTATTTATGAGGGCTCAATTTTTGAAAGCAAGCACCTGGAAATGATTAGGCGGATAGGGTTATTATTGATTGTTTATACTATAGTGGATTATGGCTTTCAGCAGGCGGCTTTTTACATTAGCAAAAGCCTTATAAATTCACCTGTAACCATTTTAAATGCATCAGCTTATGATTTTGAAGTGCTGATTTGCGGATTATTAGTACTGATAGTTGCCGAAGCCTTTAAACAAGGCGCACAATTAAAAGAAGAACAGGAGTTAACTATATAATTATGCCGATTATTATTAACCTGGATGTAATGATGGCCAAAAGAAAGATGTCGCTAAATGAATTGAGCGATAAAGTAGGCATCACCATTTCTAATTTATCTATACTAAAAACGGGTAAGGCAAAGGCCATACGCATTGAAACCCTTGAAGCTATTTGTAAAGCCCTGGATTGCCAGCCGGGTGATATCCTTGAGTTTGTTAAGTAATTTATCCTGACGATTTATAAAACACTTGTTAATATTTAAACTACAGTTCACCTAGCTTAAAGGTATTGCCTAATCTTATTCCTTTTTCAGTTTGTTGCAGGGTGCAGCACTCGTTTATGGGGTCATGTTCCAGGTACAGAATGTATTCTTTTTCCAGTGCTTCTGTTAATACTATCTTCTTTTCAGTTAAAGTTTTTAGTGGGAACATGTCATAAGCCATAACATAGGGCATGGGCAAATGGCCTACGGATGGCAGCAGATCGGCCATGTATAATATTTGTTTGTCATTATAGTTTATCAGCGGCAGCATCATGGCTTCGGTATGCCCGTATGCAAATTTTACATTAATATTACTGGTAAAACTTACATTATCCTGACCTGTAATAAACTTCAATTGGCCGCTTTCCTGTATCGGTAAAATGTTTTCTTTCAGGAACGATGCCTTCTCGCGGTCATTAGGATTTACGGCCCATTCCCAATGATCCTTATTACTCCAATAGGTAGCATTTTTAAAGGCGGGTATCAATTTATCACCCTCTCTTATAACAGCGCCGCCAACATGGTCAAAGTGCAGGTGGGTTAAAAATACATCTGTTATATCATCACGATGAAATCCTTTAGCAGCCAGTGAGCTATCCATACTGGCATCACCATGCAAATAATAATAACTAAAGAATTTTTGATCCTGCTTATTGCCTATGCCTGTATCAATCAATATCAATCTATCGCCATCCTCAACCAACAAACAGCGCATGGCCCAGGTACACAGGTTGTTTTCATCGGCAGGGTTGGTTTTGTTCCAGATAGCTTTAGGTACAACGCCAAACATAGCGCCGCCATCTAGCTTAAAAAAACCGGTATTTATTGTGTGCAGTTTCATAGAAAGTCAAAAGTAAAAATTCAAAAATGAAAAGCTAATTCAAGAACAAATAAAAAGACCGATAGTTATTAACCATCGGTCTTTTTGACTTTTTATTTTTGAATTTTGACTTAACTTACAAGTGTATGCACTCTCCGTATGCTTCAGCGGCAGCTTCCATTACTGCTTCGCTCATGGTTGGGTGAGGGTGTACCGATTTAATGATCTCGTGACCGGTAGCTTCCAGCTTGCGGGCTGTAACTATTTCGGCAATCATTTCGGTAACGTTATGGCCTACCATGTGGGCGCCTAAAATTTCGCCGTATTTGGCATCGAATATCAGTTTAACAAAACCATCCTTTGCACCTGCTGCACTCGCTTTACCCGATGCTGAGAATGGAAATTTGCCCACTTTCAACTCATAACCGGCTTCTTTAGCTGCTTTTTCGGTATAACCTACTGAAGCAACTTCAGGCGAGCAATAAGTACAGCCCGGTATGTTGTTATAATTTAACGGCTCAGGATTGTGGCCTGCAATTTTTTCAACGCAGATAATGCCTTCGGCAGATGCCACGTGGGCTAAGGCTTGTCCTTTAACAATATCGCCTATGGCATAAACACCTTCAATATTGGTTTTGTAAAAATCATCAACAAGTACCTTGCCTTTATCGGTTTTAACCCCCGCCTCTTCAAGGCCAATGCCTTCAATATTGGTTGAGATACCTACGGCTGATAATACGATCTCAGCCTCTAATACTTCAGTTCCGGTAGCAGTTTTTACGCTTACTTTGCATAAGTCGCCGCTGCTGTCAACCGATTCAACAGTTGAGCCGGTAAGTATATTAATGCCTGATTTTCTAAGTATACGGCCTAAGGTTCTTGATACTTCTTCATCTTCCAGCGGTACAATGTTATCTAAATACTCAACAACAGTAACAGCAGTGCCGATAGAGTTGTAGAAGTAAGCAAACTCAATACCTATAGCGCCCGAGCCAACCACTATCATTGATTTTGGTTTCTTAGGCAATATCATGGCCTGGCGATAACCTATAACTTTCTTGTAATCCTGTTTTATATTAGGTAGTTCGCGTGAGCGGCCACCTGTTGCCAGTATGATGTGTTTTGCAGTGTATAGCTGCGTTGTGCCGTCAGCACCTTTAACTTCAACTGTGCCTTTGCCTTTAAGCGAGCCAAAGCCTGTTAATACATCAATCTTATTTTTTTTCATCAGGAACTGAACACCTTTGCTCATGCCATCGGCAACGCCGCGGCTCCTTTTTACCATGGCTTCAAAATTTACATCGCCGCCTTCAACTGTAACACCATAATCGGCCGCGTGATTTAAATATTCAAATACCTGTGCGCTTTTTAGTAATGCTTTTGTTGGGATACAGCCCCAGTTAAGGCATATACCACCTAACGATTCTTTTTCAACTACTGCGGTTTTTAAACCTAGTTGGGAAGCACGAATGGCAGCTACATAACCACCCGGGCCACTCCCTATAACAATTACATCGTAGTTCATATTTTTATATATAGTCTTTTATGATTTTATGGCAAAGCTAAACAAAAGGGGCGATATGAGAAAATTAGCTGATTGGCATATTGAAATGATTAGAATAGGCAGACAAACTGCAGTTGGCCAGAAATCAGCTTGGAAAATTTAGCGGGATTGATTACAGATAGCCGGCCAATCCATTCCGGTTATCATAAAGCAAATATTGTCTTATTGTTTAATTAATATGGCGGGAGTTTTTAAACAACACATGGCATCTGATCAACAAATTTATATGTGGCTAATAGTTCCTGGTTTAATTGTTAGATGCGGACTAGTTTTATAATGTTTTTTAAAGGTATAACTTATTAATTTATAGTATCATAAATCTATGATCAGAGATGTAGTGCTTACACAAATTAGCCATGTTGTAGAAATTCTGTTTTTAGTATAAATCAATTGTAAAAAATCTGTTACTCAGCAATTTATCTTATATTAACTATGTGATAAGTGTTGTAAATTTTGTATATAAAAGAGGTGTTTTTTAAGTAATTGCATTAAGTGTGCCTTAAATGTTGATAAAATCATAAAAAATGTTAACAGGAAATTAACATTGCCAATATCGCATTCAATTATCTTTGTCTTCGCAATTAACAGGATTTCATTATTACATTTAAAACAAGCAAAGCATGAGGAAGTATTTACTCTCTTTATTCATTTCCGTTTTTACAATGTGTTTGGCGTATGCACAGGTGGCAACGGCCCAGGTACACATAACGGGCAAATTACTTGACGCACAAACCAAAGAGCCATTGATTGGCGCTACTGTTTTAGTTAAAGGAACAACAAAAGCAACGTCAGCTGCTCTTGATGGTTCTTTTAAACTTAGCGTTTCTTCTTTAAGCGGTACAACATTGGTAATTTCCTATGTAGGTTATGTATCAAAAGAAATTGAGGTAACTGATGCCAACATCGGTACAGTTTTGGTCAACCCTAACTCAGCTTCGATGAAAGAAGTAGTGGTTAACGCCAACCCATCATTAAAAATTAACAGGCAAACACCTGTTGCAGCTTCATCTGTGGGTCAGATCTACATTGATGAGCATGGCGCAGGTGCTGAATTTCCGGAGTTGATGAAAATGACCCCGGGCGTAACAGTTAGCCGCAGCGGCGGCGGTTACGGCGATTCAAGGATCAACATCCGCGGATTTTCCAGCAACAACGTTGCGCTTTTAATAAACGGTATACCTGTAAATGACGTTGAAGCTGGTAAAATTTACTGGAACGACTGGGCTGGTTTACAGGATGTTACTACTTCAATGCAAGTTCAGCGTGGTTTAGGTGCTTCAACCATAGCAGTGCCTTCAATGGGTGGTACTATTGATATCAGCACCCGCAGTACCGATATTAAAGAAGGTGGTACCATATCACAATCTATCGGCAGCTACGGCGCGCAAAAAACGCTGATATCTTATGCAACAGGTTTAAGTCCGGATGGTTGGGCTGCATCGTTCTTGCTTTCAAGAGCTACAGGTAATTCGCCAACTGCTGAGGGTGAATATTATACTGGTTATAACTATTTCGCAAACATATCAAAGATCATAGGCAAAAATCAAACCTTGTCTATCAACTATATGGGCGCTTCACAAAGGCATGGCCAGTTGTACACTTATAACTATGTTTCTACTTTCCAGAATGCTCCGCAAGGCAGCAGGTATAACTCTGATTGGGGGTATTATAATGGACAGCAATACAGTGCTGAGCAAAACTATTATAACAAGCCATTAGCTTCAATTAATTACAACTGGAATATTAACAAAACCACTTCATGGTCAACCATATTATATGGTACATGGGGTACAGGTGCTGCTGATTACCTGGCAGGTACGTACGGATCACTTCTTCCGGGTTCAAGCAATGAAGTACCAAGAACAGGCGGAACTTATTCTCCGATAGATTTTAATGCTATTGAAGACAAAAACATAGCAGCTAACACTGCAAACGGTAATGGTGCCGCAACTGCTTATATGCAGGATGTGGTAAACAACCACCAGCAGTATGGCGCTATAAGCACCATTAAAAAAACAGTTGGTGATATAACGTACCTGGCAGGTGTTGACCTGAGAGATTATACAGGCGAGCATTTTCAAAAAGTTGATAACTTATTTGGTTCAACATATGTACAGGATACTTATACCGGATCAAAAGGTAACATCAACAACCCAAACAATCAAGCTACATTTGGTCAAAAGTTTAACAACGATTATACTTATGATGTAGTTTCAGAAGGTGCTTATGCGCAGGCTGAATACAGTAAAAATGACCTTACTGCATTCTTAACCTTGTCTGGCAGCAATACCAGCAACCGCAGGATCGACTATTTTAACTATACCCCGGGTAACCAGGATAGCAAATGGATCAACTTTTTAGGTTACCAGGCAAAAGGTGGCGCTAACTATAACTTAGATGCGCATAACAATATTTATGCTAACATTGGTTATATACAAAGAGCACCACTGGTAGGTAGCCTTTTCCTAAATAAAAACAATAGCATAAACACAGGTGCTGTTCCTGAAAAATTATTTGATTACGAATTGGGCTACGGCTATACAAGCGCGCAATTTACCGCCAATGTTAACGCCTACAGAACAAGTTACAGAGACAGGTCGCAAGTATTTAGTGCACCAAATACAGTTGATCCTGCAAGCCCTTACTATATAAATGTAAGCGGATTGAACGAAATGCATGAAGGTATAGAAGCAGATGCTAAATATCGCCCGATACAAGGTGTGGTATTAGGCGGAATGCTTTCAATAGGTGATTATTATTATACTAGTAACACAGGTGCTGCTCAGGTAACAAGCGCAGATGGTAAAACTACAACTCAACCTGCCTTATTGGTGAAAGGACTGAAAATAGGAGATACGGGTAGTGGTGTTACAGGTGGCCCAAGTGCTGGAAGCGCGCAAACAACAGCAGGTGGTACTTTAGATGTTAAGGTATTATCACATGTGACTTTAGGCGCTCAATATTTATATTACAGCCACTATTATGCGGCATATAATCCATCAAAAATAAGTGCAGCAAATGGCTTTAGCCAGGGAGAATTCCAACCATATGATATTCCTAATGTTGGGACAATGGACCTGGATGTTGTCTTCCGCTTTAAAATGGCTGGTTTTGATGCTGAGTTTATCGGTAACGTATATAATGTGCTTAATACTAAATACATTAGCGATGCATATGAGAGCTCTCCTGCTCCCGGACTTACCCCCCTACAGCGTATAGCAGGTAGCCCTGGCACATCAACAGGTACGCAACCAGTACCACCAACAATTGGTGTAAACTATGGCGCGCCAAGGTTTTACATGACCACGTTGAAAATTAAGTTTTAAAAGGAAATTCATTTAAAGATTATTGATATGAAAAAAATATATTATTTAACGGCTTTTGTTGCAATGGCATTTACAGCCTGCCAAAAGCAGCCGATAGTTCCGTTGTATCCGGCGGTGGCGTCAGTTCAAGCTTACAACTTCACGCTTGCATCTTCGGATTATGCTTTGCTTCCGTCATCAGCTTATCCGTCAACAACATTATCTTTTAAAAATGCTACTGATGCACAAACTTATATCCCAACCATATTAAATGCTAAGTATCCTTCAAAGTTAGCAGCAGATAACTCAACAGCTGCGGTAACTTATACCCAGGCGGCACTTAGCTTTAAACTGACTGATAGCGTATACGCTGATGTTGCTTACACGCTTACACCGGCTGATTATTTGCTGTTACCTGGTAATAAATACACCGATTTTTCTATAGCACAAGTATTAAAGTGGTTGCCATATAAATACCCTAGCCCGGTTGTAAACCAGTTGTCATTATTGACTTTTACACCTTATCCGGCTACCTTAACACCTCCGTATTCATTCCTGTACCTTAATGGCGCGTGGAGTGAGATCTATACTATTACTCCTGCACAATATGCAGTGTATGGGTTGGGTAAATACAATCAATTCACTTCAACTAATGATGCTACTTTGCCTGCAATGTTAGGCGCATTGCTTAAAACAGATCTTACCATTCAGGATACTGTTAAAGCGGGTGATATTGAATATATCAGCTTTAATTATTATGGAAGCGACAAAGGAACCTATCAAAGGGTTATACCATTAGAATATGATGGCAGTAATTATGTAGCTCCTAAAACATACGTTGCAGGTCCATTAAATTTTGTTAAGAAATCTGGCCAATGGCAATATGTTCAACCATTACCAGTTATACCTTACACGCTTACAGCTGCTGATATTAAACTTATCGCTGCTTCAACTGTAGCTCCATCAGGCCAATTGTCAAATCTTGGTTCATATGGCGACTTTGAAAGCGCATGGACAACAGCTCAACTTGACGCGGCTATGATTTTAGTGTTAACTGCGGATTTCCAAACTCCACAAATAAATACAAATTATAAAGTAACGTACCTGGCTTATGTAGGTGGTACTGATGTACCTACCTCATTGCTATTCCAATGGAGTGGTACAGCATGGGTTGCTCAACAATAATAGCATCTTGATCAAACAAGAAGGGCCCTGAATTGTCAGGGCCTTTCTTATTTATATTAAAAATCTAATTACGGTAATTGATGTTTACACTTTATAGGTTTTGAAAAGCTTATCCCATATGTTGGTATAAAAGCCATAATTGTGTGTTATATCCAAATGGTGCTTATGATGAAAAGTAGATGTGCCCAGATACTTTAAGGGTAAACTATTCCTTATGTTTGCTGGAAAGGGCTCAAAGCCCAAATGCCCGATAATACCAAAGCCAACGTTTACTACCAGGTAAATGAATACAGCATAAAAATTAAAACTGTATAGGCTGATAATGATAAGCCATAGCAAACCAAAGCTTACTGTTTCAAGTGGATGTAATACAAAAAGATCAATCGGTGTTGGGTTTTCATAAGTGTGGTGAAAACTATGAATGCTTTTGTAAATGCCTGAATTATGTATGATGTAATGAAATCCGTACATGCATAAATCCATCGCTAAAAATAGAATAAGGAAATCGGGAACAATACGCCAGTTTAAGTCAAAACTGAAAATAATATTGCCGTGCAACCATAGCCAAAAACCTAAATAAGTTATTGCGGTGTTAATGAGATTAGTTACACAACAAATAAACCATTCCTTTACGGTAGCGAGTCTTACGGGAGATTTGGATATTTTAAGTATAACCCAGCCGAATAATAATGATAAACCAGTTACAGCAAAGTTTTCGATCAAAAAAATCACCCATAAATTAAATGGCGATTGTGTTGAAAGAAAACGCAGCATAGGTTTATTAATTAGCTATTCATACACAAATTCGCCAAACTCCGAGCGTATAGTCACCTGTTTCTTTTCAGCAGCTTCAACATGGCCTATGATTTGCGCGTCAACATTAAAGCTTTTTGATATAGGTATGATCTGTTGAGCGATCTCCTGCGGTACATATAGCTCCATACGGTGGCCCATATTAAATACCTTATACATTTCCTGCCAGCTGGTTCCTGATTCTTCCTGTATCAGCTTAAATAGCGGCGGCACAGGGAACAGGTTATCTTTAATGATATGAAGGTCGTCAATAAAATGCAGTACTTTGGTTTGCGCGCCTCCGCTGCAATGTACCATGCCGTGTATCTGGCTTCTGTAGCCATCAAGTATCGCCTTAATAATAGGAGCGTAGGTACGCGTAGGGGATAATACCAGTTTTCCAGCTGTTACCGATTGCCCGTTGCCGATATCAATCAGATCGGTAAGGTTTTTACTGCCCGAGAATATTAATTCATAAGGTATGGCCTGATCGTAGCTTTCAGGATATTTTTCAGCAATGGATTTATTGAAAACATCGTGCCTTGCTGATGTTAAGCCATTTGAACCCATACCGCCGTTATATTCTTTTTCATAGCTGGCCTGCCCGTAAGATGCCAGGCCAACAATTACATCGCCTGCTTTAATACGATGGTTCGAGATTACATCATCACGCTTCATGCGGCAGGTAACTGTGGAGTCGACTATAATAGTACGTACCAGGTCACCTACATCGGCAGTTTCACCGCCTGTTGAGTAAATACCTATGCCTGCTTCTCTCAGCTCGGTTAAAATTTCTTCGGTGCCATTTATGATGGCGGCTATAACATCACCCGGTATAACATTTTTATTTCTGCCGATGGTTGATGATAAAAGGATATTATCAATAGCACCCACGCAAAGCAGGTCATCAATATTCATGATAATAGCATCCTGCGCAATGCCCCGCCATACAGATATATCGCCGGTCTCCTTCCAATAGGTGTAAGCCAGGGATGATTTGGTGCCCGCGCCGTCAGCATGCATAATATTGCACTGTTCCGGGTCGTTGGTTAAAATATCAGGTATTATTTTACAGAATGCTTTCGGGAAAATACCTTTATCAATGTTTTTAATTGCATTATGTACATCATCTTTTGATGCAGATACGCCTCTCAGATCATATCTTTGCGAAGAAATCATGGGCAAATATACTGCTTATTATTTTTTTTAACATCCAAATTCAATACTTTGCGAAACATAGGATATATTAAGCTGTTCAGGTCCGTTGCCGATAAAGTAAATCAATGGCGGTTAAGGCGCAATTTTCAACGAAATTTCTTAATATATTGTAGTGTTGTAGTAGGCCTTATAGGCGGCCTGGCAGCGGTTACACTCAAGTATGTGGTAGGTTTAATGGAGGAGCTAAGCAAGAATATCGCTTCACACCTTTATTATCATATTGCCTACGCATTTTTACCTGCCCTCGGTATTTTTCTTACAGTAGCCTACCAGCACCTTATCAACCGCGATCACATTGAAAAGGGCATTGGTAAAATACTCATCAACATAAAAAAGAACCGCTCAAATATTAAAATAAATAATCTGTACTCGCAGATAATTACCAGCTCATTAACTGTAGGCTTTGGTGGTTCATCGGGCCTTGAAGCACCTATTGTTAGTATAGGTGCGGCGGTAGGCTCTAATACTGGCAAGTTCTTTAACTTAAGTCCATACGAAAAAACGGTGCTTATTGCAGCAGGTGCATCAGCAGGTATAGCAGCCGTATTTAACAGCCCTATTGCTGGTGTGCTGTTTTCGCTTGAGATATTGATAGGGGAGATCACCATACCCACATTTATACCTTTATTAATAGCATCGGCAACGGGTGTTGTGGTATCAAAATTATTGTATTCAGGTCAACTATTTCATCTGGTTACTGTTGGATGGGTATTAAACGCGTTGCCTTTTTATGTGATCCTGGGTTTATTTAGCGGTTGGATATCGGTTTATATTTCCAAAATGGCCGGCATATTAGAAAAAGGAATCTTTAAAAAATATAACCGTTATGTAAGAGCATTGGCTGGCGGTCTATTATTAGGCATAATAATAATGATATTCCCAGCTTTATTTGGCGAGGGCTATACGCATTTGCAGGATATATTAAATGGTAATATAGATGCACTAAAAAACGAAACACTCTTTAGCTCATGGCTGGTACAGCCGCTGGTTATGCTGTTGTTTATAGCCTGCCTGGTATTGATGAAAATTGTTGCAGCGGGTATAACCATTGGTTCGGGCGGTAATGGGGGTACATTCGCACCTACTATGTTTACCGGTGCTTTTTTGGGCTTGTTTGTGGCATTTGCTGTTAATCAAACCGGCTGGGTGCATTTAAGTGTAAGCAATTTTATAGCGGTAGGTATGGCCGGTGCTTTAAGTGGTGTTATGCACGCTCCTTTAACGGCTATATTCCTGATAGCTGAAATTACGGGTGGGTATGTGCTGTTTATACCCTTAATGATCGTTTCGGCTATATCCTATATTATATCGCGCTTGTCGAACCCCTATAATATGTATTGGAAAGAGTTGATCCACGAGCAAAATATACGGCCCGAGCAGCATTATAGTATGCTTGACGCGATTGACCTCGATAGTATAATCAATAAAACCTATACGGCTGTAAGTAAAGAAACCATCATTGCCGATTTTTATAAACTGTTATCAAAAAGCAATGCAAATATTTTTGCCGTTTTAAATAAAGAAGGTTTATTGGAAGGTGTTATATTGATGGATCAGGTTCGTAAACAGCTTTTCGATCAGCAGATAGCTAATGAAACTGTTTCTGAAATTATGGTGCCGCCGCCAACTATTATTGATTATGATCAGCCGGTAAGCAGCGTTATGGAAACTTTTGATGCCCTTGATGTATGGCAACTACCGGTAGTTAAGGATGGAAAGTTTATCGGCTTTATCTCAAAATCAACCCTACTAACGCAATACCGCGAGGTAATCATACAGCAGCATAAGGAAACGGACCTGTTTGCGAAGATTTAAAAGAACCAGGATTCTCAAAATTAAAAAAGGATTTTCAGGATGTTATTAACATCCTGAAAATCCTTTAAATTCAATAAATCCTGGTTCACTATATAAACAGCAACTCCCTAAACTTAGGCAACGGCCATAACGAGTCATCTACCAATTGCTCCAGCTTATCAACGTTGTAACGGATCGGTTGAAAATAGGCTTTTACCTTTTCGTCATAAGCGATGGCCTTATCACGCAAGTCTTCAATAGTATTGGCTTTTTTACGTTCCTGTATCATGCTTTCAACATCAGACCTTATGGCATTTACATGTTCCGATATTTTAGTGATAATATCAATCTGGGCCTTATATAATTCAGGGCTTAAGCCAATATCCTTTAACCCCTTCACGTTTTCAACCAGTTTAGTTTGATAGGTAATGGCCGCAGGTACAATAATGTTATTGGCAAGCTCACCCATTACACGTGCCTCGATTTGCAGTTTTTTATAAAAGCTATCCAGTAAAACCTCATGACGGGCATGTACTTCGCGGCGGGTAAAGACGCCTGTTTCTAAAAATAAGGCTTCTGATTTATCAGCAATAAACACATCAAGTGCTTTTGGTGTGGTTTTTATGTTTGACAAGCCTCTTTCTGCCGCTTCCTTTTCCCACTCATCACTATAACCATTGCCCTCAAAACGAATCTTTTTCGACTCCTTTATATACTTTTTAATAACGGTTAGTATAGCAACGTCTTTTTTCTCACCCTTTTTTAGCAGTTTATCTACATCAACCTTGAATTTTTTAAGTTGATCGGCTACTATAAGGTTAAGGATGGTCATAGGGCTTGCAGAGTTGGCTGATGAACCTACCGCGCGCAACTCAAACTTATTACCCGTAAAGGCGAATGGCGAAGTACGGTTCCTGTCGGTGTTATCCTTTAATATCTGTGGTATTTTGGGTATGCCCTGCCATAGTAAGGCATCATCCTTAATTATCTTGCTTATTCTTGAGGTTTCTATCTCATCAAGTACATCGCTTAGCTGTGTGCCCAGGAATATAGATATGATTGCCGGAGGGGCCTCGTTGGCGCCTAAGCGATGGTCATTGTTAACTGATGCTATTGATGCCCTTAAAAGGTCTGCATGTTCGTATACCGCTTTTATAGTATTTACAAAAAAGGTAAGGAACATCAGGTTGTTTTTAGGCGTTTTGCCGGGCGATAATAGGTTTTTACCGGTATTGGTAATCATCGACCAGTTGTTGTGCTTGCCTGAGCCATTAATGCCTGCATAAGGCTTCTCATGTAACAGTACCTTAAAGTTGTGGCGTTTAGCCACCCGGTCCATTACGTCCATTAATAACTGGTTATGGTCAATGGCCAGGTTTATCTCTTCGTATATGGGGGCGCACTCAAATTGTGAAGGTGCAACCTCATTATGGCGTGTTTTTAATGGTATACCTAATAATAAGGCTTCGGTTTCCATATCCTGCATATAGGCATAAACGCGCTCAGGTATCGATCCAAAGTAATGATCCTCTAATTGCTGGTTTTTTGCCGACATATGGCCAAACAACGTTCTGCCGGTTAAGTGCAGATCGGGCCTTGCATTAAATAAGGCAAGGTCAACCAAAAAATACTCCTGTTCAATACCTAATGAAGCATTAACTTTTTCAATGCTTTTGTCAAAATAATGGCAAACATCAACTGCAGCCTTATCTAATACACTTAATGCCTTTAATAATGGTACCTTATAATCTAATGCTTCGCCTGTGTACGATACAAATACTGTAGGTATACATAAGGTGCGTGCCATTATAAAGGCAGGGGATGAGGGATCCCAGGCGGTATAGCCGCGGGCCTCAAAAGTATTACGTATGCCGCCACTCGGAAAGCTTGACGCATCAGGCTCCTGCTGGGCCAGCGCATCGCCCGAGAATTTCTCTATAGCGCCGCCGTCTTCAGTAGGTTCAAAAAAGGCATCATGCTTTTCGGCTGTTGTGCCGGTAAGCGGCTGAAACCAGTGCGTATAATGTGTAGCGCCTTTGCCTATGGCCCACGATTTCATGGCCGAAGCAACCTGCTCTGCCATATCACGTGGGATTGGTTCGCCTTTCTCTATAGAATTAATAATTCCCTGATATGCATCTGTTGACAAATACTCCTTCATTTTCTTTTTATCGAAAACGTTGGCTCCGAAAAAATCAGAGATTTTTGGAGAGGGTATTTTTACTTCCGGTATTGTTCTGCTTTGTACAGCCCGGAGTGCTTGAAATCGAATATTGGACATTTTTTTAGCTCTAAATAAAGGTTTACATCAAAAGTATAATTATCATTTAAAATATGGATATGTTTTAAATTAAATATAATTAATAGCGTAAATGAAGAAAGAAAATGTCTTATTTTTTTAGTTTTAATCTAATTTATAGGTGTATTTGTCGTTTTTTTCTTCGAAATATTGATTTTGAGAATGGTTTTAAGCTTTGATTTTGATTTTTATCGATAAAATAATGTTGTGTGGTTAAAATTTTCACAATTATTGAAAAAATCATTACCCAAATTATAATTACTATTTATTTATGGTTGAAAAATTATTAAAATGGGCTATATTTTTAGTGTGTTTTTTATTATTTTGATAAATATTCAATTATTTTCAATTTTTTTGGGGTTAAAATTTGTTTTTGTTAAAATACATGCATAGTTTTAGGAAAGTTTTAATAAAAAGATGTTTTTTACTGATCTGATTAATAAAAACTCATACTCGCGATGTGATTTTGAATTAAAAGATTAAAATTTTTATTAAATCGACCAATTTTTAAAAAAAGCAATCAAATCAAACTAAATTAAATTAAACAAACAATGAAAGTAAACTCTACAAAGCACAGCCTGATCGATTCGCTCAGGCAACTGACTCGAGAGAAATGGGCACTTGCTGCTACCATTTTTACCGGAAAAATGCTCGGGTTATTAGCGGTTTTAGTGGCAATGGTAACATTACCCGGACTACTTGGCACCTCGGCTCATGCTGCTGCGGCCGCTCCACCAAAACCAACTGATCTGGAAACATCAATGATGAATTCAATTAACACTGCATGGACATTGGTGGCTGCATTCCTGGTATTTGGTATGCAGGCTGGTTTCGTAATGCTTGAAGCTGGTTTTGCACGTAAACGCGAGACTGTTAACGTTTTGATGGAGTGTATGTTTGATACCTGCCTTTGCGGTATCTTATTTTACGCTATCGGTTATTCATTTATGTTTAGCGAGGGTAACGGATTTATCGGTTATCATTGGTTCTTCCTTCAGGGAGCACCTGCTACATATGAAACAACTGGTATCCCTGTAATTGCACACTGGATATTCCAATATGCTTTTGCTGATACTTGTTCAACCGTAGTTTCAGGCGCGATGATAGGCCGTACAAGTTTCCGTGGCGATATCCTTTACTCTATTGGTATTACTGGTTTCATCTACCCAATCATTGGTCACTGGGCTTGGGGGCCGGATGGCTGGTTAGCATTAATGGGCACAGCAGGTCACTTCTACACTGCTTTAGGTCAAGGTTTCCGTGACTTTGCAGGTTCAACCGTAGTACACACTATTGGCGGGGTCGCCTCATTGGCAGGCGCTATAGTATTAGGCCCGCGTTTAGGAAGAATATTTGCACGAGATGATAAAGAAAAAGGCGGTATGCCTGCAGGCCATAACATGTTGATGGCAGCGGTTGGTACATTCATACTATGGTTCGGCTGGTACGGTTTCAACCCGGGAAGCTCACTTTCAGCTATGGATGCTCAAGGTATAGGCCGTATTGCTACCAATACAACACTTGCAGCTTGCGGTGGCGGTATGACAGCTATGTGCGCCGCTTTATGGTGGGGTACTACTAAAGGTAAATTCGATTTAGGCTTTACCTTGAATGGCACACTTGCAGGTCTTGTTGCTATCACCTGTCCTTGTTACTGGGTTAGCCCGCTTGGCGCTATGATATTAGGTGGTGTAGCTGGTTTTGTAGTATTTGGCGGTATGTATTTATTAGAGTACTTCCGTATTGACGATCCGGTTGGTGCTGTTTCAGTACACGGTTTTGCCGGTATCTGGGGTACATTATCACTAGGTTTATTTGCAACTGGCGAATATGGTATTACCGGCCCTACCGGCCCGGATAACAGCGCTGCAAATCTTGTTAAAGGTATATTCTACGGTGGTGATGCAAGCGTACTTAAAGCACAGGCTATCGGTACCTTTACAATAGCAATTGCAGTATTTGTAGTTACCTTTGTAATGATGTTTATCATCAACAAGCTTCCTTATCCTTGGAAACTGCGTGTTGAAGAACATGGTGAATTAGGCATAGGCGGTCTGGATGTATTCGATCACGGTATCGAAGTTTATCCAGCACAAGATGATGATATCACTTTAACTGGCTTGTTTGAAAAATCAGGCACAGTGTCAGTATAATACTCACATATAAATAACCCCTTGTGCGGCCCTAATTCAACCTTAACCGCACAAGGGTTTATCACAAGAACCACAATTCCTTTTTTATCATTCCACCTGTCAGTATGAGAGGTGCAAGGATACTCGCGTTATAATTTTACTACCTCATTTATTATAAATACCTGAAAAGCAATTGCTTGTAAGGTGTTTAATAATAATGACCCTTATTTAGTGTATCATGATGAAAATCATATAAATGCACTTTAAAGTTTTTCTTAAGCAACCTTATAATTTTTTAACCTATAACTATTTATTTAACATGAAAAAGAAATTTTTACTCTTACTTTTAGCTGCATCAACGTATAGTATCGCCTCAAAAGCGCAGGATACTGTAAAAACAACGGCTGATGCTCCTTTAGTACTTTACGGATCGGTTGATACCTATTACAAGGACGACTTCTCTGGCCACGCAAATATTCCGACCAGTTTTGCAAGCGATAATAATTCAGTATCGATCGGTATGATTGACCTGGGCTTAAAGAAAACTGTTGGTAACGCATCATTCGTAGGTGAGATGTCATTCGGGCCGCGTAATGATCAGTCTATCCCAACTTCAGGATACCATATCCAAAACTTATATGTTTCTTATGCGTTTTCACCTAAATTCAGTGCAACAGCAGGTTACATGTCAACCTTTATCGGTTATGAAGTAATTTCTCCGACAGGAAACTTTAACTACTCAACTTCTTATTTATTCACTAACGGTCCGTTCCAAAATGCAGGCTTAAAATTCACTTATGCATTCTCTGATAAAGTGAGCTTAATGGCTGGTATTTTCAACGATCAATGGAATGTTTATACTTCACAACATGACGTATCAACTTTCGGCGCTCAGTTAACCATTACACCGGTAAAAAACTGGACTGCTTATCTTAACGTAGCAACAGGCCCATCTTCAGGTACTGAATTTGATTTAACAACAGCTTATCAAATAACCGGTGCATTTAAATTAGGCTTAAACGCTGCAACTTATAGCACAACACATTATAGCGCTGGCTTTAGCGGTGTAGCTTTATATCCACAGTTGGCAGTTTCAAAAGTTGTTACTTTAGGTTTGAGAGAAGAGTATTTCAAATCTGATAACGGTACAGCCGCATCAACTTACGCACCGGTTGGTCCAATGCCTGGTGGTTCTGTTCTTGCTTCAACTTTAACTGCTAATATTAAAGCAGGTCCGTTAACTTTAATACCGGAAGTAAGGCTTGATGGCATTAACAAACAACAGTATTCTTCGTTCACAAACAGCTCAGGCGATCCTACTAAATCAGCTTCACAATTTGTGTTAGCTGTAGTTTACGGATTCTAAGCAATTTTTTGACAATATTATTATTGGAAAGCCGTCCCGTAATTCGGGACGGCTTTTTATCTTTATAGCATGAAAAAAGTATTTTTTGTTTTAATGTGCGTGTTGTTTGTCAAAGTTGCATCGGCACAAAAGGATCTGCTGGCATTTAACGAGCAAAATAAATATATGTATTACCAGGTGGTTAGTCAGCCTGGCGTAATTACGGATACTTTAAAAGACAGGGCGCTGTATTTTTTAGAAAAAGCTTATCCTAAAAATACAGTAAAAAAAGGTGAAACAAGTGGTAACTATACCGGCACAGGCAAATTCCTGATCGTTAGCGGGCTTACTATGGCCAAGCATATTGAAGGTGAAGTAAGTTATACCTATTATATTGAATGTAAGGATCAGAAATACAGGTATTGGCTAACGGATTTTGTGTTTACCCCATATAAAGTTGATCGTTACGGAAATTCTGTTCCGCAGGTGGGTATTGATATCCCGCTTGAGAGCGCAACAACAAAGTTGGATAAAAAACAAGTTGATAGTTACCTTGATCAAATAGGAACGTATAGCAAGGCGTTTGGTGAAAAACTGAAATACTATATACTTAAACCAGCTGCTTTACCAAAGGAAACTAAGAATAAAGTAATATCAACAAAAGACTGGTAGGCTTCGAACTTTACTTTATATCATAAAAAAGCTGCATTGTATAATGCAGCTTTTTTATGTTTTGTGGTTAAACAGGTTGATCTTATAGATTATAATTCCTCATCATGCTGGCTAATGTCAAGCCCGATAAGTTCTTCCTCCTGTGTTACACGTAAGGTGCTGATCATATCGGTAACTTTTAGTAAAATATAAGAACCAAAGAATGCAAATGCTGATACACCTATCAATGTGAGCACGTGTATAAAAAATAAATGCGTTTCGCCATAATATAAACCATTGCCAGTGCTATTGCCACCATTTACATTTTGATGTGCAAAAACGCCGGTAAGCAGCATACCAACCATGCCGCCAACACCGTGACATGGGAATACATCAAGCGTATCATCAATACTGGTTGATGAGCGCCATATTACCAACAGGTTACTGATAACGGCAGCAACAATACCAATAATTAATGAATGGGGGATAGTGACAAAACCCGCAGCAGGTGTAATGGCCACTAAGCCAACAACCGCACCTATACATGCGCCCATAACCGATGGCTTTTTGCCTCGCAGCATATCAAAAAATATCCAGCTTATAGCAGCTGCCGCTGATGCTGTAGTAGTGGTAGCCAATGCCGTTGCAGCTAATGTGCCCGAACCCAATGCTGAACCTGCATTAAAACCAAACCAGCCAAACCATAATAAGCCGGTACCTAATAATACATAGCTGATGCGGGCAGATGAATGTACCTTATCCTGACGTTGTTTTAAATATATTGCTGAAGCCAAAGCCGCCCATCCGGCCGACATATGTACAACTGTTCCACCGGCAAAATCAAGCACGCCAAGTTTAAGCAGGAAACCATCCGGGTGCCAGGTAGAGTGGGCCAACGGGGCATAAATAAATATCATAAACAGGCAAAGGAAAATGATATACGAATTAAAGCGGATGCGCTCGGCAAATGCACCGGTAATAAGGGCAGGCGTAATAACTGCAAATTTTAGCTGGAACATAGCAAATAAAACCAGTGGAATGGTGGGGGCGAGCTTCCAGGTAGCGTTGCCCAGCATGCCTTTCATCATAAAAAATGTTCGCGGGTCGCCAATAAAACCACCTATTGAATCGCCAAAGGCAAGGCTGAATCCGAAGATGACCCATATAATAGTTATCACACCCATGCAAACAAAGCTTTGCATCATGGTTGATAATACGTTCTTTTTACTCACCATGCCGCCATAAAAAAATGCCAGGCCCGGTGTCATGATCAAAACAAGTGCGGTACTAACCAATAACCATGCAGTATCGCCCGAATCAATTTTACCATCGGCAACGGTTACGGTTTCAACCGAGGGAAAAACAAGTGCCAGTATTACTATAATAATAAGCGCAGAAAATGGAATAAATTTTTTCATGAGTTTGGGTTGGAGGGATATAACAAAATAACACTGCCTGGTATAGCAATCAAAAACACCAGGCAGTGTCATAAATTAAATTTAATAAACAATAAATCCGCTTGCCTTTACTAAAAGCAAGTGGTTGATGTTGTTTTATTAATTACCAGAATGCATGAAAAGGGAATAAGATGAGCTTGCGGAAGCGTGAGAGTTCACTGCTGTAGGTTCCGCAAATAAAATGGATGTACTTGATCTGTATAACAGCTACGTTAAACAGGCTGTCGATACATTTTATAGAGTGAACGGTCTTGTGTCGCTGAAGACTTGCGATCTGCAGTGGAGTACTATTGATATTTGCAAATTCCTGCCCCGGACTGTGGCATATTGCCCTGGCAAATGAAGCTTGTTTATGCGGGTGTGAATTATTGGAAACTGGTGGATTGGCCTTAGCAAAAATGACATATCCGCTAAGGAATAAGAGGATTATTACAGGAAGTTTAAAAATATTTTTAAACATATTTAAAAATACGAAAATTATCGATTTTGTAAAATAATGTTGTGATTATTTTATTAATAATGATGTATAATTTTAATAAAGTTAATCAAATATGAGATTTATTGAAAATGATAGTTTTAAAAAAGTAGTTGCAACAACGTTGCAATTGTTAAATAATGTTAAAATAGGATGTGTTTGGTGCTTTGCACGAAACATGAGCAATTTAAAAACGTTATATGTGAAATTAAATTTCACTAAACATGCTTATCTCAAAATTTGATTTGTACAAGTCTGAGTGGCTCGAACTTGTATTTGACGACCGTAACAAAGCTTATGGTGCTTACGAATTAAGGCAACATTACTCCCGTACCATGTTAAAATCAATGGCGATTGCCTTTTTAACAATTACGGGTATCGCGCTTTTAATTGGTGTGCTTATTAAGCCGGTAGCTAAGGCTATTGTACCTACAGAAACAATAATCCCGGTTACCTTGAAGGATTATGTACACCAGGCTGTAGTACATCCGCCCAAACCAATAACGCATATACACCAACCGGCTGCTCCGAGAGCATTAACGGTACCAACAAAGGCGTATATTCCGTTTGTGGTATCGCCCAAACCGGCAATCACCGAACCGCCAAAAGTGAGTACACTGCCCGGTAATATTGGCCCGGTTGATGTTAAGGGTACAACTACCACTACTGGCCCTGTTGACGTGCCGGGGAAAGGTGGCCCGGGTATAGACCCAGGTACTGTTAGTAACGAACCGGTAAATGTAGGTGGCCTTGATGTAATGCCTCAGCCCTTTGGTGGAGCGTCAGCATGGTCGAAATTTTTGCAGAAGCATTTAAGATACCCTGATGGTGCTGTGAACGATCATATACAAGGTAAAGTTTGGTTAAGTTTTATTATTGAAAGAGATGGCCATCTGTCGAATATTACGGTTGACCGTGGCCCCGGTTATGGCTTAGATGAAGAAGCCCTGCGCGTTTTAAAACTGGCACCAGCATGGAAACCAGGTATGCAAAATGGCCAGCCGGTACGAGTGAAATATAATATCCCCATCAATTTTCAGTTGGGCGATGATGGTAATTAAGCAACCGGGACAATATATAACCACAGCTTAAAGGTGAAAGCATAAAGGAGAAAGGTAATTAAGCTGTTGCTGAGGGACAAAAATGGAAGAGTATCGATCTTTCATTTTTGTCCTTTGTGTTTTAAACCGAGTTTTACCTTTCAGCCTTTAGCTTTCCTCTTTTAGCTTTCAACCTTTCACCTTTTCGCTTTATGCTTTCAGCTTTCACCCTTTTTTCCTAATTTTGCGCATCCTTTCAAAATAAATAAAAACACATTGGAGCAGCTGCAATTAACCACTGTTGAAACCGCCAAAGATTTAGGCTTACTACCCGAAGAATTTGACCGCATAAATGAAATATTAGGGCGCGTTCCCAATTTTACCGAACTATCAATCTTCTCGGTAATGTGGAGCGAGCATTGTTCGTATAAAAACTCAATCACCTGGCTAAAAACTTTACCAAAAGATGGTCCGCGCATGCTGGCCAAAGCCGGTGAAGAAAATGCCGGTTTGGTTGATCTGGGCGATGGCATAGGATGCGCGTTTAAAATAGAATCACATAATCACCCATCAGCTTTAGAGCCTTATCAAGGTGCAGCAACAGGTGTGGGCGGTATAAACCGGGACATATTTACCATGGGTGCAAGGCCTATCGCGCAGCTAAACTCACTGCGTTTCGGTGATCTGGCGCTCGATCGTACTAAATGGTTGGTTAAGGGTGTTGTTAAAGGTATTAGTCATTATGGTAATGCTTTCGGTATTCCAACCGTTGGCGGTGAGCTATTTTTTGATGAGTGTTATAACGTAAACCCACTGGTTAACGCATTCTCGGCAGGTATTGTTAAGGCTGGCGAAACTGTATCCGCAACATCATATGGTGTGGGTAACCCGGTTTACATAGTAGGTTCAGCTACCGGTAAAGATGGTATACACGGTGCGGCATTCGCATCAAAAGATATAACAAAAGACTCTGTGAATGATTTGCCAGCCGTACAGGTGGGCGACCCATTCCAGGAAAAATTATTGCTGGAAGCTACGCTTGAAGTTATAAAAACAGGCGCGGTTGTAGGTATGCAGGATATGGGCGCGGCAGGTATCATCTGCTCAAACTCCGAGATGTCGGCAAAAGGTGAGCACGGTATGCGTATCGATTTGGATAAAGTACCAACCCGCCAGGCAAATATGAAACCTTTCGAGATCCTGTTATCAGAATCTCAGGAACGTATGCTGATCGTGGTGCACAAAGGCCGCGAAGCAGAAGTTGAAGCTGTTTTTGATAAATGGGACCTGAACTGCGCCATTATTGGTGAAGTAACCGATACCAAACGCCTTGAATATTATGCTAAAGGAGTATTAGTTGCTGATGTGCCTGCCGACGATTTAGTTTTAGGCGGAGGTGCCCCGGTTTATCAGCGCGAATACAAAGAGCCTGCTTACTTTAAAGAAAATCAAAAATTTAAAACAGAAGATGTAGAAGAACCTGCCGACCTGGTAGCTGTTGCCGAACATTTAATATCACATCCAAATATAGCGTCAAAACGTTGGGTAACCGATCAGTATGATTCAATGGTAGGTGTACAAACCATGACTACCAACCGTCCAAGCGACGCTGCTGTTGTTGCAGTTTTGGGTACTGATAAGGCCATTGTTATTACCGTTGATTGTAACTCACGTTATGTATATGCCGACCCGCAAAAAGGCTGTGAGATTGCCGTTGCTGAAGCAGCACGTAACATTACCTGCGCAGGCGGCGAGCCGGTTGCTATAACCAATTGCTTAAACTTTGGTAACCCATACAATCCGGAGGTTTACTGGCAGTTTGTGAGTGCTATAAAAGGTATGAGCGCCGCTTGTACCAAGTTTGAAACCCCGGTAACAGGTGGTAACGTGAGTTTTTACAACCAATCGCCTGATGGTGGTTCTGTTTTCCCAACGCCAACTATTGGCATGTTGGGCGTAATGGATGATATTACCAATATCATGACATCTGATTTTAAACAACCGGATGACCTTATCTATTTGATCGGTGAATCAGTAAATGATATCGCATCGTCACAATACCTGGCTTCATGGCATAAAGTACTGGCTGCCCCGGCGCCATATTTTGATATGAATAAGGAATATGATATGCACCAGGTTGTAAAACAACTCATCAAACATAAAGTGATCCAGTCGGCCCATGATGTGGCTGATGGTGGTTTATATATTGCCTTAACAGAATCGGCATTGCCGAACGGTTTAGGTTTTGATATAGATACCGATGGCGCTATCCGTAAGGACGCATTTTTGTTTGGCGAGGCTCAGGGCAGGGTAGTGGTAAGTGTTGCCCCTGCCGACCAGGAGCGCTTTATAGAGATAATGGCAACCAGCGAAGTAGAATTTAGTCTGCTGGGTGCTGTTAATAACGGTTTCCTTAATGTAGATGAGGAAGCATTCGGCCATATCACCGATATTAAAATGGTTTACGATAACGTATTGCACAACATTTTAGGCGCCTAATGCTTAAACTGAACCACATACACCACGTTGCCATTATTTGTACCGACTATGCAAAGTCGAAGTACTTTTATACAGAGGTGTTGGGTTTAAAAGTTGTGCGCGAAGTTTACCGCGAACAAAGAGATTCATATAAGCTCGATCTGGAAGTTGCAGGACTGTACCAGATTGAGCTTTTTTCATTTCCCAACCCACCCGCGCGCCCATCCCGACCTGAATCAGCCGGCCTGCGCCATTTAGCTTTTGAGGTTGATGATATTGATGAGGCTGTATTTCATATTAAAGAATACGGTATTGAAGTAGAACCCATCCGTATAGATGAATTTACCGACAAGCGCTTTACTTTCTTCGCCGATCCGGATGGATTGCCGATTGAGTTTGTAGAAAAGTAGCCATGGCGGATATCTTTCGCTTCAAACAATTCGGCGTTGACCAGAGCGGCTGCGCCATGAAGATCAATACCGATGGTGTGCTCCTCGGCGCGCTTGCTCAAGCTGAAAATCCTCAAAGTATATTGGATATTGGTACCGGCACAGGCGTTATCGCATTAATGCTTGCCCAACGATTTACCGATGCCCAAATAGATGCGGTTGAGATTGATGCAATAGCCGCGGAAACTGCCGGGAACAACTTTAAAAACTCACCTTTTGTTGCTGATCGTTTAACAGTATTCCCGGTTAGCTTTGAAAGCTTTTTTGAGGATCATCCCGAAAAGAAATATGATCTGATTATATCAAACCCACCGTTTCATATCAATTCACTGGAATCGCCAAAGGCTAAAAAAACACTAGCGAAACATGCCGATGGAGATTTTTTTGAGATCCTGATAAAGTATATAGCTGAACATTTAACTGAAAATGGCTTATGCTGGCTAGTTTTGCCGTTGGAAACATCAGCTTTGGTGAAAGCATTGGTACAACAGTATCGATTATATTTACAGAAAGTTATTGCGATACATTCATTTGAAGAATCTGCGCCCCATAGGGAGGTTGTGCGTTTTGGGTTGAATGAAATTTCAGAAGTAAAAAGTAAAATGGTAATTTATGAAGCAGTAAATAAGTATTCTGAAGAATACAAAAAGTTGCTACATCCTTACTTTATCGCTTTTTGATATGAAGATTTTATCAACTTGTTTAACAGTAGTATTATCTATATTCTTTATAGGATGTTTATTGGGGATATTTCAAACCTTTTACGTTTACAATAATCCTATAATTGAACACTCAATTTTGATGAGTATTGCTAAGCCTTATATATGGCTTGGTTCTTTAATTTTATTGTTTCTATGTGTTTCTTTTCTTTTGATCAAACAAAAGAAATACACCATCAATATTGTTTTGATGTCAATTGCAATAGCATTACATCTTATACTTATTAATTTTATAGTTAGTTTTAAATGACCCAAACAGGCCTGATTATAGTTTTTAGAATGAAGATAGTATCAATTATATTAACGATAATATTAGCCTTAGTATTAGTAAATACTATTCTACTGATACATGCCAATTATTTAGGATTAAGTGCATTTGGGGTTAAGAGCAGCATGTTTATTAGGTCTCAAGCACCATTTATCAATATAGCCTTGGTATACCTGGTTGCAGTAGCTATTTCGCTTTTTTTCAATTGGAAAAAAAGATATTTAATGAATGTTTCACTTTGCGGTATAATGGTCATTGTGTATTTCATTATCCCTTTCCTTCATCATATAATATGACCCGAATAGGCCTG
Source organism: Mucilaginibacter mallensis (assembly GCF_900105165.1). Classification (NCBI taxonomy): domain Bacteria; kingdom Pseudomonadati; phylum Bacteroidota; class Sphingobacteriia; order Sphingobacteriales; family Sphingobacteriaceae; genus Mucilaginibacter; species Mucilaginibacter mallensis. The sequence goes on from NZ_LT629740.1 coordinate 1,882,980, forward strand.
ATTTCCGATACCCATAGCTTCCTTGACGAGGCCGTATTCAAACACTTTGAAAACTGCGACGAGATTTGGCATGCCGGTGATTTTGGTAATATAGAACTCGCCGATAAACTGGCCGCGTTTAAGCCATTAAAAGGCGTGTACGGCAATATCGACGGGCAGGACATACGTAGAGCCTATCCCTTAAACTTGCGCTTTAAATGCGAGGATGTGGATGTATGGATGACCCACATTGGCGGTTACCCGGGCAAATACGCTCAAGCAGTACGACCCGAGATCTTTGCTAACTCACCTCAGTTGTTCATTACCGGGCATTCGCATATTTTAAAGGTGATGTTCGATAAAAAGATCAACTGCTTGCATCTTAATCCCGGCGCTGCCGGTAAGCAGGGCTGGCAAAAAGTACGCACGCTTATGCGGTTTGCTATTGATGGTGATAAGATACAGGATCTGCAGGTGATTGAATTGGCTGTATAGGTTAGTGAGTTGTTGATTGAGTTGATTAGGTGAGTAGTTGTTTTCTTCCCACTTGTCATACTGAGCGATAGCGAAGAACCTATTCGCGTTCAATCTTCGCGCGTAGATCGTCCGCTTGTATAATAGATTCTTCGTACCTCAGCATGACAACGGGTGTTTGCGTTAGTGATTGAAGCGGATACCGGCCACTTCGAGGGCCTCAGTGCAGGCCCGTGGCTAAGGCCTTGTGCCGTATGAGCGGAAAGCACGGCCGGAGGCAACGCCCTAAACATAATTAACTTAAATCAACCTACATCAAATTCACCTTCGCATTTTCCATTTCAAAAACGGAATCAATAAGCAGGTCTTTCTGTTTGCCGGCAGCTACTGCCAGCTGGTCGCAGCGCTCATTTTCGGGGTGCCCGTTATGGCCGCGTACCCAGTTGAATTTTATATTATGTCGTTTGCTTACGTCCAGGTAACGCATCCAAAGATCTTTGTTTTTTTTGCCTTCAAACCCCTTTTTTACCCAGCCATTCACCCATTTCTTTTCAATGGAATCTATAACATATTTGGAATCAGAGAAAATCATAACATCCTGATTCAGGGTTTTTATAGCTTCTAGTCCTTTTATTACAGCCATCAGCTCCATGCGGTTGTTGGTAGTTTTACGAAAACCTTCCGAAAGCTCCTTATAATGCTTCCCTGAGCGTAATATTACCCCATATCCACCCGGTCCCGGGTTCCCGCTTGATGCACCGTCTGTAAAAATTTCGATCATTTTAGTTGATAGTTCTTAGTTGATGGTTCATGGTCATCAAAGCCCCAAAAATAGAAAAACTCTATGAACTATGATCCATGAACTATCAACTAAGGCGTTTTGCCTTGAGGCGGAGGGAGTTACCGATCACCACCACATCCGAAAATGCCATGGCAAATGCACCTACCATCGGGTTTAAAAAGCCTAAAGCGGCAATCGGGATAGCTACTATGTTATAGGCAAATGCCCAAAAAAGGTTTTGCTTAATGGTAAGCAAAGTATGCTTGCTGATCTGCAGGAATTTCACAACGGATTGTAGATCAGTATTCAATAATATTACCCTTGCTGATTGTATGGCTATCTGGCTGGCATCATTCATAGATACGCCCACGTCGGCCTGCGTTAGGGCAGGGGCATCATTAATGCCGTCGCCAATCATAATGGTTTTGCCTTTTTGCTTATAGATGTCGATAACAGCGAGTTTTTCATCAGGTAGTTTTTCCGCGTGTATATCGGTAATGCCTATCGCGTTAGCAACCCTTTGGCACCTGCTTTTCTTGTCGCCACTTAATAAAACCGGAATGATATCCATTTTTTTTAATTGAGCGATCAGTGCGGCGGCATCAGGTTTTATTTCATCGTCAATAGCTATTTGTGCGAGTAATATTTGGTTTTTATAAAGTGATAGATTAAAATTACTGCTGCCTTCAACTTTTGCAGTACCTAAAAAATAATTATTGCCCTCAATATCTCCGGCACGCATACCCAGGCCTTTTTCTTCAATGGCTTTGCTCAATATCACCTTTTGTTGCGGCAACGTTTTTAATTCACTAACCAGTGATTTAGCTATCGGGTGGTTTGATCTTTCCTCAATGGCCATAATTATACCCCGGATTTTCTCTATATCATTACCAACCTCAGCCTTTATATCATTAATTCGGAACTTACCGGTAGTTAATGTGCCTGTTTTATCAAATACCACATATTTGGTGTTGGCCACAGCTTCAATAGTATCGCCCCCTTTAATTAATATCCCATTCTTCGCGGCCCTGCCTAAACCTACCATTACAGCGGTAGGCGTGGCCAAACCCATGGCGCAGGGGCACGATATCACCAAAACGGCAATAGCACTCATTAACGCGGTTTGCGCAGGCGCGTGGCCCACAAAATAAGTTATAGCGAATGTTAGTAATGAGATAAGCATTACAGCAGGTACAAATATAGATGCCACCTTATCGCCCAGTTTTTGTACGGGAGGTTTTGCCGCCTGCGCCTTTCTCATCAGGTCGATGATTTGTGCCAGGACTGTATGTGTGCCTACCTTGGTGGCAATCATATGGATATTACCATGCTGAATGATGGTACCGCCGATAACCTTATCGTATTTTCCTTTCTCAACGGGCAGACTTTCACCGGTAAGCATAGATTCATCAACCGAAGCATTGCCTGATAACACATCACCATCCACAGGTATTTTATCGCCCTGGTTAACGAGCAAAGTGTCACCCGCTAACACATCCTTCGCGCTGATCACTTCGATACTGCCGTTAATTATCCTGTTGGCAGTAACCTGCTGAATTTTTACCAGGTCCTTTACTGCTGATGTGGTTTGTGTAACCGAACGTTTTTCGAAAACATTACCCAGTAAAACCAATGTGATGATAGTGGCGCAGGTTTCATAAAATTCATATTTTTCGCCCATGTTTTCAATGGTACCGATCAGGCTGTATACAAACGCTGCGGTCGATCCAACAAATATCAGCACATCCATGTTCGGCAGGCCGTTTCTTACCGAACCATAAGCGCTTTTACCAAAATGAAGGCAGCCTACTATAAAAACCGGCAGGCATAACAGCAATTGTACTATCGGCATATGTAAAAAATGCCAAGGCAGTATCATGTGTAGTAACAGGGGAGCGGTGAAAATGGCGCAGAAGAAAAATTTATTTTCTACTTTTTCATAAAATTTAGGCTGATGCGTGGCAATATCGTCAACAACTTTGAAGCCGAGCTGCTCAATGCCCTTGATAATTTCCGGAACATTGGCCCCTTTATCGTTCGAAAATTTCACTTCTTCGCCCGCAAAATCGACCAAAATATTTTTTAGCCCTTTTTTTTCTAATAAATTATGGACGGATATTGCACAATTATTGCAATGCATTCCCTTAACATTCAGCTCTATCAGTTGCTCTGCCATACCACAAATCTACCTATCAGGATCAATTTAACAGGTAAGCTAATTGTAATATTAAAAAATGCTTTGCAATTAAGCCGAAGATTTATACTTTTGCAATCTCCAAAACGGTAGATGTAGCTCAGTTGGTTAGAGCATCGGTTTGTGGTACCGAGGGTCGTGGGTTCGAGCCCCATCATTTACCCCAAAGCCTTCCATTTTTATGGGAGGCTTTTTTATTGTCTGATAATCAGTTGGTTAAGAATTTAGTTATAACAAGGTAAGTCAACTTGTTATTTTTATTGAAATTTACTAAAGCTTTATATATCAATGTTTTAGATATTTTATTCGGTTCGAGCCCCATAACCCCACTTAATGGTGCAAGAATTTTGAATCAAATTAATTATCAATATAAATAGCTGTATATCTGTGTGTTGAGAGAGGTTATAATGGTTCAATGTTAAATGACAAAACAAAAAAAAATATATATTTTTAAAACATACAAAGTTTAAATCATTCTGTCAACTATTCATCTTTTGATTTATCAAAAAATACATCCAGCGTAATCCTAGCGAACTTATACATGAAATCGAGCACTATTTGTGCTTGTTCGATAGTAATGATTTCGCCATCTTTTTTCATTAGTTCGACCACTTCTTCTGGGGTAACTTTTCTTTTTTCCATTTAGGAATATACGCCATAGCTTCATTTTAATTCCTTAATATGTATTTCAGATGTGTTAAAAATAATGTCGCGAGAGGATTTTAATAAAATGCCTTCAGCATTTAATCCACGAGCGTCAGTTTAAGTTCATCTAAATAAACGCCGATTATCAGGTTTCGAGTGAGGTAAAGAAAGGGGCCGTTATAGATTATCGAGAGCATTTTTGTGCTTTAGGAGGTAATGTGATATGTTTCCCATAAACACATTTAATCATTTCAAAAACAGCCTACCGGAGATATTGGAGGAAGAAATATCACGGGCATCTATTCGGCTCAAATTGCATAACAGCCCGCAAACTGACGAAGAACGCAGATTATACCAAGAAGAACTGGACAGGCTTAGTGCTTTAAAGTATATCAGCCAGTTAAGAAAGAAAAGGAAAATTAGGCTGGGGCGATTTCCGACAAAAAGTTGAACTGACAATTTTATGAATATAGCCCGTTAGTTATTACCCGTTTCAGCGGGCAAGCTATTTATTATACTTATATTTCGCGCCCTCTTTCACAGCATGTATCTTTTTATCTTTTAGCAATGCACTCAATTTATTCGCTACCGCTTTATCTACCTTTTTAGCATCCGCATTAAGTTCCTGTTCCAATATTTTCTTTACTATGTCCTCACGAAAGGCCGCCCCTTGCGTCAAAGCAGTATTGATCTTATCTTCCAAACTGACTTGAATGGGTGCAGTTTTTTTAGCCTTAGCAGTAGATTTACCGGCAGACTTGCGGGAAGTCTTTTCCTTTTTATCCGCTTGGGCAATTGTTGATTTTATAATCTTCCTTTCCTTCTTTTTCAGCTTTACCTCATCAATTTCATGTATACCTTTTAAGGTTTCCAGCGCGATTTGGGTTTTGCGAAGTTCTTTTTTCAGTTGTTCAATTTTATCTTCTAAAAATTCAACAATGTCCTGCTCGGTAATTTTTGCCATAAGTAGTTAATGATTGGTAAAACGCTAAGTTATTGATTAACAAATATATAAGCCAATATGCCAAATTAACGAGCTGTAAAATAAAGTAATAATAGGTTGATCTAACACTAATCTAAACAAAGCACATTTGCATCTTATTTATTGAACTTGCAAAACATTCTTTATTCAGTAGATAAGATCAGTTCATAGTTAAAAATTAAGGAGACTTGCAGGAGCCTTTTTTAAATGTCTGTAACAAAATTATCGGGTTGTTAACAATTGATTAATACGCTCTTAATGTATTTATGTTTTCTCGCCCCTACTTTTGCAGCAAAGGATATTCCTTATGGAATTTAAAAATTTACCAGACCATATTCTTATTCATGAATGCCGGATTGGTAATGCCAAAGCCTTTGATATACTATTTGAGCGCTATTTTAATAAGCTACATTTCTTTTCTCTAAAATATCTAAAAGATCGCGCTTTAGCTGAAGAAATGGTTATGGATATAATGGTTAAACTTTGGGAAAAAAAGGAAGCTTTTACAACTGAAGTATCCATCGGGCCTTATCTTTTCAGGTCCATGAAAAATGCAATTGTTGATCATTATCGAAAAAAAGGCTTTAAAACTGTTCTTTTAGAACAATCCCATGAAAAGCTATCGATGAGCAATTCGGCCGAAAACAACCTTGCTTTTGAGGAATTACACAAAATCTATCACACAAATTTAGAGAAACTTAGTCCGCAACGACGCCGGGTGTTTGAGATGAGCCGTCATGAAAATATGACCTATCCTGAAATTGCCAGACACCTAAACCTATCTGTTAAAACAGTTGAAAGTCATATATCAGCCTCTCTGGTCCATCTACGTAAAAGCTTGAACATTTATACTGATGTTCTTTTAGTAATTATTCCGCTTATTTACTTTTTTTAAAATATTTCATTTTCTATTCAGGGTGCTTTTCAATTTTTGCGTATTCTCTTATGAAAGCCATTTAGTGCTTGCCATAAGGTGAATAAAGAACTGTTAAAAAGATATTTTCAAAATACCTGTTCTCCTGAAGAATTAGAAGAGGTAAATTATTTTCTTAGCCACCCGGAATCAGGAAAGATTATACAAGAGGTGCTTGATGAGGAATGGGCCACATTTGAAACGCCCAAATTGGATGAAAAAGAGCTTGCTAATTATCGCCTGCGTTTTTTAGCCGAGCGGAATGAGAAACTTAACCCCAAAAAGATCAACCCTCTTTGGAGGAAACATTGGCTAAAATATGCGGCAATATTCTTATTAGCCACTGGTTTTGGCTCTTATTCAATATTGCGGAATCATAATAGTCAGACCAATAAAGTGGTGTTTTTGGAAAGTAAAAACCCTAATGGACAACGTTCTATTGTTACGTTACCGGACAGCACAATTGTTTACTTAGGCGCAGGCAGTAAACTTAAATTTCCTGAGAGTTTTACAGGAAATACGAGGGAAATAGCCTTGGAGGGTGAAGCTTTTTTCCAGGTAAAGAAAGATCATAAACATCCCTTTATTATTCATACCGGTTCCATTCAAACCAAAGTTTTAGGCACATCCTTTAAAATAGAAGCATTCAAAGGGCATTTATTTACCGTAAGCGTTGCAACTGGCAAAGTGAGGGTTGATCAAAACGTTGCATTACCAACAAAGCACCTTAATTCCCTTGCTGTACTTATACCCGGTCAGAAAGTAACCTATAATGCGGTTACGAATAAAGCAAGTACAAGCACAGTTTCAATAGATGATCTTCAGCAATGGAAGTTGGGTAACTTGGTTTTCAATAAGGAAAGGATGGATGAAGTCGCCGCAGTTCTTGAACGGTATTATGATGTCAGCATACAAATTTCAAGTAAGGAAATAAACGCATATCGGGTTAATACATCTTTTAAGGCGGATGAATCAGTGGGCAAAGTGTTACAGATATTAAGCGCCACAGCAAACTTCAACTATAATATTCAAGGTAAACAGATTACAATAAAAAGGAGATAAATGAAATAAAAAAGTATAAAAAGCAAGTAAAAAGAAACGCCCTGCGGAAACAGGGCGAAACTTAAAATTTGGTTCCAATAAGCCTACAGTTTTCGACGCGGTGTGCTTAAGGAAAATACCTGAATAAAATTATTCAGGCAGCTAACAGAATAATTCCTCTGAAAGAGGACCAACCGTTAAACATCCAAAAATATGCAAAAAGGTTTACACCTGCATTCTTGTATTCGATTTATTATGAAAGTATCCCTTATCCTGCTTATGGTACAACTCACCTTAACAGGGATGCTCTATGCCACAACTGCCCGCAGTCAGGACATATCAAGAATCAAAATTACGCTTCGCCTCGATAATGCCGATCTGAAACAAAGCTTTTTAGCATTACAACAAAAAAGCGGCATCCGTTTTTCATTTGGTGAAAATCTTGTAGAAAGTAATCCTAAAAGGATTAACGTGGATTTTAATGAAATTTCATTAGAAGAGGCGGTAAAACAGATTTTGACTAACACTACCTTAAGATATAAGTTAGTAAATGATTTTATAGTCATTGAAACGAAGCCCATCCCCCCGCCGCCCGGCATCATAGAAGGGGTCGTCTATGATGCCAAAACAAAGGAAACCCTAATAAGTGCGGTGATTATTGTAGCTGGCAGGTCTTATCCGACAGATGTTAATGGGCATTACAGAATATCCCTGCAACCAGGATTGTATGACCTGGAAATAAGATATATCGGGTATGAATCAAAAAAGATACCTGACGTAACGGTAAAGCAATCAACAACAACTACACTAGACATCTTCTTACAAGCTTCAGCCACCTCACTGAATGAGGTGAGGGTAGAGGCAAGAAGAAGAGCAGCCAATGAAACTATACTATTGAATGACCGTAAGAACTCCGCTGTTGTTTCAGATGCGATATCGGCACAGAATATTGAGAAAACAGCTAGTATCACTACCACACAGGCATTGCAAAGGGTTACCGGTGTTACCATTACGGATGATAAATATGTGGCGATAAGGGGACTGGGCGACCGTAGTGTAATTGCCGAATTGAATGGTGCCCGTTTATCATCTGCAAACCCGGAACGCAGTGCAGTACCGCTCGATCTTGTACCGGCAGCATTATTGGATAACATAACCGTTTATAAAACATTGAGCCCTGATAGGCCCGCCGACGCATCGGCAGGGATGATCGAGCTTAAAACCAAATCGGTACCCGAATCATTGGTGCTGGAATTTACCGCGCAATCCGGTTTTAACTCTACTGTTGGATTAGGTGGCAATTATAATAGCTTTTACAACAGCGACCTTGGCTTTTTTGGTCAAAACGTAAGTAAGCATGACCTTAGCCCTGATTTTATTAACCTGGCAAAACAATATCCGGGGGGATTAACGGAAATCCAAAACCTGTTTATCCAAAGCCGTAATAGTCCGGAACAAACTATTGAAGCATTAAGGGTCAGCAAGATCATGCAGAGTTTTGACCCTATACTTACGACCCAGAATAAACAAGCTGATCCAAACCAGGTTTATACCCTATCTTTTGGTAACTCTTACAAAATATTTCATGGTCATACCTTAGGTGTGATTGTCAGTGCCAATTATTACCAGCGCACAACAGATATTTATAATGGAGAACGAAACCAGTACAGCCTGTTTCAGGGAGTGGTTACCGGTTCGCCGACAATATTTAACCCACTCCACATTCCTAACTTTATATCGCCAGCTGCTCCCCGTTTGGACAATTACTTGAGCTATAAAGAAAATACGGGAACAGAAACTATAAATTATGGAGGCTTGATCGGTCTTACTTATCAGTTCAATAGTCGCAATGAAATTCAGGCGCAGTTTTTAGGCAGCCGCGGTGCTGAATCACAAGGTAGCAACCTTAACGGTTCCTGGCAAAATACAGGCCTGAACTTTCCGGTCTATAACACCATTAATCAGCTTCGGACTACCTACCGGACATTTAATACTTACAATATACAAGGAGAACACAAGTTTTTGGATAAAGATTGGTCGCCGAAACTTAGCTACAATTTAAGTACTTCAAAAAGTACCCAGAATGACCCTGACTTTCGCTCTACCGATCTGGCCGATTATCGTACACAGCGGTTCGTCGACCCGAACGGGGTAGGTATAGGGTCAGATACTTACAGCTTTGTCAGCGGTTTAGTGCATGGAGTAGGAAATGATTATAGCAGTATTATTGTTGCCGATCCTAACGGTCGTCAGTACCGAAATTTAGATGAAACCAATTATAATGCCAAGGCCGATCTGAGCCAGCCATTTAAAATCGGGAAATTAAGCCAGCTGTTTAAATTTGGTTTCAACTATTTAAAAAGAAGCAGGGATTATACGGAACAGATCCTGGGTTTACCCGGTTCTAATTTAGGCGGAGGTGGTGCCCAGCTACTAAACAGCGCAAATGGCAACCTTAACCAATTGGTTTCGCCAAGCAATATAGGTTTACAGGATCCGTCACAGTATGATAATGCAGGACAGTCGAGAGTTGGTGGCTTTTTATACCAGATACAGAAGTCGCCTAATAATTATACCGGCTCTTATGAAACGCGTGCCTTTTATGGAATGCTGGATGCTCATATTACTGAAACGCTCCGAATTACCGGTGGCGTGCGTTTTGAGTCCACTGATATAAGAGCGCATGTAGATACAACAGGTGTATACGTTCCACCTAATTTAAATGCACTCAGCGGGCTGCCCAATCAATCCGTAAAATACAGCACCAGCCAGCCCAATACCAGCTATGTGCAAAATTACAAGCCTTATTATTCAGTAAACTTAACCTACTCGAAAATAAAGGACATGAATTTCAGGCTGGCCTACAGTACTTCACTGGCCCGGCCTGAATTACGGGAACTTACCAATATTTACGAATTTGATCCTTTCCAATTTGCTGTTGTTGGTGGTAACCCTAATCTGGTTAACCAACTAACCAAAAGTGCAGATTTCAGGTGGGAATGGTTTACAGGGCCAGGTGAAGTTTTATCGGCATCAGCATTCACTAAAACCATTGATAATTCATTAGAAAAAGTATTTACCTATACATCACAGGGTAATCAATCTACAGCGCCTGAATTCCCGCTGATAATCTATGAAAATGATCCAAATGTGGGTAGGGTATATGGTGTGGAGCTGGAAGCCCGTAAGGATTTGGGTAAAACGTGGGACCCGCTTAAATATCTGTTTATTGGTTCTAATTTATTATTGGATGAGAGTACGATAGATAAAAATCCTGCACGTTTAGCTGCTTCGCGCATTAATGACAGGCACTCACCAGCTACAAGCCCCGTATTTGAGCAAGCGCCTTATTCCATTAATGCTTACCTGGATTATGCGAACACCGCCACTGGTACGGATATAACCACAAGCTTTAACATGGTTGGCGCAAGACTGATCCAGGTACAGTTGGATGGGACCCCTGATCTTTATGACCGGCCAACACCTACACTTGACCTGGTGTTCAGCCAGAAATTAGGCAAAAAATGGATAGTGAAAGGTTTTGCTAAAAATATTTTGGACCCACCCTACAAGGAGGTATATACCAACCCAGGTAATGATGGCAAATATTACGGCAATGAATATATCTACAGCATGTACCATAAAGGCGCTGAATTTTCACTGGGGCTTACCTATAAATTATTCTAAAAAGATATGAAAAGAACATTAACTCATAAACCAGCTTATTGCAGCATGTTTTTGTTGCTGTTATTTACCATACTTACAAATAGCTGTAAAAAAGAGAACCTATATGGCACCATTCCATTATTGAACGTTGCCGATAAATCTGCATCTGCCATCCGGTTATATAATTTTGATGACCCCACTGATGTGACCGTAAACAGCATCCCGCTTACTGCTTATGCAAATCCTAATACGCCTACAACAGGTACAGCACTGGGCTTATCAATTTTCCCTACCGGGATCTGGACAAACGGGGATGATGGAAGTCCTTTCGTTGTGCCTAACAGCTTGTTAGATAAGGATGGGAAAGCTCACTTTACTATGCTGATTCAATCTACTATTACATCTGGTTCTGTAGGTGAGCAATCAACAATAGACACAACAATCATGAATAATGCAGCGCAACCGCAAGATTATTATTTGATGCCGAATGGCCATTTTAAAGTTGTTAACCGCGACAATGTGCCCCCAACCAACTCCCAGAACTTTAAAATAAGGGTCATTAATCTAGGGAGTAACGTTTATGGCGACCCGTCGGGCTTGAATATAAAGGGCCCTGTTTCTCTCACGTATGCCGATGGCAGCCCGGTTAGCCCGGCATTAAATAATGTGGCCCAGGGTGCAGCGTCGGGTTATGTGGAATTGCCATACAGGGCATACCAGTTTAAGCTGTTTATTGCCAACGGCGCAATAGACGTGACCAGGCAGTTAGCTGAAATTCCCAGTTCGGCTTATTACATACCGGGCAATTTTGGGCCGCTGCCACAGGAAGGCCTTATACCAAGGGTGCGCACATTTAAACCAGGTGGGGTTTACAGCATCATTGTATCTGAAAATATTCAGCCTTTGTACAGAGATGTTAATAGATTTACTTCAGGGATGCCTATAAATTCATACCGGGTAATTACTGAACTTGACCCGGGTGTTAACAGCACTTATGCCGCAATGCAGGCGGTTAACGCAATACCCGGTAAACAGTTAACCATCAATGTAGATGGCCAGCCTTTGGGCGGGCCGCTTCCATACGCCGGTTCGGTTGCCTCTAATACCGCGCAACAAGCTCCATACCAGATCTATGTACAGGGAACCCATCATATCCAGGCAAAAGATCAAAGTGGCAATGTGTTGGCGGAGAAAGATATACAGCTTTTTCCTTATGACAATTATACCATTTGGGCCTATGATCAGCCTGATGGCAAACCCGCCCTGTTATTTGAAGCGAACGATATGACGGGTACCCTTTATTTAAGCCAATCCAGTCAGAGCGGATATGTTGCACCCGACGATGGCACCAACGGTACCCTGCGCAGGGGGCAATATAATTATGCCTTAGAAAGCCGGTTCCTTAACCTAAACCCTGATCTTCCCTATGCTACCTTTACCAATGATAATCAATTGTTTTTACCGGCTGTAGCAACTTCAGGGATATATCAGGGAGATACGATCCGTTTTTTCAGTGCATATGTAAACCTGGCGCCCGGCGCCATGCCTCCCAATAATTCATCCATCTTATATTCATTACCATTTGTTTCACCTGCTGCTACCGGTGTCCCGTTCGGCAATTCGGAAAAAGGCATAGTCCCTCAATTAATCCGGGTATATCAATCAAAACCCGGGGATAAACCGGAGGTGCCAGGGTTATTATTAACTACCGTTGCGCCAATTAATGTATTGCAGGCCTTTATAGCCAATCCTGCTTTGTATACAGCTCCCCAATTTAAAACGGCAGAAACGGGAATCTATACGGTGGCACTGGTAGGGGCGATCAATGCATCGGGAACAACTGACAAAGCCAAACTGATCGTCATTAAACATAATAAGTAAGCATCTTATGAAAATATATAAACTAAGTTTTCTTTTACTGTCTTTTATGGCTTTTATCGCTGGATGCAAGAAGTATGCTATAATTCCTTCATTAAAAGACCCCGCGTATATCCGGGTATTTAATGACTTAAATAACCCGGTTGATGTTTTTCATAGTCAGCAGGCGGCACCGTTCTTAACTTTTTTAATGGACCCAAAAACCGACGGCGCCGGTATCCCCAATGATGCAGCCGTTATTGGCGATGCTTTAGGCACCAGGCAATTATTCAGTTTATCGTATCCCATAAATGAAGCTAACAGTTCTACAGGCGGCCAGCTTATAGGGTATGTAAATGGTAGCTATATCCTTGAGCCACCGGTGTTATATCCCGTAAATCATGAGTATCCCGGCAATGCGCCGGTACTTTCCGCTTCGTTTATAAATGGTTTTGATCTTTCTGCATGGGCGCAAGCGCCATCCGGTAAACACCGTATCATGTTTGTGGTAAGGCCCCAGAATGCTGTTGGTTTTAAAGATCTCTCAACGGCCCAACGAGGGAATATTTTATTGGACACCACCGTAAATTTTGAGAAAGGAGAAGTTTACACACTGGAAGTAATTTCCCGGGACCTGGACAATAATAAATACGGCTTATACATCCGTCAGGAACAATTTATTCATCAGTCATTTCAGGCTGATAAGGTCTATGTCGGTTTTACCAATCTTTCAGGCAAAACACCTATAGCGGGGCAATATGGTTCAGGGTTTTTCTTTTGGGATAAAATAAACATCAACTATTCTTACAATATCTTAAATGATGCTATCTCCAACGCCACGTATTTTTCATATAACCCATATCTGGGATACGATAATAATTATTATACCACTTTAAATACTAAAATGGATACTGACATCCCATACCTGACCCTGCCTTTGCTACCTGAAAGTTCATTTTTTTACCAGGCCCTGATTCGCACCTACAGTCCCGTTCCTTTAAATAACCCAGCTAATTATCAGGGCTCGCTTCCCTATTTCAGTTTCGCGCTGAGTAATGCTGATTCCCCGGTTTCTAATCCAAATACATTTCCTGTCGAAACGTTTCGACTAGACTGTAGTGCAGATCCGAATACCATCAATAATTATGATACGAGAAATTCTTCCGTGACAAACTATACGCCTAATCTTAACCTGGTTGTAAATACAGGTAACACTTACCATGTATACGGCACATTGAATATTATGGAGATAGTTTATGACCGGGTGTACCTGATGCAGGTCCAACGGGGCTTTAATGAGATACCTAAAAATTAAACGATCAATGAAAAATAGCTATTTATTAATTGCCGGCGTATTATTATTAGGTATGCAGGCGGCCTGTGTTAAAGAACCAGAAGCCATATCATCACAGGCAACAGGCAGCCGGCCGCTGCTAACCATTTTAAAGAATAACTTCTCTTACAGTATGTTTTATACGGCGCTGGAACGTACTGGATTGGATAAAACACTGGGGGGCAAAGGCCCGTTTACTGTATTGGCACCTGACAACGATGCCTTTACTTTGTCGGGGATTAATGCTGACAGCCTTTCCCGTATTGATACTGCCACATTAAAAAAAATAATCAGTTATCATATTATACCGGCAAGTATCTCATACGCGTCCATTCCGCAAACTATTGACTTTGCTTATAAAAGCCTGGCCGGTCAGCTGGTTTATTTTTCAGTACCCATTCCTGGGCCTCAGCAAACCCAATATGTAGGCAACCAAATTCTACATATTAATGGTGTAACGGTTAATAAATTGGATATAGCAGCCAGCAATGGATATATCATGGATCTCAGTAAGGTATTAAACTATCCCGCAGCATCTGTAAAGGCGTATTTGGAGAGCACACCACAATACAGCTATTTTGTGCAGGCGCTCAAGCAATTCGGACTGTTTAACATGCTTGACAAGCCGGGGCCTTTTGTTGTATTGGCTCCTACCAACAATGATTTTATACAGAATGGGATAGATCAGGCGGCAATTGCAAATTTAGATACACTTACCTATAAAAAATTCTTATTCAGTGCAGATATATTATCGCCGCAATTATTTTTTTTAAGCGATTTTTTTGATGCACCCCTTCAGCCAACTTTTCCTGCTTATGTAACTCCCGACGTTTTGCTGCTGTTTACCGCCGACCGTTATAACGGTGTTAGCTATGGAGTAGTGCCATATAATTATATAGCTATTCAAGCTAATCCTTTCCCCCCTGATTATGGAGACCCATATCTTTATGACGCAACCTATGCGCCAATAGGCTTCAGCGACCCTGACCATCTGGCTGTAAATGGAGTTGTACACGGGACAAGCGATTTACCCGTCTTGCCTGATAGCGCTAAAATTCATCGATAATATTCAAACTGATTTTATGAAAAAGAAATTATTACAAACAAATATATTGCTTGCAATTTTCGGGTTAAGCTTTTCCATGCTGCTCGGCGGGTGTTTAAAGCCATCAGACGGTGAAATTGTAAAAGCTGTCCCTCTCCCCTTTAAAGGACAGAATATGGCGAAAACGCTGGCTGGAGAAAGCTCTTTAACCTTATTTTACCAGGCATTTAACAGGCTGGCGCTTGCTTCGGTTATAACGCCAAATACCGGGTTTACCATATTTGCACCTACAGATTCAGCCATGAAGGCAGCAGGGCTAGATGCTGCGGGTATTACGAAGCTTCCTATAGATTCCCTGCGTAAGCTGATCATGTATCATATTGCAAACGGGGTTTATGATGATAACGCGCTTACAAGCAGTATAACCAGCAAACAGGTAACAACCTTACAGCAAGACACCGTATCCGACATACACGGATTTGGGTCGGTAGTTGTGCCGCCCTTATTTATTAAAGAAGATAAGGTATTGTATTTAAATGGCATAGCCGTTGTAAAAAGCAAGCCTGCAATTCAGACATCGAACGGGTATATATATCCGATCAATAGCCTGATTACCGGTATTCCATCAAGAACCTTATATGATGTTATTAAGTCGGACCCGGATTTAACCTTATATAACCAGGCCCTGATCATTGCTGACAGTATACGTGATGTCGCGACCGGTTTTCCAGACCCTTTTTTAGACGATGTAGCTACTTTTAGTAATCCAATAAAGTTCTCGATTTACGGAAATAATTATGCAAGCTTTTATCCAACCGTACTGGCACCTACAAATAAGGCATTTAACGATGCCGGCTTTTATACGGTAAATGATATCAGGCAGTTTGCACTGCGCTCACAAACAGGCTACGGTGCTGATTATCCAGCATTTAATTTTTCGCCGGTAGATAGCGTATTGAAACATCATATCCTTTATAACTATAACGTTGCTCAAGGCGATCCAAGCACATTTGTAGGTATTATAAGGATATTTTATAATGACCTGCTCGATCCTGCTATTAACAATGGTGTTTACAATAATTACTTGGGGCCGGGTTTGGGGTATGCAACGCCCTTAACTTTTTCAGCCAGCAACGGCGCGGTAAATATTAAATGGAACAGCGACCCGGCATCACCACTTGTTGTATTGCCCCTTGATGTCTCCGCGCTACATCCTGTGAATAATTTTATTGCCTCGAACGGGGCTTTATATAAGATTGATAAACTTTTTTACCCCATAGTGAAATAATCATACTAATGATGAATATAAAACATAGGAACAATAATCGATGTAAATTCTTTAAACAGGGGATTTGCGCGGTGTTATTTATTTTGGCTATAAACGGCTGCAAAAAAGATAATCAGATTGTTAAAACCCCGGATGCGGGAAGCGGAAGCACGATAGATTTTGTATTGAATGATAACTTTAGTTTAAATGTTGTGTATGCCGGATTGCAATATGCCGGTTTGATTGATACGCTTGCCAAGCCCGGCCCATATACTTTCCTGGCCTCTGATAATAATGCTTTTTTAATGGAGGGTGTTACCCAGTATGGCTTTTACTATTTTGGTAGCGTGGGTCGTGTTCAAAATATTATGCGTTACTGCATCCTGAACGGAAACATTTCGTTTAAAAGTCTTCCATTGGTTCAAAACAAACCCTTTTTAACACATGGAGGTGGAAATGTTTATGTTACCAAATATTTGAATGGCAGCGATACTATAGTTACCGTTAATGGATTAATATTGAGCAGTATAGACAATCGGGCATCCAATGGGCTGATCCAGGTGCTGCCACAAGTCATGAACCCGGAAATATATCAGAAGCTGGTTGATCATATCCATAACGATACAACGCTCACCATGTTTTCCGCTGCTTTACAGCGCTGCAAGCTTGATGTTTCACTATTATCCGGCAGTGATGAGTATACACTGCTGGCCCCTTCAAATACAGCTTTTTATAAGTCAGGTCAACTCGGCAAGGATTTGGGAATAAGCACATTGGATAGTATCCTTACCGCTGATCCTGTAAAGCTGACCGCATTTTTAAAATATCACATCATTAAGGGTCGGTATTTCGAAGGTGATCTGTACCGGAATATGCAAGCAGATCCAACAGGCATCGTCATGCTGGACGGGGGAAAGGTAGTTATCGGAGGATATCCAAGCGGTTTTCACGCTATCACTTTTTTAGGGAGTGGTAATAATGGCATCCCATCTCAGATTCCTACCCCAGTATTTTATGATGGAACTATTAATTACGCTGATATTCCGTGTGGCAACGGGGTGATCCATATTATTAACCAGGTACTTATTCCTTAAATGCTTTTTATATGGGAACAAAATATAAATATCAAAAAAAAATGAAAATAAACAACCGATGCCGTATCATCATTGTTTCGTTGTTTCTGCCTCTTTTCTTCTTAATATCCTGTAAGAAAGAAAATGCGAATCAATTTAATCAGGCAAAACAAACGGTTTTTCAATACATCAGTACCAGTAAAAGTCTAGGCCTTTATCAGGCAGCGCTAAAAAGAGCAGGAATGTATAATGCGGAAACGTTTAGTACTGGTGGCCCATTTACGGTATTTGCCCCGGTGGATTCAGCATTTATCAATGCCGGCCTTACACTGGATAGCATCAATAAGTATGATCCTCAGGCATTAGCATTGGTGCTTAAATATGATATAACTTTTGGCAAAATCAGCGCTGCCAGCTTGGTAGGATTTTATGCGGAGGATGTACAATCCCAAAACCCAACGTTTAAACCAAGAATTACTAAAAACTATTACGGGATCTTTTTTGATGGTATCCCGTTGGTAGCCGGTTCAAGTATGGATTTGGGTGATGGTGCTTTACATGAATTAAAAAGAATGCCGTTCCCGCCGACGACTGACATATTTGATCTGATCAACAAGTCGCCTGATCTTACCTTTTTCGCAGCAGCTCTTAAGCATATTGGTTATGATGCCATGTTTTCGGTACCGCCACCTCCCAATCCCTATATTACCGGTGATGCTGCACTTTATTATACACTTTTTGCCCCTACTAATGAAGCCTACAAAAAATTCGGCTACCCTGATATTGCGGCAATCTATGCAGATGCCCCCTCTAATTTGCAATACTATATAGACACCTATATTATTCCCGGTAAGGTTTTTACTTCAGCTTTTATTGGTGGATATGCACTTGCTGGAGCTAACTATTATGTACAGGCTGATGGTTTCTCAATTTTTGCCATTGGAAATGTAGGACTTACTCATATTATACACCCGGACATAGTGGCGACCAATGGTGTAATCCATATTGTCGATCAGGTAATCGTATCCCATTAGGAAGTACACTTAATTAATCAATGCTTACAAGTTGTTAAAATAATAGAAAAAGTCAGATAGCAATATTGCTAAAACCAAATAGAGATGAAAAAGATATACGCTATGAAATACTTCATACTGGCTGGCCTTTGCCTGATAATTTGTTTTGCGGGCCAAAAAACAAGCGCCCAGGAAACAAGTGGCGGCTTGCGCGGGCAGGTGCTGGATGCCACGAACCAGCCATTACCAGGGGTAACGGTAACGGCAGTGCACACGGCTTCCGGTACCAAATACGCTACGGCGACAGGTAACGATGGCCGTTATAACCTGCCGGGTTTAAGGGTAGGCGGACCCTATACTATAGAAGTAAAGTTCTTGAGTATGAACACAGAAACAAGAATGATCCAGCAGATCAGTTTGGGTGAGCCGTTAACGCTGAACTTCGTGCTCACAGATAATACAAAAACTCTAAACGAGGTAGTGGTCAAAAGCTCAAAAAGCGGTCCCAAGGCCAACAACTACGGAACCGGCCAAAACATCTCCAATAATCAGATAAATAACCAGCCTACGATTAACCGGAGCATAACAGATATAACCAAAATGGTGCCGCAGGGCTCAAAGGATAATTCATTTGCCGGTACTAATTTCCGGTACAATAACGTAACTATTGATGGCGCCATCAACAACGATGCAATTGGTTTCAGTCCATCGGCAGGTGGCCAAACAGGTTCATCGGGTATGCCGGGTTCTTCTACCCGCACCAATCCTATTTCACTGGATGCCATTCAGGACATCCAGGTTTATATCGCCCCCTATGATGTAAAGATTGGCAACTTTACCGGTGGAAGTATCAACGCTGTAACCCGTTCGGGCACCAACGAGGTGCAAGGTTCGGTTTATAGCTTTGGAAGTGCTGCTGCGCTGGTGGGCCCGGATAATACCGGAACTGAACTGAACAGCAAGCTGCCTTCGGCTTATTATAATTACCAGACCGGTTTTCGTTTGGGTTTTCCGCTGATCAAAAATAAATTGTTCTTTTTTACCAATGAAGAGATCACGAGGCGACAGGATCCCGTGCTGGAAGTTGCAGGCAGCCCGGCAACCGCTGGTATCCTGAGTGCAGCAGATGCGCAAAAGATCATTGATTACTCCATCAAAAATTACAACTTCGATCCAGGTACGGCCGGGCAATTCAATACTTATTCCAACTCTACCAAGTTTTTCAATCGCCTGGACTGGAATATTGATGATAAAAGCCAGTTTACAATCCGGAATAATTATATTCTTTCGGATGCCTTAAACATGGAAAGAGATCAGTTTGACTTTCGTTTCGGCAGCATCGCCTACAAACAAAACAATAATCAAAACTCTACGGTTGCCGAGCTGAAGACCAGGTTCAGCAATAACTTTTCCAACAGTGCAGTGGTGGGTTATACTAATATTCATGATTACCGCACACCAACAAGTGATCCTTCATTCCCGCAGGTACAGATCGTGGGTAATACACCGGGGGCCACTATCTTCTTTGGTACAGATCGTGAAGCCTCTATCTTCAATATGAAGCAAAGTACTTTTGAATTGACGGATAACCTGGTTTGGAATTTGGGCAAGCATACCCTTACCGTAGGTACGCATAATGAATTCTACAAGATTAATTACGGCTTTGTGAATGCATGGAACGGAAGGGTGACTTATCAGAGTATAGATGACTTTTTAAATAGTGACCCGGAGCGGGTGCAAGGCAGCTATAATTATACCAATAACAGCCGGAATTACATATTAGCCAACCCTGGGGCGGTATTCAATGTGAACTTTTATAGCACCTATATACAGGATGAGATACAGGTAACCGATAAGTTTAGATTTACCCCCGGATTAAGGTTTGATTACCAACAGGTACCAACCAAACAGATATTGAGCGTAAAATCACAGAATTCCTTTACCGATCCTAATTTTGGCACCACCTATACCTATACACCATTAAACCAGATCACCGGTAATTATCTTGGTGCAGTGCAGATCTCTCCCAGGATTGGCTTCCGTTATGATGCCAGGGGCGACCAAAGCCTGGTACTGCGCGGCGGTTTGGGTATGTTCACCTCAAGGATACCATTCGCCTGGTTAGGCTACGCCTTTTATAATAACGGTAATACATATGGCGCCTATGACCAGAAAACAGACGGCACGCCGCCTTATGCATTTAACGGGAATCCCTTGAGTCATACGCCGGGCACAGGTATCGGCAGCTTCGCGGGGGGGAACGGACAAGTCATTAATGATGTTAACGCTGGTAAAACTCAGGTAGACGCGATTGATAATAATTTCAAGATGCCAAAAGTGCTGAGGGGCAGTTTGGCGCTCGATTATAAAGATCCGAACGGGTTTAAGTACACGGTAGAAGGTATCTACACCAAAACCATCCATGACATTGTTTTTAAGCAGATAAACTTAACGGATAACCCAACTTATTATGCTTATGATACCGCGGCTACGCAAAGAAAGCAGCCGATCTTTCCCGGTCAAAATCCAAGAAATCCTCAATTTGCGAACGTATACGAAATGTCCAACACCTCGCAGGGATACCGTTACAGCATCACCGGGCAGATAGCCAAAAACTTTGATAATGGCTTTGTGTTTTCAGCAGCTTACACTTATGGAGAATCAAAAGATGTATCAAACGGGATCAGGAACTCTTTTGAATCCAATTGGCAGCTCAACCAGGCGCTGAACCCTAACAACCCGCAACTGGCCAATTCCAATTTTGATATCCGTAACCGGATCGTTGCAAGTGCGAATTATCGTAAAGCCTGGAATAAAGTATGGGTAAGTAATTTTACTTTATTTGTGACAGCTCAATCCGGCAGCCCTTTTACTTATGGTTTTGTGAATTATAACCCGCAAAATACACCGCAACAGGTAGGCTTGGCTTACATTCCGGCAAAAGGAGAGACCATTAATTTCTTCGCAGCAACGTCAACGCAAACCGCACAGCAGCAGGCTGATGCATTTGATAAATTTATCGATGGTAATTCCTATTTAAGTTCCAGAAGGGGAGGTTTTACCGAGCGAAATGCTGCCAGAACGCCATGGAATAATGATGCCGACTTTCATTTTGCGCAGGATATCAACTTGAATAAGGAAAAAGAGCCATCTAAATGGCACACGCTTACCTTTAGTATCGATATCACTAATCTGACCAACCTGATCGACAAGAACTGGGGTAAAGTTTATTTCTCACCAAATACTTATAATTCTACTGCCAGCGTGGGTCTTGTGCCTTACATTCCGGCGAGGTCATCACAGGGTTACCCGCTGTATCAGTTCATTAATCCGGGCTTGCCCTATTCCGTTGACCCGCTGGCTTCCAGGTGGCAGATGCAGATCGGTGCCAGGTATACCTTTTAAATCCATGTACCTTCAATGTTACAAATATGTAGCAGAGTGTTCTTGACCAAATCGAAAAATAGCCTTGAATTAACTATTGTATATCGAAAACAACGATTTTGCCTCATAGCTAGAAGGTTATCTTGAGAGACTCATAATCTTCTACTCTAAATTCAAGTTATTCGCTTCTATGAATTTCTACAAATGAACATTCAATAGTTTTGTGGTTCGAGTTTGCACCATAAACGTCCTCAAATTCGAGCTATTTTTTGTAAATCAGCTATAAACTGGTTCGAAATTAGACCAATGATCACCCTTCATGGGACGAAATCATTTTTTGATGATTTTTGTCCCATTTTTTTTGCCCGTAACTCTTTGTTTTTCAGATAAATCAATTGTGCTCTTGGTTCATCTCAAGAGTTCGATGTATTATCCCATCGTAGGTTATTTTTTCTGGAAACAGCATCCCTTCTAGGTATCTTTTATCATTTACGTCAGATTTTTCATATAATTTGTTAATATGAATTAATATTTCAACTGCTTGTTTTACAATGAGTTTGACTGGAAAAGCTATTGAGTTTTGTAAAATTAATTAATTCAACCGCAGTTCTAATCTTTTAATTTTTTCAGTCCATTCTGTTTTTATTTTTCGAAAGTCATCTGCCTCGATATCATTATTTATCATTAATTGGCAAACGTAGTTGGATATTCCGGGCGGCTTGACCATGTGATTCCGTGCTTTAAGTTCAGGTATTTGTGTAAGATAAATCACTAAATTGATTTTGCGCGCAAGGGTATTAGTATGATCAAAGTGTTTTGGAATTATATTTTTGATATTCCGGAATGAGGAGATCAATGACTCCGGAAGCTCCATTTCTACTATTGTTTTTTTAATTTATAAGTATAAACGTTTTGGCTAGCATCTGTTTTTGATAAAAATATACTGTCTCCTTTTATAACGTATGTATAGGAGCCATTCAGCACAGCAGTAGTGACTACGCTAGTATTATCAGGAAATATTTCCGTATTCGTAAAGGTTGCCGTCTCGCCATTAATTAGGTAGTTTCCTTTGCCTGTTGTCAGTGTCGAGGAACTTGTTAAAGAATTGAATTGTCCCGATTGCAGGGAAACTACAACGCTATCTCTTAAAGTCCAGCCGCTTTGGTTACTCGCAAGAAATTTACCCGAGTAATCTCCATCAAAAATTGCTTTTCCATTGTTGTCTTTTTTGCATCCGCTAACACTAAGCAATAGCAGTAAAATAAAAAATAATCCTTTTGGTTTCATAATTGTGTTTTTTATTATTTCGAATTAGGTACAAACATTGTTACATGAACGAAACGGTTAAATAAAACTATATTTCTGTTGATCAGACCCCAATTTAAAACGAACGATGACCCTATCCGGATTGCTTGTCTTTATATAGTTAACCGTTCTTTGATTAAACTTAAGATGCGGAAAATAATCCCGACAGGGAATTTTCTGCTTTAATGGTAGTTAAAATGCCTTCGATCTTTTTGTACCCGGCTGAAAATAAGATGCCGGCCATACTGATCCTTTTAACACCGAGATCTGCCAGGCTCCCGATCGACAGCTGCTTTGAAGCGCCTACCAGATTAACCGGCAGAGAGGTCGCCAAAACGATCTGCCTGATCAGGTCAGTATCCTGTATCCCAGTGACAAATAAACCATCTGCACCGGCGTCCTTGTACAGCTCCGCTCTGCGGATAGTGGTCTCCAGCGGACTGTCCAGATTTTGCAGAAAGCCATCGGTTCGGGCATTGATAAATAGCTTCTGACCAGTTTTTAATAAATAGTTTTTGATGGAAGAGAGCTTCCTCAAGTATAATTCTTCACCCTGGTTGTCTTCCATATTGATGCCGACAGCGCCAATATCAATGAGCTGTTGGACATGCTCATTCAAAAGGGTAAGATCATCTGTATAGCCCCTTTCAAAGTCTACTGATAGAGGGAGGCCGGTCGCTGCTTTGATACGCGAAATGATATAAAGCATTTCAGCAAAAGGCATTTGCTCACCATCCGGGTAGCCCATTGAGGCGGCTATGGCACCGCTCGAAGTGGCTACGACTTCAAACCCTGATTTTTCTATGATCTGTGCGCTTTTGGCATTCCAGGCATTAGCAATTATCAGCGGCTTTTTCTGCTGATGTAACTGATAAAATGTTTCGTAATTATTCATAACTTCCTGAGTCTTTTGAACTTCACCCTAAAAGAATTACTTCGCCTTTACCTGTTGTAATCAAGCTAAATAAACCCTGCCGGACAAGCTGGGTCCATGCGCCTGAACAGGCGTCGAAACACTCAATTTCGGGAACTAAGCCGATGTGCGAAAAACGGAGTTCAGTTTTGCCGTCCTTCTTTGTAATTTCAAAACTGATCTTTGTCCCGGTCCATTCATTAATATCTTCGGTGTAATTGATAATGCTGTCAGTAACCAGCCATACCACTTTCTGATCAGGGATCATTTCAACTACTCGCTGCTTTGAAAAATGAATTTCTTTATAACGATAAGTGAACTCGTCGTTCAGCTTGGCTGGACTGCCTTCAATCTCGCCCGACCACCAGTTTTGCGGTTGATTTACTGCATTAAAAACTTCTTTAGGGCTTTGGTCTACCAGTAGGGTAGTTGTAAAATTGTGTGTTTTCATTTTAATTTCCAGGTTGATATTTATTAATTAATTTTCCACTTTGCTGCCAGTTCGGCATTAAATCCATCTTTGTCTTTAGGGTTAGGTTGTCCCTTGCCAGTAATAATTAAACTGTAAAGGCTGTGCTTGATATAATTTCCCCAGGCATCATAGCAAACTTTATAGCATTCGTATTCCGGCACCAGGCCTTCATGGGTGAACTTTACTTTGGTTTTACCCCCTTCGGAAGAGATATCGAAGATCAGTTTAGTGCCGATCCATTCGCTCTTGTCTTTGGTGAAGCTGAAATGATTATCTAAAACTTTGTAAACCAATTTTTTATCCGGAATTATTTCTATTAGCTTCAGTTTGCATAAATGAATGTCTTTATAGTGGTAGACGAAAACTCCGCCCAATTGGTCCGTTTTTCCTTCGATCTCTTCAGACCACCAGCCACGAAAATTTTTAATGGCATCAAATGCTGTTTTCGAATCTTGATCGACCAGAATGGTGGCCGTATAATTTTGCTTTTCCATAGGATGTTGTTTTAAATTTTTTGTCTGAGGGTTAGCCGTCTGACAGTTGGCAGCATCTGCGAATAGCATGGCCGCCAATACAATTGTTGTGGATTTCATTTTCTTCATTTGATGCCTTTAATTGAGTAGCTCAATGCGTAACTTTTAAGTTACTCAAATATATAGGTAACTTTTAAGTTACGCAAATTTTATTTAAAAAATTCTGCATCCATTTAAATATAGATGCAGAATCATTTCTAAATACCTGTAATCGAGCGGTGTTTTCTGCCTGTCAGGGTATGATCTTTTTTATTTTGGGCTCATGGAGCAGGTCGTAAAACATTTGTTCGGTGTCTATATACTCATGAAAACCCAGTCGCCTGGCTTTACTGCCGTTACCGAAAAAGTCATAATCCCATGGAAAGACGCCGTCACCAAATACCCAGGCGAAAACTTCGCTATAACTGTACGCCGGCCAGATCGTTGCTTTATTTTAATATTCACCCCATCCATCATACTCCCGCTATTCAATCTCACCAGTGTGTTGTCTGTATATAAAGATTTAAGGCATCAGCACGAACGAAAGGGTTCGGCCAATAGAAGCCGGCAAAGCGGTAAGATGATCCTCATCTGCAAAAGCATGAAAACGGGCAACGTACCCCGACGTTCCTTTGATCTCCTGTAACCTCTCACCCACATCGCGGGCATTGCCAACCATGCGGTACTCAAGCATCTTCTTCTTAACAAAGATCCTGGCAATCATATTCCTAATGGGAGAAGGCACGTGCGGCATTTTTTTCATCAGTATACTGGTCATCTGTGGTGGTAGTGTAGCAGGTACATCCTGCTCCTTGTCGCCAACAAGCACCAGCACCCTTGGAGCAGCCTCTCCAGCCTCGATTTTGTATGCGAAATCGGGAATATCATTCAGTACCGAGCATTTATTCCACCAAATTGAAGGACTGGAAGCAACGAAGTTGCGGAACGAACCGGGGTGGTTAAACAGGATACCAAGCGTGAACATACCGGCAATGGAATGACCATAGAGGGTTTGGTTGTTAGCATCAACAGGGTAGCAACCGGCAATCAATGGACGTAACTCTTCAACGAGGAAGCGGTAGAAACTTTCGGAACCACCGTAGTCATCAGGGTTGACAGGGGGCAGGTCGGGCCTTTGCTGGATATTGGAGAGGGGGGTAGGCGGTGTTTGATCTCGGTAGCGCAGGCTGAATAGACTTACAGGATCGTCGGTAGGGTAACCCACACCTACCACAAGGGCAGCCACCCCTGTAAGCGCAAAGGTTGCGCTCATGGTTGCCATGATCGGAAAGGTCATATTCCCGTCGGTTGCCACTACCACCGGGTAACCCGAGGCCGGAGGAGGAGTATCAGGTTTAAATACAAAAATGCGATAGGTTCTGCCACTGATCTCCGAGGGTACATCGAATTGACTCGAACCATAAACATGGACCGGATCCTGGCCCGGAAAGGACTGGTAAGGGGAATTATTTTCAGTCATGATCTTAGCTATTAATTTGTTTGGTTTCAATCCAAAATTATGGATGTATTAAAATAATACCCCTGCAAAATCGGCCGGTCCGTTAAAAAAATCGGTAACAGAGGCAATTTGGCAGGGGATAGATAACCAATTGCTTTGTGCTGTCCATTTAACGTTTTCTCAAGAATTTTAATTATGAATTTATCCTTGATATTAAAATTCTGCATCTAACTGCCTTTTAGATACGAAATGCGAGGTATCTATGTGCTATTTTATCCGATGTGACGTATTGGTTAAATTCCATTCCCAGGTGACGCCATTATCAGGCGAAAATGCCTGGCTCCATACAGGGTTATCTTTATCTGTTTTATCCCATACAAATACCACCAATATCGGTTTGCCATTAAAAATATCCTTACAAAAAAACTTGCCGATATTGCCTTCAAATGAGCCGATAACAGGCGGATCCATGGTACCTGAGTTGCTATCTACCCAATAAAGGCTCCACAATCTTGTTTGAGGGTTGAATAAACGCAACGTCAAACCCTCATAAGACATCCCTCCAGCCTGGTTAAACGCCGTCCTGAAGATATCCATATTGCCTAACCCATTTAATATCGTTCCAAAATTTTCATCTGTCGATTCATACTCAACCCACTCAGTGCAATTATTCAGCCTTGTCTTCAATCTTTTATTATGCATGGCCCATTTACCGGCTAAAAAATCAAAGTCCTTTGGTGAAGAAGTACTGGATGGAGTGATTTCAAGTTGGCCGGATGAAGTGATCTTCGCATTCACCATTACCGGGGCTTCTGGCCATGTGGTTTGCGCATGAACAAGCGATAGCTTTAGTGCAAGCAAGATCAGTAATGCAAGAGTTTGTCCTGTGTATTGAATATTTTTCATTTTTTCTATAATGTAAATTATTTAAATCTATGCGCTACACTGGTTGAATTTGTTTCCCAGGTGACGCCGTTATCAGGCGAAAATGCCTGGCTCCATAAATAGTTGTCCTTATCTGTTTTAACCCATTTAAACATTACCAATATTGGCTTTCCGTTAAAAACATCCTTACAATAAAACTTACCAACATTTCCTTCAAACGAGCCTACTACAGGCGGATCCATTGTTCCATAATTACTATCGGCCCAATAAAGGCTCCACAATTTTGTTTGTGGATTGAACAACCTTATTGTTATACCTTCATAGGGCTTATTACTAACCGGGTTAAATGCAGACTTATAAATGTCGATATTACCTATTCCGTTTAATATGGTATTATAATCACCTGTCGCTTCAAAAGGTATCCATTCGGTACAATGGTTCAACCTCATTTTAAGCCTTTTATTAACCATGGCCCATTTGCCAACTAAAAAATCAAAATCATTTTTTGATGAAGTTGCTGATGGCGTAATATCGAGCTCTCCTGTGGATGTGATCTTAGCGTTGACCATCGGTTCTTTTGACATATTAGTTTGGGCATAAATGAATGCATACTGAAACGTAAAAAAAATCAGTAAGACAAGGACATTTCTTGCGTATTGGATCTTTTTCATTTGTACTTGGTTTTATGATCGATATTTCTTTTAGTTATTTTTATTTTTTCGGTTCATTCTTTCACCCGCGTGTCCGTCGCTATCCAGTTTGCTTCCCAGGTTTTGCCGCCGTCATTCGAAAAAGACTGTTCAAAATGGCACGAATTGGCAGTAATTTCCGAAATAATAAAACGTACTATAATGGCCCGGCCATTATATTTTTCCTGGTTGTAAAATTCGCCGCACCCATTTTTAAATTCTCCTATAGCTGGCTTGCTCATACAGCCGCTGCTACCGCCCGAAAAATTAAGGCTCCATTGCCTGGACTGTGGATTATACAGACGCAGGCTCAACCCTTCGATGTGCCCGGCAGCGGCATCTACTTCAAGTTCAACCATATTGGCTTTACCATTCCAAACTCTTTTCACCACTGTAGTGCCATTATATTCAACACAGGTAGTATCTCCCGTTAACGGATGCCGCAAGCGTTTTAAGGTGGTTTTCCAGCTGCCGATTTCGAAATCAAAATCATGCTGGCCATCCGGCGCTGTACCGGCGTTACGCGATCTTACTTTTGATGTTTGTGAGAATGCCGGATGAGACTGCGGGAGACGGGCAAATGCACATAGTAGAAAATAGAACCCGATGGGCAGAAGCGCCACTGCTGTCTTCTTCAGACCTTTGACCATAAGGTTCATATGATGTTATTATTAGTAAATTTTTATAAATGGCCTTAGTCGATACGTTCCAGGTTCGCTATAAAATTAATTTCCCAGGTCTTGCCGCCATCATCCGAAAACGCCTGTTCAAAACGGTGTGATGTTGGTGTGATATCCGACCAAACCTGCCGAACCAGGATGATCCTGCCTTTGAATGATTCCTGATCAAAAAACTCGCCCCGCCCGTTCTTGAATTCACCGATCATGGGCGTGTTCATGATGCCATCATTACTGGCGGCTGCATTAAGGCTCCATTGGTGTGACTGTGGGTTGTAAAGAAACAGGAGCAAATCTTCGATATGACCCGAAGAGCCATCGGCTTCAAGCTCCTCAATTTGTGCGCGCCCGCCCCAAACCTTCCGGGCATCCAGCGTGCCTATCATTGGAACCCACGTTGTGGAGCCGGTTAACGGATGCAGGAGGCGTTTTATAGTCGACTTCCATTTACCAAGGTGAAAGTCAAAATCATGCTGACCATCCCGCTGAATATTAATGCCGGCGCTGCCTGAATTTTGCTGTGCAAATAAATTGACGGGTTGCAATATGCAGATCAACTGGCAAATAATACTTATTAAAACTATCCTGTTTATTGTTTTCATATTGATTATTATTTCTTTTTGTTTAAATAGGTTCTCCCCTTGATCATAATTGAGGCTGTTGCTCTATATCAAAAATATTGATAGATTGGCTCTTTAAAAAGAGCCATTTTGATAAATTAAAAAGAGCCAATTTTATGGGAAAAATTACGCCTCAGATATTAGTAACTTTTATCAGTATCAATAAAAACCAGGGTGCAACCATTCATCATCAGCTGTATGAACAATTAAAAAACGGGATATATGATGGTATGCTGCGATCAGGCGAAAGGATGCCCTCCTCGCGCGAAATGAGCACGGAGTTCAAAATTTCCAGAAACGCAGTATTGCAGGTTTTTGAACAATTAACGATGGAGGGTTTTTTTGAGGCGAAAACTGGCTCCGGAACATTTATCAGTAAAAATGCAGATAAACTCTCCCGGTCAAAAAATAAGGCCATATACCCGGTACAAAAATCAGAACATTATATAGCCAGACCACACGGACTCAATGATGCTTTTAAAGACCACGTTAGTGCCCTGGAGCCTCTGCATCCTTTTCAGCCCTCAATCCCCCTCGTATCAGAATTCCCTTTTCCGGCCTGGGCACGCATTAGCGCAGGCGTACATAAAAAGATGGATAAGCTGCATTTAGGCTATGACGATGCCCAGGGATATTGGCCTTTGCGAAAAGCTTTGTGCGATCACCTGCGCATTTCAAGGTCAGTAAACTGCGACCCGGAAAATATGCTCATCGTAAACAGTTCAAGGCAAGCGCTGCATTTAATTGCAGAAATTTTGTTGAAAAATGGCGATCAATGCTGGATGGAAGACCCCGGTTACCCGGGTGCAACGTCAGCCATAAAGCGATTTGGCGGGCAGATATGCCCCATACCAATAATAAATGATGGCATGGACCTTAATTTTGCTGCATATCATTACCCGAAAGCTAAGCTTGCTTACGTGACCCCATCTCACCAGTTTCCAATGGGCAATACCATGGCACTTAGTGAGCGTGTAAAATTATTAAACTGGGCAAAAGACAATCATATGTGGATCATCGAGGATGATTACGATAGCGAATTCAGATACAATAGCCGCCCTATTCCTGCGCTACAGGGCCTGGATACCAACGGAAATGTTATATATATAGGTAATGTAAGTAAAGTTATATTGCCTGCTTTACGTTTGGGTTACATGGTTTTCCCAACTAAAGGTATGGCCAGGCAATTCGCTACAGGAAAATCTGTGATTGAAGGGCAGAGTAATATAATTACCCAGGCTACAATAAGTGAATTTATCACACAAGGGCATTTTAGCCGTCATATCAGGCGGATGAGAATATTATACAAAAAAGCCCAGGACGACCTGGTAAGCCTGATTAACCTGTATTTAAAGAACAGGCTATACCCGGTCCCCGTGGAAGCGGGTATGCATTTTGTTGCATGGCTGCCATCAAATATTAACGCAGCGGTAATAGCGAATGAAGCTTTAAAAGAGGGTTTGATCATACAAACCCTCAATCAGTACAGCATTAAATCTGACAATCAAAATGGATTAATTTTAGGTTTTACAGGTTTCTCATTTGTCGGGATGGAAGCCGCGATACTTATATTGAAACGGGTTTTAGACAGGCATTTTTAATACTCCTGTAAACGAACCCTAACTAAAAAAAGGCAAGCGACTGTTTTATGTGCTTGCCTTTTTGCTGCTGAGGCTGGGCTTGAACCAGTGATCCTCTGATATTAATAGTCGTCCTCTATAATGTATTAATAATAAGTGATTTATATCGTAAAAATATGTGATCAACTTCGGAAAAAGCAGTTTTTGATGACGTGATACAAATGGCCCTCTCAACTCTTGCTTTACATGCGAAAACGCCGCCTTAATGCATGCGGCGTTTTTAAAAGTATTCGTCCTGGGTTCAGCCGCGCAAATTGCTGCAACTTATATCAAGTTTATATATGCAATATGTTACCAGCCGTAAAAGCCCAATTTTCCCAGGCAGTTTCCTTAAAAACCACAAAAACGTCTTTTGGGTCGATAGACAAATCGCCAAGTCCTGAGATTAACGTTTCCAGGAGTTTTCTTTTTATTTTTACGCTTCTGCCTACTGAGAGTAAAATTTCGATCATAATAAATTTTTCTGTTCGTTCTTCGGGCATATCAGGATAGGATCTATCATAAATGAAATCTTCTTCATTCATGTCAAAAAAACGCTGAAAGCGATCCGTTGGCGGAACGCCAACCTCAACCAAAGCTTTTTGGATAACGTCTCCGATTTTGCTTTTTTCTTCTTTTGTTCTTCCTTTTAAGGATGTGATTGTTACTAATGGCATGATATATATATAAATGAAAAATTTTTTTATGTTTTCTTTTCTCAAATGTATCTTAAATTTGGTAAAATCGGTTCAATATCACTTCGCCAGACTACATAAAACCATAAAGCAAGTGTTTCGGCAAATAGTGCAAGCATTGCCTACTTTCGTATAAAGTTCGGCCCGCTTGCCGGGCTACCTTTGTTTCATTAATTATTTAAAACAATAAAGACAATGAGCAAAGTATGGTTTATAACCGGAACATCTTCCGGTATGATTTTTAACTCAAATTTTTTATTCTCAATTTATCGTTCCATGGATACCGATTCGCCGAAATTTCTCAGTAAGATAAAGAAGCTGTTGCACGCTATTTTGTTGCCTTGTTTTGTGTTATTTTAAACTGGTTCGAAATCAGATCCACAATAGACCCAAGCGCCTTTCATGAAAATGAAAGGCGCTATTTTGTTTGTATTGGTGCGGTGATAATAGCATCCAAGGCTGAATATTGATCAGCGTGCTACGAGCTATCTCATTGATACCGTTACCAACTGGCGCAAATAACCCCTTAGATTGTCTTTTTTCCCCCTCATCATGTATGCTGGTATCGGATAACTTTATCATGTTTAAACCCGTCTCTTAGCTTAACCCCACAATCATGAATAATTCAATCAGTTTGCCAAAGAAAAGTCAGCAGTACTTTCTTCTCCTTGCCGTATTATTGATAACTTCCCAGTGTTTACTGTTACCTGCCAAAGGTTTTTGCCAAAAAATGGCGGATCCGAAGCTTGAAAAAATGCCGGTAGAACTGGAGAAGGACTATGCGTTAAGTGCACTGCCCCCTCATCTGCGTAAAGAAGCCACTGTTTATTTATTAGATCCTGCAAAAGGTTATTATATCGCTCAAAAGGGAACGAATGGGTTTGTCTGTTTTATTACCCGGACAGAATGGGAATGGGGGGAATTCAGAAAAGACCTTACCATGCCCATTAGCTTCGATGCGGCAGGCACCAAAGCAATTTTTCCTGTTTACCAGGCTGTGGCGGCCATGCGCGCATCCGGAAAATTTACTGCAAAGCAGATCAAAGATATAGTGATAGACCGGATCAGGAAAGGCGTATACAAGGCGCCGTCAAGGCCCCTTTAGATTTGCTTTGTGATTATTATCGAAAGTTTCTTGTTGACAAAGATTTAGGTGAACCAAGTCAAGGCCCAGGTTAAAGACCTATGCTTCGTATTAGTCCTATTCCATGTCCTTTAGATTTTCTTTGTGATTACTATTAAAACTATCTTGCTGACAAAGAATAGGGTGAACCAAGTCAAGGCCCAGGCTAAAGACCTATGGCCCGTATTAGTCCCTGTTCCGAGTCACAAGTCGATGTCAATGACAAGTTAGAATTTTAGACACCAGGTCTTATAAAGGTTTTAGTCTAAGTACATCACATTAATTTATTTAGTATGAAATACAAAGTATTTATCGGAATCGATGTATCAAAGCTTACTATTGATGTCCACCTGCACGGAATCGGTGCTTCTAAAACATTCAGTAACGAGGAAAAAGGATTTGCTTTATTTTTAAGTTGGGTAAAAAAGTATAGTAAACAATCGGAACCGGCGGAGATGATCATCTGCTTCGAACATACCGGTATGTATTCAATTAAACTTGCCACCTATCTAAATGATATTGGAATCCCATTCGCTATGCTTCCTGCGCTTCAAATCAAACAATCTATAGGGATCAGAAGAGGAAAGAATGACCAGATCGATGCACAAAGAATCGCTGAATATGCTTGGCTACACCGCGAAACCATTCAGGCAACTCTATTACCAGCCAAAAGTATTCTCAAACTTCAGTCGTTGCTTACATTACGAAATCGCTTGGTATGCGATCGTGGAGGGTATGAAGCCACATGGAAAGAACAGAAAAAGGCATTGGAAGGAAAAGAGCACAAGGGGATATTTCAAGTTTATAAAAGCCTGATAATGAACCTAACGGTGCAAGTTAAAAAGATTGAAGAACAAATAAAGGCGGTGATAGAAAGTGATGAAACAGTTAAATTAAACTATCAATTACTGACCAGTATTAAGTGTGTAGGACCTGTACTGGCCGCAAATATGATTGCTTATACGCACAATTTTACCCGTTTTGCTACTTGGCGGAAGTTCGCCTGCTATGTGGGGACTGCTCCATTTGAGCATCAGTCTGGTACCAGCATAAAAGGAAGAACACGAGTCAGTAGTTTATCCAACAAGCAGCTAAAAAAATTAATCCACATGGTGGCTATATGTGCTTGCGCATATAATCCAGAGATGAAAAGCTATTATAAAAGAAGAGTGAGCGAGGGGAAAAATAAGATGAGTACGCTAAATGTTATACGCAATAAGATCATTTCCAGAATGTTTGCTGTTGTCAATCGCGGCTCGTGCTATGTGGATCTGATGAAATATGCAGCTTAGGGCTTATCATCTAAACGCTTAAACAACTCCCCTTATTTTGGACGGGTTCTGTCAAGGGCAGCGAAGGACGGGCCTGTGCGGCTGCGCTGTTTATATACCCTTGAAAGGTTCCGGCCAAAATGAGAATTTTGTTGTCGAGTTAAGATGAAGAAATATTATTTGGAAAAGTCTTAGAATACGGGGTATCTTATATGCTGGCCCCGGTTATGCGCGGCTATCCAGGCGACCCGAATGATAAACAGATAATGACCATGAGCATGCCCCATTATATGTTTTATGCCCCTTATATGAATAACGCCGATATCGGTGGTGACACAGATCATGGCCCATTTGTAATTAACCCGGATAATACTGTCCTGGGAGATAAGAAAGGGCCCTATGGTTACATCATTATGCCCGCTGGTGAGGCAGAAGCGGCCAAAATAGTAAAGGCTAATAGCGACTTGTTGCAACGGCTTGTCGCTTATAAATCATATTATAAAATCAAGGCGGGTAGTATGTAGAACACATGATCTTAAAATTGTAATTCTTGTTGTTTAATTATCGTCCATATTCAAATTTAGAATATTAAAGTCCATAGGCACGGATTAATGTTAAAAAGACAGAGGCTTGCCTAAAACGGCAAGCCTCTGTCTTTTTAACTCGTCAAATATAGTATAGTTATTTCTGAGCGCCTTGTGTTGCGGCTTCCATAATAACTGCCGCTACCTTTTCAGGCTGCGACATGAATATTACATGGCTGCCCTTTATCTCGGTAACCTTCGTATTGGAACGTTTATACATCGCATGCTGGATCTCCGGGGCGATGCTTTTATCTTCTGTGGCGATCAGGCCATAAGCTGGTTTATCTCTCCAGGCGGCATGGGTTATGGGCGTTACGAAACCCTTTGCGTAAAAGGCTCCTTGAGATGCATACATAAACGCTGCTTCATCAGCATCAATGTCAGCACAAAAGCCGGCATGGTATTTATCTTTGTCATAGTATACAATACCTTTCTCGTCCGGAGGAAGTACGCCGTTTTCGGGGGCTGGGGCGGCTGTCTGGAGCCATTGCAGGGCAGATTCACCGTTGTCTGGCTGAAATGCAGCGATATAAACCAGCGCAGCAACATTTGGGTGGTTACCGGCTTCGGTAATTACAGCTCCGCCCCATGAGTGCCCGGCAAGGATTGCCGGACCGCCGATCCTGTCTAAAGCAACATGTGTTGCCAAAACATCGTCTTCCAATGAAGTTAAGGGATTCTGCACAACTGATACGTTATACCCATTTTTAGTTAATTCGTTATAAAGTGCTTTAAAGCCGGAGCCGTCTGCAAAGGCGCCATGAACCAGTACAACATTTTTGATCTCGTTTTTTACATTTAGTGTTTCCATTTTCTTTATCGTTGATTTTTTGTTTGTGTCAACGATACAAAGGTGCAATGAAAAACAGGCGGGGCTGATGGACACATTTCCCGATTAGTTGCGATTATTTCCCTTCTTTGGCTTCTTTTGGTGAGTTTCTGAAATCAGAGGGCGATACGCCCGTGTTTTTTTTGAAAAAATTGGAGAAATAGGATACGTCTTCAAAACCGAGCTCAAAAGTGATGTGCTTTATCGATCTGTCTGTATAGTACAAAAGCCGTTTGGCTTCTGCGACGATTCTTTCCTGGATGATCTGCGAAGGGGTTTTCTGGTTGAAAATGGCAAAAAGATTAGATAACGTTTTAGGTGACTTACAAAGTTGTTCTGCATAAAAACTGACAGCATGCTCCGATCTGAAATTTGCTTCCACCAGCAGGTTGAACTTTCGGATGGTGTGAAACCTTTCATCCGGGAGCCTTTTTACCGGGGCATATCCCAATTTGGCCAAACGGGTTACATAGCTGATCAGGCGCTTTAGCAGCACCAGCAGCATTTCATTCTGGATATTGTCCGAGGTCTTGAATTCCTCAATGAAAATGTCCGCCAGCAGCTGCAACTTTTGCTTCGCCTCGTCATTTAGTTTAATGAACAAATGGTCTGTAGTGCTGAACAGGAAGCCCACACAACTTACTTCGCTATCGTGATCAATAATGCAGTAGAATTCACGATTAAACTGCCAGGCGACAATATTTGTGGAATTTTCAAAGCTGAAGGATTGGTTAAACAATAGGGTTACTAAAGAATCCTTCGGGAAATCATAGGCAGAACCGTCGATAGTTATGGTCTGGCTTTCTGCCGGGTTCCATGCGATGGTAAAATACTTGTCAAAGCGGTCACGGGTAAAAGATAGCCTGTCAAAACCCGTTTGTTCCTTAAAAAACAGTAATTCACCATTTGTATTTTCCTCCCGTAGTTTAAGCCGCATGATAGCTGATGTTTAATTAGCAAGATATCAAATCACACTCAAAATACAATAGTTTTTGTTTTGTTGTGGTGATAATGTCATAGACACAGTTGCCGTTTATTTGGTGGTGATGGTGCTCATTTTGGCAAATTCCACATCATTGGGCTCCCATAATTCTATCTTGTTGCCTTCCGGGTCCATCAAGTGTACAAAATTACCATAGCTCGCCTTTTGCACGCTATCAACCGGCAGGATACCCGCCGCCTTCATTTTGGCTAAAAGCTGATCCAAGCCTTCCACGCGGTAATTGATCATGAATTGCTTTTCAGAGGGCTGGAAGTATTTGGTGGTTTCCTTAAACGGCGCCCATATGGTAAACCCCTTTTTTGTGCTGTCCATGCCCTGGTGCCATTCGAAATCTGAACCGAATCCCCCAATGCGGATGCCCAGGTTTTTGCTGTACCAGGCTTTAAGCGCCGCGGGGTCTTTGGCCTTAAAAAAAATACCGCCGATGCCCGTTACTCGAGGACCGCTATTGATCGGATTGGTTACACGACTGAAACCATAGCCCAACAGGAAAGCCGCGCAAAGCAGGCCGATTAGCGTAAGTTTTTTCATGATGTGGGGTTTTAATCTAAAGATAGGAAATGTTTGGTCAGCAATAGCGTAATTTAATATTGACAACTATTATCTACCGCTTGCCTATAACACCATAAATAGCCTTGCCCCAAAAAGCGCCCAGGTCGGCAGCACCATCCTTGTTAGGGTGCAGGTAAAATGTACCCTGGCGGCCATTTTCATGCTGTAGTCTGGTTAAATAGTTGGTTTTAAAATAGGTGAATGCTAATGTATCACCTAAAAATACCTGGTGATTTTGATAGCTGTTCACCAGATTTTTTATAGGTGTAAAATAACTTTGCAGCCTGTCTAAGCCTTCCTGTAAATACTGTGCGCCGTTATAGGTGTTGGGGCTGTACCATAGTGGCAGGTTGATCACAACCTTGCATTGCGGAAAATCATTCAATAGTTTATCTACAATGCTTTTCATGTTTTTATAATAAGCCTCGTGCGATACGGGCGCTCCGTGTGTGCCTTTTATAGCGCTGTCATTTGTGCCCAGCATAATTGAAAAGATCAAGATCCCAGGTTTGGCTGAAAAACTGTTAACCGCTTTTTCAGCAGCATTAAAAGAGACGCCACCTGGTGAAAAATCCACAGTGGTATAGCCACTATGTCCCTGGTTCGAAAATTCAACCGAATCTATCCCACGTTGTGCTTTTAAATAAGCGCTTGCTTTTGCAGGTGGAGCTTGAGTAGCTGCGTCATCAAGCCCGGCACCAAAAGTAATACTGTCACCTATATAAATCACCTTTACCAAACGTTTCTGCGCCAAAAGCGAAAAGCCGGGGAACAATAACAACAGACTAAGCAAAAGGCGCAGAGTGATTTTTTTCATAGTCGAATTTAGATAATTACTCTCGGTGGTACAATTCATAATAGTTTAACCACTAGTTTTGTTGTATGAGTATTCCTGTATTGCCTGCGTCAACCTTTGACTTTGTACGCGAGTTGAAAAATAACAACAACCGCGAATGGTTTGCCCTTCATAAAGAGGTTTATCAGCATGAGCTTGGTTTTGTAGAAAGCTTTGCAGATGCCCTGTTGCAGGAATTGAATATACATGATGTGATTGAAACGCCCAACGGCAAAAAGAGCCTGCGCCGCATTTATAAGGATACACGCTTTTCAAAAGATAAGATCCCGTTCAAAACATGCTGGAGTGGTGGGTTCCGCCGTGCCGGCAAATACCGCCGGGGTGGCTATTATTTTCGTTTTGAACCTGGCAATAGCTTGATAGTGGGTGGGTTTCGCGGGCCTAACCCGGCGGATCTGAAACTTATCAGGGATGACATTGCTTTTGATGCAGCACCATTGCAAAACATTCTGAACAGTAAAACTTTTATAGATACGTTCGGCACCTTACAGGGCGAACAGCTAAAGACCACACCAAAAGGTTATGACGCCAATAACGATGGGATAGAATTGTTGCGCTACAAGCAATTCCTGCTTATCCGGCGGTTTACGGATGAAGAAGTACTGCATGAAAATTTCATTAAAGAAGCAAGTATAACTTTCCGTAATATGCGCCCTTTTTTTGATTACATGAGCGAAGTACTTGCCACTGATATAAATGGGCAATGAGCACGTCCGATTTCAACCATACTCCTTTTAAGATCAGTTGTTGCCCTTGTTTTGACCCGTTTTTTCGCTGTTTAAATGTGTAAATTATTTATAATCAGCAAGAAATGTGTTTTTATCTCATTTTGCTAATCAATTAGCTGTGTGAACATTTGTTGCATATGATAGATACAAATGTGTACATCTTTTCAATAGATGTATAATACCTTACGCCTTTGTAAAAACCGATTTATTCACAAACAAAGCCAATTCTTATACCGGTAAGCGGATTTAATTATCGCATGTTTTTCAGAAGCTATCTTATGAAGAGGAATTTATTGTCATTCGTATTACTTATAGCTGTTAGTTTAAGAACGGCAGTCAATGCACAGGTGCATAGTGAGCCATATCAATGGAAGAGCGTACAGATGCGTGGTGGTGGATTTGTTGACGGCGTTATCTACCACCCTACAGAAAAGAACCTTTTGTACTGCCGTACCGATATGGGTGGCGCATATAAATGGAACGAAGCGATAAAAGCATGGGAACCACTGCTCGATTGGGTATCCTATAACGACCGCAACCTGATGGGCGTGGAAAGTATCGCATTGGATGCCAATAACCCTAACCGTGTATATATGGCTTGCGGTACTTATACAAGTATTAGGTTTCCCAACGCCATACTACGGTCTGACGATAGGGGGAAAACATTTAAGCGTACCGATGTGCCTTTCAGAATGGGTGGCAACGAGAACGGCAGGGGTAATGGCGAACGTATGGCTGTAGATCCAAATAACGGCAACATTATTTATATGGCAACCCGTTTGGATGGCCTTTGGAAGAGTGAAGATGCCGGCGTTACATGGAATCGCGTAAATAACTTTCCTGAGGTAAAGATCCCTGTTGCTGATACTATAATTATCCCAAAAGCAAGATATCACCCAAGGCCAAACGGGATGATATTTGTTGTATTCGATCCTAAAAGTAAAGCGGATAAAAAGAGTGCCAATATTTATGTAGGTATCTCGCAAAAAGGAAAAGAGAATTTGTTCCGCAGTACCGATGGCGGCGCAACATGGGCTCCCATACCCGGCGAGCCTACCGACCTGATGCCAACCC
Organism: Mucilaginibacter mallensis; assembly: GCF_900105165.1. Lineage (NCBI taxonomy): Bacteria > Pseudomonadati > Bacteroidota > Sphingobacteriia > Sphingobacteriales > Sphingobacteriaceae > Mucilaginibacter > Mucilaginibacter mallensis. The sequence continues at coordinate 1,922,493 of NZ_LT629740.1, forward strand.
ATGCTATATTATCAGCCGATGGTTCATTATATATTACCTATGGTACCAATCCCGGGCCTGATGTGATGACGGATGGCGCTGTGTATAAATTTAATATAAGCAATGGGGCATGGACAAACATCACCCCGCTAAAACCCCAGCCCGAAAATCAACAGGGATTTGGCTATGCTGCCGTAGCTGTTGATCCGCAGCACCCGCAAACGGTTATTGTAAGTACTTTTCATCGCTATGGTAAAGCCGGTGGCGATGATATTTTCAGGAGTTTAGATGCCGGAACTACCTGGAAACCTGTATTTACGGGTGGTGGCGATGGCAAATTCGATTATACGGATGCGCCTTACGTATCACACACGCCCATACACTGGTTGTTCGATTTGGAGATTGATCCTTTCAACTCAGATCACGCCATATTTACTACAGGTTATGGCTTGCACGAAACTTTTGACCTTACCGATGTTGACAAAGGCAAACCTACCACATGGGGGACTAAAAATAAAGGCATTGAAGAAACAGTAGCCTTAGAACTATTGAGTCCGCCAAAGGGTGTTCCCTTAATATCTGCAATAGGCGATTATGGCGGCTTTGTACATAATAACCTGGATGAACCCGCACCCGAAGGCAATTTTATAAATCCTCATTTTGCTAATACCGATGGTGTAACCTGTGGCGCTCAAAACAGTGATGTAGTGGTTAGGGTAGGTGTTGGGTCATCACAGGTAGGTGGTGGCAATATCGGCTATTCGTTGGATGGCGGCAAAACATGGCAGCCGACAACAAGTGCACCGCAGCGTGGTAGCAAGGATGGCTTTATTTGCGTATCAGCATTAGGCAATACCTGGATATGGACGCCACAGCGCAGCGCACCTTATGTTACCACTGATAAAGGGGCGACATGGAAACAAATAGCAACCCTGCCCAATAATACCCGTGTAATAGCCGATCCGCTAAACGATGCTAAATTTTATGCGATGGACCTGTTTAACGGTAAACTTTACACCAGCACCGATAACGGCAGCACTTTTACCGAACAGGATTTTCATTTACCCAATGGCTTGCCCGATCGCGCCTCAAACCGGGGCGATATCCGCGGAGGGCAAGATCGTTTATATGCTGCGCCGGGTAAAGAAGGTGACCTGTGGATAGCTGATTTTGACGGATTGTATCATGCCAAAAAAGGTTCGGCAGATTTTGAAAAGATAAACGGTGTTACCGAGATACATGGTTTTGGATTTGGTAAAGCTGCCCCTAAAAGCAATTATTCGGCACTGTACTTAGCAGGCACCATAAATGGGGTGGATGGTATATTTCGTTCTGATGATAAAGGGAAAAACTGGGTGCGTATTAATGATGATATCCATCGATGGAGCCTGATTCTGCAAATTACAGGTGATCCTAAAAAATATGGACGGGTGTATGTAGGTACCCACGGCCGCGGAACTTTTTATGGCGATATCAGCCAATCAAAATAAATATTCAACCAAAAAAATATAAACGTTTATGTTATTTAAAAATTTACATTCCGGCCTTTGCAAAGTAGGGATATCCTTATTACTCCTTTCGTGCATGGCAAGTACCCATGCAAATGCCGCTGTCCAAAGTTTCAGTAAGGAAGCGGATGGCGTTAACTTTAAGCTGGACAAAGGTGCTCTTAAAATAAAAGTTTGCAGCGCTGATATTATCGAAGTAAAGTATACCAGGCTCAATTCTTTTCTGAATAAGGAATCATTGGTAGTTACTAATAAATGGGCCCAGCCCACTGTGTTTACCGTGGCTGATGCAGGTAATAGTGTAGTTATAACCACATCAAAACTAAAAGTGGTTGTAGATAAAGCAACCAACGCCATCAGCTATTTAACCAAAGCAGGACAAGTAATAACTGCCGAAGATAAAACGGATAACAAAACCATGCAGGCTGTTACCATCGCAGGCATCAATACTTATAACTGTTCAACACAGTTTGTTTCTCCGGCTGATGAAGGTTTGTTTGGTTTAGGCTGCCACCCGCTGGATTCATTATCCATAAATTACAAAGGACGTAACCAGGAAATGCTGATCAAATACATGACTGGCGCAATCCCGGTTCTGTTATCAACCAAGGGATTCGGATTGATGTGGGACAATTATGCCGCCTCAAACTTTTATGGTGCCGAAGCCGGTAATACCAAGTTCAAATATGTATCAGAAAGTGGTAAACAGGTTGATTATTATTTTTTCTACGGTCCAAGTTTCGATCATATCATCGACCTGTACCGCATAACTACAGGTAAGGCACCGATGTTTCCTAAATGGGCATTCGGTTTATTCCAGTCGCAGGATAGATATATGAGCCAGGATGAGATCATCTCCGTTAAGAATAACTATCGTAATAATCATATCCCGGTTGATGTAATTGTTCAGGATTGGTTTTACTGGGATCCGTTCCCGATCGGCTCACATATCATGAACCCGACGAGATACCCAAACCCTAAAGCTATGGTTGATGAACTGCATCAATCGCATGTGCATGCCATGATCTCCATCTGGCCGGTATTAGGTAAAGGAACACCCAATTATGCCGCATTAGAGAAAATAGGCGGTTTAACCGATATTACCTGGTTAAACTTTATGACACATACATACGATAACTACTATGATTCTCATAATCCTGCTGCCCGCAAATTATATTGGCAGGAGGCACGTGACAGCCTGATTAAACGTTATGGCTGGGATGCCTGGTGGGTTGACCAGTGCGAACCTGATAATACCGATCTATTGGATGCCCGCCGCCAAAGCAATTTCTATACCGGCAAAGGAATCGATTACTTTAATACTTATTCGTTAGAACATTCAACCGGTATTTACGAAGGCTGGCGCAAGGATATCCCGGGCAAACGTGCATTCTTCCTCATCCGCCAATCGTTTGCAGGCGAACAGCGTAACGCGGCAACCTTATGGTCGTCTGATATTACCTGTACCTTTGCATCGTACAAAAGGCAGGTGCCGCAGGGGATTAACGCCTGTGCATCAGGTATCCCGTACTGGACATCGGATATCGGTGGTTACCACCTGCATTGGGAGTCTCCGGATTGGTCGAAACCGGAATACCGTGAGCTGTTTACCCGTTGGTTCCAATTCGGCTCATTTTGCCCGGTGTTCAGGATTCATGGTAAAGGGGAGCGTGCCATATTCTCAAAAAATTGGGATGAAAAAACAAGAAATATCCTGTTAAAATACGATAAGCTGCGTTACCGTCTGTTGCCGTATATCTATTCGCTATCGGCCAAAGTAACACAGGATAATTATACCATTATGCGCTCACTGGCATTTGATTTCAGAACTGATACCAATGTGTATAGCATCCCCGATCAGTATATGTTCGGCCCGGCATTTATGGTAAACCCGGTTACCGAGCAATTGTATAGCGGTAGCAATGCATCCGCAGGAAAAACTACCCGCAGTGTTTATTTACCGGTAACTGCAAAATGGTATGATTTCTATACCGGCCAGGTTTACAATGGCGGACAAACCATTGCGGCCCCTGCGCCAATTGAAACCCTGCCGTTGTATGTTAAGGCAGGTTCAATTATCCCGATGGGTCCGGTAATGGAGTATGCTACGGAGAAGCCTGCCGATAAAATTGAATTAAGGATCTATCGCGGAGCAAATGGCAGCTTTGATTACTACGAGGACGAAAATGATAATTACAATTACGAACATGGAAAATACGCCACCTTTAAACTGAATTGGAACGATAAACAACAACAGCTTACCATATCAGCCACAAAGGGTAGTTTCCCGGGTATGCTGAAACAGCATATCTTTAACATAGTAGTGGTGAAGGGCGCGCATGGTTCTGATGCAGCAGTTGCTAATAAAATTGATAAAACAGTTATTTATGCTGGTAAATCAATGGTGGTAAAGCTGTTATAAAAGTATTAGGATTGAACGGTCCGCATTATCGGTAAAATAGGTAGTGTTAAATTATTCAGCACAGGTCAGGAATTATTATTTGATCGTAATAGTTATGCTTTAACCATCAATTTACCAGATAATACAGCAGACCAGGTGGCCTATAGCTTTAAGATTCTTCCTGCATAAATGGATCGTATTGGTATATTTTTGTGTTTTTTGGGTGATATTTCTTATATTATTTGGTAAAATAATACTACATATGTTTATCAAACCATCCTAATTTTATCCCAATAACCAATACTGCCGGCTTTAATAATTAAACCCGACATACTATTTAACCTGATTAACACTAATCAATTATTGATCAAACACAGTTTGTATGGTGAAATTTTACCTTTTTTGATATAATATCATCTGATATGATGCTGGATTATATATATTGGTAAAGTTTTTTTACGGTTGAGTGTTTGGCACTCATATACCGGGATACGGACCTAAAAAACACAAAATATGAAATACCACAAAGCCTCATTAATGCTGTTGCTCTCGGTTTTATTCCTCACCAATTGCGGGAAGAAAGCAACCATAAATGATGCGGAAATTTTGCATGCAAATGAAGAGGAGCTTACAAAAGTTATTATTTATGATGTGTTTACCCCGCCGGTAGCCAGTCGTATTTATGGTTATGCTAACCTGGCCTCCTATGAAGCAATGCGCTATGCCGATCCAACATACAGTTCCCTCATCACCCAGATAAAAGGTTTTGATGCGCCACCTGTACCTGAAAAAGGAAAGATATATAACTTTACACTGGCAGCTACCAAAGCATTTTTTGTAGTAGCCCATAAAATAACCTTTTCCGTTGATACCCTGCAGGATTACGAGGATAAGATTTACCCTATGTTTAAACAAACTATGGATGATTCTACCTATGCCCGGTCAATTGCATTTGGTGAAAAAATAGGTAAACTCATCATAAAAAGGGCAATGGTTGATAATTATCCGCAAACCCGTGGTAAACCTAAATATCTGGGCAACAACGGCCACGCCATGTGGCGCCCAACTCCTCCTGATTATTTCGATGGGGTGGAATATTGCTGGGGAACAATGGAGCCCTTTGTGATCAATTCATCCAAACAGTTTCCTTTACCGCCGCCACCGGCTTACAGCGCCGATACCAACAGCGCTTTTGTAAAGCAGGTGCAACAGGTTTATCGCTTAAATAAAAGTCTTACTAACGAACAAAAGATCATAGCCCGTTTTTGGGATGATAACCCCTTTGTGGTACAGCACAGCGGGCACATGATGTTTGCTGATAAAAAAATAACACCCGGTGGTCATTGGATAGGCATAACTTCTATAGCCTGTAAGCAAACCCATGCCAACGTGGTAAAAGTGGCACAGGCCTACGCGCTTACCTCTATCGCATTGTTTGATTCATTTATCTGCGGATGGGAGGCTAAATATGAATACTCTTATATTAGGCCGGTATCTCAAATAAATGAAACTATTGACCGCGAATGGCTGCCCATGCTACAGACGCCGCCTTTCCCTGAATATCCCGCCGGGCATGCTGATATCAGCGCGGCATCATCAACCGTATTAACTTATTTGTTTGGTGATAACTTCAAATTTCTGGATACAACAGAAATGCGATATATTGGCCTGCAGCGACATTTCGATTCATTTAATAAAGCCGCTGATGAAACGGCCATCAGCAGGAATTATGGTGGTATCCACTTCCTCAATAGCGTGCAAAAGGGAACATTTCAGGGGCACGAGATAGGTAATTTTATCATTCAGAAGCTTAAATTGAAAAATTAATACAATAATGTTAGCAGTAGACAATAAAGTATATTACACACTTAGGGTTGCATCGGCCATGTGTTTTATTGGCCACGGAGCATTCGGTATCATCACCAAACAGATCTGGTGTAATTATTTTGCAGTATTCGGCATTGGGCATGATCTGGCATACCACCTGATGCCTGTTCTTGGTTCGATTGATATATTGCTAGGTATAACATTATTAATATATCCAACCCGTGCAGCATTACTGTGGCTGGTAGTATGGGGTATAATTACGGCATCACTGCGCCCCTTATCGGGCGAACCGTTTGTTGAATTTATTGAACGTGCAGGCAATTTTGGTGCGCCATTAACATTGTTATTGCTGTGTGGCTTTAGTGGTAAAAGTTTAAAAGAATGGTTTACCGATATTAAGCCCAATATAATGACCGACGAAAAAACATTGGCTACAGCTACCATATGTTTAAGGATAGTTGTGTTTCTATTATTAACCGGCCATGGATGGCTTAACCTGTTGGATAAGAAAGGAATAATGAGCCAGTATACATCACTAGGCTTTTCAAACCCGGCAAAAGTTGCATTTATTGTTGGGGTTTTTGAGATTGTTTCAGCTTGCTTAATATTGATCAAGCCGCTACGCGGGATTTTGATCGTATTACTGATATGGAAAATAGGCACCGAATTGTTCTATCCGCATTGGGAAATATTTGAATGGGTGGAGCGTGGCGGAAGTTATGGTACAATATTAGCATTGCTATTACTGTTACCGCAATCATCGCGTACAGCAAGTGATCTGCCATTAAATAACCACGTACCCGCCGTTTAAAATGAAGTGCTTTAAAAATATTTGTTTAATGCTTATAACAGGCTGTTTTGCTGCATGTAATGCTGGTGTACAAGGCAATAAACAACCAACAGGCACAAAAGATACCTTAACGTATTCGTATAAAACCTTTAAACAACGTGATGCGGATTGTGGTAATAGTCCGGACAGTACTTGTACCATTGTAAAAATAAACTATCCGGATTTTGACGGTAAAAAAGCATTGAATGATTCAGTTACCCACAGCTTTATTAAATTATTCGCTACAAGTTCAGGTAAAACGGATACAGGATATAACCAGCTTGCTGATAATTTTATAGGCGTTTACAAAGCCTTTAAAAAGGATCAGCCAAAATCAACACTGATCTATCTGCTCGACGGGCATGCTAAAGTATTAAAGCAGGATTCGACTATAACAAGGATAGAGGTATCAGGCTATTCATATCATGGCGGCCCGCATGGTATTGAGCTTACATCCTATGTAAACTGGGACACAAAGGCAAACAAAAGCATCGCGCTAAACGATATATTCGTCGCTGGTTACCAGGATAAACTAAACCGGGTTGCCGAACGAATATTCCGTAAAAATGAGGGCCTGAAAGATACTGCTACACTAAATAACGGCCGCACCTACTTTTTCAAGGATAATAAATTCAATTTACCGGCTAACTATCTTATTACGTCCAAGGGTATACAGTTTTTGTACAATGTGTACACCATTAAGCCTTATGCTGCCGATAAAACAGAGCTGTTAGTTCCATATACAGCGATAAAAATATTACTGTTACTCAATTCAGTAGTGAAAAATTATATAAAATAGCCAACCGGTTAATTTAGGAGCACTCCTGGTCCAATTATAACCATTGATATTCTTAATGGCTATAATTCCCCTCTTATTAACATTTGTTATACTAAGTATTAACTTTTGTGGCATCTTGTTAAAGCCATTAGCAATAGTTTTACGGGCATAAATCCTGTAAACCAATTAATACTAAATCATAATTAATGTTAAAGAAAAATTTAAGATTGCTTAGGCTAAATACTTGTTCTGTTGCTATTGCACTTATTAGCGTTTTTAGTATAAATACTGCTAATGCAGTAATTAAATCCTACACAAAGGATGCAGATGGTGTTACTTTTTCCCTCGATAAGGGTAAAATGAAAGTGAAAGTCTGCACTGATGATATCATCGAGGTAAAATACACCATGTTCAATGATTTCTCTCAAAAGGAATCGTTAGTGGTTAATAACAAATGGCTCACAAAAACCGGCTTTACGGTAACAGAGGGTAATGGTGCCGTTATTATCGCGACAGCAAAACTTAAATTGGTTATTGATAAGGCCACTAATGCCATTACTTATCTGGATAAAAAAGGCAATGTAATAACTGCTGAAGATAAAGCGGATAATAAAAGCATGCAGGCTGTAACTATAGCAGGCATAAATACTTACAATTGCAGCTCTCAATTCAATTCTCCTGCTGATGAAGCGCTGTTTGGCTTAGGCTGTCATCCTGAAGATACCTTATCCATCAATTATAAGGGCCGCGATCAGCAAATGCTCATTAAGTATATGACGGGCGCCATCCCTGTTTTACTATCAACCAAAGGTTATGGATTGATGTGGGATAACTATTCTGCATCAAACTTTTATGGTGCCGAAGCAGGTAACACCAAGTTCAAATATGTATCAGAAAGCGGTAAGCAGATTGATTATTATTTCTTCTATGGTCCCGATTTCGACCGTATCATTAATTCATATCGTATTGCTACGGGTAAAGCGCCGATGTTTGCCAAATGGCTATTCGGATTATTTCAGTCACAGGATAGGTATAAGAGTCAGCCGGAGATCTTGAGTGTAAAGGACAATTACCGTAAAAATAATATCCCTGTTGATGCTATCGTGCAGGACTGGTACTGGTGGGCTCCATTGCCAATAGGTTCACATATCATGAACCACGATAGGTACCCCGATCCCAAAGGAATGATCGATGAATTGCATAAGGCAAACATACATGCCATGATCTCTATATGGCCGGTATTCGGTAGTGGTACAAAGGATTTCGACGCGCTGAAAAGTAAAGGCTACTTAACCAGTATTACCTGGGATAATTTTGTTACCCATACCTGGGATACTTATTATGATGCGCATAACCCTAAGGCCCGTGCACTATACTGGGCCCAAGCCCGCGACAGTGTTGTAAAGCGCTATGGCTGGGATGCCTGGTGGGTTGATCAATGCGAGCCTGATAATGGTGCTTTGCTTGATGAACGCCGCAAGGCAGACTTCTCTGTAGGTAAGGGCATCGATTATTTTAACACCTATTCGTTGGAACACTCTAAAGGCATTTACCAGGGCTGGCGCAAGGATATTCCTAATAAAAGGGCGTTCTTCCTCATCAGGCAGTCGTTTGCCGGTGAGCAGCGCAATGCAGCTACGCTGTGGTCGTCGGATGTTACTACAACGTTCAATGCCTTAAAAAGCCAGATCCCACAGGGTATCAACGCCTGCGTATCAGGTATCCCTTACTGGACATCCGATATAGGCGGTTATATATCAAGAACATTACCTGATGGCATCCCCGACTGGTCGCAGCCCGAAATGCGTGAGCTGTTTACCCGTTGGTTCCAGTTCGGTACATTCAGCCCGATTATGCGTATTCACGGAAAGGGTGAAAGAGCATTATTCTCCAATAACTGGGATGACAATACCAAAGCCATCCTGCTTAAATACGATAAATTACGTTATCGCCTGTTACCATACATATACTCGCTGGCTGGCCGTGTAACTAATGAAAACTATACCATTATGCGTTCGCTTGCATTTGATTTCCGTGGCGATAAAAATGTGTACAGCATTCCGGATCAGTATATGTTTGGCCCGGCATTTCTAGTTAATCCGGTAACTGAACATGGTAAAACAACCCGCAATGTATACCTGCCTGCATCAACAAAATGGTACGACTTTTATACCGGCAAGCAATATGACGGCGGCCAGCGCATTGAATCGGCGGCACCTATTGATATTATACCGCTGTATATTAAAGCAGGTTCAATAATACCGATGGGGCCGGTTATGCAATATACCACTGAAAAGCCTGCTAATAACATCGAACTAAGAATATACCCCGGTGCTAATGGCCAGTTTGAATATTATGAGGATGAAAACGATAATTACAATTATGAAAAAGGTGCCTCAGCTACTTTTAAATTCAGCTGGAATGATAAAACCCACCAGCTAACTATTTCTGATACCAAGGGTAACTTTAATGGAATGATCAAAAAACATACATTTAACGTTGTATTGGTTAATGATGGTCATGGTGTTAATACAGATGCTGAAGCCAAAGCAGATAAGGTGATCATTTATACAGGTAAAGCAGTAACGGTTAAGATATAATTGCGATTAACTATATGATTTTCTTATTATTCATGCCGTATCTACACAAACAATACCGCTGCTAATACAGCGGTATTGTTGTTTAAAATGCAATTGTTTTAATAGATAAGATGTATTGATACTAATATTTCATTTGCTAATATTATTTTATCACAGCCCTGTATAAACCTGCAAATAAGAGCTGAAAAGATGCCTTTATTTGAATAATTAGTGTCTTTTGAACCTTTATTTACCTATCTTAGTAGATACGTATCCCGTCCATTTTGGATACTAATACCAATTATCAAATCATGTTGAAATTTTACATATCAATTGTATTGTGTTTTGTTATGTCGCAATGTGTGTTTGCGCAAAATAATGAATACCAGTTCTCCCAATTAGATATTACAAATGGGCTCTCCAATAACCGGGTTATTTGCATTTATAAGGATGCTGAAGGTTTTATGTGGTTTGGTACAACCGCGGGTTTAAACAGATACGATGGCTACGAGTTTAAAGTGTTTAAGCATGATGCAAACGATACCAATTCCCTCATTAATAATTATGTTGAACATATTTATGAAGGACCGGATAAGAAAATGTGGGTATATACTAATAATGGTCTAAGCATCTATGACCCCAATACCGAAAAATTCTCGAACAATGTTGCTGATGAACTGCTGAAATACAATATAAAGGTTGATGGGTTAGTATCGCTAAAGAAGGATAATACAGGTAACTTTTGGTTTTTAACCCAAAATGAAGGCGTTTATTGTTACAATCCTAATACTAAAACCACTGTTGCTTACAATACTACCGCAAAATCAAAAATTGTGCTCTATTCAAATAGTGTTGATGAAGTGGTTAAAACACAGGACGGTTTTGTTTGGCTGATTTACAATGATGGCGTTATTGATAAATTAGATATCCGTGCAAACAAAGTTTTACTAAGAACATATAGCTTATGTAAGGCAAATAACAACAGACTGCAGCCTTACTCCGCAATGGTTGATAACGACCAGAACCTATGGATATATGTTTCAGAAAGCTCTATAGGGGTTTATTATTACAATACCAAAGCCAACGGGCTGCAGCATTTTGTTAAAGGTGGCGATGTGATCGGCCTTAATTCAAATGTTATTAATAATGTGGTACAGGGCGATAATAATATCATTTGGATAGGTACTGACCATGGCGGCATCAACATGGTTAATATAAAAACCCATAAAATTAATTACATATTAAACCGCGACGATGACCCCAAATCCTTAAGGGGGAATGCTGTAGTGTTGTATAAAGATAACATAGGTATTATATGGGCAGGCACGTTTAAACAGGGTATCAGCTACTTCCATAAAGGAATAATACAATTCCCGCTTGTGCGTCATTATCTGCTGGATAGCTCAAGTTTACCGTATGAGGATGTTGATTGTTTTGCAGAAGATGTAAGCGGTAACTTATGGATCGGCACTAATGGGGGAGGCTTACTGTTTTTCGATAAAAAAACTAAAAAATATACCCAGTATAAACATGACCCGGCAAACCCCAACAGCTTATCGAATGATATAGTTGTTAGTTTGTGTATAGATCATAACCATAAACTATGGATAGGTACCTATTTTGGTGGTTTGGAACGTTTGGAAGGCAATAAATTCGTTCATTACCGGCATAAGGATGATGTTCCGGGTAGCTTATCAGATGACCGCGTTTATAGCATAATTGAAGACTCCGCAAACAAGTTATGGGTAGGCACATTCACGGGTGGCTTAAATATTTATGATGGTAAAACCGACGATTTTAACCATCCCCGTTTTTCAACCTTATCAAACTATACATCAGTTATGTATGAGGATAAGCAAAAAAATATTTGGATAGGACGGGATAAAGGTGTTGACGTAATTAATGAATATGGCAGATGGAGTAAACATTATTTTAATAAACCAAATAATTCTAATAGCCTGGTAGCCGATGATGTTAACAGTATTATACAGGATCATAGGGGCCTGATCTGGATTGGAACCAAAGAAGGTCTGAGTATATTAAATACCCATACCGGGAAGTTTATAAACATCGAAGAAAAGCAGGGACTGCCCAGTAATAATATATGGAGCGTATTGGAAGATAATAGCGGCCGTATTTGGGTAAGCAGTGCAAATGGTGTTGCTAGTATAAAGCTTATACAAAGTAACGACAGCTATACCTATGAAATTCATAAATACAATGAATTTGATGGTTTGCAGGGGAATGAGTTTAATGCTAATTCGGCATTGAAACTCAGGAACGGGGATATGATATTTGGCGGCGCTCACGGGTTTAATTTATTTGATCCCGCAAACATAAGCTCGCCCGATATAAAACCTCAGTTGCTGTTTACCGATTTTCAGCTGTTTAATAAAACAGTAAATGCCGGGGATACGATTAATGGCAAAGTGGTTTTAACCTCATCCATTACAAAAACACAGTCATTGGTTTTAAATCACAACCAAAACGTTTTTAGTATTTCATTTGCTGCGTGTGATTATTTTAATCCCAATAAAATAAAATACCAGTATCAGTTGGAGGGTTTTGATAAAGAATGGCTTACATCGCCAGCTGGCTCACGTAAAGTAACTTATACCAATTTAGATGCCGGCGATTATGTGTTTAAAGTAAGGGCCAGAAATATCAATAATCCTAAAAATGTAAGTACAATAACGCTCAATATTACAATATTGCCACCGTTCTGGAAATCAACGTTAGCCTATATATTATATTTTGTATTGATAATAAGCATATTGTTCTATATCCGCCACAGAGGGATCCTCAAATTGAAAAAGGAATTTGAAATAATGCAGGATAAGTTGGAGGGAGAACGCAGGCTGGCAGCTGAGCGTGCAGAAGCACACCGCATGCATGAGCTCGACCTGATGAAGATCAAGTTTTTCACCAACGTAAGCCACGAGTTCAGAACACCTTTATCGTTAATTATATCGCCTATTGATACACTGATAAAAAACAGCGACAGATCGGAACAAAAGAACCAGTTACTAATGATTAAACGGAATGGCAGGCGTTTGCTGAACCTGGTTAATCAGCTGCTTGATTTTAGAAAAATGGAATTCAAGGAGTTAAGGCTTGATTTGCAAAAGGGCGATATTATTAAATTTATAAAGGAGGTAGCGGCTTCATTTACTGATCTGGCTGATCAAAATCACATAGGCTATTTGTTTGATACGGAGGTTGATTCGCTGTGCGCAAAATTCGATCATGATAAAATAGAACGGATACTGTTTAATCTGCTTTCCAATTCATTTAAATTTACTGCATCGGGTGGTCATATTAGCGTTTTACTACGCCTGATAAATACTGATGTTATCGATCCTGATAAGCAATTGCTGGAGATAAAAGTGGTTGATACAGGCATCGGAATATCCAAAGAGAAACAGGAAAAGATATTTGAACGGTTCTTCCAGGTTAATTTGCCCGAAGGTTTGTTGAACCAGGGAAGTGGTATAGGTTTAGCCATAAGTCATGAGTTTGTGAAAATGCACTCAGGTGAAATATACGTGGAAAGTGAACCCGGTAATGGAAGTGCCTTTATTATACAATTACCATTAAATATTGAAGAAGAGAATGCTATACCTGAAACGCCAGTTGCTCAACAACCGGATGATGTTGTGAAACATGCAAAACCAACCTGGGAATCGGAAAAGAAACCGGTTGTGTTGATAATTGAAGATAACGATGACCTGCGTTTCTATTTAAAGGACAATTTAAAGCATACTTTTAATATTATAGAGGCAGCTGACGGGAAGGAAGGCTGGCAAAAAGCACTTGCCCTACATCCAAACCTAATAGTAAGTGATGTAAGCATGCCCGAAATGAATGGTCTCGATCTTTGCAAAAAAATAAGGAACGATAGCCGCACCGCACATATACCGATCATCCTGCTAACGGCTTTAACCGAAGAAGAAGACCAGCTGATAGGCCTAACAAACGGGGCAAACGATTATATAGGCAAACCGTTTAATTTCGAGATCTTACTTTCAAAGATCAGTGGCTTGCTCGCAATGCAGCAAACATTCAAAAAAACCTATCAAAAACAAATGGAGATACAGGTTCAGGACCTGGAAATTGTATCGGAGGATGAAAAGTTCCTGAAGAATGTTTTTGACTGTATTGAAAAAAATATCACCAATTATAATTTCTCGGTCGAGGAATTGAGCCGGCAAATGTCATTAAGCCGTGTATCACTTTACAAAAGATTACTGGCGCTTACAGGCAAAACACCTGTTGATTGCATAAGAACAGTGCGATTAAAAAGAGCAGTGCAGTTATTAGAGAAAAGCCAGTTAAGTATTGCCAATATAGCTTATGAAGTAGGATTTAATAACCCAACTTATTTTTCAAAAGTGTTTAAGGACGAGTACGGCACAGTGCCATCTGAATACGTAATTGCGATCCGCAAAAAAGAGATAGAAACAACTCAATTATAAGATGTCGCTAATCCTGAGTCCAAAGTCTTGAGTCAAAACTCCCAAACAACAAGAACTGACTTTGGACTTACGACTAAAGACTGCTGGCTATACAAAAAATCTGCATTAACATTTATTGTATTAAAAATATTTTTATCACATAATCTGGAAACCTTTGTATTTTAATAAATAAGTGTATTTTTGACAATAAACAATTATAAAACCAATATGAAATATATCTGCTCTTTGGCTATTCTATTTTTTGTTAGTTACTACAATCCTTCGATAGCGCAAACTATTGCACCAACACCACCTATGGGTTGGAATAGCTATAATTGTTTCGGCTCCGCGGTACACGAGGACGAGGTAAAGGCCAATGCTGATTATGTGGCACAAAATCTTAAGCAATACGGCTGGCAATACATTGTGGTTGATTTTTTATGGTCGTATGATAATCCTCCGGGGAGTAACATCGGAAACCCTTTCCAGAAGAATTTACAGGACGGCTCTTATATCCCATGGCTTACCATGGATGAATACGGCAGGTTAACACCGCAGCCTACAAAATTTCCATCAGCATTTGGCGGTAAGGGTTTTGCACCGCTGGCAGCCTATGTACACTCATTAGGTTTAAAGTTTGGTATCCACGTAATGCGTGGCATCCCTCGCCAGGCTGTGTGGGCTAAATCGCCTGTAAAGGGCACTAATGGCATAACAGCTGATATGATAGCCGATACCAATTCAACCTGCCCATGGATGAACCATATGTATGGTATTGATATGAAAAAATCGGGCGCACAAGAATATTTAAATTCCATATTAGAATTATATGCCTCATGGGGAGTTGATTTTATTAAAGTTGATGATATAGCAAGGCCTTATCGCGAAGCAGAAATTGAAGGCTACCATAAAGCGATACAAAACTGCGGCAGACCAATAGTATTGAGCCTGTCGCCGGGTGCCACCGCTTTAAGTGAGGCTGATCATGTCGCTAAAAATGGTAATATGTGGCGAATGGCTGATGATTTTTGGGATAACTGGAAAGAGATTGTAGGGATGGTGGGTTATGCCGAGCAATGGCAGGGCAAAGGCGGCCCCGGTCACTGGCCAGATTGCGATATGATACAGATAGGCAAACTATCAAAACGTGGTCCGGTAGGCGAGGAACGTTACAGTAGGTTCACTCAAGATGAAGAATATACCCACATGACCTTCTGGAGTATATTCCGTTCGCCATTGATGCTGGGCGGTAACCTGCCAGAGAACAGGCCATTCGAACTGCAGCTATTCAATAACAGCGAAGTTATTGCTGTAAACCAGCAGGGCGAAAACCCGCGCGAGCTTTATCGTAAAGATGGTAGTATGGTATGGTATTCACATGTGCCCAATAGTAAGGATCTATATGTAGCCATGTTTAACCTTGGCGAAGCCAATGCTGATGTAAATGTAGATTTCGCGTCATTAGGCCTAAAAGGCAAAGTGGAGGTAAGGGATCTTTGGAAAAAGCAAGATGTAGGCTCATTTAAAAAGCTATATCATCAGCAAATCAACAAGCATGGCGCGGCTTTGTTTAAACTATCTGTAAAGTAATTAATAGGTGTGTTCTGAAGATATATTTTCTTACGAATATTGAGCGTAGGGTCACCCTGAGGTACTCGAAGGGTAAGCGTAAAGGCCTTTGCCCGCATGCTTCGAGCGCCTCAGCATGACACCCTTTTTTTAATCTTCTGGACACCATGGTAAAGTAATGAAAATAATAGGCCACCATCAAAGTCGAGCTGATGGCCCGAGAATGAATGAAAGAGGTGAATAAGAAAATCAAGATCAGCTAACGGGATTTTAATATATGAATCACACTAAACGTTTAATTCCTTATTTAATACTATTCCTTATCGCCGCTGCATTTAACTGCTCAGCGCAGGCTGATTTTATTAAAAACCCTATTGTTAGCGGTTACTATGCCGATCCTACAATAATTAAAGATAAAGGCACCTATTACATTTATGCGACCATTGATCCCTGGGGAGCTGAAGAATTAGGTGTTTTAGAAACGAAGGATTTTAAAACATTTACCCGCAGGCATATTAACTGGCCAACCAAAAAACAATGTATCAGTCCTACATCCGGCGATGCAATGGTTTGGGCGCCATCTATCCGCAAGGTGAACAGTAAATTTTATATGTACGTTGCTGTTGGTAGCGAAGTTTGGGCAGGAGTGAGCGATCATCCGCTTGGTCCGTGGAAAAATGCAAAGCCGGATAATTCGCCATTGGTAACCAAAAATGATTACCCGCAGGTACATAATATCGACCCCGATTGTTTTGTTGATAGCGATGGGCAGGCTTATTTATACTGGGGCTCGGGTTATAATTGGGTAAACGGGCATTGTATGGCTGTTAAGCTCAAAAAGGATATGATAACCTTTGATGGTAAACCAATAGATATTACCCCTCCGCATTATTTTGAAGCGCCTCACCTGGTGAAACGCAAGGGTTTATATTATTTAATGTATTCATACGGCAAAGCTATTGATGGTACTTATCAAATACGCTATTCAATTGGTAAAACGCCACTGGGGCCATGGATAGAAGGTGAAAATGATCCTATCCTCTCCACCTCGGCTGATAGTACAACCTTTGGCCCCGGTCACCATACAGTTTTTGCTGAGAACGGACAATATTATATTTTATACCATCGCATCCATCCCCAAAAACAGGCCTATGTGTTAAGGGAGCTTTGTATTGATAGTTTAAATTTTGATAGCAAAGGCAACATTCTCAAAGTCAATCCATCAGGCGTTGCTAACTTTACTAAGTAGCTAACAAACTATTAGTAGCCTTATCGGTTAGCTGTCTTTAATCTAGCACTGGTTAACATTTATCATATAAACGTTATCAATCCTGCTATCCCATTCTTTAGTATAAATCTAGTTTTACAGCACTAATTATGTGCCTGCTTACAGGGAATCAAATCTCTGCAATGGCTTTATAATACCACTTGACCTCTTTGTAAAACAAATCAACAAACTAAACTTATATAAATCATATTTATGAAATATGCGATCGTCAGCGTTATAATACTTTTTTTATTTGCTAATGCTTCGGCACAAAATAATACAGAGGCAGCGCTGCAGGTTAAGATAAACGGTATTATTAAAAAAATGACGCTTGAAGAAAAGGTGGCTATGCTGCACGGCAGTGCTACATTTTATTCAGCCGGTGTTCCGCGTTTGGGAATACCCGAGGTTAGTTATGATGATGGTCCCTTAGGCGTACGCCGAGAGGAAGAACGTTTTGGCTGGAACTCAGCTAACTGGACAACCGACTCTGCAACATTTTTGCCCAATGGTTCAGCAATAGCCGCAACCTGGAACCCCGAAATGGCGCATAAATATGGTGTTGTAATAGGCGAGGAGGCCAATGCCCGTAAAAAGATAGTAATGCTTGCACCGGCATTTAATATTTGCCGCATACCACTTTGTGGCCGTACCTATGAGTATTATTCGGAGGACCCGTATTTGAACGGACAACTGGCAATACAGGCTGTAAAAGGCATCCAAAGTCAGCGTGTAGCAGCCTGTATAAAGCACTTTGCAGCCAATAACCAGGAAGTTAACCGCGGTGTTATTAATGAGATTATTGATGAAAGGGCACTGCGTGAGATTTACCTGCCCGCATTTAAAGCAGCCATAGAGCAAGGTGATGCTTACACTATTATGTCGGCCTATAATAAAATAAATGACTACTGGTGTTCTGAGAATGATTTCCTGCTGGATAAAGTATTAAAAACGGAATGGGGATTTAAAGGCATAGTTATATCAGACTGGGGCGGAACACACCATACCCTAGCAGCAGCAAATGCCGGCCTGGATGTCGAAATGGGATCAAACGGCCCATACGACCAATGGTATTTTGCCAAACCTTTAATTGCGGCTGTTAAAGCAGGCCAGGTTTCAGAAAAAAACATAGATGAAAAAGTAAGACGGATCCTATGGGTGATATATCATACATCAATGA
Organism: Mucilaginibacter mallensis; assembly: GCF_900105165.1. Taxonomy (NCBI): domain Bacteria; kingdom Pseudomonadati; phylum Bacteroidota; class Sphingobacteriia; order Sphingobacteriales; family Sphingobacteriaceae; genus Mucilaginibacter; species Mucilaginibacter mallensis. The sequence goes on from NZ_LT629740.1 coordinate 1,940,864, forward strand.
GCGCGGATCATCCAAAAGGTTCTATCGCTACACCTGAACATGGTAAAGCTGCATATGATATCGCATCAGAATCCATTGTACTATTGAAAAATGATGATCATTTACTGCCTTTAAATGCAGGTAAAGTTAAAAGCATAGCGGTGATCGGCGATAATGCTACACGTACTTTTGCTACAGGTGGCTTTGGGGCAAGTGTAAAAGTTAAGTATGAGGTAAATGCGCTGGCTGGTATCAGATCAAGATTCGGAAAAACTGCCGATATTAAATTTGTGCAAGGTTACAAAGCCAACTATTTAGCAAGCAATACAGCTGAGCAAAATGCAGGGTATGATAAGCCCGATACCGCATTAATAAATGAAGCCGTGGCTTTGGCCAAAACAACTGATGTTGCCATCGTATGCATCGGTTCGAACCGTGAATACGAGAGCGAAAATCATGACCGTAAAAATTTGGAATTGCCTTTTGGCGAACAAGCGCTGGTTAACGCGGTTACTGCTGCTAATCCTAAAACCATTATTGTGATAATGGCAGGTGCGCCTTATGATCTTAACGAAATTAAAAAATCAAATAATACCATAGTATGGTCGTGGTTTAACGGCACCGAAGCCGGTAACGCTTTGGCCGATGTGCTAAAAGGCGTTGTCAATCCATCAGGCAAAATGCCATTTACTTTCCCGGTAGCGTTGAATGATTCACCTGCAATTGCTTTAAATACCTATCCGGGTAAAGATACAACCACTACTTATAAGGAAGGAATATTAGTAGGCTACCGCTGGTACGATACTAAAAAGATTGACCCTCTATATTGCTTTGGTTATGGATTGTCATATACCAGTTTTACTTATGCTGATCTTACGACTGATAAAAAGAACTATAAATCTGCCGATAAGATCACAGTATCTGTAAAGGTGAAAAACTCAGGAAGCGTTGCCGGTAAAGAAATTGTTCAGATCTATGTTAGCAAAGTTAATTCAGGAGTACTAAGGGCCGATAAGGAATTAAAGGCATTCAAGAAAGTAATGATAGCACCGGGCAAAACAATGCCGCTTATAATGAACATAAATGTAAGCGACCTGGCCTACTTTGATGATAAGTTAAGCAAATGGATAGTTGAGCCAGGCGAGTATAAACTAATGGCAGCTTCATCTTCAAAGGACATAAGGCAAATAGCCGCTTTTAGTATAAGTAAATAGGCAAAAAGGCTCAGGTTAACATTTTTGCGATATTATGAAACATTCGTTATGAAGGAGCTTGATGGAAGCATCTACCTTTAGTTTACTATTATAAGCCAATTATAAATCATAAACCAACCATGTCAGACTCAAATTTTATAGCTGTAACCCTGTAAACCCACTTTGTAGTGTTGTTTATGGTGCTGGTATAAATTGTGTTTGCTGTCGATTATTATAACAATGAAATATTTAAGTTTCAACAAGCAAAAGGCATATACCCCGAAAATTAAAGGGTTAATATTTACTGATGTTGACAGTATGAAAGCTGCTGTTAATCATACTGCGCGTTTTGCGATAAGGAACGTTGTGCTTGCTTTGTTAGTGTTTGTTTCGGCGAATTTATTCGCTCAGCCATTTGCCCCCGTAAACAAGAACGCTACACCTGAAGCTAAAAATCTTTTAAAATATCTGTACAGCATTAGCGGAAAATCTATTCTGTCCGGCGAGCATGGCGGTGGTAACAGGTTTTTAGATAGCACAAAAGCTATAACAGGTAAATATCCTGCTTTATGGGGGAGTGATTTTATTTGGTCGGGGCCTGGTGGTGGAGGTCAGAGGGTAGTTAACGAAGCAATTGCAAACTATAAAAAAGGATATATCATCGCGCTGATGTGGCACCAGGGCAGGCCAATGGATAATCCTCCATATGGTTTCAGGGAAAGTGTTCAGGCAAAAATGACCGATGAAGAATGGGCGCAGTTGATAACACCCAATACCGAACTGAATAAAAGATGGCTTGCCCAGGTTGATACCATAGCATACTATTTAAAAGAATTACAAGCAGCCAATGTGCCTGTGCTTTGGAGGCCATACCACGAGATGAACGGCGTATGGTTTTGGTGGGGCAACAGGCCGGGTAAAAATGGCGTGCAAAAATTATGGACAATGATGTACGACAGGTTTGTTAACTATCATCATTTAAACAATTTATTATGGGTATGGGGCGCTAACGGGCCAAGAGATATCCCATTAGATGAGGCCTATTCTTATAAGGGATTTTATCCCGGTGCAAAATATGTAGATGTGTTGGGTACAGATATCTACCATTCGGATTATGAGCAAAAGGATTATAATGAATTACTAACACTGGCCAATGGAAAAGTTATGGCGCTAACTGAAGTAGGAGAGTTGCCAAAGCCGGAAATATTGGCGGCGCAGCCACGGTGGGCGTGGTTTATGGTATGGACAGATTTTATTTGGAAATATAACACCCGCGCGCAGGTTAACGCGATATACTCAAGGCCGGGAACCATATCGCTGGGTGATCAGAAATGGTATTGAAATATGTTTTTTTATAAAGAGCTACTACAAAAAAATAAACAATTTATCATCATCAGGATGAATAAAGCTTCTGATAAACCGAATGAATTAGTATGATAAAATGTTAAAATAGTATCATTTTATACGGACCATATTTTACCTGATATAGCTATCCTGCCAGTAAGAGATATATGAATCAAATGCGGACTTTGCTATATATGAAAAATGTATAAACAGCTTGAGAAAACAAGTGGAATGATTGCCGTGGAATGGTGAAAATTAGATAGTTTTTAGAGTAAAGAATGTAAAAATAGTATTATAAATAACTTATGCAATGCAGTAATTTTATTAATCAATTTTAAACGAGCTGAACCGCATTTTTAAAGAGAATATTTTCTGAAACCTGTTAGTACATATAGTTTTTTAGCTGATAAATAACATTTGTAAATAAACCCATTAACCTAATAATACAATCTAAATTTTAAATCCTAAAATGAATGAAAATGAAGAAAAATTTACTATTAAGTAACCTGAATAACTGCAAAAAATCAATATTGGTTTTTTTGCTGGTTATTTGCATATGTTACTCATCATTTGCCCAAACCCGGCAAATAACAGGTGCAGTAACTTCATCAACAGATGGTAATCCTGTGCCGGGTGCGAGTGTTAAAATTAAAGGAACCTCAACAGGAGTTGTTACCGATGTGAACGGTGCTTTTAAATTATCGGTAGCTCCTGATGCAACGCTTGTAATTAGCTTTATTGGCTATGACACACAGGAAGTGCCTGTAGGTAACAAAAATACTTACGCTGTAAGATTATCGCCTAACACAAATACTTTAGCTGAAGTTGCTGTAGTATCTATTGGTTATGGTACCGCCAAGCGAAAAGACCTTACAGGGGCTGTAAGTTCGGTTAGTGCGGCAACTATAGCAAAGGTGCCTGTTACTACGTTAGACCAGGCATTACAGGGCCGTGCGGCAGGTGTACAGGTTACCAATAACGATGCTTCTCCGGGTGGTAATGTTTCCATACTCGTGAGGGGGGTTGGTAGTTTGGCAAGTAACGGTAATGGTCCATTATATGTAGTTGATGGTTTTCCGTTGGATAACGGAGGTATTAACAACATCAACCCGAATGACATTGCTACCATAGATGTACTGAAAGATGCATCGGCTACTGCTATCTATGGTATCCGTGCAGCTAACGGTGTAATCATAATAACTACCAAAAAAGGTAAAAAAGGCGGCGCGCAGGTATCTTTGGATGCTTACGTAGGTTTTCAAAGCAAGCCTAAAGAGTATAGCGTATTAAATGCGCAGCAATTTGCTACTTTATATAATACTGTAGCAGCCGATCCTAAGCAAAGCGTTACATTACCCGCATTTGCGCCATATTCTGATCCATCATCATTGCATAATATCGATTGGCAAAATGAGGTCTATCGCACCGGCATAACACAAAATTACAGTCTTGCCATACGAGGTGGAAGTGACAAAGTTCAGGCAGCAACTTCTATTGGGTATTACGATCAAAAAGGTATAGTATTAGGCTCGTATTTTAAAAGGGTTACCTTTGGTAATAATACAGATTATCAGCCTACTAATTGGTTGAAATCATCAACCAGTGTTAAATATACCTTCCAGGATTCTCAAAATCCATTTGGTGGTCAGTTGCAAAATGGCGGTGGATTAGTCCAATTAACTGAATTGCCTCCAACCCTTGATGGCGGTAATAAACTTACCTACCTGCCATATGATGGCAATGGTAATTATGGTTTTTATAATCCAAAGTTTACTGAGATTGCCGGTTATACCAATCCTCTTTATAGCATTGGTAACAACCGTAGTTACGGCCTGAATAACTTTTTATTAGCAAATACTTCATTAGAAGCAACCATTATTGACGGGCTTAAGGTTAAATCAAATGTAGGTGTAAATCTGAGTGATTTTTCAGGATCATATTATTCTCCTGAAGATGACCGTGAGAATAATCAGTATCCGGGATCTCAAATAACAAATGCATTTTATAGCCAGCACATCAACCAAACCTTTAACTGGTTATGGGAAAATACCATTAGCTACGATAAAACATTTGGAAAGCATACTATCAATTTACTTGCTGGTGCATCTGAGCAGAAAACCTTCTGGAGTGGCATGGGCGGTCAGGGTATTCCTCCAAACGGAGTTATACGGGATTTATCAAAAGTTTCAAACCTTGTATTGGATACCAATAATCCTGCAGGTTCAAATACTGGCAATGGTTCAAATATTTATGCCTTACAATCCTATTTTGGTAGGGTAACTTATAATTACGATGACAGGTATATTTTAACAGGTACTGTAAGAAGGGACGGATCTTCTAAGTTCGCCCCAAGTAATGCTTATGGTACATTCCCTTCAGGTGCAATAGCCTGGAAAGCTAAGGAAGAATCTTTCCTGAAAAACGTTAACTGGTTATCTGACCTGAAAATTAGGGGTAGTTATGGTGAAGTTGGTAATCAGGGCGCAATACTTCCTTTTCAATACCAGGGGTTATATTCAACAGGTTATGCTGCATCTGTTAATGGTAATGGCGTAGATAACCTGGGTTATCCGTTCGATAAATTATATCAGTATGGTTCTGCAGCAACTCAGCCTGAAAATGATAAATTGAAATGGGAAACCGATTATCAAACAGATATAGGTGTTGATGCAGCATTTTTAAATGGCGATCTTACCTTTACTGCTGATTGGTATAACAGAAGATCAAAAGACTTCTTATTATCTGTTGCTGTACCTGCGCAAACCGGCTTTAATTATGAAACTCAAAATGTAGGCAGTATTGACAATAAAGGCCTTGAGTTTGCAGTAAATTACAACCATAGGGTAACTAGTGATTTTAATTATGGTATAGGCTTAACACTTTCAACAGTTGATAATAAATTAACCAGTCTAACTTCTGGCACTAACTTTATAACAAACTTTGGTGGTCTTACAGTACCAGCGGATGGTTGGGCCACTTTCTCCGAAACACATATCGGGCAACCAGTAGGCGAGTTTTATGGCTATAAATCACTGGGTATTTTCCAGAGCCAGGCTCAAATTGATGCATTAAATGCTGCCGCTGTTGCAAAACATGGTGCAGGTAGTGTTTATCAGAAAACCACTACGCAACCGGGCGACCGTTATTTTGCAGATACTAATGGCGATGGTATAGTAGACGCGAATGACCAGGTTAGCCTTGGCAGCCCGCTTCCTAAATTTTATGGAGGTGTTGATTTAAGCGCTTCTTACAAGAACTTCGATTTTGACGCGTATTTCTACGGTGTTTACGGAAACAAAATATTTAATTTTCAGGAAAGTGTTTTGGAAAGCTTACAGAACAGGAGCTTTGTGGGTGTTGAAAACGTTGGCACTGAATACTACAATAATTACTGGACACCTACCAGGCCTTCAAACACATATGCCAGGGTAAGTGCTAATGACGACGTAGAAGGTAACAACGTTGCATCAAGCGCATATATTGAAAATGGTAGTTTCCTTAAATTGAAAACTTTTACCATAGGATATACATTACCGGCACAGATGTTGAAAAATTTAGCTATCTCAAAGGTTCGGTTATACTTCACCGGGCAAAATCTATTTACTATTACTGGCTACAAAGGGCTTGATCCTGAGATCGGGATACAGGGTGGCAATGCAACCCAAAATGGTATCGATACCGGTACCTATCCATCATCAAGGTATTACACAGTGGGTGTAAACGTAACGTTTTAGTAAAAACACTATAAAACATTAAAGACATGAAAATGAAAAAGAAATATATAATGCTCATAATGGTGTTCGCTGCACTGGCAATCATCCCTATGGCCTGTAAAAAGAGTTTTTTAACCCAAACCAATACCTTTTCATCCACAGCAGCGGCTACTTTTAACAAACCACAGGATGTTATAGCCCTGGTAAACAGTATATATGATACTTACCAGAATAGTGATTTCCTGAAAAAGTCGATGTGGTATTATGCCAACTTCCTTACTCATGACTGGTACAATAACGGTAATGATATTGTGTGGAACAATTATACAATACCATCTACCTTTGCTGCGCTTTCAACTTTTTGGAATGATTCATATATCGGTATAGCAAGGGCAAATGCAGCCTTGCCTATTATAGCTGATGCAAAGGCCAGGGGAGTAATTACCTCTGATCTGGCTGACCGTTTAACAGGTGAAGCCTTATTTTTACGTGGTATGACCTACTACTATCTTACAGGTACCTTTGGAGGTGTTCCGTTAGAGCTAAATACATCCACTACTACTCCATCAAATGGCTTAACACCAAGAAGCACACAGGCACAATGCTTTGCGCAGATAATAAGCGATATGAAACAGGCAGAAACCCTGCTACTATCAAAAACAACCCTTCCTGCTGCTGATTTGGGCAGGGCTACCAAAGGTGCTGCCTACGCTTATGAAGGTTCAGCACAAATGTGGTTAGGAAATTATACTGCTGCATTGGCTGCGTTTAATAATCCGGAGCTAACAAATAATTATCATTTGATTCCGCAGTATATCAACGTTAATGAATTTAACAATCAGAATAATGACGAGTCTCTTTTCGAAGTTCAGTTTGATCTTCCGGCAGGGGGTACACAGGATTGGGCTGGTAGCTGGCAGCCTCCGGGTGGTGAGCTTGGCTGGATAGATAGTTTTGGCTGGCCTTCTGAAATAACTGGACAAGGTTATGATTATGGAAGCCCTGCACTTGAATATTCTTACCAAACCGGTGATACCCGTAAATATGCTACCATCTTAGGTCCTGGCGATTCGATCATAAGCCCTGGAATTATTGCACAATGGGGTGGTATAAAAGGTTATCCTTACGTAACTGGTGGCTATGCAGCTTACCTTGCAGCTCCAACTACCGATATTACAGACAAAAACAGGTATACAGACGGCCATGGCAATATTATAAACACAAATGGAACGGCGACCTATCCATGGTATGGTACTGATGGTACACCACGGTCAGGTTATACCGATGCTAAAAAATGGAGAGATCCAAACCTTACAGGTGGTTCAGGACCGCAAAAACTTTTTGGTAGCCAAAACCAGGTGTTGATGCGCTATGCAGAAGTTTTACTTTCAAGAGCTGAATGTAAAATACGCACGGGTGATGTCGCAGGTGGCTTGGCCGACTTGAATATAGTTAGAACCAGGGCATTTGGTGGAACACCGCCGGCCGTTTGGCAGGATGGACTTCAGGTTGATGGTACTCCGGCTCCAGCTTTAACCGACCCAATGCAAAAAGTATTGAGCGAATACAGGCACGAACTTACTGCCGATTATTCACTGATGTACCTTTTACGCAGAGCTGGCACAGATGCTACAACCGGTAAAGCGTATGATGCAGAATTTATCCATTTGGTTAATCACGTTGCCGGTGCTGGTCCGGATAATAACACAAGTCCGATAATTTATCCGTATGGCCCAACGTCCGACGGTAAAACTCACGGGGTTACTTATAATGACCTGCCTGCAGGCCGCGATATATTACCAATTCCACAAGCTGCAATTGGCCTTAATCCAAACCTAAAACAAAACCCTGGTTATTAATACCAGAGTTTCATATAATACAAAAGCCGCCTCAAGTTTGAGGCGGCTTTTTTTATGTAACTGTTTTGTGTTTAATTAGTTTTATCTTCTTGTCGCTTGCAGTCATGTGGTTTTGTAGATTGATTTAGGATCCAAAAGTCGGTGTCATGCTGAGCGCTAGTCGAAGCATGTGGGCCGGCCTTTACGCTCATGCTTCAACTAGCGCTAAAAAAAAGTGTTGTATATCAATTGTTTAACTTAATAATAGTTACTTTGCAAGCATAGTCAATATCTTTTTTGTTTCTTCCGGATAGATAGCAATATGATGACTGCGTACTAATATATCAGCGTTGGTAGTTTTGTCGATATTTGATGTGATTATCACCCGGGTTAGTAAAGCAGGCATATGGCATTGGATACAATTCGACCTGATAAGTTTCGCGTTTAACGGATTTGAAATTTTGCAATAATTATGATTGTTTATGCTATGGCAGTCAAGGCATTTTTGCGTGAACAAAGCAATATTCCCACGTTGATTTTGGTGGATATTATGGCAGGTTCCGCAATCCATTTTGCTATGGATGAAGCATTTGCTACTTTCCAATAACTGTACCTGGTTGCCATGTACATCAAGGTGACTGATATCTATCGCTCTTACAAAATCAGGTAGTTTAAAATTAGCAAGTGTATCGCCGGGCCTAAAAAAGAAGGTAGACCTTATCATTTGGCTTTTATTGCCCGAATGGCATTCGCCGCATACATCTATTTTGCGTGCGCGGGGTAAGGAACTGAAACGGGCTATATACTTTGCAATTTTAATTCCGGGATTGTTGGTTTGAAATTCAACATGCTGTGCGCCAGGTCCATGGCATCTTTCGCAATCCACGCTATAAACCAATGAGTTTTTATCAAATTGTTCAGCATTATCTAATCGTTGCGCATCAGTTGGCTGATCGGCTATATAAGAAGCATGACATTCCATACAGCGCGAAGTAATTATGCGGGTGAAATCTGCAATCCCCGGAGCATATCCGGGACTCATTAACCATTTATCTTGTTTGGTAAAATAAGAAATAGGAAGTTGGTTTAGTCCGTTACCTTCCCAAAAAAGATAGCTTTCGCCTTTTACATCGCCTAAAACTATATCAAAACGGTGGCGTTCTATAAGTTTCCCATTTAAATAATAGGATTGGTACATGCCGCTATCCAGTTTTTGCATAACTACTTTTTGGGCGTCGCTAACCTTGAATGTATTAAAACTTTTAATGAAGCTGCCATGTACCGTATTCATGTCGGCCGGCATTGATGCCATGTAGTGGGCGGTATGTAAATATGACTTGTAAATATCGCCATGGCATTTCATGCAAGTTGCTGATCCGGCATAGGCATCACCCCTTGGATCGGTAGGTTTGCTACCTTTGAATGCAAGATAAATAATAACAAATAGAGAGACTAAAATAATTGATATAAATACAATTTTTTTCATTGGAAAATAACAGGTTTATAGGAAAAAAGCTACTTTCAGAAACGCGATTTTTTCAAGTGTGTGTTGTAAATATAATTAATAATTCGTTCTTTTTTAAGTAAACAATTTAGTATTATTGTTATAGATCATACACCAGTTTGACTTTTTATATAGATATTTAATATATTGATTATAAGTTACTTAAATAAAAATGTATTAGTAAAATAAAAGATTGGCCGGGCGCATGGCTATTGTTTTGCATGCCTGAAAATAGTACTGTGCTGTTGTGCTGGTTTTTAGCGATTTTGATTTGTCTTTTTTGTCGAAATATTAGTTAAAAACTGCTTATTATTTATTGGTATTATTAACTTATTTAATAAATTAATAATAGGTATTTTATTATAATTAAGGTTTGTTTATGGTGTTTGTAGTATTATAATAACCTAATAATAATGAATAAATTTATTTCCGGGGGGCTTCTCTTGTGTGTGGTGTGTTCCTTTTCATGTAAGAAAAAGTCAACCTTATTCCAACAAATCTCATCATCACATTCAGGCATCCATTTTGCCAATACAATTACCGAAAGCGACTCCATAAACCCATTGGATGTTGTAAATATTTATAACGGTGGTGGGGTTGGTGTGGGTGATTTTAATAATGACGGCTTGCAGGATCTGTTTTTTGTAGGGAATATGGTTCCCAGTCGTTTATACATCAATAAGGGTGATTTTAAGTTTGAAGATGTAACCGATAAAGCCGGTGTAGGTGGCATGGGGCGTTGGGGCCGTGGTGTTTCTGTTGTCGACATTAATAACGATGGCCTGATGGATATATACGTTTGTAATACCATATTGCCCGACTCAAACAAGCGCCGTAATTTATTATACATTAATCAGGGTGTCGACAAAGATGGTGTGCCTCATTTTAAAGAAATGGCAAAGGAATACGGCCTGGATGCAAATATACAATCAACCATGGCTACGTTTTTTGACTATGACAATGATGGTAACATGGATATGTACCTTGTTGATAACGAAGCGAATGATAGTTATTACCCCAATGTTTTTGGCCATAAAGGGAATAAAGGAAGACCCGGCAGTATGGGCCGGTTATATCACGGTGTATGGGATCCTCAATTAAAACACCTTGTTTTTCATGATGTTTCAACACAAGCAGGCATTAGTATTGGCGGTTTTGGACATGCTGCAACGGTGGTGGATATTAACCGCGATGGCTGGAAAGATATATATGTGAGCAATGATTTTATCGGATCAAATATCCTGTATATTAATAACCATGACGGCACTTTTACCGATCGGTCAAAAGAATATTTTAAGCATACATCATTTAATGCTATGGGCCAGGATATCGTAGATATTAATAATGATGGCCTGGCTGATGTTTTTGAACTGGATATGAATCCTGAGGATAACTATCGTAAAAAGATGATGCTGATGGCAAGCAGTTATCAGACCACACAAAATTTTGATCTGTTTGGCTATCAGTACCAGTATGTCAGAAATACGCTGCAGCTTAACCAGGGGCCCAAAGTTCTAGAGAACAACAAAATTGGTAGTCCTGCCTTTAGCGAGATAGGTTTTATGAGTGGTGTTGCCCAAACAGATTGGAGCTGGACACCGGTTATCACTGATTTTAATAATGATGGCTATCGGGATATCATTGTTACCAATGGCTTCCCGAAAGATATTACGGATCACGATTTTATGACCTATCGTCAAAATGCTTATGCAATTGGTGCAAAGCAAAAGGTATTAGATCAGATCCCGTCGGTAAAGATTCATAACTATGCATATGAAAATAATGGTGATCTTACTTTTAAAGACGAAACAGATGATTGGGGATTAAGTATACCAACCTTTTCAAATGCGGCTGTATATGTCGATCTGAACAATGATGGTGCAATGGATCTGGTTGTTAATAATACGAACGACGAAGCCCTGATCTACAAAAATACCTCACGCGAAAAAGACCCTGCGAATACCCACTATCTTCAGATAAAATTTAAGGGAGATAGCCGCAATGTAAATGGTTTAGGCGCCTGGGCCGATATTTATTATGATCATGGAAAACACCAGGTTTCTGAAAATAATCCATACAGAGGATACCTGTCAACAAATCAAAACATAGCCCACTTTGGTTTGGGCAAAATACAAAAACTCGATTCGGTAGTTATTCGCTGGGCAAATGGCAAAAAGCAGGTGTTACAGCAGGTTAAAACCAACCAGGTGCTTACTGCTAACATAGCCAATGCAACAGTTCCGTACTCATGGGCGCAGCCTAAAACTGCTGATAAAGCTTTATTTACAGATGTGAGCAATGATAAAGACATTCGCTACACGCACCGTGAACTGGATTTTGACGATTTTGAGATTCAAAAGCTCATACCGCATAAGCTTTCAGGTTATACACCAGGCCTGGCTGTTGGCGATGTTGATGGTAATGGACTGGATGATATTATTATAGGAGGTAATTCAATGATGCCTGCGCAGCTGTTTTTACAACAGGCAAACGGTAAATTTATCCGGCGCGATCTGTTACAAAACCAGTCGGCCTTTGCAGTTAACAATAATGTAAAGGACGAAGGAATACTGCTTTTTGATGCCAATGGAGACGGTAAATTAGATCTGTACATAGCAAGCGGCGGCTATCTAAATGGTCCTGATAGTCCGGCCTATCAGGATAGATTATATATAAATGATGGTAAAGGCAATTTTACTTTAGCGCCTAATGCTTTACCAATAAATCACACCAGTAAACTTTGCGTAAGGGCGTTTGATTATAACAAGGATGGTAAGCTTGATCTTTTTATATCAGGCAGAGTTGATCCGTGGAATTATCCTAAACCGGTATCAAGCATGATATTACGTAACGATAGTAAAAACGGGGTGGTGAAATTTACCGATGTAACAGATCAGGTGGCACCCGGCTTAAAAAACATAGGCCTGGTATGTGATGCTTTATTTACTGATTATGATAACGATGGCTGGCCCGACCTGATATTGGCCGGTGAATGGATGCCGGTAACGTTCTTTAAAAATGATCATGGTGTATTTAAAAATGCAACAAGTACCACGGGCATAGGCAATAGGACAGGCTGGTGGAACAGCATTGTTGCCGGAGACTTCAGGCATACAGGCCGGATGGATTATATTGTGGGCAACGTTGGGTTAAATACATTTTATAAGGCAACTGAGCAATATCCGGTTTATATAACAGCTAAGGACTTTGACAAGAACGGCAGCTATAATGCCATAACTTCAATCTTTTTGCCAGATCAGAATGGTGATAAAAAGGAATTTCCGGCTATTGGCAGGGATGATATTTTGAAAGAGATGATCAGCTTGAAAAAGAAGTACACCAATTATAAATCATACGCGGTTGCTACGATGGATGAGGTTTTCCCTGCTGAAAAAAGAGAAGGTGCTTTAAGGCTAATGGCAAACACATCGGCATCATGCTTTTTGCGTAATGATGGTAAAGGGAAATTCACTATTATTCCTTTACCCATGCAGGCGCAGGTATCAGCCCTGAACGGTATGGTGGTTGATGATTTTGACGCCGATGGTAACCTGGACGTAGTAATAAATGGTAATGATTATGGCAACGAGGTGTTTGATGGCAGATACGATGCGCTAAATGGCCTGATGCTTAAAGGTGACGGAAAGGGTAATTTCGCTCCTCAAAGTATCCTGCAAAGTGGAATTTATATACCTCATGATGGTAAAGCACTTGTAAAACTGCAAACCAGCGATGGTAAGTACATGCTTGCCGCGAGCCAGAACCGTGACTCATTAAAAGTATTTGTCCTCAATAAGCCTGTAAATAATATCAAGCTGCTGCCTAATGATGAAAGCGCCATTATCACCTACAAAAATGGCAAAAAACAAAAGCAGGAATTTTATTATGGCTCCTCATTCCTGTCGCAATCGGGGAGGTTTTTTACAGTAAATAAAGATGTAACGAATGTTCAGATAACCAACGACAAAGGGCAAACGAGAACAATACCAATTAAATAAAAAATGCCTGTAAGGGTATTTTTATGAAAGCTTAGCAAAATGTATTCTTTTACACTCTGTGGCTCTTTGTGAAAATCTTTGTGGTCTCTGTGGAATTAACCACAAAGGACACTGAGGGTTTCACAAAGGACACTAAGACGTTATTATTACAGGTTTTTACTTTTGAGGTTGGCTCTTTTAATACGAATATTTGTTATTAAAGTTAAGTATTAAATTAAAACAGGCTTACTAAATGCCGATTCATTGCCGTGCATATCAACTGCTTTTATTTTCAGGATTTTGCCTTTAAAATTGGCCGGTACTGTAAACGTGGTTAATGGGGTATACCAAACTCGTTTGCCATTAAGATATAGGTCATAGCCAAAGAAGGTTTTACTGCCTTTTGCTTCAAACCATTTTAGTAGTAGTGATTTATTGCTGTGTTGTAAAGTGAGATTTATAGGAGTTGCCGGTGATGTATTATCCGGCGTAAGGCTTTGTATGCAGTTCATAAACCCTCTATAAGTATGGTAGGTGCCTTTCCAGATCTGTCCTTTCAGAGCCATTTTATATTGTGGCTGCTTATCTATGCCACCCTGGTACCAGTCGCCATGTACGGTATCAATTAAATAGGTTTGTACATAGTTCCATAGCTGTTTGAATGTATTAAAGTATTGATGTTTATCATTGGGGTAATATTTATCCATTAATAAAAGAGTATTCAGCCCCTCAGCTTGCGCCCACCAGTTTTTGGTATCGGCAATAATGGTGATGCCCGGCTTATCCTTAAAATAATATCCCTCATCATAAAACCCGCCAACGCTTTTATCATAGCCGTTATCTAACGCGTGGTCAAGCATTTTTTTGCCGATCCTTAATGTCAGCGTATCATTCTTTATGCCTAAGGTGTGTGATGCTTCCAGCATCAGGTAAGCGGTTTCCACATCATGCCCAAATGATACATGGTTTAATCCCCGGTGCTTTAATATTACGGCTTCTGATGAATCCCGATACGATACCGGCGACCAATCGTCGTGAAAAAACAAATTAAGATAACCTTTTGGCGTAACTATCTTATCGCGGATCAGCAGCAACATTTCATTTAAGCGGATCTTTAAGAACTCATTTGGCCAAACAGTATACAACTCGTTAAACGCTTCTAGTAAATGGATAGAGGTGTTTTGATCTTTATAACCAAGCTCGGCGGTAGTAGGAGTGTTGGCATTACGTTTTATGGGTGTACCATCTCTTTCCATATGCTGATAGTATCCTTTGTAAAGAGGGTCGTGACTATGTTTCTCCAGCCACATAAAATCTGCTATCGCGAGATTAAGCGCGCTGGTATCGCCGCTTACTTGGTAATAGGCTGATAGCGCGTAAATAGCAAATGAATTACCATATGCCTCTTTAGGTGCAAAGCCTCCTTTTTTAACATTGCCTTTTTTATCAATAAAAGTGTAGAACCCACCATATTGCTTATCCCACATTACATTCTTTAAAAACTGAAAGCCGTGCGTGGCAGCGGCTTTATAATAGGTTATAGTAGGAAACATTTCGGCAGCTTTGGAGGTACTCCACACATGTCGCGCCTGGGTAACTATCATTTTATCCTGGTTACCAACCGGTTTAAAATCATAGCTAAAAGAACTTAAAAATCCACCATCTTCATTATCAACAGATGCAGGGTACCACGGTTTAAGTAATTTGTTAACCATGGAATATTTCATCTGGGCAGCTATCTGCTTTTTTTCGGTGGCTTTATCCTGGCTAAAAGCATGTAAACTAAAGGCTATTGAACATACAGCAAATGCTTTGGCTGCAAAAGGTATTGACGATGGCATATGGGTAAATGGATTGGTGACTCTAATTTAGCTCTATTGGTGATAATGCTATTATTTAGCGCGTTTTGAGCAAAATTTTGATAAGAAAATATCATAGTACCTTATTGATTTGTCAATATCTAAAAGCTACATAATCATAAAACATTTGGTAAAAAAGTATTATCGTAGCATGCCCACACTCGGTAAGTTTGTTTGGTGAGTGTATGTGATACACCATCACTGATTATAATCGATATATTTTTCCTTTACGTGGTATGATTGGCTTTTTCCCTAGGGCTATATCCTATCAAATTTATAATTTTTATGAAGTACAAACACCTGTTAAAACTTGCTTTCATTTGCATGGCGGTTTCAATTAATACGGCTGTATATGCCCAAAATGCAAAGAAAACTACTGGGATGGTACTCAATAGTCAGGAATATCTGGAGTATCAGGGCGTAAACGTGATGCTTGCTCATGATTTTTATCCCGAGGGGCATCAGGGCGGGGTAGGCGTAATACAAAACGGACAAAGGGTTGCCACTAATGGCGATATCAGGCTGGAGCCTACTCCCGGGCAATGGTCGCCTATACCTAAGGTTGGTAAGCGTGTGGTTGATACCAAAACAGGTGAAATTAGCGTGCGAATGGAATACCCTAACGAGGCCATTGACCGCAAAGGGTTTAACCCGGTTATTTATCCTGACCTGAAATTTGCTTATAATATCCGGGTGCTGCCTGTTGGCAAAGCATTCAAAATAATTGTCGACCTCGATAAACCTTTGCCTGATGATTGGATAGGGAAGGTGGGTTTTAACTTTGAGCTTTTCCCGGGAATATTGTTTGGTAAATCCTATTATATGGATCAACAATTTGGTGTGTTTCCTCAACAGGGCAACGATCAGGTGTATAAGGACAGCGACGGAGATTTCCAGGTAACACCAATGGCATCGGGCAAAACACTAACCATTGTGCCCGAATCAGACAAACAACGCATGACCATCCAAAACCTGAGCGGTGGTAACCTGGAACTGATTGACGGCAGGAGCAAATACAATAACGGCTGGTTCGTGGTGCGGTCATTAGTGGCTAAGGGGGCAACTAAAAATGCTATTGAATGGCTCGTTACCCCGCATGCTATTGAAGGCTGGCAATCAGATCCTGTAATACAGGTATCAGAAGTAGGCTATCACCCTGATCAGAAAAAAATAGCCGTGATTGAACTGGATAAACACGACACAAAAAAGCTTTCCGCATCCTTATTAAGAATTAAAGAAGACGGTGGTTTTGAAACCGTGCTTTCGACCGGTACAAAAGATTGGGGCGATTTTTTGCGTTACCATTACCTGCAATTTGATTTTAGCGCCATAAAAAAGCCTGGCATGTATGTGGTGAGCTATGGCAGCTTTAAAACCCATCCGTTCCAGATCAGTAAGGATGTGTACGCCAACAATGTTTGGCAGCCAACACTCGAATACTTTTTGCCGGTACAAATGTGCCACATGAAGGTGAAGGATAATTACCGCATTTGGCATGGCTTCTGCCACATGGATGATGCCCGCATGGCGCCAACAGATTCCGATCATTTTGATGGTTATATACAGGGCCATTCTACGCTAACCAAATACGCGCCGGGGCAAACCGTACCGGGTTTAAACAAAGGTGGCTGGCATGATGCTGGCGATTTTGACCTCAGGATAGAATCGCAGGCGGAAACTGTGCATGGTTTAACTTTAGCTTACGAACAGTTCAATGTAAAATATGATAACACCACCATCGACCAAGCCACTCAAACTGTTGATATCCAAAAGCCGGATGGCAAGCCCGATGTACTACAGCAAATTGAGCATGGCTTGTTAACCATTGTAGGAGGCTACGAGTCGATGGGAAGGTTTTACAGGGGCATGATTGAGCCCACATTACCACAGTATACTATTTTGGGCGATGCTGCTAATATTACCGATAATAAACCTTACGTAGCACCTGTAAACGGAGCTGCGCCACCGGCAGTAGGCCTGCCTAATTCGCCGGATGACCGCTGGGTATTTACAGAAGATAACCCGGAGCGGAGTTTGGAAACCGCAGCTGCCTTAGCTGCCGCAAACCGTGTAATGAAAGGTTTTAATGACACCCTTGCCACCCAATGCTTGCAAATTGCTGAGGAAGTATGGAAAAATATTAAAGAGAAACGTGAATTAAGCCGCGTGCCATTAGCGGTTGAGTTACTGGTAACCACAGGGAAAAAAGAATACGCTGATTTTTTGGTAGCGCATACACAGGCCATAGCGCAGCATATAAATAATACGGGCTGGCTTGTAGGGCGTACTATGGCGTTGATCAATGATCAGACTTACCATAATGTCATTACCCAGGCGGTAGCTAAACTGTATGCGCAGGTTAAACTGGACGGCACAAAAACACCTTATAGCGTTCCCTATCAGCCGGATATTTGGGGAGCAGGCTGGGGTATTCAGAATTTTGGCTACAAACAATATTTTCTTTATAAATATTTCCCAACTATTTTCCCGGACGATTATATGTTAGCCTCTATAAACTTTGTGTTGGGTTGCCATCCGGGTTCAAATACGGCTTCATTTGTTTCGGGAGTAGGGTCGAAATCAATGACAACTGCCTATGGCTTTAACCGTGCCGATTGGTCGTACATCCCCGGAGGGATAACATCCGGTACAGCACTGATCCGCCCTGATTTTCCAGAACTGCTCAACTGGCCCTTTTTATGGCAGCAAGGCGAGTATGTTTTAGGCGGAGGCACTACCGACTATTTATTTTTGATATTAGCAGCTAACGATATATTAAATAAAAAGTAAGTTTACTACATTGCACATACCAATTACATTGTAAATCATCTTATATGACTAACAGAAGAACATTTATAAAAACATCAGTTTTGCTTTCTGCCGGGATTTTAGCTGCACCTAACTTATTTGCTTACGATAAGAAATACATTGGCTTGCAGTTATACACCGTGCGCGATTACATGGCAAAGGATCCCGCGGCTACTTTAGCGCAGGTGGCACAAATAGGCTATACCTCGGTTGAGGGCGCTACATATACAGGCAGCGAGCAGTTTTATGGGATGGATGCCAAAGCATTCGGCAGTTTGCTGAAACAAAACGGGCTCATCATGCCGAGTAGTCACTATCGGTTAGGTGAGGAACTGGTAAACGGAGCCTCACAAAAGGGTACCATATTGAATGATTGGAACAAGGCGGTGGATGATGCAGCCAACGTTGGTTTAAAATATATGGTATGCGCATATTTGGCTGACAGTGAGCGCGGATCACTTGATCATTTTAAAAAGGTAGCCGAGGATTTAAGTAAAGGAGGAGAAGCCTGTAAAAAAGCAGGCATACAGCTCTGCTACCATAACCACGATTTTGAATTTATACAGCAGGATGGTAAATACCCATATGAAACCATATTAGCCAATGCTGATAAGGATTTGGTAAAGATGGAAATGGATATGTACTGGGTAACCAAGGCAAACCAGGATCCGGTGAAGTTGATCAACGAGAATCCGGGCCGTTTCCCGCTATGGCACTTAAAGGATATGAATAACACCACCGAGCGAGCATTTACCGAGGTTGGCAATGGTATAATTGATTTTAAGCGGATTTTCGCAAGTGCAAATAAAGCCGGACTAAAATATTTCTTCGTTGAGCAGGATAAATGCCCCGGCGACCCATACGATAGTATCAAAAAGAGTATTTCCTACATAAAAAATAACCTGGTTTAAGCCAGGTTATTTTTTATGCTATAACAATAGTTGTTCGGAAGATTTATTTTCTTACAAATATTGAGTGCGGGGTCACCCTGAGGCACTCGAAGGGTAAGCGTAAAGGCCTTTGCCCGCATGCTTCGAGTGCCTCATCATGACACCTTTTTTAATCTTTCGAACACCTATGGTTCTGTAATATACAGGCTGTTTTAAAAACGGCCATAACCTATGTGGGCCATTCTTTCGCCCATTTCGGCGTAAGCTTCATTTGGGCCGGGTGCCCAGGTTCCTAAGCCATCAACATAACGGTTGTACATGCAAAATGCCGCTGCAATTAATACGGTATCATGTATCTCAATATCGGTAGCGCCTTCTTCACGGGCAGCTTCAATATCAGCCTCAGTAACATTTTTGCCATTGCCTTGTACCTGGTGGGCGATGTGTAACAAGGCCCTTAGTTTATCGGATACCGGTGTATTTGGTAAGCCTGCTTTAATATCATCAATTAATGCCAGTCCGCTGTTTAAATGTGCTGCTGCCGCGGCAGCATGTGAGGTGTGGCAAAAGTGGCACTTGTTCCAGTAAGATACCGATGCTGCGATAATCTCCCGTTCGCCGCTGGTGAGCGATGATGGGCCTCTTAATAAAGTTTCCGCCAGATCGGTAAGCGGTTTGCCTGTTTCGGGCCTGTAATATAGCAAACCCACAATGCCGGGTAGTTCTTCATTCAATAATTTAATGTGTGCCATTCTTGAAATTGGTTTATATGGTTTGTTCTGTTCTGTCTACTTTAAAAGGTTTGGTCAGGTAGCCTTCACGGGCACGCTGTTCGCCCATTTTATCATATAGTTCGTCATCATCCGGCTGCCAGGTATCGAGCCCATCCACATAGCGGTTAAACATGCAGAATGCCGCTGCAATTAATACGGTATCATGTATCTCAATATCCGTAGCGCCTTCGGCACGGGCAAAAGCAACATCGGTATCAGTAACATTTTTACCCCCGGTTTGTACTTTGGCCGCTATTTTTAACAGGGCTTTTAGCTTGTCGCTGATAGGCGCGCTTTCCGGATCATTACGAACCTGTTTTACGAGCTCCCCATCGTCACCTAACTGGTGTTTGGCAATAGCGCCATGTATGGTAGTACAATATTTACAATTGTTTAACCCCGATACATAGGTAGCGATCAGTTCACGATCACCGGGACTCAATGTTGGGTGCGGATCGTGCAGCAGTGTTTGAACCAACGCATTTAGCGGCCCGGCAGTTTCAGGACGGAACATAAACAAACTCCTTATTCCAGGAAATTCATGTGGTAAATTAATGTGAGGCATATCAATTTAGATTTAATGGCCAGGTGACTAGTTTTAAGCCGCTCTTTAATGTTTGTGTTTATATTATTGGTATGTATCTAAACTAAGTAAATCATTTAAATTACTGTAATACTATTTAAACAATTAATTGCTTGTGTTTTACCTGGTGATAATATTATAACCGGTTCATTTTTAACTATATGTATCAGTTATGCATTGATAGGCTATATAATGTGTTTTTGTTTTGTATGTAATTAATTGATATTCAGCTAATTATTTATGATTAACATTTTTGATGCATAACTTAACATTTGTGCTATAACCCGATAGCGTATGCGTCTAAATTTATCATGTAATTATTGCTTATAAACCGGCATTAATTAAACTGATTATTCATCAACCAATTTTCTCGCTAAAAGCCTATTAACAATTAAAATTATTTGGTATGAACCGGAATATAATGAAAGAGATTACGCCATTAACTGATAATGATTGTTTCACCATATTCTCGCGCACTAAGAAGGTATTCGATTTCCCATTGCACTATCACGATGAATATGAGCTTAACTTTATCTTGAATGGTAAAGGAGTAAAACGGATAATGGGAAATAGCGAGGCCGTGATTGATGATATGGAGCTGGTTTTAGTAGGGCCGAGCTTATACCATGGCTGGTTTACACATGAATGTAAAGAAGAAAATATAACTGAGGTTACTATACAATTTCATAAGGATCTGTTCGATGAAAAATTATTGAATAGGAACCAGCTGAGCCTTATTAAAAAGATGTTTGAGAACGCGCAGTGTGGTATACTCTTTTCGCAGGAAACAATTATTAATGTAGCCGACCGGATTTTGAAACTGAAAACAATGAGTGGGTTCGATTCTGCGCTCGAATTAATGTCGCTGCTTTATGACTTATCTGTCGCTAAAAATAGCAAAATGCTTTCCGACCCTGGTCATTTGTGTAAAGATTATAATTATAAGAATGAGAAGGTGGAGAAGGTATTCGAATACCTGAATAAGAACTTTAACAAACAAATTGCACTTACCGAGATGGCTAAGATTGTTGATATGTCTGAAGCTGCCTTTGCCCGTTTTATAAAAAAACGGACTGGAATGTCATTTGTTAATATACTTAACGAGATCAGGGTAGGGCATGCCTCCAAAATATTAATAGATTCAACAAATACCATTTCAGAAATTGCCTACCAGTGCGGTTTCAACAATTTATCCTATTTCAACCGCATCTTTAAAGAGAAAAAGATCGTCGGCCCAAAAGAATATAGAAGGACTTACGCGGGCGCCGAGATCTTTGTATAGAAATAACATTCTCCATTTATTTTGTCATATATAGCTGCGGTTCCGTAGCTAAACAGATACGGTATGCATCATCATTTGTTATGCTTAAATTTATAAGTATATAAACGACACTAATACTATCCGCTGTTGCGCCAATTTAAGGCACTCACCCGCTTATAATATTTTATCATGTTATAGTAACATTTTAGCTATACATGCTTGAGTTTTCAATAATTGAAAATATTTTTATGGAAATATTTCTTTTATTGATAAAATTAGTGTTAATTCGACACGTATTATAAACCAATATGAGTAAAGATAAATTTGTTGTAGGAGTGGACTATGGTTCCGATTCTGTCCGCTCTGTAATTATTAACGCCCTTAATGGCGAAGAAATAGCATCATCAGTATATTATTACCCGCGCTGGCAAAAAGGATTGTATTGCGATCCGGCGAATAACCAGTTCAGGCAGCACCCTTTAGATTATATTGAAGGGCTGGAGATCACCATAAAAGATTGTATTAAAATAGCAGGCGGCGAAACCGTTGCCCGCAATATTAAGGGCCTTTCAGTTGATACTACGGGTTCTACACCTGTCGCGGTTGATAAAGCAGGACAGCCATTGGCATTAACCCCCGCATTCAGTGAAAATCCAAATGCGATGTTCGTATTATGGAAAGACCATACATCTATCAATGAAGCGGCGGAAATAAATGCGCACGCGCCTAAATTTGGTATTAATTACCTGAAATATGTTGGCGGTATCTACTCTTCTGAGTGGTTTTGGGCTAAATTGCTACATGTTTTAAGGGTTGATGAAAGCGTTAGAAAAGCCACACATTCGTGGGTTGAGCATTGCGACTGGATCCCATTCCTGTTAACAGGCGGTAAAAAAGCGGAGGAAATTAAACGTGGACGTTGTTCCGCTGGACACAAGGCGCTATGGGCCGAAGAGTTTGGCGGTTTGCCTCCCAATGAATTTTTTGCAACGCTCGATCCTTTACTGGATGGCTTTACTTCAAAACTATTTACAGAAACCTATACTGCCGATCATGCCGCAGGCACACTGAGTCCGGAATGGGCTGAAAGACTTGGTTTATCAACCGATGTAGTTGTTGGCGCCGGTGCTTTTGACGCGCATATGGGCGCGGTAGGCGGGCAGATAGAGCCTTATCACCTGAGCAAGGTAATGGGTACCTCAACCTGCGATATTTTGGTTGCACCAGCCAGCGAAATGAAAGATAAACTTGTGCGCGGTATATGCGGGCAGGTTAATGGCTCGGTTATACCCGGTATGGTGGGTTTAGAGGCAGGTCAATCCGCTTTTGGCGATACTTATGCCTGGTTCAAAAATATTGTATCCTGGCCCTTAAATAACGTACTATCGCAATCCGCAATAATCGATACGCAAACCGCTGAGGCACTAAAGCTTGAAATGTCGGAGCTGATCATTCCTGAACTGGCAAGGCAAGCATCCTTATTGCCGATAGATAATGATAATGAACTGGCTATCGACTGGTTTAACGGTCGCCGCACACCGGATGCTGATCAAACTTTAAAAGGCGCTATTATCGGCCTTGGTTTAGGCAGCGATGCCCCACGGGTTTTCAGGGCACTGGCCGAGGCTACCTGCTTTGGCGCTAAAAGTATCGTTGACCGTTTTGTTTCGGAAGGGATACCTGTAAAAGGATTAATTGGCATTGGCGGTGTAGCAAAAAAATCACCGTTTGTAATGCAAATGATGTCTGACATTTTAGGCATGCCTATCCGCATCCACCAGTTTAAACACACTTGCGCTTTAGGTGCAGCTATGTTTGCCGCGGTAGTTGCAGGTATTTATCCAACTGTTGAGGAAGCAATGGCAGCAATGGGCCGTGGGTTTGATGTGGAGTATTATCCAAACCCTTTATATAAAGAAGTTTATCAGAAACGATATAAACAATATAATAGCTTAGGTGAGTTTGTTGCTTTTCAAATAGCACAGCAAGCAAAAAGCTAGTTTTAATAATATAAGTATGAGTAAATATCAGCATATAAAACAAAGCGCGTACGATGCCAATATGCAGCTGCCAAAGCTGAACCTGGTACTGTTTACCTTTGGTAACGTTAGCGCTGTCGACCGTGAGCTGGGCGTATTTGCAATTAAGCCAAGCGGTGTGCCTTATGAAGATCTTTCGCCTGAAAAAATGGTGATCGTTGATTTTGACGGTAATATAATTGAAGGCGATCTCAGGCCATCATCAGATACCAAAACCCACGCCGTGCTTTACAAGCATTGGACAGGTATCGGCGGTATTGTACACACCCACTCAACGTATGGTACGGCATGGGCGCAATCGCAACGCTGCATCCCGATATTCGGTACCACACATGCCGATTATTTAACGGTTGATATCCCCTGCGCACCGCCAATGAATGACGAAATGATAAAGGGTAATTACGAGCATGAAACAGGTTTTCAGATCATCAATCATTTTGAAAGCATGGGCTTTGATTACAAAGAGGTAGAAATGATACTGGTAGGTAACCACGCGCCGTTTACCTGGGGTAAAACAGCCGACAAGGCGGTACATAACAGTGCAGTATTGGAAACAGTTGCTCACATGTCCTACTTAACCGAACAAATAAACCCTAAGGCCCCGCGCTTACAGGATTCACTTATTAAAAAACATTTTGAAAGAAAACATGGCCCTGATTCATATTATGGGCAGTAAGGTGGTGAGTAGTGAGTGGTGAATGGTGAGCAGTTAAAACCACTCACTACTCACCATTCACCACTCACTAATTCACTAAAATTCAGTAAATCAATAATTACATATAATGATCGATCTAAAAACATTTGAAGTATGGTTTATAACCGGCAGCCAGAATTTGTACGGTGAAGAAACTTTAAAAAAGGTTGCAGAACACTCACTGGAAATAGCAAAAGGCCTTGATGCCAGTGGTACAATCCCGGTACGTGTGGTTTACAAACCAACCGTAAAATCAACAGAAGAAATTTATGATACCTTGCTGGCAGCTAATTCGGCAGAAAACTGTATCGGTATCATCACCTGGATGCATACCTTTTCACCTGCCAAAATGTGGATCCGTGGTTTAAGCATCCTGCAAAAACCATTGTTGCACCTGCATACGCAATACAACCGGGATATCCCCTGGAGCAGCATAGATATGGATTTTATGAATCTGAACCAAAGCGCCCATGGCGATAGGGAGTTCGGTTTCATAGTATCGCGTATGCGCAAAAACCGTAAGGTGGTTGTAGGCCACTGGCAGGATCCTGAAGTATTGGGCCAGATCAGCGCCTGGACAAGGGCTGCAGCCGGCTGGTACGACTGGCAGGGCGCTAAGTTTGCGCGTTTTGGCGATAACATGCGCTTTGTAGCTGTTACCGATGGCGATAAAGTTGAAGCTGAACTAAAATTTGGCTTTGCTGTAAACACCTATGGTATTGGTGATCTGGTAGCTGTGATAAACGGCATTAGTGACGCGGCTGTTAACGAGCTGATAGACGAATATGAAGCTACTTATACTTTAGCGGATGACCTGAAAAAAGGCGGAGCAAAACATTCATCAGTATTTGAGGCTGCTAAAATAGAATTAGGCTTACGTAAGTTTTTGGTAGACGGCGGCTTTAAAGGATTCTCGGATACTTTTGAGGATCTGCATGGCATGGTACAGTTGCCGGGCATAGCATCGCAACGCTTAATGGCCGATGGCTATGGTTTTGCGGGTGAGGGCGACTGGAAAACAGCTGCTTTGGTGCGTGCCTTTAAAGTAATGGGCAGCGGCCTGCCGGGCGGTAACGCTTTTATGGAAGATTACACTTATCACTTCGACCCAAATAATGCATTGGTTTTAGGCTCGCATATGCTGGAGGTTGATTCCTCACTGGCAAACGGCAAAGCAGCATTAGAAGTACACCCTTTGGGTATTGGTGGTAAAGCTGACCCTGCGCGTTTGGTATTTAATGTTGCCGGTGGCGAGGCGCTTAACGCTTCAATTATTGATATGGGCAACCGTTTTCGTTTGCTGATAAATGAGGTGGAAGCGGTAGAACCACAAAATGACCTGCCTAACCTGCCGGTGGCACGTGTATTATGGAAGCCATACCCTGATATGAAAACCGGCTGTGCTGCATGGATATATGCAGGTGGCGCGCATCATACGGCATATAGCCAGAATTTAACCGCTGAGCATTTACAGGATTTTGCTGATATCGCAGGAATTGAATTTGTGCGCATAGGTAAGGATACCAAACTTGATCAGTTCCGTAATGAACTGCGCTGGAACGAAGTAGCCTACAAATAGCCAATCAATATTTACCTATGCCGATGGGAAAGAAAAGGCATAGGTAAGTTTTAACCAAACAAACCATTTAATTTAAATTATGAATAAGTTTTCACCTATTGATTACGTCATATTCTTCATCTACTTTGTTGTAGTATCAAGTTATGGCTATTGGGTATATCGCCGAAAAAAAACAGCCACTATATCCGGCAGTCACGATTTCTTTTTAGCCGAAGGGTCGCTTACATGGTGGGCCATTGGCGCCTCGCTTATTGCTTCCAATATATCAGCAGAACAATTTATTGGAGCCAGCGGACAAGGTTTCCAGGTGGGTATAGCTGTGGCTGCATACGAGTGGGTCGCCGCTATCGCGCTGATTATAGTAGCGGTATGGTTCATTCCGGTTTATCTGAAAAATAAGATATTTACCATGCCCCAGTTTTTAGAGACAAGATATAATCAAACTGTGAGTTTAATCATGGCTATCTTCTGGCTGTTCCTGTACGTGTTTGTTAACTTAACTTCTATACTTTTCCTCGGCGCGTTGGCTATTAATAGCTTAGCAGGTGGTACTCAGGAAAGTTTTCACTATATTATTATAGCATTGGCTGTATTCTCGCTTATTATCGCGCTTGGTGGGATGAAGGTTATTGGCTTTACCGATGTTATACAGGTACTGGTATTAGTAATAGGCGGTTTGGCAACAACCTATATAGCCTTGACATTAGTTAGTGAACGTTTTGGATTGGGTAAGGATGCACTGGCTGGTTTTAATGCTATGCTGGAACATTCGCCGGATCATTTTAAAATGATGTTACCAAAACCTGGCCCTAATGCTTCACAACAGGATATTGATAAATATCTTTTACTGCCGGGTATAGCCATGTATTTTGCAGGCCAATGGATAGTGAACTTAAACTATTGGGGGTGTAACCAATACATTACCCAAAGGGCATTAGGTGCTAATTTAAAAACAGCCCGTACAGGTATCTTATTTGCAGGTTTAATGAAACTGGCCATGCCGGTGATAGTAATATTGCCAGGTATTGCAGCTTATGTTCTGTACAAAAACGGCGGCTTGCAGCATGAGATGACGGTTGGTGGCCATTTAAACCCGGATAATGCCTATTCAGCGGTCCTTGGGTTTTTACCAAACGGGCTAAAGGGCCTTTCAATAGCTGCATTAACGGCTGCAATAGTAGCTTCATTAGCAGGTAAGGCCAATAGTATATCCACTATTTTTACTATGGATATCTATAAAAAGTACATTAAAAAGGAAGCCAGTGAAAAGAGTATGGTTGGAATGGGGAAAATCATCATTGGCGTAGCCTTGTTTCTTTCAATTTTGCTAACCTGGCATGACCTTTTAGGCATTGGTGGCGAAGGTGGGTTCGCTTATATACAAAAATATACGGGTTATATCAGCCCGGGTATTTTTGCCATATTCATATTAGGGTTCTTTTGGAAACGTACTACGGGTGCCGCGGCTATTACAGGTATTATAACAGGTTTTGTAACTTCTGTAATATTTAACGGACCTAATTTCGCGCCTGTGTGGTTTGGCCACGAAAACTTCTTGTATACGGCATTCCCTAATGGCCATGGTGGTTATGAAATCCCATTCCTGATCTGTATGGGGATATCCTTCCTGTTTACCATGATACTAATGGTGATTGTAAGCTTATTCGGCCCTAAGATAAATCCTAAACATTTTGTTTTAGATAAGTCAATGTTCAAAGTTGAGCCATCAACATTAGCACTTATAGTAGTAACGCTGTTATTACTTAGCGCATTGTACGTTAAATTCTGGTAATTACCCTAATTAGTTATAAATGCAAAACGGCCTGTCAATTTTGACAGGCCGTTTTGCATTTATCATGAAAAGTGATAGAAACCCATCACATTAAAATATCAAATTAGTAGGGTTAGGTATCAGGTTTAAAAATGCCTGGAACTTGGCATAATAGTTCTGCATATTGAGTTGATAGTAAAATGCACCCCGGCGTGATCCTGATTTATCCTTATCAGCCTGTTTTATGAGTAAGCCTGTAGCCAATATTCTTTTGCTGAAATTACGTTTGTCTATTGATGTGTTATAAACGCTTTCGTACAAACTTTGTAATTGCGGTATAGTAAACCTGCTGGGCAGTAGTTCAAATAAGATAGGGTGGAGGGCAGCTTTATAGCGTACACGTCTTTTTGCCAGCTCAACCATTTCCTGCTGATCGAAAATAAGCTTGGGCATACGTTTTAAGCTAAACCATTCAGGGTGATAATCAGTATTAAGCTGTTTTTCGTACTTAAGAATATCAATTAAGGCAAAATAAGCAGTGGAAACGGTTCTTTCCATTGGGTCGCGGTGTGGGTCGCCAAAGGTGTGCAGCTGTTCAAGATACATGCCATCCAACCCGGTGAGCTGTTTAAGTATGCGGTTTGATGCCTGATCAATACTTTCATTTTCCTGCACAAAGCCGCCCATAAGGCTCCATTTGCCTTTTTCGGGTTCAAAACCACGTTGTATCAATAAAATTTTTAATGTATCACCGTCAAAACCAAAAACTATACAATCTACAGCCTGGATAAACCGGCTTTGCTTGGCATATTTTATCATTTATTACAACAAGGATTAAAGTGCATAACAAAAATAGAAAAATATTGGTATTAGGAAACGCAAATTGTTGTTCGATGAACACATGTAACGTAACAATAGCAATGATAAATATTTTGATCCATAAAACAATTTAAAATAATTTAAGTGTTTTTTTTACAATTATAATATTTTTTATACATTAGCGCTTAATCTGTTATTTGGATTAAACCAATTATATTCGGCTCTCAATTATAAACACATAAAGTACAGAATGCCTGTTAACTTATAATAAGCTAATGCTATCATTTTAAATTATGAAAAAGAACATCCAATTAATCCTCGCAGCAGCCTGTTTTTCAACACTGTTTGTGGCATGTAACCATGCATCAAGTACAAAAAACGGTTCAGATAAGGACTCAACTGCTGCGCAGGCGCCGCAAATTCCTGATTCTGCAAATTTTAAAGCCACCGTACAAGGTAAGCAGGTTGATTTGTATACTTTGAAAAACAAAAACGGTGTGACTGTGGCTATTACCAACTTTGGTGGCCGCCTGGTGAGCCTGTTGGTGCCAAATAAAGATGGAAAACTTACCGATGTAATATTAGGCCACGATAGCCTGTCAGGATATCAAATAAAAGCTGAAACTTATTTTGGAGCTATAATAGGCCGTTACGGCAATCGTATTGGCAAAGGTAAATTTAACCTTGATGGCAAAAGCTATCAGTTAGATCTGAACGATAAAATAAACACGCTGCATGGCGGTTTTAACGGGTTTTATAAACAGGTATTTGACGCTAAAAAAGTGGGTGATCAGCAGTTGGAACTGACCTATGTTTCAAAAGATGGCGAAGGTGGTTATCCCGGAATGTTAACCTCAAAAATAACCTACACATTAACAGATGATAACGCACTGAAGATAGAATATTCGGCTACAACTGATAAGGCTACTATCGTAAACTTAACCAATCACGCGTATTTTAACCTGAATGGTGCAGGTACGCCAACCATCACCAACGATTCATTAAAGATAGATGCCGATAATATAACGCCTGTAGATACCACGCTTATACCAACCGGTAAGTTTGAAAAAGTAAAAGGTACACCATTTGATTTTACTTCGTTCAAAACCATTGGTGCTGATATTGATAAAACGGATGATCAACTAAAGGCAGGCAAAGGTTACGACCACAACTTTGTATTGAACAAGCATGATATCAGCCAATCAATAGCTACAGTAAAAAGCCCTGAGACTGGTATTGTAATGGATATTTATACTACCGAACCAGGTCTGCAATTTTACAGCGGTAACTTTTTAACAGGTTTAAGCGATGGTAAAGGTAAAGCTACCTATGCGCATCGCTCGGCATTATGCCTGGAAACTCAGCATTTTCCTGATTCTCCAAACGAACCGTCATTCCCGTCAACCGTTTTAAAACCGGGTGAAACATACCATACAACCACTATTTACAAATTTAGCGTTAAGTAGCTTTAAGATACTGATAATCATTTTATTATAAATTATTAATTTTCAAAATATATGAAATTAAGGGCCTGTTTTTTGTCTATACTTTTTGTTTCTGCCGGATTAACGTCCCAAGCGCAGACAAATATCAGCGTATCGGTTAGTGACAAAGCCGAACCAACGATCAGTAAGTACATCTATAGCAACTTCGCCGAGCATTTAGGCAGGGGTATTTATGATGGTTTTTATGTGGGCGATACTTCAAAGATACCCAACACAAATGGTGTGCGGAATGATGTTATCGATGCCTTAAAAAAGATGAAGATACCAGCCCTAAGATGGCCAGGGGGCTGCTTTGCCGATACTTACCATTGGAAAGATGGTATAGGCGATAAAAGTAAAAGACCGGCAATTGTAAACAAATGGTGGGGAGGCGTTACCGAAGACAATAGTTTTGGAACTAAGGAATTTCTGAATATGTGTGAAGCCATTGGAACTGATCCTTATATATCAGGAAACGTTGGCAGCGGAACGGTACAAGAACTATCTGATTGGGTTGCTTACACAACTTCTGATAATAAGAACCCGATGTCGGACCTTAGAAAAACGACCGGCAGAGATAAAGCATGGAAAGTAGCATTTTGGGGCATAGGCAACGAAGCCTGGGGATGCGGTGGCAATATGACGCCCGAATACTATGCAAATGAATTTAAGAAATATTCAACTTTTATGTCGAGCGGTTCCGGGAAAATGTTCAGGATAGCATCAGGTGCAAACTCTGATGATTACCACTGGACGGATGTGCTAATGAAGAACATTCCACAAGGCTTAATTGAAGGTATTGCTTTACACCATTATGCAATTATTGATTGGGATCATAAAGGGCCTGCAATAAAATTTACCGAAGATCAATATTTTAAAACTATGAAGAGCGCTTTGCTGATGGATACATTGGTTACCAAACATTCGGCAATAATGGATAAATATGATCCTCAAAAGAAAATAGCGCTTGTTGTTGATGAGTGGGGCGGATGGTATGATGTAGAACCTGGCACCAATCCCGGCTTTTTATACCAGCAAAATAGTATGCGTGATGCTATGATAGCAGGTGCAACGCTGAATATCTTTAATAATCACTGCGACCGTGTGCGCATGGCTAACCTGGCACAATGTATAAATGTATTGCAGGCCGTTATTCTTACACAAGGTAATAAGATCATACTTACGCCAACTTATCATGTAATGGAAATGTACAATGTGCACCAGGATGCAACTTTAATTCCAGTTACAGTTAACAGCGATGACTATGTATTTGGATCAGAAAAACTTGCAGCTATTTCAGCTTCGGCATCAAAAGATAAAAACGGAATTGTACACATATCACTCGTAAATATCGACCCAAACAAAAATCATAAAGTATCATTGAACCTGGATGGTAAAAAGTTCACTGTAGTTAAGGGCAGGATATTGGCATCAGCAAAAGTTCAGGATTATAACTCCTTTGATGAGCCAAACAAGATCGAACCAAAAGAATTTAATGGAGCGGTTATAAAAAGTAATACTATAAGTGTAAACATGCCGTCTGCATCAGTTATTGTGCTGGCATTAAACTAAATGCACAATAAGTAAACTACTATAGATGAAAAAGATAAAGTACTTATCGGTTATCGCAGCAGCAGTAGCCCTGATATCATCATGCGGAAAAAAAGGCGTTACCCCAAGTGGTGGCAACGGCACCAAAGTCACAACGGATACAACGGTAACTACTACCACATTTAATATCAACTCCATTGAGGATACTTATGCTGATGTGGCTCCGTTTTTGGATTACTCAAAATGGACCGTTTATAATGTACATGATCCATCTATAAAAAAGTTTGGCGATTATTATTACTGTTATAGTACGGATGTTGCCTATGGTATTACCGTGCGTTCGGGAATACAGATTCGCCGGTCGAAAGATCTGGTGCAATGGGAGTTTGTGGGCTGGGTGTTTTCTCAGTTGCCAGCACTTGGTTCGCAATATATAGTATCACAGGGTGGTACGCCGTATAATGCGTTATGGGCGCCATATGTGTCAAAAGTTGGTAACCAGTACCGTTTGTACTATTCATTATCATCGGCTACGCCCAGGTTAAGTGTTATCGGCATGGCAACTGCAACCGATCCGGCCGGCCCGTGGACAGAAACCGGGTTGGTGGTATCATCAACCAATAACAGTATCACACAAACCAATGCGATTGACCCTACGGTGGTAACTACAGCGGCGGGCGATCAGTATATGTATTATGGTTCTGCATGGGATGGTATCTACATATTAAAGCTTAACCCAACTACCGGTTTGGCTGCAACAAGCGGCGATATAGGTGTCCGTATAGCCAACCGTGGTTTTACCAATGGTGTGTATAATGGTAATATTGAAGGGTCGGAGGTGATCTACAACCCAACCTTAAAAAAATATTTCCTGTTTATATCTTACGACTGGCTGCAAACCAAGTACAACGTAAGGGTTGGCAGGGCCGATAGTCCAACAGGGCCATATTACGATTATAATGGAGTTGATTTAAATACCAATATCGATCACGGGCCGATGATTGTTGCGCCGTACCAGTTTACCGGTCATGGTGGCTGGCAGGGTACGGGCCATTGCGGTGTGTTTGATGATGGCAACGGCCAGTATTATATGGCGCACCAGGGCAGGCCCGCTGTAAACTCTTATTTTATGGACCTGCATGTGCGCAAAATCGAATGGACTCCTGATGGATGGCCTATTGTACTGCCTGAACGCTATGCAAACGTAGTACAAACTGCTGTAGCAGCCGCAGATCTGGCCGGAAAATGGGAACGTATTGAACTGGATTACCATGTAGTGCCGGGTTATGCCGATACACAGGTATCGCCTGACATGCAGGTGGCTACATCCATAAATATTAATGCCGATGGAACTATAAGCGGTACTGCAACCGGTACATGGACCTATACAGCCCCGTGGATGCTTATAAAATGGAGCACTGGCGCTACTGAAAATGTAATAGTAAAGCGTGAGCGGGATTGGGAAAATAGTGTTGCCACCACGCTGGTATATTCGGGGTTAAATAATACCGGTATAGCCGTTTGGGGTAAGAAAAGATAATAAACAGATATATTTTTTAAGCATCATATAATGAGGAAATATTTTTGGGCGCTATGCGCTGCTGGTACTTGCCTGTCGGCTATGGCACAGCAAAAAAGCCCTGCAAAAACTTATATAATTAAGGCTGATAGTGTAAAAGCACACGTGCAGCCTACCATGTACGGGATATTTTTTGAAGATATAAATATGGCTGCCGACGGCGGTTTGTATGCCGAACTGGTAAAGAACCGCTCATTTGAGTTTTTCCCAAGTTTGATGGGATGGACCGAGGTAAAAAAGGATGGCGGCGAAGGCAGCGTAGAAGTAATAGACCGCTCCAAAGAACGGCCTGAAAACCCACATTTTGTTACGCTGACCGTAAAATCAAATTCAGGCTATTATGGTTTGGCTAATGAAGGTTTCCGAGGCATCGGTGTTAAAAAGGATGAAACCTATAGCTTTTCAGTTATTGCCCGCCAGCATGCGGATAGTAAAATTGAACTGCATGTAGAGTTGGCTGATGCCAATGGAACGGTTTTAGGTCATGCTGATTTGAAGCCCGGCAATCAGGATTGGGAAAAATATAATGTAAAGTTTAAATCGAATGCTACAGTACAAAAGGCGCACTTGAATGTGTATGCTAAAAATGCGGGTGCTATTGATTTGGATATGGTATCGCTTTTCCCCGAACACACCTGGAAAAACCGGCCGGGTGGTTTGCGTGCCGACCTGGTACAAAAACTGGCGGATATGAAACCCGGTTTCTTACGTTTCCCAGGCGGATGTATTGTGGAGGGCCGCGATTTGGCAACGCGTTACCAATGGAAAAAAACCATCGGCGATATTGATAAGCGCGAAAATTTGATCAACCGCTGGAATACGGAATTTAAGCATCGCCCAACGCCTGATTATTATCAATCATTTGGTTTAGGCTTTATGGAATATTTCCAATTGGCTGAAGATATTGGCGCTGAACCTCTACCAATATTAAATTGCGGTATGGCTTGTCAGTTCAATACCGGGCAAACTGTTCCTTTAGATCAGCTTGACCCATATGTACAGGACGCGCTCGACCTGATCGAGTTTGCCAATGGTTCAACTGATACCAAATGGGGTAACCTGCGTGCGCAATTAGGTCACCCTGTACCATTCAATTTAAAAATGATGGGGATTGGCAATGAGCAATGGGGCGATAACTATATTCCTCGCTGGAAGATCTTTATTAAAGCGATAAAAGATAAATATCCATACATGAAACTGGTATCAAGCCTGGGGCCTGATCCTGACGGTGAGAAATTCAACTTCCTGAACAATACTTTCAGGGGCTTGAACGCTGATATTTTGGATGAGCATTATTACCGCTCGCCGCAATGGTTCCTGGATAATTCAAAACGCTACGATAACTACGATAGAAAAGGGCCCAAAATATTTGCTGGCGAATATGCTGCCCAAAGCGTAGGTATTGCAAGCCCTGATAATAAAAATAATTGGCAATGTGCCTTATCTGAAGCCGCTTTTATGACAGGCTTGGAGCGTAATGCCGATGTGGTGAACATGGCGTCATACGCTCCGTTATTTGCCCATGTTGATGGCTGGCAGTGGACGCCGGATGAGATCTGGTTTGATAACTTGCGCTCATACGGTACACCAAATTATTATGTGCAAGAGTTGTATTCATTATACAAGGGAACAGATGTTGTTCCACTTAAATTAAATAACCAGGCAGTTAGCGGGCAAAACGGGGTATACGCTTCGGCTGTAACAGATAGTAAGACGCATGAACTGATCATAAAGTTCATCAATTCAGGTAAAGTATCGCAAAGTGCTGGTTTTGTTATCAAAGGGAAGAAACTCAAATCAACTGCCACATTGATCACATTACGTAGTGATGATCTGACGGCTGTTAACTCTTTGGATAAACCAACAAGCATCAGCCCGGTGCAGCGCACAATTCAGCTAAGCGGTAATAAGATCAGTCTGACCGTAAAGCCATATTCAATGAATGTTATACGTGTTAAATTAAGCAACTAAACAAACCTATCCGGCTATAAAATGAAAAAGATATACCTGTTCTTACTGTTTTTTATAGCCGGATCGGCGTTTGCTGTTGCGCAGGAACTAAAAACTGATATTTCGGTACATGACCCTGTAATGATCAGGCAGGATAGCACCTATTATGTTTTTTCAACAGGCTGGGGGATAAGTGTATGGTCGTCAAAAGATATGTTGCACTGGAAACAGGAAAAGCCTGTTTTTGCCCAGGTACCACAATGGACTGTTGATTCCATTCCCGGTTTTAAGAACCATATTTGGGCGCCTGATATCTCTTATTATAATGGTATGTATTACTTATACTATGCGGTATCGGCGTTTGGTAAAAATACATCGTGCATAGGCGTGGCGATTAATAAAACATTAAATCCGGCTGATAGTGCCTTTAAATGGATTGATAAAGGTATAATAATAGAATCCCGCCCCGGAAAAGATAATTGGAATGCTATCGATCCAAACTTAATAACGGATAAGAACGGCACACCATACCTTGCTTTTGGTTCATTTTGGGAAGGATTGAAAATTGTGCGTCTTAAAAAGGACAGACTGAGTATAGATGAAGATCAAAATAAACTCATCACACTAGCCAGTCGGCAAAAGGATGCAAGTGCTACAGCAAATATGCCTTCGGTTGATGGTAACCCGGTTGATGCTGGTGGTAATGCTATTGAAGCGCCCTTTATTTTCAGGAAAGGTGCATACTTTTACCTGTTTGCCTCTATTGATTATTGCTGCAAAGGGCCAAAAAGCACTTATAAAATGATTGTTGGCCGCTCAAAAAAACTGCTTGGCCCTTATGTGGATGAAAATAATATACCGATGCAGCATGGCGGTGGCACTATAGTACTTGCCGGTGATAAAAACTGGTATGGCGTAGGCCACAATGCCGTATGCAATTTTAACGGGACAGATTATCTGATATTCCACGGATACGATGCCGCTGACAGGGGAATATCAAAGTTGAGAATTGAAAAACTATCATGGAAAAAAGGTTGGCCCGTTGTCGCATCGATTGCAGCAAAATAGCAGTAAATAAATAAAGCTCCTCTTCTTCTGAAATCGGTATAAAAATACTCTTCTTCTCATTGAAAATTACATTCGGTTTTTCAATATTAATGTTATATAGTATATATAATTATTAAATGTATTAATATACTATTCTATTTATTAAATAAATTAGAAATGTTTTACGTTTTAAGTGTATTAAAGTGACTAATAGGTGCTTTGTTTACTCCATATATCTCTTGCATTTTTTTATGTAAATAGCTAAAACTGTTTAGTGACATTAAAAATAAACATCAAAAAAGAAAAGTGTTTTTTTAACACTTTTCTTTGATTGTTTTATTGACAATTAAATATTTCCTTATATATTTGGTTAACAATAACCAATTTATAAACCAATTAAAACCAATTTTCATGAAAAAAATTAGACTTAAACTTAGGAGTAGTCTGTCTTGTCTGATGTTGTTGCTTTTGATGATTTTACCAGCTATGAGTTTTGCTCAGGGAGGTAAGATAGCTATAAAAGGAACAGTAAAAGACACATTCGGAGTAACTCTGCCTGGCGTTACCGTTGTAATAAAGGGGACGAGCCTGGGAACTCAAACCGCAACAGACGGTACCTTCTCTATTAGCGCTCCTGCTGATGCTACACTTGTATTTAGTTATTTGGGATTTGATAGCAGGGAAATAGCAATTGCCAATAAGGGCGATATAAGTGTTGTAATGACAAGCAATAACAAGGCATTGGATGATGTAGTTGTTGTAGGTTATGGTACACAGAAAAAGGAAAATTTAACCGGCTCAATAGCAGTTGTAAATGTAAAGGACGCTGATAAGAGAACAACCTTTGATGTAGCCCGCGAATTACAGGGACAGGTTGCCGGTGTTGAAGTAAATGGCTCAGGAGTACCGGGAGAAGGTGTTACCATACATATACATGGTGTAAGTTCATTAACTAACAACAACCCATTATACGTAATTGATGGTGTGCCAACCATGACCCCATTTGATTTCCCTACAGGCGATATTGAAACCATACAGATAATTAAGGATGCATCGGCAAGTGCTATATATGGTTTTCGTGCAGGTGCAGGTGTTATACTTATCACCACTAAAAAAGGCAAGAACGGGCCACTGAAAATTAGTTATAATGCTTACTTCGGTGAGCAAAAGAACCCTAAAGAGTTATCAGTTACTGATAGGTTAGGGTATCAAAAAATTGCCGATGCCGCTGAAACCAATGCCGGCATATCATTAGCGCCGGGTAATGACCCAACATCAAGCAGCTATATATCTAATGTAAATACCAATTGGCAAAAGGCAGCATTTAAAACCGGCTATACTCAAAACCATGATCTTGGTTTTTCAGGCGGTAATGAATCTGCTGCATACAGTGTAAACTTTGGTTACTATAATCAAACAGGAACAGTAGTAGCCGGGCCATATTACAAACGTTATAATATGAGTGCGAATCTGCAGGGCAAAAAAGGTATATTCTCATACGGTGCTAAAATGGCTTATACAGAAGCTTATTACCGTAACCTGGCATATCCAAGGCTGCATGGTACCGGTAACGAGATCGTAGATTTAATTACGGCCATACCAACTATGCCTGTTTATGACGCATCGCGCTTAGGTGGCTATGGCGGTGTTGATCAAAACACACAAAGGGCTATCTCACTAAACATGATCGGCGTAAATAACCTGATCACTAATGAAAGTCAGCACGACCGTTTTTTAGGTTCAGCATGGGCGAATGTAGAGATCATAAAGAATTTAAATTACCATATAGCTGTTAGCTATGACAGAACCGATTACCGTAATTTTTATTTCGAGCCAACTTATGACCTAGGCTGGTTTTATCCAAGTGTAAATGCTTATTACAGCGATGCAAGGGGAGAACCTTTTACATCATTAATTGAGCAAACCTTAAGCTACAAGATTAATGCGGGGAAACACCATGTTGAAGTGCTTGCGGGTACAGCCTATCAAAAAGATAGTAATAATACTATTTTAGGCGAGGCTACTAATCTTCAGCAGCCATATTTATATGCATTTGATAACGTAAGTAACACTACCGAGAAAACTGTATTTGGTAACAGCGGGGTGCGTTATTTGTACTCACCTATTTTCGGTCGTATGAACTACGATTATGACGGGCGTTACCTGTTAACAGCCAATTACCGTCGTGATGGTTCATCACAACTTACACCACAGTACCGTTATGGTAATTTTTACGGTATATCAGCAGGATGGAATATTGCCAAAGAGCATTTTATACAATTGCCGGAGCAGATCTCCTTGTTAAAGTTGCGTGCAGGTTATGGTATATTGGGTAATATAGAAGCTTTAAGTTATTATCCTTACCAAACAGTTGTAAACTCAAATGCCAGTTACGTATTTGGTAATACGCTTGCGAATGGTACTACCCAAACACAGGTATTTTCCCAGGATAACCAATGGGAGAAAAAAGCAACCAAAAATATCGGCATTGATGCAAACCTTTTTAATGACAGGTTAACATTTACTGCTGAGTATTATAATGATAAAATCACGGGTATACTTTTAGCAGTACCTATTCCATTATCGGTAGGCGCAACAAATGTGCCTGTGGTTAATGCTGCAACATTTACTAACCAGGGGATAGATCTTAGCGTAGCTTACCATAGCAAACCACAAGGTGGCTTCCATTATGATATCAGCGCTAACGCATCAACACTTAAAAATAAAGTATTATCATTAGGTAACGGCAATAACCCAATATATGGTGCATATAGCAAAACAGCAGTAGGCGGCGAGGTTGGTGAGCTTTATGGCTATGTTTCGCAAGGTATATTCCAAAATGCAGCCGATTTAAAAAATCATGCAACGCAGATTGGCGCTACAGTGGGTGATGAGAAAT
Source organism: Mucilaginibacter mallensis (assembly GCF_900105165.1). NCBI lineage: Bacteria > Pseudomonadati > Bacteroidota > Sphingobacteriia > Sphingobacteriales > Sphingobacteriaceae > Mucilaginibacter > Mucilaginibacter mallensis. Next base: position 1,979,998 of record NZ_LT629740.1, read on the forward strand.
TCAAGGATATAAACGGCGATGGCCAGATCACTGATGCCGACCAAACTTACCTGGGATCGGCTATACCTAAATTTTACTTCGGATTTAACTTCAGCGCAACTTATAAAGCCTTTGATGCCTCTTTCTTTATACAGGGAAATACCGGCAGTAAAATAGCAGATGGCGTTTACCAGGCATTAATGACGGGTCAGTATACAAATGCATCAACTGATGAATTAAATTTCTGGACACCTACTAATACCAATACCAACGTGCCAAGGCCGGTAATAGGTGACCCTAACGGTAACAACAGAAATTCAGACCGCTTTGTACAGAGTGGCTCATATGCACGCCTGCAAACCGCGCAATTAGGCTATACTATTCCTTCATCAATATTAAACAGAACGCATGCGCTTAAATCTTTCCGTATTTACTTATCGGGCCAAAACTTATTTACCATAACAAAATACAAAGGTTTTGATCCTGATTACATAAACGATGGAACTATTAACAGGGGCTTTGATTATGGATCATTCCCTAATCCACGCACATTATTAGTTGGCGTACAAGTAGGTCTTTAATATTTAACAATTATTAATATTTCATTCAAATGAAAAATATATATAGTAAAGGAATAGCAGCTTTAATAGCACTGTCATTTATAACAGCAAGCTGTAAAAAGAGTAGTTTGGATACAGTAAATCCAAATGCTCAAACCACTCAAACATTTTGGAAAACATCAAGTGATGCGGTAGCAGGTATTAACGCCGTTTACGGAAGTTTAATAATCGATGGATCATACATGCGCTTTTCGCCCGTGATAGAAAACACACGTGGGGACGATGTAACCAGTAATAGTCCCTGGGATCAGATCTATAACTGCGGAAAGTTTAACTTAGCGTCCAGCGGTTTTACATCGTCTATTGCATGGACAGCATATTACCAGGGTATTTTACGTGCCAATGAGGTTATCGCCTATGTGCCCGCCATCTCAATGGATGCTGATCTTAAAAACCGCGTATTAGGGCAGGCATACTTTTTAAGGGCTCTGTATTACTTCCACTTAACAGATTTTTATAAGAACATACCAATGCCGCTTGCTCCACCTGCATCAACAACTGATTACCTGCAAAAACAGGTAGCGCAGGCTGATGTTTGGCAACAGGTAATAAGCGACTTTAAACAGGCTGCAAATTTACTGCCGGTGAGTTATGCTACATTAACTACTGTTGATAATCAGGTGGGCAGAGCAACAAAAGGTGCAGCAATGGCCTACTTAGGTAAAACCTATTTGTTTACAAAGGATTACACCGATGCTGCCACTCAATTTAAAGCAGTAATGAACCTTGGTGTTTATAGTTTGATGCCGAATTATTATGACAACTTTTTTTTAAATGCAGAGAACAATGCCGAATCGGTATTTGAAGTTCAATTTTCACGTGATGCCGGGGGAACTGACCTTGGTTGGGGTGGTGAGCCGGAATCAGGCTGGGGCCGTACATCAGCACGTGCGGTAACCTTCGGTGCTGCAAGTTTTGGTTTTGGCGATGTGCAGCCATCACAGGCACTTTATAATGATTATATGCAGGAGCCAACAGCAGCAGGTGGTGTTGATCCACGCCTTGATGTAAGTATGTTCTATAATAAACCGGGTGAAACTTTGTATGGAGTAAGTTTTCAGGTTGCCTATGCAAACAGCTCGTCATTAAACCAGTTGTGGTGCCATAAATATGAAAATAGCGAAGATGGTTTTGCAAATGAGTACGACTGGCGTTCAGGTATTAATGAGCGTTTAATGCGTTACTCAGATGTATTGCTGATGTATGCTGAATGTTTAAACGAATTAGGTAGCACCAGTGATGCATATCCATATATCCAGCAGGTGCGCAGCCGTGTAGGATTGGCTGATCTGGCAACTGTTAAACCAGGCTTGACACAGGCGGAAATGCGCGATCAGATAGCACACGAAAGGTTCCTTGAATTTTCACTGGAAGGTCACCGTTTTGATGATATTTTACGCTGGGGATGGTTACAGGATCCTGTCAAGCTTGCATTCCTGAAATCAAGGGACCCTGAGTTTAACACTTATACTCCTGGACGTGAATATCTGCCAATACCATTAAATGATATTGAAACCAATCCTAATTTAAAACAGAACGCAAGTTATTAATATAGTTTAGGTAGTTAATTTAATGTAGCTGCACCTTGTTAAGGGGTGCAGCTTTTTTTGTGGATAATAATAGTTTATGCTATCCCGGTACAATTCTTGCACCACAATGATTGTAAATTAAAACATATTGTATTATGAAAAATCAGGAAGGTTTTAAAAACAACAACAATGGGCAAGGGCAGCCAAAATCCGATCGTGCCTTTACTAACCAGAATGAAAGGTTAAAGGAAAAGGGAATTAGTAATTCCGGCGGACAACGGTCTGATCAAACATCCAACAAATACAGTGCTCATAAACCTGAGCATAAAAAAGGCTAATAACAATAAAGGCTCTGGTATTATACCAGAGCCTTTATTGTTAATTGTTATTGATTACTTTTTAAATTATATATCTTCTTTTATAGCTTTTAAGCCTTTTGTCCAGCGTACAAGTTCTTTCAGCATTAAAGCTGCTGAGTTGATAAGCAGTTCATTAGGTACAAACTCATCATCTTCATTCAAAAACTGGTTGTAAGCTGGTATAGTTACCGACTCAGCCAAACCAATAATTTTTAATGAAAGCAGGTCGGGTTTCAGGTTTGATATTGCCCTTACACCGGCAAATGGCCCTATTGAATAACTTACAATACCGGCTGGTTTGTAGGCCCATTCATGTACCAGGTATTCCAAAGCATTTTTAAGCGGCGCAGGGTAGCTGTAATCGTATTCGGCGGTTACAAAAATAAAGGCATCTGCTTCTTCAATTTTAGCGCTCCATTGCTTGGTATATTCATGCTCATATTGTTTAAGGCGCGGGTGTACGGGTTCGTTCATCAATGGCAGGTTTATTTCGCCCAGATCTAAAAGTTCTACTTCAAAACCATGTTTTTGTGCTACATCGGCTATCCATTTGGCTATCACAGGGCCTTTTCTGCCTGGTCTTATTGTTGATGAAATTACTTTTACTTTATACATTGTTATAAATATTTTTCTGTTGGATTATTAGGCTGCAAATTTCACAATATTTTGCCTTGTATGTTGTAACATATAATAATATGATACAAGTTTTACAAAATAAAACTTACGCTGATTATTAATATTAGAGAGGATAATTATTGTGCTTTGCTTGTTTCTACAATATGTTTGCGGTGCTGTATACCCCAAAGTCTTAATTCATTCATAATGCTGCCCAGGCTGGCGCTATAAGGTGTAAGCTCATAGGTTACGGTAACCGGCGTAGTATTGAAAACTTTTCGCTCAACAAAACCATTTAGTTCAAGCTCTTTTAGTTCTTTTGATAATACTTTTGGTGTAATGGTTTGCAGGTCGCGCTGTATTTCCTTGAATCGTTTTGCTCCATCAACCAAAGCCACAATTATTAATAGTTTCCATTTACCATTCAAAGCGTAAAGCGCATCTTTTATAGCATTTATACTTGCAGCGCAGGCTTCTTTGTTGGGTGGGCGGTTAATGGTATCTGTAAGCATCTTGATGATATCTAAAAGTATAGTAGTATCTTTTGGATAGCAAAGGTAACCTATTAGTATCAAAATACGAAATTGCATGTGGATCAGTATTGATAGTATAATACCATTTGGTATATTTGTATATGGAAAACAAACTGTCAAAAGCCGACCGTACACGCCAGTTCATTATTGAAACTACTGCCGGTATTTTTAATATGAAAGGTTATGCGGGTACTTCCATGTCTGACATTACCGAGGCTACCGGATTAACAAAAGGCAGCATATACGGTAACTTTGGCAATAAGGAAGATGTGGCACTGGCTGTGTTTGATCATAATTATAGTAAGGTTAGTCAGGTTATACAGCAACGTATACAACAGGCAACCACCTACCATGACAAGCTAATGGTTTATGCCCAGGTATATGACCAGTTTACACGAGGTTCGTTTCCTGTTGGTGGCTGCCCTGTGCTTAATACAGCTATTGAGGCTGATGACACCAATAGCCTGCTAAAAGACCGCGCGGCAAAGGCCGTATTAAAATGGAAAAAAACTATACAGGATCTTATACAAGGTGGTGTTGCTGCAGGCGAGTTTAAAGAAGGCCTTGATCATACACAGATAGCCTTATCAATAATTGCTTTGATAGAAGGCGCTATAATGATAGCTAAAGTAACGAACAGCCAAAGCAATATGGATAAAATAATGCAGACTGTTGAGCTATTGATCAACCAGATGAAAGCATAAAAAATTTGACATAAAATATACCAATTGGTATATTTTATGATGTAATATTGTGCATTATTTCAAACATATCAACAACAATATTAAAAACCAATAAAATGAATATTTCAAATAAAACAGTACTAATAACCGGCGGAGGTTCTGGCATCGGTTTCCAGATCGCTAAGCTATTAACTGAAAAAGGCAACAAAGTAATCATCACCGGCAGGAGCGAAGCAAGGCTTAAAAATGCAGCCGCTAAGTTGAACAATGTGGGTATTTTTGCCTGTGACATTACTAAAGAGGAAGATGTAAACAAACTGGTAAATTTTTTAGCCATCAATTATCCGGGTTTAGATGTATTGATAAATAATGCGGGTCAGGCATCAGTATATCAGCTATTGCCTGGTGCAATAGCCTATGCAAATGCAAGCGCCGAAATATTGACGAATTACCTTGCTGTACTTCGTTTAACAGATCATTTACTGCCTGTACTTGAAAAACAAAAGGAAGCCGCTATTGTAAACGTAACTTCCGTTTTAGCTATAGCGCCATCATACGATGTGCCTACCTATTCGGCAAGTAAAGCGGCTTTGCATTCCTATACACAGGCTTTACGCTTCTCATTGGCAAAAACAACCGCTATAAAGGTATTTGAATTGATGCCGCCATTAGTTGATACCGAGTTTTCACAGGATATCGGCGGCAGTAACGGCATCCCGCCACAACAGGTGGCTGAAGAACTGGTACATGCTTTTGAAAATGATATTGAAGAGATCCATGTAGGGTTTACTGCCCAGTTTTATGATGCGTATTTAAAATCGCCTAAGGATGCGTTTTTGATGCTGAATTCAAGGAGGTAATTACTCTTATTATAATAAATTGTCATTCTGAACGATAGCGAAGAATCTTAGCACGCGTTTATACATGGTGGTAAGTTTCTTCGCTATCGCTCAGAATGACAATTGGGTTTAGTGACAGGGGCATAAACAAAAATAGCGATGGGTTTCAAACCCATCGCTATTTTTTATGATTGAAAATTTAACTTATATCTTCTTAAACACCACAATACCATTATGCCCACCGAAACCAAATGTGTTGCTCATGGCTACATTCACTTTATGTTCAATAGCTTTACCGCGAACAATGTTCAAGTTGGCTGGTACTGCGGGGTCTAATGTTTCTGTATTGATGGTTGGCGGCAATACCTGGTCTTTTATGGCCATTAAGCAAATGATAGCCTCAATTGCTCCGGCAGCACCTAACAGGTGACCGGTCATTGATTTGGTGGCGCCTATTTTCATGGTTAACTTTTCATCACCGGTTAACGCATGTACTGCTTTAAGCTCTGATAGGTCGCCGACAGGGGTAGAGGTAGCGTGCATATTCAGGTAATCAACCTGGTTTATGGTTATGCCGGCCTCGTTTAAAGCCAGTTCCATCGCCTTTGCCGCGCCTTTTCCTTCGGGGTGCGTTGAGGTCATGTGATAAGCATCGGCCGTCATGGATGCGCCGGTTACCTCTGCATATATTTTAGCACCCCTTTTTACCGCGTGCTCATATTCTTCCAGCACTAAGGCGCCAGATCCTTCACCCATAACAAAACCATCCCGGTACACATCAAATGGCCTTGAGGCACGTTGCGGATCATCATTACGGGCCGACATGGCCTTCATAGCACTAAAACCACCTATTGAAGCTGGGGTAATGGTAGCTTCGGAGCCACCTGATATAATAATTTTTGCCTTACCTAAACGAATGTAATTATAAGCATCCATTATAGCTGTATTTGAGGTTGCGCAGGCAGACACTGCAGTGTAATTGATGCCCATATACCCGTTACGGATAGAGATCATGCCTGAAGCCATATTGGTTAGAAATTTAGGCACGAAGAAAGGGCTGTAGCGTGGTTGCCCATTGCCACGGGCATACTCACTCACCTGCTCTTCAAAAGTTTCCATACCTCCCTGGCCCGATCCCCATATCACACCCACATCAAACGGGTCCATTTTTTCAAAGTCGAAACCTGAATCTTTTATTGCCTCGTCAGATGCGACGATTGCATATTGTGTAAAAGAATCTGTCCTTTTAACATCAGCCCTGTCTAAAAAATCAGCAGGATTAAAACCCTTTACCTCGCAGGCAAATTGCGTGCGAAATAAGGAAGCATCAAATTTTGTGATGATGGCCGCGCCGCTTTTGCCGGCTACAGCATTTTGCCAAAATGATTTTATATCGTTTCCCAGTGGTGTTACAGCACCCAGGCCGGTTACAACAACTCTCTTAAGCATATAAAGTTATGTTATAAATAGTTTTCAAAATTAAACTAAAATATACCAAGTGGTATTATTTAATTTACCTGCAAATGTAAATTAATATTAATAATTATGCCTCTCCCCAGGCGGTAATTACAAGATTTCTTTGTCCGCCATAATTCCGGTGCTCACATAGGTAAATACCCTGCCATGTGCCTAAAGCCGGACGTCCGTTGCGGATAGGTATAGTTACCGAACTGCCCAGCATAGCGGCTTTAAGGTGTGCTGGCATGTCATCTGAACCTTCATCATCATGCTGATAATCCGGGTCATTTTCGGGTACGGCCTTGTTAAAATACATCTCAAAATCCTTCCTTACGGTAGGGTCGGTGTTTTCATTTATGGTTAATGAAGCTGAGGTATGCTGAATAAAAACCTGCATAATACCCGTTTTTAACTCACTGACCTGCGGTAACGCGTTTACAACCTCAGTTGTTATGAGATGGAAACCGCGTTTGCGCTCACGAAGTTGAATGGTTTGCTGGTAGATTTTCATTATTAATTAACGTTTACATAAATGAAAAGTTCAAATAAGGGGTGTCATGCTGAGCGCTAGTCGAAGCATGTGCGTATAGGCCCGCCCACATGCTTCGACTAGCGCTCAGCATGACACCTTCTTCCTTTCCTTTTTACCTCACCACCACCTGTGCCGTATTCCTGCTTACTTGTTCAAGCAATACCGTTTTGCCAACTGTTAATTCTTTTAACGATGCTGGTGTATAATGCCTGGTGGTTATCAGCATTAAACCGCTGTTATATTTTGCTTTAAAACCTTCGCTCAGGCTTTGTAGTAATTGTTTAAAGCGATCTTCATCATGATCAAAACAAACAGAAAAGCTTAGGGCTGACGTTTGCATCACGTTCACTTTAATATGGCTCTGTGCAAACAGGCGGAAGATCTCGCTTAAATGATCTTCTGAGATAAACGAATAATCCTTTGCTGATAACGACAGCAATACCTGGCTTTGTTTGATGATGATCACCGGTTTTGCAAAATTATTATGCCCATCCTCCTTAATTACCGTACCCGCTGCAGACGGATCATTAAAGGGCTTCACCAACAAAGGTATTTTAGCGTTTTGCAGCGGTTTTATAGTTTTTGGGTGGATGACAGTTGCCCCGTAATAGGTCATCTCGATAGCATCGGTGTAGGATAGCTCATCAAACTTAATGGTATCCTCAAAATACTTAGGGTCGGCGTTAAGTATGCCGGGTACATCCTTCCAGGTAGTAACCGATTCTGCATTTAAGCAGGACGCTAATATAGATGCGGTATAATCAGAGCCCTCGCGACCAAGCGTAGTAGTGAAATTCTCGGATGTGCCACCTAAAAAGCCTTGTGTTACCACTATACTTTTCTCTAACAAAGCGGGGATATGATGCAGGATGCTTTCCTTGGTTTTATGCCATTGCACCACACCTTCACGATACGTATTATCGGTATGGATATATCCACGCACATCCAGCCACTGACTTTTTAAGTTTATTTTATTGAGATAGGCATTTACTATACGGGTAGAAACCAGTTCACCAACAGATACGATCTGATCATAAATAAAATCATAATCATCATGCGGCTCATCCTCCAGCATCCAATCTATCTCTACAAAAGTGTTTGCCACTTCATCAAAAACAGGGTCGGTGCTATCAAAAAGTTCAAACAGTATGTTATAGTGATATTGCTTTATCTCCTCGTAAATTTCATTTACATCATCAGCCTGGTTAAAATAGGCTTTGGTCAATTTTTCGAGGGCGTTGGTTGTTTTACCCATGGCCGAAACTACAATGAGCAACTGATTACCGGTATACTTATTAACTACTTTACCCAGATTTATTATACCCTCGGCATTCTTTACTGATGCCCCTCCGAATTTAAAAACAAGCATTATTTATTATATTGATTTATGACCGTGTTGGGTCGAAGTAATTTTTTTATTGCTGCATATGGAATTAACAAATCTGTTGTTCCCTCGGCATATGATTTAATTTCGTAACTGTTGTAAAAGAAACTAATGCCTTTGGGTGTGATTTGAAAATTATTATTCAAAGCGAACGTGTTGTTTTCGAAATTGTAATCTGCTAAAGACTGATCCTTACCGAGGTTCTCATCTTTTCGAAAGATCTGTTCAGCGATATTGGTAAGCGGGCTTTCGTAATCATTTACCAGCAGATCATCCAGGGAAATTGTTTTGTCAGCCTTTATATTCCAGTTTAAATATTCATCGTTATGATTAGGATGTGCCCCCCCCGAATCATCTTGCGAAAAATCAAGCATAATTAAACTGGAATCTTGTACAATCACATCAACATTAAGCTCATAGGTAGCAGGCAATTGATCTACCGTACTGGTATCACTTTTATTATTATAAGATTGAGCTATTTTTTTCAAACTCTTATCAAAGTTTTTAAGATCAAGCTTTCTTTCACAATATGGTGATAAGTAATCGATGATTTTTCGTTTTATAGCATTATTTAAAGGCTCATTACCTTTAAAATCAGGATAATTAACGGTGATGAAACCGCATCCATTTGGGTTTTTACAATTACTCGTTTCACCGTGCATGCCTTTATTTATGTAGGCGATGGTATCTTTTACTTTTGCAGCTGCATTAGGGGTTATGTTCCTTTTACCAGCGACTACTATTGCTGCTTCAGCTTTTTGTTGTGCGAAGGAAACTAATATTAAAACCAGGAATGCAATTAATTTAATACTGGCTTTCTGCATTATTTATTTAATATATTGTGATATTACCGTATGTGGCAATAATAGTAATTTAATTTTACCATAGGGGACAAGCAAAACCGTTTGCCCGGCCGAATATGGTTTTATCTCATACTGGTTATACAAAAACCTTAGCCCTAATGGTGTTATTGAAAAGTTGTTATTGAGTGCAAATAGATTATCCTTAAAAAAATAATCCTGCGCTAATGAGGCATCCATACTCAATTTTTCATCATGCCTGAAAATGGTATCCGCTACCGCATTCAGCTTATCTTTATAATCCTTAACAAGAATGTCGTTTAGCGTGATGCTTTTGTTGGCCTTGGTATCCCAGTTTAAAAATTCGGTTACCGTAGCTCCATGTGCGCCACCTTGAAACATATAGCCGCCGATTTCTAAAGTAGTAAGGCTTGAATCCTGCCTCAGCACTTTTGCGCTGCTGTTGATGGTGAAGATCTTACCTTTAACTGATGGATCATTTTTATTTTGGTCGTACACGCTCACAAATTCACGTGCATACTTTTGCAGGTCGGTGTCAGCTTCCATGGTTGAATCAACCCAGAATAAATTAAATAGCCTGTTTTTAACACTATCATTCAATAAAGTTTTGTTGTTGAAAGCAGGGAACTTTACAACAGCTACGGTACAGCCGCTATCAGGTTTAGCGCCGCAATCAGATGCCCGTTGTTTTACGGTTTGATAAACATAAGCAAGCGTATCCTTGTTGATTCCATTGGGCGAATTGTTTGGCTTACCCCAGTTGCAGGCATTCATCAGCAAAACGACGAACAAAAAAGGCAGATATTGTAATTTCATTATAAGTAGTTTAGTAACTGTTCCTTTGATAAAGCTGCGTTAAGCCAGCCCGATTCGATATTAGCCCCGTATTTATTGTAGAATTTAATAGCAGGTTCATTCCAGTCGAGCACCTGCCAAACCATCCCGCTAAAACCCATATCCATGGTCTCTTTTATTACCTGGTCGAACAGTAATTTACCCACACCTTTACCGCGATAGCTCTCCGTTACCAACAGGTCTTCTAAATACAAACGGCAGCCTTTCCATGTTGAATAACGCACGTAATACAACGCAAAGCCAACAATAATATGATTATCTTCGACAACAAAAGCCTTCCAAACCGGATTTTTGCCAAAACCGGCATCCTCAAATTCTTCAAGTGTTACGGTAACTTCTTCCGGTAATTTTTCAAAAAGCGCGAGCTCGTTTATAAGCTCCATTAAACGCGGGCAATCTTCTTTTTTGGCTGTTCTTATTTTAGTCATTGGTCAATAGTCATTAGTTGTTTTGTTAAAGTATAGTCTTATGGCTGAGCTAATAGTTTATGGAGGTAGGTCCCAATGACTAATGACTCAATGACCAATGACTAATTATTCTTCCAATGTTTAACTACCCGGTTGCCAAATATAGTACTGCCTAAGCGTACCATATTGCTACCCTGTTCAATCGCGATCTTATAGTCGGACGACATGCCCATTGATAGCACATTAAAGGTTTTATCCTTACGGAAAAAGCTCGCCTTAATGCCATCGTAAAAAGTTTTTAGCTCGTAGTATTCGTCTTTAACCTGTTTTTCGCTGTCGGTATTGGTGGCAATACCCATTAGTCCGCGTATTTTAATGTTCTTTAGTTCGGCAAAATCATCCGAGCGTAACAGTTCTATCGCTTCATCAAAGCCCAAACCAAATTTGGTTTCCTCATCGGCAATATATATCTGTAACAGGCAATCAATAATGCGGTCATGTTTTAAAGCATGCTTATTGATTTCCTGCAAAAGCTTCAGACTATCAACAGATTGTATCATGCTGATGAACGGCGCGATGTATTTAACCTTATTGCTTTGTAAGTGGCCAATCAGGTGCCATTGAATATCCTGTGGCAGTTTTTCGTATTTATCAACCAGTTCCTGTACCTGGTTTTCGCCAAAAATACGCTGACCAGCGTCGTATGCTTGTTGTATATCTTCGGGCGGTTTTGTTTTTGATACCGCTAATAATATTACATGTAAACTATCCGTTTCCTTTTTTAGGCTGATGATGTTATCGGCAATGCTCATTTATCCGTATTTTTGCTGAATTAAACCGCTAAATTACAGAATGCGTAAATATATAACCTTGTTTTTTTTAGTATTGCTTTTTTTATCTGCCTGCAGCAATGGTACACCTGATGGTATTATTGATAAAGATAATATGATAGCCTTGTTAACTGATGTGCATATAGTTGACGGCACTTTGATCACCGTGTCCCAAACGCCTGATACTTTATATAAGTATGGCAGGGGCAAATATCAGGCTGTATTTGCAAAGCATCATACCGATTCAGCACAATTCAGAAAGAGCTTCATATATTACGCAAGTAACAAACCAGTGGAGCTTGCTGATATGTATGATAAGGTTTTAGAGAACCTGCGGGTAAAAACCGATTCAATAACCAAACTATCAATAAAACAAAATACGGTAAATAGCAAAAAAACACTTGTTCCAGGCACTCCGGGTGCTGGTGCTATGCCAGCTATGCAGGCTCCTGTCACGCCTGTTCAGCATAATAATGTAAACCCAAGAGCAAGGTTTGAGAAAATGCAGGCCCACAGAGATTCATTAATAAGAAAACAGAGAAATAAGAATGCTTCACCCGCAAAGTAGTGTTGATAAACTGGGATTTACCGAGGTAAAGGAACTGATAAAAAATCATTGCCTGAGCGTGATGGGTCAGCAAATGGTGGATAAGATACAGGTGATGAACAATTATGACCTGATCCGTAAATTTTTAAGCCAGGCAAATGAGTTTAAAAATATATTAGTTAATGATGCCCCACTGCCTATCCAGAATTTTTTTGATATAAAATCACTAGCCAATAAGGCACGTGTTGAAGGTGTTTTTTTAAGCGAGGAAGAGTTTTACCAGGTACAGGCGTCATTGAATACCGTTTTTTCGGTGATAGGTTATTTTAATGACCGTGAAGGTCAATATCCCAACCTGGAAGCTTTATTTGAGCATTTGCCTATTGAGAAGGCTATCATTAAAAAAATAGATCTTGTAATTGATGCCAAAGGAAAGATAAGGCCTAATGCTTCGCGTGAGCTGATTGATATCACCTCAGGTATTTCAAAAGCTGAACAGGAAGCCCGCAGAAAGATAGACCAGATATTTAAGAACGCGTCTTCAAGCGGTTGGACGGCTGATGGCTCATTAACCGTGCGCGATGGCCGCCTGTGCATACCGTTACTGGCTGAAAATAAACGTAAGCTCAAGGGCTTTATCCATGATGAGTCGGCCTCGGGGCAAACCGTTTATATGGAGCCCGAAGAAGTATTTACCTTGAATAATAAGATCCGCGACCTGGAATTTGAGCGCCGACGCGAGATTATCAAGATATTAACCGGCTTAACTGATGAATTAAGGCCGTATATCCCGCTTTTATTATCCTATCATGGTTTATTAACCAAGCTGGACTTTGTGCGGGCTAAAGCGCTCTTTGCTATTGATGTTGAAGGTGAAATGCCCGATGTGGTTAATAAACCCGGACTGAAACTGGTAAACGCGCGCCACCCGTTGCTGTTCCTCAATTTTAAAAAAGAGCATAGAACCGTTGTGCCGCTTAATGTGCAGATAGATGAGGGTACCCGTATAGTAGTGGTTTCAGGGCCGAATGCCGGTGGAAAATCGGTGTGTATGAAAACGGTTGGCTTGCTGCAAATGATGCTGCAGGCTGGCTTATTGATACCTGCATCCGAAGCCAGTACAATGGGGGTATTTGCTTCGTTTTTTGTGGATATAGGCGATGATCAGTCGATAGAAAGTGATTTAAGTACTTATAGCGCGCACCTCTCGAAAATGAAGGAATTTGTGGAGCAGGCCAACGCAAAATCAATGATATTGATTGATGAATTTGGTACTGGTACCGATCCTCAATTTGGTGGCCCGATTGCCGAGGCTGTGTTGGAATCGCTTAACCATAAAAAGGTTAAGGGCATGGTGACCACGCACTATTCCAACCTTAAAATATTTGCGAGCAATACCGAGGGGTTGGAAAATGCCTCCATGCTATTTAATAACGTGGAGATGAAGCCGCTGTATATATTGGAAGTTGGTAAACCCGGCAGTTCGTACGCTTTTGAGATCGCCCAAAAAATAGGGTTGCCGCTGAATGTACTTAACCTGGCAAAAAGTAAGGTAAGTGCGGGACAAAAAAGAGTGGATACTTTGCTGGTTGATCTTGAGCGGGAAAAGAAGGAAATAAACGATACCCGTATAAAGCTGGAGCGCCAGCAAAGGCAGGTTAATGCCTTACTAGCGGAAAATGAGCAGCTGAAAAGCTATCTGGAAGAAAATAAAAAAACATTGATCCGTGATGCTAAGCAGGAAGCAAAAAATATCATCCTGAATGCAAATAAACTGGTAGAGAACACGATATCTGAAATAAAAAGCAGTAATGCCGATAAGGAAAAAACCCGCGACCTGCGCGAAAATCTGAACCGTGAGCTGCAAAAGAATACGATTAAGCCAGAAGTTAAAAAGCCCGCAGTTAATGATGATGAATTAAAAGCGGGCGACTGGGTAAAACTAAATGACTCTGAAACTACAGGGCAGGTGATAGAGATTGCCAGGGATAATGTGATCATTGCCATTGGCGAATTGCGCACTGTGGCTAAGAAGAGCAAAGTGCAAAAAGTATCCCGTAAGGAAGTGCCCAAGGAGATAAGGAAAAGTTATAATTCGCATAGCAGTGATATGGCAAGCTTTAGTCCGGAGATTGATGTACGCGGCATGCGTACCGAAGATGCCTTAGGTAATATTGAACGCTTGCTTGACCGCGCCCTGATGATGGGTTTTGGCAACTTGAAGATCATCCACGGTAAAGGCGATGGTATACTCCGAAAAATGATAAGGCAATACCTTAAAAAATATGACCAGGTTGACCGTATGGAAGATGAACATGCCGACCGTGGTGGAGATGGGATTACTTATGTATATTTGAAATAGGCCTCAATCAACCTTATAACCACTAACCATAAACCAATGAATTATAAGCACCTTATCTTATGTATCACGCTGGCAGTAGCTGGTTTTAGTTGTAGCGCTCAAATTACTGTTAAGGCTAATGATCCGCATATACAATATATGGGTAGGGTTGATCTGCAGGATACTGCCGCTGTATTGTCGTGGTCGGGTACTACGGTTAAAATAAATTTTGAGGGTACCGGCATCAATTATAAAATGCGTGATGAGCGGGGCGACAATTTTTATAATATATTGCTTGACGGAAAAATAATCAAGAAAGAACAGGTAACTACCGATGGCAAATTTGAGCATGAAATTACCGGACTAAATGCAGGCAAGCATACCTTAGAATTATTTAAACGTACCGAATGGGCGATGGGCAAGACCTGGTTTTATGGTTTTACTATTGATAAAGGGGGTAAGGTTTTACCTGCTACGCCTGCACATAAACATAAAATTGAATATTTCGGTGATTCTATCAGCTGTGGCTATGCGGCAGAGGATAGCACCGGGCAAGATAGGGGCACCGCACCTTATGAGGATGGCTACATCAGCTATGCGACATTAACCGCAAGGCATTTTAACGCTGACTTTCACAATACATCAAAGAGCGGTATCGGGATCACGGTTAGCTGGTTTCCGCTGATTATGCCTGAAATGTATGACCGGCTTGATGCCACCGATTCAACCAGTAAATGGAATTTCTCCAAATATACTCCGGATCTGGTGGTGATTAACCTTTTTCAAAATGATTCATGGATAGTTGAAAAGCCGAACAATCCGCAATTCAAAGCCCGTTTCGGAACTACAAAGCCGAAGCCCGAGTTCATTATTAATGCATATCGTAATTTTGTAGCTACTGTCAGGAGTAAATACCCAAAGGCACATATCATTTGTATACTGGGTAGTATGGATGCCACTCAAACCGGTTCACCATGGCCGGGCTATATTCAAAAAGCGGTTGATGGCCTCAACGACAAAAATATTTATACTCATTTCATCCTTTACAAAAATACACCGGGCCATCCCAATGTTAAGGAACAACAGGCTATGGCCGATGATCTGGAAGCTTTTGTTGCAAAGAATATGAATTGGTAATCTATAAATAAATGTCATGCTGAACTTGTTTCAGCATCTCATAAGCTAAGTAGCAAATATTAGTCACTTGTCCTGTGAGGTGCTGAAACAAGTTCAGCATGACATAGGTAAATATCTTCTCTACGTTTCAATATGGTCTTTATCATCATCTTCTCCAACCTTTTGCTGTTCGGGTAATTCATTAGGCCCTGGTATATTGGGTTCGCTGGTGCCATCATAATCATCAGTGCCTTCGCTATATTCTTCCTGCGGATGGGGACGATCATTTTCGCCATTGCCGCGTTCCCGTTTTTCGGGTTTAGGTTCATTGGCTGATGCATACGGCCGTGCTTTACTATAATCAGGCGATCCATCCTGGTTTTTAGCTGTAAAGTTTGAATCTTCCGGATGTTCTTCCGATGGTTCGGTACGTGCAAAATAGGCATTGGTATATCCCGCGTTCTGCGATGGGTTGTTTTTATCATCGCCGGCAGGTGTAAGGTTTTCTTGTCCGAATTTTTGTCCGCCTGCACCTTTACCTTCTGTTGGGTTTGCATGCTGGTCTCCCTTGCCGAATAAGTAATGTTTCTTCAGCTGTTTTTCCTCAATGGTGTGGCTATCATTAACACGGTAGGCATTCGGTTGTATTTTTGTTAACGGCTGATCGTCCCGGTCATTCGTTAAATGGTCATCAGTAAATATCATTGACTTTTTATTGTTTGATGTATTAATACTAATGCTTCAAACTTTTAATTGTTTGGTTTTTTGTAGATATGAACGGTTTGACGATATAGACTTACGATTTTTTTAAACTTCGTAAGTCTCGCTATTCGATGAATAAAAAACTTAATTTTACCTTACCAATTATAGAACATGAATAAAGTAGTTAATGGGGCCGATGAGGCCATCCATGATATTAAAGACGGCATGACCCTAATGCTTGGCGGTTTCGGATTATGTGGGCTGCCTGAAAATTGTATTGCCGCACTGGTTAAAAAAGGGGTGAAAGACCTTACCTGTATCTCCAACAATGCCGGGGTCGACGATTTTGGTATCGGCCTAATGCTTAAACAGCGGCAGGTTAAAAAGATGGTGTCATCCTATGTTGGCGAAAATGCTGAATTTGAACGCCAGCTGCTAAGTGGCGAACTGGAGGTTGAATTGATCCCGCAAGGCACATTAGCCACTCGTTGTATGGCGGCGGGGTATGGAATGCCCGCAATATTTACTCCGGCAGGTATTGGCACAGAGATCGCCGATGGTAAAGAAATACGAAACTTTAATGGCAAGGATTATTTAATGGAGATGGCTTTTGATGCCGATTTTTCCATTGTAAAAGCCTGGAAGGGCGATACCATGGGTAATCTTGTGTATCGCAGCACGGCACGTAACTTTAATCCTGTTATGGCCATGGCCGGTAAGGTAACTATTGCCGAGGTTGAAGAACTGGTTGAACCAGGCGAGCTTGACCCTGACCATATTCATACGCCCGGGATTTACGTGCACAGGATCTTTCAGGGGAAGGATTATGAGAAAAGGATTGAGCAAAGAACGGTAAGAAAGAAGGAAGACTAATAAAACATGTCATTGCGAGCGATAGCGCGGCAACCTCGTCGCTTGCATATTAAACGCGACGAGGTTGCTTCGTCGTTCCTCCTCGCAATGACAATAATTTTTTAAATTATGTTAGACAAACAAGGCATAGCTAAACGCATAGCAAAAGAAATAAAGGACGGTTACTATGTTAACCTGGGCATTGGCATACCAACGCTGGTGGCTAATTATATCCCCGAAACCATGGATGTAGTGTTACAATCAGAAAACGGCTTGCTCGGTATGGGGTCCTTCCCGTTTGAAGGTGACGAAGATGCCGATACCATTAACGCTGGCAAGCAAACCATCACCATGCTGCCGGGTTCAGCCATATTTGATTCGGCGATGAGTTTTGGGATGATACGGGCTAAGAAAGTTAATTTAACCATACTGGGTGCTATGGAAGTATCCGAAAATGGGGATATAGCCAACTGGAAGATCCCTGGCAAAATGGTTAAAGGTATGGGCGGCGCTATGGATCTGGTGGCATCCGCAGAAAACATTATTGTAGCCATGCAGCATGTAAACAAAGCAGGTGAATCAAAGCTGTTGCCTCAATGTACACTGCCATTAACGGGCATCAATTGCGTTAAAAAGATAGTGACTGAACTGGCGGTACTTGATATATTACCCAATGGCGGCGGTTTTAAGCTGATAGAGCGCGCGCCGGGAATAAGTGTGGAGGATATTATTAAGGCTACAGCAGGGAAATTGGTTGTGGAGGGTGAAATTCCTGAAATGGTAATTTGATATTCACCGCGCGTCATTGCTGTAACGAAGCAATCCCAACAAATCATTTTACATGTGTGGGTGTCATGCTGAGCGCTAGTCGAAGCATGTGGGTAAAGGCCTCTGCGCTCATACTTCGACTAGCGCTCAGTATGACGGCCTTTTCTCGACATTACAATTAAGCATCTCCTAATACTTTTTCCCTCAACTGATGCGAAATATTCTCCGTAATACAAATAATATCATCGGCAACGTGGGTGTTGTTGGTGATAATCTGGTCGCATTCATCTTTGTAGGGTAATAGGAACTCTTTATAGGCCGGTACAACGTGGTTTATCCATTTGTATATTACATCATCATGCGAGTAGCCGCGTTCCATCAGATCGCGTTTTAGGCGGCGCTGGAGGGCTATGTCATCATCAGCCTCAATAAAGATCTTCAGATCCAGTGATTCTGCTATTTTTCTGAAATGCAGGATAAACAAACCCTCTACAATTAAAATAGGAGCGGGCTTTATCTCCAGCATTTTAGGGATGGCACTGGGATTATTGAAAGTATATTCCTTTTTTACTATAGTTTGCCAGTTAAGCAGGCTGTTTATATCATCTTCAAAATGCTGATGATCGATCGTATCCGGCAGGTCAAAATTAAATAGTTTGTTTTCCTCTGCGGTCATATCAGGTGGTACCGGGAAATAATAATCATCCTGCGATACCAAACATACCTCGTTAGTACTAAAATGTTCAAGAAAACACTTTAAAAAAAAGGTTTTGCCAGAGCCGCTTCCCCCTGCAATACCGATTATAAAAGGTTTATTCATTCGGGCTGCCGTAGCTGATGTTTACATGAAAGCGTTTATCCAAAGCACCTAATGAATCGGCAACGTTTTTAGTTACCACGATGATCACATCTTTGGTTGATTCATTATCGGTAAACCTACCTACCACCTTGGCATAGGTAGTAAGGTTGGTCATGGGGTTGGTTATTTTTATAACTGTACCAATTGGTGCAGTACGGTGTAAAACAAGCTTTTTGTTAGGGTCAAGGTCAGTGCCATCAATATAAGTGGCTACGCCTTTTTCATCTTTCTCATATAAACCAAATTTGTTGGCATTAAAATGACTGGCATTGCTACTATCCGCTGGCATTATGGCCGTATTGTCCTGTTTGGCAACTACTGGCGGGGCAACTGGCGGTGGAGTGCCTGTACGTACCTTTAATATTTGTCCTGGTGCAAGTGTGCTTGATGTAAGGCCATTAAGGCTGGTAATATCTTCAACCGTAGTGCCAAAGCGTTTGGCAATAGAGTATAATGTTTCACCTGCCGATACCTTATAATCCTGTGTTAGGTTACTGTTATTAGCTGGCGGAGTTTGTTGTGCTTGTTGAACTTGTTGTTGTGGCTGCGGCTGTTGCTGAACCGGAGGGGCCTGTTGTTTAACTACCGGCGTAGCCTCTGTTTTAACCGGTGCGCTTTGCTGCGTAGCAGGGTGTAATTGCTGTTGCGGCGTATTGTATGACGATTCAAGGAAAGGCCTGTCGGTAGGTACCTTAATTACATTGCCAATAACCAATGCTGCATTGTTGTTGAATTGAATTATAGTTTTTGGACTTACTTTATAAAGGCGACCCAGTGAGTAATAGTTATCTTTTGGATCAAGTTTATGCAGGATCACTTTTTTGCCGTCTTTATTTTCAATACCAATAGAATCAACCAATGATTTAGCAAAAACTGAGGCGGATGTTGTAAATAATAATGCTGTAAATAATAAGATCTTAAATTTCATAATATGTTATAATACACTAATTTATAAGTTAACAATATTTAATACTGACTTATCTTTAATATAAATTAAACGGGTTTTATGCAATATAAACGCCTCTGGTTGTAATTTCTGTATACTGGTATTTAATAAATCGTCATAAACTTTATCAACACCATTAAATATATACAGATACTGTTTTAGCGTTTCAGCTTCCAAAGTGTGCAAAGATACAATTCTGAAATTATTGTATTCCAGATAATGAATACTATTTCCAAATGGTGAAAAAAGGATTAACTCCGGCGATAATAATGCAGGGTCAATCAATTGTGGTACCACTATACTGTTCTGTATCTCATGATTAACAGACGGATCATAAACCCGGTTTGTTGCACCGGTTCTTATATCTGCAATAAATAATTTTTTAGGCTGGATGTTGGTATTGTAAACCACTGGTCCATCGGCGCTTAAATGATCGAACGCATTAATGTAATTTTCCCACAAAGTTTCGCCGGTAATGGCATCAATGGCGATTATACCTTTATGCAAAGGCCCATTTTCCGATTGGTAATTGTGTAAGAGCAGTACCCCGTCATAGGCAGCCTCAATACCGGTTAACCAGCGCTCAGGAGTGGTGAGCTCTTTAAAGTTAGTGTGGCCCGTGTTTAAATTTATAGATGAAAAACTAACCTGTTTATCCTGCTCGTTGCGGGTTTCTATAAAAATGGTTTCGCTGAGCTCATCAATTTCAAGGCGCCAAATGGTACCGTTAAATTGCTGGCTGATGTAAGATTGGAGCATGGGCATAGTTTGCAAATATGGATAAAAATGTTTTGCCATAGTTGCAGATGTAATAAATGATATAAGACTTACGAAGTTTAACTCGTTGTTTGTTTTAATGGCCTCGTTGAGGGCTTCGCCGTTTTAAAACTTCGTAAGTCTGACAAAAGATGTCGGGCAAAATTTATTTCACAGGCAATGCTTCATTCGAATGGCCATTTTCATAAAAGATAACTTTAGTTACCTGCCCTTTATCATCTGTTATAAATTCAGCCTCGGCATTAAACTCTTTTACAAAAAACTTATTCTTAGTTTCCGGATAGACATTTAAGGGCCGCTGGTTACCCATCTGTATAGTCAACTGGCTGCCTTGTTTGGCTACTATGGCAACCTGTTTTGAAGAAATAGCGTATTTACCGGTATAGCTTTGTAAAATGGCATCATCAACCTTAATTACTTTGCGGGTTACTGATATATTTAAGCCTTTAAAACCATATACTTTGGCTACGCTATTTACAATGTCATTATTTATATTACCATTATCTGAGTTCACCATTACCACTACGCCGTTACCATCTTCAAAGCTTCCATAATAAGCGCATCTGAAGCCTTCATTTGCGCCGCTGTGCGAAAAATATTTGGTGCTATCCCTGTTTATCACGAAAGTGCCTAAAGCTGCCTCATTGTCGATATATGGCGTAAGCCTGAGCTGCGTCATTTGTTGGTTCAAAACCTTTGATGACTTTCCATGGTAGGCCAGTTGCGTTTCAATAATATATTTGGCAAGGTCGGTAGGGTTGGTCCATAAGCCGGCGGCGGCCTGCTCCGGATAGGTGTGGAATTTGCCTGGTATCTCTTTACCATCAGGCCGGTAGCCAGCAGCTAACAATGCCGGTTTTACATTAACAGGAGGTTGGGTGTACGTGCTGCTTGTCATCCCCAATGGTTTCAATACATTATCATACATGTATTTATCATATGATTCGTGGGTAATATCCATCACTATCATTTGTGAAATAGTGATACCACCACCCGAGTATTCCGACTTTAAACCCGGTGCATACATAGAGCGGATAGCCGGTGAATTTGCTGGTTTTGTTCCGTTAAGTATCTGTACTAAAGTAGGTAAAGTATCTGTTGCTGAATAGCCTCCAAACCCATGTACTGTTAAACCTGCGGTATGGCTCAATAGGTTGGCCACACTTATTTTTTTGTTTTTCGATAAGGAATCATACGGGAATTTCCAGGTAGTAAGGTAATTATTGATATCAGCATACAGATCTAATTTTTTATCCTGTACCAGTTTTAACACGCCTACCGCGTTCAATGACTTACTAATGGATGCTGCCTGGAAAAGTGTCTGAGCGGTTACCGGTATTTTAAGACTGTCATCGGCATAACCATAACCTTTTGCCCACTCTATTTTATAATTGTGTATTACGGCGATGCTTACCCCGTGTATATGGTTATCCTTCATATCCTGCTGAATACTGTATGGTGCATCGCCCTCAATTTGTATAGGTTTAAGTATATTGTTTTCAACCCGGCTAATTTTGTCTGCGATAGCAGGATCAACGGTTTGCGCACGGGTTTTAAATTGAAGAAATAGTAAAGATGCAAGTATGAGTGACAGGCGGATTGATCTCATTGGTTTATAGGTTTATATGATTATTTATAAATATAAACAGATAATGGGATATGCTAATTATTTTTTGCTAAAAAGCATCCAATAGAGCCATCGTGTTTATTTTGCCAGGCTTATTTATTATGTTTGGTTAAGCATATATGGATAGAGTTGCTACCTCAAAAGTTGGTTTGCAGTATTGGATAAGGATACCTGCACTAATAATTTCGATCGGTTATTTTGCATGGTTAATAATAGGGCGACGTGATAGTGGAGACAACCCTGAACTTGCATTTATTACTAACGGGTTGATGCTTTTTTCGCTATTTGTGATAGTGGTGGTTATAATTGTTTTAGGGTTTTTACTTAGTCCACAAAAAATCACCATATCCGGTTATGGCATATTAATGCATGGTAATATGATGAAGCGGCAATTAGTTATTACTAAAGGGGATGTGCAAAAAATATATGTTACGCGCACTAAAAAGTCGGCAAGAGTTTCAGCCAGTGACAGAACTCTTTGTATAGATCTTAAAAATGGTAAAGAGGTGGAAATAAGTGAAGCCAGTTACGAGAACTTTGAATCGCTAAAATATGCGATATATGAATATCTGGAATATATAAATGCGAACAGTGAAACAGCCTTGTAAGCATAGCCACAAAGCAGTTTCATTGTTAATAATTTATAAAATCATCTATTAATATGATTTGCTTATTTAAAAGCTGATACGTGGGTGGTCTTTATGCTGAGTATAAAAGATTTACCTACACTAATCTTAATATTTTTATCCTGCAACATGGCTTTGATGGTTTCATCAGACTTTAAGGCTTCGAAAAGGTCGCGGGCTACTGCTGAACCGCTGATATTGTTGGTTACCTTACCATTCTCCATGGTGATATTGAATGTATAACCCGATTTACCCCGGTCGCCGGCTGATTCAAAATCTGTTATATTTAATTTAAAGCTTTGATCTTCGTTAAAGCTTCTTTTCAGATGCAGGCGAATAACCGGGAGGTATTTTTTCCAGGTTTGTAAGTATTTTCTTTCTTCCATGTAGGGCGTAAAGGTATGATTTAAAATGAGAATAGGGGGGATATATACAGGTTAAAATGCCCAAAACGCATTTTCAATGTACAATACCGCAGCTAGTTGGCATGATATTTAACGGCAATTACACCTGTTTAATATATTAATTTCAATTTTTGGTGAAACATTAGGAAAAGAAATTTAATATTACCGGGAGTAAATTTTATAGTAATACATGTATTGGTACGAAGATGAGGTTAAACGCCTAGAGAATGATGGTTTAAAAAATGGATTTGGTGCCGATACCATTTTCTATGGCAGCTCAACCATGCGCTTGTGGACAAGCTTATATACAGATTTTGAGAGCCTTAAACCCGTTAATCTTGGTTTTGGCGGATCAACGCTAGCTGCCTGTGTATGGTTTTTTGAACGGATAATGACCAATTATCATCCCAAAAAACTGGTAGTTTACGCAGGCGATAATGATTTGGGCGATGGGCGGCATCCCGAAGAAGTGTTCATTTTTTTTCAGCAACTGGTGGTAAAGGTGAATAAGCAGTTTGGCGATATTCCCTGCTATTTTGTATCACTAAAGCCAAGCGTTAGTCGTTGGAACATGGTCGACCAGTTTAAATTCACCAATAATATAATTGAAACTGAAATTGTGAAGCACGATGGCAACTGGCATTTTATAGATGTTTTTAAGCAAATGATTGATGCCCAGGGACGCCCTAAAAAAGAATATTTTGTTAGTGACGGCCTGCATTTGAGCGAAAAGGGCTATCAGCTATGGAAAGAGGTAATAAATAGTTATATTGCAGGTAATGGTTAACTATTAATTTACCTTCAATTAATATTCAGTGATGATATTTCCTGCATGAATAAGCTATATCAAAATGAATAGGGAATATCACATATGGTATAGCAGCAGGCTGCAGCGCAACATGGAACTGCTGGTTTTTGGGCATGGTGGCAGGGCTGTATTAATGTTCCCGACCCGCATGGCCCGGTTTTATGATTATGAGAACTGGGGAATAGTAAATGCGTTGCGCGACAGAATCTGTAAGGGCGAACTCCAGTTGTTTTGTGTTGATAGTATTGATGCCGAAAGTTTTTACAACCAGTGGGTACACCCATCTGTACGTATTAACAGGTATATACAATATGAGCAGTATATTTTGCACGAAGTGCTCCCTTTTATGCGCTCTAAAAACGGTAATGATAATTTTGAAGTTGCCGGCTGTAGCATGGGTGCTTACCATGCTGTAAATATGGCCATGAAACACCCGTCATTGTTTAAAAAAGTAGTGGGGATGAGCGGCAGGTATGACCTGTCCAAACAGATGCAGGATTTCAGGGACCTGTTTGATGGCTACCATGATGAAAATATTTATTTTAACATGCCCCGGCAGTTTGTCCCTAATCTGCACGACTGCTGTAATTTGGATGCTATCCGCGATATGGAAATTGTACTGGCCATTGGCGAAACAGATCCATTTATAAGCGATAATAAAGATTTTAGTCACCTGCTTTGCGACAAGGGTATACCTAACCAATTGTATGTATGGGGTTGTTATGCGCATAGGCCAAAATATTGGCGGCACATGGTGCAGTTGTATCTGTAGTTTGTTGGAGACAACTCGAGCAAAAGGCGGAAAGTACGGGTGTCACCCTGAGCGATAGTCGAAGGGTAAACGCAGAGGCCTTTGCCCGCATACTTCGACTATCGCTCAGTATGACACCTTTTTTAATCTTCGAATACCGATAGGGACATCCCCAACAAAAGCCAAAAACCTATATGATTTATGAACAGGCATTTGTTTATTTGTAATACCTATGAAAATAAAAAACGTAATTTTCGATCTCGACGGCACTATTGCCGATACCTTGCCCTTATGCATCGCGGCCTTTAAAAAGAGTGTCGAGCCCTTGTTAAATAAGGAAATCAGCGAGCAGGAGATCATCGCAACTTTTGGCCCATCAGAAGAAGGTACTATCCGGAAACTTATCCCTGCACATGAAGAGGCCGGTGTAAAAGCTTACCTGCACCATTATGAGCAATTGCATTATACTTGTCCGGTTGCTTTTTCGGGAATAAGAGAGTTATTAGAGTTCTTAAAAACCAACGGTGTGCAACTGGCCATGGTTACCGGTAAGGGGATCCATAGTACACGCTTATCGTTAAAGCAATTTGACTTAGAGCAGTATTTTGCCATAATGGAAACAGGGTCACCAGAAAGGCCAAATAAGGTAAATGGTATACGTAATGTGTTAAGCCGGTTGAATGCGGATATAACCGAAAGTATTTATGTGGGCGATGCGCCAAGCGATATTATTTATTGCAAAGAGATAGGCATCCCAATAGCCGCTGCTGCATGGGCAAGCACAACCAATGCAGGGGAATTAGCAAAGCTAAACCCCGACTGGCTGTTTAATACGGTGGATGAGTTTAAAATATGGATAGCTGACTTTATATAATCAGGTTAATTTCCCCCGCCCATTCAAGCGTCCACGCTTGAATGATAAAGAACTCGAGCGTCCACGCTCGTTAGAACAATACATGAGCGTGGACGCTCACAAAAGTTTAAGTTCAAGCGTGGACGCTTGAACTGGCGGTACGGGTACGGCTTTCTAATTCGTCAACGTTTTGATCTTTATATTCCTAAAGTTTACTTCAAAGCCATGGTCCTGCAATAGGATATGGCCTTTGTCGGCTTCGCCAAAGTTTTTCCATACTTTGTATTTACTTACCTTAACCAGCTCACTGTAGGCGTCGGATTTTCGCACATATTCCAATACTTTTACACCATTCAGGTAATGTTCAACGCGGTTATCGGGGTAAACAATAATTTCGCCGCTGTTCCAGTCGCCTATTGGCCTTATAATGCTTGGTGGTTTGTTGGCAGTTATAAGATCATATAATGATGCCAGTGTGCGGTCACCATCGCGCCCCAGTTTAGCATCTGGGTGCACGGCATCATCCAGTATCTGGTATTCGAGGCCAATAGCAGAGCCGCCTGTATGTTCCTGCAGCGTTACAAAGTATTTAACCCCGCTGTTTGCACCTCTTGTCATCCTGAAATCGAACTTAAGATCAAAGGCGCTGTACTCCTTAACAGTTACAATATCGCCTACATTTTTTGCCTCTTCACCACCCGAATTCTGGATGGTCATTGTACCATCTTTTACTATCCAACCACCGGGTTTGGTAGGGAAAGTATCCATATTAGCGCCTATCCAGCCGTTTGATGTTTTGCCATCAAATAATAGTTGCCATCCTTCGCGCTTTTCCTCTTTTGTTAATTTATTATTGGCCTGCGCAAAGCTGGGCGTGGTATAAAACAAGCCAGAGCTTAGTAATAGTACCAGGGCCGTTTTACCAAATGTTGTTTTCATAAATAAATGTTTTAAGGTGGATATGTATTGCTATTTTTTTAAATTATTCAAATATTTTATGCTCTCAGGCACCTGTGTTAATGAATTACTGCTTTCATCCTCAATATAATAATGCTGAACGCCGGCCTTAATAGCGGCATGCATAACTTCAGCAATATTTATCTGCCCTGTACCTAGCACTACATCATTATCAGCAGAGGTGCCTCCTGTTGAATTACCTGGCACGCCCTTTTTCAAATCTTTGACATGGAGTGCCTTATACCTGCTACCATATTTATTAAGCAATCCGGCCGGATCCTGTCCCGGAAAAAATGCCCAGAGGATATCAAGCTCAAAGCTTACATATTTTGGATCAGTATTTTTAACCAGGTAATCATAAAGCGTACCATCCTGGTAAGGCACAAATTCAAAACCATGGTTATGGTAGATAAACTCAAGGCCGTATTTCTCTTTTAATATTTTGCCATATTTATTAAAGTCTTCCACTGCTTTTTGCGCGTTCTCTAAGGTGAAAGTACCTTTATGCGGTATGCCTGCGACCCTTACATAACTTGCTCCTAATGCTTTTGCATTTTTAGCTACTTCATCGGTTTTATTTATCAAATCATCATAGCTTACACCAAAGGATGAACAATGTATCCCCCGTTCATCCATCAGCTTGCGTATTTCGGCTGCTGTTTTCCCAAAAAGGCTCGAGAATTCTATGTCGGTAATGCCATTGCCCTTAACAATATCCAGCGTTCCCGGCATATCTTTTTGAAAGCTGTCGCGATAAGTATAAGATACAATACCCGGACTTTGCGGGAACAGCAGATCGCTACCCTGCGCGTAAACGTTTGTAATAATGCAAAACGCAATAAACAGGCAGCTGTAGAATTTATATCTGGCCATAAATATTTTCATGAGGTTGATGTTGTTATACTTTAGGTTCCCAACCCGGTTCATAGGTGCGGCTCCATAATTTTTGTGCTTCAGGATCATTTAAAATAAATCCCGTTTGTGGGTCTATTTTTAAATCACGGCCTACGCGCCAGGCAATATTACCGAGTTGCATGCCCAGTATGCTCTTGTAGCCTATCTCCACATCACAGCTAGGGCGACTGTTAGTACGGATAGCATCCAGAAAGTTTGCTATATGCAGGCTATCCCATCCTACATCCGGACTTGTAGTATTACGCCCCTGTATAGCCTGATTCATCGTCGGTGCTACTTCGTTGATCAGTTTGCCATCGGGGTCATATACTTTATAGCCGCCACCATCGGTATCAAGGCTGCCATTATCGCCATAAAATATTACACCGCGGTCGCTTCCCTCAATCTTTCTGCCGTTGGAGCTCCTACTTTCCCACATTAATGATTTACGGTCGGGGAAGTCCATAGTAATAATCTGTGTGTCAGGTGTTTGCCAATCATCTTTAAACTGGTACCTGCCACCTATAGAGGTTACATGTGATGGGAAATCGACACCTAAACCCCAACGGGCCACATCAACCTCATGGGTGCCATTATTTAATGCTTCGCCGGTTCCCCAATGCCAAAACCAATGCCAGTTGTAATGGATCAGGCCATCCTGGTAGGTTAGGCGGGGAGCAGGACCCTGCCAGAGGTCATAATTAAGTTCAGTAGGTACGGTTCCGGGTTTCAGATAGGTTGCTTTGCGGTTATTGGTATACCATGCCTTGGCAAAATATACCCGGCCTATCAACCCCTTATGCAACTGATCAATAGCCTGTATCAATACCGGCACTGATCGGCGTTGCGCACCCATTTGTACTACTTTGTTGTATTTTCGGGCAGCGGCAACAGCAAGCTGACCCTCATGCGGGTTATGGCTCAGTGGTTTCTCTACATAAACATGCTTGCCGGCCTGGCATCCCATAATAGTAAGCGGTGCATGCCAGTGATCGGGGGTTGCTATATAGATAGCGTCAATATATTTATCTTCAAGTAATTTGCGGCAATCGCCTTCGGTACGCGGCGCATCAGTTTGCCCGGCATCAGTTACCGTTTTAATAGCTTTAGCAAATGTTCGCGTATCAACATCACATAAAACAGATACACGGGTATTGCTTTGTTTGGCAAATGTGCCACACATGCTCCCGCCACGGCCATTAATGCCAATTACTGCTGTATAGATACGGTCATTAGCGCCAATAATGTTTCTATAGCTTTTGGCACTCATAGCTGATAGTTTGTTCCCTATAGCAATACCGGCAGTAGTAATTGCCATTTTTTTGACAAAATCCCGTCTTTTTTCCATGAAATTCAGTTTTGATTAACTGGTTTATTATTGGTTAAATATTCTAATATATATAGAAATTTAAAGCTATAAAATGATATGTAAGATAACAACGAAAAAATGATTGTATCTGTTTTATTACGATAGCTTATGTAGTTTATAAGGATAGTTGTCAAATTAAAAAAGGATTGCTCTTTTCCGAACAATCCTTTTTAATTTGATAGATGTTCCCAGAGATACGTTTTTCGAACTATTTCTTAAAACAGCTGAAAGAGTTAACTAATTTCTGAAAAGGCGCATTTATGGTTCTTTGAGTCTAAATAGGTATTGGTGATCCTGGTATGATATCGAAGATTTAAGGAAGATCGCCTCATTCAACGATCCTAATAATCCATGGGTGCATTCCTTTATTTATGATTCTTTTTGCGCGGATTGTAGTCGGTTACTGAATGGCTGTCCACCGTTCCCGGCTATCATTATCATATTAATCAAAACGCTTACACTTCGCCTGATACTCCCATAACCTGGTTCGAGAGCGGTCTTCCAAACATATCTGATAATAAACTTTACGGTCTTTGTAAAACATACATTATTGATCGTAATTATTACCATGGGTATGATTTATTAAATTCCCAAGCGTTAACAAGGACTTAAAATTATCTTAACAAGAGTAGTGTTTCTTTGGCCAAACAAATATGGCTTGTGAAACACGCTTCTGATACCCAACTGATCCTGGAACTTCAAAATGATGATCGTCAGGCATTTCGTGAAATATATGAGCGTTATTCGGCTAAACTGATTGCTATTGCCATCAAAAAAACGGGGAATGAAGATGATGCGATGGATATGATACAGGACCTGTTTTTATCCGTTTGGAAAAACCGCTATACACTGCAGATCAGCGGATCATTAGAGGCTTACCTTGTGGTTTCAATTAATTATATGACTTACAAGTGGTATAAAAAACAAAAATTTCAACCAGCATCTTTAGATAACATTACAGAAGAGTATGAGCAGTATGAAAATACCACTATTCATCAATTAGCTTTTTCTGAATTAAATATTGTTATTAATAAGGAAATTGAAGCTATGCCTGAAAAAATGCGACAGGTTTATTTATGCAGCCGGGAGCAGGATATGAGCGGTACCCAAATAGCGGCAGAATTAGGCATTTCTCACCAAACTGTCCGTAATCAGATCAGCAATGCATTAAGCCGCCTAAAAAAGTCGGTAAATCATTACTACAACGCCATACCTGGCGATAAAATCAGCGAATTATTATTCCTGATAATTTTTTTTCATTTCATATAGTACACATCCCGCCCACCGGTCACTTGATAAGTATAAAGGCTTTTTAAGTGAAGGAAAAAGAGATTAAGAAACTACTGAATAAATTTAACACGGGTAAATGTTCTCCCGGGGAACTGGAGATGCTTAAAACGCTGATGCAGGAACTCGAGCAGGACAATGATATTCCAATACAAACACACCGGCTAAAAGAGCAAATCTGGGAGAAAATAGAAAATGATCTTAATGGTGATCAAAAACTACGCAGGCTAAATACCGCGTGGTTAAAAGTTGCGGCAGTTCTTTTAGTAACAACGGTAGCCGGTATTTTCTTTTCCAGGCTATTGAAAAAACCAGATAACGAAGCGGTGCAGATAGCCTATCAAACCATTACTGCTCCGCGGGGAGAAATGCAAGAGATTGTTTTGCCTGACAGTACAGTTGTACATCTTAATGCAGCCAGTACTATAAAATTTCCTGTAGCTTTTAACGGGAAAAAGCGTGAACTCTTTTTATTGGAGGGTGAGGCGTATTTTGAAGTTCGGCATGATGCGAAACGCCCCTTTTTAGTGCACACCGGTAGGGTTACTACCCAGGTATTGGGAACTACCTTCAATATTAAATTTTATAAGGATTTACCGGACCTGCAAGTTTTTGTTAATAGCGGAAAAGTTGAAATTCATGACCAGGCCCACACCCTTGGTATGTATACGCCACAACAACTGTTAACTTATAATAAGTTGAAGGAGAGTTTTGTAAGGGGAAATATTTCAGACGATCACCTGCTTAGCTGGATGCATGACGATCTCATTTTGGATAATGTATCATTTAGAGAAATAGCGGTATACCTTGAGAACAGATACAATGTCAACTTTAAATATACCGGTAAAAAAGATACCCGGCAACGCTACTCGGTAAGGTTTTCCAATAAATTAACCATTCGCCAGGTGGTAGATATCTTACAACTGATTGATGGAAGAAAATATCAACTTAAAGGAAATAACCTGACTATTAAATAGGATTAGGATAAAGACAAACCAATGCCTGCGACAACAAGCATTGGCTAAATGGATGTAGCAGCCAAAATTAAAAACGAACAGGCTGTTACAAATAATAACTAAAAACAAATATATGGAAAAACTTTTAACACAGATTTCTGGAAAGTTAATGATGGCAATTTTATTGCTCTTTATCTTTTTATCATTAACGCCGGGCAGGGCCCGTGCAACACAATCCACCTCTTTGGGAGAGCAAATGGTAACGGTGAGGTTCGGCGATGAAACGCTTGATGTTTCCCTGGAAAAATTAAAAAAGGTAACCAATACAATTGCCTTTAACTACAAGCTGAACGATGTACAGGGCGTAAAGGTTAAAGCAGTCTCATTTGTAAACAAACCGCTGAAGGAGGTGCTGGCTGCATTGATGAAAAACACTCAGCTGGATTATAAGGAAAAGTACAATACGATCATTATTTCCAAAAAAATCACCACGCCGGTTGTAAGTAAAAGGGTAATCAGCGGTACTGTTTCTGATAAAGACGGCCCTCTTACGGGTGTTGTGGTTCGCAGCAAAACTTCTAGTGCTATTGCTTCTACGGATGCAAATGGACATTTTGCGATAACAGTTGAGGAAGGTGATGTATTGGTGTTTACTTACATTGGTTATAAAACCCAGGAAGTAGCTGCCGATCATTCACCGCTTAATATAACCTTAAATGCCGATGTCACCGGCCTGTCTGCGGTATTGGTAGTAGGCTACGGTACCCAAAAAAAGGCCGATGTTACAGGTGCTGTGGGTTCCTTAAAAGTTTCAGATGTTAAAGACCGTTCTGTAGGATCTGTTACCGAAATGTTGCAGGGGCAGATTCCCGGTGTAACCGTTTTGAATGAAGGGGGCGATCCAACCTCGCTTCCAAGCATTCGCATACGTGGGCAAAGTTCGTTCAATAATGAAGGACCGTTAATGGTGGTTGATGGTACTATCTATACCGGCGGCCCGCTTGACCCTAGTGATATAGCATCGATTGATGTACTGAAGGATTCATATGCAGCAATTTACGGTGCAAAAGCGGCCGGAGGTGTGGTGCTGATCACGACAAAAAGGGGAAAGGCTGGTAAGACCAATTTAGATTTTACGGTTAAAACAGGTGTTCAAAACGCCAATCGTATTTTACAATCATTAAATGCCGCTGATTTTGCTGACGCTATTAATACTGCTTATGATAATGCAGGTTTGCCAAGGCTTGATGCGTTTAACGCTACAGTAAATCCTGATTCACGCATTACCCGTACCAACTGGAATGATGCTATTTTCAGAACCGGGATAATGCAGGAATATAACATGAACTTAACCGGTGGTAATGATAAATCTACTTTTTATGTTTCAGGCGGATATCGTAAAAATGAAGCTATTCTTTTAAACACCTATTCAGAACGCTATAATTTCAGGGTCAATTCTGACCATAAAATTAAGGATTGGTTAAGAATAGGGGAGAATATGTCATATTCTTATAACAATGGCCAGGGTGCTAATACAAACGATGACTACCAGGGAACTATCCTGTCGGCTATATTCTATCCACCCAATGCCACTATTTATAATCCGGACGGAAGCTTTGGCGGCGTACCCGCAAAGTATGCCGGCTCTTATGGCGACGTAATTAACCCGGTTGCTTTTTTAAAGCGGCTTGATAACAGTGATGCTGTAAACAGTTTCACCATAAACCCTTACCTGGAAGTAACATTTCTGAAAAATTTTAAATTCCGCTCCAACCTTGGCATAACCAAAAACCTGGAGAGCATTAAACAATTTGATACCAGGATACTGGAACCCGGTAAGTTGTTTTTTGATAACGAACTTTTTCAGCAGCAAACAAATACCACCAATTTATTAGCCGAACAAACCCTTTCGTATGATAAGGTATTCGGCACTAAACATCATGTTAGCGCATTGGCCGGTTATACTTATGAAGATGATGTAACCGAATATTTTAGCGTAAACACAGATGGTTATGTAAGCGAGGATCCTTCCGCACGGTATATCGTTAATGGATCACTTTATCCAAGCGGAACGCCCTTACAAGGTCAAAAAAATGAAATCGCGCTGATCTCTTATTTCGGAAGGGTTGGTTATGATTATGAAGGCAAATATTTGATCAATGGGATCATCCGCCGTGATGCAACTTCGCAGTTAAGCCAGCAATACCGCAGTCAAACTTATCCTGGTGTTTCTGCAGGTTGGATAATCAGTAAAGAATCTTTCTTCCCTGATAAGGCATTTATATCATTTGCCAAACTAAGGGCCAGTTATGGCCAATCAGGAAACCTTGCCGGCCTGCCTAATTTTCCAACATCTGTTTCCCTGAGCAAAACAACAGCATATTTGGGCAATCCTGCTGCATCGGTTACCGGGTATGCTATCAACGGGCTTTCAAATCCAGATTTAAAGTGGGAAAGAGCTGCTCAAACGGATATCGGTTTGGACCTGGGCTTTATGGATGGGAAATTAAACCTTAACGCCGATGTGTTTAAGAAAAAGAATACACAGTTTTTGTTTAGTCCGCCTGTAGCTGCAGTTTATGGTATTTCAAACCCGCCGTTTGTAAACGGTGGTGAGATACAGAATAAAGGGATTGAAGTAGCTATTAAATACCAGGACCATGCCGGTGACCTGCATTACAACTTTGCCTTGAATGGTTCTTATATTAAAAATAAGATCATTGATATACTGCCGGGAGAGGAAACTATTTTGGGTAACCCAACGGTAAGAGATAATCTTGTTCCGGTTGAGTTGGTTCAGGGCAACCCGCTGTATTCATTTTACGGATATAAGGACCTTGGTTTATTCCAGTCGCAAGCAGAAGTAAATGCTTATAAAAAGCCGGATGGAACACTCATTCAGCCAAATGCCAAACCAGGCGATATAAAATTTGCGGCAAACAGCGCCGGGCAACTAGTAAAGTCTTACCTGGGTACGCCTTTCCCCAAATTTGATTATGGCTTTACATCTAATTTTAATTATAAATCATTTGACTTAAGCATCTTTTTGCAGGGAGTTGCCGGTAACAAATTGTTTAACGGGGTAAAATATACCGGAGATAATGCCTCTATACAAAACTATGACTTGCTTTCCACTGCAAAAAATGCCTGGACACCAACCAACACCAATACCAATATACCACGACTTAATGCATCCGACCCGAATGGGAACTTTAGTAATGTATCCAGCTTTTATGTAGAAGATGGTTCATATCTGCGTATTAAAAATGTAACGCTTGGCTACAGCATTTCAAAAGCATTTTGCGACAAATTAGGTATCAGAAGTATCAGGGTTTATGCTGATGCGCAGAACCTGGCAACCTTTACCAAATATACGGGCCTCGACCCTGAAATAGGGATCAACCAGAATGGTGTTGATCTTGGGCTGTATCCGCAGGCAAGAATTATGATGCTTGGTTTAAATGTTGGATTGTAAAAAACTATTGTAAAAATAATGATCATGAAAATTAAGAATATATATAAAGGGATTATTTTGGCGACCACTCTTATCAGTGGGATGTGGATGTCAGGCTGTAAAAAGGGAACTTTAGATGGTATAAAGCCTACCGGTACCCCAACTACTACCAATTTTTGGAAAACTGCGGATGATGCCCAACAGGCTGCCAATGGCTTATATGATTTGCAAAGCAATGATGAAGACCTTTACGGCCGTGGTTTCTTCTGGTTTATAAATGCAAGTGATGATATGGTTGTAGGCCGTACTTCTGCTGACCGGGAAAACATCAAAAACTTTGTTTGTACCGGAAACGAGCAAAGTATTTACGCGCCATGGTCAGCTCATTTTGAAGTAATGAAAAGGGCTAATGATGTTATTGCCAATGTACCGGGTATCAGCATGGATCAGGCAACCAAAAACTTCATACTTGGTCAGGCTTATTTTATTCATGCCACTATGCACCTTGAAATTGCCGATCTTTATGGTAGCGCTACGCAAGGTGCTCCCGTTCAGAACCGTGCTAATCCGCTTGCATTTCCCTTACAATTACCATCTGTGAAGGATAATTATGCTTATATAATTGCTGATTTGAAAAAAGCCGCAGCTCTTTTGCCTTATTTAAACCAGCTTGCAACTACAGATTATGGAAGAGCTCATAAAACAGCTGCATGGGCTTATTTGGCTAAAGCTTATCTGCATGCCAAAGATTATTCCAATGCAGAAAAATATGCAGATTCGGTTATTTTAAGTGGCAAACATGCACTATTGCCAAACTACGCTGATGTATTTAAAATCGCCAACAATTACAGTTCCGAATATATATGGTCTGTTGCCAGCAGTCAGTATGGCGAAAGCATTTTGCCCGGAGCTATGCTTGAAAACAAAGGATGGGGCTTATATAACGGGTTTGGATACTATCAGCCCACTAAAGAGCTGGTTGACGAGTTTGAACCCGGTGATAAAAGATTGGCTGCTACTATCCTGAAAAAAGGCGATACCTTTCAATACTTCGGGCAGACCTATACTTATCCAATTGGAGGTGTTTCAAACAGTTTAACAGGCTACCAGTTTAATAAATACATGGAGCCTTTCAGTTATGCAGGTGGAATTCATGTTAGCACAAACGGAAATGAACCTTCAACAGATCTGAATGTACCACTGCTTCGTTATGCTGAAGTGATTTTGATTAAAGCAGAAGCTGAAATAATGCAGGGAAAAAGTGGTGATGCGGAGATCAACATGATCCGTCAGCGTGCTGGCTTAACTCCGGTATCAGGAGCAACTATGGTGAATTTAAAGCATGAACGCCGTGTTGAACTCGCTGGTGAATGGAGCGACCGGAATTTTGACCTGGTGCGCTGGGGAGATGCACAGGCTGCTTATGCCAAACCATTACACGGGTCTGATGGATCAGTAGTTTGGCCTGCACGTAATTTTGTTCCGGCCAGGGACAATGTATGGCCAATTCCACCAAATGATATCCAGATAAGCCAGGGGCAACTCAAGCAAAATGCAGGCTGGTAGTATAAAATAAACTAAAAACCGGGGGATATCCCCGGTTTTTTCCATTAAAAAATTCAAATGAAAAGCACTAAAATTATCGCACTGTTAGCGGTTATGGTAACAATTAATCTGTCAGTAAATGCACAGATCAAGGTATATACTGTTGCAGATGCGCATTCGCATAACGACTATAAAAACAATATCCCCTTTTACAGGGCTTATGAAAAAGGTTTTGGTTCAATAGAAGCTGATGTGTATGCTGTTAACGGAAAGTTAATGGTTGCCCATGATAAAGCAGAAGTTGCTGAAAATAGATCGTTGAAAATTCTATACACCGATCCATTAATTGAAAAACTGGCGCATGACCAGCAAAGGCAATTAAGGCTGCTCATTGAGATAAAAGAAGATTACAAAGCAGTTTTACCATTGGTGATCAGCGAATTGAAACCGCTTGAGTCTTATTTTTCCTATCCGGGGCACCCGGGCAGGCTTTCAATAGTATTAACGGGCGCGGTGCCGCCCGCCGCAGAGATGGTCAACTATCCCGAATGGATTTCATTTGATGTTGATCACATAGACGGGTTTACTCCGGAGCAATGGAAAAAAGTAGGGCTGGTAAGTTTTCCGTTTAGCAAATATGTTCATTGGAATGGTAAAGGAGTATTAAACAGTGAAGAGGTCGCCAGGGTTAGCGCTGGTATTGACAGTGTACATGCTGCGGGTAAAATGATCCGTTTTTATGAAACGCCGGATACTAAAAGCAGCTGGCTTGCCCTCATCAGGTTGAAAGTTGATGTTATCGGAACAGATAAAGTTGAGGAGCTTGGCGATTTTCTGAATAAGAAAGAGAAAGATGAGTATGTGGCCCCGCAATCCTACGCAATTTATCACCCAACCTATAAATCTGATGGTGCTGTTAAAAAAGTTAAAAACATTATTTTATGTATAGGCGATGGCATGGGCCTTTCGCAAATTTACGCTACCTATACGGCTAACAGGGGACAACTGAATATCTTCCAGATGCAAAATATTGGTTTTTCCATTACTAATTCGGCCGATGCATACATTACTGATTCTGCTGCGGGAGGCACTGCCTTTGCATCCGGACAAAAAACAAATGACAGGGCAATAGGTGTTGATCCATCAGGTAAGCCATTAAAATCATTAGCAGATTATAGCGCCAAAGCAGGGAAGAAGACGGCCGATATTGTTGTATGTGAACTAACAGATGCCACACCTGCGGCTTTTTATGCGCACCAGTCGGAAAGAAGCAATGCAACAGCTATTGCAAGGGATATCACATCATCGCCCGTTGATATCTTTTTAGGTTCAGCGTATACGGATTTTACGGAGAAGGTAAACGGCGAAACGCCAATTGATATCATGAAAAAAAGGGGATACACCGTTATTCGCAATTTTGATGATTTTTTAAAGTCGCCTGCAACAAAAATCCTTGGCTTAATGGATGACAGTGTTACAAGGCCTAAAATGAATGGCAGGGGAGATTATCTGCCGCTGGCATTTAATAAAGTTACCCATACTTTTAAAAACGATCCCAAAGGATTTTTCATGATGATTGAAGGATCACAAATTGACCATGGCGGCCATAGCAACAACCTGAAGCAGGTGATAACAGAAAACAGCGACTTTGATAAGGTAGTAGGGGAAGCCTTAAAATTTGCTGATGAAGATGGTGAAACCCTGGTTATTGTAACAGCAGATCATGAAACAGGAGGGCTTACTTTATTAGATGGAAATATCGCTAAAGGATATGTTTGGGGCGATTTTAGTACTAATGATCACACGGGTACTCCGGTGCCGGTATTTGCTTATGGGCCACATTCGCTTGATTTCAGAGGCGTTTATAACAATAATGAGATATTTTATAAGCTGTTACAATTAATTAAGTAGCTTAAATCTCGGTAATAGTTTATCAATATAAAATTCCAGGAAATACTATTGATGCTTGTATCAAGATGTTGCTTTAATAACAACATCTTTGGTACACTGACCCTAAACAAAAAAACGCCTTGTAAGTGTTTTACTTAATAAGGCGTTTTCTTAAACTTCGGTTGCACCTAACGATACATTTTACGAACTCTTTTTTAAACAGCTAAAAGAGTTAGCTAATTTCTGAAAAGGTGTATTTATGGTTATTTGAGTCTATCTAAACGAATATAAGCAGCTTTAATATTCTGACCTTTAATAAAATAGTCAATTTTTGATTATCTCCTTTTAATCCTTCTCAAACCTCCCCGTCTTCTTACTTAAAACAATCTTATACAATATCAGTTCAAAATCAAATCCCACATCGCTCGCATCTCCTGTAAACCCATGCGATGGCTGTGCAATTTCTCCCTGCATGAGCGGCATTACCCGGTTGATGATCTTTTGCATGGCATACTCGCGTTCCAGCATATCAGTTATCTCTTCAAACTTCCCCCAACAAATTACACTTTCCCAGTTTTGCAGGTTGGTAATGGAATCAGCCTGAAAACATACCTCAGAATTTTTTCGCATCATATCTATTTTCATGCCTTTGGCCGAATGGGCATACAAGTTTATACCATCGTAAACATAGTTTACCGGTACAATATAGGTTATACCATCTGCATGGCAGCCTATGCGGCCAACGGGCAGTTCCCTTAACAGGGTTTCAATCTGATCTTCGTTCAATGCTCCTAACATGGATCAAATTTCTTGAATATCGGGGTAGCTGGGAATGACGATAAACACCTGAAATAGTGATGGGTATCATTCTTTAGCGTTTCGATTAACAGCAGCTTTGTATACCATGAAAAAGTTCCTCTTCCCCACAGATTTTTCAGCTAATGCAAAGCACGCGCTGAATTATGGCTACAGCCTGGCCAAACAGGTTAAAGCGAATATGATCATTTGCAACGCGATCATCGAACCTGCGGAAATACCACAAAGCGGACTGGTTAGCTGGCCAATGGAAGAGTCAGACTTATTGCAAGCTGACAGTAACAGGGAATTAAAACTACTGAAGGAACAAATGGAAAGTAGGGAAGAAACGATCAGTTTCAATCCTTCCATTACCTGTATAAGCGAAGCAGGGACCGTAACGGATATGATCAATAGGGTAGGCCATCAAAATGATGTTGGCCTGGTTATTATCGGTACACATGGCAGCAGCGGTTTGAGTACCTTGCTTTTGGGCGACCATAGTCGCGAAATAATTGATGAAATTAACAAGCCGCTATTGCTTGTGCCGCCTGCTGCTAAAATAAAACAGGTGAAAAAGATCGCCTTTGCCACAGATTTTAAGGATCCGGTAAAGGATATGGAATGCATTCACGCCTTTATAACGTTGGCAAGGCCGCTCAATGCCGAAATATTGATTACCAATATTTTTGATGAAGAAGAGCATGCTGCCGAATGGTTTATGAACGAACTGGCTAATAAAGCCAACTATCCGCATATCTATTACAGAGTAGTTAAGGCATATCACCCCGTTTCGGGATTGGATTGGTTATGCGAACATGGTGATATTGATATGCTGGCCATGGTACACCGCTCGCATAATTTTATCGACAGCTTGTTCAGGGGGAGCCAGACACAAAAAATGGCAAATCATATCGTAATACCCTTAC
This sequence comes from Mucilaginibacter mallensis, assembly GCF_900105165.1. Lineage (NCBI taxonomy): Bacteria > Pseudomonadati > Bacteroidota > Sphingobacteriia > Sphingobacteriales > Sphingobacteriaceae > Mucilaginibacter > Mucilaginibacter mallensis. Next base: position 2,019,495 of record NZ_LT629740.1, read on the forward strand.
TCGTTTTTCCTGCAATTTAAAATACCTATTATGAAAAATTCAAATAACCGAAATGTTTACCTGGTTGGCGGCGGTATCGCTTCTTTAGCCAGCGCTGCTTATTTTATCAGAGAAGGTATAGCAGGTGATCATATCACGATATATGAAGAACTGGAAGTGCCCGGTGGCAGCCTGGATGGCTCGGGATCGCCTGAAAATGGGTATGTGTTGAGAGGTGGGCGTATGCTCAATTTTAGCTATGTATGCACTTATGATCTTTTCTCATTTATCCCGTCGCTTACTGATCCCAAAATCACTGTTTATGAGGAAATACAAGCTTTCAATAAAAAGATAAAAACGCATGCCAACGCCCGGGTTATTGCTAATGGTAAAATAGAAGATGTTACTACGATGGATTTTAGTAGCCAGGATCGTTTAGATCTGGTGGAAATGATGGCAGTAAGCGAGGAATATTTAGGTTCGAAACGGATAGACGATTGGTTTGGCGAAGATTTCTTTAAGACCAACTTTTGGTACATGTGGGATACCATGTTCGCCTTTCAGCCATGGCATAGCGCGGTAGAGTTTAGGCGTTACCTGCATCGTTTTATCCATGAATTTGAACGGATAAATACACTGGCAGGGGTAGATCGTACACCGTATAATCAGTATGATTCGCTGGTGATACCATTGATTAAATGGTTGCATGAACAAGGTGTGCATTTTGAAATGGGTGCTGAAGTTACTTCTGTTGATTTTACAAATTTCCGGGGTGTCGAAATGGTTAAATGTATCCACTATATTCAACATGAAAATGAAAAGGAAGTTCATTTTGGGGCTGATGATCTGTTACTGGTAACTATAGGCTCGATGACTGCTGATTCCAGTTTAGGTTCGATGCAATCAGCACCAAAGCTGATCACCAATAAAGCTGATGGCAGTTGGAAACTATGGCATAACATTGCAAAGTATAAACCTCAGTTTGGCCGCCCCTTTATTTTTGACAACCGGATAAGTGAATCAAAATGGGAATCATTTACCGTAACCTGCCAGGGAACCGATTTTTTTTACCTGATGGAACAGTTCACCGGCAATGTGGCCGGTACTGGTGGCCTGGTTACTTTTAAAGATTCCAATTGGTTGATGTCTGTTGTTCTACCTCATCAGCCGCATTTTATTGGGCAGCCAAAAGATGTTACTGTATTTTGGGGATATGGTTTATTCCCGGATAATGAGGGGAACTTCGTAAAAAAGAGAATGTCGGATTGCACCGGAGCAGAGATCATTACCGAACTGCTGGCGCATTTGCGATATGAAGATGTAACCGAGCAATTATTGAAAACAAGTAATTGCATACCCTGCATGCTGCCCTATATCACCAGTCAATTTCTGACACGCACAAAAGGCGACCGCCCGGAAGTAGTGCCTGAGATCTGCCAAAATATTGCCTTTATCGGCCAGTTTGCCGAGGTGCCCGACGATGTGGTTTTTACAGTTGAATATTCTGTAAGAACAGCACAGACCGCGGTTTATACCTTATTAGGGCTCGAGAAAAAGCCAACGCCGATGTATCATGGAGATCATCACCTATCAGTATTATTTGATGCTGCGAAAACACTATTAACTTAACCACCATGAAAAACTCAAAGAAAGTCATTAAAATATCACCCAGCCTGGTTCCCTATTATCAACGGGATCAGGCCAAACGTATTTCCTGGAGCGCAGCTCAGCTATCATTGGCCATACCTGCAAAGAGCTGAACAATTATGCCGATATTTATAAAATATGTTAAGGCACCTCGGCACTAAACGTACCTATGCGCATAATGTAAAGTTAGCCTCGCTGCTTTGCGTAACCGCCGGTTTTGTAAATGCCGCGGGGTTTTTAGGCTTTGCTGTTTTAACCACCAACGTAACCGGGCATGCCGCTTTATTTGCGGAGCGGATTGCAATGCACGACTGGAAAACCGCCCGGGTAGTGGCGCTTTGGATGTTCCTGTTTTTGGCAGGTGCCTTTATTTCAAGCGTTATCATTTCCTTTATCGGGCGTAATCAGCGCTTTTCCTATGTGATCCCCATATTAATAGAAATAGCCATTTTGCTTGGCGTAGCCGTATTTGGTTATAAATATGATCAAAGCCTGGTTGGCAAAGAGATCTTCGCTGGCAGCTTATTGTTCGCCATGGGGCTGCAAAATTCACTGGTATCAATCGTGTCCGGCTCGGTCGTCAGGACTACGCATCTCACAGGAACTTTTACCGATCTTGGGATTGAACTGGGCCAGATTATTCAGAAAAATACAACAGATAAAGCAGCCTTAAAAACGCGGATAAAATTGCGTTCAGCAATAATCTTTTTCTTTATGTGCGGTGCTTTGGGTGGCGCATATTTATTCCGCTACCTGAGTTTTCATGCATTTTTTATTCCACTGGCCATATTGGTCTTTACCTTACTATCCGATATTTATCGCATAAAGGTTAAGCGTTATTATATGCATCATAACCCATTTAATTAGTGTTTTATATCATTTCAGGAGTGATGATGGTCATTCCAGAGGCTGTTCATTAACGGCACATTTGTGTATAAAACAAATCAAAAAATGGAAACTTCAATCAACACATTAACCGCCAAAAATAATAGCTGGACAAAATTGCTGAACGTAGTAGACGGGCAGGCTGAACACAAAACTGTATGGTTCTTATTTTCCCTGATCTTTCAGGGTGTGCTTTTTCTGCCGATACCGGCGGTTCTCCTATATTATTATCACGCTCCTATTATTGTTTTGCCAATCACTTTTGGCTTGTACCTGGGTAATATAATTGTAGGTATGGGCGGTTCAGGTATAAGGGTTGTATTGGGTTTTCAGCTATTGAGTGTACTGATTAATTTGGGTATGCTGGCGCTATATATCCTTTAATAATATCCCCTAGTGTCACGTCAACAGTCTTTAGTCATAAGTTTCAAGCCAGATTTCGTTTTTTTTGAATTTTGACTCAAGACTTTAGGCTTACGACTAGCGACATTTTATGATTGACACGATACTAGTTACAAAAACCTCCGGGCCATTACGCTCGGAGGTTTTTGTAATGTGTTAATTACCGCTTACAGTCTTTCGCGCATGTACAGGCTTTACCTACACATTTATTCATTTCCCACGAGTCTAGGTTCCTGATGGTTTGCTCAGCTATATTTAGCTGTTCAGGCACATTGGCTAGTTTTATTCCTTTGCTGGCTGCGGCAAGTTTATCAATATGACTTGTAACAGCCGAGCGCGTGGTGATGTATTTAATACCCAGTTCCGCCAGTTTGTTTATTACTTCAGCCGATACATCATCGCTGGAAAATACCATAACCGCCTGCTTACCCGCGGCAAAAATAGCCGTCTCTAAACTCAGTGAATTAAAGATCAATGTAATATCATGTTTTTTTTGATTGGCTTTCGCCAGCGATTCCCTTTCAGCAGGTTTCACGCTATAAGCTACTACTTTCATGCTGCAATAATAGCATTACAGATTTTTCCCCGCCATGAGCATGGTCAGGCAGAAAAATGATTGTAGTCAATTTTTCATTTTGGTGAGCCTGGCCAGGTCAATGATGGTAATTGTGCTGCCTGTTTTCTCAATTAAGCCCTCTTCCTTAAAATCTGATAAGGTACGGCTCACGGTTTCAGTGGCCATAGCGGCCATAGCAGCAAGGTCCTCACGGGCAATTTTAAAACTATCAGTTTCACTGCCAGGTTGGCGATGTAGGCGCAACAGTGCCTGGGCCATTTTTTTTCTTACGGAATGATAGGCCATTTGTAATAGTTGTTCTTCCTTTTCGCGGATATCATTGGCTAATAGTTTAATAAACTCGCGGGCAACTTCAGGATAAAGATTTAGCAATTGCTCCAATTGTTCTTTGGGGATCAGGCATAATAAACTATCTTCTAAAGCGGTAGCGGTATCTGTATATTCCTCGTTTGATAGCATGGCGTTAATGCCTAAATAATCATCGGCCGAATAAATGCCGGTCATTAATTCCCGTCCGTCTTCGGCGAGCTTGATAGTTTTTACCTTACCACTGATCAACAGATACAAACCATTACCTCTATCGCCCTCGTAATAAATAACCTGGCTTTTTTTAAATGATCGTGCTTTACGCTCGGCAATAATTTGCTGCAATGCCGCAAGGCCATCCCTTTTTGCCACTAGTGAATTTAACCTGTCCAGTGATTTGCTGTAAAATGCCTGCTGACCTTCTTTTTTCCTGAGCCGGCTTTCAATGGCGTTCAATAACTCCATATCATCAAATGGTTTGGTCAGGTAGTCATCAGCACCCATCTCCATACCCTTGCGGCGATCGAAATGCTCGGCTTTAGCTGTTAAAAATATAAATGGGATAGCAATAGTCTCAGGGCGTTTTGAGAGCATATATAAAACGCCGTAACCATCCATTTCGGGCATCATAATATCGCATAGGATAATATCCGGGATCTCCTTAAAGGCAAGCTCTACACCAACCTTGCCATTGCTGGCCGAAGTAACAGTATAACCCGCAAGTTCTAATATCTCGATCACGTTTTCACGGATATCGTCATTGTCTTCAATGATCAGTACTTTTTTGCTCATGACATTGGAAAGGTTATGGTAAATAATGTTCCCTGGTTAACCTCGCTATTGAAATTAATTGTTCCGTTCATCAGATTGGTATAGCGGGCCACAATATTTAACCCAAGGCCGGTACCGGGGATGGTGCCTGTATTGTGTGCGCGGAAAAATGCTTCGAACAAATGTTTCTGATCCGAATCGGGTATACCTATCCCATTATCGCTAACGGTAATTATACATTCGCGTTCATTTATCTCTGTAGTAAAACCAATAAAAGTGTTTTCACCTGAATATTTGATGGCGTTATTAATCAGGTTGATAATGCAGTTTTTTAGCAGGTTTTGATCCAGCCTGATGGCGCTTTTAGTGCCTGTGTGCTGGTAAATGATATTTTGATTTTGCTTAGCCAGCCCCTGCATCTCTTCTGTTATAGCTTCTGAAAATTTCACCAGGTTAAAATCATGAAACGTAGGTTCCTGCTTGCCCGATTCCAATTTTTCCAGGGAAAGAAAGTCATTCAATATAGAAGTGAGATTGCCAACGGCATGTTTTATTTTACCTACATGTTTTATAATGTTAGGGTTATTAAAAGGCTCAGCATATTTCTCAATTAAGGATACAGATAACTGAATAGATGTTAAAGGCGTGCGAAACTCATGCGAGGCAATGGATACAAACCGGCTCTTTAATAAGCCTAGTTCCTTTTCTTTTTCCAATGATAAACTCAGGTCTTCCTGGGCTGTTCTTAATTCTTCAACAGTAGCTTCTAATGACTGTGTTCTCTCATTAACTAAATCTTCCAGGTGTATGGCATACTCCTTCAATCGTTCTTCAGCCTCACGCTGGTGACTGATATCATGTATAAAACCGGCATAGATCTTCCGGCCTGAAAACTGTACTTCACTAACTCCTAGTCTGAACGGGAATTGAGTGCCGTCCTTTTTTAATCCAATTACATCGCGGCCAATACCAATAATATGGGCCTGCCCAGTCCGTTGGTAGCGTTCAAGATATTCATCGTGTTGTTGCTTATCAGGCGGGGGCATTAAAAAAGATACATTTTTGCCGATAACTTCTTCCGGCAGATATTGGAACAGGTTGCAGGCTGCCGGGTTAATAGATTCAATTTTACCCCTGTCATCAATAGTGATAATACCATCAATAGCGTTTTTTATAATGGCAACTAATAACGCAGCATTTTCCATACATCAAATATGAGCATTGCTGAACGGTAATGGGTGATGAATTTCAAGTGAAAAAGTGATGATGGTCACTTTTTTGCAAAATCAGGTGATTGGTGTCATTATAAATGCTGATGCCCGTCATGCAGGTACCCATAATTTAAAGGGAGTTTTACAGTATGAAAACTGTATTAGTATTAACCGACTTTTCTATCAATGCTGACTATGTTGCCCATTACGCATTAGGATTGACACAAACTATCAGGGCGAACCTGTTACTATGTAATATTTACCAATCGCCTGATGGTGAAGAAGTATCTGACCGTAAATTGTGGCATATGCGTGTGTGTGAAGAAAACAGCATTAATGACCTGGGTGAACTGGTTGCCCGACTGAAAAGTCAGTTAGATAAAGGAGATATACTAAATGATTTTAGGCCCGACATCAGCCAATATAGTGAAGAGGGTTTAGTAGGCGAAAAACTTAAAGAGCTGGTGGCAAGATATGAAATAGTAATGGCAGTGATCAGCAAGCATAGCGCAAATAACATAACCAACATTTTTGGAAGGAACCACGCCTGGAATATTATAGAAAATGCCGGGTTTCCGGTATTGGTTATTCCTTACCAGGTACGGTTCAAAGCCTTTAAGATGATTGCTTTTGCTACCGCGATGGGGGAGACGGACATTAATGTATTGGAGTCATTATCAGTTTTAGCCGAACACTCAGGTGCTGAAATAATGCTGACGCATGTTGCTGATGAAAATTCTGATAGTAAAAATGAAGAAAATAAGATTAAAAAGTTTTTCGACCAGGTTACTTGTTCAAGAAAAAGCTACCATAATATAAAAGGCGATAATGTAATCAATAGCTTAACATGGCTGGCTGCACATATTGATATTGATCTATTGGTTTTGGTTCATCACAAACGTGGCTATTTTGAAAAATTATTAGGTAGAAGCATCACCCAAAAAATGGCTAATAGCTCAAACAAACCTTTACTGATCTTCCCATCTGCTGCTGTTCAGGAAACGGTTGCAGTGTTTTAATATATTATCCAAGCTAAATATGAGAGATGCCCGTCAGGTTAATGCTGACGGGCATTTTTTATTTGATGAATACTGTTTTATATGACCTTAATCATTTGTAAGTGTGATGCTTATCAGGCACTGAAGTTCGATGCCGGGGTACATTTGTTCTATATCATTCCACTTAAAAAATAAATATGAAAGCATTAGTGTATTACGGCCCGGGAAAGAAATCGTGGGAAGAACAGCCAAAGCCAGCAATCAAGGAATCAACCGATGCCCTTGTAAGGGTCTTGAAAACTACCATATGTGGCACCGACCTGCATATTATGAAAGGCGATATGCCAGAGGTTGCATCCGGAAGGATATTAGGGCATGAAGGGGTAGGAGTTATTGAAGAGATTGGGAGCTCAGTGAGCAACTTTAAAAAAGGCGATCATGTGATCATCTCCTGTGTTACCTCCTGTGGCAAATGTGAGTATTGCAAAAAAGGCATGTATTCGCACTGCGAAAAGGGAGGATGGATACTGGGCTACATGATTGATGGCACCCAGGCTGAATATGTAAGGATACCTTATGCTGATAACAGTCTTTACCCAATACCTGCAGGTTCAGACGAAGAAGCATTGGTGATGCTGAGCGATATTTTACCAACCGGTTTTGAATGCGGCGTATTAAACGGGCAGGTAAAGCCGGGCGATACCATAGCCATAGTAGGCGCTGGTCCGGTAGGTATGGCCGCCTTATTAACCTCACAATTTTATACTCCGGCAGAAATTATTGTGATCGATCAGGATGATAACCGCCTTGCAGTTGCCAAAACATTCGGCGCCACACATACCATTAACAGTGCCAAAGAAAATGCGCTTATAAGAGTAATGGAGCTAACCGATGGTAAAGGTGTTGACACAGCTATTGAGGCAGTAGGCGTGCCACCAACATTTGAATTATGTGAAGAGATCATTTCGGCAGGCGGGCACATTGCTAATATCGGCGTACATGGAAAAAGCGTGACCCTTCATATGGAAAAACTTTGGGACAGGAATATCTCTATTACCACCCGGTTAGTGGATACCGTTACCACGCCTATGCTTTTTAAAACAGTTCAATCAAAAAGAATTGAGCCGAAGAAGCTGATTACTCACCGCTTTAAACTGGATCAGATGATCGAGGCCTATGATACGTTTGAGCATGCGGCAAGGGAAAAAGCTTTAAAGGTATTACTGGAAAATTAATAACACACAATAATCAAAAAACCATGAAAAATAATATTAAACAAACCCTGATACTTACAGCGATCTGTATCATAGGATTTAGCTGCATGCTGCATGCGCAATCTATCTATAAGATCAACGATTCAAAGGATATGGACATGAAATTGTCTGGAACATCTACTTTGCATAGCTGGACAATGGATGCAAAAACCTTTTCGGGCGATGCGGATTTCCACTTTGAATCAGGCAGCGGGGGGCAGCTCTCATCCGTTAAATCGCTAACATTCACATTGGCCGTAGCAGACCTGAAAAGCAGCGAAGGCGGCCTGAACAAGAATGCATACAAGGCATTAAAGGCTGAGGACTACAAAGACATCGATTATAAACTCACATCAGCAACAGTAACATCTGAAAAGGATAACAAATACCTGGTAAAAGCGCATGGCAACCTAACTATTGCCGGTGTAACCAAAGAGGTAATCATGAATGTGGAATGCGTTGTCAACCCCGATGCTACCATTACTTGCACGGGTTCTGAAAAACTGAACATGACCGATTACGCCGTAAAGCCACCAACCTTTATGCTCGGGGCCATGAAAACAGGCGATGCCATTACGCTCAATTTTACGCTGGTTTATAAAAAAATAAGCTAATCACTAATCATATAACATTAATCTACCTACAAAATGAAAATTAAACTTATCCTGCTTTTGTGCCTGGTTACCAGTATAGTAAAAGCGCAGGAACAATTGCAATATTTCCGTCCTAATGATATGAGGGGCATAAATGTGTTTGAAACCTCTAAAGCAGATACGATCCCGTTTACGGGGTTAAAAGTGAAAGTCGGCGGGAATTTCGAAATGGAATTCCAGGCACTACGGAACTTTAATACCGCTACACCCATGACAAAAACCGGTTTTACTGGTAATGTTAATAGTTTGGAGCCGCTTACCAATGGTTTCGCGCTACCTATGGCTAACCTGAATGTGGATGCCCAACTGGAAGACGGTATACGCATGAATATTACGCTATACCTGGCCTCCCGGCATCATGAAGATACCTGGGTAAAAGGCGGTTATATCCAGTTTGATAAGCTGCTATTCCTTAAAAGTGACGTGATCAATGAGATCATGAAAAGCGTTACCATTAAGGTTGGCCAGTTTGATGTGGATTATGGCGATCAGCATTTCAGAAGATCAGATGGCGGTAATACCATATATAACCCTTTTATTGAGAATTATATTATGGATGAGTTTGCTACCGAGATTGGTGCCGAGGTTTATGTGCATACCCACTCTGGTTTCTTTATCATGGGCGGCATGACTAACGGCGAATTGGATGCCACCGTAGTTGCCGGTACAAAAATTGATTCAGCCACCAATAAAGCCAATCAATATGACCCAGCCTTTCATGGAAAGATAGGCTTTGATAAACAGGTAAATAAGGACTTGCGTGTAAGGATCACCGGCTCAGCTTATACAGTTCATAGTGCTAACAGCAGTACGTTGTTTGGTGGCGACCGTACCGGTTCACATTATTTTAACGTAATGGAAAACCAAAATATAGCCAATGGCACAACCATTACCAGTGAGAATGATTACAGTCCGTTTTCAGGAAGATTAAACCCGGGTTTTAGCGAAGAGGTGAATACCGCCATGGTAAATCTGTTCCTTAAATATAAAGGACTTGAGTTTTTCGGAACGGCAGAAGACGCTAAGGGCCGCGCGATCACCGAGGTTGACCAGCGCAAAGCAACCCAATATGCAGCCGATCTGATCTACAGGTTCCCGCAGGGCAAAGAAAACTTTTGGGTTGGCTTTCGTTACAATACTGTAACGGCTTTGCTGCAAGGTTACACATCAAACATTACGGTTAACCGCGAAGCAGGTTCATTAGGCTGGTTTATTACCAAAAACATAATGGCTAAGGCAGAGTATGTGAATCAGAATTACCAGGGTTACCCGGCTGCTAATATTCTTAACGGAGGTAACTTTCATGGCGCAGTATTAGAGGCCTCAATCGGGTTTTAATCATGACCTGTAAAATAATTATCGGATTGCTGCTGATGAGTCTTACTGCAAGCGCTCAAACCAAATGGCTCATCAGCGAAAACAGCAGCCTGAGTGTAAACGGGAGCACTAATATTGATAAGTTCTCCTGCGATATCCCCAACTGCGACCAATCAGATACGTTAACGGTTTGGAAAAGTGAAAAAGGAGTTGTGTTGTCCGGTAGCATTAACCCGGCTGTACTCAGCTTTGATTGCCATAAAGCCATGATGACACATGACCTGCAGAAAACTTTGCAGGCTAAAAAATATCCGAGGCTCCATATCCGCTTTTTATCATTAAGCGGATTACCGCAGCTTTCCAATAAGCCAATATCTATTACCGGGCAAGTGGAGATTGAAATAGCAGGGGTAAAGAAGTTGTATTTGATCAACTATGAAATTTCGGCAGATTCAGCCAAGGTGATCCATTTACTCGGGTCAAGGGACCTGGACTTTTCAGATTTTAATTTAGTTCCTCCGCGGAAACTCGGGGGGATCATAAAAACCCAGGACTTGTTATGTGTTCAATTTCAACTTAAAATGAAAGCGATATGAACCCTGTAAAAAAGTTGTTTAGTCTATCGTTGCTTATTGTTTTGCTTATGCCATTTCAATTAAAGGCCCAAAATGTAATTGCTTTATCCATAAAAAGGCAGCATGCCATTTTATATTACCCGCATTTAGTTGAACGCTTTTATCAGCAAAATGGCAATAAACTGGCTTGGATAGCGCCGGATACAGTAAAAACACATGCCTGGGATGCCATGCTATTATTGGATTGCATAAAACAATATGGGTTGAATCACGACGACTATCACGCGGATCTGTTACTATATCCAACCCTACATAGGCTTATTGAAAACGGCAGTGATAGGAAAAAAGCAACATATGATATATTGCTAACCGATGCAATAATCCGTTTGATAAATGATCTCCACTACGGTAAACTTAACCCGGTTTACACCGAAACAAGAATTGATGCTTCGACCCTGTTTAAAGCCGATGCCGTATTATTACTCGCATTACAAAGCAATGCTTTTTTAACCTGTATTGATGAGGTACAGCCCAATGCTAAACTATATGTTGATCTGCAGGATCACATGCGGCTTTTAGTGGGCCAGCGCAGTGGCGATTGTTATGTAATACCACAAGGATTGATTCGTAAAATGGCAATTAATATGGAACGTTTACGATGGATAAGCACCACCGGTAAAAGAGTGCATCTTACACTAGTTGTAAGGGAAGGTATAGTAATCAATTATCCCGATGTTTATCATCAGGACAAGCAATTAGAAGCACTATTATATAACGAAAGTCAAAAGCAAAACAAATTGTTTAATTTGAATAAAACAATTTCTTCGAAATTGTAATAGTAGTTAGACTTGAAAAACAGGGTCACATAGGCTCATACAACACCGTAACGAGATTTGGACACCTAAATCTGAGTTTAAATGATTTAAAACCACTTTTCCTATTTTAAATAGAGTGTGAGAAAAAGTTCGAACCCTAATTCTGTGATTAAAAACAGGTCTTATCTGTCTATTAATTAGATGATTGCACTTATAAAAAAAGGAAATGTCCAATTAAGTCCATTTCCTTAAGTGCTCCCGACGATACACTTTTCGAACTCTTTGTTAAACCAACTAAGAGAATTAGCTAATTTCTAAAGAGGTTCGAGCCCAACCTCGGGAGAATAGATATTGTCCTGAGACAGGGTTTGAACCAACTAAATAATAATTATTGAACAAAGGCCAATAACTTAATTATTTGGCCTCGTCAGGTTTAATAAGCTACTAAAGATTATTGCCGGTTTTGGGCTTGCCATTTAAGATCGCTAAGACAAGTATGGCAATCGCGAAGATGCGAAACAACCAAATGACCATACTGAACTTAAAGAAGTTAGCCATTAACACCACAAAGACCGTCATCGAAATGCCAAAGGCCTATGGAACCCGGATTCTAAACCCCACCAAAACAAGCTGCAAAAATGCCAACTTGTTTTACTAAATAATTGTTATTAAGAATAGGTTTACCTCGTTTGACCGAGGGGCCTGAGCACGATCTCGTTCACATTCGTGTTACCCGACTGACTGATCGCATAGATTACAGCGTTGGCGATAGCCGACTCATCCATCTTGGGTGAAGGGGGAGCACTTGAGTTGAAAAAGGCGGCCTTGATTTTGGGACTCGTGATATCATGCCCTAACTCCGATCGTGTGGCACCCGGATAAATGGTCGTCACTTTAATCGTCTTGGCTACTTCTTCGCGCAACGTTTCCATGATAGCCCGTACTGCAAATTTGGTTGCCGAATAAACTCCGATACCGGGTGTTGTTTTGATTCCAGCAATGGAGGAGGTTGACAAAATATGGCCCTGGCCTCTTTCTAGCATATGCGGAAGCACCGCATTGATACCGTATAACACACCTTTGATATTGATATCGATCATCCTGTCCCATTCATCGATTTTGCCCTCATCGAAAAATGAGAGCGGCATGATGCCTGCGTTATTGAACAATGCGTCAATGTGCCCGAATTTATTGATAGCCTGTTGAACGAGGTGGTTCAAGTCGGCGCTTTTGGTCACATCAGTTACGACATACATGGCATTTTCACCCAGTTCCGATACCAGGGATTTCAGCTGGTCCTCTCTTCTGGCGGCCAAAACAACTTTTGCACCGAGCGCGCTTAACTTACGGGCGGTCTCTGCACCGATACCACTGCTTGCTCCTGTGATTATAACTACTTTATCTTTAATATTTTCCATGGTTAAGTGTTTTATATAAAGGTCATCGATTTTAAAATTTCATAATTATGCAATTCAATCAAAAAGATACGCTTACAACCTTTCTGAATAATCAAGTAAGGTATCGGCAGCCAAAACGGATGAGGCGGGGTTTTGGCCTGTGATCAACAGGCCTTCGCGGGTTACAAAAGGCCTCCAGTCTTCTCCTTTTTCAAAATTCGCGCCCCTTTCCTTCAGCATATCTTCCAATAGGAAAGGTACCACATGTGTCAGTTGCGCGGTCTCTTCTTCTGTATTGGCAAAAGCAGTTACCCTTTTCTCCTTAATCAGCCATTCGCCGTCAGGAGTCTTTACATTTTTTAAAGCCACTGGAGCATGGCACACCAACGTAACGGGTTTTCCATTATTATAAAATGCTTCAATAAGCCTAATGGAATCCTTATCATCAGGGAGATCCCACATCGGACCATGGCCGCCCGGATAGAAGATCGTATCAAAGTCGCTTTCCGAAACGGCGCTCAACAATACCGTATTGCTTAACTTGTCCTGAGTCTCCTTATCACTGTAATATCTCATGGTAGCTTCAGTTTTATTTTCCGGCAGGTCGCTCTTTGGGTCAATCGGTGCCTGCCCGCCTTTGGGCGATGCTATAACAATTTCCTTTCCAAGATCATGAAACTTATAATAAGGGGCGGCGAATTCCTCAATCCATAAGCCTGTTTTTTTGCCGGTGTTACCCAACTCATCATGAGATGTAACAACGAATAGAATTTTGTTGATTTTCATAATTTTACATTTTTAGTTTGACGCATTATTGTATTTAAATTTTGCACCAGGGCTACCTGCTGACCGGGCGATATTTCGCTGTTTTTACATTTTTCATTATTTTGATTTTTAAGTATTTCTTAACCTGTTTGTTATAAGTGTTTTTTATATTCTGCTATTATTCGGCTTAAAATAGTTTGCACGAGCGATCATTTACACCATAAAATGAGTTAATATTCAGGGTTCCGGGGAACCTGGCAACTCTTCAATAAGCTCCCCGGTAGTTGTAATAGCGTGTGCATACGTAGGCCCGTTTAGTACATGTGCAGCGTGCATCATTGCGGGTGTAAAGGCCGCTGTTGCATCCTTGACCAGGGTTACATGATATCCGAGTTCCATTGCAAAACGGCAGGTGCTTTCCACGCAGGTGTTGGCCAACAGCCCAACGGCAATTACGTGTGTGATACCCTGCTGTTTGAGTAGCATGTCCAGGTCGGTATTCGCAAAACCACTTTGGGCCCAGTGTTCTTTCACTACGATATCACCTTCCTGTGGAGCAAAATCAGGATGCCAGTCTCCGCCCCAGGTACCCTTTTCAAAGGTATGCCTGTCCATGAGGCCCACTTGGGTCGGGTTGGGATATTTCCAGTATTGGTAGTCTTTTGGTTCCCACCTTTTATGAGGAACGATAAATATCCGGATGCCTGCCCGGCGAATTGACTTAACAATTGTCCGAAGATTATCTAATAAATTATTCGCCTCGGCAATTTCTCTTACCCTCGGCCATACTTTTCCGCCGTCCGACAGGAAGTCGTTATAGGGATCGATAAACAGCAACGCTGTTCTCTCTCGCTGATAGGTTTGCACTTTCATTTTTGTCTGTTTTATCAAATAAAAACGCTGCTAATTTTTCTCTAAAGCGTGTCGTTCGATGCTTTTTGCGAACAGTGGCGTTTCCGTTTGATTGTGATAGATCGATACTGGCTGGCGCTGGGTTTTAAATAGCTCAAAAGGGATGCCTTGTTTTTCAAGAGCCTTGATAAGCCCTTCAGTAGGTCTTGAAATTACCCTGTTTGTAAATTCGCAAGTATTATCATCGATCTTTTTTACACTGAGTTCCCAATGAACATAGATATTGACACGACCGGTAGGCGTGAATACATCTGAAATTGATTCCAGGATCAGGTATGTCGGTTCAGCCAGTTGTTCTACATAATGCTGAACCATTGGGCTGCCACCAAGTACCTCTACATTTATAGACATTCGCTTGCCTTCGGGCGATGTTGTAAAACCTGCTGCAACATGAGCTGGTGAGCACGACTGGTATTCTTGATCAGAGAGTGTGAAGCACCAATCCGGGATGTTGATCTTTTCAATTGGTGCGTTGATCATAGCCGAAAAGCTTGAATCAATAATTATTTTTTCATTTTCCATAATAATTATATTTTAATTTCAGTGCGCTGGCATTTAGGACTTTAATTGTTCTTCGAGATACTTTATTTAATTGAAATTTGGTTCATTTTGAATAGCCATCCGCCTCGATGATGGCATCGGCAAATGCCTGCGGTGCTTCCTGTGGCAGGTTATGTCCGACTCCTCCACTGATGATTCTGTTCGCATACTTGCCCGAAAACTTGCTCGCATAGGCCGCAGGCTGCGGGTGCGGTGCGCCATTGGCATCACCCTCAAGGGTAATCGTGGGCACGGTGATAACCGGGCCTTTGGCGAGTCGCTCTTCCAGGTGGTCGTATTTCGATTCCCCCTGCGCAAGGCCTTGTCGCCAGCGATAATTGTGGATAACAATGGCGACGTGGTCTGGGTTGTCGAATGCTGCGGCCGAGCGATCGAAGATGGCATCGTCAAAGTTCCATTTCGGCGATGCGAGCCGCCAGATCAGCTTGTTGAAATCATGGCGGTATTTGCCATAGCCAGCCTCGCCACGTTCGGTCGCGAAGTAGAACTGGTACCACCATTGAAATTCAACCGATGGCGGTAGCGGTATTTTTCCGGCTGCCTGACTACCGATCAGGTAGCCGCTGACAGCGACAAGTGCCTTGCAACGTTCAGGCCAGAGCGCAGCGATGATATCTGCCGTGCGTGCGCCCCAATCGAACCCGGCGAGGATGGCCTTTTCTATCTTAAGTGCATCCATCAAAGCGATGATATCGAGTGCAATCGCAGCAGGCTGCCCATTCCTGATTGTTTCATCTGCAAGAAAACGGGTTGTTCCAAAACCGCGCAGATAGGGTACGATTACCCGGTACCCCTTTGCGACCAGCAAAGGGGTAACATCTACAAAGCTGTATATATCATAAGGCCAGCCGTGCAGAAGAATTACCGGAGGGCCATTGGAAGATCCGGCTTCCGCATATCCAACATTCAAAACGCCGGCATTGATCTGTTTTATCGTGCCGAATGAATTGTTCATACTCAATTTAAATGAGAGACCATCTGCTGGTCTGATCTTGTTAGGCTTTGCATCTGCTGAACCGATCATGAAGAGCGGCCCAGCTGCGATAGTAACGGCGGCCGCACTTAAAAAGCGGCGGCGGTTATATTGTGGTTGTTCTGACATATGCTTGATTTTTTTTCAGTATTTCGGATTCACGATTTCAATAAGTGCTCAATTGACCAGCGTGACTAACGGCTTCCCTTTTTCGACGACATACGTTGCGAGCTCACTCCCCTTGACACTACCGACATTCTTCGCTGAATGAATCACTCCAGCCGGGATAAATAAGACATCGCCTGCCTTGAGGGTCTTCGGCAGTTCTTCACCGACCTTGTACTCCAGCAAACCTTCGAGGACATAGATAACCTCTTCGCCCGGATGTGTGTGCTTAGGTGCCACCGCTCCCGGTTCGAAATCGATGCGCACCTGGACGGCCTCGCGTCCTGGAATACTGAGATCGTGCCGCTGTAGTTCGGTGCGCTTGGTGCCCGGCTGCTGCGCTTGGGCAGAGCCTGGGGAAGTAAGCAGGATAAGGGCCCACGTAATACCGAAGATCATTGCACCGGCAAGGGTACGTTTGTTGTTTTTCATTGCTATCGTTGTTTACTGTTATTAAAAATTATTCTGTTATATAATGGCCGGACGTTTTGCCGGATGGGATGAACAAAAGAAGGACAAACATGATCCCGAGCATCAAGAGTTCCAAACCCGCTCCGTTCCTGAACGCGACATGGTAATCTGGTGAGGACTTGTTTGCTGATAGTTTATTGAAGAAAACGCCGCCAATAATACTGACGCCCAAAGCTCCGGACGCTTGCTGAACAGTAGCATAAAGGCCCGAAGCAGCACCAGCGAAATGGTGCGGAACACTCCTGAGCGTCACATTCATGATAGGCGGCATTACCCATCCGGCGCTCATACCGTGTAATAGTACCAGTAAAAACACGATCTGCGGAGCGATGATACTACCTGAAAACATAAAAATCTGTAGGCCCAGGGAAATCATCATCACTATGGTTCCTGCCTGTAATACCGTTTTGCCGATTTTGGTTACTAACCGCATAGCAAAAAATGAAGAGAAAGAAAAGCCGACCCCGAACATGACGAACATACATCCCGTCAACAGTGCGTTGAAATGATAACCGTTCTGCAACACCAGTGTGCTGATAAGCAAATAGGAATTATAAACCATGTAACAAAAAAGCACACACAACAACCCGATGTTGAGGTCTCTGATCTTAAATAAATTCAGATCAACCAGCGGCTCCTTCTTCTCTTTTAGTTTTTTATTCTGGTCGACGATAAACCAGGCAAATAACACAAATGAAAGTATCAGGCCTAAAACACACCATAAAGGCCAGCCCAGTTCGCGCCCCTGGATGATGGGGATGATCAGCGCAAACAAAGCAAGCGAAAGAATCACCGAGCCCGAAAGATCGAATTTTGCCCCTATATGAAGCGGGATTTCTTCAATGAAAAACCAGGCTGCGATCATGGCTGCGATACCAATTGGCAGATTAATAAAAAAGATAAGCCTCCATCCGGCAATTGCAAAATGGTAGTATGTAAAAAAGCCGCCTAAGAATTGTCCCAACATACTGGCCAGGCCCAGTATTAGTCCGAACGTGCCGATGGCTTTTGCCCGGTCTTTAGGTTCGGTAAAGAGTAATTGTATATAAGAAATCGTCTGCGGAACCATAAACGACGCGCTCCCGCCTTGCAAAAATCTTGCAGTATTTAGTTCGAACGCCGAGCGGGATAAACCGCACCAGCAAGATGCAAGGGTAAAAACCGCCATCCCCCACAGGAATATTTTCTTCCGGCCGAAATGATCGCCTGCCCGGCCACCTGTTATCATAAAAGAAGCATAACCCAACAGGTAGCCGGCAATAACGATCTGAAGCTCTGCATCACTTGAATGCAATCCTTTTCTTATGGCAGGTATTGCTATGTTGACGATAAATATATCCATCAACGAAAGGAATGGCGCTGCGAGCACGATTAGCAATGCAAACCACCGCGAGGCTTTTAATTTTTCCATGGTAACTTTTGTTTGTTATTTGGCGGCAAACATTATTTAAAATCTGCCTCAATGGTGGTTTCTTTCCATTGTTCCAGCTCGACTGTCATTGCTTTTAATTTATCTGAGGCCCGGTTGTAAGCATCCTGCCCCAGGTAAAGGTGAAGCGGCGGTTGTTCACTTTCGGCCAGTTCTATCAATATTTCTGAAGCTTTGTCCGGGTCGCCTGGTTGTTTGCCATTGGCTGCGAGGTACCGTTCCTGCGTATCCTTAACAGCCTGGTAGCCGTCAATTTTACTTTCGGTATATGCCAGAGAATCTTTGGTTAAAAACCCTGTTCTGAACCCGGATGGTTCAACTACGGTAACCTTAATTCCAAATTCCTTGACATCAAGCGAGATCACTTCGGAAAAAGCGGCTACCGCGGCTTTGGTAGCCGAATAAACGGCCCATCCCGGAGCACCCACAAAACCGGCCACCGAACCCATATTTATAATGTAACCTGATCGCTGGCTGCGCATCACCGGCAGGATCCCCCTAACCACATTTACGGTTGCAAGCACGTTAACATTAAAAATGTTCCTGATATCCTGTTGGGTTATTTCTTCCACTGTTCCGGCCATTCCATAGCCCGCGTTGTTAACCACTACGTCAATCCGCCCGAAGGCTGCAAGGGTTTGCTGTATGGATTCATCAATACAATCCAGGTTATTTAAATCGACAGCAAGCGGAAGAAAACGGTCCTTGTCTATCAAGCCGACCGCCTGGCTCAGGGTACGTGCATCGCGTGAAGTTGCCGCAACACGATAGCCGTGGTCAAGCAATTTTTTTACAAGCGTAAGTCCCAATCCCTGGGAGGCCCCTGTTACATACCATACTTTTGAAGTATTCATGATATTGTGTTTTTATAGTATTTTATTCAGAGACCCTGTATCATTTCCGCCCCCCGCCATTTTTTATCCAGGTAGTTGCAATTGCAACTACCTGGATAAAAAATGGCCAAAAAGTATTAAACCTCCCTCGCTATTGGTAGGTAACACTTAAAGTAATAGGCACACTCAGCGCTTTGGATACAATACAATTGGCTTTAGCGCCTTCGGCAATTTCCTGAAAAGCTTCGGCAGATACACCGTCGATTAATGATGCTTTCAAATCCAAATGAATGCCGGTAACCATAAGGTTAACCATATCCAAATCAAGGGTGGCTTCGGTGTTCAGGTCGTTGGCTATAAAGCCTGCACGCTCAAGCGTCGCACTTACTGACATGGTAAAACAGCCTGCGTGTGCCGAGGCTATCAATTCTTCGGGATTGGTGCCGATACCCGATTCGAATCGTGTTTTAAACGAATAGGGTGTTTGGTTAAGGATGGTACTTTGAGAAGATATTTCTCCTTTGCCGTCTTTAAGGTTACCATTCCAATGTGCTTTTGCTGTACGTTTCATTTTGTTTGTTTTATAGGGTTGAAAATTTATGATTCTAGATTATAGTTATCCGGCACACAATCAATAGATGCTGCGTGTTCGTAATAGTAGTTCCTTGGGGTTTATAGTATTGATTGCCTTTTCGCTGTCTCAGGTTTTTAAATGGTCAAAGTATGCCGTTGTTTCTTCAAGTATAGACCTCATCAGTTCAGCGGCTTTGGTATGTTTTAATATCGGCGCTATCTGCCCGCCCCAGAATAAGATCATATCCCATTTTTCCTGTTCTATAGCTGCTTTCCTTATGTGCGACATAAACTGTGTTTGCAATGGAAAGGGTAGAAAAGCTTTTTCTTTGTGTATCAGGTCCTTTGCAATGCGACTGGTAATTCCTCTGCCCAATCTTCCGGTAAATGCCCGCGATAGTGACGTGTACTTACCTGCATCCGAAAACAACATTTGTTTATGTATGGCTGTGGCATTAGATTCATCGGTTGCCAGGAAGGCAGTACCAATTTGCGCTGCATCTGCACCAAGTGCCAGGGCTGCAGCAACACCTTTACCGTTAGCGATACCACCGGCAGCTATAACTGGTGTCTTTACCTTTTCTTTTATCAGTTGAAGCAATACAAATGTTCCGGTCGTAGATGATTCTGCTGGCGCAAGAAATGACGGGCGATGCCCGCCTGCTTCAAAACCAGAAGCGATAATCAGGTCAACTCCGGCTGATTCCAGCGCTATGGCTTCGTCAAGGGTGGTTGCGGCACCTACGGTAACAATTCCAAGTCTGCGGCATTGTTCGAGGATATCGGCAGATGGAATACCAAACATAAAGCTGAAAACAGGTGGCCGCTGGTGCAGGATCACTTCGACCTGATTTTCAAAGCGGGACTTGAACGATGCCGGTTTTCCAGGTAAGTCTATTCCAAGCTCATCAAAATAAGGCTTGAATAACTCCTGCGCTTTTTTAAACAGATCGTCTGAAACTGTGCCATCCACAGCATCTGTATCTGAAACCCACAAATTAATATTGTAGGGCTTGTTGGTTGCCAATTTGATCTGCTTATCTACCTCAATGATTTCCTGTGGACTTAATGTATAAGCGCCGTAGCCCCCAAGCCCTCCAGCATTTGATACTATCGCAACCAATCGGATCGATGAAAGATTTCCGCCGAAGGGTCCCTGGAGGATGGGGTATTGTATACCCAGTATTTCAGATGCTTTTGTTTGATACCACATAGTGCTAAAATTTACTCGGTCACATCGGTGAGCATTTTAGTAACGATCACCCAGCGGCTATTGATCTTATGAAAAGAAAGAAACTCATCATAATTAAACTCGTACATTTTGACATGTACTTTGGCAACAGCTATGGAGTTAACCACATCAATAGAAATAATCGTTCCTTTAAAAGGTTTGCCTGAATCTTTTGGACTTTGACGGTGGGCAACGCCGTCAAGATACTGATCAAGGGTTTTGGCATAAGGCTGTCCCTTTACATCACCGAACAATAAGGTGTCGGCATTAAAGATGCTGCCCAACACAGTTACATCTCCTTCGTATATCTCTTTGAAATAATAATTTTCCAATCCTTGTGAGATTGCTAAGGAATCTTGTTGATTGTTTTCCATTTTCTTTAAATTTTGTGCTTTTAATACCAGCAATGTGCAGGTCAAAAAAGCGGTCAATAAAAGTGTTTTCAAATTAATTAAGGTTATGCCCGGCTCCCAAACCTCCATCTACATTGATAATGGCGCCGTTAATAAAGTTACTCTTTGCAACG
Source organism: Mucilaginibacter mallensis (assembly GCF_900105165.1). Taxonomy (NCBI): domain Bacteria; kingdom Pseudomonadati; phylum Bacteroidota; class Sphingobacteriia; order Sphingobacteriales; family Sphingobacteriaceae; genus Mucilaginibacter; species Mucilaginibacter mallensis. The sequence continues at coordinate 2,040,720 of NZ_LT629740.1, forward strand.
GTAAAAACCATTTCTGCAATATCTTCCACTTCGCCAACACGGTTCAGTAAATGTAAGCCTGCGGTTTGATCGGCTTTATCACCATGCATTGGGGTGCGGATGGTGCCGGGCGCGATTGTATTCACCCTGATGTTATCTTTACCAAACTCAGCTGCCAGCTGTATAGTAAGTGCATGTATTGCACCCTTTGATGCCATTTGTGCAGTAATGGGCACTCCGCCAAGACCGTGATTCACCAAGGGAGTTCCAATATTGATCACTACGCCATCATGCTGCTTCAGCATTTGAGGAATAATGGCCTGTGTGGTGAAGTAAGTGCCCTTCAGGTTTGTATTTAGAAAGCGGTCAAGGTAAGCTTCGTCCACATCAAGGAATGGTTTGGTTTCAAAAATACCGGCATTGTTTACCAGCACATCTGCCGAACCAAATCTTTCCAAGGCAGTTGCTAAAAGTTGCTCGCCAGTTCTTTTATCGCTTATATCGCCGGCTACCATCGCCAGGTTTTCGCCTGCGCCCAGTTCCTGGTAAACTTGCTCTAATTTTTCAGCAGTTGATGAATTGATCACTACATTGTCGCCATTGGCTAAAAAGTGTCGGGCTACTTCTTTGCCGATGCCCGACGAAGCACCGGTGACTATTATTGTTTGCTTTTTCATTTTATTTTTTTCTTTCAGCAGTTATACCTTTTTCCCTCAGCACTGATACCTGTTCGCCGGCATGGCCCCAGTCGTCCAGATCATATTCCTGGATCACTACGAAGGTCAATTGAGGGTCTTTATTTAATACATCGCTGAGCAGGTCGGTTACCCCTTTAATCAATTTCTGCTTTTGTTCTCTTGTAACTCCTTCACGGGTTACTTCTATTTTAACGTATGGCATGGCTTTAATTTTTATGCTAAAACTGCTTTTAGGCAGCCTTAGCAGTTACGCTTACATTCAGTTCAAAATCATTATAGATTAGGGTATCGCCCAAATCTTTAAAGAAATTACCTGAACGGAATTTCATTTCATACTTGGTACGGTCAATTAACAGTTTGCCGGTTGCAGTCAATACATCGCTGTTTACATTGATTGCAGCGTCAAAACCAACAGGATGGGTAATGCCTTTGATGGTCAGGTTACCTTCAACATGGTTGCCCGAAACGGAGGTGATTTCTAATATTGCTTCCGGATATTTTTCAATAGAGAAGAAATCATCAGAAGCGAGGTGACCGGCGAATTGTGCGTTTGTTGCAGGATCGGTTACATCCAGTATTTTGATAGATCCAGTATCGATAATGAATTTACCGCCGGTAAGTTTACCGTCATTCAAAACAATTTCACCTTCTTTAACAGCTATAGTGCCATTGTGGGCGCCGGTTACTTTTTTGCCTACCCAATCAATATTGCTTTGGGTACTTACGATTTCAAATTTTTGAGTTTTCATTTTTTATCTTTTTTAATTATATAACAAAGTACGGTAGCATTTTTCGGGTGACTGTGTGACCTACATCACATTTGAATTACGGGCCTGATTTATGTGATGTAGGTCACATTTAGACATTGTGTGGTGAGGTATGTATTTCTTGAACATACATAATGCTACCATTTCCCGCACATCCTGGACTAATAGTTTTTTTACGTCATCCATCGTGAGCAGGGTGAAATTTATAGTGCTTAATAAGCTAATTTTTAATTATTTCTGTTATGGCCAACCCATTTTCATGCCACAAATAAGCTTCTTGTTATCAGTGACTTATATTGTTTTGCCATTGCTTAAAACCTTGATATATCATGAAACCATGGAAATCAATCTTGATATATCGGGATGAGAAAATAACGTTATTAATTCTAACGAAAACATCATAAATTTATATCGAAAATCAAATTTATTCTCAATGCCTGCTGTTTAAATTTATCATATGGAAGAGAAACGAAACAAAAAGAAGCGATATTGTTTTAAGCCTTATTGTATCTCTTCCGTATTATTTTTGACATTTATGCTGTTTTTAGCAAACGGATTTGCACAATATTTTTCCGGCTCCAATGCCGATAAGCCCAACGGTCGAAAGTCAGCTTTCGCTTAATCTTAAACACATGTAGAAGGCAGAGGAGTTAAGTTAATCATTAAATTAATGCTGAAGAGCTATGAAAATATTTGTTTTCACCACACTGTTACTATTCATGATCAATATTGTTTGTGCACAGGATATAACGCACAATATTTCTCCGCAGGAAGCAAAAGAGCTGTTAAAATCAGTATATCGAAAAAGTGATGATAACATAAAAATAGACCGGCTACTAAGGTTGGCGGCGTATAACGTTTTAAAAACGGGGGAACATAGGGCCGATCTCGACAGTGCTGAAGTATTTATAGGTCAGGCTAAGGTTATTAATGCTAAAATAAAATCACAGGGGATTAATGGGTACATCGCTTTAGTACAATCGATGCTTGACCGGGAAAGAGGTAAAAGGAATGATGGAAAAAAAAATGCCAAAATAGCTATCACCCTTTTAAAGAACACAACGGATAAGTATCATTTGGGCCTCGCTTATTTAGAGATGGCCCAATATTATGATTATAGCGACTCCAAACAACTCCCGGAGAAAGTACGCCTCGGGGAGGAATCCGTAAAGGTGCTGGAGCAATCAAACCATGTGGAATTAAAGGCTTATGCCTATAAATCCCTGGCCGATCTTTACTCAACGCAACAAGAATATACCAAGGGATTGAAAAGTATCCAGCTTTCTCTCCAGGCTTATCAATCAATTCATTACAAACAGATCCAGGGTGTTTATATTATATATTCAGGTCTGTATGGCATGACCGGCAATTTCGGGAATGCTTTGACATATGGCCTTGAGGCGTTAAAAACAGCCGAAAGTGTAAAAGACAGTACCATGCAGCTTTGTGAGATTAATAATGTGGTAGCTGTAATATTAGATAAATTGAACGAACGGGAAAAGGCTATAGGGTATTTTAAAAACGCCTTGCAAATAGCCGAAAGGTATAATGATCGTGCAAGTGTCGTACTGATAACTTCAAATATAGCTATGACCTATCAGGGGCTGCACAAATACAACGAAGCGCTCGCGCTTTTAAAAAGTGTCGATCCGAAATATCTCGAAACGGAAATCCCTGCTTATATTGCGCACATTCCCTCCATCTATTGTTCCCTTTATACTAGGCTGAAATTATACCCACAGGCTAAAACGTATGCCGACAAGCTTTTGAAAATAATTTCGCTGCATTCGAATGATTTTGCCGATTTGGTTGAGGTTAATGATATTTTGATAGAATATTTTACAGCAACTAAGCAATATAGCTTAGCAAGCTCGTATTTGCTTAAAAACGAGGCCATCATCAAAAAGAAGTACGCTAACTCGCCGACACTGATTTCAAAATCTTACGGGCGATGGTTTAAACTTGATTCCGCTATGGGAAATTACAAGGCGGCACTTTATTATCATGTAAAGTATGCCAAGATAAAGGACTCGTTATTTACCGAAACCAAAAGCAAGCAGCTTAAGCAGTTAGAGGTTCAATACGAAACCGATAAAAAAATAGCGGAGATTAAAATATTAAACCAAAAAAATGAGTTGTTAAAAAAAAGTAACGAGCTTGAACAAGGTAATCTTCAAAAGGCCAATTTGATGAGAGATTTTACGCTTGTTGGCGTTTCGATGCTGATTGTAATTGTAGTACTATTGTATCGCCAATACCGGATAAAGCAAAAGAGCAACGAATCGATAACCCATAAAAACAAGTTGCTGCAGCATTTACTCACCGAAAAGGAATGGCTACTGAAAGAAGTTCACCATCGCGTAAAAAACAATCTGCACACGGTAATCTGTTTATTAGAATCGCAGGCGGCTTATCTTGAAAACGATGCTTTAAAAGCCATAGAAAACAGCCGGCACCGTATTTATGCCATGTCTTTGATACATCAAAAATTGTATCAGTCTGATGATATTAAAACAATTGATATGTCGGAATACATCCGTGGGTTAGTTCAATCGCTGGAAGAGAGCTTCGATACCTTAAATCAAATCGAATTCAAACTGAAGATCGATCCGATAAATCTTAGCCTGTCACACGCTATCCCATTGGGACTGATCATGAATGAAGCGGTAACCAATTCAATCAAATACGCTTTTCCGGGTAACTGTAAAGGTGAAATTTCAATTTCTATGGTTGATAATGGAGAACAAATAGAATTGGAACTGGCGGATAACGGTATTGGAATGGCTCAAATTGTTTGTGGGGAAGAATCAGACTCATTAGGTCTGGAGTTAATGAAAGGCCTAAGTAAAGATATTGATGCTGATATTAGCTTTGAAATCGACAATGGAACCAAAATTACCATTATTTTTAAACCTGATGCCCTAAATGATCCGGATAGCTTTTTGAAATCAACCCAAACAAAGGAGATATATGTATGAATATCAGGATACTCATTGTTGAGGACCAGTTTGTTGAGGCTAATAACCTGAGGATAATCCTTCGGAAAGCAGGTTACGTGGTTTGTACAATTGCCCGTTCAGTAAGCGAAGGATTAAAAATTATTGAAGATGAGAAGCCAGATATGGTATTGCTGGATATATATTTAAAGGGCAATTTAACCGGGATCGATCTTGCTAAAACGCTACGGGATAAAAGTATCGCTTTTGTGTTTTTATCTGCAAATTCAAACAAACAAATTCTTGATGCCGCCAAGGCCACCAAGCCATATGGCTTCCTGGTAAAACCCTTTCGCGAAAAAGATGTATTGGTGATGTTGGATGTTGCCTGGTATTTACATCGTCAAAATCAGGGACCAATTAGCAATTCAAAACCTTCAGCAAGCTCATTAGCAGGAAACGAATTCAAAGAAATTATTGGGGCCAGTGAATGCATGCGTGATGTATTGGATAATGTTAAAATAGTGGGCACATCAGATATATCAGTGCTGATATTAGGAGAAAGCGGCACAGGAAAAGAACTGATAGCACAAAGTATTCATCGCGTCTCATCGCGAAAACAAAAGCCATTTGTAGCAGTAAACTGCGCTGCGTTGCCTGCAAACTTGATTGAATCGGAGCTATTCGGTCACGAAAAGGGCGCGTTCACCGGAGCGACAGATAAAAGAATAGGGAAGTTTGAACAAGGAAATGAAGGGACGGTTTTTTTAGACGAGATTGGAGAACTGCCGCTGGAACTACAGGTTAAGTTACTAAGAGTATTGCAGGAAAAAGAAGTGGAGCTTATAGGAGGCCGGACAAAAAAAATCGACGTTCGTATCATAGCAGCCACCAACCGAAACCTGGAAGAGGAGATAGTCGCGGGCAGGTTTAGGCTCGACCTTTATTATCGCATAAATATTTTCCCAATCACACTCCCTCCTTTACGTGAACGTAAAGATGATATCGTATCGTTAGCTAATCATTTTGTGAACATTTATGCCCGTAAGGAAAATAAAATGATCACAGGTGTAGCTGATCCTGTAATACAAAGTATGCTCAACTATGACTGGCCTGGCAATATAAGGGAATTGGAAAACTTGATGGCGAGAAGTGTTTTACTAACGAACGGGCCCATTATTAATTCACTAAAATTACCCGGTCAAAGTAAAGGTACCACACTGAGTCCACAAGGACTCATTAAAAGTATGACTGAAAACGAACGGGATCATATTTTGGTTGCACTTGAGCGGTGTAGCTGGAGAATATACGGACAGGGCGGGGCGGCGGAACTGCTGGAACTTAATCCTTCAACACTGAATTCGCGAATGAAAAAGTTGGGTATCGAAAAGAAGTACTCCAGGAATCAAGGCAACTAATCAGAGCGCTAGCTCCCCGAATTTAATGTGTAAACCGGATACCCGTACTACTGCCATCAAAGAAATCGCTTTAGTTGAATACAATAGTCGACAGTAATCCGATAGTAGATAAGTACATTTGAAAGGAAAAATTATTTGGGAGCCGCGCCGCGCCTCATGGATGGTATAGCCGACTAAGGGTTTCTCTTGAAACACCCAAATATGCAGCTATCAGGCTTTTAGGAACCATGTTATAAAGCTCCGGATATAGTTTTAAAAGTTCTTCATATCTGTGTTTCGCATCGTTATTCATAAAGGATAACAGTCTTTTTTGAGCTGCAACATATCCTTTATTGGTTCTCCATCTAAAAAAATGCTCCACATTGTGAAGTTCATGGCATAGCTTTTCCCTGTCGCCGTTGGTAATGCAAAGTACCTCGGCATCGGTAATACAATCTAAATTGATGGTAGCCTTGGTATGATTATACAATGCATTAAAATCAGACGCCCACCACGTTGGCATAGCAAACTGCAGGATGTACATTTTCAGATCATCATTAATAAAAAAGGATTTTAAACAACCGGAAATCACGAAGTATTCACAGTCTACCGTATCGCCTTCAGTAATGATAGCCTGTCCTTTTTCAAAACGCTGTTTTTTAAAATGCGAAAAGAAATAATCAAACTGCTCATCAGTTAACGCAGTTAGTTTAGCGACATGCACTTTTAAGATTTCTTTGGCTTCCATTGTATATACTAAGTTAAGTGCAAAAAAATGGAGAAGAGTCTTTGACACTTTATTTATTCAAATATCTGCAAATCTCCCATAAGTAAAACATCATGAGAAAGCGGCACAACGCGGATGAACAACAATACAAGAGATAATTGAAAGCATTTCGTTAAATGTTAGGCGGAACGACAGTCATTTTAATTATTATTTTTGAAACTCCGGTTTTAATTCCGCGTTCATAACCTTTTCGAATTTGATTACTTTCGGCTTTGAGACTTGCATGATGTAAGTTGAACCTGGGTTGAGCCAGTAATATCCCTGATGATAATTCTCAGCCACATAAAATATGGTAAATGGCACCACTTGGGTAACTATTGGTTTCGGGTAATGCTTTGAGTTATTAATCTCTTTGATTAATCCCATTATAATACTTTTCTCATCGGGGGTCCGGTAAAAGGCTATCGAACGATAGTCGGTACCCACATCAGGGCCCTGTCGGTTAAGCTCCGTAGGATCATGCGCAAAAAAGAATGCACGGGCTATCGTCTCAAAACTGATCACCTTTGGATCGTAATAAACTAGTGAGCATTCAGCGTGCCCGGTAGTAAGTGATGCTACCTGGTCATAAGTCGGATTCTTAGTTGTTCCGCCAGCATAACCCGATATTACCCTGTTTACACCCTTTAGCTCAGACATGGCCTCGCTCATACTCCAAAAACAGCCTCCGCCAAAAGTGGCTACTTTTTCTTCCGGAGCAGGTTTTGGCAATGGGGTGAAATCTTTACTACCACCTGCTGTTTGTGCATTGGCGACACCGGCAAATAATAAAATCCCGACGCCAAATAAAAAAAAACGTTTCATAAGAAGATGTTGTTTTAAAAATCAAATAGCTATTTGATTTTGGTTATTTGAGATTTTGATTAACTAATGAATTAGCTTGATTAGCACGCTACAATCAATGCCCGATCCCGTAAAGGGATATCGGGCGTTTGATTTACTTAGGGTATCAGCTTTTTAGTGCTTTGCATAAGATGCTTTGATGATCACTGCTGCAACTGCTTCAGGCTGCGAGATAAACACAGCATGGCTGCCTTTGATCTCGGTGATTTTAGTATTTGCTTTTTTGTACATATTACGCTCTGTCATTGGGTTGATGGCATGATCTTCAGTAGCCACTATCCCGTAACTTGGCTTGTTTTTCCAGGCTACTTCGGTTACTGTTGTGCCAAAACATGATCCAACGATAGGTTGCTGTGAAGCGTTCATGAAATCTGCCAAAGCCTTAGGAAGATCGGCGCAGTAACCTTCATGGAAGGTTGTTCTGTCAAAAAACACAACCCCTTTTGGATCTGCTATAACACGCATTGAAGGTGCTTTTGCTTGAGTCTCTGACCATGAATTTGCGGTTTCGCCTTTATCCGGCTCAAAAGCGGCTACATAAACTAATGAGGCAACCCTGGGATGTAAACCTGCCTGGGTAATTACTACACCGGCCCATGAATGGCCTACCAACACTACCGGTCCATCTTGTTGATCCAGTATACGGTTGGTTGCATCAACATCATCGTTTAGCGAGGTCAGCGGATTTTGAACGATAGTTACATGATATCCCTTTTTTGTAAGTATGTTGTAAACAGCCTTCCATCCGGAACCATCCTGAAATGCGCCATGTACGATCACGATGTTTTTAATGTGCGAAGTTTGCGCTGCTAGCGGGCTAACCCGTAAAAGCAAGCTGCAGATAATAATGAATGCTGCGATTAGATACTTGTTTAACGCGCTGTTTTTAATGGATTTTGTTTTCATTTTTTTGTTTTTCTGTGGATTAATATTGGACTAAATTATTTGTAAAAAATGGCCGTTTTAATGTGGTTTTGCTGTACGTTTCATAGTGTTGTTTTTTTATTTTAAATTACACGACAAATTACCGCAGTAAAATTCACGTACCTATGTGACCTACATCACATTTAACGAAAGGCAACATTTATGTGATGTAGGTCACTTTTTAGCGGTGGGATATGCTTTTTAATGTCTGTTCCGGAGTATTTAATTTTTATTTGAGATAAGCAGCCAGCTTTGACCACAAGTGAATAGATAATCCCTTTGTCAATGTGCTGTATGGCGTCATCAAAATTCCTTTTATATCATTATTTAATAATCTTATGGCGTAAATAACGTAATTGTCGCACATCTTCTTTTTCCCGTCAAAACGGTAGGCTTCCGTTACTTCGAAGTCATCGGGACAGACCAATTGACTTTGCTGAACACAATGGAGGCATTCATTGTTTAAAATAAAATCATGGTCATAGCCTCTTTCCTGGAGATCTATGATCGCATCGGTTTTGCTATGATAGCTACTTTTCATTTCTATATTTATGTAAAAAAGTAGTTAGATGCTATCTTAAATAGGATATCAATACGCTAACCGCTATCCTGTAAGCCGTCGTTGCCGCAACTTCAACCAATTTCAACCCATGGGTATAGAATCGTTTCGTGGATGATAGTTTTTTAGGGGCACTAATAGTTTCATAAGGCATGGGAGAAGAATACAAAATGCCTATAATACAAATTGCCATCACCAGATGAGTAGTTACATAGACGATTTCCATAGTTTTTGATTTTGCTGACAGTTGATATATTGGTCAGAATCATCATACTTTATTGACTCATCCCGTCGTTGTTATACCAAGCTTGTGCCAAAATATAAATGATTGATTATGAAATAATTGTAAATTATTCATCAGCAGCTTGCCCGCTTCATTTCGCTACTTATCAAATTTTCAAATGAAATATGGAGGTTATCGACAACAAGGATTACCAATTTTGAAACCGAGCAAAACCAGGCCCGTCATACATTTGCGATAGCAATAACTTTAACCAATGGCGTCCCCATCGAAAGCGTTAGTAAAATGCTCGGCCACCTTAATATAAAAACAACCCAACATTATGCAAAGGTCATTGATGAAAAAGTAAGTAAAGACATGCAGGCGCTTCAAAGGATACTTGACGACGAAGTAATTTAAAGCATCTCGGTAGTTTTAGATGTACATTAAAGCAGAAGACTCATAATCTTTTGGTCCCTGGTTCGAACCCAGGTGGGCGCACAAGTTTTAAAAAAGCATATTTTGCCCTAATCTTTTCTAAGTAGCTCAATCGAGTGGTTGGCAATTAAACAAGTTTTTTTGTTCAATTGACCGAAAATGTTTAGTGATAGTTTAAATTGCTAAACATCGGTCATCAAAATTTTTTTTATGGCTACCGATTAATGATTGTCTGCATGGCAATAATCTGTTAATATTTAGTTCACAATAGATTATTTAATTTGGCGCATTATTTCAGTAAATTTGTTTTACCAATAATGAACCCGCTTAGTACACTTTCTGATGAGGAAATATTGCCCGAATTAATCTCGGGCCGTGTTGAGGCATTTACTGTCCTTTATGAGCGTTATAACCGGAATATTTATCAGTTTGTATATAAATTCGTTCATTCTGCCGAATTAGCTGATGACCTTACCCAAGAGATATTTATCAAGCTTTGGAATAGCCGCCAGCAGTTAAGTCATGTGGAATCTTTCAAAGCTTATTTGCTGGTTAGCGCCAGAAATCATACACTTGACAGTCTGAAAGCGGCCCTGCGTTCAGAAAAAGCAATAGGTGAAGTGGTGAAAAATTTTGTCATGCAGCGCAAGGCAACAGATGAACGTTTGCTGGATGCAGATTACACTGCATTCTTACAAAGGGAACTGGCGAAACTGCCGGGAAGAACCCGCGAAATCTTCCGCCTATGCCGTAAGGAAGGACATACTTACGAAGAAGTCGCCCACGAATTAGGTGTATCCAAAAGTGCAGTAAAGAATCACATGGTTTTTGCCATGAAAGTATTAAAAACGTCGGTAGAGCTTGAACTCGGTGTCTCCTTAGCTATAGTAATAGCGGCATTTTTGATCCGATAGAATTTATTTTCATTTTCACTACCCTCCACTTATGTGAGTGTCGTCTTATCCATTGTAACCTTAAATAATGGAAGAAGAGTATTACTACAAATTACTGGTACAGCGATTTACCGACCGTACTGCTACAGACGAAGAATTAGAAGTTTTTATCAAATTAGTTAATGAAGGTAAACTTGATGCTTACTTAACTGAGGTGATGAATGAAGAAGCCGGCATCACCGAAAATGACGAGCCGGTGGTTTATGCCCCTGCTAAAACCAGAACACTTTGGCCGCGTATAGCTGCCGCCGCATCCATATTATTGGCGATTTCGGCAGGAAGCTATTTTATGCTTCATAAACCGAGCCCGCCGAGACGAATTGCTCAAATTCAATCTCAGGAAATTGTGCCTGGTCGCAATCAGGCTACGCTTACCCTGGCAAACGGTCAAAAAATCATATTGTCAAAAGGCCTTTCAGGCAAACTGGCCCAACAAGGCAACACGCAAATTAATGTAAACAGCGCAAGTGAAGTTGTTTACACCCATTCTGGTTCAAAATCCGAAGTACAATATAATACTCTTTCAACGGCTGTTGGCGAAGCCTCCCCATACCCATTGGTATTACCGGATGGAACTAAGGTGTGGTTGAATTCTAAATCTTCCATCACTTTTCCAACTGTTTTTACTGGTTCCAAACGTCATGTTGAGATCACTGGCGAAGTTTACTTTGAAGTAAAGCACAATGCCAGCAATCCATTTACTGTTAAAGCGGGAAATCAAACAGTCGAGGATATTGGCACCGCATTTAATATCAATAGCTACGGGGATGAACCAACTATAAAAACAACGCTTGTTGAAGGTTCAGCAAAAGTAATTGCAAATGGCACCGAAAAGCTCCTTCAACCGGGCCAGCACACATTGGTAACTCAGCAGTCATTCCAAATACAAACTGCCGACAGCGAAGCTGAAACTGCATGGATGAGTGGCAGGTTCATTTTCCATGATGAAGAATTGCATACCGCCATGCGGCAACTTGCAAGGTGGTATAACATTAATGTGATTTATGATTACAATCCTAAAAATATCCTTTTGGGTGGAGGGTTTTCCAAATCAAGAAATATAAACAAAGTACTTAACGCATTTGAACAGACTGGTGCCGTCAAATTCAAAATTGAAGGACATACAGTACACATAACTGAGTGATCGTTCAAATAGATAAATAAATTAAAATTATGAAAAGAAATCAACGTCAACGATCACCTTAACGGTGCCGGGAGACTGAAAGAAAGAAACCAGGAGTGCAGCAAACACCCCTGGTTCAATGTTCAGGTTACTCCCCAGTAAAAAGTGCGAACCAATTATTGAAATCATTAACCCAAACATTCAAATGTATGAAAATTTGTACAACAAATTTTTGTAGGAAATCCTACACTCCTAAATTTCTCCTGGTCATGAAAATTACCGCATTTATGATATTAATAAGTATCATGCAAGTAAGCGCCACCACTTATGCACAAAGGATTACGATAAACAAAACTAATACGCCTTTGAAGGCTGTTATAGATGAAATCCGTAAGCAAAGCGGCTATGACATAGTTTTCGATGCTAATGTAGTTAACCGTTTAAAACCGGTAACAATCAACGTTAAAGATGCCACTATTGAAAATGCACTTGACGTTTGTTTAAAAAACGAACCGTTAACTTATACCATAGATGAAAAGTTCGTTGTCCTCAAAGTTAAAAATGTAACGCCTACGATCACTTCAACACAGGTTGCCGTTAAGGACATCGCAATAACGGGTCGTGTTTCTGATGAACAAAATAAATTCATCCCCGGCGTAACTGTGAAAATTCAAAACTCTCAAATAGCTGTATCTACAAAAGATGATGGAACATTCCGGATAATCGTGCCCGATGAAAAAGCTGTATTGGTCTTCTCATTTGTTGGTTATGAAACCCAAACAGTGGCTGTTGGGAACCGGACTGAAATTAACATCATTCTAAAAGAGCAACACAGTAATCTAAAGGAAGTTGTTGTTATTGGTTACGGAACGCAAAGCCGGAAAGATGTAACTACGGCTGTGTCATCGCTGGGTGCCAGCGACGTTAATAATTTTCCTGCCACGGGGGTAGATAAAGCCATGACCGGTAAAATGGCAGGCGTACAGGTTTTGCAGCCTGATGGTGCTCCCGGCGCAGGTATTTCCATAAAAGTTCGCGGCACGGGCACAATAACCGCCGGCAGTGATCCTTTATATGTGGTTGACGGTGTACCGCTATCGGATAACGATGTTAACGGACCAGGATTTAAAGTAAATCCATTAGATGCGATCAATGTTAACGACATTGAATCCATAGATGTGTTAAAAGACGCCTCCGCGGCTGCTATTTATGGCTCGCGAGGATCAAACGGGGTAGTGATAATTACTACCAAACGTGGTAAAAAAGACAAGCCAGCCATCAGTCTGAACAGCTATTATGGTATCCAATCGGTAACGAAAGAGATACCTATGCTAAATGCCACACAGTATGCTCAGTTAATTTATGATGCACATAATAATACCTACTTTAATATGCTTGCGGCAGCTGGTTTGACAGGCAGCGCTTCTGATGATAACGCAACGCGTCTTGCAAAACTCGGCCAGTCACCAACCAATACCAGCCTTGCTTATCTATTACCGCCTGAAATATTTCCTTATTTGAACGGACAGCAAGGTCTTACTAACACCAATTGGCAGGACGCAATATTTCAGCTGGCACCAATGCAAAGCCATACAATTTCTGCGACGGGCGGGTCTGATAACGTACAGTATTATATTTCGGGCAACTACCTTGATCAAGACGGAATAGTCATCAATTCAGGTTATAAAAGATACGCCGGGCGTATCAATGTAGATGCGCATTACAATCATTTAAGGCTTGGGGCGAGCGTTAATTATAATTATGGGATTATTCAGTATGATAATACGGAAGGTGCTTTTAATAACGGTAGCAACAATATCATAGAAGGGGCATTAGTGGCTTCACCATTTTTTTCGGTGAAAAATCCTGATGGCAGTTACAATTTTAGTCAGTATAAATGGCAGTATTCCGAGTCCAACGGAATCAATCCAGTCGCCCTGGCAATGCTTAGGACAGATGTTACCTACGAAAAAAAGTTGTTAACCAATGTTTTTGCGGAATATGAGATTATTCCTGATCTTAAATTTAAAGTGTCATTTGGTACAGATATTAGCGACTTTAATCGAAGTGAATTTAATCCCTCTACATTCCCAAGTCCACTAACACTTACAACACCTTCAACTCCGACTGCTGAATACATTGCTAACCAAATCACCAACTGGGTTACGGAAAGTACATTGACATATAAAAAACGCTGGGGCAATAATTCCTTACAGGCACTTGCTGGTTATACGCTGCAAAAAGAAATAAGCAATGAAAGCGACATAGCCGCTACAGGTTTCCCGAATGACTTGGTGAAAACTATAAACGGTGCAACTACGGTTACCAATTTTGCTAATACTACAGGTATCAATGAATGGTCGCTTTTGTCAGGGCTTGCAAGGTTACAATACGGCTATAAAGACAAATACCTGTTATCGGCTGCGATTCGCGCTGATGGTTCTTCACGTTTCGGGCCGAATACGAAATATGGGTATTTCCCATCCGCATCTGCAGGCTGGATCGTGAGTGATGAGGATTTTATGAAAAAGGTGGATTTTATAAGTCAATTTAAATTGAGGTTAAGTTATGGCCAAACCGGAAATTTCCAGATCGGCAATTACGCTTATTTATCAACCTTGAGCCCTTCTAATTACATTTTGGGTTCGGGAAGTGGGGCGTTGCAACCGGGTTTGTTTCAGAATACCCAAGGCAATCCCAATTTAGGTTGGGAAAAAACCGCGGCTTTTAATTTGGGCACCGATATTGGTTTATTTAAAAATCAGCTCAACGCGACTATTGATGTCTATTCCAACAATACCAGTAATTTACTGCTGAATGTGCCCGTACCTTTGTCAACCGGTTATTCAACACAATTAGTAAATATCGGCAAGGTAAACAACAAGGGGATTGAGGTAACTTTATCCAACTCCAGCCAGATAGGTAAATTTAGGTGGAGTAACAGTGTAAATTATTCCGCCAACCGAAACAAGGTATTGAGCTTGGGTGGTCAGCAATCTATAATCACAAAAGCCAATAACGTTCTGTACTTCATCACGGAGGTGGGTAAGCCAATTGGGAATTATTATACACTGGTACAAACAGGAATATACAAGGATCAAGCAGACATCAACAATACACCAGCAAAAGTACCTGGCGCACATCCCGGCGATTTTAAGTTCGAGGATGTGAATGGAGACGGGATTATTGATGGTAACGATAAAACAATAACCGGAAATTATCAGCCTAAATTTACCTATGGTTATTCGACCCAAGTGCAGTATGGGATATTTGATTTAAGTGCGTCTGCTCAGGGTGTTTACGGTAATACTATTGCCAACATTGCTCAAAGGCATTATAATTCTACTGAAAGCTATGCGAATAATACTACTGACGCCTTACAGCGTTATTATTCACCTTCTGATCCTGGCAACGGAAGGGTAGCAATAGCTGATCGTAGTGAAACCGGCCTTAATGCACAGATATCCACATACCATTTATCGCCCGGTTCTTATTTTAGAATAAGGGATTTGACACTGGGTGCGACTCTCCCGGGAAAAATGACAAGATCAATTGGTTTAGAGAGTGCGCGTATCTATGTAACAGCTGAAAACCCTTTCACTTTCACAAAGTATAATGGCTACAATCCAGAGGTTAGCGTAGATGCTAATCCGCTAACTCCGGGGGTAGATTATGGCAGTTATCCGGTGGCTAAAACCTTTATTATTGGCGTAAATGTTAAGTTTTAATATTTAGATTAAAAAAAAATGAAAAAAATCATATTTATAACCAGCATTAGTTGCATAGCACTTTTTTCTTGTAAAAAGTCTTTTTTAACGCTGGTTCCGCAATCACAGGCCACTGATGTTGCCTTTTATAAAACCACCGCAGATATCGGGAACGCGGTAAACGCATCATATGCAGCCTTACAAGTTCAGTATTTAGGCTTAGGTACAACAAATGGCACTTTCCCAACCCTGATGGAAGCCCGGGGCGATAACGTGCAAGATTTAAATCCTGGTGCTAACGCCGGAACGGAATACAATATCGACCAGTTTTTAGCTGAAGCAGACAACACGGACATTCAGACCACTTGGGGAAACATTTATAATGGAATTTCACGGTGTAATAATACCCTGGTGCATATTGATGTCGTTACCGATGCAAATTTAAAAGCTCAATACACCGGCGAACTTAAATTTTTAAGAGCGTTGAATTATTTTAATATTGTAAGATTATGGGGGAGCGCTCCTTTGGTTTTAGCACCTATTACGGCTACTGATGCCGCAGCGCTGAGCAGGAGTCCGGTACCAGCTGTGTATGGCGCAATCGAAGCTGATCTAACGCAAGCAATATCATCACTTCCGGTAAGCTATCCTAACGCTGCTGATTTAGGCCGCGCAACGCAGGGAGCTGCCAAAGCTTTATTGGGTAAGGTATATTTAACTGAAGGGAAATATTCGCAAGCTGTATCTATATTAAAAGATCTGATCGTTTCCGGCAATCCTTATGGCTATACTCTATTGCCGAATATCGCTTCAGTTTTTGATGTGAATAATAAAATGAATTCGGAAATTATTTTCGCAGTTAGATATAATAAAGCGATTGCAAATGAAGGGCATCCGCTGAATCCATACTTCAACCAACCTGGTTTAGATCCGCTACTGCTAAGTGCATACGGTTCAACAGATACGAGGCGCGACTTGCTGAACACGGTAACGTTGGATGCAAACGATAAGCCAGTTAAAAAGTACTACGATACTTTTGATCCTAATAATAAAACATTAGGAAATGATTTTATTGTGTTGCGTTATGCGGATGTATTATTGATGTATGCCGAGGCTGAAAATGAGGTCGCCTATTCACCCGATGCATTTACTTATTTGAATGCAATACGGTCAAGGGCCGATGCCACTACTTTTACGCAGGCTGATTTGCCAGACCAAGCAACATTCAGAACAACGGTTTTGCAAGAACGCAGGCTGGAATTACCTTTGGAGCTCCACCGTTGGTTTGACTTGATACGGACAAATACCGCAATAAGTGCCTTGCAAAATTCCGGGTTAAACAAAATCACCATTCAGGCTTACCAGTACCTTTATCCAATACCACAAACTGAATTGAATTTGTCAACCAACAAATCAGGATTTACGCAAAATCCGGGGTATTAATTCCCATTCTTTCTTACGGGGAAGAGCTTATTTAGCTCTTCCCCTTTTAATTTATTCCATTATGAAACAATATCTGAAAATTATATTAGCAGGCTTGCTATTGCTTTGCTGCAGTAGGTCTGAAGGCCAGGTCAGCAAATTGATCAGCCAGTTACACAATCCAAAAGATAAAAATATTATGGTTGCCGCGCATCGCGGGGATTGGCGTAACGCACCTGAAAATTCAATACAGGCCTATAAACAGGCGATAGAAATGGGCGTTGACGTTATAGAAGTAGATCTCAACATGACTAAAGACAGTGTAGTAGTCATTATGCATGATGACTTGATTGACCGGACGACTGACGGCAAAGGTAAGCCGTCTGACTATACGCTTGCACAGCTCAAGAAATTTCACCTCCGGGAAGGGCAAGGCGTGACAGGTAAACACACTATACCGACACTGGAGGAAGTCATGTTATTGGCCAAAGGAAAAATACTGGTTAACCTGGACAAAAGTTTCCCTTATTATGAAGAAGCTTATAAAGTACTCAAAAAAACCGGTACCTTGAACCAAGCAATATTTAAAACCAGCGAGCCATACGCTGTAGTCCGGAAAAAATACCCAGCTATTTTGGATAGTATTACTTTTATGCCGGTGGTCTACATTAACCAACCAAGGGCCAGACAAATCATTAATGAGTATCAAAAAGAGATCAAACCAGTGGCTTTTGAATTGATCTTTCCAACAGATACCTCTTCTATTTTAAAAAACAACGATTTTATCAGGGATCACGGAGCAAAAGTATGGATCAACGCTCTATGGCCGAGCCTCAATGGCGGGCATGATGATACTATAGCCTGGGAAGATGGCAATACAAAGGACAGTTGGGGCTGGCTGATTGCACACGGTGCCACGATGATACAAACCGACAGGCCTGGTTCCCTACTTGATTATCTAAAAAAGATGAAATGACATTATTAGCATACATTAGATGAAAGAACTCGTTGATTTAGAAAAGGAAGCATTAAAGTTGTAAAACAGAAAATCGTAAATACAAGCATGTGGAAAAGGTAGTGATAATTACAGCTTGCGCCGGAATGGAGTGGTCACATTCATCAGAATCTCTATGCAGACTTACGAATGAAAATAAAGCGAGTGTAATAACACAGATTTTAATTGAATTTTTCATAATGTAGTTATTTATGTTAAAAAGCAGTTCAAATGTCATTTTAAATAGGATATCAATACGCCAATCGCTATCCTGTAAGCCGTCGTTGCTATTACCTTAACCAATTTTAACCCTCTCGTGTAAAATCGGTCTGTTACCGGTAATTTCTCCTCATCACCAGAAGTTTCACGGCCCAAACACAAATGCAAAATGCTTATAATGCAAATTGCCATCACCAAATGAGTAGTTACGTAGACGATTTCCATTGTTTTTGATTTAGCTGACAGTTGATATACTTGGTCAGAATCATAATACTTTATTGACTCATTCCGCCTGTAGTATACCAAGCTTGTGCCAAAATGTAAATCATTGATTGTGAAATAATTATGAATTATTCTCCAGCAGCGTCCCCGCTTCATTTCGCTACTCATCAAATTTTCAAATGAAACATAGAGGTTATCGACAACAAGGATTACCAATTTTGAAACCGAGCAAAACCTGGATCTCCTCCAACGTCGCCTATATAACACAATATCATATCCCAGGGATACCTTGTTCGTGGGACAGATACCCTTAACTATCAAAACACATTGTTTTATGGCGGAAAAATGAGCAAAATAGTGAGCATTTCGAAGCCAATTTATAGCTGTAAAAACAGCGAAAAACATGCCCATTTGTGTATTTATATTTCTAACGTCCAATTGAAGAATCGCATGAACTAACCCCGTGTTTCGGCAGACAGTTCATTACACCACGTGTTGTCACAAACGTTCATTCACTGTCAGTCTTCACACTGCACAGCAAAACTGAAACTCGCTATGCTCCTAACAGATTTGCCTTTAACCATCCCTTACTTTTTACTTCCCATTTCACCGCATTAGGCAAAGTTAGCGACCGGCGAATGAAACGTAAAGCATACAATCGAAGCATTTTGATTGATTTTTTAGTGGTGGGCCTTGACATTTCATCCGCCTTCCGCTTTTGGTGCCTAAGTGCGTTAAATCTCCCGGAATAACTTCGTTATAAGTCTTATATTAATTATAACCACTACCGATAACTTTGTCAACTATATAGATCATCATCCTTGAGATTTGCTAGGGCGTAAAGCAATTCTAATGGGTAGGCCAAGAAAAACTGATGACTACATCTTGTTTGGAAAGAACAAGTTCGTTTCCCGTTAAAGGAACAAGGAGAACTGGTTCCAAAGTTCACTTTTGGTTTTTCCCTTTGCAAGATGTGCTCCTGTCCGACAAAAAATCGCTGCGCTTAATTTTTTTTCAGCCAGTCGCAATCTTGCCCTGAACTTCGCTCCGTACCTCCGCGAAGACCAGGGAGTATCGGAAACTCGCAACTCGTTTCCTCTTTTAACGGATAAAGAAGATTACAAACATGGATTTAAGGCATTGAGATTTATAACGCCGATCTGAGGCATGGGAGTTCTGATCATAAAATGATTCAAAGAACAGCTATCTTACTCGCCGCCCGTTCATCAACAGTTCTCACGGGAAAAATCTGCATACAAATCCCGAAAGAACAAGTTCCCGGTGAACAATGCATCAAGTTTGCAATGAACAAACTCGTTTCGAACAAATTATCAAGTTCGCAACGAACAAGTTCCGGTGAACAAATTATCAAGTTCGCCATAAACAAGTTCCCGGTGAACGAATTATCAAGTTTCCAGTGAACAGATTCGCTGCGCTCAGGTTCTTAAAGGGCAAGTTCACAACGAACAAGTTCGCAGTGAACGAATTCATAACATACAAGTTGCTAACCCGTCTCCGTATTAACTATGGCAAGACGAGCTAAAGGGAAGCAAGAGATAAAATAGAGGCCTGCATGCTATATGGGTAATATCTGATATACGCTAGAAAGCGGCTCGCCAGCTTTTTAGCATAAAGGGCCTGATCGTTTTAGATGACGCTGATGAGGGCGCATCCTTTCACGTAAGATTTATTTGCCTTTTAAAAGATCGTTCTTTTCTTTTTCAGCCAGTAAAAGGCGTTCAAGGAGGGCAACTTTTTCGTTGCATAAACTCTTATTTTCCTCAATCACTTCCATCAATTTTTCGATTGGGTTGAAATTGCAACCAAACGCATTATAAGCACCATTATTAAAACTATTATCGTTAAAGGCATGAAGTTGGCTAAACTATTTGATATCGACCCCGAGATATTTATTTATGCTGCAGGTAAAGATGTTCGTCTGGTCAAATACGCGGCGAATGAAATATCAAATTACCTAAAAGATGGCTTGCTGGACGGGATGTCCCCACAATCCTTGTTCAGCATAACCGGCATAGGCAATACCACCTTAACGCTGGCAGCCCAGCTCAACGAGGCTGTTTACAGGAAGTATGAACTGGAAAAAGATAATCAGGCACTACGGAAATTGAATGCAGATCTGAAAGCGCTTTTGCAGTCTTCAGCTTGACGATGCGAGAGAGTGCATTTAAACGATTGTCAAAATAAAAGAAGACCTTGCAGTTGCGGCAGACGGTTCACTCCATCACGTGCTGCGCACTATATCCGTTCACCGACAACCTCACTGCCAAAAGCACGGAAAGCAGCTTTGCAGCATTCCGTGCGGACAACATCTTCATTTCCTGGCTGAAAAAAAAATTTACCTTTTTGTTATTGGTCACCTTATTTGAGGTTCCGACCCTTAAAGGCACCTAAAAGCCTTAACGGAATATTTCATTATTGTTCCTTTTGGAATAATAATGAAGGATAAACTGGCGGAAAAGAGAAATATAACGCCTGCGAAAGCGGTTGAAATTATGCGTAAAAATGGTATCGAAATAGATGAAAAAAAGGCGGCTGAAGTCTTGGATTTGATGTATTTTTTAGCTAAATTGATTGTAAATCAGAACTTTAAGACATGAAAACAGCAGACTTATATATCCGTGTTAGCACAGACGAACAAGCAGACAAAGGTTACTCTCAGCGTAATCAGGAAGAGGTGCTCCTTAAGTTTTGCGAGATCAATAAAATCGCCGTCCGCAGGGTGATCTTCGAGGATCACTCTGCAAAATCCTTTATTCGCCCTGAGTGGGCCAAATTACTTGCGCTGCTTCGTAAGCAGCGAGGTAAAACCGACTTGGTTTTATTTACCAAATGGGACAGGTTCAGTCGTAATGCGCCTGATGCCTACCAGATGATCAATACCCTAAAGGTGCTTGGTGTAGAGCCGCAGGCTGTCGAGCAGCCATTGGATATGTCCGTACCTGAAAATAAGATGATGCTGGCTATTTATCTTACCGCGCCGGAGATTGAGAATGACCGCAGGTCACTTAATGTATTCCACGGTATGCGCAGAGCGAGAAAAGAGGGACGCTTTATGGCTACGGCACCGGTCGGTTATGTCAATCAGATATTAGAGGGTGGAATTAAACGGATCGTTTCAAAAGAACCCCAGGCATCAATAATACAATGGGCATTTAAAGAAGTGAGTGAGAATCGGTTCTCTATTGAGCAAATATGGAAAAGAGCCCGTGAACTTGGTTTGGCCTGTAACAAAAGCACTTTTTGGCTTGCACTTCGTAATCCCGTTTATTGCGGCAAAATAGTTATTCCTAAATATAAGGAGGAAGAAACCTATTGGGTACAAGGCTTGCATGAGCCATTGATCACAGAAGGTTTATTCTATGATGTTCAGGATACGCTCAATGGCCGAAAAAAACGGAAGCAAGGCGCTACAAAGATCGTCTCTTTAGATATGCTGCCGTTAAGAGGCTTTTTGATCTGCTCCAAATGTAATAGAATCGTTTCAGGCAGTGCATCCAAAGGCTGTAAACAATACTATCATTATTATCACTGTTCTTCCAGCTGCGGATTTAGAAAAAGAGCAGAAGATGTAAATGAAGCTTTTGTTGACGGATTGAAAGATTATGTATTGAAGCCCGCAACAGCAGAACTCTTCAAGACTGTAATTGTGGATGCTTACCAGAATGTTACCAAGAGCGAGCGTTTATTCAGGAAGCAATATATTGACCAGATCACCGGGCTGACAAATAAGACGACACGCGCAAGGGAGCTTTTACTAAATGGTGATATAGATTCTGCTGATTACAGAGAGATTAAAAAAGAATCAGATTCAGCTATTAGAACATTGGAAACGAGAATTTCTGAGTTAAAAAGCGATTTAATGCCCGCAAACGAATTTAATGCCGTTGTCGAGAAAGCCGTTTACACGCTAACTAACATTGATGTAATCTACTGTAAATCAGATAACGAAGCCAAAAGAAAACTGATAAGTTCGATGTTAGCCGAAAACTTCACTTTGGAGGATTTGAAGCTTCGAACTACTAAATTAACTGAAGCTTTTAACCTTATTTATCTGATTAACAGCAACTTAGATAGTGAAAAAAGCGGGACAACTGACTCAAATCTGACGTTGTCCCGCTGGGTGCTCCCGACGAGATTCGAACTCATATCGATGGTACCGGAAACCATAATTCTATCCGTTGAACTACGGGAGCAATGCGGCGCAAATATAACTTATTTCCGCGTTTACATAAGTTCAAAATGAAAATGAAAGATTATTTTAAAAACATCCTGAAACCATTGTAAATAAATTGGAAATTCAATTTGATTTATTGATGTTTAGAATAAACTTCGCTGTTCTATTTCCGGGTTTTGTGATTTCTGCAAATAAGATCGGATCAGGGTAATGAGCTCAGGGCCATATTGCTCAGCTTTTTGCGGGCCGACACCTTTTATTGCGCTTAACGCTTTAAGCGTGGGCGGAAGTTTTTCAGCAATCATAGCCGCTGTTTTTTCGGAGATAATCCTATTGGGCATCACCTGATCTTTTTCGGCAGTATTTTTGAGCCAGGCTACTATTTGCTCATAAAGTTTTTCGTTGGGTTTGGCGTTCAGTGCTTTTACATATGAACGGCTTTTGTCTGCTGATGCAGCAGCAAGTGTATTTTTGCTGGCAGTAAGGTAAGCTGTAACTGAAAATGCTGTTTCAGAAAAATGCCCCATAAGACTGATCCGGGCCATGATCCATTGCAGGAGCTGGTCAGCTTTTGCGGCGCCTTCTTTTGATTTCCCAATCAGGGCGGGAATCAGGGCGTGAAGACTTTCGGTGATCGCCGACAAAGCTGAATGGAAATAATGAGCCGCTTTACGGATGCGCTCTATATCCTCCGTATCTAGCTGTCGGCTAAATTTAGCTGCAACTGATAAAACGTCAGTGTGAAGATTAGGTATCAGTTGTTCAAAGCCCGCGATCCTGTTTCTTAAACCGTTGAAGTTGAATAGTTCGGCCAGGAGATATTTTTGGTATAGCTGCCGGTCAAGTTCAAGTTTTTCAGCATCGGGCTGGAACAGTCTGGCTTGTGTATTGAAATGTGCAACTGCCGGGTCGCCGATAATGTTTTGGGCGCTTATTGGATTTCGGAGTACCATACCCGAAAGTGTGCGGCAACGGCTAAGGGCCACATAGGCCTGTCCGTGGGCAAAAGCTCCGCTAATATCGATGATGGCCTTATCAAAACTGAGGCCCTGGCTTTTGTGGATGGTAATGGCCCAGGCGAGCTTGAGCGGGATCTGGGCAAAGCTGCCTGCATTGGTTTCGCTGATCTGTTGCTCATCCAGCTTGTATTTGATATTAGACCATTCCAGCGCCTGAACCGCGATCTCCCGATCATTGCCGCACTGTACAAATACCGTATCTTTTTCAATGCGGGTAATGGTGCCGATCTTTCCGTTATAAAATAGTTTTTCAGCCGAACTGTCGTTTTTTACAAACATGACCTGGGCGCCCGTTTTGAGCTTGAGCTCGGTGTCTGTAGGATAGGCATCTTTGGGGAACTCTCCTTTTATCGTCGCTTTAAATTCAAATTCCTGCCCGGGCAGCGCTTCTACCAATTCATTATTGATCTGCTGTGCAATACGATTATGGGTAGTTAGCGTAATGTACGGGTCTTCGGCAGGCGGGCGGAAATCCACCTGGTGCCTGGCGTTTAGCAGCGCCAGGTTTTCCGGGCTGATGGCCTGGTTGCGTACTTCGTTGAGGATATCAACGAAAGCCTGTTCCTTTTGCCGGTATACATGATCGAGCTCTATTTGTACAAAAGGTGTCTTTTGTAACACAAGGCTGCTGAAAAAGTAGGGGGTGGTGTAGTACCGGCCCAGCATGGCCCATTCCTCGTCACGTATAATAGGGCTGAGTTGAGAGAGGTCGCCGATCAGCAGGAGCTGTACGCCGCCGAAAGGATATGGGTTTTCTTTAATATTCCGTAAAATGAGATCTATCTGATCCAGCACATCGGGCCGCACCATGCTTATCTCATCGATGATCAGTAGTTCAAGTTCAGAGAGCAGCGCTTTTTTTTCGGGGCTATAGTGTGCATCTGGCCGGGCATCGCCGCCCGGAATAACCGGCCCGAAAGGAATCTGAAAGAATGAGTGGATGGTCATGCCGCCTGCGTTGATGGCTGCCACGCCGGTTGGAGCAACTATCGCCAGCTTCTTTTTTGCATCCTTTTTTACCTGCTGCAGAAAAGTGGTTTTGCCTGTGCCCGCTTTCCCGGTAAGAAAAACGATGGTATTGGTGGATTCCACATAATCAAAGGCTAATTGTATTACCGGGTTCCTATCCGTCTGCTTCATATCTGTTACAATTTTACGATAATGCGCGCAAATGTATCCATTCACAGGCGCTTAGTTTTTCCACAGTGCTTGTGGCTGCATTGTCAATTAGCTACTTTCGGCGGTTATGAAAGTCATTATCGCCGAAAAGCCATCCGTTGCGCGTGAGATTGCAAAAGTTTTTGGTGCAACCACCAAAAAAGACGGCTATATGGAGGGTAAAGGTTATACTTTCACCTGGGCATTCGGTCACTTGCTGCAACTGGCAGCCCCCCAGGAATATGGCTTTTATGGCTGGAATGTTCAAAATTTGCCCATGCTGCCACTTAAATTTAAGCTGGCTATTCGAAAGGTAAAAACAAAGGATGGAATGGTGGATGACCCGGGTGTAAGAAAACAGCTGGATATTATCAAAGGTTTGTTTGACGAAGCTACGGAGATCATTGTAGCGACAGATGCCGGGAGGGAAGGGGAACTGATCTTCCGTTATATTTATTATTACCTGAAATGTAAAAAGCCTTTTAAGCGCCTGTGGATCTCTTCTCAGACCGATGAGGCGATCAAGGATGGCTTTAGGAACTTAAAACCGGGATCTGATTACGATACTTTATTTAATTCTGCTCATTGCCGATCACAATCAGACTGGCTGGTAGGGATGAATGCTACCCAGGCACTGAGTTTATCGGCCGGTACACGTTCCGTTCTTTCACTGGGCAGGGTGCAAACGCCAACGCTGGCCATGATTTGTGCCCGATATCTTGAAAATAAGAATTTTGTGCCAGAACCTTTTTACCAGGTGAGTATCATGGTGGATAAGGACGGGCAGGTCTTCCGCGCGTTGAATGAGGAGAAATTTAAAACAAAGGAAGAGGCGCAGCTGATCATAGATGAGGTAAGGGATACAGCATCCGGCGTTCCTGATGGTGGCCATATTTTAAGTGTAGAAGCAAAACCCAGAAAAGAACCACCTCCCTTACTGCACGACTTAAGCAGCCTGCAACAGGAAGCTAACAAGAAAAAAGGATTTACAGCTGATCAGACACTTACCTTATTACAAAACCTGTATGAAAGTAAGCTGGTTACTTATCCGCGTACGGGCAGCCGTTATATTGGCGATGATGTATTTGCAGGGGTGCCGGTACTGATCGATAAATTTAAAGACCATCCGGAGTTCGGTAAGCAGGCGACTGCTCTTTCCGGAGCAAAACTGAGTAAACGAAGCGTAAATGCTAAAAAAGTTACTGATCACCATGCGATATTACCTACGGGCGAAATTCCTTATCAATTATCGCCAGACAGGCAAGCTATTTATGACCTGGTAGCGGGCCGGATGCTGGAAGCTTTTCACCAGGATTGCATTAAGGAGATCACGAAGATCACGGTACAATCGGGCAGCAATTTTATAGCAAGCGGAACGGTTATCAGCAATGCCGGCTGGCGTGCGGTTTTTAATGAACCGGATGAGGATAAAAAGGAGGAAGAAAATGCATCGCTACCAAAAGTAAAACAGGGTGAGAACCTGCCGGTAACAGATAAGTCCCTATTGGAAAAGCAAACCAAGCCCAAACCTATGTATAACGAAGCTTCTCTTTTAAAAGCTTTGGAAACGGCAGGCAAGGAGATTGATGATGAGGAATTGCGTTATGCAATGAAAGATAGCGGGTTAGGTACACCTGCAACCCGGGCAGCTATTATAGAAACACTGATAAAAAGGGATTATATACTGCGGGAGAAAAAGAACCTGTTACCAACTGCTACCGGATTGGCAGTTTATGATGTGGTAAAAGATCATCGTATAGCGCAGGCGGAGCTGACAGGTAACTGGGAAAAAAGGCTGGAGGAGATCCGCTCAGGTGCCTCGGTTGAAAGTTTCCAGGAGGAAATCAAAGCCTATACCCGGGACATTACACGGGAACTGCTGAAAGCAGGTAAAGGGATGATGATTGTAAAGACATAAAACCTTATATAGCATCGTTTTGATAAGGGATTTTAAACCTCATCTGGCAGCCTTTACCTGCATCACTATCAACACTTATGCTCCCTCCCTGTAGGTGGATGAGCCGTTGGCAAATGAAAAGGCCCAAACCAGTTCCGGGCTTTTTATTGGCATGGTTAGCCTGGTAATAACGGGTGAATAGTTTGGCCTGATACTCTTTTGGAATACCTACGCCTGTATCAGTAACGGTTACATCCAGTTCAAGGGTTTGTTCATTTACCGGCAGTATCAGTGCTTTAACAGTTACACTGCCATTATCCGTATATTTAATGGCATTGCTTAACAGATTGACCATAACCTGTTTCAGCCGGAATGCATCTCCTTTAACAAGAAACCCTGTTTTTTCGCCAAACTCAGATGTTATTATTAGCCCTTTGTTTTCAGCCATAAATTTAACAGTTTCTACGGCTTCCCTTATTTCATGAAAAGGATCGAAAGAAACCAGTGTGAGTACGTCAACTTGTTGCTGATCCATTTTTCCTGCATCCAGGATATTATTCACCGTTTCCATTAGCATGGTAGAGGAACGATTAATAGAGGCTAATTTTTTCTGCTGATCGGCAGTAAGCGTCGTTTTATTAAGCATATACACGGCCCCGGTGATTACGGTCAATGGATTTCTGATCTCGTGGCTCATGGTGGCCAGGATCTCTGATTTCTGACCGGCCAGTACCACGGCCCTTTCATTCTCTGTCAGATAGTTTTGTTCTGCCTCCCTCGCTTTGCGGATAAATAGAATGAGTAATGGAATAAAGACTAATACCATCGCTATGGCGATGCCGCTAAACGTATTCATTTCATCAGTAGCGGATTGATATTGTCTTAATATTTCACTTCGACCCCTTTCCCATACATCAGAATCAATGTCTTTTAATCGTTGTAAAAGTTCATGGAGTTGTCCGACCAAACCAAGATTGGCCGCTATTAATTGTTTATCGGATAACACAAGACGGTTGTTTTGGTCATTTAACTGCTTTAACAGTTTTCCTATAACTTTTTCATGCTTGTTGTTGAGCGACCGGGTGACCGAATCTTTGACCTGTTTCTCCCGGCGAATGGTCAATGTTTTGGTAGCCTGGTTTTTGTTGGCAATAGCATCTTTTAAACGTTTTAATAAGCTGTTTTTATTCTTATTAACACTCACGGTAGTGTCGGCAGAACTCTTTTCTTTAATATGCTGCTGGAAATGAGGTGCATTGATTGCGCTTGCAGGCACCGTTGTATTAATGCTTGCTATGGTGGTTACTCTTAAAATGGAATCAAAATCATGTTTCAAGTCGAATACCTTTTGGGATAATAACAACTTTTTTTCGAGAGATGCTGTAATATGCTGCTTACTCCCCGAGATATAACTGGCACTGTCAGCCTGGTAATCTTTCATGATACCTGTTATCCGGCTAAAAATATTTTTAAGCCGGGCTTTATAACTTTCCAGTTCGGCATTATGCCCATATAAACCAGCCTGCTGGAAATCGTTTTCAGCTTTATTCAGTTCCAAAAGAATATTGCTGATATCTTCTGCTTTAGAGGGCTCTTTAAACTCCTGGCTCAGCTTGTCAAGCTTTTGTACAATAGAGTACTTCAGGAGCAGCGAACCTACAGCAAGCAGGAACATAAAAAGGAGGGAAATGATAAACAGGCGATAAAGGTTTTTTGACGCTGTTAGGGGTTTAATTAATTTCTCGTTCATCAATATAGGCCTGTTCTTTATTTTTTCGTGTCAGAAATGCTGCGTAAGATTAATTTATTATCCCTGGATTTTAATTCAGCGTCCAAAGATTGTTAATTAAGGCTTAGTTTGTTTAAATCAACCTGTAAAATTACAATCCTTGTATATATTATTCTTATTATGTGTTAAGTTTTTTTCTGCAAAGTAAAGTAAAAGTAAGCTATTCAATCTTAACGAAACAAATCGATAATATATCAAATAATGCATTTAGGTAAAAAAGTATCTTTCAAGCTTTATTACTGACAAGAATATTAGATTTGCCTGCGTTACGCTTTATAAATTACTATGAAATTATTTCCATCGGTTTACAGGCAGATTTTATTAGGATTAATGTTTGTTGCGATATGCGGGCATTCCATCGCGCAGCAAAAAACGGAATATTCGGGTAACCCGGTTATTCAGGGCTGGAATGCGGACCCGGAAGCAAAGATATTTGAAGGGCAGTATTGGATCTATCCAACTTACTCCGCGCCATATGATGAGCAGGTACATATGGATGCATGGTCGTCAAAAGACCTGGTACACTGGACTAAGCACCCTGATATTATTGATACCGCATCAATAAAGTGGGCCAAACGCGCCATGTGGGCACCTGCAGTAACCGAGATGGGGGGTAAGTACTATTTCTTTTTCGGGGCGAATGATATTCATGATGATAAAAAGGAGATTGGCGGCATAGGCGTAGGCGTTTCCGATAAACCGGAGGGGCCATTTAAGGATTATTTAGGCAAGCCGCTTATCGGTAAGATATACAACGGTGCACAACCCATCGATCAGTTTATTTTTAAGGATAAGGATGGCCAGTATTATATTATTTATGGCGGCTGGCAACATTGCAATATCGCTAAGCTAAACAAAGATTTTACAGGGTTTATTCCCTTTGATGATGGTGTTACCTATAAATCCATAACCCCACAGGATTACGTGGAGGGCTCGGTAATGTTTACACGGAAGGGAAAATATTATTTAATGTGGTCGGAAGGTGGCTGGGGAGGGCCTAACTATCGTGTGGCTTATGCTATGAGCAACGCACCAACGGGTCCTTTTAAGCGCATCGGTGTTGTTTTGCAGCAAGACCCTAGAATTGCAACCGGTGCGGGGCACCACTCCGTAATACAAATTCCGGGTACGGATGAGTGGTATATTGTTTACCATCGCAGGCCATTAACCGAAACGGATGCCAACCATAGGGTAACCTGTATTGATCATATGTATTTTGATGCGGATGGATTTATAAAACCCGTTCATATCACTAATGAAGGTGTGGCGGCTGTACCGCTGAAATAAGCGCGTACTCTAGTTGCCTATCCTGTCCTGCGCATCTTTTGCACTGTTTTCATTTCTTTTACGGGTTTGGGACGGTGTACTGCCGAATGGGCGAAAATAGCTTAGTTTGATGACGGGGATCATGGCCGTTTCGGGTTGATAATTGATGTATATTTTAGAGTTAAAAGCATCACGGGTAAGCGCGCCTATATAACTATGATAGCTGCCGCTGCGGAGCATATCGGTAATGCTTAACTGTAAGCTGCCCTTATGGTCGCCCAGATCTTTTTTGAGGCCAGCGTTAAGCATTCCCTGCCCATCAACCTTTGATACGCCATAATAAGAGAATGAGTTATAATAACCCGATAACTCCAGTGTAAAGCGCCGTGGCAATTGAAAAGTTTCGCTAAAATTGAGGCTATAACCCAGGTATGATTTTGCAACAGGTACCAGCGTATAATCAATTTTAAACTGCCGCCAGCCGCCGGTTAGGTTATAGTTCATTTGCCACCAATCATTAACCTTTATAGGGATATTGGCCTGTAGCGTAAGATTATTCTGGTAGCTTACATTTTCAGGCGCTATATAAACCAATTGCTTCGACGGGCCCGTTACTACCTGCCCTTGTACTATAGGGTTATCATCCCGGCTGTATAGCAGTGAGAAAAGGTAGTCATGATTACTATAGTTTAGTTTTAAGTTCCGGGTAATAGTTGGGAGCAGATAGGGGTTACCTGTAAATACAGATACCGGATCGTTATAAGTAATATAAGAAGCCAGATCGCTAAAGGAAGGCCTACTGATCCGTTCGGTATAGGATAGTTGCAGGTCTTCTGTGCTGCTGAGTTTTCTATCGATAGAAATATTAGGGAAAAGCTTACCAAGCTGCCTGTTGATCCCCGTTGCCCGGTTAACGGAATATTCGTATCGTGCGCCGGCAACTAAACTGGTAACAGTGTCCAACTGTGCCGATAAAGAGGCATAAGCAGCGCCAATTGTTTCCTTGGTAATAAGACTACTTGATGTATTCAGGCTACTGACCCATTGACCTTGCTTCAGGTTCTCAATACCCGATGTGCCCGAGCTGCGTGTATATGTTCCTTTAATGCCTGTCTCCAATTTGATGTTTTGGCTAAAGGATTTACTGTAATCTGTCTGAAAAATGCCAGAATGCACAGTAGATACATATCGATCTCTTTGCATGGGCGCATACAGGCTGTCATTTCCACCTGCGGGATTGCCGTGGTTATCTACAAATGTGCTTTGTACGTTGGTGAGGTCATTATCAGCATAATCAATATAATCCGCGTCTGCCCGTATATTTTCTCCTTTACTGATCTCTTTTTCAGCAAATATATTGGCTGCGAGATCGTGACCCTTTCCTGTTCCTTTAATGCCAGAATTGAACAGCAATACCGAATCAGGCCGAAGCTGGTAAAAGCCCCTATTATTGTGATTTTGCTCATTGGTGTTGTAAGTATAGTCAATGCTGCTGCCAAAGGTCAGTGTTGGCGTTAACCGTGTATCAAAACCTGTACTTAGTTGCTGCTGATTGGTTATAGGCTTGCTAACCCCAAAATAGTGGACTGTAACCGGGCCGCCTATGGCACCCACGTCTTCAGTGCCTGTAGCCAGTAGTTGACCATAGGTGCGATCATGGGTGTAGGCATAATTGCCATACCAATTTGTTTTGTCGGATGTATGGTTCAGGCTGAACGCAGCCGAAGCCTTTTCGCCTTTACCATAACCACCGGTTAAAGTATATGAACCATTTGTGCCCGGCTTTTTATTCTTTTTTGTGACGATATTGATCAAGCCAGCGCTGCCATCAGCATCATATTTAGCCGGGGGTGTATTCAATAGCTCTATATTGGCGATATTATCGGCGCTCATGCCATTTAATAAGCTCACCACCTCTTGCATCGGTAGCCGGATCAGTTTGCCATCCAGCATCACCATTACACCGCTTTTGCCATTTAGGGATAGGCTGTTGTTCCGGGGATCTAAAATTACACCGGGAGAGCGTTCTAATACTTCCAGCACCGAACTGCCTTTGGTTAATACACTGTTCTGTACATTAACCACCAGACCACCGCTTTGCTGGCTCACCAGTGGTTTGTTTGCGCGGATAACCACATCTGATAATTGCCGCGCAGCAGGTTGCAGTATTATCGTCCCGAAATTTTTCGATTGGTTGCTGGTGGTAAGTGTAAAGGCAGGATAGGTTTGGTTGTTAAAGCCAATGCTGCTAACCTTTAACAGGTAAACACCTGGAGTCGTTGCTTCCAATTGGAATAATCCATGTTCATTTGCTACGGTGGAACGAACAAATGAACTATCTGTGCTATGTATCAGATTAACAACAGCAAAAGGGATAGGGTTACCATCGGCACTTGTTACTTTACCACTCAGCTGAGCGCTGGCATGTTGTAAAGTGAAAAGGATAAATAATAAGATGACAAAGTTTTTCATGATTTTGATGGTTGTTCCCTCAAAGAAAAATCAAACATTCATCCTATAAAAAATGGATTGACCAATGGGCGTATATAACTGATGAGTTGCATCTGGACGCTAAAAACACTGCTTTAATGATAGAATTTACCTGTCATCAGCCCATAAATGCATTTGGTCAATTAATTAAAGCAGTTCATTGATCGTGTATGCTCAATTCATTCAATTCACGTACCTTTAACTATGCCCATCCCCAAAATCGATACAAACTGGCTCATCAGGTATAAGCTGTACCATATCCCTTTTTGGTGCGTGTATCATTTTATATGGTGGTCGATAGCAATAGGCAACCCACTGAAAGCGGCTTCCTATCTTCTTTTTACGCCGATGCTGGTGAAGTTTTCCTTTTATGTCATCTTCCAGGCTATCGCGGTTTACTTTAACTTGTACTTTCTTATCCCGCGCTATCTCGAAAAAAGCAGGTTCGTTATATATATTATTCTACTGCTGTCTACTGTTGCTATTACCTCTTTACTGATAACACCAGGCTATTACCTGAGCGCGTTCCTTATTCATAAAAGCGTTATCCAGGCGTATGGCGGTTTATATAATTGTCTGGGTGAGGCCATACCATCCACCTTAGCCAGTATGACATTGGCCATGAGCATTAAGCTTACCAAAAACTGGCTGCAAACCACCAGGCGGCAGCAGCTATTGGAAAAGGAAAAACTGGAAACCGAACTTAAATTTCTGAAATACCAGTTTAACCCGCATTTTTTGTTCAACAGTATAAATTCCATTTTTTTCCTGATCCATAAAAACCCTGATATGGCTTCCGACTCACTGGCCAGATTTTCTGAGCTGCTGAGGCATCAACTTTATGAATGTAATGACCGGCAGATCCCGCTTAGCAAGGAACTGGATTATCTTGAAAACTTTATCGGGCTGGAGAAACTTCGTCAACATGATGATCTTGAGGTTGCATTGGAAATAGACCCGGGGCCGGTTGCCCGGTTGGGCATAGCGCCATTTATACTGATGACTTTTGTTGAAAATGCCTTTAAGCATGTATCAAGGCAAAGCGGCCGTAAAAATTGGATCAATATTAACATACGACTGAATGGCTTACAACTAGAAATGGATGTGGATAACAGTACCTGGGATGAAGAATTGCAGGAGGTGATCAATTATGGCGGTATAGGGCTAAAGAATGTAAGGCGAAGGCTGGAACTGCTTTATCCCGGTCAATATGAATTATCAATAACACAAAATACCGGCAGCTTTGCTGTGCGGTTTAAGCTGATGTTGTCTGAACTGGAACTTAGCCCCTCATTTGAACTAATGGCATGAACAATATAAGCTGCGTTATAATAGACGATGAACCACTGGCAAGAGAAGGGCTTGCAAGCTATGTAAGAGAAGTGGATTTTCTGCAATTGAACGGTACCTGCGAAAATCCGCTCGAGCTTTTACAACTGCTGGACCGCCAGCCCGCTGATCTGATTTTCCTGGATATACAGATGCCGAAAATGAACGGGATTGATTTTTTAAAGATCATGCAGCAACCGCCCATGGTGGTTATAACTACAGCTTACCCAACCTACGCGCTTGAAGGCTTTCAATTGAATGTGCTCGATTACTTGCTTAAACCTATTACGTTCGAGCGCTTTTTTAAAGCGGCCGGTAAAGCCAGGGATTATCACCGGTTATTAAATAAAAGCACTTTAACCACCACGGATAAACCTGCGCAGGATGAGGATTATTTTTTCATTAAATGCGGCAACAAATATGAAAAGATACCGATTGAGGATATTCTTTATATAGAGGGCATGCAGAACTACGTAAATATTTATACGCTTAAAGGTAAATACATCACCATGCTATCCCTTAAAAGTTTGGAGGAGAATTTCGCGTCAAGGTTATTTATACGGGTGCATAAATCCTACATTGTTGCCGTAAATAAAATAGAAGGCATTGAGGGGAATGAGATCCATATTCAAAATAACCGCATCCCTATTAGCAGAAATTACCGCGAACAGGTAATAGCGCAGGTAGTCACCAAAAGGCTATGGGACAAAAATAAACTATAATAAAGAGTCAAGAATTAAGAGTCAGGAATCAAAAAAATTAACGCTTATCTTAGTTCCTGACTCTTTAAAGCTATACGTTGAACCTGAAGTGCATGATGTCACCATCTTCAACTATGTAAGTTTTGCCTTCAACGCTTAACTTGCCGTTTTCTTTGATCACAGCTTCAACACCATTGAACTTTACAAAATCTTCATATTTTATCACCTCGGCACGGATAAAGCCTTTTTCAAAGTCGGTATGTATAACACCGGCAGCCTGTGGTGCAGTAAAGCCTTTGGTGATTGTCCACGCGCGTACTTCCTGTACACCGGCTGTAAAGTAGGTGGCCAGGTTTAGTAGTTTATAGGCTGATTTTATCAGTTTGTTTACGCCTGATTCAGTAAGGCCCATATCATCCAAAAACATCTGGCGCTCCTCGTATGATTCCAGCTCAGCTATTTCTGCTTCAATTTGTGCAGAGATGATTAACACCTGTGCATTTTCGTCTTTAACAGCTTCTTTTACCTTGTCGACATAAGCATTACCTGTATTTACAGCGCTTTCCTCAACATTGCAAACATACATTACAGGCTTGGCGGTAAGCAGCCATATATCAGCAATTTGTTCTTTGTCTTCTTCTTCAACCGGAGCGGTACGGGCTGATTTACCTGCTAATAAGTGATTCTTATAGATAGTTAATACATCATAAGTTTTTTTAGCTTCTTTGTCGTTACCAACTTTAGCTGCTTTTTCAACCTTTTGCAATTTCTTTTCTATCGAATCAAGATCCTTTAACTGTAATTCAGTATCAATGATCTCTTTGTCGCGAATAGGGTCAACAGAACCATCAACGTGTATCACATTATCATTATCAAAACAACGCAAAACGTGTATGATAGCATTGGTTGAACGGATGTTGGCTAAAAACTGATTGCCTAAACCTTCGCCTTTGCTGGCACCTTTAACAAGGCCGGCTATATCAACAATCTCAATAACATTGGGCACAATGCTCTTTGGATTTACTATCTCAGTTAATTTTGTAAGGCGCTCATCAGGCACGGTAATTACACCCACATTTGGCTCGATGGTGCAAAAAGGAAAATTAGCCGCCTGCGCTTTGGCGTTTGATAAGCTGTTAAAAAGTGTTGATTTACCCACATTAGGCAAACCTACTATACCACATTGTAGTCCCATTGTTTTTTATTTTGTGTTCATAGTTCATGGTTGATAGTTCATAGCAACAACAGCATGAAGTAATAATTAGCTAGCAGCTATGAACCATTATCCACGAACCGCTGAAAGCGCCGCAAAGATAGCAGAAAAAATCGCCTAATAATTTGAAAATTAAACCGACTTTTGCCCACGCTGATTGTTAGGTAAATTAGTACTTCAAAATATGTAAAAGGAGAATCTTTATGGAAGAAATGGTTGAACAAATAACCCTGTTACTGGAGCAAAATAATGATAAAAAACTCCGGGAATATCTTAACAACCTAAATATATCAGATGTTGAAGAGCTGATAGATGAACTTCCTGAATATGGCCCTAAATTTATTGATACACTTTCGGTTAACCGCGCGGTTAACGTATTCCGCATTCTGGATTTTCCTACACAGGAGCGCATCATAAAAAATATTTCGGGCGAAAAGGTTTCGCAGATCATTAATGGGCTACCGCCCGATGACCGTACCGCCTTATTCAGCGAATTGCATGGCGATGCTGTTGCGGCGCTCATTCTGCATTTATCGCCAGATGACCGGAAAGAAGCATTGTCACTACTTGGCTATAAGGAAGATAGCGTGGGCAGGTTAATGACACCTGATTATATAAAAATAAAAAAGGAGTGGGATGTTACCCGTGTGCTTTCGCACATTCGTCGGTATGGCAAAAACTCTGAAACCATTGATGTTATTTATGTAACCGATGAGAATGGTGTTTTGCTCGATGATATACGGATACGCGAAATTTTACTGGTTAAGCCCGAAACAAAAGTAAGCGATCTGATGGATGGCCGCCTGATAGCATTAAGCGCCAATGATCCGCAGGAAGAAGCTATAAATATTTTCAGGATGAATAACCGTACCGCGCTGCCTGTTACTGATGATGCTAACGTATTGTTGGGTATAGTTACTGTTGACGATATATTATGGATAGCCAATGAGGAGTATACCGAAGATATTCAGAAAATAGGAGGTACCGAAGCGTTGGATGAACCTTATTTGGATATAAACCTGTTTAAACTGGTAAAAAAACGCGTGGGCTGGCTGGTAATACTTTTTTTAAGCGAGATGCTTACCTCAACAGCCATGCAGTATTTTAACGATGAAATAGCCATAGTGATACAGCTTACCTTTTTCATCCCACTGATCATGTCGAGCGGGGGGAATAGTGGTTCGCAGGCATCAACGCTTATTATACAGGCTATGGCATTAGGCGAGGTTACTATTGCCGATTGGTGGCGTGTAATGCGCCGTGAAATACTTTCAGGTTTAATGCTGGGTATTACGCTTGGTGTTATTGGCTTTTTGCGTATTGTTGTTTGGAGCTCATTCAGCACTATTTATGGTGTTCATTGGCTTTTAATAGCGTTTACTGTTGGTTTCTCGTTAATAGGTATAGTATTATGGGGCTCGCTTACCGGGTCCATGCTGCCATTGCTAATGAAAAGGCTAAAGCTCGATCCTGCAACCTCATCAGCGCCTTTTGTGGCAACACTGGTTGATGTTACGGGTTTAATCATCTATTTTAACGTAGCTATCATTATTATGCATGGCATATTGCACAAATAACATAACGAATTTTTCTAAACTAAAAAACCCTGCCATGGCAGGGTTTTGCAATAAATTATAATAAAGTTTTGAGTTGTTTGGTCTGTTATATGTCAAAAGAGAAGTCGTCATCTGCTGAAGCTTTTGCTACTTCAGGAGTTTCGCTAAACTCATAGCGTTTTTCAACTACTTCCTGGTTGTCTTTTATATAGTCGATAGTTTCCTTCAAACCTTCGGCAAATTTTTCAAAATCTTCTTTGTACAAAAAGATTTTATGTTTGATAAAGACTCCGTCTTCTAAACGTTTTTTACTCTCTGTAATAGTAACATAATAATCATTTGATCGTGTTGCCTTTACATCAAAAAAGTAAGTTCTTTTACCTGCTCTTACCTTCTTTGAGAATACCTCTTCACGCTCTCTGTTGTCAAAATCTCCCATATAAAATCAATTGTGTTTAGTTTTGATTGGCATAAATATAAATAAAATTTCAATTTACAAGTATTTAAATAAATATAATTGAAATTAATTAAAACAATTACTATTAAATTTTCATTTGTCCTCAGCTTTTTATTTCAGCTATCGTTTTAATACGTTAAGCTAAGGAAATTAGTTACTCACCCAGCAATTTCTTTTTTTGCGCATCAAATTCGGCTTTTGTTATAGTTCCTGCATCCAATAACTCCTTTAATTTTTTAAGTTCATCGGCAACATAGGTTGGCGATGGTTCTTTTGTAGCGGAAGTTTGGCATGGCATAACCTCGCAGGCTAAAATGGCATCATCAATATATAATGAAAAGCGGAATAAGCCGCCTGCATCAACAACTAATACATATTTATCAATGCCGTTTCTGTTACTCTTTTTTATGTTTTTTATAATAACACCGCCATTAGTAAATGTCTTGGGTAAATTATGCGAAGGTGAAGGGCGGCCTGGCAGGGGTGAGGGTATGCCTCTGTCCTGTATATAAAGAAATGAGCCATCGCTGGCGGAGCCTTTGCCTAGCCTTACCGTATCATTTAAATGATAGGTAACGCCATTAGTGGCTTTATAGGATGTATAAGTTTGGGCTTTGCCAAATAAGGGTATTAATAATGTGCAGATGAAAATTAGTTTTCTCATATGTAAAGGCTAATAGAGGTTTAATGCCCGTAAATATAAGAAAATTAATTATCAGGCGTTTTCTTCCTCTTCCAGCAATTGTTTTTCGTAGAGCTCAAAGTAGGTGCCTTTTTGTTCCATCAGGTAATCGTGGTTGCCCTGCTCAATAATGCGCCCCTTATCCATTACCAATATTTTATCGGCGCTTTTTATGGTTGATATGCGGTGCGCGATGATAATACTGGTTTTGCCCTGCATTACGCTGCCCAGGTTATTTAATATTTCCTCTTCGGTACGGGTATCAACTGCTGAAAGGCAATCATCAAAAACAATGATCTGCGGTTGTTTAACAATGGCACGAGCAATGGATACACGCTGTTTTTGTCCGCCCGATAAGGTTATACCACGCTCGCCAATAAGGGTTTGAAAGCCTTTTTCCAACTCGATAATGTTGTTGTAAACGGCGGCATCCTTTGCAGCCTGCTCCACACGTAGCATATCCAGCACATCAGCGCTAAAATCAATATTATTGGCAATTGTATCCGAAAACAGGAAAACTTCCTGCGGTACAAAGCCTATTTGCGAGCGATAACCTTCAAGGTTAAGCTGTTTTAATGGGTGCTGATCAATCAGTATTTCGCCGCCGGTGCAATCGTACATACGCATCAATAGGTTAGCTATGGTTGATTTGCCTGAGCCTGTACGGCCAATTATAGCCACCATTTCGCCGGGATTAATAGTGAATGATACCGACGATAGTGCTTGTATGCCCGTATCAGGATAGAGAAAAGACACATTGTTAAATGTTACCTGCCCGTCAATAGTTATTTTCGGCACATCTGGTGATATGATCTCGGGTTGCTCATGCAAAAATTCGTTGATGCGTTTTTGCGAAGCCGCGGCTCTTTGGATTAATGAAGTCACCCAGCCCAAGGCTATTACCGGGAAGGTAAGCTGATTAAGGTATACGATAAACTCGGCTACATTGCCTGATGTTATATTGCCCTTCATTACCTCAACACCGCCAACGTACATAATAATAACATTGCTTATACCAACTAGCAGCAGCATTATTGGATAGAACAGCGCCTGTACCTGCACCAGTTCCATAGAGTGGTGCTTATATTGTTCGCTTTCGGCAGCAAAGTTTTTGCGGACAAAGTTTTCACGCACATATGATTTGATGACCCTTATACCCGAAAAATTTTCCTGCACAAAGCTGGAGAGGATGGATAAGCGCTGCTGTATCTTTTCGCTGCGGGAGTTGATGGCATTGTTCACATAAAATACAATAACAACCAGTATGGGCAGAGGTAATATAGAGAAAACAGCAAGGCGTACATTTACCGTCAGCATTAAATAGATCACTATAATAAATAGCGCTACGGTATTTAAGGTGTACATAATACCCGGCCCCAGGTACATGCGCACACGGCTCACATCCTCGGTTACGCGGTTCATTAAATCGCCGGTATTGTTACGGCGGTAAAAGGCGAGGGATAATGCCTGGTAGTGGTTATAGATCTCGTTTTTAAGATCGTACTCAATATGGCGCGACATTAATATAATGGTTTGCCGCATAAAAAACAGGAACAGACCTCTCAATAATGATAGGATAAGCACCAGGATACCAAACAATAACAGGCTCGATCCAAAGATCTCATAGATCATGCCCTGCCTGTTAAATCCTGCAAAAAGCTGATAAACGCCAATATTCTCGGTTACCATATCAAAGGCCATGCGGATGATGGATGCCGGCATAACCCCAAAAATGTTGGATATGATAACAAACAGGGTACCCGGTATGAGCCGCCAGCGATATTTATAAAGGAATTTATTAAGGTAAGCGAGGTCTTTCATATTTATGGAAGTCCGAAAGTCCGGCAAGACCGAAAGTCCGAAAGCTCAAAAATAGATAATAAGTCGGAAAGACTGAAAGTCGGTAAGTCCGAAAGTTTGTAAAAAGCTTTGGAATCAAGCAAAGATTGAAAGCCTGTGACAGATATTCTTTGCATTTAACTTCCGGTCTTACGGACTTTCCCGACTTTCGGACTCATAATCATTTTGCCGCAACGAAAAAAACCCATACTTTTGTCGAAAGCCTGAAAACAATTTTATTTTGTCAGCCATAATGCCGAACCAGACACCAAACGATTCTATATTTAGCCAGCTTGAGGCGTTCGGGCATAAGAAAATTGTGTTCTGCAGCGATCCGGACACGGGTCTTAGAGCCATCATAGCTATACATGATACTACATTGGGCCCGGCTTTGGGCGGTACACGCATGTGGGCCTACAAAAGCGAAGCCGATGCTTTGGAGGATGTGCTGAGGCTATCAAAAAGTATGACCTATAAGGCGGCCATTGCAGGTTTAAACCTGGGTGGTGGTAAGGCTGTTATCATTGGCGATTCACGCAAGGATAAAACAGAGGTACTATTGCGCAAATTCGGCCGTTTTATAAAAAACCTTAATGGTGAGTTTATTACAGCTGAAGATGTAGGTACCAATCCGAAGGATATGGAATACATCAGGATGGAAACGCAGCATGTTACCGGTTTGCCTGAAAGTATAGGTGGTAGTGGCGATCCGGCACCTGTAGCGGCGCAAGGGGTGTTCATGGGGATTAAGGCTGCTGTAAAGGAATTATATGGCAGCGATAATTTAACCGGAAAATCGGTAATTGTACAGGGTATAGGGCATGTTGGCGAAAATTTGGTAAGGTTACTGCGCGATGAAAATGCCATGGTTTACGCGAGCGATATTAATGAAGAGCGTTTAGGCCAGGTAGCTAAAAAGTATGGGGCGCAGGCTATATCAAACAATAATATCTTTGATATCAGTGCCGATATTTATGCGCCCTGCGGATTAGGTGCAACAGTTAATACACAAACCATAAATAAGCTTAAATGCGGCATTATCGCCGGCTCGGCTAATAACCAGCTGGAAGACGAGCATATACACGGGCAAATGTTGCTGGATAAAGGCATCCTGTTTGCTCCCGATTACGTAATTAATGCAGGCGGGTTAATAAACTGTTACTCTGAGCTGATGGGCTTTAGCAAAAAGCGCACATTACAGCTAACAGAAAATATTTACGATGCAACACGTAATATTTTAAAACTTTCAAAGACTGAAAACATTTCAACAATTGAGGCGGCAAATAAAATTGCCGAAAAACGTATAGCAGATATTAAAAAAGTAAAATCATCATTCTAAATAAATAATTAAATAGTTAAAAGAACCCACCAGAAGGCGGGCTAAAATCGTTCTTACACATGTTAAACAGAAGGCACTTAAGAGTAAAAGTATTACAGGCGTTGTACGCGTATCATCAAACTAATGGCGGCGACGTCAAGGTACATGAAAAAAACTTGTTGCAAAGCATTGATAAGGTATATGAAATGTATATCTGGATGTTATCATTAATTTCAGAGGTGGTGGATTACGCCCAAACGGATGCAACGGAACGTTCAAACAAACATTTGCCTACCAAGGAAGACCTGAACCCCGATCTGAAAATATTAGGTAACAGGTTTGTAGTTTCATTAAAAGAAAATAAAGAATATTTAACTGCACTAAAGCGATATAAAGTTGAATGGAGCTTTGAACCGGAGCTTACAAAAACATTGTTTAACATTCTGAAAAACGCTCCTGAATACGCCGAATATCTTCAAAAAACAGGCGATACTATTCAAACCGATAAGGATATTATCAAGTTCATATTTAAGAAGGTAATTTTGAAATCGTCATTAGCCGAACAGGTTTTTGAGGATAAATTTATTGTTTGGGCGGTTGATAAGGATGTGTTGCAGGCCTTAATAGCAAAAACATTTAAAAACTTTGCCTTTGACGAGCACGAGAAAAATAAACTGGCCGAAGTTACCGGTAATTGGGAAGAGGACAGGGAGTTTATTGTAAATTTATTTACGCAAAACATACGCCACGAAAAGGAATACCAGGAAATGATAAGCGCGAAAACTCAAAACTGGGAGCCTGAGCGTATAGCTATGATGGATACCTTGTTAATGAAAATGGCTATTACTGAGTTTATTAACTTTACTTCGGTGCCTGTTAAGGTTACTATTAATGAATATCTGGAAATATCAAAGGAGTTCAGTACTCCTAAAAGTAATTCATTTTTAAACGGTATCTTGGACAAAATTTTGATAGAGCTTAAAGCTCAGAATAAAATAAAGAAAATAGGAAGAGGTTTGATAGAATAAACTATGAAAAAACTTTTTTTAAGCATAATAACAGCAGGTTTGCTATTATCAGCATGTAACCAATCAGCAAAAACAGCTAGTACAACCGATTCAGCTTCAACCACAGGTGCTGCGGTTGCTACTAACGCGCCTGTCATGAAATTTGAGTATAGTATGCATGATTTCGGCAAGATAACCCAGGGCGATAAGGTAAATTACAAGTTTAACTTTACCAATACTGGCAAATCACCGTTGATCATATCAAATGCTGTTGCAAGCTGTGGCTGTACTAAACCTGAATGGCCAAGCGGCCCTATAAAGCCAGGTGACAGCGGGCAAATAAATGTTACTTTTAACAGTGCAGGAAAAAGTGGTTTGCAGGATAAAATGATAACCATTACTGCCAATACCAATCCGCCGCAAAATGCAGTGCACCTGGTTGGCGAAGTATTAAACAAAAAATAAATTAATTTAAAACATGATAGCAACTATTTTATTACAAGCGGCAGGCGCAAGCAGTATATTTGGAACGTACGGTAATTTCGTACCCCTGGTACTTATCGTTGTCGTATTTTACTTTTTTATGAT
This sequence comes from Mucilaginibacter mallensis, assembly GCF_900105165.1. Lineage (NCBI taxonomy): Bacteria > Pseudomonadati > Bacteroidota > Sphingobacteriia > Sphingobacteriales > Sphingobacteriaceae > Mucilaginibacter > Mucilaginibacter mallensis. The sequence goes on from NZ_LT629740.1 coordinate 2,083,412, forward strand.
CCGCCCGCAGGTTAAAAAACAAAAAGATCAGAAAAACTATGTTAATGAGCTTAAAAAAGGCGATAAAGTTGTTTTAACATCTGGTGCACACGGAAGAATTGCAGAAGTTGCTGATACAACTTTTTTGGTTGAACACGAAAGCGGCCACAAAACCCGTTACGAAAAATCATCGGTATCGTTAGATGCATCAAAAGCATTGAACACACCGCCGAAAGCATAAAGCTTAAAGCAGAAAGCAATGAAAAGCTGAAGGCGAAAGGCATGGGTAATTCCAGGCTTTTATCTTTCAGCTTTTTGCTTTAAGCTATTGGGCTTTTAACTTTTAACTTCAAAACATGGCTATAGTAAAACTATCCGCAGCAGAACGCAGGCGATTATCAGCATTTTTTACATGCCTGGTATTGGCGTCACTCGCGTGGTTGTTTACAACGCTGTCAAAACCTTATGACTATAACGTAAAGCGTGTATTAACCTATAGAAATGCGCCTCAAAAAAGAGCATTCCATTCACTACAGTCGGATACGGTAGAGGTTATCGTAAAGGGTACCGGCTGGCAAATGCTGTTTTCAAAAATGAATGATGAAAATACACCAATAGTAGCAGATCTGCGGACATTGGATAATGGGAATTTTGTGGTGCTTAGCTCACAGCTAAAGCAAATAAATGATAAGGATGTCAATCATGAAATTATAGCCATTAACCCGGATACACTGTATTTTGATTTTTCCTATCGTATGGTAAAAAGGGTGCCTGTACATTTGGTGGCTGCTTTAAAATATCAGCAGCAATTTGCACAATCAAACAATCCTATAGTAAAACCAGCTTATGTTACCCTAACGGGACCGGCTAACCGCCTCAGTAAAATAACGCAATGGGATACAGATTCATTAATAGCTGAAGATGTAAACGAAACCATCAGAACCAAATTAAACATGCAGGCCGCTAGTGAGGGGAACATGAGCATGTACCCTAAAACGGTTGATGTAGTGGTACCTGTTGATGAATTTACAGAGAAAACCCTGCAAATACCTGTCAAGATCATCAATAACTTTGATTATTACAACGTGAAGATATTTCCGCAGAAAGTTAAAGTTACCTTTGTAACATCGTTAAAAAAGTACGCGGAAATAAATGAGGATTTTTTTGAAGCAGAATCAGACCTTAATCTGTGGAGATTACAGGGCTATACTATTTTGCCTGTAAAGCTGATTAGGTATCCGCCATTTTGTAAAATAGTGCGCATCGATCCGCCAAATATTGATTTCATCATCCGAAAATAATGCTTAAAATAGGTATAACCGGCAATATTGGTAGTGGTAAAACTACGGTAAGCAAAATATTTGAAGTATTAGGCATACCTGTTTTTTATGCTGATGATGAGGCCAAAAAGGTTATGGTGAATGATGAAATACTCATTGGTGCCATTAAACAAACCTTCGGACAGGAATCATATTTTGAGGATGGCTCATTAAACCGTAAACATATATCAAATATTGTATTTAAAAGCGAAACAGAACTGGCAAAGTTGAATGCTATAGTGCATCCTGCAGTTTTTCGCGCTTTTGATAATTGGGTGCCAAAGTTTAAAAATGTGCCCTATGTTTTAAAGGAGGCGGCACTGTTATTTGAAAGTGATTCCTATAAAATGTGCGATAAAACAATAATGGTTACTGCTCCATTAGAGATGCGTATACAGCGGGTAATGCAACGTGATGGATTAAGTGAAGCTGAAGTCAGGGGCAGGGATGCTAAGCAATTCACTGAAGAGAAGAAGCTGGATTTAGCCGATTATGCAATAAAAAATGATAACAGCGAGCTGGTGATACCGCAGGTTTTGGCTTTGCATGAATTGTTCATTGGCTCATTGGTTCAATAGTTCATTGGTGTTATTCGATTAATAATACAGAATTAGATGCATTGGCTGGTGCGATTCCCTCCCTTGGGAGGGGCAGGGAGGGGTTAATCGATCAAGTTGTACAAACCCCTCCCTGTCACCACACGATCCAGCCGCACCCCTCCCTTGGGAGGGAATTATACGAGATATATTTTCATGACGATCAAAGACGACTTTCTTTCCTTTAATACACACGGCCTTTACTGTAAATACGGCGACTTTTATCTCGACCCTAAAGAGCCTGTGCAAACGGCTGTAATATCACATGCCCATGCTGATCATGCCATCAGCGGGAATAACCAGGTTTATTGTACTGAGGCTACTGCGGCTTTTATGCAGTTACGGTATGGTAAAAATGCGGCTAAGGTGTTTAACATAGCTGCCTATAATAATTCATTTATTGTTGGCGATGTACAGATCACCTTTATATCGGCAGGGCATATGCTGGGTTCGGCGCAGGTGTTGATGGAGTACGAGAGTGTGCGCTATTTGTATACCGGCGATTATAAATTGCAGCCGGACGCTACCTGTGAACCTATTGAGTGGGTAAAAACCGATGTACTGATAACCGAAAGTACTTTTGCCGATCCGGAGGTATTACACCCCGACCCGGTTGCAGAGATACAGAAGCTGAATGATATTAAGATCAATATTTTGTTGGGTGCGTATGGTTTGGGGAAAAGTCAGCGCCTGATACAGATGATCAATGAGCATGCGCCGCAGAAAAAGATATTGGTGCATCATCGTATTATGCCTATTAATGCGATTTATGAAAAGTATGGATATTCGCCGGGTGTATATCAAATGTATAGCAGGCGGTTGATGAAAAACCAGGAAGAATATGTATACATTGTACCGCCTTTTACGTTCGATAGTTATATAAATGCAAAAGGAGTGAAGCGCTTATTTGCATCGGGATGGAAGAATTTGCAGGTGAATAAAAATGATACCCTGTTTATATCAGACCATGTGGACTGGAACGATATTCTACAGGCCGTTGAACACACAAAGCCCACACAGATATGGACGCTCCATGGTAATGGCACACATTTGAAGAAACATTTTGGCGATGATATATTTGTAAAAATACTCAACTGAGATGCTGCAGGAGAATATCGACTATTACATTAACGAGGATGGCAATTTTGTTTTTACCGAAGCCTATCACCTAAAAAGGGGCTATTGCTGCAAAAATAAGTGCCTGCATTGCCCCTGGAACTACGGAAAAGCCGAAGATGACGAACAAATTGAAAATAAATAAAGATATTTGTATTAACAGGCATTATACTGGTTATGCGCATAGACGAAGAAATACAAAGCACCAAATTTGAGGACAACTATCAGAAAGCTGTCATCAATATTTCTTATACATCGGGCTGGCTTGCTAACCTCATTCGTGGGGAGTTTGAAAAGTATAACATTACCCAGCAGCAGTTTAATATTTTAAGAATTTTGAGGGGGCAATACCCCAGTCCAGCAACAGTTAATTTGCTGAAGGAGCGGATGATTGATAAAATGTCGGACGCATCGCGCATAGTTGACCGCCTGTTTCAAAAGGGCCTGGTTTCGCGTTGTACCAATAAAAAAGATCGTCGTGCAGTTGATATCCGCATCAGTGATCAGGGTCTGGAATTATTAGCAAAGATTGATTTGGAGTTTAAATCAAAAGATTTTTTGAAGAATAACCTTACCGAAGAAGAAGCCGGTAAATTAAGTGATCTGCTGGATAAGATGAGAGGGTAATTTGATTTCGGAATTCGGATGTTCGATTTCGGATTTTACCCCACCAGCCATGCTGAATCTACCGCCCATTCAAGCGTCCTACGCTTGAATGATAACAAATACGAGCGTCCACGCTCGTTAATAAACATTGACCAGATGAGCGTGGACGCTCATGGAAAATTAAGTTCAAGCGTGGACGCTTGAACCGGCGTTGTGAATTACATCGGGTGAAATTAAACTGCAGGCATCCATTCTGGATATCGCCTCTGCAATTTCCTGAATACCCAATATATAAACCATCCTACAAAAGAGCCATAAATAGCACCGCAGGTAACATCAATAGGATAATGTACGCCCACATATACCTGCGCAAAGCTGATGAGCCCAGCCCAAAATATACCCCAAAACCATATCCAGTGCCAATATTTACGGAATATAAGTACCATAAATATAGCCACGGCAAAATAGTCGGTAGCATGGGTGGATGGAAAACTGTAGCCGGATCCGCAAGCGGAGACACGTTCAATGTCTGTTGGTGCTGTTACAGGGTCAGCACAAGGGCGCAGGCGGTGTACTAATGGTTTAACTATACTGGCGCTTGTAAAGTCGGCAACGCCTGCTGAGATGCCTATAAAGGCTATGATAATGATACCCTTTGCCCGGTACTTCCACAAGCAATAAGCCGATATAAGGATAAATAGCGGGATCCAGTTTCTAGGTGTGCGCGCCCATGGCATTACTGCGTCAAAAAATGGATTAGTGAGATCGTGATTAATCCAATAGAATAAATGCCTGTCTAGTTGTATAAGATGGTCGAGCATGGTTATTTTTACGGTAATGCAAATATAACCAATAAATGAGGCTGCTATCCGTTAAATATTTTAATTTTGCGATTCAAATAATTTTAAGGTTTTGACACTAATAAAATCAATTTCAGGTATTAGAGGCACCATTGGCGGTGCCGCAGGCGATGGTTTAACGCCGGTAGATATTGTAAAATTTACTTCTGCCTTTGGTACATGGGCCATTAGTAAATCGGGTATTAAAAAGATAGTTATAGGCAGGGATGCCCGTATATCAGGCAGTATGGTTAATAACCTGGTTATTGGCACATTGCAGGGTTTGGGTATTGATGTGATCGATCTTGGTCTATCAACTACACCAACAGTTGAAATAGCTGTCCCGCTTGAGCAGGCTGCGGGTGGTATTATTCTTACAGCAAGCCATAACCCAAAGCAATGGAACGCGCTTAAATTGCTTAACAGCAAAGGCGAATTCATCAGCGATACGGATGGCAAAGATGTGCTTGAGATTGCCGAGAGAGGTGATCTTAAATATGCTGATGTTGATGACCTGGGTAAAGTAACCCAAGATGACAGCTATCTGCAAAAGCACATTGATGCTGTATTGGCTTTGCCTTTAGTTGATGTGGAGGCTATAACTAAAGCCGACTTTAAAGTAGTTATTGACTGCGTTAACTCAACCGGCGGTATATTTATTCCTGCTTTATTAAAAGCATTGGGTGTTAAAACCGTACACGAATTATATTGCGAGCCTGATGGTAAGTTTCCGCATAACCCGGAGCCTTTGCCTGAGAACTTGATAGCGTTATCACAGGAAGTAGTAAAGAAAAAAGCCACCCTTGGTATAGCTGTTGACCCTGATGTTGACCGCCTTTGTTTTGTTAATGAAGATGGCAGCATGTTCGGCGAAGAATATACTTTGGTTGCCGTTGCTGATTATGTGCTGAAAAACACAGTAGGCAATACAGTATCAAACCTATCATCAACCCGTGCTTTGCGCGATGTTACCGAGAAAGCCGGTGGCGAATATCATGTCGCGGCGGTAGGAGAGGTTAACGTAGTAAATAAAATGAAGGAAACCAACGCTATTATAGGCGGTGAAGGTAATGGCGGGGTTATATATCCTGAATCACACTATGGTCGCGATGCTTTGGTAGGTATTGCTTTGTTTTTAACACATCTGGCAAAATCGGGCAAAACGGTTTCAGCTTTAAGGGCGTCTTATCCAGCCTATTTTATATCGAAGAATAAAATAACACTGACCCCCGAAATGGACATTGATGCGCTATTGCTGAAAGTTGAAGAAAAATACAAAAAACAACCGCATTCAACAATTGACGGTTTGAAAATAGAATTTGATAAAGAATGGGTACATTTGCGCCGTTCAAATACGGAACCAATCATCCGTATTTATTCAGAAGGTAATTCAGAAACTGTGGCGAATAATTTAGCCAACAAGATAATTGCCGATATAAAGGAAATACTAAGTATTTAGCGGATGAGTGATTTAGTGAATGAGTGAGTACAATAATTCAATTCGCTCATTCACTAATCCACTCAATCACTAATTAAAAATAAAACTGATCTCTAAAAAAATGCGTGTTTATTTAGATAATGCGGCTACTACGCCTATCGACCCCGAGGTAATAAAAGAAATGTGTAAGGTAATGGAAAATACCTACGGTAATCCATCATCTATACATGCGCAGGGGCGTGAGGCCAGAACATTGATCGAAAGGTCAAGGAAAACTGTTGCCAATTTATTAGGTACTTCGCCATCCGAGATCTTTTTTACTTCAAGCGGTACCGAGGCCGATAATATGGCCATCAGGTGTGGTATTATTGACCATAATATAAAACATGCTATTACCACTCGTATCGAGCATCATGCGGTGATCCATACTTTTGAGGCGCTTGAAAAAGCAGGCACTATTAAACTAAGTTTTGTTAATGTTGATGCAAAAGGTAATATAGATTATGATCACCTGGAAACCTTGCTGAAGGATAACGAACGCAGTTTTGTATCTATTATGCATGCCAATAACGAGATAGGTACGCTATCGGATATGGAAAAGGTCGGCGATCTGTGTGAAACCTATAATGCCATTTATCATTGTGATACTGTGCAAACTATGGGGCATTACAAGCATGATCTGAGTAAATTAAAGGCTCATTTTGTAGTTTGTTCGGCACATAAACTGCATGGACCTAAAGGTGTAGGCTTTTTACACATCAATCACCGTATAAAAATTAAGCCATTAATTTATGGTGGCGCGCAGGAACGCAATATGCGCGGCGGTACCGAAAATATTTACGGCGTAGTGGGCCTTGCCAAAGCTTTGGAAATGGCTTATGCTGATATGGAACAGCACCAGGAACACATACAAGGCTTAAAAACCTATATGAAAAATCAGCTGGTTGAAAGCATACCCGGCATTGAATTTAATGGCGAAACAGACCCGGATAAGAGTTTGTATACGGTATTGAACGTTTCTTTTCCAGAAATGGAAATGGCTGATATGCTGCTGTTTAATTTGGATATTGCAGGTATCTCTGCTTCGGGAGGTAGCGCGTGCAGCTCAGGATCGGATATTGGTTCGCACGTTTTAACTGCTATTGGTACAAATCCATCACGGCCATCAGTAAGGTTCTCTTTTTCAAAATATACTACTAAGGACGAGATTGATTTTACCGTAGCTAAAGTAAAAGAACTTTGCCTGGTGAATGCTTAGTAGTATCTTCTTGATAATCACTCCGTTTATTCTTAACATAATTTTTTAATCTTGTCAGTTAATTTTGACATTGGCATGATTATGGCTTTTATTTAAATAACAATTAATAATGTGCTTTTGTACCATTATTAACCTAAAAAATATTTGTCATGGGAAAGGTAAAAGATAAAACGTTAGGACACGTTCCTGAAAGAAAACAACCTGAAAAAGAGAAAACGGGCTATCCGCATGAAACCGAGGTTGCACAGCCCCAAGAGGGTAACGATGCTTCATTCAGCGAGCAAACAGATGTAAGCCCTCCAACAAAAAGAGAATTTCCATCGGTAGGCCCGGCTGAAACTGATTTTGTGAGCCGTCCACATGGGCGTACAACAGGTCGTATGGTGGGGCATGAGCCGGGTACTGAAAATAACCTGTAATAACTACATTGATTAAGTATAAATTTAATAGTTAAATTTATGAACAGCGTTAATAAAAGACCTGTTGAAGGCATTAATCAAACCGAAGGTGTACACGGGAGCCATGATTGTACAAACCAAATAAACATTGGCTCTGTAGGGCTTGAAGGCGGTGGTGATAATGGTGCAAGCGCACTCAGAGCGCTCCGTAAAAAATACAGTGGTATTTCTGTCAGTAGGACTAGAAAACCGCTACTTTAATAAGTATATATAGCGGCAAAATACCGCGATATTGTAAAAACAATCAGCCGTTTCACCAACATGAAACGGCTGATTGTTTTTATATCACAAAGGAGTTTTCACCTGCTTTTAATACAAGCCTTTTATCTTTCCAAACCAATATCCCTGTAGTTTTTTGCGGAAGGCTGATCTTTATCTTCCACTTATCTTTATCCAAAGTATAGGAAACTGCCACCTTTCCATTCGGGTGAGGAATCTCACCGCTTACATTTTTTAGTGTACCTAAATGCGGTTCTATTTTTATTTTACCGAAACCGGGTGCATAGCTGTCAATGCCCAATACTGTCCTGAAAAACTCAATATTAGGGCTGGCTCCCCAGGCATGGCAATCGGAGCGGGTATGTTGCAGGTCTGATTGTTCGGCCCAGGTAGTCAGGCCCATTTTTAAATTATCGCGCCATATATCAAGCCAGTTTATGTAATCGTTGCCTAAACCACCCTTTATTAAAGCCAGGTGCATATAATATTTAAAGTAGATAGTGCATTGGGTTAAGGAGGTGTCAGTTAAAATATTTTTGCTTATAGCAGCCATATCTTCGGCTTTTGCCACATCAGCAAGTATGGCCAGTGAGTTGGCATGCTGTGAGTATAAATCCTTATCCTCTGTATCAGCATATAGTTTTTTAGTCACGTTCCAGTATTTGGTTTGGATGGTTTGCTTTAGTTGGGCTGCTTTTTTAGTGTAAAGATCGGCAAGATAAGGCAAACCAATTTTTGCCTCCAATTTAGCTGCCTGTTGAAAGGCCATGAGTAATTGAAGGTCTAATATAGATGAGTTTCCTTTACTGCCTGTTGGCGGCATGCCACTGCGCCAGCCTTTGGCATTGGCCCAGTCGACAAAGGTCCAATATGGGGTGTTTTTTAAGGAGCCATCGGCTTGCTGGTATTTGCTGAAGAAATCTAACACTGCTCTTTCACCTGCAAGCTTGCCTTTAACAAAGTTCGAATCCGGGCGATACATCCAGTAATCATACAATACACCAATATACCACAATGAAAAAGTAGAAATAATCTGCGGACTAAACGATGGGTGCCTGCTCAATGTTAACCCTTCGGCTATGCGTGAATGATCCATTAAATTAATAGCATTGCGTGCCAAACGGTCGTCGCCGCTATTATAATAGGATACCATGGCCTGTATGCGGGTATCACCTATGTATTGCAGTTGCTCATAGTAGGGGCAGTCCATATAGGTTTCAATGGCATCAAGCCTGGCAGTGCGCCAGCCGGTTTCCAGTATTTTTGTTATTTCGGTGTTATCAGTATTAAAAATGGTATTGTTTTTAAACGGATAACCAGTAAATGTGCCGTATATATCATCAATGGTTAGCGGATCATTTTTAGTTTGTACCCTTACCTGTATATAACGCCAGGTACGCCAGTACAAAGTTGTAAAAGTTTGATTTGCGCTGCCATCTGATAATAGACTGTCTTTACGGCCTGCAAAATCCTTACCATCTATTTCGTTGCGGTTGCTTTTTATCGGGCCATATTTACTTAAGTTATCGAATAATGATTCGGCATAGCTTATGGATATGCCCGCATCTTTACCCTTACTAAAATTGAAAGTTAAATAGGCGTTGGTTAAATAGGTTTGGTCAAGCAATAAGGTAACAGTTGTATTCGCCGGAATAGTAAGCGGGGTTTTTGTACCGGGGAACGATGGCGGCACGCTGATTCCATCAGCTTTACGTAAAACCGGAATGCGTTGGTAAGTCCGTTCCATTTGAGGCAATGAGGATGGTACCAGCATCCACCCAAAAGCATCAGACATTCCTTTTGGCCTGCCATGATCTATGTTAGCGGCATATGGCCACGCAGAATCGTCAAAATCAGTAGCGGTAAAACCTTTAACAGTTTTGTTCATATCCACTATTTCGCCCGGCCCGGCAACATAATAGGTATAATAGCCTATCCAGTTATTAGGTTTATAGGCGCTATCGCGGATGCATTTCCAGGTTTTATTGGTGTTGATCTCTTCGTTTGTTGAATCGCCCTGTAAAATAAAGGCAGTTTTTAGCGTGATCTGTGCTTCGGGCCGATATTGGGCGTCATTCCAAACGGTCGCGCTGATAGTATTTTTACCTGTTGTAAGATATGGCGCCAGATCAATCGTTTCATAGTTCCAATAGTAGGTATCTCCCCGGGCTGGCCCCAATGATACCAATACGCCATTAACATATAACTTATAGCGGTTATCTGCCGATACACGGACAATATATGTAGCAGGCTTTGCTGTTAAATTAATGCTTTTACGAAAATGATAAACACCGTATTCTGTTCCCGCATCATTTGGGGCAGCTATCCAGTAGGCAGGCCATTCTTTGTATACAGCGGTGTTACCAGCCGATTGTGCATGCACTGAGTTTGTCAGCAATAAACTAAGGATTAATAAGGTTGATGCAAAAAAGGTTTTCATTACAGGTTGAAATTGGTGTGCTTATTAATGAGTCTTAAAGTTAACAACCATCCTGTAGTATTTATATAATGTGAAAAAATCTTTATTAATTATTTTCTTCAAAACAAAAAAGCCACCCTTTAGAGGCAGCTTCTTTTTATATCGATAATATAATAGGTCTTCTTAATTAGCCATCATTTTTAAGAATGAAGTTAATTTTTCCTTCATTTCCCTGCGGTCGACTATAAAATCAAGGAAGCCATGTTCCTGTACAAATTCGGCAGTCTGAAAGCCTTTCGGCAAATCTTTCTTTATTGTTTCCTTAATAACACGCGGACCTGCAAAGCCTATTAATGAACCCGGCTCGGCAATGTTAATATCGCCCAACATGGCATATGATGCAGTTACACCACCCGTAGTAGGGTCGGTTAGTAACGATATATAAGGTACTTTAGCTTGTGCCAGCAATGCCAGTTTAGCTGATGTTTTAGCCATTTGCATTAAGGAGAATGCAGCTTCCATCATACGGGCACCGCCCGATTTTGATATCATCAGGAAAGGAACCTTATGTGCAATACTGTAATCGATAGAACGTGCAATTTTTTCGCCCACAACGGATCCCATTGAACCGCCTATGAAGTTAAAATCCATACAGGCAATTACAATATCCTGCCCGTTTATTTTACCAAACCCGGCACGGATAGCATCCTTTAAGCCGGTCTTTTTCATGGTTTCCTTTAACCGGTCCTCATATTTTTTGGTATCCTCAAAATGCAGCGGATCGCCCGAATGCAGGTTTGGGTATAACTCGGTAAACTCGTTATTATCAAAAAGTATGGAGAAATATTCTTTTGATCCTATGCGTAAATGATAACCGCAATAATGGCAAACATATTGGTTTTCAACTTGCTCTGAGTAGTGAAGGGGTTTCTTACATTCCGGGCATTTGTTCCAGATGCCGTCGGGTGCTTCTTTCTTTTCCTCAGTGGTCGTAATTATTCCTTTTATCTCGCGCTTAAACCAGGCCATATCTATATCTAGCTCTTTCAATATGATGCAAAGAAACGAATTTTTATTTAGATGTAAGATTTTTAGATGTTAGATATCATTTTCGGAAAATCACAATAAATACTACCCTTGACTATACTTAAATTGCGAACATTGCGGGTAAAATATTGCTATAAATGCAAAACTCGATCAAAATTGTAGTATAAATCCGGAAAATTTATAACTTCGAGGCCCAAAAAGAAGCTAAATGGACTTGAAAAATTATAAAGGAGTCTTGCACGGAGATCAGGTGCAGGAACTATTTGAAGCAGCTAAAAAGCACAAGTTTGCTTTACCAGCAGTAAACGTTATCGGCACTAACACGGTAAATGCTGTTATGGAAACCGCAAAGGCAGTTAACTCGCCGGTAATTATCCAATTATCACATGGTGGTGCACAGTTTTACGCAGGTAAATCATTGGATAACTCTAAATTGCAAGCATGTATTTTAGGTGCCGTATCTGCAGCTAAACACGTTCACTTATTAGCTGAGCATTATGGTGTTGCAGTAATTATGCACACAGATCATGCTGCAAAAAAATTATTACCATGGATTGACGGTTTGTTAGATCACGGTGAAAAATTCTTTGCTGAAACAGGCAAACCTTTATTTTCATCACACATGCTTGATCTTTCTGAAGAATCAATTGAAGAAAATATCGAGATCTCCGCTAAATACTTAGCCCGTATGGCTAAATTGGGTATGACACTTGAAATTGAATTAGGTGTAACCGGTGGCGAAGAAGACGGCGTTGATAACTCTGATGTTGATAGCTCACGATTATATACTCAACCAGAAGATGTTGCTTACTCATATGAGCATTTATTAGAAGTTAGTCCGCGCTTTACTGTTGCTGCTGCTTTTGGTAACGTACACGGTGTTTACAAGCCAGGTAATGTGAAATTACAACCGGTTATTTTGCATAACTCACAAGAGTATGTAAAAAATAAATTCAGCCTTACTGCTGAAAAACCTATCAACTTTGTATTCCATGGTGGTTCAGGTTCAACTCCTGAGGAAATTGCTGAAGCAATATCTTACGGAGCTATAAAAATGAATATTGATACCGATATGCAGTGGGCATATTGGGAAGGTATAAAAGATTACTACCAGGCAAAAGAAGGTTATTTACAAAGCCAGATTGGTAGCCCAGAAGGCGAAGATTCACCTAACAAAAAATATTACGATCCGCGCGTATGGTTACGCAAAGGCGAAGAGAATTTTGTTAAACGCCTTACCCAGGCATTTGCCGATTTGAATTGCATTGATGCAACCAGCAAATTATAATAAAAAATTATCCTGATAATCAGAAAAGCGCCAATGTTCTCACATTGGCGCTTTTTTTGTGTGACAGCAAATTGACCCATTACATAAATTTTATGTACAATTGTTGGACCTTGTCGAGGAAGAAGATGATTTAACCTGCACACATTCCATTGATGCGGCAGAGGAAAATCACAGGCAAAAACTATCTTCGTACAGGGCAAAACCACATTACGCAAATGCCAGAGCTAAAAAAGATACAAGTAAACAAAGTAAGTGACCCCGCCAACCTTGAAAAGGTATTTGCCATAAGACGCGAGGTTTTTGTTGGCGAACAAAACTGCCCTCCCGAACTGGAATATGAGTTTGAAGATGAATCCACGCATTTTTTGGCAAGAGCTGATGGCGTACCCGCAGGTGCATCGCGCTGGCGCAAAACAGATAAAGGCTACAAACTGGAACGCTTCGCCGTATTAAAGCAATTTAGAGGTACAGGCGTAGGGCAGGAATTGGTTAAAGCTGTTCTGGCTGATCTGCCCGCAGATGCTGATTATGTTTATTTGCACTCCCAAACACAGGCTATCCCATTTTATGAAAGGCTGGGTTTTGAAAAATCAGGCCCTGAGTTTGAAGAAGCTGGTATCTGGCATTATAAAATGATCAGGAAATAGCAGGCCTTAATTGCTGCATTTGCTCAAATCTTCATTAACCTGGTCTGCCGTTATAGTACCCTGCTTATTGCCAAATGAGTTGGTGATATAAGTTATAGCCTGTGCAATTTCAATAGGGGTAAGGTCAATTTCCGCAGGCATTGCATCGTTAAATGATTTGCCAGCTATATTAATCTTCCCTTTAAGGCCGTATTTAATGTTACAGGCTAAAGATTTCAGGTTTTCCCTAATATAAGTGGTATCAGTAAGTGGTGGTATCAGTGCTGATAAGCCCTCGCCATTAGTGCCATGACAATTTTGGCAATGGCCCTGGTACACTATAGCGCCCGCCGAATAATAGCGCTTAAACTCAATTGATTCATCGCTCTGGCATGAAACTATCAGCACAAATAATAAGAAACAAATACCACTTATTACTTTAAGTTTCATAGCTATTGTGCAGCAGGAGCGGGTTCTGTCTGCAGGGTTTTTATGTCGTCAATCAATTGATTCACCTGTTTCATATCGGTACCATCATATGAGCCGCGAACACGTTTTTGTTTATCTATCAAAACAAAATAGCCCTGGTGCATATAACCGCCGGCTACAGTGCTATCCTCACTAACAGCAACCAGGTAGCTTTTTGCAGCAAGATTATAAACGCTGTCCCTGTTACCCAACATCAGCCACCAGCTATTGCCGCTTATGCCTAATTTATCAGCATAACTTTTTAGCACAGGTACAGTATCATGTTTTGGGTCGATGGTGAATGAGATGATCTTAAAATCGGGCGTACTCTTAAACTCGTTATAAACATTCAGCATATTACGCTGCATTATAGGACAAATAGAGGGGCAGGAGGTGAAAAAGAAATCGGCCACATATATTTTTCCTTCCAGATCTTTGCTGCCCGTGCTATCACCATATTGATTCACAAACTTAAATACCGGTATAGTTTGGTAATCTGTATCAGTTACCTGCTGTCCGTTCACTGTTTTAGTAACTGCTGTACGCTGCCCGTAAATGGGCAATGTTTTTTTTGTGTTATTAGTTTTGCAGGCACCAAATAATAGAACGAGTACAATAATTCCTGTTAGATTTCTCATTTGGCTTTTTTAATATAGTTGTTTGATGCTGTAATAGCTGAATCAAGCTGTAGGCTGATCTTTGTTATTTGTTGTTTCTGTGTATGCAGGTAATCCATAGCTTCGCTATGCGATTTGCCTGTAAAATCAGGATTGAATTTATTCATCCAGGTCATCATGCTATCGTCCGCATTCCCTAAAAGCTTTGAATAGAAATCAGCAGAATCTTTTACAGCTGCTGCCGAATCTTTTGAAGCAATGCCCTTTAGCAGCATTTTATTTTTCATTACCATGCCATCATCCATCATCACTTTATCATGAACTTTAATTACTGAATCTAAAAGCGTTTTTTCCTGGGCTTTGTTATCGGCGCATCCGGTTAAAATAAAACCGGCAACTGCTATAGGAAGTATTTTCTTAAACATAGACTAGATATTATAGATTGGCAAATATCAAAATAAACGGCTTGTAAACAGTATTAATTACTTATCTTATATAAAAAATGTAGTCAGTTAAAGGTAAATTTTCAAGTCCGGCTAATTTTAATTGCTGGCCGGCTTGCGCACGATGGTGTGTGCCATGGTTAATTAAATGCGCCAGTATATCGCTGAGCTGATTTTCATAGCTATCGCCTCTTGATGTTTTATAGCTAACAACTTTATTGAAATCCTCAGGATTCAGTCCATTTATAAATGCTGCCCATGCATCATGATTTTCGTTAATGGTCTTTTCGAAAGTATCAGCTTTCCAGTCGGGCCATAAAACGCGGCCAATATCGGGCAAGCCTGCACACCGCTTAAACCAAACTTGCTGTGCCAATAGCAAATGTGCCATTAACTGTACCGGAACTTCCGGCTCATTCGCTTCAAAAATAAGTTTTAGAATTTCCAGGTTAGCAAAGCGGTCATAATCAATTAGCTTTAGAAAATGGGTTTTCATGGTGTCATGCGTGATTGTCAAACAAAAATATCACCTTTCTCCACAAATGTTGTTAACAATAACATAATACTATAAATATCATAGGGTTATAATGGCCATGTATCTTTAATTAAAAATTAAGCAGGTTATGAAAATCATATCAAATTTCTTGAAGTTTATCAGCAGTCTACCTGAGTGGATCATGTTAAGAAGTATGAAATCTACTTTCATGCATTAATAGTTTAATTCACAAAATTTCTTTTTATAAAATTATAATGCACAATTTGGGCTTGGTTTTGGCTCAATTTAATGGAACTTACTACGCAAACTTCAGATTTTAACAAGAAACTTTTTGGCGATGATTTTACCTGGGGAGTAGCAACAGCCGCTTTTCAAATTGAGGGTGCTTATGATCATGAGGGCAAGGGGCAATCCATTTGGGACGTTTTCTCGGCCAAAAAAGGCAGCATTTTAAATGGTCATAAGCCCGGCGATGCCTGTGATTTTTATAACAGGTACGAAGCCGATATCGATCTTATCAAACAACTAAATATTCCGAATTTTAGATTTTCTATATCATGGTCACGCGTATTTCCTGATGGAATTGGCAGTGTAAACCAGTCGGGTATTGACTATTATAACCGTGTTATAAATTATTGCATTAAACAAGGGGTAACACCCTGGGTAACGCTATACCATTGGGACCTGCCGCATGCGCTGGAGCTTAAAGGAGGCTGGACAAACCGCGAGATGGTCACCTGGTTTACAGAGTTTGTTATTGTATGTGCTCAAAACTTTGGCGACAGGGTGAAAAACTGGATGATAATGAATGAGCCCTCCGTGTTTACGGGTGCGGGTTATTTTTTAGGTATCCATGCACCGGGGCGAAAAGGCCTTGGTAATTTTATGCCTGCTGTACATCATGCTGTTTTATGTATGGCAGCAGGTGGGCGAACACTACGAAGTATATTGCCGGATGCCCACATCGGCACCACATTTTCCTGCTCATATATTGAACCCGCAAGTGATAAACCGCGTGATGTAATGGCTGCCAAACGGGTTGATACCCTTTTGAATCGTGTATATATTGAACCAACCCTAGGTTTAGGATATCCTGTTGCTGATCTGCCCATTTTAAGAAAGATGGATAAATACATTCAGCCGGGGGATATGGAAAGCGCGAAGTTTGATTTTGATTTCATAGGCATACAGCTTTATACACGTGAAATTGTGAAGTATTCATTGCTTACACCGTACGTTCATGCAAGTTTAATAGGGGCAAAACACAGGAATGTGGCCTTAACCGATATGGGTTGGGAAGTATACCCGCCTGCTATTTATGAAATATTGAAAAAGTTTAATGCTTACACAGGCATTAAAAAAATATATGTTACTGAAAACGGTGCTGCTTTCCCCGATGAGGTAAAAGATGGGAAAGTACATGACCCCAGGCGTGTGGAATACCTGCAAAACTATTTAAAGCAGGTTTTAAAAGCTAAAAACGAAGGCTATAAGGTAAGCGGCTATTTTGTATGGACGCTGACTGATAATTTTGAATGGGCCGAGGGTTATCATCCCCGTTTTGGGTTGATACACGTTGATTTTGATACACAGCGGCGCATTATTAAATCATCAGGGCAATGGTATGCTGATTTTATAAAGCCTTAGATTTTAAATGTTTGCCAATTTTAGTTACAAGCAAAATGCTTATTTGAAAGCCTCCTCGCCGGTTATATCCATTCCTGTAATTAATAAGTGGATGTCATGCGTCCCCTCATAGGTTATTACCGATTCAAGGTTCATCATATGCCGCATTATTGAATATTCGCCGGTGATACCCATACCACCGAGTATCTGCCTTGCTTCGCGGGCAATGTTTATAGCAACTTCAACACTATTACGTTTCGCCATGGAGATTTGAGCTGCTGTAGCTCTGTTCTCATTTTTTAAAGTCGCCAGTCGCCATACCAGTAATTGTCCTTTGGTTATTTCGGTTATCATTTCGGCCAGTTTCTTTTGCTGTAGCTGGAATGCCGCTATTGGTTTGCCAAATTGATTGCGCTGTTTGGCATACCTGAGCGCAGTATCGTAGCAATCCATAGCTGCGCCTAACGCACCCCAGGCAATGCCGTAGCGGGCCTGGTTAAGGCATCCAAGCGGGCCTTTTAAGCCTGATGCATTGGGCAGCAGGTTTTCTTTAGGCACTTTAACATTATCAAACACCAGTTCGCCGGTGGCCGATGCCCTTAACGACCATTTGCCATGCGTTTCGGGGGTAGTAAAACCTTCCATGCCGCGCTCCACTATCAGCCCTTTTATTTTTCCGCTTTCATCCTTTGCCCAAACCACAGCAATATCTGCAAACGGCGCGTTTGAGATCCACATTTTAGCGCCATTTAAAACATAATGATCGCCCGCATCCTTAAAATTAGTGGTCATACCGCCGGGGTTTGATCCATGGTCGGGTTCAGTCAACCCAAAACAACCGATTAGCTCACCCGAGGCTAATTTGGGCAGGTATTTCATACGCTGCTCTTCCGAACCATAAGCATATATAGGGTACATTACCAATGACCCCTGTACAGAAGAAGTTGATCTGATACCAGAATCCCCCCGCTCAATCTCCTGCATAATAATGCCATACGACATGTAATCAAGTCCCGCGCCGCCATATTCAACCGGGATGGTTGGGCCAAAAGCGCCTATTTCTGCTAATCCTTTTATTAATTGTTTAGGGAACTCTGCTCTTTGCGCATAGTCCTCTATTATTGGTGTTAACTCTTTTTTCACCCAATCCCTTACCGAGGAACGTATTAATTTGTGTTCATCAGTCAGCAATTCATCTAATTGATAGTAATCAGGCGATTCAAAAAGGTCAGTTTTTGGCATGGCGTTTATATTTTGGTACCCCCAAATCTAATGAAAGCTATTTAGATTGGGCAATTTGTTATTCTTAATTACATTTGATTTATGGTTGAGATAAATTTAAACGACGCAGAGTTTTTTGCCTTTCACGGATTTTACCCCGAGGAACAGCTATTGGGAAGCCGGTTTTTGGTTGATATATCAGTTGGTTTTAGGCCCACCGGTAATTTATTAGCTGATGAAATAGGCAACACCGTAAACTACGAGCAGCTATATAATATAGCCTGCGAGGAGATGAAACACACCCGCAAGTTGATTGAAACGGTGGGGCAATCTATTATTGATGCTATAAAAAGTAAATTTCCTTTTGTAGATCATGTAAGGGTATGTATAAAAAAAGTGAGTCCGCCCTTGAAAGGAAAGGTTGGGCATTCAAGCGTGACTATAACAAGTTTTGTTGATTAGTGAACCATTCATGGCCTTTAATAAAATAGATGATAATATACTCCAGGCTATAATTGCCATTGTGGGTAATGATTCGGTTATAACCAGTCGTGATGATATGGAAAGGTACAGCCATGATGAAACGGAAGACCTGAGTTATTACCCCGAGGTAGTTGTTAAGCCGCGATCAGCTAAAGAAATCTCAGCTTTGCTGAAATTATGTAATGAGCATATGATCCCGGTTACACCACGTGGAGCGGGTACAGGGTTGAGTGGAGGGGCGTTATCTGTGATGGGTGGTTTGCTCATATCAATGGAGCGCTTTGATCAGATCTTAAATATTGATGAACAAAACCTGCAGGCTACAGTTGAACCCGGTGTAATTACCGAAGTATTTATGAATGCTGTTGCCGAAAAAGGACTGCTGTATCCAGTTGATCCGGCTAGCAAGGGCAGCTGTTTTATTGGCGGCAATGTGTCGCATGGCTCAGGCGGGCCGCGGGTTGTGAAATATGGTACTATTAGGGAATATATTTTAAACCTTGAAGTGGTACTACCATCCGGTGAGATCATTTGGACGGGTGCTAATACCCTAAAATACGCATCGGGTTATAATTTAACGCAACTGATGATAGGGGCAGAGGGTACATTGGGTGTCATCACCAAAATTGTAACCAAGCTTATTCCTCACCCAACAAATGATGCGCTGATGCTAGCTTCGTTTCCATCAAATGAAAGTGCCTGTGCGGCGGTATCGGCCATATTCAGGGCTGGTATAGTGCCATCGGCTGTTGAATATATGGAGCGTAAATGCTTTGAGTGGGTAAAAGCTTATAACGGTGTGCAGTTTGATCTGAAAGATGAAGATGCCGCGTTTTTATTGATAGAGGTTGATGGAACTGACAATGAAGTAATTTTTGCCGAATGCGAAAAGATAAACCAGGTTTTGGAAAGCTTTGGCTGCAAGGATGTACTGTTTGCCGATAGCGCAGCTAAAAAAGCAGAATTATGGCACATAAGGCGCACCATAGGCGAATCGGTAAAAATAAACTCCGTTTACAAAAAGGAAGATATGGTTGTACCCAGGGCGACATTGCCGCAACTGGTAAAAGGCATAAAGGAAATAGGTAATAAATATGGCTTTGATTCCGTTTGTTTTGGGCATGCAGGTGACGGCAACCTGCACCTAAATATTATACAAGGCAGCATGAGTAATGCCGATTGGAACGATAAATTAAATACAGGCATAGCCGAAATTTTTGAACTTACCGTATCTTTAGGTGGCACCATATCCGGCGAGCATGGGATTGGCCTGGTACAAAAGGAGTTTATGCCCATAAAATATACCAATGTGCATTTTGAACTATGGCGTGGTATTAAAAAAGTGTTCGATAAAAATAATATATTAAACCCCGGTAAGATCTTTTAATTATGCCCCAACACTTCCACTTAGTCCCCGATGATTTGTTAAGAATAGCCATAGCAATTTTATGCGGTGGCATTTTAGGTATTGAACGTCAGTATAAAAACAAAACGGCGGGTTTTCGCACCATTATACTCATATGCCTTGGCTCAGCAATATTTACCATGATTGCGCAAAGAGCTGGTTTGGGTGTAAATATTAATGTGATTACCGGTATAGGTTTTATTGGTGCCGGTGTTATTTTTAAAGATAATATAGCAGTTAGCGGCCTTACCACAGCTGCTGTAATATGGATTTCGGCTGCTATTGGTATGGCGGTGGGAGCAGGGGATTATACGTTGGGTATAGTTACATCTGTAATAACTATTTTGGTACTAACGCTGTTTCATATACTGGAAAATTATTTGGATAAAATACACCATGATAAGCTTTACTCTATAGTTTTTACCGGTACAGATTATGATAACCTGCTTGCATTGGAAGAAACTATTAAGGAGCATCACCTTACATCGTACCGCAAAAAAATAAGTAAGGATGGCAATTGCCTTGAGGCTGCAATTGTGGTTACCGGCCACAAAAAACATATTGGTAAGCTTGATAAGGAATTATTATTGCAGCCGAATATTAAGTCGTTTTAATCACCCTTGTCATTGCGAGGAGGAACGACGAAGCAATCTCGTCGCGTTTATATGTATGCGACGAGATTGCCACGCTATCGCTCGCAATGACATAGAGATGATTTTCTCAATTCGTATTCAAAATCAATCCCGGCTCATCATAATCAATCATACGGTGCCTTTCAGCATAGGGTATTGATACCGATTTGTTGGCATTATAATCGTAGCATATACATACCGTTTTACCTGTTGTGCAAATTTCTTCGCCATTCGGTGTTATCTTAACCAAAACATGCATCACATCAAAACTGCTGTTGCCAATTCGTGTGGTGCGCACGTAACAGGCAATCTCATCATTCAGGGTTATAGGTTTTAGATAGTTTATTTCGGATCTACCTAAAATAATCCCGTTTTCGCCCCAGTTCCATTGTACAATTTCCTTCCAATAGTTCGATCGGGCAATTTCAAAGTAGGTTAAATATACCGCGTTGTTCACGTGTCCGTAAGCGTCCATATCCGAAAAGCGGATGGGAATTAAGGTTCTGTATTTGTAATTCTTGATGTTTTCAGCCATGTAGTGTCAAAATGTCTGCCTGTTTTTAAGTTGTTCGGTCATAATGTCGCACAAAAAGTGCTTTTTAACCGTTGGTACAACAGTTGAACAGACAGTTACGAAGTTAATAAAAGAATAAAACTTAATATATTATAACGATGACTTTAGTAAAATTTAACAACGGACAAAAAAATTATGGTGTTAACCCATTTTTTAACGATGTGTTTGATACCATATTAAACGATACTTTTTTGGGCGATAAATTAGTATCACGTGTACCTGCAGTAAACATTGCAGAAACCGAAAACGAATTTCAAATTGAACTGGCTGCGCCCGGCTTAAAGAAAGAAGATTTTAAGATCAATTTAGATAAAAACGTATTAAGCGTATCAACTGAAAAGAAAGCTGAAAATGTTGAAGAAGGTAAAAAGTTCAGCAAACGCGAATATAACTACACTTCATTTGTAAGGTCGTTTACTTTACCTGAAACTGTAGATCATTCAAAAATTGATGCTGAATATGCCAATGGTATATTAAAATTAATTGTGGCAAAAAGAGAAGAAGCTAAATTTCAAACAAGAGAAATAGCTGTTAAATAATATTAAAGATTGTTTTCATAATAAGTGGTTTAGTTTGATAGAAAGGCCGCTCCGTGAGGAGCGGTCTTTTTTTATGTTGGATTTCGGATATTCGATTTCGGATTTGCTTCAATTCTCTGATTTGAAAAAATTAAATCCGAAATCGAATATCCGAAATCCGATATAAATCTAGTTCCTCATATTAATATACTGCAACGGCTGCTCAAAGCTTTCACTCCTGCAAAGGCTGATCACTGCTTGCAGGTCATCGATTTTTTTAGCCTGAACACGAACCTGATCATCCATAATTGAGGCCTGTACTTTTAGGCCGCTGTCTTTTATTTTCTTCACTATCTTTTTGGCAACTTCCTTGTCAATACCCTCTTTTACCTTTATTTCTTTTCGGATCATACTGCCTGATGCGTATTGCTCCTTGCCAAAGTCAAGCGCGTTAGGGTCAAGCTGTTGCTTTACCATTCGGCTTATAATGGAATCCTGAATAGCTTTCAGGCGCATATCATTTTCGGTAACAATGGTTATCTCGTTGGTTTTTTTATCAAGATCGATGGTGCTTTTTGAGTCGTTAAAGTCATAACGATTCAATATCTCTTTTTTTGCAGTATTTATAGCGTTATCAAGCGTTTGGCCGTCTATCTTGCTTACTATATCAAATGTTGGCATAATGGAGGTTTTTAATTTGCTACAAAGCTAATTGTTTATAAATATAATCTTAATAAAGATGCCGATTGTTATTAATTGGACACGATAAAAACAGTTAACATAGCAAGGAGTTAATATTAAGTTAACAAATAAATAAGCAGATTTGTAGAATCCGCCTGAAAAGGGGGCATTTATATGGATATTAAGAACATACCACTAATTAATAGGGAAATAAGCTGGTTATATTTTAATGAGCGCGTTTTACAGGAAGCAGCGGATCCTACCGTCCCTTTGATTGAACGTGTTAGATTTTTGGCCATTTTCTCATCAAACCTTGATGAATTTTACCGTGTAAGGGTAGCCACACTCAGTCGTTTAGCCAATCTGAATGAAAAAGCCAAAGAAATTTTAGGCTATAACCCTAAAAAGGTTTTAAACCAGATAAAAACACTGGTTGTAAAGCAGGAAAAGAAGTTTAATAATTTGTATGAAAACATAATTGTTAAGCAACTGGCTGAAGAAAAGATATTCATATTAAACGATAAGCAGCTTAACGTAACCCGTGGTGAGTTCGTTAAAAATTATTTCAGGGAAAAGTTGCTGGCCATGCTGGTGCCCATCATGCTTGACGAATCGTTACAATTGCCGGAACTGCGCGACAGGGCTATTTACTTTTTCGTAAAGCTTACCCGCAATAAAAAAACCAGGCTGGCTTTAATTGAGGTGCCGGATAACCTGCCTCGTTTTGTTGTACTACCTGAAACCAATAACCTTAAGTTCATTATTTTATTGGATGATATTATAAGGTATAGCCTTGAAGATATATTTTTCATTTTTGAACACGATAGCATTGAAGCCTACTCCATACAGCTTACCCGGGATGCAGAACTTGATTTGGATAAGGAAGTAAGCGAGAAATTTATTGATTCATTATCCAAAAGTTTACAGAAAAGACGCAAAGGCAAGCCGATGCGTTTGCTGTATGATACTGAAATGCCTTTGGATATGCTTAAATACCTGGTAAGTAAAATGGGTTTGCATGGTGAGAGCCTTATACCGGGTAACCGTTACCATAAATTCAAGGATTTTATTGCTTTTCCTAACGTGGGCAGGCCTGAGCTGGAGTATGTAAAATACCCGCCCATGCCAGTTGCCGGGCTTTCTTTTGGTAAAAGCCTGATGGGAATGATTGCTAAGCGCGATTATTTGATCAGTACACCATATCAATCATATGATTATGTGATCCACTTTTTACGTGAGGCCGCTATCGATCCAAAAGTACAGGAGATCAGTATTGCGGTATATCGCCTGGCTGAAAACTCACGGATAGTTCATGCGCTTATAAATGCTGCTAAAAACGGGAAAAAGGTTAACTGTTTGGTTGAGTTAAGGGCCCGGTTTGATGAGCAAAATAACATCACCTGGAGCCGCAGACTTGAAGAAGAAGGTGTAAACGTGCTTTACGGTGTTGAAAACTATAAAGTACACTCAAAAATATGCTTGGTTAAAAGGATCGAGAAAGAAAAAACGGCTTATTACGCTTGTTTGTCCACCGGTAACTTTAATGAAAAAACTGCTAAGCTTTATGCTGATCATACCATTTTTACTGCCGATAAAAGGCTTACAGGTGACTTGGTAAAGGTATTCAGGGCTTTAGGGAAAAACACGCTGGCTAAGGATATTGAACATCTGATAGTTTCTCCAATTGATTCAAGACCTGCTATTTACAAGCTGATAGATAACGAGATAAAGAATGCAAAAGCCGGTAAAAAGGCTTACATGATATTAAAAATGAATAGTTTGGCTGATGAACAAATGATAAGCAAACTATATCAGGCTAATAACGCAGGGGTGAAAATAAATCTGATCATCAGAGGCATGTGCTGTCTAGTGCCAGGAATGAAAGGGTTTAGCGAAAATATTGATGTAATAAGTATTGTTGATAAATATCTGGAACATTCGCGCGTGCATGTTTATTGTAATGGGGGTAATGAACTTGTTTATCTTACATCAGCCGATTTTATGACACGTAACATTGATAACCGTGTAGAGGTTGGTTTTCCGATTTATGATGATCAATTGCGCAAGGAGGTGAGGGATATCATCGATATACAATTAAGTGATAATACTAAGGCCCGCGAAATAAATAGCCACAACACTAATAAATACCACAAAACAAATTCTGAGATTTTGTCGCGCGCACAAATAGATATATACAATTACCTTAAAAATAAAAAATAACGAAATACTTTGAGATACGCTGCCATTGATATTGGGTCAAACGCTGTAAGACTCCTTATAGCTGATATTATTGAAAATAACGGTTCAATTTCCTTTAAAAAAAACACCTTGATCCGGGTTCCGCTTAGGTTGGGTGATGATGCTTTTCTGAACCAGCATATTTCTGATAAAAAAGCTGTATACCTTATAAAATCAATGCAGGCTTTCCGTAACCTGATGGATGTGTACAAGGTGCAGGATTATATGGCCTTTGCTACATCGGCCATGCGCGAAGCTAAAAACGGCCAGGAAGTAGTTTTCAGAGTAAAAGAAGAAGCGCAGATAGATCTGGAGATTATTCAGGGGCAAAAGGAGGCTAAGATAATTTATGCCAGTCACGCCGAGCAAACTATCGACAAATCAAAAAACTACCTGTATATTGATGTTGGCGGTGGTAGCACGGAGCTATCATTGTTCTCTGAAGGTGCGCTTTATGCTTCACGCTCGTTTAATATAGGCACCATCCGTATGCTTGATAACCAGGATAAAGAAGAAACCTGGAACGAAATGCATGATTTTATTCGTGAAAACACCAAAACCTTTAAAGGAATATCAGGAATTGGTACTGGTGGTAATATCAATAAGTTATATAAGTTATCTGAAGAAAAAAATGATGTGCCAATGTCATTTAATAAGCTGAAGACACTTTACAATTATCTTAACTCTTTTTCGCTAAAAGACCGTATTAATGTGCTTGGGCTAAACCAGGACAGGGCGGATGTTATTATACCTGCATGTGAAATTTACATTACCGTAATGAAGTGGGCAGGCATAAAAAACATATATGTGCCTAGTGTGGGTATGGTTGATGGTATCATTCAAACACTTATAGAAAAGAACTTCCCGAAAATCAATTAATATTTTTTGTTAAAATTATTAAAATATTAAGAAACTGTTAGTACATTTGTATGCCCATTTTTGGGCATGTTTTTCATAGGTAGATGTAGGGTCGAGTACTTGTATTCGACCCTTTTTTTTTGCCTGTAACTTTTTTTGCCCCGGTTCGTTAATAAAATTGCTATGAAGAAGAAGATTGTTGTTGCTATAACAGGAGCCAGCGGTGCCATATATGCCAAACTTTTGTTGGAGAAATTACATCAATTAAACGATCAGTTAACTGAGGTAGCTGTTGTAATGTCTGATAATGCAAAGCAGGTATGGAAGTTTGAACTAGATAACGAGGAATACAATAATTTACCATTCAAATTTTACAGTAAACATGATTTTATGGCGCCATTTGCCTCAGGTTCGGCAAAGTTCGATACCATGATCATAGTGCCCTGCTCAATGGGTACACTCGGCAGGATAGCCAGCGGCGTATCTGACGACCTGGTAACCCGTGCAGCTGATGTGATATTGAAAGAACGCCGTAAATTAATACTTGTAGCCAGGGATACTCCCTTAAACCTCATCCATATCCGCAATATGCAAACGGTTACCGAAGCGGGTGGGATCATCTGCCCGGCTGTACCATCATTCTATAATAAACCCAAAACAATAGAAGATGTGGCTATGACAGTGGTAAATCGTATTATTGATCTCGTTGGTTTGGATAATGAAACCTACCGCTGGGGCGATAAATAATTTTTTATTTTTATTAGTTGTTTTAAATTAAACTAAATATATTAGCAATTATTATCACAATTAACCAAAACAAAAAATGAGCTTTATTGAAAAAAACTTAGCCAATAACGAAAAAATCGTTTATAGGGCAAAACTGCACTGGTGGATCTATGCAAAAGGAATTTTGCTATTTATTTTAGGAATAGTAATAGGCGAAGCTGCTGGTGGCAATAGCGGAGGTTTAGCATTTGGAGGATTAATATCTTTTGTAGGTATAATTAGTTTACTTTCTGCTTTCATGCGGGGTAGCTCATCTGAATTTGTAGTAACTAATAGAAAAGTTATTCTTAAAACTGGTGTTTTAAAAAGAAAGCTTGTTGAATTACAATTAAATCGTGCTGAAGGGCTGCGTGTTGATCAGGGTATATTAGGCAGGATATTAAATTATGGAAGTCTTGTGGTTACATCAGGGAATGTAACAGAAAGTTTTTCACCAATAGCTAACCCATACGAGTTTAAAAAACAAATTAATAATGCAATTGAGGATTCATTTTCAATAATCCAAAATCCTGTAACTATTTAATTTATATATATAGTTTATGAGTCAATAAGATGCTAAATCTTATTGACTCATTTTGTTTTAAATAAGCAGTTTACTATCAGCGATCAAAGTCTTATCTTTGCGACCTGAAAATGAACAAGAAAGTCGCTTTTTATACGCTGGGTTGTAAACTGAATTATTCAGAAACATCGTCTATTGGCCGCCTGTTTGCCCAGGCAGGTTATAGTACGGTTGATTTTACAGATACCCCTGATGTATATGTAATTAATACTTGCTCAGTTACCGATAATGCCGATAAAAAGTGCAAAAGGGTAGTAAAAGAAGCGCTTAAAATATCGCCCAACGCTTATGTAACTATTGTAGGTTGCTATGCGCAGTTAAAACCAAAAGAAATTGCCGAAATACATGGGGTTGATATGGTTCTTGGCGCTGCCGAAAAATTCCAGATAGTTGACCACATAACTGATCTTACAAAAAAGCCTAAGGCGGTAATTTATAATCAGCCAATTGCTGAGGCAAATCAGTTTGTACCATCATGGTCGTTCGGTGGTGACCGTACACGTACTTTTTTAAAGGTTCAGGATGGCTGTGATTACTCATGTACATTTTGCACCATACCATTAGCACGTGGTGCCAGCAGGAGCGATACTGTTGAAAATGTTGTTAAACAAGCCGCAGAAGTAGCAGCTTCAGGTGTAAAAGAAATTGTTTTAACCGGTGTTAACCTTGGTGATTTTGGCATAAGAGATGGTAAACGCGAAGATAAATTCTTCGACCTGGTTAAAGCGCTGGATGAGGTAAAAGGGATCCACAGGATCCGTATATCTTCAATAGAGCCTAATTTATTGACGGATGAGATTATTGAGTTTGTGGCTACATCCAAACGTTTTATGCCGCATTTTCATATCCCGCTGCAATCCGGTTCCGATAAAATATTGGGGCTGATGCGCCGCCGTTATAAAAGGGAACTTTACACTAACCGTGTAGCTAAAATTAAAGAGTTAATGCCTGATTGCTGTATAGGTGTTGATGTAATTGTAGGCTTCCCCGGCGAAACACGAGAAGATTTTATCGACACTTATAATTTTTTGAACGACCTTAACGTTTCATACCTGCATGTGTTCACCTACTCTGAAAGGGAAAATACGCTGGCAAGCGAAATGACGGGTGTGGTACCAGGCTCAACACGTGCGGAACGGAGTAAAATGCTGCATATACTTTCTGATAAAAAACGCCGGGCTTTTTACGAAACCCAGCTTAATAAAACGGAAGAAGTGCTGTTTGAAACGGATTTTAAAGATGGCATTATGCATGGTTTTACCCGTAATTATGTGAAAGTGAAAACCAAATACGATCCGGTGCTGGTAAACGAATTAAAAACGGTTTGCTTAACAGCTATTTCACACGATGGTGATGTTGAAATAACAGAATCTGAAGAAATATTAGTGCATTAACCGCTATATTGCAGCAAAAAATAACCTATGTTCCCAACCATTAGTTCACTTTTACAATATCTTTTCGGAATAGATATTCCTTTACCTGTACAAACTTTTGGATTTTTTGTGGCGCTGGCATTTGTTGGGGCTTACTGGGCTTTTTCAGAGGAATTTAAACGTAAGGAAAAGTTAGGTTACATCCACTCATTTGAGAAAGAAGTTACCATTGGCAAACCCATTTCAACAACGGAATTGGCGGGTAATGCCATCTTCGGTTTTATATTGGGGTATAAATTAATATACGCGGCTTTTAATTACCATGAGTTAGTTGATAGTCCGCAGGATATGATATTATCTGCAAAAGGCAGCTGGATAGGCGGGATCATATTTGCAGTCGCCATAGCTTACTGGGCTTATGCCGAAAATAAGAAACAGGTACTTCCTCAGCCTAAAATACAAAAAGTAAAGGTTCACCCGTATGAGTTGATGGGGAGTATTTTGCTTTGGGCTGCCATATGTGGTTTTGCAGGAGCAAAAGTATTTAACGCGCTTGAGAATTGGGATGAGTTTTTAAAAGACCCTGTAGGGATGCTTATTGGCTTTAGCGGACTTACATTTTATGGCGGTTTAATTTGCGGCGGTGCAGCGGTGCTATACATAGCCTGGAAACATGGCATAAAGCCATTAACCATGCTTGATATTGGCGGACCGGGTATGATGTTATCATACGGGTTAGGCCGCATAGGCTGCCAGATGAGCGGTGACGGTGACTGGGGTAAACCTAACTTACTGCCGAAGCCACACTGGTTTAGCTGGGCGCCAGATTGGATGTGGTCATTCAGTTTTCCGCATAATGTGAATGATGAGGGCGTGCAGATCCCCGGTTGTGTCGGCAAATTTTGCCATGTGCTGCCGGCTCCGGTTTATCCAACATCATTTTATGAATTGGTTACCTGTATACTGCTGTTCCTGTTTTTATGGAGCATCCGTAATCGTATAAGAACACCGGGTATTATGTTCGGTATATACCTTGTACTGAATGGTACAGAGCGTTTTTTGATTGAATTCATTAGAGTTAATACAAGATATCATATTGGTAGTCTGTCATTTCCACAAGCACAGCTAATTGCAATTTTACTTTTCATCTTTGGCGTAGTCTTAATTGTATCAGGATTGAATCGCAATAAAAAAACTACGTTAAAACATGGCTAATAAATTACTACGTAAGATCTCAAAAAACGAAATAGCGCGGTTTGTTTGTTCTGCAGGTGCAGGTTTTTTGGTTGATATATCAGTTTTTTATCTTTTTTATCATAACCTGCTTACGCAAAAAAGCTATCATATATTAAACGCCACTGTTCGTAATTCTTCGCTTTCATTGGCCATATCATTTTTTTTAGGCGTTGTTGTTAATTTTCTAATAACCAAGTTTTTGGTATTTACCGAATCAAAATCCTCATCCGCACAGCAGTTTTTTCGTTTTGCATCTGTGGCTGTTATTGGTTTTTTTGCCAATTTAATGGTTATTAAATTGCTTATTCAAACCTTTGGCATGTATCCGCCTGTGGCACGTATAACCGCTGCATTAAGTCTGTTTTTTGCGAGCTATTTTGTACATAAACTCTTTTCATTCAGCCTATCTTTACGACATCATGCAGTACAATCTAATCACGAACAGCGTAGTTGAAGTTGCCAAACAAGCCGGTGAATTTATAAGGCAGCAACGCAAGGTTTTCAGCCCTGATAAAATAGAATATAAAGGCCTAAATGACCTTGTGTCCTATGTTGATAAAACAGCTGAAGAAATGATAGTTGCAGGTTTGGAAAAGATCCTACCCGAAGCAGGCTTCATCACCGAGGAAAAAACAAAGATCAAACTCGGCGAACGCTTTAACTGGATAATTGACCCGTTGGATGGCACCACCAATTTTATACATGGCCTGCCGGTTTTCTCTGTAAGTATAGCGCTTAAGGAATACGATGAACTTGTTGTTGGTGTAGTATATGAAGTTAACCAGGATGAATGTTTTTACGCCAGTA
Organism: Mucilaginibacter mallensis; assembly: GCF_900105165.1. Taxonomy (NCBI): domain Bacteria; kingdom Pseudomonadati; phylum Bacteroidota; class Sphingobacteriia; order Sphingobacteriales; family Sphingobacteriaceae; genus Mucilaginibacter; species Mucilaginibacter mallensis. The sequence goes on from NZ_LT629740.1 coordinate 2,113,644, forward strand.
AGGACACTCCAGCTTATTTAAATGGCCGTGAAATAAGGGTAAGCGATAATGCAACCGTATCTGCCAGTTTATTGGCTACAGGTTTTCCTTACTATGATTTTAGTAAACAGGCTGCTTATATCAATCTGTTTACCGAGTTGATGAAAAGTGCACATGGCTTGCGCCGATTGGGCTCAGCAGCGGTCGATCTGGCATATACAGCCTGCGGACGCTTTGACGCTTTTTATGAATATAACCTTAACGCCTGGGATGTTGCCGCCGGAATACTGATTGTAAGGCAAGCCGGGGGAGATGTGGTTAACTATAAGGGTGGTAATGAAGTGATGGAAACCCGGGAATTGTTAGCTACTAATGGGAAGATAACAGGGGAGTTGCTGGGATATATCGATAAATATTTTAAATAACAAAGAGAGGTGCCATACTGAGGTTCTCGAAGTATGCGGGCAGGCCTTTACGCTTACCCTTCGAGTGCCTCAGGATGACACCCCTCCGCACATTAAGTAGTAATAGATTCTTATAACGCTTCAGAAACCACTTCGGTAACTTCAGGAACCATACGTTTAAGTAAGTTTTCGATACCGGCTTTCAGGGTAACTGTAGATGACGGGCAACCACTGCATGAACCGCGAAGCTCAACAGTTACCACACCTTCACCAAATGACTTGTAGGTAATAGCACCACCGTCTGATTCAACAGCAGGGCGTACATAATCATGCAGTATTTGCTGTATTTTAACTTCAATATCAGTTCCTTCAAAGTTTCCTGCTTCGGGTTGTTCTTCGGTTTGTACCGCTAGTTCAGCTTCAACGGCACCTTTAACAAACTCTTTTAATATAGGTAGCAGGTCATCCCAGTCGCTGCCTTCGGTTTTTGTTACCGTAACAAAATTACTGGCGAAGAAAACCCCGTTAACAAATGAAAATTTGTATAACTCCTTAGCAAATGGTGATTTTTCAGCACTTTCCTTTGTAGCAAAGTCGGCGCTACCGTTAATCAGCAACTTGTTCACAATGAACTTCATGGTTGCCGGATTCGGTGTTGATTCAGTATATACGTTGATATTCATTTTTATTTTCTCCAATAAATTCTTTAACAAATTTAGATAGCTTTTTGATTTAAAAACTATACTATAATAGTTATGACCCGTGTATGACGATGGTTAGATGTGCAAATATGCGGATGTGCAGATATGCATATTAAAACTTCCTAATCATCTGCACATTAAATCCCTGTATAATTAGACGGTGTTATTTGTTTAATCTCTTCTTTAATCTCATCGCTAACATCCAAAGTGCTAACAAACTCAGCTATAGTGTCAGCGTTTATGTGTGTATTAGTACGTGTAAGCTCTTTTAATGCTTCGTATGGGTTTGGATAAGCTTCGCGACGTAAAATGGTTTGTATAGCTTCCGCAACCACTGCCCAGTTAGCCTCCAATGCGCCTGCTATAACTGTTTCGTTCAATAATAGTTTATTTAGGCCTTTAATAGTTGATTTCATGGCAATAAGTGTATGCCCAACCGGTACACCTATGTTACGTAATACGGTTGAGTCAGTTAAATCGCGCTGTAACCTTGATACTGGTAGTTTAGCAGCCAAATGCTCAAATAATGCATTAGCTATACCTAAGTTACCTTCTGAGTTTTCAAAATCAATCGGATTTACTTTATGCGGCATGGCCGATGAACCTACTTCGCCAGCTTTTATCTTTTGCTTAAAGTAGTTCATGGATATATAAGCCCACATATCCCTGTCCAAATCGATCAAAATATTATTGATGCGTTTTAAGGCATCGCATTGCGCGGCAAAATTATCGTAATGCTCAATCTGTGTTGTGAACTGTGAGCGGCTCAGGCCCAAAATATCATTCACAAAATGATTACCGAATGTTTTCCAGTCTATATTCCCATAAGCAATATTATGCGCATTGTAGTTACCGGTAGCCCCGCCAAATTTTGCAGAGTAAGGTACTTGTTTCAATAAAGCAAGCTGGTTTTCCAGGCGCTCAATAAATACCTGTATTTCTTTACCCAGGCGGGTAGGTGATGCAGGCTGCCCGTGTGTATGTGCCAGCATAGGTATTTTATCCCAATCGCCAGCGTATTTTTTAAGCAGACCGATCAGTTCAGCTAATGCCGGATAGTAAACATCATTCAAAGCTAATTTAAACGAATAAGGGATAGCCGTATTGTTTATATCTTGCGATGTTAAGCCGAAGTGGATAAACTCTTTATAAGTGGCAATATCCAGCTTGTCGAACTCTTTTTTAATAAAGTATTCCACAGCTTTAACATCGTGGTTGGTCGTTTTTTCTATCTGTTTGATGTCCAGCGCATCAGCTTCTGAAAAATTTCGATAGATGTCGCGTAACTTTTCTGATAGATTTTTATCAAAGTTTTGTAATTGCGGTAATGGATGTTCGCACAGGGCAATAAAATATTCAATTTCAACAAATACCCGGTATTTTATTAGTGCGTATTCCGAAAAATACTCAGCCAGTTCAGCAGTTGCATTGTGGTAACGCCCGTCGATAGGGGAAATGGCTGAAAGAGGAGAAAGCGTCATTTTATATAATTTTTTGCAAAGGTAACAAATATGCCGGTTGTCTGTAAGAAGTAATTTGAAATGGAAACTTTGAAATCTAAAAATGTTTCCATAGTTTTGTGGCGGAGATAAAAATGATACCCGTAGAAAGAATTATACAAGGCGGCGAGGACCTGTTTTTAACAGCAGGTATAAAAAGCGTTACGATGGATGATATTGCCAAACACTTAGGTATATCAAAAAAAACCATCTATCACTTTTTTAAGGATAAAAACGAACTGGTTGTTGCCCTTACAAAAAAGAAGCTGCAGGAAGATGAAGACCAGATGTGCGCCATTATGAGTACTTCGGGTGATGTGATTGAGGAAATGATCAATATGATGAAATGTTCTGAAGAGATATTCTCAAAGATCAACCCAATTGTGATACATGATATGCAAAAGTATCACCCTGATGCCTGGAAGGAGTTTCAAAACTTTAAGGCTGATGTTTTGATACGTACACTGGAGGAACTTTTAAACAAAGGGATAAAACAAGGCTATATAAGGCCTGATATTGATGTTAAAATAATGGCAAGGATGCGGGTTACGCAGGTGGAAATGGGCTTTAATACAACATTATTTCCTTTGTCTGAATTTAGTCCATGGAAAGTGCAATACCAGTTTCTGGAACATTTTAACTATGGCATATGTACTTTAAAAGGATATAAGCTTTTAGATAAATATAAAAATATAAGCAATGAATGATCATACACTGCTGACATAAGGTTGTCAACAAACAGTTTGATCTTTACCAATAATAAATAGAACATAGTAATACCTATTACAATATATAACAATGAGAAACACAGTTTTTATAATGGCCCTGTTTTGTGCTGTAGCGGTAAACGGCTATGCGCAGCAGGCCCCGCGTGATACCACCTACAATTTTAGTATACAAGATTGTGTGAACTACGCCTACCAACATCAGCATGATGTGGCAAATGCAGCATTGGATGTTAAAAGTGCCGGTTATAAGGTTCAGGAAACTATAGGGCAAGGTTTACCGCAAATAAGCGGTTCAGCAACTTTTCAGGATTATGTAAAAACACCGAACATTTTATTTCCTGACGTTTTTTCCGGCCCGGTATACGGCGTTTTAAATCAACAAAAAGTTGTTAACAGTGCAACTGGGCAGGTAATTTCGGCAACGCCGCCAACTAATGGAAGTTCATCAGGAGAAAGTAAAGTGAGTTTTACTCAAAAATATAACCTGGCACCAGGAATAAATATTTCACAAATAATTTTTGATCCTAATTATATAGTTGGTTTACAGGCCCGTAAAACGTATAAACAATTGTATGAGCGTAGTTATACCCGTTCGAAAATTGAAGTTAACGTGTCGGTAACCAAAGCGTATTACCAGGTATTAGTAAGTGCAGAGCATTTGAGGTTATTGCAGGCCGATATAGATCAGCTTAAACAGCAAATGGATGAAACCGCTGCACGTAATAAACAGGGGTTTGTTGAAAAGATTGATGTTGATCGTATTACTTATCAATATAACTCATTGGTTACCACCAGGGAAAATACTGCAAGGTTACTGGTTTTAAATTATGAGTTATTGAAATTTCAAATAGGAATGCCAATTGATCAAAATTTAACATTAACAAACAAACTGGTAGATATAAAGCTTGAAGCAGCTACTGCTGATCCTACTATTGATACCGCAGTTTATCGTAACCGGATTGAGTATAATTTATTGGAAACCCAAAAAAGATTGGATGAGTATAATCTAAAAAGCACAAAAGGACAATTCTTGCCTAAATTGTTAGCTGTTGGAAATTATGCTGCATCTTTTCAAAGCAATAGTTTTAGCGGTCTTTACAACACAAATTTACCATCAGCTTATATAGGCCTTACGCTATCCGTTCCAATATTTACAGGCTTTCAGCACCTTAACCAGGTAAGGCAATCGCAAATAACTGTTTTAAAAGCGCAAAACGATTTGGATGATATGCAAAAAACAGTAAATCTGCAGATTAGCCAATCGAAAATAGCCTATATAAATGGTTTGCAAACTCTTAACGACCAAAAACTAAACAGGGCGCTTGCTCAGGAAGTACTCCGCGTGTCAAAAATAAAATATGAACAGGGTGTAGGCTCAAGCATTGAAGTTACACAGGCACAAACTGCAGTTGAAGACGCAGATAACACATACATACAAGGTTTATATGATGCTTTAGTAAGCAAAGTTGACCTTGACAAAGCATACGGTAGAATCCAATAAACACTAAATCCACAATATTAAAAAGAGACAATGAAAAAACTATTATACATACCGGCAATATTATTTTTAGCGGCCTGCTCGCAAAAACCAACTGATAAGAAGGCTGAACTGGCCGACCTGAAAAAACAGCAGGCAACATTAAGTTCAAAAATTGCTGCTTTACAAGCGCAGGTGGGCACGGATTCAACCAAAGGGGCCGATGTAAGTACTATTATTGTAAAGCCCGGCCAGTTTACCAACTACGTACAAATACAGGGTAAAATAGATGCGCAGGACAACGTTACTGCATATCCACAAGCGAGCGCTGTAATTACGGCACTTTATGTAAAGGCTGGCGACCATGTAAGCAAAGGCGAGATACTTGCTCAGTTGGATAATAGTGTGCTGAAGCAAAATGTTGGCCAGGCACAATCTCAGCTTAACCTCGCAAATATCCTTTATCAGCGTCAAAAGAACCTTTGGGATCAGAAAATAGGTACCGAGGTTGAGTACTTACAGGCTCAAACTAATTTGCAAACTGCCCAAAAGCAGGTAGCATCATTAAAACAACAAGCTGATCTCTACCGCATTGTATCACCCATAAATGGTGTTGTTGACCAAATGGATCTGAAACTTGGACAGGTAGCTGCACCGGGTTCAGCAGGTATACGTGTTATTAACGCCGAAGTATTGAAAGTTAAGGCTGATGTACCTGAGTCGTACTCCAGTAGTGTAAACCAAGGTGATAGCGTTAAGGTATTGTTTCCTGATGTGAATGATTCCTTAGCTACACGTGTAAGCTTCGCTGCAAAGGTTATTGATCCGGGTTCACGTAGTTTTGGCATCGAAATAAAACTGCCGCATAACAAAGAGTATCGCCCTAACATGACGGCTGTTTTACAAATTGCTAATTACTCAAACCATAATACCATTGCAATACCGGTAAATGCTATCCAAAGATCGGACGAAGGCGACTACGTGTATACAAATGAGAATGGTTATGCTAAACGTAAACCTATCACAGAAGGTAAAACATCAAATGGTTTTACTGAGGTAAAATCAGGCTTATCAAGCGGCGATCAGTTAATAACTCAAGGCGCAAGCGAAATTGGCGACGGTGATAAAGTAAGCGTATTAAAATCTGGTAATTAATTATACAATCTGATTTCAAAAAAATGAAAGACCAGGAAAAAGAATTTGGGCCATCAAGTTGGGCCATCGACAATAAGCGGGCGGTGTATGTGCTTATCTTTTTAATCACATTACTCGGGTTTTCATCCTATAATTCCCTGCCAAAGGAGAATTTTCCGGATATTACTATACCTAAAATATATGTAACCACTATTTACCAGGGGCAGTCGCCACAAAATATCGAGACATTGGTTACCCGGCAGCTCGAAAAGCAAATGAAATCGTTAAAGGGCTTAAAAAAAGTTACCTCTAACACACAACAAAATGTGTCGATCATTACTGCTGAATTTAACACTGATGTTAAAATAAGGGATGCCAAACAGGATGTTAAGGACGCTGTTGACAAAGCCAAGCAGGATCTGCCGCAAAATGATAACAACTTAAAGGAATCAACCGTATCTGATATTAATGTGGCCGATCAGCCTATATTATACATCAACTTATCGGGTGACTATGACCTTAAGAAATTAAAAGAATATGCGGATAACCTGAAAGATGATATCGAGGGTATGAAGCAAATATCACAGGTAGTTGAGGTAGGCGCTTTAAAGCCAAATATTCAGATCAATGTTGACATCAATAAGATGTCGGCTGCACAGATTGGTTATGGAGATATCATACAAGCTATAGGCAATGAGAATATCCTATCAACAGCCGGAACCATTACAACAAGTGGCGAACAACGGGCGGTTGATATTAAAGAGGATTTTAAAAGTGCAGATGAAGTAGCCGCGATGGTGATCAGGAACCCGCAGGGTAGGGCAGTTTATTTGCGTGATATTGCCCAGATAAGAGATGGTTTCCAGGATCAGGAAAGTTATGCGCGCCTTAAAACGCCAAACGATCCGAATTTTAAAAATGTAATTACCCTTAACGTGAGCAAGCGTTCAGGAGAAAACCTGATTGAAGCTTCAGACGAGATCTATTCCCTGATCAAACAAAAACAGAAGACTATTTTCCCTAAGGGATTAAATATTACTGTAACTGGAGATCAGTCGGACAAAACACGTACAACACTTAACGACCTTATAAACACCATCATTATTGGTTTTATACTGGTAACCGTTATCCTGATGTTCTTTATGGGTAGTACCAATGCCATATTTGTGGCATTGTCAGTTCCGCTATCGTGTTTTATAGCCTTCCTGTTTATGCCTGTGATAGGCTTTACGCTCAACATGATCGTACTGTTCTCCTTCCTGCTGGCATTGGGTATTGTGGTGGATGATGCCATTGTGGTTATTGAAAATACGCACCGTATATTTAATAATGGTGCAATGCCTATTACCAAAGCTGCAAAAATAGCTGCCGGCGAAGTTTTTATGCCAGTATTTTCAGGTACCATGACCACGCTTGCACCATTTATCCCGTTGGCTTTCTGGCATAGCTTAATAGGTAGCTTCATGTTCTTCCTGCCGATAACGCTTATTATAACCTTATTGGCATCGTTGGTGGTTGCTTATATCATGAACCCGGTTTTCGCGGTTGATTTTATGAAACCGCACCATGAAGGTGAGCACGACCATCAAACGTTTGATCGTAAAACAACACGTACAACCATAATACTTGTAGGTGTAACCGTATTTTTTTACCTGCTGGCCTTAGGGAATATCATAAGCATAGGCATTGGTAATTTTATGGTGCTGATCATATTCCTGTTCCTGTTCAACCACTTTGTATTGTTAAAGGTGATTGATAGGTTCCAGAAGAACTTATGGCCGCGTTTCCAAACCTGGTATGCAAGATGGCTGGAGCGTGCCGTACACAATCCATGGAAAGTACTTTTAGGAGTAATCGTACTATTCTTCTTTACTATCGGGTTTTCGGTAGTGAGTAAATTGGATGTAGAACTATTCCCATCCTCTGATCCGAACTTTGTGTATGTGTATGTGACTATGCCTATAGGTACAGATCAGGCTTATACCAATACGGTTGTACAACAATTAGAAAAGAAGGTTGCGCAGGTAGTTGAGCCTGATAAAGATATTGTATCCTCTATCATATCAAACGTATCAGTAGGTGTAACGGATCCTTCAGATGAAGATCAGGGTACTTACTATAATAAGGGTAAGATCACTGTTGCTTTTGTTGAATTTGGCAAGAGGAACGGAAAAGATACTAAAGAAATATTAAAACGGATCCGTAGTTCAGTACAGGGTGTTCCGGGAGCGCAGATTGCCGTTGCGCAGGAAGCCAGCGGTCCGCCGGTACAAAAGGATATCAGTCTTGAAATGGCAGGTGATAACCTTGATACTTTAGTACATACTTCTGCCAGGTTAAAGAAATACCTGGATCAGCAAGGGATTGCAGGTATTGAACAATTGGTACCCGATGTGCAGGCTGATAAGCCGGAGATTATTTTTGATGTTGACCGTGAGCGTGCCAACCGTGAAGGTATCACAACAAACCAGATCAACCAGGCTTTGGGTGCTTCTATATATGGCGCCAAGGCATCTGATTATAGGAATACTACAGAGGATAACTACGAAATTGATGTTCGTGCAGCTGAAGATCAGCGTAATGATGTAGATGCGTTGCGTAACTTAAAAATCACCTTCCGTGATATTGCTATGGGTGGTAGTATAAGGCAGGTGCCTATATCAGCATTTACTGATGTAAGGTATACTAATACTTATGCCAATATTAAGCATAAACAACAGAGAAGGGTGATAACTTTGGGTTCAAACGTTATAAAACCGTTTACCCCGGCTGATGTAAATGCCCAGATAGCGCAGGCGATCAAAAACTTTAAGTTACCTGAGAATGTATCCATCAAAATGGGTGGTTCGCAGGAAGATCAGGCTGAAACTGGTGCATTCCTTGGCACAGCATTGCTGATTTCATTTGGGTTGATCCTTGTTATATTGATGGCACTGTTTAACTCCATAGGTAAAACATTGATTATATTAAGTGAGATCTTTTTTAGTATAATCGGGGTGTTCCTGGGTTTGAGTTTGTTCCATATGACGTTCTCTATCGTTATGTCGGGCGTGGGTATCATCGCGCTGGCTGGTGTGGTAGTGCGAAACGGTATATTACTGGTTGAGTTCTCTGATATGCTGTTAGAACAAGGCTTAAGCATACACGATGCCGTTGTAGAAGCCGCCCGTACACGTATGACACCGGTATTGCTTACCGCCAGCGCAGCCATATTAGGCTTAATACCACTGGCTGTAGGTTTCAATATTGATTTTGCCGGGTTATTTACACACCTTAAACCACATATCTACTTTGGTGGTGATAACGTAGCATTCTGGGGCCCATTATCATGGACAATGATATTTGGTTTAGGCTTTGCAACACTGATCACACTGATATTGGTGCCATGTATGTACCTGATACGTTACAACATGAAAGAAAACATCAGGAAGAAAAGAGAAAAAAGGCAACAGCCAAAACACGAACTAGAAACAGTTTAATTATTTTTTTTGATTGTATAATTAAAAAGCCACCCGGAGAAATCCGGGTGGCTTTTTTTATGATCAGCTACGATAACCAACTTTTTTAACATGAATTTGAGGTAGGTAATACCATCCAATTTGTGTACCACATCATTTGGGAATGATTATTGCAATTGTTGAGTGCATTATCTATTCAGATTTTTATGAAACTTAAAATTTCACATCCCTTTTGGCAAGTATTAGGCATCGGCGCATTAGCCGGTATGCGCACATCATCGGCACCGGTAATAACCAGCCATATATTAAGCCACCATCGCACAAAAAACCTTGAGCATTCGCTGCTAAGCTTTATGCAATCAAAAGCAGTTGCTAATACATTAAAAATTCTATCAATAAGCGAGCTGGTGGTTGATAAACTACCGTCAACCCCAAACCGTATTAAACCGGCTGGGGTAGCTTTTCGCTGCCTGGCAGGTGCGCTAGCCGGGGCAAGCATTAATAAAGCTACAGGTGGTAAAGTTATAACCGGTACATTATTAGGGGCAACCTCTGCATTCGCATCAACGTATTTGAGTTACATGCTGCGCAAGGCAACCGTTAAAAATACAGGTATAATTGATCCAATAATTGGCGCTATTGAAGATGCACTGGTAATAGGGGCAGGTGTTGGTTTAACGCAATTGTTCTGATTAATTGACTTTATTGGTCAAATGCCACAGATTTTTTACAGATTTGGAATGTAATTTACTTTGTGCAAACAAAATGAGGATTACAAAGTATATAAATTACATAAATTTGGTAATCGATATCATCATTTTACGTAGAATTTTAAATTTAAAAACAGTATATATTTTCCAATGGGTGTAGTTACTACCGATCAACAGGATATTAAGAGGGAGAAGATATTAGAAGCGGCCCACCACCGGTTTTTGCACTACGGCTATTCAAAAACAACCATGAATGAGATTGCCGGCGACATATCCATGTCAAAAGCGCTGCTTTACTATTACTTTCCTGATAAAAGTGAACTGTATATAGCGGTTATGCGCAAACTGGCTAATGACTATCTGAAATCATTGACAGATAACCACATGGATGATCTCAGGGAGGTTTTCATTTTTCAGGTTAATACGCACCATGAGTTCATTGTGAAAAATTATAACTTTTTCGATTATTTCAGGCTTAATGAACAGAATTTACCTGATGCTATATGGAGTATAGTAGAACAGATACGCATGGGAGAAGCTTTTTTATTAGTAAATGCTGTAAAAGCTGAAATAGAAAAAGGCGGAATAAGGCCATTGGATAACCCGGATGAAATTGTTGATCTTTTACTTGATGCCCTGCATGGGGTTAGGGTAGGAGCGATATCTCACAAAAAAGCCAAATTCCCGCGTATGGAACATTTGGACGAAATACACACCAAACGCCTGTTGCTGATAGATATTTTTATAAAGGGATTAAAGTATTGAGCCTCAATAGTTCCCTTTTTTAGTGCAACTGTCAACCTTTAGTAAAAAAGCTTTAGTTTCAAATCTTCCGGGTATTTTATTTGGTAAATTTGACCATCATATTTAATTAGTCAATAGTTTTTTTGTTTCTACGGCTAATTAATTTGAATGCTTCCTTATTTAGAGGTTGTTGTTTTAGAGTGATTGATACAAACCGGGACTACTCCTCCCGGTTTGTTTTTTATATACCGGTTTTAAAAGCCGTTTCAATATTTATACTTCCGGTCAAAATTTTATGGATTGGGCAGGCATCGGCAATCTGCAGCAGCCTGTTCTTTTGAATGTCGGATAATTCACCCTTAAAGTTTAACCAACGTTTTATAGTTACACCTGTTTCGGTTTTAAACAGCTCCAGGTTGACTGTAATTTCATCAACCGGCCACATTTTTCTGTTAATGTACATGCGCAAGGTAATAGCGGTACAGCTGCCCAGGCTGCCCAGTAACAAGCCATGCGGTTCCATGCCGGTATCGCCACCTTCAATAGTTTCCGGTTCATCAACAATAATGTTGTGCCTGCCGCTGCTAATGGTAGTTTGATACTTTGTATGCCCTATTTGCGCCGTAACGCTTGCTATAGCTTCTTCTCCTGTATGCATTATTTTGCGATTAACGTAAGTTCCCAAAAAACAAATAAGACATATAAATAGCTGTTACTATACCCACAAAATCAGCTATTAACATGGCAGGTATGGTGTAACGTGTTTTTTTAATATTTACTATGCCAAAATATAAGGCAACGATATAAAAAGTAGTATCTGCTGTGCCGTATAGTACGCTTGATATATGCCCGAGAAAGCCATCGGGGCCATGAATTTTTAAATTATCAAGCATAAGCGCCCGTGCTCCTGAACCACTTAACGGGCGTATAAACGCAATTGGTAATACATCAGTAAAACGGGTATCCATATCGAAATGACCGAAAAACCATTTAAAACCTGCTGAAAGATAATCTAATGCGCCACAAGTCCTGAACAAACTTACCGCTACAAGTAAACCTACCAGATAGGGAATTATTTTAACCGAAACATCAAAGCCTTCTTTTGCGCCTTCAATAAAAGCGTCAAAAACATTTATTTTTTTACGTACAGCGCCGACAATGAAAATTACGGGTATAATTAAATAAACCAGGTTACTAAAAACTCCTGAAATTTCGGATACCTGTGTATGATTGAGGAATTTTGCAAAATACCATATCACTAAGGCTATTACCCCTGTAATGCTCAATAGCCAGCTCAAAACTACTCTATCAAACAGGTTTATTTTCTGTTTAATAGATACTACTATTAAACCGGCAAGTGTGGCCGCGTAAGTTGCTACTATACAGGGGATAAAAATATCTGTTGGATCTTTAGAATGAAAAATAGCACGTTGTGCAATAATGGCAATAGGCAGGATAGTTAACCCAGATGCATGCAGCACCAAAAACATGATCTGAGAATTGGATGCCGTATCTTTATCCGTATTCAATTCTTGTAGTCCTTCCATCGCCTTTAAACCCAGTGGGGTTGCGGCATTATCAAGTCCTAGCAGATTTGCTGAAAAGTTCATCATCATTTGCCCAACAGCGGGATGATTTTTGGGTACCTCGGGGAAAAGCCTGTTAAAGAATGGCCCTACTATGCGCGAAAGAAAATTTACCGCGCCGGCTTTTTCACCTATCTTCATAAAGCCTAACCATAACGACATAATGCCCACCAGGGGTAAAGCAATGGTCATTACTGCGGATTGGGCTGATTCAAACGTACCTTCTGCCATTAGTTTGAATATATCGGTATCGCCAAAAAAGATAAGCTTCACCAGGCCTATGATAAACGCGATCAGAAAAAAGAATATCCAGATATAATTGAGAACCATGGGCAGCGATTAAGTTTTGAAGATAATTGTTTTTTGATAATTAATATAAAATATCAAACTTTAAAAAATATGAGCAACATGAAAGATACCATAAATAGTTTGATAGATACGATAGAGGATTTTCTGAAAATTGATCAGGATGCAGTCGATTGGGATACTAAACCAGCGCCTGATAAATGGTCGAAAAAGGAAACGGTTGGGCACCTGATTGATAGCGCGCAGATCAATTTGCAGCGCTTTGTCCGTTGTACTTATGAAGAGAATTTTAAGCTGAAATATGCGCAGGATGAATGGGTTGCCGCACAGCAATACCAGGGTGCCGATATTAAGGAACTATTGGATCTGTGGATATTGATAAACAGGCAGATCATTCGTGTATTGGGGTATTATCCAGCGAATCGCTTACAGGTGAGTTATGATGGCGATAGTAGCCACACAGTTGAGTGGGTTGCTGCAGATTATGTGCGGCATATGAAACATCATCTGGCACAGATAGGGTAATATCCAGCTTATTTGGCGATAATTTTAAACTCGGTGCGGCGGTTTTTACTGCGGTTTTCTTCGCTGGTGTTAGGCACTAAGGGTTGTGTTTTACCATAGCCCTTGTAAACCAGTCGCTGCGCTTTTATGCCGCTGGCGATAAGATATTGATAAACCGCTTTCGCCCTGTTTTCTGATAGCACCTGGTTAAGCTGATCATTACCCACATCATCAGTATGGCCGGATATTTCGATGCGAACGTTAGGATTTTGATTTAAAAATTCGATCAGTTTTTGCAGCTCAGCCTTTGAATCCGGTTTGATATCGAACTTATTGGTATCAAAAAATATGTTGTTCAATACTACTGAATTGCCAATTTCAATAGGCGACAGGTTTATGGTTAAGTTGTATGGGTCTTTAGCCTCATGCCCGATCAATGAGAAGTTGGCTGAGTAAAAGAGATACCCGTTTTTTGAAATATTTAAGCCATAATTCTTCCCGGGCGGCAGCGTGGCCAGGAAATCGCCATGCTCCGGCGAGCTGTCATCTTCATAAACAACCACATTTTTTTCAAGGTCGATTATTTCAACCTGAGCATCTAAAGGGCGTTTATCTTTAGCATCGGTTATTATGCCTTTAACATAGGTTACCATATGGGGCCGTACGTTTGCGGGCAGTTCAAATTTATAAATGTCAAAACCGCCATAACCATTTAGATTATTGGAGGCAAAGTAAGCATAACGGCCATTTGCCGTAACGGTAAGGCCATTTTCATCGCCACTTGAATTGATGGGGTAGCCCATATTTATGGGTTTTTGCCATTTGCCATCTTTTCCTAAATGACTTACAAAAAGATCCTTACCACCCAATCCGGGCCAACCGTCCGAACAAAAATAGAGCGTACTATCATCAGCATGTATAAACGGCGATTGTTCATCATAAGCCGTGTTAATATTGGGCCCCAGATTTTCAGGTTCGCTCCATCCTTTAGCGCTTATGGTTGATTTCCATATATCATAACCGCCGTAGCCGCCGCTGCGGTTACTTACAAAATAAAGTGTGCGGCCATCAGCACTGATAGATGGCTGCGATTCCCAGCCCGGCGTATTTATAGGGGGGGGCAGATCATAAGGTTTACCCCAGTCGTCGCCTTTTTTTTGCGCTATATAAATATCACAGCGGCCCAGGCCATCAGGGCGGTCGCAACCGGTAAAAAACAATAATTTACCGTCCTGCGATATGGATTGCGCACCCTCGTTATAGTTAGGCGTATTTATCTGGTTGCTTAAATAGGTAGCAGTTTGCCATTTACCATCAACCTGCATGCTTTTATAAAAATCCTCGTTATTATTTATTTTACGGGTAAATATCAGCATGCTTTCATCAGCTGTGGCTACAGGCAGGTATTCGTCATTGGGCGTGTTAATTTCAGAGCCCATATTTATGGGTTTGAACGATACCGGATGTTTTATAGCTTCAATGCTAAACTCACAATCCTTTAGCATCTTTTTAGCGTTACGAACATCCTGATCGGCAATATTAGGATAGGTAAGATATTTGGTAAGGCTCATCTGCGCTTGCGCGTATTGTGCTTCGCTGATCTCAAGACTGCCTAGTTTAAGGTATATGGCACGGCTGAAATCGGGGTTAATGCCGGTAACGGCCAGGTATTGCTCAATAGCCAATTTGTTTTGCCTTTGCTGGCGATAAACATCAGCCAATAGGAGATGGGCTTCAATGAAATTTGGATCAGCCTTTAGGGCTTGTTGTAATTGTTTGATCGCGATAGCAAATTCGCGGTCATCAATGCTTTGATTGGCTGATTTGTAATAGTTTAATGCATCTCTATCGGTTGTTGAATAATGTTCCTGCTGAGCATAGCAAAAAGCCGACAGAAAAAACAGAAATACCAATAAAATAGCAATTTTCATTACTTAGGATAGGATAATTATATCTCTAAGTTACACTAATTAAGGAATATTCAAATACTTGTGTGTTTGTAGTGATATTTCCCAATGGGGGTTATTCATCACATACTCAACAATTAACGGTGTCATTTCTTTTGATTTTGACCACTCAGGCTGTAAATAAAGCTTGCAATCAGGCGATACCAGTTTAGCATGCTGTTCGGCCCATTCAAAGTCGGATTTATTAAATATGATCACCTTAAGTTCATCAGCCTTAGCCGCAACACTTGTTGTAGGGCCCTTGAATTTTTTAGGTGACAAACAGATCCAGTCCCAATGGCCCGAAAGGGGATAGGCACCAGATGTTTCGATAAAAGTTTTAATGCCTTTTTGCTGAAGTTGGCTGGTTAAGTAATCCAGGTTATAGATCAATGGTTCACCACCAGTTACAACTACAGCTTTTGATGGGAAACGGGAAGCATTTTCGGCAATGGTATCGGCAGCGGTAAGCGCGTGTAGTTCCGCATCCCAGCTTTCCTTAACATCGCACCAATGGCAACCCACATCGCATCCGCCCAGGCGAATAAAATAAGCAGCCTTGCCGGTGTGATATCCTTCGCCCTGTATCGTATAAAACTCTTCCATTAAAGGAAGCAATGTGCCGTCATCCGGAATTTGGTGTGCCATAATAATTTGCAAAGGTAACTTTTTGAGCTGAAAGGATAAAGGCGAAAGGTAAAAGGTGTTTTTTGTATGATGAAACCAGGTAATTAATTGATTTTCCCCTTAACTAATTACTTTTCTTTTCCGTATAAATTAACTAGTATTACTTTAAAATTCACCCCTTGAAAAAAATTCAGCTTATATTGGTTTTTTTCGTGCTGATTTGCTTCAGCTCCTGTGTGGATATTGAGGAGCATTACGATTTTAAGGCCGATGGCTCATGCAATGTAGTTTACGGTTTTGATATGAGCAGCGCGGTTTCGGTGCTGATGAACCTGATGTCGGATTCTGTACGTGCGACCCCGCAATTTTCAATGGTAAAGGATACTTCTCTCAACTTTTACAGCGCCCTGCCTGATACCACCCAACAAAAATTAACATTTGATGAGGTGAATATGGCCAAAGCCAGCAAACTGGCCGTTAAAATGGACTTGCAAAAAAGTATAATGAAAGTAAGTATTATCC
This sequence comes from Mucilaginibacter mallensis, assembly GCF_900105165.1. Lineage (NCBI taxonomy): Bacteria > Pseudomonadati > Bacteroidota > Sphingobacteriia > Sphingobacteriales > Sphingobacteriaceae > Mucilaginibacter > Mucilaginibacter mallensis. The sequence goes on from NZ_LT629740.1 coordinate 2,129,969, forward strand.
ATACTGCAAAAAATGCCGCTGATCTTCAGTATTACTTGCAGCATATCTCCAAAATATCCATGAACGGGCAGCTAAACGCTGTTACTAAAAATAAAGGTTCCAAGGGTTTTGATGCGCAGCAACTGGTCGCCGGGCAGGACTATTATAACTATGAAGTTACCCCGCATAAGTTTTACCGGATAATTGATAAGGCAAAGTTTAATGCCTTTTTAAAGAAAACACAATCAACACTGGCTATGGCTAAAGCTATGCTAATAGATATGCCTTATAAACTAGTGCTAAACTTTGCCAAACCCGTAAAAAAGGTGGACAACTCAAAGGCTGTACTCTCAGCTGATAGAAAACATGTTACACTGATCACCAATATGGATGAGGTGATAAAGAATCCGAACGTGATGAACCTGAAGATAGATTTTTGAGGGATGAAGTGGTATAAGGTACCGGGTATTGAAAATTCAGATAAACCATTCATTAAAAAAGTAAAAGCAGGCAATAAAAGTGTTTGTTTGGTAGGATATGAGGGCAAAATATTCGCTTTATCAGCCAAATGCCCACATGCAGGTGGCGATCTGTCCGTAGGTTGGTGTAAGGATGAAAAGCTGATCTGCCCGCTGCACCGCTATTCATACGATATACATACAGGGAAAGGCAGTACTGGCCAGAATGATTATGTGGATGTTTTCCTGGTTGAAATCAGGAAAGATGGCATTTATGTTGGGATTACTTCTTTTTGGGATAAAATAAAAACGGCCTTTAAATAAGTAGAGACGCAAAATATTGCGTCTCTGAAATGAGTGTACTGTAGAAACGCAATACCTTGCGTCTTTGACATATGTATAGGAGACGCAAAATATTGTGTCTCTACGGATAAATTTACTTATAAACCTCTTTCTTAGCTGATGCCAGTGTGTTTTTTAACAAACCAATAATGGTCATTAAACCTACACCGCCTGGTACCGGGGTTATCCAAGATGCCTTTGGGGCAACGTTCTCAAAATCAACATCACCAAAAAGCTTAAAGCCAGATTTGGTTACGGTTGAAGTTTCCCTGTTCATACCCACGTCAATAATTACAGCGCCTGGTTTTACCATGTCGGCAGTAATGAAGTTCTTTTTGCCTATGGCTACTATTAATATATCGGCTTGTAGAGTAAAGTCTTTAATAGATGGCGTGCGGCTGTGGCAAATGGTTACGGTACAGTTACCAGGGTAAGTATTACGCGCCATTAAAATGCTCATTGGCGAGCCTACAATATTACTGCGCCCAACTACAACACAATGCTTACCTGCTGTATCAATACCATATTCTTTCAGCATTAAGGTAATACCGAATGGTGTAGCCGGGATAAATGATGGCAGATTGCGTTGCATACGCCCTAAATTCACTGGGTGAAAGCCATCAACATCCTTACGGTAGTCTATTTTTTCGGTTACTTTTTCAGGATCAATATGTTTGGGTAGGGGGAGTTGAACAATAATACCGTCAATATCTGGATCAGCATTCAATTCTTCAACTTTTTTTAGCAGTTCTTCTTCTGTAACGTCACCTTCGTAACGTACCAAAGTTGATTTAAAGCCTACAGCTTCACAGTTCTTTATCTTGCTTGCAACATAAGTTTCGCTGCCACCATCATGTCCAACCAACACCGCTACTAAATGCGGTTTGCGGCCAGTTTCTGCCAAAATCTGAGCTGCTTCTGTAGCTATTTCGATTTTTAGTTTTTCGGATACGTATTTTCCGTCGAGTAATTGCATTGAGCCCCCTAACCCCCTAAAGGGGGAATTTTTGATTTATAAGTTTGATATATTCTATTGCCCAGTTCCCGATCAGCAATCATGCTAATCAAAAACTCCCCCTTTAGGGGGCTGGGGGGCTAATCAAGTTTCAGTACCGCCATAAACGCCGATTGTGGTATCTCTACGTTACCTACCTGGCGCATGCGTTTTTTACCTTTTTTCTGTTTCTCCAATAGCTTACGCTTACGGGAAATATCACCACCGTAACATTTGGCGGTAACGTCCTTACGTAAGGCTTTTACCGTTTCGCGGGCTATAATTTTAGCACCAATAGATGCTTGTATAACAATTTCAAATTGTTGGCGTGGTATCAATTCCCTTAGTTTTTCGCAGATCTTTTTACCAAAATCATAAGAGTTACCACGGAATATCAATGATGATAAGGCATCAACCGGTTCAGCATTTAAGCGGATGTCTAGTCTAACCAAATCAGAACGACGATAACCTATCTGGTGGTAATCAAACGAAGCGTAGCCTTTAGAAATGGTTTTTAGCTTATCGTAAAAATCAAATACGATCTCACCCATCGGCATCTCAAATATCAGTTCCACACGATCAGATGTTAAGTACGACTGATTTTTAATAAAACCACGCTTTTGGATACATAACGACATTATTGGCCCGACAAATTCAGATTTTGATATAATGGTAGCCTTAATATAGGGCTCTTCTACATAATCAATTTTACTTGGATCGGGTAGGTCTGATGGGTTATTTACGATTACCGGCTCGCCTTTAGTAGTAAAGGCAATGTAAGATACGTTAGGAACCGTTGTAATAACGGTCATATTAAACTCGCGTTCCAATCGTTCCTGGATGATCTCCATATGTAGCATCCCCAGGAAACCACAACGGAAACCAAAGCCCAGTGCGGCAGATGATTCTGGCTCGAAAACAAGCGAAGCGTCATTTAACTGCAGTTTACCCATTGATTCGCGCAGCTCTTCAAAGTCTTCGGTATCAACCGGATAAATGCCTGCAAATACCATTGGTTTTACTTCCTCAAAACCTTGGATACCCGTTTCGCAAGGGCGTTCAACGGTTGTGATGGTATCCCCAACTTTTACTTCTTTAGCTTCTTTTATACCGGATATGATATAACCTACATCACCTGTTTTAATTACATCCCTCGGAAAAGGGCGCAGCCTTAAAGTGCCTACTTCATCGGCCAGGTACTGTTTTTCAGTAGCAACAAATTTTACTTTATCACCTTTTCTTATCTCTCCGTTAACAACCTTAAAGTAGGCTATAATGCCACGGAAGGAGTTGAAAACAGAATCAAATATTAAAGCCTGTAATGGTGCTTTGGGGTCGCCAACCGGAGCTGGGACACGTTCAACAACGGCACGCAGGATATCATGCACGCCCATGCCTGTTTTACCTGATGCCGCCAGAATATCTTCACGTTTACAACCTATCAGTTCAACAATCTGGTCTTTAACTTCCTCGGGCATAGCGCCGGGGAGGTCCATTTTATTTAGTACCGGGATAATCTCCAGGTCATTCTCTAAAGCTAAATATAAGTTGGAGATGGTTTGCGCCTGTATGCCCTGCGCCGCATCCACAATAAGCAAAGCACCTTCGCAGGCTGCTATGGAACGTGAAACCTCGTATGAAAAATCTACGTGGCCCGGTGTATCTATCAGGTTAAGGGTATATTTTTGCCCATCAAGCTCATAATTCATTTGTATGGCATGGCTTTTTATGGTGATACCGCGTTCACGCTCAAGGTCCATATCATCAAGCAGTTGCGCTTGTGATTCGCGTTGGGTTATGGTATTGGTATATTCTAATAACCTATCGGCAAGTGTACTTTTACCGTGGTCGATATGCGCTATAATACAAAAATTACGAATGTGCTCCATTTAGCCGCAAAAATAGCTTTTTTAGCCGGATAATAAAAGCCCCTCTAACCCCCGAAAGAGGGAGCTTTTGATTAACCTGTTATTAGTACTCTATATATTCTTCCCCCGGCGACGGGTTAGATGGCTCCGCGACGGGCATTTTATAATCCAGGTCTGTTAGGTCCTTAACCGAACCAAAGCCTATTACATCCTTAATTACCTTGCTGTCTGTCATTTCCATGGCCCGGATCAGTTTGTCGGAACCAAATTTATTTTTTATCTCATGCATGGTTTTGAGCGCGGTATCCTGGCGTTCAATATCATCAAACAGGCTGTAAAACATATTGCCGGTATTCACAAAATTGGTTACGGCTACACGCATTTGGGTAATGTCATTGTTAAACACCGGGCCTGTACCACTTAATTTCTCAAACTTCTCCACCCGCAGGCGGATCATCCGCATCAGGTTCACGGCATCCTGTACCGGCAGGGTTATAGCAAAACCATCGTCCCAGCGGGTGCCATCTTCGTATCGGGCGGTAAAGCCGATTGATTTACAATAGAATTTATGATGTACCATCCGTTTTTCCAATGTAAGGCACAGGGTCATGAATAACTGATCGATATATTCAATATTTTTTCTTTTTTCTGCGGATATCTGCCGCATGGCCTGCATTCCACGGTAATCATGCGCCACTATATTGGTTTCAATAAAATTGAGGCGGTAATGCCAGTAAATGCCATCGATGCTTTTAAAGATGGCTTTCAGGCGCTCGGGTGAGGTATGCCGCATTTCCAGCGGGGTTTTTACGCCGGCACGTTCCAACCGGTACGACATGTTGGCGCCTATGCCCGGCAGGTCTCCCAGTTTTAAGCCGCTTAAAATCTCGTCAATATTTTGCGGGTTTATCATCATTAAGCCGCCAGTCTTTTTGCCCCGTACCGATGCCAACTTAGCTAAAAAGGCATTAGGTGCAATACCAACGGAGCATTCCAGATAGTCGCCTACCTTTTCCAGTATTTCCCGCTTAATTTTCCGGGCGATGGTGAGTGGGTCACTATGGTCGTAATTGGTGAGGTTAATGATGGCCTCATCAATACTTTTGGGCACCACATCCTGGCAATATTGCTTCAGCACATTTATTATTTTGGTGTGGAACTCACGATAACGGACAGGGTTACTTTCAACCGGGATAAAATCCGGGCAAATCGCCATCACATCATTTAAGCGCATACCAGCTTTTAACCCGCGTTCCTTTGCCTCGGTTGAGAGAGATATCACGCAGCCATATTTGCCTGTATACACGCAAACACCCACCGGGCGGTTGCGCAACCAAAAGTTAACCTGTTGCTCACAACGGGCAAAAAAGCTGTTCATATCAACAAACAGCACACGCGGCTCGGCTTTTACCTGGATAGAGTTTTGATTCACCTATCAAAATTGCTAATAAAATTAGCAAAATGCAAGTGATTGTGGAAAGATATATTTAGAGGGATAATAACGTAGAGATGCAATACTTTGCATCTCTGCAGAATTTCAATCAAAGCGGGAGACGCAAAATATTGCGTCTCTACGGAAAAAGAGAATAATTACAAATAATTCATCGCCTGCGGGCCCTGGTTAAACAGCAGGTCAACAATGCTCAGATTTTTTATAAAGCCGTGGTTCTCTTCAAACACCTGGAAATAGGGTTTCTGTGCAAATACAGGTTCTTTTTTAGGGCTGATAACATCCCGCAGATCAGCGAGCGTGGGGTAGGCCGCTTCATAAGTTTCTGTGTAGGTGATATCCGTTTTTATTTTAAGCAGTTTTAGTAATAGTTGTAAAAATTGCTCATTGTAATCGAACAGGAATGTTTCTTTGCTTTCATAAAACGGGGCAAAGGCATCTTCATAAAATTCAAAATAGGCAGAGCGGCGGTAACAGGCCTGCAGACCCATCCAGTGCAGGCGCTGCCATTTAAAATCGTAGCTTATTTTAACATCCTTTATTACCGTATGATTTCTTGAACCTTTTGCAACCGGTACTGTAAGTACCAGCACACCATCGGGCGAATAGATGTTCGTACGGTTACGATAGGTTTGTTTCGGAAAATGTTCCTCGCGCTCAATCATGATGTTGGGCTTGTGTTTATTCAGCTCAACAAAGTACTCAACCGGTGGAAGATAACACATAGGTAAAACAGCACCGTTTTCAATCATATATTTTTTTATGTTTGCAGATAAAATCGCGCGAAAATAATGATAAATAAAGGGCTTTCAAGGTTAGGTGCATTCTTTTTGTACCTGCTGTCGTTATTACCCTTTTGGGTTTTATACCTCATCGCCGATTTTTTATTCGTCGTAATATACTATATAACAGGCTATAGACGCAAAGTTGTGCAGGAAAACCTGCGTAATGCCTTCCCCGAAAAAACTGAAAAAGAACGCCACGATATTGAAAAAAAATATTTCAGGTACCTGGCTGACCTGATTGTTGAAAGCATAAAAATGATAAGTGCTTCGAAAGAAACTATTGTGAAGCATGTATGGCCTACAAATCCCGAAGTAATCGATAATTACTTTGCAGAGGGCAAAAGTATAATAGGGGCCGTAGGGCATTACTGCAACTGGGAACTGGCTGGGCAGCGATTTGGCTTTTTTACGGAGAACAGGCGGATAATTGTTTATAAACCTTTAACCAACGATTATTTCGATCAGTTTTTTATTAAAATGCGTTCGCGTTTCGGCGCTACGTTGGTGGCCATGAAGGATACCGCGCGTGCTATGGTAAAATACAAAAACGAAATAAGCTTTAGTGTTTTGGTGGCTGATCAAACACCGGTTAAGCATGAGGCGCATTATTTTACTGAATTTTTGAATCAACCTACAGCAGTATTTTTAGGTATTGAGAAATTGGCTAAATTAACCAACTCGGTTGTTATATTTTGTGATGTAAAACGTGTGAAAAGAGGCTATTATACTTATACCTTTGTGCCCCTGGTGGAGAACCCGAAAGAGACAGCGCCGCATGAGATAACTGAGGCACATGTAAAGTACCTGGAAAGTATGATAAAAAGAGAACCTGAGTATTGGTTATGGTCGCACCGCAGATGGAAGTTTAAGCCGGAGGATATTGTATAAATGAATTTTACCCCCAAAGTTGCTATCGTTATTTTAAACTGGAACGGCGTTAAACATTTGCGCGAATTTATGCCCTATGTGGTAAGTTCCGTGTGGCCTAACCTTGAAATTGTTGTGGGCGATAATGCCTCAACAGATGGCTCGGTTGAATTTATCCGTACAACATACCCAAACGTAACCGTTATTGAAAATGATGACAATTACGGCTTTACCGGCGGTTATAACCGCGTTTTACAAAAGGTAGAGGCTGATTATTATATCCTGCTTAATTCAGATGTGGAGGTTTATCCCGGCTGGATAGCACCGGTTATCGAATTAATGGAAAGTGATCCGCTGATAGCCGCTGCAGCACCTAAGATAAAATCATATCTGCAACGAGATCATTTTGAGCATGCAGGGGCTGCCGGAGGCTTTATAGATAGCTTTGGTTACCCGTTTTGCCGTGGGCGAATGTTTTATGAGATAGAGGAAGATAAAGGGCAATACCAGCAATCCGGTGAAGTATTCTGGGCTTCAGGAGCAGCTTTATTCATCAAGAAGAAATATTGGGATGAGGCAAAAGGCTTTGATGAACGCTTTTTTGCACACATGGAGGAGATTGATCTTTGCTGGCGATTGAAAAATATGGGATATAAGATAATGTATTGCGCACAATCAGAAGTATTTCACGTTGGCGGCGGTACATTGAATACCGAAAATCCTTTTAAAACCTATCTTAACTTCAGGAACAACTTGTTACTGTTGAAAAAGAATTTGCCTTTCTGGCGATCTGTATTTGTAATATGGGTGCGTTACTGGATGGACCTGATGGCGCTGCTCCGGTTTTTAAATGAAGGTAAACGCAGAGATGCAGGAGCCGTAAGCAGAGCCCACCGCAATTTTGCAAGTAACCTATTTAAACGCGAGTACGTGAAAATAATTCACGATGGATCAAAGCTAAAAGGCATGTACAAGGGAAGTATCGTATCAGCGTTTTTTATAAAAAAGAAACACGTTTTTACTTCGCTGGATCCGAAGGAGTTTTATTAGCATCAGGATCTATATCCTCAGCTTTATCATTTTGCCCTTCATTGGGTTTTATTTTTTCACCATCTTCTGCCGGAAGTTGTTCAAACTTGTTTATTGAAATATGTTCATCTTTTAAATGAAGGTTTATATCCTGCGTTGGGAATGGTATCTCTATTCCTTCCTGGGCAAATTTTATGTAGATATCACCTAAAACCCTGCTCTTTAATTCCAGCCAGGTGCTAATATCCGCAGCCCAAAAGAACATCCGGAAATCAACAGAACTTTCATTCAGATTATGTAAAAAAACTGATGGGGCAGGGGCAGACATGATATCGTCGCGGTTAGCCAGCATATCTTTTAGCAGGCCTTTAACTTTTTCAATGTCAGAACCATAAGCTACGCCTATAATTAACTCAATACGGCGGTTATTGTTACTTAACGTCCAGTTAATTACATGGTGAGAAATCAGGTCGCCGTTAGGGATAATTACTTCAGCGCCATCGCTGGTAGCTAACCTGCTTGAGCGTACACCTATTTCCTTTATAGTGCCTGAACGGCTGTCGATCTCAATAATATCACCTATCTGTATAGGCTTTTCAAATGCCAGTATCAATCCTGATACCAGGTTGTTTACAATATTTTGCAAACCAAAGCCTATACCTATACCGAAGGCACTAATGATGATAGTGATCTTATCGAGAGGGAATCCTGATGCTGCTACTGCCAGTAAGAAACCTACAGAGAAAACGCCAAGCCTTATCAGCAGTGTAGATGTGCGGTTCTTCTTTTTTAATACCGACATATCGGTAGCACGAAGCGACGAAACATCATAAAAATAGCTGATGATCTTTGATATAATGGATGACAGCCATATTACCGCTATGAAAATAACAAAGCCCTCAAAGGTAAATGAGGCGCCGCCTACAGTATGCGATTGACTTAAAAAGTCGCTTAAATAATCGCGGACGGCATCATCAAGGTTTAAATTTTGAAACAAGAAGAATAACCAGATCAATGCAGCCAGTAAAGTGAGTACTTTTTTAAACTTTTCTTCAACTATTGCATAATCAACCCAATCAAGGATGCTCCCGGTTTTTTTGGTTTGAAACTGCAGGAATAATGCCTGTATAATAATCTGGATAACAAAATAGAGTATAACCAATAACCATAGGTTGAATGCAGCCGTTACCCCCATTATTTTGGCGAGACTAAAATGTCCTGTTATATTTAACAGCAGGGATATAACTTGCAGGCCGATGAATATCTGCATTATCACGCCTGAATATGGAAGATAAGCATCAGGCGTTTTCTTTATCATTTTAAAGAATGATAACCCGGTTACAATAGATATTATGCTCAAAATTAAAATCACAAACCTGTCGACATTGGTAATTTCGATGAATAAATTACTCACGCCATATAGTATGGTCAACCAAAACAGCGTATGTAAAAATTTGAATTTGTTAGATGGAAATTCTCTTTTAACAAACACCAGCACAAATATCATGGGGAATAAAAACAAGATTTCTGTAAACACATCCGGCGGGTGCGGATAAAAGTAAGGAACAATCGCGGTTGCAACCAGCAATGATGAAATAATGGGACTTTTATAAATATACCCTATTTTATCAGCTATTGCTACCGAAAGCTCATTGTTCCGTTTAACCTTTATACGGTTAAATATTATCCAGCTCAGGATAATAGCAAGGAAAAGAAATCCGGCTAAATGGGTTAATGTTTCATTTTTAATAAAGAGATTAAACAGCAGTTTGTTAACTTTTAAAGTGCTGTTTAAAGGGGACTTAAAGCCATCATAGATTGGAGTAGATTCCCATATATAGCCAAATTCACCGGCAAAGGCCCTGTCTGCAAAAGTTTTTATTTTGGAGTCGATATGATCAGATTCGTCGAGGACATTGGTATAAGTAATGGATACCTTATCCTGCAAAAGGTTAATTTTTGCAAGGTAGCTGCGGTTGGTCGCATCTGTTTTGCTCCACAACAACCAAAGGGCTTTTCTTTGTACAAAAAAGGTTTTCTTTAATGCACTATCAGTTGGTGATGTTTTGAGTATGGTATCTTTACTGAACTTTATAAGATCAGTTTGATTTTGTATTAATGACGAATTAATATCGTCCAGGTCTGATTGCCAGCCTTCCAATTGAGTCTGACTACGATCTAAAACATCTCTTAAAACAAATAAATAGCGTAACGTGCTCGATTTGTGCGTATTGATGAGCGAATCAATTTTGCTGAGCCTTTTTGCCAATGGCGGCAATTGCTGCCCGATATCAGCGGTATCAAGGCCTTCAGCTAAATTATTTCTTATTTGGTTAAATGTGGTTGTATATTGTTCAATACGTTGCAATAGGCTATTTACCGATGTATCGGATTTATTTATTACACGCATTAAGGAATCGCGGGAATGCATGGCTTTTCTTTGCTTTTCCCTTAAAGATCTGGGTGCTCCCGCTTTCTGCGTAAAACCATTTTGTGCAGCACAAATGGTAAATAAAAATATTAATAATAGCTGGTATTTAATTGTTTTTCGCATTGAATAGTTATGATAATAACTTTATTGTATAATAATTAACTAATTAAAAAGCTTTCCAAACCTAAGCGGTATGAGTCGAGCCCAAACCCTGCAATTACACCTCTGCAACTGGCTGCCAGCATAGAGTGGTGCCTGAACTCCTCGCGTTTATAAACGTTTGAAATATGCACCTCAATAACAGGCGTATTTATAGCAGCAATAGCATCGGCAATAGCCACCGAAGTATGGGTATAAGCCCCAGCATTCATCACTACACCATCAAAACTAAAGCCAATTTCATGCAGTTTATTAATCAACTCGCCTTCAATATTGCTTTGATAATATTCAATCTCCACATCAGGGTAGCGCTTGCGTAGTTCTTCTAAATAGACATCAAAACTGCTGTTTCCGTAAATTGATTTCTCGCGAACGCCCAATAGGTTTAAATTAGGGCCGTTAATAATTTGTATCTTCATTAGTTCAAACTTACAGTATAAAACATTAAAACTAAAATCATTTGAATTGGCGCGCGGCAATAAAAGGTTTCCAGGCCTATCTTAAACTGGAAAAATCTCTTTCTCCCAATTCAATTGAGGCATACAGCCGTGATATAGAAAAGCTGTATCAATATAGTGAAACACAAACCATTAAAATAAATCCGGAAAGTATTACTCTTGCTGACCTTCGATTGTTTATAAACTGGGTGAATGAGCTGGGTATGATACCATCCTCGCAAGCCCGCATACTATCGGGCATTAAAGCATTCTATAAATATATGCTGATGGAGGACATTATAAAGGATGACCCGTCAGAACTCTTAGAATCGCCCAAAATACAGCGAAAACTACCGGATACCCTGAGTTATGAGGATATCAATAAAATGATAAGTGCTATTGATTTGAGTAGGCCTGACGGCGCGCGCAATAAGGCTATACTGGAAGTTTTGTATGGTTGTGGACTGCGTGTATCTGAACTAACAGAGCTTAAACTATCAAACCTGTACCTGGATATTGAATTTATAAAAGTAACAGGCAAGGGGAGTAAAGAACGTTTGGTACCAATCGGAGGTGCAGCTATAAAAGCTTTGAAGATTTGGATTGAACAGGTGAGGGTACACACTGCCATTAAAAAAGGCGAGGAAGATATGGTGTTTTTAAACCGGCGCGGCACAAGGCTAAGTCGTATTTATATTTTTATGGTGATAAAGCAACTGGCTGAGACTATCGGGTTAAAGAAAACTATAAGTCCGCATACATTCAGGCATTCATTTGCTACACATTTGGTTGAGGGTGGCGCTGATCTGCGCGCGGTACAGGAGATGCTGGGACATGAGAGTATTACTACTACCGAGATTTATACGCATTTGGATAGGGAGTTTTTAAAAGGAACGATTATTCAGTTTCATCCCAGGAATTAGAACCAGGATTTTTCACTATTGATTTATTTTCAATGGAGTTCAAGAGGGCTTCGCTGTTTAACGAATTTTAGGGATTTTTAGGATATTAACATCACCAAGCGTCATTGCAGGAACGAAGCAATCCCCGACTATGCAGATCAAATTTGCAAGTTTGAATATCGCATGAAGCCGCTCATTGCCGCGGAGGCTACTACTTTTGTCTTGATACAAAAGGTAGCAAAAAATCAAGTCAGTCGAAAGGCTTCTTTGCCGCACAAGCCTCTGCGCTGCAAATCAGGCAAAACCTGGGCTGCTATATTTTTACCCTGCTGTCGCCACACACTTGGCCTTTGCGCTTTTGTAAAAATCTGCTATGCCCTGCCACGCATAAGACCACCATTGTTTTGCCTGATTTCACCCGAAGCTGTTCTACTGACGGGGAGAAAAGAAACAAAAATTTCATGCTTAGTAACATCCTGTATCTCAAAAATCCAATAAATCCAGGTTCTAAATCCCGGTTCTGCTTGCTCTTACCATCCTATCCCTGCCACTCATATCCTTTCTTAACTCAATATTCTTAAATCCTTTACTTTCCAATATTTCAACTGTCTCCTTACCCAAATTTTCATTGATCTCAAAAAATAGCAGACCGTTCGGTATGAGATTTTCCATAGCGAAATTCGCAATAGCTTTATAAAATATCAGCGGATCCTTTTCAGGTACAAACAGGGCTGTATGCGGCTCAAAATCGGTTACGTTAGTGTGCATCTGGGTTTTATCGTGCAGGGTAACGTAGGGGGGATTACTGATGATGATTTCGGATTTAGGTATTTCGATTTCGGGGTTGATGTTTAGAATATCAACTTGGATAAAATTAATATTCACTTCATTTAATTCAGAGTTTTGCTTTGCGGTCTGTAGTGCATCGGTTGAAATATCAATTGCTGAAACTTTAGCCTCAGGTAAATTCTTTTTCAGGCTGATCGCTATACAACCACTGCCTGTGCCTATATCTAAAATAGTCGCAACTTTTGACTTTTGATTTTTGACTTTTGAATTTAACACCCATGCCACCAATTCCTCGGTTTCAGGCCGGGGAATGAGTACGGACGGGTTTACCTTGAAAGTTAAACCGTAAAATTCAGTATGGCCTAAAATATACTGGATAGGCTCACCGGTTTGCAGTCGGATTAGGATATTGTTTAGTTCTTCTGATTGTGGCAATGTAATTTCCTGCTCAGGGAAAGCTTTGATCATCGCTTTTGATGATCCGGTTATTTCGCTGATTATCATTAAGGTGAGCGCCTCAATTTCGCTGGCATCATATAAGGGTGCCAAACTTTGTTTAAAGGCGTTAAATACATCCTTAATAGTTTTCATGCAACAAAGTAACATAAAAGCTACTTTTGTACCATGCCCCAACATGAAATATATATGCGCCGCTGTCTTGAACTTGCTGCAATGGGTATCGGGTATGTGAGTCCGAACCCAATGGTAGGGGCGGTTATTGTGCATAACGATAGCATAATAGGCGAGGGTTATCACCCAAAATATGGCGAGGCGCATGCCGAGGTAAATGCGGTTAACCAGGTTGTCGGCAAGTTTGATAATTATGCCGAATTGCTGAAGCAAGCAACCATTTATGTATCACTCGAGCCCTGCGCGCATTACGGCAAAACGCCTCCCTGTGCTGATCTGATCATCAAACACCAAATACCAAAGGTAGTAGTAGGTTGCCGCGACCCGTTCGACCAGGTGAATGGTAAGGGAATAGAGAAATTACAGGCTGCCGGCATTGAGGTTGTAACAGGTGTTTTGGAACAGGAATGCAGGTGGCTGAACAGGCGCTTTTTTACGCGTGTGCAAAAGCACAGGCCATATATTATACTTAAATGGGCACAAACTGGGGATGGTTTTTTTGCACCTCCAAATAATAGTCAGCTTTGGATAACCGGGGTAGAATCACGGAAACTGGTACACCAATGGCGAGGCGAGGAGGATGCTATTTTGGTGGGTACAAATACCGCGGCTATTGATAACCCGCAGTTGAACGTGCGTTATGGTGCCGGTAAATCGCCAAAACGGGTGATAATTGATCGTGAATTGAAATTAAGTAACGATTTAAATGTATTTGATCAATCAATTGAAACACTGATATTTAATGAAATAAAAACCGAGTTCGACGGTAAAAATAAATATATAGCTTTGGAGGATTTCGGCAGGTATGTGCCGGAGTATATCTTGTACCAATTATACCTTCAGGACATCCAGTCGGTTATTATTGAAGGTGGCGCCCATACGCTCAATACGTTTATTGCAGCTGGTTTATGGGACGAAGCAAGGGTGTTTACAGGCAATGTTATTTTGCAGCAAGGCATTAAAGCCCCGCTTATAAATGGTAATATTGGCGAAGAAGTTTTATCAGGGAACGACCGTTTAACAATTTTTTATAATAACTTGGCGAGTGGTTGATTGGGTTAGATTAAGTTGATTTAGTTTGATGTTTATTAATAAAAATCAATACCCCTAATTTGTACCATTCACTTATTCAACTCAATCAACAAAATTAACCTATAAGATGCTCTACGTTTTTTTAAGTATTTGTTGCAGTGTAATCGTTTCCATATTGTTAAAGTTGGCAAAGCGTTACCAGATAGATGTTTTCCAGGCTATTACCTGGAATTATTCAATGGCCATTTTGCTTACCTGGGTATTTTTAAAACCACAGATACAAAGCTTACAATCGGCCCCATTTTATATTTATTCACTACTGGGTTTTTTGTTGCCAACACTTTTTGTTGTAATTGCCGCATCGGTAAGGTTTACAGGTATAGTACGTACAGAAATTGCCCAGCGATTATCACTTTTTATACCCATTATAGCAGCTTTTTTGTTATTTGATGAAAAGCCAACTACACTAAAAATTATCGGCATCGTGTTAGGCTTTGCTGCAATTCTATGTTCTATCCCGTGGAAAAGGGAGCGGTATAAAACCCAAAGGGCTCCTGCTAATTCGTGGATTTATCTGTTTGTTGTTTTTTTAGGTATGGGTGTGATAGATATATTATTTAAGCAAATGGCTCTGTTTAAAGGTGTGCCGTATGCAACATCGCTTTTACTGGTTTATGTAATATCATTTGTGATCGGGTTGTTAGGCTTAGTCTATCTGTTCGCAACAAAAAAAGCAAAATTCTCGTGGCCCCATATTTTCTTCGGGTGGATATTGGGGATAGCAAACTTTGGCAATATATTGTTTTACTTAAAGGCGCATCAGGCACTGGCAAGTAGCCCATCAATAGTTTTCTCAGCCATGAATATCGGCGTTATTGTATTAGGCTCAGTAGTTGGCCTAATGGTATTTAAGGAAAAGCTAACTGTCATAAATAAAATTGGTATAGCATTAGCTATTGCTGCTATAGTTGTTATTTCTTATTCTAATATCCTTTAATGCTTTTTGACGATACTTTTCTCACTATTGATAAACCGGCAGAGGGCATATTTCGTGATCGCGGTAGCAAATTTCTGGCATTTGTGTATCCTATAAATACCGAAAGCGATATAAAACCATTGCTGACCCAACTAAGGTCAGATCATCCTAAAGCAAATCATCATTGCTGGGCCATGCGTTTAGGAATTGACCGCTCTGTGTTCCGTACTAATGATGATGGCGAGCCATCTGGAACAGCCGGCAGGCCGATCTTAAATACCTTATTCTCCCGCAATATAACCAATGTATTAGTGGTTGTGGTGCGTTACTTTGGCGGTACTTTGCTTGGAGTGCCCGGGCTGATCAATGCCTATCGCACAGCTGCGGAGGAAGCATTGAATACTGCTGTCGTTATTGAAAAAATGCTGCATGATATTTATACCATTCAGTTCGATTACCAGCAGATGAATGATGTAATGCGCATTATTAAAGAGGATAACCTTACCGTTTTAGATCAGCAATTTGATAATACGTGTATTATGAAGATCGGTATACGGCGGATGCAGGTAAATCAGAGTATTGCCAGGTTTGAAAAAGTAAGCGGAGCGGTAATAAAACTCATCATCTGAAGACGCTCTTAAAAAGAGTTATTTTAATGAAATTTTAATATAACCAGTGTTTTTTTATATCCTGTTTTAAGCTTTAAATACTTACTTTAGCACAGTATGCAATCTTTTGAAATCGACAAAACCGACCTGCAGCGCATTAAAGTCGCACTTGAAAGCGATGATGCTGAATTACAAAGGGTTCTGAAGGAGTATCACCCTTCGGAGATTGCATTGCTTTTTGAGAAACTTCCGCAGGAGGCCAAAGAGAAAATCATCAACATATTGCCAATCGAGGTGGCATCAGAGGTTATCTCTGAAATGGATGAGGAACACCGCCCCGGGGAACTATTGATAAACCTGCACCCCGATAAGCGTTCAGAGATAGTTGAAGAGCTGGATTATGACGATGCTACGGATATTATCTCGCAGTTGGATGAGGATGAGCAGCAGGAAATCCTGGAAGATCTTGATCAGGAAGATGCCGATAGTATCCGCGCCTTATTAAAGTATGATGAGGATACCGCGGGTGGTATCATGAACTCCGAAATTATCAAAGTGAATTTAAACTTTGATAAAAAGGAAGCGCTGGATGAGATCATCCGCCAGTCTGAAGAGATGGAGGAGTTTTATACGGTGTATGTGGTTGATGATTCCAATACATTAATAGGCATATTATCCTTAAAAGATGTTGTTAAGGCCCGTATAAATGCAAAAGTAAAAGATATTGTAAATACCGACTTTGTATTTGTAAAAGCAGAGCTCGATCAGGAAGAAGTAGCCAAATTAATATCACAATATAATTTAACAACCATCCCGGTTGTTGATGACCATATGAAGCTGCTCGGTCGCATTACGGTTGATGATATCATCGATGTAATGGAGCAGGAAAATACCGAGGATATATTAAAGATCTCCGGTGTATCAGAGGATGAGGAACTGAGCGGTAACTGGCAGGATGCTGTTAAAAGCCGCCTGCCCTGGTTGATCATAAATTTAGGAACAGCTTACCTAGCTGCATCAATCATCCGTCATTTTGATGCTACAGTAGCACAGTTACCTATACTTGCGGCGTATATGACCATTATTGCCGGTATGGGTGGTAATTCGGCAACGCAGGCATTGGCTGTAACTGTAAGGCGTATTTCGTTAAGTGATTTGACCGATAGCCAAGCCTATAATACCGTTTTTAAAGAGTTTTTAGTAGGATTAATAAACGGAGCAGCCAATGGGTTGATCGTATTTTTTATAGCCTTGTTTTATGATGCCAATATTATGCTTGGTCTGGTATTATTCCTGGCCATGACGGGTAACCTGATTGTAGCCGGCTTAACCGGTGCGTCAATACCATTAATACTTAAAAGGGTAGGGATTGATCCTGCGGTTGCATCATCCATCATTATTACAACTTTTACAGACTGTGCGGGCTTTTTACTGCCTTTATGGTTTGCAACACATTTGCTATTACATACACATGTAAAGTAGCTTTTACTTAACTTTGAATTTATAAACAGAATATACATGACAGCGGTAAGACATAACTGGACAAAAGAAGAGATAGCTGAAATATACCACAAGCCTTTGCTCGACCTTATTTATGAGGCGGCAACTATACATCGTGAAAATAAGGATTATGCCGAGGTGCAGATCAGCTCGCTGATATCAATAAAAACAGGCGGTTGCCCCGAGGATTGCGCGTATTGTCCGCAAGCGGCGCGTTATAATACAGGTGTTGATGTGCATGCAATTATGCCAAAGCATGAAGTTATAGCCGTAGCCCAAAAAGCTAAGGACGGAGGCGCATCAAGATTATGCATGGGTGCCGCGTGGCGCGAGGTACGTGATAACAAGGATTTCGACAAGGTGATTGATATGGTAAAGGCCGTCAATGAGTTGGATATGGAAGTATGCTGTACATTGGGCATGCTAACCGAATCGCAGGCACAAAGATTGGCTGATGCGGGTTTATATGCTTACAATCATAACCTGGACACATCAGAAGAAGACTATAAACGTATTATAACTACACGTAGCTATGATGATCGTTTGCAAACATTAGAACATGTACGTAAAGCGAAAATTACGGTTTGCAGCGGCGGTATAATAGGCTTAGGCGAAACAGTTGAAGACAGGATCTCAATGCTGAAAACATTATCAAACCTGCCTCAGCACCCGGAATCAGTTCCTGTTAACGCTTTAGTACCTGTGAAAGGCACTCCGTTAGCAGACCAGCCACGGATCCCTGTTTGGGATATGGTACGTATGATTGCTACCGCGCGTATAATTATGCCTAAGAGTGTAGTACGTTTATCAGCAGGCCGCACAGAAATGAGCACTGTTGAACAGGCGTTATGCTTTATGGCCGGAGCAAGCTCCATATTTGCAGGGGATAAGCTATTAACCACACCAAACCCATCATTTGATGAGGATATGGCCATGTTTGAACTGCTGGGCCTAAAACCACGTAAAGCCTTTAAAAATGGTCGTCCGGGTGAGAGTAAAGAGATTAAGGAAATGAGTATTAATGAGGTGATTGGGTAATAGTTGATCAGAGACTGGTGATTAGAGATTATAGTGAAATCCGGGTAATATGAAACTCCTTTGGTGTTGGCGATGTAAGATGGATGTGCCGATGCTGGATGATGTTGAGTTTGCAAGAGCCAAAGAACTTTATAGCCTGGGATTTAAAATCACTACGCCGGACAGATTTAAACCACTGCTTGATTATCATAACAATTTAACGGGCTTTCATATCGCTGATGATGAGTATAATGCCATAATGCATCATCAAATCAGTCAATATGGACCCGAATGTGAAAATTGTGGTAAGCCATATCGTACATCATTAGCTTCATTTTGTGCGGCTTGCGGGAATAAAAGAACAATGTGATTTCACCATGCATAAACGCCTAATCTTAAGTATTGCTTTATTACTGCTGTTTGTTCAATTCTCCATTGCTCAAAACAAGATCGTCGTTTTTCAGTCGGATTTTGGGTTGAAGGATGGAGCAGTTTCAGCGATGAAGGGTGTGGCAATGGGCGTTTCCCCAGATCTTAAATTATTCGATCTTACCCACGAGATACCCAACTATAATATATGGGAGGCATCCTATCGTTTGTACCAAACGGTGCCTTACTGGCCTGCCGGGACTTTATTTGTATCGGTTGTTGATCCGGGAGTTGGCACCAGCCGTAAATCGGTAGTGCTTAAAACAAAAACGGGGCAGTTTATTGTTACACCGGATAATGGCACTTTAACCCTGATAGCCGAATCACTCGGCATTGCAGAACTGCGCGAGATAGACGAAAAAGTAAACCGACGCAATGGTTCGCAGGATTCTTATACCTTTCATGGCAGGGATGTTTATGCTTACACCGCAGCGCGATTGGCCGCCGGTGTCATCACCTATGAACAGGTTGGCCCTGTGTTGCCACTTAATATTGTAAGCATTCCATATCAAAAAGCGGTACTGGAAAATGGTGTATTAAAGGGTGACATCCCCATACTTGATGTGCAATATGGTAATGTGTGGACTAATATAGATGCCAGTTTGTTTGCTAAGCTCAATCTCAAATTTGGTGGTATATTGCAGGTATCTATCTTTCACGATCACAAAAAAGTTTACGAAGGAGCAATGCCTTATTGCCAAACCTTTGCCGTTGTACCTGTTGGCAAACCGCTTGCTTATATCAATAGCCTGATGCAGTTGTCATTCGCCTTAAATCAGGGCGATTTTGCTAAGGATTATCATGTTGGGAGTGGGGGAGATTGGAGCGTGGAAATCACGATAACACACAAATAATAAACCCATGTCATTGCGAGGAGGAACGACGAAGCAACCTCGTCGCATGCATAAGAACGCGACGAGGTTGCCGCGCTATCGCTCGCAATGACAATATTAATAAATGTTACACTTTCGCGCCTAAAACCCAGCGCCAGGCCCAACGGGTGGCGTTGTTAAGGCCTTTCCAGCTATCTACAAACTCAATAATATCGTGCAGGCACTTATCGGCAAATTTCTGTTTAAAGTTTTTTGAGGCGAGCTCGTACACCTTATCCGGGTTTTCCATGCCGATGCGCTCATATATTTCTCGTTTAACATACATGGTGCGTACAAAGTAAATATTAAGCAAAATTACATAGCTGTAGAGCGTGCGTTTAATGTATCCGGCTTTGGCGGAGTATGTTTTTAGTAAGCTTTTAGTGAAAAGGATATGTCGCGCCTCCTCAATATTATGCAGATCGAACATCTTGCGTAAAACCTGGTAAACCTGCGGGTTTTTACGGGTATAGTTGCCATAAACATCAGTTACCAGTTCAACTGATACGCTGCCCATAAACAGGTAGTCAGCAGGGAGGTATTTATTGCTGAAATGCCCAATGAACTTATGCATACCCGATTGCTTAATGGGTTTGCCGCTTATTTGCATTATCGCCTGTGTAAACATTTCCTGGTGCCTGAATTCTTCAATCAGTTCGCGCAGTAAAAAACGGTGTTCCACATTATCTGCCGGTAAGGTAAGCAGGTGGCGGGTCATGAAAAGGCAGAACAAACATTCGCCCCAGGCGTAGGAGGCGATCACCTGTACCAATTCATGCCGACCGAGTTCCAGTTTCTGCGTATCGGTTAGTGTATTATAGATGTCCAGCCCCTGTAAAGAGGTTAAAATTTCAGGCAAAAATATTTCTTCAGGCTTGGGTTGTTCATGCCAGGGGATATAGGTTTCCGGCATAAGCGGATGCTCTTTGCTTATCTTTATCAGTCGCTCAATTTCTTTTACATCCATAATTTAATGCCAGGATACTTGTAGAGACGCAAAGTATTGCGTCTCTACAAGTATAATAACGGAAATTTTGAGTAATGGTTGCCTTACTCCGCGATCAAACCGCGTTTTTGTTCCATCGCTTTAATACTTGGATCATGGCCCCTGAAATCGCGGTACATTTTACCATATTCAATAGTATTGCCTCTTGATAATATCATATCGCGGAAACGCTGGCCATTTGCACGGGTTAAACCGCCATTTTCTTTAAACCAGGCGAAGGCATCATCATCCAGCATCTCTGTCCATAAATAAGCATAATAACCAGCCGCATAGCCGTTGGCCCAAATGTGTAAGAAATAACTTGAACGATAACGAGGCGGTACCTGTGATAAGTTCAGTCCTGTTTTGGCAAGCGATGCGGCTTCAAATTTATCTACATCTTGTAATGGCGCGCTGGCCGGTAATTGGTGCCATTGCATATCCAGCGAAGCAGCTGCCAGTATCTCGGTTAAGGAATAGCCCTGATTAAAGGTAGCGGCCTTTTTTATTTTATCAACCAAAACCTGCGGCATAGGCTGGCCGGTTTTGTAATGGGTAGCATAATGCTGCAATACCTGCGGATATAATGCCCAGTGCTCATTAAACTGTGACGGAAACTCCACAAAATCACGGGCTACGTTAGTGCCTGATAAGGTAAGATATTGCTGATCACCAAAGAAACCATGCAGGGCATGGCCAAATTCATGGAACATAGTAGTAACATCATCAAAACTGATTAATGCGGGCTGACCGGGGGCTGGTTTAGTGAAATTGCACACATTATATATTACAGGTTTTGTACCCAGTAATTTCGATTGATCAACCATATTACTCATCCACGCGCCGCCTGATTTATTGTCGCGCTTAAAGTAATCGCAGTAAAACAAACCTATTTGTGAGCCGTCTTTGTCTATCACGTCAAATACACGCACATCTTTTTGATAAACCGGAATATCATGGCGTTCCTTAAATGTTAAGCCGTAAAGCTGGTTGGCCGCGTAGAATACACCGTTCTGCAATACATTATTGATTTCAAAATAAGGCTTGATCTCGCTTTCATTCAGGTCGAATTTCTGCTTGCGAACCTGTTCAGCATAAAAATTCCAATCGTAAGGTTGTAGCTGAAAGCCTCCTTTTTGTTGGTCTATAACTTTTTGTATGTCGGCAGCCTCGCTTTTGGCTTTTGCTGTGGCAGCAGGAACTAGTTGAGCGAAGAATTTGTCAACCGCCTGTGGTGTTTTTGCCATTTGATCCTGCAAAACCCATGAGGCATAGTCAGGATAGCCCAGTAATTTGGCTTTTTCAGCACGTAGTTTGGCTATCTGAACAATGGTTGTACGAGTATCGTTTGAGTCGCTTTTTTCGGCACGTGTATATGATGCATTAAATAATTTTTCGCGGGTTGCCCGGTTTGCTAATGATTGCAGTAGGGGTTGTTGCGTAGTATTCTGTAAAGCTATAAGGTATTTACCATCAAGCTTTTTTGCTTTTGCATTTTGCGCCAGCGCATCTTTATCGCCTTGTGATAGTCCGGCAAGTTCGCTAGTATCACTAATTGCCAATGCACCTGCCTTGGCGGCTGCCAGTAATTGATTGGTATATTTAGCGCTAAGCGAAGCTAGCTGCTCATTAAACTTTTTGAGGACTATTTTATCATTGTCTGCAAGTTTTGCACCGGCCAGCACAAACTCCAGGTAGTCATATTCAACCAAACGGGCCGATTCGGGGTCGAGCTTAAGTTGCGCCCGGTTATTATATATTGCTTCAATACGTTTAAATAGTTTAGCATTCAAATGTATGGCATCCTGATGAGCTGCAAGTTTAGGGGCTACTTCCTCTTGTATTTTTTGTAGGACGCTATCAGTATTAGCACCTGTAACCGTGTTGAAAATGTTATTTACCCGTTGCAATAACACACCGCTTTTTTCCATTGCCACAAATGTGTTTTCAAATGTTGGCGCATCAGGGTTGCTGGCTATTTTTTCCATTTCAGCCAGCTGTTGTTTCATGCCCTCTTCAAATGCAGGCTCATAATCCGAGTCTTTTATCTTATCAAACGGCGGAGCCTGGAAAGGTAAGGTACTTGCTGTAAGCAAAGGATTGGATGATGCAGAATCAGCGCTATTGCCTGCTGATGTGCCTGTATTGTTTTTGCACGAGGTCATAATTCCCACGAATACTGCTAATGGTAGTATAAATAGAGTTTTCATAATGTTTTAAAACGTTGAAATTACGAAAATCCTATATATTGCGCTATATTAAAATTGAGGTTTCCGGATGCATAATGCATTGATTATGAATTTTATCAGATATAAGCTTTTAGGGCCAATTGGGCTCATCATATTTGTTTTTGCGATGATCGTTAGCTCATGTAACAGGGGACGCGTAGCACATCATGAGGAAAAGAAAAAGGATTCCCTGTCTTTTAAGCCGGTATATGGCATTCCTTTTACCGAAGTGCGCAGGCGTTTGAAGAACGGAATGTCATTTGATAACAATGGTTTCCAAACGGAGCCATCGTACAAAATTACCTTTTTGGCTAACGACTCGGCAAGTGTATATAGTCCGGAGAAAAAGCAATTCATTAACTTTTTTGTGTTTATGGAGGGGGACTCCATTTTTAACGTAGCACGCTCGTATTTTAAAATGATGCAGATGAGTAAGGATAGCCTGAAACTACAGGTGCTGGAAGTGCAGGGTGATACGCTGCATATGAAGCACTCATTAGTTTACATGACCTTTTACTCCAATGATTATCTAAAAAATGTATTAAAAACCAATGCTGCCACATTGGGCAAACCCGATCGCAACGACACGCTGTTCATTAAAAAGAAAGCCGAATTAGCTAATAGGATACCCGACAGCGCTTTTTCTGCACGTATACCGGTTACTATGGAAAGCAGAAGTCCGCGAGTTACGGTTAAGTATCTGAAAATAAAGCCCGATGTATCCAATAATTTTGATGATTCCGATGGGTATATGAATCCTGAGTTTAACATCACCATTAATAAGGCCTATGAAGGTTTCTCTTATTCATTTTGGGCGTTTGTTGATGATAAAGGGCAAATGTATTTCGATAGGTCGGTAGATTATATTATGCCGGAGTACAGGGAATCAACTACCAAAACCATAAAAGCTATTATTGATGGGTATTTAAAATACTACCTTATTGTTAAACCCGGTAATACATTGGGAATAGTGCATACCAGTGCGGTGCTTTTGAATGTGGTAGGGCGGAAGTAGGATGCCGGGTTGGCTCGGCCCGGCCAGTATGACAATTGAATTTTTATTGCAGTCACATTTATGGGACGGGATATTAATGCCTATATCATGGCTTTAGCCTAAATGGTTGTTTGGCTAAAGCCATGATATGTTTGCTTTAAACCCGTTGGCTAAAACCAACGGCAATGAATTCAGGAGTATATTCATCGTTTTTGTAACGCATTCAATATTCATTTGAAGAGGCTATTTTAACAGGGAAAATTCAATCTTTTCTTATTTCAGGAATTTTCAGGCAGATAAAAGAATGTGATTTTTTTAGGTTTTGTGGATAATAACACTGTTAATAAAGTTGCGCATTCATCACCATAATTAATTTAAGGTCCTAAAAATCAGCAACAAGCCAAATGTTTACAACAACCCGATAGCTGTTAATAACCTGTTAAGAAAAAATAAAAAAAATGCTTGTGAAATAATGTGGATCTCCCGATATTGATAATATCAAGAACGACGTACTTTGACAACCTTGGAGATAAAGAAACTGAATCGGGTGAACTTTCGGGTGAACTAAAGATCAGGGAACGTATCTCATTGCCTACCGAAAAATAGCGAAAGCAAATTACCGGGAAAGCAATAGAAAGGTATTATAGGTGCTGCAAAACTTTACGAAGAACGGCAGCCGAAATAATGACCTTGAAGTAATCAGCGTTAGCAAACGATGAGTCATCCATTCGCTAAGAATAAAGATGTATCAAAGCGTTGCACGAATAACGATGGAGTTGCGTATCCGCAGGATCATAACAACCTCAGCGTTCGATGAACATACTAACTGCCATTTCACGAGAATGGTGGCAGATTGAATGTGAAAACGAAGCTGACAGCGTTCAATCCGTTGGGATAACAACAGAAACCGGTATTGAGCATCACAAATGATAGGTCAGCATTCGCAGAGAATAATGATCTTCAGCGTAGGCAAAATAACGATGAGGAGATCAGGTCGGTTAGGGATACACAAAACTTGGTGCTCCGCAGTGGCTATGGCTGCTAAGGAGTTTGGAAACGGAAGTTCAAATCGCAAGAGGAGGGCTTCCGTTTTCGTTTTTGAACCAGTTTTTTTTTGATTTTAGGGATTTACAGGATGCTTTTTGTCATCCTGAACGTAGTGA
Source organism: Mucilaginibacter mallensis (assembly GCF_900105165.1). NCBI lineage: Bacteria > Pseudomonadati > Bacteroidota > Sphingobacteriia > Sphingobacteriales > Sphingobacteriaceae > Mucilaginibacter > Mucilaginibacter mallensis. The sequence continues at coordinate 2,154,893 of NZ_LT629740.1, forward strand.
AGGATCTATTATACGAGCGATAAGCAATTGCCACCCGAATATAACGAGACAGCCAGTTTCTTCGCTGCCACTCATAATGACAGTGTCGGGATTAAAAACTAATCACCAATCTCCAACCACCAATCACTCTTTTTTGTTCCAAAAAAGCTAAATTAGCCATCTATGCAAAAGGACGGCTCGAGAAAAACTGACAAGAAGAAAATATTTGTATTAGATACTTCCGTTATCCTATACGATCATAATGCCTTTGAAAACTTCCAGGAACATGATGTGGCCATACCCATACAAGTGCTGGAAGAGCTTGACAATATGAAAAGCGGCAATGATACCCGCAATTTTGAGGCGCGTAGTTTTATCAGGCTGATGGATGATATATCCAGCAACAACCTGGTTAACGAGTGGCAGCCGCTGAATGGCAAAAGCAAAGGCAGCTTTAAGGTAATTATCGATACTAAAAACATTGCGGCAGATGCCGCGGCTATTTTTGGTTCGGAAAAAACAGACCATCGTATATTAAATGCAGCCCTGGTATTGCAGGAGGAAAATCCGGATAAAAAAGTTGTACTGGTTTCAAAAGATATATGCCTGCGCCTGAAAGCAAAATCGCTTAATTTATATGCTGAGGATTACGAAACCGGCAAGATTAAAAACGTTGATGAGCTTTATACAGGTAAAACTACTTTAAACAAAGTAGCCGATAAGCTTATAAGCCAACTCAATAAGCATGATAGTTTACCGGTAGATATCTTTGATATTAAACACCTCAACAACCATTTTTATATTTTAAACGGGAAAAATCAATCAGTGCCGGCATTTTACAATTCGCAAACTGCGCAACTGGAAAAGGTTACCGAGCAGCCTATTTTCAATATCTCGCCTAAAAACATGGAGCAGGCTTTTGCCATTCACGCCCTGCTACACCCTGACATAAAACTGGTTACAATACAAGGCAATGCGGGTACAGGCAAAACACTTTTGGCATTGGCAGGTGCGTTGGAACAGCGCAAGCATTTCAGGCAGATCTATGTTACCCGGCCTATCGTTCCGCTAAGTAATAAAGATATTGGCTTTTTGCCCGGTGATATAAAGTCAAAAATAGACCCTTACATGGCGCCAATATGGGATAACCTTAAATTTATTAAGGATCAGTTTAATGACGATGAAAAGATGCAGGCTAAGATTGATGAGCTGGTTACCACTGATAAAATATCCATAGCGCCACTGGCCTTCATCCGTGGGCGCACTTTAAGCAAGATATTTTTTATTGTGGATGAAGCGCAGAATTTAACCCCGCACGAAATAAAAACTATTATCAGCAGGGCAGGAGAGAACAGCAAATTTGTTTTCACGGGCGATATTTACCAGATCGATACCCCGTATCTTGATGCTGAAAGTAACGGGCTGTCGTATTTGATTGATAAAGCAAAAGATCACCCATTATATGCCCACATCACCCTGCAAAAAGGGGAGCGGAGCGAGTTAGCTAATTTGGCGACGGAGTTGTTATAGTCTGGAGTCTTTAGTCTGAAGTCGACTATTGACTAAAGACTCCGGATTCAAGACTAAACTAATATATTCTCCGACACTCGCGCAATATCGGCGCTGATCTTATTGATAAATCCTAATTGTTCCTTTAAAAGGCTATCGTCAGGTACTAAAAGCTCCGGTTTATTGTCAAGGCTAACCTGAGTTGACCTTTCGGTGTTGAAATCGGCTTTTTGTCCGCCCAGTTTTGCACTGGTGTCATTAAGAACGGCCAGGCTTTTTTTAATGGATCTAATGATATCCGGCTGTGAATTGTTTAATGTTTTGCCAATAATTTCAGCTGCGACCGTAGCAATATAAGATGATAGAATATGATTGAGCACTACAAATTTGTGTATCTCTTTTATATTCTTTTGCTTGCTTTTGGGTTCAGATGTCATTCGTTCAAACGCAGCCGATAGGTTCCCTGATTTTACAAAAACATCTTTGCGGGCCAGTTTATATTCAGTTGTATCTACCGTTTTGCCCGATAAGCTTTCGGCTATTTTAACCAGGTAGTTTATATTGGCGCATATCATCTCGCGCAGGGTTAGCTGTATCTGCTCATATTCCCATGCCGGGAAAATAAGGTAACTGGCTATAAAAGCAATAACAGAACCTATCAAAGTATCGGTGATCCTTTCCTGAACGATATGATTAACCCCTAAAAAGCTGAATACAATAAGTATATAGGGGGTCATAAATAAAACGCTTAGCACGTAATTAAACCTTAAAAAGCTATAGCACCCCAGCATGAAAAATACCATGCAAAAAAACTGTACCGTTTTATCTGGCACAAAAATCAATAATGCTATACCAATAATGCCACCGAAAATGGTGCCAATGAGCCGCTGATAATTGCGTTGTTTTGATAAGCTGAAACCTGGTTTTAAAATAACAATGATGGTAAGCAATATCCAATAGCTATGATGCCCCTGCGAAATGGTTTTGGCAGTGATAAACCCGATTAAACAAACCAAAGCTACCCTTAAAGCATGTTTAAACGCAGCTGAATCGAAGGATAGGTTATCAGTAAATATATGCGGGGCATAATCCTGGTGGGTTACAAACCTGGAGTATTCTACTCTCCGGCGATTCTCAAACAGCAGGTTGGCCGAATCTGAATTATAATAATTATAAATGCTCGTGATCTTCTGGTTCATATCACGCAGGTTTACCAATATTTTTTTCAGGATAATGTTGCTTGTTTCGGGCTCAGTCTGGGCCAGTATATCAATCTTTGCTTTCAGCTTTTCCAGCTCAGGAGTAAAGTCTACCGGGTTTTTATATTTGGTGTTGGATAACACAATAAATGCAGCCTTATCTACCTCATTGGCCATATGTTCAATTATCTTGGCTACATCGGCTAATATGCCAGTATGTTTAAACTTGTCGCGCAGATAGGCATAATCATAATGGGTAGCCATAATGTTTTCATACATATCAACCAGGTCAATAAACGTAAGCACCAAAATACGGCTTGCACTGGTTGATTCGCGCACCAATAACCGACTCTTGAACAGCATTTCCCTCACCAGGTCCTGGCTTTGGCTAACCTTTATTTGCTGCGATACTAGTTTATGGTAGTTTGCATCAATATCGGTATCCGGTAAATAAAAGGCAGCTTTAATCCGTAGAAATTTAGCCACTTCATCAATACTTTCGCCAAGTGTTTGCTGCGCGGCACGATAAGGCCTGATGCCGAAAAATACAAGGCTGAAAAGCATATACCACACCCCGCCCGCTAAAATAATGGCGCTTGATGATAGCACTTCAGAAGGTGGTTCGGCTTTGTCCATCATCAGTATCATTACCAGTAAAGCACCGGTACCAATGGATGCGGCACGATTGCCGTAAATGGTGAACATGGAAAACAGGAACGAAAACAAAGTAACTTCAATCCCTAATGTGTAAATATTAAACCTTGCAAAGCCGGTAATTACCGCTACTATAAATACACATAAATTGCATATAGCCATAGCATTGCGCTTATGCATTACTGGGCCCGGGGTGTCAACAACACTTATACATAATGCACCCAGCGACATGCTTACCCCAGCATCAAAATAATGCAGTTGTGCTAATATTAACGACGGTATCAAAACGCCTATAGTTATGCGCAAGCCGTCGGAAAAATACTGGCTGTAAAAAAAACTTTTTATCTCCCTGAACTGCATAGCGGCTAATTGGTTGATTTAGAAATGCAAATTTCTAAAATTTAACCGGATGGCTATTTTTTAATCAATATTAACATATATAGTGACGAATTGTTAATAAATATTCAATTTATTGCTAGTTTTCAGAATTAGATATTTAAATTCACCCCTTTAATGCGACCTCATTAAATGCACCGGAATTTTATACTCATGTTCAACCTATTTGTATGTCCTCAACGTTAAAACTCAGCCAGAGAGAAACCGCTTTCAACCATGAAGTTGTTGCCCGTTTTGAGTTGTATAACAGTTTATTTCAAACGCTGCCTTTTTACCAGGTTAAAGATACCGGTATTTTGCTGCCGTTTTTTAGTTCGCATTGTGAAAAAGGTGCTATTAATGAGCAATCTCCAAAGGAGATCATCGAATCATTCTTTAAAAAGTATGTACCGGATATCGATCACCGCGAGCAGATTAACCGTTTGTTCAGGTTCATACAGTATATTGAGCGGCAGGTAGTATTGTTTGATGCCATAGAGGATTCATCGTTTAGCAAAATTGGCCGCCCTGATGATTCAGGATCATTGCAAAGCCTGTTGCAGCAAGCAGCTACCAGCGATCAGGCCCGTAATGCGATCAGCGAAAAATTAAAAGATTTCTCGTTACGCCTGGTACTTACCGCGCATCCTACACAGTTTTACCCGGGCACGGTTTTGGGTATCATGACTGATATGATAGAGGCGCTGAAGATCAATGATATAAATACTATTGATGAGCTGCTACAACAGCTAGGTAAAACGCCTTTCTTTAATAAAACATCGCCAACGCCAGTTGATGAGGCGGTTAGCTTGGTTTGGTTTCTGGAGAATATATTTTACCAGGCTATATCAGGCATACAATCAAAACTGGAAGAAGAGTTTGATATAAATCTTGCGGATAATCACCAGATTTTAGAATTAGGTTTTTGGCCGGGTGGCGACAGGGATGGTAACCCTAACGTAACTACAGATACTACCAAAGCAGTGGCTAAATTTTTAAGGCAGATCGTATTCCGCTGTTATTACCGTGATTTCAGGGTGTTGAAACGCCGTATTACTTTCAGGGGTTTTGGTAAAACCTTGGAAACCATTGAGAAGCTTCTCTATAAAAATGCCTTTAATCCGCAGGAAAAACAGGAAGATGTACAAAAAGACCTATTGATTTTGCTGCAATCTGTTAGGCATACATTAATAAAAGACCACGACAGCTTATTTGTAAACGTAGTTGAGGACCTGATAAGGAAAGTTAACCTGTTTGGTTGCTTTTTCGCTACGCTTGATATAAGGCAGGATAGCCGTGTATTACGTAGTGTATACGAATACATAGAACAACAGGATGGTATTAAAGAAAGTATCTACGCTGGTTACAACGATCTTGACGAAGAAGGAAAAATAAAACACATCACCTTTAAGGAAGCTGATTTTAAATGTCCTGATAATGTGGATAGCCTCACCATGGATACGCTTAACACTATCAGGCTGATGAAGGATATTCAGCAGGCTAATGGAGAGAAGGCTTGTCAACGCTTTATCATCAGTAATTGTCAGCAGGCATCAGATATTTTACAGCTGATAGACCTGTTTTTATGGAGCGGCTGGAAAAAGGAAGACCTGAGCGTTGATTTTATGCCATTGTTTGAGACCATTAATGACCTTAAGCTGGCAGCAACCATAATGGAACGACTGTATACTCATCCCTTTTATAAAGAACACTTAGCAAATAGAGGCAACCGCCAAAGCATTATGCTGGGCTTCTCAGATGGTACCAAAGATGGCGGTTACCTGATGGCCAACTGGTCGATATACAACGCGAAAGTTGAGCTTACTGCTATGGCCAGAAAATATGGCATTGATTTGGCCTTCTTTGATGGCAGGGGAGGCCCGCCGGCTCGTGGTGGTGGTAAAACACACCGTTTTTATGCCTCAATGGGCGATGAGATAGCTAATGAGCATATACAGCTAACCATACAGGGACAAACAGTGAGTTCGCAATACGGATCAATTGAAACTGCCCGTTTTAACATGGAGCAGTTGATAAATGCGGGTATTGTATCGGAGCTATATCCAAATAAAAACGATCTTTTAAGTATAAAACATAAAGCGTTAATAGCCGATATGGCCAGCGAAAGCTATAAAATGTTTATGGATTTAAAACAGGATTCTTTATTTGTGGAATACCTGGAAAAATTCAGTCCGCTAAAATTGCTTTCACGTATCAATATCAGCAGCCGCCCAACCAAGCGTAATGCCGATGCGCAATTGAAACTGGAGGACCTGCGGGCCATAAGCTTTGTAACTTCATGGAGCCAGTTGAAACAGAACATACCCGGCTTTTATGGTGTAGGCACTGCTTTAAAGAAAATGAAAAATGATGACAAATGGGAGGAAGTAAAACAACTGTACCATACATCTGGTTTCTTTAAAACTATGCTGGATAACTGTATGATGTCTATGTCGAAATCGGATTTTCGCGTTACCGCTTATCTGCAAAAAGATAAAAAGTTTGGTGCGTTTTGGCAGATGCTGAAAGACGAGTATGACCTTACCAAAGCTATGCTGATAGAATTAACAGGTAGTAACGCGCTGATGGATGAATACCCGGTTGAAAGGCGTTCAATAGGTATACGTGAGCGTATTGTGTTGCCACTGGTAATTGTACAGCATTATGCGCTGCAATGCCTTAATAATGAGAAGAGTGATGAGGAGATGACAGAGATTTATGATAAGCTGGTTATAAGAACCGTATATGGTATTGTAAATGCAGGCAGAAATCTGGCATAAACACTAAAAATATTTGCCAAATTTTTGGCTTCTTATTAATAAATTGATTTGTTTTGCATGAAATATTAAACGGTACGGTTTAATGTTTTGTCGATAATATAACTTTAACATTTTAAAATGAAAAAACTTATTTACCCGGTATTAGGATTAGCTATGGCTTTATCTCTGCAATCATGTATAGATAACTGGAAAGCAAAATACTATAACGAAAAAACATTGGTTGACGACGTAGGTGTATCGCTTATTAAAAATGGCCTTGAAGGCGGCATGACTGAAATAGAGGCATCACAATTAGCTGTAAAAAACTCAACTAATCCGCAGGTAGTAAGTTTTGCTCAGATGATAATAACCGATCATACCAAAGCTGATAGCACGCTTAAATGGATGGAATACGATAAACTAATGACTGAGAAGGATACAGTTAGCGGTGAGCACCAGGAAATGATTGACAGCCTTGCTAAAAAAACAGGTGTAGCGTTTGACAAGGCTTATCTGGAAATGATGGTTAAAGATCATGAAGAAGCTGTTGACCTGTTTACAGAAGCAAGCGACGACAAAAATCAAACTATAAAAACTTTTGCTGCTGACAATTTGCCAATGCTTCAAATGCATTTGGATAAGGCTAAAGAGTTAGCCGGAGCAAAATAATAATAGAACAAAGTGAATGGTCATGCCGAATTTATTTCGGCATCTCATATGCAAGGTCTACTTCATGTTGGCTACTAATCACATGAGATCCCGAAACAAGTTCGGGATGACGGATCGAATAGAATAGAAAATAGCGATGGGTTTTAAACCCATCGCTATTTTTGTTTTAGAATAGTTTTAATTGCTGTTGTACGGGTGGCTTAGCTCTACCCATTACTGTCCTACCGCCATATTTCCATGAGCTACTGCGTTCCTCTTCAATTACTTTATCAAAGTTGGCATTGGGGGTAAAATCCTTCTCGGCGTTTTCTGCAATTTTTGAGAGTCTTTTTATAGCTTCAGCTTTTTCTGATTGGCCTAGTTTAGCTTTATAAACCGCGGTTTGCAGGGTGCTGATGGTTTCATCATAAACTTTTATGGGTACAGGAAAGGGATGCCCGTCCTTGCCACCATGTGCAAAGGAAAATCGTGCAGGGTCTTTAAACCGTGATGATGTGCCATGGATTACTTCGCTAACCAATGCCAATGATTGTAATGTTCTTGGGCCTAATCCTTGCAGTAATAGCAGGTCCTGAAAGTCGGCCGGCTGTTTTTCATGTGCCAGCCAAAGCACGGCGCCCAATCTTTTAAGATCGACATCTTTTGCCCGCACATCATGGTGCGATGGCATTACCAGTTTACTGATCTCCTTTAGCATACGTTCCGGGTTTTCAGCAGCTATTTGCATAACTCCATTTCTTGAGCCATCAGCTTGTTTATCGGCCATATTTAAAATGTAGCCGGTATTTTGCCCGTAGATAGATGTATGCGGATCATCCACAAAAGAGGTTAAGGATTCCGATAACCAATGATATCTGCGCGCTGTACTGCTCAAATCGCTCATGCCTTGTTGTACAACTGCCCATTTACCGGTATCGCTCAAAATAAAATTATGAGTGTAAAGTTGGAAACCATCCTGTATAGCAGTGTTATCGACTTTGGCGCTTAGTTTGCTGCATTTAACCAGGTAATCACCATCAAGGCCGGTTCTTTCGCTAATTTTAAGGAGCTCGTCAGGAGTTTGTTTAGAGTACTTACCTTTACCACCGCATATGTAAATGCCCAGTTCTTTACTATGCGGATTTACCGCCCGTTTTAAAGCACCCATAACAGATGTAGTAATACCTGATGAATGCCAGTCCATACCCATAACTGCACCTAAACTCTGGAACCAAAATGGATCGCTGATGCGGCGAAGCAGGTCATCTTTCCCGTAATCTATCAGTATATTCTCCACTATAGCCAATCCCAGCTTTGCCATCCGCTCTGCGAGCCAGATAGGCACATAGCCATAATGCAATGGCAGGTCAGCACTTCCCGAACGCTCCATGCTAACAAAGTTAGCAAAATGGAAATTGTTTTTGTATAGTCACCCCGAATTTATTTCACTGTTGTCCGGTAAACTTTTGTTTGCTATATAAAAATGCCTTTTAGGGTTTCAAAAAGGCGTTTTTTTGTCTATTTCAAAAGCAAGCCCCCTAAAAACCGAGTACTTTATCCTCTTTTCAAAAACCGGCTGTCCGGTAAAAAGAAAGTAAATTTCCAGTATTCCGGCCATTTGACGCATTGTGAGTGCGCTATAGCCTCAAAAAAAGTTTTTAATGGAAAATATCGCAGCTATTTCTCAACCGGCTGTCCGGTAAAAGTTTTATTCAAAAGTTTACCGGACAACAGTGAAACAAGTTCAGCATGACATGGAGAGAGCAAAGGGAAACTATTATTTCAAACTCTCAAAACTATATTGCGCCATGCTCCAAAATTCATCCAATGCAATAATTCTTGGTTTAAAGAAGGAGATCAATTGCGGCCAATCATTGCGGTTATAGATGTTTACATTATCCAGTTGGAGGTAAATGCGGCTGATGATTTTACCATATTCATCCTTATCATGCAAAGCCCAGATCCAATCCTCATTTAAATAACTACCGAACATGGCTTTTAATTCCTTAAACTGTTCAAAAAAAAGCTCTTGTATGCCTATATCAGAATGAGTGATAACGATACCAATAGTAGCAAAGCGCTTATCGGCCTCCATTTTAAAGTACAAATGTTTAATGCCGGTTTTGTAGTTTACCCAGTTTACCTTTAAGCCATCGGCAGATAATTGCGGAGAGATATATTGCCCGAATGCTGTCCAGAACGCCTGCTGTATTTGTGATGCTTCATCTTTTGAATACATGATGATTAATTATTCTTCTTGTCATTTCGAACGAGGTACGAGGGGAAATCTTCTGCGCTATGCAAAGCGAAAATGCATAGCGCAGAAGTTCTCTCAAATCGTTCGAGATGACAATTTTATTTACCAGAAACCGCAAAATCCATACTCAGTTTACTATCCTGCGAATTACTGCCTAATATCAATTTATAATTTCCCGGGTATATCTTCCACTTATGTGTTGCCAGGTCCCATTTTTGTAATTCGCTTACAGGTATTTTTATGGTAACTGATTGCTCATCACCTTTAGCTACTGAAATGCGTTTAAATGATTTCAGCTCCTTAAAAGGCATGCGGTCAACTTGTGGATATTCAATGTAGGCCTGTAGTACTTCATCGCCATCGACAGCGCCTGTGTTTTTAACTTTTACTGTGGTTGTTAATGTATCGGTGGATTTGTAATTGGTTTTCAAGCCATCCTGTAACGTATAAGCAAACGAGGTATAGCTCAACCCAAAACCAAACGGATATTGCACCGGGCCGTCATAATAGCGGTAAGTATGGCCTTTCATATTATAATTATTATAATCAGGCACATTATTGATAGACTTATAAAAAGTCAACGGTAAATGCCCCGACGGGGATACTTTTCCAAATACAATATCAGCCAAAGCATTACCGCCCTGCTCTCCAGGATACCAGGCCAGTATTATGGCATCAGCATAGGGTGCTATGGCATCTACATCAATATCACTTCCGGCAGTAATTACTGCAATAATGGGTTTATGATCGGCTTTACGCAATTGCTTCATATAGGCTATTTCACTCGCAGGCAAACTCAAATCTTTTTTATCACCACCTGATGCAGATAGAAATGCATCACCAGCTTCGCCTTCCAAAACCGGTGATAAACCCATAACTGCTATAGTAACATCCGCATTACCTGCCGCCCATATGCCGCCAAAGTGGGTAGTATCAGTGTAATTACAGCCCAGGTCATAATCAACGCTGGTGCCGGGGCCAACTGCCGCGGTTATGCCCTCAACAAAATTTACCACTTTATTGCTCACGCCATGATAATTGGCTACCATAGGGTCATATGCAGCAGCATTTGGGCCAACCACCATAATGCTGGAATACTTGCTTTTATTTAGTGGTAAAATATTGTTGTCATTTTTAAGCAATACCATTCCTTGTTGGGCAACTTTACGGGCGAGGGCTATATGTGCCGCATTGTGTACACTATCTGCACCATAGCTATGATAAGGCACAGTATTTTGATCATCATAAAAGCCAAGTTTAAATTCTGTAAGTAATAGGGTAGTAAGCGCCTGGTCAACCTCTTTTTCTGTTAATAGCTTTTGATTGATGGCTTCAATGATATCCTCTTGCAAAACTGTAGAGCAATCAAGGTTGACACCTGCTTTTATAGCTGCCGCTGCGGTTTCAACCGGGCCTTTCAGGGTTTTATGAGTCCCATAAACATCATTTAGCGCACCGCAATCCGTTACTACATGGCCTTTAAAGCCCCATTCTTTTCTCAAAATATCAGTGAGCAGGGTTTTGTTGATGGAATTCGGAACACCATTTATACGGTTATAGGCAGACATTACCGAATTTACCTTAGCATTAACCACTAAAGCATGGAAAGCATACAGGTAAGTTTCGCGGAGGTCCTTTTCATCAACGTGGGCATCAAAATAATCGCGGGTGGCTTCCGGGCCGCTGTGTACGGCAAAGTGTTTGGCTGTGGCCGATACTTTCAGGTATTTAGGATCATCGCCCTGTAAACCCCTTACAAACGCCGAGCCCATGGTTGCCGTTAAATAGGGATCTTCACCATATGTTTCCTGCCCGCGGCCCCATCGGGGATCGCGGAAGATATTAATATTGGGTGTCCAGAAAGTGAGTCCCATATATTGTAAATGATGATACTGGGCTATAGCCAGGTTATATTTTGCCCTGGCTTCAGTTGATATTACTGTTGAAACCTGCTTTAATAAGTCGTTATTAAACGTTGCTGCCATACCAATGGCCTGTGGAAATATAGTGGCTTCACCTGCACGGGCAACACCGTGTAAGGCTTCGTTCCACCAATTGTAGGCAGGTATGCCCAATCTTGGCACCGCCTGGCTGTTATAGCCCAGCAGCGCTACTTTCTCTTTTAGTGTTAGCCGCGATACCAGGTCCTTGGCCCGGACTTCCATGGGTTGGGTAGCATCTTTATAAATTAATTTGTCCTGAGCTGAGGCAGTGTTGAATGTAATAGCAGCCAATAAACAGGTAAAAAAAGTAGATTGTATTTTCATTGATGATTTTAAAGAAGGTTAAACTTAGTTAGAAAATATTTATTTGTACAGTACATTAATCTTTAATTAGCATTTACTTTAGCAGAATAATTCACAGCCATCTACCTTGAAAAATGAGAGTCAACTATAAATTATTAATAGCGGCATTTTTTGCCCTTTCAACTTGCTCTGTATCAGCACAAAACATTGCTTTATATGATACTACTGCCAAAGCGTATTTAATAGCCAAACAATTCAGCTTTACCGAGGGCGTATCTGTAAATAAAAAAGGTGATGTTTTTTTTACCGATCAGCCCAATAATAAGATCTGGGAGTATGATACCAATGGCAAGCTGACGCTGTTTTTAGATAGCGCGGGTAGATCGAACGGAATGTATTTTGACAATAAAGGCAATTTGGTTACCTGTGCCGATGAGCACGACCAGTTATGGTCTATCAGTCCTAAAAAGAAAATAAAGGTTTTAGTGACCAATCTGAACGGTAAGCTGATGAACGGCCCAAATGATATCTGGATAGATGCTAAAGACGGTATCTACATGACCGATCCTTATTACCAGCGTGATTACTGGACAAGAAAAACATCCGACCTGGATGGCGAAAAAGTTTACTATCTGCCCAAAAACAGCAAACAACCTGTTGCGGTTGACGCGACCCTTAAAAAGCCTAATGGTATTGTAGGCACGCCCGACGGCAAGTACCTGTATGTTGCCGATATCGGCGCAAACAAGACCTACAAGTTCACCATTAATGCCGATGGCACTTTAAGTAATAAAACACTGGCTGTAAACCAGGGCTCGGATGGGATGACGCTGGACGAAAAAGGGAATATCTACCTGACCGGAAAAGGCGTAACCATTTACAATCCGCAAGGCGAAAAGATTGGCCACATAGCTATTGATGAACCATGGACAAGCAATTTATGCTTTGGAGGGAAGGATAAGGATGTGTTATTTATCACCGCATCTACCGCGTTTTATTGCATAAAAATGAATGTAAAGGGAGTGGAATAGTCATTGGTCATTGTGTCATTAGTAATTTGTTAGTAATGATGTTCAGATGATTGAAAACCAAAGTTTAATTACTGATGTTATGTGTAAATTAACCATTGATTATCAATAACTAATGGCGACAAAAGGGCAGGTGAAATAATTTTTAAATGCCAATTTTTCAGAGTTGGATCATTGGTCGACTTTTTGAATAGTACTTATCATGAATTTTAACAACTTTACCATAAAAGCACAGGAGGCCGTGCAAAAGGCTTCCGAAATTACAAGCGGCAATCAGCAGCAGGCTATTGAGCCGGCGCACTTGCTTAAAGGCTTGTTATTGGTTGATGAAAACGTTATATCCTACTTATTAAAAAAATTAAACGTTAACCTCAACCGGTTAAACGATATACTCGATCAGCAAATAGCATCGTACCCTAAGGTTAGCGGCAGTGATGTGTATTTGTCGTCGGCTGCTAATGCAGTACTGCAAAAAGCGCAATCCTATCTTAAAGAATTTAAGGACGAATTTGTATCAGTGGAACATATCCTATTGGGCATTTTAGCTGGTAATGATAAAACCAGCAGCGCTTTAAAGGATTTTGGTGTAAATGAAAAGGATCTTAAAAAAGCCATCATCAGCTTACGCGGTGATAGCAAGGTAACTGATCAGAATGCCGAAGCTACTTATAATGCCCTTAACAAATATGCCCGTAACCTGAATGAATATGCCGAATCGGGCAAATTGGATCCTGTTATTGGCCGTGATGAGGAGATCAGGCGGGTGATACAAATCTTATCGCGCCGTACAAAAAATAACCCTATTTTGGTTGGTGAACCAGGCGTTGGTAAAACTGCAATCGCTGAGGGGATCGCCTTTAGGATTATTAAAGGTGATGTGCCTGAAAGCTTAAAATCAAAGACTGTTTATTCGCTGGATATGGGCGCGCTGATAGCAGGCGCCAAGTATAAAGGAGAGTTTGAAGAAAGGCTGAAATCAGTTATAAAAGAAGTGATTCAGGCCGATGGCGAGATCGTATTATTTATTGATGAGATCCACACTCTGGTAGGCGCTGGTGGAGGCGATGGCGCTATGGATGCCGCCAATATATTAAAGCCCGCCCTTGCCCGTGGCGAATTAAGGGCCATTGGTGCAACCACTTTAAACGAGTACCAAAAATATTTTGAAAAAGATAAAGCCTTGGAGCGCCGTTTCCAAATGGTGCTGGTTGATGAGCCGGATACCCAGGATGCTATCTCAATCCTGCGTGGATTGAAGGAACGTTATGAAGCACACCATAAAGTGCGGATAAAAGACGAAGCTATTATTGCCGCCGTTGAAATGTCGCAGCGTTATATTGCCGATAGGTTTTTACCGGATAAGGCTATCGACTTAATGGATGAGGCTGCCAGTAAACTGCGTTTGGAAATGGATTCCGTACCGGAAGCTGTTGATGAACTTGAACGCCGTATAATGCAGTTGGAAATTGAGCGTGAAGCTATTAAACGTGAAAAAGATACAGTTAAGGTTAAGTCATTAAGCGAAGAGATCGCCAACTTATCATCAGAGCGTGATTCATTACGTGCCAAATGGCAGGGTGAAAAAGACCTGGTAGATGGCATCAACCTAAAAGTTGAACAGATAGAGAACTACAAACTGGAAGCCGATCAGGCCGAACGTGCCGGGGATTATGGCAAGGTAGCTGAATTACGCTACGGAACCATTGTTAAGGCACAGGCAGAAGTAGAGCAATTAAAAGCCGCACTGCTTGAAAATCAGGCCGACAGCCGTATGCTTAAGGAAGAAGTCACTGCTGATGATATTGCTGGCGTTGTTTCACGGTGGACTGGCATCCCGGTTTCAAAAATGATCCAAAGCGAACGTGAAAAATTGCTGAATCTGGAAGATGAGCTGCACAAACGTGTAGCAGGACAGGAGGAAGCTATTGAAGCAATAAGTGATGCTATCAGGCGGAGTCGTGCCGGTTTGCAGGATAAGCGCAAGCCAATTGGCTCATTCATATTTTTAGGTACTACCGGTGTTGGTAAAACCGAGCTGGCTAAGGCCTTAGCCGAATACCTGTTTAATGATGAGCAGGCTATGGTGAGGATAGATATGAGCGAATACCAGGAACGCCATGCCGTTTCAAGATTGATAGGAGCGCCTCCGGGCTATGTGGGTTATGATGAAGGCGGGCAATTGACCGAAGCCGTTCGTCGCCGTCCATATAGTGTGATCTTGTTGGATGAAATCGAAAAAGCGCACCCGGATGTATTCAATATCCTGTTACAGGTTTTGGATGATGGTCGTTTAACAGACAATAAAGGCCGTGTGGTGAACTTTAAGAACACTATTATCATCATGACCTCAAACATCGGCTCACATATTATACAGGAGAATTTTGAGAACCTTGAAGATGAGAACCGCGACGCTATCATCGCCAAAACTAAAAATGAGCTGTTCGAGTTGTTGAGAAAAACCATCCGTCCGGAGTTTTTGAACAGGATTGATGAGATCATCATGTTTACACCGCTTACCCGCGATGAAATAGGCGACATTGTGAAACTGCAATTCAAACATGTGCAACAAACTTTGGCCGAAATGGGTATCACACTTGATGCATCAGATGAAGCATTAGACTGGTTGGCACAGCTGGGTTACGACCCGCAATTAGGAGCAAGGCCATTGAAGAGGGTTATCCAAAAGAAGATCCTGAACGAGTTATCAAAACAGATCCTCGCCGGAAAAATCGACAAGGATAGCAGGATCAAGCTGGATATGTTTGATAATAACTTTGTATTCCTGAACTCACCTGAATTGGTTGATTAAGTGAGTAGTTGATTAGGTTAAAGTTTAATCATCAAGACAAAACATAAAAAGAGCCGCCTTATAAGGGCGGCTCTTTTGCGTTAATATCAATCTTTAACAGATCTATTTTTTATCCTGCTTCTCATTTTTTGTTTGAGGCTTCGGCTGTGGCTTGGTTACAGGAGCTCTTCTTTGGCCGCCATATGGCTGATTCTGATTCATTCCGCCATGACCGTTATTTGAGGACGGGGTTACACTTCCTGTACCTTTAGGTACGCTCATTCCTGAATTTTGGTTAGGTGTATTACCAGTTCCTGTTCTTGCATTCGGATTGTTGTAAGCGGGCCTTGGAGTTGCAGTATTCGTGCCCGGGTTTTGGTTAACCGTATTGGTATTATTAGTAGCAGGCCTTGTGTTTTGATTATTGTAGGCTGGTCTTGGAGTTGTGTTGTTCACAGCCGGATTTTGGTTAACAGTATTTGTGTTACCAGCGGCTGGTCTTGTATTTTGATTATTATAACCACCTCTTTGATTGCCATTGTTACCCGCAGGGTTAGCATTTGGCCTTTGATTAGGTGTAGCAATCACGCTTTTTTCAGGAGCTCTTGGTGCTGCGAAATTCATTGGCTTATTGCCATTGGCTGGTGAAGCAAACTGATTTTTGTCGTTTCTTGCTGCACGCTGGTTCCTGATCTGATCGGGAGTTTGCTGTATGCGGGGCTGGCGTTCCGCCTGTAATTCCTGTGGCAAAGGCTTGGCTATAACACCGCCTCTGCCGTTAAAGCTGCTGCTGTTCCTGGCTGGTTGGTTTACTATAACCGTGTTATTAACATAGGTGTTATGTATGTTCACACTAACCCTTACTACCGCGGTATTGTAGTGGTAATGACCGCTCCGCCATTCACCACCGTAATAACCATGGCCACCATAACCATAGCCATAATAAATACCGCCGTAATAGCCTACGCTGGTACCCCAGTATCCGGAATGATAATAATAACCAAAGCCATTGAACGACCAGTAAGCCGGCGTCCACAAAAGCCCTTCTGACGGCGGTGCCACCCACACACCCGGAACCCAATAATATCCCCTGGCATCAATGCTGTAAGCCCAATAGCCGGGCTGCCATAAATAACCATCCTGCGGGCATTCAGGTTGATCGTAGGTAGGCAAAGCTGGCGGTGGTACAGTAGCAGTAACTGCCGTATCTACCGGTGTGGTATCATCCGTTTGCTGCTGGGTATTATCAGGTGGTGCGCTCAGGTTATTGAACCAGCCAAACTGCTGGCACCTGTCAAGATTAGCCATATTATTCTGCGATATCCATTGTGCTTCAAGACTTTGGTCGCCACCTGCACCATGCGGGTTATTATAATATAGCTTGTTCTGGTCTACATTATAAATAAAAGTATAAACAGGCACAACAGTACCGAATACCTTAGTAGTTTCCTGCAATTGGTACTCGTTTCCGTTTGAAGGGTCGGTTTGTGTAATTACATAAGCATTATGGCCCATTACATGCTTGTATTGTTTTTGCACAATGATGGTATTGGTTACCAGGTCAATAAGCGCATTTTTAAATAAGATCGCAGTATCGCTGTTAGCTAAAACTTCCTGACCGTTTTGTGCATCAACTATATAAATTGTTGCTACGGGGTAATTATCAGGAACACCATTTTGTGCATAGCTTGTAATGCTGATGGTCAATAAAAAAGAGAAAGCAAGGATAAAAAACTTCATGTTTGAATGAGCGGGTTTAATTTTTGTCAATAGCCTTAATAATTAAGATATGATCCAGTTTTATAATGGTTTCATTAGGGAGAAAATCATTTAAATACCGGTATGCGAAATTATCAGAAATAAACGGTATTTATAGAAAATAAATCAGCTCATTTACAGCGCCGTAAATAATAATTTTCTGTATTTGCAAAGTAGTGAACTGCATCACAACATGTATGGGATGACTCGAAACAAACAATAGGTTTAATGTCTGGTTATAACTATAAAATATAACGAATCATCACTAAACATACCATCACCATGATAACATACAACAATTTAGTAGAAGCTACTAACGATCTGATGAAAAGGGGCTATACCCAAAATCTGAGTCTTGAAGGCGATACGGTTGGCGATAAAGAAAAAAATATTCATATGACCGCCGATGACTTTCAGATAGATGAATTTTATCGTTTTGAAGGGCCGAGTAACCCGGATGATATGTCGATAGTTTACGCTGTAACATCTGATAAATACCACATAAAGGGCGTATTGATTAATGCTTATGGCACTTACGCTAATAATAGTTCATCGGCCATACACGCCAAGCTAAACCACGGGCAGGTGAGTGATAATTTGCACAGGGAGGATAAGCCTACCGAGAGTAAAAATTAGCCCTCCTGTCATTTCGAACGATAGTGAGAAATCTTCTGCAATGTGCAAGGTGAACTATACAAGTCGAAGAGGATTTCTCACTATCGTTCGAAATGACAAGCAGGTTTATAATTTTGCCAACAACTTTTTGCCTCTCGCCTGTATAGCGGCACTACCATTCTTCATCAAAAACTGCAACTGATTTGCCAGTTCTTCCGCAATCCAGGGATAACGATCGCGCAGGTTAAATAGGGCTTCGGCAGCATGTACTTTTACGGCGATTAGCACTTTCGGGTTAATCATCCAGTCGAAACATTGGTCAATTACCGCTTCCATGCCGGATGATTGTATCTGCTCCTTTATTTGGACAGGTGTTTTTGGCGATGTGATGTGCATCATGATCTTGGCATAATGTCTCTGGCAACTGGGGTAAGTAACATCCTTAAATCGCGTAAGCAAATAATCCAAATCGGTCAGGTAAAAGCCCGGATCAGCCACGAAAACGTTTTCTAACAACCATGCGGCACGAAAGGCGATGGTCTTATCGGGATTAAAGGTAGTGTCGATCAAATCGCGCAAAGCAAAGTTCCGCTCCTTCAGGATCACAGCAAGCTTATTCACCTTGGTTTTACCAAAGGTGACTGACAATTGCTGAATGAGTTCGGTTTGCGTCACGATTTGATTTGAAAATTTGGTGATTTGAAGATTTGAAAATTATTGAAATGATACAATATAAAACTACATCTTCAAATTCTCAAATTGTCTGTTGTTTGAAAATTGGTGAAAATCAATAGCATATTCAAATTCTCAAATTGTCGAATCCTCAAATCATCTGTGATCCTCAAATTGTCAAATCTTCAAATTGTCTATCATCAAATCAAAAAAATTATACATTTGTCAACCGTTTTAACGGAATATTACTACATGGTTAAATTCAATCGTTTCACACTCGATAATGGCCTGCGTGTCATTGTTCATGAGGATCATACAACACCAATGGCGGTGGTTAACATACTTTATGATGTTGGCGCACGCGACGAAGACCCCAAGCAAACTGGTTTTGCCCACTTGTTTGAACACCTGATGTTTGGGGGGTCAATAAATATTCCCAGCTATGATGAGCCACTACAAAGGGTAGGCGGTGAGAATAATGCCTTCACCAGCAATGATATTACCAACTATTATATCACTCTGCCATCAAATAATATTGAAACTGCTTTCTGGTTGGAGAGTGATCGCATGCTGAGTCTTGCCTTTAACAAAAAGAGCCTGGATGTACAGCGCAATGTGGTTATAGAAGAGTTTAAGCAACGTTACCTGAACCAGCCTTATGGTGATGTTTGGTTAAAACTGCGCCCGTTGGTTTATAAAAAACACCCATATCGATGGGCAACCATAGGTAAAGAAATAAAACACATTGAGGATGCAAGGATAGAAGATGTAAAAGCGTTCTTTAAAAAACATTATAACCCGCAAAATGCCATTATGGTAGTTGGGGGCGATGTAAACCTGGAGCAGGTTAAACAATTATCCGAAAAATGGTTCGGGCCGATACCGGCAGGTGAAAAATATCACCGTGACTTGCCGCAGGAACCTGAACAGCATGATGAGCGCCGTGAAACGGTTACCGCTAAAGTGCCGCTGAATGATGTTTATATTGCTTTCCAGATGGAAGGGCGTTTAGATGAATCCTATCATACCAGTGAGTTGCTGTCGGATATACTTTCGCGCGGGCAATCATCACGTTTGTATAAGAGCTTAGTTAAAGAGAACCAGGTGTTTAGTGATGTGCATGCCTATATGAGCGGCAGTTTGGATACCGGCATGTTTGTATTTGAGGGCAAACCACTAGAAAATGTAAGTATTGAACAAGCCGAAGCTGCCATATGGGAGCAATTGGAAATATTAAAAAATACCGAAGTGCCTGCCGATGAGCTAACCAAGGTGAAGAACAAGACGGAATCAACCATTATCTTCTCTGAAATGTCGTTGCTGGATAAAGCCATGAACCTCGCTTATTACGAGCTTTTAGGCGATGCGGACGAACTGAACCATGAAACCGAAAAATACCTTGAAGTAACCGCGGCAGCTATAAAACAACAGGCTAATAAATTATTCAGAAAAGATAATTCATCAACACTGATCTATTTGGCAGATAAGTCGGAAAGTCCGGAAGTCGGAAAGTCCGAAAGTATATCTGTTTAGAATAACTGGTAAAAGAAAACTTCCGGACTTTCGGTCTTGCCGACTTTCGGACTAAAAAATACAAATGAACAGAAAAGAAGCGCCTGCTTACCAGGCCATCGATCATATTAATTTAATAAAGCCCGAGCATACCAGGCTTAGTAATGGTTGTAATATTTATTGCTTTAACTCCGGCGACCAGGAGTTGGTGCGTATTGAGTGGATATTTGGCAACCTGCGTTTCGATCCGGATAGTCCGCTGTTAAATTTGGCAGTTAACACCATGTTGAATGATGGCACCAAAACCATGACCGGTGCGCAGATTGCAGATACCATAGATTTTTATGGAGCTTTTTTACAAGCAGAGTATGGTTATGATAACTCGGAAGTAACACTGTATAGCTTAAATAAGCACCTGCAAAATACCTTGCCGGTTATAAAGGATATCCTCACCAATTCTATTTTTCCTGAAAAAGAACTGGAAACTTTTGTACGTAACCAGCAGCAAAAGCTACAGGTAAGCCTGCAAAAAAATGATGTTGTTGCCAGGCGTGCCTTTAACAAAGCGATATATGGCGATACCATTTATGGTTATGCAGGTATTGCCGATGATTACAAAACACTGCACCGTGATGACCTGCTGGTGCATTACAAACAAATGTACCAACCGTCAAACTGTACCATAATTATTGCCGGGAAGATTGAGCAGGAAACAATTGACCTGTTAAAAGATACTTTTGGCGATTCCTGGACAAATGCGGATAAAAAAGCTGATACCACTCAGCCGAAATTAAAGGCAGCAACCAAACATTTTTATTTTACAGAAAAACCTGATGCGTTGCAATCAGCTATCCGTATGGGCTTGCCGTTTATCACCCGCACGCACCCTGATTTTCCATCGGTACAGGTATTAAATACCGTTTTAGGGGGATATTTCGGCTCCAGGCTGATGGCCAATATCCGCGAGGATAAAGGTTATACTTACGGCATAGGCTCGGGCATGAGTTCATTAAAACATGCAGGTGCATTATTTATAGCTACCGAAGTAGGGGCAGATGTATGCAAAGCAGCCGTAAGCGAAATTGAAAAAGAGATCAATATTCTTAAAACAGAACTTATCCCCGAAGAAGAACTGGCCTTAGTACGTAACTATATGCTGGGTTCATTATTAGGTAGTTTGGAGAATGTTTTCTCTCATGCTGATAAGTTCAAAAACCTGTATTTCTCCGGTCTGGATTATGATTATTACGACCGTTATACCGAAACTATAAGGGCAATTACATCCGAAGACCTAATAAAATTGGCCGATAAGTATTTGAATTTTGATGAGTTTTATAAGGTGATAGTGGGGAAGTATTGAGTTAAACGAATTGTCATGCTGAGGTACGAAGCATCTATATACGCGCAGACAATTGAACGTGGATAGGTTCTTCGCTATCGCTCAGAATGACAGTTCTTCAGAGCATCTGTAGGCTTCAATTTACAACTGAAGCCTACAGATGCTCTGCTCCATGCCCAGCCAGTTTGCAACTGGTCATCAGCATCCCAATTGTCATATTCAAATCAACAAATCCCCAATCCAAACAATTCTGAAATCCAAATTCCGAAATCCGAAATAAATTGCTACCTTTGTCCGGCAAATAATACCTACAAATAATTATTTGCTATGCAGTCAAACCCCTCTAAATTTGTTGCCGAAGGTTTAACCTACGATGATGTCCTGCTACTTCCCGCGTATTCAGAAGTGTTACCCCGCGAGGTTGATACCAGTTCTTATTTAACAAAAAAGATAAAACTTAATATTCCGCTGGTATCCGCAGCAATGGATACAGTTACCGAGGCGGCTTTGGCAATTGCCATGGCACAAGCCGGTGGTTTAGGTATGCTGCACAAAAACATGAGCATCCAGCGCCAGGCCGATGAGGTACGTAAAGTAAAACGTTCCGAAAGCGGCATGATCCAGGACCCGGTTACGCTACACGAAAGCGCGTTGTTAGCTGATGCCTTCAAAATAATGAAAGAATACCGCATAGGTGGTATCCCGGTAGTGAATGGTGAAGGTCAGCTGAAAGGAATTCTTACTAACCGCGATCTTCGTTTCGAAAAGGACCCAACACGCCCGGTAAGCGATATCATGACCAAAGAAAACCTGATTACCGCGCCAAAAGGTACTAATCTGGTACAGGCTGAGGCTATATTACAAAACCATAAAATAGAGAAATTACCCGTAGTTGATGCCGATGGCAAGCTGATAGGACTGATCACTTTCAAGGATATACAAAAATTTAAAAACTTCCCGAATGCCTGTAAAGACGAGCATGGCCGTTTACGTGTTGGTGCAGCCGTAGGTGTTACTGCCGATACATTGGAAAGGGTAGATGCCTTGTACAAAGCCGGCGTGGATGTTATCGCAATTGATACCGCTCACGGTCACTCATTAGGTGTTATCAATAAATTAAAAGAAGTAAAAGCCGCTTACCCTGATCTGCAGGTTATAGCAGGTAACGTAGCAACAGGTGAAGCTGCATTAGCTTTAGCCAATGCTGGTGCCGATGGTGTTAAAGTTGGTATTGGCCCGGGTTCAATTTGTACCACCCGTATTATTGCAGGCGTAGGTGTACCACAATTATACGCAGTTTATGAGTGTGCCGAAGCCTTAAAAGGCACAGGCGTACCAGTTATTGCCGATGGTGGTATTAAACACACAGGCGATATCGCTAAGGCTATCGCAGCTGGTGCAGGTTCGATCATGGCAGGCTCGCTATTTGCAGGTGTTGAAGAATCACCAGGCGAAAGCATTATATATGAAGGCCGTCGTTTTAAATCATACCGTGGTATGGGCTCGATAGAGGCAATGGAATCAGGCTCAAAAGACCGCTATTTCCAGGATGTTGAGGATGATATCAAGAAACTGGTTCCCGAAGGTATTGTGGGCCGTGTGCCATACAAGGGTACTTTAGCCGAGGTTGTTTACCAATATGTAGGTGGTTTACGTGCCAGTATGGGTTACTGCGGTGCTAAAAATATCGAGACATTACAAAATGCAAAATTTGTAAGGATCACCGCTTCAGGTATCCGTGAATCACACCCACATGATATTACAATAACTAAGGAAGCGCCTAATTATACAAGGTAATAAAAGTAAATGTCATCCTGAACTTGTTTCAGGATCTCACTTGCCAGGTAACCCACATGCATATCACTTAGCATGTGGGGTGCCGAAACAAGTTCGGCATGACTTAAATCTTTTCACACCTCCTTCGTCATCTTCATATGCATTGCTTTCGGCCAAATTTTATTAAAGAATAGCGTAAGCAGCAAAGCCACCACACATCCGGCCACCACACATACTACACGTTCTAAAGCTATATACCAGTGTTTGATAGTCTCTATTTGCAGGCATATAATAATGAATGCTGCAAGCGCGCTCCTTAAAGTACTAGTTATTTTAAAGCCAATAGCTAAAAAAACTATTATAACAACGCCGATACACATAATCAATAATTCAGGCAATTGAATGGGGTATAGGCTTGCACCTACAATACAACCCAAAACGTTTGCTTTTATGCGGTCATAAGCCTGATCGGTGCTTCGATCTAATGACGTTGCTATTACAACCGAAACCAGCGACCAATAAAAGGGATATTCAGGAATAGACTTGTAGAGGATGTAACAGATAATAACACCTAAAATTACTTTTATCAGGTATAAAATGTGTGATAAATAAACCGACTTATCTAACTCAAAAAAGCTTTTGTTCATCAAGCTAAATATAATTACTTATTTCTACAAGATTTTGGTCGGGATCTCTTAAATATACCGATATAATTTTGCCGGTAGCGCCGGTTCGTTCCACTGGCCCGGTTTCAATGGCAATACCTTTGGTTTTGAGTGTTTCTACAACCTCAGCAATCGGCGTATCAGCAATAAAACAAAGATCGCCAGAGCCAGGAGTAGGGTTGATGGCTTTAGGATCAATCTCATGCCCATACTGGTGCAGGTTGATCTTTTGTATGCCGAATTTCAATGCTTTCCTGCCTTGCTGAAATGTTTCTATCTCCATTCTTAAAATATCCCGGTAAAAGGCACAGGTAGCATCTATATCTTTTACCGTTAAAACTAAATGATCGAGTCGGTTAATTTTCATAGATATTGAACGCAAAGTTAGGGGAATGGTTTGGATCACAATGTCATTTCGAACGATAGAGAGAAATCTTCTGCTTATTGCTATAACCGGTAGAAAAGCTGCAGAGGTTTTCTCCTCGTACCTCGTTCGAAATGACATTTCTTTTTTGTGTTTTATTACTATCTTGCTACTTGATACCAGCTACTAAATACTAAAAAACATGTCTCCCGCAATACTCTTATCTTTTATCATCGGTTACTTTTTGGTATTGCTGGTTATATCATACCTAACCTCCCGTAAATCAACTGATAACGATACCTTTTTTGTGGCCAACCGTAATTCAAAATGGTATTTGGTTGCATTTGGCATGATCGGCACAGCTTTAAGTGGTGTTACATTTATCTCTGTCCCAGGTAAAGTTGGCGCGCCAACCGGCGATCAGTTTGAGTATTTCCAGTTCGTATTGGGTAATGCCGCAGGGTTTATCATCGTGGCAACTGTATTGCTGCCGCTTTACTACCGGCTTAAATTAACATCCATTTATAGCTATATCGAAACTGCTTTAGGTACATGGAGCTATAAAACTGCCGCCGGTATTTTCCTTATCAGCAGGATAATAGGATCGGGTTTCAGGCTTTACCTGGTGGTAATTGTATTGCAGAAATTTATATTCGATAGCTACCATGTGCCTTTTGCCGTAACGGTGCTGATATGTCTGCTGCTGATATGGTCGTACACGTTTAAAGGAGGCCTTAAAACTATTATTATTACCGATAGTTTGCAGACGCTGTTCCTGGTATCATCTGTCTTTTTGTCGATCATATTCATTTGCCGCAGCCTGCATTTAAACATATTTGAAGCTTTTGACGCAGTTAAGAATAGCAGCTACTCCAAAGTCTTTTTCTTTAATGATTTCCTGAGTAGCAAGTTCCATTTTGTGAAGGCATTTTTGGGTGGCATGTTTATTACCATAGCCATGGTGGGTCTCGATCAGGACCTGATGCAGAAAAACCTGAGCCTGTCTAACATCCGCGAAGCGAAAAAGAATATGTTTAGCTTTACGGCAGTTTTTGTGGTGATCAATATCTTTTTTTTAAGCGTAGGGGCATTGCTTTATATCTACGCGGCACATAACGGTATTAAGGTTGCAAAAACCGATTACCTGTATCCAACCATCGCCCTGCAATACTTAGGCATAATACCTGCAATGGTTTTTATGCTTGGTTTAACTGCTGCAACCTTTGCCACTACCGATTCCGCGTTAACCGCACTCACAACTTCTTTTTGTGTTGATTTTTTAGGTTTTAATAAGCGTGAAGCCATCAACAGTAAAAAGAATGTAAACACCAGGCATTTTGTGCATATTGGCTTTTCTGTGTTGATGCTGCTGACCATTATCGCTTTTAATGCCATTAATAATGATGCTGTTGTAACAGCTATCTTCAAAGTGGCATCTTATACCTATGGTCCGTTGCTTGGCCTGTACAGCTTTGGTTTGTTTATGAAAAACAGGCAGGTTAGGGATAAGCTGGTGCCTTTTATTTGTTTGATATCGCCAGCAATCTGTTATTTCCTGAGCACTTCATCAAAAGCGCTGCTGGGCGGTTATGTTTTCGATAACGAACTCATCATCGTGAACGGATTGATTACATTTGCCGGGCTGCTAATCACCTCTGCATCGAAAACAAAAACACCAATTAGTGCTTAATACTTTTTACTCTATCTATATAATTTATGACAAATGATGATAAAATAAGACGCGCGTTTGAAAATAAGAACTGGCAGGAAATTAAGGTAACCGACTCCTGGCAGATATTTAAAATTATGGCCGAGTTTGTTGATGGTTTTGATAAACTGGCTAAAATAGGCCCTTGTGTATCCATATTCGGGTCGGCACGAACAAAAAATGATAGTAAGTATTACCAGACATCAGAAGAATGCGCCCGTTTGCTATCAGAGCGCGGCTACGGCGTAATATCAGGCGGCGGGCCGGGCATTATGGAGGCCGCTAATAAAGGTGCATTTGAGGCAGGAGGGAAGTCGGTAGGGCTGAACATTGAATTGCCATTTGAACAGTTCCACAATAAGTACCTCGATAGGGACAAAATACTGGAGTTTGATTATTTTTTTGTGCGCAAAGTAATGTTCATGAAATATTCGCAGGGCTTTATTATATTGCCCGGCGGCTTTGGTACCATGGATGAATCGTTCGAGGCTATGACGCTGATACAAACAGGTAAGATAGCCCGTTTTCCTATTGTGTTTGTGGGAATTGACTACTGGAAGGGGTTGTTTGATTGGGTGGAGAAAAACATGCTTGAACACGAGCATAACATCAGCCCGGAAGATTTGAACTTGTACCGTTTGGTAGACACCGCCGAAGAGGCAACCGAGCATATTTTTCGCTTTTATGATAAATATGTGCTTAAACCTAACTTCTAAAAACAGGAAATCAAACTCGAATTGCATTGGTATAGTAATTGTATTATAATGAAATATTAACATACAACTAACTGTAAAAAACATGAGCGATAACAGCACTAAACCTGAAGAAAAGGGATTTTTTGAAAAGGTTAAAGAAACGATTGAGAGTCTTTGGGATGATACCAAAGATAACGCCGAAGAATTAAAAGATAAAGCAGTCGATACAATTGATCATCTTAAAGATAAAGTAACAGCTAAAAAAGCTACCACTAAACATAAAGCTACAACTGTTAAAGCAAGCGTTGCTCATAAAGCATCAGTAACAGCTGCCAAAGCAAAAACTGTTGCTTCTGATGTTAAAGCTAAGGCTGATACTAAAGCAAAAGAAGTAACTGCTAAAGCTAAAACCGAAACAGCTGCTGCTAAAAAATCAGCAACTGATACTAAAAAGAAAGTTGCTGCTAAAGCAAAAGTTGTTGCCGATAAAGCTAAAACTGAAGCTGCCGGTGCTAAAAAGACTATCGCTGCAAAATCAACAGCTGCTAAGAAAGCTGTTGCTGCTAAGTAATTATTTTTGATATATTAAAAAAGCCGAATGATAATCCATCATTCGGCTTTTTACTGATGCGTTATTGATAAGGTGGAGTGGGTGTCATGCTGAGCGCTAGTCGAAGTATGAGCGTAAAGGCCTTTGCCCACATGCTTCGACTAGCGCTCAGCATAACAGCCTTGCGCACATCAGTGGTTATAGACTTACAAAGTTTTAAAAACTAAGTCTTCTTCGATAGAACCAGCACATTGGCTACCTGGCGTGTGAGATGCTGAAACATGTTCAGCATGACAGTTATTAAACAGAAAGGGCAGTGAAATTTTCACCGCCCTTTCTGTTTATATTTTCGAGTCCTCTCCTTTGAAGAGGTCCTCTCTTACGCTCCGAACTTATAACCAACACCTTTTACGGTTGATATAATATCATCACCTAATTTTTCACGTACCTTACGGATATGTACATCAATAGTACGGTTAGTAACTACTACTGAGTCTTCCCAAATATTTTTCAGGATCACCTCGCGGGTATAAACTTTACCAGGTTTTGAAGCCAGCAGGTACAATAGCTCAAATTCTTTTTTGGCTAATACCACCTTAGCACCTTTTTGGAAAACAAGATAAGCCTCGCGGTCAATTACCAGGTCGCCAATTTCCAGTTTGTTATCGGTAACATCTTCGGCAGGGGCGTTGCGGCGTAATATGGCGTTAATACGGCTAACCAAAGCGCGGGGCTTTATAGGTTTTGCAATATAATCGTCTGCTCCAACGTTGAAACCTGCAATTTCAGAATATTCCTCACTGCGGGCAGTTAAAAACACCATAAAGGTATTCTTAAATTCGGGCATGGTGCGCATAATGCGGCAGGCCTCGATGCCATCCATTTTAGGCATCATAATGTCCAGTACTATCAGGTCAGGGAGAGATCTTTTGGCCTCAGTAACAGCTTCTTGTCCGTTATGCGCCAGGAAAACCTGGTAGCCTTCCTTCTTTAAATTATACTCTATCAGCTCTAAAATATCCGGTTCATCATCAACAATAAGTATTTTTTGTTTCGATATGTTGCTCATGATTAATTTTTGTATAAAAGTATACGCTGAAAAGAAGCAAATAGTTAAGCTAATATTAACAAATTGTTAAATGTTACTTTATCTTAACAGTTAATTAAGGCTTATTAAATGTTTTATTTAAAAAATCTTCAAGATCAGCCCCTCTTACATTTTTGGCAACTATAATGCCCTGAGGATCAATTATGAAGTTTGATGGTATCGCTTCTATATGATATAACCTTTCTGTAGGGCCTTCAAAATTCTTAAGGTCTGATGCATGGCTCCAAGTTAAATTATCTGCCGTGATTGCCTGTTGCCATTTATCTTTATCAGTATCTAACGATATACCAAGGATATTAAGACCTTTTGACTTGAACTTTGCATACTGCGCAACTACATTAGGGTTTTCCTGCCTGCACGGGCCGCACCATGATGCCCAGAAATCAAGCATAACATATTTCCCTTTGTAATCAGATAGTTTGATGGGCTTGTTATCTACACCTATAACAGTAAACTCAGGTGCAGGCTGTCCGATCGATACCGGTTTAATCAGCATCATTTGTTTGATGAACTGCTGTACACCCGGGTTGTCCTTAAAACTATCTTTTATCTGATCTGCATATGCAATTAATTGCTGCTCATATTTATCAGGGTCAAGTGATGTTGCCGCGTAAAAGCCAGCCAGCGAGTTTTTGTTATCATTCATGAATTTCAAAGTAACAACGCTGTAATCAGCTATGTTTTTTTGAAATACCGGCAAATATATTTTCATTAATGAATCTGATTGTTTGCCTAAAGCCTGTGATTTTGCCTGGTATTCATCAGCCAGTTTGGTGTTTTTGTCGGTATAAACATTACTTATCTTGTTAAACTCCTGGATCTTTTCAGATTCATCCGAGCCACTGATGGTGTAACTATGTTTATTGTCGTTCAAATCGGTACTGAAATCAATGGCATCACCGTTTTTAGCTATCAGGTCAAAAACACTGCCGCCTACGCGTAATTTATACAGATTAGCATAAGGTGCGGTATGTTTAAACTGGAATTTACCATCTTCGCTTAGTTTGGTTGAGTCAACCACGTTTGTGGTGGTGCTGTCGCTCTCTAACAGGAATACAGTTTTTAAGCTTGCGGGATTTTGAACAGTACCAGAAATGGTAAATGCGCTATTATCCTTGCACGAAAATATCAGCATTGAGATAGATACAATGCCGCATAATATGATACGGTTTTTCATTTATTTAGATTCTAGTTCTTTAATAAGTAGTTGATTTGTTTTCTGCGGATCGATCTTGCCTTTTGAGCTTTTCATAATTTCGCCCATAAACAAACCTAAAACGCCTTTTTTACCTTTCTGGTATTCTTTAACCTTATCCGGAAACTTGGCAATCGCGGCCTGGATAAACTGACTCACATCGTCACCATCATTACTGATCAATAGGTTCAGTTCAGCAGCCAACGTTTCCGCGGTTTTATCCGGGAATTTAAGCAGGGCAGGGAATAATTTATGCGATGCCACGGTATTATTGATCTGTCCTGAATCAACCAGTTTAATTAACCCGGCCAAGTTTGAAGGTTTAACGCCGATATTGCCAATGTGCAAACCACTTTCATTTAAATGCGATTTAACAGGCCCCATCAGCAAATGTACTGCCGATTTATAATTACTGGTATGCTTAATTAATTCTTCAAAAAATAAAGCAAGTTCTTTATCGGCCGTAATAACCGTCGCGTCATAATCTGATAGCCCTAATTCAGCAGTGTACTTTTTATAAAGTTGGTTAGGCAGGGCAGGCATAGCCTGTTGTATTTTGTCGATATACGACTTATCTAAAAATAATGGCGCCAGATCGGGTTCAGGAAAATAACGGTAATCGTTAGCCATTTCCTTTGAGCGTAAAACTGATGTTTCACCTGTATCAGCATTAAAGTTTAAAGTGTTTTGATCTATACGACCGCCGTTTTCAATAACGTTTACCTGTCTTGCAAATTCATGTTCAATGGCACGCTGTACATTGCGTATAGAGTTCAGGTTTTTTACTTCACAGCGATTGCCGTAAGCTGTTTCACCTTTAAGCCTTACTGAGATATTGGCATCGCAACGCATGCTGCCTTCCTCCATATTGCCATCGCAAATATCAAGGTAGCGTAACAGCTTACGTGTCTCTGTTAAAAACTGTCCTGCTTCTTCGCTGCTGCGCATGTCGGGCTCGGTAACGATTTCAATCAGGGGGACACCTGCACGATTCAGGTCGATAAGTGAATCATCGAAATGCTGGTCGTGCATGCTTTTACCGGCATCCTCTTCCATATGGATGTGATGGATAGCGATATCTTTCGCCGTGCCGTCACTCAATCTTACCGGTACAAAACCACCCGTAACTACTGGTTTATGATCCTGGGTTATCTGGTAGCCTTTTGGCAGATCAGCGTAAAAATAATTTTTACGGGCGAATGTATTATTCAGGTTAACTGTGCAATTGCAGGCCAGGCCCATTTTAACTGCATACTCCACCATAGTTTTATTAAGGCGGGGAAGTGTGCCCGGGTGCCCTAATGATACTGGACTGATATGATGATTAGGTTCAGCGCCAAATGCTGCTGAATCTGATGAAAATGCCTTGCTTAAAGTAGATAATTGCGCGTGAACCTCTAACCCTACAACCAACTCATATTTGTCACTAATATCGCCTGTGAGAACTGTCATAAATAATGTATTTCAGCCATAAATCAGCTGATCCAATTTTCAAATATATGGTTATTAGTTATTATGCGCATAATAAAATCTTGCTTATAGCGATTTAAAATGAGGTCTTTTATATTACAAAGCATCATTGCGAGCGGCGAAGCAATGGCGCTTGGAGAAAAGAGTTATTAGCAACTTAATTAATTATCGTCGCTGCTATGGTGATGTTTCTTCTTTTTCTTTTTATGTGTAGTGGTGCTACTATTGTCATCCGATTTTTTCTTCTTCTTTTTGGATGATGAAGTACTACTTTGGTTAGATGTTGAAGACGATTTTTTCTTTTCGGTAGAAGTAGCTTTTGCAGTTGGTGTTGCTGTAGTTTTAGTTGTACTTTTTAAGGTTGAATCTTTACTTACCTGCTGTACGGTAAATTCATTATTCCTCAAACCATATTGCAATAAGCGTTTTGCCCCGGTTGGTTTGGCATTCTTACCATCGCCATCATATATCGGGAACTCACGCATAAACTTGCCTTCCTTGATATAGAAATTATCGTTACCGCGGTAGCCTTTCCTTTGAGAGGATGTTAATTTCGGAAAATCGAGCTTATTGGCTTTGCTGTTATTAAATTCAAAGGCATATATAACGGCATAGTTTGTTGTATCAGTGGCTTTGGCCTGTATCAGTATTTCAGGGTTTCCATCAAGGTCCATGTCAGAGTTATAAACATCTACAATTGAACCATCCAGATCACCTGTGGTAGTATTATATTTCATACCCGATGAATCGGAATGGAGTATCAAGAACGACCCCACGGCTTGCGACCCTCTTCCCCAGCTTAATACATCAAAATCATTGCCGGGTGAAACCTCAATCAGTTTATGAAACCTGAATGGTTGCATTATGGCAGGCTTTTTTACCACTACAGGGGTAGTATCCGTTTTTTTATCGTCATTATTATTACAGCCTGCTATTATGGTACATGCTGCCAGTATCAATAAATAAAACCTGTTATTCATCTTCATAAATCGGCTTAATTATACATTTCATCTGGCGATAATTCGCCTTTTGGTTTACCCGGTATGGTCAAATATACACGAAGCGTGCCTGTTGTGCCAACATTAAAATATTTTAAGGTAAAACGGTGATATCCTTTTTGCAAAGGCACTGATCCGCCTTGTTCAATTGAGGAATGTTTGCCATCGTTTTTAACAACAGGTATATCGTCAATAGATAATTCCGAACCATCATCTGATAGTGTTGAAAATCCATAAACGTTATCACTATCAATACGGATAAAACCGCTATAAATTATACCAAAGGCAGGATTATTTTTCCGGATGATGCTTGTATTAAAGCTTTTTGCTATACCGGTATCAACGGCGGCAGCTGCAGTCAACTCGCTTGTGTTATTAAATGCGCCGGTATATAACAGATATTTTAAGCCGCTTGCAGTGCTCTGGTAGTTGACCGCTGGTAATGGCGACTTGTTATATACAAATGTGCTGGTAACCCTGCTGCGTTTGCCTGATGGTGTTATAACAATGGTTTCCAGCTCACGGTACTGATCTTGAGGTACATTATAAGTCATGGGGATAGTATACGGGATATCAGCTTCGCGTGGCGTGTAGCTATCTATGGTATAATAAACAGTGGCACCTGTAACCGATGGCTTTAAATTTACATTCAGCTGTGAACCAAATATAATAGTATCCTGGGCACCGATAGCTTGTGGCACATGGTAATCAAAACCGTTTTTATCAAGCCATGCTAAATGGGACGGCAAGCGGTTATTGGCAAAATCGGTATAGTTTTTATTAGCCAATGGCGACCATGCTACCTCACTAAGCGCAAGCATACGTGGCAGCAGCATATACTCTGCTTTGTTTTCGGTGGGGATATACTCTGTCCATAAATTAGCTTGTACACCTACAATATGTTTTTGCTGATCGGGGGTAAGAATCGCCGGTGTAGGGTTATAACTATATATTTTTGATAACAGGTCGTATCCTCCAATATTCAATGGTTCTTCACTTAATTTGCCCTGCGAGTGGTCGATATACAAACCTCCGCTTCCTGGGGTCATAACCACATCATGGTTTTGTTGTGCTGCGGCTATACCACCGGCTTCGCCACGCCAGCTCATTACGGTAGCGTTAGGGGAGAGGCCGCCTTCTAAAATTTCATCCCAGCCTATAATACTGCGGCCTTTTGAGTTTACAAATTTCTCTACCCTTTGTATAAAATAACTTTGCAGCTTATCTTCTTTGGTTGAATTGCGATCATCTTTCAGTCCGAGTTTCTTACAAAGTTTCTGGCAAAATGCTGATTTTTTCCAGGCATCCTTAGGTGCTTCATCACCGCCTACGTGAATATATTTTGATGGGAATAACTCCATTACCTCGGTCAGCACATCCTCGAGAAAACTGAACGTTTTATCGGATGGGCAATAGGTATCATGAAATACGCCCCATGTTTCAGATACTTTGTACGGAAAAGTTGGTTCGCAACCCAATTCCGGGTAAGCCGCTAATGCAGCCTCAGAGTGGCCCGGCATTTCTATTTCAGGTACGATATTGATATATCTGTCGGCAGCATATTTAATTACATCTCTGATTTGATCCTGTGTATAAAAACCACCAACCGGAGTGTTATCAAATTGCTGTGGGGTACGGTCGTGGTAATTGCCGATAACCGTTTGTGCCCGTTGACTGCCAATTGTAGTTAACTTCGGATATTTTTTTATTTCGATGCGCCAGCCCTGGTCATCAGTTAAATGCCAATGGAAGTTATTAAGCTTATAAGCCGCCATCAGGTCGATGTATTTTTTAACAAACTCCACCGAAAAAAAGTGACGGCAAACATCAAGCATTACACCGCGATAACCAAAGCGAGGATAATCAGTGATTTGTACGCAAGGTAATTGTATGGTAGCGCCACCATCGGCAGGCATTAATTGTATAAGTGTTTGTATGCCGTAAAATAAACCTGCCCCTTTACCTGCAATGGTAATTTGCTGTGGTGTGATGGTTAACCTGTAACCTTCAGCAGGCAGGCTGTCTGTACCAGCAGACGTTAATATCAAGCTATTGGGTGTATTTTTGTTGGAATCAATGCCTGGTTTAATATTCAGCATTTTTTTACTGCGCAGGTAATCAGCTAAAAAAACTACAGCTTTATTATTTGTGCTATCGGCCAGTATTACTGTTTGCCGGCTCAGGGTAAAACTACCGGATGCTTTTTTTAGGGATACGGGTGCCGGGATTATCCCCATGTTTGGGCCGCTATCCTGGGCGTTTGTGATTGTTATAGAAAGGGAACCAATAGCAAAAAATAGCAGGAAAAACTTTTTATACATAGTAAATTAAATACGAGTTTGTGAATATAGCGGATTTTGAAAAAACACAAAGCTACTGTTGTGTAAAAAATGTCAATAAAATAAAAAAACCATTCGCCTAAGCGGATGGTTTTTTTGCTTTTTCCGTCCTTTCAACAGCTTCAGCAGGTTTTTCTTCTTTTTGCAAGTGGACTCCCGTAACAGCTTTTTTTACATGATGCGGCCGGCTTTTGCCGAATGAACCCATTGCTATTTTACCTTTTCTGGATTTTTTATCTCCTTTTCCCATGGTATTTATAATTGTTTAGATTATAAAGGTATAAGGGGCGGTAATTGTTTTGGGAGATTATAAAACTATGTC
The DNA here is from genome assembly GCF_900105165.1 of Mucilaginibacter mallensis. Lineage (NCBI taxonomy): Bacteria > Pseudomonadati > Bacteroidota > Sphingobacteriia > Sphingobacteriales > Sphingobacteriaceae > Mucilaginibacter > Mucilaginibacter mallensis. The sequence goes on from NZ_LT629740.1 coordinate 2,189,421, forward strand.
ATTGCGAGCGGTAGCGCGGCAATCTCGTCGCCTGGCTATTGAACGCGACGAGGTTGCTTCGTCGTTCCTCCTCGCAATGACACCTGGGTTTACGCTGTTACCACATGCTCCTTCGCAGCTAAATAACGCTCAGCGTCAATAGCAGCCATACAGCCCGTGCCTGCTGCTGTTACTGCCTGGCGATAGATATGATCCTGGGCATCACCGCAGCAAAATACACCCTCAACGTTTGTTTCAGTTGATCCTGGATGGGTAATGATATAGCCAGTTTCATCCATATGGATCCAGCCTTTAAATATATCGGTGTTTGGTTTGTGGCCTATGGCTACAAAAAAGCCGGTTATATCAATTGTAGTATGTTCCTGTGTTTTATTGTTGAGCACTTTTACGCCGGTTACACTTTGTCCGTCGCCAAGTATTTCAACAGTTTCGGTATTGTATAATACTTCGATATTTGGCGTGTGCAATACGCGGTGCATCATGGCTTTTGAAGCCCTGAACTCATCGCGACGAACGATCATGGTTACCTTGCGGCACATTTTAGCCAGGTAAGTAGCTTCCTCAGCAGCGGTATCACCTGCGCCCACTAATGCCACATCCTGTCCCCTGAAAAAGAAGCCATCACAAACGGCACATGCAGAAACCCCAAAACCACTGTATTTTTGTTCTGAATCAAGTCCCAGCCATTTAGCTGATGCGCCTGTTGAAATGATAATTGAATCGGCGGTTATAGTTTTATGCTCATCAACCACTACTTTATGCGGCAGACTTGAAAAATCAACCGAACTGATATAACCAAAACGGATATCAGCGCCTAAACGCTCCGCCTGCTGACGGAAATTCTCCATCATTTCAGGGCCCATGATACCATCTGGATAACCGGGATAGTTTTCAACCTCGGTAGTTTGTGTAAGCTGACCGCCGGCAAGCATACCTGTATACAGCACCGGTTTCAAATCAGCGCGTGAAGCATATATAGCAGCGGTATATCCCGCCGGACCTGAACCTATGATCAGGCATTTTACGTGTTCAATATCTTGAGACATTTGTTATTAAATAATGAAGTGCGAATGTACGAAAAAAGGTAATTTGGTTGGTCAGATGTTAGTAAACATATCAATTGTGGAATTTTGTTTTGATTTAGAAATCTTGATTAATATTGCACATCTTTAATTCCCCTTATGGAAGATAAAAACAAAGCGTTATGGCAATTTATTGCGCTGCTGGTAATTATAGTGGTAATCACTATTGTTGTGCTGAAGTTGTTGCTGAACGATCCTCAATGAAAAAGTTATATAAAAAAGGCCCGTACTATTAGCAGTACGGGCCTTTTTTATATCGTTACTGTTTAATTACATTGATGTTGTTGAATTAAAATTATGCATAGGAGGAGTGATGCTACAAATACGTATTGGGTGATTAAGGCGATAATTACTAGCCATATTCATCGTATTATAAACATTAAATGTTTCTGATGTTTTCTGATCGATAGCCGCATTGTTATAAGTAGCCGGCCTGTATGCATTTAGGTTTGATAAAGCATTAAGTATAGCTGCGTTTATTTCAGGGTTATAACCGCTCACTATTTGCGGGTTGGTTATTTTACCATCTTTACTAATATCATACTTTACTGTAAACTGAGAATCGTACAATACGCTGCTGTATTTTTTTAATTTTTGTTCAACATATGCATGCAGGTTCATGCTTTCTTTAGCATCCTTCATGTATTCTGTTTTCTTAACAATTTTGCCGTTTTCAAGTACAGCACCTGCAACTAACAAACCATCATTATTGTACCATTTGAAATCGCCGGCCAACTTACCGTTCACCATGTTTCCCTCACCACGTATGCCTGAGTTGGCATCGTAAGTTTTATAAGTGCCGGTTAGTATGTTATTTTCATAGCTATATTCAAGTGTGGTTTGGCCGTTAGGTGCAAATTCGCTCCAGTTTCCTGTACGTTTCCCGTTTACAAAATAACCTACAGCTGATACATAACTGTTATTCTCCGTATTATAATAAACAAATTTTCCGTTTGGTATGGTAAGCGCCGCATCCTTATAAGTGCCTTTTACCATTAAGGAATTATTCATGTTATATTGCCTTGCCAAATAGGCAGAATCGCCATTGAGCTGCTGTACTAACAGATACGATACAGCTTTATCGCTATTGGCGGTGTAGCTGCCTGATTTTGTTACATAAACCTTTTTGGTTTGTGCGAACAATTGATGCGAGATCATCAAAAATGCTAACAAATAGATGTGCTTTTTCATAATGTAAATGATTTAAGTTTAAGGGGTAAATTAAATAACTGGTAATCAATAACACTAATATAACTATTAGACAATATACTATACTGATTTGTGTGTAACATTATTGAGATTTTTGTTGATTGGTGACAATATAATTACACGAAATCTCATAATCGAGTTACTTACCTGTATTTGCCTTTAATACTCTTAAGAAATTTCCGCCTAAGATCTTATCAATATCCTTTTCGCTATAGTTTAGTTTTAATAGTTCCGCAGTAATTTTTGGGTAATCGGTCACATCATCCATGCCTTTTGGATAGGATTCTGCTCCGTCAAAATCAGAGCCTATGCCAACGTGGTCGGCACCTATCAATTTTACTATATAATCAATATGTTTTATCAGTAGGCTTAATGGTGGACGCATCGGTTCAGATTCTGATTTATAAACAGCATAAAGCCTGTCAGTAGCCAGGTCTTCATCTTTATAGATCTTTATAAGTGAATCCAGTTCGGCACGGTGCCTGTGGCGAAATTCAGCTGCTTTCTTTTGATAGGTGCTGTCGATAAAGCCACTATAAAAATTCACGAATACCACGCCGCCATTTTTTGCCAGTGCCTTAAGCTGTGCATCTTTTAAATTGCGTTGGTGCGGGTTAAGCGCGTAAGCGCAGCTGTGCGATGCAATTACAGGTTTGTTGGTTGTAGCAAGCACATCATAAAAAGTTTGTTCACTTGGATGGGAGAGATCTATCATTACGCCCAGGTCATTTAAATGATGCACTATTTGTTTGCCATATGCTGTTAAACCGTGATGGGTTAAGCTATCATGCTTAAATCGTTCTTCATAAGCTGATGTTGCCCATGAGGTGCTGTTGTTCCAGGTTAGGGTTAAATAGCACATGCCACGGTTGTGCAGACTATCGATATAATCCATTCTGTCCTCAATCATATGCCCGCCTTCAACGCCAATTAAGGCAGCAAATTTGTGATCGGCTACTGCCTTTTTTAATTCTGCTGAGTTGCGTACCAATGTTATTTTATCAGGATAACGTTTCAATAACGCGTAAAGCGAATCAATTTCGCGGTTAGCAAATCTGAAAGCTGTACCCTTGCCATATTGCGGCCCGCACCAGATGGAGAAAACCTGTGCATCCAGTCCGCCCTCTTTTGCCCGTACCAGATCAAGCTGACCTTCAGTTTGTAATTTGCCTATATCTAAATGATTGATCTGTTCATTTGATAACACATCATTATGGGTATCAACCAAAATGGCACGCTGATGGATTTCCATAGCGCTTTGTGCAAAGGATTGTACAGTTGCGATGAATAACAGGGATAAAACAAGGGTCAGTTTTTTCATAAATCTAAATATAGAAAAAATCGTAGAGACGCAAAGTATTGGGTCTCTACGGTGTATATGCAGGGGACGAAAAATATTGCGTCTCTACATTATTTACGTCTGAATTATCCCCACATTAAACGCTTTCTCAATAGGAGCGTGGTTAGCTGCCTCAATACCCATGGATATTACTTTGCGTGTCTCCAGCGGGTCGATAATGCCATCTACCCAAAGCCTGGCAGCAGCATAATACGGCGTAGTTTGTGAATCGTATTTATCGCTGATCTCTTTTAACAGCTCTACTTCCTTCTCTTTGGTGATCACTTCTTCACCCTTTGATTTTAAGCCGGCGGCTTGTATCTGTAATAAGGTTTTTGCTGCCTGTGAGCCACCCATTACCGCAATTTTTGCTGATGGCCACGCGTATATCAACCTCGGATCATAAGCCTTGCCACACATAGCATAATTACCTGCACCGTATGAATTGCCTATTATTATAGTAAACTTTGGCACTATCGAATTGGCTACGGCATTCACCATTTTAGCGCCATCCTTTATAATGCCACCCTGCTCGGAGCGGCTGCCCACCATAAAGCCGGTTACATCCTGCAAAAATACCAGCGGTATTTTTTTCTGGTTACAGTTCATGATAAAGCGTGTGGCCTTATCAGCTGAATCGGAATAGATTACCCCGCCAAACTGCATTTCGCCTTTGCCCGATTTTATAACTTTACGCTGATTGGCAACTATACCTACAGCCCAGCCATCAATACGACCTAAGCCGCAAATGATAGATTGTCCATATTCCGCCTTATACTCCTCAAATTCAGAATTATCCAATAGGCGCAGCAAAATATCCCTCATGTCATAAGGTTTGTCGCGTGCATCAGGCAACAAACCGTAAATATCTTTGGGATCAAGCTTAGGAGGGGTTGGGTTTATGCGATCAAATCCTGCTTTATTATAATCGCCCAGCATACTTAAAATATTGCGGATGCTATCTAAACAGGTTTTGTCATTTGGTTGTTTATAGTCGGTAACACCTGATATTTCACAGTGCATTGCTGCACCGCCCAGCGCTTCATTGTCAATATCTTCGCCAATAGCTGATTTTACAAGGTAGGAGCCAGCCAAAAATACAGAGCCGGTTCCTTCAACTATCATGGCCTCATCGCTCATAATAGGCAAATAAGCGCCACCTGCCACACATGAACCCATAATAGCCGATATTTGAACGATGCCCATACTACTCATGATGGCATTATTCCTGAATATGCGCCCGAAATGTTCTTTATCAGGGAAGATCTCATCCTGCAAAGGCAGGTAAACGCCGGCAGAATCAACCAGGTAAATAATGGGCAGGTGGTTTTCCATGGCAATTTCCTGCGCACGCAGGTTTTTCTTGGCCGTAATTGGGAACCATGCCCCGGCTTTTACCGTAGCATCATTAGCAACCACCACACATTGTCTGCCCGATACATAGCCAATGCCGCATATTACACCACCTGAGGGACATCCGCCATGCTCTGCATATAATCCGTCGCCTGCAAAAGCGCCGATCTCCAGCCAGGGCTTGTCTTTATCCAAAAGGTAGCTGATACGTTCACGCGCCAGCATTTTGCCTTTCTCTTTTTGTTTGGCGGCGGCTTTTTCGCCACCACCCAGGTAAATCTTTTTTAGGCGGGTTGAGAGGTCATAAACAAGTTGTTTATTAATATCTTCATTTTTATTGAATTCAAGATCCATAATTGGCTGTTATGTGAAATGTAATTTTAGGTAAATTACAACAGGAAAATGCTATTTACATGAATTTTGTTTGCAGAAATGCATTAAATACAAACAAGTTCCAAACAAGGCGGTATAATTTATCGGGTACCCAAATGCGGGTATGGATATACTGGCGGTTTTAACTAAATCAGATTTCTATCCTTAAACCAAGCTTCATCAGTTTCAGCCTTGAAATTATTCATCAAACTAATCAGCTCAATAGGGTCGCCGGATGATAAAACCAGTTGGCGGTTTACGGGTTTTAAAAAGCGTTGTTCAACCATTACATCCAGTTGTTTTAATAGCAGGTCGTAAAAGCCGTTTACATTTAAAATACCCACCGGTCGGCTATGTAAACCTAATTGCAACCAGGTTAATACCTCAAAAAACTCTTCCATTGTGCCTAAACCGCCAGGCATTGTAATAAAGCCATCACACAGATCGCTCATTAATTGTTTGCGCTGGTGCATGGTTTCAACTATATGCAGTTCTGTTAAACCGGGATGAGCAATTTCCTTAGCCATTAAAAACTGCGGTATTACACCAATGGCCTTGCCACCTTTATTTAGTACGGCATCAGCAATCATACCCATTACACCAACCTTACCACCGCCAAAAATTAGCGATACATCGCGGCTAACCATTATTTCAGCTAATTGATTAATGGCCAGTTCCAATAAAGGGTCGCCGCTAAAGTTTGCGCCGCAGAATATGCAAATGTTTTTCATGTAGTTCATTAGTTCATTGGTCAAGAGTCCAATAATGTGGTCAAAACTACAAATTTATAGTAATGAACTAATGAATCAGTGAACCAATGACTATTTAAAATAATCAGTAAATTCGCATCATGAACTTTTCATCAAAGTTATTGGAGGATGCGGTTGCGGAGTTTTCAAAATTGCCGGGTGTGGGGCAAAAAACCGCTTTACGATTGGTTTTGCATTTATTAAAACAGGATAGGGCCGAGGTTGACAGGTTTAGCGGTGCTATAAGTAATTTACGTAATAACATACAGTTTTGCCAAACCTGCCACAATATATCTGATCATGTTGTTTGCGAGATATGTACTGCCCCAAAACGCGATCGGGGCTTAATATGTGTGGTTGAAGATACACGTGATGTGATGGCCGTAGAGAATACTAATCAGTACAATGGGTTATACCATGTTTTGGGTGGATTGATATCACCAATGGATGGTATAGGCCCGTCTGATCTGGAGGTGGATACATTGGTGGAGCGCTTAAAGGAAAATGAGGTAAGAGAGGTGATTTTTGCCCTGAGCGCAACCATGGAAGGCGACACCACTATTTTTTATTTAAACAAAAGATTAAAATCTTACAATATAACTATCTCAACTATAGCTCGTGGCATAGCTTTTGGTGGTGAATTAGAATACGTAGATGAATTGACTTTAGGTCGGTCAATAGCCACACGTGTTCCATACGAGAATTCACTATCACGATAAAATATGAAGCTGTCTGTAGTCATTGTTAATTACAATTTTTGTGAAATGCTCAGGCATACGCTTAGTTCTTTAATTGATGCTGGTAAGTATATTGATTATGAGGTTTTTATAGTTGATAATGCCTCTACTGATAAATCTGTTGAGATGCTCAAAAATGAATTCCCGCAGTTTCATGTTATTGCCAATAACTCAAATGAAGGCTTGGCAAGGTCCTATAACAAGGCTATCAGCATGGCAAAAGGCGAGTATGTTTTACTGGTCAATCCGGATATAATAAGCTCCAAAAAAACCTTAGAGCGAGCACTTGAGTTTATGGATCTGCATACAGATTCAGGTGGCTTGGGTGTGCGTATGGTAACTCCGCAGGGAAGATTCTTACCGGAGTCGAACCGGGGGCTTACATCATCATGGATCTCATTTTTTAAGCTTATTGGCCTGGCGAGTACATTTCCCAAATCACGCCTGCTCGATCGTAACCGCAAGGATTGGGTTGAAGAGTTTCAAACTTCGGAGGTCGACTTTTTAAACGGTGCGTTTATGCTGCTCCGCAAAGCAGCTTTGGATGAAACAGGCTTGTTTGATGAGCATTTTTTCATGTATGGGCATGATATCGACCTCTCATACCGCCTGCGGCTTGCCGGTTATAAGAATTACTATTTCCCTAAAACATATATCATTAATGCAGGCGATCGCAGCCTGCCTAAATTTAACTGGCATTTTGTTAAATATTTTTATGGCGCTATGCTTATATTCGCTTTCAAATATTTATTTAAGATGCCTGAAATTAAAGTAGCAGGCGTGCCGCAACCACAGTTGCCCCTGTTATATGAAGTTGAAAGATAAAATTGTAGTCATCACCGGTGCTTCGTCAGGTATCGGTAAATCATTAGCTTACGAATTTGCCAAACGCGGCGCCAATCTTGTTTTAGGCGCGCGCCAATATGTAGCTTTATGTGAAATAACGCAGGACCTTGAGCAGAAATATGGCATCAGGGCTGTAGCCATCCATTGCGATGTTTCAGTTGAGGATGAGTGCGAGCAATTGATTAAGCAAACCCTGTTAACTTTTAAGAAGATTGATGTGCTGGTAAACAATGCAGGTATATCCATGCGGGCATTGTTTAATGATGTTGATATTAAAGTTTTAAAAGAGTTAATGGATGTAAACTTTTGGGGTACAGTATATTGTACTAAATTCGCTTTGCCTGCAATTATAAAATCACAAGGTACAATAGTGGGTGTATCATCCATTGCCGGTTATAAAGGTTTGCCGGGCCGTACCGGTTATTCAGCATCAAAATTTGCGATGAATGGCTTTTTAGATGCGTTGCGGGTTGAAACTTTAAAGACTGGCGTAAATATATTAACCGCTTGTCCGGGCTTTACCGCATCAAACATCCGCAATACAGCACTTGATAAAAATGGTAAGCAGCAGGGCGAAAGCACGCTCCACGAAGAAAAGATGATGACCGCTGATGAAGTGGCCAAAATTATTGTTGACGGTGTAGAGAATCGTTCACGTACGCTGATCATGACGGGCCAGGGTAAACTAACCGTAGCACTAAGTAAATTTATCCCCGGCTTTTTAGATAAAATGGTTTATAATGTGTTTTCGAAAGAAAAAGATTCATTGTTGAAGTAGATTTATACTACGCTTCGGCTTTGGTCTCCAATTCCGGTAATTCAACTAAATCGTAATCGCTTATTTTGCTCAAATCCAACACTATGCGGCCGTTATCTTCACGGTCGAGTACTGTTTTGAACTTAGCACCCCAAATTATGTCTTTATCCTGGTAAGCTGTGCGGGAATGTACCGTTTGTGAAAAAGCATCATCAAATGTTTTAAGCAGTATAGCAAAGGTAGCTTCTGATTTATTGAGATCGTCAAGCGTCATATCCTTTAAAGGACTATGATCGTCAAGAGGGTGTACAACTGTCCAGTTCAGCGTTAGTATGCTTACAGATCTTCTTTCAAGCTTTAGTGGGAAAAATCTTCGGACCGGTTTCCCATTTACGTCTTCATTGTAAGAAAAAATAACCTCCATATTCAGATCAACCAAAATATTCATGCGTAGATTAGCTAACCTAAACATTAAGCCGCGTCCATTTTCTAAATATGGTGCTACCAATATGTTTTTGCTATAGATAATCCTCGCTGATGGTCTTGAGAAACGCCCGTAAAGCAAGCCTGTTGCCAAAGCAAATGCCAATAACCCCATCATTGATTCAAATGCGGCTACACTGTTTGCCGCCATTCCGCGGGGGTTAATATGTCCATAGCCTACGGTTGATATGGTTTGAGCCGAAAAAAAGAAAGCTTCCCAAAAGCGGGTAAGTGCTGAATCCTCATGTGTGCCATACAAGCTGTTGGGGCCTATTGCAACATAAATGAGGGCGAAAAAAACGTTGGTAACAACATAAACACTAAATACCAATCCCCAAAATTTCACCCAGCTCATGGTGATCAGCTTATGATAATTATTCGCAGTGTTTAAGAAGGGCAATCCCCTGCGTTTCACGTTCGGCGAACCATCCTTATTTATTAAGGGCTGGTTTTTCATTACCGGCTGATAACCGAAACCAAGATCATCTTCGGGGTTAACTTTTCGAGTAGGTATGGACATGTTTTTGCTGGTGATTAAGTTGATTGGTTGATTAAGTGAGTGGTTGCTAAGATTGGATAATAACTTAATTAACCCAATAAACCACTCACTTAATCAACTCACACCGTAAATTTATCATTCTGTTTGCTTTTAGTAAAAACTATTTCCATATTTGTCGCACAATAATAACAGTGAAAATATTAAACAACAATTGGTGGTGGCTAAACGAGTAATCGTAAGGCAATTCCATTTTTGTTTTTTTAACATATACAGAAGAAGGGTTGCCATACGGTAACCCTTTTTTTATACTATTATGCGATGTCATTTCGAACGAGGTACGAGGAGAAATCTTCTACGAAACGCAAATCGATGAGCAGGTTGCAGAAGATTTCTCACTCTCGTTCGAAATGACAAACAGAATTTAAATTATGAAGCAGATATTAAACCATCTTTTTGAAAATAAAACATTTACCCGTGAGCAATCAAAAGAGATTTTGATAAACATTGCACAGGGTAAATATAACAACTCGCAAATGGCGGCGTTTATGACTGCCTATTGCATGCGCAGCATTACGGTTAACGAACTGGAAGGCTTTCGTGATGCCATGCTGGAGCTTTGCCTTAACATCGACCTTGAAACAGGCGAAATGATTGACCTTTGCGGTACAGGTGGCGATGGTAAGGATACTTTTAATATATCTACCCTGGCATCATTTGTAGTGGCAGGAGCAGGTTATAAAGTAGCTAAACATGGTAACTATGGGGTATCGTCAGGCTGTGGCTCATCAAATGTGATAGAGTTTTTAGGCTATCAGTTTACAAATGATGCTGATAAGCTCAGGAGCAGTATTGATAAAGCTAACATCTGCTTTCTGCACGCTCCATTGTTCCACCCGGCTATGAAAACCGTTGCTCCTATACGCCGTGAATTAGGTGTGAAAACATTTTTTAACATGCTTGGCCCATTGGTTAACCCGGCTAAGCCTGAAAATCAACTGGTAGGGGTGTATAACCTGGAGCTTGCACGTGTATTTGCCTATCTTTATCAAAAATCCGATAAGAAATATACCATCGTAAATGCGCTTGAAGGTTATGACGAAGTTTCGCTAACCTGCGATTTTAAAACGTTCAGCGCTGATGGGGAGAAAATAAACAGCATTGAAAGTTTAGGCTTTAATAAGCTTAATCCGGCTGAAATAACCGGCGGACATACTGTAAGTGAGTCAGCTGATATTTTTATGAAAGTGCTTAATGTTGAAGCTACCGCCGCGCAAGCGAACGTGGTTTTATGTAATGCAGCATTAGCCATTAAAACAATTTGCCCCGGAAAAAGCTTTGCTGATTGTTTTTATGAAGCAGAGGAAGCGTTAGCTGCTAAAAAAGCATTGAACAGTTTTAAAACTTTGATCAATAATTAAAGCATGAAAATTAAGGTTTGCGGTTTAAGAGATCCACAAAATATTGAACAGGTGGCTGGGTTAACACCCGACTACATGGGCTTTATTTTCTATGGCCCATCGCCACGCTTTGTTGCTGATGTGCCGGTGGAAACTTTAAATGCTTTACCTTCGTCCATTACCAAAACAGCGGTGTTTGTTAATGAGATTGCAGAAAATATTGATGCGCTTATAGATCAATTTCAGTTTGATGCCATACAATTACATGGTAATGAAAGCCCTGAGTTTTGCGCTGAATTTAAGGATAGGGTAACAGTATTAAAGGCTTTCGGACTAAATGATGGCTTTGATTTTGAGCAATTGAATGCTTATATTGATAAGGTTGATTTCTTTTTGTTCGATACAAAGACAGATATTCACGGCGGCTCAGGCAAGACGTTCGACTGGGATATATTGGATAAATACCAGCTGGACATCCCTTTCTTTTTGAGCGGTGGCATCAGCCTAGATAATTTAGAAGAGATAAAAAAGATTACACACCCACAGTTTTATGGGGTCGACCTGAACAGTCGCTTTGAAATTGCACCGGGGATGAAAAATATAGAGAAATTAAAAGTGGCATTTACTGCCATTAAACAATTTGATACAAATGAAATACGGAGTTAATGAATTAGGCTATTATGGCGATTTTGGCGGAGCATATATACCAGAGATGCTTTACCCCAATGTTGAGGAATTAAGGCAGCAGTACTTAAACATTATTAATGATGCTGGTTTTAAAGCTGAATTCGACCAGTTATTAAAGGATTATGTTGGCAGGCCTTCGCCATTATATCACGCTAAAAGATATTCTGAAAAATATGGTGCAAACATATTTTTTAAGCGTGAGGATCTGAACCATACCGGCTCGCACAAAATTAATAATGCCATCGGCCAGATACTTTTGGCCCAACGCTTAGGTAAAAAACGCATCATTGCTGAAACAGGTGCAGGTCAGCACGGCGTAGCTACTGCTACGGTTTGCGCTTTAATGGGGCTTGAATGTATTGTTTACATGGGCGAGATTGATATGGCACGTCAGGCGCCAAATGTGGCCCGTATGAAAATGTTGGGTGCTAAAGTAGTTCCGGCTACATCGGGCAGTAAAACGCTTAAGGACGCTACTAATGAGGCCATGCGCGATTGGATTGCTAATCCTGTTGATACACATTACATTATTGGGTCGGTAGTTGGGCCTTATCCATACCCGGATATGGTTGCGAGGTTCCAATCCATCATATCGCTGGAAGCCAAAAAACAATTGCTGGAGCATACCGGTAAGGAATTACCGGAATATGTGATGGCCTGTGTGGGTGGCGGCAGCAATGCAATGGGTATGTTCTATCATTTTTTGGATAATGAAAGGGTTAAGCTGATAGCAGTTGAAGCGGCGGGCAAAGGTGTTGATAGCGGTCATTCTGCAGCAACTACATTTTTAGGCAGGGAAGGCGTATTGCATGGCAGTCGTACTATATTGATGCAGACTGATGACGGGCAGGTTGTTGAGCCATATTCTGTTTCGGCAGGATTGGATTACCCAGGCATAGGCCCGCAGCACGCACATCTGTATAAAATAAACCGTGCACAATACGTAAGCATTACGGATGATGAAGCTTTGCAAGCCGGATTACTTTGCTCACAACTAGAGGGCATTATCCCGGCCATTGAAACAGCGCATGCTTTAGCGCAGCTTGAAAAAATGCAGTTCAAAGCCAGTGACAATGTAATAATCTGCATATCAGGCAGGGGAGATAAAGATTTAGAGACTTATATAAAATATTTCGGATTTTAATTTTGGTTCATAGTTCATGGTTGATAGTTCATAGTAATATGCACTGCCATGAACTATTAACTATCAACCATGAACTAACAAATGAACCGCTTACAAAACCTTTTCCATACAAAAAAAAGTAACCTGCTATCTATCTATTATACGGCCGGTTATCCTGAACTGAATACTACCGTTGATATTGCCGAGGCATTGGAAAAAGCCGGCGCTGATTTCCTGGAGATTGGTTTCCCATATTCTGATCCGGTGGCTGACGGGCCTACTATTCAGCATAGTTCAGAAACGGCATTGCAAAACGGCATGACTGTGCATGTTTTGTTTGAGCAGTTGAAAGATCTGCGTAAAAGTGTAAACATCCCTATACTGCTAATGGGTTATGTGAACCCCATATTGCAATATGGTATAGAGCAATTCTGTAAAACAGCTTCGGAAGTAGGGGTAGACGGTATTATCGTACCTGACCTGCCCATGTATGAGTATGAAGCCATGTATTCCAAATACTTTTTGGATAATAACCTGAGCAATATCTTCCTGGTTACACCGCAAACATCGGAAGATCGTATCCGCAAGATTGATGAGCTGAGTAATAGCTTTATTTACCTGCTTTCATCATCATCCATAACCGGTGGCAGCTTAAATGTATCAACCAATATTGAGGATTATTACAAGCGTATTAAGGCTATGGAGTTAAATAACCCAGCTATTATTGGTTTTGGGATCTCCAACAATGCCACCTTTACAAAAGCTTGCGAATACGCCAGCGGTGCTATTGTAGGAAGCGCGTTTGTGAAACTATTAGCTGAAGATAATTATTTGGAGAAGATACCGGCGTTTGTGAAAGGGATAAGGCCGTAATGTAATTATCTAACTAAAAAATATTCCAAAAGTCTCTTGTAATAGCTTGAGGATTTTCTTTTATAACAAATGCTTTAAAACTCCTTAATGAGGAAGTAAAGATGCGTGGGTAAAAAATAGCAAAGCAATCTCCATCCGCAGTATGATACTTTATTTTATAAAAGCCATTCGACCCCAATAATGGTCTTTTTACATAGTATATATTCTTTAAGCTTATTGTTAATTCATTGTGCTTATCAATTAGATACATGTTATTCTCGTCAAATTCAATTTTATCAGGTAAATAAAAAAACATATAATAAAAAAAGCCTGATGCTATAAATATACCGAGTAGTGTAGATAGCCTGGGATCACCAATCATAGCAACGCAAATAAGCAGTATGAAAATAATCACTATGGACTTGAATACAATTAGATTACTTGAGAGTTTTATACGAGCCATTGAGTAAATGTAATATTGGAAATGATATATTACAAATACAACTCCAGTTCACCTTTGCCTTCACGGATGATCTCAAAGTCGCCAGCAGTGCAATCAACTATGGTGGATGCTACGTTGCCGCCATATCCGCCATCAATTACGATATCAACCAGGTCCTGGTACTTTTCATAGATCAGTTCCGGGTCTGTTGAGTATTCGATGATCTCGTCGTCATCTTTTATAGATGCTGATACGATCGGGTTTCCTAAAGCCTTTACAATTTCGCGGGCTATGTTATTATCGGGTACCCTTATACCAACTGTTTTTTTGTTGGAGCTAAGCAGCTTTGGTACCATGTGGCTGGCATTAAATATAAAGGTAAACGGCCCAGGCAATGCCTTTTTCAACACACGGAAAGTAGTATTGTCGATAGGCTTAATATAATCTGATATGTGGCTGAGATCATAGCATATAAATGAGAAATTCGCTTTCTCAGGTTTAATGTTCCGGATACGGCATATGGCTTCGATAGCCTTATGATTAGTAATATCACAACCTAATCCATAAACAGTATCAGTAGGGTAGATGATAAGCCCACCTTTGCGCAGCACTTCAACTACTTGTTCAATAGCTTTTGGGTTTGGATTTTCGGGGTAGATCTTTATGAGCATGTTCGTGTATTTCGGAATTAGGATGTTCGATTTCGGATTTGCTTTAATACGAACATTTAATAATAATGGTCGAAGTTAAAAGGATATTTACTAATATTTGTTTGTTTATAGCAAAAAACAGGGTTTGCAATATTATTACAAACCCTGTTAAAATATATAAATCCGAAATCAAAATTCCGAATTTCGAAATCAATTACGCTTGTTTCGCAAACTGAACGTTGATCAGTAATTTGATGTCTTCACCAACTACTACCGCACCAGCTTCGGTTACACCACTCCAGGTTAAACCAAATTCTTTACGGTTTATTTTACCGGTAATTTCAAAACCTGCTTTAGTGTTACCGTAGAAATCGGTAGCAGCGCCACCAAATTCAACAGCTAATGTAACCGGTTTGGTTATACCTTTTATAGTTAAGTCGCCTACAAGAGCATACTCGTCATCACCTTCTTTAGTAAATGAGCTTGATTTGAAGCTAATTTTTGGATATTCGGCAGCGTCAAAAAACTCAGCTGATTTTAAGTGCTCATCGCGTTGAGTTTGGTTAGTATCGATGCTGTTGATGTCTAAAGAAAAAGAAATACTTGCATCTGAAAAATCATCATTTGCAGTATCTAACTCACCTTCAAAACTTTTGAAAAACCCACTTACAGTTGATATAACTAAGTGTTTTACTTTAAATTGAACTTCTGAGTGCATTGGATCTAACACCCATTTTGTTGTTGTTGCCATGATTTTTTAAATTTTGTTTTTTTTGTGATACAAATGTAAGTATATATGTGTTTAAACATCTATTTATTATTGAAGATTACAATCTGTCAACAATGCGTGAAAAGTTTAACGACTAATTTGCGTTTTTGTTCTGCATAAACCTTTAGATTTACATTAAATAACTGTTACCAATGCGTAAGCTCTTCATCTTCTCCGCAATAATAATTCTGGCAGCCCTCGTGGGGTGGACCTTTCTCTGGAAACCGGCCGTATGGTCGCTGGTGATATTTGTACCCATTTTTATATTGGGTGTTTATGACCTATTACAAACCGAACATACCATTACCCGCAATTTCCCGGTATTTGGCCATTTAAGGTTTTTGATGGAAGACCTGCGGCCAAAAGTTTACCAGTATTTTATTGAAAGCGATACCAATGGCACACCATTCAACCGTCAAAACCGCAGTGTGATTTATCAAAGGGCTAAAAAGGTTGATGATACCCGGCCATTCGGTACTGAACTGGATGTTTATGAAAATGGTTACGAATGGTTAAATCACAGTATCGCGGCATTAGATCATACTAAACTGAATTTAGATCCGAGGATTACCGTAGGCGGCCCGTTATGTAAACAGCCTTACTCGGCAAGCGTATATAATATATCTGCTATGAGCTTTGGCTCGTTGAGTCAGAATGCCATTTTAGCCTTAAACAGCGGGGCGAAGATCGGCAACTTTGCACATAACACAGGCGAGGGCGGATTGAGCGATTACCATCTGCAACCCGGCGGTGATATTATCTGGCAGATAGGGACAGGCTATTTCAGCTGCCGCCACAAGGATGGCACAATTGATTATAATGCCTTTAAACAACGTGCCATATTGCCTCAGGTAAAGATGATAGAAATAAAGCTATCACAGGGTGCTAAACCCGGCCATGGTGGTATTTTGCCAGCCGCAAAGGTTACGCCTGAGATAGCGCGAATACGATTGGTGGAAATGGGAGAGGATGTGATATCGCCGCCATACCATACCGCTTTCAGTACACCGTTGGAGTTGATGAGCTTTATTAAACAACTGCGTGAGCTTTCTGAAGGAAAACCGGTTGGATTTAAGCTGTGCGTTGGCCATAAAAGTGAGTTTTTAGCCATTTGTAAGGCGATGATTGTTACAGGTATTTATCCTGATTTTATAACAGTTGATGGGGGCGAAGGTGGTACAGGTGCCGCGCCATTAGAGTTCTCCAACTCTGTTGGGATGCCTTTACGTGAGGCATTGGCATTTATTTATGACGCGCTTACCGGCTTCGATCTTAAACAGCATATCAAAATTATAGCATCAGGAAAAGTGGCGACAGGTTTTGATTTAGTAAAAAACTTTGCACTTGGCGCCGATATGTGCAACAGCGCCCGCGGAATGATGTTTGCATTAGGTTGTATACAAGCGCTGGAATGCAATACCAATACCTGCCCAACCGGCGTTGCCACACAGGATAAAAGCCTAATGAAAGGTCTGGTTGTTGGTGAGAAAAAAGACAGGGTGGCCAGTTTTCATAAAGCAACGGTTAGCAGCGCCATACAAATGATAGGGGCTGCAGGCCTGCAGCACCCGTGTGATATTCATCGCATGTTTATATATCGTCGTGTAAGCAATAACCAGATCCAAACTTATGGTGAATTATTCCCTTATATCCCGAAAGGTAGCCTGCTAAATACACCCTATCCACTAAATTTTGAAATGGATATGGCCATCAGCAGTGAAAATACTTTTGTGCCTGATTATAGTAAGGTAAGCCAGGTGGCTTCAACTGAGGCGAGTGCTTTTATTGGGTAGTTCATTTGTTCACTGGTTTATTGGTGCATTGGTTCGATTCTTTCACCAAGCGTCATTGCGAGGAACGAAGCAATCCCAAACTATACAAGGCGAACATGCAAAGCTGATTTGCACAGTCGGGGATTGCTTCGTTCCTCGCAATGACGCTTGGATAACATAAACAAAAAAGGGGAGCAATTTGCTCCCCTTTTTTGTTATGATTATATCAACTAGTTACCAATGAACCAATAAACTAATGAACCAATAAATTACAGCGCCAATACTTCCTTAACGCGTTCTGCAGCTTCCTTCAGTAATATGGCTGAATAAACTTTCAGACCTGAGTTATCTATCAGTGCTTTAGCTTCAACAGCGTTGGTGCCTTGTAAACGTACAATGATAGGAACCGGGATGTTTCCAATTTCCTGATAAGCATCTATAACACCTTGTGCAACACGGTCGCAACGAACAATACCACCGAAGATGTTGATCAAAATAGCCTTAACATGCGGATCTTTTAATATGATGTTGAAAGCTGCTTTTACAGTTTCAGCGTTAGCAGTTCCGCCTACGTCCAAAAAGTTTGCAGGCTCACCACCGGCAATTTTAATAATGTCCATAGTTGCCATAGCTAAACCTGCACCGTTAACCATACAACCAACGTTACCGTCGAGCTTTACATAGTTAAGGTTTGATTTGCTGGCTTCAACTTCCATCGGGTCCTCTTCATTTGTATCGCGCAAAGCGGCAAAATCAGGGTGACGGAATAAGGCGTTATCATCCAGGTTTACTTTAGCATCAACAGCTAAAATTTTATTGTCGGATGTTTTTAATACCGGGTTAATTTCAAATTGTGATGAATCTGTAGCATCATAAGCTTTATATAAAGCAGTGATGAATTTCACCATATCTTTAAACGCATCGCCTGAAAGGCCCAGGTTAAAGGCAATTTTACGTGACTGAAATGCTTGCAGACCAACTTTAGGGTCAATTTCTTCTTTATGGATCAGCTCAGGGGTTGAGTGTGCAACTTCTTCAATATCCATACCACCTTCGGTTGAATACATGATGATGTTACGCCCTTTAGCGCGATCAAGCAATACGCTGATATAAAACTCCTTGGTTTCGCTTTCGCCGGGGTAGTAAACATCCTGGGCAACTAATACTTTTCTAACTAATTTACCTTCAGGTCCGGTTTGCGGGGTAACCAGTTGCATGCCTAAAATGGCGCCTGCTTTTTCTTTTACCTCGTCTAAATTTTTAGCCAATTTAACGCCACCGCCTTTACCGCGGCCACCGGCGTGTATTTGTGCTTTTACAACAACCCAGCTTGAGTTGTATTCGTCCTTTAATTTTTTAGCAGCTTCAACAGCTTGTTCAACAGTATCAGCAACGATACCTTCCTGAACCCTAACACCGAAGCTTTTTAGAATGGCTTTACCCTGATATTCGTGAATATTCATGTTTTCGAAAGAATTTGCGGTAAAACTACGATTTTGTTTCAAAAACAATAATTAGTGATAAGATATAAGTGCATTGTTTTTACATTAATTTGAGTATTAATCTGGTTACAGGGGAATTAGTGAGTAGTGAGCGGTGAATTGTGAGTAGTTATACTACTTGTTTAAATTGTTTAAACACTATAAAAAGTTTACTGATCAATAATTAATAACCACTAATCACTAAATTCGCCTCATGCTTAAAGCGCAATCCATACATAAATCATACGGTCAGCTTGAAATATTAAAGGGTGTAGACCTTGAAGTGCAAAAGGGTGAAATTGTTACCATAGTAGGCGCATCAGGTGCCGGCAAAAGTTCATTGCTGAATATACTGGGGACTTTAGACAGGCCCGATTCAGGTCAGCTATTCATAGCTAATCAGGAACTGAGCAAGCTAAGCAATAAACACCTGAGCCTTTTCCGCAACCTTAAAATAGGGTTCATATTTCAGTTCCACCATTTATTGGTTGAGTTTGATGCGCTGGAAAACGTGTGTATACCGGCATTCATCGCAGGCAAATCACGTAATGAAGCGGAAAAGAGAGCTACAGAATTATTGGAACGACTTGGTTTGGGCGACCGGTTGCATCATAAACCGAATGAATTATCAGGCGGTGAGCAGCAAAGGGTAGCCGTGGCACGTGCGTTGGTAAATAACCCGGCATTGATTTTTGCCGACGAACCATCGGGCAACCTCGACTCCACAAACGCGCGCGAGCTGCATGAATTGTTCCTGCAATTGCGCAATGAGTTTAATCAAACCTTTGTGATCGTAACGCATAATGAAGATCTGGCGGCATTGTCGGATCGTAAGGTTTTAATGAAAGACGGCTTAATTACCCAATAGTGAACGTACTTATTACAGCGGCCAATTCAGCTGAGGCTTATCAGCTTAAGAGTAAATTAAACGCGTGGAGTATTCTTTTGGGCGATTACCTGGAATTACCTGAAATTATGGTCAAAACGGGCAAAATGATCCGGCTTCCTGATCCAAAATCTGTTTCCTATATGCACGAGATGCTAACGCTTTGCCTGGATAGAAATATAAATACGCTGTATGTTTTGCGGGAGGAAGAAGCTGTGCTGCTAAAGGAATCGGAGCAATTGTTTACTGAGTACGGAATTGATATTGTTTACCCAAATTTATAAAATTTGTCATCTCGAACGGTTTGAGAGATCTTCTTCGATATGCTGGCTGGTAGTGAAAGTCGCAGAAGATTTTTTCGCTCACACAGGCTTAACACAAACCTGCTCAAGAGAGAGTTCTCCTCGCACCTCGTTCGAAATGACAATGAAGTTATTACATAATGAAATACACAGACATCGACAAACGCAAAACGGCGTTTATATTTGAGCTTGATAATGTGCTTTATCCTGAAAAAGATTACTTATACCAGGTTTATTACCTGTTTGCCAACCTGATTGAATAT
The DNA here is from genome assembly GCF_900105165.1 of Mucilaginibacter mallensis. Classification (NCBI taxonomy): domain Bacteria; kingdom Pseudomonadati; phylum Bacteroidota; class Sphingobacteriia; order Sphingobacteriales; family Sphingobacteriaceae; genus Mucilaginibacter; species Mucilaginibacter mallensis. Next base: position 2,209,471 of record NZ_LT629740.1, read on the forward strand.
ACTGAACTGCATGATGCCAAGGCTGTACTTGGTTTAATGACATCAACTTATGAAAATGAGGGAAAGGATAAAGTTTTTGATCACATTAAGGAAAGATTCCATTTGGATGAAAAATATCGTGCAAGCCTTGATAACCAAATGCTGACCGCCAAGCTGCCTTTAAAACTATTGCTGTTTAAAAATATGCTTGAACTGATGCAGGATATTGTGGTTGACCGCAAAAAAATATTTATAGTAACTAATGGCAAACCTGAGCAACAATTAAACAAAATAAAACAAACCGAATGGCACGGACTTGAAAAGTACCTGGTGTGTTATTTTGCTGATGAAACCACGCCAAAACCTGAACCCGATATTGTCCATTTACTACTAAAGGAGCATAATTTGCAGCGCCGGGATATATTAATGATTGAAAATGCCGAAGAAGACAGGCTTTGCGCACAGGCTTGCGGCATAGATTACCTGAATGCTGAACAATTTTTATAGATGAATAAGATTTAAACCTTATTTTCGTAAAAGAAACTATTTCTGCCTTGGTATATAACCCGTTGTATATGAAAAAACTATTTTTCTTTATCATTATACTATCTGCCGGGTTAATAGCATCCTGCAAAAAGGACAAGAGTACTAAAGCTGCCAGTACACTGGATCAAATAAGAGATTCCATTTATTATTACGAAAAAGAGGATTATTTGTGGAATGATGCCATCCCGTCATACTCCACATTTGACCCGCGTTCATACACATCTGACAATGATCAGGATGCTTTGAACAGTGAAATATTTTCCATATCGCAGCTGAAAATAAATCCTGCAACCAACGCACCATATGAATATTTTGCTACAAATCCTTTGGTGCCCAAATATTCATTTATTGATGATGGAACAGAAACTGCATCTCTCAATGGTACTAACGGTGACTTTGGCTTTGAACCAGCATATATAGCTGATGAAGATCTGCGTGTTAAATATGTATACGCCGGTTCGCCTGCTGATTTGGCCGGTATAAAACGTGGCTACCAGATAACCAATATTAATGGTACTTCTACACCCTCGTCAGATAATAATAGTAATCTGAATTTTGTTATCGATGCTATTTATTATAGCCCAACCATAAAAATGACCTTGCTAAAACCCGATGGAACAAGTATCAATGTTTCATTGGCAACCGCGAGTTACACCGTTAACCCGGTAATAACCTACAAGGTTTTTAACGAGGGTAGCGGGCATAAGATAGGTTATATGGTTTTTAATAGTTTTACTGCCCTTGCTAACGCGCAACCGCAATTAAATACCGCCTTTGATTATTTTATAACGAACGGCATAAATGAACTGGTGGTTGATTTGCGCTATAATGGTGGCGGGGCAGGAGAAACAGCTGAATATCTGGATGATTTAATTGTACCTGCAGCAAAAAGCAATACTTTAATGTATACGCAATACTTTAACAGTAATCTGCAAAATGATAAAGATCCTTTGCTGAGTAAAAAATACAACCTTAACCCCGGTCAGTTTTTGCCTGCAAATAACCAAACACAGTTTGTTAAAAAGCTATCGTTAAATATAAGCAGGGTGTTTTTTATTGTTACTAATGAAACAGCCTCATCAAGCGAGCTTACAATTAATAACCTGTTACCCGAGCTAAATATAATATTAATTGGCAGCACAACATATGGAAAACCCGTTGGTGAAATACCTATACCAATAAATAAATACTACTTATACTCACCGCAATTATATGTAGAGAACTCTGCCAATAAAGGTGATTATTATTCGGGTATGATACCTGGCACTGGCACATACCCCGGTAAACTGGCTGCTGATGATATCACAAAGGAGTTTGGCGACTCTACAGAAATGCTATTATCATATGCCTTAAACTACGTTAAGGACGGTACGTTCGCTTTAAAAATTCCACAAGGCCTGTCAAACCAAAAGACTTTCTCAGTTGAACAATCCCGGGCTGTATCCCTTGAACTGAACAAGCATAAATTCAGGCCAATGATTTTTAAGTCAAAAGCTAAAAGGTAAAAGCTGAAGGGAGAAAGGCTTTGTTTATTAAATAGTTTTTTTTGCTTTTAGCTTTAGGCTTTCGCCATTCAGCTTTAATCAGCTAATTGCCTTAAATCCACAGGTACCACACGCGATATGCCTTGCTCAACCATGGTTACACCGTAAATTACATCGGTGCTCGCAATAGTACGTTTATTGTGGGATACAATAATGAACTGCGAATCTTTAGAGAACTCACGAATGATGTTGTTGAATTTATCAATATTGGTATCATCAAGCGGGGCATCAACCTCATCAAAAATACAGAAAGGGGCAGGCTTTAAAAGATAAAGCGAGAACAGGATAGCCGTAGCAGTCAATGTTTTTTCACCACCCGATAATTGGTTGATGGATAGGGGGCGCTTACCTTTTGGCCGGGCTATAATATCGATATCAGATTCAAGTGGGTGCTGCGGATCAGTCAGAATCAGATCACATGAATCCTCCTCATTAAACAGTGAGCGGAAAACGGTAATAAAGTTATCACGTACTGTTGTAAATGCCGCCATAAACTTTTCCTTAGCCGTATCATCAATCTCCTGTATGGTTGCCAGTAATGATGCTTTGGCTTCCGCAAGATCCTTCTTTTGCGCCTGTATGAACTGGTAACGCTCATTCATCTCGTTGTAAGCCTCAACAGCCATTGGATTTATAGCGCCGAAATCATCCATCTGCTTTTTGAGCTTCTCGGTTTTCTCGCGCAATTCATCTTCGCTTTCGGTAACTGCGGCATCGGTATCAATCAGCTCCTGTATATCTACATTAAACTCAACTGAAAGGCGTTCTTTCAGCGCGTTCAATTCCAGTTTAAGGTTATTGCGTTCATCTTTCAGCGCGTTTTCAATAAAGGCGGCATTATCCTTTTTGCGGCGCAGGTCGGTTATCTCGTTTTCTGTTTCTGTTATTTTTCCGCGCCACTCATAATATTCCTGCTCGGCTTGCTGGGTAGCTTTTTCAAGCCCTTCCTTTTGGGTGTACATCTCGATCAAGTCGTCATCATTCAGATCCGATTGTTGCAAGTTTTCCTGTATGGCAATCTTTACTTTATCAAATTCAACAGCATTTTGCTTAATGCGGACTTCCAGGTGTTCCTTTTGTGTTTCGCGGTAATCTAAATCCTTAACTAGTCCTGAAACTTTATTTTGCTGCTGATGGAAGCGGATATTCTCCTGGTTATAAGTATTGGATTGTACGGTTACATGCTCATTAAGCTCATTAAATATGGCTTGTTTTTCAAGCAGCAATTCGCTTTGTATTTGCTTTTGGGTTTTTAGTTCCGCAAGCTCAGGGCGTAGGGCCGCTGTTTCTTCTATAATAGTACTGATCTTTTTGGCGATATCATCCTTGCGGTTCAAGCTGTTGGTAATGAAGGTTTGATATTGTTCCTGCCGGGTTTTAACAGTGATCAGTTCGGTATTCAGTCGGCTTAATTCCTGTTGTTTTTGTTTTACTTCTTCGGCTTTGCCGGATGCCTTTAATGCCGCCGATCTGCTTTGCAGGCCGATGGATTCTTCCTTCGAATAATTGATACGGGTATCAAACTGCTTTATTTCCTTGGCTAAGTTTTCCAGGTTCTTGGCCCGGCCAATACGCTTCCCCTCAAACAAACCCACAGAGCCACCCGCCATGGTATGTTTTGATTTGTTGAACTTTCCGCTTTTACCTATCAGCACGACGCCATCGGGTAGGGTAGCATTGTTTAATACCTGCTCGTTGCTATCATCAACCAAATAAACATTCTTCAGCAGAAAATTACACAATGGCTGGTAAAGTTTATCAACTTCGACTACCTGCAATGCAGCAACACCGCTTTCAAAATCATTAATTATGCGCAGTTCATCCTTGTAACTATCCAGCACAAAAAACTGGGCACGCCCCTTAGCTGACTTGCTTAGCAGGTTTATCGCGCTGATCGCCTCGTCATAATTGCTCACCACATAGTGGTTCATCAGTGGCTCAAGATAGTTCTCAATAGCTACGCGGTATTCCTCGCGGCAAAATAGAATATCACTGAATAGGGGAACGTTTTTAGACCAATCTACATTTTTCTTTAAAAAGCGGATAGATTCGGGGAAACCTTCCAGGTTATCAACCATACTTTTGGTAAGGTTGTACTCGTTTTGTTTGGCATCCAGCTTACGGCTATCGGCAATTATGCTTTCCTTAACCGTGCTGAGTTGATCATCAATATCTATCAGCTGATCTTTTAACTGCAGTTCAAAATCAACCAGTACTTTGTATTCGTTTTCAAGCGTTTCGGTACGCTCCTGTAATTCAGCTACTATCTGGTTAAAGTGGGAAAGTTCCACCTCTTTATTGGTAGCATCCTCCATGTTGCGCTGACTTTCCTGCTCCAATGCCTGCTGCTGAATCTGTAAGATCTCCAAATCTTTTTCAGCCTTATAAACCTGGTTTTGCAAGCGGTTATTAATACTGGTTAACTCATTCAATTCATTGCGCGATGATGATTGATCTAAACGAAGCTCATCAACAGCCAATTTAAGATCAGCTACTTTGGATTGCACCGTATGCAAAGCCTCATCTTCCTGCATTTTTTCTTCGGAGAGGCGTTTTATATTGTACAGCACGTGATTCAGTTGGTTGCGGTCGCGTTCCAGTTCTTCACTCAGGCGCGCTTCCTTATCCTGCTGAAATTTCAGTTGTTCGTTCTTTATCTTTTTCTCACTTTCGTAAGCGCGGATCTTACTTACATGCTCATTGGTGGCTTTTTGCTGTATGGAAAGGTTTTTCTCCTGATGCAGGCTATCCAGTTTGGATTGTTGCAAGGTGGCTTCAAGCGTATCTATCTGGGCCGCAATGCCCGATTTCTCAGTTAACTGAACCTGCTCTTTCTCCTCAATCCGCGCAAGCGACTCACTGAATGATGCTATCCTGAACGAAGCCAACATGATGCTCAATGATTTATACTGATCACGGATGCGATAATAGCGTTCAGTTTTTTTAGCCTGATTTTCGAGGATTTTAAGGTTCTTTTCTATCTCGAAAAGCAAGTCTTCCACGCGTTCCAGGTCGGCTTCGGTATCTTTTAACCGGGCGAAAGTCTGTTTTTTGCGCAGTTTATATTTTGATATGCCCGATGCTTCCTCAAACAAATTACGGCGCGAGCCTTCTTTATTGCTGATGATCTCATCAACCATCCGCAACTCGATAATGGCATAAGAGTCAGAGCCGATACCTGTATCAAGGAAAAGGTCAGTAATGTCTTTCAGGCGGCATTGTACATCATTAAGGCGGTATTCGCTGTCGCCATTGCGGTATAGCTTGCGGGTTAGCGTAACCTGCGAAAACTCAACTGGTAATATATTTTTTGTATTATCAAATGTGAGCGATACCTCGGCCAGATTAGCGGGTTTGCGACTTTTCGAACCGTTAAAAATAATGTTGTCCATCTTCTCCGAACGGAGCATCCGGGTGCTTTGCTCGCCCAGTACCCAGCGGATAGAATCCACCACATTTGATTTTCCGCAGCCATTAGGGCCTACAATAGCGGTAACACCCTCATTAAAGTTGATGGTGATCTTATCGCCAAAGCTTTTAAACCCCTTGATTTCTAAAGATGTAAGCTGCATTTAAATTGTAACGGTTCGGAAAATTCCGAACTTTCAAATTAGTCATAAAAAAGTGAATTTCTAAAATATATTTTTGGAAAGCTTTGAGCTTTCACCTTTATCCTTTCAGCTTAACAAAACTTTTATAGCCTACATTAGTTTAGCTATCATAAATCATAAATTACCATGAAGATAGCAGTATTTGGAGCAGGTGGCCGTATTGGCAGCCGTATAGTTACAGAAGCTTTAAACAGGGGCCATGATGTTACCGCGGCGGTGCGCCACCCCGAAAATTACACGGTTATTCATGAACATCTGAAAGTTGCCAAAGCAGACCTGTTTAACTCGCAGGATGTGGAAACAGCCGCTTTTAACCAGGATGCGGTGGTGTCGGCTTATAGTCCGGCAAAGGGTATACCGGCATCAACCATAAAGGAGGTAGCCATACCGCTTATTAACGGGTTGAAACAGGCTCATGTAAAACGACTGATAATTGTTGGAGGAGCGGGTAGTTTAGAAGTTTCGCCGGGTTTGCAATTGGTGGATACGCCAGATTTTCCTGCTGAATATAAACCTGTTTCATTAGCACATCGCGAAGCATTGGCTATTTATGACGCGGAAAAGGAATTGGACTGGACCTTTGTTAGCCCATCAGCTGAAATTTATCCCGGTACACGTACCGGTAAATTCCGCACAGGCGGTAATCAATTACTAACTGATGCCAATGGCAAAAGCCATATTTCAATGGAAGACTATGCGATTGCTATTGTTGATGAAATAGAGAACCCAATGCATATTAAAGGGCATTTTACGGTGGGATATTAAGCCCCTAACCCCCTGAAGGGGAAACGGACGTAGCACCCAACTTGCCAATCAAAAACTCCCCCTTCAGGGGGCTGGGGGGCTAATAGTTCCCTTCAAATAAGTCACCGCGTTTCCGCTCATTAATACACGGTCGCCTTTTAGCTCGCACCAAAGCTCGCCTTTACGTGATGATAGCTGGTAGGCATGCAGCTTATTCTTGCCCAATTGTTTTGCCCAATAGGGTATAAGGTTGCAATGTGCCGAACCTGTTACCGGGTCCTCTGGAATACCTGCGCCGGGGGCAAAGAAACGGGATACAAAATCAACATTTTTACCGGGTGCGGTAACTATTACGCCTACAGTATCCATTTTTGATAAAGCGAAAAAATCAGGTGAGATATCCTTGATATCATCCTCTGATTCATAAACCAAAAAATAATCTCTTGAGCGTAAAACTTCAACAGGTTCTATTTCGCCAAGGGCTTCTACCAAACCAATCGGCGCATCAATGTGAATAGGGGGGCGGGATGGGAAATCCATAGTGTATTTATTGCCATCTTTTTTAACATGTAAAGTGCCTGCCTTTACAGTTTCAAAATGAATTGCTTCCTCATTATACCCCAATTCGGTATATAAAATATGTGCCGCAGCCAATGTGGCGTGTCCGCAAAGGTCTATCTCATATTCCGGTGTAAACCATCTTAATTTATACCCATTTGCTGTTTTTACAAAAAAAGCTGTTTCGGCAAGATTGTTTTCGATAGCTATTTTTTGCATGGTTTCGTCCGGCAGCCATTCGGTAAGCGGACAAATAGCAGCAGGATTGCCGCCAAATAGTTTATCGGTAAAAGCATCAGCCTGGTAAATGGGGATAGTCATGGTAGATGGTATTATGTTTTTGTTAAGCTAATCTATAAAAAAGAATCAAGATGGGAAAAAGAATCAAGAAACAAGAGTCAGGAATCAAGATGAAATAAAGCCCAAGAAAAAAGAGCCAGAACTCAAGATAGGAAAAATTCCTAATTCTTGACTCCTGACTCTTGCATCTTGATTCTTAACTTCTACTTCGCATAGTAAACATTATTGCTCAGGTCTGAATCCGGCAATTCATGTTCGGGATCAAGCACCATAGTTTTTATGGTTGATGTTGATGGGTATTTAAACTCCCACACACCAGTACGTTGCCAGATGTTAACCGGGAAATTTATGGTTTCTGTTTTGCCATTAGCCTGGGTTATTTTTAATACAACAGGCATTGCCAATTTTCCTTTGTTTACTAGTTTAATGATCGCACCTTTGGTAGTATCGCCATCCACATACTCAACCGATTGTATAGCCTGGTCAAGCTTCCCGGTGGTAAAGAACCACGGTTTAAAGAACCAGTTCAGGTCTTCCCCGGTAGCATCATTCATCGCCCTGAAAAAGTCATATGGCAAAGGATGTTTAAATGCCCAGTGCTTAATATATTCGCGGAAAGCGTAATCAAAACGCTCAGGTCCAACCACATCATTACGCAGTATTTGCAATCCTAATGATGTTTTATAATAGTATTGCGCGTAATCATGAAGGCCGATAGCCTCCGGAGGAGTCATCAACGGATCAATACTTTTTCTATAGATTCTTAATGTTTTCTGGGCTATTTTGGCGGTGTCCTTATATTCACCATTGTTAAAGCGATCTGTAGCGTAAACGTTGATATAGGTATTGAAACCTTCATCCATCCACATGTATTTACGCTCGTTAGTACCAACTATCATCGGGAACCAATTATGACCGATCTCATGGGTAATATCACCCCAAAGTTGCTTGTTCTTTAAATTATTCAGGCAGAAAATAATACCCGGATATTCCATACCCAATGCAACGCCTGATACACTTGTAGCCGAGTTCCATGGATATTCAAAAAATCCGGTTGAGTAAATTTCCATGCTGCTTTTCAGGTATTCGGTTGAGCGGCTCCATGAATCGTTACCTGAGCTTTCAACAGGGTAAGCCGACATGGCAATACCTTTACGGCCTGATGGGAAATTAACCCTAGCTGCATCCCATATAAATGCTTTTGAAGCGGCCCATGATACGTCACGGCTGTTCTGCATTTTAAAATGCCAGGTTAATATACCTTTAAACGGGTGGGTTGCTGGCTGATCTACTTCTTCAGGTTTTATCAGCATTACAGTTTTATCGCTGTTACGCGCTTCGGCTAACCTGCTTTGTTGAGTTGGGGTTAATACCGCTGCTCCATTTTGCAGATCGCCCGAGCCAACAACCAGCATATCTGCCGGAGTGGTTACATAATAATCAAAATCACCATAATCGCAGAAGAATTCACCTAAGCCCATATAAGGCAAAGTGTTCCAGCCTTCAGCATCATCGTAAACACACATGCGCGGATACCATTGTGCAATTTCATAAACATAGCCTTGTTTAAATTTCTGACGGCCCATACGGTCGGCGCCATATACCGGGATAGAAAAGCTGTAATTTACTTTTACAATTATCTTATCGCCTTTTGCACCCATCGGTGTATTTAACCGAACCTGCATGCGGGCATCTGATATTATCGGCTTAACGGTATAGGTCTGATTTTTATAAGTAACCGATACAGATTCAATGTGATAACCGCCACGGCTAAAGCCCTTCACATCAAAACGGTCACCACTTATAGGGGTTACTGCCGCACCGCGCGAATCGGGTTTAAACAAGTTTTGATCAAGCTGCAACCATAAGTAGTCCAGCTTATCAGGGCTATTGTTTGTATAGTTGATGGTTACATCACCTGTGATGGTAGTATCCTGCTTACCCTCATTTAAAGTAGCATGTATAAGATAATCGGCGCGGTTTTGCCAGTAGTTTTCACCAGGTTGTCCGCTTGCTGAACGGGTGTTGCCACTTGTAACAGGCCAGGTAATAGGACCGAAAATATCGTTGTGGTCGTATTTGCCAGAATCGGTTGTTTGGGCTGATACTGCATTGGCGGCCAATAAGAATACGGCACACCCAGCCATTAGATGTTTAAATTTTATAAATAACATTTCGGTCAATTAAAGCAGCGAAAATAATAAAATTTTACTTTTATTAAAGATTTGTTAACAAGGATGATACAAAACAGATAAACTGGATTTTGATTTTGAAACACATTGTTAAAAACTATTCCGCTATCTGAAAACTTTTGCATGCTACAATTGCTTTAAATATTGCACTTTAGCTGTTAATAAATACATATGAATCACCTCGCCAATTCCACCTCGCCTTATTTATTGCAGCATGCCAATAATCCTGTTAACTGGTATCCATGGGGTGCTGAAGCCTTAAAAAAGGCTAAAGATGAAAACAAGCTGATACTGGTAAGTATAGGCTATTCGGCCTGCCACTGGTGCCATGTAATGGAGCATGAAAGCTTTGAGGATGAAAAGGTAGCCGCAGTGATGAATGAATATTTTGTTTGTATTAAGGTTGACAGGGAAGAACGCCCTGATATTGACCAGATATACATGAGCGCTGTACAATTGATGAGTGGCAGGGGCGGCTGGCCATTAAATTGCATTTGCCTGCCCGATCAGCGGCCTATTTATGGCGGTACTTATTTCCGCAAAAACGACTGGACCTCATTGCTTTTTAACCTGGCGGATTTCTACAAACAAAAACCTGCTGAAGCTGATGAATACGCTGTCAAATTAACCGAGGGCATAAAGCAATATGAATCTATCGGTTTTGTAAAAGAGCATCCTGAATATAGTAAGTATGATGTACAACTGATAGTTGATAACTGGAAGAAATATTTTGATAAGGAAGAAGGCGGGATGGGAGCATCTCCAAAATTTCCGATGCCTAATAACTGGCAGTTCCTGATGCGCTATGCCTACCTCATGAATGATAGTGAGATTGCACAGATGGTTAGCCTGACACTCAAAAAAATGGCATTTGGTGGTATTTATGATCATATAGGTGGTGGCTTTGCCCGTTATAGTGTTGATGGCCGCTGGCATGTGCCGCATTTTGAAAAAATGCTGTATGATAATGCGCAGTTGGTTAGCCTATATTCCGAGGCTTATACCTGGAAAAGCTCACAGCTTTATAAGCAGGTAGTGGATGAGATCATAACTTTTACGCTCCGTGAACTATCATCACCAGAGGGAGCATTTTACAGCGCGCTTGATGCGGATAGTGAAGGTGTTGAAGGTAAGTTTTATACGTTTACTAAGGCTGAGATAGAAGAAATATTGGGCGATGATGCCGAGCTGTTTAGTATCTATTATAATATCACCGATGAGGGAAATTGGGAAGAAGAACAAACCAATGTGCTGTTCCGTAAAGATAAAGACCTGAATCTGGCTAATAAACTGGGCATAGTACTGGAGGATATGGTAGCCAATGTGGAAACATCGCGCAAAAAGGTATTTGAGGCAAGGGCCAACCGTATTAGGCCCGGGTTAGATAACAAAGTACTAGCCTCATGGAATGGCCTGATGTTGAAAGGGCTTTGTGATGCTTACCGTGCTTTTAACAAAGCGGAATACCTGGAAACAGCGCTTAAAAATGCTGAATTTATTTTAAATAACATGATGGATGCCGATGGCAGGTTATCGCGCATATATAAAGGTAAGGACAATGATTCTATTGCTTTTTTAGATGATTACGCCAATGTAATTGACGCGTTTATTGCATTATATGAAGTTACTTTTGACGAAAACTGGCTAAACCAGGCTCAAATACTAACTGATTATGCCATCATACATTATTACGAAGAAAGCACAGGCATATTTTATTTTACCGGCGATGAGGATGAGCAGTTAATTGCCCGTAAATCGGAAATCATGGACGGGGTGATACCTTCATCAAATTCAGTAATGGCGCATAATTTAAGAAAACAGGGCTTGCTGTTTGATGTACAGGAGTATTTAGATATTTCGGCACAATTGCTGCGTAACATTTTACCGCATATGGCTAAATATGGTTCTGCATACTCCAACTGGGCTTCGTTATTGCTCAATGAAGTTTTCGGCGTGTATGAGGTAGCAATAACCGGTACAAATGCCGAAGCTTTCCGTATGGAAATAGAAATTAACTACATCCCCAATAAAATAATATTGGGAGGTACAAAAGGAAGTTTACCTTTGCTGCAGGATAGGTTTAATAATACAACCCAGGTATTTATATGTAAAGATAAAACATGTAGTTTACCGGTTGATAATATTACCGATGCCCTAAAACAAATTAATTCGAAAATACTTATTTAGTAAAAACACCTTTGATAATGAAAATTGCACCAAAAAACGTAGTGTCATTAACTTATGATCTGTATGTAGATCAGGATGGCACTGAAACATTAGTTGAGAGCGCTACTCAAGAACAGCCTTTAACATTTTTATTCGGAGCAGGACAAATGCTTCCAAAATTCGAAGAAAACTTAAGTACTCTTTCAACAGGAGATGCCTATGATTTTCAATTATCAGCAGCAGACGCTTATGGCGAATATGATGATGAAGCTGTAGCTAACCTGCCTAAAGAAATGTTCGATGGTACTGATGTGCCTGAAATTGGCAGCATATTACCCTTGCAGGATAATAATGGCAACCGTTTCCAGGGACAGGTAGTGTCTGTTGCTGAAGATGCGATTATTGTGGATCTTAACCACCCAATGGCCGGTCAGGAACTTCATTTTAAAGGAAATATCCTTAATGTTCGCCCTGCAACTGAAGAAGAGTTATCACATGGTCACGCTCATGGAGCTGACGGGCATCACGCTCACTAAATAAGCGCTGATAATATCATAATTGTCATTTCGAACGAGCTACGAGGAGAAACTATCTCTTGAGCGGGATAGTGCTTGGCTCGTGTGAGCGAAAAATCTTCTTCACTATACAATGCGAACTATGCAGGTTGAAGAAGATTTCTCAAATCGTTCGAAATGACATTTTTTGTTATCTCAATACCCTCAATCCACATCCAGATCGCCACTGCCAGTTATCCGGCATTTTATAAATATACGCGATAGTATGGGTTTATGGTTAAGCGTGGCGGGTACAAACACTTTATCATCCTCAGCAATAAGGTCGGGGCTAAAGCTGGTTATCTTTTCGTACCCATTTGACCGGATATGTACCTTGAAATCCGCAAGCCGTCCTCCCGGGCTCACCAACACTTCTAAAATAGCAACCGCAGTATAAAGGTTGATGCCATAAAGATCTTCAGAAAGGGTATAAACCTTTAAATAAGGGATAAATCCAAAACACCTTCCGCCTATTTTTAAAGGCCTGGTAACGCGGTCGCTATCTGTAAATTTATTATCAAAGCTATATACTATTTTAGTTTGCGACAGGCTATCCATTGGTTCTTCGTATAGCAAATTCAAACTGTCATAATCAAAGTTCTCAACCAGCCGCCCATTAATATCATAAAAATGCCAGGTACCGGCTCGTCTATCATCCATATACCGGCCAATAGCCAGTGCTGTTTTGCGTTTGTATACAGCGGAATATAAACCTTCTTTGGTTTTTTTATCGGTTTTGAGCACATGAAAAGTCTCTGTAACGGTTTCGGTCAGTCTGTTTTTTTGTTCAACGGTTTCCCGTTTATTTTTAACGGAATCCTGGGCAAAACAAGTACCCGTATAAAATAGGATTGTAGTAAGCAGAATATATTTTCTCACAGATATTAGTTCGGTTTGTATTTTTAATATATAGATATTATCTATGTTATTTTCTGCAATGTGTAATAAATATTGTAATAATACAATTCATGATGATTAATTTGTGCCTGATTAATCTTGAAAACTATGTCAGCCCAAACCAATGAATTGCCTTACAAAAGTGTACGGTTTTCCGAAACAGTGATCACCGAATTAATGATACCGTCCTATTCCAATTTCGGTGGCAAGATACATGGCGGGGTTTTACTGTCATTAATGGATAAGGTAGCCTACGTTTGCGCGGCCAAGCATGCGGGTAATTATTGCGTAACCGCCTCGATAGATACAGTAGATTTTTTGCAACCTGTTGAAGTTGGTGAATTGGTATCGCTCATGGCATCAGTAAATTATGTGGGCAATACTTCGCTGGTGGTGGGTATAAGGGTGATATCTGAGGATATAAAAACCAATAGTGTAAAACACACCAATACCAGTTACTTTACCATGGTTGCCAAGGATGAAGATAATAACCTGGTGCAGGTTCCGGGTTTGATACTGGAAAACAGGGAAGACGTAAGGCGGTTTTTAGAATCGCGGCGACGTAAGGAGCTAAAGCAAAATTACAGGAAAGAATCAGATGCGATCAGAATGCCAAATGATTTTGAACAATGTAAATTAATGCTTGGTGGTGAACGTTGTATAGTGTCTGAATAAAGATTATGATTTTATTATGACACATTGATACTTTAAAACAGAACCTATCGTTATAATATAGTAAGAAATTTTATTTCGGCTCCGTCACTTATTTTGTTCCCTTTGATTATTACTCTCCAGGGTTCTAACATATTTTCTTTGCTTCGATAATTAATACATACCTTACAAGCGTAATTTCCGATACTGAATTATAACTATTATCCGATACTGACTACTAATTTATTCCGATACTGGATCAAATCTAATTTTTTAAACTAATGGCTTTCTTAGACAGCGTGCTGGAGCCGCCCTCGTATGGGTGGAGAGATGAGTGTGGTAACCTTTCGGAACCGAGTTCCAATCAAATACTAAAAGAGTTCTTTAAACGGCTAAACATCTTTAAAAACAAAAAGAACTGGCTTTCATTCATGAGCTGGATGATGGTTGTTTGTTTAGCGCCATTTTTATTCATTTTTATCTTTAAATACTTCTCGTTTAAGCTATTAATAGCAGCTTTCGTGTATAGCATGATAGTTATGGGTACACATGGTACCATATGGCATCATCGTTATTGTACACACGGCGCCTATGAGTTCAGTAATAAATTCTGGCGATTTTTTACCCAGAACCTTACCCTTAGAATTATCCCTGAAGAGATATATGCCATATCGCACCACGTGCACCATGCATTATCTGATCAGCCCGGCGATCCTTATAATGCATCAGGCGGGTTTTTATATTGCTTTCTGGCCGATGTAAATCATCAGCCTATAAACCGTAGCATGACGGAGAAGAACTACGGCAAATGCGTTAATTTAATGCGCCATACCGGTGTAAATACTAATAGCTATGTGCAATATCAAAAATGGGGAACATTGGCTTCGCCTGTACGCACAATTATCAGTGTGATATTAAACTGGAGCTTCTGGTTCGCGGCCTTTTACCTTTTAGGTGGTTTCGGGTTGGTATGTGCCATGTTTGGCGCAGCAGGTTTTTGGGCTGTAGGTGTACGTACTTATAACTATGAAGGCCATGGTAAGGGCGAAGATAAACGCCGTGATGGTGTTGATTATAACCGTGAGGATATGTCAATAAACCAAATATGGCCGGGCTATGTAGCAGGCGAATGGCATAATAACCATCACTTGTACCCTAAAAGCGCTCGTTCAGGTTTTAAACCTTACCAGCTCGATCTGGCATGGTGTTATATAAAATTGTTAAGCATGATAGGCGCAGTAAGTCATTACCGCGACTCAAAAAAAGAATTTTATCAAGCTTATTGTGCCGAGCCCGCGGCGGCTAAGGCAGCAGCTAAGGCTTATGCAAAAGAAACTAAAAAGGCATTAGTTGCCGATCTGTAAAAAGACCGATGTTTTAATAAAATATAAAGGAGATGTGTTTTGCATCTCCTTTTTTTGTTTTTGGCGGAAAAAGACAACTTTGGGATAAAAAATCACTATACCTTTTAATAATGTAATAGTTAACTTAGTGAATCCTAAATTACTAATACAACCGCCAATTATATGAAATTAAAACTGAGCTACTTATTGTTATGCTTTTCGCTTGCGCTGTTTTTTGATAAAGCTTATGCGCAAACAACATTAGGGATATTTGATGGTCAATCTGATGTAGGTAGCGTTAAACCCGCCGGTACGGCCAGTTATGACCCTGCTCTGCAGCAATATAAAATATCAGGTTCGGGGCAAAATATATGGACTAATCATGATAATTTTCATTTTGTATGGAAGCGCATGAAAGGTGATTTTATACTTACCACCAATGCCGCCTTTATTGGCAAGGGTGTTGAAATGCACCGTAAAATGGGCTGGATGGTAAGGACTTCGCTCGATTCCGACTCAAAGCATGTCAACGCTGTTGTGCATGGTGATGGATTAACTTCATTGCAGTTCAGGCGCTCCACGGGTGCTATTACTGAGGAGATAAAGTCTAAACTCACATCGGCGGATATTATTCAGTTGGAGAGAAAAGGCAATACCTATATCATGTCTGTAGCCCGCAATGGGGATACTTTTGTAACTGAGCAGATAGATAGTCTTGACTTGGGTGATGAGGTATACGTAGGGCTGTTTGTGTGTTCCCATAATCCAAACGTTACCGAATCAGCCTTATTCCATAACGTGCGTATTGTGGTGCCGGCTAATGGCGAAAATGGCTATCAGCAACATATCGGCAGCGCTATACATATCCTCAACATTGAAACTCAAAACAGCAGGATCATTTATCAGTCGCCGGAATCATTACAGGCCCCAAACTGGACAAAGGATGGAAAATATTTGATCTATAACAGCAATGGACTGCTTTATAAATATGACCTGGCAACAAACACCCCCGCGGTGCTCAATACTGGTGTAGCCACCAATAATAATAACGACCATGTGCTTTCGTTTGATGGCAAAATGCTGGCCATTAGCAATAGTGAAAAAGATGGCTCGATAGGCTATACTCTACCATCAAAAGGCGGTGATGCCAAACGCATGAATAAAATAGGACCGTCATATATGCATGGCTGGTCGCCGGATGGCAAGTATTTGGTTTTTTGTGGTGACAGGAATAACGAATACGATATCTACCGTATACCTTCTGCAGGCGGCGAGGAGGTAAGACTGACTGCCGCTCCTGGGCTTGATGACGGGCCTGAGTACACACCTGATGGAAAATATATCTATTTCTGTTCGGTACGCAGCGGTTTAATGCAGGTATGGCGAATGAAACCCGATGGCAGCGAGCAAATGCAGATCACTAATGATGATTATGATAATTGGTTCCCGCATATATCGCCTGACGGCAAATGGATAGTCTTCATCACCTTTAATAAAAATGAGGTATCACCCGGCGACCATCCTTTTTACAGGCATGTTTATTTAAGGTTAATGCCTATCAGTGGCGGCCCTGCAAAAGTTATTGCCTATTTATATGGTGGGCAGGGCACTATCAATACCCCATCATGGTCGCCTGATAGTAAGCACATCGCTTTTGTAAGCAATTCAAAATTGTTATTCCCGGTATATCCAATAGCTAAATAATAATGATACAAAATTCACGAAGAATATTTTTAAGAAATAGTGCGGTATTAGCTGCCGGTGCCGCTTTTATGCCTGAGCACCTATTCGCATCGGCCAAAAAAATTGAACGGCTGGGATTGCAGCTTTATACTGTGCGCGATGCCATGCATGCCGACCCGGCCGGTACATTGAAAAAATTATCAGATATGGGGTATTTTCAGGTGGAGCATGCCGGTTACAGTGATCGTAAATTTTATGGCTATTCGGTTAAGGATTTTAAAAAAGTATTGGACGATACCCATTTAAACATGACCAGTGGGCACGTAACATTAACACAACAGCATTGGAATGCCGCCAGCAACGATTTTACAGATGAATGGAAGCATGCTGTTGCCGATGCTGCTGAAGTAGGGCAGAAGTACCTTATAAGCCCGGGTATGGACAATGATCTGTTAAAGGATATTGACGCGTTTAAGAAATTCATGAATGTGTTTAACAAATGCGGCGAATTATGTCATAAACAAGGCCTGCAGTTTGGGTACCATAACCACGATTTTGAATTTGCCACGCTATTTAACGGCATTCCCTTGTACGATGTAATGCTGGTCAACACCGACCCCGACTTAGTAGCACAACAAATGGATATTGGCAATATGTACCCAACAGGTGCCATGCCGCTTGATTATATTAAAAAATATCCCGGCAGGTTTGAGCTGATGCATGTAAAAGACCAGATTAAAAATGCCGATGGCAAATATGAAAACACTGTACTTGGTAAGGGTATATTACCGCTAAAAGATATATTAAAAGAAGCCCGTAAAATAGGTGGTACTTCACAATTTATTATTGAGCAGGAAGAGTACCAGGGCATGGATCCGCTGGAATGTTCGAAATTGGATTTGAAGGTTATGAACAGGTGGGGATATTGAGTAACATATTTGTAGCTAAATGCTTTTTTCTAAATATTTTATTATGTTTGATAAACCTGTATTGTTGATATTATTACAGGTATTCAACCACTAAAAACAACCAAATTATATTTTATGAGCGAGGAAAAAAGCACTTCTTCATTAAACTCTTCACGCAGGGGTTTTATTAAAAGCAGTTCAATAGCAGCTGCCGGTATAATGATAGTTCCACGATACGTATTAGGCGGCAAAGGCTATACAGCCCCAAGTGACCGCCTGGTAATAGCAGCTGTCGGCGCTGGTGGTAAAGGGAGTAGTGATATTGCCAATTTTTATGCCAGTGGTAAGGCCGAAATAGCATTTTTATGCGATGTTGATACCCGTAGTGCGGCTAGAACGGTAGGTAAATTTCCTAAAGCGAAATTTTACAGCGATTGGCGCGAAATGCTGGATAAGGAGCAGAAAAGCTTCGATGCCGTATCAGTATCTATACCCGATCATAACCACGCCATTGTTGCGCTTTCGGCTATGCAACTGGGCAAGCACGTATATGTGCAAAAACCAATGGCACATGATATTTATGAGGCCCGCGCTTTAACCGAAGCTGCAAAAAAATATAAAGTAGTTACCCAAATGGGTAACCAGGGAGCATCAAATGATGGTGTAAGGCAATTGCGCGAATGGTATGATGCTGGTGAAATTGGCGATGTACACACCGTTTATTGCTGGACAGACCGCCCCGTATGGCCTCAGGGAGTGCATTGGCCGCCAAAAGCAGCTGTGCCTAAAGAATTGAACTGGGATCTTTGGCTGGGTACGGCAAAATACAGGGATTATATGGATGGCATAGCTCCTTTTAACTGGCGCGGTTGGTGGGACTATGGAACAGGTGCGCTGGGTGATATGGGTTGTCATATAATGGAAGCCCCGTTCCGGGTGCTTGATCTGCAATATGTAAAAAATGTGCAGTCAAGTATAGGTACGGTATATACAGGGCCTTTTGAGAAAGCTTATTATCCTGATAGCTGTCCTCCATCAAGTCATATCACATTAACTTATCCAAAAACCGAAAAAACAAAAGGCGATGTTACCGTACACTGGATGGATGGGGGCATACAGCCCGAAAGGCCTGCGGAATTAGGCCCTAACGAAGAATTTGGCGATGACGGTAACGGTATGCTGTTTATTGGTACCAAAGGCAAAATGATGGCAAGCACTTATTCTATCAACCCGCAATTACTGCCTACTTCGCGCACTAAAGAGGTAAATGTTCCAAAAACTATAAAGCGCGTGCCTGGCGGGCAAGATGGTCACTATGCACAATGGGTTGAAGCTGCTATTGCAGGCAAACCTGATGATGTAAGCTCTCCATTTAAACTGGCAGGTCCGTTAACAGAGGCCTTATTAATGGCTAATTTATCTATAAGGGGGCATAGCATACAAAAACCGAATGCTAATGGCAAAGGAGTTACCTATCCTGGTGATAGCATTACACTACAATGGGATAATAATGCCATGCGGGTAACCAATTTTGACGATGTAAACCAATTTGTGAAAAGGGAATACAGGGACGGCTGGAAAGTAGGAGTTTAATTTATAAAAGAGCCAGGAATTAAGAGTCAGGAGTCAAGATAAAATAAAATCGAAGCTTCTTGTTTCCGGATTCTTGGCTCTTGCTTCTAATTACTGAATAAATCAATTATATGACTAATAGAAGAACATTTTTAACACAAGCCGGCCTTGTGTCGGCGGGATTGATGGTATCCCCTGAATTGTTAAAAGCAATGGCAAAAGATAGGGTAGTAGGACTACAACTATATAGCCTGCGCGACCAGATAAAAACAGATGTAAAAGGCGTAATAGCAAAAGTAGCTACTGCCGGTTATAAAGAAGTTGAGCCTTTTGGCTATAGTAAAGCTGATGGTTTTTGGGGGCTTAATGCAAATGATTTCAGCAAGCTGTTAAAGGATAATGGCTTGAGCACACCAAGCGGCCATTTTGAATTTGATAGCTTTTTGGGAGCAGGCAAAACGGATGAGCTAAAAACTTATATTGAAGCCGCCAATATTACCGGAATGAAGTATGTGATAGTACCTCACCTTAATGATGCCTATATAAAAACGGTTAGCGACTTTAATAACATTGCCGATAAACTGAATAATGCAGGTGAGTTATGTAAACAGTCGGGTTTAAAACTTGGCTACCATAATCATAATTTTGAATGGAAACCGGTTGATGGTACCACTTTTTACGATACTATACTAGCTAAAACTGATCCCGCATTGGTGAGTATGGAAATGGACCTTTATTGGGTAGTGCGTACAGGGCAGGATCCAACGGCTATTATAAAAGCGCATCCGGGTAGGTTTTTTGCTTTCCATATAAAGGATATGGATAAAGCTAACCACGAGAAGAATACAGAAGTAGGCAATGGTACTATTGATTTTAAATCAATTATGGGTTATGCAAAATTGGGAGGTATTAAGCACTTTATTGTCGAGCAGGAAAACTATACTGATATAGACCCTTATGTAAGTATCGCCAAAAGCTGTGCCTATGTTAAAAGTATTTTGAACGTGTAGAGAGATTAATGCTAATAAAAAGGGCGCCGTACTTAATATTAAGTACGGCGCCCTTTTGTTTGGGGTAAATTGTTATTAATCTACTTTATAGTGGTAAACATAATGTGCTATGTTGCCATCAATATCAAGTCCTTCAATAACTGCTTTATAGGTTCCTTTTCCGTCTGAATTAAAAAATTCAAATGAGGCTTTGCCTGTTGCTTTATCGGTTATTATTTTGGGGTTCCAATAAACAGTGGTACGATAGTCAGGAACTTCCATGGCAGTTCTTGCAACCGTATATTTCGGTATATAAAACTGGCGCTCTTTGGCATATCCCATTGGGCTAATAGTTATCAGGTTCTTTTGCGGGATAAGATTTTTCAATTCAGCAAGGCTGATCTTTTCACCCTTAGGTATCTTTTTGGAGTTGATGACCAGCACGCCTTTGGTATTATTCATGGCGCCTATATTGGTTATGCCGTTATTTAAAAATATCTCTACCGATTCTACAGTTTTCGGATCGATATTATTCAGATAGTTTGTTTCAACGGGCATACCGTTAAAATATACTTGTACAGGTGTTTTTTTGTTCCCCTGCATATAGTCACGGGTTATGTAAAAATCGTCAACATCATAGGTCAGTCCAAATGCGGCACCTCTAAGGCAGTCAAGTAATACGTTACACCCCGAAAGCTGCGAACCATCTATCATATGATCAGGCTGCGGGCTTAATCCCACTAATGATGGGTAATCCAAATGGCTTGGCTTTTTAACTTCACTCTTTGCTTTAATAACTACCTCTTTAAGTACGCGGTTACCTGCATATTGTTTTTTAGTGTTCAGGAGGTAGGTAGTAAGCATGCTATCAATATTGGCTACGTTATCGGCCGAGTTTACATTTTTTTGTAAAGTGGGGTAAGTATCAGCATTAACATTTATCTCCATGAATTTTCCGTTGGTATTATTCTTGGCATTTAATATTACTTGAGACGAATCCTGGAACGTTAAATCCTGGAACAGGAAATTACCCGATGGGTCTGTAATTACATCTTTATAGTATATTTTATCGGGAATGGTTAAATGCACATTGCCGCGAGATACAGCCATACCGTTGCTTGCCCTTAATATACCTGATATGTTTATCCCCTGTTCAGGTAAAAAATAGATAGTTGGGGTTTTATCATAAACAATATCACTATAAGTAAAACGACGATATCCCTGGGTAAGCATCAAGATATCCAGATCGGCTACTTTAGCGTCATCAACATGGTTGAAATAATAGTTAGGTTTCTCAATATAGCCCTTCAGATCAGAAGTTAGCAGCATGGTTGATAGAATCGTGGTTTCAGCGTTTTCATCAAATGGCACCTTGCTTTCATCAATAACAGCTAATGAAAAGCTACCTGAAACCGGCACATCCTTGTTTTTTACAGTCATGGTCATTTTAACCCTTTGCCTTTGCGTATATGAAGGGCGATCTGTATTTACAGCTACGTTCAGTTGGTCATTATGTTGTATAAAAACTATTCTTTCGCTTAACGGATCACCTTCAGATGATAGGAGGGATACTTGTAAAATGCCCGTAGGAAATTTGGCTTTTGGTATTGCTGCAGAATAAGTTAAGCTGTGTAAATTAGTTTGCGCGGCATAATAAATTACACCACCGCTCTGGGCCACAATATAAAACCGCGTATTGGTGAATTTTTGTAAGAAATCAGGATTTGAAGATATTTTAAGGTTCAGGCTATCAGGGTTGGTATTGCTTACCGATAGGTCGATCCCCTCATCCATTATTCTTGGCAGGTCATAACTGTTTTGTGTGCCATCGGGAAAGGTTACGTTTGCCTTATAGCTTTTACCTGTTTCAGGTGTTAAAGTAAACATCCCCATCCCTAAATGCTGCGATGTGAAATTTACAACAACTTTGTTGTCATTGTCAGTTACAGTGCCTTTAATCTCAACACCTAAACCATTGGAACTAATGGCTTTAAAAGCAACTTTTGTGTGGATGCCATTTATGATATTGCCACCTTCAGGGAAAAACTGTACATCTTTTGGTATCGCTGCCGTTTTTAAAGAAAACGAGTTGGAAATGGATTTTTTATAATTGAGATCAATGTCGGTAATCAGATCGGCTGTTCCGAATGAACCACGTTTATTACTTGAAAAACTAAGGATTAGCACACCGTTCTGATCGGTTGTGCCCTTGCCTTTATCAATTGTTTCATCATCTGACTGCACTTTCCACGATACTTTTTTATTGATATAAGCTACGCCATCCTGATCCTTATAAATAATTTTGGCATCAATTTTTTCGACTCCGCCTGATAGTGAATTGGTGAATGAAATATGTGTATTTACAGGGTTTCTCTCATCTACAGTATTGCCTACCGTTATATTCTTAGTAAAAAAGTAGGCTGGGTCAAAGTTCCGCATCCAGTTGGTATATGCTCTCACATGGTAATTGCCCTCCATAAATGAAACCTGAGGGAGCACAATACTGCCACTTGCAACACCATTAACTACAGGCAGGCGTAACGATTGCACCACCGAATCATGATTAGTGATCATATCAACATAAACAATTTTGCTTAATGCCGATAATTGATGATCCTGTATGGTTACATAAGCTTTAAACCATATGGTATCGCCAACAGCATAGTAGGGCTTATCGAAATGGAGATAAACCTTTTCAACAGGATAGTTTGTGGCAAATTTTGAGGTTTTTGAAATAATAGTTGTTAGTGCCACGCTATCATCCTGCGCAAAGGCGGATAATGCTACAACTAACGATAAGCAGGCAGTAAGTAAAAGTTTTCTTAAGATCATCAACATGAATTGAAATAAAAGATACAGCGGTTAAGCGGTTAAATATATCTATTTAAAAGCACAGCATAAGTAGTTTAACATGCTTTAACATTTTTTTTACAATTAAATATATTATAATGTTGATAGCCAATGAAGAAGTAACGTGGATTTTACAGGCCTGAATGCAAGAGGATTTGTGTGCCAGGCAATCTTTCTAAATTACTCAGCATTATGGAGTTTGTTTAGTTAAAGATTTGATTTTTGGGGATGATAGCCTTTTCGATATGATATACCTATGTGGGGAAGGGATACTGTCCTATAAAAAAATAGCATTGAAGCCCTGTTACAGGCAACAATGCTATTAATTAGACGAAAAATATCTTACCAGCCAGAGCCTTTTTTAGCATTGCCGCTGCTAATGTGTCCTTCTGCTGTAGCTTTACTCATAATTGCAGCCATTTTGTTGCCTGCACTGTCTTTACCAGTTGCAATATACCTGCCTGATTTCACATCGATAACCGGATCGATCATGGGTACATTCTTGGTTTTTGTTTTTACAGAATAGGCGGTAATACCGCCGCTTTGTGATGTTGCCATAATTAGTTTAAATTGTTTTTTTAATTTAACCCCCTACAGGGACATTTGTTTTAACAAACATAGTTTATTGTAACTAGTTTATATATAAACTAAACTAAAAATTATTAACATATTATAGGTAATTAACATATTTTTAAGTTAGAGGTTACTTTAACCGAACATACGCGGTACTCAATTTCAAAAAAATACAGTTTATTTGTTTTCCAAAAAAAAGTGTAATTTCACAGCTAGACCCCGGTACGACATTAAAATGGATAAAAGAGATTCAAGCATATTATATTTCCTTTTAGGCTTATACTCGTTAATGATAAGCTGGTATTATAACCATAATCTTATTGTACTACTCATTACTTATATATTTTGGCCAGTTTATCTTGTATATGAATTGCTTATAGGTCACCTGGCCCATGGCATGTGGAAAGAGATACCACTCTCATACTTTAAATAGGCTATAACCTCCGATAATATTAGGGATGTTGCCGCCAAATGCGTATATTTGCATTAAACAGGATATAATTCACACTCCTCTATAGCTTAACCCGCTAACCGTTTTCTTTTTTTGATCAGACCATTTTCCTTAGCTGCTCATCCTGTTGCCGCGCTCGAAATTGATTTTTGCCCCCGTTCCGTCTAATCAAACAGGAAACATTGTTAACAAAGTGGTTAAACGGAGTTTTCTAACTAATAAATGTAATTTATGGCAAAATCACAGGCAACATTCATGAAAAAGCAGCTTGAAAAAAACAGGCAGAAAAAGAAAGAAGATAAAGAACAACGTAAGCTGGAGCGCCAGCAAAACCAGGCCGATGGCAGTCTTGAAAGCATGATGGCCTATGTCAATGAGTTTGGTGAAATAACCTCAACACCACCTGAAAAAAGCCCGGTGCACAAAACCGATCATCTTAAGGCCAGTTAAGCCTTAAATTTTCTCAACTATTACAGCAGTTCCGTATGCCAATACTTCGGTAATGCCCTGCATTACCTCGTTGGCATCGTAACGCATGTTTATAATGGCATTAGCACCCAAAGCCTGGGCATGCTGCGCCAATAATACAAAAGCCTCTTCACGGGCGTTTTCGCAAAGTTCAACATAAATAGATAGCCGGCCGCCAAAAAGCGACTGAAAGCCACCTGCAATGTTGCCTAAAGCGCTGCGGCTTCGCACGGTAATACCGCGTACAACGCCTAAATGTTTAATAATACGATATCCTTCTAAACCGGTACTTGTGGTGATAAGTGATGCATCCATAGTGATGATTTTTAATATATAGTAGACAGTTTAATAGCTGTTTTGTTACAAAAATAATATAGCTACAGTAACATTGGATGCCTATCCTTATAAGAAAATAGAGATAACGGAGATGAAGTAGTAAAAACAAAGGCGGGCATTTATATTATAAAGTGCCCGCCTTTGTTTTATACTAAATTTTGGGGTTAAACGGTATACCGGCCATAATGGGTATCTGATCGGGTTTGCGGGTAAATGAGCTAAGTTCCTCATGTAATTTGCGCTCACCAACCTGTTGCCTCCACATGGCGTAGTATAATCCTTTCAGATTTATAAGCTCTTCGTGTGAGCCATATTCAATAACGTGGCCATTCTCGAGTACATAAATACGGTTGGCATGCATTATTGTAGATAGCCTGTGCGCTATGATCATTGTAATATGGTCTTTCAGTTCAGATAATTTACGCACAGTTTTACTGATCTCTTCCTCAGTTAATGAATCCAATGCTGATGTAGCTTCATCAAATAAGAGCACATTTGGCTGGCGCAACAATGCCCTTGCAATTGATAAACGTTGTTTTTCGCCGCCGGATATCTTTACGCCACTTTCACCTATCATTGTATCTAATCCATCTTCGGCCCTTGCTAATAATGATTGGCAAGCGGCTTTATTAAGCGCGTCCAAACACTCCTCATCTGTAGCATTGGGTTTAACAAAACGCAGGTTATCCCTTATGTTTCCTGAAAATAGTTGCGTATCCTGGGTTACAAAACCAATTTTACGGCGCAGATCATCAAGGTGTATATCATTTGATGATGTTTTGTTATACAGTACTTCGCCCTGCATGGGTTTATATAAACCTACCAATAACTTTATTAAAGTAGTTTTACCCGAACCCGATGGGCCTACAAAGGCAACAGTTTCTCCTTTTTCCGCATGAAATGATACACCGTTAAGCGCATAACGGCTGCTTTGTTTATACTTGAAAAATACGTTGTCAAACTCAATATGAACTATTGAGTTGATCTCAGTAGGATCGGTAGGTATTACTTCTATCGGCATGGCCATCAGCCGCTTAAAATTACCTAATGATATCTGTGCCTCGCGCCAGGTTAAGGCCATATGCCCAAACTCCTGTAGGGGCCCAAAAAGAAAGAATGAGTATAATAAAAAACTAAAATACTGTCCGGGCGATATCTCTTTATCAAATATCAGCATTAGCAAAACCATAACCATTATACTGCGCACAACGTTTACCGTACTGCCCTGTATAAAGCTTAAAAACCGCAGGATCTTGGTTTTTACAATTTCCAGGCTTAAAATTTTGTGAGTTGTAGTATTTAAGCGTTCAATTTCCTGGTCGGCAAGGCCATGGCTTTTTACCAGTTCAATATTTCTTAATGATTCATGGGTACGGCCTGCTAATACAGATGTTTTTAATATAATTGCCCGGTGAATAACCTTTATCTTTTTTGATAATGTCCAGCTTAAATAAGTAATTATGGGTACCGAAAGCACAAAAACTATGGTTACTTTATAGCTTATCAAAAAAGAATATGCAGCTACAAAAACTATCCCAAAAAACGCCATAAAAGTTACATTGATAGATGCTTTTATGAAGTTTTCAGCATCACTTCTTACGCGTTGCAAAACGCCTAGTTTTTCACCGCTACGGGTATCTTCAAAATCGTAGTAGGGGATAGCCAGGGAATGTTTCATGCCATCGGCATACATATCGGCACCCAGGCGTTGTGAAACTGTAATAGTATAATAATCCTGAAAATTATTGGCTATACGCGATATCAGCGCGGCGCCAACCCCATAGGTTATGAGCATTAATACCCCCCTGAGGTATTCGTCGTGGGTGTATAGGTCTCTTTTAACAATATAATCATCTACTATTTTACCTGTGATGAGAGGGTCAAACAACGCAAAGCATTGGTTTATGGCTGTCATTAGTAAGGCAAGCAGTACGGTCCACTTGTATTTTTTAAGATAGCTGAATAATATCTTCATATGGCTAGTTAATGCAATAACATTGCAATTGTTTTTACTCTATAACTTATAGAGTAAGTTTTTGATTTGATAGATTAGCTTTTTATTATATTTTCAAAAAAGCATCATAAAAAATATGAATATGAAAATATAGAATTATGAGAATGTACGGTTTGGGTGCTTGTAGTTCTGGGGTTTGAACTTTAAGCTAAAATATTTAAGTTAAACGCACTGTTTTTAAAAATAGTGCCTTAAATAAAACAGAAAGGCATTTTTATATCGAAAAACTATTTGTTAAACCCTTACACAGTTCTGAATATTAACTATTGTCTTAATATTAGCGGTTTTTATTTGAGTGCCTGCTCCGTCTGCTGTGGAGACAAGATACCTGTAAAACCAGGGCTTGGTTTTTAAACTTTCATCTAAAAGTACATCTTGTTTCATATATACTATGGAACAAGATGTAGCTGTTCAACAATCCACATCTGCCTAAATTTTCAACAATCTGTTTAAACACCGCCTAATGCATTAACTTTACCCACCTATTAAAAAGGAGTATACCGCTTGGCAAAAGACGCTACCAAAGAAACGCCCTTAATGCAACAATACAACGTGATAAAGGCTAAGTACCCCGGTGCTTTGCTGTTGTTTCGCGTGGGCGACTTTTACGAAACATTTGGTGAGGACGCCATTAAGGCTGCCGGTATTTTAGGCATTGTACTCACACGCAGGGGCAACGGGGCCTCAACACATACCGAACTGGCTGGTTTTCCTCACCATTCATTGGATACTTACCTGCCCAAACTGGTTAGGGCTGGACAACGGGTAGCGATCTGCGACCAGTTAGAAGACCCAAAAACCACCAAAACCATTGTTAAGCGCGGTGTTACTGAACTGGTTACCCCCGGTGTTGCTATCAACGATAATATACTTAACCAAAAGAGCAATAACTACCTGGCGTCGCTGTATTTTGAGAAAAATAGCATAGGCATAGCGCTGATAGATATATCAACCGGTGAATTCCTGACAGCACAGGGTAATAGCGATTACATTGATAAGCTATTGCAAAGTTTTGGGCCGAGTGAGGTGATCTACCCCAAAAGCCGTCAATCTGATTTTAAAGATACTTATGGCGACCGCTTTTATACCTATACGCTCGACGACTGGCCTTACAGCGGCGATTATGCCAATGAAACGCTGCTAAAGCACTTTGGCGTAAAATCGTTAAAAGGTTTTGGTATCGATAAGCTCAATTTAGGTATTGTTGCTGCCGGTGTGGCATTACATTACCTGAATGAAACAGAACACCGGAATCTGCAGCATATCTCGGCCATATCAAGGATAGAGGAGGACCGGTATTTATGGATAGACCGGTTCAGCATCCGTAACCTGGAGCTGGTTGGCTCTAACAATGAGAACGCGCTTACCCTGGTTGATGTGTTGGATAACACTTGTTCACCTATGGGCGCACGTTTGTTGCGCCGGTGGATTGTGATGCCATTAAAGGAGATAAAGCCTATTAACGATCGCTTGGGTGTGGTAGAATACCTGATAGCGCAGGAAGAGTTAAGAGAAACATTGCAGCAATACATTCGCCAGATAGGCGATCTGGAAAGACTGATATCAAAAATCGGTTTACAAAAGGCCAATCCACGGGAGGTTTGTCAGCTTAAAAAGGCCTTGAAAGCCATTGAGACTATTAAGCAATTGTGTGAAAGCTCGATCAGTTTGCCATTAAAAGCAATCGGCGAGCAATTGAACCCCTGCGTACTTATCAGCGATAAGATAGAAAAGGAATTACACCCAGAGCCACCTGTAATGATTGTGAAAGGCGGCGTAATGAATGAGGGTATAAGCGAAGAACTGGATCGCCTGCGCAAGATAGCGTTTGGCGGTAAAGGTTATTTGTTGGAGATACAAAAACGTGAAGCAGAAATAACCGGGATACCATCATTAAAAGTATCATTCAATAACGTATTTGGCTATTACCTGGAGGTTACGCATAGTCACCGGGATAAGGTGCCAACGGATTGGATCCGTAAACAAACACTAGTAAATGCTGAACGCTATATCACTCCTGAATTAAAAGAATACGAAGAGCAGATATTGGGCGCAGAAGAAAAGATACTTGCCCTGGAAACAAGGCTGTATAACGACCTGCTATATTCACTTGCTGAATACATTAAACCTATCCAGCTGAACGCGCAACTGGTGGCACGATTAGATGTATTACTGAATTTTGCTACTATCTCCATTAAAAACTACTATGTTAAACCCGAAGTAAATGATAGCCGTATTATTGATATAAAAGGCGGTCGTCACCCGGTTATTGAGAAGAATTTGCCGTTGGGTGAAACTTATATCACGAATGATGTATTCCTCGATTCCGAATCGCAGCAGATCATCATTATTACCGGGCCAAATATGGCGGGTAAATCGGCCTTGCTAAGGCAAACCGGGTTGATCGTGTTAATGGCGCAAATGGGGTGTTTTGTGCCGGCTAAAGCAGCTTCAATCGGCTTGGTTGATAAAATATTTACAAGGGTAGGTGCATCCGATAACGTATCATCAGGCGAATCAACCTTTATGGTGGAGATGAACGAGACGGCCAGTATCCTCAATAATATATCAGACCGGAGTTTGATCCTTTTGGATGAGATAGGTCGTGGTACATCAACTTATGACGGTATTTCCATAGCCTGGGCCATTGCCGAGTATTTGCATAGCCATCCATCGGCGAAAGCCAAAACATTATTCGCCACGCATTATCACGAGCTGAATGAACTGAGCAACACCTTTAACCGCATCAAGAACTTTAATGTATCGGTAAAGGAAGTAGGCCACCAGATTATTTTCCTGCGCAAGCTGGTGCCTGGTGGGAGTGAGCATAGTTTCGGAATCCACGTGGCTAAACTGGCGGGTATGCCGCAAAGGGTATTGAGCCGTGCCAATGATATACTTAAAAAGCTGGAGAACGAACGCACAGGCGGCGAACATATAAAAGAAAGTATCCGTAAGGTGCAAAAACAGGCGGTACAAATGCAGATGTTCAGTATTGATGACCCGGTTTTGGTTAAGATTCGTGACACACTGAATAACCTTGATGTAAATACGCTTACGCCGGTTGAGGCCTTGATGAAACTGGATGAGATACAGCGGGTGATAAAAGGCTGATAATTTCGGATGTCGTATTCTCGATTTCGGATGTTAGTTTGCTGCATTTCATAATTTCTAAATTATTCATCTATATTTAGTGAACCAAACCCGCAATTATGGATGCCATATATGTTATATTCTTTATCATTATTATTGTTTTATTAATAACTAATAATAACAAGCTCAATAGCAGGATAGGGGAACTGGAGTTAAAGATCATTGATCTTAAGAATATGATCCGCGGGCTTAATGTGCCTAAGCCGACAGTAGAAAATCAGAAAACTGTTATTGAGCCGGAGGTAGATTACGTTGTAAAACCGGTATCAGAAAAAGCGCCTGATATACCGTTACCTCCTCCGCCCAAAGCTAAAGAGCCTGAGATTGAACGCCATATAGAGGTTATTAACGATCCTTTCTCAAATATAAGAAAAACGCCAAAGCCTGAGCCTGTAATTGAAGAACCCCGGCTTTCTTTTTTTGAACGATACCCGGATCTGGAAAAGTTCATTGGCGAAAACCTGATTAACAAGATAGGTATTGCCATACTGGTGCTGGCCATCGGTTTTTTTGTTAAGTATGCCATTGATAATAACTGGGTAGGCCCTGCAGGCAGGGTTGGAATAGGTATATTATGCGGCGGTATATTAATAGCCATTGCGCATCGCTTGCGTAATAGCTACAAGGCATTTAGTTCGGTATTGGTTGGTGGCGGACTGGCCATATTCTACTTTACCATTACGCTGGCTTACCATGAGTTTCATCTGTTTGATCAAACAGTCTCATTCATTATATTAATTGTTATTACATGTTTCGCAGTCGCACTTTCAATGCTTTATGACAAGCAGGAACTGGCCGTAATAGCATTGGTAGGTGGCATGTCGAGCCCGTTTATGGTAAGTAACGGCAGTGCGAACTATAATGCTTTGTTTATTTATCTAATCACCTTAAATGCGGGTTTGTTGGTTATTGCCTACTTCAAATCGTGGCGCGTACTTAATATTACGGCATTTGGTTTAACGGTATTGGTACTGGCAGGTATTGTTTACACATTACCCGTTGGCGCTTATCAAATCAGTTTTACTTATATCACTGTTTTATACCTCATGTTTTTCCTGATCAACATCGCGTACAACATCAGGGAGAATAAAAAATTCATCACCTCTGATTTTAGCATACTGCTCATAAATACAGCCTTGTATTTTAGTACAGGCTTGTATTTGCTTACCATGATGCATGATGAGCAGTTCCGCGGCTTGTTTTCAGCAAGTATTGGGGCTTTAAACTTGTTGTTCTCATTCGTACTTTTCAGAACTAAACGGGCCGAGATCAATATCCTTTACCTGCTTATAGGCATTACATTAACCTTTATCTCATTAGCCGCCCCAATACAATTGCATGGGCATTTTATTACCTTATTTTGGGCTGCCGAAAGTGTTTTGCTGTATTGGCTATACCAAAAATCGAGCATAAAGTTAATCCGGCTGGTATCATTGCTTATATGGATAGCCATGTTGCTGAGCCTGATGATGGATTGGTCGCAGTTGTATATATCACAGGATGTACGCTTTGCTATCATTGCTAATAAAGGTTTTATTACTACTGTATTCTCCGCCATTTGCACCTGGGTGTTATATGCTTTTGCCAGTAAATCGCATGAGAATGGTCCTCTCATATCACCTGCCATTTATAATTATGTGGCTATAATCTTGCTATTTTGCAGTGGGGCATTAGAGATCAACCATCAGTTTTTAAATCGTTACCCGGCAACCGATCTGAATATATTATACCTCATGCTTTACTTGCCAGCTTTTGTGTACGTTTTTTGCCTGATAACGGACAGGTTCTTCACCACCAAAATGAGCAGGGGAGTAATAGTCGGCATATACGCTGCAACTATAACGGTATATCTGTTGCTAACCCCGGAATTTTTTTCGCTGCAATCGTCCATGTTTATCGCGCACACTGCAGATACCAGCCATTTTGTTGCGCATTGGATAGGTGCAATATTTATTCTGCTTATATTTTATGCCCTTATTAAGGTTTGCAGGGTTTGTTTTCAGGCTTATATTAAGCCAATTAGCTGGATTTTATCAGCTGGTATTGTGCTGTTCTTAAGTTTGGAGATATGTCTGTTAAGCAATCTGCTGTTCTACACTAAGGGAACCACTATGGATCATATTGAAACTGTGTATATTAAAACAGCATTACCGGTTATTTGGGGGGTGTTATCATTTGCTTTGATGTGGCTGGGTATGCGTTATAAAATACGGGTACTGCGCATTATATCACTAACCTTATTTACAATTACCCTGGTTAAGCTATTTGTATTTGATATTGAGAATATACCCGCAGCAGGTAAAATAGCCGCGTTCTTTTGCCTGGGTGTGCTATTGCTCATTATTTCATTTATGTATCAAAAAGTTAAAGTTATTATTGCTGATGATGGGGAACCGAAGAGTTAAGTTAGTAGCTGCATTACTTTGTATTTTAATATTAAAAAGCATAACGACCTATGCGCAGGTGAATGCTTTTAAATACCGGGCCGATATAAAAAAGATTGATTCAGCGGGGATCTATAAAATTGAACTAAACCCGGGCCTGATCGCTAAAAGTGCTAAAGGTCTGTATGATATTCGGTTATTTGATAATACCGGGAAAACCGTGGCTTATGCATTAAGCAATAATTTATCAGCCGGGAACCAGGATAGTTTTATTGAATTTCCCGTGGTTAATTCAAGCCCGGAAACTGATACTGCCACTATTTATATTTCAGAAAATGTAAATAGATTGAATATTAACCAGCTTTGGGTTGATCTGAAAAATACCAGTGTGAATCGTAATGTGAACTTAACTGGCAGCGACGATCTAAAAACATGGTTTGCAATAAAAGAGGATATCCAGTTGCAGGATGCCGGTGATGGCGGAAAGCCTGATTATGAGCAGTCGTTTAGTTTCCCAATAAGTAATTACCGTTATTTTAAGATACAGATAAACGGTAAGAATAAGGCTCCTGTAAAAATATTAAGATCGGGCATTTACTTAACCCAATCAAACCAGCCTGAGTATGCTGAACTACCACCTGTTAAATTCAACAAAGTAGATACAGGTAAAAAAACAAGTATTTTTATCCGATTTGCTGAACCTTATCAACTTAATAAACTTCATTTAAACATAACTGACCCTAAATATTACAGCCGAAGGGTGGTGGTGTATACTACTGATAAAAACTTTGATAATGTAAATATTGATGAGGTTTGCGATACAGTTTTAAGTTCATCGGGTAAGCAAGATATCATGCTTTCCGCCAAAGCAAAGTACATCAGGGTTGATATATTTAATGGCGATGATAATCCATTGCGCGTTGCGTCTGTAAACGCCTATCAGTTAAAACAATATATCATAAGCTACCTCGCTGGTGGTCATGATTATTATGTACTTACCGGCGACTCACTCGCCAAAACTGTTAATTACGACCTCAGCTTTTTAAAGTATTGTTCGATAGACAGGTTGCCTGTAATAACTTCAAACACTGCCTATAAAAACCCCGATTATGCCACTGGTAAAGGGGCGCAACCTAAGCATGATTTTGGGCTATGGATATGGTTATCAATGCTGATAGTATTAGCGCTGCTTAGCTTTTTGACGGTTAAAATGACACGGGAAATCCAGTAAATTCTTTACGTAATTATCCCGATCACCGAAAAATGTTAATATGTTAATAAACTGACTTTTAAGGCAGAAAAGTTTAGGGGTATTTTTATAGTATGAAGTTAAACTGCTACTCCAAATTTGCATTCTTAGCGCTTATTTCTTTAACTATTCTTACTTCATGCCACCCCCGCAAAGCGGTGATGAAAGGCGAGCCGGGCGAAATTGTTCAGCCTCAAGCCAGTATTGCTGATAAATATTCGGAGATGATGGGGGTTGATAAAAATGATATACAAAATGGCCGCCTTTATGCCTTTATTGATCAATGGATGGGCACACCCTACAGATTTGGCGGTTTAGATAAGGACGGAATAGATTGCTCAGGGCTTGCTTTTTTATTGGAGCAGCAAGTTTATGGCATAGCTATCCCACGCATGACCAGTAAGCAAATACTGGTTATTAAACGCGAATATGAGCAGGACCTGAAGGAAGGCGACCTGGTGTTTTTTGATTTCGATGGTAAAAAATTCAGTCACGTAGGTGTCTACCTGCAAAATGGCTATATAGTTCACGCAAGTTCATCTAAAGGAGTAATTATTGTACCATTGCATGGTGCCATCTATAAATACTTTTCAAGATGCGGGTCGGTAACTGATCTGGGTACAACTACCGTTACAGCTGATTCGGTAAATTAACAATTGCGTGTTTATTGCAAACCATTATGATAAATTGGTAATTTTGTGACATAATGGAAGAACCCAAAGAAAACTATTCATTCTGGACAAAATATAAACGCTTTGCCGGTAACGAAATACTTTTATATGTAATTATGATTGTGGGTATTATACTCGGTATAGTTATCTTCAGTTATTTTTAACCAGTATTATTTCATGTGCATCGGCATCAGCAACCGATTGGTAAAAATCAACCAGGTCCTGGTAAGTATCTTTAGGGTATGTGCCGTCATTTAACCGGAATTTACGTTTATAAACTAATTGGTTCCCGTCAACTTTCATACTAGCGCTATACTTGCCAAAAGGCAAATCAAGGTTTCTGTGTAATATTTCACTATCCAGATGGTAACCCGTAGGCAAGGTGTAAGTTATCTCATCTTCATCGGTATACCCTTCATTTATATAAACATTGGTAACACGGTTATGTACCTGCCTTGGTACAGCTATGTGGTGTACAGGGTTTAATAAAAAAGTTATTCTCCCATTATCTGTTGATGCAAATTCGGGAGCTTTGAGCTTTATGTTTTCAGTGGTAGAAGGATCGAGGCTTTTATCCTGACTAAATTCCAGCTTCTCAATATTCATATTATTTATCGGGTAGATATTCTGCATAGCTTTCAGCCTTTCAACTTGTGATTGCGCAATTACCCAATCCCGGTCATCATATTCAGCCCCTTTAAAGGTGGTGGTCATCTCACCTGTCATGTCACCAGTTGCAGAAATTACAAAGCTGGCTTTTCGTTTTTCCAGATTATTTTCTGCTGTATATTTAGGGGTATGCATTAGTTTACCACCCTCAGGTGTGCATGCCAATACATTACGGTCATCCGTAAAATCTCCCAAGTAGCCAAAGGGGATGGTTTGGCTGGTACAGTCACACCAGGTAGTATCATTTTTAAAAGGCAAGCACAAAATAATATGATTCCCCTGGTTCATACTCGCAAAATCACTCAGGAAGCTTATTTTACGTGATAGGTTAGCCTCAACAGTACAATAATAAGAGTCGATACCAACTACTTTTAATAATGCTTGCGTATAATTCACCAGCGCTTTACAATCGCCATAGTTTACCCTGTCAACATCACCCGCAGTAAATGGCTGATACCCTCCAATACCTATTTGTACACTCACGTACCGGGTTCGGCCCTGCATATACTCGTATATTTTTTTTGCTTTTAACTTAGGGTCAGTAATGCCCCTGGTCATTTGTATAATCTGCTCGGCTGTGGCAGGTGACACCTCTTGCCTGTTCTTCAATAATTTATCTGATATCCATTTGCCAAGTTCATTCCAATTGGTAAAGCTGCCATCGATACCTTCGTACTGAAATTTAACCGGGGCAATTTTAACCATGCTCAGATAATTCTCAGGATTAGGATCAAATGGTTCTTCCTTAATTGCTTTTAGGTTATTTACCTGCCATGCATATGTTTTTAAACCAGTATTGGCATTTGTTGATATATATACACCCGATGGCATATTCATTTCTTTATACCGAATATTAAAATCGGGCTTGCAGATAAAGTTAAAAGAGCTTTTTTCAACAGCTATTCCGGTTTCCGAATTTGGCATCCAACCTGGTATATTAAGCGATTGTTCATATCTTAACTCATATTCATATTCAATAGTGTAAGGGTAGTCTGTGATAGCAGGTTCATAATGTTTTACCCTCATATCCTCAAAAAGAGAAAAACCATCGGTAGTACCCCTGTCTTCAAAATTACTTTCCGAAAACTTACTAATTTGTGTGCCAAAAGAATTATAAATAACTCCCTTAACGCCTCTTATGGTGATGCTTTTATTATGATATAGCGCAATACGAGCCGCTCTATCGCCATTTTTATTTAATACAGTTATAGCTTCTTTAACATGACAAACAGTATTATCAAAATCTTTTACCTCAACATTAATCTGTTCATTTCGTACCACGGCACGGGCGTATGGAAGCAAGTCTTTTGATATGAGGCTGGCATCATAATTTTGCTGTGCATTAACAGTAGCAGCAATAAATAACAAGCAAAATACAAGTATGGGTTTCATTAATCCTGTTTATGAAATTATATATTAACTTTTTTTCTTTAAAGTCATCGGTGCTTTTTCAGACAGGATGATCTTATTAAAAAGCTCTTTTAAATAAGCATATTCTTCAGAACTGTAAATAGCTTTGTTGAACTGTATAATGTGTGAAAATGTAAACGAATTATCACTAGCCTGGTAAAGCGTTTCAAATAATCCCCCTTTATTTGGCAAACCAATGGATATATCCTGTGGTGGAGTATCAACAATATAATTATCGGGTAGGTGAACTACTAAGGTAAACCTTTCTGTAAGCGGCATACCTCTGTCAATAGGGTAATTCCGTTCCTGCAAACGGTAGGGGTTACGTGTAATATGATCAGTAATATAGGGGTTAAAGACCAGCCGATCCTTATAAAGATCGTCATATTTCTTTATTTCAATTTCATATTTTTCAACCAATGGCATGTCAAGGCTGTCCAGGTTACTTATCTCAGAATTTAAGATCTTAAACTTGGGTGAACGCTCATCCAGATTTTCCACATATTCATCAACGGAGTTGAATTTTTTTATAGCTTTTCTTTCTTCATATGCTGCATAGCCAAATAAATACTGGACCATGGTTCCTTTTAGTTTGCCATCGGGCTGCAGCGTCAGGTCAAGCGCAGAGGTTCTTATTATCCGTTGCTGGGTACTGTTCATGTCTATCCAGTACGAAGGCTTATCAAGGCTCATAACCCGGCCCTGGTCGTTTAAGCACTTCATGGGTAGTATCCCAAACGGCAGTAAAGGGTCTGTTGCATCAAGCAGGTATGGCTTATTGTCAATATCAACCTTGGCAACTACATAATTAAACTCCTCCTGTACAGGGTATAGCTTATTTATAAAGCCATTTTCACGTGTAGATAGGAGTACGGCCTGAGCGTTGAAGCCGGCAGCCTCTAAAGCAGCAGCCAAAGCCAGGTTTATTTCGGCAACATTGCCGCTATGTGTTTCAAGTACTTTTCTTAAACCATCGTTACTTCCGGTTGCATAGAAATCGTTCCACTTAAGGGTTTTCTGAATATATTCATAAACCGCCTTTGCACGGGCCATGCTATCGGTTTTACCCGCAATTACAGGTATGATTCGGTCTTTAAATAAGTCTTTTTTCTTTAACAGACTTCCAAAATATTCAGAATGTTTAAGATCATAGTCTACGTCCCGCCATTCCTTGGCCATTTTTGTTTTAGCGCCGTTGTATGGGTTGGTATATTCAGCAAGTTCAAAATACACGGCCGACAAGAAGTTCTTTCTTGAAGTCATATCATCCTCATCTATAAAAGCAGGAATATCTGTCATTCCAAAAGTTAAATGTGAACAATCACTTTTG
Organism: Mucilaginibacter mallensis; assembly: GCF_900105165.1. NCBI lineage: Bacteria > Pseudomonadati > Bacteroidota > Sphingobacteriia > Sphingobacteriales > Sphingobacteriaceae > Mucilaginibacter > Mucilaginibacter mallensis. The sequence goes on from NZ_LT629740.1 coordinate 2,247,266, forward strand.
CCTCCTCCTGCAGAGAAGCAATTGCTTTCAATCTCTGCCTTATTTGTTGTTAGTTTTAAGCTTCCCCTAAGCGAGGCATTATAGTTCCAAAACCCTGGTATGTGCACATCATATTCTGAATGCATTTTAGGGATATCACTCTGGAACTCCCAATGTGGGAAAAGTTGCAGATATCTGGAATAAGTAGTGTATTTATACTCAATGATACATCCGTTTCGTATAGATGGGAGGGCAAACTTTACCAGTGTATGGTATTTATCCATCTTACTTTTATAAACTTTTTCCGGCTCAAGCTCGGTTTTACTTATTGATCCATTATCGTCGGCGTAGGTTGTTATACCTTTGATGTTTTCAATGGTCTCACTATCCTCATCATTGTCCCTAAGTATTACCTCTACATTTGCATGATCAAACCCTTTGCTGTCAAATATTTTTATCTTAACATGATATTCATAAATGATCTTGATATTGTCGTTGCTGGTTACATCTATTTTTGATCTTCCGTACTCATTCAATACCACCGCATGTGCTGATGTATCCTTATCGTAACGCTTCATTTCCAGGTCCTCGAGCTTAAAAGTGCCGTAGTCAAAATCCTGAGCTTTTGCAATAATGGTTAAGGAGATGAATATCAGGAGGATTAGTAACGGCTTTTTCATAATTGTTAAACTATTTAGGTGCCAGTAAATTATAAAATAATTACAGTTCTTTTTGAAAAGATTTTAAATTAATCAGCCCTTTGTTATTATACTTTTGCACCTTTGCATTTCCGATCCATTATGATGAAATTGAATTTAAAGAAACCACTGGCTTTTTTTGATCTGGAAGCCACAGGAACTAATATAGGTGCCGACAGGATTGTTGAAATATCTGTTATAAAACTAAATGTTGATGGCAGCGAAGATGTAAAAACATGGCGTGTAAACCCGGAAATGCCTATCCCGCTGGAATCATCGCTGATACATGGTATTTATGACGAGGATATAAAGGATGAGCAAACCTTCAATCAAATAGCAGCATCTGTTGCTGAATTTATAAATATAAGCGACCTGGCCGGTTTTAACTCCAATAAGTTTGATATACCTATGTTGATGGAGGAATTTCTACGCGCAGGAGTTCAGTTTGATCTGGATAATCGCCATTTTGTTGATGTGCAAAACATCTTTCATCAGATGGAACAGCGTACGCTAAAGGCGGCCTACCAGTTTTATTGCGATAAACAGATCATAAATGCCCACTCAGCTGAAGCTGATACCCGCGCTACTATGGAAGTTTTACTTGCCCAGATAGCCAAATATGAAAATATGGAGTGGGAGGATAAGAAGGGTAATAAGAGCATACCTGTAGTAAATGATGTTGAGGCGCTTCATAAGTTCACCAATTTAACCAGGCCTGTTGATTTTGCCGGCCGCCTGGTTTACAATGAGCAAGGCGAGGAGACCATTAATTTTGGCAAGCACAAAGGCAAAAGGGTTGAAGATGTATTTAGCTCTGAACCTAGCTATTATTCATGGATGATGCAGGGCGATTTTCCTTTATATACTAAACGTAAGTTAGAGGAAATATATACCAGGTTTAGCGCTAAAAAAGCAGCTGAGAGGCAACCACGCCCCGCCACACCAAAACCGGTTGAAAATACACCTGCACAAGCAGTTAAAAAAACGGAATATCAAAAGCCACATAACAATAGCAACTATCGCCCGGATAATAAGCCTTTTAAAAAGAAGGAAGAGCCCGCAGTGCCGGTTAATGATGATATGTTGAAATTGCTGGCAGATAAGTTTAAAAAGGGGCTTTAGTGATTGGAGGTTAGTGATTGGAGATTAGTAAAATTTTAGCTGCAAGTAACTAATCACTAACCTCAAATCACTAATCAACTGTTCCGCAGGAACTCAATATTGCGGGTCAGGCCGCTGAATTTGGTGCGTTTTACGGCTGATGATTTGAATACTTTTTGAAATACTTCCTGGGTAATATCTGTCCAGTCGTTTTTATTCATATCCAACAGTTCGGGTGTTGCTTTAAATGACGGTTCATTGTTTAATACCGAAAACTTATTCCATGGGCATACATCCTGGCAAATATCACAGCCAAACATCCAGTTATCCATTTTGCCTTTAAATTCCTGTGGTATCGCGTCTTTAAGTTCGATGGTGAGGTATGATATGCAGCGGCTGCCATCAACAATATAAGGCGCTACAATAGCTTCGGTAGGGCAGGCATCAATACAACGTGTGCAACTGCCGCAATGGTCGGCCGTAGGTTCTATATCGTATTCCAGGTCAAGGTCTATGATCAGCTCTGCTAAAAAAAAGAAGGAACCTGATTTTTTATTGATAAGATTAGAGTTCTTGCCTGTCCAGCCCAGGCCTGCTTTTTTTGCCCAGGCTTTATCCAGCACCGGTGCTGAATCCACAAACGCGCGACCGCCAACTTCGCCTATTTTCTCATTGATTATCTCCATCAACTGCTTGAGCTTATCCTTTATTACCTGGTGATAATCAGCGCCATAAGCATACTTTGAAATTTTGGGTGCCAACGGATCGGCCTGTTTATGCTCACTGTAGTAATTTAACCCTAGTGATATGACAGATTTTGCCCCATCAACCAATAAACGCGGATCGAGGCGTTTATCAAAATGGTTTTCCATGTAACGCATTTCACCGTGCATGTTTTTTTTGAGCCATTGCTCCAGCCGGGGTGCTTCGTCCTCCAAAAACTCGGCTTTAGCTATACCGCAAAACATAAAGCCAAGGTTTTTCGCCTCAGTTTTAATTAGTTCGCTATAAGCCGACCTGTTTGAATGCATGGCACAAAGATAATACATTAAACAGTTTTTAAATTTTATGCTGAACAGCATTCATATGGTCAACTGTTTTTTTATTACTTATTACTACTAACTGGAATAATATTTGTAACTATTATATAAATATTTAAGTATGCTGCAATTTATAAAAGACCTACCGTCGCATGTTGCAGGTGTACATGCTACCGGTGAGGTGAGGGATGAAGACTTTGAGCGAGTATTGGCGCCGCTGCTTAATGAACAGGTTAACAGCCAGGGTAAGATTAATTTTTTGTTAGTGCTTGATACCAAGGTGTCAAGCTTTACATGGGGTGCATTATGGAAAGACCTGAAATTAGGACTAAAACACTACAGGCAATGGAAAAGAATAGCCATAGTGACCGACCAAAGAGAGGTGAAATTATTTAGCGATGCTTTTAGATTTATTATTCCCGGTCAGTCAAAAGGTTTTCCCTTAGATAGGCTGGACGAGGCTGTGAGATGGGTGTCTGTAAAATAGGTAATAGTGACTAAGAAAAAGAGCCCCTTCTGAAATTTAGAAAGAGCTCTTTACTTAAATGCTTTAACAAATTAGAAACTATGCCTAACGCTATTGCCGAATGTTTTTGTTGTCCAGTAACCGCTGTCCAATATCCTTCTAACAGTTAGCAACGGGTCTTCCGGATAGCGCTTATCAGCTAACTGGAAAGCTATTTTAAAACCACGTTTTCTTAGCTCTGGTAAGTTTGTTTTGTTCCATATACCAAATGGATAGGCAAAATAATCTATTTTTTTGCCGGTAATATCTTCCAGCTTTTTAGTAGGCTTGTCAATTTGTATTACCCAATCATCCTTTTTAGGGTTAGGATCGTGTTTGTATTTGCTTACCATGTGGTGATCCCAGGTGTGACTACCAATAACATTACCTTCATCAGATAATTGTTTTACCTGGGCCGATGACATGTAATGTGGCCTGCCAAGTGATACGGTCATGATAAAGTACACGCCTTTAAAGCCATATTTTTTTAACTCAGGGCGGGCAACTTCAAACTGGTCAAGGTCTGTATCATCAAAAGTTAGCATGATAGGTTTGCTTGGCAGCGGAGTGCCTTTGGTTAAATAGCTATATAACTGATCAGGCAATATAGTATGATAGCCACTGTCGGCCAGCATTTTAATATGTTCTCTGAATGCTGCAGGCGGAATGATATAATCCTTTGCTGTTTTTGAATCAGTGGGCCTCCAGTCGCGTATCTGATGATAGCATATTACAGGAACCTGTTTGCGGGCCATTATGGCTGCTGTATTTTCTTGCGCTTGTGCGGCAAATGTGCCCAAAAGGCCTATTGATAATACAGAGAAAATTTGTTTTAACATAAGTAATTGGCGATGATTAATATTTCTAAACACCGGCAAAATTAATATATTTTGATTGTTATAAATCTTAATTTATAAACATTTAAACATAGTTGTTTTTACAGAACTATCCGCCTTCCTTCGTTTATAGATCTTTTGGCAGCATCCAATATCTCCATCACTATAATATTATATTTTAGTGAGGAAAGATCATCGGTGCCCGGTATTTGGTGATGAAGCACAGCGGTTAAATACACTATTGGGTCATTAATTGGAGCGGCCAATGGTTCAACATTTTTAGCACCTTTAATATTTTCACGCATGCGACTAACTATATGGCTGGTATCTAAAGCATGCAAATATCCCGTTGCGCCAAAAACTTCAAAATCCTTTATGGAGAATGGCCAGTTCCATGATCCTTCTATTTCACCTGTAGCACCATGGTATTCAACAATAACGGTAGCGTCATCTTCAACTTTCGGGTAAACATCCGGTTTGTAATGCCGGGCGATGGCAGTTACAGCAATTGGTCTTTCGCCATGCATCATCCAGGTCATCAGGTCGGCGCCATAGCAGCCAAAATCGTTAAGCGCGCCTGCTCCGTTCAATACAGGATCGGTAAGCCAGGCTAAAAATTCTTCGCTACATCCAATTTCTTTCGGTCCCTGGTGCCCGTCATGAGCCACCATTCGCCTAATGGGGCCTATACTGCCTGTATTTACGGTGTTGTAAATATCCCAGTTTGATGGGTACCATGTAGTTTCAAAATTGGTTAATACCTTGACGTGATATTTTTCAGCCAGTTCCCTTATTCTTACCGCTTGTACCAAAGTAGCAGCCAATGGCTTTTCAACCATAACCGGGATACCCAACGGCGCACATACTTCAACAATATCCACATGGTTTGCAGCGGCGTTATACCCTAAAACAGCATCGGGTTTTTTCTTTAATACCATTGTTTTCAAATCGGTAAAAAACAATGAATCCGGGATATGAAAGATCTTGCCAAATTTTGCCCATAAGGCTTTATTAGGTTCAGCTATACCTACAATATCGGCCTTACCATCCCTGTACTTATTTAAGATATTATATACGTGATTATGGTTTAATCCGGCAACGCCGAGGCGTAAAGGCGTTTGCGCATATGATGCAGTTATAGATATGCTAATTAATGCTACTGATAAAATAAATATTTTGCAGCAATTCAAGCTTTTGATAAACAATTTAGTTTTCATTTTGGCAGAATAAAGGAAGAATTCGGTTTATTGATCTGAGATTGTTAACTATTACAATCAAGCCGTTAATATACACGTTATTATAACCTTTAGCTACAATAGTAATTGTAACTTTTTTGCTGTTTAGTACTGAATAATAAAGTTGTACTAAAATAATGAGGGATTGCCGCCCAGTTTAATTTTACCCAAGTGCTTATAAGCGTTTTCAGTGGCCTCACGACCGCGCGCGGTGCGCATTAAAAAGCCTTCCTGTATTAAAAAGGGTTCATAAACTTCTTCAATAGTTCCTTCGTCCTCACCAACGGCGGTGGCAATGGTTTTTAAGCCCACTGGGCCGCCTTTAAACTTATCGATGATAGTTACCAGTATTTTGTTATCCATTTCATCCAGGCCGTGCTCATCAACATTCAGCGCGTTAAGGGCATATTTGGCAATAGCGGTATCAATGTTACCATCTCCCTTTATCTGGGCAAAATCTCTGGTACGGCGAAGCAGTGCATTGGCAATACGTGGCGTACCGCGACTACGGCGGGCAATTTCGTATGCGCCTTCATCGCTTATCGGGGTTTTTAATATAGTTGCCGAGCGTAATACAATAGTAGTTAATAGCTTAGCATCGTAATATTCTAATCTTGAATTAATACCAAAACGGGCACGTAGCGGAGCTGTAAGCAGTCCGGAACGGGTAGTAGCCCCAACTAATGTAAATGGGTTTAAAGAAATTTGCACCGACCGGGCATTCGGTCCGCTTTCAAGCATAATATCAATCTTAAAATCCTCCATTGCTGAGTATAAATACTCCTCAACAAGCGGACTAAGGCGATGGATTTCATCAATGAATAAGATGTCGCCCGTTTCAAGGTTGGTAAGCAGGCCTGCAAGATCGCCGGGTTTATCTAATACAGGGCCTGAAGTTATCTTAATACCAACCCCCATCTCATTTGCAATAATGTGCGATAGGGTGGTTTTGCCCAAGCCGGGAGGGCCGTGTAAGAGCACGTGATCAAGCGATTCGCCGCGTTGGCGGGCGGCCTGTACAAATATTTTTAAGTTGGTTAATATTTTATGCTGACCCGTAAAATCCTCAAATACCTGTGGACGCAATACTTTTTCAATATCACGTTCAGTAGGAGAGAGGCGTTCGCGGTCGGGATCAAGATGCTCGTTCATTACCAACGAAATTAGTATTTTTTTATGAAGTCGGGAAGTCCGTAAGTCAGAAAGTCCGTAAGAATAAATCAGATGAAAAGAAAAACTTTCGGTCTTTCCGACTTGCCGTCTTTCGGACTAATTATCATCCTTCAGGATACTTCCTGAAAATACTGTTTATCTTCATTTGTATCACTCCTAAAAATGCTTCACGGAATATGCTGGTCGACATTTTTGAGGTTCCTGCTGTACGGTCGGTAAATATGATGGGCACCTCCACCAGTTTAAAGCCATGCTTTATAGCCGTATATTTCATCTCGATCTGGAAAGCATAGCCGACAAACTTTATCTTATCAAGGCTAATGGTTTCTAAAACCTTACGTTTATAGCACATAAAGCCTGCAGTAGAATCCTGAACTTTTATGCCTGTAATGAAACGTACATAAACCGATGCAAAATAGCTCATCAGTACACGGCTCATTGGCCAGTTAACCACGTTTACACCATTAATATAGCGCGAGCCAATGGCTGCATCGGCACCATCAATGATAGCCTGCCTTAATTTTAACAGATCATCCGGATTGTGCGAGAAATCGGCATCCATTTCAAATATATAGTCATACTGATGTGCTAATGCCCATTTAAAACCGTGAATATATGCGGTGCCTAAACCTTGTTTCCCTGCACGCTCTTCAATAAAAAGGCGCTCAGGATATACGTTCATCAGGTTTTTTACAATGATCTGTGTGCCATCAGGTGAGCCGTCATCAATAATGAGTAAATGAAAATCATGAGGAAGGGACATAACCTTACGGATCATCCGTTCAATATTCTCCTTCTCATTATAGGTTGGTATAATAACTATGCTATCGGGCACTTAAAAAATGTTTGGTTGTGTTGCTGAAAAATCAATCGCCAAAAATAGGTGATTTTATAGTGTATAAAAAATAAAAAAACAGGAAGGGTGTTAAACCTTCCTGTTTTTCACTAACGTATATTTTATTTATAAATTATTTGTGTCGGCAATTATCTTGTTATGTTCAGCGTCATCTATATAAGGGTCAGTAATATAGTTGTGTTCTTTTAAACGTGGCGAAACAAACATAAACGCTACTACAAAAACCAAGATAAAGCATACAAAGAACCAATAATAGCCTGCCCCTGCAAGGTAAGGCGCAAAAGTGCCTTTATTGGCGATGTATCCGTTTACACCCGAGGTGATATAGTTACCCAGCGAAACCACCAAAAGCCAAATAGCCGTCATGGTGCTTTTCATTGATTTTGGGGAGTGGGTATAGGCATATTCCAGGCCTGTAATGGATACCAACACTTCGGCGGCCGATAACACGATATAAGCTAATACCTGCCACCATACTGATGGTGTACCGCCATGATCGATGCTTGTTTGTATTAAGGCGATAATAACAAAGGTTAATGCAGTTAACACCAGGCCGGTACCAAGGCGCCTCAATGGCGTAGTTTTCAAACCGATCTTGTCAAAGAATGGATAAACCCAGTAATTAAACACCGGGATAAATATAAGCAGGAACACCGCGTTAACAGTTGATATTTGCCCGGCTATTACTGTGAATTGATAAAAACCTAAATTGATAGTTCGGTTGAGGTGGGCGGCTTGCAATACCCATTCTGAAAGGCACTGATCCCAAACGGCCCAAAATGCCAGGGCGAAAAAGAACACCGCCATTACACGGTAAACAGCTTTTACACCGTCAACTCTTTCAGGATTATGTGCTTCTTTAGCCACATCCAACCATGATTCGCCCGGTTTTTTATGACTAAGATGTGTTAATGCATAAAAAGTAATAAAAACAAAATTGTCCCGGTTAACACCTGATGGAGGTACCCGTACATATAGTTTTCTTCCGGAAAAGAAAATTATAGTAGCTAAGCCCATTAAAATACCCGGTATACCAAAGGCCCATTTTGCGCCATAGTTTTGATAGATGTAAGGTATTGCCAGTGTTGATAATACGGAGCCTGCATTAATACTGAAATAAAACCATCCGTAAATTTTTGATAAAAGATCCTGGTTCGAAGCGTCGAACTGATCGCCGACATTGGCTGATACGCATGATTTTATGCCACCTGCGCCGATAGCTACCAACACAAGTCCGAAGGTAAAGCCGCTCAGGCTTGAGTCGAACATGGCCAGGCACAAATGCCCCATGCAATAAACTATCGATATATATAAAATGATCTTGTATTTCCCGGTAAACCAATCTGCAACCAAACCACCAACAAAGGGGAGTGCATAAGCCACGGTTACAAATAGATGCGACATTTGGTTTGCCTTGGCATCGGCCACTGTCGACAGTAATTTATCACTAGTGGGATTATAAAATTGAGCCACCAAAAAGGTCACTAATATTGAACGCATGCCGTAAAAGCTGAAACGCTCGGCAGCTTCGTTACCTATAATAAAAGGTACGCTTTTTGGGTATTTTGACTTCTTCGGAGTGCTCTCCGCAGTCAATGTGTCTTGAACCATGAGATCAGTTAATTTCGGCTAAAATACTATAATTCTGTTAAATCAAAATTTTATATTGAAAGTTGTTGGCGCTACCTCGTTAATGTTTTAATTATAAACGGTTAATAGCACTTTAATTCCTGTTTATTGTCCGGTCATTTTTATGCTATCTGCCGATTTTTTAGGATCGATATAATTATTATCCTGTTCGCTGGGTACATTTCTCATATCCATATCCTGAACAAACTCCCATCTGCCATTTTTTAAACGGAGGCCATCATAGGTAAGATCAGGGCCATACATTTCGGGTCTGTTCTTGTATTTATTATCAGGAGGGGATAAGTGATCAAACACAATAAGGTGTTGCTCGGGTATATATTTTAACAGCATCGATGCCTGGCGGGTATATTCAAAAATTATTCTTTTTTGCCCCTTCTTATTGTCAAAAACAGGCATGCCAAAAACAGCCGCCCCTTTTTGGTTGAAGGATAGTACTTCAATTACTTTTTTAGTTGCATCTGCCGTATAACCTTTCCACCCAAGCATCACATAATAGGGTTTTTCGGCAGCAACTTTTATAATCTTATAATATTGGGCACCATACCATTTACGGTTATCAACAACTGAATCCTCCGGGTTTTTTAATAATGGGGAATAATCTTCAAGAGGGATTAGGTGTAAAGCGCCGTTTGTATTCATTTGTATAGCACCATAAAAGCGGTAGCTGTCATCATCATTGGTTACATGCCAGCTTATGATTCTGAAAGTATTATCGGGTGAATTTACAATGGTTACAGCTTTTACCGAATCGAAAGGGAAATTATATGAGTTAGGAACTTTTAGGGCGGTTACTAATGCTTTAATAAACTGGTAATTGGCATTTATACGTTCAGGTCCGGCTTCCTTATTTACCATCGCTTTTCCCAGGTCGGCCAGACTATCCTGAAATACCTGTAATTGTTTTGTATTCGCGCTTTCATCAGCATGCTGCGCAAAACAATGGTAGCAGGTTAACAGTGAAAAAGCAAAGAGGAGAAAGCGCTTCATTATAAGTTCTAAGATATTTAATTATTTATTCAAGAAATTATCATTGCGAGGAGGAACGACGCGGCAACTCCGTCGCATGCATATTGAATGCGACGAGGTTGCCACGCTATCGCTCGCAATGACATGATATTTTATTACAAGTTAACGTAAATTTTCAATAACAATTGCACTCGCGCCGCCGCCACCGTTGCATATGCCGGCAACGCCATATTTGCCTTTATTTTGCTGTAGTACGTTTAAAAGGGTAACAATGATTCGCGCACCCGAAGCACCCAGCGGGTGGCCCAATGAAACTGCCCCGCCATTAACGTTTACCTTGGCAGGGTTGAGCTTTAAATTTTGATTGTTCGCTATAGCTACAACGGAAAAAGCTTCGTTTATCTCAAAATAATCAACCTGATCAATAGCTAAACCTGCGCGGTGCAAAGCTAAAGGAATAGCTTTTGATGGAGCAGTAGTAAACCATTCAGGTGCTTGCTGCGCATCGGCATAGGCAATAACTTTTGCCAGTGGTTTTATGCCTAGTTCATCAGCTTTATCCTTGCTCATTAAAATAACAGCAGCAGCGCCGTCATTTAAGGTAGATGCATTGGCGGCTGTAACCGTTCCATTCTTTTTAAATACAGGTTTTAATGATGGAATCTTATCAAACTTTACCGCTTGGGGCTCTTCATCATCAGTAAATAAAGTAATATCGCCCTTTTTATCCTTTAACTCAACAGGGGTTATTTCATCTTTGAATTTGCCCACGCTTTGTGTTTTTTGTGAACGATGGTATGATTCAATAGCAAAAGCATCCTGATCCTCACGGCTTATATGGCATTTCTCAGCGCAAAGCTCAGCAGCTGACCCCATGTGATAATCATTATAAACATCCCACAGACCATCTTTAACCAAGCCATCAATAATTTGTCCATTGCCTAAGCGATAGCCGTTGCGTGCTTTATCTAAATAATAAGGCACATTGCTCATGCTCTCCATACCTCCGGCTAAAACAATATCGTTTTCGCCCAGGGCGATGCTTTGCGCGGCCAGCATAATAGCTTTCATGCCCGATGCGCATACTTTATTTACAGTTGTTGCTGGCAGATAGGGTAGTCCGGCAAAAATTGCCGCCTGGGTAGCAGGTGCCTGCCCCACATTGGCCGACATTACATTACCCATATAAACTTCCTGTATATGCTCTGGCTTTAAGCCCGATTTTTCGATTGCTGATTTGATAACTATGCTGCCCAGCTGTGTGGCGCTTAAGGCCGATAAACTACCGCCGAAACTACCAATTGGTGTACGGGTAGCCGCAACTATTACTACTTCTTTCATAAAATAAGAATAAAATTGGACTGCAATTTAGTGTTTGCTTACACTATAAACCATATAATAGCCGAGATATTATTTAAGGCAGTAGTAGTCAGGTTGATTTTTTCTTTATGCTGGTTTTTTTACGCTCATTCAAAGCCTGTTGCATAAGGTATTCAATCTGCCCGTTAGTGCTTCTGAATTCATCCGCCGCCCAGGTTTCTATCTCCTTTAATACTTCAGGATTGATACGTAATATAAATGCTTTCTTTTCAGCCATGATTTAATGTACTGCTGTTCTCTGTCTTCTTAAAATAAAAATGTATTCCGGAAATTTATGTATATTGGTTAATGATATAAACGCCGGTATTAACTCCGCTTTAAATTGCGCCCGCCCCACAAACTATACAGCAAGCCGCTCACAATAGCGTTATTTCTTTGTCTTTTTAAATGGACCAAATACGATCCGAAAAAAGTTAAGAATAGAATTGATGATGCAGGTGCCATACTTTGATCGATATTAATATCATTCCTTAAGCCAAACGGATAGCTGTAGATATGCATTATTTGTCCATAATCGTCTGATTCCCAAACATAGTGTCGCGACCAGATAGAAGGCTTATGGAATTTTGCGACTAAGCCTGTCTGCAATGATAGTGTAGTGATCCGACTGAAAATATCGCGGTTTGCGGTTCCAATTATTTCACCATTTTCATCGGTAACCGATATGTATCTGTAAGAGTTATCTGCCCGTTTAAATATCCACGTATTTGAAGCTGTTATTGCAGTTGCAATACGTTTAGAAAGCCGGTGATAAACTATTTTACCATAGCTATGCGTATTATCGGTTAACTCAATTTCGCGAGTGAACCAACCTTTTCTAACAAGGTATAGCTCACTCGTGCTTTTTGTTTCAAGTGTTAAATACATAATATTAATGGTATAATGTTCCGGTATTAACAACCGGGTTAACGCTTCTGTCGCCGCATAAAACAACCAGCAGGTTGCTTACCATGGCCGCTTTGCGTTCCTCATCAAGCTCAACAATCTTTTTTTCCGATAATTTAGCCAGCGCCATTTCAACCATACCAACCGCGCCTTCAACAATCAACCTGCGGGCCGATATAATGGCTGATGCCTGTTGCCTTTGCAGCATAGTATGCGCAATTTCAGGTGAATAAGCCAGATGTGATATACGGGCTTCCAATACCTCGATGCCGGCCCTGTCTAACCTTTCATTCAATTCCTTTTCCAAAAAAAGACTTACCTGTTCAGTGCCGCCTCTTAAAGTAATATCTGCGGTTTCATCTTCATTGTTATCATAGGGGAATGAGTTTGCCAGATGCCTTACTGCTGCCTCGCTCTGTATATTCACATATTGTAAATAATTTTCAACTGCAAATGCCGCTTTAGCCGTATCTTTTATCTGCCAAACAATTACTGCCGCAATTTCAATAGGGTTACCTACTTTATCATTTACCTTAAGCTGCTGCCCGTTTAAATTAAAGGCCCTTAATGATATTTTTCTTTTTGCGGTAAAAGGGTTCACCCAAAAAAAGCCGCCTTGCTTAACTGTGCCCACATAATCACCAAAAAGCGTGAGCACTTTTGATTCGTTCGGGTTCACAATGGCCAGGCCCGGGAGTATAAAAACAAGATCGATAACCGTGAGTATAAGTGCCAGTATAAGATTATCCGTTGAGAATAATACTATAGCAGCAATAGCTGACAATAAGAAGAAAAAAAAGGCTACGTAACCGGAAGGTGGGTTGATTATTTTTTCAGAATCCATGATTTTATGATTTTAAATTGATATCATAAAGATATCAATTTTTAAATTACAAATGCAAGAAAAATATAGATAAACAGAAACTTAGTAGTAATTTTGATAGCTTTAAATAAATAATGGCAAATCTATCTCCCTCACGCCAAAAGGCTTTACTTCGCAAATACGCCCGTAATCTTAAATTTTTAATGATGGCGGCGAGTATTTGTTTAATTGTTTGGACACTCCCAAAACAGGCAAAATTCAGGTATGAGATTGAAAAAGGGCGTATTTGGACACAAAAAGACCTTATATCTCCTTATAACTTCGCTATACTAAAAACACCGCAGGAAATAGACAATGATCACCGTGCAGCACTGGCGAGCATAACACCCATTTATCAGTTAAATACCGATATAGGGCAGCAGCAACTAGATACTTTCAAAAGCAGTCTTGAAGTAAAATGGCATTCAGCAGGTTTAAACGACCGGCAGAAAGAGGCATACCTAACCATTGGTACCAATCTGTTAAAGAATATTTATGATACCGGTCTTTTAAGGCTTAATCCCAAATATCAGCAGTACGCGGCAGATTATCCTGTAACCATACTAAACAAAAATATTGCTACCGATAAAAATACCGCCGACCTGTTCACCAAGCAAAAAGCGCTCGACTACTGCAACCAGGTTTTAAGCAAACAAAAGGATATTGATAAGTCGTTTTTATTGGATCTGATCATCAGCAGGCTGCAAAATAACCTGGTTTATGATGATGGCCTAACCGCACGGCTGGAAAAAGAAGCTATAGAGAGCCTTTCTGTAACCCGGGGTATGGTGCAAAAGGATGAGATTATAGTAAGCAAAGGTTCGGTAGTAAACGATGAGGTTTATCAAAAGCTGGAATCCTACAAAAAAGCATTTGAGGATAATGCAAGGGTAAACGGCGACCGCCGTTTAGTGGTTTTGGGTGAGGTATTGCTGGTGTCAATAGCTATTGCCTTGCTTATGGTGTTTCTGTATCTTTTCCGTAAGGATATTTATCATGATAATCGCCTGGTTTCGCTTATATTGCTGGTAATTACCGCAATGCTGGGCACTTTATCATTAGCTATTAAGCTGGAAATGCCCAACTTGTATTATATACCTTATTGCATTGTACCTATTATTATCCGCATACTTTTCGATACCCGATTGGCACTCAATATACACTTGCTGGTGGTATTAATAGCGGGCTTTTTTGTGCCCAATAGTTTTGAATTTGCTTATTTTGAGATCACAGCCGGTATGGTTTCCATATACAGCATGAAACACCTCATTAGGCGTGAGCAATTTCTGATATCAGCATTGATCATTACTTTCAGTTATTTTGTGGCATTCCTTGGTATATCATTCATACGGGAGGGCAGTTTTATTAATATTAGCTGGGTAGATTTTCTTCCTTTCGTAGTTAGCGTATTACTCACCTTATTGGCTTACCCACTCATCTATTTATTTGAAAAGCTATTTGCTATAACATCAGACATTACACTTATTGAGCTAACCAACACCAATGCCCCGTTACTGCGTGAACTGGCTTTTACTGCTCCCGGAACGTTTCAGCATTCATTACAGGTAGCTAATCTTGCCGAAAATGCTATATATAGTATTGGTGGCAATGCTTTACTGGTTAGGGCAGGGGCTTTGTACCATGATATCGGTAAACTGGAGAATCCACTTTTCTTTATAGAAAACCAAAGCTCAGGATTTAACCCGCATGATAAGCTACCTTATGAGGAGAGCGCGCAAATTATTATCAGGCATGTAAGCAAGGGTGTTGAAATGGCTGAGAAAGCGAACATACCAGAGGTTGTTATTGATTTTATACGAACGCATCATGGTAACACACGTGTTGACTATTTTTATCAGTCGTATTTGAAAAATTTTCCGGAAAAATTGATAAATGAGAACACTTTCAGGTACCCCGGGCCTATACCTTTTTCAAAAGAAGGGGGTGTTTTGATGCTTGCCGACTCAGTTGAGGCCGCTTCGCGCTCATTAAAAGAGCCGGATGAAAAATCAATAAGCGAACTGGTTGATCGCATTGTAAAATACAAGCTCAATCAAGACCAGCTGAAAGACAGCGACATAACGCTTAAAGAAATCGAAACCATCAAGGAAATTTTTAAGCGAATGCTGATGAGTATTTATCACGTGAGAATAAATTACTAAGAAAGGTAAATTTTTTTTTGACGGCTTAGCTGAATTACTATATTTGCAGTCCCGAAAAAAGGGGTTTTATTGTGATACCGGCCATGAGGCCCAAAATATGGTGAGGTGCCTGAGAGGCCGAAAGGATCAGTTTGCTAAACTGACGTACGGGAAACTGTACCGAGGGTTCGAATCCCTCCCTCACCGCTTACCAAATGTAAAATAAGCCTTATACTTAATGTATAGGGCTTTTTTATTGGTAAAAATATTTTTGGTAGCAAAATTGGTAGCAATTTTGGATCTTTTTTTTTTAAAATGATAAATTATAGTTATCCCCGTTGCTTTGACCTTTTATCTTTCAAATCAAAAATACAATAATCTTAACCCCTTCAATTAACTCGGCATTCATTAAGGACGGTTGCCTAAAAAAGATATTTGAGATTAGCAGATTTAATCAAAAAATACTCGGATGTTTATATTACATAACAATTGGCTATTTTATTATGAAAAAACGATTCTATTTTATCTTTCTATTTGCTTTAACAGCCTGCGATAAGCCTTATGAATTGAAAATTGCTAAAAATGAAGTTGACTTAACCACTCTTATTACTCCAAGTGTAAAATCATACAATTTCAAAGCTCCCGATGATGAAACAGCATATTCCCGAAGTGCAGAACATTTTTTTAAAGATCAAGCAGTAGATAGTATTATGGATTATGCTACTGGGAGGACAACCTCATTCGAGGTTTTAGATAAAGATGGGCGAAACTTAAAAGACAAATTATCATTACAAACTACTGATAGTATTGAAAAACTTTATAAAACGTTAATAACCGGCTCTGCCAAACACATGAGTAAACCATTTTCCCATTAAAAATTCAATCCGTGAAGCTGCCCAATTTCGAAGGTTGATTTTATTACATCAATAGTTATTATATTTGTTTGCTGATGTCGCTATCAGTAAAAACATTAAAAGGGGTGCTATGTATTTAGTATCCCTTTTATCATGCAGATCATTCCACCCCGCACATTAGGTCTAATTTTCAGCGCATACACTACACACAATAAGAAAATTGTTAAACGAAAAATTCGGACGGATTTATTTCTAATGCTTTAGCAAGTATTAGTATAGTGGTAAGTTTGGGGTTTATTTTACCAGTTTCAATACGATGGATTTGTGACAATTCAATATCGGCTATGTTAGCCAGGTGCTGCATGGAAATATTTTTATCGGTACGAATTGACCTTACCTTTTGTCCAAAGGCTAATATCCCGTCACTATTATTGAGTTCAACCATTCTCAACAAAGTTGACTTACCTACACAACTTTGATTTGGGCACGTATGCCTAAATGGTAAATTATTATTATTATTTTTACGGCCTATTCAATTTAACTTTATTACAAATCATACTAACCTTAAAAATCACATTATGAGAAAAACATTGTTTGTACTGTTAATTGCAGTATCATTTATTACGGCTTGCAAAAAAAGCAATAAACCTAATCCGTCTACCGCTGCTAAAAAAATAATTGTAAGTACTGTTGGAGGTTTAGGTGATCCCGAAGGTTTAACTATCGATGTGTCCGGCAATTTATATGTAGCAAATGGACTAATTGACAATATTGGCAAAATTACATCAGCAGGGGCAATTAGCATATTTGCCGGTAAAATCAGCACCAATGGAACAAGCTCATGTGACTACGAAAATGGTATTGGGAACGCAGCGGCTTTCTGTAATCCCGTGGGCATAGCAGCAGATGGTTTGGGTAATTTATATGTTGCGGACGCGGGGAACGGCGTTATTAGAAAAATATCGAGTGGTGCAGCAGTGACAACTTACGCATTAAGCGGAGTTGGAATTGGTGAGCCATACGGAATTGCAATTGACCGAAGTGACAATATTTATATTACCGACCCTTATAACTCACTTATTTATAAAGTTAGCCCTAATGGCATTGCAAGCATTTTTGCGGGAAGTGGGGTTGCAGGTAACAACAACGGTTTAGGTACAGCATCGTCTTTTAACCGGCCTTTGGGACTAACCATAGACGCAGTGGGGAATATTTATGTGGCTGATCAGGCTAACAATGTGATTCGTAAAATAACTCCCGCAGGCATGGTTAGTACATTTGCAGGCACTGGGACTGCCGGTAATACAAATGGAAATGTTACCGCTGCTTCTTTCGATAGCCCTTCTGGGATTGCAATAGACGCCGCCGGGAACATATATGTTGCTGATTCAGGTAATGATCTTATACGTAAAATTAGCACTTCTGGAATGGTTAGTACTTATGCAGGGAACGGTTCAGAAGGAACAACTAATGGTGTTGGTGAAATAGCTACATTTTCATATCCAACGGCGGTAGTGGTGGATAAAGACGGTAACTTGTATATAGGCGAGGCCAACAGTGGCCTTATTCGGAAAATCGTAGTACAGTAATTCACATATAAATTATTTGCAATGAAAAAATATATCCTTATCACATTACTGATATTCAATTGTCTAAATACAATAGCTCAAAACCATCAAATTAAACTGAAACCTAATACCAAAATATTTGATCCCAATAAATTTACAGGCATAGGAATTTTTAAAATTGGTATCGACACAAATGTATTGATGGCTTATGCTGAAAAAAATGTTGAGGATATTGTTGATTGTAACGATTTTTCGGAACTACAAAATAAGCGGGTAAGTAACATAACCGGCGGCAGATTAGAACTAATTAGGCTTAAAACAGCTGATAGCGGAAGTATTGGAGCAGATGTAATTCAAAGCTACTGTCCCTTTGTTACGCAATATGTTTTAACTGCATACAAAATAAATGGCGACTTAATAATAACAAACATTCGTCTCACATTTTTTAAAAATAGTCTTGTAAAGTTCGAATCAGATTATGACAAGTTAATTGAAGATGCTCTAACTGTTAAATACGGCGACGGTGAACTGAAAGTAACAGAAACAAAATCAAGTTGTTATCACAATCTTACTGGGATTACAACGCCTTTAATTGCCAAAGAATATAGTAAAGAATGGTATAATGGTTTGATAACTGTTTATTCGGATTTATTTGAGTCCTATGATGATAACTGCAAAAAAGAAATTCATACTTTTTTTCTTTATTCTGTGGAAAACAAACTATGGGAAAATTGCGAAAGTTCCGGTTTAGACAAATCAATTAAAGATGGAAATAGCCCTAAAATCAAAAAAAGCGAGTTGAATAATTTTTAACACTAACTATAAACAAAATAACGTAATAAAAAAATGGATTCAGCAGACAACGTATTTTTGTACATCATTGGCTATATCATAGCTTTCGTAGTAGGAATATTTATTACACGTGCGGTATTTAGCATCCCTAAGTTTCTAAAGCTTCAGGCCGCACAATTAGAGGTTTTGGTAGAGATAGCAAAACAACAGGGTGTAAAGCCCGAAGTTTTGTTCATGATACATTCAAGTAATGATCTTAGGACAAGGGCTCAAACAAATGAAGAAATTAGGGCAGAGGCGCAAAAATCAAGAATATTTTCCGATGAAGCTTTGGAACGTGAAGCATTATCGCACCCGAAAGAATAATAATCGTTCCAACCAATACACAGTTACTTGCAAATTTTCAGGGAACACCACGGCTTAATGACTGAAATGGAAAGCTATGTAAAGTAAAAAGTAAGCAAAGGTAAACCATCTATATTAAATATTAATAGTGATGTTAAGAATCAACCTCATCGCCTATCTCAATATCAGTATTATTGAGGGGATCAACGTTTAAAAGTTTAAATGAATGAACATCTAAATCCAAATTTACTTGACCAGGTATTAGTTTACTCGCAAGTTTATAAAAATCGCCGGGTTCTTGTATTGCCCAATTATAGAGGTTTGCAGTCGGATGCGATTGCAGTTTATGGAAAACATCGTTAAATACTTCCCTAACCAGCTTAGTAGTCTGATTGACGGCGCCTTGCCGCCTGCCTCCCTCACCTTTTTTATATGGCATAACCTAAATCAACCTATTTTAAGTAAAGATATGTAAAGTTTATTTTTTACCAATTATGCAAACCACTTTAAATTTGCCATTTCGGCCTTAATAGAGGGCTTTAAATCGATTATTTTTCAAAAAGCTACTCCAATATCACATAGGTAGCAATCGTGGTTTAATCAAATAAACAACAAAGCTAAATAAACCAAGATGATTGAAAAAGTGTACTGTTTATTAACTGATTATTGGTGTCTTTTCTGTCCTTTTTGTCTTTTTAAATAAGACAATAAAGACATTAAGGACTTAGACTAATTACAGAATTATCATTTTGCCTTTTTAGTATAATTCCCATGGGATGCCCGTAGAAATAATTTTTCGTCGTTCATAAATCTTTGTATGAATTTTATGTCAAAACCCAACGTTGCACCAATGGCATTAGCTTCAGCGGTCGTAAATTTTGCCGGCAATCTGTTAAACAAGTCCTTTTTATTTTTAGGCAGATGATTAACAGGACTATCATCTTCTAAAATATTTACCACTTTCATAGCGCAGTTTAAAAAATAGGAGCATAATTTGGCTGCTCGTTCTACTGCTTTAATAGATATTTCATTAGTCCTGTAATTATCCATTAATTGAAATATCAAACTCAATCTGATAAAGTGAATATCATATTTGTTTATAATTTCACCTTTCAAGGTTTCTGCATTTTCATTTACTGCAACTGTGTTAGACGCTTGCCACATGTAGAAAAAAGCTTTTGCTTCATTACTCCAATAATAAATTTTGGGCCTTTGCTTTTCCGTTTCCAGGTCAAATTCTATAGGATTTGATTGGAGGTAATCCTCAATCCATTGGCCGTAGTTATTAATCACATCATCGCCAATTTCATTATCATTGATAGGTTTTTTGTCTGCATTATCAGGGAACGCAAATAAAAATCTTTGTAAAAATCCATTATCTGATTTGCCAGGTGGAAATAATTTAGTTAACACCCTCGGCTGTAAACTGCCCATCACATTTAAAAACGGATCGAGTAAAAATAATGGCACTGGCATGGATACCCTATCAATCGAAGTGCCTTTGTTACTCCAAAATGATAGGTATGTGCTGATTTGGTCTCCCTTTGAATAATTATTCATGTTTTCAAAAAAAGTAGCCAGTTCTTCACTAACTACGGCACAACCCCTTGTGTTATCAACCAACCGTTGATGTAGTATTTCGGGCGTAAAATTGTGCAGTATTGATTTGACCACTTTGGGTTTTTCAACTGGTGGAATGCCTTTTTTGTCTTTTTTAGAAAGTGCCAAATACTGCTCATATTCAATATTTTCCGCTTTGTTTTTTTCATTTATCAATCTGTCAATATTGATTAAGGGTTCAAAAGCCTTGTCTAAAGGGTGGCTTTTGTTCGCACCGGGACTGCCTATAATTGCTGCAAAAAATGCCGGAAATTCCAACCAACCCTCTTTAACTTTCAATTTTGCACTTTTGCCAACTATTGTCGCTACAGCCAACAATACAGCCGTCCCAGTGTAATCAATCGGAAAATTCAAGGCATTGGAACATTCAGTTATAAATTCATAAAACGGCGAGGGAAATACATCTACGGGGAAACGTAAATCATCGGAAGCCAATGTGTTTAAATTGTTATCTTTAATATGTTCATTGCCTGGCATTAAATCAAGTTCCTGCATGGCTTAACCCCTTTTCTTGTTTTCAAGTGCGGCAATAACCTTATCCTTTTGATAAAGTATTCTACTGCCAATTTGTAAATATGGGATTTTTCCACGCTTCCTATACCTTATGATCGTCGGCTCTGTAATGCCTAAAAACTGGCAAAGCGCCTGTTGATTAATTGGCTGTTCAATTACTTGATTAGTGGTTTCTAATGCAATGGGTGGCTTGTTTCCCTGCTTAATTAAATCATCATATTCAGTTGCATCTATTAAAATCATTTTTTGCATAACTTGTTGTTTTTTAACAAGTTTAAGCTGGTTTTACTATATGATAAAATAATATGGAAGGTTCGGAAGGTTTGGAAAGAAAAAGCGGAAGGTTCGGAATGGATTAATTAAATTGAGTTTAAAAGGTCGAAATATTTATCTTTAGATAGGAAAATTTCATCCCGTTTTCTTGCCGTCCTCTCATCACAATCATAGCCTGAAAATGTACCTGATAAAATTTCTATTTGATATTTACCGTTATCGACTTTTTTAGTTAACAGCCCTTTGGCGGCAAGCACTTCTAAAAAAGCTACCGCTTCATATTTCGCATTTCTCTTAAATCCATGCCATTGTAAACCATCCGATGTTTTAAGAATCTTGCCGCCGCTTACCATCAAATTGATAACCGCGTTATATTTGGAAGCTTCCTTGAACAGACTTTTCAAAGAGCTATCAATAATATCGGAGTCCTCGTTTGTTTTTATCAAACTTTCAGAAAATGATAATTTATCAATAAACTCAACAATTTGCAAGCAACAATTTACTGCAATTAGCTGATTATAGATAGGGGAGTAGTTGTTCCGAAAATTACCTAAGCCAACATCGTTAGCACTATTGACTCCCAAATAAATTTGGCTAATAGAGTAATCTAATATAGTTATAACAGCTTGATGCGTTTTTTTTAAATCATGACTTTCAGCGATCGATAAAGAATTACACTGATCTATAAAATCTTTAACAATCTTAGCCTCATAAGTAAGATTTTCATCATAGAATTTCATTACTTCAGTTGCGGATTCTCGAATCTCAAGCAAATCGGCTTTTAACAGACTGTGGTTTGATGTGCTTTCATAACGTTTAGTAATTTCATCCTTAAAAGATTGTATTTCAAACATTTTATCATCTGAATAAATATGAATGCTACATATATAACGACCATCAATTCCATCTTTGCCATCTTTGTCTAAAATCATGGGATATGTCAATCCACGACCAGGGGTGTATTTTGAATATTGGGAATGAAAAATATTTTTGTATATCTCAATTTCCCTCAACATTCTATCAGTAATAGTAATACTCATATCAAAAAAAACAACATAATAATCAACCTTTTTTTAACTGTCCACTTTGTCCAGTTACACAACCTTTAAAACAGGTATTTCGCCCCAGGCTTTTACCATCACGACCTTTTTCAATTTTTCAGTTACATCTACATATCTTTTAAACGACTTATAATCAGTATGGCCGCTTATGCTCATTACCTGTTCTGCGCTCATTCCTTTTTCAAGTGACAACGTGCAAAATGTTTTCCGGCCAGTATGTAAATGAATTAAATCATGTTTTGGGAAAGTTTCTGTTTCTCGCTTACTACCTCTAAAACGCACTATTTCAATAGGTTCGTTAATTTTAGCCTCTCTGCACAATTCTTTAATGTAGGTATTAAGCTTTTGACTGCTAATCAAGGGTAGGGGTTTATGCTGCTCTTTGTACTTCTCAAGTATTTTAGAAGTGATGCCATTTAGCGGAATGGTTAACTCTGTTTTGGTTTTTTTAACAGTGATGTTTATTTCATCCCGTTTTATATGCTCTCTTTTTAATTGTTGCATATCGCTGATCCTTAAACCGCTTGCACACGAAAAGCAAAACACATCACGCACCTGGTCAAGCCTTTTATTTTTGGATAAATCCATATTTAGCAAAGTGGCAAATTCGGTTTCATTAAGGGCAATTACCTCCAGTTTCTCACGTTTTATAGAAAAACCTTTGTAATTATCATTCACCTTAATTCCAGTCTTACCTGCATAGGCTAATAAGGTTTTTAGGGTGCTTAGGGCTTTTGCAATAGTGTTGTTTTTTAATTTGCCGTCATTAATCAAAAATGTTTGGAAACGCTGAAAGAAGTTGTAATCAATAGTTTCAATCCTTACCGTTTCTTTAATGGCAACCTGATAGGCAAGTAAGTGGGTTTTAACCGACTTGAAAACAGTTAAATACCCCGCTTCCCGGTTTAGGGCGTGGGCGGCAACATATTGATCTATCAAATCAACAAGATAGTCCTTTGGCTCTTCTTTTTTGGTTTTACTGGTTAAACTGCCTTTCAAAGCATCTATTACCATTGTTGCCGAATAAGGGATTTTATCCAAAGCAAACCTATCTTCAATGGCTTTAATATCAGTTTTTACTTTTGCAATAGTATCATTTACCGTTTCAATTTCACTATCTAACAATATTACATTATCTAAGTCTTTATGTAATTCGACCGGCAATAGTTTTTTTGCCTTAGTTGGATTAACATAAACAGCTAACTGCTTTTCAGCTTGCCAATTGATAGGGTTTAATTTAACCGGCTTACCTTTATTGTTTTCGGGTTGATAATATTTCCTTTGCCCTGATACCTGATAAATTAATTCAATAGGGCATTTACTCGCCTTGTCGGGTTTATCTTCCCGCAGGTTAAAACGTAGGGTACTCATAATGTCGCTTATTATGTAAAAACTTAAACGAATATAAGTATTTATAAAATTGGTAGCAAATTTGGTAGCAACTATTTTGTGAGGTAGGTTAAGTTTATTTTAGTTGTGCTTTATAAATATACCTTTATTGATGTATAAAGGCTGTTTCTTGCTAAAATAGAATTAAACGAAATATCATAGGTTCAAGTACCTCCCTCACCGCCGAATTCGATATCAAAAAAGAACAAAAGCCTGCAAATTATTTATTTGCAGGCTTTTATGTTTTTGGGCAATCACTGTTTTATTCACTATTTCGCGCTATTCTGGTGAGTAATTGGTGAGTCAACTCAAAGTTTTACCCCTGACTCACCAGAAATCGTTTATCTGATTGATATGCAGATTTTTAGAAAATAGAGCATCTACTCCGTTGGCATAAACATTACTTTCACTATTACCCTAAAGAAAAATACGAGTGCTTTGAATGATGTAATATTTGTGGTGTGAAAACAAATTATTGTGTTAATTTTAACCTTAATATTGTACGAAACCTAATCATCGTATGAAACCTAATCATCTTTTCCTTTCCTTATCATTTTTTATGTCTGTAAAAAAGTACAGCATCTTTAACCTATCCCTAATTGTAAATACATGAAAAAGATTAAAAAACTATCTTTATTAATTGTTTGTATAGCAACAGCAATTGTAAGTATTACCAGTTGTCAGAAAAGCGGCATCAATTCTTCAATGCAAATAAAAACAACCACGGCCGGCACTCAGAATAAATTACTGCTTATGCAAAAAGATAGCCTTGTGAGTACTCCATTTGGCTATAAGAAAAAATCGCAGGTACATTTTTTGCCTTCGGGACATGAACTTACCGAATCTAATGGCAGATTATTAGAAAAAGATTCTAAAACCAAACAGACTATTAATGACTTTGGAGTTATTAATACAAATAGTGGGGTAACCATTACTAATAACAGCCTTGCCGTTACAAAAAGCGCTGTTGTACCCGGTTTGGGCACTGGTTGGATAACGGATGCCGTATGGAATAATACTAATACGGCTAACGCAATAAGCAAATTTACTACAACTTGGGTTGTTCCTGATGCTCCTGTTAATAATGATAACCAAACAATATATATATTTAATGGCATGCAAGACGGTCTTTCAGCGACTTCGCATATTTTACAACCCGTTTTGCAATGGGGGCCATCTAATGCAGGTGGAGGGAATTATTGGGCCGTCACCAATTGGTATGGTTCGGGTCAGGGCAGCACTGCTAACTATTTTTATGGTACATTGGTTACAGTATCTGCAGGAATCAGTTTGCAAGGTGTAATGACAATGACTGCCCAAAATGGCAGCTTATATAGTTATAATTCATCGTTTAGTGGCTTTTCTGCAAATTCATCAATGACAGTAAATAATGTGCCGCAACTTACTTATGCATTTGAGACTTTAGAGGCATACGGGGTACAATACAGCCTTGATTATCCTATGACTTATGAGGTTCCCATGACCAATATTCAAATACTATTAAATTCGGGCGTTAATGCCCCCATACAGTGGACTGCTGAAAACAGAGTAACTGATATTGGCCAGCATACGGTAGTAGTAAATAATAATTCTCCTAATGGCGAGGTAGATATTTACATCAGGAATCACTATGTTATGCCTATAACCGTTACTATGCCATCTTCTGCTTCTCTTCACGCGGTAGTTGTGGGTATTACCCCGGCATATTCGGGATTTCCCGGGGCAAACTTAACCTTTACAAATACCTCAACCCAAAATTACATAACCTATAATAGCACTGATACATATAATATCCAGGTAACCACTGTAACCCAAAGATGCCATGTAACACTAAATGGCCAAACTCAAGATACACAAGGGGGCCATACGTATGCAAGTTTTAATAATATTTCGTTGTCAGGATCTGGACCACTGCAAATTTCTGTTACCCCTTTTTAAAAGGAGCATTAAAGGACATTTGGCGGTTATAGATCATGTATTATAAAAGCAATAACATCACACAGGGGGTGAAGTGCAAATAACACCTGAGGATAATGAAGTTTAGGGAGAAGGCATTTTAACCTTCCCCAAAAGTGAAGAAAACAGGCATAATTCCAGACACCATAAAAAGTTATTGTTTATGACGGCTACTGGCACACAAACAAAAGGGCAGGCTTTTTGTATAATTACGTAATATTTAGTTTTTACTTTTTCGAAGCAAAACGATGAGGTTATGACTTGCAAAAAATCTTTTTTGTTTATTGTTGCAAGAAACGCAGGTAGCGTATTGATAACACTGCTTGTCGTGAGCAGCGGATGTAGCAAGTCCCCGGCTACGCCGGCACAGAGCCAACCCAAGTTTAGTGTCGTACTCGGCCCAGAACAGAACGTTATTCCACCGGGTTCTCCAGGTTTATTGTTTAGCCCCGATGAGCATTTGTCGTACTTGCCCAACGCAAGCGGGAGTTTCAATATGTGGTTTGCCGCAGACGGCGGAACCGTGGGCTTTTCTACCCCGGACATGCTGAACTTGTCGCCGCTCAAATCCGCTAACGGTGTCCCAATACCCCTTCTTGCTCCAAGTGGTGCGGGTGGCGCGGCATTCGATGCGGATTATGCCGGTTCGGGGAGTGTGTTCCGGGCAGCGAACGGGTCGGACCTGCTGATGATCTACCATGCGGAGAATCACCTGTTTGGAACCAATCATAGCAATGGAATCCCATTTTATGCGGGGATTGGGCTGGCCCGATCCGGCGACGGCGGGATCACCTGGCAACGCGAAGGTCAGATTCTCTCCGGTTATGACCCCCAGGAAGCCTCACAGCCACCAACCGGGGCGGGAATTGGAACACCGGCTGCGATTGAAGCGAACGGCTATATTTATATCTTTTTCCGCGAGATCGACCTCCAAAGCAAAATGGAAGGTATCGGCATTGCCCGCTCGCTTATTTCGGATGATGCCGTTCCCGGGAGCTGGCAGAAGTTTTGGAACGGATCGTTTGCCTCACCGGGTCTTGGCGGCGCATTTACCCCACTTCAACTTATTTTGGATAAAAATGTACCATCAGACCATCGGCAGCCCTTTGTCACTTTCAACGCGTATCTTAATGTTTACGTACTCATTGTCGTTGGGAACGGTGGGATCTATATGTCTACCTCGCCGGACCTGGTTACCTGGACCGCCGGACAAGTGATGCTGCCTGCACCGGTTCCGGACGCAACCGTGACGCCATCAACAGCTCCCTACAACTGGTATCCCACCCTATTATCCCCTGATCGGCCATCGGAGACCGTAACCGGCAAAACCGGGTATTTGTATTATGCAAAAGGTGCAAACGATGGCACTTCACATCATGCGATGTACAGGCGCTCCTTCACGCTATCGCTTGCGCAGTAATCCGTTCTTCTTCTATCTGAAGAAGCAAAAGAACTAACAAAAAGGGCCACCTGAGTACTATCTTTTGAACTGAGAATGAAATGCAAAATGCAAAGCCGAATCTAAGAATTAGTATGCCTGCTGGTCAGTCATTTGACGCTGTTAGAGAATTTTTCTATTTTGTGTCCACAAAAATTACTATGGAAAAACTCGTCGGTAAAATCTTTGCTCTAAGTTGCATCTTCTGCTTGTGTTTCGGAACCCAGCCGGTGCAGAAGCAGAATCTGTTCCTCGGCGTGAATGCTGCCATCGCTTCCATGAGCGTCGATCAGCAGAATGCCATTTTGACTCAGTTGCACGCTGCCGGAATTCAATACATCCGGTCAGGCATCCTGCCTGGTGATAAGGGAGTCGATTTTGCCCGGCGTGCCCAGGCACAGGGCATCCGAATCCTCTGGCTAATCCAACTGCAATATCGCCCAGGCGCACCCAGCCGACCGTGGCCCAATGCATTTGGTGTATGGGGCGGACCTCCCCTCTCTGCCGCCGATCCTGATCAGTTCCGCAAATACTTCGAGCCGCTGCTCGCCAAGCTCGATGCTGACGGCGTCACGCTGGCCGGCTTCGAGCTCGGAAACGAAATCAATTCTCCCATGTTCAATGCGGATTTCAGCCTGCCCGCCGAAACCCCAACTCGATCCAGAGAATTCAACCTGTGGGATCTCTCTCATGACCCTGAGGCACAGCAGGTGGCTAAGGGCTATCTGCAATATCTCAAACTGCTGGCGGTCATCAAGGATGTCCGTTTGCGATCGAAACTCAACCAGCATACGCCGATCGTCAGCGCCGGTCTGGTGTTCAGCGAAGCTCCGGATGCTCCCCGCAAAGTGCGACTGGACGCGGTCAGCGCAGCAGCGACCCTTGATTTCATGCGTGCCAACGGTCTGGATGATCTTGTAGATGTCTACGGCGTTCACACGTATCCCTGGACGGATAACCCGGGAAACCCGGGCGCCGCGGCGGGACGCCGGGAACGACTGCAGAAATACGTCCTGGCAGAATGCCAGCCGCCAGGCAGCAAAGGTGGCAAACCCTGCTGGATTACCGAATGGGGTATCGCCAATCACGATACATCCTGCCCCCCCCGTGAAACGAATCAGATCACTCTGGTCAATGAAACGCGGTCCAACTTCCAGCCTTATATTGCGCAAAAGCGTGTCACCGGACTCTTTTACTATGCATGGCTCGACGCCCGCGAAGGCTTCGCCATCTATCGGTGCGATCATTTGACGGAAACCGGACGCCTTGCGCTGACGCCCTTCTAGCCGGCTAGTCCCATGGCTATAGTATTAAGTATGATCAAAGTGTTGCAGAATACATTGGTCGATTTTCCGAAATGAGGGATCAATAGCTTCATATTCTCCAAGTTATCATAAACCCATCTAAATCTTAAAGTTAAATAAACCTTATTGATTTAAATTTGTCTCACAAGTGTCTTTTCAACACTATAAAAAGAAAATATGAAAAAAGTTCTTTTCCTACTTTTTGCAACAATTGCCTGGGTTATCAATGTGAAAGCGCAAAACGCCCGGATTCAAACAGTTAAGGGAGACCGTGGGGTTGTAGTTGGCGTTAATGTTGTTAACCCAATGCGGGCCAATTTGGGGGATCAAAACGCTGCTTTTGACCAACTCAAGGCGGCAGGTGTCCAGGTTATCCGTTGTGGTATCACCGCAGATGGCAAGGGTATCGATTATGCTAAACGTGCAGCGGCTAACGGCATCAGTGTGCAGCTTATCCTTAGTCCGCAGTATCCGCCGGGGGCGCCCTCAAGGCCTTATGACCCGAAA
The DNA here is from genome assembly GCF_900105165.1 of Mucilaginibacter mallensis. Lineage (NCBI taxonomy): Bacteria > Pseudomonadati > Bacteroidota > Sphingobacteriia > Sphingobacteriales > Sphingobacteriaceae > Mucilaginibacter > Mucilaginibacter mallensis. Next base: position 2,276,193 of record NZ_LT629740.1, read on the forward strand.
AACTTTCCGCAGATGTGGAGTGGACACCCTTTATCCTATGCAGATCCGGAGCTTTCCAAAAAATATTATCAGTCCCTATTTGATCAGTTGGATAAAAACGGCATTGTTTTAGCCGGTATTGAACTGGGTAACGAGATCAATTGGGCAGCTTTCAACCCTGAATTCCCCATACCTGGCGAGGGGAAGATACTGAGTCTGCATGATCTGTATAACGACCCTGAAGGCAGGCAAATTGCTAAAGGCTTTTTGCAATATCTCAAGATTTTGGCTGTGCTGAAGGAAGTACGTGATCAATCCAGCCTGAACCGCCATGTACCCATCATTCTGGCGGGTATGGTGAGTGCGCCGGATGGAGAAAAGCTGTATAATAATAAAAAAGAAGATATGGTGAGCTTATCTGCTACCATAGGGTTTCTCCAGGCGAATGGCCTGGATACACTGGTAGATGCCTACGGCATCCATAGCTATCCCTCACCAGGGCAGCCGGGGAACCCGGCGGCGGATGCTAAGAGAGTTGCCCGTTTCACCAGTGTCGATATTGCAGAATGCCGCCCGGTGGGTTCAAAAAGCGGCAAGCCTGCCTGGATAACCGAATGGGGTTTTAACAATACCGACCAAAATTGCCCGGTTAACGATACTGCCCGAACCATGTTGGTGAAGCAAATGATGGGCATTTTTGCAAAAGCATCGGCACAGGGCCGCCTGGTAGGGGTAACTTACTTTGCCTGGAATTCTGACCCCTGGTCGAAGCAGCCTGATCCCTATAGTTTATATCGCTGCGGCGGGTTAACCCCAAGCGGCAAAGCGGCGATCCAGCAGCTTAAGTTCGGAAAATAAATGGTGGCACATTAACCCAAACTGAAAAAAAAGCATTTCAACCCTTATGATAATTTATTCAACAGGATAATTAAAAGCATGGAAAAAAAACTCTATTTATTGTTTACCGCCATTTCGCTTTTGACAGCTGCACAGGCGCAAAACATAATACCAATGCCCTCTATTAACAATCAAGCTGTTGCTGTGGGCGTTAACGTAATCAATCCATATAAACTCAGCATTGCAGAACAGAACGATATGCTCAGCAAGATAAAATCTGCGGGAGTCCATGTTATCCGCGCAAGTATTACATTAAACGATGCAGGGGTTGATTTTGCGCAACGCGCCTGGGAACAAGGCATTCAAATTGAATGGTTGATCTATCATTTCGGCGGATATGATCCCTTTGGACATGTTCCCCTTTCGGCTGCTGATCCTGAGCAATTCAGAAATACTTTTGCCCCTATACTTGCCAAACTGGAAGCTAAAGGAATTGTATTAACTGCGTTTGAGCTTGGAAACGAGATTAACCTTTCCGGCACCAACCCCGAGTTCCCCATTCCTGGTAAGGGAGTACAACTTAGTTTAGATGATCTGTATCACGATACGGAGGGGCAGCAGATTGCTAAAGGGTATCTTCAGTACTTAAAGGTATTGGCTGTACTTAAGGATATCAGGGATCATTCCAAACTTAATCAACATACGCCAATTCTGACTGCCGGACTGGGCAATTATGAGCAAAACGACGGTCCTTTGCCTGGTAGGCCGAAGGGTGATATCGTTAGTATCAACTCAACAATTGAATATATGCGTGCCCATGGCCTGGATAGTTTGGTGGATGGTTATGCCATACATATCTATCCATGGAGCAATGGTCCGGGTGATGCTTCGGCTGCTACCGGCAGAAGGAACCGCTTAGCAAATTTTGATTTAAAAGAATGCCAGTCAATTGGCAGCAAAAGTGGAAAGCCCGGCTGGATAACAGAGTGGGGGTTCAATAACACAGACATGAATTGCCCTATAAATGACACCAACCGAACCTTACTTGTTAAGGAGATGATGAATAACTACCGCCCCTATGTACAGCAAGGCAGGCTGGTTGGGTTGTTGTATTTCTCATGGAACAGCGACCCTTTATCAAAAAACGTTTCCTTCGGAAGTATCTTTCGGTGCGGGGCGCTTACCGAGAGCGGCAAATCAGCCCTTGATCCAGTGTTATTAAAATAATTGGAAAATAAAACATGAGATGATGAAAAGGATTTATTTATATTTTTTTGCAACCTGTTGCTTTACTGTTGCACGAGCACAAAACTTAACAGCTAAACGATCTCCGGGCAACACGGAGGTTACGATAGGCGCAAATGTGGTACACCCGCTTAATTGGAGCCTGGCAGAACAGAACGCTACCCTTAGTGAGCTAAGATCCGCCGGTGTCAGCGTTATCCGTATTGGTTTCTTTGCCCCCGACGCGGACAAGGGCATAGCATTTATAAAGCGTGCTTATGCTCAGAACATCAGGGTTCTGCTCATCATTCACTCTCAATATGCACCAAACGCGCCCATACGGCCTTACCAACCAAAGGAATTTCCGGGTATGTGGCAGGGACCACCGCTATCTTATGCAGACACTGAACTTTCCAGGCTGTATTTTCAGCAGTTGATGGATAAGCTGGATACTAATGGCATTGTACTGGCCGGATTGGAACTGGAGAACGAAATTAACCATCCCGGATTCAATGCGGAATTTCCATTGCCCGGTGAAGGCAAAAACTTTAGTTTGGATGACCTTTATCACGATCCTGAAGGACAGCAAATTGCTAAAGGCTACCTTAAATATCTAAAAGTGCTGACGGTATTAAAGCAAATACGTGATCATTCAAAACTCAATCAGTATACGCCGCTCTTATCAGCAGGCCTATCGGATACCGGCCCAGAAGGACCCTGGCCACAGCCGAAGAAGTATGACGCAGTTAGTATTAGTGCAACAATCCGGTTTCTTCGTGCCAATGGTTTGGATTCATTGGTAGATGCCTATGGAATTCATGTTTATCCCTGGGCGGATGGCCCTGGAGATAAGGCTGCCGCAGTGCATCGTTTAAGACGCTTAATGCAAACCGCCCTCCCTGAATGTCATCCGATAGGTTCTACTACAGGTAAACCCTGCTGGATTACGGAATGGGGATTTGCAAATGACGCCACAGCCTGTCCATCGGATGAAAAAGCGCGCAGCCTTTTGGTGCAGGAAATGATGGATGATTTTCGCCCGCTAATGCAGGAAAAGCGTTTGTTAGGACTTATCTATTATTCCTGGACGGGCGACCGTGTTTGGGATGTTTACCGCTGCGGCGCATTAACGGAGAGTGGGAAAATTGCATTGCAGCCTTTCTAAAGGCTATAAAACAGATTAATATTAAAATAAACCGATATGAAAAAAGGTCTTTGTTTAATCATGATGTTGATATTGTCTTTTGTCCTTGTAAAAGCACAAAATAATAAGGTCATAATAGGGGTAAATTTAGTAAACGTGCCTCAAAATCTTACCGTTGCTGAACAAGAGTCTATTTTAACAGCGATGCAAAATGCCGGGGTCAAAGTGATCCGTGCCGGAGATGTTGTCAACGATAAAGGCATCAAATTCATACAGCGCGTGTATGCCCACGGGATAAAAATAGAAATGATCGTAGATATGGCGTATGCGCCGGGTACGCCATGGCCTTCTGCCCCAAAAGGATTTAACGGTTTGTGGCGGGCACCGCCGCTTTCTAAAGCTGATCCGGATAGCTGTGCAGGTTATTTTAAACGGCTTATAGATAAGCTTGAAGCTAAAGGGATTGTACTGGCAGGTCTCGAACTGGGTAACGAGTTGAACTGGGCAGGCTTTAACGCTGATTTTCCCTTGCCCGGAGAGGGAAGAGTTCTGGGATTGAATGATTTAACCAGCGATCCGGAGGGCATACTATTTGCTAAAGGCCTGCTGCAATACCTGAAGGTACTGACTGTACTGAAAAATGTGCGCGATCAATCCAAACTCAACCGGAATACACCGATCATCACCGCCGGATTAGCCGACCTGAGCGGCGGCACATGGACGCAGCATGAAAAGGCTGATGCGGTTAGTATTGACGCCACACTCAACTTTTTGCGCGATCATGGTTTGGATAAGCTGGTGGATGGGTACGGCATTCATTGCTATCCTACCGGAACCGGGCCGGGAACAGCGGTCGGCGCTAAAGCCAGGTATACCCATTTGATCCAAAACGGCCTTGATGAATGCCAGCCGCCAGGTAGTAAAAACGGGAAACCATGCTGGTTTACCGAGTGGGGATTTGCCGTCAATACCGATGCCTGCCCGGTAATTGATACCGCGCGTGTTCAATTGGTGAACGAGATGCGCGGCTATTTTGGTCAGCTCGCAAAGCAGCAAAGGCTAGGTGGTTTATTATTTTATAACTGGCAGGGCAATATTCACGCGGTTAAGGAAGATCGTGCCAGTGCCTTTCGCTGCGGTAGCTTAACAGAAAGCGGAAGGATCGCCATAGCAAATAATTTAAATCAATAAAAAGTTAACGACATGAAAAAAAGATTTTATTTATTTCTTACCGCCATTTCGCTTTTAACGGCTGCACAGGCGCAAAATACAGCCACAAAAGCAGTTACTTTACTTGGGCCGCCAACCTGGGGTAACCCCAATCAACCCTGGGGAACCCGTAGGCCTGTAACCGCCGCGGACCGGGCTTTGATCGCTAGCTATCGCTCAGGACATAAGCAACCCGTGATATTAACCAACTTCACCAGCCAGGATGAACTCGAATCGCAGTGGGTATTACAATCAGACGATAGAACGGATCTAAAATCTTGCCGGCTGCCTGAGAACATCGTGGCAACCGACTCCGGTTTACAGTTACAGACACTGCCTGCTACCAAATGCCACGCCAAATGGTCCACAGGGTCGATGATCAGCAAGGCTAAACAAAAATATGGGTTTTTCGAAGCGACTATAAAGGCAGCGGATATCAGCGGGATAAATAATGCCTTTTGGCTCGTTAGTGAAGACAAGTTTGAAATTGATATTGCGGAAGTTCATTATCCGAATATCTTACGTATTACGCTTCATAACAATAACAACTGGGATAAGGAGAAGGATGACAAACAACATGCTGTCGGTTTTAACAGTAAATTTAGCGGCAACCTCTCCGATGAATTTCATGACTATGGTGTGTTGTGGACGCCGGAAGAGATCATCTTCGAGGTAGATGGTCAGCCGGTTGCTGCCATTACAACAAATGGGGCTATCACCAAAGCTGCTGATATACGTTTTTCGACTGCAGTTATGGAATATGCTGGTAAGATCCCCGATAATCCGGCCGGGCACCATATGTATGTCAAATCATTACGTGTATATCCATTATGAAAAAGTTGCTTTTAATACTTTTGAACATTTGTTTATTTACCGGTTTACAGGCGCAGGAACCTCAACCAGTAATTAAGCCTGTCACGCCCCTTGGCCCGGCCACCTGGGGATATCCGGATCAGCCGTTTGGCAGGCGACGACCCGTTACAGCTGCTGATAAAGCCGCAATTGCAAGTTATCGCCAGGGCAGAACTGTGCCGGTCTTTTCAGAAAACTTCAGCGATACTGCTAAGTTCGCAGCTGATTGGACCATCAAATCCGACGATCTGGCCGCCCTGAAATCATGCCGTACACCTGCCAGCGTGATAGTAAATGCGGATGGGCTTACCTTGAAGACCCTGCCAGTAACAGGGCATAAGGCAGCCTGGTCAACCGGTTCCATCTGGAGCAATTTCCGCCAGAAATATGGCTTCTTTGAGTGCCGGATGAAGATTGCGCCGGGTTCGGGTTTAAACAATGCGATCTGGCTAACCACTGATGATTCCTTTGAGATTGATATTACAGAAGCAAAATACCCCAACTACTCGCATATGACTTTGCATAAATGGAAGCCGGTACATCAATCGGTAGGTTTTATGCAGAAATTTACTGATGATCTTTCTGTAGGATACCATGATTACGGACTACTTTGGACACCCGAATCTTTGATATATTCAGTTGATGGTGAGCCTGTAGCAGCGTTGGATATTTCGGATTCCATTAAGGGGACAGCCGGGGTCATCCTCTCCACTGCATTGGCTGATTTTGCGGGTAAAGTTCCGGCCAATCCATTGGGATTGGATATGAAAGTAAAATGGGTGCATGTATTCGCCCCGATACGACCTGATACCGTCGCCGATACATTAGAAACAGGAATTGATTACTCGGGATTGTCCTCGCAGAACGAATCAATACAGGAAAAGATACTGGGTGATATTCAAAACCTTCATGCGGCGTGGTTTCGGGATGGCCCCACCAGCGGATCGGCTCAAGGGGTAGCCAACTTTGTCGGACTTGTTAAAACAGCTAAACAGTATAAACTAAAAGTGTTGGTAAATATCGTTCAGATGGATGAGGATTATGATCATCCGGAAACTTTGCCAAATTGGCGAATAGGCAATAGAGTTGGCTGGAAAGAAAAAAAACTAAGCCAGATCAACCTGGTTAAATTTGCTGCACGTTTGCGTAATTTATTTGATGCGCTTAAAGCGGCTAACCTCACCGTTGACGCTGTAGAGTTTGGAAATGAAGATGATACCTATGCTTATGATGCCGATGTGCCGAACGGCCACGCAGCTTCGCCGGAAGAGTTAAAAACCTGGTTACGCGGCTACGGTCAATTTCTGAAAACCGGGGCCATGGTGCTTCATGATCCGCGCTACTTCCCCCAGGCAAAGATCATTACTTTTGGGATGGCCCACGTTATTAATGCATGGGATAACCCACCGCATCACCTTGAGCAACCTGCCAGCGTTGTAGCATTGCTACGTAATGTTGATGGATATAATTATCTGGATAATTCCAGTTATCATGTAGATGGTTACGGTTCGCATATCTATGCTTCAAATGATATAAATACATGGGTTACCCATATCATGGATGAAGATGCTACGGCTCTCGGGCATGATAAGCCTTTCTGGATAACAGAATGGGGGTTTACAGATCCTAAAGCATTTCCTAACAAGAAGGGGCAGACCCTGAGCCAGTGCATGGAAGAGTTTTTGAACACATTCGGCGTTCTTCATCAAAAAGTCCTGATGGGGCCGGTTCTATTCTATACATATAAAGATTGGCTTGCAGATTCGGCAGGTAAATTATTGCCGCTTGCTGCTGAACTTTCAAACTATCATATACCAGGCGAAGGCAACAAGTAGTATAATTTGCGATTTCTCATCATTTCATCATTATTGTTTATATAAGCCAATGGAATTTTCGCTTTGCTTCTGATTGGGAATAGCTTTTACTCTGAAAAAGTTTTCAAATATCTGTAAATCAGTATCTTTAATTTAGATATATTAGTACTGTTATAAAAATAAAGTTTCAGGATGTTTAATAAAGCAGCGTTCAATGAAAAGGTCAAGATCTGGCTCAATGAACAAATCAGGAAAAGCGTTGTAAAAGAAGTTACAGAGTGTTACGACCTGATGGACAAGGATAGCACAAATCACCGGAACATTTTTCGGATCTGTAAAAAACAGTTAAATGCGGTGCGGTCAAAAATCGTTTTGAGTTACGTAAAAGTACTTGAACTGGTGGTATTGGTTTATAAATGATCAGTTAAGCTGAACTAAAAGATCGCTCCCGCGCGTTTTTTGCGTTTTCGCAGGAGCCGCTTCTTTTCAATTCCGGAATAGATAGCCGCTATAAGCCAGGCCTTTGGCTACACTTTGAAAATTGTCTGCGGAATTCAGGTTAACATGGGGAAACCTGCTTTGAAAGAGCTTTTGAATGCTGCCTACCATGGAGGTGCCGCCGGTTAGAAAAAGGCTGTCGATGTTTTCTGGTCGGATCCCGTTTTGGCGCATAAATTCCTCCAGGTAGTCCGCGATCCGCGCTACGTCCTTCGCGATGAGCTGCTCATAGGCCGGCAAGGTTATTTCCTCATCAATGGAGATGCCCATTTGGTCATAGCCGAATAGAGCCTTATCTTTAGCGGACAGCGCGATTTTTGTTTGCTCGATCGCCTGGAATACCGAATAGCCTAAATTGTTTTCGATAAGGGTGACCAGGTTTTTAAACCGCGGGTCCCGGCCGGAAAAATAATAGTAATCATCTATGTCTTTTTTGATGCGCGGCCCGTTAAAGAAATTCATTTGCTCCCAGGAACAGATATTAACAAAAAGGGACTTGGGTACAGTTAATATTTTGCCAGGTGTGGCTTCATATTGGGTGTATTTGCCGAAATAGGGTGTGCCTTTTTCCCACATAAAGGCGGAGTCAAAGCTATCCCCGCCAATATAAATGCCGCCGCTGGCCATCATGTCGTTCTTGCGGTCCTGGTTGCCCACTTTTTCAGGGTCAAGCACCAAATACGTAAAATCGGTTGTGCCACCGCCAAGGTCAGCTACCAGCACATTTTCCTTTTTTGCCAGTGTTTGCTCATAGGCAAATGCGGCCCCAATCGGTTCAAACTGGAAACGGACTTCATCGAAACCCGCCAGTGCTGCCGCTTTGCTTAAACGGGTTTGTGCCAGGGTGTCTTTCTGCACATCATCGTCGTCAAAAAAAACCGGTCTGCCGATCACTGCTTTGCGACAATCCTGTCCGGTGACCTGATCGGCACGCGCTTTCAATTCCTTTAGAATAATGGCCACCAGGTCGGCAGCGTTATACCGCTTATTTTGGATACGGGTCTCGGTGAAGCTGCTTTTTGACAATATCTGCTTGACAGATTTGATGAAACGCCCCCTCATGCCATCCGCCAGGTAGGCCGTAATGGCAGTTTCACCCGCGACATAGTTTGGTGTACTTCCCGGGCCGGCTTGCTGGTAGAAATAAATGAGCGAGGGGATCATTACGGTGCTGTGCAGCGCACCGGCTTCTTCATCATAGATAGCCAGTACCGAGTTGGTCGTTCCAAAATCAATGCCGTATAAAAATTGCTTCATGCCGGGAATGTTCAAACTATAAAATTTGAAGGGCGGCGAAGGTATAAAAAAAATGGTTAAAGGGAAAATGTTATTCCTCGTAATTTTCGATCGTGTCAGTGGAGCGCATTGCTGCCTTGTCTGGATTCCTGCCCGCATCACGGAGTGCACGCCTTTGGTGCAGCAGGTCCCAATATTGGTCAAGCTCGGATTTTATTTGGTGCAATTCCTTAATGTCCTCGTCTGTCAGGTTTTCTTTTCCGTATAAATATTCTTCCTTTTCGGTAAGTTTCTTGATATGTGACATTACGGTGTTATCTTGTGTTTGGTCAGCCATGGCGATAAAATGTAATTTGTTTAATTATGAAATGCAAGTTACTTATATTAAACTGATAATGTAATTCATGTTATATTATTGCTTTAGCCATGGGCTTTGACCAGTAGCGGACCCAATATTTCCCATACGTTCCCGGCAACAATTTTGGCGCCGGCCGCTGTGGGGTGTATGCCGTCTTTCTGGTTTAAGGAGGGGACACCACCTACGCCTTGTAAGAGGAAGGGGACAAGCTCCATTTTATTTTTTTTAGCGATACGTGGAAATATGGCTTTAAAGTCCGAGGCATAAGCGCTGCCCATGTTGGGCGGCACCTGCATGCCCAGTAATACGAGTTTGGCCTGGGGGTATTTTGCCTTAACTTTGTCAACGATGGTCTGTAAGTTATCGGCTGTTTCCTTGATGGGAATGCCGCGCAGGCCGTCATTTGCGCCCAGTTCCAGCACAAACACCGCTACCGGCTGCTTTAATACCCAATCAATACGGCTTTTTCCGCCGGCGGTGGTTTCGCCACTGACGCCGGCGTTAACTACGCTGTAGGGTAGTTTGGTACTGTCAATTTTTGTTTGAATGACACCCGGAAAAGCAGCGGAGGGGTCATCCAGTCCATAACCCGCCGTTAAACTGTCACCAAAGAAAAGAATGTTTTTTGTGCTGCTGTTTGCGGCAGGCTGTTTTTCAGTAGTTGCCGTGTCCTGATTACCGGAACTTGTTTTTTGCCCGCAGCCGGCCATGATTAACAGGGCCAATAATAAACCAGGGATCTCATGGGTATGAGCTGACTTAAGCATTTGATCTTAATATTTCGAGCGGTGAATGAGTTAATGCGCTCCTGCTGTTTAATAAACCTATCATAACTGTTAACAACGATATGATAAAAAAGATGGCGAGAGCCAGTAAATAATTGATACTATAACTCACCTCGAAACTATATTTAGCTAATAGCCAACTGGCGATAATAGCAATTAACATACCGGTTAAAGCGGATAGGATGCCTAAAAACAAGTATTCGAAAGCGGTAATGGCAAAGATCTGTTTCCCGCTGGCGCCCAATGACCGGAGCAGCACACTTTCCTGTATACGCTGGTATTTACTGATCCTTACGGAGGCGATGAGCACAATTAAACCCGTAATGATGCTAAAGGCGCTCATGAATTTGATCACATAACCTATCCGGGTCAGCAAGTCGTCGACAACAGTTAATACCTGGCCGAGATCGACAATGGAAACATTGGGAAATTGCCGAACGACCAGTTGCTGGAAATGCGCCGATACCGTTGCCGATGATACCCGCGTAAGCAGTACATGAAACTGTGGGGCATCTTCCAATACACCGGCTGGAAAAACCACCTGGAAATTGGTTTGTATTTTATTCCAGTTGACTTTCCTGATACTGCCGACGACAACAGGCATCTGTATAGCCTGAACGTTAAAAACCAGGTGGTCACCTAAATTTATATGGGTCCGTTTGGAAAAGCCCTCTTCAATCGACACCGCTACTTCTTTATTCGGCTCCGCTTTGCCAACCCACGCACCCTCCATTATTTTCTCGGATGGGCTGAGCGAAGTCCGGTACGTAACCCGGTACTCATTGACAAATGCCCTGGCGGAAACTTTGATCAGGCTGTCTTTTTTTACTTCGGCGGCTGTTTTGCCGTTCACCCGTTCCAGACGTATGGTCACAACGGGTACCTGCTGTATGATGGGCATATTTTGTTGCCGTGTTAATGCCGCGATAGAATTTTCCTGGCTGCTTTGTATGTCAAATAAGAGCATATTGGGCTGGTTGCCGCTGGTTGACAAAGTCACCTGCCCAATGATAATCTGCTGGATAAAAAACAGCGTACAGATAAAAGCGGTGCTCAAACCAACGGAAACAATAAGCACCATGGTTTGGTTATTGGGACGGTAAAGGTTAGCAAAGCCCTGCCGCAAGGGGTAGTTCCACGAAGCTTTTATCACTGACTTCATCAAACGCATTAACAGCCATGCCACAGCACTAAGTATTAAAAAAGCGATGAGGATACCTATGGTGAAAAATAGCGTACCCAGCCAGCTGTCTAATTGAAAAAAGGTAAAGAGTACTACAAAAGAAAGGATAAGCAGGTAAACAAGCCACCTGAGGGGATCCCCGCTAAGGTTCACATCTTCATAAGACATCCGTAAGGTGTTCAGCGGCGAAATATGGCGAATGGCAATTAAAGGCAGCAAAGCGAAAAGAATGGATATGATCACCCCCAACAAAATGCCTTGCCCTATAGCCAGCCATGAGATATCAACCGAAATCGTAAAGGGTAAAAAATCTTTTAGTAAAAAAGGCAGTAGCTGTTGAACGCATGTGCCTAAAGCCGCGCCAATAACCGCGCCTATTAAACCAATACCCACAATTTGTATCAGGAATATTAAAAATGCCTCGACCGCTTTCACCCCCAGGCAGCGCATGATCGCTATAGAACTGATCTTTTCGCGGATGTAGATATGTATCGCGCTGGCCACGCCAAGACAGCCCAGCAATAAGGCAATAAACCCAACTAAAGATAAAAAACGGGACAGGTCCTCAAATGAGCGTCCGGTGCTCTCTTTACGTGTTTCTATGGTTTCATAATTCATGTCCGCTTTATCCAGCCGGGTATCGATCTTTTTTACCAGCTGGCCTGTCTTAACATGGGCAGGTAACTTATAATAAAAACTATAGCTGACGCGGCTGCCTTTCTGCGTAAGGCCGGTTTGCTGCAGGTATTGCAAGGGGATATAAACGACAGGCGCTACGCTTGCAGAAATTCCGGTTTGTCCGGGCGCTTTGTCCAGCATGCCTGCAATTAAAAAGGTGAGGTTACCTACCTTTACCGAATCATTTACATGGGCATTAAATTGCAGCATCAATGTCCGGTCAACCAAGGCCATTTGATGGCTCCTGAACTTTTCAGCCGCTACTAAAGGCGTGGTTTCGATCGTGCCATAGTACGGAAAGCCGCCCTGTAAAGCACGTACCTGCACCAGCCGCGTGCCCTGGCTTTTAGGAAAATAGACCATCGATGCAAAACTTCGTTCCTGCGATCTGGTCTGGCTGATGGAATCTAACAGCGGTTGCATAGCGGGGTCGACAGGTTTATTACTGCTGATCACCAGGTCCGCGCCAACGAGGGTGGCCGCCTGGGCGTTGATATCGTTTTGTATATTGTACCTGAAGGCGTAGATAGCTACTAGCGCAGCGATGCCAAATATGATGGCTGAAATAAACAAAAATAGCCGCGAACGATTTTTACGACTGTCGCGCCAGGCCATTTTAAAAAGCCAGGATATATTTATTTTTCTTTGATTATTGATAGGGGAGCTTTCCATGACCTGTTAGTTGTTTTTTTCGTCGGCGATTAAGCGGCCCCCTTTGATGCGCAGGATACGCTGCGTTTTAGCAGCTAGTTCGAGGTCATGGGTGATTAAAACGAGCGTAGTTCCCGCATCTTTATTCAGGTCAAATAATAATTTCACCACCTTTTCGCTGGTCTCCGCATCCAGGTTGCCGGTGGGTTCATCGGCAAATAATAATTTTGGCCGGTTTGAAAAGGCCCTGGCTATAGACACCCTTTGCTGCTCACCGCCGGATAATTGCGCCGGGTAATGATGCCCGCGGTCGGCCAGGCCCACTTTGTCCAGGAGTTCGGTCGCTCTTGCTTTGCAGTTTTTTTCACCACGCAGTTCTAAGGGCACCATGACGTTTTCCAGGGCGGTCAGGGTGGGCAATAACTGGAAGTTCTGAAATATAAAGCCTACGTACTGGTTACGGACCTGCGCGCGCTGATCTTCGCTTAGCCGACCTAAATTGATGTTATTCAACTCTACAGTGCCGGTACTGGAGCGGTCCAATCCCGCGCACAGACCCAGCAGTGTCGTCTTGCCGCTGCCTGAGGGGCCCACAATCGCATTCGTCGAACCGGCTGTTATTGAAAAGTTTATTTGTTCGAGTACGGTCAGTGACCGCCCGGCGCTCTGGTAAGTTTTGCTAAGGTCGGAGATGTTCAGTATAGTTTCCACAACAGATATTTAGTGTTAAATGCTTAATGCGCCGTTTTGTTACTAAAATAGGAGAATAAAATGGAGTAATTGTAGGGGCTTTATCCTTTTATTAGGTTATTAGGCAGCTGTTTTCCGCGATTTTATTCAACTTCGCCTCCTCGAAGATTTCGCAACTACAGCTAACCCCAATAATTAATTTATCTGGCAAATGCTTGTGGGTTTGATCTTCAAAAAAACAAAGACATTCTGTATTGATGGATTTTTATAGTAACCTATCTAATCAAATATTCGCTGGCAGGAGCCTTATCTGGGGATCATCATCTGTATAGCCATTTCCAGACGGGTTATAACTGATAAAACCGCACAGTTGTTGTAACGTTTTCGAACGATATTGTTTACTAAATTTGTGTAAAATATTAATTATCATTGAGTTAAATTATTGGCACGGGTTTTAAATAGTATCACAACATTACGTTAGTAGCTTATATATTAACCGCTCATTTAAATCAGCAAAACCATGTTCAAAACTTATTTTAAACTTGCGTACAGAAATATAATAAAGGATAAAGTTTATTCTATTATTAATATAACAGGTTTAGCCATAGGGCTTGCATCAAGTATCCTGATCTTGCTTTGGGTACAAAATGAATTAAGTTATGACAAGTTTCATAAAAATGCTAACCAGATTTATCGTATAACCAGCGAATTTAGTGATTCAAAAAGTGCGGCCAACTCGGCAGGTATGCCCGGTGGGTTGAAAGCAGAAATACCGGCCGTGAAAAATATGGTTCGTATACAACCGAGCAATACTGCCCTGCTGGAGACAGGTAACAAGAAATTTGAGGAAGAAAATGTTTTTTATGCCGATGCAAGTTTCATGGATGTTTTTTCCTACCCTTTAGTTAAAGGCGACCGTGCCACCGCATTAAAACAAGTAGATGCCATTTTAATAACACAGGCAATGGCAACAAAGTACTTTGGAAATCAAGACCCCATTGGCAAAGTAATACGAAAAGATAACCAGGAAAACTTAATTGTAACGGGTGTTTTAGCCAATATTCCTGCTAACTCCGATCTTCAATTCGACTTCATTCTTCCAATGACGTCGTTAGCAAGAACGAATAATGATTTGAAAAATAATGTATGGGATAACTTCAATTTTTGGGATTATATTCAGTTGGATGAAAGTTTTAATCCCTCTGCTCCCAATTTATCAGGACTGGAAAAACAAATTGACCAGATCTTTCAGAAGCATAGTCCCGGAACTAAGGCCTTGTTCCAATTGCAGCCTTTAACCAAAATTCACCTGGCACCCGAAAGACTGGGCGATTTGCCAGGGCACGGAAATGCGCAATATGTAAACATCTTTTTTATCATTGCTATTTTGATTCTTGTAGTAGCCTGTATAAATTTCATGAACCTGGCTACCGCGCGTTCAGCCCGGAGGGCCAAGGAAATTGGCTTACGCAAAGTAGCGGGAGCTGTACGCGGCCAGCTGATTCTGCAGTTTTTAAGCGAATCAGTATTTATTTCTTTTCTGTCTTTATTGCTTGCAATTTTGATCGTAAATCTGTTTCTGCCGGTATTTAATGAACTTGCGAACAGAAAACTCGCTATTGATTTATGGGATGTGAAGCTTTGGTTAAGCCTTTTTGGCATTGCCTTATTAACCGGGCTTATCTCAGGTAGTTATCCGGCCTTATTTCTTTCGGGCTTCAACCCGGTTAAAGTACTTAAGGGGAATGTAAAATCAATGGGTGGCAATTTACTATTCCGCAATACTTTGGTCGTTGTCCAATTTATGGTTTCCATCATATTGCTGGTGGGCACAGTGGTTATCTATAATCAGCTTAAATTTATCAGAGACCGGAATCCCGGCTTCGAGAAAGCCAATCTTTTGTATATACCCATGGCGGGCGATATCTGGGGCAAGCAACAAGCTTTTAAAAATGAATTGTCAGGGAATCCGCTTACCAGTGATTTTGCAATCACCTCTGACCTGCCCACCAACCTGGGAAGCTGGACTCTTAACGTACACTGGGATGGCAAAGATCCCAGCTCGCAGATGTCTATCCCGGTAATGGCTGTTAATGAAGATTTTACCCGTACATTCAGAATGAAGTTATTGACTGGCAGAAGTTTTTCGAGAGAATTTAAAGCAGATTCAAACAACTACTTGATTAACGAAAAAATGGCGAGAGTAATGGGTTTAAATGCGAATACCGCCGTTGGTAAAATATTAACGCTTTGGGATAACAAGGGTACTATCGTTGGCGTTGTAAAAGACTTTAATTTTAAACCGGTTCAGCAAGCTATAGAACCGTTAGTTATGCCATTTAATAAAATGGGCGGTTTTGTAGTGGTAAGAACGTTACCTGGTAAAACCAACGCCACTATACAGGCTTTAGCAAAAATAAGTCAGGAACTCAACCCGGCCTACCCCTTCAAATTTGATTTCCTTGATCAGGATTTGGCCAAACTTTATAAAGGAGAACAACAGATGGGCAACATCTTTAACCTCTTTGCTATTCTTGGTATTTTTGTATCCTGCCTGGGTTTATATGGCTTATCCGCTTTCATGGCCGAGCAGCGTACCAAAGAGATAGGTGTACGTAAAGTATTGGGTGCATCGGTGTTTAACCTTGTCTATTTATTATCCTCCGGCATCACCAGATTAATACTGATCGCTATATTTATAGCTATACCACTTTCATGGTATGCAGTAAATAGCTGGCTGGCCGGCTTTGCCTATCATATCCATGCTAGCTGGCTGATATTCTTCGCGGCCTCCGTTAGCGCTTTGGGCATCGCATGGCTTACGGTTAGTTATGAATCTATAAAGGCAGCGATTGTTAACCCTATAAAGAGTTTGAGAACAGAATGATTGTAATATATCTATTTATAAATTCATCATTTCTACTTATAAGTTTCCCGAATAATCCTAAATTCCCGGTAGGTGTTTTAATGGATTACATTGATCACCACTGATTGATGAGTTAAATAAAAAATCCTGTAAGTTATACATTTACAGGATTTTTTATTTGTTCATATGCGTTTCATTTACAAGTTAGTTGTCGAATAGTTAATCAGGCGATATGATCAAAAGCTTGCTGCATATCTTTAATCAAATAGTCAGGATCTTCCAGTCCAATGTACATTCTGATGAGCTGATGCTGTTTGTTATCCAAATCATACTGCTGCTTTTTTACCGATGCAATAACAGGGAGTATCAGACTTTCGTATCCACCCCATGATACAGCTATCAATATATGGGATAACTGATCACAAAATTGCTCAATTTTAGCAAATGTGCTGTCTTTTAGTGTAAAGCTGAATAACCCGCTACAACCCAGCATTTGTTGGTGGGCTAGTGCCGATTGTGGAAAATCGGCGCTGAATGGCCAGATGACCTGTTGAACAGCCGGATGTTTGCTTAACCATTCGGTAATTATCTTTGTGCTTTCAAAGCTTCGTTGCAAACGCAACGGTAGTGTCCTTAATCCTCTCAATAGTAACCATGCTGAATTAGGGGATATGGCAGGCCCTAAATTCATGAATTCGTGTTCGAAAATCTGTTTAATAAGTGTTGTGCTACCGGTAAGTACCCCGGCAACTACATCTGAATGCCCACCAATGTATTTTGTGGCTGATTGCGCTACCAGGTCAATACCCATGGCTATAGGCTGCTGAAATAAAGCTGTACTATAGCTGTTATCGATCATCGTCATAATGCCCCTGGCTTTCGCAAAATCAGCAACTCTTTTTATATCCTGCAATTCATAGCTATAAGAGTTGGGGCTTTCCAGGTAAATAAGCCGGGTTTGTGGTTGAACAGCCTTTTCAAAATTATCAAAGTCGCACCCGTTTATAAATGTTGTAGTGATACCAAATTTGGGCAAAAAATCATTAAAAAGTTTGGCTGTCCAGCTGTAGGGGTTTTCAATTGCAATAATGTGATCACCGGTTTTTAATAAAGTAAGTAAGGGAACGCTTATTGCCCCAATACCACTGGTGAACAGTAACGCATCCTCAGCACCATCTAAAGCAGCCAGTTTTTTCCTGAGTATAGTAAGCGTTGGATTTTGGCCCCTTGAATATAAATTGGTGTCAAATTCATCTAACATAGCATTGCGCATCTCCGTTACTGTATTAAAGCTGAAATTGCTGGATTGTATTATTGGCGGCGATACTGCGTTGAAATAGTTATCTCTTTCTTCGCCAAGCTCATTAAGTATAAATGAAAGGTCCATCATGAGGGGTTAATTGGGCTTTTATTGGCTTTAGTAGTAAAATATATGATCAGGCCGACAATGAATGCACACAGGCATATGAAAGCGGCCATCGGGTTTTTAATAAAAATAGTTATGGTAACAAACCAGTAAGTAGTAATAAATAAAATAGGGATTGCCGGGTACCATTTAATGGTATAAATACCTGTTTTATCCAGGTGCCTGGTCTTTTTTCGTAAGATAAAGATGGATGCCGCCGCGGTGGATAATCCGATGGTATCAAAGAACATCACGTAATTTAGGATTTTCTGAAACGAGTTAACAAATAGTAATACAAATATTACACTTACCACAAAAAAGCTTAAGCCAAATACCTGTACCTGAGTCTTTTGATTAACCTGTTTGAATTTTTGAGGCAATATGCCATCTTCTGCCATGGCATAATATACCCTTGGATTCGACATGATATTTACATTGATAAATGCCATTACCGAAATAAACATCAGTAAGGAAGTTACCTTATATCCCACATCGCCAAAAATGGCGCTTGCCAGTGTGGCCGCCAGTGCGGGCTTATGCCTTAATCCTTCAAGCCCCCATGCCCTGAAATAAGCAAAATTGATGAGCAGGTACAGAAATATAACCGTGATCATACCGATAAATATGGCTTTAGGTATATTTCTTTTAGCGTTGATGCTATCACCCCCAAAGTTTATAGTTTGCTGATAGCCACCATAAGTAAAAAATACAGCTACCAGGCTCATACCAAAACCGCTTATGTTATCTTGCACCAATGGGGTATTTACCATATTTACAACCACCAGTGAATTGCTTTTAAATATACTGGTACACAAAACCAGTATCAATCCAATTTTAAAAACTGTAAATACATTTTGTGCCCGTGAGCTCATTTTTATGCCGAATAAATTATTGCCATAAAGAATAAGTACTGAAGTCATAGATATGAGTTTAATACCTATGGTATGTTGCAGATGCGGCGGCAGGAGCAAGGGGTTTAGGTATTCGGCACCGATAAGGGCCACTGCGGCTACCGATGCTGCGTTACTGATCACAACTATCCAATTAATCATGAAGGCGAAGGCCGGATGAAAGCAATGCGAGAAAACCTTATAAAAACCGCCGGTAGTAGGGTAGCGGGCACCAATTTCAGCAAAAGTAAGTGCCCCGCATAAGCTGATGGCTCCTCCAAAAATCCAGGCACCAAAATACAGGTAGGGGTTGCTAACATTGAGCGCCACCTGTGCTGGTGTTTCAAAAATACCCATGCCTATAACCAGGCTGATGACAATCATGGATAGATCGAAACGGTTGAGTTTAGGAGTAATGCTCATATTAATATTAAATGCTGCATATAATATTAGCGCCAATTATTAGTTAATTGCAATATAGGTTAAGTATCGATAATATAATAATTATTTTAGTAAAAGGATTTATCAACAACTTGTACTTTGATTCAAAAAAGCGCAAGTGTTTAAACACCAAGTGAGTATTTTTCGTAGTTTTATACTGTATTACGCTTGTTGCTGTTAAAATTATAAGCCCGGTTAATTGCCTTGTGCAAATTGTATGATTAAAAGGAAAATTTCAATTAAGGACATTGCAAAACTTACTGGTACCTCTATTACCACTGTATCTTTTGTATTAAATGGTAAGGGGCGTATCAGTAAGGAAATTTCTCAAAAGATATTAGAAGTAGCCCATAATGAAGGTTATGAACCTAACAGGATGGCTGTGGGATTGCGTACAGGTGTATCCAAAGTTATTGGCTTAATAGTGGAAACCATAGGAGGGCCATTTTTCGGGGCCATGGCACGTGTGATTGAGGAGGTGGCCGAAAAAGCAGGTTACGGTGTTATATATTGCAGTACTAATAATAATATACAAAAGGGGAGGGATGCGATTAAGATGCTGCAACAGCAATTAGTTGATGGCTATATAATTACCCCTATGAAGGGCCTGGAAACCGAAATTCAATCCCTTGTTGAAAATGGCAAGCCGGTAGTGCTTATAGATGGCTATTTCCCCGGGCATGATATTCCGCATGTGTTGGTTGATAATTATAACAGCACCTATATGGCCATTAATTTTCTTATCGAATCAGGCTACAGAAATATTGGTTTTGTAACTGCTGATCTGGATCTGGTACAATTGCAAGACCGTATGCAGGGATATAAGGATGCTTTAAAGGCAAATGATATTACAGAGAAGGCTAAACTGATATACAAACTGCCATTTGATACGGAGAATAAAAAGGCAATAGCTGCTATAAAAACATTTATTAAACAAAACCCCCAGATGGATGCGGTATTTTTTACCACCAATTATCTTGGTATTGCCGGGTTACAGAGTATAAACGAGCTTAATGTGAATATTCCTGATGATTTGGCGATAATAAGTTTTGATGATAACGAAATTTTTACCCTTTACCCTCCCGGCATAACCACTATTAAGCAACCTACCTATGAAATTGCAAAGTCGGCAATTGATGTACTGCTAGCTCAGATGACTAACGATAAATACGATATCTCCACAATAAAATTGCAGATCCCGGCGCAGCTAATTGAGCGCGGATCGACCATAGCAAAAAGTACCGTATAGAACGAATTATTAACTATTGGTGAAATAAAATAGGCCCACCTATAAACACAATTCTTTTTTTGATTTCTTAACTTTTGATGAGTTTTATTGCTCTGATTGACTGTGAAACTTCCTGGTGTTTAATTTTTATTAAATTATTGATAATATATAAAAGTAAAACTTTCATTTTATGGCTATAAAATTGCCATATTGTTGAAGAATTAATAAAAGTATATCGATTTAGTAATATTATAGTAAAATATTTTGATAAAACATTTTACTATAATATCTTTGGATTATGCACTTGTCCAATATAGGCCATTGCATTTGGTAAAACCTTTTATCATGTTTTATCACCGGTAAGATCAATTCTTATCATACAGTCCTAATTTAGCACGGAAGAAAATATATTCCGGGCAAAATATCGTTCCAGAGCTATTTAATATGCGTTCCAGATTTTATCAGGTAGGGGATTTTATTGCCCATTTGATAAAACGTTTTATCAAACTAAATATAAGATCATTAACATAAATGTGTTTGCATGGATAAAAAGGAGTAAAGTAAAAATCAAGAAGTAAGCTGTTAAAGCTGCCCGCCTCAGAGGCGGGGCCTCAGCACGTCAACAATCATTCATTACGTATCAATTTTTTAATTATGATTAAATTTTTCTACAAAAAAATTCTTTACCGCATATGCCTTATCCCGATGCTATTTGCCGGGGTATTTGCGGCTAATGCCCAAAGTACGACAGGAAGTGCGCCATTAGTGACTGTAAGTGGTATAGTAAAGGATATGAACGGGCCTTTACCCGGTGCAAGTGTTATAATAACCGGTACTACCAACGGTACTCCAACCAATAACAACGGAAAGTTTTCAATTACCGTTGAGAGCGGTAAAACTATCACCATACGAATGATAGGGTATATTACCGAGGTTATTAAGGTTAATGCTCCAAACTCCAACCTTGTTGTTGAACTTAAGAACGACCAGCATATGCTTAAAGATGCAGTTGTAATTGGTTATCAGGAGGTATCGCGCAGGAGTGTTACTGCGGCAATAACTTCACTGGATCCAAAAACTATAGAAGATATTCCGGCACCAACATTTGATGCATTACTTCAGGGAAGAGTTGCGGGTTTGGATGTTCAGAATTTTTCAGGTGAGCCTGGTGTTAGTAGTACCGTTGCTATAAGGGGTAATACTGCTGTGGCTCGAAACATTAGCAGTGATAATACAACAGCAGCAGGAAAAGCAAGCCTTGCAAGGGCGGTTAGCGGTCCATTATATGTGATTGATGGTGTGCCTCAAACCACCGATGATATTGCGGCCATCAGTTATGGAAGTGGAACCGGTACAGATGTTTTGGCAGGTATCCCGATCAGCGATATAGCAGACATCGCTATCTTAAAAGATGCTTCTGCAGCCGCGGTATATGGGTCAAGGGGGGCGAGTGGTGTGATTGAAATCACAACCAAAAAGGGCGTTGCCGGCAAAACAAAAATTAATTTTTCAACCTATCATGGTATAACTGATAAACCTGCATTGGATAAAATATTAACTGGTGCTGCAGAAACCAGGGCTAAATTAGCGTTGATCGAACATTACGGCGATTATGGTAATCTGAAAGATATCCCTCAAATATTAACAGATACTTTGAACCCGGCATTTAATAACGCCAATGATTACAGAAAACAGATTTACCAAACCGGGTTAGTGGATAATTATGATTTCGCAATAAGTGGCGGAAATGATAAGGTTACTTACCGTTATGGGTTAAATTATTATAACGAGGATGGTATAATTAAAAAATCAGGGCTTAAACGCTACACCTTCAATAGTAATATTGGATTGAATTTAGCCTCAAATTTTAAAATAAACACGCAGATCAGGTATTATAGGTTAGATCGGCCCCGATCTGTCAGTGATTTGAGCGGAGGAGCAGATCCTTTCACTGGTGGCTATTATGCTTCCAGTCCGCTTCCATCATCCAACCTGTATTTATCACCAGCTATGCAGAACTTTATTTTTGGTAACACCTCAATTAACACCGACGATAACACCAGTAATAGCATCTCAATTAGCCCAAACATCAATTGGCAGATCTCTAAAAAATGGTCATTTAATACAGTAATTTCTTATGAGGCAACCAATAGCCGCCATGATACTTACACGCCGGGTGCGTACAGGTTAAGCGGTGAAGGGTATGCCGCGAGTTTTGCTGACAATCAGTTTAATTATTTGATGAGTAACACAATACAATACAATACCAACCTTGGCAAAGATCATCATATCAACTTATTAATGGGGCAAAATATGGAATATCATCAGTATAGAGCAACAGATGCAGAAGCTGATGGTATACCAAATGATCAGATCAGTGTGGTTGATGTAGTTAATAAAAACGCTTCAACGGCTTTTTCAGATTTGCAGGAGAATGGTATAGAAACAGAATTCCTAAGGCTAAATTACGATTACAAAGGAAGATATCTTTTGTCGGGCGTATTGAATGAAGATGCCTCTTCTAAATTTGGCTCAGGAAACAGAGCCGGGTTTTTCCCATCTATTTCAGCGGGATGGATCATCAGCGATGAAGCCTTTTTGAAAGATCAATCTTCATGGCTTACGCTCCTAAAACTACGTGGAAGCTTTGGTATCACAGGCAGGCAGCCGGATGATGGGAATAACTATTTATCGTATAATAATTATAGCGTTGGTGCAGGGTCTTTCCCTGGCAGTAGCAGCCCGCAAACCGGCGCAAATTTATCTTACACTTATAACGGCATTCCTGCAATATCTCCCAACTTTAATGGTGGTATAAGTAATAAGGATTTAACCTGGGAACATTCAAAACAAACCAATATTGGTATTGATCTTACCATGTTAGATGGGCGTTTTAGTTTTGTAGCAGACGCCTATGTTAAAAGTACTGCACAAGGTATTTTTTCTCTTGACGTGCCGATAACAACAGGTTATACAACAATTACCACCAATGCGATCGGGACTCAGAATAAAGGTTTGGAGATGACTTTTATCGCACATTATTTTAAACCTTCCCGTGCATTTCAGTGGGAAACAGACTTTAACATAGCATTCAATCAAAATGAAGTCACTTCGCTGCCGAACGGAGGCCGCGATATTCTAATAAACGGCGGATCGACAAGTTATATTTTAAGACAGGGGCAGCCAATAAATACGTACTTTTTGTTCCAGCAAACCGGGATTTATAAAACTGACGCCGACGTACCTGTAAATCCTGTTACAGGCGCGGTGTTAAACTTTTACGGCTATCCTTTTAAAGGCGGTGACCCGATATGGAAAGACCAAAACGGAGATGGCGTTTTAGATCAGAATGACTATGTTGCATCCGGCAATCCTAATCCTGGAATTGTAGGCGGTGTTAACAATAATTTTTCTTATAAAAATTGGAGTTTAACTGTGTTTTGCACTTTCACGCTTGACAGAACAATTTACAACGACTACCTGGTTGGTAAATTATCACACTTGGTTCCAACAAATGATGGAAATTCAAACGTATATGATGATTTAGTTAACAGTGCATTTCCTGATCTATCAGGTATCAACTACTGGCAAAACCCGGGCGATAACGCGAAATATCCTTCATTGAGTTCTGTATCAGGTACGCGCTACAAATATGCTGCAGTGAGTACAGCATGGCTTCAAAGTGGTGATTATTTACGGGTTAAAACAGTAACAATAGGCTATTCATTTAACCCGGACGCAATAAAAAAACTGGGTTTATCACGCTTGAGAGTATATGGTATGGTTGATAACCTGCATATTTTTCAGGCAAAAGGTGTTCCTGATGCTGAAGCAGTTGACGCATTTGGGGTTTATAATGGTAATGGTTACCCAATACCTAAAAAATTCACGCTTGGATTAGACCTTTCTTTATAAGTGTATCACATCAATTAAATCAAGAAAATGAAAAAATATTTTAAGAAATCAATAATCAGCGCTGTGTCACTAGCCTGTTTATTTGGTGCAGTATCTTGCAAAAAAATATTAGATCTGCAGCCTCATGATGCAACATTCACCAGTGCATATTTTACCGATGGTGAAGATGCCAATACAGCAATAGCCGGCGCTTATGCTTTGTTGAGGTCAACGCTGTTGAATAATTATTCATACTATGTGTTTGGTGACATTCCGGCAGGCGAGTTTAGCCCTAATACTGCTTATGACGATGCTAACGCTAATGTTGCATTAGGTCAGTTTACAGGCTTAAACGTAGGCCCCGGCATATGGAACTGGCAAAGTAATTATCAACTGATACAACAAATTAATTTAATTATTAATAAAGTTCCGGGTATCGATATCAGTAAATTTACCAACCAGGATGATAAATTACAGATAACCGGTGAAGCCTATTTTTTAAGGGCATACATCTACTTTTACATGAGTAGGGTATGGGGCGACGTGCCGCTTAAATTGGCTCCTGATTTGGATATTAGCACAGCTGTAAACATTCCACGTTCACCTGCTGCAACCGTTTTAGCGCAATGCCTTGCGGATTTGAAAATTGCTGAGGCTGATTTAAAGTACGGCTACACCGACGTAAGTCAAACAGCGGTACGTGCTAACAAAGGTTCGGCAATGGCGTTACAGGCGCACATTAAAGAATGGATGGGCGATTACGCGGGATGTGATACAGCAACCAACGCGGTTATTACACAGGGGGGGTACTCACTTCTTGACTCAGCCGATTACTCCAAAATATTTATTGGAAAATCAGCAGAAGGTATTTTTGAGATAAATATTGATTACAGCCAGAATGAAGGCCTAGCTTTAAATGGCGGTGGTTATATACCAACTTTAGAGGCACCATTCCTTGCTAAGAAAACTTACCTGGAGTGGCCTTTGAACACGAGTTATTTTAATAGATTGTATACAGACACAAATGATATAAGAATACGCAAATTCTTTTATCAGCCAACATCAAGTGCTGGGCAAACTATAAAATACAGCAATATTACGTATGCCGATGGCTCAGCACAAAATGATCCGCGCTTATCTAATAACATCATTATTTTCCGCCTGGCGGATATCATGTTATTACGTGCCGAAGCGCTTAATCACTTAGGCAGGGACGCGGAAGCTGTTACGCTGCTTAACCAAATTCGTACCAGGGCTAATACAGTTCCATATCAAGGAGCCGGTTCCGCTCTTGCCACTGCAATTTTGGAAGAGCGCTTACGTGAATTATTTTACGAAGGGCAATCTTATTATGATTTGGTACGGACTAAACAACTTACTAATTATAATCAAAGTTTCTCGTCGGCCCAGTTTTTAAATGGTTCACCAAAGGGTGGCTGGTTATGGCCGGTTGATCCCAATATGTTTAAAGACGATTTTACCCTTACACAAACCCCTTACTGGCAAGGAAAACTTTAATCTTTTAAAACTCAAGAGACATGAAAACATTTAAATATTTTACGCTATGTGCTTTTTTAATCACCGCATTTTATTCCTGCAAAAAAAGTGATGTTATCGGCGGTACGTTATTTACGGCTAAGGTAAATATGACAACCTATGATTATCTTAAGACTAACCATCTTTTTGATACGCTGGTTATTATGATTAATAAAATGGATTTAAAAGATGAAGTAAATTCAAGCGGTACATTTTTTGCAGTTACTAATTATTCCATCCATAATTTTGTGCTCGCCAAACAAGCGGAGTTACAAACAGAGCAAAATAATGAAAACCTGAAATTTACTTTCGATTCCCTGAATTTTTCATCTTTAAAAGATTCGTTAAGGGCTTACATGTTCAAAGGGAAATTTACAAGGGATAACTTAACGCCCGCAGGAACGCTTGCTACAGCCGATGATGGGGAAGTAAGGTTGATTCAACTATTACCTACTACGGATTATACCAGTACTTTATTTACAACAGAACCTCAATATATTTACCTGAGTAAACTCGTTGCCACCAAAGATTTCCCGCTTCCGCCGGTTTTGGACTCAACAACAGTAAAACAGCTTGATCCAAGCCAGATTTTAAACACGCTGTGTCAAACCACGGGTATATTAACTACAACCGGGGTCTTACACGTGCTGAGTAACGATCACACCTTCACCTATTTTAATAACGTAAATAAATAATTAGGAGTTAAATTTTTTATAATATGAAAAAACTATATAAAGTTTTTATAACAGCCGCTTTATGCAGTGGCGTTGTAAGCTGCACAAAAGCTCCAAATGGTTATTTGAGCAGCCAGATAAGATATCCGGATAGCCCCATTCAAATACAACGTGGCAATGTTGTGCAAACAGACCCCGTAAACAGCGATGGTTCAAGCGCACCTGTTACTTATGAGTTACTTGACATCCGGAACGCGACAACGCACAAGCATGCAGACTCTGTATATCGTCCCCAAAATCACTATGTATTTACTTCCATATTTAATCCTAATGTAGATACCACAATAGCGTTGTTGAACACCCATCGTAAACTTGTTGACGGCCCTTGTTTTGACTTTAATATTCATACCGGCGGATTTACATTTTATCAAACTACAGCTAATGTGCCCTTAGGTACTTATGAATTTGATATTAAAGCCACCAATCAAAATGGGTCAAAAATTTATAAGAACATTGGTACTTTTACCTTGTTTGACGGGCCTGCATACGAAATTGATGCCGGGGGTAGCGCATGGTTCCAGGATAACACAACGGCTAATGGAGACACCGGTAACCCTCTAGTAACTATTGAACAGTTGTCCACTACAGGTACATTGGCTATTTTAAAACTGGTTGATGAAAATGGTGTGCCATTTAATCCGAGTAAAGGTGAAATTATTGCGCGTGGTGATCGGAGTGATTTTGAAACATATGCTAAGTTCCATCCATTAATTGCTTCCGATACATCGTTAACCTGTAATTTTGAAATAACGCCTTTCCCTTTTCAACAATCGGCATACGGTTATCTTATATATTACCGTATTCCCAGCCAGTTTGTTAAGTACGATGCCGGTAGTACACCAACTGCTGATCGTATCTATAGCGCAAATCCGAGGTTTGCTTTCCAGCTTTTCCAGCAAGGTACTTACCTGATAACAGTTCATGTGCCACACGTTACAAGAGATCCTATATAAATATTATTTATTTAATCCGGTACAGTACAAATCACTGTGCCGGATTTACATTACCCAACTAAATTTGCATTTTAAATTAATTCGTATAAATCATTGCTCATGAAAAAACTATTTCTTTTCAGCCTGTTATTCGCTGCTGCATTTGCTAATAACAGTTACGCTCAATCAACCGAAGTATATAAGCAAAAAGGCTATATCTTAACTGTCGAAAACCAGGACCCAGCTTTTAGCCAACCTGTAATAGATAAACTGGTTGAAACATTTTTTGAAGTGTATCCCAAGCTGTCAAAAACCTATAATAAAAAAGCTACTAAAACTGTAAAGTTTGTTATTGATACGGCATATGGGGGTGTAGCGGCTACAGCTAACGCCCGGGTTGTTTTCAGCTCGAAGTATATGACCAAACATCCAAAAGATATTGATGTGGTTACGCATGAAGTGATGCATATTGTACAGGATTATGGCGACAGCAACGGCCCGGGCTGGTTAACCGAAGGTATTGCTGATTATGCCCGTTTTAAGTTTGGCGTAGATAACGCCGGTGCAAACTGGACGCTACCTGCCTATAAAAGCACCCAGAGCTATGAAAATGCTTACCGTGTAACCGCACGTTTTTTGGTATGGGTTGAAAATAATGTAAAAGCAGGTTTGGTGAAGGATTTTGATGCACAGCTACGTGCACACACTTTTACTGATAACAGCTGGAAAAATGCCACAGGTAAAACATTAGATGAACTTTGGGCCGCTTACTCAGCCAACCCTAATTTAAACATGGTATAATATATTGATAGCTATAAATACGTGTGGCTGATCACTATTGATTAAACATCAAAACAAACAATTATTTAAATGAAGTTATTTTTTAGCGCCTTTTTTATGCTGATAGTTGCATCTGTATATGGGCAACAAGCCGAAAAGGCCAATGATCTGGTTGATTATATTAACCCTTTAATGGGAACAGACTCAAAGCCTGATCTCTCTAACGGAAACACCTACCCGGCAATAGCATTGCCATGGGGCATGAATACCTGGACCCCACAAACAGGTAAAATGGGCGATGGCTGGCAATATACTTACGGTGCCGACAAAATAAGGGGCTTTAAACAAACTCATCAACCCAGCCCGTGGATGAATGATTATGGTCAGTTTGTGATTATGCCGGTTACCGGCCATATGAAATTTGACCAGGATGGGCGGGCCAGCTGGTTTTCGCATAAATCAGAAATAGCACATCCTTACTATTATAGCGTTTATTTGGCCGATGCCGATGTAACTACCGAAATTACACCTACTGAACGCGCTGCACAGTTCAGGTTTACCTTCCCGAAATCAGATAGTTCCTTTATTGTGGTTGATGCTTTCAATAAAGCCTCTTATATAAAAATTTTACCAAAAGAAGGGAAAATTATAGGCTACAGCACTAAGTATAGCCGTGGTAAAATGGATAACTTTAAAGATTACTTTGTTATTTATATTGACAAACCCTTCACCATTGCCGAAACCTGGCATGGTAAAACTATTGCCAAAGATTCTCTTGAAATAACTAGCACCCACTCAGGTGCAGTTATCGGCTTTAAAACAATAAAGGGCGAGGTGGTAAATTTAAGGGTAGCATCGTCATTCATCAGTTTTGATCAGGCGGAACTTAACTTGAAAAGGGAATTAGGCAATGATAGTTTTGACGTTACCTGCCAAAAAGCAAAAGCAGTTTGGAACAAAACATTGAACCGTGTAAATGTAGAGGGCGGAAGTATTGATCAGATGCGTACATTTTACTCATGTATGTACCGTATGTTGTTTTTTCCTAATAAACTGTATGAAATAAATACCCAAAATCAGATTGTACATTATAGCCCCTACAACGGTAAAATAATGCCGGGTTATTTATTTGGTGGCACCGGTTTCTGGGATACGTTTAGGGCACTTTATCCGTTTTTGAACCTGGTGTATCCATCCATCAATAAAGAAATGCAGGAAGGCCTGGTTAACGATTATAAGGAAGGTGGATGGCTGCCGGAGTGGTCGAGCCCGGGTTATGCAGATATTATGGTGGGGAATAACTCGGCATCAGTTGTTGCCGAGGCTTACCTTAAAGGCTTGCGCGGGTATGATATTAATACATTGTATGATGCGCTGGTACACGGTGCCAATAATGAAGGTCCTATATCAGCTGTTGGGCGTTATGGTGTAAAATATTATAATCAGCTGGGTTATGTACCCTATGATGTAAATATCGATGAGAACGCAGCCCGGACACTTGAATATGCATACGATGATTATGCTATATATGAATTGGGCAAAGCTTTAGGTAAACCAAAAGAAGAAATTGAAGTATACAGAAAACACAGCCAGAACTACCGGAATTTATTTGATCCGCAAACGGGATTAATGCGCGGAAAAAATAAGGATGGAAGTTTTGAAACGCCGTTCAATCCATTTAAATGGGGCGATGCATTTACCGAAGGCAATAGCTGGCATTATACCTGGGGTGTTTTTCAGGATATTCAGGGCCTGGTTGATTTGATGGGTGGTAAACAAAAGTTTGTGGCTAAACTGGATTCGGTATTTTCATTACCGCCAATTTTTGACAGCACCTATTATGGAGGTGTTATACACGAGATAAGAGAGATGCAGATTGCCAATATGGGCCAATACGCACATGGTAACCAGCCTATACAGCACATGATCTACCTGTACAATTATGCTGGTGAACCCTGGAAGGCACAATACTGGGCCCGTGAAACCATGAACCGGATGTACAAAGCTACACCCGATGGGTATTGCGGCGATGAGGATAATGGCCAAACATCAGCATGGTATGTTTTTTCGGCAATGGGCTTTTACCCGGTAACCCCGGCAAGTGATCAGTATGTTTTAGGTGCGCCATTGTTTAAAAAAGTAACTTTGTCGTTAGAAGATGGCAAAAAAGTAATTATCAATGCCCCGGCAAACAGCGATAAAAATAAGTACATCACTACAATGACTTTTAATGGTGTGCCTTATGATTATAACTGGTTAAGCCATAAAGCTTTGATGCAGGGCGCAGTAATTAATGTAGGGATGAGCGATGTACCCAATAAAAGCAGGGGCATTAAAGACAAAGATTTTCCATTTTCCTTGTCAGGGAAAAATTAAAAAGAATGAAGAAAATATTTACAGCGGTATTCTGTTTAGCCGCGCTATATGTTACGGCCCAAACCCCGAATTTAGTACAGTATGTCCACCCCATAATCGGCACTGATCGTATGGGGCATGTATTCCCTGGGGCTACGGTACCATTTGGGATGGTACAGTTGAGCCCGGAGACAGACACGCTCAGCTACGACCTTAACGGTAAGTATAATCCAGATGTATATAAATACTGTGCGGGCTACCAGTATACGGATAAAACGATTGTGGGCTTCAGTCATACCCACTTCAGTGGCACGGGCCACTCGGACCTGGGTGATTTCCTGGTGATGCCTACGGTAGGTAAGCTGCAACTGAATCCCGGTACGACCGATAAGCCCGGCAGCGGTTACCGGTCAGGCTTCTCGCATGCGAATGAAGTAAGCGAGGCTAATTATTATAAAGTAAAGCTGGATGCCAGCGGCATCATCGCTGAAATGACCACCAGCGCGCGGGTAGGTTTTCACCAATATACATTTCCCAAAACAGAGCAGGCCCATATTATACTGGACCTGATGGCGGGCATCTATAACTATCCCGGCAAAAACGTGTGGACCTATGTGAAAATATTGAACGATAGCACGCTGGTAGGCTACCGCCAAACCAATGGCTGGGCCAGGACGAGGACACTATACTTTGCCATGGCATTCAACAAACATTTTACCGCCCATGGTTTTGCCAATTATACTCCAAAAGAACCCTATAAAGGTTTCTGGGCTAAGTTCAACCAAACAAAAAACTTTCCCGAGATTGCAGGCAAGCAAATAAAGGCCTGGTTTGATTTTAATACAGATGAGGGGGAAAAGATCAAGATAAAAATGGCTATCTCGCCGGTAAGCATGGATGGCGCATTAAATAACATGCAGGTAGAAGTACCAGACTGGGATTTCGAAAAGGTAAAGGCCGATGGCCAGGCATTATGGGAAAAGGAACTGCATAAGATCGAGATCAAGGCAAGCGAAGATGATAAGATCAACTTCTATACCTCGATGTACCACGCGATGATCAATCCAACGATCTATATGGATGAGGATGGCAAATACAAAGGCCTTGACCAGAACGTGCACCAGGCTGATGGCTTTACCAATTACACCACCTTTAGTTTATGGGATACCCATAGGGCATTGCACCCGCTGTTTAATATTATTGAGCCGGACAGGAATGCCGATATGATCAAAAGCATGCTGGCCCATTACGAACAAAGCCCGGAGCACATGCTGCCAGTATGGAGCAACAGCGCTAATGAGAACTGGTGTATGAGCGGTTATCACAGTGTATCGGTTATTGCGGACGCCGTGATAAAAGGTAACGCCCCCTTTGATGCCAACAAAGCGCTGGATGCCTGCATCGCCACGGCTACCCACCGGGATTACCAAAGCATAGGCCTGTTTATGGACAATGGTTATATCCCGGATGAAAAGGATGCTAACTCAGTATCCTCCACACTGGAATATGCATATGACGATTGGTGCATCGCACAGATGGCTAAAAAGCTCAACAGAACAGACATTTACAACCAGTTTATAAAATATGCACAAAACTGGAAGAATGTATATGACCCTAAATCGGGCTTTATGCATCCGAAAGAGGCGGACGGCACATTCAGGAAAACAAAGTTCGATCCGTTTACAACAATCGATATGGGTTTTATAGAAGGTAATGCCTGGAACTATACCCTATATGTACCCCATGACCCGCAAGGACTGATAAAAGCGATGGGTGGCAACAAACGCTTCATTACGTATATGGACAGTTTGTTCAGCTATGACCTGCCGGACAAATACTTTGCAGAGACAGAGGACATCACCAAGGATGGGATCATCGGTAACTATGTGCATGGCAACGAGCCAAGCCACCATGATGCCTACCTGTACGACTGGACGGATCAACCCTGGAAAACACAGGAGAAGATCAGGATGATCCTGCCAAAGATGTACAAATCGACTCCCGATGGCTTAGGCGGCAATGATGATACCGGCCAGATGAGTGCCTGGTATATCTTCAGCTCACTGGGCTTTTACCCGGTGGCTCCGGGCTCGGATCAGTATGCCATTGGCAGTCCGGCGGTTGACCATGCTACCATTAACCTGGAAGATGGCAAAAGCTTTACCATCAACGTAAAGAATCAAAGCCCTAAAAACGTTTATATACAAAAGATAACACTGAACGGCAAACCATTAAAGAGTTACTTCATCAGCCATGCTGATATTTTGAATGGTGGTGAACTCGCATTCGTTATGGGAAGCAGGCATAAATAAACTACTGAAGAGGGATTTAAGAGGGGAGCCGCACAATTAACAGCGGCCGAAGTATTTAATTAATATCGTATAATGAGAAAAATATTGTTAACCGCCTTTGTACTTTCAGGGCAGTTATTATTCGCACAAACTAACAAACCGGGCAATTTAATTCAATATGTAAACCCTTTTATTGGCACTGGAGCTGTGGATACAAACAGCCTTTCAGGTAGTAATTTTCCGGGGCCAACAACGCCGTTTGCCTTTGTCCAATTGAGCCCGGATACGCGTGATGCGCCGGACGACCCGGCATCTGGTTACGATTATAATGATAAAACCATAGTCGGTTTTAGTCATACCCATTTAAGCGGTACCGGTGTAGCCGACTTGTTTGACGTTTTATTAATGCCTACCACTGGTGCGGTTAAGCTGGATCCTGGTAAAGTCGAAGTTAAGGGAAGCGGCTATCGTTCCACTTTTTCGCATCAGCAGGAATCAGCCAAACCAGGCTATTACCAGGTAATGCTGAAAGATTATGGTATTAATGCGGAGCTGACCTCCACCTCGCATGTAGGGTTACACCGTTATACTTTTCCAAAGAGTGACAGCGCGCATATTATTATTGATTTGAACCATTCGCTGGATAAAAAAAGGAGTTACTGGCAATGTCACATTATTGGCGCCGAAATACGGGTAGTGAATAACACAACAATTGAAGGCTACCGTATTTTAACCGGCTGGGCAAAGTTGCGCAAGGTTTATTTCCATGCTGAATTCTCCAAACCATTCACCAGCACCGTGCTGGCTAATGGCCGCAGAAGTGTTGAAAATATGCCGATAATTAATGGCACTTCGCTAAGGGCAGCCTTAAACTTTAATACAACTGATAACGAACAGATATTAGTAAAAGTAGCCCTTTCGCCGGTTAGCATACAGAATGCCCGCTTAAATATGCAGGCGGAACTAGCAGGTTGGGATTTTGACCAGGTGAGTAAACAAAGTGCAAGCCAATGGGAAACAGAATTGGGAAAGATAAAAGTTGACGGCACCCTGCAACAAAAACAGATATTTTATACTGGTCTGTACCACGCCTTTACTCAGCCAAATAATGTGGCAGATGTTAATGGCGATTACCAGGCATCAGACCTTACAATTGGTAATGCACCGGATAAGGCGCATTATTCTACTTTTTCCTTATGGGATACTTACAGGGCCGCGCACCCGCTGTATACTTTTATTCAGCCTGAGAAAACAGCTGCATTTATTAACAGCATGATAAGGCAATATGATACCTATGGCTACCTGCCCATATGGCAATTATGGGGCGACGAGAATTATTGTATGATAGGTAACCACGCCATCCCGGTAATTACCGATGCCATACTAAAAGGTATCCCCGGTATTAATATTGATAAGGCTTATGAAGCAATAAAGGCATCTGCAACTACGGATCATCCCGGTTCGCCATTTACCACATGGGAAAAGTACGGCTATATACCTGAAGATATTGAATCACAATCGGTATCTATAACAGTTGAAATGGCCTATGATGATTGGTGCGTAGCGCAGTTAGCCAAAAAACTAGGCAAAACTGCGGATTATGAGCATTTTATGAAGAGATCAGCTTTTTACAAAAATCTTTATAATCCTAAAACCGGTTTCTTCCAGGCCAGAAATAAGGATGGTAAATGGGTTACCCCATTCAACCCGCTGGATTATGGCGGTAACGGCGGTAGCCCTTATACCGAAGCCAATGCCTGGCAATATGCTTGGTATGTACCGCAAAATGTGCCCGATCTGATCAAATTGATGGGAGGTAATCAATCATTCTCCGCTAAATTGGATACCTTCTTTTCTTTGGCTAACAAGCCGGGTGATGTAAACGGAAACGCATCTGGCTTTATAGGTCAGTATGCACATGGTAATGAGCCAAGCCATCACATCGCTTATTTGTATGATTATGCGGGGCAGCCATGGAAAACCCAGTTTTATGTAGCTAAGGTTTTAAACGAGTTGTATAACAATTCTTCATCAGGTTATCAGGGTAATGAAGATTGTGGGCAGATGTCGTCATGGTACACTTTTAGTGCGATGGGCTTTTACCCGGTAAACCCGGCAAACGGTGTTTATGCTATTGGCTCGCCTATATTAAAGAATGCTGTTATGCAATTGAGCAATGGGAAAACTTTTAGTGTAACAGTGAAGAACAGCTCACCTGCAAATTGCTATATCCAATCGGTAAAGCTGAATGGTGTAGCTTATCATAAAGCTTATATCACCCAACTAGATATTATGAACGGAGGTAAACTTGATTTTGTAATGGGCGCAAAGCCTAACAAAAGCTGGGGCACTAAGCCGGATGATGTGCCACCTATGTGGGGTTATACCAATTGATATAGGAACAAATAGTTAATTAAAAGCTTGTTTTCGTTAAGAAAACAGGCTTTTTTAGTTTTGTCCGCGGCTACATCTGGCAACCATATTATTGCTGCCCTGCTGCCCGTTTTCTGTAATCAGTAGGTGATAGGCCAGCTTTTTCTTTGAATAACTTAGCAAAGTAGAAATAAGATTCAAAGTTTAATTTGAACGCGATCTCTTTTACAGACATGCCGGGTTGGTTCAATAACTCTTTTGCCTGCTCAATCTTAAGCTGAATATAATATTGCCCGGGTGACAAGCCTGTGTAATTTTTAAAAATTTTTCGAAACCGGGAATAGCCAATATTCAACTGAGCAGCGGCCTCCTCCGGGGAAAAATTTTCCGCGATATTGGCGCGAAATAACAACCGGGCCTGATTCACAATTACTTCATTTTCCTCCGATTCAAATGCATGCTGTTTGGTAATAGCATGACAATTTCCCATCAAATGCAGCGCAGCGCCGGATATTGAGGGTTGATATCCGGAAGTCTCCTGCTTTGTTTTTTCAATTATGCAATTAAATAAGTTAAATACATTTTCATTAAACCCTATATATAAGCAGGGCGTTTCCGGCCTGAAAAAATCTCTTTTAACGAGATTGTCCAGAATTTCTCCCTTAAGGCCTATCCAGTATTCATCCCAGCCAGTTTGATCGTCCGGTTTATACCTATGTCTTTCACCTGGAAAGAGAAAGATAAGTGTGCCGGCTTTTACGTTTTTCATCTTGCAGTGGTCCGATTCAAAAATGCCTTTACCTTTTGTGATATAAATTATCTGGTATTCGTTTAAAATACGGCCATTCCTCCAGTCAAAATTATGGTGTGAGGGATGCGTTTTTGACGGGTAGCACCCTGTAGCTTCCACATGCGTGCATCCGGTGTTTAAAACACATAATCCCCAGTTTTCATCATCCTGGCTAACTGGCAGATATTTATAATAATTAATCATCTCCCGGAAAATTAAGCAAATAAATCAAAATCATGAAAAGACAATACATGGCATTAAAGCATGCCGCTGGTTTATAACAATGTTATAAAATTATTAAGATTTTTATACCGTATTAACTAAATGACATAATTAATATTTCGAATCAAAAACTATATATCAAATATCAAATAAGCTATTTTTCGCCGTTCTGAATCAAAATACATTTGATTGCCAATTAATACCAATAGCGCTGAAGCCTTAGGATTAGGGATTCAGCAGCTATTGAAGTTTTTCGGCATCGTATTATTTTAAAAAAAATATTGAATGCGTATTGATCAGTAGTTGCAGGTTAACCGGGACGTTAAAAATTTCTTGTAGTCCAATTACTATTCAATACAGCGAAAAATAAAAATGACTGAAAAAAATATTAAACCTGTGCTTAAGGTCGGATTATTTGGTATAGGCCTGCAGGCATACTGGGAACAATTTGAGGGGCTTGAACAGCGCCTTGCCGCTTATGTTGATTTGGTACATGAAAAGTTAAAAGGCTATGGTGTCGAAGTTGTAAACCTCGGGCTGGTGGATACGCCGGAAAAGGCATTTGAATCGGGCAGCCGATTTAGGCGCGAGGAGGTAGACCTGATATTTTTATATGTTACCACTTATGCCTTATCATCAACAGTATTACCGGTTGTAAGCAAGGCAAAAGTACCCGTTATTGTATTGAACCTTGCACCCGAAGCTGCTATTGATTATTCGGCGTTTAATAAAATGAAAGATCGCACAGCTATGACAGGTGAGTGGCTTGGCTTTTGTTCAGCGTGCCCGGTGCCTGAAATTGCTAACGTTTTTAAGCGGTCAAATATTCCCTTTTACCAGATTACAGGTACGTTGCACAATGATCCTGTTGTATGGGCTGAGGTTGCTGAATGGATTGCAGCCGCTAAAGTAGCTCATGCCATGTATTATAACCGGCTCGGTGTTATGGGTAATTACTATAACGGTATGTTGGATATCTACTCAAATCTAACGCTGCAATGCGCAACTTTTGGCGGTCATATTGAAATTATTGAGGTTGATGAGCTATCCGGTTTAAGAAACGGGATAAGTGAACAGGAGGCCGGCAAAAAGATAGAAGCGTTTTATAACAGGTTTGACGTACAGGAAGATTGCCTTGCCAGTGAAATAAAACGTGCAGCAATAACCGCTGCAGCGCTTGATAAACTAGTTGAAAAATACAGCTTAGGATCATTGGCTTATTATCATAAAGGAACAGGTAACCCGCAAAATGAAGATACTATGAGTTCAGTTATCCTGGGCACATCCCTGCTAACGGCAAGCGGTATTCCTGTGGCCGGCGAATATGAAATAAAGAATGCACAGGCCATGAAGATAATGGATAGCTTTGGTGCAGGCGGGTCATTTACGGAATATTATGCCATGGATTTTATAGATGATGTTGTATTAATGGGCCATGATGGGCCTTGTCACCCCGCTATTGCCGAAGGCAAAATAAAGGTAAAACCCTTACAGGTATATCATGGTAAGGTTGGTAGCGGGTTATCAGTGGAGATGTCTGTTAAACATGGCCCGGTTACCCTGTTATCAGTTATTGAAACGGTTGATGGCAAGGTGCAATTACTGATAGCCGAGGCTGAATCTGTTGCTGGTCCGATATTGGAAATTGGTAATACCAATAGCCGCTATAGGTTTCCGATCGGAGCAAGAGGGTTTGTAGAGGCTTGGAACGCTCATGGTCCAGCACATCATTGTGCGGTGGGGAAAGGACATATTGCGTCAAAAATTGAAAAATTAGCAAAACTGCTGAATATACAATCGATCAAGGTGTGTTGAGTAGTTTTTATTGGGCTATGTTGTTGAATTTTAGATAGATTTATTAATCAGGTACTGCGCTCATCCCCAAAATACTTCATTCCTGTACTTTATATTTTAAGTATAAAGTATATTGTGTTGCTTTGATTTATAAATCAGCGCAACACAAGTTGAAAAAAAATATATCCATATCGCTTTATTGGAAATGCCAGCTTATCGGGTGGTCGGTTGCTGCGTTGTATTGGAGTTATATAGGATACTCTGGCGGCCGTTTTAATGTTTTCATTGGTCTGTTTCAATTTTTGTCAGATGTTTTTGTTTACATATTGATCACCCACTTATACCGTAATTTTGCAAGGCAATGATATATTACTTTACACCAAATGAAAGTATTTATATTAAATGAAGATATTTAAAAATTTAATTACAAAGTTTTTTGGGAAGAAAGACAAAAAATCACAAACTTCACAATCTCACTTAGAGCAAGAACAATTGTACCAATCGCAAGCCATAAGGTCAATCTGTTCAGCCGGGAAGTGTTTGCTTCCAAATGATTATCCAGCATTTGGTGCCGGGCAAGTTCAGAATCAGTCAACTTACGATTATTATCGTTTTCCAAAGCTTTAGCTTTATAGCCTCCGCTATGAACAAATAATCTTCCATCAAAAGTGGAAAGATAGTTGGGCAAAGTCTGATTTGATGGGTCTTTATAATCATTAATCCTTTGTATAAAACCATCTTTTTCCAGTTTGTGCAAAATCTCATCTATCTCTTTTTCATTTGGATAATTAAAGATTATTTTCACTTCTCCGAATGTTATATTCTTAGGTTGGTTAACTATGAATTTAAGAATTTCATCTAACTTGTTAATTTCTGTGAAGTCGGTCATTGGTTTTTTAAACTGAGTGGAAAGGTAACTTTAAGCTATTTTTGAATTTATCTAAATGGATCACATCACGAATTTCAGTTAATACATCTTTGTTAGGGCTATTTATCCAGTAAATACATAAAATATGACCATTTTGAATTAATTTTTTTAAATACAAAAAGAAATCATTTGCTAAATCATTATATCCTAAATCATAAAAAGTTTCCATTGCCAAATGAATATTCTTTGAGGTTTGAAAATGTTCCATTTCAATAATTTATTTAGATTTTTTAGGTGGAGGAACTCTCATTAACCCTGCAAGCAGATCATCAAATTTCACTTCCGGCTCAGGCTCTTGCTCAGGTTCTGCAGATTTGATTTCAGATTCTAACTTATCAAGTCCTTTTTCGGATAGAATAGATAAAATATAAAGGCACTTGAATAGTACGTTGGGATCGCTATCGCCTTTTATATTGTCTTCTATTTTGCCAACACACACCGTAATTATATTTCTCAATGGTACAGCAATATCAGAATCACCTGCTTTATCTTTGAAAAAAATGGATTTATCATTTTGATATAATACTGGTTTTCCAGTTGGAGTAGTTAAACCGATATAACTATTGAAGTCTTTTTGAGAAAAGTAAACGTGATTATCTTCTAATAGATAATAGGCTATTTTAGCTTCACCCAATTGCAGGGTTTGTTGGTTTAATATTTTTAACTCTGTGGGCGGCATTTTTAATATCGATTAGGTCATCGTATGTTAACCTTCCTACAATATTAGATAAAATATAATCAAAACGTTCTGCCGTTCCTTTTTTTCTTGTGTTAAATCTTAACACAAATTCATTCACATAACTCTGTAAATGATGCTTGCTTACCCAATGGTATTGCGAATCAATGCCTCGCTTTAAATGTGACCAAAAGTTCTCTACACCATTTGTATGAGCCATTTCATTAACGAATTGTTTAGCACCATGATTTACTCTTTTATGATTATACTTTTCATGCAAACGATTATATGATAACCATTCATCAGTGTAAACTGTTGCTCCCGCTGGAACCATTTTGTCTATAATGTCTTCTATCGTTTTACGGCCTACATCGTTAACAACCTGTGCATAGACATGACCATCTTTATCTCTTAATCCTATTACAGGCTTTTTTGAGGTTGTATTTCTACCTTGTGTGCCACCAGCCTTTTTCTTTTTGTGTTTATTAGCCTCTCTACCGCCCATATAAGTTTCATCGACCTGCACTTCATCTGTGAACTTAATATTGAAATCAGGGTGATTAAAAGCATACCGCAAGCGATGTAAAATAAACCATGCAGTTTTTTGAGTTACATCTATATCCTTTGCTAATTGGTGAGATGATATTCCTTTCTTATGGGATGAGAACACATACAAAGCCATGAACCATTTTACCAATGGAATTTTAGTATTATCGAATATGGTATTGGTTTTTACATTAAAGTATTTACCAGTGTTTTTGCATTTGTATTTATTACCTGCACACTTATAGATTTTAGATTCTGGGTCAAATGGAGATATCACATTACCATTCCATCTAATCTGCTCCATGCGTGTGATGCACTCCTGCTCAGACGGGAAAGTCTTGATTAAATCCAGTATACTTTTAAAGTCCGAAATCATAGTGTAAAGATAGGAATAAAATTTGACTTAAAGAAATATTTGAGTAGATATTTACACTAATTAATTATCCCATGATATTTATAGAAATGGGAGTATTTTGGTTATTATTAATTACATTTTGTATATTTCAAAGAAATAGAACCTGTAAAACTACAAACCTTATTAGCGAAAACATGAGACTTGAATCCTTTAGAGATTTATATAATTCAGAACGTGAGTGGAAGTATAAATTAGATGACATAATACTAATTCCTATCGCCATATTAACAGGAGTTGGAAGCATTGTAAGTTTCATAGTTATTAATCATCCTATAACTTTAAACTTTGAGGGTTATATAAATTTAGGTTTAATAATTCTTACACTAATATCAGTACTATGTAGTTTAGTTTCTTATACATTGTCATATGTAAATATATCAAACTGGTCTATAGGCTACGACTATTCTCATCCAACAGCTTGTAATGATGTGAACGCCTTCAGAGATGAATTGATTAGCGAAGGTAAAACTGATCTTATTGTAGAGAAAGAAACCGATGATTTTTTAGCTGAAATGTTTTCTGATTGTAGAGATGGAAATTTCAAAACCAATGAACACAGGGCAAAAAGAGTTGGATATGGTAGATTATTTTTGTTGATTTCGGTATTTCTTACCTTCTTTTTATCAATAATGTTTATCTTTAGTTCTATGAAATTTCAAGAAATCAATTTTGCCAAAAAACCACCCACTACGGTGAAAGTTACTGAAGGTTCTATAATAAAAGATAAAACTTTGTTAATAGCCACACCGAAGCCTGATTCAGGAAAAAAGAAGTAGCATCAGATTTTTATAACTTCTTCCAATTTGACATCTAATCCTTCAGCTATCTCACATAGATAATAATATGACGGATTAATATTACCAGCTTCCAGCCGTTGGATTGACTGCTGATCTTTACCTATGGAATGGGCAAGTTGCACCTGTGTAATACCCTTTTCCTTTCGGATATCCCGGATACGTTCAC
Organism: Mucilaginibacter mallensis; assembly: GCF_900105165.1. NCBI lineage: Bacteria > Pseudomonadati > Bacteroidota > Sphingobacteriia > Sphingobacteriales > Sphingobacteriaceae > Mucilaginibacter > Mucilaginibacter mallensis. Next base: position 2,317,390 of record NZ_LT629740.1, read on the forward strand.
CAAGTTTTTTAAGTAGTGCTTCCTTTTCCATTGGAAGTACATAAGTATAGTAAACAACTTGGATGTTGTACAACGGATATGTTGTATTTTTGAGATTATTTTGTACCTTAGTAATCCTGAAAATCCTTATATGAGAATTCAAGATTCTTGGGCGATAAAAGTGATAGTGAGATATATTGAGGCTTTAATGACTTTATATATAATTGGCTATTTCTTTTTAGCCTTCTTTCTAATCTTTGGTTATATTTTTAAAAGAATTTATAATACCCTTGATTTTATACTTTTTTACATAGCTGGCATCAAATTTTTAAGACCTGATTTGGGGAAAAGAACCATTAAGTTAGATTCTGTTGATGGTTTTATGATCCCTTTTTTCATTTGTATGGGCTTGTTGTATGTATATGTCATTAAACCACAAGATGACGAGGAAAAAGCTAATAACATAGCAGACCATAGACGTGTTGATTCTATGCAAAGAGTTGAGGATTCAGAAAATTATAATGAGCCTGCTGCCACTACAACATCTGATAATACACCCTCAACACAACCCACAACTGCACAAGATTATTTCAGATTAGGAAATGAAGTGGCCTATGGTAGGAACTATGAGGGTGCTATTATGGAATATGACAAGGCAATTGAACTTGACCCTAAAAACGGTGAATATTATTGTAACAGGGGTATTGCTAAGCATGAAATGGGTGGTAGTGATAATGGCTGTTCAGATTGGCAAAAAGCTGCTGAATTAGGTAATAAATACGCAGTTAATGCACTTAGTAATTTTTGTAAAGTTAATCTTCCAGCAACAAAAGATACATCCCAAAGACAAGCATCCAGCGTTAATACCTCTTTAGCCGATACAACATTAACAAATAATGTTTCGCCTAGACAAATTCAATATACAGTAACTACCGATAGAGCCTATTTTTATAATAACCCAGCTGACGTACAATCTATAAGGAAAGGATATTTAGTTGCAGGTGAAAATATTGTTGGTTCGGAGGAATCTAATGGATTTGTTTATTGTGTGTTTACAAATTCAACAACCATGAAATCTTCCAAAGGATGGATATCTAAATCTTGTCTAAAATAAATCATTGAATCAGTATATATAAAAAGCTTAATGAACAATATTCATAATTTGATCATAGATGTAGATGAATTTTTAGATAATTCAATTAACTCTAATAATCTTGATAAGATTACCATACCTAACAATAAAAACCTTAAAGATTTACTTGGTACGACTTTTCCGACTGAATCATCTTCAATTAACATTACTTTAAACTCACTGACATATCATTATAATTTGTTAAAGGGTGAATATTTAATGACCATCATACATGGAATGATTCTTACAAATAAGCGAGTATTTTTACATCTCCCAAGAGATAATAGAATAAGCATACCATTATCCAATATCATATCGTATAACATTGATAAAGATAAAGCTATATTACAATTCTCATTTTTAGATGCTGAAGAAGCATTTGTTTTGAATCGTTGGATTAAACAATCTATTGTTATTAATGCTGTAGAAAATCATAAGAATGATATAGATTTTAAGAATGATGATTTAGTTAAAATAATCTGGACTCTAAAGAAGGATTTTTTCTAATTTTAAAATGAACTAAAAAGCAGACCAGAGCCACATGTTTATTTACCTATTATCAATCAATAAAGCCTCCTGAAATCGTCAGGAGGCAGTCAAGGTTTTTTCATGAAATGGGTTTAATCTTAATTAACTTACTTTTTACCACCCTTGCCGCTGGCTTGTGATACTACACTTCCAGCAAGGCTTTTTGCAATAGCCGAAGATTTAGGATTACTGAGTACTTTACCAGCTTTTGATGCCTCACTTGCTGAAGATTGTTTAGTGTTAGCCATAACTTAATATGTGACTTATTTTATGTCACATTTAAATATACCCAATAAATCGCTTACTAACAATATTAGTTTTCAACAACCTGTTGGAATATCTCATTCCATATTATTATATAGAAATTATTGACGTAGATAATTGTGAATAACTTAAATGAAGTTTAATTATCACTTTTCTAAACTATATTTGATTCAAGTGATGAAGAATTTTTACTTGGTGTAAAGTAATATATCATTGCCTTTTGCAATTAAACACAAATGGCAAAAGCTAGATTTTAACCAGCTATTAAAACGGATTGTTCCGGCAATTTTTGTAATGGGTTTGGCCTATTTACTGGTGACGGTAATTAAAAGTTATTTATTCAGATTTTGGCTCGCGCCTGACAATGTACCGGCATTTATGATTTTTTTTAGGCTTAATTGGGCGATTATGTTAATGGCCGGTATAAGATTAATGGCCATTTGGCTGCTGGCTTATCATTTGTACCACTATGCACAGCGGGAGATCAATATTGCAAAAGAAAATGCCCGTTTAGCCATCATTGCCAAGGATGCACAGCTTAGTAGTTTATCGGCACAACTTAATCCGCACTTCCTGTTCAATTCATTAAACAATATAAAGGCCCTGGTGATTGAAAACCCCAAATCTGCACGAAGGGCAATAGACTTATTATCTGATCTGTTACGGACGGCACTTTACAGCGACGATGTGTTACTAACTACTGTAAAGGATGAACTTGCCCTGGTCAAAGATTATTTTGAGCTGGAAAAATTACGCTTTGAAGAACGTTTGCAGTTTTGTATTGAGGCAGATGATCGATTGAATAATGCATTGATCCTGCGCTTCAGCATCCAAACGCTTGCAGAAAATGCGATAAAACATGGCATTGCCAGGCAAAAAAGCGGAGGCCTCGTCAGCGTAAAAGTTGTAGTGGTGGATAATTACATTAATATCAGCGTCCAAAACCCGGGAGAATTTAATATGGATGAACAAAATGAAGGTTTAGGAATTAAGAACTTAACTGAGCGTTTGCAGCTGCAATATAAAGGTTTGGCAAAATTCGGTATCATTAATGAGGCAGGAGGAAATGTCTTATCAACCATACTTATCCCACGCTCATGAAAAAGATAAAGACTATTATCATAGATGATGAGCGTACCGCCAGGGATGAAGTAAAAAGGCTACTGGAAAATTATCCTGATTTTGAAATAATAGGTGAGGCCAAGGATGCGGATGAAGCAAAACTACTGATCGAATTAAAACAACCCGATTTGCTTTTTTTAGATATACAAATGCCTGAAAAATCAGGGTTTGATCTTCTGGAATCGTTGGATAAGGTGCCTCAAGTGATATTCCTTACTGCATTTGATCAATATGCTGTTAAAGCTTTTGAAGTGAGTGCTATTGATTATTTGATGAAACCGGTACGTGAAGAACGCTTTGCTAAAGCTATTGAACAGCTAAGATTAAAAGTAGCAAATACTACAGTCGAGAGTCAGATCTTTGTTAAAGACCGTCAGCAATATCACTTTATCAGTTGGAGCAAGGTATATTTAATAGAATCAATGGATAATTATGCACGGTTATATTTTGATGATAAAAAGGTGTTCCTCAAAAGCTCATTAAACCAATTGGAAAAAAAGCTTGACGAAGCTGTTTTTTTCAGGATAAACCGGGCACAGATCATTAATATACATTTCATCGATAAAATAAACATAGTGCAGGGCGGCCGGATGAACATCAGCATGAAAACAGGTGAGGTGTTTGAAGTATCCGAAAGGCAGTCGGTAAAGCTCAAAAATATGGGGCGAACGTAATCAACAATTAAAAAAATTAAGACTAAAATTATGAACAGAAAACTCTGTATGGCATTGTTATGCCTTATTATAGCCAATTATTGTATGGCGCAGCAAATCTATTTTACAAAAGTGGCTGCAACTGATAGTGTAGCAATAGCCCGGCAAATGCCAGGATTGACTACTGAAGTTTTATCGAAATATAAAAGTCAGGGCAATCAGGAAAATTACCTTGATAATTTATTCCGGCTGCAAATACTTGCAGGGAAGTATGCTGATGCAAAAGTGACCATTATCTCTTTACGCCAGTTCCCGGGACCGACAAACCTGCAATACCTACAGGATGAGTTATTTGCTGAAACAAGATTACAGCAGATGAAAAATAACACATCTTTTAAAATGGAGTACGTCCAGTTATTCCGGGGCTTATTTAAGGGATTGAATGATAAAAGCGCCTATAAAAGTTATAGGTCATTTATTTCATCTGATGGTATTGATGAACTGAAAAGCGATTTTCAGAACTCGCTGCTAGTTACAGAGAAAAAAGACAGCCTTACTGTTACTGATGCAATATCGCTCTGCAGAAACTATTATGTGCTTCAGCTTTATCAAAATGTTGAGGTGATTTCAAAACCTTTAATTAAGGAAGATTGCAACAGACGTTATGTTATTGAGGATAAACTTATAAAAACTCCGGACGGTGCTTTGATCAATGCTGTAGTTGTATTAAAAAGGGGAGTTAATATTCCGCAGCCGGCTGTTTTGCAATATACTATTTATGCCGATAGCAGCAATTGGACACGGATTGTTGAACCTGCTGCCTATGGCTATGCCGGTGTAATTGCCTATACCAGGGGGAAAGGCCGAAGTCCGGAAAAGATAGTCCCGTATGAAGATGATGGTAAAGATGCCAATGCGATAATCGACTGGATAAGCAAACAAGCCTGGTGCAACGGTAAAATAGGTATGTATGGTGGTAGTTATAATGGTTTTACCCAATGGGCTGCTGCTAAATACCATAACCCAGCGCTTAAAACAATTGTGCCATATGTAGCTGCAATCCCCGGTATTGGCTTGCCGATGGAAAACAATGTTTTTATCAACGCCAATTATGGCTGGGCATTTTATGTTACAGACAATAAATACTTGGATGATAAAATATATTACGCCCCGAATCGCTGGCATAACATGAATAGTAACTGGTACACAAGTGGTGCAGCCTATAATAAAATTGACAGCGTAGACGGAACACCAAACCCATTGTTGCAATGCTGGCTTAAACACCCTGATTATGATAAGTACTGGCAGGATCAGGTGCCTTATGAAAAGGATTTCGCAAGTATAAATATCCCTGTGCTAACCTTTGAGGGCTATTACGATGACGGGCAAATCTCTGGATTGCATTATATGCTGGAGCATTTGAAGTATAATCCTAAAGCTGTTCATTATTTGATCATAGGTCCGTATGATCATTTTGGTACACAGCAGGGAGGTGTACCGGTTTTACGGGATTACAAAGTTGATCCGGTGGCATTGATCAGTACCAGGGAGATTACTTTCCAATGGCTGGATTATATATTGAAAGGGAAGAAGAAGCCGGAAATCTTAAAAGATAAGATCAATTATGAAGTAATGGGTAGCAACGTATGGCAACATAAGCCATCTATAGAAAAAATGGCTGATCATCAACTAAAACTGTATTTAACAAACTTTAAAAAAGGTAATAATTATGATTTATCAGCCATAAAACCCAGTAAAAAAAGTTCAGTTAGTCAGGTAATTAATTTTGCGGACCCTAAAATCAGTTACGGGGATTATTATCCTTATCCTATTATAAAAGATAACCTAGACAGGAGTAATGGGCTGTTCTTTATCAGCAAACCGTTTGATAAGCCGGTAGCTGTTAATGGTATGTTCAGCGGTGAATTTAAAGCAATGATCAATAAAAAAGATATGGATGTATGCGCAGCATTATATGAAGTAATGCCTGACGGTAAATATTTTGAATTATCTTATTTTATCGGGCGTGCCAGTTATGCAAAGGATATGAGTAAAAGAACACTGCTGCATCCCGGCAAAATTGAATCTATTCCGTTCACCAGAACAAGGCTGGTGAGCAGACAGATGAGTAAAGGCAGCCGCTTGTTAATTGTTTTAAATGTGCTGAAAAATTCATTCTCCGAAATTAATTATGGTACCGGCAAGGATGTTAGTAAAGAAACGATAAATGATGCAAACACGCCACTTAAAGTAAATTGGTTTAATGATAGTTTCATAAATATTCCTGTTGCGGATGGCGCTGAATCAAAAACTGAATCTAAATAATATGGATTAGTCTGCCAGTTTAATCAGTAATATATCCTGCATAGTATTAAATAAGCTTTAAAAGCAGGGATCTTGGGCTTCCAATGTTTTTATCTAATTAAAAGTAAATATAGTATCGATTTAGCAAAACTTTTTTAGCAAATTGCAGAACCAATTTACCAATTATGATGAAAAGAGCCCTAACTGTACTTGTACTGTTATTTACCATTGGCGCAGCTAAAGCGCAGGACTGGCCCAATCTAAAAAGATATCAGGATGTGAACAGCAAAGTACCGCCCCCTTCTTCCGGCGAGAAAAGAGTTGTATATATCGGCGACTCGATCACTGATTTCTGGATAAATAATGATTCCACATTTTTTGCCTCCAATTCTTATCTCAATCGTGGCATCAGCGGGCAAACAACCGGGCAAATGTTGCTGCGTTTCCGTCAGGATGTGATTGATTTAAAGCCAAGTGTGGTAGTAATACTTGCGGGTATAAATGATATTGCTCAAAATAACGGACCTGAAAGATTGGAGGATATATTCGGCAACATTATTTCAATGGTTGAGCTAGCCAGGGCAAACCATATTAAAGTAGTTATTTCATCAATATTACCGGCCTTTACTATACCATGGCGTCAGGCGATTGATCCCGTGCCACAGATAGCTGCGCTTAATGAAATGTTAAAAACGTATGCTGATAAAAATAAAATAACCTACCTCGATTATTTTACAGCTATGGCCGATGCCAGAAAAGGCCTGCCGGCTAATCTGTCAAAAGATGGCCTGCACCCTAACCTTAATGGTTACAAGGTAATGGAGCCCCTTGCTGAAAAAGCTATTCATGAGGCCCTGAATAACAAATAACACAGGTATACTCAATTATATAATTATGCAAAGGCGACATTTTCTTAAACTTTCCGCGACTACCACAACAGCCATTTTATTAAGCGGGCTTACCTATGCTACATCGACCCAAACCATGGCCATTAATATGCCCGATGAAGTTTGGGCGCAATCAGGCGATGAATGGTTCCGGCTGGATGTTACTAACGGATCTGTTTTTAAGTATAAGGACATTGAAGTAGCGGTAAAGGCAAATAGTAATGCTAAAGGTGTTTACGTTACTTCGCCTACACAACAATTAAATGCTGTCCGTTTAAAATGGAAACATAATACACCATCAACTGCTAAATTCCTGGGCGATCATTGGGAGCGTTCGTACGGCGACCTGCAATGGAAAACAGATAGGGCAGGGGTTAAAAACCCATGGTATGTGATCATATATGATGGCAGGCAAACAGCCTGTTTTGGCGTAAAAACCGGCGCTAACAGTATTTGTTGGTGGGGTTTAGGCGATGATAGCCTGGAGCTTACTTTAGATACCCATTCGGGCGGGAATGGTGTATTATTAGGTAACCGTATTTTGCATGCTGCCGATATTATTGCTACGGATGGAAAAGCCGGCGAAAACCCATTCCATACCGATCACCGGTTTTGCGGCATGATGTGCGAAAGACCTCGTTTACCTAAAAAACCCATTTATGGTATTAACGACTGGTATTTTGCCTATGGCAATAACTCATTCGATCTGATAAAGAAAACCACCACTATGATGGCTGAGTTGGTTACCGATACCAGCAATAAACCATTTTCAGTGATTGATGCCGGTTGGGCCACCTATTCACCTTTATTACCCGGTGATGGCGGCTGGAACGATGATTTCTCAAAGCCTAACGATAAGTTTAAGGACATGCATTTGCTGGGTGATGAGATCAAGAAGCTAGGTATGCGCCCCGGTTTATGGATGCGCCCGCTTTGTGCCCGCCACGACGAAAAAGCAAGTTTACTTGCCCCAAAAATCCCCGGCAGGGATGATCCACGCAATCCGGTGCTTGACCCAACCATCCCCGAAAATATAGAACGCATTAAACACAACTTTGATGTATACAAACAATGGGGCTATGAAATGGTGAAGCATGATTTTAGTACCTATGATATAACCGGGCGCTGGGGCGCAAGTATGAAAGATAGTATCACATCGCCGGGCTGGAATTTTAATGACAGAAGTAAAACTACTGCCGAGATCATTCTCGACCTGTACCGGGCTATTCGCGAGGCCGCGGGTGATGATATTTACGTAATAGGCTGTAATACCATGAGCCATCTGAGTGCAGGCATATTTGAAATGTGCCGTATTGGAGATGATACCAGCGGCAGAGAATGGGACAGGACACGAAAAATGGGAGTTAATACCCTTGCATTCCGCCTGCCACAGCATAATAAATTTTATGCAGTAGATGGCGATTGTGTAGGTATAACCACAGATATAGCCTGGGATAGAAATAAGCAATGGCTGCAATTGCTGGCTGAAAGTGGCGCTCCGCTTTTCGTTTCCGGACAGCCTGAAGCGATGGGCGAAATACAAAAAGCAGCGGTAAAAAAAGCCTTTGCCCAGGCTGCAAAAATTCAACCCTTGGGCGAACCACTGGATTGGATGGATACCATGCAGCCAGAAAAATGGAAGTTGAATAACAGGGAAGTTGATTTTAACTGGGGATAATTATTTGCAATAAACTATATATAATTATAACTTGTTAAAGCACTATATAAATTGCTGTAGCAATTCATATAGTGTATTGTTTGGGAAAAAATATTTGTTTATACGAAATAATACTTATTAAATTTAAAGCGCCAATTATACTTACCTGACGAAGTGATTAATAAATTTATTGACAGTAATAGCATTAAACGATTAATTGCAGGGGATGAAACTGCATTTACAGCAGTATATATGCTTTACAGTGCGAAAACTTATAGGCTAGCCTATCGCTTTTTAAAGGATCAGGGCCAAAGTGAGGAGATTGTTCAGGAAACATTTATTACACTTTGGCTAAACAGGAATAAGCTAGATCCCGATGGTGATTTATGGCTTTATTTATATGTTATTTCCAAACGCCTGTCAATAAATTCATTAAAGCTGATCTGCAAATCAACCGATCAACGGAACGTGTTGATCCGGAATACAATACAGGAGCATAACTCAACCGAAGAAGATGTAATTGCGCATGACCTGGAAGTATTTACTCAAAAAATAATTGAAAAACTCCCCCCGCAGCAACAGTTGGTTTTTAAACTAAGTCGTAATGAGGGGCTCTCCTATAAAGAGATTGCCGAAGAATTAAAGATCTCGCCTAATACGGTTAAAAACCACATGATACAAGCGCTCAAGACACTAAAAACGCATTTAAAAACCGCCGATCTGATTTTTGTGATTGCTGTCTTATTTCACCATTAAGCATTCCCGCTTTGGCAAACAATGTTTGAAAACAGATGGCATTAATGGGCGCTTTTTTTAAGCAGCCTGTAAATAAAAATGACCGCTATCAGCGTGAAACCGATGGAGATCGCCGCGCTTTTGAAAACTCCACCCAGGATCGCATTGTTACTTCCAACTGCCATCGCGCCAAATACTGCAACGCCTATAGCGCCTGCCGTTTGCCGTGCTGTTGTTAATATGGCCGAAGCCGTACCGGAAAGTTTTTTATCGACACTGGATAGTATACCGTTAATCATGGCAGGTACGGCAAGCCCCATACCGGTAGAAATGATCAGGAAAGGAAAAAAAAGCTGCCAATAAGGGGTAGAAGTCCCGGCAACAAACAAGCCGGCAAAACCAGCAGCAAATAAAATAAGCCCTGCTAATATAGGTTTCCAAAGGCCGTAATTATTGATGACACGGGCACTGGCCACATTGGATATCACAAAGCCAACAGTAAGTGGAACAAAGGCAAAGCCTGCCGCCAGCGAGCTATAATGAAGCACTTTTTGAAGATAAAGGCTTAAGATAAATACACTGCCATAATAGGAGCCGTTTAAAACAGCACCGAGTATCAGCAGTGAATTGAAAGAGCCTGATTTAAATAAATGAAGGGGGATCATTGGGTGATGTGTCTTTTTTTCAATGATCAGGAAGATAACAAACATGATTGCACTGAAAGCTAAGCCGCCGATGATCAGTGGGTTTGCAAAACCCAATCGTGGCCATTCAATAATGGTGGCTATCAAAGTAGTGATACCGAGTGCCCAGGTAGTCTGCCCTGCAATGTCAAACTGTTTTGCTGAAACTTTAACTTGCGCATCCACGAGGCGAAAACTCATCAGGTAACCGGCCAAACAGATAGGTATATTGATCAGAAAGATAAATCGCCAGTTGGCCAGCTCAATTAGTAGGCCGCCCAGGGTTGGCCCTGCTGCCATAGCCGCGCTACCCGCGGCGGTCCACAAACCTACGGCCCGCGCCCGTGTGTCGGGTTCGTGTGCAAAACGCTGGTTGAGCAGGGAGAGCGAACTGGGGATCATCATAGCTGCACCGATACCCTGGATGATCCGGGCAATGATGAGGCAGATGGGGTTAGGCGCAAGGGCGCAACCTGCCGAAGCTATCCCGAAAATGATCATCCCGATCTGGAAGATCCGTTTCGAGCCCAACCGGTCGCTAATACTGCCTGCCGAAAGCATGAGCATAGCGAACGCCAATGTGTAAGCATCTATCACCCACTGTAATGTGCTAATACCGACATGATAGGCACCCCCGATCTGCGGTAGAGCAAGGTTAACGATAGAAACATCAAGCTGCGCGACTACAAAAGCAAGACTGGTTACCAAAACCGTCCATTTAAAAGAAGGGGAATTCATAGGATGCTTAAACAAACTTTTAAGCGCGCAAGTTAGCAATCAATTCTACTTGATAGGTTTTATATAACCTGTGAAAAGTAAAAAAACGAGCCATAAAGAGAGATCTTACAAATAATTAATATATTTTTTACTGCCGACTAGTCCTACCCCCTGGTTTTTTTGTTCCTACTATATAAACCAGCCATTTCAGGCAAATTATAAACACCAGGTATGAACAAAGAGCGGCTGCAAGTCTTATTGCACCAGTATTTAAATGATACTATAAGTGAAAGCAATTGTATTGAATTATTAGACTACCTGGATAAGGCCGGTACTGATAAAATTGCCGATGCAGTTATTATTGAATTAATTGATCTGGAAAGTGGCCCCAGCTTTGGAGAACAGCAAACCCATGAAATTTTACAACGCATCCAATCTGATTCACGTTTCAAAAGATCATCTTCCGAAAAAGAAGAGCGCTATAACCTGTTTATAATAAATAGAAACCGCTGGCTACAGGTAGCAGCAGCCATGTTAATATTGATAACAGGTGGTGTACTTTATCTTTTACATCAAAAAAATGTACAGGTAACTAAAAATAATATTGTCAAAGCGCAACAAACGCAAATACTACCAGGTTCAAACAAAGCCTATTTAACCATGGGTAATGGTAAGGTGATCTACCTTTCCAATGCAAACAACGGGGTTTTGGCTAAAACAAATTCAGTTAATGTACTTAAACCACGCAATGGCCAGATTGTGTACAAGGCCAATACAGCAGCAACTGATCAAGCTATAACTTACAATACCCTAACCACCCCAAAAGGCGGTGAATACCAGGTGGTGCTGCCCGATGGTACCAAAGTATGGTTAAATGCAGCCTCGTCATTAAGTTACCCTACTGAATTTACGGGCAAAGAGCGTCATGTTAAACTTACCGGCGAAGCATACTTCGAAGTGGCAAAAAATAAAGACAAACCATTTTTTGTAAGTATTGATGACGTGCAGGTAAGGGTATTAGGAACGCATTTTAACATTGAAGCCTATAGTGATGACCATAATATTAAGGCCACTTTGCTTGAAGGATCGGTGCAGGTAACAAAAAATCAAAATCGTTCATTGCTTAAACCCGGGCAACAGGCTGTTATAAATAGCAATTCAAACAATATTATGATTGCTGATGCAAATATTGATGATGTAATGGCCTGGAAGAATGGCTATTTTATATTCGACCATGATAATATTACCGGTATTATGAAGAAAGTATCGCGCTGGTATGATGTTGATATTGAATACAATGGTAACTATGACGATCAAAAATTTGGAGGTACGTTTTACCGCTCAAAAAGCATTGCAGAGTTATTGCAACATCTGGAAAAGGTAGGTAAGATACACTTTACCATTACAGGAAGGAGGATAATTGTTATGAACTAAATCATTACTTCAAATTAACAATTATCTGTAAAAAATAAACCAGGAGCGCTCGTAACGCCCCTGGCTGTAAAGCTCAAGGCTTTGTCAGATAATAAACAGTTGCAGCTTAATACAATCCATTAACTAATCTAACACTCAAATGTATAAAAATTTTACCGATTTTATTTGCGGTAGGCGACCTTGCCGCATCTATAAAACACTGCTCATCATGAAATTCACCCTTATTTTGCTAATGGTAACCTTCCTGCAGGTGTCGGCGGCAACGTATGCCCAAAAGGTTACTTTAAAGGTTAAAAATGCAACTATTAGGGAGGTGTTCTCAAAAATTCAGGCTCAAACCAGTTACGATTTTTTGTATAATGAAGATGAGTTAAACTTAGCCTCGCCCGTAACTTTAAACTTAAACAACATGAGTTTAAAACAGGCACTGGATATTTGTTTTAATAACCAGCCATTGGTTTACAGTATTGAAAATACTACCATCTTAATTACTAAAAAACCAGTAAAGCCTATTGAAAAAGCAATCTCAAAGGTAGTTACAGGCAAAGTAACAGACAGCACAGGTGCAGCATTGCCAGGTGTTACTGTAAAGGAGAAGGATACTCATAATGCAGTTATTACAGATAAGAACGGAAATTACAGTATTACAGTAACTGAGAACAAAGCTGTGCTGGTGTTTTCCTTTATTGGCTTTTTATCACAGGAGGTGCAGGTACCTGATAACGGTTCAATAAACATAAAGCTTAAAGAATATAATGCTAACCTTAACGAGGTTGTGGTTGTTGGTTACGGCACTCAAACCAAAATTTCATTAACAGGTGCGGTAAACCAGGTTAATGCAAAGGATATTGGCGACAAACCAGTACTTAATGTGTTGCAGGCTTTGCAAGGCGAGTCACCCAACCTTATTGTTCAGCAAACTACGCTCGATCCGGGTAGTGGCGTAAACCTTAATATCCGCGGTGTAGGTACTACTGGCGATAATACCCCTTTAGTAGTTATTGATGGTATTGTGGGTGGTAATATCAATACCCTTAACCCTAATGATGTTGCCAGTGTTTCCATCTTAAAGGATGCAGGCTCGGCAGCTATTTATGGGTCACGCGCAGCAAATGGTGTTATCCTGGTGACTACCAAAAGTGGTAAAATAAATGAAAAGCCAAGTATTACACTCAATAGCAGTTACGGTATCCAGCATCCGGATGTGCTTTTGCACAAGGTAGATGCCTGGCAAAATGCTTATTACAAAAATGAATCGCTGGTAAATTCAGGTTTGTCGCCGGCGTATACCCCTGAGCAGATCCAGCAGTTGCAAGAGCAAGGTAATGGTACCTGGGATGTGCAGCATGTGTTGAAGAACGCGCCTTTAATCTCAGAGAACGCTGCTGTTAGCGGTGGTGGCGCAACCAACTCGTATTTTATTTCAGGAGGTTATCAAAACCAGGGGAGCAATATAGTAGGTAACGGCGGCTCGGGTGCTGATTATGGTTATCAGAAATATAACCTGCGCATGAACCAAACCTCTATTATCGGTAAGTTTAAAGTAAACCTGATACTGAGTTATGATAAAAACCGGAACAAAACAAATACTGTTGGCGATAATAACCTTTTTGCTGATGCAGATCGTGTGCCTTATAATTACAGCTGGCAGGATGCTAACGGCAATTACCTTACCAACCCGGTATCATCACAATTTAACGTATTGGGCGCGGTAAGGGAGGGGGGCTATAACCAAACCGATAACGACGAATTTTTTGGTACGCTTAAAGGTGAGTTAAACATCAGCAATAACTTTAAGCTAACTGGTATAATAGGGGGTACAGTTACCGATAACAGTACCTTTGGTAGAACTATACAGGTTAATGATGTGCCAACAGGTGTGTCAGGTAATAATACCCCTGTATATGATTACAGCCTAAAGCAGCTTTTAATAAATTCACAGGTTTTTGGTGAGTATACCAAGCAAATTAAGGATCATAAGTTTCATGTATTGTTAGGCGTATCAAATGAGTCATTCAACTCATCAGATTTTCAGTTGCAGGAATTATATACCGATCCACAATTGGGTACACCTACCACTGGTACTACGCTTGATGCTGCCAATTCACACAACAGTAATAATAACACCACAGAAACCAGCCTCGATTCATTCTTCGGCAGGGTAAATTATTCGTTTAAAGACCGTTATTTTCTGGAAGGTGATTTCAGGGAAGACGGTTCATCGAAATTTGCATCCGGGCACAGGTGGGGTTTCTTCCCATCAATTGCAGGTTCATGGATAGCTTCCGATGAGACATTTCTGCAACCAATAAAAAGTGTAGTTAATACCTTAAAATTCAGAGCATCATATGGTGTGCTGGGTAATCAGAATGTAAATGCATATCAGTATCAAACTACTTACTTTCCTTATCAAAATGCTTATAGCTTTAACAATGTTATTGTTGGTGGCTCAGGCTATTCTCTAGGTAACCCCGATTTAACCTGGGAAAGAGCGGCTACTTTAAATATAGGCTTGGATGCGGCCTTTTTAAACAATAACTTAAATGTATCATTAGATTATTTTAATAAAACAACCAGCGATATACTTGCTCCCCGTTCAGATGTTCCAGCACTTTTTGGTGCCGGTTTCCCCGATTATAATATATCAAAGGTACAGAACAGGGGTTGGGAAGCTACCGTTTCATACACCCTTAGAACAAACGCTGTTACACAAAGCTTTAGCTTTAATATTGCCAATAACAGCAATAAACTATTGGCCTTTAGTTATGGTGCCAGCCAGCAAATTGTTAACCTGGGCGAATACTCACTGTTAAGGCAGGTAGGTGACCCTGTAACGCAATACTATGGTTATAAAGTTGCAGGCATATTTCAAACCCAGGCAGAGGTTCAAAGCTCAGCAAAACCTGCCGGCTTGAACCTTGCTCCCGGCGACCTTAAATATGTTGATGAGAACAAGGATGGTGTTATTGACCAGAGGGATATGGTGCCTTTGGGAAACCCTTTCCCCAAATTTACATTTGGTTTTACCTATCGCATAGCAGTGAAAGGGTTTGATATGTCGTTATTTATACAAGGCGTTGGCAAACGTACCGAGCTGATAAGAGGAGAAGATGTTGAGCCATTCCATTATAATTATGGTAATACTTTGTTTGAAAATCAGACTGATTTCTGGACTCCTTCAAACCCGGGAGCTAAATACCCAAGGTTGGCTGCTATCGGGTCTGATTCAAATACCAATAACTGGCGCGATGGTTCTGATATTTATAGCTTCAACGCTGCCTATGCACGGTTGAAAAATGTAAATATAGGCTATACATTTCCAAGGGATATGACCAAAAAGGCCGGTATCGAGAAGCTTAGGGTATCTCTTATAGGTCAAAACCTGTATACCCTAACCAAGCTTAAATTTATAGATCCTGAAACTTCAACATTTGATAATAATACAGGCCTTCAGGCTCCTTCAAACAGCGGACGCTCATACCCAATGCCAATCTTTTATGGCTTAGGACTTGACGTGACCTTTTAATTCACTAAAAATATAACATACCATGAAATATTTTAAAAAATTATTCATTGCAACGTTGGCTATCATAGCTGTCAGCAGTTGCAAAAAGCTTGACCTGGTGCCTACAAATAAGTTTACCGATCAGGACTTTTGGACTACCAGCATAAACGTAAATAACGCGTTAAATAATAACTACAGCCTGATGTATAACAGCAATCTTTATTTTTATAATGATGATATGTCTGACAATGCATATGGCAGTGGTAACGACCCTATAGCTACCGGAAGTTTTAACGCATCAACAGCCAAATTTATTAATGATTGGAAGTATTATTATTCGGCCATAAACTCATGCAACCTGTTTTTGGCCTATGTTGATCAGAATAAAACCTTAGGTGCCGATGTAATTGCCCGTATGAAATGTGAGGTGCGCTTTATAAGGGCATGGGATTATTTTAATTTAATGAGATGGTGGGGTGATGTACCGCTGATCACCAGTGTTATAACACCAGACCAGGCTAAAGTGATTGGCAGGAGCCCGAGAGCTACCGTACTAAGTTTTGTAACCAGTGAGCTGGAAGCATGTGCTGCCGGTTTACCATCAAAAGACCAATATGCTGCTGCTGATAATGGCAGGATAACCAATGGTGCTGCGCTGGCATTGGAGGCCCGAGTACTGTTATATGAAGGTAACCGCATGCAGGACGTAGTAACCATTTGCGAAAAACTAATGAATAACCCATCTACCTATGGAAACTACTCATTAGCCAGCAATTATGGTGCTTTATTTAGTGATGCAACGGTGAACAAAACAAATACTGAAACTATGCTCGCCTTACAGTATTCATCGGGTACAACAGGCAGGGCATGGTCTGAGGATTTTGATTTTGCGCCGATATCAACGGGTGCCCGAGTAAATAGTCTCGCACCAACACAGGAGCTGGTGAATGATTATATCATGACCAACGGAAAACCTATTACCGACCCTACATCAGGCTATGATCAAAACAATCCTTATGTAAACCGCGACCCAAGACTTACCGCTACCATTGTATACGATCAGTATAAATGGTTAAATCCCGATGGCACCACACAGATCATCTACATAAAGCCAGGAACAGATCCGAATAAACCGCCGCTTAATGAATATGCACCGGGGAACGAAGCGGTTTCACAGTCAGGATACTACTGGCGGAAATATTTCGACCCTAATCACCTGCCGGGATTTGTTTCCGGCTTGAATCTGCAAATGATAAGATGGGCCGAAGTTTTATTGGATTATGCCGAAGCTGAAAACAGCCTTGGGCAAATGAATGCCGATGTTTGGAATAAAACTATCATGGCATTACGCCAAAGGGCTGGTTTTACCGATCCTAATGCATTGAACTATCCAGGAAATTCAGATATGACCAATATCATTATGCGTGAAAGGCGCACTGAGCTGGCAATGGAGGGTTTGAGAACTGAGGATATCCGCAGGTGGAAACTTTCTGAAACAGTGCTTAATGGTTATGCGCATGGTGCCAGGTATGGCGATCCAACTGTTGATAATGGATATATAAGGGTGCAATTGCGCCACTTTGATGCTACAAAGAATTACCTGTGGCCTATACCGCAGTCGGAGTTAAATCTTGATAAAAATTTAACCCAAAATCCCGGCTATTAATTCATAACCTATAAAATCGAAAAAAATGAAGACATTAATAAAAATGAGCTTTATGGTTATGATAACCATTATAGCTTTTACTTCCTGCAAAAAAGATACAAGGGCGCTCGACCTTACAGTAGCCCCGGTAACTACGCTTAATGCACCTACCGACAATGCAAGTATTAACCTGCAACCGACAACTGGGCCAAGTATAGTATTTAACTGGAATGCCAGCACTACCCAGGATTTGGTATTGTATGAAGTAGCTTTTGATAAAGCCGGTGGTGATTTCAGCAATCCGGTTTATAAAGTGCTTTCTGATGGATCCGGTGTTCAGGCTCAGGCAACCATCACACAAAAGCAATTAAATGCGATTGCATCAATGGCAGGCATAGCCGCCTCAACTACCGGCTCATTAAAGTGGACTGTTATTGTTTCTAAAGCAACAAACGCTAAACTTAGCACCACCAGCCACACGCTGCAGCTCACCCGTCCGGCAGGTTTTGCTGTCCTGCCCGATTCGCTTTACCTAACCGGGTCAGCTACAGAGCATGGTACCAATGCATCAAAAGCTATTGCATTCAAGAAAACAGGAGATGGTGTATTTGAATTGTATACATCATTACAGGCAGGTACTTATAGTATGATTGATAAAACCACAGGCACGCCAACCACTTACTCCATACAAAACAATATAAATGTTGTGTTGAATGGTAGTACCACTGTAACAGGCAACAAAGCTGTGTACAGGATTTCTATCGATCTAACCAATGCTGCTGCAACGCTTACTCAAATTGTATCTGTTGGCTTCTGGTCGGCACCCGACGGGAAGATCTGGTTTACACTACCTTATATTGGCAATAGCCAGTGGGAACTGGATAACTGGCCCCTGGTTATTCCGCAGGAATCATATGGAGCCGATAGCAGGTATAAATATCAGTTTACAATTATGAACTCCGCTGGGGTACAATCAACTGAATGGTATGGAAGCATCAATTCAGATAATCCTGACCCAAGTTCAACTACGCCGGCATCATACTGGTATATGTACCTGGTTGATAATTCACAGTTTAATTTTTGTTTTAAGATACTGCCTGCAGACAATAATAAAAACGTGAATGTAAACGTGAACTTTAGTCCGGGCTTACCAAACTACAATAACACAATTAGCCTTCATTAATAATAAAAAGGGTTGCGGCGTTAGCTGTAACCCTTTACCCGTTAATTTCTATCTTATGAAAACAAATAAATTTAAAAGCTTCAAGCCTGTTCAAATCATTTGTATTTTGGTGGCTTTGAGCTCCTGCTCAAAAAAAAGTGATTCGGGCGGAGGAGGAACCATCCCTGTAGATACAACAAAACAACACGCTGTTGTTTATAATTATGCAGCATTGGCCGATTCATTGCAAAGCCAAACATATGTGACTTTCATATCAGCCGACCGTAATTACTTTATTCAGAACAATAGCGGTAATAATACCTTCAATTACTGGCCTAATGCGCATATGCTTGATGTATTAACCGATGCATATTTGAGAACCAGCAGCACCAATTATTCACAGCGTATGAAAACGCTGCTTAACGGCATTAAAGCAGCAAATGGCGGAGCATATCCCAATGAATTTTATGATGATATGGGCTGGTTGGCCAATGCGAGCCTGCGCGATTATAATATTACCAAAGATGCCGATTATTTGAATGCGGCTCAGCTATTATATACCGAAATAAAAGGCGGATCAAATAATGTTGCCGGTGGAGGGATAGCCTGGCAACGAACGCAATTGTATTATAAAAACATACCATCTACAGGTAATGCCACCATACTAGCCAGCCGTTTTTATGAATTACAAGGTAATCAGGATGATCTTACCTTAGCTAAAAGTTTGTATACCTGGATGAAAACTATTTTAGTCGATCCCACAACCGGCGTAGTTTATGATGGTATTAACCGTAATCAGGACGGAAAAATCGACAACTGGGTGTTTACCTACAATCAGGGGTTATTTATTGGCTCTGCCGTTGAACTTTATAATATCACAAAAGATCAGATGTATCTTCAGGATGCCATCCGCACAGCAAATAACCTGGTTGCTGATCCGGATCTGGAAGTAGGTGGTATATTAAAAAATGAAGGACAGGGTGATGGTGGATTATTTAAGGGGGTAGCGGTGCGGTACCTGACATTATTGATTGAATTGACTGATCTTGATGCTGCTGATAAAACTAAATATTCGAATTTCCTGCAAAAAAATGCACAAACACTATATATTAAAGGCATTGCACGGCCATCATTGATGATCAGCCCTGATTGGACCCAACAACCATCAGGTAGCACTGACCTCACTACGCAGTTAAGCGGTATGATAATGATTGAAGCGGCTGCCAAACTAAAAGCGGAATCGGATATTCAATAAATGCAGTATTATATGCTTTAAGTCTGTAAGATCATCCCTCTGCCACAAGTAATACAATATTAAAAATGAAAATAAGAAAAAAATATACACTGGGTTTAGCACTAATATTGCTAAAAGCATTTTATACGCCAGTACATGCGCAAACAGCCAATTATACCAAATATGTGAATACCTTCATCGGTACGGCGCCGCTTAATGATCCGAAGATTCTCGGCTATAAATTACCAGAGGGTTGGCGCTCATGGGCGGGATTGGTGTTTCCCGGTAGCTCGATGCCAAATGCCATGGTGCAGTTAAGTCCCATTACTGCATTTGGCTCAGGTGCGGGTTATCAATACGAGGATACCGTTATATATGGCTTTGCACATACTAATAAAGGACATTGGAACCTTTGTAATATACCTATACTGCCGGTTTCAAGTCCGACAGATAATAAATTTGGTTCAAGGTTCAGTCATAAGAATGAAAGCTCGGCGCCCGGTTTTTACCAGGTGTACCTTGACGATTATAAGGTAAATGTGAGCCTTACATCAACCTTAAGATGCGGCTATCATAAATACGAATACAAAAATAATACCGACAGGCAAATACTTTTCGATCTGGCAAAAGCCAATAGCCGTGTAAGCTACTGGACAATTAAACAAGTGGGGGATGATGCGATAGAGGGTTTTCAAAATGGAGAGAACATTTACTTTTATGCCAAACTAAACACTAAAATAGCTAAGCTTGATACAGTTGCGGTAGGGCATCATGATGGTTATGCCATGGTTCATTTAGCTGATGGCAGCAGTGGCCCTGTCGAGCTTAAAATAGGCTTGTCATTTGTTAGCACTGCAAACGCTAAACAAAATTTGGAAGCTGAGATCGGTAATAAAAGCTTCGACGAAATCAGGAATGAAGCTACTAACACCTGGGAGAATTTGTTGTCAAAAATCCAGGTAAAAGGTGGAACAGATAAACAAAAACGGATGTTCTATTCCTGCCTGTACAGGTCATTTTTGTGGCCGGCCCTGCGCAGTGATGTAAATGGAGAATATACTGATGCAAAAAGTCAGGTAGTTAAAGCCGATTTTAATTATTACACCGTTCCATCATTATGGGATACCTATCGAAATAAGGATGTACTGTTAGAAATCATCTCGCCAAAAGTAACGCTTGATGTGATCAAATCTATGAAGGATATCGGGGATAAAACCGGCTTTATCCCTACGTTTTTTCATGGCGATCATGCTGCATCCTCTATTGCCGGTGCTTATTTAAGGGGTATTGATGATTTCGATATCCGGGACACCTATAAACTGTTGTTAAGAAATGCAAATGTAGCTGGTGGCACTCGTCCCTACATTACCGAATACATGCAGAAGGGGTATATATCTGACCCGGATGTAGCTAGTCCGGTAGTAGAGACAAAAGGTAAAGCAGGTGTTTCAACTACGCTGGAATATGCCTATGATGATTACTCAGTTGCCCAGATAGCCAAAAAATTAGGTGATACAGCTAATTACCGGATCTTAATGGCGAGGTCAAAGAATTATAAAAACGTGTTTGACCCGTCGACCCGGTTTATGCGTGGCCGGTTGGAGAATGGAGACTGGGTTAAAAACTTTAATCCGCAGTATCCGTATTATGAATATATGTACCGCGAGGCCAATGCCTGGCAGGTGTCTTTTTATGCGCCGCATGATATGCCCGGGCTGATTAAGTTATATGGCGGCCCCAAAAACTTTGAAGCCAAGCTCGATTCGTTGTTTACTTTGCCATGGAACCCTAATTATATAGCCCGTAACGTGGAAACCATGGTGGGGCAGTATTGCCAGGGTAATCAACCGGATCATGAAGCCCCCTTTGCTTATATATTTATTAACAAGCCTGAAAAGACGCAGAAAATGCTCGATTACATTATGAACAACCTGTATGGTATAGGTGATCAGGGCCTGGAATTAAGCGGGATGGATGATGCGGGGGAAATGTCGTCATGGTATGTGTTTAGTTCATTAGGTTTATATCCATTTTCAGCAACCGATCCAAAGTATATTGTTACCGTTCCGCTTTTTGATGATGTGAAATGGAAAACAAGTACCGGTAAGGTACTTACCATTACCAAACCAAATAAAGGCAGGGTATTAACAGCCATAAAAGTAAACGGGAGAGTGAGTAAAGGTTACTTTGTATCGCACGATTTGTTTAAGAATGGCGGGAATATGGAGATGATAACAAAATAACCCACAAATCAGGAATTTGAAATGAGGCTCATTCTTCGTCATACGCGAAATGCTGCCTCATTTTTTCTTCTTCCAAATCAAGCAGATCCAATTGCTGGCGGATAAGCTCATCACTGATATTATCTTTTTTATTCAGAGTTTTTAACAGGTTTCGCTGTTCCTGCATAATATCAGCCATAATTTTCCGGTAATCCTTGTAAAAAGCATCGGCACGTGCTACACCGTCTTCCTTTTCCCAATCCTTTAACAAGGTCATATCCGCGGTTAATTTAATCTGAACGGATTTCAGCATTTCATTCCCGGCTAATTGATCGGCATATTTTTCCTGCAGTATTTGTAACGAAAGACCGGAAAGTTTTTTGCGGATCAGCTGTTTTTGTTGTTCCATAGATATGGTATAATCCGGATCAGGCATGTTAACCAACCGTACAAGGGCAGGCAGTGTAAGTCCTTGTAAAACAAGCGTAACAAGTATCACGGTAAAAGTGATAAACAGGATCATATCGCGGTTAGGGAATGCAGCGCCCGAGGATAGTGTAACCGGTATGCTCAATGCCGCCGCCAGTGATACTACACCACGCATGCCTGTCCAACCAAGCAATATGGGTGCTTTCCAGCCGGGATTCTTGTCCTGCACGGTAATAAAGCGGGCCATAAATATGGTAAATACAGTTGCGCCAAACGTACTGGCAAAACGGGTTATGATCAGGACTCCGGTAATTATCAAGCTATATATGATCGCGGGTTGCAAACCACCAGGGCCTAACCCCTTAATTATCACTGGCAGTTCAAGGCCTATCAATATAAACACAAATCCGTTCAGCACAAAAGCTACGGCTTCCCATACGTTAACACCCTGTAACCGGCTGCGGTTGCTCAAAAACTGATGCCGCCTTATTGATAAGAATAAACCACCGCTTACTACTGCCAGCACGCCCGAAAAATTAAATTCCTCAGCTATCATATACATTGCATAAGGCGTAATAAATGTTAGTACTATATCAATATTAGTGGTAGTTGGCAGCCACCTGTGGATGGCGTAAAATACCAGCCCAACGGCAATCCCTATTAATATTCCCATCACAATTACCAATACAAAGCTGGTAGCGGCATGGCTAAAAACAAAGCTACCAGTAGCAACGGCTGCCAGCGCAAACCTGAAGATCACCAAACTGGAGGCATCGTTCATAAGGCTTTCACCTTCAACTATAGTAACAAATCGTTTTGGAACTTTGATGTTTTTTAAAATGGCCGAAGCAGAAACCGCATCAGGAGGAGAAATTATCCCTCCCAACAAAAAGCCTGTAGCTAAAGTAAACCCGGGTATTAAAGCCGAAGAAACAAATGCAACCACACATGAGGTAATGATCACTATAGGAAAGGCAAAACTGATGATAACCCTTCGCCATTTCCACAGATCTTTCCATGATGTGTACCAGGCTGCCTCATAGAGCAAGGGGGGCAGAAAGATCACAAATATCAAATCAGGCTTTATCTCTATACCGCTAAGTGCCGGCACAAAACCAAGCGGCAAACCGGCTAACACCAACAAAATAGGGTAGGCGATCTTGATTTTTTGAGCCAGCATCACAATAAACAGGATGACCGATAAAAGAATGGTTAATTGAATGGCCAGGTGATGCATAAACGAAAATACAATAAATAACCTGAATGTTATCCGTAAGACAGCCGGATTAGCTATGAAAAATTGGTGTGATTGCGGCTCACGGCCATTAGAGCAGTATTGCTCATATGCAAAGCCTGCAACTTTTAGTTATCAGATACAATTGTTCAATAGGAGGTAGCCCAAGAATATCTTTTTGGTTTTGAAGCATTAATTTTAAAATTTTAAGCAGAATGGTTAATTAGCTTGGCAATTCTGCTTGAAATTTTAATAATATCAGGTATGTCCGTCAATCATAAAATGTCGTAAGTCGAGAGCCCAAAGTCTTGAGTCAAAATCCAAAAAGAACGAAATCTGGCTTTAGACTTACAGCTAAATACTGTTGACTTGACACTATGGCCAGTTATAAAGAATACTGGAGGTTTTTGACGTAATTTTCTACCGCTGAAGCGAAAGTTCCGCCTTGTTTAAATACGGCGATCAGTTCCTCTTTGGCTATTCCAAATTCTTTCGACCAATAATTTAATTCCTGGTCATCTCCTGTGCTTATTATTTTATCTTGTGTTTGATTTTCCATAATTAAATGATTAATAGCTAATTACAATGTTAGATAATAATTTGGATTTGATTGTTAACTAAACATTAACAATGAGTTAAGTTAGTGTAACTAATTCATCTCGTCTGTAGCCAATCATTCAACTATAACAGATCTGTATCAAGAAAACGCAAAGTTGCACGAATGCTTACATTTACCGGATTAAAATCTGAATTTTAAATACCGCAAATAAATACTATGAAGAAAGCGATATATTATATTTTAACCTCTGTTATGAAAAGAGAAAAACTGCTCGCATTACTAAGCGATAAGGAAGAGAAAGAATTGCTTGCGTTTAAAAAGAGAGGTTATTTGTATGATATCGGCTGGATCAATTCATTAAGCACAGGAACTATTGTTGATCAGTCGGGTAAACCATTGCCCTGGGTTACCTATCCTTATATTAAATTTATAGAAGAAAGGCTTAAGTGCGGTTTTGAAATCTTTGAGTTTGGGAGCGGTAATTCAACCCTTTATTATGCTGATAAAGTTGCCGGTGTGTACAGTGTTGAAAATAATGAATTTTGGTATGATAAAATAAAAAGCACAATGCCTTCAAATGTTAAATTATCTTATTGCGAATTAGTATATGGGGGATCGTATTGCAAATATGCAACTCAAACCGATAATCAGTATGATATGATAATAGTTGACGGCAGAGATCGGGTAAATTGCTGTATAAACAATTTATCGGCGCTTAAATCAACAGGCGTTATGGTACTCGACGACTCGGAAAGGGAACAATATGCCCCGGGTATTAACTTTCTGACTAAAAGAATTGACTTTTGGGGAACGGCTCCTACCGTAAATTATCTGAAATGCACAACCGTATTTTACCGGGATAATAATTGTTTAGGCATATAGCATTTTAACACATGCTATATACCTAATTTCAATAATTTATTACTTAACAATAGTTACAGAGCCGGAAAGTACCTGGCTTTTAACTTTGGTATCAATTACATAATAATATACACCCATTGGTAATGGGCTACCATTATAGGTGCCATCCCATGGTGTATTATATCCTACTGAATGAAATACCTTTGCGCCATACCTGTTGAAAACATCAACAGTAGCGTTATAATAAGCCACCAGGCCTACAACGTTCCACTGGTCATTTATGCCATCTCCATTAGGTGTGAATGCGTTAGGTACGTTTAATTGAGGCGATACCACAATATTAACCGAACTTGTACTGGTGCAACCCAAAGTGTCAGTAACCAAAAGGGTATAGGTGAGGTCCTGATCTCCTGTAATAACGGGATTCTTTACAGTATTATCGTCTATGTCTATTTTCGGGGTCCATAAATACTTCACAGTTGGGTCACTTACCGTTGGCTCTAAAGTTATTTTGCTGCCGCGTAACACGTACCTGGTGCCTCCGGCATTAACGGTTGGTGGCGGCATGAAAGTTATAACCAGGCTATCAGTTGGCTGATAACATTTGCTATTTGAATTATTTGTTAGATATAGCTTTACTGAACCTTGCTTTATATCATCAGCACCTGGGACATAAATAGCATTTAAAGCAGTGGCATTTGGAAGAAATTTTCCTGTTCCTCCTGTCCATGTGCCTGATGCTCCCGGAACTTTTATTGAACCTTTTAATTGGATGCCTTCAGTTTGCGAACATACAGTTATATTGCCTCCCGCGCTCTCACCTGAAAATGTCGTGAATGTTACTGTCAGGGAAGATGTAGAAATGGCGCAATTATCTTTACTGGTGGAAGCTAAAGTAAGCACTACACTGCCGTTTGCTATATCTTGGGCTGAAGGTATGTAATGTGAATTTTTTATTGAATCGGCTTCAGGTGAAAACGTTCCGCTACCGGCGGTTGTCCAAATACCTGTACTGGTGCCCCCGGATATAGTACCATTAAGCGGTACTGACGGTGACACTAAGCAAGTTGGAAAACTGACGCCTGCCGTAGCAATAGGCGGATCATCAACTTGTACTGTATCAGTTTTTGGCGGGCTTGTACATCCACCAATAATAAGATATACGCTATATACGCCACTGGCACTTTTAGCAGCCGAAACAATTGTTGGGTTTTGTAAGGTAGATGTAAAGCCGTTTGGCCCTGTCCATAGGTATTTTGCGCCCGGAACTGGATTGGTACTCAATTGAATAGTGCTATTTAAGCATACCGGCGAGTTGCTGGTAGCTGAGGTAGGTGGTGCAGGTACAAAATTAACCGTTGCTGTATAGATGAATGGTGTTGATGGTACGCATCCGTTACTCATTGGTGTAATAATGTAGTTAACTTTTATAGGCGCGCTGCTGGTATTTACCAATGCCTCGTTAATTGATGATGTTGTTTGATTTGATACAGCCGGGTTACTTATACCAGCCACTGCTGCACGTGCCCATGTAAATGTGGCTGATGGTATGTTTGATGTAATAGTATAGCTTTGAGGTACGCCGCTACATGCTACCCCGGTTTTGGGACTGGTTATCGTTACTGCTGGATTAACAGTAACTACCAGATTGAACGATACACCGTCGCAGGTTGAATTATGGTAGTTAAATACATACGTTACGTTAATAGGAGCGTTTGTGTTATTGAATAAAACCTCCTGTATAGTGCCTGTTTGCCCTGATACCGGTGAATTTGTTATGCCCGGTACTGCTGCACGTGTCCATGTATACGTAGTAGCAGGGTCATTAAATTGAACGGTATAGTTGCTGGAAATGCCATAACATACTGTAGCCACAGCCGCGCTTTTTACAAATGGTTCGGGGTTTACAGTAGCAACATAAGAAAATGCAGCGCCCGAACAGCCGTTAGCTAATGGAGTGATCAAATAGGTTACCTTAATTGGCGATAGGGTAGTATTTGTTAATGTTTCAGTAATGCTTGATGATGTTTTACCTGAAACCGCCGGATTACTTATTCCTGCTACAGCTGCACGTTTCCATACAAAGGTAGCTGAAGCAATATTTGAGGTTATAGTATATGCTTGCGGTTCGCTGCTGCATATATTAGCTGATGGAGCACTTGTTATCTGCGGTAATGGATTAACTACAACATTAACCTTTGTTCTTGTATCTGTACAGGTATTACCTGTAGTTTGTACATAATATGATGTATTTGAAGTTAAAGGCGGCGTTATAAATGGGTTACTTACCGATACCAGGTTACCACCAACAGGTGCATCATACCATGCATAGTTGCCCGCTGTCGATCCTGCACTACTTGCTGTAAGTGTTGCTGAAGAATTACTGCATATGGGCCCGATAGCCGCAACTACTGGTTGAACAGGTAATGCTGTAATATTAACTGTTACTGCTGTTCTGGGGCTCGTTAAGCCGGCCACAGTTGTTTGTACGTAATAAGTGACAGGATTTGTTAATGCAGGGGTTGTATATGAGGCTCCTGTTGCTAATGGGGTTCCGCCTGTGGCAGCAGCATACCAAACATAAGCCCCACCCGGAGCGGTAGCGGTTAACGTGGCGGTGGTGCCCGGGCAGATTGTAACGCTTGTAGTAGCAGTTGGTGCTTTAGGTACTGTACTGGTAGTGAATGTTATGGTTACTGAAGCTGATTTATTAGCACAGGGTGCTTCAGAATTACTTGTGGTTAAAGTAAGTTTTACAGATGTTTCACCAGCCTTTGGTGTGTAAATGGCTTTCAATGAAGTAGGGTTGGTAATTGTGCCTTTGCCGCCAGTCGTCCATTTTACTGTTACACCTGATGGGCCATTTAAAGTTCCGGCTAACTGAACCGGAGTATTAACCGGTACTGATTGATTTGGGCCGGCAGTTAAAATTATCGGCTGGCTAATAATTAAGGTTTCCGGATCGGAAACGGTAGGACAAGACCCGCTTGATATGGTATTGGTTATAGTATATGTTCCCGGTTTGCTTTTTTGCAGATCTACTTCACCTGTACTAGCATTAAAAAATACCAGGTTTGGAGATGAGGCAGTAAATACTCCTGCGCTCCCTGAGCCGGGGGCTGAGAAAAGTGCTATAGGATTAGAGCCACTCTGGCAAACGGGGCTATCATAAGTAAATTTAGGGTTTGGATTTGAAGTAATAGTGATAAAGGTACTGGACGTTGATGTACAGGTACCAGCTTCTGAATAAAATATCTGGTATCTCCCCTGGGGGCTTAAGGTAGTATTAATGGTACCTGTTGTAGGGGCAAT
This sequence comes from Mucilaginibacter mallensis, assembly GCF_900105165.1. Taxonomy (NCBI): domain Bacteria; kingdom Pseudomonadati; phylum Bacteroidota; class Sphingobacteriia; order Sphingobacteriales; family Sphingobacteriaceae; genus Mucilaginibacter; species Mucilaginibacter mallensis. The sequence goes on from NZ_LT629740.1 coordinate 2,345,648, forward strand.
AATCAAAGTGGCAGGTATAGCACTAAACGTTCCACCCGGGTTGTTAATTTTAGGTGTTTGATTCCCGCCGCCACTGGTACAAAATGTACCTGATGAGTACTGAAATTGCGGGCTTGGTATAGAGATCACCTGTGCAATAACCGATGTTAATTGACTTGTACATGAGGTAGGAGATATGTTTTCAACATAATAGGTTGTACTTGCCGATAATGAAGGTATGGTATAAGTTGCACCGGTGGCTAATAAATTTCCATTGCTGGCTGCATCATACCATTGGAAAGTACCACTGCTTGCGCTTGCTGTCAGGGTTTGTGGTGATCCAGGGCATACTGGCGGGCCGCTTACCGCTTTAGGGGCAGTTGGAGCCGGATCAACAGTAACTGTTACCGCGGTACGTATAGTAGCACAGCCATTTATTGTTGTACCTTCTACATAAAAAGTAGTAGTAGCAGTTAATGCGGGCGTAATATAATTTGCACCCGATGATAAATAATTGCCACCTGTTGCTTTATCATACCATGTATAGCTACTAAATCCCGATGCGGTAAGCGATGTGGCATTGCCCGAACAAACCGATGTGCCTGCTGCTTTAGGGCCTGCCACCGGTGCAAGTATTGTAACTTTCACGGCTTTTCGCGGGCTAACACAACCATTTACTGTTGTTTGTACATAGTAGGTGGTGGTAGTAGTTAATGCTGGTGTAGTATAACTGGAATCAGTAGCTAATAATTTTCCGCCGCTGGCGCTATCATACCATTGGTATATACCTCCCGGGGCAGTTGCCGTTAGCGTTGCTGTTGAACCGGCACATATCAATGGTTCCGAAGCTGATGGCGCATTAGGCGGCGTGTTTATAACGACATTTATTGGTGTACGGCCACTTGTACATGATGAATTACTATTTTGAACATAATAAGTTGTTGAATGAGTAAGAAGCGGAGTGGTATAAGTTACCGTACTTGACAGCATTGTACCACCAGTTGGTGCGTCATACCATTGATATGTGCCTGAAGGTGTAGTGCTGGCCGTTAACATGATGCTGTTGTTAGGGCAAATGGTATCTGTTTGTGCAACTGGTGGTGCCGGGTTGGGGTTTACCGTAACAGTTACAGGTGTTCTTACACTAACACATTGACTTATTGATGTTTGTACGTAATATGTGGTTGTGGCTGTTAATTGAGGCGTAGTATAGTCAGGACTTGAAATTAAAGATGTACCTCCGGTAGGTACATTAAACCAGTCAAATATTCCGGATGATGCATCAGCATGCAAGTGTGCCGAAGAACCTGAACAGATAGTAATATTTGCAGCCGTAGGTGTAGGAGGGGTGGGGATTACTCTTGCTGGTACTGTAATTGTTGAGCTGGTACAGCCGCTTTTAATTCCTACTAAATAGTAATTGACATTGCTTGTAATTGGGGGAGTAGTATACGTTGAAGTACTACTTAGCAAATTACCACCCGAAGGTGCATCATACCAGGAATAGCTATCGGCACCGGTTGCTGATAATGTAGCTGTACTGCCAGAACATACGGTATCTCCTGTAGCTATCGGATTGCTAACAATGTTTACATATACTGGTGTTCTTGCACTTGTACATCCTGAAATTGTTGTTTGAACATAGAAAACAGCAAATTGTGTAATATTTTGAGTAGTATAAGTACTTCCGTCTAGCAGGAAGTTTCCACCTACGGGGGCGTCGTACCATTGATAATCACCACCGGGCCCTGTTGCAGTTAAAGTTGCGGGGCTATTACGACAAACTGTAACACTTTGTGCAGTTGGCGGATTAAGATTTGCGACATTAGTAATGGCTATTTTTTGTACAACAGGCTGGCAGCCAGAAGTTTTATCGGTTACTGTAACCGTGTAGGTGCCAACCTTGTTTACTGTTATATTGGGAGTTGTTTCACCTGTGCTCCAGATATAGCTATATGGTGGTGTGCCTGCTGATGCTGAAGCGGTTAAAATTACACTGCTTCCCGGACAAAGATTAGGGCTTGATGATGTAATGGATGCACTTAAAGTACATTGACTGTAACCGAAGAAAGATGAAAAGAGAAAAATTAAACCAAGTAAAGTACTCTTCATATATATTATAATGAATGCTGAAGAAAGTCAGTTTTATAATTATTATTTAGCACTGTGCTAAACCGTGTTTGGCAACTTGTATTGTTTGATATTGAATGAAATTGTTTCATTACAAAAGCTCTTTACAATGGTTGTTAAAATGCAGCTTTATCCCCATGCTCTTTTTTGTAAAACCGATTAAAAAAATTGGATGAAAAAAATATTATAATAAATAAATAATACACTTATTGTCATCAAATAAGGCTAAATAATAAATAAAAAATAATATTTATTACTAGCTCCAAAAGATATTTTTTATGCATTAAAAATCCCTTAAACTTAACGATTTGATACTGTATAATTGAAAATTATACGACATTTATAATATTAAAGTTTGCGTTTTCGAGAAAAATATGCAGATATTCCTATAGGGAAAATTATATTTTCTTGTTATGATAAATATTACATATTATGCAATAGATGCATCGTTTCTTTCAAATTTTGGTACAGGGTTTTGAAAGCAGAAAAGCCTTGATTGTAGGCTTGATGAGTGGGCTGATGGGGTATCAGGCTCATTTCAGTAACTGGTGGTTTTTGTGAGATATGCAGATCTAAATTAAGTGCATCAATAGCAAGAAATATTGCTCCCATTGCAGATGCGTCTTCCTGTTGAACGATTACTAATTTTTTGCCGGTAATATTTGCCAGCATCTGTGTCCAAACGGTTGAAGTAATAAAACCGCCACTTATATTTAGTTGATCAATTGGAGCCGCTGATTGTTCCACAGTTTGGAGCACATCATACAAAGCAAAGCAGATACCTTCAAGTCCAGCTCTTAAAAAGTGAGCCTGCGTATGTTGGGGTTTAATATTAAAAAATACGCCACAGCTTTGGGTATCCCAAAGGGGTGCTCTTTCGCCATATAGATAAGGTAGAAATATTAAGCCATCACTTCCGGCTTCAATAGTTGCAATCTGGTTGAAAACAGTATCGTAATCGCTGTGGCCAGGCAATTGTTTATTAAGGAATGTTTTTATTAGCCAATTTAATGCTATGCCGCCATTATTTACTGCACCACCGCAAACAAAGGTTTCCTTTTTCAGCAAGTAATTAAACACCATGGCCGGGTAATTATATACGGGTTGTTTGCTTGTAATACGCACAGCGCCGCTGGTGCCTATGGTTAATGAAGCTGTTCCGGGTTCAGTAACAAAACTTCCTAAATTTGCGCAGCACCCATCGCTGGCGCCAATAATAAATGGAGTGTCAGTATTAAGCTTTAATGATAATGCGAGCCCCTTGTTTAAATCAGCACGTTTATAAATTGTATTTACCGGTTCCGAAAGTTTATCCTCTGTAATACCAACCAAATCGCAAGCCGTCGGGTTCCATTTAAGGTTTATAATATCAAACAGGCCTGTTGCCGAAGCAATAGAACAATCAACCTGGAATTCATTAAAAAGTTGATACCATATATATTCCTTAATTGAAATGAATTTATGTGCAGCAATAAATAACGCATTTTGATTTTCCCGAAGCCACATCAATTTGCAAAGCGGAGTCATGGCGTGGATAGGGGTGCCCGATGTTTTATAAATAAACTCACCCTGTGCAGTAGCTCTTAGTTTCTGGGCAATATCCTCGCTGCGGGCATCGGCCCAGGTAATCATATCAGCCAGCGCTTTTCCATCAGCATCAACAGGAATAACACTGTGCATGGCACTGCTCAGGCTGACAGCATAAGGCGGATACCCAATTTTTTTTACAGTATCAGTAATACAACTGATAAATGCTTCAAAAATTAATGCTGGATCCTGTTCGCTATAACCAGGCTTAGGGCTCTTAACCGGATAATAATGTTGTGAAACATCAATTGGCTCACCACTAAAACTAACAGCCACTGCTTTAGTACTACCAGTGCCTATATCAATCCCTAACAAATATGCTTGCATTTATTATTTGTATTAAGGCACTAAAGTAGTTTTTATACCAGTAATACAGGCAGGATAAATCAACTTCATGGTTATTTTCAATGGGTTTATATAGACTAAGTATTAGTTTATAAATATTCATCTACCCGGAAATTTCTGTTGATATGCTGTTTATAGATTATGAACCGGCAACAAATCATATTGTTTACAAATAGTGTGCTATTAATTATTTTTTTAATATAAAACATAAACCTTATTTTTATACTACACTAGTTAATTTAACAAACAATACCGATAAAAGGTATATTGCGTTTGCGCGCGAGACAGGTTTTAATTTGAAGACGGAAAAGCAAATATCAATAAACTTATATCAATACAATGTACGCGAGCTTTATGATAGGTACTCGGGTATGCTGTTTGGTTATATTTATGAAATAGTAAAAGATAATAAACTCGCGGAACAGCACCTTATAAATATCTACAATTTTATACCTGACCATATTAACGAATTAGCTGATGAGGGAACTAATACCTGGGGCCAATTGCAGCAATTAGCTAAAAAATATTTGGAATATTCTATAGGTACAATACACAGCAGTCAATTTAACGGCGCGGATTTAAGTAAATATAATGGGCGTAACAGGTTTTTGGGTTTAATGACCCATGAACAAAGGCACGTGTTTTATAACGCTTATTATTGCGGAAAAACAATTGCAGAATTATCTGAAGAATTAAATAAATCAGAAGAAATGATACGAATGGCTTTAAAAGAAGCTTTCATAATAATAAAAAAAGGGTAGTGGATATTCAGGAATACATAGAAAGTGGGATACTGGAAACTTACGTACTGGGTATGGCATCTGAAGCCGAGGCCCGGGAACTTCTTCATTTTAAAGAGAAGTACCCTCAGGTACAAACTGCTTTGCATGAGTTAGAGAATGACCTGGAACTTATTGCTGAACGAATGGCTATTACGCCTCCGCCCGGAACCTGGAGTAAGATTGAAGCAAGTATTAATGAATTAACTGCTATACCTGAATATGAACAACTAAGGCTTAAAGAACCGGGCAAGGAAAATGGCTACGATTTTAAAACGGCAAACAGGGACTATATAGAGGTAGCCGAGTCACAGTCAACCCATATGACGATTCATAAGAGTTGGAAATGGGTATTTGCAGCCGTATTTGTGTTAGGTAAGATATTTCTTGCCTGCGCCATATATTTCTACCTTGAAAACCGCCAGGCCCAACAGCAGATACAGGAATTAAAAACTGAACTCAGGCAAAATCATTTACGCTAAACTATCCCTTGCAGCTCTTTTCGCAAGCATACACTATTTGTTAACGTAATGTATGGGCCATAATTATCAATCACCTTGTAGTTTTGTTTGTTATACAGATTTACAGCCTCAGTATTAGTTTTCAGGGTCTCAAGTACGGTATATTTAAAACCTTTTTCGGCTGCCCATAATTCCAGTTCCTTTAAAATGCCCGATGCTATTCCATTACCACGCGCAGTGGGACTAACAAACATCCTTTTTATCTCAACACTATCATCATTATACTGCTTAAAGCAACCGCAGCCTACCGGTTTATCATTTAAATAAATTACAACAGCTGTATCCAGGTAATCCAGTTTATTATGTGGAGTATAATCAGCCTGAGCTTCGCCATTCAATTCCTGCAGGAATTTATCCAGCAAGCTTACCAGCGAGTTAAAATCAGGGTCAGTATTATTAGTTCTTTTTAACCTGATATCGGGCGATAAATTCATGGGTATTCTTTAAAACTATTAGGTTATTCAACAATGGTTATGCAATCGTCTGTTATCAGGTCCTCGCCGCGATATCGCCTTAACAACTGTGCAGTAGCAACTACATCCTTTTGACAATAGATACATATACGATCGAGCCGGTTTTCATTCCAGTAAACATTCGCCACCTGGCTGCCATCAATGTCATCCTTAGGAGTGGGGATATTAAAGATAGCGGCAAGTAAGGCAAGTGAGGTGTAATTTTTATAATCGCCGAATTTCCAAAGCTCCATAGTGTCCAGATGGTTTATTTCCCATGGTTTTTTGCCAGATAGTTCCAGCTGTACAGGGATTTTTAGGCCATTTACCAGCATACGGCGACATATGTACGGAAAATCAAATTCTTTGCCGTTATGCGCGCACAGGATCAAATTGCTGGGCTGGCTGGATAGCATTGCTGAGAATTTCTCCAGTAATTCCTTTTCATCGTGCGAGAAAAAGGATTTTACGCGTAGTCCGGTTTTTTTACCCCCGGTGAATATACCTACTGAGATGCAGATGATCTTGCCAAACTCGGCCCATATACCGGCGCGTTCATAAAAATCTTCCGCGGTTTCTTCTTTACGCTGGCTTAGCGTTTTTTTATCCCACAATTTCTGGAAATTTTCAGGTACTTCATCGTGGCTGCTGTATTGGGGTACAGTTTCAATATCAAGCACCATCAGGTTGTGCAGGTCGTATTGTTCAAGCATGGAGGTAAATTATAAAATTTGAATGTCATTTCGACGAGGAACGGGGAGAAATCTTTTGCACCATGCAATTGCGCTAATGCAGATCGAAGAAGATTTCTCACTATCGTTCGAAATGACAGTGAGAATTACCGTATCATAACCCCTGGTTTATTCACTACCGGCAGTTTTATAAAGTTAAGCTCAACTATGCTTTCGGGTAAAAAGATGAATTTTTTATCGTAGATCTCCTTGCCGATGTAGTAGCTCAGCCAGTATTCATTATTGAGGCCGAAAGTAGCCTCGTCAATGGGTTCTATCAATACAAATGAATTGCTCTCAACAATTGGGAACATATGGCGCAGGGTAGAGGTCTTTACCTGTTCGCCATCTTTTTCACCGTAACCTTTTGAGGTGACCAGCACGTTTTCAATCGGTACACCTTTAAGATTTATTAAATATACATACCAGATCTTGGTTTCAACGCTCTCTTTCTCCAGCGCAACCGCTATAGCTATATCCTCAACAATGTTTTCCGGAAGGTCTTTAATCATTTTGGTTGATTGGGTATATCGGTTGATTGAGTTAATTAAGTTGAGAATAAAATTAAACTATTCACCTAATCAACTAAATCAACCAGTCAACTGAATTATTTTTTCTTTGCAAACTTTTTACCACCTTTTTTCGGCTCCTTTTCAGCAATAGCTGCCAGTGCTTTACACTCTTCAAAGGTTAATTCAAGCGGATCTTTGTCTTTGGGTATCTTAACATTTAATTTGCCAAATTCAATATAGGGGCCCCAGCGGCCGTTCAATATTTTTACAGTAGGATCTTCGTCAAACGCTTTGATCAGCTTTTCTGCATCTTTTTTGCGTTTCTCCAATATCAGCTCAATTGCCTGCTCTTCAGTAAGGTCAAGCGGGTCAATACCTTTCGGCAACGAATAAAAAGCGCTGTTATGCCTTACATATGGGCCGAACTTGCCAATGGCAACGGTCATATCCTTGTCCTCAAAAATGCCAACCTTTTTAGGTAATTTAAACAATTCTAAGGCATCTTCAATGCTGATGGTCTCAATGCTTTGGCCTGAGCGCAAACTCGCATATAGAGGCTTCTCCGGCTCTGCATCGGTTGCGTTTTCACCTACCTGCACAAACGGACCGTATCGACCGATACGTACTGATATTTTTTTACCGCTTATCGGGTGTACGCCTAATTCACGCTCGCCGGTTGCTTTATCAGCAGTTTGTATGGTGCTTTCAACATCCTTGTGAAAAGGATCATAGAAGGTACGGATCATATCCGTCCATTCCTTCAATCCCTGTGCTATCTCATCAAACTGTTTTTCAACACTGGCGGTAAAGTTGAAATCAACAATACCTTTAAAATATAACACCAAAAAGTCGTTTACAACTGCGCCAATATCAGTAGGGAATAATTTGCCTTTTTCGGCACCTGTATTCTCAACTTTTTCTTCCTTAACTATATTGCCGCTTTTAAGCGTTAATACCCTGAAAGCTCTTTGTTTGCCTTCACGTTCCTCTTTTACCACATAGCCACGGTTTTGTATGGTTGATATGGTAGGAGCGTAGGTTGATGGACGGCCGATACCCAGTTCTTCTAATTTCTTTACCAAACTGGCCTCGGTATAACGGGCAGGGGGGCGTGAAAAGCGCTCTGTAGCCGACATCTCCTGTAAGGCCAGGCGCTGTCCTTTGGTTAAAGGTGGCAGCATGGCGTTTTCGCCATCCTGTTGTGGTTCATCCTCTTCATCGCTTGATTCGAGGTAAACTTTCAGGAAACCGTCGAACTTCATCACCTCTCCATTAGCTACCAATTCCTCTTTACGGGTTGATATGCCGATTTTTGCGGTGGTTTTCTCAAATTGGGCTTCACTCATTTGTGAAGCAATGGCGCGTTTCCAGATCAGGTCGTATAGACGTTTTTCAGAACCATCACCGTCAATACTATGCTGGTTAAAGTAAGTAGGGCGTATAGCTTCGTGAGCTTCCTGTGCGCCTGCACTTTTGGTTTTATATTTTCTTTGCTGGTGATATTTGTTACCATATGCTGATACGATCTCATCTGCAGCTGCATTTAATGCAGTATCAGACAAATTGACGGAATCGGTACGCATGTAGGTGATAAGTCCGGATTCATATAGCTTTTGGGCTACCTGCATGGTGCGCGAAACTGAATAACCCAGTTTTCGACTGGCTTCCTGTTGCAGGGTTGATGTAGTAAAAGGTGCTGCGGGTGAACGTTTTGCCGGGCGTGTTTCAAGTGAGTTTATATCAAAATCAGCGCTGATGCAATCTTGTAAAAACTTTTCTGCATCATCTTGTTGGGCAAACCTTTCAGGTAGCTCAGCTTTAAAAGCCTCTTTGCCTTTACCAAAAATGGCTACAATTTTAAATGCAGCCTCCGATTTAAATTTATTTACCTCACGTTCGCGATCAACAATAAGTCTTACAGCTACTGATTGTACACGGCCTGCAGAAAGTGATGGTTTTACTTTTTTCCATAAAACAGGAGAAAGTTCAAAACCAACCAGCCTGTCTAAAACACGGCGGGCCTGTTGTGCATTTACCAGGTTGTAATCTATTTTACGTGGATTTTCAATAGCACGCAAAATTGCGGGCTTGGTTATCTCATGAAAAACAATGCGTTTGGTATTGGCTTCTTTTAGTCCTAATGTTTCAAATAAATGCCACGATATGGCCTCTCCCTCACGGTCCTCGTCCGATGCCAGCCAAACCATGTCGGCTTCTTTGGCTAATTTCTTTAAGTCGCTAACTACCTGTTTTTTGTCGGCAGGAACTTCATATTTTTGTTCAAAGTTATGAGCTATATCTATTGCATCTTCAGACTTAACTAAATCACGAATATGTCCATAACTCGACTTAACCGTAAAATCTTTGCCGAGGTAGCCTTCTATGGTTTTGGCTTTCGCCGGTGATTCAACTATTAATAGATTTTTAGCCATTTAATCAGGTTATTTTTTGCAAATAAAACATAAAGAAAGCGAAACGCAAATTTGTTTTTTGGAATGATGCGCCGAAATGGTGTCAACCGGGCAGTTTTTATGCCAATGAAGGATAATGTTAAAACAGGAACGGCTACTGAGATCTACATTAAAAAACCACCACCAAGCAGGTCGTTCCCCTCATAAAATACAGCCGATTGGCCTGGGGCTATGCCCGAAACATTATGATGGAAATCCACCTTCATATGCTCGCCCATTTGCAGGATGGTACTTTGAGTACCCGCATCTTTATACCTGATCTTGGTTACTGCTTCAATTGGTTCATTGATGCTTTCGTATTTAATAAGGTTAAGATTTTTAACCCAGGCTTGTTTACGTTCCAACGCATCGGCAGTACCTAATACAACGGTATTGGTAACAGGATCGATATTGGTAACAAACATAGGCTGCCCTAAAGCAATGCCTAAACCTTTACGCTGACCTATGGTGTAGAAAGGATAACCCTGATGCTTGCCCACTATGGTACCGTCTGTTAAAACGAAATTACCCCCGGCTACACGTTGTTCCAGATCTTCCACTTTGTGCCTTAAAAAGGCTCTGTAGTCGTTATCGGGGACAAAGCATATTTCGTAGCTCTCGCTTTTGCCGGCTAGTTCAATCTGTCCCATATCCATAGCCAGCTGCCTGATCTCAGGTTTAGAATAACTACCTAACGGGAATTTGGTACGTGCCAGGTTTTTTTGTGATACGCCCCAAAGCACGTATGATTGATCTTTGTTTTCGTCTTTACCTTTTGATATTACATAGCGGCCACTATCCTGTAAGCGGATATTGGCATAATGCCCTGTTGCAATAAATTCGCAATCAAGCTTATCGGCACGTTTAAGTAAAGCTTCCCATTTAATGTGGGTGTTACATAAAACGCATGGGTTAGGGGTGCGGCCTGCCAGGTATTCATCAACAAAATTGTCGATCACAAAATCGCCGAACTCACTCCTGATATCCAATATATAATGCGGGAAACCATAGCCAACTGCTAAAGCGCGGGCATCGTTAATGCTATCCAGACTACAACAGCCGGTTTCTTTTGAACTACCGCCTGAAGAGGCATAGTCCCAGGTTTTCATGGTAAGGCCGATAACTTCATAGCCCTGCTCATGCAGCATTACTGCCGCTACCGAACTATCAACTCCGCCGCTCATTGCCACTAATATCCTGCCGTGCTTACTCATATTGGGCGCAAAGATACGATATTGTGATTTAGGTTAATAGGGGTGAAGGTCAGGAAAGGGTAAGTTTTGTGTACTGGTGAGTAGTTGAATAGTGAGTGGTGAATAGTTATCTTGTTTTGTTGCGTATTTGATGCTCGAAATGCATAAACTACTCACCATTCACTAACGGTAGTGATAAAATATCCCTCTGTCATAAGGTGTCCATAAACAAGCTTTTTGTCCGCAGGCTTTTAGGGCATTGTTGGCCCAGGTGTTGCAGGTGTAAAACAAATTGTAACTTCCCTTGGCTTCGTAAAAAGCATCATGGCTATCATAATTGGCATTTGTTTTTATGTTGATGATATTGCCTTGTGCATCTCTCTTAAAGCTGCTGTCAACATAAGCTACCAACCGGGCATATTGATTATTACTGATAATGATCTTTTTGCAATCAGTGCCTATTTGCGGCACATTACAAAATGTAGTATGTATGGCCGATGTGCTTAAAGCGAATGCTGCCCTAAAAGCAACACTGAATTTTAACTGGGCCCAAGTAGGGGTGTTGAGATAAAAGCCTTTATCGCCCCAGCCCAATGCCACATATTTTGCGATAGTATCCCGGCTTATGGTGTTCTGATATCTGACCTCCGTGCTCCAGTCTTTCACCGCATTTTTTACCGGAACAATAACATCGGTATGATCGCCATTGGTGAGGATATAGATGGCAACATTATTGGATGTACCGGGCTCTTTAGCAACCGGGATCATAGATAAAACAAAAACGGCCAGCAGATAAACTGAAATAAATAATACAAAACTCAATATTATCCAGGCAATGGCTCTTGCAATCTTCTTAAATATCATTAAATCAGGTTGTAATAATTGAGTCCTAAAGTTAGTATTTCAATTGTCAGGTAGAGCGTATGATAATTTAAATAACCTGACTAAACACTATTTAATTGATTATCAGTTGTTAATAATTTGCCGTTGCAATATTGGTAATGGGGATAAATCTCTTATTAACTTTAGGTTAATTTGTATTTATAATCAAATATTTATGTAGATTATATCAATACTTTATTTAGATATGCTGAGATTTATCGTTGTGATATTTATCTTTCGTTATTGTAAATCAAGATAATTCAAAAAGACCAAAATGTAGCCAATAGCCTAATTATTTTGGAGCAGATGAACCAGAATTAAGAATGGGATTTTTCTTGATTGTTTGCAATTTCAAATCGTCGCTCAAGCGGAATATTTACAATGATTTTTTATCTCTAAAATGTAGGTGTGTGTGTTTTGGGATATCCATTCAAGTTATTATGGGCAACTACAAACATCAAGTAAGCCAGTTAATATATTGCCTCAGCAGATAATTTATTATTTCCTGTAGGTTAATGGCGGGTGCCATCCTGCTTCTTTTTGCTCAACATAATTCGTTGGATTAATCAGATGTGTGTGAGCCTGTTTACTTAATTTTATTGACCTGTGCATATTCCACTAATCAGGTATTACTGGCTTGTAAAGCAATAATTAAATTAAATAAGACCTGTCTTTAATACGGTTGTACAGCCTTTTTTTAGAAAATAAGCAGAAAAACTAAGTTTAAATCATTTAAATGAGGTTTTATTCACTTTTTTCGGTAGGGTAAATTTTAATATTGGGACGTATTTGTTGCGAATATTTTATTAAATAATTGCACAATTGAAGAGAATACTGAGTTACGGTTTTTTATTTAAAAAATTAGCAAAAATATAATTGCGTGTTGTAACAAATGCATTACAAATTATATTTGCTATACCCTAATTAAAATAAACAAAATGAGAGCTCTAACCCAACTGTCAATCGAACAGAAATTACAAGGATTAATCCTTGTGGCCATTTGCTTTGTTGCAATTCTTGATTACCTGGTTTAATAACTAAAAAAAGAAGACTAAACAAAACAACAAACAAGGTGCTTACTCAAGGTAGGCACCTTTTTTTATTTTGTTAAAGTTAATTTGATTTTATGGATTACGGGTTTGTCCGCTGCCCTTAACTATCCATTTATAACTGGTTAGTTCATCTAATCCCATTGGCCCCCTGGCATGTAATTTTTGGGTACTGATACCTATCTCTGCACCTAAGCCAAATTGCGCTCCATCTGTAAAGGCTGTTGAAGCGTTGGCATATACAGCTGCCGCATCTACATTATTCAGGAATGTGGTAATGTTTTCGCCATCCTCTGAAATAATAGCCTCGCTGTGTTTTGAGCCATATTGGGCAATATGATCCAGCGCTTCAGCTAAATTATCAACAGTTTTAACAGCTAATTTTAACGATAGAAACTCTGTGCCGAAATGTTCAGGCTCTGCTTTATTTAAAAGATTGGCAGGATAGTGGCCATCTAAAGCATCATATGCATTGGTATCAGCAAATAGCTCTACCTGTTTCTCTAATAAGCGCTCAGCTATATTAGGCAGATCATTTAACCGGCTGCTATGTATGATTAAACAATCCAGCGCGTTACATACACTTACACGCCGGGTTTTTGCATTGAAGATAATGTCTGCGCCTTTTTCCAGATCGCCAGTTTCATCAAAATAAGTATGCACAATACCCGCGCCTGTTTCTATAACCGGTACCTTGCTGTTATTACGGACATAATTTATTAAAGATTGACTGCCGCGCGGTATAAGCACATCAATATAGCCTATAGCATTGAGCAATGCCTCAGTAGCTTCGCGTTCAACGGGTAATAAGGTGGCTGCATTTACATCAATATTATGCTTTGCAAGTACCTGGTGTATTACCGACATAATTGCCCTGTTTGAAAAGTCAGCATCGCTGCCGCCTTTTAAAACGCAAATATTTCCGGTTTTAAAACAAAGCGAGAAAACATCAAAGGTAACGTTCGGCCTCGCTTCGTATATAACGCCTGCTACGCCTAATGGAACTCTTACTTTAGAGATTTGTAAACCATTTGGCAATATTTTATCCAACAACACTTCACCCAGCGGACTTTCTAATTTGGCTATAGCTAATATATCACTGGCAATATCTTGTAGGCGGCTTTCCGTAAGTTTAAGGCGGTCATATTTCGGATCAGTTGGATCCATCCTGTCAAGATCCTTAATATTTTCCTGTAACAAGTACCTGGTTTGAGCAATGGTAGCAGCTGCCAGGTCTTCCAATACCTGGTTAATAACAGCAGGAGCAGCGCTTGTTTTTCTGCCGGCTATCAGCGCGTTTTCAAAATAGGAGGTGTAGCTCATTGTGCTAATCATTGCAAATAAAGATAATCATAATGTACCAGTGGTTTCTGGTTTTTTTGGCCGATCCTTTCGCGGGCCTTATCAGCACTATATTCAGCTATGCCTAAACCGATGAGTTTTTCGGCGCAATCAACTAGCTTAATAATGTCGCCTTTTTTAAAGTCGGACAGGATATTTACCAAGCCCACCGGAAGTAAACTGGTAGCCCTGTTTGATGTGAGCGCGGTTTTTGCACCATCATTTACCTGTACTATACCGGTAGCATAGTTTTCAGAATGTGCCAGCCACTTTTTTTTCCCTGATGCTGTTTTATTTGGTATAAAGCGTGTGTGTGTCACATTATTATCTAGTACATCGGTTAGTATATTGTCTTTTGTACCGTTGGCAATATGAACCGCAATACCCAGCGCTGCCACCTTTTGTGCCATGGTTGATTTGGTGATCATACCACCGCGCCCAAATTGTGATTTTCCGGAGTTTACGAATGATGAGAAATCAATCGTTTCGCCATTGATCTCATTTATTACGCTTGATCCGGCTAATTTAGGGTCCCCATTATATATACCATCAACATTGCTCAAAATGATAAGTGCCTGGGCATTCAGCATAGACGCTATCAACCCGGCTAATTCGTCATTATCAGTAAACATCAGTTCGGTTACTGATACCACATCATTTTCATTTACCACGGGGATAACATCACATTGTAATAACAGTTCGAGGCAGTTTTTCATGTTGAGGTAATGCATCCTGTCCCTGAAATCCTCCTTGGTTACCAATACCTGCGAGCACAGTATATTAAAACGTTCGAATAATTGAGAGTAAGTATTTATGAGCTTTACCTGGCCAATTGACGCCAGTAATTGCCTTGCGGCTACGGCATCATATTTTTCAGATATGGTTATCAAGCTTCTGCCCGAGGCAACTGCACCGGATGATACCAGGATAACCTGCTTGCCTTGTTTTTTGATAGATGCAATCTGATCAACCAGGTGGGTTATGCGGTTTATATCGGGTAAGCCGTCATTCTGCGTTAAAACATTTGAACCAATTTTGATTATTATCCGATTGTAATTGAATGACATTGACTATAAATTATCCTTAATTAATACAAAAAATCATAAAAATGGTCAATTTTATTTAAAATTTATTTTAAATACATTGTATATAAGCAAATATGAGGCTTTTTGTGAATAAATTAATATAAAATGATTTATTTTAATCAAAAAATGACTGATAATAATAAAATATTGATTAAAATGATATTTTTTTGAATAGATATTTTATAAATAAAAAGAGCCTTTATCGGGACTGATAGAGGCTCTTCTTGCATTAAACAATTGATTTTAACTGATAAAGCCCTTTACATATTCTTTAGTCAGCTCTTGTTTTGGGTTAAGCAGTACTTCTTCAGTCGGGCCAAACTCAATGATCTTGCCCATGTATACAAAGATGATATAGTCTGATACACGGCGTGCCTGCCTTAAGATGTGCGTTACTAAAACTATGGAGTATTTTTCTTTCAGCTCGATAAATAGATCCTCAATAATATGAGTAGAGGTAGGATCCAATGCTGAGGTAGATTCATCACCTAAGATGATCTCAGGCTCTACAGCCAACCCACGTGCCAGGCACAAGCGTTGCTGCTGACCGATAGATAACTTTGAAGCAGGGGCCTTTAAACGGTCTTTAACTTCATTCCACAAGCCGGTTGCTTTTAGTTGTGTTTCAACTAATTCGTCAAGCTCGGCTTTCTTGGGGTTGCCATGTATGCGCGGGCCGTATGCCACGTTATCATAAATAGACATAGGTAGTGGATAGGGGCGTTGTGATAGCAATCCCATTTTTTTGCGGATATGAGTTATTTCTGCATTTGGGTCATAAATATCTTCGCCATCAACCAAAACCTTACCGGTAATTTTTACATCAGGAGTGTTATCCAGCAAACGGTTAAATGATTTTAATAACGTTGTTTTACCACAGCCTGAAGGGCCAATAATTGAGGTTACCTTTTTATTGGGGATATTTATGCTGATATCCTTTAATATGTGCTGGTTGGCTATATGCACATTTAAATTTTGAACACTGATATGTGGAGTACTTGTCATTAAATTTTATGTTTGGAGAACTTCTTTATCAGTATTTCAGATAAAACAGTAATAATTAAAACTACGATAGTTAATATAAGCGCTGAGGCATAAGCCCGGCCCTGAACTTCCTCAACCGGACTGCCCAACTGGAAAAATATGGCCAGTGGTAGGGTAGCGGCAGGTTCATGCAGGGATGTAGGGATGTTATCGCTAAATCCGGCTGTGAATAATACAGATGCCACGTCACCAATGCCGCGCCCAAAGGATAGGAGGATAGCAGTGAAAATTCCCGGCCTTATTTGCCTTAACACAACTTTGGCTGTTTCCCAGCGGGTGGAGCCTAATGATAGGGCGGCATCACGCAGCTCGCCGGGTACAGTGCGTATCACTTCATCAAGTGTGCGCACAAGCAGCGGTATCACTAATAAGGTTACTGCTATAATACCACCTAATAGTGATGCCCTTAAACCAAAATATACCATGATAAGGAAACCGAAAGCCCCGTAAACAATAGATGGTATACCGAATAGCACATCAAATACTGTACGTAGTACATTGGTGATGAAGTTTTTGCCTGATAGGTACATATTGATGAATATAGCTACGGGTATACTGATTATGAGCCCCAATACAGTCGCCCCGCCTGCCACATAAAGTGAGCCGATGATGGCGTTTAATACACCGCCTTCCTTGCCAATATAGAAGCCACCACCGGGTATTTTGGTGATCATATCCCATGTCATATAAGGCACGCCTTTGCTAAATATAGTACCTACTATCAGGAAGAAACTGCCAACCACTATTATAGTGGCCAGTATCATCAGTATCTTGATAAAAAGTTCTTCTAATTTGCGTTTGATCATCCTGCAAGGTTCCTTTCCAACCGGTTTAAAATAATTCTGGATATCACGTTAAATAACAGGATAATGATAAATAGCAGCAAAGCTGCGAACATTAAAGCCGAATCATATAAAGGTATCGACATCATTTCACCATAGTTATTAGCTATTAACGCAGGCAGTGGATAGCCCGTATCAAATACTGAATGTGGTACAACCGCGTTGTTACCGCACACCATCAGCACGGCAATGGTTTCACCAAAAGCGCGGGATATGGCCAGTACGGTTGCTGCTACAATACCCGGTAGCGCCTTGCGTATAGTTACTTTTTTAATAGTTTCCCATTTGGTAGCGCCAAGTGCAAGTGAGGCATCTTTTAGCTCCTGCGGGATGGTATTTAATACTTCGTTCACTATACTTACTATCAGCGGGAATATCATCACCGCTAATACAAGTCCGCCTGCCAGTACGCTATACCCCGTTGAATATTCAACAAAATGAGGTGCTATATAATTTTGCACAAATGGCACAATAAACAATACGCCCCAAACGCCGAATATAACCGGTGGTATGCCTGATAATAGGTTCACAAACGGTATCAGTATGCGCTTTACACGTGTATGCGCATACTCAGACAAATAGAATGAAGTAAGCAAACACAAAGGTAATGCGATGATAATGGATATAGCCGTTACCCATAGCGTACCCATAATGAACGGGTAAAAGCCAAAAAGCCCCTTCATAGGTTTCCAAACGGAGGAACTTAGTAGTTGCCCCCAGGATGAATTATTTAGCACAGGCAGGGAGCGGTAATATAAACCAATCCCTATGATTATAACGATAGAAACTGATGCCAGTGTAAACACCAGCATCAGTTTTGAAATGATTTTATCTTTTATTAAGCGTAGTTGCATATTTATTGAGTGAATTAGTGAGTTAGTGAATTAGTGATTGATGAGAAAATTCACTCAATCACTAATTCGCTAATGCACTCAATTAACTTTTTTAAGTTCGTCCTGTAGTTTTTGTTTTGATAGGGCGATGTAACCATTCTCGTCAACAAACTTTTGACCATCGGTTAATACATATTTTACGAATGCGATCAACTCTTTTTTCTGCGGTTTTCCTTTAAAGAGGAAGCCTAAATTACGAGCGGGTGGCGCAGGGTATTTACCTGTAGCTATAGCATCTGTTAATTCGTCAATAGTGCCATAGAAATTCTCATCAGCATCAATTTTACCATTGCCGTTAACATCAATAGGCAAGGCATGTACACCGGCTACCTGCTTACGGGTTTTAAGATCATATAAATAAGCTATATTGTTAAAGCCGATAGCAGTAGGATCTTTTTTAACAGCCTGTGCCAATCCCGGGTCACCGTAAACGGCTACTCCTAATAGATCTTCTTGTTTTTTGTCGAAGTATTTAGCCCATGTTTCAGCAGCACCGGCAGCATCAGAGCGGGTATAAATATGAATAGGAACAGATACCCTACCTGCAACCTGTTTCCAGTCGGTTATTTTACCGGTAACAAATATGTCGGCAAATTGGGCTCTTTTAACACCTTTACCTAATAAGGCAGGTGCATCAGGGTTTGCAGTATTAAAGGTAGGGATAACGGCATCTTTGGTTACATACACAGTGTAGGCACCTTTTTTTACTTCAGCCGGATTGATATCGCGTGAAGCTAAACCAATATCAACCAAACCTGATAATGCATCGGTTATACCTTTACCCGCACCGCCCGCAGATATGTTAAATTTTACGTTAGGGTGCAGCTTTCTGAACTCATCAGCCCATTTAACGGTGATAGGGTACAGGGCAAACGCGCCGGATATGCTTATAGTTCCCTGCAGGTCATCAGCAGGAGGCGGAGTATTCTTTTTTGTAAAGGATGATGTTACAATCAGCGTGCTTATTGCTAATACACCAACCTTTAGTGTTTGTGAATTTAATATGTTTTTCATGATCTATTTGTTAGAATGTTAGCTGTAGTTGAGCTTCAAATAAATTATTCTTGATCTGGGTAACTTCTTCACGACGGTCAACATAGTTAACCGTGAACCTTGCCCAGTTATTAAAGAAGTAGTTTATACCACCTGTATAATTGTTGGTACGAACATCTGCCGTAATGTTATTAGGGTCGTAGGTGTCATATTTGGCTGCCAATTGTAATTTTTTAGGGAGAACAAAGTAGGTAGCCTGACCATACCAGCCATCTCTTTTGATAGTACCATCTGTACCTTTATCGTATTCAGCCTGTATAGCTAAATTGCCAATTGTATACCTGGCATCAACACCTTCGCGGTTCCTTTTATTGTTGGTAGCAGTTTTGGCTGTGCCAACTATATAATAACCTTGTCCGTTATAAAAATCGCCTGAAACATCCAGGTTCTGAATAGGGTGAACAGTTAACCTGCCAACTATATCCTTGTGGTTATTGTTATCGGTAGTTACATCATAACCTGCACCATTTACAACGCCTAATGTATAATCAAACAGGTAACGGCTATCAATTTTTGCAAAGCTGCCACTCACTGTGATACCAATATCACGACCGTTTTGATTACCGATAACATCAGTTGATCTGCCTGCAAGCGCGTTTACTACCTGTGAACGGTCGATGAAATCAAGCTGGCTATCAGAAATTAAACTTTCAAGTGAAAAAGGAACTTTAAACTGACCGGCAGTGAATTTTAAATAATCGGCTATTTTATAGGTTGTATAAGCATCTAATAATTTTGGTGTAGTACCGGCAAATTCGGTATATACCTCATAGCTCCAGCTATCACTTATATCACCCTTAACATCCAAACGGGCACGGTGTAGCAGGAATGTATTATTAACACCTTTTTGCTCAAAACCTTCATACTCGGTTTGTACAAGTCCGCTTAACTGTAAGGCGCGGCTACCAATGGTTATACCATGTTGGTTTTCTTTGTCTTTATCGCGTTTCTTCTGTTCTTTGATAGCGGCATCTGATCGTATTGAATCGGCTTCTTCCTGTGTTATCACATTTTTTTTGATGAGGACATTTAGCAGGTCATCACTTTGCTGGGCTCTGGCTGCAGCAAACGAAAACAGGAGTATAAATAAAAATAGGGGCTTTAATAAGTACGAGTGTTTCATGTTCTTTGTTTAAAAGAGTTTAAAATTATTGTTGATTAAGAAGTTTGTATTGAACGAAGAGGGTAGCAGCGGAGGCTATTAACAATGGCACATACAGCAGCAGCAGCAAGTTGTTATTTGGGAATAACAACGGATACTGTTTTTTTGCTGAAGGAATCTAAGAGTGCTCATTTGTCTAGTATTTCTATAAAGTCTATCTTTTTAGTAGTACAAATATATATCTTTAATTTTACTGTGCAAGAATTATTTAAAAAAAGAAGAAAATAATTTGTTTTAGCTATAGACTAAGCGAAACAAAAGCATCAAAGAGCGTGATTGCGAGGTACGAAGCAAATCTCTACAACAATGAGTGGGTTGGGTCATGCACTCGAAGCATATGCGTAAAGGCCTTTACCCTCACACTTCGAGTACCTCAGTGTGACACCCATCTGCCAGTTGAGGATTGCTCGTGAGGTGAGGGGATGTAAACAAAAAAAGGCGTATGAAGTAATCATGCGCCTTTCATATCTAATAATAAATCCTTAGTCAGCTACAGCTCTTAACATCAAAGCGCCAACAGTAACATTGGTACGGCTATCAATAATAATAGCGCCGCCATTGGCTTTATTAACCTGGTAGGGGTCAAATGCTAATGGATCAGCAGTTTTGATGATGATACGGCCGATATCATTCAGCTTAAAGTCTGAATCATATTCCTTTTCAAGGGTATTGATGTTTACTTTATGTAATACTTCTTGTATGCGGCAGCGGGTTACTTTACTGTTGTGCTGTATAAAATAGGTGTGCGAGGTATCCAGCGCACGGGTATCCATCCAGCAAAGGTCGGCTTCAATAACTTGTGATAATTGTGGTTGATAATCAGTATTAACTAATATATCACCACGACTGATGTCAATATTATCTTTCAAATGTACAGTTACCGACATGCCTGCAAATGCTTCTTCAGGTTCTTTATCAAATACTTCAATTTTTGAAACAGTTGAGCTAAAACCTGAAGGTAAAACAGTAACCTTATCATTTATGCGGAATGAACCGCTTGATATACGGCCTGCGTAGCCACGGTAATCATGCAGTTCATCAGTTTGCGGGCGTACAACCCATTGTACCGGGAAACGGGCATGTGCTATGGTATCATCAATATTGATCTCAACAGTTTCCAGGTAGTCCAACAGGCTTTTGCCGTTGTACCAGTTGATATTTGTTGATTTGTTAACGATGTTGTCGCCTTTGAGCGCGCTTACGGGGATAAAAACTACATTCTTAAGACCAACTTTTGTTGCCAGAGCCTGGTAGTTTTTAACGATGTCGTTATAAACTTCCTCGCTAAAATCAACCATATCCATTTTATTGATACAAACTACAACCTGCGGTAAACCCAATAAGGATACCAGGAAGGAATGACGTATAGTTTGCTCAATAACACCCTTACGGGCATCTATCAAAATAATAGCCAGGTTGGCGTTTGATGCGCCGGTTACCATGTTACGGGTATATTGTGTATGGCCCGGGGTATCGGCTATAATGAACTTACGTTTTTCAGTTTGAAAGTATTTGTAGGCAACATCAATAGTAATGCCCTGCTCGCGCTCGGCTTTAAGGCCGTCGGTTAATATGGCAAGATCGATGGTACCGTCATCATTTTTGCGGTTAGAGCTATGCAGTGCTTCTAGCTGATCTAGCAAAATAGATTCGCTGTCATATAATAAGCGGCCAATTAAGGTGCTTTTTCCATCGTCAACACTACCTGCTGTAATAAATTTTAGTATTTCCATAATTATTGAAATTTCGGATTTCGGATATTTGATTTCGGATTGTTTAGGATCTATAATTTTTGATTTATAAATCCGACATCCTAAATTGTAATTCCGAAATTAGAAATAGCCTCCTTTCTTGCGGTCTTCCATTGCGGCTTCGCTTACCTTATCATCCATACGTGCGCCGCGCTCACTTATTTTCGAGGCACTTATTTCGTCAATTATATCGTCAATTTCATAGGCGTATGATTCAACTGCTGCAGTGCAGGTCATGTCACCTACAGTGCGGAAACGTACATTACGACGCTCTATCACATCCTCTTCATCCATATTAAGGAATGGCGATGCAGCCATCAACTGACCGCCACGTGTGATACAATCACGCTCATGCGCGAAATAGATTGATGGTAATTCCATTTTTTCACGGCGGATATAGTTCCAAACATCAAGCTCGGTCCAGTTGCTGATAGGGAATACCCTAACGTTTTCGCCTTTGTGTATTTTACCGTTGTAGATATTCCACAACTCAGGGCGCTGGCGTTTTGGGTCCCATTGGCCAAACTCATCACGTACAGAGAATATACGCTCCTTAGCACGTGCTTTTTCCTCATCTCTTCGGGCGCCGCCTATACAGGCATCAAATTTATGCTCGGCAATGGTATCCAATAGTGTTACTGTTTGCAATGCATTACGACTGGCATTCTTTCCTTTTTGCTCAACCACTTTGCCCTGGTCGATAGAATCCTGAACATTACCCACGATCAGTTTTTCGCCAAGGCGTTTAACCATGTTATCGCGGTATTCAATAGTTTCAATAAAGTTGTGCCCGGTATCAATATGTACCAGTGGGAAAGGGAACTTACCCGGCCTGAAGGCTTTTTCAGCCAAACGCACCAGGGTAATAGAATCCTTACCACCCGAAAATAACAGGGCAGGGCGCTCAAACTGGCCGGCTACCTCCCGTAAAATATAAATAGCCTCCGCTTCCAGTTCGTCTAAATAATCCAGTTGATGTTTACTCATTTTTCTACAATTTCATTTACCCCATGTAATCCGCACTCTTTTTTCGACTGATCTTCCCACCACCATCTGCCGGCCCGGAAATCTTCGCCTTCGCGCACTGCTCTTGTACATGGCGCACAACCTATGCTGGGGAAACCCCTGTCGTGCAAGGTATTATAAGGTATGTTATGTTGTTTTATATAATTCTTTACTTCGTCCAATGTCCAGCTATAAACCGGGTGGAATTTTAACAGGTTGTTTTGCTCATCCCATTCCACATCATGCATAAACTGGCGGTTTAGGGATTGCTCGGCACGAATACCGGTAATCCAGATCTCGTTGCCCGCCAAGGCCCGTTTTAAGGGCTCGATCTTACGGATACCGCAACATTCTTTACGGTTATCAACCGACTCATAAAAGCTATTCGGGCCTTTAGCATTTACCATTTGCTCCAGCAGTTCATTATTTGGGTAGTAAGCATGGATTGGTTTGCCGTACATTTCCATGGTACGGTTCCAAACATAATAAGTTTCAGGAAATAACCGGCCAGTTTCAAGGGTGAATATCTTGATAGGGATATTGTTAGCGAAGATCATGTGTGTGATCACCTGGTCTTCCCATCCAAAGCTACTTGAAAATACAACTTTACCAGGATGTGATTCAGCCAGTAGGGTTAATGCCTGTACTGGATCGAGCCCTGTTATTTGTTGTTTTATATGTTCTGTAAGCGCACTCATTTTTTAAATTACTTTAACTAAAAAAGCGAAAATGCTTTTAATACTGATCAATATTACAATTATCCCAACCGATACCATGATAGCTTTAGTTGATATCTGATTTGATATTTTAGCTGCGATAGGCGATGCCAGCGCGCTGCCGATAACCAGGCCTGCTACAGCATCCCAATGGTTACCGTTAAGCATGGTAATGAAGGTAAGCGAACTCATCAGCGCTATAAAAAAACGTGATAATTTAACTGTACCTAATGAAAAACGTGGGTTACGGCCACCGGCTATTAAGGTGGATAACACGATTGATCCCCAGCCGCCGCCGCCAACAGCATCAATAAAACCACCACCTAAACCAAGCAGGGGGATTCTTTTTATTTTTTCTGTGCCGCGTTTACGTTTTAAGTTAAATGCCTTCGACAGGATCACTAAACCTAATATTAATGTATACAACGATACAAATGGCTTGGTGTACTGGCTGTAATGCTCTAACGATGAAAGTATATACGCGCCTGAAACAGCACCTATAATACCAGGTATCAGTAACATTTTAAATAGCTTCCAGTTGATATTACCCATGCGGTAGTGCATCCACCCGGCGATACCGTTACTCATGATCTCTGACAAATGCACACCCATACTTGCTGCAGCAGGAGGGATACCCATTGTAAGTGAGAATGAAGTGGTAGTTACACCATATGACATACCGATAGCACCATCTATCAGCGCGAAAACAAAGCTGGCTCCCAGGAAATAATAAAATACAGGATGAATTTCCTGTACGTATAATTTAAAGGTCGGTTCTTTATACCATAATGCCACGGCTGAAATGCCTATAGCTAATATAATAGCACTCCAAATTAGCCATATCAGGTTTTTATTGGTTTCCGGTTTTTTACCAACCAATACTGAAGTAACCTCGTTTAATTTTTTAACCTTGAAAGCGAAATCGCCAGAAAGCGAATTGCGCAGTTCGCTCATTTGCTGCAGGGTAACGTCCAATTCAGAAGGCAAGCCTTCGTTTAAAACTTCTTTTAATCTTTTTGCTACCGTTGGTGATTTACCATTGGTGGATATGGCCACTTTCAGATCACCTTTTTGAACGATTGATCCCAGATAAAAATCACAAAGTTCCGGCTTATCAGCAACATTGATCAGTAATTTACGATCATGTGCCGATTGGCGGATGTAAGTATTCAGTTCGTTATCATTGGTAGCGGCAATTACCAGATCGGCATTGTCAAGATCAGTTTCGGCAAATGTTTTTTGGATGATGGTAAGATCATCAAACTCACCGGCTAAAGTATGAATCTCGGGCACGAAAGTTTTGGCAATAACGGTTACTCTTGCAAGCGGACTGTTGTTGAGGATAGCTGTCAATTTTTCCAAACCAACATTACCCGCACCGATCAGCACCGTATGCAATTCATTCAGTTTAATAAATACCGGGAACAATTGATTGCCCTCGCTATTATCATCCTGAATTAGTTTTAAACTACTATCCTTCGGCAACAATGTCATAAAATTCCCTGATAGGTTGGAACATAGGGTGTAAAGATACAACCTCGCCAATTACAATAAGTGCAGGCGATGATATTTTCTTCTCTTCAACAATATCCACAATGGTATCAATAATGCCAATGGCAACTTTTTCGTTTTCGGTTGATCCGCTTTGGATCACAGCAACGGGCAGTTTGTTTCTGCCTTCGTTTTTAAACAGCTGTGTAATTTCCTTTAGCTTATGTACGCCCATTAATACAACAATAGTAGCATTGGTACGGGTAGCTTGGTATAGGTCGGCTGATATACGGCCATCGGCAGTAGTGCCGGTAACTACCCAAAAGCTTTCGCTTAAACCGCGGTGAGTAACCGGGATATTTTGTAAGCCGGGAACAGCTATCGAGCTGGAAATTCCCGGAATAACTACGCATAGAATGCTGTATGATGCTGCATGATCCAGTTCCTCATAACCACGACCAAATACAAATGGATCGCCGCCTTTTAAGCGTACCACATGGCCATAGTTAAGGGCATAATCAACCATCAGCTTATTGATGTTATCCTGAGAGAAGGAGTGGTCGCCACTGCGTTTGCCTACATATACTTTAACAGCATTTTCAGGGGCAAATTCCAGTAGCTCTTCATTCACCAGGGCATCATATAAAACCACATCAGCAGTTTTAAGAGCTTTAATGCCTTTTATGGTTATCAGATCAGCATCGCCCGGGCCTGCGCCAACTAGTGTAATGCGTGGTTCTTTAACCAGTTTCTTTATTTCAGTAGCTGACATTATTATACCAATTCCCCTCTTTTAACCTTGCTTGCACCTAAAAATTCTTCGGCGGCAGCTTTATATTTTGCTGCAAACTCGTGCGATGGCTCATTTTTGTTGATCTGTAAAATCAGGTCGCTAAATGAACCGTCGATTGCAAATTCACCTTTATCAACATAATGAGCATCAAACTCGCGGATGATACCGGCTTGTGTGCTGCTGCTGATACTTTTATCTAGCAATAGAGCTTTAGCAGAAGTGATAAATACATTGTATGAATGATAAATAGCATCGGCCCATGCACCATTTTCGTATGCTTTATTGGCCCAGCCCATTTTTTCGTCAGACTCATATAATAATGTAGCTACCAGGTCAATTATAACGCTGGCACATTCACCAACACCAATCGCGGTAGCAAATGTTTCCTGGTGACCCCAGTCAACAAATTCATCTTCAGTCAACGTAGCAAGGTTTGCCAATGGTTTTAATAACTGGTAAAAATAATCCTTACCCTGTCTGTCATAATAATTATGGAAGGTTTCATCAGCAATTGAATTTGCTTTAAAATCATCCAAAACGGCTCTTAAAACATCGGTAGCCCTTTTTGCAGGCACTTTAACCACTTTATCAGCAGCGCGGCCAATACCATCGCCAACAGTTCCGCCACCTAATAATACCTGCACTGATGGCAGTACCCTTGTTCCGGCTTTTAATGAACTGCCGTGGAAACCAATATGTGCCAAACCATGCTGACCGCAAGAGTTCATACAACCGCTTATTTTGATCTTGATCTCACGGTTGTAGATAAATTCCTCGTATTCGTTATAGATCAGGTCTTCCAATACCTTTGATAAGGTCATGCTGTTTGAGATACCTAGGTTACAGGTATCAGTACCCGGGCAGGTGGTTACATCAGCAGGGCTATCAAAGCCCGGAGCTGACAGATCCAGTTCGGTTAAGCCGTTATATAAAGCAGGCAATGCTTCTTTACGAACAAATTTTAACAGTAAGCCCTGGTTTTGGGTGATGCGGATCTCATCAGCCACTAATGGTCTTAAAATATCAACCAGTTTGCGGGCAGTGTCAGTTGGAATATCGCCAACAGGTACTTTAATATATACACCGTAAAAATCTTTTTGCTTTTGCTCAAATACGTTGGTAGCTAACCATTGCTCATAGCGCAACGGGTTGCTGATGGTAACTTCAGGATATTCTGTTGTCTGTGGTAATACCGGCAGATCTATAGTATCGCGGTTAACCACGTATGTTTTTACTTTATTAGCAGTACGTTCTTCTTTAGCCAAACGAACAACTTCATCCAGTCCTATCTTTTGGATCAGGAATTTTAAGCGTGCTTTGTTACGGTTATTACGTTCGCCATAACGATCAAATACGCGGATAATTGATTCTATATAAGGTATAAGCTGATCTTCAGGTAAAAACTCCTCAACAAGGTGAGCCAGCATAGGCTGGGCGCCAAGACCCCCACCTAAAAATATCTTAAAGCCACGATCTCCGTTTTCTTTTATTTTAGGGATAGCGCCGATATCATGCACATAAGCGAAGGCAGTATCCTGATCGCTTGATGAGAACGAGATTTTGAATTTACGGCCCATATCCTGGCAGATAGGGTTACGCAAAAAGTATTCAAAAGTTGCATGCGCATAAGGTGATACATCAAACGGTTCCAATGGATCGATACCGGCAGTAGGAGAGGCCGTAACATTCCTTACGGTATTACCGCAGGCTTCGCGCAGGGTAATATCGTCTCTTTCCAGCTCGGCCCATAATTGAGGCGTTCTGTCAAGGCTTACATAATGTATCTGGATATCCTGACGGGTGGTTAAGTGCAGGTTGCGGCTGGCGTATTCATCCGATACATCAGAAATACGCAGTAACTGCTTGAAAGTAATCTTACCAAAGGGTAATTTAATACGTACCATTTGTACACCCTGCTGGCGCTGACCATAAACACCACGGGCCAAACGTAAACTCCTGAATTTTTCGTCGTGTATCTTTCCTTCGCGAAAAGCTCTTATCTTTTTCTCAAGATCTATTATATCCTGCTCAACTATCGGGTTCTCCAGTTCCGTTCTGAAACTCTGCATGTTCTTGTATTTATTATATTATAAAAACGCCTCTTTGGCTTTAAGGCTAAAGAGGCGTTATAGTATCTGTTTATTTTCCTCTTATAGCAATGGGTTATCGCTGTTCATACAGCAATAGCAGTTAATTTTACAGCAAGGGCAATTAGTATGATTTATTTTCACGCCCAAATATACATATAGTATAGGGAATTACTGGATTTTTAATTAAAAAAATGATTTTTTACAAAAAAATGTTTATTAAAAAGAGTCAAGAATTAAGATTCAAGAGTCATGATTCAAGATAGCGTTAAAAAGCTCTTGATTCTCGGTTCTTGACTCCTGGCTCCATAGTTTAAATGTTAGATATCAGCGTTGTTTCCCGATTTATAATATCGGCTATGCTGGTTTCGGATAATATTTTCAAGGTAGCATCACGCACCTCAACAAATACATCTCTTATGCCGCAGGTAGTTTCCTGGTGGCATTCATCACATTTATGGTAAAAATTAAGACTTGCGCAGGGTACCATGGCAATAGGGCCATCGGTAATGCGCATTATACTTACCAGGAAAATGTCTTTGGGGTCTTTATTTAAACTATAGCCGCCACCTGCACCTTTTTTACTGTAAAGGAAACCTGCATTGCGGAGGTCTAATAGTATTTGTTCAAGAAATTTTTTTGGTATTCGCTCTTCTTCGGCAATTTTTGAGATCTGCATGGGCGGTTTGTCCATATTTTTCCCCAAAACAACTAAAGCTTTAATAGCGTACTTGGTTTTTTTTGATAACATTTTTTAAAAATACAAATCCAAATATAGTAAAAGATTTGTGTTGACTTGCAAATGTATAATCCAAGTATCAGATAAGATCAGATTTATATTTTTTTAGATCGAATTATAATTTACATGCCCAGCATATAGTTAAAACCCATAGTGATCTTTGGATCAAAAGGTTTTTTTATCCTTTTTTTGAATAAGCCACCGTTGTTTGCAAGTGCAGCAACTGCTTTTAGCACCGGTGCAAATAAAGTATTTATTGAGTTCATGATCTTTTGTTAAATGAGAGCGTATTTACGATATAATCGAGTAATAGGTTTCAAAAACAATGCCATAAATATATATTAATCAATTAGTTATGTAAATTGCTTAATGGTTTAATACTGCGGATACTATTGGTTAAAAAGGGCAATTTTGAGGAGCTCGAAACCTTATACCAGGAACTTCTCATTATTATAATGGTAATTTATTACCCCAATTGCATCCCCAACTTTAATTGTTCCATTGCCCGTATGTATAAGATTTTGCCCGAAGTAGATTTTATTGTCTTTTCTGCGATAACCAGCCAGTGTTTTTAATGGCTCTTTTGCTTTTACTGCATTATCCTGATTAATAGTGGTTAATATACAGCGTGCGCACAATTTAACACCATTGAAACGAATATCGCCAATGGTAAAATTATCTAATAGGTCTTCTTCAAACGCTTTGCCGCCCGTAAATACAATATTAGGCCTGAACCTGTCCATAGGCAATGCCTCGGCAAGGCGACTGTTTAGATCATCTAATGTTGCCTGTCCTATTATCATAAATGGATAAGCATCAGCAAAGGAAGTTATTTGTCCAATTGGGGCATATCCTTCATCAACCTGGCGTTTGCTATTATCGGGCATGTAAACTAGCCGGCAAGGGATGCCGAGTACTTTTGTAAACCATTCGTCAACCAAATTACTTACATAAATTGCTGTACAGGTATCGTCCCAAATAACAACCTGGCAGGTTTCATGAGTTAAAGGCTCAAAAGGTATCAGTATATTTTCGCCTGTTGAGTAGGTGACCTGCAAGCCGTTATCCTTTAAATCTACTTTCAGCAAGGCCATTTGCGCAACTTCCCTTTGGGATAGGAAACGGTTATTCTCATCAACCAACATCCAGCGTCTGTCGTACTCAAAACCTCTTTCGGTTACGACTGCTTTATTAAGCGCTATACCGCCTAATGATTTTATGGGGTAAATAAATAGTTCACTAACTTGGAGCATCAGTCAAAATTAGTATAGATTTTATTAGTTTCAACAGTTAAAGTATTAAAATCAGCATAAAAATTATCCTGAAAATACTTGGTTTCTAGTTAATAAAATTAATTTTACAATCCTAAATTAACAGACCAAATTATTATAAATGAAAAAACATTCTTATATGTTACTGGCTTTGCCTGCGCTCCTTGCGATATCATGCACCAGTAAAAATCAATCAGGTGGTGAGGACACCACTAAACGTACCGTGTTTTTTGATAAAACAGGTATGGACACAACCGTAAAACCAGGTGACAATTTTTTTAACTATGCCAATGGTAACTGGATGAAAAATACAGTTATTCCGGCATCAGAAAGCGGCTGGGGCTCATTTTATACATTATATGATGATAATGAGAAAAACCTGCACAAGATACTGGACGATGTATCATCAAAAGATAACGCTGCAGGCAGCAATGAGCAAAAGGTAGGCGACCTGTACAAAAGCGGTATGGATACCGTTACCATTGAAAAGTTAGGGTATGACCCGATAAAACCACAACTGGCTAAAATAAATGCAGTTAAGGATTATAAAGATCTGATAAAATTAGCTGCTGATGGCTTTAAAACCGGGGATGGTTTCCTGTTCGGTTTTTATGTATCGCCTGATGATAAGATCAGCAATAAAAATGCAGCCCATTTTGACCAAACAGGTTTGGGTTTACCTGAGCGTGATTATTATTTTAAAACAGACACCGCTTCGGTAAAAATACGCGCCGCTTACGTTAAATATATTGCCAAATTGTTTGCGTTAACAGGTGTTGATACCGCTACTGCCAGCAAAAAAGCAGCAGGCGTATTAAAACTGGAAACAGCTATTGCACAATCACATTTATCACCGGTTGAGCTACGTGATCCGGTTAAGAATTACAATAAATTCACGCTAACTGATTTCCAGAAACAGGTTCCTGATATCGATCTTAAGGATGCCTTTGGCCGTATGGATTTGAAAACTGATACCGTATTAGTTGGTCAGCCTAAATATTATATAGCACTTAATGGCTTATTAAAAACCACGCCGATAGATGTTTGGAAAGATAAAGCAACTTTTGATGCATTAAGCGGTGCATCAACATTGTTAAGCAAACCATTCAGGGATGCTCATTTCAATTTCTCAGGCAAAATACTAAACGGACAAAAAACACAGCATGAGCGCTGGAAAACAATTGTTCAATCAGTAGATGGGGGATTGGGCGAGCTATTAGGGCAGATCTATGTAGAGAAATATTTTACACCGGAAGCTAAAAAACGTATGCTTGATCTGGTAAACAACCTGCAAAGCGTTTATCGTGAGCGTATCCAGAACCTAGATTGGATGAGCCCGGCTACCAAGAAAAAGGCAGTTGAAAAACTGGACGCCTTCACCAAAAAGATAGGCTATCCTGATAAATGGAAAAAGTATGATGATGTGGCGATCAATAAGGATACTTACTATGCCAATGAGGAATCCATAGCAGCACATGATTATAAGGAAATGATAAAAAAAGCGGGTAAGCCGGTTGATAAAACCGAATGGGGTATGACTCCACCAACAGTAAATGCTTACTATAACCCTACATTTAATGAGATCGTTTTCCCGGCAGGTATATTGCAATATCCTTTCTTTGATAAGGATGCAGATGATGCCATTAACTATGGCGCTATTGGTATGGTTATCGGCCATGAAATGACCCACGGTTTTGATGACCAGGGCCGCCAGTATGATAAAGATGGTAACTTGAAAGACTGGTGGACAGCTGAAGATGCCGCTAAATTTAAAAAGAAAGTACAGGTGGTTATTGATCAATACAATAAATACACTATACTGAATGGCCTGCATGTAAACGGCCAATTAACTATAGGGGAAAACCTGGCCGATTTAGGCGGTATAACCATTGCTTACCAGGCATTTAAAAATACACCTGAAGGTAAAAGCGATAAAAAGATTGACGGCTTAACACCCGATCAGCGTTTCTTTTTATCATTTGCCCAGATATGGAGAATAAAAGATCGTGATGAAAGAATGCGTACCCGTATCAACACCGATCCGCACTCGCCTGAGATGTACCGTGTTAACGGGCCATTATATAATACGCCTGCTTTTTATAAAGCATTCGATATTAAACCCGGCGACAAACTTTACCGCCCTGAGAACGAGCGCGCGCAAGTTTGGTAATCATAATATTAATATAATGCTTAAAGCCTCCTTTTAAACAAGGAGGCTTTTTTATGCTATCTGACCTTGTTCAGAATGTGAGTTAAAAGCTATGTTTTTATGCAAAGATTGTATCAAAATTAGCCAAGATGATATTTAAGATAAAAACTGATATAAAATAAGTTTGAATTAGATTTGTCGTTTATAAATTGCACCAATTAATTAAACTGTAGAGATGCAATACTTTGGGTCTCCTAAAATTTGAGGCATTTTATTACACCTTTACGTGAACAATTAACAATAGAATTATATGTTTAAGCTTGATAACAAGGTAGCGGTAATTACCGGCGGTGGAAGCGGGATTGGCAGGGCGATAGCCACCATATTTGCACAGCAGGGCGCTAAAATCTATATTATTGATGTGGATGAAAAAGGAGCGGAAGATACGGTAAAGGCAATTACAGATGCCTCCGGCGAAGCCGCATTTAAAAAGTGTGATATTTCATCAAAAGAGCAGGTTGATAACGTTATAGGAGAGATTATAGCAGAATCGGGGTTGGATATTTTGGTGAATAATGCAGGTATTGCCCATATTGGCAATATAGAGCAGGTTACCCCTGAAGCTGTTGACCGCTTATTTGCGGTGAATGTAAAGGGTATGTACCATACCATATTCGCTGCTATTCCGCACCTGAAAAAGAAAGGTGGTGTGATATTAAATATGGCTTCAATAGCATCGCTGGTAGGTATAACAGACCGCTTTGCTTATAGTATGACCAAAGGTGCAGTAAACGGCATGACTCTTTCTGTTGCGAGGGATTATTTGAGTTATAACGTGCGTTGTAATTCTATTTCGCCGGCAAGGGTGCATACGCCTTTTGTGGATGGATTTTTAACCAAGAACTACCCGGGCAGAGAAGAAGAGATGTTTAAGAAATTACAGGCATCACAGCCTATTGGCCGTATGGGAAAGCCCGAAGAAGTGGCTTATTTGGCATTATATTTATGTTCTGACGAGGCCTCATTTATTACCGGCAACGATTATGCCATTGACGGTGGATTTACTAAACTGAACAACTAAAACTTACCTATGAAATTAATAAGATACGGTAACCCGGGACAAGAAAAACCGGGTGTAATAATTGATGATAAAAAATACGCTCTGCCTGGATTTTCAGGAGATTATGATGAAGATTTTTTTGGCGGCGATGGCTTGCAAAAGTTAAGTGAATATATAGCATCACATAAAAACGAATTGGAAGAATTACCTGAGGATGTACGCTTAGGTGCACCGGTGTTTAAGCCATCAAAAATTGTATGTATCGGTCTTAATTTTGCAGACCACGCTAAGGAAACCAATGCGCCGATACCTGCAGAGCCTATCATATTCTTTAAAGCTACAACTGCACTAACCGGGCCTAATGATAATGTCACTATCCCACGTAACAGTGTAAAAACTGATTGGGAAGTTGAGCTGGCTTTTGTGATCGGCAAAAAAGCAAGTTATGTTGATCTGGAAAACGCACTGGATCATGTGGCGGGCTATTGCTTACACAATGATTATAGCGAACGTGAGTTCCAAATTGAAAGAGGTGGCCAGTGGGATAAGGGAAAAGGCTGCGATACATTTGCGCCGGTAGGGCCATTTATAGCTACTGCAGATGAGCTGGGAGATGTAAATAACTTACATATGTGGCTAACAGTTAACGGCAAAACTATGCAGAATGGAAGTACTTCAACCATGATATTTGATGTGCCTTTCCTGGTGCATTATATCAGTCAGTTCATGACGCTGTTGCCGGGCGATATTGTTTCAACAGGCACGCCTCCGGGAGTGGGGCTAGGAATGAAACCTGAACCTGTATATTTAAAAGCCGGCGATGTTGTGGAACTGGGTATTGAAGGCTTGGGTACTTCAAAACAAGTTTTAAAGGCCTGGAGCCCCCCAGCTTCCTAAAGAGGGGGCAATAGTAGATTTTACTATTGATTATATGCCATCGTAATAAATATTGTAATATTGCTATTGGATGGACATAGGCAAACAATTACAGGAAGTATTACCGGCGAAACGAATAAAAACCAGGTTGATAGACCTGGTTTCTTATGCTTCGGATGCCGGATTTTACAGGCTGGTACCCAAAGCTGTGGTGCAGCCTGTAAATGAGGCGGAGATCATCGCTTTATTTAAGTTTTCCGATCAGCATAATATTCCTGTAGTTTTCCGTACCGGTGGCACCAGTTTATCCGGCCAATCCATTACTGATGGCATTTTGGTCGACCTGAGCCAATATTGGGATAAGGTGAATATTGAAGCTGATGGGGCTTTGGTACGTGTGCAGCCCGGTATTACCGGTGCTATGGTAAACTCCTATCTTAAACCTTTTAAAAGTAAAATCGGTCCTGATCCGGCGAGTATTAATTCAGCTATGATCGGCGGCATACTATCTAATAACTCCAGCGGCATGTGCTGCGGGGTAAAGTTAAATTCTTATCATACTGTAAAGCATATCCGCTTTATTTTACCTGATGGCAAGCTGTTTACTACCGAGAATCCAGAAGATTATACTCGCTTTACTACTGAATGCACGCATTTATGCGAAGTCATCTTTCAAACTAAAAAAGAAATAACAGCAAACGGTGGCATGTATGATAAGATCCGCAGAAAATATCAGCAGAAAAACACAGTAGGTTACTCGCTCAACTCATTTATTGATTTTGAGCACCCGCTTGATATTTTAGCGCATTTGCTGATAGGCGCCGAAGGCACGCTGGCTTTTATAGCCGAAGCGGTACTGGAAACCATCCCTGATTATAAATATAAATCGACCTCACTATTATATTTCCCCAATATATATACCTCGTGCCAGGCGTTGGTACCTTTAATTGATGCCGGTGCAAAGGCGGTTGAGCTAATGGATAGGGCATCACTTTATGCCATTGAACATTTACCTGATCTGCCGGAGATTATTAAAAATCTGCCGGAGAATGCGGCTGCATTATTGATCGAGTTCCAGGAAAGTACTTATGCGGAACTGGAAGCAAAGGTTAATGACTTTTTGAGCGTTGTGCCATCCTTAGCATTACTACAGGCCCCTGTTTTTACCAGCGATCCTAAAGAGCAGGATTACTATTGGAAAGTCCGTAAGGGCTTGTTTCCATCAGTTGGAGCAGTGCGGGTTAGCGGGTCAACTGTGATTTTGGAGGATGTAGCATTCCCTGTAGCAAAACTGGGTGATGCAATACTCGATCTGCACAAGCTATTCAAAAAATATGAGTACAACAATGCTATTGTTTTCGGGCATGCCAAAGACGGTAATATTCACTTCTTGATCACCCCATCATTTAATGATCAAAGCGAAGTTGAACGCTACGACCGCTTTATGCAGGAAATGGTGGAGCTGGTAGTTAATAAACATGAAGGCACACTAAAGGCAGAGCATGGTACTGGCCGTAACATGGCGCCTTTTGTAGAAACTGAATGGGGCGGCGAGCTGTATTTACTGATGAAGCAATTGAAGCAAGCCATCGACCCTAAAGGATTGCTAAATCCCGGTGTTATTATTAATGATGATAAGGAAGTCCACATAAAAAATATAAAGCTGCTGCCAACGGTTGAAGAAGAAGTTGATAAGTGTACCGAATGCGGTTACTGTGAGCATAAATGCCCCAGCCGTAATTTAACCACTACACCACGGCGCAGAATAGTCATAAGGCGAGAGCTGAAAAAGATGCAGCAAAGCGGGGATACACAAAATTATGAAATCCTGCTGAACCAGTATCAATACGATGGTTTGGATACCTGCGCTGTTGATGGCCTGTGCGCCACAGCCTGTCCGGTTGATATCAATACAGGTGAACTGGTTAAGCGTTTACGGAGAGAAAACCATTCTGGTTTTGCTAATAAAGTAGCCTTAATTATTGCTAAAAACTTTAAAACTACTGTTTGGCTGGCCCGATTTGCATTAAAAGCAGGTGCCGGTGTCAATAAACTGTTTGGTAAACGTACAATGACCAATCTTACATCCGGCATGAAAAAGCTGTTTGGCGGGATACCTTTATGGACGGAGCAAATCAGTTATCCGCCTGATTTGTCAGTATTAAAAAAAATAGATAACCCGGCAAATGTTAAAGATAAGGTGCTGTATTTCCCAAGCTGTATTTCGCGTATGTTGGGTAGTGGTAATGGTAGTAAGAAGAATATAATGGAAACTTTCCTGAGCGTATCTGCTAAAGCGGGGATTAAGGTAGAGATACCAAAAAATATTTCAGGTAGTTGCTGTAGCCAGATATTCTCGTCAAAAGGATATAAGGATGCTTATACGGCCAATGCTATAATTGAAAAGCTTTGGGTTGATAGTAAGCAAGGCGCAACAAAAATTGTGATAGATGTAAGTTCATGCGCCTATTCGCTTAAAAACCTAAGACCGGTGCTTAATGCTGATAATAAACTAAAATATGATCAACTGCATATATTTGATAGCGTTGATTATCTGCATGATATGGTAATGCCGCAGTTAAAGGTATCAGCAAAAAAAGGTTCGATTGTATTGCACCCGGTATGCTCATTGCAAAAAATGCATACACAGGATAAGTTTGTGCATTTGGCAAATTACTTTGCAGCGAAAGTAACTGTACCATTGCATGCAGGTTGTTGTGGTATGGCTGGCGACAGGGGCTTTTTATTTCCTGAACTAACAGAATCAGCTACTATGCCCGAAGCTTTGGAGGTTTGTGAGCATAAATATGATGGGTATTATTCATCGACTAAAACTTGTGAAATGGCCCTCTCGCAGGCCGTGAATGAGAATTATGAGTCGATTTTGTATTTGGTGGATGAACTTGTATAATTAAATACTATGTAAACTATCAAATTGTACAGCGTCATTACGAGGAACGAAGCAATCCCTGACTGTACAGAGCGGACTTGCAGATTTGAATATCTGTTGAGTCGCATGGTATCGCTCATAGCCGCTAAGGCCTATTTCTTTTGTCTTGATACAAAAGAAACAAAAAATCAAGTCAGTAGAAATGCTTCTTTGCCGCACAAAGCCTTTACCCTGCAAATCAGGCAAAACCGGGGCTGTTATATTTTTACCCCGCTGTTGCTACACGCAAGGCCCACGCTTCTGTAAAAATATGCTATGCCCTGCTACGCACAGGGCCACCATCGTTTTGCCTGCTTTCGCCCGAAGCTGTTCTACTGACGGATTCGGAAAACTTAATCCGGGAAAAAAGAAAATCCTGATTCCTGAATCTTAACTCCTGATTCTTTCCTACATTTACTTTATGCAAAAAATACTGGTTGCTAATCGCGGCGAAATTGCTTTGAGAATTATGCGCTCAGCGCGGGAAATGGGTATTAAAACGGTTGCCGTTTACTCGGATGCCGACCGTGACGCGCTGCATGTGCGCTATGCGGATGAGGCGGTGCATATCGGTGAAGCGCCATCTAATCAATCCTATTTAGTGGGGGATAAGATCATTAGTGCATGCCGCAAAACAGGAGCGGAGGGGATACACCCGGGCTATGGTTTCCTTTCGGAAAATGCAGCCTTTGCAAGACAGGTGCGGGAAGCAGGACTGATATTGATAGGTCCATCGCCCGAGGCGATGGAGATAATGGGTAACAAGCTATCGGCAAAAGCCGCAGCCTTAAAATATAATATACCAATGGTTCCCGGTACGGAGGAAGCCATTACAGATATAAACGATGCCAAGGAACGTGCTGTTGAGGTTGGTTTTCCGATCCTGATAAAAGCAGCCGCGGGTGGCGGTGGTAAAGGTATGCGCATAGTTGAAAGCGTTACTGATTTTGAAGAGCAGATGCAGTTGGCTGTATCGGAAGCTACTTCAGCATTTGGTGATGGGTCGGTGTTTATAGAGCGCTATGTTTCATCGCCACGGCATATTGAGATACAGGTTTTGGGCGATACTCACGGCAATATCCTGCATTTGTTTGAGCGTGATTGCTCAGTGCAACGCAGGCATCAAAAAGTTATCGAGGAAGCGCCGTCATCAGTATTAACACCTGAGATCCGCAGCGCAATGGGTAAATGCGCGGTTGATGTAGCGCGTTCGGTTAATTACACAGGCGCAGGTACCGTGGAGTTTATTATGGATGACCAGCTAAACTTCTACTTTTTAGAGATGAATACCCGCCTGCAGGTAGAGCATCCGGTAACTGAACTTATTACAGGTATCGACCTGGTAAAAGAACAAATAAAGATAGCCCGTGACGAAGCCATCAGCTTTAAGCAGGAAGACCTGGAAATAAAAGGCCATGCCATAGAATTGCGTGTTTATGCCGAGGATCCGGCCAATAATTTTTTACCGGATATAGGTACATTGCAAACCTAT
Source organism: Mucilaginibacter mallensis (assembly GCF_900105165.1). Classification (NCBI taxonomy): domain Bacteria; kingdom Pseudomonadati; phylum Bacteroidota; class Sphingobacteriia; order Sphingobacteriales; family Sphingobacteriaceae; genus Mucilaginibacter; species Mucilaginibacter mallensis. The sequence goes on from NZ_LT629740.1 coordinate 2,384,037, forward strand.
ATGACTCCGAAAGGACCGGGTGTTAGGGTTGATGATGGCTTTGAGCAGGGTATGGAGATACCCATTTATTATGACCCTATGATAGCCAAACTGATCACTTACGGCAAGGACAGGGAGGAAGCTATTGGACGTATGATTCGCGCTATTGATGAATACAGCATTACCGGTATCACAACTACATTAGCGTTCGGTAAATTTGTAATGCAGCATGAAGCGTTTATCTCGGGTAATTTCGACACTCATTTTGTAAAGAAATACTTTACACCCGAAGTACTACAAACAGATAACGAGGATAAAGCGCTGATTGCTGCTTTGGTTATGGAAAAGTTATTAGGCGAGAAAAAGATTAATTTAACCAATGGTGTTCCTTTAGAAAGCAGTAATTGGGTAAAGAACAGAAAAAGCCTCTCCTAATACAGCCAAAGGAGAGGATCTGAAATTTATTATGTTAGTTAATGATTTGCGGTTTTTGCCAAAAATAGACTGGATTATTAGCAGCATATTCTACCATATCACCGTTAGCTTTCTTTGGTTGAAATATGGTAGTGTAATTGCCCGGATATAAGTTAATATATTCAATTGAGGCCATGCCGGGTTTGCGCGTTTCCAGGTCCCATTCGCTTTTGGCAGAGCATTTAATCCAGTATAGGTTTTTCGACATATAATAGCCTAAATAATAATCTTTTGTTTCTTTTTCCTTGTTATTCCAGTTGGCATCATCATTTAATACAAGGTCATCACTGCCTTTAACCAGCCGTTCCCTAACCTCTTCAATATTTAGCAAGTTGCCTTTGCTGTCGCTAACATAAGCGTTAAAGGTAGGATCCATCCATAACCATTTATTTAATGTTTTTGACCATACCACGTTAATTACATGACAGTCGAAATCGTTCGTGTCTTTAGGCATGCAGGTCACTATCCTTGCCTGGAAACCTTCGGCCTGGTAAACATCCCGTAAGGTGGTAGCCATCATACGGCAATTGACACCGCGATTTTCCTTTTTGCAGACAGCTATCAGGTCCGCAGCGTTTTTTGATTTAGGATTACCTGAATTTCCATCATGCCTGATCTCATTATGTACCCAGTGTAACAGGTTTTTCATCCTGCTTATCTCATCGCCGTTACCGCTCACAGAGTCTAGATTAAATTTGGTTTTTAGCTCAACCAATTCAGGTGCAGATGATGACTGATAAGTAAACGCTGGCAAAGCAGCAGTTGAGTTGGTATAGGGGCCCGCTTGCTTTAATATATAACCATAGTCAAATTTGTCATGCAGTTGTTGAAGGGCGTCTTTGAATTTAGATTCATTACGAATATTATCGAGGTCGCTGTCGACTGATGCGTGTTTATAATCGCTGAAACCTTCAGCTATTGATCTTTTAAAGTAAATTATTGCTACAGCCTTTTTTCCTTCCAGCGATGAGAAGCATGCCAGGTTATAGTACATGTTTTGGGTAAAGTCCATCATGCTTTTCTTTGCCTCAGGCGATAGATTGTTATAATGATCGAGCCATTCATTGGTTTCAGCAATTCCGGCTTCATTGTTTTTCGTTTTGGAAGCTTCGCTAACCTTTTGGCTCATTTCCCTGGAATAGGTTTGGAAATCGGTTAATTCCTTATTTAATTGCGCATTGGCAAACAAACAGCTTAAACATATGCAGCAGATCAATAACAATTTCCTCATAGTTTAGAATTTTCACTTAAGATAGTTAAAAACACAAAAACGTTACAAATCATTTAATATTTAGTTCATAGCTTATTTAGCCGCTCTATCAAAGGCACTTGCGCTGGGTTTATTTTTTGCTTCGCGATATCAATATCAAACCAATCTGCCCTGTCAACTTCAGGGATAGAAATCATTTTCCCTGACCGGGGAGGCCATTCCAAATCAAAAACATTACTTACAATAGTTTCTTGATCAATGTCGCCCTCAATTGCCCAGGCATACACTGTTTTGCCGCTCTTCTGTTTAATAGATCCTAAGGAGATAAAGTCGCCATCAACCCGCTTACCGGTTTCTTCCTGAAACTCGCGTTTAGCTGCTGCAAGCGGTTCTTCATCATCCAAAAACTCGCCTTTGGGTATTGTCCAGCTGCCTTCGTCCTTGTTTTTAAAGAACGGTCCGCCGGGATGTACCAGGAAGATTTGTAATATGTTATTTATTTTTCGATATAAGAGTATTCCGGCGCTTTGTTTGGGCATGGTAGGTTATAGTTATGACTAAAGTAACAAAACCAAAAGTATCAGCATTAGTTTTAGCCCCCAGCCCCTAAAGGGGAGTTTTTTGATTAGTGTAGTGTCATTTTATATAGCTTACAATAAACTCATATGTAAATAACTAAATTTGTGCTTCAAAAATTTCCCCTTTAGGGGGCAAGGGGGCATATGTTTACAGGAATAATAGAAACTTTAGGTAAGGTAACCGATCTGCAACACGATCATGGCAACCTGCATATTACAGTGGAATCAGCTATCGCAGCTGAATTAAAAATCGATCAATCAGTAGCGCATAATGGCGTTTGTTTAACGGTGGTCGCATTGGCCGATGGCAAACATACCGTAACTGCCATTGAGGAAACACTGAATAAAACCAATATAGGTGAATTAAAAACCGGAGATCTGGTAAACCTGGAACGCTGCATGCAAATGAATGCGCGCCTTGATGGGCACATTGTTCAGGGGCATGTTGACCAAACTGCTACCTGCGTGGCTTTTACTGAGCTTGACGGCAGCTGGGGATATACTTTTGAATATGATGCCGCTGTGGGTAATGTTACTGTTGAGAAAGGCTCTATCTGTGTAAATGGTATCAGCCTTACAGTTGTTAATTCCTTTGCTAATATTTTTTCCGTAGCCATCATCCCTTATACTTTTGAACATACCAATTTGCAGCACGTGCGCGTAGGCTCATTTGTGAATTTGGAGTTTGATATAATTGGGAAGTATGTGGCGAGGTTGATGAATAGATAGTGGTCTGGTATCTGTCATTTCGAACGATAGTGAGAAATCTTCTGCGACTTGCATCCAGTTTTGCCTTGCGAAGAAGATTTCTCCTCGTACCTCATTCGAAATGACAGTGTGTGGAAATCCCGGTTCCTACTTGCTCAGGAGTTCAATCCGACTCTTCGCATACGCAATATAGTTCTGCTGATTCTTCGCTGGCTTGGTTGCCAAAAATTTCTTGTAATATTTTATGGCGGAGCTTTTATTCTTCAATTCTGTATCATACAAATTAGCTAACGAATACCAGGTTATCGGGGTCTCGGTAAATTGGAGTGCTTTTTGGTAGGCAATCTCCGCTTTTTTGTATTTTTTGAGTGTTTCATAGGTATCGGCTATTTCACTGTAATAACTGTTGATGTTGGGTGATATTCCCTGCGTAATCGTTTTTTGAAAGTAACTGATGGCTTTGTCGTAATCTTTTAACGCTTTATAGCATGCGCCAGTAAAATAGTAAGTTGTTTCGGTTTGCTCCATGTCAGCAATCTGACCAAATGTTTCAATCCCGCATTTGTACTCGTTTAAATTATAATAGGCTATGCCCAATTGTGTTAATATCGAGCTGGATTGATTACCCAGCAATACCAGTTTCTCACAATTATTTGCTGTTTCCGACCACTTTTTCTGGTTGTATTCCAGTTTTACAAGGCTTTGGAGTAAGATCATATTTTCAGGATCGGCTATGATGGCACGGTTTAAAACCTTTTCGGCGGCATTATATGCTTTCATGCTTATATACATATCACCAAGATCCGATGCCACATCCGCATCCTCGGGATTTAGCTTATTAGCTTTTATGAGATAGTTTACCGCGAGGATCACGTCCTTTTTATCCAGACTGATCTTGGCTAATTGCTTGTATACAATAAAGTTGGTGCTGTCTTTTGCAATGATCTTTTTATAAAATACCTCTGCATTTATTTCGTTCCCGCGGCGCAAGTTGATACTACCTAAACTATACAATACTGAGGTGCTCGTAGAATCAATGGCATAAACCCGTTCATAATAAGTCTCGGCTTCAGGTAGTTTGCCATTCATTTGGTTGCAGTAGGCGAGGGCTTTTAATATTTTGATGTTGGTGATCGGTTCGTGGTTGTTTTGTTTCAGATAATCAGCAGCAAGATCAAAGCGTTGATTCTGGTAATAATCAAGCAATAAAGCATTATTTTGTTTAGTGCTATCCTGCGAAAACGCGTGTTGAAAAAGGCTGGTAATAAGGACTAGGATGATGTAATATTTCATATAACTAAATTATTAGTTATAAACTACAAATCCAAATTATCAAACAAAATAGCTGAATAGGGGTTGTATTGATATAATTTAAAAACGACAACACTATGGATAAGTTAAAGAAATTTGCGTTGATGGAGAAGATTGTCCATGAACTGGAAGATCTGAAAAATAGTCAGCAGGCCATCATTCAAAAGCTTGCTAAAATAGAAGTAGACAATATCGATCTGGGCAATAAAAGGCTTGAAAAAGACCTGCCGGATATGCACCAAAGGGTAGCTGATAATTTGGATACCATTGCGGCGATATTGGAAGATTTTGCAAGCCAAACCGATAGCTACAGCAATAGCAATAATATTGCAGCGTTGAAGGAACAGGAAGAAATAAAGAATCTTTAAAATGAGAAATCCCCGGAAACGGGGATTTTTTTTACTTTAATTGTCATTCTGAGCGATAGCGAAGAATCTTTACACTTGTATAGTCAGCGTACAGGTTCTTCGCTATCGCTCAGAATAACAAATACAAAGTAATTACTCTATACTCTTCCCCTTCATTGCTGTACTTATTGCCACATCCATTAAACGTTCAGCAAATGGGCGTGTAAATTCGTTAAGCTCATCAATGGCTTTGTGTATCAAATCCTTGTTGCCGCTGGTTAAGGCTTCTTTAAGGGTTTGGATGAATTTATTGGTTTCACTTAGTTCGCTTATTGATAAGAAGCTATTATTCTTCTGGATGAAGCGCTCAACGGTATAAACCATTTGTTCGCCTTCGGTACGGGCTTCTATCAGCATACGTTGGGCAACATCTTCTTTAGCGTGGGTGATACTATCCAAAAGCATTTGTTCAACCTGGTCATCAGTAATGCCGTAGGTTGGTTTTACTTCAACCTGTTGTTTTACGCCCGAGCGTAGTTCAATAGCCTGTATGGTTAATATTCCATCGGCATTCAATAAAAAGTTAATATCAACCTTAGGAAAACCCGCCGGCATTGATGGTATGCCCTTCAAGTCGAACTCTGCCAGTTTACGGTTCTCGCTGATCAGGTCGCGTTCGCCCTGGTAAACAGCAATTTTCATGTTTATCTGTCCGTCGATAGAGGTAGTATATTGTCTGCCCGCCTTGGTAGGTACTTTTGAGTTACGGGGGATGATCACATCCATTAAGCCGCCCATAGTTTCAATACCTAAGGATAACGGAGTAACATCCAGCAATAAAATATCGCTGCGGTTACCGGCTAAAATATCTGCTTGTATTGCAGCGCCGAGGGCAACCACTTCATCAGGGTTTACCTCATCATGCACCGGGCGACCGAAAAACTCAGCCACCATCTTTTTAACCAATGCTGTACGTGTTGATCCGCCTACCATTACCACTTCATCAATCTTATCAATGGTTAAGCTTGCATCTTTTAATGCATTACGGCAGGCCGTGATGGTTTGTTCAACCTTAGGCAATATCAGCTGCTCAAAAGTCGCCTTATCAAGTGTACACCAGATCTCACCAATCTTTTCATTAAACAGGTTCTGATGTGCGAATGATTTTTTGGCTTCTTCTGCCTTTAAACGTAATTGCTGGGCCAGTTCATGGTTTTCAACCAGTTCGGCTTTGTTTAGTTGATTTTTATCGATCCAGTAATCAACAATCGCGCTGTCAAAATCATCGCCACCTAAAAAAGTATCACCATTGGTAGCCAAAACTTCGAAGATGCCGTTTTGTATTTGCAGGATAGATACATCAAATGTACCTCCGCCCAAATCATATACAGCTATAGTTTTAGTTTCTTCAGGATTTAAGCCGATGCCGTATGCCAGGCTAGCTGCTGTAGGTTCGTTTACAATGCGTAAAACATCCAGTCCGGCCAGTTTACCTGCATCGCGGGTTGCCTGGCGTTGTGAATCGTTAAAGTAAGCGGGTACGGTAATTACAGCACGGTTAACAGGCGTTTTTAGTGCATGTTCAGCACGGGCTTTTAGTTCTTTCAGTATCAGGCCGGATAGTTCTATCGGCGTATAAAATTTGTCACCAACCTTTATCTTCACCAGACTTTCGCTGTCGTCGTCGATAACTTTATAGCTGAAAAAGCTTTTGTAGTTCTCGATATCTTTATAGGAGCGCCCCAGTAAACGCTTTACAGAGAATATAGTATTACTTGGATCAGTTGTTAAATATTCCCTGGCCTCGTTACCAACAGTGATATCACCGGTGTTAGAAAAGTGCACAACAGAAGGCACTAACACGCCCTTGCCAGCATCATTTATTACCTGCGGGTTTTTATCAGGGTTGATGAATGCCACCAGTGAATTGGTGGTACCCAAATCAATGCCGACAATAATTTCTTCCTTTTGTATTGAACCTGTTGCCAGGTTGATAGACACTTTAGCCATGGTACTATATTAACAAGCGGCAAATGTAGCTAGTTTTAGCTGATGATGTGTCATTTGGATTTATAATTTCGGATGTTCGATTTCGGATTTGTTTCTACAACCTATCATGCTGAGGAACGAAGCATCTATTTTATCCGCCTGATGAACGCGGAAAGGTTCTTCGCTATCGCTCAGAATGACAAGGGGGCTTTGTAACAAAACAATTATATCCTTAATCTTTTATTTCTCTAAATTCTGATTACTTTCACATCTCTATGAAGCAATCCGTAATACCCCCTTTTTTACGCTGTTCATTTTTGCTATTGCTCCTCGTGGGCACAGCTACTATTACCAAAGCACAGGAGTTTGGTGGCAACCCGCCATCCATCAAATGGGATCAGGTAAATACACCTGCCGCAAAAGTTATATTTCCCTTCGGGTTAGATTCAGCCGGTTTACGGGTGGCCAATATTGTTGAGCAGATGAACAAAGTCATACAGCCAACCATCGGGTTTAAACAAAAGCAGGTAAGCATTTTACTGCAAAACCAAACCACTATAGCCAATGCCTACGTGCAGCTGGCGCCTTTCCGAAGTGAATTTTATTTAACACCAGATCAAAATAGCTTTGCTATTGGTAGTTTGCCCTGGCCCGAGCAATTGGCTATACATGAGTTCAGGCATGTACAGCAGTACAATAATTTTAATGTAGGTGTGTCAAAGGTGCTACATGTCATTTTTGGCGAAGGCGGGCAGGCGGTAGGTAATGAGTTGTCTATCCCCAACTGGTTTTTTGAGGGCGATGCCGTTTTTAATGAAACCCATGTAAGTGACCAGGGCAGGGGCAGGATCCCCTATTTTTTTGATGGATATCGTGCCTTATGGGCCGATGGCAGGGATTACAGCTATATGAAACTGCGCAACGGTTCGTACCTTGATTATACACCCGATTGGTACCCGCTGGGCTATATGCTGGTAAGTTACGGTCGTGAAAAATACGGGGATTACTTTTGGAAAAATGTAACACATGATGCTGCGGCTTACAAAGGCGGTCTTTATCCTTTTGAGCGGGCAATTAAAAAGTATGCCGGAGTAGATTTTGTGCAATTCAGGAATGATGGATTGAATTATTACAAACAACAGTTTATAACCCAAACGCCTCAGCAATTTGCCGGTAACAAGTATAAAAAGAACCAGCACTTTATCGCCGATCAGGAATATCCTGTGTATGTAAATGACAGTACTATCATCTACATGAAAAGTACTTATAACCATATCCCGGTTTTTGTGGTAAAAACAGGAGCTAAGGAGCGAAAGATAAGTGTGCGGGATTTTTCACTGGATAGTTATTTCGATTATCATGATGGCAAAATAGCCTATGCCTCATACCGGCAGGACCTGCGATGGAATTACCGCGATTATAGCGATATAATAGTGGTAGATGTTAAAACCGGGAAAGAGCACAGGATAACGGTTAGATCTAAATACTTTTCGCCATCATTTAGCGCGGATGGTAAGCGTATTATAGCCGTTAAGGTAGGGCCATCAGGCAAAAGCGATCTGCATTTATTGGATATGAATGATGGTAAATTAATTACGGCCATCCCCAATAAAGATGGCCTGTTTTTTACTTATCCAAAGTTTTACGATAATGATAGATTGATCTCCGCCGTAAGAAATAACAAAGGCAAAATGTCGCTAGCGCTTATCAGCATAAAAACAGGTGATGTTAAGTATTTACTGCCATTTACTTACCAACCAATAGCGTTCCCTTTAGTACATAGGGATACTGTTTACTTTAGCGCAGTATCAGGTATAAATGATAAGTTATTCGCCTTGTCGGTAAACGATCATAAACTTTATGAGCTTACGAATGATTCGTTGAAAAGCTCTATTGGTAATTACCAGCCTACCATATCAGCCAATAAAATGGCCTGGGTGAGTTTTACCGCATTTGGTTATAAAATGCATGAGGCTGATAAGAGTGTCATTCAATGGAATAGCCTTCCAGACGTAAGTCTGCCCGGTGGTATGCCTGATTTTGCGATCTCAGCCTTAAAACGGGATTCATCAACTGATCTGTTAGCCAATGTGGTTGATAGTTCATTAAAGGTTACTAAGTATCACAAATCGTATCACCTGTTTAATTTTCATAGTCTTATACCTGATATCAGTGATCCTAATTATACCTTCTCACTTTCCGGGGAAAACGTGCTGAATACCTTTCAATCCGCTTTGTCATTTACTTATAACCGTAACGAGGGTTATAAAGAGTTTGGGTTTGATGGCATATACGGTGCGCTATTCCCTTACATAGATGGCGGTGCGGATTATACCATTGACAGGCGTGCTTATTATCGTGGTGAAAATGTGTACTGGAATGAAACTACTATACATGGCGGTCTGGAACTACCCCTGAACCTGAGTAGTGGCAAGCTATCAACTTCATTAGCTATAGGTAGTGATCTGTATTATAGCAGTACTAACTTTCAACAGCCGTTTCAGCATGATTTTAATGATATCTCCTATACTTATCTGAATAATTACATTGTATTTAACAATAGCATTCAACAGGCTAAGCAGAATATTTATCCCCGGTTTGGACAAAGCATCACCCTGAATTATAAAAATGCCATTAGTGGTATAAGTGCAACACAGTTTTTGGCTAATGGTACTTTTTATTTTCCGGGATTGTTTGTTAACCATAACCTGATCATCAATGTGGCCCATCAGCAAAAGGGAAATGATAACAATGTGATCGATTTCTCAAATGATTTTCCGTTTTCAAGGGGCTATACAGCCGAAAATCTGTACGATATGAATAAGGCAAGCGCCAGCTATGATTTCCCGATCGCTTATCCTGACTGGGGAGTGGCTAATACCATTTATTTTTTGCGCTTGCGCGGGAACCTGTTTTATGATTATACTCATGCCACTGATTTTTATACCGATGGGAGCAAATTTAAAGGCACTTTCCGGTCGACAGGTCTTGAATTGTTTTTTGATACCCAATGGTTCAACCAGGAGTCGATCTCGTTTGGTATAAGGTACAGCAGATTACTTGATCCCGATATTTTTGGTGGAACAGGACGGAACAGGATAGAGATTGTATTGCCGGTGAGCTTCTTTTAGGTGAGTAGAAATTGTTGGTGAGGACACCAACAACGGGTCTTATGCTTTTAAAAAGCAGAGGCTGTGCGATTCCTTCCTTGGGGAAGGGGGAGGAAGGGGTTTTATTCCAATAGCTTTGCATACGATAAAATCCCTCCCTGCCACATCGCAGTCTTACGCACCCCTCCCATGGGAGGGAATTGTTAAATATTATACATTCACCGCTCTCAAAATCGCTTTTACTTTCCCGGCGTGAGTTACATCCAGGCTATACTCATCACCAATTTCCTGCCCCATAAGGATATGATCGTTCTTATACTCCATTTGGCTTTGCAGGCGGGTACGGGCGGATGAGTGGATCTCATTTACGCCGGTGAAATGCACCAGGTCGGCGGCATTGTTTTCGTTGATGCCACTGCCCGGCATAATAATGATGCGGCCGGCAGCCTTCTCAACCAGGTGATTAATTATGTTTGAGCCCTCCATTGCGGTAGTTTTACCACCAGAGGTGAGTATGCGCTCAAAACCCAGTTCAATAATATCTTCAAGGGCCTGGTACATGTCGGCACACATATCAAATGCCCGGTGAAAGGTTACCCCAAGTCCCCATTGTTTTGCCAGGCGTACAAGCTCGCCGTTACGTTTTTTATCGATGGTGCCATCGGCATTTAGTATGCCAATTACAATACCGTCGCAACCAGCCTCAATGCAATACCTTACATCGGCCATCATGATCTCAAAATCAAGATCGTTATATAAAAAATCACCTGGCCGTGGCCTGATAAGTACGTATAATTTAATATGAAGCAGCTTACGGGCCATTAATATCTGGCCAAAGGATGGGGTAGTACCACCTTCTTTTAAATTTTCACACAATTCTACCCTTATAGCGCCACCATTTTGCGCAGCAACAGCTGAAGTAACGGAGTTGGCGCAAACTTCGAGTGAAATCATGTTTAAATTTTAGAGGCTTTAAAGTGCTAAGTGTAATTTTAACAGTAAATATAAGATATAGCTTAAATTATTCGTGCAGGTCGACACTTATTTAATAAAAACTCTTTCCTTTTATTAGCAAATCTTGTGTTTGGCTGTTGCATACTGCATATTCAAAACCAGGCTGTATGGCATAGGCGCCATGTTCACCTTTTTTATTAATAGCCAGAAAACCAACCTGTATCTGTTTAGCGGTATCGGGTTTCTTTTTGATGATGCGGTTAACGGCTTCCCTGCATGCATCCTCGGGGTGATAACCCTGACGCATCAGCTCAACCACTAAAAAGCTGCCTACGTTACGTATCACTTCTTCGCCTACGCCGGTTGAGGTGGCGCCACCAACTTCGTTATCAACAAATAGTCCCGCACCAATTATTGGGCTGTCGCCAACACGGCCGTGTAATTTAAAGGCCATGCCGCTGGTCGTACAAGCACCTGAGATATTTCCCTTAGCATCAAGTGCCAGCATACCAATGGTATCATGGTTATACTGGTTGCCGGGTGCGTGTTGTTTATCTTCAATATTCAATACCGGGGCATATTTGGCCGTTTTAAGCCATTCCTTCCATGCTTTTTCTGATTCCGGGGTTAATAGTTTTTCTCTTTTAAATCCTTGCTCTACAGCAAACTGGGTAGCGCCATCGCCCACCAGCATAATATGTGGCGTTTTCTCCATTACCAAACGTGCTACGGAAATAGGGTGGGCTATGTCTTCCATAGCTGCGACAGAGCCGCAGTTGCCAAATTCATCCATTATACAGGCATCAAGGGTAACATGCCCGTCGCGGTCGGGGTAACCGGCACGACCAACGGTATGGTTATTCATGTCGGCTTCAGGAATCCTTACACCGGCCTCAACAGCATCCAATGCACGGCCGCCTTTTTCAAGCGTTTTCCATGCTTCTTTGTTAGCATCAACCCCAAAATTCCATGTGGAGATCACAATGGGAAACCCTGAAGGCTCAATACTATTAATTGTTCTGGCGAAAGCCGAGCGTGAAAATGCTGTAATTGATGCGGTTGCAGCAGATACTTTAATGAATTTGCGACGGTTATACATTTCGCTAATATAAATATTAGCTGTGGAGATGCCTAAACATCAGCACAAAATGTAATGGAAATATTATTTTTTAGTTTTAATGAATAATCCCATAATAAGTGATATTACCGTTCCTACAAAGAATTGCCCAACTAAAGACTCTCCAATCTGTGCTCCGGTTGAAAATTCTTTTCTTACTGCGGCTGAATCAGTGATGATCTGTTGTTGCGTTTCACCTTTGGCTATCATTACCTTTTGAGCTTCAGCAACCATATACTGCGCATAACCGGGATTAATGAATTCACAATAAATAAAGCTGAAAAGGGCTGTAATTACAGCAGTAAGTACTGCTATCAATATCCCGGTTTTTAGGGCTTGTCCGTAGGTTAAAGAATTATTCTGTTGCTTTTTGATAGCTTGCATGGCTACATAAATGCCCGTAGCCTGTATCAGGATAGTAAGTAAACCACTAATACCCCTGATATTTGCAGCCTGTATACCCCAGCCCTCGCTATTGTTAACACAGTTGACTATTGAAAAAAAAGAAATGGCAAAAATTCCCACTACTGCCCCGGTTATTATTCCGTATTTTAAAGTTGATCTCATAAAAATGTTAATAGTTTACGATGCAAAGCTGAGGGATATTAAGTTCGGAAACAAAATATTTCAGGTGGAAAAAGGGTGGATATTTGCGTAATCAACAGTAGCAAACCTGGTTTTATACTGGGTTATGGCCTCTTTACGGTTGTTTAAACCAAGTTTAGCATATATATTATTGATATGTGTTTTTATGGTGCTTACCTCAACATAATTTAAGGCAGCAATTTCCTTATTGCTTTTTCCCTCAATTATTAATTGCAAAATATGTTGTTCTTTATTGGTAAGGTTTAAAAATGGATCTGGCTCAACTGTGCTCTGTTTTTTAGCTGCAGTATTATATTTTGATACGGTGTATCCCGCAAGCAAAAAGAATAGCGCAACAGCACTTAAATAATAATCGAACTTAAAATACTTGTAAATAAATAACAGGCTGGTTGCCTCGAACAAAATAATAATACCGGCGGTAACCAGGCCGATCTTTATAATAATTTTTATAGTGGATAAATTCATTTTTATTCAAAATCCTGTTTACAGTTAGCGCAATGCCATTGTTTAGAGGAATAGAATGGCAAGATAGATGCAAAAAATGAATATAAGGCATTTAACCAGCTTGGTCGGGCGGTATTAGGCTCGATGCGCATAACATGGGTTGATGCGCAATACGGGCAAATAATAGCTATTTCTGTTTCCGGATCTATCTCCAGATCTTCTTCCAGCAGTATTTCATTATCTTCATCTATTATTCTCAGGCATTCGCGAAGGTCGCGCTCAAATATCTTGAGCTTAATATCACTTATGGCGTGATTGTATACAGGGTTTAAACCCGACATATGATCATCCTCAATAAAGCAGGGAATATCGTGCGCCTCTAATTTGGCGCGGATAATATGTGCCAGCATTGGGTCATGATAGGTTTCAAATGTTATAATTTTATCATCCATAACATATTAATCTTGATCTAATATAGTTTGTTTTATTTAATTTGGCGAACATGAACCGGATCGATCGTATTTCAGCTATTTTAATACAACTGCAATCGCGCAGGGTAGTAAAAGCGGGCGATATTGCCGCACGTTTCAATATTAGTTTACGTACAGTCTATCGTGATGTAAAAACATTGGAGGAGGCCGGTATTCCTATTATTGGCGAAGCTGGTGTGGGATATTCCATTATGGATGGATACCGCTTGCCACCAGTCATGTTTACCAAGGAAGAAGCTACCGCTTTTTTAACTGCTGAAAAATTTGTTGAGAAGCTGACCGATGCATCAACCATAGCCAATCATAAATCGGCTATGTATAAAATAAAGGCGATACTGCGAACCACTGAAAAGGATTTGCTTGAAGATATAGATAACAAAATAGAAGTTCTAAAAGGCTCAAATAAACCAATAAGCACCAATAACGATTATATACAAACTATTCTGAACAGCATAGCGCAAAAGCATATTATAGTTATCGATTATTTTGCTCATCACAGCCAGCAGCATACAACGCGTGAGATTGAACCTGTGGGTATAATTTTTGCTGATACCTATTGGCACCTGATCGCTTATTGCCGCTTAAGAAATGATTACCGCGATTTCAGGATCGACCGTATAAATAAGCTTTGTGTAAGCGATAAAAAGTTTACCAGTCAGCACCCAACCTTAAAAGATTATATAGCGCGAACAGCTAAGGATAAGGATTTGGAAACAATTATTATACGGGTTGAAAAGGTTGTTTATGGGAATCTGGATTATCAAAAATATTACAGCGGCTTTGTGTCTGAAAAAAAGATGGGGAATATCACTGAGATGACTTTCCTTACTTCATCTATTGAAGGTTTTGCCCGCTGGTACATGATGTTTGGCGACCATGCCGAAATCATTAAGCCTGATAAATTAAGGGAGCGGGTTATAGCTCTTTCAGAAAGTATGCTTCAGCGGTTATCTGTAGACGTAAAATAGTGATGGGTTTCAACCCCATCGCTATAGTAACCATAATTGCGCTCGTCTGTGACGAGTGCTTAAACTGGGTTAGCGTTTGTAACGCTACTGGCGATGCAATCGCCAAAACATATTAAGCACTCGTCACAGACGAGCGCAATCAATTTTTTCTTTTTCCTGCTGACATACAGCTGTCAATAGCTGGCCGCATATTTGTTCTATAAAATTAAAACAGATATGGAAAAGCAAGCACGTTACTGGATTGTGGTGGTCTCAAAAGATCATATTACAAGAGGTGTTAAAGGTGGCTTTATGCAGGCCAATCACGGAAAATCATCATCATTAAAAAAAATGCATACGGGTGATTGGGTGATAGTTTATTCACCTAAACAAACTTATAGCGGCGATAAGGCATTACAGGCCTTTACGGCAATAGGGCAGGTAAAGGATGAGGAGCTCTATCAATATAAAATGTCGGAAGATTTTATTCCCTACAGACGTAATGTTAACTACTACGATTGCAGCGAAACGCCTATTGCCCCATTAATAAACCAGCTTGATTTTATTGAAAACAAGAATTCATGGGGGTATAGATTCCGTTTCGGATTTTTTGAACTAGGGGAAAAGGATTTTGAACTGATCAGCTCGCATATGTTAAAGGAAAAACTAATTACAGCCTGAGCAATTTAATATATAAACAAAAACAACTATGGAAACACTAACATTAAAAACAAGCATCACCTTTAAGGCACCAATTACAAAAGTGTGGCACGGGTTAACCGATCCGGCTACGGTGAAAAAATATTTCTTTGGTACTGATCTAAAATCCGACTGGGAAGTTGGTAGCCCAATTACATTTAGCGGCGAGTGGGACGGCCATAAGTATGAAGACGGCGGTATTATATTGGATATTGATGAGCCCAAACTATTAAAATACACCTACTGGAGCAGTATGATGGGCCTTGAAAATATACCTGAGAATTACTACAATATTACCTATGAATTAAGCGAAAGCAACGGTGTTACTACTTTGGTTATCACGCAAGATGGTGTTAAAAACCAGGAAGCTGCTGACCATTCAGAACAGAACTGGAAGACTGTGTTTGATGGGTTGAAGAAGATTATTGAGTAATATAAAACCGTGTCATTGCGAGGAGGAACGACGAAGCAACCTCGTCGCGTTCAATATGCAAGCGACGAGGTTGCCACGCTATCGCTCGCAATGACAATTTGGTTAATACCTATCAAAAGTCAACCTTTTACCCGGTAAATTATCAATTATAACACCCTCACTATAAGCTAAATTACCTGACACAATTGTATGTATTACTTTAGATTGAAAATCAGTGCCTTCAAAAGGGCTCCAGTTGCATTTGTAAAGAATGTTTTCTTTACTTACCTGCCATGGCTTGTTTAAATTAATCAACACCAAATCCGCATAATATCCTTCACGTATAAAACCACGGTTTTCTATCTGGAAGCATACGGCCACATTATGTGCCATCTTTTCGGCTATTTGCTCAAGTGTGATCTTGCCTTCATGATGTAGTTGAAGCATTGCCGGCAATGCATGCTGTACCAATGGGCCGCCAGATGGTGCTTGTAAGTAAGGCAATGCCTTTTCTTCAATTGTATGTGGTGCATGGTCGGTAGCTATAACATCAATATGGCCATCTAAAACTGCTTTTAGGATGCCTTCACGGTCGCTGGCTTTTTTTACTGCAGGGTTCCACTTTATCAGGTTGCCTTTGGTTTCATAATCTTCATCACTAAACCATAAATGATGGATACAAGCCTCAGCAGTTATCCTTTTATCTTTTAACGGGATATTATTCGCAAACAGGTGTGTTTCTCTTTCAGTTGATATATGTAGAATATGCAGCCTTGTATTATGCTTTTTAGCCAATTCAACCGCCATTGATGATGACAGATAACAAGCTTCGGCACTGCGTATCTTAGGGTGAAGCTTAACCGTGATATTATCGCCCAATAATTGCTTGTAATGATTTAAATTACTTTGGATAGTTGCCTCATCCTCGCAATGCGTAGCCACCAGCATGGGAGATTGTGAGAATATATTTTCCAATGTTTTAGGATTATCCACCAGCATATTACCAGTTGATGAACCCATGAATACCTTTACGCCGCAAACATTATTGATATCGGTGCGCAATACTTCATCAATATTATCATTACTGGCGCCCATGAAAAATGAGTAGTTAGCCAAAGAGTTATGGCGGCCTATCTCATATTTTTGTTCGAGCAGTTCCTGTGTTAAAGCGTTAGGGACAGTATTAGGCATCTCCATAAAAGAGGTAATACCCCCCGCAACAGCCGCCCGCGATTCTGTATAAATATTTGCTTTGTGCGTTAATCCCGGCTCGCGGAAATGCACCTGGTCGTCGATACAACCGGGCAGCAAATGTAAGCCCTCGGCATTGATGAGCTTATCTGCAGGTTTATTAATCTGGCTACCGATCTGCTCAATAAAGCCATCTTTTATGTAGATATCGGCAACAAATTGCTTGTTTTCATTAACTATAGTGGCGGATTTTATCAGGATAGAACTCATAATGCAAATATAGTTTTATAGTTTATAGTCCGAAAGTCGGAAAAGACCGTAAGTCCGAGAGATTAATGGTTTTATAGTCCGAAAGTCTGGAAAGACCGAAAGATTAGTTTTACATGAGGGCTTTACTTTCGAACTTTCCCGACTTACAGACTTTCCGACTTTTCCGGAGGTCTTTCCGACTAAAAACTCCCCAACTAAAAGAAAACCTTATCTTTGCCCCATGGCTGTAACTTTTGAAGATTTTAATTTTAACCGGCAAATACTAAACGCAATTGCCGATGCCGGTTATACCGAAGCTACGCCTATACAGCAAAAAGCTATCCCGCCTATACTAAATGGGCAGGATGTAATGGGCATTGCGCAAACAGGCACAGGCAAAACCGCTGCCTATGTATTGCCCATCATCATGAGGCTGAAATATGCCCAGGGCGATAACGCGCGGGCCATTATCATAGCACCAACACGTGAGCTGGCTATGCAGATAGAGGAGAATGCAAAGCAATTTGCCGCTTATACCGATCTGCGTGTAGTATCAGTATATGGTGGCCTCGGCCCAAAAACACAGATTGAGCTTATCAATAAAGGGGTCGACATCATTGTTGGCACACCGGGCCGATTCATGGATATTTATCTGGCCGGGCATATAGTTACCAAAACTTTACAGGTTTTGGTTTTGGATGAGGCTGATAAAATGATGGACATGGGCTTTATGCCACAGATTAACCGCATACTGGAGGTGGTGCCTGTAAAAAGGCAAAACCTACTATTTTCGGCTACCATGTCTGATAAGATCCATCAGCTTTCTAATAATTTCCTGGAGTTTCCAACTATTATAGAGGTTACCCCACAGGCCACACCGGCACAAACGGTTAATCAGCATTTGTATCATGTGCCTAATATCAAAACCAAGATCAACCTGCTTAAAAAGCTGTTGGATGAACCGGATGATATTAAAAAACTGATCGTTTTTTGTAAAACCCGTGCCGTTGCTGAGGATGTATATAAATTTCTACTCCGTAAATTCGGCGAGAAGGATGTAAAGGTACTGCATGCTAATAAAGGTCAAAACACCCGTATCAATAGTATTAACTCATTTAAAAACGATGAGGTGAAAATATTGGTAGCTACTGATGTTGCTTCGCGTGGTATTGATGTGAGCGATGTGAGCCATGTTATAAACTTTGATGTGCCCGTGGTTATTGAGGATTATGTACACCGCATTGGGCGTACAGGCCGGGCTTTTCAATCGGGAGAGGCTATTACATTTGCCACGCCTTCTGAGGAATATTATGTGCATAAAATAGAGAAGCTCATCAGGCAAACCATCCCTATCACGGGTATACCTGATGAAGTTTTTATCGAGGCTACACCTTATGAAGAGAAGCAGGATCAGGCCAAAGAGATCGATATGCAAAAGCGTCGTGATGATCCTGATTTTAAAGGCGCTTTCCACGAAAAGAAAACATTGAACCAGAAATTAAAATTTAAAGCAGCGCGGGAAAAAGCGCAGCCAAGTTCAAGGCATGGCAAACCTGCCGGTGCAAAAAAGTTCAGGAAAAAGCATTAATTTGTACATGAAATTAAGAATAACCCCATTAAATTTTGCCAGCGCGTTACTTTTACTGCTGGCTGGTTACGTATGGATAAAGGGCGCCAGTATAACCGGTGTTAACCTGCCGCATCTGGGTGGTACAATAGGATGGATATTCCTGTTGTTTGCTTTTGTTGTGTCATTTTTAGATTTGATGCTTCGAAATTTTTTCCCCGAGATCAAAAAATTGTGGATTGTAGAGCTAAGCTTTATAACTTTGACCATTATTATATTTTTACTTGTTAAATAAGAATGAAAAAAAGAGCTGAAATAAAACTGACCATTGATATGGACGAAAATAATGTGCCTGAAAACATTATGTGGGAATCAACTGACTCACAGAATAAAGAGGCGCTTCCGGTTAAATCAATGATGCTGGCACTTTGGGATCAGAGCTATAAAAACACCTTACGTATTGATCTTTGGACAAAAGATATGCCTGTTGATGATATGAAACGCTTTTTTTATGAAACCCTGCAAACCATGGGCGATAGTTTTTTGCGCGCTACAGGTGAAAAAAACATAGTAGAGGACCTTAGAGATTATTGCGCCCATTTTGCGGATAAAATGGAACTAACCCAAAAATAGTTTATCAATGCGCATTAGTTCATTTATATCCTTTGTAGGTTTTATAATGATCATTGTGGCAACCTTTTGCCCTATACTTCATTTTAGTATCTTTAACCAAACTATGTACCAACTAAATAAACCATATGGTTTGGTTTTTTTACTTATAGCGGTTGTTGGTATAATTGCAACGGTATTTAGCAATATTAAGTTGATAAGCCTGATTGCATGGATAACATTGGGTTTAACTATTATTTTTTATATAGCGGCACTTTTCAGGATCCACACCAGTTTTAGTTTTATCCCCTTTCATTCGCTTGCCGGCTATTTGTCTGATAAAATTAGATTCAAATGGGGGTGGTATGTTTTATGCATAGGTTCAGTACTGGCCATAGTTGGCGTTTTAAGTAATAGAAAAAATAATATTAAATTGGATGTTTAATATTATTGCGTATTAATTAACAACTTTAGGTTGTGGATTAACGTATTAGGGGATACCGTTTTTTCAGCATATTTGTAACTAATAAACTTTATTAAATGTTAAAACTGTCTTTCCGCAACCAGGTATTAGCTGGGTTTGCAGTATCCATAGTTCTGGTTTTTTTAGTCGCTATTTTTTCCTATCTAAGTATAACGCAATTAGAGCAGGACCAGGCTAAAGTTGAGCATAGTGAACAATTGATCCATACCTCACGGGACGTTTTACAAAAACTGATAGATGCTGAAACTGGCATGCGAGGTTTTGTAGCCACGGATAAGCCTATTTTTCTTGATCCTTATAAAGCAGCGCTTCCGGTTATTAAGACAAATATTGATAAATTAAAAGCATTATCGGTACAAAGTCCGCATCAGCAAAAAAATCTTGATTCACTTTATCTGTTGACCAATAAGCAATTAGAGCTTATCAAAAATAATATTGATGTAAGGGATGTTGTAGGGTTACCGTATATGGGGCAACATGATATGTTGCTGAACGGTAAGAAGACAATGGATGACATCCGTACCACTATAGATAGGATAAATACACGGGAAGACGTGGAACTTGCCCAGGGGCGTGCAAAAACACAGAGTGCTGCAAACTATACTATTGTAACTATATTTATTGGCTCATTTATTTTCCTGGCTATTATTATTGTATTATTCATCTACATACAAAAAACCTTTGATCGGCAGAAAAAGATAGAAGAAGAGGTACGGGTTACCAACATCGAGCTTGAGAAAGTTTTAGCTGAAAACGAGGCCAAAAACTGGCTGCTTACCGGTACTGGACTCATTAATGAGAAAATACAGGGCCAGCAAAGCGAAAAAGAGCTTGCTAAAAATATCCTTGCCGAAGTATGCCATTATACAAGTGCGGTAACAGGAACATTTTATTTATATAATGAAGCTGAAGAACGTTTGGAGCTATATGCGGCATACGCATTCCATGATTTGAGCGCCTTAAAAAAATCAATCAAACTAAAAGAAGGCTGGATTGGCCAGGCAGCTGAAAACAGGAAAGAAGCGATTGTAAAAGGCAAATTGAATGACGCCATGTCGCTGCAAAGCTCAATTATAAGTGAGGCCCTTGTTGAGAGTTTGATTGTGCCTTTCTTTTTTGATAAGCAGTTAAAGGGGGTTATTGAGATAGCTTTTAATGGTGACCTTGATAACAAGAGCCGTGATTATATTTTGGCTGTTGCCAATGATATTGGTATAGCTGTTAATACCGCGCAGGCACGCACCATAATGCACGATCTGTTTGAAGAAACCCAGCAGCAGGCCGAAGAACTGGAAGCACAGCAGGAAGAAATGCGTGTTACCAACGAAGAACTGATGAACAAAACAGAAATGTTGGAAGCATCAGAAGAAGAGTTGAGGACACAGCAGGAAGAATTGCGCGCCATCAACGCCGAACTGGAAGAAAAAGCAAGCTTGTTGGAAGAAAAGAACCAGGCCATTGAAGAAGCCCGTAAATCTATTGATATAAAGGTTCAGGAACTGGAGACTACCGGCAAGTATAAATCGGAGTTTTTGGCCAATATGAGCCACGAACTGCGTACACCGCTTAATAGTATATTGGTGCTGGCGCGGATCTTAAAAGATAATAAGCCACTAAATCTTTCTGAAGACCAGATAAAATATGCCAGTGTAATTTTCAATGCCGGTAATGACTTGCTTACGCTGATCAATGATATCCTCGATCTTTCAAAAATTGAATCGGGTAAGCTGGAGATGCAGAACGAACAGGTAAAAATAACCGACATATTAAAAGATATGGAGATGTTGTTTGCTGAAGTAGCATCGCACAAAAACATCACATTTAACAATAGTGTTGGTAATGTGCCTAAGTTGATATTTACCGATAAGGTGAGGGTTGAGCAGGTAATTAAAAATCTGCTTTCAAATGCTTTTAAATTCACGCCCGAAAAAGGAACAATAAGTGTAAATGTTGTACCCGGTCCAATTGAAAAAACACTTAGCTTTTGTATAAAAGACACGGGTGTAGGTATACCAAAAGACAAACAAAAAGTAATATTCGAAGCATTTCAGCAAGCCGATGGTTCAACAAGCCGCAAGTATGGTGGTACCGGTTTGGGCTTGTCTATTAGTCGTGAATTAACCACATTACTTGGCGGGGTAATTACTTTAACAAGCGAGCCGGGTGTAGGTAGTGAATTTATACTAACTATTCCTTTTGAGGCTAAGCAAGTACCGGTAGTGGAGGAAGACCTGTTGCCAACTGTGGAAACCTTTAATGCTAAGCCTGAATTCCTGAAACCGGCGTTAAAGAAAGCAAGAGCAGAAGATAGGGACCCACTGGTAGTTATTGTTGAGGATGATAAAAACTTCGCTAATATTTTGCATGATTATTCTCGCGATCATGGTTATAAATCGGTAATGGTAAATGAAGGCACCAATGCTGTTGAGATCATCAAAGAGCATATGCCTGATGCTGTAATTCTGGATATTATGTTGCCTGGAAAAGATGGCTGGCAGATACTAAAAGAGTTAAAGCAATCAGAAGATACCATGCATATCCCTGTTCACTTAATGTCGGCAGGAGATGCGGCAGCTAACCGTGTGCGCCGTGAAGGTGCTATAAGCTTCCTTAAAAAACCGATAGACACAGGTACACTTGATAAGCTCTTTACAGATATAATGCTACAAAGCGGCGCTAAATTCAAGCAGATATTGTTGGTTGAAGATCATAAGGCGCAGAGCCAGGCCCTGAAGGATATGATGGAAGGGCAGGGTATAACTGTTGACCAGGCCTTTGATGGCGAATCGGCATTCAGGATGCTGCATGAGAACGAGTACCAGTGTGTTATTCTTGACCTAAATTTGCCGGATATATCAGGCCTTGATTTGCTGGATAAAATAAAAGGGGTTGATCGCTTTATTGAACTGCCGGTTATCATCAATACCGCCATGGAACTTGATAAAATATCGGTTAACAGGCTGATGCATTACGCAAACGCTATGGTGGTAAAAACAAGTAAATCATCAGACAGGTTAATTGATGAAGTAAACCTTTTCCTGAATAAAATTAGTGAAGCAAGCAGCAAGGGGGCAGTAATACCTAACGCAAAAGCCAAGGTAATGAATAAGGGTAAAGACGCTTTAAAAGGTAAAAAAGTACTGATCGTAGATGATGATATGCGTAATATATTTGCCTTGAGCAGTGCATTGGAAAGCTATGATTTTGTAGTTGAAATTGCTAACGACGGGGAAGAAGCTATTGCCAAATTAGAGCAGATAAATGACATTGATATAGTGTTGATGGATATTATGATGCCAAAAATGGATGGTTATGAAGCTACCAGATATATACGTAAGCAAAACAAATGGGCCAAATTACCTGTAATAGCTTTAACAGCTAAAGCAATGAAAGACGACCGTGAAAAATGTATAGCAGCCGGAGCTAATGATTATATTACAAAACCGGTTGACATAGATAGGTTGATAGCATTGATGCAGTTGTGGTTAGGAAGCTAAATTATATGATAAGTCAACAAGGGATTTTGCCGGCACCACAATTAGATGAATTAATAGATCTGATAAAAAAAATTCATGGGTTTGATTTCTCTTCCTATTCAAAGGCATCCTTAAAACGAAGAGTGCTGAGAATAATGCAGAATAAACGACTGGAGTTTTACGATCTTAAACATATATTGGTAAATGACCAGGCTTTTTTTCAGGAGTTTTTAGATGAGGTTACCGTGAACGTTACCGAAATGTTTCGTGATCCCTCATTCTATAAAGCGCTTAACAGCCAGGTAATACCCTATTTGTCAACCTATCAGCACATTAAAATATGGAGTGCTGGTTGTTCATCGGGCGAAGAGGTTTACTCGCTGGCAATTTTAATGCGTGAAGCTGGTTTAAGTAAAAAGTCATTCATATACGGTACAGATATCAATACCGAAATGCTTAAAGAAGCACGTAGAGGGATTTATAGCCTGAAAAAGATAAAAAGTTATGCCGAAAATTATCAGTATTCGGGTTTAAAAGGATCATTGACAGATCATTTTACGATCATGTATGATGCTGCAACAATTCATAGTGAATTAAAACCAAATACATTGTTTTCAATTCATAACTTAGTATCTGATGCTATATTTAATGAGTTTCAAATGATTACATGCAGAAATGTGTTTATTTATTTTGAAACTGAATTGCAGGAGAAAGTTTTAGAACTTTTTTATAATAGTTTATCGCCGCTTGGCTTTTTGTGCATGGGTAGTAAGGAAACCATCCGGTCAGATAAATTCAAAAAGAAGTTTAAAGTAATTAATAGTAAAGAAAACATATACCAGAAAATTGCCACTTGATAATAACATAATACAGCGCTGGCAAAAGTCAGAAGTTTTGCTGCTTGGCGGATCGGCAGGTTCATTTAACCTGATTTTTCAGATTGTGAAAAATTTTGAAGCAAATCTTAATAAAGCTGTAATTATAGTTATTCACAGAAAAAAGAATTTCTTCAGTGAAATTGAAAAACTGTTTGCAGATAACAGCCGTATGTCCCTCAAAGAAATTAGTGATAAGGAGTTAATAAAGGAAAATACAATATTTATAGCTCCTGCCAACTATCACACTTTAATTGAAAAAGAAAAGTGTTTTGGATTGGACGTTTCAGAAGCTATATGGTATTCAAGGCCATCAATTGATGTAACCTTTGAAAGCGCTGCTGATGTATATAAGAATAATTGTACAGCAATACTATTTTCAGGTGCAAATCAGGATGGTGCGGAGGGTTTGCTAAAACTCCGGGATTGCGGATCACTAACAATTGTGCAGGACCCCGTGGATGCAGAAATGACCCAGATGCCATATGCAGCAATTGAAATTAAGGCGGCCGACTATATTTTGCGTACAACCGATATCTTTGAACTTTTAAAAACACAATAATTTTAATCAACTAAATCATATTAATGAATGACCCCTGTTAATATTCTTATTGTTGATGACAAGGAAGAGAACATTATTGCGCTTGAAGCATTATTGAAGCGTAATGATATTCGCATATTTTCCACTACATCGCCCAATGATGCACTGAAAATTGCCTGGGATAATAGCATTGCCATAGCATTGATTGATGTTCAAATGCCTGAAATTGATGGCTTTGAACTGGTTGATATGCTTAAATCAAACCCACGTACAAAGGATATTATGGTAATATTTGTTACCGCTATATCCAAAGAGTCGAAATACGTGATAAAGGGTTTAAATACCGGCGCTGTTGATTATTTGTACAAACCACTTGATCCATATATCACATCAGCTAAAGTAGATTCATTTATACAACTGGCCCGTCACCAGGCCGAGATGCTGATTAAAAATCAGGAGCTTGAAAATTTCTCGATCGTAGTAAAAAACTCGGCTGATATCATATGCGTGGTTGATGCGCAAAGTTTCCGTGTACAGACCATTAATCCGACGGTTGAAAAAATACTGGGTTACAAACCGTCGGAGCTTATTCATAAAAGTATTATTGATAGGGCCATAGAGAGTGAACGACCGGCATTCAGAAAGAAATTAGGTGAGATAATTAAAGATAATCTAAGCTTTTCTGTTTCCGAGTTTCAGTTTGAAACCTTTGACAAAAGAACCATATGGGTTGAGTGCCGCGCATCTTATAAAAACAAAAGTATATTTATAAATATCAGCGATATATCTCCTCAAAAAAGCTACCTGGAGCAATTGCTGAAATCAAAAGAAGCGGCTGAATATGGCAAAAAAGTAAAAGAAACCTTTTTAGCCAATATGAGCCATGAATTGCGTACACCGGTTAATGGTATACTCGGTTTAACGAGAATGCTGCGTAAAACCCCGGTTAATGAGCAACAGATAAGTATGCTTGATCTGTTGGAAACATCATCACGCTCATTGCTTGAGGTTATTAATGATATACTGGATATATCAAAAATTGAAGCCGGTAAGTTTAGTATTATACGATCTGCCAATAATGTAGCCGAATTGGTTGAATCGGTACACAAACTGCTTAAATTCCAGGCTGATGAAAAATTGATCGATTTGTTGTTGGAGGTTGATCCCTTGATTCCCGAATATTTGAATGTGGATTCGCTGCGTTTAAACCAGATATTAATGAATCTGTTAAGTAACGCCATTAAATTTACAGACAGGGGGCATGTTAAACTGAAAGTAACAGTAATACAACAGCATAATGATAAAGTTAATTTAAAATTCACTGTTGAGGATACCGGTATCGGTATAGCATCTGACAAGCTAACAAAGATTTTTGATTCATTTGAACAGGCTGAGGATGATACATCCACCAAATATGGCGGTACGGGCTTAGGGTTAACCATTGTTAAAAAACTGGTTGAACTAAAAGGCGGCGAGCTTACATTTAGCAGCCAGATAGGCAAAGGGAGCGTATTTAATTTTAGTAACTGGTATACAATAGTTAATAAACCCAAACCGGTAAATACGGACAATAATCCCCATGGAGGCATTCTGCAGCCTTTTAATGATATTAACGTTTTGGTAGCTGAAGATAATTTGGTTAACCAGTTTATTGTATCAAAAATGCTTACTGACTGGAATGTAGCCTTTGAAATAGTTGATAATGGTAGTAAGGCTATTGATAAACTGCGCCAGCAGCATTATGATATCATATTGATGGATACCAATATGCCTGTAATGAACGGCTACCAGGCTGCAAAAATAATAAGACTTGATTTTGAGGAGCCTAAGAGAAGCATTCCAATAATATCGTTATCAGCCGCCGCGCTTGATCATGAGCAGGAGGAAGCCATCTCGGCAGGGATGAATGATGTGCTGTCAAAACCATTCCAGGCTACTGAACTGCATAGTAAAATTCAAAAATTATTAAAGATTAAAAATCCAGCTTAGTTTGTCCCGTGCCCATAATACGGGCTTCGTGTTCCAGTAACCATTTTTTGCGCCACAAACCGCCTGCATAGCCGGTTAAACTGCCATCAGCGCCAATAACGCGGTGGCAGGGCACTACTATCCACAGGTTGTTTTTACCATTTGCTGCCGCGATGGCTCTTATACCTAAAGGATTATTCATTAGTTTAGATTGCTGCCCGTAAGTTATGGTTGTGCCGTAATCAATTTGGAGCAATTGCTGCCAAACTTCCTGTTGAAAAGGTGTACCATGCTGCTTAATAGGCAGGTCAAATTCTTTACGCTTGCCGGCAAAATACTCATCCAGTTGTTGCATGGCTTTTAATAATAGCGGATCACCCGTTGACGTAACCTCAATTTCTTCATCACGGATAGATATGGATGCAATAAACTCATCTTCAGCGATAATGCGTGCAACGCCAACAGGGGTTTGGTAGTAAGCAATGTTGGTTGCTAGTTGATTGGGTTGATTAAGTGAGTGGTTGTCCATTGTATTGCTATGTGCAATATTAGCATTTTTAACCCAAGTCAATCTAATCCAACTAAATTAACCTAATTTAACTTAATCAACCAAATCACTATCTTCGCCCCCATGCAATTAATCCAACAAACCTGGGATCTTTTTAAAAAGGAAATTCTGCTGGAGTGGCGCTCAAAATACGCGTTCAATGGAGTATTGCTGTATATCGTATCAACCGTATTTGTTTGTTATATCTCATTTAGTTTAAGTGCGGGATTTGTAAATAGCAATTCAGCAAATTACAGGATCACCTGGAATGTGCTTTTCTGGATCATTATACTTTTTGCATCAGTAAATGCGATTACAAAAAGCTTTGTACAGGAGAGCAGGGGACGATTGCTTTATTATTATTCTATTGCGAGCCCGCAGGCTATCATCCTTTCAAAAACTATATATAATATATTGTTGATGTCGTTATTAACTGTACTCGCACTAATTGTATATCTGCTTTTCTTTCCTAATACTTTAGGCGATCCTTTATTTTATTTTCTGTCAGTTTTGTTGGGTAGTATCAGTTTCTCAACAGTATTTACCATGATATCCGCTATCGCATCCAAAGCAGGAAATAATGGCACATTGATGGCCATTTTAAGTTTCCCTGTAATTATTCCTGTTATTTTATTGCTCATTAAAATAAGTAAAAATGCAATGGATGGTCTTGAGCGTAGTTTAAACTATGGTAATATGGGGGTATTATGTGCTATAAACGTGATAGTTATAGCTACTTCATTATTACTTTTTCCTTTTTTATGGCGCGACTAAATAACTTATTTAGAAGTTGTTGAGGCGAGACTGAGCAATCAAAAGCTACTTTCCTGAATATGTCATCACCTAATGGGACGTGGCTTTAAAATTCCTGCAATCCATGTAATAGCTAAAAAAAGCATTGCATTCTAATCCTTTAATATTAAGGGATTAGAATGCGATTAAAATTTTCATCTCTTATTCATTTGTAATTCTTTTATTAGCATCTTCAAAAAATATTATAAGTATTTTTATTAAATGCGTGTTTCCTGGCTATTTCTACTATGTTTTTTATTTCCTTTTATTACGCTTGCTCAAAGTGGTGTAATTACAGGTAAAGTAACCCGAATTGACAGTAAGGCCCCTGTACCGCAGGCCAATGTTTTTTTAAGTAACAGTACTGCCGGCACCGCAACAAACGAGGAGGGTAGTTTTACTTTAAGCGGTCTTAAACCGGGGCAATATACCCTGGTAGTTACCATAGTAGGCTACGAAGATTATACCCAAAGTGTACTGGTAGGCAAGGAGCCGATTAAATTAAATATCGAACTGGCAACCCGTAACACATTATTGCATGAGGTGGTGATATCAACCGATGCCGACTGGAAGAAAAACTATGCCCAGTTTGTAAAGGATTTTATCGGTACTGACGATAATGCCAAATATTGCGTAGTGATGAACCCCCACGCCGTGACCCTGGTATATCATCGTTCACAACAGGATCTGGAGGCTTATACTGATGACTTTTTAGTGGTTGAAAATCATGCATTAGGTTACAGGGTGAAATTTTTGGTGAAGGAATTTAACAGCAGCAAACTATCGCATATTATATCATATTCGGGTGAAAGGCTTTTTGAGCCGCTTCCCGGCAACAAAAAGCAACAGGAAGAGTGGAAGAAGAAGCGTGAAGAAGCATATTATGGCTCGCCCATGCATTTTTACAGATCACTTTATACTGATAAGTTAGGTGACGAAGGGTTCCAGATGTACCGGCTTACACGTATGCTAAATCCTAACCGCCCGCGCGAAGAAGAGATACAGCAAAAAGTTAAATATTTTTCACAACAAGGTAAGCGCGATTCTGTAAATTACTGGATCTCATTATCCAATTTATCAAAATATTACAGGGAGGACCTAAGTAAGGATACCTTGCATAATTATGATATTCTCTACAAAACCGAAAAATCGGGTGTGTTCGCTGTAAGCTATACAGGTTATTATCTGTATGTTGTTTATACCAAAAAGCGGGAAGAAACTGACTTTAAGGATGTATACCACTCATTGGATATGCCTAATTATGAAACAAGTGTAGTTACTTTAACCAAACCTTATTTGTTTGATACCAATGGGGTAGTTTTTGGCAACGAAGCGCCGTTGTATGAAGGCACATGGTCAAAATCAAAGCTTTCCGATCTGTTGCCTGTTGACTATACGCCGGGACAATAATAAGCGCAAATTGCACCAATTCGTGTTTAATAATCCTTACATTTGTCGCCACAAATTAATATGAAGTTCATTTATCAAACATGGTGGAAAGTGATAGCGGTTGTGCTGGTGTTTTCCACGCTTATAACAGGTTTGCTTTTCCCTGTACCTACTTTACCCATACTTCATGAAACTATAAGAAACCTTTACTTCCACGTACCTATGTGGATGGGGATGCTGACCGTTTTTGTGGTATCAGTTTTTTATAGTGTTAAATATTTAAATACCGGTAAAGAAGAATACGATCTGGCAGCTGTTGAATGTGTAAACACAGGTCTGTTATTTTACTCATTAGGTTTGGTAACCGGCATGATGTGGGCCAAATTTACCTGGGGCGAATTTTGGAGTGGTGATCCTAAACAAAACAGCGCAGCCATTGCATTTTTATTGTATTGTGCTTACCTGGTTTTACGTAACTCTATTGATGAGGAACAAAAGCGCGCAAAGATCTCGGCCATCTACAATATTTTTGCTTTCCCTATAATGGTAGTGCTGATATTTGTTTTACCGAGGATGACAGATTCATTGCATCCAGGCAGTGGTGGTAACCCCGCTTTTGGAAAATATGACCTGGATAACGGGATGAAAATTGCCTTTTACCCGGCCATGTTAGGCTGGAGTTTTATAGCGCTATGGATAGCTACTATTCGCTTCCGTATCCGTTTAGTTGAGAATAAGAAGAATGCCATAAATTAATATGAAGAAATTAACCTTTTTATTGTTGTTACTACTAAGCAGTTTTGGTGTTTTTGCCCAGGCTGATAAATCTGTTGAAATGGCCGACGCGTTTCGCAGCTCCGGTAAAATATATGTTGTAATAGCTACAATCTGCATTATTTTCGCGGGATTAGCCATTTTCCTGTTCTCTATCGATAGAAGATTAAAAAAAGTCGAAAAAGGAAATTAGTTCAAAAATTTAGTTTAACTTGTTTAAACATAGATTTTGTACCGCTGTTACCATGTGTATAGCAAACACTATCTATTTTATATTTGCAATATTGATAATAATTGTACCAAATTTGCGCAGTTTTTTAACAATATAATATTTTAACTAAATTTCTATGACCACGAATAATTCTGTTGGCGTTCCCGATAATCACTTTTTTGGTGATGTGTGTAAGTTCTTTGATCACGCCGCAACATTTACAAAACACGATGCAGGTTTATTGGATCAGATAAAATCATGCAACAGTGTCTACCGTTTTCGTTTCCCTATCCGCAAGGGAAATGGTTTTGAGGTAATTGATGCCTGGAGGGTGGAGCATTCGCACCATCAATCGCCAACCAAAGGCGGTATCCGCTATAGCGAAATGGTTAACGAGGATGAGGTAATGGCGCTTGCCGCCTTAATGACCTACAAATGCGCCATTGTAAACGTTCCGTTCGGTGGTGCTAAAGGCGGTATCAAGATCAACCCTAAAAACTATACTGTTGGCGAACTGGAAAACATTACCCGCCGTTACACAGTAGAACTAATCAAGAAAAACTTTATTGGCCCGAGCATTGACGTTCCCGCACCGGATTACGGTTCAGGCGAACGTGAAATGAGCTGGATTGCCGATACCTATGCTACCATGAATCCTGGTCAACTGGATGCTATGGGCGCTGTAACTGGTAAACCAATTGCATTGCAGGGTATTGCAGGCCGCCGTGAGGCTACAGGCAGGGGCGTAGCCATCGCCATTCGCGAGTGTGTGAGTGTAGGCGAGGATATGCAGAAGATAGGCCTTACAGCAGGTATATCAGGTAAAAGAGTAATTGTGCAGGGCTTGGGTAATGTGGGTTATCATTCCGCTAAATTCCTTACCGAGTTTGGTGCTATAGTAGTTGGCTTGTGTGAGTATGAGGGTGCTATTTATAATGCAGACGGACTAGATGTTGAATCTGTTTTTCAGCACCGTAAAGCAACAGGATCAATATTAGGTTATGCAGGTGCCAAAAGAGAGTTTATCGACTCAATGGAAGGCCTCGAACAACCATGTGATATTCTTGTACCAGCCGCTTTGGAAAACCAAATCACTAGTGCAAACATTGGCAAGATACAGGCAAAAATTATAGCAGAAGGTGCAAACGGCCCGACAACACCTGAAGCTGAGGCTGCATTCTACCAAAAAGGTGGACTTATCATCCCTGATATGTATGCCAATGCTGGTGGTGTAACGGTATCATATTTTGAATGGCTGAAAAATCTTTCGCACGTTGCATTCGGCCGTATGAACAGGCGCTTTGAAGAAAACTCCAACTTAAACCTTGTAAACATGGTTGAAGGCATTACCGGAGTGGCATTAAACAGTGTACAACGTTCAACCATTGTAAAGGGAGCATCAGAGCTTGAACTGGTAAACTCAGGATTAGAAGATACCATGATCCGCTCATATCATGAGATACGGGAAACCTTTATGAATACCGAAAAAATTGACACATTGCGTACCGCAGCATTTGTGGGCGCTATCAATAAGATCGCGGTGTCATACCAAAACCTTGGTGTTTGGCCGTGAGAAATGTTTGATATTAATTTATTTAAAGAGCCGGCAGTTGCCGGCTCTTTGTTTTATAGCAGCTACCCAACAAAACTGTCATTCTGAGCGATAGCGAAGAACCTATCCGTATTCCATCTACCTGCGACAGGCTGCTTTGTTAATAGATGCTTCGTACCTCAGCATGACAATGTGAAAATTTATCGATAATGATTCTAAATAAGATTAATGTCTTGTAATAAACTTTATTAACTTTGCGTTTTGTATTTTTGTACAGAATTACAGCAGATAAACCGTTAATGAAAAAAAGCTCAATTTTTGGTATCATAGTTATTGCTATCGCGATAGCTGTTATCATCAGCACATATGGTTCTTCAAGTACTTATGGCTCTTTTACTGAGGCTAAACAATCGCAAAGTGATTTACATGTGATCGGTTATTTAGATAAACAAAAAGAACTGTATTATGATGCGCATAAGGATGCAAATTATTTTTCTTTCTACATGAAAGATAAAAAGGGCACTGAAAGCAAAGTGGTATTCACGGGTACCAAACCACAGGATTTTGAACGTTCAGAACAGATTGTATTAGTTGGCCGTATGGTGGGCAATGAGTTCCATGCATCGCATATACAAATGAAATGCCCGTCTAAATACACACAGGATAAAGTAGAAACTACAGAAGCCGACGCTAAACAAGGCTCAATTTAATCGCATTTAATGAATATAGCTTACCAGGGCGAACACCTTTTACCAGGGCAATTAGGCCAATTTTTTATCATTCTCGCATTTGGTTCCGCACTTTTCTCAACTATAAGTTATTACTTCGCCACAACCAGCACCAATAAGCTGGATGATTCATGGCTTTGGATGGGGCGTATAGGGTACTTTATAAACAGTATATCTGTTGTAGGTATCGGTACTTGCTTGTTCTATGTTATTTATAGTCATTTTTTTGAATACCATTATGCATGGGAACATTCATCCCGTACATTACCTGTATATTATATTATTTCCAGCTTTTGGGAAGGGCAGGAAGGTAGTTTCTGGCTTTGGGGTTTCTGGCAGGCAGTATTGGGTAATATTCTGATATGGAAAGCAAAATCATGGGAAAAACCAGTGCTTACTGTCATCGCTCTGGCACAAACCTTATTATCATCAATGCTTTTAGGCATTGATATATTTGGACAACGAATTGGTAGTTCGCCTTTTATTTTATTAAGAGAAGCCTTAGAAGCGCCTATATTTAGTCGCCCTGAATATTTATCGTTCATAAAAGACGGTAACGGATTAAACCCACTGTTACAAAACTACTGGATGGTAATTCATCCGCCAACCTTATTCCTGGGTTTTGCCTCAATGGTAGTACCATTTGCTTACGCGATAGCAGGTTTATGGACAAAACGCTATAAAGAGTGGGTTCAGCCTGCCATATCATATTCATTGTTTGCTGTTATGGTATTGGGTACAGGAGTTATCATGGGTTCATTATGGGCATATGAATCACTGAACTTTGGTGGTTTTTGGGCCTGGGATCCGGTTGAAAATGCCGCGTTAATTCCATGGTTAACGCTAATTGGCGCTGTACACGTGATGATTGTGTATAAAAATACTGGTCACTCTTATTTCACAGCTACCTTTTTAACGCTGATCAGTTTTATACTGGTATTATATGCTTCATTCCTTACCCGCAGCGGTATTTTGGGTGATACTTCAGTTCACGCCTTTACCGATCTGGGTATGTTCTGGCATTTGGTGGTTGATGTGGCCATATTCTTTATTATTGCTGTAATCCTTGTTGTATTAAGGTGGAAGGAACTGCCGATTAGCAAAAAAGAAGAAGAAACCTATTCGCGTGAATTTTGGATGTTTGTTGGTGCTATATTCTTAGCATTATCATGCCTTCAGCTTATCGTGGTAACCTCTATCCCGGTTTGGAACGCTATGTTTAAGACACATATAGCGCCGCCAACTAATCCAGTCACGCTATATAATGTTTTCCAGGCTGGTTTTGCAGTTGTGGTAACATTACTGGCAGGTATTACCCAATTTTTAAAATATAAGAAAACAGATACTACAAGATTCTTTATTACATCAGTAATTTACCTGGTATTTTCAGCTGTTATTACCGGCCTTATCGTATACATAACAGGTTTATATCACCTGCGTTTTGTGTTTGTACTGGTAATGTTTGGTGCTATATATACGCTAATGGCCAATACAAAAGTTTTGGCCGATGTACTTAAAGGCAAAATAAAACTCGCTGGTTCAGCAGTGGCGCATATAGGTTTTGGGCTGATAATGGTAGGGGCATTAATTGCTGCCGGTACCAGTAAAGTTATCTCCCAAAATGATACACTTGAGTACGGTGCCGACTTTGCAAAGGGTAACAATCCCCGCGAAAACATAATGCTCTACAAAAATGAGCCACAGAAAATGGGTGATTATATGGTTACCTATTACGGCGACTCGATTAAGGCGCCCAACCATTATTTTAAGGTTGATTATAAGCGTTTAGATGCTAATGGTAAAGTTGTTGAAGAGTTTACTTTAAAACCAAACTCACAAGCCAACCGCAAAATGGGGCTGGTTTCATCGCCGGATACTAAGCACTATCTATTTCATGATCTGTATACCCATGTGAGCATGGCACCTATAAAATATGATGATGAAATGCAGGGCGATGCCGGTCATGGGGAAGAAAATGACGATGCTAATTATAACCCGCCTGTGCCTCACGAGGTAAAAGTAGGGGATACCA
The DNA here is from genome assembly GCF_900105165.1 of Mucilaginibacter mallensis. NCBI lineage: Bacteria > Pseudomonadati > Bacteroidota > Sphingobacteriia > Sphingobacteriales > Sphingobacteriaceae > Mucilaginibacter > Mucilaginibacter mallensis. The sequence continues at coordinate 2,418,398 of NZ_LT629740.1, forward strand.
TACCTTTCCGCGAAGGTTATATTATTCTGCAGAGCTTAAATAAAGAAGCGCATGTTCAGAATATCCCGATGGGGCCAAATGATGTTGCTGTTGGCGCTGAACTGAAAGTTGTATCACACGGTAAATCATACGACGCTGAGCCGGTATTTATGGTGAAGAATGGCAGCGTATTTGATTTTGCCCGTAAGGTTGATGATGCCGGTTTAAAGCTGCGCCTTTCAAAGATCATTCCTGACAAGAGCAAGGTAGAGATCACCGTTTATGATCAGCCAGAAAGCAAAAAAGCATATATTGTAATGCGTGCCATTGAGTTCCCATATATAAATTTCTTGTGGACAGGTACAGTTATTATGGTGATTGGTTTCCTGCTTTCCATCTTCAGACGGAATAAAGAATTGAAGTCGGCCTGAGCAATTTCAGGTAACATTTTTATAAAATTTCTTTTTGTAATCAATTTGCATAAAAATTTGTTCATATCTTAGATGTTCAAACTTGAATTTATGCTTATCAACAAAAAACTTATAACAATTACCTGTATGCTCGGGGTGGTTGCTTTTACAGCCTTAACCTCTATGAGCGCCGAGGATCACCCAGGCCCTAAAAATCTGAAAGTATTACCCAAAAACATACCTCATGAGGCTCTTCACCAGGTAATGGATGATTGGTCGCATGCATTAGGTGTGCACTGTAATTTTTGCCATGCAAAGGGCGATGACGGTAAAATGGATTTTGCCAGCGATGCAAAACCGGAAAAGAACATGGCCCGGGAAATGTTTAAGATGACGGCTAAAATAAACAGTAAATATTTTGAAGGTAAAAAGGATTCATTAGGAATGGTTATGGGTGATATTAAATGCTTAACCTGCCACCGCGGTAATCCACACCCTGATGAAGTAAAAGATATGGGTGGTATCGACATGATGCATCACGGAGATATGCACGCTCCAGGTACAGGTCCGGGAGCTAAAAGAGATTCAGTTCCCCCGCCGCCCGGAAAATAATTATTTATTCATCCTGTAAACTAAAGCTTGCTATTTTATGTTCTACCATAAAATAGCAAGCTTTAGCTGTTTTAACAGGTCTGCTAAATATATTCAGGCAGACTTTAAATGAGTTTGAAGTATATTTAATTAAATTTACTATCCGTTAAATTAGGTGCATATTATTACATATAATTATATTAATATTTGTGTGCAATTAATTTTTTATAAATTTAAGCTATTGATTGCATTAACAGGTGTACGCCTAACCATATATGAATAAGATAAAACTACTTTTTTTTTTAACTGCATTTATAATCCTATACCAAAAAGCATCCGCACAAGAATCCATAATTCCCGAAATATCAGATGCGTATGTTGAAAAATTAATAGCTGCTGCAAAAGCAAATTATCCTCACGTAAAGGTTAACCAGGGGCATATTAAAATTGCCGAGGGTAATATTGGCAAGGCAAAAGCATCCTATTTTGATGCATTCACTTTTTCCTACATCTATCAGCCACAGGGGGTTAACACACTTGCCGGCGCAAACGGAACCTCTAATTACAGTTACTTTAATGGTATACAGATAGGCATATTTTTTAATTTGGGTACTTTTTTAGAAAAGCCTTATGCCATAAGGGCCGCGAAAGGCGACCTGGAAGTTGCAAACTACGAACAGGATGAATATTTATTACAATTGGCAAATAATGTTAAGAAAAGATATTATACCTATATTCAAACTGTAGCCAATCTAAAACTTGCTACACAAACCTGCCAGGACGCTACAAATGTATTAACGGATATGAAGCATAAATTCCAGCTGGGAGAGGAGACTTACGATAATTATAACAAGGCTCAAACAAATTTAACTGTCGCATACCAGGCAAAGATAACAGCTGAGGCAAATCTTCTTATAGCCAAATCAGATCTGGAAGAGTTATTAGGCGATAAATTAGAAAATATAAAATAATGGAACTAGGCAATTATTTTAAGATCCTTTCGCGCCATAAGCTAACGCTGATAATAATTCCGTTAATTACTATCATAATCACTTATTTCCTGGTACGCCACCAACCTGATATCTACACTTCAGAAGCGCAGATAGCTACAGGTATTGTTGATAAAAGTCAACAGGCACTAAGCAATAACAATAATGAAGCACAACAGGAATCGCAGATAGCCCAGAACTTTGACAACCTGATAGAGATCATGCGTTCGAAAAAGATGCTTAACCAGGTATCTTACCAATTAATGATCCATGACCTAACCAGTAATGAGCCATTCCGTAAGCCAAGTAAGCTTTTCACAACCATGGACGGAGCTGCACGTGCGCATGCTTTGGCAGCCTACAAGGATTTTTATGTAAAACATAAAGAATTATCGCTTTATAACCAGGATCAGGCAGGTTTGCATAACCTGCTAACCTCGATGAAATATGATGATGAATCCTTATTAAAAACGTTAAGCATTTATCGCGCGCAATCAAGCGATTTTATTGATGTGGATTTTAGTACCGATGATTCAGAATTGGCAGCCTTTGTAGTAAACACACTCACCCAGGAATTTATTACCTATTACAATACCACAATAAAAGAGAACCAGCACAGGGCTATTGGTTTTTTGGGTAACCTGTTACAATCAAAAAGAGATACGCTTAATGCAAAAATTATTGAGCTCAGAAATTATAAAATAAAGAACAGGATCTTAAGCCTTCCCGAACAATCACGCGCGCTTTACTCACAACTTGCTGATTTTGAAACCCACTTGGAGCAGGCCCAACGTGAAGCTATAGCCAACCAGGCGGCCATAAAAAATATAGATGATCATTTTAACCCTAAGGATCGTAAGTATTTTGAAAATGCAATGGTGCCGGTAAACCAGAGTATAGTAAATCTTACCGATCAATTAAAGGATCTGAACCAAAAATATATACAAAGTGATTTTAACCCTGCCTATAAAAGCAGGATCGATTCATTACAGCAAGCTATAAATGAAAAGATCATGCAATCGTCTGATAAGTATATTACCAGTCCGTTGGCTAATCAACAGGCACTTGTAACGCAGCGTCTTTCCTTACAAATAGCCTACGAACTTGCCAAAAACGGAATAGGGTCAATACAAAATGAGTTAAAGCGCTTAAATACCGAACTTGATGGTATTGTGCCACACGAAGCTGTAGTACAGCAAGATGAAAGCAATGTAGATGTAGCGCAAAAGGAGTTCCTGGAGATACTTAACAAATACAATCAAACCAGTTTAGACTCCAATTATATTGGTCAGCTTAAGCAAGTTGAGACAGCCATGCCCGGTATAGCTGAGCCATCCAAGAAAATGCTGTTAGTGATATTGAGTGGTATCATTATGTTCGTGTTTTGCATAATTGTATTCTTCTTTATTTACTTTTTTGATACCACTATTAAAACACCGGGGGAGCTCGCAAACGCCACAGGCATGCCTGTACTTGGATATCTGAATTTACTAAGTAATTCAGGTATAGATCTCCGGCAATTGTGGACAGGGCCGAATACAGACCATGAAATAAGGCAATTCCGTAACCTGATGCAATCCATAAGGTATGAGGTTGATACGGATTTGGATCATCATAAAATATTATTGATCAATAGCCTGGTAGATGGTGAGGGCAAAACATTTTTAGCCACAAACCTTGCGTATGCCTATTCATTGGTCAATAAAAAAGTATTGCTGATTGATGGTAATTTCCATAGTCCGGGTATAACTAAATCTGTTAAATCAAATGCATATATAGAGGATTACTTTAATGGCTCAACCACAGATTTAGAAGCACAAGCAGGGAATAAAATAACAGTGCTCAGCAACAAAGGCGGCGATGTTTCATTATTTGAAGTGAGCAACGAAGAGAACATCACCAGCAAATTGAACGAGCTCAAGGCTGATTTTGATGTAATTATAATTGAAACATCAGCATTAAATACATTGAACAAATCAAAAGAGTGGAACACATTTGCAGATAAAATTATGACTGTATTTGAATCTGATAAAAAAATAAGCAACAGTCAGCATGCTGATATTAAATATTTAAAAAGCCTTGACGAAAAGTTCATAGGCTGGGTATTAAACGTAGTTCATAAGTTTAATCCCGAAGAAAAGGAAGCTGTAAAGTAATAAAGCAGGTACAATAATTAATATAGTAGCAACAATACAATGGTGATCATCTGGATAATTTGGATTCTGTTACAGGTATTAATTGGCTATAATCTTTATTTGCCAATGCTGCTTTTTGTTTTCTATCGAAAATCAAAAGAGGAGTTGCCTGTTGTATATGAGAGCGACTACGGTATAATAGTAACTGCTTATGAGCAAACGGATTCATTGCCGGCTGTGGTAACATCCATATTAAAGCTTAATTATACCAATTACCTGGTTTACATAGTTGCTGATAAATGCGATATAACAGGCTTGGATTTTAACGATGAACGTGTGATTTTGCTTCGCCCTGAAGAAACCCTGGCCAGTAATACACGCTCGCATTTTTATGCTATCCGCAATTTTAAACGCCCGCATGCACGCTTAACCATTATTGATAGCGACAACCTGGTTGCACCTGAATACCTGCATGAGCTGGATAAATATTTTGATAAGGGGTTTTTAGCAGTTCAGGGTGTAAGGGATGCCAAAAATCTGAATTCAACGTATGCCCGCCTTGATGCCGCGCGTGATATCTACTATCATTTTTATGATGGGAAAATATTATTCGGAATAGGCTCATCTGCTACGCTTGCGGGCTCGGGCATGGCATTTACTACACAGTTATATCGTGATAGCCTGGAGAATACTGATATAACCGGTGCAGGATTTGATAAGGTGTTACAATCCATAATTGTTGGTAATGATCTGCGGATTGCATTTGCTGATAAAGCTATCGTATACGACGAAAAAACTACCCATGCCGATCAGTTGGTTAAACAGCGTTCACGGTGGATAAATACCTGGTTTAAGTACTTTAAGTTTGGTTTTACATTGGTATTTAAAGGCATTACAAATTTTAGCTGTAACCAGTTTCTTTTTGGCTTGATACTGCTAAGGCCACCTTTGTTTATCTTTTTAATACTATCAGTTGTATTTATGCTGATAAACTTTTTTGTAAGTACAACTGCTGTATTTATCTGGCTTTTAGGCTTAATATTATTTGTAACAGGTTTTTATATATCACTTGCCAAGTCAGATACCGACAAGCGCATCTACCAGTCATTAATTAATATTCCGAAGTTTATTTTTTACCAGGTATTATCATTATTAAAAGTTCGTAACGCCAATAAACATTCTGTGGCTACAACGCATTATTATAATAGTGAAACTGCCGAAAATGATAAAATAAAAAGCGATGAGAGTTGAACCTACTGAAAAATCATTACGCCAGAATGCTGTACCTGATCCCAGTAAAAAGGTTGAAAGGATCACCAGAATAGTGGCAATTGTTGTGGCTTTCATTAGTACGTTTTTATTTTTCTTCAAGATATTATTTTTTTAATGAATAACATTTTTCATTATAAAATAGGGCGTCCTTCAGTAAGCAAGGAGAATAAGGGTTTTTTACAAACGCTTAAAAGGCTCGTTTTTATTGAAAAATTGTACAATACTACGGGGATTGCCCTGTTGGCGATTGTTGGTATAATAATGGCGGTTGGTATAGCTTTTTATGGTGTCTCGTTTGGCATAATGCTCATATTATTGATTACCATACCGCCTGTAGTATATTGTATAGTAGTTTATCCAAAATTTGGGATAATAACGCTGTTGGTAATGGCCTATCTGCTATTTGTAATAGCACAATTAGGTATTGATGGCCCAATTGGTACATTAATGGATGCTTTACAGGTACTATTGGTATTAGGAGTACTCATCAATGTAAAGAAAGATAATAACGACTGGTCAATCTTCAAAAGCCCTATAACCACGGTAATATTTATATGGCTTGGCTATAACCTGCTTGAATTTGGCAACCCGGCAGCATCGTCAAGATTAGCCTGGATTTATACCATCCGCTCGGTAGCAATAGTAGCGTTGAGTTATTTTGTTTTTATGTATAATATCCGATCTGTTAAGTACATCAGGGTGTTATTTATATTGTTGGGAGTGCTTAGCTTTATTGGTGCTGCCTATGGTTTTAAGCAGGAATATATTGGCTTTAATCAGCACGAACAGGATTATCTTAATTCACCAGACATAGCCTCATTGCTATTTATTGACGGGCACTGGCGTAAGTTCTCTATATTTTCAGATCCTGTTGCTTTTGCGTATAATATGGTTATGCCCAGCATATTTATTATATGCATGTTAACTATGCACATAAAATTGTGGCAAAAAATAGCCTTAGGCGTATTGGCCCTGTTTTTTTTGGATGCGATGCTTTTCTCAGGTACCCGTGGCGCCAATGTTTTAATACCGGGAGCATTGTTTCTTTTCGCGATATTAAAGTATAACCGGAAAATATTGATTGGCACAGGTATAGCAGCGCTGTTTATCTTGTTTTTGATTAACGTGCCTACATCAAACCCCAATTTAAGGCGTTTTCAAACAGCGTTTAAGCCTAATAACGATGATTCATATAACTTACGGAAGATGAATCAGAAGCGGATACAGCCCTATATACTTACGCACCCATTAGGGGGCGGATTAGGCGCAACAGGGGAGTGGGGCAAGCGTTTTGCCCCCGGTTCATACCTGGCCAGCTTTCCGCCCGATAGCGGGTATATAAGGGTGGCCGTTGAGCAAGGCTGGATTGGACTGATACTCTTTTGTACATTCATGTTCGTGATATTAAAAACGGGTATAAATAATTATTACCTGATTGAAAATGAAGAGCTGAAAACCTATTGCCTGGCCATGACGCTGATCATATTTGCATATAATTTGGCTAACTTTCCACAGGAGGCGCTGGTACAGTTTCCATCTAATATCTTATTTTACCTGGAAGCGGCATTGATCAACATAACTCTAAGGTTGGATATTTCGTTAAAAGAAAAAGCTGCTAAAGCTTTACAGCTTCAACAAACCATATAATTGCTTTAAATAATGGGCATAACCGATACCATAAAAAATCAGGATATTATTATTGTTGGGCAGCAACCCTGGGATGTTGAAATTGGCAGCAATTGTAAAAATATTGCCCTTGAGCTGAGTAAATACAATCGTGTATTGTATGTTAATTCACCGTTGGACAGGGTTACAGTCTTAAAACATAAATCGGAAACGGGTGTACAGAAAAGAATAGATATAATAAAGAAAAGAGCAGAAGGCCTTATCCAGATTCAGCCTAATCTTTGGACATATTACCCCGACAAAATGATTGAATCGATCAATTGGATAAAGGTTCAGTTTATTTATACCTCCCTAAATAAAATTAATAACAAGCGTTTTGCCAACTCCATTAAAAAAGCTGTAAATAAGCTTGATTTTAAGGGTTTTATATTGTTTAACGATGACGATATATTCAGGTGTTTTTATTTGAAGGAATTGCTTAAGCCCCAAATAAGCATATACTATTCAAGAGACTTTTTGCTGACAGTTGATTACTGGAAATTACATGGTACCAAGATGGAGCCGCAGCTGATTACCAAAAGCAATCTGTGTGTAGCCAACTCCGTATATCTTGCGAATTACTGTAAGCAATACAACCCTCAATCATACTATATAGGGCAGGGCTGTGATATTGATGATTTCGCCAATTTTAAAGGTGATGTTCCTGATGAACTGGCTCAAATAAAGAAACCGGTGATAGGTTATGTTGGTGCTTTACAAAGTATACGATTAGATATCGAACTGTTAAAATATATTGCTCTGCAAAAACCTGAGTATAATATTGTTTTGGTAGGGCCCGAAGACAATGAGTTTAAGGCCAGTGATCTGCACGGGATTAAAAATATACATTTCCTGGGGGCTAAACCTGCCGATACCATGCCTGCCTATATTAAAGGCTTTGATGTTTGCTTAAACCCGCAAATTGTTAACCAGGTTACCATTGGTAATTACCCCCGTAAAATTGATGAGTACCTGGCAATGGGGAAACCGGTGGTTGCAACCTTAACTGAGGGGATGAGCGTTTTTAAAGATCATACCTATCTGTGTGATAGTCACGACGATTATTTAATGAATATAGAAAAAGCACTGAATGATAATTCTGCTGAAGTGCAAAATAATCGCCTCAGCTTCGCAGCAGCACACACATGGGAAAATAGTGTTAAGGAATTGTATAAGGCCATCAAATCAGCAGGTTATAACTTACATGGCAATTAAAAAAACTCCGGTTATTATTTTCAGTAATATGCGCTATGATAGCCCTATCGAAGCTACATCCTTATTTATTGCCCGTAATTTAGCCGAAGACAGATTGGTTTATTATATTGGTTATCCTTATACCGTAAAAGACTATATCAACAATAAAAACAGCGATACATTTTTAAAACTAAGAAAGAGTTTTTTTAATGTTGATGATGCATTGCTTGATACCGATATTCCTAATTTGAAAAAGCTTGTTTTGCCGCTGGTAGCCTCAATAAATTTTATACCCGAAGGGAAAATATTCAGATGGGTATTGAAATTCAATGAACGGCTTATTGTAAAACGTATACAAGAGGTACTTAAGAAAAACGGCATACAAGACTTTATATTCTTAAATTCATTTAACTTTTATTATCCTGGTGTTGGTAACGGGTTGAAACCTGCAATAAAGGTATATCAGTGTATTGACCCGATGATAACGCCTTATGATATGCGGCATGGCCTTGTATCCGAATTGCAGCTGGTTAAGGAAAGTGATATGGTTATTTGCACAAGTAAGGCATTATATAATGAGAAATTAAAAATAAATCCAAATACCTTTTTTGTACCGAACGCGGCTGATCTGTCGCATAGCTCAAAAGCATTGGATAAGGATACGGATGTGCATTCCTTACTAAAAAAGATACCTAAACCTATTATTGGCTACTTTGGCAGTATTGAGCGCCGCTTAGATTATGATATTATAAAAGATGTTGTTAAGGAAAATCCCGATAAAAGCTTTGTATTTGCCGGTCCTTTTATTAATGAACACATTCCTGCATGGTTTTTCAATACACCAAATATCTATTTACTAGGCCAAGTCCCTTATGATGATATGCCAAGTATGCTTAAAGGGTTTGACATAGCTATTATCCCTTTTAAAAAAGATGATGTAAGCGCAACTATTTTTCCTTTAAAACTATTTGAATACCTGGGTGCGGGTAAACCTGTGATTATTACTAATTTTAATCCTGATCTAAAAGAATATACTCACGGAATGGTAGAGGTTTGCGCTGATGCTGCAAGCTTTAACAATTCAATAAATAGTATTCTTGAAAATGATACTTCAGAAGAACAGGCTAGACGCGTAACAATTGCCATGGAAAACACTTGGGAAATACGCTCAAAAGAAATAGCTGATCTGATTGAAAAAGGCATTGCGACTAAAAGTATTAATAATTAGTCCTTATTATCAATCTTTTTAGCCGACATATAATCGTAATTGTGTTTCAGGTTACGATAGATAGCCCTCACAAACGAGATGACAAAATTCGAGCTTTGCCTCAGATCACTGCGTTTCATGGTACTTGGCTCATCTGAGGAGTTTATCTGATCAAATAATCCTTTGTAATCTTCATAAAACATAGCTTTCCCTTTATTTTTCAGGAAAGATATCGCCATTAAAAATTCTGTACGGTCGCCTTTTATGCCTTCGGCATACCGGCCAAACTTATTAAAGAAAGTGCTGCGCCTTAAATGGGGGTGGTCGCTATAACAATGAAACTTACGATAGCCGGGATATAATACATTAAATATCATCTCCGAAAAGCCATTGCGATAAGGCTTTAGGTACGGATACTTAAAATAAGCGTAAAAACGAGCTATATCAACATCAGGCCGTTCATCCATAATGCTTAAAGCATCTTCTAAATGTTCGCTATAACCAGGGAACGGGTCGAAATCCTCCTGTACGTATAAGGTATATGGTGTAGTTACGGCATCCTGACCCTTATTAATATTATTGCCAAGCCCTTTGTTTTTGGGCGTGGTAATCAAGCGGAAATTATAGATGTTTTGTATTTGTTTCAGGTAATCCTGATGCTCAGGCTTGCTGCCATCATCAGATACTACAATATCACCAAATGCAATTTGCTGATCATTAAATGTTTTCAAAAGCCTTTCAAGTGATTGACTCCTGTTATAATGAGTAATTAATAAAGTTATGGTATTAAACTGCTTCATAAAAGCTATTACTTATTATAGTGCCTGAAAAAATAATCGTAAGTCCATCTCATCAATTTAAATTGCAGGTAAACAGTCCGTGCGGCTAAAGCCGCAGGATTTTTACTTTCGCGCCAGCTGCTGCGACCCATAGTACTTGGTTCATCTGCTGAATTTTTTTGGTAGAACAGATCATTAAAGTTTTCATAGAACAATCCCCGGCCTTTATTTTGAACGAACGAAAGCGCCATGCGGTATTCGGTCAGATCACCTTTAATTCCCTCGGGATAACGCCCGAATTTTTGTAAGAAATTACTGCGTTTTAAATGCGGGTGATCACTATAAACATAAAACTTGAGGTGATTATTGGCGAAAAAGCTGGGACTAAACATCATTTCGCCATATCCTTTGGCATAAGATTTTAAATAAGGGTACTGGAAATAGGCGTAAAAACGCACAATATCCAGGCCGGCATCTTCATTCATCAGGTCAAGTGCATCTTTAAAATGTTCAAGAAAAGCTTCCTTAGGCTCAAAATCCTCCTGGATATATAAAGTATAGGGTGTATTAACCGCGTCCTGACCCTTATTGATATTGTTGCCCAAGCCTTTATTTTTTGGCGTGGTTATCAACCTATAATTAAATTTACTACTCAGGGCTGTAAGCTTGTCGAGATGTTCTGGTTTACTGCCATCATCAGAAACTACTATGTCGCCAAACGTTATGTGTTGATTAATAAATGTTTGCAGTAATCTTTCCAGCGAACTACTGCGATTGTAGTGGGTTATTAATAAAGTAATTTCAGGGAAATGACTTTCATTTGCGTTCATAATTAAGCTAATATGCCAAAAATTTAGTTTATAAACACAATTTTGTTGCTATATTAATCAGGTCGGATAACTTTGTAAATATATGCCATCAAAAGTAGCTGCTGTTATTAAAAATAAATTCTTCCTATCACTATCCGGTAATGTCATCATGTCGGGTCTCGGCATGCTAACAATGGCAATTATTTACCGTTCATTACCTATGAGCGAGGCTGGGATATGGGTTTATTTTAGTGCCACAGTAGTATTTATTGATACTTTTCGTTCCGGCTTATTAACAACAGCCTTTATTAAGTTTTACGCGGGTTCAAGCCCTGAACGTGCTGCTGAAATTGCCGGCTCGGCATGGTTTATTGGTATGTGTATTACTGGTATACTTGTGGTAATAAACATTCCTTTTCTATTTTTTATAAATCAAATACACGATCAGGATTATGTTTTGCTATTGCGGTGGTTCTCCCCATGCTTTATATGTATGCTACCATGGTTTATAACTACCTGTGTTATACAGGGTGAGCAACGGTTCGACAGGTTATTATATGTTCGCCTGGTAAATCAGGGAGGTTTTACTGTATACATGGTATTGCTGTTGATCTTCAAAAGAATGAACCTTGAATGGGTAATAATGACTTATGTATTTTCACATTTTGTCACCAGTATATTTGCACTCAGCACTGGCTGGTCGCGGATAAACACATTTAGTAAACGCACAAAAAAAGGAATAAAAGATCTGTTTGATTTTGGCAAATTTAGCGTTGGTACTACCTTGAGCGCTAATATGTTTGGTTTTTCAGATACCCAGATCATAAAAATGCTGTTGGGTAATAGCGCATTGGCTATATACAACTTGGGCCAAACATTGATGCAGGCGGTTGAAATTATATTGCGCAGTTTTGCGGCTACCGCTATGCCTTCGTTATCAAAAGCATTTAACCTGGGCGATAAGGATAGTGTGATATATGTGATGAAAAAATACGTTGGTATGCTTACACTGTTGCTGATACCAATTGCGGTATTAGGTTGGCTGCTGGCAAATATTCCTATTTATATTATAGCGGGACATACGCCATCAAGTACTATAGCAGCAAATGTGTTCAGGCTATTTCTGACATTTGCGTTGTTATACCCGGCCGACAGGTTTTTTGCACTTACATTGGATGTGATACATAAACCTAAAGTCAACTTTTATAAAGTGCTGGTAATGCTGGCTACTAATATCACCTTTGATATATTGGGTGTCAAGATATTCGGCAATATTTACGGTATTGCCATCACTACTGTAATGCCTATACTGGTAGGTGTAATAATAGGTTACTGGGCACTTAACAAGTGGCATAAATTCTCTTTCTGGCATGTATATACTGTTGGTTGGAACGAAAGCAAAACCGTACTAACAGCAGTACGGCAAAAGTTCAGGCCTAAAAGAGCCGCAGAGGAAGTGTAGTAGTTAATATTCTATAGTTACCACAAAAGTATTTGATCGTAGATGATGGTCATAGGTATAAACAAATATATCTGCAGCCTTGGTTATAATGAGCAGTCCAAAATGCTCTATAATATCATTTATTGAAGATGTATCATCTATATTATTCTCCTCATAAATAAACTGCAACTGGTCTTTAGCTGTAAATTTAGCATATAGCGTATGCAGCATATCTTTTGTAATGGCAACTGTATGCCGGCTGGCATTAGTTTTAGCTATTAAAGCAAGCGGATCGCTATAATTTGTTTTTGTTATGGTTAGGATTTTATTGGTGATCTTAACATCAATTATAGTGTTTTTGCTATGGGAATGCTTTAACGCGTTTGTAAGTAATTCAGTTATAATAATCTTTGCTTTAAATAGTGTGTTGTCAGCATTAACTTTTGCAGGCAGCGCACTTTTTATGTATTCCAGTATTTGCTTTAAAACAGGAGTAATGGTTTCATCGTTATTCAAAAAATCAAATCTCTTTCCGGCCATTCAGTTAGTATAATTATAAATGTGTTAATGCTTCTTTGTAATTGCTATAAATTTTAAAAACCTTATCCAAACGGATCAATAATAACAGCTCATGTACATCTTTTTTAAGGCCGATTAATATAACCTCTTTCTTCATGGCTATAGCATGTTTTAAAACAGCAACTAATGCGCCAAGAAATGAACTATCAATGTATTCAACCTTATTAAAATCAATTACCAAGCTTTTGGCATGGGCATCCAGCAATTGTATAACCTGTGATTTAAACGCATCAGCATTTTCAAGGTTTGCTTCAGAAACGGTTATTTCTATTAACAGATGATTAGTTTCATCTTTAATTAATTTGATCATATTAAGCGGTTCTATAAATATTTATAATACTACAGTCATCAACCCGTGTGGCCGGTGCGGATTCAAACAGATCTGTCTCTAACTCTTTAAAATTATTGCTTTTGTTTAAGAATGGCTTAAGATTATTCATAAAACCATCGTAATCGCTCTTTTTACCTTTATCAGTCGAAAAATCGATCATTCCATCTGTGAAGATGAATAGCTGGTCGTTATTGGCTAAGCTAATATGCTGCTCAGTATAAACACTATTGGCAAGCATACCAAGTAATATACCGTCGGCACAAACTTTTTTAAGCTGCCCTGTTTCTGCTTCATAATGCAATAGGGGCAGATCGCCCGCGCCTGAGTAGCTTATTTGTTGGGTGTCATTATCTATCATTAATAACGACAAGCTTGAAAGAATATCCTTTAACACATCATCATAACATATCACATCGTTAACCTTTTGTAGTATGCTGGCAACGGAATAATCATGGTTAAGTATGCCGAAACGTATTGCTGCTCTTACATAGCTTAAAAAACTAAAGGTAAAAAACCAGGCCATCCACTTTTTGCCCATAATATCACCCAAAACAATAAATGTATAGCGATTATCAACCTGTATAAAATCAATGAAATCCCCACCGGGAATGTCCTGATAGGGCTGATGCCAGAAGTTGATTTCAAATCCATCAACCACAGGTGTTTTGTTAGGTATTGATCTTACATTCAGTGCCTCAGCCGCTTTTTTAAGCTCCTGTTTTGATAGCTCCTGTTGTTTGTGTACGGTATATATCAGGTTGTTGAGCTTTGAAACGATAACATTAACAGGAGTATCCTTTGTTACATAATCAACGGCTTCAAGGTTAAGGCCTTTCACCATTAATTCCTTATCAGTAATATAGGTTAGAAAAACAAAGGGGATATTATTTAATGCATTATCATCCATCAATTGCTCCCTGAATTCAATGCCATTCATATTTGGCATTTCATAGTCTGATAATATGGCATCAGGGGTAATGGTTTTCAATATTTCAAGCGCGTCAAAGCCCGATTCGGCTGTAATACATTCAATGCCGGATTTTTTAAATGCCTTTGATAACATTTTTAGAAACAATTGATTATCATCAACCAACAATATTTTTTTCAAATTAATGCTCATCATATCATTTCTTCAGGGGATCACGAACCACAGCTTTAATGAGGAAATATACCCCTGCTAATATAATTAATAGCGAGATAAGGTCCATTATAGTAATGCCGTCATTTTCGTTGAAATAAAAGATGGTGAACATTTCAAAATAGGGCGGGGCCGGCATAATGATCATACCAAAACCAAGCGTTATCATGGTCAGGCTGATAATTACGAGTACAATTTTTGAAAGACGTTCGCCGCGTTCCTGCTTCTTTGGTAATTTACTGCCGAACTGATTGGCCGATAATAATATGCTGAATTCATCAAGCAATTCCTCGCGCGATGCCTCCTTGTCATCTAAACTTTTAAATGCCTCGATCTGATCACTTTTGATTCCCGATTTCTTTATCGCGCTATGAAATCGCTGTTGAAATTCTTTGGCGGTCTCAATATTGATATCTTTTGTTGAAATCAGATCGATCAGTTCGCTGAGTTTTTTGTCAATAGTGGCCTCATTTTCAGCAATGCGTTGAAAATCCTCATCTTTCTTTTTAATATTATTTTCTCGGCTCAATTATAATATTTAATTTACAGCTAATCTACGTATAAACACCAAATGAACACTGTTTCCATTATTACGGTAAACTATAATCAGCCGCTTATTACTGAACAACTGTTATCGTCAATAAGTTTAACAAACACGTATCCTAATATAGAGATAATTGTAGTTGATAATGGGAGTAAAGTTAATGATGTACCGAAGTGGCAGTCTAAATATCCCACATTCAAATTTATACGTTCGGATGTTAACCTTGGTTTTGCCGGTGGGAACAATTTAGGGGTGAAAGAAGCCACTGGCGAGTATCTTTTTTTTGTAAATAACGATACCGAATTTACCGAAGGCCTGGTAGGAAGGTTAGTCAGCATACTGGATATACATCCGGAAGTTGGTATGGTGTCACCAAAGATTCGCTATTTTGATCAGCCTGATACACTGCAATATGCAGGTTTTACCTCAATGAATTATTATACCTGCCGTAATTATTGTGTGGGGCAGTTTGAGATAGATAAAGGCCAGTATGACAATAGCACAGGCCTCACGGCATACGCACATGGTGCAGCAATGATGGCAAGAAAAGAGGCGATTAATAAAGCTGGCTTAATGGCCGAAAATTTTTTCCTGTACTATGAAGAAATGGATTGGTGCGATCATATTAAGAAGGAAGGTTACCAGATATGGGTGGAAACCAAAGCATTGATCTTTCATAAAGAATCCGTATCGGTAGGCAGGGCCAGTGCCTTAAAGGAATATTTTATGAACAGGAACAGGATTCTGTTCATTCGACGTAATGCGCCCATACAGGCGCGCTTATTTTTTTATATTTACTTTATATGCCTGGTAGTGCCGCGTAACATAATAGCCTACAAAAAGAAAGGATATCACGGCTTTACAAAACAGTTGTTTAATGCCATATGGTGGAATATTACACAAGGCGTTAACAGTACAAAATTGGGATATCCCATTAAATAAAAATGAAAATATTATTCTGGATCAGTCTGTTCATTACGTTCTATGCCTTTTTTGGTTATGGTATATTACTGTTTGTTTTAATAAAAATAAAGCGACTAATAAAGGGAAAACCTGTATTACCTATTGTTGATATGGATAATTTGCCCACCTGCACCTTAGTGGTTGCTGCTTATAACGAGGATGGGGTGATGGAAGAGAAAATAAAGAATAGTCTTTCATTAACTTATCCTGCCAGCAAGCTGGAGTTTGTTTTTATTACCGATGGCTCTACAGATGGCACAGCGGCAATAGTTGAACTATATCCGCAGATAAGGCACATGCATAGTAATGAGCGCAAAGGGAAAATTGCTGCCGTACACCGTGCAATGGATACCGTAAATACTGAAATTGTGATATTTACCGATGCCAACACATTTTTAAATACGGAAGCATTGGTAAACATATGCCGCCACTATAGTGATGCTAAGGTTGGCGCGGTAGCAGGTGAAAAAAGGGTTTATGCTGATGCTGATAATGCAACAGCAGGTGAGGGCTTCTACTGGAAATACGAATCCAAACTAAAAACATGGGATTCGGAACTGTATTCGGTTGTTGGTGCTGCAGGCGAACTGTTTAGTATTCGCACATCACTTTATGTGCCTGTATCGCCAGATACCATATTGGATGACTTTATGATATCATTACTGGTGGCCGAAAAAGGTTATCGTGTTATATATGAGCCGGAAGCATATGCTACAGAATCAGCATCGCAAAATGTAACTGAGGAATTGAAGCGCAAGATCAGGATAGCAGCGGGTGGTATACAATCTATCATCTGGCTGAAATCATTGCTTAATCCATTTCCTATACCTGTGCTTTCGTTTCAATATGTTAGTCACCGGGTATTACGGTGGACTATTGTGCCATTCCTGATGATACTGGCGCTGATACTTAATTTTATTATTGTATTTAGTGGGGATGGCTCCTTTATATATCAGCTGCTATTAATTGCCCAGGTGGCATTTTACCTGATGGCCATATTGGGCTGGATAATGGAAGAACGGAATGTAAAAGTGAAGATATTTTTTATTCCCTACTATTTTTGTATGATGAATTATGCAGTATTGATGGGTATAAGGCGCTATTCATTAGGCAGGCAAAGCGCCATTTGGGAAAAGGCAAAAAGACAATAGCCTTATTAAATTAACAGCAGTTTATGTCGATAAAAGATAATATAAAAAGTAACCCAGGGCTAAAAAAGTTCATACATTGGATGCTTATACCCACCGGTGAAGCAAGGCCACGACTGTGGGTGAAATGGTTTGTAAACCCGTTCGTTCATAAACGGGGGAGCGGATCAAGCATAAAATGGCGCACACGGGTTGATGTGTTGCCTTTTAATAAATTTGAGCTAGGCAAAAAATCAACCATTGAATCTTTCTCAACTATCAACAATGGAGTGGGTGATGTGATCATTGGCGATAATACCCTGATAGGCATGAGCAATGTGATTATAGGCCCTGTTAATATTGGCAACAACGTAATATTCGCCCAAAATATAGTTGCCAGTGGCTTAAACCATGAGTATACAGATGTAAATATGCCCATCTCTCAGCAAAAGATCCTGGTAGCGCCCATTATTATTGAGGATGATTGCTGGATCGCAGCCAACTCGGTGATAACCTCGGGTGTAACTGTTGGCAAGCATAGTGTTGTAGCCGGTGGCTCAGTAGTAACTAAAAGTATACCACCATATTCAGTTGCAGCCGGTAACCCGGCAAAAGTTATTAAGCAATATGATTTTACTAAGCAGGAGTGGGTACGTGTTTAAACGTTTTCCTTTTGCAATAGTGCCGGTATGGTTTTGAATATCAGTTTCAAATCTGTAGCAAGACTATGATTTTGGGCATAAGTATTATCCAGCATCAATCTTTCTTCTTCGCTCATATCGCCCTTACCACGTTTTTCAACCTGCCATAAGCCTGTAATACCTGCCGGTGCTGCAAAACGCAGTGCATATTTATCAGTGGTTAGTTTTTCAGCTTCATACAATGGCAACGGACGGTTGCCAACAATACTCATGTTGCCGATAAATACGTTCCACAGCTGCGGCAATTCATCAATACTTAAATTCCTGATCACGTTGCCAATTTTGGTAATACGCGGATCGTCCTTTATTTTAATGAATGCCGATCCAACCATCGTTTTCCGTGAATCGATATATTGTTTTTCGCACCATCTTACTTTATCAGCATATAGTGGGAATTGGCACTTGCCGTATGAAAGGCAGTCATTACATAAACTATCTGCATCTGCCGCAACTGTTGTTTGTTTATCATTCGCAGCCGCATCAATATTATATTGGTTTAAATGCTTGAGGTCTTTTAGTCTTTGATCAGCATTTACATACATGGAGCGAAATTTGTAAAACTTAAAAACCCGGTAACCGGTACCAACCCTAAATGAATAATAAAATGCCGGGCCCTTTGATTCCAGCTTAATCCACAAATAAACGACCAAAAACACAGGTGATAAACCCAATAAAGCCAAACCCGAGAAAAAGATATCAAATGCGCGTTTACCAAATGGGGTTTTATAAGTGGTAATAGGTTTTGTTTTTAAATTGGTTTTAAGATCAGCCCAATTGTTAATTAAAAAATTAACACGTTTTTCAATATGCTCAAAATTAACAGGCCGGGTAAAAAAATCTGTAATACCGGCGCTCAAAGCAATTTTACGCAAGTTTTTATCCATGTGTTTGCCTATTAATATTACAGGCACAGCAGGCAGGTTTTTTTTATGAAGACTTTCAATAAGGTTTACACCGTATTTACCCAATATGTCGCTTTTCGAGATAATAGCGACTATATTTAAATTTTTCGACTGCCATTCATTAATCAGATCATCATCAGTTTCAAAGTTGATAATTTGCCTTCCTTCAAAATTGCAAGAGTTAATTAATTCAGCATATAATTCAGCATCGAAACGGAGTAATGAAATTATTTGATCGCTTTTTGATGAGGTAGAATCAGTCATAGTGGGCTATCTATTAATCCTTCGTAATATTACTCTCACACGCGCCTCAAGTTCGGCGGGGTTAAATGGCTTAACGATGTAATCGTCGGCACCACTGTTTAAACACATGATCCTTTTTTCAGAGCTATCCTCGCCCGATACTATAATAACCGGTATAGTTTTAAAGAAATCGCTCGCCTGCAGCTGGCTGATCAGTTCAAGACCGTTTAATTTTGAGATATTAAGGTCGGAAATGATCAGATCGGGAATGTTGCCATTTTGTATGGATGTAAGCGCATCCATACCATTAACGCATACTTCCGTTTCATATACATGGCTTAGGAATTGCTTTAAAATAAGCTGCATATATACATCATCTTCAACTATCAGGATTTTGATTTTATTAGCTGGGGGTAAACTCATAGGGAAATTAAAAACGATGTAGCTAAAATAATTAAAATTTTATTGTAAAGAGAAGTTTTATTGAAATGTAGATGTTTTGTTAAACAATTGTTAATGCTTTAATAAGTATAATAACTGTTGTTTATAAAACAACTATTTTTACGAAATATTCATTGTTATTGTTTCTTAATAATTTAATAAAACTAATGGATGAATTTAACTATCTTAATACCTCCATTATATAAACCATTATATGAGTTATAGTAAACCATACAATCTGGCTATGATTTATGCCATTAGTGATAATAACCAGGAGTTTTTTGAACAATTGATCTCCGTATTTGCTGATACTATAAGTAAAGACAATGAATTACTTAAAGAAACCGCAGTAAAAGGCGACTGGCGCGAGGTAGGACAGTTGGCCCACAAGATGAAATCATCGATAGGGCATTTCCAGGTAGATGTATTAAAGGATACCATATTACAACTGGAACACTACCAGAATAGCAGCCCCGATGAACTGAATGCGCATGTACGGGAACTTGACCGTGTAATTAATGATGTGTTAGTAAACTTAAAAGCGGAATTCCCCGAGATATTTAACCAGTAGTTACTTGATGTTAAATAACCGTTTTATCCGAATTACTAATCCTTTTGACATACCTCCGTCTATTTGAATACGGCGATCAGTTGTCCATACTATAGCTTTTGGGCTTGTTACCCTGAAGAGTTTTCCAAATCCCTTTTTATTTAGTTTGAGCGCCAGGTAACCATCCTCATTAGTACCGGGAGGGTGATTAAAGCCATCAACCTGCAAGCCCTGCTCACGCCTGAAGCCGGAATTAAAGCCATAAACGTTCACGGCTTCGGCCTTAAAGTGCTTGTTGTATAGCTTGCTCAGATCAGAGAAATGCTCATAAAAAAAATAAGTAAAACGCCCTGTGCTGCCAACCGGGATAAATGAGAAACGGCCATAAGTTATAGCCACATCATCATTATCAGCCAGGGGCTTAATCATTTCCTCTATCCAATCTTTAGGGTAAATCGTATCTGCATCAGCATTTAAGATGTATTTTCCCTTAGCTTTAGCTAGTCCTGCATTACGTGCAGGTGTGATACCTTGTGTGGTTTCAAGTATACAGGTAACGCCACATGCTTTTACAAGATTTTCTGTGTTATCTTTTGAATTGTTGTTAACCACAATAATCTCAACCGATCTATTGGTAATATTATTACACAACGAGGCCAGGGTAGGTGCTATGGTGGCTTCCTCATTATAGGCGGGCATCACTATAGAAACTTCGGGTTCACCTTTCAATAATTTTTGATAGGCAGCATTAACAACCGGGAGCTTATCAATTGTAAAGTTTTCACCGTTTAAGTAAGTATTGATGTAATGAGGGATAGACAGCGGTCTCATAAAACAATAATACCAAATAAATACAATAGAATTTACCTGTAAGTTATAATCTTTTTAAATGAATAGAAAATAGTTAAATATTAGTCTGTTTTTTTTAGTTGAATTGCACAGTATTTATCCGCCTTAATATTTTTTTATTTTTTTTTCTGACAGCAGGCAACCTTTATGGATCGTGTTGCGTGATAGGAAAAGATTAAACGATATTTACATAAGCAAAGTTTAGAACCCATATGGGCGAAGAAGAGCTACATCAACTGATCGGGGGCTGTAAAAAGCAGGATAGGAAAAGCCAGAAGATGCTTTATAAAGCGTTCTATGGCTTTGCTATGGGGATATGCTTGCGCTACGCCGGCAACAGGGATGAGGCTGCAGAAGTGATGAATCAGGGTTTTTTCAAGATATTTACACGCATTGACAGCTATGATAGCGCCAAGCCTTTTAAGGCATGGCTGGGTAAAATAATGATCAATACTTCAATAGATTACTACCGCTCGAATCTTAAAATGGCTTATGCTGATGATCTTGAAAAGGCCGAGCATATGAGCGATGGCGATATGGCCGATAAAAACCTGAGATATAATGATCTTTTGGATATGGTGCAACGGCTTCCGCAAGCGTATAGAACGGTATTTAATCTTTTTGCAATTGAAGGTTACTCGCATGAGGAGATAGGCGAAATGCTGAATATAAATGCCGGTACATCTAAATCAAACCTGCATAAAGCAAGGCAAAAGCTAAAACAAATGGTTTTTGAGGCCGATGCAATGGCTAATAAAACTAATTATAACAGGGGGATGGATTTTAATTCAATAGTAGCAATAAATGGGACAGACAATTTGAGGTCATTTTTCTTCAACAATAACATCAGGGGATGAAAATGGATAAGGATAAAGAGTTAGATAACATTTTTAAAAGCGGATTGGAAAATCCCGATGATCATTCAGCACATCTGGATGATGATTGGGCCGCTATGGAAAAAATGTTGGATGACAATAAAAAACGCCCTGCTATTATTTATTGGCTGCCAATTTTAAGTGGTGTTGCTGCTTTGCTATTAATACTTTTTGGCATATGGTTTTTAAAACCTGTTGTTATGCATCAGCAAAAACCACAGCAAACTGTTGTTAACGATCAGAAAATGAAAGATGATATTGCGAACCATGAGCAAAAGAATCCCGGTAAAAGTGGCGGATCCACTCAGCAACAAGCTGTTGGGCAACAAAAGAATTTAACACCTGCCAATTTTACTAATAACAATTCACCTTATACCAGGCATAATTTTATAAATAAGTCGTCAATTAACTCATCCGCTGATGGAGTCCGTCGCGATACTACCGGGGTAACACAATTGCCTGGCGCACAAAACCGGCAAACAGGTGATGAATTGCTGGCCTTTAATAATCAGCCTGTATATGATAATGCAACAATAGCGGGTCAAAACATTGATACAATTGATGTATCGCCTAAGGCAAGTACAAAAGCAATAGCACAAAATAAAGTCACTATAAAAAAATCATTTACGCAACATCCACGCTACGCATTAACTGTACTTGCGGCTTCGGATCTGAATGGGGTTAATTCATTACAGGATTCTAAAGTGGGTACAAATATTGGTTTGTTATTTTCAGCAGGTGTATTTAAAAAATTAACTATCAGCACAGGCGTTACCTATACATCAAAACCATATATGACAGGTTTTAACAATTACCACACTGCTTACCAGTTCCCTACCAACCCGGTAAGTGTGCAGGCTGATTGCCGTATGCTTGATATCCCGCTTAATGTTGATTACCAGTTATATGCCAAACACCGTAATAAGTTTTCAGTAGGCACAGGTATATCATCCTATTTAATGCTGCATGAAAGCTATGATTTTAACTATGCGGCAGGTTCAAGCGGGCCAGGTTATTTTAATGTACCTAATCCCAATAAATACTTCTTCAGCATACTCAACCTGCAGGCCACTTACACCCGGCAGGTAAATTCAAAATTCGGTGTAAGCGTGCAACCATATTTAAAACTTCCTTTATCAAATGTAGGTGCCAGCCAGGTGAGGCTGCAAACAACGGGTGTTGCGGTAGGGCTCACCTGGAACATAAACCCGCTATCAAAACCCTAGAAATATGAAACACATAACATTTATTTTACTCGCCTGGATGAGCATCTCAAACCAGGCGGGGCAGACCCTCTATGCCTGTAAAAATGCAACTATCAGTCTTTTTTCATCAGCTCCAATAGAAGATATTAAAGCCACAACATCCACAGCAGCATCTGTTTACAATGTTGCCACCGGCGAATTAGCCTTCAGCGTAGCTATCAGTTCATTCAAGTTTGATAAGGAATTAATGCAGGAGCATTTTAACTCCGATTATATGGAGAGTGATAAATACCCTCGGGCAACCTTTAAGGGAAAGATCAATGAGAAAGTTGATATCACAAAAGACGGGAGCACAGCGGTAACGGTAACCGGCGAGCTTACCGTGCATGGTGTCACCCAAAAAAGAACCATACCCGGCAATGTGACAGTAAAGAATGGGATGATAACCATGACCTCAGAGTTTATGGTAAAATGCGCCGACCATCATATTGAAATACCCCGGCTGGTATTCCATAACATAGCTGAAACCATAAAAATGAATGTTTCGGCAACTTATACACTTAATAAATAACACACCACAATACTATATCACATGAAAAAGTACCTCATTTTATTTAGCCTGCTCATCATCAGCAAGGGCTTAATAGCACAGCAAACCGATACAACTAAAAGTAAAAGTTCAACCTCATCGGCTGATTCATTATTGAACTCGATGAGCACTGATGATAAAAAACATCCTGTTGTTGCCTTTAAATCAACAAGGCTTATTTTATCGCAAAGCACACAAACGGTAAAAAAGAACAACCTTAATTTTCAGATCATCCACCGTTTTGGTGATCTGGCTGGAAAGAATGGCGGCGGACAGGTTTTTTATGGACTGGATGATATTAATGATGTATACATCGGCTTGGAATACGGTTTAACCGATAACCTGAATGTTGATTTTGGTAGAAGCACTTTCGGCAAGTTAGTTAATCTCGACCTTAAATATGCTGTATTGCATGAAACCAGCGATAGCAGCATACCGGTGTCACTAACATTGCTTGGCGAATCGGGTGTAAATACTTACGGATCGTATGATACCTTCAGCGACCGTTTGTCGTGGTTCGGGCAGGCGATCATCTCAAGAGAGATAACCTCAATATTTACCTTACAGGTATCCCCGGGTTATTTGAGCACCAATACTGCTGATCCTAACGTTCTCGGAATTGAAACACATTTTTTTAACCTGGCTGGCGCGGCTAAGCTAAAAGTAACCAATCATATGAGTGTATTGGTTGATTATGCGCATCCTTTCTCATCTTTCCGCACATCAGCCAATGGTTTCCATGATCCGCTTGGATTTGGTATTGAGATTGAAACCGGCGGTCACGTGTTTACTCTTAACATAACCAATGCTAACGCGATTGATCCTATCAATTATTTAAGTAATACACGGGAAAACTTTTCAAAAGGGCAATACCGTATAGGGTTCACTATTTCAAGGATATTTGATTTTAATCACAAGGAGACGTATAGGTAGTCGGCTTAGAAAAAGACTTACGAAGTTTTAAAAACTTCGTAAGTCTCTAACCATGCGTCATTGCTGTAAGGAACGAAGACAATTACTCAGGCTAAAGCTTCACACTGGTAACCGTGCTCAGTTACCAGTGTGATTATTTTTTCAGGACAAATATTATCACCCTCAACCCGCAATACATTATCGCAATCATCCAGATCGAAATTAATGTAGCTTGAGGGAAAATGCTGCAATAGCTTTTTGACCAGTAATTTTGACTGACCAACTTTAGCAATATTTGTTTTGAAAACCTCTACCATAATTAAATGGATATATTATGGCTGGCGCAAAACCATGCTGTTACCATCGGGATCAGAAAACTCTGAAAATTTGCCCCACGGGGTAGGGTCAATATCTTTCATGGTTATGCCCTTTGCTCTTAATTCAGCCACTTCCTTTTCAATATCATCGGTGTACAATACCAGGCCCTGCGATGAGCCGGGAGCTATATTTTTAAACCAGGTTACTAATGATATAGATGTTGCTTGTCCGGCTAAACCTAATTGTAACCATGTGCTGCCATCGCCCATAGGGGCCTCAATTATAAGTTCAAAGCCAATTTTAAGGTAAAATTCCTTAGCAACTTGCTGGTCGCTTACCGGGATAGAGACTACTTCGATAAATTTCATAGTGATTTTAATTTTAGTAATTGATTTTGTTATAGATGTTTTTTAATTGATGAAGATGCCTTTTTGTATGCACTTCAATAAAGTTTGCTAATTCGGTTCTTGTTAGGTGACCAAACACAGGTAATTCAAAGCCAGTGCATGTTTTGGTCATATCCTTTACAGGTATGATCTGGTTTAATTGGGTTTTTAGTTGATCTAATGTAAGCAACAATTCTTCTTTATTATAATTTTTAGCAGGAGGAATTACAAAATCAGGCGACTGCATTCTTATGTCGAAATTTAAAAATGCCTCCCTGATATTAGCTACATACACATTAGGTTGCCTTGTAGTTTCCTCGTCGGGGCCATTCATCAGGTCAACAAATCCTGAAACCGACAGGATAATATGCTGTGTGACTTGTCCGGGTGTCCAGCTGCCCTCAAAAGGAATTTTATTGATCTGTTCATCATAAAATGAGGAAAGTATCAGTATAAATTCCTCAAAGGTTTTGTTGATTTCTGAGAGTGTTTTATTGTTATCTATCATATTTATATTCATTTTATGTTTTCATCAGGTTGCATAATGCCATGCATGTTGCCGTCAGGATCGGCAAAAAAGGCTATGCAGCCATAACCCGGAGCGTACATTTTAGGAATATGGATCCTGCCACCTGCTTTCTCAATATTTTTTACTGCATCGTCAATATCATCAACTAAAATAGAATTTACCAATGGCTGACCAACAGCACGTTTTTTCATTATAGCTCCATTTATACCCGGCGTGTTGCCATCGCCAGAAACTGCCAGCCAGTAGGGACGATCGCCAAGTTGTTTAAATGTCCAGCCGAAAGCTTCGCTGAAGAATTTCATGTTGGCTTCCGGGTTATCTGATGGTATTTCAAAATGCATTACCCTGTTACTCATAATTGTTATTTTGGTTTACAAATCAAATGTATCAATAGGGAATTAATATTTAATGGCGAAAAAAGTCAATATTAGGGGGCATTTAAGACAAAATTATTATGTTTACATTTAATACTTAACCAATTATGATTGAGACAGGCCTTTTAATAACCAAACAAAACCGGCTATTGAGCATAGCAGCCATATTGGATGTTTTTGAAACTGTAAACAAGTTTTATACCAATGCGGGGCAGGAAAATCCTTTTAACATTACCTTGTTAAATACCCGGGATGATGAGTATTCGCTAATGGGATACGAATGTGAATGCATTGATGATACCGCGCCGAAAGACCTGGTGCTGATACCCGCATTTAATACCGATAATATACAACAGGCCATATATGAGAACCATGAGTTTTTACCCTGGATAATCAATCAATATAAAACAGGGGCGGAGATAGCTACCTTTTGTACCGGTGCATTTTTGCTAGGTGCTACAGGTTTGCTTAATGGCAAAGTTGCTACTACTCACGTTGATGCCTGTAACGGTTTTGCATCAGCATTTCCGGCTATAAAGCTTAAGGCTGATAAAACCGTTACTGAAGATGGTCGGCTATATACCAGCGGAGGTGCAACATCAACCTTTCATTTATTATTGCACCTGATACAAAAATATTGTGGCGCGGATAAGGCTGTACGTACGGCCAAATTCTTCGCCATTGATATGGACAGGGATAGCCAATCTTATTTCAGTACTTTCCAGCCATTTCATAACCATCATGATGAACTGGTGGCATCGGCACAACAAAAAATTGAAAGTAATTATGGTGATTCCTGTACCATTGAAGAGATCATAAAGGATATACCCGCCAGTCGCCGCAATATTGTACGCCGATTTAAACAGGTTACCGGCATTACACCTATTGAATACTTACAGCATACCCGCATTGCAGCAGCTAAAAAGCTGCTGGAGCAAACCGATAAGCAAATGACCGAGGTTATCTATACCTCAGGTTACAATGACCCTAAAGCGTTCCGAAAGATTTTCAGAAAATCGGTAGGTATGACACCCACTGAATACAGGGAGAAGTTCCAGGTAAGTTAATTTAAAAATAATTTTCAGTGGGCTGTCCAATTATCAAACAGCCGATCGTCATTGAGGTATATAAATTAAAAACTTAAAACCATGAATGAATTTAGTTTGATCTTCAGAAATGAACAGAATCCTGATGTACAGTTCTCACCTGAACAAATGCAGGATATTTTAAAGCAATGGCGCGATTGGATGGGCGGCATGGCGGCACAAAACAAATTATCAAACCCTGGCAACAGGCTTGGGTTCGAGGGTGCAGTGGTTAGAAAAAACAATATGGTAACCGACGGTCCTTATGCCGAAATTAAGGAAATGATAAGCGGCTACATTATTGTAAAAACTGAAACACTTGAAGAAGCCATTGAACTGGCCAAAGGCTGCCCGGTATTTAACGCCGGGGGCTGTGTTGAGGTAAGGAGTATTATACCTACAGTTGTATGTGAAGGTACAGCCGTTTAGCGTATAAGCAACTTCTTTTATGGAAAAAGACAAAGAGCTTATACCAAACCTGTTCCGTACCGAGTACAGCAAAATAACAGCTGTACTCGGTAAATTTTTCGGCTTTGATCATATTGAGGTTGCCGAAGATATAGTAAGTGATACCTTTATGCAGGCCGCCGAAACCTGGGGCCAAAAGGGTTTGCCCGATAATCCTGTGGCCTGGCTATATGCAGTATCAAAAAATAAAGCCAAAGACTATTTAAAACGTAACCAGCTGTTCTCTGATAAGATAGTCGGCGCAGTAGCGTACAATTCCCCCGAAACTTATGAAATAGAAATAGACCTGTCAGGCAAGAACATAACTGACAGTCAGTTGCAAATGATGTTTGCTATTTGCAACCCTGTTATACCTGCTGAGGCGCAGATAGGCTTATCATTACGGATACTCTGCAGGTTCGGTATTGAAGAAATTGCTGATGCCTTTTTAACTAATAAAGAAACCATTAATAAACGTCTTTTTAGGGCGAAGGAAAAATTAAGGGCCGAAAAGGTTAAAATAGAGTTTCCGAATAAAGAAGAAGTGGCCTCCAGGCTTAATACGGTGCTCACAACGCTGTACCTGTTGTTTAACGAGGGTTATTATTCATTGTCGCAAAATACATCACTCCGAAAGAATCTTTGCCTTGAAGCGATGCGGCTAACCTATCTGCTCATAGGAAATGAAGCAACAAGCCAGCCAACTGTAAATGCTTTGCTGGCACTGATGTGTTTTCACTCATCAAGATTTGAGGCCAGGCTGGGGCAACACGGCGAATCAGTTTTGTACGAAGAGCAGGATACCTCACTTTGGGATGATGAATTGATTGCAAGGGGGCAGCATTATTTAAACAAAGCCTCCGTTGGAAATACCATCTCAAAATATCATGTAGAAGCTGCTATAGCTTATTGGCACACTACCAGAACTGCGGATAAATGGGAGCATATTTTGCAGCTTTATAACACCTTGCTGATACTGGAATATTCGCCTATAGCTGCGCTTAACCGTACTTATGCGTTATCAAAAACAATAGGGAAGGAGGCCGCAATTATTGAAGCCGAGAAATTAGGGCTAAACGGCAATTATCTATACCATTGTTTAATGGGCTACCTGTATTCCGGAATAGAAAATACATGTGCCATAGCCAATTTTGAAACCGCGCTAAAACTCACCAAAGCGCAGGCTGATAAGGCCAAAATACGGCAATATATAAGAGATATGAAAAATGGATAGCCTACATTTAAATTGGTTTCAAACAATAATTGTTATCTTCATGTATACATATCATTAACCACATCAACATGAAGACTCCGGTACAATTAAGTTTAACCCAATCTGATGGCTCGCCAAGAAAAGTTATTATTGAACCTGTTTTAGAAGAAGATGACAATGGTAGCTTACAAAATACCGGTGTTTATAAGATTTATAAGGATGCTTTTGATGATGAGTCCGCATTGTTTACAGAGCCGCTTGAGATTAATGACATAAATGATGAACTGTCGGATAAAGATAATCCTGATTATTTAGGCAAGATCATTATTACAGAAGATGATAAATGGAAATATGATGGTGATCTGCTGGGTGATGATGAGCAAATGCAGGTGTTGAAGTATATTGGTGAATAGAATAATCATCTATTACCTATGTCATTTCGAACGATAGAGAGAAATCTTCTTCGATCTGCAATACGAACTATACAAGTTGAAGAAGTTTTCTCTTCGTACCTCGTTCGAAATGACAATTAGGTTTATTGCTGAAATAAGTTCGGCATGACATGTTTTTCAATTCATAGTTTAAAAACTTATCCCCAACCTTATTGCCGAATTTGTATTACTGCCGCTATTGAATGAAGTGCCGTACATGATACGGAAATTCAAGTATTGCAGGCCGAAACCCAGCTCGGTATAGTTCTTTAATGTTGGCGTGCTTAAATAATTTACATCCACTATTTCCTGCAACTTTAATTTTCTTATCAGCGGGATCTTATTCAGGATAAAACCTGAAAAATTATGCTCCAGGTGTGCCTCAACATACTCTGTATAGGTGCTGAATGTGTAATAGTTCAACAGTAAAAATGTATTGATACCGCCGTTTGAAAATAAGATCTGATTGCCTGAGAACTGTTTATAATCGGGATAAAAAATACTGTTACTGTTTAAGAACTTACCGGCACCTACGTAAAACGATGTTTTTCCAAATACCCCCATGCTGATATTAGATTTTGATATATCGGCAGACAGCAGATCATAATCCACATCCGAACCCAGTAGGTTTTTAATCCCCTTGGTATACGTTAGGCCAATAGTTGGATAATCTGACGGTAGGTAATGCCTGCCATCGGGATAGGTTTCATACTTATCGCTGAAATCATAAGTGGTACGTATGGTAACTTTAAACGATTGGTTTTCCGGGAATAAAGGAACATCCTGATTGGGTAATAGCGGGTTGTTTGATGTATAATCTTTATTACCGGGATTATAAAAACTATAAGAGGATGCATTTGGCAACCATTTTCTATCAGCATATTCCGCGCTCGCGGTGGCCTGCCAGCCGCCAATTATACGTTTATGCAGCGATGCTGATACATATTGCTTTTGATACAGCTTTTCATAGTTTTCCCGCTCAAACAGACTATACATTGAGTTCAGGAATGAGGAAATTGGTTGAGTATTGTTCAGATCAGTAATTTCCGAACCGCCATTTATGCCAAGCGTGAAACTACCAACGGGGATGCTGGTATTTATGGTACCTGTAAATCTATGATCAGAAAAACCATAACCGGCCTTAGCCGTGATAATCAAGTAACGATTATTGATACTATCAATCCGTTTACTGAAGGAAGCACCATAGTTTATAGCAAAACCCTGTACGGTGTTAAATTTTATCGCGGTCAGCAATGGGTCGAAATTGTAATATTCATGCTCATAACGGTTGCGATAATGATATCCGCCAAGCAGAAATTCACCCGGACTAAATTTATTATTCACCTTATCCAGCGAATCGAGGTAAGGTTTTGATTCACGCTTTTTAGCCAGTATCGCTTTTTTCTGATAATCGGTCTTTTCCTCATCGGTTAGCGGTATTGGTCGCTCGTTTTCCCAGAACACAGAATCTTTTTTATTTACACCCGGTTTAATCAGCAGCACTTCATTGAATTCTTTTTTGGTGAAGGTAGGGTTAAGATCATAGTCCTTATAAACAGATATATAATACCCACCTATCTTAAAGCCAAGCAAGCCTGCAGTAAATTCAAATTTAACTGATGATGGCATCCAAACTTTCGGGCTTACAGGAAAAAACTGTTCGCTGAATTTCAGGGTATCTACAAAATTTATATTCTGTTTTTTTGTGATGAACAGATCCAGTCCGTATATACGCCAGTCGTTTTCTAAAATGTATATATAACCCTGGAAGCAAGCGTCATACAAGCGTTTAGGTGTAACTTTTATTTTATCTACTGTTTCACCATTCTCGATGCTTTCACCCATCCATTTATAGTTGTAGTAAAATAGTGCATTATCAGCAATTGGTGATATTACGGGCCTGTTGCTCAGGCCTTCCCAGTTCTGGATATTCTCATAAAAATCAACTTTTACATCCGATGCACGGTTATAGCTAAAGGCTTTATTACTGCCCGATACCTTTGATGATATCATTTCCTCATGCACATTATCAGGTTGTTGAAAGCTATATTTCGATTGTGATTCCGACAGGTAAATTATTCCCCTGCGGTTAGAGTCGAGCCCAGCCTCGCGGGTTGCCTTTTGCACATCAAATCCCATGAATTTTTTAGGGGCATCCAGCATTTTTTGCAATCCCTTTATGTAAACTGTACAGGTATAAGCATTTACTTCCTTTAAATGCGCCTTGCGTTTTTTGATCGCCTTGCGGATAATGGCGTAAGCCGGATCTTCTCCACCCGCACGGATTACCACAGCATTCAACAGGTAAGCCTCTGTTTTTAAACTCACATTTAATGTTTTACTGGTTTTTAGCTCAACCTCACGACTTTCCTGTTTATAGCCGACAGCTTTATATTGCACATTGTATGTGCCTGGTGTTAATTGTAAAATATATTCGCCCTCACTGTTTGCCGAAGTCCCTTTAGTTGTGTTTTTAATATATATGCTGGCAAAGGGAATGGGCTTATTATTTTCATCGGTTACCTTACCGTTAACTGTAACTTGTTGTGAAAATGCGGACAGATTTATTAAGAGAATCAGAATACAGGTTAGGTAGAATTTCATTTACAGGTTGTTTATGCTAATATCAATGTTATTTATTACAGCTATTGGATGCTTTTAGTTAATTATTGTTAAAGATGATTGTATAATTTGTTTTCGTTCGGTTTGACGATTGGATATTGTTTCATAACAAGCACTTTACCCATCGTTTTAAGCAGTTTGCTTTAGTTTAGTTTGAACAAAAGCAAAGTCATAAATTTTAACATCTTCATGATATATTAACAATTCGTTAAAACATATCATTCAGTTTTGGTATTTTTAGGTATTCAACCTATCTGCGTATGCCATTAAACCGGACTTATTTAAAGAAGAAAATATCTATCCCTTTCTTTTTTACCATAATCTCGCTTTGCTTTGCAAATTTCGCGCAAGCTCAATTGGTCTCTTTCCCAGAACCGCCATCAATTAATACTTTTAAGAAAGATCCATTCCCTGATACGATAAGGAAAAAACATTTTGGCCGTGCAGCACTCTTTTTGGGGATAGCTGAATTAACCCCATTTATTTATGACCGGTATATTGTACAAGCTGATTTTGCCATGATCTCCTGGAGGTCAACATGGCATAATTTAAAGCCCAGCAGTTGGGAGTTTGATGATGATGAGTTTACTACTAACCAATTTGGCCATCCATATCATGGAAGCCTGTTTTATAGCGCTTTCAGGGCCAATGGCTACAGCTTTTGGCAATCTGTGCCGGCTACAGCCACAGGTAGCTACCTGTGGGAAACATTTGCCGAGAAGCAACCGCCATCGCCTAATGATTTTATAAACACAACCTTTGGTGGTGCAGTTATAGGCGAGATGACTTACCGTTTATCAAACAAGATCATTGACAATACCGCCACAGGCTTTAAACGCCAGGCTGATGAAGTGCTGGCTTTCCTGATAAACCCGATGAACGGCTTGACCCGGATAACAGATGGCAGGTGGGGTAAAGTAAATACCAATCCAGCATTGCGCGATTCCAGTAAGATATCTGCTCAGCTTGATTTTGGTTTCAGGGAATATAATGTGGGTAATAATAACCCGTTTCAAAATGGCAGTAAGGGTTGGTACGCCCATGCAAAACTTATATACGGCGACCCGGATGAGGGTTATGAGAAACCTTTCAGCAATTTTGTTGTAAATGCTGAAATTGGTAAGGACGATAGTACCGCGCTTAACATGGTTAGTATTTACGGCTCATTAACCGGTTGGGAACTTAAATCAACGGATGTTGTTCAACATCTGCTGATACTATCGGCCAATTATGATTATATCCATAATTCGGCATTCTTTTATGGTGGGCAAAGTGTTAAGTTTAACCTGTTCTCAAAGTTTAAGATTGATAATGGGATGTTTATAAACACCGCTTTTGGCGCAGGCGGCATACTTTTAGCTGGTGTGCCCGATCCTTATACTTATAAGGGTAGAAATTATGATTATGAATCAGGACTTGCATTTAATGCGGGTGGCACCATTGCCGTTGATCATAAACTATATTACAGCATTAATTACCGTGGTGGATGGATGTGGACTATTAATGGCAATAAATCATCATACCTGTTACATAACATCACCAATGAACTAAGCTATTTTATAATAAAGGATATAGCCCTTGTTGCCGAAGCCGGTTACATCAGGCTGAACGGGAACTATAGTAATTTTGCTGATATCGACAGAAAATACCCGTACTTTAAAGCAGCAGTACGATATAACGTCGATTTCTGAAAACAAGTTGAAGCTGAAAAATTGCCGGTTGAATTTGTTAAGGTATGTTAAAGTTTTACCAGATAGCCTGTTAAACGTTAAATTAGATTCAATAATTCAAACCAAAACATCACAACAAAATGAGGCTTACAGGTATATTACTTTTAATGCTTTTACCCTTATCAATTTTTGCGCAGCATTTAACCGGAACTGTTATTGACAGGAGCGACGAATTACCCGTAGTTTTTGCAACCATTGCGGCCAGATCAGAAGTAACAGTTACCTCGTATTCGGGCCAGTTTAGCTTGACTAACGTTATTCCCGGTGATACTATAAAAATCACCTGTGTGGGCTACAAGCCTTACAAACGAATATATAGAAAAACCAAAGCGGATACACTTCTCATATATCTGCAACAAAGCTCCATTTTATTAAAGGATGTTAATGTAAGGGCCCGACATAATTACAGGCAGGATTCGATTAATGTGCGCAGGCAATTTTCCTCTGTTTTTGATTATAAGGCGCCGGGATTAAAAGATATGTTTATAACTACTGATCCTTACGTTTACATTCCTTACAATTATATTGATGCGCCCAATAACGCTACAACAATACTCAGCGTGAATTTATTAGCTGTTGCTAATCTGCTCTCTAAAAACAAGGCGCCCGAAACCAAGCTGCAAAAGACACTGCTACTGGATGAAGAAAATACTTATGTTGACCGATCATTCTCCAAACAAAAAATAACCGCCC
Source organism: Mucilaginibacter mallensis (assembly GCF_900105165.1). Lineage (NCBI taxonomy): Bacteria > Pseudomonadati > Bacteroidota > Sphingobacteriia > Sphingobacteriales > Sphingobacteriaceae > Mucilaginibacter > Mucilaginibacter mallensis. The sequence goes on from NZ_LT629740.1 coordinate 2,452,646, forward strand.
TCACTAATTTAAAAGGGGATTCATTACTCAACTTTATGGATGATTACCGCCCAACCATAGCCGAGGCAAAAAAAATGACGGATTATGAAATGGTGCTTTACATAAAGAAAAGTTACGCCGAATTTATCAAGAACTATAAGCAGGATGAAAAATCCCCTTTCGCTCATTGATTTTATTTATTGGCTCGTAGAATATCTTTAATTTCACACCTACAACTAAAAACATGAAAAGAATTACGTTGATTGCTTTTACAATCCTGTTGGGTTTATTTATAACACCGTATTTAAGCGAGGCGCAAACAACCATTAATCAAGTTTCGGTTAAAATTACAGGCGAAGTAAAAGCGCCATTTGATATTAACCTGGATTCCTTAAATAAATTTAAACAAACCGAAGTTATACGTAAAGACAAGGATGGCAAGGATCATACTTATTCGGGCGTGGTTTTGTCTGATATTCTCCAAAAAGCAGGTGTCTCCTCAGGTAAAGATTTAAGAGGCAAGAATCTTACAAAATATGTATTGATAGATGCTGGTGATGGCTACCAGGTTGTGTTTGCCTTAGCTGAGCTGGATAAAGATTTTACTGATAGGCTTGTTATTGTAGCAGATATGGTTGATGGCAAACCACTTCCGGCGGGCGAAGGGCCATTTCGTATAATTGTTCAGGATGAAAAAAAGCCTGCAAGGTGTATAAAAATGATTACAGCAATAAAAATTATATCGGCCAAATAAATAAGATATACTTTTAACAAAAGGTCCCTGTGCATTACGCACAGGGACCTTTTGTTATTTAATAATCTGAATAATATATTGATTTTAAGTAATTTATAAATATTAAAAAAATAATTTATAAACTATTTCTCAAATATTTTGTTATAATAAGAAACATACTACAATGAAAAAGATAATAAAAAGTGTCATATTAATTGCGGGCCTTGCAATTGCAGCACCCCAGTTACATGCACAGGTAAGTGTAGGCTTATCGGTGCGTATAGGGCCACCGGCTATACCGGTATATGAACAGCCAATTTGCCCTGCAGATGGTTACATATGGACACCAGGTTACTGGGCATATGGCGATAATGGTTATTATTGGGTACCGGGTGTTTGGGTGGCACCACCAAGCATTGGCGTATTATGGACACCGGCATGGTGGGGTTTTGATGGCGGCATTTACGCGTTCCATTCAGGTTATTGGGGCCCGCACGTAGGTTTCTATGGTGGTATTAACTATGGCTTTGGTTATGGTGGCTCTGGTTATTACGGTGGTAGATGGAGTGGTGGCCACTTTGCTTACAACACATCTGTAACTCGTGTTAACAGAACCATTATTCATAATACTTATATAAACAATAATTATGTGCACAATAATAGCCGGGCTAGTTTTAATGGCCGCGGTGGTGTAACAGCAAGGCCAACACGAAATGATCAAATGGCTGCCCGCGACAGGCACATTCCGGCTACATCAAACCAAATGGCTCACCAGCGTACAGCAAGTACAAACCGTAGTCAGTTTGCATCTGTTAACCACGGTCGTCCGGCTGTAGCTGCAGAACGTGCTAATACGAGAGCAGTAAACCGTCAGGCTAATGCACAACGTGTTACGGCAAGAGCAACCAATCATCAGGCTAATGCTCAACATTCAGTTGCAAGGGCAACAAACCATTCTGCAAATGCGCAGCGTTCTGTGGCTAGAGCTACCAATAATCAGGCTAGAGCAACTAATCATCAAGCTAATGCACAGCGTTCTGTTGCTCGGTCGAATATGAATGCTCAACGTGCTAACACCAGCAGGCAGCCAAGTGCTCAACACAATGCTCCTCAAAGAATAAGCATGCAACAACACCAGGTTAATCGTGCTCCTGCTCAAAGGCCTATGGGGCAACCGCAGCAGCATAGTCAACCGCAGCAGCATAGTCAACCACAACAGCATAGTCAGCCACGCCCGCAACCGCAGCATCAGGCTGCACCGGGTGGTGAACATCGCAGATAATTAATCATTTATTCTTATATAAAAAGTAAAACCCGGTATTAATAACACCGGGTTTTACTTTTAAAAGGGTTTTTTAGTGATTATGCGAGATGCATTACCGCATATAATGCAGTGGATGATATAGCAATCCAAAGCACAAGACCCTGGAATAATGGTTTAAAACCAACTGATACTAAAACCTGCCTTGATAATCCCGCACCTATTAAAAACAAAGTAAGTGTTAAGCCTGCTTTGGCAATTAATATAATGTAGGGACTAACAATTGATACTGTCGGAATATAGGTATTTGCCACCATGGCCAATATAAACAAGCCTATAAAGTAGGGGATACTGATTTTTTTTGATTTGTTTTTGAAGATAAAGGTCGACATAAAGGCAACCGGGATGATCCATAGTGCTCTTGCCAGTTTTACAGTAGTGGCTACTTCAAGTGCATGGACGCCATATTTGCTTGCGGCTCCAACTACTGAACTTGTATCATGTATGGCAATAGCGCACCATAAGCCAAACTGGGTTTGTGAAAGGTTAAAATGATGCCCTATACCAGGGAAGATAAACAGTGCTATTGAGTTGAATATAAAAACACAGCCAAGCGCTATAGATATTTGCTTTTCTTCGGCTTTTATTACCGGGGAAATTGCTGCTATGGCGCTGCCGCCACAAATGGCCGTACCTGTTGAGATGAGGTATGAGGTCTTTTTCTCAATTTTTAACCATCTGCCTAAAAAATAACCAAAAACTAATGTTGATGTGATAGAAGCTATGGTAAATAATATGCCTTCTTTGCCAGCTTGCAGGGCACTGTGAACATTCATACCGAAGCCTAAGCCAACAACTGATACCTGGAGTAGTAAATGTGTGGCTTTGTGGTTCAGCTGCATATAAGGGTGGCCTGTAAGTTGCGCTACAATAAGTCCCATCAGCAATGCAATAGCCGGACTTACAAATGGGCTTAAGCAAAGTATAACGCAACCAATAAATATTGCCTTACTGGCATTATCATTTACATGCAGTAATAAGCCGTTATTTTTAATTGATGTATTTTGTGTGTACATGACCTTTGTTTTAATAGATCAAAGGTCGGCCAATTTATAAAGAGGTTTTTATCATTAAATGTAATTATTGATAACATTTAGTTATGGTATTTGTCGAATAGGGATTTAGGTTTAAAGGAAATTTGCTCTTTACCCTAACCTACTTTATAATTACGGGCAAAGCGGATAAATAATTCAGCCAGGGGCGATGACTGGCCATGCAGCTGTATGAAATGAAAAGGACGTTCAACAGTGAGACCTTTAATATCAATTATGCGGCATTCATTATTTCGTAATTCTTTTAAAATAGAATGGATCGATAAAAATGCAAGGCAATTACTATGTAACACGTATGATTTTATACTCTCACTACCTCCAAGTTGCATCTCAATATGTAGGTCTGATAGTTTTATATGATGAGGTTTTAAAGCATGGGCAATTACATCCAATGTACCTGACCCCGGTTCACGTAAGAGCAAGGGATAGTTTTTTAGCTCATCAGGCTTTATGGTTACCTTTTTTATCAGATTATTATTTGCTGCGCTTACCAGTACCAGTTCATCCTGCAAATACTCTTCGTATTTAATTTGCGGGTTGCGTGATATACCCTCAATTATACCGATCTCAATATTCCTGTCGAGTAATGCCTGCTCCATATCTTCAGTATTGCCGGTTATCAGCAGCACTTTTATATCCTTAAATTTTTTATGGAATTGTGCCAGTATTGGTGGTATAATGTATTGTGCAACCGTGGTGCTGGCGCCAATATGTAACACGCCATTGTGCTGATCAACCAGCATATTCATGTCGTATTCCAGTTCGCGGTAGGTAGTGAAAAGTTTGCCTGTGTATTGTAAAAGTGTTTCGCCGGCAGGAGTGAGGCTGATCTTTTTATTTCCGCTTCTTTCAAACAAAGAAACCTTGAATTCGCTCTCCAGTTCCTTTATATGTTTAGTTACGGCAGGCTGACTTATAAATAGCTCATCTGCCGCCTTAGTAAAATTAAGTCGTTTAGCTACGGTATAAAACACTTGCAGGCGGAAGTCAAACATAATCAGATCTTAAGGCCTCAAAAATAACTATTTGCGTTTTAATAAAATAGTATATTTGATAACAAAATGTTATGTGTAATGTCCTGATAGCCATAAAGAAAATAGCCCGCCCGGGGCTGATTGAACGTATATGGTATTTTTAAATACTTATATTAAGGTGTCTATAATTAAAATGCAGTATGCAACAACTTAATTATTGGATTTATACATTGCCCTTCCTGCCAAAATAAGTAGTACACTAAGTATTGCAAAACCTATAATCATTCCCAATGAATTCATGGCTACACTTGCATAACCCAGTTTGCCAACATCTACAAAAGGATAGGGGTAATAACCACTAATAGCGCCTCTTATCAAAATATAAACCAAATAAACCAGTGGATAGATGAGCCAGTAATATATTTCGCTCCATTTTAACCTGGCCTTGGCTGCAAAAAGAAACCAATAAATAACGTACAGTACCGGAACAACTACATGCAATAGCTCATTGGCAAGTATGGAGAAGCCTTCCAAAACAATCAGGTTGCGCAATATTATATTATAAGTTATGCCTACGGTTGCTATGTAAACCGTAATTGCACCAGTTGCCGATGCTGATGAAAAGTATTTTCCCCATCTGCCGGTGGGGTTCAACAACGGTAGTGTTAAACTTTTCGCAACCAATATATTGCTCAGGATGGTAAAATAGCTTAATAACTGCACCAGTATACCGCCAAATGTTCTACCCTCGGTAACATATACTGAAAACGATATTGAAAACTGTAAAACGATAGCAAACCAGGCCACCAAAGCGGTTAAAGCCATGAAAGCTATTTTGACAGAAGTTTTTTGATACATTAGCCTGAAATTAAGTTGTTTAGTGTTTAAATTTAGCTCTCCCAATAATTTATAAGCCCAAGTACTCACAAATTAATATCGGTTTCAAACTATAATATTAAGTAACAATATTGATAAATAAGCAACAATATGGGGTGGTTTAATTCACTAATACCTAGTTAACAATATTGTTACCTGTAATAATGCATCAAATTACCATTTTTGCAAACACATATTATTAGTAACTGTATATAACAGGGTAAACCTTACATATACCGGATCAGCATCTGTTTATGAAATATCATTTATCAAACCGCAAACCATACTGTTATAAATTAGCCGATTTCTTTTTTTATACAGACAAAATCCGGTTGTTTTTATTGATCGTTACTTTTTCCTGCCTGTCACTTGCTGGCTATGCGCAGGATCCAACACCTGATACCAGTAAGATGCTTGCTACGATTAATGATATCAGCAGAAATGGCGGCGAGTTTTTAACCATACAGCAATGTATTGATTATGCATTGGTACATCAACCCGGATTAAACCAAACCTTAATAAATCAAAGCATTACAAGGGAAACCAATGCAATAGCATTATCATCATGGTTACCACAAGTTAACGCTACCGGTAGTGGTGTACATTACATACAACAATCCAACTATTCAAGTGCAACAACTGGTACAGGCACCAGTTCAAGCAGTACTGCAACAAAATCAAGCGCTGCCAATAGCTTTATACCTGAGCTTGCTGTTTCGCAGGCCATATTTAGTCCCAGTTTATTATTTGCAGCTAAAAGTGCGCCATTGTTGATTACACAGTCTAAACAAATTACAGACAGCACCAAAATATACCTGGTATCGGCGGTAAGTAAGTCTTTTTATAACGTGTTGCTTACTTTAGAGCAGATCAATGTATTAAAAGAGGATACTGCACGCCTGGGTAAAAATCTCCGCGATGCTTATCACCAATATAAAGGTGGTATTGTTGATGAAACAGATTATGAAGAGGCTGCGATATCATTAAATAATTCAAAAGCTTCATTAAAGCAAGCCAATGAAACTGTAGTACCGCAATATGCTGTGTTAAAACGCTTAATGGGCTATCCGCCTGAAAAGCAATTCAATGTTAATTTTGATACCCTGCAAATGGCACAAAGTATTAACGTGGATACCACCCAGCAGTTAGCCTATGAAAAACGTATTGAGTATCAACAGCTAAAAACGCAAAAGGATATTCAGAACGAGCAGATTAAATATTATAGAACATCCTTCCTGCCAACTGTATCTGCCTTTTATAATTATGACCTGGCTTATGAGAATAGCCGGGTGTCAAACCTGTTTTCAAACTCATATCCAAGTCAATTAATTGGTGTATCCATCAGCATACCTATTTTTACCGGACTATCGCGCATACACAGCTTGCACAGGGCCAAATTACAGGAGGAAGTGCTGAACTGGAGTGAGGTTGATCTAAAATCGCAGATCTATTCAGAATATACCTCAGCGTTGGGTAGTTACAAAAGCAACCTGTATAACTTAAAGTTGTTACAACAAAATGTAACCCTTGCCAAGCGCACTTATTTTGTGGTGACCTTACAATACAAGCAAGGTATAGTGGCCTACTTAAATGTGATAACAGCCGAATCAAATCTTATATCATCAGAAATCAGTTACTTAAACGCACTGTTCCAAACATTGTCGAGCAAGATCGATCTGCAGAAGGCAATGGGAAACATAACTTACTAACGCATAACAACAGCCCTAAATGAATAAAGCAATTTTAACTACCGTTTTTGCAAGCTCCCTGCTTTTGGCTGCTTGTGCAAAAAAACAGCCACCCGCAAATACGGAGGTACCTGTTAATTTATTAAAAGTTACCAAAAAAACAGTTTTGTATTATGATAAATATCCGGCAACAACGGCAGCATTAAGCCAGGTTAGTTTGCTTCCGCAGGTGCAGGGAGCTGTTACCGGCATATTTTTTACCGAAGGTACCCATGTTAAAAAAGGGCAGAAACTGTATACTATTGATGAACGCCTGTATAAGGATGCTTACGATGCGGCAGTTGCTAACCTGCAGGTTTCACAAGGTACGCTTGTACAATCGCAACAGGATGCCGATAGGTATGATTATTTAAATAAATACAACGCCGTTGCCAAGCAATTGTATGATCACGCGGTTATTACCCTGCAAAACGCTAAAAACTCGGTAAAATCATCTGAACAAGCAGTAAAATCAGCCAAAACAAATTTGAGCTATTCTACTATTTATGCTCCGTTCGACGGTACTATTGGCCTTAGTCAGGTAAAGCTAGGGAATGTGGTTACAGTTGGTACTACTGTGCTGAATACGATCTCAACGGATAATCCAATGGCGGTTGATTTTGTCATCAATGAAAAACAATTACCAAAATTTGAGAAACTTCAGTTTGCAAAGAAAACTATCGACTCATTATTTACTATTTTATTGCCCGATGGCTCTCTTTATCCTGCTACAGGCAAAATGTCAGTAATTGACCGTGCGGTTGATTCACAAACAGGTTCTATTACAATCAGGTTGGTGTTTAGTAATCCAAAAGGTGTTTTAAGGACGGGCATGAGCTGCGTAGTTAAGGTACATAATCAGGATACAGAGCCACAACTGGTTATACCAAGTAAAGCCGTTGTTGAGCAAATGGGCGAATACTTTGTATATGTTGCTAAAGATACATTGGTTAATAACCCTAAAGCAGGTGCCGATTCAGCTAAGAATCAACTAAAACAGCTTAGAGCGAGTGAGAAAAAAGTACAGGTTGGGCAAACAATAGGTGCTAACGTTGTGATAAAAAGTGGTATAGATGAGGGTGAAAGAGTAGTAGTTGACGGCGTGCAGACGCTTCACGATAATGTGCAGATAACAACTGCTAATAAGATAGGCCCTTCAGCAGGCGGCAAAGGCGGGAAATGATAATATACAGGCTACTGTCTATAGATATAAAATAATATATGATTGCTAATACTTTTATTAAAAGACCGGTAACTGCTATAGTTATATCTATCGTATTGGTGATCACTGGTATTGTAAGTATACTTGTTTTACCGATTGACCAATACCCGGATATTACACCACCTGTTGTACAGGTGAACGGCCAGTTTACAGGTGCCGACGCGCAAACTGTTGAGCAAACGGTTGCGACTCCTATAGAGGAGCAGGTGAATGGTACCCCCGGCATGGAATACATGCAAAGCAACAGCACCAACAATGGCTTGATGCAAATGAACGTTACCTTTAAAATAGGTACCGACATTGATGTTGCCGCACTTGATGTGCAAAACCGTGTGAGCATTGCAACTCCGTTGCTGCCGGCAGTGGTAAGTCGTTTGGGCTTAACTGTACGTGCGGTAAACCCAAGCATGCTGATGATGGTTGCTATATATGCACCCAAAAACACGCATAACATTACTTTTTTAGATAACTACACCAATATATTTATTCAGGACGCCTTATTGCGTGTGCCGGGTGTAGGCAGCATAAACCGCTTTACTGATGATTTCAGTATGCGTATCTGGATGAACCCAGAGAAACTGGCAAACTACAGTTTAACACCTACCGACATAATTAATGCCCTAAACGCACAAAACGTTCAGGTAGCTGCTGGTACCGCCGGTGTGCCGCCACAGGCATCAACCCAAACTTATGAGCTTGGTATATTGGTGAACGGCCGTTTAAGCAAGGTGTCGGAGTTTGAAAATATCATTGTAAAGACTAATCCTGCCACCGGCGAGCTGGTTTACTTAAAGGATGTTGCAAGGGTTGAACTGGGTAAATTCACTTTCTCAAGTAACTCATTTGTTGATGGCCACCGGGCATCATACCTGCAAATTTACCAGGCACCTGGTAGTAATGCTTTGCAAACTGCTCAGGGTGTATATGATGAGCTGGCTAAATTAAAGCAAACATTTCCGTCTGATGTGCAGTACAGCGTTCCGTTTGAATCGGTTACCGTTGTAAAGGTTTCCATGGAAGATGTGGTTGGTACATTGCTAAAAACACTCGGATTGGTTGCTATTGTGGTTTACCTGTTCTTACAAAACTGGCGTTCAACGCTTATACCTGTGCTGGCTATCCCGGTATCTATATTTGGTACATTCTGCTTTTTCATCCCTTTAGGCTTCACTATAAATACCTTAACCATGTTTGGTTTTGTATTGGCGATAGGTATTGTGGTGGATGACGCGATCATTGTCGTCGAGGCGGTGCAGCATTATATTGATGAAGAGGGTATGACAGCCAAAGAAGGTACCTACCAGGCCATGAAAGATATATCGGCACCGGTTGTAGCTATCGCGTTAATACTTGCCGCGGTGTTCGTACCGGTAGGCTTTATACCGGGCATTGTTGGTCGTTTATATCAACAGTTCGCTATCACTATTGCTATATCAGTAATTATATCGGCCTTCATCGCGTTATCATTAACCCCCGCGCTTTGTACGTTGTTGCTAAAGCCAACCAGTATAACTAAGGATGCGAAAGGCATTAATAAACTGTTCTTTAAGTTTAACGCATGGTTTGAGCGTATAACAGCCAGCTACACCAAAGGTGTAAAGAAAAGTATTGAAGGATCAAAGTACATTGTTATTCTATTGGTTTGTCTTTGCGCAGGTGCTTACTTCCTGTTCCAGTCTAAGCCTACAGGGTTTATCCCATCCGAAGATGATGGCAACTTATATGTGACGTTCCAGTTACCTCCGGCTTCATCAACAGCGGCATCAGTTAACTTAATGAGTAAGTTAATGCAGGTAGTTGGTTCAACGCCGGGCGTGGCGCATTATGCAGCACTATCTGGATTAAACGTAGTAACCAATGCCAGTAACTCTAATAACGGTACTATCTATTGCCAGCTTGCCCCATGGGATGAACGTAGCAAAACCAGTGAGCAGGTTCCGGGTATTGTTGCTGTAATGCAGAAGCGCATAAGAGAGGCAGGAATAAAGAGTGCCAACGTACAGGTAATACAACCTTCGCCTTTACCGGGTGTGGGTACTACAGTTGGTTTTAGCATACAGATTGAGCAACGCAGCACCAATGATAATTTACAGGATTTCCAAAAGGTGGTTGATAAGTTTGTTGCCGCGGCTAATCAAAATCCGGCTATAACTAAGGCTTATACTTATTATACGGCACATACCCCTAACTATAATCTTACTGTTGATCGTGAAAAGTGCGAAAAGCTGGGTGTTAGCGTAGGCGATGTATTTACTACCATACAAGCCTTTATGGGTAGTTTGTATATCAATGACTTTACTACGTATAACCGTACATTCCACGTTGTGGTGCAGGCTGATACAGCTTACCGTACCATGATATCGGACATGAACAAATATTATGTACGTAACCAGGCAGGTACTATGGTGCCACTGGGTACAGTGATCAGCTACCAGCCTACAGATGCTGCTCCGCTGATATCGCACTTTAATATATTCCGCACAGCTGAGGTTGATGGTTCATCGGCCCCGGGTTACAGCAGTTCACAGGCGCTTGCTGCCATGCAGGACCTCGCCGCAAAAACATTACCTGAAGGTTATACCTATGAATTCTCTGGCTTAAGTTATGAGGAAATAAAGGCGGGTTCAACCACCATTTATATTTTCATGTTCTCTATAACATTTGTGTTCTTATTCCTTGCAGCCTTGTATGAAAGCTGGTCGGTGCCGTTCTCGGTATTGCTGGCTGTACCGATAGGTGCATTTGGCGCGATATTAGCCCTTTACTGTGTGCCAAGCTTAACGGATAACGTTTACGCCCAGATAGGTCTGATTACATTGATAGGTTTGGCGGCCAAGAACGCCATCCTGATTGTAGAGTTTGCCAAAGTACGAGTTGACAGGGGTGAAGACCTGCTAAAATCAACGCTCGACGCGGTAAGCCTTCGTTTAAGGCCAATCATCATGACATCCCTGGCATTTATATTGGGTGTATTGCCATTGGTATTGGCAACAGGCGCAGGTGCTGTTGCTCGTAGAACAATAGGTTATACAGTATTGGGCGGTATGTTTGCGGCCTCAACCCTGGCAATATTTATTGTACCGGTGTTGTATGTATTAATAACACGTTTCTCATACGGTAAAGAAAAGTTGGATTACCTGAAGTCGCATCATCTTGAATTAATGGAAAAAGCGAAAAAGGTTGAATCGCAGAATATAGATCCTGAATTGGAGTACGAAATAAATAAATCCCGTGAATTGAGTAAATCTGATCACGCATGATTGCAAATACCTTTATTAAAAGACCGGTAACTGCTATCGTTATATCTGTTGTATTAATGATTGCGGGTGTGATATGCATTAACAATCTGGCAGTAGATCAGTACCCTAATATTTCACCACCAAGCGTATCTATTAACGGTTCATATACGGGTGCTGATGCCCAAACCGTAGAGCAAACCGTGGCCACGCCAATTGAGGAGCAGGTGAACGGTACCCCCGGCATGGAATACATGCAAAGTACCAGTACCAATAGTGGTGGTATAGGCATAAGGGTTACTTTTAACATCGGTACCAATGTGCAAATAGCCGCGCTGAACGTACAAAACAGGTTGGGGATAGCTCAACCATCGCTGCCTGCGGTAGTAAGTAAACTGGGCTTAACTGTACGTGCCAGCAATCCGGATATGCTGATGCTGATAGCGATCTATTCACCTAAAAAAACGCATAATATTACTTTTCTTGATAATTACACCAATACATTTATTCAGGATGCGATATTGCGCGTACCGGGTGTGGGTGATGTTAGTGCCCGTGCCGATCAGTTCAGTATGCGTATATGGATGAACCCTGATAAAATGGCATCCTATAGTTTAACCCCTGCCGATGTTACAGCTGCATTAAATGCTCAAAACGTGTATGTAGCAGCCGGTTCTGTAGGTTCGCCACCGCAAAATTCATCACAGGCTTTTGAAACCGGTATATTGGTTAACGGGATGCTTAACAAAGCATCTGATTACAAAAATATAGTTGTAAAAACAATACCATCTACAGGCGCATTAGTGTACCTGAAAGATGTTGCAAGGGTAGAACTTGGCAAATTTACATTTGCCAGTAACTCGTTTGTTGATGGTAACCGGTGTTCTATCATCCAGGTATATCAATCACCCGGAAGCAATGCGCTGCAAACGGCAGATAATGTTTACAATGAGCTGAATCTGCTAAAAAAATCTTTCCCTGCCGATGTAAATTATATAGTTCCGTTTGAATCTATAACCATCATTAGGGTATCGATGGAAGAAGTGGTGGGTACGTTGTTAAAAGCGCTTGGGCTTGTTGCCATAGTGGTATTCCTGTTCCTGCAAAACTGGCGGTCAACTATCATTCCTATTGTGGCTATCCCCGTTTCCATATTATCAACTTTTATATTCTTTATACCGCTTGGCTTCACCATAAATACCCTGACTATGTTTGGCTTTGTGCTGGCTATAGGTATTGTGGTTGATGATGCCATTATTGTGGTGGAAGCCGTGCAGCATTATATTGATGAGCAGCATATGTCGCCCAAGGAGGCTACTTATCATGCCATGAAAGAAATATCGGCCCCGGTAATTGCGATCGCCCTTATCCTGGCTTCGGTATTTGTGCCGGTAGGCTTTATACCGGGTATTGTTGGCCGTTTATACCAGCAATTTGCCATCACTATTGCTATATCTGTTATACTATCGGCCTTTATAGCTTTATCATTAACCCCTGCGCTGTGTACTTTGTTATTAAGACCGTCGCACCATCAAAAAAGAAACTGGCTCGATAAATTTTTCGATTGGTTTAATAACTGGTTTGAGAGAATAACCTATAAATATTCAAATGGTGTAAAAAGGGGTATTAAGCATTCAAAGTTTGTTGTAATTATATTGGTTTGTATATGTATTGCCACTGTTATATTATTCAAAAATAAGCCATCCGGTTTTGTGCCTACTGAAGATGGCGGACGTTTATATATCACTTATTCATTACCCGATGCATCCTCAACTGCCCAATCGGTAGAAGTGATGGAGAAACTGATGAAGGTAGTGGGCTCCACAAAAGGTATATTGCACTATACAGCTTCATCCGGTTTTAATATACTAAATGGCGGTGCTACCTCAAATAGTGGCTCCATGTTCATTATGCTTACACCGTGGGATCAGCGTACCACCAAACAAACCATGATGCCGGGGCTATTAACTGTTCTAAAAAACAGGATAGCCAAAGCAGGTATTAAAAATGCCAATATTGTAGTAATACCGCCGCCGCCAATTCGTGGTATTGGTATTGCAGCAGGTTTCAGCATGCAGATTGAAGAGGGTAGTTCAACGGATGATATACATGCCTTTGAAAAGGCTGTAAACAAGTTTGTTGCTGCTGCCAAAAAAGTACCGGCAACATCAACCGCATTCTGTTATTTTTCGGCACATACACCAAGTTATGATCTTACTGTCGACAGGGAGAAATGTGAAAAAATGGGTGTTAATATTACCGATGTGTTTTCAACCATGCAGGCTTATATGGGTAGCTTATTTGTAAATAATTTTACTTTATATAATAGAACATATCACGTTGTTGTACAGGCAGATACTTCATACAGGGCTTTGGTGTCTGATATTAATAAATATTATGTCCGCAACCAGGCTGGTACAATGGTTCCGCTAAGTACTTTAATAAGCTACAAACCTACAGTTGCACCACCGCTTATTTCTCACTTCAATATCTTCCGTTCGGCTGAGGTTGATGGCGCTATACCTGATGGTTATAGCAGCGGTCAATCATTGGATGCACTAAAAGCAATAGCAGCGAAAACATTGCCCCGTGGTTACACCTATGAGTTTTCGGGGCTAAGCTACGAGGAGATAAAAGCTGGTTCTATTACCATTTACATCTTTATGTTTTCCATAATGTTTGTATTCCTGTTTCTGGCGGCGTTATATGAAAGCTGGTCGGTGCCATTCTCTGTATTATTGGCTGTGCCGATAAGCGCTTTTGGGGCCATTGTGGCACTTACCTGCTTGCCGCCGCTTACAAATAACGTTTACGCGCAAATAGGTTTGATAACGTTAATAGGTTTATCGGCTAAAAATGCCATCCTTATTGTTGAATTTGCTAAAATAAGGGTCGACAGGGGTGAGGAACTTATCCAATCAACGCTGGAGGCTGTACGGTTACGTTTAAGGCCTATTATCATGACCTCACTGGCATTTATATTAGGCGTGTTACCATTGGCGCTGGCAACAGGTGCAGGTGGTGCTTCAAGAAATACCATAGGCTGGACGGTTTTGGGTGGGATGATCGCATCATCAACCATATCTATTTTTATAGTGCCAGTTCTCTTTGTGATATTTACCCGTGTTTCATACGGTAAAAAGCAATTGGCCTGGTTACAGGCTCATCATGAAGAACTGATGGAAAAGGCTAAGAAAGTAGAAGAGTCAAACATCGACCCTGAACTGGAATACGAGATCGCCGAATCAAACGCACGTAATAAAGCTGAACGCGAAGCGCATGGTCTTGATGGTGAAAAGGAAAAGTAAGCATATAACACTATAAGAGTTTCGCATTTAGCTCAAATTATAGTCCTTTGGTAAAAACCAAAGGACTTTTTTGTGCGGTATAGTCCATCGATTTTAATAAGGCATAGCAACGTCATATTTTATTGGTAATTTGCATTAGCGAAAATCAGGTTTTAATTTTAGGACGTTTAACTACCTGCCCATATTAATAAATGAATATCCCAGCGCAATATTTATCATCAAACCCTACTTATAAAGCGGCTCTTAAGGCTTCGTCGGCTATTGAACGGCATTTTGCCCACCAATTGTCGGAAGCATTTTTACGCGGCGAAAAAAATCTTGCTCCTGAACCCGGAAAGCAATCAATTGAGGCAATTATTGATACCGCGTTTTGGGCAAGCCTTAGAAAGGAGGAGGGCCATTCACCTAAAATATCATTGGCGTTTTTACCTCCGGATAAAACCAGTCAGCCTTTAATATTTGAATTTCCTTTAGCGCTAACCGCTGATATACTCATTAAACTTGCCCCGGCAGTTGAGCGGCCTGGGATACATTTGGGCGTTTGGGAACAGGAAGGCGAACTATACATATGGGGAACCACGCAAATCATCCCCGGCTTTTGCTTTGTTTTAGAAGTTGTTGAACCGGGCTTATTAGTAGTTAAACACCGCAGGGTAGATGGCTTTGGTAAATTTGTGAATGTTGCGGTACTACAGGGCGATAACGTGAAAATTGTTGACGAGCAAAGCATCAGCCTGCCTGATTGCCCCGCGATAGTAAATTCATTACTCGGTTTTTCTGACACTTCATCATGGAATACTGCGGTTAACCTGCATGTGCAACTGGCTGTGTCCATGCGTGCACATGGGCGTGGCGGAACTTTATTGGTAGTGCCCTCTGCCCATGATAGATGGCGTGATTCTATTATTCAGCCTATATCATATCCTGTTTTTCCGGCTTTCAACAGACTTTCAGTATTGATGAGCCGGCATGTTAGCGAACAAAACCTTGTTACCTGGCAGGAGGAACTAAACGATGAAATAGCATCTGTAGCGGGCCTTACAGCCGTTGACGGTGCTACAATAATAAATGACAACCATGAATTATTGGCTTTTGGTGCCAAGATAACCAGATCGCCGGGCCGCGAGTCTGTTAAGCAGATTATGATTACAGAGCCTATTATTGATTCGCCTGCACGGATCATACCGCCATCAAGCAACGGTGGTACGAGGCATTTCTCGGCAGCGCAGTTTGTATTTGATCAGCGGGACGCATTTGCATTGGTAGCTTCTCAGGATGGCAGATTTACCATCTTCTCATGGTCGCCATGCGATCAGATAGTGCTTGCGCATAGGGTTGACACGTTGCTGATATAGACATCCGCTCAAAAAGACGGAATAACTAAAAATAAAAATTATATTTAGGAAGTATTTTCTATATATAATAATACCCCATGTTAAAATATTCCGTCAGATTCGGCTTCCTTATCTATCTCCTTTTTCTTTCTCTTTATGTATCTGCTCAGGTTAAGGAGCCTGTTTCGGGCATTGTTATTTCAGAGGATAATGGTGAACCAATTGACGGAGTTACTATAGCATGGAGTAATAAAGGGATTGGTTCAATCACTAACTCCGACGGCAAATTCGTTATCGTATTAACCCCGCCATATAATCAGCAGGATTCTCTGTTGTTTTCATGCGTTGGCTATAAATCTCGAAAAGTTGCCATAAATAGTGTAATAGGTATTAAAAATACGATCAAGCTTGAAACAGTAATTCAGGATTTAAAAGAGGTTGTGGTAAGGCCGCTTACTTTAAAACAATTGCTGGATAGTATTAACCGCCATAATACCGTAGCTTTTGTTTCACCCATGAAATTGGATGGCTATTATCGTGAACTTGTTTTTACTAATACTAAATGCACTGAATATTCAGATGCCATCTGCAGTTATTTTTTTGATCGTGCTTCGCCTAAAGAGATACAGTTGAAAATCAACGCATCAAGATGTAGGTTTGAGGAAAATGTCAATAAAGACAGACATGACGTGAAGAAGAATTTCAAGTCTGATATCGATCCAAACCAGGCTTTCAGGTATGCGTTGCTGTCTGCCATGATAGCCGATTATTTCCCCGACAAGGTTTTGGCTGATTATAAGTACATATTAGAACGGTTTGGTGATAAAGGTTCGGATGATCTTAAGATCACCATTTACCCCAAAAAAGGCAGTAAGGCTTTTTATCGGCTAACCTTTATTCTGAGCAATGATTTCCTCTTAAGATCTTACAGATTAGAAATTCCTGATAATTTATTGGATAAAACTGATGAAATGAGTTTGCTGTGGATCCATGAAAAGGATCTTAATTTAGTTATTGAAGTGAAATATACATCGTTTTTTGATCACATTTACCCTTCTTATTATAATATAGAAGAGGGGGAGCATTTTTGGGGCAAATTATTAGGTGCGAAAGTGGACGAGATATCCATAAATAAGAGCGAGTTTATTGTGAATGGAATTAATCAATCAAACAACGTGTCGGCATTTAATAAACAGGATACTTATAAAAAAGGCAATATTTGTAACAATGGCATAGCTATTAACGATGAGTTGCTTAAAAATTATACCATCATTGTGCCTTCTGCAAAAGACAGTGTTGCTATTAAATCGCTGTCACAATAGAGATATTATGAAAAAACTATTATTTATACTCATATTATTTACCTGGTTATCTTACTCTTATGCTAAACCTATTATTTACATTAATGAGGTCACATTCGACAGTAATGCCCCAAAGTCCGCATTGATAGGTGATGATCAACAGTATATTGGTAAAATAAGCTTTAATATTATCGACGCCATTACTTTACCTATATGAGGGAATTTGTAGTGGCTTAAATTAGGAAACGAGGTGATATATTAGCATTAAATAAGCAATAAGATCATCTTATGAAAAAACTGGTTTTTATATATTTAATACTGCTTGCTGCATTCTACAACTCAGCAAACGCCACACCACTTATCTACATTAATGAGGTAGCATTTGACAGCAATGCCCCAAAGTCCGCATTGATAGGCGATGATCAGCAATATACTGGTAAAGTAAGCTTTAATATTATCGACGCCATTACTTTAAAAAATGTTTATACCGGAACACTTGAGGATAAACAACAGATTGAGGACTGGGCGCCGGGTAAATACTTTTATAAGGCCGATTTCTCGTCATTAGTGAAGAGTGGTAAGTATAAGTTAAGTATTACTATCTCCGGTAAAAACTATACTTCAGATGCGTTTAAAATAGCTCATAATGCTTTGGCGGAGTTAACTATTCCATCGGTTATTCATTATTATCATAAGCAGCGGGCAAATACGCCAACAGAATTGGCAGTAGACTCACACCTGAAACTTTTTGGGAGTGATAATACGGTGGATATGCATGGCGGCTGGTGTGATGCCTCGGGCGATGTGAGCAAATACTTTTCGCACTTGGCTTATGCTAATTTTATGTCGCCGCAGCAAACACCGCTGGTAACATGGTCGCTTATTAATACAGATGAAGCTATACCCGCTTTGTTAAATAAATTGGGTGTAAAAGATTCATTGGACAATGAAGCTTTATGGGGTGCTGATTATATGATGCGCGCTTTATCAAAAGACGATTATTTTTATATGATCGTGTTCAGCTATTTTAATAAGGATCCGAATGCGCGCAGGGTGGTAGGCTTGCTGGCGAACAGCGTAACTACTAATGATTACCAATGTGCTTTCCGTGAGGGCGGAGGAATGGCAATAGCGGCACTGGCCCGGATCTCACGCTGGAAAAAGCATGGCGTTTTTACCTCTGCACAATACCTGGATGGCGCAAAACGCGCTTTTGCTCATCTACTGATCAATAATACTAAATATGATGACGATCATAAGGAGAATATCATTGATGATTATTGCGCATTAATGGCAGCTACAGAGCTTTGGATTAGCACCAATGATGAGCTTTATAAGAATGAGGCACGTAAGCATGCACATAACCTTTCGGCACGGCTATCAAAAGACGGTTATTTTATAGCTGATGACGGCACCCGTCCGTATTGGCATGCATCAGATGCCGGTTTACCAATTATCGCGTTAGCAAGATATTTAAAGAAGGAAACCGACCCGGCTTATCGGTCAGTAGCATTACAAACTATAAAAGGTGCATTGGATTATGAACTTAAGGTAACTAATGATGTAAGCAACCCATTTGGCTATGCAAGGCAAACTTTCAGGTATAGGGATTCGATTAAAAATGGCTTCTTTATCCCGCATGAAAACGAAACCGGCTGGTGGTGGCAGGGCGAAAATGCTCGTTTGAGTTCATTGGCAACAGCTGCCATTATTGGGTCAAGACTGGTGTATAATTCACCAAAAGATATCAAGAAAAAACAAGCTTTAGCTACCTTTGCTTATAACCAGGTAAACTGGATATTAGGTTGCAACCCTTACCAGGTTTGCTTTATGTATAATTTTGGCAGGAATAATGTGCCCTACATGCACTCCAACTTTGGGCATGGCTCGGAGCGGGGAGGTGTATCAAACGGGATAACCGGCAAGGAGGGTAACCCAGACGGAAGTGGCATCGACTATAAAACAGAGGATAACGGCAATGAATGGCGCTGGACCGAACAATGGATACCACATGCTGCCTGGTATTTACAGGCTGTTGCTGCTATGGCTGATGAAAAGTAATAAGTATATTAGTATTACTAATAAGTGACTTTAACAATGGCAAAAAACAAAACTTTTGAAACAGAAGGCAGCGTTATCGATTTCATTAATTCGATTGCCGATGAAACAAAGCGGGCTGATAGTTTCCGTATTGCTGAGATAATGGAGCAACAAAGCGGCTATCCGGCAAAAATGTGGGGACCGGCTATTATTGGCTTTGGAAGTTGTCATTATAAATATGAAAGCGGGCGTGAGGGCGACATGCCAATGATAGCCTTTTCGCCAAGAAAAGCAGCTATAACTTTATATCTTTCCATAGATTTCCCGGCAAAGGAGAAATTGCTTGAAAAATTCGGCAAACATGATACCGGCAAGGGATGCATCTACCTGAAAAGACTAAGCGATATTAATTTGGATGTGCTTAATGAAATGATAGCGGCTTCAATTGTGCACACCAAAAGCAGGTAACCGCTTTATAAATTTAAACGCCATCATAGGCATTTTTTAATGCTTGTATTTCCAGCTTATGCATTTTACACATAGCCTGCATTACACGATTTGATTTTTCGGCATCCTTATCGCCCAGCATTTCTCCCAATGCCTGCGGAACTATCTGCCATGATACACCAAACTTATCTTTAAGCCAGCCGCACTGGCCTTTTTCACCACCTGCAGATAACTTCTCCCAATAATCATCAATTTCATCCTGCGTAGTACAATTTACAAATAACGAGATACCATATGAAAAGGTAAACATTGGGCCGCCATTCAGCGCGTAAAATGTTTGTCCTTCAAGCTCAAAAATAGCGCTCATGAAAGTGCCGGCAGGAGCAGGGCCAGCTTCGCCATAGTATGACGTGCTGATGATCTTTGAGTTTTTAAAAATGGAAGTGTACAAATTAACTGCTTCCTCGGCCTGGTTATCGTAACCTATGAATGTGGTTATTTTTTGCATGGCTTTAATTGGTTATAATAGCAAAGGTACTAAGTGTAAGTTACGTTTAACAGGCAAATAAAGACAAGATGTGGGGTTATTCAGGACATAAATTGTATCAATTTCAATAGCTTATATTAATATTAATTAATTGCCTTTTTTGAATTGTTATGTACAGAATATCAGGTAGATTTGAGTAACATCTATCAATTTAAAAAACATGGAAAACACAAATAATGCCATCACACTAGGCGCGCAGGGCGGAAAAAACCTATCTGTTGTAGGTGATACCTACCGGATATTGGTAAGCGGTAAACAAACCAATGGCACTTTTGCCGTTATTGATATGCTGATACCTCCTGGTGGCGGCCCCGGTCCGCATGCACATGCCGGTTTCCAGGAATCATTTTATGTGATTGACGGAGAAATTGAGGTTAAAACTAAAGGACATCGCTATACAGCAAAGAAAGGCGCATTTGTAAGCATTCCAGTGGGAGGACTGGTACATTGCTTTAAAAATGAATCCAAAGAGATGGCGCATATCCTTTGCACCGTTGTACCATCGGGTTTGGAAGAATTTTTTGAGGAGGTAGGCGTACCTGTTGCTCCCGGCACTTTCTTGCCTCCGCCTGAATTGGATGAAGAATCCCTGAAAAAGCTGCTTGCGATAGCCGAAAAATATGGCCAAAAACTATTTCCGCCCGATTATCTGGATTAAGCAGGTTGAGTGCGTTTCAATCCTAATAAATAGATTAGCGAGCCGATACTGATAAAAAGGTGTGTGATTTCAACCGGTGCCATTTTGCTTGTTAGTAAAGTGCCGTTAAATATGCCCAGCAAATCTACTGATAAGCCTAGTACGTTTGTGATGATATTAGTTAACAACACGGCCCTTAACATATTGTAATCGGTAAAATTACGGGCAAAGAAATTTATAGTGCCAAGGCCGATAATAAGTCCGCCCATGCCTTGCAATAATGAGCCGCTTTGCTGTGTAAAATCAAGACCTAATAATTGCGCTGCAAAGCCAGGTATAAAAAACATCATCGCCCCAAAAGCGAATGAGCCAATAGCTGATATGATAAGAAATATAGAGAGTTTCATTTTGTATGTTTTTGTTAATACAAAATTCCTGAATAGCTAAGCCTTTAGCGATAACAATTGTTAACTAATTAAAATACTTTACGGTTGCGTATACGGCTTAGTGAAACAGGGGTGATGCCCAGATAAGAGGCAATATAACGCTGTGGCACCCGCTGAAAGATGGCAGGATGCTGAGCAATCAACTCCTGATAACGCTCCATTGGTTTATTTTTGATGAAGGATAAAAGTCGTTTTGAGTGAGATAACAATTTTTGTATAGCTGTTTGGTAAAACCAATCTTTAAATGCCTGATCATTTGCCAATAATCGATCAAAATCACTTTTATTAAATACTGCGATTTCGCATGGTTCCATAGCCTCGATGGTAAAAAGGCTCGGCTCATTATTTATAAAACTATCCAGCGAGGTAGCGGCATCGCCTTCAAAGAAGAATTGCGCGGTAACATCAGTGCCATTATTATTGAACCAAACCCGCAGGCTCCCTTTTTTAATAAAAAACATCTTCTGTGCGGTGTCACCCTCTTTTAAAAGTTGGGTTTTAGCGTCAATATTAAGCTCATAAGAGAATTGGGTATCAATAAAATTTACCATAATGTAAAGATAGTTATATTAAATATTGGGTGATGTAAAAGATACAATCAGTAAATAGTACCATTTATGCATTAAATAATACCATGGTTGCATTAATAATCATTGTAAATTTGTATTATGATAAAGGATCAGTTCCCTGTTATAAATATCGGCCAGTTAGATGAGTTTAAACAGGAGGATATACTTATTAGCCGGTTTGCCCCATACCTGGCTGTACATAAAAACCTGCAGCAGGCACATAAGCATGATTTTTATCACCTGGTATTTTTTACGGATGGAGCTGGAAGTCAAACCATAGATTTTGAACGATTTGAGGTAAAGCCTTTCCAGTTTTATTTTATGATCCCTGGCCAGGTACATCACTGGGCTTTTGAGGGACATGTTGATGGTTACGTGGTTAATTTTTCGGGCAACTTTTTTCAATCGTTTTTATTGAAGGCTGATTATTTTGAGCAATTCAGTTTTTTCAGTGGGAATGCGAATGAAGCGGTAATTGAAGTGCCGGTTGCTATGCAGGCTGATATGATAAACCTGTTTGAAAAGCTATTACGCGAAAGCGAAGACAAGCAACGTGGGGCACTGGATATGGTTAGGCTATTGCTGGTAGAATTGTTCATTTCAATAGGCCGCTTATCCGCCCCGAATGAACAAAAACAAGTTAGCCCGTATAATTTAACCTTACTAAAAAGCTTCAGGAATTTAATAGAAACAAACTTCCGGAGCTTAAAACTGCCTAAAGAATATGCGGAGCTGCTTTACATCACACCCAATCATCTGAATGCATTGTGTAACGACCTGCTTGATATTTCAGCAGGCGAGGTGATCCGTAACAGGGTAGTACTAGAGGCAAAACGATTATTGGTGAACCCTGAACTTGGCATAACAGAGATTGCTGGTCAGCTAAATTTTAGCGATAACTCTTATTTTACCAAGTTTTTTAAAAAACAGACCGGATCAACACCGGAAGAATTTAGGAAACAATTTATTACAAAAAGATCATGAAAACATTAAACTTAGTTATGGAAAAGGAACCTTCACAATTTAAAGCCGCCTTACATGCCAAATGCCCAAGATGCCGCACAGGTAATATGTTTGCCGGCCCTATGTATAGTTTCGGTTCTCAAAAAATGAACGAAAAATGTTCGCATTGCGGTCTGATATTTGAAAGGGAACCCGGGTATTTCTATGTGGCCATGTTTGTTAGCTACGCCATGAATGTGGCCGAAATGGTTACGCTGGCTGTAGGTACGTATATATTAACCGGCAGCACATCGCCATGGTTATATTGTGCCATACTTTTGGGCGTTGCCTTTTTACTTTCACCGTTCCATTTCAGGTATTCGAGGGTTATTTTATTGTACTGGTTAACGCCGGGCTTGCATTTTGATCCTGAAAGGGCTAAAGCGCACGAGTAACATGTTTATTGTGAATTGATTATCTAATATTGAGTGTGCCGCGTGTTTCACCTGTTTCATGTGTTCCGCGGCACACTTCGAGTTGTTACCATTCTATCTTTTACAATATACGATCAGCGATGCTTTAGCCAATACCTGCTTGCCTAACAGAAAACCGGTTATAGCGGCAGTAGTTGAAGCTGTGGTACCCAATTTGACTGTTCCTAAAGCGTACACCGTAATAATGTAGCGATGTGCAGCCTCGCCCGCACCCGGGCATGGGCCCTGGTACCCGGGAGCACCAGTGTCATTCATACTTTGCAGACTGCCTTGTGGGGCAATATTGCTTTTAATATCGCCAGCACCTGCTTTAAGTTCATGAATTGTTGCGGGGATATCAACTACCACCCAATGCCAGAAACCGCTGCCGGTAGGCGCGTCAGGGTCATACATGGTGATGGCAAAGCTTTGCGTGCTCTCGGGAGCGCCTGTCCAGTTTAGTTCAGGCGATTTGTTGCCGCCATTGCAGCCAAAAGAGTTGGCGGTAAACTCGTTGGTGAACTGGCCGCCAAGGTCATTACTTTTAATGGTAAAAGTTTGTGAAAATGCAGCCTGTACAAAAAACAAGCTGATGAAAAGTGTGAAAATTGATTTCATGATTTTGAATATTTATTTATCCAAAAGTGATGAAATATGCCTTGAACCGATATTGAAAACGGTTCAAAAACTATTGCAATAAGATCAAACGGCTATATTTTGCCGATACGCAGCAGGAGTGACACCAAATTGCTTTTTAAAAGCCGTGTTAAAGTTGGAGAGGTTTTCATATCCATAGGTATCATAGATCTCACTGGCTTGCTTTCCCTTCAACAACTCGTTACAAGCCGCTTCGAGCTTTCTTTCACGGATATACTTTTGTGGCGATATGCTGTAGGCTTTTTCAAAATCGCGTTTAAAGGTAGAGCGGCTCCGGTTAGCTAAGAACGCCAGTCCATCTAAGGTAAGATTGCTGAAAAGATTGCTCTCTACAATGTTTTTTAAGGATAATTGGCCTAAATCTTGGTGCTTACTAAAAAGTGTCGTCAATTGAGCCGGGAATAACTCATAAATTACCAATAAAAGCTCTTCCAGTTTATGCAATGCTATAGTGTATGATAGTTCATGAGCTCCATTAATGAGCGCTTGTATACTTTTTACATATTCATTAAGATAGGGGGTACTGGCAAAATGAATATAAGGCGGTACATGCTCGGGGAAACTAACCCGGTTTGCAGTTTGCGGATATTTAGCCAGAAAATCAGTTACCAAATTACCGGGGAAGAACACGATGAAGCTGCTATAAGGGTCTTTATTAAGGCTGTGTTCAGCAATGATGGAGTTACCCTGTGGTATCAACATAGCTTGTCCCGCTCTTAAAACCGTATTTTCAGTTGCCCGGTAAATCTCTTTTTGGCCGTTTAATACAAAGCTGATGGCATACTGATCAAATACAACTTGGTTTTTAAACAGGCTGCCTTGGTCGTGGTAATGCACGAATGATATTTCACCTGCTTTTATCTGTGCCTGGTGTCTAACAGCATTGGGTACCGAAATAATATCCATAGCCTGTAAAATTATCGAATAAAACCGACTTTCAAACTCCCGTGATCCTGAACTTACGCCATAACCCTTATCTTTGCGATATGAATTATTTTGATTTCTACGGGATACCTGAAGCATTCCAGCTTAATGAGGGAGCGGTTAAAAAGAAGTTTTATGAACTGAGCAAGCTTTATCATCCCGATTTTTATGCCAATGAAAGTGAGGAAAAGCAGCAGGAAATCCTTGAATTATCAACGCTGAATAATAAGGCATATCAAACACTTTCAAACCCTGCAAAGCGTTTGGAATATATTTTAAGGCTGCATGAACTGGTTTCAGAAGGGGCAAAACCACAATTACCATCAGATTTTTTAATGGAAATGATGGATATAAATGAGCGCATAATGGAGGTGGATGATGCAACTGAACTGGGATCAATAACAGGTGAAGTTCTTGCTATTGAGGGCGATATGAATGAAAAACTGGAAAGCCTGACTGCTGATTATGCAACTTTAGATGATACTGCAAAAGAAAGCCGGTTGAATGAAATTGCAGATATTTACTTTAGACAAAAATATTTATTGCGAATTAAGGAGAGTTTAGATACATTTGCATCCCGATTTTGAACGAATTAATCCACCGTTCTTAACGTAGGCCCAGATGGCGGAATCGGTAGACGCGTTGGTCTCAAACACCAATAACTTCACGGTTGTGCCGGTTCGACCCCGGCTCTGGGTACAAAGCCTGATACGAAAGTATCGGGCTTTGTTATTTTACCACGAGTTTATCATTATAAAGGCTTTTCTCACTTCTCATAAAAATTATCATCTTTGCATTGTATACCCACATACTTATAAACTATGCTTTTTGAAAAAATGCGGCAAAAGCCGTTCTTTATACTGGGTCCATGCGTAATGGAAAACCAGGAACTATTATATACTGTTGCTGAAAAAGTTGCCGAAATAGGGCAGAAGTACAACATCCCGGTAGTATTTAAATCATCATTTGATAAAGCTAACCGTACCTCGATACACTCATATCGTGGGCCGGGCATTGAAAAAGGCCTTGAAATGCTGTTGAAAGTAAAAGAACGTTTCGGCTTGCCGATACTAACTGATATACACGAAAGCTACCAGGCCGCTATTGTAGGCGAGGTAGTTGATGTATTACAGATCCCGGCTTTCTTATGCCGCCAAACCGATCTTTTAGTCGCGGCAGCAAAAACTGGTAAGATTGTAAATATTAAAAAAGCGCAATTCCTGTCTGGTCAGGATATGTTTTATCCAGCTCAAAAAGTAATTGAAGCCGGTAATGATCAGGTAATCCTAACCGAACGTGGTAATATGTATGGTTATAATAACCTTGTTGTTGATTTCAGGAATATTCATGACCTAAAAACCTTCGGTCATCCGGTATGTATGGATTGTACGCACTCTGTACAACGCCCCGGCGCGGCAGGCGGCAAAACCGGTGGCGACCGTACATTTGTACCCATGATGGCCCTTGCTGCAAAAGCCTTTGGCGCTGATGGTTACTTTATGGAAACTCATCCCGACCCGGACAATGCCCTGAGCGATGGCCCAAATATGGTTAAATTACATGATCTTGAAAACGTGATTGTACCGCTGCTTGGATAATTTATTGTTTGAAACTAAAAACCGTTCTGTTGAAGGGGATTTATATAACGCTATGAAAGATATTGCCAAAAGGGTTTTTGATATTGAAATTGAAGCCCTGCAGCATGTTGCAGGCTTAATTGATGATGAATTTACAAAAGCAGTTCAGGTTATATTAAAGGCCAGCGGCAAACTTATTGTTATCGGCATAGGCAAGTCGGGCCTTATTGGCAAAAAAATAGCAGCTACCTTATCAAGCACTGGTACTCCCAGCTTTTTTCTGCATCCGGGCGAGGCTTTTCATGGCGACCTGGGCATGGTAGGTGAAAATGATCAGATACTATTGGTGTCTTACTCGGGCGAAACGGATGAGGTGCTAAAACTCATCCCATTTTTAAAATGGAATAAGAATATTATTATAGGCATTACCGGGAACACGGAATCAACCATTGCAAAAAATAGCGATTACCATCTTAATATAAATATCACCCGTGAGGCATGTCCGCTGGCACTTGCCCCAACCTCATCAACCACCGCTGCATTAGTTATGGGCGATGCCCTGGCGGTAGCATTAATGGAATTGCGACAGTTTCAGCAGGAGGATTTTGCCCGCTTTCATCCGGGGGGGAGATTGGGGCATAAACTACTCTCAAGAGTAAAGGACCTGATGCGTACCGATAACCTGCCTTATATAGCAAAGGATGCTTCGTTTACTGAACTGCTGCTTCGCATGTCTGAAGGACGCCTGGGTATGGTAATAGTAGGAACCTCTGAATATGTAGAAGGTGTAATTACTGACGGTGACCTTAGGCGGGCATTATTACGTAATGCCGATACCTCTAAATTAAATATAACCGATATGATGTCGCAAAATCCGGTGATCATCGATGCTGATGAGTTTGTTGGTCAGGCAGAAAAATTAATGATGACAAAAAAAATAACTACAATACTTGTAGGTGATACAGGACAAAGAACGATTACTGGCGTTTATCAAATTTATAATTAACAAGCTTATAAAAGGTACGTCAAATTCAAATAGGGTATGTAATATGCCTGTTTGGCAATACTTCTGTAAAAGTGATGTAGCCTTAATAATTGGTAGATTTCTATTTTTAGAAATTTATGATTTTACTAAAAAATTAGCTATAATTTTCTAAATTTGTTGGATACGAGGTAAAGCATATAAGATTTTCATATTGCAAACTTTTAGAAGCATTTTGTTTAACCAATTTTATATGTTTCGTAACAGAAAGAATACATGATTCACAGGTACGCAACTTTTATTAAGGCCGTAAATCTTACCACCGATTATATTATACTAAATATAAGTATGGTGCTTTCATATTTTATAGTTGATAAATCCAACTTTTTTTGGATCAACAATAAAAATTATTTACCCATTGTTTTAGTGTTTAATCTTATATGGCTGCTTGCAGCTAATATAACCGGGCTCTATGAACACGTGTTAAATAAGGATTCAATTAAAACATACAGGGGGGTTATTAAAACCTACTTTATATTCGTAAGTTTTATATGCTTCACCATAATTATCCTGATCGGCACTAAACCATATTTTATAACCCGCGAATACCTGTTTTATTCATTAGCGTTATTTGGTTTTTTGCTGGGCTTATGGAAGCTTATATTTCTCGGTATACGCAAAAGCGACCGTACTTCCTTAATTGATAACCGTAATGTGGTAATTGTAGGCGGTGGGCGCATAGGTTATGATCTTTATCATTTCTTTGATCAGAATAAGGAACGTGGCTATAACCTGATTGGTTTTTTTGATGATCATTCCGAAAAAGTAAAGGATAAACATTTATACCTGGGTAATACTGATGAGTGTATCAGTTATGTGATAGCAAATAAGGTTGATGAGATCTTTTGCACATTACCTAACTCAAAAGCCGATAAAATAGAAAAACTAATGCTTGATGCCGATAAAAACCTTATCCGCTTTAAGTTTATACCTGAATATTACGATTACGCTAAAAAGCCTACATACATACAAAGTTTTGGTCATATTCCGGTTATATCAGTAAGGCCCGAGCCGCTTGAAAATATATTGAACAGGGCTATAAAACGCCTGTTCGACTGTGTTTTCTCCATATTTGTTATACTGTTTATTTTTAGCTGGTTGTTTCCTATACTGGCTATCATTATAAAGATCCAATCGCCCGGCCCTGTTTTCTTTGTTCAGCTCCGTTCAGGGCGCGATAACAACCCGTTTAAATGCTACAAATTCAGGAGTATGCGGGTGAATTCAGATTCGGATAAAAAACAGGCCAGCCGTAATGATTCCCGCATAACCAAAATTGGCGCTTTTATGCGTAAAACCAGTTTGGATGAATTACCACAGTTTTTTAATGTACTGATGGGTAATATGTCAGTAGTAGGGCCAAGGCCGCATATGATAAGCCACACCGAGCAATATTCTCAATTGATCGATAAGTTTATGGTAAGGCATTTCCTTAAGCCGGGCATCACTGGCTGGGCTCAGATAAAGGGTCTTAGAGGGGAAACCAAAGACACCGAAAGCATGCTTAAACGTGTTGAGGCTGATGTTTGGTACCTGGAGAACTGGTCGTTCCTGCTTGACTTGAAGATCATTTTCTTAACTTTCTGGGGTACTATTAAAGGCGACGAAAACGCATTTTAAAAATGCCCGTTTTCTACGACCAACTGAACAGGGCAGTAGATCTTCCGGATATACCGAAAAGAATCATTTCCGTAGTACCATCACAGACTGAATTACTATTCGATTTAGGCCTTGATGACAAGATAACCGGTATTACTAATTTCTGTACTCATCCTGCTAATAAAACCAGATCAAAAACTACAGTTGGCGGCACTAAAAAGCTGGACATTGATCTGATAAAGACGCTTAATCCCGATCTCATCATCGCCAATAAAGAGGAAAACGACCGCGTGCAGATTGAAGAGCTAATGAATTATTTTCCGGTTTGGATAAGTGACATCAACAACCTGCAAGGCGCAGTTGAAATGATCAATAGCATAGGGGAGATGCTTGATTGTAAAGACAAAGCTGAAACTCTTACCAGCTCAATCATTCATCAGTTCGATCAGCTTAAACCATCTCCTTTAAAACTGCGTGTTGCTTACTTAATATGGCGCAAGCCCTATATGGTTGCTGGCAGTGATACTTTTATCAATAGCATGCTGGGGCAAAGTGGGTTAACAAATGCATTTGATTTGAGCAGGTACCCCGAAGTAAATAGCGATATGCTCATCAATGCTCGTCCCGATGTAATATTCCTATCATCAGAACCATATCCATTTGCAGAAAAACATATTACTGAATTTAAAGTAATAGTACCCAATGCTAAGATTATTTTGGTAGATGGTGAGATGTTTTCGTGGTATGGAAGCAGGTTGTTATTGGCGCCTGAGTATATGTCGGGGGTAATAGGTGCATTATAAACACTAAAATTTGCTCTAATTATTAAGGCAGCAAAAATTAAATACCCTGGTGATTAATGGCTTACGTAATTATGTTAAATAAATTTTATTCTTTACCATTTTAAGCTATCTTTGCACCTCACAAAATCCTAATGCGGAAGTGGCGTAATTGGTAGCCGCACCAGACTTAGGATCTGGCGCCGCGAGGCGTGGGGGTTCGAGTCCCTTCTTCCGCACAATGGGAATGGTTTGAACACCATTCCCATTTTTGTTATATATTGGTAATCAACTGTTTATTTTTTATCGCTTTTTGAAATGATGCAAACAAATTGCATTTTATATAAAGAATTAATGGGACTCGAACACCCAAGACCGACTTCTCAACGCATTTAAAAAGAGTTTCATAAGGTTTATATGTTGTTTCTTTAATAATTATTTCTGTTATAAGTTCGGATATTTAATCATTGAATGCGAGCGCTTATTCCACCAAATTGAAGGGCTGGTGGAGGCAATACCGCGAATGCAGCTCAAATCAGAGAAAAATATTGTAGTTCATGAAAATTTAGTTTTTCTTTGGATTCATCAAGGGTATTACCGTTAGCGGGTCTTCGGTGATTGTCATCGAAGGTGGTTATATAAATAGTCGCCTGGCAATGGGTTCAAATCGTCACACCGAATCCAACTTTTACTTTATCCATGACCACATGGGTGTAGAAGTGTTTGAGGTTAGGATTGTCCATCAGGTGCTTTTTAGAAAACGCTTCGAAATGCGGCATGTCGCGGGTATTGACGATTAATACAAAATCATAAATTCCGGTTACATAATAGCACTGCGCAACTTCGGTACATTTTGCAAGGCTGTCTTTGAATTTTTCAATTGATTTTGAGCTGCCTTCGTGTAATACCAGGTCAACAATACAAGTGATGCCGATTCCTGCGGCAGCCGGTGAAATAATGGAAACATCTGCTTCAATTATTTTATCATTTCTTAAACGGCTGATTCTACGTTGAATGGCGCTTTGACTAAGGTTCACCAATTGGCTTAATTCTTCCGACGTTAACCGATTATTCTCTTGTAATAACCGCAACAGCTTTTTATCATAGTTGTCCAGTGCCTGCATAATTTTCCTGTTTGTGGCACAATAATAAATTATTTTAATCGGTGCTGGGGCATAAACGCAGAAATTAAGCACCGCTCAGTTCCTAATTTTGATTTACATATAAAAAATATAAAAATGAAAATATTATTTGCAGCAGATGCGCCAAAATCGATCGGGCCCTATTCACATGCTATCCGGACTGGCAACCTCTTATACTGCTCCGGCCAGACTCCCTTAGATCCGGCTACTATGAAGGTGGCGGAACTGGATATCGAAGGGCAGACGAAAAGGGTATTAGACAACTTGAAACTGGTATTAGCAGCAGCGGGACTGACCTTTGCCAGCGTGGTAAAAACAAATGTGTTTCT
Source organism: Mucilaginibacter mallensis (assembly GCF_900105165.1). NCBI lineage: Bacteria > Pseudomonadati > Bacteroidota > Sphingobacteriia > Sphingobacteriales > Sphingobacteriaceae > Mucilaginibacter > Mucilaginibacter mallensis. The sequence goes on from NZ_LT629740.1 coordinate 2,483,859, forward strand.
GGCCGATATGGAGCTATTTCCGAAAATGAACATTGTATATGCAGCTTATTTCGTTGAACATAACCCGGCAAGAAGTACAGTGGCCGTAAAAGGATTGCCCTTCCAGGCGCTGATTGAAATAGAATGTATTGCTGAATTTAATGAAGCCAATGATAGCTTATGAATACGGAGCAAAAAATAATCCTTCCTTCCAATAGTATATTTACGACGGAAGAGGTACTGCAATTCAGGAATGACACTTTAGGCTGTAAAAATGTAATTCATCTAAACAATGCAGGGGCAGGCTTAATGCCTGATATCGTAACGCAGGCACAACTGGACCATATTCAACTGGAAGCTGAAATAGGAGGCTACGAGGCATCGGCATTGCGTGTGGATGTGATCAGCGCGTTTTATAACCAGGCGGCGCTTTTATTTAATTGCAAGCCGTCGAATATCGCCTTTACCGCAAGTGCAACGGATTCCTATACCAGGGCTTTGTCTTCTATCCCTTTTACACAAGGAGATATCATTTTGACGGATCATGATGATTTTGTTTCTAACCAGATCCAATTCATGTCGCTCCGGAAACGATTGGGAATCGAAATAATCCATATCAAAAATGCGGCGGTCGGCGGAGTTAACTTGAATGACCTTGAAGAAAAACTAAAAAAATACCGGCCAAAGTTGCTGGCGATCACGCATATTCCAACTAATTCAGGGTTAGTGCAACCTGTTGAGCAAATTGCACAGATCTACGCCAGCTATTCACAAAAATATCCGGACAACACCTGGTATATCCTGGATGCTTGTCAATCTGTAGGACAAATGAAACTGGATGTACAGCAATTGAAATGCGATTTCCTGAGTGTTACCAACCGGAAGTTTTTGAGGGGTCCTCGCGGCACGGGTGCGTTATATATTTCCGACAGGGCGCTGGATGCGGGTCTTGAACCCCTGTTTATCGATATGCGCGGCGCTATATGGACTGAAAAAGATACATATCAGCAACAGCCGGATTCAAAAAGGTACGAAGACTGGGAGTTCGCTTATTCCACCGTGATCGGTACTAAAGTGGCGATCGAATATTGTCGGAAAGTCGGAGAAGATAAAATAGAACAGCAGGTCAAATTGCTTTCCGGCATCCTGCGAACAAAATTGGCAGTTACCAATAAAATACGCGTATTAGACACAGGGCCGGAGTTAGGTGGCCTGGTTACTTTTACGGTTGAGGATTCTGACCCGTTGTCTATTGTTAATGGCTTATTGAAAAGGAAGATCAACGTAGTGCCCAGCTACAGGGCATTTGGCCTAATTGATTTCGATGAAAAGGGGGTGCAATGGGCGGTAAGAGCTTCCCCGCACTATTATAATACCATGGATGAAATGGAAACTTTTGTTGAAAGTGTGAAGGAAATTATAGGTGCTTAGGTAAATTGGGTACCATTAAAATATTTTAAGGCTAGTTTTCGATATTTTCACCCTCTTTTATTGCCTTGATCATCAATAAAATATCTTCAAGGTGTTCAAATACAGTACCATGTGGTGCACAACATGGGATTCTAGTAAAATCCGAAGAGAGTTACTCCAAAAAGAGCAACCATTTCTTGTTGATTATCTGCAAGTTATGTCTGAATGCCAGGTTGATGTAGGGTGTTCTAAATGCACCCTCACTATAACTCAAACCATGTTTGAACACCCCACTTAATAAAGAGTGCTTTTGGATTAATGGTTGATTTGGTCGAACGGGCAAATGGCTGAAAGCGGTAAAAGGATGAAAGTAGCTACGATGGATACAGTTTCCCTGGATATTTTGGAGCTGGCGGACACTTTTCGTATCCTGGAGGCTTCGCTGCTGCACTGGCGGTTCCTGAATTTCGGGCTATGGCCGGCGTATGAATGGAGCGATGAGGAGGTTAAACTGTTGGCCCGGCTCCTGCACTGGCAGACCCACGCCTGCATCATACGGAGGCTCGGGTGCCGCTGTGCATCGGCTATGCCAGCGACCCCGAGGCTTGGTCAGCCGGCCGGAATTGATTAAGCTTACCAGAGATTTATTGGTTTATTTCGCGGCAAGCCCCATCAAACTCAATGAAATTTTGCTGATCAGCCTGCTGGAACGGGTACACAATGCGCTCATTGGGGTTCATTTTTTCCGGCGCGCTGGTGAAACCACCTGCCGCATCAGCTGGGTCCGTTAACCGCATTAAGGTTAGCAAGGTACAGCCGCTTCACTCGTTCCTCGCTCTAGCCGCTTCCCTGCATTGTAAAAGACCGCGCAATTTGGGCATCGCCTGCGCTCGCCCAAACTGCACGGACTTTTGCCGCCACTTTATATTTCCTGATAGGTGTTTTCCATCACCGCTTTAAAATTCCCCCAGGCTTTTTGGTTAGCAAATTTCTGAACAAGCCCTTTGACATCAAGACCGGGGCCTGCGGGTTTGCTGAAAAAAACTCAAAGTTATCAATGAACACCGGCGACGAATCTCCCGGCTATTCTCCCGGAAAACATACATCCCCCCAAAAAGGATCCTTCCAAAGAACGGTAACCATGCATACCGCCGCCGCCAAACCCTGCAGCTTCACCTGCAGCATATAATCCGTCAATTGGATTCCCATCGGTACCTAATACCTGAGCATTTAAATTGGTTTCGAGCCCACCAAGTGTTTTACGCGTAATAATATGGAGTTTTACTGCAATCATCGGCCCTGCTTCAGCATCAAGTATTTTATGCAGGGGCGCAGTTCTTATCAGCTTATCACCAATATAGTTGCGCGCATTTCTAATAGCTTCAATTTGCATGTCCTTGCAAAATGAATTTTCTAATTGGCTATCTCTCGCTTTTATTTGTCTTTCAATGTTTTCAAAATTAAGCAAAGGCTCAGCGGTAAGCTTATTCATACCCTCAACCAGTTCTTTCAAATTATTGGCGATCACAAAATCTTCACCATTTGCTTTAAACGCTTCAACCGGCACGGTGGCCTTTTTGCCAAAAGCGCGTTTTATAACGTCCAACCAGCTTTTATCTGTCAAGTCAGGATTTTGCTCCGAACCGGAAAGTGCAAATTCCTTTTTAATTATCTTTTGGTTTAATATAAACCATGAGTAATCGTAACCCGTTTTTCCAAGGTGGGTAAGTGTGCCCAATGTATCAAATCCTGGAAAAAGTGGTACAGGCAGCCTTTCTCCTGTAGCATCAAACCACATTGATGATGGCCCGGGTAATATCCTTATGCCATGATTTTTCCAAATAGGCGCCCAATTTTTTATACCTTCCGTATAATGCCACATGCGGTCAGGATTAATAAGGTTCGCTCCGCTTTTTTGAGCGATAGCCAGCATACGGCCATCCACATGTTCGGGGACGCCTGATATCAGATGTAAAGGAATATTTCCCAGTCTATGGGGCCAGTTTTTGCGTACCAGCTCATGATTTGCACCTATGCCACCTGAAGCAATAATAATCGCATGTGCATCATAATGAAAATCTCCCACAACAACGTCAGGGCTTTTTTCACCCCGCTTTACATCTGACGGCTGTAAAATATTCCCCCTTACTCCAGTAATCTTTCCGTTCACCACCTCAAGTTCAGTGACCCTGTGCCTAAATTTAAATTCTATCAACCCTTTGGTTTCCGCTATTTTCGCGTTTTTAACAAATGGTTCAATTACACCGGGCCCAGTGCCCCATGTTACATGGAACCGTGGCACCGAATTGCCATGTCCAATAGCACCATAGCCGCCGCGCTCTGCCCAGCCCACAACCGGAAAAAAACGAATACCTTTCTGGTGCAGCCAATCATATTTTTCTGTTGCTGCAAAATGCACATAAGCTTCAGCCCATTTTCGGGGCCAGTGATCTTCGGCCCGGTCAAACCCTGCGGTTCCCATCCAATCCTGCATGGCCAGTTCGATGCTGTCTTTTATTCCTAAACGTCTTTGTAGGGGGGTATCAACCATAAATAAACCACCGAACGACCAAAAAGCCTGTCCACCCAAGTTTTGTTCGCCCTCCTGATCAAGGACTATGCATTTTACGCCCTTTTCGGTAAGTTCGTTGGCAGCAGCCAGACCTGCTAAGCCGCCGCCAATTATTATAATATCACTTTTAAAATACATATGTTTTTCATTATTAAATATTAATACCTTAATACGCTGCAATTCCTGCGTCGTATAAAATCTACAATATTATTGTAGATAGCCCTTATGAGAAAGATCTAGTTCACATGATAATTTTCAAATTGTAAAGTGATATGGCCTAAATTTAGCTAAAATGCTCTTAATTATCAATGGATTAAGAATGTACGGCAGTTTTTTTCAAGTACATTGAAAATTAATTCCCTGTATATTCGATTTTTATTTTTCACATCGAATAGTTCCTTTGCTAAGCGTGGTTGTATACGCAGTTGCTTTTTCAAAACGATATTCTCCGCAGACCGGGAGGTCAACTGCACCTGTAAGACAAGAAAACCTTACTTGTATTAAGCAATTCATCCTAATTTGTCAATTTTCCTTTGAATGGATTGTTTGTCAGGGTGTGTTTTTGCAATGGAAAGTGCCTTTTGAAAATTCACCTTTGCTTTTTTGTTATCAATATCAGTATAAAGCTCACCAAGCAATGTATAATAAAAGTGATTATCTGACAGATTCAACTTTTCAGCTGCAATAATAGCTTCCTGTTTTCCATTTGCTTTTGAAAGCGCATAGGTTCTGTTTAGCGCTGCTATTGGTGAATACTCTATTTGCAGCAACCGGTTATATAGCTGCAAAATATTTCCCCATTTCTCTTTGGTATCAGCAGGCCGTGTATTCCAATAGGCTATGGTGGCTTCCAGGTGATACTTAGAAAGCCTGTCACCGGTTGTTGCGCAATTTAAAAAATATCCGCCCCTGCCTATTAAATCTGTATTCCAAAGGGTTTGATCCTGGTCATCGTACAAAATAAGCTCACCATTTTCGCTAACCCGGGCATCCAGCCGTGAAGCATGAAAGCACATGAGTGCAAGCAAAGCATTTACGTGAGGCTTATTCGTGTTTTTATTTTCGATGAGCATATAGCACAAGCGAATAGCTTCAAGACATAATTCTTTGCGAACGGTCTGATCTTTACTTGCAGAGTAATACCCTTCACTAAATAGCAGGTAAATAGTCGTTAATACAGTCTCCAGCCTTTCATTAATCTCTGATTTGGCAGGAAGTTCAATCTTTATTTTCTCCTCTCTTAACCTCTCCTTTGCCCTGTATAGCCGCTTATTTATTGCTTCTTTGTTTACCAGGAAAGCTTCTGCAATCTCATCAATTCCAAAACCGCATAAAATCCGAAGCGACAAACCTATTTGTGCCTCAGGTGAAATTGAAGGATGACAAATTGCAAACATCATTTGCAGCTGGCTATCATTAATGTTTTGTGGTGATAAATCAATTTCAAATTGATGCAGTTCTGAAGAGTTTCCTTTTACTTCGACTGTAACCTTGTTTTCAAAAGTTGACCTTCGTTGTAAGAAATTTTTTGCTTTATTTTTTGCAACGTTATATAACCATGCCGAAGGTTTTTGTGGAATGCCCTTAAGCGCCCAGGTTTGGGCAGCTGTAACAAAGGTATCACTGGTTATATCTTCAGCAGTTTCAATCTGGTCGAAGCCAAAACGCTTACAGAGTACCGAAACTATTTTCCGGTACTCTGATCTGAATAAATGAGGTATTAATTCCTGCTGTTCCATAAATATGAGGTCTCTACAAACATTATACTTACAGCAGCTTTATTGCATTAATGAACACCATCTCCATTAACAACTTTACGCACTTCTACGCTATTACCCTCTCCCTGTAAAACCGGGCAGCCTTTTGCAAATTCCACCGCTTCATCAACAGAACTTGCTTTAACAATAATGTAGCCCCCTATGGTTTCCTTAATTTCACCAAATGGCCCATTGGTAACCACATTATTATGATGTACAACCCTTGCATCATCAAAAGGCAAGCCATTACCGCCACTAAATTTGTTTTGTGAAGCGATACCGCCAATCCAGTCCATAGTTTGCTTCATCCAGATTTGGATTTGTTCGGGTGAAGCAACCTTTGCGCCATCCTCATGTCTGAAGATCAAAATAAATTCGTCCATTTTGTTTCGATTTTAACTGTTAATAAATATATGAATTACACAGATAACAAACGAAACTGCCGGAATTGGACATAGGGCAAAAACTTTTCCCTCACATACGAAACATGGAAAACTGCAATCAGTCAGCTGCGTCAGTAAAAGAGTTTGCATTATTGGAGGTTCTTTTGTATAATAAAAACCGTGTTATATCCAGGATTTATATAGCCGAGGTTGTATGGAGAATAAATTTCAACAGAGGCACAAATTTAATAGACGTTTACATTAACTATTTAAGAAGCAAAATTGACAAAGGCTATTCAAAGCAACTCATACATACCGTAATTGGAATGGGATATATTTTGAAAGATAGCTAAACATAGTTTATACCTCTTTATTAAACCTAATTCACATTGAACTCGCCAATAAATTTCGGGCCATTTTTTTTTAATAGCAGTAACATTCTTATACGTGTAAGGAAAAAAGTTCGACGAGGCTAAATCAGGGTTATCAACTAGAAAAACTATCGACTAAACTTATATAAGGTGACTATAAATTATCCTATTGAGCACTTTTTTACATATAATATAACCCGATTTATGCTGCATTTTATGTTGGTGTTAAATTTTCTACCACACAGCTATCGCTTAATTAACCGTTCATTTCTGATATACTCTCTCAAAACAAGGGACTTTTAGTCTTTGCTTTTCCCGGTGATAGGCGATTGAATTAAATTCAATCATCTGTTTTTTAATGTATTAACTATTTATTGCGATTCTTTCATTATTCTGGCTCCAGGTTTGGTTCCCCTGCTGCAATGAAAAAATAGTAATTATGCAAAAACGAATTTACCACTCTGATAAGGAAACGGCCGAAAGCCCGGAAGAAAAGGACAAATACACTTTCAAGGACATTCTCGTCATTGTTGTTGCCTGGCTAGTGGCACTGTCTATGGTTTATATCTGCTACTTAAAATTTAAGTTTTTCCTGCACCACTAAATAAATAACAAAAAATGATAACCGTAATTTATGTACTGCTCGGCCTGGCTTTCTTCTGGCTCTTTTTTAAATCCGTAAACTATTTCGAAAAAATCTAATTCCCTATGATCGCATTATTCATCGTCGCTATAGCCGTGTTTGTCTACATGGTATATGTGCTGCTAAAACCTGAAAAATTCTAATTACTAAAAACTATGAACACCGAAATCTCAGGCGTAATTTTTACTTACCTGCTTACTTTGGCCATCGCTATTCCGCTTGGTATTTACATCGCCCGCATGTTTGGCGGTCAAAAAACCTGGCTGGATTTTATGGCTCCTCTTGAACGTTTCATTTTCCGCTTCAGCGGTATCGATACTAAAAAAGAAATGAACTGGAAGCAGCATATGCTTGCGCTGCTCACCATTAACAGTGTATGGCTCATTTATGCTTTTTTCTGCTTACTGTACCAGGCGCATTTGCCTATGAATCCTGATGGTAATCCAAATCAACCCCCCGATCTGGCATTTAATACAGCCATCAGCTTTTTAGTGAACTGTAACTTACAGGATTACTCAGGTGAGAGTGGTGTCACTTATTTCACCCAGCATTTTGTGATCATGTTTCTGCAATTCGTTTCAGCAGCTACAGGTATTGCTGCCCTGTTTGTCTTATTCAAGGCATTCCGGGATAAGGTAACCAATAAGCTGGGCAACTTTTGGGACTTTTTTGTGAAAAGCATTACCCGCGTATTATTGCCATTATCTGTAGTAATGGCCATAATCCTGGCCTTTAACGGTACGCCCACAAGCTACAAGGGTAAAGATACATTTATTACCCTGCAGGGCGATACTGCACATGTATCAAGAGGCCCGGCAGCTGCCATGATCGCCATAAAACATTTGGGTACCAATGGCGGCGGCTGGTTTGGTGCAAACTCGGCTCACCCGCTCGAAAACCCAAATTACCTCACCAATACTGTTGAATTGGTAGCGCAAACCATTATTCCGATAGCTTTGGTATTTGCTTTAGGCTTTTACCTTAAAAAGAGAAAATTTGCCTACGTTATGTTTGGTGTGATGACCATTGGTATGCTGATGCTGCTTATCCCTACCATGAATGCTGAGATAAATGGCAGCCCAGCCATTGCCAGGATGGGGATCATCCAGCCAACTGGGGCAATGGAGGGTAAGGAGGTCCGCTTTGGCCCGGCTAATACCGCTTACTGGAATATTATAACCACCATCATTTCTACGGGGTCAGTCAACTCCATGCATGACAGCGCCATGCCGGTATCCGGCTTTATGATGATGATGGCCATGATGACCAACTGCTTTTATGGCGGCTGCGGTGTGGGGATATTGAACTTCTATATCTTCATTATTATCGCGGTATTCATATCCGGGCTGATGGTTGGGCGAACACCTGAATTTTTCGGGCGGAAAATTGAAGCTCGTGAAATGAAAATCGCATCCATTATAGCTTTGCTGCACCCTTTTGTTATATTGGTGGGTACAGCAGTATCATCTTACGTGCTGGTACATATGCCAAATGCCAATTGGGCGGTAAAGCCATCCGCATGGCTCAATAATCCAAGCTTCCATGGTTTTTCAGAAATGCTGTATCAATACACCTCTTCTGCCGCCAACAACGGGTCTGGTTTTGAAGGGCTGGGAGATAACAATATCTTCTGGAACGTAAGCGCGGGTTTTGTACTGCTGCTTGGCCGTTTTTTACCCATCATCGGCCCTGTTGCCATTGCCGGTATTTTAGCCAATAAAAAATTTATACCGGAATCTGCCGGCACATTAAAAAGTGATACTTCAACCTTTGGCATTATGGTATTTGCTGTAATTATGATAGTTGCCGCATTATCGTTTTTTCCAGCCCTGGCATTAGGCCCTATTGCTGAACACTTTTCTTTAAAATAATTATGAGAACTCAAAATACATTATTCCAGGGCGAGCAGGTAAGTATGGCTTTAAAGCAATCATTTATCAAGCTCGATCCTCGCCAGTTGATCCGTAACCCAGTTATGTTTACCGTGGAGATTGGCACCTTTGTTATGCTGATCGTCAGCATCTATTCTTTGACAAATAAAGGACAGGGCAGCTTTGGCTACAACTTCACTGTCTTTATTGTACTGCTGCTTACCGTGCTGTTTGCCAATTTTGCTGAAGCTATTGCCGAAGCACGCGGCAAGGCACAAGCTGAAAGCCTGCGCAAAACCCGTTCAGAAACACCAGCCCGTTTACTGGTTGATGGCAAGGAACAAATGATCATGTCATCATTACTGAAAAAGGGCGATATATTCATCTGCGAAACCAATGATACCATCCCTACCGATGGCGAGATCATCGAAGGTATTGCTACCATTGATGAATCGGCTATTACAGGTGAATCTGCCCCGGTTATCCGTGAATCAGGTGGTGATAAATCATCTGTAACAGGTGGCACCAAAGTATTATCCGACAAAATAAAAGTGATGGTAACCACCCAGCCCGGCGAAAGCTTTTTGGATAAAATGATTGCCTTAGTTGAAGGTGCATCACGCCAGAAAACGCCAAACGAAATTGCCTTAACTATTTTATTGGCGGGTTTTACATTGATCTTTGTAATCGTATGCGTTACGCTTAAACCTTTTGCGGACTATGCTAATACCCCTATAACCATAGCAGCCTTTATCTCACTTTTTGTTTGTTTGATTCCGACGACTATCGGTGGCCTTTTGTCGGCCATCGGTATCGCCGGTATGGACAGGGCATTGCGTGCCAATGTGATCACCAAATCAGGCAAGGCAGTTGAAACTGCCGGTGACCTTGATGTTTTATTACTGGATAAAACAGGTACCATCACCATAGGCAACCGTAAGGCAACCAACTTTTATCCTGCAAAAGGCATCAGCGAAGAAAGCTTTGTAATTGCCTGTGTGCTGAGCTCACTTGCCGATGAAACACCCGAGGGTAAGTCGATTGTTGAATTAGCAAGCCAAAGAAAAACGGCTCCCTCAATCATAGCGCCTAAAAACTCCATATTCATCAAATTTACTGCCGAAACCCGCTCAAGCGGTTTGGATACACCGGATGGCCTCCGCGTTCGTAAAGGGGCTTTTGATTCCATCAGGAATATGGCCATTAAGGCCGGTCATCAATTCCCAATTGAGGTAGAGGACAATGTAAAGAAGATCTCATCAAACGGCGGAACGCCACTGGTGGTGTCGCAAAATGAGCAAATACTTGGTGTAATTGAATTGCAGGATATCATTAAACCAGGCATAGCTGAACGTTTTGAGCGTTTACGTAAAATGGGCGTAAAAACCGTAATGGTTACCGGTGATAATCCGCTTACTGCCAAATTTATTGCAGAGAAAGCCGGTGTGGATGATTTTATTGCTGAAGCCAAGCCTGAGGATAAAATGAACTATATAAAAGCCGAGCAACAAGGTGGTAAACTGGTAGCCATGATGGGCGACGGTACAAATGACGCCCCTGCGCTTGCCCAGGCTGATGTTGGTGTAGCCATGAACAGCGGTACACAAGCTGCCAAGGAAGCCGGTAACATGGTCGACCTGGATAATGACCCTACCAAGCTGATCGAGATTGTGGAGATTGGTAAGCAATTATTGATGACCCGTGGTACTTTAACCACATTCTCTATCGCTAATGATGTGGCTAAATACTTCGCTATTGTACCGGCTTTATTTATGGTATCCATACCGGCATTAAAGGCCTTGAATATCATGGACCTGCACAGCCCGGAGTCGGCTATACTATCTGCGGTTATTTTCAACGCCATCATTATTCCATTATTAATACCATTGGCTTTAAGAGGGGTAGCCTATAAACCAATAGGAGCGAGCGCATTATTGCGTCGCAATCTATTGATCTATGGTTTAGGGGGCGTCCTGATCCCTTTTATCGGTATTAAATTCATTGATCTGATGGTAGCTCTGTTCATATAATGGAACTATCCATCAAATAAAAATTAAAAAAATAGAAATCATGAAAACTTATTTATTGCCATCTATAAAATTAACCGTCATCCTGTTGGTGATCCTGGGAGGGATCTATCCACTGGCTATTGCCGCTGTAGGAAGGTTCTCACCTGGGCATGGTGATGGAGAAACCATCAGTTATAAGGGACACGTAGTGGGCTATGCGAACATCGGTCAAAAGTTCACTAAGGACGAATACTTCTGGTCACGCCCCTCAGCTGTTGATTATCATGCCGACGGTTCCGGCGGATCAAACAAAGGGCCTACAAATCCTGACTATCTAAAGGATGTGAATGCCAAAATCGATACATTTTTAAAGCACAACCCAGGTATAACCCGTGCACAGATACCTGCCGAACTGGTTACCGCTTCGGGCAGTGGTCTTGATCCTGACCTATCACCCGCCGGTGCAAAAATTCAGGTTGCACGCATAGCTCGTATACGCGGTATTCCAGCCGAGAAGATCAATGCTATTATTGAAGCTACAACCGAACAACCTTTATTGGGCATGTTTGGCCCGGCCGAAGTAAACGTGCTGAAACTAAATGTGGCACTTGATGAATTGAAAAAATAAACCACCAAATCACTCCGGCAAAAAATTTTATTGACGGAGTGATCATTAGAGAAATTCAATCCCAAAAACAACTATAATATAATCGTATAATGAATAAAAAATTAATATTGCTTGCCTTTTTTGCTGCTGCCGCATGTACCGCTAAAGCTGCTGTAAATAATTTGGATACTACTAAAATGGCCGGAGATCCGCCTTTGACCATATCGGGTTCTGTAGATGCCTACTATAAATATGATTTTTCGGGTCATAAGAATATACCTACCAGCTTTGCCAATAACCAAAACTCTATTTCTATCGGTATGATAGACCTGGGTTTAAAGAAAAAAGTTGGCAACGTCTCCTTTGTAGGCGAAGTATCGTTCGGCCCCCGCAGTGATCAATCACTCCCAACCGCGAATACAAATTATCACATCCAGAATTTATATGTTTCATATGATGTAACAGATAAATTGAACCTGACAGGTGGCTATATGGCAACCTTTATTGGGTATGAAGTCATCAGCCCGGCTGGTAACTTTAATTACTCCACATCCTATCTGTTCACTAACGGCCCGTTCCAGAATGCGGGTGTTAAGGCAACTTATGCTTTTTCTGATAAGGTAAGTTTGATGGCAGGTATTTTTAATGATGAATGGAATGTTTACCAGTCGGCTCATAATGTAGATGCCTTTGGCGCACAATTATTTCTGGCGCCTGCAAAAGGGTGGACGGCCTATATTAACCTGCTTACAGCCAATAACAGTACACCAACATCAGGTACAGAAATTGATTTAACAACCGCTTACCAAATTACAAATGCTTTTAAATTGGGATTGAACGCAGCAGACTACTCAGCAACCGATGGGGCCGGAACAGGTGGCTTTGAAGGAGTAGCCTTATATCCGCAATTAGCAGTATCAAAAATGGTTACTTTAGGATTAAGGTGTGAGTATTTCAAAAACAAGGCAGGTACTTACCAGTCGGCTGGGCCAGCTGCCGGTGAATCAGTAACTGGGTTAACATTAACGGCCAATATTAAGGCTGGCCCTTTAACTTTAATTCCGGAAGTGAGACTGGATAATGGATCAAAAGATATGTTTATGGATAGCAATGCCGCGGCTATTAAATCTGCATCGCAATTTGTATTAGCGGCTGTTTATGCTTTCTAACATAAGTATTGAATGATAAGCATGTGCTTACACTATAGGTTTGTTGGTTGGTGAGTTAGTCAAGCCGGTTAAAGTTCATGCAAAAGGGGATGTAAAAGCGTCCCCTTTTATAGGTTTTTAAAAAAATGAGTTTAATAAGGCATTACAGCAATTAAATGATAGAGGAAGAAAAGAAAGAGCAGTCGGTTGAGCATTTTATGGAACTGATCAAACGCTCCAGGCGCGGCAAGTTTAAGATCTATATCGGCATGAGTGCAGGTGTGGGGAAAACCTATCGTATGCTACAGGAAGCACATGCTTTAATGCGCAATGGTATAGATGTGAAGATCGGTTATATTGAAACCCATATGCGTAAGGAAACACAAGACCTGATAGAGGGGCTTCCGGTTATACCGCGCCGTGATCTGTTTTATAAAGGAAAGCAGTTACAGGAAATGGACTTACAAGCTATTTTATCATTACGCCCCGAGATTGTTATTGTGGATGAATTGGCTCATACCAATATAGAGGGCAGTAAAAATGAAAAACGCTGGCAGGATGTGGTGGAGATTCTGGATGCCGGGATTAACGTGATCAGCGCCATGAATATCCAGCATATTGAGAGCCTGTATGAAGACGTAAAATGCATTACCGGTATTGAGGTGAGCGAACGGGTGCCGGATAATGTATTGCGGCAGGCCGACGAAGTAGTTAATATCGATCTGACGGCTGATGAACTGGTCGCACGTTTAAGGGATGGAAAGATATATACCAACGATAAGATAGCCTTTGCGTTGCAAAACTTCTTCCAGAGTGAAAAGATCCTGCAATTGCGTGAACTGGCGTTAAAAGAGGTGGCCACACAGTTGGAAAGAAAGATTCAAACTGAAGTGCCTGGTTTATTGCAGGCTAGGCGTGAAAGATTGATGTGCAGTATCAGTACTAATAATGAAACGGCTAAGCTCATCATCCGGAAAACAGGCCGCCTTGCTACTTATTACAATGCCAAATGGTTTGTGGTTTATATCCAGACGCCTAAAGAAAGCGCAGACCGCATTGGGTTGGCCGATCAGCGGCATCTCATCAACAATTTTAAGCTGGCTACCCAAATGGGTGCCGACGTGGTGCGCGTTAAAAGTAAGGTAGTGGCCAGTGGCATGCTCAAAGCGGTTGTTGATAAAAAGATCACTACGCTTTGTATGGGTAAACCTCACTTATCTTTGCTCAGTATTATTTTAAAGACAGCCACTTTTAATGAGCTGTTGAAAACGCTGAGCAAATTAGATGTAGATTTAGTAATATTATCATGATGAGAATGAATATTAAAACCAAACTTACGTTTGGCCTGCTTTTCCTGTTTGTCGTAATTATCTGCTTTGGGGTATTGGGTATCTACTACGTTAACCGCTTGAGCAACGATGCCAGTAAGATATTAAAAGACAACCAGATCAGTGTGGAGTATTGCAGCCAGATGCTTAAAGCACTTGATGAAATACCCGGGGATTCCTCAAAGATTGCTATTTTTGAAAAAAACCTTAAACTGGAAGAAAACAACATCACTGAGCCGGGTGAATTCGAGGCAACAGCAGAAGTGCGGTACCTATTTGAGCAGTTAAAAAAAGATCCCGCTGGCTTCGATAAAATCCGGGAGATGCACAAAGCCATTTTTAAGATTGATGATGTTAATGAAATCGCTATTATTCATAAAAATGCACGTGCTTCTCATTATGCCACACAGGCTACGCTGTGGCTTACCGGTATTGTAACTGTTTTAAGTTTAGTAGCTTTTACTTTTGTAATTAACTTTCCTTCGGTAATTGCAAAGCCTATCCGGGAGCTAACAGAAGGGATCAAAGAAATCGCCAACAAAAATTACAGTAAACGAATACATCTGGAACAAAAAGATGAATTTGGTACGCTTGCTGATACATTTAATACAATGGCCGGGAAACTGGATGAATACGAACACAGCAACCTGGCGGAGATCAAGGCTGAAAAGGGCAGGATCGAGGCGATCATCAATAAAATGAATGACGGCATCATCGGGCTGAATGATAAAAACGAGATCCTGTTTTTTAATTCCGCTGCAGAAAGTCTTTTTGGGCTAAAGGAAAAGGATATTATAGGGTTTTACGCGGCCGATATTGCGATTCAGAATGATTTGCTCCGTACAGTTCTGCAAAATGAAACCAGCAAGCAGCTCAAAATATTTTTAGATAATAAGGAAAGCTTTTTTGTGCAGGAATCTATCCTGATACAGGCCGATAATGTTGTTGGCGGGCGGGTGATCATCTTACGGAACATCACACCGTTTAAAGAGCTGGATGCCGCTAAAACCAATTTTATTGCCACTATATCGCATGAGTTGAAAATTCCTTTATTCGCCATCAACATGAGTACCCAATTATTGGAAGATAAGCGAATGGGAGAGATGAACAAAGATCAAACGGAGGTATTGGGAGCGATAAAAGCCAACGCGGAACGTTTATTAAAAATTACCGGTGAACTGTTGAATATGTCGCAAATAGAAACAGGGCGGATACAGTTAAAGATAGAACCTGTAATGCCCGAAGTAATGGTATTACGAGCTATGCAGGCCGTTCAGCAACAAGCGGCTCAGTTTGGTGTGTCATTGCAGGAAAATATAGAAAAGGATTTACCACTTGTTGATCTAGATGAAGAAAAGACGGTTTGGGTGCTGATTAATTTCTTAAATAATGCCATTAAATATTCTTCAGAAAATGGAACGGTTGAAGTATGTGTAAAGAGAGAAAAGGAAATCATACAATTTTGGGTAGCTGATCACGGTAAAGGAATTGAAGAGCAGTATGTGGATCGTGTATTCGATAAATATTTTCAGGTTCCGGGAACAACGGAAAGATCGGGTACAGGATTGGGATTATCGATATCCAAAGAATTTATTGAAGCACAAGGCGGGAAAATATGGGTAAACAGCAATTACGGCGAAGGCAGTACCTTTGGCTTTAACATTTTAGTTAACCCGCTAACATAAAATAAGTGTATGACGATAGCAAATATATTATTGGTTGAAGATGAGCATGATGTTAGGCTGCTGTTAAAGCGGGTGCTTTCCCTGGAGGGCTTTGTAGTTTTTGAGGCCGAAAGCATAAAAGAAGCATCGAAACAATTGAACCATGAAAGTATAGACGTGGTATTATGTGATGTTAAATTGCCCGATGGTAATGGGGTGGAATTTATCAGTAAGATTAAAGCAACTCATCCTTATATTGAGATAATTGTGTTGACCGCTTATGGAAATATACCCGACAGTGTACAGGCAATCAAAAATGGTGCTTTTGACTATATTACCAAAGCCAATGATAACCAGCGTATTCTGCCCTTGCTATACCGGGCCCTGGAAAAAGTAAAATTGGAAAAAAGGGTGGCCCAACTGGAGAAGCAAGCTGCAGAACGCTATGCCAATTTCGATTCTATCATAGGGAATTCGTTGGGTATTACACAAGCTAAAACGCTTGCTGAATTGGCAGCGCCAACAGATGCGCCGGTATTACTTTTGGGTGAAACGGGCACTGGAAAAGAAGTCTTTGCCCAGGCAATCCACTCGGCAAGTAAAAGAAATACCAAAACCTTTCTTGGATTAAATTGCAGTGCATTTGGGAAGGATATTTTGGAAAGTGAGCTTTTCGGCCATAAGGCTGGTGCTTTTACCGGAGCCAATAAAGACAAAAAAGGATTGATTGAGGAAGCCAATGAAGGTACTTTATTTTTAGATGAAATTGGTGAGATGCCTTTGGATTTACAGGCGAAGCTGTTGCGGGTATTGGAAACCAGTGAATTTATCAAAGTTGGAGATACCAAGCAGGTTAAGGTCAATATCAGGATCATCGCAGCAACAAACCGCGATATTCAGCAGGAAATCAGTAACGGAAAATTCAGGGAAGACTTGTTTTACCGGTTGAACCTAGTCACTATAAGCCTGCCACCGTTAAGAGAACGGCAGGATGATATTCCCTTATTGGCCGAATATTTCTTAAAAAAACTCACACAGGATGCTTATCAGCAGGTAAAGGGCATGACAAATGCTTTTGTAGAACGGTTACAAAAAAATGAATGGCGGGGAAATATCCGTGAGCTAAGAAATGTAATTGAACGGTCGTTGATAGTTTGCCAGAGTAGTGAATTAAGTGTAGATAATTTGCCGGTTGAATTACAGTATCATACATCGTTAAAATCAAACACATTATCTGCATTTGACCTTTCGAGTGTTGAACGCTTACATATACATCGTGTATTGCAATATACAAAATGGAATAAAACTCAAGCTGCCAAATTATTAAACATCAGTTCAGCTACACTTTATAGAAAAATTGAGGAATATAAGATAGAGGAATAAAGAATAAAATCTAATTAAATCGAGTAATTAAACTAAAAATGCTTACAAAGCTGACTGCGTGAAACACCAACAATAAAATTAAATAGCAATCGCCATAGTTAGGATAGTATCTTTAAATCCTTTAAAAAAATGGTTCGAGAAGCTACCTCGAACCTATGCCTGTCTATTCAATTTCAATCAATTCGGGATGATCAAAGATTGCCGTATTTAATATTTGAATTTCAATGCAATGTTTTATATTTTCCAAAGCCTTATAATCTTTTAGTACCTGGTTAGAGCCTAGTTTTATGCACTTCCAATAAGAAATCGCATCAAACAAGCATTAAAAAATTTAAACTGAAAATGATGCCAAAACATTGTAAATGGATAAATAAATTGTGATTCAAAGTAAAAATCGGATAAACGTTTTAAGCAAGAAAAACCGTTAATGAGCCCTGATTTTTAGAAATTGAAAAGGGTTCCACAAGAATTTAATGGATTTAAGACGCTATTATAATTGTAAACCAAGTCATCCTACATGGTTTTTTCCTTTGATGTAAGTAATATTGATTAATGAAAAATGCCTTATATAACGTATTCAAGGCTAATATCACAATACTAAGTTAGCCAATAACCTCAAATCATGGAGGAAAAGGTTCGAAATTTGTACAGTCAGAGCGACGCACGAAACAAAAACCGCCCTTAAATCTCTTTAAAGGCAGTTTTTGTTTTTTAGGCCATTTTTCTCAAATATTAACCTCTGTAGATCAGTAAATTATTGGTTCGAAGTCCTGACACCTCTGTCATTGAGTAGCGTAATAGTGGGACATCAAATAAACTAATGAACACATTCCGAAAAGTCCGGTTCGATACTAATATTAGAAATCAGGACCTGACCACCAATGTTTTTACTGAAAAATAATTCGGCCTGGTTGCCACTGATGGGGGTATTCCCCGTATTTAGAACCGCATTTACTTTAATCCAGGCAGCTTTAGCGATCGTGCCGGTGTCAAAACTGCCCGAAGCAATAACTTTACGAGTGACCACATCACGTATCCCATAGCTAAGTACGGCACCGCTGCCTGTCGTAATATTTGTAGCAGTTGTTGGCAGGTTTCTGCGTGCTATGTAAAATTGCAACACGTAACACTGACCGGCTGCCAGATCAACTGGCTGTAATTTATCATCGCTTAAGGGCTGTGAAATAACATTTACGATAGTTCCGGCATTAATTGTTGAAAGGAAAGCGCATTGTGCCGATGATCCGGCACCTGTACTCCCTGAGATAGGGCCGTCTGTATTTTTGGCCGGATTCATTACGCCCGCGGTATTAGCTATGATCCATCCGGAAGGTGCTATTATTTGTGACGGGCTGGCTGTTACAACAGGCGACTCGAACTTGCCGTTTTTCACAGTTACTGTACTTGCGGCTTTCGGTAACTCATACGGCGTTTGCAGCCATGCCTGGTTAAAGCTATAATAAACCCCGCTCGAAACAACATGTATAATACCATCGGGTGTTTGTACGCCTGCAAGATATCCTGCCGGTTCGGCATTATAAGGCCCGGTAGTAAAATCCCCGGTATTGCCATAACCTTTCAATGATCTGGTAGCGCCGTCGGTCAATAACTTCATTATCGGCCAGGTTTGGCCGCCATCGTAACTTAAGGCGGCAAACATACCACTGCCATTATAACTTTTGCCACCCTTATTGCTGAATGCCATGCCATTAGTCGCAAACGATACCAATAAAAGCGCGCCGGAGCTGAGTTGTTTGCATATAGCCCGCTGCCCTCCGCTGATTGCCGGAAATGGTGAAGCCGAATACCTCCAGGTTATCCCATTATCGGTGGAAAGACTTTGGGGCATCATGCCATTAATATTATCCTGCCTCCCATAGGCTATGATAATATGAACCCCATTACGTATTGTTTCAATTACAGCAGCGTGTATTCCGGCTATCATGTGTCCGGTACCACCCTGTACAAAAGCAGGTGTTGGTAAATTTGCGCCGCGGTCGGTCCAAGTTAGGCCATTGTCATCGCTATAGTGAATGGCTGTCCCGCCGCCATTTGCTGGGGTAGCGTCGCAAGCTACGATCAGCCGACCGCTTGCGGTGCGAAAGCCACTGATAACCTGATTACGGAAACCATGCGTGGTATTAATAGGCCGGGGGGTGCTCCAGTTAACACCGTTATCGGTGCTGGTTTGGAAACAATTTGCCAGGTTATCATAGTTTCCGTCGGCCCCAAAGCTCTGAAAATGATAGAGGGTACCATTATCATTAAAAAGTCCCGCACCGGTTTCATTGCGGGATGGGGTATCATAAAAAAGCGCAGGCTTGTCCCATGTTTTTGCACCTTTGCGCAGGCGACATGACAGCACCGTCATTTCGCGGCCTGTTTCGCTTACGCAGGAGAAAAAGATAGCCAGTAGATCGCCATTGGGGCAATAAGTAATCGCCGGCTCATGATCATGGCTGTAAAACGGACCTCTAAGTGGTGATGGTAGTGTAAAATATTGTTGAGGCGTTGAAAAATACGGCATAGTTGATGGTACCTGCAGCTGAAAATCAGCCTCCGTTTGGGATACGTTCTTGGCCCATTCAGGTTTTTCGTCAGCAGAGGTCATATAAGGCGTTTTTAACTTTTGCCCGATAATCAGGCGAAAGCCAATGCAAGGGTTAATATCCCAGGGCAGGCTGCCCATGCGCACAGTCGGATCTGAGTAACCGGGGTACGCATTATAATCGTTGCCGCGGCTCACCCTGAATACACCTTTGGCACTTCCGACAGGATCAGTTTGTGCGTTGCCCGTGTATGGCCCATACCAATCGCTGGTCCATTCCTCTGCCCCGGATTGCATCATATCAAGAGCAAGTTTTCCAGCGTTATCTGCCGCATATTCCCATTCGGCTTCAGTTGGCAGCCGGTAAACCATACCTGGCTGCGCAGGTGGATAGTTTTTATTCAGCCATGCTATAAACTTCTCCGCCTGCTCCCATGAAATATTGACGGCAGGCTCGTTATCGCCACTAACAGCTTTATTAGTACTGCGGATGTGTGAGGGTTGAAAGCGTTCGAATTGTGCATTAGTTACTTCGGCAGTTGCCATATAATAGTTCTGGCTAATGGTAACCTTGTGCTGCGGTGCGCTATCCCAAAAAACACCGTTTGGATAGGCTGTTGCCTTACCCATGTTAAAACTAATACCGCCTTGTATTTGATGAAATTTGATACCCATAGCATTTGTATAGGTAGCCTGGCCCGAAACAGCCCCGGAAGAGAATATGAGTGCCGCAAGTGTAAATATTTTATGTAACTGCATATTATGTTATGAACTGATGAAGCTATTAATTGTTCCTGCTATTTCAACGGATATACGTGCACATATTTTACCCAACCGGATTAGTCGGAATCTTGCCTGCAAAATCCGCCAAAGCAGTTGAGAGACGTATAGTTGCATCTCCCTTAATGGAATCCACAATATCCATTACTGCCACCGCCTCTCCGTCGACAGCAAACACCAGTGATTGCTGCGTCCATAAGACTGCATAATCATGATAGCCGTAAGATAAGTTATCGGTAAACAACTGGCCAAAACCAACCGCCTGGTGAACGGGTTTCCGGTGGTGCAAGGTCATGTGCGAATAGTTGGGATATTTTACTTCTGTAATATCAATTTCAAACGAATCGTCGGTAGTAAGCCAAAATGCGTTATTTATGCCTGCACCGTGCGCTGCCTTCATCCGGCATTCAAAATAACCATAGTGCTGCTTGAAGTTACTGTAAACATAGCCCGTTGACCAGGCTGCTTTGTGCCCTGTTACTGCTAATGTTTCCAGTATAAGCCCGTTACCATTTAAGGTTACACTTGCAGGTATGCGACATGATTTCAGTGTCGAATTATCATCTGATTGAATCGCCCAGTCCGAAGCCAATTCAGTCGGACCGCCAAAGTTGGCGAAAAAAAACGCAGGGATTTTTCCTGAACGGTATAAAGTAATGGAGACTTTATCAGCTGCGGCTACGGGTCGCCGCCGGCCAAAGGGTTGGTCGGGATTGTCCCAGGTTGCCGCGCCTAGTAAAGTAACCGGCTTGTTAACAGGCGAAGTGCTTTGCGCCCATATCGCGGCATTAAAACATAACGTGATAAAAAACAAGGTGACAGCTCTTTTCATAATACAACTAATGGTCTCTTTATTAATATATTGTATGACAGATTTTGGCTAATAAGGTTTAGAAATAAGAAATTTTATGGAGATAATAAAAACTGAGTCTTTAATGATGATAAAAAGATATGATTTTGATTATTCATTATCGGCACTTCTAATTAGAACTCGCATAAAACAAGCATTAAAAAATTTAGTGCCAACAAATCAGCCGCAACTACTAAGGCTACGACTACTGCAAAGTCAGCTACGACTACAGCTAAAACTGATGCAAAGTCAGCCTCCACTACCGGGAAATCTGATGCAAAGTATACAGTAAAAAAATCAACTAACAAAAAATAGTATACAGTGAAGGGAAACCACAAGAGCCGGACTGCAAAACCTGTCGTTTAAGTGCAGAATTGAAGCGTCTAAAAGAGGTTTAAATCGACAATAGTATTGCGGTTATTTTTGAAAGTAATAAAATTGGTAAAATTTAGTGTGCGTCTACCTCGTAAAACTGCTATATTTAGATGTTTAAACAATTAATATGGAAGTAGGGATTGACAGCTTCGCCTCGGCCATGTACGGCAGTAAGGAACTGAGCAGCGTAGACGCGATGGAACAATTGCTGGATAGAATTGAAGCGGCTGACCATGCCGGGTTGGACGTTTTCGGCATAGGCGAACACCATAAAAAAGAGTTCCTGGATTCTGCGACAGCTGTTATCCTGGCCGCCGCTGCAGCACGCACCAAACGGATCCGCCTGACCAGCGCCGTTACCGTTTTAAGCGCCGCCGACCCGGTGAGGGTCTATCAAAGCTTTGCCACACTCGACCTGATCTCCAAAGGCCGGGCCGAATTGGTGGTTGGCCGTGGCTCATCTATTGAGGCTTACCCGCTTTTCGGTTTTAACCTGAATGATTATGATGCGCTTTTTAAAGAGAAGCTGGACCTGTTATTGAAAATACGCGACAATGAATTTATTACGTGGCAGGGCAGATTCCGTGCGCCTTTAGACAACCTGCCGGTTTATCCCAGGCCCTTACAGGAAAAATTACCCATTTGGTTAGGCGTAGGTGGTACGCCCGAATCATTTGCCAGGGCTGGAACTTTAGGTTTACCCCTGATGGTTGCTGTCATCGGTGGCGAAACGCATCGTTTCAGGCCGCTGGTCGACCTATATCGCGAAGCCGGGAAACGAGCCGGGTTCACGCCCGAACAATTGAAAGTCGGCTTACATTCTCCCGGCTATGTGGCAACGACTAATGAACAAGCTATCAGCGATTATTATCCGGGCTATGCGGAGCTTTGGACGAAATTAGGTAGAGAAAGAGGATGGCCCCCGGTAACCAGGCCCCAGTTTGACAGCCTGACCGCTCCCAAAGGTGTGCTGGTTGTTGGCGGACCGGAGCAGGTTGCTGAAAAACTATTGCGCCATAGCGAAGCGCTAGGCGGCGTTGACCGGTTCACTTTCCAAATGGATAATGCAGGTCTCTCTCATAAGCAACTCTTAAAATCTATTGAGTTGATCGGTGAACGGGTGATACCGCTGGTCAACGTTCAAACAAACTGAAGTGGCCCTTAACGAATTGCGAATCCATAAATCACTTCCATGATCAGGTAATTTTGGAAGTCCGTTGATTCCGGCCATGCGCTGACAAAAATTGGATCTTTCAACAAAACTTGCCGTTAATTTTAGCCTAATCTTTGTGCTGTTAAATACACCAACATGGAAAATTCTAAGAAAGATACCTGGGTGGAGAGTCCGCAGGCAGTGACCATACAATGCCGTGCCCTACGTTCTTTTCATCTTGTAATTTAACTTTCAAAATGGACTTGAGTGCCAGGTAGCAGGGATGATCACAATACTGCAGAATACATTGGTTGATTTTTCGGCATGAGTGATCAATGGTCTCCTGTGCTACAGGCAAACAAACGTTTGCGTAAAAATGGATGGCCGACATCTTAATATTTAATTAAAAATCAGCACTTTAAAGGGGAGGGGATATTTGCATGTACCCATTGCCGGTGTTTTTTATTTTTAAAAAGCAATTTTCCTCTAATACATCAGAAATACTTAAGCATATAGCAGGTAAAGCGCAAATGAATTTAAAACAATCGTTTGTGTAATCATAAAGGTTACAAGTACATCTATTTTGTAATAATTTCAATTTTTTAAATAAATACCAAATTTAATATTGCTTTTACAGTATGCTGCAAAATGGCCAAACGGATAATGAAAAAGCACTTTTGGGGCAAATAGCTGCGGGCAATCAAAAATCATTTGCTATTATTTTCGCACATTATTCAAAAATTATATTTCCTTTCGCTTTAAAACTTACCCGGTCAAATGGTTTGGCAGAAGAAATATTGCAGGAAGTTTTCTTAAAGATCTGGATCAATCGGGAAAACCTGGTAAGTATTGAAAATTTTGGGACATAGAATATTTTATTTGTTTAAGTATTTATAATAAAATAATCATTGTAAAATAAGTTGATTTGTTTGTAGATAAATGTTGTATAATTATTTGATTAACAGACATTTTTTTAAAAAAAAAAATTAGAATTAAATATTTAAATAATATGTTTGTACATAATTATATTAAAACCTAATAATCTTTTTTAATTATGCAAAATATCCTGACTTGTAGGTTGTTATTTAATAATTCATATGTATATACATTATAATAAATTATATGATTTCTAATCTATCAAATAAGCAAAATTTTTATGCTGTACCTGCGAAATTGCAGTTGCGCAAATCTTCACATGTAGCTGTACTTTTATCCAATATTGCATCTCATATTGTTGATTATGTTTACCATTACCAACTAAGCCTCTTGGTTAAATAGACTCTACAGATGTATAGATTAAATGGGAATGGAAGAGTTTAGTGAATCAGAACTTGTCGCGTTATTGCAAAACGACAATGTAAAAGCGTTTGATCTGCTTTACAAAAAATATCACGCTCCAGTCTACAATAATATTCTCAAACTACTGAAAGATGCCGATGAATCAGAAAATATCCTGCAGGATCTATTTGTGACCCTTTGGGAAAAACGTGCTTCTATTGACCCTCAAAAGCCAGTAGCAAATTGGCTTTTCCAGGTGAGTTATAATAAGTCCATAACACAACTGAAAAAAAAATTAAAGCAATCTTTAGCTTTTAAATGTATTGAAGGCGATATGATGTTAGTAGATGAAAAAGATATATATTTTAAAGAAGCTAAGCTAAAAATACTTGAAGAAGCTCTTGTTAAACTATCTCCACAAAAACGAAAAGTATTTGATTTATGTAAACTCCAGGGTAAATCTTACGAAGAATGCGCCCATGAGTTAAATATTTCCAAACATACCGTTAAGGAATATTTATCTGCTGCAGTTAAAGCTGTTAAAGAATATGCTGAACAGCACCCTGTTAATGATTTGGTATTCATTTATATAATAGTGGCTTTAAAAATAATAAGGTAATTTATTATTAAAAAAACTCCAAACCATCCCCCCTTTTTCTCCTTTACGGAGTATTTAGTACATATAAACCATTATAAATTATTTTTTAGTGTTTTTGAATCACCTGAATAGTGTATTCAGATGTTTTTTAATACTAAAAAAATCAACCCATGAACGACGATAAAAAATATCTTTTGGAATTGCTTGATAAGAAAGAGTTGACTTTTTTGGAAAAAAGCTGGCTTTTAAATTATATTGAGCATACGGATCAGGATGTATTGATGAAGCTACTTGAAGATCAATTTATAAATAACTTAAATGATCCACAGCCAATAAGTTCAGAAAGAAGTATTAAGATACTGACCGACATCCACCAAAAAATACATTTGCCAAAAAAAACATCAAACGTTTTCCATTTGTGGATAAGGCGTGTGGCCGTAGCAGCATGTTTTATCGGTGTAATGACCACAGGGATACTTTATCTCATAAAAAGAAACACAGTCAACATTGCTGCCAATCATAGTAAATCAAAAACATTTTCAAATGATATAAATGCAGGGGGGGAGAAAGCGACACTTACATTAGCCAATGGGGCCAAGGTAATATTGGATGATGTGAAAAATGGTACGTTATCAAAACAGGGCAATACCAAGGTGATCAAAACAAGTGGAAAGCTGGCTTACCGCGCAAACAACAATGGTTTAATAGCTAGTGTTTATAACACCTTATCAACGCCGAGAGGTGGGCACTATCAGGTTGTTTTGCCGGATGGTAGCAAGGTTTGGCTCAATGCTGCGTCGTCCATCCGTTTCCCTACAGCTTTCACCGGTAAAGAGCGAAAGGTAGAAATCACTGGTGAAGCTTATTTTGAGGTTGCAAAGAATAAGAACTCACCATTTGTTGTAAAAATTAATAATTCTGAAGTAAGAGTTTTTGGTACTCATTTTAATGTAATGGCTTACAATGATGAGGCACTTGTTAAAACAACCTTATTAGAAGGTTCTGTACAGTTTAGTAATGGCTCGTCAAGTTGTATGCTTAAGCCCGGCGAACAGTCGGAATTAAATAAGAGTGGACAGGTTAAAGTTGTCGCAAATGTAGATGTTGATAATGCTATTGCATGGAAAAATAATTTATTTTATTTTGAAGATGCTGACATAGATGATGTTATGCGGCAGTTATCCAGATGGTACGATGTTGATGTGGTCTACAATAAAAAGGTTGACGAACGCTTTTTTGCAGAAATTCCAACTACATCTAAATTATCCGAAGTATTAAAGGCATTAGAGCTAACCGGAAAAGTAAATTTTGACATCCAGGGCAGGAAAATTATAATAAACCCTTAAATAGTACTAACCAATTAACAATTTGTAAACCTAAAAAACTATTATATGATGAAAGATATATAAAACCCACTTTTGCTGACCACGATCAGCTCTTTTTCAATATTAGCCTTAAAAATAAAACCGGAAGTGTTGGTATCACCTCCGGTAATGTTCAGGCTATACAATATTGACATGTTGCACACACTTTATTCTTAAACCCAAACAAAACAAATTTATGGAATTAATTTCGAAATGTAACCTCCTGCTTTTCAGTCGAGGTCGCCTTCTCAAAAAACTTCTGATAATGAAGCTTACTTTAATTATATTTTTAAGTTTAACGTTGAGCAGTTACGCAAACGTGCTCGCTCAAAAAGTTAATTTAAATGAAAACAACGCTTCCCTCAAGACTATATTTAGAAAAATCAAAAAGCAAACTAATTACACCTTTGTCTATACTGAAAGCGAACTAAATAAAACCGATAAGATAAGTGTACATATAGAGAACGCTTCAGTTGAAGATGCACTTAAAGCATGTTTTGAAAAGCTGCCGTTGAGTTATGCCATTTTAAACAATATGGTTATTGTGAAGGATAAACAAGAAACTCCAAAAGCGTCCAATGATCAACAACAGGCTCCTATCAACATTCATGGAACAGTAACTGATACTGCAGGTTTGGCGTTACCAGGTGTAAACGTATCTATAAAAGGCACTCCCAGGGGTGTTGTTACAGACCTTAAAGGTGAGTATACCATAAAGGCCGATGCTAATGCGATCCTGGTGTTTTCTTTTGTGGGCTATAAACCTGTTGAAATACCTGTTCAAAATCGGCTGGACATTAACGTAATTTTAAAACAAGGGACAGCCTCATTGAGTGAAGTAATTGTTGTAGCTTATGGTACTACTACAAAGAGAGCTATAAACAGTGCTGTAAGCACATTGGCTATGGGTAATGTTGCTCCTTTGCCTGTGCAATCTATTAATGATGCGGTAGCCGGAAGGATCCCTGGAGTAATTGTTACCACAACCGATGGTGCTCCGGGTACAAAGAGCCAGATCTCCATACGGGGAAATGGTACACCTTTATTTGTTATTGATGGTGTCATCCGCTTTCAAAGCGATTTTGAGAACCTTAATCCAAATGATATTGAAAATTATTCTGTTTTAAAAGATGCCGCAGCCACTTCTTTATATGGGCCATTGGGTGGTAATGGTGTAATAGTGGTTACTACAAAAAGAGGTAAAGCGGGCGAGTTGAATATCAACTATTCATACAACGCCATACTTTCACAACCAACTGTACTTCCTCAAAAATTAAGTTCGTATGACCATTTGAATGCCGTAAACCAGCTTTATCGTTCCGAAGGATTACAGCCGCCTACGCCTGACTCTATTTTGAATTATTACAAAACTCAGTCAAAACCTTTCCTTTACCCGAATACAAACTGGCAAGAAATTGCACTAAAAACATGGGCTCTTGAGCAGCGCCATGATTTCTCCATCTCGTCAGGTACTAAAGAGCTTACTTATTATGCTTCCTTATCCAATTATGATCAGGGGTCAATTTTAAAAACCGATCATAATTATAATGACCGTACTACTTATCGTTTAAATACAGTGAGTAGTTTTGATAAAATACATTTAAAGGTAACAACAAGCATAGATGGGTATGTGGAAACTAATGAAGTCCCTAATTCATCCACAGCAAATAGCTATGATGCTATATTCAGTCATATAGAAAACGCTTCCCCAACGCTTCTCGCTTATAATCAGCTTGGGTTACCTTCTGTTAATTCAGCAGCAGGTAGTCCTGCGCTTGAGTTATCTCCTTTAGCGGGGTATAGTAAAGGAACAAACCGGGTTTTCAACAGCATTTTGGGCTTTGATTATGCAGCCCCGTTTTTGGAGGGTTTGCATTTTAAGGTGACGGGGAATTATAATATGGAAAATTCTCAATCAAAAGCATGGGATGTTAGTGCACCAGCTTATGCCGATAACAGTTCAACGCCAATTTATGGTAACCCGCCAACCCTTACTGCAGGCGCCGCAGAATCAACGACCCTAATATTACAGGGGTTTGTTACTTACAACAAAACATTTGGCGACAATCATATAGATTTTACAGGTGGTTATGAGCAAACTCAGGATAAAAGCACCAATATTTATGCTACAAGGCAGCAATATCAGATCTTATTAGATCAGTTTGTTGCCGGGCCAACTGTAAATCAATTGGCTGGCGGCTCAGAAGCAGAAGATGGAAGGGCCGGATATATTGGGCGCCTGGGGTACAATTACAAATCTAAATATTTTTTAGAGGGAACTTTGCGCTATGATGGCAGTGACCTATTCCCTCCGGGTAAACAATGGGGTACTTTTTACGCCCTTTCAGGTGGTTGGATATTATCCGACGAGAAATTTATGCAGTCGTTAAAAGCTAAGCATATTTTAGATTTCTTTAAACTGCGTGGCTCATATGGCCTTACCGGTATTGAGAATGGTATTAGCAGATTTGAATACGTTTCCGGTTATAGCGTTGATGCCAATGCCTGGGTTGTAGCAGGGCAGCCGGTACAGGGTACTTCGGAGCCTGGTACATTGCCAAGTACCAATTTTTCCTGGTATAGTATCAGAAGCCGGAATATGGGCTTAGACTTTGCCTCATTAAACAATCGTCTGAGCGGTTCAATAGACTATTTCTATTCGCGTACTACAGGGTTTGTTCAAAGTAACCCAATATATTCCGCCACGCTTGGTATTGGTTTACCACCCACAAACTCGCCGGGAGCCCTTCGCAGGGAAGGTGCTGAGTTTAATTTAACATGGAACTCCCGTGTCGACCAATTTACCTATAAAGTAGGCTTAAACTTTACTTATGCAAATCAACTTTGGGAGCTAAACCCTGGCGAAAATTTTGTCTCTTTAGAAAATCCATATACAAGGATCTCCGGCTCAAGTCTATACACCTTAACACAAGGTTACCATGCTATAGGTTTTTACACCAATAACAGCCAATTGCTAAGCGGCCCGATTAGGCCAAGTTCCATTAATTTAATGCCTGGCGATCTTCAATACCAGGACACTAATGGTGACGGGAAAATTGACGCATCTGATTTTAGAAATATAGGTGCCAGTACTTTTCCTACCATCAACTTTGGTACAACTATAGATCTAGGCTATAAAGGGATATCCTTTAGTGCTGTCATCATGGGTTCTGGCAACAGGGACCGGTACATTGGTGATGCAGTACAAGGTAGTGGAACACAAGGTATATTGATCTACGGGTTTCAAGAAAATTATTGGACGCCAGCTAATCCAAATGCGCTATACCCAAGGGCCGTTTCCAATTCAGGAGTAAACGGTGGTAATAATGTCGCTACTTCCGATTTTTGGATATTAAAATCCAGGTACGTTCGGTTGAAATACTTGCAGTTAGGTTATGACCTAAAAAGAAGTTTAGTGAAAAACACGGCTTTCAAAGAGTTGAGAGTTTTTGTTTCGGGCACCAACCTTTTAACCAGTTCAAATAGTCTAAAATATTTTATTGACCCTGAGTCTGATTCTAATAATTATGGTTACCCTATTCAACGTACCATTGCTTTAGGTGTAAAAGCAAGTTTTTAATTATTTTATGAATTACTAAAATTTAAATAAAGTGAAAAAGAATATAATATTAACTGCAACGGTACTAATTGCAACTGTGTTAGTAACCGGTTCATGTAAGAAGGTTTTGGAGACGCAGCCTTATAATATAGTTAGTGAAGATGTGGTTTGGGCCAACACGGCCAATGCCGAAACTTTCATTTACTCTACGTATAATTCAATAATGAATGATTATGCCGGAGGAGGTGCGGCGAATGATAATGACGAAGGCCCGGCAACTGATTCCCGTACTAATAATACATTAGGTTTTGATGGTATATACGGAGCAAGCTCCCAGGTTTTTACCGAAACTACAAACCAGTTCTCTGATTTTGGATTTAATAACTGGGCTGAAGTTCGCCGTTGTAATCAAATCATCACACAGGTAGGGGCGTCTGCCGGTATATCCGCTTCTGATAAAGTACAACTTATTGCTGAAGGGAAATTCCTGCGTGCCATGTCATATTATAATGTAGTTAAAAGTATAGGTAGGATTGTATGGATAGACAAAGTACTAACACCAACCGACAATTTTTTATTGCCAAGTACCGCTAATCCTACTGAAACATATCAATACATTATTAAAGATCTGGAAGATGCGGTAGCGGGTTTGCCAACAACAAAAGTAGCTGGCCGGGCCAATAAATATACTGCCGCTGCAATACTTTCAGAAGTATGTTTACAAGCAATGGCTTATGAAAATTATCCTGCCGCACCAACAATAGGTGCTACGGACCCTTTGCTTACGGAAGCTATAACAAATGCCCAATTGGTTATTAGTCAGGGTGGATATGCCTTAGAATCTAATTACGGTTCTATGTTTAATGATATAAACCCTACATCAAATGAAATTATATTTGGTATTTACCAAACAGCCCTTAATACTACCTGTGATGGTACGCCAATGCAATTGATGGTTGCCAATGTGAATAATGGTACGCTTCTTCGTGGCGGGGGAACCCCGTTGTTTACCGCAGCGTTCAACGTTTTTGAAGCATGGGTACAACATGGGCCCCCTCAAAATATGGCAGATGATTACCTGTCTATAGATAAAAATAACCCAGCCATAGCATTGCCCTGGAACCAAACATCACAGTACAAGGCTGCTGTTAATGAAAACGCTGTAATACCAACAAGTTTGATCCCTCAAGCCACCGGAGAGACCTCTGTGCAACATGGTATGATAAAACCAGGAAGCACCGAAACGGTTTGGACGCTTACTAATCAAAACAGGGATGTACGCTTTAACGCTTCTATCCTGAGCGATTCTTCTTCAAGGTTTTATGGCGAGATTTTAACAACAGGCATTCAGGGTAACGCGACACGGTGGTTAAAGATCAACGGGTTTGCTTATTATGTGAGTTTAAGTAACATGTATTGGAGAAAAGGAGTTTATAATAATGTAAGCCCAAGGATATATGTTGGTGTACCTACTGATTATCATTATGTTATTACTCGTTTGGGTAGGGTTTACCTGAATTTAGCCGAAGCTTATTTGCTTAAGGGTGATGTGCCTGACGCGGTAGCGGCGCTGAACCAAACCCGTACTGTTCATGGCCAACTACCGGCCTCAACTGCTGCAACATTAACAGACGCATGGACAGATTACAAACGTGAAAGAAGAGTTGACCTGGTTTTAGAAAATGATTACTACTGGAGCTTATTGCGATGGGGTAGATATGGCGGTGCTGCCAATCATGGAAATGCACCAGGCGGTACCATTCCTGAATTAACAGAGGTTCCGAGGGTTATGGATATCAGTAAAAACCGACTAGCTTTTTCTGTGGTGCAAGGGCCATTCTTTTCATCTAACAATGTTCGTGTTTTCAATAACCAAAGGCGGTATCTAATGCCTATAGCCCAAACCTATTTAATTCAGAACCCAAAATTCGGGCCTCAAAACCCAGGATGGTAATATTTATATAAATAATTTTCGATGGATCCAGTAATAGAATTAGTAATTATTGGATTCATCATCATCATCTTAAAAAAAATGTAATGAAAAATAAAATAAATTTGAAACTGATACTTGGGATATTATTTATCTCAACGCTATTTTCATCTTGCCTTAAAGAAGGGCTGCCCAAATATCCTTTGTTTGGTGGAAATGCAATTACAAATGTATATGTACAATATCGTTATAATAGTAGTCCAAATGTTGCAGGCGGCGACTCAGTTGTTGCTATTCAAAATCTGATAGTTGCTCAAGTTATAGATACTGTAAATAATACTGTTAATATTTCATTGGCAGTACCGGCAGCTAATGGTACTTTTACTGCTGCTGTAAGAGCGAATGTTAACCTGAGTCATCTTATTATGTCTTTTGATATCTCTACTGCAGCTTCTATGGCGGCGGCTGGTAATACGCCAAAGCCGGGCTACGTTGGTGATATCTCTAAACCATTAACCTATGTAGTTACTGCGGCGAATGGTAAAAAAAGAACATGGACAGTAACTGTGGCGCCATTACCAGCCATTAATAAATACGAAGGACCCTATACATCAAATGGTTATTTCTATCATCCTTCTGATCCAAGGGCTATTACTAATTTAGTTAAGTCTGTTTTAACATCGGGGCCTAACAGTGTAATCGTTGATTTAGGAGATCTGGGATCCAGTGGTTACCAAGCCGTATTTACTATTGATCCGGCTACAAATAATGTAACCATTACGGCGGCGCCAGGCGCGGGAGGAGCTCCTTATACCATGTTTACTTCAGGTTTGCCTACAACTAATCCTGGTTACACACCACAATGGGCTGGTTCCGCAGCATGCAACAATACATATGATCCTGCTACTAAAACTTTTCATGTCCGCTATGGCTATCTGGGTAGCACAGGCTGGCGTGTAACGGAAGAAGCTATAACAATGAATTAAATTGCAAGTTCATTATTCATTTGTTATTTAACTGGCAAATGATTCCATTGATAGTTGCTGCTTAAAAGAATCGTCAAATGATTCTTTTAAGCAGCAACTATCAATTTTTTATCAATTGGCTCCAATTTATATCAATTGTCAATATTATATACGTGAAAAGGTTAATTATTATTTTTTATATATCGGTACTCACTTCTTCTGTTTTTGGATACGCAGGTGAAGTAAATCTTAAACAAGGCAAACAGCGAATATTTTTTACTGATTTGGCTACAAGAAGTAGAGATACGCCATCACACAATAATTTAATTAATGTAACTGACTACGGCGCAAAACCAGGAAGTTTTGAAGACGCGGTGCCTGCGATAAAAATGGCGATCGGGGCCTGTAAAGGCAACGCATCGGCTACACTGATATTCCCTAAAGGTCGTTATGATTTTTGGCCGGACAAGGCAGAAAAACGAAATTATTTCATTTCGAACACTTCCTCAGCAGCAGAATGCCCTTTAAAGCTGGAAACCATCGGACTTTTTTTCGAACAAATGAAAAATCTGACCATTGAAGGTAATGGATCAATATTTGTATTTCATGGCAAAATGACCACGTTTGCGTTGGTGCATTGCGAAAACATATGTTTGCAGAATATTAAAATGGATTTTGAACGGCCGACCATGTCTGAAATGACTTTTCGGATGGTTTCAGACAGTGTTATTGTTAGCGATATTCACCCCGATTCGAAATATACAATTGTTAATGGTCAGTTGAAATGGTATGGCGAAGGTTGGGGTCTGAAAAATTTTCATGCAATATTGGTAAACCCCGACAAAGGGACAGAATTTTATAGCTCATGGGCACCCTTTGAAAAAGCAACTGCTGTTTCAATATCTCCCAACCAGGTTCGATTTACAGGTGAATTTAAAAAATATAGTTTTCAACCCGGCCAAGTGCTCACCATTCGCGATCCCATTCGCGACCAGGTTGGCGGTTTTATTGATCTTTCGAAAAACATTACGCTTAAAAATGTTTCCATGCATTATATGCACGGGCTGGGTATTGTTAATCAATTTTCGGAAAACCTGCATTACGACAGTGTTTTTGTTATGCCGCGACCTGAAAGTGGGCGAATGATTTCTTCTTTTGCCGATTGTATGCATTTTTCGGGCTGCAAAGGTCAGATAACGATTGAAAATTGCCGGTTCAAAGGCACACACGACGACCCGATCAATGTGCATGGTACGCATCTCGAAGTTACAAAAATTATTTCACCAACGAAGCTTATAATCCGGTTTATGCATCCTCAAACGTACGGTTTTGAGGCTTTTTTTGCCGGAGACACTATTGCATTTGTGCATTCGTTAAAACTCCAAATTTTTGCTCAGGGGGTATTAACTTCTGCAAAACTCATTTCCGAAAAGGAGATAGAGGTTGAATTTGCAAGCCCAGTGCCCCCCGACCTGGTTGTTAATGATTGCCTGGAAAATCTTACATGGACACCCTCGGTTACCATACGAAACTGCCGGTTCGAAAGAATTCTTACCCGTGGTATTCTTGTTACAACCAGGGAAAAAGTTTTGATAGAAAATAATGAGTTTATTAAAGTAGGTATGAATGCCATACTCATAGCCAATGACGCTTCAAGCTGGTATGAATCAGGAGCAGTAAAAGATGTAACCATACGGAACAACATTTTTGAAGATTGTGGTTATAACTCAGCTCCGGATAACTATGCAATTGCCATTGCACCAGAGACTCATGGCTTTGTAAATATAGTACACCGTAATATTCGCATCGAAAACAATGTTTTTAAGGTGTATGATTATCCCATTTTAACCGCCCACAATACCGAAGGCCTCATCTTTAAAAACAATAAAATTATCCGTACAGATTTTATGAAACAAGGGGTGAAGCGCCCTCAGTTTAATCTGCAGGCTTGTAAGAAAGTAGAAATCAGCGATAATTCGGTTGAAGGATTTAATGATGCATCAGCACAACTCGAGCGTATGGACAAAAAGGACCTTTCAACTGATATTACTAATGTAAAAATGATTGGAACTGGTAAAAAGAAATGAGATATGTGCTATCAGTTCGATAAACAATTTAAAAAGATCCCATGTGATGCGTAAAACAAAATATTTACTTCTTCCCCTTTTCCTGATTAATACATTTTGGGTTTTTGCTCAAAAAAGCGAAATGCCTGAATTGCCGAAACCTTGTTACAACCTCGTATTACAGGCGCCCATAAATACCTGGGATGAAGCAATTCCATTAGGTAATGGTTTAATGGGTGGCCTTTTGTGGGGCGAAAACAACACTATCCGTTTGTCGTTGGACAGGGGCGACTTGTGGGATGACCGAACTAACGGACCCGCAGAATGGTGGAAAGAACATACCTATCAGAAAGGTGCTGATTTAATCGCACAAAAGAAATATGAGGTGGTGAATGAATGGTGGAACAGCCCTTACGACGGAGTTACACCGACTAAATTACCCGCAGGCCGGATAGAAATTAAACTACCTGTTTCTGAAATTGTTAAAAAGTTTGAATTAAACCTGGCTACCGCCGAAGGTATTTCCAGTTTTAATTCAGATGCGGCAATTAAAGTAATGTATAGCGCTACCCAACCAATTATTTTGGTATCCATAAAGGGAACTCTTCCCGACTCAATTAACCTGTTAAGCACTATGGATGTGTATCGCCGTAAACATTTGGGCGAAAATAGCCCAAGCAGTGGCGGGTCAATAAATAACCTGGGTTACCCGGAAGCTGAAAAAGGAAAGTCAGGAACAGCACAATGGTATATTCAGCAAGCTGCAAATGGACTGAAATACTGTGTATACCTTCAATCAAAACAAATAAATAATGAAACGCTATTGGCAATAACCATCACATCAACCAATGATGCAAGTGATTTTTTATCGTTAGCAAGTAAACGATGTGCCACTGCCTTACAAAAGGGGTATGATAATATACAGAAAACACATGTACAATGGTGGAAGAAATTCTGGGAGCAATCAAGTGTTAGCATTCCCGATACGGTCACACAAAAAGAATATGACCTGGTGCAATATTTTTACGGTGCGGCATCCCGTTCTGATACCCCTCCCATGCCGTTGCAAGGGGTGTGGACTGCTGATAATGGAACCTTACCTCCCTGGAAAGGTGATTATCACAACGACCTTAACACGCAAATGACCTACATGGCTTACCAGGAAGCAGGAAGATTTGACGAAGGCGCTTCGTATCTTAATTTTTTATGGGACAGGCGGAAAGTTTTTCAGGATTTTGCAAGAGATTTTTATGGAACAGGCGGATTGGCATGCCCGGGTGTAATGTCTTATTCGGGCCAACCTCTGGGCGGATGGGGGCAATATAGCATGTCGCCTACGATGAGCGCCTGGAGTGCCCACCTTTTTTATCTGCATTGGTTATATACAGCAGATAAAAAATTCCTGAAAGAAAAAGCTTATCCCTGGTGTTCCGGAGTAGGCGAGTGTATGTTGGGACTGTTAAAGCCAGATGAAAAGGGCATTTTGAGATTACCACTTTCATCTTCACCAGAAATTTTTGATGATAGCCCCCAAGCCTGGCTAAAACCCAATAGTAATTTTGATTTGATGTGCTTAAAAATGTTATTTCTTTCTTTGAAAGCAATGGCGACAGCAAGCAACAAGTTTGCCGAAGCAAAAAAATGGTCGGATGCAGCCTCCGCATTAGGTGATTTTCATACAAAGGCTGATGGTACACTGTTGGTTGACGCCGTTACAGAACTGCCATATAGCCACCGTCATTTGTCCAATATCATAGGGTTGTACCCATTCAATCTGGTTACAGCAGAGGGGGGAGAAAAAGATGGACAAATCATTAACGCAAGCCTTAAAAAATGGGATAGTCTGGGTACCAGTCAATGGTGTGGTTACACTTTTGCCTGGATGAGTTGTTTACAGGCAAGGGTGGGCAATTCCGAAGCTGCTGTAAAAAATTTAGATGTTTTTGTAAAAGCCTTCCTATTGCGCAATGGGTTTCATGCCAACGGTGATCAAACCAGAAGTGGCTATTCAGACTTTACTTATCGCCCATTCACACTTGAGGGAAATTTTTTAGCCTCGCAGGCAGTACAGGAAATGCTGCTACAAAGCTGGAGTCCTACACCCGGGAAGATCAACACCGGCATTATTCGTATTTTTCCTTCAATACCTAAAAAGTGGGCAAACGCTTCGTTTAATAATTTAAGAGCAGAGGGCGGGTACAAGGTTTCGGCTATCCGGAAAAACAACAAAACTACCTGGTTCAGCATCGTAGCAAGCAAAGCAGGAATTGTAAAGATTAAAGATGATTTTGATAGGCAAAAGCCAAGATGGAGTCTTCCCAACGTTCAGAAGGATAGCAATGTTTATGAAGTTAATTTGGCTAAGGGGCAAAAGGTAGAAGCCACATTTTAATCAGTGCTACTTGATTGGTTAAATAAAGTGTTAAAGCTTGCAAGTATAATCCCCCGTTTTAGCGCATATGCACTTGCAAGTTTTGTGCGAGAATAAAATAATAATATAATTTTCACCTCATTAAATAAATAGTATGATTTTCAGAAGATGGTTTATAAGCTTCTTTACAGTAATGCTTGTTGTAAAAAGCTGTTCATTATTTGCGCAGGAGATCCCATATGGCGTCCCGGTACAAGCATGGGCTGACAGTTTAGGAAATCACCGGGCAATAATCCAGGTAGATAAAAATACTGATGCTGTTGAAGTAAAGATTGAATGGCGCAGAAGGGATAACGATGCAGATAAAAAAGCTATCATTATTACAGATGAAAACGGCAAATTGGTTGATAATATTTTCAGAATAGATATCAATAGAGAGCAGGGCGATTTTGTGTTTCAACCCAATAATGGTGCAGGTAAATACTATGTGTATTACATGCCTTATAAAGGCAAAAAAAATAGTGGCTGGTGGGATGGGGATTACCTGAAAGTGGAAAATGGTCCGGATAATGACTGGGTGAAGAAACATGCACTTTCTGCATCTGCGGGTGTGCAGCATAATTTAGCGAAAGCCACGGTGATTAAAATTGAATCGCGTACTGCTTTTGATAGTTTTTACCCAATGGAGGTTTGCGCTACTGCGGCAGAGATAAAAGAACTAAA
Source organism: Mucilaginibacter mallensis (assembly GCF_900105165.1). Taxonomy (NCBI): domain Bacteria; kingdom Pseudomonadati; phylum Bacteroidota; class Sphingobacteriia; order Sphingobacteriales; family Sphingobacteriaceae; genus Mucilaginibacter; species Mucilaginibacter mallensis. The sequence goes on from NZ_LT629740.1 coordinate 2,521,544, forward strand.
TATCCAAACAACGGAAAATTACCTCCTTTTTCCGGAAGATAGGAAATATCCTATACGAATGACAACAGATCTGCCATATAGGTGGATAGAGAATAAACATACCAAAGCATTTAAAGGGCAAGCTATGCGCAATGAATATTATGCATTCCAGGTGGGGGTGTATGCGGCTAAGAAAGATTTGGAAGATGTAACTGTTTCGTATAAAGGTAGCAATAAAATTACCTGCTTTAACACTGGCGGAATTGACTACGAAGGGAAGCCGTTCACTAAAAAGGTAGATGTACAAAAGGGGAAAGTACAGGCTTTATGGTTTGGCGTAGATATTAGTAAAGACCAACAACCCGGCCCTTATTCGTTCACCGTTACCATTTCTCCAAAAAACGATCTGCCTCAAACAGTAAAAGTTACGCTTTATATTGAAGATAGAATTTCAGAGGACCGAGGGGACAGCGAACCTTGGCGTCACTCAAGGTTGCGGTGGTTAAACTCAACATTAGGCATCGATGATAAAGTTGTTGCTCCATATACACCATTGCAGGTAAAAGACAGATCCATTAGTTGTTTGATGCGGGAGGTAAAGCTTAATGAGAAGGGTTTGCCACAGGCCATCGAAGCTAATAAAAAATCCGTGCTGAGTGCAGCTATTCAATTTTTGGTTGAAACGGATAAAGGTGTTGAAGTGTTTAAGCCTTCATCCTTTAGGTATACAAAGCAAACCGGGGGAAAAGTTTCATGGGTGGCAGAAGCGGCAAATAATAGCATTTCATTAACAAGTAATGGAGCAATGGAATTTGACGGCACAATGGATTACGATATAAAGGTAAAAGCCCAAACAGGTGTACAGATCAAAGATATACGCCTTGAAATACCGATAGCAAAACAAACGGCGCAATATTTTATGGGTATGGGCCTACCGGGGACGTATTGTCCTTCATTATATAACTGGAAGTGGAAAGGCCCCCAGGATTCGTATTGGATAGGTTCGGTTGAAGCTGGCTTGCATTGCGAACTAAGGGGAGCTACTTATTCGGGCCCTATGCTTAATTTGTATCATCCTGCCCCGCCACCCAGTTGGTATAATGATAATAAAGGCGGCTTCACCATTCAGTCATCCACCAATGAGGTGCTTACCACTACCTATTCTGGGGAAAGAAAATTGAATGCCGGAGATGAAATTAATTTTCAGTTCAGACTACTGATCACTCCTGTAAAAAAGTTGAATACCGAGGATCAGTTTACCAACCGTTATTATCATAATGGAAATAAACCGGCTCCTGCACCTGACGATTTATCTTCCGGTATAAAGATAATCAATGTACACCAGGGCAACCCGATCAATCCTTATATCAATTATCCGTTTGTGGCCGTTGATAGCATGAAAAACTTTGTCGACAAATGGCGTAAAAAGGGCTTTAAAGTGAAAATTTACTATACCATTCGCGAATTAACCAACCAGGTGCCCGAAATATGGGCGTTACGCAGTTTGGGAACAGAAGTTTTAAGTCCTGGATCAGGCGGCGGCTATCCCTGGCTTCGGGAGCATTATGTCGACAATTATGATGTTCAGTGGTTTAACCCCATTAATGGTTATGAATCATGTGATGCGGCTGTACTTATGAGCGGACAATCGAGATGGAACAATTACTATATTGAAGGCTTGCGCTGGCTGGTAAAGAATGTTGATATAGATGGCTTATACCTTGATGATGTTTCATTTGACCGGGATATGCTGAAACGGATGCGAAAAGTAATGGATGAGGTAAAGCCGGGATGTTTAATTGATCTGCATTCAAATACAGGGTTCTCCAAAGGCCCGGCTAATCAGTACACGGAATATTTCCCCTATATCAACAAATTGTGGTTTGGCGAGAGTTTTCAATATGACACAATGCCGCCTGATAACTGGATGGTAGAAACTTCCGGTATTCCTTTTGGCTTAATGGGTGATATGCTGCAGGGCGGCGGTAATCCCTGGAGGGGAATGGTATATGGCATGACGGCTCGTCTTCCCTGGAGCACAGAAGGTGTTACCTGCGACCCACGTGATGTCTGGAAAATATGGGACGAATTTGGCATTAGTTCCGCCAAAATGATTGGATACTGGGAAAAGGATTGCCCGGTTAAGACAAGTAATCCAAAGGTTCTTGTTACTATCTATAAAAAAGAGGGGAGATCCCTAATCTCTGTTGCAAGCTGGGCTGATGGCCCAACTAATTTTTTATTCCAATTTGATTGGAAATCGCTGGGCGTTGATCCTGAGAAAGCGATCCTGGTAGCTCCCGAGATCAAGAATTTTCAGCATTATGCTACTTTCAATCCAGGCGATCCAATTCCGATAGAACCTAAGAAAGGGTGGCTGTTTTATATCCAGGAGAAAAAATAATAAAATACCCTGTTTCGGGCAGTTTTGAAGACTTAGTGGACATTCCAGGAGGTTTGACCACGTTGTTACGTGCGCTTTGGAGCACTGAGTTGTGTAGGTCGTTTGGAAAATCGGAATTAATAATCAATAAATTGATATGATCAAAGTGTTATGGAATTAACGGCTTGTTATTCCGGAACGAGGGGGTCAATTGCCCTGGAATATCCATTCCTTAGCACCCCCTACATCAATTTCTTCAGCATTTTTAACACCCATCCTTTATTATCATAAGGAGGATATACCATGTTGGACATGTTTATGGGCGACTGAAACAGGACGGCTCTTTCATGCGAAAATGCTTTGAATCCGAAAAAACCGTGACAACTACCTACTCCACTTTCATTTACTCCGCCAAAAGGCAGATTAGGATTAGAAATATGAATGAGTACATCATTTATGCAGGCACCACCCGAGCTGGTGCTTTTCAGCAGGCGCTTTACATTGGATTTGCTTTCGCTAAAAATGTACATGGCCAGCGGTTTGCTTTTTCCGTTGATAGCCGCTATCGTAGCTTCCAGATCATTATAGGGAATAACAGGTAATATAGGGCCAAATATCTCTTCCTGCATAATTTTACAGTCGTGTGCCAGGTTAGTCAATACTGTTGGATGAATCGTTTGATCCGACAAAACTGATGCTCCGCCCCAGGGCATATCTGCTCCTTTTTGCAGGGCATCAGCAATTAAACCCATTAGTCTGTCATAATGCCGCTGATTGATTATCTTAGCGTAAGCTGAATAATTAATTCTTTTATGTTCGTCAAAGAACATACTTATTGCTGCAGATTTATAAAGCGTTATAAATTCTTCTAGTTTAGATTGATGAATGAATATATAATCGGGAGCGATACAGGTTTGCCCCGCATTCATGAGCTTACCCCACGCAATCTTTTCTGCTGCTTTTTTAATATTCGCAGTTTCGTCAATAATGACGGGTGACTTCCCCCCCAGTTCCAGCGTAACCGAACTGAGGTGCTGAGCGGCGGCTTCCATAACCACTTTGCCTACGGCAGTACTTCCGGTAAAAAAGATATGGTTAAACGGAAGTTTTAGGAGAGCTTTGGATACAGATTCATCGCCTTCAAAACAAGCTATTTCATTTTTATCGAAAGCTTTTTCCACTATTTTGGCAATAACAGCGCCTGTTGCAATGCTATATTCAGAAGGTTTTAAAATGGCGCAGTTACCAGCAGCAATAGCCGAAACCAGGGGGCTCATTGTTAGCTGAAAAGGATAATTCCATGGTGAAATGATCAGGCAAACACCCTTTGGCTCATAGTAAATTCTGTTCCTGGCTAAAAGATTGACGATACTCTTACCTGCACGACGGGGTTTCATCCAACTATTCAAATTTTTTATAGCAAAATCTATTTCACCATACGTAAAGATGAGTTCTGTTAATGCTGATTCAAACCTGCTTTTTCTTAGATCAGCTTGTAGTGCAGCGTAAATATCTTCCTCAAGTTCTTTTATAGTAGATTTTAGCTTATTTAATTTTTTGATACGATCTTTAGCTGAACTCAACCTGAGTTTGTATTTGTTTTTTTGCTGGGCATCAAAAACCTGCACGATTGTCTGCATCATTTCATTTAGGTGTTTAAATTGGTTGCTCAAAATAATATTAATATTGCAGGTATGTTTAAATGTGTGAAAAAATACATAAATTCATCCTCTGTGTTTTAAGCGTTTGTTATGGCAACGATCAGATTTTTTACAGTTAACTCCATTTTAAAAAATGTATTAACTCATCGTTTCTCTTTACTGACTACCCGTCATGATAAAATTCTATTTGTCATAATAACTTCGGGTTTTAGTTTGCTTTTCATGGATGTTTTCATCCCTTTTAATATAAATAGTTGGTACGACTTAAGCAGGGTTTCATTATTTAATATAATCAGTGCCTTTTCCTTTTGCGGAGCTTTAACGCTTCTGTTTACTCAATTCGGACTTCGGAAATGGCTGCATATGAACCGGTTTAGTTATATGCAGTATTTTTTTTGGGCAATTGGCGAGGTTATGCTTTTATCAATAGTGATGTTAGCTATTGACTGGTTGCTGAATAAGCATCCTGTAATATCTGTAAATTATTATCTGCTTACCTTTAAATACACTTTACTTATCGCTATTGTTCCCTACGTCGTTTCCTTGTTGATCCTGTTTGCCAGGCAGAAATCTCAATTGGCCCGAAATCTTTCTAAAATGAATATGACAAAGCCGCTTTCAGCGTATTTATCAATTGAAGATGAAAATGGGAAGGTCATACTGAGCCTCCAGCTTAAGAATATCCTTTTCTTCAAATCGGAAGATAATTATGTAGATGTGCATTACTTACTTGGAGGCAAAGTAAAAAAAGAACTCATACGCACTACGTTAAAAAGAATTGAATCGAAATGTAGTTGTTCATGTTTGATCAGGGTGCATCGGTCATACACCATAAACATAGAAAATGTTTCCTCATCCCGCAAAACAACTAAGGGTTATATACTTCAATTCGACCTTTTACCGGACTTGCAGATTCCCGTATCAGCTTCACATCAAAATCAATTTGAGCAGTACCTGGTAAATACGGATATTATTTCCCCCTTCACCCCATTATAGCGGGATTTCATCCCAAAACCGGCCCGAACATATTGTATTGAAGTTCATGTGATTTATCATTGCATTCTAACCAAATGTATACCTAAATTATTTGAGCATGAAAAAAATAGTATTGGGCTGGCTTTTTTGTTGTCTTTTCCTCATTGGCAATTTACAGGCACAAGTTATGAATGGAACCATTAAAAATAATGCTACTCAAGAACCGGTATCTGCTGTATCCATCCAGATAAAAAACTCTACTGAAGGGACTTTTTCGGATGACCGCGGCAGATTTCAACTAACCACAAACAAGAAATTGCCCATAACGCTGGTTGTTTCTTCTATTGGTTTTGAAGCTAAAGAAGTACTGGTACAAAGTTTTTCTTCTCCAATAGCTATCACCATCGATCCTGCCACTATGCTGGGGCAAGAGGTAGTGGTATCTGCAAGCCGTAGAGTACAAAAGAAATTATCATCTCCTGTTACCATTGAACAACTCAGCAGTGCCGAGATCAAAAATTCACCCCAGTTAAACTATATGGATATGATTCAGGGGTTAAAAGGAGTAGACGTAACCGTATCAAGTATTGGGTTTACAAGCATAACTACCCGGGGATTTAATACCAGCGGGAATACGAATTTTACTCAAATAACAGATGGGATGGATAATCAGGCCCCCGGGCTCAACTTTCCCCTTGGATCAGCTATTAGTTTAACGCAGTTGGATGTAGATAATATAGAAGTTCTTGCCGGCGCATCATCTGCATTATATGGCTCAAGGGGGCTAAGCGGCACTATGGTTACAACAGGGAAAGATCCTTTCAAATATCAGGGCTTAAGTGTGCTGATAACGCAAGGTGTAAACCATGTCAGAAATTCCTCAAGTGATGACCCGGTAGGCCCATCGCCGTATTACGACTGGACTCTTCGATATGCCAAGAAAATAAATGAAAAGATGGCTTTCAAAATTAACGCCCAATATACGCGGGCAAATGATTGGGTGGCTACTGATTCTACCAATAAAAATGGCCCGGGGACAAAATATACCGATCCAAATTATAACGGAGCAAATTATTATGGTGGCGCAACATCTGTTGATATTACTCCTTTTCTGCAGGGGGCCTTAGCAGCTAATCCCGCATTGGCGCCTATAATAAACCCTTTGCTGGCAAAACCATACTATGTAGCACGAACCGGCTATCCCGAATATGGTTATCTGGATAATACCGCCAGTTTATTGAAAGTAAATGCTGAATTCAGGTATAAAATCACCCCGGAACTGGAGGCAATTGTATCAGGCACTTATGGTACAGGCAGCGTAGTTTATACCAATGATACCAGGTACCAGATCAAAGACTTTAAAGTTGGGCAATATCGGGCAGAACTAAAGAGTAAAAAATGGTTTATACGGGCGTATACCACCCAGGAGAACTCTGGCCAAACCCTTATTGCGGGGCCTACGGCTCAGTTAATTAATGAAGCCTGGAAACCAAGTTACGATGCCAATAACGGCACTGGCTGGTATCCGGATTACACTTCCGCCTTGCTTACAGCGCTGGCTGGCGGAGAAAATTTTAATGCTGCCAATCTTTCAGCAAGGGCAGCTGCAGATCAGGGTAGGCCAGCGTTAGGAAGTGCCTTGTTTAATCAATTAAAAAACACCATTAGCAATAAACCTATTTCTGAAGGGGGTACCTTGTTTTTAGATCGAAGCAAACTGTATAATGCGGAAGCTCAGTACAATTTTTCAGATATCGTTAAATTTATGGATGTAATAGCCGGTGTTAACTGGCGCTTATACAGCTTAAACAGTAAAAACACACTCTTTCCGGATACAAGCGGGCCCATTAATGTAAAAGAATACAGTGCTTATATTCAAATGTCGAAGAAAGTGGCACATGATAAATTAAGCCTCACTACATCATTCAGGGAAGATAAAAACACGCTGTTTGCTTCTCCTAAAATTACATCCAGGGCCTCTGCAGTTTATGAGGTATTCAGCGATAATTTTATCAGGTTTTCTTATCAGAATGCCTATAGTTTTCCCTCAAATATACAGGCTTTGCAAAATACACTTAATGGCTATAATAGTTATTCCTCAGGCGGTTCTTCTTACTTGCTAAATGGTATTTATCATTTTAATAAATATGCTCCCTATACCCTTGAAAGTGTACAGGCATATCAGCAATCTGGCAATGCATCAGTACTACAGAAGTTTGAATATACCGACATTAAACCACAATCAGTAAATGCCTTCGAGCTGGGATATGCTGCCCTTATAGCAAAAACATTTGAAGTGGATGTGCTGGGATACTATTCTACGTGGAAGAATTTTATAGGTTATGCAAATGTTGCCAATACACCAGGTACAAATGATGTTACAGCATTCAAGGATCAAAGTACCTATGTTCAGTATAATATTGCCTTTAACGGCTCACAAATGGTAAACACTTACGGTTATGCGGCTAGTGTAAACATTGATCTGTCTCATAATTTCCTTGCCAAGATTAATTACTATTCAGATTTTATAAATAACAAAAACAGCACCCAGATCAATAATTTCAATACGCCGCATTATCATGTCAATATGGAGTTTGGCAACAGTGGCTTCGGCAAAAAGCAAGTATGGTCGTTTAGCACTGATTTACGTTACAAACCCGGATATTTCTATGTAGTGTCTGGTGGTTTAGCTGCTGGCAACGTTCCGAGTTCTGCTGTAATTGACGCCCAGGTAAGTTATAAATTGATCAAAACTCATTCAGCCATAAGATTGGGCAGTACTAACCTTACCAATAAGTACTACTCAACAGGGATAGCCAATCCCAATATCGGAGCGGTGTATTACATTACTTACGCTTATAATATTCTATAAAAATTTAACCTAATAAACACTGATAATTTATGAAACATCTATTTTCACCTATTTTTCTTATAATGCTAATTGTAACTACTTTACAATTCTCTTGCAAAAATCAATCTGATAATAAAGACGAATATAAAACAACGCTGAGTTTTAAGCCCGGCGACGAGAGTAAAATTATTGAAGCATTTTTATCGATAAAAGATAGTACTCGTATTTTACTAAAACAGGGGGTCTATAAATTCGATAATTTAAGTATCGCTCAAGTGAACCATATTCAAATACAAGGCGATGGATATGATAAAACTATTCTTGATTTTAAACAGCAAAGCGAGGGGGGAGAAGGAATACGGGTAACCGATGTAAAGCATTTTGTAATTGATGGCATGACCATCCGGGATTCAAAAGGCGATCTGCTTAAGATTGCCAGGAGCCGGGATGTAACCATTTCCAACCTTCATGCCGTGTGGAGTAAAGCCGATTCTACCAGTGGCGGATATGCCATTTATCCCGTGATGTGCAAAAAAGTTTTAATAGAAAACTGCTATGCAGAGGGATCTTCAGATGCAGGTATTTATGTGGGGCAAACAGATAGCGCAATTGTGCGGACATGTAAGGCTACTAAAAATGTGGCTGGCTGCGAAATTGAAAACACATCGAACGCACAAGTTTATGGTAATGAGTTTCATGATAATACCGCAGGGTTTCTCGTTTTTGACTTGCCTGGTCTCTCAAAAAGAGGTGGACATGTAAAGGCTCATAATAATAATATTCATGACAATAACTGCAGGAATTTTGCGAAATCCGGGAGCTTCGGCACTTCATGGGGCGTAGGTAATGCCTCTCCGGGTACAGGAGTCATTATTCTGGCGGCTTCCAACATCGAGATCTATAACAACAGCATCGTAAACAACAACTCATCAGCTATAACCATTGCCTCGGGGTTTGCTGTTGATACCAAAGCGGCAGAAAAAATAAATGCCAATTATTTTCCTATTTCAAAAAATATAAGCATTCATGATAATGAAATAAAAATGGGTCCTGTTTTTCCTGAGCCGGCTTATGAACATCATATAGGAAAGTTGTTGATAGCAGTGGAAAAGCAATTAAATGTGATCGATCCCTCAAGAAAAAATAAGCGCATCCCATTTATTATGTATGATGGTATTTCAAGCAACGTATTAACAAAGAATACAACTGCAAATCCTGATTCAATATGTATAAAGCAAACAGGGGATAATGTATTTGTGAATGCTGACTTTTTTAATATTATGAACCCGAAAAAATGGCAGCCAAATACAAACATGGCAGCATATACCTGCAAGTAATCATTTTTAATTTAGAAATAATCATTTTAATTATACCGTATCAAATGCGTAAGACTTATCTCGTTGGTAGTTTACTCCTTTTTACTGCTTTATTGTGGATAATAAGTGAACTGAGTTGTAAAAATAAATTACCTAAAAATTCACAGGTAACCGGAAAAGAAGATTTCCAATTTAAAGACAAGCTTTCTGAGTACGGGTTTTTTAAGAATAAACTTAATGCACTCGACCCTAATGAGGGTGTTTTGCCTTATGAATTAAATACGCCGCTATTTACTGACTATGCCGTTAAAAACCGGTTTATTGTTTTACCTAAAGGGACAGCTATGAAATACATTTCTGAAGGTGTCCCCGATTTTCCTGATTCAACCATCATCATTAAAAATTTCGCCTACATAAATGTTGAACATAAAAAGGTAATGATTGAGACCCGGTTATTGGTAAAAAACCCAAAAGATAAAACCTGGAAGGTGATGGACTATCTTTGGAATAAGGAACAAACGGATGCCGTTAAATACATTATAGGTGCAAAAATTCCGATCACGCTACTGGATAATGACAACAATAAAATAGCTACCCTTTACCAGGTACCAAATACAAATGACTGCAAAAGGTGCCATGCTAATAATGATGTGCTAACGCCGATTGGCCCCAAAGTCCGGAATTTAAATCTTACCGTTGCCGGGCAAAATGTGAACCAATTGCTGCAGTGGGCAAAAAAAGGAATATTATGTGGGCTGCCCGAGATTAGCAAGGTAAAACAATTGCCTAATTGGGCGGATAGTAAGCATTTTAGTCTGGAACAGCGCGCAAGGGCTTATCTGGATGTAAACTGTGCACATTGTCATACTAAAGGAGGGGATGCTTATAATACAGGGCTTTTTCTTGAATATCAGCAAACAGATCCTAATCACCTGGGGATAAAAAAGTCGCCGGTTTCGGCTGGGGGAGGGGCCGGCGGACTTAACTATGATATTGTGCCGGGTGATGCAGCACATTCTATATTGGTTTACAGAATGAACAGTGTAGAGCCGGGAACTGTAATGCCAGAACTTGCTCGTACCGTTATCCATAAGGAAGGCGTAAAATTAATCAGGGAATGGATAAATAAGTTAGGCAAATAACCTTAATTTATCAGTGTTTTATTGAAGGCGTAGCTTAATCTTTCTTATCTATATAAAGCTGCGGATTTTCCCGCGGGGGGCTCTTCGAGAGATCCTGCTGGAACTGATATAAACTAAAATTATTCAGGTAAGTCCTATTGTATACTCAAAGCATTATATTTTCGGGGTTAAATGCTGGCTCTTTTATTGCCTTGATTATAGGTAAAATATCTTCAAGGTGTTCAAGTATAGTCCCATGGTGCACAAGAATATAATTGATTCGACAATTCTTTTCAATTAGCAGCCGATATTTATTGGTTAACTATTTAATGCTTCTGTTATTTTTTTTTATAAATTTTATTATCCCTGGGAAATACATTTCAGGGTTATCAGAGAAACACATGTGTGCGGCATCTGGTACTACATACCATTGTGCGTTGGGAAATTTTACACTTAAAGCCTTTACCTGTTCGCTGCTTATAATAAAATCGTATTGCCCTGTAATAAGCAATACCGGAACTTTTACCTGTGGAACCATTGCCATATAATCTAACGAAAAGGTTGAAGGCCCAATTTTTCGGGCTGTTTCATAATTCTTATGCGCTTTTGTCCTCATGAGATAGTCCGGCAGCGTATCTAATCTTACTACAAAATTTCTTTCAAATGTGCTGTCAAATGCCTTTTGATAGCGGTTGGTGTCGTAGTTTATGCCTTTAACCTTATTTTGAATTATACCATGATATTGCTTCAATTCATCTAATAAATCATCGGTTTGTTTACTTGCCAGTGTATATCGCTCACCAAAATCCCTTTGAGATGGGTTCATGTCTGAAAATATCATTCCTTCAACATTATCCTGGTATCTATAAGTATAAGCCAGCGCCAACAATGCGCCATACGAATGACCGTATATAAAAAACCTATCAAGCCCCAATCCTTTTCGAACCTGTTCAACTTCGTTGACATAGCGGGAAACTTTCCAGATAGAAGTATCATTCAATTGTTCTTTTGTTGGATCCTGCGAAAAGTAGGATCCAAACTGGTCATAATAGTAAATGGTTATACCATGTTTGGGCAGGTATTTTGCAAATATTTCAAAATTCTCGTGCGTGATAGCCGGTCCGCCATGCAGCAATAAGACGTTAATTTTACCGTCACCGATTTTTTGCGTCCACACCCAAAACTTACCGTCAATCAAAATTTTCTTAACACCCGGTGCATTTTCTTTTTTATAATAAGTGCTATCCTTTTGCTGGCATTTGCCAGTTAGAGGTGTCGAAAAAAGGCTGAATAACAAAATGTAAACTAAGATTTTGGCTTTCATCATGTAAATTTTTATTATGACCAATAAAACGTCAGGCAGGTTACAGTCCCTGAATATTTTCTGCAGAAAGTTGATTCCGGTATTTTTATATCTCCAGTTTCTTAAAACGTGCTATTTTAGAGTGATATTGGTATAAAGATGCCATGTGGTGCACGAAACTGCTTCTAAGTGTATGTGTATTGTTTTTTACTTTTGCGTCACTTCATCACTTAGGATAAATATATACTAGCCAAGCTAAAGGATGTTTTTATTGTTCATCCGGCATCTCAGACAATCTGATATAGTTTGTATCAGATTAGATACCAATTCCATTAGATATCCTTTATGAAAAATATTTTTGTGCGATGTCCAATTCGTCCTATCTCAATCATTATTGAGGTATAAATAAAAAATAACATTAAACATCAACAGAAAATGGAATCAAGAATCAATTTTTTCGCAAAAGGTGCAGACGCAATGAAGGCTATGTATGGTTTAGGCGCTTACCTGGCTAAGTCGCCGGTTGAACAAAAATTATTGCATCTGCTTTACTTCCGCGTATCTCAAATTAATGGCTGCGCTTATTGCCTTGATATGCACTCAAAAGATTTGCGCGCCGCAGGCGAAACCGAGCAACGCTTGTACATGCTGGATGCCTGGCGCGAAGGTACCGTGTATACCAACCGGGAGCGCGCTGCCCTGGCTTTTGCTGAAGGTGTTACCAAAACTCATGTATCTGACGAGGTATATGCTACTGCGGCTGCCGAGTTTACAGAACAGGAGCTGATAGATCTAACAATGGCTATTATAACCATTAACAGTTATAACCGTATTAACATTGCTTTCCAAACTCCGGCAGGCAGTTATCAACCCGGTCAATTTAAATCCTAGTATCGGGTTTGATTTAACGGGGATTAATTTAAATTCACACATCAATTAAAAAATATGATCATGAATCAGGTAAATGAATTCGTTTTTTTATTCCGCCAGCCGGCTTTAAATCAAAATCCGGAAAAACAAGAAGAAATCCAAAAAAAATGGATGGATTGGATTGGTGGCATTGCTGCCCAGGGAAAAATAGCCAGTAACGGTCTTCACCTAACACCGGAAGGTAGTGTATTAAAAACCGGTGGTGTAGTTACTGATGGCCCTTTTGTAGAGATCAGGGAAATATTGGGAGGCTTTATAGTAATTAAAGCTGATAGCATGGATGAAGCTATTACCCTGGCTCACGGCTGTCCTGCCATTGATGAAGGCGGGAGTGTGGAAATCAGATCAGCATTTGCATAAAATCTCTTTATAATCCCCTGGTCAAATACCGGCCGGGGGGTAAATACCAAAAATGGATCAGCACGAGGTAGCATTAAAACATTTATTTAAGCAGGAGTTTACTAAAATGGTAGCCGTAATTAGTAAACTATATGGCTTACAATACATTGAAATTGCGGAGGATGTTGTAACCGAAACTTTTTTATTGGCTACCGAAACCTGGGAACATAAAGGCATTCCGCTTAACCCCGCAGCCTGGCTGTATACAGTGGCCAAACAAAAAACGCTGCAGTATTTTAGGCGCAATAAAATTTACGCCGAAAAGGTAATACCCCAGCTAAGCCTGCAGCAACAGGAGTACGAAGAGATGGCCGAATTGAATTTCTCGCACCAAAACATTAAGGATAGCCAATTGCAGATGCTTTTTTCCGTTTGCACACCGGCTATTGCCAGCGAGGCTCAGATTGGTCTGGCCCTGCGCATCCTTTGTGGTTTTGGAATTGATGAAATTGCCGAGGCATTTTTATCTAATAAGGAAACCATCAACAAACGCTTATTCCGCGCCAAAGAAAAACTGCGTAATGAAAAGATACAATTAGAATTTCCGCCTGAAAATGAGATTCAGCGGCGACTGGATAATGTGCTGCACATCATTTACTTGCTTTTCAGCGAAGGCTATTATTCCAAAACTCAAAATGAGATCCTGCGTAAGGATTTGTGTATTGAGGCCCTGCGGTTAGGATTAATGCTGACTGAGTATGCCAAAACCGATCTGCCCAAAACCAATGCCCTGATAGCCCTCATGTGTTTCCATTCTTCGCGATTTAATGCCCGGCAAACAGGCCAGGAAGCTTCAATACTTTACGAGCAACAAGATGTGATGCTATGGGATCAGGCTTTAATCAATCAGGGTATCCATTTCTTAAACCTTTCTGCCCGGGGAAACGAGATCACATCATACCACCTGGAGGCACAGATTGCCTATTGGCATAGTCGGAAAGAGGATACACATGAAAAGTGGGAAAATATTTTGCAGCTATACAACCGGCTTTTACTGATTAATTATTCGCCCACAGTAGCACTGAACCGCACTTATGCTTTGTACAAAGCCAATGGCCGGTATGCAGCTTTAATTGAAGCGGAGAAATTGAATCTGGAGCATAACCATTTTTATTACCTGCTACTGGGCGAACTATATAAAACTATTAATGACGCAAAGGCCAAAATCAATTATGAAAAAGCCAAAGCCTTAGCTAAAACACAAACCGAAAAACAGGGAATACAGGAAAAAATAGATCAGCTTGGTCAATAAGATCTATCCAAAATTAGAAAAGAATTGCTCCACAAGAAGCAATCCCTAGCCTGGTAGCAGACCTTCATCAATCTTGTCCAAATGGCCATCACGTGGTCTGCTGAACCCATTGACTTCGCCAGGCCGGAGCTTCGAAGGGATCTGCGAAATACTGTGTCTCGTGTACAACCTTATCATTGCGAAACTCCATAATGCTCACTGTGTATACCGGTTTTCCCTGGTAATTGATGGTGTATTCCGTGATCCAGAGATCACCCTTTCCGATAATTCGCTTAACATTGAAGCCTGACGGCTTGCCTGGATGATGGCTCCTCAAGGCCTGCAAATTGCTTCGCCCCAGGATGCGCTCCCCAGACTGTGGATAATCACAGATGGCATCATCATCATAAATATCATGTTCCGCATTTATATCGCCAACTGCCGATGCGTGCCAGTGCGCATTCAGGACTTCACGTATTTGTTCTTCTTCAATGGACTGCTCTAGTCGCTTGCTTTTCCCGTTCATGTTTTATTTGCTAACAATCAAAATACTTTAATAACCTGCCCAGTCAAAGCCCCCAAAGCGCTTTTTATATAAGCCTGAGTTACTCTTTCCATAGTTACAGGTATATGTCCCTGGAAATAGGGGAAGAAGCCCGGTGAATCCTCAACCACACCCGGACTTATCGCGTTGATCCGCACGTTATTGTTTAACTCAATAGCTGCTGCTCTAACAAATGCTTCTATAGCGCCATTAACGGCACTCAAATTAGCTCCCAGCACAATCGGATCCTCACTTAATATGCCTGAAGTTAACGTAAATGAACCTTTGGGATTAATGTAATGCTGGCCTATCAATACTAAATTAATTTGCCCCATTAATTTGCTGTCTATTCCAATTCTGAAATCGGCATCCGTCATTGTAGCCAATGGCCCAAAGTGGCCTTTTCCTGTTATACTGATCAACGCATCAAAAACGCCTGTTTGTTTAAAGAAACTTTCAATTGAAGCTGGTGAAGTAATATCTAACGTGATATCCCCACTTTTTGAGCCTGCTTTTATAACTTCATGTTCTTTTGCTAAAGCATTTGTTACGTGTTTGCCTAACGTACCTGTTGCACCTACTATAATGATCTTCATTTTCTATAATATTTTATTGTACGTGGTTATTAAATACCTCTTTGGCATGGCTCAATGCATTGCTTACTGCCGCGCCGCCCGCATAAAAGGTCATTTGTAATATTACTTCAACTATCTGCTCCTTGCTGCCACCTAACCTTAAAGCAGCATCAATATGTGCTTTTAATTGTGGCACAGGATGACCCAGTGTTGTACATGACGCAATAAGCAAATATTCACGCGTTAATAAGTCAAGTCCTGGCCTTGCCATTATTCCCTGCATTGCCCATTCAATGGTCATGTCAACAAAATCAGGACATATATCCTTCAAGTTTTCAACTATTTGTTCACCTGCCTGGCCGCCATGTAATTTATTTAATAGTGCAAGGCCTTTTTGGTAAGTTTCGGGTTTAGTGTTTTTCATAAGCTATTTTTTTGTCAAAACTAGGTCTATATTTTACTTTTGTCAAGTAGTTACCTTTGTGTCAGGTAGCGACAAAAAAGTTATAATTATTGAAAATCAGCATGTTAAATTTAGAAAATAAAGGTAAATATATTAAAGCTAATGATTGCCCCATTGCAGCCACTATTGATGTGATCGGTGGTAAATGGAAACCTATTATTATTTGGCTGCTGATACAGGATGTTAAAAGATTTGGGGAACTGCATAGATCAATCCCCGGTATTGCTTTAAAAGTAATGAACCGGCAGCTAAAGGAATTGGAGGCAGATGGTATAATTATCAGGACAGCTTACCCCGAAGTTCCGCCAAGGGTAGAATACGCTTTAAGCGAAAAAGGTAAAACGCTCACAGATATTATGAAGTCATTAGCTTTATGGAGTACAACCAATATACTGGAGTCTGAAAAAGCTGATTAACTACATCGCGTAGTAATTATTTTATCGCCGCATATTCCTGCTGACATAGGGTTGTCATTACCCCACCTTTTCTTTGTGTTATAATAATTAAAAAACAAAACACACAATGGAAAACAACCTCAATCAAGAAACAAACATTGTAGCTGAAGGATTCACTACAACTGATGCTATGTTAATTCATTGGCAAGGGCATCGCAGATTAACCAGAAAAGTTATAGAAGCTTTTCCGGAAGATAAGTTATTTACTTATTCAATAGGAGGGATGCGCCCCTTTTCGGCTATGATAAACGAATTAGTGAGTATAGCTACTATAGGCTTGCAGGATCTGTTTAAAGATGATCCTACATCATTAAATGATCTTCAATATCACAGGGATAAACTCCCGCTAGCTACAAAAGAGGAGATTTTAGATAGCTGGGATAAGGTAACTGTTATTATAAACGCACTTTGGCCGCAAATACCTCAGGAAAGCTTTTATGAAGTGATCAAGGCGTTTGGTGAATATGAAGGTGTAACCTCAGATATAATCCTTTATTGGATCGATAATGAAATTCACCACCGGGCGCAGGGCTATGTATACCTACGGGCTTTAGGGATTCAGCCACCTGCTTTTTGGGATAGGTATTAATAGTATGAATATTAGAGAGCCGTTAACAGAATAAGTTAACGGCTTTCCTATTATCGCCTGAATATATTCGCCTTAACCAATATCTGATCCAAATATTGAATAGTTAACAAACCAAATATGGTTAAAACAAACACCCATTTGTAAGCTAACAGCGTATTAAAGTACGCCTGATCCTTGCCGAAATTTATTACTGACAATAATGTATATATTATGCCAACAGCAACAACAAAAACCACAAGCAATGTTAAATAGGAGCGTAGTTCACTTGTACGTTTTGCTTCCGCCTGTACCTTACGCGTCACCTTTGCCGAAAAATCATAGGGCAGGCTTTGTAATGGTTCCTGTTCAAGTACATCAAATAAAAACTGATATGCTTTAGCATCATCGCTTATTATGTCGTCAGTTTCTTTGTTTGATAGCTTATTTTCCTCTACCCACTTTTGCAGTTCCTCATCATCCATCTTTTTCATACCATATCTTTTTTAAGGTAAACTTCTACTTTTTCTTTCAGCAATTTTCTTGCCCTAAACAGGTAACTTTTTATTGTTCCCTCAGGCATTCCGGTAATTTCACCAATCTCTTCGAGCGAGAACTCATTTAAATGATATAATGTTATTACCGTTCTATATGTTTCGGGCAATTGCAAAATTAGCTGTTCCACATAATTTGCAACTTCTTTCTTTGTTAATAATTGCTCAGGGTTATCATTGGTAAAATGATAATTCTCAATATCATCCGGGTAACTATCCACCTGCTTGTTCTTATACTTTTTTAGATAGTTTATAGCAGTAAAGTAAGTGACCTGCGCTACCCAGGTTGATAATTTAGACTGGAAATTAAACCTGAACAGCCCCTTATGTATTTTTATAAAAACCTCCTGGCAAATATCCGCAATGTCATCCTCATCCTTTATAATGCGGCTGGTGACATGAAAAACAAGTCGTTCATATTGTTTTACCAACAGCTCAAAGGCGCGCATATCGCCCTTTAAAATCCTGGTTACAACCTCTTTTTCATTAAACATATAACATTAGTCAATAGCCGTGGCTTAAAGGTTGCAAAAAATATTAAAAAAACTTTTACCTTGATCCCTGTAAAAAAATACTAAAATAATTGCAACCTCATAAACATTGCGGTTGACTACTAGGGTAAATATTCACTCAAATATAAAAACATTATGGATCAGCACGTAGCAGTTTTCTTAGTAGTCGCAATAATTGTAATTACTATTGCCTGGGTTATCATATCCTGGTATAATTTCAGATTAAAGAAACGGATTATCGAATCAGGCCCGGTAAATGAAGAAGCCCTGGGATTTCTTAAAAATCTATCACCAACATCAAATACCGAATCACTTAAATGGGGTTGTATAATTTTCGCAGGGGGACTTGGTTTAGTTATACTTCAATTTATTCCTTACGCCGAATACTCCGCTTTACCTTACGGCCTCGAAGCCATGTTTATTGCCGCAGGTTTTTTAACCTATTACTATTTGGTAAACAGAAAGCCAAAGCAATAATTCAGTCAACACGCCGGCTTATTTCCTGATCTTATAAGCCGGCTCCATAACAATTTATTGATAGATTTTTAAAAGCGGGCTTTCGCTTGATGGAATTCTATTACCTAAAAATTAGCCATTATCATCATGAAAAATATATTTACATATATAATAATCATCCTTGCTATTTTATTTATTGTTGATAACAATGCGATAGCGCAAAAGGATATACCAGCCGGAAAAGTGTCCGGCATTATTGCCGACTCACTGTCCAAACAGCCGCTTGAACTGGTAACCGTTATGCTGAAAACAGAAAAAGACAGCCTGATAAAAACAAGGGTAAGCAAAGCTGGCGGTAAATTCGAAATTGAAAATCTGCACTTTAAAAAATATAACCTGGTGATCCTGTTTGCAGGCTATGAAAAGAAAATCATTCCGGTTACCCTGACTGATAACAAGATTAATAGTGATTTTGGCACTATATATTTAAGCAAGCGCGTAAACAACTTAAAGGAAGTTGAAATAAAAGGCGACAGGCCCATTATTCAGCAAAAAGCTGACCGCATTATATATGATATGGCAGCCGACCCGGAAAGTAAGGTAAACAATGTTTTAAGCATGATCCACAAGATCCCGTACCTCTCGGTTGACGCGGATAATAATGTGCTCATGAAGGGCAGTTCAAGCTATAAGGTATTGATAAATGGTAAACCATCTGGTATGTTAACCAATAACCTGAAAGAGGTATTACGCAGCATGCCGGCATCAACTGTTGTACGTATTGAGGTAATAACTATACCACCATCAAAGTACGATGCTGAGGGCATGGCAGGCATTATAAATATCATCACCAATAAAAAAGTGAGCGATGGTTATAAAGGGACATTAAATGCCAGTGAAGGTTTGCCGCAGGGTGGCCCGGGTGTAGGAGCGTCATTTACAGCGCAACAGGGCAAGTTTGGCATAAACAGTTACGGTGGTGCCAGTATGTACCATGAGCCTCAAACAACTTATACCATGAGCCGTAATACAACTGGCGTTGACCCAACTACTTTACAGCAAAATGGATATAATAAGTCTGATAGTAAAAATGGTTATTTTGGTGCTGACTTAAGTTATGAGATAGATTCACTTAACTTATTATCTGGTGATTTTGATATCAACAGCAATAATTATCATGGGTTGGATAATCAAACTTCGGCACTTAACGGAAGTACAGGTTTATTACAGAGTTATGATCTGGATAATACCAACCATGGTCATCGCGGTGGCTTTGATGCCGCTGTAAACTACCAGTTAGGCTTTAAATCAAGCAAAAATACACTGCTTACATTTTCATATCAGTACTCCACTTATAGCAGCAATGCTTATACAAATGTAGATATCAGCAATCCTGTTGATTATCCCACACCTGATTACAATCAGCTCAATTACCAGGATTCAAAAGAGCAAACCATACAGGTAGATTATGCACATCCCATAAATAAGGTAAATATGGAGGCTGGTTTAAAAGCCATACTGCGTAATAGTAAAAGCAATGCTGAGTACAATTCGCTGGATGCAACCAATGGCTTGTTTGAACCAGACTCAGCCCTAAGCGATATGTTTAACTATACACAGGATGTTTATGGGGCTTATAACTCCTATCAGTTCAGCCTTAAAAAATGGAGTTTTAATGCAGGGTTACGCGCTGAATATACCGATGTTAATGCCAATTTTGCATCTTCCGCATCAAACACCAAACAAAATTATTTTAATGTGATCCCGTCTTTATCAATCAATAAATCATTTACGGATAATAGCAGTATCAACTTTGGCTTTACCCAACGCCTGCGCAGACCAAGCATTTATCGTTTAAATCCTTTTGTAGATAGATCGAATCCGGATTTCATCACTACAGGCAATCCCAACCTGCGCCCAGTAATAATGAATATTGTACAATTGGGTTATAGTAATGGAGGCGGCAAAAAAGTATCAGTTTATATAGGTACCGATTATACTTTTGTTAACAACCTCGATCTGCAGGTTACCAGTTATGACCCCTTAACTAAAATAACCACTACCACTTATGGCAACGTAGGTAAGGGCGGCGGGGTAGAGGGTAATTTGAATGTTACTTATTCGCCGGTTAAATTTTACAACCTGGGTATCAACGCGAGCGCATTACACCTGTTTATTAATGGTACGGGCGTGGCTTCGGCAGAAAAGCTAAACACCACGCTTTCGCATGCATCATTATCTAATGGCTTTAAGTTTGATAAAGGCTGGAGCATGAACGCTAACTTCGATTATTACTCACCGAACCCAAGTTCGTTACAAGGCACAAATAATGGTTTTGCTTCAACATCATTAACTGTAAATAAGGAACTGGTAAAAAACAAATTGTTCTTTTCGGCAGGTGTAAATAACCCTTTTACAAAGTATCGTACCAAGAGAGTGGAAACAACAGGACCTGATTTTATACAAACCGGCAATAACCTGGTATATTTCAGATCAGTAAATTTCAGCATCAATTACAACTTCGGCAGGTTAAACAGCGATATTAAAAAGAGCAGAAAAAGTATTAATAATGATGACGTATCCAAAGGCGGCGGCGGAATGTAAGTAGCGTTTACAGCATTGACGGTGCAACGCCAAATACCTTTTTAAAAGTATAGGAGAAGTGGGAAAGGTTCTCAAATCCAACATCAAGATAAACATCTGATGGTTTGCGGCCTTTCTCACTTATCTGGTAATATGCTTCTGAAAGTCGTTTCTGCTGCAGCCATTGACCGGGTGAAGCATTGAAGATCTTTTCAAAATCGCGCTTAAAACTTGCCAGGCTACGGCCGGTAAGTCTCGCAAATTGTGCGGCAGGCACATTATACATGTAATTTTGATTCATGTAAGCTTCCAGGTTAATTTTATACGGTTCGCTAAAATCAAAAAGAAAATCCTTTAAATTTTTATCATGTCGGAGCAAAAGCTCAATAGCTTCGTTAGTTTTTAATTCGCCTAAAGATGATTTCAATTGTTCATGATGATCAAAATAAGGTATTAATGAATCGAAATAACCTTTCAGGAACGGATCGGGAGATAATATTCGCATATATTCACCTGTATACTTGCCAACAGGATCGATCTTGTGTTCGGTACTATACCTGCGTAAAAAATTCTGGTTAAGAAATATATTAAGCGATTTAAACTCACCACCTGGCGGTGGTACTTTTATTGATTTCAAAAGCTGGTTCCGGCGGACTAACCCTATGGAACCAGCTTTAAATATCTTCACTCCATCATTAGTTATCAAATGGGTTTCGCCCGAAATTACATAGCCCAAAGCATGCTCATGCACAAACTGTTCGCTACCCCGCTGTTTCTGATCTACACAGGAGTACAGTATATTATCAAGTACAATATGGCTTTTATCTTCCTTCATTAATCAATTGCTAATATATTCAATTAATTATTTTATCTGACTCATTGCCACCTTATCAAACATACGGTCGGATAATATTTTGCGCATAAACAATACCATTGCCGCCATATAACCGCCACTATACCTGGTTTTTGGCTTTTTATTATATATAGCTTTTCTTACCAGTTCTACTATTACCATAGGGTCGGCGCCTTTAGCCTCTGTATTAGTAATAGCGTCAGCAAACTTTTTAGCTAGCGGGGCATATACACCATTACTTGATTTTTTAATCAGGTTATCCATAGCTATACCGCCCCATTCAGATTTTACGCCACCCGGTTCAATTACTATTACATCAATGCCAAATTGTTTAACCTCGTTGCGCAAGGCATCGCTCAAAGCCTCTAAAGCAAATTTGCTGGCATGGTACCACGCGCCTAAGGGCAAAGCTATTTTACCGCCAATTGATGAGATGTTAATGATCTTACCATATTTATGTTTGCGCATATAAGGCAAAACCAATTGTATAAGTCGCGCTGCACCAAATACATTTACTTCTAACTGGTAACGCGCGTCATCAATTGAAACATCCTCAACTGCTCCATATGAGCCAAACCCAGCATTATTTATCAATACATCTATCCGGCCTTCGGCTTTAACAATGGTTTCGATGCCCTTAGCCATTGATGCTTCGTCGGTTACGTCCATTTCCAAAACCTTTACACCGAGTTGTTTAATGTCGTCCATTTTATCAACCCTGCGGGCAGCGCCATAAACAATGTTGCCATCCTTTAACAGTTCCCTGGCAAACTCTTTACCCATCCCGGCTGATGCGCCGGTAACTAATATTACGTTTTTCATTTTTATCTTTTAATTATAAATCAAAGGTCGGGATAAAAGGAGGGGAGAGGTTTGGTGTAAAGCTCAATTTTACTTTGGTATAAAGCTCAGGCATTCCCGGCAAAACAATATATTTGTCACATGAAAATTTTAGGGCTCATTGGGGGCATCAGTTGGGTATCAACACTTGATTATTACAAACTGATTAACGAAGGCATAAATGAAAAACTTGGCGATCTTAATTTTGCCGAGTGTATGATCTATTCTTTTAATTATGCTGATATTAAGCGTAATAACGATGCCAACGACTGGGATAAAACCCTTGAAATGATCACTAAAGCAAGTCTTAGTATGAAAAACGGTGGAGCAGAGGCGATAGTGCTTTGCGCCAATACCATGCATCTCATCGCTGATCGTCTAGAAGAAAATATTCAAATCCCAGTAATTCATATAGCCAGCGCTACTGCAAATGCCATTACTTCAAAAGGAATAAAAAAGGTAGGGCTATTAGGTACCAAGTTTACTATGGAGCGTGATTTCTTTACGAGCAAGCTAAATGAAAAAGGCATTGAAGCCATTATCCCGGATGATGACGAGCGCGATTTTTTACATTACACCATATTCGAGGAATTAGGCCGGGGGATTATTAACCCTGATACTAAGCGATACTATATCAATGTGATCAACAAATTAATAGCCCGCGGCGCGGAGGGTATTATTTTAGGTTGTACAGAAATACCACTGTTAATTAATAGTACTGATGTAGATATCCCCTTGTTTGATACAGCGAGCATACATGCTAAAGCAGCCGTAGAGTTTGCTTTAGGATAAGCTAAGCTACTAATTGGTTAAATAACTTAACCGTAGTTTCAACAGCATCAATACATAAGCCGGGATGAACCTTTGATGTTTGCAGCACAGTACTGCGTGTAGCCGTAAGCCAGCGAAAGCGTGATGGCATATCCAGCTTGGCAATAGGGCCGCCTTGTTTATCGGCAGAACAAATGCGTTCAAAAGAGCAGAGGTGTTCCTTTAACTCATCCATATCCAAGTAGCCGTTAAATGCCTGTAAGCGATGCGCATCAAGTGCATACAGCATTTTCAGATACTTCTGTTTTGCACAATACAGTATGATACCGATGTTCAGGAATTCTTCCCGGTCAACCCTCGGCACAACGCGTATAACAGCATATTCAAATAAAGTTCTCTCTTGCATGTTGGGCTTCTTTTACAAAAATATTTGAGTTTGCTATGCGTGTTAACAGAAATTGGATATAAGCTTCCCTGTGTTCTTCCGATGTGTCGAACTCCCCGGTAAGCCATTCATCAGGCACAATGTCAACAATGGCACGAATGCGTTCTTCGGTAAGGATTGTCTTAAATGCGGCATCAACCTCATCCAGTTCCGTAGCCTGCGAAAGCAGAACATGGTCTTTTATCAATAAAAACGGTTTTTTAGCCTGTTCTTCCCAGTTATGCCATGAATGGTGGAAATACAGTGCAGCGCCATGATCTATCAGCCACAATTCCTTATTCCATATCAGCATATTGGTGTTGCGGGCTGTGCGGTCAACATTCATCAACAGGCAGTCCAGCCAAACAATCTGTGAGGATAGTAAGGGGCCAGGTTTGGTAACCGTAGGATCAAAAGTAATAGCACCAGAAAGATAATGCAGCGCCAGATTAAGGCCAACACTTGCTTTTAACAGGTCCTGGATCTCTTCATCAGGTTCGGTACGACCAAAGGCTTCATCCAGATTAGCAAATACAATTTCCGGGACTTTAAAACCTAGTGACCGTGCAATCTCGCCTCCAATTATTTCAGCTATTAAAGCTTTCACACCCTGGCCTGCACCACGGAATTTCAATACATACAAAAATCCATCATCGGCCTCGGCAATTGCAGGCAAAGAGCCACCCTCGCGCAGGGGCGTTACATACCGGGTAACATTTACCGTTCTGAGTTCAAGTTGGGTATCATCTATCATAATTGCCGCTCCTAAATTGCGATTATTTTTAAGTACAATCACAATAAAGTATAAACTTAAAGAAAAGCCATTGTACAGCAGCCCGATTAAATTATCTGCCAATGCTTTGTAACTACCATAATTTATATATTTTTAACCCATAATGGAAATCGTTAAAGACAACAAGAAAACTATCTGGGCCTGGTGTATGTTCGATTGGGCCAACCAATCCTATAATATGGTGATCACAACAACCATATTCCCTTTTTATTACGTGTACTATACTACATGGCATAACCCTAATGGTGATAAAGTAACTTTTTTTGGTTTTAAATTTGTAAATACTGTATTATCAAATTTTGTATTGGGGATTGCTTATTTAATTATTGTGTTAATGTTGCCGATACTTACATCAATTGCCGATTACAAAGGGAATAAAAAGAGCTATTTGCAATTTTTTACCTGGCTTGGTGCATTGTCGTGTGCAGGATTATTCTTTTTTAAACCCGTTGAACATGGGATACCGGCACTTGAAATGCCGCTAATATTTTTTGCACTTGCATGTATAGGTTATTGCGGCGGTTTTGTTTTTTATAATTCTTATTTGCCGCAAATTGCTTCAGAAGCTAAACAAGATAGTGTGAGTGCAAAGGGATTTATATACGGCTATGTGGGGAGTCTTGTTGTTCAAATGTGCTGTTTAGCTATTGTAGAGAAACCTGAATGGTTTGGGATCGACCCTAAAAATGATTCTTTACCCGCGCGTATCACTTTTATTATCGTATTTGTTTGGTGGATGGGTTTTTCTATTATTCCATTCAGGTTATTACCTAAAGGTGAGCCAAATCCCGGTAAACATAATTATAACGTATTAACAGGCGGTTTTAAAGAATTAATAAAAGTATTTCAAAAGGTGAAAACTATGCCATTACTTCGCCGTTTTCTATCATCATTCTTTTTTTACTCTGTCGGTGTGCAAACTATTATGCTGGTAGCCGCACAATTTGCATCAAAAGAGTTGAAAATGCCGGATGACACGCTAATCATCATTATTCTTATTATTTATGTGGTAGGCGTTGCAGGGGCTGCTGGTATTTCCAAACTATCGGAAAAATATGGTAATGTGCGCACGCTGGTTTGGGTAGTTGGCATTTGGACGATACTATGCCTTTCCGTTTATTTTATTACCAGCATTCCTGAGTTTTTTGTTGCGGCGGTAATAGTAGGTGCAGTAATGGGCGGCGTGCAAGCTATATCCAGATCAACTTACTCAAAATACCTGCCACAAAATATTCCCGACACAGCATCATACTTTAGCTTTTATGATGTTACAGAAAAAAGCGCTATAGTGGTAGGTCTGCTTTGTTTTTCCTTAGTTGAAGCCATCAGCCATGAAATGCGTATAGCTGCACTTACACTTGATCTGTTTTTCCTGATAGGTTTTGGCTTATTAATTTCATTATTTTATGCTGAAAAAAAAAATAAGAATCTACCTACCGCACCGCTTGCGGAAGTTGTTGCTGTTTAGTGCCTGTTATTGCTCATGTTGATAGTTAAACTCTTCAATATGAGTAATTTGTTACGAATTTAATTTTTAGGTAATATTTGTTTTGTAACTTTATTTAAATCTTAACTTAAATAAATATTACAATGGCAAATACCCCTATCCCTCCGGTGGGAACAGGACCTACTCCTGCACCTGGTACAAGATTGTATGCTGAACCTAAGTTTATTCCACTGTTGCCAGGCCAGATAACAGATGGCGAGGCCAGCAAATATGATGTTTATGCAAGTGTATTGCAACCTATCCCGGCACCAAGGGAGGGTGCATCCTTAATCATGCAGCTTTCGGATGTTCTGGGGCAATCAGCTGTAGATGATATCAATACCGCGGGGATGCTGGTATTCCATTCCGTTGGTGATACAGGAGCAGATAAAAGAAACCGGGTAGCTGATGAAGCTGATGTGTCTGCGTATATGGTAAAAGACCTTGCAATCCAACCAGTGCCATCTTTTTTTTATCATCTCGGAGATGTTGTATATGAGTTTGGCCAGGCAGCGGATTATTATTCGGAGTTTT
This sequence comes from Mucilaginibacter mallensis, assembly GCF_900105165.1. Classification (NCBI taxonomy): domain Bacteria; kingdom Pseudomonadati; phylum Bacteroidota; class Sphingobacteriia; order Sphingobacteriales; family Sphingobacteriaceae; genus Mucilaginibacter; species Mucilaginibacter mallensis. The sequence continues at coordinate 2,548,101 of NZ_LT629740.1, forward strand.
ACGAACCATTTTGCGCATACAATGCTCCAATCTTTGCCATTCCGGGTAATCATGATGGTATGATATGGGATCCTTCCATGACTTCACTTCAGGCGTTTCTCAATAATTTTTGTACACCGGCCCCAGGGCCGGCTGCAAATGCGGGAGGGTTGATCCGTTCAACCATGAACCAACCCGGAGTTTATTTTACACTTGCAGCACCATTTGTAAATATTATTGGCCTTTACAGTAATGTAACCGATAAAGGGCCTGGCTCCATTTCATCAGAAGGGGGCAAGAATAACCTTACTGATTTCCAGAAAGATTTCCTGATTGCCGAACTGCAAAGATTAAAGCCATTGCGCGAAGCCAATCAAACCGCGGTAATTGTAGCTCTGCATCATCCTCCTTTTTATGGTGGCACAGCGGACAACCCACTGGGCGACGATCTTGATGATGCTTTCACAAAAGGTGGCTTATGGCCTGATGTTGTTCTTTCAGGCCATGCGCACTTGTACGAGCGGCTTGAACGCGATATAAACGGTATAAAAATGCCTTACATTATTGCCGGTTGCGGTGGTTATAATATTTCTTCTTACCAAACCAGCAGTCCTACAGTAAAGGTGCCACCGTCAATGGCAAGTAATACCGCATTAAGGGCTTATGTAGAAACATTTGGTTATCTTAAAATAAAGGTAACCAAGGATAAGCTGGCTATAATCTTTAATAGTATAAATCCGGCTTATGGACCTGCCTTTGATTCCATACTCATTGATTTGTTGACCCATAATGTTACAGAGGGCGCGAAAGGTGTAGAGCCATTATAAATTTAGATTATAGTTTTATGGCTAATTAGCAATGCATCAGTGATTTATTACGTGCAAAGAATAATATAATTTCTATTTTCGATTATTGTAAGTTGAGAAAAGACGGACTTGTTACTTATTACTCCAAACTTTTTCTCAAATTAGCAGCCGATGAAGATAGAATTGTTTATTCCCTGTTTTGTTGATCAGTTATACCCGGATACTGCCTTTAGTACTGTAAAATTGTTAGAAAAAGCAGGTTGTACTGTAAACTATAACCCTTTACAGACCTGCTGCGGTCAGCCTGCATTTAATGCAGGTTTTTGGGATGATGCAAAAACAATAGGCAGCAAATTCCTGAATGATTTTTCGGACGACAGCATTATAGTAACCCCATCAGCCTCATGTACAGGCATGGTGAAAAACTATTATAACGATCTGTTTACCAACACCACGTTACATAATAAATGCCGTGCTATACAGGGTAATATTTATGAACTATCTGATTTCCTGGTAAACATTCTCCAATTCGATTACTTCGGCGCTGAGCTGGAAGGTCGTGCCGTTTACCATGACAGCTGCGCTGCTTTACGCGAGTGTAAGATCAAAAATGAGCCCCGCCAATTACTGTCAAAAGTTTTAGGCCTGGAGATGGTCGACCTGAAGGATAATGAAACCTGCTGTGGCTTTGGTGGTACTTTTGCTGTTAAGTTTGATGCTATCTCAACGGCCATGGCCCAGCAAAAGGTTGATAATGCCTTAGCCGCTGAAGCAGATTACATCATAAGCACCGATGCTTCCTGCTTATTGCACCTGCAAGGCTATATTGATAAAAACAACTTGCCCATTAAAACCATGCACATTGCTGATGTACTGGCACAAGGGTGGGGGAATGTATAGTTCGCCCCCCTAACCCCCTAAAGGGGAATGAAAATCATTGCTCAAACCTCAAAATCGTAAACGAATACGGTGCGAATGTGTAGTTACATCCATTGTTACTATTCGAGATCTCGCTTTTTACCGGAACAATTTTATTAGGCTCATCAACTGTATTCCAATCTTCAAGACTGTTGGCTTTTAGTTCTGTAACAGTCACTTTGGTTGCCGTGCCATCATAATAATTCAACTGCACGTCGGTATTAATAGCTGTTGATTTTGAGTTCACCACCTGTATGGTAACTGTTTTTCCATCGGCGCTTCGGCATGAGGTAATATCAAGGGTATCACTTTTACTTGCAAAGTCTGATTCTACAACCTGTGGCAAATAGTTTTCCGCTATCATTTTAGATACATAATAGGAGGGCTGCCCCCAAACATATTTAGGGTTAAAGAACAACAATCCCTGATCCCAGTCATTATCATTCTGATGATCTACCTGCATACCATTGGCAGCGCAAACTATGGGTACATCATATTTTATCCGCTGTAAGCGGTTTATGGCATTGGCGTGTGCTAAAGCCCGTTTCATTCGGGCATTAGCGGCATTTTCTTCAAATACACATAATCTGAAACTGCTATCGGGTGCTACTGATTTGAGTTGGGTTTCAGCAAATTCAAAATCTTTCAGATCAGGTTGCTTTTCGGTATCATTAAAAATGTGCACATCAAACCAAGCCTGGTGGCCAGTTTTTTGGCAATGGTCTATAGTTTGTTTTATATAAGCAAGGTCGCCGCTTACATCCTCTCGGGTATTATCGCTAAAGCAAAAAATAATTTGAATGGATGGATCCCTGCTCCATATAGCATCAGCCAGTAATTTAAATTTGTCGGTTAGCTTTTGATTATTGAATTGCTCGTTACCCAGCTCAATATATTTTAGATGATACGGCTGTTTATGGCCATCTGTGATCCGCTTTCTGCCCCAGTGGGTGTTGTTATTGCCATTTACATAATCAACAAAATTAGCCATATCCTGTGGCGTTTCTCCTGTACTGAAATCAGGTATGCCGGTAATGCCTGTTGCATCGCAAAGATCCAGGAAATCAATAATTCCCCAGCCATTGCTCGAAAACGGGTACCATATCCCTTTATAAGGCGGTCTTTTTTCCCGGGCACCTATCATATTCTTCCACCGGTAGTTATTGGCCAGCGTCATACTGCCGCCATAGCGTAATACCGTTATATTTTCCTTAAGTAGCCCGTCAACAACATCTTTTCTTACGGGAAGATCTTTAAACCGTTCCCAGCTGCCCGGCTGCATAAATACGTAACTAAGGCTAACCTTGCCTTTTTGATGAAGTGTAATAGCCAATCGTGCATGTACAGCCGATCTAGTTGGTGTCAATGTGAAATTATACTTCGCCCAAGCCGCATCAGTAATAATAACAGCCGTTTCAGCATAAGTTACCGAACCATCTTCGCTTTGTAATGATATGTAAACTTGTACCGGATTATTAGTTTTCGCGCAAATAGTACCCTCATATGGTTGCTTGCCGCTCAAACTCAATCCCTGGCGGTTAAGTCCGCGGTTTTCAATGCCGATTGTGCCAGCCCCGCCTATAAAGCGTATATTCTGACTTTGCTTGCCAATGTAAGGCTGGATACTATCAATGCTAAAGCTCCCGGTTGCAGTCCCCGTTTTAACAGGTTGCCATGACCGTATTTCTGACTCATCCTTATGCTGATCCCTTGGCGCTTTACAACTCAACCAGCCCGATAAGCCTGCAAATTCAGGGTTAACAGCCGCATCAATATGCATCGGTATTTCCTGGAAGCTTTCGCCAAAGATCATCTGGCTATATATGCCGCCGTAGATCTCATGATTCACATCCTCAATACAGGCGCCAGTCATTAATGGCGATATGTTTTTTATCGCATTATTAACTTGTATAGTGATTTTGTTGGTTTGAGAATAACCGTAGGAATAAGAGAAAAGGATAATGAAAAAAACGTACTTAATTACTTTCATTTCATAAAGATAGGATGAAATCATCCAAAAATAATCGTAAATTTGCACCTCAAATAAATGATCACTTAGTAGGTGATTGAATTAAAGTAATTTTATAAAACATAAATCATAGTTGTAGATGATTAATATTACACTTCCTGATGGTTCCGTTCGTGAATACGATAAAGGAATTTCTTCCATGCAGATAGCGCAGTCTATCTCCGAAGGTTTAGCACGCAATGTATTAGCAGCCGAAGTTGATGGCCAGGTCTGGGACGCAAGTCGCCCAATTGAGCAAGATGCCAAGGTAAAATTGTTAACCTGGAACGATACCCAGGCAAAAGCTACTTTCTGGCATTCATCGGCTCACTTAATGGCCGAGGCTTTAGAAGCGCTTTATCCGGGTACTAAATTTGGTATAGGGCCGGCTATTGAAACTGGTTTTTATTACGACGTTGACTTTGGCGACCGCGAATTCTCTTCGGATGAATTCAAAAAGATCGAAGATAAAATGATCGAGCTGGCTAAAACCCGCGAGGAGTTTATCCGCAAGCCGGTTAGCAAAGCCGACGCAATAGAATATTTTACTGATAAAGGTGATGAGTATAAGCTTGATCTGATTAAAGATCTGCCTGATGGCTCAATTACATTTTATTCACAGGGTGCTTTTACTGATCTGTGTCGTGGCCCGCATATCCCTAATACAGGCTTTATAAAAGCTGTTAAACTGATGAGCGTTGCCGGTGCGTACTGGCGTGGTGATGAAAGCCGCAAACAGCTTACACGTATATATGGCGTAACCTTCCCTAAGGCAAGTGAGCTTACTGATTATCTGCACCTGATTGAAGAAGCCAAAAAACGCGATCACCGTAAATTAGGCAAGGAACTGGAACTGTTCGCATTCTCTGAAAAAGTGGGTATGGGTTTACCTTTATGGTTGCCTAAAGGCACTGCTTTGCGTGAGCGTTTGGTGAATTTTCTGCAAAAAGCACAGGTTAAGGCAGGTTATGAGCAGGTAATTACTCCGCATATCGGGCATAAAAACTTGTATGTAACTTCAGGTCACTACGAAAAATATGGCGCTGATTCATTTCAGCCTATAAAAACTCCGCAGGAAGGAGAGGAGTTCTTCTTAAAACCGATGAACTGCCCGCACCATTGCGAGATCTATAAAACAAAACCACGTTCATATAAGGATCTTCCGGTTCGTTTGGCTGAGTTTGGTACTGTGTACCGTTACGAGCAAAGCGGCGAGCTACACGGCTTAACACGCGTTCGTGGCTTTACTCAGGATGACGCGCATTTATTTTGCCGCCCCGACCAGGTGAAGGAAGAGTTTATGAAGGTGATTGATCTTGTACTGTATGTATTTAAAGCTTTGGGCTTTGATGATTATACTGCACAAGTATCATTACGTGATCCGGAAAATAAAGCTAAGTACATCGGTACTGATGAAAACTGGGCTTTGGCCGAATCAGCGATAATTGAAGCTGCTGACGAAAAAGGTCTTAAGACCGTAGTTGAATATGGCGAAGCTGCCTTCTATGGCCCTAAGCTCGACTTTATGGTAAAGGATGCCTTAGGCAGAAAATGGCAATTAGGAACTATACAGGTTGATTATAACCTGCCTGAGCGTTTCGAACTGGAATACACTGGTAGTGATAATCAAAAACACCGCCCGGTAATGATTCATCGTGCACCGTTTGGTTCATTGGAGCGTTTTGTGGCTGTTTTGATAGAGCATTGTGCAGGTAATTTCCCGCTTTGGTTGTCGCCTGAGCAGTTTGTGATACTGCCGATATCTGAAAAATATGAAGATTATGCAAAAAAACTTTCAGAATCGTTAAAAGATTCTGATATTTGCGGGCTTATTGATTTCAGGGACGAGAAGATCGGAAGAAAGATACGTGATGCTGAAGTCAAAAAAATCCCTTACATGCTGATTGTGGGTGAAAAAGAAACTGCCGAAGGGTTGGTTTCAGTTCGTAAACATGGGCAAGGTGATTTGGGAAGTATGAGCATAGAAGATTTTAAAAAACAAATAATTAAAGAAATAACAGTATAACTTGGCATTAAACAAACCCTTCAATAGAGGACCAAGGCTTCCTTTTAAGAAAAAAGAAGCTGAACACAACATTAATCAATTTATAAAAGCTCCTGAAGTTCGCCTTGTAGGTGATAACGTGGAGCAAGGTATATTTTCCTTACGGGATGCATTAGCGATTGCCCAGGAACAAGAACTGGACCTCGTTGAAATTTCACCTAATGCTGTACCGCCTGTTTGTAAGGTAACAGACTATAACAAGTTTGTATACGAACAGAAGAAAAAGCTTAAGGAAATTAAAAGTAATGCCAAGCAAACCGTTATTAAAGAAATAAGGTTTGGACCGAATACCGATGACCATGACTTTGAGTTTAAACTTAAGCATGCCATTAAGTTTTTGGAAGCAGGCGAAAAAGTAAGAGCTTACGTACACTTTAAAGGCCGTGCCATTGTTTACAAGGAACAGGGCGAAATATTGCTACTGCGTTTTGCACAGGCATTAGAAGAAGTAGGTAAGGTTGAGCAATTACCAAAACTTGAAGGGAAACGGATGTTTTTAACCGTAGCCTCAAAAGGAGCGAAGAAATAGATACAAGAGGTAAGAGCCAAGAATCAAGAAGAACAAAATCCTGATTCCTGAATCTTGCCTCCTGACTCTTTGAAAGAGAATTAATTAAATAATATATATACACACAAACACGGTTATGCCAAAAATGAAAACCAATTCCAGTGCAAAAAAGCGTTTTACGCTTACTGGAACAGGTAAAATTGCAAGAAAGAACGCATACAAAAGCCACATCTTAACCAAGATGTCGACAAAACGTAAGCGTAACCTTACCCACACCAGTTTAGTTTCTGATGCGGATATGGGTAACGTAAAACGTATGCTTTGTATCGGGAAGTAATTAACAAATTTTAAAACCAGGTATTAGAGTCTTAAGTTCTCATTAAATTGAGGCACTCACTACCAAAACGACAAAAAAATGCCACGTTCAGTTAACGCAGTCGCGTCGAGAAGACGCCGGAAAAAAGTAATGAACCTCGCCAAAGGTTATTGGGGTTCAAGAAGCAAGGTTTATACCGTTGCAAAAAACACAGTAGAAAAAGGTTTACAGTACGCTTATCGTGACCGTAAAACCAAGAAAAGAGAATTCAGGGCTTTATGGATACAACGTATCAACGCAGGTGCCCGTCAGCATGGAATTTCTTACTCACAATTAATGGGTAAGTTAACTGCCAAGGAAATCGGTTTAAACCGTAAGGTATTAGCTGATTTAGCGATGAACCACCCGGATGCTTTCAAAGCAGTTGTTGACGCTGTAAAATAAGCTACAGACTCAATATTTAAAAAGGCCCGCATTAATGTGGGCCTTTTTGTTTTATAGCTATTTTGTATATTAGTGTAATATGAAGCAGCTATTGAATTTCGGTACTGATTTTAGCTTGGGGGCGGAGCCTGATAATAAAAAGATCCGGCTGGTTATTTATAAAAAAGATCTGGAATTGGTTTGCCGCAAAACAACCTTGATGGAAATAAAGCGTTTTTTAGATAGTACCGAAGAAAAGCTATTCAAAGGTCGTTTGCAGTTATTAAAAGATCATGACCATATCCTCATAAAAGCAAAAAACGAAGTTGCCGGCATAACAACTCGCCAGGCATTGTATAATTACCTGGCGAGTGTATCCTGATTTATAAATAATTTATGCTATCTGTTGCATAATCAATATCCATATAGTGCTTGAAATTTCGCACGTCCTTTTCAACCATTTTCTTAAATACAGGATTAAATACACGTGCTATACTTGCACCAACGGTACCTACAGGTGGTTGGTATGAAATAACCACATCTACACGGGTACTTTCACCATCCTCTGTATCCTTGAAACGCACTTTGCCTGAGTTATCAAGTATTGAACCGGGTAATGAACGCCAGCCGATCATCTCATTAGGCTTGTCTTTAACAACTTCGGCCTCCCAGCTAATGCTGGCAACACCAATAGGCAATCTCAGTACCCAGCGCGAATGATCATTATTCAAAAGTTCCACATTTTTAAGATGGGTCATGAATAGGGGGAGGTTATCAAATCTGCGCCAAAAATCATAAACATCCTTACGTGGCTTATGAATGATGAAGGATGAACGGATATTAATATTAACCGGGGTAGCCATGTATTTATCAATTTGCGAATACAGCTCACAATGTCCGGTAATTCCCCTGTTTAACAGATAACCCCCTGCGCCCAGTTTTACAATACTTGCAAAAGGGCTTGAAAATAAGCTCTTTAATCCCGATATACCCAGCTGTATACCCCCTGCAATAGACACGTAGCGCTCAGGCCATTTCAAATTAATGTAATTATTTTCGGTTTCCTGACCCTCAGGCACAAGTACCAATACTTTATTTGTCATGATATAAATTTATACAATCATACAACCCTTAAATGTGAACAAAGTTTGCAATTTATCAGTAATAAATTGCCACTTAATATAAATATAAGAGCCACTTGTCATTACAAATACTTCTCGTACTTTTGCAATGCTTTAGGTTTTCCTGCGAACAATATCGCTGGAAATTAAAAGGGAATATGGTGTAAATCCATAACTGTCCCGCAGCTGTAAGCTCCATAACCATAGTCTAATCAATTAAGTCACTGTCCGCCAACCAAGCGCGACGGGAAGACGGGACGAAGGGGAGCAAGTCAGAAGACCTGCCAAAGCCATACTATTATTCACAGCTTTCGGGGATTGAAGCTTGAATTGTGAATGCTCTTACACAGTGTGTTTTCATTTCAAAGTTTGCTTCTTCATTGTCTGTGAGTTTAACTCATAACAAATGGCAATAATTCTACAGCATTTTTTTAAGCATGTTTGGCAAAAGTCGAAGTGTTTGCTGTTGATTTTATTATTACCAGTTCAGGTATTTGCACAAAAAGATACCACCAAAAAACTCCAGGAAGTTAAAGTATCCTCATCAATCCCTAAATTGCAAGGTGTTACACCCTCACAATCCATATCCTCAAATGATTTTGACAGGTATAGTGCTTTGACCGTGGCCGATGCGATCCGCTATTTTGCCGGAGTGAATGTTAAAGATTATGGCGGTATAGGTGGTATAAAAACAGTATCCGTGCGTGGATTTGGCGCCAATCATACTGCCATTTTATATGATGGTGTTGAAATAAATGATGCCGAGAACGGTCAAATAGATCTTGGTAAACTTAACTTAAATGGCGTTCAGCAGATAACGCTTTACAATGCACAGCCCGATAATATACTTACACCTGCCAAGTCATTTGCATCGGCAAGTGTAATAGCCATTAAAACCATACAGCCTAATTTAGCAGCAGATAAACCTTACCAGGTTTTACTGGGCCTTAATGGTGGTTCATTCGGGTTACTTAATCCTTATCTGCAGTGGCAGCAACGTTTAAGTAATACATGGTCATTTGTTGTTAATAGTTATTTGGAAAATGCCAATGGTCATTATAAATATAAAACCGCAGGTGATGGTACTGATACCACACAGACCCGTACCAATACCGATGTAAGCGAGCAGGAAGTTGACGGCGCATTATACTGGGCAAAAAACGATAGCAATAAGTTTAACCTGCATATTAATTATTATAACTCAGATAGGGGGCTGCCCGGCGCGGTGGTATATTATAACCCATATTCTGACGAACGGCTTTGGAACAGGGACTTTTTTTTGCAATCAGGATATGAGCATACCTGGGATGATGGTCTTCATTTACTCTTAAATACGAAGCTGTCACAGGAATATACACATTATACCGATAAGAACTATCTTAACAACAGTGGTGGCATTAATGATCAGTATACACAACGGGAGGCTTATCAATCTGTAGCATTAGCTTATCATATTACATCAAATTGGGAAACATCCTATGCTGCTGATATCTCTTTCAGTAAGCTGGATGCCAATTTGTATAATTATGCTTATCCCACAAGATTTACCTTATTAAATGCTTTAGCGAGTAAGCTAACATTAAACAGATGGTTATTTCAGGGCAATTTGCTGAATACCTATGTTACAGAACAAGTTAAAACAGGCAAGCCTACACCATCTGAAACAGTTTTTTCGCCTACATTAATGGTTTCTTTTCAGCCATTTAGTCCTAATTTACAGTTCAGGACATTTTATAAAGATAGTTTTCGTGAGCCGACGTTTGATGAGCAGTATTATTTTGCAATAAACAACATAAGCCGCAATATTAAGCCGGAATATGCCAGACAATATGATCTGGGCATTACTTACAGAAAGGCATTTAATAATTGGCTGGATTATGTTTCCTTTTCCGTAGATGGTTATTACAATACGGTAACCAATAAAATAATAGCTATACCTAATCAAAATCCTGTAATATCATCCATAATTAATCTTGGAAAAGTTAGGATCGAGGGTACAGATGTATCGTTAAAAACACAAACCAAAATAAGTAATGGCTGGCGCGAAGTGCTATCCGTTAATTATACTTATCAGTATGCTATTGATGTTACCAACCCTAATGATAGTTATTATAAGCAGCAAATACCTTATACCCCTAAAAACACGCTTGCCTTAAATGCCGGGGTTGATTATAACCAAATGGGATTGTATTATAACCAGGTATTATCTTCTTCACGATATTTTTTAAGCAATAGTAATTCGGCTAACTATATTGATGGATATGGTACTGGCGATCTGTCATTCATCTACAAACTAACAATAGCAAATAAATCTACAGTATTCTCGGCACATGCCGATAACCTGTTCAACGAAAATTATATGATCGTGCGCAGTTTTCCTATGCCCGGTCGCTCATTCTTGCTATCATTTCAAATAACAATTTAACTACATAACAATGAAAAATTTAAGACTAAGCACTTTACTAACAGCCACGGTATTATCCCTTACACTGGCTTCCTGCCATAAGGATAAACAGGTTAATCTGGTTACTACACCTGTAACCGACGGTTTTTATGTATTAAACCAGGGTGGCTTTAACGACAATAACAGCAGCCTTTCGGCCTATAGCTATGCAAGCAAACAAGTTGTAGCTGATATATTTCTATCAGCAAATGGCCGCGGTTTAGGCGATACCGGTAATGATATTGAGATTTATGGTTCAAAAATGTATATCGTGGTAAACGTTTCAAGTACAATTGAAGTAGTTGATCCTAATACAGCGAAATCAATCAAACAAATAAAAATGTTTAACGGCACAGTAGCCCGTGAACCACGTGATGTAGTATTTTATAAAGGAAATGCTTATGTAACTTCATATGATGGTACTGTGGCTGTAATTGATACTGCTTCGTTAGCTGTAACCAAATACATAACTGTTGGCCGCAATCCGGAGCAATTAACGGTAGCTAATGGTAAAATATATGTAGCCAACTCCGGCGGTTTGGATTATCCTAACTATGACAATACCGTATCAGTTATCGACCCTGTTTCAGCAACCGTTACTAAAACACTTACCGTTGTGGTAAATCCGCAAAATGTAACCGCCGATGCTAATGGTAATGTTTATGTGCTTTCGGCTGGAAATTATAGTACAATACAATCAAGTTTAGAAGTTATTGATGATAATGCAGATGTTGTAAAATCACAAACTAATTTTGATGCGGCTGCATTTACAGTAATAGGTAGCAATGCTTATTATATTACATCATTAGGTAAAGTAGGTGTTTATAATACTAAAACTCAAAGTATAAGCAATGCTGCTTTTATATCAGATGGTACTGCAATTACAGCACCTTTTGCTATCACATCTGATGCTTCAACAGGTGAGGTGTTTGTAACGGATGCTAAAGATTACGTATCAAACGGACAGGTGTTTGTGTTTGATAAAACCGGCAAAAAAGAATATGCGATTACAGTAGGCATAAACCCCGGAAGGATTGCTTTATTAAAGAAATAAGGCAACCTTTAATAGCATTTTATTTAAATAATATAAATGACTAATTTTACTGAATAAATTAAACTATGTCATTACAAAAAATTAACACCCGCAATATTGTACTCATATTAATGATACTGGCTGCCATCGCCTTTCGTTTTGTAAGTTATGAGTACAAGTTTTTAAGCAACTTTACACCTGTTGGTGCAATAGCCTTATTTGGTGGTGCTTATTTTACCGATAAATGGAAAGCTTATACCGTGGTGTTAGTAGCCTTGTTTTTAAGTGATATTGGCATTAACTACCTATATACATCAAAACTGGTGTTTTGGTATAGCGGGTCTGCATTAGTGTATTTAACATTTGCTATAATGGTATTTATTGGCTCTTTAATAAAAAAGGCCAATGTTTTAAATGTAGCCCTGGCGTCGTTGGTATCTGTAGTGATCCACTGGTTAATAATTGACATGCCCTGGTTATACGGAACATTATACCCGCATACATTTGCTGGTTATGGGCAATCATTAGTTGCAGCTATACCTTTTGAAAAAAATATGATTCTAGGCGATGCTCTGTTTTGCGCTTTGCTATTCGGAGGTTTTGAGTTTGCACAAAGCAAATACATTATATTACGCAGTAACCAGCAATTGGCAGTTTAAATCCAAATTATCGAAATAGAAAAAGCCGTTTCATTATAGTATGAAACGGCTTTTTTACGTTTAAACGATCATGTGTTTAAGTCGTTTTATAAGGAAAGTTATACCTTTATCTAAAATAAAATATCTATGAAAGCTTTTTTGGGAACGGGCCTTTTAGGTTCAAATTTTGTTAAGGCGATGATCAAACATGGCGACGAGGTGCAGGTTTGGAACCGCACTGCCGCTAAAGCAAAAGCATTGCAAGAATTCGGTGCTAAAGCATTTGATGATGTTGCAGAAGCTGTAAAAGGAGCAGATACCATCCACGTCACCTTAAAAGATGATGATACCGTAAATGAGGTATTGGCAGCAGCATGCAAAGGGTTTAGTCCCGGTGTCACTATTATTGACCATACCACCACATCGGCAAAAGGTGCTATTGAAAGAACAGCCGAATGGAAGGCAAAGGGCTATACTTACCTGCATGCGCCGGTATTTATGGGCCCTATAAATGCGCTGGAAAGCAGCGGTAATATGCTGGTGTCCGGCGACCAGGGGGTGATCAGCAGGGTAGAGCCTGAGCTATCAAAAATGACAGGCAAGGTAATCAATTTCGGATCCGAAGAGGGTAAAGCAGCAGGCATGAAGCTGATGGGTAACCTGTTTTTATTAACCCTTACAGCTGGTATTTCAGATACATTAGCTTTTGCAAAAGGTTTAAATATTCCTGCCAGTGATGTCTCAGCATTATTTGATTCATGGAATCCTGCAGCAATGATGCCCACCCGACTTAAAAAAATAACCGAAGGTAATTTTTCAAACCCATCGTGGGAATTAAGTATGGCTCGTAAAGACGCAGGCCTGATGTTACAGGCAGCAAAAGAGAATAATACTAAACTGGCTGTAATACCTGCTATAGCAGCAGAAATGGATAGCTGGATTGAAAAAGGTTATGGCAACAGTGATTGGAGTGTGATTGCGAAAGATAATATTTAACAATCCACAAATAAAGACGCAAAGTGTTGCGTCTCTATATTTAGGGAAAACCTGTAGAGACACAATACCTTGTGTCTCTTTTAAAAGGTAAAGACGCAACACTTTGCGTCTTTTTTATAATTTTCAATCAGAGCCGCAAAATATTGCGTCTCTACGGCAGATACATGAAAAAGATAGTTATACTAACTGGCGCGGGAATAAGTGCTGAGAGCGGCTTAAAAACATTCAGAGATAGTGATGGACTGTGGGAAGGTTATAACATTGAAGATGTAGCCACGCCCGGTGCCTTGCGGCGTAATCCTCAATTAGTGCAGCACTTTTATAATGAACGCCGTAAATCAGTGCTGGAAGCTAAACCCAATGCAGCACATTATGCATTAGCAGCTCTGGAAGAAAAATATGAAGTAACCATCATCACCCAAAATATTGATGACCTGCATGAAAGGGGAGGTTCAACCAATGTTATACATCTGCATGGTATTATTACCCGGTCGCAGTCGAGTATTAATCCCGGGCTTACCTATCCGATAAATGGCTGGGAATTAGGTATGGATGAGGTTTGTGAGTTAGGTTCTCCTTTACGTGCACATGTAGTTTGGTTTGGAGAAGATGTACCCATGATTGAAACAGCTGCCAAAATTTGTGCTAAGGCCGATATATTTATCTTAACCGGTACTTCGCTGGCTGTATATCCTGCCGCCGGACTAATTAACTATGTCCCTAATTACGTGCCAAAATATATCGTCGATCCTAATATCCCACATGTGCGACAAACTAACGTGATTAAAGTACAGGAAAAAGCATCAGTTGGTGTACCTGAATTAGTTAATCAACTTTTGAACCTGGATGCAACAGGTCTATAAATCATCATATCAAAAATCAGGTAAATCTTTTAATCCCATAAATCATGGTTCAAGCTATTTTCAATTGGAGCGGCGGCAAAGACAGTTCACTTGCGCTTTACCATTGCCTGCGCGATCCTCAAATAAGCATTAAATATCTGGTTACAACAGTTAATGATGCTGTCGACAGGATTTCCATGCACGGTGTACGCGTTGAACTGCTGATAAAGCAGGCAGAAAGCATTGGCATACCCTTATATCAGATCCGCTTGCCCGAGATGCCGGGAATGAAAGAGTACGACGAGATTATGGGTCAGCATTTAAGTAAGTTCAAGTCTGAAGGTATTACCCATTCTATTTTTGGTGATATTTTTCTGGAAGATCTTAAAAATTATCGCGATGCGCGGCTGGCAGAAGTTAGCATGACGGGCATATATCCATTATGGAAACGTGATACGCACGAACTGATAGATGAGTTTCTGGACTTGGGATTTGGTACCGTAATAGCCTGCACCCAGGAGCGGCTGGAATGTATAGCAGGGAAGGAGATAAGCCATGAACTTATTGCCGGCTTACCAACCGATGTTGATGTTTGCGGAGAAAACGGCGAGTTTCATACTTTTGCCTTTAAAGGTCCCATCTTTTCAAAAGAAATAAAATATAAAACAGGAGAAAAGGTATTTAAGGAATACAATGCACCCAAGGACGCGAACGATAGCTGTGTTGCAGTGAATGATCAGAAACGCTCGGGATTTTGGTATTGTGATTTATTACCGGAATAACAACCTGGGGTATGGTTGTATTTTTTTAATTCTTTACAGGATAAATAGAGGATAGTAATTTAAAAATGAAAAGCTTATTTCTCAAATGAAATTAACTACTGCTCATCAAATCCTGTATCCATTTTCAGGATATTTTCAACCAGCTTATCATAAACATCACTAGCTATAAATTCAATAAAATTACCATCAGCCCTTTTAACATTCATAGTTACCTGGGGGTAGGTGTCAATCTCTTCAATGCAAGCTATATTGTTTATGTTTATCAACTTCATGCCCTGGTTTGTTTGCATGTTGTAAAATCGTTTGCTATTTGCCATACCTAAATTTAAGCCTTTAAATCATAATCATATAAAAAATGTTTGGTTACGAGTTAATCAGATGTTTTTTACAAGCCAAATATAATTTTGTTTATATGTATAATGTAGTTTATTTCAAATAGTTACATAATTTATATAAATGAATGAATTAAAACAAAATAGGAATATGTTTATGTATTGTTAAATAAGGGCCAAATAAAATTTGGATACGCTATTATCTTATTATTAAATAGTTAATATACAGCATATTATATTAATTACTTGACTAATAATTGTACCTGAAATAGGTTTCCTTATAATCGTTGCGCATTTCTGCAAATCTGTTGGCTACGGTTTTCAAAAATGCCTCATCCAGTAATTCAAACACACTGTTTACACCATCTGTCAGGTCCATTTCGGGCACTTTGTAACTTTGCTCAAGACTGCCTTGCTCTATCTTAATAATGAATTTTTGATTCATGTTAAGGATTGATATTTTAAAATCGGGGTGAGGTAGTTCAGCTATTATTCTCATAATTTATTTTATTTAGATCGATCCCTCCAGCGGATCTTTGCCATTTATTGCACCAAAACTTGCAATGGGTTTAAACCTCGCAAAAAGCTCTTCGCTATACCATTTCTCAGTGCGCGTTTTTTTAATTACCTCAGCATGTTCTTTTGATGCGTAGGCAAATGCTTTCACATCCTCAATGCTTTGCCAAACAGAAAAGGTAGCCTGCCTGTAAACCGGCGCTTCGCCTATGCCGAATGAAGTAATAAAGCCAGGTGCATCTTTCATTAGCTTTGTCACATTGTCAACATTGGCCCAAAAGTTCTTCAACCTGCTTATCCTGATCGTTGCCCGTGTTAAAACTGCTACGAGGCCTATATGATCCTTTCTATCTGCATTGCCGAAAGGTTCTTTATCATCCCATTTACCGTGGCTTTGTAATGGCTCACATAATATTGTCCATTGCTCACTTGTAAATAAGTTCCACCAGTATTTTATGAATGATCTTTCATTAAACCTGTCAAAGTCTTCACGGCTATTCCAAACAGCTAACAATCCCCATTGCTGCCAATCGGGTTGCAGGTCGAACGTGCCATTACGGCCGCTGCCCAATAGCTTCCAGAAAGTACAGCCTTTTTGTAATAGCATAGGTAATCTATGTATGGCCATAGCGAAAAGCGCCACAGGTATATATGCTTTGCGATAGCGGACGATGGTAAGGCTTACTATCATTGATGCGAAATAAAAGATTAAATATGAGATTTGTCCTATTTAATTGTAATAGTTCCTCCTTATTTTTGTGCTATGGCAGAAGATTTAACCATCATACATACAGCTGATAAAACAGCTCAATATCAATCATTAATTCCGCAAATCGAGGCACTGATAACAGGAGAGGACGACCTTGTAGCTAACCTGGCCAATATCAGCGCAGCTTTAAAAGAACAATTCAAGTGGTTTTGGGTTGGGTTTTATATGGTAAAGAACAATGAACTGGTTTTAGGTCCGTTCCAGGGGCCGGTAGCCTGTACGCGTATTGCTAAGGGTAAAGGTGTATGTGGTGCAGCCTGGCAGCAAGCTGAAACGCTTATAGTGCCTGATGTTGATGAATTTCCCGGGCATATCGCCTGTAGCTCATTATCACGTTCTGAGATAGTATTACCTCTGTTTCATAACGATGAAGTTATTGGTGTGCTTGATGTGGATAGCGAACAAGTAGCTCACTTTGATGAAACCGATGCTTTGTACCTGGCACAAATTGTAAACCTGCTTAAATTTTAATGAGCACTGTATTTTTAATTGCGGGTTTAGGTGCCGATACAAGGCTGTATAATAACATTGATATCCCCTCAGGCTATGAAGTTATCCCTGTTGATTGGATCGATCCAAATAAAACTGATACTTTAAAAGATTACGCTCAAAAACTTATTTATCAATATAATATAACAAGGGGATCTATTGTTATCGGCACATCATTGGGAGGGATGCTGACCATAGAAATAGCTAAGCTAGTGCCTCTTAATAAAGCTATATTAATATCCAGCATTAAAACTATTGATGAAGCACCCGGGTATTTTAAGGTATTTAAAAAGCTGCCTGTATTCAAAATTCTCCCCGGTAAAATGTTTAATTCAATGGGGTTTATAATCAAACCCTTATTTGGTAAGATGACCGATGGCGATGCCTGGCTACTAAACGATATGCTGAGCAATACACCACCTGCGTTTATAAAATGGGCGATGGGCGCTGTTGTAAAATGGGACAATAAAACAATCCCGCCTAATGTATATCATATTCATGGCGATAAGGACCTGATGTTCCCATATAAAAACATAAATAATGCCGAACTGGTTAAAGGTGGAACCCATATTATGGTTTACAATATGGCCAAACAGGTAAACAAACTATTAAAGAATATACTCAAAAAGTGAAGCTTCCCGAATCTTTCTATCTTAATTCCGACGTAGTACATCTAAGCAGAAGCCTGATCGGCAAGTATTTGTTTACTTGTATTGATGGTGTAACTACAGGTGGCTACATTGTTGAAACAGAAGCGTATAATGGCATTATTGATCGTGCCTCGCACTCATTTGGCAACAAGATAACCCCGCGTACTAAAACAATGTTCATGCAGGGCGGCATAGCCTATGTATATCTGTGCTATGGTATACACGAAATGTTTAATGTAGTAACCTCTGTTGAAGGACAACCTCATGCTATACTCATCCGCGCCATACAGCCTACAGATGGATTGGATGAAATGTTATACCGGCGCAATATGATCAAATTAAAACCAAACATTACATCGGGACCCGGTTCAGTAGCAAAAGCATTAGGTATTTCACGTAATATCAACGCTGTCAGCCTTCAAAGTGATGTTTTGTGGATCGAAGATAGGGGTTTAAGCTTTACAGATGATGAGATAGCGGCCGTTCCACGTGTTGGTGTTGATTATGCAGGAGATGATGCATTGCTACCCTATCGCTTCTATGTAAAAGGAAATCCTTACGTGAGCAAGCCTAACAAATAGCAAATCTCATTGCTCTTTTTTGTAATATTGACCGATGGATTATCAAAATACTTTGGCCTTTGCCACCCAGCTCGATGAACAGGATTCACTAAAGGGTTTTCGTGATAAATTTTTAATTCCACAGCATAATGGTCACGATGCAATTTATTTATGTGGCAACTCACTAGGCCTGCAGCCCGCATCGGCACAACAATATATCACAGCACAGCTTAATGCCTGGCAGCAGTTGGGCGTTGAAGGCTGGTTTAATGGTGATGATCCATGGATAGCTTATCACAAGCAACTTTCCGGTACCCTTTCAGCTATTGTTGGTGCTAAGGAAGATGAAGTAACGGCAATGAACTCACTTACAGTAAACCTTCATTTGCTGATGGTAAGTTTCTATAAATCAAAAGATAAAAGATATAAAATCATAATGGAAGGGGGTGCTTTCCCCTCAGATCAATATGCATTGGAGAGCCAGGTGAAGTTCCATGGTCATGATCCCAAAGATGCAATTATTGAGATCTTTCCACGCAATAGCGAAGATACTTTAAGAACTGAAGACATCCTGGAGATTATAAATAGCAATGCTGATGAACTGGCGCTGGTGCTCTTCAGCGGTATAAATTATTATACCGGTCAGTTTTTTGATATAGCGGCAATAACCAAAGCAGCGCATCAGGCAGGAGCAATTGCAGGGTTTGATTTGGCACATGCTGCAGGGAATGTTCCGGTAAAACTGCACAACTGGAATGTAGATTTTGCCTGCTGGTGTTCATACAAGTATATGAACTCAGGGCCCGGTGGGATAAGCGGCATTTTTGTACATGAAAAGCACTTTGATGATAAAACCCTTAACCGATTTGCAGGCTGGTGGGGGTACAGGCAGGATAAGCGCTTTTTAATGGCTCCCGGCTTCCAGGCCGCAAAAGGCGCTGATGGATGGCAGGTGAGCACACCGCCAATTATGCTGATGGCCCTGCATAAGGCCTCTCTTGACATTTTTGAACAAGCTGGTGGGATAGAAGTCCTGCGGGTAAAAAGCGAGCTCCTGACAGGCTATTTTGAGTTTGTGCTAAATGAAATAAATAACAATTTTGGCAAGGCGATATTCAGGATCATCACACCGAAGAATAAACAAGATCGCGGATGCCAGCTTTCAATAGTTTGCAGTGAAAAAGCCCGTGAAATATTCGATTATCTGACTGTAAACGGCGTAATTGGCGACTGGCGGGAACCAAACGTTATCAGATTGAGCCCTGTGCCGCTATATAATTCATTTAAAGACGTTTTTGTTGCGGGAAGTATTCTGACATCCGCCGTGAAGGAAATTGGCTTATAGCGCTCCAATCATGCTAAAAATAGCTTATGATCCCATATATGCTCATCCCTTACCCGAGGGGCATCGTTTTCCGATGCTTAAATATGAGCTGATACCCGCGCAATTGCTACACGAAGGTTTGATAAAAGAAGAGAATCTATTTTCGCCCGGATTACTGGATGAAGAAGTGATCTTGTGGACGCATGATACCGCTTACTGGCAGCAATTGCGCGATCTTACCTTGCCGCCAAGGGAGCAAAGGCGCATTGGTTTTCCTTTGTCCGCACAACTAATTGAACGTGAAATAAGGATTGGCAAAGGCACAATTGATGGTTGTTATTATACTTTTGACCACGGTGTAGCTTTTAATGTTGCCGGTGGAACACACCATGCAGGCACTAATTGGGGCGAAGGATTTTGTTTGCTGAACGACCAGGCTATGGCTGCTAATTATTTGTTAAATAACAAATTAGCCTCATCTATATTAATAATTGATTTAGATGTGCATCAGGGCAATGGAACAGCCCAGATATTTGAAAATGAGCCGCGAGTATTTACCTTTTCAATGCATGGTGCTAATAATTTCCCATTCCGAAAGGAGCGGTCTGATCTGGATATCTCTTTGACTGATGGTATTACAGATAACGAATATCTGGAATTATTATATGATGCCTTACCTAAAATCATCAACCAGCAAAAGCCTGATTTTATATTTTATTTATCCGGGGTTGATGTGTTGCAATCAGACAAGTTGGGTAAACTGGCTTTAAGTCGTGAAGGATGTAAACAGCGCGACCAATTTGTGTTTGAACAATGTATCAAGCATAAAATTCCTGTACAGGTGAGCATGGGAGGGGGCTATTCACCGCAAATCAGGGATATAGTTGAAGCACATTGTAATACCTTTCGGGTTGCAAATCAGCTTTACTTTTAAGTCTGATACCTCATACTGTTTGATAACGATACCGCTTGCTCATAAACTGAAAACGGAAAAACAACAAAACTGCAGATACCAGCAATCCCAATACCAACCCACACCAAATGCCTTGTGCGCCCCAGTTTAAGTGCATGCCCAGGTAATAACCAACGGGCAAGCCTACAACCCAATAAGCTAAAAATGTAATAAAGGTTGGAATATTAACATCGCCCATACCACGCAAAATACCAAGGCCAACAACCTGCGCGCCATCAAATAATTGAAATACTGCAGCAATTATAAGTAACTGTGCTGCAAAGGCTATTACATTTTTATCTGTAGTATAAATATATGGTAATAAGTTATTCCCAAGGCTAAATAACAAAGCCGTACTACACATAATAACTATAACAATATGGTAACTGGATATGGCTGATGATCTTAATTTGTCATGATCCTTTACTCCATAATAATTGCCTGCCCGTATAGTAGCCGCTGCGCCAACACCGCTTGATATCATATAAGTAATAGCCGCCAGGTTAATAGCCACCTGGTGTGCCGCTTGCTGTACAGGGCCAATTGTTCCTATTAAAAGTGCTGCTCCGCTAAAGGCGCTCAGTTCAAAAGTATATTGCAGGGCAACGGGTGTTCCTATCTGCATTATCTTTAAACCCCGGATATAATTTATACTGTTAATAGTAAATCCCTTTAAATACATTTTGAATTTCTGAGCACGGAATACATAAAAGCCCATTACAATAGCCATCAAACAACGATCGATCAGCGTGCTATAACCAACACCCTTTATACCCATTGGTGCAATGCCGAACATACCTTTTACAAAAATAATACCCAGTATAACGTTAAGTATATTACCGCTTATTGATATTACCATGGCCTGTTTTGTAAACCCAAGTCCTTCAGTAAATTGTTTAAAAGTGTTATAGATGAGCATAGGGATAATTGACAATCCCAACAAAAATAAATAGGGCTTAGCCTGTATAACAACCGCCGGTGTTTGGTCTAAATGATTCAACACATATACCGAACCAAAATACAATCCTGAAAAAAGGATTATACTGCTGATAATATTTATAAATAAACTATTAGCAAGTAATTTACCGCAGGCCACAAATTCTTTTCGCCCGTTACGTTGGGCAATAAGCGGGGTTAAGCCGTATGAAATACCCAGGCCAATTACCATTGGTAAAATAAAAATGCTGTTTACTAATGATACGGCTGCTAAGCTAATAGTACCAGAAAAATGCCCGACTATTATACTATCAGATGTTTGAACCAATGTGTGCCCCAATTGCGATATCACTACCGGAATAGCCAGTTTAAGGTTATCACGGTAGTGAGGCTTATATTTAAGATAGAGGTTTTTCATAATTGGGTAGGGAGTGCTGAATGGGTGAGTAGTGAGTGATGAGATACACTATTTGGAAACCATTCACTACTTATCGTTCACAACTCATAAATTTAAATCGCTGTATAATATTCCTCTTTTTCAGTTGTATGGATCCGTATAATGCCTGATAATACGAGGTCGACTAAAATGCGCTGAGCCCGCTTACGGGTTAAATTAAGCAGCTGGCAAAATTCCTTAACAGTTATACGGTTGCTTTTTTCAAGATAAGCTAACAAGCTCCTTTCATTATCCGAATACTCTATCAATACTCCTTTATCACTCGACGAATGCTTCAACACATCAACCACAATTTTGCTGGCCAGTACGCTTTTATCCTTTACCCGCACATATACCCACCATTTGCCATCTTCGGCCAGTGCGTAGTGTGGCTTTAAGGTGCTTTCGGGTATATTAACAACCAGCACTAATTTATCATCAACATAAACCTCTTCAAACTCAGGTTCCAATGCCGGGCGGCTAAAAAAATGGCAAGCGCGTGTAATCATATAACGCTCTTCATCTTCAGATTTTACACCTTTAATAGCGCCGTCATCGGCCACGCCTATAAGTAATCGGCCACCTTTATTATTGGCGAATGATACCATGGTACGGGCTATTTTTTCACAACTGGATATGGTTTTTTTAAAGTCGAGCGATACACCTTCTCCTTCAAAAATCAGTTTTTTGATGTTCATGTTCACTTATGCTCTCCGTCGGTTTTAAAAGGTGTATAAATCCCCAACCATCTTTCAGGATTGTTTATGGTTGTAAAGCCAAATTGGTTATATAATCCATGTGCATCGGCAGTTGCGAGCAACCAGCGTCGTAACCCTTGTAGATCCGGATGTGATAAAATGGTTTGCATTAGCCATTTTGATAATCCCAAACGCCTGAAATCCTCCAGTATAAAAACATCACAAAGGTATGCAAAGATGGCTTTATCGGTAATTACGCGCGCGAAGCCTATTTGCTTATCATCTTTATAAATTCCAAAACACATAGAGCTTTCAATTGATTCTTTAACCTTTTCAACAGGTATGCCTTTTGACCAATATGATTCCTTGCTCAAATAATTATAGATCATATCAAAATCAAGCAGGCTTTTATCTGTTGAGATCTTAAATCCTTTTTTCAGGAAAGCTTCATCATTTATCACTGTGTGCATTTTCTGTAAAATTCAAATTACGCATGTATATTTCATTCAGCACAGAGGCTACAAGTACGCCATTTTTATCGTAAATATTGATAGGGTAAACCTTGGTATATTTGCCTATAGCGTTTAATATTTCTTCTGCTTCAATAATTTCCGCTTCATCCAGTTGTATTTTAAAAGATAGATTGTTGTGGCCGGGCTTTAAAAATTTTATTTCGGATGATTTTGCCCAGGCCTTAATATTATAACCTTTATGACTAAGTATCTGGTGAAAAAGTACAGGATAAAACGGATCGGCAGCGGCAAAAATTGTTCCGCCAAAAATGGAATCATTATAATTCCGGTTCCACATGCTTTTAGTGATCTTTACCTCAACCCCCCGGAACCCATCATCAAATTGAACCACCCAAATGCGCTGAAAAAATAAGGGGGGATAAAAACGCATCACCCATTTTAATGAATTCTCTGAGACCGGCATATGGCTTAAATATCAGAAATTTGAATTAAAATGATGCGTATAGGATTAGAATTTCCTTAAAATAGTTTTAAACAAAGTAGCTACCAGACTAATTTATACCCAATTCCGCGTATGTTAATGAGCTGTATATTGGGGTCGGCTTCAAGATGGCGGCGCAATTTGGTAATAAAAACATCAAGGCTGCGGGCATTAAAAACATTGTCATTACCCCATATTTTTTGAAGCAGCACTTTACGGGGAACGGATTCCATATTAGGCTGACATAGCTGATATAGCACAGCACTTTCACGGGCGGTTAAATGTACGATTCCACTATTATTATGCTGGATGGTGTTTTTTATAGGATTAAATAAAATATCGCCTATTTTAAGCGGTTCATTATCTATTTTAATTGCCTTTGTTATATTATCATGCGTTCGCTTGGTTCTTAGCAGAGCCTTTATCCTGACTATCAATTCTTCAACACTGAATGGCTTTTTCAAGTAATCATTGGCACCAATTTCAAAGCCGTTAACTACATCCTTAATCTGCGAACGCGCGGTTATAAATATTATTGGGGTGTTTACATCAATTTCACGTATCTGCCGGGCCACCTCAAAACCATCAATTTTGGGCATCATAATATCAAGCGCTAATACATCTGGTTTAAGCTTCCTGTATTGCTCAATAGCCTGTTCGCCATTTGCACATAAAATCACCTTAAAATTGCGCTCTTCCAGGCTCTCACGTACAATGTGGGCCAATGCCATCTCATCTTCTGCTAATAAAACCGTTATATTATCCATTGCTTAAAGGTATGGAAACAATAAATTCACTGCCTGTATTAATTTCGCTTTTTACACCAATCGTTCCTCCATGCGCTTCAATTATATATTTTGAATAGCTTAACCCTAAACCTGTACCTTTTACATTATGAACATTACCTGTAGGTACACGATGGAATTTATCAAATATCTGATTGATATGATCTGCAGGTATGCCTATACCGTTATCTTTTACAGAAAAAATCAGGTTCTTGTTTTGTTTAAAGCAGGCAATAAGTATCTCTACAGGCTCATTACTGTATTTAATCGCGTTATCAATTATATTATTCAACACGTTTCCAAGGTGCAACTTATCGGCATAAATCGTAATTATTTTATCTATGTTGCTATACGTGAAATTTACTTTTTTATCAGCTTTCAGCTGTTCTGAGGCTATGATGCTGTTTACAAGCTCGTCCACATTTATTGGCTCTTTAACCAGATCAATATCCTTATTTTCAAAGGCTGCTATATTAAGAACTTTTGAAACCAGGTTATTTAATTTAGACAATTCGCCTTTTGAGATCTGCAAATAACGTTGCGTTTTCTCAGCATCATTTAAAGCATTAAACTTTTGGAGCCCTTCAATAGCAACAGTTATTGTAGCAATCGGGGTTTTTAATTCATGCGTCATGTTATTAATGAAATCATCTTTCAGCTCAGCAAGTTTATTTTGATGAATAACCAGCTGGATGATATAATTAAAACAATAAACGGTAAATAGAATTAACAACAAAGACAGCAGGAGAGGGGTAAGCATGCTTTTTAATACTACATATTGAACCTTACCGAATGCTGCACGTACAAAAAATTCATCACCCCGAATATGCAGAAATACAAAACCATGATACTTATAACTATATTCATTTGTTTCGCTATAATTGGTAGTGAGTTTTTGTGGGGATGTGGGATGCATCGCAAATTGAAGGTCGAAATTTGAATGGATGTGCATTTTCTCCAGTTCCTGTTCAAAATAATTTCGCAATTTAATGCTATCGCTTTGCCTGTAATTTTCAGGTAATGCATAAATACCGTATGGCGTTAAATTTTTGTGCGCCATAATACTATCACTTGGTATATCACTGTGTGCTTTTAAATAAGTAAGCATTTCATCCTGATGATCTGTAATATCATCCATTCCGAGCAATAATGACCAGTCATTCATCAAGTCTGGCATATAGAATGAAGCTTCTGTAAGCACCTCAGGCAATGTTGCCTTATGTTTGATCATATTCCGATAATAATCCAGTTGGGGAGATGTAATATGAAAAGGCTCGCCTAAACCTGAGTGCTTGCTTGTTATGTAAATTGATAATTGTTTATGAACAATGTCTGCCTCATGTAAGGTATCTATCCTTATTTTTATAACCGGATCACTTAATCGCTTAACTAAAACTAAACGGATTGAATCGAAATAATCCTTTTTACAATCGTCCATAGCCTTTTGCATGGCCAGGTCGATATTATTGTCAAACTTCTCCTTGTTTACTTTATAGGCATTAAACGTCCAGTAGATCTGGAAAACAATTATGCCTAATAACGACAGGCTTATTAATACAAATAAAATATTCAGTTTCTTTTTCATGGCGATATCGATCGATGATTATCAAATGTAGCACAGCATCATCTTATTAGTGATTATATTAACATACGTTAACGTACAATAACGATGTTTAACCATTTCATACAATTGTTACAATTTGAACAAGGCTATTTACAAACAATATCAAATTATCACGGTTGTAACGTTAATTCAACTAATAAAACATATTAAAACGATTATCTATGAAAAAGCACATTTTAGGTTTCGCTCTTGTAGCGACAATGATAGGTTCAATTGCAACCGGCTGTAGCTCTGAAAAAAAAGCAAGTGGCTCTGACAGCACAGCCAAAGATTCTGCAATGAGCGCACCGGCCACAGATACCACTAAGAAAATGGATACTACAAAAGTTGACACAACTAAAAAAGATACTACAAAGAAAATGTAGATTCTTAGTTTACTCCATATAAAAAGCCCTGATATGTATGCGATATATCAGGGCTTTTTATATGTAATGGTTTCTGTTTTATCATCGACTTAAGCTTCCTATTTACCTATTGAATATTATTCACATAATTAACATTATGTTAAGTAATATTAAAATAAAGAGAGGGCTGTTTTAAAAAGCCCTCTCTAATAAATTACTTACCTCCTAATGCTTCTATCTTCTTTTGAATAAGATTAGCATTAGTCATATCCCTTTTCACCAGGTAATATGATTTTAAGTTTTGTAAAGCCTCCGGCGATTTAGGATTCAAATCAACAGCTTTTTGTAAATATGGTTTTGCAGCTTCAATTAATACCTGAACCTGGGCCATATCTGCATCATATTTCTTTTGTTGGTTTGTTGGCAACTGGTTAGCGGCATTGTACAGATCAAGCGCTGGCTCAACTGCAACATATCCTAAGCTTAAGCTGGCATCAGCATAACTTGGATCAACACCCAATGCTTTTTTATAGGCCTCGGCGGCTTTGTTATAGTTATCAACTTTTGATTGCTCTAATGCGGCTTTAGCTGCAGCATCTTTTGTTTTTGATTGCTTATCGCCAATAGATTCAGCTATCTGCGCATAAGTTATCCCTAAGTAATAATATAAGGTTTTATTTTTAGGATCGCTGGTTATAGCGCTTTGGATCTTACCTATTAATTGATCTTGCTTACCTGATTGCAAGCCTATTTCAATTTCTCTCCTACGAAGGTTATTATCTGCAGGATATTTTGCAACACCATCTCCTGATATTTTAAAAGCACTTGCAGTATCCTTATTTGATAAATAAATAGAGGATAGATCGTAATAAATTGTGGCGTTCTGCGAATAATTTGTAGTTAGCAATTTATTATAATCAGTTATAGCAATAGCATAATATTTAGGGTTTGTTGCACCTACATTTGCTGCTGCCAGCCCTGTTGCATATAAAGCTGTAGTATCATTTGGCAAAACCTGGCGGAAATAGTCGAATGAATGGTAAGCCATCTCAAATTTCTTATCCTGAAATTCAGCCCTACCCTTATTAAATTGATATTGCGCTAGATTAAGATAAGCATTATCAATTATTTTTTTGTTCTCCTGTTTTGCTGAATCTAATGTTTTGGCTTTCCCTAATGCATCATCAGCAATTTTAAAGTTCGGTAATGATGTAGCAGGAACAGTATCCTGAACAGTTAAAGCTGCATAAATGGCTCCTTTTAATGCAAACGTTAAAGGAAGAGCTGATGTTTTATCATTTAATGATGCTTTATCTATTGATGTTTTAGCATCGGTGAGACTTGTAAGAGCCAGTTTTAAAGATCCGCCTCTTAATGCATCATATTTCTCGTATTGCTCCTTTGCGTTATTTAATTCGCCTTTTTGTGCAAATGCTGCAACTGAAAGTAAGCCTAAGAGACCAGTTATCAAAAATTTGATTTTCATAATATAATTATTGGTTATTTAATTCTTTTAATTTGTTAGTTACATTCAACAACTGGTTTTTGTTTTGAGTTTTTTCATAAACCAGTTGTAATACCTCTAAACTTCTTGCATCATTTGGTGATATTTCATTAGCTGTTTCTAATAATTGAGTAGCCTGTGAAATATATTTTTGCTGATCATTTCCTTTTTTTATAAGGCTTTCCTTAAAATAAAGTACGCCCAAATTCAGTACCGGATCATATGCAGCACTATTCAGATCTATGGCACGTAAATAAAGGGGTTCTGCTTTATCATACAGGCCTAAATGGTCATAACAATTAGCAGCAACAAATGCAATATCAGCGTTATTAGGATAATTAGCAAGCAATGTGCCTAATAGCGGCGCCAGTGCATCATAATTTTTTTGGTTATTATAGATGTTAGCCTGATCAAGCAGCAACAATTTATCATCTGGTAAACGCCTTCTGCCCTTTTGAAGTGCTTCAAGTGCTTTAGCAGTATCACCTATTGATTTATAGATATTTGATACTGTTTCTATGTACTCCGCTTTAGTACTATCCGTACTTATCAGGTTATCATAGTATTTGGCCGCATCTTTTAAATTACCCAGTTTATTATTTGAATATGCAATGTAAAAATTCAATTGTTTAAATGAAGGCGCATATTCCTGAGCTTTTATAAATGCTTTTTCGGCATTAGAGAAATCGGAGGTATACATATAGGCAAAGCCCTTGCGGATATAAACGTTGGCGATGCAATCGTTTGAAAAATCCATTTCATCGCGGAATCTGTTTATCTTTTTGCTCAAAGATATTTTATCCATCCATTTTACTGTCTGATCAAGAAGAATATCAGGCTGTTTAAGGGTATTTAATGAATCGATATACAATATACTTGAGTTTACTACTATCCTATAAACAATTTTTTTCAGGTCTGATGAATCAGCCTTGGTGGTAAACAAACTATCAATTGATTTTTTGGCAGCTCCTAAGTATTTAAGATCTTTCTTTTTCTTATAAAGCGCTAAGTTGTTTATTACAGGCTTAAACACTTCCGACTGGCAGAAGGCATAAGGTGTAATAAACAACAAAAATAAAACCGGTATTATTATTTTACGGCTCTGCATATATGAATTTATTCGGTTACATCATCTGTTGATGACTCGGTATTAGTTTCATCACCTTCGGCATTAGCATCAAGTTCAGTTTCTTCATCCTCATCATGCTCAATTTTTGCAACTGACGCAATTTCATCATTTCCTTTTAAGGTAATTAATCTAACACCTTGAGTAGCCCTGCCCATTGTCCTCAACTCACTTACTGCAATACGTATTATCACACCTGATCTGTTAATGATCATTAGATCTTCCTTATCAGTAACACCTTTTATGGCCACAAGGTTTCCGGTTTTTTCAGTTATATTAAGTGTTTTAACACCTTTACCACCACGGTTGGTTACCCTGTAGTCATCAATATCAGTACGTTTGCCGTAACCTTTTTCTGATACCACAAGCACTGTAGTTTCAGGGTTATCGATACTGATCATACCAACAACCTCATCATTATCATTATCAAGTGATATACCACGCACACCGGTAGCAGTACGTCCCATTGGCCTAACAGTTGCCTCATTAAAGCGTATAGCACGACCTGATTTAAGCGCCATAACAATTTCGCTGCTGCCACTGGTTAAATTAGCCTCAAGCAATGAATCACCTTCATTAATATTGATAGCGTTTATACCATTTGCACGCGGACGTGAGTAAGCCTCAAGCGAGGTTTTCTTGATGGTACCTTTACGGGTACACATAATGATATAGTTGTTTTCAAGATACTCTTTATCCTTAAGGTTGATGATCTTGATATAAGCTTTGATATTCTCTTCTTTCGGAATATTAATGATATTCTGGATTGCACGGCCTTTTGAGGTACGTGTTCCTTCCGGAATTTCAAATACCCTGAGCCAGAAACATTGTCCGGATTCGGTAAAGAACAACATGTAGTTGTGGTTTGACGCCACCAGTAAATGCTCAATAAAATCGGCATCACGGCTGTTGCTACCTATTGAACCTTTGCCTCCTCTGCCCTGCCTGCGGTACTCTGTTAAAGGTGTACGTTTAATATAACCTTCATGAGAAATAGTGATAACAACATCTTCATCCTCAATAAAGTCTTCAGTATTCATCTCTGCTGATGAGTGAACCATTTCGGTTTTGCGCTCATCGCCATATTTTTCCTTGATCTCTAAAAGTTCGTCTTTAATAATCTGCATACGCAAACCTTCATCAGCCAAAATAGAGTTTAAGTAGTCGATAGTTTTCATTAAGGCATCATACTCATCCTTTATTTTATCGCGTTCCAGTCCGGTTAACCTTCTTAGGGTCATGTCCAGTATGGCGCGCGCTTGTATGTCACTTAAATTAAACTGGGTTATTAAACCCTCTCTCGCATCGTCAGGTGTATTTGAACTACGTATCAGCCTGATAACTTCATCAAGGTGATCAAGTGCTATTAATAAACCTTCTAATATATGTGCACGTTTTTGCGCTTCAGCTAATTCAAATTTGGTACGACGTATTACTACTTCATGCCTGTGCTCAACAAAATGATGGATCAGATCTTTCAGATTAAGCATCATTGGGCGGCCGTGTACCAGTGCAATGTTATTTACACTGAACGATGTTTGCAGTGATGTATATTTAAACAGGTTGTTCAATACAATGGCTGCATTGGCGTCGCGTTTTATTTCATAAACTATACGGATACCTTCCCTGTTTGATTCATCCCTGATGGCATTGATACCTTCAATTTTTTTCTCATTAACAAGCTCAGCAGTACGCTCAATCATTAAGCCCTTGTTTACCTGGTAAGGTATTTCGGTAACTATGATACGTTCGCGGTCGTTGTTATAAGTTTCAATTTCGGCCCTTGCACGCAATACTACCCTGCCCCTGCCTGTTTCCAATGCCTCACGCGGGCCTTCAAAGCCATAGATGATACCACCTGTCGGGAAATCGGGGCCTTTAACATATTTCATCAGCTCACTAACCTCTATCTGGCGGTTATCTATCAATGCTATAGTAGCATCAACCACCTCCGATAAATTATGTGGGGCCATGTTAGTAGCCATACCCACCGCAATACCCGATGCACCATTAACTAAAAGATTAGGGAATTTTGCAGGTAAAACAGTTGGCTCTTGTAACGAATCGTCAAAGTTTAACTGGTAATCAATGGTATCTTTATTGATATCGGCCAACATTTCTTCAGCAATCTTTTCCAATCTTGCCTCCGTATAACGCATTGCCGCAGGGTTATCACCATCAATTGAGCCGTAGTTACCCTGGCCTTCAACCAGTGGATAGCGCAAGCTCCAATCCTGGGCCATACGTACCATGGTATCATAAACAGATGAGTCACCATGCGGGTGATACTTACCCATTACTTCCCCTACTATACGTGCTGATTTTTTATAAGGCTTGTTATTATTTAAACCCAGATCGAGCATACCGAAAAGTACACGTCTGTGTACCGGCTTTAGGCCATCGCGGACATCAGGCAATGCCCTGGAAACAATCACCGACATTGAATAATCAATGTAAGCTGATCGCATTTGCTCGTCAATATTTATCGAAATTATTCTGTCTTCTTTTTGTGGATTATCGTTTTCTGTTCCTTCAGCCATTTTAATTTATTTGTGGAAATCTTCTCTATAATCGGTCGTAAAAAAATGATTTTTAAACGACCTGCGAAGTTAAGAAATTATATCATTTTACATTATATTTTTACTAACATTATAGCTGCTATAAGCGCAAAAATGCTTTTAAAAAGTATAATTAACTATTAATTGGGGCGGGTTGTTGTTAAGATTTTATTTTACCTTTTTCCAGTACTCTTCCACCCTTTCGCCATTTGGTAAGATCCCTTTTAAAATGAGCGTATCATTACTTATTTTATAATGGTAGTGAACAGGGATATTCAGCAGTTTTGAATCCTGTGTACTGAAAGTTTGAATTTCAATACAGCTATCAGCATTTAGTGTGTAATCTCCTGTTTCATACATTTCAGGCACATATCCTTTTTCTATTACATAAGCTTCAAAATGAGCCTCAGTGTATTTTCTTTGTAATATGTAAGCAGTTGGGGCGGGTTCTTTTTTATCATTAAAAATATCACCGGCATATTCCCAGGTACCTTTTAGTGTATCTGCGGTTTGAAATGATGTAAGTATCAGTAATAATGAACTTAGAATAATAGCCTTACTTGCAGAATTTATTTTCATACCCCCCAGTATATATTAAAAAAATGTACTAAAAATATCAATGCCCATATTACTCCTGATGACGCCATGTAAGCGTTACGTTTTGTTCTGTTAAATTGAAAATGATTTACTGCTGCAAGAATAAGGGTCGCCATAAAATGAAAACCTGCGATCAACTCGTATACAAATAAGATTATTGATCTACTACTCCTATTAAACAAAAAAGAAAAACCAACAATTATAACTGTGTATGATAAAAGGACAATAAGGTTCTTCTTAAATATCAGATTCATACTAAGCCCAGTTAATCCCTTTTTTTAATAACGATAAGGTTTTTTCTTCTTCGCTGCCCGGTTGTGGCTGGTAATTGTATATCCATTTGGCGGTTGGCGGCAAGCTCATTAAAATAGACTCGATCCGCCCGTTTGTTTCCAGCCCGAATTTAGTACCTGCATCATAAACCAGGTTAAACTCGGTATAGCGGCTGCGGCGCTGGTATTGCCATTGCTGCTGATCGTCAGTAAATTCTTTAGTACGGTTGCGGTTAACCAGTTCGGTATAGATTGGAATAAAGGATCTGCCTAAAGCTTTTGAAAACTCAAATATATTATCCCATGATAATTCATCATTAGCAGTTAAGCGGTCATAGAATATGCCCCCTATCCCACGGGTTTCATTGCGGTGTTTTATGTAGAAATAATCATCGGCCCAAAGTTTAAAGCGATGATAAAAATCATGATAATAAGCATCGCATACCGATTTTAAGTATTGATGAAAAAAACGCGCATCGTCATCAATCACATAATGCGGTGTAAGATCAATCCCCCCACCAAACCACCTTACCGGCTGTCGCCCCTCCACAAATGATGAAGGCATCTCAAAATAGCGGATATTCATGTGGATAATAGGAACCAACGGATGATTTGGGTGGATAACGATAGATATCCCAGTAGCAAAAAAATCATCCTGCTCAATTTGCAATGATTTTTTTATTGATGCAGGCAAATTACCATGCACAGCTGAAAAGTTTACGCCACCCTTTTCTAATATATTACCGTTTTGTATAATGCGTGTACGGCCACCACCGCCACCTTCCCGCTCCCACTTTTCTTCTTCAAACTTTGCCTGGCCATCAACCTGTTCAAGCGCGGCACATATTTCATCCTGTATCTGTTGGTAATCGGCGCTTATTTGTTCTTTGTTGATCATGGAGTGACGGACTGAATTAGCGATTGAGTGATTAATTATTATAGCGCAAAACTAAACAAACTATTGATTTATTAACTAAACCAACAATTCACTAATTAACACAATCACCCATTCACTAACTAATTTCCAGATAATCCAGGTCCTTGCCAAAGGTTTCCTTTAACTGGCTTAATGAGAATAGCGCTATAACCGTGAGTATAGCCATCATGATGTAACCGCTGTTAATCATGCCGTAATGTGCTTTAAACGCATCAAATGCAAATGTTATTGGTATTAATGATCCCCGCACAAAGTTGGGAGCGGTTGTTGCCACAGTTGCCCTGATATTTGTACCAAATTGTTCGGCGGCAATTGTAACAAATGTTGCCCAGTAACCTACAGAGCATCCCATAAAGAAACAGAGCCATATAAATTGCTTACTATCAAGTCCCTTTGCGTTTAAATAACATGCAACACTTATAAGCGATAACAAAAGAAAAATGACCATTGTTATCTTTCTTGATTTAATGACCTGCGATAACACACCGGCAAATATGTCACCTATTGCTATTCCAAGATAGGTATAATATATGCCTTCACCTGCGCTTAAAGTAGTCTTAGAGCCTAAAGCAACCCCAAATTCAGGTGAATTAGTAACCAATATACCCACTACATACCATAAAGGGGCACCTATTAAAATACAATATAAATACTTTTTAAATCTGCCAAAATCAGTAAAAAGCATAAAAAAGTTACCCTTTGATACATTAGTCTTTTCTACGTTTTTATACATG
Organism: Mucilaginibacter mallensis; assembly: GCF_900105165.1. Lineage (NCBI taxonomy): Bacteria > Pseudomonadati > Bacteroidota > Sphingobacteriia > Sphingobacteriales > Sphingobacteriaceae > Mucilaginibacter > Mucilaginibacter mallensis. The sequence continues at coordinate 2,582,076 of NZ_LT629740.1, forward strand.
CCTGATTCAAATGTGCCCAAGCGTAACAAAAGCAAAAGAACACCCAAAATACCACCGATAATATATGCTTTCTGCCAGCCATACTGTGAAACAAAATATGCAGCTGCGGCTCCAAAAAGCCCTATAAAAGCTACTATCATGGTACCATAGCCCCTTTTTTCCTTACTTAAAGTTTCAGTAACCAGTGTAATGCCTGCGCCTAATTCACCTGCAAGGCCAATACCGGCTATAAACCTTATTATGCCATAAGTATGAACTATATCAATATTTAAAAAAGATAAATTTATACTACCAATAAAACCATTAGCAAAATTGGCAATTGAGTATAGCAGTATAGACCCAAACAGCACTTTAATCCGTCCGATCTTGTCACCCATTACCCCCCAAAGTATGCCACCTAATAACAGCCCAAACATTTGCATGTTCATTATAAAATGGCCATCATTAGTAATTGCGTCTTTGTCGGTAATGCCAAGTGCTTTAAGGCTGGGTATCCTTACAATTGCAAAAACCAGGAGATCATATATATCAACAAAATAGCCCAGGGCGGCAACTATTACCAGGAAGATTATATTGCGTGAGGTTTTTGCATTGGTTGCAGTAGTCATAAATCAATTATTGGTGAGGCTAAAGTAAATAAATCTGATTGAAAATTTCACAAAAAAAAACCCCTGTTGGTTGCAGGGGTTCCTCTCATAATTCAGAATTGTAGATTATACTTTTTTCACATTTACTGCTTGTAATCCTTTTCTGCCTTCTTCCACATCATAGGTCACGCTATCATTATCTTTAATAGCGTTTACGCCACCCTGTACATCTTTAAAGTGTACAAAAAGATCTTTACCGTCATCTGTAACAATAAAGCCGTAACCTTTTTGTGTGTTAAACCATTTTACTTTTCCAGTTTTCATAATAATATAATAGTATTAAGTTGTGTTAAAAGAAGATTAATAAAAAAGCCAAACTGAATATAAAATGGTATTAATAATCAGAAGCAAAATTGAAACCTCTCTTTTTCAAATATATAAAATAATTAATAACCAAATAAAATTATTTATTTAGTATGAGTATTAATTGTAAATAAGGTTTTAACCCTATGTAACCTTTGAAATATTTTGTTAAAATGCTAGAAACACCAACAAAACCATCAAATTATGATACTAATTTACGCCTGATGTTCCTAATAATCAATAGGTAAATCACAATTCCTCTAATTTTTTGCCCAACATTATGCAGTAAACGTTGTTAAATAATGCTTAAAGCACTCTTTTTCTTCGTTTAAAAATGAAAAAACACACTTATAGTACCGGTATAATTGGTAATTGCGCATTCCTGGCCCATGTAAATACAAACACGAATATTGAGTGGCTTTGCTGGCCGAGGTTTGATAGCACCTTTATTTTTGGCGGCCTGCTCGACAATGAAAAAGGTGGAGAGTTTTCCATTTTGCCCGAAGGTAAATTTACATCGCACCAGTATTATATGGAAAACACCAATGTACTAGTTACCGAAATTACTTTAGAAAACGGCAACAGCTACCGTGTAAGCGATTTTGCCCCGCGATTTCATCAAAGTCAGCGCTATTATAAGCCCTTAATGCTAATACGGAAAGTTGAAGCTATTGAAGGCTCGCCGCGTATCAGGGTTAAATGTGAGCCGGTATCTGAATACGGGAAAGTTAGACTGCATGTAAACCGCGGCAGCAACCACATACAGTACCTGGGTGGTGATGAAAATATCCGTTTAACTACCAACATAGCCATTAGTTATGTGTTTGATGAGCAGCTATTTGTTTTAAATGAACCTAAATACCTGGTACTCACTTATGGTGAACCACTGGAGGCTCCGTTAGAGAGTACAGCTGAACGTTTTTTACGTGAAACTATACAATACTGGCGCACATGGATAAAACATTCCTCAATCGCCACATTTTACCAGCCATTCGTAATACGATCGGCACTGGCCTTAAAAATACACCAATATGAGGATACGGGCGCCATTATAGCCGCCAGTACCACCAGTTTGCCGGAGTCGCCGGGCAGCGGGCGTAACTGGGACTACCGCTATTGCTGGCTGCGCGATACTTACTATGTGATCACAGCCCTGAACCACATTGGCCATTTTGAAGAAATGGAAAAGTACTTTAGTTATGTAACCGATATTTCATTTGCAGAGGACAAACGCTACCAGCCGCTTTATGGCATCACCGCTAAAAAAACACTTACAGAAGAAATTTTAACCGACCTTAAAGGCTATGAGGGCAATCAGCCTGTTCGTATTGGTAACCAGGCTTATGAGCATATCCAAAATGATATCTATGGGCAGGTGTTGATCTCCCTGCTCCCATTATATACCGACCACCGTTTTGTTTTCTCGGAAAGAAAGGACTCCGTACGCTGGATTGAGTTTTTGCTGGGAAAGATAGAAGCTACAATAGATGAAAAGGACGCCGGTATATGGGAATTCAGAAATATGGCCGACATACATTGCTACAGCAACCTGTTTCAATGGGCAGGTGCTTCGGCTGCTGAAAAAATGGCGCGGACTATTGATAATAAAGAATTAGTACATCGGGCAATATCCTTAAAGAAACGAGCTGCCAAACATATTGAAAGCTGTTATGACCCGGTTAGAAAAGTTTATACCAATGCAGCTAAAGGTACTAACCTTGATGCCAGTACATTGCAACTGATTATGATGAACTACCTTGACCCGGCATCTGACCGTGCTAAGGATCACCTAATTGCATTAGAGAAAGAGTTAAAGGCGTCTAATGGGTTATTTTACAGGTATTTATATAAAGATGATTTTGGTAAACCCAAAACCACTTTCCTGATATGCGCATTCTGGTATGTAGAAGCCCTGGCTACTGTCGGCCGTATTGATGATGCCATAAAAGAGTTTGAGAACTTGCTTCAGTTTTCAAATCACCTGCTGCTTTTCAGTGAGGATGTTGATGAAAAAGATGGCAGCCAATGGGGCAACTTCCCACAGGCATACAGTCATGTGGGCTTAATGAACGCGGCTTACCGTATAGCCATGAAATTAGACCGGCCAATATTTTTGTAGTTCATGGGATATGGTTCATAGTTCATAGTGTTTTGCTATGAACTATGAACCATTTGCTATAAACTAGCTTATTTCTGAGCTGCTAATGTGCTTTCAGTAAACTTAGTAAGCAGGTTACGTACTTCAAGTGGATTTCTTAAATAAAACTTTGCCGCCGACATGTTGTTGCCAACCTTCACGGTAAGCGCACTCTCTGGTAATGCTTTAAATATATCCTCATCTGTGTAATCATCACCAAAGGCGATAATGAAATCATAATTCTTATTTTCCACTAATGATAGAGCAGCTTTACCTTTGTTTATCTCTACGTTCTTTATTTCCAGCACTTTATCACCCGGCAAAAACTGTAAACCCTTATCTGTGGTCATATATTTAAGGTTATTCATCAATTCATTGGCCCTTAGCTCGCCCAGGCCTTTTTGCGCCTTGCGGTAATGCCAAACCAGTGAATATGTTTTTTCTTCAATAAATGAGCCCGGAGTGCGGTCTACATAGGTTTCCAATATAGGATAGATGTCCTGTTTCCAACTATCAGATAATCCTGATATTTTATGCCAGCGTGTGTTTTGCTCTTTAAACCATGCACCGTGTTCAGCAATCAGGTAAATATTTTCATCATTAAACCATTCACTTAAATTTTCGTGTTTACGGCCGCTGATGAGTACTACCTGGTTTGCCGGATCTTCGGTTAATTGATGAAGAAGATCATACAATTCCTTATCGGGACTGGCATCAGCAATATTTGATCTGAAATTAACCAGTGTACCGTCGTAATCCAGGAAAATGATCCGGTTCCTGGTTTTTGCATAACGATTGACGATAGACTGCTCTGTAGTATTGCTCACATGCCTGGTTTGCATTGAACGCTGCTGCTGTTTAACCTCCCTTAGGCGATCTGTAAATATCTTAACCCAATGCGAAATATTGAATTTTGATATCAGTTGCCGCATTTGCTGCATACGGGCTTTTTGTTCATCAAGCGGCATTTCCAACGCTTGTATAATAGCCCGGCATACTTCTCCAATATTGTTTGGATTTACGATTATAGCATCAATTAATTCTTTAGATGCACCAGCCATTTCACTTAATATCAGCACACCATCATCATGTATACGGCTTGCCACATACTCCTTACTAACCAGGTTCATGCCATCACGCATTGGGGTAACCAAACACACATCGGCTGATGAATACAAAGCTGAAAGTGTTTCAATCGGGAATGAACGGTAGTAATAATGTATCGGGCTCCAATCCATTGTGCGGTACAACGAATTTAAACTCCCGGCTTTTTTATCTATCAGATCGCGCAGGTATTTATACTGGGGCACCGTATCCCTTGATGGCACTACGATCATGTAAAGTGCTATTTTGCCGATATATTCTGGATGGAGCTGGAGTAATAATTCAAAAGCTTCTAAACGCTGCAGTATGCCTTTGCTATAATCAAGCCTGTCGATAGAAAGGATCAGCTTATTGCCTTTAAATGTTTCTTTTATTTGTTTAGCTTGTTCAATAACCTCTTTACTTTTTGGTAATGACGAGTATTTATTTTCATCTATCCCCATAGGAAAGGCTTCTGCCACAACAAGCCTGTCATTAACAGTTATAACATTTGACGATGAATTTACAGGTAAAATTCGTGTTGTAGTACTTATAAAGTGTCTTACATCATCAAATGTATGAAAGCCGATCAGATCGGCACCCAGCATACCTTCCAGCAATTCGTATCGCCACGGTATCAGCCTGAACATTTCATGCGATGGGAACGGGATATGCAGGAAGAAACCAATAGATACATCCGGCATTTCGTTTCTCACCAAAGCCGGCAACAGTAACAACTGGTAATCATGTATCCAGATGGTATCGCCCGGCTCGGCAACTTTTAGAATAGCATCTTTAAATTTTTCGTTTACTATTTTATAATAATCCCAGTTGGATTGCGCGTAAGTGGCATAGGTTGAAGCATAATAGTGAAATACGGGCCAAAGCACCGTATTCGAAAACCCTTCATAATATTGACTTATCTCTTCCTGTGATAAAAACACCGGCAATAAGCTCAGATCCTGTAATTTACTAGTGATAGTATCTCTATCGGTCTCTTCAATAACTTCCTGGCCGGGCCACCCTATCCATACGTTGTTATCTTGTTTATATATAGAGCCTAAGCCCGTAGCTAAACCGCCTTCACTTGGTGATAACTGGTATTCATTATCTGTGTTGGATATTTTCACAGGCAACCTGTTCGATACAATGATTGTCTTTGGCATTATTTATATAGTTTATTAATAAAGGCCTGTAAGCTCAATTTGTTTTAAAAAAGGGCAATTGGATTAAATTAAGGCACTTATCGACTAGCCGGGTGGCTATTTTTTCCTTTAAAAACATGCTACAAAAACAAAAAAGCCATCCGCATATGCAGATGGCTTTTTGAACATTTGTATTGTTAGGTAGTTTATTTTACTTGTTTGAAGAAGTAAACGTCAGCGTTTGGAGTTACCCTTACCAAAATTTCGCTGGTTGTGTTTTTAAGATCAACAAAATATACAGTTTGATCTGCAGTTACATTATCACTGGTTTCGTATTTAATTACGTCAGCTACAGTGTAATCCTTGTATTTATCAGTAATTTGTTTTTTAGCTTTTGATGCTATTGTGCTATAAGCAACATCTTGTGTAGTACCTAAGTACTCGCCTTGCAAATTGTAAAATGCAGTCATTTTTACATTATTTAATGTAAAAGTTGCTTTTTGGCAGTTTGAAGTCACAGTCCAGTTAACATCGGTAGCATCGCTAAAATCTGCATCAAATTGGTTTTGAACAGTATAAGAAACTGTAACCGCTTTTTCTACCTTTTTTCCGCCGTCCTTAGCAAATACACTTGTACCTAAAAGGGCGATCATTGCTGTTGTTATGAATATCTTTTTCATGTTGTGTTAAATTTTAAATCCATAACAAAAGTAAGGTATAATTATCAAAATCATCAATAAATTTGAATTTTTATAAATATTTAATAATGTATATACTTTTGGGATGTAAAATTTAAAGATTTATAATTTACTTAGTGTATTTTTTACAATAAGTGAAAATAAAAAAGACTTGCTAAATCGATCTAAGCAGGTGTTTTAACCAATAATTAACCATTATCGGCAAAACCAGGGTATAAAGTCATACCACCATCCATAAAAATGGTAGTACCTGTGATATAATCGGCTTCATCCGATGCCAGCCAGGCTGCTAGTTTGCCAATATCATCTGGTTCGCCTATCCTGTTATAAGGTATTAATGTCAAAAGACTATTCAATGCCTCGGGGGTTGACCATGCCGCCTGGTTAATATGTGTTTGTATAGCGCCAGGGCCAATTGATACTACTCTTATTTTATGTGGGGCTAATTCCTGTGCCATGCTTTTCATCAACATCATAACACCGCCCTTGCTGCTGGCGTAGTTTACATGGCCTCCCCATGGGATAACTTCATGTACACTACTCATACATATAATTTTACCGGCAGCCTTGCTGCGGCCTTCAACTACTCCCCTGCGCATAAACTCGCGTGCAGCCTCGCGCGAGCATAAAAACTGGCCGGTAAGGTTTATGCCGATAACCGTATTCCACTGCTCGATGGTCATATCCACAAATTTAGAATCTCGTTGCAGCCCTGCATTGTTTACTAATATATCAACAGTACCATATTGCTTATACATTTCGGCAAACATAGCCTGTACATCAGCCTCGTTACTTACATCGGCATGTATTGCATAAGCCTCGCCGCCAGCAGCAGTAATTTCGTCAACTGTTTGCTGGGCAATCTCATGCGCATCAATATGGTTTATAATTACTTTAGCTCCAGCCATTGCCAACGCCAAAGCTACACCTTTACCTATACCGCTATCAGCACCCGTGACTAATGCGGCCTGTCCCTTTAATGTTTGTACCTGATTCATAGATTGCTTGTTTTACGTGTTAAGATAAGCAATGTATTTGGGAGGATATAGTTTTAGAAAAAGAAAAAGATATCAGCAATTGTTACTTTGTTTTAACCGTCCATTTGGGCACATAGCCGATATCTCCATTATAACTAACCTTATAATAACTACCCTCTTTTTCAATTACAGAGACGATTGAATTTGTGGGAATTGCCCTGATAATTTTTGAACTTAAGTTATCAGATTCATGCATATTTACTACCCCTGTTAAGTTTGATCTTAAATAAGTAGTGTATAAAATATCTGTAGATGCCTCAGCTGGCTGATTTATTATTGATGTAGATTGAACAGAAGAAGCTTGATTTATAGTATCCGGTTTTATTGGCGATGGTATGACAGTAGCTGTGATTTTGGTAATTGAATTATGCTTCTTTTTATGGTGTTTAGCTTTATCTAAAGGCACTACAATTACCGGGGCTGTTTTATTAGCCACAGTTGTTTTTGACCCATTAAGTATTTTTATAATGTAAGTACCAAAAATAAGTATGAGTAAAAATAATACAAATGTAAATACGATATCCAATCCCCTGGTTTTGGACTTGCCGGTGAGTGGCGAAGCTTTATAATTTTGATACAGAGGCTTATATTCCTGATAACTGGCTTTGAATTGGTTTAAAGCCTTATCGTAACGGTTGCGTTTGATTGGATCGCTTAATACTTCGTAAGCCTCCTGGATTTCCATGAAACGGCTTTCGAAATATTCATCATCAGGGTTAAGGTCTGGATGGAATTTTTTTGATAGTTTTCTGTAAGCTTCTTTTATCTCAGCTTTTGTAGCAGTAGTATCTGCACCCAGTGTATAATAGAAATCTCTCATGCCAATTGCAACAAATAGAATGCGTTAACATTTATTTGATTGAATCAGCGGTATTTAGTTTAATCCCGGATTACAAATCCTTTATATACTTCAAAAACAAATGCAAAGCTTCTTTCTTTTTCTCTGTCAGATCAAAATCAAGCTTGTGCATCAGGTAGTCTTCCAGGTCGAAATCGGTTCTTGGGGTTAGTTCCTTTAATACTTCTGACCTATGGTCGAGCCCTGATTTAAGGGCCACGTTAAACTCATCGATAAACTCCTGTGGGATAGGTTTATTAGCGATCCATGCGGCAAAACAAAAAGGTAAGCCGGTAAATTTTTGCCATTCTTCGGCAAGATCATATACAAACGGATATTTATCTTTTTTGCCGAATGTACGGTCGCCTATAAGTACACAGGCCGTTTTAGGGTCGGTGGATGTAGTATAGTCCTCAGCATCAACTATCAGTTCCGGTTGAATTTTCCAGAAGTTTTTCAGTAGTACTTTCGCCAGGTTATTTGATGAGCGTGATTCCGGATCGAGCTGAATCCGCTTTACATCCTTAATATCGCAATTGCTAAAAATAAAAACCGAGTTCACCGGGCCTACTGCGCCAATACAATAATCTGATACAATTTCCCAATAAGGCATATTTAATGTTGCCGCTACGGGGATTAAGCCAATATCAACTTTATCATCAATCAGCTTTTGAGCGCAATCTGTTGGTGTATCTAAACTAAGTTCAATTTTATTTAACAGATCAGCATGTTGTATACCGTATATAAAGGGCTTGGTGTTAGTATAGCTAACTGCGGATATTTTCAGTTTCATTTTGTTAGTATCAAGTAGCTAGTATCAGGTAGCAAGTACTAAGCACCTGGACATCCTCCTGTCTAAATACTTGATACTTGCTACTTGATACTACTTTAGGTGTTCGGCGTTATTGAAATCTATGATCTCAAATTTATCACCATCATAAGTTAATTTGTAAAGTATCAGGTTTTGATGTGGGAATGTTTCCATTTCGGTAAGTGGCTGGCCCGTTATCCAGCAAAGCAGCAATCGCATTGCACGCCCGTGCATACAGATCAGCACTGTTTCCTCTTCGGGATGGCTCAGGATGGTTGCTATGGCTTTTTCCTGTCTTGCTTTTACCTGGTTTGGACTTTCGCCACCATCCAGACTAACATCAAGGTTACCAGCAACCCATTCGCGAATTACCTGTAAGAAAGATGCCCTGTTTTCAGGTGTGCTTTCTGTGCCTTCCAAAACACCCCAGGCCATTTCATCAAGTCCTTCCAGCTTTTCATAAGGAATCCCCAGGTCGATAAATTTTTGGATACTTTGCTGCGTGCGCTTTAGTTCGGATATATAGATCTTATCGAAAGCAACATCTTTATAGGAATCAAAAAACTGAGCGGCTTGTTTGCGGCCTTCGTCGTTAAGGTCGGTATTCATTCCCCGGCCTTGTACAATCCCCAGTTTGTTAAGCTCTGTTTGCCCGTGCCGAACGATGTATAGTGTCTTTTTTATGGTGTTCATTTGTTCATTGGTTCACTCGTTCATTAGTAAAAAGCGATGAACCTTCAATCGTATATATAACTATTCTATTACCTCTTCAAGTGTGTTAGTCCGCCACTGCACCAATGAACTATTGAACTAATTAATAACCGGCAGTTTATAAAAAGAAGGTTTCGCTTCTTCCGGGAACTGGTAATCGTTATAATCAGTCACTACATTATACAAGGTATCACGCTCAATTGGGTACCTGCCTACATGTTTTATTAGTTCAACCAATTGTTTGGTGCTCATACCCGGGTGCTGCTCCTCTGAGCCTGCCATTGAGTAAATTTTAGTGGTATCATCCAGCGTACCGTCAATATCATCAACCCCAAAGTTTAATGATAACTGCGCTGTTGTGCGACTGATCATTGCCCAATAGGCCTTTATGTGATCGAAATTATCCAAGTAGATACGTGCGATAGCGTAATTCCTCAAATCCTCAACCACAGTTGATTCAGGCACATTCGACATTTGGTTATCCTTATTACGGAATTTCAATGGGATGAAAGTCTGGAACCCACCTGTTTTATCCTGCAAGGTACGTAGGCGATCCATATGATCAATCCTGTGCCAGAATTTCTCAATATGGCCGTATAACATAGTAGCATTTGACCTGCCACCTATTTTATGCCATTCTTCATGTATAGCCAGCCACTGGTCGCCGGTACATTTATCTTTTGATATCAGGTCCCTAACTTCGGGGTGAAATATCTCTGCACCACCACCAGGTATTGATTCCAAACCGGCATCCATCATCATGCGCATGCCTGTAGCATAATCGATCTTGGCTTTCTTGAAAATGTAATGGTATTCAACCGGGGTTAATGCCTTAACATGCAGCTCAGGGCGGTGTTGTTTTATTTTGGTGAATAGTTCGGAGTAAAAGGCGACATCATATTGCGGCAATACACCACCAACTATATGCACCTCGGTAACCGGCTCATCATCGTATTTTTTTACAATGTCGAGCATTTCTTCCATGGTATATTCCCACCCTTGCGAGCGTTCTTTTATCAACCTTGAGTATGAGCAAAATTTGCAATCATAAACACAAAGATTAGTTGGCTCGATATGAAAATTACGGTTGAAATAAGTTTTGTTGCCGTGGCGTTTTTCGCGGATGTAGTTGGCAAGGATGCCCAGATATCCTAATTCGCCTTTTTCAAACAGTAAAACACCCTCATCAAAGGTGATGCGTTCGCCGTGAAGCACTTTTTCCGCAATGTGTTTTAAATCAGTCGGTAAACCCGTATCCTGTAATAATAAAGTTAAATTACGTTCAGCTTCCATTAAAAAAACTTTGTGCAAAAGTAACAATTGTTACCATAAATGAGGGCATAATATCAATGCTGAAGTATCCTGAAAAGCTTTTTACCTAAAAATTACCGTTAATTGACTTAACAGCAAATTAGTGATTCAGGCGCATTTTATAAAGCACCAAAACGGGAAATTACTCCTGGTGAGCTTTTGCTTCTCTCCTGTTGTTAGTCCAGGCTGTATAGTAAATATTTACATAGTATAAGCCCAGCACAAATAACGATCCTACAAAAGCACCATTAATAAAAGCGGAATTTACCATGGCCTGCGCCGGATAAAAAAACTTAAGCAATAGGCTTGTCAGCATAATAACCACTAAAATAATTGAAGCAACTGGTAATTTTCCTACTTTCATAATATCTATATTATAAACAAATATAATTAATAGTTCATTAAAGTCAATATTATCATACACAGGTAAACTGCAAAAATTTTTATGTTTGCCAAAACTTTATTTCATGAAAATCGAGACCATCGCCATACATGCAGGCAATCAAAAAGATGAAACTTCGGGCGCTGTAATTCAGCCTATTGTTATGTCAACTACATTTGAACGTGCTGCGGATGGTTCGTATACCAGCGGCTATATATATAGCAGGTCGGCAAACCCGAACCGTACCCTGCTTGAAAATGTGTTGGCAAAACTGGAACATGGTGTTGATGCCGCCGCTTTTTCATCAGGCAATGCCGCTGGGATGGCTGTTTTTCAATCATTAAAACCGGGCACTCATATCATATTGCCTGATGATATGTACCACGGTTTGCGCAACCAGTTGAAAGCGCTTTTCGTTGGTATTTTGGAGTTTGATTTTATCGATATAAATAATACTGAAGTTTTAAAACAACATATTAAGCCAAACACAGGTTTAATATGGATCGAAACACCATCGAACCCTCTGTTAAAACTTACTGATATAAAGAAGGTGATCAGAATTGCGCATAAAAATGGCATTAAAGTAGCTTGTGACAATACTTTTGCTACGCCTGTATTCCAGCAGCCGCTTGTATTGGGTGCTGACCTTGTGATGCACAGCAGTACCAAATATTTCGGTGGCCATAGTGATTTGATGGGTGGCGTTTTAATAACCCCAGTAAAAGACGATTGGTGGGTAAAAATAAAACAGGTACAGGAAATGGGCGGCGCCATACCCTCTCCCATGGATTGCTACTACCTTGCACGCAGTATAAAAACCTTGCCTTACCGTATGGCAGGTCATGCAAAAAACGCGCAGTTATTAGCTGAATACCTGCAAAAACACCCAAAAGTTGAAGCGGTAATGTATCCGGGATTGCCTGAACATCCGCAACATGATATTGCTAAAGAGCAAATGCTGGGCTTTGGTGGGATGTTATCTGTTTGTATAAAAGGCGGCGAAGTTGAAGCCAGGCGAGTAATAAATAGCCTGGAATTATTTACTCAAGCCACCAGCCTTGGTGGTGTTGAAAGTTTGATAGAACACCGTGCATCTGTTGAAGGGCCGGATACCAAAACACCGTTTAATTTATTACGGGTATCAGTTGGATTGGAGCATATAGATGATCTGATCACAGATATGGAGCAGGCGTTGAGTAATTATTAAACAACTCACAAATGACAGTTTGTAAACTATGCTTGCAAAATAAACCCCTTTTAAAAAAATCTCATATAATTCCCGATTTTATGTACCAGGAATTATATGATGAAAATCATAAATTAATTTCATTCAATCCCCAAAATTACGTAAACGGAGAAAAAAGAATAAAGAACCCATCATCTGGTGAATACGAAGGTGGAATACTTTGCAAGAATTGTGATAATAATATTATAGGTTCTTATGAAACCTATGCTGCTAAAGCATTATTTGGAGAAAAACTAAATACAGAAGAATCTCCTATATTAAAAAACAATGCGGATAAAGGAGATAACACTCAATTTTCTATATTCAACAACGTAGACTATAGAAAATTCAAGTTATTCTTATTGTCAATTCTATGGCGTGCAAGCATATCTAAAAGAGCAACATTTGGATATATTAATTTAGGTCCACATGAAGATATATTAAGAAAAATGATTTTAGATGGTGATCCGGGAACTGAACATGAATACCCAATTTTCACTATGACCTATCTTAATGACAAAAAAATGCCAAGAGATATTATTCTTACACCGACGCGGAAAAGAACGAAAGCGGGCCATATATTTTATATATTTCCCATTGGTGGTTTAATTTATTCATATTATGTAAATTCCAAATATCATCCACTTCCAGATTATGTTAAAATTGGAACTATTTCAAAAGATAATAAATTTATTATAGTCAATATTCCTAAAGGCGAGGCATGGGATTTTCTATTTAATTACATGGGATTAAAATAATCTTATCATTTGATTTATACCAATGATAACTATAAAATACTCAATTTGAAATTAAATTTGGTTTAATAAATACTATCGCACTATATTTGCAACAATATTTGGTAGCGATATCAAATGAGATCAACTCCCCTTAAAAGGTTTTGATTTATAAAGAAGCGGCGAGAGATCAGGCTCAATTACCCGCTGGCAACCCTCTAAGTTTAGAGAAGGTGCCAATTCCTGTCCCGGCAAATAACACCGGGGGATATAAATTAACGACCATGAAAAGTTCAAAAAACACATTTTCACCCCAACCGAAAGCCTTAAAAGGTTCTTTGTTTGCTACATATAGCTATTCTACCGGCTGTATTTGTTGCTGTTGTTGAAGCAGTACACGTCTTTATTTTTCTTTTCCTGAAAAAAAACGCGTGTTACCTCACACAGGTATATGTTTTACCCTATCGTGAACTAGCCATAAATACAAATTTTTAATCACCTGTAAAATCAAATCAATATGTCAGCTACAAACTTAAAATTCGAAACACTGCAATTACATGCAGGCCAGGAAGTTGATCCTACAACCGGCTCACGCGCTGTGCCTCTTTATCAAACTACATCATACGTTTTTAACAATGCCCAGCATGGCGCAAATCTTTTCGCGCTAAAGGAATTCGGCAATATATATACCCGCATTATGAACCCTACTACCGATGTGTTTGAAAAACGCATCGCAGCATTAGAGGGTGGCGTAGCAGCGCTGGCAACAGCATCGGGTCAGGCAGCACAATTTCTGGCGCTTAATAATATCTTACAACAAGGGGATAATTTTGTGACCTCTCCTTTCCTGTACGGTGGTACTTACAATCAATTTAAGGTAGCCTTTAAACGCCTGGGCATCGAGGCTCGTTTTGCCAAAGATGATCATGCGGATAGCATCGAGTCATTGATCGATAAAAACACTAAAGCCATCTTTTTAGAAACCATAGGTAACCCGGGTTTTAATATCCCTGATTTTGAGAAGATCGCAGCTGTAGCTAAAAATCATGATCTGCCGTTAATAGTTGATAATACCTTCGGCGCAGCCGGATATTTATTCCGCCCGCTGGAACATGGCGCACATGTAGTTGTTGAATCAGCCACCAAATGGATTGGCGGGCACGGCACAACTATTGGCGGTGTTATTGTAGATGGCGGTAATTATAACTGGGGCAATGGCAAATACCTACAATTTACTGAGCCATCAGAAGGTTATCATGGATTAGTTTTCGCTGATGTATTTGGCGTTAACGGTCCGTTCGGCAATATACAATACATCATACGTGCACGTGTTGAAGGTTTGCGTGATTTTGGCTCATCACAATCGCCGTTTAATTCATGGTTATTAATACAAGGATTGGAAACATTATCCCTGCGTGTGCAACGCCATGTTGATAATGCGCTTGATCTGGCTAAATGGCTCGAACAGCATCCACAGGTAGCAAAAGTTAACTATCCGGGTTTAGCGTCATCGCCATACCATGCATTGGCCAAAAAGTATCTGAAAAACGGTTTTGGTGCGGTATTATCATTCGAGGTAAAAGGTGATAAGGAACAGGCCAGTAAGTTTATTGATAGCCTGAAACTGGTAAGTCATTTAGCAAATGTTGGCGATGCCAAAACATTAATTATACAACCATCTGCAACTACGCATCAGCAATTATCAGATGCTGAGCAGTTGGCAGCCGGTGTAACACCAACATCGCTACGTGTGGCTGTTGGAATTGAACACATTGATGACATAAAAGCTGATTTTGAACAGGCATTTGTAAAAATCAGTGAGCAGGCAGCAGAGTTAGTTTAATATTGAGTTTTTTTTTAGTTTTTTAGTGATAATAGTGTTGTTACGGGATGCAGCTGCCAACAAGCAGCTGCACCGCAATAACAAAACGGTAACATGAATACACAAATATTTAAAAGTACACAACCACTTGAGCTTGAATCGGGACAGCGGATACAGCAACTGGAAATAGGTTATCATACCTATGGTAAATTAAATACAAACCGGAACAACGTTGTGTGGGTATGCCACGCGCTCACAGCAAATTCAGATGTGATGGACTGGTGGAAAGGTTTGTTCGGCGAGAATGAATTTTTCAACCCTGAAGAGCATTTTATTGTTTGCGCTAATATTTTAGGGTCGCCTTATGGTACAAGTAATCCACTGAGTGAAAACCCTGTAACCGGGCAGTCTTATTACCTGGCATTTCCGCAGTTTACAGTAAGGGATATTATTAAGGCACATCAACAATTGGCTGAGCATCTTAAGATAGATCAGATCGAGATATTGATAGGTGGTTCATTAGGTGGCCAGCAGGCTGCTGAGTGGGCAATTATTGAGCCATTACGTATAAAGAACCTGATATTGATAGCGACTAATGCCCGTCATTCACCATGGGGTATCGCGTTCAATGAATCACAGCGCCTGGCACTATCAGCCGACCGTACTTTTTATTCAAATACCCCTGATGGTGGCAGAAAAGGTTTAAAAGCAGCACGTAGTATTGCGCTCCTATCCTACCGTGGTTATAAAACTTACACGGTGAGCCAGCAGGATGAAAATGATAACATTAGCGATGACCACCGCGCATCATCATACCAAAATTACCAGGGCGAAAAGCTGGTGAACCGGTTTAATGCTTATAGCTACTGGTATTTAAGCAAGGCTATGGACTCGCACAATGTAGGCCGTAACCGTAATGGTGTTGAGAAAGCATTAAGTCTGATAAAAGCCCGTACATTGGTTATCGGCATAAAATCAGATGTATTATTCCCGGTTGAGGAACAGCAATACCTGTTCAGGCATATACCAAAATCAGCATTTGCTGAGTTTGATTCCTTTTACGGTCACGATGGATTTTTAATTGAAACAGAAGCATTAACAAATATTATAACGTCTTTCTTTAAAACAGATGTAAAAGGAAAGATAATAGAACTACAAAGAATAGCATAACACATAATGAGTAAGAAATTAAATATAGGGTTGTTTGGTTTTGGCGTTGTTGGCCAGGGATTATATGATATTATCAAAACCAAGAACCTGAATCTTGAAATAGTTAAAATAGCAATCAAAAATCCGGAGAAGAAACGTTCATTACCAGCAGAAATATTTACTACTGATAAGGAAGAAATACTAAACAACCCGGAGCTCAACACCATTGTTGAGCTAATCAACGATACCGAAGCTGCATTTGAGATTGTATCCCGTGCACTAAGTACAGGCAAAAATGTAGTATCGGCCAGCAAGAAAATGATCGCTACTTATTTAAATGAGTTGATTGAATTACAGCATATTCATGGCACTTCTTTATTATACGAAGGCGCGGTTTGCGGTAGTATACCAATTATCCGTAACCTGGAAGAGTATTATGACAATGAATTACTGCACTCTATCAGCGGTATTTTTAACGGATCATCAAACTATGTATTATCAAAAGGTTATTTAGAAAATCTTGATTACGATACAGCATTAAAACAGGCTCAGGACTTAGGTTTTGCTGAAACAGATCCAACCAGTGATGTAGGTGGATTTGATGCTAAATATAAACTGATAATAGCCGCATCTCATGCCTATGGCGTAATTGTTAAGCCTGAAGAGGTATTGAATATCGGTATTCAGAACTTAACAGCCAGCGACCTGCAGTATGCCCGTGAGAAGAAATTAAAGATAAAACTTGTGCCGGTTGCCAAAGAACTTGACGACAGGCATGTTACCATGTTTGTACTGCCAAAGTTTGTAAACGAAACTGAGTTTTTATACAATGTTGAGTATGAATATAACGGTGTAACTGTACAGGCCGCGTTTGCCGATCAGCAATTCTTTTTCGGCAAAGGTGCCGGTGGTCATCCTACTGGTTCTGCTGTTTTATCTGATATTGCAGCATTACGTTACAATTATCAATACGAATACAAAAAAGCAAAAGGCAAAAAAGACTTGAACTTTACCAATAACGTTGAATTGAACGTGTATTTACGCTATGAGGATGAAGCACTTGTAGAGGTCCTTAACTTTAAACACATTCATGAGCGTTACCACTCAGACAGCTATAAATTTGTGATTGGAAAGATCAACCTGCAAAATCTGATCGATAATCAATTGCTTATAGCGGATAACAAGGCATTTATAGCCTTTGCTGATCAGTTAACAGGAGTTAGTTTAGCTCCGGCAGTAAAATTAACAGCTGAAGTTGTTGAGTAGATTGCTCCAGCTTATAAAATGAAAAAGGCTCCTTTAGGGAGCCTTTTTCATTTTATCTTGTAGTCATGCTGAACTTGTTTCAGCACCCCATCAACTAAGTGTAGAATTTGCTTAGCCGTTTGTCCTGTGAGATCCCGAAACAAGTTCGGGATGACATTGTGGAATTATATATCCCTGTTCAAATCCCAGTTTTCCAGGTAATCAGCCACTTTACGTACAAATGATCCGCCTAAAGCACCATCAACTACTCTATGATCGTAGGATAATGATAGGAACATCATATGGCGTATAGCGATCATATCACCCTCTTTAGTTTCAATTACAGCCGGTTTCTTTTTAATGGCCCCAACTGCTAATATTGCCACCTGTGGCTGATTGATGATCGGCGTACCCATCACATTACCAAATGAGCCTACGTTAGTAATGGTAAATGTTCCATCTTTTACATCATCAGGTAATAATTTACCGTTGCGAGCGCGATTTGCCAGGTCATTAACAGCTTTGGTTAGCCCAATAAGGTTTAGCTCATCAGCCTGTTTAATTACAGGTACTATCAGGTTACCGTTTGGCAATGCGGTAGCCATACTGATATTTATGTTCTTCTTTTTGATGATCTGTGTTCCGTTAACCGAAACATTTATCATTGGCATTTCTTTAATAGCCCGTGCAACAGCTTCAATAAAGATTGGCGTGAATGTTATTTTCTGACCTTCACGCTTTTCAAAGCTATTTTTAATCTTTTCGCGCCATAAAACAAGGTTAGTAACATCGGCCTCAACAAATGAGGTAACATGCGGCGATGTTTGCTTGCTCATCACCATGTGATCGGCTATCAGCCTGCGCATCCTGTCCATCTCAATGATCTCATCACCGCCTGAAACTGATACTGCAGCTTTTACAGGCTCTGGTTTAGGCTCATATGCAGGATTCGGATTGGCGGGTGCAGCCGTTTGCTGCGACGGCTGTGTGTATTGTGCGTGACCGTTATTAGTAGACCGGTTTTTAATATACTGCAACAGATCGTCTTTAGTCAGCCTGCCTTCAGCTCCCGTACCTGAAACCTGGTCGAGTTCGGCAGCGCCAATACCTTCCTGTACAGCAATACTGCGTACTAATGGCGAATAAAACCTGATGGAATCATTTAACGCTACTGTATTTTGAACAGGTTCAGCCTTAGGAAGCTGTTCAATGCCTGGTATAGCAATCACAGGCTCAGGCGTCGCTACTGCAGCATCCGGCGCTTTATATGTTTCTGTAGAAACAGGTTGTTGTATTTCGGAGGGTGCAGGTGCAATAGGTGCTTCAGGTTTAGCTGGTTCCTCGGCAGCTTCTGTTTCAATTATAGCTATAACAGAGCCTACCTGTACCACATCATCTTCAGTACAAAGTTGTTCCGCAAGTTTTCCGGCTACAGGTGATGGAACTTCTGAGTCAACTTTATCAGTTGCAATTTCCATTACTGCTTCGTCTGCCTCAACATAATCTCCCGGTTTTTTTAACCATTTGATGATAGTTGCTTCAGCAACGCTCTCTCCCATTTTAGGCAGTAACAGCTGATATTTTGCCATAGAAAATTTAGAATTAGTATCGTCAAAAATAACTAATTCATTCTTACTTTTAGTATTCTTTTAGTAAAGTATTCAACATAGATAATGCGGACATGGCACTTCTTTCAATGTTTTGAATACGTTTACTGCTGAATGTGAATTTTTTAACCAATGTTTGCCGGGCAGATGCCACTCCTATCCAAACTGTACCCACAGGTTTATCAGGCGTACCACCATCAGGGCCGGCAATGCCAGTAACCGCAATAGCAAAATCTGATTTGAAATTTTTCAAAGCGCCTGCTACCATTTCAGTAACAGTTTCTTCACTTACGGCACCATATTTTTCAATTGTTTCATCTTTTACACCCAGCAAACTCTCCTTTAACTGATTCGAATAACTAACCGCTCCACCCAAAAAAACTTTTGATGAACCTGCATGCTGGGTGAATAAATGCGAAATATAACCGCCTGTGCAACTTTCAGCAACCGATAGGGTTAAACCCTTTTCAATCATCATATTTAACAGGGCTTTTTCAAGCGGGATATCCTCCTGTGTTACCACGTTGATACCTACACGTTCAACAATTCGCGCAGCAAATTCATCTATCTTTTGTTTTAAGAGATCAGCATCATCGCCGTAAGCGCTTAATCTTAAACGTACCTGACCTAATTTTGGCAGATAAGCCAGCTTAATGTATGGTGGCAGGGCATCTTCAATATCTGCTATTTTTTCCGCTAAAAATGATTCTCCTTCGCCTGCTGTTAATATAGTTTTGTGAATAATTACCGGTAGTGTAAATGTGGTTTTAAGTTTAGGTATAACCTCCTCCTCAATCATATACATCATCTCGAAAGGTACGCCCGGCATCGATACATATATCTTCCCCTCCTGATTAAACCACATACCCGGGGCAGTGCCGTTTTTATTCAGGATAACTTCGCAGTTTTCGGGTACTTCAGCCTGCAAACGGTTCACCTCAAGCAGGGGCCTGTTATATTTAGCAAAAATCCGGTTTACGTTTTCAAGCGCCTCTTTACTTTCAACCATGCCTACCCCAAAGTATTCAGCTAAGGTTTTTTTGGTTATATCGTCTTTTGTAGGGCCTAGTCCACCGGTTATTAATATGATATCTGCCCTGTTACTTGCTTCCGCAAGCGCGGTTAAAATATGCTGGCGGTCGTCAGATATTGATGAGATCTGTTTTACACGTATACCAGCATCATTAAGCTGCTGTGCCATCCATGCAGAGTTTGTATCAACTATTTGCCCTATAAGTATCTCATCGCCAATGGTTATTATTTCTGCTAACACTTACTTATTGATTAAAATATGAACTGCTGGTATAATCACTCTTCTTACTTAGTTTCAGATCCTGTAATATAGTTGATTTTACCCTTAAAGTAACGTTATATGATTTATAATATCCAAACGGCAACCATTGTATTGAAAGGTCCCAGCAATGCAGATCGCGGTAGATTGAAAACGATGTGGCACTGCTTAACGCGCGCGCCTTTAAGTCGTAGTTAGTTGAATATTGTATCTTCCACTTGGGGGTTAAATTAAAATCCCCGCTTATCATCATCGTATTAGTAGTGTTCGTGTTGGTTACATTATTATTATAGGTAAAGCTGTAGTTAAAAGAAATATTCCAGGGGATATTAAAATCAACATAGGCCGATGGATCGCTATTTAATAATGCCAGTCTATCTTGTTGCTGGGGCGTCATATTTTGCATATTACTGCCAACAGGCGCTTGTGTTGTATTATGCGGATGAAATGAGGTTGAATTTAAACTGCCGCTTGCTGATATGCTAAATGATTGCAAAGATGGTAATTTACCATCCTGCCAGGTAAAACGGTCTATCTCGTGTGAATATTTTTGAATTACGCCATTTGATATTGAATCCATAAGTTTTGATTCATACGGGTTAAATACACCACTAAAACTAATATTTACTTTTTGGTGCAATATAGCCGTGTGTCCTGAGAATGAGATGGGTGAAAGCCTGAACGAATCAGCCGCGAAATTATAGAATGTAGAGAAAGTTAACCCATCCAGTATTTTCACATGTTTATCGGTGTTGGATGTATCAGTGGCTTTTGCTTTTACCTTAGCTTCAATAGTATTATCCAAACTAAAGTTTAAGCCTGCCTGTCTGCCTGCTGATGGATAGCCATAAACGCCGTTCTGAAATATAGAATATGTTGTATAGGTAGCAGGGTATGGTATGGTTGCATTACTTACAATCGTTTTATAATAGCCATAGCTTGGGTCCGAGAAATCCGGTTTGTACTGAAACGAGATGGATGGCGTCATAACTGTACGGATGGCTTTTAACTTACTTTTCTTGAAGTTCATTGTACCATATACTTTTGTTGAAAAGCCCGCACTCAGGTTATACTCGCCCGATCTTTTAAAGCCCCCTACCGTATCAATAGTAGGAAGAGTAGGATCGATGAGGTTATCACGGTTATATTGTTCTTTTATGCTTTGAAAATACCAGCGCTCTGTATAGTTTGCTGTTGCACTAAATTGAAAATATTTAAGCAGGGTTTGATTGAAGCCAATAGGTATTTGGTGCTCAAGCCCGTTTTGCATCTTTTTAAAGAGGGTATTACCCTGGAATAATTCCGATTCGGGTATAGCATTAATATTGTTTGTTCCCTGTAAGCTATAACCTACTGTTATTTTTTGATACCACTTTTGAGGGCCTACCCTGTCTTTTGAATCAAAAGGGCTCAGTGTTGACATGTTGAAGTTAAACGTAGGCAAGTTCAGCGTAACCGTTTTCGCTGTTAGGTCCTGACTGTGTGATAAGCTTACGGTAAGGTTAAAAGGAGTACCGGCCCATACCCTGCCATATGCTATACTTGAACTTAAATTGTTTTGTGTAAGCGCCTGCAGGTTATAGTTACTATATGCAGGGTTATTCTGGTAAAAAGTTGATGTACCCGCGTTTACCGATGCACTAAACGTACTCCCCGGACTTGCATTTGAGTTTTGGGAATGTGACCAGGTAATATTGAAGTCCTTAGTCGGGGGATCGCCCTGTAATCCGTAATTATGTGAGCCATAGCTTAATGACAGATTTCCTGAATATTCATACCTGCTTAAATAATGTACCGTTTCATTTAAATCATATGACCCTTTTGCATAAAAGGTGCCTTGTGTGGTCATATCAACATAATCATTCAAGGCAATGTAATAGCCTAGATCTTTAATGTAAAAACCCAGTTTCTGATCCTCTCCAAAAGTTGGCAATATAACACCTGACGTTCTGGTATCTGGCTTTGGAAAAAAGGCGAAAGGAACAGCCAGCGGTATGGGCACACCTTCAATCTCAAGATATGCCGGACCCGAGATAATACGTTTCTTCTCCCCTATGCCCTTTGTTATCACTATACCGAAATCCGTTTCAGGAAAAGGCTTATCGCAGGTACTGAAAAGCACATTCCGATAGGCGGCTTCATCTTCATTCAATTTTTTTACCTGACCACCCGAAATATAGTTGCCCCCCTGTTCTGATGCAGGGTTATATACTTTACCCTTTTTGGTTTCGTAATTAAAGAGTAATGAATCTGATTCAACAGGTTTATCTTTACCCTGTTTTGTAATGGGGCGGCCTATGTACCGGTGCGTTCTGGGATCGATGCTACCGCTGGCAAATATCAGATGATTTTTTTGATCGACCCTTATATAGTCGGCATCCATTTCAACATCTTCATATTTTACACGGGCCCTGCCATAGAAATATAAAATATTGTGCACCTTATCAACAATGGTTGAGTCATCAGCATTACCTTTTATTTCGGCTGCCAATTCATTCTTACCCTTTTTGGATGAAGTGTCACTTTTACCAATAATACCTTTAGTATTATTACTTTTCGTACCTTTAGTACTTACTGTATCTTTTATTCTAAGAAGTTTTTTGTCTTTTATAGAGTCGAGTTTGATAATAGTATCAGTAAGTGGTCTATGGTAGTTATATTTACCTTTTTTAGGTGAAGCCATAACATTTACCATTAAAACAATTTCAAGCAGAAAAAACAGGCTGATGAATTTCAAAATCGATTATGAATAGTATTTTTGCAGAAACAATTAACAGTGTTCAAACATAATGAAAAATAAAATATTGAAAAGATTGATTTGCAGTTTATCGTTACTACTGGTGTCCTTTTCGTTATTTTCCTCTCCAATTGACTCATTAAAAAAAGATACGGTACCTTCCAACGGCTATAAAATCAGAACCATTGTTGTTGATGCGGGCCATGGCGGCACTCCATCGGGTACAACAGGGCATTTTTCTCACGGCGCTTCGGGGTCATATTCTTATGAAAGAAATGTAACGCTAGCTATTGCACTTAAATTGCAAAAGGCGGTAGAAAAAGATATGGGCGGTGTAAAGGTGGTTTTAACCCGTAGTACCGAAGATGATGTTTCATGGGAAAAACGTTCGCAAATAGCTAATGATGCCAAAGGTGATCTTTTTATATCTCTACATTGTAATGCATTGCCCGATAAGGTGATACATGAGCATGGTAGAAAAATACATGTTCCGGATCATTCCGGAAGAGGTGTATTGTTACTGGTATATGGTTTTCATCGTACTAAAGAAGAAGAAGCCGCAATAAGTAAAAATTTATTGGGTGATGAGGATTTCAAAGAAAATGACAACTCCGGTTTTGATCCAAACGACCCTACTTCGGTTATTTTAATGAATTCCATTAAAGCGAAATACCGTAAACAAAGCATACATTTGGCTGATTTAATAAATTCGGAATTTGTTGAACACGATGGCCGGCACAGTGATGGTGTGATTGAACAGGGAGTTTTAGTGCTTTGCCATACCGCGATGCCTTCTGTTTTAGTTGAAACGGGTTTTATTGATAATCCTGACGACGAGGCATATTTAAACTCTGAAAGCGGACAGGATGAAATAGTAGCATCAATAGTGAGGGCCTTGCAAAATTATAAAAAGGAAGTAGAAGACGCGGCAGAGTAAGTACTTAAACATAATGTAGCGGCCCTGGTTAGTTGTAGATTTTGAGACCTAAACTGCTTATATCCAGCTGATACCTGAAAAAAGACATCTAATAAAAATGAAAATATCAAACGAAACAAAAATTGGAGTACTAACTGCTGTTGTAATTACTGTGCTGATATTGGGTTACAGTTATTTGAGCGGGAACGACGTTTTCTCCAGGTCGAATAAATATTATGCTATTTATAATAGTGTAGACGGGCTTTCGGTATCAAAACCAGTACTGGTAAATGGCTTTCAGATCGGCAGGGTATCAAGTATGCACCTGCGGGCCGACGGGCGTACAGTTGTTGAATTTAAGATAGATCCGCAATATAATGTTCCGTCAAGCACACTGGCGCAACTGATCAGTACCGACCTTTTAGGTGGTAAAGCCATTAGTTTTGAATATGGCGACAGCAAGCAGTTTGCACAGGATAAGGATACTTTACGTGCCGACATACAAGGCAGCCTGGCCGAAAGCTTGCAGCCTATCCAAATGAAAGCAGAGCGTTTGATATCTAAATTAGATTCATCATTAGCAGCTGTAAATAAAATATTGAACCCTGATTTCCAAAAAAATGTTGACAGGAGCTTTAACAGTATAGCCAACTCGTTGCAAACGCTTGAAGGTACAACTAAGAAAATTGATGCACTGGTTGGCGGCCAAACAACGCACATAAACAATATTATGAGTAATGCTGAGGTGGTATCGGATAATTTAAAAACCAGCACGGGGCATTTAACAACTGTTAGCACAAATTTTGAAAAGGTAAGCGATGACTTGGCAAATTCAAACATTAAGCAAACATTAGATAACGCCAACAAAACATTGACCGACCTACAGGCCACTATGAGCAAGATCAACAACGGTAATGGTTCATTAGGGTTGCTGATAAATGATGATAAGATGTACAAGAATTTGAGTGACGCTACGGCTAATTTAAATAACCTGTTCATCGATATAAAAGCACATCCTAAACGTTATGTGAGCTTCTCGGTGTTCGGCGGTAAGAAAAATTAGTTTATTACTTTGTCATTTCAACCAAAGGGAGAAATATTTTTCGCAAGATAGGTATACAGCAGCAGATTTTTCGCTACCGCTCAAGAGAATAGTTTCTCCCTCCGGTCGAAATGACAATTGTGCTTAATACTCTATAACAAACGTTTTTCCTTCAACGGCTAGCTCGGTATCAGGGAAAACAGTTTTTGCCTCGTCAAGCAATTCATTAAGCGTCTTATATCGCGCCGAGAAATGCCCCAGCAAAAGTTTCTTAGCATTTGTTTTTAATGCCACCTGCCCTGCCTGCAAAGCGGTAGTATGATAGGTGCTCTGTGCACGCTCCAACATATCATTTAAAAATGTAGATTCATGGTATAGCAGGTCCACATTGCTTATCTGCTTAAAATAACTTTCACTATAAATTGTATCCGAACAATAGGCATAACTTTTAGGCTCTTCAGGTGCCGAGGTTAGCGTTTCATTTTTATATACCGTTCCATCAGGAGCGGTGTAATCAACACCCTTTTTTAATGCAGTATAGTATTCAATGGGGACGTTAAATTCTTCCAGCTTATCTTTTAACAGCTTTCGGTTCCTCTTTTTTTGCCTGAATAAAAAACCTGTGCAATCTATACGATGATCAAGCGGTATGCTTTCAACAACAATGTCCTGGTTATCGAAAATTACATTTGCTTTATCAGGTACGGTAAACACATAATTAATAGGGTACTGTAAAACTGTTTCAGAATATTTTAGTTGAACATCTATAATTTCTTTTAACGGAGCTGGTGCAAAAAGATTCAATGGTTTTGTGCGCCCATTAAGGTGCATTGATGAAAGCAGGCCCAATAAGCCCAGGTAATGATCGCCGTGAAGGTGACTGATGAAAATATTATCGATACGACTAGCCTTTACACCAAAGTGCAGCATTTGCTGCTGGGTACCTTCGCCGCAATCAATTAAATACAGGCGCTCATTAATATTGAGCACCTGTGAAGAAGGATTTCGATTGAATATGGGGGTTGCGGAACTGCTGCCAAGTATTGTTACCTCAAATTTCATACAGGGTAAACAATAGTGGTGATTATTTTGCTTCTTTTTTTAATTCTTTTTCTATTTCTTCCATAAATACAAGGTCGATAGCCTCTTCTGATGTAGGAACTATAGAAAGTACATTATCCAATTGCGAAATAGTTATCAGGCGTGAAACAGCATCGCTTAATCCCGTTAGGATAAACACCCCTTTGGCATTTTTACATAAACGGTGCCCTACCAGTAAACTGCTTAATCCGGATGAATCGGCAAATTTTACTTGTGAAAGGTCGAGAACAATGTTTCTCTGGCCTTCAGTATTTATAAGAATTAACTCAGATTTTAGCTGAGGAGTAACCAATGAATTTAGTTTTGACTCATTCAGCTTCACCAATATATACTTCTCGTGTTTATCAACCGTAAATTTCATCTCAATAAATTAAAGCACTAAGATATAATATTATTTATAAATAAAAGTTACAATGCCGATAGCGCACTTATAATTGCTGTTTCAACCCTGTTTAATATATCAGCACTTTCGGGTTTTACAAACGCTTCACCTGTAATTTTTTCGTAAAGCTCAATATACCTGTCAGATATGGATTGAACTATCTCTTTTGTCATCGTTGGTATAACTTGTCCGTCTTTGCCCTGAAAACCATTTTCAATCAACCACCTTCTAACAAACTCTTTTGAAAGTTGTTTTTGCTGTTCACCATTTGCCTGGCGTTCTTCATAACCTTCGCTATAAAAATAACGGGATGAATCCGGGGTATGTATCTCGTCAATCAGGAATATTTTTCCATCAGCCTTGCCAAATTCATATTTGGTATCAACTAATATCAAACCTTGTTTTGCCGCTATTTCGGTACCACGTTGGTATAATGCCCTGGTATAATTTTCCAGTTGAATGTAATCCTGTTCAGATACAATCTTTTTTGCCAGTATTTGCTCGCGCGATATATCCTCATCATGCCCTACCGATGCTTTTGTGGTTGGCGTAATTATGGGCTCAGGCAGTTTATCATTTTCCTTTAATCCTTCGGGTAAACTCACACCGCAAACCTGCCTTTTACCAGCAGCATATTCACGGGCAGCGTGGCCTGCGAGGTAACCACGAATAACCATTTCTACTTTATATGGCTCGCAAATACGGCCTATGGTAACGCTTGGATCAGGTACGCTAACAACCCAGTTAGGTACAATATCGGCTGTGGCCTTTAAAAAGCTTGCCGCTATCTGGTTTAAAACCTGTCCTTTAAAAGGTATAGCTTCCGGCAAAACCACATCAAATGCTGAAATGCGGTCGCTAACAACCATGGCCAGGTATTTATTTTTTATAGTATAAACATCGCGTACTTTTCCCTTATAAAAGGCCGTTTGCCCCGGAAAATTAAAGTGTGTTTCTTTTATTGCATTCATTTTTTTAGTATCAAGTATTTAGTATCAAGTATCAAGTAAAAAACTTGTCATCAAGCGTTTAGCATCTTACTTTTTTGTCTTGATACTAAATACTTGATACTTGCTACTTATTGTATATCTCCGTAAGCTGCTAATATCTTCCTTACCAGTTTGTGCCTTACTACGTCTTCGCCGCTTAAGTAAACTATGTCAATACCTTTAATATCGGTCAAAATACGCAAAGCGGTATGTAAGCCAGATTGTTGTTTTTTAGGTAAATCTATCTGTGTAACGTCACCTGTAACAATAAATTTGGCTGATGGGCCCATACGTGTTAAAAACATCTTTAACTGCATATCAGTAGCATTCTGTGCCTCATCCAAAATAACAAAGCAGTTATCCAGTGTACGGCCGCGCATAAATGCCAGTGGTGCTATCTCAATAGTACGGTTCTCCAGGTAAAGCTTTAGCTTTTCTGCAGGTATCATATCATCAAGCGCATCATATAACGGGCGTAGGTACGGATCTATTTTTTCCTTAAGGTCGCCGGGTAAAAAGCCGAGGTTCTCCCCTGCTTCAACTGCCGGCCTGGTAAGGATTATGCGCTTTATCTCCTTATTTTTTAAAGCCCTTACTGCCAGTGCAACCGCGGTATAGGTTTTACCTGTACCTGCCGGGCCAATGGCAAAAAGTATATCGCTTTTGTTAATACAATCAACCATTTTACGTTGGTTGGCTGTACGTGCCTTTACCATAACACCATTAGGGCCAAACACAATAACTTCGCCACTGGCAAACTTATCCGCTGCCGGATCTGCTGGTGAAGATGCTGATGCTTTTGTACCTAAAATACGCTCAAGGTCAGTGATGTTAAGTGATTCATATTTCTCCACATGCTGCAGCAGGTGCTCAAATCTTTCATGAAACGTAGTTATTTCATGCTCATCCCCTAATATCTTTACCTCGTTGCCGCGGGCTACAATTTTTAGCTTTGGATACTGCTTTCTAATGATCTCAAAATGATCATTATTCGGTCCCCATAATACTGCGGGGTTGATGTTTTCAATTGATAATTTAAGTTCGTTCAATACAAATTGATTTTTTAGTTGCAGATTTTTATGAATTAAAAATTGATATTTGCAGCATCTAATGCTTCTACAAGATTAGTAATAAAATTTTAAAATATTAATGGCAATAATAACATTAACTACAGATTTGGGCGATAAAGATATTTATCAGGCTGCACTCAAAGGCAGCATCCTGAAATTGTTGCCAACCGTAAATATTGTTGATATTACCAATAGCGTTTCGGCCTTCAATATACAGCAAGCAGCGTTCATTTTAAAGAATAGTTTTTATTATTTTCCGGATGCTACGGTGCACTTAATTGGTATTGATACAGTCTTCAGCACATCAACCCGGTACCTGGCTATAAAGTATAAAAATCACTATTTTGTTGGTGCCGATAATGGCATATTCTCCCTGATGTTTAATACCGAGCCTGATGAGGTGGTGGAAATAACTATTATGCAGGATCTTAAATTTTTGCACTTCCCGCTGGCCGATATTTTTGTTAAGGCTGCCTGCCACCTGGCAAAAGGTGGTAAGCTGAGCGAAATAGGGATACCTACCAGCGATATTGAAAAGAAAATGAACCTCCAGCCAGTGGTTGATAAAAACCAGATAAAGGGCTCTGTGATCTATATCGACTCGTTCCAAAACGTGATAACCAATATAACCAAGGAATTTTTTAACAATGTACAGCGCGGACGCCGTTTTATTTTGTACTTTAAACGCAATGAAACCATTAACCATTTAAGCTGGCATTATAACGAAGTACCCGAAGGCGAAAAACTATGCTTATTTGGCATAAGTGACCATTTGGAGATCGCCATAAATAAAGGAAATGCAAGCGGCCTGTTAGGGCTAAACCTTGGCGATAGCGTTATACTCGATTTTGAATAACACACATGATGAAAAAAATACTTTTACTCGTTCTATTCTCTCTTTTTTTGGCTGATACCTATGCACAGGTAACTGCCGACTCGATGGCTTACCAGGCACAACGTAAAAAGATAAACGATATGCTGGGGCAGCGTAAACAAAAGTTTGGTCAGTATGATCAGAGCTTAAGTCAGCATACCGGCATATTTGGGTTGCAAACAAAAAATGATATCCGCCGGTCGAATGATATTTTGATGGATATTGTTAAAACTGATGACGATATCTTCGCTCAGCTAAAAGTTTTACTGGACTATAAAACATTTGAGCAGAAAGAAGTTCAAAGTCACATTGCAGATGCCGATACCAGCAAGATTGGGTATATGAATACCATAAACAGGCTGAGGGATCAAAACGAGAAACTGAGACATGATATTGAGTTAACAGAGCAGGATCAGCAAAGAGGCAAACAGATATCTTTGGGGATAATCTTCGCGCTTCTTTTTATTGTTATATTGCTTTTGAGAGCTAAATTCGTTAAAAAAGGCAAATAGTTCATAGCCAATTGACATATGATTTGTTACACAGGGTTTAGCTATGAATTAGGATGAAATTAACCATACACGGGGCTGCCCGACAGGTTACAGGCAGCATGCATTTGCTGCAGGTTGACAAATATAAAATACTGGTGGATTGCGGGCTTGATTACGAAAAAGACCACAACATACAAATGAATGAGGATTTTCCATTCGATCCTGTTGAGATTGACCTGGTGATACTTACCCACGCTCATATTGACCATTCAGGCAATTTGCCTACGCTTGTACGCTTAGGTTTTGAGGGCCAAATATTGTGCACCCCTCCTACGGCTGATCTTACCGAGCTCTTATTGATGGATTCTGTTAGTATTTTTATGCGTAAGGCGCAGAAAAAAGGGAAGCGCGGGAAAAGCAAATTCAATAGTGGTGGCCAGCCTTTATACCTGCAAAAACATGTGATGGATACGGTGGAGCGTTTTGTTACCATTGGCTTTAACAGGCCGTTCAGGGTGAATGGCGATATTGAACTTACTTTTATACCAGTTGGGCATTTGTTAGGCGCAGCGGCTGCAGTACTCAAGATAAATGATAACGGCACTGAAAAAAGCATAGCATTTACAGGCGATATAGGCCGTAAAAACTATCCTGTTTTAAATGATCCGGAAAGCTTACCACAGGTTGATTACCTGGTAACAGAATCAACCTACGGTGGCCGGTTTCATTCCAAAGGAAAATCTGTTGAGGAAACTTTGGTTGAGGTTATAGAAAAGGCTTGTATAAAAGAACAGGGCCGCATGATCATCCCTGCATTCAGCATTGGGCGTACACAGTCGCTGGTTTTTGCGCTTAATAAGATATTCAGCAGCGGCTTACTGCCACCTGTTAAAGTATTTGTTGATAGTCCGATGGCCTCAATGGCTACGGGTATTTACCGCAAATACCATAACCTGGTGAACCAGGAAGCACAGGATTTCTATAAAAATCAGGGTGATGAGTTTGAGTTTGATAACTTAACTTATGTTGAGACCCTGAAGGATAGCCGCCAGGTTTCCAATTATTTTGAGCCTTGTATTATCATATCATCAGCAGGAATGCTGGAGGGCGGCCGTATACAGGATCACCTGTTCTATAACATCCAGAATTATTATTGCACCATTCTTTTTATTGGCTATTGCGCCAAAGGGACGTTAGGTCATCGTTTATTACGTGGCGATTCTATCGTGCACATTAAAGACCGCGACCTTGCGGTTTATGCCACTATTAAACAAACCGATGTATTGAGCGCCCACGGTGATCATGAAGATCTGACGAATGTTGTTCATCAACAGGATAAAACAAAAAACAAAAGCGTTTTCCTGGTGCATGGTGAAACCGAAAGCATGCAGGCTTTAGCTGATAGTTTGGAGTTTGATGAGTATAAGGTAGTGATACCGGAAAAGGGAATTAGCTACGAATTGTAAAAAAAACATGTCATTGCGAGGAGGAACGACGAAGCAATCTCGTCGCGTTCAATATGCAAGCGACGAGATTGCCGCACTATCGCTCGCAATAACAAATCCTTTAAAACAAAAACAGAGTCTTCTCAAAGACTCTGTTTTTGTTTTTTTTATGAATATGGGAGATTCCTTTACTTATTAAAGTGCTCGATTATCAAACTAGCCAGCTCCACACCTATTCTTTCTTGTGCCTCATTAGTGGCTGCGCCGATGTGAGGGGTTAAGGAAATTTTAGGATGTTTCAAAATCTCTTCGCGTGGTGTAGGTTCGTTATCAAATACATCCAGTGCCGCGAATGATACTTTGCCGCTATCTAAGGCTTCAATCAGCGCCAGCTCGTCAATTAAGCCACCACGTGATATATTTACCAGGCCTACGCCTTTTTTCATCTGAGCCAGCTCTTCAGCGCCTATAAGGGCTTTGTCAACAAATGGTGTATGCAGGGTAATAAAATCTGCTGTTTTGATGATCTTCTCCAATGAAGCTGATTCAATAGTAACATTTACTACGGTGCCGCCGCCTAAAACCAATGCCAGTTCAGGGTTGAACGGGTAAAGATCATAAGCCAAAACATCCATACCAACGCCAATAGCTATTTTAGCCACTTCGCGACCGATACGACCAAAACCTACAATGCCTAAAGTTTTACCACGTAATTCAACACCTTTTGCATAAGCTTTTTTAAGATCATTGAATTTAGTGTTTCCTTCAACAGGCATTTTGCGATTACTATCTGCTAAAAAGCGAACGCCACCAAATAGTTGCGCGAAAACCAGTTCGGCAACTGATAATGAAGATGAAGCTGGTGTGTTATACACGCCTATGCCTTTTTCCTTAGCATATTCAACATCTATATTATCAACACCTACTCCGCCCCTGCCAATCAGCTTAAGGTTTGGGGTGGCATCAATTAAAGCTTTACGTACTTTAGTTGCACTTCGTACAGTTATTGCATCGTAAGCCTTTAGTTTCTCAGGTAATTCATCCTGAGGTATGTTATTTGTATCTACTTCAAAACCGGCATCTTCCAGCATTTGTTTCCCTATCGGATCGATACCATCATTAGCTAATATTCTTATCATTACATTATAATGTTTAGCCCCCCAGCCCCCTAAAGGGGGAGCAATTTATACAGTTCCTCCTTTAGGGAAGGAAGTTCCTTATTCCCCCTTTAGGGGGTTAGGGGGCTTTATTTATTATTCTCTGCAAATTCGCGCATGGCATCAATCAGCACATAAACGCTGGTGATAGGCAATGCGTTGTATATTGATGCTCTGAAACCGCCTGCGCTTCTGTGTCCTTTTATGCCAACTATTCCCTTTTCATCACATAGTTTAAGGAATGGTTTTTCAAGCTCAGGATTTTCAGTTACGAAACAAACGTTCATGATTGAACGATCTTCAGGAACACATACACCTTTAAATAATGGGTTACGGTCTATTTCATCATACAATACCTTTGCTTTGGCTTCATTCTCTTTTTCAATAGCTTCAACGCCACCTTTTGATTTAAGCCAGTTAAGTGTGAGCATTGAAACATATATAGCAAATACCGGAGGCGTATTGTACATTGAACCGCCTTCTATCTGTGTTTGATAGTTAAACATTGAAGGTATTTTACGCCCTGATTTACCTAATATTTCATCCTTAACAATTACCAATGTAACACCTGCAGGTCCCATATTTTTTTGAGCACCGGCGTAGATCAAACCAAAATCGGCAACATTTACTTTACGGCTGAATATATCTGATGACATATCACAAACAACAGGTACCGGTGACGGGAAGAACTTATGCAGTTGTGTACCGTAAATGGTATTGTTTGATGTAATGTGGAAGTAAGCTGCATCGGCAGGAATTTCAAAATCCTTAGGGATATAAGTGAAGTTAGCTTCTTTTGCTGTAGCAACAACTTGTGCCTCACCAAAATATTTAACTTCCTTTATTGCTTTATTTGCCCATACACCCGATTCAAGATAAGCGGCTTTTCCGCCCTCTGGTAATAAATTATAAGGTACCATAGCAAACTGTGTGCTTGCACCTCCTTGTAAAAACAATACTGAATAACCTTCCGGAACGCTGAATAGCTCTTTAACTAATTTTACAGCTTCGTCCAAAACAGCTTCAAACTCAGGCGAGCGGTGTGAGATCTCTAATATAGAAAGTCCTATACCATTAAAATCTACCACTGCTGCTGCAGCCTGTTTCAAAACCTCATGAGGTAAAATGCCGGGTCCGGCACCAAAATTATGTTTCATATTATTAATAATTTATAGCTAAATACGTAATTAACAAATTGCTACTTAGCCGCGCCGAAGTTAATTAATTTGACAAAATATATAGACATTATTTGCTTTTTTTTCAAAAAGCAGACAATTCTCCGACTAAAACGGTTTAAGCAAAAAAGATCAGTTAAAATGAGGGTTTACGGGTTAATTCTTAAAGCTTTACGATCGCGATAAGATACCGGGATGCTTTAAGCTGGCTATGGTGGCCGATGGATCAGCCGATGCAAATACGGCATTACCTGCTACAAATACATTAGCACCTGCATCAATAAGCTTGGCAATATTGGTTTCATCAACACCACCATCCACTTCAATCAGCAGCTCCGGATTATAGCGTCTTTTCAGTGCTTTAATGTCAGCTAATTTTTTGTAAGTATTATCAATGAATTTTTGTCCGCCAAAGCCTGGATTTACTGACATAATGAGCACCATATCCAGATCAAGGATAATATCTTCCAATAAAGCTACAGTTGTATGCGGATTAATAGCAACACAAGCTTTACAGCCCAATTCCTTTATCACCTGTACGGTGCGGTGCAGATTTGGGCAAGCTTCGTAATGCACGGTAATGCTGGCTGCGCCAGCCTCTTTAAAATCCTTTAAATAGCGCTCGGGCTGTACAATCATTAAATGAACATCCAAAGGCTTTTTAGCATGCTTATAAACAGCCTTAACAACAGGCAATCCTAATGAAATATTAGGTACAAACATCCCGTCCATCACATCAACGTGGATCAGATCGGCCTCGCTGTTATTAATAAGTTCAATATCGCGTTGCAGATTAGCAAAATCGGCAGCTAAAATAGATGGTGCGACTAGATGATTCATGCCTCAAAGATAGTAATTAGGATTTTAGTCGGAAAGTCCGGAAGTCGGAAAGTCAATAAGAAAAAGTTAAATCAGTGTAATTACTTCCGGTCTTTACAGACTTTCGGTCTTTTCAGACTTAAATCAATCACAATTCAGTAGCAGATCGTAATATTTTTTCATGAGGATAATGTCATAATTAACCAGCGAACTATAAGCTTCAGATACCAGTTCGTTCAAAATAGAAGCACCAAGTTGCCCTCCTCCATTTGGGATGGATTCATAATACTTGATCAATTCTTTAACCCTTATAATTTCATATAATAATTGCTGGATCAGATCAGTTTGCGCGCTGTTCTGTATACTATTCGCATTATTATCAAGAAAATCTAAAGGATCTTCGGTAGTAGATGTCATTTTTCGATAAAAAACTCCGCTTTTTGCAACTATTTAACTGATAGAAAGCCTAAAAATTAGCTTTTGTTTTAAATTTAAAAAATAAATTTTCAACAAAATAACAAAGCCCTCATAAAGAGGGCTTTGTATATACTAATTATTGCTATTTATTACTTAGCCGGTTCAGGCCTTGGCAATAATGCTTTTCTTGAAAGTTTGAATTTACCTTGCTTGTCAATATCAAGCAATTTAACGCGAACTTCATCACCAATCTGGAATATACCATCCATAGTTTCTATCCTGCGGTGATCAATTTCAGAGATGTGTAATAAACCATCTTTACCCGGCATAATTTCAACAAATGCGCCGAAAGGCATAATTGATTTTACTTTACCTTCGTATATTTCGCCAATTTCAGGTTTTGAAGCGATGGCTTTAATACGCGCTACAGCTTTATCAATTGCTTCCTTGTTATCAGCAAAAATTTGAACTACACCCTGGTTGCCAACTTCTTCAATTGAGATAGTGGCACCAGTTTCACGTTGCATTTCCTGGATGATCTTTCCTCCCGGGCCAATTACCGCGCCAATGTATTCCTTATCAATACGGATAGTGATAATACGTGGTGCATGTGGTTTGTAATCTTCACGAGGCTCAGTAATGGTTTTAGCCATTTCACCAAGGATATGTAAGCGGCCTTCTTTAGCCTGATTTAAAGCATTTGTTAATACTTCGTATGATAAACCATTAATTTTCAGGTCCATCTGAACAGCAACAATACCATTTTTAGTACCGGTTACCTTAAAGTCCATATCACCTAAGTGATCTTCATCACCCAAAATATCAGAAAGGATAGCATATTTAGTACCCATTTCATTGGTGATCAATCCCATCGCGATACCTGATACCGGGTTGGTAATTTTCACACCTGCATCCATCAAAGCTAATGTACCGGCACAAACCGTAGCCATTGATGACGAACCGTTTGATTCTAAAATATCAGATACTATACGGATAGTGTATGGATTTGCGTCTTCGGCAGGTAATACACGTTTTAATGAACGCATAGCTAAGTTACCGTGACCAATCTCGCGACGACCAGCTCCCCTGTTAGGGCGAACCTCACCGGTTGAGAAACCAGGGAAATTATAGTGTAATAAGAATTTTTGATAACCGTTGATGAACGCGCCATCAATCATTTGCTCATCATCCTTAGCACCTAAGGTAACGGTAGTTAATGATTGTGTTTCGCCACGGGTGAATACAGCAGAACCGTGCGCAGATGGTAAATAACCAACTTCGCTCCATATCGGGCGAATCTGGGTAGTGGTACGACCGTCTAAACGTTTGCCTTCGTCTAATACCAGGTTACGGATAGCATCATACTCCACATCGTGGTAATATTTTTTAGCTAAGAATTTAGTGATATCATCAATTTCGCCTAAGGTAGCGATGTATTCGTCACGTACTGCTTTAAATTTAGCACCACGCTCGTCTTTACCAGATGCCTCAGCAGCAATGGCGTAAACTTTATCATAAGTAGCAGCATAGATAGCTTTCTCTAACTCATCGTTGCTGTGCTCGTGGCTGTAAACGCGTTTTTCAGTTTTTCCAACTGCAATAGTCAGCTCTTTTTGTATAAAGCATTGTATCTTTATAGCTTCGTGCGCAAATTTAATTGCTTCAACTAATTCAGCTTCCTGTATCTCAGCACTTTCACCTTCAACCATGTTGATGTCAAACTCGCTACCCGCAACAATAAATTCTAAAGTTGCAGTTTGCAATTGGGTTAAAGTTGGGTTGATAACTAATTTACCGTCAACTTTAGCTACACGAACTTCGGATATAGGGCCGTTGAAAGGGATATCAGAAACTGATAATGCTGCTGAGGCGGCTAAGCCGGCTAAACAATCAGGCATAATATCCTTATCAGCTGATATTAAGGTTATCATTACTTGTGTATCAGCATGATAATCTTCAGGGAACATTGGGCGTAATGCACGGTCAACTAAACGGGAGATTAAAACCTCATAGTCTGATAAACGTGCCTCACGGCGTAAAAAGCCACCTGGAATACGACCAGTGGCAGCGTATTTTTCTTGATAATCAACAGAAAGAGGTAAAAAATCAACTCCTTCCTTTGCGTCAGGCGATGAAACTACGGTAGCTAATAACATGGTATCACCCATTTTTATTACTACTGATCCATCAGCTTGTTTGGCTAGTTTACCTGTTTCGATCTCGATGGTGCGGCCGTCACCTAAATCGATTACTTTTTTAATTACATTCATCTTTTGTGTGTTATGATGCGCTTTCGTCTTTAGGGCGCACCGATTTTATTTGTGTGTAAACGTTTGTTTCAGAAAGTAAAAAAGCCATCCCCTTAAATTTGAGACGGCTTTTTGTTTGGTACGTATAAGATATTATTTAATGATATCTCTTAATGCCAATGCTTTGATAATAGCACGATACCTGTTGATATCTTTTTTGTATAGGTAAGCCAGCAATCCGCGGCGTTTACCTACTAATTTTTGAAGCGATAACTGGGTAGAAAAATCGTGTTTGTTTTTCTTTAAGTGACCGGTTAAATGAGCAATACGGTTTGTAAATAAAGCTACCTGTCCTTCGGTAGATCCTGTGTCGGTAACAGCTTTACCGTGTTGTTCGAAAATCTCTGATTTCCATTCTTTACTTAAATACATTACTTGAATAATACTAAAGCGTAAATAAATTTTGTTAATTGTGGGTGCAAAGATAGCCAATTAATTCAAAAGTAAAAATAGATTTTTAGTCCATAGCCCTCAGTCTCTAGTCCTGAGTGAAAATGCAATATTTAATACATCAAAACTAAAATCAAAAAACAATTATCCTACTTTTGACTTGAGACTTTTAACTATAGACTTTCAACTCAAATGTATACTACTTACGAATCCGAACTCCGTGTACGCCCCGACGACATTGATATGTTTAACCATGTGCATAACAGTAAGTACTTTGATTATGTGCTGGCTGCGCGCTATGATCAGATGGAACGCTGCTATGGGTTAAGTATGGAGTCATTCATTGAACGTGGTTTTGGCTGGCTGGTACGCAGTGTGTATATGGATTACAAGCGGGCACTTAAAATGAGTGATTATTTTTTAGTGCGTACAGGTATTAAAACCATCGATGCAAAGAAATGCAAGGTTCATTTTGAGATCATCAACAAAGTAACCGGGAAAATTTGCTGCGATGGCTGGTTTGATTTTGTATTGATCGACCTTAAAACAGGCAAAGGCGTACTTATACCACAAGATGTTATTGAGCATTATTTAAATTAAAATAAGATTTAGGCCATATAATAACTAAAGGTTTAACTAATATTGACACACAGTATAAAAATTTCCCTATTTATAAAAGTTAATTTTCACAGGTTGGGTATTTAAAACCCCAATTCAAATGCCTGATTTATTGATTTTATAGCAAAAATCTCATTAGGTATGATACTTGCCTATGTTTTGGTATCAACATAAAATCAATATCCATGAAAAAGAAACTTTTCTTAGTTATCATAGCAATAACAGTATTAAATTCAGCAAGGGCAAAAGAACATGATAAAGAACCATATTGCCCACCAACAAAACCAACCTCTCCTTCAACCCACTTGCCTATCAATAGCGGTGTTGCATTTTTAATGGTTGCAGGTGTTGCTATTGGTATAACTACTGTCAACAAAGCAAAATCGCTTAAAGCTGTTACTGTAAAAGCATAATTTTTTTTGCGATTTGATATTTAACGCAATAGTATAGTACATAATTAATACCTCATAAAATTAGGAACCGGCTTATGAAAATTTGCCGGTTTTTGATTTTATAAACTTTTCAAATCGCATTATATGCTGACAGATGTACTTTTTCTTTTATAATATTATTCTTTTTTTATATTCATCCAAAAGATAAATTATTCACCTTTTTCAAATTCTACTTTAATAATTTCCCATAGGTTAATATTTCCACAACCTGGGGATGATAAACCACGTAGAAAAACATTTCGTTTAATGAATTTTATATTTTCCCTAAAGGAAACATCGAATTCATTAAGAGAAATATCGTTGAACAAAATAAATAGTGCCTCATTGGCATGAGGCATAATTGTTGTATTAACTTTATAGATCAAAAAACAATAAATTATGAAAAAGCACATTTATCTATTCTCAGTTATTATGTTAGCAAGCACTCTTTTTATGGCTGCACCTGCAAACGCAAGTACTATTACTGTTGCTACAGTCACAAGTAATAATTCGAATAGTTGGTTGGGCGATCTTTTAGGTTTACTTGGCTTAGACGGCCCGTCAGGTTCAGGAAATACTGGTAACACAGGCAATACTGGCGGCTCAGGCACGCAACTACCAATTAATAATGGTTTAATGTTTTTAATGGCTGCCGGAGTTGTTATTGGAATTACTACTATTAAGAAAAACAAACTGACTAAATTAGCCTAATGGTTATTGACACATATACAAGTAAGTGGAAAAAAGTTCCGGTAGCTGTAAGGCAGTTTATATTACGCGCCCTCGCAATTTTAATTAGCTGGAAAATATTATACCTGGTTTTCTTATTGCCTACACGGGTATTGGATAGGCCACTCAGCCATTCAGTTGCAAATGGTACTTCCTGGCTGTTAAATAAGTATACTAACTCAACTGCTTACTATGCTAAATCTGAAATCGGTACCGTTATTACGGATAACGGGCCAGTTGTCAGTCCGCTGGAGGATGTTTACTTTAATCAGCGGAATGTTATTTCAATTGAAGACCCTTGCAACGCGTTGGAGCTATTTGTGCTCTATGCCGGGTTTATTGTATGCATGCCAGCATCATTATGGCGAAAAATAATATTTATTACAGGTGGTATTTTACTTATCCATATTACAAATGTTATCAGATGTGCTGTGGTGGCCTATACCATTATATATAACCCCAAGTATGCCGACTTTGCGCACCACTATGTTTTCACATTTATAGTTTACGCCCTTATTATTGCACTGTGGCTAATTTTCTCAAAAAAGCTTAAAATTGCACATGCTGAAACTGAGCAATAAACAACGCTATTACTGGCTGGGGTTTATAATAATAGCTCTCATTTATTCCTTATATAATTTGTATTTGGTTGATGTTAGCTATTATCAATCTATCCCGCGAAAAATAAGGCATGTAGGTAAATTAGCAGCGATATTAACCATATATGGAACCGGCACTTTCGCGCTAAAAAAATATACGACCGATTGGATGATGTTCATTTGGCACATGATACATATAGTGATCATAACCCTGCTGCTCCTCATCGGTATTTACGACTGGACCTTCGGCGCAGTCACCATGCAGATCCGCAATATTGCCGACACCCTGTTTGAGTTCCTTATTTCGCCGGTTATTTATATTGCCGTTGGGATATTGAATAGTAAGTTTGGGAAAACGGAAAAAAGTAAATGATCATATAAATCATTCTTTCTTGATTCTAATTTCTTTACTCTTAAATTAGTTGGGTGTTAAAGTATTTAAAAGTAACAAAAACCAAACTGTTTTCTGATATCACTACTGTGCCTGAGATACTTCAGGGTAAATATTATTCGTCATTAGACGGGTTAAGAGCGATTGCCATTCTCATGGTTATGCTTGCTCATTTTGGTGCAGATACTATTCTTTTACATTATAATTTATTAATTGACAGCGAAATAGGTGTACATATCTTTTTTGTGCTTAGCGGATTTTTAATTACGACACAATTAATAAAAGAAAAACTACGAACAGGTAACATATCGGTTAAACGTTTCTACACCCGGAGAATATTGAGAATTGTACCATTAGCCTATTTATTCCTGATCGTACTCGTCATTATCAGTGTTTGTTATTACCGAATGAGTACAAAATCAGATTTTATATACTCATTCCTGTTTTTAAAAAACTTACCCATCAAGAACCAGCCATTTACCGCCCATCTTTGGACATTGTCTGTTGAAGAACAGTTTTATATCATTTTACCCTTATTAATGTACTTAGGCATAAAAAAGTATTTCAATTTTGCTTTACTCGTTGTGATTTTTGTGCCACTCCTATCAATTTTGGCTTTCAATTCTATCGGATATCCTTTCACCAATCATATTTTCGAACTGATTATAAAATTCATAATGTATTCTTTTTGGAAAGGGCCAACTATAATTTTAATTAGTTCGGTATTTTCAATCTTAACATTTAAAGGAATTATTAAGTCTGAACCAAACAACAAGCATTATTTTCTAAGCTTCTTCTTATTAATATTAGCCATCTTAATAAGTACAAGAACTTTCATTTTGTATAGTAAGTATACATCTGAGTATATCTCTTCAATTATTATAGCCTATGTAATATTGTTAAATATTAGATCACAAAACTTTTTATCGAAGATCTTAAGTAATCGTATCCTGGTTAAAATTGGAATTCTATCCTATAGCATATACATGTGGCAGCAAATTTTCATCGGCAAATTCTTTTGGATACCGTGGTTAAAAGAGCTGAACAGCTTACCGCTGATCTTCATAATAGCACTAAAGCTGGTCTTTATGATCCCGATTGCCTATATCAGTTATTATTTATTTGAAACCCCTTTCCTAAAATTGAAAGAGAGATTCAAATAGAAACCGTACAAAATTACATCAAATAAAATCTCTTAAATCCTAAAAATCCTTGTTCAAAATGCCCCCTCAATCAAATCACCATAAAAATCCATTACGCTCATACCAGCTGCGCGTACTTGTTGCGGTATCAAGCTTGCAGCTGATTGCCCTGGGGTAGTATTTACTTCGATAAAGTAAAAATCAAGCGTATCCTCCAATAAAATAAAATCAATACGTACCATGCCTTTGCAGTTTAGGCGCAGGTAAATTTCGGTGAGTATTTCAGCAATTTTATCGCTTAGTTCAGGCCTTAGGTCGGCAGGGGTAATTTCTTCGGATGCACCGGCAGTATATTTGGCTTCGTAATCAAAAAACTCTTTAAAGGTTATTATTTCAGTGGCGGGTAAAACCGTAATTTTGCCTTTAAGGCGGGCTATCCCTCTGCTGAATTCGCGGCCTTTTATAAATTCTTCAACCAAAACCTGGTCATCCTCATCAAATGCTTTTTTAAGCGCCTCGGGCAAACCGGCAATATTATGCACCTTACTCATGCCTACACTGCTTCCACCATTATTAGGTTTAATAAACAGCGGAAATTTTAAATTAGCTGCAATGGTTGCCACATCATGCGCATCCTTGCGATGAAGTTGCATTGACCGCGCGGCGTTAAGGCCATGTATACCATGTACAATAGTTTTGGTATAAGCCTTGTTCATGGTAATAGCCGATGTTGTTGCATCGCAGGTATTATACGGGATGCCCATCATATCAAAATAACCCTGTAATTTACCATCCTCGCCGGGGGTGCCGTGTACGGTAATAAAAGCGAAATCAAACTTCACCTTATCCCCTTTTATGGTTAGGCTGAAATCGTTTTTATCAATATTTATCTTGCCATCTTCGCCATCATAAAACCAGCTATCGCGATTTATCAATACGGTATAAACCTTGTATTTAGCCGGATCGAGATTGGCAGCTATATTTTTAGCGCTGTTAAGCGAAACTTCGTATTCCCCGGTATATCCCCCCGCACAAAGTGCAATGTTTTTTGTTGTCATGGTATTATTATGGCCGGAAAGCCGGGAAAGTCCGGTAATCCGAAAGATTGTTCGTTCAAATTTAAAAATAAAAGGGAGTTTTTACAGTCAGAATATAGCATAGATCATAAAGATTAAAAGATACTGATAGTCAAAACCTTTTCGTTAAAATATATTGTTAACTTCCCTACTTTCTGACTTGCAGACTTTCCGACTATTAGAAATAATCATTATGTTTGGTTGCTCATTAAGCGTGAATACCCTTATAAATAACAATGAATAAATTTTGGGACTACTTAAAAACAAAAGCATTTCGTAACAACTTTTTCGCGGCGATAGGTACAGTAATATTGGTTGTGATCATCGCTTTTTTTAGTTTGAGTTATTACACCCGCCACGGCGAAGGCATACCTGTACCCACTTTAAAAGGGCTACCCGTTGAAAAAGCTATACAGCTTTTAAAAGACCAGGGCTTTGGCTACCAGATTGATTCTGTTTATGTACTGGATGAACCGGCCGGAACCATTGTTGAACAGGATCCAGATGCCGGCACTAACGTAAAAGTAAACCGTATAATTTATTTAACTATGGTTACCCGACTTGCGCCTGATGTAACCATGCCCGACTTGCAGAATGAAAATTATATGGAGGCTGTGGCCACCTTGGCAAACTACGGTTTAAAAGTGGGCGACACTACTTATAAAGCCGATATTGCCGATCATATTTTACAGGCAAGTTTCGCAGGCCATGTTATTGCTGCAGGAGCAAAAATACCAAAGGGTTCAAAACTTGACCTGGTGATAGGCAATGGTGCAGGTGCGAGCGAAGTTGAAATACCAGATCTGGTTAACCAGGACCTGGATGCTGCAAAGTTTGCTATTAAGGGCGCAGGTTTAACAGTAGGAACCGTTACCTATGAAGGTTCTATTACAGATTCAAGCAATGTGGTTGTTTCAGCACAGTTTCCGGTAAAAACAGATTCTTCAAAAGTAAGCCTGGGTACACGCATTAACCTAACTGTTACACAAGGTAAAAAAGCAGATGGATCCAATTAGTGCAACCAACTTTATGGCTCGCCTTAATAGCGGCGAACAACTGAATGTGCTTGATGTACGCGAAGAACTGGAATATTTAACCTATAACATCGGCGGTAAAAACATTCCTTTGAGTAAGCTGTCTTCACAATTAGATAAACTTGGATATAACAAAACAGATGAACTTATAGTTATATGTACCATGGGTAAGCGCAGTGAAACAGCCCGTATACTATTAAATGAAAACGGCTATGTTAATGCACGTAACCTATCGGGCGGCTTAATTGCCATTCAAAAAGATCAACAATAACAAAATATACTAATTATCATGACTAAAAAGAAAGCATCGTCAGGTACAGCTAAAAAATTCATTATCGCCCTGGTGCTGTTAATTATTATATCGCTGGGCATTACCTGCGTGGTTTATTACCTGCGCTATTTTGGCCCTAACGTTTCCGACAAACAACAATACCTATACATACATACCGGTGCCACTTTTGATGATGTGTATAAAACCATCCGTGATGAAGGCATTGTGAAAGATACTACCACTTTTCATTGGGCGGCTGTAAACATGAAGTATACTACCCGTGTTAAACCGGGAAGATACCGTTTACACGAAGGTATGAGCAACCGTAAATTCATTAACATGCTGGCTTCAGGCGCTCAGGAACCGGTAACGCTGGCATTCCATAATTTACGTTTGAAAGAACAGTTTGCAGGTTTTGTATCAAAAAAAATAGAGCCGGATTCAATCGCTATACTCAACCTGCTGGATTCAGCTGCTTATGTAAAGCAATATGGTTTTA
The DNA here is from genome assembly GCF_900105165.1 of Mucilaginibacter mallensis. Taxonomy (NCBI): domain Bacteria; kingdom Pseudomonadati; phylum Bacteroidota; class Sphingobacteriia; order Sphingobacteriales; family Sphingobacteriaceae; genus Mucilaginibacter; species Mucilaginibacter mallensis. The sequence continues at coordinate 2,626,356 of NZ_LT629740.1, forward strand.
CTACTGATAATGTGTATACCATGTTCATGCCTAACTCCTACCAGCTATACTGGAATACTTCGCCCGAGAAATTGTTTAAGCGGATGTATGCCAATTATGAGAAATTCTGGACGCCGGAACGTAAACAACGCGCGGCCGAAATTAACCTGAGCCCGGTACAGGTATCTATTTTAGCCTCTATAGTTGATGCTGAAGCTTTGCATGATGATGAAATGCCAACCATAGCGGGATTGTACCTTAACCGCCTTAAAAAAGGCATGAAATTGGAATCCGATCCGACTGTTATATTCGCGCTGCATGATTTTACCATTCATCGTGTGTTGAATAAGGATCTGAAAGTAATATCGCCTTATAATACCTACATGTATGCAGGTTTGCCCCCAGGCCCGGTAATGATGCCATCTATTAACGCAGTTAACTCCGTACTTGATTACAAAGCCAGCAATTACATATATATGTGTGCCAAGGCAGATTTTTCAGGCTATCACGCTTTTGCTACCAATGTTGCCGACCATTTAATTAATGCTCATAAGTTTCAGCAGGCGCTCGACGCTCGACATATTGAAAAGTAATGCTTGAGTTTTCAACAAAGCTACGTGTACGCTACGGCGAAACCGATCAGATGGGCTACGTTTACTATGGCAACTATGCCGAATTTTATGAGGTAGCCCGTGTTGATATGCTCCGCGACCTGGGTTTGAGCTATAGGGCAATGGAAGAAACGGGCATTATGCTGCCGGTTGCCGAACTGCATTGCAAATACCTGAAACCGGCTTTATATGACCAGGAAATCACCATAAAAGTGATTATGGATGTAATGCCTGGTGTAAAGATCCATTTCAAATATGAGTTGTACAATGAAACTGAAGAACTTATAAATACAGGAGCTACAACGCTTGTTTTTGTAAGTAAGAAAACAGGCAGGCCATGCTTCCCGCCCAGGGATTTTATAGCTAAATTAAAGCCTTTTTTTGAGTAGATTTGAGCTTAAATGAGATGGCTGAACCGCTTTTTATTACGATTTAAGTATTACCGGTCTTTTACCAGCTGGACGAAATCTGTATTGTTACCCGGTTTTGGCCCACTATCATTATATGAGGTCGTCATATTTTTTGTGCAGGAATTTTTGCAAGGGACATTAACCACCAAAGCTTCAGCGCTGGCCTATAATTTTATGCTGGCATTATTCCCGGCCACTATATTTTTGTTTACGCTTATCCCCTACATACCCATTAATAACTTTCAGGATGAGTTACTCAATCTTATTGGGTTGGTTTTACCTAATGAACGCACTTCGCAATTCTTTGATTCAAACGTGGTGGTCATTATCAAACATCAAAACGGGCAGTTATTATCAGTTGGTTTCCTGTCAGCCTTAATACTTGCCACCAATGGCGTAAATAACCTCATGAGAGCATTCAACAGGTCCTCATTGGTAATGGAGACCCGTACCTGGTTAAAAAGACGCTGGGTGGCCCTTATCCTTACCGTTGTGATCAGTATATCCATGCTGATAGCAATTACCATTATGATAGCCGGACAAAGTGCTATCAGCTTTTTGCAGGCGCATTTTTTTAGTAAAGGCCATTTCTGGCTTTATATATTTGCCTTATCGAGGTGGATCATCATTGTGTTGATATTCTTTACCACGGTATCTATCCTGTACAGGTATGGCCCGGCTCATAAACAACGATGGGCATTCATTAATCCCGGCTCCATGATGGCGACTGGATTGGCGGTCCTAACATCATTAGGGTTTACGTACTATATCAACCACTTTTCTCATTATAATAAGATCTATGGTTCCATAGGTACACTCATCGTTGTGATGCTTTGGCTGTACCTGAATTCGCTAATTATTTTGATGGGATTCGAATTAAACGCCAATATCGACTTCGCAAAACGCAATATTAAAGTGGTAAAACCTACTTTTAACAGCTTCAGGCATTAAAATTCAAAAAAAATGCAAAATTAATGATTTGGTCATCAATTCATTATATGAAAATGTTAAATATTTAAAAAAAAATCAATATCAAATTTGCCAATTCGCCCCGGATTTGTACTTTTGTCCCCGGAGAGCTGGCAGAGTGGTCGATTGCGGCAGTCTTGAAAACTGTTGAACTGTGAAAGGTTCCTGGGGTTCGAATCCCTAGCTCTCCGCCAAGTATATTTTAAAGAACATCAAAAACGCTGTAAATGAATGATTTACGGCGTTTTTTGTTTGTAGTCCCACCCAAAATAAACCAAATAATCGCATACTTCCGGTGACCTGTGGGTGACCTGGACATGGAAATTTTTCAGGTCACCGGAATGCTTATAAGTTGCTGTTTATCAACCTGTTCAATTGTTGAACATCTTGATTGCGGCATGGTAATAAACTAATTTTATCCACTTTAAAGCGACTTTTGCGATGAACAAAACACTTTCGTTACTCTTTTACTTAAAGAGATCAAAAATTACCGACGCTGGAACTGTGCCAGTTTACCTACGTATTACAGTTGATGGAGAACGCATTGAAATCTCCTCTAAACGTTATGTCAATCCAGATAAATGGAATGCAAGCGGACAGAAGTTAAATGGCTCTGGTGAAGAGGTAAAAACTCTAAATGCTTATTTGAGAAACCTTGAGCATCAGGTATACGAAGCACAACGTATAATGTCTGATAAAAAACTCCCTATATCAACGCTCAACCTAAAAAACTTCCTGACAAAAAAAGAAGAAGTTTCAACTAACCGTATGCTTATACCAATATTCGAACAGCACAATAGCCAAGTTCAGGCCTTATTAGGTAAGGAATATGCAAAGGGGACGTTTGACCGCTATGAAACCAGCCTTAAACACACTAAAGACTTCTTACAATGGAAATACAAGGTTACCGACATCGCTATTACCCAAATTGATCATGAGTTTATTATGGCTTTTGATTTCTACTTCCGTTCTGAAAGAAATTGTAACAATAACTCCACAGTTAAATATCTAAAGAACTTCAAAAAGATCATTCTGATTTGTATTGCCAACGGCTGGCTGGATAAAGACCCTTTTTCAAAATACAAACCAAAGGTCAAAGAGGTTAAAAGAGAATACCTGAATGTTGAAGAATTGACTATAATGCAAGCGAAACGGTTTGTAAGTGATAGGATAAGCCAGGTAAGGGATATTTTTCTTTTCAGCTGTTATACGGGCCTTGCATATGCAGATGTAAAGAAGTTGAAGCGGTCAGAGGTAGTAGTTGGATTGGACGGGGAAAAATGGATTTTTACGAGCCGTCAGAAAACGGATACAGCCTCACGTATTCCTCTTTTGCCACAAGCCATACAATTAATAGCAAAATATGATAGCCACCCACAATGCGTGGATGATGGACTTCTATTGCCAGTACTAAGCAACCAAAAAATGAATAGTTATTTAAAAGAGATAGCCGATGCTTGCAGTATTTCTAAAGAACTAACCTATCATATAGCAAGGCATACCTTTGCGACAACTGTTACATTAGCAAATGGTGTTTCAATAGAAAGCGTTTCTAAAATGCTTGGCCATACCAATATTAAAACAACACAGCATTATGCAAAAATACTAGATTCAAAAGTCAGCGCTGATATGAACCAATTAAAGAAGAAACTTGCTGGTGGTTAATCCATTTCAATTAGGCTGCGTTCGCAGCCTAATTGTTTTTTACAATAATTCAAGTTTTGTACTTTTATATATTTACAATACATTTGACACTATGGCAGAAGCTACCTTACACATCGGAAGAAAAATCAGCAAGATTCGTGAACTTCGTGGCATGAAGCAGGAAGCTTTAGCAGCTGAACTTGGCATCAGTCAGCAGTCTATATCTAAAATTGAACAGAGTGCAGAAGTAGACGAGAGTGCTTTAGAGAAAATTGCGATTGCTTTAGGTGTACCTGTAGAAGGAATTAAAAAATTCAATGAAGACGCTGTATTCAATATAATTGGTAATACAGTGAATAATCACGATCAAGCTGCTATGTTCAATTATTATCCGACTTTTAATCCGATTGATAAACTGTTAGAACTATTTGAAGAAAATAAAAAACTTTATCAGGAACTATTAGCAAGCGAGCGGGAAAAGGTCGCGATTTTAAGACAGAATAAAGTTTAGACTATTTTGTTTATATGGTAAGATTAGCCATCTGTTCCGCAAATTTAGCCTGCAAAGGCTGCCCAGTAAAGGGCTTTCGCGGCATAAACCCACAAGGCCTCTGCGCTCCGGTCCATTTATTCCACGATCCCTTGACAGGGCAACCTTTTCTCGCTTTTTGTTGCTTAACAAATTGCTAACCTGGAGATGCATGTCTAAACCGTTATTTCTTTCTTACTGAAACGCCGGCAGAGCAAAAAAAAGCTCTTTTGCAAGGTCTCAATATCATTTTTCAGCTTAAATAATAACAGGTTATTATATATCCAGATATTCCATCGCTATAGGTAGCAAGTTTGTGTTTTTGTTGCCACAAAAACTCCCATGGCACGCCATGGCAAACTTGATTTCTTCTCCCGGTGGTCGCAGAAATTATTGGAATGTAAAGAAAGAGTTTTATAGCAATAGACAGTTTTTCTTGTAATTCTACACACACTTTGGGTTAGTTGAAACGTTGTCTCCACAAGATGAATTATAGGTTTTATGATGCCAACACTTTGCAATTTTAGTTGTCTTAGGGAGTCTTAAATTAATAAGTGAATCAATATATATTTACAAGTAATCTAAATAAAATGCAACAGGAAGAAATCTTAGCGCGAGTAGATGCCTTAATTTTTCAAGGAAGAACTGCAATTGATTCGCAGTATAGGAATAGTATAGGAACCAACTACGTAGATAAAGGAAAGTTTTTTGGATTTAGGGCGGCAGCTCTGTCTTTTATAGCTCGACAATTAGGTAAAGACGACTCATATTACATTGAATTTAATACTGTTTGTGAAGATCATCTAAAGACTCATAATGAAGCTGGTGTTAATATTCTATTAGCTCTGAGAAATGATGTAGAAAACGGATGGCTTTTTTCGCTTAAACAATTGGTAACTGCAGAGTTGTTTTCCGACTTTTTAGAAATGAGTCAACATCTTTTGGACGAAGGATATAAAGACGCTGCAGCGGTTATGATTGGATCAGTCTTGGAAGAGCACCTGCGACAATTATGTAAGACAAATGGTATCGACACATATCAGGTAAAGGGAATGGATAGAGTACCGAAAAAGGCAAATGTGATAAATGACGAACTACGTAGGGCATCTGTATACGAGATAATTGATAATCGGCAAGTTACTGCGTGGCTAGATATTAGAAATAGTGCCGCGCATGGTAAATACAGCGACTATTTTCCCGAACAGGTGAAATTGATGCACCTGGGGGTGTTAAATTTTATCTCGAGATATAAATAAACGTCTACGGCTTCTATTTATTTTGAATCGCGGAGTGGCCCGATGCTAATTTCTGATAAAGCGATTGCATTTTTATCGCTTATTTTTAATATAACGAGTTGTTTGGTTGGTGTTTTATGGATAGTATCAACAGAATTACAAATAAGAAGGTCGCCATATTTCCTAATCACCAACATGTTATTGTGTCCTGTAACGCATTCAAATTTTGTTTGCTTCATTGCCGTGCCTTGGCCAAATAAGTACATAAAAAAAGGTAAGACTAGCATAAAACCAAAGGGTAAAATATATTTTCTATCCATTTTATCAAACAACAAATACCATGTGCTAAATTTTTGATTATTGTGATGCAAAATTTCTGCGCCAGCAAGAATCGGTTTTTTATCTTTTATACTTAAAAGAGTGCCCAACAGCCAGGCTAATAGATTACTCGATAAAAAAACACCAATAAGAGTGTACCAAAGAGAATTCGATAATGGAAACATGTAAATTATCAAAAGCGTTATTATTATAATCGCAATGTTTGACATCAAAGCACCTTTTAAATAACCATTCTCCATATCTCTAACTCGTCTAACCATTGGCATTAAAACACCAGAGACATTCATAAAAACGGTAAATAACAAAATTGCAGATCCCGCAAACGATAAAATATTTGTAATCGATATTTCTATTAGATAATTTGGAATATTGAAAAAACCTGAATATCCACTTTCAAATTCATATGCACTTAAATATATATCCGCAGTGACAATTGATATAATTATCGCTGAATTGAAAAAATCAATATTCTTGTTGTCTTCTTGCATAAAGAAACATCTATTTATCTTTCTAAATTTAATCTTGGGAATGTCTCAGGTTTATTTTATTGAATAGTATACGTGGATATAACTTTTGTTATGTCACTATCAACAGTGAATGATATACCATGTAGCCCTAAAGCTCCAAATCCGTTTTTTGCGCGATATTCATTGTAAATGGTATAACCCGAAAATTTAGACTTGAATAATTTACCGTCATTAGCAATCTGTTTAAGTATTGCAATATTTTGATCTGAATAATATCTATTCATTTTAACAAAATATAGTACTTTTTCATGTGATAAATCACCGAACCCGTTAAACTCTGGGTTTTGCTCTTTCCACTCGTCAAAAGCAGCCACTACACTATCGGATTTAGCTTTTAATTGTAGATAATGTTCACTTAAATTATAGTTTGAATACGCGCTATCTATTGGCGTAAATTTAACACTTTCATAACTTTTAGGATCATTCAAAGTACTGTCAAGATATAATTTTACCAAATTCTGAGCTCGCTGTTGTTTTGTCTTGAAATGAGAACAGGATGAAAAAACGATAATTATAAATATAAAAAATATTGTTTTTTTCATGCGTTTTAAGATTACGGCTAATAAATAAGCTTATTGTTAGGTGGTATAAATATATGAATTAAGAAGTTTAAATCAATCATCAAGCTGTACAATTCCTTTAATCGCAATAACATCTTTAGCTAATACTGTTACCGTCGCTTCAGTTACAAATATTGTTTTTTGAATCTTAGCAAAGTTACAATACACAAAGTGTAAGTGTTTTTTATATATTTGTATAGAACCTTAACAGAACCCAATAGTTGAAGCTATCACTATGAGCATAGACAAATTAGAAATAGCTATAGTTAAAGATTCCGATCAAAAAGACGCTGAACTGGAGTCTATGAATTTAGAGGTAGTTGAGGCGTTCTCTATTTTAATTCAATCCCTTACAAAAATCATACAGAACTCCCCCAATAAAGCTAATTTAAAAGTTAGGGTATCAAAAGGGTCTGTAAGGGCAACTATTGAGGGAGTAGGTATTACTGAAATAAGAAATAATTACCTGCAAGTCGTTCATAAACAAACTTCTGATAAAACCATTGTTGAACCGTGGAGAGACCTTCAAAAATTAATTCAGAAAAATGGATTAACATATAGTTCTGAGTTAACTGTAGATGGTCAAAAAACTATATTTCACCAGGTACTAAGAGAGGCGCCAATTTTCAGAATCAAAAAAAGAGTTAAGCCATCTTTAAAAGCACAGATTAAATTTTTCAAGGGAGAGTTATTTCAATTAGGTGGCAAAAGGAACGATAACATTCATATCGAGATCGATAACGAAAATACCATAATTATTGATTGTTCGAAACAACAAGCCGAAAATGCTACCAAGTTCTTTAAGCAAAAAGCACTTATAAGTGCTTGGCTAATTCCCGGTAGCGATAAAAACAGTTACAAATTTTGTAGTTCTTACTATTACGAAGACCTGCCTTTATTTACAAGATTTGAAAACTTTATATTGGATTTCGAAAATTCTACAGATGAATTGGATTCACTTGATAAGTTACATTTGGAGTGTTTCCACTATTTGAATCAAAAAGATTACAGTTCATTCAAAAAGTTTTTGCAATTATTCAATGATGAGAATATTAATCTAAGCATTATACACAGCATTTTAATGTTAACTCTTCCGTTTTCAAAAGTTGATGAACTTAAAGAAGTTATTAGTAATCTAAATTCAATTATTGATAAAAAATTGAAAAAAATAAACCGAAAACCAGTTATTGCGATTGAAAACTCAAATTAATCATCAATTTATTATTAGGGGAGATTATGATTCTTTGCCCGACAATATTATAGGCGTAGCAGTATCGTTATTGAATGATGATATTAATCATTCAGGTATTTTTATTAGATATAATAACACTAACTATCTTTTTCATTTTGATTCGGTCGATGTCGTGCTTATTGAAATACCTAAAGACGCAATAGTTTTCTTTAAACAATTGACTTTTATTCCACCTGAATTTATCACATCTACATTTCATTGGTTTAGGCAATTAGAGAAATTTAAATCGCCCGACTACGGTTTGTTTTATAGTGGAAGTTTTTACAACGAATCAACACTAGAATTTATAGATAAAAATCAAATGCCCGAAATAATGTCTTGTGTTGGCTTTTGCCTAAATGTTTTAAAGACTGTTTTGCGTGGTAATGACTTTATAAATTATACTGATTGGAACTATCACAATGGTATTACGGATGACAAGATTTTAAGGTATTTTATTAACGCAAAAAAAAATTACCCTGATATTGATATAATAGAATTTGCACAGCATGTTAGGAGAATATTGCCGGTAGAATATTTTACAGCTGGTTTCGATTTAAATATCCCAGTTAAAAAGGCTTTTACTGATTCTAATAATAAAGAAGTAACTAAAATTATAATGGAGAAAGTTTCTTCATTCTGATTTACAACACCATTTTTCCAATTGCTATCTGCAACATGTTGTTTTTTGGTAAAATATCTTAAATTTGCAACATAAGCGTTTGCGGTTTTTAGTTTATTTTAAAGGTGACCTTTTCGGTGACCTTTTAGACTAAATAAAATATAAGTTGTTGATTATTAGGAAACAAAAACTCTAAAATTGTTCCCTAGCTCTCCGCTAAAAGGGAATAACAAAATGTTGTTCCCTTTTTTATGAATTGTTTTTTGCAATTCAACATGTCAATTGATTTATAAAAAATTGGAGCGAATTGTTATAATTATGTAGCTTTATATTTTATAATCATCATATCAACCCAAACCAATCATCCTTTCACTCATGTCAAGTTCTTGCGTAAACGGCAGAGTAAATCCGAGTCCTCAGACCAAATTGCGATTATTTGCTGATTCAGCCGGACATTGCAGCAAACCATCTTGCCATCGCTACCTTTTTTCAGACGAAAATGTTGCTGACTACAATATAGGTGAAATGGCGCATATTATCGCAGCAGTTGATAACGGGCCACGTTCCGAAAGCAATCTCGATACCGAGGCAAGGGCGGAATACAGTAATTTAATTCTGCTTTGCCCCTCTTGTCATACCGAGATCGACAAAGCCCCTGAAGTCTTTACCGTAGATATGATCTTAGATTGGAAAACCAATCATAAAAAACGGATCACAAATGCCATAGGCATTCCTCAAATGAGCAAACGCCTGGAGGCCCGTCAGTATGTGAGCTCAGAATTAAGAAAGAACAAAGCCATATTCGACAAATTAAACCCGAACATGTCTTACCGCAGTAACCCTGATGCGGAAGAAGCTGTTGTATGGAAAAGAAAAATGCTGGCTCAGATTATCCCAAATAATCAAAAGATCTTACTATTTCTGGATATACACAAACATTTACTAAACGAGGACGAGTTAGCAACAACAGAAGAATTCAGGCAACACGTCGATGATCTGATCGAACGTCATCTAGGCAACAATAAGAGTATCGCAAGCAAGTTTCCTGAAAAAATGAATCAAATATTAATCAATTAAAATGTCAAGTTATAGAGATTGGATTGTTACAGATATCCGTAAAAAGGACGATGAAAAAATCAAAGAGGTTATTTGTCACGGTGACGCTATTATCGAAATTATTTCCCAAGAAGGAAATAGTTTAATAGTTGGTGTAGTCACAAACGATCCGGTTTCCAGCATTAATCTTTACAATTTGTACAATGATGAACCCAAACCGGATTTCGTAATTGCCAAAGGCATGACGGTATGGACTGGTGATGCGATTAACTACGCCCGACAAAATCACATAGGATGGGGGGGCTTAGGTGAAATGTATTCGGCGATTGATAACTCGGACGTTTCTTCTGTTCAAAAAAAAGAGTACAAATTCGTAGAATTGGGTTTGAAAAATCATTCCAAGGTTTCGCATCTGGAGCGGCTATACGACCGGATCTTTAAAATACACCGCACAGGCCATCTCCAGCCGCTAATCATAACCCTTATCAATTCTTACGAACTGACAGCCGAAGAAATCAGAAAAGCCAGTAATACATATGGCTCTTTTGATATAGTCTTAATTACCAACCCTAATGGTAACACGACGGGAAGAGCCGAAATGGTAGCAGAAGAACTATCGGCGGAAATCTTAAAATGGGGAGAACTACTTGGAAGATTAAATAAAAAATGATTACTGCTTTCAATCTGATCAGGGAGACATTACACCATAATTCAGATATCACCGGTCCTATAAGCGCTTTTGCGTTCGGTTCAGCAACTCGACCGGACACGAAACCCAATGACATGGATTTACTGATAGTTTACCATGAAGCGTGGCAACCGGAGCTAATTAGGCAGTTGCTACGTGATATTCACCTGCCAATTCATTTGATCTTCATGCTTCCAGACGAGCAAATAGAAACGAATTTCATTGCATTGCAAGAATGTATAGCGTTGGAATTTTAATAATCCTTCTTCCGGTATCGCTCGAAAAAAAAGCATGTTCCTATAATTAAACTACATTTTCCAGCAGAGCTCCTTTGGTGCTGTTTATTTCCTAATATAACGACATTTAATCGGTTCTTGCAGGGCATTTGCCGCAGAGTATTACTTTAGCGAGTCTATAAAAATATCAAAAAAGCGATAAAGAGTTCGATTCCCCTTAGCTCTCCGCACTAACATCATCAAAAATAAAAGCCTGTAAATTATTTTTACAGGCTTTTTTATTTTCCTTAAATTCTGTTGATCTACCCATTGTAAGCCTGTTGCAAAGCCGCAACATCAACTTTTTTCATAGTCATAAAAGTTTGCGTAACGCGCGCAACCTGTTCAGGGCTGCCATTCTTAAGCGCCTCAAACATTACAGTTGAAGCCACCTGCCAGGATACACCGTATTTATCCTTCAACCAGCCGCATTGCCCCGATTCGCCGTCGGCCGAAAGGGCTGACCAGTAGTAATCGATCTCTTCCTGCGTTTCGCAGGCGATCAGCAATGACACCGCGTCATTAAAAGCAAACCCGTGCGGGTGCGCGCTATCCATGGCCGCCAGCCAGGTATGATTTACATAAAAATCAGCAAACATCAGCGTACCTGCCTTGTCGGGACCCATATCTTCAGGACGCGGAGCCGTGGTGCCACGTTTACCATCTTTAAATACCGAGCAGTAAAAATCGATAGCGTCATTGGCTTTACCGGCTACATCGCCCGTATACAGCAGCGATGGAACGATCACTGGTCTTTCCTCACCGGTTGGGTTGGTCAGGATCAACTGCCAGGATACGCCGTATTTATCGCTTATCCAGCCGTAGCGTTCGCTAAAGGGATAACGGTCAAGCGGCATCATCACCTCTCCGCCTGGTAACAGCATATTCCAAACTTTATCAATATGCTTGGAAGCGTCCGGGTCACGTGAGGGATCAAAATTGATCATAAAAGATATAGCAGGGTTGATCTTTAACCAATGCCCTGAACTGATGCCCAGGAACGGTTGTCCGGCCACAGTAAATTCAACTGTTTCGCATTCGCCGCCACCGGGCATAGCGAAATGATTCACATAGTTTAAGGCCGAATCAGGCATTACTGATGCGTAGAATTCGGCAGCTTCTTTAGCTTTATCCTGGTCGAACCAGATGTGAGGTTTGATGGGGAACATAGGTAAATGATTTTAGTGTAATATGAATCAAAAATAACGCCAAACGCATGGACGCGTCAGGCGTATTCCGGACTTTTTAAGGGTGTAAATGCGACAAATAACAATTACTATAAAAGGTTATATTGTTCCAGTGGATATGTCAAAACCCCTTTAATTTGCAATTAAAGGGGTTTCTTTTGCTTTACGCTATTAAAGCTCGCTTTTAATTAAAAGACATAGCACTATTCTTTACTGAACTTATATAAGGCTGCATCACTCGCTGGTAGTTTAGTTGTTAACGACAATTGCGTTAATGAAATTGGCGCATCGCCCGGCAGCAGATTTTTAATATTATACTTTTGATTGGGCGGCAAGCCAAGGCGCCGCCTGTTTATTTTATATTCCCTGGCATCATTACTGTAATTAAATACTGCAAGGTAAAAATCATTGCCAATCCATTGGGTAAACATTTCGGTTGTTTTATCGCCTGTATTACCCTCAACCGGCCTGAATGCCTTGCCGTTTTTAATCACTTTAAGCAATTCCTTATTTTGATACAGCTTTTTAGCAACCGCGGTCCATTGCCCGGTTGTTGAAAAATCATCCCCCGTAAAAAAAGTACCGGTAACTATACCCGACAACACCCGCGCCCTATTTACGCCCGGCGCTTCTGTACCTAATACTAATTGGTCGGCATCAATAAAGTTATACATATAGGTTAGCCACCAGCCGTAATTGACACTGTTTAATGTGTATTGGGTATCATGCATGCTCTTAAAGCCATCGCAAGCAATGCGACGTGTATGTACGTAACGAGCAGTAGCCAAATTAGGCGATATCGCAGCATAAACCAGCATTTGCCCATCAAGTTGTTTAATTAAATATTCCATTCCCTTACGGTAGGCCTGCATGCCGGTAGTAACTGTAGTATCATAAAAGTGTGTTGACTCCGCTGTGCCATGCCCCAGGAAATCAATTTTTATCATTTTAAAACCGCATGCCTTTAGTTTGCCAATCATAAATGCAATGCGCTGCTGCGTACCGGGATGGGTTGGGTCTATAGCGCGTGCGCCGTCAATTTCGTGATAGCCGTCGCCTACTTTAGTCCATATATCACCCCAATTATATTGGCTGCCTTCTACCTTTCTGTTAGGGCCGCTTTTCCAGCCCCAGTCAGTAAATGGCGCCCAGTAAACACCCGGCTGCAATCCTCTTGATTTACAATAATCTGCAAACTCCTTCAACTTACTGTAGTCACCTTCACTCCCGCCTTTCACCATATTATCCCAAAACGCGTCAAGATCAACATAAGCGGTATTACCCGTTCTGAAACCGGGCAGGCTGTCGGCGATAAATCCGGCAACTTTTATCACTTCATCAAATGTTACCTTATCCTGCAATACGCCCCAGCTATTCCACCCTACGGGTGTTGGTTTTGTCCAGTTAAAAATAAATGGTGGCTCAGCCAGGCGGTTTGCCTTGCCATATTCTTCCAGCCCGGTGCGCCAGTCATTAAAATAACCTACAAATACTTTTGGCGATTTAATTGTGGTACCGCTAATTTCACCGTGCGGTATCTTGTCACGAGTAACAGTTGAATCACTATATCCCCCAAAAACATTAACCATGTTGGCACCATCTTTTGTGGCGGTTGTAGTTACACCTGTTTTCCAAACCTCATGCTCTAACGAGCCGAATACAAAACCCTTGCGTGATGTATTATCAAATACAACCCCTGTTTCGGAACTGGTGTTAGCAGTTGGTGCAATAAACGGTTTTGAATTATAGCTGATGAAAGTATCGTTATCAAAAGGAAAGAATACGGTGCGCGCATCACCAGCAATACCGGCAAAATTTCCTTTAAAAGGCGACATATAATTACTTTTTAAATAACCGCCTGTTAGTTCAACCTGGGTAATAAAATATAGCCGGTTGTTATATATGTAAAACACCTGCTTCATCTCAATACCGCCGTTACCCTTAAGTGTAATGGTGTACCTTGACCCGTTTCCGAATTTGTCGCTGATGCTGATCTGATTATATTTTCGTTCCGGGAAGTCTGCCGAACTCAAAGTTTTTCCATTTACCTTACAGGTAGCAATAATGTTTGAAAATATTAACTCATTATGACTGTAAACGCTGTACATGCCGGTTTTTAAGTTGTATACCACCCTCCCATTTGCGTACGGAATATTAACTTTTGAATCTGCAGCGCTAACAGGTTTAATAGGTACTGAACCTAAAATACTGAATGGCAGCAAACCAATCAGCAGTAGCAATAACCGTTGCGTATTTTTTATAAGATGATTCATATTTTTTTGATTGATCAGGCTTTTGATGCCATTACATTTTTAATAACACCGTTTATTTTCACTTTAACCATTCGCGGTTGCGCAGATGTTATGTGGTATTCAGTTACTTTACCATTCTTCCATTTAAAATTAATGGTAAAATTACCCCGCGCCCTTAAGCCTGTTACCGCTCCCGTTGCTTTCCACTCATTTGGTATGGCTGGTATCAGTTCAATATAACCGGCGTGGCTTTGTATCAGCATCTCAGCGATGCCTGCTGCCGCACCAAAGTTACCATCGATCTGAAACGGCGGGCCCGCCGACAATAAATTAGGATAAATACCACCGCCCGATCCATAATTAATATCGGTACGTAAGGTTGGTTTCATTAACTCTTTATACAATTTAAAAGCACGATCGCCGTCATGCAGCCTTGCCCACCATAATATTTTGTAGGCTATAGACCAGCTTGGTCCATCATCACCACGAACATCAAGTGTTTTTTTAGCGGCTTCAGCAAGTTTGGGTGTAGCATCAGGCGTTATTAATGATGCCGGGAACAAACCGTACAGGTGCGAAACATGGCGATGTTGCGGGTCGGTTTCTTTATAATCTTCCAGCCATTCCTGTATACGGCCATCTTTAGATATAACACCCGGAGGCGGCAGTTCCTTTAATTTAGCGCTTAGCTGTGCCCTGAAAGCTTCATCCTTACCCAGTATCTTTGAAGCAGTTATCACATTATTAAATAACTCCCTGATAATCTGATTATCAATAGTTGCACCCATGCAGATACTGGCGGTTTTACCGTTTGGCAAATAAAATGAGTTTTCGGGCGATGACGACGGCGAAGTTACCTGCCAGCCTGTTTTAGGGTCCTTAACTAATATGCTGTTATAAAACAGCGCAGAACCTCTTAATATCGGATAAATATCAGCCAGGTATTTTTTATCGTTTGTAAAAGTATAGTGCTCCCAAATATTATTGCATAACCAGCCAGAACCTGCCTTGGTTACGCCCCATGATGCGCTTTCTCCCGGCTCGGTAAAATGCCAGGGATTAGTTATTACGTGTGCCACCCAGCCATCAGCATTATAATAAGCTTTTGCCGTTTTTTCGCCATGCGGTATCATTTCGCGCACCAGCTCAACCAATGGTAAGTTAAGCTCCGACAGGTTTGATACTTCCAGCGGCCAATGATTCATTTGCACGTTTATATCCAGGTGATAATCGCCGTTCCATGGCGTTTGTATTTGATTGGCCCATAAACCCTGCAGGTTTGGTGGTAGTAACCCTACCCTTGTGCTGCATATGCTCAGGTAACGCCCAAACTGGTAAAACAATACCGGCAGGCCATTATCAGATGCCGGGTTTTTATGGAAAGATATTAGCCTTTTATCAGTTGTCTCCTCAGTATTACTGGCATCGCCCAAATTAACAATTACCCTGTTAAACAGCTTTTGGTAATTGCTGATATGCTTTTGCCTTTCATTAATATAAGCGGTATTTACAGCTGCATTGAGTATATCCTCGGTATTCTTTTTGAAGGCTGCACCTCTAAAATCGGTTGCGGCTGATATATAAATTATAGCTTCGGTAGCATTTTTAATGACCAGCGTATTATTTGCAAGGCTCATGGTGCCACCCTGCAATTTGGCTTTTACACGCGCCATATATTGCATGCCTTTGCCATCAATACCATTATCCAACTGCCCGCTTAATTGCAGTTCGTCATTACTTATGGCAACATTACCCCGCTCCGGTCTGCTAATACCTATGCTGCAGCTTAATTGCCCCGGTTTATCGGCAGTAAGCCTTATAATGCTGATGTCATTATTAAAGCTGGTGAAATATTCCCTTGTATAAGTAACGCCATTTACCGTAAATGTACTTTTTGCAATTGCTTTGTTTAGCGATAGTTCGCGTTCATAATTACTATATTGGCTGCCAGTGCTGTCAGTGCCATTGTATTTATATTTTATGCTCAAATTGCCAAGCACCTGGTAGCAACCGAACGGCACACTACCCCCACCTTTACCGGTACACACAAAATCCTTGTTGATTAGATCCTGTGCTTCGTCATTCTTACCTTCTACAAGCAGCTTTCTTATTTGCGGTAAAACTTTATAAGCATTATAGTTATTAGCGTCCTGCGGTGCACCTGACCATAGCGTAATATCGTTCAGTACAATATTTTCGTTGGCCACACCACCGTCGGGCATCATGCCTAAACGGCCATTGCCCAATGGCAAAGTTTCTTCCCAGACCTGTGCAGGCTTGTCATACCATAATTTTAAAGGCTGTTGCCCGAAACACGTATTAATTATTACGGTGCTAAGTATTGTGAATAGAGAAATCTTACGGATCATACTTATGTTAAATAAGTTGTACTATTATTAGTTGTTTACCAAAAAGTTAACTATGCGGCAGGCGTTGCCTTTACTATTTTTATTTTTTAGCTGGCTTATGGTGATAGTTAGCGTGTGATTTCCGGGTTTTAAATCACTATCCAGTAACAGGTACCATGGTAAATGCAGCATGCTGCTCCATTCGGTATATAGATCGATAGTATTTTCAGGGCCATTATCTACCCTGTATGAAACAATGCCTGCATCCGAGCCGGAAACAATGGCTACACCTACCGCAGTTCCGTTAAAAGGCAATGACAATGTTGAGCCCGGTGTTGCGGAACTTAATACAGGTACATTTACAAAACCCTCTCTCGTACCAAGGCCATCGGTTGGTTTCCAGTTGTTATCAATTGTCCAGCCCGAATTATAGCGGGCATTACTGATATTGTAATAATTGCCGTGCTCAAAGTTTGCCTTATCCAGCGGTTTAGGCAATGGTGATCTAACTATCTTTTTGGTCTTACTATTGAAACAAGCATTCAGCAGGCTTTTTATGTTTTCAAAATACAATTGCTGGCCAAAGGGCGCCGGGTGTATATCCTTAAAATCACCTTCCCAACTAAATTCTTTATTATTTATTTTATCACGAACCTCTTTACCCAGGTTTATAAACGGCAGGTTATAATGTTCAGCAACCATTTGATGGTTCGCTATTTCAGTTGGAATAAGGCCTTTGTTATAATCACTTGTTTTGTAGGGATCAGCAAAGGCCATCAGTATGATATCCATGTCAGGATTACTTCGTTTAGCATGCCTTACTATCCCTTCCATGGCCCTTACCTGTGTTATACTATCGGTATGGTTTACCCTGTCATTTACGGCGGCTTCAATAAACATCAGATCGGTTTTGCCCGAATCAAGTACATCGTGCTGCAACCTGAATGCGTGTGGCAGGCTTCCTAATGATGGTATACCTGCAGCAATAAAATGAAACTCAGTATTCGGGAATTTATCTGTAAGGTATTTACAAACCATCTGTCGCCAGCCCGGATTGTAGGTAATGGAGCCGCCTAGGAATGTTACTGTAACGTTTTTCCTGGTGGCAATTACCTGCTTAAAATTATTTAATTTATTGGCCAGTGTATAATAGTTGCTGTAAGGCAGGCCTGCATTAGTTACAGCAGATTTGTCCTGTCCTTTTGCAAATAAACATACACAAGCAAAAAGCATAACGAAAGTAAATTTAAAATATGCTTTAATAAGCCCTGAAAGATAGGTTGACATATTTGTTCCTCGCTCTAAATCAGTAAGCCCGACCTGCACTTCATCGTCGGGTTGAATCTGCATAAAAGTATTTTTTATTTCCGTTTTCGTCATATTATAACGCCAATTATTTTATTTCATTCAATTCGAGTATCACACTGGTCCTGTTAGCATTTACTTCAGGATTCAGGCCGACTTTCATTAAAAAATCCCCTGTGTAAACCTTTTCATGGTCGATGGCCGGTGAGGTGCCCGGGTATAAATTAATCTCTTTGATACGGTATTTCTTTTCAGGGTCTAGTCCATTCAGTAAAATTGGTCTTTTACTTCCTTCGTCATAGCGATAATTAACCAGGTAAGTAAACATAACCGCAGTCGACTTATCAGCATTTACATAGAGTAGCGAAGCCGTATTTTCCTTTCGCGGATCTGACAGTCTGTATTGGTCTCCCTGCCATACCACCGGCTTTATTTCATTGTAGGTTGCCACCGCGTTCTGGCAAAATGTAAGATCATCACCACCGAGTTTGCTAACCACAATATCAAATCCTAGCTTGCCCATCATAGCAACATCGACCCGAAACTTTAAAGATTCTTTACCCCAATCGGTTACATGGTTAGCGCTTGTAATTGCCGGATAAAAGTAGGAGTTTTCCCACTGAATAAATATTCGCTCAATAGGATCAGTATTGTCGCTCGGCCAGAATTCTGTAAAATATTGCAAAGCACCATAATCTACACGCCCGCCCCCACCTGAACACAACATCATCGGCACCTCCGGGTACTTGGCCCGGATTCGCTGTAATACTTTATACAAACCCCTGACATAATCAACATAAAACTGCGACTGATTTTGGTGCAAATGAACAGCGTAAGCATTATAAATTACGGCATTACAATCCCATTTAATATAGGCCAGTGCCGGATCCTTAATAAATAAGGAGTCGACAATATGGAATACAAAGTCCTGTACCTGGGGATTGCTCAGGTCAAGTACCAGTTGATTTCGAAAGTAATATTCCTGTCTGTTGGGTTGCTTAATTACCCAGTCAGGATGCTGATGGTATAAGCTACTCTTCGGACTAACCATTTCCGGTTCGATCCAGATCCCAAACTTTACACCCTCGTTTTGTGCTTCCTTCGCGATAGCCGCAATACCATTTGGCAGTTTTTTACGATTTTCCTGCCAGTCACCCAGGCCGGCATGATCATCGTTCCGCGGAAACTGGTTACCAAACCAGCCATCGTCAAGCAGGAAAAGATCGACACCGAGTTTTTTGGTATCTTTTAACAATCCGTTAAGTTTAGCCTCATTAAAATCAAAATAGGTAGATTCCCAGTTATTGAGCAGGGTCAGTCTTGAACCTTTACCGTCAACCAATTTATAGTTACGGGCCCAGGATTGCAGGTCGCGGCTTGCTTTACCTTTTCCCTCGGTTGAAAACGTATATAAAAAAGGTGGGGTTTCAAATACTTCACCCGGTTTGAGCTGGTAAGCTGACGCATAATTATTGATCCCGGATATAATCCGGAGGTTATCCTGCGGATCAATTTCGAAATCCGTTTTGAAGTTTCCGCTCCATTCCAGGCCGCCAAACAGAACGCTGCCGTGATCCTCGGTGGCCGGCTCGTCGAGCGAAATCATAAATATGGAAGGCATAAAAAGATTGGCCCTCGTTCCCAGTTTCGAATCCAGCGTTTTGATGCCATGTGTCAATAAGGTTTCCTCAGGCTGCATCTCTCTGATCCAATCGCCGTGATATTGCCGAAGCCAATAGCTACCTGCAGACAAATTAAGGTTAGCTGAAGCAAATTTCCGCAGTACAATATTTCCCTTTTCGTGATGCTGTATGGCACTCCATTGTTCAACTACATTTTCTTTATAGTAGGATTTGTAGTACAGGGTAACCTGGAAGTTATAGGCCGGATCTTTCAGCTGCACGGTTAAAAGTGAAATATCATTGCTAATTTTAGTTTGGGTATGACTAACATACTGCAGATCAAGCGAATTATTACCATCGGCATGCGTTACTGCGATGGCTGGTTCCAGCAGGTTCCGTGAACCCGCCGGTGTGTAAGCGGAGTTATACATCCCGCTATAATCAACCGTTTGTTTATATTCGCCGGTAACAAATTCATATTCATTTATTTTCTCCAGCTTCTTCCCTATATAAATCGTATTTAAATGCCTGGCGGTATCCGTTTGTAAAACAACAGCTGTCTGCTCTGTTTCTATTGGTATTGTTATTTGCTGCGCTTTCGCATGCCCGCAGCAGGCAATTGTTGCTAAACCCAGTATAATATATCTGCCCTTTGTATATATATCTATTATTTTCAATTGTATGATGCTTTTATAATCCTTAAATAATATTGACCCGGGTCTTCATCCCGACAATGAATACGATCTTTTTTCTGTTATACTTAAATTATGAATAAAGTCCATTGCTGGACTTTATTACACTCATTAACGATATAAATTAAATAACTCAGTTTTATTTGTAATCAGGATTTTGAACCAATATGCCGCCGCTCTTATCTATTTCGGTTTGTGGTAATGGCCATTTATAAAATTTATCTTGCCAATTAAAAGTAATTATCCCTGTATTCAACCCGTTTAGTACCTGGCCTGCAATATGCCATCTCTCGAGGTCAAAATGGCGTAATCCCTCAAACGCCAGTTCTACCCTGCGTTCATGGCGTATCCGCTGGCGCATTTCGTCCTGCGACAGGCCGGCCGGATAAGCAGGCATACTTACCCTGGCCCGAATGGCCGTAGTCAATTGGTAAACGGTTGCATCCGGACCTGATAACTCGTTTTCAGCTTCAGCATACATCAGCATTACTTCAGCTGCGCGAATGATAACGGCATCCTGCTGGCTTAATGTAGAAAAGCCATAAGGTATATTCTTGGGTTCCAGGAATTTTTTTGTACCGTATCCGGTTGGAACCGGATTTGAGGGATGATGAACCTCACCGTTCCCGAAATCGACATAACCCTTATAAATCGTCATTCCCAACCGGGGGTCCCGATTATTAAAGTTATTTACTTTATCCGTCAGTGGCGAAGTTCCCCAAGGTAAACCATCAGTACACTCATAGTCATCTACGAGATTTTCATAAGGCGCACAGGCATCCCAGTCGCCATAATACAGATCCCAGGGCGCAGTGTTGTTAGGTGCCAGGAAATTGATCGTAAAAATAACCTCTTTGCTGGTCATCTGGGTTGCATCCCTGAAAGGACTGATATAGTTAGGATCCAAAGAGTATTGCGTTAACACCGACTTACATAAGTCGCGCACTTGCCCCATTATTGTTGGATCAACCACTCCTGTACCCTGATAAGCAGCAAAAATTAATACACGTGCCAATAAAGCCTGCGCCGATGATGCGCAAGCATGTCCATAGTTGCTGATGTAGGGTCCAGTACCTAAATTGTTTATACCATAATTCAGGTCGCTCTCAATCTGTGCCAATATTTGTGCAGCTGGAACTTTCGGTTGCTTCTGTGTTGCAAGTGTTAATGGTTGGGTTACTAAAGGAACATCGCCATAAATGGTATACAGCTGATAATACATGAATGCCCTGACAAACATTACCTCACCAGTATATTGTTTTCTGATAGCATCGGTAACATCAGCTCCCTGGTAGGCAGTAAGCTGCGCCAAAAAGCTATTTACACGCGCAATGGTGGTATAAGCATCGTCGTAAATTGACTGCTGATAACCTCCGATTGTTGCGCTCAGATTACCCTGATCAATACTGGTAACCGAACCTGAATTAAACTGAGCATAGCCGTTGTCAGAAAGACAATCCCGAAAACCCATTCCGTAGGAAAACTCCTCGGTTTGTAAGGAACCGTAAACAGCGGCCAGCGCTTCGTCAAAGTCACTTTTTTGTTTGTAAAAGGTTGTAGTTGCCAATTGATCCGTCGGATTCAAATCGAGCGATTTTTTACATGCGCCCAGTGTCGAAACTACGGCCATGCATATGATGATATATATTCGTTTTTTCATTTTATCAATTCTTAAAAGGTCACATTTACACCAAAGGAATATATTTTATTTTGCGGATAGGTAAGGAAATCACCACTTCCCGCGCGTTCCGGATCAAGACCAGGATACTTCGTAAAGGTGAACAGGTTGTCGCCTGAGAAATATACCCTAAGGCGATCAATACCTATATGTTTGGTAACACTGGCTGGAATAGTATACCCGAATACCAAGTTTTTCACCCTAAGGTATGAACCGTCCTGCAGAAAGAAAGTAGACGGGCGGGTCAGACTTTGCGGCGCATTAAATCCCCAGTATAGACGAGGCATCGTTGTAGACGGATTTGTGGGCGACCACGCGTTCAGCCAGTTGGTGGTTGGTGGCGCACCTTGCACAAATGGGATTGTACCCCAATCATTAACAAAGTATTTAACACCATATACACCTTGCATTAACACTGACAAATCAAAGCCTTTCCAACTGGCATTCGCACTAAAGGAATAATTTAATTTTGGAACAACACCCGGAATAATCACCTTATCATTATCATCAATTTTTCCATCGCCGTTAGTATCTTGATACTTTAAGTCACCAGGCTGCGTATTGTCACCGTATTGCTTAGGAGAATTTGCAACTTCCTGCTTATTCTGGAAAATTCCGACCACCTTCAGCATATAAAAAGAATTGATTGGATAACCCTCCTCATTAATACTGTTACCGTAAATATCAGGCGCGCCATATTTCACCAGTTTATTGGTGTTATGATCCAGGTTGAGGCCAAAATTATAGGTCATCCCTTCAAGTGCACCTCCTTTTACGGAATTGCCATAGGTAAGACCAAGTTCAACACCTTTATTATCAACCGTTCCATCGTTAACAATAGGAGCCTGCAGCCCAACAACAGCCGTGATTTGGGATTGCCTAAGAATATTTGAAGTGACCCTATTGTACCAGTCAAAAGTAATACCAAAATTCTTTACCAGCGTAATATCCGCGCCGATGTCTGTCATGGTTGTTGTTTCCCATTTCAATTGAGGATTATTCAATTGTGTCTGCGCAACACCCGTAGTTAAGCTTTGATTATCAAACGAATAAGCACCGGTAAAATTCAACAATGCCTGATAAGGATAAAGGCTTCCATTGATATTTTGGTTACCTACCTGCCCCCATGATCCCCTGAATTTAAAGTTGCTGAGCCAATTTAAATTGAGTGCCTTAACGAATGGTTCCTCCGTAACTCTCCAACCAGCAGATGCGGAAGGAAAAGTCCCCCATTTATTACCGGGTGCGAATTTAGAACTACCATCAAAACGGATATTGCTTTCCAGCAGGTAACGTTCCTTATAATTGTAATCCACACGGCCGAACCATGACTCCAGCGCCCATCCGTTGCTGGTACCATCATTGGTAATGTGATCGGTACTACCGGCTCTTATCTCCTGCAAGGCAGGGTCCACAAAATTCTGCCTGTAAGCCTGCAGAAATTCGTAATTACTTTGTTCTATGCTCCAGCCGGCCTGTGCCATAATAGTATGGGAACCGAAGGAGTGGTTATATTTTAAGTAACTGAATAAATTGGAGTAAATTGTATGCTCGTCCTGCACGGTTAAGCCTTGTCCCAGGTCAAGAGTTGTACCCAATTGCCCGGTTCCATAATAATATTCAGGGATGTTTTGAACAAAGTTTTTGTAAGTATCAAATTCTCCGTTAAATGCAGCCTTGGTATACCATGAAAAATCTTTATTGAAGCTTACATTTGCCCAACCCTGGATGTCCGCTTCATAGTCCTTGGTATCATGATATAAGCCGTCATCCAACACCGCAACAGGGTTCTTATTATTGTATTCAAAAGGATATGTCTTATAGGTAAAGTGACCACTGCCATCCGCTGTATAAGGGCCATAAGTGGGCGCTTGTGATAATGTTGACAAGAACATATCTTCAGATCCATTGGACGTTGCATCCGTTATACCTGACTTCATCAGGATATTAGTTCCAAAAGTGATATGATCATTTACTTTGGACTGTAGGTTTGTACGAATATTGTATTTTTTGTAATCAAACCCGCGCATAATACCGTTTTGATCTACGTAGCCAAAATTGATATTATAGGTTGTTTTATCATTGCCTCCGCTGAACGTCAGGTTATGGGTCTGTGTTGTACCTGTCCTGAAAAGGTATGGTAACCAATTCGTGTTTGGATACAAAGGGTCATTCGGATGCGTCGCGTAAGCGTTAATTTCAGCCGGCGTGTATAGTTGTGTTGTGTCGGTAAGCCCCGAATTAATACGTGCTGTATTGTACATATTCATGTACTGAACAGAATTGGTAACAATTTGAAACATTTTAGTGTAGGTGGAGAAACCCAAATTTCCGTCATACTCAACTTTAAGTTTGCCTGCTTTACCTTTCTTTGTAGTTACCAAAACTACCCCATTGGCCGCCCGTGAGCCGTAGATGGCCGCAGAGGAAGCATCCTTCAATACAGAGACACTTTCAATATCTAAGGGGTTAACGTCGTTCAGGTTGCCGGGAACTTCATCAATCAATACTAAAGGTGAGGTACCAGCACCGCTGAAAGTACCCACACCCCGGATAGTAATTGAAGCATTTTCATTTCCCGGTTCGCCACTGCCCTGCACAACCGACACGCCTGGAGCAAGCCCCTCTAGCATAGTGGTTGTGTTTACCACCGGTCGTTTGATCATATCTTCTCCTGATATGGTCGAAACTGATCCTGTTAAATTAACCCTCTTTTGGGCACCGTAACCAACAACTACCACTTCATCAAGTGATTTGCTGTCAGTTTCCAGTTTAATGTTAACGGTTTTCCGGTTATTGACATCCACCGCCTGCGTTTTATAGCCGATCATTTTAAATTCAAGCACAGCATTGCCAGGCACTTTAAGCGTGTACTGCCCTTTAATGTCAGTACTTACCCCAGTGCTTGTGCCTTTGATTGTAACGCTGACTCCCGGCAGTGTCCCGCTGTTGTCAGATACCGTACCGCCGACTGTAATGGTTTGCGCGTAGGTATTCAATGTGAATAAGGGTAAAAGGATCAGAAGAAACAAAGCAAGCTTGCACTTCCCGGCCGTAAACTGCCTTTTAGGGCAAACACCGGAAAAGTCTTGCCTCATATCGCGATCCTTTAAAATGGAATGAGTAAATATTTTCATAATTTAAATTGAATTGGTTTCGTTTAATATGGAATGTTAAAAGACATTGTAGAATAAGGCTGAATTAAGCATCGGGCCTTAGGTTTCCCTTTCGGTAGCTTTTCTTTTTGGTTCATGTAAGAGGTGTTATATGGTTTAAAATTTGGTTGATTACTTTTCTATAATTTCCTTTCGCCAGTCGCATAATGCCTTTGTTTACTTCGCAGCAAACAATTGCTATGCCTATGCATCAAAAACCATTTTTACCATGTGCTGCAAGCAACGCATTATATAATGGAGAACACTAATCTTTAAGCAACTGGTTGATAATTGGCAAATAGTATAAAAATCATTTATCTATTCTATACTATACTATAATTCAAAAGTGAAAATATAAAATGACTTTTGCAAATTTTCCTTAATACTTTTTAATACCCTCATTATCTACCTATTCAATTGTTTGTGTGAAGGCGACAGTTCTGCACACTTAAAATTTTATAAAAGCTACATTTTTACCAACTAAATCGTTATTAATCATATCACTGAAAGTATAATATCATTTACAATATCTTTTTATGAATACATATTTTTTTTAAAAATTTTCTGGAAAAACCCTTTAACTCCGGCGTTTGGCAAAGTAGTTAACAAACGTGGAAATAAATTTATAATTAAGGTATAGAATAGTACAGATATAAAAGCAAACAGATAAGATCCTTTGCCCGTTATACGCCGTCAAATTGCGAACTGAAGACTACCTACCGGCGATCCCTATCGACGAGAACAAGACAAAGGCGAGTACCATGAGGGTAATGAGCAACGCACTTACCCAATGCCGGTAGCGCCAGGGCTGAATATCTACTACCGGATGTTTTTCTGCTTGATAAGGTACCTTGAGCGGGAACAGTCGCCCTATCAACAGCATTATAGCAACTGTTAATACAAATAATATAGCCAGCACATGCAGGTAATGCATTGGCGGCTGAAATACAAGGATAACGCTGGCATAGGTCAATATAAAAAAGGCCAGTCCGATTTTTACAGCTACAGGCGGCACCCTGCGCGTTAGAAAGCCTACGAGCAAAACGGAGAATACAGGTACGGTGAAAAAGCCGGACAGCATTTGGATATAAGTATAAAAACCTCCTTTAAATAAAATAATGAACGGCGCTATACAACATCCCATCAG
Organism: Mucilaginibacter mallensis; assembly: GCF_900105165.1. Taxonomy (NCBI): domain Bacteria; kingdom Pseudomonadati; phylum Bacteroidota; class Sphingobacteriia; order Sphingobacteriales; family Sphingobacteriaceae; genus Mucilaginibacter; species Mucilaginibacter mallensis. Next base: position 2,652,417 of record NZ_LT629740.1, read on the forward strand.
CGTGAGCAGTACCTGAAATATCTTACTGCTTCGCACCAACTGCTCATCATTTTTCTGCTTACCGCTTTTATCAAGCCAGGGCTTGTAAATATTCATAATAAACAATGTTCCTGAACTGTTGAGGCCTGCGTTAAAAGTACTGAAAACGGCACCTAAAACGATGGATGCCATAAAACCCTGAAAAACACCGGGCAGAATATCCGAGATTAGCCTAGGGAACACTTCCCTGGTATTATCAAGATGGGGATACAAATGCACGGCAATCAATCCCGGCAAATTCAAAATTAACGGGGCTAGTAATTTACCCACGCAGGCTAACGCTATACCTTTCTGACACTCTTTCAGGTTTTTTGAAGCGAGCGCCTGCTGTACTATAAATTGCTCCATGCCCCAGTAATACAGGTTCATGAGCAACATGCCGGTAAAAATTGTGCTGAAGGGCACCGCATCTGTAGCTGAGCCGATGGCGTTAAGATGTTCTTTTTTTTGATGCAATATCACCCTCACTCCGGCTAATAAATTGCCATGACCGAGATAGTTAAACCCGTAATAAGATATAAGAAGACAGCCAGTCATCATACCCAGCCCCAATAGCGTATCAGAAATGCTCATGGCCCGCAGGCCGCCCAGAATAGAGTAAAAACTACCCGAAATGCCGATAATCACAATGAGTACACAGCAAGTGGTAGTTGCCCCCCACCCTGTGTGCTGGCTAACGTGGAATATGCCGTTCATGGCCAAAGCGCCGCCATATAAAATAGTGGGAATAAGATTGATTGCATAACTGGCCAGAAAAACAATAGATACGATTCTTTTGGTAACAGCATCAAAACGGTGTTCTAAAAAATCGGGCGTAGTGATAGCACCTATACGCAAATAAACCGGCAGCAAAAATTCCGAAACTACAAGCATGGCCAGGATAGATGTCATCCCCCAGGCCATAACAGACATGTTATTGATATACACCGACTCGTTTTCGCCGATGAGCAAGTTGCCGCTTAGGTTGGTTAAAAAAATAGAGGAACCAACCAGCACAAAACCAAGGCTGCGATTGCTTAAAAAATAATCATTAACCGTTTTAAGGCGTGTCCGTCTTGTTTTGAGCCACGAGATCAAGGCTACCAAACCGGTACAAATAATAAAACTAAGCAGCATATCAAACTAAAATGCGGTGTTGATAATATATAACAGAAATTAAGCTACAATGATTTTCGCCTGATGAGCGTTGTAGGGATGATCTTTTTGACCGGCTTTCCGGACATTACAAACGCAGCCGCTTCTTCTGCCATCAACCTGAAATCGGTAGAATAAGTGGTTATACCACCGCAAATGATCTCTTTCACCATATCGTCATTGTGCGACAGAATGCCTACATCAGTACCAAGGTCAAGATTTTTATCAATGCAGTCTTTCAGCATGGCCCATAATTCGGTATTATTGATCGTAAAGTATACTTTCCCACTGGTGATGGTGCCCGGGGTGTATTCTGTTTGTATGGTTCCTTTTATGCCGTATTCTTTAATAAATCTTTTAAAAGATCGCAAAATTTCAATTGGCGTATCTGTAGATGGGCGGTAATAGAAAACAAATTCATCATAGCGCGTTACTACATCTTTCAATTCACAAAAAGCTTTGTAAGTAGCTTGTTCAAACTCTTGTGTAACGTAAGAGAAATCTCCCTCCATTTGTTCAAAACGATCAATCATCAGGAACTTATTCGGGGGAATACTTTTGAGAATATTACTGGTGCGCGGGTTGGGGATTGGAGCCACTACATACATACCATATTTGCCGCGTATATTGCCAATAATGGTATCCAGGATATCGATATTGTTATGATGGAAAAACAAATCAAGATGCACCTCTGGTTCGAGGTGTTTCTTAAATGTTTTATAAAAGGTTTCCTGGAAAGTGTCAAACGCATAAAGCAACAGTGCTACTCGCAGGCTTTGCCCGGTATCTGCACTGGCAATAAAAAAGCCCATACGATTACGAGATTCTACAATGCCGCGCTTGATGAGTTCCTTGTAGCCCTTCATGATGGTTTCCCTGGCAAAACCCAACTCGTTCATCAACTTGTTGACTGATGGCAGCAGATCGCCTACCACAACCACTCTATTATCAACCGCATTGATAATGCCCTGTACAAATTGCTCGTGCTTTGTTAGCCTGGGTATGCCCTCAAGCTCATGTATCTGGTCATATATATCTCTCATCAAACGTATTTTTATTAGGTTTTGACATTTTCTTTAAACTCTAATTCCATCAATAATGGAATAGAATAGGATAAGAACCAAAGGTATATTTATTTGTGTAAAATCTTCATTGTGCTAATATTTTTTTAGGAGGATAAATTATACTATCAAAATGAGGCGGGATAGACAGTATTATTCTACTTATTTTTGAAGAAAAATATCGAAAATTTTAAAGTGCTTTTCTTTAAATCCCTTTGCACTGAAGTATACAAGGAATCACCAGAAAGAATCTAACCGGGGAAAATCCAGAATGATCTATATAACCACTTTCATAATATTATTGATCGCCTTTCCTGCACTTGATTAATAAGAATGGATAGTTCTCGGTAACTTCCGTTATCTCAAACAATCCAGCTTTGCTAAACTCTGCTTGAACCGATTCTCTGTCATAAAAAAACATTTTAACCCCATCGAATATTTCATAACGATCTTTGCTCACTAATTTACCCTGTCCATATGTTGGAGCCTCTTTTGAAATTGCCGTAAAAACCATATAACCATTGTCTGCCAGTTGATTATAGCAATCATGGATCAATTTCTCCCGTTCGCTTTCGTCTAACAAATGAATTAAGGCATAGCAGAATATTCCATCATACAGGCATTTGTCAAAAGGCATATCGATTACAGAACCGTGATAAATGGTCATATCTGCTCCGTAATGCTTTCTGGCCATATCAATAGCAGTTTTTGATAGCTCAATACCTGTAACTACTATTCCATGATCCCTGAAAATTTGTGCATTCCGACCATAGCCAATTCCGGGAATGAGGATATTTTTCACTGACTTTTGTACAAAAAAATCCTTTGTCAGTACTGCCGACTTTGATGGTTCAAATCCCCACATTTCCTGCTTGTTGATAAAGGCGGATTCCCAAAATTCAGGTTTTTCGTTTTCATTTATCATAATGTCTTTCAATTAGGTCTCTAAAGTAACCATTTATTAAAACTGCATATAACTGAGGTTTCTTGTTTAATGCCGATATACAGGTTTAAAAAAGGAATAGTATATTTACTATTGCGATCTGCAGGAGATATAAACCTATAATCATTACTTAGTAACCATTCTATCTTATGAAAAGCTTACCGGATCAATTTAAAATAACCAACGATAAAAATTTTTCGTTAAAAGATTACGATACCTCTTACTCGGCCGACTACGAAAAGGAAGATGCGGCTGCCATTTTAAAGGACCTTATAAAGCAAACAGCAAAACTGCAAACAGAGCTTTATGCTGCAAATACATATTCATTACTTATCATTTTCCAGGCGATGGATGCAGCGGGTAAGGATAGTGCTATTGCCCACACCATGTCGGGATTAAACCCACAGGGCTGCCAGGTATTCAGTTTTAAGCAACCGGGGCCTGAGGATTATAAACACGACTTTTTATGGAGGCATTATCTAGCCCTGCCAGAAGACGGGCGCATAGGTATCCACAACCGCTCCCATTATGAAAACGTACTAGTAACCAAAGTACACCCAGAGTTGATATTAAAAGAGAACATTCCGGGAATTAGTGATATTAAGCATATCAATAAAAAGTTCTGGGATCAGCGTTATGAAAGCATCCGTAATTTTGAAAAACACCTGCATGCAAATGGAACGGTTATAATTAAGTTTTTCCTTCATCTTTCAAAACAGAAACAGAAACAGCGTTTTTTAAAACGTATTGACGATCCGGAGAAAAACTGGAAATTTTCAGCAAGTGATATTTTGGAGCGCGACAGATGGGACGATTATATGAAAGCATATGAAACAACCATAACAGAAACAGCTACAGAAGAGTGCCCCTGGTTTGTAGTACCGGCAGATAAGAAATGGTTTACGCGTATAGCCATATCAACCATTATACTGCAAACCATTGAAAATCTGAAGTTGAAATACCCCGTATTGCCAAAAGATGAAATGGAAAAGCTAAGGGAATCCAAAAAAGAGCTAGAGAAGGAATAATTTCAGCTTAGATATTATAAAATCTGGCAGCATTTGCGCCAAAAATATTTTCTTGTTCTGTTTGACTAAAAGCTGAAAAGTATGCTGCTACAATTCCTGCTACCTGCTCATATTCAGCAGCAATTTTGCACACCGGCCAGTCGGAACCAAACATAATGCGGTCTCTACCGAAATTATCTGCTATAACATCCAGATACGGATTAAAATCAGCTGGTTTCCAATTTTGCCAATCGGCCTCGGTAACCATGCCCGATACTTTGCAAAATACATTCTCAAATTGGGCAACTGACTTTATATCTTTTTCCCACTCGACTATTTCAGCCTGTTTTATATTGGGTTTTGCTATATGGTCAATAACAAAAAGCTGATCAGGGAACTGCGCTACAAACTTTGCTATATATTTTAATTGATCGGGGAAAATTAAGATATCATAGGTATAATTGTATTTCTTTAACAAGCTTATGCCATGTAAAAAGGCCGGTTGCAGCATCAGATCGCGCTGAGGTTCTCCCTGCAATACATGACGAAAACCTTTCATCTTTTTAAACTGTTTATAATGGGCTAATCGTGCCTCAATATTTGGCGATTGAAGATCAACCCATCCTACTACCCCTTTTATAAAGTTGTACCTATCAGCATTAGCTAACTGAAAATCGTTTTCCTGTTCTGATTGATGGGACTGAACAGTAATACAACCATCAAACCCATTAGCCTTTAAAACAGGCTCCAGATCATGTGGTAAAAAATCCCTTCTGATGCCCGGCATACTGTCATCTATCCAATCATATTTAACCGGATCATATTTCCAGAAATGCTGATGCGAATCAATCCTTGCCATGTCAGCCTAATCGAAATATTTTATCCATTAATACCCATTTCTCACCTGGTTCAGCCCATGGTAAAGGCTGTTGAAACTTCCACATCAACTCTTCCCATTCCTGCACTTTTGTGTTATCGGTATCCATCGCCGTTTTTATATCAAAATCAAAATCATCAGCAGTATCCATTATCATAAACAGGCGATTACCTGTTCTGTATATTTGCATACTAACAATACCGGCATCCTTAATACTTTCTGTGATCTCGGGCCATATATTTTCTTTTTTGTGCCAATGCTCGTATTCTGCAATTAATGCAGGATCGTCTACCAGGTCAAGTGCTAAACAGTATCTCTTCATGACAGGATGTTGGTATATTCTAAACAGTTTTTATCTATCAATTCATTGCTGATCATTTCTTCCCAGAATGCTTTTGGCACCGCTACCTCTGCCATTGCTATATTATCTTTTACTCTTTTAGGATTAGTAGTACTCAGTGCAATGCTTTTTACCCCAGGCACCATTAATGCAAATTGCACACAAGCTTCAGCCGGTTTTATATTGAATTTACCACATAGTTTAAAAAAGTCGTCCCGCCATTTGATTAATGTTTTGTGTTGAGGCGCATTTGCGTCAATAAGTTTATAGTCGAAATAATCACCGCCAATTAAATAACCGGAATGGAACACGGCAGAATTGATGATCTGCACACCATCATCTTCCAACCTTTTCATAAAATCAAGCAAAGGTTTTGGGTGGTTTTTAATGGTCATACTATTGGCAATCATCACCCAATCCAAATCTACATCCTCGTAAACACGGGCTATTGATCGCCAATCTTTGGCCCCTACGCCTATCGCTTTAGCCTTGCCATCACGTTTTAATGTTTCAAGCGCGCGGTATGCATCTAAAATATCGTTATATAATTTTTCATCCTCACTTGCCGACGTCGCTTTAGCCAGGTACTCATCCGGATCATGTACCGATACCATTTGCGGAATATATCCGTTCAGCAATTCATTCCCCTGTTCAAAACATTCAATAATACCATCGTAACTGATGTGTTGCTCAGCATCATATTTTAGATCGCGCCAAACACCGGGCTCAAAAGTTGGCTCAGGTGTTTTAAGCTCTGTACGTATCCATCCTAATTTATTACTGATGATCACATCGTCCGGGTCGACATTTAAAGCTTTTAAACATTTACCCAATGATTCAAGCGCTAAGCCTGCCCCATATTTACCAGCCGAATCAAAGATCAGCTTACCCTGAGTATGGGCAATACACTCTTTTACTATCTCTTGTTTAACATCATCATTTAAGGCTACAAACAAGTTGCCTAAGCCACTGGTACCAAAAATTACCGGTGACATATCCAAAGCATATGGTTTGAAATTTTTATCGGGCATATATATTTAATGAATAGATAATACTTTTGTTTCTGCAGATATTTCTTCTGCATGTTCATTGGGTATTTTTGAACCTCTAAACGCATAATAAGCAATATACAGGTAACATATTAATGGTATTACCATGGCAACAGCCATACTTTTTGCCGACTCAGCGATCAAGCCCATTATTGGCGGGAAGAATGCGCCACCAACAATAGCCATCACCATTATTGAGCCGCCAATTTTAGCGTTATTACCCAGGCTACGAATACTGAGGGCAAAGTTTGTAGGGTACATTAATGACATAAAGAAGCTGGTGAAAAATATGGCCCAAACCCCTACAACACCCGGAAATAATATAGCAATAACAACCAGGGCTATATTTATCACTCCATAAATCCCCATTAACTTACCGGGTGATACATAGCGCATGATATAGGTAGCCGAAAATCTGCCGAGACCAAATGCTACCAGTGTTCCGGTTAAAAAGTACCCTGCTATTTTCTCGGGCTCACCTGTATAATCCTGAACATATTGAATAAAGAAACTCCAGGTGCAGGTTTGTGCCCCGCAGTAAAAGAATTGTGAAAGTACCCCTTTATAAAAATGAGGGTATTTTAATAGCTCTTTTGCATTGGCAGGGGCTTGTGTTTCCTCTTTTAACTCGTCAGTACCTTTGGGGAATTTGGTAAACATCAGCAAAATGCTCCATAACACGGCAAATGCTGCTAATACCAGGTAAGGAGTAACAACCCGCATAGTTTCCTGTTTCAGATAATGCTGATACTCGCCCGATAATTTCATGACTGCAATTTTTACCGGGTTATGCTCAATACCTGAAAGTATAAATATGGTACCTATAAGTACTCCTAAAACCGCACCTATAGGATTAAAAGCCTGCGAAAAATTAAGCCTGCGCTCGGCAGATTGAGAACTGCCCAGTTTTACAATAAATATATTGGCCCCGGTTTCTAAAAAAGTTAAGCCTGATGCTATAACAAATAAGGCAAACAGGAACAAACCATATTTACCGGCGATGGCTGCTGGCCAAAACAAGCAGCATCCTAATGCAAAAAGTAATAAGCCCGCAATAAGCCCTGTTTTATAAGAATACTTTTTCATGATAAGCCCCGAAGGCACTGCCAAAAAGAAATAGCCCATATAAAATGCCGATTGAATCAGACCTGCCTGGGTACGGCTTAGTTCAAAAGATTTCATGAACTGTTTTATCAAAATATCGTTCATGTTATTGGGTATACCCCAAATTAAAAATAACATGGTAACCAGTGAAAATGATACTATGCTTCTCGCTGGTATAAAACCAAAGATTTCGCGGTCTTTTGACAACACTTCAGACATGGGGGGAAAACGGTTAATTGGTAAAAATTGATACAACCCAAAGTAAGTTACTATTTCCTTTATTCAGTTATGAAATATTAACTATTTATTGAATTATCTGACCATAAACAACCAAAATATAAATATCGCCCATTAAATAAGGCATGAGATCAATTTTATCAGGAGCATTTAAATTATAGCCATATCAATGGGTTACGGATAGGCAGGTTTCTGATCACTTCTTCTACCCGGGGATCATGATCAAGCTTTTCCCAAGTCAGTAACCAGGCTTTTTGATCATAAGCATTGGCACCAAATAAAAGGAATGGCTGTGCTACCGGCCAATTATCCCAATACATCACATCCGGTTTTAACGTCCACTTGCTTTTATCTGCCACAAAAGGATATAAATAATTAATGCCTTTTTTTATTGATTTACCGTCTGGTGTTTCAAAAACCCATAAATTATCCTCTGGGGTTGATAAGATCTGGCAAAGAGTGGCCATTGCATCTAAATTAAAAATAGAATAGCCATAAGGCTTAGTACGTGCTATTTCCAAAGGAAAACTTCCGTCTGCAGCCATTTGATTTGGCAGTAAAATGGTTTTGTACCTCACACGCATGGAGTCAAGTATTACCTGGTTATTGCAAAGCCTCGCAAATGATGCCACCTGCATAGCCCAGCAGGTTGAATGGTTGTTTGTAGTTAATTTTTCCTGAATACCAGGCTTGCTGGTCATCAACCAATTAGTATAGGCTGCAAACCATTTCTTTACTCCTGCCGCGGTTTCCGGATCCATAGCTTTGGCGTTTTCCATTACTATTATTCCCTGAGCAACCTCCATTAAATGAATGGTATCAATTATACCATAATTACGACCAGTGTATTTACCTTTTACAGCCTGGGCAAATAACAGATTGGGGTTCATTAGCGTTTCAGGGTCAATAAACCATGCTTTAAGATGAATAACTGCCTGTTTTACATATTTTTCGTCACCGGTTATTTTGTAAGCTGACGCCAAAGCACCAATAATCCTGCTAAAGCGGATCATCGCTTTTCTGTGCTCAACAAAATTGTCAGGATTGGTCATGCCGTCCCTATCTATATACGGCCCGCCAGGGTTTTTAGGATCAGGCCAAAAATAATCGGCCTCTGAAAAGAAATCATGCTTTCCGCCCGCGCTTCTTGAACAAAAGAATGCAGTTACAGTAACCGGCTCTTGCTTCATCGCCCAATCGGCTTCGGCCAAAATATGTTGTTTAAGTGTTGCCTCGGCAGCCTTTTCTATTGCGGACTTCTCTGGCAATGATTGCTTAAATGAAAAAGCATTCTGACTGAACCAAAAAACAATAATTAACAATGTTTGAGCCGTGGTTTTTTTCATAAATAAACGTTTTATTAGGTCCTAAACAAATGTAGGTAATGTAATTTCTTTTAAAACAAAAAGCCTCAATCTTTCGATTAGAGGCTTTTTGTAAGACTACATCCTATGATTATACTAATTTGGTTTAGGCATAGCATAATTATTCAGAATATACCTGTTCATTAATGAAGAGGCAGCCTGAAGCAAGATGTAATAAGGTTTAGGTAAAAACGAGATCAGTTATATATTAATGGCCTTAGAACATCATAGCGTTATTATTAATAACATACAATCGCCCTATTTGTATTGTCTTACATTACACATTTAACAACATGTGCGTAACCGTGACAGTAGTGATCGTTGTTGGATCTCCAACATGGTTATCAACGTTAAACGAATACTTTTTGAATCCGTAAACTTGCTTAGTTTTAAGCTTTTTGAGTTTTTGTCCGGTGGCTTTCATGTCTGATAGTTTAATTTGGCGAGAAGGTATGAAAGTCACTTCGCTTCAAAAAAGTTATTACACCAACTGCATTATTGTATATACCAATTACAATATTAGATTCATGTTTTTTTAGATCCTGATTAGGTATCACTGAAAAACTTATTGTGGCCAGCATAATCAATTCATTTATATAAATAACTACTTTTGAAGTCACCTAAAGCCTTCACGGGTATTAATGAAAACACTAAAACTTGAGAATTTAAAATTGCACGTTATTTTCTGGGCGATATTTATTGTCTATGAATTGGCCGTAAGTTTTTCCTTTGGAGGAAAGTTTACAACTTTCCCCGACTATGCCGGCCATTATTTATTAAATATAGGTTTGTTCTATTTCAATGCTCACTTAGTGTTTCCAACAGCTATAAACCGGAAAAGGAAATCCTATTTTATATTGGCATTACTAATAGTAGCTGAACTTGTATTGTATATGATGCTTAAGTTTTTGCTGACAAACTTATTGGTAGGCTTCAACTTCCAAATCAGTAGGTTAATTACAAATACATGGTCGTTTTTTGTAGAGAGTATTTGGCGCGCTATTTATTTTATTGGTTTAAGTACAGGTTACTGGTTTGCTTTGTCAACTATACAGGATCGAAAAACTATAGATAACCTGGAAAACATAAACGTTAGAAATGAACTGCAAAATCAGATCCTGGAAAAAACATTGCTGAGTACAGAAAACGCATATCTCAGATCACAAATAAATCCGCATTTTCTGTTAAATACTTTAAATTTTTTATACAATTCTGTTTCAAAACTTTCGGAGGAAACTGCTGATAGTATATTGTTATTATCAGATATAATGCGCTATGCGTTGACTAATGCTGATGAAGATGGCAAAGTAAAACTAGAATCGGAGGTTGAACATATCAACAGCTTTATTAAATTAAACCAGGCAAGATTTAGTCAAAGGCTTAATATTGATTTTCGGATAGAAGGTAATCCCGATGGTTTAAGGATCATTCCCCTGGTGCTGATCACACTTGCTGAAAACGTTTTAAAATACGGAGATCTGCTAGCTGATGAATACCCTGCAAAAATATTTGTATTAATTGAGGGATATAATTTAACTTTTATAACTCAAAACCGTAAACGGAAAACAGTTCATGATCATGGCTATGGAATTGGAATTAACAACGTAAAAGATCGTTTAGCCATGTACTATAAATATGAATTAACTATTGAAGATAGTGAAACCGAGTATAAATCAATACTGAAAATTGAATTATAACACATATGAATACATGTTATGTAATTGATGATGAGTATCATGCCATTGACACACTTGTTGGGTATATCAATAAATTTCCGGGGTTAAACCTGGTTGGCAGTAATACAAACCCTCTTGAGGCCATCAATGAAATAAGAAATGCGGCGCAGGTTGATATTGTTTTTTTAGATGTTGATATGCCCGAACTTTCTGGATTAGATGTTGCTGACATCATTTCATCATACACTTCGGTAATTTTCACTACTGCCTACCCTAACTATGCCGTACAAGCTTTTGAAAAAAATGGCTCCGATTTTATTTTGAAACCTATTTCATTTGAACGGTTTACCAAATCTGTTACAAAAGTACAAAACCTGCTGCGGTCAAAAAACCTGGCAGACCAGCATCCTGCTAATGAGCACTTCTTTATAAACCCCGGTATTAAGGGCCGGATGATACAATTGAACTACTCGGATATATTATATATTGAGGGCCTAAAAAACTACGTAGTTATTTATACAACCGAGGGTAAGTATATCACCTACTTATCTATGAGAGAGATTGAAAAGGCAATCCCTTTATCAAAATTCATCAGGATACACAAATCCTATATTGTTAATATAGACAGGATAAAATCAATTGATGGTAATAATGTAATACTGGCGCAGTCAAGCGAATTACCTATCGGTATTTCATTTAAAGACAGCTTCATTAGCATGATCAATACTATGACCCTTAGGAGCCGGAGGCAGAACTAAAGGCATTTTACCTTTTCGGGCTTCTACAGATAGATAATACTTGTAAAGTAAATAGTATATAATAAACTCCTGTTTGCGCTGTTTTTCATTAAACAACCTGTTTAAATGCATGTGGATTAAATCTGCAACCAGCTTAGTAAGCTTTTCATCTGTAAGTTGGCCAGTATTGGATCTTAACAGTTCCAGGGCTTTTAAATAATTATTAAACTCTTTCTTGCCGGTAATAACGATAATAGCCTCCCTGTTTGCTTCCATGTTGTTTATAAAAAAAGAGTGTTCCCTGTACTTGTTATCCAATTGAAACTTAACTTGTTTACTATCATCAAATTCATGTTTCATGCTTTCATGTATACATTTAAGCAGCGTTATTCGCCTGGCATTTTCATGAAAGAAAGTCTCAAGCATAGCGTTAACTGATATAATAGCTAAATGTAGTTCGGAATAACCGCCTGGGACTTTAAATATATTTTTAAGATAAGCTAAAATCAGCTCACTGCTAACCTGGAATACCTTTTCAACATATTCAATAGTATACTCGCCGTATCTTTCTATTTCACGTTTATAAGTATCCAGTAATAAATTGTTTACACTTCCTTTTTCAACCTGATGGCGTATCTTCTTCTCAAAATATTTCAGCACTTCTGTACCATCATTCGGATTGATCTGAACCCGTACTCTTAAATGATTATCAGGATCAGCATACCGTATAAAATACCAGTTTTTTAAAATATGCTGCTTTTTTAGCCAGGTTACCAAACTCTTAATATTTTTCGTCAGGAGGTTATTTGATATAGCAGGATGGCAGTATAATTTAAGATAGATCCATTCATCGCCCGGCAGATAAACACGTTTAATTTTATTGCTTTTTCGTTGTAAAGGCGCTAAAGTATTCTGATAATAGGCAATATCATTTGAATAAATTGATGCTGCAAACTGGCCTATCAATGGCTTACCGGTTTGATCCCCGACAAAAGTCGACTGATCCAGGAAAACTTCCTGCAATACAACCGAACTCTTATTCTTTATCACCGTTATAAACATGATTATTGATTCAGCATTATCCCGATCAAATATTAATTGATTATCACCCTCAGTAAGTGCAAAGAATTTTTGGAGCCTGATTTTTTCACTCAATTTTTGAAAACTGCCCTTTGTATCATTCCCTCCTACTATTTCGGTAATTTCTTCATTTCCCAAAATCCAGGTTGATGGAAAAAGGATACAATTTTTGTATTCAACCCTGGGATAAAAATTAAGACCGGGAAGCAAAGATTTAAGATCAAGGTTGAAATTGGATTTTAGGCCCTGATGCTGCAGATCACATAAAAACCGGAATATAGAAAGTTCGCTTCTACTATAATTATAGGCGGAACTTAATCTTGGTACGATGATCCTGTTTAACTTTTTTGATCTTAAAATAATATCATCATCCACTACCGAAACAGTAATATCAGAAAGATTGATGATATTTTCTCTGCTTAGAGTGGAGTGCACCCCTATCGGAATCTCATACGCTCTTATTCCTGCACTCGAATTAATATTTGCTGCATGTTCATCATTAAAACAAGATATTTCGGCAAAAACAACCTCCTTGTTGATTTTCTCTTCCATCGAAACCACATAACGGGCTTCTTCCAACACTCGTTCACTAAATAAGGTAAACCTGCCTAATATGGCGGCCGAAGTGCAGCCACCAGCTTGTTCCATCCAGATTTTATTATCAAATATTCTAAATAACACTGAAAAACTTGGCGGGCACTTTAACTCTGATTGCGTTTGAATTTTTTCCAGGTCTCTGTCAGAAATTAAGATGTAGTCCTCATTCTTATTTTTGGAGAGCTTCGATAAAAAGAACTCATGAACAGGTGTCCAGCTAAAATTCAAACTGTTTGATTGCAGATCCAGCTGGATCCCATCTAATAGTTCACTTGTGGCTAAATTGGCTTCCAGCCCCTCATATCCTATCCCCGACTCACGATCAAGTGCAAGAAGTATAGGAATTTCCTGATCCTCAAACCTGGCCTTAAATTTACTTTTAAAATTAACAAGTGATTTTGTTACGCCACCGAAGGTTAATTTATTCAGGCAGTTTAAGCCATCTTTTATATAGTCCTGATATTTTCTGTCGATTAAGGATTGTGACATCCTTTCATAACCAACATAAAACATGGACTTTAGCTTCTTCTCGGGGTGCAGATATAAACTATTTTGTGTAAGATGTTTAATATTCACATCACTTTCCTGTTTAATACTGCTGATTAATTTTTCATAGGCTAATATATCTTCAGTGAATTTGTTTTTTGTATTTCTGGCTGCGATACTTGCCAGCCTGTTAAAATACTTTTCCCCAATCATATTAGGATACAATTCGGATACCAACAAACCCGCTTCAACCAGGTCGGCAATATAATTCACGGCATCATCTTTATCATCTATCAAATTATCAAGCCACGTAATTAATTCTATTTTAGTTTTCCCATCCTTACAAAAGCTCATTAGTTTATTCAATAGCCTGTCTGCCTTATAGGATGAAATCAGAAAATCAGTTTTCTCCTGATCTAAATCAAAAGCACTTGTTAAATACCGTTTCTCGTCCTTTATAGTGTAAATAGCATTATTTGAATAATATTTCACATTGCTGAACCCGGCTGATTTTTCCATCTTTTTCGCTATGTTAACAGTGAACTGAAAATCAGGGTTAACATAAATATGCTTCTCATTATCCAAAACACAAGGTCCTGTGTTTTTAGAATCGCTCCAGTTATGTGAGCTGAATGCCGAAAACATGCCAAATGGTGTTGGCCGATAACACATCCTGTTAAAATATTTTTGCAGGCTGAGTTTTACCTTTTTATCCAAGGACTGGTAATTAAAGTTACAACGACTTAATTCCATATAAAGGCTTTCACTTGCAAAAAATATTGCCGCCTGAAAAAACTGCGAGTTAAGCATCTCTTCCAGCATGGATGAATTATAATCATCATAACTTAAGGCAGGTGTTCTTAAGAACAGGTATGGACTAAAACAAACGTTAAGCATACATTTAAGGGTTTAAGTAATAGCAAAATCAATTAAGGTTAATAAACATCTGCCTGGGAGCTATCCCAAACAGCTAATTAAAAAAGGCAGTATAAAACAGGAAGCAATTAGTTTAATTGGTATGAGCAGACAACAATACAAAGGCTTTTGCAGCACTAAATTAATAGAAATTGTAAAATAAAATTCAACTAAAGTTGGGAGGAAAACATCAATTATTGGGATTCTTTGTTGATCAATACTAAAACTTTTATGTTAATTAGTAATTAAAACCTTACACCTCCTTAATTCAACCACAATGCCAGCTATAGGTAAAATACAAAACGAGTTTATACATACTTTTAACGAGGTGGTTTATGACGATTGTATTAACCATAAAACCAATAATTTTCACTTAAAAATTACAGGTGAAGAGAATGGTCAGCATTTGCATATAACATCATATACACAAAACCCCGAACAAGGCTTTTGCGAGGGTGGTGCTTTTATACAAAAATTTGCGCCTTGTAGTATAGATCTCAGTTCCTATTCACAATCTGATGAACCTGTTATTTCGTGTATTATATTATTAACTTTTAACTGCTTTTTTGTTCGGCATTTTCTTATCCCATCAATAATTGCCAATACTACTATACCTTATGAAATTATAATAGTTTATAATGGTATTGCAACTGACTTAACGGTATTTGAAAATTTCAATTTAATTAAATCGGAAACAGGCTGTGTTTCTAAGGCATATAACAAAGGTGTTGCTACTGCAAAGGGTAAATTCATAGCAATTTTCCATGATGATTGCCTCATAACATCGCATAGCTGGCACCAACCCATGATAGCTGCTATAAATGACGGAGCATTTGCCACAAGTACCGAAAGTGTATATAATCCCCATTTTAATTTTGAGTTTTTAAAAGGCACCCCATTATTAATGAGCAAAACAAATTATGAACTAATTGGAGGCCATGATGAGTTCTTTTTTGCTGGCATTGAGGATTTGGATTTTTCATATCGCATTCAACGTAGCGGTTATAGTGTTAAAAAAGTAACCGTTCCATACCGGCATTTTAATGGAATGAGCACGGTGATCTTATTAACCGGGGACCCAACATTGATGAGAACATTATTTGGTTATTGCCTGATACCCGAACTTATAATTGAAAAGTGGAAAACCAGGTTTATGAATTCATCTGAAACGCAAGCTATGATGCACGCAGTACATGGTGAAAATCTTAACTATTTTAAAAACAGGCTAGCATTACCAATCAACTCAAATAAGTTAATTAATACAGAAGTGCTAACTATTGAGAAATATCCCACCCTTTATAATATCCGCTCTACTTATCAAAATTGGCTTATACAACAATTTTCATCTGGTAATATTATACCATGAATAAACAGCGGGCTATTACTTCATCTTTATTCTATAAAAAGCAGCTTTAACCTATTTGCAAACTGCCAAAATGCACTATATCAAACATATAGTTAAATGTATCAATTATTAGTATCTGTATTTCTTAAACAAGCTAGTTGTAAGCCCTTACAACTTCAAGCTCTATTATTAATCAATGTGGCAATAGTCTCATTGGTATTGATAAAAGCAGAGTTAGTGTAATAAAGTTATTTCCGGTACTTATAAAAATTAGTTTTAAGTCGTAGTTAATAATGCAACTATTGATTTTGATCATTCTGCCTGCAACCAATTATTAAATATTATAACCTATTTCCTTCACCTAAAAAATAAAACCATGGCAAAAACAAAAAGCTTTAATGGGATTACTCCAGCTATTTGGGAGTGTGTAAAAACTACATCTTTTAAAGAACACGGCACCATTTACGCACCCCCGGGCGCTGCAAGCGGAACGGCCACTACCAACACTCCGGTTGGAGAAGTGCTACTGAATTATGACTATAACGCATCTGCAGACACCGTTAATTACACCATTGTAAAAAAGCCATTTATAGTTGGCGAGGGTACAATTTGGGATGGCATCCAGGATACTATTGACGGTTGCTCCAATTCCTAATTTTCATTTTTTTCATTAATAAAAATAAATCTTATGACTAAAGCATCATCAGGAAAATTAATTTTTTCCAACCCGGCCAACCCGGATTCCGCCTTTACTCCTGAAATGAAAAGCCTCAGTGAAGTAACAGCATTTACAGCCCACACCACAGCCCCTAAATTAAAAAGTGGCGCAACTGCTCCAAAGGTGGCCGTTTACACGGCACCGCCTAATGTAGTTGTATCACCGGGCAACCCGCTTATTATTAGCGGTAGCGGCCCTGTATCTGTACAATTTGGCACAGTAACCATTGAACCGGGCGGGCAAATATTTGTATACACAACTGCTGATATCAGTATTGAAACATTAGTTAAACAATAACTGAATTCAACCTAAAAACTAACGAAAATCAAAAATTATTAAACATTTAAATTATTAATCATATGAGCACTTTAACAGGTGATATTATTATATCCGGAGCCAATGGTTCTGCTGGCCAGCCGGGACAAGGTTTTTCAAACCCCGCCCCAAGTGGTGGTAACGGGGTTAACGCGTCATGCGACTGGGATTCAGTATGTCGCCCAAGCTCAAGTCCGGGCACAGCAGGTAGTAACGGCGCTGATGGCGGCGGCGCAGGTAATGCAGGTAATGGTACCGACTGTCCAACAGCAACTATTAAAATAAACAATCTTCAGGGAACATTATTTGTAACTGCCGCAGCTGGCGACGGCGGAAGCGGCGGCAATGGTGGCGCCGGCCAGGGAGGCGGAAACGGCGGAAACGGCGGCTCGGCTTCAAGTTGCCCTGCAGGTAGTGATTGTAGTAACAGCCCTGGCGGCAATGCCGGCAATGGCGGCAACGGTGGTGCCGGAGGTAATGCGGGTAATGGTGGTTATGGCAGTACCAGCATTATCACCTACCATGGTGGTAATGTAGTTACCTCAACTCCTACTCCTAAGGGTGGCAATGTTGGTGTAGGCGGTGTAGGTGGTTCAGCCGGACAAGCTGGTTCGCCAGGCGGTAGTGCAGGTAGCGGCGGCAAGGCAGGCGCCGGAGGCACAGCCGGTAATAATGGTACTCCTGCTAATATCATTCCTCAACCAGTTTAATACAACAACCAAGCATGCTCGATACTAAACAAAAAGTTATCAATCATATTGAGCAGCTTTCATCCCTTGCTGCAGCACTTAGTAAGGCACCTGCCAAACAGGTGCTGCAGCTCAGAGATGAATTGCTGGCATTACCTGGAGAGGATTACCCGTTTCAACCTGGTGGCCGTTCTGGTTTAAATGCTGATGGCAGCCCGCTGCAGTTTTGCATCAGTTCATCAATTAATGGTTTAAACGGGCGCTTTATCAGTGATCCCGCATGTATCATTGGCTCAACAGGCCAGCGCTATAGCCATAGTTACGATGCGCTCCAAAAACTTTATGAAATAACCGGCTCAACTGCTATTCAGCAAATTTGTGAAGACATGCTCAGCTTCCATTTGCCTGTTGAAAAGGAAACGCTTGATGATTACCCTGATGGTGTACTTTGGTTGGGAGCTTCGCCCGATATGGATGGTATTGCCGTATATATGGACGGGCGCCGTGGTGGTAACGAAGCATCATGGCAAAGACTGAGAGATTGGTTAAACTATCTGATGCCGCAAAATACTGAAGTAGATAATTTTATAGACCATGCAAGCCAGCATGCTGGTATAATGAGCATTGGTTTGGAAGGCAGCAGCATGGAAAACCTGCGGGCTAAGGTCTATTTCCGTTTATCCCACCCGTCAACTTTAAATGACCTGGCTATTCCTTTATTGCTACGTAATGAGTTTTCACTTTTTCTGGATGATGTTGTTGGCGAAAGAGAAATAAGATTATCGGGCCTCGTATTTAACATTGGATTTCACATTGCATCGGGCAAAATGTTTGATGCTAAAATTGATATATGCGGCTGTAATGCTTGTGTTAACCTTAATACCGAATCATGGATGCACGTAATAAAACACACAACATCCCGGTATCTGCTTACCCCATTCCCAATTAGTGCAAAAGTACTTGATGAACAATGCGCCATATCCTATTACGGTATTGGCGTAGATCGGAAGGGAGATGTGAGAATGAACCTATACCTGAAAAATAAAATATTATAAATATGCAACAGAACAATCTTGTACCACGAAACAGGATCGTGCTCTATTACCAGGGCTATTGTAAAAAATGTCAGATATTATCAAAAATGGTTGTATTGATGTCATTCAATTTCATCAAACGTATACCACTTGAAGTAGACGATAGCATTAAATTATTTTTTGATGATTATCCCAAGGCAAAAGGCTACCCTATTCTTTTCCTGGGCAGCAGGCCCGTTTATAATTACTGGGTATTCCCAGCTGTTCCGTTCGCCATTGTGTTATCATGGTTTTACACGGTAAGATCGATGGTTTTATCTGAAAGAGCGGCACCATTGCCTAAGTCTAAAAATCAATATCCACCCTTTTTTCCAAATTAAACATATAACATATGCGACCAATTTTTAATGATCCTGCAATACAGGCGGAATTTGAAGATAAAGGTTATGTAGTAGTTGATTTTTTAACCGCTAAAGAATTAAGCACATTAAAAGAGGCTTATAAAAGTTCTAGAGATCAGCCTATACAAATGGGTTTTTCCACCTCAAATATGAGCATGGACACCAATTACCGGCGTAAGGCATCTGATACTGTCACCATCAGTTTTAACAGGGCCATGAATCATTATTTTGATCGCTGTAAAATATTCTTTGGCATATTCACATCTAAACAACCCGGCCAGGAAAAAAGCTTATGCCCCATGCACCAGGACCCGGCGTATGTAGATGAAAATAATTATACCGGCCTTACCATATGGGTGCCGCTAATAGATGTTGATGAAACCAATGGCGCACTTGAAGTAATTGACAGGAGCCATTTACTAAATGGCTGGCCACGCAGCACACTCCCACGCTTTCCCTATAATGATTTAGTACCCCTATTATTAAAAAAATATTTTAAGCGGATCAATATGAAAGCCGGGCAGGCATACCTGGGCAGTTCAAGGATATTTCACTGGTCGCCACCCAATTTGAGTAATACCGAAAGGGTGGCCGCATTAGCCTGGATGGCAGAAGAAGAAAGCACTATGCGCTGTTATTACCAGGATTACCAGAATCCCGGCGAAACGATGGAGGTGTTTGAGCTTGAACCCAGCCACTATATAGAGAAACCGCTCTTTAGTCGACCGGATGAAAGTAAAGCCGTAAAAATTGGTATTATCCCCTACAAGTATGAAGTGCTTGACGAAATAAAAATTGATGCCCTAATCCATTATGCCTAACAAAATATGGAGACTATCATACAACCATCAGAAGCCCAATTATTGGGCTCACTTAAAAAAAAACGGCAGCTTTTTAGGGATATAAGCTTACAGGAAAGATTTGACCGTGATGGGTATGTGGTGATTGATTTCTTAACCTCTGTTGAAGTTGATTCATTAAACGAGGCTTATGCCAATTTACAGGGTGATTTAGGCACACCTGCATTCGCATCAACCATAATGAGCCGCAATGCCGAATACCGGCTCGAGGTATCGGCGTTAATTGAAAATACTTTCGCACGTGCCATAAATGAAATGTTTCAAGATACCCGTTTTTACTGGGGCAACTTCAACATAAAATATCCGAGCAATAATATGGGGGCCGTTCCACTGCACCAGGATCATTCATTTTTGGATGAGCGCGTTTTTCAAACCTTAGGATTCTGGGTGCCGTTGGTTGATACTACTCCTCAAAATGGCGCTTTGCAAGTTATACCTGGCAGCCATACCCTGTTAAAACAATTACGTTGCGGCGGCCGGCCATTTCCTTATGCCACATCACAGCAAACCTTACTGGAACAATTTGGCAAGCAACTATTAATGCGGGCCGGGCAGGCTTATATTGGCAGTCCTGCACTTTTTCATGCATCACCACCAAATACAAGCGCACAGCCCCGCATTGTAGCCGCAGGACTGGCTGGGCCGATTGAGAGCAGCCTGATATATTGCCATTATCATAAAGTAAATGACATTGGCATGGCCGAAATTTTTGAGGTTGATCATAATTACTACGTTACGGCGCCCTTATTCAGCAAACCTGATATTGGCAGGTACAGGTTAACAGAGATCGCACGGGTTGATAGATCCATGCCGGATATTGAATCAATAATTGAAGCACTCAGCGATTTTTCCAAATCATAAAACAATGTTTGATACAGCATCATCAATACCCGCCACAACATCGTTTTCTAAAACGCCGAAAATAGATCTTCCGGAGATAAAGAATCCCTGGCAAGCTTTAAGTTATAAGGGATTAGAGCACCTGTTACTGGAGTATGCCAATGGTTTTGCAGCTACAAAACATGTAATGCCATTCCCGCGTGAAGTATTTCAGGTAGATAAGGATTTTCAGGAAGGCGATGTATTTCAAAGGGCACTTATACTTGATACGCTACTTGATTTCAACTCAGGCCTGCAAAATCAATTAAATGATATTATTACAGCAGAAGCCAACTATCTTTTTAATGCACGCCGAAAAACCGGTATTGGTGGATGGGCATATTTCCCTGATCTGCGTGAGCTACCACCTGATGCTGATGACCTTGCACAGGTAATGCAGGTATTATTACGGGCACGTTACTCACAAGCCGCTACTCCATACTTTGAACAGGCTCTAAACGTATTACTTAATGATCAGGCCAATGCTGATAATGGATGGGAATCATGGATCATCCCCAAAAACAATCAAACAGAAGAACAGCAGCTACAAACTATTTGGGTTAACAAAGCCTGGGGAACCGGCTCTGATATTGAAGTGGTTGCCAATTTGGTATACGCGCTTATTTTATTTGATAGTAGAAGATTTGCCGCAGCCATTGAGCGTGGTTTAACCTTTTTATTGAACAGCCACAAAAACCGTCATTACTGGGAAAGCACCTGGTATTACGGCGATTATTATGGCACTTATGTAAGCTTACGGGCAATTTGTGCTGCTAACGGCCCTGAAAATACTGTTCAAGGCACTGTTGCCTTTCTTGAAAACAGCAGGCAGCCCGATGGCAGCTGGACAGAGCGGCAGGAAAGCAACCCATTACAAACCGCATTGGCATTACTTGCATTAAGTATCGGCAAAAAACATCTCGGCCTCACAATTGATGAACAATGGCTGCAAAGCAGCCTAAATTACCTGCAACAAACCTGCGATGCAAATGGCAACTGGCCATCAAGCCCATTTATACGGATGCCGATGGGCCGGCCGATGGGGTTTGTACATACCATACTAACCTATGAAAGCGCTGCCATAACCAGCAATTATGTGGCAAAGGCGTGCAATCACCTATGCCAAAATCATATCAACCAAAACTAAACTATCATGAGCAATTCCAATAGTAGTGACGGCGTAAGTCAGCAATCAGTGCCACAAATTACCACTTTCCAATTCAGCAATGATGCGGTGGGACAGATAAAAGATAGCGTAAACCTTTTTACAGGCACAGCCAATATACCAATCAACATCGCCTCGTTGCCGGGGCGTAAAGATTTGGATATCAACATCGGCATTATGTACAACAGCAATGTGCAAAGCGATGTAAAAAACTGGAATTTAAGCAATCCTACTGGTATTATTGGCCTGGGGTGGGAAATGACTTACGACAAAATAGTAGTTAATAAAAATGGCAGCGGCACCCCTACCTCTAATGATTATTACTTATTGAGCAATGGCTCTGGCAATCAGTTAGTACAGGATGGCTTCACCCCTGCCACCCCGGCAAACATCCTTTTGTTTCAACTTCGCAATTATGAGTTTTGGGATGTTAAATACGATCAGTATACCGAGAAATGGACAGTTATTAAGGAAGACGGGACAGTATTTATTTATGGCGATAAAAACAGCGGACGAAATACGTTACAATATGGTGTTGGATGGGGTAACTGGCTGGGTGATTCGTCGACAGTAATTGGTCAGGAACAATACGTTGTTGCCTGGAACCTTTCTGAAATGCAGAATGTATGGGGCGAAAAAATCACCTACAGCTATAATAATGTACAGGTTAAAGTCGGTGATAACACCGGAATGGAATACACACAGGCTTCATACCTTAAACAGATCATAGATAGTTTTAACAGGACAATTACTTATAACTACGGCGAAAAATACGGGGCTAAGAATCCGGGTACACAAAACATTGTTGAATACCAGGCGGCACATACACAAAAGCCAGCACCGAATTCCTACCAGGAACAATATGAAACAAGGTACCTCGACCACATAGATGTACAAAACCCTATCGGTGACCTGCAATTCACTATCTTGTTTGAGTATGATTTTATAAATCTTGGGGTAAGCAGCCAAACAACCGTATATCCGCTCATGTGGAAACGCGTACTTACCAGTTTTTGGCAGGTACAGCCTGATGGAAGATCGCTGCCGGGCATGGAGTTTGAATATTATGATAAAAATGCAGATATAAATTCTGGCGCACTAAAAACAATTATCTATCCGCAAGGTGCAAGGGCAACATATAACTACAAACAGCAAGCGCTGAACACCTCGCGTAACCTAAAACTGAATAGCCCTTTAACAGGCGCTACACCACGGGTATGGTTCGGGTCGGATTATACCGTCATAACATGGTATAATGCAACAACCAAAACACTCAGGGGTACGGTATATTCATGGTGTGGCAACTGGATAACCTTTGATCTGAACAGCGATCAGCCAGCCGGTCATTATTTTGATAATGTAGATTTCGACATTGATACCTTAGGCGTAATTACCCGCCAGGATTTTATAGCGCTTTACTTTACAGAAAAGACAAAAAAACAAGTACAATTGTTTCTTTACAGGCGTAATCCAACAAATTTCGGTGTCTTTAATCTGTCGGACGGGCCACGATACCTGCCTGTAAAAACCGCTACACCGAATGTAAGTGTTCAGGCAGGTAAGGACTTTGTTATCGCCTTTAGCAAGGATTTTACCACTAATGCAGTAACAGCATATCAATGGAACTGGAAACAAAAACGCTGGGATACCTCACCATCAAACAATCCGGGTACGGGCTTTATACCGGTACTGCTCCCCTCGCCAGGTGATGTAGCCAAAGCAAGTAATATAGTTATCTCAGCAAATGATAATTATTATATAGCGGCTCTGTATAATCAAACCAGCATGCTATTACAATTCCAGTTGTTTTACCACGATGGTAATAATACATGGAATAACAGTGTGTTATATAATACATCTAATGTAAAAATTTATCAGGATCCGAATAATACATCTGAGTTTCCATTCAGCTTATCATTAAGCAATCCCTTTGCCGTGGCTACTTATGTAACGGCCATAACAGCTACAGAGGCCGACTATACTCTTCGCATATTGCAATGGGATAAAAGCTTTAATCTGCTTAACCCTGGCACCCCACTGGTTAATAATTATAAATCTCCGGTTAGTAGTGGTCAATCACAATTCAGTGTATTCAATACCATTCTTTCAGATTCTTTAATTACCAATAATCCTTATCTGAACCGCTATACCGGAGGGCCCGGCAACAGTAATAATCCGCAGAACTGGAAACAAGCATCATTCGTAACCAAACCAACGGATAAGCCCAGCTTTGTTACCGGGCAGGATATTTCCATCATGTCATTATCACAAGGTACTGCTGCTGTAAACCAATACTATCAGTTCAACCCCGATACCGGGATGTGGGGGATTGTGCAGAATCTTGGCTCAGCCGGCACCAATCCAACTATCGGCGGCAATTATATAACCGCGGGTAAAGACATCTTTTACCAAAACACCAACGGGCAGTGGATAAAGCAACAACAGCAGTTAAATAGCCTGCAAGCACCGGAAACAGTACAAAATCGTGGCGCTTCCTATATTGCTTATCAGGATAATACTACCGCTAACGCTCAAACCTATTTTGCCAGTCCGCTAAACGGTATTCCTGGCAACCCGCAGCCCTTGCCTGTTATAGCCGGTGGAACAGGCCAAAAAATAATGGTACAGCAGGACGTGGTAAAAGCAGGCACACTGCTGGCCGGTTCAGATACTTTTGTTACCTACCCTTCAAACCAGGATTTCAACACAACATTATCACTGGCACTCTTCAAGGTTGTTAGCGGCAAGGCGGCTGACACATTACAGGTAACGCCCGTGGCTTATATCGAAATTGATAATGCATATAATCCAACTGATAATTATTACCAATCATACGACTATGCCAGTTCTGTACAATCAGTAATTACCTATGACGCGCAGAGTAATCTCGCACAATTTCCCAAAGTAACTGTAGTAACAGGTTCTAAAACACCTAATGCAGGTACGGCGCCAGCAGGAGTTTCTATTAATTACTTTTCAAATGGCGTATCCGTTCAAAGTGAAATACCTTACCCCAGTAATTGGATTTATAACTTTAATCAGTTGCTTAATGGCTCGTTATTGCAAAAACTGCAATACAATAAACAAGGACAGCTGGTAACCAGTGAAACCAACTACTGGCAGGTGTTTCAGAACAATATCGTAAAGAAAAATTACTTTTTCGGGGCTTTTTACCGGCTGAGCAAGAGCGTTGTTATGCAGGATGGTGTAACTCAAACTACTGGCATAACTTACTTTCAGGATCTCGGCCTGCAACAATTTAGTACAACATCTTATTGCGACTCCAGCGGCGAAACGAAAACTATACTCACCGAAAAGAACTATGCTATACAGGTTGATGCCTATAACATCGCCATGACAAGCAAGCACTTGTTGAATGCCGTTGCGCAAGATTCTGTATCTGTTACCGGGAAGGATGGCGTAAAAAGATATACATCATCAAAAGCAGTGACCTGGAAAAACTGGGCAAATGATGGCTCATGGAAATGGGCGGCCTATCAGAATTATCAATGGCTTGGCCCCGCTAATGGGAATCCATTATTTGATTTTACTGATGGCGCTCAACGATCCGGCTGGCTTAAAAAGCAGGAAGTAATCAGTCGTGGATTGCCTTACAGTGTGATCACTGAGATGGCTAATGTTGATGGTGTGGTATCCTCATACATTTACGATACACAGGGCCGTTTTGAAGTAGCCGAATTCCCGGCTGCCAGTAAAGCAGGCGATGAAGCATCCTATTACAGCTTTGAGCCTTATGAAATAGCTGATGGATGGCAACTCGGCACAGGTGCATCAATTATCCCAAATACAAATGATACTACTATAGATGCACAAATGGGCATCAGTTCCCTCAAAATCGGGACAGGCACAGGAATACAACGACAGTTTATCCCCAAAAATCAGCAGCAGGATTACGTATTCTCCAGCTATGTAAAGCTACCCAACGGATTTGACGCCAATAAAGGCAACGCAAACTGGCGGATATCCTTTATCCAAAACTCAGCACCTGTAGGTAACGATATTATATTACCGTTTGGCAATATTGTGGGTAGCTGGCAATATGTTTATTGTATTATCAGCCTGCAGGGTATTAATAGCGGAGTAAATACACCTATTACCATAAACATCAAAGCCCAAAATGACAATACAACATCGGCGGTACTAATTGATTGCCTTCGCTTCTCTCCTTTGCAAAGTCTGTTTGCAGCTATATCCATGAATATGAAAAGCAACATGGTTGATGCAGCATTAGGTGCTAATGGCGAGATCAGGCGCAAATTCTTTGATAGCTTTCAGCAGTTAGTTGCTACAACAGGTTTTTCAGGCGAAACGACCTCTATAGCAACAAACTATTTTTCGCGCACGGGTAACGATAACCAGTTTTCAACAAGCGATCCGAATAGTAAAATAAAAGTACTGTCGGCTGGTGGCGGCCCTGCTCTGCCATTTACAAAGGGTAATGAATGGATGCAGTATTGGGCAGCAGGCAACGGCTCTGTTTGGAATACTGATAGTGGTATGCTTAAACTCAGCTCTTTTCAAACCACAGGCACCTTAAGTTATATTGGCGCTATGACCAATAATTATGGCGTACTCACCAATGTACTGCCGTCTGAAGCCATTACACAACCTCTTGGTATAAAGGTGGGCAATATGTTCACCCTGCAATGGCAACCTGCAACCGGGCAATGGGAACTGCTTAATGCTTCGGGCGCAGTGTTACAGCAAAAAAAGGTATACCAGTTCATTATTGATACGCCTTTGGACGATACCACTACGCTGGTGTCATCTATACAGCCATATTTATTGAGGCGCGGTGTAAGTGTTAGTAATGATGAGATGTTAAGCTTAACAAAGACTGACACGGGTATTTATGATGCACACTATCAGCAATATTTCGCGCTGCAAAACAACGGGACCGGCACGGAAGTAAGCGGTATAGGCACACAATGGTCGTTATTGGTAAATGAAAACAGCCTGTTGTTTTTTGTAGATGGTGAATTGGTTTTCAATTACATAAATGCGATCACAATAACCGGCGCTGCTACCCTATTTGCAGGCAATAAAATTGCATTAGATTACCTGCTTACCTCATTTAATAATCAGATCACATTTACCTGCATTAATGAGGCGGGTAACGATTTACAATCACAGTTATTGGACAATACCCAACTGACGGTTATTGAAAATGTTTATGATAATCTTGGAAGAATTATAGCCAATACCAAACCGGCCTTTGTTACAGCAGATCAAGCACCCCTATTTCAATATATAACTAATTTTGCCACCTATAATTCAAGCAATGGTATTATGACGGGCCTTGTTGCGGATTATTATCCTGCCGATGGTGGCTATCCATATTTCGGCACCCGTTATGAAACATCTCCATTGGGCCGTCAGGTAGAGCTATCAATGTCGGGTACCGATTACAAGATGGGTACCCATACAGAAACCATTGCTTATGGTACTAATGATAATTCACTCGGTTTACCTGCGGGTGAATATTTCCGGACAACCATTACCGATCAGAATGGCAACGTGTCTTATTCCCTTGCCGATAAAAGAGGCCTGGAAGTACGCAAGTTGAGTCAGAAAAGCGTTAGCGAGCAGATCATTTCATCAGTTTATTATGATGATGCAGGCAATGCTACCGAACTGCGATCGCCCAATTACCAGGAAAACGATCCGGATAATGCCAACTGGATCACTTATTACGGGTATAATTTTATTGGGCAGTTGATCAGCAGCACCTCCAATACCAGCGGAACGGTAAACATGATCTATGATCAAGCCAATCGCTTACGGTTCAGGCAGGATGCAGAGGCAGTAGCACAGGACAATTATCAATATTTTAAATATGATATACCGGGCCGGATAATAGAATCAGGCTATTTAACCGGTGTTTGGAACAGTGAACAGTTACAGCAGCAAGCGAATAGCAATCCCGCATACCCTGATACACCAGTTACCTGGCGAACACAAACATTTTATGATAACAATGGCACCTCGCAGCCATTCCAGATTGGCCGGGTAATTAAAACGCTCAATAATCAATCAGACAATGGCTCTCCTGATGTGGAGGAAAATTTTGTGTATGATGTTTATGGTAATGTAACCATTCGCAGTCAGCAGGTATTTGCCTTTGATAGTAATAAATACATCACTGGATTTACCTACAATAATCTTGGCGGCATCACACAAATTGATTACCCGACACAAAATATCGGTTCACCGCTAAGCATATTTTATCAGTACAACAGCATTGGGCAGCTTACTGGTGTTGGCAAGCAGACTAACCAACCTGATGGACTTGCGGCATATATTTACAATGCAGCAGGCAAACCGGTACAGGAAATACTTAATCAATATGGCAATGCTCCTATTAAAAGAGCCTACAGCTATAATTCGCCTGTATGGTTAAAGGAGTTGCAGGATAACAATAGCCAAAACAATGAAATATTTGATGAGACATTAAAAACATCCGCTACCAACGGCCCGTCATATTACAACGGGCAATCCGCAGAGATTGCGTACCGTTATCCGCAGGGTATTTCATCCGGCTCGGTGTATACCAACTATTACAACGGTATTAATGCATTAGAGCAGGTGAATGAAACGAGTGCCTTCGCGCCAGCTATAAACAGGCAGTATGGCTTTGATAATAACGGGAACTTTAATAATGTAAGTATTGGTTCCGGCAGTTATCAATACAATGGGCAATCCGGTAAAGGCAATCAGTTGCAAAGCGTTACTGATAAGGGTAATAACCAGTCGCTGTTTAGTTTTATATATAATCAAAATGGGGCTATCAGCAGCTACATAGCCTCAGGAGGCGATGGTTTGCCGGCACAAAATCTTGGTTTTATCTATGATCCGGGTAACCGTATGACCACACTGGTTGAAGATAACCTCAACTCAAAATCCTATAAATTTTATTACAGCAGTTCAAACGACAGGGTGCTAAAACAGGTGCTCACAGGTACAACTGTTAATGCATCAACCATGTATATAAGCAGTTTGGCTGGTAATACACTTGTTCAGTTGGATGCGCAAGGCAGTGCCAAACAATTAACCTGCATCGTATATGGGCCTATCGGGATTATTGGATTTATTAAAGATGACAAACAATATAATACCCTCAAGGATCACCTTGGTTCGATAAGGGTTATACTTGATGATACTGCTGCCGTAGCCGCAGCTTACGATTACGATCTATATGGAAATCTAAATATATTACAGCAACGGGAAACTAATTTCTTTTCCTATCTGTATAGTAGCCAGGAGTTTGACTTTGAATTAGGTATTTATAACTATAAGGCGCGCTTTTACTTTAGCAGGGTTGGCCGCTTTGGTGTGGTTGATAATTATAACCAGTTCTATAGTCCGTATATATTTGCGGGTAACAGTCCGTTAATTTATGTCGACCCATCGGGCAACTTCTCTATTGGTAATTTCTTCTCAGCCATAGGCGGGGCAATTATTGGCGCGTTTGAAATATTAATAGGAGTTGCTGTAGATGCTATTGCGGGCATACTCGAGGTTGTTACCGGGGGATTATCAACACCGGCAAGTATCGGGTTGGCGAGCCTGGGCGGTGCCTTTTTAGGCTCGGGTATCAGCGCAGTATCCTACTCTGCTGTGGGTTTAATTACTAATGATTTCAGCTGGAAAGATTATGGTGTAAATACAGCCATTGGCTTTGTTGCCGGTGCTATTACTGCGGGTTTCGGCGCTGCCGGATCAATAGCTGCGGAGGCTGCCACAGGTGTTAAAGCCGCTGAAGAAGCAGGGCAAGCAGTAAGTAGTTTGGCTAAAGCTGCAAATTCAGGTATCAAAGCCGGCTTTGCTATCGCGGGTGGCGAAGCAGCGGCGGCTACATCAACATTAATTGATAATTCCGCTAATGGGCGCAGCCTTACCACCGGATTGGGCGATTCGCTGCTTACCGGTGTACTCAGTTCATCATTATCTTATGCGTTGCCAAGCCTTGATTATAAGGCAGGATGGGGTAATCTCTTTGCACGAATGGTAACCAACATCGCAAAATCCGAAGCAATTGGCCTTACCGTACAATTAGGCACAAATGCGGTGCAGGGCGATAATCTGAGTAAAGGCTTATTAAATACCGTTGTTGGCGGACTTGTAGATGGCAGTATTGGCAATTTAGGAACAAGGGAATATGCCAGTGAACGCACTAAAAGTGAGCTCAATTTTATGGGTTTGAAAAATTCACCAAATGCTGCACCTGCTGATGGGATCATCAGACTTTAAAAACAAATAGTATGAGTTTTATTATTGAAGATTTCAGGCAAAGTTCTATTGATAACTGGTACTGGTTCCAAGAGGCGCTAAGTCCCGAAGAAATAGAACTATTGGAGAAATTACAGGCAGATATCCCCTTCAAACAAGCAGTAATAAATGCGAACCCACACGATTTGGAAGAATATCGGAAGAGCGAGATCAAATGGCTGCCACAGCATATGGATGAATGCAGATGGTTGTATGAAAAATTTGTAAAAATGGTTACCGAAGCCAATAACTCGCTTTGGCATTTTGAACTTACAGGCATTTTTGATGACCTGCAATACACTGTTTATCATGAAGGCGGCGGCCATTATGACTGGCATATGGATATCGGCAGTGGTATTTTTTCAAGGCGCAAGGTCAGTATAACGCTTCAACTCTCCGACCCTGATGAGTATGAAGGCGGTGATTTTGAGTTTTTGTTGGGTAAGGATATCATAAAACTTCCACGGAAAAAAGGATGCGCCATTGTATTTCCGTCGTTCTTTTTACATCGTGTATCACCCGTTACAAAAGGTGTTCGCAAATCATTGGTGTTGTGGATATCGGGGCAGCCTTACCGCTAACCGGGCATCAACTTAAACAATTATAATTTTTAACCTAAACAGATATTATTATGGATGCTATCCAAAGAATTGAATGCAAGAACAAAGCAGCCTTTGTTATGTCTTTTGTGATTACAGATGGAAAATTCACTAGCCCGTCATCAGGTGATTACCCGGTACTACAATCATGTACAATTGATCTCGCACCAACTAAATTACCCGAAGGTAATGTGGTTTGGGCTGTTGTGTCAGCTTATTGGGGCTCTACCAAGGCTGCTGCAGAAAAATTCACTTTCGCGATGAATGGCAAAATTGCCGTTTATGAAGTGGAGGGTACTCTTTTTGGCTATTCTATTAATTTTAAGGGTATTGAAGATGACCCTGGAAGCCGTCCTCCTGGTTTTCCGATATTTATTCCTATTAAACAAGAAGAATTTTTGAACTGGGCACATACCATTGATGTCCCCGGTGTTTGGACATGCGCCCCGCGTAGCGCGGATGATGTTGTTGCAGCCTGTAACTGGGCAGCACAAAATGGATATACGGTGAGGCCAAGGGGTATTATGCATAATTGGTCGCCACTATCAGTAACACCAGGGTTACCAGATTATAATAAACTACTGCTTATAGATACTACGGTTTCTCTTAATGATATCAGTTTTATTCCGCCACATGGGTCTGTTGGCCCCTCGGTAAAAGTTGGTACAGGTGCAACAATGGCAGCCCTCATGCAATTTTTAGAAACTCAGCAAGGCGGTAATGGAGTTGCGCCGGGTTACAGTTTTCCGCATATACCGGCTCCCGATAATTTAACTGTTGGTGGTGTAATGGCTATCAATGCGCATGGCACAGCAGTACCAACACCGCCCAATGATAATTTTACGACCACCTATGGTTCAATGAGTAACAGGATATTGTCATTAACTGCTGTTGTAACTGACCCACAAGGGACTGACCCCACAAAAGCTTACCAGTTAAAAATATTTGAACGGGGCGATAAAGAAACTACTGCATTTATGACCCAACTTGGGCGCGCACTTATAACCGAAGTTACCATACAGGTGATTGATAACTATAACCTGCGCTGCCTCAGTATTACAAATATCGACAGCGCTACTTTATTTAAAGAACCCGCCGGAGGACCGCCACCGCCAAATAGCTGTGGTGACTTCCTTAATCAAAGTGGGCGTATTGAAGTGATCTGGTTCCCCTTCACTACCTATCCATGGCTAAAGGTGTGGACTGTTGATGCTGCCAAACCGGCTACATCAAGACAGGTAGATGGGCCCAATAATTATACATTCTCTGATAATTTACCTGATTTTGTAACTAGTCTTATAGATATAATTCTAAACAGCGATCCCAGTTTAACCGTAAAATTCGGCCAAATGATGCTGGACATGACCAATAGCGGCCTTGATGGGTTAGTTTTGGGTTATCCTGTGCTACCGCAATGCAGGGATATATGGGGTGCATCAAAAAACACACTATTTTATGTAAAGGACACCACGCTGCGTATAACTGCCAACGGCTATGCAGTATTGATGAATAAAGCCAATGTGCAGCAAGCGATTGCCGATTTCACTACTCAGTTTGAAACCATGCTGACTGCCTATCAGGGGCAAAATAAATTCCCGATCAACTCACCGCTTGAAATACGTGTGACCGGTTTGGACAGTGGTGATGGTATGCCATCGGTTACTGGTGGCCCAGCGGGCAGACCGGTAATTTCGAGCCTGGCAACCGATGCGGAAACAATAAAAAACAATTGGGATGTAGCGGTATGGTTTGATGTGCTCACTATTCCGGGTACAAAATATGCAATGGATTTTTATACAGAGCTGGAAGAATGGTTTACACAGCATTTTACAGCACCAGCAACTAAAGTGGTTCCCGAATGGTCAAAAGGCTGGGCATATACCACAAATGGTGCCTGGACTAATGATGCTTTTATTGATGGGATAAAACAGGATTTTACAACAAACCGTGCTGCCGATGATAATTGGGCATGGGAACAAGCAATATTGGCCAAGTATGATGCGTATAACATATATCAAAGTCAGCTTACGCAAACCTTGTTTTCGTGATTTACTTATTAAAATACTTAACCGGTTATTAAGATTATCAGGATATTACCTTTTTTAATTAAAAGGTAATATTTCCAATATTTATTCATTTTTGTTCATTAAAACCAAAATTTTTCAAGATACGTACATATTAATGTAATTAAATTAAAAAAAACAGGTTTATAATTTTGATGTTATAACTTTATAACTTGCATTTATGACCGGTATTTTTTAATTCAACCGCCTGATTAATTTATATCAATTGAACAAATCTTCTAAAACAACATTAGGATCTGAAAAAAGACAAGCCTTTTTTGTAGATCATCTTAACAGAATTTATTGCGCAAAATCGCATTTGGCTGAACGCTTGCCTGAAATTTATGAAGAAGCTGGTTTTGCTGATCTGAAACATGCAATCAAAGAAACCATTCATGTGATTGAAAATCAAATAGCGCGAATGGATGAGATATTTGAATTACTGAACCTGCAATATTCATTTGAAAACTGCAATGCACTCATCACTTTTTTAGAAAACATATTTACAAATTTACAACGGCAGTTTAGCGATCACGAAGTGCGTGACTTGCTGATCGTAACATACCTGTATCAGCAGGAAAGTGTTGAAATGGCTTCTTTCAGAATATTACAAATTGCCGCAGCGAGTATTCCTGAACCCAGAATAAAGAAATTACTGAAAGAAAATTACGAGGAAGCTAAAGCTGACAGAGCACTATTAATGGTGCTTACTGAAAAATACATAAAAAGCTATTAGTCAATATTGTGCGCTTGAAAACACCTCAAATTTCTCAATAAAAATCTTATTCATTTTAGCCATTTTGCCTATTTAACAACTATTAGGAATACCCCCCCAAGCTGTTATTTATATTTAACGCTATCTTTAATTATTGATTAATTTCAATTGAAATAAAAGTTTCACAAGGGGAAAATCCCCCAAAAATGTGCTCTATTTTACGCCTAAGCTATTCCCTATGACAAGTCACTTATCGCATCATAATCTGGAGCTTTTAAAAAGTAAAATTAAATATACATCCGGTCTGGAAAATGTGTCACCCGCCGATTGTAAAATAATATCCTGTCTTATACTAAAAAAAACAAGGTGCAATATAAGTGAAACTACTATAAAACGCATTTATGGCTTTGCTGTAAGCCGGTTTAACCCCTCTCTTTTTACATTAGATACGCTCAGTATATATTGTAATTATAGCGGATGGGAAGATTTTTGTGAACACCAGGCATCGTCAAAAATCACTAACGATGATGCTGCTGATTGGTTTAATTTACAACGTAACGCCGCTAAGATCACAAAATTCACTATTGATGCTATAAAAAACAGGTCGGGTATTCCCTATAACAGAACAGTTAGCAGGTCGTTTATAGAAGATCATTTTAATAATTTCAGGGAATCTGATTACACAGGTGCTGTTGTTGCAGCACCCGCGGGATATGGAAAAAGCATTTCTCTTTGCCAATGGGTTGAGCAACAGGTTGAATTAAATGAATCAAAGGCTACTAATGATGTTATACTGTTCTTTAGTTCCATTGCATTGGTAAGCTTCCTGCTTTCAGGCCGGGATATTAATTACTGGCTGCTTGGATTACTTGGCTACACCTCTGATAAAGACATAAATGCCATATGGGATGAAAAACAACGTAAGGGCAGCAGATTTTATCTGGTAATTGATGGCTTTGATGAACATTCATTCAAAACAGATCAGTTTATGTTACTGCTGGGCCAAATTGGTGATCTTCTTGCTTTACACAGGTCAAACCCATGGATGAAAGTCATTTTAAGTATGCGTTCATGTACCTGGATCAATCATAGGCATGAGTTGCAGGCAAATGATAATAAATGGCTAACCGGCTTTAATACCGATGAGGATTGCATTAATGTACCGTTATTGAATCCGGCCGAAATAAAAACGCTTTGTTATAAGATCAATCCTTATTTGCATCAATTTATACCTATCCGCCTGGCCGCAGATTTTGATCACCCATTATTTTTTCAATACTATTATAAAAAACATAAGGAAAACTTCTCTCCTGTTCATATGGATCACAGTGCAATATATGAGTTGATCTATTTTATGGTTCAAAGTAATATATATTCCGGTGGAAATGCTGAAGAAAAAGCATTACTGACAAGGGAACTAGCCGAATGTATGGATCCGGAACAGGGTAATCATGTGGCCGACAAATTACAGATATACGACCTGATCAGTAAACACCATATTGCTTACCTGGAATTGCTAAGTACTGGTTTTTTAAGAGAGGTAAATGAAAGCGCCTTTAATCATTACCATGTTGCAGTAAAGTTCAGCACCCCATATTTTACCAGTCTTGGCATAGCTCAATCACTGTTATACAAAAATAAAGACCGTTTTGATACTGTACTTATTAAGCATTTGCACAACCGGTTTGCTAACAACCCCATTAAATTATCCTTATTGAAATGGTGCATATTACATGCGGTTAGTACCGGTCAGCAATCAAATCTGGTACATTTAACTGAATTATATTTAACTCCGGTTGAAAAGTGTGAGATAATACTCTTTTTAGGTGATGTACTTAACAAGATACCAGTATGGCAAAAGGAAGAAATTGGTGATAAACTATTTGAATATTTCCTGGGTTCCGAATTACTGCATAATGACTATAAAAAAACATTAAAGCATTTATTAGCATTTAATTTATCACCCAAAAAAAGAATACAGGTTTATTCCTTACTGGCCATGCTGGCAATTATAAATCTGGAATTGGACGAGCTTTATACTTGTCTTATAAAACTAAAAGACTTTCAGGATGAGGATATGCTATTTTTTGCCATAAACCCATTACAATGCCTTGATGCTATTTATCAATTTTTAAAATATGGTATCATAAAAAAAGAATCATTGGAAGCATTAACCAAACTAGCTTTTACACCACCTAAAAATGAGCATGAACTAAGAAATTGTGTCATGAATGACATGCTATATATGCTTGGTATGTATACTTTATCCATCTGCAACAATCCTAAAAAATCTATACGTTTTATTCATGCTATAAGATCATTTTATAAGAGTGATGATTTATATAATCAAACCTCAGTCTACGGTTTTATGGTAAAGATCATATCAGCTGATGCATATTTCCGTCTGGGTGATAATGATATGGTTACCGCTTTGTACTATGCCATATCCAACGCTTATGAAAAATCAGAAGGATTAATGTCGCCATTTATGAAAACCTTATTTTTAAGTGTAAAAATAAAATTCCTGGCGGGCAATCATGAAGATCATGCGATTATGGAAGAAATTAAAGCACTAAGGGCGAATAGCGAAACATCAGGCAATAAGCTATCCTTACTGTTAATACTAATCTTTATAATGAAAAATGAAAGAATGGCTGTTACCCATCCTAAATTCCATGCGCAGCTTTACAATGATTATAAAAAAATGGCCTATCAGTGCAGCGTAAATACCGATCTATTGAGCAGCCATTGCAACTTGGTTTATAAATAGCTTCTTTACACATCATTGTTTTGAAAGTGTGAAAATTATTAAAACGGTATTTAGCAGCGTAAGTGCGGGCTGTGCAATATTTGAAAGATTCTGAAGTTTCTCATTTTTCACAGCGTGTCTGCTTTCTGAAACATAAATTATATCTTGATTTTGCAATATACAAGCTGGGTTTGATAGTGAATTAAGTTTGCCCAAATCAATTTCGGTTACTTGTGGGTTTTCCTGGGGCCCACGAATGATCTTGATGTTTTTTTCATCGGCTTTACTGGTAAGTCCCCCGGCTTCACCAAGTACTTCTGTTAATGTAGTTTTATCCTTTAATAGCGGATAGTTGCCCGGTGTTTTAATCTCGCCCATTAATGTAACTTTTAAATTAAGTATTTTAACCTGTATAACAGGGTCCTTTAACAATGTTTTGCTATACAGATAGGCTATCTTTTTTTCAGCTTCGTAACGGGTTAAACCGGCAACTTTAACATTGCCTAAAACTGGCAAACCAATGGTGCTATCTTCTTCTACCTGATAAGTTTGGTTATCAGCATTTGCTGATGATGACGAAGAAGATGAGGTTGATGGGGCGTCATCAACAATATATTTCACGTTTTGCAGATTCCTGACCTGTAATATATCCTGCGGCTTGATCCGGTAGATTGTTGCAACGCTTATACTCGTATTCGGTTGAGTATTGCCTTCAAAAAGCACTTGATCCTGCTTATAGGAGCATGAACTAAATAACAGTAAAATTGATGATATAGATAAAACAAATTGTAAATGATGATTCAGTATTTTCCTGTTCATATATATTGTTTAATCTAACATAAGTGATACTGTTTCGCCTCTTAGCGGCATTGGGTTTACACTTTGTGGCCTTATAGCTATGGCTTCAAAATGGGTTGCATAAGCATTAACAATGCTTTCGCAATTATAAACCTGTTGTATCTTGTTCATGTTAGCTGCTAACATACCCTCAAATGCACCGGTACACTTCTTTACCATCTGTAAGTTAAAGGCTACATCTCGTGCCGATAAAAAATACAAGGCATCATCACCAACTATCGCCCGGTTAAACTGATTATCATTTGCACAAATGAGACTATTAGAAGCCATTGCTTCTAATAATGATGGGTTAGTACCACCTACTGTATGACCATGAAAATATAGATTAGAGTAATATCTAAGATTATTGAGGGTTTCCATATGGTAAATTCCACCACAAAACCTTATATTTTTATAGGCGCGGAATTTCTCCTGTAAATAATTACCAAATTTATTGTTAACGCAGCCCACCACCAGGAATGGCCTGTTGGTTTTTGCTATAACTACACCATCAAGTATAGCTTCTATGCTGTTCTCAGGTTCCATACGTGCAATAAGCATATCATAAGCATATGGCTCCAGGTGATATTCCCCAAGTATATCAGGAGCAGGTGTTTCAAATAGTTCGGCGCCGTAAGGAATGTATACAGGTTTTATACCGTATTTCTCGTCCAAATATTTTTGTATCCCGGCTGAGTCGGCAATTAAATGATCGCTATGTTTTACAGCAAGTTTTTCGGCAAACATTAAAAACTTCTGTACTTTTTTAGAATATTTGGTCCTCTTCCATTCCATACCATCCATATTAGTGGTAACAATGGTATTTCTTGGTAAAAGCCAACCCCATACCGAACTGCTTGTATAACCTAATTGCAGCACAATATCATATTTTCCTTTTTTTAAATCCCTTATGCAATTCAGGTCATAAAAAAACTGTCCTATTGTTCCTATTTTGTATTCTGGATCATAGCAATGGCGTATATTCACACCATTCCATTCCTTATCCTGGTATGGATGATTATGCGAATTATAAACTATAACCTCATATCCTTTTTTCACTAATCCGGCGGCCAGGTATTCGGCACATTGTTCAAAGCCTCCGTAACAATTAGGTATCCCTCTCGTGCCTATGATTGCTATTCGCATATTATATTATTTATTAAATGACAGGTTGGTTTATTGTATGCTTAAATTATATACAGCCCGTATGGCTATAAAATATTTAGCATGACTAATATTACGGATAATAGTGCTGAAATACAGCAAGATAAGATCATATGAACATATTGTATAGAGGAAAAATTATGAACAAAATGAACATCGGATGAATGTCGGATTCAATGAAAATTATGCTTATTATTAAAGTAAATACTAAACGAATTTCACATGAATAAAGCACTGAAATTGCTTGGTCGCATCAACCTAAAGACCATCTATTTCAATTTTAAATATTTCCCTTTCGGTATGGCTATCAGGTTGCCGGTACTCATTTCAAATAATGTTTTTTTACATAAAGTAAAGGGGCAAGTAATAATTAATGGCCCTATCAAAACGGGCCTTATTCAAATAGGCTATGGCAAAGTGGGGA
This sequence comes from Mucilaginibacter mallensis, assembly GCF_900105165.1. Lineage (NCBI taxonomy): Bacteria > Pseudomonadati > Bacteroidota > Sphingobacteriia > Sphingobacteriales > Sphingobacteriaceae > Mucilaginibacter > Mucilaginibacter mallensis. Next base: position 2,691,309 of record NZ_LT629740.1, read on the forward strand.
TAGCTGATTTTAAACGGTCGCGGGCCATTTGGGAGGTTGAGGGTGATGTAATATTTAATGGTAGAAGCTATATTATGCATGGCTGCAAAATTCATGTAATGAAAAATGCTCAGTTAATTATAGGCGACGGTTTTAATATGAGTGTGGAATGTGTTATTATCGCCCAAAAGAGAATTCGTATTGGCAAAGACAGTGGTATTTCATGGGAAAGCCTGGTTATGGATACTGATTTTCATCACATTTATGATGAAAACGGAATAGAATTTAATCATCCCAAAGAGATAATTATTGGCGATAATGTATGGGTAGCATGTAAATGCACCATTTTAAAGGGAGCTGTAATACCATCAGGCTGTGTAGTTGCCGCTAATTCAATGATCACTAAAACATTAATTGAAGAAAAATGCATTTATGGCGGTAACCCGCTGCGTGTGCTTAAAAGCGGTATTACCTGGAAATATTAGCTAAATTATCGGGATAACTCCATCTCCCAGATCATAAATTAATTCACGGTTACGTGTGGCAATTGGTTTTGCGGGCACACCCCCAACAACAGTAAAAGGTGCTACATCCCTGGTTACTACTGCACCCGCCGCTACCACAGCACCGCGGCCTATGGTAACCCCAGGTAAAATAACAGCCCTTGAACATAGCCATACATAATCTTCAATAATCACCTCCTTGCCTACGGTTTCAAAAACAGCGGAATTATAGTCGTGATGTGATGTCCATATCATTACCTCATTACTAAGGTTAACATTGTTGCCGATAGTTAAGCCCCTACGGGCATCCAGCAAAGCATTATGGCCTATTACGGAACTGTTGCCTATCTTCAGTTTCCATGGGCTCCTCACTTCAAATCCTCTATAAATACCTACTTTTTTACCAATTTTAGCTTTTAAAGCTCGTAATAAGGCTATCCGTATGGTATGAAAAGGCAATAAACCAATAGTTGCGCAAGCCATATAAATAAATGCTGTCTGTAGCTTGTTTATATTATTATCCATATTTTGTAACATCAGGCCTTGTTATACTTTTAATAATTACTTCTACCTCTCCCGGTTTTCTATTTTTCAATACCCGCCCGGGCACACCCGCTACAATTGAATTAGATGCAACCGACTTGGTTACCACACAACCTGCTGCTATTACAGATCCTTCGCCAATGGTTACGCCGGCAAGTATAGTAGCACCGGCGCCAATCCAGCAATTGTTTTCAATAACTACGCTGCTACGGGTTACTCCCTGGTCTTTAATATTCTTATCAGTATCTGAAAAATTATGATTTTCAGAAAATATTTTCACTCCCGGCCCAATAATTACGTCATCGCCTATTTCAATACCGCCCTGCCCTGCAAGGTAAGCACCTGCATTTATACCTGAATTGTTGCCAATAGTGATGCCCACGCCTTTATGAGCTATTACACCCGTACATATCATGGTGCAGTTGCGTGCCAGTGATACATTATCCTTAACAAATATCCCTTTACAGGATAAGGCATTAATATAAACATGGTCTTCCAATATGAGGTTCGCACCAGCAGTAAACAGGTAAGGATGCCTGATGATAACTCCTGTGCCAATAAATACCAATCCATTTGATGCTTTGAAAAATATTTTTTTCCAACTGCCACGCAATACCTGCTTAAACCTTACTGACGTAATTTCAACAAGATCCCTCAGATCATACTTACTCTCCCATTTATAATCAGGATTGCCCTTAAGCTTCCTTATAACTTTTTCTATCAACATATGCGTAGCTTATTAGGTCAAGTATTTCATTAGCTGATTGTTGCCACGAAAATTTTGCGGCATGCCGAATCCCGGCCATCATTTTTTCTTCATATAAGCAACTATCATTCAGTAGGGTATTTATTTTTTTCGCGATATCTGCAGGATCATCGGGATCAATATAGGTTGCGGCATCGCCGCAAATCTCAGGCACTGAGGTACGATTTGATACCACTACAGGCACTCCACATTGCATAGCCTCGAGCGGTGGCAGGCCAAAACCCTCAGCGTATGACGGGAAGCAAAATACGGTTGCAATGGCATAAATAAGGTGCAGATCATTTTCAGGCACATGCCCTGTAAATATAACCCTGTCAGCTAAGTGCCTGGTATGGATCAATTCTTCCAGATCAGTAGAATTGTGGCATTGTTCACCTGTAATAAGTAATTTCAGATCATTATCCTCTAATAGTGATAGGGCCCGGATAAGGTTATTTATATTTTTACGGCTGTTTACCCGCCCAACGTACAAAAGGTATTTTTCAGGTAGATCGTATTTGTTAATCACTTCCTGGATTCTGTCAGCCGGCTGATGGGTCAATGGTTTAAAACTTTTATGGATACCATGATAAACTACCGCTATATCATCAGCAGCGCCTACCTGGTTTTTAACCATTCTCTCTTTTTCTGTATTGGATATGGTGATGATACCGTTTGCCCTCCCCGCAAGATGTTTCATTTGCCTGAAATGCAATTTTTCAAGCCGGGAATAATACTGTGGATGATCCAGAAACAAAACATCATGTATATAAACTATCTTAAAGAGTTGCTGTGGCCATATACTGCTAAAGTTCTGAAACAGCATTATTTTTATGCCATATAACCGGGTCATCAGCGGAATCAACAACAGGTTGGACAGTATATTAGGCATCCAAAACAAGAAAATAAGCCTAACATCTGCGGGGAAATAGGCTTGTGCCTGTTGTTTATTTTTAGCATTTAATAATAAAAATATCTCAAAACGCCCGTTGTTATTGATGATCATTTCATCAACCAGGTTTTTTACAACCATATGCCCGCTGGGTGGCCCTTCAAAGAACCATTTGGCATCAATACCCAGCTTTACTTTATCTTCCCGGTTTTTATGCATTTTGTAATATGATTAAGGTTTCATTATTAGATAGTCTTGACTTACCATGCAGGGCAATGGCTTCATCGTAATAAGCATTCATCAACGTCAATCTTTTCTCCCAGTGATGCCTGGTGGCGCATGATATAGTACCCAGGGCCATGTCTGCTAAAATTTCAGGCCGTAGTAAAAAGTGATCTAAAACAGTTGCGATTTCTCCTGCCATTTGATCATGCGTTGCTACCATTATCTTTATGCCACAATTATTACACAGCACATCACCCATTCCGCAATGATTAAGCGTTAGTGTAGGAACCCCTAACCGTAAAGCTTCAAATATTACGGCCGGGTTGTCTTCGGCAATGCTGGTCATCATATGCAAATGGGCCGCGTTCATAATATTTATTGCCGCTGACCGGGATAGTTGACCATGCCATGTAATATTGGCCGACAGACCCAGCTCATCAGCTTTTTGTTTTAATTTACCAGTGAGCGGACCGCTGCCTAAGATATGCAAGTGCCAATTATTGTGTTTTATTAATGCCAGAGAATCAAGGCACAAACCAAGATTCTTCCTTTCAATATGGCTACCCGACCAAACCAGTTGTACACGCTGGTGAATGTGATCGAATTTTGTTTCATCTATCTCAATATCACCAACTATCGCTTGTTCAGGCAGCCAGTGGCTTTCCCGTCCGAACCTTTTCAATATGGTTTGCTGCCCGTCAATTGTAGCGGCAATTAATATATCGGCTCTTGAGAATGCTTCTGATATTCGTTGAGAGTAGTGCAGTTGAAAATGGTTAATTTGATGTTTAACCCAAAATTTAAACCTGGTTGGCAATGGCTTATCCTCTAATAAAAGACTATCGATCATTTTCATACCACCAATCGGCCCCCAAACCAATGGTTTATCCAGGTAACCAAGAAATCCCGGCTCTCTAAAGCCAATCGGCCCCAATTGATGAACCACATCAATATTAACAGTGGCTAAAACATTGTATGCTACTTTTAATGCCTCCTGTTGCCATAAGTAGTATGCTATATAAAAAAACCAGCCCAGTCCTATCTTATTTAACCTGTTAATGGCCATAGCTACCTTACCGGCTCTTACTTCAATAAATGTGACCGATGGCAATGGGTTTGTTTTTATAAATTCCCGTAAGGTTTGCGTATCACCCATATGATCGTCAGACATACCATAAAGCACCCATAATTCATGATGCTTAGCCAATTGGGTAACAGTATCCCAGGCGGCCCCATATTCCGATCCTTTTACAGGAGATATAGCATAAGCAGATATGAGTATCTTTTTTTTCATACAGTGATTATTTTAATTTCACATTAAAAGGATCCTTATAAAAAAAACGCCAGCGTAACCTATTCAGATAGTTAAAGGTGTAAGCCATAAAATAGGTAAATTGAGTTAAGTACCTTTTCATCACGGTAAGCTCTTCCTTATGCATTTTTGCAACATCGGTACTAACGCCGCCTGTACGCATGTATGCCATTAACTCATCTATATATTTAAATTTCAACCCCTTACATTTTATTCGCAAAAACATATCAAAGTCCATTGCTATCTTTAATGAAGTATCGTACAGGCCTATTTGCCTGTAAACCTCAGTTCTGATAAAACATGTTGGGTGCATAATGTACATGCCCAGGTTTAACCAGCTTACTTTACTTTTCTTTATCCGGCTGAAACCATTATTGCCCATTAACATAATGTTACCGCAGCATACCTGGTCATTGTCTGAAGTATTCTCAATCATCAGCTCAACGGCATTTAGAGCGTACCAGTCATCAGCATTTATCATACCTGTCCATTCGCCGGTAGCTAAGGCAATGCCTTTGTTAAACCCATCGGCAATGCCTTTGTCGGGTTCACTTATAATATGACTGATCTGGTTTTTATAATTATTGATGATCTGTAACGTGCCATCTGTTGAACCTCCATCAACAACTATATATTCTATGTTTTTATAGGTTTGATTGATAACGCTTAATATAGTATCCTCAATTGTTGCTGCTGCATTAAAAACAGTAGTAACAATTGACACCTTTGGCCATATATCTTTCTGTTTCATAAGCTATAACTTAAGTTATTTATATGGTCACTTTCAACAAGTTCAGCCTCTTCTCGTTCCTTTAACCGGGCTAACAACGAATAAAAATTCATATAACTGTAACCAAGGGTTATCATGATGATACTCATCTCTACATTAAAAAAAGAGGTTATGATGTAATTGGTGAGCATCAGGCTTAAAATGCAGCCAATAGTTAATGCAGCAAACAGGCGTATAATGGGTTTACCTTTTGCATCGGCATATTTTCTCCAGTTTACCGCTATCAAGCCAAAAAATATCACCAGATAAGTAAGGACGCCCGCTGCACCTGTTTTTATAAGAATATACAGCCAGCCATTATGTAGCACAGGTATGTAACGATAATCGGTGTCAACCCCCAGCCTCACAAAGGTTTTTAAGTCAACCAGCTTTCCTAATCCACCAAATATTATCCCTTTGGTACCGCTGTTCATATATTCATTAATAGCCATAAATGATTCATATCCTCTATAGCGGGTGTTAATGTCCTGTTCGGTATTGTAATTCCCTATACTGATCTCGCTAAATGAACTTAGTAACTTACCTAAAAAGGTGTCTGATGATTTTGCAGTGAAAATGCCGGAAGGTAACAATGTGAAAAATATTATCGATGTAACTACCAGAGGCGTTATCCAGCTCCATTTTATACGATTGGCAAACAGCAGAAACACGAAGCATATAAGAATAATAAAGTAGCTGCGCGAGGCAAACATGTAAATGCCAACCATATTTATTGCCAGGAAAATATTAAACCAAAAGGAGGTAAACAGTCTTATGTTAAACTTTTTAGTAAATAAGAGGCAAGCCAATGCGACGGCCGGGGCCGGTGTACCTAAAATACCCATAGCATAATGTGCGGAGTAAGGATTAGTTAATGCGCCAAACCCTGTATAAGCTATTGATATAACTGTTACGATTATGGAAGTTGCCGCACCCGCTAAAACAAGTATTTTTAGAAACTCTGCTATTTCAATTTGCCTGGCTAATAAAATCCCACACAATAAGAATATAATAGGAAAAGAGAAATAATAAAAATCCTTTAAAATGAGATAGGTATTATTTTCATAGCCGACTATTAATCCTAATATTGGTGGGATTAATAAAACAGTAAACAGCCTCACCATTTTTACAGATGCTGAATATTTGTAAAGCGATATAACAATAATTAAAAATACCAGTCCCAGCACTGCGGCTTGTAAATGAAAAAAAGAAACCACAACCATTATCAGCAATAAAAACTGGTATACCCTGCTATTCATTTACTACTTTTTTTAATTCGTTACTATAAGTATTTTTTACAAACCTGGCGGGATTTCCTGCCCAGATCTGTTCGGCAGGTATATCCTGAAACACTACTGATCCAGCTCCTACAATTGCATTTTCACCAATTGTTACCCCCTTTAAAATGGTGGTGTGCCCACCAATAAAAACACCATCATGAATTATTACGGGCCTGCGTTTTACACCTTCAATACTTTCGGGATATTGGTTCCTTACTTTTGCATCAAGTGAATGAAAATCGGTATCATAGATCACTGTATTGATGCCTATCTTAACATTATTACCTATGCTAATCTTACTGTGACAAATAATAGCAATGGAAGTAACACCAACATTATCACCAATAATTATTTCACCTCCTTTTGCTGCTACAAAATAGCACTGTTGCTGCCGCCCACCCATTGCGTGGTATTTACCACTATTAAACCTGAATTTTTTGCCTATGGTAAATGACGAATCGGGGCTAATATCCAGTATAGGTATACCATAGCTTATAAAATCATTATGGAATTTCACATCATTCAAATAAAATTTAAACCGTGTAATTACCCATGAATACATGCGTGCTGTTTCATAGTAAACGAAGCGTAATCCCCTATAAAATTTTCTTATTAGCTTCATTTTAATATAATTTATAGGTCAATGCTGTATTCATAATATTTATATCAGGCATTAAAAATTCCTGAAGCTGTTTTATTAATAATTTTATTGGTTTGGATGGAGAATACAATGCCCATCATAACAAGTAATATCACATTTGAAAATGTAACACCGGCAACCCCAATTCTTCTGCCTAAGAAAATCGACAGTGGAATATTAACTATAGATGAAAATATAACAAGGTAAAATTGCAGTTTAATTTTACCGGTACCGTTTAGCAATTGAACATGAGTAGCCTGCCATATAAGGCTGATCATGTAACAACACATGGCAACAGACAAGCTTAAAGGCACACTGATACTTTTACCAACCCAGGCAGTATACAACCACGGTGAAATAATAAGCAGTAAGATGCTCAATAAGCTTAAAGCGCCCCATAGCCTGTTTATTTTAGCAATAGCGTTCCGAATCCAGTCATAATCATCTTTAACATAAGCCTCGGTAAATGCACTCCAAAAGGGGGTTATTACCAGCATAAAAATCATTAGTATAACCGAGAAGAGCTTATATGCAACGTTGAATACGGTTACTTCCTTAGGGCCAAACAATTGAGTAATAACAATATTATCTGTTCCGTAAAGAACCAGCGCCCCTATTTGAATTATAAAAAACGATCCACCAACGGTTAACAGCTCTTTGGCATATTTGAAATTTATGGCTGCTATATTCGGGGCTATTAATTTATAGCTCCCATTAAACAGGATAATACTGCCTGCAATCATTACCAGCAGGGGTATGCCCGCCATAATTATAACCAGTTCAATTAAGGAACCTGGTTTATACCTGGTAGCAATTACAATAACAACCAGTGTTAATAGTTGCGCTATCATATTCATAAGCGCCGACTTAGCCGGGGCATGATTTGCGGATAACACAGTGTTGATTAGCTCAACTATAAACTGAAAACAAAAGAATGCGAAAATGATAAGCACCAATTGATTCAATTGCTCATAGACGCCAGCTTGCACGTTTAAAACCTTAGCCCAATTGATATAGGGATTAATTAAACAAAACACTATAAAAAGTAAAGTTGAAATAATTAACAATATGGCATAAGTAGAACTTACATAGCTTTTCGCCCTCGACATATCATTTAATGCGATAACTTCTGCAAGCTTATTTTTTAAACCATTGCCAAGGCCCATATCAAAGAGGGCGGCCCAGGTTATAATGGAGCTTAAAGTTAGCCATATACCGTATTGAGTTGGGTTTACGTAGTTAATGGTTAATGGTATTAGCATAAGTGAGATAATTACACTCCCACCCTTTATAAAAACAGACTTAATGATATTTTTTTTAGCGCGCAACGATCGTTCATGCCCCTGAGTTAAGAACCGGTGTATATTTGTTTGAATTGCCTGTAGCATACAAATGTTTATTAGCGGGTTACCGGTTTTAGTTTCCTTAACAGGGAGTTTAGCTTATTGCCATCATGTTGATCCACCATGGCATAACCATAACTACGTACACCGTGGCCATAACCTGTTATAGCATTGTTTTGTAATGGTATATCATTTACTACCAGATAAAGCTGTTTTACCTTTTTTGTCTTATACAGATCATTAACAATGCCGAGCTGTGATTTAAATGTGAAGTTTTGCCTTACTACATAGCAGGTTATATCGGCAAACTCTTCAATTAGCAAAGCATCTGAAACCAACCCCACAGGTGGAGTATCAATTATCACATAATCAAATTTTTGCTTTAACTCTCCTATCAATAATTTCAACTTCTCGTCCATTAATAATTCACCGGGATTTGGAGGGATTGGCCCGGATGCTATCATGTAAAAATTTTCATTAAATGCTGATGGCTGGATCAACCCTTCCATATTGCTTTTATCGCTGGATATCATATAGTTGGTAAAACCATATGAATTATCTATCCCGATGCTTTTTAACAAGCGTGGTTTTCGCAGGTCAAGTTCAAGCAAAACCACTTTTTTACCAGATAAGGCTATAGAGTTGGCCAGGTTAAGTGAGATAAATGACTTGCCTTCGCCGCTCATGCTGGAGGTAAACATGATCACATTTAACCGGCCTTTATCTGTTATATATTTTAAATTGGTACGTAAAGCCCTTATCTCTTCTGAGATAATAGATAATGGATCGCAATATACAAGGAGCTTTTTTCTACTGATGATACTCCGACTTATCTCGCCGAGAAGCGGTACATTGGTATGCCTTTCAATATCCGATTTGTTTTGTATGCGAATGTTGAGCATCTCCTTAATACTTAAACCGGCAACTGGTAAAAAAACTCCGGCAAACATCCCTATGATATATATAAGCGATTTTTTTGGCGCAAATGGACTATCATCACTTTCAGCATCATCCAATATTCTGCAACTTGATATGGTAGCCGTTTGTGAAATGGCGGTTTCTTCTCTTCTTTGCAACAGGAAGAGGTACAGGTCCTGCTTTAAGCTTTGTTGCCGGGTATAATCCAGATAAACCCTCTCTTTAGCTGGGGCATTGGCTATTTGATTATTAATGGTTGAATTTTGTGCCTTCAATTCTGCTTGCGAAGTCTGCAAGCTGTTCCGGTAATTCATCAGGCTATTTTTGAGCGCCTCACGGGCAACCTTAATCTGCCGGTCAAGGTCAGCAATCACCTGGCTGCCTTCAATAAAAGATGATTTGAGCTGCTCTCTTTTTAAAAGCATCTCATTGTATGCATTAATAGCAGTACCAAAAGCCACATCCTTGGTGATTAATGAACTGGGCACCAGTTGTGGCTTGTTGCTATCATTAATATATTGGTACAGGCTATTTACCACAGCCAACTGTACCTGGTTATCATTCAGTTTGCTTTGATATTGATCGGCTCCATCAACCAGGGCTTTTGATTGTGCATTTATATCTGATATCTTGTTATTTACCTTGTATTGTTCCAGATCCTTTTCCACATCATTTAACTGGGAACTAACCAGTATCAGGCGCTTGTCAATAAATTTCATGGTACTATCAGCCAAACGCACCTTATTGGCCAGGTTATTTTGCAGGTATATCTGCATCAGTTTTTGCAATATCACTTCGCCACGATCAGGGTCTTCGTAATTTAGTTGCAGATCAATAACAGTGGCTTGTTTGTCATCAATTGAGGCATTAAAATCGGCACTCAACTTTTTTTCAGCCTCTTTGAATGTGGTTACCACTAATCTGTAGGTGCCCTCAGCATTAAAATTCTTTGTTTTATTTAAAGTAAGATCATATTGGCCAAGGTCAACAGGTTTGCCGAATGATGATACCGCGTTAAACTCACTTTTCTTACCAATTATCTTAAAATGATTATTATCCAATATGCTCACTTCATAACTGCCGGCTTTAAGACTATCTTTTTTGTAATTAATACCAACTGAGAATGGAGCATCAGCATACATTTCCACTTTTCTGAAACCATTATTATCAAGAATATGGACGTTAAGATCGAGTGCGGTGATCACACTCTTTATCAGGCTGCGGGATTTTAATATTTCAACCTCATTATCGGCGTTACTTTTAATATCAAAAAGAGAACCTAAATCGGCGTTCACACCACTAGTCAATGATTTCTCGGGGCCCTCTTTATTGTCTTCCACAATAATTTTACTGCTTACTGCCCATTGATTGGGCAAATGCCGTATATACAGGAAAGCTGCCGCAACGCACAAAACAATACTTATAAGAAAAATATACCAGTAATTGAGACAAAGCGTTATAAAATTCCTTACCTCACTCAGGTTCTCTTCTTTTTTATAAGTAAAATCTAATTTGTCGGCTAAAATATCGCTGTTATTCATAAGGCTCACGGTAAATGATATTGAAAGTTAAGCTTATAATGGCTCAAATCCACGACCACTTACTACAATGAACAGGTTGAATAGCATATTGATAATGAATGAAATAAACAGGATTTCTTTCTGAGAACGCTTATTTCAAAGTAGGTAACACCCGTTCGACTTAGGGGTTGAAAATCAGTGAGTAATAGAAATATTTTACTCGATCCATCTCAAATCTATTGAATAAATAGTGATGAGGGGGACCGGGTAAAACGAGAGATTTTAGTTATTGCAATTCCAGTGCCAATATTTTTCTGCCGTCAGTACCGAGATATTGGTCAAGTAGTTTAGTGTAAACCTTATAGCCGTCATCAACGTTGGTGAAAATGATAAGCCCCTTTTTTGATTGCGGTAATATGAATACCTGTGTATGTACTCCTTGTTCAGATCCACCATGCCCTAAAGCATAGTGACCATTTCCAATATCATATACCTCCCAGCCCAGGCCCATGTATTTATCGCCTTTTGTGCGTACCTGGTGTGTGATCATTTGGTCATATATACTTTGAGTAAATAACTTTCCATTCATTACTGCAACTACAAATGCACCATAGTCGACTATAGTTGTGTGTACCATATCAGCGGCATTGGCTGTTGTGTTTTTAATTACCGGGTACATATTCCCATTAGGATCAAACCCATGAGCAAGCCTGTTGGTATCTATTTCATCGCTCCAAACATAATGGGTATCATGCATGCTCAATGGTTTAAAAATCAGAGAATCTGCCAATTTATCAAGCGTGGTATGAAACTTGTGCTCCAGCGCACGACGTAAATATTCAAAGCCTTCACCTGAGTACTGGTATTTCGTTCCCGGTTCAAATTCAAAATGAAGCTTTTTATCGGCATTCAGGTAGCGCCAGTTTGCAAAGCCCGACTGGTGACTAAGAATAATACGGGTAGTTAATTTTTTGTGCCTTGGGTCGTCCTTTACATCAGGGTCTATCCAGTAATGGTCAAGCGGTTCATCCAGGTCCCATTTGCCCATACTCACCAGTTTCAGCGTTAGCATACTGGTGATGGGCTTAGTTAATGACGCTATAGTGAAAATGGCATTATAAGGCGCAGGATCACCTTTTTTAAGCTCGCCATAAACCTTTACATCCTGTAATTTACCATTTTCAATTATGCCTATTCCTACGGCCGGAACATGGTTGACTGCCAGCCAGCTGTTTATCGCGGCATCATCATCAAACATTTGTGCTTCACCTATTCCGGGTAAAGGATCATCCTTATGATCATAGCTCAAAATCCTTTTCATTTGCCATTTGTCGCCATTTTTTACCCATAACGTAGTAAATTGGGCAATGCCTGATAGTCTTTCGGGTTTACCTTTATTTGTTTGATAAAAACGATGTAGGCCCATCTGTAATGCAGCATATAAAACCCCATTATTGTAAAGCGGATAAACCTTTAAACTACCTTCAACAAGTTCTCTTCTGGCCTTAAATGAACCAGAGCAAATGTTAGTTTTGATGCTGTTGATAAATCCCTCTTTTGTATGGATATAACCACCCTGATCGTGGTAAAACTCAAAATCGTCGCCAATAAGCTGTTCAAATTGACTAATGTCGCATTTATTGTAACCTACGCTAAAAACCAGGCTATCGGCTGTTTTCAGTGTTTTAAATAATCTTGAGGTATCACTTACCTGGGCATTTGCGTGTTTTACTGATAATACTGTGATAAGCAATAAAAGCAATATATGATATGATTTTTTCATGATTGTTGTTAATTTGTTACCCAAAACTACATCACAGTAAAAAGTATAAATTGGAAAAATGCGAACGGTTATTGCTTTTTTTAGTGATAACACATATATACACCTCTAAATATAGTTTATTTACTAACTGTAAGCGTATAATAGCTGGTCGCATTCATTTCAAATGTGATTGTACCATCCGCTGGCTTTGAAATTGGTGTTTCCTGCATATTTGCTGTTTGATTAGTAACATACAGGTGCATTCGTTTTAAATTAGCGGGCAGCCCCGTTAAAGTTACTTTGCGGGTTGTTCCGTTGTTGACCAAGTGCAGGGTGTAGATGCCTTTGTTATTATCACCCAAGGCAGCACAGGATACATCACTGGCACTACTGATAATCGGCATAGCGAAAAGATGCCCGGGAGTTGATGCCAGTTGCTTAAGGTTCCAAAAACGTTGGCCGGGGTGCAGTGGTTCATTATTGCCAAAAATCCCCCCGCCTATAAGTGGTGAATAATCAGAAGTTAACTGCCATTGTAGTATGGTTAATGGCTGGCAAATATTAAGCAAACGGGTATATAGATTGATCTCCTGCAAAGCATAGGTTGGTTCCTGGAATATCTGCGGATAACCCCATGCCTGTGCATCAATACTGCCCTCGCCTACTATAAGCGATACATTAATCTGTTTCGCGGCGTCAGCCCACTTTTGTAGTGTCTCCGTATCCCATCCACGCCATGAATGGAACGAAATAGCACCAATATAAGGCAATGCAGCGGAATCATTAAGTGCTGGATAAATAAACTTGTAAGTTGTCGCATCTGAATTATCACCTAAAAGCATTTTTGTTTTGAGGCCATGCGAAACAAAATATGCCCCCAGACCTTTTATCAACTCGTCATGCTCCTTCGCGGTAACCCTAACATTTATACCCAGGTCCGATTCATTGAAAGAAAATAAGCTTACTTCTACCCCATAATGATTTTTCAGATAAAGTATATAATCAGTGATCGACTTGTAGATTTCCTGCATCTTATCCGGATTCAGCGGATTACCCCAAACACCGTTAACCGGCCTGAAGTTAAACTTACCAGTTATAGCCCATGTTGGCGGGAACCAAGCTGAAAGAATAAGCGGGATACCTTTTTTACCCAATCGTTGTGCCATTAGCATTGCATTAATTACAGGTTTGGCCTGATTGGATGAATCGGCAGGAGACATATTTTCCTGCGGTTGCCAAAAACGCCATGGCATTTCAACCCGTCCCCAGGCAACGCGGAGATTATCCAGGCAATAATCAATGACCTGTGGATCGTACTTCGGATTTTGCAGACGAAAATTGCCCCCCAAGCCATCAAACGGACGACCCCGCACAGCTGTATTTACGGCTATATTTACAGGCGACTTATCAATATCGCCTGATACTTTTATAGTGAAAGTATTTTGTAGTGAATCCTCTTTATGTATACCTTGCAGGGTAAGAGCTACAAAAAACAATTTATTACCGGCTTTTCCGGTATCATTTTTCATGATCACTGCTGCAGGCTTATCAAAGGCGATATTAAATACCCGATGATGCGAACTAATACTAAAGCCATTTGTCATTAATGAGCCACTAGCTAATCTTTCAAGGTTTAATTCGCCGCTGCCATAATCCTTGTCCGGCAGACTGATACAAAAATATACCCCATCAACCGCAGTATCTTTTTTTGCATTTACTTTAACATTTACTGTTATTTTACCCTCTGCTTCATCTGTTACTGTTTCCTTAAAATAAAGGCTGTCTATGTTAGTTGTAACTATTTGCTTGTTGCCATCACGTACATAATGTGGCCTTTGCGCTTCTTTAGCTGTAGATGATGTATTTGAACCACCTTTAGCTACCACATTTAAACTAGTTTGAAAATCAAAAAGCTGTCCTTGCTGGCGAATTCCCATGATATTTCCCCAAGGGGCAAGTTCAGATTGGGCATTAACAACTTTAACAAAAAACAGAGATATAAATAACAGGAATAGGGCAGCGATACGATATTTAGGATACATGATTGATAATTGAGCGCTAAAGTTAGGCTTAATTAAAATCGCCGGGCAATGAATTTTTCGCATTTGCTATCATTATTTTAACAAGATGCGATGAATATTAGGTGTAAAAAATAAATTCAGCTTACAAGTTGAGTATACCCAGCATAAAAGCGCAATAAATTATTGCGCTTTGCTGGCCGGGTATTTAGTTTAGTAGTTATTGAGTTATTGGTTGGATTGATCTTAATTAAAGAGCGTATTCCAGGTATTCATTTTGATACAGACTGAAATTCTCCTTAAACTTTTGAGCCAATGCTAAAGCAGTTTTATCATAAGCTTTTCGATCTGCCCATGTTTTAGCCGGATCTAAGATCTCTGACGGTACATTTGGACAACTTTGCGGCATCTGGATCCCAAAAACAGGATGTGGTTGATATGCTACCTCATTTAATTGTCCGTTTAGCGCAGCGGATATCATGGCCCTGGTATAAGCTATGCTTATGCGTTTGCCTGTCCCATAAGCTCCGCCTGTCCACCCTGTGTTTATCATCCATACATTAGTTTGATGATTTTCCAGTTTTTCTTTAAGTAAATGTGCGTAAGCCCCGGGGTGCAATGGCAAAAACGGGGCGCCGAAACAGGCGCTAAAGGTTACCTGCGGCTCTTTGACCCCTTCCTCGGTACCTGCCACCTTTGCTGTATAACCATTAATAAAATAATACATGGCCTGTTCATAGGTTAGTTTACTGATGGGTGGGAACACTCCATACGCATCGCATGTTAAAAAGAACAGGTTTTTAGGCGTAACCGCAGTAGATGGAATTTTACTGTTTTTGATATAATTCAGCGGATAACTTACTCTTGTATTTTCGGTAATCGCCTTGCATTTAAAATCTATTTTATTGGTGCCATTTATAAACATGGTATTTTCCACTAAAGCCCCTTCACGAATAGCTCCAAAAATATCGGGTTCATATTCAGCCGACAAATTAATGATCTTGGCGTAGCACCCTCCTTCGCAGTTAAAAATACCTTTTTCATCCCATCCGTGCTCGTCATCGCCAATTAATTTCCGTTCGGGATCTGAACTTAATGTAGTTTTCCCCGTTCCGCTAAGGCCGAAGAATAAGGCAGTATCTCCTTTTTTACCCTCATTGGCACTGCAATGCATGCTTAATATATTGTGCTGGGGCAAAATAAAATTAAGCACTGTAAACACCCCTTTTTTAATCTCGCCGGTATAACCCGTACCGCCTATGAGTATAGTTTTATGCTCAAATGAAACCACCGTAAAATTACTTTGCCTTGTGCCGTGGTGAGCCGGGTTAGCTTTAAACCCGGGTGCCTGGATGATGAGCCATTCCGGCTTAAAGTTTTTCAATTCGGTTTCAGCAGGGTCGATAAACATATTGGCGGCAAAATGATTCCCCCACGGATTTTCATTTATTACGCGCAATTTCAAACGCACAGCAGGATCGGCACAGGCATAAGCATCCCTGATCCATATATCGCTTTGCTGTACAAGATATGCCAGCATTTCATCTTTCAAGATTAAAAAGTAAGATTCATCGAGCGGATGATTGAATTTATTCCAGTCGACAGTTTCCCTTGTGATCTCATCTTTCACTATAAATTTATCAGCCGGGCTCCTGCCGGTAAATTCACCGGTGTTAATAACAAGCGCCCCGGTATCATTCAAAACTCCCTCTTTTCTTAACAGTGTTTGCTGAACTAATTCTTCAACAGTTAACTGATAATAACCCCGTGATTTAAGTGATAAATTTTGTAGCTCCAACTTTTCCATAAACCTCAATTTCTTTACTGTAAAGGTTTGCAGTTTTAGTAAAACATGCCATAGTAGTGCTATTATTTAGAAAAAATGATTATTAAATATATTTATTTAGATCATATTGACCATTTAAGCCTCTTTTAAAGTCCTATTTTAATAAAAAAGTAAAGTTTTAATTGTTTAAATTCACATCTCAATACACTAAGTAACGTTAAAATAAAGCTTAAAATTTGCTTTTTATTCTTATTTTAACTTACATTCGTCCCAATAATTAACCAATTTAATACTGTATATTTTACACTAAGTATATGAATAATTTCACTACACTGGGGCAATTTATCATTGAAAAGCAGGCCGATTTTCCATATGCAAAAGGCGAGCTTTCGAGGCTATTGAGGGACATAGGCATAGCCGCAAAAATTGTTAACCGGGAGGTTAATAAAGCAGGCCTTATGGATATTTTAGGCAGCGCCGGGAACACCAATATACAAGGAGAATCTCAGCAAAAGCTGGATGTGTATGCCAATGAACAATTTATCTCCGCTCTACGCAGTGGTGGCGAATGTTGTATGGTGGCCTCAGAAGAAAATGAAACGGTTATACCTATTGATTCTGCGGTTTCAAAAAGTGCCAAGTATATCGTGGCTATTGACCCCCTTGATGGTTCATCAAACATTGATGTAAACGTGCCTGTTGGTACTATATTTTCTATTTATCGACGTATATCACCGGAGGGCCCTGCCCTTTTGAGCGATGTATTGCAAAAAGGTACCGAGCAGGTAGCGGCAGGATATATTATCTACGGCTCCTCAACCATGCTGGTTTATACAACAGGCCGTGGTGTGAACGGCTTTACACTTGATCCATCAATTGGTGAGTTTTGCCTGTCGCACCCGGAAATGAAGATACCAGAAAACGGAACTATATATTCTATCAACGAAGGATACTACGTTCATTTTCCGCAGGGCGTGAAAAGCTATATTAAATACTGCCAGGTTGAGGATGAAGCAAGCAATCGCCCCTATACTTCACGCTACATAGGCTCCATGGTAGCCGACCTGCACCGGAACCTGATAAAGGGTGGAATCTTTATTTACCCATGTACTGCCGCCGCCCCTAACGGCAAGTTGAGATTGGTATATGAATGTAATCCCCTATCGTTTATAATTGAACAAGCAGGTGGCAGGGCAACCAATGGCTCAACGCGCATTTTGGAGGTTGAGGTAAATACATTGCACCAGCGCTCGCCCATATTTATTGGTTCAGAACAAATGGTTTTAAAGGCCGAAAGCTTTATGAATGAGGTTTTTGAACCATCCTATCAATATACTAAATCAGAAACTGTATGACAAAGTATGTGCTTGATGAAACAGATAACGAGATCCTTAGATTACTGCAGCAGGATGCCCGGCAATCACATAAAGAGTTGGCGCATAAGGTGAATAAAAGCATTACCCCTATCCATATCCGCGTAAGGCGTTTGCAGGAGCTGGGGTACATTAAACGCTTTACTGCCATTGTCGATGCCAAAAAAATAGGTCGTGGGCTTGTTGGTTATATACAGGTGCAATTGGTTAAGCATACCGAAGAAAGCCTGACCGCCTTTATGCAGGAAGCAGTAAAATTAGACGAGGTAATGGAATGCTATCACATGACCGGAACTTTCGATTTTTTGCTGCGGATTGTTATACGCGATATGGATGAATATAGCACCCTATTGATGAACAAATTGGCTAAACTGCCCGGAGTGGGTATGTTTACCAGCTATTGGGTAATGTCAGAAGTGAAAAATGAGACTGCTTATGTGTTGAGATCGGAATGATTTTGTAATAAATAAAAACAGCCTGTAAACACCTCTGCTTACAGGCTGTTTTTATTTATTGATGATCTATATCAGAACCGGCTTGCTTTTTATCTACATTTTTAAACTCCTTCTTTATAAAAGCCGGATTGGTAATACCGAAAGTAGGATTGCTTGAAAAGAAGCCAAACGGCATTAATGTGAAGCCCATATGATGTACCGACATAATTGGCCATTCCTCAGGCCTTACAATGTGTGTAATGCCAGCTACATACCATACCACAATATCATTATTATCAATATCCCTGTCCTGGGCTGTCCATGTGGCTAAGCCATCATATACCTTGTTACTGGCAGGATATTTTCCGGCCGGATAGATCTCATCATCATGATATTGCGTTACCCATACCTGGTGATTTAAAAAACTTGCTTTTTTCAGCAATGATGAACCTTCGGGCACAAATGTTTTGGCTTGTGCGCCAGGCATCAGCATATAACCTACATGCTGGCCCAGATCATTCATTTCATTGTTATTCATGATATGCCAGTTACGGGCACTTTCATAATTAACTTCACGCTGTGCTTCCTGTTCTGTCTTAAATTTTGTTGCATCAACATAAAAAGCATTGCCGTAGGGGTTTTGCGGCCCCGGAGGCACTAATTTACTGTTCATCTCCTCAACTGCATTGTTATTGGCACCATCTATATCCATATCCAACCTGAAAACAAAAAAGTGCTGGTGATTGATAGCCTCCACATGCGGATGTACCAAAGTACCGAACGTATGCCCCTGATAAGAAAGATCATCCTTATCCGGTGCATCCATCTCATTGATACGATGCACACCTTTTACTTCAACAATACCTGTTAACTCCACATCTACATCAATGGTACCATCCTGATGAAATTTCCATGTAAAAGCATAGTCGTAATTCTCGATCATGGTATAATATTTAATACATAGGTTAGTAGCTCTGCGCGATACTGTGCCGTGGCGCCACAATACCCCCCCATACTCTTCATAAACAGCCACCGCCCTATCAACCTGGAACGGCACGCCATTTTCTGTATGCAATATTGCAGGTACATAAGCTGCGTTTTCCGGCGCATCAGCACCCGGACTTAATGACTGTGCCGTACCTTGACCTAAACGGTATTCCCCGGCATCAAAAAAGTTATATGCTGCCTGGAACAGATCGGGCGACCCGTAAGGCACTACCATTTCAGGCATCGAACCACGGTACATTACCGAGCGTTCCTTGCCATTATCCACATATCGCACATTGTAGATCACCAATCCCTCACGATTATCAACTCCGAAACGCATTTTCCAGTTTTGCCAGGTAATTTCATGACCCTTCAACTGGAAGTTGTGACCTTCTGGCTGTGTAATAATCAGGGGCTTTGGTGCTGATTCAACTTCTTTAACCGAATCCTTATTAAAATAATTAAGATCAACCATACCGCTAAAGCTGTTACCCTCATCAACAATCTTTAATATTTTACCGGTAGTAAAATCGGTATAAGCCATTAATCCCTCGATGTCGACATTATTCTTTTTACGCCTGGCGATCACCAATTGCTCCCGGTGACCAATCGGCCCTATGCCCAAATCACCTGTAAATACGCTGCGATGTGTAACGGAGTCAATAGAGATCCCTCTTTTCTTCAATGCTGCGACCCAGTTCTTATCTTTCTTTACAATATCACTAGCAACAGAATCAGCCTCAAGGCCCATGCCGATTACATTTGGAATATTTTTAACTGACACTACCTTGTTTGTATTCAGATCAACAACCGCTTCGGTAACACCATTTTTGCTGTAATCATAAAAGCTGGTAAAAGCTTCACGCCTGAAAGGTGTGCCGGGCTTATAAGCCAAAACCTCGCGCTTGGGTGGTTCCTTTAGGTTGATGATATTGAAAATATCCTTGCCGGTAGTTGTTTTACTATCCTTTAATATTTGTACAACGCGCTGCATTTCTTTTGCGGTAAGCGGATCGAGCGGATAGGTTACGCTATCAGTTTGCGCATAAGTTTTACCTGCGCATAAAAGCAGGACGAGGCAGCCATAGAGGGTAATGGTTTTTATCATTTTATTTGTGATTAAAGATTACTAAGTAAATTATGGTTGTTATTTCGCCTTATTTGGCAAGCCATAAAACTGCGTCCTCAAACATTTTATTCTGCGTTGCTGAATCAAATATCTGATCGCCGTGACCCATATTCATATAGATCATTTTGTATTTGGTGTTCGTCCACACCACCGGTATATCACCCTCAGTAATTATATCTTTTTTACCTAACGGATAGTTTGACGGCGCAAGTGTAACTAATACTCTTACATCTTTATTATCCCTTGGATCAGGCTTCCAGCCATACCATTCGTTTATTGGCGCTATATAGCTCTTAGGCAGTCGTTTAGTTGCCGGATGAGTATTGTCATCCACAATAACCTTAGCAGGCAATGGCGGCCAGTTATTGTTATAAAATACAGCTCCGCCTAAAAAACTTACATACCAGGGCCAGTGGGTATATTGGTCATTATAACCGGCCACATGAAAGCCGATCCAGCCACCGCCGTTTTCCATATATTTCTCAAAATCGCTTCGCTGTACTTCCGTTTGGGGGAAATCATTTAGCCAGATCACCATTTTATAATTTTTCAGGTTTTCTGTATTTAGCTCATTCCAGTTTTGGGTAGTGTCAAAGGCAAAGCCTTTATCGGCAGCCATTTTTGTATAAAATTTGATGGCATCCTTTGCAAAATCAACATGATCTGATTCAACTTTTGTGGAGTAAAATGCCAGCACTCTGATTTTTTGCGCTTGCGCGGATGCCTGTTGGTTAAATACCAGTACTATAGCAAAACAGAAAATGGCTTTGAGTATATTTTTTATCATGTGGAATTATCTATTATTCATTTCATCTTCAAGCGATGCCATTAAAGCTGTTTCATTTGAGGCTATCCCTTTAAAAAGTGTTTCATCCTCTTTCGACCATGGTTTGCCTTGCCTGTAATCCCACCAGCGGTATTCTATTTTTGAGTATTCATTGGATATACCGCTTTCAATAGGTTTCTCGTAAAACTTGTCTGCCGTATAAGTGTAACCGCTATTGTACACTTTAATGGTGATAGCAAAGCGCATAAAGTAATAGTTGCCTGTATTACTGGTCACAATTTTAAATATGCCAGTGCCTGTAATTTCGCCGGTTGTTTTATCTGCTGATATTTTGATCTTTTGTGTATTCGGAAAATCTTGTTTGAACCATTTTTCGGCCCGTTTAAACAATTCATTTTGCTGTGAACTATCACTTATCCTATAGCTTCTTTCGTAATAAACCTTCCCTTTTTTCATCGGGATATCTATTTTACTGGTTTGGGCCGGCGTATTTAATGAAAAAAGAATAAGTGCCCCGAAAAACAGCGTTTTAAACATGATATGCTTTTATTATCTGTGATATAATTAAGTATTCTCAAATATCATGAATCAACTGGTTAAACTTAAAATACACAGCCCTACATAAGCACTACACTTTATTGATATGTTATGCGGCAAAGAAAATCATATCCAAAATGAGCTATTTTCGTATTCAATCTAAGCAAAATGAAAATAACGCCGGCTTTTATATGCCTTTTACTTTTACTGACTATTAATCATACAACTCAAGCTCAAAAAGTCACCAAACCCAAGTTCAGAGTAATTGCGCTTGCAGAGATTGGCGGCGGGCATGCACGTTTTGATACTGCAGCAAAAATCTGGCTCAATAAACTGGCTATCGACAGCAATTTCAGCGTTGACTACATCACCGATACCAAACCAATAACTAAAGCATTTTTACGCAGATATCAATTGTTCATCCAACTAGATTACCCGCCATACCCATGGAGCGATACCGCGCAAATGGCTTTTGAAAATTATATTAAAAAGGGCAAAGGTGGCTGGATAGGTTTTCACCATCCTACGCTTTTAGGTGTATTTGATGGTTACCCGATGTGGCAGTGGTATTCGCAATTTATGGGTGGTATTGAATTTAAGAATTACATACCGGGCGGCGCATCGGCATCGTTAACTGTGGAGGATAAAAACCATCCTATTATGAAAGGTTTGCCGACATCATTCACAACAAAGGATGAATGGTATATCTATAACCAAAGCCCTCGGGCTAATGTACACGTATTGGCAAGTATTAACGAAGATACTTATGATCCGCAGAAAAATGTGAAGATGGGCGACCACCCGGTTATATGGACAAATGAGCATGTAAAAGCCAGGAACATTTACATTGCCATGGGGCATTTCCCATCCTTATTTCAGGATGAGAATTATACTACCCTAGTGCGTAATGCCATATTTTGGGCTGTGAAAAAGTGATCACAGTCCCAAATATCACATCAATAAATTACTTACTGGCTGCCCAAAAAATAGCGTTGGTAAACAGCCTTTTGTAATCCTTACTTTCAAAAAGTATAGGTGAATGGCCCATAAATATGTACACATTCTTAGCCTTGTAGTTAGGGTTAGTCCATATTACAGGATGATCGCCGCCCATTTTAATAGCTGAGTTAGGCTCGTAGGTTGATTCATCAACAGTAGCGATCACATGTACATTGGGCCGCGGATCCTTATCATAAGTGTACCACTCCTCTTTTTCAACTACAAACTTTGGCGATACGCCCTTCATAACGGGGTTATTCTTATCCTCCACATCAACCGTAGCCTTTGCAAAGGTGGCTATGTAGTTTTTGAATCTGATATCGCCCATAAACTGGTGGAACCATTCCCACATCGGAAAACCATCGAACTCACCGATTAATGTGGCGTGATGAAAGCCGATCCAGCCACCCTTACCCTCGGTAATATAGTTCTGAAATGCGGTTACTGCTTTATCCTTCCATGCATATGGCGGATAATCCAACTGGATGAACAATTGATATTTCGACAGGAATTTATCATCAATACTATCCGTGTTCTGAATATAATCGATACTAAAATTACTGTCGGCTGCCAACTTATCCAGCCATACCCGCGCCGCCTTTGAATATTCAATATGATGTCCACCATTTTCATAAAGTGCTATCACTCTAAAACGAGGCGATTTTATTTGCGCAGTTAATGCGCCTAAGCTAAAAAGGTAAATAAAGATCAATAACAGGGTCTTTTTCATAGTTAAGTGCTTAATATTTTTTTTTATTTAGATGCTGCCCATATAATGGCATCGTGCATTAGTGTTACATAATTTTGATTTGTAAAATCATCAGGGGAATGGCCTATACTAATATAGATCATCCGCCTGAAGTTTTCATTTGTCCAGATCACCGGGTGATCGCCCATTGGTTTATTTTGCTTGTAGGTTGATTCATCAACACTGGCCAATACACGCACGTTGGGGCGTGGACTTTTATCCCACTCGTACCATTCGTCACTTATTTCAAACTTCGCAGGCAAGTGCATTGTAGCGGGGTGCTTCCGGTCCTCAACTATAACTGTAGCCTTTTGAAAAGCCGGATGTGGTGAATAGATCACTCCGCCCATAAAGCCCTCGAACCATTGCCAGTAAACAGTATTCTTTGCCAAAAACTCCTGCCCGGTTAGTCCGGCTGCATGAATGCCTACCCAACCTTTACCCTGCGATGCAAACTTTTGCAAAGCCGCCTGCTGCCTGTACGACATATCAAACGGCGCCAGTTGCAGCATTACAAAAACCTGGTAATTGGCCAGGTTGGCATCATTAATTTTGCTGGTATCATCGGTAAAATCAACATCAAAACCGCTCTTTTTGCCGAGTTCTTCAAAGAAAGGTTTAGCCGCGGCAATCATCTTTAAATGATCACTGGCACGTGAGGCCACTACCAATACTTTGAAGCGTTGTTGCGCGTAAACCTGTAACCCCATGGCCCAAAAACAGACCAGTATTAGTACTACACTTTTTTTCAGTGGATTATTTATCATTTTATAATTGGTTTATAGTAATTTAACTATGAGTGTATTAGCTATCCAAATATCAACATCCAATTAAATAAAGTCAATTTGTTTACCACTACATTAGTACTACTAAATGCATTAAAAGCGGCTTAGGTATTTTGCAATCTTTAAAATACTCTATATTGACATTTAATTTACTATCACGATCAGTTTTTATAATGAACAGAGCCATTTTTTTTATTGCCATATATTTATTTTCCGTAAGCCCAGCATTTGCTCAAACCACTATAGGTTTGCCTGCGATCAGGAATTATAAAAGCAATGATTACAATGCAGCCACACAGATCTACGATGCAAAACAGGACAAAGCAGGCATACTATACTTTGCCAATGATGATGGATTATTAACTTTCGACGGTAATTATTGGAAAGTGTACCCAATGCCTAACCACACCTCCATAAAATCAATAGCGATTGATGCGAGTGGCAAAATTTATGCTGGCGGGCAGGATGAGGTGGGCTACTTCTACCCTAACCAGTACGGAGTTTTAAAATTTCATTCTATAAAAAAATTATTACCACTACAAGCAAAACAGTTTGCCGATATATGGGATATAATAATTGATGGCGATCATGTTTTCTTCCGTACTATTGAAGCTATTTTTCAATATAAAAACAATCATATTACTGTATTTGACGCGCCCGATGGCTGGAAATATTTAACAAAGGTAAATCAGTCTGTATTTGCATTTGATAAGGAAACCGGGCTATCAATATTTAAAAAAAATAATTGGGAAACACAGATTGCAAAGCCTGCTCTAAAAGGAATGCGCATAACAGGTATCTGTAATTACAGTAACGATACACTGCTGGTTACCAGCCAGAAACAGGGGCTTTATTTATTGCATGGGCAAACCCTCACCAAAAAGACTACTCAGATAGATGCCATTATTGCTAATGACCTGGTAAATTGTGTTCAAAGAATAGATTCGAATAAATATGCTATTGGTACAGTGGCAAACGGGCTTTTAATAATTAATGCAAAAGGACAACTGATCCAAAAGCTATCAAATACAGAAGGCCTGCAAAACTCAAATGTATACCGAATTTTGGCCGACCATGATAAAAACATTTGGCTCGGGCTCGAAAACGGTGTATCATTTATAAATTCTAATACATCGGTAAAAAGTATATACCCGGTTAAAGGCAATCAAACTGTTAGTTCGGCCATAAAAATATTTGATAAAAAGCTGTTTATCGGTACATCTAACGGATTGTATAATATTCCATTAAATAATGTGGCCAGCGATATAAGCAACAGTAACGGCACATTTAACGAAGTCGCCAATACTAAAGGCCAGGTATGGAGCCTGAATGAGATAGATCATAAGCTTCTTTTAGGCCATCAAGATGGGGCTTTTATTGTTAAGGATAACAAAGCCGTTCCCTTAATGACACATCAGGGCGTATGGTCTTTCCAGGCCTACCCTGCTGCACATGATATTATTGCAGGTACTTATACCGGGCTTGAACTCCTTAACAAAACAACAGATGGAAGTTTTACAGATGGCGGCAAACTGGAGGGTGTATATGAGTCGTTAAATAATGTTACGATTGATAATCATGGCAATGTATGGGCATCACATCCTTATAGAGGAGTTTTTAAAATACAGCTTTCTGCGGATGGGAAAACGATCATCCATCACAAAAACTATACACTAGATAATGGCTTACCATCAACCCAAAACAACCATGTTTACTTTATCAAAAACAAGGTATTAGTAGCAACTGAAAAAGGGCTATATGAATACAATGCCGCTACCGACAGATTTGTCGTATCAACCTTTTTCTCCCCTGTTTTTAAAAATACTGCTGTTGAATATCTTACTGCTGATAATACCGGCAATATTTGGTTTGTGAATGATCAGCGGGTTGGGGTAATTGATTTCAGTAAGAGAACTGCTCAACAGCCATATACCGTCATTTATTTTCCGGAGCTAACAGCACAAACCGTAAAGGGGCTTGAATTTATTTATCCATACAATAATCAGAACATTTTCATTGGTTCAAACGATGGGGTTTTCCATTTAAATTATAGCAAATACACACAGTCAGCAATGCCGTTAAAGGTGATGCTGAGCACTGTAAAAGCTATTGCTGATAAAGACAGCCTTATTTTTGGTGGGTACTTTTTTAATGAGAATAATGCAGCATCAGACCAAAACCTTAAACAGGTGATCAGCCTGCCTAACCAGTGGAACTCTTTCCATTTTGAGTATTCATCAAGCTTGTATGCGCAAAAAAGTAATGTTGAATTTAAATATAAGTTGAAAGGCTTTGACCAGGCATGGTCGGCATGGTCGGTTAAAACGGAAAAAGATTATACCAATTTGCCTTATGGCATTTATACATTTTCAGTAATTGCACGCAACAACCTGGGTAATGAATCGCAGCCGGTTAATTATACCTTCATTATAACCCCCGCATGGTATCAAACCGCATGGATCTACTTGTTTTACGTGGTTTTGGCTGTTATTTTGATCCGCATATTTACCCTATGGCAACGGAGAAGATTTGCCATACAACAAAGGAAACATGAAGAGGAACAGGCACGATTAAGTTATTTGCATGGCCTTGAACTCGATAGAAATGAAAAAGAGATCATCGCACTAAAAAACCAGAATTTAGAGGCTGAACTACAATTTAAAAACAAAGAATTGGCAACCATCACCATGCACCTTGTTGAGCGCGGGGGGATTTTAATCAACTTTAAACAGGCATTGCTTAGCTTAGTTAAAAAAACAAAAATACCGGATGCCGAATATGAATTCAGAAGTGTATTTAAATTATTGAACGAGATAGAAAAGAATGCTGACGACTGGAATCATTTCGCCATTTATTTTGACCAGGTACACAACAACTTCCTCACTATCATCAAAGCAAAGTTCCCTGATCTTAGCTCAACCGATTTAAAGTTATGCGCTTATTTAAGATTAAACCTTAGTTCAAAAGAAATCGCACAGCTAATGAATATCTCGCTCAAGGGAGTTGAGATCAGTCGGTACCGTATCCGTAAAAAGCTGAACCTCGCAACAGAAATTAACCTGTATGATTTTTTAATTGAGGCAGTAAAAAACCCGCTGTAATTAATTACAGCAGGTTAATCAAACTAAATTCAAACATAAAAAATACCTATTTATATATCCTTCCCATTAAAGGATCATTAAAGATTACCTTTCTTAATTCTTCCGGATCAATAGCACCCTGGTGGGCATATACAATTTTACCATCGGGATCAACTAACATAGTATAAGGCAGCGCTCCATCCCATTTAGGGTCAACTGCATCAATCATTTTGTATTTATCGTCACCAGTATAGATATAATTAGGGCCGGATGCTTGCTTACTTACCAAAAATTTAAGCGCCTTATCCGTTCTTGAGGGATCATCGGCACTGATACTTACAAATTCCAATCCCCGGTCGCGATAGGTATGATTAAGCGTAACCAGATCAGCAAACTCAGCTACGCATGGCCCGCACCAGGTAGCCCAAACGTTTATCAGTCTTAACTTATCGGTATGATTTTTTACAATTTCAGCTATGCCGCTGGCGCTGATAGTATCCAATTTCACAGGTTCCTTGGCCCATTGAATGGTTGCTTTTTGTATCCAGTCACTTTTATCTTTCCATTTTATGGAGCAGCCAAAGGTTTTAGTAACCGCAACAGGTACTTCCTTCCCGCTCAATATCGCATCAATTGCATTGCGTGCGTCCAGACTATGCGGTGTTTTGGCAGGATTCTCCATGTCATCTATCCGGCCGTTATAGCGTAGCTTCCTGTCCTTATCAAAAATAAAAACATGTGGAGTTGATACCGGGCCATATTTGTCCGAAGTTATCTCTGTATCTCCATCATACAAATAAGGAAAATTAAAACCTGCATCTTTTGCACGTACTTTCATATCATCAAATGAATCACCCACATCACTATAGCCCAACTCATCCAAACGCAACCCGTTGGGATTGTTAGGGTTGATAGCAACCAGAGCTACGCTTTTAGGAGCATAATCGCTGGTTAATTTTATGATGCGTTGCTCATAAGCCTGCGAGGTTGGGCAATGATTGCACATAAACACCACCACCAATACTTTGGCATTTTTAAACGAGTTAAGCATGTACGTTTTACCATCAATGCCCGGCAGACTAAAATCCGGAGCACTGGCGCCAATTTCTAACGTTTTATGATCATATTGATGAGCGGCATCCTGTGCGGATGCAACATTTACTGTTACTGACAGTAAGGTTGCAACCAATACCAATCCTATTCTTTTGTAATTCTTCATCTGTCTATATTTTTATTGGTTTGCTACCGCGAATAAATACCATGCGGTGTGTGGCAGCCATTGCTCGGCCCAGCGCCAGTCGTAATCCTTACCTGTTGTAGTATATGGGATATTAAAATCAATGTCATGCTCATCATTTAAGCCAGATGTTATGCCATTAACAATACCACCCGGCGCATTGGTATACTGAAACGTGCCAAAGAAACCATAAACAGGGTTATTATGACCTGTACCCTGCAGCATACTGGCATCAAAAGGATTAAGCCCTAAAATCCAGTTCAACTGGTCAAGCGCGAAGCTTTGCAGTTTATCCTGGTAAGCTTTATCATCGGTAAAAATGCCCGCAGCCATACGTGCGGCGGCCGCCATAGAAGCTAAGCGTGCATCCTCGCCCTGCCACCATGGCGATGCATCGCTGCCATGCGGAAAGAAGAACGCGCTATGACGGTTGCCCGATGTATCCTGCACCAATTGCCTGCTGTAACCAAATGGGTTGTTAACTTCATGAGTTATAGTCAATTCAAAATTCATTGATTGTTTTACGGCTTTTTTAATCTGTGCCTGCATATCTGGCGAAGCATATGGATAAAAACTTAGCAAGCTTACAATCGGCATACCGGCATCAGCCGGATGAAAGAACGGACGGTCAGCGTTATCGGCACGCCAGTAATTTTTATAGTTATTCCAGCTTGATAAGCGGTTAATTAAGCTATTTGCACGTTTTTCGGCAACTGCTTTATAAACATCTTTATGGGTTACTTTATAAAGTTCGGTAGCGGCGCTTAAAGCACAATAATCATCCAATATGTTTTCCTTGCCATCGTAATCCATCAGTTTATTATCTTTCTCCAAAAACGCGAATGCCCTTTCAGCAGCATTTAAATAATCAGCATTAGTAAAATCGCCTGATGTTGGGTACGCAGATGCCATAGCCAAAGCAGCAATAGCTATTCCCCCGCCTGAGCGATAACTAGATTGATAACTGCGCCAATTTGCACTGGCGGCATTCTTATTAAATACAGCATCCTTGGTTTGTTTAATTCTATAACTGCCCTCATTAGCTTGGATTACCCTATCTTGTGGCAATTTGCCGGGACCCGGCCCTGCTACTGAACGATAAAAAGAGCCATCTTTCGCCTGTATCCGTACCAAATAATCAGCGCCATACATAGCCTCATCCAGTATGCGCCTGTCGATCTGTTTAAAATCAGTCCCGGGGCGTTCAGATAAAAGCGCATAGGTTTTAAACAAGCTCCAGGCCGTTAATGAAACCTGTTGCGGATTAAAGTAATTAGAGAATGATAAATGTGAAAGGTGCTTACCATAATCACCGGTAGCATCGTACCAGCCGCCGTGCGCATCAACGGTATCAGTGGTCTTTCCGGCCAATAATAAATGATGATCGGCCTTATCCATCAAACCTGAGCTTCTTTGCCCTTTAAAGTAATATACCACGTTTGATATGGTCGACTGCTCCAGTACATTTTTGCCTATTATAAAGGGATAAGAGGAAACAGTACCATCGGGCAAACTGATCTGCAATTTATAGATGCCGTCAGTATTATAATCGGTAAAATCTATAGTCCAGAACTGCCAGTTCTTCCATTTATCAACCGGGCCGCTAAATATGGGTTTACCCGTATAAACAACTTTATCTGTACCGGCATCAACAATACTAAAACTGGTAACATTAAGCTGATGATCGCTTACAATAACCGCATGCTTGGCTTTGTTATCCTCGTAGCCAACATGATTGGTCACAATTTTTACCGATTGCGCCTGAATAAACAGTGGGATGTTGAGCAATACATAAAGCAGCCATTTTTTTGTTTTTAGTATAGTCATAAGATCTGGTATAGTTTAAAGGTGAATAATTGGTATATTTTATCCTGCGCAAATAATGCCTTTGCACAAATCTAATTTATTGAAATTATTGAACAGATTTTCATGCCCCTACATAAGCACTACGTTACAGTATTGTATCCCATTAGTTACAGTTTAAACTAAGACTTTAAAAATGCCATTAACCAGTAAAATCGTTATCGGGTAAAAGTATTTTAATAAGAAAACCGATTTAATGAGTTGGATTTCCTGATAATATCACCTGTTGTAATTACAGTAGTGCTTATGTAGGGGGCTAAAAATAGCATATCACTTAACTTTTAAGGATAATTGTATCCTGTAAATAACGCATTAAAATCACAGGTATATAAGCTGTTTTATTAGTAGCCAGGATGTATATTTAAATAATGATATTGTAAACCAGTAAATACAGCTAAAAGTTAATGGAACAACCTAAAAAGCGGAAATACCTGATCGCGACACATGGCACATTTTCTACGGGTGTAAAGTCGTCTTTAAATATGATAATAGGTGATACGGAAAACCTGTACATTATAGAGGCATATGTAGACGATAAAGTAAACATCGAAGATCAGATCAAACTAGTATTGGACGAGATCAGCAATGAAGATGAATTGATCATTTTTTCCGATATTATGGGAGGAAGTGTAACCAATCAATTATTACAGCAGGTACTAAAGTCAAATGCGCATATAGTATCCGGCTTTAATTTACCATTGCTTATTGAGATAATGCTTGCTGATGCCGAAACGCCAATAGCTGAAGTGATAGATGATGCCATTATAAATGCGAAGGAGCAAATGGTGTATGTAAACAAATTAATAAACTCAAATAACGGAGAGGATCAGGATGATTAAGTTGACCAGGATTGACGATAGATTATTACATGGACAGGTCGCCTTTACATGGACACCCGCTTTAAGCGCAGACTGCCTTATTATAGCTAACGATAAAGTAGCGAAGGATGAATTTTTAAAGATGACATTAAACCTGGCCAAACCAGCCGGGACAAAGCTTTTAATAAAATCATTAAAAGATGCTGCCGGTTTTTTAAATGATGATAAGAATAAGAAACTGAATATATTACTGATCATTAACAGTGTTACAGATGCCTATACATTAGCTGTTGATGTGCCTGAAATAAGATCAATAAACTTTGGCGGTTTGCGCTCAAAAGAAGGTTCTAAACTTATATCAAAGGCAATTGCAATTACTGATGACGATATACCCGTTATTAAGGAACTTGTAAATAAGGGGATCGAACTTGAAATAAGACAGGTACCAACGGATAGTAAACAACTGGTTGAAAGCCTTATCTGATCAACATTAAATGCATAAATTAATATCACCTTTTTCAACCTTAAAATACCTTATATAAGTGTCAGTATCATTTATTCTTATTGCGCTGATCGCCATGTTCGGTCACTCTGAAGATTTCCTTGGCACTACCCTGCTAAGCCGCCCACTTGTGCTCGGCCCTTTGGTTGGCCTGGTGCTAGGTGATTTAAACCAGGGAATCATCATAGGCGCTACGCTTGAACTGATATTTATGGGTAATATTAAGGTTGGCGCTGCTATCCCTCCGGATGTTATTACCGGTGGTGTGTTGGGTACAGCATTCGCTATTATCTCAGGCAAAGGACCGGCCATCGCGCTTGCCATTGCCATACCCGTATCTATATTAGCTGAAATGATGATCAGCGCCCTGTTTGTATTGAGGGCCATGCTCAACAAAAAGTTCAACCAATATGCCGAAGAAGGTAATTACAAAAAGATACAATGGCTGCATATTCTATCGGGATTGATAAGGCCGTTGTTAATGGGCTTTATTGTACTGCTTGCGCTTCAATTAGGCGCTAATGCCATGCGTTCGTTTTTGGATATGATACCTGCCTGGGTACAATCCGGATTACAGGTTGCAGGTAATATGCTGCCTGCATTGGGCTTTGCGCTTTTAATGAACCTGATGTTCAATAAAAAAGTGGCACCCTATTTCTTTCTTGGCTTTATACTGGCCAGCTATTTAAAACTACCTATAATAGCCATTGGCGGCATCGGGGTAATTATTGCGCTCATTATAACGCAATACATGCCTGTAAATACAAATGATGACGATGACAACAATGAAACGCAAGAACCTGATGGTGCGCCTGCTGTAATTCACAGACTTACTAATAGGGATATCCGAAATATATTTTTCCGTTCACTGGCGCTGGAGGCTAACTTTAACTTTGAAACCTGGCAAAATACAGGTTTTGCTTTCTCTATCATCCCGGCGTTAAAAAGGATTTATACCGATAAAAAGCAAATGGCAGAAGCACTGAAAAGGCATTTGCAATTGTTTAATACCAGCCCATACGGCTCAACCCTTGTATTGGGCATTACAGCCGCTATGGAAGAGCAAAATAGCCGCGATACAGATTTTGACGCGGAATCGATAAGCTCGGTTAAACTGGGGCTAATGGGTCCGTTGGCAGGCATATTTGACTCGTTGTTTTGGGGTACGTTTAAGGTAATAGCTGCTGGTGTGGGTACCTCACTCGCCCTAAAGGGGAATATAATGGGGCCGGTAATTTTTATATTGATATTTAATATCCCGCACCTGTTACTCAGGTATAATCTCACGTTTATAGGTTATAATGCGGGTACCAAATTTTTGAGCAACCTGGCTAAAAGTAATGTGATGGATAAATTAACTACCGGGGCATCTATATTAGGGCTAATGGTGGTTGGCGCTATGCCTGCAACGTTAATGAACATCACTACACCTATAACCATTGGCTCATCAAAATCAGCTATAACTATACAGGGTATATTGGACCAGATAATACCCGCCATAATACCGTTAGGACTAACTTTCCTGGTGTATTATTTTGTAAAAAAGGGTGCTAAAACCGCTTACTTATTGCTGGGCTTGCTGGTATTAGGCTTTGTTGGCAGTATGATACATTTATTTGCTTAAACCATGAAAGGGATCGGCGTTTCTCCGGGTATTGCAATTGGCAGGGCTTATGTTATAAAGAATAGCAAAGCCGAAACAACAGGCGTTTTATTGAAGGATGAAGCGAATATATCAGCTAATATAAACCAATTTGATGATGCTGTTAGTCTTGCCATTAATGAAATTGGCCTCATAAAGCAAAATCCCGACTTAACGCTTCACGAAGAAGATATCGCCATCTTAGATACCCAAATTGAATTTATATCCGACCCACAATTGCGTAATGACGTAATTGAAAAGATCGATACCGAGAAAAAAAATGTAAGCGATGCATTAATAGAAGCTATCGCTAATATGGTAAAACTCTTTCGGGAGATGAATGATGAATACATGCAGGCGAGATCTGCTGATATACAGGATATTGGCAATCGCATATTAAAGCATCTCATCAGATCAAATTCAGTATTTACACAAGCCTTTGAACCCGGCACCATTATTATTGCCGAGGACATCGCGCCATCTGATACCATTACTATGAATACCCGGAATGTGGCCGGCTTTGCAACGCAGATGGGTAGTAAAACCTCGCATACGGCTATCATTGCCAAAGCAAAAGGGATACCTGCAGTGGTTGGTTGCGGTGATGATTTGAGAGCGATTAAGGATAATGATATAGTTGTTTTGGACGGGACAACCGGCCTGGTATTTATCAATCCTAAACATCAATTAATCGACGAATATACCTGCAAAAGAGATATTTACATATCACAATCAGACAAACTCAAGCAGCTAAAGGAAGTGAAATCTGCTACTACCGATGGTGCTGAAATAAAGCTGCTCGCTAATATTTCAAGCGCAGATGACCTGGAAGCAGTTTTTGATAATGGCGGCGAAGGCGTGGGCCTGCTACGTACCGAGCTGCTTTTCATGGACCGTAACTCTTTCCCTACAGAAGATGAGCAGTTTGAGTTTTACAAAAAGGTAGCTTTACAATCAAAATGCAAATCGATAATTGTAAGGACCATTGATATTGGTGGTGATAAGCAGCTACCCTATTTTGGCTTGCCTGCCGAACAAAACCCATTTTTAGGTTATAGGGCCATACGCATTTGCTTAGATAGGACAGACCTCTTTATTACCCAATTAAAAGCCATTTTAAGAGCAAGTATATTTGGTGATCTAAAGATCATGCTGCCAATGATCTCTAACGTACAGGAAGTTAGGCAAGCAAAAACTATTATCGCGCAAGCAAAACAGGAATTGTTGCAAGCCAACACCCCATTTAACGCGGCTATTGAAGTTGGTATAATGATAGAGATCCCATCAGCTGCTATAACGGCCGACATTTTGGCTAAGGAAGTGGATTTTTTCAGTATCGGCACAAATGACCTGTGCCAATATACACTGGCTGTTGACAGGATGAATGAAAAGATATCATACCTGTATGATCCATTTACCCCCGGCGTATTGCGGTTAATAAATTATGTGATCCAGCAGGCACATCAACATCAAATACATGTTGCTATGTGCGGTGAAATGGCATCAGATCCATTAGCTACCTTATTATTAATCGGCATGGGCTTAACTGAGTTTTCAATGAGCGCAACGGCTATTCCTGCAATAAAAAATATCATCATCAATAACGACACAATTAAAGCAAGAGATATTTACAACAAAGTAATGGCTATGGATAGTTCAGATAGCATTACTCAATTTTTACAGGAAAACACCATTTAATGATTACAAGGGAATACATAATTACATCGGCACAAGGCATACACGCCCGGCCGGCAACTACATTAATCAAGCTGACTAAAAGTTATAAATCTACTATCAGCATAAAAAAGAATAACAAAATAGTTCGCCTTAACAGTATATTGAATATCCTGTCCATGGCGATAAAAGGTGGCGAAACTATTTCTATTTTGATCGAAGGTGATGATGAAATTATAGCAGTCGACGCACTCGATCATTTTTTTAATGAAGAATTAAAAGCTTTATAATACTTACAATGAAAATAACTATAACCAAAAGCGAACTCGAGTTTGATATAACCGCGGCATGGCGAATTATTGCCCAAATGCTGGAAAAACGCAATTCAGTAATAGGCTTGTCGACCGGGCAAACCACTATTGGCATGCACCGTGTGGTATCTGAAATCTATAAACAATATCCGTTTGATATAGCTGATATCACGCTTTTTAATGTTGATGAGCTTACCAACCTATCGAGGGAATATGCAGGCAGTTGCTACACCATGATCCTGAACCAGATAGCCGGGCCATTAGGTATCCCGGAGGAAAATTTCATTATGCCTCCCACCCTTTCTGATGATTTTGAAGCAGAGTCATTATTATTCGAAAAACGCCTGGCCGAACGCGGCGGCGCCGATCTGCAAATGCTGGGCATAGGCAGTAATGGTCACATAGGCATAAACCAGCCTGGTACGCCGTTTGAAAGTGAAACATGGGTATCACCGATGGATCCTGACTTTGAAGCCCGTGTACGCAGGGAAACGCAGGTACCACCCGAAACAGTTTTAGGTGGACTAACCCGTGGTGTAAAAAACATAATGCATACCCGCAAACTGATATTAATTGCCAAAGGCGCTCATAAAGCTGATATCATCGAACAAGCCATACTTGGCCCGGTAACAACAGATATCCCCGCATCAGTAGTGCAGCTGCACCCAAATTGTGAGATCCTGCTTGATGCAGATGCAGGCTCAAAAATTGCAGAGTACGCTAAGAAACGCAACTATAACTTTTAATAGCAACTTTAATAACAACAAAGAAGCCGTTTCATTTATCATGAAACGGCTTTCTTTTTGGATAATGTTTCGGTTATTAAAAATTACCTTTATTTACATCCCACCATAAACGTGTACCTCCATTATCCGGGCCGCCTAAAAGGGCTACGCCGGCTTTTACAGCAGGACCGTTTGTTGAATATTCACTTATTGGATAAGATAAGCGCCTCACCTGTATCTGGGTACTGATAGCACCACCACTTTGGTTATTAACAACCGGGAATATCTTTGGATATCCTGTACGGCGAAACTCAGTCCATGCTTCCTGCCCCTCAGGAAACATGGCCAGCCATTTCTGGGTAATGATACGCTCCAGCTTTACTTCATTTGTTGCTGATGGATCCCACTTGACCGTGATAGTTGAAAGCGCAGCCATATTATCAGCTGCATTTTGCGGGTCAACATAATCTGTTTGCTTGCTTGTACCATCAGCAATATACGCCGCAACACCGCTGGTAACACCATATTGTGCCATTGAGCTGTTTATACCGGCTTCATAATTTGTTTGTACATCACCTGCACCTGTCCAGCCCCTCAGGGCTGCTTCCGCCTTCAAAAAATACACCTCAGCGGCAGTCATAACAGTTTCCTTTGAGGTCACTAAAAAGGTGGTATTATAATTATATACCGAGAAACCTGAATAAAGCGGTTTTGAGTGTACGTTCGTGCCTAAACGGATACCAATGTACTGGCCCGCGTATTTAGCCGGAAGCGGACCCTGTGTAATATCAACCGGGGTAAAATAAACCGGCAAACGCGGATCTTTAAGCCCTACCATGTAAGTACCAATAGAGGCATTCATAGAGTTATCAGTATAACTTGCTGTAATTTGCCAATAATCATTCTGCCCTGCTACTGCAATTGCAGCGTTATCCGAAGGATCTGATAGTAAGCCACCAGGTGCAGCCATGGCTATTTCTGCTTGTTTTTGTGCAGTTGCAGGGTCAACCTTTACCAGATGCATCGCTAAACGTAACCTCAATGAGTTAGCAAACTTTAGCCATTTGGTATAATCGCCGCCATATACAACATCAGAATTTACAAATGGCGTTGCGCTGGGGTTTGCTGTTATAAAAGCATTTAAGCTTGATGCAGCAGTATCTAATTGCGCAAACATTTGCTGATAGATGCTTTGCTGCGTATCATAAGGCGTTGTGGTTAATGATTTACCTATTGCGCTATAAGGTACAGGGCCAAACTTATCCGTTATCCTATCCATCGCTTCAACCTGTACAATTAATGCAATAGCCCAAAAATCTGGCTGAGTAGTTTTTACACCAGTTGCCGCCAGCTTGTTTTTTATAGGGCCGAGCAAGTTTGTATAGATGCTATTAAAGGCTTCCTGATTCCAGTTATCTACAAAAACATAATTCATGTTATTTAATGTGGTACCAAAAAACTGCGGAGGGCATGAATATCCTGCATAAATATCAGCATTCAAATTCTGTCCTACCTGGTAGCCGTCATCAGCAGAATACATGATCTCCTGCTCAAATGGTATAAAAACTGAGGCTATCTGCACATCTTTATTAGGTATGCCTGTAGGGTCTGTATTGTATTTTTGAAAGTTCTTTGTACAATTAGTCAATCCCAATACTATTGTACACAGCGCAGCTAAATAATAGCTACTCTTTTTATGTCTTATTGATCTATATATCGTTTCCATTATTGTCTGATTTTAAAATGCTTATAAAGTAACATCCAGTTTTAAGCCGTAGCTGCGTAATGCAGGCTGATTAAATATATCCACACCACTTAAACCATTGCCTGTGGATGAGGTGATCTCAGGATCAAATGGCGCTTTTCTGTAGAAGTAGATCAGGTTACGGCCTGTTAATGATAGTTTGAAGCTTTTGAATACACTGTTATTTACAGGTAACGTGTAACCAAACGCCATTTCTCGTAAGCGTACAGTTGTGGCACTATATACATATTCGCCTAAGGCAGCATTACGACCGCCTATAGCAGTATACCATGTTTCTGCATTAACTGTAGTTATTGGTTTACCATTAGGGCCTACGCCGTTTACCTTTACACCACCAGCCGCACGTGCATCGCCATAAGCTTGTGATACGCCATATGAATCAAGAATAGATTGCATTACAGATACAACCTGACCACCGAATTTGCCATCAACAAGGAAACTCAACGAGAAATGCTGATAATTAAAGCTGTTATTCCATCCCAACTGAAATTTAGGTTCAGGATTGGCAATCTTAACAAAGTCACCTTTTTGCGGTGTGCCGTCTGCTTCAAGCAATAATTGTCCGGAACTATTTTTCAGGAGTGTCTGGCCATAGATATCTCCATAAGAACCACCTTTTTTAACTTCGGACACATAGCTGCTACTATTGGTAAGCTCAATACTATCGATACCAATTTTTGACGCTACATCAAGCACCTTATTTATATTGCGCGAGAAGTTGATCTGTGAGTTCCAGCTGAATTGTTGGCTTCTAACCATGTTGTACCCCACGGTGATCTCAATACCTTTATTTTGAATATTAGCAGCATTAATATTACCCGATCCATAACCTGAAGTAGCCAGCGGAGCAAAGCCAATGGTTTGATTAATGGTATTGGTTTTATATAAGGTAAAACTGAAGCTTAGCCTATCATTTAAAAAGCGCAAATCGGCACCCCCCTCATAAGTTTTTGTTATCTCCGGTTTAAGGGTTGGGTATGGCGCTGTCGAATTAAATGTAACCGTATTTGCGTTTGGATAATTTACCGGATTGGTTTGATATGCACCCGGCGAATTACCTACTGAGGCATAATCACCTCTTACCTTGGCATAAGTGATAGCCTGCGGTAAGCTAAACATTTGATTCAGGATAAAAGATAAACCAACTGAGGGATAGCTATAATGATAGGTTGGTGTAAATGCTAAGGTTGATGACCAATCAACCCTATCGGTTACAGACAGGTAAGCCCAGTCTTTATAAGATAAGTTAGCACTGCCGAAAACCGCCTGTGTTTGATCTTCATAGGTTGTACCGCCGCTAACATTACTTCCGTAAGGGTTATTAGAACCTGCCGGTGCAACTTCTATATTCTGTATAGTAAACAGATTGGGAATAAACAAGCCAAAGAGTGTTGGAGCTTGTGGGCCAGGGCCAAAAGATAAACCTGTTCCGGTATTATCGGTAATACTGGCGCCAAATAAACCATCTACCTTAAAGTCCTTTGATTTTAGAGGTACATTAAAGTTTAATATCGCATCAGCATAGCGTTGTGTATTGGTTGAGTTAAAACCATTCCAGCTGCCATTACCATTTGGCGCGGCAAGCGGTGCAAGCGTACCTGCCCAATATTTCTGATCACCAGCATCATTTCTGCGGTCCAAACTTCCCCTTGCCTGTATACTTAACCAGCTGGTGATATCGTATTTAATACTTCCGTTTAATAATATACGGTTACGGGTTGCCTCGTTGGTGTTCCTATTAATGATCCACCACGGGTTTTGCTGTATATCTTCCTGAAAGGGCCAGTTTTGGGTAGGTACGCCATTAGTACCATCCGGGCCTTCAAAATTCTTGTAAGGCGCTATGTTTTGCCCACGTGGGAACAGGTATAAACCAGTTAACGGGTTTGAGTAATAGCCTAATGCCGGACTATTATCAAGGGTTTGCGTAATGTAATTTGCGTTACCATCAACAGTCAGCTTATTATTTAAAAATTTGGCTGTTTCATGCAGGTCAAAGTTATTTCTTCCAAGCTTATTCCCCGGCTCTATACCTCTTGAAGTAGTGTTGGTATAGGAGAAATAGGTTTGAGCTATATCAGACCCACCTGCTAAACTAAGTGAGTTAGTATAATTATTCCCTGTCTGAAAAAACTGGCTCAGGTTATCAGGTGCACTGGTTATGGCTGGCCCAAAGCTGGTCGTTGCTCCTGCTGATGTTTGGCCATACCTGTTTTGCAAAGCAGGCTCATAGGCTTTATGATCAAACGATGCTGAAGATGAAAAGTTAATAGTTGTTTTACCAGCTTTCCCCTTTTTAGTTACAATAACTATTACACCATTTGCTGCACCGCTACCGTATAAGGCAGCAGCCGGACCGCCTTTTAGCACGGTCATACTTTCAATATCATCCGGGTTAAGGTTACCTATACCGTCGCCGCCTTCCGGATTACCACCATAAGCATCGCCGGGCTGACCAAAATTATTACCATCGTTAGAGATAGGCACACCATCAATTACATATAATGGTTGGTTATTACCATCAAGCGAGCGGTTACCGCGTAGTAATACTTTTGATGACCCGCCAATACCCGATGCACTTGGCGTAATAGTAACGCCTGCTATTTTACCGCTCAGGGCATTTACAAGGTTATCAGTCTTTACAGTAGTAAGTTCTGAACCAGCAACCTGTTGTGTTGAGTAGGTCAGTGATTTTTCAGACCTTTTTACACCTAACGCTGTTACAACAACCTCGTTAAGGTTCCTGGCATCAGTGTTAAGCTCAACAACTAAGGCATTGATATTTGCTATGGTTACTTCTTTTTTAGTGTAACCAATAGAAGTAAATACCAATACATCGCCTACTTTGGCCGATATGGTGAATTGTCCGTTAGCATCAGTTTGTGTACCAACGCTTGTGCCCTTTATACTTACTGATACCCCGGGTAGTGTTTGGCCGGTTGCATCCTTTACTGTACCCTTAATGGTTGAAACATTGAGCAGGGTTTTAGTGTGCAGGCTTTGGCTCACATGCAAGCCTGTATTAATTACCATATGCTCCTTGTAGAGCGAACTCGCCCTTACCGGAATACACGGAATTAATAAAATTAGTGGTAATAGTTTTTTCATTTTTCTTTTGTTAGTTGGTTTTAGAAATTTAGTTAATGAGTTAATACTGATCTTTCATAGTAAAATTTAGTATTGAGTAACAGGTGGTTAGTTTAATGGCGGTCAGCGCCAAACAGATCAGGATGGACATGTTGATCTGCCTTATCACAAAGC
Organism: Mucilaginibacter mallensis; assembly: GCF_900105165.1. Lineage (NCBI taxonomy): Bacteria > Pseudomonadati > Bacteroidota > Sphingobacteriia > Sphingobacteriales > Sphingobacteriaceae > Mucilaginibacter > Mucilaginibacter mallensis. The sequence continues at coordinate 2,732,201 of NZ_LT629740.1, forward strand.
TAGTTTCACAGTTTCTTAAAGGAGATTTTGGCGGCACTACAATTGCACTACCGATGAAAAATTGTATTTGGGCTGATTATTAGGCAGATAATACAAAAACACAATTCTTTCCTATAGGTTATTTCACAAAACTAGGTTGGGATAAAACATTATTTGGTTGTAAGTAGTGGAAATGAAGGGGTAAAACCTCTTTGCTCCTGTATAATATGCTTGAATATTAAGCACGGGCATAAATAATAGCGGGTCTCATTTCTTATCCTACATCAAGTCTATTGCCTTATTTCTGCAGTAAATTTGTATCAACAAATCAATTTAAAACAATGGAAAATCAAATAGAAGGTATTCATCATATTACTGCGATAGCAGGTAACGCAAAACGTAACCTCGATTTTTATTCAAAAACACTGGGCTTACACCTGGTTAAAAAGACCGTTAATTTCGACGATCCAAATACATATCACCTTTATTATGGCGATAAAGTTGGTTCACCGGGCACTATCTTAACATTTTTCCCATGGGAAGGCATTACCCCAGGTCGCCGTGGCGCACGCCAGGCTACCGAGATCGGGTACTCAGTACCACAAGGCAGTTTAAACTTCTGGCTGAAGCGTTTAGAAGATCATAACGTGATCCACAATAAAGTAGCCGAAAAATTTGGTGAGCAGTATCTTACCTTACTTGATCCTGATGGATTGAAGTTAGAATTGACTGTAGCTAAAAATGAAGATACACGCACTCCATGGAAAACCGATGAAATAACCGCTGAAAATGCCATTAAAGGCTTTCATAATATTACCATCACCACTAATAAAATACAGCCAACTGCTGATATTTTAACAGGTGTATTTGGTTACCACTTATTGGAACAACATGTAAACAGGTACCGTTTTATAACTGACGCGGTTGATAATGCGAATATTGTTGATCTTGTTGAAGTTGCCGGTGAAGTTGCAGGGCATGTTGCAGGCGGATCTGTTCACCATGTGGCTTTCCGTGTAAGGGATGAAAAGATCTTAATGGAATACCGTGATAAGATCGCTAAACTGGGTTTACACATCACCGAAAAGATAGATCGTAATTATTTCTACTCACTCTATTTCCGTGAACCGGGAGGCGTTTTGTTTGAGATAGCTACCGATAATCCAGGCTTTGCTGTTGATGAGCCGGTTGATGAATTAGGAACACACTTAATGCTGCCTGCCCAATATGAAAGTCACCGCAGCCAGATAGAACAAAACCTTCCAACTTTATCATAATTATGTACACACATCAAAAACAAATTATAACAGCCGGAACCCCTTTGGATAAAGCCAAGGGGGCCCTGGTTCTGCTGCATGGCCGCGGTGGCACTGCCGATAATATTATCTCGCTGGCAGATGAGTTTAATATAGATGACATAGCAATTGTTGCTCCGCAGGCATCAAATCACAGCTGGTACCCATATAGCTTTATGATGCCGGTCTCGCAAAACCAACCAGCATTAGATTCGGCATTACAAATTATTGGCGAACTGGTAGATGATTTAATTGCTAAAGGCATACCTGCTGAGCATATTTATTTTGCAGGCTTTTCACAAGGCGCTTGTCTTACTTTAGAGTATGTGGCACGTAATGCCAAACGTTTTGGCGGTGTAATCGCCTTTACAGGTGGATTGATTGGCAAAGAACTTGTAACTACAAATTATAAGGGCGATTTTAACAACACACCCATATTAATCACAACCGGCGATCCTGATCCGCATGTGCCTTTAAGTCGCGTAGAGGAAAGCGCGGTAATATTAAAAAACTTAAATGCCGATGTTACTGTTAAGGTTTACAAAGGCCGCCCGCATACTATTACAGGCGATGAAATTGAACTGGCAAACCAGTTAATATTTGCCTGATAACAGTATATTGCAATTATTATGAATTATCCTGAAATACCGCTTACTAATAACGAGGCCGAGCACAATTTTGAAATGGTAGTTGATGGCCACAGGTCGTTTATTGATTACATGCTGAAGGGCGATAAGATCTACCTGATCCATACCGAAGTACCGCAGGAATTGGAGGGGAAAGGCGTAGCGCCCGAAATTGTTGAAAAAGCTTTGCGATATATTGAGGAACATCATTTAAAGATGGTTCCAATTTGTGCTTATGTTCAGCATTATTTAAAGCGCCACCCGGAATGGAACCGCATTGTTGCCTGATCAATTAGCATTTTTAGCTGTAAAGCCGTACTTTCGACTTAATGTCGACTACTCTTATTATTGAAAGTATTACCCGTCATATACAGCTTTCGGCTGAAGAAAAGGAGCATTTTATATCCCTGCTTCAGCCGAAGGTTTATAAACGCAAGCAATTTATTTTAGAAGAAGGTGAGATCTGTAAATACTCCACTTTTGTAACCAAGGGTTGTTTGCGAGGTTTTACAGTAGATCAGAATGGTTTTGAGCATGTGCTTAATTTTGCCCCCGTTGGTTGGTGGATAGCAGATATGTACAGCCTGCTCACCCAAAAGCCAGGGATACTTAATATTGAAGCACTGGAAGAGACAGAAGTACTGTTACTATCTAAATCCCGGCAGGAAAAATTGTACCTGGATATTCCGCAGTTTGAACGCTTCTTCCGCATTATTACCGAAAACTCTTTAGTATCATACCAGCAAAGGCTTATTGATAATTTGAGCCTGACAGCAGAAGAACGTTATAACAATTTTTGCAGGCGATACCCTACCCTTATTAACACGTTGCCCAAAAAGCAAATTGCCGCATATATTGGTGTTACACCTGAGTTTTTCAGCCGGATGCAGCACCAGATGTTAAAGGGAAAAAAATAGTGTAAATAGATTTCATTTCTTATCCTACATTAACTTTCCCCCAAGCCGGCGGGCGTAAATTTGTTGTATAATTTAAAAACATCATGGCACAAACAATATTTCACCCTGCAGCTTCACGTGGCAAAGCAGATCTAGGCTGGTTAAAAAGCTATCATACTTTTAGCTTTGGAGGTTATTACAATCCCGAACGAATGCACTTTGGTGCATTGCGCGTTTTAAATGATGATACCGTTGATGGCGGCGAAGGCTTTGGCGAGCACCCGCATGATAACATGGAGATCATCTCTATCCCCTTAAAGGGCGGCTTAAAACATCATGACAGCATGGATAACGTTGCCGTAATAAATGATGGCGACATACAGGTAATGAGCGCTGGTACCGGTATATTCCACGAAGAACATAACGACGATCAGGATGAAGCTGTTCAGTTTTTGCAGATCTGGGTTTATCCGAATGTGCTGAATGTTGAGCCTCGCTACGACCAGCTTACACTGAATAAGGACGACCGCCACAATAAATTACAACAGATCCTGTCTCCTAACCCTGATGACGATGGTGTATGGATTTATCAGAATGCCTGGTTTAACTTAGGCAGTTTTGATAAAGGGCTAAGTACCGAATACAATTTAAATACCGAAGGTAATGGCGTGTACGTGTTTGTTATTAACGGATCAATAAAAATTAACGGGCAGGTTTTAAATACCCGCGATGGTTTTGGTATATGGGATACTGATAAGTTTACCATTGATGCACTTGAAGATGCCGAGTTTTTGCTGATGGAAGTTCCCATGTCTTTTTAACACCTTAAAATTAAGATCATGCAAAATATTGAAATACTGATTGTTGGAAAACACCCGGATATAATGAAAACCATCCTTCGGCTTCTCAACAATAAATCCGGATGGCAAGGCACTGCTGCTTTTACAGCTGATAAGGCTATTGAAAAAGGCAATACTATTGCATTTAATATTGTGCTTTTAGGTGCAGGATTGGACGTAGCGGAATCGGAGCAAATAAAAGCATATTACAAAGTACCAGTAGTACAGCATTATGGTGGCGGCAGCGGTTTGCTTTATGCTGAAATATACCAGGCATTAAATATTCAACCTTAAATTGTTTGAATTTGACAAGTATTGGTTTGATACCGGCAAGCCGAATTGTTCAATTATACTTCATATTTGTGTTATAAAATATTCAGATCATGAACACAAAAAAAGTATGGTATATTACGGGTGCATCAAAGGGCTTAGGCCTGGCGCTGGTGAAAAAATTAATAAATGAAGGTTATAGGGTTGCTGCTACTTCCCGTAAGGCAGAACAATTAAAGAAGGCACTTGGGTCAACTAATGAAGATCAATTCCTTGCGTTGGAAGTAGATCTTACAAATGATGAATCCATCAAACAATCCATTCAAAAAACACAGGCTCATTTTGGGCAGTTGGATGTTGTTGTAAACAATGCCGGTTATGGTATCGGCGGTTCTATTGAAGAACTATCGCAAAAGGATGTTTACGATAATTTTAACGTAAATGTCTTCGCAACTATCAAGGTTATTCATCATGCATTGCCTGTTATGCGTACCCAAAGATCAGGACATATTATCAATATTTCTTCTATTGGCGGCTTTGCAGGGGCAACCGGTTGGAGTGTATATGCATCAACAAAATTCGCGATAACCGGCATGTCGGAAGTTCTGGCTGAAGAAGTGCGCGACTTGGGTATAAAGGTAACCGTTGTTGCACCGGGTGGATTCCGTACTGAATTTCTTTCAGCCGAATCATTGGTAATGGCAGAAAATGTGATCAGCGATTACCAGTCTATCCGGGATTCACATGCCAGGTACAATACCATGAACGGCAAACAGGCCGGTGACCCTGACAAGGCAGCAGAGGTTTTTATAGCGCTTGCTGAAAACCCTAAAACTCCGGTACGATTATTTTTAGGCAGTGATGCATATACCAGGGCTTCGGCAAAGATCACCCAACTGGGTAATGATCTGGAGCAATGGAAAGACCTGACTTTGAGTACAGATTTCCCGGTGTAATTGTTTTAATTTTGCAATATGGCAGAAACAGAAACACTTGAGCAGTTTTACCAGCGAAAGTTTAACTGGATGCCCGACGACTTGAAAAAGGACGTTGGGCATTTCAATGTCTTCAATTTTGAAGATAAGGCAAAGCATGGTGCAACCCCGGTAAAGTACACCCGCCGGGATTTTTATAAAATCATGCTGATACGTGGAAAGCACATCTTTCATTATGCCGATAAAAGCCTTGAAGTTTCAGGCGCTACCCTATTATTCTTTAACCCGATGGTGCCCTATAAATTCGAGCCGCTAACAACTGATACCACCGGGTATTACTGTATTTTTAAAGAAGCCTTTTTCAGCGACCATATCCGCAGTAATATTAAAGACCTGCCTATGTTTGCGCCGGGTGCAAAAACAGCATATATGCTAAATGACCGGCAGGATGAACAGCTGACCAGTATTTTCAAAAAGATACAGGATGAAATAGCCTCGGCTTATCCGTTTAAATATGATCTTATCCGCAGCTATATAACGGAAATGATTCATTATGCGCTCAAAATGGAGCCATCCGAAACCCTGTATCAGTATATAAACGCCAATGCACGCATTACAGCGGTTTTTAATGATATACTGGAACGGCAATTTCCTATTGAATCGCTCTCACAACAATTCAGGATGCGTTCGGCAAGGGATTTTGCGCAAGAGCTTTGTATACATGTAAATCATCTTAACCGTGCTATCAGGCAAACTACCGGAAAAACCACTACCGAACTGATATTTGAGCGAATGACCAGTGAGGCAAAAGCCTTATTAAAGCATACCAACTGGAATATTGCCGAAATCAGCAACTGCCTCGGCTTTGAAGACCCTGCGCATTTTAATCACTTTTTTAAAAAGCAAACTAACGCTGCTCCATCCACTTTCAGACATTAATAAATGAGCCGCTTACAACAATTTAGCTCAGCTTTGATAATACACCCAAACCCGTACAGGCATCCCAGCCCGTTCCGGCGGTATAGCCTGTATTAGCAGATGTGGTTTTATTGTCACCACTTGTTATATCACGTAACAAACCCGGATTAGCATATATCTGCGCATGAATATCACCGGCAGGTTTGCCAGTCTGTTCATTAATAAGGGCAATTAATCCGGCCATTAAAGGAGCTACCGCGCTTGTTCCGCCTATAACCATATCCTGCCCGTCTACCCTTACCTTATAGCCAGTATCAGGATCTGCGTCTCCTGCTACATCAGGTACTCCCCTGCCTTTAAATTGCGTGTCGAGTTCTAAGGGAACATTGGCATTGGCCTGATAATCCGGCAAAGGGAAATAGGTACTTACTCCACCACCACCCGCTGAATCACTCGATTCATTCCATACTACTTCTGATACGATCTGAGTACCGTTTACTACCAATTTAGTACCTCCACAAGCCAGCGCATAGGGGCTTGATGCCGGGAAGTCAACATGAACTTTACCATCAGTCTGATCATCTCTTGAGCCACTATCGCCAGCGGCAACACAAATAGTAATGCCCAAAGCAGCTGCTGTTTTAAAGGCCTCGTTAAAGTTATCAAAAGCCTGTTGCGTCCAGCTCACTTCTGCTGAGCCCCAGCTGATGGAGATAACAGACGGCTTGTTTTGGGTATCATGTATAGCATTGATAATAGCATCTAAAAATCCCTGATCGGTATTACCTGCAAAATAAACAACAATTGTTGCACCCGGCGCTACAGCTCCTGCAACTTCAATATCAAGCATAACTTCGCCATCAGCACCATTGGCTGTTGAAGGGCTATTCTTACCCCCATCAACAGATACTGCCTTTACCGTTGGCTTGGTCACACCAATTTCTTTAAAATAAGCTGTAATATCTTTTGGGCGATAACCACCCCCTAATTCTATAATGCCTATACATTGGCCCTTGCCGGTTACGCCTGTCGGGAAACCATATATCCCGGCTAATTGGTTGGGTGTAAAGGATTGCGGAGCCGCTGCATGCGAAACAATTTTACCCTCACTTTTAGCTATCTGGAACATCGGTCGGGCTATAGGATGATTATCCAGGCCAAATACCCCTACAATAATATCCTTTAACGCTTCAGGAACCTGTATTTCTGATTGTAAAACCCTAAAGTTATTATGGGTCTTTACAGTAGTATTAAATGTTTTTTCAAATTCACTAACTGTTCCGGTTAAATGAACACTTCTGTGAGCCAGGTTTACTGATACGGTGGTTAGGCCTTGCTCATGAGCATAAGCTTCCACCTGTTCCGCTTCTTCTAAAGAAGCGCCATAATCGCTTTCATATTTATCTCTTGTTAAAAAATTGCCTTTCATCGCATCTGCCGGCAATTCTTTTTTCCTGCGCAAGCGTACAGTAACAGTTATAACTTCTTCTTTATCGGCTTCCTGCAAACTGGCACCTGCTTGTAAGGGCTTAAAACTGCCTGTTAGTTTAGTGTTTGGTTGATTCTCCATTGTGATTAAAATTGGTTATTACTTATTTATTAATTAAAGGTAGCGGATAAAGTTTGCATTAAGGTTAAATAATTTTGACATCGGGGTTATATTATTGTAGCTACTTTTATGCCCCATGGAATTAGGTATAAGTACATTCGGAGAGATCACTCCTGACGGCAAAGCCGGTAATGCAGTTAATGCGCATCAGCGTGTACAGGAACTCTTAGAAGAAGTTAAACTGGCTGATGAAGTTGGCCTTGATGTTTATGCTTTCGGCGAACACCACCGCCCGGATTTTGTGATCTCGGCACCTGAAATTATGATGGCTGCCGCGGCCGCCATTACTAAAAATATTCATTTATCGAGTTCTGTAACCGTATTAAGCTCTGCCGACCCGGTGCGTACATTCCAGAACTTTGCAACGGTCGACCTGATCTCGGGCGGGCGTGCTGAAATGATCGCCGGCAGGGGTTCCTTTATTGAATCGTATCCGCTTTTTGGTTATGACCTGGATGATTATGACGCATTGTTCACCGAAAAGCTGGAAATGTTTTTAGAGATCAATAAGCATGAAATACTGAATTGGAAAGGGAAGTTCCGTTCGCCTGTTGTAAACCAGGGTGTATATCCAAGGCCTTATCAAAGTGCTATACCTGTATGGATAGGTGTTGGCGGTACGCCTGCTTCGGCTAAACGTGCCGGTAGCCTAAATCTGCCTATGATCATTGCCATACTGGGCAGTGCGCCAAAGCATTTTGTACCTTTTGTTGAATTATACCGTGAATCTGCTGAGAAAGCCGGGCATGATGTAAGCAAATTACAGCTGGCTATATCATCACAATTTTATATCGCCGAAAACGCTAAACAGGCAGCGGATGAGTTCTATCCATCATATGAAGCATTAATGAACCGTGTTGGCAGGGATCGTGGCTGGTCGCCGATGAATAGAGAATCATTTGAATGGCTGCGCAAAGATGGCCCATTGGTTGTTGGCGATGTGCAACAAGCCGTAGATAAAATAATGGGGCAGTATGAATTATTTCATAACACCCGCTTTGTAGCACAGTTGGTAACAGGGCATACACCTCATGTTAATGTGTTGAAAGCTATAGAATTGCTCGGGACTAAGGTGGCACCCATCATCAGGAAAGAAACAGGCGATAAAGTTTAGTTTTAACTGATAACAAACTTACGAAGTTTAACTCGAGGTGTTTATTTTAATGGCCTCGTTGAGGGCTTTGCCGTTTAAAAACTTCGTAAGTTTCATTCGGCGTTATAAGCCTATCCAAACCAGTCAAACAAATCATTCTGCTTTAAAGTTGTTTTTTTTGCAGTATCGATGTCCTTTAAGATCGCCCCCTCGCTCATTTGTATAATGCGTGTTCCATAATTGTAGGCATCTTTTAAATTGTGGGTAATCAGGATCGCGGTCAGTTTAAAATCTTTGATAAGTTTATTGGCTGTTTTCATTACTATTTCTGCGGATCTTGGGTCAAGTGCCGCAGTTGGTTCGTCTAGTAATAAAACCTGGCAACTATCCATAATACTCATCAGTAAGGTTAAGGCCTGTCTTTGTCCGCCCGATAAGGTACCCATTGGCTGATCTATCTTTTTCTCCAGGCCCATGCCCAACGTGGCTATCTTTTCCTTTACATCTTTTTTAAAATGATCGTTTACACCTATAGATAACCCTTTAGGTTTTGTACGGATAGCTGCCAGTCTGAAATTATCCAGGATACTCAGATCTGATGCTGTGCCACTCAAAGGATTTTGAAAAACACGTGCTATCCACTGACTGCGGCGATAATCTGCCAGATCAGTAGCATCATTACCATCAATACTTACTGTGCCTGAAGTTGGGATAACGCTGCCTGCAACCAAATTCAATAAGGTAGTTTTTCCTGAACCATTTGAACCGATGATAACTACAAACTCCCCGGTTTCAATATGCAGATCGATCCCGTTAACCGCATTCACCTGGTTGGGCTTGCCCTTGTTAAAGGTTTTATAAATTTGTTTTATATCGATCATAAGGACTTTTTAAAGGATAAGCGCGGCAGGCTGACAATCAGCAGCACAAATGCAGCGGTAACAAGCATTAAAAGATTAGGGTTTACTCCAATATCAAGTGTTACTGCCAATACAAACTGAAAGATAATTGCCCCTGTTATCATCAAAACCAAACTAAGCCATACGGATGTTATCTTCATCCAGTTGATGATTGTTTCAGCTATGATTACTGAACCAAGACCAACAATCACTATACCTATTCCCATATTTATATCAGCAAAGCCCTGAAACTGTGTAATCAGATAGCCGCTTGTAGCCGTTAAAGCATTAGCAAGTGCTAAGCCTATAATTTTCATTCTGTCCGTGTTAACACCCAATGACCTTATCATTGACTCACTATTGCCAGTTGCCCTCATTGCTATCCCAAAATCAGTTTTTAATAAATAGCCTATTAAAAGAGTTATTATAATGACGAATACAATTATGATACAGAATGTATTTTGATTTGGATTACTAAAAACATTTATAATATCGAACAAAGATGAAATGCCATTTAACGGCAAATTAGGGCGCCCCATTAAAATAAGGTTTACTGACCGCAGTGAAGTCATTACCAAAATACCGGCCAGCAAGGCGTTGATTTTTAATTTAGTATGGATAATACCTGTTAATGCCCCTGCAACAGCCCCCGAAATAATAACCGCAGGCAAAATAATATAGCCCGGTTGATGATGGGTTAAAAAAATAGCCGTTACCACGCCGCCAAGTGTATAACTGCCATCGGTTGTGATATCAGGTATGTTAAATATCTTCATGGAGATATAAATACCCAATGCTATCCCCGAAAAGCAAAGCCCCTGTAATAAAGCGGTCAGGTAAAAATCCATTATTTAACAGCTTCGAAATTTGATGGGATGATGATATTATATTTTTTAGCAGCCTCAGGATTATAAACACGCTTTCTAATCTTCACCATTTCAGGTTTTAGCCCGTCTGTTTTATGTGTTTTAAGGTATTGGGCGGCCTGTTCTCCTGCCTGGTATCCCCATTGATAAATATCGGCGCCAAATGCAGCTACGGCACCACGTTTAACTAAACCTGCCTCACTGGTAAAAATAGGCACATTGTGCTGATCGCAATTTTTCTTTATAGTTTCAAATGCTTCAAAAACGGTATTATCCGGGTTAGCAAAAAAAGCATCGATGTTTTTATTTAATAATGATTGTGTTACCAGTTGGGCATCCGCCGATGAATTTAACGGTAAGGCGATCAGGGTGATATTAAATTTAGCGGCCAAAGCCTTAATGTATTGCATCGCATCAGCCGATTGCGGCTCAGATTGATTATAGATCATGCCGATAACCAGTTTGCCGCTCTTTGGCTTTAATACTTTAGGGATGATGGAGAATGAGGTATCAATATATTGGAGATCCTCGACTGCGCCAAATAAATTAGCCGGTGCCTTCCCGTTGGCATCCAGCACATTCATACGCTCAGGTGTTGGTGAAACCATTTCGAAAATTGGGATGGTCTTAGTTTTTTGTACCGCTGTAACTGATGATAAGGTGGTGCATGTAGCCAGCAATGTTACTGGTTCTGATACAAAATAGTTTACTATCTGGGTCAGGGTTGGAATATCTCCCTGCGCGTTGCGGTATTCTATTTTTATATTGCCTTTACCGGCACTAAAACCGCTGTCCTTTAAAGCGGCAACAAATCCATCGCGTGCTTGTGATATGGTAGCATCTTCAAAAGCATCAACAAAACCAACAACGGGCACGGTATTTGTTTTTTGTTTACACGATGCAAAACTAAATAATATGAAAAAAGTAAAGAGGTATTTCGAAAGCTTCATCTTACGAAGTTAATTAATCAGGTTGAAAGGTTAAAGCTGAAAACTAAAAGGTGAAAATTAAATGAACTATCTGAGCAAATAACCCACAGCTATTTTAAGTTTATCCGCTTCAAGCGTGGTTACAGGCAGGTTGATATAGGTATCTTCATTAAGATAATATTTAACATCAATTAATTTATACTGGGCAAGGGCGGTTAATCGCTCAAGATTAAAATAAGATCTGAGAGATATCATTATAGCCCCGGAGCTCTTAGTTAAACCATAAGGCGACCGCAATGCTTTTAATGGCATTATTTTCAAGGTATCACTATTATTCATAGTAAGCAAGAGATAAGAACTGTCTACTTTTATTGAATCGGCAATAAGGGTTGAATCACTTAATCGTAAAACAAATACAAAATTGGTATTATTTTTTATTGTCGAAAAATCAAAACTCATTCCCGGTTTGTCTTTAATCTTAAAAGGCGCGCCCATAACTATAGTATCTTTCCCGAACTGAACCATTGCATATCGCGAAATTTCACCGGCATTATTTTTTGATGTCCCGCATATTTGTGCATGTATATCAGCGCTTATAAACAACAAAAACAGTAAATAAATTAATCTCATAGTAGAATTATTTAACTTCTTTTAACGGCTAATTTACGATTTTTAGCTATTTTAGGCCCATACATGAGACCTGTTACTTCTAAACTTCCCCAAACGGGGACAACTATATTTACTGTAATGTCGGCATTAGCTGCCGAGGTTGGGGCTATTAATCTATCTCAGGGTTTCCCTGATTACGACTGTTCGCCGCACTTAGTACATTTGGTTAATGAGGCCATGAAAAATGGCCACAACCAATATGCGCCTATGGCTGGTGTTATGCAGCTAAGGGAACAAATAGCTTATAAAACAGAAAAACTATATGGCGCAAAATATAATCCCGAAACAGAAATAACCATAACAGCCGGCGGTACACAAGCTATATTTACAGCCATCAGCGCGGTTATACATCCTAATGACGAGGTTATTATATTTGAACCTGCTTATGATTGCTATGCCCCTGCCATTAAATTAATGGGCGGCGTTGTAAAATCCCTGGAATTAGAACCACCCAACTACCGCATTGCCTGGGATATGGTTAAAAGGCTGATCAGCAACCGCACAAAAATGATCATTCTTAATTCGCCGCATAACCCAACCGCTACCATACTGCATAAAGAGGATATAGATAAGTTAAGCGCGATTGTTAAAGACCAGGATATTCTGATATTAAGCGATGAGGTTTATGAGCACCTGATATATGATGGCGAAACACATCATAGCATGGCCCGTTATCCTGAGCTTCAGAAACGCAGTTTAATTGTAGCCTCGTTTGGTAAACTTTGCCATGCTACCGGCTGGAAAATCGGCTATTGCCTCGCTCCCGACTGGCTAACACAGGAATTTAGAAAAATTCACCAGTTTATCGTGTTCAGTGTTAACACGCCAATGCAATACGCTATTGCCGAATACATTAAAAATGAGGATGTATATTTAGACTTGCCTCAAGTTTTTCAACAGAAAAGGGATCACTTCAGAAACGGTATTGAACAAACCCGTTTTAAACTATTACCATGCCACGGATCATACTTTCAATCAGTAACTTATAGCGATATTACCGATGAAAAGGATGCCGAATTTACCATACGCCTGGCTAAGGAGTTTGGAGTAGCCTCAATACCTACATCAGCATTTTACAATAAGGGCATTGATAACCATATTTTACGATTTTGTTTTGCCAAAAGGCAAGAAACGTTGGATAATGCCGTTGATAGATTGATGCGTGTTTAACTATTAGTTCATCGCTCCTTAACCGATTAGTAAACCATAGTTTGCAAAACTATCTACTAAAATTAAAGAATGGATAATCTTAAAATTAGCATATTTCAGGGATACCTTTTTTGGGAAAACATAGATAAAAATCTACAAAACATTGAGTTACGCCTCGGTTCCATACGTGAAAAAACCGAATTAATCATCCTGCCTGAAATGTTTACCACAGGCTTTACTATGAATGCTGCAGCATTAGCCGAGCCTATGGGTGGCAAATCAATGCAGTGGATGCATAAAATAGCAGTTAAATATGATGCCGTAGTAACAGGCAGCTTGATTATTAAAGAGAACAACAAATATTACAACCGCCTGATATGGATGCGCCCGGATGGCACCCATGAGCATTATGATAAACGCCACCTGTTTGCTTTAGGCAAAGAACATGAAACTTACACCGCCGGTGATAAGAGGATCATAGTTGAACTCAACGGCTGGAAAATTTGCCCGGTTATTTGTTATGACCTACGTTTCCCGGTTTGGCTGCGTAATGTTGGCGGTGAATATGACCTGCTGCTTATTGTAGCCAACTGGCCCGAGCGCCGGGCCTTGCACTGGCGAACCCTTATTCCCGCAAGGGCTATTGAAAACCAGGCTTATGTAGTTGCTGTAAACCGTGTTGGGCATGATGGTAATGAGGTTTACCATTCAGGCGATTCTAATTGTATTGACCCGAACGGAAAAGTGATCTATTATAAACGCGATGAAGAGGATATGTACACCTTTTCAATTGTAGGTGATGAGATCGAAAAAATACGCCATGCCATGCCTTTTTTAGAAGACGCGGATAAATTTGAGATCGAATAAATTTGCTTTAAATATTTACTTTTTTAAATCCTTAAGCGAACGACTTCTTAAAATATTTTAAGAAGTCGTTGTTATATAGGGCAAAATCCACATAAACTTCTTAATTTGCAGGGTATTTAACTTATTAAAATCCCATGAAACTGATACCCCGTTTTCTGTTGGTAATCGCTTTACTCTTCTCAATCATATTTCAATCATCGGCACAAAAAAAGAGAGACTATACACAATTAGTTGATCCTTTTATTGGCACAGGTGGCCACGGGCATACTTTTCCGGGCGCTGTAAGGCCCTTTGGTATGGTACAATTGAGTCCGGATACAAGATTAGGCACCTGGGACGGGTGTTCAGGATATTATTATGCGGATACCGTAATTTACGGATTTTCGCATACACACCTTAGTGGTACAGGCATACCTGATTATTGCGATGTGCTATTCATGCCTACTACCGGCGAGCCTAAATTTAAGAATACCGATTATCTTTCAGGCTTTAAAAAGAAGAATGAAAGTGCCACACCGGGTTATTATAAAACACTTTTAGATAAGTATAATATCGGCGTTGAGCTAACCGCTACAACACGTGTTGGCGTTCACCGTTATACTTATCCATCAACTCATGAAGCCAATATTATTATTGATCTGCAACACCGTGATGAAGTTTTAGAATCATGGATAGAAGTAGTTAATGATCATGAGATCCGTGGGCTGCGCCGTTCAAGATCATGGGCCAGTAATCAATATGTTTATTTCTATGCTAAATTTTCAAAACCATTTAAAACTTATGGCATAGCGGTTGATGACCAGCTGCAACCCGGTAAAACCAAAGCAGAAGGTAAAAACATCAAAATGTATATCCAGTTTAATAATCCCGGCGAAGTAATATCCAAGGTGGGTATATCTGATGTAAGTGCCGAAGGCGCGTTAAAGAACCTCGATGCCGAGGTGCCTGATTTCGACTTTAAAAAAGTTCAGCATGATGCCAAAATAGCGTGGAATACTGAGCTGTCAAAAATAGATGTACAAGGCGGCGCCCCTACTGCATCAACACAAATGGGTATGCAGCCTGTTGCAGCAAGTACCGCTGAAAGGCATAAACCCAAAGCTGTAATGGTTGATTATATTAAAGAGAAGCAGGTTACTTTTTATACTGCCCTGTATCATTGCATGATAGCGCCTAATATTTATAATGATGTTGACGGCCAATACCGGGGAATGGATAACAGGATACACACCGCGCAAGGCTTTAATTATTATACCGTGTTTTCATTATGGGATACTTATCGAGCCGAAGACCCATTGTTTAACCTTATCGACCGTAAAAGAACACTTGACTTTGTAAAATCATTTTTGGCGATGTACGAACAGGGTGGCTTATTGCCTATATGGCCTTTAGCTTCAAGCGAAACTTATTGTATGGTGGGCAATCACTCCATTCCGGTTATTGTTGATGCTTATATGAAGGGCATTAATGGCTTTGATACCGAGGAAGCATTAACAGCCATGAAATCAGCCGTAAACCGCACCCAGTTTGGTTTAGATAGCTACCGTAATAATGGAGTTACATTAGCTGATGATGAGCCCGAATCAGTATCAAAAACACTAGAGTATGCAATTGACGACTGGTGTATAGCCCAAATGGCCAAATCGATGGGTAAGCAACAGGATTATAACGAATTCATTAAACGTGCCCAATACTGGAAAAACAATTTTAACGATCAGAATGGATTTATGCAGGCCCGTACAAATGGCGGCTGGTATACTCCTTTTGATCCTACCGAACTTAACAATAATTACACGGAGGGCAACTCATGGCAATATTCATTTTTAGTTCCGCAGGATGTACAAGGGTTAATTGAGCGTATGGGTGGCAAGGATAAATTTGAAGCAAAACTGGATGAGTTGTTTACTACAAGTTCAAAACTTACGGGTAAGGATGTATCAGATGTAACCGGACTTATCGGCCAGTATGCGCATGGCGATGAGCCAAGCCATCATATGGCCTATTTATATAATTTCACCGACTCGCCCGATAAAACACAATATTACATCAACAAAATATTGAACGAAGAATACAGTCCGAACCCTGATGGCTTGTCAGGCAATGAGGATTGCGGGCAAATGTCGGCGTGGTATGTGATGAGTTCATTGGGTATTTATAATACTATGCCTGGTCAGCAGCAATTCCAGATCGGTATGCCGCAATTTGATAAAACGGTTCTCAGTCTTGAGAATGGTAAAAAGTTCACCATCATCAATTCAGGCCAGGGCATTAGCCGCTCAAACATTTACTTGCAAGGCATAAACCTGAATAAACAGGCATATAACAAGAGCTTTATAGAGTATAACACCATTATGAATGGGGGCGAATTTGAAGTCTTTACAGGCAAACTACCTAACAAGATGTTTGAAGAAGGATTGGAAAAACCAACTTCATTAATTACTGACAACCTGCTTGTATCTAATCCTTACATAATAGCACCTGCAAAAACATTTAAAAAACCATTTAATGTTGAGATAGGAACTACCGATAAAGACGCGCAAATTTATTACACGCTTGATGGGTCGCCACCATCATCAAGCTCAGCACGTTATTCCACTCCTATTTCAATTTCTGCTAATACAACTGTTAAGGCCATATCTATAAAAAATGGCAAATCAAGTTTTGTAAGCACTGCTGTTTTTACTAAAATACGGGATGATATAAAACTCACGCTGATAAATAAATATTTGGATCAGTATAAGGATCAGGGCGATAATACATTGATTAACGGCCTATATGGTAAAGATAACTGGCAATTGGGTAACTGGCAGGGCTTTCAAGGGAATGACCTTGTTGCCATACTTGATTTTGGACAGGTAAAACCAGTGAACAAGATCAGTTTAGGCACATTACAGGATACAGGCTCATGGGTAGTTTTTCCACAGTATGTTCAATATTGGTCATCAGATGATGGCAAAAACTACAAACTACTGGCAACGGTTAACAATAAGGTTGATATAAAAGACACGAAAGTGCAAATCCAGCAGTTTAAAGCTGATCTGAATACAAATGCACGCTATATTAAAGTAGTAGCCAAACAATATGGGCCGCTGCCGGAGTGGCATGAGGCCAAAGGCAATCAATCCTACATTTTTGCTGATGAAATAACAGTAGAATAACCTTATTCGTAGAGACGCAAAATATTGCGTCTCTATTTTTTTATTGCTTCACAGCAGCCAGGTTATAGCGTTGGATATATGACCTGACACTATAAAAATCAAATTTCTTATCGTTATTAAATTCTGATGCCAATGCCTGGTTATCGTTTAGCATGTCATAGAGGATCTTTCTGCCTTTTTTAGGAAAGAGCCAGTCCTCCTGCATAAGTATGAGCTGCAATGGGTCCTCTCCTTTTGCTACATACCAGCAAGCGTTATAGGCCATATAGTGTTCTTTACTATATGGAACATTAGCATAATAAAAATCAATCTTTCCACGCTCAATATAGGCCACAAATTGCTTTTTCTGTTTTTTGCCAACTGATTTTACTGTATAATAATATCTGTCCCCTGCTATATGGTAACCGTTTAAATATTGGGTTTTTATTTTATGAAACTTCTCATCCAACAGACTTTTATATTGCGGGGCTAACCAGCGGTTAAGTTCTACGTAGCAATGAATGGTATCATTGTTTAAACCAATAACATAACCATTTTTCTGAGCATCCGCATTTTTTATCAGCATAAGAATAAATACTGATAATACTATACATATCTTTTTCATAACATGCTTATAACTATATAAAAGTAGTATATAATCACATTAATAATCAAAGTGTTATGTAATATATCAGTTGCAAAAACCCACCGTAACTTAAATATTACTCATTGATGGAAAGAAACGTGTTTATGCTAATCTTTTATCAGTTTAGGTCCATTAGTTAAGGTATAAGCAGCTATTTTATGGCCAATGTTTTGAGCTGCAGTATTTTCAAAAGGATAATGAATACCGCCATATATACGGCTGTAACCGTTCTCCCACTCTACTTTGCTTAGTGATTCTACCAGACGTGTTGGTTCACCTGCGGTTGTTGTATGCAGTTCCAGTTTGTTATTATCGCCATAAAAGGCTTTAAGTACATCATAACCGGCAGCAATGGTAGCGCTGTGCCCACTTGGATAACTTGGATGCGCCGGCGTATTGATCAATGGAGTCCATTTAGCGTATGATTTTACCGTGCCTGTACTATCGGCATTTAAAGCTGTAACCGGTCTCCAGAACAAGTAACCGTATTTACCGCCCCAAACTTCTATCCTCGCGTCAGCTTCAGCAATATCAACCAAAACAAATATTAAGGCATTTTTTTCAAGCGAGGTACCATTATTTATAGCCAGTAAACGCGCACCTTCATTAACTGTTAACTCAGCATCCTGTTTATAAAATTGCGCTATATGTGTTTGGTCTTCGGTACGGGTTGTACTTTTAATTTCACCAATATCTTTTACCTCGGCTAAAGCTTTTTTGTACTCGTCGCTGCCAATAGCAGGAGGCGCCTCAGGCAGGAACTGCTTTGAGCTTTTTAAAATAAATGGTTTCACATTTCCCCATTCTACATCTATACCCGGTGCAAATTTACCCGGTGTAGGTCTATATTGTCCAACGCCTGGACTTGCAGGGCCAGCATAAGTAGTTAGCGGACTTGAGCCATCATTTGCCCGCAATGCAATAATATCCGCCGCCGATGCTTCGCCAACTGATTGCGCACTGCCAACCGGGCCATCAGTGATCGCCTTAATACTGCTATCCAATGCGGAATCAAGCGCAGGCTTTTGAGTCGGGAAATAATTAACTAATACCGCATGCGCAGCATATATAACAGTTGCCTGTAACGATGCCTTACCCTTAACCGCCACGTAATAATGATATGGTGTGCCGATATGCTTAACGGAATTTACAGCATCATAAACCGCTATAGCTTCAATAGCTTCTATCCTGCTGCCAAGATTGCTGTTTAAGCCTGCTGTTTTTGTGGCTTTAACGGTTATTAGGTTCCAGCTAACTACAGCATCAGGCTGCGTACCCGCAGCTGAAGCGCTCTTAAATAAGAATAATGTAGCGCCAATGAGGATAATAAATAGTAGTATTTTTTTCATTTTAGGATGGATAATAGTTTTTTTTAAAACTCATGTAAACACAAATATAACAAAGACTATAATATCCATAGAATAAATAGAATAATTTAATATTAGCTTAACATTCTTTATAAGAAATTGAAAATATACCTTACATCTTCTTAAATTAAGACGCAAACTGTTGCGTCTCTACGGAGTAGGTTTTAATTGTTATATTTGAATAACGAATTTATAAACCATGGCTTATAGTGAGCGCCTAACCAATATTATTAGAGAAGTTTTTGCCGACCTGCCGGATGTTGAAGAGAAGAAAATGTTCCGCGGGGTTTGTTTTATGGTGAATGGCAAAATGTGTATTTGTATAAGTGATGATAACCTTTTATGTCGTGTTGGGCCCGATATTTTTGAAGAAGCTCTTGAAAAAGACGGCACCCATACTATGGTTAATAATGGCCGAACAATGAAAGGTTTTGTGTATGTTAGCGAAGATGTACTTCAAAAAAGGTCGGATTTTGATTACTGGATAAATAATTCGCTTGCGTTTAATAAATTCGCCAAAGCCTCAAAACCAAAGCACAAAAAGTAAACCTTAACGAGATTTATTAGCCCTCATGAAATTTCGCTGCCGAATTTACGTTGTTAATTTTTGTTTACACGGCTATGATTTAGAGCCATAATTTTACATCTTTACGCCCATGTTCAGACGTATTAAAAACCGATTTCTCAGGTATTTTGTTATTTTTATCTATTTTGTAATTCTGTTTTTCTGTGCAATAGAATTAAACTTCCTTAATCTTTTTGGCTACTCTCCTGATATGCAGGATATTAGAAACCCATCCATGTCGGTAGGCTCACAGGTATATACTGCTGATGGAAAACTGATAGGTCAGTATTACCGGGAAAACCGTTCTCCCGTTGAGTTCAATAAGATATCACCAAACTTGGTAAACGCCTTAATTGCAACTGAAGATGTACGCTTTTACCATCACCACGGCGTTGATTTTTATTCATTTTTCACCAGCATTCTATCAACCGCAAAAGGTGATAAACGGGGAGGCAGTACAATTACCCAACAATTAGCAAAAAACCTTTTCGAAACACGTAAAAAGAAATCGCAAGGCTTTATAAAGCATATTCCTTTTGTACGTACACTGGTATATAAATGTAAGGAATGGCTTACCGCATTTAAAATTGAACACGTTTATTCAAAACAGGAAATACTTACGCTTTACCTGAATACTGTGCCGTTCGGCAATAATACATTTGGTATAAAAACAGCCACACTAAAGTATTTTGATAAAACTCCCGATCAGGTTAACCCTGCCGAAGCTGCAACATTGATAGGTATGCTTAAAGCAACATCAACCTATAACCCAATTAATAACCCCGATCGTTCGTTAGACAGGCGCAATACCGTTTTAAGCCAGATGGAAAAGAACGGTTATTTAAATAAAGCTGATTACGATGCTAATGTAGCTAAACCTATCGGCCTTAATTTAAGCTATGTTGACGATGAATCGAATGGCGACTCCTACCTGCGCGAAGCAGTGGAAAGATGGCTTAAAAAATGGTTAAAGGATAACGATTATGACCTTTATACCGATGGTTTAAAGATCTACACTACCATCGATTCACGCTTACAGCAATACGCCGAAGAAGCAGTTGCCGAAAAAATGAAAATGCTGCAAAAACGCTTTGATAATGTATGGGGTACAAAAAACCCATGGCGCGATTTCAGCGGTAACGAGATCAAAGATTTTGTGTTAAAATCTGAGGAGAATTTACCTATTTATAAAATTCTGGACAGGAAATTCCACGGTGATTCTGTACAGATCAAAAAATACTTCGAGACTAAAAAGAGAATGACTGTATTTACCTGGAATGGTGAAAAAGACACTACATTCTCTAGTGTTGACTCTATCAGATACTACGCCCGTATTTTAAATACAGGTATGATGACCATTGAACCATCAACCGGAATGATAAAAGACTGGGTTGGCGGTATTGATTATAAATACTTTAATTATGATCACGTAAACCAGGCAAAACGCCAGGCGGGATCAACATTTAAGCCTTTTGCTTATGTAACCGCCCTGGATAATGGCTTTACCCCTTGCGATAAATTTACCGATAAGCCAGTAACCATAAAATATATTGATAACGGAAAACAAGAGGTGTGGCAACCAAACAACGCCGACTTCCGTTTTAGTTATCAAGAGATGTCATTACGCTGGGCTATGGGTAAATCAGTAAATTCAATTACCGCGCAGTTAACCGAACAGGTTGGCTGGGATAAGATTGTGCAATATGCGCACAAACTGGGTATTGAAAGTCCGCTGAAATCCGTACCATCGGTATCATTAGGTTCAAATGATGTATCTGTCTATGAAATGGTGCGCGCTTATAGCACATTCCTGAATAAAGGTTCAAAGATAGATCCCTTACTGGTAACCAAGATCACTGATCAAGATGGTAACGTATTACAGGAATTTACCTTAAAAACCGAGAAAGTTTTAAGTGAAGAAACCGCATGGCTGATGCTATATATGTTCAGGGGCGGTATGGAAGAACCGGGTGGTACATCACAGGCTTTATGGGAGTATCCGGGTCTGTGGAAAAAAGAGAGTAATCAAATAGGTGGTAAGACCGGTACATCATCGCATTATGTTGATGGCTGGTACATGGGTATCACCAAGGATCTGGTTACCGGAGTTTGGGTTGGTGCTGATGACCGCAGCGTTCACTTTAAAGATTCAGAAACCGGCGAAGGATCGCATACCGCATTGCCGATTTTTGCAAGATTTATGGAGAAAGTCTATGCTGATCCAAAATCAGGCTATACCCCAGGGCCATTTCCTAAACCATGGGTAAAGATCACCAAGGAATATGATTGCCCTTCACCAAGGATCTCAGCTGATACAACTGCAACAGATAGTTTGGGTGACACACCTGCAGATACAACAATGACAGCACCTGCAGTAAAAACACCATCGCAAGATAAACCCGACAGCAAACCACCCGGGCAGGAAGAATGATAAAAAATTTGTAATTTAATTGCGCTAAGCCAACACAATTGATACCTGGAAAATATGAATAGATTTTACCCTCACTTAAATAAAGTAAAAAGATATTCAGCAATAGCCATTTGCTTACTAGGTACCCTATTATTGAGCCAGAGCGCTAAAGCACAATATTTCGGGCAAAACAAGGTGCGGTATAAGAATCTTAAGTTCAAGGTTTACCGCACCCCACACTTTGAGATCTACTATTACCTGAAAAATGATAGCATGATCAAACGCTTCGCACAGGAAAGTGAGCTTTGGTATACTGTGCATCAACAGGTTTTTAGGGATACTTTTAAAAAGCCCAACCCAATTATCCTGTATGCCAATCATCCTGATTTTCAGCAAACAACAGCCATTGATGGTGAGATTGATGTAGGTACGGGTGGTGTTACCGAAGGTTTAAAGAACCGCATAGTAATGCCGGTTATGGAAACCAACCAAACCACAAGGCACGTTATCGGGCACGAAATGGTGCATGCCTTCCAATATCATTTATTGGAAGGGCGGGATTCTACCAATCTTGATAACATCACCAATTTACCCTCGTGGATGGTGGAGGGTATGGCAGAATACCTTTCATTAGGTAAAAAAGACTCTTACACCGCCATGTGGATGCGTGATGCCTATTTAAATCATGATATCCCTACCATAAAGGATCTTACTGAAACCAATAAATACTTCCCATACCGTTATGGCGAAGCTTTCTGGTCGTTCATAGGTTCAACTTATGGCGATACGATTGTTGTGCCCTTCTTTAAAAACACAGCCAAATTCGGACTGGAATATGGTATCAGACGCACGTTTGGGTATAATGATAAAACCCTATCGAACTTATGGAAAAACTCCATTGAGGCAACATACCGGCCATTTTTAAAAGATACTGTGCAAAAGCCAGTTGGGCGTCAGATCATCAGTGATAAAAATTCAGGGAAAATGAACCTTGCCCCTGCTGTCAGTCCTGATGGCAAATACCTGGCATTTCTATCAGAGAAAAATCTATTCACCATTGATCTTTATCTGGCGGATGCCAAAACAGGAACCATAATACGAAAACTCACGAGCAAGGTCTCCAGCAACCATGTTGATGAATTTAATTTTATCGAATCAGCTGGAGCATGGTCGCCGGATAGCAAGGAATTTGCCTTTAGTGTTTTCAATAAGGGGCGCAACCGTATGCTGGTTGTGGAAATACCGAGCGGACGTGTAGTACAGGATATTTCAATGGAGAAAGCTGAGCAGTTTAGTAACCTATCATGGTCGCCGGATGGCAAAAGCATCGTTTTTCAAGGATTATCTGAAGGGCAGGGCGATCTATATCTGTATCATTTTGATACTAAACAAATAACACAGCTTACCAATGATAAATATTCCGATTACCAGCCAAGTTTCTCGCGCGATGGTAAAAAGATAGTTTTTGCAAGCGATAGGACAACCTATGACAAGTCGCTAGGCCAGGATATCACTTTTAACTTAGCCGAGCTTGATCTGGCTACCGGAAAAATAACTGATATTAAAGTATTTAACGGTGCAAACAATTTAAATCCGCAATACTCGTCAGACGGTACGCAGATCTACTTTTTATCAAACCAGGATGGCTTTCGTAACATGTACCGCTATACTTTAAGTGACGGGAAGCTTGAACAGATGACCAATTTGTTTACTGGTATAAGCGGTATTACAGAGTACTCCCCTGCTTTAAGTATATCCAACAACAATGACATCGTGTACTCGTACTATCGTGCTCAAAAATATTCGCTTTACAATGCCAAAGCGAGTGACTTTACCGGCAAGCAGGTTGATAGTACCTATATCAATACCGATGCAGGCTTACTGCCGCCTGCACGTGCTGTGGGCGTAAATCTTATCAACGCTAATTTAAACAACTTCCTGGCCTATCCACGTATCCCGACCGATTCAGTGCATACGGTGCCTTATAAGCCAATGTTCAAGCTTGATTATTTGGCAAGCAGTGGCGTTGGTGTGGGTGTAAGCTCATTTGGTACAGGCTTGGCAAGCGGCATACAAGGTGTGTTCAGCGATATATTAGGCCGCAACCAGATCTATGCCGGGGCAGCTGTAAATGGCGAAATTTATGACTTTGGTGCACAGGTAATATATATTAAACAAACCGGCCGCTGGAATTTCGGATTCGGCTTGTCACATATTCCTTATCAGTATGCAAACTACAGCAATATAAACACAACCTATACTAATGGCACAAAAACTATACCCGCCATTAATGAAAGGTATGACCTGATCCGTGTTTTTGAAGATCAGGCAAGCGTGTTTACCTCCTATCCTTTTTCAAGAAAAACACGGTTAGAATTTGGCGCCGGTGCTTCAAGATATTATTACCGGGTCGATAGGTATAATACGCTATACGATACCTTGGGCCATTTCCTTACTTCTAATCATTCTCATATATCCAACTCAGCCTATAACGCTGATCCTGATAATAGCACCACGGGTGCACAGCTTGTGCCTTTTACGCTTTATCAATTAAACACCTCAATAATTGGCGACAATTCATTTTTTGGCGTAGCTGCGCCACTTAGTGGCTATCGCTATCGTATCGAGGCTGAATATAATGTGGGTACCTATAAGTTCTTCGATCCTACTATTGATCTGAGAGGATATTTGCGCGCCTCACCGGTAACCTTTGCAGCCAGGCTATATGGTTATGCCCGTTTGGGTGATGCTAATGGACTTTATCCGTTATATGTAGGCTATCCGTTTTTAATACGTGGTTATGAAGCGCAAACTTTTTATAATGGAACCAGCAAACCCAGTAATGGCTTTACTATCGATCAGCTATCTGGCAGCCGCATAGCAGTAGCAAGCTTTGAGGTTAGGCTGCCTTTTACCGGACCTGAAAAATTAGCGCAGATAAAATCTAAATTCTTTTTTTCTGATCTGAACGCATTTTT
Source organism: Mucilaginibacter mallensis (assembly GCF_900105165.1). Taxonomy (NCBI): domain Bacteria; kingdom Pseudomonadati; phylum Bacteroidota; class Sphingobacteriia; order Sphingobacteriales; family Sphingobacteriaceae; genus Mucilaginibacter; species Mucilaginibacter mallensis. Next base: position 2,757,143 of record NZ_LT629740.1, read on the forward strand.
TGATGCCGGTTTAGCCTGGAATCATGGCGATCAGATAGATTTGGGGAGAACCACACCAAGCATTATCGGTACTGATGCACAGGGTGGCCCTATTCAACGTGTACCTGCACTGAGCGCAGGTATATCGTTAAGAGTTAATGTTTTCGGCGCTTTTATTTTAGAACCATACCTTGCAGTACCGTTCAATCGAGATGATGTAAGTAAACCTGTGTTTGGCTTAGGCTTTACACCGGGGTGGTAAATAATAAAACCTATCACGGTGTAAATGGTTAAAGTTGATGTATAATATCTTTATGAAAAAAATCATCCTGCTTACTTTTCTATTATTTAATTGCTGCTTGCTTTTTGCACAAACTACGGCTGTAGTTACCCGTACAGTTGATGGCACAACGATGAGTTCATCAAATGATTTCTTTATAAACGCATCACATTCAAAAAATTCAAGCATATTTTTTCAATTGGTGGATACAGCAGGTATAAGCCAAACATTTAAGAGTGATGCGCTTATAACTGTATTCGCACCGGATAACCAGGCGTTTTTAAAATTGGATAAGGCAGTACTTGATACTCTTTTGAAACCCGCGCACAAACAAGATCTGGTAAAACTTCTACTATCACACGTACTTACCGGCAAGGTAACTTCAAAAGATATAGCAAAACAGATCAACCTGAATAATGGGCAGGCTGTTTTAACAACTATGGCCAACACAAAATTAATAGCTACAATTGATGCTAACCGCAATATTGTTTTAACTAATGAGAACGGCAATAAAAGCGTTATCAGCAAATTTGATATTCTGCAAAAAAATGGCATTCTGGATATAGTAACCTCTGTATTGATCTCAAAGAATACCCAGCCATAAACAAACCATTTGATGACAATCTTTTTGTAAGGATATTGCGTAATTGTAGTCTAAAGGGGTAAACATACAACATATGCATTGTATGCTGTTTAAACTAAAAGGAATACAAAAATGAAAAAGTCAATCTTATCTATAATGCTATTAGGTATAGTAACCTTACTCAGCTGTCAGAACATTAACGCGCAAAACGATAAAAAGGGAAAAAGACCTATGGCAAAAACCGATGCCGAGTGGAAAAAGATCCTTACACCAAATCAGTACTACATAATGGTTGAAAGAGGAACAGAACCTCCTTTCCATAATGAATATGATGAGAATTTTGAAAAAGGCTATTATAAAAGTGCTGCCACCGGCGAGATCTTATTTCGCTCGGAGGATAAATTTGATAGTGGCACAGGCTGGCCAAGTTTTGTAAAGCCCGCTGATATGAGTAAAATTGAGATCGTAAAAGATAACAGTTACGGCATGTCGCGCGATGAAGTGATCGAAAAAAGCACCGGCTTACACTTAGGCCACGTTTTTGATGACGGACCGGTTAACCGCGGCGGCAAACGTTACTGCATGAATTCAGGCGCGCTTATTTTCGTTAAAACGAAGTAACCGCTTTTCTTAAAGCACTTACCGATGGGCGCATATGCGGCCTTGTACGTAAATTGCTTTCAATATTCAATCCAATGGTCAGATCTACCCAATCAGGGTTAACAGGTCTGATCATTTTTTCTTTTTGGGCCCTGGTGAATGTGCTTACATATTTAAAGCGCTCCATTGCCTGCTCCTCGGTATTGATTTCCTCAAAATATACTAAACGGTTTAGTTGCTGCGCGCTGTCGAAAAACAAAGTTGGCATTTGGGTATAAAAATTCAGCGTTTTAAGCAGGTCTGAGCATAAACCTACGTGTAAATTCTTTCTGTTTCTGTCTGTGATAATATAGATAAACCGTTTCATCTGAGAATAAATTTGGTGTTTAAAAAATAATTACTAACTTTATGAGCATAAAATTACTAATAATTTTAGCAATTCCAAATTTTATGTCAATTATTTCATCAAATATTAAATTTCTCCGTAAAAAGAAGGGTTTAACACAGCAACAGTTTGCAGATCAGGTAGGTATAAAACGTTCACTTGTGGGTGCCTACGAAGAAGAAAGAGCCGAACCCAAGTACGAATTACTAAAAGTAATAGCATCTTTCTTCGAGATCAGTCTTGATGATTTTATAAAAGAGACGATAAATGACAAATGGGCGCCCGCGCCAAAAGGCAATCTGCGTATCCTGAGCATTTCAGTTGATAAGGATGATAATGAAAATATTGAGCTTGTACCGATGAAAGCAAGCGCCGGCTACCTGAATGGTTACGCTGATCCAGAATATGTGGCGCAGCTGCCTAAGTTCTACCTGCCTATGTTTAAGCAGGGAACCTTCAGGGCGTTTGAAATAAAAGGCGACTCGATGTTACCCTTGGTATCAGGTACTATTATAATAGGTGAATACATGGAAAACTGGGGCGATGTAAAACCAGCTGAAACTTATGTGATCATTTCAAAAAGCGACGGTGTGGTTTACAAACGTATCGGCAATAAATTTAAGGAGAACAAGAAACTGAAATTGATATCAGACAACCCGGTTTACGAGCCTTATGATATTAATGGCGAAGATATTTTAGAGATCTGGAAAGCTAAGGCCTATATCTCTACCCATATGCCGCTCCCTACCCCAGAGCCAACCATGGAAAGCCTGACCACCATGATGGCCCAGATGCAGCGTTCAATATCCAAATTGCAACAGGGAAGCAATTAGCCCCCCAGCCCCCTAAAGGGGGAGTTATTTAAAACAAGCAGAAATTAAGTTTAAAATTCCCCCTTTAGGGGGTTAGGGGGCTGCAACAATTAAGTTACAAGGTTGTTATTAAACCATAACAGCCTATCTTTATCTTATACTTATTAAAAACTTAAAAAAACTAAGATGAAAAAATTTTTGTTGATCTGTTGTTTCCTTATCGGTATTACAGCAGTAAGTCGCGCACAAGGTATGCGTATGAGTCCTGAGGACAGGGTTGCAGCATTGAAAACCAAGTTAAATTTAACAGATGATCAATCATCTAAAATACTGGTCATTTATAAAGATGCTGCTGCAAAAAGAGATAGCGTAATGAAAGCAGGCGGCGATAGATCGGCGATGCGCCCTATCATGACAGCTGCAAATGACAAAGTTCAGGCAGTACTTACTCCTGATCAGCAAGTGGCTTATAAAAAAATGATGGATGAGATGCGCGCCAAAATGCAAAATGGCGGCGGCGGTGGCGGCGGTAACTAACCATCCCGGCCAAAAACTAATTTAATAAAGAAAGCGCTCTGATGAATATCGGGGCGCTTTCTTTATTTTAGCGAAAATTATCCACATTGAAGTTATCAGAAGATCATATCGAGAAAAGACTGGCTGAAAGAAAAGCATCAGGCACCTACAGAACCCTAAAACCTGAAAGTACGCTGGTTGATTTCTGCTCGAATGATTACCTGGGCTTTGCAAGATCATCAGCCTTGAGAGATAATATTCAACAAGAGTTAAATAATTTGCCGCTGGCCTTAAACGGATCAACAGGTTCAAGATTACTATCAGGTAATTTAACTTATACTGAAGACCTGGAACAGCAGATAGCCGCCTTTCATAATAATGAAGCTGGATTAATGTTTAATTCAGGCTATGATGCAAATGTGGGTTTATTCTCATCCCTCCCACAACGTGGCGACACCATTATTGCTGATGAGCTGATCCATGCCTCTATAATTGACGGAGCGCGATTAAGTTATGCAAACCGGTATACTTTCAGGCATAATGACCTGGAGAGCCTGGAGGGTAAGCTAAAGCAAGCCAAAGGCATTTGCTATGTGGTTATTGAAAGTGTTTATTCTATGGATGGTGATACACCGCCAATAGTGGAAATATTGGAGTTAACAGAAAAGTATAACGCTTACCTGATTGTTGATGAAGCTCATGCCGTTGGCTTATATAAACAGGGGCTTATCTGCGCTCTTGGTTTGGAAGACAGGATATTTGCAAGAATAATCACCTTTGGTAAGGCGCTGGGTTGCCATGGGGCAATAGTTGTAGGGAGCAACTTATTGAGAAACTACCTTATCAATTTTGCCCGGTCATTTATTTATACTACCGCGGCATCAATTCATCAGATCGCATCCATAAAAATGGCTTACGAGCTGTTACAGCAATCGGATGAAGTGATAGCACGGTTGGCTGATAATATCAGTTTATTCCAACAAAATATAAAACACAATGCAGCCTATCCCCTGCTTAAAAGTGACAGCGCTATACAATGTCTGCTGCTAAACAGCAATGAAAAGGCAAAGCAAATGGCAACACATTTACAAAATGCAGGATTGGATGTAAGAGCAATTCTTAGTCCGACAGTGCCTGTAGGTACCGAAAGGATACGAATATGCCTGCATGCCTATAATACGGTAGGTGAAATATTTTTGCTTACTAATACCATAAATGAAGTACTCAATGCCGAATAAACCATTATTTATTACAGGAATAGGAACCGGGATAGGAAAAACTATCGTATCAGCTATTTTAACCGAAAAATTGAAAGCCGATTACTGGAAACCGGTACAATCCGGCGATCTGGATGATAGTGACACGCTTAAAGTAAAAAGCCTGATCTCTAATACCCAAACAGTTTTTCATCCGGAAACATATCGGTTAACCCAACCCTTTTCGCCACATAAATCTGCGGCAATCGATGGCGTTAGCATTGAAAAAGAGAAATTCATCACTCCAAAAACCGACAACCAACTATTAATTGAAGGTGCGGGTGGTTTAATGGTACCCTTAAACAACGAGCTTTTAATGATAGATCTTATTAAGTACCTTGATGCTGAAATTATACTGGTTTCGCAAAATTATTTGGGGAGTATTAATCATACTTTACTATCTGTTGCTGCCTTAAAACAATACAACATCCCCATAAAAGGGATCATATTTAATGGCAAGGCGGATATAGACTCTGAATCTTATATTCTAAAATATAAGGGATTAAAGCTACTGGGACATATCCCCGAATATAAATCAATAGATAAAAATGTGGTTATTGAAGCAGGCGAACATATCAGCTTATAAATTACCGGCTGGACTTTGCCAATTAAATAAATAGCATCAACTTAGTAATATATTATAACCTGATATGAAAAATATAACAGTGATCGGCTCCGGAACTATGGGCAACGGCATCGCGCATACTTTCGCGCAGCATGGCTTTAATGTTGCTTTGGTTGATATTAATGCTGATGCTTTAAACCGTGCCATACAAACTATAACCAATAACCTTGACAGGCAACTGAAAAAAGGCACCATTGATGAAAAGCAAAAAGCTGATACACTGAATAACATCATTACCCACACAGACCTCATAACAGCAGCAGCCAATGCAGATTTGGTAATAGAGGCCGCCACTGAAAACAGCGACATCAAACTAAAACTGTTTAAACAACTGAGCGAGATATGTGGCGATGATACTATATTGGCATCCAATACCTCATCCATATCTATTACACAAATAGCTTCGGTAACTAAAAAACCGGAAAATGTGATAGGCATGCATTTTATGAACCCCGTGCCTGTGATGAAACTCGTAGAGGTTATAAGGGGGTATGCAACAAGCAATGTGGTTACCCAAAAAGTGATGGAGCTGGCTCAGCAACTGGATAAAAATCCGGTTGAGGTAAATGATTATCCTGGCTTTGTGGCTAACCGCATTTTAATGCCCATGATAAATGAAGCCATATATACCCTGTTTGAAGGCGTAGCCGGCGTAAATGAGATAGATACGGTAATGAAATTGGGCATGGCCCACCCTATGGGCCCATTACAACTTGCTGATTTTATTGGCCTGGATGTATGTCTGGCTATTTTAAATGTATTATACAGCGGCTTTGGCAATCAAAAATATGCGCCTTGCCCGCTACTGGTGAATATGGTAACCGCCGGGCATCTGGGTGTAAAATCGGGAAGCGGGTTTTATAAATATATTGCTGGTAGTAAAGAAATTATAGTGGCCGATAAATTTTCCTGAATTTAATCATTAAACTTTTAAGGCGTTTGATTGTCAATACGTATTATTTATCAATCATATACAGATGAAAACATTATCAAAATTAGGCATCCTGGCTGCATTGGCAGGTTCGCTGTTTATGTCATCATGTGCTGGGGAGTATTATGTAAGTAACCAGCCTGCTGAAGTTTATTATACAAGACCAGTGGCACCCTATGCAGGCGCTGTTTGGATAAATGGTGATTGGGTATGGAATGGCCAGTCATATGTACGCAGACCAGGATACTGGGCAAGACCTCGTGCAGGTCACGTTTGGGTTGAAGGTAGGTGGTATCACGGACCTCGCGGTTATGCATGGCACAGAGGACGTTGGAGATAATTTATAGATGTGCAGATATGCAAATGTGCAGATTCTTATCATCTGCACATTTGCATATCTGCACATTATTACATCCTCTCAGGCACTTCAATCCCCAACAAACCCATTCCTTTGCTAATCACTTTAGCTGATGCCGCAGAAAGTTGTAATCTGAATTTCTTCAGTGATTCATCTTCAGCCTGCAATATGGATTTTTCGTGGTAAAATTTGTTATAGATCTTAGCCAACTCATAAATATAATTAGCAATTACGGCCGGGCTGTACTCTTTAGCTGCATCGTTTATAATTGCCGGGAATTGAGTCAAAATCACGATCAGGTCACGCTCAACGGCTGATAATTCCTGAATATCGATCTTATCGGCATAATTAACACCGGCGCGGCTCATTACTGATTTAATACGGGCATGGGTATATTGAATAAATGGCCCGGTATGCCCCTGAAAATCAACAGATTCATTAGGATCAAACAATAAGCGTTTCTTAGGATCAACTTTTAGTAAGAAGTATTTCAGCGCTCCCATACCTATCGTGTGGTATAAATGCTGCTTATCCTCTTCGCTAAAACCATCAACCTTACCTAAAGCTTCGGTTTGCTCTTTAGCTGTTTGCTCCATTTCATTAATCAGGTCATCAGCATCAACCACAGTTCCTTCACGCGATTTCATTTTACCTGATGGCAGATCAACCATACCATACGATAAATGGTATAAGCCCTGCGCCCACGTTTTGCCCAGTTTTTGCAGTATCAGGAACAATACCTTAAAGTGATAATCCTGCTCATTACCTACAACATAAATAGATTCATTCATTTTGTAATCATCATATTTAAGCTGCGCAGTACCCAGATCCTGGGTCATGTAAACAGAAGTGCCATCAGAACGGCGAACCAATTTCTCATCAAGGCCATCAGCAGTCAGGTCTATCCATACAGAACCATCCTCCTTTGTAAAGAAAACTCCTTTTGCAAGTCCTTCCTCAACAATATCCTTACCTAATAAATAGGTATTTGATTCATAATAAAATTGATCGAAAGCGACGCCTAAAGCATTGTAAGTTTTACCAAAGCCATCATAAACCCATGTATTCATGGTTTTCCAAAGATTGATAACTTCTTCATCGCCTGCCTCCCATTTAAGCAGCATCTCCTGGGCTTGCTTAATTAGCGGCGCGTTCTTTTTGGCCTCTTCTTCGGTTTGCCCTTCGGATTTCAGGAACTCTATTTCCTTTTTATACTCTTTATCGAATATTACATAGTACTTGCCAACCAAATGGTCGCCTTTTTCACCAGTTGATTCAGGCGTTTCACCATCACCAAACAACTGCCAGGCAAGCATTGATTTACAGATATGTATACCCCTGTCATTCACCAAATTAGCCTTAATCACCTCATATCCTGCTGCATCTAAAATTTGTGCTACTGAAAAGCCTAAAAGGTTATTACGCACATGGCCCAGGTGCAATGGCTTGTTGGTATTTGGCGATGAATACTCTACCATTACCTTTTTACCGTTTGGTTTAGCAACGGCGAAAGTATCAGGTAAAATTTCGGTATATAGCTGATTGAGCCAGTAGCTATCAGCAATTGAAATATTTAAAAAACCTTTTATAACGTTAAAAGCCGCAACCTCTGGCAGGTTGGCTTTAAGGTACTCACCTATCTCAGCCCCTGTTTGTTCCGGCGATTTGCGTGAGAATTTAGTGAACGGAAAAGTAACTATGGTAACCTGGCCATCAAATTCCTTACGGGTTTCCTGTAAGTTTATGGCGTCGGCAGTAATATCAGTTTGGTATAAGTGTTTAACCGCTTCAACAACGGCTTCAATAATAAAATCCATATTTGGCAAAATTAATATAATTAGTTCATGGTTCATAGTTGATAGTTCATAGCAGCTACGCTATAGTTTTTATCCGTTTTGTTATGAGCCATGATCCATGAACTATCAACTATGAACCATGAACTAAAAAATATAGATTTGTATTTCCTCTTATTCATTTTATGATACTCAAAAACGATAGTTTTAAAATTGATGTAACTTCCGAAATTGGCAATCTTCGCAGTTTATTGATCCATAGTCCGGATAGCGGACTGGGCAAAGTGGTACCCTCAAAGGCCCAGGACTGGCTTTTTGAAGATATAGTACATTTGGATACTGTTCGTAAAAATGAATATGACTACTACATAAAGTTGCTGATGTATTTCCTCGATCCGGATAAGATAAAGGGAAAACTCAAGCAAATTGATAGCGCTGCCGATAAGCGTTCATTCTTTAAACCTGATAATAAGAACTTCCACGCCTCAGATAAAGTAATTGAGATACAAACCTTGCTGGCTGATATACTGGAAGAAAAAAACATACGCGAGAAACTGGTAGCCTCTGTTTGCGCTATCGAAAGCTGCAACTATCGCCTGCAACAAAAACTAATAGATACCAAACCGGTTGAGCTGGCCAAAATATTTATATCAGGCTCATTAACTACCGATGAGATGATCTTTGCACCTATCCCTAACCTGATATTTTCAAGGGATATCGGCATCGCCATAAATAATTTTATGCTGCTTAATAAACCTGCAAAAAAGGCAAGAGCGCGCGAAACTCTGTTGGCCAGGTACATATTTTTCAACCATCCATTGTTTGCAAATTATCGCGAGAACATTTTAGAGATCCCCGAAAGCATGCAGCATTTTTTGCGCCCCGGTGAAGATAATACCGATAAAACCACCCTTGAAGGCGGTGATGTGATGATGGTTAGTCCGCAGCATTTGATAATCGGCTGCAGTGAACGAACCTCAACAAGTGGTGCAAATGAAGCTATTAAGCTATTGTTTGATAATGATGTAGTTAAAAAAGTAACCATAGTAAAAATACCGCACAAGCGCGACTACATGCATATTGATACCGTGTTTACCCAAGTCAAACGAAATATGTGGGTATTGCTTGGCTCGCTGACTATTGCTGAAAGCCCGATTGAAGATAAAGAACCGATTGCCTGGTTTGCCGATAAAAAGTCAAAGGATAAGGTAGAGATCATCCAATTTAGAAAAGGCAAAAAGCCAAAGATGTTTGAGTGCTTGGAAGCCCTGCTATCAAACATCAGCGAGCATGATCTGGAAAGCAAAGAGAAAACTCAATTCATTTATTCAGGTAATAATACCTTCCCTTATGATGCCCGGGAGCAATGGACTGACTCCTGCAACCTGCTGGCTGTAAAAGAAGGCGTAGTGCTGGGTTACGACCGCAATGATAAAACCGTTGAGGCATTTAAACAAAATGGCTTTAAAGTGGTTAAAGTAGCTGAACTGTTGGAGAAGTTTGAAAATAACGAGCTGAATCCGCAAACAATGAAGGATACCTTGATTTTGATGCCATCGGCAGAATTATCAAGAGCGAGGGGTGGTTTTCATTGTATGAGTATGCCACTTTTTAGGGATAAAGTTTTATAAAAAAGTCATTGGTCATTGAGTCATTAGTCATTGTTTGATTGATGAAAAATGGCCTAATGATACAAATGACTAATGACAACTGACCAATGACCACGCAGCAATCTACATCACACCTACTAATGATACGCCCGGTTAGCTTCGGGTTTAATGAGCAAACTGCCGTGAGCAATGCTTTTCAAGTAAAGCAGGGCGGTAAAAATGAAGTGCAGGAAAAAGCTTTAATTGAGTTTAATAACCTGGTTACCGTACTTAGGAATAACGGTGTAGATGTTACCGTTATTGACGATACCCCCGAACCCCATACCCCTGATTCTATATTTCCTAATAACTGGGTATCTTTTCATAGTGATGGAAATATTTTTCTGTACCCCATGCAGGCCAACAACCGCCGGTTGGAACGCCGGGAAGATATTATCAATCAATTAGAAGATTGTTTTAAAGTGCACCACATTGTTGACCTGAGCAGATTTGAGCAGGATCATAAGTTTTTAGAAGGTACGGGCAGTATGGTTTTGGACCGGATAGGTAAAATTGCTTATGCTTGTATTTCACCACGTACTGATAAAGATGTGTTAGCAGTTTTTTGCGAGCAAACCGGCTATAAAGCTATTTGCTTTGATGCAATTGATGAACATGGTAAAGCTATTTATCATACCAACGTTTTAATGTGCGTTGGCAGCAAGTTCGCGGTTATTTGTTTGGATAGCATTCCTAACCCGAACGAGCGTACAATAGTTATTGAATCACTGCAAACGACCAGGAAGGAAATTATTGAAATATCATTTGAGCAAATGAATCAATTTGCCGGTAATATGCTGGAGGTACAGAATAAAAATGGAGAGGCGCTGATCGTAATGTCACAAAGCGCTTTTAAGTCGCTCACGGGGGCTCAAAAAACAACGCTTAAAAAGTATGGAGAACTGATTTACAGCAATATAAACACTATTGAAACTAACGGCGGAGGTAGTGCAAGATGTATGATAGCCGAGGTACATTTACCGTTTGAATCATAATTTACAACCCAAAGCTATGGACTATTAACCGTGAAATATTTGCTCCTAAAATAATTACATTACATCGATAAAAAAATCATCATAATTTCCGTTTAAATTTTACATTTTTGCCAAAATTTTAATAGATGCAGAGTTACCAGGAATTTCTTGACCTAAGTGTAGGTTTCCCACAGGAAGGTTTTGAGATAATAGATGATGAATTATATTTTCATGATCTTAATTTGATGGAAATGATCGAAACGTATGGTACTCCCTTGCGCTTCACTTATATTCCAATCATCTCGAAAAAGATACAACAGGCAAAACTGTTGTTTCAGCAGGCGATTATTAAAAACAATTATCGCGGCAGTTATAAATATTGCTATTGTACAAAAAGCTCGCATTTTAAGCATATTGTTGAAGAGGCGCTTAAAAACGAGATCCACCTTGAAACATCTTCGGCATTTGATATGCCAATGATTGATGCCCTTGAGAAAAAAGGCTCGCTAAATAAAGATGTTACCGTAATATGTAATGGCTTTAAAACTTTTCAGTACAAACAATATATCATTGATATGCTGCATGATGGTTTTAAAAACATCATCCCGGTACTGGACAATAAAGAGGAGTTTAACCTGTATGATGACGAGATCGAGATGGATACCCCATGTAATCTTGGCATACGTATAGCCGCAGAAGAGCAGCCGGATTCTCAGTTCTATACCTCACGCCTTGGTGTAAGGCTGGAAGATATCATCGATTTTTATTATAACAAGATAGAGAACAATCCTAACTTCCAGGTTAAATTACTGCATTTCTTTATCAATTCAGGTATATCAGATACACCCTATTACTGGAATGAGCTTGAAAAATATGTAACCCTATATTGCAAGTTTAAAAAGATAAACCCTGCATTAGATACGATTGATATCGGTGGCGGTTTACCATTCAAGGATTCATTGGTATTTGACTTTGATTATGAATACATGATCAATGAGATAGTGAGCCGAATAAAAGAGATCTGCGCCGAAAATGATACCGTTGAACCGGATATTATTACTGAATTTGGTAAATATACCGTTGCGGAGGCTTCAGGTATCCTATACAAAGTATTAGGCCGTAAACAGCAGAACGACCGTGAAAAATGGCTTATGCTGGATGGTTCATTCATCACCAACCTACCGGATGTTTGGGCATTGAACCAAAAATATATTTTGTTACCAATAAACAACTGGGACAGCGAATATGAGCGTGTGAACTTAGGTGGTATTACCTGCGACGGTCAGGATTATTACAACCAGGAGGCCCACATGAACAGTGTGTTTATGCCTAAAACCCGTAAGGTGCAATATTTGGGCTTCTTTAATACAGGTGCCTACCAGGAAGTATTAAGCGGTTATGGTGGCATACACCATTGCCTGCTGCCATCGCCAAAGCATGTGATCATCAGGCGCAACCGCGATGAAACATTCAATTTCGAGGTATTTGGTGAGGAACAAAACAGTAAACAGGTATTGAAGATACTGGGTTATACAACTTAAAGAATAATTCAGGAGACGCAAAATATTGCGTCTCTACATTTAAAAGATCATCGTAGAGACACAAAATATTGTGTCTCTTTTTTTATCCTTGTCATTTCGAACGATAGAGAGAAATCTTCTGCAAAATATATGGCGCCAATGCAAGTCGAAGAAGATTTCTCGCTATCGCTCGAAATGACAATGAGGTTTTTAAAGATTCTTTAACTGCTGATACAGTTTTTCAGTAGGCAGACCTACCACGTTGGTATAAGAACCGTTGATGCGTTCAATACCAATCAGACCTATCCTTTCCTGGATGCCGTATGAGCCGGCTTTGTCAAGGGGCTGGTATTTTTCAACATAACTGGTGATCTCCTCATCCGTAAGCTTGCGGAAGAATACTTCGGATACATCAAAAAACTTGTTGTATTTGTGTTTATGCAATAAGCAAACACCGGTTATAACTTTATGCACCCTACCTGAAAGCATTTTAAGCATCTCTACGGCATGTTCAGGGGTTTCGGGCTTACCAAGTATTAGGCCATCAATACACACGATGGTATCGGCTGTAAGCACTACCTCATCCCCTATGGTTTCATCAAAAGCCTCTGCTTTTTTTGTGGCAATATAGAGTGCAACCTCTTCAGGTGATAAATGATCAGGATATGATTCATCAACCTCTTTCAAAACTATCCTAAAATCAATATCCATCAACCTCAGCAATTCTTGCCTCCTGGGTGATTTTGATGCAAGAATGATTTTTGGTAATGGGTTATTCATCTGAAGAGACCTTTTGACTTTAAACTTTTGACTTTAAAACCTACCAGCTATAGGCCTGTTCGCTCATCCACTTACCCTGTATCTTCAACACTTTTTCAATCACGTCGCGGGCGCAGCCCTTGCCTCCGGCATAAGGCGATACATACTGACTTGCGGCTTTTATTTCTTCCACAGCATCAGCAGGACAAGTAGGTAAACCCGCCAGGTGCATTGCACCCAGATCGGGTATATCATCGCCCATGTATAAAACATTAGAGGCATGGGTGGCTTTTTCTTCCAGGTAAACTTTTAAACGCTCAGTTTTGGTGTGGGTACCCATATAAACATCAGTTACCCCCAGGCTGTTTAAACGGTAAACCGCACTTTTTGAGCGGCTGCCCGAAATGACACAAACCTGGTAACCGCATTTTACGGCCAGTTGTATCGCGTAACCATCCTTAATATTGAAGGCACGGCTTTGCTCACCGTTCTCTGCTACAAATACAGAACCATCGGTAAGTACGCCATCCACATCAAAAATAAAAGTGGTTATATCTTTAAGTTTATTCAGGAATGATTCCATCGTTGTGATTACACTGATTATGTTATGATTTCACCGATTGCAAACTGCAAACCGGCTACTGCCAACTGAAACTATTGGTTATCGCGCCATTCATATACCCAGGCTGATTGGATCTGCTCCAGGTGGCCTTCAGTTGATTGCTCACGTGTACCGGCGAAGTTTGGTAAGGTTAGTATCCACTCCAAAAGATCGGTGAAACGGATGCGGTATATTTTTGATTCGTCAAAATCATCACCAAACTTTTCGTAAAGTTCAATGGCAATGTCCTCATGATCATTCCAGTGAATAGGTAAGGTGAATTTATGGTCTGCCATTTTATTTGTTATAGTAAAATTTATAATATATCGATACCCTGTATTAATGCCCCATGAAGTCCGATTGATCGGGCAAAGTTACCTCAATATCGCCATCAATCATCACAGCCTGACATCCCAAACGTGAATTAATGCGCGGATTTACTGCACGGTCAATAAAATCTTCTTCCTTATCGGATATTTCCTGCACGTTATCCATACCCTTGTTTACATATATGTGGCAGGTGCTGCAACCGCATACACCACCGCAATTGTGCTGTAGTTCAATGCCATTCTCCAGGCATACATCTAAAACAGATTCACCTTCGGCAATAGGCAACTCAACAGATTCGTGCCCCTGTTCCTCAAAGTTTATTTTAACTTTAAAAATATTCATTTGGGCAAAAGTAACAAAATAACTTACGCCCCGTATTTTGATTTACCCTTTTTGATAATACCCTGACTTAATATCTTATAAACCTGCTCCAAACCGGGTTCGCCTGCCAACATTTCAAGGTGTGTATCCATGGTCTTAAAATCCTCGCGGATAGCCGGTCCGGTTTGCACATCAGCCGGAAAATGTTCCTGCACTTTTTGCGCAGTCTCTAATATTAAAGGGCGAAGCAGATCAAACTGTATATTATTTTGCTTTAACAGATCTTGTGCCACACCATATAGATAATTAGGAAAATTACAGGCAAATACAGCGGCCAAATGTAATACTTTACGTTGCACGGAATCAATATCATAAACATTATTGCTGATGCTTTGCGCCAGCTCTTTTAAAGTGGCATGGATAGTTTCATCGGCAGCCTCAATACATAAGGGCACGGTTAAAAAATCGATCTCACGGGTTTTGCTGAAAGTTTGCAGGGGGTAGAACACGCCTGCTTTATCAGTATAATTTAACAAAGCCTGCAGGTTAGTAACACCCGAAGTATGCGCCATCAGTTTATCATACTTAGCCAGTTCACTGGCTATACCCGGTATGGCATCGTCACTTACGGCTATGATAAAAATATCAACCGCAGGGTTTATACTATCAATATTATTGATTGCCTCGGCGCCAATATGGTAAGCCAGTAAAGCCGAGTTATGGGCACTCCGGCTATAAACCTGTACAATACGGTGGCCGGCATTTTTGAACGCGGCGCCCAGATGTGTAGCTATATTACCGGAGCCTATTATTGTTATGCGCATTGTTTTGGCAAATATTTGTGAGGACACAAACATCGGGATAAAATGTAAAAGATTAAATAAGCTTACTATTTAGCTCTTCTTTCTGGTGTCTTCACCTGCAACAGCGCTTTTCCCTACCAGCTTTTTACTAATATCCCACAACATATTCCTATTCGCCTCGCTCCAGGCTAATACGGATGATTTAGTCATTTTACATTTAACAAAATACTGGCTGCTTTTAGCTTCCATACCTGGCTCTGTGGCTAAAAAAACGCTTGTTTTAGCGCCTTCTTCCGGTGATATCATAAAGGGTGTGGCAATCCACAGTAAGAACTTTGAAAGTCCGCTTGTCCCGGTTCCGAAACCTGTTCTTACAATACCCGGATGTACCGCGAATGACGAAATCCCTTTATCGGCATATTTCTCAGCCAATGTTTTTGTAAAATACAGATTAAATAATTTTGCTGCCCCGTAAGCCTTTATTGCTGAGTATGGGCGTTGCTCCCATTGCAGGTCATCAAAATTAGCCTTTCCCATTTTATGCGCTTCGGAGCTTAGGTTAATGATGCGGGCATGGCCTTTTTCAAGCAAAGGCAAAATACTGGTGGTCAATAAAAAATGCCCGAGGTGATTGGTTACAAAAGTCATTTCAAAGCCGTCTTTGCTCAATTCCTTTTTATCGAACATACCACCGGCATTATTGATGAGTACGTTTATGGCAAACAGCTTACCATTATTAAGTTCTGCCGCCGCCTCACGAACACTTTGCAGATCAGAAAGATCACATTTTACAATATGGACATTCTTATTACCTGTTTTGGTGATGATCTCCTGCTTAAGCTCATCGCCTTTAATTGTATTGCGTACAAGCAGATATAGCGTATGATCCTTTTTAGCCAGCGCTAAAGCAGTTTCTTTCCCTATTCCGGAGGTTGCCCCGGTAATCACCGTAGTTTTTATCGACATATGGGTATTATAATGAATACGTCGTAAATATAGGCACTAACAGGCTTCCGCCAATTTTTCATGCTCTAATATTTGCAACAGGGGCCTATTGAATCGACACATAGTGTAATCCTACAGCTACTAGCGGCCATCGCCCGTTCAAGCGTCCACGCTTGAATACTATAAATTCCGAGCATCCACGCTCGTGATAAACGTAAGCGTGGACGCTTACATGGAAGTTAAGTCCAAGCGTGGACGCTTGGACTTGCGGTTTGTATCAGCTATTTTACCCTTTGCTGACCATCTGTATTAAACAAAAGCCGATCCGTGTGGTTAATTTTACAACATACAATCACTACACATTATGAAATACAATTTTTTAGGGGACACCGGTGTGGTGGTATCCGAAATATGTTTTGGCACCATGACTTTCGGCGGAACAGGCTATTGGGAGGCCATCGGTCAACTACAACAACAAGCGGTAAATGAGCTGATGGAAGTTGTTGTAGACTCCGGCATCAATTTCATCGATACAGCCAACGTTTACTCTTTCGGTCAATCAGAAAAACTATTGGGGCAATCGTTAAAAGACCTTGGTATAAACCGCAATGAATTAGTGATTGCTACCAAAGTACGTGGCGTAATGGGCGAGGGTAAAAACAATGTGGGCTTATCCCGCTTGCATATTTTTAGATCAATAGATGAAAGTCTGCAACGCCTGCAAATGGATCATGTGGATATATTATATGTTCATGGGGTTGATTACAGAACACCAATTGAAGAAACTATGCGTGCTTTAAATGATATTGTTTTAGCCGGAAAAGCGCGATACATAGCCGTATGTAACTGGCCGGCATGGATGGTGATGAAAGCCCAGGGCATTTGCCAGCTGCATGGTTGGAACAAGTTTGTGGGTATGCAATATTTTTACTCCTTAGCAGGCCGCGACATTGAGCGCGAAATATTGCCATTGGCTGCCGATCAAAATTTGGCTATGATGCCATGGAGCCCGCTGGCCGGTGGTTTCCTGTCGGGAAAATATACCCGCGATGGTGAAAAGGCAGGCGCCAGGCGTGATACTTTCGACTTCCCTCCCATCAATAAAGATAAAACGTTCGATATTATTGATGTGATCAGCGAGATCGGCAAGCAGCACAATGCCTCAACGGCAGCTATCGCGCTGGCATGGGTAAGGCAGCAAAACGGGATTACCAGCACCATTATCGGGGCAAAAAGTGCTGAACAATTACATGATAATATTAAGTCGACCGAGATTGTATTATCAGTAGATGACCTGAAAAAGATTGATGAAGTAAGCGCGCTGGTTAAAGAATATCCGCAGTGGATGGTTGAAAGGCAAGCCGCTAACAGGGAATTGAAGTAAGTATTGAGTTTAATGTTAATGATCTTACCCTCTTTGCCGCTTGCGGCAGAGAGGGTGGTCGAACGACTGAGTGAAGACCGGGTGAGTCAAAATCACCGGTCAAACAAACGCGCTGAGTTGACTCACCTCGACTACGCTTCGCTGGTCGATCCTCTCTACCGCAAGCGGTAAAGAGGATAATAAAATCCATAATCAGAACTGTTACGCCTCCTGTTTCCACCAGAGGCTTTTTTATTTAACATTTTCCCTTACAATATTAATTTCTTCCATCCGTTTTGTGATAAACTGTGCAAAACGAGGCATTTAGTGAACGGGAAATGACAAACAGTTTTGATCTTTTTCAACCGGTCATCAACTAATAAATGTCAAATACCCGAACTATAGTTTTACAATTTTACAGACCTCTGTTCGTCATAAATTTGATATTCAGTATATATCTCATTTATGAAAGTAGTGAGATCGACTATGGCCAGGGCGTTTTTTTTAAACTATTCGGCTATTTATTTTTGTTTGGCTATCAATACTTCAGTAAAAGCAACACCTATTTTTATTATCGTAATGCGGGTTATAGTATGAAACGACTTTACGCATATGTAGCAATACTCGATCTGGCAATCTATTCCCTATTATATTCATTCTTTTATCTCCTGCATTATGCATTTGCACACGCTTAAGGTTGATAGTGTGCAGCTAGAGTTCGACAACCGCAAAATATTGCAGGATGTATGGCTTTCCTGTACACAGGGCGAAGTTGTAGGCTTGTTAGGCAGAAACGGTTCCGGTAAATCATCCCTGTTGCGCATAATTTTCGGCACGCTCAATCCGGCTTATAAACATGTGAGTATTAATGATCAGTTTATCAAAAAGGGCTATCATCAGCAAAAAATAGCTTATCTGCCGCAGCACAATTATTTGCCAAATGGTATTAAAATTCAACAAATGGCTAAAATAATGATCGATAACAGGCTTTGGGACGAGTTTGCCGATTATCAGGTATACAAAGATCATCATCATAAAATAGTAAATCAGTTATCGGGCGGTGAATTGAGGCAGCTGGAAACCTTGATGATCCTTTATAACAAAGCTGATTTTATTTTGCTGGATGAACCTTTTACCCATATTTCGCCGGTACAGGCAGATGGCTTTAAGGCTACCATCCGCAGGTGCGCCAAAACTAAGGGCATTATACTTACCGATCATCAATATTATAACATTCTGGATGTAAGCGACAGGATTATATTACTACATAATGGCGCTACCAAACATATTACCAGTGCTAATGAGCTAGTTACCTACAACTACATAAATAAAGTGCCGGATAATGACTTTTAATGTAACTAATATTGCGTTCATCTTGTCTTATATAGCATATACACAACCTAATGCGCAAACTCTTACCCTATCTGCTCACCATATTGGTGCTTTCACTGGCACTTAAGGGCAAATGTGCGGGTAAAGTTATAGGTGGTATTAGTTTCAAACATGTGCTGGTTGATATAGATCCTGCACCATATGGCGATTTTAAAACCCTTATTGTTCCTATTAAAAGAGCCGGGAACTTAATCATAGTGGAAGCCCAGGTCGACTCGCTCGAAGGTAATTTTGTATTTGATACAGGTGCCCCCTACCTGGTTTTAAACGCTACTTATTTTAGGGATGCACCTCAAATACATGAACAGCATGCAGCGGGTATAAACGGCGAGGCTGATAATACTTTTACTACAGTAGTGCATGATTTTTCCATACTCGACCTGCATTATAGCAGGCTTACTGCTGATGTTACCGATCTGTCAGGCATTGAAAACGGCCGCGGGATTAAAATACTGGGCTTATTAGGTACACGCCTATTTTCCAGGCTTGCTGTTACCATCGACCTGCAAAATAACCTGCTTTATATTCAGAAACTCGACAATGATGGCAATATCCCCCCTGAAGAAGTAGTGTTTCATAATCCTACCTTAAAAACCCCGTTCAAATTTCTGGATGATATTATATTTTTAAAAGGCAGTATTAATGATAAAAGCATGTGGTTTGTTTTTGACAGCGGCGCCGAAACTAACTTATTGGATTACGGCAAATCAAAAAAGATCATAAAAAATATGCAGATCATAAACAGGTCGAAACTGGTTGGTGTGGGAGGTTCAAGTTTTGAGGTTTTATATGCGCGCTTTGACAAACTAACCATTGGTGACCAGGATTTTATGCATAACCGGATACTGATAACCAACCTTGAAAAAATGGGCAAAGCCTATGACCATACCATTGATGGGATACTAGGCTATGATTTTTTTACAAGGGGCGTTTTCAGTATCAATTTCGTTAAAAAGGAATTTGAAATGTACATTTACAACAATCAATAAAATGAGACGGTGCTGGCCATATATATTCACTTTGATGTTGCTGTTAAGCTGCATGGTGAATGCTATTGCCCAAACCCGTAACAATCTCATAGCCGGCAAAGGCAAGCTTATATTGCTCATCGATCTCCACTCATCCCCTGCTGAACTGGATAGTATCTTTAAAAAAGCAGCCATTCCCGGAGTTGATAAACGCGCATTTTTAGCAGGTGATTATTCGGCAATTATAAAAGATGGCTGGGTAATGGCAAAAAAACAGAACAGCGTGGTGCAGTTTAATCGCTCCCTTACAGATATGAAAGGCAATCCGCAGGAAAACCCTTACATAATTACCGCAAGTGTTATAAAAACTCAACCCAGGCCGGGATACCTTGATGCGGTATATGGCGTAAATAATTTTGCAGTTGCTACAGTTACTGAAGTGTCACCAGGTTTAACCAGGTTCTTTTTACCGGGGCATCAGGATGCAAAACGGGTATTCTTATCCGGTAGCTTTAATGATTGGAGTACCTTGAAAGGCTTAATGACAAAAACCCCACAAGGTTGGATCATCGACCTAAAACTAAAACCCGGTGGTTATGAATATAAATATATAGTTGATAGTCGCTGGATGGTTGACCCTTATAACGTTTTGCAGATGAATGACGGAGCGGGAAACACCAACTCGGTTTATTACAAGTGCAATTATACCTTTAAACTGAAAAGCTTTCTAAGTGCGCATACTGTTACTTTAGCGGGCAGTTTTAATAACTGGAATACTACTGAACTGCAGCTCGAAAAAAATGAAGGTGAATGGGAAATCCCTATGTATTTGTGCGAAGGCACCCATGAATATCGTTTTAAAGTTGATGGTAAATGGATGACCGACCCCGCCAACCCAGATAAGCATGTTGATGAGGATGGCAACATCAGTTCTGTTCTAAATATTGGCGAAACGGTTAATTTTAAACTCAATGGCTACGCAAATGCAAAAAATGTATTTGTAGCCGGTGATTTCACCAATTGGAAACCCAACAAGATTCGCCTCAGTAAATCGGGTGATGCGTGGGTAGCCACTGTTAAACTTTCAGCAGGTAATTACAATTATAAGTTTGTTGTGGATGGCCAATGGATATTAGATCCTCTGAACCAAAACCATACCGTGATAAATGGGGAAACCAATTGCTTTTTAGCGGTAGGCCCTACCCATACTTTTAAATTAAAAGGGTATGATAATGCAAAGGTTATCCACCTGTCGGGAAGTTTTAATGATTGGAACCAGGGCAGTTATACTTTAGCTCATAATGGTGATGAATGGAGTATAAGCATGCGCCTGAAACCAGGTAAATACCTATACAAATTTATAGTTGATGGAAATTGGATAATCGACCCCGGCAACAAACTGTGGGAACAAAACCAGTATGGTACCGGGAACTCGGTTTTATGGATAGAGCCGTAATAGTCCCCTTGTCATTTCGACCTGAGGGAGAAACTATCTCTTGAGCAGGTTGGTGCCTGGGGCTGTGTGAGCGAAAAATTTTCTTCGATCTGTATCGTTCGCTTTGCTTGGTGCAGAAGATTTCTCTTCGTTCCTCGTTCGAAATGACAAAAAGGGTTAGAAAATCCCTCCTAACAAAAATTTAATAATCAATATTTAACTTATTTGCTATTTTGCGGGCATGAATAAACCTGTACCTGAAAAGCGTAAGGCTGCTTTAGGATTTATTTTTGCAACACTTTTAATTGATGTAATGGGTTTGGGTATTATTATACCTGTTATCCCCAAACTAATTGAGCACTTAATTCACGGCAATTTGAGTGAGGCATCGGGCTATGCCCTAATTCTTACCGCTGCTTATGCCGGGATGCAGTTTTTATTTTCGCCGCTGATAGGTAACCTTAGCGACAGGTTTGGCCGCAGGCCCGTGCTGCTTTTTTCATTACTGGGCTTCAGTGTGGATTATATGTTCTCGGCCTTTGCACCAACAATAGCCTGGTTATTTGTGGGCCGTATTGTGGCGGGAATAACCGGTGCCAGCTTTACAACAGGCTCAGCCTATATTGCTGATATCAGCACCCCTGAAAACCGCGCAGCAAATTTTGGGATGGTTGGCGTAGCATTTGGCCTGGGTTTTATAATAGGCCCGGTGATTGGTGGGATATTGGGCAAATATGATGTTCATTACCCGTTTATTGCCGCTGCTTTATTGGCGTTGTTAAACGCGACATACGGTTATTTCATTCTTCCGGAATCTTTGGATCTTGCACACAGGCGCCCTTTCGAAATAAAAAAGGCTAATCCTGTAAGTACATTAATAAAATTAAGCAAATACAAAGCAGTTATTGGGCTGGCTGTATCCTTGTTCCTGGTGTATTTTGCCGCACAGGCGGTACAATGCGCATGGACTTTTTATACGATGGATAAGTTCAGCTGGAACGAGGCCATGGTGGGCTACTCACTCGGCGCGGTAGGTTTATTTGTTGCACTGGTACAAGGCGGACTGATAAGGATCATCATACCAAAAATTGGGCAGGAAAAAAGTATCTGGATAGGATTGCTCTTATACGCAACCGGACTGGCTTTATTTGCATTTGCGAGTAAAGGCTGGATGATGTTTGCCTTTTTGGTTCCTTATTGCCTTGGTGGTATTGCAGGCCCGGCTTTGCAGGGTTATATGAGTACCAACGTACCCGCTAATGAACAAGGTGAGCTGCAAGGTGGTTTAACCAGCCTCATGAGTTTAAGCTCAATTTTTGGCCCCATCGTTATGCTGGGATCATTCCGTTATTTTACGCAGCCTAACCCCTATTTCCAGTTCCCGGGGGCGCCATTTATAATAGGCGCTGTATTGATGCTTTTGAGTGCTATATTAGCTGTACGAAGCTTTAAAAGAAATTAAACCACCTCCATTTAAAACAATTCCCTGTCAATTATTATTTTCTCTCGAATGGATCAGGAACCAAAAGTTAAAACCTCAGCCGCTTTACGTTTTATATTTGTCACCATATTTATTGATGTGATGGGTTTGGCTATCATCATCCCGGTGATACCTAACTTATTGAAGCAATTGGGAAATGTGGATTATTCGGTAGCTTCTGAGCTTAATGGCTGGCTAACCTTTACCTATGCCACCATGCAGATCCTCTTCTCGCCTGTAATGGGTAATCTTAGTGATCGTTTCGGCAGGCGACCCATTCTGCTCATATCCTTATTAGGCTTTTGTGTTGATTATACATTCATGGCCTTTGCACCTACTGTATTCTGGCTATTCGTAGGGCGAACAATTGCCGGCATAACCGGTGCAACCATGTCCACGGCAACTGCATATATAGCCGATATAAGCACCGGCGATAAAAGAGCGGCTAACTTTGGCATTGTTGGTGCAGCATCGGGCCTGGGCTTTATCATAGGTGTTTCTGGCGGGGCATTCCTGGGCGATATCAATATTAAATTCCCTTTTATGGTGGCAGCAGGTGCTGCCCTCTTTAATGCCTTTTATGGCTATTTCGTTTTGCCTGAATCGCTGGACAAAGAACACCGTCGCAAATTTGAGTGGAAACGCGCTAATCCGATAGGCTCATTTATGCAGCTTAGCAAATATTCCGCATTAACCGGTTTGGCAATTGCCTTTACATTGGTTTATATAGCACAAAAAGCAGTTGAATACCAAATGCCTTTTTATGTGTATGAAAAGTTTCAATGGACAATGAGAAGTGTTGGGTGTCTTGGCCTTTTTATTGGTTTTCTGCTGATATGTATCCAGGGCTGGCTCATCCGTTACCTTATACCCAAATGGGGATTAAAGAAGAATATCATATTGGGCTTAATTTCCTACGGCGTAGGATTAACATTAATTGCATTTGCGGGCCAGGGCTGGCAGGTTTATATTTTCATGGTTCCTTATTGCTTTGGCGGCATATCCGGCCCGGCATTGCAGGGATTTATAACCAGTAAATTTGGGGCAAGTGAGCAAGGTGAATTACAAGGCGGATTAACATTACTTTCGAGTATAAGCCTGGTAGTTGGGCCACTGATTATGGGTTACAGTTTTAAATTTTTTACGCATAAAGATTCATCAGTTTATTTCCCCGGCTCGCCTTATATACTTGGAGCATTATTAATATTAATTAGTGTGTTACTGGTTGTTAGAAGCTTTAAAAAAGATATTACTTTAACAACTTAATTTCATAAGTTTGATTAATGAAACAACTGATCATTAGTTTCGAGTTGCTGATTATTGCTATCCTGGTATTGCTTTTACTTGCCCGGGTTGATCAATTTTATAGCGCTTCTATTGATGATATATGGATAGTTGTTTTTAGCCTGGCATTTATAACAACAGGTGTCATCATCATCAAAAGTGTAATAAAAAAACATTCATCCATAGTTCAGCAAAGGCCATCATTAATAAACCATGATCAAATGGCCAAAGCTGGTATCAGCGATCGCGAAGGCGAGATATTATTGCTGATTGATGAAGGCCTCAGCAATGAGCAAATTGCAGGCAAGCTATTTATTGCGGAAAGTACTGTTAAAAGACATCTAACCCGTGTATCCAAAAAGCTGCATACCGATTGCCGTACAGGATCGGTAAAAAAGGCTAAAGAAATGTCAATTCTTTTATAAAAGGCACCGTTAATCCAACCCGCTTACGCCGCCCGATATCACAAACTTCATCACTTCTGCAGCGCTTTTATCTATGGGATGCACTTTATCTGCAGATATGATAACTACCTGACCTGCAAATGAATAGGAATAAGGAAAGTAAACAGCAACCTCGCCGGGTAAATCTAATGTGGCCATGTCTTTTTTAACCAGAAAACCAATCTTTTTCAAGCCAAATTCATTTACGTCAACCAAAACAGGCTCGTTAAATTTCTTTTCCTCGCCAACAAATGCTTCTGTCAGGTCCTTTATCGATGAGTATAGAAACTTGAACAAAGGCAGGCGGTTGAGCCAACGGTTAAACCACTGCTTTATAGGTTCGGTTATAACATTTGTAACTAAAACCCCGGCTATAAGAATGATGAGTATTACGTTTACAATACCCAGTCCCGGAATATAAATAGGCTTGCCTTTACTGTCTTCAATAAAATTACTACTTAGGTTCAGGGAGTTATCAATTTTCGCTACTGCCCAGTAAATCAGAAAAATAGCTACCCCCAGGGGTACTACAATCAGCAGACCTTTAACAAAATAATTAAGCAATGCTTTAGCAACTCTTCTCATAAAATTCTACTCATAAAAGTACACTCTTTTTACGCGTTGCGAAACATTAGTTAATATTTCATACGGAATAGTGCCAATTTGGGCGGCAAGTTCTTCAATCCTAAGCTCTTCATTAAAAACAGTTACCTCATCCCCTTCGCGTATATCCGGCACGGTGCTAACATCAAGCATACACATATCCATTGATATATTGCCTACTGTTGGCACCCGTACCCCCCTTATCATCATTTTGCCAACGCCATTACCAAACGCGCGCAAATAGCCATCGGCATAACCTATACGAATGGTGGCTATTTTGCCATTCTTGGCCAGGCGACCATTGCGGCCATAGCCAATAGTCTCGCCGGCAGGCACCTTTTTAACCTGCGATACACTTGTTTTTAAACCGGCTATCGGCTGCAAAGCATTTTCAGAAGCAGGCACAGCTGAGTCGATCCCATATAGGCCAATCCCCAGTCTCACCATATCATACTGGGCTGCTGGCCAACGCGTTATGCCAGATGTATTACTTAAATGCTTAATGAGCTTATAACCAAGTGCTTTCTCTACCTGCTTATAGGCTTTCTCAAATTTTGCTATCTGTTTTAATGTAAATGCATCGTGTTTCGGAGCTTCACTGGCTGCCAGGTGCGAAAATATTGATTTTACCTGCACATAAATATTTTCTTCCAAAAGATCGCATAAGGCTTCAATCTCAAAATCCTCAAAACCGAGCCTGTGCATACCAGTATCTATCTTTAGGTGAACAGGATAATTTACCAGCCCTGCAGATTGTGCATATTTAATAAAATCATCAAACAGGCCAAAACTGTATATCACAGGCTCCAGTTTATATTCATCCAGCTTATCAAATGCCGATACTTCCGGATTCATTATCACAATAGGCAAGGTAATACCTGTTTGCCTGAGCGTAACACCCTCATCAATATAAGCTACTGCCAGGTAATCAACCTTATTGTATTGCAACATATTGGCCACCTCGAAAGTGCCGCTGCCATACGAAAAGGCCTTAACCATTGCCATAACTTTAACCCCCGGCTTTAGCTTTGATTTATAAAAGTTAAGATTGTTAAGCAGCGTATTCAGGTTAATTTCAAGCACTGTTTCATGCCCTTTTTGCACTAATGCACGGCTCACCCGTTCAAACTCAAAGCTACGCGAACCTTTTATCAGGATATCTTCATTCCTGAAATTGAGTTTGCCCAGATCTTTTAGCAAAGCTGCCGTATCATGGAAAAAGTGTTTCTCTGGCACATCAAAATTCTCCTGATGATTAAACAGCGCGCCCCCCACTCCTACAAATTTATCTATCTTTTTAGCACTGATAAGATTTGCCACTTGTGCATACAATACATCCTCCTCTAAGCCCGACTGGAATATATCCGATAGTATTAAAGTCTTTTTTTGATGCTGATTTTGCTGCCCTAAAAAATTAAGCGCAATCTCTAATGATTGCACATCCGAGTTATAGGAATCATCAATAATAGAGCAATCATGAATGCCATTTTTAAGCTCCAGGCGCATGCTTACGGGTGCTAATCGCTCTATACGCTTATCAGCCTCAACTGGACTATACCCCATTGCCAGCATGGTTGCCCAGCAGGTAATCGCATTTTCAACCGAGGCTTCATCCATAAATGGCACCAGGCATTCAATCTCATGGCCCTTGTATTTAGCGCGCAGATAAAAGTTCCTGCTAATTACCGCTTCACTAAAAACATACAGGTCGGCTTGCTTAAATTTCTGGCTCCAGGTAAAACATTCAGCTTTGATACTTTTCTGGTAATCGATCAGCTGATCATAGTTATGGATAACGAGCCTACAATGCTTAAATAAGCCCAGTTTTTCCTTTATCTTTTGATCGCGCGATTCAAAACCCTCATCATGTGCCGAACCTATGTGCGTTAATATGCCTATCTCAGGCTTAATTATAGCCTCAAGGCGATGCATTTCGCCGATGGTTGATATTCCGGCTTCAAAAATACCCAGCTCATTCTTATCGCTTATTTGCCATACCGAAAGCGGCACCCCTATTTGTGAGTTATAGCTTTTAGGGTTGCGCACAATATTATGATCTGCCGCCATTAATTGGTAAAGCCACTCTTTTACTATAGTTTTACCGTTGCTGCCTGTTATGCCAATCACTTTTAGTTTAAATTGACTACGATGATAAGCGGCTAATGTTTGTAAAGCAGTTAGTACATCATCAACAATTAAAAAATTAGCGCCGGGCATTTTTATTTCGGGGCCATGCTTTACCACAAAATTGCGTACACCAGCTGCATAAGCCTCGGCAATAAACTCGTGGCCGTTCCTCCTGCCGCTCAATGCAAAAAACAAAGCTTCCGCTGCATTATTAATCCGGCGGCTATCCGTAAGTAAAACACTTATGCTATTTTCACTTACAATAGCCCCGTTGGCATTTATGATCTCTTTTATTTTAGTTATGGTATATTGGCTGTTAAGCATGGCACTAATTTGATTATATTTCTGCCAATAGAAGAATTTTTATCGAATTTTGGTTTTAAATGGATCAGCCCAAGCCCCCTAAAATTACCGACGAAAAAGTAGCCTTGACCAAAGCCGAAGCTTTTTGCGCCTACCAGGAGCGATCGCAGCATGAGGTACGCAATAAACTTTATGAATGGGGACTGTGGACGGACGCTGTTGAAAATATCATCATCCAGCTTATTGGCAATAACTTTTTAAGCGAAGAACGCTTTACCAAAGCCTATGTAACCGGCAAGTTCAAGCAAAAAAGTTGGGGGAAAATAAAAATAAAACAGGGCCTTAAACTAAAAAAAGTACCCGATGGGCTTATAAAAAAGGCGCTGCAAACCATTGATGGCGACGAATACCTGGATACATTGAACAGGTTATTGAGTAAAAAAGCGACCTCCCTCACCGAGAAAGACCCTTATAAACGCAGGTATAAGCTGCAACAGTATGCTTTTAGCCGCGGATATGAAATTGATATCATAAATGATATTTTGAAAACCAGCGAGTTATAAATTTTTATAAAAAAAGTGAAAATTTTCCTTGCAGGATATTCAATTCTGCCTATATTTGCACTCCCAACAACGAAGAGGCGGTTTAGCTTAGAGAGTTGAAAGGAAAAGAGTAGAAAAATACGATACTCTTACCATGCGAAAGTAGCTCAGTTGGTAGAGCACGACCTTGCCAAGGTCGGGGTCGCGAGTTCGAATCTCGTCTTTCGCTCAAATCCCTTCCCACAAAAAGAAGGGATTTATTGTTAAAGGTTTAGACACCTGCTCAGATGGTGGAACTGGTAGACACGCAGGACTTAAAATCCTGTTCCCGTAAACGGAGTGCGGGTTCGATTCCCGCTCTGAGTACTGAACGGGAAAGACGATTTGGCAATCGATCTTTCCCGTTTTTTTTACCCCCTAATACATTGTTAATCTGAAACATAAGTGCAACTGCCTCGTTCAATCTTCCGGTTCGATATTCACTTTTTTCAAATCGCAGTTTTTCCCGAAATATCGAACCAAGTATCTACTGGTCGACCGTTAGTGTTCACCTAAATAATTCGATACCCATTGCATGATTTTGAAAACACACATTTTTGCTCAAAGCTTTATTAACACTATCTATTTGCTGCCGTAATTTCAATGGTGTGCTCTTTTAAGCCTGGCGATGCTGCTTTTAAAATGATTGTACCCGGCTGGCCGGTTGATTGTACAATAACCTGGGCATAACCATTAAATAGCTTTCTTTTATATGGCAATGCCGGATAAACTAACTGGATTAAGCCCGGATCGGTATTGACATCAGCCCATATATTTGCTTTGAGCAATGGAGTGGCAACTATGGCAATGGTATTAGATCCCGGATGCAGCAATGAGGCATCGAGTTTAAATTCATGCCTTTCATTGTCATCGTTTATCTGATGGGCTATCTCTTTGCCATTAATAAAAATGCTTTCCGTTTTGCCTATACTTTTACTGAAAAAAGTAGCAGTCGTGAATGTACCATCAGCCGGAATATTAAAACTCGCCCTATATACCAAAGCTTTCACCCTTTGTCCAAACGCATCATCCCTGGTATCTTTAAACGCATTTTGCCAACCACTATCGTCGTACCCCGCAGCCACTTCAGCAGTCACATTTAAATCGTCCACAAACTTTTCTTTTAAATTGCCGATATCGATCAGATCGCCCCGTTCTAAATATTGATCAGGCTCATGCGAAGTTTGATTTCCGTTACCTACCCCTATAATTTTACCGGGACCATTAATTGAAAAACCGATCTCATTATCAGCTGTAGGCACCACCAAATTGTTTTTGTCGGTTGCTTTTACTGTTATTATAGCAATATCCTTTCCATCAGCTTTGATTACAGGTTGATTAGCCTGTAACTTTATCTGATCCGGGCTTGAAGTAGTTTTAACCACGTCGGAACCAGCTTTTAAGCCTTTTTTATAGCCTATAGCCTCCAGCGTTCCGGGTTCATACTTCACCTGCCATTCCAGGTGGCCATTTGGTTCCATAGCTTTTTTACCAAGACTTTTCTTATTCAGAAAAAGTTCAACCTCATCACAATTACTATAGGCGCATACCCTTATTTCCTGGCCTTCTTTACCTTGCCAGTTCCAGTGCGGCAGCAAGTGTACTACTGTTTGATCCGTCCACCATGATTTTAAATAGTAATAGTCATCCTTTGGGAAACCACAAGCATCGAGCATACCAAAATACGACTCAATCGAAGGCCATCCAAAAGGCACGGGTTCGCCCCGGTAATCAAAACCTGTCCATATAAACATTCCAGCCAGGTACGGGCGCGCGGCATAATATTTCCAGCCTTGTTCCAAACTATAAAAAAAATCATTTTGCTTTCGATCGTATGCGGCAAGCTGATGTTTGCTCATATCGTCCACATAAATACCCCTCGATGTTACGGTCGATCCTTCCTCTGTACCCCAGCTAAATTGATTAGGATACTTCTTATGCTGCTCATCGGTATTTTTGGTAGCTATATAATTATACCCTAACAAATCTATCGTAGTTGAAATTCCCGAACCAATACCACCGCTTATGGCTGCTGTAATATAACGGGTTGAATCAACCGACTTTGCGAAAGCCTGCATAGTACCTGCGATACGGGCCCCTGTAATATTACCTTCAATGGCCCATTCTTCGTTTCCTATAGACCAACTGATAATGCATGGATGATTACGATCGCGCAGGATCATCGTTTTCAGGTCATTTAATTCAGTTGATGCTACGCCCATCGAACGATTTTCGTCAATGACCACCATACCCAACCGGTCACAGGCATCCAGCAGTTCCGGAGTTGGCGGATTATGGGAACAGCGATAGGCATTGCATCCCATGCTTTTTAAGGTATGGATGCGAAAATCCTGTAAGGCATCGGGCATAGCTGTGCCCACACCGGCATGGTCCTGATGGTTGTCAGTTCCCTTTATCTCAACACGCTTACCGTTCAGAAAAAACCCAGCGTTAGCATCGAATCTTATAGTGCGTATTCCGAATGTTGTTATATAGCTGTCAACAACAGCACCGTTCTCTTCAACAGTAGTGAGCAGCTTGTGCAAGTAAGGCGTTTCTATTGACCATAACTTGGGATGAGCAACAGCTAAAACGCCTTTTACATCCTGAGACGCAAAAGGCTTTAAAGTGAGTCCCGTTATCCTACTCGTCGCGAGCGCCTTGCCATTGGTGTCAATGATAGTTTGTGTAACACTAAAACTTCTTTCTTTTTTATCATCATTTATTACAGTAGCCGTAGCTGAAACACCCGCAATGTTGTTTTTAACCTGGGTTGTGACATACGTTCCATTGGTTTGGATATGCAATTGATCTGTTTTATTGAGCCAAACATGGCGGTATATACCGGCTCCCTCATAAAACCAGCCTTCTTCCATTGTCACATCAACCCGCACAGCGATTATGTTGTCACCACCATAATTTAAATACTCGGAAATATTGTATTCAAAGCTGTTATAACCACTAGCCTCGGTACCCAAATAATGACCGTTAACCCAAACTATGCTGTTACGAAAAACACCATCAAAAGCAATAGAAATATGTTTGCCAAGGTCAGCAGCCGGAACAAAAAATGCTTTGCGATACCAGCCAACGCTCGCTTCAGGAAAATTACGCCCTATAGCCTTTGATCCATGGCTTGTGCTGCCTTTGGGGCTAAAGGGCAGTTCAACCGCCCAATCGTGCGGCAGGTTAATTTTTCTCCAGCCCCTATCATCAAACTGCGGCGACGCCGCGCCATCCCCATATCCGGCCTTCGCAAAATAAGAGAATCCGCCCGTACCGTTGTTAAAATCTTTTGCAGGATCATAGGCGTGTCCCAACGCAAACCGCCAGTCATTGTCCATTGACAAATGCTCACGTTTTGATGAAGATACTGAAGATTGTGCATATATGCCTGTTTTTATTATTAAGAGTAACAGTACGAGATGTGCCCTTTTGATTATATATTTATTTTTCATTTGCCAATTATGAGGTATTGAAAATACAATGCCTGTTAAAATAATGTTTATTTTTTTTCGATAGCATTTGTTTTTAACAAATACTCATTTTATGATTTGGGCAAAACTATTGAAGATGGCATTGAATGAGCTGGTACAAAAGTCAATAAATAGTGTGTAAAATGTTCAAATTGCTACAAACCCTCTTGCTTAAAGTGCTTGGGGTGTTTGTTGCAAAAAAGCCCGCAACGATTAATGTTGCGGGCTTTGATCAATTATAAAACCAACACTAACTAATTCCAGTCACCTGAAATATCTTTTGCAACTGTACCATTTGCATTCTTCTCGGCTAAAGGAATTGGGAACAGCACATTTTTATCCTGAAATGGTTGTGTACCGTCCTCAATTTGCCTTTCAGTATTTATAGTTTGCTTCGCAATGCCCCAACGTATCAGGTCAAAATAACGGCTTTGTTCACCGGTTAGTTCTAACTGCCTTTCCCGCATTAAGATGGTCATGGCTTCAGTCTGACTACCCAGTGAGGTGTAAAGCGGAGCATTGACGCTTGGCCTGCTGCGCACCTGATTAATCAATGCTAATGGTTGCGTTCCCGTATTTCCCTGCTGTATGTAGGCTTCTGCCAGCATAAGCAATACATCAGCATAACGTATTACCTGGCCGTTTATACCACTCTGCGGTCCGCCAAAAGTGGCAACTTTGTTATAGTATTCGTATTTAAGCCACATATACCCTTTTGTGGCGTAAGGATAAGCCACAGGTCCAGTCGAACATTGCTGACAATATTGTGTTTGCCCCCCGCTCGCGGCATCACCATAAAAGGTAAAGGCTGCACGTGGATCTACGTAATTTACAGAAGGGTTTTGTGGATTCGGGTACGTAAATGCCTTTACAGCAGTTGTAGTAATATAAACGTTGCTCCAATCATTAAATCCGTATTCCTGCGCACGGTCTGAATGTGTCGCTTTTCCGCCCCAGGTTTCCTGACCACCAAAAAGATAGTATTGATTACCTATGCCCCAATCTGTCCATTGCTGGTTCATCACCTGGAAGATGGTTTCAGGGTTCAAAGTCGGATTATCCTGGTTCGGATCATCAAAAAGGTTGTTATATACAGGCGCAAGTGCATAAGTGAAAGGCGCCTGGGTCAACTTCGTAAGTTCCGTTTGTGCCTGGCCCCATTTTTTCTCATATAAATATGATTTACCCAAAAGCGCCACCGCAGCACCTTGTGTAGCACGTCCATAATTAGCAGCAGCATATGTTACGGGAAGACCCTTCTCTGCATCTTGCAGGTCTTTTTCAATTAACGCCCATACATCGGCAACAGGTGATCTCGGCAGGTTAATTTCTGCAGGGGTTGGCTGCGCTATAAACTGCGTATGCAAAGGCACCCGCCCGTACAAATTAACGAGTTGAAAATAAGCATAAGCACGCAAAAATTTGGCCTCGCCAATATATTGCGCCTGGTCAGTTGTTTCTGTGGCATTAGCCGGCTTCCATGCATTCTGCGCACGATCAATAACGACATTGGCGCGTGCTATTATTTGGTATAAAGATGACCAGTTTTCGTCCATAATGTCAAGATCCGGACCAAAATTATACTGGGCTAATTGCAGGAGGTCACCTACCAGGGGCTGGTTGTTTTTGGCATCATAACCCAGCAAATCAAAAGTATAATACCACTCACGGGCCCATAAACCAGTATGCAATAAACCCGCATAAGTGGCTATAACAGCCTGGTTTATGGCAGCATCACTGGTAAAATAAGTATCATAAGTGTAAGCGCTCTTATTAACCAGACTTAAATCTTTTTTACACCCTATGGAGAGGATCAAAAGCCCTCCCGTCATAAAGAATTTTATATATTTTTTCATAATAGTATCTTTAAAATGTTATTTAAAATCCTGCTTGTATCCCGAATAAAAATGTGCGCGGCTGCGGAATTTGACCCGTATCAATGCCGCGGTTAAAAATAGTATCGTAGGTATTGTTATCACCGTTAACTGTGCTTAATTCAGGATCATACCCTTTATAGCCGGTTATGGTAAACAAATTTTCCGCAGCAATATATAGGCGCAATCTGCTTACCACATTACCCGAAAATGATTGTAAGGCTGCTTTTGTAAGCGTATAACCCAGGGTTACGTTACGGGCACGTAAATAAGCTCCATTTTGTATAAAGAAATCCGATGGTCTTAAGTTTCCCGATCCTGTTGCATCCTGGCCTGCTCTCGGCAGGGCTGCATTGTCGCCGGATTGTTCCCACCTATTTAATATAGCGGTTGAGGCGTTATGCCCTGTTGCTGCGAAATCCAGTGTGGTTAGCAGCGAATTGCCAATTTGTACACCCTGCACACCTGATAATACAACATTAAGGTCGAAATTATGGTAAGTAGCACCCAAATTAATCCCATATATAAACTTCGGAATTGAACTCCCTAAAAACTGCTGATCCTTCGAGTCAACGACCCCGTCACCGTTCAGATCCTTATATATAAAGTCGCCTGGAAGCAGCCCTGTTTGATAAACGGCAGTTGGGTTGCCGGTTTTTTGCTGTGCCGCTTTATTTAATGCATCAATTTGAGCCTGGGTGCTGGCTACACCAGCAACCTTATAACCCCAAAATGCGCCAATAGGTGTGCCCGGCTGGGTCAATGTCTCCACACCGGAGGCTCCGCCAATTATCGGGGTTGGCGACTGGGTGCCTAACGATAGTGTTTTATTATTGTTATAGGCACCATTTACACTCACATTATAGCTAAAGCCATTTTTAACCTCAGAGCGGTAACCTAACTGAAATTCAAAACCTTTGTTTTGTGCATCCGCAGCGTTCACTATCTCGCTGCTACCGGAAGTATTTATACCCACTCCTAAACTTGGTGGCAGGGGTATTGCTACTATCAACCCACTGCTTTTTCGGTTATAGTAATCGGCTGTAAATGTTATTTGATTGTTGAGAAACGCCAAATCAATTCCGGCATCGGTTTGGTCGGTTGTTTCCCAATGTAACGACGGGTTGGCGATTGTGGTAACTGTTGTTCCGGTGACGAATTGTTCGTTCTGGCCTAAAGAATATACCAGGTTTCCGGTAGGTGATCCGCTAAAGGTAAATACGTTGGTATTTGTCAGGCCAAACTTGTTGTTACCTGTCCGTCCCCATCCTACGCGCAGTTTACCATCGCTGATAAATGGCAAAGCCTTTTTGATGAAGTCTTCCTGACTAAAGCGCCATGCGAAACCTGCACCCGGAAAATTACCATAACGGCTTAAAGGACCAAAGTTGGATGATCCATCCCGCCTTATACTGGCTGAAAAAATATACTTATCGTCATAAGAATAAATCAAACGTCCGTAATAAGATTGTGCATCGCCAAATTCAGTGTAATAACCTGAGGAATTACCCGTGCTGGTTATGGTTGGGGCTACACCAATGTCCTTTACAGCGTCGGTTAGCATCCCGGTACCTAATACACTAAGACTTTTAGAACTGCCGGCATCGATATAGCTCGTGCCCGCTGTCAATGAAATATTATTTTTCCCAAAGCTATGATTGTAAGATAAATAATTCTCAATTGTATAATTGGAGAAGTTGCCATAACTGCGGCCCGCCTGCCGATCGTAAGCCAGGTTATTGGAAGTCACGTAGGGTATCTGATAAGAATCGCTTACGCTGCTGCCATATACTCCTGACGCCTGTGAACGGAAAGTTAAACCATCAATAATTCTTACTTCGCCAAATACTTGTGGAAATAATACCATCTCATGGCTGCTTTCTGTTTGTACACCCAATGGCTGCAAAGGGTTTACAGCATTGCTGTTGTCATCCACATTGGTAAGAATGGAGTAACCGCCCGGGATCGAAGAATCATACACAGGTTGATAAGGTGCATAGGTAAGAGCGTTACCTACACTCGCTGTTTGGCCCTGGGTTACGGTGTACCTTAAATTTAAAGTTTCCCCGAAATGAAAACGGCCTAATTTTTCTTCCAGTCCAAAGCGGCTGTTAAGCCTGTCAAAATCATAATCTTTAACTATGGCCTGCTGCGTTACATATCCTGTAGACAAGTTATAAGTAACCTTGTCATTTCCGCCGCTTACACTAATATCATTTTGAGTTGATACAGCTGTTTTAAAGATTTCCTTTTGCCAGTTGGTTCTATCAACCAGAACATAAGGGGTGTTGAGTTTTGCCGGTACCGGAACATTGTTCGAAGCATCAATATCCTGAAGGAGCTTTACATATTCAGGGGAGTTTAGCAGACCAAGTTCCTTCGGCACATTTGAAATACCTGCCTGCGACGTAAATGATATTTGAGTGGGTCCTGCCTTTCCTTTTTTTGTGGTAATCATAACAACTCCATTAGCTGCCGCAACACCATATATAGCCGTAGAGGCGGCGTCCTTTAATATGGTTATGTTTTCGATATCCTGTGGGCTGATCGTATTAAAGAGGTTAGCATCTCCCTGTATACCGTCAATTACGTAAAGTGGGCTAACATCTGTAAATGAGCCGGTACCACGTATAATAATCTGTGCGTTTGCGCCCGGCACACCGCTTGCCTGTACCACCTGAACGCCTGGAGCTTTACCTATTAATAATTGCGCGGGGCTTACTGATGTAGTCGAACCTGCATCTTTTGCGGCCACGACATCAACAGAACTTATCAGGTCTTTTTTGCGGGCGGTACCATAGCCTATTACTACTACTTCGTTAAGATTATTAGATGCTTTAGATAAGGCTACATCAAGTTTACCCGATACAGGAACAGCTATTTCCTTTTTATCATAGCCGATAAAAGAAAAAATCAATACACTGCCCTGCGCAGCATTTATGGAATAAGACCCATCGGCATTTGTACTTACGGCCTCTGCCGTACCGTTTAATTTAACAGTTACACCAGGTAAGGGGGAACCATCATCTTTGTCTGAAACCCTTCCTGTAATTTTCCCGGTTTGGGAATAACCCGGCGGACTTATCATGACAATTGATAAGGTCATCCCGAAAAAAATCAGGAATCGTGCTAGTAATTTTCTTTTCATGAATTTAAAATTTAAGTGAACTATTGGTTGATTATTTAGGAATACTTAGGATAGGAATAGCTGACCGTAAGAAATTTTGGTGAAAAATATTTATCGGTTTTGCATATGCAATCGATTGTCGAACTTCGACATCATAAAGCCTATCACAGCTTATTAGTGATCTTTTTAACATATCATTAAAATTTTTAAACACACTCAGCTATTTACTGAGTCAGGAAATAGATTAAATATTGGTTCAATCGATAATTGGTAGGACGCCGTAAAATCAGTGTCGGTAAGTACACTGTGTTGAGGCTATATCCTTACAAGTGAAATTATGGCAACTTTAAAAAAAGCAAGGGACAGGAATGAGCAAAAATATAGACCAAATGTGCAAACCTATATAATAACCTAAAAATAAGATGGTTATATTAAATCGAATTACTAAACCATTTCGTTATAATGAGCCGCCTGGTCTGGGTATTTTACACCTTACTACTATGTCCCCGGGTATACTTCGGAAGCCTGACTTACTTATGGTCATCAAAATTCACTCTTTCGGTATACGCATGTTGATTACGGAAAATAATAATTTCGGCAGATGGCCCGGTGACCGACATTCTTGCTTCTTGCAATTCCTTCAGACTATTTGTTGGTCTGTTGTTTAGTGACATGATCACATCATTTACCTGGAAAAAAGCTTGGGATCGACCGGGTGCTACAGCTATCACCAAAATACCCCGGATACCATCCATTCCTGTTGCCGATCGTTCTCCAAGAGTAGTCAGCTTTTTCACTTTTGCGCCCAGAAAATCAATTGTTTCACTTTCGGCAGCTTGAATTGGCTTTACAATATTAGAATAAGTCACTTTCTTTGCCAGTGCTTTCAACCCTGGTGAAATAACTCCAAAACTGTCCATCGCTATGTTTTTGAAACCAACTGAAAATGCAGCAGCATTGGGCTTAAGTCGAAAATCTCCTTCTGCCGGGTTTTCAAATGCTTCGGGCATGTATACAGAATGCATGTCAGTTCCTCTCCCCCGTGCCTCGGATAACGAGGCAGAGTCAGGGAATACGTTATAATCGACTTCTTTCCCCCATACCGAAATTCCGATTGGGAGATAACCGCTGCCCACGATATTGTGCCTGAATATGTCATTGCTGTTCTTAAACCATACATGAGGGTGAAAAGTATTATTTATCATGATGTTATTTTCAACAACACGATTCACACCTTCCCTCAGCTTAATACCTCCGTTTAAACAAATATTATTGTAAATTATATAATTGCTGGAGCCATCATCCAGGTCAATATCCCACCCATGGTCGCAACGAAACCTGTTATTGCGCAAAATAATTGGTCTAGTCACATCAAGCAGCGCTAAACCGGGGTATGCCGCCACAATCGAATCCAGTATTCTTTTATCGGGATGCCAATAACGATCCCTGCCCCAGGAATTAAAGGCTCCGTGGTCGCCGGTTTCTTTAACCGTATTAAAAACATCATTGTATTCAATAACATGACCGCCCCAGGTTCCTTCGCTGACATTTATGCCAGCGCGGGGTACATCATAGATGGTATTGTGGCTGACAGTGATACTTTGGCACATGGACAATTCTACACCTGCAGATTGTTTTTCCAGCAATCCAAGGTTAAACATTAGATTGTTATATACGCTGCAGTCCTTGGGATAATTGTTGGTTTTGGGGCCTGGTGTACGATCCATTTCCGCTATTGGAACAAACTCGTTATATTCAAAACGAGGGGAGCGAACTGCCCCAGGATCGCCGACAAAACAAACTCCGCTTGCTCCTACGTCCGAAATCTGACAACCCGATATTTCACAACTACGGTTATACTTACTGAAAAATACAGCATTACCCCCAAGATTAACCAGGGCACAATTAACCAAACTACAATTTACCGCACCTTCATATATTGTAGCGCCGCCACGGTAGATGGTCCAGTCACTACGCAGCAACGGTTCCTTATTTTGCATAAAAGTTCTGGTTGTTTGCGTAAAGATCAAGTCTGATACGGTAATATTTTTCACGGATTTTGTTTCTGTGCCCCGGAACTCGAACAAGCTGGCAAGCTGTGGCGATTCAAATGTCGCTGTCTGCAAGTTTAGACCAACGGGTGGAAAATAATACAGCGTTTTCGCCTTCTTATCATAATACCATTCGTTCGCTGTATCGAGCTCCTCAAAAACATTCTCCACAAACCTGTATTTTTCGCTCATACCCATGCGGCGGTTGTTTTGCCACCCACCTTCCAGCACAAGTTCCCCTTTACTATCTTTCCCTGTGATTTGGTAATGGACATCGCCCCATTGAGACGGGTGCAACGCGTGTATATACCCGCCCTCCGGTGATTGCCAACGGGCGACACGTTCGGGCGATAACACATCCGCTGCGGTACCGCCCAAATAATGGGCAGAAGAATCATAATTGGGATAGCGGGCCATATGCTGTAACTGCCCGTTAACAAGCAGTTCGTCAAACTGAACACTTTGGTCTACGCTTGCTTTCCAAATGCCATCTTTGTAAGGCACCCATTTTAAGTGAAGCACTGCGCCGCTGCTAATAATCACTTTTTGTTTTTTATAGCTGGTTAGCGTAAGCGTGCTGCCATTGGGCCTTGAATCCTCAGCAGTAAAAACCACAGGCTTATCCAGGCGATATGTTCCTCCCATAAAGTACAAATTAATTTTGCCCTTCTGATTACGGGCTTCTTTCAACGCCCGGAGTATAGAACCAAAAGGCTTTGCTTCTGTGCCCGGATTGCTATCCTTTCCCTGAGCAGAGACGAAAAATTTTGTTTGCGATAACAATCGCGCCGGACAAAAAAGCACGGTTAGTATAATAATGACTATTTTGAATCTATTCATAATCCCTCTTTCAACGTTTAAATATAAGCTGCCGTTATTGCGTAATTATATCGATTTCCGCATACCCCGTCTCATTGTTGTTTTCAGTGTTTTTAACCGCCCTCAGTTTGATATATCGCGCTTTCTGAGGGTTGAATTTTACGATTTGCCACAAAGGATTGTTTTTTATATTAGGAAATTCACCATGGCTAACCAGTTTCCAGTCTGCGCCGTTTTCCGAAATATAAAACTCGTATCCAGCAATTATACCAGCATTCCATTGACCCTGATCCGGCAGATACCTGAAACCGGATAGACTTTCTTCTTTTCCTAAATCAATCACCAAATCAACCGGCATTTTTTGGTCTTTGCCCTGGTGCCATGCGGTAGATGGGTCGCCGTCTAAAACAGCATATGCTTTTTCGTCATCAATGCCAACAATTTTCCAGTTTTTCCTCGCTATATCAAACTTTTCATGCGTTTCGGAACTACTTTGATGATTAGAAGGATCGTAAACGATCGCACGTATCTCCGGTTTGCCGTCCGCGAGGAAAGGCCCTTTATATTTTATTGAACCAGAGGTTGGCGTACTGCCATCTGTTGTATAGTAAACTATCGATTCCTTATCAACCGGTGTTATGGTTATTTCACCTGCCTGGTTCCTGATAACGGAAGGGGCGGCGAGTATTTGCGGAGCATAATAAATCCCGACATTGGAGATAAGCAGGCAGGCCTTGGCATCCAAAATATGAAGCCTCACCTTAGTGGCATTTACAGCAGGAAAGCTTATTATGCGCTTATAGCCGATAGTTGTCCCTTTTGCCAATTCCTGCCACTGGCCCTTAACAAGCGCTTCCACTGTAAAAGATTTTACACGCTGCCCTAATTGAATGTATTCCTGCGCCAAAAAGCGATTAAACCTTGTTGGTCGGCCTAAATCAATGGTAAGCGAAGCCGCTTTAATATTATCATCTGTGGCCCAATAAGTGTTTTTATTATCATCGGTCGCATTGCCTGCGCTAAAATATTTGCTTCCGTCGCGTACATTAGATGCTGTTGCCGACTTGTTTTTCGCCAGGTTTACGGAGAACGCAGCTTTTACTGCCTCTGCAAAATCCAATACATTTTTTTCATCCGTTGGATGAATAAGACCGTTGGGCATAATTGGAAAATTGAGGAGTAAACTACCATTATGGCCGATGGAATTGTAGTAGATATCCATAAGCTGCGGCACAGACTTCACTTTCTTATCTTCATTAGGGTGGTAAAACCATTCAGGCCGAATAGAAGTATTTACTTCTGCAGGCACCCATACATTGCCATTCTCCACCCCATAATGCAACATATCATATGGTACATCACCGGTAGCATTTAGCAGGCTCCAATTTGTTTCGCCGACGGATCCGCCTTCAGTGCCCACCCACCGTAAATCAGCCCGATCTCCACCATCATTCCAGATGACAATATTAGGCTGTAGTTTACGTACAAGTTTATAGGTGTTGGCCCAATCATAATAAGTTTTACGGTCAATCATACGGGTTTCATTAGCACCACCATAATAGCCCGAACCGCCGTTAGCACCGTCAAACCAAATCTCGAAAATCGGGCCGTAATTGGTAAGCAATTCTGTGAGCTGGTTGCGGAAATATTTAATGTATTCCGGTTTGCCATAATCCGCCCGGTTTCTGTCCCATGGCGAAAGGTAAATACCGAGCTTTAAACCATATTCCTTGCATGCATCTGCCATCTCACGCACTACGTCTCCTTTCCCGTTTTTCCAGGGCGCATTTTTTACGGAATATTCTGTGTATTTGGAAGGCCACAGGCAAAAACCGCAATGGTGTTTGGCGGTGATTATAATTCCTTTCATGCCTGCATTTTTACAAATGCGGGCCCATTGGCGGCAATCCAATGCTGTTGGGTTGAAGAGGTTAACATCTTCATTACCGTATCCCCAGGACTGGTCAGTATAGGTATTCAATGACAAATGCACAAAGGCATAGTATTCCATTTCCTGCCACCTCATTTGATTTACCGAAGGGACTGGTCCGCACGAGGCAGGTGCATTTTTTTGCGCACGGCTGCTAAAACTATATAGAAAAAAGACGGCTGTAAATAGACAGGCTTTAACAATTTTAGACATTTTCATTTTTTTCATTTTTTAAACCTAAGACACCAGTCATACCAGAACGCCTTTCCGTTTTCTCTTGCATGAGCTATTTTTTCAGTAATGATTTGATATTTAAAGTAGCCCCGGATAAACCTGATGAACTTACTGTAAGTTTAATATCACCGACACCGTGGGTACTCCTTATTACAACCAATGCATGTCCGTGCCACGCTTTGCGGGAATTTCCTACATAGGAGTCTGTGTCTTTCATATCCGCATTGGCTACTCCTGCAATAGTGCCGGGGCCTTCAATCTTGAAGTTAAGCCGGTTTGTGGCATTGGGTTGAAATATATCATCCTTGTCTGTTATCTCAATTTTAACATACGACAAGTCTTGTCCATTAGCTATTATTTCTTTTCGGTCAGCCGTTAATTGAATTTTTGCAGCATCGCTGGAAGTTTTCAATATGGTTGATTCAACTTCCTTATCATTCTCCACCCCTACTGCTTTAAGCACGCCTGGGGAATAGGCTACTGTAAATTCAGCTTTATATTCCTGTCCATCAGTAGTTGGCTTTTCGCCAATGAGTTTGTTGTTGAGGTATAGCCTGACCTTGGGATACTTTGAATAAACTTCCACCTGAATGTCCTTTCCTGCATATCCTGGCCAGGTCCAGCTTTCCCATGTGGGCCAAACCGACCACCATGTGTTCTTAATTTCCAAAGGTTCTGGATTAGGCTCACGCACGGCCATGTAAAATTTCTCGGTGTTATTATACAACATGCTTCTATAATGGGATATGGGTTTTCTCCAACCTATCAAATCTACATCACCGCAATAAGCACCATGCCATGGGAAGAGATCATGTTCCCAGTGTTCACCAGGTGTCTCATTTGAATAATACCAACGGCCTATTCCTGATTCTCCGAGATAATCCACCGCCGTCCAGACAAAATCTCCAATAACATAATTGTTGTTTTCTACTAATTTCCAATTGGCAAAAGCATCCTTGGGATATGATTCTGTTTGCATAATAATCCGCGAAGGAACCCGCTGATGATCCGAAGACGCGCTCCCCAGGTGATAATTATAACCGCCAACATCATGGGCCGCCATAAGGGGATCAAGCGTTGCCCACTCCTTACCATCTTCCACAATAGCGGATGTAATGGGGCGGGTAGCATCTATTTTCTTTATCGCATCCGCGAGCATTTTGGCTGTTTTTACAGCTTCGGGGGTACCCCTCTCCACTATTTCATTGCCAATACTCCACATAATAATTGAAGGATGATTGCCGTCGCGCAAAACCATTGCATCTAAATCGCGTTTCCACCAACGGTCAAAATATTGTGCATAATCATATTTGTTTTTTCCTGACCGCCAACAATCAAATGCTTCGTCAACAACTAATAACCCTAATCTGTCGCATGCATTTAAAAAGGCCTCAGATGGGGGATTATGAGAAGTTCTCACAGCGTTAAATCCCGCTTCTTTAAGCAATTCCACTTTTCGTTCTTCAGCACGGTCAAAAGCAGCAGCTCCCAGGCACCCGTTATCGTGGTGCATACATCCGCCATTGAGCTTCACTGTTTTTCCATTGAGCTGGAAACCATTTTCTGCAGTAAATTTTATGGAGCGTATGCCGAAATTGGTCTTAGTCCCGTCAAGTACTTTTTTATTTTGCACAACCTGCGTTTTAGCATCGTATAAATAAGGTGCTTCCGGTGTCCATAACCGGGGATTTATTACCGTTATGCTTTGGCGGATTTCCTTCTCGCTATTAGGCCCCACTTCGACACTTGTTTGATTATTTCCTGCATCTTTAGCGTTTGCATCCTGCAACTGGGTGCTAACAACAACGCTTTGAGGTAAACCGGTTTCGTTTTTTATTAATATTTTGATTTGAACGGTTGCCTTTTTCGGAGAAACATCGGGAGTAGTGATTGAAACACCCCAATTAGCTATATGCACGGCATCGGTAACCATCACCCAAACATGGCGGTAGATCCCGGAGCCGCTGTACCAGCGGCTATTTAATTGTTGCGAATTATCTACCCTTACAGCTATCACATTTTCATTATTAAAATTCAAATAGGGTGAAAGATCATAACTAAATGATGAATAACCATAAGGATAGATTCCAAGAGATTTTCCATTAATAAAAACTTCTGAATTCATATAGACTCCTTCAAAATAGATAGAAACTTTTTTACCCCTCCACTCATTCGGAACCTTGAAAGTTTTTCGGTACCATCCAATACCTGCGGGCAAGTATCCACCCGATCCCCCGGTCGGATTTTTAGGATTTATTTTGCCTTCAATGCTCCAATCGTGCGGCAAATCAAGGCTCCGCCAACTTATATCGTTAAACTCCTTTGATTTTGCTGCTGCTGTGTCTCCCTGATAAAATTTCCAGTTATAATCAAATAGCTGTTTTCGCTCAATTTTATCGGAGTTTTGGGCGTTACATAAAATATTGCCAGCCAAAAGCAAAAAAACAATAACTATCGTTTTTATGTGATATTCAATATTATTATACCGTTTCATAATGATCTGTTTTTTTAAGGAAGCATACTTCGCTATCACTTTATTGAACTTTAATAGTCAATTCATCTCCTTTAAGCGTTTTGGAAAAAGCCTTTAGCTTAATTTCTCCGGCCTGTTTATAGGATTGAACCAGCACCAGACAATACCCGTTAAAAGCCTTGCGCTGACTGGCTTTATCTGGTTCGTGGCTGCTTGGGTTGCCATTACCTGTACCAATGATTTTACCCGGCCCTTCTATAGAAAATGTGACCAGGTCATCGGCCACAGGAACCACCCTGCCTTTTGAATCTTTTATGGAAACCTTGATAACCGCCACGTCGCAACCATCAGCTTTTAATGTGGTGCAATCACTATTTAAACCTACCTGTGCCGGAGCAGTTGTTGTTTCAACAACATCCGTGGTTACTAACTTTCCGCCTTTATAACCTCTGGCTTCGAGTTTTCCGGGCTTGTAAACAAGTTTCCATATCAGTTTAGTATAGGGAATTGCTTTTTGCATGCTTATTCTTTTGCCGTTGAGGAGCAACTCTACTTCATCGCAGTTAGTGTAGC
Organism: Mucilaginibacter mallensis; assembly: GCF_900105165.1. Classification (NCBI taxonomy): domain Bacteria; kingdom Pseudomonadati; phylum Bacteroidota; class Sphingobacteriia; order Sphingobacteriales; family Sphingobacteriaceae; genus Mucilaginibacter; species Mucilaginibacter mallensis. The sequence goes on from NZ_LT629740.1 coordinate 2,801,699, forward strand.
AATGCACCTGTATACTGTCTCCTTTTCTGCCGGGCCAGTTCCAATGTGGAAAAATATGAACAACCGGTTCGTTTGTCCAGGCAGCTTTGTACGCATAATACCCGTCTTTTGGAAAGCCGCAAATATCCATGAAACCGAAATGAGATGTAACGCAGGGCCACTGATAAGGTGTTGGCTCGCCACGGTAGTCGAAAGCTGTCCATACAAACAGCCCTCCCAGATACGGATATTTAACAATATCCGCCCAGTCTTCGCCTGGTAGCGGCCCCCAGTTGGGTTGCCATAACCCAAGGTTCGACACGAAACCTTTTCCACAGTCGTTATTGTACTCGCCACGGGTAGAAACGAAACTTGTGGCTTCAGTACAAAATTCCACCCGGTTAGGATATTTTTCGTGGTCTTTCACATAAGCCAATCCCTTGTCGCCATAGTTATAGCCCACAACATCCAGCACATCGCTGTATCCGCCGTCGTTCCGTCCATGATTCATGGCAGCCGTCACAGGGCGGGTAGGGTCAATTTTATGCGTAATATCAACCAGAGTTTTAAGTATTCTCGCCCCGGTTACCGTGCCTTGAATCGGTTCCTCGTTTTCCATGCTCCACATAAATATGCAGGGATGGTTACGATCGCGGTACAGCATCGTTGTCAAATCATTTTTCCCTTCTTCTGAACTTGATAACATCCGATTTTCGTCCAGGACAAGCAAGCCCATCCTGTCGCACATATCAAGCAGTTCCGGGGTCGGCGGGTTATGGGAACAACGATAAGCGTTGCAGCCCACTTCCTTGAGTAACTTTAATTTGTATTCGTTTATTTTATCAGGAAGCGCTACACCGATGCCGGCAAAATCCTGATGGTTGCAGGTGCCTTTCACCGGATAAAGTTTTCCATTCAAAAACACTCCATTTCGGTTTATTTCGATTGTCCTCACACCGAAAGTAGTTTGGTAGTTGTCTATTACAATCCCGTTTTCTGATACTTCGGTTAATACTTTATAAAGATTTGGCGTTTCGGGCGACCAAAGTAAAGGCTTTTGAATAGTCCCTTTTTGGGAAATTTCCGTAGTGCTAAACGGTTCAATTGCCTGAGATGAGGTTTTTGTGTCGAGCACAACGCCTTTGTTATCAACAATTTTGGAGGTGAGTGTAATGTTTTTTACTACGCCTAATTCGTTTTTGATATTCGTTTTTATGCTTATCGCAGCTTCATCAGTTGAAATGGAGGGCGTGGTAACATAAGTGCCAAACCGGTCAACATGTACCTGGTTCGTTTTATTGAGCCAAACATGACGGTAAATTCCGCACCCTTCGTACCACCAACCTTCATATTCGGTAGCGTCAACCTTTACCAGGATCACATTTTTGCCTTCGTTTCCGTAACGCAAAATGTCAGTCAAATCATAGTTTGAAGGGGTGTAGCCGCTTTGGTGATTCCCAAGAAGCTGGCCATTGACCCAAACGGTGCTGTTTCTGAAAATTCCGTCGAATTCTATAGATATTTTCTTTCCTTTATCGGTTTCAGGTATCTCAAATTCTTTTCTATAAAAGCCTATTCCACCGGGCAAATATCCATTGGCTGCAGGCTGACTCCCGATTGAATTATCATTAACAAACGTCCCCTCCACACACCAATCATGTGGAAGATTTACCTCTTTCCAGTCTTCGGCTTTGAACGCAGCCGCCTTATCTACATCAGTGTAAGCGATAACGACTTCTTTATTTGTCTCAACTTTGACATTTACATCCGTTAACCCTCCATAACCAGCAGCTTTCACTGCCCGTTTGATGGCGATGTCGCCTTTATGAAACTGCCAGTTAAAATCAAAGCTCTCTTTCGTTCTTTTAGCAAGACCTATTTGCTGCGCATTCTGCGATATTCCTTTTATCGCGCACAACATTAAAAAAAAGCAAATGCTGCAATATCTTATTAATCTTTTAAACATTTGTCTATATAATTTCTTTACTCATAATACACTTACCTGTTATCATTCCTTGATTTCGATCAATTCAGGCTCTTCAGACGGAAGTGTAAAGCTATCAACAAAGGTCTTGCCGGTAAGTATGCCTTTAAAAGTGCCTTTCAGCTTGATTTCCGCCGGACTCCGGCCTGTGTTGAGATACAGGATATGATTTTTGTCAATCTGCCTTGCCAGGATTCCATCGGGTACCTGGGGTCCTTTTTTGATACCTAACTCATCAATCAGCTTATCAACCAACGGGCCCAGCACCTCGCCACTTGCAGGTAAACCGACATAAATTGCCCTGCCCTTGCCATATTTATTAGAAGTAATAATCGGATAATCTTTATCCAAGCTAGTTATATTTCCGAGAATTTCAGCTCCTTTGGATTCGATGACGTCATATCTGGTTGATTCAGTTCCAATAGTTTTCCCTTGATAATTTAATTTAATTTTCTTTCCTTTCAACGAGTCACGGGATATTTCGTTCATTGCCTCTGTTTCTTCATAACCTGCAACCCGTATTCCAAATACATCGCTTAAACGCCCCGGGTAGGTGGATGCAAATACCTTCCCGGTTTCGTCAACCACGGCGGAATTGCTTGTCATAATAACAGTCCCGCCATTTTTTACAAAATCCCGGATTTTATTGGCCGTTGTTTCATCCATTACCGTTACGCCCGGCACAAAAAGCAATTTATAATTCAACGAGCTCTTGCTGATCTCAACAACACGGGAATCCATATTGCGGTAATAAAACAAATTCCAGCAGGTCTGTAACTGTTGATCCTGCTGCTCCGGGAAAGAGCTACTGGCTATCTGACTGGGAAAGGAGAATGCTAAACCAACTTCCGGCCTGGGTTTGTAAGGAAAGAATTTTTCGATCTTTTTAAACTCGGTGGCTATCTTTTTGTATTCATCATATTTGCGGTTAGGAATTCCGTCCCAATCAAGCATGCCTTCCAGGTATTGTTCTTCGCCTCCCCACATACTTTGCCAGGTCCATCCGCAAACCATTTGATTGCCGTACATCAGCGTGGCATAGGCTGATTTTCTGATCGAATTGGGTACCGCAGTCATTGTTGTAAACTCGCTGCACCAGAAAGGGTTCGTGCTTTCAAACTGGCCGCGAGACATTACAAACGCTGAGTTCATGATCCCCCAATTGGTCGTTAATGAGTTTCCGGGGTAAAAACCGCAACCCTCGCGGGCCATTTTCCCGGAATAGGCAATTTCAGAATAGTCAAAATATCTCATTGAACTAAAGTACCAGGCATTGGTATTGGTAAGTACACCAGGGGCATTGGTATTAACCTTATCGAGTACTTTGAATAAGATCTGGTTAACTTCGTCGGAAATAAAACGCCTGAAATCTAATATCTTCTCCGGGGCGCCATTTTTTTCGCCTGTTAGGGGTAGTCCAACCTCATCAAACTCATTAATCCTCCTGGACCAACGTTGTGTAGCCCATGCTTTATTTAAATTATCAAGGTTCGAATATTTATTCGTCAACCAAACAACGAACCTTTTTCGTACCGATTCTGAATAGGAAATAGGGCCATCACCAGATTCATTATCAATACCAAAAGCTAAGAGTGCCGGGTGTTTGGCATAATGTTTTGTAAGTGTATCCGCATAGCGTACAGCATATTTTTGATACATTGGATCGCCCACATCATCCATGTAGCGATGGTTGGGATATTGTGCACCGCCTCCCGGGCTGGTAACATCAATTGAGGGGTACTTGTGATGTAACCAAATAGGTGCCGGACGTATGGCGATATCAAGAATTACCTTGATCCCTGCATCATTCATCATATCCATTACCGTATCAAACCATTGAAAGTCGAACTTATCTTCAGAAGGTTCATAACTGTCCCAGGCTAAATGGCCCATTCGGACCACCTTAAATCCGGCAGCCTTCATCAGCATAATATCCTTCTTTATTTTTTCCGGGTCTTTATTATCATGTGGATGATAATTGGTGCCCACATATAATGTTTGAGCATTGACCGACAAAACTGTCAGCAACAGTATGGAGATTACCCAAAAAAATCTATTTATTTTTATCATTGAAATTTACTTGCAAGGTTTATTAATCTCTTGTTCACTTTTTTGTCAATTACGCACGCTGAACTTGTCTGTTTATGTGAAATTTTTGCTCTTCTCCGAAACGTTGTGTGAATGTTTACCTAATTGTACTGCCTATTCCCAGTTTCGAACAATAAATTCGCCGGTTAATGTTTAATCAGGTTGATCAGGACAACATCATTTTCCCGTATATCCAATTCACGCGAAAACGCTGCGCCGGGTTTTATTTCAATTTGCCATGTTGCTACAGGAGATCCATTTTGTTCTTTTAACTTTTGAACCTGCTGTAAACTTAGCTGTGCTGGCCTGCCCATATCCACATAGCTGGTATATGCATCGTTCACCCTGTAACCTATTTTGTAAATTTCCATTGTATACTTTCCAGCCGGGATATGCGATAAATTAACTTTTACTTTACCTTTCGTTTTGGCAGGTAAATCCTTGATATAATAAGCCTGGTTATTTACAGAATCCGGCAAAGTATAGGTATAATCCCATAACAAGACCTGAACATCACCTTTGTGATTTTTGCAGGCCCACGAAGAACTGTCGCGATTAGCCAATTCAGTTTCTCCCAGTTTGTTTAGAAAAGAATAGGCAAAAAATGCAGGCTTTTTGATTCCTTCGATATTCATTAAGCCAAATCCGCCATGAAAAGGAGTAAAACGTGGCCCCGACTCTTCAAAAATATCAGTAAATGTCCAGTATGACATTGAATTGGCCGCCGATCCAACCTGTTTTAATTTTTTAAGTATGTATGCTGCTTCGTGGTAACTATCGTGGAGGGGGTCAGCAGGGGTATAAGACGAACTCCATTCTGTATAATGTAGTTCCAGTCCTGGGATGGCCGATTTTTGAATCTGCTTACGCGAATTTAAAACATCGCCACTAACACTCCATTCGTTTTTGTCAAGGACGGTACCCGACGATCCGTGCTCATCCAGAAACCCTTGCTTTACGCCATAAGCATGCGTACTGATAAAATCAATAGGCACCGAATTATTTTTACAAAAAGCTATCATTTCAGGCACCCATGCAGCACCCGCTGTGGCGGGCCCGCCAACCCTATATGCCTGGTTTACGCTTTTAATTGCTTCTGCGCTATATTGATATAGTTTGAAATAATCCGCCTGGGAACCGGTCCAAAAGCCATCTTTCAAATTCGGCTCGTTCCAGACTTCAAAATACCATGTTTTTACTTCCTGCGCACCATACCGTTCTGTAAAGTGTTGGGTCAGGTTACTAATTAAATCTGCCCATTTTTTATAATCTTTGGGCGGGGTTACATTGCCTCTCCACCAAAAAATTGTTTTGCTCCCGCTAGCAAGTGCTCCCGGCATAAAGCCTAACTCTACGAATGGCTTCATGCCGATACTAATAATGTAGTCGTATAAAGCATCGACATACTGGTAATTATATTGCGGATTACCAGTACGGTCTTCACTGTAAACAGCCATATCATCCGTTAGCAACCCATGCATCCGGATATATTTGAAACCGCATTCTTTCCTGACAATGGCGAGCTGCTGCTGCCAGTCAGCTCGTAATCCTTCATTTGCGCGGCCGGCACCTACACACGCTTTAAATGAGGTATTCAACGGTCCTTTTTCTTTATTAAAATCGACCTGAATAATTCTTTCAGTGCCAGCAATACCTTTTTGATCTTTGTTTTGTGCAAATACATTGCTTAAAAGTAAGCTTCCCAAAACAAGTAGTAAATATTTCCTTTTCATTTTATAAATATGTGCCCCATGTTGCCAGGAGCCTGTTAATACTATACACCTTTCGGCAGCTTGAATAGGCATGCCATCTTCAGTGGATCACTCAATTGTCAGTTGGAAAATTTTCCAATTGCCGAAGCCATTATTTTTGCTTTCCGTTTTAAATTACTTGATATTAAACCCGACTGTTTGCCTGATATCTTTTGAAGATGAGGCAGCCATTAGCCGATATTGACCAGGCTCAATCACCCAATTTTTTAGTTTATCGTTAAAATAGGCGAGATCGTTTATAGCTATGTTTATTAAAACAGGAGCCGTTTGACCCGGTGCTATCATAATCTTTTTAAATGCCTTTAGTTCTTTACCAGGACGCAAAACCGAAGAGTTTAGTTTGCTGATGTAAAGCTGTACAACTTCTTTACCGGCAACACTGCCTGTATTTTTAACCTTTAAGGATACCGTTATTTTATCCCCCTTTTTATACGTTTTCTTGTTGGTGGCCAAATCAGTATAAGTAAAATTGGTATACGACAATCCATAACCAAAACAGTATAAAGGATCAATTTTCTTAGTATCATACCAGCGATATCCAACCAGTATCCCCTCTTTATATTCAGCAGTCAGGTCCTTACCCGGATAAGTATTTAAGGCAGAAGCTGGTGAGTCGTTTAACGAGACAGGGAAAGTAAAAGGCAACCTGCCGGATGGGTTCACTACACCTTTTAAAACATCGGCCAGTGCATTCCCTGCTTCCGATCCGTTAAACCATGACCAAACAATGGTATGATTTGACTTTTTAATTTTATTAAGGTCGTAAGGAGCACCTGCCATTACCACAATAATGGTATTAGGATTAGCAGCGGTAACTGCGTCAACCAATGTCTGCTCTCCAAAAGGCAATTCAAGATTTTTACGGTCATGGCCTTCGCTTTCAAACTCGCGATTGGAACCGATGCACAAAATGGCAATGTCGGTTGTTTTTGCAAGCGCCACGGCCTGGTCGATCAGGGTTTGGTCGGGTTGATCATAACCACTATTTTGCGCGTCAGTATTGTTCGCTAAATACTTAGCCTTGTAACCCTGGGCAAAAGTGACGCTGGCTGTTTTACCGAACCTTGATTTTATGCCCTCTAATGCTGTTATCTCGTGCTGGGCCTTTACCCCTGCACCATAACCGCCCAAAGCAAATGTACGTACCGCGTTGTCGCCGATGACCGCAATGCTTTTAATGTTAGCTGTATTTAAAGGCAATAAATGTGCATCGTTTTTTAATAGTACAACAGACTCTGAGGCAATTTCATAAGCGGCTTTGCCATGCTCCGGGGTGGCTATGCTTCCTTTGGGATGATTCTGGCTCATAGATGTGTGATACATCAGCCATAAAATTCTCCTCACTTTATCATCAATCGTTTTTTCAGAAACCTGGCCTGCTTTTACCGCGGCAAGCAAAGGGTCGGCAAAATACCATTTATCATACGGGCCGCTTGATCCCATTTCAATATCAAGTCCGGCATTTGCCGCCGCTACCGTATGATGTGTGCCGGCCCAGTCGGACATAACCACACCTTTAAAACCCCATTCCTTTTTTAATACTTTATTCAGTAAAAAATCATTCTCCGAACACCAATAGCCATTTAGCTTGTTATAAGCTGACATTACGGTGTAAGCATTTCCCTGTTGCACTGCCGCCTTAAAGGCCGGGAAATAAATCTCGCGTAATGCCCGTTCGTCAACTATGGCATTCATCATGTTACGGTCTGTTTCCTGATTATTTGCCGCGAAATGTTTGATACAGGCTGCCACATGCTGGCTTTGGATGCCCTTAACCGCCTGTACAGCTAATTGTGCGTTCAGATACGGATCTTCTGAATAATACTCGTAGGTACGCCCGCATAGCGGCATTCTGCAAATATTAAATGCCGGTGCAAGCATAATATCCTTTTTACGGGCATTGGCCTCCTCTCCTATAACCACCCCATATTTATTTGCCAATGCGGGGTTCCAGGTAGCTGCTATAGCTGAACCGTTTGGCAGAAAGGTAGCCGAATCGGTTGTCCAGTTTGCCGAGTTCCAGTCAAAGCGCTTTATTTCTTCGCGCACACCTAATGGGCCATCGTCGCACGTTAGTTCGGGGATACCCAAACGTTTTACTCCCCCTGAAGAAAACAAGGCATTACCATGCAGCATGTTGATTTTTTCTTCGAGTGTCATTCTCTTAAGCATGTAATCTATCTTATACTGTAATGACATCTGTTTCGCTTTCTGGGCCGAAACATTTCCGAAGAAGAATAATGTGGCAAGGGGTGCTATCAAAAATTTTATACGCATTGATTATTTAAAATTTGGTTTGTAATTTATTGTTCATATTCTTTTTTTTAACCCCTGCTATTTTAGGCGCAGGCCAGCCCATAGTATTTAATATTACCCTGGGTTTTAGCCTTACGGATAAAAAGAACGTAAGCAGAGGAGAGGATATCGTATTCCTTTTTAAAGAGCTTTGCGAAATATTGAGGTGCTTCAAACCCAACTTCGCTTGCTACCTTGTTAATTTTCATTTCTGTACTTTCGAGTAAATGGGCAGCTTTCTGCATGCGGATTGCCTGTATAAATTCTACAGGCGATTTACCGGTAAGCATTTTAAGTTTCTTATACAGCGATACCCGGCACATTTTCATCTCACGGCTGGTTTATATGTCTTCTGAAGCTTGCCAGGTCCTTTGAAGGCCTTTCTTCCTTTTATTTTTCTATACAACATTTATTAATGAATGGCTTAGAACATTATTAAACTGTAAAAGGACCAAACTCGTTATGAATACCTTTGTGGACTTAAAGCCCAAAATTCTGCCAGTATCACAGATAAAAATGTTTTATCCAATGATACCGGCAGTTCTTTGTGTCATCGGTCTTGAATAACTTTTATTCAAGACTCTCGTGCAATAAAAAACATACGCTCCTATTTTACTATAGGGAGCCTCTAAAAACACAGAGTGGCCTATTTAAACGGTACGCCTTGTCCATAAGCAGCTATACCTTTATTTACGGCAGCTTTTACAGAATCCAGTGTGACCTGGTCTCCTACAACTGCGGGCCCAGACGCTACTCCGGTCGAGGATCCGTTGGCCATGATAGTTGGCCGGTTAAATATACCTGCCCATAAATACGGTATTACGCCATTTGCCTTGGCCTGTTGTGCAACATAAGCAGTGAAATGCGTTTCAGATGCTCTTGATTTTAACGAATCTGCCGGATACCCCGTTAATCTTGCAAAGTGATCATTCGGCGCATATTCGCCCATAAACAATGGGATACCCTTATCAGCAAATCTTACTTTCACCGTGTGCATTATAGAATCTACATAACCTTCTTCATTCGCAGATGTGCAATTGCGATCCAGGAAGAGTGGGTTTGTGGTATGATAGTTAGTATACGTGCCGTTTACAGAATACGTATTCCTGTTCCCCCAAAAATACAGCTCTTTGCCCCAGCTTGCGTCTTGAGGTACCGCTGTGTTATCGTTACCCCCCAATATGCAATACTGCGACGGGCTATAATAGTGGAACTCAAGCATCATTCTATTATGTGTAATATCGGTAGGTAGCGAAGGTGTTTTATACACGTTAGACGGATTGAGTAATGAGTTAGCTGCATCTATTGATGCAGAAGGTGACTGAATAACTAAAGTACGATAAACATTTTTACCACCAGTACTGCGCACCGCGTTAATAAACGATTGGTGATAACGCATTAAGGTAACAGTTGAGGGTACATCGACAGCGCTGGTTTCGTTGAGGCTGGCAAACATCAGATGCTCGTCAAAATCGCGCATAGCTGTAGCTATTTGCTCCCAATATGCCCTATGCTTAGCATTAGCGGTATCCTGTGCAGCACCGGTAAGCGTAGTTCCGGGATCATAATGAATATTAATGGTTACATACATACCATCGTTAATAGCATATTGAACCACCTGTTGAATGCGGGCAAGCCAGGCTGGGTCTATTTGGGCAGTTGCAGTGTTTATTATATGTCCACCGTTCGCTACAGTCCCATCGTAACGAATAGGTATCCTTACAGCATTTACACCATTTGCTTTTAGCAAATCAAACTGTTGCTGGGTAATTGGCGGGTTTCCCCATCCGGTTTCTCCACCAGGTGCTTCCATAGTATTATAGAAATTCCAACCGTAAGTAATATTATTAGCTATTTGCATAGCAGTACTACCCATGCCAGTTACATCAGCTGCTATGGCCGATGTATTGTAGGATGGATAAATAATGACATCCTGCCACACGGTGATATTCCGGGTCTGACCGTTAGTCGCATTTAAAACTAATTGCAATGAACGGCTTGCGCCCGATTTGTTAGCCTTACCTGTTAAAGTAATGACAGTATTACCGCTACCACCCGATGTTTGACTTAATTGCAGCCATCCAAAACCAGCAGTATCGATACTCCAGGCGGCATTCGAATTAAATGTTAGCATTTTAGTTCCACCAACCATCGGTATGGTATCCGTAACATTAGCCTGTGTAAGTTGCGCTGCACTTATACCGTTTTTCTTGCAGGAAACAACAAATAAAACCGCGATACATATTGCAGCAATTTTGTATACAGTTCCTATTTTTTTTATCATTTTCATATTCTATTTGTTTAAAAGCCCCGCAGCAATGTGTTGCCGCGGGGCTATAGTTTATTTAATTTTTACAACACGAATATTATCTATTGCCAAAGAATAAGATTTTACGGTAACTGAGCTATCATTTAGAAACCAGATATTCATACCTGTGTTACCACTTGAGCCAAGCAATGCTGAAATTGATGGTACTGGTGTGCCTTTGCCATTATTTGTTGCAAAACTCGACAATGGTAAAGTCACAGTTTGCCAGCCATCTGTATAATATGGGGTTATTGTACCCGCTTTGTTTATCCAAGGCGTGTAACGGGAGATATACGTAAAGCTATAATTTTCTGCTACGTAAATATCCCCATAAATCCACGGTGTGGATTTGGGCACATATAATTCAAATTTAACCGCATAATTAGCAGGACTACTTGAAATATTAGCAGTAGGTACCCATTGTGAACCGCCCATATTTATTCCCTGGCCACCATTGTACCAGCTACTATTGTACGGACCCAAAGGTTGACCACCGCTTTGGGTGTTATACAGTTCGCCATACCAACCAGTGTTGCCCGGAAAGTCGCTGTTTGATGTGTTGCTAAGCCCCCATGGATAAGTGTTAACATTGTCCCAATTTTGAAACACGCCATCAACAAAGTCTTCAACATTGAAAACAGTAGTAGCTGTACCAAACTTTGTAGTAACAGATAATGGCCCGCCGTTTTGTGAGCTTGTTAGTGCAGGCATAACAAAAGCAATTGTTTTCAAATCTTTTGATACCTTAAAGGAAGTAATTGTAGTACCACCAAACACCAGCGACTGACTGCTTTGAAAATAAGTACCGGTAATATAAACGGAATCGCCCGGCGCTGCATCTTCGTTGGAAATACCGGTAATAGTTGGTGTGGCCCTTATTGTATCTAAAACAGTACCACTCTTGGTGGTTACTATTATTTGAGTGGTGGGTGTTGCTGCTGGCATAAGAAAACCAAGGGCAGTTCCATCAGGACTTGAATTAAACGATGAAATCTTGGTTCCCCCATATACAAACTGTTGAACCAACACTAAATTTTTACCATAAAGATAAACCGAATCACCAGGGTTGGCAAATACGTTCGATATAGAACTAATAGTTGGAGGCAGAGGCCCTAATTTAAACAAAAACGTTGTTGAGCCTGCTTTAGTTTTATAAGTAATGCTATAAAGTTTAGCAGCATCAATCGTTGTATAGTTAATTGTTGGTATTGGTACCACCGCGTTGTTCGAGTTAATTAAAGCAGGGTTAAAGTTGGCAGCAACGCCGTCAAAATCAATTTCGGTGGCATTTTGCAAATTGATCCCCTGTATAACCACATAATTACCACCATTTCCATATAGGTTAGGACTTGTATTAGGATTACCAGTACTCAAAACAGTATCGCCAGGCGACGCAACGTATTGCCTTACATCTGAAATAGAGGGGGCTCCTTCGTTATTCTTTTTACAGGCAGGGAATAAAGCCACCATCGCAAGGAAGAGCGCCAATAAACACGAGCCAATTAATGATTTCTTTTTCATAATTATATATTGTAATTTTTTAATTAATAATAAGGAACTGGTGCCGCCGCCAATTTCGGGTCGGTTGATAACTCCGACGCCGGAATTTGCAATGTATATGAATTGATGGTTGCCGGAGTAGCAGAAGGGGCAGCAGTAGTATCCCTTGTAGCTATACCCGTTTTAGGATCATAAGTAAACGGCTGCCGATCATGATTGGCATCCTGGGCATTAAGAAATGCAACAGCTGCAGCCGGCTGATAATAAGACCACCTAACCAAATCTATCCAATATTGACCTTCAAAAGCCAACTCAACCCTTCTTTCCCTACGTATAGTATCGGCAGTTAAGATTAGGGCAGGGTCTACACCGGCTCTTTTGCGAACCATATTAAAATAAGTTAGGGCATCGGCATTGGTGGTGGAAGTATTGTTGCCCAAAATCGCTTCGGCATAAACCAAATATACATCGGCCAACCTCAGCATCGCGAAGTCCTCTGGGGATGACCACACCGTAGCTGTTGGCGAGTTGTTATCTGCATTGTTGCCTACAATATGTTTTTTCATACAGTTTCCGCCTGCTGTAAAACCACCATCTGCCATATCCAATTCCGGATAATGATCTCCGGTTCTCATAATGGTAGCTTTGCGCCGCACGGTATCTTTAGCCGAGTACATCATATACAAATCCCAGGTTGGCTGCAAGGTCTCCCATCCGCCACTGGCCCCAAAATTTATAAGGGCACTGGGCGAATAATAGGTTTCCAAAACATTACCATATCCGTAACCCACACCCGGGGCCCATTGAAGCGAAAATAAATCTTCGGGGTTATTGTTGTTTTGCACCTTGAAAAGGTCATAATAGCTGGCAAACAGTGCTAACCCGCTATTTTTACACACATTGCCTGCGTATTTCGCGGCACTGTCCAGCAATGCCTGGTTGCGCATGCCATTTGTTGAGCCCCAACCCGACATGGTTAAATAAACTTTGCCCAGTAAGCCTTGCGCCGACCAGGTAGTCACCCGGCCTGCCTGATCTTTAAGAGGAAGGTTTTGCGCCGCAAAAGTGAGATCGATGGTTATAAATTTATAAACATCCGCAACAGTATTACGGTTAAGCAAAGCATTACTTACCAATACGGAGTTATCCGTAACAATAGGCACGGCACCCCAATAAACCGCCAAATGATAATAAGCCATGGCGCGGATAAACCTTGCTTCGGCAATGGCCTGGTTTTTGATTGCGGGCGATAAAGAACCAGAGGCTGATTGGTTTATGGCACTAATAACCGTATTACACTGGCCAATAACATTGTACAAACCTGTCCAGCCACTCAATACAACACTATTTTGCGATGTAATTGTACGTGAATAAAGCTGCATTATATCACCATTATAGGTGTAAAAGGCTGTTCCTGGCAAAGCATCGCCTAAAAGTAACCAGGGTTGCTGCCATTGCCACCAGGGGGAGCCGCCATATAGGTTCGCGGTTGCCAGCCGCAAATCGGCTTGGGTTTTGTAAAAATTCTCAGAGCTAATCAGGGTGGTAGAAGGGCGATCCAAAAAGCTCTTTTTGCATCCGACTACCGTCGCACCCAATAATAATATAGCTATAATTTTATTAATCCGTTTCATAAATATCTTTTAAAATCGATGATTATTTTATTTGTCAAGAGTTATATTTGCACCAATAGTAAATCCACGTGGCTGAGGATAGTAACCTTGGTCCCAACCTGCTTGAAGCGGGTTCCATGAACCAATTTCCGGATCCATACCCACATATTTCGTAATGGTAAACACATTAGTTACATTAGCATATACCCGCATAGAGTGTACGTGTATTCTACTCAAAATACCATCTGTCATATTGTAACTCAGGGTAATATTTTTACACTTCAGGAATGAACCATTTTGTATATATATACTAGAAGGGCGGTTGTTTTCGTTGGTATTATCATTTCTCAAACTCACAATATTTGTATTCGGATTGGTAACATACACATTGTTAACATCGGATGCAGAGCCATTGGGGTTTATCATAGCCAACCGCGAGTAATTTAATACCGATGTAAACCAGGCAGTGGTTTGTGTTGGGTCGGTATGGCTTTCCGATACTTCATTGTAGACTTTGTTGCCATAGTCACCAGTAAAGAAAATATTCAGCTCGAATTTTTTGTAGGTAACTGTGTTACCGATACCATACTGAAATTTCGGGATTGGCGAACCTAAAAAAGTTTCATCTCTTGAGTCGACGATACCATCCCCATTCAAATCTTTGTACATACGGTCTCCATACCAGATACCACCAGCATTTGGACTAATTGGATAAGGCACACCAGCCTGATTAGCAGGCAGGGCATGTGTTTGAAAATCTTTGGGAGTTGCAAACACGCCATCGAAAACATAGCCGTAAAACTCACCAATTGGCTGGCCTACAACCGTTTTTTCGGCCACCTGGCCACTGCCACCATCTGTTACTGATAAGCTGGCATCAGATCCGCCATTACCTAAACTAAGCACTTTATTAACGTTGCGCGATAAGGTAAAATCGCTTCTCCAGTAAAAATCTTTACTTCTAATATTGGTAGAGCTGATCTGGAAGTCGAACCCGCTATTTCGCATAGAACCTACGTTGGCATAAGGGGCTGACATGGCCCCCGGCGAATAACCGGTGGTAGTACCAGAATATATTGGAAGCGGCTCTTTCAATAAAAGTCCGTTTGTTATGCGGTCATAAACATCGAACGTAAGGCTGAAACGGCCGTTGAAAAAAGACGCGTCAAGTCCGGCATCGTAATAATCTGTTTGCTCCCATTTTATTTTGGGGTTTGGCAACTGGGTTTGAAACTCTGTAGTACCTAAACCATTAACCTGAGTTGAAAGCAACCCCACATAAGAATTGCCCGGTACGTTTTGGTTGTTGGTAAGCCCGTAACTAAGCCTCAGTTTCAACTCACTTATCTGTTTTACATTTTTAAAAAAAACTTCGTTATTAATTTTCCAGGCAAATGCACCTGAATAGGTAAGAGCCCAGCGATTGTTGGCTGGAAAATTAGAAGAACCATCGTTACGTATGTTACCAGTGATCAGGTATTTATCGTCCCATGATAAATTAAGGCGGCTGAAATAAGATTCCGTTGAACCACCGAGACCAATATTGCCTGAGTTTGTAGCCGAGACAGGATCGCCGGCACTAACAGATATAACATCGTTTGAAGGGAAATTTGTACGGTTGGCACTAACACTTTCATTCCAATCCGAAGTCGCTTCGTGCCCTGCCAATACGTTGATTTTTAATTTATTGAAATTGTGGTCATAAGTTAAAAAATTGCGGAATGTCCAGCTAATATCTTCCGACAGGCCTTGGCCTCCACCGTTGGTACCATTAACAGATGTACCAAAATTATAAGTTGGGCTAAAAGTATTATTGCCATTAAAATCGAAATTACCCGATGCTTCCGTGCGGAATGAGAGGTCTTTAGTGAATTTTATTTCGAAATACTGGTTGGCAAATACTTGATTTCTTGTTTGATTATTTGTTGTAATTAAGGAAATAGCTACAGGATTTGCAACAGAACTCACCCAACCTTGTGTGTTGGTATTGCCACCATAGGAACCATTGGGATATTGTACCGGAATATTGGGTGTCTCGCTTAATACATTGCTTATTCCGCCGTTGGCTGTAGTATTTTGATTTTGCTTGCTGTGTATTAACTGAAGGCTGGTTCCCATTTTTAGCCAATCGGCGGGTTTATTGTCCAGGTTCACCCGTACAGAGTATCTGGTGAAATCGGAACCGGCCACAATACCTTGCTGATTGAAATAAGTGCTTGATATTAAATATAGGTTCTTTTCATTACCACCACTTATGGTTAGGGTATGGCTTTGCTCCGGTGCGTTCTGAAATAATGCTTTTTGCCAGTCGGTACCCGCACCTAAATATTGTGGATTGGCAAGTTCTGCAGCATCAGTGGTGAAACCCCATACTGCAGAACGGGCATTTATTACAGTGGCATACTGCTGCAGGTTCATGGTAGGGAGTTCCTTTGGCCTCAACTGCTGTTCGGTATAGCCATCGTAAGTTATGGTTGGTGCTCCAATTTTACCTCTTTTTGTAGTAATAACGATAACGCCATTGGTTGCCTGCGAACCATATATGGCAGTTGCAGATGCATCTTTCAATACGTCTATGGTTTCTATATCGGCAGGGTTAATGGAATTTAATGGGTTGCCGCCATTCCCAGGGTCGCTAGATGGAGGAATAAGAACACCATCTATTACAACTAATGGCGAATTAGAGCCGGTTATTGACGATACACCACGTATTTGAATAGATACGCCACCACCAGGTTGCCCTGATATTTGTTGTATCACAACACCTGCAACTTTTCCCTGCAATGCCTGGTCAAAAGTAGTTGGCTGTGTTTGGCGCAAGTCTGTTCCCTTTATTGAGCTAACGGAACCGGTAAGATCTTTTTTCGGAATCTTACCATAACCAATAACAACCACTTCGTTTAAATCGCTGGATGTAGGATTTAGTTTAACGTTAATTGTGTTGTTGTTTTTAACCGTTATTTCCTGGCGTTCATAACCTAAAAAGCTAAAGACGAGTATATCTCCCGGCTTTGCCATTATTTTATAAGTACCATCAGTAACGGATGCAACTGCGGTTTCTGAGCCTTTAATTCTGATGGTTACTCCAGGAATCGGTTCTGATTTTTCAGAGGTTGTTACCTTTCCGGAGATACCGATGGTTTGCGCATATCCTGAAAGACATAGCAACATGCTTGCTATAAATAACGAAATACAGTATCTCATTCTTTTTTGTAAATTTTTATCCATTGATAAAGGATTTTTAAGTTTTTTAATAATTAGGTTAATTGTAGTTCTTGGTTAGTGGTTACTGGTTTTGTTAACTTTTATTCATATTTCTTCCCTTTTTTAAATTCTTGTTAATAGTTAATCGCAAAAAAAAGACACCTAAAATCTACTTTACCGGAACCTTTTTATACTAAGCCGTCAAACCTCTATTAAAAAGTTTGGGCGACAGTAAAACCGGTTTGCTGTCTCAAAAAATAAATTAGTTGGTTGGTCTATTATTTATAATCGGGGAATAAGGTTCGACGACATATGTAGTACATCTCATCGACCGACATTCTCAGTAAACTAAACTATGGTTACCTATAAAAGCAGTGGGGCTAGAATTGAGTAAAAATATAGGCCAAATGTTCAATAGAACATAATAAGTTGAAATACTGTCACTTACATACAACTCGAAAGCATGTCATGCTATTTATGGCCTAAGAAAACAGTTAAATGTAGGGTAACGTCAGGAATTCATAAACATAAAACATGTATGTTGTAAGCATTTAGGATTAAGTCACTGACATTTGGAGAAAATGGATTTCACAGCAACGTCCCAGAGCATTGCTTGTTGTTAAACCCAACGAGTATCTTTCGCAAAAACGACTTGAAAGTTGCTATTCTTTATTCTCAGTTTCGGATAATTTCTTTTGGCGAATGGAAGCAACGTAGGCAGAGGGAAGAGTATTATACTCTTCCTTGAAAAGCTTTGTGAAATATTTGGGAGTGTTAAAGCCTACTTCATAGCATATCTGACTAATGGTCATTTGGCTGTTTTCGAGCAAATACACCGCCTTTTTCAGTCTTATGGAACGGATAAATTCAATGGGAGATTTACCTGTAAGCATTAAGACCTTACTATAGAGCGATCCCCGGCTCATGTTCATTTGGCGGCTTAGTTCTTCGACGGATAGACTTTCATTTAATATGTTAGTTTCTATATATTCAACTATACTCCTCAAAAGTTTCTCGTCTTCATTTTGCAAAGGCACCTCCTGCAATTGCAGATCCATTTGCTTTTTATAAGTTCGTTTATAAGTGTCCCTAAGAATAAGGATGTTCTTTATTTTTGAAAGAAGTATTTCAAAATTAAACGGTTTGGTCATGTAATCATTAGCGCCAATTTCCAAGCCTTCTAATTGTTCGTTCTCCCCAATCAGCGCAGTCAGCAGAACTAATGGAATATGTGATGTACGCTTATCATTCTTCAGTTTTTTACAAAGCTCAATGCCTGTCATTTCAGGCATATTGATATCACTTACGATAATATCCGGATGTTGCGAAAGCGCCTTTTGCCACCCGTCTCTTCCGTTTGAAGCTTCGATTATAAAAAATATATCTTTTAAATTATCCTTGAGGTAAAAACGAAAATCGTCGTTGTCTTCAACTAACAGGATTACCGGTTTTTTAGTTGAAGGCTGCTGTTTCAGCGAGGCTTTATTTTCATTACCATTGCCTTGGTTTTCTTTTTCATTTTCACCGTCGATGTCCAATGGTGTATCCATTTTAGCATCTGCATAAACAACAAGTGGCAATTTGATGATAAAACAACTGCCGTGGCCCGGTTCGCTTTCGACTGTTATTTCCCCCCCATGCATCTTAACAAACTCACGGGTAATTGCAAGGCCTATACCGCTGCCCTGGTTTATCACTGACTCCGGAACGTCGTTCTGGAAAAAACGCTCAAAAATCTTATCGTGCTTTTCAACAGGAATACCGATGCCTGTATCGGTCACCTTAATTTCAAGTAAAGTACCCTGATCAACCTGATTATCTTTCGTTACATTGAGTAAAACGCTTACATTACCGCCTGCGGGAGTAAATTTAAAGGCATTTGATATCAGGTTAAATAATATCCTTTCTATCTTATCATGGTCAAAATCTGTAAACAGCGAATCGATGGTCGTGTCAAAAATAAAACCGATCTCTTTTCCTTCGGCAATATCTATAAATGATAGGCTAATCTCACTGATGAACTTCACAATATCTCCGGGCTTACGATGCAGCTTTAGCTCCTGAACTTCCATCCGGCGAAAATCAAGCAACTGATTTACCAGTAGCAACAGTCGCCTGGCATTTTTTCCTATCATAGTCAGTTGTTGTTTCTGCTCCTGGTCCGCTCGGGTTAACATTTTTTCAACTGGTGCCATGATCAATGATAGTGGCGTCCTGAACTCATGACTTACGTTCGTTAAAAACTTAATTTTCAGTTGGTCGAGCTCCTGCATACGTTTAACTTCCTGGCGCTCTTGTTCTATTAGCCGTCTTTGTTCCTGCTTCTCTTTTTCTACGGCAAACTGCATTCTGATTTTTTGTATTCCGCGCTTACGAATGAAATATAACGTCCCACCAATAATCATCAGATAAACTATATATGCCCAGGTCGTTTTCCAAAATGGCGGCAAAATTTTAATTTTTAAAGAAATGTAATCGGGATTCCAAACCCCTTCTGAATTGAATACACGTACTTTAAATGTATAGTCTCCCCCATCAAGGTTGGTGTAACCGGCTTTTCTCGTTCTACTATCCGCATTTACCCATCCTTTGTCGAAACCCTCCAGCATATACTGATATCTTTCTTTACTGGGGTCAAAAAAATCAAGCGCCGCAAATTCTATGGAAAAGATATTTTCGCCGTGATTAAGTACGATATCACGTGTTACCGATATGGCTTTTGAAAGTATAACATGTCCGTTAATAGCTTCATTGGCGGATATACTTTCATTAAACACTTGAAAATCGGTAAAAACTAATTTGGGTTTATTCGTATTGGGTTGTATGGTTGCGGGATTGAAAATATTAAAACCATCGCCGCCTCCAAAAACCATCTCTCCTTTTCGTGTCCTTAAAGCGGAATTTGCATTAAATTCCCGGCCCTGAAGGCCATCCATCTCGTCAAAATTTTCAATTTGAAAATTAAAAGCGTTAAATGTAGCCGTTAAGGTGACACGACTTAACCCATTTGAAGTGCTCAGCCACATGGCTCCTTTGTTATCCTCCAGGATGTTCAATATTGAGTTTGCAGGAAGACCATTTTTTGTTGTCAGTGAGGTGAAAACATTAGTTTTAGTATTCAGAACACTCAATCCTCCGGCTGTTGCTATCCATATTAAACCGTGGCTATCCTGGGTAATACTATTTACGGTATTGTCAACTAAACCATTTGCGGCGTTTCCATTTGAGATATAATGAATCACTCGTCCCGTTTTTTTTAATATGACATCTACACCCAAAAATCCCCCTATCCATATATTGCCTTGTTTATCCTCAAAGATTGAAGATACCATTGAGGACCTTATATCGGACGGTTTAAAAGGTTGGTAAAATATTTTTTTTGATCGGTCGAAAATCTCAAGACCGCCTGCAAACGTCCCTATCCATAACCTGTGCGAGGAATCCTCCAGAATGCTCCATACCCTATCATCATCAATACTGGTGGTCACTTTATCATCATGTCTATAATGTGTAAAGGTTTTTCCGTCAAAGCAGTCCAGGCCGCCGAAGTAGGTACCGATCCATAGCTTCTGGTCATGGTCAATACATAAATTAACAATAACGTCATTACTAAGACTATTGAGGTTTGACGGATCGTGCTTATACTGGGTATAGTTACCGTTTTTACGGTTAAAATAAATAAGACCGCCCCCGTTTGTCCCAATCCATAAATTGCCGAGCTTATCTTCGGCAAATTTGTCGACATCATTAAAACTTAAACTGGCAGGATCTGACGCAAAATGCCTGTAAAGCGGGAACCTGATAATATTTTTATGATAATAGCTTATTCCCTTTTTAAAGGTACCGGCCCAAATAATACCCAAATTATCTTTGTAGAGTGATGCAGAATTCTGCCTTAATGATTTGGCGTCGTCTTCACGGTTTTGCAGGCTGGTAATTTCAAATTTCTTTTTATCCAGCACACTGATTCCGCCATGGTCGGTAGAAATCCATATACGCCCATCGTCGGCTTGAATAATATTGTTTATGACATTCGCCTTTAACTTTAGTCCCGCTGATTCTTTATCAATATGTAGCAAAGTCCCTGTTGATGGCTTGTAATAAAATACGCCCGACTCAATATAGGACGCATAGAACCACAGATCATCATCCCGATCGATAAGTAAAGAATAATACCCGTTTTTATTATTGTATGCCTTTTTAAAAATATCTGTGTGATAGGTAATTTTATTAAGCGTAATATCAAAATTTTCAACTGTGCCATCACTGTATGCTATCCATATATTGTGTTTAGCATCAACGGTGATATCAGCAATTGAACTTGAATATAACGATGGAATGGAATTAATACTATGATAATAGCGTTTCGTCTGCTTGCTTAAGGTATTATACCTGTAAACACCTGAATCAGGATACAAAAACCAAAAGTCCGCAGCACTCGTCCGTACTACCTGTGTGACATTCGGGTCAACAGGCAACTTTAAAGAACGCAACAATAGTGACATATCACTATTAAATGACTCTGTATCAGAATCATAATAGCAAAACCCATTACGTGTTGATATCCATAGCTTTTTATCCGGACCTTCAAAAATTTTGTTTATAAAATCATCACTAACAGAATTTTTATTATTGCTGTCATGCTTGAAAACTTTAAAGGTATAACCATCAAATCGATTGAGGCCCGACGCGGTACCAAACCACATGAAACCTTCCGAATCTTTAAATATGCAGTTAACCTGATTGTGTGATAACCCATCGCCTACATCCAGGTGCGAGAAACGATACTGGCTACCCTGCCCAAATACATTTACGCATACAAAAATTACTGCAACCGCAAGAAGAGAACAAAATTTTACGCGCATTCGGGGTTTCATTGAAAAAGCAAAAAATCACAAGGTTGACTTTTTAAAGCCGGTACACTAAGGTAATAAAAGTATTGCATCAAGAGCCAGGTTTCGGTTACTAAAACAGACATCTTTCAATTTTTATGCCCCCTTAAACAAGGTGGGTTATTAAATAAAAAATGCGTCCGCAGCTGACTCTACGGAACGCATCGCCATGATATTGAATTAATTTCACGGCTATGATCAATTGTAATCTGGTTTATCGTTCAATTTTCAGTTTCGTTCCCTTATCTTACTTTCACAATTATTGCTTTACCGTTATAGTTAATCGTTTCGTCAACAACTTTAGTGGCCAAAGGGCCGCTACCATGCTGGCCGTTAACCAATATGATATTAAAGGTGTGCTGTATTAACATGCCCGGAAAAGCTCCCTTGGTATCTGATATGCTTAGTTCTTTCCGTTTGTCATTCCAGGCGAATGTAAAAGTGGAATACCGGCCCTGCTCATAATTGTAATTGTCATTCTCGTCCTCATAAAAAGTAAACCACCCATCTGCGCCAGGATAGATCCGCAGTTCAATAACCTTATTGGTTTTTTGGGTGGCATACTCTACTTCGGGACCCATCGGGACGATGGAACCGGCGCGCACATATAATGGCATCTCGTCAATCGGTGCAGCAGCATTAACCGTTTTACCTCCGCTGAGGTTTTCACCTGTCCAGAAATTATACCACGGGCCCGATCCCGGCAAATAAACCTTTCTTTCCGTTTCACCTTTTCCGGTAACGGGGTTAACCAAAAATGCAGGTCCAAACATATACTGATCTGGTATTTTGTATACATTCTTATCATTACGAAAATCAAATGCCAACGAACGCATCATAGTATAATTATTAAGCGTAGTTTTTGCGGCAAGCGAATAAATATAAGGCAACAGGCGATAACGCAGCTTATCATACTTTAATAAGATTGACCTTGTGCCTTCGTCCCAATTCTTTGAAAATATGGCCCGTTCACCCTTGCCGTGGATGCGCATAATTGGGCAAAATGTACCAAACTGGAACCAACGGGTAAACAGTTCCCTGAATTCCGGTTTCGACCAATCGGGTACCCCCCAATTATAGTGGTATCCGCCTATGTCTGATGTCCAGTAAGGAATGCCTGATGTACAGGTATTAATGCCTTGCGGTATCTGATTTTTAAACGAATCAAACGTGCAGGAAATATCTGAAGACCAAAGTGTTGCAGCATTTCGTTGCTCACCCGCAAAAGACTGCCGGAGTAAAAAAAACGCTCTCTTCTTCGGGATATCCCGGCGCCAGCCCTGGTATAGCCCTGTGGAATGCTCGAGCGAATAGGTATTAAAATAGTTGATACCCTTTCCTATCCAGAAATCACTCTTGCGGCGTTCGTCCAATAACAAGCCGTTGTCAGGTTCACATTGATCAACCCACCACGCATCCCAACCATATCTTTTAATCAGGCTGTCGCGGGCCATATCCCAATATAATTCACGGGCTTTGGGATTGTGCGCATCATAGTAGTTATCAAATGTATGGGTAACAATATTATCCCAGGTTATATTTGTTAGCCCTCCCATCTTTTGCAGGGTATCGAAGTCTCTGGTTCCTTTGCCAAACACAGGCCAGATGGAAATCATCCCATGAATATTTGATTTATGTAATTCATCGATCATTTTTTTAGGGTCAGGATAACGTGCCGGGTTCATTACATGAGCACCAATAGGGAATGGATCCCAATAATACCAATCCTGCACGATGACATCTACCGGGATATGATTATTGCGGTAATTGTTCTTTACTGAAAGTATTTCATCCTGGCTCATATACCTATCCTGTGATTGGAATAGACCGAATGCCCATTTTGCAAACATTGGAGCCTTGCCTGTGGCTGTACGGTATAGGTTGATGATCTGATCAAACCCAGGGCCGTAAAAAAAGTAATAATCGGCCTGCCTCCCACTTTCGGATACATATTTAAATTTGGTATTTTCGGCTTCGGCACCGTAAAAATTTGATGCCGAATAATTATCCCACATCAGTCCATAACCTTTAGTGGATAGCAGCACGGGAACAGCGCCGGTAAGGTATTTTATTGCCAAATCCTGGTTTCTTCCTTTATAATTGATAGAGCCAGTGTCAATAGGATGGCAGCCAAGGCCAAAAAGCGCTTCATCTGCAGGTGAATTAAATTGGGTGCTTACGTTATAGGTGCTTATGCCGGCTATGGTAGCTGGGGTAATGCTTTTATTATCTTCAGAGGCTATTTCCTTACCATACAGGTCTTGGTAAGTAATATTATTAGTGAGTTTGTTTATTGTTACTTTCAACTTAGCCGTTGTGATAATAACCTGGTTCTTATCTTCTGAAACCTTAAAAGATGGGAAACTCCATTTTGCATTTACAATAAGTGAGGGCTTGCTGACAAAATCGTTAAAAATGGTGTATTTTACTTCGATGATATCGTCCTTGCAAATGGTAACCATCATCAGGCCTTTATCTAATGTAAATAAAAGCCCGTCAGCTTCTTTTTTATAGGATTTGACAGAGGCGTTGGCAACAGGTATAGCTGTGATTAGAAGTAATAGAATTGCTGCCATTAGTTTAGACAGCGCAGAGTTTAACATAATTTTTGTTTTTATCATGAATCCAGGTTTATATTAACTTGTTTATTTTATTGGCTATATCTCATTTTCGCAAACCGAAATAATAATTAATAAAACAAGCGCTGTTTAAAAACAAGTGTCCCAAACCGTCCCAACGCGGTAAAATTTGAGCTGCCAATATTTAATTCGTTCTTAGGTTTATTAATCCGGCGATAAAATTATAGAGAGGAAAAGCGGAAGAAGGGGTACAAAAGTCATAAAATAGAGTGCGAAATGTTCAATTTGATAAAAAATCGCCCAAGAGCTCATTCCTTCTAAATAAAAAACCAAATGCAATGTGGATGTTCATAATAATGGAAGACTTAACCATAACATATAACGTAAAAAACTCTAATACCCTATTTTAAAATAGGGTATTAGAGTTTTGGGGGAAATTGTAAAAAAAATTAATCTATCTATGCTTCGTTATATTTTCACAAATCCCCACTGCTGATTTTTTCCTCCGATATAACTCGATTGATCAACAGCAGTGCCATTTCTGAATGGAATTGCCGGATTGGTCCCTAAAGTAACTTCAAGGGCCTTTCCGCTATTTACATTTATAATCTTATAATATCCATTATCAGTTGCCTGAATTAACCAGTTTTGATTAGCCCCGCCTGTACCTGTGTAACTCCATATATCCGCGATACCGCCATTAGCGCCAGACCAATTATATATTTCCAAACATTTGCCACTAGTATGCATAGGCGTTAATAAATAACTGCCATTGGCCGCGTTTAACACTTTGAATTGCTGGTTTTGTCCGGCAGCATAATCCCATTGATCTGCCGTTGATCCATTAGCAGTACCCCAGCCCCAGATCTCTAAAGGCTTAAAACTGTACCTGTTGATAATCTGGTATACACTGCCAACCTGAAATGCAGGGGATGCGCCAGTTTGTGCTCCTTGTACAAGTGCCGCTAAATCCCGTTGGTCCTGTACTGCATAAGTCGACCTGTTAATGATCGAACCGGTATCCCAAAGAAATGGAAGCATACCGTTCGCGAATGCCTGGTGCATATTGTAATTATACCAATACGCCCTGGAAGCAAGATTGAAGTTTAAAGTATCTCCTGTAAGATTCAGGCCCTGTACTGCAAATTCGCCCATTACTACCGGGATGCCATTGTTAACAAACTTGGTTTTCATCATTTGGAAGTAGCCACTAAGGGTCGACTCCTCACCCCAGGTCGGATTGTGTGCAACATCGAAGGTGGTGTGATATCCCGAGCCCCAATAATAAAACACATTGCCCCATGATTGATCCGAGCCCATCAAACAGAAGTTATAAGGCGTGTAGTTATGGACTTCCACCATCAAACGATTAGATGCCTGATCGGTCGGCATAGTGTTCATCAGATTGTTCGTTGTAACAATATCAGCTCCGCCGGGCCCTTGAATAACCAGGGTCCTGTAGCTGTTGTGCCCGCCGGTTGACCTCACCGCGTTGATAAATGTTTGATGATAAGAAAGCAGAACGCTCATTGCGGCGGCAGTGTTTCCACCGGGTTCGTTCGTGCTGGCGAATAGCAGGTGTTGGTCAAAACCGCGCATTTGCGTTGCAATTTGTTCCCAAAGCGCCTTTTGTTTAGCATTGGTTGCAGCCTGCGCGGTAACTGTATCATTGCTCTGCAACCATCCGTTGTCCCAATGTATATTTAATATCACATACATGCCATCGTTAACGCAATATTGGACAACCGTCTGCACACGGGAAAGCCAGGCCGGGTCTATTTGTTCTGTTGACGTGTTTATAATGTGCGACCAATCCCAATTACAAGGGATTCGTATGGCATTAAAACCCCTTTGTTTATAGCTGTCAATTAGCGCCTGGGTAATCATGGGGTTTCCCCATCCTTGTTCGTTACCAGGAGCTTCCATGGTATTGCCGATATTAATCCCCAACGTAATGTTGGCAGCAATTTGAGTCGCGGTACTGGTCATCCCTGTTTGATCTGGCGCGATCGGGTTAGTATTCCAACTCGGGTACGAAGCTAAATTTGATTTGCTGCTACCTTTTTTTGTCATAAACGATTTGGCACTTGGATCAGCAATTTCGTGCTTACTGCATCTTATAAATGCCAGGATTGCCAGGATGCATAAAAAATAATTTAAAGTTTTTTTCATAATAAAATTGGTTAAATCGCGGCGCATCAATTTTGCCGCAGTGAATAATTGGTTATTTGAAATTGAAGGTGTTAGGCAACTGGATAGATTAAGGAGGCTTATTATATAGCCACCAGGTTTTACATAAGTGCTGATAATGCTAGTATGATTTATTACCGCCTTCAGGCCTGTATTATCACCATCTAACATTTTTTGCAAGGCGTACCAGTAGTTTTTTACAGTATTATAATTATACTGGCTTAAAAAAACTAATAAGAAGCCCGTAACCGTTCTGGCTACAGAAGAATTTAATATCAGCTTCATTTTTCAATATGAAATAAAAACAAGTCTGAAAAGGCGTATGTATATAATTGGTTAATTTTTTTTCCGCAAGGCGGGCGGATAGTTAATAAAACAAACGTACTTTAATAGCATCGAGCGCAGGCGTCACAACAACAGCCAAAATTTAACTACAATGTTTTAGGCACTATTGAGTTTATTAACCTGGCAGTAAAATTATAGATGAGAAAAATGATTGGACGGGTACAAAAGTCTTTAAATAGAGTGTGAAATGTTCAATTTGGAAGAAATATCAACTCCATCCGGGAGGTTTTGTCTTTTAACAAATTGATCGCTGAGTTGCGGGCTTTCAATTAACTCTAAAAACAGCATATTTTCATTTCAATTCATAAGTAACCACTTTATAGACCGCAGGAGTTTGAACTTCTGTACTCTTAACTTCCGATGCTGGTTGATTTGGTCCTGGCTGGGGAGGAACTATCTGTCCTTCCAAAGTTTGAGAGATCATCGCTTTACGCCCTGTTACAATCAGACATTCATTATGCCAGGTTTCGTCGCCATTAAGCATACGGGTAGTTATCCACTGCCCTCCTTCAAACTTTCCTTCAAACACCTGGCCAATACGAATCTTTTTTGATGCATTCTGGGATTCAAATCTTAGTTGTGCAGTAATGCCCGCTATTAAATATTCATCCGGAGCAGTTTGAATAACCAGGCCATATCCTGTATCATCCCAATTATTATAGGTTACAATTACTTTATCCCCGCCGAATACAAGCGTGTCGGCCGCCCTGTTTTTAGTGCGCATGAATCCCCGCATTTTACCTGTACCCTGATATTTTAATAGGTAAGGCATTAATTCATTTATTACAGAGATTGCCTGCCGATAGGCTAAATTGCTATAAGCGTCTTCAATGCCAAATGGAGAAAAGCAAATGGCATCATGCTCTGCATAGGCATAAAAAGCCCGTGCCTGTTCAGTAGTGCTTTCGGGAATAAAAAGTGGATTATCAGGACGATGATACATCGACAATATTTCTTTATAGTTAGGCGCATAAATATCAGGTGCGCATATATCGATATCAGGCGCAGTGGCTTTATAAATATCAATTACTCTGGATACAGGCCCACCGTTTGGATATACTCCGGGTAAATCAGTAGATTTTTGAACCAGCCAGGCATTTACATACATTGGAAGGTTCAATTCTTTTTTGCCTAAGCGACATATTTCATTTATATATTGGGCATATTGCCATGTCATAAAGAAATTCTGCGCACTTTTCATGGTATCTGCAAAAACTTCAGACCATGTGCCTTTAGTTTTGCTTCCATTTTTTTGCCAAACATATTTGATTTCAGGACTCAAATTATTTGTATTTTTTTGTAAATACCGAATTAAGGTTTCCGGTACCTGCGAATTAAATGAATCAAGTGCTTGTTTATTGTAATCGATATCCTGGAATGCTCCAACTTCGTTTTCGGCTTGAATCATTATAACAGTATGCTCTTTGTCTATTTCCTTTATTCGTCTCATTAATTGCACAAATGCTTTAGCATCTGCAATTTGCGCTTCCTTACAAAAAGGTGAAATTACTTCGCCGGTACTCCCATTACTTTGTTTCAGTTTAAAAAAACGTTTTGAATCTTTTTTTACCCAAAGTGGTGGATACGTGGAAAGTCCATTTTTCCAGCTTCCAAACCATAGGAGACAAAGTTTTAGTTTGTTTTCGCGAGCCTGGGATATGATCCCATCAATAATAGAATAATCAAATTTACCCTCCTGAGGTTCGAATTGTTCCCATGCAATAGATGCGAGAACTGTATTAAGTCCCATTTCTTTTAATTTGGGGAAAATGGGTTTTAAATATGTTAAGTTGGAGGATGTAGAGTTATGCAACTCTCCAGCGACCATAATAAATGGCTTACCATCAACATACAACCTGGTTATATTACCCTCATGCTTTAATTGAGGTAATTGCTGCGCGTATAAACAATTAAATTGTATAGCTGCAGAAAATAAAAAAGTGAGTAGAATTAATTTTTTCATTAAATAAATCTTTCTGGTGATTCAACAAAAAACAAGTACTTGTTGAATGTATAATTTGTAATGTAATTTATTTGCTGCTAATGCTTTGCAGATTTTCGATGTCCAGGCTTTCAGCACAAAAGTCCAATTGGAGAACTGCACTTCCTGTTAATCCTCTACTTAAAAACCGAACGTTGGATTTTCTAAAGTGTTACTTATTTCTCACGATTACTCCTGCCCAACCACCTGCAGCATCCATTGAGATAGTGATGAATGACTGAGCGGTAACGTTTCTTTTCGTTTTGTTAAGCTTTTCAGGAAACCCTCTCTCATCGTTCCAGGCAGTCAGTATATAATCCCCTTTAGACAGAAAATCAGTATTAACTTTTAATACTCGTTGATTACTATTAGTCATTGCACCAATATACCAGTTGTCACCCTTCCTTTTAGCGATAATAATATACTCACCGGGATAGCCGCCAAGTACTTTAATGTCATCCCAGGTGGTGGGAATTGTTTTTAAAAATTCTGCGCCTGGTTGCCCCAACAGATGATCGGGTGAATCACAGTAAACGGTGAACGGACTTTCGTAAATAACGAACTTCGCAAGTTCGGCACACCGGCTGTTCATTACCTCGGTAGGATTACCAACACGAAACTTATTCTTACTTACATTTAAAAAGCCTCCTGGTGTATAATCCATCTGGCCTGCCAGCATTCGTGTAAATGGAAGTGTCGTATTGTGTTCGGGGGTAATCCTGGTAGAGAATTTTGAATACTCTTCTCCTAAAACGCCTTCACGGGTGATCATGTTCGGGTAGGTGCGAATAATTCCATCTGGCTTATAGGCGCCATGAAAATCAACCATTAAATGATATTTTGCAGATGTTTCAATAATACGATGATACCAGTTTACCATTTGCTGATCGTCCCGGTCCATAAAATCAATTTTAATTCCGGCAATACCCCATCGTTCATAAATTGGAAAAGCCTTTTCAAAATTATCATTTCGGTTAACATCAGAACTGTATAACCAAAGCCAGCATTTAACCTTTTTGGCTTTAGCGTATGCTAAAATCTCCGGCATATTTAATTGTGACGCAGGTTTGGTAATATCCGCCTCTGGTTTGTTAAATGCCCCATACCATTGCCAATCAATGAGCATATAGGGCCAGTGTTGTGCCGATGCCAGGTCTATGTATTTTTTGATAGTTGGCATG
The DNA here is from genome assembly GCF_900105165.1 of Mucilaginibacter mallensis. Classification (NCBI taxonomy): domain Bacteria; kingdom Pseudomonadati; phylum Bacteroidota; class Sphingobacteriia; order Sphingobacteriales; family Sphingobacteriaceae; genus Mucilaginibacter; species Mucilaginibacter mallensis. The sequence goes on from NZ_LT629740.1 coordinate 2,831,610, forward strand.
TCCATTTTCACGTCGCCGCTCCACCAGTTATCCCAGGCACTCATACCGGGTTTAATCCAGCTGGCATCTTTTAGGGCACAGGGAGGGTTCAAATTCTGTATCAACTCCGATTCAATTAATTTGCCTGGCGAATCCGCCAACATGACCACACGCCAGGGTGTGAGCAGATCATTGGTAAACCGGGCCTTAACCCCGCTCTCACCTTCACCAGGCAAAGGCGACAACTTGGTGACCAGGTCGATTTTATCGGTCGCACCGGTATCTGTTTTTAGCACTCCAATATAAAACCCCGGATAATTATCAATATCTGCTTCTGTAATAGCCGCGTAATGACTCCCATCCAATTCTACCAGTAAGGGTAAGCCGGCAATTGTTTTTTCCGTGATGTGGTTCAGGGTTCGCGGCTCGAACTCGGACTCTTGCGAGGAGGTATAACTGCCATAATCTGCAACCCAGGCCTTTGCAGTGGCTGGTAAATTAAAGCTGGTAAGTTCCCTGGTTATCTGCCGGTCACCGATTTTATCCGCCCCGAATAACTGATAACGAAAAGCCACGCCATCATTATAGACTCTGAAATAGAGATTCATCCGGCGTAACTGCCCTGATTTCTCTACCAATGATAGCATCAATTCGTTATAACAATCAGCTATAACCTGGTGCTTTGTTTTTACCACAGGTATCCAGGTTTGGGCAACGGCATGTTCCGCATGACCAATTATGGTCATATTGGCACCAATAGCCGGTTCATCCTTAAACTCGAACCCAAGTGATGAAGGATGGATCACTGTTAAACCGTTACTGGAAACAGTATATTGCAACCGGGTATCGTTGTTTATTTCTACAACAGTTCTTTTATCCGGCGATGCCAGCTTAAAAGTTTGTGCAAAACAAGGAACTGCCAGTAAAATGACAGCACTCAGGACATAGTAAAATTTCAGATTCATAAGAATGTACTAAATAGCCCCTTCGATTTTTAAAACGAATGCATCTTTTCCCGGAGACTGTTCGGGCAAATTGACCTTCAGACCGGCTGCGGTTTGCTCAAAACTCAACTTATCATTTCCAAGTAGTTTCACATCGCTTATTTTACCAATCAGATCACTGGCGACTAATTTTTTTATTAGGGCGCTATTATCTTTTGGCCAGCCCATCATAATAGCATAAAGCGTTTTGCCCTTGGTTGTAAAGCGAAAATCTTCAGCCCCAAGTGGTTTACCCTTACCTTCGTTAAATCCCTGTGCGCTGATTGGTGCCACCGACTCCATAGCCGGGCCTTCACCAAACACTTTCCAGGGCCGTGTACCATAAATAGCTTCACTGTTGATCTGCATCCAGGCGACAACTTCTTCCACAACTGCGCGTTCTTCGCTGTCAATAGTGCCGTCACCACGTACCGGGATATTTAACAGCAAATTGCCGTTTTTGCTTACCACATCTACCAGTGTATGGATCACTGTTTTGGCGTTTTTATAGCCCTTGTTATCAAACAAACGGCGATCATAATGCCAACCGCCAATACAAGTATCCGTTTGCCAGGGCAGTGGTTCGATCTGGTTGCTTTGCCCGCGTTCAATATCCCATATCATACACTTGCGCTGCTGCTCATCCAGTATTTTGCCAAACAATGCAGCTTGCAACTTGCCGTGCTTTTTGATACTGGTATTATACATATGTGCGGCAAGTTTTAAGCCCACATCACTTATTGGCCAAAGCGGTAACACATTGTCATCAAAATAAATAAGCTCAGGGCCGTATTTGTCGATCAGTTCAATAGTGCGGTTAAAAAATTTATCGCAATAGGCTTTATCAGGCACACTTGCGCCATTGCCCCAGGCCCAATGGCCGCCCATGCTATTGTCGTCAAGGCTATCCTGACTCAAGGCATGATTTTGGGCATACAATTCCTGTGGATCATACCCGTTCCACCATTTGCCTGCACCATCTGCCTTGTTAAGCTTGCCATCGTAAGGGATGCCCGCGTAAGGTCCACTTTTATCCGCCCGTTGGGCAACCTCGTACCATGTCCATGGGTGCGAGGCATGCACTGTGACACCAAAAGGCAGGTCATGTTGTTTAGCAGCCTTAGCCCAGCCGCCAATAAGATCTTTCTTAGGGCCAATTTTTGTAGAATTCCATTGCTGATATTTGCTATCATACAAATCAAAGTTATCATGATGATTAGCCAAAGCCATAAAGTATTTGGCACCAGCACGTTTGTATAAGTCAACCAATTCACCAGGATCCCAGTTCTCGGCTTTCCAATCGTTGATTACATCCTTGAAGCCAAATTTTGAAGGGTGCCCATATTTTTGAATGTGGTAGTTATATTGGTCGCTGCCCTCTTCGTACATACCACGGGCATACCAGTCACCACGTTCTGGCTGGCATTGCGGGCCCCAGTGCGCCCATATCCCAAATTTGGCATCGCGAAACCAATCAGGAACTTGATATTGTGCTAACGACTTCCATGTTGGCTCAAATGGCCCGGCAGTAATACCCGAATGTGAATGAGTTTGCAATAAACTACTTCCGTAAAGTTTCGACAGGTAAATGGAAGATAATCCTGTAGCTAACCCCTTTATCAGCGTTCTTCTTTTCATTGAAAATGTATTTCGTGTTTTTTATATATTGTTAGGAAGGCCCTTAATAGACATCATCCATTGAAATCATAGCCTTTATCACGCCGTTTTCCGGTTTTAGCCAACTTGTAAAGTCTCTTTTAACCTCACTGAATTTCACCCTGTGCGTTATATACTTTAAAGGGGTTATTAATCCTTTTTTGATAGAATTGATGACATAATCAAAATCCAAAACAGTGGCATTTCTGCTGCTCATCAAAGTGGCTTCCCGTTTATGAAATTCAGGGTGACTGAAGCAGATATCCCCTTTTTGCAATCCTATTAAAACATACCTGCCCCCATGTGCCAGGTATTGAAAGGCGTTATTAATAGCTTTAAGATTTCCTGTCGCATCAATAACTACAGTTGGCATATCTCCGCCGGTTATATCCTTTAACTGCTGTACCACATCAACAGAGGAAGCATTGATGGTATAATCTACATTAAGTATTTCCCGGCAAAAGTTAAGTCGCTCCTCATTAATATCTAAAGCAATTACTTTAGCACCACGTATCCGGGCAAATTCCATTGTCCCTAAACCAATAGGCCCTGCACCAATGATCAACACAAACTCACCACCTGTAACGGCTGCACGTCTGATGCCGTGAGCACCAATGGCCAATGGTTCAACAAGTGCCAGCTCATCAAAACTAAGTCCCTCACCATGCAGCAAGGTATGCGAAGGAACCATCAGGTATTCAGCCATACCACCGTCTATGTGTACACCGCAAACTTGAATGCTAACACAACAATTAGTATTGCCAGACCGGCATGCTATGCAATGCCCGCAACTAAAGTATGGCGTAAAAGTTACGCTCTCATTGATTTCAAACCCAGGAGCATTATCAAATGCCACCAATTCTCCGGAGAGTTCGTGCCCTAACACACGGGGGTAGTTAAAAAAAGGTTGTGTACCTTCAAATGCATGCAAGTCGGTTCCGCAAATGCCAATCCTTTTGATCTTGATAATCGCGTGATCTTTGATTAACACTGGCTTCTTTCGTTCCCCATAATCAAGTATTCCAGGCTCAACACATGTTAATATTTCCATTTATTCAGGTGTTTGTATTTATAAAATTTAATGGTACTTCTGATAAAACACTTCAATTAATCGTCATTCGATCTATCCATGCCCAACCAGGTCGCATTGCCAGAAATGTTGGTGCGAATCAATCTTTAACATATGTCAACCCAATTGAAATATCTTGTCCATCAAAACCCATTTCTCGCCGGGCTTGGCAAATTGCAGCGGCTGCTGAAATTTCCACATCAATTCCTCCCATTCCTGAACTTTAGGGTTATTGGCATCAGCTACTGCTTTCCTTCCAAAATCAAAAGCGTCAATGGTAGCCATTATCATAAAAAGTCTATTACTTACCCTATATATTTCCATGAATATAATACCAGCATCCTTAATGCTTTTATTAATCTCCGGCCAGCTATTTTCACTTTTGTGCCAATGTTCATATTCTGCTATTAATGCCAGGTCATCCTTCAGGTCAAGTGTCAAACAGTATCTTTTCATGACAAGGTATTGGTGTTGAATTCAAAATACTTTTTATCGATCAATTCCTGGCTGATCATTTCATTCCAAAATGCTTTTGGCACACTCACCCCGCCCATCGCTATATTATCCTTTACCCTTTTTGGGTTGGTAGTGCTTAGGGCGATGCTTTTAACCCCCGGTGCCATTAAGGCAAACTGCACACAGGCTTCGGCAGGCTTTATGTTAAATTTAGCACAGAGCTTAAAAAAATCCTCACGCCATTTTACCAATGCTTTATTTTGAGGTTCATCAGCGGCTATAAGTTTATAGTCGAAATAATCCCCGCCAATTAAATAACCGGAATGGAACACGGCGGAGTTGATGATCTGTACACCATCATCTTCCAGTTTTTTCATAAAATCGAGCAAAGGCCTGAGATGACTTTTAATGGTCATGCTGTTGGCTATCATCACCCAATCCAGATCAACATCATTATAAACACGTGCTATAGAACGCCAGTCTTTGGCCCCCACACCTATTGCTTTAACCTTACCATCGCGTTTTAAGGTTGCAAGCGCACGGTAAGCCTCCAGTATATCGTTATATAACTTTGCATCCTCATCGGCCGATTGTGCTTTAGCCAGGTATTCATCCGGATCATGTACCGATACCATTTGCGGGATATAACCGTTCAGCAGTTCATTGCCCTGCTCAAAACACTCAAGTATGCCATCATAGCTGATGTGCTGCTCCGCGTCATATTTCAGATCGCGCCAAACGTCCGGTTCAAACGTTGGTTCCGGTGTTTTTAGCTCGGTGCGTACCCACCCTAATTTATTACTGATGATCACATCTTCCGGATCAACATTTAAAGCCTTTAAACATTTACCCAATGATTCAAGCGCTAAACCTGCACCATATTTACCGGCCGAATCAAAGATGAGCTTGCCGTTGGTATGGGTAATGCATTCTTTCACTATTTCTTGTTTTATCTCATCAGGCAAAGCCACAAACAAATTCCCTAAACCGCTGGTGCCGAAAACTACCGGCGGCATATCAAAAGTGTATGGTGTGAAATTTTTATCTGGCATAATAATTAATGTGTAGGTAATATTTTGGCAGATGCTGCAACTTCTTCAATAAGTTCACCGGGTATTTTTGAACCCCTTAACGCATAGTAAGCAATATACAGGTAGCATATTAATGGTATAACCATAGCAATAGCCATGCTTTTTGTTGATTCGGCAATTAAACCCATCACAGGTGGAAAGAATGCCCCACCCACAATAGCCATCACCATAATTGAGCCGCCAATTTTGGCGTTATTGCCCAGGTTACGAATGCTAAGTGCAAAATTGGTTGGGTACATCAGCGACATAAAAAAGCTGGTGAAAAATATGGCCCAAACGCCTATAAACCCAGGTATTAATATGGCAATGGCTACCAACCCTACGTTGACAAACCCGTATATCCCCATTAGTTTGCCCGGTGATACATAGCGCATGATATAGGTGGCCGAAAACCTGCCTACCCCAAAAGCCACCAGTGTGCCTGTTAAAAAATACCCAGCTATTTTCTCGGGCTGGCCTGTAAAATCCTGTACGTATTGGATAAAGAAACTCCAGGTACAGGTTTGCGCGCCGCAGTAAAAAAACTGCGAAATCACCCCTTTATAAAAATGCGGGTACTTCAACAGCTCCCTGCTGTTGGCTTTAACGGCGTTTTCTTCTTTTAGCTCATCCCTACCCTTCGGAAATTTGGTAAACATCAGGAAAATGCTCCATAATACTGCAAAGGCAGCCAACACCAGGTAAGGCGTTACCACACGCATGGTTTCCTGCTGCAGGTAATGCTGGTATTCGCCGGATAGTTTCATGGCGGTAATTTTCAGCGGATCGTGCTCAATGCCTGAAAGAATAAATATAGTACCTATAAGCACGCCCAAAACAGCGCCTATAGGGTTAAATGCCTGCGAAAAGTTAAGCCTGCGCTCCGCTGATTGGGATTCGCCCAGTTCAACAATAAATATATTGGCACCGGTCTCTAAAAAAGTTAAGCCCGAGGCGATCACAAATAAGGCGAACAGGAATAAGCCATATTTACCTGCAACTGCTGCGGGCCAAAACAGGCAACACCCTAATGCAAAAAGCAGTAAACCGGCAATAAGGCCTACTTTATAGGAGTACTTTTTCATGATAAGCCCGGATGGCACCGCCAAAAAGAAATAACCCATATAAAAGGCTGATTGGATCAGGCCCGCCTGGGTACGGCTCAATTCAAATGATTTCATGAACTGTTTTATCAAAATATCATTCATGTTATTCGGGATACCCCAAATCAAAAACAACATGGTAACCAGCGAAAATGATAACAAATTCCGCCGTGGTACAAAACCCCAAACTTCATTCCTCGATTGTGATAAAGCACCCATTAGCTTATAATTAGATAGTAAGATTGATATGTCTCCATTTTTAATTCATTAGTGAGCATAAGTCGTTAAAATCCGGTAATCACTGAGCGCAAGTGAGGCTACTCAAAAATGAGTAAACTAGATGCTCCCGGTAAACAAGACTTTAAAAATAATTGGTTTGCAGCTTACTGCGAATAATCAAATTTACAGTGAATAAGCCTGTCAAATTTGATTTAATTGGACTATTTGTTGTACAAATCCGACTTTACAAAGTGTGTAAATTTGAAATTGTTGTATATATTACGCCCTTAATTTATATTTTTTCAGATATGATTAAGAGAGCCTTACAACACACCTTTTCGCTGCTGAATGTCGACTATGTCCAGCTTAATACAAAATGGAACTACGGGAACGTCATCAGCCCCTATTACAGGATATATTATATTGATAGTGGGGCCGGCGAAATATCGGACCCGGCAGTTTTATTGAAACTTGAACCGGGTTATTTGTACATCATTCCTAGTTTCACGTTATGTAATTTGAGTTGTAACGACCATCTCAGTCAATATTTCGTACAGTTTTTTGAAGAGTCAAATGACGGCACTTCGTTATTTTCTAATAACAGGACCATATTAAAGGCTGAAGCAAGCGATACAGATATAAAACTATTCATCCGTTTGCTGGAAATCAATCCAGGCAGGGGCATTAACCGCTCTGATAACCCTAAAATATACGAAAAGAATATTTTCTATAAAGAATATCAGGAACTTAATAATCAACAAAACATAGCAACCTACATGGAAACGCAGGGTATACTTTTACAATTAGTAGCTAGATTTTTGAATCCGAAAATTTATAAACACCACGAAAAAAATATCATACCGATTAAAATAACCGAAACACTAAGCTATATTTTGGTTAACCTCCATCAAGAGCTTTCCGTCTCTTATTTGGCATCAAGGGTTAATCAAAATATAGACTATTTTTCCCGTCAGTTTAAAGAGTACACCGGCGAACGGCCAATAAATTATATTAACGAAAAGCGCATTGAACGGGCACAATATCTAATGGCAACGAGTCGAATGAGCTATTCAGAAATTAGTCTGCAAACAGGTTTTGAAAATTTGTCCTATTTTTCAAAAACCTTTAAAAAATTCACAGGGATGTCTCCACGTGAATATAAAAAACAAATTTATTCGGTTGGCTTTGATCATCAAGGATAAATTACTATCGATTATAGTCATCCCGATAATCAGCATTCCCTTTAAGTCCCGTTTCTCATCAACCAAAATATCTTCCATCACCTCACTGCAGGCTGTGTCCACAATATCATCTCCGTATTTACTATTATTTTCATTTAGCTTTGTTTCAACATAAGCCAGCTATCAATTATGAAATCTTTTCGCATTGCCTTATTAATCCTATTGTTCATGTCGCCGCTCTTTGCCTTTTGCCAAACGTCTTCTCCAATAACACCACGTATGCGTGTGATTATTGACAATGATTTTGGAGGTGACCCGGATGGCCTTTTCCAGTTAACCCACCTACTTTTGTCGCCCTCGGTGGAAATAAGAGCGATTATCGGTACACACCTGAACGCTCACGATGGGTTTGATCCGTCCAAAACACAGGCAGACAATGCCGCAAAAAAAGCCCGTGAATTATTGTCGATAATGAAAATAGATGGTAAGATACCCGTGATAGCCGGCTCTAATTCCGGCATGCAAAACGACAGTACCCCGGTAAAAAGCGATGCCGTTGATTTTATTATTAAAGAGGCATTACGGACCGATACCAAATTGCCGCTATACGTACTATGCGGCGCGGGCCTTACCGAAATTGCTTCAGCAGCTTTGACTAAACCGGAAATTGCAGGAAAACTAACACTGATATGGATTGGCGGTCCCGAATACAACGACCTTGCCTTGCCGCCACCTAATGCCTCTCCAATCGAGTATAACCTGAATATAGACATTTATGCGGCAAGAGCGGTGTTCAACCGGAGCCAGATCAACTTATGGCAGTTGCCCCGCAACGTTTACCGGCAAGCGATTTTGCCTTATTCAGAACTGGTACTAAAAATTAAGCCCAACGGTGAAATCGGCAAATACCTTTACAATACCCTTGAAAATTTGATGGCGAGGATGCAAAAGTACAAGCTGAACCTTGGTGAAACATATATCCTGGGCGATAGCCCCCTGGTATTATTAACCGCCCTGCAATCCTCTTTCGAGCCGGACCCCTCATCCAGCGATTATGTGAATAAGCCCTGTCCCACCATTAGCAGCTCCGGTATTTATCAATTAAATCCCGGCGGTAGAAAAATTAGGGTATATCAGCATATTGATACCGGCTTGATGTTTAGTGATTTTTTTGCGAAGCTGGAGCTATTTAAAAATTAGGGATTTGAAAGCCGTCGATGCTTGCAGCGAAAATGTATCGCTTGTTTACACAGTTACATGAGCAGCGCATAACGCAAATTTATTAGGATTACTTGATGTTTTAGCAAATCAATAAACTTGCGATAGATAATAGTAAATAGCATTGAACCAGGTTGCTGGAACGGTTCGATAACATTCTTGTCGTCTTATTTAAAAACCTCGTTTCAAGCAGTTAAACGCAACAATACTTGCAAATCTTCCAAAAAACGGTTCGAAATCTGTATCGTCGGGAGTACTTTTAGAGATCAATCGACACAAAGCCTGGTATTTTCATACCAGGCTTTGTTGTTTTAACGGTTCGCCCATCTTTCTGAGTGGCTTAGCCCAGTTAAGTCTCCTATTTCACACACGTGCCATTTGCTTCATCAAAAAACGACCATTACACCCGCCAGGGTATTATTATGGCTGCTATGTTTCGGTAAAATTTATCTTTTCAGAATTTCAGAGAATTCACCTCCGGCTAGAGGGTGGCACGATATGTTATGGCGATAAAATCCGCAAACGTGTTGATCATGTAGCCAATCTACCTTAATTGTTGTGAAATCATTATACACATTTTCACACATTGTATCAATTTTCAAATTTATCCCATCTTCGGCGCGAATTACACTTAATTTTATGATAATCATCTAGTTATCCACAATGCTATGGACAGAAAAACAGTGATTAACAAAGGTAAACCTGATACACAAAAAAGCAATCGCGTGTTAAAAAATAACGGATGCGCTGTACTTATTTGCAGGCGTAGCTAATGACTAGCTAATTTAATTCAATACATTATATGAGAACATTAACAAAATCTTTTAAAGCAGTCATCTATGGTCAGGCAGATCTGGCAGAACTTGGAAAATTTGTAATAGTAATTATAATTTTACTATTGATCGTACTCTATGTTTTCGGAAACAAGTTCGCCGGAGTATAAATATTACAACCGTAGTATATATGAAGATTTGAGGTTATCGATCCGAAGCCTCAAATTTTAAGTCGAAAATAAATTATCCATTAACAATAAACAGAAATTTATGTCAAACTTAACAAAACACCTTATTAAAGAATTTTTAATTGCAGGTTTTCTATTGACAGGTTTGTTGCTATATGGCTATTTTGGCCGGTAATTTCTAAAAATTGCAAGACCTCTAGTATAGAAGTGTATTCTATAAACAGAACAACCATAAAAGTCTGTGTTTAAATCCTCAATACAATTCAGACCTCATTTCGCGCTCATTTACTACCAATAGCAATGCGTTTCTATCAGCATACACGCTGTTCCTGTTTCAGGTTCTATCTCCAATTGGGGAATAAGAAACACATCAAATAACAGCTGTTTCGCCAGGGCTCCCAAGCCAAAACCTATACTAACAATCATTTTTCTGACTTTATAAATAGCATATCTAATACTTTTACATTAAATACAAGTAACAATATCGTTATAAATAATATTTTAATTATTATTAAAACCTAAAAGTAATCTTAAAATCACAAATCAGTTATTTCGGGGCGCAACAAAACGTGCAAATAAATACCCAAATCGTGCAATTTAAGTCTCGATTTAAAAATGAATAAAATGAATATAAGCTTGATTCAATTAGAAATAAGAAATTTGGCATACCGATAATTAAATGGTTTTAGTAAAAAAAATAGGTGCTTAATAAAGTTGCACTAAGTGTAAATATTGATAACGACTTCATTTCACCAATTTACAGAGAAGAAGAAAAAATTACTTTAAAAACTATTTATGTTAAATACAATTTATAAAACACGACTTTTGATTAGCAATATTCCTAATAATGGTATATTATGTGCTATAACTATTAACAGTACATTATTTTTATTTCCAGTTCTTTAACTGATAGATAATTTTTTTTGAGGAATTATCTTGGAGTATGAAACAATTTTATTTCCAGGCACGTAAGAAAGGTCTTTGGATCTGATATTAACTTATCTCATCCGTTAATGTACGTATATAGATTACAAGTAATGATAAGTGAAAAAAAGAAAGACTATCGTGAAAAAGAGGATAACTCTTTCACTATCAATGGAATAGACTTCGATATCAATATCCGGGAATTTAAAGACTTTTTAATCCATAGCTCAGCTTTTATGGATATTACTAAAGAAGGCTTTGATAACATGATCGGTAGTATAGCAGATGCCATTTTAGATAATGATAGCAAAAATTCAACGTTGGAAGAGATACGCCCTCAACTAAAATTCCTGCGTGAGGTAAACCTCTACCTTAAAAGCATTTACGGCAATAACCATTTAGATTGATCACTGTATTTCAGCAACTTACCGCACAATATCATTGTTTTCAGCACGATTCTCATTGGCATACCATTCGGCGGTCCTTACTAAAAGATCATTATATTTTTCTAAGATTTCAAGGTATTTATTTTTCCAGTACTCGGCATCTGTGTTTACTTCAGGGTTTTTAACAATATTGAGATTACCAAATGTATTCAATTGTTTAAAATCATCCGATTTAAATATATGGGGAAATTCAATAGAAAAGTCGTGTTTTATATACACACCTATCTGGTAAATTATTTCTGTTTTTAAAAATTGTTGATTAAACCAGTAATACACCGATCTGCGGTTAACTTTGGCGAGCCTGGCCAATTCACTTATACTATAGCCCTCGCGCCTGATTACCATTTCTACAATTTGTCCACGGTGCGTATCCATAGTATTGTTAATTCTTCAATTTTTTTAATAAAACCAACAGTTATTGTTAATTTAATGAATATTTCGGATCACTAACTGGCGACATTTAAGGCCAGTTGATTAACTTTTACAACAACGGCGCAATCCAGTTGTTCAATAACCATGAGTACTTTTGTTCCCATAATCTTGTTTACAAGGCCTTCTTTATTCACAAGCAGGCCGTCGGTTATTTTTACCTTGTCGCCAATTTTTAAACTTTTTAAGCTAATAACCTCAGCATCCGCGTAGTTTTGTGTAATTGATCTGATCTGCTCAATTTCCAGCTCTGTAATTACCACGTGTTTACCATTATGAGATAACAAAGTAATCACCCCTGGGGAACTCTTAATCTTATTTACCTCTAACGGAGAAGCTTTTACAAAAAGATATGATGAAAAAAAAGGCTTTTCTACCGTCTTTACCCTATCAGCCCATTTGTTGCGGGATGTGATCAACGGGCAATAAGAAACAATCCCCTGTTCTTTAAGATTCTTATCAACTTTTTTTTCAAAATTAGATCGGGTATAAATAACCATCCACTGGGCGATATTTTTTTTTAATCCAATTATCATATTTTCACGATTTAACTTATGCGGGATATATCTAGAAATTATCGTACCAAATAAATTCAGTTTCTAATTAATTAATAATAATTTAATATAGGTATCTAATTATAGATACACGTTTTTATATATAGCTACTAATCAATCCATAAGGTTTTGTTTCTCCCGATTAAAATACGACATGATATTTTAAAAATCAACTATTCCGAAACAATCTACCAATTCCGCACAACTTTAATAATCGCAGAAGAAACGTAAATCCAACGTTAAAATCCGTATCACCTCATTTTATTGACGCTTACTTCTCACTTTTTCACAATAATCAGCGCCGCGTTATACACATTTTCACACATTGTATCAGATTGACATAATTTTACAAAACCAATAACAATAAGCCTAATTTTATGAAAATATTTTATCCAAGTGCTGACAATATTAGCATTAACGATATTCCCTGATTGTTTTATTGCAAATAAGGTCACTGTAAGTGAAATGGCGAAGCCATACTATCTGGATAAAAAACACACTCCTTTTAACTATTCGATTACGCATCCGGCAATTCAATAACAGAATATTTACCGCAATACGCCTATTCATCGTACCCTAATTAACCAATATGAATATAAATATAAATCACCGTACGCTCTTATTATTTGTATCATCCGTTATTCTTTTTGCGGCATCCTCCTGCAATTCGTACAAGAACATCCCCTATTTTCAGAATGTGAACCGTTCAAACACTGTAAATGAGAAAATTGATAATTATTCACCGATTACCATTCAAAAACAGGATATTTTAGGAATTACGGTCACCAGCCTTAACCCTGATGCCTGGAAAGATGATAGTGTGAAACCAAACGGGTATTTGGTAGATATGAATGGTAATATACAATTACCCTTAGTGGGAAGCATGAAAGCCGAAGGATTTACCACTAACGATCTTCAGCAGCAAATAGCAGCCAAACTGGCAACCTATTTAAAAGAACCGTCTGTTAATGTAAGGATCATGAATTTCAAGATATCGGTGATAGGGGACGTAGCGCATCCAAATGTTTACCCGATACAAAATGAGCGGGTTACCATCCCTGAAGCACTTGGGCTTGCGGGAGATCTGAATATAACAGGCATCAGAAATAACGTACTACTGATAAGAGAAATTAATGGCAACAGACAATATGTTAACATAGACCTTACTTCGGCTGACTTATTTAAGTCGCCCTATTATTATCTAAAAAACAACGATGTAATTTATGTGCAACCGGATAAAACAAAATCTAATTCAGGTGATAGAAGTTATCGAACAATAAGCCTGCTGTTAGGTGCTTTATCTCTAGTCGCAACTATTGTACTTACCGCTGTAGTAAACAAATAATATTATGAAAAACGAGCGCCTTTTTCTATCCTCCGCGTTTACCGACCAGGAACACGTCCCGCAAAAAGACATCCGTGGCTTATTTACCAAATACCTGCATAGCTGGCCTTTTTTTCTAATCAGCCTGGCACTAACCTTCAGTATTGCTTATTTTTATATCAAAAGCACGAAACCTGTTTATGATATAAAAGCTACGCTGGCTATAACTGATGAAAAAAAATCGCCGGATGCCAAAGAAGCGCTCGCTGAACTTGATGTTACGGCCCAGCCAAAGGACATTGAAAGCGAAGTCGAATTCATCAAGTCCAGGCCATTGATACGCGAAGTTGTTGACGCTTTACAACTGGCAACCAATTATAAAGATGAAAACAACTACAAGCATAGTGATTTGTATGTTAACACGCCGATTCGGTTTAAGCTGATACACAGTTCCGGAGACGGGAGAGATCTGTCACTCTTAATTTTTATTAAAGATGCCAATTCCTTTGTAATAAAATCATCAAATGGTGAATCACCAGTGTACAAATTTAATACGTTATTAAAAAATGATCTGGGTATCTGGGAACTTACAAAAACTCAAAATTTTGACAGTTACATTGGCAAAACAATTAACATAAGTATCCAAAACCCGGAAGACGTGGTTACCTTATACCAAAACGCAATTGCAGTAACGCTTAATAAAGACGCGCCTATTATTGAATTGGAGCTTGAAGATGAAATCCCGGAAAGGGGAAAAGAAATTTTAACCCAACTGATCAATGCCTACAAAATTTCAAGCATTGAAGATAAAAACAAGGTTACCCAAAGCACCCTTAAATTTATTGACGACAGGCTTTCTACACTTACAGGTGAATTAACTAACGCTGAAAAAAATGTGGAGGGCTTTAAAAGCAGCATAGGGCTCACCGACATTTCATCCAAATCAAAATTCTATTTAGACAATGTTCAGTCGAACGATTCGCGTTTAAACGACGTTAATATCCAGCTTAATGTAATTGAAGGTATTGAACGTTATGTTAATTCAAGTACTTCATCCGGCAATGTGCCTGCTACTCTGGGCATTTCTGATCCTGGCCTGATCAGCCTTGTTGACCAGCTATCAAAACTACAGCTGCAACACGACAGGTTGCTAGCAACTACTCCCGAACAGAATCCCATATTTGACCCTTTAAACAGACAAATAAAATCAACTAAAACCCAAATAAAAGAAACCATCGTCAGCATCAAATCTTCCTTGCTATCTGTACAAAGGGAACTTCAGCACAACAATTCCGGTTTTGAAGCTTCAATTAAAGACATTCCCGGTCAGGAAAGACAATATATCAGTATTAAGCGCCAGCAAAGCATCAAGGAGAACCTGTATATCTATCTGCTTCAGAAAAAGGAAGAGGTTTCATTAAGCTATGCCTCTACCATAACCGGTATCCGTACAGTTGAAGAACCTTACTTTATTGCGCCAAAATCAAAAAAACAAGTTCCTTATGTATTGGCATTATTGCTTGGTCTGGGTGTACCTGTTTCCTTTATCTATGGCCGCGATTTACTAAAAAACAAAGTGCTGACCCGTTCTGAAATAGAAAAGGCAACAGGCGCTCACGTTATTTGCGAATTAAACCAAAACAAGGGAGATGTGCAGATTGCCGTGCTTGAAAAGGGTGCATACGCCATAACGGAGCAGTTCAGATCGTTACGCACTAATTTGCATTTGTTATACCCTGATAAACCAAGCGGCAGAGTAACTATGTTTACTTCGAGCGTTGCCGGTGAAGGTAAAAGTTTTATTGCCAGTAATATGGGCGCTGCACTGGCTGCAACCAACAGAAAGGTAATAATATTAGAACTGGATATGCGCAGGCCTAAGATATCTGAGATCTTAAAGTTAAAGAGCGATCAGCCGGGCTTAAGCAATTACCTTACAGGTGAAATAACATTGGCAGAGATAATCCAGCCCTCCGGTATCCATCATCATTTAGATGTGATTGGAGCCGGCCCTATACCTGACAATCCATCCGAATTACTGGACAATATAAAGCTTGATGTCCTGATTAATAAGTTAAGAAGCGATTACGATGATATTTTGATCGATACACCGCCGCTTCACCTGGTAACAGATGCCCTGTTGCTGGCAAGAATTTGTGATGTTACCTTATACGTAGTTAAACAAGGTTATACCGATAAATCAGAGCTTACATTTATAAAACAGATGGTTAAAGAAGACAAACTTCCTAACCTGAATATTGTGTTCAATGGTATCCAACGCTCAAAATACGGTTATGGCTATAATTATGACAATAGCTACTATGTGAACCCCAAGCAAAGAAAACAGCGCTCCTGAATTTGTTCCGAAATTAAGCGTTGCCACCGCAACCACCTTAAACATTATTATACCTGACATTACAATGCCCCATTTATCGCGGGGCTAATAACTATGAAAGCTGCTGTACAAAACCTGCCCGTTCACTCAAAATATGCTAAAATAATTGAATGGGGTAAACTAATTACCATCACCGGTTCCGCGCAATTGATCATTCAGTTAATTGGTTTTTTAAGTGCAATTATTATCATACGGCTATTGCCAACCAAAGAATATGCACTATATACCCTGGCTAATACCATGCTCGGCACTATGATTTTGTTAGCCGACGGAGGCGTATCAACGGGAGTAATGTCGCAAGGCGGTAAAATATGGATGGACCGTGAAAAGCTGGGACTGGTAATAGCGACCGGGCTCGACCTGAGAAAGAAACTAGCCATAGGAAGTTTACTTGTAGCCGTACCCATTTTATTGTACCTATTGCTGCATCACGGTGCAAGTTGGCTAATGGCATCCCTGATCACTTTGTCGTTAATACCGGCGTTTTTCACGTCATTATCAGGCACCTTACTTGAAGTCGCTCCCAAATTAAAACAAGATATCGCGCCGCTTCAAAAAATACAGGTTGGCACCAATATTTTGCGGTTAATGCTTATTGGGCTTACTATATTCACTTTTCCATGGGCATATATTGCGGTACTCGCCTCAGGTTTACCCCAAATTTGGGCAAACCTAAAATTAAGAAAAACCTCTTATGAATATGCCCGTTTTGATCAAAAGGCTGATCCGATAATTACAAAAGAGATCTTAGCTTTTGTAAAACGAATTTTACCGGGTGCCATCTATTACTGTGCATCTGGTCAAATAACTATCTGGCTCATATCAATTTTCGGGTCAACAACTGCTGTAGCCCAAGTTGGCGCACTTGGCCGACTGGTAATGGTACTCGGCTTATTCAACGTACTTTTTTCAACATTGATATCGCCCCGCTTTGCTCGCTTAGCTAATGATAAAAGAGTTTTATTAAGTAATTATATCAAAATACAGCTGGTACTATTTGTATTAATGGCATTAATCATAACCGTAGTTTGGTTGTTCCCAACACCTATTTTGTGGATACTGGGCCCCTCCTACTCCAACCTGAAAAACGAAATGGTATTAAATATTGCCGGTAGTTGCGTTGCATTAATAGCAGGTTCCTCTTTTTCCTTATACACACACCGCGGCTGGGCTATAAAACCGATCATACTGATACCACTAAGTATTGCTGCCATTGCCGTATCAGCATCATTGATCAATATATCCACTTTACATGGCATACTGTTGCTAAACCTATATGTAGCAGGCTTTGAAGCTGTAATGCATGTTCTATTCAGCTTCATTATGATTAACAAAGTTAAAAGCGTAAAAGATGTCGTTACTGAATAAACTACCATCTGCTGGTCAAAAACGTGGATGGCCATGGGACGAAGAAGTTAAGGATGATATTTATTCATCAAAAACCCAATGGCCTAAAATTTCGATAGTTACGCCAAGTTACAACCAGGGGGAATTTATTGAAGAAACTATTCGTTCTATCCTGTTACAAAATTACCCCAACCTGGAGTATATCATTATTGATGGTGGCAGCAAAGATGATACGGTTGAAATTATTAAGAAGTATGAAAAATGGATCACCTTTTGGGTTAGCGAAAAAGATAAAGGGCAAGCCAACGCTATAAACAAAGGAATTTACAAATGTACCGGTGAGATTTTTAACTGGATCAATAGTGATGACTACCTCGCCCCCAATGCTTTGGCCAATATAGCCGAAGCATTTAAAAGCGGCTATACCATTGCAGGTAAAGTTTACAACTTTTATGACAATGATCCGGAGTTTAAAGACATCGTTGAAAATAAAGCGCTTACCAGTAATCGGTTCATATCTCTTAAAAGCACATTTCATCAACCAGGCATCTGGTGCGATTTAAATAACATTAAAGCAACAAGCAAATTTCAGGAGAACTCATCTTATTACTTCGATAGAATATTCTTCACTACTTATTTCGTGAAATTTAAAAAGGTAATCTATAACGATCAGGTACTTGTTCATTTCAGGTATCATGAAAATTCAAAAACATTAGTGATACGTGATAGCCATGCGGATGAGTTGATAGAATTTTACAATCAACTATTGGAAAATCCGCTATTCAGATCTTTTAAAAAAGAAATAAAATCAGCTTTAAAATACCAGCTATTACCCGAAAAACATATTGGCGACTGGGAATATAAGAATGCACATAAAAACGTGGGCAGCAGGCTATCAAGTTATTTGGGCCTGATGTTCAGAAAACCGGAACTGATTCAATCGCGCCATTTTTTTACAAAGTTAAAAAGAAGTGTTCTGCAAAACTTAACCTAACCGGCTTTTAAACAAGCTA
The DNA here is from genome assembly GCF_900105165.1 of Mucilaginibacter mallensis. Taxonomy (NCBI): domain Bacteria; kingdom Pseudomonadati; phylum Bacteroidota; class Sphingobacteriia; order Sphingobacteriales; family Sphingobacteriaceae; genus Mucilaginibacter; species Mucilaginibacter mallensis. Next base: position 2,849,937 of record NZ_LT629740.1, read on the forward strand.
AGCATTTCACGAGTTAAAAATGAAAATCACTTTTATCTGTGCCTCTCTTGAGCCTGGCCGTGATGGCGTAGGCGATTATGTGCGCCGACTGGCTTGTGAAATCATTAAACAAGGGCATAAGGCCGAAGCAGTGGCTTTGAACGACCCCTATGTTGCTCTTATAAAAAAAGATATTCAATGGCTCCATACAGTTGGCTTATCGGTGTTTCGTTTATCTTCATCTTTAAGTATGGCCGATAGATACAAGTATTTACATAATCGGCTGGAAACATTTGACCCGGATATGGTCAGTTTACAATATGTAGGTTTTGGTTTTAACAAATATGGCTTACCAATAGATATCCTGTTAAAACTTCGCAAAACTTTAAATAAAAGGAGGTTGCATCTTATGCTCCATGAGCTTTGGTGCGGTATGGCGATAACTGCCGGGCAAAAAGAGAAAATCCTGGGCGAAACACAGAAATTCTTTTTGAAAACAATGATAAAAGGGCTAAAACCCGAAGCCATTTTCACAAGTATAGAACCTTACCAGAGTTTCCTGCAAAATATAGGCATCAAAGCCATTGTAGTACCCATTTTTGGTAATGTACCTGCCAATGAGGAATGTAATGAAAATGACTGGCAGCACCTGGTTGATGAAACAGGTCTTTCTTCGCTGGTAACAAACCCTCAGGCATGGCTTACCCTGGGTTTCTTCGGAACCACCTATAGTTGCCAGGGGCTTGATGAGCTACTGGAATTGGCAGCATTAGCTGCAAAATCAGGAGGATTAAAACTCGGGGTTATATTCATAGGCAATAACAGGGATCAACATACATTAGACTTGATTAAAACTATGCCCAATACCACTTTCTGGCAAACCGGCGCTCTATCAACTGGAAAGATCAACCGTTGTATGCAGCTTATAAATATTGGCGTGGTAACCAGCCCGGTAGACGGGATCAACAAAAGCGGATCAGCACTGGCCTGGATGGAAAGAGGAATACCCGTATTAATATCAAAGGCCGACAAACACTACAAAGAAGGTGCAATGGCTAAACAAGGCATATATCAGGCTACTTCAGTAAATGTGATATTGAATGCCTACAAAACTAAGGATGAGTTAGTACCTGTCAACAATTTAAAAAAAGCCGCAGTCGCCTATACCACATGTAGTCTTTAATTAAAAAACATACCAGTTAGCAGCGAAATCAGTACAATATGAGTCACACGTTTCCGAAAAAAATTCTATTGATGGGCCATACTGATGGTTTGGGGGGTGCACAAACTGCTTACCGGAAACTATTTGATTTTGCAAAACAGGCCGGTTACGAGGTAAAAATCATCAACATAACTGATAGAAAGACACATGACCAACCTTTTGGCCGCATTGCTTTAATAGGGCAAGTGGAGCATAAAGTTTCCGGTCTGCAAAAAATCACTAAATATTGGAATCTCGTTTTATCGGGCATGCGCGCAAGGCGTTATAATCCTGATATTTTTGTGAGTATAGGCCTGTCAAACTCATCAAATTTCATTAGTAAATTTCTGTCGTCAGGCTGCTTCAAAATTGCCCAGGATTTTATAGCTGACAGATCGCAGGAAGAAGATATCTGGAATAACAGCCGTAAGAATTTCGATGGTATTGCTGTTCAGGCGCCATCGATGCTTGACTACTGGAAAAAAACGCTTGCTGATCCTTCAGGTGTAAACTGGCTGCCATGTTTCCCGCAGACACCGGTAGATGGTGTGTTGAAATCAACAAAAGATAAATCAAAGGAACGGGTCCGGCTAGCATATTTTGGGAGACTAGCCGGCAATAAAGGGTTGAATCTGCTATTTAAATCACTTGCTGCTTTACCTGCATCAGCTAATATAGCACTTGATTTATGGGGTAAGGGTGATCAGGAAAATCATCTGAAACAGCTTGCTCAAGACCTCAACCTTGAAAACAAAATTACGTTTTGTGGGGGCTATCCTGCCAACCGGGAGGGTGCCGAATTAATGGCATCATACGATGGCCTGGTTTTAACATCCACAGAAATGGAAGGCCTGCCCCTGATTTTATTGGAATCGATGGCTTATGGTTTACCGTTTATGGCTACCAATATAGGCGCTATCCGCGACTGTTGCCTGGACAATCCAGACACTATCCTGGTTCAACCTACCCAGGATGAGATAACTACAGGATTATCAATACTTGTAAACCGCTTAGTGGACAATGAATTTGATCCCATTAGACTGAGGAAATACTACGAACAAAATTTTTCACCGGCTGTAATGGGCACCCGCTGGAAAGAGTGTTTTGACAATCCTAAACTATTTTTTTCATGAACATGGCCCCAACTATATTAATCACGGGAGCTTCAGGGTTTTTAGGTACCTACCTGGCAGACGAAGCCGCAAAACAAGGTTATCAACTGATAGGCATTGATTTGAGAGCTCCACTACGCCCACATTTGTGGGTTGGCTTTGCTACCTCATCCCTTGAAAATGTTGACCTTGATCAATTGCTTAAAGGCCATCATTTAGCCGCTGTTTGCCATTTGGCGGGGGGGGCATCCGTAGCTTTATCGGTAAATGACCCATATGGTGATTTTTCGAGCTTGTTGCCAGGAACAGCACGCATAGCACTTTATCTACTCAAAAACCAACCGCAGGCACAAATATTTTTCTTTTCCAGCGCTGCCGTTTATGGCAATCCAAAAACATTGCCGATTACCGAACATACACCCGTACAGCCTATTTCGCCATATGGCATTCACAAATCTTTGGCTGAGTCATTACTGGCAAATTATTCAAGGGCGATGGGTCTGAAGGCTACCATATTTCGCATATTTTCTGTGTATGGGCCAGGATTGAGGAAACAGTTAATTTATGACGTTAGCTTACGCGCCATAAGAGCTGCTGCACTTGGTGAACGGAGTATACAGTTATTTGGCACCGGTCTGGAAAGTCGTGATTTTCTCTATGTTGAAGATCTTTGCCAGGCAGTACTTACGGTACTTAGTGCACAGACAAATACAGACTTCGCCATATATAACCTGGGCTCGGGCGTTGAAAACACCGTAGCCGATGTTGCCAATTGCATTGTAAAACATTTAGGTATTGATATAGAGGTAACTTTTGATGGCAAAGTACCCAAAGGCGATCCGTTGAACTGGCGGGCCGATATTAGCAAGCTATCACAACTTGGCTTTAGTGCTGAATACAGTATGAATGACGGACTAAAGCAGGTTGCTGACTGGGCAAAAGCACTGGCTTGACAAAAGCCCCTTATATAAATATTGATTGTATTCATATACACCACATACACTTTATCACTTTACAACTTTTAGCCGAATATGAAATACAATCCCCAATTGGATAGCATGCGGGCCTTAGCAGCACTTGCTATAATTGCCTATCACTATTTACTTTTCCCGGCCGGGTGGATAGGTGTACAGTTCTTTTTTGTATTGTCCGGATTTTTAATTTCAGGCATAATACTCAATGGGAAAAGGCAATACAAAGCGCAAGGGATGTTAACTTTTTTCAAAGTTTTTTATAACCGCAGGATGCGGCGTTTGTTCCCGCTGTATTTTGGTTATTTAGGTTTACTTGGCATTTTCTACCTTTTTACAAAAAAACCGGAAGCAATTAATAGTGAATGGTTATGGTTACTCACTTACACACTAAATTTCAGATGGTTGTTTGATAGTTATACTTTCCATATGGTGTACGGGCATCTGTGGAGCCTGGCACTCGAATGGCAATTTTACCTGGTATGGCCTTTCTTTCTATGGAAACTACCTGAAAAATATTTTTTCAGGGTGATGTTTATCCTAATATTCATGGCCATGTTTATCCGGATAATGGAATATGTTGTGTGCAATCATATAACATACCTGGTTGGTTACCATGGCACCCCGGTAAAAGAGGCACTGGCTCCCTATGTGTTGCCATTTTCGCATCTTGATGCCTTTGTATTTGGGGCTTTATTGTGCGATAGAAGATTCAGGCATTTTCTTTGCAAACCGGTGATAGCTTATTTATGTATATCGGTAACTCTAATCGCCGGGTTAGTTCTCGTTATGGTAATTCCAACATACTCATTCGCTTCATTAGGGTGGCCAACAAATTTACCATCGGCGTTTCAGTGGGTATGGGGCTATTTTTTATTAAATTTAACAAGTGCGGCCCTGATCGCTAACCTCATCCAACGAAAAGATGCCTGGCTATTTTCATTTACCAAGCTGAAACTGTTTCAGCATTTAGGTAAAATCTCATACGGAATATACGTTTATCACCCTATAATTATTTTCATAACCCTTGGTATTGATGCCAAAATACACCACTTCCCTGGCAGCAAAATTTTAGAATTATTAATTGTGATGGCATTGACCTCCTTTGCTGCACACTTCTCATACGAGTTATGGGAAAAAAGATTCCTTAAAAAGAAAAAGGTGATAAAAACTACTGTAAAACCTGAACCCGAAATAGTTTATAATTAATTACAAACACAAGATTTTATCATTTTTTATAATGAGTAACAGCATTAACAGGCAATTAATTATTATTGCCCCAACCTGCCCCCCGGGTGTTTGCGGTGTAAGTGATTACGCATATAAAACGGCAATTGCGCTAAATAAATCTTATAAGTCGGTAAAAATAGGTATTCAGTATTTCCCGGCTGCAACTCAGGATAAACCGTTGTCTATTACAACTGTCTACTGGAAAAAGTTATTACAACAAAGCATTACAAAGGGATCAGCAACTGACTTGATTTTAAACTTTACGCCAACAAGCTACTCAAAATTTGGCTTGCCCTCCGACCTGTTGAATACTTTAAAACAATTTAAGACAGCTTCATCAGGAAATCGCATATATGTTTTTTTTCACGAAACATGGGACGATAGCAGGGGATTGAGAATCCATCACAGGTTACGTAATTCATTAATAAAGCAGACAGTAAAAAGCCTAAGCAAACTTGCAAGCGGCATTACCGTGGTAACCAATGAACAAAAAACTAAAATTGAAATATTAACCAACAATAAAAAAATAAGGTTAAGCCTGGTAGGTGCCAATATTTTACCCGCCAATAAAGAACATGGTTTAAATAGTGTAAGAAAACGCGGCGAATGGGTAACATTTGGCCTGGCACACACACGATTGTGGACCATTCAACAACACCTGCCGTTAATAAAAGATCTATACAATAAAGGAGTAATTAAAAAGATCTACGCAATAGGCCCACTCGATAACCAATTTGCGGCAGAAGAACTAAGATTAACAAAAAGCACACTGGGTCCTGATGTATTGGTACAAACGGGCATTCTTGCCCCGGGCGAAGTTTCGGATAGAATGTTAACCGCAGAAGCCGCATTGGTAGGCCAGACGGCAGATAGTCTTCGCAAATCAGGCACTTTTGCAGCTTTATCAGCACATGCCGTACCTGTTATATGTGAAGCGCCATTTTCTTTAGATGAACCACCGGGATGCGCCATATTTCGGCCTAATGAATTATTAAACAATCAAAACATTGTATCAACTATTGAGGGAGAAAAACGCCGGCTACTGTTACACCAATGGTTTTGGTTAACCAGAAGTTGGGAAGCAATTGCTATTGACATGCAAAGCTGGATAAACAGCTAACTTTTTTTATTCTGCCGATATCATATTACATAAGCATTCATGAAAGTTATTTTATCTCATCCAACAGGCAACCGCAATGTACGCGCGGTTATGACCGGGCTTGCCAATGCTGATATGCTGGCCGGTTTTAACACCACGCTGGTTGCTGATCCTGATGCTTTGTGGATAAAGCTACTGCCGAATAATCTCCGTAAAGAATGGCTACGCAGATCGTTCCCGGTATCTAAATCAAAAATTCACACCCGCCCTGTTATTGAACTTGCCCGGATTATTATGCCCAAACTTGGTTACAAGAATTGCATTGAACACGAAAAAGGATGGGCAAGTATTGATGCGGTGTACCATGATTTGGATAGAAATACGGCAAAACAACTCGCTACAAATAAGTTAAAGCCCGATGCAGTTTATGCTTATGAAGATGGCGCACTGGAAACATTTAAACAAGCAAAAATACTTGGTATAAAATGTATATATGATCTGCCTATAGCCTATTGGAAAACAGTAAAACAATTAATGAACCAGGAGGCAGAACGCTTACCACAATGGGCTCCAACTCTTGGAGGCGGTATACACGATTCTGCTGCCAAATTGGAGCGAAAAACACAGGAGTTTGAACTTGCAGATGTTGTAGTTGGGCCAGGTTCATTTGTTATGGATTCATTGCCTGCGTATACCAATAAAAAGCTTATCGTATCCCCTTTTGGCTCGCCGGAATTTGATAAAACATGCGATGAAAGTAGTATTGGCTTAAAGTCAACTAACAAACCCCTCCGTGTTTTATTTGCAGGGTCAATGGGGCAACGTAAAGGGCTTGCAGATCTGTTCACAGCAATTAAAAAGATAAACAGTAAAAACGTAGAACTGGTTGTAATGGGTTCCTTGCTGGCACCTGCGGAATTTTATCGCAATGAATTAGCCGACTTTACCTATGAAGCAGGCAGACCAAACGAAAAGGTACTGGAATTAATGCGTAGTTGCGATGTATTTTGCCTGCCATCAATTGTTGAAGGCCGGGCACTTGTAATGCAGGAAGCCATGAGTCAGGGGTTACCCCTAATTATCACACCAAATACCGGCGGCGCCGACCTCATTGAAGAAGGCGAAACCGGATTTCTTGTACCAACCTGTTCACCCGAAATTATTGCCGAAAAAATATCGTGGTTTATGGATAACCGTAACCGCGTAGCTGAAATGGGTAGAAAAGCCATGAAAAAAGCTACCGGTTATACCTGGGATGCATACGGCAATAGGATAGCCCAATCAATTACTCAATATTTTGAATAATCCTACCCTCAATTAAACTATTTAACATGTCAACAGGAGAAATTAGGGTAAACAACCTTTCATCGCAATTTTATGTTGCTAAGCCGGTTGATCGCAGAGACCCTAACCTCTTATTAAAAAGAGGGATATGGGCATATTTCTTATTATTAATATTTGAAGGTGCACTTCGTAAATGGGTGTTTCCGGGCCTGTCCACTCCCCTGCTCGTTGTGCGTGATCCTCTGGCGCTGTGGCTTGTTCTGCTAGCATGGAAACGTAATCTGCTCCCTTCAAACCTATATGTTAACGGGATGATCACAATCGGTTTAATAGGTATAGTTACCGCATTAGCTTTTGGCCACGGCAATTTTGCAGTAGCAATTTATGGCGCCCGCATATTGATGTTTCACTTTCCCTTAATATTTGTGATAGGCAAAGTGTTTGATCGGGATGATGTTATTAAAATAGGCAAAACAACTATCTGGATAACCATACCTATGGCCATCCTAATAGCCATGCAGTTCTATAGCCCGCAGTCAGCCTTTGTGAACCGTGGCGTGGGAGGCGATATGAAAGGCGGAGGTTTTGATGGAGCAATGGGGTTTTTCAGGCCACCGGCTACCTTCTCATTCACAAACGGAACGGCATTATTTTTTGGGTTTGCTGCACTTTATGTATTTTACTTTTGGCTTACGCCTAACAGCATAAACCGCCTGGCATTAATAGGTGCAACACTTGGGGTATTAATAGCCATCCCTTTATCCATCAGCCGCAGCTTATTATCGCTTGTACTGGCATGCGTATTATTTTCACTTGTAGCCATATCCCGTAATCCAAAGTATCTCGGAAAAATGCTGCTAGCTATCGTAGCGCTCATCATCACATTTCTTGTGCTGAGCCAGTTTAGCGTTTTTGCCACGCCGCTTGAAGTTTTTACACACAGGTTTACCAGCGCTAATGAAACCGAGGGCGGTGTATCCGGTGTATTTGTCGACCGTTTTTTAGGTGGAATGGTAGGCGCGATCATAGAATCAGCACAGAAACCATTTTTCGGCTACGGTATAGGAATGGGCACGAGTGTTGGCAGCATGCTTATAGCCGGCGATCATACCGTTTACCTGATATCTGAAGGCGAATGGGGCCGTTTGATTGGTGAAATGGGCATCATCATGGGTTTTTCTGTAATTCTCATCCGGATTGCCTTTGTCTGGAACATGGCTGTTGACAGCTTTAAAAAACTAGCCGTAGGCGATTTTTTACCCTGGATGATCTGCAGCATCGGCATCCTGGCTATAATGCAGGGCCAATGGGCCCAACCAACATCACTTGGCTTTGATGTTATCCTCGGCGGGCTTGCACTTGCCGCATTACGCGCACCTAATCGCAAATTATGGGCCTTACGACCTGTTGAAGATATAAACGGGCCAACAATTGGCCATTGACAATTCATTAAACTGATATACGCTATGATATCACCAGGCAATTTCACCACACAGGAGATGACGACATCATCATACTCCGCTACTATTGATGAGCTGATTGATGTATTATCAAGAAGTAAACAGCTCGAGGAAAGCATATATGCAGCCGGATCAGCCATAAAACAATCAATCCTTAATGGTGGTAAACTTATCACTTGCGGAAACGGCGGCAGTGCTGCTGACGCGCTGCACCTGAGTGAAGAGCTTGTTGGCCGATATAAAGCAGAACGCAGGAGTTTACCGGCTATTTGCCTTAATGCAGATGTTACAGCAATAACATGTATCGGTAACGATTATGGCTTCGATTATATTTATTCAAGGCAATTACAGGGCCTTGGCAAGCCTGGCGATATATTAGTAGGTTTTAGTACCAGTGGCAATAGTTTTAATATTATCGAAGCATTTACTCAGGCAAGACATCAAAAAATCACCACCATATTTTTGGGGGGTAAAAACGGGGGCGCGCTAAAAGGCACTTGCAATTATGAAATTATTATACCAAGCAATACAACCGCACGCATACAGGAAATGCACACATTAATCCTGCATCAATGGCTGGAGGAATTAGATATCACTGATTGGAGTACACTAAACTTATAATCCTATGAATTTATCGTATTTACTAAAGGAACTTAGCACCGTTAAAGTATTAGTTATCGGTGATTTGATGCTCGATCATTATATATGGGGCAATGTGCATAGGATATCGCCGGAAGCACCGGTACCGGTTGTACAGGTTAAAAAGGATACTTATACCGCAGGCGGTGCAGCCAATGTTGCGCTTAACCTTTCCAACCTGGGCGTTAAAACCAGGGTAATGGGGCATTGCACACCAGATGAGGCCGGTAAGCGCCTATTAAATATTCTCACCGGTAAAGATGTTAAATATATTATCCCTGAATTATTATTTCAGGCGCCAACAATTGTTAAAACGCGCGTTATTGTTCACTCACAACAGCTTTGCCGTATTGACCGTGAAGATACGCGCGAATGCTACACCATAGATTCGTCTCCTGATTTTGAAAAGATGCTGGCCCAAATGATGGCTGATGCTGATGCCGTTATTATATCCGATTATGCAAAAGGGGTAATATCACAATCATTACTCGACGTTGTTTTAAACGAGGCTCGCAAACTGCCCAACCTATTGGTGGCCGTCGACCCGAAACCGGCGCGAAGACTTGCCTTTCGTGGTGTGGGCCTTTTAACGCCTAACCGCTCTGAGGCATTAGCGCTTGCTGAGTTGCCTGAACCAGCACCGGAAGAGAAATACCCGCTAGAGCAGATTTGCAAGCGCATATACGAGCTATATAGCCCGCGTGTACTCATTGTAACCCTGGGGCCAGAAGGTATGGCGATAAGCCACAAAGGCTATGTGACTGAATTATTGCCAACAGTTGCCCGCCAGGTGTTTGATGTATCCGGCGCAGGCGACACGGTTATAGCCACTTTAACTGCCGCCCTGGCAACCGGAGCCCCCGCCCCGGAAGCAGCCCGGTTGGCAAATGCCGCTGCCAGTTGTGTGGTTGCCCATGTTGGTACCGCACCGGTAATTTATAACGAACTTGAGGAATGGCTGTTAAAAGTCGATATGGATTATCAGAGCATTTAGCGACAATAGATCTTTTGCTTTTATGAACATTTCAAAGAATAACAAAATACTTATTTACAGGCTTGGCAGCCTTGGTGATACAGTTATGGCTTTACCTTGCTTTCATAAAATAAAAAACTCGTTTCCTGACGCGGACATTACCTTGCTTACTAACAAACCTGTAATGGCTAAAGCCGCAGCACTTGAGGCAATACTGGGGACCGATTACTTTTTTAACCGTATTATCAACTACCCTGTTGGCACCCGCAACCTGCAAATACTGTTTGGCATTATAAAACAGATACGGGCGCTTAAAATTGATACCGTTGTTAACATTTCACCAATCCGTTCAAAAAAGGCGCTTTTAAGAGACAGGCTATTTTTTAAAGCTGCAGGTATCAGCAACCTGATAGGTTTTGATGCCCAAATAGAAAACCTTACTGTTTGTATCGATCCGGAAACAGGCATTAATGAATGGGAGGCTAAAAGACTGGCAAGGCGGATAAGCGTATTAGGCAGAATTGATTTAGACGAGGAAAGTAACTGGGATTTATGCTTAAGTGACGAGGAAATAGCAGTAGCGGATGTATATATGGATCATGCACCGGCTGCACCGGTTTTAGCAATATCAACAGGCACAAAAAATCAGTCGAATGATTGGGGTATACATAACTGGGAACAGTTGCTAACAAAACTTTCCGGCTTACTTCCGGAATGGAAATTAGTAGTGATAGGTGCCGCTGACGAGATTACCGTTGCAGAAAAATGCATCAACGCATGGGGACATGATGCAATAAATCTTTGTGGCAAAACTACACCACGGGTATCCGCTGCCTTATTAAAAAATGCCAGCCTATTTATTGGGCATGATAGCGGCCCAATACACCTTGCAGCAGCCGTGGGGGCACCATGCGTGGGTATCTATTCAGCCCGTAACATGCCCGGCCAATGGTTTCCCCGGGGAAAAAATAATCAACTGCTCTATAACCTGCCTGACTGTGCAGGTTGCGGATTAGAAATATGTATCGTTCAGCAAAAAAAATGCATACTATCCATTAAGGTAGATGAAGTAATACAAGTTGTAAACACGATCTTAAATCAGCAAAAGATTTCATCACCAATAAATAAGTCATCAGCCTATTTACCGATATGAGAGTGCTTCACGTAATAAGCAGTATGGATCCCAAAACCGGCGGCGTATGCGAAGCGGTAAGGATATTTGCCAACGGGCTTGAGAATTTAGGTATTACCAACGAAGTAGCCAGTGTAGATGATGTACAATTTAATGTGGATGACAGGTATATAAGCCACCCCCTAGGCCCTGCAAAAAATACCTGGTATTACAGCAAAAAGCTTTTGCCCTGGCTTATAGATAATATCAGCCGTTTTGATGCGGTAATAGTTCATGGCCTTTGGCTATACCACGGATATGCAGTTTACCAGGCTTTCAAAAAATTAAAAAAGCAGAGTACACAGATAAAGTTCCCTAATTTATTTGTTATGCCGCACGGTATGCTCGATCCTTATTTTCAACGTGCAAAAGGCAGGAGATTAAAAGCGATAAGGAACGTACTATACTGGGCGTTGATTGAAAAAAATCTTATACACCAGGCAAACGAAATACTATTTACCTGTGAAACAGAACTCATACTTGCCCGCGAGCCTTTCTGGCCATATAAACCCAAATTAGAAACTATTGTTGGCCTGGGGGTGATAGCTCCCCCAGCCTACAATACGAAAATGGCAGATGTTTTTAACACAACCATACCTGAACTAAGCAACAGCCCTTATTTTCTCTTTCTGAGCAGGATACATGAAAAAAAGGGAACAGATATGCTTATAGCTGCTTATGAAAGGTTAATTGAAGAATATGAAAGTAAAAAACCAAATCAGCAGGGAGTAAAAACTCTGCCAAAACTAATTATAGCCGGCCCGGGCCTTGATAGCCCTTATGGTATAAGGATGCATCAAATGGTATCATCATCAAAAACCCTGAATAAAATGGTCTTTTTCCCCGGGATGCTTACCGGTGCTGCCAAATGGGGTGCATTTTATGGCTGCGAGGCATTTGTGCTTCCAAGCCATCAGGAAAATTTTGGAATTGCCGTTGTGGAGGCCTTAACATGCAACAAAGCAGTCTTAATATCAAACCAGGTTAACATCTGGCGCGAAATACATGACGGAGGCGCTGCTATAGTTGGAGATGACACTAACGATGGCACTTACACCATGTTTTATAACTGGAGCCGATTATCATCGGAAGATAAAGAAAAAATGGGCGATAGTGCACGGCATTGCTATGAAAAGCATTTTAAAGTTAATGTCGTAGTCAATCGTTTTCACAAAATTTTGACCAACAAAACTAAAGCACAATAAGCGTTTGGTTTCTATAAATTATAATACTTATGATGTTTTCGTACCATAATAAGGATAGCGCTGATGGCTATTTACGCCCGGTTTTTTCATCATCTAATAAATTAAGAAGATTAACATGGAACCTGGGCTGGCTTTTTTTATGCAGATGGACACCCAGACCTATGCATAAATGGCGCGTGATGGTTATACGAGCCTTCGGCGGGAAAATTGGTGATAGAAATGTAATATATCCTGATTGCACCATATGGGCTCCATGGCTATTAGAAACAGAGGATATTGTTACGATCGGCCCCGGAGTAGAGATTTATAATCCGGGTGGCATTTATATAGGGCATCATGCCGTGCTTTCGCAAAACTCTTATTTATGTGGCGCTACGCACGACTATAATTCGGCTGATTTTACCTACATCATGAAACGCATAGTTATATCCCCATATGTGTGGATCTGCTCAAAGGCAGTTGTATTACCCGGTGTTCGCTGTATGGAAGGCAGTGTTTTGGGCGCGGCATCAGTAACATCCCACGATCTGGAGCCGTGGACGGTATATGGCGGGCACCCTGCCAAACCAATAAAAAAACGTACTAATTTTTTGAAAAGCCCTAACCCAATTAAAGATGAAGTTGCCATATGATTACCCCGTAAGTTTTGATTTATGTGTGATAGGCAGCGGCCCTGCCGGAATTATTACAGCCCTTGAATATGCTAACTTAAACCCTTTAAAAAAGGTTTTACTGGTGGAGTATGGTATTGGTCGGCAAGCAGAAAATGCGTTGGACAATTCTATTCAAATAAACAATACGGTAAATCATCATCCGCCTTTTGAGTGTACGAATAAAGGGTTGGGTGGCACATCAGCAACTTGGGGAGGCCGCTGTGTAATGTATGATGATATAGATTTTATTGATCGCCCTATTTTAAATAATGGCTGTACCTGGGATACCGATCTTTTCAAAGAAATCCAATCCTTTACCCCTATTGCCGCAAAATATTTTGAATGCGGCAAACCCCAATTCAATACAGCAGCAATATCGGGGCTATCAAAAAAGCCAATTGCCGAAGGCTTTAAACAAGGCATAGTAACTGATGATAAATTGGAGCGTTACAGTATGCCCACTCGCTTTGGCAAACGTTATGAAGCAGCTATTAAAACGCAAAAAAACTTAACGTTACTGGAAGGATACGAAGCAAGAGATTTTTCGGAGCCTGACGAGCATGGAAAAATCACATGCTTAACTATAAGAGAAGTAAGCACTAAAAGGCTGATCAGGCTTTCGGCCGGGGCATTTGTGCTTGCAGCCGGGGCCCAGGAAAGCACCCGCATACTGCTGCGTAATAGTTTAATATTTAAAAATTCAGGAACTCCTCCCCCTGCTTTAGGTAAATATTATCAAGGACATTTATCGGGTAAAATTGCAAGTGTAAAGTTTAACGGCGACCCTAACAAAACAAATTATTCATTCGAAAGAGACACCGATGGAACATATGTCAGGCGCCGGTTCCAATTTTCAAGTGATTTTTTAAAAGAGAATAATTTATTAAATACAGCCATATGGCTCGATAATCCACTGTACTTTGATCCAATACACCGGAGCGGTGCCATGTCATTTATGTACCTGGCCATGATTACGCCGGTACTCGGTAAAAAATTAGCACCGCCTGCGATAGCGCATTCTATCACTAAAGGCAAAATTAATAAAGTAGGTGCGCACCTGGGTAATATTGTAAAAGGCCTGCCTGGTTCAGTGTTAAAACCTGCCGTTATATTTTATAAAAGATATTGCACTACACGCAAGCTGCCCGGAATATTCCTGTTCAGTCCTGAAAACATCTACGCATTACATTTTCATGCCGAACAAATACCTTTTGAAGGAAATTGCATGAAACTGGATAAGGACGGGGAAACTTTAATTATTGATTATTCTCTTACAGATGAAGACATATCATCGGTCATCAAATTACATGACGTGCTGGATAAATGGCTCAGGGATTGCGATTGCGGAGAGCTGAAATACTGGTTTAACGAAAATGAATTAGCATCGGCCATAAAAAATATGTCAAAAGATGGCCTGCATCAATCAGGAACCACCCGAATAGCTGATACCCCCGACCGCGGTGTAGTTGACAAAAATCTTAAAGTTTGGGGAACTGACAACATTTATGTTTGCAGCAGCTCAGTATTCCCCACATCAGGCCAGGCTAACCCAACGTTTTTGTTAGGAACATTTGCTGCGAGACTTGCACAGCATTTAACCCTAATGCTGGTTAATAAAAATACATGCATAACTGAAAAAAGCCATCAAGTTGCTGCTTTAACGCTATAAAAATGATATCTGTAATTATACTAACAAAAAACGAAGAGGCTGACTTACCGGTATGCCTAGAATCATTAGAGTGGACCGATGACGTACATGTGCTGGATTCGCTTAGCACTGATAAAACATGTGAAATAGCATTGCAATATGGGGCGAATGTATTAGTTAATCCTTTTCAAAGTTTTGGTAAACAAAGAAATTTTGCACTAAAAAATATTGATGTAAAATATGACTGGGTGCTTTTTTTAGATGCAGATGAAGTTGCCTCACCTGAATTTGTTAACGAAATACAATCAGCTACTGATAACGCTGATGACGATGTGGCTGGCTTTTATTGCTGCTGGAAAATGATGCTTGAAGGCAGGTGGCTTAAAAGATGTGATAATTTCCCTAAATGGCAATTAAGGCTATTACGTAAAAATAGGGTAACCTATACCGATTTTGGTCATGGACAAAAAGAAGATAAAGTACTTGGTAATGTATTATATATTAAAGAACCTTACATCCATTTCGGTTTTTCTAAAGGTTGGTCACACTGGATAGAGAGGCATAACAGGTATTCAACCCTGGAAGCAATTGCCCGGCTTGATAAATGCCCTCCTCTCAAAAATATTTTCAGCAAACATGGAAGTATTCGTAACCCGGCGTTAAAATCATGGCTTATTAAAGTTCCGGGATGGCCGTTATTGAGGTTTATACACACCTATATCTTCAAACTGGGTTTTATTGAAGGCTCGCCGGGGCTTACGTACTCTATTAATCTCTCATTTTATGAGCATATGATCGTGATTAAAAGAAGAGAGATCTTATCGGGGCGAAAATCCAACTACAACAACGTAAATCAGGAAGTAATGATAAACGATAATGTTCAGGTAGGAGTAAATTCTTAAACCAGGGTACTTATTTTTTTCTTTCTGATGTTCAGAATAAGCAATACTCATCCTACCCATTAAGCAATGGGCTATGTAAGTTTTATACGTTGAATTATTAAAAGGGTTACATCACAAAAATTTGCCATTAATATTAGTCACACCTAAACATTCAAAACATGGAAACAGTATTGGAAAATATAATCGGGCCCTATATTAAGGCTGGCGAAAATTTCACATTTAATGGAACATATTTTGAGTTCCCGATCGATAAACCATCTGAAGCAATAAAATCGAATGCCTATTATTTCAATAATCCTGAATGGGCCGAAGAATATCTTATTTATTGCCACAGGAGCCCATCATTTAAAAGCAGGTGGGCTAAAGCTATCGGTAACTGGGACAATAAGATTGTTGTTGATATAGGATGCGGACCGGGAAATATTTACGCGACATTAAGCGGTAAACCCAAACTTTTGCTCGGCATTGATGTAGCACCAAAATCACTGGAATTTGCAAAAGATCTTGGATATACCAGTGTATTGGCTGATGCTACCAATTTACCCTTTATATCCGGGTTTGCTGATATAGTTGTACTGAATGCCGCCCTTCATCATTGTGAAGACATGGAACTTGTATTAAAGGAAGCCGCCCGTTTATTAAAACCCGGAGGTATATTGGTTACTGATCATGACCCTCAATTAAGTGCCTGGGACTATAAAGGTGCTGCAAAATTGTTGTGGAATAGCCGAAAATTAATTTACAGGTTAACCGGCCGCGGCTTTCATAAAACTACAAGTCAGCAATATTGGGGGCTGGCATGCGAAATACACCACAAACCCGGGCATGGTGTATCAAATACTTTTTTTAAAGAAACACTTGAGCCATTGGGTTTCAAAGTTAATGTATATCCTCATAATCATGAGCTTGGCGAAGAAGTACTGGAAGGCAAAAAAGGCAAACCCGAGTTTAAATATCAATTAGGCAATTTGCTATCAGGCAGAAACCCTTTTGCTGATGCAAGCGCGTTATCATTGATGTGCCTTGCACAAAAGTTATAAAACCCAGACCCCACAAATAAATGGACTATAATCAATTTTTCCGTCCATATTATCTTCAATTATAGCTCTAATAGAAATAAAACATGTCTGATCAAAAAACAAAAAGTGTGCTTGTCATAGGCATTAATTTTTCACCTGAATTAACCGGAATAGGTAAATATACCGGTGAAATGGTAGACTGGTTAACCGAAAACAATTTTAGTTGTAATATAGTTACAGCGTTTCCGTATTATCCTTATTGGAAAACCCTTAAACCTTACAAAAATCGATTCTACACCAGGGAAACATTAAAAAATGGCCGATTAAATATTTATCGTTGCCCAATGTATGTGCCTAAGAACCCTAGTGGACTAAAAAGACTAATACATGAAGCCACCTTTTTCCTTTCGGCATTTGTGATGATTACATATTTGCTGTTTAAATCCAAAAAAGACTATATATTTTGTATTTCCCCGCCTTTTCACCTCGGCTTTCTAGGTTTGTACTACCGTTTTTTTAAAGGTGGAGAAATCATTTATCATATCCAGGACCTGCAAATTGAAGCCGCAAGGGACTTGCAGCTCATCAAATCGGATACTGTATTTGACACCCTGTTCGCGATGGAAGCCTACATCATGAAAAGGGTTAATCATATCAGTACCATATCTGGCGGTATGCTCAAAAAGATAGCTAAAAAGACGGATAAGAATATTTTGTTTTTTCCTAATTGGGTGGATACAAATGCTTATTGCCCGCTTTACGACAGGACTGAGTTAAAAATCCTTTGGGGATTTCATGAAAATGATAAGATAGTGCTGTACTCCGGCAGCATCGGCGAAAAACAAGGCTTGGAAAGCATACTTACCGTGGCGCAAAACCTAACTGCATCAAGCCCTTTTATTAAATTTGTGATTTGCGGAACGGGCCCTTACAAAGAAAAGCTCATATCAAGGGTAAAGGAACAAAAACTTAATAACGTACATTTTTTTCCTCTGCAGGAACCTCATCAATTCAATAACTTCCTTAACATGGCCGATGTGCATCTTGTGCTTCAGAAAAAGAGCGCAAGTGACCTGGTAATGCCCTCTAAACTTACAACCATACTTGCGGTTGGTGGATTGGCTTTGATAACAGCTGAGCCTGGCACCAGTCTTTTTGAAACAGTGAATGACAATCATATGGGTGTCGTTATACCATCGGAAGATTTAACATTGCTGGAAGACGCTATTATTACATGCTGCAACCGTGATAATTCCCTAGTTAAACTTAACGGCCGGAGCTATGCAGAAAATCATCTGAATAAAAACAATATCCTAACCAGGATATTCAACAAATTGGAAAACAAAAGTGTCGCCATACATGAGAAGAACGCGGCCTTTGAATTTGTTGAACTCAAATAATAGCCTCAAAACTGAAAGATTAGCAATATTATAGTTAAAAGACAAAATTTCACAATAATTAAAACCATTAGCAAAACTCTACGTATAACATGAGAAAAAACATTGAAAGCATCTCTACAATCTTGCTTAACCCACGACGCCGTAATGGTCATGTTATATCAAAAAATTTATGTTACGGATACAGAACGAAATCTAACGTTCTTCGGTTCGGTTAAATCCATGGATGAAAATCATGGAATGATCACGATATGTTTGTTGGATGTAGCGGTCTACGAATATTCTTCCTCAAATTACCTTTACCACGAAGCCGAAGTATCTTTTTCGAGACCCAAAAGCTTACTCTTTGTAGAAGAAGCATAGGTCTTTCTTTTAAAACACCTTACAAAATCGCTGTTACCATAGCCATAACTAATACAGTTATTGGAAGTGTATTGCCTTACGCATCAATAAATTTTCTTTTATTTTCCTTCAAATACTGCGGGCCATCATGAGTCTGCTTTACAGTATCCGGTTGGGTTACTGTTATAATTCCTAAAACTAAAACACATACATTATGAAAAAGAAAGCCTTAATCACCGGCATTACCGGTCAGGACGGAGCCTATCTTGCTGAACTCCTATTATCAAAAAACTATGAAGTTCATGGCGTAAAACGCAGAAGCTCTCTTTTTAATACGGAGCGTATTGATCATTTGTATCAGGATCCGCATGACGAGAACCGAAGCTTTATAATGCATTACGGCGACCTCTCCGACTCCACCAATCTAATACGCATCATTCAACAAGTGCAGCCTGATGAAATTTATAACCTTGGCGCAATGTCACATGTAAAAGTAAGTTTTGATACACCGGAGTATACAGCCAACGCCGATGGCATAGGCACACTCAGGCTGCTGGAAGCTATAAGGATATTGGGGCTTACAAAAAAAACCAAAATATACCAGGCTTCAACCTCAGAACTTTACGGACTCGTACAAGCTGTTCCGCAATCAGAAACCACGCCATTTTACCCTCGGTCGCCATATGCTGTAGCAAAACTGTATGCCTATTGGATAACTGTAAATTACAGGGAAGCATATGATATTTTTGCCTGTAACGGCATTCTTTTCAATCATGAAAGCCCCCTGCGCGGTGAGACTTTTGTAACGCGTAAAATAACCAGGGCTGCTGTAAAGATTGCAATGGGGCTGCAGGATAAGTTGTACCTCGGTAACCTGGACTCCCGGCGTGACTGGGGACACGCTAAAGATTACGTAGAGGCTATGTGGCTGATTTTGCAGCAAGAGAAACCTGAAGATTATGTAATAGCGACAGGTATAACAACAGCAGTACGTGACTTTGTAAAAATGGCATTCGGAGAGTTAGGTATTGAAATAACTTTTGAAGGATACGGAGTTTCCGAAAAAGGTTATGTAACATCCTGCCGGAACATGGACTATCTTGTTGAAATAGGAAAAGAAGTAATTGCAGTTGATCCGGCCTATTTCCGGCCTACCGAAGTTGACCTGCTAATAGGCGATCCTACCAAAGCCATTGAAAAACTTGGATGGCAGATCAAGTATGATTTAAAAATGCTGATCAATGATATGGTGACATCAGATGTTAACGCGTTCAGCAAAGACAAAATGCTGAAAGATTTGGGTTATGAAATTAAAAATCAATTTGAATAGCTTATAAGTATTCATCTGCCATTAAATAAAACCATATGAACTTATTTATTATCGACGATGACCCGTTTCAACATTTTATCATGGAAAAAATGTTGACCCCGCATTTAACAAATCCTGTTGATCAGGTGACCCACAGTGACAATGCTGATGAAATTTTAAAGTTTATAGAAGTAAACAGGAGTAATGCCGACCGCCTTCCTGATATTATATTCTTAGATTTAAATATGCCGATCATGAACGGGTGGGATTTCTTAGAGCGGTATAAAAGAATACAGCAAAAGATCACTAAATTGATCCCAATCTATATTATATCTTCATCAATTGACTCACGCGACATTTCACGCTTAAAGAAATATACATCCGTAAAAGATTACGTTTTGAAGCCCGTTACAAGACCGGCTTTAGAAAAAATATTTGATACCGGCGCGGCGAATGCAATTCAGGCGGATTTAAATGATCAATAATACAATTACCCATTACTACTTATGCTCTCAAAAAAAATCTTCGATTTACAGGCAGCTATTCAGCAACGAAAAGAGTGGCAGGATAATGGTGACAAGATTGTTTTTACTAACGGTGTTTTTGATCTCATTCACATAGGTCATTTGAGTTACCTGGCCGGGGCCGCGAATTTAGGCGACAAATTGATAGTGGGTGTTAACAGCGACGATTCCGTCAGAAGGATTAAAGGGCCGGGCCGGCCCGTAAATGACCAGCACAATAGGGCTGTATTACTATCATGCCTTTATTTTACAGATATGGTTGTCATATTTGATGACAGCACACCTATCAATTTGATTAAAAGTATTTTACCTGATATCTTAGTAAAAGGTGCCGATTATTCGATTGAACAGATCGTCGGCGCAAATGAGGTGATCGCAAACGGTGGCGAAGTGAAGACCCTCAATTTTATCGAGGGGTATTCATCCAGCCTAATTATTGAAAAAATCAACCGTCAAAACTCTTAAGTACCGGCATATTGTAACGCGGCGTAAAATCCGATATAATAAAACATCATTTATTTTCAAAGGTGATCTTTCTTCAATAATCCACAACAATAACTGATATGTCTCCCTCTTCCTACGCAATATATAAATCGTTTGGTTCACCCGACTTGCATGATATTTTTTGCTCCAACCTAAATTCGATGTACTGTGCCAAACGACACCTGCTCGAAAGGCTTGAAGACATTATGTTAAACGATGACTTTAACGATTTAAGTGAAGCAATGATACTTACTACCACGCTCATGCAGGAAAACCTGGAGAAAGCAGACTGCCTATATGATGCGTTGAAACTTAATCCCGATTTCAGCCAGTTAACAAATATGATAACCATACTGGAACAAGCATTTTATAATGTAGAGAAATATGCTGCCCGTCGGGAGCTTCGCAATCTGCATTTACTTAATTATGTGCAGTTTATCTCTTGTTTGGAACAATCGGGTATGACCGCCTTGCTGCTGATATCTAAAAGTCAGCGTCACGGTAAACTGTTCGAGAAGTTGGATCAATGTTTAGTGCCTGTGATAATGGAAAGTAATTTATTGGGGGTACTCACCCTTGCTGGTTAGTAAAGCAGCAAAGGTCCCGGGTTTAATAATTATTGATCGGATGAGTGCAACTTATAGAATAAAGACTGAATGCGTATCCGTCAAATTTTAATAAATTACAACTCAAAACAGGATCTTAAATATTCATATATCGAAAATTATTGTCAATACAAGCAATTTTTATTATATTAATCCCTCGATTATATATCCGAAACAGAAAGGGATATAAGGGTAAAATACATGAGTTTATTTGAAAATCATCTTTTTGACAATGATACACCTGATCTAGCAAATATAATCAATAGTGTCAATGTCGGCATCTGGGAATTTGATGTTAACAATAAAGAAGTAAAATGGTCGGCTGGCTTGTTTAACATCCTCGGATACAAACCTGGTGAGATTGAGAGTTCCTATCTCAATTTCATTGACAATTTAATTTATTATCAGGATAGAGCCTCATTTTTGGCAACCATTAATAATCGCACTCCTCAGTCGTCGGAAATCACCTATATCAGGATATTGACAAAAAATGGCTATGAGTGGTTTCAGAGCACTGTGCAACGGCACGCCAGGTCAAAAATAACCGGCACACTAATCAATGTCAATCAATTTAAATTTTCGGAGTTACAGCTTGAGACCAATAATACATTTATTGCTGAAACCAATAAGTTACTCAAAGTGGGCTCATGGGAGTTCAATACACTGGAGCGTGTACTTTTTTTTAATAACGAAGCTCTGGAAATTCTTGAACTACATCACCGGCCAGCCACCGTTGATGAGCTGATCGCCTATTTTGAGCCGGAACACGTTAAAATACTGGCAGCAGCTATGGAGGATTGTATCCGGATTGGCCGGCCTTATGACCTTGATTTGAAATTGAAAACCGGGCGGGGGAAAATTATTTGGACGAAAATGAAAGCGGTAGCAAAAATTGACAATTATGGAAAATGCCTGGCCGTTAAAGGGGTAATACAGGACATTGATGTTACAAAGCACAGCGAAAATAAATTAAAGTCAACTCTTCATTTAACTAATCAAAAGAATGAACGGCTGCAAAATTTCGCTTATATCACCTCACATAACCTGAGGTCATACGCCAGTAATTTAAAATTGATGCTAAACCTCTATGAGGAATCAAAAAGCTATGCCGAACAGCAAACAATCCTGTCGCATATAAGAACAATAAGTGCCAGTTTAAACGCTACTATTGAGCACCTGAACGAAATTGTTAAGATCGATTTGGTCATCAACGAAGAAAAAATACTAATAGAATTTGAACTGCTTTTTAAAAATATTCTAAACGCGCTTCAAAGCAATATACAAGCTGCAAATGCGATTATTGAGTATGATTTTAGCGAGTGCCCCGGCGTTTATTACCTCCCCGCTTATTTGGAAAGTATATTTCACAATCTGTTAACCAATGCATTAAAGTATCGCAGCCCCAGTCGGCAAGCTGTCGTCAAGTGTAAAAGCATCCGGGAAAATGAACATGTATACCTCATTTTTGAGGATAATGGAATGGGGATTGACATGAAAAAAAATGGCAACAAGATTTTTGGAATGTACCAAACCTTCCATGCTAATGCCGATGCGCAGGGTATTGGGCTTTACATCACCCGTAACCAAATTGAAGCGCTCGGTGGCTCTATAAATGTAGATAGCGCTTTAAATATTGGAACAAAATTTACCATCAAACTTTCTTAATATGTAACCATTAGCAAATCCGTGCGTATAATCTGCCATATGGTGGATCAAAACGCGCAAATTGCCTGGATTATAGATAATGACGAGATTTACAAGTATGGGTTCTGCAAATACGTAGAGGTAAAAGAATTATGTGCCAGGGTTGTGGCTTTTTCTGACGGAAGAAAAGCTATTAGATTTTTAACTGATCCCCATAAGGCCGCCAATTTGCCTGATATTATATTTATGACCATTGAAATGCCATTAATGAATGGTTGGGAATTTATAAAAGCTTTCGAGCAAATAAAAGCAAAAATTGATAAAAAGATCTCCATTTTTTTACTAACATCAAGTATCAGTTACCAGGATATATTACAGGCACAAAACCATCCGGATGTTACAGATTATATGATGAAGCCGGTAGATTCGCGGCAATTCGATTTCGCTTTTACCAGTGAACTCAGCAAAAAAACGGCATAGATTCTGCTTAATTACCCGTTCCAATCTTTTCTTAGTTTCGATGCGAAATGCTTACTCCACGTGTAGTGCAGGGTAATACCGAACAGTAGTTTTAAATGAATCGACACAAAGCCTGATATGAAAATATCAGGCTTTGTTGTTTTAAAGGGATAGGCTGTCTCTTAAGAGTTAATTTCAAGCTTATATCCTTTGCCGCGTATAACAACAATTTTTATGCTCGGATCAAGTTCCAATTTTTTTCTAAGTTTTGATATGAACATATCCAGACTGCGCCCCACAATAACACCTTCGTCTTCCCATATCTCTTTTTGTAGCCGGCTTCGCTCTACGGTTTCATTGGGAGACAGCGCGAAAATAAGCAGCAGACGCGTTTCAGTTCCAGTCAGGCCTACGTTTTTTTTATTTATTATCAGCTGCCGCTCCTGCGCATCAAACAAGACTGAGCCAAAAGTGAATATCTTGGTGCGCTGACCGCTGGGTAAGGCTCTTCTCGGCTTAACAGATCTCACAAAAATAAAACCAACAAATGCTAAAAAAGGCAGGCTGCCCAGAAGATATCCATTCTTTGCGGTATTTATACCCGTCGGTTTGAATTTAATGTTAATCATGTAACACGCCCTGGGTTGCTTTCTTCCTCTGCATGGTACAATATCATCTTTTTTATTTTTGGATATAGCGTATCCATAGGCTACACTGGAGTTGCCGCAGGTCAGAACGTTGACAACATAATCACATGCGAGCGGGTCTTTGGCCAATAAACGCGTAGTAGTATTCACCAGGGAGTCCGGTAGAAAAGTAAGCTCATTCTCAAACCTGATCTGGTACTCATTTTCCGCGATTTTTTTTACCGGGAGCACCCTTGATTTACTGTCGCCCGACTGTGTGAGCAGTTCATCTCCTATCCTCCGGAGTAAAACCTCCCTCCTGGCGAAATTAAAATCGTCATTACCGACCATACTGAAAGTTGCGCAGATTGCACAGCTAAACAAGAGTACGATCAATCCGCACAGGTATTTGCGTTTCCCTGAGAGGAGGTTTCGGCTATCAAGCATAATGTCAAGATTTTAATTTACAAAGTTTACATTTTTATTTACAATCCAGGTTCTTCAGACTGAAAAATATCAAAGTAATTTCGGTGAATCAAATTGATAGGTTATGAAAAATGAAAAAATGAAAAAATTATTTGTTTTCGTTCCGGCCGTCCTCCTGGTATTATTTCTACTAAATTCTTTTGTGCTAAAAGAAAAGGGAGCGGGGAAGAAAACAACCGAAGGGACTAAATCAGGGCTTTTGAACATCGTTTTAAGATCTACTGATGGCGGACAAACATGGCAGGACATTAGCAAAGGGCTGCCTGAAAATTTGCAGAGAGAAGGTGTGTGGGGTCATGGTTTATTTGCAAATGACCGTGGGCTCTATTTACGTGCTGGCAATGGGGTTTATCACAGTGAACCAAATTCCACAATTACTTTTTGGACAAAAGAGATTTTCCCTGGTAAACAGCGTGAGATTGCCCCTGGCAAGAATGGGATATTTGCATATAATTTCAGGGGACAATTTTTACAAAAAATAAGCGGAACGAGCGATTGGTCGCCCATGTACACGAATTTTCAAGAGCAAGCCGTACGCATAGACAGAACGATAGATTGGATGTACAAGAATTATAAAGAGAGAGAAGTACGCACCGTTTTTGAAACTGCCGGAGGCACAGTTTTCATCGGCTCCAACAACATCCTTTTTAGATCCACTAACAGTGGAAAAACTTGGAAACAAGTCCAAGTTGGAGACGGTGCAATGAAATTGGTAGAGTCAAACGGTGTACTTCTGTCTACCAGCAAAGAGGGAATATTAAGATCGACCGATGATGGTCAAAACTGGGATCGTGTGATTAGTGAAGGAGGTGTTGGCATCGCTGTGGAACGTATCGACGGAGGATTTGCCGCCATAGTCTACAACACAATAACCCAAACAAACACAATACACATTTCACTGGATAGTGGAAAAACCTGGAATACCATAGGTGAAGAACTTCAGCCTTCTCGGTTTAGTTTATTAATCAATCAAATAGGCGGGCTTCAATCTTCATTGAATATTTCATCAATCAAACAAGTGGGCAAATATTTAATATGTGGTCGCTCAGATGGTATATTTCGGTCATCAGACATGGGCAAAACATGGAAACTGTTACTTCCTTCTATAGAAAATAGGGGCTTCAATTTATCTGTTTCAGGCAACGTGATTTATGCCATACCAAATAAAGGATGTTGAAAATTCCAAAACGCCCTAGAATACCATTCATTTAAAAGGGCTGTCAGTGGTATCAGTTTTATATTCAATAAACGTTTAGATTTTCTTCCCGCCACCTTATTCAAAATTACCGTTTTAAGCAATTAAACGCATTAAAACTTCTAAATCTCCAATAAAATGTTTGGAAATCTGTATCTTCGAGAGTACAAAGCCCCGATATAAATATCGGGGCTTTGTTGTTTATACGAGATTCGAGTCCCTTCTTCCACACTTTTCAGCCGCTACATATTATATCTTCTAAGTTCATTGATGAGATACAATCATTGCACTTTCATGTAAGATGAGTATTTAAATTTATTTAGACTAATTATAAATAATGATATATATTTGCCGGTGTATATTACACACTAACTTACATATGTTAATTGATGAAACTTCTATTTAATCTCATTGTCATTATTTTACTAACCATTAGCTTTAATGCATTCGCACAAACCTCAATACAAAGTACCGGGCAAATTACCGGCAGGATAACCATGGTTGACGGAAAACCGCTGGCATCTGCATCCATATCAATAGTAAATTCTCTTAAAAGCACATTGACCAATGATACCGGCCGATACAACTTTAACAATATAGCCGCCGGCAGCTATACCATTAAAATACAGGTATTGGGCGCGCCTGAAGTTGACCTTAAGGCGACGGTGATCGCCGGTCAGACAGATACGCTGAATTACCAGTTCAATAAAGAAAACGTGTTTGCTTTACAGGAAGTAACTATTGAAGATAAAAACAGCAAATTTGCAAATAAGGAAAGTATTTACGTAGCACGCCTGCCTTTAAAGAATATTGAAAACCCGCAGGTATATAATGTAGTGCCGAAAGAATTGCTTGAGGAACAAATGGCAGTCAGCCTGAACGACGTTGGTAAAGATATACCCGGGGCAGGCATTCCGACGGTAGCTAACCAGGGCAGGGTTACATTTTTTTCGAGAGGATTTTCAACAGAACCCAATGCCCGTAACGGTGTAGCCGGTGCTGCATTCTCAGAGATAGACAACACCAACCTCGAGCGGGTTGAGGCCATAAAAGGTCCTTCGGCTACTTTGTTCGGCACCAATATCTCCAGCAGTTTCGGTGGTTTATTTAATCGTGTAACCAAACAGCCATATAATGGTTATGGCGGCGAAGTTGCTTATTATGGCGGTAGCTGGGACTATAACCGCCTTACCTTTGATGTAAATACTCCGATAAATACAGAAAGAACTGCTTTATTCCGTTTGGATGGTGCGACTACTTTTCAAAGAAGTTTCCAGGATCAGGGGTTTGATAATAATTTCAGCCTGGCACCAAGCTTCTTTTATCAGATCACAGACAGGCTTTCTCTTAAGTTAGAGGCAGAATTTGGCCAGGCCCACGCCACTTCTGTGGTACGTTTTCAGCCCTTTACCGGCGGTGCTAATTCCGGAACAAAATCCATTGCAGATATGCAATTCCCTTACAACAGAACTTTTTTAAGCAATGATATTGCTTATACCACTCAAATGCTGAATATATTTGCGCAGCTCAATTATAAGATCTCTACCGGTTGGAATTCACAAACCATTATTTCACGTGCACGCTCAACCATTAATGGTGATATTACGGCATTGATTGGTAAAACAGATTCAACCATCACTCCGCAGGTAATTACCGGTAATACATCATTCATAGCTACGGATCTGCAACAAAACTTTATTGGTGATTTTAAAATAGGTTCGCACCGTAACCGTGTAGTACTGGGGTTGGATTTTTATCACAATTTTAACAACTTTGACCGTATTACGGTAAATCCATCGGTAGAAAATTTTATTAATCCTTCTGCCAGTTACCGCATCAGCCAATTCAAAATAGATTCGTTAAGCAGCAAAGGTACATTACGTAAAGAGTACAACAGTGATGATACTTATGCAGCCTATGCTTCAGACGTATTTAATATTACTGACCGCCTGTTGGCGATGGCCAGTTTACGGATTGACCGTTACCAATACAATGGTGTATATAACATTACTACCGGCATTACTGCAGGTGGCATAGGCGTGGGTGGCGTACAGGCGGGCCCTTACGGGCAAACTGCCTTATCTCCTAAAATGGGCTTGGTGTATGAATTAATAAAAGATAAGGTTTCCTTATTCGGCAACTATATGAACGGCTTTTTTAACCAGAGCGGTGTGGCTGCTGACGGGGAACTGATTACACCGATTAAGCCGGAGCATGGCAACCAACTTGAATTTGGTGTAAAGGGCGATCTTTTTGATCATCGCCTGGTTGGTACCGTTAGCTACTATGATATTTCCATATCCAATGTAATAAGGCCCGACCCTAACAACTCGCAATATGCCATTCAAAACGGCACCCAGCTCAGCAAAGGCGTCGAGGTTGATATTACAGCAAACCCTATCGATGGGCTGAATATAGTTGCCGGCTATGCCTATAACTATAGTAAACTTACTAAAGCAGATTCTACTGTGAATGGTTTACGTCCGGCACAGTCAGGCCCACCTAATATGGTGAATCTTTGGATGAGCTACACAATCACTCATGGCAATCTTAAGGGCCTGGGAGTAGGTTTTGGCGGTAATTATGGTAGCTCTTCGTACTATTATAATACTTATAAGTACCAGATTATCATTCCAAAATATACTTCGCTGGATGGAAGCATCTTTTATGATCAACGCAAGTATAGGCTCGGAATTAAAGTGGATAACATAACCAGCGAAAAAATGTGGTCATCCAGGTTAACGCCGCAGGCACCAGCTACATTTATTGGCAGCCTGGCACTTAAGTTTTAAAGAATGAATCAAAACTCTTTACTGTAATTCTGGCTGTGTATGAAAAAGTTTAAAAAGATAACAGGCTGGCTACATCTTTGGCTCGGCTTAGCTGTTGGCCTTATACTCATTATTGTTGCTTTAACGGGTAGCCTGCTGACCTTTGAACAGGAGCTGGAACCCATTTTGTTTAAAAAACGAGAGGTTGTACTACCGGCAGGCCAGCGCCTGCCGGCGGACAGCCTTATACATATAGCCAATTCCGTTTTTGCCAACAGCCAGGTAAGCCGTATGATCATACCGCAAGATTCAACCCGTAGTGTGGAAGCGCGGATTGGAACAAAAGGGGAAAAGGGATTGAAAGTTGCCTACATCAATCCTTACAATGGGCAGATACTTTATAAAGGAGCATACACTCAGCTATTTTACCAGCAGGTTAGAAGCCTGCACCGTTATCTGTTTTTGGGCGCCACCGGTAAAATCATTACCGGTATATCATGCTTTATTACCCTTTTTATGGTGATCAGCGGCCTGGTCATCTGGTGGCCGGCCAATAAAAGAGCCATTAAACAACGTTTTAAAATTAAATGGAATGCATCGGGAAAGCGGCTTAACTGGGATTTACATGCCGTGACAGGTTTTTACCTGTCCATCATCCTGCTATGCATTACCTTAACTGGTTTTGTATGGAGCTATGATTGGGCTGACCGCCTTATTTATCAGCTGGCAGATGGAAAGAAAATAGAGAAGACTGATAAAATTAAAAATATCGCCAAAGGCAAAAATATAAAACCTGGTGTCTATCAGGCCATGATGGTTCAAACAGATAGTATTTATCCTTATCCAGGGTCAGTTGCTTTTAACATTCCGGCAAAAGGAGCTTTGGCTGTTACCGTGCAGAAAGAACCGGAAGCAAGCAGAGTTAGGCAGATTGACGCCGCTTATTTTGACAGCCACACCGGCAAGCTGCTGAGCACCTTACCATATAACAAATTGACCACAGGCGATAAGATACGAAGGATGATCTTAACGATACATACCGGCAGCCTCTTAGGCTGGCCTACTAAATTATTATATCTGTTTACTGCATTGTTTACAGCAAGCTTGCCTGTAACAGGTTTCCTGATGTGGTTCGGAAAACAAAAGAAATCGAAGCTACACGACCAAGATTTTTTGTCCAAAAAATAAGGGCAAACCAGTTATAGAAATCGATTTGCCCATTGGATAGCGGGGCAGAATCGAATAAGTGTCGTGTCAATCATAAAATGTCGCTAGTCGTAAGCCTAAAGTCTTGAGTCAAAACTCAAAAAGAACGGAATATGGCTTTAGACTTACGACTAAAGACTGTTGACTTGATACTAGATTAATAGCACTATAAGCCTAAATTTATAGTCACCTGGCTGGGTGGAATTCGAACCGCTTGTTACTAGATTTGAGATACATTGCAAATCTTACCCACCGCTCCCGCAAGCATCAAACGCTTGTGGCAATCAGACAGATACATTAAAGGACTTGCCACCTGCGTCGTCAGAAGATTAGGATCGCAGCGCTCCAACATATCGATAAGTATTAATGAGCACGCCCGTTGGCGTGGTCTTCGTGCTGACTAAAGCGAGTTCGCGCGCGTCAACACTGTCTGAAAAGAAGCGTTTACCCCGGCCCAGCAAGACCGGGTAGACGATCAGCACAACTTCGTCAACCAGTCCCTCCCCGAGCAGCACGGACGTCAGCGTAGAACTTCCACAAACGATCAGATCAGGGCCGTCCGTTGACTTAACGCCGCGAACACCCGCTATGATGTCTGCGCCCAAATCCTTGACCGGGCCCCATTCGAGGCTGTCGGGCCTGTGGGTAGCGACGTATTTGGTC
The DNA here is from genome assembly GCF_900105165.1 of Mucilaginibacter mallensis. Classification (NCBI taxonomy): domain Bacteria; kingdom Pseudomonadati; phylum Bacteroidota; class Sphingobacteriia; order Sphingobacteriales; family Sphingobacteriaceae; genus Mucilaginibacter; species Mucilaginibacter mallensis. The sequence continues at coordinate 2,880,193 of NZ_LT629740.1, forward strand.
GCAGCATTCAGACCGTTCGCTATCGGACTATTCCCGGCTTTCGGCCAGAAGCCGGCCCAGGCATCGTAAGTGCGGCGGCCAAGCAGCAAATCAAAGCTCGTGCCGTATGCCTCAGTGACGGCCTGCAGCCCAGCCGGGGTTCTATAAGGTGTCGTCCATCCGCCGTACGCGTAGTCTTCGTCATGGTCGATCACGCCATCCAGCGAGATATGTTCAAAGATCCTGATCTTTCTCATTTTGTTTGCTATTAGTTTAATGGTTATACGAAGTTAAAACGGACGAGGTGCCCGCACAAGGGGCAATCGTGACAAAATGAGGGTGTTATTATGACTATTTGAATTTGTCCAAAACGAGAGTAACAATTTAAAATCAAACTCTTATTTTTTACTTTAACCTTTCTTTAATATTTGTGTTAACGACCCTAAAATGGAGCTCTACAACCATCAAAAACCCATAAATGGGTTCGATTAATTTCCCGGTTTCGGTACAAAAGCTAATAGTTAGATCGGCTTTTGTTTTTATGGACATTTACGTTATTTGCTCAAACGTTATGAACGAGCAGGCACGCCCAATTGAAATCGGAGTTTCCGTCAAGGGAGTGTCCCGATAGATCGGGGCCCGGGTGCTTACAAAAGAATCGAGCAAGAAGTTCCGATACCCAGTCCTAATTTTCCCATTTTTGGAACTCTTTTATCTTTTTCCACGCATTTCCTCCTTTTTTGTATAAATAATAAACTCCACCAGTATGGCCATTATTATTGGTATACCCGACAGAAATCATGACCATGGATTTATCATTCGAAAACAAGGGAAGTGAATAAAAATAACCAGGTTGATTTTTAGGGAACGACTCCTTATCTACGTCCAAAAGCTTTATACCATTTATCTTAAATTCCCAATAATAAGCTTTCTGCTTTTGGATCTGCTTTACGAAAAAATCAGCATCCTTTTTTGTAAATATTTGAAACAATATTTTATTGTGAGCAAAAATATTACCAAATGGATATGAGTATTGGGTGGTTGTTTTATATTCAAAATTGTACGGCATAAGTACCTGAATCCGTTGAGCAACATATTTTTTAGATTTTAAGTTGTCGCTTTTGAGGAACCAACTCATAAAGTTAGTTATGCTTGAATCAGGCATTTCACTACTATATCGCTGTGCCTCAACTGTTAATGAAGTTAATGTCAGAATAGCCAGTAACAAGAGTCTCATATCAAATTGTTTATAATGTTGTAGGCGTAGTACTGAGAAGATCGTTTTCAGTTAATCTTGTAGCCAAATTTATAATAAAAATTCAATATTCAACTTGTGGTTGATGTTTCACCCTACCACTTTGTTGCCTTTAACTTAGAAGCAATTGAATAAACTTTCCGCCACCTTTTTTACAAACCGTTATTATAAGCAATTAAGCACGATAAAACTCAATATCTTCTAAAGAATGATCAGAAAATTGTAACTTTTGTTTTTATACCGATATTTATAATATGACCAAAAATTGCAAGCTTATTTTGGCTAATTTGGATTTTTGAAATAAATGCTGCTTAGATCCATAATATTTACCGGTGCTATAAATGGCTTATTTTTCATTCTGCTCTTGATGAATAAGCCGAAAAATTCTGATAGTGACAGGATACTAATGTTATGGATGGGGATCATTTCATTGCAATTAGGGTTTTATTACGATAACTTATCTGCCAACCCCATTTTTCCGGACTGCTTACAACTGTTAGGTTTCTCTCTGCCTTTAATTAATTCTCCGGTGCTTTATTTCTATATCAGTTCATTATCTTTTGGGTACGATTTTAAATGGAGAAATATATCGATCCATTTACTTCCATTCCTATTTTTTAATTGCATAACTTTTTTTCTTCATTACATTAAAGTTGGCGACTTGTTTTTGAAAGATGGATTCCCACATTTTAGTAGTACCTTAAATTCGGGGGTTAAGCATTTCTTAACAGCTTTATTAGCAATTATTCCCGGATACTACACTGTTTTAAGTTTTCTTGTACTTTTGCGACATCAAAAAAGACTGCCGGATAATTATTCCTATACCGAAAAAATAAACCTGAACTGGTTAAAATGGATTGTTGTTTCGCTGCTTATTCTTTTCGCAGGGCTATTTTTATTTATCAGGTATGGGGTTAGTTACGGGCTTGTAGGTTACCCTGATCTTTTTGCAGTTGTTGGGGCCATCCTTACTATCTATGTTTTTTTTATTGGGTTCTGCGGTCTGCATCAGGATGCAGTATTTAACAACGGTATATCACTTCAGGCAGATATTAATGAAGAAGACCTCATAGCAGCAAACTATAAAAATTCGGGGCTGAGCGACGAAAAGGCAGATCAAATTTTTATCCGGTTAAAACTTCACATGGATAAAGAGAAACCTTTTTTGAAAGAAGACCTGAGCCTGGCTATGCTTGCAGGTGAATTGGGGATTACCTCAAATCAGCTTTCACAAGTTATAAATCAGAAATCCCAAACCAATTTTTTTAATTTCATAAACGGTTACCGGGTAGCTACAGTTAAAGATAAATTTAAAGACCCCGCATTGTCTGCTTATTCGATATTGGGAATTGCTTACGATTCCGGCTTTCGTTCAAAGTCTTCTTTCAATAAAATTTTTAAAGAAATTACAGGCCAAACACCTTTGCAATACCGAAAGGCTGTTAGCTCCTGAATTTATAGGTCCTTCCCTACCTTTCCGGACGATTGCTGTCTGTTTTAGACTTTCCTTTGTTAAAAAAATAAGCAATGGAAAGTCTTTCAATTATTCACAAAATTAATATTGCGATACATGTCGCAGCCGGTTCGTTAGCATTAGTTGTTGGTTTAATAGCAATTATTGCAAGTAAGGGAAGGAAGTTACACAGGCTAACCGGGCGGTTATTCCTGATCCTGATGACTATTGTTATTTTAACCGGATTAATTGGGGTCTTTGTATTCGGAAGAAATACTTTTTTGCTGGTTATAACCGTAATGAGTGGTTATCTGGCATTTTCCGGATACCGGGTCATAAAAGCAAAGTCAAATGTTCCTAAGTTTACTGATATATTTGTATGCCTCATATCCCTGGTATCCGTACTATACTTCCTTTATTATTTTAAATCTATCGGGATGATATGGTCACCCGTAATTATTTACAGTACGGTAGGCTATTTACTTTTGATGATCGTGTACGATTTGGGCAGATATTTTATACCAACCAATATATATGGCAACCTCTGGATATCTGAACATATTTTAAAAATGGTGAGTGCATTCACCGGTTTATTATCTGCTTTTTCAGGAACAGTTTTCCCGCAGTATCAACCTTATAGCCAGTTTACGCCATCTATTTTAGGAACATTAGTCGCAATCTGCTTTATAATAGCTGTTCATAACAGAAAAAAATATGTTAACGTTAATTAAAAAACGATTGGGTAATCTTCCCATCGCCTTTTTATAATCTGCCATTTCATGCAGTTAACAGCAATAAAAGCTCAATATCTTCTAAAAAGCGCTCCTAAAGTCGTAACTTTTGGAATATTTTCAAAAATGTAATCGACACAAAGCCTGGTATGAAAATATCAGGCTTTGTTGTTAAAAAATCGCTTCAATCACCTAATCATCCAACCCTTTTCCATCAAGAATTTGCGGTATATATTTTTCAACTCTTGCCTCTCGGGTTTTAGATTGCTTAGGTGCAGAAAAATGCAGCAGATATGCTCTTTGCCGCCCTGGTGTTAATGCATAAAAAGCAGTTTTTAAGGCGGGGATCTTATCTAACTTATATTGAAATTCTCCAGCCATTGTGAATTCTGTAGTCGTTTTTAACTCCACTTTTAAGCCAGCTTTTTCCACTTCAATGGCTTCATAAATATAGGCTTTCAGAGTAGGTGCCATCTCAACGATTTCCCGGATATTGGTGAACCGGATCTGGCGCGCAGCCTGCACATTCTCTGTTTGCTGGATCAGAATACCCTCAGCATCATTTAACAAAGCTCCTTTGAAAAACAAAAATGCACAGTATTCCTTAAAAGCATGTATCAATACGATATTGCTTGCCCGAAACGTATAACAAGGGCAACCCCATTTCAATTCTTCGTCCAGTCCGCAATCAAGGGCAATCATTCTCAATTGCTCCAATTCTTCCTGCCATTTTTTGGCTTTGTTAAAATAAAAATCAACTTTAGGATTCATTGTACTCTTTGTTATAGTATGTTGTTTATACAAAATTCAGACCCTTAATGAGCCGCGGAAGCCCCTGGCAGCGTAGTACGATTCTGCGCCGTTATGATAAACAAAAACAGTGTCGTACCGGCGATCGCAAAAGATAGCCCCGCCAAGTTTTCTTATATCAGCAGGCGTTTTCACCCAGCTCGATGTTTTTGTATCGAATTTTCCAAGTTTCTGTAATTCCTGGTATTGTTCTTCCGATAAAAGCTCAATACCTATACCATTTGCCACATCAACAGCGGTATTTTCCGGTTTAAATTCTTTTCTTGCCGCATGCGCTTCACGGTCATAACAAAGACTCCTGCGGCCTTTTGGACTTTCCGCTGAACAATCATAAAAAATATATTCACCAGTCTTTGTATCATAACCTACAACATCCGGTTCGCCACCGGTTTGTTCCATTTCATTTACCGACCACAATTTTTCAGTATCAGCTTCCACCTTTGCCTGCACGTTAGTCCATTCAAGGTTTTTATGGCGGTTCATATTCTTCTCAAAACGGACTTTTAACACGTTGAGTAGTTCTTCACGTTCTTCTGATGATAACTTCTTTTTATTGCTATTCATACCTATGTATTTATGCTTTCGTAGCGTCTTTTGCAACAAATCGATCATAAAAACTGCCAGTGCCCTTTGCATCCATTCTACCTACAATTGCCTCCACCGAACTTTTACTTAATTCAAAATTCGGTCGTAAATGGTAATGTTCTCTTGCTCCCATAGGAAGGTCTGCCCGATTTTCTTGATTTAAGTCGGCTATTGTCATTAAAAGTTTGGCAAAAGATCTCAACCCTTCGGGGTTGCCATGAATTAATACTTCTTTCCATTTTTCTATTTCACCTTCAAACTCGTCTTCTTTATCTGCAACAAAAATGTCCAAATGGCCTGTAATTTCGTTGCCCTTATATTTCTTACTTATCATATTAAATATTTATTGGCTAATTAACTGAAATCTTTCTATCCATAGGCCTGAAATACCAGGACAAAATAATAAAAACAGTTTGCATAAATGGCCCGATAATTTCTTTTAAGCCATCATCGCCGATTGCCAGATGCGAAACCAGTGCCCCTGTCATAGCAAAAAAGAAACCTGCATAGGCCCATTCCTTAATTAGTTTAAACCTCGGAATTAAAATAGCTATAACTCCAAGAATTTTCCAAACGCCAAGTATATTCATAAAATAAGGCGGATACCCCAAATGAGCAACCATACTTGTCATCTCTTTTGTATGACATATTTGCTGCAAGCCACTTACCAGCATGCCAAAAGCCAGTAATGCTGTGGCAACCCAATAGATAATTTTATTTCTCTTTTCCATGGTATGTTATTTTAATTTGCTTATGATGTCTTGTATCCGGTTATGTGCCATATTTATGCCTTGAGCAAAAGGTAACTTCAGCACCTGGTCTCTTTGTGCAACCGATTCATATATTACATGCATACTGAGTTTACTTGTGCCTGCGGAAAGCTGTTCAAATTCGTAAACTTCAAGCTGTACGCCGAACGGCATATTCTCCATTTCAAATGTCTTTGTGATCTTCTTGTTCGGGCTAAACTCATGAATTACTCCGCTGGCTTTAAACGCGACGTTCCCTTTGCCGTCGCTTGTTTCAAATTGATAACTGCCGTGCTTTTTACTTTCAAGCTTCAGCACTTTGGTACCCATCCATTGTTCGATAAATTCTGGCTCTGCATACGCTTTAAAAAGCAATTCTACCGGCAAATCAAATTCCCTTGTGATCACCAGATCCTGTTTGCCATCTTCGGCATTAACTTTTGTTTTTTGTTCCATAGTGGTTTATTTTTTTGATTGGTGTTTTTTCATTATATCTTCCAGTTTATTAAATCTGTCGTCCCACATTTTGCGGAATGGCTCAATAAAATCGGCTACTTGTTTCATATTTTTCGCGTTAATGTGGTAGTAAATTTCCCTGCCGGTTTGCTTTTGATCAAGTAACTCGCACTCAGTAAGTATTTGCAAGTGTTTTGAAACTGTAGGCCTGGCTGTGTCGAAATTGGCTGCTATTGCACCCGCTGTTAGGGACTGCGAAGCTACCAACAGCAGTATAGCCCTCCTTGTCGGGTCTGCTATGGCCTGGAATACGTCTCGTCTTAAATTCATTATGTAGCTATTTGACTACAAATATATGCGTAGTTATTTAACTACGCAATTTTTCAAGAAAAAATATTAAAGAATTGTATTTAAGGGATAGAAAACAGCTGATTTTTTGTTTTAAGCAGATTGAAAAGCCAAACCAGGTACAAATCAAACATGCTCCAAGTGCACCACGTTACCAAATCGGTTAACATAGGCTACGGATTCATGTAGCTTTCCGTTTATTTTATATTTTACTTTGACGGTGAATGTCCCCGCCTTATTGAGGTTAAAATACATTTGAACAGGCTCATAAACATCCTGAGGAGTAATATTTTGTTTAATCCGGGTAGTCAGAGGTAAACATTCATCATCAGTGCAATATTTTCGCATGAATGTTATTTCACTAGGATGCATTCGTATACAGGTGATAGGTAAATCATTTCCTTTAAAGATATAAATAATTGCCTAATATATACAAATGTGATTTTTTATAGTTATTATAATTTAAATTGACTTTAAAGCTTTAAATACTCATATATCATTAATCTACAGAATTATACAACAAATAAACATAACTCATAACATTCATTTACCATATAACCTAAAATCAAATTACGCATTGTTAATTAATAATACAACAAATGCTTTTCTTATTAGTTATATTTACAAAGCCAAACCAATGTTTGATATGACAAAATTAAAGGCAACTATATTATGGCCATACGTTTATTTCCTTGATATATTGGTATCAATTTTTACCGATCAAACCTTTAAACGCTCAAGAGCTATCTCAAAAATATACTACAACAGGTTAGTTAGCAGGGATAATGCCGCGGCCGGAGAAAAAGCAAAACAACAAGAAACAAATAAAGATTCTATTTTTGGGAGCGGTTTCAGAATAAATCAGGACGCCTGATATAATCGACCTTATTCATCTTCTTCGTCATCCCCAGCTATCCATTCGGCATCCAAATCAATATCTTCAGCATCTGGTTCATTGATGTCATCATCAACTTGTATTTCGTGCAGGTCATTTTCTTCCTCTGCATCAAAATCTTCCTCTTCGGTGATGTAATCCTCATCCGGATCAACTAGTTCAATATTATCTGATCGCATTTGGCTACTTTTAATCAGATAACAGGGTTTTAGCTGATTAGTTTCCGTTTTTATAAACTAAATAACAACAAACAGACTACTGCGCCGACAGTGGTATTTAAAAAATTTACCACATTATTACCTATAAAACCTTTACGTTCAAGCGTCGCCCCAAGCACAGAATCAATAATATTACCCATAAAACCTGCTGCAATTATATAAAAAAGCTGCATGCCCCAACTCTTTAATAAACAATACGTTATTGCAATAATTGCAGCGCCTGCCAAACCAATCACTGTACCTTCTAAACTAATTACACCATCAAGTCCTCGTTCATCATTTTTAAAAGTGATGATATTGAAGAATCGTTTCCCATACACTGTTCCAAGCTCCGACGATAGCGTATCAGCAGTAGCAGATGCCAGGCTACCCGCTATCATCAATTGAAATAAGGTTTGATTTTGTGGCCATATACAAGCACATAGACCCAAAATAGCGGATACTCCCCCATTGGCTAATACCTGCCCGGATGTTCTTTTTGAACCCTTGCCTTTTGTTGCCAATGAGGCCAGCATAAAGAATGCTGCCAACAAACTTATACTTGTATAACCTGCACCTGTATAAATTACCGCGGCAACTACCCACCCGGTGATAGCTCCTGTAAGCGTGAGTTTGCGAAGAAAATAACTAAGCGCAGCAGCAATAAATAATAAAATATAGGTCATAAGTTTAGCGTGGACTTACAACAAAGATAGGCTTATGATTACCTTTGACCGATGGACTATTTCAAAAAGCTGCAGGATCTGCTAAAAATTGAACGTACCGAAGATCGTGAGGCTTATTTGAAGCTTACAGCATCCACATCAGTAACTGACCGCAGGGCCGCAGGCTTGTGCTGGTACCCTATTTCAATTACAGGTACTGAACCCAGCAGAGGGGATTATCTGAACGTAGAAATTGAGCGAAGAGCTCACCAGGATATCGCGCATCAACTGCGTTTTGGTAGTCCTGCAATACTTTTTTCAAACCATGACCCAAAAAACGACCGCGTTGAGGGTGTTATCTCCTACCAGGGTGGCGATAGGCTAAAGATCAATCTTTTTACCGAAGAACTGCCTGATTGGAGTCGTGACGGCAAGCTGGGCGTTGAACTGTTGTTTGATGATAACAGCTATGACGACATGAATGTGGCCTTGAAACTGGCTGCTTCCATACCCGAAGACCGGCGGATACAAGTATTAACCGGCCTTAAATCTCCTGTTTTTGCTCCTGAAGCTGATCTTCCTATAAATGATTTAAATGTGAGCCAGCAGGCAGCAGTAAGAAAGATCATTTCGGCACATGATTTAGCAATAGTTCACGGCCCCCCGGGTACTGGCAAAACCACTACGTTGGTACAGGCTATTAAGCTAATGGCGGCAAGTGAGCAGGTGCTGGTGGTAGCCCCAAGTAATACCGCGGTTGATCTGCTCAGTGAAAAACTGGCTCTGGAAGGCTTGAATGTATTGCGTATCGGTAACCCGGCAAGGGTATCGGACAGGCTAATGTCGCTGACGCTGGATAGCCAGATGGCGGAACACAGTTATATGAGGGAGAGCAAAAAGCTTAAAAAGCAGGCTTCGGAATATAAGAACATGGCACATAAGTATAAGCGCAATTTTGGCAAAGCCGAACGCGACCAGCGCAAGGCACTTTTTGATGAGGCGCACAAGATCATGAAGGAAGTTGCCAAAACCGAACAGTTTATTATTGATGATCTGGTAAGTAAAGCACAAGTGATCACTGCTACATTAGCAGGCGCCAATAACTGGACTATAAAAGCACAAAAGTTTAACACAGTAGTAATTGACGAAGCCGGGCAGGCACTGGAACCTGCCTGCTGGATACCCATTTTAAAAGCACAAAAAGTTATTCTTGCGGGTGATCATTGTCAGCTACCACCTACTATAAAATCTGCCGCAGCAGCTAAAAGTGGATTGAGTACTACACTTTTAGAAAAATGTGTGGCATTATACCCCGAAGCTGTTGTTTTGTTAAATGAACAATACCGCATGAATGAGGCGATCATGGGCTATTCATCAAAAGTATTTTATAATAACGAATTAAAGGCACATGCATCAGTTGCCTCTCGGTTACTTTTTGAGGGCGATTCACCATTAAATTTTATTGATACTGCCGGTTGTGGTTTTGAAGAGAAACCAATAGGCACAAGCGTTGCCAATCCCGAAGAAGCAGCATTTCTGTTTAAATATCTTGAAACATTTGTTACCGGTATTGATCCGTTCCCAACCATCGCCATAATATCACCCTATCGTGAGCAGATCAGGTTATTAAAAGAACAACTGGCAAATACACCGGCATTATTACCATTTTTAGACTACGTTTCTGTAAATACTATCGATAGTTTCCAGGGACAGGAACGGGACATGGTATTGATCAGCATGACAAGGAGTAACAGCGAGGGCGAGATTGGTTTCCTTTCGGATATCCGCAGAATGAATGTAGCTATGACCCGTGCAAAGAAAAAACTGGTAGTTATTGGTGACAGCTCTACCTTAACAAGGCTGCCTTTTTATGCAGATATGATAACTTATGCAGAAGATCTGGGTGCTTATAAAAGTGCCTGGGAATATTCTTTTCTATAAGCCTTAAAATGTCCTTCTTGGCCTTTTCTTTTTCACAGGAGGTGGAGTTGGCGCTACAGGAGCATTTTTGTTATCAGCTACGCGCACACTTATCTTCCTGTCATCAATTTCAGCGCCGTCAAGCGCGGCAATGGCCCGACGTGCGCCTGCTTCGTCATTCATATGAATAAAGCCATAGCCAAGGCTTACATCTGTTTCCTTATCAGTAACCACAGTAACAAGATCAACAAGCCCGTGAAGACTGAATAGCTCCAGGAGTTCGGTTTTATCCATATCGCGCGGGAAACCCACGACAAATAATTTAGTCATTGTGATTTGCTTGTTACAATACAAAGATGGAAATTATTTTATCAAATTTCAGAATTAGATTTAAAGTAAAATATATCTTTTTATAAATATCGCAATTTTGATAGCTTAATATTTGTAAGTTGCATTAAAAACATGATATATATAATTGCATTCATCGTAATCGGCCTGGCTGGCTATTTTATCCTCCGACCAAAAAACAAACCTGAGATAAGTATCCAACCACAGCAATACCAGGCATTACTTGAAGTTAACGTTGCTTATTATCGCAAATTGGATGCAGCAGGTAAAGTCCAGTTTGAGAAATTGGTGGATGCTTTTTTAAATGACATTAATATTGAAGGTGTAGGCACTGAAGTTACTGATACCGATCGCGTGTTGGTCGCATCCAGCGCAGTGATCCCCATCTTTGGTTTCCCCAACTGGAAATATAAGAACCTCACCAATGTAATCCTCTACTCTGACACATTCGACCAGGAATTTCAGTTTGAGGGCGAGAACCGCAGTATATTGGGTATGGTAGGTTCGGGCTATATGAACGGGCAAATGCTATTATCTCGCGCAGCGTTAACAAAAGGATTTTCACCCACTGCCGGGATGGAAAACACAGCCATACACGAATTTGTACACCTGCTCGATAAATCAGACGGGGCAACAGACGGCATACCGGAAAACCTGATGGCCCATGAATATGCCGCCCCATGGCTGCACATGATGCATGTTGAAATGCACCGCATAGCAGAGGGTAAATCCGACATCAATCCTTACGCCCTAACCAATGAAGCCGAATTTTTAGCAGTAGCCTCAGAATACTTTTTTGAGAAACCAGATCAGCTGCAGCATAAGCATCCTGAAATTTATGAGCAGCTAAGCCTCATATTCGGGCAAAATCCTGTTGCTTGATCGCTTTATAGGTGCATTTTTATGAATTAATATCCAGCTATTAAAACCTTATACCGCCGTGTAACGTAACTCTTATATAGTGCAATAGTCGGCTTGTTCATTATAATGTAACAATATAGTTTCCGAGGCTAATAAAAGTACTATATAAAGATTTTTTACGCTTAAAATAAAACAAAACGTGTTACAACTTCTTTTTAAATAATTGTTTTTTGTATTATTACCCATACGTATAATCCATAGTGATATGCATAGTATAATACTACATAAAGCGAGCTGAATTTATTACTATGCGCAACAAAATACCCCTAAGTGCAAAAGTATTACTGCTAATACTTATTCCCTTTAGCATCCGGGCTAAAACAGTCACCTACCCGGTAAACGTTGGCAGCTTGGTTTGTGAATATAAAACAAATCCCATATCAGTTGATGTGAGCAATCCGCGTTTAAGCTGGAAGCTTTATACTTTTATAAGAAGCACCAAGCAAAGTGCCTATGAGATAAGGGTTGGGAGTAATGCCTTGCTGCTAACCAAAGGCAAAAAAATATTGTGGGAATCGGGCCGTATTAATTCTGATCAGTCTATCCAGGTGCCTTATAAAGGCCCGGCGCTGACCTCACGCGAGAAATGTTACTGGCAGGTACGGGTATGGAACAATAAAAACCAGGCATCGGGCTGGAGCGAGGTTAATTACTGGAAAATGGGCTTACTGAACCGCAGCGACTGGGTAGCTCACTGGATACAGGACACCTATAAGTCCGACACTACAGGCGGCCCAAGCCCAATGTTCCGGAAAGAGTTTAACATCAAAAAACCAGTAAGAGCTGCATATCTTTATATCACCGCCCACGGCGTTTACGAAGCGCAACTGAATAATGAAAGAGTTGGCAACGATTACTTCACGCCCGGTTTTACCAGCTATAAAAAGCGCTTACAATACCAGGTATACGATGTTTCATCTGCTATAAAAAAAGGCGATAACGCTATTGGTGTAACTTTGGGTGATGGCTGGTACCGCGGCTATACCTATGATCGTAAAAAAAATGTATATGGCAGCAAACTGGCACTTCTTTTTCAGCTGGAAGTGATCTACGAAAATGGTAACCGACAAATTATTACTTCCGATAAAAATTGCCGCGTTACTTATGGGCCAATCCTTAAATCATCATTTTTTGATGGTGAACTGTATGATGCCCGCAATGAAAAACCGGGTTGGTCGGGTGTAGGCTATAACGTTAGCCAATGGGATAATGTACAAACTAACGATAGCATAAAAGATCATCTGATCGCTATGTACGGCCCTCCTGTTACCAAGCATGAAAAATTTGTGCCTATACAGGTATTAACAACACCCGAAGGCGACCGCGTGGTTGATTTCGGGCAGAACCTGGTTGGCTGGGTGCAATTCAAGTTAAAAGGAAAAGCAGGTGATACACTCCGCTTATTTCACGGTGAAGTACTCGATCAAAAAGGAAACTTCTACAATAAAAACCTGCGCACAGCAAAACAGGAGATCACTTATGTTTTCAAGGACGATGATGCCGAAACTTATGAACCTCATTTCACTTTTCAGGGTTTCAGATATGTGAAAATCCAGGGCTATACCGGCCCTATTGATTCAACAAACTTTGTGGCTTATGCTTTATATTCCGATATGGGGCAAACAGGCAACTTCTCTACCTCAAATGAACTTGTAAACCAGCTGCAGCACAATATTCAATGGGGACAAAAAGGCAACTTTATTGATATCCCCACAGATTGCCCTCAACGCGACGAACGTATGGGTTGGACTGGTGACGCACAGGCATTTTGTAGCACCGCAACTTTCAACATGAATGTAGCAAGCTTCTTCACCAAGTGGTTAAAGGATCTCTCTGCCGATCAGCTTAAAAATGGTGCTGTGCCTTATGTAATACCCAATGTTTTGGATAGCACTTATGTTGCCGCCTCCGGCTGGAGCGACGTGGCTACCATTGCCCCCTGGACTATTTATTTAGCCTACGGCGATAAGCAATTATTACAGCAGCAATATGCAAGCATGCAAAGCTGGGTGAGCTACATACAATCGCACAGCAGGAATAACCTGTGGGATACCGGCAACCACTTTGGCGACTGGCTTTTTTATTCCGGCACCGATTATGAAGATGGCGCTGCCCTAACTGACAAAAACCTGATAGCGCAGGCGTTCTATGCATATTCAACCCAATTGCTGATCAACGCGGCCAAGGTTTTAGGTCGTGATGAAGATGTAAGGATCTATACTTTATTACTAAACAGCATAAAAAAAGCCTTTCAAACAGAATATGTTACTCCAAGCAGCAGGATGATCTCGGGTACGCAAACATCTTATGTACTCGCGCTTAATTTTGACTTGCTGCCCGAAAATTTAAGGGCGTCAGCCATACAAAGATTAGTACAAAATATAGATGACTATGACGGACACATTACCACGGGCTTTTTGGGTACACCCTACATATGCCAGGTATTGACCAGGTTTGGGTATACCGATGTTGCCTTTTCGTTACTAATGAAAAAATCATACCCATCGTGGCTTTACCCGATTACCAAAGGTGCCACCACCATATGGGAACGCTGGGATGGAATAAAACCGGATGGCACTTTACAGGACCCGGCTATGAATTCATTTAATCACTATGCCTATGGTGCCATAGGCGATTGGATGTATAAGGATATCGCGGGCATACGTACCGATGAAAGCTCAGCGGGTTTTCACAAAATATGGATAACTCCGCATGTTGGCGGGCACCTTACATCAGCCCAGGGCACACTGGAAACCATGTATGGCGAAGTAAAATCATCATGGAGCATTGCCGACAGTACTTATACACTTAATGTAATTATCCCACCAAATACAACGGCAAACATTGTTTTGCCCTCAGTTTCGGGTTTAATAACAGAGAGCGGTAATAATATTTTCACAGTACCGGAGATCAGCAATATTCAAAAAAGCAGTACGGGAATGCAATTAACAATAGGCTCTGGTGATTACACTTTTGTTTATACCTATAAACCAATTGTACCTGTGGTTAAGCACTAAAAAAGCACTACAACTTAATGTATTGTTATTGATATACATTTAAATGCGATATTAAATCTATTTTTAACATATGATCCTATCTGAAAACCACCCTGCCGAAAAGAGCTTTAAATATCGTTGTTTGCTAAAAGTATTTTTATATATAACAGCTATCGTATTGACAACAAACAGTGATCTGTTTGCTCAATTACATATCGTTCCACAACCGGTTAGTGCTGTTCAGCAAAAGGGTTCTTTTAGTGTGAAAGATGGGGCTACAATTGCAGTAAATGCAGAGAGTCAAATTGTAGGAAGTTATTTACAGCAGTATTTAAAAGATACTTACCAGTTAAATGTAAAGGTTAAGAAGTACGATCAAATTCCGCAAAACGCAGCCATACAATTAGTGAGCAAGGCTACCGATACGGTCAAAGGTGCTTATACTATGTTGGTATCCACTAAAAGCATAATCATAACAGGCAGCGGGCCGGGATTATTTTATGGTGTGCAGTCGCTGATCCAATTATTACCTGGTACTATAAGCAAATCATTAGCCGTTCCTGCCTGCCAGGTAGCAGATGAGCCCCGCTTTCAATGGCGCGGCTTGAGCATTGATGTTAGTCGCCATTTCTTTACGGTTGATGAAGTGAAAAAATACATCGATATGATGGCGCATTACAAACTGGATATTTTGCACTGGCATTTAACCGACGATGAAGGCTGGCGCATACAAATTGATAAATACCCCCTTTTGACTGAAGTTGGTGCCAAAATAGCGTATTATGCAAAGCAAGGAAAATTCAGAAAGCTGGATAACCTGAATGACGACGGTAGGGACGGTTTTTATACTAAAGATGATATCCGTTCCGTAGTAAAATATGCGCAGGACAGGTTTATTACCATTTTGCCTGAAATTGAAATGCCGGGCCATAGCGAGGCGGCAATTTTTGCTTATCCGGAATTGGGTTGCAAGGATTCGACAGGCGCGGCACACCGAGTGCGCATGCTTGATCCAAGCGAATATACATTCACCTTTTATGAAAACGTACTTACCGAGGTAATGCAATTGTTTCCTAATCAATATATACACATCGGTGGTGATGAAGCTGAGGTTACCGACTGGCTTAAAAGTCCTACTGCAGTTGCCCTGATGAAACGGGAGCACTTTACCGAACCGGGACAGGTGCAGAGCTATTTTATTAAAAGGATTGAAAAATTCCTGAATACTAACGGCAAAAAACTGATCGGCTGGGATGAGATCTTAAAAGGCGGATTAGCCCCATCGGCTACTGTAATGAGCTGGGAAGGTGAAGAAGGCGGTATTATAGCCGCAAAAATGCACCACAAGGTAATCATGACTCCCCTGCCCCAAATGTATTTTGATGCCCCGCAGGCCAACGCCATAACCGAGCCTATCGGCTGGAACGACCCGGTAAGCTGGCAAATGGTTTACAACTATGAGCCGCAATCAAAACAATTGACGCCTGATGAAGCAAAATACATATTAGGTGCGCAGGCCAATATCTGGGTAGAGAAAATTGGCACATATAAGCATCTGGAGTACATGATCTATCCCCGTTTACTCGGTGTAGCTGAACTAACATGGACGCCAAAAGCCGAAAAGGATATTAAACGGTTTGAACAAAGCATGTATGCCAATTATCGCTTGTTTAATTTATGGGATTTAAATGCACGAATCCCAAATGCTGATGGATTGAAGGATGTGATCACCAATAAAAACAACTATTCGCAAACCATAACTTACCCACTAAACGATGCCCAAGTGCGGTATACGTTTACCGGGAAGACTGATACGAATGCTGTACTTAACTCATTTCCGTTATTATTGAGATCAACATTTAAAGATAGTTTACCCATCAGGTTATACATTACCCGACCGCCTGCAAAACCTATTACACAAATTGCCACGATAAAACATGTTAATGTGCCGCAACCTTTAACAAATACGCCTGATCTGCAACCCGGCCTGGCCTACTTTGCGTACAGAACCACGTACAATAACTATCCGACATTGGATACAGCTAAAAATTTCGTAACCGGCGCATGGCAAGTGGGCGACTTTATCAAGCCATTCCCGGGTCAGTTTAACACTTGGGTTAAGTTAAACGGATACCTTAAAATTGATACGGAGGGCGATTATCTGATCACATCGGATTTTGAAAATAGTCCTTTGGTACTACTGGGTAACCTTGTCATCATCAATAGCAATGAAAACAAATACGTTGAACCACAGGAAACAATTTTGCACCTGCAAAAAGGCATATACCCAATAGGCGGTTATTATTTGGCTGATGCTACAAATAGTGAGCAAACGCTTATCAGCATAAAAACCACTGATGGCAAACCGCTTGAAACCTCATACCTGTTTCATTAATTTGTGACAATGATGGGCAAGAGAATACAACTGTTAATATTAATGCTTGGGTTAGCCACTATAACAAAGGCACAGGTTTATAAAGATCCAAAAGCGCCGATCCCGGTACGTGTAACGGATCTTTTAAGGCGGATGACGCTGGAGGAAAAGATAGGGCAAATGACAGCTTCTGATCTGGATAAACCTTTGAATGGCGATATCGCTTACGGTGTTTGTGCCAGTCCGTTTTTATCTGTAGGAGATGTAGCTAAACAATCTATCGCTGCAAAAAAAGAGGTGCGTAAAAAATCAAGACTGGGCATACCCCCTATTCAAATTGGCGAATGTTTGCACGGGCAACTGGCCGCAGGCGCTACCATATTTCCACAGGCCATAAACCAGGGCTGTACTTTTAATCCTGCCCTGATTCAGCAAATGGGCTCGGTGATTGCCTATGAAGCATTATCATCAGGTGTTGACCAGGCACTATCTCCGCTGTTTGACCTCATCCGCGACCCGAGGTATGGTCGTGTTGAAGAATGTTATTCTGAAGATCCCTATCTCGTAACCGCAATGGGAACTGCCTTTGTAAGAGGCATGCAGGGCGATGCCGCTCAAAGCAGGATAGGCATTGGCAAAGATAAAGTAATGTGTACCGCCAAGCATTTTGCCGCGTATAGTATTACCACGGCGGGCATTAACCTATCCCCTGCTGAAATTGGCGAACGTGAGTTACGCTCTATGATATTGCCACCGTTTAAGGCAGCTATACAACAGGCAAATATCTACTCGGTAATGCCCGCTTATAACGAGATTGATGGCATACCCGCCCATGCCAACAGCTTTTTATTGAACCAAATATTAAGAAAGGAATGGGGCTTTACAGGCTATATATTTTCTGATTATGATGGCCTCATCATGCTGAACACCTTTCATAAAGTGGCTAAAGACAAGGAAACGGCAGCCATGATGGGCCTGAAAGCCGGTGTAGATCTGGAGTCACCACAGCCGGATGTTTATCCTAAGTTGATAGAACTTGTAAAATCAGGGTCGATCAAGGAATCATTGATAGATACCGCAGTAGCACGTATCCTTACAGCAAAGTTTAAAGCAGGCCTGTTTGAAAAGGCAGCACCTGATACATTACAACTAAAAGCGCGGGTACATACAACGCAGCATATCGCGCTATCACAACAAATAGCCGAAGAATCAATTGTACTGTTAAAAAACGACAAGCAGCTGCTGCCTTTGAACATCAATAACATAAAATCACTGGCAGTTATCGGCCCGAATGCAAACCAGGTTCAGTATGGCGATTATAGTCCTACCCGAGATAATCTTTCGGGTACTACCGTATTGGCTGGTATTAAGGAGTTGGTTGGCAACAAAGTAAAGGTCAACTATGCCAAAGGCTGCGATCTGATAGCGAATGATAAGAGCGGCTTTGATGAAGCCATTAACGCTGCTAATAATAGCGATGCCGTTGTGGTGGTATTAGGTACTACAAGTGTGATTTTCCAGGGTGTGGGCTGGAATGGGCATTTACCTGCCAACGAACCTAAAGATCCTTTCACCTGCGGCGAGGGTTATGATGTTACCGACATTAACCCGCAAGGTGTACAGCGTGATTTGCTCCAGGCATTATACAAAACAGGCAAACCGGTGATTTTAGTATTGGTAAACGGCCGCCCATGGAGTATAACCTGGGAAAAAGAAAAAATCCCCGCCATATTGGAAGCTTGGTACCCCGGCGAAAAAGGCGGAACAGCAATTGCCAATATACTTTTCGGCAAGGTAAACCCATCGGGCAGGTTAAATGTATCCATCCCGCAATCAACCGGGCATATACCAGTGTATTACAATATGGTAAACTCCAATAAAGGTTTTTACCATAACCCGGGCACACCTGATAAACCGGGGCAGGATTATGTCTTTTCATCTACCGCTCCCCTGTTCCCGTTTGGTTTTGGGTTGAGTTATACCACGTTTGATTACTCAAACATAAAAGTATCAGCAGAGCAATTCGGCATAAATGATAAAATCGAAGTTAGCGTTGATGTAAAAAATTCAGGCAATGTTACGGGTAAAGAAGTGGTACAAATGTACCTCGGCAATAAAATAAACAGCGTAAGCGCGCCAGTTATGGCGTTAAAAGGCTTTGATAAAATATCATTACACCCCGGCGAAACTAAAACGGTTAAATTTACCGTATCACCTGATGATATTGCTATTTACAACACAGAAATGAAACATATAACCGAGCCCGGAACATTTGATATTATGATAGCCCGTTCGGCCGAAGATGTGGTATTGAAAAAAACGGTGGAGTTTAAATGATAAAAAATATAAACAGCATAAAAGAAGTTCCCCTCTTGAGAGGGGGCGCGAAAGGCAGTGCGACTGCAGGGGTGTGTTCTTCATGCGGTATAAACACACCCCTACCCCCCTCTCAAGAGGGGAATCGCGCGAGCCCTACGCTATTACTGCTTTTATTGACATTGCTTTCATTCAACTATTCCAACGCCCAATCCTACACCAAATACGTAAACCCATTCATAGGTACAGCAGAAACAGGGCATACATTTCCCGGCGCTACAGTTCCTTTTGGCATGGTGCAGTTAAGTCCGGAGACAGGTAATTTTGGATGGGATTATTGCTCTGGTTATCGTTATGAAGATAGTGTGATCACAGGCTTTGCCCACACCCATTTAAACGGAACAGGTGGCGTTGACCTGGGCGATGTGCTCTTCTTCCCTTTCCAGGGCAAAGCACCTGCAAATTTTGTAAGCGGTTTTTCAAGGTCGACAGAAAAAGCATCTCCTGGCTACTATACCGTTGTATTAAACCGCGACAATATAAAAGCTGAGCTTACTGTATCGCCGCATACCGGGTTGCACCGTTATACTTTTAACAACAAAGGCGATTCGCATATTCTGGTGGATATCCAGAGCAGTTTAGTTGATTCCAAAGAAGAATTGGAAAGCCATCTTTTAGACGGATCGATCACAATTAATAGCAACAACTCTATCAGTGGCTATACTTCTACATCAGTATGGGTGGATAGGAAGATGTTTTTCACAGCAATTTTCAATAAACCATTCACCGGCTATCATTTTATTGACGGCAAAAACAAAAGACGCTTGATACTTGACTTCGACAACAAAGCAGGCGGACAGGTAGAAGCAAAAGTGGCTATATCTGCAGTAAGTATTGAAGGCGCTAAATTGAATCTTTCAGAAACCATAAATAAATCCTTCGAAATCGTTAAAAGCGAAACTGTACAAGCATGGGAAAACCGCTTGAGTATTATTAAGGCTGAAGGAACTGATGATGAAAAGACCAATCTTTATACCAGTCTTTACCGCCTGTTCATCCAACCCAATAATATCGCTGATATTGATGGCAAATACCGGGGCGCGGATGGAAAAGTCCATCAATCTGCTGATAAGGTATTTTATTCAACTTTTTCCTTATGGGACACCTATCGCGCGGCACATCCCATGTACACCATCCTTTGCCCCAACCGTGACGGGCAAATGGTAGAAAGCATGCTGCAGCATTTCGACATAGCCAAAGCATTACCCATTTGGACTTTATGGGGAAAGGAAAGTTATGCCATGATCGGCAACCACTCCATACCTGTTATAGTTGATGCCAGTTTGAAGGGGATAAAGGGTTTTGATAAAGAAAAAGCATTCGCCGCTATAAAGAAAACGTTAACTACAAACGTAAATCCAAAATACGACTGGCGCATTTATATGCGCTATGGCTACCTGCCATCGGATATAGTAAAACGTGAAGCGGTATCAAGGACATTAGAAGCTGCTTATGATGACTGGTGCGCTGCTCAATTAGCCAAAGCGCTGCACAAACAGATTGATTACGCTTATTTCACCAGGCGGTCAAAGTTTTACGTTAACCTGTTTGATAAATCAACCAACCTGATGCGCGGTAAATTAGCAAACGGCAAATGGGTTGAGCCATTTGCACATTTGGATAGTGGTCAATTAGCTATAGGGGGCGATTATACTGAGGGTAATGCCTGGCAATATGTTTGGCAGGTGCAACATGATATACCAGGATTAATCAAGCTGATGGGTGGCAATAAAGCATTCTCTGATAAGCTGGATTCATTATTTACTATGCCGGCAAAGGTATTTGGCAAAGGATCAACGCTGGATGTTACGGGTTTAATCGGCCAGTATGCACACGGCAACGAGCCGGTGCACCATGTGGCTTATTTGTACACGTTGGCAGGCAATCCGGCTAAAACACAGCAATATGCAAGGCAGGTGCACGAACAGTTCTATCAAAATAAACCGAACGGCCTGTCTGGAAATGATGATTGCGGACAGATGTCGGCCTGGGATATTTTTACAACCATGGGCTTTTACCCGGTTAATCCGGTAGATGGCAAATTCGTTTTTGGTGCTCCGCAGATGAGGAATATGGATATTACCTTACCGAATAACAGGCATTTCATAATTCAGGCGGTAAACCTGTCGCAAGCAAATAAATATGTGGAGAGTATTAGTTTAAATGGCCGCATCTATACTAAACCATATATCACTTATAAAGATATTATGAGCGGTGGAAACTTGGTATTTACCATGACTGATAAACCTGCCGCACCAAATTTTCAATAGGTTTATTTAACCACATAAGTTTTTTTCTCTGGCCCCACTCCTGTTATTGTGATTGATTTCCAGTTTGATGGCAGCGTGCTTTTAACCTGGGTAATTCCGTTTGGTGTAATATCCAATCCACCAAAACCCATCAATAAGCTTTGAATGATCCCACCTGCGCCGGTTGCAAAATATGGGTTTGTACCACCCTTTGTTTCAGCTATTACTCTGAATGGCGGGTTGAGGTTCGGCTCATAAGCATCCTTGAAAAAATGATATGCTTTATCGCCATTGCCTAATCTGGAGTATAACAAAGTGAAGATGGCCTGTGTCATTGCTGGTGTACCTTCGTTTGGTATCCGGCTTTCATAAAACTCTAAATCTTTTTTAACCTGTGCCGGGTCGGTTATCGTTTTTAATGGATAGGCCAGCAAATTTACATCGGCTTGCTTAATACCGCCGCCTTTATAGCTTGCAAACTCTTTAGTTACCCCATCCGGGAATTTTAATATCGGGATATTTTGCGCTACCAATTGCCAATCGGGATCAGCTTTCACGTTCAAAACCTTGGCTGCTAAAGCGGCACATTGCAAATTTGCCTTTGCCGCTGCATTGGTGAAAGCATCATTGTCTATCCCTTCGGCCCATTCATCAGCAGCTATCACGTTTTTAATGTCGTATTGGCCGGGGCCATTGCGCTCAACTCTGCTCGCCCAAAAATCGGCACAGGCTGATATGATCGGCCATCCTTTTTCCTGCAGCCATTGCTTATCCTGGGTTACACAGTAATAATTCCACGCAGCTAATGCCACGCAAGCGGTAATATGGTGTTCAAAAGGGCCACTTAATGAACCGACAGGCGTTTCCTCGGTACCATTATCCGCACTCTCCCACGGGTACATCGCTCCCTTAAAACTATGCGCAAAAGCATTTTGCTTCGCGGCAGCAAGGCGTTCATAACGGTATTCAATTAGTGATTTGGCAATTTCAGGGTGAAGCACTAACAAAGCCGGAAACATCCATAGATCAGAATCCCAGAATATATGCCCATTATAACCCGATCCCGATAATCCCATTGGCGATGGCGCGTAAGCTGTACCTTCGCGCGAGAATGAATATAGGTGATACAGCATGCTATGCACATCCTGCTGCGCCTGTGGTTCACCATCAATTTGTATATCGCTTTTCCAAAGCTCGGCCCAAGCTTTTGTATGCGCCTTTATCAAACCATCACGGCCCTGTAAACGGGCGAAAATGGTGAGGCGTTCTGCTTCATTTAATGGATCAGTGGTATGTGCGGAGGTTATGGATGAACCTACTACACTATAACTATAAGTTTGCCCGGCAGCTAATTCCTTACTGAACCGCATGGAATGCATATTATTATCCAGCATCTCATGCATCAGCCTTGGCGCTAATGAATCTGCCTCATTAAATATAAAAGCATTAGAGGCGCATAATTGCAGCTTACCTGTCGGACTTTTAGCTGTAGAGGTAAGCAAACTGATACGACCTGTTGGCCCGTCAACCTCATTATAATAATTCTGCACATCACGCAAAGCGTCAGGAGTTTGCATTACACTTGCAGCGGTAATATTTACCGTCTTTTTTGCAGTAACAGATACATCCATCAACACACAAAAAGGCAATTGTCTGAGCGAATAATAGGTGTATTTTATGGAAGCAACATCGCCATAATCAAAAGTAGTGGTGAACGAGGCATGCTGCATATCCAGTTCCTGCTTCATGTTCTTCACCTTGCTGGCATCCCAGTCATCGCCATTAAATAGCAGATACATGTTCAGCAAATTAAAGCTGTTCAGAAAATTGCTTACCCTACCCCTGCCATACATATCATAAGCACCCGCCAGCACTACATTTTTTACCTGAAATGGTTCTGATGATGATACGATCCCTATCATACCGTTGGCAACCGTAACACCATAGTAATTTGCCGGGTCAATTTTATCGGCCTTAATTATCCATGGGTCCTGCGCTTTTACGCTGATACAAAATAAACTCAAAGCCAATAGCTGGATTATACCTTTATTCATAATATTTTATAAGGTTTTAATATCTATTTGTAGAGGACGCCCGTTCCAACTAAAATAAATCTCGTTACCAACCACTGTGTATTTGGTTCTATTAGAAAATTTAACCCGTCTAACCCTTTTGCCTGGGATTTCCAGTTTAAATTTCTTTTGCCTGGTGGTCAAATGCTCAGGTTTTATACTGATATAATGTTCGTTACCTGTGCCGGTACTGGTGAACGTAACCAGGTCATATTGCCTTTTCACAAGCGATTTAGGGTCAATTCCGTTATCATAAAACCACTGTGATTTAACGGTTACATTAGCGTTACCCATATAATATTTCAGGATCAGGCTTTTACCATCGTATTGGCTGGTATTTGTAGTAGGCGCTGTCATTGTTATAATACTACCTGCCTTAACAAACAAAGGCAGGCTATCTAATGGCGCAGATACGCTGGCGGAATCTTTATAAACTTCCAGATCATTAAAACCTATCCATTCCCCTTTCGGGAATATGACCTTTTTTACTGTTTGTCCTTTTATAATAACAGGGGCGACTAACAGGTGTTCGCCCCATAAATACTCATCATTTATGTTGGATAGCTGTTTACTATCGTCGAAATAATTAAGCGGCATCATTAGCGGGCGACCTGTTGTTGTATTAGTATAAGCCAGCGTATAATTATAAGGTAATAGCTGGTATCGCAGTTTTATATATTTAGTAACCCTTAAACGTGTGTTATCATCCCAAAAGATGGGTTCGGGTGAATAATTAGTAGCATCGGCATGGGTACGCATTACCGGGCAAAAAGCGGCAAACTCCAGCCAGCGCGAGTACAATTCCGGATCGCCCTTTAATTTTGTTTGTCCGGTGGTAAATCCGCCTGCATCCATGTGCATATAGCCCACACCATCTAAACCCATGGTGGTAATTATTGGTATCTGTGCTTTCAGGCCCTCAAATGACCGGTCAATATCACCCGACCACGGGAATACCGAATAACGCTGCATACCCGCATAGCCTGATCGTGGCAATAAAAGTATCCGGCTCGCAGGAAAATCCTTGCGATAACCATCAAAAGCTGTTTTTGCCCAGATTAGTGCGTACACATTATGAACCTTGCTATCCGGGCCTGCGGCAAAGCGTAAGCTATCAGAGCTTGATTCTGGTTCACCCAGATCAAACCACCAACCTGCGGTGCCTTCCTTTATACGGGCTTTGTAAAAGTTCCAGTAAAACTGTTGTGCTTCCGGCTTAAAAATATCCAATAAACCAGCGGGACTAGCCCAAAAATCCTTAAAAATGTGCGGCGCAGGTTTGGTAATATAATCGGGCGTAAGCAAATGCTGTTTAATTGTAGTTTTATAATTCTCTGATTTCTGCGTGATATAGGTTTCGCTTATGGTAACCACCTTTACACCCTTATTCAGGTAATTATGCAGCATTTTTTGCGGATCGGGAAAACTATCACGATACCAATTATGGTTACCCATTAAAGTATCAGCCTTATACCAAAACAAATCAAACACCACAGCATCAAGCGGTATACCTGCTGCCTGTGTTTTATCAATTACATTGGTTACTTCTCTTTCTGATTTATAGCCATACCTTGACGATATATAACCCAGTGCCCAGCGTGGTGGCAGTGGCTGTCGGCCTGTTAATTGTGTATAATTATAGACTACCTTATCCACACTTTCGCCACCTATAAAAAAGAAGCTTACCGGGCCCGATGATACTTTGTACCCAAGCACATTCGGGTTGCTTTTACAAACATCAAAGCTGCTTTTGGCGGCATTATCCATATATATGCCATATTTACGGTTTGATATAAGGAAGGGGATAGAAATATTCAGATCGGTTTGGCCAAACTTATAATCCCAATGTGCCTGGTTGTAATTTTGCAGTATCTGCCCTCTTTTATCCAGGTCGATTGCTTTTGAACCGCCGCCATAAAACGCCTCTTTACCATCTGAATGAAAACCGATTGCAGAACTATCAGCTGTTTGTATGTAATTAAATGCTTTGGATAGTGTATCATTTTTAAGATCAATAAAGCTCACCGATAGATCCTTTTTGTTTACAACCACCTTTAATAAGCTGGTTTTCAATATTGTAACAAAATTGTTATTAATGTATTGCATTCTTACTCTTCCCGGTTTAGCAATAGTTGAAAAACTTTTAACAGTTTTATTGGGGGTGGTTTTATAAGTAACGCGTATTACATCAGGGGCAAAGGCTGTTATTTCAATATAGCCCTTAGTTGTGGCTATCAGCAAATGCTTACCATCGTAAACACTTGTTTTAAAACTATTTAGCTGATTCAAATTTTGAGCAAGGACCGTAAAAGAAACACTGGTAATAAGCAATACCTGGACTAAGAATCTTTTTATCATATTTTAAATACTGTAGAGTAAGCAAAATTTAAAAAGGCATATCACATAAAAACCTTAATAAAATTTCATTATTGATTATAAAAATACATTTATTAAAGTAAATTTAATGTTGTTCTCACATTAGGGAAAGAATACTTTTTGTTGTAACTTACATTGATTATACAAGCCTAGCCCCTGCCAGAACTTTAAGTTCTACCAAATATTTATCGCTCTTTAAATTTCACAAACTGTTTTTTGCTTACTGGTCAATTGTTTTTTTATTAAAATTCAAACTATGAAAAAAAACTTCTACACACAAAAAATCAATCTTGTTTTAAAAATTGCCGCACTAAACTTATTGTTCATGGTGCTGTTCAGCAATTTTGCTGCAGCCCAGGCAAACATTAACATTAAAGGCAAACTAACCGATGGTGTAACAAATGAAACACTCCCGGGTGTTACCATACAGGTAAAAGGCACCGCTAATGCAGTATCTACCGATGCTAATGGGCTCTACTCTATTACTGCCGGGAGTACCTCTACATTGGTTTTCAAATTCATCGGCTATGCCCCTAAAGAAATAGCTATAGCTGGCAGAACCGCAATTGATGTTAAACTACAGCCGGAAACCACTGAATTAAAAGATGTGGTTGTAACAGCATTAGGTATTACTAAACAAAATAAGGCAGTAGGCTACTCGGTTAGTACTATAAAAGGCGCAACTATTACTGAAGCACGGCAAAACAGCTTTGTAAACAGCCTTGAAGGCCGGGTTGCCGGTGTAAATGTTAGCGGTGTAGCTACAGGCCCGAACGGTGCCAGTAACGTAGTCATACGCGGTATTACCAACATGACCGGTAATAACCAGCCACTATACGTATTAAATGGCATACCCCTAGTTAACAACAACTATAATACAGGAGATCAAGGTCATGATGGATATGGTGGTAAAGACGGCGGCGACGGTATTGGCGATATAAATCCTGATGATATTGAAACTATATCTATATTAAAAGGTGCTGCGGCTACCGCATTATATGGTTATCGTGGATCAAACGGTGTTATACTTATTACTACAAAAAAAGGTAAAACCGGCGAAGGGCTCGGCGTAGAAATAAATTCAAATTTTGTACGTGAAAATGTGATTGATGAAACAGATTTTCAAACAGAATATGGACAGGGATCCAATGGTGCTAAACCCGTTAGCGCTGCGGATGCATTATCATCAATGGAATCAAGTTGGGGAGCTAAATTAGATGGTTCAAATACTTACCAGTTTGATGGGGTTGAACGGCCATACTCTGAAGCTGCCAAAGGTAATCTTTCACGCTTTTATCGCCCGGGTAATAATTTCACTAATACGGTTTCATTTAGCAAAGGCTTTGGTGACGATGGTGCTACACGTTTTTCAGTAAGCGACTTGAATGATGAAAGCTATGTTCCGAATGCTGGCCTGCAAAGGCTAACTTTTAATCAGACTACCAATCTTAAATTTGGTAAACATTTAACATTGGATCTTTCATCACAATATGTATCAGAGTATACAAAAAATGCACCCAATATATCTGATGCTATTGGAAACTTAAACTGGGCGCCTATGTTTGTGCCGCCCAATATTAATATTACTACGTTAAAAGGCCCTAATGGGAACGGAACGGTAGCAGGTGATAGTGGTGTTGAATTAAACGCTTTTGGTGACCCATATACCACCAACCCGTATTTTGCAGCGTATGAATTGCAAGGGGCTATTCATCGCAATCGTTTTACCGGTTCTGCTAACACGAAATACACTTTTGACGATGGCTTTTTTATTGGTTTGCAAGTTGCTGATGACTATACTAATGACCGTACTACCAACATAGAACCCGCCGGAACAGGCTATGTGGTTGATGAAGGTTTAACCGGCGATATGATGGAGGAAAATGTAAAGCAAACAGAACTAAACATTGATCTGACAGGTGGAAAAAAATTCAAATTCGGTAAAGATTTTACACTTGATCTGCTATTGGGTGGAAATTACAGGAAATCGCAACAAGAATATCTTACTGCAAAGGGTAACAACTTTGCTATACCCTTTTTATATACTATAGGCAACCTTGAAAATCCAATAGAGAGCTTACAAACCAATAATGAGGAATATCAATCTTTATACGGTAGTGCTGATGTTGGCTATAAAAGTTTTCTGTATTTAACAGTAACCGGCCGTAACGACTGGTATTCGACATTATCGCCTGGGAAAATAACTTATTTATATCCTTCCGTTAGTGGTTCATTTGTTTTTTCTGAATTACTGCACATGCCTGATATGGACCTTGGCAAGTTAAGATTAAGCTACGCTGATGTAGGTGGTGCGGCTGATAATCCTTATCAAACTTTACAAACATATGGTATACAAGGTACATATACTCCCCCTGGCGGTGGCATCTATCCAATAGGTGTAGCCGGAAGCTTGCAGGTTCCGAACAGTGCTTTGAAACCATCATCCAGGCGTGAGATAGAAGCTGGAACAGAAATGGATTTTTTTAAAAACAGGTTAAGGTTTGACCTTACCATATTTCAAAAAAGAGTTACTGATGATATTATACCGGTAACTATTGATTATACATCAAGTTATACATCGGCACTGCTTAATGTAGGTACTTTAAGATATAATGGAGTTGAGCTGGAATTAGGAGGGACACCTGTTAAAAGCCAGAATTTCACCTGGGATGTGGATTTTAACGCAGCTTATATCAAAGGTAAGGTAATATCATTGGGAGGCCAGCCGCAAATCACCCTGGGTTCTGAGGCTCAGGACTGGGGATCAGGCGCTTACACTGCACAAGTTGTAGGTAAAGAGCCATCGCAAATATTTGCTCCCAGTCCCGCCCTTGATGCTAATGGCAAAATCATTATCGACCCGGGACTTGGCGCACCAGACCAGACCCTTTCACAACCCAAGGATTTCGGCTCAGCAGAAAACCCATGGGCAGGTGGCATTAATAACTCATTCAAATACAAACATTTCACACTGTCGTTCCTAATCGATGGTAAATTTGGAGGTAAAATATTTTCAAATACAAACATCATAGCCTATCAACAAGGGCTTTCTAAAGCAACTTTAGCCGGCAGGGATCTATTGTACGGAACTGACAAGCAAACGGCTTCGGCATATTATAATGATTGGGCATTTGCCGACCAGGGAATGTTCGTTTATGATGATAGCTTTATCAAATTCAGACAGGTGATTTTCGGTTACGATTTCCCATCTACTTTATTTAATAATAAGATCATACATGGGTTAAGGCTAAGTTTTGTATGCCATAATGTATTTACTATTATGAAACATACGCCAAATTTTGATCCTGAATCAACATACTCTGCTTCGGTGTATTCACAAGGACTTGAAGCGCCTGCGGTTCCCTATTCAAGGACATTGGGATTAAACCTTAACATAAAATTATAAGTAGAACATGTGCAAACACTATAAAAATATTATTATGAAATTTAATACTATATATTTAATAGCGGTCGCTTTTATGATCATTGTTACCGCTTCCTGTAAAAAGGATCTTGCCAATGCAAATGTAAACCCAGATCAAATTACTTCAGCCAAATATGACCCCAATCTTTTACTAACCACCGCGCAGCTTGCTTATCCTGGAGCCACTAATGTTGGCGGTAGTGCATGGGCAACTAAATGGGGAGCCGTTGGTTGTTTTATTCAGCACGTAGCTTCAACAAGCAGCGCATTTTACTATGGCGACAAATACATAAACAATATTGGCGCTAT
Source organism: Mucilaginibacter mallensis (assembly GCF_900105165.1). Taxonomy (NCBI): domain Bacteria; kingdom Pseudomonadati; phylum Bacteroidota; class Sphingobacteriia; order Sphingobacteriales; family Sphingobacteriaceae; genus Mucilaginibacter; species Mucilaginibacter mallensis. Next base: position 2,909,681 of record NZ_LT629740.1, read on the forward strand.
GGGTGAGATGTTCCAGGATTCTTATACTTCTGATGTACAACCTGTGATTGAATTGTATCAACTTACTGCAAATAAACCTCAATACAGAAACCTGCATCAAATGGCACGAATAATGAAAGCCTTAATATTTGAACAAATAACTGACCTTTATGGCGATATCCCATACTTTCAGGCAGGCTTAGGGTATTACGATCGCATTTACACACCCGTGTACGATTCACAACAAACAATTTATAATGACTTATTGAAAGAAGTATCGCAGGCTACAGATAGCCTCACCGAGGATGGAGATAAACCCACCGGCGATATTTTCTATTCATTATCCAGTGACCAAATAGGCGAATGGAAAAAATTTGGCAACTCACTTCTCCTGCGTATGGCTATGCGCTTAACCAAAATAGATATTGCAACCGCGCAAACTTATGCTACAAAAGCAATAACCGGCACAACAATGCAAAGCAATAATGACAACGCCATTGTTGAGCACATTGAAAGCGGAAACGCGCTCACATCAAACCAGGATGCCGTACAAATTTTTGGTAATGATAGTCTCGATCTTCGTTTATCGGATACGCTTGTAAACAATATGAAAAAATATAATGATCCACGACTTGCAGTTGTGGCATGGCTATATGATGGAGTTACCGCCGATAGTACTTCTGCAAACCAGATTGGGCTTCCTCCTGGCTATATAATAGGCGGTAATAACCCCAAGGTAGACATTACTAAACGTTCCGATTATCCTGCAAATGGCCTCGCTGGATATTCCCGGCTAAGCGACAATATCCTTAATATAGGAGCCCCCAGTTTAGTAGTTACTTATGCCGAAACCGAGTTTCTGCGTGCAGAGGCCGCGGTGCGATGGCCAGGTATTACCGGCGATTTAACTGCGGCCGCTCATTATAAAAATGGTGTAACAGCCGCCATAAATCAATTATCAACTTATGGTACCTTCCCTTCCATTACTGATGGGGCGATAGCTGCTTATTATGCAAATGTTAAATATAATGCCGCCGATGCTTTGGAGCAAATTAATACACAATATTGGCTTTGTACGCTTATGGATGAATATGAATGTTACGCCAATTTCAGACGCAGCGGATACCCGGCCTTAACACCTACAAATTACCCTGGTAATGTAACCAGTGGTACAATACCTAGAAGGCTTACTTATCCACCAAGCCAAAAAACTTCTAACCTGGCTAATTACAATACCGCTGTAGCCCGGTTAACCGGGGGCGATAAAATGACTAGCCGTGTATGGTGGGATAAGTAATAAATAACTCTTGATCTGTGTGATTATATAAACCCAGTTTACCCAAAGCGCATAGTTAAACCTATGCGCTTTTTTAATAATATGTGATATTATGAGCATATCCGGCATCAAAACCATAACAGTTATATTTGGCTTTATAATGCTTACTAACATTATAAAAGCGCAAAACACATCCGCTAAACCACAATGGATAAGACCCGATAATGAAAAATCGCCGCCCATATGGGGTATTCATAACGGTATTGTTGTTGGCTTATGGCCCGCGTCAATTGAAAAAGGCGGGCCGGGCTATGAAGGCGGGCCTCGTGGTTTACTGCGCATAGGTTATGAATATGGTGGCACGGTTTATTTAATAAATTACATCGCGGTTGAACCTGTTGTTAATGGCGATATGGAATTCAGCGAGGTAACTGAATCGCGGGTGGATGGTAAATGGGGTAAATTGTTTTGGGCAGCCGATAGTACCGATAATGAGGGCTTTTCTCCATATGCATCTACTCGTGGTAGAATAACTCATCCTGACAGTAAACATCCTGAAGTTGAAGAACTCTCTTTATATGTTTTTATGGAAAAGTTTTTGGATGGCGCCCACCCCTACCTTAAATTAAGTATCCGCAGTGATAATTCCGGCGAACTTTGCCTGCAAATATTTAATCACGATGGCAGCGCAAAAATAGAGCGTTGCGCGCTAACGGCAACTATGGGAAATTATTCAAGGTTGAGATTGTTATACCTAAAAGATAAAGTAGTTGATTCCAGGCAATTGTTTGCGGGCTATAATGATATTGAATTTGCCGAGAAAGAGCCCTATCCTGCCAAAGAAATGATCAGGAACAGCAAGGGTGATTATGTTGTATATGCGGAATCTAACGAAACATTTAATGAGCTGGCCTCATGGCCACAGCAACAAAAATATCTATCAGCCTGGGGATGGCATTATCGCCCGTTTTATAAGCTTACCCAATATTGGCGGGTAGATTCGGCGGATTATGACCCATCTTTGTTAGTGAGGGTGAATGGCAGGGCAAAATACTGGGGAGGCGACAGCGCTGATAAAAGTAAATATATGGATGTGCCCGGTGGCCCGGCATTTGAAAATTTCGAACTGCGTGAAAATTACCATGCCGGACAAAAGTTTTACTTCGGCCTGAGTATGAAAGCCGCTAAGGATCTGATCGCTAATTAACTTCCAGTTCGTCGCGCGACGGGAATTTAGGAAAAGGTCCATGCGGGCCAACCTGGTACCAGAACACCGTTGACGCAATATCGTCCTGCAGCGGCATATAACGGCCATCATGCCGCCAGCCGAGGTCCTGTATCGTAACTTTCAGGTTTTTCTCAAAGCGGATAGGATCAGTTATGTGCCAGCGGTACATGCCAAAGCGCTGCGCATTGTTATAATGACCATCACCCTTTATCACCTGCGGTAAGCCGGAATAAGCGCCCGAAAATTCTGTATATGCTGAAGTTTCATTCCCATTTTTATCAATTTTCCTGGTATCGAAGTCATATGATCCGCAAAAATAGTCCTCCGTACCAGTGCCATTAATGGTCGGGAATTGTGTATCACCATCAATATAAAATTTAATCTCTCCTTCGCCCCACCAGCCGTTTTTGTTTGATCCATAAGCAATGTAAGTACCTACATATTGGCCTTTACCCTGTATGCTATCAACCAAAATAACGGGCTTTTTATAGGTTGCCGGGTTAACCCTCCTGAACTGTGCGTGGAAATAAGCGGCATCATTAGGCACCGAGGTTAAGGTATAGTCAACCTGATAATAAAGTACCATGTCCTCATCATCAATATTCTCCATGGTTATCCTGCATTTTTTGCGGAATGGCATTGGCCAGTAACAATTAAACGCGCTTCCAGGATTTACAGCCACCGGCAATGACTGTACAGGCGAATACTGCCCCCATCCCATGCAAAAGAAATCGCCTACAGGTACTTCAACCGATGGTGTAGTTTCGTCATCCCAATAAAAACGGAGAATAGAATAACGCCAGTTGCCCGTAGGTGTCATCCATATATGTTGTATAGCACCCGGCCCGGTTATTTCAGCAACTGTAAATGTAGTATGCTTTTTAATGGTTACGCTGGGGCTAACCTTCCAGCCCTGACCGAGGTCCCGTGCTGCCTCCTGTCCGTTCCCGGTTATAGCCATGCCACCTTTACCTTTTTCACCTGTAAAATTTTCAGGACTTATAGAGCGGCTTTGCGCATCAGATAACTGGTATATATTATTTAATCCCGGGTTTAACCCGTTATATTTTTGAGCATTTACACCTGTAATAGTACTTGCTAATATTCCAACAAAAAAAAGAATCTTCTTCATATTAAGCATTTATAAATATTAAACAAGATAGTGATAATCAGTTAACAGGCAAACCGTTTTCAAACGCGGTATGATCTCCTCCTTTACTTAATGCAACATCCAGGTTCCAGGCCGAGGTAATAAAGTATGGCGGCACCCCATGCGCATCTTTTGTTGCGTAAGTAACCTTGATTATCCTTCTTTCGCCCGGAGCAAGAGAGATATAATTATCACTGAAAATTACCGGTAATATATCATCGCCATCCTTACCCTTTAATGCACGCAGGTGTACAAAAAATGCAACTGTTTTACCTGTATTAGTTAATATAACCTGGTGAATGGTGCTATCCTTACTTGCAATGGTCGAAAAATTCATATTTACAGGAGTTTTGGGCATGGTTTGCAAAGCACTGTAATCAGCATAGCCTGATTGCGGCGTAATATACCAGGTTGATTTTTGCCAGTTTAGCTTATCCATTGTTTTAGCTGACCAATACCAGTTAATGCTTCTTACGCTGCCGCCTTTATCACTTAATTGCAAACGCAGTAGATAAGTATCAGATAAACCATCGATGGCAGGTATCTTAAAACATTTGGCTATACTATCCTTGCTAACAGCTATCTGTGCTGAATGGTTATATTTTAACGTACCATCCAGATTATAAACATCAGCCTGAACCGTTAAGTCTGTAAAGTTTTGCAATAAGGAATTGGTTACATCAACCTCATTATCTCTGTACGAGTACATTACATGCAACGGTTCCATAGATTTCTTCATGCCGAAATAAGTACCCGCCGGGTATAGATAGTAATCGTAGGTATGCCAGATCAGACCCGGCCATGGGTTGCTAAGCATCCATTGTACTATACCAGTCGTGGTATGGTATTTATTTAAGCCGTAAGCCTCCATCATGGCACGGTGCGCCTCGTAATTCTGCGCCTGTGCTTTAGCCAGGTAATTTTTTATGGTTGATGCCTGACCATACCTTGAATTTAAGGCTGTATTGAACACATTGGTGGTACCAAAATCATGCGTACCGCAGTGGTACTGCCAATCGGCTGAAGTGTACCATAAGGAATCTTTAGGTATAAACTTGATCAAACTTTCATACGGCGGGATAGATGGGCCAGGAGAAATTTCAGTAGCGAAACTGTACATACCGCCATATCTGTGGGTAGTATCGGTTTCCCAATAAATAGGTGGCACCCACTCATATGGCCCGGCCATTTTCACACCACTATACCCGGATACTTTTGATTTTCCCTCATTAGCGGTTGACAGTATGGGATTGGGATATTTTAAGGTCTTTTCAATATTCAGATACCCTCTTTCAACGCTGCTATCAGTAGGCGGCATATCGCTGCCATTGAGCCAGGTCATCATACAGGCTTTGTTACGGAACCAGTACATAATACTGCTATCAGATGCCATGGCGACTTTCCTTTTGTCGGCATCCCAGTTTTCGGGATGCTGCCATGTACCACAGCACATATAGCCGGTCATTACCAACATGCCGTATTTATCGCACAGGTCGTAAAAATGATCGTCTTCTAGTTTTCCTTCTGAACGGATAATATTCATGTGCATATCACGCACAAGGCTTACCTCCTGCTCCTGACGCTCTTCCGATCTGCGCTGAAAAATATCAGGCGACCAGGCCGCGCCTCTCAGCATAATAGGTTCGCCATTTACAATAAACATTCTTGAAGCGGTATCAATCATTTTTGAAGTTATCTCACGGATACCAAAATCTTCCTCAATGGTATTACTAACCTCGTTACCTGTTAAAATAGCCAGTTTAATGCGATTCAGTTCCGGCTTGCCATATTGCCACGGCCACCATATTTTGGGATCAGTAATATTCAACTGCGGATAATCTGCCGGAGAGAAGCTTACATTACGTGATTCGTTGGGTTTTAAGTGAACCTTTTGCTCAAACTTAATTTTACCATCAATAGTACCCTCTAAAATTACATCCTGCTCCTTTCCTGTATAATTGGTAACCAGCGCATCAACCGATAAGTGAGCAATGTGGATAGATGGCAAATCAAATTTGGTAGTCACCAACGGGTATTGCACACCCACTTTATTGTAAGTTTTTATTTCGATGTTGTTTACTATACCGCCATTATAATCGGGCGGATAATGGATCCAGTCAGCATAATCAATAGCCAGATCGCCGTTTTCGCCATCTGGGTTGAATGGCCTTAGCACTTCAATAGCCAGTGTGTTGTTACCATTTGTGATATGCTTTGTTACATCTATCTGAATAATGCGGAAAGGGCCCTTTATTTGGGATGAATCAGCTATCAACACACCATTTAACCACACATTCGCCTTGTAATTGATACCATGCAAACGGAGTATCACCGTTTTTCCATTTTGAGATGAAGGCAATTCAAAAACCCGCCTGAACCACCAGGGATGATCTAATCTTGGATCATTCAACTTCTTGAAATTCTGTCCATAAAATGGATCGAAACTATATACTTTGTTAGCCAGTAAACCGGCAATAATAGTTGTAGGAACACTTACATTATACCACCTTTTTGTTTTGAATGAATCCTGGGATACTTTTTCACCTGCCGATGGATCTGTAATTGCAGATTGCATCTTCCAGTCGTCCTTCAATATCATTTGAAAGTTTTCTTTCCGGCTTTGCCCATATGATTGCCAGATAAATAGAAGACAACATACAATTAACAAGTATTTTTTCATGGTATAATGTATTTAGTCTTCTAATTATTTGCCGGCATCGTAAAACAAAGCAGCAGCTCCCAATACCCCGCTGTTCTCAAGTTCAGAGATCTCAATACGTATCCGTTCAACTGATTTTTGATAAGCAAAGGTTTTAAGCTGCGCCCACATAGCCTCGTGAAAATATCCATAAGCCTGACTAACAGAGCCTCCCATAATGATCACCTGCGGATCATAGGCATACATGGTTATTTTTATAGCTTCGCCAATATGCTTGCCTAATTCATCATACAGTTTTAATGCCTGCTCCTCGCCTTTTTGCGCTGCTTCATATACTTTCAAACCATCTAATTGATGAACATTTTGAAAGAATGAACCGCTGCAATAAAACTCTAAGTTCTCATCTAAATAACTAATGCAACCTATCTCACCTGCACCGCAGTTATAGCCTGAATACAGTTTACCATTGGTTATAATACCTGCACCTAAACCCGTGCCTAGGGTTAAGCCTGTTAACGATTCACTACCTTTTCCTTTACCAAAATAAAACTCACCCAGGGCGAAACAGTTCGCATCATTATTAACATACACCGGGATTTTGTAGCGGGCTTCCATTATGCTTTTTAAATGCACCTCCTTCCACGATGGAATATGCTGTACATCATAAACAATACCCTCGGCAACATCAACAACGCTGGGTACGCCAATGCCAATCGCTTTTACTGTTGAGTCGATGAGTTGATCAACCACCCAAAAAACATCCTCCAATACTTCTTCCTGAGTACCATCACTTTTTATGCGGCGGGAAACAATATCGGAATGCAGCTCATCGGTAACCAAAGCCCCACGGATATTGGTAGCGCCCAGGTCTATCCCGATTATAGTTGTAGTACTCATATTATTCAGCTTTCTTTTTCAGGTCGATGGTTTTGTTAACAATAAGCGGGCGCGCCCATATACCGATGCTTAAAATATAGCCCATAGTTATGAACAGCACAAACATGCCTGCCCGCAGGCTTATTGCATCCCCTATGCCACCAATAATTAACGGGATAACAGCCCCGCCAATAATAGCGGTAACCAAAATACCTGCAAATGAACCATGATGTTCATCAATAGAATTTAAAGCCAGCGAGAAAATGATAGGATACATTACCGAAGCGAAGAAACCAACCAAAGGCAAAGCGATCAAAGCAATATTGCCCGGACCAAAAAGTCCTGTTGCAAAGGAGATAATAGCCAGAATAGAAAAAGCAACTAATACCTTACGGCTATCCATTATTTTCAATAAGAACAGACCGACAATACCTCCAAGTGTCATTAAGCCCCAAAAGTAAGCCAGGCTATCAGCGCCCGTAGTTTTAGAATCATAACCATGGTATTTCTCCAAAAAAAGCGATATGGTATTATTTAAGCCCTGTTCAGTACCTACATAGCAAAATATACCCAGGAAGAATAAAATAACCACAGGCCTTTTAAAAAGCATCAAGTGTGTACTGATTGATCCTACTTCTTCATCTTCTTTCAACTCTACAACCGGGAATTTTGAAAATCTGATAATAAGGATCATCAATAAGGAGATCACAGAAAAGATCCAGTAAAGCGAGATCCATGGTAAATTTGATGGCACAATGGTATGGAAAAAGGTCATAAAACCTGTTCCGCCATTATCATTAAGGTGCAGGGCGAAATAAGAATACACCATAGGACTTACAAAAGATGCCGCACCGAAAATTAATTGTGCCAGTACAGAGTTAAAAGCATAATTCTCTTCGCCGCCTGATGTACGCAGCAATGGATTTATTACCACCTGTAGCATTGCCATACCACTGCCAATTAAAAATAAGGAGATAATAGCGCTTAAATAATTATGCACCATCGCCAAAAGCAGCGAGCCAAAAAAGGCAACTACAAACCCTGCGATCATAATCTTCTTTTCCTTGTATTTTTCGAGCAGGATACCTGTGGGAATAGATACCAAACCATAAGCAATAAAGAACGCGAATGGTAAAAATGCCGCCAGTGTAAGGCTGAGATTAAACCCCTTAATAAAATCGGGATTTAAGGCACCAATTACATTGGTAAGGAACGAGATCACAAAAAAGGAGAGCATTATTAATGCTACGATGTAGTAGTTACGTTTCATCAGGCTTATGTGGTTTATTTTTGAGTGAAAATAATTTTTGAATACTCGAAACAACAAAATTCCCCTCTTGAGAGGGGGCGCGCCGACTGTGCTGTTGCAGGGGTGTGTTATTCTGTATATATGACACACCCCTACACCCCTTTCAAGAGGGGAATCGCCCAAGGCTCACGCTTCTTTCGAAAACTCCAAAAAATAAATCTATATATTTTTTAATCAATTACTTAAGGTCGTGATTTATTTCTTTTAACAGATACTCCTTTTTATCACTCGAATACTCCCAAAACATTACCCCTGCCATGCCATTATCCTTCACATACTGGCATTTATTTTTAACCGACCATTCATCATCAAACGTTACGAATTGTTTGGTGGTAGCATTAAACAGGTAAGGCGCTTTTGCATCCTCATCACGGTAATATTTAAATGCCTTATTGGTAATCAAACTGTCTTTTATAAAAGTATATCCACCGCCACGCATCGACTTAACAACCTTGCTACCCAATCCGTTTTGAACTGTATCAGCAGTTTCAAACCCGTGACCATAAAAAGCTATGCCTATTACTAGTTTACCAGGAGGCACTCCTGCTGCGATAAAATCAGTAACTGCTTTGGCAGAATATTCAGTCGCGTTATATTTTTTAGAGCCGTATAATCCGGTGTGATGTATTGCAACGCCCAAACTATCCTGTGCATAATCATAGGTCATCAGGTTAATATAAGTAACATATTTCTGCACCTGATCCATCTCCGTATGTGTTATAAAACCCTTAAAACCACCTACTGCTGTACTCAGGATCATCTTTCTGCCGGTTTGTTGTTCTAACTGATCCAGATCCTGCCTTATCGCCTGGAACATCAATGTATAATTGTGCTTATCATCAGGGCGATTAATATTGCCAAGACCTTTTTGTGCGGGATACTCCCAATCAATATCAACACCATCTAACTGATATTTCCTTACAATATCAACTGCGCTGGCTGCAAATGCCTGCCGGGCAGTATCGGTAAGCACAGCATCTGAAAAATTCCCACTCCATGTCCATCCACCTATAGAGATTACTATTTTAAGATCACGATTTCTTTTTTTAAGGCCGGCAAGATATTTTAAATTAATAGTATCAGTATTAAGCTTACTTAATGTGGCCCTATTATTCAATACGTTAACAAAGGCATAATTGATAACGGTTAGCTTTTTCGGATCGACCATAGTAGTATCAATTAACCCTCTGTAACCGCCTACATAACCAATAACCACATATTTCTTCCTCTGGGCATTGGCAGACAGGTTAAAACCAATAATGAGCGATAAACAAAGCAATACAGCAGTATATACTTCATTATTAATGAGTTTAAAATTCAGTTTCATATAAACTTTGTTTGTTAGATCTTTAGTCTTAGTCGTTTCTTTTCGAGCAGGCCGCCTATCCAGATGATTATAAATGCAGTTGCCATAGAGCGCAGCAAACCTGTAAAGCCATAATTAAATATATGTGGGTATTCAATACCAAATAATTCAATTAAACTTACCTGTATATAGGGCAATAAGTAGCAGGTTAAAGTGCTGGTACCGGCCGGACTTATGATCCTGAAGAAGTTCTTTTTACCCTTCATATCAACCACATAGATCAACAGCTCAAACATCAATATGGTAATGCCGCTGCAAATAAATACCCAGCCCGGTGTTGAACGTATTTTTGAGATCCCCTCGGTATAAGGACGAAGCACTAAGCCTAGTATAATTAACCCGGTGCCAGCAATTGTAAAAATAGTCCACAAGCGATGTGTACGATTCTTTTCAACCAGGTAGGCGTAAACCCCGGAGATAACCACACCGCCCATAGTTAAGGTTACGGATGCAGCATCACCAATCACCCACAAACTATCATGCTTAAAAACTGAATGCAACGCTATATTTAAGCCTGCAAATATTACGTAAACTATCAGCATAGCATTTAACCTGCCTTTAAATATAAAAAAGGCAAGCGCGCAAACCAGGTACGACCAACCAATAATGCCCAATATACCCCACCATGAAGTGTGCATCCATGTTGGATGATCGGGAGTGCCTCCTTTGTATAGTATGGCCATCACAATAAGCGCGGCAATACCTATACCCACCAATATGTTTTTTTTCGCCTTTTGCATGGTTTCCGGGTAATCCAGCCAGATGAGGAAGAAACTGAATGTGATGATAAGTTCCCAAACAGCATGAGGTAATGGTGCCGATACACTGTTATATTCCTCCAGGTTTACATGATAAAAGCCTATTATAAGTAGCGCCGCGCTACGGGTAAGTATATAGAATAGTATAGAAATTTGTGAATCGCCCTTCTTCATCCGGTTTTTTATGGCGAATGGCAGCGATAGACCTACTATAAAAAGAAAGGCCGGAAATATGGTATCGGCAAAGCCCAATGCATCCTCATATTCCTTGGCGTGATCTATCCATACGGGCACTAATTTTAAACCACTTGAGTCATTAACAAATATCATTAATAACATGGTAATAGCCCTGAGAACATCAATAGATGAAAGGCGACTGGGAAGTTGTTGCATGAAATAATATTGAAATCCTAAAATACAGATAAAAATATTAAATCGCTTATTTTTAACGCAAAACAAGGCCTTGCAGGGCTTATGTAGTGGTAAATTTACATAAGCGGAATTATAATTTTAGTAATAGATAAACCAATTTCAGCCCGGTTAACTATTTCCAGGCTTTTCTTAAAAACCGGAGCCAGTTGCCGTGCATCATGTTTTCAATGTCGGTTAGGTTGTAGCCCCGTTTTGTAAACAACTCGGTTAGTTTTTGCAGGTCAGCAATTGTCTCCAGATCATACGGGCATTGCTCGCGGCCAAATGCACCATCCAGGTCTGACCCGATACCTACATGCAAAGTATTTCCGGCTATCTGGCAAATATGATCTATATGATCTATCATCACCTCCAAATTACAGCCCATGCCTGTTGGTGTTGATACACCTCTCACCCATCCAGGCACCATCATCCAGGCATCTAAAGCAGCACCGATAACCGCACTTCTTTCTATCAATATTTTGATCTGCTCATCGCTGTATTGGCGGTTATGATTTACTAAAGCCCGGCAATTGTTATGGCTGGCCCAAACATGCCCGTTAAAATGATCAAGCGCTTCCCAAAAGCTATCATCGCATAAATGGGTAGCATCTAAAATCACGTTCAGGCGCTCCATTTCTTTTAACAGTTCATGGCCTTTAGGCCCCATATATCCCGTTGCGTCAGTTCCTTGTGCGTACCGACCGGGACCGTAGTGTGCAGGGCCAACGGCTCTTAGTCCGTTATTATAGGCGCGTTCCAAATGCCCAACAGTAACCAATGAATCTGCCCCTTCTAAGCTTAAAATATAGCCTACGGGCTTATGCTCATTACCCGTACCATCGTTCCAAAGCTGTAAATGGCGCTCCAAAGTTTCAAGATTATTGATCTGCACCATTTCGCCGATGTCTTCCATGGCCTTATACCATGCCAGCTGCCCTTGTGTTTGCGCCCAGGCCTGTTCCGGTGAATGCCAGCCGGGCAAATGATTATCAGGTGCTACAAAACGCGCAATCTGCGTTGCTACCACCAAACCAATGTTTCCTTTGCGAAGTGTTGGTAACGATACAACGCCCTTACCACGATCAGGTTTATCTGTAAGCCCTACCTCCCGCTCATTAATTGCTGCGATGGGTTGCGTTAGGTCGCGGTTCCATTCCAGCGCGTTCATACTTAGGTCGAGGTGGGCATCTACAATAAACATAGTTCTTTAAATATTAATTTTACGGTCGCGGGCTATGGTTTTCCATTCGCCAATCACCTTTTTATCTTCAATTATTATAGCCCGTTCGTATAGCGCTATGGTTGGGCAAATATGATAAGGCAATCCATAAAGCAGGTCGCCAATTTTATAATTATGACCTGCGCCGGCTTCCAAAACCAGATGCTCTTCGCTATGGCCAACCGGTTTTAGTTCAGGTGCATTTAAAAATACAACCCGTTTATCCAATGTATTTTCAGATGCGATGGATTTATGTCCCAAATCGACACAGATCCTTGTTTCATCGGGCATAGACACTAGCCTGCTTATTACCAAAGCTGCCGGTAAAAACTCTTGTTCTTTGCATGATTTTCCATACCCCTCATCCCAATAAATAAATGTACCGGGGCTGCATTCCACATCTTTCCTTTTGGCATGGATTGGAAAGGTTGGTGTACCACCGGCGATAGTTATGGGATTAAACCCGGCATCATTTAATTGAGCTATTAATTCCTCAACCGGGGCAAAAGAATCATTACAACGCTGGATACGAATCTCAAAATCTGCATCATGAATATGTCCATCATATGCATGCAAGCCCTTAACTTTAAGGTTTGATAATTTAGAGCTCTGTTCATATAATTCAAACGCCTCATGCGGATGAATGCCAGACCTATTCATACCAACATTAATATCGATATAAACATCAATAGAAAGTGCATTTGTAACGGCTACCGTATTGATATTTTGTGCCGATACAAGGCTATCAATCAAACAGGAATATTTTGTATCCGGGTACTGTTTTATTAGACTAATCAGCCGGTTTATTTTGGGCCCAATTGGCTGATAAGCTAATAAAACATCCATTGCCTTGCACATGCCTAGCATTTCGGCTTCGGCAATAGTGGCGCATTTAAATTTATTTATCCCTGCTTCGATGTTTAAAAGAGCAGCCTCTATACACTTATGCGTTTTCACATGCGGTCTTAACCGATCAACCTTATCTATATGTGTTTTAAGCAGATCGAGGTTGTATTTTACCCTTTGGGGATAAACTACCAGTGAAGGGGTATCTACCTGATCTACATCCGAAATACTGAACCAGTCTTCCATTAGCCTATTTTATTGCTCTAATTCAAAAAGAGCTTCAATTTCAACAGGAATATTATCAGGCAGCGATCCAAAACCAACCGCACTCCTCACGCCGATACCATTTTCAGGTCCCCACACTTCGGCAAAAAGCTCACTACAGCCATTAATAATATAAGGGTGCTTTTCAAACTCAGGTACACAATTAACCATGCCTAATACCTTTATTACCCTTTTTACTTTATTTAAACTACCGAGATTAGCTTTTATTGTTGATAAAATGGCAAGGCCAACCTGCCTGGCAGCCAATTTCCCATCGTGCATATCAATGTCTATTCCAATACGGCCGATGATAAGGCTTTTATCATTTTGAACCGTACCATGGCCTGATACATAAAGGTATTTACCATCAACCAAACATGGTTTATAAACACCAAGTGGTGTGGGCGCAGGCGGAAGTGTAAGGCCTGTTTTTGCAAAGTTTTCTTCAGGTGTGTTCATTGGACTAATATATATTATTTTACAAACTGATTTAAGATCAAAACTCCTACAATGCCTACAGTCCCCACCAATGTTTCCATTACCGACCATGACCGCAAAGTATCCTTAACGCTGATGTTAAAATACTCTTTAAACATCCAAAAACCGGAGTCGTTAACATGCGAAAACATTAAACTTCCTGCTCCAACTGCCAACACCATCAGGTTGGGATCGGTATGGGTTTGCAGCATTAAAGGGGCAATTAGGCCTGCTGTGGTAAGGCCCGCTACTGTTGCAGAGCCTATGCATACCCTTATAATGGTAGCCATTAGCCACCCAAGTACAAGCGGTGGCAGATCAACATGTTGCAGCATTCCCGCTATTTGCGCGCTTGCACCGCTATCAGTTAAAATTTGCTTTAACGCGCCCGATGCACCGATGATCAAAACGATCATTGCAATATCCTTTACAGCATCTTCATAAATAGTCATGATCTCTGCCATACCCCTGCCTGTTTTAAGGCCTAATGAATAGGTGGCATAAATTATAGAAATGATCATTACTACTGATGGCTGGCCTATTAACGCCACCGTGCTTTGAAAAGGCAAATGATGGTTATCAATATAAGGATAAAGTGTAGTAAGCATTAACAGTAGCACAGGCAATAAAGCGGTAAAAAAGCTGGTTGCCGTACCGGGAGTTTTTTCAACAGCGGCCTTTGTTGGTTCAAAAATTTGAAGGGGGTGTACTTCCAGATTTTTTAAGGTTCTGGTAAAAAGTGGCCCTGCAATAATTATAGCTGGTATAGCTACGGCCATACCATATAACAGCGTAAGCCCCATACTGGCTTTAAATTGCATAACTAAAGCCGATGGTGACGGGTGCGGGGGCAAAAAACCATGTGTAACCGATAAAGCTGCCAGCATAGGCAGGCCAATGTATATCACCGGCATTTTGTATTGGTAAGCGATGGAAAATATAAGCGGTATAACCAATACAAAACCCACCCCATAAAACAATGGGATACCAATTACAAACCCCGTTACTACCATAGCCCATTGAATATATTTGGGCCCAAAGGCATGCATTAATGCGTCTGCCAGTTTATGGGCAGCACCGCTTTCGGCCAATAGTTTACCCAGCATAGCGCCAAGGCACAGGATAATAACCAACCCACCTAAAGTATCACCAATACCTTTTTCAATTGATTTTGGAATTTGTGCTGCCGGTACACCTAAGGCTATACCTGCTATTACGGAGATGATTAAAAAGGATAAAAATGCGTTGATCTTACAGGCGGATATCAGGATAACAAGGCCTGCAATACATAACAACACTATAACTAATGTCATAGGATATAATTTATTGGGGTAAAGTTATATTAATTATCCAAAGGTTTTGAGACAGGTAACAGGTAAAATACATTATTATACAGCATTTATTACTTCACACACTATCATTTCATATTGATTAATGCAATATTTTCATAATAAATCATATGTGAAGCAAGCGTATCATTCAATATTTTATAAGCACACTCAAAAACGGTGTTTCAATATAATAAAACGTTTTTTTACTAAAAATCCAACCTGCGTTTAAAGCGTATTGAAATTTATATAATTATCTATAAATCAATTATTTATGAATTTTTTATTTGTTTTTACCATTTTAAATAACCTAGATTTGTGTCACCAACTATAGAATCATTACCACTACCTTGATTACAGACTTACTTATTAAAAAATTGCTTTAGTGTTATAATATCTTGCATTATATATTTAAGTGCAGGTTAATAAGGTTATAGCAAAATTTGTTTTTAAGGATAGTTACGTGCTTTTATTTGGTCAAAAAAATCTAAACCAACAAAACCAAATAAACAATTATGAACACAAGTACCTATTTTAAATTCATGGCGATATGGATAATATTGCCTGCATTGTTGTATTCGTCCTGTAAAAAGGATCTCTCAAACTCTTCATCTAATGCAGCTTATGCCAAATCAACTATCAAAGCTGGTAAAACCAGCCTTGCAGCAAACGAAGGGGTAAGTGTATGGGAAACTACTGCGGATCAATCCCAACTGCTGGCACAGCAAACCGGCATAAACTTCGCGGCTGATGCGGGCACAAACGCCACAACTATCACCGTTGATGAAACTACTACCTACCAAACTATTGATGGCTTTGGCTATTGCCTTACCGGTGGCAGTGCCTCTTTGATTAATGGACTGGGTGCAAATCAAAGCACTTTTCTGAATGAGATCTTTTCTACAGCAGCGGGCCATATGGGTTCCAGCTTTTTGCGTATTACCATAGGTGCATCTGACCTCAGCGCATCTGATTTTACTTATGACGATATGCCATCAGGACAAACAGATGTTAATCTAACCAACTTCAGCATCAGTCAGGAAATGACCGACCTGATACCGGTTTTAAAGAAGATCATCGCCATAAATCCATCTGTAAAAATACTGGCCACACCGTGGACCGCCCCTATTTGGATGAAAAGCAATACTACAGGTAACGGCGGCTTTACCGGAGGTAGCTTAAATACAGCTTACTATGATGCTTATGCCCGTTATTTTGTAAAATACATACAGGCAATGGCGGCACAAGGAATCACCATTTATGCGGTAACGCCTCAAAACGAACCCTTAAATGCCAATAATAACCCCGCCATGACCATGCAATCAAACGAGGAGGCCAACTTCATTAAAAACAATTTGGGTCCGCAGTTCGCTTCTAATGGCATCACTACCAAAATTATATGCTATGACCATAATTGCGATCAGCCAGGCTATCCTGAAGCTGTTTTGGGGGATGCAAGCGCAAACCCATATGTTGATGGTTCTGCGTTTCACTTATACGCCGGTGATATCAGCGCTTTAACAACGGTGCATAATGCTTACCCTGCCAAAAACGTTTATTTCACAGAGCAGTTCATCGGCGGTCCGAGTAATTTTGGTGGCGACCTGTCATGGCATGTAAACAACCTCATCATTGGTGCCCCGCGTAACTGGAGTCGCGTGGTACTTGAATGGAACCTTGCCGCTGATCCGAATTATAACCCGCATACCGCAGGAGGATGCTCTAATTGTTTGGGTGCGGTAACCATATCAGGTAATCGCTATACACGAAACACGGCTTACTATATTATAGCTCATGCATCTGAATTTGTAAATGCAGGTGCAGTGCGCATTTCATCAAACACATTCTCAAGCAGTATCCAGAACGTTGCCTTTAAAAACCCTGACGGTACTAAAGTGGTAATAGCGCTTAATACCGCATCATCAAGCCAAACATTTAAAATAAAATGGGGCACCGAATCCTTCACTTATACACTGCCTGCCGGAGCTGTTGCTACCTTTAAATGGGCTGGCACGCAATCAAGCGCTACCTCAGGCCCTCCTATCGGTCAAACAATCACTCTTAAAGGTTTTAATGGCGATTATGTAAGTGGCGAAGATGGTACTACCGCCATGACCTGTACCCGCACAACCGCAAGTACATGGGAGCAGTTTTTAGTGGTTGACGCCGGTAATGGTAAAATAGCACTGCAAAGTATGGGCAAATATGTAAGCAGCGAAAATGGCACACAGGCAATTACCTGTAACCGTACCAGTTATAGCGCCTGGGAAGAGTTTACCTGGGGCGTAAATGCTGACGGCACCATAACACTGCAAGGCAATAACGGAGATTATATTTCAAGTGAAGATGGTACACAGGCCATGACCTGTACACGCACTTCAGCTTCAGGATGGGAATCATTCGGTGTAAACAAATAGAAAAATAAACTTATATCACAATAATCACTAACCATAAAGCTATCGTCCTTAAGGATGATAGCTTTAGTAAACCTCCAAATTATGAAAAAACAATTCCCTGGTTTTTTAACCGTCGCCGGCGTAGTACTGGCGTTGGGCTTAATGGTTACATCCTGCAAAAAGGATATCAGCAGCACTAACACGTCAAAAACACCTGAAGCCGTTAACATGGTAAAGCCTATGGCAAATCACAAAGCCGTAACTTACCAATTAGTATGGTCGGATGAGTTTAACGGCACCAGTGTTGATCAAACTAAATGGAATATTGACAATGGCAACCCCGGCGTAAATAATGAGCAGGAATATTACCAGGCAGCCAATGTTACCGAAACAGGTGGTAACCTTGTAATAACCGCGAAACAGCAAAGCGTAGGCGGCCAACCTTATACATCGGCTAAACTGGAAACTTCGGGTAAGTTCTCAACCCAGTATGGACGTATCGAGGCGCGTATTCAACTGCCTATGGTAAATGGCACCTGGCCCGCTTTCTGGATGCTTGGCAACAACATTAGCACAGTTGGCTGGCCAAATTGCGGCGAAATTGATATTATGGAACACGTAAACACTACAAATACCATTTTAGGCACCATGCATTGGAATGGCGGTAACGGTCATGTTCAATATGGCAGCAGTACAACTACAACCCCTGGCAGCTTTCATGTTTATGCTGTTGAGTGGGATAATAACAGCATTAACTGGTATGTTGATAATACTTTGTACGTAACAGGCAATATTGCCAATAACATTAACAATACGGGCGCGTTCCAATTACCTTTTTACCTGATATTGAACCTGGCCATAGGTGGCGATCTGCCCGGCAATAACATTGATAATGGCTCATTGCCAACCAGTATGCTGGTTGATTATGTACGTGTGTACAAAGGCGTAACTACAGGTGGCCCTCCTATTGGCCAAACCATTACTTTAAAAGGCTTTAACGGCGACTATGTGAGCAGCGAGGATGGAACACAAGCCATGACCTGCACCCGAACCGTTGCGCAAGGCTGGGAACAATTTTTAGTAGTTGATGCAGGTAATGGAAAGATCGCATTGGAAAGCCAGGGTAAATATGTGAGCAGCGAGAATGGCACTATGCCTATTACCTGTAACCGCACAACTTATGGTGCATGGGAAGAATTTACCTGGGGCGTAAATGCCGACGGTACAATAACACTGCAGGGCAATAATGGCGATTACATATCCAGTGAGGATGGCACACAAGCCATGACCTGTAATCGCACAACTGCGTCAGGATGGGAATCTTTCGGGGTTAATCAATAATAGTTGGCTGCTTAAACAGGTACCTGCGCGATGTGGGTACCTGTAAATTTTTGTCTCCACAATTTTCAAAATCATTAATTAAGTTTAACTTAACTTCGTACTACTCTTTAACTATTTTATGAAATTTCTATCATTATTTGCTATCGTAATTTCCATTTCATCTGTTGCAACCGCTCAGCATAAACCCGATACTGTATTTTTTGAAAACTTTAACGGCAAAACACTTAACCGTACTGTGTGGAATGTGGAGGTTACCGGTCATACAGTGAATAATGAGCAGCAAGCATATGTTGATTCAGCCAGCGTACTTTCACAGGCGAATGGACTTTTATCTATAAAACCAGTCTACCATCCCGGATATGTGAGTGACATGAAAAAACAGTATGATTTTCTATCAGGAAGAATAAATACACGTGGTAAATTTGAGTTTACCTATGGCACAGTATCAGCCCGGATAAAAATGACCGGTGGTGCTGGATTATGGCCTGCCTTTTGGGCCTTAGGTGAGGGTAAATGGCCGGATTGTGGCGAAATAGACATGATGGAAACCGTAGGCGATTCATCATGGGTTAGCCATGCGCTGCATGGGCCAGGCTATTTTGGTAATACGCCATTAGCCCATCGCTCCTTTTTTCCGAAAGGAATCACTGTAGACCAATGGCATATATATAAGGTTGAATGGAGTGCCGACAGCCTTATTTTTAGTGTGGATGATAAAGTAACCTATACCGTAACCCGTGCAATGGTTGAGCATTACGGTCGCTGGGCCTATGATAATCCCAAATACATTATCCTGAATTTTGCCCTAGGCGGTGGCTACCCCGCCGGCGTAAACAAAGTTACTACACCATATTACGGCATGCCGCAAAGCACCGTAAACAAAATAAAACAAGGCCAGGCCCAAATGTTGGTTGATTGGGTGTTGGTGACAAAATAGGTTAAACACAATTCACCATCACCGCGCATTATTAATAATTACATGATGGCGAGGATGTCATACTGAGCGATAGTCGAAGTATGAGCGTAGAGGCCTTTGCCCACATGCTTCGACTATCGCTCAGCATGACGGCTTACGCACTTTAACTTGCAAAGTCGGGGATTGCTTCGTTCCTCGCAATGACGCTTGGTTTAGAATACTCTTATCCAACTACCGTTTCACCTGATAATAATCCATCAAATTCAACAGCACCCCATTCGTCCACCCAAAGCCATCCTGTAAATTATATTCGCCGCCGCCTGCTTGTGCATGCGTATCTACTACGTTATATTTTTCCAATAGCTTTCCTGTTTTTTTGAATGTGCGGATATTGGTTTTAATCCATGCCATAGCTATATCCCTGGCTAACCTGGATTGATGATAATTGATCAACCCGTAAATGGCTATATATTGTAGTGGTGCCCATGCATTAGGGCTATCCCATTGCTGCCCGTTTGTATTTAAGGTTGTTACCAATCCACCCGACTGTAAAAACTCGGTCTGCAGATGCACAGCTACGCTTACCGCCTGTACAGTGTCAGCTATATGAAATTCAAGCGGAAAAACACCAGCTAAGGTTTTAGCAGCGCTTACCTGTTTTTTGTGCCAGTTATAATCCACAAACCAACCGCGGTTATTATCCCAGCAATATTTTAGTATGGCAGCTTTACGGTGTAAAGCTTTAGTTTGATATAAATTATAGTTGGCCTTATCCCCCTTCAACTTATAACTTTGGGCGATGGTCTGCTCCAAATGATATAGTAAACAGTTCAAGTCGACAGGGATCAGATCAGTAGTTTGGATAGTGGCCAGCTTAGCCGGATCACTAAACCAGCGCGAACTAAAATCCCATCCTGATTCAGCGGCCGCCCTGATGTTTCGATAGAAAACAGGAGCCGCTTCTTTGGTTTGCTTTGCTGATAACACATCCTCTTTATAAGACTCTTCCCTCGGCTGATCGGATGCATCCCAATACCTGTTCAGTACTTCACCGCCCGTTAGCTTTACAACATGTTTGCTGGCATTACCCTTTTTTAAACCCGCTGCGCCTTTCATCCAGTAAGCATATTCCTTTAACATTTCAGGCTGATACTTTATGAGGATTTTAGCGCCATCATCACGCGAAAGCAGCTCAACCATCAGCGAGAAAAATGGCGGTTGTGAGCGTGTTAAGTAATAAGTACGGTTTCCATTAGGGATAAAGCCATATTTATCAATCAGGTAAGCAAAGTTGCTTACCATGTTCTCAATCATCCTGGTTTTATGGCTCTCCTGCAAGCCAAGCATGGTGAAATACGAATCCCAGTAATAGATCTCACGGAAACGCCCACCTGGTACGATATAACTATGCGGCAGATCCAGCAATGACGATCCCTTAGCGGTATCCGGTTGGCGGGATAATACCTGCCACAGCGTATCAATATGCTTCCTGACACCTGCTGATACATCGCTTTTAAAGTTACTATTTGCAACCTGTGGTTCTGTAAAATAGGTATTAACAAACCTGCTCAAGTCAAATCCCGGTTTATTCTTCTCAGCCTGGTAATGGGACATAATAACTTTGACCGGCTGCCTTGGTATCGCGTCGACAAAAGTTTTATTATCAGCATAAACAGATGAAAGCTGTACCGCCTCAAAAAGCCCCGGATACAATTGCCGCGGCGAAAGCTGCTGAGAATAAGCAACCCAATACGTAAGTACTATAGATAATGTTAAAAATAAACGCTTCATAATTTAGTATGATTCTGTTTAGAACCCGTTTTACCAACCTTATGTTTTGATAAAAATTCTTCTAACTAAAAATCACTTCGCCACCGGCTCAATAAATATCTGCTTCATCCGTGGAAACTCCTTTTGTATAGCCTTAGTTATCCGTTCAATAGCATCGGTTATCTGCCTGGTGGTTAAATCATCTTTAAAAACAGCATCCATCTGTAATAAAATCTCTTCGGGAGCCATATACATGGATGAACGCTTTTTTACTTTTATAATCGCCGCATCCTCTTCTGTAAGTTTCACAACCCTGCGTAATGATTTGGTGCTGATAGTTTCACCCATCAGCAAACTTTTACTTTCGCGGGCCAGGAAGCCGGATATAATGATAAGCATTACCCCAATGATCATTGACGCAACGCCGTCGTAATAAGGATTATGAAACAACCTGCCTAAATAAACACCCAGAAAAGCTATAACAAGCCCAAACAGATCACCAAAATCGCCAAGCAATACAATTATAGTTGATGGATCTTTAGTGCCGATAACAGCTTTCCAAAATGAAGTTTTACCCCGCTGCAGGTTAAATGCTTTTAAAGCCGAAAACATAGAAACCAAATTAAAAACAAATGCAATAGCTAATATCAGGTAGTTCAAGCCGGGGTGGCCTTCAAATCCGGGCCGTTGCAGGCGCATGTAGCCCTCGTAAACCGAAATGCAACCACCTACAATAAAAATAACCAGCGATACTATGAACGACCAGAAATACAGCTCCTTACCATAACCAAATGGGCGATCAGCATCAGGTAATCGTTTGCTTGTTTTTATTCCCCATATCAACAAAAGCTGACTGATCGCATCAATAACCGAGTGAATCCCTTCAGCCAGCATTGATGAACTGCCTGTTACCGCAGCCGCGACAAATTTTGATATGGCGATCAGTAGATCAACCGCCAGCGAAATAAAAATGAATGACCTCGATTTCATCTACTTAGTTAATATTTATGTGGCAAGATTGTTTTAGGTATATATCATTTATTAGTCTGTTATTAGCAAACCTTATATTTGTTTAATGTATATGCAACTCATCTCCTACTTACAGCTGTTAAGAAACATCCCCAAAGAAGATGAAAATATCATCGCTAGTTACTTTGCACATAAAACTTTCAAAGAAGGTGATATACTTTTTAAGGAAGGGAAAATTTGCCGGGAATTGTTTTTTGTTTATGAGGGAGTAATACGCATTGTATCAATAAATGATAAAGGGATTGAACTAACGCATTTCTTTTGTAAAGAGAACCAGTTTTGTACCATACTGCAAAGCTTTACCGATGAAACACCAGCTACAGCAGGCATACACGCGGCTTGCGATGCTGAAGTATTGGTGATTACTAAAAGCAAACTGCTCGACCTGTACAAGCAATTACCCTACATGAAAGAAATAATTGATGAGCTTAATCAACTGCGATTAATTGAGAAAGTAAACATCCGCAATACTTTTTTGGGCGAAGATGCCGAAGGCAAGTATAGGCTATTCGTGGTGCAAAACCCGGATATAGCCTTGCGCGTGCCTTTAAAGGATATTGCCTCCTATCTCGGCATCACCCCTCAGTCGCTCAGCCGTATCCGCAAAAATATTCGCTAAACTTTTCGTTTTTACCATTTGTTAAGTGTGTTAGCTTATGATTCATGCAATTTTGCATAAGAATTAATAATCTCATGGAAACACATAAAAACAATTCATCCTTAACAAGAAAAAGAGTGATCATTTTAGGCGGAAGTTCGGGACTGGGTCTGGCAACTGCAATGGCAGCCGCTAATGAAGGTGCAAATGTTGTCATCGTATCGAGTAACCAGCAGCGTATCGATAACGCGCTGAAAGGTCTGCCATCAGGTACAGAGGGCTATGCCGTAAATCTTAGCAGCGAACAAAACATCAAAGCATTTTTTGATAAAATTGGCAATTTCGACCACCTGGTTTATTCGGCTGGGGAAAATTTAAATCTCAATACTATCGATCAAACTGATATTGAGCAGGCTCGTACTTTTTTTAATATACGTTACTGGGGAGCTTTTGCGGCAGTGAAATATGGTTCACCCAATGTTAATAAAGGCGGATCAATCTCTTTAACCAGCGGTACTGCCAGTGCAAGGCCGGGCAAAGGCTGGTCGGTAGCCAGCAGTATTTGCGGTGCAATGGAAGGTTTTGTACGGGCGATGGCTGTTGAGCTTGCCCCAATACGGGTAAATAGTGTGGTACCGGGCGTGGTAGATACCAATCTTTGGGACAGCATGCCTGCCGCCGACCGGGAAAACCTATACCAGACGATGGCTGATGCGCAACTCATAAAACGTGTAGGCGAAGCTGACGACATTGCCCTTGCTTTTATCTACCTCATGAAACAACAATACGGTACAGGCCAAAACATTATTGTTGACGGTGGAGCTGTGTTAGTGTAGATAAATTCTATCGTTGACCACCTGTATAATTTTTACTAACCGCTATTGCATCATTCATAGCAATGGTGGTTAGTTAACTAGCTAATAATTAAATAGGTAATCAAAACATTTTCATACCTCCGTAAGTTCCTGTTAAAAAGAAAAAACATGGAATTATCAGTCGATGGTGGCTTCCGCCAGTGGTGGTTGCTTTTAATAAGAGGGATATTGTTTATCCTGGTAGGTATTTACATGATTGCCTCTCCTGCTACAAGCGTTGTAGCCCTAGGTTTTTTATTTGGGCTGATGATATTGCTGGCAGGTATCTCTGAGCTATTGCACGTATCAAACAGTCGCAGTTCCGGCAATCGCAACTGGCATTTGGGCCTGGGGATATTAGAAGTGATATTAGGCATTGTATTTATGAGCCATATAGCTACCAGCGTGGCAATATTGCGTATACTGGTAGGCCTGTGGTTCATTTTCAGGGGGATCGCCTTATTTAATCTCTCCCGTATTCTTGGCGCATCATGGGTAAACAAATTAGGTGGCATTGTAACCGTCATTTTTGGCCTGCTGATATTGTTTGATGTAGTTTTCGGCTCCATGACCATTATCCTGTTTGTTGCCATAGGCTTTATTATTACAGGTTTTTTTAATGTTTGGCTCGGCTATAGTCTTAAACCGCGTACCTGATAATTATATATAATCAGCTGCACGAAAGCGAACAGTTGATTGTATCAATATTGTACTGTAGCTTTGTTTAATAATTTAAAGTTCAATGATAATCAGCACATTATCACCGTGGCATTCTATTTGAGCATGCAATAACAATATATAAGGATGTCAGCATGAAACATCGTAAAGGACTAAGGCGCGTTACCTTTTCACAGGAACGTTTTGAGATATTAATTAAGAAACAAAAGAATGGCGAGGCATCTTTTTCTGATCTTGTTGAACTTGACGAGATCGTAAACCGCGTACCAGATATCCGGCATATTATCCTGGAGGAGATAGAAGGAACTGATACACCTCCTGATGAATCGGGACAGCAAGATACTATCATTGCAAAAGAAAACAAGCCACAGGGCTTACTGGAAAAGATAAAATCGTTTTTTAATCAATTGTTCTTTTTGGCTGATAGTCCCGTCATTTCTGTTTGATATAAATCTTCAGTATAATTTTATTATTTTTACTACATGGCAGATCAGGAACTTTGCGCGCACCTTCTTGCAATAAAAACTGTAAAACTCAGCGACGATCATGTTTGCGAGGAATGTATTAAACATAACCAGGACTGGGTACACCTGCGTACCTGTCAAACCTGCGGCATAACACTTTGCTGCGATGATTCCCCACATAAACATATGACCCAGCATTATCATGCCACTCACCACCCTGTTATAGCCTCGGCCGAAGAAGGCGAACGTTGGCTATGGTGCTACCCGGATGAAGCATTTGCTGAATATTGATTGGTCATTTCAATCTCTTATTTTCTATTATCTATTGCTGAAAGTAAATTAAGCCGTACATTTGTACTGTAATAAAAATAATTACAGAATGGATAATGTTCAATTTGCTACTGCTACACATATACTCACGTTACTAACCGTAACCGAGGGTGTTGTCCCATCTGCCTATCTGGCGGGGAGCATTAACATTAATCCGGCTATGGTACGCAAAGCATTAATCACCTTACGTACACACGGCTTAGTTGAAACTAAGGAAGGAAAAGGCGGCGGAGCAATATTAGCCAAACCAGCTGATAAGATCCTGCTTTCGGATGTTTACCACGCAGTAAACTCTACTCCCCTGCTTGGTAAGGCCAATAGACCGAATCCTGATTGCCTGGTTGGCAAACAAATTAACGATCATTTGATCGAGCTATACACGCAGGCGGATAATGCACTCATCAATAAATTAAGCACCATAACACTGGCTGATTTTGTAAAGAAATTCAAATAAAAAAATTTAACTAATACTGTAATAAATAACATTACAGTATTTCAATTCTATCATATCTAAATAAATTAAAAAAAATGAAAGTAGCATTAATTGGAGCATCAGGCTTCGTAGGAAAAGCGGTATTAAATGAATTACTGCAAAAAGGTCATGACGTTATAGCCATAGTTCGTAACCCTGAAAAACTGGAAGCACAAGCGGGTTTGACCATTGTTAAGGCAGACGCAACCAATGTTGATGAACTTGCCGAAGCTGTTAAAGGAGCGGATATAGCTATAAACACATTCAATGCCGGCTGGGCAAACCCAAATCTTTACGATGATTTTCTTAAAGGATCAAAAGCTATTCAGGAAGGCGTTAAAAAATCGGGCGTAAAGCGCTTGCTGGTTGTTGGTGGCGCGGGCAGCTTGTTTATTGATGGCAAACAGCTTGTTGATTCACCACAATTCCCGGCAGAATATAAGGCCGGTGCAACTGCAGCGCGTGATTACCTGAGTGAAATTAAGAAGGAAACTGAACTCGATTGGGTGTTTTTAAGTCCGGCAATTGAAATGCACCATGGCACATCGGGTGTACGCAAAGGCACTTACCGCTTAGGCAATGAGAATCCCGTATTTAATGCCGAAGGCCGGAGCATATTGTCGGTTGAAGACCTGGCTTTGGTTATTGTTGATGAAATTGAACAACACAAACACAGCCGCGAACGCTTTACTGCCGCTTATTAATAAAATATAATTGCTCTGTGCACTTTGTGCCATTTCTTTGTGATCTCTGTGGTAAAAATTAACCACAAAGGACACTGAGGCTTTTCACAAAGTTCACAGAGTTTTTTTTTGATTGCCAATATTGTTTCCATCCTTTATATTTAAATCAAAAATATCATGCTGAAAAAAGGAGAACATATTGAAGGCACACCGGCCGAATTACAGATTTTACTTGACAAAGAGCCGGAAGCCAATGAGTTTTTTGAAAGCCTGTCGAAATCATACAAACAAGGTTATTGTGATTGGGTAGGGTCTGCCAAACAGGAAGATACCCGGAAAGTGCGGGCTGATAAAGCAATGATCATGCTGCGCAACAAACAAAAAACGCTTAAAACGTAAAGGCTATTTACTTCCTGTTTCCTTGCTTTTACTATGACGACTATATTTATATAACTTGCTGTATAAGTACCCGCGCCGTTTATTAGCTTCAGATAACGACTTCTCATCCGAGAAATAACCGCCAAATATTTTGGGCACCGCAATATGCTGTGATGTATAGATGCCTGAATTACCACTGAAAAAATAAGCCGTAAAACATGCAATAGCGAATAGTAATGCATGCTCGCCGCCAAAAAGTTCAATCCCCATAAAGGTACAGGCTAAAGGCGTATTGGTCGCGCCGGCAAATACAGCTATAAATCCCAATGCCGCAAACAAGCTCACGGGCGCATTTAATAAGCCCGATAAAGTATTGCCCAATGTTGCTCCAATATAAAACAAAGGCGTTACCTCCCCTCCTTTAAACCCGGTTCCGAGTGTCAAGGTTGTATATATGGTTTTCCACAACCAGCTCCAGGTATCGGATCCACCAGCATGAAATGCCGATGGTATGGTAACCGCCCCGGGATATTGCGCATCTACACCTAAACTTAAATAATCTGGCTTACCAATAGCATAAGTAAGCGCTATGATGATCAATCCACCAAAAACTGGAATCAGCCATTTTATGCTGAAAAGCTTCGTAAACATGGCTTTTATCTCATGCACCATCAAAGCAAAAAGATAACTGGCCAAACCAAACGCTGCCGAGGCGATAATAACCTTTACAAATAACAACAAATCCACAGGCAAATAGTCCGATAGGAAATAGGGCATTTTAGCTATTATATCAATATGATAAGCCGTATGGTGAATACCCCAGGCCGCGACTGTAATATCGCCAATGATACTTGCAATAAGTGCGGGTAACAAAGCATCATATTTTAGCCGGCCAATAGTAAGCACTTCTATTGCAAACACAGCTCCGGTTAAAGGCGTACCGAACACAGCACCAAAGCCTGCCGCAACACCTGCTGTAAGCAGCATGCGCATATCGCTATTGGTTAATTTAAACCATTTGCCAAACAAAGCTGCAATACTGCCGCCTATCTGTACTGCCGTACCCTCCCGCCCCGCAGAACCACCGAATAAATGCGTAATAACCGTAGTTATAAGTATGATTGGCCCCATACGCGCAGGTACGCCTGCACCAGGTTCGTGTATCTCGTCAATGATTAGGTTATTCCCTTTTTCAGCAGATTTGCCGGCCCACTTATAAATAAAATGGATAAGAACACCCGCCACAGGCAACAGAAACAATAACCAGGTATGTGCAAAACGAAAATGAATAGCAGTAGTTAACAGCCACAAAAACAATGCGACCATACTGCCAATTGTTATAGCAACGGGAGCTATCAATATCGTCCAGCGGAGCGTATATTTTATAATGCCGAAATGTTCAGAAGTGAAGATCTTGTTTTTCAATTCACCGGTATACTGTGATAGATTTGAGAGGATAATGTTGCTTTTTTTCACCTGCATAATAATTTATATCCTAAAGCATAGCTTTAAGATGAATTTGCAGGCGCCATCAGCAATCGCGGTTTTTAAAAGGAAGACACCATTTCCTGCTGCTAATATAAAGATTTGCGGTGTATAAACAAAAAAGAGACACAAAGTATTGCGTCTCTACGGATATTGGGGGACTAATTCTTATGCAGATCTTTTGTTATTAACGATCAATGCAGATTCATATACCGCTGACAGGATCTCTTTTGACGGAAAAGGTTTAATAAAATCTTCATCAATATAATCATAAACAACCCGCTGCGATGGATCTATCACATAAGTAGCTAACAAAGGGATATTGGCATCAATGCCCGAAAACCTGTTCCAGGCAGGGTTACTTTCAGAATAGATCCTGAACTTTTTAGCGATGTGATTATTCTTGTCGAAATAAAAATTTAACGACAGACTGTTTTCCCATGCCAGTTTTTGCAGGCCGCTTTCTCTTTCATCATTGATGACCAGCAGATTACCGCCATTGGCTCTTATCTCATGCTGCAGGGCATTTAACTGCTTTAGCTGATCCAAGCCTGCTTCTTTCCAGTGATGCGAATAAAAGCTGATAACCAGCGGTTTATTCAACAACTGCCTCAACAATACCGGGCCATGTGTTTCGGCACCATTATAAAACTGCTGCCATTGCTCATGTAGGTTGTTCAAAGTAAAATCGGGAATATAGTTTCCTGATTTTACAGGTTTTAAAGGCTTGTATGATTTAAATTCAAAATTCAGTTCAGGAATAATCTCCGCCAATTCAAAAAATGGATATTTATTTGTTGTTGCTAACATGCTTATAGTATTAAAGGTTTAAAACGCGTACCGCTCAGCGGTATTAATTAATTTGGGGTTAAGCGGTTAACAACAGCGATATAAGCCATATACTACTTTGTAGTATTTTAACAGGTTGGTAAATAAATAGTACATAATTTTATAATAAGATCAGTTAAAAGTTCAGGAAGTATTAATGGAGATTCTGGAGGTATAGCTTATAAGCTATAACAGCAACAACATATAGGCATCATCATATTTTTGAAGTCGGCTGACTTTAAAAATTGGCGAGCGCTTATGATTGAATTACGTTGTTGCATTGATATTGAAGTATTAATAAGACAAATATACTATAATGCCTATATATTTAGTAGTATATAATTGAATATTTTTAATAATACATTAATTTTCAGTTAATTAAAATTTATTAGCGATTGTTTTCCCTATGGAATACACATGACACCCCGCACAAAATGCGAAGAAAGCCTCCAATAAGGCGAATAAAGATAATACTGTTGCAAGGGAAACAGCAATAATTGTTTGATCGAAAAAAATCGAAATAAGTATAGCTACAGTAAAGCCCAACCCTACCATGGCGGCAAATCTTTTAGGGGCGCGGTCAACAGGCTTGTTTTTTATTTTGAGTTGCTTGATAATGGCATCGCTCAAAAAGCCAAGCACGCTATATTTGCCCAGGTTAAAAGATCTTAAAGCAAAATCAAATAGTAAAAAAGCGATGATCAGCCAAAAGCCTGTTACCAAATAAACAACAGACAATACCAAAACAAAAAAAGCCGTTAAACGGGCCTTGTTTTCATTTATACTAACAAAATCAATCGGACAATTCATATTACAAAGCTAAACTAAAACCAAGATTTATCGGATTTAAAGATGGCCATTATAATAACATCATGTAAATCTTTAAATCCAATAAATCTTGGTTCAGATTCTTATTTATTCGGCTGTGGTGTTAACCTTAAGTAAGGTTTTACCAATTCAAACCCTTTAGGAAATTTAGCCGGGATATCTTCTGTTTTGATAGATGGCAATACTACAACACGCTCCCCGTCTTTCCAGTCGGCCGGTGTGGCAACGCTGTGGTTAGCGGTCAATTGTAATGAATCAATCACCCTTAAAATTTCCTGGAAATTTCTGCCTGTTGAAGCAGGGTAAGTAATGATCAGTTTGATCTTCTTATCCGGGCTGATAATAAATAATGACCTAACTGTAGCTGTTAATGAAGCATTCGGGTGAATCATGTCATAAGCTTCGCTTATTGCCCTGTTCTCATCAGCTATGATGGGGAAGTTAACTTCAACATTCTGTGTTTCGTTAATATCATTGATCCATAACTTGTGCGATTCAACAGAATCAACGCTCAAAGCAGCAACCTTAACATTACGTTTCTCGAACTCATATTTTAATGAAGCTGTTCTTCCTAACTCAGTGGTACACACCGGTGTATAATCCGCAGGATGCGAAAATAATACGCCCCAGCTATCGCCTAAAAATTCATAAAAATCGATTTCACCTAGTGAAGTCTGTGCTTTAAAGTTTGGTGCATCATCACCTAATCGTAAACTCATGATATGTTATATTTATGGTATTAAATTTTGTACAAGCCTATAACGCTTAAGCAAATGTAGTAATTTTTTACATTTACTATTAATCCTATGGAAATGATAGTTTATATGATATTGGACTTACAAATAAAAATAATTTATTCATAATGTCATTGCGAGTGATAGCGTGGCAACCTCGTCGCTTATATATTGAACGCGACGAGGTTGCTTCGTCGTTCCTCCTCGCAATGACACACGTTTAGGATTCATGCTTCTTAATCTTAATAATAACCATCTTAGATGTCGGTGTATTACTCGTCTTAGCCACCGTATCAATCGGCACCAGCACATTGGTTTCGGGATAATAGGTTGCAGTATTACTTTCCGGGATATTATAAGCTACGATCACAAATAGGCGTGCAGCACGCTCCTTACCACTATGATAATTGAACAGGTCAACCTTATCCCCTGCTTTAAAGCCGGCTTTATGTATATCCTTTTCATTCATGAATATTACCCGGCGCTCATTATGGATACCACGGTAGCGGTCATCTAAACCATAAATAGTGGTATTAAACTGGTCGTGACTGCGGATGGTCATCATTATAAATTCATCATCTTCCAGTTTATGCTCGGTTAATTCAGTTACGGTAAAAGGTATTTTACCCCCCATATTTTCACCAGTGAATTTCCCTTCTCGCGGAGCATTGGGTAGGTAAAAGCCTCCGGGTTCCCGTACCCGTTTATTGTAATTTTCAAGCCCGGGGATCACCTTCTCCATATCATCGCGTACAGCATCATAACTTTGGGCATATTTATCCCAATCCACAACTGTTCTATCACCCAAAGTAGCTTTCGCCAACCTGCATACTATTTGGTTTTCACTTAGTAAATCCTTTGAAACTGGTTCCAATATCCCTTTCGACATCTGTACAACACCCATTGAATTTTCACAGCTAATTAATTGCGCTTCACCATTTATCATATCTTTATCACTGCGGGCAAGTGTTGGCAGTATGATAGATTCCTCACCATGCACTAAATGATTCCTGTTAAGTTTAGTTGAAACGCTTACCGTAAGTTTCATTTTACGCAACCCGTCAGCTGTATAATTGGTATCCGGTGTAGCCGAAAGAAAATTTCCTCCCATCGAGAAAAATACTTTCAACTTGCCTTCGTGCATCGCTTTGATGGATTCCACTACATCCAGTCCGTGTTCACGAGGTGGCTCAAAGCCATAAACCTCTTTTAGTTTATCCAGTTGCTTTTCTGTTGGCTTATCAAATATCAGCATGGTGCGGTTGCCCTGTACGTTGCTATGCCCGCGCACCGGGCATAATCCTGCTCCCGGCTTACCTATACTGCCTTTGAGGATTGTTAAATTAACGATCTCCTTTATAGTATCAACCCCATTTTTATGCTGTGTAACACCCATTGCCCAGCAAATAATGATGCGGCTCTTATATTTCAGCATTTCCGCAGTCTCCTGTATTTGCGATAGCGGTACGCCACATTTTTCTGCAAGTTCGTCTACTTTATGCTGTTGTAAACTATGCAGAAATTGAGCATAGCCTAACGTATTATCCCTTATAAAATCCTGGTCGAATACCTTACCGGGTTCTTTAACTTCCGCTTCGTACAGCAATTTTTCAATAGCTTTTAACAGGGCCATATCACCGTTTATTCTTACCTGCAAAAAAAGATCGGCCAGTTGTGTTTTAATGCCCAGTATTCCCTTAACATTCTGCGGGTTTTTAAAGCCCATTAACCCAGCCTCATGCAGTGGATTTATAGCGATAATCTTTGAGCCGTTATCTTTAGCTTTTTGCAAAGCCGTAAGCATACGCGGGTGATTTGTACCCGGGTTTTGTCCAATAATGATGATCACATCTGTATCGTAAAAATCATTCAGCGTTACGGTGCCTTTGCCTATACCAATAGTTGGCGTAAGCGCTGAGCCTGATGACTCATGACACATATTCGAACAATCGGGCAGGTTATTGGTACCATATTCCCTTATGAATAACTGATAAGTAAACGAAGCTTCGTTACTGGTACGGCCAGAAGTGTAAAATGCAGCCTCATTTGGCGATGAGAGTCTATTTAAATGATATGCAATCTTTTTAAAGGCATCATCCCAGCTAATAGGTTCGTAATGCGTGCCGCCTTTTGGTAAGTATACAGGTTCTGCAATCCTGCCCTTTTTACCTATTTCATAATCATTCAATTTTGCCAATTCAGCAACTGAATTTTGGGCGAAGAACTCGCCTGTCAGCTTTTTAGTGGTCGCTTCTTCAGCCAGTGCTTTAGCGCCATTCTCACAATATTCCGCAACTGGAGAGCGGTCATCATCCGGATCAGGCCATGCACAGCTGGAGCAATCAAACCCACCTTTTTTATTCATGTGGAACAGGCCTTCCATACCACGCACCAAGCCTGCTTCCTGAAAAACATCAGTCAGTGCAGCTGTAACAGCTGGGATACCAGCCGCCCATTTTTTAGGTTCCGTTACTTTCAGATCCAGCAATTCTTCGGGATTTTCAGCATCGGGTTGTTCTACGTTCTTGTTCATGACATTATCCTTTCTTCTTTTGGGTGAGCGGGTTTGGGTAATTATCGCTTTGATCTTCATCAACCTCATCCAAACACACAAAATCTTTTTCTACAAGTAATTCCAGCGCTCCATACTTGTTTTCGAAACCAACGCGGTCGGTATTTATCAACTCGCTGATCATTTTGCGTGACATGCACATAGTGATCTTATTGTCGATATAACTGGATGTAAGCTCTTTACCTTCAGTTAATTGCAATGCATAAATGAGAGGATTCCCTGCAAAACTCACTTGTTCTTCCAGGTATCCCTCCCTAGCTAAACTATCAACATCAGTACGTGTGAGCCTGTAGCGTAACGAGTTGCTTTTAATGCGTAGTTTCATGTTCTGTGATTAAGATTCGGTGTGCGGTTGTATAAATATTAAAACGTTCGTTGCGTAAAAATCCTATTAACGTAATATTAAATTCTTCAGCTAATTGCACTGCCAGACTTGATGGAGCCCCTACTGCGGCAATGATGGTTATACCTGCCATAGCTGCTTTTTGCACTAGTTCAAAACTTGCCCTGCCACTTAACAATAAGATATGCTTATTTAAAGGCAACCAATTTTCATTTAAAGCTGCGCCAATAAGTTTGTCCAAAGCATTATGCCGGCCAACATCCTCGCGTACCAATAGCAATTCGCCTGTTGATGTGAATAGTGCCGAGGCATGCAATCCACCGGTATCTGCAAAGACCTTTTGATGCCGGCTTAATATTGCGGGCAATTGGTGTAATAGTTCAGCATTAATAAAATTATCTATTTGCGGCTGATGATCATAAGCACTTACCGTGCGTATAGCATTTATAGATCCCTTACCACAAACGCCGCAGCTTGACGTTGTATAAAAATTGCGTTCGGTATTGCGCAGGTTAGGTATAGTTTCTTCACTTAATGTTACCTGTATTACATTTTCCTTATTCTCAGCGCAGGCTATAAAGCAATGATCTATTTTGGCGATATCTTCCTGTTTTTGGATAATACCCTCTGTAAACAGAAAACCTAAAGCCAGTTCGGCATCGTGGCCGGGTGTACGCATAGTAACGGAGATATTTTGTACCTGGCGATTTTCTTTAGTACCATGTTCCAGCCTTATCTCCAAAGGTTCTTCAATGGCAAGCGCATCTAATGCTTCTGTGCTTACAACGCGACTTACCTTAGTAATCGGCAAATGTGTGATTGAACTGGCTGGCATATATCAAATATACAACTCATATAAGCTTATTGTTCTGCTTTTAACGCATAAAAAATGCGATATTTGTTTAATTTTAAACAAACGGTGCTCAAGTTTGTCAACATCAAATAAACAAAGCAAATGAACATCAACGTACTGGCATTTGGGATAGCAAAGGATATATTCGGGGGCTCAACTGTTAGGTTGGAATTGGCCAATGATGCCACTGTATATAATTTAAAATATTCTCTCGAAAATCAATACCCGCGACTGAAACAGCTGGCATCATATATGATAGCAGTTAATAATGAGTATGCTCTTTTGGGTGATACGATACACGAGAGCGATGAAATTGCTGTAATACCGCCGGTGAGCGGAGGGTGATAAACTATTTATAGAAACCTTGCAAACTCAAATTCAAATATCATCCGAGCCGCTTAACATCCAATCATGTATTGATTGGGTGATGCTGCCTGAATCCGGCGGAATAGACGTATTTATCGGCACAGTGCGTAATGCAACCAAGGGCAAAGCCGTGATACGATTAGAGTTTGAGGCTTATGAAAAAATGGCCATCACTGAAATGGAAAAGATAGCTGCAGAAGCTATCAGCAAATGGCCCATACAAAGGTTATTGATCCATCACCGAACCGGAACTTTAGCAGTTGGCGAAGTACCTGTTATCATAGCCGTATCAACAGCACATCGCGCCGCAGCATTTGAAGCCTGTCGTTACGTTATTGACACGCTGAAACAAACCGTACCTATCTGGAAAAAAGAGATTTTTGAGGATGGTGAGGTTTGGGTTGCAGCACATCCGTAAGAACCATGATTAAACGGATTTATTGATTCAGAAACCAATTTTGTAAGCCACCCTCCAACGAATAAATCTTCGCATCCGGGAATTTCTGTTTGATGGCCTTTACCACCTCACCGCTGCGTTTGCCAGATGAGCAGTATAGCACTTTGGGTTTTCCGCTGGTTAAGTAATCCCGGTTATCTTCTACCTCATCTGCTTCCATGTGTATGCCGCCAATGTCAATAACATCGCGTTCCTGGTCGGTGCGTACATCAACCAGTTCTATGGTATCATCTAGTAGACCTCTTCTTACCTCAATTACCGACATAGTAGGAATAATAATAGTGCCTGTTAATCCTGTAATATTTGTTTTGCTTGCATAGCCTATCTTAATTATCCGGCTTTGCATGCTATGTGCATCGAAGATCAACACCCTGCCCGCCAGCAGATCGCCGGCTTTGGTAATGTATTTAATTACCTCATTAGCCTGCATACAGCCAATTATACCGGCCAGGGTAGGTATTACACCTCCTTCGGCACAATTAGGGATCTGAGCGGCATTTACTTGGGGAAACAGGTCGCGATAGTTAGACGATGGCACACCACAGGAATTTCTCACGTTCCAGATAGCTACCTGCCCCTCAAACTGGTAAATAGCACCGTAAACAATCGGCTTATCACTCAAAACACAGGCATCATTAAGCAGGTAACGGGTTTCAAAATTATCGGTGCAGTCAACCACGATATCATATGGAGCGATGAGATCCATCACATTATCCGAAGTAATCTTAATATCATGTGCTATTAATTTAATTCCCGGATTTTGTTTTTGCAGGATATCAGCTGCTATTACCGCTTTTTTTAACCCCGCATCAGCAGGTGTATATAGTATCTGGCGATGCAGGTTGGTTAATGAAACAGCATCATAATCGGCTATGCCTAAAGTCCCAACACCTACGCCCGCTAAATACTGCGCTGCAGGGCAACCCAGTCCGCCTGCACCAACCACCAGCACCCTTGCCTTTTGCAAAAGCTCTTGTGTAGCTTCACCAAAACCGGGTAAAGCCATTTGGCAGCTATAACGTGTAAAGTCTTCGGTAATCATGCTGTCGCGATTTTTTGGTGAAGTACTTTCTTAATTTTTTCCAGATCTTCCGGTGTATTAACATTGGTCAAAGCTCCTGGATTAGGAACATGTAATAGTCTGGGTTCTGCATTTATCAAAACCTTGCGCGGGCATGAATAGCCTTGCGCCAAAAACGACAACAGTACCGGGTAGCTCTTCGGTTCCCATATGGTGATCAAAGGCTCAGGAAATTCACTCGTTTCGCTATGAAATGCCGTGGCTATAGCCGACGTGTCGCGATTAGCGACTAAATAATTCAGCGTATCTGTATCCAGCAAAGGCAGATCACAAGCTACAACCAACCATGCGCTATCTGGTTTTTCACGAAATGCTGATAAAATACCGCTATACGGGCCTAAATTAAGGAAAGTATCTGTGATAGATGAATAACTTACATCAACATCCTGTTTGTCGGAATTACGGGAAATATAAACTTCATTACATAGTGGTTTTAGCATATCAGCCATATGATAGCGCTGCTCTTTTTCATACCACTTAACTGCACCTTTATCAAAACCCATACGCATACTTTTCCCACCTGCCAATACCAGACCGTTTAAACCCGGCTTTGCCTGTTGCATTTTATCAGCAAAAAAGCCGATAATCTTTTCGGTATCACCTAAAGCATAAAGCGGGATCTGCTGCCAGTTGGGTATAGCTTCTTTTACAAAATCGAAAATATCATTAACATTATCAGCTAATAAAATCAATTGCACATCAGTTAATTGCTCAATCCTTTTCTGTAACGATGCTTCTTTATTAAGATCGATAATAACCACCTGCGCCTTTGCCTGCTGATGATTACCATTGATCAACACCAAATCAGCTTCAGCAAATAATTGTCTTTGTTTAAACGGGGTAACAAGTGCATTATAATTGAATTGTTGATAATTCAACTGATCGGTATATTCCAGAATGGCACCACTTGCTAAACGGCCAGGCGATAAAACCTCATCATCATTATGCGAGGTATCAGCATAAGCACATTTGTATTTAGGCGATAAAGCCTGAATAATATTATCAGCTAATACCTTTATAGTTGTACATGGCGCACCAATAATAGCCCACTCATTACGCCCAAAGTTTCCATTTAATGGCCGTGCGAGATCCGCATGTTTTCTATGACCTTTTGAAATCACGTTTACCTCCTGTTTTTGCTATCAGTTTGGTTTCCTTAATTACTATATCATGGCTCAGGGCCTTACACATATCATAAATTGTTAAAGCTGCAATTGATGCACCTACCAAGGCTTCCATCTCCACCCCTGTTTTAGCTGTGATAGTTGCGGTACAATTAATAACAACATCGTTATCATCATTTAGTTGGATATCAATTTTACAATTATCTAAACCCAGTGGGTGGCAGAGCGGTATCAGATCGCCGGTTTTTTTTGCCGCCATGATGCCTGCGATAACAGCTGTTTGAAATACCGAGCCTTTTTTAGTTTTAAGATCTCCATTCTCCAGCTGAGCTAAAACCTCATCAGGTAATGAAACTATGCTTTGAGCTGTAGCAGTACGTTGTGAAATAACTTTCCCGCTAACGTCTACCATAGTAGCGCGCCCTTGTTCATCCAGATGGGTTAAAATTTTCTCGCTCATATTAAAATAAACCTTTAAACATCCACACCTCGTAAATTTCACCTTTTGCAAAATGATTTTTCTCTAAAGGCAGTTCCATAAAAGCATTGGTATCAGCTAAGTTAGCAAAATCACCTGACCCATTCCCTTCAATGGGTATAGCCGTTAATTGTCCGCTTTCGTTTACCTGCAGATGTACCTGTAAAAAATATTTCAACGATGGTAGAAAGTTAAAATCTCTATCCAACACGGCATATACGGGAACTTGTGGCTTTAAACCAAGTGTTGCCTGTAGCCAGGTTAGAAAATACCGATGCAGGCACATAAAAGTAGCTACCGGATTGCCCGGGAAGGCAAATACCACTACCCCATTTTCATGCTTACCAAACCAGAGTGGCTTACCAGGCCTTTGCTCTACCTTATGAAAAAGTTGCTGAACATTTAATTCTTCCAGCGCCTTGGGGATATAATCAAACTTACCCATGGATATACCGCCGCTAAGCAATATCACATCATAATTAAGCAAACATTGCTGAATGAGCTTTTTTGTGATCTCCGGATCATCCGGAATATGCAGCATAGCAGCTTCAATACCATGCTGTTGTAAAACAGCTTTTACAGTGTAATTATTTGATCTCCTGATCTGGTAAACTAATGGTGTTTGCTCAACCTCAACCAATTCATCGCCGGAGGAAATAACTACAACTCTGGGTAATTTCTTTACCCTTAATTCAGTTTCCCCAACCGATGCAACCAGACTAATTATTGCCGGGGATATGATCTGCCCGGATTTAGCAACAATTTCATGCTGCTTCTTATCGCGACCCTGAAAATGTATGTTCTGGCCTTTCTTTATGTGGTTA
Source organism: Mucilaginibacter mallensis (assembly GCF_900105165.1). Lineage (NCBI taxonomy): Bacteria > Pseudomonadati > Bacteroidota > Sphingobacteriia > Sphingobacteriales > Sphingobacteriaceae > Mucilaginibacter > Mucilaginibacter mallensis. The sequence continues at coordinate 2,948,712 of NZ_LT629740.1, forward strand.
TGGCTAACCAAAACACTAGCTAAACCAGCCCTTATCTCCAGATCCTCATACCTTATCACCGTATCAACTGATGATGGTAATGCCGCGCCGGTCATAATCTCAATACAATGATCTGCCTCATGCACCTCTGCCGGAGGGTCGCCTGCTGCTTGTGTCGCTTTAATATGAAAGGAGCTAACCCCATTTTCAATAGCATTATAATTAACCGCTACCCCATCCATGGTAACGCGGTTAAACGGCGGCAGATCACGATCTGCTTTAATATTTTCGGCTAATACCCTGCCTAAAGTAAGCTCAAATGACATAATCTCTACACCATAATCTCTTAGCTCTGCCTGTATTATTTTTTCGGCTTCTTCTACGGTTATCATGTGTTATTATTTTTTATCCGCCAATTGTGGCCATTGATTCATGTATACCTGTGCTCACTAAGCTTTCTGCTTCCCATCCATCCTTCACCCTGTTATTAAACGCATTTAACAGGCTTTCTTTTATATCTTCATCACTTTTTCCTTCCCGTATTAAATCTTTCACATTTAAAACGCCATTATCATACAGGCAATTTTTTAATGTGCCCTGTGGTGTGATACGAATCCGGTTACAAGTACCGCAAAAAGTACGGGAGTAAGCCGCAATTATCCCCACACTCCCCATATGCCCCGGTATATGATAATTATACGCAGTAGAGTATGCAGGGTCCTCCATTTTCTTAATCTCCGGAAAATGATCTTTTATCGCGTCCAGTATACGGATGTAATCCCAATTTAAACCAGTATAAATATGCCCATCGCCATTAAAAGGCATTTCTTCAATAAATCGAACACTCACAGGCAGTTCTTTGGTAAGCTCAACTAACGGTATAATATCCTGTGTGTTTTTGCCATCCATTACCACGGCATTTATTTTTACTTCGATGTCGTGCTTTAGTAATTCATCCAAGGTTGTCATTACTGCTGCAAACTCATCCCGGCGTGTAATTGCGAAAAATCTGCCGGCATCCAATGTATCCAGACTCAGGTTTACCGATTTTACTCCAATATTTTTCAGCTGCGCTACGTGAGGTGCTGTAAGCACGCCATTTGTAGTCAGGCTTAACTCATCCAGTCCGTTTAGCTCAGAAATTGAAGTCAAAAGCGACATAATATCCTTGCGTACAAATGGCTCGCCTCCAGTAATGCGTATTTTTTGAATGCCCATACTTACCAGCAAAGTGCAGGCACGCAGCATCTCCTCATAGCTCATTAATTCCTTTCGAGATAGCCAATTCAAGCCATCCTCGGGCATACAGTAAAAGCAGCGCAGGTTACACCTGTCTGTTACAGCCAGGCGAAGGTAATTAATGGGTCTGCCGTGATTATCTATTAGCAAGCTGGTAAATGTTTAAATAATATCTATACTTAACAAACTTCAACCTCTTAAGTTGAGGTTTGTCGTAAAATTAGGCAATACCTTTCACAGCAAAGTCTGTAAAATGTATTTAAATACAAAAATCCCGGCAAAAGCTATTACCGGGATTTAATATACTTAAAATTAGCCTTATTTCACAACCGCAAACCTGTATTCGCAATAACTTTTATAAACCGCTCCCGGTTTCAAGATTGTTGAAGGAAAATTTGGCTGGTTAGGCGAATCAGGATAATGTTGAGTTTCCATAGCAAATGCAGTTCTGCAATCATCCGTATGGCCATATTTCATCACGTTTTTACCCTGCATAAAATTACCTGTATAAAACTGCATACCTGGTTCTGTGGTAAACACGCTCATTTCAATACCTGTTTTATCGCCAATGGCAATAGCTACCGGTGTTTTATCATGATGTTTGTTCAACACATAATTATGATCATAGCCGTTACCCTCTTTTAATTGCACGTTATCGTCACCTATTCTTGCACCAATTTTTGCAGGTTGATTAAAATCAAATGGCGTGCCTTTAACAGCTTCTAATTCCCCTATCGGTATTAACTTAGAATTTACCGGAGTGTAAGCATCAGCATTTATTTGTACTACATGATCCAGGATAGTACCATTACCAATCCCATTTAAGTTAAAATACGGGTGACTGGTTAAATTTATCACCGTGGTTTTATCCGTAGTGGCTTCGTAATGTATTGTTAAACCATTATCATCTGTTAAACGGTAAATAACCTTAACATGCACATTACCGGGGAAACCTGCTTCCATATCTTTCGCCAAGTAAGTAAGTTCCAGTGTTGATGAATCACTCAGTACTCCATCCCACACTGCCGATTCAAAACCCGGCTTGCCACCATGCAATGTATTGGTGCCGTTGTTGGTAACAAGCGCGTACTCTTGTCCCTCTAAGGTAAATTTACCGTTAGCTATACGATTTGCGAAAGGGCCTATAAGCGCTCCATAATAACGTTCAGCTGATTTTTCGAAGCGCTCTACACTTTCAAAGCCTTCTACAACATCTACCAGCTTACCAGTTTTATCGGGCACCAGTATGCTCACTATGCGACCGCCGTAATTAGTAATTGCAGCTTCAGCACCGGCTTTATTTTTTAATAGGTATAAATGCGTTTGTTTACCGTCAATCGTTTTTTCAAAGGCTGTGGCAAGTGGTAATTGCGCGTGCCCGGCAGTATATGTCATAATTATAGATTTATGTTAGATGAAGATGATTACAGGCTACCAAAGATAATATTGACGCCTGTAAAATAATTGTTTAAATTAAAAACCCAGGCCATCGTTATCGATCACCGCACTTTCGCAGATGTAAGTGGGAACAATACCGGTAGCCGTTATTACGGTATCCAGATTTTTTGATAATGTATTACCTGATAACACCAATACCGTATCCAATCCGAATTTATTACCGCCTAATATATCCGTATTCAATGTATCGCCTACCATTACAATTTCGCTTTTGCTTACCGGCCTCTGTGCACGTACAAGATCATAGGCGAACATGAACATTTGCGAATCCGGCTTGCCGAATCTTATAAACTGCTTACCTACAACACTTTCAATCATTGCTGCAATACCACCAATAGCAATGGATACATCGCTTATTGTAAGCGGATAAGCACGATCGGTATTGGCTACAATAACCGGAATAGTACGTTTACGTATCAGGTTCACGGTTTTATTCAGATCTTTCGACCAATCGAAACCTTCATCATCCAAAAAAGCCAGGGCGTTTACCTTATCAATATTGCTTTCGTTTATTTCGCTTACCGGCAATGTTTTTAAACCCGAGCTTTCAATATAATGTGCAGAATTTCTCGTGCCTAAATAAGCTACTATGCCCTCTTTTACCTTAAGATCAAGATATTCCTTGGTAAGCATCCCCGATGATACGATCCTGTTGGGATTAATAAACTTCAAGCCGCCCCTATGGTAGCTTTCTGCCAGCTCTACCGGGCTGCGCGAGGCATCATTGGTAACTATATAGTATTCCTTACCCTGTTCTTCCAGGTAAGCAAAAGTCCTTTCGATACCTGGCAATAAGCCTTCATAGTTTTTAAGCACCCCAAAAGCGTCAAAGAAAACTACTTTATATTTATCGATGATGGATTTGAAATTATCTATACGCTGCATGGGCTTATTGTTAAGTGCGTTATTTTAAATTTAAGGCTGATATGATCTTTTCGGCATCAAAATCCCTGTCGACCGATGGCAAATAAATGTCAAATGCCTCGGCTTGTAATTTTTTGGCATATTGCTCATTAAAAAAGTATTTGCCATCCTTTATCACATAATTTAGAATAAAAAAACGATAACTCTCCTTTAAAAAGCGAATCTCATCAGCAGTTAGCGGGTTTACCTTATGGTATTCTTCTAAAAACAGGATGAACCTATCCTCCATCATGGTATTGATCACATAGCTGAATACGGTTTTATCACCGATATCAGATACTACCCTGCTTAAAAAGTAAAAATCAAGCATCCGGTAACTCATCCTAAACCAATCATAGTCCCAACGGGAATAAAGCTCCAAATTTGGCCCTACCGAGAAATTCCCTATATTCCAGTCGATAAAAACAGGGATGATCTCAAAAGATTTCAAATTATAGTTTGACCGATTTTTGAGGAACAGATCACAGTGATATTTCAAAAAATCAGCCTGCATAGCTGTGCCGAAGTGTTTTTCATTTACTTCCAACTGTTGCTGCAAAGCATAAATATCAGTCCGCAATGTTTTTGATGACTTTGGCAATACGTTCTTGATCCGTGAGCAGGCTTTATGAAACTTGCCTATCTGCTGCCCTAATTTGCGGATATGGTGCTCATCCAGCCGACTTGGCAAGCGGTCCATAATACGAGTTGGGTTATAGAACACCACCCATACATCAGTTCGGGCATGTTTATGCCGATAGATGTAAACCCGGTTATTTTTTAGCAGCGATTTTGCCAACAGATTTTCAAAAGGATAAAGCAGGTTGTTGGAGAGACTATGGATGATACGGTGATCTTCCTTAAAATGCTCATACTTGCCAAAGTTTGAAAGCTTGGCGATGATAATATCATCATCATCAAATGTTACACGGTATACATGGTTTGTTGAAACCATCGCACTGATATCTTCAATACTTTTTATCGTTTTTGAAGCATCATATCCTTCCCACGCTTTTTTTATTATAAATGAATAGTCCATAGTGAACCAGGATTCAACAGATTTATTTGATTTACATGATGTATATACTTCCGTTTTACCTGTTTATTAAATTGGTTTATACTTTTTGTTATATAGGCGTTTGAAAGTTAATGACTGGCTCCCAAATTTATAAGCAATCCTGTTTGCATATTGTATGCTTCAAGATAGTTTATTGCCTGCGCCAAATGTACATCTTCAAGTTGAATTATTGCCTTGAGTTCAACCATTATCAAATTTTCTATAAATAAATCGACTCTGCGCATGCCTATCTTTACATCCCGATAATAAATCGGCATCTCCTTTTTAGAACAAAAACAATAGTTTCAAAGGACAATTCAAGTTCCATCGCCCGTTGATAGATTAGCTCCTGAAAACCGCTACCTAAAGTTGTATGAACCCGCATTGCACATCCAATAATCTTATGTGTCAATGCATCATTAACCAAGCCATCAGCCATTATAAAAAGCAATCATCCTAAAATCAAATAAATCCGTTTAATCCTGGTTCTCTTATATTATCTCAAAATATCTCTTCAATTCCCAATCAGTAACACTTTTAGCAAACTGACGGTGTTCCCAAAGACGGGTTTGGGTATAGTGCTCAACAAAGGCTTCGCCGAATAATTCTTTGGCGATGGATGAATTTTTCATGAGCATGGCAGCATCATGCAGGTTAGATGCTAACCTGCCATTTTTAGTATCCTGATAGCCATTACCGATGGTAGGCTCAATATTTAATTCAAGCTTATTCTTAATTCCATATAAACCTGATGCCAGCGCTGCAGACATAGCCAGATATGGGTTTGTATCAGAGCCGGGGATACGAGTCTCCAAGCGGGTATAGGCAGCTGATGTATTCAGAACGCGCAATGCTGTAGTACGGTTATCCAATCCCCAGGTTACGGTTGTTGGCGCCCAGGCACCTTCAACTAAACGTTTGTAGCTGTTTACCGTAGGCGCGTACATAGGCAAAATATATGGCATACAATGTAGCTGACCTGCAAGGTAATGTTTAAGCAGATCACTCATATTATTGGTTTCATCGGCGCTATAAAATAGGTTTTCGCTTTTATCTTTGCTCCATAAGCTTTGATGAATGTGGCCGCTGCAACCCGGCAGGGTTTCGGTCCATTTAGCCATGAAAGATGCCATTATACCATGCTTATAGGCAATTTCCTTTACTGCGGTTTTAAACAGTACCGCTTTATCAGCTGCGCTAACCACATGGTCATGCAGAATAGCCGCTTCGTATACTCCCGGACCGGTTTCTGTATGCAACCCTTCCAATGGGATATTAAACTGCATTAACAGATTAAACAGGTCGTAATAAAATTCGCTCTGTTGTGATATACGCAAGATGGAATAGCCAAACATGCCCGGCGTAAGGGTTTGCAGCTTTGTAAAGTCTTTTTCCTGTAATGATTGTGGCGTCTCCTTAAAATTGAACCACTCAAACTCCTGCGAAAATTCAGGATGATAACCCATACTTTCACAATCTTTGGCAATACGTTTTAACAAACTACGGGTATCAACTGCCAAATCATTCCCATCTGCTTTGCTAAAATCGGCTAAGAAGAACGGGATATTATCCTGCCATGGCACAGTACGAAAAGTAGAAAGATCAATACGGCATTGCTGATCGGGATAACCGGTGTGCCAGCCTGTAACCTCAACATTATCATAGGTACCATCGCTGCTGTCCCAACCAAAAACCACATCGCAAAAGCCGTAACCATTGCGCATGCCATCGATAAATTTTTTATGATGGATAACTTTCCCCCGTAATATGCCATCGGTATCAGCAAACGCGAATTTTATTTTCTGTATATCGTTCTCTTTTAAATAGGTTATGATCTGATCTTCATTCATAAGGCGTAGATATTTTTCAATGGCAAGTTAAGCATCTTAATAAATAATAAGTGTAGAGACGCAATATTTTGCGTCTTATTAATTCACTGCCCAGGATTGAGACGTAATGAAACGCAAAATATTGCGTCTCTAAGTTGATACGATATCTTTGTCGTAGCAGATTATTTTTAATGAAACAAACAGGCAATTATTTATTTGTATACGGAACGTTATTAAATGCAGGTAATTCATTTGCTACTTATCTGACTAATAATTGCAATTTCTATGGTAAAGGAAAATTAAAAGGTCGTTTGTATGATATTGGTGAATATCCGGGAGCAGTAGCTGATAGTAATTCCCGTAGTTATATTTATGGCGATATAGTTCTGATTCATAACCCAACCGTATTAAAACAGCTTGATGATTATGAAGGTTTTGGCGATGATCAGCAGCAGCCCAATTTATTTATACGTGAGATGATGGAGATCGAAACTGCTGAAGGTTCCATTGATTGCTGGGTGTATTTATATAATCTGCCGGTTGAGGGATTGGTTTTGATTGAGTCGGGAGATTATTTGAAGTATAGATCATAAATAACCATACCGTCATCCCGAACTTGTTTCGGGATCCCACTTGCTGGGTCTACTCCATTCAATCCGCTTGTGCTGTGAGGTGCTGAAACAAGTTCAGCATGACTTACTTTTTTATGAGAAAGCCCATTTCTCCCTTCTGTCGGTGTCCCCACCGACAGCTATAAACAAAAAATCCTCCCGGTTTACACCAGGAGGATTCATATTCAAATTTTATTGAGGTATTAAACTTTTGCTGATTTAACAGTTTTAATGATCACAGCAGCTACTTTGTATGGATCGGCAGCTGAGTTAGGGCGACGATCTTCTAAGTAACCGTTCCATCCTTTTTGTACAGTGTACAGCGGGATACGGATAGATGCACCACGGTCAGATACACCATAGCTATAATCATGGATTGAAGCGGTTTCGTGTTTACCTGTTAAACGCTGATCGTTGTCAGCTCCGTAAACTGCGATATGCTCAGCAACAACGGGACGGAAAGCCTCTAAGATTACATCATAGATTTCTTTTTTACCTGCAGTTCTCAATGTAGTGTTTGAGAAGTTAGCATGCATACCTGAACCATTCCAGTCAAGCTGACCTAATGGTTTGCAATGCCAGTTGATGGCAACATCATAGCTTTCGCCTATTCTTTCTAATAAATAACGTGCAACCCAGATTTGGTCACCAGCTTCTTTAGCGCCTTTAGCGAAGATCTGGAATTCCCATTGACCAGCAGCAACTTCAGCGTTGATACCTTCAACATTTAAACCAGCCTCTAAACAAGCGTCTAAGTGCTCTTCAACGATATCTCTACCGTAAGCGTTTTTAGCACCTACTGAGCAATAGTATGGGCCTTGTGGCGCTGGGTAACCAGATGCAGGGAAACCAAGCGGTTTGTTGGTTTCTGGGTCCCATAAAAAGTATTCCTGCTCAAAACCGAACCAGAAATCGTTATCATCATCCTGGATCAAAGCACGGCCGTTTGATTCGTGTGGTGCACCTGTTGAATCAAGTACTTCGCACATTACTAAATAGCCATCTTTTCTTTGAGGGTCAATAGCAATAAAAACCGGTTTTAATATACAATCTGAAGAACCACCTGGTGCTTGCTCGGTTGATGAACCATCAAAACTCCAAAGCGGACAATCTTCTAATTTACCACTAAAATCTTTTTCAATTTTTGTTTTACTGCGGAGGCTCTGTGTTGGTTTGTAGCCATCAAGCCAGATGTACTCTAATTTTGCTGCTGCCATTTTTAATTATTTTCTAATGATTGGTCCAAAAAATAGTTTTTCTGATATTAAATTCAATTATGAAGGCGAATTTAAATTATTTTTACAAATTCCATCATAAAAATATTAAAAAATTATATTTTTTTTCAAAAAGAGGCATTTTATCTGCGTAAAAGCTCAATATCATACCACAGAAAAATCAAAACGTTAAAAATGTGTTAAATCTTGTCGAAAAAATTAATATAATTAAGTAAAAGAGCAAGTTTAGTTTACAGTTGATTATTAGCAATTTGCAGCTTTTTTACCCTTAACCTCAATTGAATAGAACTTTTTCATCCTACTGGTTTAACTGCAAATCGCCAACTACCATCCGCACATTGTTATATTTTAATTTAATTAAAGCTCCTGTTATAAAATTTTCTTAAAATTGCCCTGTTTTTAAATTTCTATTTCAAAGACAGATCAAAACAGCAATATCTTATACTATTGCTTATACCATGCAACAAATGTTTCCATCTATAATAAATTAAATAATACATATGAAAATCACAGTAGTTGGTGCCGGAGCCGTTGGCGCTACTTGCGCTGATAACATCGCAAGAAAAGAATTAGCTGAAGAACTTATTTTATTAGACATCCGCGAAGGTTTTGCTGAAGGCAAGGCTATCGATATGATGCAAACATCGGCCCTGCTGGGTTTTGATACCAAAATAAAAGGTGTTACCAATGATTATGCAGCAACTGCAGATTCAGAAGTTGTAGTAATCACCTCTGGTCTGCCGCGCAAACCGGGCATGACCCGTGAAGAACTGATCGGTGTTAACGCAGGTATTGTAAAAACTGTTACTGAAAGCATTTTAAAGCATTCACCAAATACCATTATCATTGTGGTTTCAAACCCGATGGATACCATGAACTACTTAACCCTGAAAACTTCAGGCTTACCTAAAAACCGTATCTTAGGTATGGGTGGCGCGCTTGATTCATCAAGGTTTAAATACTACCTGAGTCAGGAATTAGGCTGCTCTCCTGCCGACCTGAACGCGGTAGTTATTGGCGGTCACGGTGATACTACCATGATCCCATTGATTAAACATGCTACCTGGAATAGCATTCCGGTTACACAGTTCCTGAGCCAGGAGCAACAGGATAAAATTGTTAAAGCTACTATGGTTGGCGGTGCTACATTAACCGGCCTTATTGGTACATCAGCATGGTACGCACCGGGTGCAGGTACTGCATTTATGGTTGAAGCCATTGTACGCGACCAGAAAAAATTACTTTCATGCGGTGTTGCCCTTGATGGCGAATATGGCCAGAAAGATATCTCATTAGTTGTACCTGTTATATTAGGTAAAAACGGCTGGGAAAAAATCGTCGACTTTAAACTGAGCGACAGCGAGCAGTCAGAGTTCAACAAAAGCGCTGATGCTGTTAGAAACATGAACCAGGTATTGAGTGATACCGGAGTAATTTAAGAGTTATATCTAACTATAATAAAAAACGGCTTCTCAAAAGGAAGCCGTTTTTCGTTTTGAGGTACTATCTTTATAATCTAAAAGATACTGGTATAGTATATTGCACTCTGACAGGCCTGACACCTTGCATTCCTGGTATCCATTTGGGTGATAACATAACGGCTCTAATTGCTTCATCTGCTAAACTTTTATCAGGTGACCTTAAGGCTTTAACATCGCTTAGACTACCATCTTTTTCGACAACAAATGTAATGAGCACTTTTCCTTGAATACCATTTCGTTTTGCATCAGGTGGATAATTAATAGTTTTACCCAAAAATGCATACAAACCAGGTAGTCCACCGTTTTTATATTCTGGCTCTTTATCTACAGCAATAAATATCCCCTCCCCACTTCGCCTGCTTGTATCTGTTGTAGAAACGAATACACCTTGCTTATAAACAATAACATATTTAGCAACTCCGTTAATAATCTCATGCCACTCCCCATCTTGAAGACTATTTTTAACCTGTCCTTCCTCTACTTCATTTTTAATATCCTTATCAAACTCTATCCATTTCCCATTTCCATTATCAGTTAAAATATTGCCAGTAGAATCTCTGCATTCAGTTAATAGAGAATGGAGTTTTATAGCATCGTATTTTTCTATAGTATAAAGTTTACCATTTGGATAATATCTAGTTGTCTCGCCTGGCGAATTATCAGTGTAGTTAACTATGCTTTGTTTTTTTCCATTACTAAAAAAACTAATACATGAGCCTTCAAAAATAAGTGCATTGTAATGCCTAGTTTGTGATAGTCCAATCAGTTTAGGCTTCCCATTAGGATAGTATTCATTAACTGGATATAATTTAGTAGCGCTATCGAGCGGCATAATAAATATAAAGTAATCCGCACTGTCCTTATTAGGTGTTACTGCGCCTGAGTTCTTCACATAATACAACAAAGTATCCTGCTTCTGCGCCCTCGCACTTTGAAAAATAAATAATCCGAAGAATAAGATAAGTATAGGTTTAAGCATAATCATTAATCAGGTCCTAAATATAACAAATGCATTCGCTAGTCTTAAAAAATGAATAAAAGAAATAGCGTATTAAATAGTATTAAAAACTAGCTTTCAGGCATTAATAAGGCTGATTTAAGGCTGGGTAATTAAAATATTACAAGAAATATCTGCTATAAATCAAACATTTATGCTTAAACTGCATTAACCATCATAGCAATAATATTAAACCGTGCCGATATCGATACAGAATATGCTATTCAAAACAAAAAACATAATACTGCTCCCGCTATTACTTTTTGGTTGTTTTAATATTTATGCACAGGACAGCACTTTGGTTGGCAAAACCATACAATGGGACCTGGTTAAATGTATTGATTACGCCAAAAAGAACAATATCCAGATCAACAGTATCCGCCTTAACCAGCAAACCAGTCAGCAGCAGTATTTATTAGCAAAAGCAGCACGTTTACCAAATCTTTCCGCTTCGGCCAGTGAAACATTCGCGCATGGCAACAATGTAACTTCTTATAATGGAACACTTGGTTCACGCTTTACTACACAGGGCTCGTATGGTTTAAACTCTAACTTAACCTTATATAATGGCAACGCTATCACCAATACCATTTCACAGGCTAATCTATCCGTTCAGCAAGCCAATTATGCCATTGTACAGCAGGAAAATGATATTACACTGCAAATTACACAAGCTTATTTAGCTATACTGCTCGATAAGGAAAATCTCATCTATGATACCGATCTGGTAAACACATCAATAGCACAAACCAAGCTTGAGCAACAACGGTACAACGTAGGCAGTGTGGCCCGTAAGGATCTGATACAATTACAGGCTCAGCAAGCAGCCGATCAATATACCTTAGTTAACCAGCAAAACACCGAGCGCGGCGACCTGCTAACCCTGAAACAACTTTTACTTTTACCAACAGATAGCCACTTTGATATTTTCAAACCAGATAGCATCGCCCCTGATGATACTACCGCCTCCCCGCTTCGCGAAGCTGAGGATATCGCATTAAAGAATCGCCCCGAAGTAAAGAACAGCCAATTGGGTGTACAAATTGCGCAGTATGGCGTTAAAATAGCACAAGCGGGTTATTTACCAAGTTTGGTTGCCGGAGCAGGTTTATCATCAGGTTATGTTAGTGGCAATCAGGCAGGTTATTTTTCACAACTGAACAGTAACTTTTACCAGGATATAGGGCTTACCTTATCTATACCCATTTTCACTAAACGGGTTGTTAAAACCCAGGTTGAAGAGGCCAAGATAAATGTTGAGCAGGCAGATCTTACCCTTAGCGATACAAAAATAGTACTATCACAAACCGTAGAGCGGGCCTATCTGAATTTCCAAAATGCAAAAAGCCAGTACGATGCCGCCGAGGTTGAATACAAATACAACCAGGAAAGCTACCGTATTGCCAGCGAACAGTTAAAGGTGGGCGTTGCCAGCATTGTTGATTTTCTGTTACAAAAAAACCTGTTCATACAATCGCAGCAGGCCTTTGTGCAGGCTAAGTACAATGTGATATTAACATTAAAAATATATGATTTCTATAAGGGTATCCCGATTAAATTATAACCTCAGGCCATCATGAAAAGTAATTACAAAAAAATATTGATCATAGCAGGAATAGCCTTAGCGCTATTACTGATCTGGTTCTTTTTTATAAGAAAACCCGATGTGCCTGTGGTATTGCAAGCGGAAAAACCAACTTACGGCTACATATCAACCAGCGTAACGGCTACCGGCAAAATTGAACCGGTTGATACCGTAAGTGTGGGCACCCAGGTATCGGGCACATTGCAGTATTTATATGTTGATTTCAACTCAAAAGTTAAAAAAGGGCAATTGATAGCTTCACTTGATAAAACCTTGTTACAGGCAGCGCTTGATCAAAACAAGGGCAACCTGCTGAATGCACAAAGTCAGCTGGTCTTGCAAAAAAACAACTATAACCGCCAGAACCTGCTTTTTAAAACAGATGCCATCAGCAAAGCTGATTACGATTCCGCCGTATCAGCCTACTCATCAGCAAAAGCAAATGTTGATGCTGCTGCGGCAACGGTACGGTCGGCTCAAAAGAATTTATCTTATGCTGATATTTATTCTCCTATTGATGGCGTTGTGCTAAACAGAAGCATAAGTGTAGGGCAAACGGTTGCAGCGTCATTCAGCACACCTACCCTGTTTACCATAGCTAAAGACATTACAAAAATGCAGGTTGAGGCTAATGTAGACGAAGCTGACATTGGCGATGTAAGCAAAAGCCAGCGCGTTTCATTTACTGTTGATGCCTTTATAAACGATCAGTTTGCAGGCACTGTTGAAGATATTAGGCTGCGCCCGAATGTATCAGCCAACGTAGTTACCTACACCACAATTATTAATGCGCCAAATGCGGATATGAAATTAAAGCCGGGCATGACGGCCAACATCATCATCTATACAAAAGAAGTAAATAACGCTATGCTCATACCAGCCAAAGCACTGCAATTCACCCCGGATTCATCATTAATGAAGGATTATACCATTGTAGGTAAAGTCCCACATACAGGTAAGGGCAAGAAAAGCGGCGCAGGAGGTAATTCTGCCGAGGTTACCCATACCGTAAAAAGCCGGAAGGATAGCGTTGGTGCCATTCCAAAACAAGGCGCCGTTGTATGGCTGCTGAAAGGCAAAACGATAACCTATAAACATATTTTGATCGGCTTAAATGATAATACACATGTTGAGGTATTCAAAGGTTTAGATACTACCGATAATGTAATAACCGGCATAGCGCTTTCCGGAAGTGTATCAGCAACGCCGGCTGCATCAACCGGCAGTCCGTTTTTACCAAAACGTGGTGGAGGAGGCAAAGGCCGATGAGCAAAAGAATCTTGGAAATACGCGAGCTTAAACGCGAGTTTGTTATGGGCGTTGAAACCGTGCGCGCGCTTAAAGGCATCAGCTTTACGGTTGAGGCCGGTGAGTTTGTTACCATTATGGGCAGCAGCGGCTCGGGAAAGACAACCTTGCTGAACATTTTAGGCTGCTTGGATAAACCCTCCATCGGTGATTATTTACTGGATGGCGTGGATATAAAGAAACTATCGCGTGATGAGCTTGCCCAATTGCGCAACCATAAAATTGGCTTCGTATTTCAGGCTTATAACTTGTTGCCGCGCACTACTGCATTGGAGAATGTAGAATTGCCTTTATTATATAATAAAGAGATCAGTTCAGAAGAACGGAAAAAACGTGCTATACATGCATTAGAAGCTGTTAAACTGGCCGACAGGCACGATCACACGCCCAGTCAGCTTTCGGGCGGGCAGCAGCAGCGTGTGGCCATAGCGCGGGCATTGGTAAACGAGCCGGTTATGATACTTGCCGATGAAGCAACCGGAAACCTTGACAGTCGTACTTCATACGAGATTATGGCGCTGATGCAGGAACTGAATAGAACCCAGGGTAAAACCATAGTATTTGTAACCCATGAGCCGGATATAGCCTCATTCAGCAGCCGTACCATTTTGCTGCGCGATGGGATCATACAAAAAGACACCCCGAATGAAAACATCCGCTCGGCACGTGAAGTGTTGGATAATTTACCGGTTACTGATGATTATTAATATTGAAATATGAGTTTCTATAACCTGATACTGATAGCATTAAGGGCGTTGCAGCGTAATAAGCTGAGGGCATTTTTAACCATGCTCGGTATTATTATGGGTGTGGCTTCGGTTATTGCTATGGTGGCTATTGGGCAGGGCTCAAAGCAAAGCATACATGATTCGCTCTCCAACATGGGGTCGAACATGATAACCGTGATGCCTGCCAGTAATTTAAATGGCGGTGTGAAAATTTCAGGCTCCAGCTTCCAGACCCTCACTAGTAAGGATATAGTCGCCTTAAAACGTGACGCGCAATACATTACTGATGTTTCACCATCGGTGACAGCCAAAGGCCAGGCTATTAATGGCGCAATGAACTGGCCTACCAGTATGCAGGGAGTTGATCCTGCTTATCTTGACATCAGAAAGCTGACCTTAAAAGATGGTATCGCCTTTACCGAGCAGGATGTACAAACATCGGCCAAAGTATGCCTGATAGGACAAACTGTAATTGATAACCTGTTCCCAAATACAAATCCTATTGGTAAAGTGATCCGTTTTGGTAATATCCCTTTCCAGATCATCGGTATATTAAACCCCAAAGGTCAAAACGCTTTTGGTCAGGATCAGGATGATATATTGATAGCGCCTTATACCACTGTACAAAAAAGGATTTTGGCTACTATTTATTACCAGAATATTTACGCGTCGGCAGCCAATGAACAGGTAACTGATGCCGCGGTAACTGAAATGACCAATATTTTGCGCACCTCCCACCGTTTAACGGCTAGCGAGGATAATGATTTCCAGGTGCGTACCCAGGCTGAGCTGATCAACACCTTGAGCTCAACCAGTAGTTTGCTTACCGTTCTACTTACAGTAATTGCCGGTATATCATTGGTTATTGGCGGTATAGGTATCATGAACATCATGTATGTATCAGTAACCGAACGTACACGTGAGATCGGTCTGCGCATGTCTATAGGTGCCAGAGGTAAAGATATACTGCTCCAGTTTTTAGCTGAAGCAGTATTGATTAGTATAACAGGCGGCGTTATAGGTGTGTGCTTAGGGATAATATCATGCCGGCTGGTAACATTGATACTTGGCTGGCCTACCATTATATCTCAATCATCAGTAGTACTATCCTTTGTAGTTTGTGCGCTTACAGGGATTTTTTTCGGCTACTATCCTGCACAAAAAGCATCACGACTTGATCCTATCGAGGCTTTGAGATACGAGTAAACTATCAGATCGACATCACTAATTTTTTACCGAAAATCTGGTTTGTTTCCATCAGTGTATGGGCCAACCGCACGGTTTCAACGCTAAGATCACCTACCCTGTTAATTTCTGGTGGCGACATCTTATTTTGCCTGATTAAATCAGTTAGTTCATTTAATGTCTGTCCATACCAATTAGCATTCTTTGCGGCTTGTGCATAGTTGGCTATATTAATTATAACACAGCCTTTATCAAATAATGTTTCACGCGTTAATTCTGTTCCTAAAAACGTAACATCAACATAGGTACCATTAATATCAAGCACATTAGCTGCTGTTTCGGCTAGTACACCACCCACAATTTCGACAGCAAAATCAAACCCGCGACCATTATTGGCATTTAAAATATTTTGCTCCATGTTATCTTTCTTATAGTCTATAATTTGTGAGGATTTAAGTCCAAGCGCAATAAGTGCATTAATGCTTTGTTCACTCCCTGCCGTTGTTACAATATTTGTGCAACCGTTTATCAGCAGTAATTTTATCAGGAAACGCCCAACCGCTCCTGCTCCTCCTGATATAAAAACGCTGCTATTAGTTTCAATAGGCATCCTGTTAAAACACTGCCAGGCCGTTAATCCTGCTGAGGGTATTGCTGCGGCTGCTTCAAAACTAATATTGGCTGGCTTATGTGCTATAAAACTACTGTTCAATGCCATAAACTCAGCATAGCTACCATTTGATCCCCTGCTGCCTGAAGCCGCGATTATTTCATCACCAACATGATATCCTATCACATTTTTGCCAATTTCAACAATGACCCCTGAAAGCTCTCTGCCTAAAACAGGAGATTTCATGATCCTGCTCTCCCGTAAGCCAAGCCGCATCTGGTAATCTATGGGGTTAAAGGCCGCGGCCTTTAATTGAATCAGAACTTCGTCATCTTTTATCACAGGCACATCAATCTCAGCTAAACTGAAGTTAGATACATCGCCAAAACCATTCAATATTATTGCTTTCATAGCGCTATAAGTATAAATTTGTAAAGCGTCAAAATTATAGCTTCATAAACAAAATAACCTTTACTCCTCTTATTGGGAGTAACTCACAAAAAAGGGAGTACCATATAAAATGATCAAAGAAACGTCTTCAAATGCCGTGAATAAAGCTTTCCTGTTAAAATCTTGCAGAATAAATGGTGCCCTTGATATCATATCAGGCAGATGGAAAGCCTTGATAATTATACACATATCAGAAAATACAAACAGGTTTAGTTTATTAAAGATTGCTTTGCATTCTATATCTGATCAAACACTGGGCAAGCAAATAAAGGAGCTTGAAGCATCCGGACTGATCATCAAAAATATCATTGCCGAAGTGCCTGTTAAGGTAGAATATCAACTAACAGCCAAAGGCGAGGCATTACTGCCTATCTTGTCCGATCTATCAAATTGGAGCGATATCTAGGCTATTGAGTTACCCGAACGTGTAAAGCAAAAAAATAGCGATGGATTTGAAACCCATCGCTATATAATCGAATATTATAGATAGTCTAAAACTAATTTATCTCCGCATTCTTCACCTTAAAATCAATCGGTTGACCAAATGACTGTGTTTGTTCAGTATACGGGATCATAATTCCATCCTTCACCTCGCGGTAATCTTCAAAACCAGTAGGTGTATTGCCCGGAACAGCTACTTCTGACTTCAATTTGAAACCGGTTTTCTGATCGTAGTAATTTTTTATCCTCACGCCTACCGGTGTGGTAACTGTTACCATGTAGACAAACTGGTTATTGAGTATTTGCAGCATTGGTGCTAACTGCAAACTATAACCCGGTTTATTGTAATCCAGCTCGGGGAATATTTTATGCTTTTCTTTCAGAATGCTTTTATCAATGCTACCAAGTTGCAGGCGGGTATCTTTCTCACTGGCTAATACACTATCGCCATTAATGTCGATATGAGAAAAAACACTGTTATCATAATTAGGCACTATAACTTCTTGTGAAAATGTATTAGGAGCTCTATAGGTATCCGTTTGTTGCAGATCCAAACCCTGTATGCTGGCAACAGCAGTTATTTTTATTCTTTTAATGGCTGCCAGTTTATCTTCGCCACCTATGGCATCAAGGTATTTCTTAACTACATTTTTAGCTGTCGTACCATCAGGAACAGCCAAACCGCTGTAAGCATTGTTATCGGGGTTAATATCAGGCAAAGTATGATCAGGATCTATTACCGCCGATATTATTTTTGAGGTTGATTTATAAGAAAAAGTCCACTCGTTGCCTTTTTGCCATATTTCGGCAGGTAATTTTACAATACCTGTTTTGCCATTCTCTTCTTTTACAGCAATGGTTACCGGCATGGCCATTTCTTCCAGGTTATCAATGGTTATGGTTGCCCCTTCGGCAGGGTTCCCGTTTATATAATCTATCCCTTTTATGGCCTGGTCTAATTTCCACGTGGTAAAGAACCACTCGTTCCAAAACCAGCTGAGGTCCTCTCCTGCTGCGTTATCCATCGTATGGAAAAAATCCCATGGCGTAGGATGCTTAAATGCCCAGCGTTTAATGTAGGTCTGAAAAGCATAATCAAAACGCTCTTCACCCAATATCTGCTCGCGTAATATGGTTAAGGCCAGGGCAGGTTTTTCATATTCTGACATTCCGGAAAACTCATCCGGCGTAACATCAGGCAATGTCATTATCGTATTCGCATCTGGTGAAAACATGCCGGGTGCAGCCTTTTGTTCATCTGGTTTCTTATAATATTCCCCGTTGTTAAAAACTTTGGTATCAACCTCGTTTAAAAAGGTATTGAAACCTTCGTCCATCCAGGCATATTTGCGTTCATTTGATCCTACTATCATTGGGAACCAGTTATGGCCAAACTCGTGATTGGTAACATCCCACAGTTCACCATTCTTAGTGTCAGAGCCACAAAATACAATTCCCGGGTACTCCATACCGCTTACATTGCCTGCAACGTTTGTAGCAACAGGATAAGTGTAAGGGAACCATTTATTTGAGTATAATTCAATAGCAGCTTTGGTATATTCGGTGGAACGACTCCACGCATTCTGCCCAACAGATTCTTCAGGATAAACTGATTGTGCCAATGCTTTTTTACCACCCGGTAAATTAATACGCGCGGCATCCCATATAAATGCCCTTGATGCAGCCCATGATACATCGCGCGAGTTTTTACAGAAAAAATGCCAGGTTAAAGATGGCTTATTCGGATAGGATGCCTTATCATTAACATCGCCCGCAGCTTTAATAAATACGGTTTTATCACTGTTTTTAGCAGCATCCAAACGACTGATAATTTTTGGGGTTAATACCTCAGTTGGGTTAAGTAACTCACCTGAACCTACCACTACAAGGCTTGCCGGAGCGGTAATGGTAAAATCAAAATCGCCATAATCTAAATAGAATTCAGAACCACCCATATATGGGATTACATTCCAGCCGGTAACATCGTCATAAACCTCCATGCGGGGGTACCATTGGGCTATTTCGTATATCCAGCCATCATGGGCAAGCATACGGCCCATCCTGTCGGTACCATACTCAGGTACAGTAAAAGCATATTCTATTTTCACCTGTATTTTGCTGCCGCCTGATCGTAGGGTATCCTTTAGCTTTATCTGCATCCGGGTATCTGTAACCAAGTAATCGACTTTTTCGGCTTTGCCGTTTTTTATAACGTAAACAGCTTTTATCTCGTCGCCATTAGTAAAATTTTTATTGGTAAAGCGACCACCGGGCAAGGTTGTTGCCGTACCACGCGAGTCTTCACGATAAATATTCTGATCTACTTGCAACCACAAAAATGATAGCCCATCCGGACTGTTATTGGTATAAGTTATTATATCAGTACCACTAACCCTATGATTAGCTGTATCAAGCGTTACATTAAGTTTATAATCGGCACGATTTTGCCAGTATTTTGATCCGGGCGCACCGCTGGCGGTTCTGTACTCGTTCCCTTTATCAGGGTAAAAGGTAGGCGTAAATACTTTATACTGATCATATTTAGTTGTTACTTCTTCGGTGTTCTGGGCATTAACGCTATGTATGCAGGCACACATTAAAAGCACCATAGCTATTCTACAATAGTTCATTTATTAGATTTATAAGGCGATAAATATATAAAAATATATTTAGGCGTGTTTTTTTATACTGGTTTTATTAAATAACGCACCATCGCAAAGCATTAGTATTTTTTATATTTTTGCAGCGGCTTGGAGTAGCTATAACAAATATTGCTCCAATTGCATTCACTATACATGGATATATCAGTTGTAGTACCTTTATATGATGAAGTAGAATCATTACCAGAGCTAACCTCATGGATAAGCCGTGTAATGGATGAAAATCATTTTACTTATGAGATCATCCTGGTGGATGATGGCAGCAAGGATGGATCATGGGATATGATCAAAAAACTGCAGCTTAATAATCCATACATCAAAGGCATAAAATTCAGGCGTAATTATGGTAAGTCGGCTGCCTTAAATACTGGCTTTGATGCTACCAAAGGCGATGTTATTATCACCATGGATGCCGACCTGCAGGATAGCCCCGATGAAATACCTGAATTATACCGCCGTATAACCGAAGAAAAATACGACCTGATATCGGGCTGGAAAGCTAAGCGGTACGACCCGATAAGCAAAACCATCCCTACCAAATTGTTTAACGCTGCTACGCGCAGCATGTCGGGCATACATAACCTGCACGATTTTAACTGCGGATTGAAAGCTTACCGCAGCACAGTAGTAAAAAATATTGAGGTTTATGGCGAAATGCACCGCTATATACCCGTTTTAGCTAAATGGGCTGGCTTTACCAAAATTGGAGAACAGGTAGTTGAGCACCGTGCACGCAAATACGGCAAAACCAAATTCGGGATGAGCCGTTTTGTAAATGGCTTTTTAGATCTGCTATCTATATTCTTTGTTGGCAAATTTGGCAAGCGCCCTATGCACTTTTTTGGCACCATGGGTGTATTGAGCTTTTTAACAGGAACGATTATTGCCCTATGGCTGATATTTGAAAAGCTGTATGATATAGAAATGCATTTAAAATACAGCCGGGATGTAACTGCCCAGCCATTATTTTATATAGCGCTTGTAGCCATCATATTAGGATCGCAATTATTTTTAACCGGCTTTGTTGCCGAACTGGTAGCCCGCAGCGCCAGCGAACGCAACAGATACCAGGTTGAGGAAACCATTTAAATGTGCAGATATGCGGATGTGCAAATGTGCAGATGCTAAAAGCACTTTACCATTTCTAATTTTAATAATACAAACAATTTGCACATCTGCATACTTGCACATCTGCACATCACAAAATAAGAATGTTTTTTTCCATCATCATTCCATTATACAACCGCCCTCAGGAGATCAAAGAATTGCTGGAAACGCTTACGCTGCAAATGTACAAGCAATTTGAAGTTTTAGTGATTGAGGATGGCTCGGTAAATGATGCTGCCGAAATTGTACAAAGCTTTACTGATAAACTAGATATTAAATACTTTGTAAAAGCTAATGAAGGCCAGGGTTTTACCCGCAATTTCGGTTTCGAACGTGCAAAAGGTGATTATTTTGTAGTTTTTGATTCAGACTGCCTCATACCGGCTGATTATTTGCAAATAGTAAATGATAGCCTTGCAACCAACTGGCTGGATGCTTATGGCGGTCCCGATGATGCGCACCCATCATTCACCGCTACCCAAAAAGCTATCAGCTACTCCATGACCTCCCCTTTTACCACCGGAGGTATACGTGGCAATAAAAAAGGGATAGGCCAGTTTCATCCGCGCAGCTTTAATATGGGTATATCCCGCCAGGTATGGGAAAAGGCTGGCGGCTTTATTATAACCCGCCTGGGCGAGGATATTGAATACAGTATCCGCATACATTCCATGGGTTTTGAAATTGGGCTAATACCTGATGCTAAAGTATATCATAAAAGGCGCACTAACTTTTTGCAATTTTACAAACAACTGCATTTTTTCGGCAGGGCGCGCATTAACGTTTATAAATTCTTCCCGAAAGGGTTAAAGGCAGTGCATTTTTTTCCCGCCGTTTTTACATTATATATTATATTTACAATAATAGCTAACGTATTTTGCTGGCCCATAGCGGTTTTATGTAATGTTATATTTGCTATATTTATTTTGTTAATATTTTTTCACTCGTGGTGGAAAAACAAGTCGGCAAAAATTGCATTTTTGAGCATCATAGCTGCCTTTATACAACTTACTGCTTATGGCTTGGGTTTCATGCAGGATTTTTGGAAGCGTATAGTATTAAAGAAATCATAAACAGTATATATGTATCATGAATTTTCAGTTGTTGAAACGCTTAAAACATCGTGGAGTGTTTTAAAGAAAAACTTCGCTGTTGTAGCCATCTTTTCACTGATTGCCTTTTTTATCGTATTCATACTAGGCTTTGTTGTATACTATGTTTTCACCGATAGCTTATTGGCATCCATCGGCATTACGGTCCTCTTTGTTAGTGTAAGTTTTTTATTCCTAAGCTACATAAAACTTATTTTCAAGCTGATGGATAAAGAGTATTATGATTTTGATTTTAAAGAGATCATACCAAGGATCAAAATGCTCTTCAGCTACCTCATTTTATTGATATTAGTTAGCGCACTGTCGGTTTTCTTACAACATTTAATTGAAGGAGTAAATAATGAATTCACTAAAAATATTTTAGGTATTTGTATAGGTATATTTTTTGAATTCTTCTTCCTTTTTATACTTCCCATTTGTACGTGCTTTATTGTAGATGATAGCTCTGGCCCGTTTGAATCAGTTAATCAAAGTTATTATCTTATAAAGGGTAATTTTTTAAAGTATTTCCTATTATTTGTCCTGGTAGAATTATTATTTTTCCTGGCATCCCTAACACTTATAGGTGTAATATTTGTAATACCATTTGTAAATATTATACTGGTTGTGGCTTATCGTAAACTGGTTTACAGTCACCTTGATGTGGATGATGATTTTGCTGAAACGAACTGATTATGGGGCTGAAAGCTGTACTGAGCAAATTATACGCTAAACTGGTTAATAAACAACTGAACAACATCCGCAAAAACGCGGTTGAATTGCAGCATAAAACTTTCCTAAAACTTATTGATCAGGCTAAAAATACCGCCTTTGGCCAGGCACATCACTTTGAACAGATCAATAACTATGATGATTTTAAAAAGCATATACCGGTACGCGATTATGAGGAACTCCGCCCTTATATTGAGCGTGTAACCAATGGTGAGGAGAATGTGCTGTGGCCCGGTAAACCCTTATACCTTACCAAAACTTCGGGCACTACATCAGGTGTAAAATATATCCCCATCTCTAAAGAAAGCATGCCTGGCCATATTGATTCGGCCCGGAATGCCTTGCTGAGCTATGTTTATGAAACCGGTAATGCTGATTTTTTAGATGGTAAACTTATCTTTTTACAAGGCAGTCCAGTGCTAAGCAAAAAAAGCGGACTTGATACGGGACGCTTATCGGGTATTGTAGCGCATCATATACCAACATACCTGCAAAAGAACCGTATGCCCAGCTACAACGTAAATTGTATTGAGGATTGGGAGCAAAAAGTGGATGCTATTGTTGATGAAACCATAAACGAGGATATGCGCCTTATATCGGGCATACCACCCTGGTGCCAAATGTATTTCGACAGGCTTACAGCTAAAAGTGGCGGCAAAAAGATAAAGGACATCTTCCCTAATTTTAAGCTGTTTGTATATGGAGGAGTAAACTACGAACCCTACCGCGCACGTATTGAGGAAAGTATCGGCTTTGCGATTGATTCTATAGAAACCTATCCGGCATCTGAAGGCTTCATCGCTTTCCAGGATTCGCAGAAAGACAAGGGTTTGTTGCTGCAGGTTAATTCAGGCATATTTTATGAATTTATTCCAGTTGATGAGTTTTTTAATGATAGCCCGACACGTATCAGCTTAAAAGATATCGAACTAAATAAAAACTATGCGCTCATATTAAACACCAATGCCGGTTTATGGGGCTATAGTTTAGGCGATACGGTGAAATTTATTTCAAAAGACCCGTATAAAATTTTGGTTACCGGCCGCATAAAGCATTTTATATCTGCCTTTGGCGAACATGTGATAGGCGAAGAAGTTGAACATTCATTAATGAGCATTGCAAAAGAGGAAGGGATTGATGTGGTAGAGTTTACGGTTGCACCACAGGTTAACCCGGCGCCGGGAGAACTCCCCTATCATGAATGGTTTATTGAGTTTGGCAACGAGCCGAATGATCTTGAAGCATTCAGGCAAAAAGTGGATAAAGCCTTACAAAAGAAAAATATTTACTACTTTGACCTTATTGAGGGCAACATTTTGCAACCTTTGGTGATCAGAAGCTTGAAAAAAGATACCTTTATAAACTATATGCGTTCGCAGGGAAAATTGGGCGGTCAGAATAAAGTTCCGAGACTAGCAAATGACCGCAAAATTGTGGATGGGCTAAGCAGTTATATCAAATGATAGTATGAGAGTTTTTATTTTTTATTACTTTCTTTTTATTTCACCCTTGTCGGTATCTGCCCAAACAAATTCAGCAACCAAAATAGACGGCAATAATTATTACGATCACATGGCTGAAAACACAAAACCGCCTTTAAAGGGTGGGATTGTTAATATGAACTGGCTAAGGCCCGATGATGTAATACCTATTATAAAAGATGAAATGTATAAGGCGGGTTATACATCGCTAAAAATAAATTATAATTATAAGTTACCCAATGATAGAATTTTACGTATAAACGTATTTTCGCAGAAGGCAAATTTGGGCTTTTATTATATTAACACTCACAGGGCCACACCATTTAAAAGCGACAGGAAGAACCCTGAATTATATTTAAAAGAGGTGGCGCAATTGGATGTATTACCCCCAAATATATTCCCGCTAAATGAAAACGTATATTGGTATGAATACACTGATGTAAAGGCGGATGACCGTTACCTGGTGACAAGAAAGATAATAGAAAATATATTACGACAGGATATAAGGGCGTACTTGATAAGATATAAACATTAAACTTTGAGTTTGAATATTAAAAACATAGCTATTCTTGGTTCAACCGGCAGCATAGGTACGCAGGCGCTGGATGTTATCGGCAGAAATCCTGACCTTTTCAGGGCTTATGTGTTAACGGCCCAAAATAATGCCGATCTGCTTATAGCACAAGCCCTGCAATTTAACCCGGTTTATGTAATCATCTGCAATAAAAACAAATACCAGTATATAAAAGACGCGCTTGCTAATACCGATGTACAGGTATTAGCCGGTGTTGAAGCTATTACTGATATGGTTACCCATCCCGAGATCAACATGGTTTTAACGGCTATGGTTGGCTTTTCGGGCCTGGAACCTACCATCGCTGCTATAAAAGCGGGTAAAGACATCGCGTTAGCCAATAAAGAAACATTGGTTGTTGCCGGTGAATTAATAACCGACCTGGCTACCAAACATAACGTTAAGCTGCTACCAGTAGATTCTGAGCACTCAGCAATATTCCAATGCCTTGCAGGTGAGGAAAATAACTCTATTGAAAAGATAATACTAACTGCTTCCGGTGGCCCGTTCAGGGGGAAAGATCTTGATTTTCTGGCTAAAGTATTGCGCGAAGATGCCTTAAAACACCCTAACTGGGTAATGGGTGCCAAAATAACTATCGACTCGGCATCATTAATGAACAAGGGACTGGAAGTTATTGAGGCCAGATGGTTATTTGGTTTGGATGCCGATCAGATTGATGTGATCGTACACCCACAATCAATCATCCATTCTATGGTTCAGTTTCAGGATGGCTCTATAAAAGCACAGATGGGTTTGCCTGATATGAAGCTGCCTATACAGTACGCTTTTGCTTATCCTAATCGTTTACAAAACAATTTTAAGCGTTTCGACTTTACTAGTTACCCTAACCTTACGTTTGAAAAACCGGATATAAAAACTTTTCGTAATCTTGCGTTAGCGTTTGATGCGTTGAACAAGGGTGGAAACATGCCTTGTATCATAAATGCGGCTAATGAAATAGCGGTTAGTGGTTTTTTGAATAACAGTATTGGTTTTTTAGCCATGAGCGAGATCATTGAAACTTGTATGCAAAAGATAGAGCATAAAGCTAATCCAACGCTCGACGACTATTTGAATACTGATAAAGAAACACGCATCTTTGCACAAAATTTAATAAAACAAATGCCGTTAAAGGCATTACAATTTGATATAAAACAATAATGAGTATAGTAATAATGGTTGGCCAGTTAATACTGGGACTTTCGATTTTAGTGATTTTACATGAACTGGGCCATTTTTTAGCTGCAAGGGCATTCGGAATTAAGGTAGAAAAATTCTACCTGTTTTTTGATGCCTGGAACTTTAGTCTGTTTAAATTTAACTATAAAGGTGTTGAATATGGTGTAGGATGGCTGCCTTTAGGTGGCTACGTAAAAATTGCCGGTATGATTGATGAATCAATGGATACCGAGCAACTGGCAGGTCCGCCGCAACCATGGGAGTTCCGTTCGAAACCGGCATGGCAGCGTTTAATCGTAATGCTTGCGGGTATTACAGTTAACATTGTACTAGGCATATTTATATTCTGGATGCTGACTGTAAAGTATGGCGAAACCTACACCCCTAACGACAGCTTGAAATATGGTATTGTACCCGGTACCGTTGGCGAAAAAATGGGCTTGAAAGCCGGCGATGTGATCTATGCAGTTAATGGTATCCCTGTTAAACGTTTTGAAGATCTTACCAGTACCGATGTATTGCTTAACCGCTCTGTATTGAACGTATTACGCGGCACACAAAAATTAGATATCCCTGTCCCTGCGGGGATTTTGAATGACTTGTCTGATCACGGCATAGATCAATTTATCAGCAGGGTACCAAGAACCACTTTCGCTGTCGATTCTGTAGTAGCTGGCAGTAACGCGCAAAAGTCCGGATTACTGAAAGGTGATAGTATTGTTGCAATAAACAATCATACTATTGCATTTTTTGATGAACTGCAGTCACAACTATTGCTTGATAAAAACAGCAAGATACAATTATCAGTAAAACGCCATGGGGAGTTAAAACAACTTACCGCACAGGTGACACCTGAGGGCACAATTGGTTTTGCACCCAAAATAGATTTCCCTAAACAGGATACGGTAAATTATGGTTTTTTTGGTTCATTACCTGTAGGTGCTTCAAAAGCATGGGGCACATTTACTGATGATGCTAAGGGATTAGGCAAAGTATTTAAAGGCGATGTAAAGTTCAATAAAGCCGTTAGCGGCCCGGTAGCTATAGCAACCATGTTCGGCAGTCAGATAAACTGGGTGCGTTTCTGGAGCCTCGTAGGCCTGTTGTCAATGGTATTGGCGTTTACAAACCTGTTACCTATCCCGGCACTGGATGGCGGTCATTCTTTATTTTTACTTATAGAGATGATAAAGGGCAAACCACTAAGCGATAAATTTTTAGAACGTGCTCAAATAGTTGGCTTTGTATTATTGGTAACCTTAATGGTATTTGTTTTTGGTAACGATATTGTAAAACAGATTGTTAAACATTAACAACTAAAAACCAGACTTACGAAGTTTTTAAAACTTTGTAAGTCTTTTTCCACAGGATGACAGCGGAAAAATCTTCTTCGACTTGCATATCCGCCCTGCACGGTGAAGAAGATCCTTCACTATCGTTCAGGATGACAATGGGGAGTTAAAAAAATAAGTCTTACACAAGATAAAACAAGAAAGGCCCGTTCAATGAACGGGCCTTTTGCTTTATAGGTATGTAGAGCTAAACTGCGGGGTCAACATAAGTGGTTTCGTCATTGATATCAAAGGGTGGTTTTTCATTTTTAAATATGGCAGCGCCTATTAAGGCCAGTACCACACCAATAATAGCTGTTAAAATAGCTAAAACTACAGCACCGATCATTGGTCCTAATCTTTTTGCAATATCCATCGCTTTGTCAATCTGATCGCTTGACATTCCTTTTTGTACCATTGCATCCCGTTGGGTGCTTAATGCCTGATCAAAAATTTGTGGACTTAAAAAGGTCAAATATATGTATATAAATATCGCCATTATTATGCCTGATATAACGGCATATTTAAATCCGGTTGCAAGCCCCTCACTAAATGTAATGTACCCCCCATGCTGATCTTTATACTCTTTTTGCGCCAAAAACATAAAGGCAATAAAAGGGATATATCCCAAATATTTAGCTGATGAACTTTGATCAATATTTAAAAACTGGAATGTATACGTTATTACTATAGAAATAATAACATAAATTATAGCCCATTTAAAGGCTGTTTGATTTGAACTTGGTAATTTGGTTTCCATGTGAATTGGTTTGTTTATTTTTAAAGATAGATATTTCAATTTATTGTTACACAAAATATTATGCAGTAAAAAAGCAAAAAGGGCCATTCAAGTTGAACGGCCCTTTTAATTCATAAAATGCGGGTCTGTTATGCCTTTAGATAAGTTGGTGATTCTTTTTTACTGATCGCCCCAATTAATATAGCCAGTACAAATAAAAGTATAATATTCTCAACAAAATTTGTTACTATACCGCCAACACTTGTCCCCTGCCCATCCCCAAATTGTTTTCTCATCTCAGCTATCTTTATATCGATCTTTGCTTGTGGTATACCCTGTTGCTTGTACATATCTGCAGAGTTTTTCAGCATGGCAGTTTCCGTTTTTGGGGCCATATCAGGCTCAGCCAATTTAACAAACGCCAGGTCCCTGCCAATAACTAACAAAACATAACTGGTAAGTACCATAACAAAAGCACCCGTTACCGCCTGCTTAAAAGTGAGGTACCCGCCAACCGTACTTCTTAAATTAAATGCAAAATAAATAGCAGCAGCAAGCGGTATAATGGTTGAAAATCCATAAAGCACCACTAATGCCATAACGGGGGTTGTGCTGGCAGATGTTATAAAGTAAAATGAAACTATGGATAGCGCCAATACGATAAAACCTAAAATCAAACCCCTTATTAAACCACCTTTTCTAACCCGGCTATCAATACTTTCTTCTGGCATATCAATTAATTAAACGCTTGTAATATATCATAAACTGCCATATCAAAATCCGGACTTACAGCATGATCGGCAATATTTTTTCTACTTTCTTCAGTTGATTCAATATTTTGAAAGAAGCACATCATCGGGTAAAAAAGCTCTTTTACTTCCGAATCTTCGGGCAAGCTTAGGGCCACTTTGTTGATCTCTGCAGGCGGACTATCAATCAATATCTGGTTAGCAATAACGGGCTCGTAAATACGATATTCATCCTGAAACTCATCCTCATCAACCAGTAAAAATTCTTTCAGATAATCTTCCAGTTCGGGTTCAATATCCTCGTCTTCGCACTCATTAAGATAGAGCAGCAGATTTAGCAATTCGGTTCCCCTATCCAATGTTTGTTCTTCAATATCTTCCCATTCTGCAGTTTCCAGGTAGTCATCTTCCAGTTTCTTTACATCAGCACTGAAAAAGTTGATGAGCAACAGGTCGAAAAACACCTCGCGCAAAACTTCAATTTCGGGATTATCATCAAAAACCTCGTCCAGTTCATCAACCTTGGTTAAAAAGTCTTCGTCTGATTCAAAAACTTCACCAAAAACTTCGGTAAGTTGTGTTGCATCAAAGCTGTTATATTCAGAAAACGCTACCAGAGCATCTCCTATCGCTATTTCAATTTTTGAATCGATCATGTTGTTTTGGTTTTAAAAAGGTGATTGTTGTTATATACTAACATTACTTTACCTTTTAAATTCTGCCCTATAAAGGGAGAATTATAAGATTTCGACTGGTTGTTTTTCCGGGTATATTCCCATTCAGCATCCACATCAAATAAGGTTAGGTTTGCTTTGCTGCCTTCCGCTATTACTGCAGGTTCAACATTTAATATTGTACGCGGGTTTATTGCTAATTTTTCTACCAGGAGGTTAATATCCAGTCCGGTTGATAATGCAGTTGAAAAAGCAGTTTGCAGAGCTATCATACCAAATTCAGCTACTTCAAACTCTACATCTTTAAATTCAACTTCGTGCGGTGTATGTTGTGATACTATAGCGTCAATTGTACCGTCTTTTAAGCCCTTTATAAGCGCTTTCACATCCTTTTGGGTACGTAGTGGGGGTTTTACTTTATACTGGCTGTCAAAGCCCGTTAAAGCCTCATCTGTTAAGAGCAAATGATGCGCGGCAACATCGCAGGTTACCTTTAAGCCTTTGCGCTTAGCTTCTTTTATTAATTCAACAGAGCGCTCGGTTGAAATAGTGCTGAAGTGGATCTTCGAGCCAGTATATTCAGCCAGGTAAAGATCGCGGGCTATCATCAGTTCTTCAGCTAATGATGGAATACCTTTCATTCCCAATAACGTGCTTACTTCCCCCTCGTGTACCTTTGCTTTGCCGGCTATGGCTGTGTCTTCAGGATATGAAAGTATCAGCGCGTCGAAACCTTGCGTGTAAAGTAAAGCACGTTCCATTAAACCCGCATCCTGTACCGGGCGGTTTCCATCGGTAAAGGCTTTTGCGCCACTCAGGAACATATCATACATTTCGGCCAGGTCCTTGCCATCACGTTTGTGCGAGATGGTGCCCATCGGGTAAACATCAACCAGGTTATTTTTAGCGCGGTTAAGCAGGTATTCCACTTCGGCTTTTGAATGTACGGGTGGCTGGGTATTGGGCATTAAAGCCAGGCCGGTAAAACCACCTGCCATTGCTGCCTTTGTACCGGTTTGCAGGTCTTCCTTGGTTTCTAGTCCTAATTCCCCAATGTTGCAGTTCAGATCAAAAAAACCGGGGGATACATATTTGCCTTTCGCATCAACAGTTTCCACATCGGCATCTATATTTGATGCAATGGAGCTGATATGCCCTTTTTCAATCAGGATATCGGCAACTTTTTGATGAAATGGAGAATTGGGATCAATAATTGTCGCGGATTTGATAAGCAAATTCATTTGCGCAGCTTTAAGAGTGGTTTTATTTTGATCTATACTGATTACTGAACTACTTGTTTAACAGGCTTATAGTACCTCACAAGCAATATTTCAGCAGCCAGAAATATCAATGCCAAAATTATACAAAGTTTCCATAATTGTAAGCCAATATTTAATTCACTTATCTCGCCTTTTAATGAGGCTTTGCTACTCTGCAATATATCAGCAGTTTTAGGTAATATTTTAGCCAGATCAGCCTTGTTATAATAGCTCAGATCCGATTCGCTCCTGTTATCATTAAAGTCCAGTACGGCGAGACTACTATCCTGTTTTTTCAGATCATAAGTACCGGATTCATTTACCTGGTCTGCTATATAAAGCAAGGTACTTCCCTCCTGCTGGCGAACATCGGGGATAATGCTCACCTGACCCTTAACCAACTTTAACAATTGCTTTTCATTGGTTTGTACAGGTGCTATTTCAATAGTTTCATCGTGCCCCAGTGTGTAAAACAAGGGCTGATCGTGCCCGCTAAGCAAGGCTATGCGGAACATTACCGGTAAAAAGAGCGCATGGTGCTGTAGATTACTGAAATCCTCATCTAGCGGTACTGCTGCTACATATACTTTCCCTTTGCCGCTGGCATTATCTTCCCAAAAAGATTGCCCGCCCGGTAATTGCATCAGGTTTTCATTCCTGCCGGATGACGCGCTTAACTGATAATATTTTTTCACTACCGGCAGATCCGGATTTTGAGGAAAAGAATCGAAGATATTTTTGAACACCTGGTTTTGCAGGTTGATAGCCGTAACTTTCGTGGCTTCTGTAATTAATTTTTCAGGATAAGCGGCATTCACCGGCTGTAATAAGGAATGATAGCTGGACAAGTCCGCATCAACAGCGGGGAAAACCACCAAAGTACCGCCTTTACTAACATAAGACTTTAATTGCTGCGCCAGTCCGGTTGATATGGATTTAATATCGCTCAACACAATAAGCGGATAGGCATTTAACCCTGCATAATCTACATTCCCTGCAGGCACCCGTTGTGCATTAAAAAATGGGTCGGAAGCGAAAACCGCCTTTAAATAAGTATTGGCAATACCATCATCTATCAATAAAACAGGCATTTGCTGTTTTACATTAAAGCTGAAATAAAACTGGTTATCAAACGTAACCGGGTTATCCTGTAATGTGATCTCGCCGCGTTGCCAGCCAGCCTGTAAACCCGAGAACGACAACGTATCATTTTGTGCAGATCGTGGTGCAATGGTATAACTCCCCAAAGCCTTTTGCTCGCCGTTGATCAATACCTTAAGGGGGATCTTTTCGGCTTTTTCATCAGCATAATTGTGCAGACGCACTACTAACTTCTCACTTTCGCCCGGGCGGTGTACAGCGCTTAATAAAGCAACAGAATCCACAGCTACATTGGGGAGGCTGCTTGCTTTAAGCTGTACCAGGCTGGTGTGTGTACCCGTATCTATCTTAAGAGCCTGCGATCCGGTTATATTTTTTTGAAAATCAGATATAATATAGATAGATCGTAATGCATTCGGCTGCATCCCCAACAAACTTTGTTGTCTGTTTATAATCTGCTGTAAACTCCTGCTTTGCGGACTGATCTTTACCACATCCACCGCATCATTAAACTCATCCCGGTTCAATAAACGCTGATGTTTCCCCTCAAAATCCTGCGTAAGTAATTGAAACCGGTCGTTTATCCCATAAGCTGATGCGATCTCCTTTGCACGGCGTTTGGCTTCATCAAGTAATGTACCCTCGCTATTAAGGGTTTGCATGGAGTATGAATTATCAACAAAAACACTCACCACCTGCTGTGAGCCCGCATTTTCTGTATGCTGATTACTGATATACGGCCGGGTAAAAGCAAGTACCAAAAAGAAAAGAGCCAATAATCGTGCTGCAAGTATGAGCCGTTCCTTTAAATTCCTGCGGGATGACTGCTGCTCGTTTATTTCCTTTAAAAACTGTACATTACTGAAATACACTTTCTGGTATTTGCGAAAATTGAACAGGTGCACCAAAACAGGAATAGCCAGTAAAACCAATGCAAATAAAAAAGCGGGATATAATAGATGCATGTTTATTTATGTGCGTATTTTGATGTGCAGATGTGCTTATATGCAAATGTGCAAATTATTTCCTTATCTCATTAAACAAAGGGTGTCACACTGAGCGCTAGTCGAAGTGTGTGGGCAGGCCTTTACGCTCATGCTTCGACTCGCGCTCAGCATGACACCTCTCCCACGTTGCTTGGATTAAAACTCCACCTCCCTCTTCGCATGGTAAAACTTATCGTTAAAGTTTACTAAAAATAGCTCCTTGGTGGCCCGCGTACAGGCGGTGTAAAACCAGCGCAGAAAATCCATATTCACCATTTCATCAGTCAGGTAACCCTGGTCAACAAAAACGGCATCCCATTGGCCGCCCTGTGCTTTATGACAAGTAATGGCATAGGCAAATTTTATTTGCAATGCATTGTAGTATGGGTTTAACTTTAACTCCTCGTGTTTTTGGCGCTTGTTGGTGATGTGCTCATAATCTTTCATCACTTCTAAATAAAAGCGTTTCTGATCTGTAGGCTGCAGAGCCGGGGCTTCTGAATAAAGTGTATCCAGCATGATCTTGCAATCCAGTACCGGGTCTTCAGCATAATCAGTAAATTCCAGCTGCACATCCGCGAAGCGAAAACCATAAATCTCCTCAAACTTGCGCACCTTGCGTATTCGGGCAATATCGCCATTGGCAATAAAGCCGGTGCTGCCCTCCTCTTGATCCTGCAACCAGAAATAATTATTCTTAACCACCATCACCTGGTCGCCGCCGGTAAGTTCTTCCTCGCGCCATAATATGCGCCCACGGATCTGCCGGTTGTATAAATTAGCATTCTTGTTGGAGCGGCAAATAATGAGCGTATTTTCATCGCCATATTTATTGTAGGCATAGTTCAGCCCCTCTTCCAGCTTGTCACTCCCCATTCTGAACACATCCTTATAACCCTTGGTGATGATCTGAGGATTGCTGATCTCTTCCTGCCTGATGATATCCCGCACACGGGTAACGTTAAACAATATGCCCGAATCCTTTTGCTGGCGCAACACATCCGTAAGTTCGTAACTAAAAACGGTTAAGCCAAACTGCGCCTTCATCAGCTCTGGATCAAGCGCGGGACTTTCATCTGAACCAACCGGCGGCAACTGAGCTGTGTCGCCTACCAGTAATAGCTTACAATTCTTTTCATTATAAACGTATTTCACGAGGTCGTGCAGTAGCGTATCCCGGTTGTTTCCGCTGATCTCATCCGAGATCATAGATGCCTCATCAATTATAAATATGGTATCAGTAGCCATATTATCGCCCGGTAAAAAAGATTCATCTACATTTAAAGCCGATTTTTTACGATAGATACGCTTATGAATAGTAAAAGCCTTGCGCCCCGAATAACTGCTGATCACTTTTGCCGCCCGGCCAGTAGGTGCCAGCAATACATATTTGTAGTTGTAATTGCGCAAAGCTTTCACCAAAGCACTTACTATGGTGGTTTTACCCGTACCGGCGTAACCCTTTAATATAAAGCACTCTTCGCCGTTATCGCTCACAATAAAATCATGTAGTTTACCAAACAGCTCCATCTGCTGGGCAGTTGGTTCATGAGGGAATGCTTTGAGGATATGATCTGCTGACGACATAATTAAGTACACTAATTAAGCGAATTAATACGAATAGCACTAATTAAAACTATCATACCAGTTAAATTAATGCTATTTCGTGTTTCCTAAATTCGTGAAATTAGTGTTGCTAAAAAATATTACTTTTGTTCAAGAGCATGAGCGAAAATATTAACTACTACCGGGATAAAGATATACACCTGTACCAGGTTACTGATAATTATATTTTAGTACTGCAAATGTACCCGGATACATTCTCATATGCCATTGTTCATAAAAACAGGCTGGTTGCTATGGGAATTGATTGCAGTCTGGATGTTTTACACGAGCCCGGGCATAATCACGACCTTTTAAATTATAATTTCAGGCAGATCGTAACCGGCCTGCCTTCCACCGGCTTCACCCTTGTGCCTACACTTTTATATAGTAAAGACCGAGTGGCTGATCTTGCACGTTTTTTAGATGTACAATCCCACGAGAAAGTAATTGCACAACCATTGGACAACGAAAATCACATCATTTATAAAGTTGATGAATCGTTAATTAACAGGGCAGAGCCATATAGTCTCGAAAATCCTGTTTTTTTGGCTAAAGGCTGGATAACCGCCATAGCCAATTATAATCCGCAGCCTAATAATTTATATTTAAATATAGATAACCTGAACTTAGTTGAGGTATTGTATTGTATAGGTGATAAAGTTCGCTTCTTTAACAGGTTCAATTTCTTTAACCCGGATGAACTGGTTTATTATGTAGCGCTTGCTGCTAAAGAACTCGATCTTCAACCTCAAAATTTAAACTTGATTTTAAGCGGCGATATCGAGTTGGATGATCGTAATGCAATCCGCCTTGCTGATTTTTTCAAAACTGTTGAACTTAACGACTTTAACTTACTGGATTATCCAGCTGAAGTTAAACCCCATAAAATACTGCCACTTATAGCTTTATCGTTATGCGCATCATCGGAGGTGTTTTAAAGGGGCTGCGATTAAATCCGCCTAAAAATTTACCTGTTCGCCCTACTACCGATCTGGCTAAAGAGGCTCTATTTAACATCCTGCTCAATAAAATTGAATTCGAAGGCATCAAAGTGCTCGACCTTTTCAGCGGAACGGGTAATATATCGCTGGAGTTTGCATCGCGGGGTGCTGCCGAAGTTGTTTCGATAGACCGCAGCATTCACTGCATCAATTACCTGAAAGATACCGCCCGCCAGCATAAGCTAACGCAGATAAAAACATTTAAGGCTGATGTATTGAAATATCTGCAACTGGAAACCGAGCAATATGACCTCATATTCGCTGATCCACCGTATGATATGAACCAGATCCCCGAGCTACCCAAGATCATATTTGAGAAGAACCTGTTGCTGCCAGGCGGTTTACTTATTGTTGAGCACCAATCTTTACAAAACCTGAGTAATCACCCGGCTTTTACCGAGCAACGAAAATATGGGCATTCGTCGTTTTCGTTTTTTCAAGTGAACCAGTAATGCAGATGTCATCTCGAACGATAGTGAGAGATCTTCTGCGATGGATTAACCGCGTTAATGTATGCTGTAGAAGATTCCTCCCTCCGGTCGAAATGACATTATGGTTTAACATTGTCAGATTCCCGGTTTCTTTTATATTTGCAGTAACAACCTCATACGTTATATATGAAAATTGCTCTTTTCCCGGGCTCGTTTGATCCCGTTACCAAGGCACATGTTGATATTGTAAAAAGATCGATCGGCTTGTTCGATAAGATTTATATCGGCATAGGCGTCAACAGCTCCAAATCAGGTTTTTTAAGTGTGGAAACCCGTGAGAAAATGCTGCGTGCTGTTTTTGAGAACGAGCCCAAAATTCATATCGTAGCTTATGAGGGCTTAACCGTAAATTTCTGCAAATCCATTGGTGCCGATTATATGATTCGCGGCATTCGTACCGTGTCAGATTTTGAATACGAAAAAGCCATAGCACAAATGAACCACTCGCTGGTGCCTGAGATAGAAAGCATTTTTATTGTAAGTAAACCGGGGTACTCATCCATTAGCTCAACCATTGTACGTGAAATTATGCGGTACAATGGCGATGTTGCCCAGTTTATTCCGAAAGAGGCACTGGCTTATCTTTAATCAGGTCCTTTTCAACCAGCACATCTAATATTGATGGGAAGGTATTCATCAGGATAGCATCAATATGATGTTTCCTGAACCAGCGTACATCCGTTATGCCTTCTTCTA
The DNA here is from genome assembly GCF_900105165.1 of Mucilaginibacter mallensis. Lineage (NCBI taxonomy): Bacteria > Pseudomonadati > Bacteroidota > Sphingobacteriia > Sphingobacteriales > Sphingobacteriaceae > Mucilaginibacter > Mucilaginibacter mallensis. The sequence goes on from NZ_LT629740.1 coordinate 2,985,267, forward strand.
TCTGTGGTTTTAATCTACCTGCCCCTTTATATTTCATGCTGAACCAGTAGGTCTTTTTTAACACTACCTCTTCCCTGCTGATATAAACATGATAAGTATTGCATATTTTTTTACCAAGCTTGCTTACTCTTATACCACACTCCTCTTCCACCTCGCGCACAGCGGCAACTTTCACTTTCTCATCTTTCTCTATTTTACCCTTAGGCAGATCCCATTTATTATTACGGTAAATGAACAGATAATCACCATTTTCGTTCTTAACAAGTCCACCTGCGGCCTCAATAAGTGTAGTGTTATTTACTACACTTTTAAGGAAAACCTTAGCATCATCGCATAAAATATAAAAAAGATTACTATGATGTTTAAGTATCCAGGTGTATATAATTTTCAAGTCAAAAGTCTCAGCATCAAGGCGTTCATAACTTTCTACTTTCTTAGGTTCCGATTCTGTGAGCAGGATTACCTTTTCATTAATATAAATTCTGTATTTTTGAGCCATGTTTAATAATAGTGAGGCCGAACAGCAAGTGGCCGAATTCCTGCTGCAAATTAAAGCAATTAAATTACAACCTAATAATCCATTTACATGGGCATCAGGCTGGAAATCGCCAATTTATTGTGATAATCGCATAACACTGTCACATCCAACTGTACGCACCTACATCCGTCAGCAGTTAACACAGTTAATTCAGGAAAAGTTTGGCGCTGTTGGCTGTATTGCCGGTGTAGCTACTGCAGGCATACCACAAGGAGTATTAATTGCACAGGAATTAGGCTTGCCATTTATTTATGTACGCTCAAAACCAAAGGAACACGGCACAGGCAGCCTTATTGAGGGTGATGTTGTAACTGGTAAAAGGGTTGTAGTAATTGAAGATCTGATATCGACAGGCAAAAGCAGCTTACAGGCTGTTGCAGCTTTACGCGAGGCAGGCTACCACGTAGCCGGGCTTGCCGCTATATTCACCTACCAATTTGATGTAGCGACAGAGAATTTTACTGAAGCAAAATGTCCATTTGTTACATTATCAAACTATAGCGCTTTAATAAAATATGCTGAACAGCACCAGTATGTTAGTACTGATGATGTAGATATGCTAAAAAAATGGCGTGAAAACCCATCTGAATGGGGAAGATAATTCAGTTTGCAGTGGGCAGTTTGCAGTTTTACAGTAACCTGGCCATCTAATAATGTAATGCAAGCTGAATACTGATAACTGCAAACTGAAAAATATGTCTACCTTCGAGAGTACCGTTTCTATAAATAAACCAACAAATACTGTTTACCAATTTTTGGCTGATATGAATAATCATCAGCAATTAATGCCTGATGATATCTCAGACTGGTCGTCGACTGTGGATGAGGCAAGATTTACTATCAGGAATATGATAAAACTGGCGCTGAAAATTGAAGAGCGTACCCCTGACACAGCTATAAGAATAATCCCTGCTGAAAAGCCCCCGTTTGATCTTGAACTTAAATGGATTTTATCCGGCAATGAAAATTATACCGAAGTACACTTCACCATTGCTGCGGATTTAAATATGATGATGAAAATGGTTGCATCGGGCCCGTTACAAAAACTGGCTGACGATGAAACAGCAAACCTGCTTAGTATATTGAATTAAAATTCAATACTTAGTAAGTACCTTTTCTTTGTTTATTAATGGCGTGGGCTATTACCAAAAATGCGTTGATAATAATTAAGCCTAAAATTAGTGTTCCCATAACTTTGCTCTTCTTCTCTAAAGTTTAATTGTTTAATAATTGTAAGTCAAAGTCTGTTCCAAAAGATACACAACAAGGCTAATTTTACTTAATTATGTATCAGTAACGACAAAAAAAAGCATTTAGTTTACAGGCACTAAAATATTTACGAGGAACTTACTCCTCATGTTACTCCTCATGGGAATATTATTGGGGAAATATCGGGCATTTGATGCTGTATAAGCAATAATGCCAGCTACAGGGTTTAATTGTAAAATTTACCGTATTTTTGCACAAAATATAAGGTGCAGCATGATAACGGTATCCAATCTATCCCTACGCTACGGCAAACGAACATTATTTGAAGACGTTAACCTGAAATTTACCCAGGGTAACTGTTATGGTATTATTGGTGCTAATGGCGCAGGGAAATCAACTTTCTTAAAAATACTTTCAGGCGAAATTGACCCTACCAGTGGTTCAGTAAGTTTTACTCCCGGCGAACGTATGGCGGTATTAAGCCAGAATCACTATGCTTTTGACGAATATTCGGTACTTGAAACCGTAATGATGGGGCATAAAGAAATGTATGCCGTAATGAAGGAGAAAGATGCCATCTACCTGAAAGAAGATTTTACAGACGCAGATGGCGAACGCGCGGGTGAGCTTGAAAATCTTTTTGCCGAAATGGATGGCTGGAACGCCGAAAGTAATGCCGCTACCCTATTGAGCAATCTAGGTATCAAAGAAGAATATCACTATAAACTGGTTAAGGAACTGGATAACACCCAAAAGGTACGTGTTTTATTAGCACAGGCACTTTTTGGCAACCCCGATATATTATTACTCGATGAGCCTACCAACGACCTTGACATACATACTGTAAGCTGGCTCGAAGACTTTTTATCGACCTATGAGGCTATTGTACTGGTAGTATCGCACGACAGGCACTTTTTAGATACCGTTTGTACCCATGTAGTTGATATCGACTTCTCAAAAATGACCATTTATACCGGCAACTATTCATTCTGGTATGAATCAAGTCAGCTGGCATTAAAACAGCGTTCAGATCAGAATAAAAAGACTGAGGACCGGGTTAAAGAATTGCAGGAATTTATCCGCAGATTTAGCGCTAACGCATCCAAATCAAAACAAGCCACCAGTCGTAAAAAAGCTTTGGATAAGATCAACCTTGACGAAATACAGCCATCAAACCGTAAATATCCGGGCATTATATTCAACAACCAGGGCCGTGAAGCCGGAGACCAGATATTACAGGTTGAGAATCTTTCAAAAACGCTTAATGGCGAGCTCTTATTTGCCAATATTAGTTTCACAGCAAATAAAGGAGATAAGATTGCCGTTATCTCACAAAATAGCTTAGCTACAACAGCATTCTATGATATTTTAGCAGGTCGCGATACAGCAGATAAGGGCACATTTAAATGGGGTGTTACCATTAATATGGCTGATATTCCAATGGATAATACGGATTATTTTAAAGGAAAGAATGAAAATCTGATAGACTGGCTACGTGAATATTCTCCTGGCGAAAAGGATGATCAGTTTATCCGTGGATTCTTAGGTCGCATGCTATTCTCTGGCGAAGAGGTGTTGAAAAAGAGTAATGTACTATCAGGTGGTGAAAAAATGCGTTGTATGTTTAGCCGTATGATGCTGCAACAAGCCAACCTGTTGATTTTTGATGAACCAACCAACCACCTTGATCTGGAATCGATCACAGCGCTTAATAACGGCATGAAAGACTATAGGGGAACTATCCTCTTTACCTCACGGGATCATGAACTGGTTGAAACCGTGGCTAACCGTATTATTGAATTAACCCCTGGCGGTTATATTGATAAACTAATGGATTATGACGAGTACATTAACAGTGATGCCGTACAAAAACAACGAGACGAGTTATATGCCTTAGCCTAGATCAATCTTGAAAAAAATATTATTTATTGCCGTTCTGGTTGTACTACGATTTGCCTGTGCCCATGCACAGGTAATTGAAGGCTCTATTAATGATGCCAAAACCAGTGAAAAGCTGCAATATGTAAATATTGGCCTAATTGGTAAAGCTACCGGCACTGTAACAGACAATAATGGCTATTTTAAGCTTACGCTTAATAATAACAATGCTGATAGCCTGAGAATTTCAATGATCGGTTATGTTCCAAAAACATTCCTGGTAAGTGATTTTATCAGGAATTATAACGGGACTAAAGTTATTTCGTTATCGCCGGATAATCGTCAGCTTAAAGAAGTTAAGGTTTACAGCCGCAAACCCAAACAAAGCATATTAGGCAATACAACCCAATCAAAAACAACTGATGTTGGTTTTACAAGCAGCGCGCTAGGCAATGAAATAGGCGCCATTATCAGGATAAAACGGGCACCCACTCACCTTAAACAATTTAATACATCGCTTGCCCATCCCGCAACCGATTCAGTAAAACTACGGCTCAACTTTTACAACGTTAAAAGCGGCAAACCAGATACTATTTTGCAGCACCAAAATATTTTTGTCACGGTAAAAAAAGGACAGGAAAAGATAACTGTCGACCTTGAGCCCTACCACATTTATGTTGAAGATAAATTTTTTGTAAGCCTTGAGTGGATAGAAAACAGTAAAGGACAAGGGGTTATGTTTTCGGCAAGTGTATTAAGCGGTAACATAATTTCAAGAGAAACAAGTCAGGCCAATTGGGAAAAAATAGGCATTGCTGGTATTGGTTTTAATGTACTGGCATCATATTAATAAAATATATTAGCCATTTTAATAAATTGCTATATATTTGCAACCCGTAAAAAATATGACTCGGTAGCTCAGCCGGTAGAGCAACTGACTCTTAATCAGTGGGTCGAGGGTTCGAACCCCTCCCGGGTCACCATACCTCAAAACAGCCTTTAGACACATCTAAAGGCTGTTTTTATTTCAATCAAAATGAAAACAATACGTTTGTTAATCATAGAGATTCTATAGTTTGATTTGCGCCTTTTTTATTTTAAACAAATTTATAATGAACGACAACGCATTAGAACTGTTTAATCCTCAAAGTAAGTCTTTGGTGTTTAAAGTTTTTCCGTTCGGGAGCGATGAATATTTCAATAGTTTAAAGAAGTATAATTATTTTTCTGTGATTTTGATTTTAGCGGGTAAAGGAAGTCTGATAGCCGATATTTCGGAATACAGTTTTAAAGAAAATAGCCTCATGTGCTTTTCTCTTTACCAGCCATTTAAGATCCAATGCAAAAAGGGTTTCAAAGGGATTATGGTTAATTTTCATCCTGAGTTTTTTTGTCTTCATAAGCACCGGAACGAAGTTTCTTGCAATGGCGTTCTTTTTAATAACATTTATGAGTCGCCGGTCATCAATTTAACTGTTGATGAAGCGCAGTATTTGTTAACTATCATAACCGGGCTTAAAGTTGAAATGGAACGCCCGGGCCCTTCGCAACCCGAGGTATTGATATCCTATTTAAAAATATTGCTCATCAACGCTTCCCGGATCAAAATTGAACAAAGGCATTTAGAAGCGGTATCAAGCAAAAAGGCGCCGGTTATTTTAAATAGTTTGAAAGATGCCATCGATGAACATTTTAAATCACTTCACAGTCCTGGTGATTATGCCGAATTACTAAACATTTCCACAGCAGCCCTAAACAGGCTAAGTAAAACTTATTTTAATAAGACATTGTCAAACCTTATTGCTGACAGAATAATTATTGAAGCAAAAAGACAGTTATACCTAACGTCTGAGCCTGTTAAATCGATTGCCTATGAACTGGGTTTTAATGACGAGTTTTATTTTAGCCGTTTTTTTAAAAGTAATGTGGCTATATCTCCACAGTTTTTCAGAGATACTGTTGGATTTGATCGCGGAAACGCCTAATTCTCATTAAAAAGGTTACTGATCAGCTGAAATTAAATTATAACGATTTCATAATTGCTTATTGCATTTGTCCATGTCAAAACACGGTTTATCCATGGTATCCAGTCCTGCATATAATGACATTTGTACCATGAAAACAGAACAAAGATTTCCGCTGCCACCATGGGATATGGAGAATGCGGCACAAAAATTACAGATCATAGAAAACGAATGGAACACGCTCGATCCTGAAAAAGTAATAACTGGTTATGCTCCTGATGCTGAAGTTCGTTATGGTACAGAATTTTTGAACGGACGTGAGGAAATTAAACAATTCCTGAACAATAAATGGCAACAGCAATTAAGTTTTAAACTAAAGCTGGATCTGTGGGGTGCCCTTAAAAGCAGGATGGCTGTAAGGTTTGAATGTGAATGGCACAATACTGCCGGACAATGGTACAGAAGTTACGGTGTGCAGGTTTTTCAGTTTGACGATGATGGATATGTACAAATGAACTTTGCCAGCTTTAATGACGAACCTATAGCTGAAAGCGCCCGAAAATTGGTGTGAAATTTATTGAATAGAAATTCCGGGGGACATATTTGCGGTGTAACATCATTGTATTGATTTTTCCCTTAACGCAGCAATTTTCTTTACATCCTCAATAAAAGAGTTCGACATCTGTACTTTTTGGGGTCACGGAATTTCAAAAACCGCTTCTAATTGCGTTATAGGCGGTTTTTATTTTAGGCAATCTTTAGATACTATGTTTCTGTACGACCGAGGTACTTTTTGTGTTTGAATCTCGTTGGGAAATATGAAGCCACTCGAATTATGACTACTTGTTCAAGAGATTGAAACCATTAAGGCTTAACTTATTAAACCATCCAATCATCGTTTACCAGTAGGTATCAAAGCCGTTAACAAACCTTGATGCCAGGTTTTCTCCTTCTGGTCGTATAGGCTGAATTTCACTGCGAAATTAAAAATGCCCCATGAAAAACCGTGCAGTTCCGCCTGTTCTCTGATACAGCTAAAATAACGTGCCTTGGAAACCGTATCTGCATGATCGCCGGCACCGAATTCGCCTAAAAACACCGGTCGCCCCTGCTTTTTTGCCCAATCTGAAACGGCATCCATCGCATGGCTGATCACCCGCTTCTCCTGTTCGGTCCCCAGCCATTGGGTCCCGATCCACTCGCGTGGTTTGCCCATAGGAAACCAATCCTCTCCCTGCATGGTGAACTGAATAGGATCATAATAATGAACCGTCAGGATCAGGTAATCGTCCTGCGGCAAATGCAGATCATTTAGTTTGTATACCAGGTTATAAAATGGTGGGCCCACGATAACCGGGCGGGTCGGATTGCTTTCCCGGATAATTGCCAGCGCCTCCTTAAAATAATCGTTCCAAATCGCATCGAGCTGTTCGTGCGGCTCTGCCATAACTTCAAACATCACCTGCTGTGGTTTATGACTGTAGTGAGTCGACAACTGCTTCCACAGGCTCAGGAACCGCTCATGAAAAACCGCTGGTTCCTTCATCAATTGTGCATCCAAATGGTTATCCAGTACAATAGCCAAATGATTTTTTAATGCTTCGCTGATGGCCCAGTCTATCCGTGCTAAGAATTGCGGGTCTATTGTATACGGAGCCACGGTATCCATTCTGGCTACCCATTGGATTGGAAGCCTTACCGCGGTAAAACCGGCCGCTTTTATCAGTTTAAAATCACTGGCCGCTAAGGTGTGCCCCCATGCACCTTCTTTCGGTGCATCAAAAGTAAAAGCAATATTAATCGTTCTCGACAGGTAACCATTAAGGGTAGAAATATCGACTGTGGTTGAAGGAACTGTTTTCATGGCATAAATAGACGCACCGGAAAAGACCAATGAAAGGAACAGGAAACATATTTTCCGGATAAGCGAATTCATCAAACTAAGATAACTATCTCGCTCACAGTTTCCAACTTTCATAAAGCAGTTTCGCGGCAATATGCTTAAACTGTTTAAGCATTTAGTGATTTACAGGATGATAATTAAACTCCAGTACGGCTGAGTCGCCTAATATAATTTGATCCCCGCCGGTCAAACTATGGCCTATTTCAGTCGAATGTAGTTTGATCAGGTTATCATCCTTTAATGTTTTAACCTTAATTTTATTACCCGGGGGCACTCCTCCCTCATCGGCGTAAAGCATAAAGCATCCTTTCTCATTATCCCATTCAATATGCGCATGTTGCCTGCTAATAAATTTATTGCCTGGGTTAGCGCTATCACCGGGAAAAGCAATATGGTTGGTACGAAAGAACCCACCGGCCACCTGTGCCCTTCTCTCCCTGCCAATATTGATCTTACCATCATCAGAAGTAATTTGATAGCCCGCCTGTTCCGCCTCACCATTTAGTATAGTAATATAGGCAGAACCGGTTTTGAGCAGCGTATGATCTTTTGTGCGGATAAATAAGGCAGCATCCAATTCTTTTGATTTTAAAGCCTCGTCCGGAACCGGTTCGTCAAAGGTGATCTCCAATGCCCAGTTTGCCGGTAGTTCAAGGGCGTAGTCGTCCGCTATCTTTTGAATCTCCTGCTTAAACTTGTCTTGTTCCCCAGCATAAACCGCGGCTTCGTAAATATGTTTTTCATTACCGTTGGCAGTGATAAACAGATTAACTCCTTTAATGTGGCTGCCCTCTCCCCCTTCTGCTTTTTGTAATTCGGCCTTTATAAAACGAAGCAATGCATCGCGCAGACTTTTTACATCCTGCGGGCCTTTATTTTCATTCTTCTTAAATAAATCAAACATGGTAAAATCAATTATCTGCAATACTTTTTATATAATCCTTTTTTAACAATAATGGTATAATATCGCGCCCCGCAAGGTGCACCGCATCTGATGATCCCCTTGTAGACTCGATGCGTATACAAACCACTAAATTACCCGTACCTTTTGCCATAGGCGCAAAAAATACATACCAACCATCATTTATACTTTGCTGTTTCCAGATACGTTCGGGTGTACCTGTTTTTCCAGCAACGCTTATGCCTAAAATCTCAGCTTTAGGTGCACTCTGCTCAATCATGTATTTAGTAATAATGGCCGCATACTGCGGATCATTAGCCAGTTTTATACCTGATTTTACAGGCTGCGGGATACCATCCGCCTTTAGCACAAACCTGTTGGCCAACAATAGCCCGTTATTGGCAACACCCGATACCATCCTTGCAACCGCGGCAGGTGTAGCAATTAATGCGCCCTGCCCCCATGCCATGCCCGATATCCCTTTAGCACGGGTGCGGTGGATATTATCAGGATCATACTTTGGTTTGGTGTTAAATTCTGTTTTGCGCCATAAGTCCTTCCATTTTTCTTCCTGCTGTACATTATCGGGCGCTTTGGTATAAAAATAACCACCAACCCCATGCAGGAACATTCCCGTTTTTAAATAAAGATCGCCCATCTGTTCTTCCAGGTGTTCCTGGTTAGCCAACTTAATAAAGTATACGTTATTAGACTTGGCGATAGCACGCTCAAGGGTGATTAACCCGGTTTCATCCGGTTCCACACCTTTTGTTCTGATACGCTCAGCCATGCTTACATTAAACTTAACATCATTTGCAGCCATACCCAGTTTATTAAATGATGCCATGGCGGTAAGCACCTTGGCCGTTGAGCCTGGCTGTGTGGCATAAGTAAAGCCAAGGTCACTGGTCGTCATCCATTGTGACAGCTTATTTTGTTCGGTGACAGGCATGGTCAACTGGTCGTAATTATGTATTGGTGGCAAGGGGTATACAGCGGAGGCCAGCACATCACCGGTTGCGGCTTCCATCACTACTACCGATACACGGTTATCCGCAAGTGATGTATCCGCAGCCATGCTTTGCTGTATATCAGTTTGCAATTCCGCATCTACCGACAGCTGTACATCACGGTTGCGCTTTTTGAACTCTGTTACTTCATCACTGTTAATACCTGCAATAAGCAAGGACGCCAGCGCACTGTAATCCCGTTTTTGTACCGACATTTCCTTTATGCCCCTTGGCAAAAAGCGATCCTCCTGATAACGACTGGCCCGTACATTATAATCAGTTACCGGCATTTGAAAGCCACGCAATTCAGCGGCATGTTCATATTCGGCAAAATAACCGTTTATGCTACCGTTAAAAATACCTGTATTAGCATCACCTGTCCAAAAGAACATTTGCGCATCAAACGGATAATATCGTGTAAGCCGTTTGTGCATGGCCGAATCCAGATCATATTGGCTTGCACCTGCTTCATTTAGTATATTTTGTTGTTTTTTGATCAATGAGGGATCACTGGTTGCCAGTATGCGCCCGGCTCTATCATAGAGCGTACCGGCCTGCAGTTTATTCATTAGTATAGCTATACGCGGATTATAACTAAACATACGAGCACCGCTTTTATCTGCTACTAAAGCAGGCTTAACTATCCATTTATTGCTTTGAAACAAGTAACTTGATATATTAACTACCAGCAATATGATACCTATACATGCAGCCAATAAAGCAGGCACCAGGTTATGATCCTGTTGTTTGGTAATAAACGACATTTGTACAGCCGTCCCCTTAACCCTTGATGCCGACAATAAAAATCCGGCGGCTAAAAAGTTAGCGACAAGAGACGAGCCGCCGTAGCTTTCAAATGGTAATGCTACTCCCGATAATGGTAACGCCCCGGTAGAACCGCCCGCTATTAATAAAAATTGGATGAATGTGCAAATACCTATACCCGAGCACAAATAAAAGAGAAAAGGGGTGCCTGTTCGCCGGCCAATAATTATGGATCGGTGCAGGTATAACAGGAATAATAAAAATATAGCAACTATGCCTGTCCAGCCAAACTCTTCGCCAATGGCAGGCAATATCATATCTGTATGTGCCTCGGGGATAGTTTTTGCAAAGCCCCGGCCTACACCCTGCCCTGTGATTCCCCCACCCGACATGGCCCATAAACCGTTGGCTACCTGGTCACCGCCGTAAACTTCGTTATTCCAGGCATCTTCCCATATCGCTTTACGGTCCGACAAACGCTCTACCGGGCCCGGAATGAGCTTATTCAGATGCGGTATTTTATCGATAGTTAAAAATCCGGATATGATGATCAGCGCCATAATAGCAGATTCACTTAACCGCCGGCCTTTAAACATAACTACAACCAACATTATAGTTGTAATTAAGGTAGATAACCAAACATTTTTAAATAGCCAGGTAAGCAGCACATAAAACACCACTGCTATTGCCATTGAGATGAAATCACCGCGCGAAAATGAAAAGAGAATAATGAAAGTGAAACAAATAATAATCGCGGGCCCCATATCGCCCAGCATAAGGAACAGGAAAAGCGTTGCACCTATAGCTATCAATGCAAATGAAAAAAACGACCATCGTTTTTGCCAGGTGGCGTATTCACTGATAAATTTTTCGTTGATCGCAAAGAATCCCGCCAGGAAAATAATTACGAGGTATTTCACGATCTCGCTGGGCTGAAAGCCGAACAGATTCACTTTAACCCCACTACCTTCAGGACCTGAACCAAAAAGAATGGTGAGCATCAATAAAGCCATTGCAAGGATTATCCAAGGCCAGCCGTTTGCTGCTTTAGGATCTTTCTTAAACAGAAACAATCTATAAACACCTGAATCGGCATTAAACCGCCTGATATTGCAGGATAACAATATGGCCATGATTACAAACCCAAGCACTAAATATATAAGTGACTCTTTAGCAAAAAAACGGTCGCGTAAAGGATCCTGTATGCTAAGCAGCATTAAAAACGAAATGCCGGTAAGTATCATTATTAACGGCAGTATGACCTGGTCGGTGGCAGGAAACTTCAGGCTTAAAAAGCCGTGCATAATGAAAAAACATAGGAAAAAACCCACGACTATAATTATATACCAAAAGTTAAATTCGGCCGGCGTGCGAACGATGAGCGCTTTTTCTTTTTTTAGGATATTGAAATCTTTGGTTGATAACAGCCTGACGGTATGTGGTGAACGGCTGAAATTAAAATCCTGGTCTTTATCCAAACTTTCGGTACCCATTGACCGGCCAAACTGGTAACCGGGCTGTAGCGGCAATATAACAAATGCTTTACCTGCAGGCAGATCGTGAAATGCATATTCGCCATTTGAACCTGTGCGGGCATACGCAATAATAGTTTGCAGGTGATTTTGCCCCTGCGCATCGGCAACGTAGGTTAACTGATAGCCATTACCAGTTATTTTTTTTATTTTAGTTTGATCCGTTTCCTCATCGTTGAATGTACTATCCTGCGGAATAACCATTTGCAATCGTACCAAGACACTCGCAACTGGCGATCTTTTATCATGTACTTCCCCACTTATGCTATAGCCGCTTAAACCTATATCTGTTTGCTCCGGCAATTGCGGAGGACTATTTTTCTCCTGTAAAAATCGCAAGGAATCGGCACCGGTATAACCTAATAAGGCACGGGATACTAAAACTCTGTCTTTAAATGATTGGCCACCGGCAGTAAAGGCTTCATCTGCATCAATATTATATTTTGATTTATTCAGATCGCCAATGTTATCAAACGTTGTACCGGTCATTTGCTTGTCAACAACGTTCCCGATAAGTTCTATATCCTTCGGGTCGTCAAAGTAAAAGCCTTTTTGCAGCAGTTGTTTAAAGTTGCCCGCAGCGCCCCTTGCATTCAGGTTAACCATTGTGCCATCCTGCAGGCGTTTATCTACATCGGCAAAACTATCCTGGCTAACCTGGTATAAACGCAGGAACAGCAGGCCCAAAAGTACGCTCACCAGCAAAAGGAACAAACGCTCCTTTTTTCGTGACACTGATGTTGGTGTTGCTTGCGCCATCGGTCTATTTGGTTTTAACAGGTAATGAATCAGCCTTTAATGATAGTACAGGTAGCTGGCCGCTAAAGTATTTTTTATCTGCCAGTGTAAAAGATTGGCGAATTGCTGATTTGCAATTATTGAACCGCACGTTTTTAAGCGACAATACGTTTCCTGTTACATCAACCCCGGTAGTAAAACCGCTGAATGATAAGCTATCCAACACAATGTGCCTGCATTTTGAAGATAAGATAATAGCGGGGCCATTATAACCGGTATCGCATTGCAGTATAATATTCCCTTTTGCTTTAAGTACTAATGAGTCCTTATCAATCCTGATAGGCTGATTAATAATAATCGGACCGGCAAAGGAAGTATCTGTAAGTATAATTGATTGTCCTTTTGCATTGTTTATTATTTGCTGCAATTTAATTTCCGCTTGGCTGAGGATCTTTTTGGCTGGCACAATTATTTTAACAACCGGCGGTAACCGATATAAATAAATGCTGGTAGCCAGGAATATTAATGCCAGGATAGCGAAAATCACAGCAGCAATATTATTTCTTTTTCGATGAACTGGTGCACCTGTCGCGGGTTGTTCTAATTGTTTTACTACTGGTTGCGGTTTAGCAACGCTTTCCGTTACTTTATTTGCGGCATACTGTTGTGGTGTTTTATCGTTTTGCACCAATACTACGGTAACATTATCCCGGCCTCCTTTTTCATTGGCCATGTCAATAAGTAACCTGGTTTTCTCTTTTAAGGAACCGGAACGACTTAAAATGGAGATCATTTCAGTGCTGCTCAACATGTCCGACAAACCATCGCTGCATAAAAGCAACAGGTCGCCCGGCAGGAAAGGCGATTGGCCGATTTCAATATAATCAGCATGTTGATCTAGGTTACTTTCAAATCCCAGGGCCTTGTTAATCTCGTTTCTGCGGGGATGTTCCATCGCAGCTTGTTCAGATAAACGACCGGATTCTTCAAGAAAACCTACGAACGACTGATCATGAGATATTTTAACTAACGAACCATCACGGAATAAATATAGCCGGGTATCGCCCACATGCGCGTAGTAAAACTGGTTAGTCGATATATCGGCCAGTGCAACAGTAGCAACGCAACTCATTTCCTGGTATTTGTCACTGTGTTTTCTTTCAGCAACAACACGTTCATTTGCTAAATAAAAACATTCGGCAAGCATTGGGATAGCTTCATTAAAAGGCTTTCCGGCACAATCAATAATGGCCGCTTTTGCCTGTTCGGCAGCTATTTCGCCACCGGCATAACCACCTACACCATCAATAACCGAAGCCAGTATAAATTTGCCGCCATGAATCTGCTGCGCAATAAAGAGGTCCTCATTGTTTTCACGCTGTTTGCCGGTGTCGGATAATCCGAAGAATTGCTCATTCATTTATCTTACGTGATTTTTTAATGTCGGAGAAATGTGAAACCAGCAATGCTACGCTAACGATCAATAAACCTATGGATAGTATTTGTGACATATTTATGATTTGAAAATATTGATACCAACAATGCCGTTCAACAATATTTTAGAATTTACAGGCAGTTCCTGCCATACGGGTGAATTAATATCGCTCCGGGGCACGGTTTCCTCGTTCAAAATAGTTTGTTCACCTACCGACGACAGGTAAAATTTGCTATCTGCCTTATTAAAACGAATCAAAAGATGTGGGGTATTTACCCATTCCGAAGGAATTCTAAAGATATATGGTTCTTCTCTTTGTTCTTCCCCACCCGAAACTATAATCTCCTCATCATTCATCAAAAACTCTACCTTTTTACCGGCCAGCTGCTTTTCAGGAAGGATACTTTCCAGCCTTGCAAGGTATTTCTCTTTTTTCTTTTCCGCACCTTTTTCATCAGAGGCCAAGTCCGCTAAATAAGGAATTTCATAATACCCCTCACTGTAATAATTAAAGCCCTTAAGTATGTCTTCGCTAATATCAAATGTTTGCGCAATGCCAGTTTGCCGGGGAATAAAAGTTACCCGCAGGTTATCTTCTTTCTTGTTACTGCCGGGCAATAGCTTGCCAATAAAACCTATATCGCCCCTTGCATAATCAGGATGCGATACCAGGCGGAATACCCATTTAGAGCTTGAGGGCTCTACTGTTTTGCCCGCTTCGCGATATTGCTTCAATAACTCATAGAATCTTTTTACGCTTTCATTTATTATTAGCCCAAATATGCCTTCTTTGTTATTAATAAATTCCTTATAATCTTCTGAATTAAGGCTGATGATGTATTCATGATAAAAAACGACGCGACCCGCGAATGATAATTGGCGTATGCTATCCGTAAACTTGTCGATAACATAATTATAAACATCATCAGGGGTGAGTGTAAGCTGCTTTTTATTCTTGCCGGTATTTTCACTGGTTAAAAACCAGTCGTGGATGCCGATGCGCTGCCAGATTGAAGGTTTTTGATCCATTAGTTCTGAGGGTTATTTGTTGTATCTGTACCGGTACTATCAGGGTTTCCTGTCTTATTTTGGTCTGCTTTTATGGCATCGTTAATCGTGCTTTTAGTAACTGAATCCGTCAGTTTCTGCTTTTTCCCGTAATCGGTATTTTCCCGTTTCGGAACCACTGGTGTACTATCAGCTTTTTGTATTGAATCAGGGACCGCTTGTCGGATAACTTTCGTCTGCACTCTATTTTCAGTTAATATAGCGTAAACATTGTAAAACAATGAGCCAACAAGTAATAGGACTAACGCAGCAAAAACCCCGCTTGAAATGGTCATTTTCCCATCGCCGACTTTAGATTCTGCCAATGGTTTTTCCGCCGCAATTTCCTTAGCTATCTCTGTTTTTATTTCAGCTACGCTGCTTTGCGCTATTATTTCATTTAATTCTGTACCATCGTTGTAACGCCCTTCCGGTTGTTTTTCAAGGCATCGATAAATAAGGGTAATCAGCCATGCAGGCACCTGCATCTCCCGGTCTTGCTGCGCTTTGGGCCAGCTTGGTGGCAGGTTTTGCCTGCGCAGTTCCAGCATATCCGGCACCGGGGATTCCATGTGCGCGAGCATTACCGTATTCCTCGCTGTTTCTCCGTTATCATGTAGCGGAAACGGTACCTGCCCTGCCAACAATTCGTAAAGTATGATGCCGTAGCTGTAGATATCTGTACTGAAAAGCATCTTACCTTCATTCTGCTCCGGCGCCATAAATTCTATTGCACCGGCATGCCGCATGCTGCTTCGCCTTTGCTCGTCTGACATTATTGACAGCCCAAAGTCAAGCAATACATAATTTCCTGAATGGGTATTGAATTTTACATTGTTGCTCTTAATATCGCCATGCTTTACGCCTACCTTATGGCAATGCGACAAAGCGCAGGCCAGCTGGTCGGCCAGCTTGATGGTTTCCTTAATTGTGAATATTTTTTCATTTGGCGCTTTCAGCAAATCTTCCAGGTCGGGGCCTTCAATAAATTCCATCTCAATAAAGGGAAATGAACCGCTCTCGGTAATCCCTGAATTCAGTATCTTGACTACATTAGGGTTTGGAACTTCATTTACCTTTTTCAGCTTTTCTACTTCATTTAAAAAGTTCCGGTAGTTTTTATCTTCCATGCTTTCGCTATGGATCGGTGTGGGCAATATTTTTACAGCCGTAATTATTGGCCCTATCCGCCTTCCTTTATACACTGAGCCCTGCCCACCCGTACGCAGGGCGCCCATATTCTCTAATCCCGTGGTTATTGTAAATATTTTGCTCATTCCTATCGTTCAGTCAATTGAACTAATTAACGTAAACATATGTATTAAGTTTAAATTGTTTTGTATTAAAGTGAAGGCCGGGGGTAGATATTCGCCGTTTAAACTCTTATTTGGAAGAAGTAACGAGTTTTGATCATCAAGCGTATTAATACGATAAAATAATATCTCCGGAATAAACTATTGCGTACAAGTACGCATCTTTTACCGTGTTATCCCGCTGTTAATAATTGTTTATTAGCGGTTACTTTATCCTGCCAGGAATTTTATAGCTTTACTGCTAACCAACTGATAACAAACATTATAAATCATACTAAAAAACCCTAAAAACAATTCATCATGAGATCACTAAAAATTTTCACCCTAGCATGCCTTGCAATTTGCATCGTTATGTCCCTTTGTAAATGTCACTCAAAAAATCCAAGCGATCATATCCCTTACAACAAGGACAGCGCCCAGGTACACATTATCCCGATTGATACAGCCATTAAGCTTACCTCTACTTTCAGACTTATCCAAATGCAGATGGCCCGTAAACTGCATGATACCGCTTACATCGTAAGTTTTCCGCTTGCTGAGAAATTTAACCGCGATGCTATAATTGCCTTACTAGACCAGAAAGGCGCCCGGGGCGTACGCATATATCTTGGCGAAGATAAATCCGGCCCTGTAAAAATGGTGCTGGTAGCTGTCGACAGCCTTAACAATGATATCACCGGCCGTAGTGGCAAGGTGATGAAGTTTACCAGCAATACCCAGGACGGTGTAGCTCTTGAGGCCGGCCAGCGCTGCCCCACCTTATGCAGTGTTAACAGCGTGCTTAATAATAATCAATAGTCAATGGGTGTTGTAGTAAACTTTATATTGAGCGAGGCCATTATTATCCCCATAATTGTGGCCCTTATACGTATTAAAAAGATCGATAAGATATATTACCCGCTGCTGATATTACTGCTGATCGGGATTTTGTCGGAGTTGGCCAGCTTTATTTGCATTAATGCATTTAAAACCAATGCCCCGGTTATTAAGATATACAGCCTGGTGGAGTGCTGCATCATATTATATCAGCTTTATCTATGGAAAAATGCAGTCAGATCCCGGCCTATGTTTATAGTGCTGGGCCTGGTTTGCGTTATTTTTTGGGTGATAGAAACAATAGTATTTAAAAACATCAACACGTTCAGCCCCTATTTCAGGGTATTTTATGCATTTGTTATTGTATTGCTCTGCATCAATCAGATAAATGCTATGATGTTTTACCAGAATGCGGTCCTGTTGAAAAATCCTGTGTTTATCATCTGCCTGGCATTTATTATATTATTTTTATATCAGATCATTTACGAGGCATCATACTTTATTGGTTCTGATAAATCGGAGGTAGCCAATAAAATAATCATGGGCTTTAGTTATCTTAATTTCTTTATATATTTAATGTGTGCTGCCGGCATCTACTTTATGGGCGGCAGTAAGAACGACCCATACAGCCACTATTTCAATGGCCGTTAACATCAGCCCGGCTTTACCAGTATTATTAATGCAGCAGTATGCCAGATAAATTATTTTACACGGTTGGTATTACGTCGATACTGATAGCCATTGTGATCATTTTTTTTGTCATATCGGTTATCAGGTATCACAAACGATATATGCAATTGCAGAAAGAGCGTATACAGGCACAGATCATGATGCAGGAGCAGGAGCGCAAGCGCATAGCCAATGACCTGCATGACAGCCTCGGTCCTATGCTGTCAACCGTGAAATTATTCATGAATAGTATAGCTGTGAATAATGATACTGACCGGGAATCGCTTGACAAGGCTTCAGGTTATATTGATGAAACCATCCATAATCTCAGGGAGATAGCGTACAATCTTCTGCCCAGCGGCCTTGATAGAAACAACCTGGAAATGGTGGTGAATGAATATATTGGCCGCATGGGTAGCCGCCAGTCGATAAAAATAATTTTTAGCGTAACAAAAGATACCGTGATACCTAAAAAAACGGAGATACATTTATTTCGTATTATACAGGAGATCGTTCATAACACCATAAAACATTCCGGTGCAAGGAGCCTGAAACTGGCCATAACCAGCCAGCCTGACGGGTTATTCCTGGTATCAGAAGATAATGGGCGAGGGTTCGATCCGGATAGCATACGCGCCGCCTCGGGCGGCCTCGGCTTAAAAAGCATTGAGAACCGATGCCAGATGCTTGATGCTGATTTTAAGCTCATTACCTCTAAAAATAAAGGATGCAAAATGATAATTAAAGTGCCGGTTAATAGTTAATATTATTTAATTTTAATCAAATTTCATACCCACCTAATTTATTGCTGATGACCGATATCAATATTGTAATTGCCGACGATCATGAAATATTTTTGGATGGCTTATCGCTTATGCTGTCCAGGCATCCCGGCTTTAAGGTATGCGGACGCGCATCAAACGGGCAAACACTAATTGATATAGTGAACCGGGAGCTGCCCGATGTGGTGGTAACGGACATCCGTATGCCGGTAGTTGATGGTATCCAAAGCACCAAACAGATACTGGCAGTACACCCCGATGTGAAGGTTATCGCACTTTCGATGTTTGATGAAGAGAACCTGATCATCGAAATGCTTGAAGCCGGGGCCAAAGGTTACCTGCTTAAGAATGCGCATAAGGACGAGATTGTGGATGCCATCATCAGCGTTTACCAAAATAAAAATTATTACTGTTCACAAACCTCTTGCTTATTGGCTTCCATGATTGTGCGCAGCAAGGCCAGCCCGCTCACCCAGCCACAAGTAATTTTGAACGAGCGTGAGAAACTTATCATCCAGATGATATGCCACCAGCAAACTACTCAGCAAATTGCTGATAAGATTTACCTGAGCAAGCGCACGGTGGAGGGCTACCGCGTAAAGATACTGGAGAAGATACAAGCCAAAAATATAGCCGGTGTAGTGATATTTGCACTTAAAAATAATATCATTAAGGAAGAAGATGTTTTATAAATAAGCAGACATTCCATTCTCCATATTTTCAACTGTTCGTTCAACTCAATAAAAGCAGTATCAGCAATGATAGCTGTTTCCCTTTTTTCAAACTTCTTACCGAAATCAATTTCACAAACGTGAACCGGTAGCTGTATCCTGCCCCCTTTACTCCGCGTAGTTGTACACTTAAAATTGCGTATAAACACGTCTCAACATCAGGTAGTTGCCCTTCAAATTCAGTTGCTGTGCCACCATAGCTTTGGGTAGCTTAAAAAAACAGCTCAAGCCCGGAAGCCGAAAGGGGAAAAATGAGTAGGCACAATATTTTGCTGCTAAGCGGCTAGCTAATAACCAAGATCATGAATGAGAAAGAACAAAACCTGCACAGTTTAAGAGACTCCTTCAATGTCCTCCACGTGTCGGGCCATCCAACAACCGTAAAGGCACTTGCCAATTTTAAAGAACAGGTCGCCGCTAATTCAGGCAATACTTATTATGAACAGATTCAATCCGTATCTTACAATCCCGACCTGCAATTACTGGAGGCGATTGTATCAACCAAAAGAGACTCAGGCTATAATGGCAACCTGTGCACCATCGGCTCATACGCCTTTGTACGATTTTACCTTAATTATGGAAACGGCTGGCAGGACCAGGGTTACAGTGCCGTTAACGAGCATGACATACCCACAGGTACCGACTGCACCAAAAGCCCCGAAAAGCCGCTCAGCTATTCGGCGTCTCTTAAAATCGTCCCAAAAACCAATAGGTGCAGCGTGCATGTACTGCCTCAGGTTAGGGCGGTACTTGAGTGGAATCAAATTCCTCCGGCGAATGATCCTAATTATTCATCAGTATGGGGCAACACTGTTGATGATCATATACAGATAAAGCCGAAAAACGAATTTGTTGTAGCAAATCCCATTTTCAACCAGTTGGTTGAGCTTACGCTATTGCACCCAAGTTTGAAACTGGCTGACGCGGCAAATCTTGTACCCGGAGGCCAAACAGCCCTCGAGGAATTAAAAGCTGCAGTAAATGGCCAGCCGCTGGAGTTAAGCAAATTGGCAGAACTATATAAAGGCAATAAGGAAGTATCAGCGGCGAGGTTTGGCTTGCAGCAGGTACTGCCGGTTTTGCAAAGCTATGATACTGCCGAGGTGGCCAAAAATATTGATGTATGGAATAAGCTGGGGATAGACTTTAATGCTGTATTGGCTGAACTCAGCGAAACCAATGCAAATGTATCGTATGAACAGCTTGAAAGCACAGGTCTTGATTATAACCTTGAACAATTTGTGGCTTCGTTCAGGGTAAAAAGACCTGCCGGTTACTCGGGCGACCTGTGCACCAATGGCAGCCTGGAATATGTGGCTTTTTGGGCCGATTGGGGCAATAACTGCCAATGGGACTATGTGGGTACCACCACAGTGAATGTTCACGATATTAATGACATCCCAAAAGAAGGTCTGTCATATGCAGCCGTGCTGCCATACGATTTTAATAAAGTGCGCAGACTATGCTCAAAACCTGAGGTAGTAAAAATCCGCGCGGTGCTGTCATGGGGTGTGGCACCTTCGGTAACTGATGCCAATAAGCTCGAATATTGGGGAAACCGGCTGGATGCTTACATACAGATTAAACCGGGCATTGGCTCAGGTGTATTGGCGCCTATATTCAATATTTTGGGAGGCATATCGGTTGATCAGATCAGCGATGCAAATGGATTGACCATCCCCGGCGCAAAATTCGCGCTCAACCAGGCAGCGGTTAACGACTATAGCCCGTTCGGCGGTGTCATAGTCATACAGGGCCCTTCGTTTGTTGGTAATAAATACCGCATTAAGGTAACCGATCTGAATACGCTAGCCTCGTACTATGTGAATAACGATTTTGTAGCTGTAGGCTGGCTGATGGTGCCGCCATATGTACAGTACACTACGGTATCAGCCGATGCGAATTTTTATTACGACTATCAAACGTTTGATAAAAATACCGATAACGTACTAGCGAGATTCAGTCCTGGAACCAACGACCTGCTGAGGATCGACCTTGAAATTGAAGGCGTTGCCGGAACTTTCACCAAGTATATCCAGATGGATAACCTCTCACCGGTGATCAGTTTACAGATCGATGACCTGGGCAACTGCTCACATTATAAAGTTGGCGACATTATCACTGGTTCATTCTCGGTGTATGATGCCCACCTGTTGAGCTATTCACTGGTGAGCAGCTTTGGCGGTTCAGTTAACGGTACTTCCAATACCTCCAGCAACTTTAGCTTCCCAACTGCGGGTACTACCTCGCCGTGTGGAAAGGTATCGCTGGTGGCTTATGAAAGGACGATATACGACAGCCAATGGACAAATAATTACAGTTATACCGAACAGATTATTTGTTTACAGCAAAAATAAAAAGAACTGAGCGAGTCAGTAGTTAATAGTTAGGGGTACCTGTCCGGGGCTTTGGGCAGACTTCGGTCTGCCCTGCTCTGGCAGGTTTTTTTTATCAATAGTGTTAAACCCCTGTTTTGATTACCTGTAAAGCATATGAGAATATTGTCCAGGGTGCTACAATATGAAAATTCTGATGAACATGACCATTCCGTTCCGGTAAAAGGCTAAGAACCTTTGCTGAATAACAAATGATTTATAAAACTATTGACTGTTGATTGCGATTTTACTTACCGCCAACATAAATCGGTATGCTAATACACACACGAAAATGCCTGATCAGGCCTCTCAAAACATCCAATATGACAGTAAAAAGACGAATGAAAAATATACTGGTTTGGAAATAGGTTTACCTTTGAACAACTATCTACACCTTATAATATAGATAATCACTTTTTGATTTCATGTTAAAAAAGCTTCTTATAAAACCCAGATTATACCTGAGTGAAATTACCGGTCTACTATTATTAATCCTCGCTATTTACTTTATCAGAAGTCAGGGAGAAGAGCTCAAAAATGTAGGCAATTATATCCGTTTAGGTAATCCGTTGTGGATCATTATAGGAATTGCCCTTACAGGTATATATATATGCTTACAAGCGCTTATGTACCGGGCCAGCTTCCGGGCGGTTCAGTTAAAACTAAGCCTTTGGGAATCAACTATTCTATTTTTAAAAAGAAACCTTATCAGCATTTTTCTTCCCGGGGGAAGCATAACATCCCTGGCCTTTTTCACAAAGGATATCCAAAAAGAAACCAGTGAGGAAAGCAGGGTTCGGATTCACTTTGCGAGCACCATATATGGCTTTACGGGAATTGTCTCCATAATTATTATTGCAATTCCGGTATTAACCTATTTAACACTAAGTGGCGATAGTTGGAAAAATGCCAACGAGGCTTTAGCCATCGTAATTTTCTTCCTCATATTAGTGCTGTACGCCATAACGTCCTTTATCAGAAAAGGATGGGTGTATCGCCTATTGAGCAGATTTATACCTAAAATAAGTACAGAATTTAAAAGTCATCCGGATTTTAAGTTGTGGTTTTCCCTTGTAAATGTTTATTCGATCTTAATAGATTTTGCTGGTGTAGCACATCTCTACATTGCAATGCTGGTTATGGGTGCAGATGCAAGCTGGAAAATAGCGCTGATAGGTTATGTTATCGCTACCTTAATACTGGTTATTTCTCCATTTTTAAGGGGAATTGGCGCTATCGAATTTTCGCTTACGGTTATATTAAAGCATTATGGATATTCAACATCTGAAGCATTAGCCATAACTCTTATATATCGCTTATTTGAATTTTGGCTCCCGGTAGTTGCAGGCATTGTTAGCTTTACGCTTAGAAAGGGCAACATGGTACTCAGGGTAATCCCGGCATTTTTACTTTTAGGACTAGGCCTGATCAACATTATTTCAGTACTAACACCGGCGCTGGCATATCGCGTTAAATTGTTAAAATCTTTTTTGTCGGCCGATACTATTTCTGTATCCAATTACCTGGTATTCATCGCAGGCTTACTGCTTATTATTACCTCCGCGTTCCTTTTTAAAGGATTAAAGAACGCATGGAGGTTTGCCATCTTATTATGCGTGATATCATTAATTGGAAACTTGACCAAGGCAATTGATTACGAAGAGGGAATAGTAGCCCTTTTTGTTGTATTAGTACTTTGGTTTACCAGAAAACAATATTATGTAAGGCATAATGTACGCCTGCAAACAATTGGTATAGAGACCGCTATATTGATATTTTGCGGAATTACTGTTTATGGCGTTACCGGGTTTTACTTTTTAGATAAGCGGCATTTTGGTATTGATTTTCATCTGCTGGATTCTGTTAAACACACCTTTTACAACTTCATTTTGCTGGATGTGAAGGATTTAGCTCCCCGTACAACATTTGCCTTTGTATTTTTAAACACTATTCGGATTAGTGGAACCTTATCAATTGGCCTGATTTTTTATGCGTTGCTGAAACCCTATTTTGTTAATATTGAACATGATGATGAAGACTTTACAGCGGCCCGGGAAC
This sequence comes from Mucilaginibacter mallensis, assembly GCF_900105165.1. Lineage (NCBI taxonomy): Bacteria > Pseudomonadati > Bacteroidota > Sphingobacteriia > Sphingobacteriales > Sphingobacteriaceae > Mucilaginibacter > Mucilaginibacter mallensis. The sequence continues at coordinate 3,008,931 of NZ_LT629740.1, forward strand.
TCGTTGATAAACTGGGAGCATCACCGGTAGATTATTTTAAAACCTATGAGGATAAGCTGCTCTATTTCGGTAAGCGGCGCGAAGGCTTGATCTCCTATAGAATGGCGGGCAGCTTCGCCGTCGTACTTGAACAACCTGTTTGTAAAAACAAGCAGGATGAAATGGTCCTACTTGAAGAGTTTGAAGAATTCTGCATTGAATCGGGCTTACGATCGACCTATTACAGAGTTGACGAGAAAAGTTTGCAACTTTTTCAATCCCTTGGCAAAAAATCGTTAATCATTGGCCAGGAGGCAATAGTTGATCTTGACAAATTTACGTTAGAAGGAAAAAATAGAAAATCTATGCGAAATGGATTAAACAGTCTTCATAAGAATGGGTTCAAAACTAAAATTTATGATGCGCCAATTAAAGACGGTTTACTTCAAAAATTGGAATTTGTTTCTAACGATTGGCTGAAAAGCACTAATCGGGAGGAAATTGTTTTTACCCAGGGAATGTTTGATCGGAGGAAGCTAAAAAATCAAACCATTATAACCGTTGAAAATGATGACGAACAGGTTTTCGCTTTTCTGAATATCATTCCGGATTTTGTGCCGGATGAAGCAACCTATGACCTGATAAGAAAGACAAGTGAGGCCCCGGGTGGAGTAAGCGATGCACTTATCATCGCATTAATAGACTATTGCAAGGTTAATAGTTATAAATATCTTAACCTGGGCTTGGCGCCGCTGTCCGGAATTGACCAGGCAAGGGACTTTCCGGAAAAAACATTAAAGTTCGCCTATGAAAGGCTTCAGCAGTTCAGGCACTATAGAGGGCTTAGAGATTTCAAGGAGAAGTTTTTGCCTGCATGGCAAAATAAATATCTGATCTATGAGAATCATTATGATCTGATCAGCTTGCCAAATGCCCTTAATAAAGTAATGAAACCCTGAAAAAATTGAGACGTTTTAAATTCCCACTCCTGCTATTATTCGCTTTAACTATTGACCATGTTGATGCCGCGCATATGATTGGCCCTGTGCGGTCAAAGTATGCTACAGATTTACCTATTATTATTACTAAAGCAAAAACGGACAAGGATGATAAATTTGTTCTTTTTATTTCAGGAGATGGCGGGTGGAATAGTTTCAGTCAAAAACTCGCTGACAGCTATAGCTCCAATGGATTCAATGTTATCGGATTGAACAGTTTCAAATATTTCTGGAAAAAGAAAACACCCCAGGAAACAGCTAATGATATTGCCGTGCTATTGAATACCTACATAAATGAATGGCATAAGCAGAAGATCGTCATATGTGGATTTTCATTTGGTGCAGATGTCACCCCCTTTATCTACAATCGCCTGCCCGAGGCTTTAAAAAATAGGATAACCTTAGTCCAATTAATTTCGCCTTCTTCATATACAGATTTTGAAATTCATGTCATGGATATGCTGGGGTCAGGTAATGCTGTTCGGTCAATGGATATTGCGGCAGAAGTTAAATTAATGAATATCCCTGTAACCTGTTACTATGGCGAGGATGAAAAAGAAAAGGCCCTAGGGTTAATAAAAAAATCTAATTTTAAGGTTGTTATTTTGACCGGGGATCACCATTATGCAAAAAGCTATCCCGAAATAGCAAAAAATGCGCTATAATTATAAATGCTTTTACAGGTTAGGTATAACAATTATAAAAACAGCTGGAAGGAAATTTGTATCTGCCTGTTAGTTGTGGTCTCTTTGAGCAGTTGCGGCCTTTTGCTAAAGAAAAGAACAGTTGCAAACAGAGGTGTTGAAACGGAGGAATTTGGACTTCCTTTAATTATATATCAGCCGTCAAACCCAATGTCCCCAAAAATGATCGTGTTGCTTTCTGGTGATGGAGGCTGGCTGGGTTTTAATGATACATTGGCTGTTCAATTCGCAAAAAGGGGCTATCATGTTATAGGGTTTAACTCCCGGACATACTTTTGGCATCAAAGAAATCCGGATGAAACCACAGCTGATTTTATTAAACTGCTCAGAAAATACAGCGTGGAATGGAAGACAAAACGAATTGTTTTGAGCGGTTATTCCTTTGGTGCCGATGTAGTTCCATTTATCTATAACCGGCTTCCTGATGATTTAAAAGCTAAAGTCAATAAGCTCCAGCTACTCTCCCCCTATTTATCCACAGACTTCAGGGTTCACTTTGCAGACCTGTTTACTACCGGGGATGATAACAGGGTCTATAAAGTGAAGCCCGAAGTGGAAAAGATAAGCATCCCTGTATACTGTTTCTACGGAGAGACTGAAAATCCGAAGCCGCTAGCTGATATTATGATGCAAAACTTTTTTGTTAAATTCCTTCCCGGAGATCATCATTACCAAAATAGCTACATACAAATTGTTTCGTCGTTGAGAAACAATAAAAAAGTAAAGTAAATATGCTTTATTGTAAGTTTACTTTTACTCCTATCTTATTAGACAAGCCGCGGGGATTTACATCCAGGTTACTAAAAGACATATGCATTCCGGTAAAGCCTGCGCTGGTATATATGGCCACCTTATGACTTAATTTGACCAATACTCCGCCCCCGCCAAAAGTGTACAGGCCCCTGTCTGTTACGTTCCTTGTACTTTCAACATGTGTCGGATCTTCCTGTTCATATTTTATGAAGGTGGAGTAACCAAGGTCCGCTACGACGAACGGGCATACAATCCAATCGGAAAAAGGCACATACCGAAAATCAGCAAGAACCGGCAATACTTTTACATGCCTGAGGTTATAGCCATTGTCAATATGTAATGTGCTATAATCATAACCAATACCAAGCCCCATAGCAAAGTGGGCTGTTGCATTATAATCCACAAACGCATAGCCGCCATCAAAGCGACTGTGGTGACATGTTTTGAAATATTGATATTCGCCAATAACGGAAAGCTTTTTATACCATGGTAAATCTGTTTTGGTACTGTCGGCAAATTGCGATTTTACCGGAACAGCTAAACAACTAAGGGAGCTGAAAAAAAATACCAGTAAAAGGCTTATTCTAAAGTAATATTGTAAGTGCTTAATCATAATATTAATGTGTGTGTATTCTGTTCTTAAATTTATGGTATGGATATTATCAATGATGGTTATGCTTTATGATTAAAATGTTTCATTTAAGGCTACGAACAGCCCTCTTGCGCCATAGTTGCCTACCCCATAATCCATGCAAATATTTGAGCGTGTATATTTATTAAACAGCAGGCGAAGCCCTCCTCCTTCTCCCGAATTCCATCTTTCAAATAAATGAATGTTTTGCTGATTACTCCCGGTCTGCGCATTTACAAATACGATGCCGCTCAACAGCTTATTTTCCGTAATGGGATATCGGTACTCTATTTCGTTAAAATAAAAGGAGGTGCCCTTAAATCTTCCGATGGTATAAGGACGGCCGCCTCTTTCATCCGCGTCAGCACCGGTGCCGGGTAATTCAAGATAAGGCAATGAACCTTTTAACAAGTAATCACCCCATAACCAGAATGCCAAAACATGTTCAGGATTAGCACTCGACAGTGACCAGTATTTTCTAAATTCAGTTTTTAATTGAGTGGCATTGTGTTCACTTCCCAGTGTTTCTGAATTCAGGCGAAGGACAACATCCGCGTAAATGCCTTTATAAGGCCTGTTAGGATGGTCGCGTGTATTATATTGTAAATTGAATAGTATCCCATTGGCCCAGTAACCGCCTAGCGGATAACCATTTTTTATACTGTACATGACATTATAACTGCGTCGTCTTGCAGCTCCCCTCCTGGGTCTATCAATATCCTGATACCCATCAACAATGACTCCCATACCCGCATAAAAATCATCAAACAGTTTGCGGTATACCTTTTCATACAGCTTCAAATAGGTATATTGAATAGGCATAACGTCCGGAGTAATGGTTACGGGTAAACCGTTGAGTACAAAACTGTCGTCTCCCTGATGCGGACGCCCGGTTCCCAAACCGTAATCCATGGCTATTGTTCTTCCAACTTCGTAATCACCCTGTAAATTCCACTTGTTCTCATTGCTAAAATCATTGTGTTTAAACTCGGCTGAAGCAAGTCCATTTGTGGATAGAAAGATATTTGTATTAAAAATAGAAAAAGTTGTATTGGCCGGATCACCATGATTTTCTCCGCCTGACAATACCAGTCCAAGTTCTAAACCATAACTCGGGGTATATCCAACAGAAGGAAAAAATGATAGATTAGAATGGGATTTGGCTGTATCAGCATCACCTTTACTTTTGACAAATGACCTGATAACATCTTGTAGATCTTTCGTTTTATACAATGAATCAACTGGCTGCATTTTAACGCTGGCAAATACAGCCTGGTTAAGTAAACAAAACGACAACAGCAAATTCCTGCAAAAATGCATGGTATAATGATAGGGGATTAAACGATGTAAAGATAAAAATCCGATCATTAGCTGCGTTGAAAATATTCGGCTCTCCGTTTTAGCTCAGCCAGGATAAACAGTTCCTCACGGAGGATACAAAACAGTTAACTATTTATAAATCTTATATTTAATATTATTTTTTTATAAAAAAGCAGATTATAACTAAGCTTTTTTTCACCATTATACGTTTTAAAAATTACCTGTAGATGACTGGGCCACTGTTCCCCAAGCCGGACGTTGGTGATATAAAAATTGAATGCTTGTCTGCCATTTGTATAAAAGCTGGTAAATTCAATTTGAAGCATATCCCCTGTTAGCCAAATGCTTTGGGTACTGGATATTCCTAGAGGCTTAACCAGACTGTTCCGTGCGCTTTGGGGAACCTGGTTTATTCCTCGTTGAGGCAAAATATAGCTCTCCAAATAATCCCCTTTGCCGGATGCGCCGAAATCTTATCTTTGATAACATCAAAGCCAGTTTAACTTGATGCACCTTTTTGAAACCAATAAGCCTTTTTCTGATTCACGCCTTTGGCAACTCCAGCGCGACTATTATACCAATGCCGGTATAAAGGCCTGGCGTAATGGCGACGTTCCACATTATATTACCAATAACCCTGCAATGGCTGCCACCTATGCCGAAATTATATTCGGTTTTTTACGCGACCGTGCAAGGATAGCCCCGCATCAAAAAGAAAATATTTATTTGCTTGAACTGGGTACAGGATCCGGCCGACTGGCCTACCACCTGCTCACCCATCTTCATACTCTTTGCAAAAATGCGGCATTTGAGGTACCGCCTTTTACCTATATAATGAGCGACCTGTCGCCCCATAACATTGCCTTTTGGAAGAGTCACCGAAAGCTCAAGCCATTTCTTGACAAACACTGGCTCGATTTTGCCTGTTTTGACGTAAATGCTTCCGACGAGATCAACCTCCAGGTAAGCGGTATCAAATTAACAAAGGGTACGCTTAAAACGCCCCTGCTTATTGTAGCCAATTACCTTTTAGACAGTGTGCCGCAGGACCTTTTTTATATTACCAAAAAAAAGGTATACGATGCCGAAACGGTATTAACCATTACCGGGGATTATAACGAAACAATGACACCCGCTGATATTATGCCACAGCTTCAGGCAAATTATCACAAGCTTATAACAGACCCGACAACCCGGTATTCCGAAAACGCGTTGAACCTGCTGCTGGAATATTATCGCCTGAATATAGATAAGTCATGGCTTTTGTTCCCGCATATAGCCATCAGGTGCCTTGAACGTTTGCGCAGTATATCTGCCGGGGGATTTTTATTAATCTCGGCTGATAAGGGTCGCCATCAGCTACCCGATCTGGATTATAATGAGCCTCCGCAGATTATTAAACATGGCGGGGGCTTCTCTTTAAATGTTAACTTTCATGCGCTTATCTCCTATTTTGCATCATATGGAGCACTATCGTTTAACACCAGGCAACACCACGAATCTATAAGCGTATCTGCGTTGCTGATGCTGGAGCAACCCGAAAATTATATCGAAACCGCAATGGCATTTCGCAATCATGCAGAACGTTTTGGTCCCGACGACGCTTTCCGCCTGAAAAAGCACTTTACCCGAAACGCATATGAATTGAACCTGGTACAAATGGAATCGTGCCTGCGGCTGCTATGGTTTGATACAAACATGTTTAAGGAACTGATACCCGGCCTGCTGATGTTAGCTGAAGATGCAACACCGAAAGAAATTACCAACATCAGCATGCTCTTATACGAAGTATGGAATAATTACTACGGTATTGGCGAAGAAGGTGATCTGGCTTTTGACATCGGTTCCATCTTTTACCAGCTATCGTGTTATAAAGATGCCTTATTCTTTTTCGAACGATCGTTAGAAGTGCACCCGCCCGATACAGCGGTACTATATAACATGGCCGGGTGCTATTATATGCTGCGCGATGACGAGCGGGCACTAAAATGGATTGACCAAACCTTTAAATTAAACCCCGAACATGAAGGCGCACAACGCCTTTTAAAAGAACTGAGCGAAGTAAAAAAATAAAAGCACATCAATGCACAATAAAAAGCTGATCAGCGTCCTTCGGCAATATTAAATAGATATTAATTCTTAAATTACTGAATCTCAAACACGTCAGCATACACGCAATGGACAAAGCAAAAACCACCAGGAGCCAGCAGCAGATACTTTCTCAGTCATCAGGCGGCAGTGGCGATAAAGCAGCCAAAGGCTATCCCGCTGTAACCCGGTTTGCACAGCCCCACGTATCATCCGCCGGTGGCAGCAATGCTTTGCCGCATCAGTTGCAACAGGGCGTCGAGGCACTGTCGGGTATGTCTATGGCCGGCACATCGGTGCATTACAATTCTTCTGCTCCGGCACAGATAGGCGCGCTGGCCTATGCCGCAGGAAACCAGATCCATCTTGGCCCCGGGCAAGAGCAGCACCTGCCGCACGAAGCCTGGCACGTGGTACAGCAAAAACAGGGCCGGGTTAAACCAACCCTGCAGGCCAAAGGATTGGCAGTAAATGACGACCATGCGCTGGAAACAGAGGCCGATGTAATGGGGCAGCGCGCTGTGCAGCCAAAAACAGCAGGCGATATGCCGGCATCGCCGCTTAACAACCCGGGGTTACAACCAGGTGATATAGTACAAAGAAAGATAGGATTTGAGTTTCAGGCGTATGACAGTATAACTATTGAGGGTGTAAGTTCAGTGGCAAATCCGTTAACACTGCCGAACAAAGACGGATTTAAGGTGGAAACCGATGTAGGTAAAACGTCAAATGAACTAGAAATCGTAACAGAAGCGGTAGAGGAAACTGATGCAGGCCTTATACGATTAACCCACATTATGACAAAGATCGGAGAGTTTATGAGGGAAGTAGATGATGAAAAAGAATTGAAAAAAATAACCCCTTTTCCCTGGAAGCCTGAAGTGCCGGAAGATGCTATTTTCATGGTCAAGTCTGGTAAACATTTCCATCCGCAAGCCACCGTTGGGGTGAAGTTTGAAAAAGTAGCCGAATTAATTCATTATATAACACAGGCCCCATTTAAGGAAGGAGGTAAAGCTAAGGAAACTATTACCCGAAGATTTAAAAAGGCATCAATAGGAAGCGACGAGACAGAAGATGATTTTGAAATAAAAGAAGAAGTAATGCCGGTTGCTGAGGTAAAGATGGAAGGGAATTCGGTCAAAATTACTGAGGCAGACAAATTCGGGTGGAGTGGACAAGATGATCAGCAAACATTTAAGTATGCATGGAAAGCCGGGCTTGAGAGAGCAAACGCTAATAGTAAACTAACGAGCGATAAAGTGAAGGGACTTGCAGCAATTTTTTATGGTTTAGCAGAAAATCAAACGGGTAAGCATGGTATAGTTCCAAAAGATCCCAGTTTCTTAAAATATTGGATGCCTTTTACATTAAGAAATGGTTTTAGGCCTTTTTTTGACAGTTTGGACGAAAAAGAGCAGGGCGAGTTAAAAAGTATCGGAGAAGAACTGAATGTACCCGTAATGCCTCCGGATGGAGAATTGAAGTCAGATCCGCCGAAAATAGCAGACATATTAAAAGATATGCTGGAAAAAGCAGGAAAATCGGGCGATACAAAAATGGATTTACTTCAAACCCTCAATTCTTCATACGGAAAAGGGGTGCTGGGCCACGGAGTGATTGGAGGAATAGAGAGGCCAGGCGATGAAAATCGATATAATTATAAAAGCTGGGGAATGGATACTATTGACGACATTGGCATCTCTCAAAAAGAAACAGAAAAAAGACGCGGCGCTATTATCGAACTAAGAAAACTAGGTAATGATGTGCCTGCCGAAAAGCTCGAAGAGTTTGCGCTGGCGGTTTTTAGTCTCGTCAGAGCGATCAATACCACTGACGGATCAGGGCCAGCGCGTACAGGGATAGCTATAGGTGCTACTGCTACCGGCTCGACAACAGAAGAGGCCAAGCTGGTATCCAGGCCGTCGCCACCGGTGCCGCCGCGGCCACGGCCGCCTTTGCCCACTGGAGATCGTCCACCTTTGCCCCCCCGCCCATCGCGGCAACAAATAGCGGAAATGGGGCCCCTCCCTCAATTACCTCTGGTATAACAACAGGTATTTATGCCGCATAAAACGCAATCAGAATACTTTAGTAGTATAGATATTAATTCTTAAATTACTGAATCTCAAACACGTCAGCATGCACGCAATGGACAAAGCAAAAACCACCAGGAGCCAACAGCAACCATCACTTGGGCCACCCTTTAACAGTAGCAATAAAGCCGCTAAAGGCTATCCTGCCGTAACCCGGTTTGCACAGCCTCCTGCATCATCCGCCGATGGCAGCAACGGTTTGCCACATCAGTTGCAGCAGGGCGTAGAGGCATTGTCGGGCATGTCTATGGCCGGCACATCGGTGCATTACAATTCTTCTGCTCCGGCACAGATAGGCGCGCTGGCCTATGCCGCAGGAAACCAGATCCATCTTGGCCCCGGGCAAGAGCAGCACCTGCCGCACGAAGCCTGGCACGTGGTACAGCAAAAACAGGGCCGGGTTAAACCAACCCTGCAGGCCAAAGGATTGGCAATAAATGACGACCATACGTTGGAAACAGAGGCCGATGTAATGGGGCAGCGTGCGATGCAGTTGAAAACAAGCGACGATACGCCTGTAACACCGTTGAACAACCCGGCTTTGCAATCGGCAGATGTGGCCCAGCGCAAAATAGGTCTTGAATTTCAGGCAGTTAAAAGTATCTTTTTTAAGAGAGATGAGATCAAGGAAAAAAAACTGGGTGAACATACGAACGGGTATTTTGAAGTACAATCTGACGGCAGCACAATACCTGATATGAAAGAATTAGAGTTGGTGACAAAGCCAGTGGAGGAAACAGCAGATGGACGTAAAGAACTTGTGAAAATTATGCAGGCCATAGCAAGATTTTTAAATAGAGTAGAAGATGGCGAATATATAGCAGGTATACCATTAATTAATTGGATTGATATTGTTAAAAAATCGCTCTATGACACAGCAAATAGGAAACTCGTCAGAGAAACGTTTGCTGATGAAGGGAAAGTAGATGAGAGCAAGGATGAAAAAGCTGAACGGGACACAAGGCAAACAGGACGTTTAAGTCGTTTTAATGATGAGTTAAAAACATTACCTAAGTTCTACATCCCAGACAAAAAAAAACATTTTCATCCTCAGGTTACAGTAGGTGTAAAGTTTGAGCGGGTAGCTGAACTGATTGACCATTTAACCAAAGCACCTTTTAAAACAGGCGGTCGAAACATAACGGAAGAGCCCCGGCCGGAAACGAAAGCAGTGGCGCCAACTGATGTTTCTGGCATAATTAAAGACCGGCAAACGGCAGCAAATATTTTAGGATGGGGTAGTAAAAGTCATCACATAAAATATAAAACAACCTCGAGGGCCGGACTGGATAAAGTAGACAAACTTGGCGGGCTATCACCTAAAGTGAGAGGCCTTCTTGCAATTTTTTATGGCTTTGCAGAAACCTGGGCTGATGAATATAAAAAAGACTTTAACAAAACACCCCGCACCGCAAAATACATGATGCCATTTATGTTAAGGAACGCTTTTTGGCCGTTTTTTAATAGTCTTACCGAAGAAGAGGTAAAACAATTACAGCTAATCGACACGAGCCTTTTTGATAAAAGGTTAATAGAGGATAATAGTCCGATCATTAAAAAAGTGTTTGAAGATATGCTGGCCAAAAAAGCCTTAAGCGATGAAAAACAGGAGAATGTATATCATAGAGATTACTTTCAACGAACTAACACCCATGGTCATGGCGGAATAACAGAAGAAAATTATAAAGATGTTTGGAAGTTAGAAACAGTTGACGACATCGGTGCATCTGACGCCCCCGGAGATGAAAGAAGAGGAGCAATTATTGAATTAAGAAAACTTGGCGATGAAGTACCACATGACAAACTTATGGAATTTGCTTTGGCCGCTTTTGACCTGATCGTACTTATTAATGCCAGGGAAGGTTCCTCTTCTGCTGCTCCACCAACACCATCACCGCCATCTTCTACCTCATCATCTTCTACCACCTTATCATCATCTCCTTTAGCCGCCGTTTAATAGTGAACCGTACATAATCAACCGAACATTATTTATAACTTGCTTTTATTAATGACCTGCAATATTCATAATGGGCAAAGTAAAAATCCCCAGGGATCAACAGCCAACATCGGTCGCGCCATTGCTGAACGGCGATAAAGCAACCAAGGGCTATCCCGCTGTAACCCGGTTTGCACAAGCACCCGCCCCATCGGCCAATAGCGGCAACGGTTTGCCGCATCAGTTGCAGCAGGGCGTAGAGGCATTGTCGGGCATGTCTATGGCCGGTACATCGGTGTATTATAATTCTTCTGCTCCGGCACAGATAAGCGCGCTGGCCTATGCCGCAGGAAACCAGATCCATCTTGGCCCCGGGCAAGAGCACCACCTGCCGCACGAAGCCTGGCACGTGGTACAGCAAAAACAGGGCCGGGTTAAACCAACCCTGCAGGCCAAAGGATTGGCAGTAAATGACGACCATGCGTTGGAAACAGAGGCCGATGTAATGGGGCAGCGCGCTGTGCAATTGAAAACAAGTGACGATACGTCCGTAACACTGTTGAACAACCCGGCTTTGCAATCGGTAGGCGTGGTACAGAGGAAGATTGGATTTGAATTTCAGGCGGTTAAGAGTATTTTTTTGAGGGGACCGTTCGGTAGCAAAGAAATATTGGGACGTGAAACCGAGGGAAGATTTAAAGTAGAAGGTGATGGAGGTGTATTACAAATAGGGTCTGAATTGGAGCTGATAACAAAAGCTGTTGAGGAAACCCCACAAGGACGTGAAGATCTCGTGAAAACTATGGCGGCGATAGTAAATTTTTTGGATGAAATAAAACATGGTGATGCGATAAAGGACATACCAAAGATCAATTGGGAAGAAGAAGTTAAAAAGCCTTATGACCTTTCGATGTGGATACCTCCACCACCGCGATCGCGTACTGCCAGCAGTGACCCGGAAGTAGAGAGAAGACACACGGAGGCAGAGCGCAAGCGTAAAGAGGAAGAAAAAAAGGGCGATAGGGCAACAGCGCGACTATTAAAAGAAAAACTTTCGGTAGAAGGAGAAGAATTTCCAAAATTCGTTATTGCCAAAACAGGAAAACATTTTCACCCGCAAGCTACTGTTGGGGTAAAGTTTGAAAAAATAGCTGATTTAATCGAATACATAACCAATGCACCAATCAAAAAACACGGCCGCCGTGTTGTTAAGAAACGGCCTAAGCCGGAAGTAAAAGAGGTGGAGGCAATGATAACAGCAGAAGCGGAGGCAACAGGCAGCAGTATCTCACATGAACAAGAAAGCAAAGCAGAGTTGACACCGGGAACTGCTCCGGCAATAATTACAAACCCGCAAGAGGCAGCAAACGTTTTTGGATGGGGTGCAAAAAGATACCATAAACCATATAAGGCAGCTTGGGGGGCTGCTATGGATGAAGTAAACCTGATTCCGGGACTGTCGCCCCAGGTTAAAGGTCTTGCTGCATTTTTTTATGGTTTGGCAAAAAATCAGTCTGGAGAATCTAAAGATACCATTGATGACCCCAGGTTCCCCAAACAAGCAATGCCTTTTATGTTAAGAAACGGGCTTTTGCCTTTTTTTAATAACCTTATCCCAAGTGAGGTGGAACAATTAAAGCAAATTTATGCAAATGGCGTCTGGGATATGCAAATAATGCCGGAGAATAAGCATAACAAAAATGAGTTTAAGAGTAAAAAGATCCCGACTGTCAAACAAATATTTAAAGATATACTAAAAGACAGGAGTGACGATGAAAAAAAAGAGGATAAAAGAGAGCTTCTTAAAAGAGAAAGAATAGGAGGCCACGCCGAGATAACGAATGACAAAGAATCTCTTAAATTATATGACATGACGCGTATAGATGACATCGGCGATTCCGATACAGAGCCAGCACAGCTACGTCAGGGAGCAATTATTGAATTGCGGAAACTTGGCAGTGATGTACCACCTGAGAAACTTATGGAATTTGCTTTGGCCGTTTTTGACCTGATCGTACTTATTAATGCAGGGGAAGGCTCATCTTCTGCTGCACCACCATCACCGCCATCTTCTACCTCATCATTATCCACCTCATCAACATCTCCTTTAGCCGCTGTTTAATAGTGAACTGTAGATGATCAACCAAACATCATTTATAACCTGCTTTTATTAAGCGATCTACAGTATTTATAATGGACAAAGCAAGAATCACCAGAAATCAACGGCATACACCTTCTCAATCATTAGCCGCCAAAGTGGGCAGATTATGTTTTTTTGCTTAGTAGCGCACGGCCGGAGGATGATTTACTTTCCCTGGAATATCAAATGACTTAAAAATGCCGCCTTTGCAAATTTCCCTCAATAACTTCAATCATCTGGAGGAGGGGGTGGTGGAATGACGGGAAGAGGACGAGGGAACGACGGGTTCCAATTTACAAGAGTGATCAAATCAAAAACGGCCGTCGCGAATGCAGTAAGTTTCTCGGGTGGCACCTTATTGCCAAGATTTCTTAATTCAATGATAGCTCCGCGCCGCCTTTCGGGCCCTGTGGTTGCCACATCTGTCTCAGAAATACCGATATCATTTACACCTTCTTCATCTTCTTCAAAGTCAGTGAGGCTTTCAATATCGCCGTGCCCAGCTACGCGTTCGTCTAAAAGATAGTCTTTTGCATCTTCATTTAAAACCTTTACCTCTTCACCTTTATGTAGGGCTACCTGTACATTCACAGATTCGCCTTTAAGGTCTATTTGGACATCTACTTCCCTTTTGTGCTCCATTTGAATGGTTTCTTTTGTACCAATCAGAGCGGCAAATATTTCCATAACGGTCGGTATTTTTTCGATTTCACTGAAATCACGTTTTTCATCCTTGCTTTCCGGCATAATCGGTACATCCAAAGCCCCTTTCCAATCAATTTTCTTTAATTCTTTTTTTTCATCCTCGTTAAGATTGTTAAAAAACGGCAAAAAACCTGTTCTCAACATAAACGGCATCATGTCCTTTACGTAATGAGGATTGCCTATTTCCTTTTTATATTCAGCAGACCTGTTTTCTGCTAAGCCATAGAAAATTGCAGCAAGTGCTTTAACTTTAGCCGGTAGCTCTGGATTTACTTTATTCAGTGCTGCCATCCAACTGTATTTAAACGGCCTGTATCTATACCTGCCGTATGGTGTACCTCCGCTACCCCAACCAATAACTTTGGCCGCAACCTGCGGACTATAAATTCGTTCGTGAGAATCTCGTTTTAAATCCTTAGTTTCCTTTTGAGATGTACCTCCGGCACCTGTTGTTATGGCATCTCCACCCTCTACCCTCTTGGTTTCTCCCATAACTACACCACCTTCTTTGATTGGTGCATTGGTTAGATAACTAATTAAATCAATTACGTTCTCAAACTTTACACCCACGGTAGCCTGCGGATGAAAAGTTACTTTCTCAACGATATGATATTTTGGCACTTTTTTTTCTTCAAGTTTTTCTTTTCTTCGAGTTTCTCTTAGCTTGCTTTTGTGGCCCGGTTCTTCTTCTGTGTCTCCTGTTTTCAATTCTTCATCAACTTCCGCATTCACCACGTCTAACTCACTTTTCTTAGCGGCAGAACCATTCCAGTTAATTATGTCCCCTCCTGTTCCTGCAATATAGTCACCATCTTTTATCGACTTCGAAAACTCATCTATCTCCTCCATCATATCCACCAGTCTTTCACGTCCTTCTGGGGTTTCCTCAACAGGCTTTGTCACCAGTTCCAATTCTGGCCAGAGTATTCTTTTGCCTGGTTCGTCGGCTTCTTTTCCGCCGTCGCTTGTTACTGTAAATTCTTTACTCTTGCTTACACCCAAATCATGCTTACCTGGCTTAACATTAATTAAAACAACACTGTCAACTGCCTGAAATTCAAAACCAATCTTTCTTTGCACCACATTTGTTGCAGCCGGCACAGGTTCAGTGGCTAACTCAACCGGCTCTGTTGTTTTTAACTGAGCGGCCTGTCGGCCCATGATATCGGCCTCAGTTTCAAGTGTGGGGTCGTCATTTAGGGAAAGTCCTTTGGCTTGCAGGGTTGGTTTAACGCGGCCCTGCTTTTGCTGCACCACGTGCCATGCCTCATGCGGCAGGTGCTGCTCCTGCCCGGGGCCAAGGTGTATCTGATTGCCCGCGGCATAAGCCAGCGCGCCTATTTGTGCCGGAGCAGAAGAATTATAATGTACCGATGTGCCGGCCATAGATATCCCCGACAGGGCTTCCACCCCCTGACGCAACTGATGTGGTAAACTGTTACTGTTATTATTGACGGGGGCTTGGGTAAACAGAGCTACAGCCGGATATCCTACCCCATTCAATGTGCGATTGTTTGAAGCGGGGGCAAGAGATGCCTGTTTGCCGCCAGGTGTTTTTTCATTGCCCATATACTTATCAAATGGATTGTTGTCTGGTTAAAAAATAATACCCTCCTTTTGCTGTTCCCTTTTAATGCCGGCTTCTATAAACTTTA
Organism: Mucilaginibacter mallensis; assembly: GCF_900105165.1. Classification (NCBI taxonomy): domain Bacteria; kingdom Pseudomonadati; phylum Bacteroidota; class Sphingobacteriia; order Sphingobacteriales; family Sphingobacteriaceae; genus Mucilaginibacter; species Mucilaginibacter mallensis. The sequence goes on from NZ_LT629740.1 coordinate 3,023,936, forward strand.
CAGGCACTTGTTGCAATTGGTTCTTTACAGCTTTGAGGCAGCAGTACCTAACTATGTTAACTATTGCGCCACCTGTTAGCTGATGCTTTTCAGCTATGGAATAAAGATCAATCTCTTTTTCGGGTTGTAATTGTTCTGGAAATGCATTTTTCCATATTCGATAACGCTCCTCCGGCCCCGGGATGGGGAAATAAGCCAGGCTTTGAAAACGACGCAAAAAGGCCTGGTCAATGTTATCCTTTAAGTTTGACGCCAGAATAACAATACCGGGATGATCTTCTATGCGTTGCAACAGATAGGCCACCTCCTGGTTGGCATACCTGTCGTTAGAGCTGTCAACCTCCGTTCGCTTGGCAAAAAGCGCGTCGGCTTCGTCAAAAAATAAAATCCAGCTTTTGCTTTGGGCCCGTTCAAATACCCTGGCCAGGTTTTTTTCTGTTTCCCCTATGTAACGGGAAACTATCATAGACAGATCGATACGATATACATCGTGCCCGGTCACTTTACCCAGCAATGTGGCAGTAAGTGTTTTACCCGTACCCGGGGGGCCATAAAACAAAGTCTTATATCCGGGTTTAACCCGCTTTTCAAATCCTTGCAGTTCAGAAAGTTTTTCCGAATGCTCGGCCCAATCCCTGATCTCCTCAATTACTTCTGCCGTTACCGCCGACAAAATAAGATCGGCCCATTCCATTCCTGTAGTAAGCAGTTTGGCTGGAAACTGATCGCCCAAAACGGGTTGCTGCCACGTGCCTGATACGAAATAGGAAATAAAGTCATCGGTTATCCGCAAAGGCATATCCATCCAGCTATCATGTTCCGGTCCGGCAGAGCGCATTACGGCACCCGATCTTATTAAGCTACTATCCGCATTAAACAGGCTGAAACAGGGTAAACGGTCTTCCAGTTTTGTACCAGCCAGCAGAAAGAATACCGTTTGCCCTGTTGGCACAAAACCGTTTCCTGAGAATGAGCCGCCGAATTCGGTAAACCTTTTATCATAAGTGGTATTACGCGTGTAAAAGCCGTCAAGCAACTCAGGTTTCAGGCATGGAGCAAAGGCCAGTATAAGCAAAAGCCGTTCAGGCATGCCCAGTTTATTTTCAGAAATAAATTTTTCGTAGGCGCTACCAGTTGCGTTTACCTCTGGCAGCACCAGGTCAGTAATGGATTGTAGCGATGGGTTATTGCCAAAATACAGGCCCAGGCGTAAATCAATCACCTGCTGCAGCCAGTTCAGTTCTTTTACTAAAAAAGCGGCATTATTTATGGTCTTGTTTTTTAATCTTGCTGCCATTCTACAAAAATTAAGTGTTCCAGCCATGGAAGTTTAATCAAGCTATTAGACCATGGCAAGCGGTCTACCAAAATATCATAGTTTTGGCGCTCAACCTGTAGCAGCCAGTTTCCGTCGCGGGTGCTCAGAATGCCTGAACGCTGCAAATACGCCTGGCGCAGTCCGGCCAAAGATAAACCGCTCCACAAAGGGGCATGGCCAATAACCGCTTCCAACATATTATCTGCCTCATTCATATCATCCTGTGTAATATCGGTTTGCATATCAACCCATTCGGTTAACTCTAAGCCGCACAAGAGCTTGATCATCGGCAGATGACCTTCAAATACTTCCAAATCATCCCCAAGAGCAACGTATAATAATAGCATACAGGCCTTGTACTGGCTCTGTTTATCATGAAAAGCATCTTTATTAATTAGGTTTAGCGCAGAAAAAAAATGCGAAAGAAAGGGCCAAAGCAAAATCAGGCCTGCATGGCTGACAGAAAAACGCTCTGTTGCCGTAAATTGGCTGATGAGTTTCGCAGCAAATTCATCCATATTTTCATCGTTAGCCTTATTTATATATTCCGTAGTGGCGTTTTTGGGGCTGTAAATAGATTTAAGCTCATTTTCTGTTTGTCCGGTAAACGAATTATTTTGATTAACAATTGTGTCTTCTGATGATCCGGCCGTTGGGTTAGATTGATTGCTGTCCGTTTCTGTATTTTTATTGTGATGCTGAGCAGCAGGACCTGGTAAAGCGACCTCTCCTGCTGTTTGTTGAATATTTGATGCATTTCGATCTGGACCTATGTTCGGGGATTCCGGTTCAGAGCTCATAGTAATTTTCCCGGTCGCGCCATCGGTACCGGTACCTGCATTTGCTTTTTTGGGATAATACTGAGCACTTGGACGGCTTACCCCCACGGCAAGGCCAAGGTTATCCCATAAATACCTGGCATGAAGAACGCTCTGTTGCAAATCAATCTGCGCTGTTGTTAAACCAGCAATTGAGTACCGTATTTCTTTGACTTGCTCCTGATGCTTTGCAATATCCGGGCAGATTCCATTTTCGGTTAATAAAACCAATGCCTCTGCAAAGGCGGTATACATCCTGAATAATTGATGATAACGGTCATTACCATCAGCATTATTGCTGATATCAATTTCCTGCCGGGCAAGGGCATTAAAAAAGATTTGGGTAAGGCTGGATGCACTTGCACTCGCCCGATCTTTGCCATAACCATGGTCAGGCCCGCCCGTGTGTTGGTTGTAATACAGCACATTTGCCCACCAGGCCTGCCTGAAGCTGGTGTTATCAATAGCAATACCAATGTTGCGGGCTATCTGTAAATATAATTCGGGCACGGGCAGGTATTCGGGATTGAGCAATGCCGCAATATGATGTAGTTGCTCGTTATTAAGCGTATTGATAAACCGCTCCAGCATTACCGTATCACGGGCTTGTTGTATAATACTGTGCAGCATATCTGGCCGGGTTGCGAGCAACGTGTTCAGGGCTTGCGTAAATATTTGAGATGACGGATCTTTTACCCACCATGGCAGCATTCCTGTTTGCAAAAAATACATCACCAGTTCGGCATGCGTATATTCTGGCATTTGAGACTCATGGTTTGTATTTGCAGACTGCTGCTTTGCCAGAATTAATTGTTCGTCTGCCGCAAGGCACTGCGCCAACCGCTCTGCCAGATCGGTTTCCAACGACTGTGCGCTGATTACCCCCAGGTCTATTTCCCAACGATCTATCCTGATATCGGTGCCGTCTGCTGTCAACAAGTCCATATAATCGCCCACCATCGGTGCTATTAGCTTTTTTAGAATAGTTGCGCTCTCGTCCTGTATTTCATTGGCCGGAAGCTGGTCATGGATATCAAGGTCTATCAATACCCGCTTAATGATATGCTCTTGTTCGCTCATTGATCCTTCAAATCGATAACTCCAATTACAACAGCAAAACCGGTGGTTGATTTTGTGGCCGTTATCTCCACCGCTTCCGGTTTGTTTTTTTTGTTTAAAGTCAATAAAACTTCGGCATTCTCGGGCTCGTTACCCGGGTTACAGTTGCCGACAACAAATTGGCCCTTCAGCCATTCGTCTTCAATCGCCGCACCGTTTTTCGATTTCAGCCCCTCGCGGTTTTTACTCACGCGCATGTAGCCAACGCCCTGGTTACGATGATAAAAAAATGGCTCGCTTACTGCTTTTTTCCTTTCCGCATCCCTCAACTGATAGATAATGCCCCGCTGTGGATCATCTATGCGGATGATTACGACACGTTCATCATCAGAAGGCTCGTTGATAAGGCTGAATTTTCTATTAGTGTCAGGATATGCAGCAATCATTACTGTTGCAATGAGTTCTGACTCTAAATCCAAAGTTGGTTTATTCACCCTTATTGTAACCAAGGTATCTTCTTTGATAGCTATGGGCAGTGGCATATCCAATTGTTCCCCTGTGCCTGCCACCATTGCTGTCAATAACTCACCGGCCGACCTATCTGGCGCATCAGTATCAATACCACCTAAATAGATAAAGTAATTTGCCGATTTCTGCGTTTGCTGTAACCTTATGCCTACTTTGCCGCTGTAATTGATGGCGCCGCTCTTATTAACATTTTCGTTATTGGCCAGGCTATACCAGGTTGCCGGCAAATTAACATTTGGCGTTACCACAATATGGGTAGTTTTCAATAATATTCCCACTTGCCTGGTGTCTTCATCAAAAACCCAAACCTTCAGATACAAGTTTTCGCGCAGGCCGTATTGTGTCTCAATCCTTATGTCGCCGCCATTTTTACTCAATTTGCTTTTACTGACCAGGTAGCGCTTACAATTATCCGGCAGCTGCTCTTTTAACCCGGCGGTGGGCAGTTCATCCGGAAAGACGTCATCTTCCAATGCAATCTGCTGTGCCATACTTGCTGTATCGGCAGCGTTGTACTCAAAGAAAATAGCATAACGGGCGTTCTTCTGTGTGTTTTTTATGATTAATGCTGCTTTTTCGCCATAAGTAATTATTGGCTTTTCTGCCACAATCTCCAGACCGCGGTTAACGCCTATCGTTATTAATATAGTTTGAAGTAAAGCACTGTCAAGCGTTTTACCATATCTTTTTATGGCTTTTACCCTAAAAGCATGTGCCTGTACCTTCAGTGGTAAGGTTAATAATATGAGCTCTGCACCTGTTCCATTTTGAGGGGTACGGTGTTCAATATCTTCATAAACCTGATATTTTACATCGGATTGGCTGTAGCCAAGCACAAGCCCGGCAGGCTCATCGTAAAATACGATATCACTTTCGGCTTTAAGCGGTAAATCGGTTAAGGGATAAGTACCGCCCACGTCGTTCAATACCACATCCAGCAGGGTGTTGCGTGATGCTCTCAGCAAAAATCTTTCTTCACCAACCATACCTCATTCATTTTTAAGTTTACGCAATTCCTGAATAAATGAACTATAAGCCTGCTCAAAGCGCTCAAAAGTTTCATTTTCAAGCCATTTAATATATACCGTGATATGGGCAGGGGTTTCTTGCCGCACCGTGGTTTTTACAAATTCCAGGAAATTCTGGTTGACAAACCGCTCGTCTTTTTCTGTCCCGAAAACAAATGTGAGCTGAAATGAATAAGGGTCGTTCTGTTTATTTTCGGTGGCATTTTCAGTAAACGCAAAAATGGTTGCCTGAATATCTGCACGGCGCCATGCTATCTCTGATGCTTCTATTTTTTCGGGTAACTGATCGGGCTGACTCAGTGTGATATTGAATTTATCAGCAAATACGTCTGATACGCTGGCGGCAATTTCTTTACCTTTATAAATCACCACAATCTGATCTCCGTTTTGAAGATCATGAGCGGGCAAGACACACATATAACAACCAGCGGAAACCCAGCTGACGGAAGAGCAATACCGATTTTTACGCAATTCCTGCAGGCGCTGCTCGTCTGCCGGGAACGGACGCAGCAGGATGTGTTCGATCAGGTAAAATGTTCCGGGCTTTTTTATTCCCAGTTTGGCGGCAATGCGTTTTTCCAGTCCCGAAACATTATCATGATAACCAAACTCTTCCTTGGGGTTTGAGGGCTGGAAATAGTCAAAGCCTTTTCCGCGCTGGCTGCTGTGAACCGGATAACCGGCCAGGAAATCCAATTTATCGTGAATAAGCGCTTCAGAAACGCTTGCCTCACCTGCATCATCGGCCAAAGCTGCCTGCGACAGCCTTACATCCTGAAGCCACAAGGCATAATCATCCATACTTTCAGCAAACCTGGCCAGCAGATGATTAAGAAAACGGTTTTTACGAGATATGGCGGCATCGGGGCTCTCGGTTATACTGTTAATGTCGGCCTGATATGTTGCGGATAACAGCGGCCCGATACCCGGCACTTTATCCACTAATGATTGGCTGAAATAGGTAGTTTTCCAGATGTCAGCGCCATCGGTTTCACCCTCTGTGGCCGAAAAGCCAAAGAGGTTTTTTACACCGGCTACCTGCTGAAAATAATTGGCCAGTATTTGTTCAAAAAATAGCAGGTATGCTTTTAGTTGTTTGGCCTGCGCTTGTCTCAGGGTGCCTGCCGTTTCAGGTAAACCACCTTCCCCGATGCCATATACATCCGGAAAATGATGTTGAATAGAATAGTAGGCAGAAAGGTCGATATGGGTAGCCTCAGGCGGCAGTATATCCCGCTGTGCCGGTGGCAGCACTTTATTTGTACCAACCTGCTTATATTCATCAAAATACCTTTTTACCAACTCATTGTTCAAATTCAGTTCTCTTCCGTCTTTTTCAAACTTAAGCTTACCCAGGGTAGCATCCACATCCAGTACGGGTACACTTTCGGGGTTAAGTGCCAACACCCAATTGCCCTGTGTTGAGTTGGAATACATGCACAGATTGTCGGCTACGCGCACTTCCGGTCCAGTCATTATCTCTCTAATCAGGTCAGACGCATATAATTTCGGTTTTTGGCACAGTTGTTCCAACTCGCCATCATCTATAAAGCCATGCTCCAACGCTGGCCCATCCATTACTTCGTCAACCGTTTTTCCTTTTGCCAGCATTTCTGCCAGTGTATAAAAACGAATGCCCGGCGATATCCAGTTGGCCAGCCTGCTTAAAATACGGGCGGCCACTTTGTTAATATCATCGGCATTCCCTATCTCTATTTTACCGGCAATAGTAATTTTTTCACCGCTAACCAGGTGTATCTGTTCATAGTCTTCGCAAAGATTACGGCAGGCGTACAATCGTTTCCTGATAATTTTTTCGGCTACCTCTGGTGCAAACACATATACATTGTACAGGCCTTTTATTTTTATTGGTTCCAGTGGCACGGTTTTCAGGTCTGGCAGTGCTTTTTTTTCGCGGTCGAGCGTCAGCTCATTTTTCCCGGCATCAAAATAAATTACGGGCTGGGAGTTACCGGCTTTTTCTATCCAGGCATTTTTAACGCCCTCTATATCCAACAGTACTTTTCTGAAATCGTTTAACGTAACAGGGTTGGTAGTTAAAATGGTTGCCGGACTGTACAGGCTGTTGTAAGTGTTCCCGCCAGGCTGTGCAAGTATCTGGGTAATATCAAAACCGGCGCGGTAACTTAATTCGCTAAGTGCATAACAAAGCTGATCGAGGATGGTGATACCCGGATCATGCGTGTTATGGTCTGTCCAGGTATTACCTGCCAGCCGCTGCAGCAACAGGATGCCCTCATTTCTCAATTGGTCGAAATCAAGAGCAGAGTGATTATACGGATCATTGCTCAAGGTTATCGAACGCAGCTGGTTGTCCATCATTAAATTAATTTGGCAGGTTTTCGGTTACGTTTAATGTTATGCCCGCTTCAATTGATCTGACATATGCTTTAAGGCGATCATGATCATCTTTAAGCGCGGCCAGTTCTTTAGTAAGCTGTTGCGTGGCGCTGATATTAAGCATGAACAGGTGATTGTAGTCGACCGCTTTCAAATCATTTACCTGTTTGCCATATATCATCACATCATTATACTCATCAGCCTTACCGGCAACGCTGAAACAATTTTGATCAATAACCGCTACAGTTTTCTCTGCATCACCCGATGGCTTAACCAGCTTCACTATGTCGCCCTCGCTCAGGCCATGCGGAGTTGTCATCGCAAAAATCACATGGTCGTTCAGGGCTGTAACACTGTCCGGTTTTTCATAAATATCGGGTATAAAGCCCTGACGACTCACAACAGCCTGGGGCACTAACGTTTCCAGTTCCTGTGCAATAAAACCTTTTGTAAAGTATGATTGTTCATTACGTGCGTCGATATATTGATAATCTGTCACCATTAGCTGGTTAAGCAGGTTCAGGCCAGCGGCCGGGTCGGCATGGGTAATGTCTTTTTTTATCCGCCTGTCAGAAAATCTGTTAAACGCAGTTCCACTAACGCTTCCGCTAACATCCAGGTCTTTGAATTTCCATAAACCACTTCCTTCAACTCTACCGATGGCTGTTAAATTCGAACCATCAGGATCGCAGTTAACAAACTCAAATCCTCCTTTTCCCTGGCCTTTGTTATTAATAAAGTTGGTTTCGCCACCGCCTTTACTGCGGTTCCACGTTAAATATCCGCCCTGTCTATTGAGGGAACCACTTTCATAATCAAAATAAATTGCTCCATTTACCGTAAGCCGTGCATGCGGATTTTCATTACCTACACTTACAGATCCGTTAGTATCAATAATAAGAGTACGCGCAGTACCGGCACGTTTCCCGCTTGCATCCTCATAATCTGTAAAAAAGCACATAGGGGCCTTATTAGTAACAAATCTCATATTATAACCGGCTTTGGTTGAATACAGGCCAAGATCAGCAGTTTGCAGGTCTACATCTGCATCACCTATTAGCTTGATACAACCATTATGTTTAAGGCTGACCCCTTCCCGAATGGTTATTTTACTGGCGACATCAAGGTTAGCGCCTATAGTACTGTTGCCGTCAACCCTCAATTCCGGAAGTTTCCACTCGCCACCTCCGCTTACTTTACCAATAGTTCTTTCATTGGAACCATCGGCGTCGGCATTAACAAATTCAAACCCCCCGGTCCCAGTGCCTTTGTTATTAACAAAACAGCTTTCACCCCGTCCGATACGGTTCCATATTAAATATCCGCCCTGGTTATTAGTTGTAACCGATTCTGAATTGAAGTAAATTGCTCCATTTACAGCAAGCCGCGCGCAGGGCTGAGTATTTATAGCTGTACTTATACCAACAGATCTATTACTGCCTACAATAAGCGTAGGTTCTGTACCTATACGGCCGTCGCTGGCATCCTTGTAATCTGTAAAGAAATACATAGGTTGTTCGTTAGTAACAAATCTCATCCACCGGTTGGGAAGTGTTGAATACAAACCAAGGTCAGTGGTTATTACATCTACATCCTTATCTCCCGTTAACTTAATGCAGCCACTATTTTTAAGGCGAATACCCGTGGCGGAAATGTTACCATTCACATCAAGTTTAGTTTCGGGCTTTGCTACGCCTATGCCGATGTTGCCATCAACGAGTAATTCTGAAAGTTTCCACTCGCCATCTCCATCAACTTTACCAATAGATTTCATGTTCGCCCCGTCAGCATCGCAATTAATAAACTCAAACCCTCCCTTTCCTTCGCCCCTGTTATTAATAAAATTGGTTTCACCGACACTGCCACTACGGTTCCACGATAAATATCCGCCCTGTTTATTCGGAGAAAGAATTTCGGAATTAAAATAAATTGCGCCACCCACAGTAAGCCGTGTATGTGGGTTAACTGCGCCTACGCCAATATTGCCGGTCTCCTCGTTTATCACAAGGCGGCTTGCCGTTTTATCGTCGGTAATGTTGAAGCCAGGGCTGCCACCGACCGGGTTAAGATTGATCTTCCAGGGCGATTGTTTGGGATTATCTGACCGCGAAAAGGATAATACCTCTTGTGTGTCTCCGTTGCCGGTAATATGTATACCGCCACCGCTTTCCCGCTCAATACCATCATCGTCTTTGTTGATGCCAGAATCGATCAGATCGGCAAAATCTTTCTCTGTAGGTATACTGTTAGTTTTAAACCTACTTTTAATTTCTGCTTTTGTAGCCATGGCTTTTTATTTTTAATATTTTTTAATAAACTCTAAAATCCAGCGCAATTTCCATGTAACCTATACCCACTCTCGGATCAAGCGGCACATCGTCGTCTTCCATCAAATGAATAGTATGAGTTGGTGCAGATACCAGGATGACATCGGTATTTTGCGTGTTCATTGGTTTGATATCCTCATATGTCCCATCTGCCGTACCCTGCGCAAGCGAAAGTGTTGCTACATGATCAATGTAAGGCAGTTTGGCAATAAAATACACAACTACGTTCTGATATACAGCGCCGCCGATAATCAGGTCCGCATCGTGGTCAAAGGCCCAGGGCGAAAACAGTTTTTTAAGGTCGGTATTTAATTGCTGCCGGTAATATTCCTTGCTTAAGCCTTTTTTAATGCTTACCAGTGTTTTAACCCTTATTTTTACATAAACCGCGTTTCTAACTTTAATTTCGGCAAATGGCGGCGTGCGGCGTTCTAACCATGCGGTAATGCGTTGAAGCAGATTTACCGATGCCCGGGGTTCAAAGGAATTGAATGCTGCATTCCGCCTAATATCGGGTACGACAACAATATCTACTGCACCACTAAGCTCGTTTTGCGCAGGTGTGTTAACCGGGATACATTTTACCTTATAAACCTCAGGGAAGTTTTCCAGTACCAGGCGCTCATAGTCCCATAGCGTAAGTGCCCGATTCTTGTGTCTGATGCGTTCGCTCACCCTCGTATAGAACATATTGTCCTGCTCGGCTGGCCGGCCGTGTTCAGACGGGTAAGGCTGATTCAATTTAGCTATGCCCGCAAAGTCTTGCTGCGCCTTCTTAATGCTTCCCGGTGGAAGCGCGGCATCATAGTGCTCGCCGGCATCTCCGGGGTCTGTAAACACCGTTGCTACGGCCTGGGCGGCAATATCGACAATGGCTGGCAAGGCGGCCACATTCTCGTGGGCAGTAGCGCTAAGCCAATATAAACCTTCCTGAAAAAGCGTATTATTATCCGTTATTTCATCGGGAATGCTAAACTCGATTATTCCGTTGCCTGTCAAGTTATTTGTGGTATCGGTAACAATACACGCTGCCGGAAGCGGCTCCCATGTATTATTGCGCAAAAAGCTCCAGGTAAGCACAGGCGGTGTCAGCTCTGGATTGGCCGTTGCCTGGGCAAGCTGAAACAATAGGGACAGGTTTTGATTTTTTTGCGCACCGCTGATGCCAATATACAGATGCCCTTGTTCTTTAAAAACCGGCAGCAGGCTAAATGGTTGAAGCAGCCCTTCACTGAGTTTGGCATAACCGAAAGGGCCAATACGAAAAATTGTGGCCGGGGCACCCCATGTTTCTGCACCAAGGGTAAAAGTCGTGGTATAGTCGACAGTAAATCGCTGAAGTTTTGGAGCATAAGGTGGATTCAGAATATATTTCTTCAGCTCATCATTGCTATAGTTTACCATCTGGAGCGTTTGCAAAATGGGGTAAACGCCGTGATTAAAATCCTGTAGTAGTTCCAGGCCGAAATAGCGTTTCTGGCTCACCACATCATCACGGTTGTCTAAAACGTCCATTGGCAATTCTTCATCGGTTTTTGCCAACGTAATGGTATTGTCCTCAAAAAGGTTAATGTCTTTATCCACAAGAACCTTTGGCGTATGATCGGTGTACATGCGAACCCTGGCTTTGAACCCAAAGTCGATAGTGAGGTCTTTTCCCTTGGCTGTTTTATCAGCTACAGCCTGGTAATCTTTATAATAGTTTTCGAAACTGGCAGGTTTATTAATCCATGTAAAGTTGAGCGATAAGGTATTGAGACTTTTAGCTGCCAGCTCGGGATGGGTAAAATAAAAATTATTCCCCGCTTGCGGCTGTACCCCGAAAGGCTCAAACGGTTTCTGCGGACTCAGTTCGGCAAAGTCATTCTGTATGCGCAGCAATTGCAGGCCTTTTACGCTTACCTCGGCCTTTATTTCTTTTATTTCCATGTCCTGGAAATAATCGTACCAACGCTCAACACCATTCACCTCTTCGCTGCCGGTTTTGCTGCTTTGGTGGTTTAGTAATAAAGCCAATATCGGTCTGTCAGCCGCTATATGGCGCATGGACGGCGGCAATAGTTGCTGATCTGCATCAACCGTTTTTTGAGTACTTACATTCAACCTGATGCGCAGCACATCAAAATTATCATACAGCAGTTCTGCCTTGCTATCGGTTATTTCTTTCCAATCATTGCCCTTACCCAGCAGGTACCTGAATGGCGGTTGCTTAGTTTCACTCAGCTCTTTTTTTAACCTTGCTAATTTAAGCGGGCTGCCTGCCTGAATTTTTAGCTGAAGGTTGATAATACGCTCTCCCTCCGACAATGCAAAATGTGGCGAGGAAATTGCGAAACCCAGCGCAACTATGCGCATTTGCACAGCATCTTCATTTTTGCCCAGGGCAATAGGCCCGGTTTTATCAGCAATATTGGTATGCTTGTTCAGTACATCCGCTGCCTGGATATCATACCAGTGTTGAAAGGCTGGTAACTCATAAAATTTACCTTTCTTTTCCAGCACACCGGCAAGTATCTCATACGCAATTACCCAATCGGCATCAGTAATATTCTTCTGCTTTTCAATCAGTACAGCCAGTTGTTTAAAATCGACAAAGGAGAGCAATAGGTCGCGCTTAATATACAGCGCTGCACGCGATTGCTCTTCAGATTGATTTTGCTGCGGCGGGTCATCGTTTGGAAAAAAATTGTTTAGGTGCAGAAAAACATCTTTGGTTATCCTTTTTTCCATAAACAACGGCATCATCCCGTTTTCACCACCCATAATCTCTCCTATCAGGGCAAACAAAGGCAATGTATCGCGTATAGCAAGGCGCTGCAGATGTATTTTATGCCGCTGGTAAGCCTGCCTGAGGTTTTGTATGACCTGGTAAAAACTTACCGTACCCGGTTTTGCCAAAGCATAGTTTACAGCGTCTTCAAGTTCGTCAGTTTTAAGCTGGTATTTTGCCGCAGTCTCGCTGAGCAATGTTTTGTTAATATCCTTACCGTCATAAAATAAGAGCGGATCGAACGTATCGTAATCTAACGCAATGCTGAGCAGATCTTTAATTGTCTCTTTCGGATTGCCCTGGCCCATACTGGCCGGTTTTATTTTTTCCGTATCGACAAACAGGGTCTTAATACCGGCAATAGCCGCCCGTGTAATCAGGGTTTCTTTTTGCGTACGGTATAATAGATCAAGGCCATTCATATCCTTCCCTGCGTTTAGTGCCGTGTCTTTAGGTAATAATAACTGATTAACCTGCGGCGATAGCTGTACAATAACATTGGCTACGTCAGGCACCGGTTTCCGTTTGCTGAGGCCCAGCAGTTGGTGATAATAAAAATCGAGATGTTGTTTTGAAAATGTATTTAGCTGTTTCTGAACCTTTTCCAGCAATTTTAAAAATATTATAAAAAGCGCCAGGTGCGGCGATGAAAAAGCCTGAGCTGCTGCCGGGTAATTTTCAGTAAATGCTTCCGTGTTTTCTATAAAAGCGGCAAGGTCTTCAAACCACTCTTTTTCCCGGCCTTGGTATAAGGGGTGCGTTAAAAAACCTGTCCACGTGCCCGCCTGTTGATTTTGTTCATTATAGAAGTTCAGGTGCTCCGCCAATTCCCGCGCAAAATGTATAAAATCTTCCAGGCGGCGTTCATCAACCTTAATATTGTCCGGGTTTAATTCAGGCGATACCCGAGCCAACTGGCTTAGGCCATCGCGGTATTTAATATGCTGAGGGTTTAATTTGCTGATCATGTCCGTTTATTTTAATCAGCCTTAAATTTTATGTTAAAACTCACCAACTGACCGGTCCCGCTATATTTAGGCACCGGATCGGGTTTGGGCGGCGGACTGCTTGGATCTTGAGCCGGACTTAGAACTTCGAAAACAGCCGTAAATACCGAGCCTTTCAGCAATATGGCCTTACCCCCATCTTTTGATTTTTTTGTAAGCTGATCTGCGCCTAATGCCGCAATTTTTAGTGTACCCGTTCCCGGTATAATAAACTGGGGGGTAATATAAGCGCAGCCCGGCACCTCAAGTTTTTTTTCATCCCCCTCAACACAGATTTTCTTTCCGCTTAAAGTGCTTTTGCCCGATCCTGTAAGACGGCCTGGCCTAACAACCACGATGGCAGCCCCGAAAGCTGGTGTAAATACGGCTTGATCGCCATCGGTTATCACAATATCAGTCATGGGGTTTAATTAAGTGTTGGCTTCATTTAAATAAAAGGGATAAATCATGTTATACCTGTTATTAGTGGCGAGTATCGTGTAAACAATAGCAATATCCAGCCGCCCCTGCAAGTCGCTTACACTAACCTGCACGTTTTCGGTTATTATACGCGGTTCGTTTTTCAATATAGCGGTTGTAACACTGTCTTGTAATGAATTAATCAAGCTTTGGCTCATTTCTTCAAAAACATAACCCGACATATCTGAGCCGTATTCCGGGAACATCACCCTTTCTTTGAGCGCAGTAGAAAAAAGAATAAAAAGACTCTGGTTAATATCTTCCTCGGCTGATACCATGGCCACCTGGTTGCCATTGGCAAAAAACTGTGGCGGAAAACTCCACCCTCTGCCCAGAAATGCTTCCTGATTATCCATTAGTGTTGGTTAAATTAGCTTCTCTAATTATGCTTTCTGCTCTTCTGAGGCTTCGCTATTGGCAAGCTGCGCCTGTGCCTGTGCCTGAATTTTCTCTATCAGTGCAAATACCGACACATAACTTTTACCCCCCAGGGCTTCAAGTACCGTATTTATTTCATCTAAGCTAAATGTTAAGGTTATTTCTTTCATTGTTTGTCGTTATCAGGTTAAATCTATTTTTGATCCTTTTATATTGATGTTCTTTCCGTCAATGCGCACATCGCCATCTGCTTTAAGCATAATATCTTTATTGCTTTTTAACAAAATACCTTCATCGCTAAGGCTTATTTTGTTGTCATTTGTGTCGCTTATTTCAATTAAATGATTTTCCTCATCAATCAGTATGCTGCGCTGGTCTGAGGTGCTGATACTGACGGTTTTCTTTTCGTCGTTAAAGATCATTTTTAAACCTTGCCGGGTTACCACTCCTTTTTCCGGATTTTTCTCAGCAGGTACCAAAGGGGGTTGTTGTTTTTTGCCAAATAATGAACCTAAAATTATCGGGAAACGCGGATCTTCATTTAGAAAACCTAATACCACTTCATCGCCAGTTTCCGGCCAAAAAACAATCCCGTGTTGCTCGCCCCCATCCAAAGTGGCCATGCGGGCATGAACGCTCTTGTCTTTACTGTCTATACCAGCAACCGCTACCTTTACCATAAAACCATATTGGGCATCGGTTTCCAGCGCCTCTACAATACCTGTTTGCAGGCCACCTATACCTGGCAGCAGGCCTGCGGCTTTTGCATCAGCTGTTTGCATGGCCGAAGAAAAACTTTCGGCCGAAGTACCAAACTGACAGGTAGTTAACCATCCATCGGTAGTTACCTGGTGACGTATACCACTCACCATATTCTTTCCTGTAAATTTCTTGCCCACCCCTTTTAGGCTGAACATATTACCTACGCATATATCCAACGTACCCGAAGTAGTGAAACTGCCCTTAAGCATTGCCATATGGCTTTTTAGCGTTTGTGATTCTGCCCATGCGCTGGCCTCCGTCTCGGGCATTGGTACCGCTGAAAGAAGACTATTCTCTTTAAATCCTATAGCCGCGGCTGCAGCGCGCGGTTTTAAATTACCCTGATCAATACTGAAATTGACTGAGGGCGACATGGTTGTCAGGTTTAGTTCATCAGGGTTCCATATGCTGCTTTTAAAACCGGTGTACTGGCTGCCTGCATCAAGCTCTATTTCAAAATCAAGCAGGCTAATGCCTACTTCAAATTCCATAACCGCAGCCTTTGTAAAATCGGGTTTGGTTACAGATATAGCACCATTGTCGGTAATCACCAATAAACCGTTAGCCTCGGCACGTGTAAGCATCATGTCCCAGTTTGTTGCCTGGTACTGCACTATTTGTGTATGCACAGTTTCCGTTGCATCAACCAGGGCATTCAACCCATCCGATTCAATTAGCTTACTTATCAGCTCACCGTCGGTTAAATCACTGAATACGTTACTATTGCGCGTGCTGGTCATCCTTATCACTTTGTCGCTCAATTCCACGCTCAGCACACAACCTTCGGCAGTTTGCCGGAGCGCTTGTTTCATAACGATACCTTTAAACGCTGTTCTTCCATTTTCACTACCTGTGCTGTACCCCAGTGAAACCTCTACTTCTTTACCCAGGTCGAAAAAATCGCCGTCGCTTATTTTGAATTCCTGTTTGGCATAATCTCCATCTATCAGCAACAGTTCTGCATAAGGTACCCGGTTCACTTCCCGTGCAATATCAACCGCTAACAGCTGATAATCGGCCGACATAACTGTTCCGTTGCTTTTTATGGTGATGGTTACAACACTCATCTTATTTCTCTATTGGTGGAAAAAATAATTCCTGACCTGGTTTCAAATCGCGAAAACTCAGCAGCTTATTAGCCTGAGCTACGTGGATGTAATAGTTTTCTGAACCATATATTTCTTTACAAAGCAAAGGCAGTGTATCATGTGCTTTCACAACCCGTTTGTGGGTTAAATCGGGTGATGACTTACGCTCCCTTCTTAGTCGTTCGCTATCTTTTATATCGCTGAAAAAGGAAGTGCTTAGCTCTGCCCTGAGCGGCTTGCCCGATTTGTCAAACAAGGTATAATTGGCCGTTACAGATTGAAGCCTGCAATTAAAAACCAGCGTCCCCCACTCTACTTTTAAATACTTGGGCTCATGACTGTCGCCATCCATATAAAAGGCTTCCTTTAAAAAGCGACTAACTTCCTTAGAAACGTCCACCTTTTTTGATAACCCGAAATCAGATGCAGCTGTAGCATCGAAAATAAGTTTAAAACTCATGGTTTCGGGATGGGTTAGCTCATACTTGCGGCTTGTCCCGCTGGTATTAATACCCTGCTGTGATCCGTATCTGTTGTTGTAGGTAATAGAATATGTTTCAGGGTTGAACATTACCTCAAATACAACAGCTGCGGGGCCGCTCCTTTCTATGGCATTATATACCTTTATTTTTAACTTCTCGAGTTTCTGAAAGCTGAACATAATTATCGCCGGTTATTTTTCTTGATTATGCGCAATACTTCTTTTACACACTCCTTGATAATCTCATTCTGATCTACAGCGACAGGCGCAGAGGATTGGTCACCCTCTCCATGTTTATCGGCAACTATAGTTGCCCTGATCACCATCTCCTTAATTTCAACAGCCATTTTATATGTATTGTTGCGCGCCCGGTATATCAAGCGTTCTGAACCATGAGTAAGATAGTTCCATGGTTTCAATCATCATTTCACTGGTTTCGGCATTAAGCGCGCCAACCGACCATTTTGCAGGGATTACTTTATGAAACTCCCAACCAGCAACCGGCATGCCTACATCGTTAAATACCATTATCAGTGCGGTTAGCGGCGCAAACTTAAACTCATAGAAAGCCTCGTTAAACGATTTCTTGAGTGTAGATTTGGTAATGATACCGCGTTCCAGCACCAGGTTGCCATGCGATGTTCTGCTGGGTGTACGGTGTACATACTGGTTCTGGCCGCCTTCGGTAAATTTGTGCAACTCAAGCTCCAGCCCAATGCCCGATACTTTTTGAAAACGGATATCCAGCATATTAGGCACACGATTTTGCGTATAGAAAAAAACGCCGAAACGGTGTTTCAATACGGGTTCTAAAAGCGTGGTCAAAAGTGTCATTACAGGTATTTTATTTTCAGGTCGGTAACTATAAACTCAAGGCTTTCTATAACTACTTCGGCGCCCCTGGCGCTGAGCTGCGGAGCGTCAAGCTTTAGCGGCAATGCGCGCACCAGTTCCCAGCGCACAACAGCGTTGCCGGTTTCGTCGCACAGATCTATGTAAATATCTTTGAACGACTTATCTTCCAGCCATGCATACAACTCGTTGCGGTCGGCCGCCAGCCCACGCCTAAGGCTTACAGTGCCCTGATGTTTTTGCCCGCGGGCAATTACCGGGCCGGTAAGGAAACTCAGACCATGTTTATAAACAACTTTGTCATAACTGATACTCAGCCCCGACACTTCTGAAAAAGACATGGTGTCTTTCCCAATAGATACTTTGTAGTTATAGGTAAGTAAAGGATAATTAGTTTTCACAAATATAAATTAAAGTGCCGCAGGGTTATCCTTAGAATCATTTCTCACTCATTTCCAAGCGACTGGCCATCAGCTCCATCGATTCTATTGCAACCTCATTAGAGCTCGCGCTGAAGGATGGTGCCGACAGTTTAACCGGAAATGCATCAATTATTTTCCAGCGCACTACTGATTCGCCCTTCTCATCACACAGGTGCACGGTTAAGTCGCGCTTTTCGGTGCGGTTAAGCTGGGTAGCGTTAATCCAGTTGTAAAGTACCGCCATACTTTTACCCTTTACATAACCTTTTTTAAGCGTGATGTTAAGCGGTTTTGGTGCGCCTGGCATCAGCATAACATTTGGGCCCACGGTGCCTGAGCCAACCGGGCTTTCTTTATAAGTAATGGTTTCGAACGAGCGCTCCAAACCCGAAACTTCTGAAAATGCAATGGTTTCGGTACCGATATCAACTTTGTAATTATATACCGGTAAAGGATAATCCCTTTTTATTTGGTCTTGAGATACTGCCATGTTTATTTTGCTTTAATTGAGATGGTTGGTTGATTGATTAATTTTTAGGCTTCCTGTAGTTTATGCGAGAAACGCAGAATAATAAATTCGGCTGGTCTGCTTGCTGCCACTCCTATTTCTACAATCATGCGGCCTTCCAGAATATCCTGGCTGGTCATGGTAGAACCCAGGCCCACATTTACAAAATAGGCTGCCTGCGGGGTTGGACCAGCCAGCGCGCCCTGCTGCCATAAGCTGTAAAGGAAGCTTTCGATCATGCTTCGTACTTTAAGCCAGGTAGTGGCGTCGTTAGGTTCAAAAACGGCAAAGAAAGTGGCTTTCATCGCAGAGTCTTCAATCATTGAAAATAGCCTGCGTACCGAAATATAACGCCATTCATTATCATTACCGGCCAGGGTGCGTGCTCCCCATACAACAATGCCCTTACCACTAAAGGCCCTTATGGCATTGATGGATTTGCCACCCGTTACGTCAATGTTCATCTTGTCCTGCGCTTCGGTCGTAATCTTAACCGTTGGGGCTATAACCGCGTTCAACGCCACGTTTGCGGGCGCTTTCCAAACACCTCTTTCTGCATCAACAGCGGCATATACGCCGGCAATTGCAGCCGAAGGAGGTAACACTACGCTGTACTGCGGCGATGCAAGCTCGAGTTTAATGGCATTGTAAAGTCCGGTATCTGCAGTTAAAAATGCTGAAAGATCTTTATCTTTCAGCTCGGCACCCTTAAACGTTACATTTTTATCAGTAAACTCATAGGATAAAGAAGTACGCAGATGTGGAAAATAAGCTGCGCCATATTTCAGATATGTAGCCATTTTTTCCCTAAATGCTTTAAATGCAGCTTCAATAGTAACACCTGCTGCCGGTTGCGGCACATCCAATATGCAGAACCTGTTTTTAAAACCGCTGCAATGCTTTAAGGCTTCCTGGCACAGGGTGTAATATTGTTCAGCACCCAGGTCGGCAGCTTCAGATAAGACTAACAACGTGGGTTCTTCTTCAGCAGCCAGTGCAGTTAACCCGTCTGTAAAACTATCCTTTGCTTTTGCGGTAACTTTATCAGTACCAAAGTTGCCTACCGAAACAATATAGCAACTGCTGCCGCCATTTCTAAAATAAAGGTCGAGCGCGTAATACAATTTGTGTACCGGCGGAGTTGCGGTTACACTGCGCAGCGCATTGTCGGAATAAGTAATTTCAAATTTTGCCTGCTGTGGCCCGCCAAAGTACTGCCTGAATTCCAGCATATTGCTGATACGTGTGGGTACTAAGTTAAGGCTATTAGCGATGCCATTGTTTGAAGCCTTTTCGGTATAACCTAAAAAAGCCGGGATTGCTGTTGAAGCCTGTGCAATTGAGGGCGGGAGCGTTGAAATCTCTTCAACGTAAACACCTGGAGTTGAGTATGCTGCCATATTGTTGTTTTTAGAGGGATTGCAAGGTATGGTTAAAGGTTAATAATGGTTATGCCGCCATTTCCGGGACGTGGGTTTGGTAAATGACTTATCATGGTTGTATTATTTTCAGGATTTTTTAGTTTGATGTTTCTTAGTCCGCGGTTGCTTAGCGGTATTTCTTTTTCCGATTCAAAAACAGCGACCCCGGCATTCGGAAAACGCGTGGTCAGTGAAGTATAAACCGGATCTGATTGGGGTTTATCATTTTGTTCAAAGGCAATGGACTGAAAACTACCGTCAACAACTGCCTGCACGTCAGGCTGTGCTGAAATTATATAATATTTCCATTTTAATTTTATAGGCTGAAAATTAACAGCAAACACGGCAGAGGCTGTAACATTAGCATTTATGCTGATGGCTCCAAACACATTGGCATCACCGGGCAAATCCAAATCTTTTCTAGCAACAACCGAAAGCTGCAGATCGGAGCCCTTTTTGTTGGTGAACAGGTAAAACTGGTCTTGCGTTGTCGGCGGGAAATTGGTATAGGTTAAAAAGCATTGGTCTTTACATTGAAGCAGAAAATCAAAAGATATTTTTTTGGGTAAGGTGCTGTTTATGGGTGCGTTTGAGTAGATCACCAACGGAAATCCTTTGTCCTGGCGCAATCCGTATTGTTTCATCAGGCTCTTGCATGTTTCTGTTGGAAAAATTCCAAACAGTTCAGGGGTAACCAGACCGAAATAGTCATGCCTGAAATCAATACTGATTACTTTGCGAAGAATCATTAGATGCTTTGTAAACTATTTTTAAGGTCAGATACACCACTAGTTAACGCTATTGACACCTCGTCTTCAAAAGCAAGCATGCTTACTTTATATAGCACAGAGGGTTGATAAGGTGATTTGAGTGAGTTCCATAACTCGCTCCGCTCGCCGAACGACATTGTTTGCAGTTCTAATCTTATCTTATCAATATTAGGTGGCAGATCTGGAGCAGAGTATTGATCGAATAAATTATTGGTTTGAAAAAAACTGATGATCAGCGACATGAATTTCATGGTTTGCTCATAATTGGAGAAACGAATAACAAAAAGCACCATTAAATTCAAATAGATTGCCGGGCTACCCCCTATTTTCACATTGTCTCTGATTACCCCTTCAAACCTGTTTGCATTCCTTATTTGCTTTTCTTCTTCATAATTAACTAAAATAGGGACAACAGAATTAACGGGAAATTGCGCCGGATCAAGATTTGCGCCGTCAGGAAAAAAAACTTTATCTTCAAGCGTACCGGTTTTTAGGCGGCAATAATCGTTAAGCTTATCTCTAAGCAAAACCAATATATCATTAATCATTGGTGAAAGTGTGATAGGTTTATCATTATTTAATAATACAGGGAGTTTTAAATAACTTTCTATAAACCTATACATTGAAAGTTTAATTTCCAAGCAATCAAAGAAATAATTTAAGATTTAGCGAGTGCTGCTGTCATTGGTGTTTTATGCTTGGTCTTTCAACTTGTTAAATACAAGCCATTTTTGCAGGCCCACGCTTTGTATCGCTCGCCAACTAACACATTTAGCTCCGTTATAAAATGGCCCGAATTGTATAATTTATGTCCTTTGAGACCTTGTTATATTACTTTATTTTTGTATTATGAATCACGAAAGATCTGAATCTGATTGCCAAAGCAAAAAGAAGCAAGTGGTCATTGTTGCAATGTCCGGTAATACGTTACTTAATTTTGCCGGTCCTGCTGACGTGTTTACTTTTGCGAATAAATGCCTATCTTCATCCACGGATGGTTATGATGTTATTGTCGCATCACCTACATCAAATAAGAAAGTTAATACTTCATCAGGTCTTGAAATTCATTGTCAAAGTTGTGTAATGGATATTACCACACCTATTGATACTTTGATCATCGCTGGAAATGATTTTGTGGAACTATCAAACCCGACTAACAATGGTTTTTATCAATGGCTGTCTAAACTCACTGAACAAAATACCCGAAGAATCGGCTCAGTTTGCGGCGGTGCATTTTCGTTGGCAAAAGCAGGGCTGTTAAATGGGAAAAAGGCAACAACACACTGGGATTTGAGTGAGCGATTAAAGAAGGCTTATCCATTAGTACATGTCGACTCCAATGCCTTTTTTATGAACGACGGTAATATTTATACTTCCGGCGGGGTATCGTCAGGGATAGACCTGGCACTGGCACTGGTTGAAGAAGACTACGGTAAGGACATTGCAATAACGGTAGCAAGAAAATTGGTTTTTTACCTGAGCAGACCAGGTTTTCAAACACAATTTGGCAATTTACTTCCTATTTACGAGAGTTCTAATATTGCTGAAAGATTAAAGAGCTGGTTTACCGAGCACTTACACGAGCCATTGGATCTGGCGAGAATTGCCGATCATTTAAACATGAGCAGGCGCAACTTTACACGCGTTTTCCATAAGCAAACGGGCATCTCCCCTGCCAAATTTATTGAGAAACTCCGGGTAGAAACTGCACGAAAATACCTGGAAGATACGGATATACCTCTTGAAAGAATTGCGGAGTTATGCGGACTGGGAAACCTCATCTCGATGCGCCGGACATTTTTAAGGCATTTAATGACCACGCCGTCTTATTATCGGCGCACTTTCAGGACTGCACTTAAAGATAATGGAATTGAAGAGCTGCTTCGCACCAATTTAACTGGCGCCATGAACAGCGTTTAAGTAAAGATCTTAAAGATATTTTTAAACATGTGCACATTTTCAGCAACATGTTAGGGCTTTGCTTTGTATTTAAAATACCTTATCGGGTGATCGATAATGACAATAAATGAAAAACACATAAATTAATATAAACAACATGAAAATAGCAATAAATGGATTTGGCCGTATCGACCGCATAAAGATTTGCGCAGAGCCCGTGCAGCATCTTATTCAATTATCCCTACTACTACAGGTGCTGCCAAAGCAATTGGCGATGTGCTGCCAAACTTAAAAGGCAAACTTGATGGTTATTCTTACCGTGTTCCGGTAATTGATGCGTCTATCGTTGATTTGTCGATTAATTTAAAGAAAGAGGTATCTGTCGATGAGTTAAACAGCCTGCTCAAAAGCTATGCTGAAAATTCACTAAAGGGCATCATGGAGTACACGGAAGAGCAGTTTGTATCGTCGGACATACTGGGAAATACGCATTCCTCAATTGTGGACGGAAGCCTTACTAAAACAATAGGTAAATTGGTTAAAGTTGTTGCCTGGTATGACAACGAAGTGGGGATCTCTAACAGGATAGCTGAATTGGTATCCAAGCTATAAGCGTCGTAAATTTTATCCCGGCAATAAGATGAAAGTAAGCTAACTTACGGTTAGCTTACTTTCATCTTATTGTCGGCTATTCTCTTAGGGCTGATACTCCTGTTCAGCAAACGGATGGACAAATCTGATTTATCCCTGATCATTGCGCTAGCTGCGACTTCATGTACTGCCCCGGGGTAATTCCCATCCATCGTTTAAAGGTCCTTGTAAAGGCGCTTAGTTCATTATAGCCGAGCAGATAGGAAACCTGTTTAAGGGGAACGTTTCCTGCCTTCAGGTAACTAATGGCCAGATTTTTACGAACCTCATCTGTAATCTGCTGAAAATTGACACTTTCTTGTTTCAGCTTCCGCTGCATTGTCCTGGGGCTCATGTCAAAATTCGCAGCGATATCTTCCAGCGAAACCATGCCCAAATAAGAATTGGCCATCAGATAACTATAAATGCGCCCTTGAAAGGTTTCCCCTTTAGGTCCTTTGTTGTCTTCAGGGGCTATTTTTTGAAGCAAGGCTTGCTGTAATTCATAATTTGCCGTGATGATGGGCTCATTCCAAAAGATCTTATTCAGATCAATGGCGAATATCCCTGCATTAATAGAAATTTCACACCTTGCCACACGATTAAATTCTTTGGTATATTCAGTTTTTAATCCATAGCGAAAAACCAAAGGCCTGATCTTTTGTAATAACAGCCCATCCAGTTCGTGAATAGTAAAGACCATCAGCAGGTGAAGCATTTGTAAAGTTACCGGAGATTGTTGCCAATCCGGTGATACCGGTACAAAATGAATCGTAAACAGATCTTCTGCTGCCGTGATCTGCATATTAAAGTCGGCGGTGATCAAATGAACCAGTGAGGCTGCGATGCTAATCGCTTCGCCTACTGTCCGGCTGCTTTTTATAACTTCACCAACAACACCGAGTGCAACCAGTTGTAAGGACTCCCCAAAATGTAATCCGAACAGTGAATCTCCGCTTAGCTGCATCGCGTTAAGCCAAACATCATTTACTTGCTTTTTTGAAAGTGGTTTTGCGGCGTCGCTTAAGTCGGCCATCGTAATGTTGGATAACCTGCAAATTCTTTCCACTGACAGATCTCGCTGAGCCGCATAGGCCAGTAAGCTTAATATCAATCTTTTTTGCTGGTCTTCCATTGCTTTAAAATTTAACGAATATACATTGGCAGTCAGTAAAAATCAAGAGATGTCGCGATATGGTAAATGAATGTCGTTCAAAGTTTTCATTAACAAAAGGAGTTTAAAATAGTAGCTCAATAGATTGTCGCAAAATGGACAATCACTGTCGCTTAATGGTAATAGCCAATATTACTAAGCTGCGGATATTTGCTTAACGAAAAGGACGAATATCCTTAAGAAAAGTTAAGTCCATTTAATAACAATTTAAAATCAGAAAAAATGAAAAACGAAGCAAAAGAAGTAGCAATCGACTTTTTAACAGCAGTAAAGACAGGCGACAATGCTAAACTAGCAGAATTATTACATCCGGCAATCAGGTGGAACCAACCCGGAAACAACAGCGTATCAGGCCTGAAAAGTTCCAATATGGAAGTTTTCGGGATGGTAGGAAAAATGTTCGAACTTTCAGCAAACAGCCTGCGGTTATCCGAAATCAAATCGGTTAGTGTGAATGGTAGCAAAGTAGCCTGCCTGCTCAGCTGGACTGCAACCAAACCTTCCGGTGAAAGCCTGGAAGTGGATAATACCGATGTATATACTGTTGAGAACGGCCAGATCATTGCCGCCGAGATCTTCTCAGCAGATATCGACGCAGAAAACCTGTTTTGGAACTAATTTAACTATAACGAAAGGAAAATGTCATGTCATTTATTAAAGCAGAAGACGGAACAAATTTATTTTATAAAGATTGGGGTAAAGGCCAGACTATACTCTTTGTTCATGGCTGGTGTATTAACAGCGATTCATGGGAATATATAATGAACAACCTTGCCCGCAAAAATTATAGATGTGTTGCCTATGATCAGCGTGGCTGCGGCCGCTCAGACCAGCCATGGGATGGCTATGACTTTAAAACGCTGGCCAGTGATCTTGCCAGGCTAATTAACGAACTTAAACTGGATGATATAATTCTTGTTGGCCATTCTATGGGATGTGGTGTAATAAGCCAGTACCTGGCAGATAATAATGATGCAAAAACCAAACGTGCAGTCCTGATCGGAGGCACCATACCGTTCCTGCTAAAAACTGACAATAACGAGGATGGTATTGATGAAATCTATCTTGATCAGGCTATCACTTTTATGCAAAAGGACAGGCCCGCATACATCCGGTCTATCGTTGGGGGATTTTTTGATTTGTCAGCCGAAAATTGCAAGGTAACAAATGATCTTACGGAATGGGGAATTAGCATCACCTTACAAGCCTCTATGCAGGCAAGCATCGAAATGTTAAGAACAGGGGTGAAAACAGACCTGCGTGAAGTACTGAAAACAATTAATATCCCGGTATTATTACTGCACGGTACTAAGGACGAAAGCTGCCCGCTGGAACTTACCGCCAAAAAAGCACAAAAGCTTTTTAAAGACTGCCAGTTAAAAATTTATGAAGATCAGCCACATGGCATGTACATGATGGATACCGAAAGAATAAACGCAGACATTATCTCATTTGTCAGTTAATTATAAGCGTGTGATTTATACAGATCGTTTCTATCGCTTTATTGTTAAAATGTGGCAAAACCGCTGGTTTTGCCACATTTTAACATTGCTTTTGTTTATATCCCATTTAAAAATCAAGCGTAAAACTAAACTTTATACCATAAGGCGAAATACCCGGATGATCAAGATAGTCAAATCTTCTGATTAAGTCTATACGCAATATCTTGAAGATGTTTCCTATACCTGCACCAGCTTCCAGGTAGGGTGTATTACCCAGTGCATAGGTACCATTTGAGCCATTTGAACCTGTCGGGAACTGATATAGATCTTTTGAATACAAGGGATTGTTCTCCGTACGTAAGCCACCATACAATGCTTTAAAAGAAAGGTATTCCCGCCATTTCAGATGCTTTATTAAGGGAATTTTATTCAGAAAAAATCCATTAAAGCTTTGTGTAAAGTTTATCCCCACATAATGATCACTTACAAATTCCAGGTAGTCCATCTTATTATAAGCATTGGGATCATAAGCAATGGATTGGTTGGCTGGACTAATGCTCAGCAATGGAAACGGTACCTTACCGGTTATAAGGCTGCCCAACATGGTAACATCTGAATAACCTAATTGCGAAAAATAAAACCGCTTGTAAATATTAGCGTAAATATTGTTGTAAGTATAAGACCCGTTAAGTACACCTTTAAGGCCATGATTAAACTGCAGATTAAAAATCGGGTACTTGCTGTGAATGCTATGTCTTTGCTGGGTTCCCTCTATAATCTGTTCATGAGGAGCATATCTTAATCCCAGGTCAATTTCGGTGGTAGTTAAATTATGTACAATGGTATTATCCGGGTCATTGAGCTCATATACCAACGTGCCTGCAGCCTGCTGGTTCCAGTTTCTGAAAGCCAGGTTATATGAAAGGTGATTTTCAAAATCCTTTACATAAGCAAAGGAGAAGATCTTATTATATATCCAATAATCTGTTTTTCCTGTACTGAATGACGACAATGCCTCTTGTTCATTAGTAATAGCAAATGTTTGTCCGGGCAAGTTAACATCATATAAATAGCTTACTTTAAAATAATCATTTGGGAAGCGGTACGAGGGGGTTTTATTGAGTGAAAAGTAGGTGTTGAGATCATATTTAAGCTGTTTATCTTTTGTGCCATAGGCTGTATAACCTTCCAGGTAAATGGTTTGATCAAATTTGGGAGTAGTTCTTCCCCCTACCTGTAAACGTACGCCTTCCTGGTTATTAAATGAAAAGAAAGAACCGATCGGGCCTATTTGTACCTTCCCTACGTCTGCATATCCTCCTGTAAGTGTAGAAGCTATCCACGTGGCTGTTTTAAAGGAGGACATATTTTCAAGCCGGTTGATGCGGGCATAAAAATGGTTCTGTTCACTGGTTAAAGTGTCAGTTCGGTGTTGTACCCAATAACTGGTATCTGACTGCTTGGAATTTACAGCTGATTGTAAGCTTTTTCCCTCATAAAATACAGCAGGGAGAGGCGCATTTAATTTATAGTTTGAGTAAACTACCGTTCGCTCTCCAAAAACACCCGCCCCCCTATCTTTAAATATCCCAAAATCAGCATCTACATTACTTTTGGTCAGATAAAAACGCCCATTAGGATACTGCTTAAAATCCAGCCTGATCTTCAGGCTGCGCATAAAATTGATATTGATCTGCTTATTTACATTTAATTCACAGGATTCTACTGCATAACGACCATCCAGCGTAACCCGTAACTTACCTTCAAATAAAAGATCACCTTTATTGCGTGGTGTAAAACTTAATTCAACCAATTTTTCTTTACCGTTTTGTATGGTATCGGTAATAAAGAATTTATAAAAATCAGGAGCATGATCTGCAATAGGGCTCAGAAACTGGTTTGTTATGATAAATACATTATTGTCATAGATATCTATATTATTACCGTAAAGGCGGTTAAGGTATATATCCAGGCCTGCCGTATCTACAAACTTGATGATATTTATTCCCTTTTCAGCCAATAATACCTGTATAGATTTTTCCGGGGCTTTGCGAAAATAATTTTGATATAGCTTTTCAGTAAAGAAAACCGGCATCGAGGTTTGTACCTGCCCGTTTATGACTGTGGTGCTATCCAGCATGAATTTGTACTTGCTGAAAAAATGACTGTTGGTTAGTTTTGGTGACAGATTAAATAAGGATAAACCAATGCGCTCATAGCGATCATATTGCAGATAATCTGTGCTTTCCATACGGTTTTGATTTTTATGATCAATGACCTGTTGAATCAATTCAACGGCAGGATTGCCTTTATTTCTGTATCTTTTACTTTTACCCGAGTTTATAACTACTTCTTTAAGTTGGGTTTGACTAGGTTTGAGCTTAACATTGATAGTATTATTCTGGCCACCATTTATTGCCTTAACCACCTTTTGGTAGCCTTCAGAAGAAAATGTAATATGCGTAAATGACCCTGGTGCGCCTAAACTGAATTTGCCCTCATTATCAGTATTGGTACCGATATTACTACCGGTGAATTTAACATTTACGTATGCGAGGGGCTGACCAGAAAACTCGTTGGTGACCCGACCATTCACCTGGGTAAATTTCGAGTTTGGCGGTAATTTATTAATTACTGTATCATGAGTAGCTTTTAAGCTATCCTTTTTCTGCGCTGTACAATATAATGGAAGTATAATAGTGACAAAGCATATAATTTTTTTACAGTGATTGAAATGATTATGATTTAAATACCTGAAAATTATTAACCAGGGTTTACCTGAGTATATCAGGGAATGGAAACGCTGTATCAATTGGAATAAATAAATAGTGAACAAAAAAAAATCAGGTAATTATTCTTCCATATAAACAATAGGCTATACATTATAAATGTAAGTTTAAATTCTGTATTAATCCTGAATTAAAAACTATTTTATATAGGTAAACTCTCGTTAAGATTAATCAGCATAGATCAGGAAAGTGGTCGCCGCGGCCTTTTCTTTCTTTGCGGGTCGCCCGGTTTTGATAACCGGACATAGGCTTTAACAGGTGGTTCATCAGCAACGATATTGAGCTTCAGTTCCCGTCCCTGCATTTCTGCGCCGTTTAAAGCAGCCACAGCATTTTCAGCACCATCAGTTTCCAGCATTTCAATAAAAGCATAGCCTTTACATTGATTTGTTTTTTTATCGCGCACGATTTTAATGGTGCTGACCGTGCCATAAGGCGCCACCAACTGCACCAGTTCCAGTTCTTTAATGTCCAGCGGAAACCCGCCGATAAACAATTTGGTCATTTTGTACCTATAAACTTTTAATTAAACCTGGGTTATCTTTTATTCAACATTTATTGCTCAAATATGCTAACATAAATGGGATTAGAAAATAAATATCCAACTAGCTAACGGCCAACCGGGTCTTTTAGTTCCCAGAGACACCTGCATATCATACCTGCTTTTAACTTTAATACCAAAATTAGGGAATCAGGTGCTCTATTGCTCCATATGTAGAAAGCTTCTTATCAGACGCCTTCAATCCATTTCATATTTTACTAGTTTTTGAGGATCAAAAAAATGGTTCAGCGGGCCATGGCCTTCCCCGGTTTTAACATCTTTACCCTGTTCAATCGCATTTTGAATATATATTTTACTTTTTGATATCGACTGATCCTGGTCATTGCCCAACGCGATAAAGGATGCAATAGCAGATGACAGGCTGCATCCTGTACCATGTGTATTGATGGTATTTATTTTTTTTGAGCTGTAAACATATTCAACACCATTTCGGTCCAGGTAGACATCAAACAGATCAACGCCTTTTAAATGCCCCCCTTTGATCAGTACCGAATACGAGCCATATTGCATAATTCGTACCGCAGCCGCTTTCATGTCATCAATAGTTTTAATTTCCATATCGGCCAGTATCGCTGCTTCGTCCAGGTTGGGGGTAATCATTTGAGCTAAGGGAAAAAGCACCTTTTTAAATATTGCTATCGTATCTTTTGCTACCAAATGATCCCCACTGGAAGCCACCATAACCGGGTCAAAAACAACCGGTACATCCCGATAATCACTTAAAGCTTCGGCAATACCTATGGCCAGTGCTGCGCTGTACACCATACCTATTTTGATGGCCGAGGGTTTTAGGTCATCCATTACCGCTTTGATCTGTGATTTGACAAACTCAACCGGTATAGGATATATACTGCTAACACCTAAGGTATTTTGAGCAGTAATAGCGGTAATGGCAGTAGTGCCAAAACAACCTAATGAGCTTATGGCCTTCAAATCGGCTTGTATACCAGCCCCACCCCCACTATCTGATCCGGCAATGGTTAATACAACCGGGTATTTATATTTACTCATACTCCATCACCCCCGTTTTTTAAACTGTACATTTTCCCCTTGTATAAGGGTTTTAGCAATTGGATAGCCATTTTACTCCGTTGACCCGATTGACAGCAGAATACCAACTTTTTATCGCTCGGTAAGACTGCGATATGATCCTGCAATTCATATAAAGGGATATTTATTCCGCCGATATTGTAATCTTCAAACTCATAACTTTCACGCACATCTACCAGATATATTTCACCAGGAACTTCAGAAAGCCATTTCTTTAGTTCAGCAATTGTTATTTCATTAGAGGTGGCCGTGGCTGTTATATGGTTGTCTGCTGCTTTAGCTTGTTTTTGCGGTTTCCCAACTTTAAAAATACTGGTCGAATTATCCAGCGCGTTAATGGTCATCAATTTACCGGATAAGGTTTCACCAATACCGCAAATAATCTTAATCGCTTCATTAGCCATATAGGTACCGATTATTCCAGGTAATATACCCAACACACCAATCTCAGCACAATTAGGCACTTCATCGGCAGGTGGTGCTTCGGGAAATACATCCCGGTAATTGGTGCCGCCCTGATAGTTAAATACGGAAACATGACCCTCAAACTTGAAAATGGAGCCAAATACAAGCGACTTATTTAAAGTCACACAGGTATCATTTACCAAATAGCGAGTCTCAAAATTATCCGACCCATCAATCACCAGGTCATAATCTTTACAGATCTGTTCGGCATTGCTTGCAGAGAAACGTTCAATAAAAGCAGTTATATTAGTATGTGGATTGAGTATACCCAGCTTTTCCTTAGCTACCTGAGCTTTATATTTACCTATATCAGCTGTGGAATATAAGATTTGTCGGTGCAGGTTACTCAGGTCTGCCATATCATCGTCAACAATCCCTATGGTGCCTACACCGGCTGCTGTAAGGTATTGCAATATGGGGCAACCTAAACCACCGGCACCAATCATCAGCACTCTGGCGTTCTTTAGTTTTTCCTGCCCGGTTAAACCAAATTCAGGCAATATGATCTGCCTGCTATACCGCTTTAATTCTTCAGTTGTTAACATGCTTATTGTGCTAAACTGTTATCCCAATCTTTCCAAACAGGCTCGTAGCCTTGTGATCTGATCACCTGGGCAATTTCTCCCGGGCTGCGCTCATCGCTGATCTCAAACTGTTCAAGCGATTCAGGTTCAACCGCATATCCGCCAGGGTTGGTTTTTGATCCGGCGCTGATGGAGGTTATACCTAATTTAATAATATTGTTCCGAAAGTTCTCAGATTCCCGTGTCGACATCGAGAGCTCTACCTCTTCGTTAAAGATTCTGTAAGCGCAGATCAATTGCACCAGTTCCCGGTCGCTCATTTCTACCTTTGGTTCTAAACCTCCGCTAAATGGTCTTAATCGAGGGAAAGAGAGGCTATATTTACTTTGCCAGTAATTTTTCTCCAGGTAATTCAGGTGGACTGCCGTAAAAAAACAATCAGTTCGCCAGTCTTCCAATCCTATCAAAACCCCCAAACCCATTTTATGAATACCTGCCTGCCCCAGGCGGTCTGGTGTCTCCAACCGGTATTGAAAATTTGATTTTTTCCCTTTTGGATGGTGTTTTTTATAATCTTCCTGATGGTAGGTTTCCTGATAAACCAGTACTGTATTTAAACCGTAAGGTGTTAATTGCCGGTAATCTTCCAGGTCCAGCGGCTGAACCTCCATCGAGATATGCGCGAAATGCGGTCGGATCAGGTCGAGCACTTTTCTAAAATATGCTACATTAACGGTTTCGTTATCTTCTCCGGTAACCAACAACACATGGTCATATCCCATATCCTTAATAACGGCAATTTCCTGCATGATCTCCATGGGCGCAAGCGTTTTTCGCTTCACCTTGTTATCATAGCTAAAACCGCAATAGGTGCAAATATTCTTACACTCGTTTGAGAGATAAAGCGGCACATACATTTGTATTACTTTGCCAAAGCGCTTCAGCGTTAATTGCTGACTGATACCTGCCATTTGCTCCAGGTATGGTGCTGCAGCAGGTGATATCAGGGCTTTAAAGTCTTCCAGTGTACGTTTGTTAGCAGCCAATGCCTGTTCTACATCCTGCCCTGTTTTGGCATAGATACCCGCTTTGGTTTCATCCCAATCAAATGATTTAAAAATATCGGTAAAACTATTCATCTAAAAACGAGGTTAGGGGGCTGCTTGCTACAGCATGGGTTACCGGTAAAGCCAGTTTAGCTTCAAAAGCCATACGGCCTGCTTCTACAGCCATTTTAAATGCTGCTGCCATTTGTGCCGGATTGCCTGAAACAGCAATAGCGGTATTCACCAGCACCGCATCCGCGCCAATTTCCATGGCCCAGGCAGCATCAGATGGCGAACCTATGCCTGCGTCGACAATTACAGGGACATTACTCTGGCTGATGATGATCTCTAAAAAATCTATAGTTTTTAATCCTTTATTACTGCCTATCGGCGATCCTAAGGGCATTACTGCCGAGGTGCCTGCATCTTCCAGTCGCTTACATAATACCGGGTCAGCATGGATATAAGGTAATACAATAAAACCCAATTTTGCGAGCTCTTCTGTAGCTTTTAGTGTTTCAATAGGATCAGGCATTAAATACTTAGGATCGGGGTGTATCTCCAACTTGATCCAATTGGTTTCTAAGGCTTCTCTTGCCAGTTGCGCCGCAAATACAGCTTCTTTAGCTGTTCTCACACCTGATGTATTGGGCAATAGGTTAATATGCGGATATTTCAAGCGGATCAGCAGATCATCCTGATCGTTATTTTTTAGATCCACACGTTTTAATGCAACGGTTACCAGTTCTGATCCTGAAGCCAATAGCGCTTCTTCCATCAAAACAGAAGAACTGAATTTACCGGTACCGGTAAACAAACGGGAATTAAAGATCTTGTCGGCTATTTTTAACATTTTTCTTGATACTTAGCTTTAAATAACCTGCGTTAAGGCTGATGTGTTTACTTGCTGATAAATTTGTTTTACAATTTGCTCACGGTTATCCGAAAAGGTGATAGCGCCCGATATAGCCACGCCATAAAGCCCGGTTTGCATTATTGCAGCAACATCTTCATATAAAATACCGCCAATAGCAATAACAGGTATTTTAATATTGGCAGCAACCATTTGCTCAGCAAGCTTTTCATATCCGCTTAAACCCACAATCGGACTTAGCTTTTCTTTAGTTGTTGTAAACCTGTAAGGGCCGCAGCCTATATAGTTAACCCCTTCATCTACCCTTTGCTGTATATGCTGAAAGGTATTTGCCGTACCACCGATGATCATTTTATCGCCAACAATTCGCCTTGCCTCAGCTATAGGCATATCCTGCAAACCCAGGTGTACACCATAGGCTCCAGCCGCTAATGCTATTTCAGGATGATCATCAACAATTAGTTTAGCACCATGTAGCTTGCACAATTTATTGGTCGTTATGGCATATTCCAGGATCACATTGGCTGGCTGGTTCTTTACCCGGAGCTGTATCCATTTGCAGCCCGCCTCTAATGCTTGCTGAATAGCGGTTAGATGTGATCCGTTTTCAGCTTGTTGTGATATATAGTGTAGTTTATCAATCATTGTATAGGTGTATTATTATAATTAAACAGACACGCTTCTTTTAACTGACGAAAGCCCTCTGGTGCCTTGTGTGGCTCATTCCAAAGCATACCCAGCACGGCTGCGCCATCAAATCCCATATTTTTTATCCTTATCAAATTGCATGCTTCCACGCCGCCTAAAGCAATCACCTTAGTTTTAATATTTGTTTTATCCAGCTTAAAATCTGCAGGTAGTTTACTTTGATAACCAGGCTTGGATATACTATTAAATACGGGCCCATAAAAAGCATAATCAAAGTGTGTTAATACCGGTAATATTGAAATATCATGGATTGAAGTACTTAAAATAAACCCATCATCCACCTTTGATTGCAATTGCTGTTGGTTTAATCGGATACGGGCCAATTCTGTATAATGCAATCTTTTGATACCATACTCAGGCCCTATTTCATGGAATTGATGCAGCGAAATACGACCATAATATCGCGGTGCTATCCCGTTGATCAGTTCCCTTACCGTTTGAATGTCGCTTTCAGGCTTGCGGATATGGAAGTATTTCAACCCCGATTGAAACAGGTTGTTGACAATGATACTTTCATCGGCAATAGGGCCCGAATTTGAAATAACGATCAGTTCCATATTTTACAAATAGATTTCGCTGCCCTTTTGCAAAAACTCTTTCGACTTTTCTTCCATTCCTTTTGATAACGCGTCAGTTTCGCCCATGCCATTTTCTTTGGCGTAGTCGCGCACATCCTGCGTGATCTTCATCGAGCAGAAATTCGGGCCGCACATGGAGCAAAAGTGAGCGATCTTGGCACCGTCAGCAGGCAAGGTTTCGTCATGAAACTCCCTTGCAGTGTCGGGATCAAGCGAGAGGTTGAACTGGTCTTCCCACCTGAACTCGAAACGGGCTTTACTTAACGCGTTATCGCGGTACTGTGCCCCGGGATGCCCTTTGGCAAGGTCGGCCGCATGGGCAGCAATTTTATAGGTGATCACACCATCCTTAACATCTTTTTTATTAGGTAGCCCCAAATGCTCTTTGGGTGTTACATAGCAAAGCATAGCCGTTCCGAACCAACCGATCATCGCCGCACCGATAGCCGAGGTAATATGATCGTAACCCGGTGCAATATCCGTAGTTAATGGACCTAATGTATAAAATGGCGCTTCGCCGCAGTGTGCTAATTGCTTATCCATATTTTCCTTAATCATATGCATGGGTATATGGCCGGGGCCCTCTATAATGGTTTGCACATCATGTTTCCAGGCAATCTTGGTCAGTTCGCCCAGCGTTTCCAATTCGCCAAACTGTGCGGCATCATTTGCATCGGCAATACAACCAGGCCTAAGCCCATCACCCAATGAAAATGCTACATCATAAGCTTTCATTATCTCACAGATCTCTTCAAAGTGGGTATATAGGAAATTCTCCTTATGATGCGCTAAACACCATTTAGCCATAATGGAACCACCGCGCGATACAATCCCCGTAATGCGTTTAGCCGTTAACGGCACGTAACGTAGTAATACCCCCGCGTGGATGGTAAAATAATCAACACCCTGCTCGGCCTGCTCAATGAGTGTATCCCTGAAAAGTTCCCAGGTCAGGTCTTCTGCCTTTCCGTTCACTTTTTCCAAAGCCTGATAAATGGGCACAGTACCAATGGGCACAGGTGAATTACGGATCACCCATTCACGGGTTTCATGAATATTTTTGCCGGTGGATAAGTCCATAATGGTATCAGCGCCCCAGCGGCAGGCCCATACGGTTTTTTCTACCTCTTCTTCAATACTTGAAGTAACGGCCGAATTGCCAATATTAGCGTTGATCTTAACCAGGAAATTACGCCCAATGATCATCGGTTCGCTTTCGGGGTGATTAATGTTTGATGGTATTACCGCTCGTCCTGCAGCTACTTCAGCACGCACAAATTCAGGTGTGATATAACCTTTTGGGGTATTAGCACCGAAACTATGCCCGGGGTGCTGATGAGCCATAACATCATATTGCCCGTTCAATTGTTCTTTCAATAAGTCAATACGCTGGTTTTCACGAATGGCGATATATTCCATTTCGGGTGTAATGATTCCCTTTCGGGCATAATGCATCTGTGACACATTCATGCCGGGCAAAGCTCTATATGGTTTACTGATGTGCGTAAACCTTAACGTATCCAATTTTTGGTCATTGGCACGCAGGTTCCCATAGTCGGATGAAATCCCATCTAATTGCTCTACATCTCCGCGATCAATTATCCATTGCTCACGTAAGCGCGGCAAACCTTGTTTTACATTAATTTCTATGTCGGGATCGGTAAAGGGACCACTGGTGTCATAAATAGTTACCGGCGCATTAGGTTCCGTTTCGCCAAACCTGCCATGGAGTTTGGTTTCGCTCAGGCTAACTTCACGCATCGCAACTTCAATGTTATGAATTTGTCCTTTTACATACACTTTGCGTGATGCCGGAAATGGGGTACGGCTAATTACTTGTCCGTCTGGAATTTTTTCTGTTTTCATAAGTAGTTTTTATGTTTTATCCGCCTTGGGTTGCTTTGATGATAGTGATAGTATCGCCGGATTGTAATTGGCAGGTTTGCCAGTTGTTTTTAGGAATGATCTCCTGATTAACTGCAATTGCGATGCCCTTGGCTGGCTGCAAAAAAACAGTGTCAAGCATCTGCTGCAGAGAGCAGGCTTCGGAAACGGAATAACTTTGTTGATTTACGGTGATGTCCATCCAGTTTAATTTTTAAACAATAGGAATGGACCCGTAGGAGGATTGGTAAACAACAATAATGTCGTTCTACTTTTCCCTTCGGCAGTACTAACTGCATCAGGTTCAAAGGGTATTTCTCAGCACAAGGCACCCCTAAAGTTTTTTGCTAATGTATAAAGTATTTCGTATTTAATTCAATTTACTTTTTTATTTTACTATTGGTTTCAAGGCCGCTTAGGCCATTATTGATTGAATGTTTATTGAAGCAAAACAAAAAAACCCGGTCTTTAACCGGGCTTTTTCCAAAAACAATCTTAAACTGTTACTATGCGTTTTTCTTCTCGATCACTTCTTTACGAACCTCGTTTGCCAGTGCCTTTAGCTCTTGCATCGCGCCGCGCAAACGCGTGCCTGCAGCCTTGTTTCCCTTGTCATAAAATGCCGAAGCATCTTTTTCGGCGGTAATTATCAATTCCTGTAACGCCTTGAATTTTTCCATTCTAGTTGTTTTTAATAAGTAAATAATGATGTTTATTTTAAAATAAACGCCAAAAATAATAAAATAGCCCAAATGGTGGCAAGTTGTTGCCCCACCGTCTTTAATTTAATCTCACAAACAGACCATCGATGCGATTGTCGCTATTAATTAAACCTGATCTTAAAGCCAAAAATATACCCGGAGCACTATTTATTATTTAATTTTTTGATCAGATCAACCTCCGCCTGCTTATACGGTGTACCATCTTTTCTGAAGACTTCGTGAAACCATAATGCAGGTTCGCCGCCTTGTGGCATGGGAGTATCCCATGCGTACATTGTATTTGTTTTACCCGCTACCAATCCCCAATTGATTGCGCCTACATTTTCCTTTTTAAGCATAGGCATCGTATTTTCGAAGGTACTATTGCGTGGGCGAGCCATATATTCGGTACAAATAACAGGC
Source organism: Mucilaginibacter mallensis (assembly GCF_900105165.1). NCBI lineage: Bacteria > Pseudomonadati > Bacteroidota > Sphingobacteriia > Sphingobacteriales > Sphingobacteriaceae > Mucilaginibacter > Mucilaginibacter mallensis. The sequence continues at coordinate 3,061,042 of NZ_LT629740.1, forward strand.
CGGCCATAAGCTTTTAATAATTGCACAACACGAAGGTGCAGGTCGGGTGTTTCATAATCATGATAGGTGATCACATCTGAATGCGTTACCTGGAAAGCATTGAGCTTTTCCAGGTCCCATGACCATACCCCCGCACTAACAGGCTGATCAGGATTTACTTCCCTCGCCCACTCAAATGCCTTTTTTAGCAAGGGTAATGATTTTTCACCTTTACCAGAATTTCCCGGTTCATTATACAGATCCCATAACAATATCCTTTTATCGTGGCCAAAAGTGGTCAATATATCTTTTACATATTTTTCCAGTCTGGGGTAATTGGCCGGATCTTCTGATACAGGCTGACCGGGGTCCTGCACCCACCCCGAATTATGGATGCCCGTTTTAGGCTCGGGTTGTTTACCCTGCTGCGGTACTTTATTCCAGCAATCATCAAAAAACACAAACAAAGGTTGTATATGATGCTTTGCAGCTATGGTTAAAAACGCATTTACACGACTTTTGAACCCCGCGGGGTCTTCTTTCCAGGCCACACTATGCAGGAACACGCGCATGGTATTAAAACCAATACTTTCTGCCCAACCCAACTCGCGATCAATTGTCGCAGAATCAAAAGTGTCGGCCTGCCACATTTCCAGTTGATTAATGGCTGTTGCTGGTATATAATCAGCACCATTTAACCAGGCATGCCCGGCATACCAGGCGTTGGCTTTTTCGGGAGTCCACACTTTTGAAACCTGTGTTTTAGCTTTTTGCGCATTTGCCACACTGGATAGCACCATGAACAGGCAGAACAACACGTTTGATTTTATTTTCATTTATTTATAATTTGGTTTTAAGTATTTAGTTCCTGACGGTGCGGGCAGTGGTACGCTAAAATTGTATAAAAGAATTAACAATAGCAAAACAAACGTCAATTACACATTTGATGACCACAGATTATCATCGTGTGATTTAGGTTGAGGATGTTCCTCTTGACTAAACAGGTAAGGGAGCTGGTTTTATCTCTGCATTAAAAACAAACACAAAACAACAAATTAGAAAAAGCAACAGTAAACTAAGACTGGCATAAAATTAATAAGACCGGCTAAAAGCCGGCCTATTTCAACTAACATAAGTTAACCAATTCAGATGATTGCTATCTTAAAATCAGTAACGTTAATATCTTCTTCAGGTTAAACAATCCTTGTGCTTACTCCAGTGTCCATTCACATGAATCCTCCAGCACATTATCCCCAGAACCACTCCGGACTTCAATTTTATTGAGACCTTTTTTAAGCTTAATATTTCCCCATTTAATGATATGCAATTGATCGGGAGAAGCACTTTTCAAAGCTGTTCCATTCACTATTAGCTGCACGTTTGAAACCGTGCTATAAACTTTCACCGTTGTTAAAGGTTTATGCCGGCTGATGTTACGGCGGTCAGTAATATACAGCATAGGTACATTGTTCCAATTAGCTTTATAAAAGTAAAAAGCGTCCTTTTTAACGCGCCTGTCATAGGTCACCAAGCCTTTGTCATTAATCCCGGGCGCATCACCCTCTTTACGTATAGACGATCCAAAATCAGCCAGCGCCCAAACAAATTTAGCCCAGATAAAAGATCTTTTGCTGAGTTCCTGCCAGTTTGCTTCATGATAGCTGGTTTGCCATTCTTCCGGGTGGAATTTACTGTCAGCAGCAGGTTTATCATCGTTCTCGGTATGCTTAAAAGGGCTGCCTCCCGCTCCATATTCGCTTACGGCAAAGGGCTTCCCGGGGAATAAGCTATGTGTTTTATCAGCCCAAATACCTATTTGTTTAAACTCACCGGCGTACCAGCCATAATATTTATTCCACGCTATCAGGTCGGTTACCTTGTTAAATTTGTCATTATCTAAAAAAGTAGCGCATGTAGTAAGCCTTGTGGAATCTTCTTTTTTTGCGAGACTGTCCAGCTGATTTAAAAATGGAACCGGATCGTCATGGTCAAGCTTCAATTCATTAAACAATCCCCAGAAAAATATACTGGGATGGTTATAATTTTGCCTGATCATTTCAGTAAGCACCTGCTTCACCTGCTGTTCCAATGCCTCACTTTTAATGTACCCATCGCCGCTGTAGCCTCCCGGCCCAACAAAAGGTATCTCAGACCAAACCACCAGGCCATTTTTATCACATAGGTCATAAAAATATTGGCCATGCGGATAATGTGTCAGCCGCAAAGCATTGGCGCCAATTTCTTTGATCAGCTGCATATCTTTATTGTAATCAGCCGTATCCACCGCTGATCCTTTGCCTTCAACATCTTCGTGAAAGCCTACGCCATGCAGGTCGAGGTATTCCCCGTTAAGACTAAATCCGCTATCGGCATCAACTTTATAGTACCGTATGCCAAGAGACTGTTTTACTTCATCAATCAGCTGCCCGTTTTTTAATAATTTTATAGTGGCTGAATATAAATAGGGATCGGTTTTACCATTCCAAAAATGTGGGTTCCTGATGCTAATCGTTTGTGCGCATTGCTTATTATCTACAATTGCGCTGGTAGCTGAGCCCACCAAATGCTGTTCCGCATCCCTTATCTCAGATCGTACCTCGAATTTGGCTGTATCGGTTAAAGATAGTTTGGACAAAACATTTACCGTAGCTGACGCCGCTGATATGTCTTTTGGGGTAAGATAAACCCCGGGCGAAGCATAATCCAGCGGGGAGATACAATTTTTAGACGTAACCAATAGTGAAACAGGGCGATGAATACCGCCATACACATTAAAATCACCGCTTAGCGGCAACACATCATTACGAAAAGCATTGCTTACCTGTACTGTTATTGTATTTAACTCGCCGGTTTTAATAAAATCGGTAATCTCTACACAAAAGGCAGTATAACCGCCTTTATGCTCGGTTACGAAATGCTGGTTTACAAATACTGATGCTACGGAATTTGCGCCATCAAAATAGAGGAACAAGCGCTTATCCTTCCATTCAGGTTTAACCTTAAAGCTTTTTTCATAAATGCCGGTTTCGCGCTTATAATTGGTATTTCCAAGCAATACATCTTTAGCGTTCCAGGTGTGCGGCAAAGTTACATTAAGCTTTTGGGGGTGTTTACTCACATCATAGGCTAAGTGAAACTGCCATCCTTTATTAAAGCTGATACGCTTACGTACATTATTATTTAAAGGTAACTCATCAGTTTTTGCAAAAGATTGGTTAAACGCGAACAGTAACAGGAAAAAGAAATATTTTAGAAGTTGTTTATTCATAAAAAATAAAAGGGGATAACCCGGTTATTTACATTGTTGGAGGATATTATTTATAGGGTTCAGACAGCGCAATTTTACATTATTATTTAGGGCAATCGTCAGTAAGAAGAATGTGCTGGTATAAAATCTTAGCACCGTAAATTTAATTCAAAAGTAAAGCCTGCTAAAAATCACAAAAGTACCTGCCTAATACCGGCAGGACACTTTGTGATACGCTAAAACAACTAAACTAAAACACCTCAATTATTATTATCCTGATTTCTGTAACCCTCTCCGGATTATTACCATCCGTACCCGGGTGTTTGTTTTAAGTTAGGGTTACGTTGAAGTTCCGCCAGAGGTATGGGCCAAACATAGGTGGTGCTTGAACCAAATTGCCAGGTGAATGGAGATATAATACTGCCCCATGGCTTTTTTATCCCATTATTATTGGCATAAACCTGGTTGTATATGGTACCCCATCTTAGCTCATCATAGTAATTGATCCCTTCATTGATAAATTCAACCCTGCGCTCATTCCTGATACGCAGTCTTAGATCAGCCTGCCCGTTAACAGTAGTGGCCGCGTTTGAATTAAGCAAGGCTACGCCCGCCCTGGCCCGTACTAAATTTACAAGTGGAACTGCGGCATCTGTTTGGCCCTCCTCATTTAACGCCTCTGCCCACATCAGCAGCACATCGGCATATCGGATCAATGGGAAATTTATCGGTTGTGCGTTCCTGCCGCCTGTTGCTGGTATTTCGGCATTGCCTTCGGCAACAAATTTACGGTGAAGATAAACCGGTGTACCTGTCATATCTGTCTGCAGGTCGCCATTAAGGGCTGCAGCCGCACGATAAGGCCAGCGCCAGGTAACTGTTGCATTGGCAGCACCAAAAACACCATTATAAGTTGAATAAGGTGTAATTACGCTAAGAGCTAATCGCGGATCCCGGTTGGCATAGGCCTGCGCAATTCTGGCCTCGTTGCCGACAGGTAAATACAAGCTCATTTCAGCACCCCTTGCCGATGCTGCTGCAATTTCTGTTGCTGTTAAGTTATCCCGTAAAAAGTAAACTTCCCTTTGGGCTGGTGTAAGTTCATTATAGCCCGGAATAACATCATCCCAGTTAAACGTCGAGCCATCCAGGTTTTGGTACAGATCAACTTCATTTGGTGGTACCAGGTAATCATCCCAGCATGAACCATACGAAGAGCGGTTGCCACAAAAAAACTGCATTGTACCGCCATTGCCAACCACTGCTATATTTTGAATGGCAAAAATCATTTCGCTGCTTTGTTCATTGGCTTGTTTAAACAAAGTATAATAACTCGGAAATAACGCATAACCCGCATTTTGCACTTGCTGAAAATCAGCAGCAGCCAGGGCGTATTGCTGCGTATACAAATAGGCTTTGCCACGTAATGCATAAGCAGCGCCTTTGGTTGCATGCCCGTAATTGGCATCACCGGCCTTATATATGGCCGGTAAATTTGGCTCATTTATCGCATCTGTTAAATCAGCAACTACCTGGTTCCAAACTTCCAGTTCTGTGCTTCGCGGTTTGGTAGCCTGACTGGGTTCGGTATAAGTTAAATAAATAGGTACTCCTTTATAAAGTTGGTTTAACTTCATATAGAAATAAGCCCTTAAAAATTTAGCTTCAGCCACATATCTTGCTTTTTTGGCAGCTACCGATGGTGATTTTAAAGGAATATTGGTAATAGCGTCATTTGCACGCTGGATACCCTCATACAGGTTTTTCCAGAAATCTGCATATATGCCGTCACTTGAAGTAGAAGCGCCATTGAGTAAATTTGTCAGGTTCCGGGCCTGGGTACTAAATCCAAGCTGATCCATCATATACGGTTCTTCCTGGCTGTCGCCACCGGTATTTTGGCCTAAACGCAAAGCCTGGTAAACCCCGGCCATACCCAGGTCGGTCAGGTTATCGTTTGTCCACATAGTTGAGGACGAAACGGCTGTATAAGGGGTTAAATTAAGCAGATTTTTTTTACAGCTGCTCGCTAATATCAACCCCGCTAATAATATGATTGTGTATTTTTTCATAACATTAAGATTTTAAAAAGTAGCATTTAAACCTGCGGAATACTGACGTAAAGTTGGATAGCTGAATCCGCCCCCAATCTCAGGATCCAGCCCTGGCACGTAGCTGGTAAATGTTAACAGATTGTCGGCTGAAACGAATACCCGAAGCCTGCTCATCCCTAATTTGTTCACAATTGAGTTTGAAAAACTGTACCCGATCTGCACATTCTTTAACTTAACGTATGATGCGTTATACAGGTAAAAATTGCTTGGTAATGAAAGGTCCTGCGGATCAGAAATATTATTGGTTAAGCGCGGATATTTGGCAGTAATGTTATTTAAAGGATCTGAAGGATTGGCTACATCATAGTAATAATGATTATTAGCTATCAGGGAACTGATGGAGTGACCAGCACCAACATAGGAGGTGGTATATCCCGCCTGCGACAAATAATTATATGCTCCAAAACTTCCAGCCCATATCATTGACAGATCAACTCCTTTATACGAGAAATTAAATTGCAGGCCACCATTGTATTTTGGTATAGGCGATTTAGAGGACAATCTTTGATCTCCCGTGCCACCATAAACGCCATCATTATTAACATCCGCGAAAATTAATTCGCCATAATACAGGTTGCTCGGACTGATCGTATTATTAGGTTTAAATGTATAGCCAGCTGCTATCATTGCCTTTACCCAGGCCAGATCAGCAGGTGTGCGGATCATCCCATCCTTAGGGCCACCATTTTTATTTACACTTCCGTTTGCATTGTAGTAAGTACCGGAACCTTTATAGGTCTGGTATAGATAAAAAGAATTATAGGCATAGCCTTGTACAACCGCATTATTGCCCGAAATGCTTGCAACCTGGTTAATATTGGAATAATCAGAATTTAGCGATCCTTTATAATTGGTAAGCCTGTTAAAATTGTAAGCGAAATTACCTGCTACGCTATAGTTAAAGCTTCCGATATGATCATGGAAATTTAAGGATATTTCAACGCCCTTATTCTCCATATCGCCTATATTAACAACCGGGGCGCTGGCTGTACCGGCAGCCAGGGGAATAGGCGGCGCGTATAAAATACCGCTTGTTAATTTACGGTATACATCCAGATCGACATTTAATTTCTCATTAAACAATCCGCCTTCTAATCCTATATTGGCTAAGGTTGTTTTCTCCCATTGGATATCAGGGTTGCTAAAGGTTTGGATATTTAAACCATTTACCTGGGCACCATTAAAGGCATAAGAAGTTGTGCCATAGGTAGACTGGTAATTGTACAATCCGGCTGAAGCGGTTGAACTTAGCACGTTGTTACCTGTTTGGCCCCATGAAGCTTTTAGTTTTAAATTGCTGACCGTATTATTTATGTTTTGCATAAACGGCTCCTGAGATAATCGCCACCCGGCAGCAAATGCAGGGAAAAAGCCCCAGCGGTCATTCGGTGCGAATTTTGAAGAACCGTCATCTCTGAACACGGCTTCAAACAGGTATTTTTGTTTATAGTTATAATCCAGTCGCCCAAAAAATGACCTTAATCCATAATCATACTCCGTTCCGGTGTTTGTTGTGGCAGTAGTTACCGAACTTAATACATAAAGCGAAGGATCGGTAAGGCCGGTACTCAGCGCATTGAAGTCGTAGAAATTATAATAATACTGCTCAAAACCTGCCAGAGCCTCTATGTTGTGGTTTTTTGCAATGGTTTTGCTATACTTTAATACCGAGTTAAAGGTTGTTTGGTAATATTTATTAAAATCATAATAAGACGTTGCCGCAGATAAAGGCCCTGGAGGAGCGCTTTCAACACCTGTCGCGAAATTCCATTTACCGTATTGCGGCGGGGCGCTGTTATCCTCCTGAGAAACTACCTGGTAATTAAACTTGTTTTCCCAGGTTAAACCCTTGATGATATTAAAATTGGCGTAAAATGTAGTATTAACCCTTGATTGCGAATTGTTGCCTTGCTGCTCCAGCAAATAAGCCAATATGTTATTCGCGGTTGGGGATTCATCCGGCGCCGAAGGATAGCCAAATTCACCGTTATAATACGGGTAAACGCCCGGCGTAGTTTGGTTCAAGTAAGTAAATGCAGTTGAAACATTACCCAACTTATAGGTTTGAAAAGACGCGAAAGTCTGTGTGCCGACCGTTAAAAACTTAGTCACTTTTGATTGCAGGTTTATCCTGAATTGATATTCATCGGAACCTGTATTAGGCATAGCACCCGGTTCATGCAGGTAACCTGTTGATAAAAGGTATTGCGAATTATCCGACCCGCCGCTTACCGATATATTATGGTCCTGCGCCAAATAGTTTTTAAATATCGTTTTTGACCAATCCGTATTGGGATAGGCAACATAATTAGGCACCCCGATCGCATTCAACCCATTTGGGTTAGCATTTGCTTGTTGCCATGTAGTAATGTCAGAAGCCGCATATACCGGCGAGCTGCCTGTATTAGCAGCGCCCTGGTTCACCAAATTCATAAATGTAACGTAATCGTTTACAAATGATGGCGTAAAACTAGGATGGCTCTCTGACAAAATACCACTGTAAGTAATGGTAGTTTTGCTTTTGCTGCCTTTTTTAGTGGTAACCAGAATAACGCCGTTGGCCGCCCTTGAACCATAGATGGATGCTGATGCAGCGTCCTTCAATACCGACACGCTTTCAATATCCACCGGGTTGATATCGTTTATAGTGGGCGTCAATACACCATCCACAACATAAAGCGGTGTAGTACTGTTTAAGGTTCCCTGGCCCCTTATAAGTATGCTTGCGCCATCCGAGCCGGGCTGACCTGATGACTGGTGCACGTAGGCACCGGGAATTAAACCGGTAAGCGCTTGTGAAACATTAGATAAAGGCCTGTCCTGAAGCTCCTTTGCACCAATTGAAGCTACCGACCCAATTACGTTTACTTTTTTTTGCGTACCGTAGCCAACCACAACAACTTCATTAAGGCTGCCGCTTTGGGCCACTAAAACTACATTAATAACAGTAGCGTCGTTCAGGGATTTTTCCTGGGTTACAAAACCCAGATAAGAAAATACCAGTACCTGGTTTTTATCAGCTACGCTGATGCTGAATGCTCCATTGTTATTGGTAACTGTACCGTTGGCTGAGCCTTTGATTTTTACGCTTACGCTGGGTAACAATTCCCCCTGACTGTCCTTAACAGTTCCGGTTATTTTTATCGACTGGGCATAGGAAGTGCCCGCAAAAAGGAAAAGGAATGTTAAAACTGCATACATGTATCTATGCAAATGCTTTACTACTCCTGATCCTGAAAAATGATGTAAGTAAATTTTATCCATTTTTAATTTATGTTAATAATTTGAATTTTGTTGATAAAGCAGCTTTCAGATCTGCTGAAGAATTTTAGAAAAACTAAAAATTGCACAGCTGTACTACTAATAAAATGGCATCTCTTTCATAATTATTTAATAATTGGTTTTAACAAATTTGAAGCAAGCGCATAGAAATGAAGGGGTAAAATCCTATCTAAATAGGGGTGATATTCTAAATAGCCAAAAAATCAGGTGGATTTTAACCGTAAATAAACCTGATAGAGATTGAGTTCCGGATTTGGGACACGCAGAATCAGCCTGCGGTATATTTAGTCCGGGGTGTAGTGCTAAAATGAGAATTGGAAGAGCTTAAAATCGGTTCTGTGGGGGAATATGCAGATCGATCAAGCTAAAAATTCGCTTGGCGTTTTTCCGAATCTCTTTTTGAATTCTTTGCTGAAATATTTGCGGTCGCTGAAGCCTACCATATAGGCTATTTCATTAATGTTGTAACGTTTGCTTTGCAGTAACAGCACCGCGTTATTCATTTTTATCGATTTAATAAAATCGTTAACGGGCATCCCGGTAAGCATATGTAATTTTTTATATAAAACCGGCTGACTCATGGCAACAGCCTTAGCTAAATGCGGCACCCCAAATTCCAGGCTGTCTATATGCTCTTCTACTATGCTTATTACCCTGCTTAAAAATTCGTTATCAATCTTATTTAATAATTTCTCAACCTCATCGTTATTATGCAACGGGGAAAGAGAGGAAATTGGAATACCATCGCCGGTTTTAAATTTATGGCTGATACTTTCACGGATCTTTTCACTTAGCTTTAAAAGATTGCTGATCTGCAGCATCAGTACCTCAACACTAAATGGTTTGGTTAGATATACATCCGCTCCCATTTTTAATCCGTTGATATGATTAGAACTCATTGCTTTAGCCGTTAAAAGAATTACGGGTATATGGCTCGTTCTTTCATCCGTTTTTAACTTATTACAAAGGGTAAACCCGTCCATTTCAGGCATCATTACATCGCTGATGATGATATCAGGAATACATTCCGTTGCTGATTCCCAACCCTCCAGTCCGTTCACGCTTTGGATAACTTTATAATGATCCTTCAGCGAGTTATTTATAAAAGAACGGATATCAGCGTTATCCTCAACCACCAAAATAAGCTTATCCTTACCTGTCGGAGATGTAAGGTCATCATCAATTGCTGAACTAATAGTTGTAAAGTCGTTGTCTGTTTTCTCTTCATACCGGCCTGGATTATCGCTGATAACAGCGGATGTTATTAAGGCTTTATTCCCAAAATGATCCATTCCTTTTTTTAAGGTGACCTGAAAGCTGGTACTGTTGCCATCAGGTAAAATTTCGCTTTCAACAGTAATTGAACCTTTATGGAGCTCTACGATGCTTTTGGCAAGCGCGAGGCCAATTCCATAACCGGTATTTTGCTTCCCATAATCGTTTTCCTGGAAATAATTTTTGAACAGGTTTTCCAGATTTTCAGGGGCGATACCCTTACCATTATCAGCTATGGTAATTGTAACGGTATCTTTATTTTCTTCAACAACTATGCTGATGCGGCCGCCATCGTAGGTGAATTTAAAAGCATTATGAATTAAATTAAAAAACACCTTTTCCAATTGCACCCTGTCAAAATAAAGCTGGATATTTTCAACAGGCGTAATGAATTCGGTTGTGATATTTCTTGATAAGGATGTATCATAAAAAGAATTATATATTTCATTCAGCACCGAAACAATGTTATCCTCCGACACATGAAGCCTAAGGTTCCCTGTTTCCGCTTTTCTGAAATTCATCAGCTCGTTAACGAGTTGGAGCAGGCTGTTGGAACTCTTTTTTATGATCTGCAGTTCTTTGGCGTTTTCAACATCTGCCTGACCCTGAAGTATTAGTTTTTCAACAGGCCCAAATATTAAAGAAAGGTGAGTGCGGATCTCATGAGATATGTTCGTAAAGAAATTCAGCTTTAATTGGGTTAACTCCTGATCTCTCCTTAACAACGACCTTAAAATAAAAAAACGGGCCAAAAGAAATATTAAACCACCTGTAAACAACACATACAGGCCATAAGCCCATACAGTAGCCCAAAATGGCGGCATTATTTTAATACGTAAAATGGCGGCTTTTCCCCAAATGCCGTCATTATTGGTTCCCTTAGCATAAAAGGTATAATCACCAGGAGGCACATTAGTATATGACGCGGATGGGATAGCTGTATAGATCCAGTCTTTATCAAAATTCGCTAATTTGTAAGCGTACCTGTTCTTTTCGGATTTTATGTAATTCAGCGCAGCAAAATCAATGGTAAAAATATTTTGCGCATGCGAAAAAACAATATCATGGGTTAAACTAATGTCTTTTGTTAATATTTTGCCGCTTTGCTCAATGGGTACGGGTTTGTTAAATAGCTTTAATGCAGTAATGATAACCGGAGGCGCCACATTGTTATCATTAATTTGCGAAGGAAAGAAACTTGTTAAGCCGTTAAATCCGCCAAAAAACATCTCGCCATCATCTGATTTATAGCAAGAGTTGATGTTGAACGTATTGGCGCCCAATCCATCACTTTTAGTGTAATTTTTAAAGGTTTTTGCCGCAATGTTAAATTTGGACAAACCGTTACTGGTACTTATCCAAAGATTACCCTCATCTTCTAATATACCAAGCACATTGTTATTTGCCAGTCCTTCCTTTTCAGTATAAACCACAAAGTTTTTTTGCGCTGCATCATACATCGCCAATCCGCCATAGTAAGAGCCTATCCAAAGTCGGTTCCTTTTATCTAAATACAATGTATTTACCGATAATAAGAATTGATTGCCCAGTGAATTAAAACGCTGTAATTGCCCGGAGGCATACCATACCACAAATAAGCCCTTGTTGGTACCTATCCATAGGTTTTTGTCTTTATCCTCTAATATGCCATAAACAGATTTACGCCCGATCCTGCTTTCCAGCGGACTGCCGGTATGCCTTAATTGTGTGTCGTTTCTGTGGAAAGCCAGCAGCCCACTTTGAGTTCCGATCCAAAAATTACCCCTTGAATCTTCATATATCCTCAATATTTCAGACCCTAAGGTAACGGGGTCATTCTCCTGGTATAAGTACTTAGTAAAGTTATGGGTTGGGGCATTAAATAAATTCAACCCACCACCATGGGTACCAACCCAAACATGCTGATCTTTATCAATATAAACTGCCTTAATCAAATCTGAACCCAATGAAGAAGCATCGTTTACCTTATTTTGATAAGTGTTAACCACATCTGTTTTACGGTTAAAATAATTAAGCCCCCCGCCTTCTGTACCTATCCAAAGGTTATGGAGTGCATCCTCAGCTACCGCACTAATAACATTGTTGTTTATGGCAGAATGGTAGCGGACTGTTTGAAAAGTCAGGAAAGTATTATTATGGTTAGCCACCATATTGATGCCTCCCCAATAGGTGCCAATCCATATCGTATTATCCCGGTCAATAAACGTGCTGTAAATGGAGTTTTGGCTTAGGCTGTTCTTATTGTCAGGATCATGTTTGTAAGCAATAAATTGATGCGTTACCGGATCCAGGATACTTAGTCCGGCCTGGGTGCCTATCCATATTTTCCCGGTTTTATCAACACTTAGTGTTCTGATGTTATTGTTGATAGGTCCATTGCTACCCGCGTTACTTAAGAAACGGTTAAATGTATTATTACTTCTGTTATACAAGTCAACGCCACCATGCAACGTGCCTATCCATAAATTCCCGGCGGGGTCCTCATTAACGGCAGTAACATAATTGTCGCTTAAGCTATTTGGCTGATCTGCTTTTTGCCGGTACATTTTGTAGGTAAAGCTTCTCCCCTGCCGGGTCATTTGTGTAAGGCCGGCTGACGATCCCAGCCAGTAAGTTCCTAAATGATCCTGGTACAGAACGTGCGTATTATTTCCGTACAAGCCGGCAACACTGTCGGGCAATTGTACAGGTGAAAACTTATTTATTTTCCGGTCCTCCAGTCGTTTTAATCCTTCGGTGCACCATACCCACAGGTTGTTTTCCCGGTCTTCGTAAATGCAGCTGATTACCTGGTTATTTGTTAGTGCCCCACCCAGGTTGATCCGTTCAAAATTATCAGTTTCGGGATTGTAACGGTTCAAGCCATTCCGGGTACCCACCCAAAGTACCTGGTGAGAATCCAGCAGTATTGAGGTAATATAATCCGACGAAAGACTTGTCCTGTCGGCAGGATCGTTATTATAGATTTTAAAGCTAAGCGTATTGTATTTATTAAGGCCATGCTGGGTACCATACCACATAAATCCGCGGCTATCCTGTGCAACGGCTAAAACAGAATTTTGCGATAAGCCATCATCTACAGTAAGGTTTTCAAAAACAATACTCTGACTATATGCAGCTAAGGAAAGAAATATAAAAAACAGGAATATCGCTACAACTAGTTTCATCTTATGGCCTGAATATAAAATTAACGAATTCCTGGCTGACCTGAAAATCACGGGCAAATTAAATCTATTAGCTGATACTTCTCCCCATCAGGTCTGTAAAGCCTATTTAACAGGCAGCCCGATAATTGACTGATATAAACTTTCCGGAAACAACACAGCCTGTTTCTTTAACTTTTCAGGCATATATTTCCACGGAAATGTGGTAATAGATTTCCCTGACAACTCTCTTTTCGGCTTATCATCATCCTTAATATTAGGGATATTATTCCGGCCGGCAATACTGCCAACAAAGCTATTGTTTACAAAAAACGTTTGCGCATATTTTTGGGGCGATTGACTAAAAACGCCAAAGGTTTTGCCCGGGTAACTAAAATAGTTTTCTTCAAAATAAAGGTTTACCGGGCGGCCATCCATGTCGGCAACCTCAGTGGTATATTGCTTTTCCGAATCATTATAAAATATGTTTCCTTTTATGATAGTACTATCCGTAATCCCGGCAAAATTGAATAACCGCTTGCGTTTCAATCCATCGTTCACACTCAAATTGTATTGAATAATGTTGTCAGTGGTTTTAACATTGTCATTATTAATAACATCTGATATCACCAACGCAAAGCCACCATCATTATCATGGCTATAGTTATATTGGATAACAGTATGGCGACAGTTACCGTCAATATCAAACGACTGCCCATCATTGGCCCAGTTCTCGTTTTTAGTATACGCTACTTCATTATACTGTATCAACACATGGTCGCTGCTATGGGGCCATATTGCCACAGCATTATCAAGGGCCCGGGTACGGATATAGAATAACTTGTTATGTTCAATTAAGGCTGTATCAAAGGCCTTAACAACAATACCGTCGCCGCCAATGTCTTTCAATATACTGTTACGGATGATCAGATCCTTATTGGGGAACCAGTTGCTCCGGACGCTAAAAGTGCCATTACCCCTGATGCCGTTACGGTCAACACGTTCCACTGTACAGTTTTCAATCAGCAAATGCTCAATATTACTGCGCATGGGGCCTTCGCAATCCCAAAATATGCCACACCCTTCAGCCGAACCTTTTTTATTGTCGCCGTTAACATCGTGAACATGTAAGTTGGCCAGGCGGATATTATGCAGGGTGCCAATATTTTCGGCTAAAATACGCACCCCGGTTGGACCTGTCTTTTGAGACGCAACATTACTGTCAAAGTTTGATAATGACAGGTATTCCACCACAAGGTATTCCACATTTTTGATGAGCAAGGCATCCCTGAAATGCCCGGCCGCTTTAATTTCAGGCAGAGCACCTTTCCCATAGGCACCAAAAACCACCGGCTTACCCGGTATACCTGAACCAACTGGTGCCAATTGCCCTTCCCAGGTTTCGCCGCGCTTAAACAGGAGGCTATCTCCGGCAGTAAAAGCATGTTCATTCACTTTTATTAACGATTGCCAGGGCTTATCGCTACTAAGACCGCTGTTACTATCGCTGCCTGCTTTGCTGTCAACATAATAGGTTTTACTAAAGGCACACAGTACATTACATCCTAAAATCAGTATCGTTAATATTTTCTTCATCCAGTTAATAAGTTTGACCTTTGCTGATCAAAGACTTTAATAATGTTTAATATTGGTTTTAAACAAATATGAACGAAGCAATTAAAAAATAAGGGGTAAAATCCTAAATAAATAGGGGTGATATCCTAAATAACCACAAAAATCAAGGTTATTATGATCGTTTATCAAATCGCTGTACTTAACATCGAATATTCATCGATGTTAAGTACAAGCCATTTATATGAAGCAGCCACCTTACGGTTACCGTTTTAGTTTATAATGTTAATCTTTACCGGGCCTAACAGTCCTGATGATTCCAACTGAGTTTGTGCATTAATCCAATTGACAACTGCAGTTTGTCTTTGTGCAGCCGGTATAGCGCTATCACCAATCAGCCGGTTAAGCCATGTATTCACTACTTTTATATCCAGTTTATTTATGCCTGGTTTAAGAGCTTTGGTAATATCAACCTGGTATGGCGGTGTCCAGGCACCCCCCATTTCTATACCGTTAACGGTTACTTTGGCAATGGCACGGGCAACACCCAAATCAATAATATACCGGGCACCTTTTGCTGTTTTATCTACCTTAAAAGTATTGTGGTAATAGGCTGTTCCTGCATAATATTTAATGCTGTCATTGGTATTTTGCGTCCAGTCTGTCAACGTATTAAATATAACCGGTTTTGCAGGGCCGCGCATTGCATGGTCAAAATCGACTGTCCATGGTTGGTTTATGGAGATTGTTTTTTTAACTGCCGCGTAGTTTGATTTAGTGGTATCACCGGTATTAGTTGTATTTTTTCTGAATACTACGAATGCGCTTTCAAAAGGAGCCAGTTGCATGGGTATTGATGTGGTGACGCCATTTTGGTGATATGCCGGTAAATCGCGGGTACTGCCATCAATCGCATTCCATAATTCAGGGCTTTTACCATTTATACGGAACGCGGTTGATATATTAACCGTTTTGTTTTTTTGGTTCGATACAAAATAAACTGAGCCATCCGGCAATTGCCTGTGTATAAACAGGATCGAATCGCTTTTAGTGATCTTTAAATCAGGGACCACTTTTATCATATCAAAAGCCTGCTGCATATCCATGCCGCTAATCACTAAACCCTTGCCGTAATGATTAACTTTTACCATTGTTCCATCAACTTTACCCCAAAGCTCATCTGCCATTCTTTTAACCTGCTGATCAGCCTCCGGATAATTTGCCAGGCTTGGCGAACGAAGTGGTTTAGGGCCTAATACTACTGCTCCCTGCTGCACCAGTTCCTTTATTTTTGATAACAGTTCAGGGCGAATAGTTTCCAGCTTAGGTAACACCAGTATGCTATAGCTGATGCCGTTTGGTAACACCAGCTTACCATTACTAACTGATAGTCGCTGTTTAATTACATCGCCATTGATATAATCGTATGAATAACCTTGCGGAAGCGCCGGATCGGTTACGCCGGTCATTTTTGGTGCGTCCTCACCTATAAAATAAGCTGCATCGGCTACATAGTGGCCCTGCTGCAACATCATGTTGCAACGCTTGATGTATTTAAGCAGTATATCCATATCAAAGAACCAGGTATTCAATCTGTTAAACTCTACACCGAACCAGGCGCTCATGCCGGGAAGCTTGAGGCTGTCCGGTTGTGAAATATACACGTGCAGCAGGGTATTGTTAATGCCCTCGGTAAAGAATCGGTCACCTCGCTTTTTGAACATGGCCGGATAACGGTAAAAAGGACTGCCTGCTGCGGTAAATGACTCCGCCGAAACTTTGGTTTTTCCATAGATATGCGCCGATGATGATGCCGCGCGGTTCTCAATATCGCCCAGGTCACCCTCACTCCAGAACTCACCACCTACTTCATCCGACTGCCCGCCATATTGCAAAAACTCACCCGGATACCCCCAGTGTCCATAGTTTTCGAGCCAGGTAGTGAGGCCGTACTTGTGGCTGATATCCCTTAAACCACCAACATATTTAAAGGATACATCATCGGCAATAAGCCGCCTTAAATCCCACAGAAAACGGTCAGACATATCTTCACTGCCCACAACTTTCCCCTGTAATACCGGGATATAGGGCGTAGGATCATAATGATAAGTTTGTTCAAACTCCGGGATCAGGCTATCAGTCCAGTTTTGGCTGCCTGTTTCATAGCTGTCTTCAACAGTTACTTTCCAGGTTTTGCGGTCCTCAGCCGGGATCCGTTTCATGATCTCGCCCAGAAAAGCATTAAAGTGCTCGGCAACGTGTTCTTTGCTCATCTTGTCAACCTCCATGCCGCGCCCTTCAGGCGGTGCGGGTGAATTGGTTACATTGGTGGGCGCCATGCCGCTACGCTCAATGATCCAGTTGCCGGCGGGCACATTCCATGTCAGGGTACCATCAGCGGTCATGTATTTTGACAGGTCGATAACCTTTGCGGGATCAATTATATAGGCAGATTTTTCCACAGGCTGTGGTACCCATTGGTAAGCCTCCCAAAATGGGTGTGGCGTAGGCCACATTTTCGCCAGCGTTTTCTCTATATAATTTTCAACCATGGGTGTAGCCGATAACTTAATTTCGGCTAAATCTGAGTTGGGCGATACACCTGTAAATACCAGTCTAAAGTTGTTTGAAATTGTCGCAGGTATTGAAAAGGCTGCGGGGCCAAAGGGTATAAAGCCCGTGTTAAGCGCCGGGTTGCTACGGTCAATAACAAAGTGCTTAATTGTAACATAGGCATCATTTACTTTGGCTTGTATCTCGCCCTCCAGGCGTACTGCCTGGTTGGTTGCAGTAATAACCACACTGCGCACCGTGTAGGGCGTTTTGGTATCAATATTCAGCGTAAAGGGCTGCCCTCCTTTTAAATGGATGCCCGTTTTAGTGTCATGATCCATTAAATTGCTGAGAGAATCTATTGCCGGCTCCGATGAGAGCTCTGGCTTTAACGCGCTGATATCTTTATCATAATCAGCAGCCACGGGATAGGCCAAAACCTTTACGTCCTGAAAATCTGCCTGCGGCTTATCCAACGGTTCGCTAAAAGCCATTGGCCCCTTCACCATTACCTGCGACGAGGTAATATAACGCATGGACTGTCCCGCTTTAATCCATGGGCCGCCAGACTGGCTCCAGCCCGGCCCGTTGAAGATGCCGATCTGGATATTGAGCCGCGTAGCCGCTTTCAGGGCTGCATGTAATATGTCCCACCACTCATCAGTAAACATTTTAACCTTGCCATATGGCACATCATCCAGCCCGATATTACCAATAAAGGCCCGGTTGATGCCTACCTTCTTCATAGCTTCCAGGTCCTTTACCACTCCTTCCTTTGATATATTGCCCGAGATCCAATACCAGTAAACGCTGGTTTGTACAGAATCCGGAATATGGACAAACTTAGTTTCCAACTTTTGAAAACTGGAAGCCCTATTCGGGAGCCCTAACGAACCCGTTGTGTTTTGCCCATTAACCTGTTGAACACATAGAAAAGCAAATAACAATAAAAAAATGAGTGATCTTAAATTATACATAGTTGTGATTGGTAAGGAAGCCCTTGAGCACTTGATTACAAGCAATTAGAAAAAAGCTCCTGTGGCTGGAACATTAATTATTTTTTTAGTCAAAAAAAGAGATTTATTGGTTTTATAATGTTGTAAGGATACCCTTTAACATTTTTATCTGCAACCTGTACCATACTGGTATCTATGCTGCACTGTGCTGTATTATATACCTGCGCTGCACGATCACTATAGCATGAATAGTTTTCATGCGCAAAATACCATCATTTGATAGGCAAGTTTATCTATATTTATATTTTTCAAAAATGCTGTATCAAATAATACCCAAATAATGAACTTGAATCATTTCTGGACTAATGCCAACCAAATCATATATGGAAATGAATTAGTTAAACTAACACTTTCTGTAATTGCAGGCTCTATACTTGGGCTTGAAAGGGAGATAAGAGGCAAATCTGCAGGATTTAGGACACTTGCTTTAATCTGCTTCGGCGCCACCATATTTACGATCTGTTCGTACCTGTTAGGCGTTGAAGACAATCGTGACAGAATAGCTGCCAATGTGATTACCGGCATAGGCTTTATTGGAGCAGGGGTTATTTTTCGTAATAATTCATCCATTTCCGGAATTACTACTGCCGCATCAATCTGGGTCGCTGCGGGCATTGGTATGCTGTTAGGAATAGGAAATTACCTGCTTGCCGGGGTCGCCCTGATTTTTGCCTTATTTATTTTATATGCGCTTGATTTTATCCAGTTTTGGATCGATTACAAATTCCAGCACAGGAGCTATAGGGTTGTCTTCCGGGACGATTGCACGGTGGACCTGCTTGATGAACAAGTCAAATCTTTAAAGCTAAAGTTTAATAAAACGAAAATCCTGCGTACTGACCAGCAAACCATCTTTGAATTCGATATTTGGGGCAAGGAAAGTAATCTCATCCAGTTCAACCAATGGCTGTTTGATGATAAATCAGTCCTGTCATTTGAATGGTAAGGAACCTTTTAAGGATTATAAACATTTGGATAAATTTATTATTGTAAGAAAATATTATGTCAAAACTTTCCGAAAGATTATTAAAATTCAATAAGGGCCTGCTTACTGATATGGTTCAATTGAAATACAAACTCATGTCAGAAAATGCTTTCCGTTTTTTCAGGGGTACCTGTCATCTTTTTTATGAGGATTTAAGTAAAGTACAGGAGTTTCCCGTATCCCCTCCCACCTGGATTTGCGGCGATCTTCATTTAGAAAACTTTGGGAGTTTTAAGGGAAACAACCGGATGGTTTATTTTGACTTGAATGACTTCGATGAGGCTATTTTGGCCCCATTATGCTGGGAGGTATCAAGGACACTAACCAGCATTTTTGTGGCATTTAATGCCTTAAAAATAAAACCGGCTGAAGCAAAGAAGGCCGCGAAATTGTTTCTTAAAATCTATAGCGAAGTGCTAACCGGTGGGAAAGCTTATTATATTGACCCAAGGACAGCGACGGGGATTGTGAAAAGCTTTATGAAAGCTGTAAAAAAAAGAACGGAAGATGAATTAATTCAACATCTATGTGAAACCAAGGATTCCAGCTTTAAAATAGCCATCGACAACAAAACACATTTTAAGGTTGATAAAGCTTTAAAGGCAGAACTTGAACAAAAAATCCCTACATGGATAAAAAATGCCAGGGATTTGTCGAAGAATTATACCGTTAAAGATGTAGCCTTTAGAGTAGCGGGTACAGGAAGTGTGGGGCTAAAGCGCTATATGTTTTTATTACAACACAATAAGGACAAAAAGAAACTGGTAATAGTTGAAATGAAGCAAACACGCTCATCAGCATTATCTCCTTATGTCAGCATCAAGCAGCCCGTATGGAAATCAGAGGCGGAACGCTTAATATTTATTAAGCAAAAAATGCAAAACATTTCTCCGGCTTTACTAAGTGCGATCAACTTTCAGGGCGATACTTATGTGTTTCAGGAAATGCAACCTACTGCAGATAAAATTAAGTTTGAACTGATTGAGGAGAATGATAACAAACTGGAAAGAGTGATAAAAGATATGGCTATGCTAACGGCGTCTTCGCAGATCCGGAGTGGTGGAATCCAGGGATCTTCAATCATTGACGAGTTGGTTGCCTTTGGCGGACAAAAGGATTGGCAGGAAGCATTGTTAACCTATGCCATGAATTATTCAAGCCAGGTAGCGGATGATTATAATCAATTCTTATCCGATTATAATAATGGGAAATTTTCGCCTTCGGATAATGAAAAGCCAAGAAAAGACATTAAAAGTGAGTAATTGCCTCATCTACATAAAACAAACAGGAGCCTGACCTTAATACTTACTTGAAAACCGCTGTTGTCAGTGCTGCATGGGCAGCTGTCAGAGTTAAAAACTCGTATTGGCATGCATTGTTTGAACGTATGCGTAAACGCATGAAAGCACAAAAAGCAATAGTTGCTATTGCCGGGCGAATGTTGAAGGTGGTTTATAGCACAATGCAGACATTGACGCATTACAAGGAAAAAGGTGTTGCTTATTACTATGAGATGCAGGAGAAGGCCGCAGAATATAGACAAACTGGTAAACTTTGGCCTTCAGTTAACGCATAAACACAATATTAAAAGGACGGATAAGGTTTTAGAATAAAAAGTCTGTAACCTAAATTGCCAATACATATTCAGAATCCAGGCTTGTTCCAAGAGAACGCAGAGGAAACTTGTATATATATTACCAATTATGCATTATTTCTGAAACATAAGGCAGCCACTGATTTTTCGGAATCGACTTGTCAAGGAAAAAATCCGGCGATATGCCTTTATTATCGATGGCATTTTCGGGTATCCGTAAACTTTTGGATATGCAGTACCAAAGTGTGTACTTTCCATCGGGAGAAGTTATGCTGTACATATTGGATATATCTAACTCTCCCATAGTGGTCGTCCCAAACAATTTTACTTTTTTACTTTGCCGGGCCGCTAATAGGAATTGCTCAGCAGTACTTCCGTTATTTTCGTTTATGATTATAGCAACATTCTGAGGAAAGCGCGTTACCTTTTTAAAACGCATGGTGTACACGCTATCATGGAGCATAACAAATTTCCCTGGACTGGCGTTAAGCTTTTCGAGATAACCTGCGTAAATGGCTCTATTTGATGCGGACACATCTTTGCGGGACATGTAGTCCTGCCAAATTTTATTGTTATTTGGCGTTGATAAACGTGCTACAGAAACATCTCTGATTGGATTAGTGTATAATATCGGAAGAATTTCATCAAAGCTTGCGTCATCGCCACCGCCATTATCTCTAATATCGATAATAAGATTTCTCCTGGAATAAATAAGTTCGCTGTTCGCATGAATTACACTGTCAATTGCTTTTTTATATCTTGAATCGAATGTAGGAATGCGCAGGTAAACAGTTGTGGAGTCATAATCACGGGCGAAAGGACTATAATCTAAATGAGTGTTATTAGTTGATTTTTTGAACGTTCCAGCATTCTGCGAACCGCTCTTTTCGTCAACAACTTGGTTTAGAATGAACCCGAAGTGCCCAACTCTAAAGAACTTCGCCCATTGCCGTATCGCAAAAACACAGGAATCAGGATTGGTTATCTTATCAACTCCTTTTTCAAATAACTTGTTATGTGCTTCATAAGCCTCATTCCCTTTTTGATCAAGAATATATCTAAAACCGGCATCATTTTCCTCAAAGGCGATTTTCATCCACTTGAAGGCAACTCCACAATTACATTTTTGGGCAAAAGTGATATTGCTGGTCAAAAAAATTAGCGCAAAAAAAATTAATTGTTTAGTTTTTTTCATTAAAATATAAGGCAATTGCAATCTATAAGTCGTCAAAAAAAATCAAATGTTGCATCCTTATTAAATAAATAATGCAACAACCTTGGATAATTGTAGCGGCTACTAAGAAAGCGCATCTCTCTCTATCTTTTATTTTTAGAGGGACCTTATATAGCGTTATGACGACGCCGGATATTAAATCATAAAACCATATTAATCAGCAAATTAAAATACATTAATAACAATCATTATTTTCTGGAAGTGGTTAATAATTTCTCTTCAAGATAAGAAGTGAATTGTTTTTTGTAGAGGTCGCCCACGGAAAAACTGAGATTATTGATCATCTGAACGGTATTCCCACGAATCTGACTGATATTCCATGTGGAGATGATAAACGCACGATGGAATTGTTTGAATTCGGAACGGCCAGCAGTGAGCTGTAAAATATCTTTAAGGGTGAGATAGGCGGTCAGGATCCTTTGCCCCGACAGGTGAATCCGGATATAGTTCTGCGCGCTTTCAAAGGCGATGACTTCATCATACCTGATCCTGATAATAGCCAGGTCATCTGCTTTGCTTTTGACCAGAAAATAGTCGTCTCTTTCCTGAACCGTTTGTGCAGGTTGTTCCATTCCGGCGAATAGCCTGTTGATGGTGGTAGAAAATTTGGCGAAACTGTATGGTTTGAGTAAAAAGGCGTCGCCAGCTACTTCATAAGCTTCAAAAGCATACCGGGAATGGGCCGTGGTGAAGATGAGCCTGCGCGTTTTCGCGCGGAGCACCGATGCCAGTTCAAGTCCCGACAGGGACGGCATGTCAATGTCCATAAATAGAATATCAATGTTATCGGTTGAGGAAACTGATTGCAAGGCTTGCAGGGAATCGGTATATATGCCACTTACCCGGAGCCCTGGCATGAGATCAATATATTTCAACAGAGCATCGATTGCAAACTGTTCATCGTCTATTATGACACAATTTAACATGACTTATTTTATTGTTTATACAGTTAATGGAAGGAAAGATAAAAGATATTTTGTATTACATTAAGCTTTTTACGTAAAAAGGTTGATATTCTACACAGAAGACCTTAATGACGTATAAAATAAATTTAGTTAATTTCAATACAATAAAAAAATATGTCGAAAATGGTCAATTATAACTGCATTATTATTGATGATGATAACTACGCCATTGAAGGGTTAAAAAGGTATATCGAGTTAATTCCCTCACTGAATTTAACAGCCTTTTATACAGACCCTATCAAAGCACTCATGGAACTTTCGGACGCCGAAAAGGTTGACCTGATCCTGATGGATATTGATATGCCACATATTACGGGTATCGAGCTTTCAAAAACTTTGCGGGCTAAGACGCGCAGGCTTATCTTCACTACCGCGCATACGCAATACGGCTATGAAGCCTTTGAGGTTGAGGCAGATGCATATCTTTTAAAACCTTATACATTGAATAAGTTTGCAGCAACAGTAAGTCGCCTGTTTCCTCCTTCCGGTACCGAAGTCGTTAATGAAGGCACATCAGCTAATGATTATTTCTTTGTAAAGAATAAAGAAGAAAATCATAAATTGATAAAGGTATATTTTAAGGATGTAGTAACTGTTGAAAGTAAGCAAAACTATATTATGATCCATACGGTAAGCAAGCAGATACTGACCTATATGTCGCTAACAGAGATCGGTAATATACTGGGGCATTTTCCTGATTTTGTTAAATACCACAGGAGTTTTATTATCAACCGCGCCCATATTGAATCGATTACCGGCAATATGCTAAAAATGTCTAACGGATTGCAGATCACCGTAGGTGAAAACTTCCGCAAGGAATTTTTGGCTTTTTTGGATGCAAAATTATTAAAGGCAGGACGTAAATAACAGCCTGCCTTTAATACAAATTCAGACAAATGCTATTGCTGAAGAGGTAGTAACAGATGATGTTGTAGGATCTGTAGGATAATTAGCTTTTGTTGAGCCTGACTTGGGACGGTATACAAATAACGTACTACTCTGGATTTTAATTTTTTTTTGTTTCATGGTCTTTTTTCATGAAACTTATGATCAATTTTAGGGTGATAAAAGATACTTATACAGAATAACTGTTTTTCTATTTAAAATGGCATTTTAGCTTGATGAAGAAACTTGAAATTTGGCTTAAGCGTTACCGGCTGCATTTTTTAATCTGGGCTTTATATATTGCTTATGAATGCATCATGGTTGCCTTGGTATACGGCGATATTGCTAAACCCCTTGTTTACGTAACACATTATATAATAATACTTTGCTTATTTTACAGCCATGCTAATTTAGCTTTCGCATGGGCCCTGCAAAATAAACTAACAGCCATATGGAAACTACCTCTGGTTATCCTAGTAGAAGTTGGGGTTTATTTATTGTGCAGTTATGTAAATGATTTTGTGTTGGAAAAATTCCATATTATAGCTGTGGGCTCATTACATTTTTCAGATCAATATGTGATCAGAAACGGATACCGCTGCTTGTTCTTCGTCGGTTTTTCCTCGGGTTATTATTTTTTGAAGACTTACAGTAAGGAGCGCATAAAAACTGCAATACTCGAAAGGCAACGCTTAAATGAGATCATTTCAAGGCATAAAGCGGAACAAGATTTAACCAAAGCGCAGAATGCATTTTTAAAAGCACAGATAAACCCACATTTTTTGTTCAACACGCTTGATTTTATTTATCATCACATTATATCTGTTTCACCTGTTGCCGCTGATGCAGTTATTACACTTGCCGAAATGATGCGTTTTGCGATTGATGCCGATAAAGTGGGGGAATATATTAAACTTGGAGATGAGATTGACCAGGTTAATAACCTGCGATACCTTAGTGTTCTCCGCAAAAACGAAGAATTACCCTTTAGTTTTGCCTATGAGCCCGACATAAGGGAGCTTAATTTTATCCCACTGGTTTTATTGACCTTAGCGGAAAATATTTTCAAACATGGCGACCTAAGCAAAGGTCAGGCCGCCAGTCTAGAAGTTTATCTTAATGATAGCTTATTAATCATTGAATCAGACAATGTAAGCAGCCGTAGTCAGCATAACAGTCATGGCACCGGGCTTCTCAATATTGAAAAGCGTTTAAAATATGCCTATGGAGATGCTGTAGACTTCAATTATAGTCAACATAATGATGGTCATTTCAGGGTAATTATCAAAATACCGGTACAGCTGCTGCACGAAAATGCCCGTACTTTACCATTTTCAACAGGTATTGATAAAGAATGGCCTCATGAACACGTTGATCCGCGTTAAAAACACGGTTAATATGCATATGAACCAGGTCAGTAACCATGTTGAGTTTTTCCGGCCTTTCTTTACAATCGTCTATAATTTTACAAAATGCCTGTTCATAGCCAGTACTTAGTTTTGGTTCAGGCATGTCTTTTTTTAATTTTTCAAAGGATTGGTTAATCTTTTTATAATCAGCAGCCACAAATCCCCGTTCTATGGCGAATTGTTCTGCCACGGTTTTAATCACAGCCAAGCGCTTATTATCATCGGGGATAGCCAATGTATAAAGCCTATTCATTAATGCAAGGCTTAACTGATACAACTGCTTACCTGTAGTTACCGTTGAGATCAACCGGATTATATAGGTGCTGTCCATTCCGAAAAATGTCTCCACCAAATGCATCCGCCCTACCCCATATCGTGTTGTTTCAGGCCTGTAGGTTTTGAGCTGAATATCCTGGATCAGCCCATTTATACATAGTGGCCGCAGGTAGTTTTGTAAGTCATGGGTTAACTGGTGCCCGGCCTTTACATCCTTTAACTTTAGCCTTAAACGTATGTGCGGGCCCGGATCGGTATATCGGATAAAAAACCAGTTTCGAAGCAGCTTTTTATTTTTAGCTATAAAAGGGCTGATAAAGCGGCTCAAGATCTGGTCACTGCGCGAAGGGTGGGCATAAATTTCAAAGTATAACCATTCACTGCCCGGAAAATAAACTTCAGTTTCGTGTGGAATGGTAGCTAATGGATAAGTTTCATAGATTACTTTTTCATGGAAATAATGAGCAGTATACTGAGCGGCATAAGATTTCCCACCCTCATCCCTTACATCATCTGCTTCGTTAAGCAATGCTTCACTGATGTAGATCTCCTGCCCTGTTTGTTGTTTACAATATTGAATAAAAGCCTCAAGATCAATTTCATTTTCCGGGTCAAAGCACAGCGTTTGATCAGCGTGCCCGCATTTAAACAGAAAATTAATGTTGTTTTGCGCCAGCCATTTTTTTAACTGCATAAGGTTATCAATTTTGATAGTTACCCGCCACATAGCAACAGCTATGATTAGATTTTTATAAACTACGCGGGGATAATGATCCAGGCCCGGAAAAAAATCACGCAAGTTAAAATTCAGGTCTGAACGAAGTCCCTGGTGCTGGAGGTCACAGAAAAAACGGTAAACAGCCAGATCCGAACGGTTATAATTATATGCAGACGCGATACGTGGAACCAGACGTTTCTTATGCCGTTCTGACCATAATATAACTTCTCCATTTTTCACAGTTACGCATATATCAGCTAAAATAATAGCCGAGGTATGGCATGACCAGGTGACGATGGGTAGTTCTGCTCCGTAAAGTATTTTCCGCCGATTGATATTGTCCACATTCTTTTCTGCCTGGTATGCCACATCAAAGAAAAGTATACCGGGATTTGCCCGCTCCTCTATAGCTGCTATTTCCTTTCCAAGCTGGGCTACCTGGCTATTACCATGTGTAAACCGGCCAAGTAATGCGTTAGCTGTGCAGCCGCCTGCATTTTCAATAATGGCATGCCCCTGCCAGTAACGGCACATTACGCTGAAAGTATTGGGTAGTTTGTATAAACTGCCCGAATTCTTATTTTCAAATGTTTCCAGCCGGATGGTTCCCCCCTTTGTTATAGCGTTCAATAAAAACCTGTGCTGGGCGCTGAATGTAAAAGGTACGCCGGAGTTTTCCTGCCGTTGCAAACTTTCCACAAGGCTGCTCCACTCCCCTTTTGTGGGGCTTTGTATCATATCGCCGTAGCCAACACCTGCTTCCGGATCCAGTGCCAGGGCAAGTGAGATAACTTTCCCGTCAAATTTCCTGGTAAATTCCCGGCTAAAGGTTCCCAAATGGCCACTTTTATTTCCCGGCATAAAATCTTTTATAAAATCAATGTATTCGGGAATCAGCTTGAGCGGAGCCAGATTAAAGCTACCGCATTGCAATTCGCGGCTTGCCAATGTATATACCCGGTCACCTTGCGCTGATAATTGAAGCCGTGTAAAATAATCATCACCCGTAATATTAGGAAAACGCTCCGTGATCAGTAACTGGTTGTTAACCAGTTGCAGCAGCAGACTGTTCACTGACCGGGTTCCGAGCCTGAATCGAGCGTGCATCAGCCGGCAGATCTCCTGTCTTGTTTCCGCTTGCCCACTGCATAGTGATAAAATAACCGTCAGCTCCTCAAAACTATCAACGGAGACTAATTCGAACTGACCGTTTATATTTCTTATATAACGGATTTCATCACCAAGCTGATAATAAGTAGCATTAGACCGGAATAAACATGATGCTTTGACAAGCCCCTGAAGATCATCCAAAAGGTTATCTTTTTCAGACCAGTCCGTCAGTTTTACAATCATTGGTTTACGTTGCAGTATCACAGGGCTGATTATAGCACCGCCGGAGACAGGCAATATGCTGATAGCGGCAAAGCTGCCAAAGGGAGTTGCGCGGTACCGGGTCCGGTTAAAATATTTCCATACAGTGTGTTGTATTTTTTCATTGGCCTGGCTTAGCTGCAGATAGCTTAGTTCGGAGATGACCTCAAAAAACGCCGGAGATGCTTCCCTGATCATTTCTTTTAAGGCAGGCCAATGGTCTTTTAATTTATCGGCCGGGCTAAAGGCTGGGGTCCGGCAAATTGCGTTGGGCATTAGCTTAAGGGATGTCGGTTTAGTGCTAATCATTTACTGCTATTTTTCGTTCAAAACAAGTGTTTCGCGCGCCCGGTCTACTGTATTATTTACCAAAAGGTCGATTTCCGGGATGAAAAGGTAGTAATTCGTGATATACAGCGCCTAGCTGATGCCTGTGCTGCTGGTTTTAAGGCTTATTTTTAAAGTATTACTTGGCTTAAACCTAAACCGCCATTTATTACTGCTGTATGCTATCGCTGCTGCGGGTATTTAGCACAGAGCGCCCCACGGGGCTGCTCTGTGCTTTTTATAGAATTAACATGAATCCAACTGAACAATTTGGCCTGAATTGGTTATTAAACGCAATGACTTGTCCTGAAACCCGTTATAAGCGTTATTACTATGATAGTATTCAACAATTCCTCTTCCATATAGTGCTGCCAAATGATCGTGACGGTCCTATCCTGTTTTATGATGCGCTGGGTATCAGCGTAGATGGAAAGATATATCATGAACTTTTCATGCGAATGGAAAACTGCCATCGGCCCTACAGCGGTATCGTTGAGATCTGCAGGTTTACTATCGCCCAGAAAGTGGATATCCAACAAGCTTTCCTGAAAAGGTTGTACAAATGGCAGTATTTGATAAAGGTAACGGCTCAACAGGAAGAGGGTACCTTTATTCTTGATGAGGTACTGACTAAACCGGAATATGCGTTGCTGAAACCTGTCTGGAAAAAGTTCAAGCTGGAGGTTGCGCGTTATTATGTGCAGAGCCTTTCTCAGGCTACTGGAATACAGGTAGATCTTTCGCGCTAATGCAAATAACAAATGGATAGACTTGCATAGTCGCTTTTTTAAACTTAAAATATCTGACCATCGGTTAATTAATATCATTTCTATTAATCATTTGACTAATGAGATAAAGAGATGCTTATTCTGTTAAACAAAACAAGCTCTCTTTGTTAAAACCGCCCAACCTATACACTCACAAATTATGAATACCTGTTAATGGCAGGGAATAATAAAATGTAGTACCTGTACCAGGTACAGATTCAGCCCATATCTTCCCGTTCATTATCTGGATCATATCCCGGCAAATACTTAAAGCGATACCGGCCCCCTTAACATCACTATCACCACTTTCACTATATTCCTGATTGTAGAATATTCTTTTCAGTTTTTCAGCTGTCATTCCCTTGCCCTGATCTTTAAAGGCTACGGTAATGGCATTTTTATGAACACTACTGCTTACACGGATTACCCCACCAGGCATGGAATATCTGGTGGCATTATTTAAGATATTGCGATTAATAAACTGCAGCATTTCCTTATGTACATAAATGAGCTGGCTTTCCGGCACATGATTGACCACACTAACAGTCTTACCAATCTGATCGTACAGATATAAACTATTGGCTTCGTCGATCAGTTTGTTTAAAAACAATGGCTCGGTTCTATAGATAAATCCTGAATCTTGAGATTTCCTCCACTGCAACAAACCATCCAACAACTCAATACTTTTTGATGCGGTATCCCGCATATCGTCAAAGATCATGAGTAATTCTTTCTGTGACAGTTTTTGATTGGTATGTTTAATCATATCTATAAACGAAATAAACGTCGCAAAGGGTTGCCTCAGGTCATGCGCAAGTATAGAAATCAACATATTACTGAAATGGTCTCGTTCATTCAGTTCTTTCACTTTCATTGTAATTTATGGGTTAGCTATATTTTTAATGTGTATTATCGTTTTTGCTAATAGATGATTTTATAACAGGCCAAACAGAAATGCTTATTCTGTAGCATTATCGCTATCTGATGCAAAGAAATGGCTTAACATTCATCAGGAAAAATATAAAGACACTCATATCTACTCACTAACGTTTAATAAATTGACGATAAACATATATGATGCAGCAGAGCTCATAAATCACATTGATAAAAAGCAACAAGAATGATCACTAATCAACCCGCATTTTTTTATATTGCGGGCTGTTGCCTATGAGATTACTTATTGAATTTCAGGTTGTATCATCAGGCAAGTAGATGTGAGTGTATAATTATCATTAATATTTCCTCCGGAAGATGTTTTTTTGCACCTTCAATATGTTATAAAAAACATGCTGTCTAAATCATCGTAATCGTACACATGAATATATCTTATACCTGGGCCCTGGCCAGAAAAATCCTTATTGTATTTCTTGCACTAACTATTCTTTCTTCAATAGCAGCACTGCTGATACGTAACAGCATTACACAAAAATTAGTAGACTTAACCAAACTGGCAAAACCTGTTGGCCAGGATGAAGTTGAGGCTGAACAAATACTCATGTTGCTCCATCAGGCAGAAAACGATTTTCAGGAGTCATTGTTAAGTGCTAACAGCAGGAAAAGTATAGATTATAAAACCCACCTCTCACTGGCTTTTAACCAGATAGATACATTATTAAAAGCCGAATATGATACATCGAAGCTAAACGTACAGCAAAGAAAAGATGTAAAATTCTGGTACCTGAAAAAACTGAAACTGTCGGATGATCTCAGGATGTTAAAATATAACTTTGATACCTTACTAACATTTTATGCAGGCTTTAACAGTGCTTTAAATGACAACACACCCGAAACTTCGAGCCTCCATAACAGCAGACAAAGCACCAAAGAAAGCACCAACATCGTTCGCAAACCAGACTCCGAAAACAAGAAAGGGCTTTTTGGAAGGATAAAAGACGCGATAGCCAATAAGAACGGCAGTACTATTGTAGAAATTAACCATACCAAAAATATCGGGGTCACCACAGATATTACCTCACAAAAGATCCTGGCGCAGGATAAAAAAGCATATGTAAAAAAACTACAGCAGCTACAGCAACAGAATGTAAAACTGCTTGATATGCAGCGAAAGTTGATCACATTAAACACCTATATCAATAATGAGCTCGAACGTATCGTTAATGAATCAAAAGAAATAAACTACCACGTTGCAGACGAGTTCAGGGAAACGGCATTTAAAAACTACCAGGAAACCACCTCGCTACTGAATAGCTTTTATTTAGTCGCTTTGTTTCTCGTACTCATATTCGCGGTTTTATTGATCCTATTTATACTTCAGCTAAATAAAGCGGAGCTATTATTAAGAAAAGAGAATAGCCGCTCAATAACCAGGGCACAAGAGAAAATAAATGAGCTGGTAGCGAAAATAGAAAGCAGCGAAAAAACAATCACATCATCAAAGATTGAAGAACTAAAAGAAGTAGTGCAGCTGGTCATCAGCAATAACCCGGCTTTTTTAACAAAATTTAACGAACTGGATCCCGATTTTTGCCAGAAACTATTAAGTGCCGCCCCTAACCTGGTAGCCACAGAAATTGAATTTTGCATCCTGCTGCGGCTTAATTTTGAAACAAAAGAAATTGCGCGTTATACTAAAAGTTCCGTACGGGCAGTAGAAGGCAAAAAATACAGGATCAGAAGAAAGTTGAACATCCCATCTGATCAGGACATTACCATATGGATGATCAATATATGAGGTTAACCGGTTGGGCAAAACTATAAACGGAGCCTAATAATTAACTATTGATGTTTGGACATTTTGACATAATATCCCTTTTTACATTTGGCACAATAATGCCTTTGCAAGGGTAAAAAAAAGAAAAGTTTCTTTATAATCCATGGCCGGTGTAATTGCCAGTGAAATGATGCCCCGCATTTTGGGCAATAATAGATCTTGTGTGCAGGTATATTGTCTTGCATAATAACTCCTGATCCGTTTTTATTTAGAAAAAATGGGGATATCAGTCATATCCCCACGTTAATAACAGCCTGCTGCTTTTTTCCTTTGAGTTCCTCACGCAGTTTATATATCTTAAATTGTAATTCTTCAACTTCTACATTGCGATCAGCCAGGGTTTTATAAAGCGTATTTGATGCCTCATTTTTATCTTCTGCATACGGATCGTAAATTGCTACCAATTCAACCAGTCTTACTTTCAAAACCCTGGCAATTTGTTCCAGCCTGGATAAGTTAATATCTGTAAATCCATTTTCAATATTCGAAAAAGCGGAAGTAGATATCCCCAATTGGCTAGCCACATACCGCTGGCTCCAACGGTAATGAAGACGTAAAATCTTAATATTTTCGCAAACAGATTGACTTAGCAATCCTTTACTTAATTTGTTCATATATTATTTACCCTGATTGTAATACACTATAATATTCATTACACACATCTGCCGTTCAGCACCAAATTATTTTAGCTTTATTCCACTTGTTGCTTTGTTTAGCACAATTCCAGCATACGCCATACATATCCTCCTGCTATACCCCCAATAACAGGCCCGAGAATAAACACCCAAAGATTAGAAAGCGCTGCACCGCCTACAAATAAAGCAGGGCCTATGCTCCGCGCAGGATTCACGGAAACCCCTGTTAACGGGATGCCCACAATATGTATCAGCGTTAATGTAAATCCAATGATCAGGCCTCCGAACGCTGCTTTATCTTTATTTACTTTACTGGTAACACCATGTATTACTACTAAAAAGATGCACGTAAAAACAATTTCAGCGATCAAACCGGTCAGCAGTGAATAACCACCCGGCGATCCGCCTGCTACTCCATTTTGACCTAAGCCATTAGCGGCCAGGCTATAACCAGGTTTACCGCCTGCAAGTGTGTATAAAATACCCGCTGCCGAAATAGCCCCCGTTATTTGACCTACTATATAAGCAAGGGCATCTTTTCCACTTATTTTTCCAAGAGAAAGCATTGAGATAGTAATAGCAGGGTTAAGATGACAACCAGAGATATTACCTATAGTATAAGCCATAGCCACAACGGATAGGCCGAAGGCAAAAGCAATTCCTAAAAAACCGACATTATGGCCAGCAAGTACAGCGCTGCCGCACCCCATAAGTACCAGAACAAGTGTACCAAAGAACTCAGCAAAAACTTTTTTTGATAAAGATATCTTCATGATTTATTGCGTTTAAATTGTTTAATTAAACACGGCAAAGAACTGATTTTGGTAGAGATCGCCTGCTACGCACATCTACACACAAAAGTTAACACACTGGCTATCAACAATAATTGGCAACACTACAAATAGTAGAAAAGTCATTATTGTAGCTGAATTGCATTACGATCATCAAAATAAAAGCGACCTCACGGCCGCTTTTATCATTAACACAACTTGCTGCCTTCCTAAGGTTACCGTTTTACATGTGACCTGTGTACGGCGTGCTTCTTACGGTGATGTTTGTAGTGATGCTTTACAGGTGCTGCATAAGAATCCATCGCTCCAAAACATATGAGCGAGAGCAATAGAAGGATAGGGAGTTTTTTCATACTACTTGAATTGTTTATTTTAAAAATTGATGTGCAAATAAATGCTTAAGGCGTAATTTTCAATAAAATCAAACTACTCACATCTACACACCAAATCCAAATAATTAGTAATCAATAAATTAGTTATTTAACAATTGCTATTGGTTCTAAATTCTTTCTACTCACGAAAGTTTAGTGCAGTGCAACTCGAAGCTTAAAAAGTATACTTCGACCCCCAAAACATATTAAGCTTCCTGCCTCATCCCTACTTCCCCATGTCCGGCGCATGATATGCCTGACATTAGAATTCATCTAATCTCCATTAGAATCCTCTAATGCGTTAAGTATTCGATTTAAAAGCCGATACCTTTGAAAATAATTTATAGCAAACCCCACTATGAATATTTTATTGATCGAAGACGAGCCTAAAGTGGCCGCTTTTATAAAAAAAGGACTGGAAGAACAATTCCACCAGGTTAAGCTGGCCTATGATGGCAATATGGGCCGCAAACTGGCGCTTGAAGAGGATTTTGAACTGATTGTGCTGGATGCCGTTCTACCTGAATTAAATGGCTTTGAAGTTTGCAAACAGATCAGGAAATTTAAAAAAGAGCTGCCTATACTTATGCTCAGCGCACTGGGAACGGTTAACGACAAGGTTAACGGTTTGGAAAGCGGTGCCGATGATTATCTAACAAAACCCTTTCATTTCGAAGAATTACTGGCCCGTATTAAAGCTTTGGACAGGCGACGGACAACTGTGCTTCCAGGCACTGTGTATGAGGTAGCCGATCTGCAAATGGATTGCTACAGAAAAACCATTACCAGGGCCGGTAATATGATCATTTTAACGGTAAAGGAATTCACACTGCTTGAAGTGCTAATGTATAATAAGAACCGTGTTCTGTCGCGAACTTATATTGCAGAATCAGTTTGGGGGATCAATTTTAACCGTGGCACCAATTTAATTGATGTTTATATTAACTACTTACGTATCAAAATTGACAAGGGGTACGACAAGCAATTAATCCAAACAATAATTGGAATGGGTTATATGATACGTGATTAGTTTAGTCAGAAAGAGGGGCTGCATTGAAAGTTAGAAGCCGGTTATCTGTACAATTTACTTTGATGTTTGCTGTGTTAATGCTAATGGTGTTGACAGGTATCTACTTTTTTGCGGCACACAACCGGGTTAACACTTTTTTTGAAAAACTGGACGACCGCGCCACTACTGTTGCTCAATTTTACCTTGCTCAGGATAATCTATCCAACGAGAATTTTAAAGACGTACTACGGAAATTTCCCCAGTCATTATCCGGCGAAACAATACGTATCTACAATGATCATTTCCAGTCCCAGTTTATTCCGGGCGGCGCTGTACATTGGGATGTGAGCATTCTTAAACAAGTTGTTAATCAAAGAAAGGTTCAATTTTTCCAGGATGACCGGCAGGTAACCGGAATTTACTATAAAGATAACTCCGGCAACTTTATTATAATGGTGGCTGCCATAGATGATTCCGGCTATCATTATTTAAACGATTTGCGCCTGATCATGCTTTTCTTTTTCCTGGCAGCATTAGTGATCACTTATGTAATGGGCAGCGTATTTTCAAAAGTAGCTTTGCTGCCTATTGTAAAAATCACCCGTAATTTAAAAAGGATCAGATCTTCAAGTTTGGATCTAAGGCTACCCATCGCACCTAAAAAAACCGATGAAATTGATACATTATCGGTAACAATTAATCAACTGCTGGAGCATTTGGAGCAGTCATTTGAAAGCCAGCGGTCGTTCATCGCCCATGCCTCCCACGAATTGCGCACACCTATAACCACTATACTTGGCGAGGCGGAAACCACGCTGGTGATGGACAGGCCACAAAGCGAATATCAGTCATCGCTCATCAACATTATCAGGGAAACAGAAAGACTTAACCAGATCATTAACAGCCTGATGGAACTGGTACAAACTGATATAGCTAACTATGAATTCCATAATATCAGCATGGATGAATTACTATGGGAAATAATAGATGAATTAAGCGAGGAAAATATAGATATACAATATAATCTGCTTGCAAACCGCACCAAATATACTTTACAGGGCAACAGGCAGCTACTTTTTATCGGCATTAATAATATCATTAAAAACGCCATCAAATTTTCAGGCAAACAAAAGGTTTACTGTGCATTATTTTGCGATGAACATGGCGTAAACATAACCATACGCGATGAAGGTATCGGTATTGGGCCAAAAGACATGAGCCGCATTTTTCAGCCTTTTTATAGGGCGCCAAATGCTTTAAATTATTCGGGATATGGTATTGGCTTGTCACTTACCCATAACATTGTAAAGCTGCATAATGGAACCATCAACGTTACATCCACGCTACATAAAGGAACTACCTTTCACGTAATTTTTCCGCATTAGCATATCATTCTTTAGCGCCACATTAGAAAATTTTAATAACAATCTAATCACTGCCTAATGTGAGATTAAGTATGTACTAATAGCGTACCAGTACTTTTGACTATATCACTTAAATCGTTTTACCGGCTAATTATAGCATTATGTGTTCAAAATTTATTAAAATTCTTTTATGTATAGTAGCTGGCTTGCTGCTGTCACAATCCGGTGCATTTGCACAGGTACCTGGCAATGACACGCTTAAGATCACGATACAGCAAGCCGAAGAACAATTTTTAAAAAGCAACCTGCAGCTGATAGCTCAACACTACAACATTGGTATTGCTGATGCGCAGGTGATAACAGCTAAATTATTCCCCAATCCTGATTTCAACATTTCTACAGGGCTTTACAACCCAGGTACGCATAAGTTTTTTGATCAAAGTTCCGGGCAGGACGAATATGCGGGGGGAATCTCTCAATTGTTTACCACGGCCGGTAAGCGCAATAAAAATATCCAGTTAGCAAAACTAGGTGTAACGCAGGCTAAATATCAATTTTTTGATTTGTTAAGGACGCTTAAAGCTTCGCTTCGCAATGATTTTCTTACCATTTACTTTCAGCAACAATCAGTCAAGGTATATGACCTGGAGATTCGTTCCCTGCAGCAAATGCTGAAGGCATACAAAGAGCAAAATGCCAAAGGCAATGTTGCCGAAAAGGATGTTCTGGGTATCCAGTCGCAGCTATATTCATTGCAGGCCGAATTGGCAGGCCTGGTCGTATCCATTGATGGCTCTATCAGTCAGCTTCAGTTATTGATCAGGGCAAAGCCGGGTACCTATATCGAACCAGAATATAATTATGATATGGACGGGAAGGATATTTTGTCAACGGTGCCCTATCAAAAATTGCTGGACTCGGCATACAGCAACCGTTACGACCTGAGGCAGGCCAAATTAGCTATTGATTACAACGACATGAACTTAAAATATCAGAAAGCGTTGGCTATGCCCGACTTTAATCTGTCGCTGGGATATGATAAGCGTGGCAGTTATATAATCAATTACAATTCATTAGGCATCGAGTTTAATTTGCCATTCTTTAACCGGAACCAAGGGGGTATTAAACAGGCTGAATTAACTATAGACCAAGGTAAAGTACAGTTACAGGGCCAGCAAGATCAGGTAGAAAACGATATATCAGTTAATTATCTGATAGCCTCCCGCTACGAAAAATTGAGCAACAGTTTCGATCCCCAGTTTAAAGGCGACTTTACTCACCTGATACAGGAGGTGCTTAAAAACTATAGAACAAGGAATATTGGCTTAATAGAATTCCTGTATTTCTACGATTCCTATAAAGTAAATGCGGTACAGTTAAATAACATTCACCTAAACAGGGTCACTGCTCTCGAACAACTCAATTACGTTACAGGCACACCTTTTTTCAATCAATAAAATAAAATCAAGTTTCCTCATGAAGAGATCAACTATAAAATCTAATATATCCATTATCATGTCACTTGCACTGATATGGAGTATTTGCTCCTGCCATACTGCAACTGATGAAGACACAAGGGCACCGTATGTTGTACCCGATTCTTTAATGAATACACTAAAAGTTGATACGGTAAAAGTTGGGGCTATTACTGACGCTATAAAATTTAATGGCCTCGTAAACTTTAATACCGATAAGGTTGTAAACGTTTTTCCACTGGTTAGTGGCAATGTACAAGACATTACTGTTGCACCCGGCGACTTTGTAAAAGCAGGGCAAGTATTAGGCCTGGTAAAAAGCGCCGAAGTAGCCACCTATAATGCCGCGCTGGTTAATGCTGAAACCAATGTGCAGCTTACCGCAAGGCAGTTGGATCAGCAAAAATCACTGTACAACAGCGGCCTGGCATCACAGGTTGATATAACTAATGCGCAGGTTACCTACCAACAGGCCGTTGCCGCCAAAATTGCAGCCGAAAAGATATTGAGCATTAACGGAAATAATAAAAATGGTGAATTCGCGATAAAATCGCCGATTGATGGCTTCATCGTTCAAATGAATATCTCTAATGGTATGGCTATACGTACGGATAATAACGGGGGGCTTTTTACCATATCTGATCTTAAAAATGTTTGGATTGAGGCCAACGTTTATGAGGCAAATATAGGCAAAGTACGCCAGGGCGATACGGTACAGGTTACCACCATTGCTTATCCGGATAAAGTTTTCGCCGGCAAAGTTGATAAACTGATGAATGTGCTTGATCCTACCAGTAAAACCATGAAAATGCGTGTGGTAATGCCAAACCCAGGCTATTTATTAAAGCCGCAAATGTTTGCTACCGTAACGCTTAGTGATCATGAAAGTAAACAGGCTATATCGGTTTCGGCAAAGGCATTGGTTTTTGATAACAGCCAGTACTATGTAGTAGTGGTAACCGGCAAAAAAGATGTACAGATAAGGCCTGTACAAGTAATTAGCAACAACGGAACAACAGCCTATATACAAAGTGGCCTTAAACCCGGCGAAAGGGTAATAGCATCAAACGCTATACTCATTTATGGTTCGCTAAACAATTAAACTAACATTATTAAAATATATAAATAATGATAAAAGTTCTTAAAGGCATCATCGGGTTCTCGCTAAAAAATAAATACTTCATTTTATTTCTGGCCGGATTACTCGTTGTAGCAGGTATCATCACCTTTATGCAAATGCCGATAGAGGCATTTCCGGATGTAACCAATACCGAAATTGATATTATTACCCAATGGCCTGGCCAAAGTGCCGAAGAGGTTGAAAAACTGGTTACCATTCCAATAGAGATCGCTCTAAACCCGGTTCAAAAAAAGGTAAGTCTGCGCTCTACTACCATATTTGGCTTAAGCTATGTGAAAGTGATCTTTGACGATCATGTAGAGGATCAGGAGGCAAGGCAACAAGTTATGTTTTTACTGGGTAATGCCGCATTACCTACCGGTATTACACCATCGGTACAGCCGCCAACTGGCCCAACAGGTGAAATCTTCAGGTATACGCTAAAAAGCACCTTCAGGGATGTAAGAGAATTAAAAACAATACAGGATTGGGTAATCGACCGCCGCTTAAGGGCTATCCCCGGTATTGGCGACATTAACAGCTTTGGTGGCAAAACAAAAACCTATGAAATAACGGTCGACCCAGGCAAACTTGCCACATTAGGCATCACGCCGCTTGATGTTTATGCTGCCGTACAAAAAACGAATATCAATGTGGGCGGCGACATGATCACGCAGAATAATCAGGCCTTCGCTGTAAGAGGTTTGGGGCTGATAAAGGATGTAAATCAAATAAAAAACATTGTCATCAGTAATAACAATGGCGTGCCGGTTTTGGTGAATGATGTAGCAAGTGTCGATATTTCAAATGTCCCACGTTTGGGATGGGTTGGCCGCAGCGATGCTATTATTGATAAGGATGGCAAACGACAAGTAACAGATGATGAAGATGCTGTAGAGGCTATCATTGTTATGCGCAAAGGCAGTAACCCTACTGAAGTTGTGAGCGCTTTAAAAGCAGAGATCAACAAGCTAAACAATGATGTGCTGCCTGCTGATACAAAGATAATACCCTATTACGATCGCTCAGACCTGATCGGCTATGCCACTCATACGGTGCTGCATAACCTTATTGAAGGCATATTACTGGTAACTTTCCTGGTATCCTTATTCATGTTCAACTGGCGGACAACGCTTATCGTTTCCATTATCATTCCCCTGGCCCTCCTCTTTGCCTTCATTTGCCTGCATCTGATGGGTATGTCGGCTAATTTACTCTCTTTGGGCGCTGTAGACTTTGGGATAATTATAGATGGTGCCGTGGTTATGGTTGAGGGCATGTTTGTGATACTTGATCACAAAGCCATGCAAATGGGCATGAACCGCTTTAACAAAGTGGCCAAACTTGGCATCATCAAAAATAATGGAGCGGTATTGGGTAAGGCTATCTTTTTTGCAAAACTGATCATCATTACCGGTTTACTGCCCGTATTCGCCTTTCAAAAGGTGGAGGGTAAACTATTCTCGCCGCTGGCCTTTACTTTGGGCTTTGCACTGTTGGGCGCATTAATAACTACGCTTACCCTGGTGCCGGTGCTAATCAGCATGCTGCTTAAAAAGAATGTACATGAAAAGCATAACCCTTTTGTACACGCTTTATCGGGCTTTATGCTTTTTGGCTTTACTAAAGCCTTTAGGTATAAAACGCTTGTGGTTGTTACCTCCTTTATAGTTATGGCAATAGGGTTATTCTCCTTCAAATTCCTGGGCAGCGAATTTTTGCCCGAACTGGATGAAGGTGCTATATGGCTGAGGGTGCAATTACCTTATAGTGTATCACTCGATAAATCAGTAGAAACAGCAAAACAGGTACGGTCAATATTAATGACATTTCCACAGGTACAATACGTGGTTTCGCAGACAGGGAGACCAGATGATGGTACCGATGTAGCGGGTTTTTATAACAATGAATTTGATGTGCTGATGTACCCCGAAGATGACTGGAAACCAAAAGTCACCAAGGAAGAACTGATAGCACAAATGAATAAGAAGCTATCCATATTGCCGGGTGCCGATCTGAACTTTTCCCAGCCTATCAGTGATAATGTGGAGGAAGCGGTATCTGGTGTGAAAGGTTCCATCGTGGTAAAAGTATATGGCGATTCGCTCAATTATATGGAGGGAAAAACCGATGAGATTTACAATGTATTGAAAGGCATAAGGGGGATAGAGGATTTGGGCGTATTGAAAAGTATTGGCTTGCCCGAGCTGGATATCAACCTTGACCAGCAAAAGATGGCAAAGTACGGCGTATCAACCTCAGATGCAAATGCGGTGATAGCTATGGCTATTGGTGGTACTGCAGCCTCCACCTTATATGAAGGCGTCAGGACTTTTGATATCAGGGTACGTTTTCCGGCAGCCTTCCGCGGAACGCCTGACGATATTGGCAATCTGCTGGTACCTACTCAAAGCGGTTCAAAAGTACCTGTTAAGGAAATTGCCAGTATCACGCAAAAAACCGGTCCTTGCCTCATTTTCAGGGATGAGAACGAGCGCTTTGCAACCCTTAAATTTTCTATCCGCGGCAGGGATATGGGTAGTACCATTAGCGAAGCGCAGCAAAAAGTTAATGCTAAAGTTAAACTGAAACGAGGCTATCACATGGCCTGGCAAGGTGACTTTGAAAACCAGCAACGTGCTGAAAAGCGGTTGACCCAAGTTGTACCGGTAAGTTTAGCGCTCATATTTTTATTACTGTTCGTAATGTTTGGCAATTTTAAAGATGCCGCGCTGGTATTCCTGAACGTTCCCTTTGCCATAGTGGGCGGTATTGCGGCTTTACTTATAACGGGCACCAATTTCAGCATATCGGCAGGTATTGGTTTCATTGCCCTGTTTGGCATTTGTATACAGGATGGTGTACTGCTTATTACCGTATTTAAACAAAACCTGGATACTATACGAGGTGAACGCCTCACCCTGTATACGGCTATAAAGCTGGGTGTAAACTCCAGGATCAGGCCGGTAATGATGACAGCCCTGATGGCCGCTATAGGTTTGTGTCCTGCCGCGCTTTCGCATGGCATCGGCTCTGAAAGTTCAAGGCCATTAGCCAGGGTGGTAATTGGTGGTATCCTATGCGCAATGGTGTTTAGCCTTTGGGTTTTCCCATTAATTTTTGGCTGGGCTTATCGCAAAGTTGATGATACAACAAGATAATATAAAAATACTTAATACCCCTAAGTTCCATTGAGTTTGTTGAAGGCGGTGCAGTTTTGCACCGCCGGATACAATTATCTAAAATGCATTATGGTAAAAATTTAACCCGATTATTATGAAGCCTGTTTACCTGTTAAGAAAATATAAGTTCCTTGTTATACTATCATTCTTATGTCTAATTCAGATTCATTCATCATTTGGGCAATCCCAATATCAGCCCTATTCGTATGATTTTTATCAGAAACTGGATGCTGATGCCTATTCAACCACTACCCGTGAGCATACTGCATTAAGGCCATTTTTTGTGGATGATTCCATCTTAAAAGTTCATTATGATTCATTAATGAACATCAATAACGATGGTAAAAAACATGGCTGGGGATATAATAAACTAT
Source organism: Mucilaginibacter mallensis (assembly GCF_900105165.1). NCBI lineage: Bacteria > Pseudomonadati > Bacteroidota > Sphingobacteriia > Sphingobacteriales > Sphingobacteriaceae > Mucilaginibacter > Mucilaginibacter mallensis. Next base: position 3,102,806 of record NZ_LT629740.1, read on the forward strand.
TTAATGAACACCTGATCGATATCAAATCAGCCAACAGTACTTTTTATGCTGATCTTTTACCCGATTTTACCATGGGTAAGAACTACCTGGGTGGTAAAGAAAGCACTTCACTGGTATCCTATGGCTTTCAATTTGGGGGTACTATAAGCAATAAGTTTTCTTACAATTTCACAGGCTTTGAAAACCAGGGCAATTTCCCGGAATATATATCAACCTATATCAACCAAACGGGTATAATCCCGGGCCAGGCACGTGCCAAAATATATGGACTAGACAGCTACGACTGGCAGGACTATACCGCCAATGTATCTTTTACCCCCAATAAATACCTGAATATTACCTTAGGGCACGATAAAACCTTTATAGGCGATGGTTACCGCTCAACATTGCTATCTGATTACGCTTCGCCATACCCCTTCCTGAAATTAACCGCCGACCTGGGCAATGTGAAATACATGGTAATGTGGGCCTATTTTAATGACCCTATTGATCTGGATGCCAATGGCAATGACCGGACCAAATGGGGCGTTTTCCATTATTTAGACTGGAATGTAAGCAACCGTCTTTCATTCGGTTTCTTTGACTCCATCATTTGGTATAACCGGGACAATGCAGGCAACTACCGTGGCTTTGATGTAACGTATTTACAACCAATCACCTTCCTTCGCCCGCTTGAGGCATCAAACGGGTCACCGGATAATGCTTTGATTGGCTTTACAGGAAAATACAAGATCACTAACGGCATAACACTCTACAGCCAATTTGCTCTGGATGAATTTGAAGCAAAAAACTTTTTTTCAGACAACGGCAGTTCACGTAATAAATATGCATGGCAAGCCGGTTTTAGAGGAGCTAATATATTTAATGTAAAGGGTTTAAATTATCTGGTAGAGATGAATAATGCTAAACCCTATACCTACTCCGAACGTGGCCCTATCATCAACTATGCCGCAAACGGCGACCCACTGGCACAACCCTGGGGAGCCAACTACCGCGAAGTGGTTGGATTGTTAAACTACAGCTACAAAAGATTTGATTTTTCACTGGAAGGCGATTTTGGATATTATGGACTTGATGTTGATGGACTGAATTATGGAAAAGATCCATTCCAGGACTATACTACCCCGGCAAAAACATTAGGCAATTTTACCGGGCAGGGATTAAGCACACACATGTATTACGCTGATAGTAAAATTGCTTATATAATCAACCCTAAATATAACCTGCGTGTAGAGTTAGAAGGCCTGTACCGCGACGAAATAAACAGCCAGTTCAATGATAAAACAGCCTTGATTACCATTGGCATCCGCAGTTCATTCAGGGCTATATATACCGATCTGGCCAGTTTTCAAACACATTAATTTCAAAAAAAATGATTAAAAAGTTCTACTTACTCCTCACCCTTTCTTTTTTAACATCTGCAGTTGCTTTCGCGCAGCAAACAAATTTTATAGATCAGGAAGTCATTTCAGGAGATACCAGTAAAATAAGTACCACAAATACAGGTTCGGTTGATTTTCATTTCAACGCGCTTGGCTGGCTGGATAACCGCGAGTATAAAGCCTTTATCCCCCGCTCCCGCACCTATTCGGGCACACGTACAGAGATTGATTTTGGGTTAAATATAGACAGCCTGAACCATTTTGTTGTTGGTACAAACGCCATACACGAGTTTGGCGCCATACCGTATTTTTTAAATGCTGTTCCGGTAGCTTATTACAATTTTAAAAACTCACACTGGCTGTTTAATGCTGGTGAATTTCCGCGCGCCGGCTTAATTGACGACTATCCACGTGCTATGCTGAATGACACCCTAATGTACTACCGCCCAAATGTGGAAGGTTTACTGGCAAAATACAGCTCTGCAAATTTTACTGAAACAGGCTGGATAGATTGGGTAAGCCGCCAAACCGACACCCAGCGCGAAGAGTTTTTATTTGGTGCCGAAGGTAAATACACCCCTAACGTGGAAGGCCCGTTCTATATCAGGAATTATTTTTTAGAAGAACATGATGCAGGTGCTGCCATACTACAGCCTGATGATCATATTTTTGACAATGCAGCTATCGAGATACGATTAGGATTAGATTTCAGCCATAAAACTGTATTTGATTCCTTGTCATTTGAAGCAGGAAACCTGTCCTCTTTCTTAAGGGAACGCGGCGTTACCGGTTGGCAAACTAAAAACGGCTTTGTATTTAGCGCTTATGCCGGCTATCATCGTTTTGGCATATTCGAAGAGTTTTATAAAGGGCAGGGCAGCATTATTTATTATGGCGATTCTTATTACGAAAAATCATTTTATAACAGGATAGATCTGAGCTGGACGCCCTTTTTATCGGGCCGGGTTAAAGGCCAGTTTATAGCCAGCTTCCACTTCTCTCCCGGTCACTTCAATGACAATCAGGAAGTTTTCAGGGTGACCTATGACATTGGCAGAAAAACAATAGCCAGGTTTAAGGATTAATAAAAATTGCTGATTAAGGCACTTCAAAAGATCTACAAAAACTGCAGTTAAAAATTTAAAGGCCGACTTTAAGTGTATTTAAAGTCAGCCTTTAAATTAGATCTTATCAGTTCATCCTCAGCTAATACCTTTTACAATGCCCAGGCCTTGTCGCCGGGTTTATATGCATAGTCACCGTCATATTTACCCGGAATTGGTAAATAACGCAACGCCTGTGTACATCCAACTTCTGATGTGAAATACCCCAGCAAGGTTAGTTCCTTTATCATTCTGAAATAATTATGGGGATCGTCCTTCTTTTTGGTTTTGGTGTACTCCTTTTGTTCTTTATCCAGATCACTAAGCAATGCTGTACGATCTGCAGGTTTCAGATCCATAAATCCGGAGCCAAATTTCTTATTGGCTGCAACATTCAGTTTCTTCAGTCCATCTAAAAATATCTTCTGATCTTTTGGTGTATAACAATCGCGCACCATCACACCCATAAAACTCCCAACATCAGCGGCTTTAGCGCCGGGGGTTTTGGTTTCAGGCAGTATAGTTTCGCCAATCTCATTTAAAAACAAGACGGTTTCGGGCTTAAAAAGGTCAGCAACATTGTCTGCATTATTAGTTGATTTACAACCCGAAATAAAAAACTCTGCCCCTAAAATACTGCCGCCCAATAGCAACGCTACACTTCCAACAGCTTCTCTTCTATTCATTGTGTTATTAATTATTGTTTTCTTTTGTATTTAATTATAAACCGTTAAATATTACCTTTTTTCAATTCGCTTACTGCATAATCTGCCGCACGGGCTGTTAAAGCCATATAAGTTAATGAAGGGTTTTGGCAAGCCGAAGATGCCATGGCCGAGCCATCGGTAACAAACACATTTTTAGCATCCCAAACCTGGTTCCATCCGTTCAATACCGAAGTTTTAGGATCACGCCCCATGCGTGCCGTACCCATTTCATGAATGCCGCGCCCAAGCACCGGCTCTAAATTATGCTGCTTAATGTTTTTTACGCCTGCATTTTCCAGCATCTCCTGCGCGTCATTAGCCATGTCGATACGCATTTTGCGTTCATTTTCTTTTGTAGTGGCATCAACAGCCAGTATAGGCAGTCCCCATTTATCTTTCTTGATCTTATCAAGGTAAACACGGTTTTCATGATATGGCAATGTTTCACCAAAACCACCTACACCCATACTCCAGCCGCCCGGCTCAGATAAGGCATCTTTAAAGCCAGCGCCTATATTCATTTCGGCAATATCCCTGCTCCAACCTTCCCTGCTTGCACCGCCCTGATACCCAAAGCCGCGTATATAATCACGCTTATCACCATTAAGGTTTCTGAAACGAGGTATATATATGCCATTTGCCCGGCGTCCGTAATAGTATTTATCTTCAAATCCATCAACCGTACCACCTGCACCTACTCCAAGGTGATGATCCATCAGGTTATGGCCCAGTTCGCCGCTACTACTGCCCAATCCATCAGGCCATACATCAGTTGCTGAGTTCATTAATACCCAGGCCGAATTCATAGTTGACGCATTTAAAAATATCACCTTTGCAAAGTATTGATAGGTTTGATTGTTTTCAGCATCCAGTACCTCAACGCCTGTGGCCTTTTTAGTATCCTTATCGTACAGTATTTTTGTAACTATCGACCATGGCCGTACTGTAAGGTTACCGGTAGCTTTTGCCGCAGGCAATGTAGAAGATTGTGTGCTGAAATATCCGCCAAAAGGGCACCCCAATGCGCATTTGTTACGGTACTGGCAGTTGGTGCGGTTATTATGTGGTACAGTTATATTGGCTACACGGCCAATGATCATATTTCTTGCACCTTTGTAATGATTATTAATCCTGGCGGCAACATCTTTTTCAACCACATTCATTTGCATGGGCGGCATAAAATCACCATCAGGTAATATGGAAAGACCATCACGATTACCCGATATGCCTGCAAATTGTTCAACATAACTATACCAGGGTGCTAAATCTTTATAGCGGATAGGCCAGTCGACACCAATACCATCCTTTAAATTTGCTTCAAAATCCAGGTCGGCCCAGCGGTAACTCTGCCTTCCCCACATCAGTGAGCGCCCCCCAACATGATATCCCCTGAACCAATCGAAACGCTTTACCTCACTATAAGGGCTTTCTTTTTCATTAACCCAGTAATCCAGATTCATCTCATTAAGCGGATAATCACGTTTCAATACCGGGTAGTCCTTGATCATTTGTTGAGTGCGGCCACCGCGGTGCGGGAATTCCCAGGGAGCTTTGGTAGCATTCACATAATCTTTAACGTGTTCTATATTCCTTCCCCGCTCCAGCATAATGGTTTTTAAGCCTTTTTCAGTAAGCTCCTTAGCAGCCCATCCACCTGAAATTCCCGAGCCTATTACTATGGCATCATAATTATTTGCAGACATATTTAATTTTTTTGTTTATTAAATTGATATATAAAACATTGATAATCAAAAGAAATAGAAAACTTTCACAACAATCGCAGGCTATGTAATTACCTGTAATTGTTACAATTAAAAAAGAGCCCAAAATGATATTTTCATTTAAAATCGTAACCTAACTAATTTTTCACATTTCACAAAGTGTGCTAAAATCATTCTCTACTACCACTTAATCTATCCCAGCTCAGAAAATTCAAATAACAGTTTATGTATAATTTATAATAGGCAAAATATCCAGGTATGGGGCATCCTGAGATCAATAAAATAAAAGTATAAAAATTAATTAATTTAACAATTTATTATACCGGAATAGATGACCAAGAAGAATGTAACAATTAACTTACACACATAAAAAAAACCGGTGAGAGTTGCTCATCGGTTTTTTTTATATGTTTATCCTTGCCTAAAACCCTATAGAATTCCCGCCGTCAACAGGCAGCACTACACCTGTTACATATTTTGCGGCATCCGAAGCCAGGTAAACAATAGCTTCTGCTACATCTTCAGGCAAGCCTAATTTACCCATAGGCGTTCTTGATAATACCTTTTGCTTTCTTTGCGGGTCACTATCCAATGCCTTTGCCGACATATCGGTGGCAATAAATCCTGGTGCAACGCAATTTACCCTTATGCCTTCCGGCGATAACTCAACGGCCATAGCCTTTGTCATACCCTCAATAGCGGTTTTTGAAGCGGTATAGGCAATTACATAAGGTATGCCGTATTGTGCTGCCATGGAGCTGATATTAATGATACAACCTGATTTTGTTGGGAGCATTACTTTAACAACTTCCCGACTTAAAACAAATACTGATGTTAAGTTAGTTTGTATAATCTGTTCAAAATCTTCATCGCTTACTTCTGTAAATGCCTTTTTCATATTGATGCCGGCGTTGTTCACCAGCAGGTCAATCTTTCCATATTCATTAATAATTTCTGTGATCAGTTGCGGGATGGCTTTTAAGTTATTCAAATCAAAAACCTTATAACTGCACAACTCGCCAAGTTGCGCAGCAGTATCTTGTAGGTTTTGTTCGTTTCGGCCAATAATAATCGTTCTGTTATTGCTTTCAACCAGCTTTGCAGCCGTAGCCAGCCCTAACCCCGATGCGCCACCTGTTACAATGGCTACTTTCAATTCTTTATCCATTTAAAATATTATTATGCTATTCTTTTTTCCTTGATGAATCACGGACTATCAGTTCCGACCGCAGTATCAGGCTGTGGGTTTGTATTAAATCATTATTATTATCCAGGTGGCCGATCAGTACTTTTGCAGCAACCTCCCCCATTTCATATCCTCTATAATCAATAGTCGTTAAATTGGGTTCTATCACACACGATGTAGGATCATTATTAAACCCGGCAAATGCAATATCTTCAGGTATCCTTATACCTTGCTTTTTCAAAAGCTGCATACAACTTATTGCGCATAGGTCATTCGCTACAAATACGCCATCAGGCTGTGTTTTCATTTCTAATATCTGCTGTGCTGCCCTTGCACCCGATTGTGCACTCAGATCATTTATTATCAGCAATTCATCTTCAAAAGGTATTTTATGGTCTTCAAGCGCCCGCTTATAGCCATTAAAACGATCTATGTAAACGTTACGCAGTTGGCTGCCACCTATATGCATTATCCTTTTGCAGCCTTGCTCAATCAGGTGATTGGTGATATTATATGCTGCTTTATAATTATCAATAAAAATACTCGGGCATTGCTGGTGTTCATGTACACGATCAAAAAATATAACCGGAATATTCCTTTTTATAAAAGCCTCAAAGTGGTTAATGTTATTTGTATTATAAGCCAATGAAACCAATAAGCCATCTACCCGGTTATTGTACATCGCTTTTGCATTACTCACCTCTTTTTCCATCTCTTCGAGCGATTGGCTGATGAAAAGGTTATAGCCCGATTCATTAACCACCTTTTCAATACCTGCAATCACATCCGACATGAAATTACTGTTCAGCCGGGGTACTATAACACCAATTATGTTTCCGCGCTTGGTACGCAAACTGCTGGCAAACGAGTTGGAGTGATAACCCATTTCGCTGGCAGCGGCCAATATTTTCTTCTTGGTTTCTTTGTTTGTTCCCGGATGATCCTTTAAACCCCGGCTTACAGTTGCAGCCGAAATATTCAGTTTTTGGGCTATATCGTATATGGTAACTTCCTTTTGACGGTCACTCATAATTATAATTAATTACACTAATTTACAATCGATTACTAATAGATAATACTTATTAATTAAGCATTATCTGTTGAACTCTACTTAAAAAAATACAAAAATACATGCAATTTCTATAGGTTGATTTTCAAACATTGTAATCGATTGCTAAAGATAATATTTTATGCTTACCTCCTGATATTATGGTTTCGTTTCTATACGCTTTAAGATCTGACAATAATTAAGGGCCACTATCGTGGCCCTTAATTACCTTTTTTTAATACCCTGGATTTTGAGGAAATTTAGGTCCTGTAGTAACCAAATCTATTTCTGTTTGAGGTATAGGCCTCAGATCTTCAAAATTCTGGATATTCGGGCCCGCCTCAGCATTGTACTGTTGTACCCTGCGAACAATAGATTGTGTGCGCACAAGATCATACCAACGCTGGCATTCGCCAAAAAATTCACGGCTACGCTCATCCAGAATAAAATCAAGCGTAACCTGCGACGGGGTTATTTGCATTGCTGTTGCCGCTGCTGTATTTTGCGGACCTGAATTTGTTGACTGATATGCAGCCCTCGTTCTTATTACATTGATCATGGCAGCTGCAGTTGTAAGATCGCCGGATTTAAATGCAGCTTCAGCCGCAACCATATAAACATCAGCAAACCTGAACAAAATAAAAGGCCTGGTTGACGGGTCATTTACACCAGTACGGTTAGGATCATCGTATTTTTTCATGGATGGAAAAAATACAGTAGTGTAAGGATTTGGCGCATTGTCCTCCGGCGGGGTTAATATAATACCCTTAAATGCAGCTCTTTTTGTAGCTCCGGGATCAAACGGAGGCATCCAGATGGCGGTATCGGCACCTACAGTAAGTGTTCCCCTTGGTGTTGTAACACCAGCTGTATTGGCAATCCATACCGTTTGGAATGTTTTATAATAGCGCGAATCATTTACTTTATCGGCAAAAGCCTGTTCAATAACGTAAGCAGGATTTGGCCTGATACGGATGAACGGCCTGCCGTTAGCAATATCTCTCGTCATCACATTTGCACCACCTGTAGCAGGATAATTTGCATTTACAGTTGGATAATTGGGCCGGAAAAGATTGCTCGTTATATTATAAGAGCCACCTGCACCACCCGCAACGTAGTTGCCGTATTTGGTACTGTTGCTTTCATCAACCACAAAAAGTGTTTCCTGACCATATTCATTACCCGGCGCGTTGGCCGATGCAAAATCCTGCCATAAGCCCACTTTGTAGGTTGCTGCATTGGTGATAAGTGATTGCGCGGTACTGAGCGCCATAGCGAAATCATTAGGCTGCGCAGCGCTTGACCAGCCACGTGTTAAGTACACTTTTGATAATAAGTATAAAGCCGTTGCCCTGGTAGCCGCCTTACCGGCAAATGGCGATACCGCACCTGTAGACGATATAGTTTCGCCCGGGATAGTTTGTAATTCAGTTGACGCCTGGGTAAGATCAGTGATGATCTGCGCATATACATTTGCAATTGGCGCGCGTGAATCAGAAGTAGTTGGCGTACTGATAAATGTAGTATGCAAAGGTACCGGGCCAAAAGTTTGAACCAGGTAGAAGTAATACAACGCCCTTAAAAACTTGGCCTGTGCCAGGTATTCTGTTCTGGTCAAAGCATCAGGAAAAGCCGAAGGGCCATATTGTAAAACACCATTTGCGGTATTTATATCCTGGTAAGCCACCCCAAAAATAGACACTGCATTGTAAGCTGCAACATTACCTACCAGGTTGGTATAGGTAAAAAAGGGTATGGTTGATGAAGTAGCGCTGCCGCCTGCAAGGTATTCGTCAGTACCGGCAAGGGTTATGTTTGTAAAACCCTCGGTACCCCATAGGTTACGCATATCGCCATATATCCCTATTATCCCTCCCAAAACGCCTCCGGGAGTGGTGAAAAACTGGGGTGTTATATTTGCCCTGGGATTTTCAACAAGTATTTTTTTACAACTGGTAACACCTGCAGCTATAAGTGTTACAGTTAAAATGGATATTTTTTTAAATAGTTTCATATCAATCTCTTTTAAGTTAGAACTTTAAGTTTACGCCTAGTTGAAATGTACGGGTTGGGGGATCATTTAAACCAACAGTAATAGCACGCCCAATAGCGCCACTTGAATAGCCCGATGGCCCTGCAAGTGTACCGCCATAACCGTTCCCTTCAGGATCGATACCTAAACCACTTTTAGTAAGCGGCGACCAGATAATAAATGGATTTGAACAGGTTGCATAAACTCTTAATGATGATATACCCGCTTTCTTCAATAAATCTGAAGGAATGGTATAGCCTACATTAATGCTGCGCATTTTTATAAAGGAACCATCACGATATTGAAGTGTTGACGCATACAGGAATGTACCGCTTGCATCAGGTCTTGGGAACGCGTTGGTTGGGTTTGAAGGCGTCCAGTAATCAACTTTGTACTGGTTAACACGGCCTGTATTAAAGAATGGATAGCCGGATGCTCCGCTATCGCTTCCCAGGTATGGTACTGCCACCATTTGCCCTATACGTGCAAAGGCAACAAACGTAACGTCAATCCCCATAAATGAGAAACGGTTGGTTAAACCACTTTCAAACTTAGGTTGATAGCTGCCTAATATCTGACGGTCGTTCTGATCTATTTTTCCGTCATTGTTCACATCCTGAACTTCTATCTGCCCTGGTTTTTCACCATATTTTGCAGCTTCGGCAGCCTGGCTTGTTTGCCAGATACCAATTTTCTTATAATCATAAATCACGTTAAACGGCTGACCAACAAACCATCCATTACCTACATCTTCTTTTAGGTTATCATGCAGTGCAACAATGGCATCGCGGTAAAAAGAGATATTGAAATCGGTATTCCAGGTAAAGCCGCTTTCTGTTCTGATATTAACACTGCTTAAACTTATTTCCAGTCCTTTTCCTTTTGTTTTACCGGCATTAACTAATGTTGAGCCCGCACCATTACTAGGTGGCAAGCTTATAGTTTGTAAAATATTGTTTGTTCTTTGGTCGTAGGCATCAATACTACCCGATATGCGGTTGTGAAGCACACTAAAATCTAAACCAATATTGAAGTTATCCGTAGTTTCGAACTTCAAATTAGCAGGCACGCTGGTAACCAGGTAACCATTATAACCGTTTGTGCCAAAATTATAGGCGTTTATAGTAAGGTTACCTAATGTAGAATACGGAGCAACTGATTGATTTGATGTTACACCATAGCCAGCCCTCAATTTAAGATTTGAGACCCATGATACATCTTTCAAGAAATCTTCCCGGTCTGCATTCCAGCCTAAAGCAAAAGCCGGATAGGTAAGATATTGATGGCCCGAAGTAAGTACTGATGAGCCATCGCGCCTTACAGTTGCCGTTAACAAATAACGATCATTAAATGAATAGTTTACACGGGCCATGTAGGATATTAACCCTTTTTCGGAATAAGTACCGTTTGAAGCGCTTACAGAGTTTGCAAGGTTGAGATTATAACTTTGAATATAATCTGCAGGTAAACCAACACCATTAAAAGTTGAGCCATCGCTATGATCCTTTTCAACACTATATAAACCTGTAACGGTTAAATGGTGCTTACCGAATGTTTTATCATAGGTCAGTAAGTTTTCCAGCAGATAACTATAATCCTGCTCATTTGCTACCGATTCACTTGTTTGTGATGTTGCCGTTGCTGTATTGTACAGGTTACTTACAGGCAAATAATTGTTGCCTTGTGTTTGGCCATAAGTTAAACCAACATTGGCGCGGTATTTTAAACCATCCAGAATTTGAACCTCACCGTACAGGCTATTAAAGGTGCTTAACCTCCTGCTTAAATTTTGGATAGCAGGATTCTGAATGGTTAGTGGATTTACCTTCGCGGCATCAATTGAACCAGCTAAAGGCAACAGGTTTACAGAGCCATCAGCATTGTAAGGTGAAGTAAGCGGACTAAGGCTTATCGTATTATACAAAGGATATAAATTAGCTCCGTTTGTATTGCTTACATTTTCAAGGCTGTTTAAACCGACCCTTAAACGGTTATTTATTTTATGATCAATGGTTGTACGTAAGGTATACCTTTCAAACGATTGGCCATAAACAGTACCTTCGTCCTTATGATAGCCAGCGCTTAACCCATATTGTGTATCTTCATTTCCACCGGTAAGGCCCAATAACTGATCGGTAGTATATCCTGACCTGAAGATCAGATTCTGCCAGTTAGTGCTTGTTCCATTGGCTATACCAGCTTGTTCAGCCGAAGTAAGACCATAAGCGGTTGTTCCCGGATTAACAGTATTACCAGCGGCTGCCTCAGCTTTAAAAGCAGCATATTCGCTACCGCTGAATACCGGGTATTCGTCGGTTATGTGACTGATACCATAATAGGCATTATAAGTCATAACCGATTTCCCGGCCTTGCCCCTTTTAGTAGTTATCAAAATTACACCGCCTGATGCCCTTGATCCATAAATCGCAGTAGCTGATGCATCTTTCAAAACATCAAGGCTGGAAATGTCGTTCGGGTTTATATCATTCATAGTACCACCTATAAATGGTACACCATCAACAATTATCAACGGTTGGTTTTGAGCATCAGCCTGACTTTGCGTTCCACCTAATGAACGCTCACCCCTTATCCTGATCTGATTACTGGCGCCTGGCTGTGTGCTATTGCTCACAATATCAACACCGGCAAGCCTGCCTTTTAACTGATCGATAACGTTATCAGACGGGACCGCTGCAAGCGCTTCCTGGCTAATAGTTGAAATGGCACCTGTAACATCCCTTTTCTTTTGCGTACCATAGCCCACAACCACAACTTCATTTAAGCTGTTGGCATTGGCTATAAGTGTTATTTTTAGGTTATTGCTTTGAGGGGTTATGTGCACCTCCTGGGTATTGTATCCTATAAATGATATAACCAGTGCATTTTCACCAGCAGGAACGCTGATACTGAATTTACCATTCGGCCCCGTAGAAGTGGCGCTGGGATGTGATTTTAGTTTCACTGTAGCGCCAATAATTGTTTCGCCTTTTTCATCAATTACTTTACCGGTAACGGTAGAGCTTTGAGCAAAAATCGGCACTGAAATTAAGCTCATACATAACAGTATGAACATTGTTTTCCAGCATTTCATGAGTTTAAGTTTTTCCATAATTAATTGGTGTATAAATTTTGCATTTAATGATTATGAGTTTTTATAAGTTTAGCTGATAGCAATACTTAAGTGGCTATCAAATACTAACTTTTGCATTGTAATAGCATTAAGTTGAATTCTCTTCACATTTTTTCATTTAATGATTGATTGGTTGTGGGGTTATAAATGGATTAATTGGTTTTAATTAAATAGTTCACGTCATGAAATATTAATATCTCAAAACATGGTCTTGTACTTTTTTGGTTTTTTTGATTAAGAAGTTATAATTGGTGACTAACTCGGAATAAAAGTGAGAATAAAAAATTAATAATGCAATCGATTGCAAAAAATATTTTTCAAATAATCTTTTTAAAACAGGAAGAGAACTCACTAACATACAATATCCATACAGCTCGGACAGCCCCTAGGTAATTGTTAAATAAAAAATAAAATGCCTTATACAGTTATGTTCCTGCATTAAATATTCTTTAAAACATTTTACCAGACAAATAACCGTTTCGCATTATGCAGTTTTACCACATTATTTAAATGGCAAAAAAGAGATTAAGATTGAAGATCTATAAAGCCGGAATAGCGATAAAACAATCAATATTTTGTAATCGATTGCAATAAATGAATGTATTTTCTACCTATTTATCGCTTTTTTCCAGGTGATCTTCTGCTTATACAGTCTTATTTCTTCTAACGGCCTTAACTGAATGAAAGGATTTTCTGGGAGATCGTTGAATTATGCACCTGAAATTAAACCAGTGAACATAAAAAAACACAGGGCAGTTGCTACTACCCTGTGTTACCTCCAGCGCCAGAAATAAGCACCAACCAATTTATAAGCAACCACACTTACAAATGTCTTTATATATTGATATTATCTATCTAATATTTATTAAGCTTATACTGATATACTTTACAACAAACTATTGCAACTTGTTTAACACAGGTACATCAGTACTATTTAATATGTTTTTATCGCCATCCAGTAATTCAAGCACAACAATATCATTATTACCCTTTTTCAACCACTCCACCGGCACATAAAGTGTTTGTTGCGGGCCAATTGACCAGTACCGGCCTAAGTTATGCCCGTTTATCCATACTACCCCTTTGTCCCAACGGCTCATATCCAAATAGGTATCTCCAACTTTCGATAGCTGAAAGCTACCTTTTCTTACAACAGGTGCATTGGTTACTTTTTTATTGGCATATACAATATTGTTTACCTGGTTAAATGGGAAGCTATACATAGTCCAATTATAAACCTCTTTGCCATCAAACATTACATTTTCTGTTATACCTTTTTTGTTGTTAAGCAGGTACGGCCCAAAGTTTATCCGGCCCATGTTTTCAACCAATATATCCAGCTTTACCTTACCCGCAGGTAAGGTAAGTTTGAGACTGTTCTGGTTATGCCTGCGATCAAGCACCCCTACTCTTTTACCATTTACCATGATCACCGCATAATCACGCAGTTCATTAAGCTCAAGGGTACCGGTTCTGCCACCGGTAATAGTTGTTTTATATAATACAAACCCATAATCCTGGTTAAGGTCCTCGAATGTTAAGGGTGTTTTATTAAGAACAGGCTTTGGCAAAATATCCAATAACCCGGCCGACCTATTCAATTTAATATCATTTATAGCGATGGTTGGCTTGGCTGTAGGTACAGGCGGCAGCGTTTGCCCGGCAGGTAAATGTTTGGCTATTACAGATCTGAACAACATAAACTTATGCGTAGCATTACCCGCTTCGTCCAATGGTGCATCATAATCATAACTGCTGATCTGTGGTTCATAGGGATGGCTGTCATCATAATTGGCGCCATTCATAAAACCACGTGTAGTACCGCCATGGAACATATACATATTAATGGAGAGCCCGGCTGATAACACACTATCCAGTCTGCCTGTATATTTTTCAGCGGGTATGGTATGGTGCGCTGTACCCCACCAATCGAACCAGGCCGGGTACCATTCAGCTATATAGAAAGGGCCTTTGCCATTATGGTTCTCACTGATCATTTTTTTTACTTTTGCAACATCATCAATCCCATTTATGGCAGGCAGCAGTCCGGGCAGATGACCATCCACTATCGCTGCCGGGGGATCACAAGTATAGAGCAGACCATCAAAACCGGCTTCTTTAAATAAGCGTTGGTTTATTGCCAAATATTCTTTATCACTGCCATAAGAGCCATATTCGTTTTCAATTTGCACCATTAAGATATTACCACCGTGATTAACCTGCAGCGGCGCCAGTTGCTTGCCCACTTCTTTTATATAGGTTTCGTATTCCTTCAGATATTTTTCTTCCTTGCTGCGTACTACCAGGCCTTTTTCATTTTGCAGCCAGTATGGGTAACCACCAAATTCCCATTCGGCGCATACGTAAGGGCTGGGCCTTAATATCACCCATAAACCTTCTTCCTTTGCTATTTTAACAAATTCAGCCACATCATTATTCCCACTGAAATCAAATTTGCCTTTCTGGGGTTCGTGCAGGTTCCAGAACACATAGGTACCTATGGTGTTCAGGCCCATGGCTTTGGCCATTTTCATGCGCGCTCGCCAGGCCTCACGGGGTACGCGCGGGTAATGCATTTCACCCGAGATCATCTGAAAAGGCTTGCCATCCAGCAAAAATGCAGAATCGCCCAAAGTAAATGTATGCGTTACTTCCTGAGCTTTTATACCCAGGTTTAACAGTAGTATTAAAGATAAAATAAGTGTTTTTTTGAAGACCATGTGGAAGAATACTATATATTATAAATTATGTGTTATTGAACAGTTAATAGAACCGTTGCCGGTTTAAGATTTTTCGAGCTGATGTTTACCTGTATTTTACCGGGCTTACTCGTAGTTTGTATATATGCAAGAAGCCGCCCATGCAGGGCATTCCTTTTATCAGCCTGATAACTTTCATGACTGCTAAGACTACCGCTTTCCAACCCCAATAAACGGGCCGGACCTGTTAGTTGAATGCTGATCTCATCGGTGGCACTGTAAACTGGGTTGCCCTTATCATCAGTTACCTGTATCTCAACCTGGCTTAATCCTTTTGTATTAGCTTTGAACAACGTTTTACTGGTTACGGTGCTAATTTTTGCTGCATCACCAGCGGTTTTAATGGAATAGCTGCTTACCTTAACACCATTATTATAACCCTTAACCAACAATTCACCGGGTTGATAATCTACATCCCATTGCGGAATCTGACCTTTTGCTTCCGCTCTTGATTTTTTGCCTAATGATTGCCCATTTAAAAAGAGCTCGGCCTGCTGGCAATTCGTGTAACATTCAACTTGTATTTTATTGCCCGGCTGCCAGTTCCATGCCGGGTTCATTTCCCAGCGATCGCGGCGGTTGCTATCGGCAGGCGTAATTTCTCTGCCGATAAGATATACCATTGGCTTATCGGCCCACAGGCTTTGTCTGTAATAATATCCCGGCTTTTTAAACCCTGCCAGATCAAGCAAACCTGCGCCACTGCTTCTTTGCGGCCATTTGCCGGCCTCGCCCATGTAATCTATACCAGTCCACAGAAATTGTGCTGAGATGTAGGCATTGGTATCAACCGCATCCCATGCCTGTTTTCTCATGCTATTCTCACTGCCATAAATCACCCGCTCCGGATATTTCTTATGATCTTCGGGATAGCGGTATTCCTGGTAATTATAACCCACTATATCCAACACTTCGGGGTAACCCACTTCGTTCGACATTACTACTCCTGCCAACGCCGCGGTAACCGGGCGTGACTGATCGATCAACTTAACTACCTTAGCCAATTGCTTTGCAATAACCGTAAGTCCGCTTGCGGGCGGGTGATCAGGCAAATAACCCTTGCCATATATCTGTGGATTTATGCCGGTGTTTAATACTTTATCGCTATAAGGGTCATTAGGGTAATCAATTTCATTACCGATGCTCCACATAATAATGGATGGATGATTCCTGTCCCGCAGGATCATATCGCCAAGATCACGGTCGGCCCATTCTTTAAAATATTCATGATAACCATCTTTTGATGGTGTACCTACGTTCCAGCCCTTAACCCATTTATTTTTACCAATCGCCCATTCATCAAAAGCTTCATCCATTACTAAAAAGCCCATTTCATCGGCTAATTTATATAGATAATCAGCATGAGGGTTATGGCTCAGGCGCAGCGCGTTTATACCTGCTTCTTTTAGGGTTTTAAGTCGGCGCACCCAAACTTCCTCGGGCACGGCAACTCCCAAAGCACCGGCATCGTCATGGATACATACGCCTTTTATCTTGGTGCTTTTGCCATTTAAAAAGAAGCCTTTATCCTTATCAAAACGGATGCTGCGGATACCTGCCTGCTGGTTTATCTGGTCAATTAGTTTACCATTTTGCAATACCTGTACCTGCAACTGATATAGGTACGGGTGCTCGATACTCCATAATTGTGGTGAAGTAACCTGACTATTGAGGTCAACTTCATTCTCTCCTTTTTTTGCGACAAGTGGCTTTTGAATTGATGCAACAGCCTTACCTAATGCATCAAGTAAATTAACTTTAAGATTAACACCCGCAGTTGACGGTTTACTATTAGTAACCGTTACTTTAACTTTTATTGTAGACTTGCTTGCTGACACCTCAGGAGTTGTAAAAGCTACATCCCACAAACCAACATGCACGGGGTTTTTAACAATGAGATATACATTACGATAGATACCTGATCCGGTGTACCACCTTGAATCGGCAAATTCACTGTGATCTACTTTTACAGTAATTGTATTGGGGTCTTTGTAATTCAGGTACGGTGATATTTCATACTGAAATGGGATGAACCCGTTCGGCCTTTTACCTAAGAGATGCCCGTTTATCCATACTTCGCTGTTCTTGTATACACCATCAAAATAAATGTACACTTGCTTAGCAGCCCAGCTTTTATTGGCCGTGAAAGTTTTCTTATACCACCCGATGCCACCGGGCAAATAGCCCGTAGCGCTGGCCCACTCCTCACTAAAGGGCTCTTCAATACTCCAATCGTGCGGTAATTGTACAGATTTCCACGAAAGATCCGTAGTGCCTCCTGTACTGCCACCGGTAAGATCACCTTTGTGAAACAGCCAGGCATCATTAAATAAAACGGGCGCACCAACATTGGTTTGCGCTCTTAATGCCTGGGGTAACAGCAAAATGATAAACAGATAAAAGATACAGGATTTATTTTTTTTCATTGGATGTATATGCTATTGAATAGTTCCGGTTATTGTGGTGATTGATTTACTTTGGATTGATATTTTGTTTCCTGCACCAACCATGGTTTGCGAATGCAGATCTGTCGATGCAGATGTGATATATGCCCTCGTATCTGATATTTTATTGCTGCCGGCATTTAAGCTCACAGACACATCTTCAGCATTATTATTAATAATTACGATGATAAGCTTCTTACCATCCTTAAAAGCAGATGTAAGCAATGGACTTTTCAATGAAGATTCACCTGCAACAGCCGCATCAATCCTTATAGCTCCAGGCCTGATGAATCTGCTGTAATTACCCATAGCCCAAAGCATTTTACTGGTATAGAAATTACCGTCGGTTTTATTCTGATCTACATAGATAAGGCCATCCTTATAATCAACCGGAGAAATAGCTGTCCACCATTGCCAAGCTGAGGCATTAGCCGCGGTGAGATCGGTATGGATAACTCTTGCCAAGTACAAGGCCGCATCAATACCCAGATCGCGTTTATTACCGTCTATTTCGCCGGCATTATTGCCGAGGATACAATATTCTGATTCCCAGTAGGACAATCCCGGGACATCACTTACAGCCTGGGTCAACTGTTGCCGCAATTTTATGGCTGATGACATAGGTGATGTAGTAAAATAGCTATGCGCTATGATGGTTTTATCTACATTTTTCAGGTCGCCGATATAATCGGGAGATCCCGTCTTAAAAAAATCATTGATCTGGTTTCCCTTGGCGGGTTTGTCGGCTGCAGAAAATAGGTATGTAATACTGCCTGCTTCGCCAACTAATATTTTTGATTGAACTTTATTTTGAGTGAATGATTTGTCAATTGAACGTACCAAACCGGCAATTTCCGAATTGGTATATGGGCAGCCTTCCTGGCCGCCATCGCTCCAATCCCATTGCGGTTCATTTACCGGGCTGATATAATTAAACTCGATCCCTGCTGCTTTTTTAACTCCCTTTACCACGGTTGACAGGTAATTTGCGAACGCGTCGTATTTATCGGCAGAAAGGTTTGCTTTCCCGCCAGTGGCATACGCTTTACCATTAATAGTAAAATTTACCGGCGGACTATTTACAAAACCCAGGAACTGTTTAACTCCCCGCGTTTTGGCGGCTTTTAAAAACCATACCTGCCCGGCCTGGTTTCCCCAGTTATAAGTTCCATCAGCATTTAAAAATGATGCAGATCTGCGCCATTCGTTTTTAATACCGCTATTATCTGCCTGTTGCGTGCTGCCTGCGCCTATATTAAACCGCCATAAGGATAAGGCAATACCTTTAGGTGAACCATCAGCGAGTGTATCCTTACTAAAAAGCAGGTCGGCTATTTTATTCATTTTTTCTTTTGGCCAATTGCCAATAAACTGGCACGACCATGCATCCGATGCGCCAAAATTATCCATATGCTGATAAGTTTTGTTCAGATCGACATTTACAGTAACTACACTATCCTGGCCTTTTGCAAAACTGCAGCACAGCATTAACGGTGCAATTACCGGTATAAGTTTTTTTATAAAATTAGTTATCATCATGTGTAAAAAGCGTGGTATCACAGCATAAAACTGTGATACCCGCCTGTTTTATTTTATTGTTGTACAATTTGCCATTGCTGGTTTGTGCCACTATTCGATGGCCATTGAATAATGCCTGCACCGTTTACGGTTGATGCGCCATTTACATCCAGCACATCGCCGCTGTTGCGGTTTGTAACTTTATATATGTCGGTTGACACAGCCGTAAGCTGCCATTGCTGGTTATTTGCTCCCGACCATGGATATTGAATAACGTTTGCACCGCTGGCTGTTGAAGCACCACTAACATCAAGTGCATATCCACTGTTTCTGTTAGTGATCTCATAATAACTGCCATCGGTTGTAATTACCCATTGCTGGTTGTTTCCGCCATTTTGCGGCCATTGAATAATGGCTGCGCCACTGGCTGTAGAAGCACCGTTCACATCGAGTGCCTGGCCACTGTTAATATTCAGAAAACGGTAGTAAGCGCCGGTATAAAACACATCGGTGCCACCTGTACCCACACCCCAGGCATATTTTAACCTGCTTAAGCCCGATGCATTGGTATTAGAAAGCGTTGTGCCACTCAATGATTGCATGGCATAGCTATCACCATTACGAATGCCCGGCCAGTATACAGCACCCATACCCAACGTGCGCACTTCATTAGTCATACCTTGTATGTAAGCGTTATCCTGGCTACCGCCGATAGCACCAGTATAATTTATGCCACTGTTCATGGTATCGCCAAACTCCGTCAACACTGCACGGTTACCATAACTGCCTACATTACCTTTAAGCCTGCTTTCCCATTGAGCTGCTGTAGTAAGGCCGCCACTGCTAAAAAAGGTATAATCATGTATAGATAGCAGGCAATTAGTAAAGCGGCTATCTGCTCCTACGCCTGTAATATCCTGTGCATATGATGTACCATCAATAAGTATATGGCCTTGCGGTACGGTTGGATAATTGCTTAGCCATTGCGCGCAAATGGTAGTCCATGCTGATAAGGTATAGCCATGTGGCTCGTTAAATATCTCAAAGTACACATGTGAGTTGGTGCCGTATTTATTTACTACGGTTTGCCACATCGACCAGAATTGGGTGGTGTTATCAATCAGCCCGTCTTCTGATGACGATCCCTCCCAATAACCTACTATAACATTCATTCCTTTGCTCACTGCTTCGTCAATAACACCGGTATAGGAATTCCACCAGGCTGTTGATACAGTGGAATAATTAAGCGGAATACGGATAGTATTAGCCCCCGTATTGGTTTGCAGGCTTGTAAGTATAGTAGAAGCTTTAGAGGTTACTGTAGCATAACTATCAGCTGATGTTAAACCACTTAACACTAATATAGTGTCGCTAAAGTTATCACCATCACAAGCCCAGTTAACTCCTTGCAACGCCTGGCCCGCGGTTAAGCTTAGCGTTTTTCCCACTTTTGCCGACTGGCCTGTACTGGCAACAGGAGCAACTTTGGCAACTTCGTCCTTTTTACAACCGGCCAATAATAGCCCGGCGCATACAATCAAATAAATAACTCTTCTCATAATATCAAGTTTTAGGTTTTAAAATTTGTTTTAGACATGAGTATAGAAGGGAAGCCCGATGATGGGCTTCCTTTATTTGTACAAGATTTGTGAATGGCTTAATAGCCTGGGTTTTGTTGCAATTGACCACCGGATGCCTGTATTTCAGTTAATGGTATAGGCAGCCAATAATGTTGCGGCAGGAAAGAACGGTTAGCAAGCGATATTTTCCGTGCATAGGTATAACCTGATGGGTTTGCAGCGTTAACTGTAACACTCACACCATATGCCGGTACGTTTTCTGTTTGCATAGCAATTTTCCATCTGCGCACATCATAAAAACGGTGCTCTTCAAACGCAAGTTCGATTCGTCTTTCATGCTGAATAGCTGTACGCATATCAGTTTGTGACAACCCGCCTGGCAAAGGAGGCATATTTACTGATGCCCTCGCCCTGATGCTATTGATGGCAGCATAAACAGTCGCGTCTGGGCCTGATGCCTCATTCTGCGCCTCCGCATAGTTGAGCAATATTTCGGCGTACCTCATGTAGATCCATGGTTGTCCGCCTGCTACACTCCATGGGTTATCAATAGGATAGGCATCATTCATAAATTTCCTTAAGTAATAACCGGTTTGGCTGGCATTCCAGTTTGATGGCCCTTGATTACTGTCTTTTCCACCCGGTAAATAAACATCCACAGTGCTACCCCTGTAAGGTGCTTTATTGTATAGAATAGTAGCATAAAAACGAGGATCACGTTTTACATAAGGGTTTTGCGGATCATAGCCAGATGTTGGATCGGTTATGGATTTACCATTATCCATATCATAATCATCTACCAGGTTCTGGAATGGTGTATTACCAGCCCAACCATCATAGCCATTTGGCCCGTTTGATATTTCCATACAAACATGCCTTGCCGTATTTACTACAAATAAACGTTCGAAAATGATCTCGTTATCATTAGGCGATAAAAATAATTGCTGGTAACCATTCTGAGATAAACTGTATTTCCCCAGATCCATAACCGCCTTAGCTGCTGCTGCTGCATCTTGCCAGGTACCTGCACTATATAAAGGGCTGGCTGCGTATAACAGCAACCTTGATTTCAACGCCATTGCAGCACCTTTAGTAGCTCTGCCCAATGCCCATGTAGAACTATTATTTAAAGGTAATTTTGCTGCGGCATCATCAAGCTGTGCTGTTGCATAGGCAATGGATTCCTGTATAGTTGCACGTTTAAAAAGCGCAGGATTTTGCAGATTATCAGTTAGCTGACTAACCTGGTCGCCTATCAACACTATACCGCCATAGTTACGGATCAAATCCTGATACCTGTAGGCACGTATAAATTCAAGCTCACCGATCAGTCTGTTCTTATGGCCTGTGCTTAAGGGCAGGCCGTTAATAAGGCTTAACGCATAATTACAATCACGTATACCTGCATAGCTACGGGCATATAGTGTACCTAAAAAGCCTGTATTGTTTGCAGCCATTTGTCCCTGCTCAATCAACCATGAACCATTATCGGTATTATACATTGATTCATCTGTAACCGAACTGGCCATAGCATATTCAAAGCCACGTCCAAATCCCGGAGGCGATCCTTCGCCCTCATTAACGCCTACTTGTTCGCCTAAATACCTGTTTATTACATAGGCTTCAAATAATGATGTATCAGATGTTATGGATGTGCCTGTTAAACGATCTGTTGGATTAAGATCGAGAAAATTCTTTTTACATGCTGAGAACAATAGCCCTGAAAGGACTAATAAGCATGATATTCTTTTTAGCGGTTTCATTGTTTTGGTTTTATAATTTAACATTTACACCTACGTTAATAATTTTTTGTTCAGGGTAGAACTGACCACTGCCACTGGTGCCTTCAGGGTCATAATCTTTAACCTTAGTAAAGGTTAACAGATTAAAGCCGCCTACAAATAGCCTTAATGACGCGATGTGAAGTTTGGAAATTACTGATTGAGGAAGTGTATAACCTAATTGTGTATTCTTAAGCCTTAAAAAAGCTGCGTTGTTCAACCAAAAAGTACTTGGGAACGAGCCGCCGCTTACTGCATCTGAAGCCCTGTCTGAAACGCGGGGATAAGTGCCGTTTGGATTTGTCGGACTCCATGCATTATTAGCCCATGAGCTGTAATAGTTACCGATTGTTCCTGATTCAGGCAATACATACTGACTAACTTCTGCTTGTCCTGAAAATAAGATCGACAAATCAAAGCTCTTGTAAGCTGCATTTACAGTAAAGCCGTAAACAATTTGTGGTATGTTACCATATTTAGTCCTGGTCTGGTCGGCAGCCGTTATTTTCCCGTCATGGTTATAATCCTCATATATTAAATCGCCAACCTGTGCTCCCGGTACGTGAGGTATACTGTTTAATTGTGCCTGTGACCTGAAAATACCGATCGCATTGTATAATAAATAGTTATTTAACGGGCCACCTATTTGTGATTGGTAGGGTAAAGTACCGGATGCTTCATCTATATAAACAATTTTGCTTTTTGCATAAGTAAAGTTGCCCGAAACGCCCCAACTAAATTTGCCCGGGTGATTATAGCCCAGCGTGCCTTCAAAGCCATTGCTGTTTACTTTATCTATATTTTCTGCAGGAACAATATCGCCATTATATGGGTTTACGATACCGGATGTGGCCGGAATAGACCCGTTTTTATAACCCAATATATTTGACCTTACCTGTCTAAAGTAAATAGCCTCCAATGTAAAGTTATTTAAGAAAGTTGCGTTGATACCTATGTCTGTTTTCTTAGCAGTTTCCCAGGTAATATTCGGATTAGCCAGCTTAGTTAAATTAATACCCGGCTGAACAGCAGCTCCCGAACCATTATCAGTTACAACATAGTTGCTAAAGGAAAAGTTATCAAAGTATTGGTAAGGCCCAACAAGATCATCACCTAATACACCATATGATGCCCTGATCTTCAGATCATTTATGAAACTGATAGTTTTGGAGAACCAATCTTCTTTTGAAATACGGTAACCCGCAGATACTGAAGGAAAATAACCCCACTGATGCCCGGGCGCGAATAAAGAAGAACCATCAGCACGAAACTGCCCTTCCAACAAATACTTTTCATCATAATTATAAGCCAAACGGCTGATCACGCTCTTACGATTATAATCAAAGTTCCCGTTATTATCACTGCTGCTGCCACCATTTGTAGCATCAGATGCAGCGGTTCCACCTTCCGATAGTTCTGGAGTGGTTGCTGTAGGGAAATCATTTTTCTGAGCCCAAAAGTAACTGTAAGTAGTTTTACTTTGCTCATAACCCACAAAAGCATTTACATCATGCTTGCCAAATTTTCTGGCATAGTTCAATTTTATATTTGAAGTTATTAAGGATTGGTTAAGCTGTGATTGAAAAAGAGAAGCCAAACCGTTTGGCCCGCCACCCTCAATGCTTGGTGTATAGATATTAGTTGTACTGTTATAACTATAAACAGTGTAAGGAACAGAAAAAACCTTGCTTGAAGTTCCTGATTTATCAGCGGAAAAGAAACCGTCTATTGATAGGCCTTCAACTCCGGGTATATCATAACTGGCCTTTAATATGCCATTAAATGTTAATGTAGGATTTTGATTGGTTCCTCCAATACTGGTTCCAACAAGTGCTGGGTTCACCTGGTCAATTCCCGTAGTAGGTAAACCATTAGGGTAAAAACCTGCCGAAGTTGGATATGACCTGTAAATTCCGCGAAAAATACTAGCTGCGCTTGTGGTTGGATACTGGCGATCTTCCTCCCTGCCTGACAACGATAATCCGATTTTAAAGCCTTTAGCAACATTAGCATCTAAATTAGATCTCACATTATATTGATGATAGTTAGTTGCACCATCTTTGTAAAGGCCGTCCTGGTAAACCGTACCTACTGATGTAAAATATTTTACATCATCATTCCCACCAGATACTGTCAGGCTATTCTGATTTTGGAGGGCCACACTTTTTAAAGTTAATTTTTCCCAATCGGTATTTGGATAATTAACCGGATCCGAACCATCTTTAAATTTTTGTATCTGTGCGGCGCTATATACCTGGTTCATACCATTGGTAGGTGAATCATAATAACTGATATCGTTAACTATTTGCGCGTAAGTAGCAGCATCAGCCATTTTTGGCAAACGTGTAGGCGAGTCAAAGCCTTGATTAAAGCTGTAAGTAACTGTTGCCTTGCCTGTTTTACCATGTTTTGTAGTGATCAGGATTACACCATTCGCAGCCCTGCTTCCATAAATAGCTGCAGTTCCGTCTTTTAATACAGATACGCTTTCAATATCATTCGGATCCAATCGTTCCAAACCACCAATCTGTCCGGGAACGCCATCTACAACCACCAATACATTATTGCTGCCGGTAGTGGCAAGTCCCCTTATTAAAATGCTTGAACCATCATAACCAGGTTCGCCCGAAACGTTATTGGCTATAACGCCCGATACCCGACCGGCAAAAGAGTTGGAAAGATCCGGTTCAGGGCTCTTAACCATATCAGCACCTTTAATAACAGAGATGGATCCTGTTAAAGTCGCTTTTTTCTGTGTACCATAACCTACTACAACCACCTCATTCAGCGACTTTGAATCAACCTGCAGGCTTACCTTAATATTGGTTTGGCCCTTTAAGGCAACTTCCTGGCTTATATAACCCAGATAGCTAAATACCAGCATACCTGAAGAAGCATCGGGCACGGTGATGGAAAAATCACCATTCCTGTCGGTAATAGCCCCCGTTCCAGTACCTTTGAGTGAAACACTTACACCCGGCAATACAGCCCCCCTATCGTCAGTTACCTGCCCGTTTATGTGAACACTTGCAATCTCTTTTGGAATTTTGTTAGCTGCAAGGGCCATAGCCGGTTGCACGCAGGTGATACAGCAGGCTATTGCCATGCCGGTAAACAAGCGTAAACGGCCGGGGAATTTTTTCCTGTGCGGAGAATACGTGATTTGTAAATTTGATTTCATAATTTATTAATTGGTTTTAATTTCTTGCCGCTATCATCGGGACCTTGCATCAATCAGCAGAGAAAAGTAAAAAAATCACTTTTTCCTGAGCGTTTAATGTTTTGAAATGGTAAGCGGCTTTAATTGGTTAATTAAAGGCTAAGTTGGGAGATTTTTAACTGATGAGTTAGGGGGTAATTCTGCAATCTAACGGGTCAAATTCAGCAAAAAAGGACGAAAATAGCTATAAAAGAGCTTTTTTTGCTTTTAACCCAATTTGGAGACTATCTTTTGTGCACTGGTTGGTCAAGTTTTTGCAGTCTAAAACTCAAAGCATATTTATGCAGCCGGCAAGTCTATCTTAACTTGTCGTTACCACTATTAAAAAATAGAGTGGAACACTCTATTTTTTAATAGTGGTAAATTTCATTTTAATTTACCCAGCACCCAATTGCCCACATTTGTACCTTGCTTAAGGCCATTGTTTATAGCATCCATAAAATGGATACCACCCCAGAATCTCGAGATGGCAGCTTCCTGTGCAGCTTGCTTGAATGAGCTGAATTTTCGTGGAGGGATACCGAAACTCTGTTCCACATTATCGGTATAGGCAAAATTATCCCCGAAATAATGGGTAAGGATAACTGAAGATGTAGCTGATACCACGGAGTGCCCACTAATATATTCAGGGAATGGTGGGGTTTGCAACAATGGTTTCCAGTTAGGATCGATATATGTCCGGATAGCTGTTTCGGGGCGGATGCGGTTGGTACGATATTTATCTTCCCAGCAGCAGATA
Organism: Mucilaginibacter mallensis; assembly: GCF_900105165.1. Taxonomy (NCBI): domain Bacteria; kingdom Pseudomonadati; phylum Bacteroidota; class Sphingobacteriia; order Sphingobacteriales; family Sphingobacteriaceae; genus Mucilaginibacter; species Mucilaginibacter mallensis. Next base: position 3,129,156 of record NZ_LT629740.1, read on the forward strand.
AAACCATCCAACAAACCGATGGCCTCCACGGTATTTACCTGTATAGTTTTTGAAAAGCCGGCTTTTGTTTTTTCACAGGCGATATTGGCTATGCCCATCCAATGCGCCCCGGGTGAGATCTTTTTTAAACCAATTAGCATATGCCCGTCATTCTGTACCGCAAAGGGATTACAATCCCAGAAGTTGGCGATGTTCTTTTCTTCCTGTGTTAGGCCATTGCCGCTTTTGGCGTAGCTCAGTAATAGGTATTTGTAGAAAGCGGAATGTTTATCGGTGGAAAACGGTATCGGCGCATCAGGTACAAACTGGGCTGCGGAATCAAGCGTTAAGGGTCTGATAGTATTAAAATAAGGTTCAACCGGCGACATGTATGAGGGCGGTGTTGGATCCCAGCTTCCCGGCGTACCTGCCGGGGTGTAACGGCGGTAATTGCTGATGCGGTTATATTTATCCGCCTTGGCATAGGCCAGTATCTTTTTGCTGATGATCTGCGCGTAGCTTTGCGAGCTGTCAATCGTTTCCTCATCAAAACCAATGGCTTTGCAGGAGTCAATAAACTTTTCTTCATTCTTTAACATCAGCGTACTGCCTGATGGCTGTAGTTTTTCGGCGGTTTTATACATGGCCAATACCGCGCTTAGCTGGTAATTGTAACCTGATAGTTGTTTAGGCTTACTGATAACCGGATATTGGTTTAATACGCCGTACATGCTTTTAACCTGTTTATCATTTTCTGATACAACCTCATAACCCGACAAACAGGTATAAGCAAAGAATCTGGCTGCCAGTGGCGGATTGGTCACATCATGGATCATTACCGCGCTCATTTGGTGGATTACCTTACTGATATCACGGTTCGTTAATATGCTATCCTTTTTATGGTTGTGGCAGCTGTTTGTTATGGTAATTAACAATAAACCGATTAGGATACTATATATTTTTTTCATTTATTTCTCTTTGTAAGCCAATATCCCATTTCCGTTTATACCGAAGAGCAAAGTATTATTGATATCTATTACGCTCCTCACATCGCCCTTTAGTTTAAAGCCCGATTGTAGCTGTGGGATGTAGGTAAAATTGCCTTTACCATCGCCTTTGAGCAGCACTCCGTAATTGGCATCGTATTTCCCAAAATGGATACGTGCCTGGTTCATGTTACCGCAAAGTAACAGGTCATCTTTCCCATCATGGTCATAATCCAGTGTACTTATGGTATATATGGGAGCGTACTGTGCCTGTAATGGCAGGGTTACAGGGTGAAGCTTTCCTTTTATATTGCTGATGAATAGCATAGTTGACAGGGTATTTGCCGACAGGTACTTCGCCCCCTTCATTTCCTCGGGTGTGAACACCTCGTTTATAGTAGCATCCGCATAGCTTTTATAATCCGGAAAACGCCCACGCATCATACTGATCTGGTCGAGCAGTTCATCACGGGTTACGCAGGGGTAGCTTTTATGCTGGATATAAAAACACAGTATAGGGTCAACCGAGCCATTATCGTCAAAGTCCTTATAGTACATTTCAGCGGGTTCGGTATCCGAGGCCTTACATTGGGAGTTTAAACCAAGATTGCCCACAAGCAAATCCGGGTGACCGTCGTGATTGATGTCGCTTACCTGTAAACAATTCCACCAGCCTGTATATTTTTTGTCGAAATATTTAGCAGTGGCGTCAGTTAGCTTTCCGTTTGTATTTTCAAAAACCGTAACAGGCATCCATTCGCCCACTATAACCAGGTCAGGCTTTTTATCACCGTTCATATCTACCCAGGCAGCGTCGGTTACCATACCGATGTGTTTTAAGGCCGGGTTGTATTTATTCGTCTCATCGGTAAAATGCCCTTTGCCATCATTGATCAGGATATAGCTTTCAGGTGTTTCAGGGTAACGACCGGGAACTACTCTGCCGCCTACAAACAGGTCTATTTTACCATCACCATTAATATCTGCTGCTTTTACACAGCATTTGCTGCTCAGCATTTTAGGCAACGCGTTATTTGATTTAGTGAAGTTGCCTTTGCCATCGTTAATGTACAGTCGGTCCTGCAGCAACGGGTCATCCGGCGCATAATCGCCATAACCACCCGAGCAAACATACAGATCAGGCCTGCCATCGCCGTTAGCATCAAAAAAAATGGCCGCCGCATCAGTACTTTTCTTATCGGCTTCAAAAGCGGGTTGAGGTTTTAAAATAAAGCTGCCATTTTTTTGCTGAATATACAGGCTGCCTGCTTTGCCATTCGTTCCGCCAACATATACATCTTCCAAACCATCGCCATTCACATCACCTTTTATTACACATGGACCTGAAAAGGAAAGCGGGTTTACCAGCAACGGCTGGCGTTTAAAATCATTGGTGGTATTTATTGTTTCATGATAATTTACGGGCGATTTTACCTCCGAAAACAATGGCTTTACTGCTGGTGGTTCGCTGTAATTATTTGATGCATCCTTTTCATTGAGCGTGATCTGCTGATCCCCTTTTACGTTTTTCAATAGCTGGGTTTTACCACGCTGCCAGATGATCCTTAAGGAATCCACCTGTTTGTCTTTACCTAAGCCAAAATGCAATACCGGTGATACGCTGGATTCATAGCCGCGGGTAGGCATTTGCTCCAGGTATTGGTGTTTATTGCCGCTGTAAATAATGACCTTTGCACCTATCCCCTGCGTGTTCTTATCCGCCCCTTTAAGGTTGATGGATAGGTAATGGTTCCCATTTTGTGTTGTGGCCTGATTCTGATAAATAAAGGCTGGTTTATTGATATTGTTCACCACCAGGTCGAGGTTGCCGTCGTTATCTAAATCGGCATAGGCTGCACCGTTGCTGTTTGATGGTTGATTGATACCCCAATCGGCACTGGTATTGGTAAAGGTGAGGTTGCCATTATTTTTAAAGAAATAGCTCTCCACATCTGATGAGGGCATCTGGCTCACCAGGTTCAGCAGGTCCTGCCGCATTACCTGCCTGTTCTGCAGGTTATCGCCCATGAATTTCAGGAAATCCATATTGGTATAATCCCGGGTATAGCCATTACTCACAAACAGGTCCTTCCAGCCATCATTATCATAATCAGCGAACAGCGGCGCCCAGCTCCAGTCGGTGTTTGAGATCCCGGCCACCTGTCCTATCTCGCTGAAAGTATTATTACCATTATTTACTTGCAGCATATTGCGCATATACTGGTAGTAGAAACCCGAGCGCAGGTTCAGGTTAAAGGCCTCATAATTATCGCCTCCATACAATAGCTTCTGCCGTCTATTATCTTCAGGGAGCATATCCAGCGTATAAATATCTGGGGTAAGATCATTGTTGATATCGGCAATATCGTTCCCCATCGAATACAGCGAAGTGTGACCAACCTGCTGTTGAAGCTGATCTGTAAACGTGCCGTTGCCATTGTTGATATACAGCCTGTCGGGCACGCTGTAATCATTGGAGATATAGATATCCGGCCAGCCGTCACCATTTACATCGGCTATACCGGCAGCCAAACCATAGGATAATGTTGTATTTATGATGCCTGCCTGTTTAGTTACCTCAGTAAAATGGCCATTATCGTTCCGGAAAAGTCTTATGCCGGCTTCGGTGTCCGTTTTGCTCATCAGCTCTTTTACCGAGGTATTGTCAAGTGTGTTGATCCGTTTGGGGTTGTGGTTAACTAAAAGAAGATCAAGATCACCATCCCTGTCATAATCGAAAAAATAGGCCTGTGTACTGGATGACGGAAAATCAAGACCATACTCAGCAGCCATTTCTTTGAACTGGGGCACACCATTCGCATCGTTCCCCTGGTTAATAAATAATTGATTTACCCGTTTCTCAGGGCTTATCTTTCCCGAATAACATACATAAATATCCAGCTTACCATCCCCATTGATATCAACCAGCGTCACTCCCGTTTTCCATGGGCCGGGACGGCCTACTACACCCGCCTCATCCGTAATATCCTGAAACTGCATATGCCCCTTGTTAAGGTACAGCTTGTTATCAACCATGTTGCCTGTAAAATAAATATCCTGCAATCCATCACCATTCAGGTCGCCTACTGCTACGCCACCGCCGTTATAAAAGTATTCGTACATCAGCACGTTAGTGTTCAAACCCTCTGTTAACGTGTTGCTAAAGTCGACGTGTGTTTGGTCGGATGGCAGCAATTTAAAAAGCGTGTTTTTGGGGACCTCACTGTCATTGCTTGAGGGGGTTGATTTGCAACTACAAACACAGGATACAAACCCCAAAATTACCAAGCAATTTAAAACGATAGAAATGCGCTTCTTTAAAATTGAAGGCAGTAGCGGACGACATAGGGGTTTTCTTGTAATCATTTGCTTTATTTATGCTACAACTAAATTAATTGTATACAAATTTCTATTAAATTAATGAAATAATTCAATTAGTGAACTATTCAGAACACCTTATCAAGATCATTCAAATTTCACAGTTTATCCTTTGGAAAGGACTGGTTTACACTGGCTAATTGGAAACTAAACTAAATAATTAAAACTAAATACTTTAGGGGTAATCTCGGCAATCATACGGGGTAAATTAAGCAGATGATTGAGAGATGCCGAAAAAGCATATATAACTTGCTTATACACCTACTTTTGATTTTTTATAACATCCCGGTTAATAGTCAAATCATTATGAAAAGAATCACGGTATTTCTTTATATAATCTGATGGATTTAAACCGAACAGCTTGGCAAATTGCTCCCGAAAATGCTTAGCATCAAGGAAACCCACCTGATATGCAGCTTCCGCAATAGTACAATCGCTGGTTAACAATATTTCGGCGGCTTTTTTTAACCGTATAAAGCGGATAAAGCTATTAACCGATTGCCCCGAGATGGATTTAATTTTCCGATAAACGTTCGAATGGCTCATCCCCATTTCCCCGGCTAACATCTTAATCGTAAAATCAGGATCGTTCAAATGGCAGCCAACGATATCTATACATTTTTGTAAAAACTCTTTATACTCCTGGGATATTTTTAGATTATTTGGTTTCAGCGTTATCTCATTGAAAAAATATCGTTGAAGGTTATTCCTGGTTTTAAGTATACCTTTCACACGTGCTATCAGCATTTCCTTTTCAAAAGGTTTACTGATATAATCGTCAGCACCGCCTTCAATTCCTTTCAGCTTAATTTCAGGTGCGGTAATAGCCGTCAATAATATAACCGGTATATGGCTAAGATCGGGGTCCTCTTTTATGCGACTGCATAGTTCTATTCCGCTCATACCCGGCATCATTACATCGCTAATAATAATATCGGGCATTAATTCAATTACCATTTTTAAGCCGGATTCTCCATTATCAGCCTCATATACAATATATTCCGACACAAAAACCTGTTTAATATAATCGCTTATTTCCTTGTTATCTTCAATAATGAGCATGGACTTAAAATCCGAGGTAATTTCTGCAGCAGCAGGCAAAACTGTATCAGGTACAACTTGCATATTATTGCCATCATCCTCTGCCATCAGTTCGTTAAAGAAAACAGACCTTTGCGGGGCTTCTTCTATTATTGATGCTGATCTTAAATGCGATGCTCCTTTAAGCAGTTCCAGGTTAAAAACCGTTCCTTTCCCGGCTTCACTTTCGTAGCTTATTGCGCCACCATGCTGCTCGGCGTAATTTTTCACCAGGAATAATCCTATCCCCAAGCCGCCTTTTGATAAGGTATTATGCTGATACTCCTGGTAATATTGATGATAAAGCTTGTCTCCGGCCGTTTGCGCTATACCACATCCTGTATCCCTCACCTGTATATTAACCTTATCGTTCGTCTGGCTTATACTCATCTCCACTTCTCCGCCAGGCTCCGTGAATTTTACAGCGTTTGACAACAGGTTAAATAAAACGATCTCAATCTTTTCGCGATCGGCTATAATTTCTATGTACTCTTCGGTACAATTGTATTCAAACTTTAGTTTCTTCGCATTTGCCTGATGCGTGAAGCATAAAAAAACCTCCTTGCTCAGATCAACAATATTAATTTTTGCCAGTTTTAATTCGTCCGCATCTGCATCCGCCTTTCTAAACAATAGTAGCTGGTCAACCAAACTTAGCAGGCGTTTGGCATTGCGGTTTATGGTGTTGAGATTTTGCTGATCAATATCATTACCCCCTGTGTATAAAATCTCTTTCAGTGGATTAATGATCATGGTTAGCGGTGTTCTAAACTCATGCGAGATATTGGTAAAGAATGATAATTTCTTTTCGTGTAGCTCCTTTTCCTTTTCAGTTTCAATATGGGCCAGTTTTACCTCATATTTCAACTTAGCCTGCCGGTTATTATAAAAGATATAGCCATAAACAGCGGCTCCAAAAAGCGATATATATATAAGATAAGCCCACCAGGTAAGATACCACGGCGGCGTAATAATAACTACTATTGATCTTCCTTCATCATTCCATACCCCATCGTTATTTGATGCCTTAATGCGAAAAACGTATCTGCCCGGATTTAAGTTTGTATAAGTGGCTTTACGCTGATTGCCAACATAATTCCATCTTTTATCAAACTCTTCCAGCTTATACGCATAACTATTCTTTTCGGTGTGGGTATAATTAAGCGCTACAAATTCAATAGAAAAAACACTTTGGCTGTACTTTAAAACTATTTCTTTCGCATTTTGAATGGGTTCTTTAAGCGGACTGTTATCACCCGGGATAACCGACTTATTGAATACCTGCAAATCGGAAAAATATACAGGTGGCGCAACATTATTGTAATTAATGGCCAGTGGATCAAAGGAAACCAGCCCTTTATTACCACCCAGCAGGATCTGATGATCATTTACTTTACATATTACAGAATTGGCAAACACGCCATCGCCCTCATCAAAGTTGATCACTTTCATTGTGCGGGGATCAAAACACGATATACCTGTTTCAGTTACTATCCATAATTTACCGTTCACATCCTCCACTATCTGCTTAAATACATTACTGGCAAATCCATCATTTTTTGAAAAAATCTGGAAAGAGTCTGTACTCCTGACATATTTGTTTAAACCATCCTGCGTACAGATCCAGACATTTTTATGTGAATCGAGGAATATGTTATGAATATCATTATTGCTAATATGTCCTACCTTTTTATCATTAGCCAAATAATTATAAAACCTTTGCGATGATTGTACAAAGCGGTTCAATCCACCACCTTCAGTACCTATCCAGATATCGTTGTCAGCATCTTTTAACAAACAATACAAATGATTATTACTCAGGGTATAAGGCTTGTCTTTTTGATTAAAATAATGACTAAAAGTGTTAGTTTGGGCATGATAAACTTTAAGCCCGGCATCTGTAGCAAGCCAGTAGTTACCTGGGGTTGCTTCTAAAATATCCCTAAACACATCCTCATTAAAAAAGCCTCCCAAACTAGAATGATGTGAATGGTGCGTAAACTTCCCGGTTTTATCATCATATTCATCAAACCCAAATTCGGTCAGATCCCATAATTTGTTACTGGCATCCAGGTACAGTTTGTTTATAGAGTTACTGCCGATACTATTAGGATCATCGGAGTGCAAAAAGGTTTTGGATGCATTAGTATTTAACTGAATAGCGGTTAAGCCATTGGCTGTGCCCACCCAAACTACATTGTTTTTAACCAATATACTTTTTACGAGCCGTTTTTGGTTCGAAAACGGATAAAAAGCAAATTTATATTGTTTGCTGTCTAGCTTGGTTAGACCTTCCATTGAGCATATCCAGATGATCCCGTTATTATCACGAAACAGGCCTGCCTGCTGAAAACTTGTTAGGTCGTTAATTTTTTGCCAACTTTTGTTTGCTGAATTGAACCAGTAAAAGCCATCATTACCAGCCAGGATCATTAACTGATGACCTAAATTTAAAATCCTGAAAACGCTTTGATTTTCCTTGTCAGGAGACGGATACGATGTAAACTTGCTTGTTTTTACTTCAAATTTAAATAACCCTTTCCAGTAAGTGCCAACCCAGATATCGCCGTTTTCATCCATGCAAAGGCTCCATACATCATTCGGATTTCTTTCATTCGCTTTTTGAACCTGGGGAAAGTTGATAAACTTTTTAGTATACCTGTTAAACTTGTTAAGCCCGCTGCCCCAGTTGCCCAACCAAAGGTTATTGGCCCGGTCCTCTATTATCGCATTAACAGATTTACCTTTTATGGCATTTGCATCGGATGGATTAGGCTGAAATATTTCAAAACTCTTAGTTTTCTCAATAAACCGGTCAAAACCATCATCAGTACCAATCCATATATTATTGTCCTTATCAGCCAAAAGCGACCATATCTTATTATTGCTCAGCGCGCCGGGGCCTTTATCCTGGTGACTAAACCGCTTAAATTTTTCTGTAAATGGATCAAGTAAATTCAACCCATCAAGTGTACCCACCCATATCCTACCTTTTTTATCCTCAATAATGGTGTTAATATAATTATTGGTAAGGCTTGTACTATCACCCGGGATGTTAACGAAGGTTTTAAATGAATAGCCATCGAAGCGACAAAGACCGTTTTCAGTTCCTACCCAAAGGAAACCACTCTTATCCTTGATAGCGCAGGTAGTACTATTTGATGGAAGACCGCTATTTATTCCATAAGCTTTTATTGCATAATTTTTAAGCTTGGCTACGTCATTGTTCTGAGGTTTATTAAATTGGGCATATCCTGTTTTTACTATCAAAAGCATAAACACAAACAAACCAATATTTAAAATCCTCATTGAATAATTTTAATTGTTTATAAAATGGTTATTATGGTTAACGCGGCGGTTAACTTATTAGTAAATATATCCAAATAGCTTTAACATAAAAGTATAATTTCAACCAAAGTATTATTTTGGCCATTTATCATAATTAACACTGTAAATCCGGTAATAAAGGCTTAATAACGCCTATGGCTTATAATACATGTCAAATTAACATATATTAATCCTAATTAAAAAGGGTTTTACATATTTTTTTAATATTATAATATTTACAACCTGCAAGCTCTTAAAAAAGGGATGTATTTATAAAGAAAAACATAAAAACTATCTCGCCACTATAACGATGGAGTAAATAATAACTCCATAAAGTTTGAAAGGGTGATATTTCAACATATTTTTGGAGTTAACTTCGGATAAAAAACGATTCGTTAAATCCTGCTATCTGTAAGCTGCCAATGGATAAACAATTTAATAAAAAAAAATACACGGGTTCTGTACTATGCTTTGGCGAACTGTTATTCAGGATAAGCCTTGATGCCGGTGGCAATTGGTTAAAAAATAATGCAGTGCCATTTTTTATGGGCGGCGCCGAGCTGAATGTGGCCACGGCCCTATCCTTATGGGATGTACCCTCGCAATATTTTACTGCACTGCCTGATAATCATATGTCGGCGCAGATCACAGTCCATCTTAAAAGCAAGGATATTGATCCCTCAAAGATCTATCATCATGGCGACCGCGTTGGCTTATATATACTAACCAAGGGTGCCGATTTGAAAAATGATTCGCTGATCTATGACCGTGCACACTCAGCATTCGCCGAACTAAAACCGGGAATGATAGATTGGGATAAAGTATTGGATGGCGTAAGCTGGTTCCATTTCAGCGCTATATGCCCTGCCATCAATCAACATGTGGCCGATGTTTGTAAGGAGGCATTAATAGCCGCATCTGCAAAAGGCATTACGATTTCTATTGATTTGAACTACCGCTCAAAACTATGGCAATATGGTAAAACACCTGTACAGGTAATCCCTGAACTGGTGCAATATTGTGACCTGGTGATGGGTAATATATGGGCCGCTGAAATTATGCTGGGTATCCCGGTTGAGGAAGGCTTGCATGCTGTTGGGCAAAAAGCCAAATATCTGGATGCCGCTTTACAAACATCAAAGCATATTACCGAAAAGCACCCAAAATGCAAAGCTGTTGCCAATACCTTCAGGTTTGATAATAACGAAGGGATCACCTATTACACCTCCTTATATACAGGCGGCGAATATCACAGCACTATTGACCACGCAGCCCTTAAAATAATAAACAAAGTAGGCAGCGGCGATTGCTTTATGGCGGGCCTCATTTATGGCTTTTATAATAGCCATGAACCAGCCGAAATATTGGAGTTCGCCACTTTAGCAGCTTTTGATAAGCTATTTATTGATGCCGATGCCACGTCTAAAACCGTAGAGGAAATTAAAACTACAACTATTACCAAATGAGCAACCACGAAACCATACTTGCCGGCATTATAACTCAAGGTATTTTACCCCTGTTCTTTTATGAAGATGCTGAGGTGAGCCTGCAGGTTACACGTACATTATACAGGGCCGGTGTTAGGGCTATTGAATATACAAACCGCGGCCCGGCTGCCCTTGAGAACTTTAAAGTACTTAAAAAAGCACAGCAAAGCGAAATGCCCGAGCTTCACTTGGGCATAGGCACCATAAAATCAGAACAGGAAGCAAGGGATTTTGTGGCTGCAGGCGCTGATTTTATAGTTGCACCCATTGTAAACCCAGCCGTAGCAAAAGTAGCCCATGAGCATGGCATACTATGGTGCCCCGGCTGTATGACACCTACCGAGATCTACACGGCGCAGCAAAATGGTGCGGCTTTGATCAAGTTATTCCCGGCCAATATTTTGGGGCATTCATTTTTAAGTTCGATAAAGGAATTATTCCCAGGGCAATTATTTATGCCCACAGGTGGTGTTGAACTGCATATTGAGAACATCAGCAACTGGTTTAAGGCCGGGGTTTGCGCTGTAGGCTTGGGCAGCAAACTCATTACCAAGGATGTATTGACCAAAGGATTATACGACCAATTATATAACGATACTATTAAGGCGATGGAGCTTGTAAAAGCCGCCAAATAAGTTAATATCTACCGAATTATGACCAATGAAACCAAGGTTGGAAACTACAGATGGGTAATAGCATCTCTGCTCCTATTTTCTACCACCATAAATTATATGGACAGGCAGGTGATCAGCTATGTGAAGGATTATTTCTGCACACCCATAGCCAAAGGCGGTTTCGGCTGGACGGATAATCAATACTCTTACGTTACCGCGTGTTTTACTGCATTTTATGCAGGTATTACTGTAGTTGCAGGTTTGGTTATTGATAAAATAGGCACCAAAATGGGACTAGCGTTATCGCTTATTATATGGTCGACTTTTGGTATCCTGAATGCTTTTGCAGGTAGCTCAGTTGTAGTACATACCATTGTAAGGAGTTTATTTGGCATTGGTGAGGCAGGAAATTTTCCAGCATCAATAAAAACAGTTGCCGAATGGTTCCCTAAAAAGGAACGCGCACTGGCAACAGGCATTTTCAACAGCGGATCCAATATCGGCGCTATGATAGCGGCCCTGTTTGTGCCCTGGTGCCTCATTCATTGGGGCGAAGCTACAGGCTGGAAAATGGCTTACATTATAACCGGCGCTGTTGGCTTTTTATGGCTGATATTTTGGTTCTTATTATATAATCCGCCTGCTAAATCCAAGTATCTCACAAAAGAGGAATTTGATCTGATACATGAGGACGACCTGGTTGTACATGCGGCACCATCCGAAGATGTGGCCCTGCACGAAAATATCTCATGGGGGAGATTATTCAGGTATCCGCAAACATGGGCATTTTTCTGGGGTAAATTCCTTACGGATGGCGTGTGGTGGTTCCTGTTATTCTGGTTGCCAGACTATCTGAAAAAGCAATTCGGTATGGATGTTCATCATATTATGTGGCCCACCTTTACCGTATACTTCATCTCTATCTTCGGCAGTACTTTCGGCGGCAACCTACCCCGCATGATGATCAATCGCGGCACACCTGTATACAAAGCACGTATGCGTGCCATGTTTATTATTGCACTATTTCCTTTGTTCCTGCTATTAACACAATACTTTGGCAATAAAGCAGTATTTGGCGACTATGCATCTATATTGGCCATCGCGGTAATTTGCATCGGCGCAGCAGCACACCAGGCATGGTCAGCAAATTTGTTTACCACGGTATCTGATATGTTCCCGAAAAAAGCCATTGGTTCAGTAACCGGTATAGGTGGAATGGCCGGTGGTATTGGAGGTGTGTTGATTCAGCGCTTATCAGGTATACTAAATACCTCCTACCCTAAAGATGCTTACCTGATCATGTTTACCGTATGTGCATTAGCATATATAATAGCGTGGACTATCATCAGGCTGTTAACTTTAAAACCGTCAAAAATTGCAGTATAACGGGTAAAGATTAAATATTGCTTTGCGATTAATCTTATAAAAGAAGATTTAACCAAATTAAAAGATCATGTCATTTCGAACGAGGTACGAGGAGAAAACTTCTGCTGTAGACTCAGCACACGAAAAAGATTTCTCACTAACGTTCGAAATGACAGTAGTTTTTTAGAATTTAACGTACAACAATTTCAATCTTACAATGCGCTGTGCTTATTCAGCATATTTAATCTTTATAACTAATTTCTTATCAGAATCGTAACCATCAACTTTAATATTGGGCTTATGCACTTCGGATGGGAAGAATAAATAGAATACGCTTGGCGTTGCCAGGTAATATTTACCATCCGCGGTGTAATTTGCGCCATCCTTTTTATCATCATAAGGAACAGTTACGGTAGCGGTAGCTATAGGGCTCACCCCTATCGTTTCCTCCCCCTTAATCACATATTGCAGGTCGATGTATTTACGGTGCGATTCCCATTTAGCTACATCAGGTGTACGGGTAGGCATATCAGTGATAGATGCGTAGGCATTTTCTCCATCAATTGGGTATTTACCCGGTGCTAATTTTGCCAGTTTCGCGGTATCAGCCAAAAAGGCGAAGCATTTATCCCACATAGTTTTATTGGCTTCGTACTGGCGTTTAAACTCAACGCTGTTTATATCAGGGTAAACTTTAATTTCAAGGTTTTTGGCCCATACTTTACTTTTAACCCACTTATTTGCAGCCTTTACTTTACTGGGTGAATCTGTTTGCGCAAAGGACGAATGGCTCGCGAAAATTAATGCAATAAATAGCGCGATCTTTTTAATATTCGGGAAGATGTTCATAGTTAATGATTTATCAATTGGTGATTTGAATTATCAATTATACAAGCTAACTCGTTAAAAGTGCTAAATTAAGCGCTGATTATTTACTTTAACGTTTGAGTAGAAATATGGATACAATGTCTTTCTTATTATATCATAACGTTGTAGACTTGTAATTGCAATTATATAATTTAAATCATACACCCTTGAAAGTATTACATAGCGTACACCCGGATGATTTTAAAACCTATCAAACAGCTTTAATAAGAGAGCGTTTTTTGATAGACAAACAGGTTCAGCCTGATCAGATAAATTGTGCCTATACGCATTATGACAGGATGATCGTAGGCTTTGCTAATCCTGTAAATCATCAACTGGAACTACCTAATTACCCCAACTTGCGTGCGGAGTATTTTTTAGAGCGCCGTGAGATCGGCATCATCAACGTTGCGGGTGATGGTATAGTTACTGTCGACAGTGTAAAGTACAATCTTAAAAAACTGGATTGCCTGTACATTGGCAAAGGCACAAAAAGGGTAACCTTTGAAAGTAAGGACGCAATGACTCCGGCTGTATTTTATATGCTCTCTGCTCCTGCTCATGCGGTATATCCAACCACATTATTAACTCATTCCGATGCGGTTAAGGTAACACTAGGTTCAGCATCAACAGCAAACCATCGCACAATAAATAAATACATCCATTTAGAGGGCATAAAAAGTTGCCAACTGGTAATGGGTTTAACTATTTTACATGATGGCAGTGTATGGAACACCATGCCTTCACATGTACACGACCGCCGTATGGAAGCTTATTTTTATTTCGATGTTCCCCAGGGTCAAAAGATCTTCCATTACATGGGTGAGGGCAACGAAACAAGGCATATCACCATGGATAATTACGATGCCGTAGTATCGCCACCATGGAGCATACATTCAGGCAGTGGTACAGCAAGCTACAGCTTTATTTGGGGTATGGCCGGCGAAAACCTGGATTATACCGACATGGACCCTATTGCTATAACCGATTTAAGATAATCATCACCAAATTAAAACTACAACATTGGAAAATAAATTCTCATTAGCCGGTAAAGTAATTGTTGTTACCGGTGGCACAGGCATATTAGGCAACTCATTTATCAACGGCATTGTTGAGGCTGGCGGCGCAGTAGGTATTTTAGGCAGGAACGCGGCCGTAGCCGAAGAACGTGCAGCAGCAATCAATCAAAATGGTGGTAAAGCTGTGGCTATGGTAGCAGATGTTTTGGATGAAGCAGAACTACAAACCGCCAAAACCAAACTACTGGATACTTTTGGTCGTTTAGATGGATTAGTAAACGGCGCAGGTGGTAACATGCCCGAGGGTGTTTTGCAAAATGAGGATGACATTTTTAAAATGAACATTGCCGGCATGAAGCGAACCATGGAGGTAAACACCTGGGGAACCATCATCCCTACACAGGTTTTTGGTGAAGCTATTGCCCAAACCGGCCGGGGTAGCATTGTGAACATTTCTTCCATGAACTCAAAACGGGCCATAACCAAAGTATTGGGCTACAATATTGGTAAGGCAGCAGTTGATTGCTATAACCAATGGTTTGCGGTTGAACTGGCCAACCGTTATGGCGATGCTATCCGGATGAATGCCCTTGCTCCCGGCTTTTTCCTTACTGAACAAAACCGTAACCTGCTTACCAAGCCAGAAGGTGGCTATACCCCCCGAGGCGAGCTCGTTATCAAACAAACACCATTTAAACGTTTCGGTCACCCGGATGAATTGATCGGCGCGCTGGTATGGCTACTGAGCGATGCATCGCAGTTTGTAACCGGTTCAATGATCTGTGTTGATGGTGGATTTTCTATTTTTGGCGGCGTGTAACCCTGCTTTTAAGTACAGATTAACTTTATTTATCTTTAATTTCTTATGTTTACTTTTTGGGCATAACCAATGGCCCGGTATTCATAATTAATTTGTTTAAATAGGATAAGATGAACTTTGGGGCAGTTACCATTAAAGATATCGCGAAGGAATTGGGTATATCAGCTTCAGCAGTTTCAAAAGCGCTGAAAGACAGTCATGAGATCAGTGAAAAAACAAAAAAACTGGTTTTAGAATGTGCCAAAAAACATAACTATCAACCTAACCCTATGGCCCAAAGCTTAAAGCGAGGCAATAGTAAATCGCTGGGCATAGTTATCTCGACCATTGATAACCAGTTCTTCTCGCAGGTGATAAATGGCATTGAATCGGTCGCATATAGCAAAGGATACAATGTTATCATCACCCAAACACATGAATCATATGACCTGGAATTATCAAATGTTAATCACCTTACAGTAAGGGCAATTGATGGCCTGTTGATCTCCCTGTCAACAGAAACAAGGAACCTTGATCACCTTAAATATTTGCATGATAAGGGCCTGCCCATTGTATTTTTCGACCGTGTAACGGATGAGCTTGAAACACATAGCGTTATTGCCGACAACTGTAAAGGAGCATATGAGGCTACCAAACATTTAATTGATGTCGGTTTTCGTAAAATTGCGCATGTTACCAGTTCACCGCATGTATCTATTACTGCTGAACGTTTGAAAGGCTATAAACTCGCCCTGGAAGAAAACAATATCCCCATTGATGAAAAATATATAAAATACTGCCTGCATGGGGGCCGTGACCTGGCCGAAATCGAGAATGTGCTGGCTGAACTCATTCAATCAACTGATCGTCCCGAAGCTATATTTACGGCATCAGAAAGAATAACAACAACAACGTTGACGATTTTACACAGGTTAGGTGTTAAAATACCACAGGATATTGCCTTATTGGGCTTTACCAATACCCATCTGGCCGAAGTTTTAAATCCATCACTAAGCGCTGTATACCAACCAGGGTTTGATATGGGCAAGAAAGCTACCGAAATGCTGATCGGGCTTATTGAAACTAAACGCCCAATTACCGAATTCCAAAAGGTGGTATTGCCTACTGAATTGTTTATCAGGGATTCATCACAACCAGTGCTTATTTCTAAATAAATTGAATATAATAGCTACTGCAACGTTTGAGTAAATAATAATACGCCAAATGTTGCCTAAGGCTAACAACTGTCCTACATTTGGTTTGCAGATAAACTGCCATACTATATTATGAAACCTTTTTTAGATAAGAATTTTTTATTGCAAAGCGCAACTGCGGAACGTTTATACCACGATTATGCTGCAGGCTTGCCTATTATAGATTACCATTGTCACCTTGATCCTGCACAGATTGCAGGCAATATAAGCTTTGCCAATCTTACCGAAATCTGGCTTAAAGGCGATCATTATAAATGGCGTGCCATGCGCGCCAATGGTGTTAACGAGCAATACATCACCGGCACTAAAACTAATTTTGAAAAATTTGAACACTGGGCCGCTACCGTACCTTACACCCTGCGCAATCCTTTATATCACTGGACACATTTAGAGTTGCAGCGTTATTTTGATGTGCATGATATATTATCGCCCAAAACAGCCAAAGCTATATATGATGATTGTACCGCGAAACTGCAAACCCCGGCATACACTGTACAAAACATCATTACTAAAATGAATGTGGAGGTGATCTGCACTACTGATGATCCCATAGATAACCTTGAATATCATCAGCAAATAAAACAGGTCAACTGGAATACTAAGGTCTACCCTGCTTTCCGCCCGGATAAGGCGATGAATGCTGATGATCCGAAAGCATTGAATGAGTACATCAATAAAGTAGAAGCAGTAAGCAATACATCAATAGGCAATTACCAGGATTACCTGACTGCCCTTAAAAAACGCCACGATTACTTTGCTGAAAATGGCTGTACCGTGTCCGATCATGGTTTGGAACAGATCTATGCCGAAGATTATACTGAGGCAGAAATAACAGCTATCTTCAATAAAATCCGATACAATGTGCCATTACAGGCAATTGAGAAGTTGAAATTTAAATCAGCTATGCTATATGAATTTGCCATATGGGACCATGAAAAAAACTGGGTGCAGCAATATCATTTGGGGGCATTGCGCAACAACAATGAGCGTGCTTTCAGGGAAATCGGCCCGGATACCGGCTATGACTCCATAGGTGATTTCACGCAGGCGCAAGCGCTGTCACGTTTCTTAAACAGGTTGGATAGCACTAATCAATTAGCAAAAACCATCCTTTATAATTTAAACCCAAGTGATAACGAGCTTTTTGCAACAATGGCCGGTAATTATAATGATGGTACTGTTGCGGGCAAAATACAATTTGGCTCGGCATGGTGGTTTTTGGATCAGAAAGATGGCATGACTAAGCAGATCAATTCCCTATCAAGCATGGGACTATTAAGTAAGCTGGTAGGTATGCTTACCGATTCCCGCAGTTTTTTATCCTATCCGCGTCACGAGTATTTCAGGCGTTTATTGTGTAACCTGCTGGCCGAAGATATTGAGAAAGGTGAACTGCCTGCCGATTTGGAATGGACTGGTAAGATTGTACAGGACATCTGCTATTATAACGCCAAAAACTACTTCTCCTTTAAGTGAGCCAACATCTCATACTCAATTAAAAACACTCCAAAAAAGCCTTTCGTAACCAGTAATTTACGATAACGTTGGAGTGTTTTTAGTTACTCATATTCGCTTTTTATTGGTGCAGAGTATTTAGATTTGCTATAAGAGTGAATTAAACACTTATTTATAAACCAAAAACATTTGAGGCAAGCTATTATAGTATCCTGCTCAAATAATTGTACCGGAAATGCTCATTTTAAAAAGATTCGTTTTTATCAGCACCTTGTTGTTTTCAGCCGCTCAAATAGCATCGGCTCAAAATGAGCAATTCTCGTGGCAGCATTTGCCTAAAGTGAGCACTCCGGTTTTTAAAAAGGATACCTTAAACATCGTAAATTATGGTGCTAAAGCAGATGGCGTTACGCTTAACACACAAAGCATAAATAAAGCTATAGCCGATTGCAGCGCAAAAGGCGGTGGTGTTGTACTAATACCACAGGGTTTATGGCTTACCGGGCCGGTCGTAATGAAATCAAATGTAAACCTGTATGTAAGCCGTGCAGCTCTGTTACAGTTTACTGACGATAAAAGCCAGTACCCGCTTGTTGAAGGCAACTATGAGGGCCATGCAGCGGTACGCAACCAATCCCCTATTTCAGGCACCGATTTACAAAATATAGCTATTACCGGCGACGGCATCATTGACGGTCACGGCGAAGCCTGGCGCGCTATTGGTAAAGACAGGCTTACCGATAACGAATGGAAAGCGCTGACAACATCAGGCGGCGTACTAAGCGAGAACGGCAAAACATGGTACCCATCCCAAAGTTATGTCGACGGGTTTAAAACGCCCGATGCTGGCGTTATACAACCCGGTAAAAAACTGGAAGATTATGCTTCGATGAAAGACTTCTTCAGGCCTAATATGCTGGTGCTTACCAATTGTAAAAAGGTATTGTTACAAGGTGTTACCTTTCAGAATTCCCCTGCGTGGTGCCTGCATACTTTAATATGCGAGGATTTGACATTGGAAAATATCCACGTTAAAAACCCATGGAATGCGCAGAATGGTGATGGCATTGATGTGGAATCATGCAAAAATGTATTGATCGAAGGCAGTACATTTGAAGCAGGTGATGATGGTATCTGCATAAAATCAGGTCGGGATGAAGAGGGTCGTCGCAGGGGAAAACCTACGGAAAATATGGTGGTTAAAAATGATGTTGTTTATCGTGCGCATGGCGGCTTTGTTATCGGCAGCGAGATGTCAGGCGGGGCACGTAATATATTTGTATCCGACTGTACTTTTATTGGTACCGATGTTGGTCTGCGTTTTAAAACTACCCGCGGCCGTGGCGGTATTGTGGAGAACATCTACATTAAAAACATCAGCATGCGCAATATTGTTACCGATGCTATATTGTTTGACATGTATTACATGGGTAAATCGCCCGGCGAAGATTCGGCTGGTGATGAAAAAGTTGTCTCGGTTACCGAAGCAACTCCACAATTCAGAAATTTTCATGTAGATAACGTGATATGTATTGGTGCTGAAAAAGGCTTGCAAGTACGCGGTTTGCCTGAAATGAATATCAAAAACATCAATCTGCAAAATTTGGTATTAAAAACAAATCAAGGGATTGACATTATTGAAGGAACGGGCATCAGCCTTAAAAACGTTCAACTGGACTGCAAAAACACATCGCCGCTTATTAATATTGAGAATAGCCATGATATCAGCTTTAACAATATCACTTACTCAAATGCGCAAACACTGTTTACTGTAAGCGGCAAAAAATCTGCACAAATAAAAGTCTCTAATACTGATGTTACCAAAGCTGTTAATAAGACAGATTTTAAAACCGGCGCAGATAATAACTCACTAACAATAGTTAAATAATGAAAAAGCTATTGCTGTTTACTTTAATCTTATTTTCATCAGCTACGCTGATAGCGCAGACTGCCACCTACCCTACGCATTTTACCGTGGCGCAGGATGGCAGCGGTGATTTTAAAACTATACAGGAAGCAGTAAACGCGGTACGCGATCTTTCGCAACAACAGGTAATCATCAATATAAAACCTGGGACCTATCACGAAAAACTCGTTATACCCTCATGGAAAACCAAAATCTCATTAATAGGCGAAGATAAAGAACACACGATCATCACTAACAGCGATTACTCAGGCAAAGCAAATCCAGGTGGTAAAGATGCTTTTGGCAAGGATAAGTTCACCACCTATACCTCTTACACTGTATTAGTGCAAGGGAATGATTTTGTGGTTGAAAATCTAACTATTGAGAACGCATCCGGACGGGTTGGGCAAGCTGTAGCATTGCACGTTGAGGGCGACAGGTGCGTTGTAAAGAATTGCAATTTATTGGGCAACCAGGACACTTTATACGCGGCTACAGAAAATAGCCGTCAGTATTATAAAGATTGTTTTATTCAGGGGACAACGGATTTTATTTTTGGCGAAGCTATGGCAGTCTTTGATCATTGCGTGATCAAAAACCTGTCTGATTCCTATATCACAGCGCCATCCACTACCCCGCGACAGCAATTTGGCTTTGTGTTTTTTGATTGTAAACTCATAGCCGATTCATCTGTTAAAAAAGTACATCTCGGTCGACCATGGCGGCCCTATGCCCGGTCAGTATATATCCGTACCGAAATGGGTGCTCATATTATACCTGTCGGCTGGGATAACTGGCGGAACCCGGACAATGAAAAAACCGCCTACTTTGCCGAATATGAAAGCACAGGCCCGGGTGCCAGTAAAGCCGGTCGTGCAGCATGGTCGCATCAGTTAACATCAGCAGAAATAAAAACATATACTATAAAGAATATACTTTCCGGCAAAGATAGCTGGAACGTGGAAGCGATCAATTAATAATCAAGCATCATGATCCTATCAAAAGATAATTTTAAAAATATAGATGTCCCGGGTTTACAAGTACCGGACGAAAGCATTTTCAATCTGCCTGAAAAAGTTCTGCAATTTGGTACCGGCGTATTGTTGAGGGGCCTGCCCGATTATTTTATTGACAAAGCCAACCGTAACGGTGTTTTCAATGGTCGTGTTGTGGTTATTAAATCAACCGACAAAGGTTCATCAACTGATTTTGACGATCAGGACAACTTGTACACCTTCTACGGCAAAGGAATTGAAGACTCGAAAGAAGTAAGTGAGCAAATTATTTGCTCTGCCATCAGCAGGGTATTATCTGCCGCGAGTGATTGGGATGCTGTACTTGAAGTGGCTAAAAGCCCCGACTTAAAAGTAATTATTTCCAACACAACTGAAGTCGGCATTCAATTTGATAAGGATGACAATGTATATAACACTCCTCCTGCATCATTCCCCGGGAAATTGCTGGCTGTTTTATATGAGCGTTATAAAGCCTATAATCACCAATCCGATAGCGGCTTGATCATTATCCCAACAGAACTTATTGTAGATAATGCCACTAAATTAAAAGCTATTGTATTTGAGCTTGCCCGTTTAAATAACATGGAGCCCGAATTTGTGCAATGGTTGGAAAATCATAATAAATTTTGCAATTCACTTGTGGACAGGATTGTTCCGGGCAGACCATCAAAAGAGTTGGAACAACAATTAGAAGCCGAACGTGGTTATACTGATAAATTAAATATAATGTCAGAAACCTATAGTTTATGGGCCATTGAAGGCGATCAGGACGTGGCAGCGGTTCTATCATTCAGCAGAACCGATAAAGGTGTGGTTATAACGCCGGATATCGAACTATTCAGGGAATTGAAACTGCGTTTATTGAATGGTTCGCACACATTGAGCTGCGCGCTTGCATTCCTTTCGGGCTTTGATACCGTTAAGGAAGCGATGGATGATGAAGGCTTTTTAAACTTTATTACTCAGCTTGCTTTTGGGGAGATCATCCAATCCATACCTTACAAGATCAGTCCGCATGCGGCAGCTGATTTTGCAGGTAAGGTGCTCGACAGGTTCCGCAACCCGCACATCAGGCATGAGTGGTTAAGTATTTCTATGCAATATACCGCCAAACTTAAAATGCGTGTATTACCCTTATTATTAAACTACTATAAAATAAACCATGCTGTACCGCCCAACATGGCACTTGGCTTTGCAGCTTTCATCAAGTTTATGAAAGTAACCCAAAAAGAGGATGGCACTTATGCTGGCACAATAAATGACAGTGAATATATAGTTAATGATAGCCAGGCGCCTTATTTTTGTAAAGTTTGGCAAACAAGCGATACCAATTTAGTAGTAGAACAGATACTGAGTAATCAGAAGCTTTGGGATACAGACCTTACTGTATTACCCGGCTTTAAACGGGCCGTAACAAATAATCTGGATAAAATTATGGCAGGCGGAATAACAGAATTAACTGCCGTATAAAAATATAGAGCTATGAAACAAAAAATCACAAAGGTACATCCAAAAGATAATGTAATGGTTGCCCTCACTGATCTGCAGACCGGCGAAGAAGTTACTTACCAGGGCGATACTTATAAACCCCTTGAATTTATACCAGCCAAGCACAAATTTGCAATAAATGATCTGCCTGAAGGAACTGATATTATTATGTATGGTGTTTTGGTAGGCCGCACACAAAGCCATATCCCCGCTGGCGGTTTGTTAACGATCACTAATATTAAACATGCTGCCAGCGGTTTTGTTACCGGCACCAATCATTTAGATTGGGAAGGCCCTGATACCACTAAATGGGAAAATGCCACTTTTAATGGCTTCCACCGCTCTAATGGTGATGTGGGCACTGCCAATTATTGGCTGGTGATCCCTATGGTTTTTTGTGAGAATCGCAATATCGAAGTATTGCAGGAAGCTTTAATAAAACCTTTAGGCTATGGTCGCAAAAAGACATACGAGATAAAGGCGCAGCAACTGATCAATAAAATACGTACCGGCAGCGGTATAGAAGAAGTATTATATACCGAAATTGGCAGCGATACCGCGCAAGCCGGGCAGGATAAACTATTCCCTAATGTTGATGGCATTAAATTTTTAACCCATACAGGCGGCTGTGGCGGCACCCGTCAGGATTCAACCGCTTTATGTGGTTTACTGGCTGGCTATATCACCCACTCCAATGTGGCAGGTGCAACAGTTTTAAGTTTAGGTTGTCAGAATGCTGAGGTTAAAACCTTGCAGGAAGAAATTGCCAAACGCGCACCTGACTTTAACAAGCCTCTTTATATTCTGGATCAGCAAAAAGTAGGTCTAGAGACTGATTTGATGGAACTGGCCATCCGCCAAACCCTTGCCGGATTAATACAAGCTAACGAAGTTACCCGCAAACCCGCGCCTTTAAACAAGTTGGTGATAGGTTTGGAATGCGGTGGTTCTGATGGCTTTTCGGGTATCTCGGCCAACCCGGCTATTGGTTATACTTCCGATCTGCTGGTGTCACTTGGTGGTTCAGTTATCCTGTCTGAGTTTCCTGAGTTATGCGGTGTGGAGCAGAATTTAATCGACCGTTGTATAGATAAAAGCAAAGCCGAACGATTTTCATCGCTGGTACGGGCTTATAGCGCGCGTGCTGAGGAAGTGGGTTCCGGCTTTTATATGAACCCATCACCGGGTAATATAAAAGACGGTTTGATCACTGATGCCATAAAATCAGCAGGTGCTGCAAAAAAAGGCGGCACCTCGCCTGTAACCGATGTATTGGATTATCCTGAAAAAGTAACCAAACCCGGCCTTAACCTGCTTTGTACACCCGGCAATGATGTGGAATCAACCACAGCTGAGGTTGGATCAGGCGCTAATGTGGTATTATTTACCACAGGGTTAGGTACGCCAACCGGCAATCCGATAACCCCAGTTATTAAGATCGCTACAAATACAAAACTGTTTAGCCGCATGAGCGACATCATGGATATCAACACCGGCACTATTGTTGAAGGTGATGAAACCATTGAGCAGGCCGGCGAGCGCATCCTCGATTACATTGTTAAAGTTG
Source organism: Mucilaginibacter mallensis (assembly GCF_900105165.1). Lineage (NCBI taxonomy): Bacteria > Pseudomonadati > Bacteroidota > Sphingobacteriia > Sphingobacteriales > Sphingobacteriaceae > Mucilaginibacter > Mucilaginibacter mallensis. The sequence goes on from NZ_LT629740.1 coordinate 3,152,703, forward strand.
CCAGCGGCGAAATAGAAGTAAGCGCAGTAAGGCATGGACAAAATGATTTTATACCATGGAAAAGAGGGGTTTCGTTATAAAACGTTAAATATTTATTCAGTCCATCATCTACCTATGAAAAAAATCATCTGCCTGATTATATTGTTTTTTGCATGTTTTACTATCGTCAATGCACAACAGCCATGGTCACAGCGTATGGCTGCTACTGCCATGAAATTGTGGCCCGATACGGCAGGCCGTTGGACCTACGAGCAAGGTGTAGTCCTTAAAGGCATAGAAGGTGTTTGGATGCAAACCGGCGATAAAAAGTATTTCAAATACATCCAAAATTATATGGATGGATTGATAGTGGATGATGGCACTATAAAAGGTTATAAAAAGGATGATTTTAGTCTGGATAATATTATGTGCGGGCGTTCAGTTATGCTCCTGTCCAATGTAACCGAAAAACCCAAGTACTATAAGGCTGCCCTATTGCTGCGCGATCAGTTAAAAGATCAGCCGCGTAATGCGGAGGGTGGTTTCTGGCATAAAAATAAATATACCAACCAAATGTGGCTGGATGGCCTGTACATGGCCGAACCTTTTTATGCTGAATATGCCTATGCTTTTCATGAAGATACCGACTATAATGATATCGCCAAACAGTTTATCGTGATAGAGCAGCATGCCCGTGACCCAAAAACGGGATTATTATACCATGCCTGGGATCAAAGTCGTGCCGAGAAATGGGCCGATCCCAAAACAGGCTTATCGCAAAACATTTGGGGCCGTGCCGATGGCTGGTATGCTATGGCTTTGGTTGATGTACTGGATAAATTCCCGGCCAGCAATCCAAACCGTGCTAAATTGTTAGCTATTTTAAACCGCCTCGCCATCGCCATACAAAAATACCAGGATCCAAAAACAGGTTTATGGTATGAAGTAATGGATAAGGCTACTGAAATCGGGAACTATCCTGAAGCATCAGCCTCATGTATGTTTGTATATGCATTAGCCAAAGGTGCGAGGGAAGGTTATCTGCCCCCCAGTTATTTAGCTATAGCTAAAAAGGGCTATCAGGGCATTCTTGACAAATTTATTACTACCGATGCTAACGGACAGGTTAATTTAAATGGCACCGTTAGTGTAGGTGGCCTGGGTGGTAAACCTTACCGTGATGGCAGCTACAAATATTACCTGAGCGAAAAGGTTGTACAAAACGACCCTAAAGGCATTGGCGTATTTATACAGGCCAGCGTGGAGATCGAGCGTTTGGCTAATTTATCAGCAGGTAATGGAAAAGTGGTAACGGTCGACAGCTATTTCAATGATGAGCACAGGGAGGATATAACTGGTAAAATTGTTTCTTATCATTACAAATGGGATGAGATGACCAACAATGGTTTCTCTACATTCGGCCATATTTTTAATAATTACGGGGTAAAAACGAAGATACTTTATGATGCTCCTACCGTTCAAAATTTAAGTAAATCAAATATTTATATCATCGTTGACCCGGATATCCCGAAGGAAAATCCGAATACAAAATATATTGAGGAACCGCATATTAAAGCTATAAGTGAGTGGGTACATGCAGGCGGTGTATTGGTGGTTTTGAATAATGATACCGGCAACGCCGAATTTAAACATTTGAACAACCTGATGCTAAAATTCGGCATACAGTTTAACGAGGATAGCCGTAATCATGTAGAGGGCAATAAGTTTGAACAAGCCGCTATTTATATTCCCGAAGGAAATCAAATATTTAAGACTGCAAAAAAGATCTACATAAAAGAGATCAGTACTTTAAAGGTGAGCCCTCCTGCTACGTCGGCATTAACGGATAAAAACGATGTGATCATCGCGGTAGCAAAATATGGCAAGGGCACTGTTTTTGCCGTTGGCGACCCATGGTTTTATAACGAATATACCGACGGGCGTAAATTGCCTTATGATTTTCAAAACTTTGAAGCAGCCAACGATTTGGTAAAGTGGCTGATTGAACAAATCCCTGAAAAATAAATGAAGCTTAGATTTTTGCTCTTGTGCATCCTCGCCAGTCTGTCTTTTTTTAAGTCTGATGCACAAACAGAGGAATTGAGCGCTTATAATTTAACATGGACAAGCCAAAGTAAGAATTCCGGCGAATCCATGCCCTGCGGTGGTGGGGATATCGGCCTGAATGTTTGGGTGGAAAATGGTGAGCTATACTTCTATGTTTCAAAAAGCGGCACATTTGATGAGAATAACACTTTTTTGAAACTTGGTCGTGTAACGATCAAATTATTCCCTAACCCATTTGGCGGCACTGACTTTTCGCAACAACTGCATTTACAGGATGGCTCGGTCATCATTGATGGTAAAAACGGCAATTTAAGCACACAGGTAAAGCTTTGGGTTGATGTTTATCGCCCGGTTGTGCATGTAGAGATCAACAGCAGTGAGCCCATAAAAACCGAAGCTGATTATGAAAGCTGGCGTTACCGCGACCGCAACGCAAATGGCCTCGAAAACAACCAGGATTCGCGTAAATGGTCGAAAGATGGGGTTGTAAAAACACTTAAGGATAATATCACCTTTAAAAATAACATGGTACAATTCTATCATCAAAACCAGGATTCAACAGTTTTTGATGCTACTGTACATGAGCAAGGCATGGATGCGGTAAAATCCGGAATGTTTAACCCGCTTGCTCATCTGGTCTTCGGCGGTATGTTGAAAGCCGATGGTATGCAAGCTGCCGGAACAAACGAAGGCAAATATCAAAATACCGATTTTGAGGGCTGGCGGCTGCAAAGCACCAAGGCAAAAACAACACAAAATATCGAGGTATATTTAAACACAAGCTATGTAAACTCATCTCAATTATGGGCGCAAAAACTGGATAGTGTTGTTCGTGACGCTGCCTCAAACAGAAAAACAGCTTTACAAAACACACAAAATTGGTGGAAACAATATTGGGAACGCAGTTATATATTCATCAATCCGGATAATACTAACCCACAAAGTCCAGAATGGCAGGCCGGGCGCAATTACCAATTGTTCAGGTATATGCTGGGGTGTAATGCGTATGGTACTTATCCAACAAAATTTAACGGCGGCTTATTTACTTATGACCCCGTAAATGTTGATACCACTTATAAATTCACACCCGATTTCAGGAACTGGGGCGGCGGCTTAATGACCGCGCAAAACCAGCGTTTAGTTTACTGGCCCATGCTTAAAAGCGGCGATCTCGACATGATGAAACCGCAGTTTGATTTCTACTTACGATCATTACACAATGCCGAACTGCGTAGCAAAGTTTACTGGGGGCATAATGGTGCTTGCTTTACCGAACAAATTGAAAACTTCGGCTTGCCAAACATGGGCGAATACGGATTAAAACGCCCTACAAATTTTGATAAGGGTGTAGAATATAATGCCTGGCTTGAATATACGTGGGATACTGCATTGGAATTTTGCCAGATGATGCTCGAAACAGAACACTACACGGGCAAAGATATTAAACCATACATTCCGTTTATTGAAAGTTGCCTTACCTTTTTTAATGAGCATTACCAGTATCTTGCAAAAAAACGTGATATAAACATTTTTGATGCAAATGGCCATTTGGTGCTGTTTCCCGGTTCATCGGGCGAGACCTATAAAATGGCTTATAACTCTACCTCAACTATAGCCGCGCTGCAAACTGTACTTACTACCCTGCTGAAATTACCGCCGCAATATTTAACCGATGCGGAACGAAAAAATTGGGAAATCATGCTTAAACGCATCCCACCTATTAACTTTACACAGATAGAAGGGCACAAAACCATCGCTCCGGCCAAAAGCTGGGAGCGGATAAATAATATAGAGAGTATGCAGCTTTACCCGGTTTTCCCATGGGGAATTTACGGTGTAGGTAAGCCTGATCTGGATGTAGCCATTAACACCTGGAAATATGATACACTGGCTATAGAATTCAGGAGCGGCATTGGCTGGAAACAGGATAATATTTTTGCTGCGCGGATGGGATTGATTAAAGAAGCCGCTGATCTTACCGTGTTTAAGCTTAAGAACTCCGGTCGTCGTTTTCCTGCTTTTTGGGGACCGGGTTTTGACTGGACACCAGACCATAATTGGGGCGGTTCAGGCATGATAGGTTTACAGGAAATGCTGATGCAGGTTGATGATAAAAAGATCTATCTGTTCCCGGCATGGCCCAAAACATGGAACGTACATTTTAAACTGCACGCCCCTTACAACACCACTGTTGAAGCCACCGTTAAAAATGGTAAGGTTGAATCGCTTACCGTTTTGCCTAAGGAACGCGAAAAAGATATTATCAATATGCTTTAGCTTACCTATCGAAAGGTATCCAGGTTTCCATATTTACATGCCCGCGATTATCCCAGGCATAATAGGGTATTAACCGAATGTTGAGTTTGGTATTTGGGTTAGCTAATGAAACTTCTTTATACAGATTATTGTTCCAGTTATTTTCATCCCTTATATCAGCAACGCCGGTTAAACTCATAATATCACAGTTAGCAATTTTTATTAACTGCGGTTTCAGTTTTGCTTTTGGTGATAGCGCTATGTCAGCTATCTTTTTCCCCTTTGGCAAATCAACTGATTCTAGGCAATAAACTATCGGGCCACGTTTTACGGCTACCTGGTTGCGGGTTTCTTCTACCAGTGGATTTGCTTCCATCATTTTTACAGGCATAGGCAATTGCAATTCCATTTCATCACCTATTTTCCAGTTACGGGTTACAGCAACGTATTCACCAGAGATTAGTTTAATACCCACAGGCTTCCCATTAATCATTAACGTCGCACTTTTGCACCAACCAGGGATGCGTAAAAAAGCAGAAAATTCTTTTCCCAGTGTTTCATCAAAGTGGATCTTGATATTTCCGTTCCACGGATAATCCGTTGTCTGGGTTAATTTTATCGGCGAACCATCTTTTAGTTTAGTAGATAATTTATTGCCACCATATAGGTTAAACCACAGGCCTTTACCGGATATATTGTAAGCATAATTACTTACCTCTGCAATAGTACGCACTACGTTTGGCGGGCAACAATCTGAGTAAGCAATATAACCCACCCTATCCCTCGACCACCTGTCCCTGAACGGCAAGTCATCATCAACGCTCAATGGATTTGTATAAAAAAAGCTTTTTCCATCTAAACTTATCCCCGATAGCATTCCATTATACAAGGTAAGCTCCATTACATCAGCATATTTGGCATCGCCGGTAAGTTGTAACATCCGCCAGTTCCATAGCACATTGCCTACGCTGGCACAGGTTTCGTTGTGGGCGGTAAAATTTGGCAGCTGGTAATCGCGGCCGTAAGCCTGGTGCACTTCCTGTACATCTTTTAAAAGATATGATGTACCATCGGGTGATACGCCATCGTATAAGGCACCACATCCCCCGGTAATATACATTTTGCGGTTAACCACATCATTCCAAACCAAATTGAGGGTGTGCAGTAAAGTGGTATCACCTGTTTCAGCATATACGTCCGCAGCGCCGGCATATAAATAGTTCGCCCTTACGGCATGTCCTGTTGCCGCGGTTTGCTGCCTGAATGGGATACGATCCTGGTTATCATCTGTACCGTCCTTCATTAAGCCACGAATATCGATCAGGTTTTTAGCCAGTTCGAGGTATTTGGGATCATGTGTAGTGCGGTACATCTCCACTACGCCCATGTAATGCGATGGGCAAATAGCATTGCGTGCCAGCTCCGGCGAGGCGGTTTTATAAAAATTGTATAGATAGTCAGTTGCTTTTATGGCGATATCCAGAAAATTCCTTTTTCCTGTAGCCCGGTAATGTACACAGGCAGCTGTCATTAAATGCCCAAGATTATAAGTTTCAAAATTCAGCCTGTCTTCAAATGCTTTTGACTGCTTGGGGTGATTGCGTTCTTCGATTGATGTAGGCGTGTGTATATAGCCATCAGCACGTTGCGCCTTAGCAAAAAGCGCGATGGTATTATCCATCAACTGGTCGAGCTTTGGGTCGTGCGTAGCAGAATACATGGCTGCTACTGCTTCAAATAACTTATAAAAATCCCCATCCTGAAATGGCGGCCCCACGTGTGAACCGGTATCTAGCCCTGCAGCAATTTCAAAGTTTTGAATGGCATGACCCATTTTCGGATCGCTGTATATCTTCCATAAATTCGGAATCATGGTCTCACGGCAAACTTTAAAACGGTCGGCCCAAAAACCAGTTGTCCAGCTTACATCACCCATATTTACACTGCTTAGCTTAGCATATGGACTGGCGGATGTATTTACCAGCGCCTTATCCTGTGCATACGCGCTTTTAACACCTAAAATCCCAATTATTACTATTGCCAGTCTAATCAACACACTCTTTATCATCAAATTCATTAATAATCCAGTTTTATTATTTGTATCGGGCCCAATAATCCGGCAGGCAGCAAAGGTTTGCCATCCAGCCTGTACACAGCATTTGTCCAAGTGATTTGCTTCTCTTTAGGCAAAGTATGATCACCAATTAAGCGGTTAGCCCAGGTGTTTGAAACCTCGATCCTGATCTCATTTTTGTCATTCTTTAAGGCCTTGCCGATGTTAACACGGTAAGGATAGGTCCACGCGGTGCCGCAATGGATGCCGTTAACATACACATCGGCAAGGTTGGCTACTTTGCCCAGATCGAGCCATATATCACCAGCTTGCTTATTACCCTGCCAATTGAAGCGCTGGCTATAACTTGCCGTTCCTGAATAATACTTTATGGCATCATTGCCATTTTTGCTCCAATCATCCAAATCATTAAAAACAACAGGCTGTTCCGGGCCGCCAGATGCTTTATCAAACTTTACTACCCATGTTTCTTTAAGTGTTTGCACCGGCTTTATGCTTGGCCAGTTTTGATGTTTTGAAACTGAGGCGATAGCTACAGATTTTCGTAAAACTATAAACACCGATCCGCTGGCATCCAGCTTTATGGACAATACCGTCCTGCCATTTACAATTTTCCAGTTACCTGCAGTTTTTATCTCGCCTGTAAGCGGGTCAAATAATTCAGGCACTTTGCCTGATGTTCTTAATGACAGTGTAATGGTTCGCTGTTGGAATTCCTGGTTCGAAATAAAATAACTATCAAATCCCGAACCCGCCCTGTGATTCCAGGCAATGTTTGCTACAAATGCTCCTGTGGAGTCAGTAACGATAACATCCCTCTCTATCCCCAATTTATCAAAGCTTTCATCCGTATAAGGCCCGGTAATTACTCTACCTTTTGTGCCTGATGCGTTTAATAATTCATTAGCCACCTGTTTAACAACAGCATCATCAGCCATGCCAGGCGCTTGTGTTGGGTGGGTATCCCAAATCACAGTCGCACCATTCTTAATCAACTGCTGTATTTTCCTTATGACCCGCGGCGACATCAAACTACTATCCGGCGATATCGGATGTACGCCCGGTATCACCAATACACCATAGCTTGCTCCGCCAGGTAATTCAATCCTGCCATTTCGAACCGTTGCTAATCTTAATAAAGCATCCAGATTAAACGAGTCGTAAGCATAGCCACGCAGAGGGTTTATCCATTGTTGTGGCTCAGCCATATTTGCCGAACTATTTACGCCATCGGGAATAGTGCGCATGGGTTCACCTTTATTGGCAAGGCGGATAGCTTCTGCATTTACTCTTTCCCCACCAAATATGCCGGGTAAAGTGCTAACCAAACGATCGGGTAAAATAGCACGACGAGGCGTTTCCTCGCCTGTAAAAACGGCTATATCTGTAACCGGGTAGCCCATTTGCAGCATAGCCTGGCAGCGTTGCAGGTATTGCACCCAAGCCTTACCGGGTTTCCACCAGGTTTGATCTCTCTGAAAGAAGGTGCCAATACCGTCCAGTGTCATCCCCGGTTTACGATCAAGCCATGGATTATGCACATCCACATGGAATGTAAAGCGGTTAATACCTAAAGCAAACTCCCTGTCGGCAATGGCTTTAAGCATGGCAGGGTTTTCATCCCACATCAGGCGCAACTCTGTAAATGCTTCTGCCTGTATAATATTTTTACCATAGATATGCCCACCCGAAACTGCATCAAGAATATCATTTGGTTTATCATGCGTAGGGCTGCGTAACCAGAATTCGCCCATAGGTATGTCAACCTGACTGTAATGCAGCATGCCATCGCTCACCATGGTTGGCGCAACACTTTCCGCACTGAAGCTGCACCCCTGCGCATGCGCCAGCTTAGCCATGGTGCCAAAAAATTTATCCGATACTAATTCGGCTATGGTTTGCCTTACATCGCTCAATACTTTTTCAGAGACTGATGCACTTTGCACCGGTACACCAGCCATTACAGGCAAATATGGCATCAGGTCATATCCCCGGCGTTTTTTAAATTCCACAGCAAAATTATCCGACCAATTCTGACTGCCCGCCTCCCAGCTATCCACATGAAAGATCTTTAACACACGATTAGCCAGTTCAGGCCCGGCCTGTTTAACCGCCTCTCCAAACCAGCTATTGAATTGCAGTGTAACTGCAGCCGGGTTAAATTTATCGCACTCTAATCCTGCTCCTGCACCGCCGGTTGCATTGGTATGCCCGGTTGAGGTATGGCCAATGCGCAGGATTGTCCAGTTGCCTGCGGGAACATCCCAGTTTAGCTTGCCGCTCGCATCCAATTTATCAGTAATATCAATAATTTTATCCTGTGGTACACACAAATCATCTGGCAATTGCTGGGTATTAGTACGCTTACTTACCCGCCAAACTTCCCCGGTTTTGCCTTCATATTGATGGATCCTCGGTTCTGCAGATAGTTCAATGCCTGATAACCTTAAAGAAAGTTTCCATTTGGCAAAATCCAGGTCTTCTGACCCCGGTTCCGATCCTGCCTTATCATATACAAACCGAAAATATTTTGCAGTAGTAGGTATAATTTCATTAGTGATGGGCGCATCGCCATCCTGCCAGCCATGGCGTGGCGGGTCAAGGCGGGTTAGTGGTTTAAAGTTTATGCCATCGTCGCTAGTTTCAACCAACAACCTTTCCGATTCATAGTTACTGGCATTAGTATGAATGATTAACGACCTGCAGGTGAATGGCTGCTCAAATGATAGCTGGATCCAACATGGTTCGCTGCTGGCAAAGCTTGTTTTATTGCCGGGCACAGCCAGGTATTGCACATCGACATGAGTACTGGCCGTAACTTTAGGAACAATAGTTTTAGTACTTATACCACTGCCTTGCGGCGATGGATAAGCAAATATTTTAATATCCTTATAATAGCCTTTATAACTCTGTGGTTTAGTTAAGGTATCATGGTACATTTTACCACCGCTTACCCATGTTTTTGACGATACTATTTTTTGCATGGAGAGTTCGGGTGTGATCCATGGCCCACCGGCTACAGCAAAGCCATCACAATCATGCAGGGCAAGTTTTATACCCAATCTGTCAGCTTCGCTCATGGCAAATTTTACCATTTCCCACCAGGGTTTGCTTAACTGCTCAATAGGCGGTGACATGTAAGGCGGGTTTGCCGGGCCTTTTATAGGCATCAGGTAAGCACCCTCAATCCCTTCTTCTTTGATTGATTCCAGGTCGGCGGTTATACCTGCTTTACTCACGCTGGCCTGCATCCAGTACCAATAGATCCACGGTTTTGCGGCTTCGGGTGGATGTAAAAAGGCTTGTGTAAGCTCGTCGGCCGGTTTAGTTTTCGATTGCGCATATCCCTGCAAGGCAAACCAGTTAAGGCAACACACATAAATTACTATTACAAGGATGAGCTTCTTCATATCATTAATTAGCCGCATTAAACTTTATTTCCCTTGATAGTTTAACCGCTTTTTCAGCATTGGCAGCACATGGCAGCAGGTAAAAACTATAATTATAAGCTTTAGCCGGTATCTGGTATTTATCCAAAGGCGCACCTACATCCGACCAACTATCATTACCACCCACACCCATTTGCAGCAGATCGATATTCAGAGTGATGAAACCGGCATCTTTTAGTTTGTTGGTATGTTTTACCGCTTCGATATTTTTTTCGGTATAAGGCCATGCGTTCATGCTGAGCAGGCTATCAGCTACTACCAGAAAACCGCTAGCATTTTTATCTGACAAATACATCCATCGAACATCTGTACGATTACCGGTCTCCTGCGGCACAACATAAGGCTCATTAAACTCATTGATGGGTTGTGAGTAGATACCCGCCTCGAAGCCTGTGCGGCGGTCGACATAGTTTTCATACAATCCCCTGCCATACCAGCTGATGTTATCGTAGCTGCGTTTAATACCGCATTGCATGCCTACCTCGGGTATATTAGGCAAGCCCGGTTGAGTGCTTAATGCATAATTGACCTTAACAATCCCATTACCATTTATGATGTAGTTAACCTGTACTGCGGCACTATCATTGATGAGCGTATAATTACTGGTTATTTTAATTAAGCCATTATTTAATTTCTGTGACGATACATTTTTTAGTTTCACACTATCTACATACCATGGCTTTAGTTTTTTATTAGATTTCCAGCCACGGCGGTCGTTATCTGTAAGCGGACGGGTAAAATGTGGCAATAAAGGTGCATATACCTGTTCCTGACCGTTGGAGATATATGAACTTAAAGCACCATTATTTTTATTGATGATTACCTTAAAATTTTTGCCGCTCATTACATAGGCATCTGTATTCTCCTGCAATTGCAGTCCGGGATAGCTCTTTATTTTTTTACTGATAACCGGCAATCCTGTTAATGCAAACTGATCTTCCGCAATTTCATATCCTTTTGGTGCCCAGGGCTCATCCCCGGGTAAAGTAAAGTGAATATCAACCAGATATTCATGCCCGGGTTTCATAGCGGGCAGATATGGTAATAATGATAGCGTGGTATCCTTCATGGCAGGCAAGTTGATAGCCGGTAAAATCTTTTTCATGATGACATTACCATCCTCTCTAACCTGTAACGTTACCGTATAATGGTTTAATGATGTAACGGAATTCCAGTTTTTGATATTGATCATTCTTTTAGCCGTATCAACCAATTTACATTCGGCAGACTGGAAAACATGCTTGCATTCATACATCGCAGGTTTGGGTCTGCCATCGGGTGCAACGAGGCCCTTAATGGTGAAATCATCATAATATTTTTCACCATAATCACCACCAAAGGCATAAAATGGCGTGCCGTTTGCATCCTTTTTAAGCAAACCCTGATCTTTAAATTCCCATATGGCTCCGCCGATGATGCGCGGCGTATTACGCCATATATCCCAAAACTCTTTCAGATTGCCGTTGGAGTTACCCATGGCGTGTGAATACTCAACAAAAAATATTGGGCGGTGATCGCCATTTTGTTGATTAGCCAACAGATCAGCTGTAAACAAGCCAGGGTACATCCTGCTGATAATATCTACATAAGGTTGGTCTATAGGGTTTTGAATACGGTGCGAGTGATCATTTGTTTTGGGATATCGCGGATCATCAGGTTCAACGTAACCTTCGGCCTGCGGCGTTCCTTGCGCAGGTTCATAATGTACCGGGCGGGTAATATCAAAATCATGCGTCCACGCTGCCATTGCTGCATGGTTGGGGCCGCGACCGGCTTCATTACCTAAGCTCCAGATGATGATACTCGGATGATTTTTATCACGCATAACCATGCGGGTCATCCTATCCATATAAGCGCAAGCCCAGGTAGGGTCATTGCTTAACTTTGAGCCGAGGCCATGGGTTTCTAAATTAGCTTCATCAATTACCATAATTCCGTACTGATCGCACAGATCGTAGAAATAAGGATCTTTAGGATAATGACTTGCACGGATACAGTTAAAATTAAAGCGCTTTACCGTTTGGACATCCCTTAAAATATCTTCACGCGATAGTGCTTTACCCTTAACAGGATCATGATCGGGCATATTTACGCCATACAGGTAGGTAACTTTACCATTTATGAGCAGCTTACTATCGGTTTTAGAAAATTCAATACTCCGGAAACCAACTTTGCAGCTCTTTACTTCCAGGATATGCCCGGTTGTATCTTTTAATGCCAGCGTCAATGTATATAAATTTGGCTCTTCTGTACTCCATTTATCGGGGTTCTTTATCTCAGCTTCCATCAATCCGAACTTAACATTGCCCAGACGTGGATAGATCTCGTTGATAATATCTTCCACACTTTTCTCCATCGGCTTTGCCAAAACAGGCTGATTATGTTTATCAAACAATTGTGCTTCCAATCTATACCCGTGGATTTCTTCGCCGGTGAGGTTTTCCATTCTCGGCCTTAATTCAAAAAGCGCGTCCTTGTAATCTTTATCTAGCTTAGTTTGATAAAAGAAATCGGCGATACGCAGCTTTGGCTCAGCCAATAACATCACCTCGCGGTGAATACCGCTTAAACGCCACTGATCCTGATCTTCGAGAAAATAGCCGTCCGTCCAGCGGATCACCTGTACCGATAACACATTTTCACCTGCTTGGAGATAAGGCGTTATGTTAAACTCCGATGGTAAAAAACTATCCTCGCCATAGCCTAAAAACTTGCCATTCAACCATACTTTAAACCCGGAGCTTACCCCACCAAAATGCAGTGTGATGTTCATATCCTTCCAGGTTGCAGGAATAGTAAATGTGCGCTGATAATTACCTACGCTGTTATCAGTTGTTGGCATGTGCGGCGGGTTAACCGGCCTGAACGGATAAACCGCACTTTTGTAAATGGGCTTGCCATAGCCCTGCATCTCCATGCTCGATGGTACAATGATCTTACCCCACCCTTTTACCCTGTTCCTGTAAAATTCTTTTGGCGTATCAGCAGGCATTGGTGAATAGCGAAAATCCCAATAACCATTCAGTGATATCATTCTCCCCGACTGCTCCCTGTTGCCTTTTAAAGCATCCTCAATACTACTGTAAGAATATGCCGTAGCATGAGCCGCCTGCCGATTTATGCCATCTATAGCGGGATCTTCCCACGGATCGAAATGATAAACATCAGGTACTACAGGCACCGGCGCGGGGGTTTTATCTACCAATTGTGCAATACTCAAGCACGGTAAAATACTTAAAAACAGTAGAATATATTTAAAGGGACTTGCCATCATTACATCGCGTTATAATCAACCACTAAATTCTGCCCTTTTTGTATCTGTAGCTCGTAAACATTATCATCTTTTGATACGATGTTAGCCTGTTTACAAACCGGCTTAGTTTTGCTCTTAAAACGCAGTGTGCCTACGCCATCATCGGCGCTTACTTTTATTACTTTTGTGCTGGCATAAACCCTGATATCGCCATTTGGCGTAGGTATACTCCCCTGCATCCATTGCAGGCTCCCCAAATTAGGTTCAACTATATACTCCTTATAACCGGGCGATGTTGGCTTTACGCCCAAATAATATTTCCCTAAAAGGTAGATAGGACTTGCGCCCCAGGCATGGCATAAACTTTTGCCGTAGGGCCTGCCATACATGGCGTAAACATCGGCACCGCTTTTTGCCGGGTTATATTCTTCCCAAAATGAGGTTGCGCCCAGCTTGAGCATGCCTCCCCAGTAATCCTTCATTTGCTTTAGCACATAGCTTTGCTCACCCATGGCGCACAGGGCTTCCAGTTCATAAAAACGCATGTACGGCGTGGTGATTTTAGGCACATCATTGTTCAGCAATACATATTTTTTTACATCCTGCTTTTTGGCCTCATCCAGGTAATTAAAAAATATGGAGAACATGTTGGCGTAGCGAGTAACGTTATCCGTTGGCTTGCCATCGATGCGGCTATGCACTAACGCGTGTTTCTGATCGTTCCAATAATAGCTGAATATCTTAGCTTTCAGGTAAGCGGCTATCTGGGCATATTTTACAGCTCTGGTACTGTCATGAGCCAGTTTGGCGCACTCGGCCATGGTTTCCAGGCTACGGCATAACAGGATCTGCTCAAAGCTTACTTCGCCTTGTTTGCTCAGTCCGTCGGCCCAATCTATAAATACCCAATCCCCGGTTTGGCCCTGTACAAAACCATCCTTATCGCGGCGCGATAAACAGAAATCCATCATGCTTTGCATACGTGGGTAATTTTGTTGGATGAAAGTTTTATCGCCTGTATATTGGTAATAATCATTGATGCCCAGGAACCAATAGAACGTATAGTCCATAATAGTATTGATGTGGCTGGTTACCGGATCTTTGCCCCTAAGTGCCAGTAACGTATGGGTAACCGTAGGCGAATCAAAGAACAGGTAATAATTCATCAGATAGCTCTGATAAGCATCACCCGACCATACCCACCGATCGCGTTTAATGCCATCTATAAAAAATTCGCGGGTATTCAGGTGCAGCGTGTAGGCTGCTACATCCCATATTTTATTGACCTCTTCATCAGAACATCTGAAACTCCCCCGCTGCTTTACAGGTGAATATTCGTACAGCATGGATACGTCATTAATGCTGATATTATCATCATAATAAATGCTTACGTACCGGAATGCCCTCGAACCGTTAAAGGTATAATCACCGCTTCGTTGATCGATATCAACTTTATCTGCCAGCTCGCATCTTGCTGTATCCGTTGCCTCATTGGGTGATTCGCCAAAGTAGAGTGATACTTTTCCTTTTCCCTTTATGCCGTTTAATTTGATGTAACCAAAGGTTTCCTTGCCGAAATCCACAAACATATGATGCGGCTTTTCATCTATGCTGACTGCCTTTTTAGGTTCAACAGGTAAATGATAAGTTGATGGCAGCACCACAGGATCATTAAAACCCCAGCTGCCTGCCATTAAATATTTTGTGGCCGATACATCCGATGTTTTTCCCGAGGCATCGATCCATTCCTTATCCTCGCAAGTTACCAGCCACGAGGTATCTGACACCAAATGCCTACCCTGTACAAATATGGCGGGCACATTGGCCTGGTTATATACTTTTAAACTGATTCGATGCTTGCCTGCCGGGATGTGAATAGTTTTAGGATAGCCACGGATTGTAGTACCATCCAAACTAATATTGTGTTGGCCCTCTACATACAATTTAGCATCTTCCGGTTCTGCCAGTTCAAAATCCTTATGAAAGTTCATCAATACATAATGGCTATCGAGTTTCCAGAATGGCGGCAGGAATGTACCACGCTCGGTACGCCTGTTCTGCATTTTATTGCTGAGCCAGACTTCGTAATCGCCGGGGTACCATATCCATGATGCCTTTTGCGCTTTTGCTGTACCGCTGAACAGCATAAAGCCAAGCAGGGCAATTACTACTGCATATTTTAAGTTAACTGTTTGATCCTTCTTCATAAATTAATGTCCGTTAAATACCAGGTACAGGCATATCATTACAATAATTAAAACGCTCCAGGCAATTTTTACCCGTTTAGTGGGCTTAACAATGGTTATCAGCTTATCGGGGATATACATCACAGGGTTTTGATCCAGCAATGAAATAACAACTGCCAAAGCCATTAGGAATGCGAAAATGTAAAACGACAGCAGTAAATAATGCGGCCAAATGAGGTATTTATCAGGTGTAAAAACCCACAGGTAGAGCACACCAACACCCAAACTAAATGCTGAACCGGCAGATAAGACTGTATTCACGGCCTTACGACTGGTTCTTTTCCAGAATACCGTGAGCAGGAAAACAACAGCCAGCGGCGGGGCTATAAAGCCCAGAACCGATTGGAATACATCAAACAGGTTAAGCCCCTTAATATTATCGATAGCTAATGCTACGGCAACAGCAAATAGGCAACCTGCTACTACTGCTATGCGGCCTACTTTAATGATCTGTTTGTTGGTGGCATTGGGATTAAACTTTTTGACATAAACATCCATAGTAAACACAGTACTCAATGAGTTGAGTGATGAGCCGATAGTGCCCACCAGTACGGCTATCAGCACTACGATCACCAAACCATTAAGTCCCGGCGGGAAAAGATGGGTAACCATGGTCATATAGGCTTCGGCAGGGTCTTTTAAGCCGGGATAAAGGATAAAACACAATATCCCCGTAAGGATAAAGAGCGGCAGTGACAATATTTTTAACCATGCGATAAAGTTTACGCCCAATTGCCCCTGCTCCAGGTTTTTAGCACCCAAAACTGACTGAACCATTGCCTGATCAGTACAAAAGAAAGCGATAGCTGAAACCGGGTATCCTAATAAAATAGCATACCAGGGATATTTTTTATCGCTTGCGGGATGGATCAGGTTCCAGTAATCATGCGGTACTTTGTGGTATATTGCGGATAGTCCGCCCGCTTTTATAACACCCAATACTGTGAGTAATAAGGATACGGCTATCAGCAATATCATCTGGAAGAAATTAACTTTGGCAATGGCTTTCAATCCTCCGGCAAAGGTGAACAGTCCAGCAAAGGACACCAGTACAATTACTGATTCCCACATAGGGATGCCCAATATCTGCCTCACTAAAAAGCCGCCTGCAAACAAGCCTAACGACAGCCATGAGATGAGGATCTTGATCAGCGCATACCAGGCCAATATATTTTGGGTTGAATCACCATAGCGTTTGCCCATAAATTCAGGCATGGTGCTTACTTTGGCTGCCAGGTATTTGGGTGCAAAAACTACCGCCAACAATAATAAGAATACAAAAGCATACCAATCGAAATTTACAGCTACAATACCTGTTGTATAGCCGATACTGGCAAAAGCCAACAGCATCGACGGGCCTACATTGGTACCCCACATATTAAAGCCTATGCTTGCCCAACCCAATGATTTATTAGCGAGAAAAAGCGTTTCATCCGTCTTTTTCTTTTTAGCAAAACTGGCCCTGTAACCAATAACCATCAGCACAATGATGTAGGCCACTACAATGGCGTAATCCAGCGTTGTTAAATTGGTTACCAAACTGCCCATTGCTACCATCATGCGCTTAATTTTTCAGGTGATAACTGGTATTCGTCAAGTATATCGGCAACCTTTACAGGCTGCCCGGTTTTTAATGACCTGTCCATTGCTTGTAACAACGCAACAGTGCCTATACCCTCTTTAATGTCGGGAAAAGCTGTTTCCCCGCTCTCTAAACAGTCAGCAAAGTATTCAAGATAGTTTTGATACTCACCGGCGTGATGGCTCTGCCCCCCAAACCTGAAATAATATTTCAGCGTTTTATCACCCCAGTAAATGATTTTTTCTTCACCTGTTTTATCTGTAACAGCATAACGCAGTTCGTGATAATCTGCCTGCGACGCGCCTTCGGCACATCTTAATATTACACTCATACCGCTATCGCGTTGCGTGGGTTGAGTGTAACCGGTGTAAGCGCCGCTTACCCGCGCAATGCGACCATCAGTCGCTTTAAAAATAAAGTGCATGGTATCTTCATTTTTTAGTCCGGCGACTTTACCATTATTGCTGATCATGCCATAGCCCATTACCTCTTCAACATTGGGCATGTACCAGCGTATAAAGTCTACCGGGTGACTTAGCCCACCATATAACCATTTGAATGCTTGCTCAAGCGCCCATGGTTTTTCCAAAAACCACCGATGATCCGCGTGATAATGGCTTTCAATGGTGATCAGATCGCCTAGCAAACCTTCTTCATAATCCTTTCTTTGCCTTTTCGCAGGCTCAAAAAAACGGGAACTCTGGCCCACGAATACTTTTTTACAGGTTTGTTCAACCAGATCTAAAAGCTCCTGGGCTTGGGCTAGATCATCAATAAATGGCTTGGTGCAGATCACGTGCTTGTTATGCAGCAAAGCCTGTTTAACATGCTCGGCGTGTAAATGATCGGGGGTATAAATAGCGATGACATCGATTTTCGGGTCATCCAACATTTTTTGATAACTGGTGGTGTATTGGTGAAAATTAAACTCTTCCGCGCGTTGTTTACACACTTCAATATTCATATCACACACCATTTTCAGCTCGTATTTAGCGCTGTTTAATGCTGCCGACATAGTGCTGCGGCCTTCTCCTAATCCTAATATGCCTAACTTTAACATAAATATCTTATCTATCTTTTCTGTTATTCAATAAATTTCTTGTCGCCAACATCTTTAAAAAACACCCACACTTCGCCTTTTTTAGTCCCGTAAATACCTTCCTGATATTTCTTCATCATGTTGTTCCAGTCGTTCACACGCGGGTTATTCTTGGTAGTGAGCGGGTTTAATTTATCGAGGCTTTCGCCTTTGGGTATGCTGATAACCAGCATCAACTGCCTACCGGTTTTAAATACCAGCAGTTGCTGAAAATCAGCATTACAAAAGCCTTGCGATACCTCGGGCCATTTTTGGAACTGCTTTGCATGGTAGTTCAGATATTCCTGCTGAAGTTTCTGATCTTTCACCAGATTTGCAGAAAGGATAATGTTATCCCACTTTTTGGCTACGGTTTTATCGCTGCAATATTTTCTGTTGAAATTGTAGAATGGGTTCTCAAATAATATGACCTGATCTGCCGGATACTCCTTTGTTAGGCGATCTTTTAATTGCTGTAGACGGTCTGTATTTGCATAAACTATCACTCGGTTATTCCATTGCTGAATGTTCTCAATTCCATAACCTTTCATGTCGGCAAAAGCACCAAATTTGAAAGCTGAGCTCTTTGCAACTATCTCTACAATCACGGGGTTACTCATCGGGGATTGAGCATAAACGGTCATAAAACCAATGCCTATCAACAATAAAACAAACAGTCGCTTTAACATATTAATGATTTATGGGTTGATAATCCGTATTCACTTTTATACCATTTAACAGGTATTTATAAGACGTTTGCAAGCCTGCGGCATTCTTTATATGTTCCGCCACCATCGGCCCGTTATTTTCCCATACATTACCGGGACCATTGGCATTCTTCAGGAATTTTTCAGACGGGCACCAGTTATTCTTTACTGTGAAGTAAGATGAGCCTTCATCGGTATATAAGTAGAACCAATGCTGCGGATCATGCGCGTAGGAAACTTTGTAAATGCTATCTACATAATTGCTGTCGATAATAGAATTTAGCTGCGCCGATAAGGTGTAGATGCCCGCTACATCGTACATGTGTTTGGCGTAGTGATGGACTTTATTAGCACGGATAATATTATCGCTCATAGCATTGGCGGCTTTAGTCCACCCCCAGCCTACATTGATGCCGGAATAAGATACATCACAAACCTCATTATGCTCGATCCTGATGCCTTTTACATAACCCGCGCTGATACCGAGACAGCCCCAATCCTCATTAGTAGCATCAACAACTAAATTATTTTCGATGTACTCATTGGTGCAAACCTCCCGTAGATCTGGTGGATTATAGGGTAAATGCGCCTCAAAACCTTCATCTGAAAACACACCAACCTGTATGCCTGTGCCTCCAATATCTTTAAACAAGTTGCCTTTTATCTCATCATCGTGCGTGCCTCTTGTATAGTCCAAAGCGGTTGATGCCAGGTGTGTAAATGTGCAACTCTCAAAACCGGTATGATTTACGTAAGCCAGTTCAACAGCAGCAGGTGGGCGACCAACCCATGCCTGGTTTTCCAGTCCGCTTTTTTCAGGTGTGCCTTTTACTTTCAATTTATAAGCATCCAGCAAATACATACCGGCCTGTAAGGGCACATGGCCCTGCTGCGATGGACGTAGCCATGTGGTATATTCAAAACTGATGCCCTTAAAAAACACATAGCTTACCGGCCTTTCCATGGTACCATTTACCTGTACCAGTTTTTCAAGTGATGGGGCTATTACCTTCGCGTTAGCTAAATTTTCACCTTTACGGGGCCAGTAATAAACTTTATCGGCTTTCATATCTTCATACCATTCGCCAGACTTATTTAAAAACGACAGGGAATTAGTTAGATAAAAAGCCGAGTTACCATTCATTTTATGCTCCTTATCAATCACGGGGGCAGGCCATGGATGCTCAAATTCTATTTTGCTTTCAGGCTGATAAAAGGTTAACCTGGCTTTGTTACCATCAATCATTATAGACTTCACCCTTAAATTAGCAATGGCCCACATTTGGTGGATCACCATTTCCATCTGCCCGGGATATTTTGGTAAACCACTGGCAGGTACAGGGATCCAGATCTCCTGTTTTTGCTTGTCCAGTGACAAGATGCGGTTCATACCTTCATCAGTATCGCTTTCCCTGGCGCGGATGGCTTTATTACCATTAACCCACAACTGCCTGAATAATAAAGGACTGCTACCTGTTTCAGGTATCGGCGCTTCCCATAGCTTGCCTTGCGCTTCTTTTGGCAAACCTGTAATAGGTACCGAAACTTTCTTCCAGTTAGCAATAGCTACACCTCCACTAATTACGGGCTTTGCACCCGGCGCATTTTCAATTATTGTTGGTGAAGAAGCTGTTCCCGAATCTTCCGGACGGATAAATAAGGGTTCATCCAAAACGTACTCATCATCCTCAACAATAATATGGACACCATTGGTTATCGATGGGTCATTCAGCCTACGCAATTCACGCGCTTGTCTTAAAGCGGCAGCTATGGTTCGCTTAGGGCTATTCTTTGTACCTGTATTATTATCATTGCCGTTTACAGCCACCCAAATATCAGCAGCATAGCTATTTAGACTGATAAAAGGCAGGGTGTAAACGCTTAACAACAGGATACAAAATATTTTCATTTCAGTGTTAGAAAATGGCATTAATAAGCTGGATTCTTTTCTCTTGTAGCCGTTGCAAAAACAGCTAATAATTTGGCATATCCCTTTATGGCATCCTTAGGCAGGTATTGACCGTGATCGCCAAAAACATACATCAGCGGTTCTTTTTCGATGGTCACTTCTGATTCATCTATGTTGCCGCTCTTATCCTCTATCTTATGGATATCCAGCTTGAAATTTTTAGCAACGAATTTATATAGCGCGTTACGCTTTGATGGGCCGTAATCATGGCCCTCATTTGGCAGGTGTACGTTTTCTACTAAATTGCTTTTGCCATAATAACCGTAAATTTTTTGCAGATATGGAAAATCATGTTCGGGCATGTGGGCTGTCCAGTCCTTGCCATCAGTGATCAAAAGCTGTGGGTTTGGCGCTGCCATAGCGGCCAGTTCCACATTATCAGTTCCGCCATCGCACATATGGATAGGCATGCCGCTTTCACAAGGGCAGCCGCCATAGAAATAAGATGATACCGAAACCACAGGCGCACTCAGCTTAATACGCGGATCAATAGCAGCCATCAATACGGTATGACTACCACCGCCTGACCCTCCGCTGATACCCAACCGGGCAGGGTCTGTTTCCTTTAAACTCAATAAGTAATCTATGATTCTGATAGCTCCAAGTGTTTGTACAACCTGGGCAATACTTGTGCGGTGATCTTCAGATTTAAATTGTAATAACGACTCTCCCCATGCAAACAGGTCATAGCTATAGGCCATGCAACCCATACGTGCTAATGAAGCACAACGCAGTTGACAATCAGTACGGTAACGTTGTTTGTCCCAATGCCCATCTGGACTAAGCATCACCGGAATCTTCCCTTTAAAATGCAACGGTTTATACAATGAGCCGTTGATATACAAACCTGGTAAAATTTCGATAGCGATGTTTTCAACCGTGTAACCGTTATAAATTCTTTTTGGGGTAATGATGGGTTTTGAATCAGGCTTGGAAGGTAATGGTGAAAGATCAAGCGCCTTATATAATGCCGGTCGGAGTATAGCCTTACGTTGCTCCCAGCTATTTACATCATGATATAACTTAGCTATGCTATCCAGTTTTGCCCAACCATCTTCAACCGACCATACATTGTATTCATAATCTTTTAATTTATAAGATGACGGTCCGGTTTTATTCACCTTCATATCCACAGGGGCCAATACATTAGCTAATGTTTCATCAACCGTATTGCGAAAACGCCAGTCGGCATAATTCACATATTTATCCTTTACCTGGTCGTCGGTATATTTTATTTTGACATGATACCTTGTCTGTATTTCATCCAATACGTCTTTTAACGACCGCCTGTAATCATGGTCGGTATCTTGTTGCGCCCATATCATGAGTGGCAGCAACATAAAGCTCAACAGCGCATATACTTTATATCTTCTCATCCCTTTATCCTTTATAAATCCTTTGTATTGCCTGTTACAACCGGCGGTGTGTAGCCCTCAACTTTGGGCCACTCGCCATTAATTATCTCTTTTAAAACAAGTTTTTTCGGGTCTATAACTACATATTTTATGCGTTGCCGGCGCCAGGTATAAACCACGTGCACCATACCGTCAGCAGTTTGTATTACAGTTGGATAGGAATATTGGCTGATGGGTGAATCTTCTAATATCAGCGCGGCGTACCATATTTTACCGTCGTTGGATATGGCCACATTAAGCGGTGTACGTGCACCTTTGGCAAGGTTTCCCGGTGGCAATACGTGGTTGTAAACCAACAG
Organism: Mucilaginibacter mallensis; assembly: GCF_900105165.1. Taxonomy (NCBI): domain Bacteria; kingdom Pseudomonadati; phylum Bacteroidota; class Sphingobacteriia; order Sphingobacteriales; family Sphingobacteriaceae; genus Mucilaginibacter; species Mucilaginibacter mallensis. Next base: position 3,175,077 of record NZ_LT629740.1, read on the forward strand.
CTGGCGGCCATCTTTAAGCGTTACCCCGTCAATGCCTGAATTATTATTTGGCAGGGATGTTTTATCGAGCGGCGACCATGTTTTACCATTATCCGCAGACCATGATTCATATATCGCCCGGTTTTGGGTGCGACAAAGCATTTGTAAACTATCTCCTTTATGAAATAAAATGGTGGGCTGTAATGCTTTTACAGTTTTGCCATCATTAAGCGGGTCTGTGGCTTGCCAGGTTTGGCCGTTGTCGGTTGATAGTTCAAAATGAACCTTAGCACCATTATTCTCCGTACCCGATGGAGACAGGATGTTGCCGTTGTTTAATGTTACTGGCTGATTTTTAACCGGGCCTAAAATACCATCAGGCAAAGCCTCCTGCGCCGACCAGGTAATGCCGCCATCTTTAGACCTCCTGACAAATCCCTTCCATTTTGCTGGAGAAGGACCTATTTTGTAAAACAACAGCAGATCACCGCCTGAAATCTGGAAAAGCACCGGATTCCAGCAGGCATAACGTAGTGTATCATTTTGTATGCCGTTAGCAACGTTAATCGCTTCGGTCCATTTGCCATTTACCAGGCGGCTCACCCAAATACAAACATCCGGGTTACGCTCTTTTGTACCACCAAACCACGCGGCTACCAGGCCAGTTTTAGTTTCGGCTATCGTCGCGGAATGGCACTCCGGATACGGCGCTTTCTCAAAAATAAACTCATTGGTGATGATGCCTTTGCTCCATTGTTTAGGCTGGGCATATGCGCTTGCAGCAAATACAAGGCACAAAATCAACATCCATAATCCTTTTATATAAATTCTATTTGCCATAATTATTTATTTCAAAATGGTAATCGCCCGAACCTATTTCTACTTTCACTTTGCCATTCACATCCGGTAATTGCTTTGCTCCGCTTAATGCGGATAAACTTTTACCATCGCATTTAACATCATTTACACTACCTGCAGGTAAATACACTATTGCTTTTGAATTTGCAGGAATAGTTATAGCCCAATCAAAATGCCCGGCTTGCTTTTTCCAGTCGCTTTTTACTAAACCATAAGGTGTATTATAGGATGCATTTACATTATCCAACCTATTTATGGCTATAGATGGCTTCATTATGATGGTTTTAAAACCGGGTTCATCAGCCTTAATACCTCCCAGATCCTGGTAAAACCAGGCAATCAGATCACCCAAAAGCATGATATGGTTGCGGGAATTCATGGCTGGTGCAGCGGTATCTCCGTTCCAAAGCTCCCAAATAGTGGTTGCGCCCCGTTTTACCATATAGCCCCAGCTCGGATAGTCATCGTTAGCAGCTATGTGGTACGCAATATCAGGTCTACCAAAGTCTGTCAATCCCCGCATAAGCCATTGCGTGCCGATAACGCCGGTACTGATATGGCTTTTTGCATCAATGGTGATCTTATCTACTATATTATTGAACACCGCTTTTCTATCTTCCGCAGGCACCATACCAAAGTACAGCGGTAATAAATTAGCGGTAACTGTATTATTGTCGTATTGAAAAGTCTTTTTATCCAGGAATTTTTGCTTGAAGGCGTTTTTAGTCTGCATTGCTTGTGCAGCAAATTGCTGAGCATCCGCGGGTCTATTCAAAATTTGGGCAAAGTGCTGCATTAACAGCAGCATGTGATAGTAATAAGCAGTTGCGATCAATATCCCATTGGTATTGCGAGACGAATCCCGCGAATGGATCAATTCCGGCGATTCGGGCGGCACACACCAATCGCCGTATTTATCCTTGGTCATAAGGTTGTCCTTATCGTATTTCTGGCGCATATAACCGAGCCATTTTTTCATGGATGGGTAATGCTTTTCAATAGGTCCTTTGTCATCAAACTGGTTATAAAGCATATCGGCAATAAGGATATAGGTGCCGGGCCAGGTCATGTTGTCGCTATAATAATTCCAGTAAGCGGGTGCTACATCAGGTATGGAGCCATCAGGCTTTTGCGCTTGTTCAATATCATTCAGCCATTTGGCATACAGGTTTTCATTGTTAAATACAAAGCTTTCACCTAATGAACCAATCGCCCTGTCGCCGAGCCATGGCATACGCTCATTACGCTGCGGGCAATCCACCGGCATGCCTTTGTAATCGCTTAAAATACCCCAGTAAGCGTTATGATAGATCTGATTGATCAAAGGATTTGAAGTTTCAAAATGGCCTGTATTCGCCATACCATCAGAAACTACCTGACCTATAAAATCGTTTACCGTTGGTGCACCCGGATACCCGGTGATTTGCACATACCTAAACCCGTGATATACAAATACCGGGTGCCATGCTTCTTCGCCTCCGCCTTTCAAGGTATAAACATCAGTTACTTTAGCGTCGCGTAGGTTAGCTATGTACAGGTCACTGTCTTCTTTAAGCGTTTCAGCAAAGCGCAGTGTGACTTTATCGCCCCGCTTACCTTGCACTTTCATCTGCACCCAGCCTGCCATATTCTGGCCCATATCCATTATCCAGATGCCGCGTTTCAGTTGTTTTATGCTGATGGGATGAATGGTATCCACTATTTTGATTGGCTCATTCATCTGTGCCTCAACTTTACCACCAGGTGATTCAACCAGTTCAGGTTTTAGCCATTTGCTATCGTCATAACCGGTAACATTCCAGCCGACAAGTTCTTTGATAGCATCGTATTCCTCGCCGTCATATTCATTATTGGTGCGAATAGGTCCATCAGCTGTAAATTTCCAACTATCATCACTTGTGATAACTTTTTTACTGCCATCCTGATAGGTGAGTTCCAGTTGCAGCAACATTCTTGGGAAACCAAATTCTTTGATCTTATTAGGCTTGTATTTTGGCCGCATGGTAAAAAAGCGACCGTTGCCTAATACAGTGCCGATAACATTTTCGCCCTGCTGAATATCCGTGGTAACATCAAACGTATTGTATAACACGGATTGGGTATAATCCGTAGGCGCTTCAGCCAAAACCTGGTCGCCGACAGGTTTTCCATTGATGTATAGTTCGTAGTGACCTAATCCAACTATATAAACCACAGCCTTTTTAACCTGCTGAGTAGTTTGAAACTGCTTGCGATAATACCTTGCAGATAACCTTGAGAACTTAGAAACACTATCCCAGGGAAAACCATACTCATAACCTATCCATTTTGCTTTCCAGTCGGCGGCATTTAATAAGCCAACACTCCATAATGCGGGTTGGCTCCAGCCACTTTCTTCTTTGGAAGTCCACACTTTAACTTTCCAGTAGCAGGCAGTGCGACTAGCCAATAGCTTACCTGCATAATTTATCATGATGGACCTGTCGGAAATAACTTTATGAGAATCCCACAGATCGCCAAGATTCAAGGCCAGTTTTTGTGGGGATGATGATACAATGATTTGATAGGCTGTTTGTATAATATTTCGCTGATCGCTTTTTATTTGCCAGCTTAATCTAGGCGTGATAGCACCTATACCCTGCGGATTATTCAGCATTTCGCATTGCAGATGCTGAACGCTTACCGCAGCCATGCTCGTACTTTTAACACTTATCAAAATAATGAATGTCAACACCGTAGCTATATATATCCTCGTCTGCCTCATTTATTTTCCCGAAAAATCAAAATACAAGGTGAGCGATAAGGCATCTTCGATATGCTTATCATAATTAAAATATTGGTTCACTTGCCCTTGCGAACCTAACCGTGTTGGTTGCTGTGATTTTGTTCCGATGGGTGTTATGCCATGCATAAAAGAGATATCGCCTGAAGGAAAATCAGGGGCGATGTTATTATTGTAGGTAAGCTTTGGATATTTAGGCGCAAATAAACGCATAAAAACGTCCCTGCTATCGCAGATCACGGTGATGGGCTGCCCTGTGGTTTTTATCTTCATCCAGTATAAATTGGAGTAATAGCCTTTAAATTCGGGATAGATCAATTTAGTGCTGTCCTCTCCGGTTATGGTATTGTTATAGGTTTTGTCCCACACATTCAGCTTCACGCCTTTTAGCCTGTCTTTCCAAACGCGGTATGGGCCATCACCCATGTAGCTTACACTTTGTACATATTTTTCAGGATAAGAAAAGCTTGCGCCTAACAATTTACCATCCTCGCCGACAGGCCAATATTTTAAATCAAGTCGTACTAAACCCGATGGATAGATCATCCACCTTAATTGCGCTTCGATACTTTTTGGGGTAAAATCAGCTTCAATTACCAGTGTATCGGTTTTATAATAGTTTCTTAGTTTTTGAAAGCCCGATTTATCCTGGCCTTCAGCTAATACCGGGCCGTTATTAAATGGAATTTCACCTTTTGTATTCTCTACTTTCTTTAAGATGCCATTGTTACGGTTAAACTCAAGCTGAATACCATTTGCGCTTACGTTATATAGCGAATCAGTTTCAGTAATAACAGGCTTGTTGGTGCCTGCTTTTGCCACCATTCGCTGCGTAATTACAGCATGGCTGCTGATAGGCCAGCTCCAGGTAAAAAGTTCGTTTTTATAAGGATCATATGCTGTTACGTATAACACATCATAGTTTTGCCAGTCGGCAGGTAAATGCATTTGTAAATTACCATACTGCCCGGGAGCTACATCAGGCGAAGCGATCGCTCCCGTTTCTGATGATGCTATTGTTTCCTGGTAAGGATTTCTAAGTTTAACCAGCTTATAAATGAATGTGCATTGTTTTAAGTTGGTGTACAGGTAGCGGTTCTCTAATCGCAATTTCCCATCGAATTGCGGCGTAATTTCCCGTGGTTCTAAATGAACCGGGCACCAGACTTCCTTTATGGTATAAAAGCTGCCTTCTTTTTCATGATACGGCCCTAAGATACCATCCGGCCCATGGTCACCATCTGAATCAAGTAACCCATTTTTATCGGTACGCACTACTGCTTCATCAGCAAAAACCCAAATAAAGCCGCCTGCCGAAATCGGTGTATGCCACATCTGCTCCCAAAAATCATCAAGACCAGCGCCTGCACCACCATCATATATACCGTGCAGAAACTCCGTAGGAAAGAATACATCGTGACCATGTATGGCAGTATTATTACCGTAATCGTAATTGATATAATGCTGGGTATTGGTGCCTCTAAACACGGCCCAGGGATGTATAAGTGGGCGTTTCTGAATATCCAGATCATCAAACCAATGATCAAGATTGAAATTAAAACCGCCCTCATTGCCGTTGTCCCAGATCACGATTGAGGGATGATTTGCATCCTTCTCAATCATTTCCTTTGCCAGTTTGGAGCCTACCTGTGTATCATAAGCATGGTGCCAGCCGGTAAGTTCATCTAAAACAAATAATCCCAGTGAATCGCACACATCAAGAAAATGCTCATCAGGCGGATAATGCGACATGCGCACCGCGTTCATGTTCATATCCTTGATTAGCTTAACATCGGCAATGCTAATAGCTTTGCTGGTAGCCCTCCCTGTAGTTGGCCAGAACGAATGATGATTAACGCCTTTGAATTTTACTTTTACGTTGTTTACGTAGATACCATCGTGCAAACGCAGCTCAACTGTACGGAAACCGAAACGTTGTTGTACGGTATGCACCGATTTACCATTTGATGTAAGTGTAAATACTGCATTATACAGGTTAGGGAACTCCGGCGACCATAATTTAGGCACAGCCAGATGTGTTTTTATCAATACCGACGTATCACCCGCTTTAATTTTGGCTGAAAATGGTATACCCGCCTTTTGCCCGGAGAGAGTATAGAATTGACCTGTTACTGCCTCTACATTTTTTATGTTTGACAGCTTCAATTGTGCCTCAAAACTACCATCTGCCTTACCATTGACTGCAACATGACTGATATGTTGCTGCGGAGAGGCCTCCAGAAATACCGGCCTGAAAATCCCGCCGAATACCCAGAAATCACCTTTACGTTCACTTGCGTTTACAGATGCATTAGCGGAATATTTAGATACGGTTACTTCCAGTAAATTTGGCTGACCATATTTCAATAATCTGGTAATATCATACTTAAACCTATAAAAGGCCCCCTGGTGAATGTCGCCCGCCTGCTGACCGTTGATCATGACTTTGGTATCTGTCATAGCCCCATCAAACACAATGTTTACAGCCTTACCCTGCCATCCTGCAGGTACATCAAACTGGTACTTATATAACCCTTGTTCCTTGCCTTTCAGGCTGTCCTTATCCAAACCGTAATTGTATTTGCCGAAGCCCTGCAATTCCCAGTTGGATGGTACGGGTATGGTTGTCCATTTGCCTGAATTATGGCTAGCGGTACAGTAGAACTGCCAATTTACCGTATGATCGCTGCCTGCGCCGGAGAGGAATTGGATCTCCGTTTTTTGGGCATAAGTATTTAGGACTGGTATCAGCAGCAGACTATATATAAATATTTTAAACCAGGCATTTTTCATGCGACAGATCAATTAACAGTTAAAGTAAATTTGAGTGGGTTATCCGTGCGGAAAGGCACAGCGGGTAAGCCATCTTTGTTATAAAAATTGGGTTCGGCTACTTCCGTCCACCCAAAGCGTATGGCTATGGGCGCGGATACTTCGGAGGATGAAACTTCCACCCTGTCACCTTTAATTACAGCAGTAGCATCAACAAATTTCCCGTCACTGCCTGCTATGGTGAAAAAGCTGAGCGGCTTGCCATCGTGACTTACCAAACCACTGCCGGTGTATTTAAAGTCGAGTATAATCTTATTGCCTTTTATCTTCATTTTATCATACATCGGGCCTGAGAAAACAACTTTTTTGCCGTATGTATTGGCAAGAGCCTGTAGTTCCAAACGCTGGCCTACTACCCACTTAAATGCCGGGTGGATGTTGGTCAGAGAATCATTCAGATCGGTAGTTACAATCATCCCTGTATGCGGTATTTTGAGGGCCATGGTCTGGGCTTCGCGTAATTCTGGCTCAGTATAAATGGTAAATGGAATATTGGTACTGCTTTTGGCCCTGGAATAGTAGAACGGCGCTACCTGTACATAGTAGAATGGCAAATCCTTGTCACTCCAGAGTTTACGCCACCAATGGATAAGTGCTTCCATTTTGTAGGTGTAACTGGTAGTTTCACTCAGATAACAGCCGCTTTCACCCTGGTACCATAGAAAACCACGTAAGGCATAGGGCGCGACAGGGGCTATCATATTTACATATAATTTGCCGGGGTCGCCATCTATTTTGTAGTTGGTATCTTTAAAATAAGAGATATCATCAAAAGCTTCGCGGGGCATCCATGGTTCAATACGACTGCCGCTTATGGCTGAGCAGATGATACCCACGGGTACTTTCAGATCATGATTCAGATTTTTTCCGAAAAAATATCCGGCAGCAGAAAAGTCCCTGAGTGCTGTACCCTCTGCAATATCCCAGCCTGAGTGTGTTGAATCGGGTTTTCTCATGTTCTTTTGTGTAACCAGAAATATCCTGATCTGCGGGTTATGCGCCCTATCGAGTTCATCAATAGGCGTGTTAACGGTACTGGTATCGGGCCTGCGTACTTTACTGTTCTTACGCATTTCGTACGACATGTTTGATTGCCCCGAACATAACCACACCTCGCCTACTAAAATATTTTCGAGCTTTATGGTGTTAGTACCCTTAATTTCCAAAACCTGCGGCGTTGCCGATGCTGACATTGGATCGAGCATGATTTGCCAGTTACCGGCAGCATCAGCGGTTATTTTTTTAGTTTGATTATCGAAAGTTACAGTAACGGTTTCGCCTGCCGCTGCAGTACCCCAAACAGGTACAGGCTTATTGCGCTGCAACACCATGTTATTACCTAATATTTTAGGCAATAACACTTCGGCATAAGTACTGTGTGCAAAAGCCATGCAGCTTAGCAGAAGAATGACCGTAATATATTTTTTACCAGACATTAGTATCCCGTAGTTTTAAATGATGTAATATAAAATGCAGCAGGTGTTACAGGTTCTCCGGCTTTTGGCTGATCATAATCCTGGTCGGTGGGAGTATCCGCATCAGGGAAACGCGTTGTGTCGCCGGTACGGAACACAACGCGGTTAACATTTAGCACCGGCGCGAAAAACAGAGCGGTAAGCACATCCTTACCATTCACGTTTACTGTGTAAAAACGGGTATCGGTATTTAATTTAATGCTGATGTGATAAGATGTATTTGCCGTGTATTTCAGCATGTTTTTAGAACGATAGCCTGTTTTTGCCCTGAAAACTCCGGTTGAATCAAACGTTAATCTCAAGGCTGCATCTCCACTGGCATTTTGCACTTCAATATCCAGCATGCCGGTGTTGTTTTGCGCCGGGATGATGGTAAAATCAGCGATCAGTTTTTTTGATTCATGAACGATACGCTCGGCCTTTGCATAATCAAATTTATCCCAGTCTTTAAGCGCCAGGGCACGAGCACCATCAGGCGCTTTATCAATCGCAACTGGTGCCCATAATGAGCCATAAGTGTTCCATTTCTCCAGTTCTTTACCGGCGGGTAAGTTGTTAAAAACTTCGTTGGCTTGTTCAGTTGTAACATCGGTTACTGGTACAGGGATGGATGACACCCAGATATCCTCCTTATTCATGCTATAAGTAACCCATAGTTTGCCGTCCGGCGGTATGCCGTTACCTTCTTCAATGCCTCTGGTGTATTGCGGACCGTATGATTTGTAGTTGCCGCCATATCGCATGGTTGGGATTTCACCGTTTACTAATAGCAGGTTGGTGTAGTTTAAGCCATCCTGACTAACGGAAATACCCAAAGGCCACCTAAATTCAGATGGATTATAAACTGTGGCGTATTTACTATCGGATGTGCGCTGCCCCCATATTTTAGCATTGCTGGTTACAAAACGCGGGGCACGACTGGCATTAGCAGGCCATGTTTTGCCATTATCGGTACTGATAGCGGTTAAGGCGTATTTCCATAAGCCTACCACCCTGCCATCAGGTAGATGATAAAAATTAAAAGCTTTATAATCTTTATGCAGCGGGATCAATAGGTCATTGCGGTCTGTTTCCTCTTCCCATTGCATCATCATTAATGGGTTTGCCATCAGTTCATCGCAGGCTTGTACAAAATCTTTATCCTTGCTGGTTTTATAAAATGGATATGAAGTATTTTGCTCGTTCCACTTTGGGTTGTAATGAATGAAGTAGATGGGGCCAAATTTCCCGTTGGGATAAACTTCTCTTACCACACGGCCTATGCCCTTACCATCATTAGGATCATCATGCGCATCCAGACAAATACCATAGAAACCCAGCACCAGCAAACGTTTTGATTTAGCGGTATAAAAGCCCATGCGCTGGTGCATAACCGCGTAAAGGTCTTTCGCTACACCGGGATGATCTTCCTTTGTGGTACCATCCGGAATTTTGTATTGCGGAAAAATCACAGTCGGCTTTGACCAGATAGCGCCATCTTTCGAAGTGATGAGCAGGGTCTGCCCTGGCGGTACGCTTTCACCCACTTTATCGCTCAGGTACTCCACATAAAATGTATTATTCCAATAAGCCAGCATGGGCTGGTGGTTGTAGGTAAAGCCAAAAGCATCTGCCTGATCGGGATGCTCACGGTTGGCGCGGAAGATCTGCATACTGTGCACGCCGATCACCGGACTTAACCTACCGTTATGGTAATCCACATTGGCAACGGTATTTCCGGTGTATCTTACCGTGTCCTGTGCTCTGGTTGTGCAACAATACCCTGTAATTGCTATTAATAATATGGTTATCTTAATTCTAAGCATATTTTTTATTGATTTACCGGCGTCGCGGCAGCTAATTTTAATTGTTTCAGTGTTTTTTCAGTCACTTTAAATATGGTTCCGTGCTTGTGGCCCTGCGGCACACTAACAGAATCGGCTATATTGGTAAATGTTTTAAAATCGCTTGTGCGCATGCAGCCGAACTTTTTAAGGCGATAAGAATCGTAATAGATCAGCCAGTTATCGCCTGTTTTAGTTATGGTTGGCCCTTCTGAATACAGTTCAGTAAACCGCTTTGAATAATCAGTATATGGCCCCAGCGGGTTATTGCTGAAAGCCACCAGTATATTGCGGTTTGGCCGGGTGTTATCCTTCATCACTAATACATATTTACCTTTGTCAAATTTTACGATTTCAGGGTCTATCACACTAAAACCGGGATCGAGAAATAATTTTGCCGGGGCGAAAGTTTTAAAATCCTTAGTAGTGGTGTAATACAGGCGATGGTTATTATTCTCATCCTCCTCTCCTTTCGGGAAACGGAACGGCACGGTTGATGCCCAGGTGATGATGAACTGATCTGCAACATCATCATAAAACAACTCTGGTGCCCAGGCATTAACCGCGGTTGGCTCATTAGCCATTACATTCAGGTGCTGCTCTGCCGACCAATGGATCAGGTCTTTTGATTCAGCGTAACCTATGCCGGTATCGTTTTTCCAGCCTATTGTCCAAACCAGATGATAAACACCATCAGGGCCTTGTTGTATGGATGGATCACGCATGATCTTGGCATCGCCAACTTCGGGCTTGATGAAAATATGGTTCAGATCGGTCCAGTGATAAGCATCATGGCTATATAGCAACCGCAAACCAGCACTGGCAGGTTCGTTAAATGAGGTGAACAGGTATACGTCTTTCCGGGTATTGCAGGAGAGCAAAACCATACCGGTTAAAATCAGGCTATATATATATTTAAATCCCGTCATCACAATTTCTTAGGTTTATATAGCATCAAGTATCAACACCCAATCATTACCATTCACCGGGGTACCGGGAGGATTAAATTTCGTGATTTTCGACTTATTAAAAGTGCCAATAGCTGTAATATTGCCGTTACGGGGATTATACCATGAGGCCTTTACCCTACTGCCCGGCAGCTTTGTTGTATTGATATCCATATCGCGACCAGTATAGGTATACACTAATGCATAGTTGGTACCACGGGTAGCTATCAGCCTGTTATATTTTATGCCCTGATTATCTGCGATTAATGATTGATCCGGCACTCGCTCAAAATACGGGCGTGATAGCATCAGCTTTTTAAGGTAAATCATTTGCTGCGCGCCGGGGTCATTAATTGAGTTATACCAAAGGCCTTTTGAACCATACGCACCAATAGCTTTGTCTTTAGGATTGTGCATCTGCATCACATCGCAATTACCATAAGTATATCCACAGGCACCTGCAAAAACCGACCAGTAGCCATAGCGCCTTACATCAGCATCAGTCCACTTGGGTAGATTGATATCATGCAGGCCATAAGGGATCTTTTCGTAGGATGGTTCAGCATCCAATGTTGGTTTTATGGGTGTTTTGTTATAATCAACCTGCACATAGCGCCAGTTATCTTCGCCATAATGGAAATCATCTTTCGAAGTATCCTGCTTGTAATTTTTATGGCCTGATTGGAAGCTGTTAAAACTTAACCACGACTCATTATGAAACCATATGGATGATTGCTTTCTTCCGCGGGGATGGAATGTAATTAAATGGGCAGTATCAATAGCATGTAAGGTACTGCCAATGGCATTCCATACTTTTAATGAATCGCTGCCGGCAATATCGCCGCCATTCATCCAGATAACATTACTATAGGATTTATACCTGTTTGCTAAAAATGTGGCATATGCTTTAGCCTGAATTTTATTGGTATGCGCCGCTTTTACTACCGATCCCCAAATGGGCACCATAGCTACGTACATACCTTTTTCGGCAGCTTTATTTAGTACCCAATCAATATTGCTCCAATAATTATTTGCTGAATTACCAGTATTGGGTGTAGTTATATTTTTGTTGATAAGCGCGGAATCTCCGTAGGCGTTTGTTTCGGAAAGGCTATGAATTACCATTACCTGTATTACATTAAAGCCCTGTTGACGGCGTATTTCCAGGTATTTTTCTGCATCCTCACGATTAAGTTTGGAGAACAACAGCCAGCCGGTATCGCCCAACCAAAAGAATGGCTGGCCGCTGGCAGTAAAAAACCTGTGATTGGGCGATACTTTTAAAATGGGCAATACATCTGCCTCATCGCTTTTGATAGAAAAAAGCAAACAGGAAATAATACCTATCAGAACAATCCTTTTTAACATAATTATTTAGATACGGATGAGCCATAAAATAGCCTCGCCTGATTTGGGATTTTTAAATTCAACACCATTACCGCCTTTTACCTGTTCCTCGCCCGGTAATACCTCCCCTGTTTTTGGGTCGATCCATTTAGCTTTATAACTAGAATTTGCTGCCAGATCTAAATGGACGCTATCGGAATTGCTATAAACAATGTATCCTTTCGCAGCATTTCCCAAAGCCCATTGATCTTTCGGGTTGCCCGGCAGATCAATACTTTTCATGCCTGACACGTCGCTTAAAAATTGCTTGTCGGTTGTTGCCGGCAAGGCCGGTAATGAACCACCTGCTATGAATACCGCCCAACCAAAATGGTCGTAACCATCGGCAGAATATAGTACTGCCTTATCAGGATATTTTTGTTTGTACTCGTGCACTGCACGATAAACCTGCTCAAATGTTGACGCCTTTGGTTTATAGATACGTTCTTGCTGACGTGGTGCAAGGCTTTGGCCACCATCAGGTGCATAGGTTTTGCCGTTACCCTCGTAGTACCAATAACGGATATCTATAACATTAATAACTGAAGCTTTTGCTGGATCAGCAAGAATTGCATCCTGCACATCTTTTGTGGCGCTCAGGCCGATGATCTCTTTCTTTTTATGCAGAGCTTCCCATTGCTTAACGGTTTCAACCCAAAACTGCATAAAGTGCAGCGGACCGGTAAATTCGGCGCTGGTGGTTTGGATAACGCCGTTGTTATCAGCAAAGTTATCGAGGCATTTATTGATATATGCTATCAGTAATTTACGCCTTGCGGGGTCAGTTTCATCATAAAATTGCTCGGCCATAAACTGGCGCTTGTCGCCCGCATAGTTTACTGGTTCAGGAAAGCCTGTGCCATTGATATTATTGGCAGTCCTCCACGGGAAATCCGCATAATGTGCCCCTGCCTCTATAATATTATGCTGAAAGAAGTTTTGATGGAATAATACCAATCCTTTTTCATCTGCTATATCAGCAAACTGTTTAAGGCGGCTCCAGTACCAGGGGTTATATTTCGTAAGATCGTATTTGCTGAGGCCATCCCATGCCAGCTCTTTACCGCTGCGGGCAAAAGGCAGTTCATAAAAAGGAGCCCAAACATCACCATCCATACGGCGGATACGTTCATGATCATCACGGCGGCGTTCATACCATAAGCCATAGTTATGTTCCAATACAATGATGTTGTCTTTTTGCATCCAGGCGGCCACATCATCCAAATCATCAGTTAAGCCAATACCTGTACGGCCGGGAACCCAGCGGGTAATATCAGGCTTTGCTTCTTTTAGGTAATCCGGTTTAATATTACCACTCCACCATGGAGCTTCAAAATGCTTGCCTTGCAAAACAGTATTACCACGTACCAACCACCCATTGGTAACACTCATCTTAGGCGCCATAGTTGGGGCTGCGGCTTGCTTATAGCCTATCTCATCAATGCTCTTCGCACCTGATGAGGCTATGCTTATCGGATTCCTTTTAGGCGCGCCATCAACCCAGTCGCTTATGGTAGTAGCAGGCCTTTTGGCTGCTGCCATTAATGCCGCGGCTTCGGCCACGGTAGGGCTGCTTGACGGTTCGGTTTCGATACGCAATATATCAGCTTGTTTGCTGACGTCTTTATTCAGTCTGTTGGCTAATTGTGCATAATAGAGGCTTCTTGGCGAAAGTATTTCATTTGATGAATTCCAATAGCCATCGCCGCCAAATTGCGCCCAGGTGCCAAAAGCCCAGTTTTGCGCGGTTGGTGGCTGATAACAATCCACATGTGCGGCACTACAATTCCATAATACACTATTGGCGGCATTCCAACCTGCACCCTGCCCATCCTGACCACGGTTTATATAACTTAAAGCCTGACCATCGATATTGGCAATATCAAACAATACGCCTGACGCCCAGCTATCAATGCCACCGCTGAAACTGTAAGGTTGCCATGCTGAACATTGCACAAATGCCGTTGGGCCGGGGGCACAAAAGCCCGTAGAAAAATCATGAAATCCATTTACTGAATACAAGCGTTGAAAAAGTGTTTGCCCGCCCATTGTCCAGAAGGTGTTACGGCGATAGCCGCCAATTTCCGATATCGGGGCCAATGATTTGCAGTCTTCAACTGTTATGCGGTTAGCGGTTTCTAATACAAAAACTGCCGAGCCCGCGAAATGTTCAAATACCACTTGGCGAACCCAGGCATCTGATGCGTTTTCCATGGTGATAGCCATCCAGCGATGCGCCTCATCTTTGGGGTTATTTACATCATAAGTTGATTGTAAATGAATATTTTCAATGCCGACACGGTCAATTCTGCCGGGCCAGTCATATTTGGCAACCATACCACCGCCGTAGGTACTATCTAAAGCGGTGGTTAAAGGTGCATCAATAGTTATAGTATTTCCATTTATAGCTGTGATCTTACGATCCCAGTTGATATCACGCTCGCCCGGTTTCCAGGCTAAAGCGGTAAGGCCCCCGCCAAAATGATCGGTGCCTAATTTGCTGATCCAATCCTGTGTGCTTGGGCGATGTATGATGATCATATCACCGGCTTTAAAATCACCCGGATCAGTAACGTGAAATGTTAAAGCATTAACAGGTACATAAGCATCTGCTATTTTAATTTCTTTTGCTTTTTTACGATCGTTTTTACCTAAAACCTGTACCAGGGTTGCCCTGTCTTTTCCGGCTCCCAGTAACATAGTGCCTTCAGCACTCATGCCGCTGCCGCGAAGCACAACGCCTGAAGCTTTTATTTTTAAGCTACCATCAACTTCATAAATACCTTTATTTAGTAATACAGCACCACGAAATCCATCGGCACCAACGGGTAATGAAGCCACATAATCCAATGCAGACTGGATGCGCAAAGTAGCATCACCTTTTTTAAGCGGAACAATTATCCGTACCGGAACAGTAGGAATTGCCTGTTCTGATGCCATGTAGCCACAATAAGAAAAATCAGGGATACGGTTGCCGTTCTCATCGGCCTGGTAAATTATTTTTTCATCCTTACCTATAAAAAGCGGCGCAGATGCTTGAGCAGATTTTTTGTTTTTTTGAGCTATTGCGGGAGTATGCAAAAGCATACCCCCAACAAATAGACCTCCTGACAATAAACCAATTTTAACTCTTGATAATCTCATTATAATAATATACCCTGTTAATTTAATTTACCATTGGGCATAGGATGTTGTCCCTTTGCTGCTACCGAGTTCAGGTAAACTTCGATATTGGTATAGCCACCGCCATTTTTGGCAAGCTTACTTGCATCCTTAGCATCATGTGGGTTAAGGCCGTGAGCAATTTCGTATGAATCCGGCATACCATCGTTATCACTGTCTTTATATGGCGTGCCCTTATATACAGGGTAACCACCCACTTGCCATGGTGCTGTTATAATACCTAGTTTATAAGAATCTTTAGGTAATTTACGTATTTTGAACTGGAAATCGGTGTCGGTTTTCATTTCAGTATAAGTGATCTTACCCGTTCTTACTTGTGCTGCTATGCGCAAATCAACAGCATCACGGTGTGGTAATGTTGCACCTGAATTTTCAACTACATATTTGTAAGCCTCTTGTGCCGGCATAATAGTAACCGGTGCCATTGGAAAAGGATCATCAGATTTCATATAATCTTTATACGGTCCGGCATCCGGCAATTCTTTACCGCCCGGGCCTTCAACCTGTATACCACCATTCCACGGATCTTTAGTTACTTCAGGATAACCTTCCATAATGTTGCCAGATGCATAAACACGGCCAAAAAACTTTTCCTTAAGCTTACTGCGGCCCGACTCCGGTTTTAATATACGGTGCCCAACGGGTTCATCCTTAGGGGTAACTGGTCCTGGTTTAAAATAATTATTGATGATATTAAAGTTGGTAGTGTAATCGCCACCATCCATTGAGCGGTGGTGCCAGTTAAATACCACATTGTTCACAAAAGTATAAATACCATTCCATCCAACTGACGGATTGCGACCAGTATTATCGGCCCACATATTACGGATAAGTGTACTATTCTCACCACCTGTAGTACTGCCGAATGCATGGTTCCAATAATCTAACGATTCAGAATAGATGCAATTCTGAATGGTGATATTAACAGTACCCAATTTTTCAGCTTTTGAACCATCTTCGGGATCAAACATGTGACGGTACATCGAGAAATTCTCATCCAGGCCCCAGCTGGTAGAAGTATGATCAACAATGATATTACCTACCGGATCGCCACCAAGCGCGTCATCGCGACGGCCTACATTAGTTTCGCCACGACGGAAGCGCATATAGCGGATGATAACATCATGTGTATTTACCCAAAATGATTCACCGGCAACACAAACACCATCGCCGGGCGCTGTTTGCCCTTCAATAGTAATGTACGGTGCCCTAACAATAATTGGGGTTTTAATACGGATGATACCGGCAACATTAAATACAATTATACGTGCCCCGCCCTGCTCACAAGCCCAGCGTAAAGTTCCCGGCCCATCATCAGCCAGGCTTGTTACTACGTAAACTTTACCGCCACGGCCGCCAAAGGTAAATTTACCGCCACCTTCGGCACCCGGGAAAGCAGGTATTTTTGCCTGTGGCAGATCGGTTGGCCGTGCTGCCCATGGTACATACACTTTTCCCCTGCGCTGATCTGCCTGTACAATAGGTAACGCAACTTTCCATGCAGAATCTGAATGACGATTAGCCGCAGCCATCATTGAATCACTTTCTGCTTTAACCGCTTTTGGCACATCCGGGTATTGGGCAAACGCATGGTTAGCAAATCCCAAAGCTGCCACAAGTAAAAATAAGCCTGTTCTCTTTTTCATAGTTAAATTTATCATATCAATTATAACAGATGGCGGGATAATAACCCGCCATCTAAGCTTTTATTTAAGGGGATCGAAAGAACCGCCCCAGGTATTATTTTGCTGTATGTTCGGATCATTCTGTATAGTAGCAAGCGGTATCCCAAAGAAATAATCAGCTGTTTGGTATGTAATAGCTTGACTGTCCAGATATTTTAGCTCACCAAGTGTACTGCCTGCGCCTACGGTCATCGGCACATAACTAAAATAATTTGTATAAACATTATCAAGACTGGCCTGGGCCATTGCATCGCGATTGTTTAGTAGGTAATCTGTATTTGCCTGGCCAGAAGTTGTACTAGGCTGTAGCAAGAAAGTAACTCCTTGCCTCTTTTTGCCGTTCAGTGTGCTTTCCAGTAGCTTCCATCTTCTCAAATCCCAATAGCGTTTACCTTCGTATGCAAATTCAATTTGCCTTTCAAATAATACGGCCATAGCCAGGTCGGTACCGGTAAGGCCCGCAGTAAGGCCATACATACCATCGCCAGCTTCAATACCAGCTCTTTGGCGTATTGCTACCAAGTCGGCATAAGCTGTGCTGCTATTGCCTATCATGGCTGCAGCCTCTGCCTGGTTTAATATTACTTCTGCATAGCGGATCTCCTGCCAGTCGGTACCTGAATATGGCAGGTTAGTTGCACTTATAGCAGGATCGACCGCTTTACGACAATAGAAACCGCTAGAAGATGCACCTACAGGTTCTGTAGTTTTTGTAGCTGTGTTTGATGAGTTGGTAAAATAATAATATGTCCACAACCTGTTAGTAGCGTTACCCTCAAGTGGCCATAAGCAACCATTGTAAGCAATGGTTTGATTAAAGCGCGGATCGCGGTTATCAAAGAAATGTACCGGGTCATACGGATATTTGGTTGAGGCACCGGGCGCTT
The DNA here is from genome assembly GCF_900105165.1 of Mucilaginibacter mallensis. Lineage (NCBI taxonomy): Bacteria > Pseudomonadati > Bacteroidota > Sphingobacteriia > Sphingobacteriales > Sphingobacteriaceae > Mucilaginibacter > Mucilaginibacter mallensis. Next base: position 3,192,893 of record NZ_LT629740.1, read on the forward strand.
TGCCATCCAGCATCGGAAATGCCTGAACCTCGTCCCAGGTAGGATTGTTGGCGCCGCCGCCGCCTAATGCCTTAGGGATATTGCTGGCGGTATAAGTGTTATTATCCTCCGTATTGCTCGATGAGTTATCGGTATTAAACTCCGTAACCATAACGGCTTCTGAATTTGCAGGACCGGAAGCTCCGGGGCCTTCCGTAGTCCACATGGTTACATCCTCCTTCGGATACAGGCCATAACCATGTGAGCTAAGTGTTGTAATAGCATCAGTACTTGCCTGGTAAGCCACTTGCCAACGGCTCATATCGTTAGTTGGATTAAACTGCGGGCTTGCCCAGGTTAATAATACGCGGCCCAAAAAAGCCTGTGCAGCGCCCTTGGTTATACGGCCGTAATCAATTGCAGGCCAATTACCCGGCAAATACATAATAGCAGTATCCAGATCGGCTACAATCTGGTTAAATGTTTGCGTGGTGGTATTGCGCGGTAACAGGGCAGCTTGTTTAGCAGCCGTACCTACAACAGGCAGCGGGGTTAAAACAAGTGGCACGCCGCCATATAATCTAACCAGGTCAAAATAACGATACGCCCTCCAGAACAAAGCCTGCGCCTTAAACCTGTTTTTTGTACCAATAGCAATGGGGCTGCTTGCCAAATTGCTTATAAAATCATTTAAAGCACGTATTTTACCATAATTATTAGTAGCACTGTTGCCGGTGCCTATATCAGTAACACTGGATGAAACTACTGTACCCAAAACAAATATGTTGCTTCCTTGATTCTCTTCGGTAAGTGTACCAACACTTGCAGAAGCAATGGTGCTGTTTGCCCCACCGTTGCCTGCCCATGTAGGTAAATTATTTGAATAAATAGAGTTTAAATACTCTACCGCAAGTGTTGAGTCAGAAAAAACGAGTTGTCCGGTATAAGTTGTTAAAGGCCCTTTATCAAGCACTTTTTTACAGCCCGAATATAGCAACGCTGATATAATCAGAATTGCGAACGATATGTTATATAATTTTTTCATTTTATTAAATTTTAAAATCCTGCATTAAGACCGAAAGTAAATGTTCTGAGCAATGGATAGTTTTCTATACCAACCTGATCAGTTCTGTAATGGTCCGGATATGGGTTATATAAACTTAATACATTTGTACATTGGCCGAATAACCGTGCGCTGGCAAGACCAACAACCTTTATCCACTTTGTAGGTAGGGCCCAGCTTATATTGGCTTGCTGTATATTCCAGTTAAAACTATTTACAAACCAGAAGTTAGATACCACATCCCATTCTTTGTAATAATAAGGGGCAGGATAGGTAGCATTAGTATTTGTAGGTGTCCAGTGATCGCTCCAGAATGCTGCCCTGTTTTCCTGCAAATCCGCACCACCCGAGCTGGCATTCTGATTGTCATTTGATGTTAGCTCAGTACCTGATATTGATGAAGTTCCGCCCCAGCTTAAGCCGCTTACTACATTTAAGCTGATGCTTTTATAACTAAAGCCGAAGTTGAAACCTGCGTTGTTGTGATTGCCTACTTTGTGCGATAGATATTTTTCGTCCTTAGTATCGTTATTTTCTATTATGCCATTCCCGTCTAAGTCGGCATAGTTTATCATACCCGGGGCAGGCGTTAAACCAAATATTTTAACATTTTGAGCACCACCTGCTGCGGCTGCTCTTGACGCTATGATCTGGTCAGCCTGTGACTGAGTTCTGATAAGGCCAAGGCTTTCATAGCCAAACACACCACCATCATCTGATTTACCTGTACGATCCTGTGCAGTACCTATTAAACCAGGTGCTATGTCTTCACGTATATTTTTATCGTCGCTCCAGCTATAAAATACTTTAACATTATAGCCCCAATCCGAGTTGATATGGTCAGCCCATCCCACAGTAATTTCTGTACCGAAGTTGTCTACAATACCATAGTTTTCGGCGGGCGGTGTGTTGCCGATTAGAAATGGCACAGCGCCGCTCAATGTAGTTAATAGGTCATAACCGTGGGTCCAGAAATAATCACCGGTAATTGATAAACGGTTCTTTAAAAATTGCATATCAACGCCATAATCTGTTTCAGTCCTGTGATCCCAGGTTGTATTCGGATCGGCCAGGTTGCCCGATTTTATACCGATACCACGTACTTGTTCATCAAACACAGCGCCACCATTAGGGCTGCCTGTAGCGATACCATATTGTTGATAATATTGATAGTTTGCTGAAGCAATTGAGTTACCACCCACTATGCCAATACTTGCTCTGAATTTTAACTGATTTACCCAGGGAGCCAGATCTTTTACGAATTTTTCGTTTGAGGCTACCCAACCAACCGAAACTCCACCAAAATTACCCCATCTCTCACCGGATGCAAAATTGGTAGTACCATCCTGACGACCGACTAATTGCAATAAATAAGTTTGATTATAATCATAATTGATGCGTTCTATAACAGATTCAGCCCCTGACTCGCCAAGTAAACTTCCGTTTGCCTGGTTAGTTTGCTGCAAGCCGGTGGTAAAGTTAAAGTTTGGCAATCCGCCCGGAACAACTCCGGCTACGTTTGCGTTTACAAAATTGTCATTAGTCTCCCTTTGCTCATATACAACCAGTCCGGTAATGTTGTTTTTACCAAAGCTGTTCTGATAGTTAAGCGAAGCATCTAACTGATAAGCTTTAGCATACGAAGGGTTAAACGTAATAATGTTTCCGTTATCAATTTCAATAGTTTTAAGAAGAGTACCGCCGGGTATGTGATTATTAGCACCGGTACCTGAATACTGGGAATAATTAAACCCGGTACCAAACTGTGTTGGGAAGTTGGTATTGATATTGTAATTGAAAGTAGCGTTTGCTGTTAAGCCCTTAACGCCAGGTATTTCATAACTTAATGTTCCTAAAAAGTTGGTAAGGAACTGGCGATTATCTTCGTAATTGTTTGAATTTTGGAAAAGCATTACGTTGATATCATCAAATGTTGTACTTGATAAATACACCGGATTGCCGTTGATAAAATATTTTTGCCATGGTAATGCCTGGTTCAGCGTTACTACGTCATTATTTAAACTTTCCGTAGTACTCTTTTGTTTATACCAAAACTCTTTGTTGTATGATTGGTCAAAACTTACATTTAACCCGGCAGTTAAGCCTTTAGCCGGCTTCGCCTGAACATTGGCACGTATCCCCCATTTATAGTTACTAATGCCCGAAAAGTTCGAATTTTGGTTTACATAATCAGCGCCAACAAAATAAGTAGCTTTGTCTGTACCGCCCGATATATTCATGGCTTCACGCTCAACATCTGCTGCATGAAATTCCTGTTTAAGAAAATTAGAATTGTTTGCTGGATTATTGATGTAAGCCAATTCATCGGGAGTATACCAGCCTGAAATTTTTTGTGAAGCATTACCATTCACATAACCATTGACATCAATAGTATTACCGGTTTGCACACCATTAGGCGCCATTTCGCCAATCTGCTGGTAATCGTTAATAAAGGTTGCCATTTGTGGGCCTGTGAGCATCTTTGGAAGCTGTACAGCATTTGCAGAACCAAATTGTGAGCTGAAGCTGATTTTAGGAGCACCTATTTTGCCCTTTTTTGTACGTACCAGAATAGCACCCGAACCACCGGATACACCATAGATCGCAGCTTCGGCATCTTTTAATATAGAAATGCTTTCAATGTCATTTGGGTCGAGTAAATTAAAATCGGCCTGTGAACGCTGTATATCGTCAATAATAAAAAGTGGATTTGTTGAGCCACCCGCACTTGAATTTAAAACCACCGGGTTACGGATGGTAAGTGTAGCCGGCTGGCCAGGGCGTTGATCTTGTGCCACAGCTAAACCTGCCACCTGGCCTGCTAATGAAGCACCAAGATTAAGGCTGGGGATATCCTGAATATCCTTTGGCGAGATGGTCACTACAGCTCCTGTTAAAGTTGCTTTCTTTTGTGTACCATAACCTACTACCACTACTTCATCCAAATTACTGGTATTTGGCACCAGTTTAAAGTCGGCATTCCTTTCGCCCTCCCTTAATGTTTTTTCCTGGTAGTTATATCCAAGAAACTTAACACCAATAACAACGCTTTGTAAATTGGTTACTTTAATTGAATACTTGCCATCCGCATCTGTAGCGGTAGATGATGTACTACCTTTAACCTGTACGGTTACGCCAGGCAGCGGCGCATTCTTTTCGTCCGTAACAGTACCGGTAATGGTTCTGTTTTGGGCTTTTAGTACAGTGCTGAGCAGCAGTAGTACTGAAAGTAAAAGGTAAATTTTTCTCATAAAAATTTTAGGTTAATTTAATTGGTATTTAGTATAATTAGGTTTGCATATGTATTAATTAATGGCCCACCCATTAATTAATAATTTCTTATCCTTTCTGAGCTGATTTTTCTTTTATGCGTTGCTGCCATTCTTCACCTGCTTTCTTCATATCATAGCCCTGTGCTGATAAATAATTATTTATCCTGCCTTTATATTTACCAAACCAGGCATGCTTTTTCTCTGATGATTCTGCATCTATGGCATGTTCACGCGCTTCGGTTAACCATGCTTTAATCTGAAGCTTTTGCGGATCGGTTAAAGCTGGTAATTCATCAAGATATGCGTTATAGGTTAATGGTAATATTTTATAGGTCATCTCATTCTTAACCTCGTCTATTTGCTGCGGTGTAAGCTCAGTGCCAAGCCTGGTTAAATAAGATGCGTGTAAGGTGTTTAACTGTTTATCAACGTTACTATCAATCAGTGCTATTTGCGTATTGGCAGTAGTTTTATCATCGGCATATTTTGCTTTTATATCCTTAACCTGCTCATTGCGGCTATCATGGATAGCGCTCAGGTTGCCGTATTGGTTAACCACAATATCTGTTACCCGTTTAAATTTTACAGAGTCGGTAATATTAAGTGCCGAAACTATTTTTTCGGCCCGCTTGGTTATTACTTGTGTATAATTTGCCTGCTCATCAGCTGGTGCAGTTTGTGCATGTACTGATGACATGCCCAGCGCTGCTATCATTACTATAAAAAGATATTTTCTCATCGGTTTATTTTAATAAAATTGAATATATATTTAACATTATCAGACTAATCTATCAGCCCGAATAATTGTACCACAAACACTAATTAAGCAATCAATAATTATTAAGACTTAACCAGTTGCAAAAAATATAATTTATTAGTTCGGTTTATATAATGCGCAGTAACTGTTATCATTAAAACAGACTACAATAACAAATATCAAGTAATAGTAATTGCTATTACTACCTGTATTTATCAACTTATTGTATGATATTATCATGGGCTTAATTGCAATATATCACAACATCTTTACATGCCGTTTTTAGGTTAATACTTGATAACATCATTTTTTTTTCAGTACATTTAAATTCTAAACCTGAATAACCAATAATAACCAGATCAAGCAATTGATTTATTTTTTATTAGATTTAAGTTCAAAATGAAACCACATTTTCTCAAAGTTGATGTAAAACCACAAAATTCGTTTAGCATCAGACATGATATTTTACCTACTTTCAGGGGTATATGGCACTACCACCCTGAACTGGAATTACACTATGTTATTAAAGGTGAAGGTGTGCGCTTTATTGGTGATAATATCAGCAACTTTTCTTCCGGAGAAATATTATTGCTAGGAGAAAAACTACCACATTGCTGGCGATGCAAAGAAGAGTATTTTCAGCCTGATTCCGGGCTGAATGTAGAAGTGATAGTTATACACTTCTTACCTGATTGCCTGGGACGCTATTTGCTTAATTTGCCTGAGGCTTATCTATTACCTAAACTGTTCGAAAAAGCCAAAAATGGTATAATCGTTAATGGCCCTGCCAAAGAAGAATTGAAACGCTTAATGCATCGTGCAGTTAATGCCAATAACCTCGACCGCATTATAGTATTACTATCCATACTCAAAGTATTAGCTGAAAATGACGATTTTGAACATATTACACTCTCACACAATGAGTTTCATCAATCAAACGAATCGGATACTATCCGCCTGAATAAGGTTTGTGCTTATACCTTAAGCAACTATAAAAAGGAAATAAGCCTGAATGAAATAGCTGCTATAGGCAATTTAAGTGTTACCTCTTTCTGTAGATATTTTAAATTAATGACTAAAAAAACATTCTCTGATTTTTTAACAGAGATACGCATCAGCCATGCCTGCCGCTTTTTAATTGAAGATAAGCTGCCCACTGAAGTACTTTGTTTTGAGTGTGGATTTAACAATATATCCAACTTTTACCGTCACTTTAAAAAGGTAACGAACATGACGCCGCTTGAATATAAACGACGATATTTAAAAGGGCAGGCGCCGCAAGTGGCCCAAAGCGCTTAAGGTTGTTTATTTAACATTTAAAACCAAACTAGCAGGTTGTAAACCCTTAGCCTGCGCGTAAATAATAGCTGTGCCCCCAATCTTTTTTGCCTGGGCTATCAGTAAACACATACCGTGGAATGCTTTACTATGGTTCGCCTTGAATGATTCCATGCTTATTTGCGAACCATTATCAGTTCCAGTTATTTGTGCAGGGCCTGTGATCTTAAAATCAACAAGATTATCAGCATCCGGCACAATATTACCACTGGCATCCAGTACTTTTACTGTTACAAATGAAAGATCCTGACCGTCGGCATTTATGGATTTGCGATCTGCTGATAGCTCGATTTTTGCAGGCAGGCCAGCTGTATGTATCTCTTGTGTTAATACAATCTTTCCATTTTTTCGGGATACAATCTTCAATGTTCCGGGTTCAAACTTAACTTTCCAGTTTATGTGCAACTCATCGCCCTGTTTAGCTTTCACACCTAATGACCTGCCGTTTAAAAACAGTTCCACTTCATCGGCCTGACTATAATAGGCCCAAACATCAACTAATTGCCCGGGCTTCCAGTTCCAGTGCGGAAACAGGTGCAAAACAGGTTTGTTTGTCCACTCGCTTTGGTACATATAGTAAACATCCTTTGGGAAACCAGCCAAATCAGCAATACCGAAATAAGAACTACGTGCAGGCCAGGGATATGGCGTTGGCTCTCCAATGTAATCAAAGCCAGTCCAAATGAATAATCCCGACAGGAAATCATATTTTTTGATGACCTTCCACGTTTCCTCGTGGGTTGAACCCCAATAAGCCGCTACATTATCGTAAGCAGTAACTGCAAACTCAGAATTACTTTGTTTAAAGGGTACCTTTGAACTTTGCGGCCAGTGCCTTGTAGTATCGGTTGGCGTATCATAAAATCCGCGGGTTTCCAATGCCGACATAGTTTCGGTAGCTATAAACTTTTGACCGGGATAATTCTTCGGAAAATCAGCATATACTTCCTGGTGATAATTAAGCCCTACCAGGTCCAATGCTCCCGATTGATAAATAAAGTTTTTATGCGGATTTGATTCGCTCAACGCTGAGGTAACCGGCCGTGTATTATCAATATTCTTCACTATTCTCACCAGTTCCCGGGCTATAGATATACCTGTACTATCAAATTGCTCACGAATCTCATTACCTATACTCCAAATAAATACAGATGGGTGGTTACGATCACGCAGGATCTGATCTTCCAGATCCCGTTTATGCCATTGTGCCCAATCTTCGTGATAATCATGTTTGGTTTTCTTTTTGGCCCACATATCAAAGGCTTCATCCATCACTAAAAAGCCCATTTTATCGCATAAGTCCAAAAACTCTGGTGCGGGAGGATTATGTGAGGTACGGATAGCGTTGCACCCCATATCCTTTAAAATTTGTAATTGCCGTTCTATCGCCTGTGTATTAACAGTAGCACCTAATGCCCCCAGATCATGATGCATACAAACACCTTTGATCTTCATGTGAACACCATTTAAGGAAAAGCCTTTTTGTGCATCAAACTCAAAAGAACGGATACCGGTATTAACGGTAATATTGTCCAACACCCGGCTTCCCTGCATAATTTGCAGCGATATTTTATACAGATACGGATGATCGGTTGACCAGAATTGCGGATTTTTAATCGTTAAATTATATGCGGAAGCTAAAGTTGTATCGCTTGAATTTTTAAGCGGTGAAAAATTAGAAGTTACTGCTTCTCCCTTCTCATTATAGATGGTTGTTTTTAAGCTAAGCCCCTTACCTTCCGGCCTTATAGTGGTGCTTATATGTACCGATGCCTGATTATTTGAGATCTGCGGAGTAGTAACAAAAGTACCCCATTTAGTAAAACAAGTTTTATTTACTGTAGTAAGCCACACATTACGATATATTCCTGACCCGCTGTACCAGCGTGAATTAGGCTGATCTCCATTGTCAACCTTAACAGCTATTACATTATCCCGATCGCCAAAATTTAAGTATGGGGTAAGATCGTAACTGAATGAAATGTAGCCATTGGGTCGCTTGCCGAAGTAATGACCGTTTATCCAGACTTCCGAATTACGGTAAACGCCATCAAAATCAATAAATACATTCTTATCTTTTGCCGATGATGGCACGTTGAAAGTCTTACGATACCAGCCAATACCGGCAGGTAAACCACCTTCGCCCTGTGTTGTAGGATTTTTTTCGTCGAAACTACCTTCTATGCTCCAGTCGTGAGGCAGATCAAGCGTGCGCCATTTGCCATCGTTAAATGCAGGCTGTTTTGCAAGGCTATCATCGCCCAACATAAACTTCCAATTCGCATCAAAGCTTTCTGTTTTACGCACCGATTGTGCCGATGCATAGTTGCAACAGAATAAGCTTAATACCAAACAAATAAACAACAAACGCATAGTTTACTTTTTAACTTTTACCGGAGGTGCTACAAAATTCACTTCACTTTTACCCATATCTTTTGATGTAGCTACGGCTATGCCACGCTGCTGCGTTTTATCAACCGCACAATAGAAATGATAAACTACTCCTTTCCAATTCACCACATATGATTTATGGGCAAATTCATTGTCAAATGGTTCGGATGCCTGGATGAGTTTTTCTCCCGTCCAGTCTGTCCAGTGAATTAAATCATAAGAACATGCAAAGCGGTTAAAAACCCCACCCAGACCGGTTTTCCAAAACGCACCAAAGTAGAACATCACATATACATTACCGATCTTCTGAATATCCGGATCGCCAGTTATGCCGGGGCCGTGGTTCAATACAGGATCTTTTCCATAGCGTGTCCAATGCAGCATATCATCAGATGTTGCCATTCCTATTCGCTCAGCACCGTGTTTTTTGTCGACGCTATCCCCGTTAGCATTGTAATACATCACAAATTGATGGCCCGTTAGCTTCGATTTATCCCAGATTACAGTTTCCTTATATTGTGTATGATTATCCCACCAGGAAACATCCTTATCAAGCACCGACAGCACCGGATGATCTAAACGTGTCCATTCATGCGCAACAGTCGGATCCTGATTAGTATAAGCTATACCAATGGAAAGCATCCCCTTTTCATACCCACGATCATGACCGCCGAAGTACGACATCCAATATTTGCCATCATATTTTTGCAGATCATAGCTTCCACCCCATTTGGTATCAATTAGTGCTGGGTAGCCTGCTTTTTGGTTATTATCCCAATTAGTGGTATCGGAGAATGACATTATCCTGCCTGTAGTTTCCCAGTGCAAAAGGTCCTTACTGTTAGACAACCAGGTTTCATAGCCACGCCCATTAAAAACAATATAGGTCATGAACCATTTGCCACTTTTACGGAAGATAGTTGGACAATCCACCTTTTTTGAATTATCCCCCGGCACTACAACCAAGCCGTATTTGTATGGCGTTTTTACCTGGTCATAAACCTGTTGCATTACATTATCAGGCACTTTATTGATGTCGGATTGCGCCATAACACTGCCTAAAGTGGTTATGCCAATAAGTGTAGTTAATATGATTTGTTTAAGTTTCATACGATGCTGATTTTCTATTTACCCGCAATAAAATGGTAGATACCTGAACCCGTTTTTATTAAAGCCCTACCATCTTTATAGCCTAAAAGCTGTGATTTATTAACCGGTTTTCCATCTTCAGTAATGACTGTACCGGGTTTAGCAGGCAGGTATACTACAGCGGTGGTATTTACCGGGATCTGAACCATTAGGTCAAAATCTCCATTTCTCTTCTTCCAGTCTGTAGCAATAATACCATAAGGTGAATCATAACTCGCTTTTGCATAAGTAACATCACCTACAGGCTCCGGCTTTATTTCGATCTTATTCATGGCAATGGCACCGTGAGCTGAGCGGATGCCGGCCAAACTACTGTAAAACCACTCCATAATATGGCCCAGCATTAGGTGATTGTTGGATACCTGCGGCAAAGCTCCCCATGATTCTGTTAACGAAGTTGCTCCGTGTGCCAACTGATAGCCATATCCCGGCACATCTGAACGACTGTTCATATCAAAGATCACATCCGAACGCCCGGCATCATCCAATGCTTTCAGCAGGTAACGAAACCCAATATCGCCAGCAGTAAGGCTGTTGCCATGATCCTTTAATTCCTTAACCATATTGTTGATAACAGCATCTTTGTCCTGTGGTTCAACTAAACCCATGTATAGCGAGATGGAATTTGCTGTTTGGCTACCTGTGCCGTATTCTTTGGTTTGCGTATTAAAGAATGCTTTATTATAAGCCTGTTTAACATCTGCTGCTAAAACATTATAGGTTGCAACATCCTGCGTTTTACCTAAAAGCTTTGCCACTTTAGCTATAATATCGAGATCATAATAATAAAAAGCAGTCGCGGTAATTCCTTTTGGTGTTTGCTGTGAATAGCCCGGCGCTTGGGGACCCTGGTCGTACCAATCACCTAAACCCTCCGTAAGGATGTGATGATCGGCTTTCGTGCCTAAGTAATCGATATAGCGTTTCATCATATCGTAGCTATTGGCTAACACATCTTTATCACCATACCACTCATAAACATACCACGGCAAAATGATGCTATTACTTCCCCACTCCGGTGAATCACGGAAAGGCTCGCCGAATTGAGTGTATTCAGGTGCTATCTCAGGTATTAAACCTTCGGATGTTTGCGCCAGGCGCATATCGTTTATACATTTTAGTGCCAGGCGATGGATATCATAATTATAACGTATTGAATTCCCTACTAAATGCACTTCTTCCAGCCAACCCAGTTTTTCGCGGTGCGGGCAATCAGTAAACAGGCTTGCCATATTGCTTTTCATGGCCCAGTCAATCAGCTTAAATGCGCGGTTAAACAGCTCATTTGAACAACTAAAGCTACCAACCGTAGCGGCAGCATTGCGTGTATGTAAACCCTTTATATCTAACAAAACAGGCAATTGACTTGGATTAGCTTTGCCTTGCGAAACTACGCCCTCTACCTGTAAATACCTGAATCCATAATAGGTAAACTGAGGATGCCAGGTTTCGGGGCCGCCACCTTTTAAAATATAATTATAATAATGTGGTTTGCCTGATCCGGTTTGATTTGCGCTGCCATCAGGGTGAATTAATTCTGCGGGGATAATTCGTACCGTATCCCCCTTTTTGCCCTGAATAGTGATTTGCGGGATACCTGATGCATTTTGGCCCAGATCATAAACCCATGCGCCATTACCTATGTCTTTTTTGCTGATGGGGGTAAATTCCTGCATCACTTTCAGCGGGTCAGCTGCCTGCGCGTTTAATTGCGGAGAGCCCGTTACTATTATAGCATTTTGCCATTTAGTATCATCAAAATTAATAGTGTTCCAGTCGGGTTGCTCCAGGTTGGCATTGTAATCTTCACCACCGTAAATGCTGGTAAAAATTATTGGGCCAGGAGCTGTTTTCCAGCTTCTATCGCTCCCTAAATTAGTAATCGAGCCGTCTTTATACTCAATTACCAGTCGGCATATCATTTTCGGATAGCCATAAGCACCGGTCATTTTACGATAGCGTTTATCCCTTGGGATATAATAGAAGCCGTTGCCGAGCATTACACCTAACGCGTTGTTACCTTGTACCAACTTGTCGGTTAAATCAAAAGGCACGTATAAAGCCTGTTTATTATATTGCGTCCATCCGGGGTCGAGGAAATGATCACCTACCTTATTGCCGTTCAGGCTCATATCAAAATGACCTAAACCACATATGTATAGGGTAGCTCTTTTTACAGGCTTGCTAATAGTAAACGTTTTGCGCAACAAGGGCAGCACATCATTAGCAGGCAGCAAACCTTTGGGCCCTTTACCTGCCGGAAAAGGCACCATGCGCATGGAATCGGGCATTTGCGCGTAGGCTATCCATTTTGCACCTGCCCAATCGGCGAGTGTTAGCAAACCCATTTGCCATTTTGCTATTTCGCTCCATGCTGACATATGCTGGTGATTATCCCAAACTGTCACTTTCCAGTAATAAGTTTTGGCTGATAAAAGCGGCCTACCCTTATAAGCTACCTCAATTGATGTTGATGAATTGATATGCTTTGAATCCCAGGTATTGCCTATGTTCTTATCTAAACTTTCAATATTATCGCTAACCAAAATACGGTAAGCTGTTTGCATAATATTGCGTTCTGCAGATTGTAGCTTCCAGCTCAACTTTGGCGATGAGGCCTCAATCCCCATAGGATTGCTCTCATACTCGCATTGCAAATTGGCTACCTTCAGCGTTTGCGCAAACACCTGTGACGGAAACAGTAAAAGCAGCAAATAAAATCTTTTCATTTCACTATAATTTAGCAGCATTACTGCATTTCAAACCCTGATATAATTAAACCATCCGCGTCAACAGCGGTTAATATCACTTTGTAATTTCCTGCATTTATACTACTGCCGGTTGTTATGCTAACCGCGCCCGATTTACCTTTTGTCAACGGCTTAAAACTTAATACTTCTGTTTTCATTATCGTGCCATCAGCAGCCTGTAACTGCATATTAACCGAATATGTTTTGGCGCTCGCGTTATAATATTTGAACCGCAAAGCATAGCTATCAGCCACACCGGGATTTATGCCTAATATTACTTTGCCGCCTGTCAATTGTGTAAAATGGATGATCTTTTTCTTATCCAATGTATCCTGCACTGCACCATCGCCTTGTATGAGAGCATTTGCTACGCCATAATTTACGCTTCGTTTCAGATCGGTAGCGGGTTCAAGAGTGGTAACCGGTAACACTGCTACTGTATATTTTTGTCCATCTTTATAAGCGCCTAAAACAACATTTGCATTGGATGCAAACCTCTTTTTATACAGTGCGAAATCAGTCCCGCCGTTCTCATCTGTTTGTATGGATAAACCTGTCGGCAAATAATCTTTTAGCCAACCTGGCCGGTTTTCAGGCTTAACATTCATGGCTACATAAACATCACTTGCGGCAGCAAGCGTAAAACTTGCCTCGGCTGATTTTGAAGTTGATGTTTTAATCCAGTCAGCGCCATACAAAGCAGGCGGCAACTCACTAAAGCGAATACCAACCCCCGCATAAACCTGCTGCCCTATATCCAGCCATGATTGTACAGACCAATTGGCTTGTTTATCGGTTTTCAACTCTTTTATTACCCCTCCCCTTGATGGTGCAGGTACAACTTTATGATCAAGTGTACTTATCGCGATAGCGGAAATAATAGCCTCACCAGACGCTATATGCGGGAAGGAAATTTGCAGTTGTCCGCCGGTTACGTGTACGGCAACTGTTTTTTTAAGGGCATTATCAGTACCTGTTTCTTTCCAGATATCCAAATTCTTAATTACGGTTTTATTGTTGACAGCTACATCAAACATACGCCAGCCGGCACAGTCCATCCCGCCACCTATGCCATACCAGGGCTCGGTAAAATATAGCTCAACTTTATAATTGCCATCGGGTACCGGGAAGCTATATTTAAGCTTATTCATCCCAAACCTGTACGATTGAAAAAGCGCTGCATCATCAGTTGATCTTATCGGATCAAAAGTGCGCTGCTGGCTTCCAAAGAATGCGGGCATACCGGCATAATCATCCGTCCACGAAGTTGAGCCCCATTTATTTTTGTTGGTTTGATGAGCATCCGCCATCCATAAATTACCTTGCTTGTCTCTGTAATCCGGTCCGCCGCAGTTAACGCGATATAGGTATTTATAGCCAACTGCGGGTTTTAAAATTGATGAATTTGCCTGCGTTAATAACTTTAAATGCGGTGCTTCAGGCAGATGATTTAAAATGATATAATCCTGCGCTACAGCCTTACCATTTACATAACCAACCGCATACAGAACATTATATTTAATATCAGCCCCATCCCATTGAAAATGTGTACCGATGCCCTGCCTTGTTTTTTTACCAAGCGAAACACTTTTAACATTATTAAACAGCTCAACTTCATCGCAGTTAGAATAAACACTAATACTATCCTTTTTACCCGGTTTAAGCCACCTATTTGGCCAGGTATGAGATACGATGTACACCATCGGTTCCTTCAACTTATCAGCGTAATTAGCACGGTACATGTAATAAGCGTCGAGTGGCTGCCCCCATACAGTGAACAAACCTTTGTAATTAACCGGGCCTACCCTGTCCAATTCACGTTCGCCTTCGCCGCCTTGTACCCTGCCGGGATTTTCGTGCGAATACAATAACCACATGAATTGCCCGGCCGCGTTTTGTTTGGCTGACTCGGCTAAACGCACTTTGGTTTCGAGCAATTGGCTCATGCGGTCCTCACTTAAAATATTGGTTTCATTGAATAGGCCTTCCGTATGCAGGTCAATACTGCGCCATGCGCCATATTCGCCTACCAAAATGTCTTTTTGCAGGTCTTGTGCATAATCCAATGGATTACCGCCATAGGTGCCCGACCAGTTTTGCGGCACGTCCCAATCGGTACCCTTGCCGCCATTACAGGTGGTTATTTTTCTTTGGGTGGATGCGGTGGGATCAAGACTGCAGATAATAGCTGAACACTCTTTCGCAAAATCTTCCGGCAGGCGACTTTCATTTTGCAATCCCCATAAAATTACTGACGGGCTGTTACGACGTTCCTTTACCCAATCGCGTAGTAAAGCTTTGTAATTCTCCCTGAACTCAGGGGTGTCATACCAAATATGAGCCGAATACTGCGGCCACCAGAGTATGCCCAGTTTATCCCAATATTTTTGATATTCCAAATTATGCGGCTGGTGCGCATCACGAAAAGCATTAAACCCTGCTGATCTCAATTGCATTACCCGCGCCTTAATTTCCTGGTTACTGAATGCCGCGCTGTTACCCATCATGTGTTCATATTCGGCAATACCGTTAATAAATATGGGTTTGCCGTTGAGGTAAAAACGATTATCGCCATTATTACGGTCAATAGGCCAACTGATCCAGCGGATACCGTAGGGAATTGATGTTTGGTCGGCTATCTTACCGTTAATGACCACTTGTGCTAAAACCGTGTACAAATACGGATCGACCAGCGACCATAAATGAACCAGCTTAATTTCTGACATGATCTGCTTAGTGATACTTGTTCCACCCGCAACAAGGTTTAATTCCGATTTACTTTGCGCGACTATATTTCCTTTTGCATCGATAAGTTTGTTTATAACAGTTGCTGTAACTGCTGTTGATGTATAATTCTTTACTTCGGTCTCTAAATTCAAGGTGGCTGATTGTTCTGAAACAGTGGTATCATTCCATACATGTATGCCAAAAGGTTCTATCCTTACGGGATCGGTAACTATTAAATGTACCGGCCTGAAAATACCCATCGGTTGCGAGCCTTCAGAAAAACCGGGATCATCCGAGCAACCGCCACAAACCCAGGGCAGGTCTTTAATAAATGCCGGGTGATCAGCGCGAACACATAACAAGTTATTGCCAGTTTTTATGGCATTGGTAACATCAATAGTAAAAGTGGTGCGCCCACCTGCATGGTAGCCAACCTGTGTACCATTCAGCCATACAGTTGCATATGATCCTACCCCTTCGAACCATAAAAAATAACGTTTACCTGCCTTGCGCTCGGTGATGGTAAATACTTTACGATACCAGGCATAGCCATGTAAATTACCGTGTTTTAAGCGACGATATCCTCCATAATTATCCCAGTTATGCGGCACATCAACCGTTAGCCAATTTTTATCGGGGAAGCTTGCTTTTTCAAAGCCTTTGTATGCGTTAATATCCCTCTCATTGGCAATGGTACGCCAATTGTTGTTCAATAATGTCTCCTGCCGGATATTTTGCTGCGCGATAACAGGTTTACCTATAAAAAGTAATAGTACAACCATAAAAAGCATAAAAACCAGCTGATGGCTCAGCCGGGATCTATAAGATCTATTTACTTTATGCTTCCTCATTATACTTTACTCAAAAAACCATTAAAATGGTATGTCTTATCCTTTTGTGTATTAAAAATGATCACCTTATCGTGGTAGCGAAGCTTGCAAATGCCGCCTGCTTTGGAGGTTACTTCTACATTTTTTAGCTGTCCCTTATCCCATTTAAAGCTCAGCACAAAACCACCACGGGCGCAGATGCCTTTTACATTACCATCAGGTAATGCCGATGGCAAGGCCGGTAATATTTCAATAGTGCTACCTTGACTTTGCAGAAGCATTTCCGCCAATCCGGCTGCGCCGCCAAAATTTCCGTCGATTTGGAATGGAGGGTGCGCATCGAATAAATTATGGTAAACGCCGCCTTTTTCCTTGCCTGAGCTTACATCAGCAGGTGAAAGCAGCATATCAAATAAACGCATGGCATGATCACCATCCTTTAACCGGGCCCATAAATTAACCTTCCAGGCGATGCTCCAACCTGTGCCTTCATCGCCCCGGTAAATTAACGACTGGCGGCCTGCTTTCATTAGTTCCGGCGTATCCCAGGTAATATCAGTCCCCGGATAAATACCCCACATGTGCGACACATGGCGGTGCGTATCGGCTGTGTCATCCTTATCTTCCATCCATTCCTGTAACTGCCCGTGACTTCCTATTTTGTTAGGTGCAATTTGCGCGTACATGGTTTTAAGCGTATCGCTAAACTTATAGTCGATGCCCAATACCGCAGCAGCTTGTATCGTATTTTTAAACAAGTCTCGAATGATCTGGTGATCCATAGTTGGGCCTGCAACCAATCCACCATGCTCCGGCGAGTTTGACGGTGTGCTGATGAGGTACCCGGTTTTAGGATCTTTAGTTAAGAAATGGACAAAGAATTCCGCTGCGCCCTTCATATCGGGATAAGCCCGGTTTTGCAGAAAAGCCTCATCCTTTGTAAACAAATAATGCTCCCATAACTGGTGACAAAGCCACGCACCACCACTTACCCAAATACCATGCGTTGATGAGTTTACAGGCGCGGTTCCGCGCCATAGGTCGGTGTTATGGTGCAATACCCAGCCGGGTGCGTCATAGTGTTCTTTGGCCGTGATCTTTCCGGCCTGCGCCAGGCCATCAACCATATTAAAGAATGGCTCACTGCATGCCGAAAGGTTCAGTTCTTCAGCCGGCCAGTAGTTCATTTCTAAATTGATATTGGTAGTAAATTTACTGCCCCATGGCGGTGTAAGCAAATCATTCCACAAGCCCTGTAAATTTGCCGGCTGACCACCTGAGCGGGATGACGAGATGAGCAAATAACGACCATATTGCACGTAAAGTGCTATCAAAGCCGGATCGGCAGTATTACTGAAAGCCAGTATTCGTTTATTGGTAGGTAATGTATCATTTGCAGTAGTGCCTAAATTGATAGCAAACTTGTTAAAGTAGCTTATATAATCCTTAATATGAGCAGTTTTTACATCAGAATAGTTTTTACCACTAAACTTAGCTATTGTATTTTTACAGATAGCATCCGGATCGCCTGATACATCTTTATAATTTTTAAAGCTGGTGGCAGCTGTTAAGTAAAGCGTTGCCTCATTAGCGTTGGTAATGGTAATGCTATTTGAATCTACATCAACTTTGCCTCCTGCCGCAACTGCGTGTAAGTAGCTCACGCCTTTTAGTACGCCATCGTTTACTTTGAGCGATAACGCCAATGTGCTATTATCAACTTTATAAATATTATAGGATCTTTGCAGCGTTTTAAGGAGTGCTTTAAAAGTGATGCTGCCAGGTTTGCTTGCGGTTAGATGTATAGCTATCACATGATCCGGAGCGCTTGCAAAATATTCACGAGAATAGGTAATACCGTCGGCATTATAGTTTACATGCGCTGTGGCTGTATTCAAATTAAGATCACGGGTATAATTGGATACCTGTTGTTTGGGGAATTGCAAATAAACATCGCCGAATGGTTGGTAATCGGCATTATAGCGTGGGTACGCAGGTGGCTCATCATTTTGCACCCAATACTTCCATACCGTCTTTAATATGATGCTGATTTGAGGTGCATCCTTTTGATAGATCGCCGGTTTTTCCTTTGCCGAAGTCAATCCCCCCTTATCATAAAAATTAAGCACCTGTATAGCAATTGTATTTTTGCCGGGATGCAGTAATCCTGCCGGGATAAGATATTTACGACTGGTTGTATTATTAGTTGTGCCTATCAGCTTGCCATTTACATAGGTAAAATCAATATCCCGAACACGACCAAGATCCAATTCTAAATCCTTATCAGCCATATTAGCAGGCAGATCAAAACTATTTCTCAACCAAACTGCGCCATCAAGCCCTTCAAAACCGGGGAATGTTTCCCAGCCATTTGCTTCGGGTTGGGTAATGAATTTCCATTTGCTGTTATCAAATTCAGCGGCTGACGCAGATGTATCCAAACGCATCTTTTTATACCATGCGATGGAATCCGCTGCATAAGTGAGCTCATGGCTCTTCATCCCCATAAAATGTTCCTGGGCAATAGATTCCGCTTCGGCTTGTTTGCCTTCAACCAACAGTTTGCGTATGATGGGTAGATATTTGGAAGCCCTTGCCCTTGCATAGACCCTTGGGCCGCCTGTCCATAATGTTTGCTCGTTAAACTGAATATGATCTTCATCAACCCTGCCAAATAACATGGCACCCATTTGCCCGTTACCAATGGGTAACGCATCGGTCCACTTTACGGCAGGCTGCTGATACCATAACTTTAAACCGGATTGGGAAAAAGATAATTGCGGATCACTTATCACCAATAGAATTCCGACCGCAATAAAGAATGCTTTAATGGCTGATATTTTTATTTTTCCTCTCATTTCAATCAGTTAAACAGCCATCTTAAATCCCTGATATTACCTTCATTACTTAAACCGGCATCATAAACCGGGATACGAGCGTTGTCTTCAACAAATCCTAAAATCAAGCACGCTCCCTTGCCTAAGCTTAGTGTGTTAGTGCCTGCCTTAAATGTGTAAGTATGCACATTAACCGGCGGCAAATCTTCGATTTGTATGGCATTGGCTATCTTAATATCGGCCTGACCGTAATCATTGGCGCTGGCATCGTTTTCCAATTGTGGCTCCTGCAGATATTGTGATGCCTTGCTGGCGAAATAGCCCACCAATACCTTTACCGGTTTTGCATTTGTAAAAGTTAACGTTGTTCCATCTGTTTCTTGTTTGGCCTTTATCATTTTAACGCCTTTTAATCCTATCATTTCAGGTGCTATATTTTTAATAATACCTGCTGAATCAGTATATGCTTTGCCGCCTGCTGTTAATTTATAAGTATCAGCCGTTAAGGCTACCGGCACATCAACCAATTGTATTTTCTCGGCTTGTTTTGCGGCAGCCTGCGGCGATTTTAGCGAGTCGATATTCTTCTTAAAATTTTTAAGCTCGCGCTGATAATAAGGCAGCAACTCAATCCAGGTTTTGTTTTTACCATCGTTACCGCCAACCGGGATTTTGCGCTGCTTGGTTTGCATGCTGTTGGCATACAGGTAACTATACTTGGTGAGATCAACCAGTTTCTGGTAATAATCCAGGCTGGTTTGCAATTCAGGTAAGGCTTTTTCAAGATCGCTTACATCATTAGAGTATTTGTAGCGCAAAACCAGCAAAGCCGCGTTTACTTTGTGTGCATAGCTGTTAGCCATGGCGTTGTAGCAATACATATCATTTTTAATGCGTTTGAACTCCGCTGTGTTTGCGGTTACGCCTTTTTCAGCCTCATCGATGGCTTCAACGGAATTATGGCCTTCTTCAATAATTTCATTAACCACTTGTACAGGAGTTTCACCAATATGCGGCTCGTGTTTCCACTCTTTGGCGGCGTATTCGCTCAGCATTTCACCTTCCGGGCCTTCGGAATTATAGAGCAATGTGAATAAGCCATATTTTTCAGGGTCGACCAATTGGCTCATCAGCATACCCAATGTCATGGTTTGGCGGTTACCATCGGTGATACCAAATCGTCTTAATATTTTTGGTGCTATCTCACCGGATTGCTCGTAGGCATCCAAAATATTTTTTCCCTGTTCGGCGCTGCAGCCATACATTTCAGCCAATTGCTGCGACCAGTATTTTACTTCATCTTTCCTGTCCCTGTGGCAATTCCATGAATAGCGTGCCCATTCCTTGTACCAGATCCAGTCCCTGTCCATTTCCAGTAATCGCGGCGAGGTATTATCGGCAGTATAAGGCCAATCCCAGTATGATGATTCCGGATAGATATGCAAGCCATTCGAGTGATATACATTGTGCATGGCCAGCACACATTTTTGTATAAAATCGGCCGAGCCATACCTGAATGGTTCCAGGTTGGCCAGGATGTGTACATTTTCAATCTGCACCGTACCAAGTTTACTTAATGTTTGATGCAATTGCGCCCATGGTCCATGTGGCGTATAGGTGGTTAATGCCTCACCGGTATACTTGGTCATGGTGTACAGGTTTTTATATAATGGCATGGCGTATTTCATATCCTCGGGCGCATCCGTATCATGCGAACGCAGCACTATTGGCGGCTCATCGGTTCGGCCCAAAGCTTTTAAACCATCCTTAACACCCGGAATGATGGTTTTTGTAAACCAGTCAATATCGTCCTGCCCCACACCTTCCATCGCTTCGCCTAAGGTGAGCATCAACCCCACATTTGGATATTTCTGCACAAATGCCGCGATGGATTTACGGGTATAATCAGCGATAATGGGTACGATATGACGGTTACGGTCCTGTGTTTTCAGGTGGTTATGATCAGCAAAAGGTTTGGATACGATGATGTTATAAAAGCCCTGTAATACCCATATGCCTCTTTTATCAGCCTCGCGGGTGAGGAAATTATACATATCCACATTCTTTTGATAGGTGGCTTCATCAACCTCCAAAGCATAAGGATAATCCTTTACTTTAACCAGGGATGCAAAGGGGTGCCCACTCCATAGGTACAAGGAATTCATGCGGTTTTGCGCCATTGAATCCAGGTAGCGGAGCCATAATGCCTTATCATAAAACCATGGGAAGTTTTCAGGAGTGTAAGGGTATTCATAAGTACCACGGCCCGGCAGAAGTTCCGGCTTTTGTACACCGATACAAGCACCACGCAATACCATTTCAGGCTGATCAACCAGACTAATCTTTACAGGCAATTTGTGATTGGCTTTTAGTTCATCCGCCAGTTCAAGGCAGCCATACATAGCACCTGAATTATCAGCACCTGCTATAATGATATTATTGGATGATGTATTGATGGCAAAGCCTTCTTTACCCGGAGCTTTTGTAAGACGGATATGCCCGGATGCGTATAAACTTTTAATTAAGGCATCTTTTAGCAACCCGACAATGATATTTTCATTATGGCTATTGATTACTGATTTAATACTTACAGCATACCCATCAGCTTTTAATTGCTGCTCCAGTTTTTGTGCTCCATATTTAACGCGCTCATGCGCTGAGGGGGAAATTACTATAGTGATAGTTTTTTTTGGCAATGTGCCTGCAGCATCACAAGCAAAAGCGCTCAGAAAAAGAGTGCAGCAAACAATTAAAAAATTAATCCTAAAACGACAGGCGGAACAACTCATTGATGATAAGATTGTGCAAATATTAAAAGCAATTACAAAAAGTTACAGCGTTTGATATACAACTGAACTTAGGTAAAATATAATTGATGGTTTTTACTAAACAGTCAAATCTATCCCTACTCGGTCAATAAATCCTGCTCGTTTTTTTCAATATATTGTACTATCTTATCATTAACGATTTTGTTACCGTATTCAGGATTTTAATGTAGTGGTTATGTGTTTTAATTCAGCACCGTGATATATGATCTTACCATCAGCATAAATAAAGAAACCGGCCCCATGATGGTATTTTGTACCGGTTTTATCCCACACAATACCAATAATATGACCATGATACGCCACATTGTCCAAACAAAACCAGACCCATTGATCCTGTGGTATCAGTGGGAAAACTTCCAGCACATTATCAGCACGTGGCTTTAATCCCACAAGATCATTTATCACCAAATCGCAAAAGCCTGAGTGGTTATAATAGCTACTCCGTGGGTTATCGCCTTTAAGCCAGTAACCAGTCTTTTCATCTTGGTACTCACCCAGATAAGGCACGCCACGTTTTATATGCGACATAGCGTATTTGTGAAATTCATCATAAAACACCTTGGCCGACATGTTATTTTGATTGGTGTAATTAGTCAATAAATTACCCAATGCCTTAAGCGTTTGCGTAGTGGCGAAAGGCCATACAGCACCGTCCCACTCGCAGCCATGCCCTGTCCCATGGGTACGGAATAAGGGGTGGCGTCTTTCAGCAGTGGTTATACCCCAAGGAGCATCAAAGCCTTTGGTATCCGTTAGCTGATCCCATTGTTCAGCATATTTTGCATTATCATCAGGCAAATTAAAATACCAGGGTATAAAACCCAGCTCTTCGCGTGCATTGGCAAATTTGCCATCGGGTTTCCTTACCTCGAAAAACTTGGCGCTGTCATCCCATAAACTATCTTGCACCAGCTTTTTAAGCTCCGTTGCCTTTTGCTGATATTTTGTTTGCAGGGTATTATTACCAACAAGAGTAGCCATTTTAGCTAATGCATTGGCGTTGCCATACATATAGCTATTGATGGTAGGCCGTATGTTTTTAACCTTTCTTCCCCCGCTGATGGATTCTTCCATCGCATCCTTTACATCAAACTGCCAGTATAATTTATCGGCTAGCTGATGTTCTTTTTCCCATTGGTTATAATCATTATTGAGTGCAGGCAGTGCTTGTTTTATGAATGCCTTATCCGGATTGGTCAGGTAAAAATTGTATACTGCGTCATCCATCCAACTGCTAAAGGCATGCAGGTGCGGTTTGGCTTGTTTTGGATCATCAAACAACCAGAAATTGATATAACCTTTAATATATTCCTGATCGCGCAACCAGCGTCCCTCGTATATCTGGTGCCCCAAAGCGCTGCTTACTGTATTATATTCGCCGGCCCAGTTTACATTGGTTATGAATTCAGTAAAAACAAAACCATCTGGCGTTTTAACCAGGTGTTTCCTGAACGTCCACCAGCGGTAATAATAGATCTTTTCAATAGCTGAATCAGGGCACTCGAAGAGCGGCACGTTAGCTGCCAGCCATTCATAAGCATGATCGTTAGTAATATAGTTTTTTACCGTTTCGGTATCAATGGAATTAAAATAACTAGTATACGACTTTAGCTTCTCTGTGCTAAGCAAATGCTTTTGGCCAAAGCAATAATTGCTTATTACCAATGTAAAAAACGCGAATACAATTAGCCCGATCTTCATCTTCTCTATCTTTCTATAATAATCAATCAGCCTCAACCATTGCTTTGATTACACCTGTAGCCGGGTCGAGCCATGCGCCAAATTCATCTTTTACCTGGCTAAAGCTGGTGCGGTGTGTAATGTATGTTTTAGCATCAATCAATTCTTTTTTCATGCAATCAATCACATATTCAAAGTCCTTACGGGTGGCATTACGACTGCTCATCAGGGTTGATTCCCGCTTATGAAACTCCGGGTGACTAAAGCTAAAAGCCTCTTTCTGTAAACCAATCAGCACATAGCGCCCGCCATGCGCTAAATAGTTAATCCCGTCATTTATGGCCCTTAAATTTCCTGTAGCGTCAATAACCACACTTGCCATATCGCCGTTGGTAATTGCCCTTACTTTTTCTACAGCGTTTTCTTTTAGTGGGTTTATGGTATGTTCGATGTTTAACTCATGTCTGCAAAATTCTAAACGATTATCGCTCACATCTATTACTATCACCTTTCCACCAGCTATGCGGGCAAACTCCATGGTTCCTAAACCAATCGGTCCCGCTCCCATTACCAAAACAAATTCGCCCGGTTTTACATCCGCCCGGCGCACACCGTGAGCTCCTATAGCCAATGGTTCTATTAAGGCCAGTTCGTCATAGCTTAAACCTGAGCCATGTACCAGCGAGTACGATGGCACACGCAAATATTCCACCATGCCGCCATCAATATGCACACCGCAAACCTTTATATTAACACAGCAATTCGGCTTGCCACTATGGCAGGCTATACAGGTACCGCAATTAAAATAAGGGATAAAGGTTACCGCTTCACCAATTGAAAAACCGGGTGTATTATCAAACTCTACCAATTCGCCAGATAACTCATGCCCTAAAATACGGGGATAAGTAAAATATGGCTGCGTACCGTTAAAAGCATGCAGATCGGTACCGCAAATACCAATACGCTTAATTTTTATAATGGCGGTATTTTTCATCAGTTCCGGTTTATCGCTGAATTTATATTCAAAGCTGCCCGGCGTAGTGCAAACTAAAGTGTTCATTAAGTTGATGATATTATAATTGGCTTATATAGCTACGGTAAATTTATAGGTATTTATCTTTAAAAACCAAGCACACAGTCCATATACGCTAAGATTGTATATCACCTAGAAAAAATCATATACAAAACCGCTTTAAGTAGTGCGCATATTTGAAACCAGGATATTAACCTAAATACCCCGGCTAAATTTATTAAAAACGGCAATTGCGCAAAATGATTTGCTCATGTGACCCTTTAACCAATATTATTATAAACTAAAAATGAAGAGAAAACTCATTGCTTTATCCATCCTGATGGGTGCATTAGGCAGTTATGAAACAGCACAAGCGCAGTACCCGCGTGTACCACCTGCTATGCAGAAAAAATCAGATTCAATATATGACATAGAGAAGCACCGCTCCGATCTGGCATTTGAAAAAGCCATGCCCGCTATACAAAAGGACGAGAAAAACGGCAAGCCATATATCCCATGGGCTGCAAAGCCGTCTGATCTGCCACAGGCTAAAATACCGGCATTCCCGGGTGCTGAAGGCGGTGGCATGTATTCATTTGGTGGCCGTGGTGGCAGGGTAATAGAAGTAACCAGTCTGGATGATTATGGACCGGGCTCCTTACGCGATGCCTGCGAACAAGGTGGCGCCCGTATTGTGGTATTTAATGTTGCCGGTATAATACATTTGAGTCAGCCTATCAGCATCAGGGCACCTTATATCACCATTGAAGGGCAGAGCGCTCCCGGTGATGGTATTTGTATAGCCGGTGAATCTGTTTGGGTTGATACGCATGATGTTGTGGTTCGATTTGTACGCTTCCGCAGAGGTGCAACGGATGTTACCCGCCGCGATGATGCCTTTGGTGGTAACCCGATAGGGAATATCATGATTGATCACGTATCAGGCAGCTGGGGACTGGATGAGGTAATGTCGATGTATCGCCACGTGTATAATCGCCAGGGTAGCAAAGGCGGTGATAAGTTGCCAACCGTGAACATCACCATGCAAAACTGTATGTATGCTGAAGGGCTGGATACTTATAACCACGCGTTCGGGAGCACACTTGGAGGTTTGAACAGTACATTTATACGTAACCTTTGGGCAAATAACATCAGTCGTAATCCATCGGTAGGTATGTATGGTGATTTTGGTTTTGCCAATAACGTAATCTTCAACTGGTGGGATCGCAGCGCCGATGGCGGTGATAACCAGTCGTTTTTCAACTTCATCAACAATTATTATAAACCGGGCCCTATTACTGATATTAAGAAACCAGTTGGCCACCGTATATTGAAACCTGAATCAGGAAGATCTCCTGAAAGCAGAGGTAAGTTTGGTAGCGTTTACGCTAATGGTAATATAATGGAAGGCGATGAAAAGGTAACGAAAGATAACTGGGATGGTGGCATCCAAATTGGTGATATGCCTGATGCGGGAAGATATACCGACAGCATCCGGGTAAATAAACCTTTCCCGATGGCGCCGATAACACTTATCTCAGCCAAACAAGCTTATGATTATGTTTTGGATAATGTGGGCTGTTTCCTGCCAAAAAGAGATCCGGTTGATACACGCATTATTAACGAAGTACGAACAGGCAAAATAGTTTATGTCGAAGGCACCGATAACAGCAACGGCAGCAAATGGGTTAAACACCGCTTACCTGATTCATCCTACAAAAAAGGAATTATTACCGACATAGCACAAGTTGGTGGCTATCCTGAATATAAAGGAACACCTTACAAGGACTCTGACCACGACGGTATGCCCGATGTCTATGAAATTAAACATGGCCTTAACCCCAATAATGCCGCTGATGCATCACTACCTGCAAAAAATGGGGGTGGCTATACCAATATCGAAGTTTACCTGAACAGCCTGGTGCCGCTTAATACAGTAATACCTGTTGGCTATAAAAAATAATTTTAAATCCACCCTAATAATAAAACCCCGGTATGCTATGCATCCGGGGTTTGTTTTGATATAGATTGGTTGGCTTATTGTATTTGAACAGTTCCTTCAAATGTTTTTTTCGTTTTTTGTGGTGAAAAGGAGGCCATAAATTCTTCGGCTTTTCTCACCATGTTTTCAGAGCCAATAAAGATCGGGGTGCGCTGGTGAAGCTCTTTAACATCAAGCTCTAAGATCCTTTTGTAGCCATCAGATGCAAAACCGCCCGCCTGCTCTATAATAAAAGCCATTGGGTTACATTCATACACCAAACGCAGTTTTCCTTTTATAGAACTTGCTGTGCTCGGGTAAATAAATATACCACCCTTTATCATGTTGCGGTGCAGATCGGCTACCATTGAGCCGGTATAACGCGAAGTATATGGCCTGTTGGTTGGCTTATCCTCCACCTGGCAGTATTTTATATACTTTTTTACCCCATCTGGGAAATGGGTATAGTAACCTTCGTTAATTGAATAGATAACACCATCTTTAGGGATAGCCATATCCGGATGGGATAAGCAGAACTCACCTATTGAAGGATCAAGCGTAAAGCCATTAACGCCTTTACCAGTGGTGTAAACCAGCATGGTTGATGAACCATAAATAATATACCCGGCAGCAACCTGCTCTGTGCCTTTTTGTAAAACATCATCCAGTGTTGCCTTACCATCAGTTGATTTTCTGCGGTATATGGAGAATATAGTTCCTACACCAACATTCACATCAATGTTTGAAGAACCATCCAAAGGATCAATTGCCACGATGTACTTGGCATCCTTTGAAATTTCTGAATCAATATAAATATGCTCATCATTTTCTTCTGAAACTACTATACAACATTCGCCGCCGCTTTGCAGGGCCGCTATGAATTGCTCGTTAGCATATACATCCAATTTCTTCTGCCCTTCACCTTGTACATTAGTGGTGCCTGCTTCGCCCAAAATATCAACCAGGCCTGCTTTATTAATCTCGCGGTTTACAATTTTCGCAGCAATGGCTAAGTCCCGTAATAATCTCGATAGCTCCCCTTTTGCATATGGAAAATCATTTTGCCTTTCAATAATAAATTGCCCTAAAGTTCTAACTGCTGTCATACGTAATGCTATTTGGTTTTAAATCAGGAATATCGCTGATCTGGTTATATCACCTAAGTTATATATTAAGTTGGATTATAATATCTTAACTTAAATACAAATGTATTGCTGCTATATTACAACATCAAACATTATGGCGGTAATATTTACTTAATCGTTATCGTAATACACATCATAAGTTAATAATACACAATATGAATAGCTTGTGGCTATATATAGATTTTTCAGCTCAAATAATCAGCATAACAAGTATTTTTAACTATAAATACCAATAAATATATGCGATGATAATATCCTATAATTACTTGCATAAATTATACAACACTCCTATCGCTTCGTCCAATACATTTGTTATTAAATAAATCTAAAAGCAATAATTTAAAGTGGTACCCCCTACAAGGCTTATACAGAACACTGCAACTATTCTGTAAAGTGATAATAATGCGCTACCGCTTTCAATAAAACTTAAACTGATAATTTAAAAATGCGGATACGCCGGGATGATATATGATTATAAACAATACACAAAACCTTTCTATAAACTTTCCCGGCAAACTGGTATTCGGTAATGGCTCGCTTTCAGGGCTGCCCGTTGAAATCATCGATGCCGGCTGCAAAAATGCTTTTATTGTAACTATTGAACCGTTACTACCTGCATTAAATGACTTTATAGCGCAGTTAACCGCCAACAATATTGTGGTTTCCACCAGTACAGCCATAGTACAAGAACCGTCTTTCAGCAATTTTGAAACCTTACTATCCGATGCCAAAATCATTAATCCCGACATTGTTATAGGCATTGGCGGTGGCAGTGTGCTGGATATAGCCAAACTTATTGCCGCACAAATAGATAACGACCAACCCCTGATTGAAATAGTGGGCATCGGCCTTTTAAAAGGCCGTAACATAAAGCTGGTATGTGTACCTGCTACATCAGGCACAGGCAGCGAGGTTTCGCCAAATGCTATTTTGGTTGATGACAGCGATAATCAGAAAAAGGGCATCATCAGTCCATACCTGGTTCCGGATATTGTGTATGTAGATCCTTTATTAACCATCAGCGTTCCACCTGCTATCACAGCGGCTACAGGGCTTGATGCCCTAACCCATTGCCTTGAAGCATATACCAACAGGTTTGCACAACCATTTATTGATATATACGCACTTGAAGGTATACGACTTATTGCTGCCAACCTGGTGCAAGCTGTAAAAAATGGTGCAGATGAAAACGCGCGTTACCAGGTTGCTATGGGCAGTTTATTGGGTGGCTTTTGTCTGGGGCCGGTTAATACAGCAGGTGTACATGCATTATCATACCCACTGGGCAGTACTTTTCATTTGGCGCATGGCCTCTCAAATGCATTGCTATTGCCTTATGTTATGGAATATAACATGGAGGCCTCGCTTAGCCGTTATGCCAATGTAGCCATTGCATTGGGCTGCAAAAGAGGCATAAACGACCACGAAACGGCAAAAATGGGCATAGAGAAAGTACGATCGTTGATTGCGGAGTGCAACGTACCGGCACAATTGCGGGATGTTGATATTCCTGCGGATGCCATACCCGAAATGGCTAAAGAAGCTTTAAAAATACAGCGGCTTTTAAAGAATAACCCCCGCCATATAAGCGAACAAGATGCTATACACATTTACAATGAAGCATACTAAAACAGCATGAACAATAAACAAAAATTTAAAGGTATTGTAGTTCCGGCTGTTACCCCACTTACTAAAGATTTTAAGCTGGATATTACTGCGCTTGAGAAAATGTTCCATAATTTTCACAAGCATAATGTTATGCCTTTTGTAAATGGCACAACCGGCGAATCCGCTTCATTACCTTTCAAACTAAAAAAAGACTACGTAATAGCTGCAAGCAAAATAAAATATCCGGGCGATATGCTATACTTCGGCATTTCAGCCAATTGTTTGGAAGAATCAGTAACACTGGCCAAAATTGGTTTCGACCATGGTGTTGATGCCGTAGCAGCTACCCTGCCCTCCTATTACAATCTATCGGACAGCCAAATGATACGGTATTTTGAGCAACTGGCTGAACAGGTTCCAGGGCCTATTATCATATACAATATTCCGGTCACCACAAGAATGTCAATCCCGCTGTATGTGATTGATGAATTAAGCGCTCATGAAAGGGTCATCGGCACAAAAGATTCAGAACGCAGCGATGAACGACTAAAGGAATCAATCAAATTATGGTCGGCGCGTGAAGATTTTTGTCACTTTTTGGGATGGGCACCAAAATCAACCGAAGCCCTGATAGATGGCAGCGATGGACTGATACCAAGCACCGGAAATATATGCCCGCATATTTATGAAGAGATGTATAAAGCAGTTAAAAATGGTGATAATGAACGAGCCTATAAGTTCCAGAAATTATCAGATATGATGGGCGATGTATATCAGAAAGGTAAGCTGCTGGGAGAGTCGTTATGGGCCTTAAAGGTATGTATGCATGAACTGGAACTTTGCGAAGAATTTGTTATGCCACCGCTCTACCCGTTAAACGACGAGGAAAGAAATAAAACACTTAAACACTTTCGCCATAACATGGAGAAGGAAAATTTACTGCTAAAAAACAGTACAAATGTTTGATAAACCAATTATAGGAATAACCATGGGCGATCCGGCGAGTATCGGGCCCGAGATAGCTGTTAAAGCATTACTCAATAAAGAAGTATATGACATTTGTAAACCCATACTTGTAGGTGATGCCGATGTATTTAATGATATTATTAAACGCCTGCATTTAGATGCGAAGATCAACCCTATCCAAAACGTTGAGGAAGCGAAATTTGAATTCGGCAATATAGATGTTTACGATCTGCAAAACGTAAAAATGAACAAGCTGGTGTTTGGCGAGGTATCGGCCATGGCAGGTAATGCGGCTTTCGGTGCGGTAAAAAAGGTGATAGATCTGGCTATGATGGGCGATATTGATGCTACCGTTACCGGACCTATCAACAAAAAATCAATTAACGAAGCAGGACACCACTTTGCAGGGCATACCGAGATATACGCGCACTTTACCAATACCCGTAAATACGCTATGCTATTGGTTGAAGACAATTTAAAGGTGATACACGTTTCAACCCATGTATCATTAAGGCAGGCCTGCGATCTGGTAAAAAAGGATCGAATATTGGAAGTTATTGAACTGCTATACAATGGACTCATCAGCCTGGGTGAAACCAACCTTAAAATTGGCATTGCGGGCCTTAACCCCCATGCCGGCGACAGTGGTTTATTCGGCACTGAAGATGCTGAGGAAATTTTACCGGCTGTTCAGGAAGCGTTATTACGCGGCTATAATGTTGACGGACCTATCCCACCGGATACCATGTTTGCAAAAGCGGCAACCGGCGCTTACGGCGGCGTTGTAGCCATGTACCATGATCAGGGGCATATACCGTTTAAACTTTCGGGCTTTCAGTGGGATGCTGAGAAGAAGCAAATGGCAAGCGTTAAAGGGGTGAATATTACGCTGGGGTTGCCGATCATACGTACCTCCGTTGACCATGGCACCGCATTTGAAATTGCAGGCAAAGGTATTGCCAGCGCAGATGCTATGTTGCTGGCCATTGAATCTGCCGTGCAGTTGAGCAGGTACAGGAAACAAATCATAGTTTAATGATTGTTGTTATTGCTGATGATTTAACGGGGGCTGCTGAACTTGGCGGAATAGGGCTAAGATATGATCTGACAGTAGAAATAATTACTGCCGTTAACACCGGATCAAAAGCCGATCTGTTGATCATTGCAACTGACACCCGTTCAATGCCCGAAGAGCAGGCTCTGAAAGAAATGGAAACAGTAACGGAAAAGCTAAAAGAGATTAATCCTGATACTATTTTCAAGAAGGTTGACTCTGTATTACGCGGACATGTGGTAAGTGAAATCAAAGTGCATTTACAAAAACTTGGGTTGGGGAAAGCATTATTAGTTCCCGCAAATCCTGCCTTTGGCCGAACAATAAGCAACGGCAGATATTTTATAAAAGACAAGCCTATTCATTTAACCAGCTTTGCACATGACCCCGAATTTGCAATTACCAGCAGCCGGGTGCAGCATATGCTAAGAGTTGATGAAAAGGAAATACACCTGCGTGGTATAACCGATCAATTACCTGATTATGGCATCCTGATAGGCGAATGCGGCACAACCGATGACTTGCATTACTGGGCAAGCAAAGCAGATGAAAATACTTTACTGGCCGGTGGCTCAGGGTTTTTCATTGCCTTACTTGAATCGTTAAAATTGAACGCACAAATTGAAGCAGATGTCAGCGTCACTGAACTCACCTACCCTGCATTATTTGTATGTGGCAGCACACATGATGAAAGCCGACAATCGATAAAAAAAATAAAAGAAAACAGCGGGTCGGTAAGTTATATGCCATGCGATATTATCAAAGCAGAGAACCCAGTTGACAGCCTTTTTGAAATTTGGGCCGATGAAATAGTTCACTTACTAAATAGCCATAAAAAAGCTATTATTGCCATTGATGAATACGCTACAAAGGGTATTACAATAACCGCCGCCGATTTACGTAATAAAAAGGCAAAAGTTGTTGCCAGGGTATTCCAGAAAATAGCTATAAAAGAACTTTTAGTAGAAGGCGGCTCAACAGGCGCAGCAATTATAAACCGATTAAAATTTAACAGTTTTTCCCCCGTAAAGGAACTTGGACCCGGTGTAATAAAAATGAAAGTTGATGCAATTGACGATCTTTTTCTAACATTAAAACCAGGCAGCTATAACTGGCCATCCTTTGTCTGGAATTTCTGATAAAACAACGCTTATAAAGAATGAATACAGCACACCTGCATATTCCTGACTATATTATTATTGTTGTTTTTTTATGTATTACCGTTTACTTCGGTTTCAGATTTTCAAAGGGACAAAACTCAACTCAAAGCTATTTTGCGGCTAATGGTAAGATCCCCTCATGGGCCATCGGCTTCTCTATATTAGCCACGCTCATCAGCAGCATAACCTTTCTGGCCTATCCCGGCGAAGGTTATTCATCCAACTGGATATTACTGGTACAGGGTTTAATGGTACCTATTGTACTGTTAACCATGATATGGTTTATTGTGCCTTTGTATAGAAAGGTTATCGGCTTAAGCACCTACGAATATTTCGAAAAGCGCTTTGGCTCATTTGCCCGGTATTATAGCTCGCTGGGTTTTGTACTCACCCACTTTTCCAAAATGGGGACAGTTTTTTTCCTGTTATCGCTCGCATTGGCTAATATGACTGGGGTTAATACCCTAATAATTATCTCCGTAATTGGCGTGGTGATCATTATCCTGGCATTATTAGGCGGTATTGAGGCTGTAATATGGCTGGATGTGATACAAGGATTCATGCTGTTCGGCTGCGGCATTGCCTGCCTTATTATCATACTTTATTCGGTAAATGGCGGCCCTGCTGAAGTATGGCATATTGCAAGTACAAACGGCCATACAGGATTTGGGCCTTACAATTTCGATTTTAAAAAACTCACCTTTATAGTAATGGCTATAAACGGCATCTTTTATGGCATCCAAAAATATGGAACCGACCAAACCATCGTGCAGCGTTATTTAACCGCCAAATCAGACAGGTCGGCAATTAAAGCCTCACTAATGGGTGTGTTTCTGCTGGTGCCGGTATGGGCTTTGTTTATGTTTATCGGCACCGCATTATTTGCCTATTATCACCAAAATCCGCTGCCTGCAGGTATGCGCCCGGATGCTATATTCCCTTATTTTATTGTAAGCAAGATCCCTACAGGCGTTGTAGGCTTGATTATTGCCGCACTGGTATCTGCCGCAGTATGCAGTTTGGGTGCCGATCTGAATTGTTTGGCTGCAGTTGGTGTTGAAGACTACTACAAACGCTTTTATCCTAACAAAACAGATAAAGAATACCTGAAAGCCGGGAAATGGATTGTTGTTTTTGCGGGAATTGGCTCACTATTAATAGCTGCCTTGTACCTGTCCGCAGGCAATGAAGGGGTTTTGGGTATTGTATTTACTTTATACGCCATATTCTCCGGTGGTATTGCGGGTATATTTTTATTGGGATTGTTCAGTTCGCGCGCTAACAGGCAGGGGGTTACTATAGGTATTATTGCCTGCATTGTATTTACAGGTTATGCTTTCCTTACTTCTACCAAAATCGGCACAGGGAGCCACAAGCTGTTATTGCTTGATCTTGGTAAATACAACTTCACGCACAATAAATTGATGCTGGGTGTTTACAGTCATTTTGTGGTAATAATTGTGGGCTATATAGCCAGTTTATCTTTCCCTAAGCCAGATATTGATAAAAAACTTTTATACAGCGGATGGCTCCATGCTAAAAGAAATAAGGAAATTGAAAATCCTGAATAAACAACTGTTTATTCAGGATTTTCAATCAAAATCTTATCCCCGTTTATTACCTTACAAGGTTAATCCTTATCTGCAGCCGGTGCATTTTTATCACCAGCCTTTTTGGCCAAAACCTGGTCTACATAGGTTTTATACATTACTTTCCAGTTTCGGCCGTTATTGTTAAAGTAGTCTTCTATCTTAGTTTTATATATTTTAAAAACGGTTGATATTTCCTCTACATTTTTATAATCAATAGCCTGCTCCCTGGCCTGTTTCAGGTTGGTTAATATAAATGCTTCCTCTGCTGGCTTCATATCGGGCACAATTGATTTATAGCCATTCATAGTGAACGCCACTTTACCAATGGTGTATTTATCAAGTATCAATTCCACCTGATCGTCATTTAAACATTGGCGAAGCCCTGCTATTAACGTTTCATGCACGGTTTTAGGAATAGTTGAGTCGACTATAAACTGTCTATCAGCCTTTGTGAACGTTTTGCCTGTTATGGGGTTCAGCCCTTCGGGTACAAGTGTATAAGCATGATTATTATGCCAGTCGCGCACCGCAGTTAAATGAGTTGTGATTATCGCTTTTACTTGCGAGGCTTTGGCTGTATCGGTAAGATTAAGCGCGGCCACAAATTGCTCTGCCTTTACATCCGGGTCTGATTTTGATTTGGCTGCAGTTTTCGTTTCGCATTTTGCAGTATTACCGGTTTGCGCATAAGAATTTAACGACACCATCATGGTGATAACTCCTGCAAAAATGATATAAGTTTTTTTCATCATTATTAAGTATAAAAGGTTTATCTGCAATTGGTTTACAGATGGCGAGTATTAACTATGGTAAAGTTATTTACTATTACTGCCTTAAATTAGAATGAATTATCAAATGAATGTACAATATTATCAAGTTGATGGTGATGGCATCAACAATAAAAGAAAGATGATATACATTTGAAATAACAAACCATATTATAGCTTTTTTCAAGGGCCGAAAAGCCAGTGAAACCCTTAAATAATTATTCAGCAATGATGAAAACGCAACGTTTAATAGCATCTGTTATCTTGTTTTCCTGTATCTTTTTTTCAGCTTCCCGATCAACTGCACAGGTTACGCTTGCTAACATTTTTACTGATGGCATGGTGTTGCAGCAGCAGTCGACCGTACCGGTTTGGGGTTGGGATAAACCCGGAACACATATCACGGCAACAACATCATGGAATAAAAAAACATATCAGGCTATAACCGATACAGCGGGGAAATTCATCTTGAAAATTACTACCCCGGTTGCGGGCGGCCCTTACCAATTAATTATCAGCGATGGTAAGCCATTAGTTTTAACTGATGTATTAATTGGCGAAGTATGGGTGTGCGCAGGTCAATCAAACATGGAAATACCGATGAAAGGTTTTAAAAGTCAGCCGATATTAAATTCAAACGAGGCCATTCTTAACTCAAAAAACCCGAATATCCGTTTATTTACCGTTCCAAGGGGATCAAAAACCACTTTACAAAAAGACATTAAACCAAGCCACTGGTTGCAGGCATCGCCTGAGACGGTAGCAAAATTTAGCGCTACCGGGTATTATTTTGGTAAATTATTGAATAAAATGCTGAATGTACCTATCGGGCTGATCAACTGCAATTATAGCGGCTCATCTATACAAGCCTGGATGGATCCGACCACTTTAAAGCCTTATTCTGAAATAAAGATACCCGCTCCAACTGATTCTATAAAAGAAGTAAGCCGCACCCCTACTACTTTATATAATGCCATGCTGCATGGCATTATCGGCTATGGGATAAAGGGCAGTATATGGTACCAGGGCGAATCGAACTACGATTTTCCGGCACAATACGATTCCCTGTTTGTAACCTTCGTTAAAGTCCTGCGCTCGAAATGGAACATTGGCGATTTCCCTTTTTATTATGCGCAGATAGCACCTTATGATTATGCACAACTACCGCCATACAACAAAGGCGGCAAATACAACTCGGCTTTTTTAAGGGATGTGCAGCGTTTGGATGAAGATAAGATACCAAATACAGGCATGGCTGTGCTAATGGATATTGGGGAACAAAGTACCATCCACCCACCCCGCAAAGAACAGGTTGGCTCTCGTTTGGCTTACCTGGCACTTGGCAAAACCTATGGCATACAAGGTTTCGGCTATCAGAGCCCGGCATACGAATCATTGAGCATAAAAGGTAGTGCAGCCATAGTAAAGTTCAAGAACGTAGCTAATGGCTTAACTTCGTTTTTAAAGGAAATAAATACGTTTGAAATTGCCGGTGCTGATAAGCATTTCTATCCCGCAAAGGCCCAGATTACCGGCAGTGCTGTAACAGTAAGCAGCGACCAGGTAAAAGAACCCGTAGCCGTGCGGTATGCTTTTAAGGACTTTGTTGTTGGCGATCTTTTTGGCACGGATGGGCTCCCGGTATCATCATTCCGTACTGATGACTGGGATTACGGCGTTCAGTAAAATTTAAGTAACGCCAAAAATCCGGTTTCCCGGACTTTTTGATAATAGGGGTTAATCCATTGACGGACCGCCACCCGGTCCACCACCACCCGGCGGAGGGCCGCCACCTCCTGGGCCGCCCGGACCATGATCACCCGGACCATGATCGCCCTGACCTTTACCCGCGTTCTTTTGTAAACGCAGGGTAAACGTAAGCATGTAGTATCGCCCTAAACGGTTAACATTAGTTTGGGTAACGTAATTACCATTTTGCGTACTGCTATAACCGGTATTTTGGTTAAACAAATCAAACGCCGATAACCTGAATGTGGCCAGTTTGCTCTTCAAAAACCTGCGCTCTATGTACGTATTAAGTATGTTAGGGTTTGTTGAACCTTTATAGTTGTAGTAGAACGTTTTGGTATAATCATAGCTTAATGTCCAATCCTTCCATACATAGTTCTTACCGGTGACACCCAAATTCCATGTTCTGAAATTATCATTGATCCCCGGCTGATTTAAAGAGTTCTGTGATGAGTTAATAGTATAGCTTGTATTCGGCTCCGCATCAATTACATCAGTTATGTCAACCCTAAAACGCAGGCCTTGTGTGTATACTAATGTTTTGGCGATGTTTTTCTCTGTGGCCATATCAAAAGTTGTCGCATCAACATTACTGATGTAGGAGATATTATTATTGTACGATATGTTACCTATAAAGAACAGGTTATACCTGCGGTTATCAAAAGGCTTAGCAAATACATAAAAGCCCGATGCTGAATAGTAACCATTGGCGTTCAAATATTGTGTGGCAATGGTATTTGACAGCTTGGTATTGGGTGTATAATTAGCCGGGTAAGTAATGGTATTGGCTACAATCTTATTATCGGTTTGTATGAAGGATAAATTACTGAAAAACACATTCCCGCTAGCAAAATCAAACTTGTTATACCGTAGCGAAAAGGTATTGTTAAACTCAGGTTTCAGATCCGGGTTACCGGTTATGGGGTATGAGGCATTCGAGAAATCGGTAACCGGTTGCAGTTCAGAAAAAGTAGGCGAATTAGTTGTACCCGTATAATTAGCGCTTAAGGTTTGCGAACGCGAAAAATTGTAAACGAAATGCGCGTCAGGTGTAAAATTAAAACTTGTTTTACTAGTTGAAAGGCCGGTAGTTGGCGAGTACCCATCAAGCGAAGTTGGCTGAGCAACTACACCTATTACATAGTTATACTTTTTCTCGATAAAGCGGTAATTGATACCGAACCTGTTGGTGGTAAGCGTAAAATTATAATTGTTACTTAGTAGCGGGTAGTTGTTTACTGAACCATCAGTAGCCAATGTATCAGTTACTTTATCAGCCACGCTGTAGGCGCGGTGATAAATATAATTCGCTTGAAAATATGACCTTTTGGTTAAAGGCTCGATATATGAAAATGAAGCACCCACGGTATCGGTGTGGCTGTTGGTATTAATAAACTGATCTAAAGGCGCGCTGGCAGCAGTATTTATATAGGTATATACCGGGTTATCATACGCCCTGCTTGTTGATCGGCCAACACCAAAGTTTACGCTAAAATCGCGGCCGTGGCTGTTAAAGCGGTGGTTATACAATACATTAATACCATAATTAGGCGCCGATGAGTTGCTTAATGTTTTATAGTTATAATTTGATAGCGTAGCGGTATCATTCGCCAGCAGATTTGAACCGGTTACCGATGTATTAACCCCTGCGTAGGAAAAGGAAGGGCTTATTTTAAAGTAGTTAATCGTATCCGGTTTGTATTCCATGTTAAAGGTAAATCTGTGATTGATCTTGGTATCCTGCTCCGTGCTTTTCAGCGTATTTGTACTTGGATCAGCTACTGAAATATTATTTTGCAGTGTTGAACTGGTGAGATTTACAGAGTTTGACGCAAAGCTATAGCTTCCATAAACCGTTAACTTTTTGCTCCATGAATCACGATAGTTGAAACCAATAGAACGAGCTGTTGTGATCCCGTCCGCAGGCTTTTGGCTCCCCGGAGGGCCAAAGTTAAACAGGCTGGTATTGGTATTATTAAGATTACCCAATACAGCTATCTGCCTGTCGCCGCTAAAGCTGAATAAGTTAGCTTGCCCTACAAACCGGTTCTGGTCTGTTGTACCGTCGATTTGCGGGATAGCATCCCGACCATCGCCTGCACTTAACTGGCCAAAATATCCATTGTTACGACTTGGTTTTATGTTTATATTCAATACGGTTTCCGGCTCGCCCGATTTAATGCCGGTTAAATTAGCCTGATCGCCATAATCATTTATCATTTGTACGTTTGATACCGCATCGGCAGGCAGATTTTGGGTAGCTGTTTTTATATCGCCACCAAAAAAGTCTTTCCCGTTCACCCTTACTTTACTCACCGTTTTACCCTGGAAAGTAACGTTGCCATTATTGTCTACATCAGCTCCTGGCAATTTCTTTATAACATCTTCAACCATTGCGCCATCACGTACTTTATATGCCGCAGCATTAAATTCAATAGTATCTTCCTTAATTTTAACAGGATTAACCGATATAATGTTAACTGTACTAAGCGTAGTGCTGGAGTTTTTTAGGATGATGGGCCTAAGTATTACCGGGGTAATCGCGTTATCCAGCATAATTCGGCGCCTGATGGGATCATACCCAATAGAGCTAATAACCAAACTGATCTGGCTCGCTTTTACAGATGGGAAAATAAAGGCGCCGTTTGCATCGGTGCCGGTTACAAGACTATCGGCGCCAGCTAATAATTTAACCGTAGCGCCCGGTATGGTTTGTTTTGTTGAATCAATAACTGTTCCTTTAATTACGCGGCCTGTTTGCCCATAACTTTGTACCGTTATTAATAAAATCAATATAGCTAAGTAATATTTGAGTTTCATACATCAAAGCAAGCTATTAGCTTAAACAGTAAAAAACGCAATAGACCGGCACCACTAAAACATAGACAGAGCCTTATTTTTATCCGTTTAAAAGTTTACATTTAGTTATAGAACTTTTTATAGACTATGCCTATCCTTTCATCGGTAAAAACGTACTGCTGAGCGGTTTCGGTTGATGTAAGCTATTATCATTTGTAATATTGCCAGTATGTTATTTCAAAAATCAAACAGCCGTTTAGTTGCTATACTTATACAAATACTGGTATGGCTGGTATTAGGATTGGCCATATTATTCTATCAGCCTTTTACAAGTGATATCGCTTTCCCTTACCAGTTATGGATAAAGCAGGCAATTGTTTTATTGATGCTGGCCGGTGCATATTATACAAACTCATTGGTATTAATGCCGCGGTTTCTTTTAAAAAACCATACAGGCTATTATCTTCTTTTTCTAATACTGATTATTGCAGTATTTTTAATTATTAATACCTATGCTGATGAATGGCTTAATTTGCATCAGTTAATTGAGATCGCTATAAGGCGCCACGGGCCGCCTAAACATCATGACGAGCGTTCACATTTTGATATTGTTACCCCTATTATGATCGCTTTGGTATTAGGTATTGGCACGAGTATTACTGCTATACAAAAATGGCAGGCTGATAAACAATCGCACATGATATTGCAGCAGGAAAAAACATCATCAGAGCTTTCCTTTTTAAAGGCGCAGATAAACCCGCACTTCTTTTTTAACACGCTCAATAACATTTACGCCCTTACTTATGCTGATGCGGAAACTTCAAGAAAGGCTATTCATCAATTATCGCGCATGATGCGTTATTTGCTGTATGATACACCGCAGGCCCATTCGCTTTTAAGTCAGGAAGTAACTTTTATAAAAGACTATATCAGTTTAATGCAGCTGAGATTAACCAATATGGTACAAATAAATTTTGAAGCACCTGAGCACCTGAATGACCTTCCTGTTGCATCAATGCTATTTTTGCCCTTTGTTGAAAATGCTTTTAAACATGGTGTTAGTGCCACTGAACCCAGCAATATCTATATAAATATAAAGCAGCAGGATAAACAGCTCGAACTGTCGGTAACAAATACCATTATCACCAATCAAAACTCCAATGTTGATGAATATGGTGGTATAGGGCTTAATAACACCAGGCGCAGGCTGCATTTATTATACCCCGGTAAACACAAACTGGTGATAACTCAATTAAATAAAACCAATGAATATAATGTTCATTTAACGCTTGATCTATCATGATATTAAACTGCATAGCTGTAGATGATGAACCGCTGGCATTAGGGCTGGTTTGTACTTTTATTGAACAAACGCCTTTTTTAAACCTTGTTGGCCGGTTTTCAAGCGCTGTAGAAGCGTTAAAGATCATCCATCAGCAAAAAATAGATCTTATATTTTTGGACATACAGATGCCCGATCTTAATGGCCTTGAACTGGCCCGTATACTCGATCATGGCAATAACCCCAATAGGCCCCGCATTATATTTACCACTGCCTATAACCAGTTTGCATTGGAAGGCTACAAGGTTGATGCGCTGGACTACCTGCTGAAACCATTTAATTACGAAGAATTTTTAAGGGCGGCACATAAGGCAATGGCTTATGCCGAACTGGTGAACAAACCAGCCCCTGCTCCTATAACCGAAAATGATGCCATTGAAAATGAATACTTATTTTTAAAGGTAGAATATCAACTGGTACGCATTGCGCTAAATGATATTGTGTACATAGAATCCTTAAAGGATTATGTTAAAGTGTGGCTGCAAAGCAGCGAGAAGGCCCTGCTTTCACTTACCAGCCTTAAATCTTTAGAAGAAAAATTACCGGCGAAGCGCTTTATGCGTATTCATCGTTCCTATATTGTATCTCTTGAGAAAATAAGCGCGATCACCCGTAATTCGGTACAAATAAATAAGCTGAATATAACTGTAGGTGATCAATACAAGGATGCCTTTAACCAGTTTGTAAGCAAGTGGAACTAGTATCGTATCAATCATAAAATGTCGTTAGTCATGAGCCTAAAGTCTTGAGTCAAAATTCAAAAAGAACGAAATCTGACTTTAGACTTACGACTAAAGACTGTTGACTTGATACTAGGTCAAAATGGGTGATTATAACTCTTCGCCTATTCAATCCCCCCATTCATCGATACTCGTCTTCTTTTAGCTAAAAAATGAACTATTATTGCAGTCTCATATGACAAATATTCTATTTGTTTATAATGATAAGGTTTAGGTTTAAGGCATCCAAACAGCGAGTGTAAGGATGCCTTTATTTTTTCTAAACCTGAATATTTATCCTACTGCTTTGTTCAGCGCTACAATAGCTGTTTTAAAATCTTCCCTGTCTATTAAAAACTGGATATTTACCTTACGCAATGCAAAGCCCGCACTTTTGATGTTGATCTCCTGTTTGGCTAATGCCGCCGCACTTTTAGCAAGTAAACCCGGCTGATCCATATTTGTTCCCAGCAAACAAACCATCGCTACCTTTTCTACAGTAACTTTTTCAAAGGCCTCTTCCAGATCTGTTATTAATTGCTGATCAAAATCCTGCTCCCATATTACAATAGAGATACTATTAGCGCTGGTAGCTTTAAAAGTATAGCTGATGTTATGCTTAGCGAACAACTTCATGATCTGCAAGTCACTGCCTACGTTGCCAACCATTAAAGGGTCGTAAATATCGATCATCAGGAGCTTATCAGTACCAGTGATCACCTCTACCCTTTTCAGCGCCGAGATATATTCACGGGTGATAAGTGTACCCGGGTGCGCCGGTTCAAAAGTATTTTTAATACGTAAATGGATCCCGTTTATTTCCAATGGCTTTGAAGCTTTGGGATGTATGGCTTCCATACCGACATCAGCAAGCTGGTCGGCAATATCATAATTTGTATAGCCAACAGGTTTGCAGCTTTCAAGGCCCACCATCGCAGGATCAGCTGTTGAAAGGTGATATTCTTTATGGATAATAGCCTCCTGTGGCTTTAACACCTCCGCTATCTTACTAAAAGTAACCTCTGAATAACCACGGTCGAATTCACGCATAATACCTTCGGTTCCTTTAGCGTAACCGGTAACGATGCAAATGCAATCTTTTAGTTCGATGCTTGAAAATGCTTCCTTTATACGCTGATCGATGGTAAATGCACGCTGATCATCAAAGCCGCTCAGATCAACCAAACGGGCGTTGATACCTTTGTGCTG
Source organism: Mucilaginibacter mallensis (assembly GCF_900105165.1). NCBI lineage: Bacteria > Pseudomonadati > Bacteroidota > Sphingobacteriia > Sphingobacteriales > Sphingobacteriaceae > Mucilaginibacter > Mucilaginibacter mallensis. The sequence continues at coordinate 3,235,597 of NZ_LT629740.1, forward strand.
TAATATTTGAGTAAGGTTGAAAGCCGAATGTGTCTCACCTATGGACGCCAGGATTTCACGGGCCGCCTGTAGTATCCCCTCTTTGCTCACATAGCCTGATGCCAGTATATTCACCAGGTTCTCCAAATAGGTTTGGGCACGGGCAACATGTTTTTCAATAAACGCATCGGCTACCGCCAGATCAAGCCCCAGTGCTTCATATTTTGTATTGATCTCTTTTAATTTAACAACCAGGTCGTGTAACGAATCATGAAAATCCTGATATTTGGCAATGCGGTGATAAACGCCCGGCTCACCTGTTTTTTTATTTTCAAGTAAAAGATTAGTCACCCCCGAAAATGCGGATACCACCAGCACCCGGTTATATATAGCCTTACCGCTTCTTTCAAATAAGATAATATTATCGATAACTTCCTGTAATGCACTCATCGAAGTGCCACCTATTTTCTCAACTGTTAGCATTAGTAAAAAACATTTTATCAGCGCCGAAGCTATTAAATTTATCTGTCATGTGCCAAATCAATGGTAATTTCTATGCTTTACATCTTCATTCCACCCATACTTTTATCATTCCCATTCTTAAATATAGCTTCGCTATTCAACAGGTAGGCGCCGTTGGTAACTACAATATCCCCGACGTTTAAACCTGAAATAACTGACACATAGTTTTGATTGCCATTACCGGGTTTTATCATTTTTGATGAAAAGCTGCCATCTGAATTTTTCACCCATACTTTGCTGCCATTGCCATCAGTTAAAACAGCCGAAGCTGGTACCGCCAAAGTATGGTTATTGCCGTTATTTATAGAAATATAAGCCAGCATTCCGGGCTGTATCAATCCCTGTGGATTAGGTATACTGATCCTTATCAAATTCACTTTTGACGCCTCAGACAGCTCAGGATTAACAAACTCAACTTTGCCATTAATAACCTGGTTACCCAGATCAGGAAACGAAACACTTACACGGTCATTTTCTTTATAATTTGCGGTTTCATTGGCATATAACTGTGCCTGTACCCATAAATTGTTTAATGCCTGCGTTTTCAGGATCGACATACCTTCGGTAACATAATCTCCCTCATGAACCGCTATCTCGTTAACGGTGCCAGTTACCTTGCTTAGTACGGTTGTAGTAGTAGATACTTTGCCCGAAGTTGCTAAAGCCTTTATTTGTGCCGGTGATAAGCCCCATAATTGTAATTTATGTTCAGCAGAGCTGATCAATTGCTGGTAATCTACATCGGGATTATGCAGTACTTTTTGCTGCTGTTTTGCCAGCAAATATTCCTTTTCTGCTTCCTGCAGGTCTTCACTATAAATAGAGTAAACAGGTTGCCCTATTGATATTTTTTCACCTATAGCACGCACAAATAATTGCTGTATGCGCCCGGCAATTCTCGCGCTCAATTCCTGTGCGGTGTTTTCATCGGTGGTTACCGTTCCGGTGAGTGTTTTTTCAGCACCTACATTTTCTTCCCGTACCGTATCTGTTTGAATACCGGCTAGCTGTAATTGAGTTGCTGTCAGCGTAATCTTATTTGCAGTCATACCACTCATTCCAGTTAATTCAACTTTAATGAGCTTCATGCCACAGATAGGACAATTACCCGGATGATCTTCATGTATTTGGGGGTGCATAGAGCAGGTATAGTAAAACTTGTTTTGAGTTTTAGCCGCTGCTGTAGTTTGTGGCTTTTGTTTACATGCTGCAAAGCCAAGCAGAAGCAGCAATGCCAATATTTTTATCTTATTCATTGCCTTTTGTTTTAATAAAGCTTTCACTGTCGGTTAAATATTGAGCGTTTGATGCCAGGCTATCAGTCACTACTAATCCCTTAGTGATCTGTATCTCACTCCCATTAATAACACCTGTACCTACCTGGTGCGCTTGAAATACAGGCCCATTTTTAAGCCAAACAATTTGTGTTCGTCCCAGGTCAATCACTGCCGAGCGGGGTATCCACAAACCACCTGTTTGCCCGGTTTGGATCTCAGCTTTTACAAGGCTGTTTACTTTCAGCTCATGATCCATGTTATCAATATACACCCTGATGCTTGTTGTTTTATCGCCATCGCGCAAGGTTGGTTCAATAAAATTCACCTTTGCATTGATTACCTTGCCGGGCATATCAGGCAGTGTGATTGTAACCTGCTGATTTAATTTTAGTGTTGAAACAGCCGATCTGTCAACCTTAATAATAGCCCAAAGCATGTGAGGATCAACCACATTAAACAAGGTTTGCCCCTGCTGAACATACATACCTTCCTTAATTGCCAGCGGCAGATTATTGGAAAAATCTGATGAGGATTGTTCATTTGTAGCCCCATCCATCTGGCTATGCGGCATATCATGCACATGGCCTTCATACGGACTATAAACCGGTAAGCTATAATAGGCATTGCCTGTTTTAACCACCTGGTTTACCTGGGTCGATGTCATGCCCAATAACAATAGTTTTTGACGGGCGGCATTAATTAAGCCGGTTTCCTGCGGGGAGTTTTTGGTGAGATAGATGAGATCCTGCTGGGCGGTAACCATATCCGGACTATAAATATCAAAAATACGTTCACCCCGATGGATCTCTTGAAAAGCATATTTGATATATAGCTTTTCTATCCGCCCCGAAAAACGTGATGCGATATTATTAAATGTGCGGGTATCAAAATCCAGATAACCTTGAGCTGAAATTGATGTAGGTACTTCCTTTTGCTCAGGTGTAATAGCGTTAACCGATGATATCACCAACGAATTAACGGGCTGCAAAACCGTACTTAAACTAATGCCCGAACCCTCACTCGCTTGGCCTGATTTTTTAACCAGTGTCATCCCGCAAATTGGGCAGCTGCCTGGGTGGTCTTCCAGTATTTGCGGATGCATGGGGCAGGTGTATTTAGCATTAGTGTTTATTTGTGCCGATGTAACAGTTGCCTGTTTATGGTTGTTACAAGCACTTATCAGTATAGCAATGGCGAAAAGCGCTATCGAAATACCTTTAATACTTTTCATTTTCTTTTTCATAAGTTACCTGTAGGGTTAATACTTCCTGTAAACGGTCTAATGCCTCCATACGGGCGGCTTGCAGGTCTTTAATGCCATCCAATACCGATGGCAGGTCGCCGGTATTTTGATCATAGGCCAGCAATGCCGTTTTATAGCCATTTTGTAATGCCGGTATTATATTATGCTGATAGTTATTGATCTGCCTTTTCTTGCTGTTCATATCCGCTTTTAAACCTGCCAATTGACCTTCGGCCTGGTTAAGCACATCCATCCTTTTCTGCTGCAATTCTTCAACTTCGTAGCGGATGCCTTTCAAATTGGCCTTGTATTCTTTTGATGCCCAGGGAACAATAGGTATAGTAACCGAAGCCATTAATACATATTGATTAGCAGAGCCCCCATAACTTATCATGTGCGCTGCCTGTATACCAAAATCGGGTTTACGTTTACTGTACTCCATTTGAGCATTTAACTGTTGCAGCTCTATGTTTCGGTTAATACCCTTAATATCACTGCGCTGATTTGCCAGCGCGGCCGTATCTGTTAAGGCTATTTCGTAATCCTTTAAAACATAATTGGTATCAACTATAAAAGCGGTTTGCTTATCCCGATTCATCAGCGTATTCAACATGATATTTTTTTGACTGATATCATCGTTCAGCTGCTCACGACTGTTATCCAGCGCATACAGTTCAGCTTTGGCTTTATAAATATTGCTTAATTTTTCCTTGCCATAGGTAAGGCGGATGTTGGCGTCCTTCAGCATATATTCCAGCAGCTTTTGCGTGTTTTGCAGTAAAGCCAGTTTCTTTTCCAACACCACCCTTTCATAATAATATTGTTTTGCTTGCGCGATGAGTTGATTCTTCTGGTAATTCTTGTCTTCCGAGGTTACTTTCGATACCCCCTGCATATATTCCTGCTTTGCTTTGAGTTTTGCCGGGTTGGTGAACATCTGCTCACCACTAATCATAAATGAACCCATATTCGGACTAAACTGATAAGGCACCTGGTATTGCCCGGCGCTGATCTTTGGCGCATCCAGATTTTTTGCCCCCGTAGCATAGGCATTCTGCGCGCTGATGCGGGCGTCATAAGCCTGCAATGCCGGGTTAGCGGTAACACGGGCTATAACACTATCCAGCGGCAAGCGTTGAACCTGCCCTTTTGCATGAGTTATAAAACTAATGCTAATGAGCGCTATATATATAAATTGATATTTCGTTTTCATGTTCTTATTCCTTTACATCCAATACTTCAAGCTTGCCATATTTTTTTTAGCTCGTATTCTTTCACCATTAAAAAAATGAGTGGCGTAACCAGTAAAATATGGGTTGAAGAAGTTAATACCCCCCCTATCATCGGCAGTACAATCGGCAGCATAACATCACTTCCTGTACCTGTCGACCATAATACCGGCACCAGACCAAATAACGCCACACAAACGGTCATTAATTTGGGGCGCAGACGTTTTACGGCGCCGTTCATCACGTAAATACGCAGGTCTTCACGGGTAATGGTTTCCTTTGAGTTTCCTTTCAGCGCGACTAACTGCTGCATGGCATCGTTCAGGTAGATCACCATAACTATACCCGTTTCCACCGCTATGCCAAACAAGGCAATAAACCCAACCGCTACTGCAACCGATAAGTGTACTCCGAAGAAATACACCATATAAGCCCCGCCAATGAGCGCGAACGGTATCGAGATCAAACTAAAAAATGCTTCCCGAATAGATTTAAAAGCGAAATACAGGCAGGTGAATATAATGACCAAAACAATGGGCAAAATCAGCTTTAAGGTATGCTGTGCGCGGATCAGGTTTTCATACTGGCCGCTCCACTCTACATAATAACCTTTGGGTAACGTTTTTACCATACTGTTCAGCCTGTCCTGCGCTTCTTTAACTGTGCTGCCCAGATCACGGTCGCGCACATTAAATAGCACTGTACCCCGCAATAAGGCATTTTCTGATTGTATCATGGCTGGGCCATCGCTTATCTTAATATCTGCCACAGATGATAGCGGAACAGGGCCAAATGATGGCGTTTGAACTAAAGTACGTTTGATCTCGTCAAGGTTATTCCGGTAATCCTGGGCCAAACGCAAATTCACGCTGAAACGCCTGCGGCCTTCAATTGTAGTTGTGAGATTCATACCGCCTAAAGTGCTTTCAACAACCTCGTTCACATCATCAACACTCAAACCGTAGCGGCCAATAGCATCTTTGTTTATCTGTATATCCAGATATTTACCGCCGGTTATCGGGTCGACATACAGATCCTTCACCCCATTTACGCCTTGTAAAGCCTGTTTCATTTGGTTAGATAAGGCATAGATAGTATCCAGATTCTGCCCGTAGATCTTTAAACCCACATCGGTACGGATACCTGTTGACAGCATGTTGATGCGATTAATAATAGGTTGCGTCCAGCCGTTTACTACGCCGGGGATTTGCAGTTTGGCGTTGAGCTCATTAACAATATCTTCCTTTTTAAGCCCCTTGCGCCATTCGCTCCGTGGTTTTAGCAGGATGATAGTTTCCACCATGCTGATGGGTGAATTATCGGTAGCCGTATTTGCCCGGCCGGCCTTACCTAACACATTGGCTACTTCGGGCACACTTTTAATGATCCTGTCCTGCACCTGCAGCAATTGCTTGGCTTCAGAATTGGAAATATCCGGCATAGTAACCGGCATAAACAGGATGGTACCTTCATCAAGCGGCGGCATAAACTCACTGCCTAAGCTTAATAAGAGCGGTATGCTGATAAGCAAGGCAACGATATTAATAGTCAATGTTGTTTTGCGCCAGGTAACACACCAGTTAAGTATGGGGCGGTAGATCTTTTCCAGTCCACGGGTTAATGGGTTACGGTCATCGGTCCTAAGTTTCCCTTTCAGAAAAAACGAGATCAGCACAGGGGCCAGCGTTACCGCTAAAATGGCATCAATGGCGAGGATGAACGTTTTTGTCCACGCCAGGGGGCCGAATAGCTTGCCTTCCTGCCCTTCCAGTAAAAATACCGGGAGGAATGAGGCGACAATAATCAGCGTTGAAAAAAACACGCCACGGCCCACCTGCTTGCAGGATGCTTCTATAATTTTTATTCTTTCTGCTGTGGTCATGATTTTTCTTTTTGTTGCGCGATGGATAAGTTCCGGTGCGAGTTTTCAACCATCACAATACCGTTATCTACAATAACCCCAATGGCTAACGCGATACCGGTTAATGACATAATATTTGAGCTGATACCAAAGGCATTCAGCAATATAAAGCTGGCGGCGATGGTAATAGGGATCTGGATAATAATACTCAAAGCGCTGCGCCAGCTAAACAGGAACAGAATCACGATAATGGATACCGTTATCATTTCCTCAATCAGCGTATGCTTTACGGAGTTCACCGCGCTCTCAATCAATTCACTGCGATCATAAGCTATTTTAAAGGTAACTCCGGGCGGCAGGCCCCTTTGAATGTCATTCATCTTGTCCTTTACCGCGTGGATCACTTTATCAGCATTCTCACCATAGCGCATCACTACAATACCGCCAACCGCCTCCCCTTCGCCGTTCTCATCAAATATGCCCAGTCGTTCATCGCCGCCCATTTGCACAGTACCTATATCCTTTATAGTTACCGGTATGGTATTGTTTACGCCGATGGGGATATTCTCTACATCTTGTAAAGATTTGATATAGCCTAGTCCGCGAACTATGTAGCCCGTACCGTTCATCTCAAACTTGCGGCCGCCTACATCATTGTTATTGCTTTTTACGGCCTTTAAAACCTGTGATAAGGGGATGTTATAGTAATTGAGCTTGTGCGGATCAACATTGATCTGGTATTGTTTTTCAAAACCACCGAATGAGGCTACCTCACTCACACCCGGCACGGTTTGCAGGCCAAGCTTTACGTACCAATCCTGTAAGGCACGCTGTTCACCAAGGTCTATCCCTTTGGCATTTAAGGTGTACCAGAGGATATGACCTACGCCTGTACCGTCGGGGCCTAAAGTCGGGGTAATACCTTCGGGTAATAATCGCTGCGCATAGTTCAGTCGTTCCAATACACGGCTGCGCGCCCAGTATACATCGGTATTATCCTCAAAAACTATATATACAAAGCTCATCCCAAACATGGATGTAGCCCTGATGGCTTTTACTTTGGGGATACCTTGCAGGTTGCTCACCAGCGGGTAAGTCACCTGGTCTTCCATAATCTGCGGACTGCGGCCCTGCCATTCGGTGAAAACGATCACCTGATTATCCGACAGGTCGGGTATGGCATCAATGGGGTTTTCCTTGACCGCATAAGCGCCCCATCCAAACAGGGCAACTGCGATAAGCAAAACGATATACCTGTTTTTTAACGACAGGGTAATAAGTTGATTAATCATCTTAAAAGTTTTATTAAGTCCGCTCCGCCAATTGCCGAGCGGACTTAAATGATTTTACATTTTCATTGCTGCTGGTTTTTTCTTGGCAGGATCAACCTTTACTAAGGTCATACTACAGTTTGGCTTAGGGCATTTGCCGGGTTTATCGCTCAAAACATCATGGTGCATTGGGCAGGTATATTGCACCTTTGCAACTTTTGCTTTTTTAGTTTTAGCGGTATCGGTTACCAAATTTGTTGAATGAGCAGCGAACACACTTGTGCCTGCAAAAAGAATGGCAATAGCCATTAAGGTTACTTTTTTCATGTTTATTGAAAAATTAAAAAATGGATAAATAGCATCAGACCCATAAAAGCCCTATGCCTTGATTATAAATTAAGATGATGGATTCAACTTGAATGATAGCCGTTTACAGACCGTAAAGGCTAATGCAGGAAAATACAGATCAGATTCTGTAGGTACAATTGAGGGTATATACGGGTATAATTGAATGTCCCGGTGGGGCATTTCCCTTGTATACTATTTTGGTGTGTAACAGGCTAACAACGGCTTCATTGTTCAGGCTGATAAAAGATGGAACTATCGCGGGTGCGGGATGGCTTAAAGATAATGCGGTACTGTTAAAGTGGTTGTCGTTTATCTTTAAGCTTTGTTTTTCGTGACGACAGCATTTGTTCTTATCAACTTGTTTACTGGAGTTATCCTCGCCATAAGTTAACGTAACTGAAGCCAGTTTACCACAGCAATAAAAACGGTTTATACCCATACCCACACAGGATAGCAGATATATAACCGTTAATAAAATGAGTGTGGTACGTTTCATATAATAATACGAAGATATTGAATTTTTAAATTACAAATAGCTACTTATTTACTTACCGGGTTTAAAGTAGCAGTAGTTCTGCCGCAATCCAGCATTTTTTTACCTAAATATGGATTTTTAATGGCTGTTGATTCGCTTAGCCAGGTAGCTTTCTTCATAGGGCAATATTGTTGATATACTACGGTGCTATTCAATTTTAAACCTTTTATCACCTCATACATATTTTTTGAGAGGCTGGTAAAGTGCTCGCGTTGATGGTCAATGGCAGTACTTTCGCTAATGTGCCTGCTATCAAACTGGAGCTTATCAGTATAAGCCATCCATATTTTATGTTGATCAGGGTTTAGCTTGTCCATTGGTACAGCGTTAACCGCAGTAAATAGCTCTTTTGCTTTACTTTGTGCGGCGCTGCTATTGTCGCCAGCTAATGCGTCTTTAACACCATAGTAGGCTGTGAGCACATTATTAATTGCAGTGTTTGCTGTTACGCTCTGCGCTATTACTGTTGAAAAGGGTATCAATAATAATAGTGCAATAAATATGGATCTGGTAGTTTTCATGCGTTTTAATTATTTAACGGGTATTATTAATTTATAGTCTGTCGAGCGATTTACGGCTCTTAAATTTATTTGTTTTATACTGACTGGGCGTTAACCCGGTTATACTTTTAAACTGGGCCGATAAATGCGCGCTGCTGCTGTAGCCCATCTGGTAAGCTATCTCATTCAGGTTTAGTTCACCGTATTCCAATAGCTCTTTTATTTTTTCCACCTTTTGCCCAATTATAAACCGCTCAATAGTTGTATCCTGCGAATTGGAGAATAAACGGCTCAAATGTGCATAATCCTTTCCTAATTTACTGGCGATCAGGTCTGAATAAGAAACCTTAATTTCCGACAGATCTGAATGATGTACCAGTTCAACAACCACATTTTTAATAGCCTCAACCGTTTTATCCATCTCCTTACTAATCAGCTCAAAGCCCGAAACTTTCAGGTTTGCTGCAATCATTTGCAATTGCTCCTCAGTTGGTTCGGGTGTGACCTCGGCCTGCCCTAAGGCAACGAGTTTAACCGTAAAACCCAGGCTTTCCAATTGCTGCCCTACAATCATTTTACAGCGGTCGCACACCATGTTTTTTATATGTATCAGCATTAGCAAATTATTTGCGCAAAATTAGCGCTTATTTCATGCTTTTACGTCCCCAATAAAAATAGATGACAGAAACAGGTATAAAGAACAGGTTTAGCCAGGTTTGATAGTTCCATTCAAAATGTTCAGTAGCCATTTGCATTCCACTGGCAGATGATTTTGGTATCCAATGCAAAGCGGCAAACGAATAATCCAAAAACAATGAGGTGGCGAAAATGCTAACTACCAGTATACCTAATAAATACCACATAGTTTTATTGCCATAATATTTACGGAATACCATCAGCATAGGAATAGTAACCAGATCAGACAATATAAATGCGATAACCCCGCCAAATGATATCCCACCTTTCCACAATACAGCAGCCATTACAATATTACCTACTGAACAAACAAAGGCAAAAATGGCAATTACTATCCCTACTATCGCGTTCCAGCTTAATACTACAAAATGCGGCAGTGAACTGTTCCCGGTTAAAAATAAACCTTTCCAGAAAGCATCAGGCACTAAAACCATTAAAATGGAAGCTACTACAAGTCCGATAAGTATATCCTTACCCACCATGGTTACATCCATATAATAATGACCGCTGGCAGTTTTTAGTTTGGAGAACAGATTCGATTTGTCTGCATGATCGTCTTTTTTATCCATTTTCATATCATGCTGGCAGCAGGAACTTTTGGTTTCCATGTGATGATGCGCATGCGGATCATCAGACGTTTTGCCTTCGGATGCGGCTATATTTTCTTTAGCTTCTTCCTTTACTTTTGATGGAAAGAACCTGCTGATGAGTATAGCGGAAATGATAATAAAAAATAGCCCACCTATTACTTCGCCACCAAAAAATGCCCAGCCTAATAGTGATACTATAACGATAAATATTTCGAAGACTAAATTGGTGCTGGCCACCATAAATGCTACCGCGTTTGACCATGTAGAACCTTTTATCATCAGTGTACGCGCCATTGATGCCGCGGCATAAGAACAGGAAGAAGATATGGCACCGAAAAGAGTAGAAAGACCCAAAGCGGCTATCGAGTCCTTACCCAAACGTGCTGAAATACTTTCGGTAGATACAAATGCCCTTATTAATGATGACAGAATAAACCCTAATGCAAGCCCCCAGTATATATCCCAAACCATAAAAGCCAATTCGGTTAAAATGTTTGTTATTACGCTCATATAAATTCATTTATTGTAATACAAAATTACCCCAGCCCTGCTTTTTAAATTTACAGTTTAACGTATTTAATTTATAGGATTATGATATTATAATTGTTTCATTAGATTTGTTTATACAGAAGATCAATTATAACGATGCGATTTTGCTTATCCGATAATTCAATCACTTGGTAAGTAAATAGAGCTGAACATTTAACACATTTCAACAATGGCTACAAATCAAGGCCGCCGGTCGGCTATACGGAATATGATTGCAGGTACTGCGGCAATAGGCGCATCGGGTGTGCTAGCCTCTTTTGCTGAACCTACAAAAATTAACACAATGAATAATAAGTTAAAAGGTAATATAAACCACTCCGTTTGCAGATGGTGCTATGCCGATATACCGCTCGACCAGCTTTGCGCTGCAGCTAAAGATATGGGCATTAAATCTATTGATCTTGTTGGACCAAAAGAATGGCCTACCTTACAGCAATATGGCCTCTATTCAGCCATGTGCAATGGTGCGGAGATAAATTTGACTGATGGTTTTAATGATAAAACTTTTCATGAAACACTCATCAAAAATTATTCGGAAATGATACCGCTGGTGGGTAAAGCCGGCTATAAAAACCTGATATGCTTTAGTGGAAGCCGCCGTGGTAAAAGCGATGAAACAGGTTGGAATAATTGCGCAGAGGGCTTAAAACAATTAATGCCGCTGGCCGAAAAGCACGGTGTAATATTGGTTATGGAACTGCTCAACAGTAAAGTTAATCATAAGGATTACCAATGCGACAGGACAGCGTGGGGTGTTGAACTGGTTAAACGTGTGGGCTCAGATAACTTCAGGTTATTGTACGACATATACCACATGCAGATTGATGAGGGCGATGTGATCAGGACCATAACTGATAACCACGAATATATTGCCCATTACCACACCGGCGGCGTACCCGGCAGAAACGAGATAGACGAAACACAGGAGCTATTTTACCCGGCGGTAATGAAAGCAATTGTGGCAACAGGCTTCAAAGGCTATGTTGCCCAGGAGTTTATTCCTAAACACGCAGATAAATTGGCTTCCTTAAAACAAGGGATACTGATATGTGATGTGTAAAGGCCTGTTTTCCTTACCGCTTCAATAGTCGACTCACCCGGTCTTCGCTCAGCCGCTCGACCTGCCCTCTCTGCCGTAAACGGTAAAGAGGGCGAGCTCATTCATTTATTTTTCCACCCTCTTTACGCTTTAACGTAGAGAGGGGCGACCAGCGCAGCGAAGTCGGGGTGAGTCAAACTCGCCGACATGCCGCTATTTCTTTTTTAATTCATTTTTTACTCTAAAAAAGACACTTCCCTTCCCATTGCTCTACATTTAATTATTATTAAAATTTATACTATTGGTATATTATCAAAATAATATCTACTTTTAAATAAATGGGCTAATAATAAGCAACTTATCAGTTGTAATTATTGAAATTTATGCCCGTGTAAATTACCAGACCATCACAACCTTTAATATAAACTACCTCGTATAATATAATTTACTGTACTGCTTTTAAAGAATTGAAATTATTTACTGATTTTAAATTGTTTTACCGTGCACCAGTTCGACCTATACCCATTTACTTCATTTGACGGTTTTAAATGCAATCTGTGGCGATTAAAAACCGACAGGCCAACACCCAAAGGCCCTGTATTATTGGTGCATGGGGCGGGTGTAAAAAGCAATATATTTAATGCCCCTAATGACAAAAACATACTGGATTCTCTATCCGAAGATGGCTATGATGTTTGGCTAGAGAACTGGCGGGGTAGTATGCTCTGTACTCCCAACCAATGGAACCTGGAAATAGTTGCCGATAACGACCATCCAGCTGCCGTCCAGGAGATATGCAGGCTTACAGGTTATGCCACAATAAAGGCTATTATCCATTGCCAGGGCTCAACAAGCTTTATGATCTCTGTATTAAAGGGGCTGGTGCCGCAGGTTACTACTATTGTAAGCAACGCGGTTTCGCTACACCCGGTGGTATCGGATGCTTCACAGTTTAAGTTGAATAGTTTGGTTCCGGTGGTTAAACTCATGACCAGCTATCTTAACCCTCATTGGGGAGATGACGCTCCTGATTTCAAGGCAAAACTATTCCGCTCGATTGTAAAATTAACGCACTGGGAAAACGATACCGATGTAGGCAAGTTTGTAAGTTTTACCTATGGTGTGGGTCACCCTGCCTTATGGGAACTGGATAATCTATCGAACACAACTAAAAACTGGATACGGGGAGAATTTGGCTATGTGCCGATGTCGTTTTTCGATCATATTACCAAATGTATAGCAGCAGGCGCGCTGGTATCGGCAGATGGTAAGATCAATTATGCTTCTGAAAAACCGGCAACACAGGCACGCTTTGCCTTTTTCGCCGGAAGGCTTAATAAATGTTTTTCCTATGAAAGCCAGGTAAATACTTATAACTATTTCAACGCGTATCGCCCCAACTATCACAAGCTATATGTTTATGACACCTACAGTCACCTGGATATTTTTATGGGAAAGGATGCTTATAAAGACATTTTTCCGGCAATGATCTATGAATTAAACAACTAAACCAATTACCATGGGAATACCTGATAGAATTAAGAACTATACCGGCCGTTATGCATTGGTTGATGATGTGCCCTTTAAAATGCCGGTAGCCACCGAAAATTCACCTGCATTAATGGCTGCTTTTTTATGCGATTACGATAAGGCAAACGCCTTACTGCCCGGTAACGAGCTGCACGCGGTAAAGTACCATAATGGCAAAGCCATATTTATGGTTACCGTAATAAATTACCTGCATACCAACATAGGTAAATATATCGAATATAGCATAGGCATTGCCTGTACCAGGGGCCCAAAACCAGCGCCCAGAATGCTACCTGCTTTATTTACCAGTCACTACAACACCGGGCAATATATACTTGAACTCCCTGTAAGCAGCGAAATATCAGTTAAAGGCGGCAAAGGCATATGGGGAATGCCTAAGCATAAGGCCAGTCTTGATTTTATTATCACTGATGATAAAGTATCGGCCCAATATGAGCTGAATGGCCACTTCGCTTTCAGGATAGAGATTGATAAACCGGCTAAATGTAATTTTCCGCTGAATGTGGGCTCAGTAAACTATAGTCATTTTCGCAATATGCTGATGGCATCTAACATCTATTTCAAAGCTAAAGCAGGTATAAGAATGGGTAAAAACGCCAAAGGCAGTTTATTTATCGGGGATCATAAACGTACCGGCTATATGCGTGATTTGGGAATTGAAAGCAGCCCGCTTTTTACTGCATTTATGCCGCATGCCAATGGTGTGCTCGACGATCATTTTGAGTGCTGGTTTATCACCTATAAAGATAAACCTCAAAAAGTAACACCCGAAGGCTTTGCAAGCGTGATAAACATGGGTTTGAGTGAAGACTGGCTGCCCGCACCGAGCATCACCGATTACCAGCAATTTAAGATATAAATCTCTAAACTATTATGAATTTATTAAACGACCTATCCTGATAAAAACAATCTATATGAGAAAATTATCTAAATCCATCACTGATCTTAAACCCTTTTATGACGTAGTAATTATAGGCAGCGGCTACGGCGGAAGCATAGCGGCAAGTCGCTTTTCGCGGGCGGGGCTGAAAGTTTGTCTGCTTGAAAAGGGTAAGGAATTTCAGCCGGGCGAATACCCGGTTACCTTAATGGAAGCCGAAGGTGAGATGCAATTAAACACCGACATTAGTAAAGCCGATAAAAATGGTCTGTATGATATCCATGTTGGACAAGGTATATCTGTATTTAAAGGCTGCGGACTGGGCGGTACTTCGCAGGTTAACGCAGGCGTGGTTATTAAACCGGAGGACCGTGTGTTTCTGGATGATAGGTGGCCATCGGCAATAAGGAATGATATGGCTAGCTTACAGGATGGCTATAACAAGGCATGGGATATGCTAAAACCATCTGCTTATCCGGCAAACACACCCGGTTATCCCGAGTTGGCCAAATCAAAGGCTATGCAGATATCCGCAGAAAAAATGAACCAGCCTTTTTATTATACAGATATCAATGTATCATTTAAAACAGGCATTAACCACGTTGGCGTTCAGCAAAACCAATGTGTTAATTGCGGCGATTGTGTTACCGGATGCAATCATTTTGCCAAGAACACCCTAATTATGAATTACTTACCCGACGCCGTAAACAACGGGGCCGAAATATTCTGTAATATTAATGTTGATCATGTTGAACAGTCGGCCAATAACTGGATTACCTATTTTGATGTTTTTGGTAACGACAGGGATAAATTTAAAGCGCCGCTAATGTTTGTACGCTCGGCTAACGTAATAATTGCCGGTGGCGCATTGGGCAGTACAGAGATTTTATTGCGGTCAAAACAAAACGGTTTGTCAGTTTCATCAAAATTAGGAGATCATTTTACAGGTAATGGCGATGTTTTGGGCTTTGCCTATAACTGCGAAGAACCCATTAATGGTATGGGCTTAGGCACTTTGTGGAACGACGACAAATATGAACCTGTCGGCCCGTGTATTACCAGCGTTATTGATATGCGTAATCAACCCGTACTGGATGATGGGATGACCTTTGAAGAAGGAAGTGTGCCCGCTCCTATTGTTTCCATGCTGAATTTAGCCCTGATGTCGTTATCAGCTACAATTGGGCATAATACTACAGGAGTTTTTTCTAACTGGCTAAGAGATTGCGGCGAAGAGGCTAAAAGCCTCATCAGTGGACCCTACCATGGCGCTACCAGCCATACACAAACCTATTTGATTATGACGCATGATGATTGCAGCGGTGTAATGAGTTTAAATAATGGATACTTTTCCATTAACTGGCCCGGTGTTGGCAAGGAGGCTATTTTCCAGAAAGTAAGCCAAGCCATGACCGATGCAACCGAAGCTTTAGGGGGCGTATTTATTAAGGATCTGGTATGGGAAAAGGCATTAGATTATGAATTAGTAACCGTACACCCGCTCGGTGGTTGCAGCATGGCCGAAGATGCCACACAGGGCGTAACCAATGATATCGGCAACGTATTTTCAGGCACAGATGGGCAGGCAACACATGCAGGCTTATATGTGTTGGATGGCTCTATAATCCCGCTGCCACTGGGCACAAATCCATTATTCACCATTTCAGCAGTTGCTGAACGCGCCTGTAACATTATCATAAAAAACATGGGTCTTGAAACGACTTATGATTTTCCTCCTGTGGTTTCCAATTTAACCATTCCAGCACCGGCAGTTCAGTTTACTGAAACCATGAAAGGCTTTTTCAGTGTAGGCGAAAAAGATGATTTTGAGGTGGGTTATACAGCTGGCGAACAGCATTGCTCCCCTATATTATTTACGCTCACCATCCAAACAGAAAGCATGGACATTTTCGTTGCCGATCCTGAACATAAAGGCTATATGAGCGGAACCGTGGTTGCCCCTGCTTTGTCAGACAAGCCATTAACTGTAAGCGATGGCCTGTTTAACCTCTTTGTAAAAGATGCCGACAATCCCGAACATCTGAAAATGAAATATAATATGACGCTTAATACGCATGATGGCAAGCAATTTTATTTTTACGGATATAAAAAGGTTGATGGCAATTCTCCGTTTGATCTTTGGAATGATACGACCGTACTTTATACAACAGTTTATGAGGATGAAGCCAAAAACAATGTATTAGGAAAAGGTATTTTAAAGATAGCCGCGCAGGACTTCGCAACGCAAATGACTACCATGAAAACAGTGAATACCAGCAGTATGATGGAAAGCCTAAAAGCGATGGAACCATTCTCAAAGTTTTTTAGCGAAGAGCTTATTGACACCTATTTCAAGAAATTCTTTTAATCGAAACCGTTAATGGAACAACAAGATATAAATAAACAACCCAATCGTACGCAGGATGATTATTTTGATATGACGCATAGTCCGCTATTAAACCATCTGCGTACGGAAACTAAAAAATCAAAATACGAAACACCTGCCAATAAGATCGGTGACTTCCTTGCAAAAAGGCTTTGGACCTGGTTTTATTATTATTTTTCGAGCCGACTGGGGCGCAATTACCCATACCCAACTTATACCGGTACAGATAAAGGCATTTACAACATCAAACCAACAGATACCGATACGGTAACTATTGCCATTGTTGCCGATTGGGGCACTGACACTACACAATCTTTTGATGTAGCCCGTAAAATGGAGGAACATAACCCCGATTATACCATCCATTTAGGCGATACTTACTATGTGGGCGCTCCCCATGAAATTGAACAGAACTTTACCAAACCCGGCTCACCCTGGGTAAGGGGTAGTAAAGGCAGTTTCGCGCTTTTAGGTAATCATGAAATGTATGCCAGGGGGATCGCATTTTTCAAGAAGCTGTTGCCCACTTTGGGTATAAAAGATGAAACAGGAAATTATGCAGGGCAGAAAGCAGGGTTTTTCTGTCTTGAAAATGAACATTGGCGAATATTGGGTTTAGATACCGGGTACTACTCCATAGGTAAAATACCTATTATAGAATTGCTGCCAGGATGTGGGCCAGACTCCCATTTCGACAAAAAACTGATACAATGGCTTTATGAAGATCTGAAACTGAATGATGCAAATGACAAAAGAGGCTTACTCATCCTAACCCATCAGCAATATATCACCGCTTTTAAGGACGAAGGTGAATACCTGGTACCTGCTGAGCAATTGGCCAAACTCATTGGTAAAACCCGCCCGGTTGTATGGATCTGGGGGCATGAGCACAAATTTTCCATATATGAAAAAGCACAGGTAAACGGCGGCATAACAGCCTATGGAAGATGTATAGGGCATGGCGGTATGCCTATTGAGCTGAATACATTTGAACGTAATAGCAACAGTCACGGCAACTCAAAACTGGTAATGGTTGATACGAGGCCACAACCGGGAAGCGATACCTATCCACTGGGATATAATGGATATACGGTTCTTACTTTACAAAACAACCAGTTGGAGATCGGTTATTTTGATGTAAATGGAAAGCTTTTTTCCGAATTATGGACGGCAGATACCACAACCGGGGATATTAAAGGATCAATTGATGTACCCGATTCAACAGCTTTAAAAACGGTTGACAATAAACCCTGGACTGACGCTGTGAAATAAATGAGGGCAAGAATAACTTAAAATAGTTTCTGTGCGAAAATATTGAGCACCTCCATCAAAATCAGGATGATAACGATCAGCTCAAGCCGGTAACTATTCCTGTATTGTAGCAGATCCCTGAAAAGTTCGTAGTTATCTTTTATAATATTTAATCCCTCCTGAATGTTCCTGAACCTTTCTTTAAGGTCGAAGGTGCGTTTCAGATCGTTGTGGATTTTATTAAGGTTCTCATCCTCCCAGGTTTCGGGAGGTGAATCGAATATATAAAGGTTTTCGGCGATACGGTTTTTTAACAAAAGTGTTCGGCCGATGTATTTTTTGAGACTGGTGCCCGATATATTTAAGCGACCGTTTGTTTCCAATATCTGGGTATGATAGTTTGTTTCTTCCATGAGTTTGGTGGTTTGCTCATGGTAATAATCAAGTGCTACGGATTGTGAAACATTCAGCATAATTAAACGCAACACTTCAATATCATGCCCGATGATCTCAATTGAGTTAAAACCTATCTTATTTCTTCCGGCATTTGTCAATATCTTAAATTCCTCTTCCAAACTCTGCTCAAATTTATTTTTGCAATAGGGCGATATCAGCCTTAAAAACTCTGAGATCTTAACCGCATCATAATTTAAAAAGCAAACTACGCCATATTTAAACACGTAGATATATTGCCCGTCGCCGGTAATATAAAACAACTCATCCGTATCGCTAAAATATAATTCCGACTTAAAAACAGACTTCAGCATTTTTATGTCAATGCCATCAGCCACCTGATATGATAAAACTTGTTGTAACATATTATTAGGTTGTAGTAATACCTCGCATTGTTACGCAATACTAATTGCAATAATAAATAAGCGGTATTACTATAAAGTTACGAAACCTATTCGTCACAAACGGTTAATACGGAATTTAATGTCCTATCCTGTTATTCAAATACCACTGTTTTGTTTTTGTAAACAAATACCCGGTCTTCAAACACAAGCTTTAGCGCTTTGGCTAATACGGCGGTTTCAATTTCTTTACCGGCCTGTACCATATCTGCAGCGGTAAAGGAATGGTTTACCGGGATGATCTGCTGCGCAATGATAGGGCCCTCATCCAGTTCATCTGAAACAAAATGCGCGGTTGCCCCTATCAGCTTAACACCACGCTCAAAAGCCTGCCTGTACGGGTTTGAACCGATGAATGCGGGCAAAAACGAATGATGTATATTAATGATGCGCATGGAAAACTTTGCAACTATTGCCGGGGAAAGTATGCGCATGAATTTCGCCAATACAATATAATCAGGGTTATATTGGTCAATTATCGCGGCTACCTTTTCCTCAAATTCAGGTTTGCTGATATTTTCATGCGAAACGGTGTAATATGGCATATCAAAACGCTCGCATATGCCTTGTAATATGGCATGGTTACCGATTACACATTGCACGGTAGCGCCAAAGGTGCCGAAATAATTACGGATCAATATATCAGCCAGGCAATGGTATTCCTTACTTACCATAACCACTACCTTTTTGCTGGGTTTGGGGTTTATGGATACAATTGCATCTGGCGGCAATACCTCTTTAATATAGTTTTCAAGCAATAGTTCATCCTTCCCATCATCAATATTAAGGCGCATAAAGAACATGTTTTCTACCTTGTCCACATGTTCGCGCATGGAAATAATATTAAGCTGATGTTTCGCCAGGATTGCTGAGATGGATGCAACCAGGCCAACCTGGTCTTTGCACTGAATAACTATTATCATGTGATGAATAAGAAAGCTGTAAATATATAAACTGCTATTTATTAAAACGATGTATTTAGCTGTTCAATTTTTATCTAATAATTCAGGAATATTATCATAAAAAAAGGGCAGTTATTTTACTAACTCCCCTCCTGCTCATACACATTTATTTAACCCATTATTTTTTATCGACCACTAAAAACACTACTCCCCTTGCGGGTACAGTAACTTTTATACCTCCGCTTGTACTTGTTGAGTATGCAGCCAGGGATGCATAACTGCTCGGGCCACCATAATTTATTGACGGGCCATTACCGTTCACCAATACCTGGCCCGAGAAATCGCCATTATCGGTACCGCCATGCAGTGTGTAGTAATAATAGTTACTGCCCGTATAATAGTTTTTAAAGCTCACATTTACAGTCGCATCACTTTCGCTAGTATTCACTACTACTACCCCTGCTTGCCCTGAGCTGAATGAGGAAGCATAACTAACTATACTTGAGCTGCCCGAAACTGATGAGCTGATCATCCTATCACCAAAAAATTTCTGGAAATAGTACATGTAGTAAAACGCCGGGCGCGGCGTAAAATCCGTAACGTTTGGCTGTCCGTAACTAAATAGCCCCTGGTCATCGCCAGGAGATGTGGTGCTCCAGCCATTCGCCAGGTCCCAGCGGCTGGCTTCACCATATTGGTCTTTGATTGTTTCGCCCAATACCATTACCGCGTGTACACCCGCAACATTTGATATTTGCTGCTGCGATCCGGTTGAAAAAATATTCCACTCCGTTAAAGCGATTGGTTTTTGTGTTACACCAGCTGTTTGAATAGAAGTTTTCACAAAATTCATTAATGTTGATGATGATGCCGCTGCCGTATTAAAAATGGTTAACGCGCTCGAGTTTTCATTATAATTTGTATAATAATTATGCACGATGAAAAAATCAGCCGCGTTACCAATTGCGCCAAGTACTCCGGGGTTCCAATTGCTCACTCCCTCTGCGTTATTCGCATCTGGAGTTTCATGCAATACTGCGCCTATTTGTATGGTGGCGCCTATCTGAGCAGCCGCATTCCGCATAGAGTCTGCAAAAACTAAAAACTGTTGCCCGTATAATGCCCCGGTAAGTATTGCGGGCTGCCCATCCTGATTTTTGGTTACATCAATACGGTAACATGCTTCCCAGTTACCATAGCACTCGTTACCAATTTCCCAAAATTTGGTACGACCTTTATCATACCTAACCCATTGCGCTGCCAAATGCGCGGCAGTTTGCACAGGGGTTGGCCCGGTACCATAACGGGCATAAGCATAGTTAACAGTAATTATGCCGGTGCTTTTTGTTTTTTGTAATAGGCTATAATAATTATCAAGGCTAAGCGACCAGCTATCGGTAACCTGTCCGCTCCAATACCCGGTAGTGGTGTTGGGTGTTCCATCAGCATTTAATAATTGGGCAGGAACATCTGCCGGGTGCCCGCCTGATGGGGAATTCCAGAAATAAACGTCAGATAAACTCCCACCCGGCGCCCTTATTATGTTGGGCGAAAGATTGGTTATATCGGTAACAACCCCGGCACCTGTATATTGCCCGGTAAATGGATTAATATTATTACCAAACATATACTTTGAAACTTTTGATACTACCTGGCTATAATCGGCTGTTACCGTAATTGATGTTGTTGCCGATGGCTTGGCAGCAGCCTGTGTAGATGGTGCAGTAAAAGTTCTGGCCTGCCAATCATTCAAAAAAAATCCCTGTGTTGCCGCAACTGACGGATCAGTGGGCGACGTAATTGGACCGATTGCCCCGCCATTACCCTGATCGGTAGTTGTAGTGGTCGTCGTTGTACCCGTATTATTGTTACTTTTTTTGCATGCCATTATCGCTATCAACGCAATAAACATTATCGCGCTAACTGTCCTCGTCATCATCTGCATATATTCTGTTTTTTTTTAGAAAAAAGCCACCACCGAAACCCACGGTGGCGGCCATATTAACCCATTAACTTACTGTTATTTATTATTTTACATCAACCAAACCAATATCATCTATATTAAATACGCTGGCATTTCCGCTAAACTCCTGGAAAATTATAGCGCTTATTGATGATGGCAAAGGATTGTTCGAATCAACCAAATTTGCTATAGGGATGATATAATCAGTCCACGCGCCTTCAGTAAGTATAATTTGAACAGAAACATTAAAATTATAGTTAAGCGAAACGCGAACAAGCTTGCCGTTGGTACCTTTACCGCCATATATTGAAAATTTAAATGCAGTATAAGGCCCTACGGGAGCGTTATTGCTTGGCCCGAGTACAAAGGCATCATAACCGCCACCATAGGCTACTTTTATAGATGATGTACCTCTTTTAGCTACGGTTTGATCAATAGTTGGGGAGTTACTCCAGCCGTAATCATACCAGCCGCTTTCAAACTGATCTTCAAATATTGGTGTACTGAAACCAAATACGCCGTTGGCCTGGTGACTCGCTGATACATTATTACTTAATTCACTTGTACCTGCTGATAACAACGGCCCGGTTCCAACACCACCGCCTTTTGTAGCCACAGTAGTAACCAGGATACGCCCGGCTGTAACTCCTGATGGCACTTTAACTTTTATTTCGGTAGGTGAGCTTGAAACTACTGTAGCGGGTATGGCACCAAAAGATACGCCTGATAATCCGTTAAATGTAGTTCCGGTGAGCGTAATAACATCCCCCGGATTACCGGCCAACTGATCAGCTGTTGTAATGATTGGTTGGGGCTGCTCAATTATAAAATTAAAATTGGCCCTGCCATGCGGGTTAACCACTGTAAGCACATTGCTGGTAGTACTGCTACTGTAAGGTACATTTGATGGTATGGTGATCTGCATAGTGGTATTTGACAGATATGCCGGGTTAAAATAGATGGAAACACCATTTAAGTATACCGCGGTGGTAGTATTCAAATTTTCACCTATTATGGCATATAGCGTACCTATTTGGCCATCGGTAGTTGTTGAATCAAAGGCAGTAACACCAGCCTGGTTATATGTACTGCTTGAATCAAGTGTGATCTGGTGAACAACATTTGAATCAGTAACACTTTTATATACGGTGCGCACACGTGTTATAACAGGTGCGCCATTACCTTCCCCGCTTTTTTTACAAGATGCTATACTAAATACTGCCGAAGCGGCCAGTACCAGGTAAAGTATAATTGATTTTATATTCATCTGTTTCATGTCTTTAAATTATTTAAATACGTAAGGTACTGGTGCGTCTAATAATTTAGGATCGCTGGTGGTTTCTGTGGCTGGTATAGGCAGCTGGAAATCTGCATTACTTGGCGTATATGCCTGGTGATAAATAGTTTTGCGATCACTTGCATAAGTACCCCTCTCCTGCTGGCTGATGATGGTAATAGCTTTTGGATGCTGATTGGTAAGGATACCATTCCATCCGTCCAAACGGCCAAGGTCATACCAGTAGTCATTTTCAATAGCAAACTCGATCCTTCTTTCAGCCAGAATATCATCCCTTACTATAGTTGTTGGAACTGTAGGGTTGTATGTCGCATCATAATTAGGGTTTTGTACAGTATGATTTCTATTGATTTCCGTGATAGGTGCCAGGTTTGCCCTCTTTCTGATGGTGTTGATATAACCCAGCGCATTTGGATCTGTTGAGGTAGTATTGTTACCCATTATAGCTTCAGCCGCTATTAAATAAACCTCGGCGTAACGCATTAAATAGGTATTATTGGCTGCAGACTGAGCTGCACCAATACCACCGTTATCAGCAGGCGTACCAACCACATATTTTTTTATAGCACCATCGCCGCCTTGTGCATCAACAGTAGCCGGAACAGTGTACCCGCCAGATGCTGCATCAAGTTCAGGATAAAAATCACCGGCTTCCATTAATGTACCGTGCAAACGGGCATCGCCCGCTTCATATGCATTTTGCAGATCGGGTGTTGGCCCAAGCACGGCATAACCGTCTCCAGTACCAGTAATAACGGTACTGTAAGCTAAGGAAGCCTGTTGCGGGTTTCCGTGGCCATATGATGCCCCACCGGCCCATTGTATCTGGCAAATACTTTCTTCGTTGTTATTATTAGCGGTTTTGTATAAATCATTATAGGTTTTGCCAGCAATGTCTATCCCATATAATTTAAACTCGCCGCTTTGTATTACCTTTTGAGCTTCAGCAAGTGCATCGGTATAATCCTGCATGTACAAGTAAACTTTTGCAAGCATAGCTGATGCCGATCCGCTTGATACATGGCCCTGGGTTGTTGAACCTGTCCTGATCATTGCTGTACAATTAGCTTCGGCAAATTTCAGATCATTGATAATGAACTTGTACACGTCAGCAATGTTGTTTCTGGGAACCTGGAAATTACCTAGAAAATCGCTTCCATTTTCAATTATAGGAACAGCTCCCCATAACCTGACAATATGAAAATAGCCCATTGCACGCATAAAATGCGCTTCGCCAAGCGCGTTATTCACTACCGATTTGGTAACAGTTGATGCTACCTTGGCAGGCATGTAATTGATCAAAGCGTTCGATTGCTCAACCACTGTCCATAATGAGGCCCATGCAGCTCCGTTTTGTGTATTCAGGTTAGTTACCGTGAACTGCCCAAAATCAGATACGTCGCTTGAATAGCTGCGCCCGTTTCCACTTGTCATTTCGCATACTGCCCAACCTGCTTTAGCGGCATAACTGAACCACACCGAGTTGTAAAGGCCATTGGTGCTGGCTGCTACCTGTGCATCTGTTTGATAAAAGTTATCGAGCGTTATGGCACTTTCGGGCGGGCGGTTAAAGAAATCCTTTTTACAGCCTGTGACAGCAAAAATGCTCATCAACGCGGCGCCGATTAAATATTTTATATTTGTTTTCATGTCAAAAATTCCTTTTTATGTTAAAACTCAGCGTTAATACCGAATGTGATCGTTCTTGGCGAAGGGTATCGTCCTAAGTCGACATTCGTTAAGAACACATTTTGATTTTGTTGGCCTACTTCAGGGTCCAGACCTTTATAACCGGTTATTACCAACACATTTTGAGCGCTGCAATAAACTTTTAGCTTGCTCATAGCAACATATTTTGCCCAGGCCTCGGGTAAATTATATCCTAACTGAACGTTTTGCAGCCGCAGGTAAGAAGCGCTTTGCAAAAACCTGTCAGACATTTCAAGGTTATAATTTTGTCCGCCTTTTGGTGCCGGTATATTTGAGTTTGGATTGCTAGGGGTCCAGTAATTAGCTGAAGAAGCCAGCTGGTTTACATATAATGAATTTAAACTGCCAATAGCATAATCCAGGGCGTTTAATATTTTACCACCATACGATCCCTGGAAGAAGATGTTTAAATAAAATGCCTTATAGCTGAAGTTATTTGTAAAGCCATATGTAAAAGTTGGATTGGGATTACCTAAGTAAGTACGGTCACTTGCATCAATCTTTCCATCGTGGTTTTCATCAACATATTGTATATCACCCAACCATGTACCTGATGTGCCATTCGCAATTGGCTGGCCAAACTGTACAGGTGCACTTAATAGCTGTTGCGCAGTTTTAAAAATACCTTTTACCTTATAGCCATAAAACTCGCCGATAGGCTCACCAACCGCTGTTTGTGTAACAGGTAATTGCAGGTAACCATTAGTTATTTGCCCAATAATAGGTGTATTAGCCACCAGCGATATTACCTTATTGGTGTAATGTGAGAACGTTACAGTAGTGTTCCAGGTAAAATCCTTTGTATTTATATTTCTGCTATTGATGCTAAATTCAAACCCTTTATTATTAACCTGACCACCGTTAACATACTCTGATGATATACCGCCAAGGTAAGTAGCATCGCCGGTTAAGAAAGTTGGTAGTGGCTCCTGGAAAAGGAAGTTTTTAGAAGTTTTGTTATACCAGTCAAAAGACACATCAATTCTGTTGATCAAACTAAAATCAACACCAATGTCTGTTTGGATGGATGTTTGCCATTTCAGGTTTGGATTTGGATATTTATCAATAAAGAAACCGGTTCCAAGGCCCGTGGTAACAGGCGTAAGTGCCGCTCCGTATTCATAACCGGGTATATCCTGGTTACCTACTTCACCCCAGCCTACCCTGAATTTGATGTTATCAGCAATCTTTTTGGTATCTGCCATAAATGGCTCATCAGATATACGCCATGAACCTGCAACTGACGGGAAATAACCGGTTTGGTGCCCCGGAGCAAAGTTTGATGATTTATCAGAACGGATAGTTGCGGTTAAGCTATACTTATTGTTATAGGTATAAATACCGCGGGCATATGCTGATTCAAGTACACCGCTGCCTTTATATTCACTATTTTGTGCGCTTGCGGCATCGCCTAAATTAAGTGTTTGCAGTTCATTGCTGAAAAATGTTTGGCGGGAGCCGCTTATACCATTCCAGGTTGATTCACTTACTTCGTGACCTAATAACGCTGTTAAATTACTTTTACCGAAGGTATGGTTATAGGTTAAGTACTCTTTCCATGACCAGTACAGGCTCTGCTGCCAGCTTTCGCTCAATGTTGCGGTTGGATTGGTTAAAATACCATAAACATAGGTTGGGTTAAATAAACGGCTATCTGAGAAATTAAAATCACCACCTAGCTCTGATCTTAAGGTCAGATCCGGGATAAAACGGATATCACCATAAAAGTTTGCGTTCACCTCGTTCCTTACCAGGTTATTTGTTCTTTGTAAGGCCTGGGCTACCGGATTAATTGTACCATATAACTGGTTAGCCTGTGGGCCCGCGAATGTTCCATCGGGATTATAAACCGCCTGATCGGGCGCACTCAGTAAAGCATTATACACTATACCGCCATTATCACTTAACCCCTGGTTTTCTTCAGTACGGCTCAATGCCATAGTTTCGCCCAGTTTAAGCCAGTCCTTTACAGTAGCATTTACATTTGTGCGGAACGAATAACGCTTAAAATTTGATCCAAGAATTGTTCCATCCTGTTTTAGAAACCCACCGGATAAGTAATAATCAACCTTATCAGTAGCTCCTGATACAGACAGATTATGATTTTGCATTGGTGCCGTCTGGAATACTGCTTTCTGCCAGTTGGTTCCGGGGCCTAATACGCTTGGATCGGCAAATTCACCTCTGGGTGCAACCTGGTAAATTGCAGCCATCTGGTTTTCAAGACTTGCATATTGCTGCAGATCCATCATTTTTAAGAAATGGCCTTGTTGCTGTACACCATAATAGCCATCGTAATTAAGATGAGCATTACCTTTTTTACCACGCTTAGTAGTAATAATAATTACACCATTTGAGGCACGGCTACCATAAATTGCGGTTGCAGATGCATCTTTTAATACATCAATTGATGCAACATCATTAGGGTTAAGTAACGATAGCGGGCTAACAGCGTTTTCGCCATTATTTTGGTTTTGATTGGCAGTTTGGCCACTGGTAGAATAATTATTAGCATCGCCTGATACTTCAATACCATCAATTACATACAATGGTTCATTTGAGCCCGACAGGTTACCTATACCCCTTATATGCACCGAAGCAGCACTACCCGGTGCACCGGTACCTTCGGTAACTGTAACACCGGCAGCCCTGCCCTGCAGCATCTGATCAATACTAACCTGCGGTACATCCTGTATATCTTTAGCCGTAACTGATGATATTGCACCGTTTACATCACCCCTTTTTTGCTGGCCATAACCAATAACAACAACATCATTTAAATTTTGAGTGGTTTCCTTTAAAATAATGTTCAGTTGCGTGCTTTTATTTACAGGTACTTCCTGCGGGGCAAAACCTACATAGGTAAAAACCAGTATAGCATTTTCATTCGCCACTATGATCTTAAAATTTCCACGGCTATCACTGGTAACAAAATTCTGGGTACCCTTTTCCCTTACTGTTACCCCCGGTAATAATGAGTTTTTATCATCCGTTATTTTACCTGTAACAGCTATAGCAACAGGCAGTTCATTTGTGGCGTTTACCTTTTTTGTTATTAAAATGGTTTTATTATCAATCACATAGGTTAATGCCTGATCGTTAAAGCATTCGTCAAGCGCTTGCTTTAGTGATGCATCTTTGAGATCAAGGCTTACTTTTTTTGCTGATTTTAGGTCATCGGCATTATACAAAAAGTCGTAATTGGTTTGTTTGTGTATCTTTTCGAACACCTCTTTTAAAGAAGCATTATTAACTCGCAAAACTACCTTTTGAGCATAGGTTGTGGCAAAGCCCTGCAAAAAAGTGGTCATTAGTAAAATTAGCGTTATCTTCATGACAAGCAGAGTTTTATAAATACAGCTACGAGGCTTGCTGCACATAAATTCAGTAAAATTTTTATACATTTGAGTTTGGATTAATAATTATTGATTGTTTCAACTACAATTTGATTAATGGTCTGAATGCCAGCATTGGCTTAAGCCAGGGGCGGTACGAACGCTCCTGGTTTTATTATTCAGAAAAGAAGAGTTTTGAGTAGAGTTACTTCATTACTATCACCCTCCTTCCCTCAATCTCAAAGTGAACTTTTCCTAATTTTTCCAGATAATGCAACAGATCGGCAAGGCTTTTTGAACGGTCATA
The DNA here is from genome assembly GCF_900105165.1 of Mucilaginibacter mallensis. Lineage (NCBI taxonomy): Bacteria > Pseudomonadati > Bacteroidota > Sphingobacteriia > Sphingobacteriales > Sphingobacteriaceae > Mucilaginibacter > Mucilaginibacter mallensis. The sequence goes on from NZ_LT629740.1 coordinate 3,263,672, forward strand.
TATCCCGCCAAACTGCTGATCTTTTATATTGTCTTTATATTCCACATCCACATCATACCAGCGCGAAACCCTTTTCATAATATCGGTTATGTTTTCATCATTAAAACTGAAATAACCATTTTTCCAGGCCATAACCTGTTCAATATCAGCAGGCAAAATATGAATATCATTATTACCTTCAGGCACAACAGCCTGCTGGCCTGGCTTTAATAATGACAATGAATTATTTTTTGTTACCTGTACCGATCCCTCAAGCAGTGTAGCTGTTATATTATCATCATTATTATAGGCCGCTATGTTAAAATGCGTACCCAACACCCTTACCTGTACGTTATTCATGCTTACATAAAATGGCTTCTCCTTATTTTTCGCTACTTCAAAATATGCTTCGCCGGTTAACTTAACGCGGCGTTCGTTACCGGTAAATGCAACCGGATAACTTATTGAAGAAGCTGAATTTAACCAAACCTTAGTGCCATCAGATAATACAACCTGGTATTGGCCACCCCTCGGAGTTGATAAGGTATTTATCGCATTTTCGTCGGCTGATGAGCTGTTACTGCCCGGGCTATTTTTGTAAACAAGTTGGGCATTATGGATTGTGCGGACATTGGATGACCCTAAACTTGCAAGAACCCTGTTTGCTGAGTTATTAAGTACTATAATTTTATTATTCGACAAGGTTAAGGTAGCCCTGTTACCCCCCGGTACTATAATAGCTTTATTGGTATTGCTTGCCAGCTTGTTATTGTCTGTACGATGTGTATTAAGTGTTTTAAATAAGGCAATTGAAATACAGATTAAAAGTATAGCAGCTACGCTGAACCACTGTTTTTTAAAAAATTTAATTACAAGGGATTGTTGCCTGTACTCAGTTTGAGGGATATGAAATCTTTTATCAGATTTTATGCGTTGAAAAACCTGGGTTGCCTCTGTTTCACCAAGTGCCGGGCCGTTATTAAGGTTAAACCGGTGATGGTCTAATAGTTCAGTAACTTTTTCAGGATTAGCATCTATATATTTAATTAACTCCACGCAATCCTCAGGATCTATTGAGTTATTAAAATACTGATACAGTAAACGCTTAAGTTTATCCTCATCCATGATTATTCAATGTTTATAATTGGGCCCTTTTGAAGGGCTGGTTATATATAGAACACGGAACTTATGGGATAGGACTAGTGGAATTAGAAATTATTTTGAAAATAATACTATTATAATAGATATGAGGTACGAAAAGTTAAGATTAGCCTTTATAGTTTTAAGCGCCTGTACCATATGATTTTTTACCGTATTGGGCGATATGCTCAACTGATCGGCAATCTCCTTGTGCGAAAGGCCATCAACACGGCTTAGCTTATATATTAGCTGTTGTTGCCTTGGGAGCTGATTAATTAGTTTTTCGGTGATCTGTTCCAGGTCATTTGCATATATATTTTCCTCAGTAGCATTATATACTTCCTCAATATTTGAAATCAGTTTATCGGTAAGACTGGTTGACCGGGAGATCTCCCTTATTAAATTTAACGATAATCTTTTAGAGATAAGTGACAGATATGACCATATATCACCTTCGGTATCAAGCGATTCCCTATTAAGCCATAGCTTTATAAAGGTTTCCTGTACAATTTCTTCACTCCAGTCCTTACCCTTTAAATAATGGAATGCAAGCCTGTAAACTTTTTGAGCATACTGATCATAGATTTTTTTAAATGCATCTTCATCACCCAAAATTAGCTTTTGAATTTGATTATTATTAACTACAACCTTGTCTGTATCAAAGGGTATAACTGGCATCATAAATAATCATCTATTACCTCACTGGTATCAATAAGTTTTATTTAAATAAGCCAATACCTCTCCGTTCTTAAATAATAACGGCTAAGGATTAAACCATACGGAGATACCAACTCCTCTGGAAATTTGAGCTCTTTAAATTTTATTAAATAGGTTTTGCTGCTGTTTGTAAAAACGCAGTATAATTGTAAAGTAAAATTATAGCTGTTGCCGGTTAAGCAATAGCAAATTTGTTAAGTTCTCTAACAAATTTGTTAAATGTGTTTTGCCTGATTCATTTAACAAACTGAAAAGAAACCGATTGTTAAAGATATATAAAGCCATTTAATATTACATAGAAGTATTATAAATATTTATATATATTATTACTTCTACAAGAAGCTAAATGCTTTTAAAACTTGTTACCACACGGATTAATTAATACATTTTTCTAAAAATATATTAATTGATTTAATAAATTGATAATTAAAATTTTAGAGGTATTTTTATATTAATTATCAACCAAATATTAAACCAACCTTATGCTGCGAAAACTATTACACGTTTCTGAAGATAAAGTCTCCTATCTTCAGATCATAGGATTCAGCACGATCCTGCTCTGCTTACTTTATATGTTTTATGAGCAAATATTCGGCACAATAACCGGTGCGAACATTGCAATTGTATTTTTCACTATAATGCTGGGATTTTCATTCGCTTTTCCTGAATTATTACGCGATTCAAATAAAGGGATAAGCACTATGCGTATTGCGGTATTTATGATGATCAATGTTATTTGCATGTTACTGCTAAAGATAGGCTGGGAAAAACACGATTTAAAAGCTATAGGGCTTGACGAATACTGGATGGGTGTTATAGCCTTCGTTTTTGGCGCTAAAGCAACACAATCATACTTTGAAAGCAAATTGGCTGCCGTATCCTCTACCCTTCAATCAACACAAATGACAACAACTACATTAACACCTCCACCAATATCTGCACCGGTAACAACAACCACATCAACTATGTCATCACCAATTACATCAATTGCCACACCTCCCGTATCAACCATCTACAATGATGAAAATTTGGATGGTTGCGGTATCCAGTCAACAACTTTAACAGGGAATGCCGATCTGCCGGCATCGGAAGGAGGAATGCAATAATGGCTTATTCATTAACATGGTTACCGGATGTTTTAACAAACGCGGGCCTGAAAGTAGCTTTACAGCCCGGATGGGAAACCCGGGGACATGGTGATATGGGCAAAGTATTGGGCGTACTCTGTCATCATACAGGTACTACCAATCTAACCCAAAATATGCCCTCATTAGATGTGCTGATTAATGGCAGGCCTGATCTTGCGGGTCCGCTTTCACAGCTTGGCCTTGGCAGGGATGGGACTTATTATGTGGTTGCAGCCGGCCGGTGTTACCATGCCGGTGCAGGTAAATGGCAGGGTATTACTACAGGCAATACCAGCTTCATAGGCATTGAAGCCGAAAATACAGGAGGCCGCAATGACTCTCCATGGCCGGCAGTACAAATGGATGCTTATCAGCGTGGGGTAGCCGCTATATTAACACATATTGGCAAAGGTGTTGAATTTTGCGCAGGCCATAAAGAATATGCTTTGCCTGTAGGTCGTAAAACTGACCCGGATTTTGATATGGTTGTTTTTCGTGCAGCTGTAAGCGCTATATTAAACGGAACAGCCCCTGCGCCTGTATTAATACCCGTGGTTGAACCAACAGCACCCGGCAGGGCCACGCTTCGCCGCGGCATACCAAATGATCCTGTTTTAGTTAAGATAGTGCAAGCCAAGGTTGGTGTAACACCTGATGGCAATTTCGGGCCAAAAACCGAAGCCGCTGTACGTGCTTTTCAATTAGCCCATGGCGCTGTTCCTGATGGTATTGTGGGTCCGAAAACATGGGCATTAATAACATCGTGATCTCCTTTATACCAGCAATATACTAGTGTCAAGTCAATAGTCTTTAGTTATAAGTCTAAAGCCAGATTTCGTTCTTTTTGAATTTTGACTCAAGACTTTAGGCTTACGACTAGCGATATTTTATGATTGACACGAACTAGTGCGGATCAGCCAGCGTATTATACCTTATCAGCCTTTTCTACTGGTTGATGAACGTATAATTAACTTAGGTTTTATACTGATAATTTTAGGGATAACCTCCGTTTCCTTATTTTCCATTTCCTGGAAATAAAGGTTAGCAATGGTTTTGCCCATATAAATACTAAACTGATCTATAGTAGTAATAGACGGACTGGTTATTTCAGTAAAAGCCTCATTTGAATAACCACAGATGCCTAATTCGCTGGGTACCTTAAAGCCCATGGCTGTAGCAACCTCCAATACACCAAGGGCCGAAAAATCAGAGGTGGATGCAAATATGGCATCGGGAGGTTTGGGCATGCTCAGCAATTTACGGGTACCTTCTGCGCCTAGTTCTTTTGTCCATGCATTTTCAATGATCAGGTCATGAACAACCGGGATCTTATGCTTTTTTAAAGCTTTAAGATAACCAGCCTTTCGCTGTTTGAAAATATCCAGATTTTGAGGTCCTTCCAATAAAGCAATACGCTTATACCCCTGCTCAATCAGGTGCGATACGGCCTCAAGCGATGCCTGTTCATTATCATTAATAACCTTTAAGGTCTCCAGTTCATCAACTACACGGTCGAACTGAATAAGTTGAATACCATGCTCTATTACATTTTTAAGGTGTGTATGGTCGTGACTATCAGCCGATACAGATATTACGATACAATCAACCTGTTGATTTATAAGTGTATTAACACATTTTACTTCTTTCTCCTCCTGCTCATTGGATTGGCAGATGATGAGGTTGTAATTTTTTTCATAAGTGGCGTCTTCAATCCCGGCTATTACATTCGCGAAAAAGTTCTGATTGATACGCGGCACAACAATGCCTATAGTTTTTGACTGGCCACTACGCAGGTTTGAGGCAATGGTATTGCGTTTATAATTAAGTTCCGCAGCTGTTTTAAGGATCAGTTTCTTGGTATTCTCATTAACATAATTGCTATTATTTAATGCACGCGATACCGATGAGGCTGTAATATTCAGCTTTTCGGCTATGTCGTAAATGGTAGTCCGTTTCTTTCTCATGGCTTATTTGTGAAAGATAATAAAAATAATTTCTGCAATCGATTGCAGAATAAAAAAATTAGCATAATTTCGTGAAGTAAATTATCGACCAATTTATAAACTACAGGCATTTATACAAAATCGCAAACTTTAATATGTTATTATTAGGAATAGATATAGGTACGTCATCGGTAAAAGTTAGTATTGTTGACGCGGTTACGCAACAATCTGTAGCATCGGCTCAATACCCGGATGAAGAATCCCCTATCATAGCGCTAAAACCGGGCTGGGCCGAGCAATCGCCGGATATGTGGTGGCAGCAAGCTCAGCAGGCGCTTGCTTTATGCCATGCCACAGGCACTTATAATGCCGATGATATTGCAGCCATTGGCATTGCCTACCAAATGCACGGGCTGGTTTTGGTTGATAAACAACAAAAAGTATTACGAAATAGTATTATCTGGTGCGATAGCCGTGCTGTGGAGATTGGTGATAAAGCTTTTGATGTCATAGGCCATGACAAATGTTTATCGCACCTGTTAAATTCACCCGGCAACTTTACTGCATCAAAATTAGCATGGGTAAAAGAAAACGAACCTAAAATATACGCGCAGATAGATAAGATAATGCTGCCGGGCGATTTCATCACCATGAAACTTACGGGTGATATTACCACATCAGTATCCGCCCTATCCGAAGGCATTTTCTTTGATTTTAAAACCAACCAGGTATCAAAAGATATTGTTGATTATTTTGGTTTTGATGAAGGTTTGTTCCCGGTAATAAACCCGGTATTCTCACCACATGGTTATCTGCTGGCGTCAGTTGCTGAAAAACTGAAATTAAAGGCGGGTATCCCGGTAAGCTATAAATCAGGCGATCAACCTAATAATGCTTTATCATTAAACGTATTGAACCCTGGCGAGGTAGCCGCTACTGCAGGCACATCAGGTGTAATTTACGGTGTAAGCGATCAGTTGGCGTATGATAAGCAATCTCGCGTAAACACTTTTGCCCACGTTAATTATGCAACCGATGAAAAGCGCTTAGGCGTATTGCTATGTATAAATGGCACAGGCAGCATGTACCGCTGGGCAAAAAATAGTTTTGGTGCAAACCCCAGCTATCAGCAAATGAACAACGAAGCCGCAAAAGCACCGGTTGGCAGCGATGGTTTACGGGTACTACCATTTGGCAATGGTGCCGAGCGTATGCTTAATAACAAACAGGTTGGCGCACATCTACATGGCATCGATCTTAATTTACATACACAGGCACATTTGTTCAGGGCTGTACAGGAAGGCATTGCCTGCTCATTCCGCTACGGATTGGATATTATGCGCGAAAACGGCATGAACCCTACCATCATAAGAGCAGGAAAGAATAACCTGTTTTTAAGCGATCTCTTTGCCCAAACATTTGTGAATGTGACAGGCGTACCGGTTGAGCTTTATAAAAATGACGGCAGCGTTGGCGCGGCGCTTGGTGCAGGCATTGGCGCGGGGATATTCGCATCACCGGAGGCTGCATTTGAGCACATGCACCCGGTACAGCTTATTGTACCAACAAATACAGAATCAATTCAGGCGGTTTACCAGGAATGGAAAACACTACTAAACAAACAATTACTAAATAATTAACAAGTATATAAATTATGGGAAGCATAATAACAGGTGAAAAAGAGTTTTTCAAGGGGATAGGTCAGGTAAAATACGAGGGGGCACAATCAGCTAATCCCTTAGCCTTTAAATGGTATGATGAGAATAAAGTAGTGGCCGGAAAAACCATGAAGGATCATTTGCGCTTTGCCTGCGCCTACTGGCACTCCTTTGTAGGTAATGGAGCCGATCCCTTTGGCGAACCCACCCACATCTTTGCCTGGGATGCAAAAACAGATGCCGTGGAACGCGCCAAAGATAAAATGGATGCCGCCTTTGAGTTCATCACCAAAATAGGTATGGAGTACTACTGTTTCCATGATGTGGATGTGGTGGACTATACCAATGATGTAAAAGAAAACGATCGCCGCCTGCAGGCTTTGGTTGACTATGCCAAACAAAAGCAAGCCGCCAGCGGTGTAAAACTGCTTTGGGGTACCGCCAACCTGTTCAGCAACCGCAGGTATATGAACGGTGCCTCCACCAACCCGGATTTCCATGTTTTGAGCCATGCTGCAGCACAGGTAAAGGCAGCGCTGGATGCTACGATTGCTTTGGGTGGTGAGAACTATGTATTCTGGGGAGGAAGAGAAGGCTATATGTCCTTACTAAATACCGACATGAAACGCGAGCAGGAACATTTCGCCAAATTCCTGCATACGGCAAAAGACTATGCCCGCAAGCAAGGCTTTAAAGGCAATTTCTTTATCGAGCCAAAACCATGCGAACCCACCAAACACCAGTATGATTATGATGCAGCCACCGTATTAGGCTTTTTGCAGAAATACGACCTGCTGAATGATTTTAAACTGAACCTGGAAGTAAACCACGCTACCCTGGCGGGCCATACCTTTCAGCATGAGTTGCAGGTAGCTGTTGATGCAGGAATCCTGGGTTCAATTGATGCCAACCGTGGTGATAACCAGAACGGCTGGGATACCGACCAGTTCCCGAATGATATCAATGAAGTGACCGAGGGCATGCTGATCATCCTGGAAGCCGGTGGCTTTGGTGGCGGCGGTATAAACTTTGATGCCAAGATCCGAAGAAACTCAACCGATCCTGAGGATCTGTTTTATGCCCACATTGGTGGTATGGATGTTTTTGCAAGGGCGCTGATCACTGCGGATAATATCCTGCAAAAATCAGACTACAAAAAACTGCGTAAGGACCGTTATGCTTCCTACGACAGTGGCAGCGGTAAGGACTTTGAGAACGGGAAACTTACCCTTGAAGACCTGCGCCAGTATGCTATTGACAATGGCGAACCTAAAGCTATCAGTGGCAAACAGGAATATTATGAGAATATCATTAATAACTTTATATAGTTTTAAAGCTTATTACATATCTATAAGGCCTTCTGAAAAGCGGGCCTTTTTTATTTCCGATCGTTTCCTCGCGTAACAATTTTAATAATTATTGCTATCCACAAAAATAATCTGTAAATATGTCCTGCTGCTAAATCGATTGTAGTATAAACCTATTATAAATTCAAACCGGCAAAAAATGAGACTTCAAAAAAGAATTAACTTCCATAGTTGCCTTGTTACTTTATGCAGTATAGCTGCGCTAATATTGCTAAGTATCAATCCCGTTTCGGCAAAGCAGAAGCTTAAAGTGCTTATATTTTGTAAAACAGCGGGCTATCATCATGAATCCATCGCGGCAGGAGTTGTGGCCATTAAAAAACTGGGGACTGAAAACGGATTTGAAGCCGACAGCACTACCGACAGCCGTAAATTCACGTATGACAACCTAAAACAATATGCGGCAGTGATCTTTTTAAGCACCACACATGATGTTCTGGACGATGCCCAGCAAAAGGAATTCATGAAATACATTGAGGCCGGCGGCGGCTTTGTGGGTGTACACGCTGCTACCGATTGCGAGTACAACTGGCAATGGTACGGTAATTTAGTAGGCGCTTATTTTGATAGTCACCCGGCACAACAGGATGCCATTATTGATGTGGTTGACCCCGACAATATCGCCACCAAACATTTACCCACACACTGGAAAAGATTTGACGAATGGTACAACTTTAAATGGATAGAACCCAACCTTCATATCTTGTTAACCATTGATGAGACTAGCTATACCGGCGGCAAGAACCCGGCTTATCATCCAATGGCATGGTACCACAACTATGATGGTGGCAGGGCTTTTTATACTGAGCTGGGCCATACCAATGAATCCTACTCCGATCCGCTTTATTTACAGCACCTTTTGGGCGGGATAAAGTATGCCATGGGAACAGTAAAATAGGTGTTGCCTTTTAAACAATAACTATAGTATATTGCAATTTATAACAGCCAATTATAACAAACAGATTAAACCGATTATATGCAAAAAACCATTCAAACAAATAAGCTATTTGTAGCCAGCTGCTTGTCGCTTTTAGTAACCTCCCTATCATTTGGTATACGTGCCGGGATATTAAACGACCAGGCCGTAAGATTCCACCTGGATGCTTCAGAACTGGGCACCATCGCGGCTACCGCCTTTTGGGGATTTCCTCTGGCCATTATTGTTGGTGGTTTTATTGTCGATATCATCGGCATGAAGAAACTACTGGTATTTGCTTTTATATTTCACCTGTTAGGCATTGTGCTTACCATTTTCGCTAATGGATATTGGACATTATTTGCATCAACCCTACTTATAGGCATTGCCAACGGCACTGTTGAAGCAACCTGTAACCCGCTGGTAGCATCGCTGTTTACCGATAATAAGACCACCAAATTAAACCACTTCCACTTATGGTTCCCGGCAGGTATTGTTATTGGTACATTGGTGGTTTTTGGTTTGGATAGCATGCTGGCACATGGCATATCACCTAAACCATACTGGATCTCACAGGTGGAAATCGGCGTTATGTTGATCCCTACTTTAATATACGGTTATTTATTCTCCAAACTGGAATTCCCGGTAACGGAAAGAGTTGCATCGGGTGTAAGTACCGGCGATATGTACAAGGCGCTCTTCAACCCGCTATTTGGCTTTATGATCCTTTGTATGTTCGGTACAGCTATTACAGAGCTGTTCACTAACCAGTGGATGGATGTACTCTTTAAAACTGTAACCAACAATGCCATTTTGATACTCACCTTCGTAGCATCGGTACAGGTATTGGGCAGGGCATTTGCAAGTCCGATTGTGCATAAACTGGCGCCACAGGGTGTTTTATTTATTTCGGCGATATTATCAGCACTGGGTATTTACCTGCTGATTAACCTACATGGTGATGCTATATTCTTAGGCGCTATTATATTTGGCTTAGGTGTGGCTTTCTTCTGGCCTTGTATGATAGGCTTCGTGGCCGAAAACCTGCCCCGTACAGGCGCAGTTGGACTAAACCTGATGGGTGGCGCGGGTATGTTCGCGGTATCATTATACATGATATTTATGGGCGGTCATTATGATCAGTTAACCCTTAAATATTTACCTGCGGGCGCCGACCTGGGCAGCTACCTGAAAGCCGCCGATGGCACACCAATGGCACAAGCCCTGGCACAAGCCAAAAGTCAGGCAGGACCTGATGTGTTACACGCTACTTTGATTATCCCTATTATGCTTATTGTAGCTTTTGGAGGATTAGTATTGTACATGCGCTCACGCAAAAAAGCAACTATGGCTGCAGCATAGTTTGCAGGTATATTAGAAAATATGGATAGCGGTAAAAGATAATTTTATCGCTATTTTTTTGTGGGTTGGTATATCAATATATTATTGATGATAGCCTCCATTTCCGATGGTGGCCGTATGGCAAGCAAATAATATTGATTTCCAGTTTCTACCCAATTGTCACTTCCATTAGCATTAAGCTGAATTTTCCCCGGCACTAATTTATAGTATGGAGCGGGGCCATTCACAGCAATGTATACCGCGGTTTCATCCCAACTCATACGTCCGTTTACATCTTCTTTGGCTTGCGGTATAGATATCCTGAACACATCCTTTACAGGGTCGTTGATAATCTTTTCGTTATGGATCAACGGTATGCCAGTATGGATCTTTTCTCCTATCTCGAATCCGCTGAATATAATTGGCTTTGTAAAATGCGAGAAAACACATTTCGAGGCCAGGGAATCATTATCCATATTGTACTCCCATCCCACAGGGAATTTCCCGGCCATAGAAACCATTTTGATCACTTTTTTATCAACCAATTGTTGTCCGCTTAATGGTGAATACTCGTCCGCAGCTGACCTCAGCAGATTCGCCACATTGGTAAAAAAGCCAATGGTTATGATGGCAACGCTGTTATCCGGCTGCTTAGCTAATATTTTACGGTACAGCTTTACAGCATCCATCGCCTCATCATTCGATCTTATTTTATGCGGATATTTTGCCACCAGCGTATCCGACCATTTCTGCCAGTCAGGATCAGCTGATGCAGCCCCGGTTGGTACGCCGATAGGGATATCCGGCCTGTTAAAATAAGTATTCATCACACTTAAAACCCCAGCTACGCGCGGATATTTAGTACTTGCAATGGTAGCCAATATGTTAACCTTGCCTTGGTCAGCATAATAATGCAATAAAGTTATCGCGCCTATATCATCATAATCGGTAGCCATGTCGGTATCAAAGATCACGTGTACAGACTTGCCTTTACTTGCCTGGGCATGCGTACTTATCGCATATAACGATATTATTATCAGCACTACTTGTTTAACTACTCCAGGCAATTTATTTGTGGTTGTATGTCTCATTTTGATGACTCTATTTGGCCTGTAAAGCAAAGGCTATGTATGAATCTCCCGATTTGGTGTTTAGTTTCCCTCCGCCGCAGGCAATTACCACATACTCCTTACCATTCACCTCGTAAACAGATGGTGTGGCAAAGCCCGCATTCGGCAATTTAACCTGCCACAGTAGTTTGCCCGTATTTTTGTTGAACGCCCGAAACATACCATCCTTTGTGGCAGCTATAAACAGCAATCCACCCTTTGTTATAGCCGAGCCGCCGTAGTTTTCGGTACCGGTATTTTTCACGTTCTTGAATTTTTCATCCTGTCCCAAAGTATCCCGCCAAACATATTGGCCTGTATTCAAATCGATAGCCGATAATGTACCCCATGGCGGTGCAATAGCCGGTAGCCCATCCTTTGTTGCAAACCTGTTATAGCCAGATATACTGTAAGGCACATTTCTGAATTCTTCTTTAGCCGACATATGTTGCACATATGGCTTCTTCTTCTCCTCGGGCAAATTCAGCACATAACTAGCGATCGCTTCCTTTTCCTGTTGCGGCAGGTGATGAAAAGCAGGCATCATTCTGCGCCCGTTATTTATAAAATCGATAAAACTTGCTTCATTTAGCTTTTGGCCGATATTTATTAACGACGGGTAATTACCTCCGCCCTTTCTATCGGCACCATGGCACGACATACAATTTTGCTGAAACAACCGTACTCCTGCCTGCCCATAGTTTTCGGCACCGGTGGCGGCTTGTTTTACATCGTACATTTTCAATATCCAGGCCATTTCGCTGGCATTTACATATAGTAGCCCTGTGTTTGGATCAACCGATGGCCCACCCCACTCGGCCCCGCCATCAAAGCCGGGGAATATGATAGTACCCTCTTTTGATTGCGGTGTAAACAGGTGCCCGGTATGGTAAGTTGCCAGCTGTTTCCTGATATCATCTTTTGCTGAATCGGTCAGATAAGGGTTAATGTCCTTTTCTAAAAATGATTGCCGTACATAAGGCTTTGGCAGTTGCGGGATAGGCTGTGTGGGCGACAGCTTTTCGTCCTTAAGCTCGGTTACGGTGTCAACAGGCGTTTCTTTTATTGGGAACAGTGATTTGCCCGTTACCCTATCGAACAAATACACAAAGCCTTGCTTGGTAGTTTGCGCAACAGCGTCAACCATTTGCCCGTCATGCTTTACGGTGACCAAAACCGGAGCCGATGATGGATCACGATCCCAGGTATCATGGTGCACATATTGAAAATGCCATAATACCTTACCTGTTGCAGCATCCAGTGCCACCAGGCAATCAGCATACAGATCATTTCCCGGCCTTTTAGCGCCATAAAAATCCATGGAAGCTGAACCAAGCGGGATATAGGCAATACCCCTTTTCTGGTCAATGGTCATGCCCATCCAGTTGTTTACACCGCCTGTAAGTTTCCAGGCATCTTTATTTCCCCAGGTTTCATAACCTGCCTCACCGGGTTGCGGTATGGTATGGAAGATCCATTTCATTTCGCCCGTACGCACATCAAAGGCACGGACATAACCCGGAGCCGCATCCATACTTTCGGATACACGGGTACCGGTTAAATACAGATCCTTATAAATATTGCCGGGTGAGGTAGCGGTAACATACAGATCGGCTGCATTATCACCTAATCCAACATGGAGATCTACCTTGCCTTGTTTCCCAAAGTTTTCTATCAGTTTCCCGGTTCTGGCATCAACAGCCTGCAAATATTGCCCGGTGACATATAGAATGCGTTCATCATCCTTTCCGTCTGTCCAGTACGTTACGCCCCGATTGTTATTCATACCGAAATGCCCTGCTCTTGAACCTTCTATATGAATAACTGGCTTATATACCCATTTTTGCTGCCCTGTAGCGGCATCAAGAGCGAATAACGACAGTTGGGGCGATGTGCCGTACAAAACGCCGTTAACAACAATAGAATTACATTGTATTTGTGATGATGCCGCGGTATCCGCATCGCCGGTATGGTAGGTCCAGGCCACTTGCAGGTTTTTAACGTTATCGGTATCTATTTGGGTAAGTGATGAATATTTATTCCCTGTTGAATTCCCCCCGGCCATTCCCCAGCCGCCATAATCTGGTTTTGAACTATTATTGCAAGCAGTAATAACGGCTACAGCCAGCAATACCCCGCAAAGAGCTTTGGTATTTGAGATTCTCATTTATTAGGAAAGGTAAAAAATTGGTTTATAAAGATTGTTCTGTCGGGTTAAACTGACTTCACGATAAAAATGATACTAAATCCCTTAAAAACAAAATGCCGGATGACTATTTACATCCAGCATTTTGTTCTTTTTAAATGATATTCAATTTTACAACTCTCTTACCCAAATATTACGGTAGCTGATTGGCTTGCTGTCATCACCATGTGCCTGCAATTTAATGGCTGCGGGGCCGTGTGCTTTATATTCAGGTTTACCTATGTATAAGGTTGGGCCTTTTAGTTCTACATTATTTTCAACCAAAACACCATTATAGATAACTGTTACCCGTGCTGGTGTTTTTAATGAACCATCAGTATTAAAAGTTGGGGCGGTCCATATCACATCATATGACTGCCATTCGCCGGGAGGCCTTGCAGGGTTAGCCAGCGGGATGAACTGTTTGTAAATACTGCCTGCCATACCGTTAACATAGGTTTTGTTTTTGTAGGCATCTAATACCTGCAATTCATAACCTGAATCGCCTGAGCCTAATGATGCTAAAAATACACCGCTATTGCCACGTGCCTGTCCGCTGCCAGCTATATCAGCAGGGATACGCCATTCAATATGCAATTGGTAATTGGTGAATAGCTTTTTGGTTTCAATATTACCTACCTTTTTATTTACCGTCCAGATGCCTTTATTAATTATCCAGTTAGCCGGCTGTGATCTGTCCTGTGCCGATACCCATTGTTCCTGGTTGGTTCCATCAAACAATACAATAGCGTCAGACGGTGCATCCGCACCTGTTTTGCCGGGAGTTACTACTGCCGGTTCAGGGCTCCACGTTTCTGTATCTTCGGGTTTAGCATTTTGCGCGTTAGCCATAAAAAAGCTCCCGGCTAATAATGCTGTTAATACAATTTTATATTTCATGTTAATTATAGTTGGTTTATATCTTATAAAACGCGCTGTACGCTTTTAGCGTATACGCATGTTTAATAACGTTCTGTCATTTCGAACGATAGAGAGAAATCTTCTTTAATATGCAAAGTCTGGATGCAAGTCGCAGAAGAGTTCTCCTCGTACCTCGTCGAAATGACAAAAAGGCATTTTATTTTTTTAACGATAGAATATACTTGATCATCTCGCGTGCGTCATCCATTGACAGATCAGGGTGCGCCGACATTGGAACTGATCCCCAGTTACCTGAACCACCTTTAATTACTTTATTAGCTAAAGTGTCAATAACATCTGCCGAAGCAGTGTATTTATTAGCCACATCCTGGTAGGCCGGACCAACAATTTTTTGATCAAGCTTATGACAGGTTAAACAATCATTTTTAGCTATCAGTGCTTTACCAACAGTATCCTTAACGGTAGTTGTTGATGAACTTGCTGAAGTAGTGGTGGTTGTAGTAGTTGTAGTATCGGTGCTGCTATTTGATTTGTTGCCATTACAAGCGGCAAATGCTAATGCCAGTCCTAAAATAATGAAGGTTCTTTTCATTGATATTTGTTTTTTATTGATAATTACTTAATTCCTAATAGTGCTTTGTTAAAATCGTCGTTACCGCCTGATGATGCAAAATCATCAAAAGCTTTGTCTGTAACTCTTATAATATGATCTTTTATAAATCCGGCTCCCTCTTTAGCACCATCAGCTGAATTTTTAATGGCACACTCCCATTCCAGTACGGCCCAACCCTTAAAATCATAAGTGGCTAATTTGCTGAAAATAGATTTAAAATCAACCTGTCCATCCCCTAATGAGCGGAAACGGCCCGCACGGTCAACCCAGTTCTGATAGCCGCCATATACGCCCTGTTTACCGGTTGGATTAAACTCCGCATCCTTAACATGGAACATTTTTATGCGCTCATGGTAATTGTCGATATATTCCAAATAATTCAAACACTGCAGCACAAAGTGCGATGGATCGTACAATAGACATGCCCGTGGATGGTTGTTTACCTTTTCCAGAAACATTTCGTAGGTAATTCCATCGTGCAGGTCTTCGCCGGGATGGATCTCATAGCACAGATCGATACCACACTCGTCATACACATTTAATATTGGTTCCCAGCGTTTGGCCAATTCATCAAAAGCGGTATCAACCAAACCAGCAGGGCGCTGCGGCCATGGATACATCATTTGCCATATTAATGCCCCGCTGAAGGTAACACTGGCGTTTAAACCTAAATTTTGTGATGCTTTAGCTGCATATTTTAACTGCTGTACGGCCCATTCCTGCCTTGCCTTTGGGTTATTACGATATGCTTCAGGTGCAAAACCATCAAACAGCAGATCGTAAGCCGGGTTTACTGCTACTAACTGGCCTTGTAAATGGGTTGATAGTTCGGTTATTTCCAAACCAAATTCGCCTGCTATACCTTTTAGCTCATCGGCATAAGTTTTGCTTTCAGCAGCTTTTTGCAGATCGATAAAATTGGCATCGAGCGTAGGTAATTGAACACCTTTATAGCCTAAGCCGCTTGCCCACTCACAAATATTTCTCAAATTGTTAAACGGAGCATCCGGCCCCATAAACTGCGCTATAAATATGGCCGGGCCTTTAATAGTTGTCATTTGTTTTTATGATAGATTATATAATAAAATCTGTCCATTTAGTATCCGATTTGCCGGAGGCGATCACATTCTCCACAAAGGCCATCCCTCTTACACCATCTTCAATGCCGGGATAATCCAGCCATTCCGGCTCTGGTGTTTTGCCTTCTATATCAGCCTTAACACATAACGCGAAATTCCGGTACAAGTTAGCAAAAGCCTCTAAATATCCTTCGGGGTGCCCGGCGGGTACACGCGTATTGTGAGAGGAGAACGAACTCACATAACCGCCGCCTGTACGGTATATTTCGGCGGGTTTATCCAGCCATTTCACCAATAAGGTATTGGCCACATCCTGCTGCCATTCCAAGCCGCCTTTTTCGCCATAAACCCTTACCTTAACATTGTTTTCATCACCGGCCGCAATTTGTGAAGCCATAAGCACACCGCTTGCTCCATTATTAAATTTAAGCAGTGCCGCGCCATCATCGTCCAGCTGGCGGCCCTCCACTACAATATTGATATCAGCACAAATTTTAGTAACCTGTAAACCGCTTACATATTCAGCCAGGTTAAAGGCATGTGTACCTATATCGCCCATAGCACCTGCTATGCCGCTTTTACCCGGATCGGTGCGCCATGAGGCCTGTTTTTGATTATCACCTTCCAGGAACGTGCTTAACCAGCCTTGTGGATATTCAACATACACCTTTCTGATCTTGCCCAGTTTACCAGACTTTACAAATTGTTTCGCCTCTTTAACCATAGGGTAGCCGGTATAAGTATGAGTAAGGCAAAAGCGCTTGCCGCTGGCTTTAACTATTTTCTCTAGTTCCTTAGCCTCAGCCAGTGAAAAGGTCATAGGCTTATCCAGTATGACATGGAAACCATTTTCCAAAGCCAATTTGGTTGGCTCAAAGTGCACGTGATTAGGGGTAACTATGCTGATCACCTGAACACGTTCATCTTCGGGTAGTTGTTTTTCCTTCGCAATAAGCTCTTTATAGGAGGTATATACCCTGTTTGCAGGTAAGCCAAGTAATACACCACTTGCTTTAGCTTTTTCCGGATCGCTGCTGAAAGCACCGCAAACCAGTTCATATTCATCATCTATACGGGCGGCAATGCGATGTACAGCGCCTATAAAAGCACCCTGACCGCCACCTATCATTCCTAGTTTTAACTTCATTTGTTTATACTGGTGAAATACCGCAAACCCGAGGGAAAGCTACATTTATTTTCGCAAGCCAAGATAGTATAATTTCAAATTAATACCTGCCATTGTAGCCGCAATTATTGCACAAATAAACGAAAATGCTTGTAACAATACTATTGCTAAATCGAGTTTATCTACAGAAAGAGATCATCCATAAACTTCTTAATATTCACGGTATCTTTCAAATAATAAGGCAAACCATGTTCCTCCAAATGTATTATGGGGAATTTTTGCTTTGTTCTAAATTTAATTGGGACTATCAATTTACTGACATAAGCGGTATCATATTTCAGGCTATCGGCCAATACTTTCTTAACCCGGTCAATCTCTGCCTGGTTTTTAGTAATGTAATTACAACCTAAAGTAGTTGCACCCATTTGTGCCGACAGGAACCATTTGCTAACCGCGAAATCATAAGGGTTATAGCCAATAACAATAGGATAAATACGGTTATCCTTTGCTTCAATATCAGGCGAGCGCTTGTTAAAATCAATAAATGTTTCAACCCCGGGCATAGCTGGCGCAAGCATGCCCAGGTGGATATCAGGAAAAGTTGGTGTTCTCAGCTTCATCAAATTGTCTAATTGCAATTGATCACGTTCATTCTTCATCTGGGCCCATTTTGATGTACAGTTGAATAAAGCACCCGTGCCAACGCTTGCACCCAAACTATGCGTAATTATTACCAACGGGATGGGATCCTGTAAATTATCCAGCAATTTGCGCAGGGCCAGGGCTACGTACCGGCTATTGTTTTGCGCATGCTCCCATATTTTTATGGCGGATGTTACTTTATTATTCAAGTTCTTTAAGCCATCCCAATAGATCTCAATAAACACCATATGTTTATGGTCATTATAATGCCCTTCTTCTATTTTCTTTTTTAACAGGTCATAATCTTCGGTAGCATCCTCTACATTAAAGCCGTGTACAAAAACAACATATCTATCAGCATGCAGCCTTACTACCATCTGGTGGATTTTATCAGCATAAGCGGCTACTATCTTATTTTCCACATCGTTATATATTCTGTCCGGAATACCCGAACCGTTAACCTTATAAAATCTTGCTAATGAATCCAGCGGCCTGGTGTTGGTTGTGAAATAATAATACAAATTAGCCCCTGTTGTATCGGCATCCTTTACATGATTATAAGGGTGCATAAAAACAGACCTGTTGATTGGAACGGCTATATTGGGGTAGAAATAACCATACTTATCAATATAGATACGTATAACATCATTAGTGGGGTTAGGCTGGTTTTTGACCTGTACTTTTCTGAAATAGGTTTGGTTATTATAAGAGGTGAAGCATCCGCATAAAAATACACACAGAAGTAAAACAAATAATAGCCTCAGCCGCATAAATAAGATTTTATTAATAATATACTTGCCTAATTTACATTAAATTGAATACATTTTCTCCGATATAGAATACCTCACAAAAAATAAGGCCCCGGCATAAATACCGGAGCCCGCCTTTCTATATTTGTTTCAGTTCATTAAACTATTATTCTGCCCATAAAAGGGTCGCTGTAACCTGGCTTACCGGTTTCAACCCTGCCTGCATAGCGTTTTTCAAAAGAGTTATGACCGGTAACCTTCACGCTGAAATCATACCAATTATGGCTTTTTTCAAGGTTTAAAACCAGGCTGCTTTCGCCAGATGGTGATACCAGCTTTTTGTAGTTATTGGTTTTATAAGCGTTGTCAATTATCTCTACCATTTGACCACTTTTGGTGGCATTGCTCAATTTCAATATCACGTTGCCGGTAAGCTTATTGCTGGTCAGGCTTCGCTGATAGTCAAAATGGATGTTAATATCCGGGTCCTGCGCATTGCCTTTAAACTCGCGGAAGAAACCGTTAGGGCCATAAGTTCTTAAATGATACTGGTTGTCGGCAAACTCATTCAGTGGCCAGGCATCGCCCAGCGTATCACCGGCAGTTAAACCGTATGCCCAGGTGCGTACATCGCCTAATGCGCCATCTGCTTGCTGCAGGTATTTGCCCGGCGCGTACACATTAAATGGCACACCTACTGCCTTATTACCAAATACCTTATTACCCGCGGTAAACTTTATTTCAAACGACTTTTTATCAGCGCTTAATTTACCATCAGCATACATCTCATAAGGCAATGCACATGCCGGGCGAATGCCTTTTTCCTGCTGCGGCATATAAGGTGCATTAACCGGATTGGTATTGATCAGGTCGATCTCAGCCCGGGTAAGCAACTTATAGTCGGATGGTAATTTTTTAAACTTCGCGTTATGAATCCCCTCTATAAAAGGGTCCTTCTTTAAAAATTCAGGGTTAGGTATAGCTTCACCATTATATGGCCTGAACGCAGAGGTAAGGTTACCGCAAACAGTCCGCCTCCAATCACTGATATTGGGTTCAAGTACTTTTTTACCTGTTTTTTTGCTCAGGAAATCTTCCAGGAATTGCAGGGTTGAAGTGTGATCGAATACCTCTGAATTTACATAACCACCCTTGCTCCACGGTGAAGCGATCACCATTGGCACACGGAAACCTAAGCCTATTGAGTTTTCTTTATCAAATTTCTCAGGAAAATCCTTACGTGCCTGTTCCTGCTCAAGCGTTACAAATTCCACACGGGTATCTACCCCTTTTGACACTTTACCGGTACCCTCTTTATGTGAATGTGGTGCTGTAAACGGCGGTACGTGATCAAAGTAGCCATCATTTTCATCATAAGTTAAGATGAAGATGGTCTTTTTCCACACCTCCGGATTTTTGGTAAGGATATCAAACACTTCGGATACATACCAGGCGCCATACCACGCTGCTGATGGGTGATCACTAAAGTTTTCAGGAGCGGTAAGCCATGATACCGTTGGCAGGCTTCCCTTACTTACATCCTGCCTGAACTGGTGCAATACATCTCCTTTAGGCACCTGCACTTCACGTTGTGTGCCATTATCATCATAAGTTAACTTAGTAAGCGTATGATAATCCGGATCGTTTGTATTGGTATTGAAGGCTTTTAAATGGATGCTTTTTTCACGATCTGATAGTTTATCAAAGCCGTTAGGATCAACAGTTTCCTTCTCCTTTTTAAACTGATCAAGATAATACTGCATCTCTTTAACCTGTTTTTGCAGGTGGTCAATATGCGCATCGCCTGCTGGAAGAGCTGCTATTTTCTTGTTTAGATCATCTATCATTACAGGCAATTGCACCAATCTTTTGTCCAATGCTTCCAAATGTTTTTTGTGCAGATGGATATTGTATTGGGCGAAAAACTCCAGCGGGTTATCCTGGAAATTTGATAGCCATGGATCTTCCTCCCCTTCAAAACCAACATCAATACTCATTTCATTCTGATAGCATTTCCAGCTGATGCCGTTATCTTCCAAACGTTCAGGAAAAGTTGCCCATTTCAAAGTACCATAGTCCATATCCTCGTTCCAAACATTGGCCCTTGAGTTCTCATTTTGCTCTTCGCGCACTGTACCCGTCCAGAAATAAAGCCTGTTAGGATTAGTACCGGTAAGCGATGAACAAAAATTCTGATCACAAACAGTGAACGCATCAGCCAACGCGTAATTGAATGGAAGATCCTCGCGATTATGGTAGCCCATGGTTAAAGGCATGTGGCTATATTCCTTTATGCTATTCTTTTTTACGTTAAGCCACTGGTCGAATTTGCCATCGTTACGGGCATCAACCTGGTTTTTCCACGAGTGTGGTAACGAGCTCATCCAGGTAGCTTTCGTATTTTTTATATCCAGATGGAATGGCGCGTAAGTTTCACCTTCAGCATTTGACTGCAGCCATACTTTATTTTTGTTTGGCAGATCAATAGCACGTGGATCATTAAAACCACGTACACCTTTCAATGTGCCGAAACAATGGTCGAAAGAGCGGTTTTCCTGCATTAAAATTACAATATGCTCAGCATCCATATAAGTGCTGCCTTCAGGTGCATTTATAGCTAATGCCTTTTGTATTGATGCGGGTAAAACGCTGGTAACACCTGCCGCGCCAGTTAACAATGCAGCTTTCTTTAAAAAATCTCTCCTGTTATCCATTATAATATTGAGGTTGTTGTATTAAGAATTACCGTTTTATAATTTTATTTCTCCCTTGATGCAAAGTATTGTTCGCATAAGCCGAATGACAAGGTCATACCATTACCGCCGACACCGTTTATTACCGTTACACCCGGTTCAATATCTCTTATCAGTTCTGTTTCGCCGTTCATCATTTTAGGGTAAATACCATGCCACGACTGCATCAGTTTCCAATCCTTAAAATTAGCGAAGGTATGTAAGTACGCTGTTATCATGGTATTAATAAATTCCTTATCAAATGGGTCATGCACCAGGCCATATTCGTGTGAATCGCCTATGGTAAGCTCACCGCTACCATTCTGAGAGGCCATTACGTGTATCCCCCATTTTAATTGTGTGGCATATTGCTCCTCATATCTTTTGCGCAATGCAGGCAATGATGCCGCCGCCTGGAAACCGGGATAATGGATCATGGATAAACCACCGCATAACGCCGGACCAATACGCCAATCGCCGGGCTGACTAACCAGGCGCATCATCTGCAGTTTGCATTTGCTGATCTCCAAACTTAAAAAAAGCTCGGGATAAAGTGTTTCAAAATCTGCACCGCTGCAAACAAATATTTCATCAGCTTCCCAATTGCGGTTGCCGGATATTACTTTGGGGTGCTGTATTTCGCTGATGGCTGTGTTCCAATGAAACTCCACATCATATTTATCTGCCAGGTACTTTGCCACCTGCCCTACTGCCACACGCGATTCAACGATCATCTCTTCACTGCTGAACAACGCGCCTTTTAAACCATCCGGGTTAACCGCCGGTGATTTTGCTAAAGTTTGTTCAGGTGTAAGCACGCTACAGTCACGGTGTAAGTGGTTAACGTCCACATATTCCTTTATTACCTGTAGTTCATCATCATGGTAAGCCATGTGTAACGAGCCTACCTCATCATGCCATATATTAGCTTCGGTGCAAATTTCTTTCCAGATACTGCGCGACAGCATGGCACGGTCAAACAGCGGACCTGTTGCCTGCCCTATGGGCCATATCATCCCAAAATTGCGGATAGATGCGCCTACCGCACGTTCATTACGTTCAAATATGGTTACTTTATAACCACGGATGGCCAAAGCCCGGGCTGTTGCCAGGCCCACAATGCCTGCGCCAATTACTATTGCTGATGGTTGTTTCATGTTGTTGCTATATTAAGCTGGTCGGCGGGTTTATTTTTACCCTGACTGCGGGCTATCCTTAAAAAATAAATTAACGATAGTATGGCGCAAATACCGCCTACGATGGCTACCGTCATCACCCCCTCTTTAAAAAATGTTCCCCAACTAATGTTAGGATGTCCCAGTTCTCTTATCAATAAAACACTTACGCTGCCTAAATATCCCATGGAATCAGCCACGTAGATCAGGAAGCCTACATTGCCTTTGTAATGATAGGATGCCAGCAAACGTTCAAAAAATACAGCGTTATAAGGCACATAGCCAAAATAAAGCCCAAGGCCGGCTAAAGTCATCCAGGTCATGGCGTTTATTGCATTCAGGGCGAATAATATAGTGGCCCCACCAATAAGTATGCAACCGCCTATGATCATGAAGTGTATTACACTGAAAGCCTTAAGGTTTTTCTTGATAAGAATGAGCAAGCTCATGGCTATTAATACCACTACCGATATAATAGAATCAATTTTTGTGAAGATGGTATTATCCTTTACACCCAGGCTCGACCATATTTCAACTTCAAAATTATCCCTTACATCGCGCATTATTGTTAGCAGCACATAGATAACAAGCGTGAGAATAATACCCGGTAAAAAAGTTCGCAGGAATCTTTTACGTTCCTCCGCATCCATTGGCAGGCGTTTGGTACGCAGCTTAACATCTTCGGCTGTTGGCGGTGGCATCAACTCCAAACAGAATACAAATAAAAGCAGCGGCAATACAAATAAAGCCCCGGTCAAAAATGGCATCTGGTATTCACTCACGTGGAATGAGGCCATTAATGTGCGTGCTACTGTTTTCACAAAACCTGAAGCAAAAATGAGGCTGATGGATAATACCGCCGCCATAAATTCGGTTGATTTACGGCCTTCAAGATATCCGAATACCAGGCCCCATATCAAGCCCAGTGGGAAACCGTTTATAAACAGGAAAATGATATTGTAAGGCGCTGGAACAATGGCAAAACACAACAGCGCCAGCCACGCCACTCCTATTAAAACCAGGATACTTTTTGCCCTTTGACCAGGTTTTAACTCAGCAATAAATTTTATGCCATAAAACTTGCTCATGGTATAGCCTATGATCTGCGCAATTACCAGCCAAACTTTATAATCGATATGAAAATACTGCAGGCCGCTGTACGTCCCGGCTGAAAACCCTTTGCGAAAAGCATACATACAGGTATATGCCCCAAAGGACGAGATAGCAGCCAATACGGAGATCACCCCATATGGCCATTTGGCAACTTTTGCCCGCAGGCTGTGGGTCAGTTTCATCACTATTGATTAATTATATCAATAACCTGTGCTATATCATCTATAATATGAGTTGGCTTGTACGGTTCCAGCTCATCGCGGCTAAAAGCACCTGTGGTTACACCTATACTATATAGGCAACCGGCATTCTGGCCTTCGCGAACATCTACTTCGGTGTCACCAACTTTTGCAACTTCTTCACTTCGTAATATCCCTCCCTCGCGCATCATTTTTTGGATCATGTACGGATACGGGCGCCCCAGCTCTACTTCGTCTGATCCTACCAAATAATCTATTAAACCTTTTTCTTTCCAGTTCAGTCGGCTGACCACCGTTTCGGCAATATCTTTTGAAAACCCGGTGTTGATACCCACCTGCACACCTTGTTCATGTAGCGCGGCAAAAGTTTCTTCAACATTTGGCAATGCTTCAATATCAGGCGATGTGCTGTAATATGCTATCATTTGCTCCACAAAAGCACGGTGTATTTTACCAACAAGCTCTGCCGTTATATTTTTTTCACGTTCAACAGAACGCAATATCTGCTTTATGGCTAAAGTTTTTTCATAACCCATTAACGGATCAATAGTACTTACCTCTACATGGTAATCATACTTTTTTAAAGCCGACTGAAAAGCTTTACTTACTTCGTGATTATCCTTAACCGTGGTACCGGCAATGTCAAAAACAACTAATTTTATAGCCATAAAAAGATTAAATAATGTTCAGCAATGCTAAACTTAGTTTATTAATATCAAACTAAATTAATATTAAGATAAAATTAATTAATCGAAGGGACAGAACTGCCCAGTGTTTACGGTAATAATCCAGATGCTGAAATTACTTCTTCTCTTCAAAAAAGTAAACCACCAATATGGTAGCCGTTTGTGAGGCAAGATTTTGTGGTGTGTGTGGTACCCGGCCATCAAATAATAAGGAATCGCCTTGTGACAAGGTGATACTTTCATTAGTAAACTGGTAAACTATCTCGCCCGATAATATATATTTATACTCAAATGCCTCGGTTTCCACCATCGGCCTTTCAGCGCCTGGCTCCAGTTCCAATATTACAATATCAACCGTTGATTGACTGATTACCTCTGTAAATATGCGCTGATAATGAAAGCCAATGGCATGCTCTTTTTCAAAATGCTCATAATCGCTTTTACGTTTAACCAATATAGGGGGATGGTTACTTTTAGTGCGTATATCTTTAAAAAACTCGTTCAGGTCTATCTCCAGCGCTTTAATAATATCAATCAATACCATAAGCGATGGAATAGTGCGGCTGTTTTCAATTTGTGAAATCAAGCCTTTACTTACATTAGCACGCAAAGCGAGTTCCTGTACCGTAATATTTTTTTCGCGGCGCTTTTCTTTTATATGATTACTAATCTGTATGAGGGTATCTTCTTCCATTGAGGTTAAGTCTTGGAGCGTCAAAGTTATTATTAGTAATAACTGTACAAAGTTAATTTTTGTTAATAAGCGTTAAATTTTTAAGTGTTGGTTACTAATCAGCATAATAAATAAGTTAGTGAACAATATTATGAAAAGTTAACAATTAACTAATTTTAATAAGTTTCATTTGCCAAAAATCATATCCCATGTTAGCCTTAAGTACCGAAACCAAAGTTGATAAAGTTTTTGCCCTGTATGAAAAATATGGTGATGAGGATTATATAGGCGAACCGGTTTCACAACTGGAACACATGTCACAAGCAGCAGCATTGGCTGAGGCTGAGGGGCATGATGACGAGGTGATACTTGCCGCCTTTTTTCATGATATCGGTCATTTGTGCGCCCCGGGCGAAGTGGAAAGTATGGACGGCATGGGCAATGTTGACCACGAAAAACTAGGCGCCGACTTTTTGCGCGAACTTGGTTTTTCTGAACGCCTGGCTACTTTGGTTGAAAGCCACGTGGTTGCCAAACGATACCTTACTTATAAGTATCCTGAATATTATAACAAATTATCACCCGCAAGCAAAACTACACTCGAGTTTCAGGGCGGAGTGATGAACGCAGAGGAGGCACACACCTTTGAAGCCAACCCCGATGCCGAGTTAATTATTAAATTAAGATACTGGGACGATAAGGCTAAGGAGATGCATATCCCGGTAGATAATATCAATCATATTAAATCATTAGCTGTTAAGCATTTAAATAAAGACAATTAATCTTAAACTCTCGTAAGATTAATTTATTGTAAGCAGATTGTAACACTCCCGTTACCTTAAATCTTCCTGCTTAACATTCCCTACATATAATCTTGACCATACGGTAATATTATCTTAGTTTATAAATAATAAACTAAGTTTAGTATTGCTGCATGAAACAATCTCATTATTCCTCAATTAAAAACAGCAAATGAAACAAATTTACCAGCAATTAAAGATTGCAATAACAGCATTGTTATTCTTTCTGATTCCGGCTATAACGTTCGGGCAAACAAAGATCAGCGGTATCGTAACCGATGAGAATAAACTGCCGCTGCCGGGTGTTAACGTAACGATCAAAGGCGGTCAAAAAGGTACAGTTACCGATATTGATGGCCGTTTTGAAGTTAAAGCGAACAGTGACCAAACTTTGGTTTTCAGCTTTATCGGCTATGATAAAAAAGAAATATTGGTTAGCAGCCAAACTGTTATTAATGTTAGCATGCAAGGCGGTGCTAAAGCATTAAACGAGGTGGTGGTAACCGCGCTAAATGTTAAAAAAGACGTAAAACGTATTGGCTATGCTACTCAAACAGTTGATGGCGATGCCTTAACTACAGCCCGCGACCCTAACCCTATTACGGGCTTAGCAGGTAAGGTTGCAGGTTTATCAGTTGGTGCATCAGCCGAGTTATTGGGTACACCTAATGTATTGATACGGGGTGATGCAGTTACCTTATATGTAGTAGATGGTTTCCCTATCAATACAGATACCTTCAACATTAGCCCTGATGATATTGAAAGCTATACTGTGTTGAAAGGCCCTGCTGCAGCTGCATTATACGGTAGCCGTGCTTTAAACGGAGCGATTCTGATTACTACCAAAAAGGGTAATAAAAACAAAAAAGGCTTTACTGTTGATTTAAACAGCAGTACTATTATTAACAAGGGATTCCTTGCCTTCCCACGTGTACAACACTCATACGGCCCGGGCGAAAACGAATTTTATGAGTTTGTTGATGGTAAAGGTGGTGCTCCCGGTGGTGTGGATAGTGATTATGATATTTGGGGACCATATTTTGCAGGTCAGCTGATCCCGCAGTTTGACAGCCCTGTTGTTAACGGTGTGCGTACTGCTACACCGTGGACTGCCCGTGGTGCTAACAACTTAGCTAACTTTTTACAAACTGGTTATCAAACCAATAACGAAGTAGCATTAAGCGCGGTAGGCGATACTTATAATATCCGTTTTTCGGCCTCACAACAACATCAGCAAAGCTATATACCTGATAACTACCTGGATATTGCTAATGCTAACTTATATGCTTCATTCCATCCAATAGATTCCCGCTTTACAATCGAAGCAAATATTGATTTTAACAGGCAAACTACTGATCAGTTTCCTGACGTTACCTACGGCCCTAACAGCTTAATCTATGATTTAGCTATATGGACAGGTGCTGACTGGAGTGTTAACCAACCGATAATTAAAGCTGTATGGCAGCCGGGTAAAGTTGGCGTGCAATCAGAATTTGAAGAGTACACCCGTTACCATAACCCATGGTTTATGGTTGAGGACTGGAAACGCGGTCATTACAAAAATGACACTTATGGCTACTTATCAGGAAACTTTAAGATCGATAACAACCTGAACGTAACATTACGTAGTGCTATTGATACTTATAACATCTTACGTACTGAAGATCTGCCATACTCTGCACACCCATACGGCCGTGAAGGCAACATGGGTGATTATCGCGAAGATCGTCGCGATTTGTTTGATAACAACACTGAGTTATTGTTAAACTATAATTACACTATTAAAAAGTTTGTAAATCTTAGCGGTTTGGTAGGTGGTAACCTGCGTAACTTCAGCTATAACTCAAGCTGGGTATCTACTGATTATTTGAGTGTACCGGGAGTATATTCTTTTAATAACTCTTTAAACCCATTACAGGCAACCAGCTTTAATTCACAAATGCGTGTGCTAAGTGCTTTTTACTCATTAGATGCTACATTTGGCAACTTCCTGACCATATCAAGCACTGGCAGGGTTGATAAATCATCAGCTTTCCAAACACCAACCACCTATTATTATCCAAGCTTATCAGCAGCATCAGTAATATCTGATTATGTAAAACTGCCTGATTTTATTTCCTTCTTAAAAGTTAGGGCTTCCTATTCAAATGTACGTTCTGACGAAACCAGCCCAACCGTAGGCCCTGCTCCATTCAGTTCAATTACAGCTTTTGGTGGCAGTACAGGCCCTTCATTATATGATAACCCATTAGGTTATGGCAGTACTTATCTATCACCGTATAATGGGCCTAATTATTCTTTGAATCCTGCTTATAATCAAGGTAAGCCATACAATAATCAGCCTGCCGGTTATAATACCAATAACTTATATCAGACCGGATTAGTTACTTCAACCCGTGTTAATTATGAAGAAGGTTTTGATATCAAATTCTTAAAGAACCGTATTGGATTAAGTGCGACTGCTTTCCAATATATTGATGGCCCTGAAGTATTGGCTAATACCATTTCAACAGCTACAGGCTATAATATTGAATATACAAACGCTCTAAAAACTAAAAAAACAGGCTATGAGGCCTCATTAACCGGTACTCCTGTAAAATCGAATGATTTTACATGGAATGCTATGGTTAACGTATCAACTTATAAACAAGTATTTGATGAATTACCTGCGGGCCAAACTTTATATCCGTATAACAACGGTTATTTTACCAAAGGCGAACGTATAGATAATTTTTATGGTACTGCATTCGTACGTAATAAACAAGGTCAGATCGTAAACGGTTCAAACGGTGAGCCATTGGTAAACCCGGTTGATCAATTCCTGGGCCACTTAAATGCCGATTACCAGTGGAGTATTTATAACAGTTTCCGTTACAAACAAATTACTCTAGGTTTCCAGTTTGATGGCTCAGTTGGTGGTGTTATGGTTGATTACATGCACAAGAAAACCATGGTTGGTGGTGCTAACCTTGAAACTGCTGAAGGTGCCCTTGGCGCTGCCCGTTACCAGGATTGGGTGAACTTTGGTAAAAAAGGTTACAATGGTTCATACGTAGGTCCGGGTGTTGTTATCTCTAACGGCGTTGCTCCAAACTATGATTCAAAAA
This sequence comes from Mucilaginibacter mallensis, assembly GCF_900105165.1. Taxonomy (NCBI): domain Bacteria; kingdom Pseudomonadati; phylum Bacteroidota; class Sphingobacteriia; order Sphingobacteriales; family Sphingobacteriaceae; genus Mucilaginibacter; species Mucilaginibacter mallensis. The sequence continues at coordinate 3,292,731 of NZ_LT629740.1, forward strand.
CAGGTGCAATTCTTAACTATAACCAATTGCAATTTGCTCCAAATACACAAACTGCTTTTGTACAGGAGTATGTAAGCCAATATTATAATACCGACGAAGCAAACTTAATGAGCAAAACTTATGCAAAACTGCGTGAGGTAACCATAGCTTATGCATTCCCTAAAGAATGGTTAGCACATACATTCATCCAAAACGCATCAGCATCATTATTTGGTCGTAACCTTTTGTACTTCTACAAAGATGCAAGGTTTAAAGATGTGGATCTGGACCAATATAACAGCCCGCAAGCTACCTCTGTGCTACAATCGCCAACAGTACGCAGCTACGGACTTGACCTTAAACTTTCATTCTAAATTAAATTAGATAAATGATCATGAAAAAAACATTTAAAATATATTTACTGGTGCCGGCACTGTCATTAATGGCATTAACCAGTTGCAAAAAGAGTTTTGTCGAATTAACTCAAAACAACAACAATCCAAGCAGTGTACCTGCTGCATTGTTAATGAACGGTATATTAACCAACCTACCCGATCTGCCTGATGGCGCCACAACCAGCAGCACACAAGGTAGCATGGTGTATGCATCAGCATCAAACAAAGCTGAGATCTGGAGTCAATACTACATTTATAACTATAACTATTATGGTAATAATACCTATGATTTTGATAGCGGAGCCGATTACTACACAACAATAAAAAATGTTGTAACAATGGAAACGGTGGCTGCTAGCGCAGGTGGTGCGGCTATCAACCCTTACGAGGCAATGGGTAAATTCTTCAGAGCTTATTTCTTCAGCAAAATGAGCATGGAGAGAGGTGATATACCTATGACCCAGGCATTAAAAGGCCTCAGCAATCTTACCCCTACTTATGACACCCAAAAAGCGGTGATGGTACAAGCTTTAGCATGGCTTGAAAGCGCTAACGCTGACATGACCCAATTAATCGCAACCCCATCAATTGGCGGTACGGGCTTAGGTGCAACCTTAGGCGGCGACATCTATTTCGGTAATAACCTGGTTGAATGGCAAAAAGTGGTAAACACTTTCAGATTAAGATTATTGATACAATTAAGCAAAAAAGTATCAGATCCTGATTTGAATGTTGCATCGCAATTCAACAGTATTGTTACCAACCCAACAAAATATCCGCTAATACAAAGTGCTGCTGATAACCTGCAATATGTATTTGTTAGCCCAACAAATTACTATCCGCAAACACCTGACAATTTTGGTCAAAGCGGTTCAAGGCAAAATACATCTGCAACTTACATTAGCCTACTTACTAAATTACAGGATCCGCGCGTTTTTGTAACTGCCGAGCCTGCAAGGTATTTGGTTGATACCCTGAAACAAAGCCCAACTGATTTTAAATCATTCGTTGGTGCTGATCCCGGATTAGACCTTGGTGTAATGTATAGCCAGGCAGGTTTACAACGCTATTCGTTCCTGAACCGCAAACGTTACTACTCAACTTATACAGGTGAGCCAAGTATACAAATTGGTTATGCTGAGTTACAGTTTAACATAGCTGAAGCTATAAACCGCGGCTGGACTGCGGGCAATGCCGAAACCTACTACGAGGCTGGCATACAGGCTTCAATGGCATCATACAGCATCCCAACAACCGGTTCATTTACAGCATATTTTTATCGCCCTGGATCAACAAGTGTTGCTGTGTTAGGTAATTATGATGCTTACACTATTAACACTAACTGGAACACTTATTATAACCAAACAGCTGTAAAATATGCAGGTGGTACAACTGGTTTAACCCAGATATTACAACAGAAATACCTGGCATTATTCCGACACTCAGGTTTGGAGGCATACTTTACCTATCGCCGTACCGGTGTGCCAACCTTTACTACTGGCCCGGGTACAGATAACGGTCAGCGTATAGCACAACGTTTCCAATATCCGCCAAGCGAGCGTACCGCAAATACTGCCAATTATAATACAGCATTAGCTAACCAATATGGTGGCAATGATGATATAAACGGTATTATGTGGATACTGAAATAGTAATCACTTTCATAAATTGGGAAGCCCATTCTTATACAGGATGGGCTTTCTTTTTTTATATGATTGTTTCAACACCCTAAACGCTAGCCTACTTTTCAATTGATATTCTGCCTCTTTACAATTTTACTCATCAGCGCTTTTATTTACCAGGTTATTTTTTACTGTACCATTTTATGGTTAACCAATCGGACAGTAATATCAAAAGAAATAAGCCCCCGGATTATCAGGTTCTATTTTTCAGACAGGAATATGAATAAAACCGGAAACCAATATTACAACAGGTTGAAAATAAGGCTTCAGCATGTAAAAAGGATTAGACTTATAAAGCTGAAACGTAAAGAATATATTTTTAATTAAAACTTGTTTTCAAGGCATTTATGTAATTGTTATCACCAAAAACACACTCAACAAGCATGGCTGATAATAACTATTACTCTCATTTTAAAATATTGCAAAATACCGGAGATATTACACACAAACAACGTTAACTATTAAGTAACTTTATAGGTCGATATTTTATCTATTTTATAAAAATATCTGGGGGCAAACCAAACATTATTAACTACAACATGCGTATAATGACATATCCAGTTAATGAGTGCGTTAAATAATAATTTATTTACAAAATTGAAGTTTTCCTTTACGTTAACATTCTTATTATTTTATCTAACAGGTTTCGCTGCTTTTAGCAACGGCAGTATTGATAGTATTAAAGGTTTACTACCCCATTCGCTTAATAATAACACCAATGCCGACACGGCTACTATAAACCGCTTAAATAAACTTGCTGAAGATTATTTTCATACCAACCCCGATAGTACTTACTACTATGCAAAGAAAAGTATTGCCCTGGCTAAAAAAATAAATTACAGTGCGGGTCTAGCCCGCGGCCTACTGCAAACAGGCCATGTAAGTTATTTTAATGGTAAGACGGCAGAAGCGCGACAAGATTTTGATGAAGCAACAACTATCTTTAAAAACCTGCGTGATTATAAGGGCTTAAGTGCCTGCTATATATCCTATGGGCGCATGTACACTTTGCTGGCCAATTATAACCTGGCCCTTAACTACCTTAATTTAGCAACCAAGGCAAACAAGCATATCAATAATGAAGAAGGGCTAGCTGATACCTATAAAAACATTGGCATTGTTTATTATGCCATGGGGCAATTGCCAAACGCGCTTGATTTTTATTATAAAGCCCTGTTTATCGCTGTTAAAAATCACTCCACTATTCTTTCGGGCGAAATATATAATGACATAGGTGTTGTGCTGCAAAACATGGGGGTATACCCCAACGCACTTGAATATTATAAAAAAGCGCTCAATATTATTCAGAATGAAAATGATTTGCAGGGCGTTAGCACAATGAATGAGAATATTGGCGAAGTTTTACTTGCTCAAACATCATATGATAATGCTATTGTTTATTTAAAAAAGGGATTAGCTATTACCAAAAAACAAAACGACATTGATGGCTTAAGTTCTGTTTATGCTGATCTGGGTTTATGCTATGCGCATAAAGATCAAATGAAACTGGCTATCAGCTACCTTGATACAGCATTGGGATTAGCAGAAAAATACAAATTTGTTTATAACCAGGCATACGCGTCAATAGGCCTGGCTACGGCGTATAATATGCAAAAGGATTATAAAAACGCTTATAAATATGCAATGGAGGGTCAGGCGCTTGCCTTAAAGCTTCGCAATTTATCAGTACGTGCCAGTGCCGCTTTGCAACTCAACCAAACTTTAGCGGGCTTAGGGCAATACCACCAGGCCTATGTTTTATTGAACCAGTATATCGACCTAAAGAATCAGCTAAAGGATAATGAAAGTATCCAAAAACTCACCTCCTATAATTACGAGCTGAACTTTGTAACCAAACAGCGCCAGCTGGAACAGCAGCAACGGGTACATGAACTGCTGTTTCAACAAAAAATACATAACCAACGGTTGTTGAACACCATCTTCCTGATTATTATACTGGCAATGATAGCTACTTCAGTTGTTTATTACAGGCAAAAACAAAAGCAAAAAAGGATAAATGCGATGCTGCAAGACAGGAACAAAGAAGTATTGCAACAAAAAGCCAGCATTGATGAACAGGCACACAAATTAAATGAGCTTAATATATTAAAAGACAGGCTTATTTCGGTATTAGCACATGATCTCAGGGCACCGCTTAGCACACTACGCGGCCTGTTTAGCTTATTGCAGGATAACACCATCAGCCATAGAGAACTGGTTGAAATGATACCCAACGTGCTAAAAAATCTAGAATATACATCCGACTTTTTAGATACCCTTTTATTTTGGATGAACAGCCAGATGGAGAACTTTGAAAGCTCGGTAAAAAGCTTTTCAATAAAAGAGATAGTGGCTTATGAGATAGAACATTACCAGGAACAGGCTGCACTAAAAGGAATAAAACTAATTGATCATGTACCGCATTACCTGATGGCTACCGCCGATCCTAACTCTATAAGGATTGTGATACGCAATTTGATAACCAATGCCATTAAATTCTCAAAGAAGAATGATACTGTGGAGATCTACGCCTCGCCCGATAATGAGCAAAACATACTGATCAGGATAAAGGATACCGGTATAGGTATTCCGCCAAAACAACTGGCCAAGCTTTTCAAAAGTAAAATTGACAGCAAAACCGGCACAAATAATGAGTCGGGGACCGGCATGGGCCTTATGTTTTGCAAAGATCTGGTTGAAAAATGCAACGGCCATATATGGGTAACCACCGAGCAAAATGTAGGCACTGAATTTTCATTCACCGTACCTGCAAGCTTAGCTTAGTAAACTTGACAGGCAACCATAGCCGGGCAGCATTCGTCGTATAGTATAGATGAAATTTGTTTTTGCCAGCTATGTTTATACCCATGAATTTAATGACCCTGTTAAATGGTTAAACAGGATTAGCTTTTATGCCGGGGTATTGGATAAATTAGCCAAAACCCACCAGGTAATAAGCATTGAACAAATTGATTATGAGGGCGAACACATAAAAAATGGCGTACAGTATTTTTTCAAGCGCTTCTCCCATAACTTATTCCCTATTGAATCACATCGTTTTATTAAGCAGTTAAACCCTGATGTAGTGGTGATACAAGGTCTGCATTTCCCATTGCAGGTGATACAGTTGCGGCTGTTGCTTGGCAAGAAAACAAAGATCATCATACAAAATCATGCTGAAAGACCATTTACAGGACTAAAAAAACACCTGCAAAAATTAGCTGATAGGTTTGCTGATGCTTACCTGTTTGCCTCACATAATATGGGTATGGAATGGATAGAAAAAGGCAACCTGGCATCAGTCAAAAAGATACATGAGGTAATGGAGGTATCCTCGGTATTTATACCGATGGATAAAACTATAGCTGCCCGGAAGACCGCCATTACGGGCAACCCTGTGTTTTTATGGGTAGGGCGGCTGAATAAAAATAAAGCGCCCTTAACTGTTGTGAGGGCCTTTTTACAATTTGTTAATATGCAGCCCGGGGCTCATTTATACATGATCTATCATACAGATGAGCTGTTGCCCCAAATAAAAACCGAACTTGAGTTATCTCCTAACGGGAAAGCCATCAAATTAATAGGTAAAGTCCCTCATGACGATCTGCAATACTGGTTTAATAGCGCTGATATTATTATTTCAGGGTCGCATTATGAGGGCAGTGGAACAGCAGTTTGTGAGGCGATGTCGTGCAGGTGTATGCCGTTAGTAACCGATATCAATTCGTTCAGGATGATAACGGACAATGGCCGCTGCGGATTACTTTATGAGGCGGGAAATGAGGCAGCACTATTATCAGCATTAATACAAACGCCGCAAATCAATATCGCCGAAAAACAAAAGATTTCGCTGGAATATTTCAGGTCTAATCTTTCTTTTGAAGCTATTGCTAGAAGATTCGAAGAAGTTGTATTATTAATAAAATAAAAAAAACCGGCAAAGTATTTCTACTTTACCGGCAGGCAACAAGGTTTAGGTTGATTTTACTTATTACCAAAAACGTAGAATACCGATAAATTAAGCCCGTTATTTATGAAATCTAAATTCAGGTTATCACTATCACCATGTCCCAGGCTGTGGTTATTATCCTTTGTATGTGCATATTCTAAATTGGCAATGGTAGCTGAAAGGCCGATATTCTTGGCCGGATAATACACGAAATCAAGGTTAAAACCTGCTGTATAACCGTTGCTGGTAGTATTTTCATTATAAGGTGCAGGCTGTTGACTATAAGTTTGCTTTTGGGTACCACCAAAATATCCTATTTGCGGCCCCATGCGGAAACCTATTTTGTCGTGATACATAAAATACTTCCTTATAAAAATTGTGGCACTATAACTTTTTGAGGATTGCGTTGAAATATCAGCACCATCCATATTATTCACTGATGCTGTAGTGTATGACAAGGAAGCGCCTATATCCAGCTTATCTGCAATAAAATAACTGTAGTCTGGGCCTGCACTGAAACTGTTATATTTATTATTTACAGTTGATGAGGTATTATCACCGGGATTTATATTAAAGGTGTTACTTTTCTGTAATGTATACCCCAAATTAACCCCCAGGTTTTGATCACCTTTTTCAGTTTGCGCTTTTGAGATCTGCATTGCAAATAAAAACGCTGCGATAAGAATCATTAATTTTTTCATGTGTTTCATTGTTTAGTGAGCAAGCTAAACGGGGTAAAAACACAGATATTTCACCAAAGAGGCCTGTTAAATTGTTAATAAATGTTAAGTGTTAAATATTATGTTAATGTATTAAATATGAATAACATAGTCCTTAAAACGGCGTTTAACTGGGTTTTAGCGTAGATGAATAATCTGTTTTAAAGCCTTATTCTTTTCAGAAAAGAAATAATAATATATTATGGAGAGTGTATACAATCAGACTCATAAATTATTGAGGATGTTCTTCGTGCATTACCTTTTTTTCAATTCTTCTGTCAGGGATAAACCATACACATGCTACCACACCATACAGTACAAAACTTATGCATGGATTTACCCAAGCCAAAGCGATGGCTATAGCGTAGATCACAACGGATATTCTCCCTTTAAAATCATTGCCAACAGCTTCTGCAAGCAAGGAGTTTTCACCCTCATGTCTTATCAGCGAGATAACCAATATGCGATAAGCTACGCCACACATAATTAATGATATGCCATAAAATATAGTGGGCCATTTGGTAAAGTTGTTCTCACCCATCCAGGCGGTAACAAATGGAACAAGCGACATCCAGAACAGCAAATGCAAATTGGCCCAAAGCACAAAACCATTTACCGACTTTACCACCTGGAACATATGGTGGTGATTGTTCCAGTAAATACCGATATAAATAAAGCTAAGTAAGTAGCTTATAAATACAGGGATAAGTGGCTTCAACGCTTGCAGACTGTCGCCATGTGGCACCCTAAGTTCCAGAACCATAATAGTTATGATAATGGCTATCACACCATCGCTAAAAGCCTCTAAACGTCCCTTATCCATAGAACCGAAAATAATAAATATTTGTGAGATTGGTAATGACTAATGACGCGAAGCAAATGACCAATGACCGAATGACAGCGAAGCGAATGACGCGAAGCATAATGACTCAACGACCAAAAACGTCCTTCAAAACTCTTTTGGCTGCATAATAACCGCACATGCCATGCACTCCTCCACCTGGCGGTGTTGCTGCAGAACACAAATAAATACCCTTTGCCGATGTTTTATATGGCGACCACCGCAAAGCCGGCCGGGTAAACAGCTGGCCAATATCAATTACGCCACAGTTGATATCACCGCCGATGTAATTGGGGTTATACTCCTCGACTTGTGCTGTGTTCATGGTGTGCCTGGCCAATATTCTTTCCTTAAAGCCCGGAGCAAAACGTTCTATTTGATTTTCAATAGCGCTGGTCATATCCACGGTTGATCCGTTGGGTACATGGCAATAGGCCCATACTGTATGTTTACCGGCGGGTGCACGTGTACTATCAAACAGGCTTTGCTGGGCCAGTAACACAAATGGCTTTTCGGGGTGACTGCCGCTCCATGTTTGCTGTTCGGTGTAGGCTATCTCACGCATGGTATTCCCTATGTGGATAGTACCAGCCTGCGTACATTCAGGAGCCGTAAATGGTATGGGTGCATCAAGCGCCCAATCTACCTTAAAAACGCCCATGCCATATCTGTATCGCTCCAACTGCCATTTGTATAATGATGAGAACTTATGCCCGGCTATCTGCAATAATTGTTTTGGCGATACATCAAACAAAACAGCATGCGACGATGGCAATTGCTCAAGCGATCTCACATAAAAATCAGTTTCGATCTTCCCGCCTATCGATATAAAATAAGAAGCCAGTGCATTAGCTATACTATTTGAGCCGCCTTTTGGTATAGGCCAACCCTGCAAATGTCCCGATGCAATTAAAACCAATGCAATTGCCGATGTGGCTACATTGGTAAGCGGTTGCATGGAGTGCGCTGCCATACCTGCCAATAGCCCTTTTGCTTTTTCAGTATCAAACCTGTGAGCAAGGTAAGCAGCAGATGTTAAAGCAGGCAATCCAAATCTTGCCATAGCCAGCGGATGTTTGGGAAAATGCAGCGGGCCAAGCACATCCGGTGCAATCAGGGGCCAGTCGTTAACTACCGGCTGCATCAAGTTAAGGTAAGCCTGTTCATCGACCCCAAGCAACCTGGCGGTTTCTTCAACAGATTTTTTAAGCACTGCCGCCGTACCGTCGTCAAATGGATGGGCGCCCGCTATTTCGGGGTAGATGTATGCTAATCCATGATCTGCAAGCGGGAGCGTTTTAAAAAATGGCGATCCTGCAGCAAGCGGATGTATGGCCGAACAAATATCATGTGTAAAACCTGGCAACGTAAGCTCTGCACTACGAAGGCCTCCACCTATCTCACTTTTACCTTCTACTATTAAAACCGACAAGCCTTTTTGCTGCAATAGAATAGCAGCAGCAAGCCCGTTCGGGCCTGAACCAACAACTATGGCATCAAAATCGCGTTTATCAAGCTTCATTTACACAAGTAAAGTATTATACACGATGAGTATCGCCTTTCCAGTTTTTAATTGCCTTTTTAATAGCTGTTGGTGATAGATTTTCGGCTGCAGCCCTATCAACAAGCGGCAATAATTCATCATCAGGTGCAAAGCGCAAGGCAGCTATTTGCCCAATGGTTATGCGGTTGTCAATGGGTTTGCGGGTAAGTATAAAATATCTTAGGTTTTCTTCAGCACGGATCGCCCTGTCCTGTGCCTTAAGCGGAAATCTGCGCATAAACCAGAATATTAATGCCGCGCAGATAAATAGCAGTGCAATAAGTACGGTGCTCATATAATCACCTTCATCGGGCGAATGCCTTGCAACATTTACTATTGATGCAATTACCCCTATCAGGATTAAACTGCTGAGTAGAAAGTGATACCCTTTTGCATAACGGTGATGGTTAGCAAAATTTTGCTCGTTCATAATTGATTAATTTTTTATGCCAATATACCATTATTTGGCGTACCGATCCGCTTATTAAAATGACATTACCATTGACTTGTGAACGAACAAATGCGCTACTATTGGGTTAAATAATAAATCAATAATTATATTATGGCAAACACATCAGTTTCATATCAACCAACATTCACCATAGGTGGCGACTTAACCGTTAACCGGATGGGCTACGGAGCCATGCGCATTACTGGCAAAGGCATCTGGGGGCCACCGAGCGATAAAGACGAGGCTATACGCGTATTAAAACGTGCAGTTGAATTAGGCGTTAATTTTATTGATACAGCCGACAGCTATGGCCCGTATGTATCAGAAGAATTGATAGCAGAAGCGCTTCACCCCTATGCAGATGGACTTGTAATTGCTACCAAAGGCGGCCTTGAACGTACCGGACCTGATCAATGGCCTGTGAATGGCCATCCCGATCATTTGAAAACAGCTTTGGAAGGCAGTTTAAAACGTTTGAAGCTGGATCAGATAGATCTTTATCAACTACACCGAATCGATCCAAAAGTACCTACTGAAAAAACCTTTGAGTTTTTGCAAAAAGCGCAGGAGGATGGCAAGATCAAACACATAGGACTGTCAGAAGTTAGTGTGGATGATATTAAAAAGGCCCGGGAGTTTTTTGAAGTGGTATCGGTACAAAATATGTATAGTGTTGATAACCGCAAATGGGAGCCTGTTTTGCAATATACAAAAGAGAAGAATATTGCCTTTATCCCGTGGTTTCCGCTTAACGCGGCCAATGTTGCCAGTCAGGCCAAACTTAAAGAAGTAGCCGACAAACATGGCGCTACAGTTTATCAAACTGCATTAAGCTGGCTTTTACATCATGCTGATAACATCCTGCTTATCCCCGGCACATCAAGCGTAAAACACCTTGAAGAAAATCATAAAGCAGTTAGTGTTGAACTTACTGCCGATGATATGCAACACCTGGATAAGATTGCAGGTTAAACGGCGATTTGTTTCAGGACTAAAGCGAAAAAGGTTTAATTGTATGAAAAAAAATTACATACAAATTAAACCTTTTGCTTTTTTTCCTATCATATCAAAATATTATGAACCACTAAACTCATTTTGTTGATATGAAAACATTCAGACGATCTATGCTATCGCTTCTGGTATTAGGAGCGTTAGGTTGTACAAAGGGGACAGTAAACTCAAACAACACCGCACCTACTGACCAGGCAGCCGACCTGGTAACAACTTCGCTTGCTGTTAACACGGATGGCGCATTTAACACCATAAGCGATGTCTCGGTTGAAGCCCAGGTAAAAGTCAGTATCGATACCCTATGCGGCACCGTATGGGCCGATAGCATTACACGCAAAACGCCAACCGGCCAGGTGCCGTCATACAGCTATACTGCAAAATACAGTTATACTTTAAACTGCAATCCTAACAGCAACACTTTCAGCGGCAGCACAACAGCCATATCATCATATAGCGGCAGTTTTACCGGCCCTAACCTATCCTCAACTAATTCAGGAAGTTCAAATTTCACACTTTCAGGTTTAGGAAAAAGCTCAACCACCCTTGGTTTAAGCGGCGAGTACAAACGTGCGGGCTCCTATCAAAGTAAAACAGATTCGGGCAGCAACAGTGTAGATGTTGTGGTAACCGATCTGGTACTTACAAAACCACAGCATATTATTAAAAGTGGTACGGCAACAATTACAGTTTCGGGCATGTCAACAAAAACCGGCTCATTTAGCTTTAATGGTGTGCTGGTATTTAATGGAGGCAACACCGCAACATTAACGTTAAACGGCACTGTTTATACCATTGACCTTGCAACTGGTATAAAAACCAGGCACTAATATCTATTAATAATCTATAACAAATGCAAAAGCAGCCATGGTTGATCATGGCTGCTTTTTTTGTAATCAAGGTTGATTAAACATCAGCTACCTTGAAAGGCTTTACATCAACAGATTCCCATATTTTTTGGGTGATGTATATTTCGCTTTGCTTCCAGGCTTCAAGTCCCTCTTCGTTTTCAAACTGAAGGATCATAACCGAACCTATCATTTTACCACCCTCGTTTAAAAGAGCGCCACCAACTACATAGTTGCCTTTTTCTTTCAGGTCCTTTGCCCCATCCAAATGGTGAGGCCTAACATCCATGCGGCGTTTTAAAGCCCCATCATCGGTATAGTCATACCCGGTAACAATATATTGATTCATAATGCTAAAATAATTAATTTACTAGTTCTACCCGCTTATAACAAGCAAAAACAGCTTCTGTTTAGTTTATAAATTAATCACTCAAATTAAAAACTGTATTTTTTACATTTTATATTTTATAACCTATATATTTGCATTTATCCGATTCTGAATTTTATAAACCAATGAGAGATTTTCTACAAATAGAGTTTAAAAAAACATACCAAAAACAAGCCGAACACGCCTATTTTTCACCCGGCCGGGTTAACCTTATAGGTGAACATATTGACTATAATGGCGGCCTCGTAATGCCATGCGCCGTAACTTTAGGCACTTACCTGTTAGTATCGCCTAATAATGAAGAAGTTTTCCGTTTCAGAAGTGTAAATTTTGACGAGCAGTTTGAAATACCATTACAAAAAGACTATAAAAAAGATGGCAAAACATGGTACAATTACCCATTAGGGGTAATACAACATTTTGTTAAGGATGACAAATCTTTAAAAGGTCTGGATTTTCTGTATTTCGGTAATATACCTATCGGCTCGGGCCTTTCTTCATCAGCATCAATTGAGGTGGTTACTGCCTTTGCTTTGAATGATCTTTTTGAGTGCGATTACTCAAAACTTGATCTTGTTAAACTGGCAAAATCAGTTGAAAACAACTTTATTGGCTTAAATAGTGGCATTATGGACCAGTTTGCAGTAGCTTTTGGCGAAAAAAACAAGGCGCTGATGTTAAACTGCGATACACTCGATTACCAGGCCGTTGATAGCAACCTCGGCGATCATATTTTAGCCATCATCAATACCAATAAACCGCGCAAACTGGCTGAATCAAAATATAACGAACGCGTTTTAGAATGTAAAGCTGCATTAAAAGCCTTACAGCAGGAACTGGATATTCATAACCTTTGTGATATTGACACCGCAACGTTTGAGAAATATGAGCATTTAATTACCGACGCGATAGTTAAAAAGCGTGCAGAGCATGTTATTAAAGAAAACGACCGTGTTAAATTAGCTGGTGTAGCACTTTCCAATAATAATCTGGCAGAATTTGGCCGTTTGATGTATGCCTCACATGACTCGCTTCGCGACTTGTACGAAGTAAGCGGCAAGGAACTTGACACCGTTGTTGAATACAGCAAAACCAACCCGGACGTTGCAGGCGCACGTATGACCGGAGCAGGATTTGGTGGTTGTGCCATAGCATTGGTTAAAGAATCGTCATTCGAAAAATTCGCAAAGGAAGTAACGGAGTATTACACCAAAAAAATCGGCTATGCTCCTTCTGTTTATAGCTCACTAATTGGCGATGGCGTTGGTTTATTAAAGGAAGAACAGGCAATCAGGGTATAAAGTATCAGGATTAGGTATATTTGCCGCTTTATTGCTAAAGAATACCGCAAATGACTAATGACCCGATAAACAACGACTATAAAAAGCTAAAACTGGATGAACTGAACCGCGCTTCGGTAGATGAATTTAAAGCGCAGAAAAAGCTTCCGGTTGCGGTTGTATTGGATAATGTGCGGAGTATGCACAATATAGGCTCTATATTCCGCACATCAGATGGTTTCGCAGTTGAGCAGATCTGTCTTTGCGGTATTACAGCCCAGCCCCCCCACCGTGAAATTGAAAAAACCGCACTTGGCGCTACGCAATCCATTAGCTGGCTGTATTTTGGCGATACGCTACAGGCTGTTGAGCATTTGCGCACTGAGGGATATAAGATCATCGCTATTGAACAAGCCCAAAACAGCATCATGTTAAATGATTTTAACCCTGCCGGGGATGAAAAATATGCCCTTATTTTTGGCAACGAGGTAAACGGTGTAAGCGACGATGTAATGCAGAAGATAGATACCTGTATTGAGATACCGCAGTTTGGCACCAAGCACTCCTTCAATATCGTTGTATCTGCAGGTATTGTTTTGTGGGATTTCTTTTCGAAGATGGTAGTTTAGTTGATGGTTCATAGTTCATGGCTGATTTATTTGTAAATTAGCTTTGTTATTCAACCATTGCACCAATGAACAATTGAACTAATGAACCAATGAACTTACCTCAAAAACTTCAGATAAAATCGGGCAAGCACTGGTTATTCTTTAACGCACCAGGCAATTACCTTACTGTAATTGAACCATTACCAGATAATGTAACGGTAAGCTATGAACCTACAGGAGAATTTGATGGTATACAATTATTCATAAAAAATGCCGCTGAACTTACATCATCATTAACCATACTTAAACCCATATTAAAGCCAGATACCGTATTTTGGGTGACCTATCCCAAGAAAAGTTCGGGCATGGATAGTGGGCTGGAAATGATGGGTAGCTGGGATGAGTTAACAAATCTTGGCCTGCGGATAGTCACCTCAGTATCCGTAAATGAAACATGGACCGCATTGCGCTTTAAACCTGTTGAACTAACCAAACTTTCCGATAGTCGCAACGCCAATATCGCCAAAAATGAATATGGTGATTATATCGATATTGAAAACAGACAAATAACGCTTCCTGCTGATATGGCTGAGATCCTACAAGATAAACCACAGGCTATGGCCTTTTATCAGCAACTCTCTTACTCGAATAAAAAGGAATATGTAGTTTGGATCCTGTCTGCCAAACAGGAGAAAACACGTGAGGAACGATTAGTTAAGATGGTTGACAAATTGCTTGGCGACAAGAAGAATCCGGCTGAAAAGTAAACTTATAGCCACACGTCATTGCGAGGCACGAAGCAATCCCAAACTTTACAGAGCGAACAGAAAAGCATCATCGACTTGCATGGTCGGGGATTCCCACGCCATGATGTGCGGAGAAAAAATTATAAAAAATCCCTTGCGTAACCAAATGGTTACCTATATATTTGTAACCAAACGGTTACCTATATATAATATATGCGCAGAGACGTATTCCAGGCTATTGCCGATCCTACCCGCAGGGAAATCATCAACCTGATAGCCCACAGATCATTAAACTTAAATTCCATTGCTGATAATTTTACAGTAAGCAGGCCCGCTATATCCAAACACATAAAAATATTAACGGAATGTGGTTTAGTTACCATTACCCAACAGGGTCGTGAGCACTATTGTAAAGCCAATTTCAAGCAATTTAAAGAAGTATCCGACTGGATAGAGCAATACCGCGTTTTCTGGACTGATAAGCTGGATGCCCTAGGCAAATTTTTGGATGAAGAAAAATAACCCGTAGAGACAATTAACCACCTAAATTAAATAATATGAGCACACAACCATTTGTAATTGAACGAACCTACAACGCCCCTATCAGCAAAGTGTGGGAAGCATTAACCGATCACAACAAAATGAAGGAATGGTATTTCCAGTTGGAGGATTTTAAACCCGAAATTGGCTTTAAATTCACCTTCGAGGGCGGTTCCAAAGAAAAAACCTATATCCACCTTTGTGAGATAACAGAGGTTATTCCCGGTAAAAAGCTTGCTCACAGCTGGGTATATAAAGATTACCCGGGTGAATCATTCGTAACCTGGGAGTTGTTTGATGAAGGCGGCAAAACCAGGCTAAAGCTCACACACACAGGCCTTGAAACCTTCCAGCAAGACAATAAAGATTTTGCAACAGAAAGCTTTACCAAAGGCTGGACACATATTACAGGTACATCATTGAAAGAATACCTGGAGAAATAACTCTCAACTAAAAAGCCTATTGCACAAAACTTACGAAGTTTCTAAAACTTCGTAAGTTTCAATCTAGTGTAGATTATCTATTAAAACAAAAAAAGCCGGATAATTATCCGGCTTGATATGATTGGTTAATAAAGGCTTCGTTTTATTATTCCCTTTCAGGAAGTCAGGG
The DNA here is from genome assembly GCF_900105165.1 of Mucilaginibacter mallensis. Classification (NCBI taxonomy): domain Bacteria; kingdom Pseudomonadati; phylum Bacteroidota; class Sphingobacteriia; order Sphingobacteriales; family Sphingobacteriaceae; genus Mucilaginibacter; species Mucilaginibacter mallensis. The sequence continues at coordinate 3,308,320 of NZ_LT629740.1, forward strand.
CTTAAAAAACCTGTTCAAACTGATTTACAGCATCTTTGCTTTCTAAAGTAGAATGCCCCATCAGGAATTCATCTACCTTACGGGCACATTCGCGGCCTTCGGATATTGCCCAAACCACCAGTGATTGTCCCCTGCGCATATCGCCTGCTGAAAATACTTTGCTTACGTTGGTACGATAAGTAACATCGTTGGCATTTACATTTTTGCGCACATCAAGTTCAACACCTAATTTTTTAAGTAAACCTTCGTGCTGCGGATGTAAGAAACCCATCGCCAGGAAAACCCTTTGGCAAGGTATCTCACGCTCTGAACCTTCAACCTCGGTAAATTTCACCGGGCGGCCCAAAACATCAACTTCCCAGCTAACATCGCTTACTCTGATAGCACGCAATTCACCATTTTCATCGCCTAAAAACTCTTTTGTATTGATACCCCAATAGCGGTCAGCACCTTCCTCATGCGAGCTGGTTACTTTTAATACCATTGGGTATGTTGGCCAAGGCATGTGTTGTGTACGTGCCTCAGGCGGCCTGAACATCACTTCAAACTGCTTAACCGATGTCGCACCCTGGCGATTTGATGTACCCACGCAATCAGAGCCGGTATCACCGCCACCAATCACTACCACCTCTTTACCTGTTGCAAAAATATCTTCAGTATCAAATTTACTGTCGCCAACGCGTTTGTTTTGTTGCTTTAAAAAGTCCATCGCAAAATGAATACCCTTTAATTCCCTGCCTGGCATAGGTAAGTTACGCGGGATGGTTGAACCACCGCTCAATACAACTGCATCATGGTTACGCACCACTTCCTCGGCTGAAAGATCTTTACCTACTTCAACATTGTATTTAAACTCAACGCCATCCTCTTCCATCACCTGTATACGGCGGTCGATGATCCATTTTTCCAGTTTAAAATCAGGGATACCGTAGCGTAATAAACCGCCTGCTTTATCGTCACGTTCGTAAACGGTAACCGAGTGGCCTGCCTTGCTCAGTTGCGCAGCAGCAGCCAGTCCAGCCGGACCAGAGCCTATAACGGCAACCTTTTTACCTGTTTTAATAACAGGCGCTGTAGGTTTAACCAGGTTATTAGCGTAAGCTATTTCAATGATGTGTTTTTCAATTTCCTCAATAGCTACGGCAGGTTTGTTAATGCCCAGCACACATGCCGACTCACACGGAGCAGGGCAAATTCTGCCGGTAAACTCCGGAAAGTTATTGGTTGATGATAATATCTGGTAAGCTTCTTCCCAGTTTTTGCGATACACGGCATCGTTAAATTCAGGGATAATGTTACCCAGCGGGCACCCTGAATGACAGAACGGAATGCCGCAGTTCATACACCTTGCAGATTGCTGGTTTAATTTCTCATCAGAATATAGCCCAACAAACTCATTATAATTTTTAACACGTTCTGCAGGTGATACTTTTTCAGGGAGTTCCCTATTAAACTCCTGGAATCCTGTTACTTTTCCCATTCTTAGCTTACAGTTTGATATTGTAATTTTTCTAAAACTTTTTTATACTCTTTTGGATATACCTTAACAAATTGCGCAGATACTTTATTCCAGTTGTTTAATAGCTCCTGAGCTACTTTACTGCCTGTTAATTGTATGTGCTTGCGCAATAATGAAAGGATCTCCTCCTCGTCTTTTATTGATAGCGGATCCAGGTCGACCATCTCCATGTTGCAGTTTTCAGCAAACGTGTTATCCGGGTTATAAACCCATGCAATACCACCGCTCATGCCTGCAGCAAAGTTTCTGCCTGTTTTTCCTAATATCAGCGCGCGGCCACCGGTCATATACTCACAACCGTGATCACCTATACCCTCAACAACAGTGGTTGCACCTGAGTTACGTACAGCGAAACGTTCGCCGGCCATACCACCTATGAACACCTCACCTGATGTTGCGCCATACAGGGCAACGTTACCAATGATGATATTTTCCTCAGGTGTAAATGTTGCTTTTTCTGACGGATAGATAGCCAGTTGCGCACCGGATAAACCTTTACCTACATAGTCATTAGCCTCGCCTTCCAGTTCAAAGGCAATACCTTTGGTTGTGAAAGCGCCGAAACTTTGTCCGGCTGAACCTTTGAATTTAATGTTGATGGTATTATCAGGCAAACCTGCTGAACCGTATATTTTTGATATTTCGTTAGATAATAAAGTACCTAAAGTACGGTCGGTATTTTTCACATCATAACTCGCAAATACCGGGGTTTTATCCTCAAGCGCAGGTTTTGCAGCTTCCCACAATTGCAGGTCAAGGATAGCATCCATACCATGATCCTGTTTTTCGCTATTGTAAAGCGTTAAACCTTTAGCATTGGTTACAGGGTGTAATATGCCCGAAAGATCAACTTTCTTAGCTTTCCAGTTTTGCAGGTTATCCTTAACTTTCAGGAACTGAACACGGCCAACCATTTCGTTAATGGTACGGAAACCTAATTCAGCCATTATCTCGCGCAATTCCTCAGCCATAAAGCGGAACAGGTTTACTACGTGCTCTGGTTTGCCTGAGAACAGTTTCCTTAATTCAGGATCCTGGGTGGCAACACCCACAGGGCAGGTATTTAAATGGCATTTACGCATCATTATACAGCCGCCTGCTACAAGGGCCGCAGTTGCAACACCCCATTCTTCTGCGCCTAATAAAGCTGCTATAGCCAAATCACGGCCAGTTTTTAGCTGACCATCTGTTTGCAATACCACACGGCTGCGCAGTTTGTTGCGTACCAGTGTTTGATGAGCCTCAGATAAACCAAGCTCCCAAGGTAAGCCTGCATGTTTTACAGAGCTTATTGGCGATGCACCTGTACCGCCATCATAACCGGCGATCAAAATAACATCGGCATGTGCTTTTGCAACACCTGCTGCTATAGTACCTACTCCTGCTTTTGATACCAGCTTAACGTTGATACGTGCGGCACGGTTAGCATTTTTAAGGTCGAATATTAATTGTGCAAGATCCTCGATAGAATAAATATCGTGGTGCGGTGGTGGAGATATCAAACCTACACCCGGTGTTGAGTGACGGGTCTTAGCGATCCAGTCATCCACCTTGTGGCCCGGCAGCTGACCACCTTCACCTGGTTTTGCGCCTTGCGCCATCTTGATCTGTAGCTCATCAGCATTGGTAAGGTAGTTTGATGTTACCCCAAAACGTGCCGATGCAACTTGCTTAATAGCCGAGCGCATAGAATCGCCGTTCTCCATTTTTTCGTAGCGCATTTCATCTTCACCACCTTCGCCGGTATTGCTTTTGCCGCCAATGCGGTTCATGGCGATTGCCATAGTGCTGTGTGCCTCGTGAGAGATAGAGCCGAACGACATGGCGCCTGTTGCAAAGCGTTTCATGATGTTTTCAGCCGGTTCAACCTCATCTATGCTGATAGATTCACGGTGATGCGTAAAATCAAGCAATCCACGGATGGTGAAGTGCTTTTCACCCTGCTCGTTAATTACGCGCGCATAATTTTTATACACATTGTAATCATTGCTGCGGGTTGCATGCTGTAGTAAGTGCACCGTTGTTGGATTGAACAAATGTGCTTCGCCACGGCGTTTCCATTGGTAAATACCACCTTCAGGCAATAAATGGCTCTCGGTGTTCGAACTGCCAAAACCTATACGATGTTTACAAAGTGATTCACGGGCAATTTCATCAAGGCCCAAACCTTCAATACGGGTTACCGCCCCGCAGAAGTATTTGCTCACAACATCCTTGTTTAAGCCTAATATTTCGAAGATCTGTGAACCATGGTATGATTGCAGTGTTGAGATTCCCATTTTTGAGAAGATCTTCAGCAAGCCATCATTTACAGATTTTACGTAGTTCTTTAATAAATATTTTTCTTCAAGACTGGTTTCTAAGCTACCATCTCTCTTAACAGTTTGAATGGTTGACAGTGCCAGGTACGGGTTGATAGCAGTAGCGCCAAATGCCAGTAAACAAGCAAAATGGTGTACTTCCCAAACGTCGCCCGCTTCAACAACCAGGCCTACAGAACCACGGCGACCTTTTTTGATCAGGTGGTGATGCACTGCAGATACTGCCAGTAATGACGGTATAGGCGCATGCTCTGAATCGATAGCGCGATCTGATAAAATCAATACCTCGAAACCGTCATCAACAGCATCCTCAGCATAACGGCAAACACGCTCAATACCTTTCTGCATTGAACCCGGCAGGCCATCAGCCTTAAAGTAAGTTTGCAACGTTTTCGCATGGAACATACCGGTATCAATACTTCTCAGCTTTTCTAACTGATGATTTTTTAATATCGGGTGTTTCAGCGTTACGCAATGGCAATGCATTTTATCTTCATCCAATAAATTACCGTTGTTACCTATAAAAGTAGCCAAACTCATTACCAAACGCTCGCGTATCGGATCGATAGGTGGGTTGGTAACCTGTGCAAAGTATTGTTTAAAATAACTTGATAAGTGCTGTGGTTTATCTGATAATATCGCCAAAGGCACATCAGTACCCATTGATCCGATAGGCTCCTTACCATCAACCGCCATTGGCTTGATGATAGTATCGATATCTTCACGGCTGTAACCGAATACCTGCTGGTAGCGGAATACAGAATCGGGTGAAAGATCGGCGAAAGCTAAACGCGGTTCAGCTAATTCGCTCAGATTAATTTTATAGTTCTCTAACCAACGGCCATATGGCTGGCGCGATGCTATCTGGTGTTTGATTTCATCATCAGTAATGATCTTACCTTTTTCGGTATCGATCAACAGCATTTTACCTGGCTGTAAACGGCCTTTTTTAATAACGGTCGACTCATCAATAGTTAATACACCAGCTTCAGAAGCTGCTATAACGCGGCCATCATTGGTGATCACATAACGTAATGGGCGCAATCCGTTCCTGTCTAACAAAGCACCTACCAGCTTGCCATCAGTAAAGGTTATGGCAGCAGGGCCATCCCAAGGTTCCATTATAGTAGCGTGGAACTCATAGAAAGCTTTTTTAATCGGGTCCATCTGCTCGTTACCATCCCAAGCTTCAGGTACCAGCATCATCATTACGTGCGGTAATGAGCGGCCGGTGTGTAAAAGGATCTCGATGATGTTATCCAAACAAGCTGAATCCGATTGATTGTTGTCAATAACCGGCAACAACATCTCCATCTCATCATTGGTGAAATAAGACGAAGCATAAGATTTTAAGCCCGAATAGAACCAGTTAAGGTTACCTGTAAGGGTATTGATCTCGCCATTGTGAGCGATCAGCCTGAATGGCTGTGCCAGTTTCCATGACGGGAAAGTATTGGTTGAGAAACGCGAGTGGATCATGGCAAAGCCCGATGCAATACGCGGATCAGAAAGATCAGCATAATAATTGCGCAGCTGGTAAGTAGTTAGCTGGCCCTTATATATAATAGTTTTGCATGATAGTGAGGTAAAATAAAAGTACTCAGCCGCTCCGTTAATCGTTTCGGTGATCGTTTTATTAATATATCTTCTTAATACGTATAGCTTACGTTCAAAATCATCAGTATTGGTAATATGGTGCGGCCTTAAAATGAAGAGTTGCTCGCAATCAGGTTCAACAGCACGGGCGGTTTCGCCAATAACTGATGAGTTTACCGCTACTTTACGGTAACCTAATTTATGCAAGCCAAGCTTTTCAATGGCATTGGTTATAACATTACGGCAGGCTTTCTTAATTGAAGGATCTTTTGGGAAAAATATCATCCCTACCCCGTATTCGCCGGGTTCGGGCAAGCTCATCTCAAGGTTTGAGCATTCTTCCATTAAAAATTCATGGGGTAACTGAATTAGTATACCGGCGCCATCGCCGCTATCCGGGTCACATCCGCAAGCGCCTCTATGCTCCATATTCTCGAGCATGGTAAGGGCATTATCAATAATCTGGTTCGACTTATGTCCGTTAATGTTGGTTATAAACCCTGTCCCGCAGGAATCGTGTTCAAATTCTGGCCTATAAAGGCCCTGGTGGCTATCATCTTGGTTCATCGTAAAAACTAACCGTTTAAAACTAGGTGTAATCACGAAGTTACAGAAAATCAAAAAAAAATTACGATATTTTCTTAATTTTTGGGATTATTTTAAAATAAGATACTCTAAAAATGCCAAAATTTAGGATTTGATAACCATTAAGCGTTTATTATTGATAAAATCATAATCAAAATCATAAAAGCGGACAGAATTTTATTCCAAACCCACCTAATTATACCAAATTAGATGGGTTTTAAATGCACTTTTTAGAATACTTGCCCTATTTTATTTTTTTGTTCATCTCCTTAACAGCTGCATCCAACACGTTGTCGGTACCATCAATAACGTCATTTACATTGCGCGGAATTTCAATATCAGGTATCACTCCTATCCCCACAAAATCACGCCCATCGGGGTACGTATCGCGCTTTGTGCATATCCTGCTCTCGTCCAACCCCGGCAGTTTAATCGGCATTGGCTGCCCGGTACTACCGTAAGTGCGCTGTCCCATTGTTGTCGCCCGTGGTTTTAAACCATCCAGTATAACTAAAAAGTCTTCTGCTGCGGATGCGGTATTGTTGCCCGTAAGCACAATTAACGGGCAAGTGATCTTCTTCACCTTTATATCATTGTCAAATGTCATAGTATCACCTTTGTACCAGTAATTACCTTTGGCTGATAGCACTACTTTTTTATGCCAGTCATCCAGATGTTCAAACTTAGTAGTATCCCGCATGGCATAGGTACCCCAGGCCCTGTAAGCCGAAATATTATCGCGGGTTCGCCAGGTTGATCCGACCAGTCTTTTATCAGTAAAATATTTTAAAATTTCAGCACCTATACCTGTATCACCTCCCCCGTTATCACGTATATCCAGTATTATACCTTTGCAAGTATATAGTTCGGGCAGTATTGCCTTGAATTTATAGATGAGCGAATCATCGCCAAAGGTATTCAGCTTAACATAACCTATGTCTCCTATCTTTTTAAAATCCATCGCCTTATAGGGAGTATTAAATTTACGCCTTACCCATTGGGTTCTTACTGTATGAAACTGGTAATTATAATCGATCATTTTACCTTTTGGCGTGCGTAGCTTCAAATGCCATACCCGGGTTGAATCCGTGCCATAAAACATCATATAGGCAGCATTATTCCATAACACATGCTCTGTTGATTCACTTATATAAGGTATGATCTCTTTTTCAGCATATTCTTTTGCAGGCACACCGTCAACAGTTGTCAGTTCCGAACCCAGCGGCACCTGGTCTTTGTATTGCACAGGTATATCGGTTACAAAAAAGTGCTTGTCAAAATTCTCAATATAGATCCATTTATAGCGCGATTTATGCGTAAGCAACTGCCCGGGAAAACCAATACCTGTATGCCCATCTTTTAACAATGCACAAAACTTTTCCATCACCTCGTAATACTGCCAGGTATTTTTAGTGGCTAATATTTTAGGTATATATGCACGATAGGTACTATCCCAGTTTACATGGGCGTGATCAAAATAGGCAAAGTTATAGCTGGTCTCTTCCCAAAATTTACTTAAACCATAAAGTTTATCAGCATCAGGCAGATTAGCAACCGTATCAATTTGCGCAAATGATTTAGTTGATATAGACAAAAACAGGCCTAAAGCGGCAAAAGCAGTAAACAGTTTTTTCATAGTATGGATTTTCGGAGGTAAAGGCAATTTCTATGCTAACTACATAAATAATTAACAATCAAATATTTATATCGTAAATTCAAAACATAAAACGTTCGGAAACGTACACCTGTTGTTCGATACAGAACGAATATGGTAATTAATATTAATTTTGCGACAAAACAGATAAAGTAATATGTCAGCAAAAAATAAAGCAGTTTTTTTAGACCGTGATGGAGTATTGAACCAGGAAATGGGCGATTACGTTCGCCGTATGGAGGACTTTCACATACTCGATAACTTTGAGGCCTTAAAAACATTGCAGGATAAAGGATATTTGCTGATAGTTGCCACCAACCAGGGCGGCTTAGCCAAAGGCTGGTATACAGAGGATGAGCTGGCAAAAATGCATGGCGAACTAAGAAAACAATACCATGCCCACGGTGTTGAATTTACCGACATGTTCTATTGCCCACATCACCCTGATTTTACCGGTGAGTGCGACTGCCGCAAACCAAAACCGGGTTTATTATTAAGGGGAATTGAAAAATATAACCTCGACCCGACCCAATCTTATTTTATTGGCGACAGGGAGCGTGATGTAGAGGCAGGCACTGCCGCAGGTGTAAACGGAATATTAATTAACAGCGATCAACCAATAAGTACGATATTAGATTTGATAAAGTAATATTATACATGGCTTTACCTAAATACTTAAAAAACCTCGATTCACTTTTAGCAGCAATAGCTGGTTTTTATGCTGTACATTTATATACTGCCTATAGCGGTATCGGCATTTCGCCCGATTCAATTATGTATGCCAGTACAGCGCGGAATATTTATGAACATGGCTCGCTGTTAACATTTAATGGCTCACCGCTGGTTTTCTTCCCGGTTTTTTATCCATTCTTTTTAAGTATTGCATTATTTATTTCAAGGGTTGATACGGTTACGGCTGCACCTTATATAAATGGTTTATTGTTTGCCGCTGTAATATTCATCACCGGGTATATTGTATCAAAATTCAAATCAAAACCCTTTATTTATAAGTGGCTTATATTGATAGCATTAGTATTAAGCCCAGCCCTGCTCGAGATCTATACTTATTTATGGTCTGAAACGCTATTTATACTAGAGACAGTATTATTTGTGCTGGTCTACCGTAACTACATGTTAAAGCATAGTATGAAAAGCCTGCTATTACTTAGCCTATTAGTTGCCGTAAGCTGTATAACCCGCTATGCAGGCGTTACTCTAATAGGTGCGGGCGGACTGTTGATGTTGCTCGATGATGAGCTTGTTATTCGCAAGAAAATACAGCATATATTAATATTTGGCTTCTCCTCTATCTCATTATTAGTATTAAACCTGATAAAAAACCGGCTTTCAACAGGCTTAAGCACCGGCACCCGCGAACCTGCGGTAACCCCCTTAAGCAGAAACCTGTATTATGCCGGCACAGTTATGTGCGATTGGATGGGATTACCTAATACATTCTATCCTTATGCAATAGCCATAGCATGTATTATATTATTATCGTTGGTTGCTCTATTAGCTTGGCGGGCCTATAACCGGAAGATGAACACTACGGAAAACATTGTAATTATGTTTGCCGCATTCTATGGTATTTTCATTCCTGTTTTGGCGAGTGTTTCGCGCTTTGAGCCACTTAACAGTCGTTTGCTATCGCCGATGTTTGTTTGTTTGCTGATAGCCTGCACCAGCTGGGTACCGGATATATTAAACGGACTACAGCTTAAAAAACAACTAATTTATGCCATACCATTTGTGGTGCTTATGCTGGCCTTTGAATACTCCGTAGGCGCAACAGATTACCAGCGCTATGACGATGAGGGCGATTACGGCGTTCCCGGTTATACCGATGACGACTGGAATACCTCAAAATTCATCACCTTCCTGAAAACACATAAGGATATTTACAAACCAGGCGTACCCAAATATTCCGATGCGGATGAAGCCGTATATTTCTTTACCGGCACTACCGCTACATTACTGCCACATCGGTATTTCACCAATACTGTAGCTCATTTTTATGGAGTTAAGCATTATTATTTAATCTGGTTCAAAAATTTAAATAATACGGAGCTGATCGGCCTGAAAGACATCCAGCAACAACATAAATTAACCACACTATACTCATTTCCCGAAGGCGCGGTGTATGAGTATAATGCTGATGATAAGTGAGCCGATTTAAAATTATCGCTTAATTATTGTTAATAGCTTCGTATTCAGCAAACTATTGCACACAATTCTATTTTCTCAACAATTGTAACAAAACCTGAAAAAATTGTTACTTTTGTATCCCGTACACAAACATTTTATTCCGGCCTAAAACCGGCATTAAAATCACAAAAAATTTATGACTAAATACATTTTTGTTACGGGCGGCGTTACTTCGTCGTTAGGAAAAGGCATTATTTCAGCTTCACTGGCTAAACTTTTGCAATCGCGCGGCTACAGCGTAACTATTCAGAAATTCGATCCCTACATTAACATCGATCCCGGAACGCTTAACCCTTATGAGCACGGCGAATGCTATGTTACTGAAGATGGTGCTGAAACCGATCTTGACCTTGGTCACTACGAGCGTTTCCTGAATACGCCTACCTCCAAAGCAAATAATATTACCACTGGCCGTATCTACCAAAATGTTATCAATAAAGAGCGTGAAGGTGCTTTTTTAGGTAAAACTGTACAGGTAGTTCCGCACATAACCGATGAAATAAAAAGAAACATTCGCATACTGGGCGAAAGCGGCCAGTATGATATCGTGATCACCGAATTAGGTGGTACCGTGGGTGATATTGAGTCATTACCATACATCGAGGCTGTAAGGCAGTTCAGGTGGGAAGTAGGCAGCAGCAACTCGCTGGTTATTCACTTAACACTTATCCCTTTCCTGGCAGCAGCAGGCGAATTAAAAACCAAGCCTACACAACACTCTGTTAAAATGTTGTTGGAGTATGGTATCCAGCCTGATATTTTGGTTTGCCGTACCGAGCATCACCTCACCATGGATATCCGCAAAAAGATAGCCTTGTTCTGTAATGTGAATATCAACGCGGTTATTGAATCAATTGACGCATCAACTATATATGATGTGCCTTTGCTGATGCTGAAAGAACAGTTGGATAAAACAGTATTAACCAAATTAAAGCTATCGCACAAAAATGAGCCCAGCCTTGAAAACTGGAAGGAATTTTTGGGCCGCTTAAAAAATCCTACATCCGAAGTAAGAATTGGCCTGGTAGGTAAATATGTTGAATTGCCCGATGCTTATAAATCAATTGTTGAATCATTTATACACGCCGGTGCAAAAAATGAGTGTAAGGTTAAGGTTGATTACATCCACTCCGAGCAATTAACTATCGAAAACGCTGTTGAACGCCTGAAAGGCCTGCATGGCGTTTTGGTTGCCCCAGGGTTTGGTCAGCGTGGTTTTGAGGGTAAGATTGAGGCTATACGCTATGTACGCGAAAACAATATCCCATTCTTTGGGATCTGTTTAGGTATGCAGTGCGCCGTTGTTGAGTTTGGCCGCAATGTTTTAGGCTTGAAAGATGCTAACAGTACCGAAATGAACCCTGAAACGGAGTTCCCGGTTATAAACATGATGGAAGATCAGAAGAAAGTTATCCATAAAGGCGGCACCATGCGCCTGGGAGCTTATCCATGCGATTTGAAAAAGAACAGTAAGGCTGCGGCTATATATGGCAAAGCACATATCAGCGAACGCCACAGGCACCGCTATGAGTTTAATAATACCTACCTGAAAGACTATGAAAACGCTGGTTTAATGCCATCAGGCATCAACCCGGAAAACAATCTGGTTGAGATTGTTGAACTTAAAAACCACCCGTTTTTCATAGGCGCGCAATTTCACCCGGAATTAAAATCAACTGTTGCAAATCCTCACCCACTTTTTATTAACTTTGTCGCCGCTTCGCTGGCTTACGCCCGCAAGAAATAAGTAATTGTTGAACACATAATGGATAGAAATTCGTTCACAGGATTATTCCTGATCATGCTGATAGTTTTTGGCTCGTTTTATTTGATGAAACCATCAAAACAAGAGATCAAAAAAGAACAGGAAAGACAGCATATTGACTCTTTAAAAAAGGCAGGTAAAATTGTTACCCCTGCCACAGCAGCTAAAGCTGATACCAGTAAAGTTGCCGTTAAGCTTGATTCCGCGCAATTAAAAGGTGCTTTCGGACCAGCATTAGCAGGTACTGAAAAATTTATCACACTTGAAAATAAAGACCTACGCTTAAAGTTAACTACTCACGGCGGCAGAATATATTCAGTTGAGTTAAAGAACTTTAAAACATTTGACGGCAAGCCGCTCATTTTATTTGATGGCACGCAAAACAGCTTTGGTATAAACCTGGCTGCCGAAAACAAGAACTTTGATACCAACAACCTGTATTTTACATCGGCTACAAGCGGCATTACCGTTGCTGATAAGGATTCAGGATCAGTTACCCTGCGTTTAAACTACAGCGCAACCCAGTATATAGACTATATTTATACACTGAACGGCACTGGTTACAAAGTAGGTTTCACCATTAAACCAACCGGGCTTGATAATGTGGTTGCCAACAGCAACACGCTTAACATTAACTGGACAGCCTACCTGAAAAAACAGGAAAAGGACATGGAGTTGGAGCGCCGCTATTCAACCGTATACTATAAAACGCTTGATGATAACGTTGATTACCTGAGCGAAAACAAGGATGATCAAAAAGATATCACCGATGGTAAAGCACAGTGGGTTTCATTTAAAGGGCACTTTTTCTCTGATGTTATTTTAGCAAACAACGGTTTTGCAAAAACAAATATTTCAGTTGCAATTGATACCAGCGACCACGTAAATACCAAACAAATGAAGGCCGACCTGCAGCTTGCAAAAAGCGCTGACGGCACCTTCCCTATGAGCTTTTACTTTGAGCCGAACCAGTTCCACATGCTGCAAGCCGAAGGTTATAGCCTGGAGAAACAGATCAACTTAGGTCCGGGTCCGTTAAAGTATATCAACAGGTTTGCTACGCTGCCGGTATTTGATTTCCTTAAACAGTTTAACTGGAACTACGGCTTAATCATATTAGCGCTTACCGTTATATTAAAGCTGGTTTTATCGCCGCTTACTTATAAGTCATACTTATCGATGGCCAAAATGAGGGTGTTGAAACCTGAAATGGACGAGATAAAAGCTAAAGTTGGTGAAGATAACCCTACGCTGTTACAACAGGAATACCTGAAGCTCTATAAAAAGGCCGGGGTAAATCCATTGGGTGGATGTTTGCCGTTATTGATACAGATGCCGATAGTTTTCGCATTCTTCCGCTTTTTCCCAAGCTTATTTGAGCTGCGTGGCCAGAGCTTCCTGTGGATGCATGACTTATCAACGTATGATGCTGTAATAACTTTCACCCGTATCCCAGTGATCGGTATAGATCACTTGAGTTTGATGTGTTTGCTGATGACCATATCTACATTAATCTATACCTACTTTAATAATCAGATCTCAGGTGCTACAGGCCAGATGAAATATATCGGTTATATCACCCCCGTTATATTCCTGGTTACGCTGAACAGCTACCCTGCTGGTTTGAATTACTATTACTTCTTGGCGAACATGTTAACCTTCCTGCAACAATACCTAATCAGGTTTATGGTTGATGACAAGAAGATACATGCGCAGATACAGGAAAACAAAAAGAAACCTGAGGATACCAAAAAGAAGAAATCAGGCTTCCAGGCACGTATGGAAGAAATGATGAAACAAAAACAACTGGCGGATACTAAGAAGAAGTAGTTTTTGAGTCAGGAAAGACCGTAAGTCAGCAAGTCTGAAAGTTTAAAAATACAAGACCCCGTTAGGTATACCTAACGGGGTCTTTTGCTACACATCTTCCGGACTTGCTGACTTACGGTCTTTTCCGACTTACTGACTTACGGTCTTTTTCAAAAAAACACTAACATTATTAGCAATAACTTATTACATTTACGCCATGTATGCAATTGTTGATATTGAGACCACCGGGGGGCATGCCAGCGCCAATGGCATAACGGAAATTGCCATATGCATACATAATGGCAAAAAGATAATAGAACGCTATTCAACCCTGGTTAATCCACAACGGGATATCCCTATCTACATCAGCGCGTTAACGGGTATCACCAATGATATGGTGCGTGATGCTCCATTATTTGAGGATGTGGCCCATGACGTTTATCACCTGCTTAACGGTAAAATATTTGTAGCCCACAACGTAAATTTCGATCATTCATTTGTGCGCCATCATTTGCTGGCATCCGGCTACGATCTGCAATGCAATAAACTGTGTACCGTAAGGCTTGGGCGTAAAATACTGCCGGGGCTGCCATCATACAGCTTAGGTAAGCTATGTCATCATTTGGGTATTACCAATGAAAGCCGTCACCGTGCCGCAGGTGATGCCGAAGCTACTTCACAACTCTTTACCCTGCTACTGCAAAGCGATAAAGGCAACCATATTCCTGATGCGTTAAAACAACGATCAAAGGAACAGGTGCTCCCACCCCATTTGCCTAAAAATGACCTGGAACAATTACCCAACATGCCCGGTGTATATTATTTCCATGATCAAAAAGGGAAAGTAATATATGTGGGCAAGGCCAAAAATCTTAAAAAACGAGTAAGCAGTCATTTTACCGGTAATAACCCGGGCTTACAGCGACAGGAATTTCTGCGCAATATCTGCCACATCACCTACCAGCAATGCGGCACGGAGCTGATTGCATTTGTATTGGAAGCTGTTGAAATAAAACGCCTGTGGCCCAAATATAATCGTTCGTTAAAACGTTTTGAGCATGCCTATGCCCTGTATGCATTTGAAGATCAGAGCGGCTACCTGCGCTTAGCTGTAGATAAACACCGCAAATACAATACGCCATTATATACCTGCAACTCTTTACTTGAAGGCCACAGCTTACTGGTTAAGTTAATTGAAACCTTCGACCTTTGCCCAAAGCTGTGTTTTATACAGCGCAATACCGAACCTTGTACAGGAAATACCAAAACATCATGCGCCTGTACAGGCCATGAAAGTGCCGATGATTACAACAAAAAGGTAAACCTGGCCATTGATGAATTAAAACAGGCATTACCCACCTACGCTATCCGCGATGAAGGTCGCACAGGTGAAGAAAACAGTTGTATCCTGATTGAAAAAGGGCAGTTTTACGGCATGGGTTATATCTCCCATTATTTTGATGTAGATAACCTGCAGCAACTAAAAAATCACCTCACACCCTACCCGGGTAATGATTATATAAAGAATATGGTATCCAACTACGCCACTAGATTTCCGGAGCGGAAGGTGGTGTTTGCCTAAGTATTATTTTACTATCCACATTGTCATTTCGAACGATAGTGAGAAATCTTCTGCACTATGCATAGTCCGCAATTCTGTTGAAGAAGATTTCTCACTATCGTTCGAAATGAAATTTTAATTTTTCTTTAGTAAGCTATAGAGCATACCTTCATTAACCTTTACATTTTTATCAATTACAGAAAGCACTACTAAGTATAAATTGTGATTACGTTTAACAAAAATAATTTCTAACGGCAAACTAATATTGTCCGTTTTTTCCCTCATCTTACCATAAAAGTCTAATGGGCTATCTTTATCGTTTTGTATAGAAAAATATTTAAAGTCTGAATGATAATAGGCGATGCTATCGTTTTTTTCAATAACATGAGTTTTGTTACCAGATAAAGTAAGTAATACTTCTTTTATAGAATCAGGTATACCCATTCTGTAATGAATCTCAAATGGACTTTCTTCGTCTATTGCAGTAAATACATGATAACCACCTAAAGGATTACCTGTATCAATATATTGATTGCCTTGTATTGATGCCTTAAGTTTCAATTTATCTATAATTCCAATTTTATATAGAATTATACGATATTTTTTATCATAAGTGAATTCTGAAACAGGGTTACGTGTTTTACTATAGGTTGAATGTTGTAAAAGCAAGCGATCATCGTGATTTAAGATTTGTTCATACTCTTTTGGAACTTGCTTAAGATTTTTTAATTGATCCGCCTCAATAGCCTTGCGAGCATTATTACCTGCGATAATAAAACCAATAAATAAGATAGAAAAAACTGAAATTATAATTAATAATGATTTTTTCATAGTATAATTTCAATAATTAAATATATGCTTATATCACCCCAGCCTTTTCCAACTCCACTTCCATTTGCTGTTGCATTTTCAGCGCCTCGGCCCTTGCCGCATCAGCAAAATCCTCGCCGTTGCTGGCATATATAATGGAGCGTGATGCATTAACCAGCAGACCACAATCCTTGTTCATGCCGTATTTACAAACATCCTCTAGGCTACCGCCCTGTGCACCTACGCCGGGTACCAGTAAAAAGTTATCGGGAGCGAATTTGCGGATATTGGTAAACTCGGTGCTTTTGGTAGCACCTACTACATACATAATACGGTCGGCACCGGCCCAGGTATTGGCTTTTTGTATAACGGTTTCATATAAAAATCCGTTCTCCGTAGTTAAATACTGAAAGTCCTTACTCCCAACCGATGAGGTAAGCGCCAGTATGATGATCCATTTATTATCATAAGCTAAATAAGGCGTAACGCTGTCGTTACCCATATAAGGTGTTACGGTTATGGCATCAAAACCCATCCCTGACGATGCTTCATCAAAAAATGCCTTTGCATATTTATCTGATGTGTTGCCTATATCGCCACGCTTGGCATCAATAATACTTAAACAATCCTTTGGCAAATACTCCCAGGTAGCTATTAAACTCTGTAAACCCTTTACGCCATAAGCTTCGTAAAAAGCTGAATTGGGTTTATAGGCCACGCACAAATCCTGTGTAGCATCAATTATACGTTTATTAAATTCAAATATAGGATCAGGGTATGCCTTTAAAAACGAGGGGATTTTCTCAATATCTGTATCAAGACCAACACATAAAAATGATCTTTTCTGTTTTATCTGGTCTATAAGCTGCTGGCGGGAAATCATGGTAGGAATATTATTTTTTTTACAGCGTCAAAAAAACTAAAAAATAATCTAAGTGTTAAATTAACAATGATATTTATTTTAAAAGTTTGTATTTCAAAATAATTTAATTACAATTGCATCGTTTTCCTTTTGAATTTTTCTTGCACTAAAGAAACAATTAAAACTCCACGTTATTTATTACTAGTACATGGTTTTAGATGTTGCATAACAAAGTTAGTGGGATAAACTTCTTTCAGATAAATATTCAGGTGTAATCGTATTAAATATTGATTAACAAAAACACACAGCTTATTTATTGTTGAAAAACAAATAAACAATAAAAATCTTTTTTGAACTATAATCCATCTCATGTCTGGTACAATTGAATTGAACGACAAACTCGTTTCGGAGTTGCGCGAAATTGCAAAAAGTTTAGGTATCGCTGACGCTGACGAACTTAGAAAAGCTCAGCTTATCACCGCTATTGTTGAACAGCAAAATTTGATAGAAGCCGCAAGGGCTCAGCAAAATGCTGTTGCAAACAATTACGCTCCCATCTCATCAGAAAGCACTGAAACAGTAGCTGATGCCGGTGAAAAATCACGTAAAAGAGTACGTACTATAAAAACTAAAAATAGCACCGCCCCACGCATTGAGGTGCCGCTTGATGATACAAACCTGTTTGATATAGCCGATGATGAGGCCCAGGCAGACGAGGCAGAAACAGAAGCTCCTGCAGAAGTTGAAGCTCCCGTTAGTCAACAAGGCCAACCTGATGATGTTGCTCCAAAAACTGAGGAAATTGTTGCTGAAGCACGCCCTCAAAAATTTGAGCGCCGCATAAACAGCAACCAGAACAACGGTAATGGTCAGTCAAAAAATCAGGAACCAGCTATAAACCTTGATTTTGATAATGTTATTATAAATGAAGGCGTGTTAGAAATTATGCCTGATGGCTATGGTTTCTTACGCTCATCTGATTATAACTATCTTACCTCTCCTGATGATATTTATGTATCGCAATCGCAGATAAAATTGTTCGGTCTTAAAACCGGCGATACTGTGCGCGGCAGCATAAGGCCACCAAAAGAAGGTGAAAAATACTTCCCTTTGGTACGTGTTGAGGCTATTAATGGCCGTATACCTGCTGAAGTACGTGACCGTGTACCTTTCGACCACTTAACGCCACTCTTCCCATCAGAAAAGCTGAGCCTGTTTACTGATGCGGGTAACTATTCAACCCGTATTATGGACCTGTTCTCGCCTATTGGTAAAGGGCAGCGTGGTTTAATTGTGGCACAGCCTAAAACTGGTAAAACCATGTTACTAAAGGATGTTGCTAACGCGATTGCAAAAAATCATCCCGAAGTATACCTGATCATCCTGTTAATTGATGAGCGCCCTGAGGAGGTTACCGATATGGCCCGCAGCGTGCGTGCCGAAGTTGTTTCATCAACATTTGATGAACCTGCTGAGCGCCACGTAAAAATTGCCAACATCGTGCTTGAAAAAGCAAAACGTATGGTTGAGTGCGGTCATGATGTAGTTATCCTGCTGGATTCTATCACACGCCTTGCACGTGCTTACAATACAGTTGCACCGGCATCAGGTAAAATATTATCGGGTGGTGTTGATGCAAACGCATTACATAAGCCTAAACGCTTTTTTGGTGCCGCACGTAACATTGAGGATGGTGGTTCATTAACCATTATAGCTACAGCGCTTACCGAAACCGGCTCAAAAATGGATGAGGTTATCTTTGAAGAGTTTAAAGGTACAGGTAATATGGAGCTGCAGCTGGATCGTAAGTTGTCTAACAAACGTATATTCCCGGCTATTGATATTACCGCTTCAAGTACCCGTCGTGACGATCTGTTGCTTGACCGCGACACCTTACAACGTATCTGGATATTGCGTAACCACTTGGCTGATATGAACTCTCAGGAATCAATGGAGTTTTTACAGGCGCAAATTAGGGGAACAAAAACTAATGAAGAATTTCTCATATCAATGAATTCATAATATTTTTGTATTTATGGAGTTATTATTTTAACTCATAACTTCATAAATACTTAATATAATTCTGATACCTTCATGCCATAATGAAGAAGCGAGTGAAAAAACACCTTCCAAATGCCATAACCTGTGCCAACCTGTTCAGCGGTTGTGTAGGAATCGTTTTCGCCTTTCAAGGCGAACTGGTAATAGCATCATATGCCATCTTTCTTTCAGCTATTTTTGATTTTTTCGATGGCCTGGCCTCACGTGTACTGCAATCCTATTCGGGTATAGGTAAAGACCTGGATTCGCTAGCCGACCTGGTGAGCTTTGGTTTTTTACCCGCAGCTATATTATATGAGCTATTTTTACAAAGCCCTCAAATAAATAATATCAGCCCATACTTAAATTTTATACCTTTTGCAATAGTCATATTTTCGGCACTGCGATTGGCTAAGTTTAATGTTGACACCCGGCAGGCGGAGATCTTTATTGGCTTACCAACTCCTGCAAATGCTATATTAATAGCTTCGCTCCCGCTAACTATGGAGCAGCACAGCCGTTCATCACACTATATTTTAAACCAGTATGGTTTATCAGTTTTGGTACTGGTAATGTGCGCTTTATTAGTTGCTGAGCTGCCATTAATGTCCCTTAAATTCAAGAACCGCGACTTCAACCAAAATATTTATCGCTATTTACTGCTACTATTTTCGGCTATATTGATTCTATTTTTTAAATTCGCGGCAGTTCCGGTGGTTATACTTTTCTATATCACCTTATCAATAATTCAATTCAAAATAGCACATGATAAAGTTCCAGGCTGAAATAGATGTAATGCCAAAGAAAGAAATTCTTGACCCTCAGGGAAAAGCAGTAACAGGCAGCATGAAAAACCTTGGTTTAGCCGAAATACAAAATATACGTATAGGCAAACATATTTCACTTGAAATTGAAGCCCCTACTGCTGAAATAGCCCACGCTAAAGTTGAAGAAGCCTGTAAAAACTTATTGGCTAACTTAATAATGGAAAGCTATACGTTTAAAATAGAGGCGGTTTAAAGATTAGCCTCTTTTTCGGTTTTTACCAGTTCAAGGGCAGCCAGGTTATCAGCCATCATATCATTTAACTGATTAAATTTGGCTGTTATCTCTGCCGGATCAGGGCTAGCTGATTTACATAGTATTTCCAGTTCCTGCACCAACGTTTGGCTATAGAACATACCGAAGAAACTCAGGTTGGCTTTTACTTTATGGGCAGCCGCAGCAGCGGTAGGCCACTCGTTACCGGCAATAGCATTTCCAATATCCTGTAATAAACCAGGCACCTGATCCAAAAACATGGTTATAGATTCAACGATAAACTCATTGCTGCCATCGGCAATATCATATAATGTTGATAGATCAATATCTTTATCTGGTGAAGTGTCAGGCATATAATAATTAGTTGTACTTCAAAAATATAACTTTTTTACAATTAAGGTGTCCCGCAACTCATTTTTCAATTGTAATATAGTTTTATTATAGTTCGGGTGTATTAAATCGGGGGCAATATCACTGAGTGGCTCAAGGGTAAACCTCCTTTTGTGTAATTCGGGGTGCGGCACCTGCAGGCCATCCTCACTAATAATATCCGAGCCATAAAACAATATATCAATATCAATAGTCCGCGATCCCCACTTTTCCTCCCTTTTTCTTCCAAGGATCAGTTCAATATTTAATATCTTTTTAAGAACATCCTGTGCCGGGATATCGGTTTTTAAAAATATTACCTGATTTAGGTAATCAGGCGCATCACTCTTACCCCATGATTGCGTTTCATATACAGGTGATATTTTTATAACCGGTGCTATATCTGCTTCAATATAGCGGATTGCCTCATCCATAAACAGCTTTCTATCACCAAGGTTACTGCCTAACAGTAAATAAACATCAATCATTGTTGTAACAAATATTATGGACAAAGCTCTTAATATTATACGGTATTGAATTACTAAGTTTGCATAAATAATGTATTTATAACTTTTAATGAAACAATTCTTCAAATTCGTCCTTGCCAGCTTCTTTGGCCTTCTGTTAACTATAGTTATTATTATATTAATTTTCATAGCTTATATAGCTTCATCAGGCAATAATAAAAGCGCTGAGGTTGATTCAGATTCAGTTTTACATATTCAATTTACCAAGGATATTCCGGAACGTACACCTTCAAACCCATTTTCAGGCTTAGGCTTTTTAGGGCTTGATGAGGATAGGGACATCGGCCTTAATGATATATTGGCCAACATAAAAAAGGCCAAAACTGACGATAATATTAAAGGCATATTTTTAGATGAAAGCGACATGATGTCGGGCCAGGCTACCGTTGAAGAAGTACGCAATGCCCTGATCGACTTTAAGAAATCAGGCAAGTTCATTATTGCCTATTCCGAGGTTTATACACAACAATTTTATTATCTGGCATCAGTAGCCGATAAAATCTACATCAACCCTAAAGGTATTTTTGAATTTAAGGGTTTCAGCTCGCAGATTACCTTTTTAAAAGGCGCTATGGATAAATTGGGTATCGAGGCACAAATTATTAAAGTAGGCACCTATAAAAGTGCGGTTGAACCTTATTTTCTTACTAAAATGAGCGATGCCAACCGCTTGCAGGTTACCTCCTACCTTGGCTCGATGTATGATCATTTTTTAACCGGGATCAGCTTGAGCAGGGGTATAAATAAAGATTCATTATTTAATTATGCCAACCAGTTCCGCATACAATTTCCGGAGGATGCGTTAAAATACAAACTGGTTGATGGCTTAAAATATAAAGACGAAATTCTGGACGAGATCAGGCAACGTACTGGAATCGAGGCTAAAAAGAATATTCATAGCGTTGAGATCAATGAATATAACCAGAACGACGGCGCCAGCGATGACGATAGTGACAAAAAAGACTCCAAAAACAAGATCGCTATTGTATATGCATCCGGCGAAATTAGTGGTGGCGATGGCGATGATAACAGCATAGGTTCTGAAAGAATATCAGAGGCTTTACGTAAAGTACGCCTTGATGATAAGGTTAAAGCCGTTGTTTTACGTGTAAACTCGCCTGGTGGCAGCTCGCTGGCATCGGATGTGATATGGCGCGAGGTAATGCTTACTAAAAAAGCAAAACCGGTTATTGTATCTATGGGTGATTATGCGGCATCGGGCGGTTACTATATCTCGTGCGCGGCAGATTCTATTATTGCTGAACCAAATACCATTACCGGCTCCATAGGCATTTTCGCCATATTACCTAACCTGCAAAAACTGTTTAATGATAAGCTGGGTATTACGTTTGATGGTGTAACTACCGGAAAATATGCTGATTTGGGTGACATTAGCAGGCCTTTAAGTCCTGACGAAAGAGCAATTTTACAAAACCAGGTTAACCGTGGTTATGACGAATTTACAAAAGCCGTTGCAGCAGGACGCCACAAAACACAAAAATATATCGACAGTATTGGGCAGGGTCGTGTGTGGACTGGTGCACAAGCCGTAAAAATTGGCCTGGTTGACCGCCTGGGGAATATTAATGACGCCATTGCATCTGCAGCAAAAATGGCTAAGTTGAAACACTATAAAATAGACACTTACCCCGACCAAAAAAGCAAGCTGAACAAAGTGGGCTCGTTATTGAACAGCGAGATAAAGATGCGCACCATAAAATCAGAACTGGGCGAAAACTATATATACTACCAGCAAATAAAGGGCGTAACCCAAATGATGCGTACCCCGCAGGCAAGGTTGCCTTATGAAATTCAGATAAAGTAAGCTATTGGTTCATGGTCGATAGTTCATAGTAAAATGATAAAAACTATGAACTATGAACAATTCTAGAAATTAAGGCACAGCTTTTGTACTTTTACACCATAATCTATTTATGGAAAATAAACCCATAGCCCGAACGCTCCGCTTATTATCGCAATTGATGGAACTACATGAGGTTAACCCGTTTAAAATACGGTCGATAGCCAATGCAGCATTTAAGGTTGATAAACTGCCATTCCCGGTTGCCGGTAAAAGCTTTGAAGAACTGGAAAAAGTTGATGGTATTGGCAAAAGTATAGCCGCCAAAATTATTGAATTACAGGATACCGGTACAATGGTGGAGCTACAGGAACTACTTACAGCTACCCCCGAAGGTGTTGTGGAGATGATGGGCATAAAAGGTATCGGCCCCAAAAAGGTAGCTATTATCTGGCATGATCTGGGCATTGAAAATACAGGTGAACTATACTATGCATGTAATGAGAACCGCCTGATTGAAGCCAAAGGCTTCGGCTTAAAAACACAGGAAGAGATCAGCAAAGCTATTGAGTTCAGGATGGCGAGCAATGGTAAATTCCTGTATGCACAGATAGAAAAAGAAGCCAATGATCTGCTGGATCAGCTAAAAAGTTTATTCCCCGGCGCGTTATTTGAATTTGGCGGAGAATTTCGCAGACTTTGCGAAATAGTTAATGAGCTGGTTATTGTATTAGGCAGCCGCGATCAAACCATTGCTTTTGATTCATTATTAAAATCAGAGATACTTAATAATATAACTGCCAACGGCAACCATATTAATGGCGAAATGCCTAATGGCCTCCTGGTTGATATAGTTTGTGTTGAAAAGCGCGACTTTTATAAAGAGTTATTCCTACAAACGGGTAATGATGAGCATGTGGAAGCGGTTATTAGCCGTATAGCAGATGTGATAGATCAGCCTGAAAGCGAGGAAATGATCTACACAAAATCAGGTCTTGAATTTATGAAGCCCGAACTGCGTGAGGGAGATACCTTTATTGCCCGGGCAAGAGATAATGCATTGCCTCAACTCATTAGTTATAACGACCTGAAAGGCACACTGCATAACCACAGTACCTGGAGCGACGGCGTGAATACCATTGAAGAAATGGCTTTATACTGCCGTGATACCTTGAAACTGGAATACTTAGGTATGTGCGATCACAGTAAAAGCGCGTTTTATGCTAAAGGATTAAGCATTGAACGGGTATTACAGCAACACGAAGAGATCGATCACCTGAATAAAAAACTGGACGGCTTTAAAATCTTCAAGGGCATTGAGTCGGATATCTTAAACGATGGTTCGCTGGATTACCCGGATGAGATCCTAAAAAAATTTGATTTTATCGTGGCATCCGTACACTCCAACCTTAAAATGGATGAAGAAAAAGCGACTACCCGCTTAATAAAAGCAATTGAAAATCCATTCACCACTATACTTGGCCACCCAACCGGGCGTTTGTTGTTAAGCAGAAAAGGCTACCCTATCGACTATAAAAAAGTTATAGATGCTTGCGCAGCAAACAAGGTGGTTATTGAAATAAATGCCAATCCACTCCGCCTCGACCTTGATTGGCGTTGGCACCAATATGCACTGGACAAAGGCGTTATGCTATCCATTAACCCGGATGCACACCGTAACGAAGGCTTTTTAGATATGCATTATGGCGTAATTGTAGCCCGAAAAGGCGGTTTATACAAGGAAAAATGTTTAAATGCCTTATCATTGCAGGAAATTCAACAATATTTCAATAACAAAAAAGGTTAATATAGTCATGAGGTTCAAAGTCTGAAAACAAAAAGACCCATGAACTAATGAACCAATGAACTAATGAGCATAATAGACAAAGTACGTTCCATACAAAAATCAGGTAAGCAGCCATCCATATTGGTTATCGGCGATATTATGATCGACCATTATATATGGGGTGGCGCTACAAGATTATCCCCTGAGGCTCCTGTACCTATAGTTAATGTAAAAAAGGAAACTACTACGCTGGGTGGTGCGGGTAATTTAACCCAGAACCTGGTTAGCCTTGGTGCTAAAGTTATGCTGGGCGGTGTTAAAGGTGATGATGAAGCTGGTAAGCAATTAATAGAAATATTAAGTAATGAAGGCGTACAATCAGATACTATAATTACTGATATCAACAGGCCCACAACTATAAAAACCCGTGTTTTAGCTGGCAATCAGCAAATTGTAAGGATCGACAGGGAGCTTACCGATGCACTTACTATTGAACTGGAAGATGAACTTTTAAATAAGTTAATAGCACACATAGATGAAGCTGATATCGTAGTATTGTCTGATTATAATAAAGGCCTGTTCTCCCCTGCTTTTACCCAAAAGGTAATTAAAGCTGCAAACGATCGTCAAAAAAAGGTGATTATTGATCCTAAAGGCTTAAATTATGAGAAATATAAAGGTGCGTTCATCATCAAGCCTAATAAAAAAGAGCTTACAGAGGCTGCTAAAGCCGAGAAAATAAAAGGTATTGACGATGTTCGGGAAGCGGCCAAAGCTATTTTTGAGCAAACAAATGTCACTTACCTGATAGTAACTTTATCGGAAGAAGGCATGGCAATTGTAAGCAAAGATGATTGCAAAATACTCCCTGTTAAGGCTACCGAAGTATTTGATGTTACCGGAGCTGGTGATACTGTTTTGGCCGCAATAGCCTATTTTATAGCATCAGGCTTATCAGTTGAGGAAGCCTGCGACCTGGCAAATCATGCCGCTGCAATAGTGATAAGGCACATTGGCAGCGCCACAACTACAATAGATGAAATTATTGACGACATTAATAATACCCGTTAAACATGGTTAGTGAGGAACTTTACGATCATCAAAATTTAATAAAAAAAGTAATTGATTTGCTTACTGCCGATATTGAGGCGGGTTGTGAATTATTTACCTCAACCATATTAAGCGGTAATAAGATCTTGTTAGCCGGAAACGGTGGCAGTGCAGCTGATTCACAGCACATTGCAGCAGAATTAAGCGGAAGGTTTGTAAAAGACCGTAAAGCATTACCCGCCGTGGCCCTAACTACTGACACTTCGGCCATTACGGCAATAGCCAACGACCATGGTTATGAGTATGTTTTCTCGCGCCAGTTAGAGGCGCTGGCCCTGCCGGGTGATCTTTTTGTTGGTATTTCAACCAGCGGAAACAGTCCAGGTATATTAAAAGCCTTTGAATCAGCAAAAGAATTTGGCTGTAAAACTTTAGGTTTATCCGGCCGGGATGGTGGTAAAATGAATGGACTTTGCGATCTGAATATCATTGTTCCATCTAATGTTACAGCCCGTATACAGGAAATGCACATCCTGATAGGTCACATATTTTGCAAGGCGGTTGACGACTTGTTTTAATAATTTAGTACCATGCGCGATATTGAAAAGACCCTTTCCAGCAAAATAAATGAGCTATCAACACTAAAAACAAAGGTTGCTATCTGGAAGAGTGAGGATAAAAAAGTGGTTTTCACCAATGGCGTGTTCGATCTGATTCATATTGGCCATATCACTTACCTTTCAAAAGCGGCTGAATTAGGTGATAAATTGATCATCGGCTTAAATTCAGATGCTTCTGTTAAGCGGATAAAGGGCGAAAGTCGCCCGGTTAATGGGCAGGATAGTCGCGCGGCATTACTGGCATCTTTCTTTTTTGTGGATGCGGTAGTAGTTTTTGAAGAGGATACACCATTAAATCTGATCACCACTTTAATGCCTGATGTACTGATAAAGGGTGCCGATTACTCCATTGAAAATATTGTTGGCGCTAAAGAAGTAATTGCCAATGGCGGTGAAGTTAAAACTATTACTTTTGTAGAGGGCTATTCTTCAACGTCAATTATTAAGAAGATCCAACAAAAATAAGCTTACCCGCATTTGAAAAATATGATAAGTGAACATTGCAACCAGATATTTGAGCAGGCGATAGGCGACTATCATCGGTTTAATGAAGTAGAAAAGCAATGTGAAAACCCTTTTGCTCCCGTTACTTTAGATAATTTATTATACGCCAAATGCTGGATAGATACCGCGCAATGGCATATGGAAGATGAGATCCGTAACCCCTCTATCCAACCGCTTGAAGTGGTAAAATGGAAACGTAGTATTGATGCTTCCAACCAGGATCGTACCGACATGGTGGAGTATATCGACTCTTATTTTCACGAAAAATATAAAAATATTCAGCCTTTAGCATCGGCCCGGATAAACACCGAGAGTCCTGCCTGGGCCATAGACCGCCTGTCGATCCTCGCCCTGAAAATATACCATATGCGTGAAGAGAGCTTGCGTACAGATGCTGATGAAGCGCACATTACGGAGTGCAAAAACAAACTGGCTATATTATTACAGCAACGTGTTGACCTGTCAACAGCTATTGATGAGCTGCTGGAAGATATAGAAAAAGGAGAAAAATACATGAAGGTTTATCGCCAGATGAAGATGTATAATGATCCTGAACTTAACCCTGTTTTATACAATAACAAAAAATAATGCCGGGGCCAAAGCACATATTGGTCATGCGTTTTTCGGCTATGGGCGATGTGGCGATGACCGTTCCGGTTGTTAAAGCACTGTTAGATCAAAATCCTGAGGTTACTCTTACCTATATTTCCCGCCCTGAATTTGCTGAATTCTTCAAAAATATACCCCGTTTAAAATATTATCCTGCCGATTTAAAAGAACTTTATAAGGGCTTTGGAGGCCTGATAAAACTCTTCAATCACCTGAAAAATCAGGAACATTTTGATGCGGTAGCTGATCTGCATAACAATCTGCGCACCCAAATATTAAGGCGCTTATTCAGGCTAACAGGCGTAAAAACTGCCGCACTGGATAAAGGCAGGGCTGAAAAAAAACTGTTAACACGCTTCCCAAACAAGGTATTAAAACCCCTAAAACGCACTGTTGAACGCTATGCAGATGTGTTCCGCAAGATAGGTTTTTATGTTACACTGGACTATAAACTGGTGAAAAAATCAAAGCCTTTAGCTGATGATATTATTAAAATAACTGGTGAAAAAACCTCCCCATGGATAGGGATTTCACCATTCGCCAAGCATAAAGGGAAGATCCTTCCACTTGAAAAAATGGAGGAAGTGATTGCTGAATTAAACAAACAAGATGTAAAAATCTTCCTTTTTGGAGGATCAATTAGCGAGCAGGAAATATGCAATGAATGGGAGAAAAGATATGCGAATGTGGTTTCCACCATCCGTATATTAAATATGCAGCAGGAATTTGTGCTTATCAATAACCTGGATGTAATGCTTAGTATGGACTCCGCAGGTATGCATTTAGCTTCGCTTGAAGGCACGCCGGTAATATCAGTTTGGGGGGCGACGCATCATTATGCCGGCTTTTTGGGCTATGGACAATCAGAAAATGATATTGTAGCCGACACAATTGAGTGCCGCCCATGTTCTGTATACGGTAATAAACCATGTTTTAGAAAGGATTATGCCTGTTTAAACCGTATAAAAGCCGAAACTATAGTTGATAAATTAACTCAATACACTCGATGAAAAGGTTATTATTAATTCGCCATGCTAAGGCCACCCATGACACTGATTATAAGGATTTTGATCGCCCGCTAAAAAAATCAGGCATAAAAGATTCTGAAATAATGGCCGACCACCTAAAAACAAAGTCATATATACCACAGATAATTTTCAGCAGCCCATCGGTACGTACAAAAAAAACGGCTGATATTTTTGCTGAACATCTCTCAGTAACCAAAATTCAAACTGATAAAGCCATATATGAGGCAAGCGATGCTACCTTGTTAGATATCATCAACGAGTTTCCTGATCAGTATTACTTTATTGCTTTAGTTGGGCATAACCCCGCTATAAGTCAGATGCTTTATCACTTAACAGGGCAAATAAAGGATGTGCCTCCCTGTGCCATAGCTGTAATTGATTTTGAGTTTGATGAATGGAAATTAATAAGCGGCGGCACCGGGAAGCTGGTGCTTTATGATGAGGTGTAAAAAAAGATGCAATTTGAGGGTCATACTGAGCGTAGTCGAAGTATAGGCGTAAAGGCCTTGCCCACATGCTTCGACTACGCTCAGCATGACACCTACCCTTTTCTCTTTAGTCCTATTAACTAATCAAATACGTCTTCCCTGGCAGCGAGCGGATATAGCCCTGCATCTCCATATTTAACAGGTTCATAGCCAGCGTACTCATGGTCATATTGGTTTTTATGGTGAGATCATCAATGGCAAGCGGGGCTTTGTGATCCTTTATCGTATCAAAAATAATTTGCTCATCCCTTGTCAGATCAATAGGTAAAGTAAATTGCTGAACTGCCTTAATATTTTCATCCTTTTCCCAACCTAAACTATACGCCAGATCAGCCGGATTAGTGAGTAATGCCGCTTTGTTATGTCGTACCAGGAAGTTACAACCCTCCGAAAACTCATCTCCTATCCTGCCCGGGAAAGTATAAACATCACGGTTATAAGAGTTTGCTATTTCAGCGGTGATCAGCGCACCGCCTTTTACACTGGCTTCAATAACCACCGTAGCATCGGCCATACCGGCTACTATACGGTTACGTTCAGGAAAATTTTCTCTGTCAGGGATAGTGCCTGACGGATATTCCGACAATAATCCGCCATTTTCGAGCATCTTTTCAGCTGTCGCGCGATTTTGACCAGGATATAACCGATCCAGACCATGTCCCAGGACACCAACTGTAGGCATATCTAAGCGCAGGCACTCCTTATGCGCTGCTACATCAATCCCTAATGCCAGTCCACTTATTATCAGCACGTTGTATTGTTGTAATTCTTCAATTAGCTCTTTACACAAATGCTTACCATATTCAGTGGCGTTACGGGTACCTACTATACTGATAACACGTTGATTATTCAGATCGGCATTACCTTTACTATATAATAATATAGGTGAGTCATTACATAACTTCAGGCGTTTAGGGTAGCGCGGATCCGTATAAAAAATAACATCAATATTATTCTTTTCGATGAATTTCACCTCCTCTTCTGCCTTGCGCAGCGCATCGTCTAAATTTAACTGCTCTATTGTTTTGATACCGATACCCGGAATTTCCAGCAATCTTGATTTAGATACAGTAAATATCCGCTCGGCACTCCCCAGCGATAAAATCAGCGATTTTGATAGCACATGGCTAACATTTTTAACATAAGTAAGGGCAACCTGGTGTAATACAGACATAGTGATAAGATCAGCCTAAAATAAAAAAAGAATCACAATAATGCTATAATAATTAGCAAAATAATAAAACTATAAAAATAGTTTGTGAACTATGAAAATAGTTGTAAATTTACCTAACTATAAAACTAGTTTACTATGCAGATCAAGGAACTCACAAAAGCCGAAGAGCAAATAATGCAGATACTGTGGCAATTAAATGAAGCTATTGTAAAAGAGATCATCGATAAAATACCCGAGCCAAAACCCGCGTATAACACCGTATCAACTGTGGTTAGGGTGTTAGAGGGCAAGAGGTTCATTGATCATAAAGCCTATGGTAATTCACATGTGTACTTCCCTACTATCAGTGAAGCGGAGTATAAAAAGTTCACTTTTGATAAGATGATGAGGAACTATTTTGATGATTCCTACAAAAGCCTCGTTTCATTTATTGCCAATGAAAAAAAGCTCGGCATAAAGGAGCTAGATGAGTTAACCAACCTGATTGACAACCTTAAAAACAAAAAACAATGAACTGGCTGCATTATTTGATGGAAGCTAACCTGTACCTCGCGGTATTTTATACCGTTTATTATGTGTTTTTAAGCAACGATACACACTACACTTTAAACAGGGCCTATTTATTACTGAGTTGCGTGGTTTCATTCATAATACCGGTAGTACAATTAGGATTTTTAAAGCATGAACCACAAGCTCCGGTTGTGCAATATGTTAACTACCATAGTGTAATGGTAAAGCCGATAGAAGTTACATTAATTCCGCCACCTGAAAAATTCACTTGGCAGGATGGTGTCTTTTATATCTATCTGGCTGGCGCGGCGGTGCTGTTATTGGTGTTATTATTCAAGCTTTACCAATTGGTAAGGATAACGCGCAAAAGTAATAAACCAACAAACGCGGGTTATAAACTGGTCTACCTTAATGGCTCCAATACTGCTTTTTCTTTCTTCAATTTTCTATTCATCGGCACAAAAGCTGACGGCAAGGAAACCATTATTAAGCACGAACTGGTGCATATCCACCAAAAACACTCTGCCGATATTGTGTTTATTGAGATATTAAAAATCATTAACTGGTTCAATCCCTTTATTTATATACTGCAATATAGCCTTAAAGCCATACATGAATATATAGCTGATGAAAAAACGGCAGCTACCGAAATCGATGCCCTCACCTATTCCTCATTCCTGGTGCATAATGCTTACGGCTTGAGCGGGTCTTCAATTACGCATTCATTTTTCAATTATAACCTATTAAAAAAGAGGATCATTATGTTAAATCAAAAACGTTCGGGTAGTTTAGCAAGGCTAAAATACCTGCTGGCTGTGCCCATATGTGGCGGCCTGCTGTGTGTTTCAACACTGGCATTCAGTAAAAATTATGGCTGGGTTGTGCTGATGAAGCCAAAGTCAGACACTATAGCTAAACCACCACCACCGCCTGCACCGCCAAAAGTAAAGGTGACTGATGTACGCTTATTACCACCACCAACTCGCGAAAATGTGAGATTTGCCGCACCAGCTTCTCCCAGCGAGATCACAAAAAAGGGATATAAATATGCTGAATCGGGCTATTTAATAAACGGCAAAAGTGATTTCAGAGTGATTATTGTAGAAAAAGATGGCACGCAAACGTCCTATTTTAAAAATACAGCAAGCGCTAAACAAATTAAAATGTTGCGTGATAAGTATGGGTATTCATTCCCTAATATGTCGATATATTCTAAATTACCACCGCCGCCGCCAGCACCATTAGCACCGCCCGCCAAGGAGGCACCGAAAACAAGTATAGACGAGCGCCCTTCACCATCTCCGTCTGCTGCATCAGCAGATGGAGAACTTAAGAGAAGCGCAGACACCGTGCGCCGCGTTCATTCGTCAGTTAATGCAAAAGCCACAAGTAGCATAACTTATCCTAATTTCGATTCTTCAATCTCATCAAATAAGACTCCAAAAGTTTTTGATAGTCTCTATACATTAAAAGGAGGTTTCGAAAAAAAGCAAAAGATGCTGGTAGGGCGTGTTATATATTCGAAATAGGGTATACTGATACCATCTGCTTTACATAATCTTTCTCATGGTTTTTGAGTTGGGTATTGCTGAACTGTTTTTCCGGCTCGGCAATTGCCTGTTTAAGGCTACTTATAATTAAGCCTTTACGTAGATCACCTGCTTGGTTTCAAAAAACTCCTCGTTAAAAAAATCCTTCAGGGAATATTGCTTCACTTTTAAGCCAGATTCGGCTATTTCTTCGCCCAGATCGCCACCTTTAAGGTATAGAATGCCGTTCGGCAGTATATTTTTTGAATCCTTACTGAACTTGTTTTTCACCCAGGGATAAAACTCCTTTAGTCGTGTTACTGCTCGCGATACCACAAAATCAAACTTTTCATCTACCTGTTCAGCACGTAAATGCGCGGCTTTTAAGTTCTGTAAACCCAACGCCGAGGCTACTTCCTTCACCACTTTTATCTTTTTCCCGATGGAATCCACCAAAAAAAACTGTGTTTCAGGAAATAAAATAGCCAGCGGGATACCCGGAAATCCGCCGCCTGTACCTACATCCAGCACATTTTCGCCGGGTCGAAAAGGCATCACTTTGGCTATTCCTAACGAGTGTAAAACATGGCGCTCATATAATTGATCAATATCCTTGCGAGATATCACATTGATCTGGTTGTTCCAGAAATTATATAGTTCGGGTAATTGCTCAAACTGCTGTAATTGCAGTGGAGTGATATCGGGGAAATATTTTATAAGACTATCAGATGTCATCGCGGTTAAAACGATTGAGTATGTTGCC
The DNA here is from genome assembly GCF_900105165.1 of Mucilaginibacter mallensis. Lineage (NCBI taxonomy): Bacteria > Pseudomonadati > Bacteroidota > Sphingobacteriia > Sphingobacteriales > Sphingobacteriaceae > Mucilaginibacter > Mucilaginibacter mallensis. Next base: position 3,340,846 of record NZ_LT629740.1, read on the forward strand.
AAGCAAATACCTGGCCCTGAACAACTGCGCTTTTACCGTGCCCAGAGGCAAGTCAAGCTGCTGGGCGATCTCTTCGTATGATAACTCATCAAAGTACCTCAGCGTGATCAGGTTACGGTAACGTATGGGCAGGTTTTCTATCAGTAATTTTAATTCTTCGGTTTGTTGTTTCTTGATGGATGTTTCCTCGGGATTTAAAACATCGGCCTTTATCTGTAAGGTTTTATCATCGCCATCCTCATCCATCATGCCGTGTATCGACATGGTATTCAGCTTCTTTTTCCTGATAAAATCTATACAATTATTGGTAGCCACCCTGAAAAGCCAGGTACTAAAGGCATAATCAGGCTGGTATTTATCCAGTTTTTCAAATGCTTTGGCAAAGGTTTCCACGGTTAAGTCCATGGCATCTTCCTTATTATTCACCATTTTAAGTACCATAAAATAAATGGAATCCTTATAACGGTGCATCAGATCAGCATAGGCTTTTTGATTGCCCTCACGCGCCTTAACCACCAGGTGAAAATCGTTCTTAGCGTTTTCGGTGAAATTTGCGTTTATTTCCATTGCTTGGTTTTTATAAAGGTACCTATAAGGCCGAACACATTTAAATATATATAATAAAACAAATCGAGACCAGGCAGATACCAAAAAAGACCATATGCATCCAGTTTTTTAAATACCTTTTTATAGATCACAAATTGTAGTATCAACCTGAACATAAATATACCTAACGCAAGCAAAGGTTCAAAATTGAAAACCAAACATAATATGAGCACCACGTAAAATAAAAACCCGGTAATGGCATCAAAACTTAACTGGCGTCTGTGCCTGTTTTTATACAATTTACCTACACCCATATGCCTTTTCTTTTGTCTGTACCAGGTTGTAAGGGTAGTTTTTGCGGTGGTATAGGTAAACGTTTCGGGGTGTATTTCAATTATAGTATTATCTGTTGTAGCATTTTCATTTACAAACAGATCATCATCGCCTGATATTACGTGCATATGCGAAGCAAAACCCTTGGCGTTAAAAAACAAGGTTTTGGTATAAGCCAGGTTACGGCCAACCCCCATATAAGGGTCGCCATCCAGCGCTGCCGACAGGTAATTTATAGCAGATTTTAAGGTCTCAAACCGTACAAACGGGTTTAAAAAGTTCCTGCTTTTATAATAAGGCGAATACCCTAATACTATTTGTGCCGGTGTAGTAAAATTAGCTGCCATACGGGCTATCCAGTTAGGCGAAGCAGGCTCGCAATCGGCATCGGTAAACAACAAATGCTCATTTTTTGCTGCCTTTATCCCTAAGGTAAGCGCGAACTTTTTACCGGTTTTAAAGCGATCATGCTCGGTAATTGTTACTACTTTAAGATGTGGATACTTAGCCTGTAGTTCTTCCAGCACAATATCCGAAGTATCGTAAGAGCAGTCATTTATTACTACAACTTCAAAATCAGGGTAATTTTGCTCCAATATTAAAGGCAGGTATCTGCCTAAATTATGCGCCTCATTACGCGCGCTGATGATAACAGATATAGGAATATTCGCGGGAATCAGTTCCTCCATTGGCTTATAAGCCGTAAGCAGGCTATGATCGCCTACCAGGTAATACAGTTGAATTATAAAACAAAGCTGGAGCAGCAGTACCAGCGCTTCTTTAATATAGTTTTCCAATCAATAATCAATATCGGACAAAATTGTTAAAAATTGATGAATTTATCGTGGTTTAATTCGGCTAAGTTTCCACATGAAGCGTTGTGGAAAAACAACCCGATAGTACAGTTAACACGTTATCCCTTAAGCCGAAGCTATTTATCACTATCTTTAACTTAAGCTTAAAAATAAACAAACCTTTAAAGAGCAATTATTTGTTAATTTTGCGCTCTTATAATGAAATTTAACTTAAAAGCCCAGGATCCGCTTTCAAAAGCCCGCGCAGGTGAGATCACAACCGATCACGGAACCATTCAAACGCCTATTTTTATGCCTGTTGGTACAGCAGGCACTGTTAAGGCCGTGCATCAGCATGAGCTAAAAAACGACATAAAAGCACAAATTATACTGGGGAACACCTACCATTTATACTTAAGGCCAGGATTGGATACTATTGAAAAAGCCGGCGGCCTACATAAATTTAATGGCTGGGATGGCCCAATTTTAACCGATAGTGGCGGTTACCAGGTATATTCATTAACCGAAGTACGTAAAATAAAGGAAGAAGGGGTTACGTTCCGATCACATATTGATGGCTCAAAACACCTGTTCACACCCGAAAATGTGATGGATATTCAGCGTACAATTGGTGCTGATATCATTATGGCTTTTGATGAATGTACACCTTATCCGTGCGAATATAACTACGCCAAAAGGTCGATAGAGATGACGCACCGCTGGCTTAAACGTTGCTGCGACCGCTTTGATTCTACCCAACCGAAATATGGCTACGACCAAACATTTTTCCCTATTGTACAGGGATCTGTATATAAGGATCTGCGTGTACGCTCGGCGGAAGTTATAGCTTCTTTTGAGCGTGAGGGCAATGCAATAGGTGGTTTATCCGTTGGAGAACCGGCTGAGGAAATGTATGCTATGACAGAAATTGTATGCGATATATTACCAGAGCAAAAACCACGTTATTTGATGGGCGTAGGTACACCGGTTAATATATTGGAAAATATTGCGTTAGGAATTGATATGTTTGATTGTGTAATGCCTACCCGCAATGCCCGTAACGGTATGCTTTTTACAAAAGATGGCATCATCAACATAAAAAACGAGAAATGGAAGAATGATTTTTCGCCTATTGAAGCTGATAGTGACCTGTTTGCTGATACCGCTTATACCAAAGCATATCTGCGGCATTTAATACACTCTGGCGAGATGCTGGGCGCGCAGATAGCCACCCTGCATAACCTGCATTTTTACCTGTGGCTGGTTGCTGAAGCACGTGAAAAAATAATAGCAGGCGAATTTTATAACTGGAAAAAAATAATGGTTAACCGCTTAGGCCAACGACTATAAATGAAGGAGTTTTTAGATAAATACATAAAGGTTATTGATAGGTATATCATCAACAAATACCTGGGTACATTCGTGTTCACGCTGGGTATTTTTATCGTGATATCGGTGGTTTTTGATATCTCAGAACACCTGGATAACTTCTTATCTAAACACGCCACATTAAAGGAAATTGCCTTCCAATACTACGCCGGTTTTATCCCTTTTTATATCAATATGCTGTCGCCGCTGATTAACTTTTTGGCGGTAATTTTCTTTACGGCAAAGATGGCAGATCAGACGGAGATAGTACCTATCCTGAGTGGAAAGGCTAGTTTTAACCGCTTTTTAAGACCATATTTTATAGCCGCTACGCTCATATTTATTGTATCATTTTTTGCCAATGTATACCTTATTCCTTATACCAACAGGCTGAAAAATGACTTCGAAAACTCCCACGGTTTTAATGGTGATACTGACCCAACCAAGAGCGAAGTGCACCTGCAACTGGACAAGCATACCTATGTTTACCTGCAATCATATGACCCTGTAGTACATACCGGATACACCTTTATACTGGAAAAATTTAATGGTGATGAGCTTAAACAAAAGCTATTTGCTCAAACAATAGTATATGATTCGCTGAAGAAAAAATGGGCCTTAAACAACTGTACTATCAGGTATGTAAATGGTTTGCACGAGCAACAATTAAGCGGTATACATAAGGATACGGTGCTGGATATGCGCCCTTCCGACTTTGATGTGCTGCATGATAACTCGTATAATGCGATGTCATTAAGCGTGCTTAATACCGGTATTACCAAGGAAAGGATCAGGGGATCGGGGGTTTTAGACAACATGTTATTTGAAAAATACCGTCGTTTTGTATACCCTTTTTCTACGTTTGTGCTCACCTTAATGGGCGTATCTTTATCATCACGCAAGGTTCGCGGGGGAATTGGATTACCACTTGGGATAGGGATCATCCTATGTTTCGCTTATATAATTCTTGATAAGTTCTCCTTTGTATTTGCCGAAAAAGGTGCCTTACCGCCTATATTATCTGTGTTTATCCCCAACTTTATGTTTGGTTTGGTAGGGCTTTATTTATTGTATAAAGCACCCAAATAATGCCCGATACCCCTACTTCTGCAGGAATAAACAAGAACCTTTTAATACTCCATTTTACTGTTTTTATATGGGGATTTACCAGTATTTTGGGCGAATTGATCTCCATTGCAGCCGTACAATTGGTATGGTACAGGGTAGTTATTGCCACTGTTTCGCTGTTTTTATACTTCAAATTCAATAAAACTTCGTACAAAATAAGCCGGAAAACACTGCTAAAACTGGTGGCAACAGGCGCCTTAGTCGGCGGCCACTGGATACTTTTCTTTGCTGCTATAAAGCTTTCAACCGTTTCTGTGACGCTGGTTTGCCTGTCATCCAATACACTTTTTACTGCTATTTTGGAGCCAATAATTAACCGCACACGGATCTCAAAAATGGAAATAGTTGCGGGTCTTTTAATCATAATTGGCATTATCCTCATATTCAAATTCGAAACACAATACACTAAGGGTATTATAACAGGCCTGCTTAGCTCTGTATGTGCAAGCCTTTTTTCCATCATCAACGCCCGCCAGGTAAAGCATACCGACGCTCCTGTTATTGCTTTTTATGAACTGTCGGGAGCTTTTGTATGGATCTCTGTCTACCTGTTTTTCACCCATGGCTTTGCTCACGACATGATCCTGAAAAATTCAGACATTGGGTATTTACTTATCCTCGGTACCGTTTGCACATCGCTCGCCTATGTTGCCGGGGTATCGGTAATGAAAGAATTTTCAGCCTTTAAGGTGGCACTCATCACCAACCTTGAGCCTGTATATGGCATCATTATGGCATTCATTTTCTTTGATGATATGCACAAATTAAGCCCGGGTTTCTGGGCAGGTGCCATCATTATCCTGTCGACAATCTTTATGTTTCCGTTGGCTCAAAAGCAAATTGCAAAACGTAGAGCAAGATAATTCTGCATCAATATTTCCTGAATTTTACTGCACAATTTCATGATTCACCAACCTCCCACTAGATAGGAGATAAGAAAATCCGTATACATACGGCGCATTTTAAGCCTTTCTAAGCGCGAATTTCTCGCAGCTACACTTTACTCCAATCTTATAAAATGAGTGCCATACAGGGCAAATTCAATTTCCAATTAGTGTATTGAATTAAAACTTTAACAGGATAGCTAAAATCATCAAAAAAGCAAAAAATATCCGACAATTATTCTTTAAAAAAATCAAACCTGTGTTTTATATAAATATAATATAACTTTTATAATCAGACGATTATAAATTTTATAAAAATGATAAGTTTACCTAAAAAGCAAATTAAAGGAAGATGAAATACTAACAAATTTAGTAAACATGATTAAACAATCTAAATTATCATTATATAAAATTAAGAATCAAATAATTAAATACTTTCAAATGAAGTAAAAATACATTTAGGTAGACGTGGGTTAGAATTTAGTCAAAGTGTATTGAAATTTAAAAATTAAAATTTCAATAAAAAGCAGGCAGGGAGAGAACTTTCAGCAGGAACAGGATTTTCCTGAAAAATCACTCATTTTCGTAAAACAGGATTTCAGAAAAATCAGCAGCTATCAGCAGGAAAAAAAATCGATAATGAGACATTACGTCTTATCCATTTTTTGACAAACGCGTTGAGCAGGGTAATTCAATTACCGGGCAATAATTAAACCATCAAAATCTGCAGAAAAAATCACCGCCCCCGGCCCATTTTTTTTGTGAGTTTAGTTACCCAAAACCTCCACTTTTATAAGACATATAAAAACCGGATATTGTAATTAAATGTTCAACTAAAAAACCATGAGAATAAAAACGATCATCATCATTCTGATAACAGTATTATTTACTGTAGTGCTTATGCAAAATACCGGCCGGGTAACTTTTTCATTTTTGTGGGCCGATTTCAGCGTATCGAAATTAACAATGCTATTAATCGTAGCCGTGGTCGCTTTTGTTATTGGCCTACTGGTTGGTCGACCTAACAAGGTTAAACGACTAGGCGGAGACCCTATAGATGAAAACCCAGACCACACAAACCCCAATACACTAAGTGACGAAGACAGGGAATATATAAACTAACACTATGAAAAACAAAATCGGATTTATTGGTCTTGGCAACATGGGCATCCACATGGCTAACAATTTAATAAAGGCAGGCTATCACCTGCAGGTTTATAACCGCACCGAAGCAAAGATCCTGGAGCTCGATCAGGCGTCGGTAACCGTTTGCAAAACTCCTGCCGAGGCAGCCACCGGCGTACCCATTTTGATCAGTATGTTATCGCAGGATGAAGTGCTGCGAGAATCGACTGTAGGTGCAGAAGGAATTTTAAAAACTTTTCCTGCGAATGCTGTGCACATATCCATGAGCACTATCAGCCCTGATACGGCTGAGAAACTCGCCAAATTGCACCAGCAACATGGCAGCAAATACATCGCCTCCCCTGTCTTCGGCAGGCCGGAAGCTGCGGAAGCGAAGAAGCTGTTCATTTGCATTTCGGGTGATAAGGATGCTAAAGAAATCGCAACCCCCGTGCTTGAAAATTTAGGGCAGCGTATTGTTGATTTTGGCGACAAGGTTGGCGGCGCAAATGTGGTGAAGGTTGCCGGTAATTTTATGATCCTGGCCTCGCTGGAGATAATGGCCGAAGCATTTACCCTGGCTGAGAAAAACGGCCTGGATCGCGTACAGGTTGCCGAGTTTTTTGGATCGACAATTTTCAATGCACCCATCTATCAAAACTACGGCAAGCTTATCGCCAACAAACAATACGAGCCGGTTGGCTTCAAGGCCAGCCTGGGCTACAAGGACGCGCGCTTAGCCGTTAAACTGGCGCAACTGAGCCAAACACCAATGCCCGCTGCAACGCTGGCTCACGACAGGTTATTATCAGCCGTAGCCAAAGGTTGGGGCGACCGGGATTGGGTTGAAGGTGTAGGCCGTGGCGTGAGTGAAGATGCGGGAGTCTGATTTCGAATTTCGGATGTTCGATTTCGGAATTAGAATATGCAATTTTTGATTTCGGATGTTCGATTTGGGATTTAAATGAATTATATACTGTTTTAAATAAATCCCAAATCGAACATCCGAAATCTCAAATCAAAAATCTTAAATATCGTAAAACACCTGGTTCTCTCCTTCCAGATGCGACAGGTCGGGTAGCTCATTAAAAATCCCGAACACCGATGCCCCGCTCCCGCTCATGCTGGCGAATAAAGCACCGGCTTCGTACAGGGCAGCTTTAACACCGCGGATCTCCACATGATTTTTAAAAACAGATTCTTCAAAATCATTTTTGATGTACTTGCGCCAATTGGCAACGGGCATATCGATCAGTTCGATCAGGGAGGTTTTCACATCGGCCGGTTTTACGCCCCTATAAGCCTCCGAAGTTGACACGTGAACCTCGGGCATCACCAAAACAATTTTATAAGCTGAGAGGTCTAATTTGATAGCCTCAAACTCATCTCCTACCTCAAAGGCGAACACCGGTTTGCTTTCGATAAAAAAAGCGCAGTCGGCACCCAGCCTGCGGGCATAATTCTGCATGTCGTCAACGCTCAGTTTTAAATTAAAGGTTTCATTCATCAGCCTGATAAAAAACGCAGCATCAGCCGATCCACCGCCAAGCCCTGCCCCTATTGGGATATTTTTGTGCAGGTGAATTTTTACCGGCGGCACGTCGTGATCTTTTTTCAGCATGTGCCAGGCCTTAACACAAAGGTTATCCTCAACCCTGCCGGGGATATCCAGGCCGGTAGATTCAAAGCTCAGTTCATCGCTTTCGATGATCTCGAGTACGTCGTTAATTTTTATTGGATAGAAAACAGTTTCTAAATTATGATAGCCATCGGCACGGCGCTCAATTATGTTTAAACCGATATTAATTTTAGCATTAGGAAAAATGACCATAAGAATATTTAACACAGCATGTATTTATACACATCCGTAGGATAACAAAATTAGATTATTTTTATTTGCATTTGTATAATTAGTGAATGAGTGATTGAGTGGATGAGTGAGTTTTGAAACTGCAACCTTATCAACCCAATCAACCAATCAACCAATCAACCCAATCAACTAAACAAATGAAGCAATACCTGGATTTAATGAACCATGTGATGGAAACCGGAACGCAGAAGCATGATCGTACCGGCACGGGAACCATAAGTGTGTTTGGTTACCAGATGCGTTTCAATTTGCAGGATGGCTTCCCGTTGGTAACAACCAAGAAGCTTCACTTCAAATCCATCATACACGAGCTCATCTGGTTTTTAACCGGCGACACCAACATAAAATATTTAAAAGATAACGGCGTGCGCATTTGGGATGAATGGGCGGATGCTGATGGCAACCTCGGCCCGGTTTACGGTTACCAGTGGCGCTCATGGCCAATGCCCGATGGCGGCCACATCGACCAGATCAGCCAGGTGGTTAACCAAATCAAAAACAATCCCGATTCCCGCCGCATGATCGTATCAGCATGGAACGTGGCTGATGTAAACCAAATGGCGCTCCCACCTTGCCATAGTCTATTCCAGTTTTATGTTTTGGACGGAAAACTCTCCTGCCAGCTTTACCAGCGCAGCGCCGATATATTTTTAGGCGTGCCTTTCAATATTGCATCCTACGCCCTGCTCACAATGATGATGGCGCAAGTATGCGACCTGGAGTATGGCGACTTCATCCACACCTTTGGCGATGCCCATATCTACAACAATCACCTGGAGCAGGCCAAGCTACAACTAAGTCGTGAGCCAAGACCACTGCCCACCATGAAGATCAATCCTGAGGTAAAGGACATCTTTCAATTTAAGTTTGAAGATTTCACTTTGGAGAATTATGATCCGCATCCGCATATTAAGGGGATTGTCGCGGTTTAGATTTGTCATTGGGTCATTAAATCCTTGAACAGTTCAACCTTATCATGAGTAATCGAATAGAAGATTTGGAGATCTATACCCTATCTGAACCATTTGGCGACAAAATTTGGTTCCTGGTATTGGAATGGGATTTTTTCGCCAAGGACACAATTGGAAAACAACTTGTACGATCGGCTGATTCAATAGGTGCTAATATTGCCGAAGGTTTTGGCCGGTATCATTATAAAGAAAACAAAAACTTCTGTTACTTTAGCAGAGGATCAATAATTGAAACTAAGGTTTGGCTAAAAAAAGCTCATACCAGGAAATTGATTGATGAAGATACTTTTCTATCATTAATCCAACAATTAGAAACTATACATCATAAACTAAACATTTACATTAAATACATTGGCAAAGGTCAACAACAATGCCCCAATGCCCCAATGCCCCAATGACCCAATGACAGTATCCATCATAGTCGCCATAGGCGAAAACCACGCCATAGGCAAAAGCAACCAGTTATTATGGCACATGCCAAATGACCTGAGACATTTTAAAGAGATCACCTCTGGCCGCACCATCATCATGGGCCGAAAGACATTTGATTCGGTAGGCAAGCCGCTGCCAAAGCGCAGAAATATTGTTGTTACCCGGCAGGATATCACCATTCCGGGCTGTGAAGTGGTTAAATCAATTGAAGATGGTTTGGCACTTTGCGAAGGCGAGGACGAAGTATTTATTGGTGGCGGCGCCGAGATATACAAACTGGCTATACATTTAACAGATCGTATTTATCTCACTATAATCCATCATTCGTTTGATGCTGATACCTTTTTTCCTGAAATTGATAAGGTTGAATGGAAGGAAATTTCAAGGAAAGACCACCAGGCCGATGAAAAAAATGCCTATCCTTATTCATTCATAACACTTGAACGCAGCTAACAAAAGGCAGCGTTATTTTGTTTTTTAATTTTAAATTTCATGATTGCGAAATTTTATTAGATTTGCCGTCTATTTTAAAAAAGCTTATAAACTAATTAATTACATATATAATATAAGATGCAAGGTAAAGGGGTTGTTAAATTTTTCGCCATATTGCTGGCGGTGGTGTGTTTGTACCAGCTTTCATTTACATGGGTTTCCCGCAGTGTTGAAGACAAGGCGAGGACTTATGCGGGGGGCGATATTCTAAAAGAAAAGGCTTATCTGGACTCAGTGTCCACCCTGCCGGTATATCCTATCTTGGGTCATAACTATGCTTATTGCAAAGCTAATGAGTTAGCGCTGGGTCTCGACCTTGCAGGTGGCATGAGCGTTACCATGCAGATCTCGCTGAAAGACCTGGTAAAAAAATTAGCTGATAATAACCCTGATGTTGTATTTAACCAGGCATTAAACAACGCTGAGGCTGCTACACGTTCCAGCCAAAAGGATTATATCACGCTATTTGTTGCTGAATATGAAAAGCTGAACCCTAACGGGAAATTAGCTTCGCTTTTCTCAACTAAAGATAATCAGGCTCACTTAAAGTTCAACGCATCAAACAACGAGGTTGAAACTTATTTGAAAGATCAGGCTGCTACAGCGGTTAAACAATCATATACAGTTTTAAATACCCGTATCGACCAGTTTGGCGTAACATCTCCAAACATTCAGTTACAGGCAGGCACAAACCGCATATTGATCGAATTACCGGGTGTTAAAGATCCCGAACGCGTTCGTAAACTTTTATCAGGTACTGCAAAGCTTGAGTTTTATCAAACTTTTGAAAACGCCGATCAAACCGGTCGCCCGTTGGAAGGTTACCAAACTTTAGCAAGCATCAATAGCCTGTTAGCCGCAAAAAATAAAACTGCTGTAAAAGATTCTGCTGCAAAACCAACTACCGCTACTAAAGATACTACTGCTGCTGCAAAAGGTGGCTTATCATTATTAAGCAAGGTTCAGAAAAATGCAGGTAAAGATTCAACCAACTTAGCAGGCAAAACAAAGGCTGCGCAGGACAACCCTCTTTTTGCTTTGTTGTCACCTCCAAGCTACCAGGATCAAAAAGGCCAGATGCAATTACGCCCGGGACCTGTTGTTGGCTGGTGCGCTTTAAAAGACACTGCTAAAGTAAACTCATACTTGAACAGCGCCGATGTAAAAGCAATCATTCCGAGAAACATGAGATTCCTTTGGAGTGTAAAACCAGATCCTGAATTTAAAACTAAGGTATTTGAATTATATGCTGTAAAACTTACCGGTGCTGACAATGGCCCTGCATTATCAGGCGATGTTGTTGATGACGCACGAGCTGAAACTGACCAGAGAGGTGAGCCAAATGTGGTTATGGACATGAACTCTGCAGGCGCACAAAAATGGGCTACTATAACCCGTGAGGCCTCTGCTGATCCAAACAATAAAAAATCAATAGCCATTGTTCTTGATGATAATGTTTACTCAGCACCGCGTGTTGATAATGAAATATCAGGCGGTAATTCTTCCATCTCAGGTAACTTTACTATTGATGATACCAAGGATTTGGCCAACGTATTAAAAGCGGGCCGCTTACCTGCTCCTGCTGTTATCATTGGCGAAAACGTGGTAGGCCCATCATTAGGTGAAGAAGCTATCCACGCCGGTTTATTATCAGAAGGCTTAGGCTTACTGGTTGTATTGGTATTCATGATCGCTTATTACAATCGTGCGGGTACTGTAGCTGTGGTAGCGGTAATTGTTAACATGTTCTTCCTGCTGGGTGTACTTACTGGTTTACACGCGGTATTAACCATGCCGGGTGTTGCAGGTATAGTATTAACGCTGGGTATAGCGGTTGATGCCAACGTATTGATATACGAACGTGTGCGAGAGGAAATGGCCTTAGGCAAATCTGTTCGTATTGCTGTATCAGATGGTTTTAAACATGCTTTATCATCCATCCTCGATTCTAACATCAGTACATTCTTAACCGGTTTAATCCTGTTCATTTTTGGTTCAGGCCCGATACAAGGTTTTGCTACTACATTGATGATCGGTATCATTACTTCATTATTCTGTTCATTATTGATCTCAAGGTTAATATTTGAGTGGATGCTGGAGAAAGGCTGGGACATCAAGTTCTCAAACCCATGGAGCTCACATACTTTCAAAAACGCTAATTTCGCTTTCGTAAAAAACCGTTTTAAATTCTATATCTTCTCAAGTTTGTTCATCCTTGCAGGTATCATATCAATGGCTACACAAGGCTTCAACTATGGTGTTGATTTTGAAGGCGGCCGTACTTACGTGGTTCGTTTTGAAGACAAGAGCGTAAATGAGCAGATGATACATGATGCGGTTGATAAAACATTAGGCCGCGGTACCGAGGTTAAAACCTACGGATCAGACATGAGCATCACTACAAACTACCTGATCAATGATACATCAGCAACGGCTGAAAGCAAGGTAACCGAAGCGCTGATCACTTCATTGAACAGCAACCCACAAACCAAGATCACTAAATCAGATATATTAAGCTCACAAAAAGTTAGTGCTACTATTGCTGATGAACTTAAAAAATCAGCTATTTGGACCGTAATATTCGCCATTGTAATTATATCAGCGTATATATTGGTTCGTTTCCGTAAGTGGCAGTTCAGCTTAGGCGCGATGATCGCTACTGCACATGATGCATTAATGGTATTATCATTCTTTACTTTATTTAAGAATGTGCTTCCATTCTCTTTAGATATTGACCAGGCGTTTATAGCTGCGATATTAACAGTAATCGGTTACTCAATTAATGATACCGTGGTGGTATTCGACAGGATCCGTGAGTTCCTTGACCTTCACCATGCAAAAACTGATGACCCTAAAGTTGTTATTAACGATGCGATCAACAAAACATTAAGCCGTACCATTATTACCGCACTAACCGTATTGTTCGTACTGATCGTATTGTTCGTGTTTGGTGGTGATGCTATTAAAGGCTTCTCGTTCGCGTTATTGGTTGGTGTATGTTTCGGTACATACTCATCAATCTGTATAGCAACCCCGGTAATCGTCGACTTTGGAAAAAAAGATCTGAGATAATAATTTAATCATTATATTTAAAAGGCTCCAAAGAACATTTGGAGCCTTTTTTGTTTTATACATGGAAACGCTTAACTATATCATATGGAATCTACCGATAAATCAAAATTCCCTTTAATTGTTATTGTTGGCGGTGGTTTCGGCGGTTTGCAAGTTGCTAAACAGCTTGAAGATAAACCTGTGGAGGTTTTAATGCTCGATAAGCATAACTACCACACTTTTCAGCCCCTGCTCTACCAGGTCGCATTGGGTAGTTTAGAGTCGGAGTCAATTGCATTTTCATTACGAAAGAATTTCGGTGGACAAAAAAATTTCCGTTTCCGTATAGCTGAGGTATCAAAAGTAAACCACGAAAAAAACACCATAGATACCACCATAGGCGAAATAGCTTATGATTACCTGGTGATAGCCACGGGCTCAACCACCAATTTCTTCGGCAATAAGGATGTGGAGCATTACGCCATGCCTATGAAATCCATTCCCGAGGCATTAAATTTGCGTTACCTCATCTTCCAGAATTTAGAGGAAGCTGTTTTAAAAAAGGTAAAAGAAGAGCGTGAACCCTACCTCACCTTTGTACTGGTTGGTGCCGGCCCTACAGGTGTGGAACTGGCGGGCGCAATTGCAGAGTTCCGTAATTTTGTACTAGAGAAGGATTATCCTGAACTTAAAAAGGATGATGTAAAGATCTATCTGGTCGATTTTTTGCCAAGGGTATTGGGCCCGATGTCAGAACAGGCATCAAAAGCATCACAGGATTATCTGCACAAACTGGGTGTCGAATTATTGTTGAACGCTAAAGTGCAGGGCTATGATGGCCACACTATAACTTTCGAGGATGGTAAAAGCATCAAAACCAAAAGTGTAATATGGTCGGCGGGGGTTATGGGTGTTATACCTCATGGTATCTCAAAAGATCTGGTTGAGCGCGGCAACCGTATCCGTACAGATAATATTTGCCGTGTAATAGGTTTCGACAATGTATTTGCCATAGGCGATGTAGCCGCCATGATAACCGATGACACCCCAAAAGGCCATCCGGGTGTAGCGCAGGTAGCTATACAAATGGGGCAAAACGTTGGTAAAAACATTGTACATTTGATCAAAGGAGAAGCAACCGTTCCGTTTGTATATAACGATAAGGGCTCATTAGCCACCATTGGCCGTAATAAGGCTGTGGCCGATTTGGGTAAGATTAAATTCCAGGGATTTTTTGCCTGGCTGATATGGATCTTTGTGCACCTGTTCTCATTGGTCGGCACCCGCAACCGGGTTATTGTATTTATAAACTGGATCGGTAACTATATCAACTATAACGGCGGAAGCAGGCTCATCATCAGGCGTTTTACACGGGGAACCGTTAAAAACACCACCGAAGAAGTTACAAAGTATAAATAAACCTATTCATTATAATACATATTGTGAAAACACTTTTTTTAAGCTTTGCGTTCATACTCCTGGCTTTTGCGGCCAGGTGCCAGGGTAATACTGCGAATCCCGACTCTGTTTCGTTACGCGTTGATGGCACAAACGCCTACTACCAAAAAACGGTTAAGGTTGATAGCAGCATTATGGAAAGTATGATCTATTTAAGATCGCTTGAATTTTTCGCTGCCAAGAACTTTCAGCAGAATTACGGCTTCGATCAGGAAGGCAAACTGATTTGCACTACTGCACAGGACCTGAATACCAATAAAGTTTATGTGGGTGATGAGGGCGACAATGTGGACCCTTATACTGTTCAGTTTTCTATCACCATTGATATGAAAAACAGGCGTTACCGCTATACCATTAACAACGTAGTTTTTTACATGCCTACTGAAACCGGCAACAGGCGTTTAGGCTTGTATGATATGTATTTGAAGGCCACCAACACACAATCAAAACGGGTAGCAAGGGACGCTAAAAAGGTATTAGACTCGTTTGAAAGATATATTGCCTCGCTCACCGGTGAATTGTACCAGGCTGTAGAAAAGAAAGGTGCTATTGACAGTACAAAATTTTAGCAATCAGTAAAGTATGCCGCAAAAAATAAAATTAACCGAATGCCCGCGCGATGCCATGCAGGGCATTCATGATTTCATCCCCACTGAAATAAAGGCAGCCTATATTAATTTGCTGCTGCAGGTTGGTTTTGACACTATTGATTTCGGGAGCTTTGTATCAGCAAAGGCAATCCCTCAAATGCAGGATACCGCGGAGGTTTTAAAGAAACTCAACCTGAGCACTACAAAATCCAAACTATTAGCCATAATAGCCAACTATCGCGGAGCAGAAGAAGCTGCACAGCATGAGGAAATTACTTATTTAGGCTATCCCTTTTCTATATCAGAAACATTCCAACTGCGTAACGCAAATACTACCATACTGCAATCCTTTGATGCCGTACAAAGGATTAATGAGCTATCATCATCCAAAAACAAGCAATTACTGGTGTATCTATCAATGGGCTTTGGCAACCCTTATGGCGATGAATGGAATATAGATATTATTCAGTACTGGACAGAAAAATTGGTTAACGAAGGCATCAAAATTATAGCATTATCTGATACTGTGGGCGTTGCAAGCGCTGAACAGGTAAGTGACATCTACCCCAAATTAACAAAGAGTTTCCCGTCAACAGAATTTGGCCTGCACCTGCATGCCACACCCAATAACTGGCACACAAAAATAGAAGCAGCCTATAAAAGCGGCTGCACCCGTTTCGATAGCGCACTAAAAGGCTACGGCGGCTGCCCCATGGCCACAGATGAGCTTACAGGCAACATCGCCACCGAAAACCTGATAGGTTATCTTCAATCCCAAAACGAGCTCCTTGAGCTTAATTTCGATAAACTACGGGAAGCATTGGAGTATTCTTCTACCGTTTTTTTGTAGGGGAGATAGAATCAAGAGTTAAGATGCAAGAATCAGGAAGCTGCATTTTTCTTCCTTACTATTGATTCCCGACTCTTTCCACTCCCGTCTTGATTCCTGATTCTTAACTCTTGCTTCTAATACGTATCTTTGCCCTTGCAAAACGTTCTATCGCTCACGGCCAAACCGCGAGAGGAAAGTCCGGGCAACATAGAGTATCCTGCTTCCTAACGGGAAGGCGCCGGCAGCCGGCGACAGCAAGTGCCACAGAGAATATACCGCCTGTGATTTATCATGGGTAAGGGTGAAAACGTGAGGTAAGAGCTCACGGCTTTTCCGGGCGACCGGGATCGCGGTAAACCTCAGGAGTTGAAAAACCAAATAGGTCCTGAATCGGAAGTTACTCGCTTTTGATTGTTTGCCACTGGCAGATGATCGTCAGGATGGGTAGGTTGCTTGAACCTGTCAGCAATGGCAGGGCCAGATTAATGATAGAAACCGTCCTTCAACCGACGGAACAGAACCCGGCTTATAGCTTTGCTGCTGAAAAAAATGCCCCTTTCTGCAAAACAGAAGGGGGTTATTTTTTGTATATAGGTGGAGTGTTTATTTTTCTATACAAATCCCATATATTTGGGCGCCGAACCATTCACTCTTTTTTCGAAAAACATAGGATAAAAAATGGCAAAAATCTTAATTATTGATGATGAACGTGCTATAAGAAGCACCCTGCGCGAAATTTTAGAGTACGAAGATTACCAGGTCGAAGATATTGATAATGGGCAGGATGGCCTGGACATGATAGCCAAAAATGATTATGACCTGGTGCTTTGCGATATTAAAATGAACCGGATGGATGGCATGGAAGTGCTTACCGAAGGTTTAGCCATAAAACCGGATCTGCCATTTATTATGATCTCTGGCCATGGTACCGTTGAAACAGCTGTTGAAGCCAGTCGTAAGGGAGCTTTCGATTTTATATCAAAACCACCCGACCTGAACCGTCTTTTAATTACCGTACGTAACGCACTCGACCGCGGAAGTTTGGTTGTTGAAACCAAGGTATTAAAGCGTAAGGTTTCAAAAGTGCGCCCAATATTGGGTAACTCACAGGCCATAGCAAAAATTAAAGAAACCATTGATCGCGTTGCCCCTACTGATGCCCGTGTTTTGGTTACCGGCGCCAATGGTAGCGGTAAAGAGCTGGTTGCACGCTGGCTGCATGAAAAATCAAACCGATCAAATGCACCTTTGATTGAAGTTAACTGCGCCGCAATACCTTCTGAACTGATTGAGAGTGAACTATTCGGGCACGAAAAGGGCTCATTTACATCGGCTGTAAAGCAACGTATTGGTAAATTCGAATCAGCTAATGGCGGAACTTTATTTTTGGATGAGATAGGCGATATGAGCCACTCAGCGCAAGCTAAGGTGTTACGTGCACTACAGGAAAGCAAAATAACCCGTGTAGGCGGCGAAAAAGAAATTGAGGTTGATGTACGCGTAGTAGCTGCGACAAATAAAGACCTGTTAAAAGAAATTGAAGCCGGTAATTTCCGTATGGACCTTTACCACCGCTTAAGTGTGATCCTTATTCATGTACCGCCATTAACTGAACGCAGAGACGATATTACCTTGCTTACCCAGAATTTTTTGGATGAGATATGCAATGAATACGGCATGCCTGTTAAAAAGATCTCTGAAGCTGCGCTTGATGCCCTTAAAGCCTTGCCATGGACAGGTAATATACGTGAACTGCGCAACATGGTTGAGCGTTTAATTATTTTGAGCGATAAGACCATTACCGATGGCGATGTTAAGGCATTCGCCAATCCGTCAGCGCCAGCTCCAGCTTCATCAAACGATTCATCATCAAGCCAAACTGATTTTAACCAGTTCAAAAACTTTCAGGAGTATAAAGATTTTGCTGAACGCGAGTACATCAAATTCAAGCTGGAAAAAAACAACTGGAACGTTTCAAAAACTGCCGATGATATTGATATACAACGCAGCCACCTGTATAGTAAGATAGAGAAGTACGGATTGAAACGCGGGGAATAATCGGGGAGTAATCTTAAATAACTCACAAAAGAAATGGGTGTCATGCTGAGGCACTCGAAGCATGAGCGTAATGGCCTTCGCCCACATGCTTCGAGTGCCTCAGCATGACACCCCTCTATTATAAGAGTTAACTGCTTCTTAACTAAACTCCGGTTTCAGCAGCCCCTTTTCTTTCTTCCTCATCTTCTCAACCTTTGGTACTGATACGCCCTGTATGTAAGGGTTATCCTGATGAAGCTTGTAATAGTTCTGGTGATATTTTTCAGCCGGGTAAAATACTTTAAATGGTGCAACCTCTGTAACTATCGGCGCAGAGCCATAGTACTTTGAAGCATTGATGCTCTTTATAGTATTTTCGATGATCTCTTTCTCTTCAGGTGTGCGATAAAAAGCTATTGAACGGTAACTGGTACCATGATCCGGGCCCTGGTAGTTAAGCTCTGTTGGGTTGTGGGCATAAAAGAATGCTTCAACCAATTTAGCATAGCTAATCACTTTAGGATCATAATAAACCTGCACACTTTCAGCATGGCCTGTATTATCAGAGCACACCTCCTCATACGTTGGACGGGGCGCATTACCGCCAGAATAACCGGCAACTACCTGGTCAACTCCTTTAAGTTCAGACATGGCCTCGCTGCTGGCCCAAAAACACCCGGCAGCAAAATCAGCAACTTTCTCTCCGGGTTTAGGTTGTGGTAAACTAGCAAACGAATTGGATTGCCCCTGAGCGCAGCCTGCAAATAACAGTAGGCAGGCTATATATAAAATGGATCTTTTCATAAAATATTTACTTTTTTAATAATATACGCACGCTAAAGCTGAGCGGTTGTCATTGAGCGGTAATATATTTTATGAACGTTGATTTCTGAGCGAAGTTTTAACCATGGTAATTATACTTTGTAAGCCGTTGGTCTTGATTTCGTACACGGTTGATAATAACATACCCAACTTGCCGGGAGGAAAACCACCCTTGCCATGCATCCACTCCAAATAAGAGATGGGCATATCACATATCAAAGTACCTTTGTATTTGCCAAAGGGCATTTTGGTTTGTACAATTTCAATCAGGATCTTAGAATCGGGCTGAGCACTTTCCATGCTGTAAAGATATGATAAACCAGGATTTGTTGGATTTAAATGATCATAAAGATGCGAATAACCCATATCCCGAAAATCCGTAAAATCCTATAAATCCTGGTTCAAAATTTCAAAAAAAAGCTCCCCGCATAAACGGAGAGCTTTTAACATATATATTGAGGTGGTTATATTTAGAATCTTCTTCTGCCAAAATCATGTCCCCTATCGTTTTGAGCAACACGTTGCTGATCGTCGCCTCTGTTACCGCGGTTTTGGTTAAATTGCTGGCCGCGGTTGTCACGGTTCTGATTATATTGTTGGTTATAGTTGTTCTGATTCCTGTTATCAAAATGCTGGGCATATCCACCACGATTATCAAAATGTTGGTCGCCACCATTAAAGTGATTAGCATAGCCTCCCTGGAAATGGTCGTCCCTGTGTGCCCATTGGTAGTTTGCACCATGATACCTGTTCATGTAGAGATCATTGTGTAAGTATGGGCGTGGTGAACGTACTTCAAACCTGCGGGCATGCATCCAATCATAATTACGGTATTCGCCGGGTAAATAAGCAGCAGAGATCCAGTTATCGCCATCATTATAATAGTAGCATTGCTGTGCAACGTTGTAATAAGCGTTTACATCAGGTAAATAATAGTAGTCGTCATCGCTGTTATAATCAGCAGGTGCGTTATCTGTATATACTACTGGTGCAGGCTGTACATCTACAACAGCGGGGCGTACATATATATGGTGTGGGAATAAATTTATACCTAAATGAATTCTTATTTGCGCATTGGCAGTGTTATAAAATAAACCGCTTATTGCTATTGCTGATAATAAAACTAACTTTTTCATGGTGTTTTAAATTTTATATAGTTAGGACTATACCATTTTTAAAAAGTTTAATCAGAATAATAATTTCATATAGATGATATGGCTATTTTCAGAATAATATTCCGAATAATAAACAAAGCTCAAAACATTATACTTTATTAATTATTTATCTACCTAAGTATCAGATTTATAAATTGTAACAATAATGTATTTTATTAAACAGAAATTTTGTTTGAGTTGAATTTAGTTTAATTTTAGTCCACCAATCCTCTCGTTATGAAAACCAATAGCTTATTTTCATTAGTTATGCCGTTAGCCCTCATTCCGGCTTTGATATTAACTAACCCGATAACAAACAAAAAAACAGTTCCTCATACAAAAACAGTTGCTGCCGATGCTGGTCTCACGCTGCCCTCTGGTTTTGAAGCCAGCGTAGTAGCCGATAATTTAGGGCAAGCCAGGCATTTGGCTATTACACCTCAAAATGACATTTATGTAAAGCTTAACCATTTTAAAAACGGTAAGGGCATCCTGTTTCTGCACCAAAATGGTGATAAAGCTACAGTAGCTAATAGCTTTGGCAACTATGGTGGTACCGGCATGTACATTAAAGATGGCTACTTATATGCATCATCTGATGAAGACGTTTACCGCTATAAATTAAATGCTAAAAGTGAGGTTATAAATCCCGATGTACCTGAGAAGATCATATCTGGCTTGTTAAACCGCCGCGAACATGAGTCAAAATCAATCGTGCTTGATAACGATGGCAATATATACGTGAATGTTGGGGCCTACTCCAACTCATGCCAGTTTAAGGACAGGCAAAAAGGCTCCATAGGCAGACCTGGTTGTCCTATACTGGACTCAGCGGGCGGTATATGGCAATTTAAAGCCGATAAGCTTGATCAGCATTATGGCGATGGCGTTCACTATGCAAAAGGCATAAGGAACACTGTGGGCCTCGACTGGAACCAGCAGAACAATCAACTATATGTTATGCAGCATGGCCGCGATCAACTGCATGATCTGTTCCCTGATCTGTATACCGTACAACAATCAGCCGTTGAACCAGCCGAGTGCTTATATGCATTAAAAAAAGGCGATGATGCCGGATGGCCTTACATTTATTACGATCAGGAAAGACATGAAAAAATATTGGCACCCGAATATGGCGGCGACAGCAAAAAAACCGCTGGCGAAGGCACTATTGATCCTACAGTAGCATTCCCGGGCCACCTTGCACCTGATGGTTTATTATTTTACACCGGCAACCAGTTCCCTGAGCGTTACAAAAACGGTGCCTTCATAGCGTTCCATGGCTCATGGAACCGTGCACCTGAACCACAGGCAGGCTATTTCGTGGTATTCCAACCGTTTAAGGATGGGAAACCAGATGGGAAATGGGAAGTGTTCGCCGATGGTTTTGCAGGCACACAAGCACAAAAAGAATCTGGCCGTGCCGAACACCGTCCATGCGGCTTAGCGCAAGGGCCTGATGGTTCGCTGTATGTAAGTGATGATTCAAAAGGGACTATTTATAAGATTACCTACAAAAAATAATACATGAATACTAAAAGAACCGCTGTATTGCTGTCCCTGTTAATAGCATTTTCGCTGGGCTCATATGCGCAAACCAAGCATAAAAGTTCAACACATGTAAGCCTGGCTACATCAATAGCCAATGGTAAAAATATCTATATTCAGAATTGTGCAAGCTGCCATCAAACTGATGGCGGCGGCGCTGGCAATATGAACCCGCCCTTAATAAAAACCACTTATGTTTTAGGTAATAAAACCACACTCATAAAGATCATATTGAATGGATTCAGCGATAATGTTGAGATCAACGGCCAAACCTACCAAAACACCATGGCATCACATGATTTTTTAAAGGATCAGGAAATTGCCGATGTGCTTACCTATGTGCGTAACAGCTTTACCAACAAAGCCAGCGCGGTTACAGCATCGCAGGTAAAAACAGTAAGGGCGAATAATAAGCCAGCTAAATAGGGTGTCATGCTGAGCGATAGTCGAAGCATGAGCGTAGAGGCCTTTGCCCACATGCTTCGACTATCGCTCAGCATAACACCTTTTCTTATAATCCGTTTACTCCTTATATAAACAAGTTGTGATCAACCCCGTCCAACCTGTTTGATGTGATGCTCCTACCCCACGGCCGTTATCGCCATCAAAGTACTCGTAGAACAGCACATAATCCTTAAACGACGCATCATACTGTATTTTATCATAGGCCCCAAACACTGGCCTTCTGCCTGTATCATCACGCAAAAATATACTTGATACCCGTTTGTACAACTCGTTTGCAACTTCTTTAAGGTTCATGAATACGCCCGAACCTGTTGGGCATTCTATTTTAAAATCATCGCCATAGTATTGATAAAAACGTTGCAGGCTTTCTATCAGCAGATAGTTCATCGGCATCCATATAGGGCCCCGCCAGTTACTGTTGCCGCCAAATAAACCGCTGTCGCTTTCAGCAGGTGTATATTTAATACTAAAGTTCACTCCATTTATGGTAGTTTCATAAGGGTGTTCCAAATGATATTTTGAAACTGAGCGGATGCCGTAATCGCTTAAAAATTCATTCTCATCCAACATATATTTAAGCAGCATTTTCATACGGTAACCGCGCAATAAGCTTATCAGATGTTTACCGGTGCTACTCTTTTCATTCCAGCGTGATACCAATGCGGCCAAATCAGGGCGGTTATCAGCAAACCACTTTAGCCTGTTTTTAAAGATCGGGTTATTGAGTATATCATTCTCATCCAATACTTCTGCTGCAAACAATGGGATTAGGCCAACCAAGCTTCTTATCCGCATCTTTTCAGTACTATTGTCAGGCAAACGGATCTGATCATAAAAGAAACCATCGGTATCATCCCATAAACCCTGATTATTATCACCCAGGTTTGCCATTGCCCCGGCTATATATATAAAGTGCTCAAAAAATTTGGAGGCGATATCATTATAAGCCTTATTATAAACAGCCAGCTCAGCAGCCATACGCAACAGGTTTAATGAGTACATGGCCATCCAGCTTGTACCATCAGCCTGCTCCAGATGCTCACCCATTGGCAAGTGCGCGTTCCTGTCGAATACCCCAATATTATCGAGACCTAAAAAGCCACCTTCGAATATATTATTACCGGCAGCGTCCTTACGGTTTACCCACCAGGTAAAGTTGAGCATCAGCTTATGAAAGATCCGCTCCAGGAAGTAAGTATCCCCCTTGCCCTCATTATTATCTTTATCCAGGTTGTAAATTGTCATAGCAACCTTTGCAAGTACCGGCGGATTAGCATCGGCAAAATCCCACTCATAGGCCGGAAACTCGCCATTAGGGTGCATATACCAGTCCCTTACCAGCAGCATTAGCTGGTTCTTGGCAAAATTCATATCAAGCCGGGCAAGTGGCAAGCAATGAAAAGCCAGATCCCATGATGCAAACCACGGATACTCCCATTTATCGGGCATGGATATTACATCCTTCGTATTTAAATGCATCCATTTGCTGTTTCGGCCGTTCATCCGGCTTGCAGGTGGTTTTGGTCCTGCGGGGTCACCGTTTAGCCAGTGGTGTATGTTATAATGGTAGAACTGCTTTGTCCACAACATACCTGCAAAAGCCTGGCGCTGCACCATTACACTATCAGCATCTGGGTTTTCCTTTTGTACATCCTTATAAAATTCGTCAGCCTCAGTTATACGGGCATTAAACACCGCGTCGAAATCAGTAAAATCATTTTTAGCGTTTTTGGATAAACGCAGCCTAACCACATGGCTTTGCTTAGCCTTAACAGTTATGTCAAAATTAATGGCAGCCTTAGTACCCGTCTTTTTCGGATTTACGGTATCGGCGCCATTTACTATATAGTCATTTATACCATCTTTATAATATGGCTTACCATCATCATATCCATACAAGCGTTTGGTATTGGTTTCATTATCACAGAACAACAATTCCGGCGATCCTTCACCATTCAGCCACATCTGCCCCAGGTCCTTATGGTACACTTCAATAACCCCATGCGAATCGGCCAATAGCTCCGGCACATAGTTATCGTATCCCCAGGCCCATGTATTGCGAAACCAGATGGTTGGCAATACATTTAAACTGCAATCCTGTGCCCCCCTGTTATTTATGGTGATTTTTATTAAGATATCATCCTGCGCATTTTTAGCATACTCGGTAAATACATCAAAATACTGATCGTTATTTAACAAGCCGGTATCTATCAGCTCAAACTCCGGGTCATTTCTGCCACGCCTTTTATTTTCATTAACCAGCCATGCATACGGGTATTCCTGCTGCGGATATTTATACAGCGTTTTCATGTACGAATGTGTTGGCGTATTATCCAAATAATAATACAGCTCCTTAACATCCTCACCATGATTACCCTCCGGGTTGCTTAAGCCAAAATAACGCTCTTTTAATATCGGGTCCTTTTTGTTCCATAAAGCCACAGCGAAACAAAGCAGCTGGTCATCATCACATATCCCGGCTACGCCCTCCTCACCCCAGCGATAAGCCTTGCTGCGGGCCATATCATGCGTAATGAAATTCCAGGCATCACCGTCGGCACTGTAATCCTCTCTAACGGTTCCCCATTGCCTGTCGCTTACATATGGGCCCCATTTTTTCCAGCTTAAATCCTGCAGTCGCGTTTGTTCTGTGTTCATGTATATTCGAGGCTAATGTTATAAGGGTTAAAGTAGCTTTTATAAATTAAGTTTTTATAAAATATTATTATAAAGAATTTATTACACACAGGTGTTAGTGTTTAATTATTTTTTGGCTGATATCCTACTTTTAATACAATTTATATACATGCTAAATAATAAATACCATAAGCTATTATATTGTATGTTAAGTACTTTTGGATATATTAAAAAATATGAATGATTTTTTAGCAGCCCGCTCGCAAATGGCCTTATCCTTAGGCTTTCATATCATATATTCATGCATTGGTATGGTGATGCCTGTTTTTATGGCGATATCACATTATAAGTGGATAAAAACCAATGATCACGTTTACAAAAACATAACCCAGGCCTGGAGCAAGGGCGTAGCTATATTTTTTGCTACCGGTGCGGTATCAGGTACCATGCTATCGTTTGAACTCGGGCTGTTGTGGCCCAAATTTATGGAACACGCCGGGCCTATATTCGGTATGCCTTTTTCATTTGAAGGTGTTGCATTTTTTATTGAAGCCATAGCCCTCGGCTTTTTTCTTTACGGATGGAACCGCCTTAACAAATGGTTTCACTGGGTTACAGGTATAGTTGTTGGTGTTAGCGGGGTTATTTCGGGCATATTGGTCGTATCAGCCAACTCGTGGATGAACAGTCCGGCCGGTTTTGATTATGTTAATGGACAATATATAAACATCGATCCCCTTAAAGCCATGTTTAATGAGGCCTGGTTCTCAGAGGCATTACACATGACCATCGCGGCATTCGCCGCAACAGGTTTCGCCGTAGCGGGCATACATGCCTTAATGATCTTGTTAAAAAGGAACGTAAACTTCCACACCAAAGCATTTAAAATAGCTATTGTGTTTGGCGCGGTGGCGGCTATTCTGCAACCGCTAAGTGGCGATATATCAGCCAAAGGTGCTGCCAGAAGACAGCCGGCCAAATCAGCAGCGATGGAAGCAAATTACCATACTGTACCTTACTCGCCCCTGCTTATAGGCGGTATACCCGATACGCTTAATAAAAAAGTGGATTATGGCATTGAAATACCCGGTCTGCTGAGCTTTTTAGTTTATGATGATTTTAAAACCCCGGTAACGGGCCTGGATAAAATACCGCAACAATATCAGCCAAATGTACCGGTTACGCATTACGCCTTTCAGCTAATGGTTGCCATAGGCATGTTTTTACTGTTGATAGCCCTTATTTACTTTTTTGCCTTATGGAAGAAAAAGGAATGGCTTACAAAAGACTGGTTCTTCAAACTATTTGTAATAGCCACACCGCTTGGTTTTATAGCCGTTGAAGCAGGCTGGACGGTGACCGAAGTAGGCCGACAGCCATGGATAATACAGGGCGTTATGCTCACCAGCCAGGCAGTTACCCCTATGCCCGGCATACAATATTCTTTTTACCTGTTCACCTTTGTGTATTTTACGCTGAGCGTTGCGGTAGTATTTTTATTGAGCAGGCAAATTAAAATGGTTCCGGAATTGTACGATCGTTAAAACTGAGTATATGCTGTATGTAGTTATTGGTTTTTTGTTTTTTGCTATTGTTTTATACTTCCTGCTTGGCGGTGCCGATTTTGGCGCGGGTATAATTGAACTCTTTACCTCCGATGATAATAAATCGCGTACCCGCCATACCAGCTACCAGGCCATTGGCCCTATATGGGAGGCAAACCATATGTGGCTCATCATAGCTATTGTTATTTTATTTGTAGGCTTCCCGGTTATTTATAGTGAGATATGCACTTACCTGCATATTCCCCTTTTAATTATGCTGATGGGGGTTACTGCACGTGGTACTGCATTCTCATTCCGCAACTATGATGCTGTTAAGGATGATAAAATGCAGAATCTTTATAACCATATATTTGTTTACTCCAGCTTTATAACACCTTTGTTTTTGGGCATTACTGCAGGGAGCGTTATTTCACGGCAGGTAGACCCTGCTGCTGATAGCTTTTTAACAGCCTTTGTATTTAGCTGGCTCAACTGGTTTTCGGTAGCAGTAGGTTTCTTTACGGTGGCCTTATGCGGCTTCCTGGCGGCGATATACCTTATCGGCGAAGCTAAAGAACAATTTGATGTTAAACGCTTCACCAAAAAAGCAGTTATAATGAATGCGGCTGCAGTGGGCTTTGGTGGCCTGGTTTTTTTAGCCGCCGAGGTTGAAAACGTGCATCTTGCCCATTGGATATTTGGCAACCCAGTTAGTTTAACAGCAGTAATAGCGGCATCAGTATCATTAGTATTGCTTTGGTATCTGTTAAGTAAGGGCAAAACCAAAGTCATCAGGATATTGGCCGGCTTTCAGGTTACAATGATATTAGTATCTGTAGGTTATCGGCACTTCCCGAATGTTATGATGGTAAAGGGCGGCAACAACCTGTCATTACTTACCAACCATGCACCTGCAGCAACAATTAATGACCTGGGCTGGGCGCTTTTAGTGGGTAGCTTGTTTATATTACCAGCATTAGGTTATTTATATTACAGTTTTCAAAAAAAGAAAGAAGCATAAAACCACTGTATTATGATCTCTATATTACAACAACAATATAAACTCATTCAGGGTTCAAGAGAAGTAGCGCTGAACTTTATTGAGACAGAGGTAGGCGAAGCATTGAATGCACCTGTTGACGCTTTTGAAAAAAGCACAATGCGTTATTTATTGGTACACGTTTCCAATTGTTATTTACAATGGATGTACAATTTTGCCATGGATAATAAACTTGAACTTTTTAATGATGAAGAATTTCGGACCGTAGCTGGTATACGTTCGCTATATGCAGATACCGATGATCTGGTAAAAAACTTTCTGGAAAGATTTGCTGATAAATTAGATGAACCTATTACCAGCACACTCTCACGTAACCGCACAATCACAGCCACTCCGCTTGAATTATTTACCCATGTTACAACCCACGAGTTTCATCACAAAGGCCAGGTGATGACCATGTGCCGCCTATTGGGTTATCCGCCACCGGATACAGATATTATCCGTACTTAAATTACAGCTGCAATATCCGTGGTGCCATTGCTTATGGTTAGCATCAGTACAAAAGCTGTTCTATGCATATCAATCTACGTTTTCAATTTAAATTATCTTATAAGTTATAAACTATTACTTCAAAATACAATCATTATTTCTGTAGTTAGTTACTTATAAATAATATCTTTGCCGCAATAACAAACACCCTAAATCACCCGTTGGAACTAAAAAGACTTTTATTCTTTTATAATTTGTCCTATTATTGTGCTAAAATGCGCCAAACAAATAGTATCATCAGCTGTTTGTGTTGTGATTTCTCCCATATGAAATATTTAAAATTCGCCCTGCTTTCTGTAATAATTACAACCTTTTGTTTGAGTACTAAGCCTGTTTCAGCTCAAAATATATCAAGCGTAAATGTCAATAATTTGTCTGACGCCCAAGTTCAGCAAATGGTACAGCAGGCACATGCTGCTGGCTTAAGTGATAATCAAATTGTACAGCAGGCTGAAGATAAGGGCATGTCTGCCGATCAGGGACAGCTCCTGCAAAAACGCATAGAGGCTTTGAGAAGCTCGGGAACAAGTGCACAAACAGATAGTGATGCAACCCAATCTCAGTCGCGTGCGCTCAACTACAATAGTACCGGATTAAATCAGCAAAAGCCATATTCGAACCAGGCTGATACTGCACCAAAGATATTTGGAGCAGACCTGTTTAGAAATAACAACTTAACTTTTGAACCCAATTTAAATTTAGCAACACCGGTAAACTACATAGTCGGCCCTAGCGACCAGCTAAATATAAATGTTTATGGCAATTCAATAGTTAACTGGAAACTGAATGTATCACCCGAGGGGAATATCAACATCCCAGGTATCGGCATAGTAAATGTTGCCGGTAAAACTATTGAGCAAGCTACCGCGCTTATAAAAAGTAAACTGGCAGCTAATAACTATGCCGTGGGGCATGGCACCAATGTACAGGTTAGTTTAGGCAATATCAGGAGTATTAAAGTGATTTTGGTTGGCGAAGTGCAAAAACCCGGTTCCTATACATTACCATCATTAGCAACGGTATTTAATGCATTATATGCCGCTGGCGGGCCCACTAAAAATGGTTCATTCCGCCAGATTGAGGTTATCAGAAACAACCGTATCATCAGGCGGTTAGACGTTTATGACTTTTTAGTTAAAGGTGAGCAGAAAGACAATATTGGTTTACAGGATCAGGATATTATCCGGATCCCTACTTACCGCGTCCGTGTTCAAATGACAGGCGAAGTAAAGACTCCTGCCCTGTTTGAGGTTCTACCGGGTGAAACCTTACAAGATGTGATAGGATTTGCCGGTGGTTTTACCGATCAGGCATATACGGCACTGATTAAAGTTTCCCAGATCAGTGACCAGCAGCGCAAAATAACAGATATTACCGAAGCTGATTATAAAAATTACATCCCGCTGCGTGGTGATATTTATACCGTTGACCATATATTGAACCGTTTTGAAAACCGTGTTACCATAAATGGTGCAGTTTTCAGGCCTGGGCAATATGAATTACAAAAAGGCTTAACATTAATGCAATTGATACAAAAAGCCGCTGGTATAAAGGAAGATGCTTTTACGGGCCTGGGTACTATTACAAGGTTAAATCCTGATAATACCACCGGGATCATATCCTTTAATTTAAAAGACCTTATTAATAAAACTATTGCAGATATCCCCCTACAACGGGAGGATGTAATAAGCATATCATCCATTTTTGATTTGCGTGACAAATATACCGTTACTATAAAAGGAGCGATACGCAGAGGTGGGATATTTGCTTATGCTGATAGCATTAGTGTGGAAGACCTGATTATTAAAGCCGGCGGCTTTGCCGAAGGTGGAAGCCCTAAGCGTATTGAAGTAGCACGCCGTGTAAATGATAGCGACCCTAACTCAAAAAGCAGCTCAGTAGCACAGGTATTTCAGGTTGATGTTAATGCGGAACTTGATAAGGAATTGGTAAACTTCAGGCTAAAACCATATGATATTGTATCAGTTTATAGCCTGCCTGGATATGAAATGCAAAGAACGGTGAAGATTGATGGTGAAGTATTGTATCCGGGTTATTATGTTATCAAAAATAAAAACGAAAAGATATCGGATATAGTGGCACGGGCAGGTGGTTTATCAGCATCAGCAGATGTGGAGGGTGGTACACTTAAACGTAGTAACACTGCTATACTCGGCGTTGATAAAAACAAAACAGATACAGCAGAATTGGCCCGGGAAAGAATAGCGCGTTTAGCACGCTTACATAAGACCTATAAAGACTCAACAAACGTTGCAGAAGATACTACACTTAGAAATAACTTTGTAGGAATAGACCTAAAAAGGATTTTAGAAAAACCAGGCAGCAATATTGACCTGCTGGTTGAGGATGGAGATGAGATAAGAATACCTAAACAACAGCAAATAGTGAGGGTTAATGGCGAAGTCCTGTACCCCAGCGCCGTTGTGTACACCGATGGAAAGAGCTTTAAAGATTATGTATTAAATGCCGGGGGCTTTTCACCTGAAGCATTAAAAAGAGGCGCATATATTGTTTATGCTAACGGGACAGTAAAAGGAACATCAAAATTCCTATTCTTCAACACCCACCCCAAAGTAAAGCCGGGAAGCGAAATATATGTACCTAAAAAACCGGAACCCAAAGGTGATACTACAGGAAAAATAATAGGGTATACAACTGCCCTGGCATCATTAGGTGCCATAATTCTGGGTATATTAAGTTTACATAAATAAGCAGCTACATTAATACAAACAACTATGAATCAAGCTGATCTTGAAAAAAAAACTGTTATTAATGAAGAAATTTATGTTATGGATTTGGCAGGCGAAATAAAAAAACTGATAGTATATCTTAAACATAAATGGCTGAATATCCTTGTTGTTGCAATTCTGGGAGGAGCATTAGGAATAGCATATTCTATTTATACTAAGCCACTTTATAAGGCGGTTTGCACTTTTGTACTTGATGATGCTAAAAGCGGTGGATTTGGCGGCCAATATGCTGGCCTTGCTTCATTAGCGGGAATAAATATTGGAGGCAGTAGCGGAGGTATTTTTCAGGGCGATAACATACTTCAATTATACAGTTCAAGAACAATGATTGAAAAAGCATTGCTTGGGACTGCAGATTTTAACGGTAAAAAATCACTGTTGATAGATAGATTTCTTGAAAGTTATAAAATTAGAGAAAAATGGACGGACAGTAAATTAACCAATATAAACTTTAATGGTGATCCGGATAAATTTAACAGGCAACAAGATAGTATAATCTCCAATCTTGTTGAATTATTTAATGCAAAAATTCTGGATGTATCAAAACCAGATAAAAAGCTTGATATTATCAATGTAACAGTTATTACTAAAGATGAACTGTTTTCTAAAACCTTTACAGATCAGCTAGTTAAAACTGTTAATGATTTTTACATACAAACAAAAACAAAAAAGGAATACCAAAATGTCCAGATTTTACAACATAGGGCAGATAGCGTAAAACTGGCTTTAAATTCATCTATAATTGGTGTGGCATCAGCAATAGATGCTGACCCGAACGCTAATCCACAATTAATTGCACTAAGAGTACCATCCCAAAAAAGGCAGGTAGACGTACAAACTAATACAGCTATATATAGTGCAATGATACAAAACCTGGAATTAGCAAAAATTTCACTACGTCAAGAAATGCCTTTAATACAAATAATTGATAGTCCTGTACTACCTTTAACCGTAAATAAAACAAGCAAAATAAAAGGCTTTTTGGTAGGCTTTTTGACATCGGCATTCTTTATAACAATAATACTGGCTATTAGAAAATTGATTAAATAGACATAATAACGATACGATTCAATAT
The DNA here is from genome assembly GCF_900105165.1 of Mucilaginibacter mallensis. Lineage (NCBI taxonomy): Bacteria > Pseudomonadati > Bacteroidota > Sphingobacteriia > Sphingobacteriales > Sphingobacteriaceae > Mucilaginibacter > Mucilaginibacter mallensis. The sequence continues at coordinate 3,372,322 of NZ_LT629740.1, forward strand.
ACAAAAAAGATGAAAGTAGTCTTGCTTGCAGATGGGCCAGGCACCATAATTAAAAGTTAACATATATTTACATACACATATCCACTTAATTATTTCTTGTTTAGTACAATATTTAATACAATAACCGAAATAAGCTATTAAGTATAAGTATTTGATGAAAAAAGCATTAGAATCTCTTTTTAAAAATATCGGTTACATTTTATCCTTCATATTTCCGTTCACTATATATATAAATGTGCGGAGATTCAGATCCGCTATTTTTAGCGGTTATATTAAGCGGCAATTTAAAAGTGTCGGTGCAAACTTTAATGTTGATTCACCCCTGCTTGTATATGGCAGTAAGTATATTGCTATTGGCGATAACTTTATTGCAGGTGCCAGGTTAAGAATTGAAGCTTACGATAAGTTCATGAATACAAACTACACTCCCCAAATAGTTATTGGCAATAATGTTAATATTAATTTTGATTGTCATATAGGCTGCATTGATAGTATTAAAATAGGAAACAATGTATTAATTGCCAGCAAAGTATTGATTATAGATCATGCCCATGGAAGCAGCACACTCAACGATATTAAATATCCTCCCTTACAACGAGAATTGGTTTCAAAAGGGCCAATTGTTATTGGTGATAACGTATGGATAGGTGAAGGATGTGCTATTTTACCTGGAGTAAAAATAGGAGAAAACTGTATAATTGGTAGTAATGCTGTTGTGACAAAAAGCTTTGGCGCAAACAGTATAATCGGGGGTAATCCTGCCAAGTTAATTAAATATATAGAATAATTATTATTCAGATATAATCATGGTAGTGGGCGAAAGTTTAAGTGGAGTTATTATTTTATACAATCCTGATAAAGATGTAATTGGTAATATCACCTCATATCTCAACACTTTGTCCTGCTTATATGTAATAGATAACTCAGAATCAATTGATAAACAGATAGTTGATTCGATTAATACATTAGGCAATAAAATAAAATACCTCAGTTTAGGTGGTAATCTTGGTGTAGCTACAGCTCTTAACACAGGGTGTAATATGGCATATGAGGCTGGCTATAAGTGGATTTTAACGATGGATCAGGATTCTTCTATAGATAATGGCTTTTTTGATATTGCGAAGCCATTACTTTCTGATTTCCAGAACGCAATAATTGCCGCAAGCTACAACAGCTTTTTTTATAAACCAGAACCCAGCATTTATCCTGGCTTCATTTCGACAGGTACAGTTATTACTTCTGCTAATTTACTTAATCTGGGGGCTTGGAAAAGTTTAAGCGGCTTTTGCGAAAAATTCTTTATTGATGAAGTAGATAATGAATTTTGCATCAGAGCTATAAAAGCAGGTTATAAAATTCAAGCAACTAAAAACATATACTTAAAACATAACTTGGGAATTAAGTATTTTAAAAAAAATATAATAACTAGACAAACTCGCCAATTAACAACGCATTCACCGGCGAGGGTGTATTACATGACCCGCAATAATTTATTTTTATGGAAAAAATACATCTTCACCAACCCAGGATTAATTTTTAATCGAATAAAAAATTTAATAAGGCTTGTTGGCGAAGTAACTTTTTACTACCCCGATAGAATAACATATTACAAATATATTGCTAAAGGCACGTATGATTTTTTAATATCAAAGTATGGCAGAATTTAAAATATCTGTAGCAATGACTACTTATAATGGCGAAATGTATCTGCAACAACAAATAGATTCCATTATTAACCAAACCTATAGCCCCGATGAAATTATTGTGTCAGACGATTGCTCTACCGATGGTACAAAAGAAATATTAAAAGAATATCAGGCTAAGGGCTTAATTATATATTTAACAAACAACGGCAAAAATGGAGTAGTACCTAACTTTAAAAATGCAGTAAAACACTGTAAGAAAGATAATTTTATTGCTTTAGCGGATCAAGACGATATATGGCTTCCAGAAAAACTAGAAACAGCTTTAACTCAATTAAAAAAAATTGATATAAACATACCTGCACTTGTTTTTTCAGATCTCAATGTTATTGATGGTGATAATAAAACTATTAATCAATCTTTTTTTAAAGAAATTGTTAAAGTAGATCCTCAATTTGAACAACTACGATCATTAATGTACTCTAATAAGGTAATAGGCTGCGCAACATTATTTAATCCTTGTATGCGCAATTATTTTGACAGTATGCCCAATGATGTTTTTATGCATGACTATTGGATTGCTTTAATTGCTTTTACCTTTGGTCAACATGTGTATATTAACCAACCATTAATAAAATACAGGCGCCATAATAATAATGTTACTAGTGCTAATGATGCCGTTTACCATAAGTTTATTAAAGAACTGCTTGATTATTTATTAAACAGAAAAGTTGACTTAGATAATCATATAAAAACACTAAAGCTGTTCTATAATTTATACCAGCAAAATTTAACAGTTTTGCAAACTATTGAAATAAATAAATTTATTGACTTGCAAAACCATAGTACTTTTATTAAAAGAATGCAAACTTTCAGATACAAAAAAGCAAAGCCATAATTATCAGCAATAAAAAAATGGGATTTAAAATTTTTCAACCAGTACTTTTATTTGCCTCCGTATGGTTGTTTGTTATACTGTTATTTTCCTTTCGCTTTAGTTATCTCCTAAATCAGGATATTAACTACGCTTATATATTTTATGGTATTTCTCTATTCTTTTTTTTGATAGGTTATTTTGGAATGTTTGTATTTAATAAAGAACTAAGCATAGGTAAAATACAATTATTAACAATTACTGAAAAGCTGAAGAAAAGAATTTTTAAGTTCTTTTATTTATGGGCAATTGTATCGATTTTTGAAATTATTGCATCAGGAGGGGTTCCGATTGTATGGCTGTTTACAGGTAGTTCAAAAGACTATATGGATTTTGGTATCCATTCCATACATGGACTAATGAATGCATTGGAACTTTCATTGGGGGTATTAGGATATTATGTATATAGGGTAACAAAAGAAAAAAAATTCCTTTTCTTAACTTTTACTTTCTTCCTATGGAACCTTATAATAATCACTAGACAAGTAGATGTAGTGTTGATTGTTGAAGTATTTTTTGTTTATCTCCTTTTATCAGATAATAAATTAAAACTCCTAAGAAATATTTTAATATCATCGTTATTATTCGTAATACTATTTGGTATAGCCGGGGACGCTCGAAGTGGAGCTGACAACTTCACGCAATTGGCTCAACCAACTGATAATTGGCCTGATTGGCTCCCATCTGGATTTTTATGGGTATACATATACATAACTACCCCGCTTAATAATTTACTTTTCAGCTTTACATTTACTGTAAAACATTACCAGTTTTTGTTCCCTAACACCTTGTCATTACTTTTCCCAAGCTTTATTAGGGGGCTTATTTATGGCCCTGAAGGAGGGGATGTATCAGGCAATTTAGTAACCGATGCGTTTAATGTAAGCAGTGCTTTCGCATCACCTTACCAGGATATGGGCTATTATGGAATTATGTTATTTTCAGTTTTTGCAGGAGCCTTTACTAATGTTGTATGGTGGTGTAAAGGCATTAAACGGATATTTTTCAGGGCCATAATTGCACAAATACTTATATTGTCTATATTTTTTAATCACTTCTTTTACTTGCCTGTATCGTTTCAGTTTGTTTGGATATTAATAATTTTGGGAAATTACAAAAATGAGGAACTACCGATCATTAAGCCTAATTAAAAGACAATTAAACACATCATTAAAATATAATCAACCCAAAATAGCTATAGGGGTTAGAGTAAAAAATGAAATTAGTGCAATAAAGAGTTTTTGGGAGTCGATAAAAAAACAAACTTATTTTGAACATTTAGAACTTCTTTTTATTGATAGCGGAAGTACTGACGGAACACTTGAATTTCTTAAGGAATTAAACTGTAACTTATATACTATATCTCCAAGCGAATTCTCATTTGGAGATACTTGCAACTTGGTTTTAGAACTTACCGAAAGCGAGTATGTGTGTTTTTTCTCCGGCCACGTAATTCTGGAAAGCGACAAACTCATTGAAACCGTTGTTAATTATATCAAAACAAATCCTCCTATTTCCGGCTATTTCAGGCAAGTGCCTAATTATGTGGTTGGTTGTTCCATTTATGATAAAACTTTTTTAAAGTATAGATATAAATCTTATAATAATGTTCCTCTTCCCATATTGGCTACACCACAAAATAATAGCTTTTCAAATGCTGCCTCATTGGTTTACAGAGGACATTGGAGCACAGTAAACTTTGAAGAAGTTGGTGCCAGCGAGGATTATTTTTGGTCTACTAAAATCATGCAAACAGGAGGAGAAATATACTATTTCCATATGTTAAATGTAAAACACAGTCACAATGAAACCTTAAACGATGTTTACAAACGGGTAAAAATAAATGCTAAAGAACGATACCCTAATGGAGTAAATCTATTTAAACTGATTGTAATTTTTTGCAAAGTTTTTTTTGCACTGTTTTTTAACTCATATAAGTTTTTAAGTGCTGTTAAATATGCAAACGCACATACTAAAGCATATGCCGATATCAATAAATCTTAGAATTTTCAATAATTATTCCAGTTAATGGATATTAGAAATTAAATGACACAACAACCTACCATTGCACTTTTAATACCAACCCTTAATGCTTCAAAAAACTGGATGTCAGTTTTAAATAGTATAAATGAGCAAACATATAACAATATAAAAAAAATCATAATAGATTCAGGTTCAACAGACGATACTATTATACTTGCAAAAAAAAATGGCTTTCTGGTTAATCAAATCTCCTCCTCTGAATTTAATCATGGAGCTACCAGACAATTATTAGTTGATCTATCTGAAGATACTGATATATGCGTTTTTTTAACACAGGATGCCATTTTAGCTTCCCCTGATAGTATTGCCAATATTATTAAAGCTTTTGACGACCCGCAGGTTGGTATTGCTTACGGAAGACAATTACCACACAAAAATGCAAAGGCTTTAGAAACACATGCCCGGCTGTTTAATTATCCGGATAGTCCCGAAGTTGTTTCAATGAACGATCTGAATAAAAAAGGCTTTAAAATTTTCTTTTGCTCTAATTCATTCTCGGCTTATCGCCGAAGTACGCTACAGTCTGTCGGGGGTTTTCCAACCGATTCAATAATGGGTGAAGATGCAATTGTAGCTGCGAAAATGTTAATTGCAGGTTATAAAAAAGCCTATGTGGCCGATGCTACGGTTTATCATTCGCATAGTTATACACTTAGTGAAGAATTTAAACGCTATTTTGATACCCGTGTATTTCATGAACAAAATAAATGGTTGATCGATGATTTTGGTAAACCTACCGGCGAAGGTTTTAAATTTATTAAATCGGAATTGCTTTATATTATCAAACATGATAAAATCAGAATAGTTAAATCTATAAGTTCTATTTTTGCGAAATGGCTTGGGTATAATAGCGGGGGATTTTTCAAAAAAATGCCAAAGAGCCTGGTAAAGAAATTATCCATGCACTCCTTTTATTGGAAACAATATTAAATTTATTACAAACATTTAATATTATATATGGATCAACAATAAAAGCATTATAAAAAACAAGACAGATGTGTGTTTTAATAAACAGTCTTCCGAATCGATTATAGAAGCTATAAATTTATTTGAAAAATATAAAACAATTTGATCATACTGAAATTGTAAAGCATATATTCAAGTTTTCAACTCAAAGGTATAAAACCGAGACATTCAATTAAATGGAAATAATATCACCTAAAATATAATACAATAATTATAAATCATTTTGGTGCTATAATTGTTACAAATAATTATGAACAGTATAATAAATATAAATTCTCTTAATAAAGGTTCGTTTAATTAATAATTTTTGTATTTTTGCATCATATACCTATGCCTGTACGTTACTCAAAACATCTGCCTCCAACTATTTTCATAGCCGATTTGTTGCTGCTAAACCTGGCACTATACATAGCACATTTAGCAACATTTCACAATCTATCACCACAAAATGAATCATTGCTTTTTATTATAGTTGCAAATATTGCATGGACTATTGCTTCACTAACAACAAAAAGCTTTCAAGTAAAACGCCCATTATTTTTAAAAGATAATATACATACCTTTCTGGTTACGTTAATTTATCATTTATTATTAATATTCAGTGCGATCTATTTCTTAAAGATTGATAATATATCAAGGAAAGAAGTAACTATTGCTTATCTCATTTTTCCAATACTTGTAATTCTTACCAGGTCTGTTTTATTTGTCTCGCTTGATTATTACCGTAAACATGGCTACAACCTGCGTAAAATAATGATCGTAGGCGATAAAAATATTGCGGTAAGGCTGGCAAAATCATTTTCACAACATCCGGAATATGGATATGATCTTACCAATTTCATTTCAGAAGATGAACTCACTAAAATAGCAGACACCCCTCTTTTAAACAAAATCCTGGCTAATAAACCCGATGAAATTTTCATCTGCTTTAAACAAATGAATGATACGCTTTTAAAAGAACTTATACAGATTGGCGAAGACCATTCAATTAAAATAAAAGTAGTACCAGACGTGATGCTGAATAGTAACCATGCCGAATTAGTTACCTATGACACGTTTCCGATATTACACATTAGTGCACAATCTTCTATCGATTTAAAGATCCGTTTTTTAAAACGCACTTTCGATATAATTTTTTCCTCGGTTTTAATGACTACCGGGCTGCCAGTGTTTGGTTTGCTATACATTATTACAAAAACAACATCAAAAGGGCCAGCCTTTTATAAACAGGAAAGAATAGGTAGAAACGGCAAACCGTTTTACATCTATAAATTCAGAAGTATGTATGTTGATGCTGAAAAATTCGGCCCGCAGCTTTCAAAAGATAATGATCCGCGAATTACAAAATGGGGGGTGATTATCAGAAAAACCCGACTGGATGAATTACCACAATTTTGGAACGTATTAAAAGGAGAAATGTCTGTTGTTGGCCCACGTCCTGAAAGACAGTTCTATATTGACAAAATAGTTGAAAAGAATCCTAATTACAAAAAGCTGTTAAGTTTAAGGCCCGGTATTACTTCTATTGGCCAGGTTCAATACGGATATGCCGAAAATATTGATGAGATGTGCAACCGTGTGAGGTACGACCTTATTTATTTAGATAACGTTAATCTGAATGCTGACATCAATATCATATACAAAACAGTTAAGGTAATGATACAAAGAAAAGGTAAATAACAAAGTTTGGCACAGATTTGGCACTAGGTGCTACATGAAAGTATTAGATTTAAAAATCGCTGCCCCTCTTAAAACTACCGAAAAATTGATCAGGGCCATTCTTCAAAGAGATATAGATGCCTTTAAGGCTACCAACATGCAATTTCTGCGTAATAATAAAATATACAATCCGCAATACACAGGTTTAATAGCCTGATCCTACGTACTACTACATCTACCTATGATTAAGAGCTTTCATTTTGAAAGCTTTTTTTGTTCCCCTAAATAAGATCAGCGTTGCTGGGATTGCTGGTATTTATAATGGAGTTGTTGAAGGCTTTCTGTTGAAGCATCGTCGGTTGAAATACCATAACCTGAAACAAGTATACCTTTTATGCCCGATGCTGATGCCAGCGCATAAACGATTGCCTCATCAGCCGGATCAGAAGCACCTTCATAACGGTAAAGGTCTACTATCTCAAATTCGTTGGCAGCAAATGCCTGCTCCCCCGCTTTAAACTGATTCTCTATTAAATTAAAATCAAGCGTATAACCCTGCTCTTTTAACTGGCTTATAGCCTCGGTAACGGTGGCGTAGTGAAATTTTTGATCCATGTAAGTAAAATTAAAGAATAATGCGGGCAACAACCAATAATTAGTGTCCTAAAATTATCATACAAGTGTCTTAAATAAAACAGAGTTATTGAACAGCAACCGCCTTCTTTATATACTTCTTTATGATAGATAATAACTGATAAGGTTGAAATGGTTTTGTAATACAATCAGAAAATCCACTGGCTATTAGATTAGTAAGCATTTCCTGGTCAACCACAGATGCTGTAAACGCGATTACCGGAATTTGCGGATACATTTTTTTTATCTCGTAAATAGCAATATAACCGTTCATAACCGGCATTTCCAAATCCAGCAGGATAACATCATAGGCTGCATCTTTTTCCAGTGCATCTAGTGCCTCTTTACCATTAAAAACACCGCTAACCAGGGCTTTATAATTGATTAACACCTTTTTTGCTACCATCATATTTATCTGGTTATCTTCTACCAATAAAACGCGGGTACCAGCCAAATTATCTTCACTCTCCGTATTTGTTACCGAGCTTGATTTATGTTGTACATAATCAAGTTTTAGATCAAAGCTGAATATACTCCCCTTACCTTTTTCGCTGGTTAAATTAAGGGAGCTATTCATGAGTTTTAACAGGCGCATACAAATATTCAACCCCAGCCCTGTGCCATGCAATGTTTTAGTGTTACCATTATACACCTGCCAAAACCCCTCAAATATTTGTTTCTGATCCTCTTTGGCTATACCTATACCTGTATCTTCCACGCTAAAGCTTACCACTGCTGCAGTTTTACTGCTGCTTTTCATGGTAGCCTTTAATTTAACATATCCTTTCTCTGTAAATTTCAGGGCGTTGGAGAAAAGGTTATTAAAAACCTGTATTAAGCGCAGATCATCTACCAAAACAATAACATCCAGTCCCGGGCCAATTTCAGTTTTAAGCTCGATCCCTTTTTCCTGGTAAAGGGACGTAAAGGGCATACTCACATTCTGCATCAGTTGCTTCAAGTTCAGGCTAACTGGGTGTATTTCCAGCTTATTAGCCTCTATCTTATTAAAATCGAGTATGTTATTTATTTGTTGCAGCATATGGTCTGAGCAATACTTCAATACCTGTATGTACTCATCTTGCTGCGCTATACTATGTTCTTGTTTTAATAGGTTTATAACCCCTATTATGCCATTTAAAGGTGTGCGCAACTCATGCCCCATTGTGGCCAGAAAGCGTGTTCTGGAATCTACCACCCGTTTGCTTTGTTCCATTAGCTCACGAATGTACTTTTCCTCGAAAAAAGTGTAGGCAATAGCAAACAATATGGTTGATGAGATAGCAACAATTCGGTTAAACAATACCAGTTTACTTATTTGTGCTGCTGTTAAGTGTTCAAGATGATTAATGTAACGGCCTGCGACAATAGTAACGCAAAATGAAAAAAGAATAATGGCAATATAAATACCCGACTCACGGTACCTGGTTCGCTTAAGATTAACAATAATTGGTACAGCTATCAGTATAGGGAAAAAATACAGGTATTGATCTGTATCCAGTCCCTCAAACAAGGTTGCAGATATTATCATACCACAAATCAGTATAATAATAGTAATGGGCAGGTTTTCTATTGCTTCATTGTATTTCAAAAGAATGAACATCAATGTAGCAAAACAAAAACATGCCACTAAGAACGATGAAACATATAGCCCGATACCTGCGTCATAAAAAGAAAGCCCAATACCTATCAACAAAGCAGCAATACCCAGCTGATATGTCCTTTTGGGTACTTCCTTCATATCATAAAGCGGGTTCAGATGCTTATCATCATCTTTGATCGGTTTATGATATTTATCTGTTCCTGTATTGTTCACCATTTGACTTGAATCCATATACTTTCACCTCTACTAACATATAAAGGGTTGAATAGTGCTGATTTTATAAAAGTATTTTAAAATTACCGGGTATAACTGACATACCAAATATCGAATAAAATGAACAAATGAAATTATTTTAAGCTCAAACCCTTTAAAATTTAACTTCCGATTTAAAAATACTTATCAACTGTTAATCCATAAGCAAAAATAAGGTTGTCACTATGGGTAATACTCATTTTTTATTGTAGATAAGCGAACCATTAAACATTTTTCTTAAATCTATGTTCACCATAAAATAATATAGGCTATACTAATATCATTTAGCTTTGGTTCAATATGAATAATCTTCTTAACCTTATTTATGGATAACCAACTGCAATCCTGGTCGCAACAATTCCCCACATGGGTTTGGAATGTAGGCATAGTTATTCTTTCATTATTACTGGGTTTTATTATAAAAGCCATTATCACCGGTATTCTCCATTTCTATAAAAAACAGAAGGATTACTCCCTGTTCAAATCCATCATTACTCACTTAGGCCGGCCGTTAAATATATTTGTGCCGCTGCTTACGCTTAATTTCATGCAATCCTTCTTAAAATTAAGCCCGATGTACCTAACTCCTCTTGATCGGATCATCGGTATACTACTTATCATATCGTTTGCCAGCCTGCTCATCAGCAGCATCAAAATTTTTGAGGATTATGTATATCACCAATACGATCTTAATAAAGACGATAATCTAAGAGAACGCAAGGTTAGAACCCAGCTTATCTTCATCCGCAAAGTGATCATCATTTTCATAGTATTAGTAACCATTGCCATCATTTTGCTCAGCTTTGATAATGTCCGTAAAATTGGCGACGGGCTTTTAACCGGCGTAGGTATCAGCAGTATTATTGTAGGCTTTGCCGCGCAGAAATCATTGAGTAACTTTTTAGCAGGATTTCAGATTGCTTTTACACAACCCATACGCATTGATGATGTGCTGGTAGTTGAAGGCGAATGGGGCCGCGTGGAAGATATAACCCTAACCTATGTAGTACTTAGCATATGGGACCAGCGCCGGCTCATTTTGCCGATTACCTACTTTATTGAAAAGCCTTTCCAAAACTGGACGAGAAGCACCTCGGAAATTTTAGGGACCGTGTTTCTTTATGTCGATTATACCTTCCCTGTTGAAAGCTTAAGAACCGAACTTAACCGGTTATTGACAACCACTCAATTGTGGGACAAAAGAGTGGGGAAATTACAGGTAACCGACTCAAAAGAACATACCATTGAATTAAGGATATTGGTGAGTGCCCGCAATTCTTCTGATGCTTTTGATCTGCGTTGTTATATGCGCGAAAACCTGTTAAAGTATATTAGTGAAACCCTGCCGCTAAGCTTGCCGCAAACCCGTTATCAGCAAAATAAGACAGGACTAGAGAAACCCGATAATTAACAGCAGAAAACTTATGATTCTACTCAAAAGTTATATATTTGAACTACGCGAGACTACCTATTAATTAAAAATAAATAAACACATATGCAGGATTTAGACCCAACCATTCTCCAAAAGGTAAATTCATGGCTTCAAGGAAGTTATGACGATGATGTTAAGCAACAAATTCAGAGTTTACTTGATGAGAAAGCCTACACTGAGCTAACTGATTCATTTTATCGTGATCTTGAATTTGGAACTGGCGGACTACGCGGAACAATGGGTCCGGGTTCAAACCGTATAAATAAATATACCATTGGTGCTGCCACACAAGGCCTGGCAAACTACCTGAAGAAGAAATACCCGGGCGAAAAAGTTAAAGTTGCCATAGCGCACGACAGCCGTAACAATGCTGATCTTTTCTCGACCATTACTGCTGAAGTATTTTCGGCAAATGATATACATGTTTACTATTTCAATGCCTTACGCCCTACTCCTGAGCTATCATTCGCGGTACGCCATTTTGGATGTAAAAGTGGTGTAATGCTAACTGCTTCACATAATCCAAAGGAGTATAACGGCTACAAAGCTTACGGAGCCGATGGCGGTCAGTTTGTATCACCTGATGATAAGGCTGTTATGGATGAAGTAGCAGCGATCAGCAGTGTTGATGAAATTAAATTCAATCGTATTGATGCCAATATTGAAGAAATAGGCAAGGAAGTAGATGAACTGTATTTAAGCGAGATAACCAAGCTTTCAGTTTCACCAGAAGCTATACAGCGCCAAAAGGACCTGAAAATTGTTTACTCCCCTATCCACGGAACGGGTATTACTTTAGTGCCGCAGGCATTGGAACGTTTCGGCTTTGAGAATGTGATCCTGGTTGAAGAACAGATCACCCCTGATGGCAATTTCCCTACGGTGATATATCCTAACCCCGAAGAAAAAGAAGCTTTAACACTGGCCCTTAAAAAGGCCAAGGAAGTGGATGCCGATCTGGTATTGGCAACCGACCCAGATGCTGACCGTGTAGGTATAGCCGTAAAAAATACTGATAACGAGTTTATACTGCTTAATGGCAATCAAACCGGCGCCATGCTTATCAATTATTTATTGAGCGCATGGGAAGAAAAAGGCAAGCTTACCGGTAAGGAATACATTGTTAAAACCATTGTAACCACCAACCTTATTGAGCAGATAGCCAAAGCCAAAAATGTCACCTATTACAACACCTTAACAGGCTTTAAATACATTGGCGAACTGATGACCAAATTTCAAGGTAAACAAACCTTTATAGGCGGCGGTGAAGAAAGCTATGGCTACCTGATAGGTGAACTGGTAAGGGATAAGGACGCGGTAGTTTCGAGCGCGTTTATTGCGGAAATGACTGCTTATTATAAGGACAAAGGCAGCAGCTTATTTGAGGCATTGCTTGATACCTATGTACAGTACGGTTTTTATAAAGAAAAACTTATCTCCCTTACCAAAAAAGGCAAAACAGGCGCCGAAGAGATCAAAGCGATGATGGAAACTTACAGAACCAATCCACCGGCAACGCTGGGCGGCTCAAAAGTGATCACGCTTAAAGATTATGAGAAAGGTATTGAAACCGACCTGACCAGCAATACAACCCAGCCTCTGGAATTCCCTGCATCTGATGTATTGCAGTTTATAACTGAAGATGGCAGCATTATCTCTGCCCGCCCATCAGGTACAGAGCCTAAGATCAAATTCTATTGCAGCGTTAACGGCAAACTGACCGATACCGCGGCTTATGCTGAAACTGATAAACAGCTTGACGAGAAGATCTCAGCTATTATGAAGGATCTCGGCGTATAAGTTCATATTATTATTAAACAATAAATCCCGGTGCAATACACCGGGATTTATTGTTTAGGCCTTATCTGTCTGAATAAACTGATACACCTACATCTTCTTACTATCTAAACTCTTAATGAATGCCACCAGTTCACCACATTCCTTAGGACTAAGGTTTAGTTTATCTGCTGCCAGGGTTTGATTATCAACCTTTAAACCCATGCCTGCACCACCGCCTTTGTTATAAAAATCAACTACCTGCTCTAAGGTAGTAAATACGCCATTGTGCATATACGGCGCTGTTTGGGCCGCATTACGAACGGTTGTTATTTTAAACGAATGCTTATAATCATCAATCCTCACTAAATTATACCGCCCCATATCGGTATCTACCTCCATGCTCTTCGCATACCGCGGCACACCAATAACCTCCGATTCTATCCTTATGAATTTAGGGGGCAGCGTACCGTTAAATAATGGCATATAATGGCAGGTAGCACATTTAGCCTTGCCCATAAACAGGTTAAAGCCATTTATTTCACTTTGGTTCATCGCCGCCTTATTACCTCGCATATACTCATCAAAACGACTGGTAAGCATCACCAGGCTACGGATATATGAACCGATGGCGTTGCTAACCTCATATGCCGGTATACCAGCCGTATCTATCTTCGGGAACGCATCATGAAACAGCTTCATATATTCTTTATCTTTATATAACAATGCCGTTGCCTGTTTTATAGAACCATGCATTTCCTGCTTATTTGCCACTACGTCCAGCACCTGATCTTCCAACATAGCTGCCCTCAGATCATAAAATTGTGCCGGTTGCAAGGCTGCATTTATTAGTGTTGGTGTATTTCTGCGGAGCAATACAGTGCTGTTTATCACTGTATTTTTTGTAAAGCCATCAGTAAATGCTTTTTCAGGCTGATGGCACGACTGACAGCTCCTGGTATGTGTACCCGATAAAATTGGATCAGCAAAAAGCCTTTTACCTAACGCTACCTTTTTATCAGTAATAAAAAAAGATGGATCAGTTGAATAAGCATTTACATTATAGGCATTGATATCAAACAATGTTTTGGCATCCTGGTTCAACAAGCGGTTGTACCTTATAACCGGGATCTTTAATGCAACAATCAGATTGGCTATGCTGATACTTGCAGGGTTACCATAATCTGCAATAAATACTGCCCGGTTAAATGAGTTGAAATTGTTGTTCTTTCTTAAATAATTTGTGGCAGCAGTTAATTGTTCAATAAGCTTTGTGTCGCTCCCATTAGTGTAATAGGTTAATATTTTTGTAATACTTTCCAGGCTCGTGGCCGATTCCATTAAGCTATTCTGCAATAAAGGATTATCAAAATCAGTTATTCCCAATGCCTGCACCCTGAAGATCTGTTGCCTCGTGGCATCAAATATCTGCCAGTTCAGTATATCAACATTACCAAAATAAACTTTGTACTTTGTTATATTGTCATCAAGCTTTTTAAGCTCGGTTATTAACTCCTTGCTTTTTGTTTTGTCATATTTGGGATATAAATAATTTTCGATAACCTGCAGCCCTGCCGGGTTAAATGTGGTGCCATCTATTTCCACTTCCTTTACAGGCGGCCCGTTTATAAACCGGGTGGCTATGGGTTGATAATATTCAGCAGCCCATTCAAATCTCTTATATGCTAACCTGGTATCACGAAATAATTGCTGTAATTGCTTTTCGTTAATATCCTTACTTTCCGCAGCGGCAAGCAATTGGTTTTTCAGATTAGTAAAACTGTCAATTTGTACCAATAAATTTTGCTCGATAGCTTTTTCAGACGATACTTTTCCTGCTCTTAATGAGAAAAAAGCAGCAACGGCAACAACAACTATCAGTATCGATATTAATAAGATCTTCTTCAATATTGCAAAAATTTGGACTATTTTTACGGTAGTATCATAAATAATGAAAGAGCGGTCAATAGCCGCTCCCCCGTTATTTATGTTTATAGATGGTTACGCAGATCTATATTATTCTATTAAAAATTAAACGCGTTTGTAAGCGGTGTAGCATTTTGATCACGTGTTGCAAGTGGTGTAAGGCCCCATCTTTTTTCGATAAATGAAAGGATACTTACAGTTTCATATTGGGTATGATCCACATAACCTTGTTTTGCAAACGGAGAGATGATGATAGCCGGAACGCGTGTACCTGGGCCCCATTTCTTGTCGATAACCGGAGGAGCTACGTGATCCCAGAAACCACCGTTCTCATCATAAGTGATAATGATAACTACGTCTTTACCATTCGGGCCGTTAAGTATGTCATTTACCAATTGAACCGCATGAGTTTCACCTAATGATACATCAGAATAACCCGGGTGCTCATTATAAGTACCCAATGGTTTTACAAATGATACTGCAGGCAATGTACCGGCCTGGGCAGCAGCTATAAATTCGGTTTCATCTTTTAAGTGATCTTTTTTGGCCTGGGTTCCATCTGCATAATTTTTGTAGTAGATGAACGGCTGGTGGTGAAACTGGAAGTTTGGATCAGGGTTACCTGCCAGTGCATTATCCCAGCCACCTGAGTACCAGGCCCATGATATGCTCTTAGCGCTTAACCTATCACCAATAGTTGGGTTAGTTTGGTTAGGAACCAGGTTTGCAGTAGCCACGCTTGCCGGGTGAGGCGCGTTAACTGAATAGCTGGTATTAACAACAAACCCATCAGGTGTAACCTGGCCATCACTTATTACAGCACCAGTTGTTGAGTTAACTACTGCAGTAATACCGGTAGGCGCATTAGGGAAAGTTGGGCTTGCCGAAGCAATTAACCATTGGTGGTTTAAGAATGAACCGCCGAAAGCGCTGTGATAAAAGTTATCGCACAAAGTATATTTTTGAGCTAAAGCTAATAACGGCAATAAGCTGGTTTTATAATAACCTTGCGATAAACCTGCAGAGTTGCTGTTATATAAGGCATATTTATCCATTTTACCACCATCAATCTGCATTTGCTCCTGGTAGTAACGGTGCAACACATCCTGTGTAATAACATCATTAGCTACGTATTGATCAATATTAAAAATTGCATTTGGCAAATTTGTCGGGAATACAGGCGTGCCCGGTATAGGAGGCAGTGTAGTATAAGCTTTACCAGTAGCATCAACCTGTATAGAATTAGCCGGTGTTGCATTTGATATGCCATTGGCTCCTGAAAACTCACCATATAGGTTATCAAAGCTGTGGTTTTCCATATAGATAACCACTACGTGATTTACCTGGTTTATACCTGTTGCTGTTGGCTTAACAGTGCTGGATTTATGACAGCTAAAAAAAGATAAGCTCAAAAACAAAACACTAAGGCTGCCAGTTGCCAGTTGTTTAGTATTTAGTTGAAAGCTGCTTTTAAAGGGATTGTACTTATTTTTCATCGGTTTTGATTTATGATATAAAAGTACAGGCATATCATAAACTGAATATTACCTTCCGGTAACCATCTTATTAATATTAAGCAATATTTTTCACCCTGTTATAATATAAGTTAATAATACATTAACAATTTGATATTAATGAACAAATTCTGTTCTATACAAAACTCCACTAAAGCAATTAGGCTTCAGGCCAGATCCTTATCTGCTATTTACCTGTTTATTAATCAGATAGCACATTATCGATCATTAACATCTATTTACTAAAGATTAAAATCAAAATAAAATATTTTAAATAATAAGTATTTTCTTTCCTTAGCATACAAATTAATACCTATCCTCATAAAACCCTAATTTATTGGCTTAATTGGCCAAAAAGGCACATATTCGGCCTCCTCTTAAATACTATCATTTAATAAATTACCCCCTATTTATAATAGTTGCTGCCATTTTATTTGATAGTTTTTTAATCTATACGAACATTTCTTAAAACTATTACGTACAAATATAAACCTAGACTATATAATTAATGAATTTACATATACGGTCTGCATCGCTTTATGCTTTATTTAAAGGTCAAAAACTGATAGTCAGGCACTTAGTACTAAAAAGCTTTGATTGCACGATATTTTGTCAATACTCGTTTATTTTTTTTGCTGTTACTGCTTTTATCGGTTAAGGGATATAGCCAGTCATGCACATTAAAAGATAGTCTGTCATCATCATCTCCTGATATCTGCTCAGGTAACGCTGTAATTTTAACGCCTACCCTTTCGGGCGGTACAGGGCCATATAATTACATATGGAGTACCGGCGAAACAACTCAAACCATCAGCGTTAATAAGGCCGGAACTTATACTGTTTCAGTAACCGATAAAGCCACAAGCTGCCCCGCTGTTACAGCAAGTATATCAGTTGGCGTTTCCACAATGCCCAATGCCCCTACAGCCAGTAGTACTACTGTTTGTGAAAACAGTCCGGCAACGCTAAAAGCCACGGCCCCAGGCGGTACTTATCAGTGGTATGATGCTGCAACCGGCGGTAATTTTTTAGCTACTGGCGATACATTTACTACACCACCTATTACTACTGCCACTACTTATTATGTACAAACAACCCTATCAAATTGTACAAGTGCACGCACTGCCGTAACTGTTTATACAGCAGGCCGGCCAAGCGTTACAAATACATCAGTATGCTCGGGTAATGGGGCTACCATAACAGCCAGCGGAGGCACTAATTATGTCTGGTATGATTCAGCTGCTGAAACCAATCAATTAGCCACCGGACCTACCTATACCACGCCGGCGATTACAAAAACAACAACTTATTATGTGGTGGCAACTGTTAACGGATGTGTTAGTGCGCCTACAGCTGTAATTGTGTATATAAGTCCACCGCCGCCAACGCCAACATCAAGCAATGTTACTATATGCTCGGGTATGGCTGCAAGCTTACATGCCAATGCGGCGTCCGGAATCTTTGACTGGTTTGATGTGCCAACCGGCGGAACGTCATTAATTTCAAGTCCCGACTATACTACCCCCGCACTTACCGCTTCAACAACCTACTATGTGCAAACTTCAGCAAACGGTTGTGAAAGCGCGCGCACCCCTGTAACAGTAACCGTAAACCCAATACCTCCGGCTCCTGCAGCGCAAACAAGCACTATTTGCTATGGAACCAGCACCAATTTAACAATTACTTCTGCAGCAGATGGCAGCACCTATCAGTGGTATGATGCTGCAACGGGCGGACGCTTATTAACAAGCGGCACAACTTACCAAACACCTGTTTTAGATAATACAACCACCTATTATATTCAAAGCGTTAACGGAGGATGTATCAGTAGCCGTACGCCCGTACAAGTTATTGTAAATCCACCTGTAGCGGCTCCCTCAGCATCGGGGGCAATAGTTTGTTCAGGATCGGCAACTATACTAACTGCAACATCAACCGTAAAAGGAGGTATTTACCAGTGGTACAATGCACCAACAGGCGGTACATTATTGGTTACAGACTCCACTTACACCACCCCGGCATTAACTGCTACCACCAAATATTATGTACAAACAGTTGTTGGCGATTGTACCAGCGCGCGAACCGCGGTTTCGGTAACTGTGCTTCCACCGGTTGCTGCTCCTAAAGCTTCGGGTGCTACTATTTGCTCCGGGAATTATGCTATACTAACCGCATCCGGAGGATCGGGTAACTATGGTTGGTATGATAGCCCGGCAGGCGGCACTTTATTATCATCGGGCCAGGTATATGTTACGCCTGCGTTAACAGCCAACGCAACATATTATGTACAAACATCAAGCAATGGCTGTGAAAGTACACGCACTCCGGTTACCGTAACCATAACTCCGATTACACCATCGCCAACAGTAAGTGGTGCCACATCTGTTTGCGCGGGTTCAACTGCAACTGTTTCGGCCAGTACTACTGCAAGTGGCGGCATATTGTGGTATGATGCAGCTACCGGCGGCAATTTGCTGGGATCGGGCAATAACTACACTACTCCCGCTCTAACCGAAACCACAACATATTATGCTGAAAGCAACTCAAGTACATGCCCCGGCGACAGAACGCCGGTAACCGTAACAGTAACACCAACTGCCGATGCACAATTTGAATATACTTATGGTACTTACGGCGGTACAGCCAGTAACCCAATTCCTGTAATTGCTGATCCCGCAGGCGGCACTTTTACGTCATCGCCAGCAGGCCTTGTTTTTGTAAGTAATACCACCGGCGAAGTAAATATTAAAGCAAGTAAAAAGGGCCAATACACTATAGTATTTACCACCAATGGCCCATGCCCGGGTACTTCGAGTGTTGTTTTTGTAACTGATTCTATACCTAGTGGCAATTTTTATTATAATGGCCCATATTGCCAAAGCGGATCAAACCCTTACCCCACATTTGCAAGCAATTCAAGCGCAGGTACATTCAGTGCCTCTCCCAGTGGATTGGTTTTTGTAAACAAAACAACAGGACAAATAAATCTTAATGCCAGCAAACCAGGCACGTACACCGTAAGCAATACATTACTTTTATCCGACGGATCGCCGGAAGTAGCCACTGCCAATGTAACCATTGACCCTGTAGCCATGGTGAACGCAGGGCCGAACCAGAGCGTTCAAGCCGGACAACCCGTGAAACTGGCAGGAAGTATAAGCGGTGCCTCGGGTGCCATATGGTCTGGCGGTAAAGGCACTTTCTCTCATCCTAACTTACTAAATGCGGTATATACCCCCGCAACGGGCGAAAGTGATGTAACACTTACCCTAACAACAACCAATTCTGCGGGCGTTTGTGGACCCGTATCGGCAAAGGTTGAAATCTTTATTCATACGGTGCCAGTGGCCCCAACAGCCCCGGGAATCCCTGTCTGTATGGGTAGTAGCACAACACTATCGGCATTGGCTCCCGGAGGTACTTATCGCTGGTATGATTCTGCCACCGGCGGTACTTTACTTTCAACCGGGCCCAATTATATAACCCCACCGCTTACAGCTACTACTACTTATTATGTACAAACAACTGCAAACGGCCTCACCAGCGCACGAACCGCTGTTATAGTAACCGTTAATCAAACACCTGTAGCTCCTGTTGTGGCGCCGACAGGCACTTGCATGGGCAGCCCGGCAATAATAACGGCAAGCGGCTCAACAGGCACATATAAATGGTATGACGCGGCAGCCGGTGGAAATTTATTAGCCACAGGCAGCACATTTACAACATCTCCATTGTTATCAAATACTATCTACTATGTTCAGGCAGTAATAAATGATTGTATTAGTCCACGTACAAAAGTAACCGTATCAGTTAATCCGGCACCTAATATCACCAGTTCACCCAATAATAATGCCTGCGGTGGTATCCCATTAAATTATGTAATTACTTCTGATACTCCCGGGGCTACCTATTCATGGAGCAGGGCACAGGTAACGGGCATCAGTAACCCAGCGGTGACCGCTCAAACATCGGGCACTATTACTGAGGCCCTGATCAATACCTCCGCCGCCCCCATTGATGTAACCTACCTGATAACACCATCAAACAATGGCTGTTCAGGGCCCGTGTTTAAATATGTGGTTACCGTTTATCCAACCCCAGCCGTTACCAGCAGCCCTACGGCCACAATTTGCGATAATACAACCGATGATTACGCCATAACCTTTAGTTTGCCACAAACCACATTTACCTGGGGCCGCGCGGCTGTTCCGGGGATAAGCAACGCAGCAGTATCAGGCCAAACAGCAGGCACCATACGTGAGGTGCTTTTTAATACTACTACGGCGCCAATTGCAGTTCCGTATACCATTAACTACCAAACCAGTGATTGCCAGGCACAACCATTTACCTGGACAGAAACCGTAAACCCTACTGCCTACATAACCAGTGCTGCTGCAGGAACAATCTGCAGTGGCACACCGCAAAACTATACCATTACATCAAACATACCGTCGGCCACATTTAGCTGGAAACGGGATACAGCAAACAACATCAGTAATAAACCTATAAGCAATCAAACATCAGCAACTATTGATGAAACTTTAGTTAATACCGGCCCTAACCCGGTAAAGGTTAGTTATATTATAACACCAATTGCGTTTGGTTGCCCGGGCGCTGCTTTTGCCTATACAGTTACATTGAACCCGCAGCCTGCAATGCCTGTAGCTAACAGTAACACCCCTGTTTGTTTGGGCAGCACGGTACAATTGCGCACACCTATAGTTCAAAATGCCAGTTATTTGTGGACGGGGCCAAATGGCTATACTTCAGATCTGCAAAACCCTGATATTAAAAACGTCACACTCGCTGATACAGGCATATACAAATTATATGTTACCGTTAACAGTTGCACCAGCCCGGCCGGCACTACGCAGGTAAGGATACATGAACCACCAAAAGCTGATGCCGGCCCCAACCAGTTAGTTTGTATAAATGCCACATCGGTACAATTGGCCGGCAAGGTTACCGGTGGCACTACAACAGGTATATGGACACCATCGGGATCAGGAACATTTATACCCGGAAAAAACTATCTGAATGCCCAATATATCCCCTCAGCGGAAGATAAAGCAGTCGGATCCGTAACATTAACCCTTCAATCAACCAGTACTGACGATTGCAATTTTTCTATTTCAAGCATGACCATTACTTTCGGACTTTTGCCTGCAGTAAGTACAGGCGGGAATAGAAATGTTTGTATACAAGATGCCAGCGTTCCGCTAAAAGCACAAATATTTATTCCGGGTGGAAGTAAATGGAGTACCTCAGGTAGTGGAAGTTTCACACCTTCAGTAGATGACTTAGATGCAACATATACCCCATCTACTGCCGATAAACAAAGCGGATCAGTAAAACTAACACTAACCGCTAATAATCCCGGCCAGTGTTATCTAGCCACGGATACTATGCTGGTGAAATTTAGCCCGCCGCCAACAGTTAATGCAGGTGGCATACGATATGTTTTGCGTGGCCACACTATTATTTTAGATCCTGTGGTGAGCGAGAATGATGTAACCTATTTATGGTCGCCAAATATTGATATTAACAATGTTACTGCAAAAAATCCAGTTATTACCGGCAATATCGATCGTAGCTATACCTTGCAGGTTACCGATAGCCTGGGCTGTGTAACTTATGCTCAAACCCAAATCATAGTATCTCCAGAACTGGTTATACCTAATGCCTTTACACCCAACGGCGATGGCATTAATGATTACTGGGAGATTAAGGGCCTGGTTGCCTATACCAATGCCATTATTGATGTGTTTAACAGATACGGTGCAAAACTCTATCACTCAGTGGGATACCCCACACCGTGGGACGGAAAATATAACGGACAGCAGCTGCCCGTTGGCACGTATTATTATATTATAAATACCAATGTAAACAACCAGGTATTGTCTGGATCATTAACAATTATAAGGTAGCAATATTAATTCAACAGGTTAAGCAGGTCTGTTTTTGAGAGGTTTTTAACGAACGATGTATCGCTTTTGATCAAATCATTAGCGAGTGATTGCTTGTTTTCCTGCATCACCATTATCTTTTCTTCAACCGTACCGGGGCATATCAGCCGTACGGCAACAATATTTTTGTCCTGCCCAATACGATGGCAGCGATCTATGGCCTGGTTCTCAACTGCGGGGTTCCACCATGGGTCAACCAGGTAAACGTAATCGGCCTCAGTTAAATTAAGGCCGGTGCCCCCTGCTTTCAGGCTGATCAGGAAAACACGTATCTCCGCATCAGTCTGAAAATCATTAATAACCGCTTGTCTGTTGCGGGTTTGCCCGGTTAAATAACTAAAGCCTATCTCCCTGCTCTTTAGTTCTTTTTTTATCAGATCGAGCATGGTTACAAACTGGGAAAATACCAATATTTTATGCTGATGCTTTTTGCCCTCTATCTCCTCTATCAGCATATCTATTTTAGCCGAGGCATTACCCGGCATCTTCTCGCCTTTAAGCAACAATGGCGAATCACAGATCTGCCGCAGGCGGGTTATACCCTTTAGCACATTCATGGGTGATTTTTTCAGCACATCGCCCGTTGTAGCCGATATATAGTCGCGAAACTCAGTTTCGTAGGCATTGTAAATATTACGCTGCTCAGGCTTCATTTCGCAGTACAAAACCATTTCGGTTTTCTCGGGCAGGTCTGATGCTACTTCCTGCTTGGTACGCCTGAGAATGAACGGGCTGATCTTATTTTGCAGCTCCTTAGCCCGCTTGCTACTTTTAAACATATCAATAGGCGAAGAATAGATCTCCTTAAAATATTGCTTGCTACCCAACAAACCCGGGCATGCAAAAGATAACTGCCCGTACAGATCAAATGTATTATTTTCAACAGGTGTGCCTGTAAGCACAATTTTGTTCCTGGATTTTAACAGTCTGGTTGCTTTATAACGCTGAGATTCAGGGTTCTTGATCTGCTGTGATTCATCAAGAAAAACGTAATTAAACTCATAATCCTTCAGGAAAACGATATCGGCTAACAAAGTTCCGTATGAGGTGAGGACAACCTCATATTTATCAAATTCTGATATACTTTTAATACGATCGGCCCCATAAATAGTATGCACGCGCATTGTTGGTGCAAATTTTTCGATCTCCAGCTGCCAGTTATGAATTAGTGAAGTGGGCACCACCACTAAATTGGTATTGTGTTTATTTTTATCGCGTTGAGATAGAATAAACGCTATAACCTGTATAGTTTTACCCAGGCCCATATCATCCGCAAGGCAACCGCCGAAGTTGAAATCATCCAAAAAATTAAGCCAGCTTAACCCCTGCTGTTGATAGTGGCGCAGCTCGCCATTAAAGCCAATTGGGGTTGGAAATAATTTAACTGCTTCGAAGTTTTCTAACTTTTTATGGTAGATACTTATCTCGTTCTGTACCTTTTCATCCAAATCAGCCTCATTAAATAGTTGCTCTATCACCGTAAAGTTCGACTTCGCTATCTGCAAGGTTTCATCATCAGCTATCTCGCCTGAATTGAAATAATCGTTAAATTTTTCTATCCACTCAGCCGGTAAAATGCCTGTTGTGCCATCATCAAGCTGCACATATTTGGTTTTGTTCTTTACCGCGCGATAGATCTGTTTTAAAGCTGCCCGCTTACGCCCGAAACGCGCGTTAACAATGGCATTGAACCAGTTAAGGCCACTTAATACTTTAATACTGATCTTTACCTTATTAGGGTTTAGCTTATTACCTTCCAGCTCATTAAAACCAAGTATGGCTATTTTTTGATTCTGCCACTCATCAAACACATCCAGAAACCAATCCTCATCCAAAAATCTTTTTTTATGCAGATAGAAATATTGCAGGTCGTTTTCCAGTTGCTCCTCAAAATAAGGGTGCTGCTTTACCAGTAAGGCAGTAAAATCAATCTCGGCTGCATCGTTCCGGTTTACCAAGAACTCCTTTCCACGCTCATCAACCGAATAGATCTGCCTTTTGGTACGTACGGATATCTCCACCTCACCATACCGCATCACCGGGATCAGCATCACATGTGTACCAAAATCCGACAAATAAATTATCCTTTCAGTTTCATTATTAAAGCCCTGCTTTTTTAGCTGAGCCGGTGTAGCGGGCTTAATATGCGGATAATCAATACTTACCTTTTCTTCCAGCTTGGTGAGTAACTGTTTTTTAAACTCATCAAATTTGGAACTATGCACCAGTATATTATCCTGCTTTTTGGTTAGCAGAGTTATCACATTCAGCTGTTGCAGATTAGGCGTTAAACAAAGCTTGGTACCCGTCCACACAAAATAAGTAAACCAAATGCTCAGATTTTTAAAATCAAATATCTGCTGATCTATTTCAAGCGTACCCGATAGCTCAAAGAACTGATCTTTAGGTTTTACGGTTAGTTTAGGTTCTGCTGTAAGCAACTCAACCTTTACCGGGAAAATCGAATTTGCGGTAATATTTTCTGATACCTCATTATCATGATAATAAAAATCATAATCCAAAGGATTTTTGACAATGGCTTTTAAAGCCATTATATCAGCCTCGCTGACTATTTTATTAATATGGTGCTGAAACTTATGTATCCCCGTAAAGAACTTCAATTGCTGCGCATCTTCCGTTTGCCAGATCATATCCAGCGGAGCTATAGGCGTTAAAGGATTTTTAATCTTCCCTTCCCTGGTCGTTTGTGCCGAATACAGCTCCACAAACAAATACTTATAATACTTATGCTGCTTTAATACGATGCAAATGGTTTGTTCTTCTATAGCTACCGGCGGAACATCAGCCACAATAACCGACTTCAGCAACCCTATGCTTTCCTTAGTAACCGGCAGTAAGGATGTTAAAACAGGAGTAATTTCCAGTTTACTGTTGAGAAGCTCAATCTTGAAAAAGCTATCAAGGTCGGGTTTATGTTCCAGTCCATAATCAACTGCAAATTTCTTCAGTCTACTATGGCGCAGCTTTTCATCAAAAAATATGCGGAACTCATCCCGTTTTATGATCTCGGATAATACCGCGGCCTGGTGTTCGCAAAACTTATTGTTTTCAGCATAGCAATCGCAGGCCAGTATCAGCCTGTTATTTTCATTGACAACCGCAACTGCGGGAAATGCTGCTTTTTTATATTGATTTGTAAAAGTGCCGTGGTTAATTTCGAGCGAAAGCGCAGAAATGCTGCGATTGCCCGTTTGATCTGAATAGATATCACCAGTGCTATGCTGCGCAATAAGTACCTCGGTTAAAGTATCAATAGCAACACCCTCAAATACAACCGTATGATTACGGGATGGCTCATCCTGATCGAACCTTAACTTGCTTACCCGTATTTTCTGCATCTACACCTTATCCAATACAGCTCCCGGATTATCATCCGCTTTGGTCAGATTTTCTTTTTCCTCTTTTTCAGGATTGACAGCGCATGGATATCCAAACAGGCAGCGTTCCTTTATCATGGTCACTACTTCTGGTGGTACATGTTCCTCCCATCCAGCTTCACCATGTTTTATAAGCTCCAGCACTTTATCGGTTTGCGCATGCAGATTATTTTCATTGTAATGATGAATATCTTCTATTTTATTATTGGCTATCAGGTAGCGGTACAGATCGATAAGGTGCGCAGGCGGGTTAAACCTCAGGCAATTGTAAATAACCTTATCGCGCAAGGTAGGATATATGAACAGCTTAACCTTACGGCTGAATAATGTTGCAAAAGACTCCAAAATGCCACCCGGAAGATCTTTATAATGCTCTTCAGAGAAAATATATTCCAAATTCGGATAGCCTAAAACCACACCCAATTTAAGTTTAGTTATCTTCGACAGGTAGGCTATCAGCTTATAATACTCATGAAAATTTGAGATCAGTACCGTTTGCCCGAGTGAGCAGAGGATATCTACACGGTCAAGGAAATCTTTCTCATCAATTTCAGCCGTTTCGTCGGCATTTCTTTCTTTTAACGATTGCAGGGTAAGCTCTGTAACTACCATCACGTTATCCTTATCCACATCAGGCTCCTGCATAAACTGCTTAACGCCTGTAGTAAGCATATCTATATGCACATTAATAATAGGACGAAAACGGCCGCGTATTACCACAATATGCTTTTTATACAATACCTCTGATGGTTGCTGGTTCTTGCCATCCGGACCAAAAACCGCTACATCCGAAAAACCATATTTAACCAGGTGCAAGCTCATCAGCCTGTTATCAACCTTGGTAAAGTTTGGCCCTTCAAAACGGATCATATCTATCTGGATACGGTCCCTTGACAAGTTATCCATCAATGAAAGCAAGAACACCGGCGGCACTTCATTATAATAAAAGCAGGCATACATCAGGTTAACACCCAAAATGCCTACAGCCTGTTGTTGCAGGTTATTATCGTTATCCAATAGTTTTACGTGAATAACCACATCGTTAAACTCGCCGTTGGGCTCTAACTGAAAGCGTACGCCCATCCAGCCATGACCGTCGTTAGTTTTATTATAATTGAGGGCCGAAACCGTATCAGAAAAAGCAAAAAATGTGGTTGAATCACCACGCAGCTCAGACAGACGCTCAATTAGTAAACCATACTCATGGTTAAGCATTGATTTTAGCCTTGGCTCGCTTACATAGCGGCGTACTTGCATGGCACCATAAATAGCGTCAGAAAAAGTCATGTCATAAGCCGACATGGTTTTGGCAATAGTACCTGATGAACCGCCAGCCTTAAAAAAATTAGCAGCCACATCCTGTCCGGCACCAATTTCAGCGAAAGAACCATAAATTTTTGGATCGAGATTTATGGCAAGCGCTTTTTGTTTGGTTCCAATGTCCTTATTATGAATGCTATTCATACAATTTATATTTATTTACTGTTGCCAGTAGCCTGAAGTAATTAGTTGATTAAAAGTACGACTTTTTAGAGAATGCGACAGAAAGAATTAGAAAAATGCAAATAAGATGGCTATTCCTTAACAATAGTTTAACCCGCTATTTCAGCAACTACCAATCAATGATATACATACATTAATATATGTTGTTGAATTTTTTCATCAATCTTTTATCGCTCTATCCATTCGGGATTATATATTTGCTTTTCATATCAAACCAAATACAAACTAATAATGAGTGATTCAACTGAGGGAACAGTATCCCACAATGTATATTTTGATGGCAAAGTAAAAAGCCTGGCGCTTGACACGGATAAAGGCAAAGCTACTGTTGGTGTAATGAAAAAAGGAAACTACCAATTCTCAACTTCCACACCCGAAAAGATGATCATTATCGCCGGCATCATGGATGTTAAATTACCTGAAGGCAGCTGGACAAAATATTACGAAAAGGATGAATTTGATGTAGCATCGGGTGTTATATTCGATATTATATGCGATACCGATGTAGCTTATATCTGCTATTACGAATAATTAAGCCTTTCCACATGTTATGCAATAACATGTATTATTTTCAATCCAAAACTTCGATATAATCCGTAAAAAGATGCCCACTCAAGCTATAGCTTCATCCACTGAAACAGGCAAATTGCCGGTAATGCATTTAAAGCGTTATTGGCATAAATCTGTTTTAAAAAGGAACAATGAAATTAAGCCTGATGCTTTTACTGATGAATGGACGCTGGATATTACTTTATTAAATGCACTAGGTTTAGGGTTAGAACCAACCATTCAATATATATACCTCGAAAATCCATCATTTGAAAAATTTGAAGACTGGATATTACAGGTTACTGGTGAACCCGAATCTGAAAAAATAGTCCGGTTTAATCCGCTATTTACTAATGATAGTATCGCTGAGAACAGCATAACGCAAAACGACAATGTCTTAAGCAATGAGGATTGGGACTTCTGGCAGCAAAATGGCTATGTCATTATCAGGAATGCCGTGACCAGGGAGAATTGTGATGAGACAATTGAGGCGCTTTGCGATCATATTAATATAAAAAGGCATGATCCGGCTACATGGTACAATAACCACCCCGCAAAACAGGGCATTATGGTGCAGCTTTTTCAACACCCGGCGCTTGAGCAAAACCGCAATGCCTTTAAAATCAGAAAGGCTTTCGAGGAAATCTGGAACAGAATTGATATTTGGGTAAATACCGATAGGGTTGGCTTTAACCCACCGGTAACTCAATCTTATCCTTTTCAAGGGCCGCGCCTGCATTGGGATAGCAGTATCAAGCCGCCCATGCCATTGGGTACACAAGGATTGCTTTATTTAGCGGATACCGCCGAAAATCAGGGCGCATTTACACTTGTACCGGGTTTTCAAAACAGGATAGAAGATTGGCTAAAAGGTTTACCCCTTGGTGCAGACCCACGTAAACAGGATCTGTATACTTTAGGGGCTAAGCCAATAGCTGCCAATGCTGGTGATTTTATCATATGGCACCATGCTCTTCCGCATGGCAGCAGCCCAAATACTTCATCACTACCAAGGTTTGTGCAATACATTAATTATGAACCTGCCGGCAAGCAGGAAAGCGACATCTGGTTATAAAAGCAATTAGTTTGTCGCTTTTCTCTTCTCCTCCAGTAAATTATATAACTCAACAGCCTTATTAAGGTTTGATGGCACGTGGTGGGTAACTTTTTCAGAAAAAATCTCACCTTGTTTTTTGGAATGATATCGACTTCTTTCCGTCATATTTAAAACATCCTGCGGTGTGAGTGTTGTTTTTGTAAAAGCTGCAATCTTTTCAATCATCTGCATTGCACCTTCATTATAATTCAGGAGCAGGCATTGGTCATCCACATCTGCAATTTCAAGGCATTTTTTAAAATAACTTTCAATTACCGCGGCCAGGTAAGCATCCGGGCTCATATTAGCCACCTTATTGGCATCAAGCCCAAACAATTGTGGTTCAATTAACCCATTTACAGCCTGCATACCGGGTTGCTTGCGGTGCGAGTTGAACACCTCATCTGGCTTGCGATACAGTATAATAAAAGGAACATCAGGATAAAGCTTCCTCAACTGTTCATAAAAAAACAAATGCCAGCTATCTGTTTTAATAAATAGGTTCTTTTCCTTATTGGGCCGTTTTTGTCCGTAATATTTTACAGCATCAGTAAATAGCATTGCAATTGCAGCCTGATTAAATTCCGGGTATTTGTAAGGCAAACGCAGTATGTCATCAAAAAAAGGAACTTCAGCAAGAACTATATTTTCATCCAACGTGGCCAACAGCTGCGAAATTAGTGTTGAGCCACAGCGCGAAATATGAAAAATAAAAGCCGTTGGTTCTATTGCTGATACCCCTCGCGTCCACTCCGCTATCATCATTAAATCACTAACCGATGATATGGCAGCATGGCGGCCATCCAGCCCCCTGCATTTTAAAATAGTTTCATCAAAAAATGGTTCAATAAATGGTTCGCCATAAGTATTTAGCCAGCAGCATTTGATCTGGCCATCAACTGCTAACAATTTGTACGGGACCCAATTAAGTGGAAAATCAAGCATGATCTTTATTTAATTGTCGTTCCATATCATCAGCCAATGCGTTTGATGTAGACGTATTTTGTATGCGCAACTCTTTAATTACCATTAAAAGTTGAGGATCAAGTTCATTTTCTTTAATTGAAATTACAGCAGATGACTCAATAAGTCGCGTTAACCAATCATTCACCTTACAATCAACAACAAGGTGAATCCTGTCTGTAGTGCCTTTGTTTGTCACGCTATGGGGTAAATGCGCATTCATATACCAGCAGTCGCCCACATCCATTATTACGCGCTCACCATCTACATAAAACTCAACACCCGGGTTGGTAAACACCGGGAAATGCAAACGGACTTCATGCTGTTCAAAAAGCAAGCCTTCATCTATATGCTCTTTAATAATTGCTCCGGTCTGCAAGTTTAAAAAACGTACAGACATCACCGGGCAATTAAACCCTGAAAGTAATTTAATGACCGATGGAAAACGTGACATATATATAGTATCCCGGTATTCCAACTCTCCCATCAATTCAGGTATGATAGTTTCGTGCTTCCCTTCTACCGATCGTAAAGCAATACCTTTCCATGAGCCCGCATAATACGAGGTATTAAAATGGGGCAGCCACTCTGCTTTTATTGTTAATAATTCGCTTTGGGTAAGCTCAGCATCAAACGGTAGCGATAATTTGGCATATCGGATCATAAAAGCGCTCTATTAGTTTTCACGAAGCCAGCGTATCATTTTCGGATATGGCGGCTTGTTTAATTCCCTGGCTTTTTGCTCATCATAGCACATGCCAGCCCATTGCAATAAGGGTAGTCCTACAAATCTGCCTTCAGCAAAATTTTGGATGATATTTTCACTTTCACCCTTATATCCTTCAGTATGAAAAACAAAAGCCGGGTCAATATCAAGATGTATACAAGCGGCATATGACCATGCCAATGTCATCATCTCCCCGCCCTGGTTTAAATCATTATTTGGCAGGATATCACTCATCGTTTTACGCAGTTCAGGTGGCATGGTTGCCAAATGCCCGGCTTCATGAAGAATATCCCCAGGATATAACAGCTTTTCGGTATCAATAATAAGCTTACCATCTTCCAGTTGCAAACCAGGCAAAAAGGTATGGCCGTTTATGGGCCGTATAATTACTTTTATACCCACCGATCCTAAAAAGCGAATAATATTATCTATTGGCGCGGTGCTCAATGCAATAAGTTTATACTAATACAGATTGCTCTTTTATTAAACGCAAACCTGCAAATGAGGTTGCGAATTTTTGCCCGTATGGCTGGCCGGGCACTAAATACCGGGCATCAATATGTGATTTTTGCTTTCCGTTGCTAAAGCTGAATACGGTTTTGCCTATCATCAGGCCATTCCATGCAGCCTGACTAATGATCACCTCGTGTTTATTTTTATTTTGCATCACCAACTGACCATTCATCAATTCCTGATTATGGCCACTAATTATCATATCAATATGCTCCGACTCACGCGCCAGCATCTTATTATCAGGATTACCATTTTCCTGCTGACATCCTAAATGCGAAAGACAGATAACCAGATCGCAGTGTTCATCCTCTTTAAGCTGTTTTGCCATTTTATTGGCACATTGTATGGCATCGTTATAAAACACGCCTGCAACCTGCTGGCCAACACCTGTAATACCTATTTTATATTGCCCACTATTAATTATGATATAAGGCTTTACAAGCTCGCCTAACTTATTATTAAAATGGTAGTTGCAATTCACCAGCGTAAACTCCATTAGCGGCACAAGCGCTGCTAAATGATCCTGCCCAAATGCAAGTTCATGATTACCTATAGCCGCTGCATGATAGCCCATGGCATTCATAGTATGAATTACTTCTCTTTGCTGCGCAACGCTGTTTGACCGATCTAAAAAATCCCCGCCATCCAATAACAGGCCATCTGTTTCCTGGTTATTGAGCATGGTTTTTATTTGCTTCAGACCGCCCATATTATTATATACGGCATCAATATTACCATGTAAATCATTAGTATGATAAATAGTAACATCAGTTTTGGCAGTATATAAGGTATTAATGCGCTTACTGATGGTAGCCATTGAATTCATTGGCTTGCTTAATGCAGCTATGCCGGCCACTAATGACATTTGACTGAGAAATAACCTGCGCTGATTGTTCATTTGGGTTTATTTGGTATTTAAATGTATTAAATAATTTTTTAGAAAACACAAAAAAACTTTTGCCCCTGCATCAACCTGATAAACAACTGTTTATTAATTAAAATCTTTTAATAATAACCTTGTTCATTTTTAAGCCTAACTAAAAATAAATGTGTTTATATTAAAAAAAATAACAATAGCGATATTTTATTTACACACACTTAAAACACTGATTATCAGTATATTTTTTCAAAAAAAATTTCCAAAAATGTAAAATATGAAGAAAAATATCTTTAATATTGATTTATAATATTAACCAATTATAACCTAATCTTATGAATCCACTTTTAGCAATGATCTTTGCATTTGGCAGTAATTTTGCACCACAAGGGTTTTTATTTTGCTCCGGGCAGCTTTTATCAATATCCAGCAATGCGGCTGTATTTTCTCTTTTAGGTACTACGTATGGCGGTAATGGTATAAATACCTTTGCTCTGCCAGATCTGCGTGGCCGTGCTCCGATTGGCCAGGGACAAGGGCCCGGCTTAAGCAATTATGTTTTAGGGCAAGCCAGTGGTACTGAAAACACTTCTATTCTTATAAGTAACTTACCATCACATACGCACACGCTTAATGTAAACAATGGCACGGGAACCACTGGTATACCCGGCACTACCACCTATTTATCAAAAGGGCCAGTAACCGGTTCAGGGCCTACTGCTGAGGTAGGGAAAATTTATACCACTACTGCACCCAATACAACTTTGGCCGGAAATGCTATTGGCCTTACAGGCAGCAACATCCCAATTAGTATTCTGCAACCATACCTTGCAGTCTCTTATATCATAGCAATGTTTGGTATTTTCCCATCCAGAAACTAATCATTTAGCTTAGTAATTTTCATTAAAATGGCAAAGCCAATAAAAATAGGTTTCTTAACACCCTATTCGGGTGTTTATCCGTTTTATGGCCATCATTTAATGGCTGGCATACTATTGGGCTTATACCCGGGAGTTGTAAAACAGGATGAAATACAATTTATACCTGTTTATACCAAAATGGGCGATGCCGCAAGTGTATCGGAAGCGGTTAACAAATTTATTTTTTTTGACCAGGTTGATATGATCTCAGGATTGATCAGCTATAAATCAATACCAGATATAGTACCGGTAATTGAATCTTATAATAAACTGGCATTCTTTTTTGATTTAGGTGAGTACATTCCTTATTTCAATCATTTAAGTCCGCGTATATTTTATTCTTCACAGCAGATCTGGCAATCACAATATGCCCTGGGTCACTGGGCACATAAAGAATACGGTGGCACCGGCATTATGGTAATGCCTGTATATGAAGCCGGTTATCACCTGAGCGGCGCCTTTTATAAAGGGGCTTGTGTTGCCGGAGCTGAACAAATGGGCCTGCACGTTATCCCGCGTGATCCCACGGATATAAAAAGATTGAATCTTGATGGCTTTTTTAGCGAAATAAAAAAGAACAAGCCTTCATATATAAATGCCGTTTTTGCAGGTACTATGGGGACCGAGTTTTTAAAAGCATGGCGTGAATCTGAATTTCACAAACTGATTCCCCTAAGCGTAGTGGAAAATATGGCATATGATGATATCCTGGAGGATATAGCCGGGCTCGACCTGGAATTACATGCCGCCATATCATGGAACCGCAATGCCGAAAACCCCCATAATAAAGAATTTGTAAAGAAATACGAAAACACCGCCGGCCAAATGGCAAACATTTATGGTTTACTCGGCTATGAAGCCGGCCTTGCACTTAAGGAAGTTAAATCACATATGCTAAAAGGTGATTGGAACATAGCTATGGCCCTCCTTCAAAAGGAATCAGTGGTTGGGCCAAGGGGCGAGCGTAATTTTTATCCGTTATCCGGTTTTTCATTACCGGTAATTGATGTGGTTTCTATCAAAACATCATCAAAAAAGATCTATAAAACAGTAATAAGTCAGGGCAATGGCTTAAAATTCGATTCACCGGATTTTAAAGAGATTCATGAGGAAAGTGTAAGTGGCTGGCAAAACCCATACCTGTGTATATAAAAACCAAAAAAGTATGAAAACATTATTTACAAAAGGTTTTTACATTGTTTCAGCAATAATTCTTTTTATTGGAACAGCGTTGCCTGCCCGTGCACAATTTACGAACGTTACACTCTCAACAAATGCCCTGGCAACTGCGTTAGCAAAAGACGCCAGCGGTAATATTTATGCCTTACAAACTGATGCCAGCGGCACACAGGGCGAAGTTGTAAAATATACCAATGGCACAGGCGCTCCTACCGTAATTTATGATGGATTTCCGGATAATGACCAGCAAGGTGATTACGGCACAGGCCTTGTTGTAACCAGCACCGGTGATATTTACTTCACTACTGATAACGATGGCCCCACCCTGCCTTATGGCAATATCATTAAACTAAAGTTTAATGGCGGCACATCATATACAGCGTCAGTTTACCAAACGGGAACTGCAAGCTTAGGGTATTATTCCGGCCTTGCTATTGATGCAAGCGATAATATATATGCTATACAATATAATATAAATGCCGATGGCGGCAACAGCGGGATCGGCGCCTATGAAGTTGTTGAATATGCCGCCGGCAGTGCTGCAGGTTCAGCCGGTACTGTTTTATATGATAAGTTAGATGCAGTTGGCTTACTCAGCGGCTTTTATTATACTCCTCCTGCAGGTCTGGCGGTAAACTCTCTCGGTGATGTTTATGTTGCTGATGCTTTTGATGATGATGGCGCTAATAATGATGGCGGCCATATTTATAAACTAACAAAAGCAAGCTCATACGCGGTGTCAACCGTATCCACTAATCAATATGCAACCTCCTTAGCAGTTGATGCTGCTAACAACTTGTATGCTTCACAGGTTAATACTTACCCGGCTTATGCCTTGGTAAAATACACCAATGGCACAGGTACGCCAACAAATATTTACACCGGTTTAAGCAGTGATAGTTATGATTTCCCTTATGGTATAGCCATAATAAGTCCAACAAATATTTATGTGAACGATGGCGGCACCAATGGCACGACTGATAACCAGGGAAATATTATACAATTAATTGGCATACCAGCTACACAAGCCACCAATGTAGTCTTCACTAACACTACAGCAACCGGCACTACCGCCAGTTGGACAAATGGCAGCGGTGCTTCAAGGGCTGTATTTATAACACAGGCATCAACGGGCAGTCCGGCACCTGTAAATAGCACTACCTACACTGCTAATACAACATACGCATCCGGCACACAAATTGGTGGCAGCGGATGGTATTGTGTATATAATGGCACGGGCTCAACAGTAAACATTACAGGCCTTACAGCAGGTAATACTTACCGGGTAATGGCTGTTGAATATAATGGCCCTGCCGGCAGCGAAAATTATCTTACAACAACAGGCACTAACAATCCTAACAATGTAAGCCCTGTAGCCTCTGCAACTATTAGCTCTATCAACCTGGTAACAACAAGCCCAACCAATGCCATCTCAGTTCAATATACTGTAACTTTTGGCGCGGCAGTAACAGGGTTATCAACAAGTAATTTTTCATTAACAACTACAGGTGGTATTAGCGGTGCAAGTATTACATCAATCGCAGGCTCTGGCACAACCTATACAGTAACTGCTAATACAGGCACAGGAGATGGAACTATCGCATTAAACCTTGCCAATGCTACAGGCTTGAGTCCGGGCATAAGTACAACCCTGCCGTTTGCGGGCCAGGCTTATACCATAGATAAAACGGCCCCTCTTGCAACCGGTCTTCTTTATGCTTCAAATAACACAAACAGCGCTTTTGCCAAAACGGGAGATATTGTAACCCTTAAATTCAGCACAAATGAAGCTGTACAAACGCCAACGCTTACCATAGCCGGGCATTCAGTCACAGTATCAAATTTAGGTGGAAATAGTTATTCCGGAAGTTATACCATGACTAGTAGCGATGCTGAGGGGAGAATACCATATGTAGTTCAGTTTACGGATCTGGCCGGGAATCAAAGTTCATATAATGATCTCGCCGCAGGTGATCTGGTTACGTTTGATAAAACTGCACCAACAGTTACCATTGGTAGCCCCTCAGTAAGCAGTACCTCAACGGGCCCCGTAACCTACACCGTAACCTATGCTGATGTCAATTTTAACACTAGTACCCTGGCGACAGGCAATGTTTCGCTTATTACTACAGGTACAGCCGCAGGTACTGTTGCCGTAACCGGATCAGGCACAACATACACGGTAAGCATTTCAAGCATTAGCGGTACCGGAACTCTGGGTATTTCCATAGGTGCCGGAACAGCATCAGATCTGGCAGGAAATCTGGCACCAGCATCAGGCTCATCGGCAACTTTTACTGTCGCGCCGTCATTAACCCCGCAAACTATTACTTTTAATGCACTGCCCACTAAAACCTATGGCAATGCCGATTTTGCGCCCGGCGCAACCAGTACCAACAGCGGTACACCGGCAATTACCTATAGTAGCAATAACACAGCAGTAGCCACCATAGTAAGCGGCAATATTCATATAGTAGGTGCTGGTACAGCACATATTACTGCCTCACAGGCAGGCGATGCTACGCATTCAGCTGCAACCAATGTTACACAATCATTAACAGTTAACCAGGCCCCATTAACCATTACTGCCAATAACCAAAGCTCAATTTATGGCGCGGCATTACCCGCACTTACAGTCAGTTACAGCGGTTTTGTTAACGGTGATACCCAGGCAAGTTTAACCACGGCGGCAACTGCAAGCACTACAGCCACAGCAGCATCTCCGACAGGTAATTATACAATTAATACAAGTGGAGCAGTTGACCCTAACTATGCAATAACTTATGGTCCCGGCACCTTAACCATCGGCAAAGCTGCATTAACTGTTACCGCTGATAACCAAAGCTCAACATATGGAGCGGCATTACCTGCACTTACAGTCACTTACAGCGGTTTTGTAAATGGTGATACCCAGGCAAGCTTAACTACTGCGGCAACCGCAAGCACTTCTGCCACAGCAGCATCACCGGCAGGTAATTATACAATTAATACAAGCGGCGCAGTTGACCCTAACTATATCATCAGCTATGTGGCAGGTACTTTAACCATCGGCAAGGCAACACTGACAGTTACCGCTGATAACCAAAGCTCAATTTATGGCGCAGCATTACCGGCACTTACAGTCAGCTACAGCGGTTTTGTTAATGGTGATACCCAGGCTAGTTTAACCACGGCGGCAACTGCAAGCACTACAGCCACAGCAGCATCTCCGGCAGGTAATTATACAATTAGTACAAGCGGAGCGGTTGACCCTAACTATACCATCAGCTATGTGGCCGGTACTTTAACCATCGGCAAGGCAGCACTGACTGTTACCGCTGATAACCAAAGTTCAACATACGGCTCGGCATTACCTGTACTTACAGTCAATTACAACGGTTTTGTAAACGGCGATACGCAGGCTAGTTTAACCACTGCAGCGACCGCAAGCACAACGGCCACAGCAGCATCACCGGCAGGTAATTATTCAATTAATACAAGCGGAGCGGTTGACCCTAACTATACCATCAGCTATGTGGCAGGTACTTTAACCATCGGCAAGGCAGCATTGACTATTACCGCTGACAATCAAAGCTCAGTTTATGGCGCAGCATTACCTGCACTTACAGTCACTTACAGCGGTTTTGTAAATGGTGATACCCAGGCCAGTTTAACCACGGCAGCGACTGCAAGCACAACGGCCACAGCTGCATCACCGGCAGGTAATTATACAATTAATACAAGCGGAGCAGTTGACCCTAACTATAACATCAGCTATGTGGCAGGTACTTTAACCATCGGCAAGGCAGCGCTGACTGTTACTGCTGATAACCAAAGTTCAACTTACGGCTCTGCATTACCTGCACTTACTGTCAGTTACAGCGGTTTTGTAAACGGTGATACCCAGGCCAGTTTAACCACGGCGGCAACAGCAAGCACAACAGCAACAGCTGCATCACCGGCAGGTAATTATACAATTAATACAAGCGGAGCAATTGACCCTAACTATACCATCAGCTACGTAGCGGGTACTTTAACGGTCGGCAAAGCTAGCCTTACCATTACTGCAGATAACCAGAGCATAGCACACGGAGCTGCAATACCAACCTTAACTGCCAGCTATAGCGGTTTTGTTAATGGTGATAATGCGGCGAGCTTAACCACTGCGCCAATACTCAGTACTACTGCTACATCAGCATCACCGGCAGGTTCTTATCCAATTAACGCCAGCGGTGCGGTCGATCCTAACTATAACATCAGCTATGTGGCTGGTACATTAGCCATTGGTAAAACCATATTGGTTGTTACTGTAAATGATCAAAGCTCAGTTTACGGGTCAGCACTACCGACCTTTACTGTAAGCTATAGCGGCTTTGTAAACGGTGATAATGCGGCAAGTTTAACCACTGCACCTACTATCAACACTACCGCCACAGCTGCATCTCCCGCAGGCACTTACGCTATTACCGCAAGCGGCGCAGTGGATCCTAATTATGCCATTAGCTACACACCTGGTACATTAACCATTAGCAAAGCAGCATTGACTATTACCGCTGACAATCAAAGCTCAGTTTATGGCGCGGCATTACCTGCACTTACAGTTAGCTACAGCGGTTTTGTAAATGGTGATACCCAAGCTAGTTTAACCACGGCGGCAACTGCAAGCACTACAGCCACAGCATCATCACCGGCAGGTAATTATACAATTAATACAAGCGGTGCAGTTGACCCGAATTATACCATCAGCTATGTGGCAGGTACTTTAACCATCGGCAAGGCAGCACTGACTGTTACTGCTGATAACCAAAGTTCAACTTACGGCTCTGCATTACCTGCACTTACAGTCACTTACAGCGGTTTTGTTAACGGTGATACCCAGGCTAGTTTAACCACCGCAGCAACTTCAAGCACTACAGCAACTTTTGCATCACCGGCAGGTAGCTATCCTATTATGGCAAGCGGAGCTGTTGATGCTAACTATACCATCAGTTACGTTGCGGGGACGCTAACCATTGGTAAAGCAAACCTTACCATAACCGCAGACAACCAAAGCATCGCCCATGGAGCAGCTATACCAACACTAACTGCCAGTTACAGTGGCTTTGTAAATGGCGACAATGCAGCAAGCTTAACAACCGCACCAGCATTAAGTACCACTGGCACATCAGCATCACCGGCAGGTAGCTACCCTATTACTGCAAGTGGCGCGGTTGACCCTAACTATAATATCAGTTATGTGGCAGGTACTTTAGCTATCGGCAAGGCGTTGTTGGTTGTTACGGTAGACAATCAAAGCTCAGTATATGGATCAGCATTGCCCACCCTTACAGTAAGTTATAGCGGCTTTGTAAATGGAGATAACGCGGCAAGTTTAACCACTGCACCTACTATCAGCACTACCGCCACGGCAGCATCTCCCGCAGGCACTTACGCTATTACCGCAAGCGGCGCAGTGGATCCTAATTACGTTATTAGCTACACGCCTGGTACTTTAACTATTAGCAAAGCGGCACTAACCGTTACTGCTGACAATCAAAACTCAACCTATGGTGCAGCATTACCAACACTAACAGCCAGTTACAGCGGTTTTGTAAATGGCGATAACGCAACAAGCTTAACCACTGCACCAACCGTAACAACAACAGCCACAGCTGCATCACCGGCAGGCAGCTATCCAATTACTGTTAGTGGCGCGGTGGATGCGAACTACAATATCAGCTATGTTGCCGGCACTTTAACGATTGGCAAGGCGGCATTAACCGTAACTGCTGATAACCAAAACTCAACGTATAGCTCAACATTACCTGCGCTTACAGCAAGCTATACTGGCTTTGTTAATGGCGATAATGCAGCTAGCTTAACTACGGCACCAACTTTAAGCACAACAGCTACTTCAGCATCACCGGCAAATACTTACCCAATAAATGTAAGCGGTGCGGTGGATGCAAATTATACCATCAGTTATGTGACTGGCACTTTAACCATTGGCAAGGCAAGCCTTACTATTACTGCCGATAACCAAAGTGTAGCCCACGGTGCCGCTATACCGGCACTAACTGCCAGCTACAGCGGTTTTGTAAATGGTGATAACGTGGCAAGTTTAACCACTGCACCAACATTAAGTACAACCGGTACGTCAGCATCACCGGCAGGCTCCTATCCTATTACTGCAAGCGGCGCGGTTGACCCTAACTATAACATCAGTTATGTGGCCGGTACTTTAGCTATCGGCAAGGCGCTGTTAACTATTACGGTTGATAATCAAACTTCCGTATACGGATCAGCATTGCCTACCCTTACCGCCAGTTATAGTGGTTTTGTAAACGGTGATAATGCGGCCAGTTTAACCACTCAGCCTACTATTAGCACAGTTGCTACAACGGCATCACCGGCAGGTACTTATCCTATTAACGCAAGCGGTGCAGTGGATCCTAATTACACCTTTGTTTATGTTCCCGGTACGTTAACTATCGACAAAGCAGCATTAACAGTTACGGCTGATAATCAAAGCTCAACCTATGGTGCAGCATTACCAACGCTTACCGCCAGTTATAGTGGTTTTGTTAATGGCGATAATTCGGCAAGTTTAACAACTGCACCAACCATATCTACTACCGGTACATCAGCATCACCGGCAGGCAGCTATCCAATTACAGCAAGCGGGGCAGTTGATCCGAATTATACCATAAGCTACACTGCAGGTACATTAACCATCGGCAAAGCAGCATTGACAGTTACAGCAGATAATCAAAGCTCAACATATGGCTCGGCATTACCTACTCTGACAGCCAGTTATACCGGCTTTGTTAATGGCGATAATGCATCTAGCTTAACTACGGCACCTATATTAACCACAACAGGAACTGCTTCATCACCTGCGGGCAGTTATCCTATAACAGCAAGCGGAGCCGTAGATGCTAACTATACCATCAGCTATGTAGCAGGCTCATTAACCATCAGAAAGGCAAACCTTACCATTACCGCCGATAACCAAAGTGTAGCCCACGGTGCCGCTATACCGGCACTAACTGCCAGCTACAGCGGTTTTGTAAATGATGATAACGTGGCAAGCCTAACCACCGCCCCAACTATTACCACAACGGGCACGTCCGCATCACCGGCTGGTAATTACCCTATTACTGCCAGCGGCGCTGTGGATCCTAACTATAACATCAGCTATGTGGCAGGTACTTTGGCAATAGGTAAATCTGCACTGCTTATAACTGTTAATAACCAAACTTCTACTTACGGTTCGGCAATACCTGCCCTAACTGTTAGCTATAGCGGCTTTGTAAATGGTGATAATGCATCAAGCTTAACTACTGCGCCAATTATCACCACTACAGGTACTGCATCGTCACCGGCAGGCACTTATCCAATAAATGCAAGCGGAGCTGTTGACCCTAATTATACCATCAGCTATGTAGCGGGTACATTAACTATTGGCCAAGCTGCTTTAACTATTACTGCCGATAACCAAACCTCAGTATATGGTGGTGCTATACCGGCATTAACCGCCAGCTACAGCGGTTTTGTTAATGGTGATAACACCGCAAGTTTAACCACTGCGCCAACAATAATTACTACAGGCACTTCCTCATCGCCTGCAGGCACTTACGCTATAACAGCCAGCGGCGCGGTTGACCCTAACTACACCATTACCTACGTAGCAGGTACACTAAGCATAGGCAAAGTACCATTAACCATAACAGCTAATGACCAAACTACAACTTACGGATTACCATTACCAACCTTTACCGCCACCTATACCGGCTTTGTAAATGGTGATAATGCTGCAAGTTTAACAACAGCGCCAACTATTACCACTACAGCCACCAGCACATCACCGGTAGGTACCTACCCTATTACAGCAAACAGTGCGGTTGATGCCAATTATACCATTAGCTACGTGGCTGGTACTTTAACCGTAAAACAGGCTGTCCGTACACTTACTTTTAATCCTTTACCTGTAGAAACCTATGGCAGCCCAGACTTTGACCCGGGTGCAGTGGCCAGTGATGGTGAAACTGTACTTTATACCAGTAGCAACCCTGCTGCTGCCACTATTGTAAATGGTAAAATACATATCACCGGAGCGGGAAACACTTTAATAACTGCAACTTTGGCTGCTAATTCGAACTATACCACAACGCCAACAGCAAGCCAGGGTTTAGTGATCAATAAAGCTAATCAAACCATCAGTGTGCTGAGTATACCAACCTTGATAAAGGGTAGCCAATATGACCTGAGCGTGATCACCTCCAGTTCAGGTCTGCCGCTTACCTTTACTGTAAGCGACCCTACCATAGCCAGTGTAAACGGGCAAACATTAAATGCCCTCCACATAGGTTCAACTAGCTTAACGGTATCACAGCCGGGTGATAATAATTATAACGCTGCATCAACTACAGGCGCTGTAATTACGGTTACCGATAATGCCGGTGATGAGATCATAGTACACCAGGCTGTTTCGCCAAACGGTGATGGTATTAACGACTTCTTCTTAATAGAGGGCATCAAGAACTATCCGGATAACCAGGTGACCATTGTGAACCGCAATGGTGTAAAAGTGTACCAGACCCGCAGCTATGACAATGCTTACCGCGTTTTTGATGGCCGTTCAAATATCACAGGAACCCTGCAGCAGGCCGGAACATATTTCTACCTGCTTGAATATACAGTTAACGGAGAGAGCAAACGTAAAACAGGATTTTTAGTACTAAAATATCAGTAATGAAGATGAAATTGAAACCTATAAACAATGGTATTACCGCAACGCTGGTAAGCATCCTGTTTTTTTTAACATTATCCGCAAATGTACATGCGCAGAACAGTCAGTTCAGCTATACGCAGTATATGGATAACCTTACGCCTTTTAACCCCGCTTATTCGCTGCTGGATAAAGCAGCCTCGGTTAATGCCCTGGCCCGCAGGCAGTGGCTGGGGGTTGATGGCTCGCCTACAACTTTTATGGCTAATGTCAATGTCCCTATCGAATCTGTAGACGGGGCAGCGGGCTTGATCGTAATGAATGACAAGTTTGCCATAGAACACCAAACCGAGGTAAACGCTTACTTTGCAAAAGCGATACAGCTTAGTCCGAAGAACTTTTTGTCGGTATCATTAAACGCAGGGATACGCAACTATGTGGCCAACTATTCAAGTCTGGATGCCAATGACCCTGTATTTGCCAGTGATGTGAGGGAAACCAAGCCCAATTTAGGATTTGGTGTGATGTTTTACACCGACTGGTATTATGTTGGTATATCGGTGCCCGAACTATCTATCACCAGCCTGGGAACAGCATCTGTACAGGATAATAACAACTTCAAGAACCACTATTACTTTTCAGGAGCTTTCATAGCAAATATTGATGAGGATGTGGCCGTAAAACCTGCTACATTGGTATCCTATGTGCAAGGGGTGCCGATGATTGCTGATATTTCGGGCACAGTGATCTTTAGGCAGGTTATAGGCCTGGGCATAAATTACCGTACCAATAATGAAATGGCCGGCATCTTTACATTGAACGTAAGCAATTTCCACATTGGCTATAGCTACCAGTTCGGGCTGGCATCTGATAACCTGGGTGGCTTTAATATGCCAACGCATGAAATTACCCTGGGTTACCGCTTTGGCAAAGGATCAGATAAACCTAAATTATTATAGGCCCTGAAAATACAT
Organism: Mucilaginibacter mallensis; assembly: GCF_900105165.1. Lineage (NCBI taxonomy): Bacteria > Pseudomonadati > Bacteroidota > Sphingobacteriia > Sphingobacteriales > Sphingobacteriaceae > Mucilaginibacter > Mucilaginibacter mallensis. The sequence goes on from NZ_LT629740.1 coordinate 3,416,057, forward strand.
GACAACTTATTGAAGCACAATAGCAATATTGTGCTTTCCTTTTGTTGCTGAACTGATGGAATGGCTTTCTATCGTCTATTGAGCTGCGATAAGCAAAATCTTTACATTTTATATAATTTATATTGATCAAATACTTTGTTCAACCACTTCTTCCTCCGGTTGCAATTGCGTAACTGCAGGCTCGTTTACCGTTTTTCGTTTACGCGATAGTAATTGTTGGATGCTGTGATTAAGCCGATGCCGTAAGGTGTAGTAGCTATTGAACCACTTATATTTCAATAAGGCCTTTTCATCAAAACGCTTTACCGAAAAGGCATGCTGCAAAAAGTAATCTTTAGGATAATCATAATACAGGCCCCAGTTTTCAGGCTCATTGCCTGGTGCAAAGCCCGGATCATATACCGTACCGAAGAGGTGATCCCATACCGAAAACTTGGTCGAGAAATTAGCGTGAAAAACCTCCTGGTAATTGGCATGGTGCCACAAATGTAGCTCAGGAGAATTGAGGAAATATTTTAGCTTGCCCATTTTAACATTGATGTTGGCATGGATAAACATACCGAACATGGCATCAAGCATAGCTTTAATCGGTACAACCATAGGGTCAGCACCTAATATAATTATGGGTGCAAACTCTATGGTTTGGTTAATCAGTATCTCAACTATATGCGATCTTGATCCCGACAGGAAATCAATTTGTTTACCGGAATGATGCGCCTCATGTGTGCGCCAAAAGAATTTACTGGAATGCTGGAACCTGTGAAAAAGATAGATATACAGATCGTGCGTAACCAAAAAGAATAGCACCTGTACAGCAATTGGCCAGTGCGACACAAATTGAATATGCGACCAGTCGAAGCTCTTTTGTACCGGCATTATGATATAATCAAAGATGACGATCTTTAAAAAATAGCTTTGAATAATAGTGTACCAAACCAAATCAACCCAAAAGCCCTCCCTGAAAAAGGGCAAGCCTTTACGATAGGGTGAGATCCGTTCCCACGCGATAATAAAGACTGCCCAGCAGGCAAGTGTAATAGTGGTTATAGTAACTACTTCCTCCTGTGTCATTTAGCTAATTAAAGGCTTTGTCTTATACTCATCACTAATATTCACCCGCAGCCTTTTCATTGGCCCAAGTTCTGATTCATAAACTTTTTTTACGCCGTCGCCTGCGGCAATTTCCACATCGCGGATGTCGCGTACCAGGCGTTGCAGGCCCTGCGGCTCAACAGATGCAGCATGGTCTGATCCCCACATGGCACGATCAAGCGTAAAGTGCCTTTCAACAAAAGTTGCGCCCATGCTAACGGCTGCGACGGTAGTAGCCAAACCTGTCTCATGTCCCGAATAACCGATCGGTATGCCCGGAAATTTATTTTCAAGCGTTTGGATCATTTTAAGGTTAAGCTCCTCAGGCTTGCAAGGGTATGCTGAAGTTGAATGCGCTACAAATAGTGGGTAATCCGGGCTGAAAGCATTGATAAATGCCAGTGCATTTTCAATCTCCTTCATAGTCGACATGCCGGTTGAGAGCATCAATGGGCGACCAGTTTCCAATATTCTTTCTATCAGCTCAAAATCAGTAAGTGAAGCCGATGCCAGCTTGTACATTACGGTATCAAACTGCTCCATAAAATCAACTGAGGGCACATCCCAGGTTGATACGAACCAGTCGATGCCTGCTTTTTTACAATATTGATCAATAGTTGCGTATTCGGCTATGCCGAACTCTGTTTTACGTTTATAGTCGATATAGCTCATACGGCCCCAAGGCGTATCGCGCATTACCTCCCACTGGTCTTTGGGCACACATATCTCCGGGGTCCGTTTCTGGAATTTAACTGCGTCAGCCTTAGCTGCCACTGCTTCGTCAATCAGTTTTTTTGTGATCTCTAATGAACCATTATGGTTGATACCAATCTCTGCAATAATATAGCATGACTCGCCCTTACCTATTTTGCGACCATTGTTAAGGGTGATCACCTCGTTTGCTAACTCAAATACTTCACTTTTAAGGTCGATGATCAGCTCGGCGAATTCACGGAAACAACCTTCGCCGCCTTTGCTTTCGCATACATAATCAACCTGCGCTTTTATACCAGGCAAGGCATTAGCTGGGCTTGCTGTAAAGCCCACCAGCTTCATTATTTCAAGATCATTATAATCATCACCGATATAGGCAATTTCCTCACCTGTTAATTGCAGGCGTGATAGCATTTCTTTTAAAATTGCAGGCTTATTCTTTGCCAGCAAATGCAATTCGGTTATCTGTAATTTTTGAGCTCTTTTAACTACCGATGGTGATGCCTCACCGGTTATAATCGCGGTTTCAATGCCCAACAACTTGCGCAGGCGTTCAACCCCCATCCCATCCTGTATATTGAATTTTTTTAGCTGCTCGCCCTCTTCACCATAATAAACGCCGCCATCAGTTAAAACGCCGTCACAATCGGTGATCAATAATTTAATGCGTGATGCTTTTTCTTGTAAGATATTTTTCATGATCTGGTTGATTTTTAAATTGCTGTCCAGCCACCGTCCACCACAAGGTTTGCCCCGGTCATGTAAGCTGATGCTTCACTTGCCAGAAAAATTAGCGCGCCCTGGTAGTCGTTTGCTTTGGCCATGCGGCCCAATAATGTTTTTGCTGAATAATTATGAATAAAAAACTCGTTCTGCCCATTCTCTACACCACCCGGCGAAAGCGTGTTCACCCTCACCCCTTTATCGCCCCAGTATGCCGCTAAAAAGCGTGTAAAATTGATGATAGCACCTTTGGTAACCGGGTATGCCGCCGACTTATAAAAAGTTTGCTCACCGCATTCATTACGATAAATAGTTTGGTCTGGGCCAACCATGCCATAGGTTGATGCGATGTTGATGATACTCCCGCTGCCCTGCTCAGCCATTACAGAACCAAATACCTGCGAGCATAAAAACACACCGGTTATATTAACATCCAATGATTTTTGGAAAACCTCCAGCGGGTAATTCTCAAATGCTGAAAGATCTTTCGCCAATGCCGGGTTCTCGAACATATCATTTATAGCAGCATTGTTTACCAATATATCAACCGAACCGTATTTAGCGATTACCTCGTTCAAGGCATTAGTAACAGATGCTTTATTGGTAACATCAATACCAATACCCATATGCTGAGCGCCCAGTTCCTGCGCAAATTCAGCGGACTTTTGAGCGTTAACATCAGCAACCATCACATTCGCGCCAGCTAAAGCCAATGCTTCACAGTGTTTTTTACCAATGAGCCCGAGCGCGCCGGTAACAACAGCCGTTTTTTGGTTTAATGAAAACAAATCCATATTAGCTGGCCAATGTGTTTTTAGGTTTGATATTATAGTTGCTCACCTTGCGGAAAACAGCCTCCAATACTTCGCCTTTCAGGTATTGCTTGATGTTGCCGCTTTCAATAGCCTCTTTTACTATTGGCAGTACATCGCGGTAAGCTAAAAGTGTATAGTCAATATCCTCATCAGTATGGCTGTAGCACATATTATGGAAACCTGCCCACAATACGCCGCGTTTTATCATTTCCTGCTGCATTAAGGTTTTAACCTCAAGTCCATTGCCAGCCTCTGGCGTAAATGTTACCATTGTGCGGCAATTAAAACCGATACAATTAGTGTATTTATCCATACTCAGTTCAATAGCTAATTTGTTGTAGCCATCTTTTAGCAATGCGCCTTTTTCATCCAAATATTGCGGTACATTTTTGTCGATCAGCTCATTTATTGTAGCTATACAAGCTGCCAGCGATAAAGCCTCGCCGCCAAAAGTGGTATAGCTGAATACCTTTGAATTGAAAAGCTCCATCACATCGGCCCTGCCGGTTAACAAGGCGATAGGCATCCCATTTGCACATGCCTTTGAGTAAACTGCCAGATCAGCTTTTACATTAAAATATTCCTGCGCGCCGCCAACGGCAATGCGGAAACCTGTCCACATTTCGTCGAATATCAACAGCGTACCATTCTCCTTACATACCTCTGCCAGTTCCTGTAGAAAACCAGGAGCTGGCGCCTGGAAGATAAAAGGCTCCAATATTAAGGCCGCTACAGTTTCATCAAGCGCAGCTTTTATGGATTCGATATCGTTGTATTCAAACGTAAAGGTTAGGTCCTGTACGGGCTCAGGCACACCCGCGTTACGGCTGGTGATACCGATATACCAATCGTGCCAGCCATGATAGCCACAGCAAAACACCTTATCGCGCCCTGTAAACGCCCTTGCAACACGAATAGCTGCGGAACATACATCAGCACCCGTTTTGGCTATTTTCACAGCCTCTGCATTAGGGATAACCTGCTGTACCAGTTCTGATAATTCAACTTCAAGTGGGTGCATCAGTGAAAAGGTGATGCCATTCTCCAGTTGTTTTTTTATCGCATTATCAACAGCCGGGTAAGCATAGCCTAATGATACCGGGCCAATGGCAGCGTTAAAATCAATGTATTCGTTATCGTCAGCATCCCAAACATGTGATCCTTTGCCTTTTACCAAATATTTAGGTGCTACACCTTTGGTAAACTGCCCGGGGCCTTTTGCCAGCGTTTGTGTAACCGGTTTTTGCACTTTAAGCGCGCGTTCGTATAATTTATCGGATTGGGTGATGTCCGGATAATTCTCGTTAAATGCTATTTTGTTAGACATATAATAGTTTCTTTTATTCAGCGAACTGAGGTTTTAAAATTTCTGGTTGGATATGATTGGTTTGGTAGCCAAGTATAACTTCCGCAACCTGTTTACCGCTGAAGCCCTCATACTCTATTACAGCAGGCAGCAACGCCGGTTTAAACCATTTTTCATTGAGTGCGAAAGGCAATACCTTTGCAGTTTTTTGATGTTTCAATAATACTTCGGCAACAATGGTGTACAGTCCACCTGTAAGGAAATGATCTTCAAGCGTTACAATAAGCTCGCTTTGGTCAACAGCTTTCAATATGGCCTGCTCATCAACCGGTTTAAGGCTGCGCATATTGATAAGGCCTACTGATAAACCTTCACTCTTTAATATTTCAGTAGCTATCAATGCCTGTTCAAAAAGCAATCCATAAGTGAGGATAGTTACATCAGTACCCTGTTCGATCACCTCGGCTTTGCCGGGTTCAAATGGGGCATGTACATAGCTTGTTTTACGGGTATTGATGCGAGTATATGCGGGTTTAGGTGATGCCCATATTTCAGGCATCATTTTCACCATATCATCCTCATCTGCCGGAGCAAAAACCGTCATGTTGGGGATACCGCGCATAATGGATACATCCTCAATAGCCTGGTGGGTTGGGCCATTGGCATCTGATAATAAACCCGGTATAAAAGCGCTTAATTTTACAGGTAATGACGGTATCCCTGCATCAGTACGGATAAATTCAAACGCCCGCATGGATAAGAAAGAAGCCAGCGCATGTACAACGGGTATGCGATTACGCAAAGCAAGACCAGCGGCTGCTCCTATCATGGTTTGTTCGGTTATGCCGGTATCAATAAAACGTTTGCCTAATAACTGGGGCAGGTTACGTATCAGCGCACGATTTTCGGCAGTCATTACGACAAAACGTTCATCAGCCAGCGACAATTCAGTAAGTAATTCTTCGTACGACATATTATCTAACCACTAAAGTTTCTGATGTTAATTGAGTTGTGTGTTCGCCATGCAGCTCCTGTAAAAGCTGCTCCACTTCATCGGCAGAGAAATTGCAGAACCAGCGGTCGGCGCGGGCCTGAATGCTTGGCAGGCCTTTACCTCTAATCGTATCGGCTATAACTACATTCAGTTTGCCTTCGGCGAAGGGATATTTTTCAAATGCACGGCGCAGTTCGTTAAAATCATGTCCATCTATCCGGCTTACAGCAGCTCCAAAAGCAGTAAATTTATTATGTAATGGTTCCAGCGGGATCAAATCCTCTGTAGCCATATTGGCCTGGAATTTATTACGGTCGATAACAAAAATCAGGTTATCCAGTTTATAGGCATTGGCCACCAAAACTGCTTCCCAACACGAGCCTTCGTTCAGTTCACCATCGCCCATAATGCATATTACTTTATTAGCGCCGCCACGAATCTTGATATCCATAGCAACGCCAATAGCTACCGATGGCAAATGCCCCAATGAGCCGGAATGAAATTCAATACCCGGGATATGCGTGTTTGGGTGCCAGTAGATATGATCGTTTATAGATAAGTGATTGGCCAATCTTTCTTTTTCAATCAAACCCAGCTCGGCAAAAGTGCCATATAGCGCAGGCACATCATGGCCTTTGGACAGGAACAGGTAATCGCGCTCAGGATCTGTTAAGTTATCTTTATGCAGGTTTAAAAATTCAGCATACAGGTAAACGATCATATCAACTGCCGATAATGAAGCCCCGGTAAAACATCCCCCATCGGTCGACATTTTGATGATATGCTCCCGTACATTCAGCGCTATTGCCTCCAGCTCTTTATTGTCGCGTATATTATTTTGCATATTATTTAGCTTATTTATTGGCTGCTTTTTTTGTTTGATCAGCCGAGATAGTATTCAGTTCATTTAAATGGTGCCTGTACCAGTTTACACCTGCATAGACTGCATTAAGTTCATATATCTCAGGCTTTTCAGTTATGAGATTGATGATATCATCGCAGGAAAAACCTGGATTTTGCAGATACAATTCTTCATAAACCCTGTTGATAAACTCGTAGTCTTCGCGATAATCAATAGTAAAACGGTGCGACATAGAGTAATCCAAACCCTTACCCCAGCTCACATTACCTATGTTAAACTGATCAGGATTTTCCCATATGTAGGGCGTGGTATGTTCCAGTTCTAAAGGACGTTCAGCCAGCCGCCAGTTTTTTTCGAGGCAGGCCATGGTCATGATCTCCACATCATTGCCATCGGGCCAGGTAGCTGGGTGCAAGTTACTTACATAATCATATTTGCCTGGGTGTTGAAAGAAGAAATCAAGCACTTCATCAATGATCTGTGGATCTATCAACGGGCAATCAGAGGGTATTTTCAGTACGATATCCGCATTATGTTTTACTGCCGACATGTAATGCCTTTCCAGTAAATTATTAACGCTGCCGCGATAACAGGGTATATTAATAGCAGCTGCTTCCTGTTCAATTATATTGTCTTCAGCGTTAACTGAGGTAGCAATAACAATGGCAGCCTCATGCCTTATCATCTGCAAACGTTCCACCATCCTAGTCAGCAAGCTTTTGCCTAGCAAAGGCAGCATAACTTTGCCCGGCAACCTGCTTGAAGCCATGCGCGCCTGCACCACGATTAGTATATTTTGAGCCATCTATGCTTGAAAAACTAATTCTTCTTCGTGTTTGTAAATTGCTACTGCCTGGTATTTGTAGCGTTTTAAGAACAACTTTCTATTGCCATTAAACTCCATGTAGTCCCGACAAATACCCGCTATATTTTGGGCCGATGTACCCTGATTTTGTATGGGCATCAGCGCCTTCAATTGCTCACCATCAAACCAGGAGTATACTTTCTTACCCAAAGCAATCCCCGTATATACCACTGTTGAGTATTGGGTGATGAGCTCGCTGCAATTAGCGATCATCTCGTTGGTGTTACCTGTATGATAAAGTAATGTGCCTAAAGGGGCGTACTGTCTGATCTCCCTTTCGGCACGCTCAAAATTTTCATTTGGGTGCAGCTTAAATAATAGCCGACGGCCATTGGCAATTTTTACCGCCTCCTTAATAAAGGCCGGCCTGTCCTCATGCCGGAATGTCTCACGCATATCAGTTGTGGCCACCATTACATAATCGCGATACGGAAAATTATTATCAGTAAAGCGTTCCAGGTTATCGTAATTAGGTATGCCGGTAACTATTATCCTGTTGTTTTCAGTTCCGTTTTTTGTAAAAAAAGCCTTGTACCCTTCAGATGCCGCACAGTATATATCACAAATATTTGTTGAGCCGTTTAGCGATGTATTACCGGTGAAGGCAATAGGTAAGCCAAGTGTTTTAACAATATGAGTCATTAGTGTAGCCTTATCAATCATGCCTTCCTGCACCCATAGCGTTTTATTGTGTCGCAAACGGGTTGGCACTATCATGTCACTGCAAAAAACTACTAGGTCATAGTTATTTTTTTGCGCTTTATAATCCATTTGCAGGTTATGGCTTTCAAGGTAGTTTTCAGTATTTTTTCTGAACTGGCCGGCAAGGGCGGTACCGTTTGCCAGGGGTGTATATTTTATAAGGAAATTAAGAAACTTTGAATCAGTAAAAATCTGGCTGAACCAACAATCGTACTCCGGTAATAAGGAAGCGATCTGGTGCATTTGAGAGGCCTGATTAAGGGATCCTGTAATGAATAAAATATTCTTTCTCATCTGCTATTTTCAATCAATATTCCCAAACTTATAAAATAGCTTTTCGTGATTTACTATGAAAAATAAACATTCATGAATATTTAATATTTAACTAATATATTATTTACATTCAGGCTCTTATGTAATATTAGTGTTAACTGAGCTTCAATTATAAGGGTAGGTAATGTTAATTTTAACAGCATATTAAACTTTGTGTAAACCTTGTATTAAACAAATCTATAATTGCTTAATACTCACAACCTTGGTTGATTTGTCATTAATTAAGAACGTTTTCAATTCTTCCAGTTTATCAGTATTTATAAGGTCGACGCCACAGTTTAATAAGGTCTTCCAAACAACGGTATTCTCAGGCGATGCCCATAGCCTCACTTTCCGATTAAACTTATGAGCAACATTTACAAACGAACAAAGGCGTTGTCTTTCCTGATCGGGCAAAGCACCGTCACCACGCCAGTTTAATAGTTTGGAATACTTACAACTAGCCATCATATACATGTCGGTAAGCGTATCTTTTCGTACCAGTCGCAGGTCTTCATCTACAAAGGCAAACCGGGCATATTCAGTACTTAATAACTTCTCGGGTTTATGGCCTGATATTACAATAGTAACCGGCCCTATATGAATATTACCGTTTGAATAACTCGACAGCATACCACTATATTTCTGAAGCATATCCTTTAAAACCAGGTAAGTTTTATCAGCGTCTGATTTTACATCGATCATCAGCGTAACCGAGTTACGATAACCCGGGTACACTTCACCATTGTTTTTTAATACATGATCAAATAAGGGTTTCAGGTACAGATCTTCAAGTGTGCGGTGATGGTTTAATACAGGCAGTATATGAGCTACAATAAGCCTGCCATCGCGCTCATAAACGTCAGCCTCAATGTAAGTATAACCGTTATCGAGCGCGTCTAGTAAGGGCCGTTTATGCCAGTAATCATTATGGGCAAACCCGTTTAAAAGTGGCACGCATTGGGCTTTTGTATTTAGTTTCAGGAAGAGGGTCAGTAAGGCAATCAGGAAAATTTGGGAGGGTAATAAGGGGTTTTTAAATAAGCGCATATAAATGTCAATTATTTATATGCAATAGTAGCACTCTCCTATTAGTCAGTCATTAAGTTTAAGTTACTTAATCATTAGCTATTTACAGAAAAATACACAATAAATTAACATCACTTTGATGGTATTGCCCAAGGCATTTCCTGAGTTTTTATAGCTAAAATAAGCCTTATCAGCGACCCGAAAAAATATTTTCAGGAATTATTGCAAACTGATAATTCCTCGCTTTTTCATCATTATATTTGATAAGCATCTCCAATTCATTATGAACCTTCACCCTTACCTTTTGAAATACCGCAAGCCTTTACTTGCTGTACTGTTTATTGTCATTTTCATCACTGGGATCATTCTACTGGTTAAACACCAGCGGAAGACCAATGTGAACCCGGCGTTCAGCAAATACATTGAATCGTATACCAGCGGGGTTGTTTCGCGCGTGGCGGCAATACGAATTAAGCTTACCGGCGAAGTGCAAACCAGTCATGCCCAAAATGAGCCAATTGAGGACGGCGTTTTCAAATTCTCCCCGGCTATTGATGGGAAAGCTTATTGGATAGATGCGCAAACGATTGAATTCAGGCCTAAAAATGCCATGCAGGCTGATGAATTTTATGAGGGGGATTTTAACCTTGCAAAGATTACCAGTGTACCATCTGCACTGCATCATTTCGCCTTTCAGTTTAAGACCATTAAACCCGACTTTACCGTCACCTTTAACGGCCTGCAAACCGCTACCAACACTTCAAGGGATAAAATGAAATTAATCGGAGTTATCCAAACCGCAGATAAAGAAGATCCCTTAAAAATAGAAAAGATCATCCACGCCGAATACACTACGCCTGTAGTGATCACCTGGCAGCATGATAATGTGACCAACACACACACTTTCACTATTGATAATATTAACAGGCCAACAGCCGCCTCTACACAGTTAACCGTGCGTTGGAATGGCTCTCCTTTGGGTATTGAGAGTAACGATAGCCAGGCATTTGACATCCCGATTGTCGGCGTTTTCAAGGTACTGGATATCCGTGCCGTGCAAGATCAGGACGAGTACGTGGAGGTGCAGTTCTCTAACCCGGTTATGATAGGTCAGGAACTTAGCGGACTGATAGGAATGAACAACGTTAGCGAACCATCCTATACCATTGATGGCAGTTTGGTTAAAATATTTGCCTCCGATCGTTTATTGGGTAACTACAATGCTTTTGTAAACGAAGGCGTAAAGGATATTTATGGCGAAAAGATCACTGCTCCCTTTACGGCCAATGTATTTTTTGAAAACCGGCTGCCCGGGGTCATCATACCCGGTAAAGGCGTAATTCTGCCCGATTCAGGCAGATTGATGCTGCCTTTTGATGCAGTTAACCTGAAGGCGGTGGATGTTACCATCGTTAAGATCTATGCAAATAATGTAACCCAGTTCCTGCAAAACAATGATCTTACCACAGAGCAAGGGCTTAGACAGGTAGGTAAGCCGGTTGTACAAACTACCATCAGGCTGGATAAAGATAAAAGCCTGAAACTAACAGCTAAAAATCGCTTTATGCTGGATATTGATTCGCTGATACGGACCGAACCGGGTGCTATTTACCGGGTGATCATTGGTTTCAGGAAGGAATATTCCCTCTTTAATTGCAAAGCAGGCGGCGTTGCCAGGGTTAGCGGTGGTAATAATGATGAGGACGAAGTTGAAGAGGGTGATGATTACGGCTCTAATTCAGCAGGCGATAAGCTTGACGATTACGATGCTTTCTGGGCACGTTATGACAGCTATTACCCGGATGGCTATAAATGGAAAGAGCGCGACGATCCTTGCAGTAATTCCTTTTATACCAAAGACAAATGGGCAACACGCAACGTTATCGTATCCAACATTGGCCTCATCGCTAAAAAAGGCAACGATAACAACATGCTGGTTGCAGTAACCAACATCCTTAACGCGGCGCCTATGCCGGGTGTTGAACTTACTTTATTGGATTACCAGAAACAGGTGATTACCAAATCTGTATCTGATGCTAATGGCTTCGCGCATATCAGTTTAAAACATAAGCCATTTTTGCTGGTCGCGAAAAAGGGAGATGAGCGTGGTTATTTAAAGCTTGATGATGCCAGCGCATTGATGCTCTCCAAATTTGATGTGGGTGGTGAGCAGGTGCAAAACGGTTTAAAAGGGTTTATTTATGGCGAACGCGGCGTATGGAGGCCAGGTGATTCCATTTTCGTATCCTTTATTTTGCAGGATCAGCTTAAAACACTGCCACCGGATCATCCTGTGCAGTTTGAGCTTTACAATCCTGCGGGGCAGTTGTACAAGCGCATTACCCGTACCAATTCGGTTGATGGTTTCTATAGTTTCCACACGGCTACCACTACCTCTTCGCCTACCGGCACATGGATGGCTAAGGTAAACGTTGGCGGCGCAGCGTTCCAAAAGAATATCAAGGTGGAAACCATTATGCCTAACCGCCTCAAGATCGATCTTTCATTTGGCGGCAAAACGGCTTTAACCAAAGGCGGCGATATGGGCGGAACGCTGAAATCGACATGGCTTTTTGGCGGTATCGCTCAAAATTTGAAAGCCAAGGTAGATGCCTTTGTTAGTCCGCAGGTAACCGCCTTTAAAAACTTTGATGGTTATGTGTTTGACGATCCGACCCTAGCCTTTAACACCCAAACCCAAACAGTATTTGATGGCCGACTTGATGCAGGTGGAACTGCCAGAATAAACGCCAATATACAGGTAGATAAGCAGGCTCCCGGACAACTCAGGGCTAACTTCTTAGTAAAGGTGTTTGAGCCGGGTGGTAATTTCAGCATACAGCAGGTTATATTGCCTTACAATGCATATACCGGCTATGTCGGCATTAAAACACCGGAGGGCTCGGCTTATAGCGGCATGCTGGGCGTTGGTCAGGATAACACAATTAGTATTGCTGATGTAGATGTGAACGGCAATCCTTTCCTCGGCACCCGTGATGTTACTGTTGAACTATACAAAATACAATGGCGCTGGTGGTGGGACCAAACCGGGGATGAACTGAGTAATTTCACCCAAAACCAATATAACAAACTGGTAAGCACAGAAACTATTAAACTGGTAAATGGCAAAGGCAAATGGAACCTGCATGTAAAACAGGATGACTGGGGCCGCTACCTCATCCGTGTAAAAGATGAGCAAACCGGGCATGCAACCGGCAAAATTGTTTACCTGGATTGGACGGAACGCCTGCAGCAGACAAACGCTACCGACGCGGTAATGCTTTCCTTTGCATCCGATAAAAAAAGTTATAAGGTTGGCGAAACAGCAACCCTTACCATACCAACAGGTAATAACGGCCGCGCACTCATCAGCTTTGAAAGCGGCAGCAGGGTCATCAAATCGGTATGGATTGATACCTACCAGGGGCAAACGACCTATAAATTTAAGGTAGATGGCAGCATGTCGCCCAACGTGTTTGTTAACGTAACCATGCTGCAGCACCATGCGCAAATGGTAAACGACCTGCCTATCCGCATGTATGGCGTTATCCCGCTAATCGTGGATGACCCCGCAACCGTATTAAAACCGGTGATAACCATGCCGGATAAAATAAGGCCTGAAAGTACCTCAGCCATCACAGTTTCCGAAGCAAAAGGCAAGGAAATGACCTATACCATTGCCATAGTTGATGAAGGTTTACTCGATCTCACCAATTACAAAACGCCCGACCCACACCAGGCATTTTACGCCCGTGAAGCGCTGGGCGTTAAAACCTGGGACCTTTTTGATTATGTGATCGGTGCTTATGGGGGCGGGCTGGAACGTATCCTGAGCATAGGTGGTGATGAATCGTTGAACAGGAATCAGAATGTATCCGTTAACCGCTTTAAACCTGTGGTGAAATTCCTGGGGCCATATCACCTCAACGCTGGTGCCAAACAAACTCATCAGTTCACGCTGCCACAATATGTAGGTTCGGTACGGACGATGATCATAGCCGGGCATAACGGGGCTTATGGTTTTGCAGAGAAAGCCGTAGCCGTTAAAAAGCCATTGATGCTGCTGGCAACCTTGCCGCGCGTACTCGGGCCAAATGAGCAGATCAAATTACCGGTTACTGTTTTCGCGATGGAGAAGAATATAAAATCGGTTACCATACAGGTGCAGTCGAACGCCTTCAGCAATTTACAGGGTAACGATAAACAAACCCTTACCTTTAACGCGCCGGGCGACCAGATGGCTACTTTCAACTTAAATGTAAAGAACTTTGTTGGGGTTGGAAGTGTTAAAATAACCGCCAAAAGTGGTAATGAAACGGCTGAATACAGTGTTGAATTGAATGTACGCAACCCCAACCCGCCAATTACCAAAACGCTGGAAAAGGAACTAAAACCGGGCGAAACATGGAGCACACCTTATACCCCGGTGGGTATGTATGGCACTAACAAGGCCACGATGGAAGTATCGTCCATTACTTCCCTCAACCTTGCCAAACGACTGGATTACCTGATAGAATATCCTTATGGCTGCGCCGAACAAACTACTTCGGCGGGCTTTCCGCAATTGTATCTCGATCAACTTACCGATCTTTCTCAACGCCAAAAGGCTGATGCGGAGCGCAATATCAGGTCGACAATTGCAAGGCTCACCAATTTCCAGGCACCCGGTGGTGGTATCAGTTACTGGCCTGATGGGGGTCCGGCCGATGAATGGTGTACCAACTATGCAGGCAATTTTATGCTCGCCGCGCAGGCAAAAGGCTATGCCCTGCCCGTTGGCTTTATAGATTCATGGAAAAGATATCAGCATCAGCAAGCCGTGAACTGGACACCGGGTAAACGTAGCTATTATGACGAGGACCTTGTTCAGGCTTACCGTTTGTACCTGCTTGCACTGGCCCGCACACCCGAGTTGGGTGCCATGAACCGTTTAAAGGAATTTGCTTACCTATCGCCGCAGGCAAAATGGCGGTTGGCTGCTGCTTATAAATTAGCTGGTCAGCCCGAAACAGCACTGCAGATGATCAAAGGCCTGCCGCTTACTATTCAACCTTACGACCAGCTATACGGTACGTATGGATCTGATTTACGCGATGAAGCCATGATACTGGAAACCCTCACCCTGCTTGGCCAGCATCAAAAAGCGGCGGCTATGTTACAGACCGTATCAGCACATTTATCGCAGGATGATTGGTACAGCACACAAACTACGGCTTACGCCTTGCTGGCTATTGCCCAATACTGCGGCCAGAATAAGAACGGTAACAAGCTGATGTTTGATTATGGCAATACGGCTGTTACCTCAAGCTCCTATCTGTGGCAAGCCCCGCTTTCAGCAACAGGTGGCAATGTATCCATCAAAAATAAAGGCAATAATATTTTATACCTAAGACTGATACAAAAAGGTCAGCCCGCACCGAGCGATGAACCTGCTGGTGTAAATAACGATGATATACTGGGCATGCAGGTTAATTATATGACACTAAAAGGTCAGCCTATAAATATTACCAACCTGAAACAGGGAACAGATTTTGTGGCACAGGTTATCGTCAAAAATCCGGGGCATAAGGGGGCTTATTTCAATATGGCCTTGACCCAGATTTTCCCTTCGGGATGGGAAATATTGAACACCCGGATGCTGAATAATGATGAGGCTTTTAAATCCTCACCATCGGATTACCAGGATATCCGTGATGACCGGGTGAATACTTATTTCGGCATCGACGAAAGGCAGCAGGTTACCTATTATGTAATGCTGAATGCGGCTTATACCGGGCGCTATTACCTGCCGGCTACGTATTGTGGTGCGATGTACAACGCGTCGATCAATGCGCTGCAAAAGGGCAAATGGGTACAGGTTATAAAGTAATTGGGATGCGGTTTTCTTATAAAAGGCCTGCATGGCTAACCCGTACAAGGCTGGTGCTGATCGCATCGGCATTGGTCTTGTTCGGGCTATTCTGGTTTTGTTTGCCATCGAAATTATTCGATAAACCCACTGCCTATGTCATCAACGATGATCAGGGAGGTTTATTAGGAGCGGCTATTGCTACCGACGGGCAATGGCGTTTCCCTTATGACAGCATAGTACCTGAAAAATTCAAAAAATGCATTATCGCTTTTGAAGATAAGCGCTTTGAACACCATCTTGGGGTAGATTTACTGGCATTTGGCAGGGCTATCCGGCAGAATATCAAATCGGGGCGTGTGAGCAGTGGCGGCAGTACCATTACTATGCAGGTGATCCGGCTGGCAACGCATCATAACCGTACCTTCCTAAACAAATTACTGGAAATGTTCATGGCCCTGCGCCTTGAACTCACTTATAACAAACAGGAAATTTTAGCCTTGTATAGCAGCAATGCCCCTTTTGGCAGCAACGTAGTAGGGCTTGATGCAGCCTCCTGGCGGTATTTTGGGCGAAGCCCGGAACAATTATCATGGGGCGAAATGGCGGCGCTTGCGGTATTGCCAAATTCGCCCTCATTAGTGCATCCGGGGAAAAACAGGGCTATCTTACTAAAAAAAAGAAACCTGTTACTGGATAAGCTCAGTCGGCAGGGTATCATCGATAAAAATACCTCGGAACTGTCAAAACTGGAACCTGTACCCGACAGGCCCGTACCATTACCCGTACTAGCCCCGCATTTACTGGAGCGCTTTAAACACGATTGCCAAACCGGCGCACATACAGGCCCTACACGCATGAATACCACTATAAAGGCCGGTTTGCAGCAACAGGTAAGCGATATTGTGGAGAGGCATCACCAGGTACTGGCTGCCAATCATATCAACAATATCGCCGCCATTGTACTGGATGTGGAAACAGGTGCAGCTTTAGCCTATGTTGGGAATATTTATCACCCGGAAGATACTACTATGGAAAGTAATGTTGATGTAATCAACGCGCCGCGCAGTCCGGGGAGTACCTTAAAGCCATTGTTATACGCCGCTATGCTGCATGATGGGCTGTTACTACCAAACAGTTTAATGCCTGATATCCCTACGCAAATAGCAGGGTATCACCCCGAAAACTTCGACCTGAGCTATGATGGCGCGGTACCGGCTTCAAGAGCATTGGCACGATCCCTGAATGTACCGGCTGTAAAAATGCTACAGAAATACAAGTACGACCGTTTTTATGATCTGCTGAAAAAAGCAGGCATCACTACACTGAAACAACCGGCTGATTATTATGGGCTGTCGCTGATATTGGGTGGTGGTGAAAATACCCTGTGGGAACTCTCCGGTGCTTATGCTGATATGGCGCGGGTACTTAATCACTCCGACAAATACATGGGCAAATATGACCCAGCTGATTATCATTCACCTGTATACACGCACGTTCCCGCTGTAAAACCTAAACTGGAAAACTCGGGCCTGTTGGATGCCGGCTCTATTTACTACACCATGCAGGCTATGGAAGAAGTGATGCGCCCCGGCGAGGAAATGCTTTGGCGGCAATTTAGTTCCACCCAGCGCATTGCCTGGAAAACCGGCACCAGTTTTGGTTTCAGGGATGGTTGGGCAATAGGCATAACTCCCAAATATGTGGTAGGCGTTTGGGTTGGCAACACCAGCGGCGAAGGCCGGGCCGGGTTGACAGGTATAAATACCGCCGCCCCTGCCCTGTTCGAAATATTCAGGCAGTTGCCTGTAAGTTCTGACTGGTTTGAGATGCCTGCCAACGGAATGGTAAAAATAAGCGTGTGCCGACAAAGCGGTTACCGCGCCGGAGAATATTGTACAGATACGGTCGAAATGTGGGTGCCAAAATCAGGCCTGAGATCACCAGTATGCCTTTATCATCAATTGGTACACCTCGACAAAACTGAACACTGGCAGGTAAACAGCGACTGCGTTCCACCCGATCAGATCGTGAATAAAACATGGTTTGTACTGCCACCCGCTATGGAATACTATTACAAAGGCAAAAACTACCAATATCACAGTTTACCACCATTCAGGGCCGACTGTGTTTCAGCCGATAAGGGCATGCCTATGGAACTCATCTACCCAAAAGATGGCGCGAAAATCTATATCCCGCTGGAAGCTGATGGCAGGCGGGGGCGTATGATCTGCAATGCCGCGCACAGGCAGTCTGGTATAAAGATATTTTGGCACCTGGACGATCAGTATATCGGTGTCACTAAAGATTATCACCAGATAGCGCTGAATCCCGAACCCGGCGTGCATACCCTTACCCTTGTAGACGGTGAAGGCAATACATTGCAGACAAAGTTTGAAATACTGGATAAGAACAAATAAAAACGCGATCAGTTGCTAAGCAGTGATCTTTTTAATCGTCGTTATTCCTTCCCTGAAAAAAAGTAAAGAGTACGCCGAAAAATTAATCGAGCGCGGAGATAGTTAGTTTGATGATGTCATCAAAAACAGACGGGTCGGTAACTGATTTTGCGGTAACACGCATGCCCTTAACCGTATTAAAGATAAAACGAGACAATGCCCTCGCGTCCTGTTGATTTTTGATTTCGCCACTGTCCTGCCCTTTTTTAATTACCAGGTAAAAGGCTTCCTCCATCTGTTGATCGTTCTTGCAGACCAGCTTATTTACTTCGGCATCGTGTGGCGCAACTTCAACCTCAGCATTCACCATAAAACAGCCCTTCTGCTGTTTATCGCCCAGCAAATCGTTGGTAGCCAACTCTAATAATTTTCTGACAGTATCTTTTGCTGATCCCGAGTGATTGATGAGTTCCTTAATTTGAGCTGCACCTGCATTTTGATAGCTCTCTAATGCCTTAACAAACAGCGTGTGCTTATCGGTATAAGTATCATACAAGCTCGACCGACTAATGCCCAGGCCATCCACCAAATCCTGCATAGACGTACCATTGTAGCCCTTGTACCAAAAAAGCTGTATAGCTTTGGCCAGCACTTCGTTTTCATCAAAATCTTTCGTTCTTGCCATATCCTGGAATAGCCTTGCTTGTTAAAAGCAAAGCTATTCATTTTTAATTATTTTTCTGTTAAAACAGCGGGTATTACCTTACACCGCCACTGGCCAGTAATAACTCGCCGGTTAACCAGCGTGAATCTTCAGACGCCAGGAATACAGCTACTTCAGCAATATCATCAGGCTGACCGATACGGCCAAGCGGAGTTGTTTTTACTAACTCTGTCTGAAAATCACTACCGATGAAACCAGCGGTATGCGTGCCTTCAGTTTCAACCATACCCGGGTTGATTGAGTTTACACGTATTTTTTTACCACCTAATTCTTTTGCCAATACATGGGTAATGGCATCAACTGCACCTTTTGTGGCCGTGTAAATGGAACTTCCCGGAGGCGCGATATTACTAACTGCCGAACCAATGTTAATGATGCTGCCACCATTCTCATTAAAGTTCTTTACCGCTCCTTGTGTGGTCAGCAATAAGCCAAGTACATTGGTGTTGAACTGGGTGTGGAAATCTTCTGCATTAAGCTCTTCAATACTGCCAAATTTATAAACACCGGCATTGTTCACCAAAATATCTACCGCTCCAAAAGCTTTTTTGGTTTCTTCAAATAAACGGGTGATATCAGCTTCGCTGGATACATTGCCTTGCACAGCTATGGCTTTACCACCATTTGTGGTGATTTCAGCAACTACCTTATCTGCATCAGCTTTTGCCGAAGCATAATTTACAACTACGCTTGCACCCGCTGCTGCAAGGTGTTTTGCTATACCTGCACCAATACCTTTTGACGCGCCTGTTATTACTGCTACTTTGTTTGCTAACTTTTTCATGTTGTGTATTAATTTTTCTATTTTTGGAATAATCGTTCCGCAAATATAAAATCAATTTGGAACGAACGTTCCAAATAAGAATTATTATTAGTTATGGATGACAAAAGGTATCTGTTCGCCCTTAGATCATCAGAGAACCTACAGCACAGGAGCAGCAAATAACACAAAGCTCAATAGTGCCAGGATCGTCCGCACTACATTATAATATTGCCAGCGGCTCCGTAATTGTTCCCAGTTTGCCGGAACGTTTTCATTTGTCCAGGTCACAACCTGCCTGTTAATCGGCACTTCAATAGCGGTTGTGATCACCAATGCACCAACTATCAGCAACAACGAACTTATCATCACCCAAAACTCCCAATTGCTTTTGTCGGGGTAAAATACAATGGATAAGCCCATCAACATAACGCAAAATAGGGAGATATTGCGCATCGGCACCTCCAGGTTGGCAACTATGATATGGGCGATCTTCGCCAACTCTGTTGCTGTAAATAATTGGTACGAGCGGCTCAGCGCAAAATACAGTCCCCAGAACACCCCGCAGACCAGCATCAGGGCAAATAGCGCAGCAATAAAAGAAAATGGGCCATATAGATATGGACGATCCAGCAGCAAAAAGATTTTAAACAGGCTTTCCCCGGTGATTTTAAACGATTCGTCGGCGTTTGCTGAGCCACCATCTATTAGATGGTTATATCCGGAGTTTTTAAATTAAATTTACCTGACCGGTGATTAATAAATAAACTATATACTATGAAAACCTTAAGATCCTGCTTATTCATACTGATGCTGTCGGGCATAACCCTGTTAATTTCCTCAAAAGAATGTTCCGCACAGCGTACATTGCTCGCACTATCCAAAGGCGATCATGTACTTGAGGTCATCGATCCGACCTCTTTAAAAGTTATCGCGAGTGTGCCTGTAGGACAGGATCCGCATGAAGTGATCGCCTCGGCCGATGGAAAAACTGCCTATGTATCGATCTATGGCGGCGGTAGCCTGCACGAAATTAACGTGATCGACCTGGTAACGCAAAAACCACTACCAACAATTGATACCAAACCATTAAATGGCCCACATGGATTAGTCTTTAATAATGGTAAAGTATGGTTCAGTGCTGAAGGTGCCAAATCAGTAGCCCGCTATGATCCGGCAAGCGGAAAGTTCGACTGGGCCATGGGTACCGGACAAAACCGGACACACATGCTGTACGTGACGCCCGACGGGAAGCAAGTATACACTACGAACGTGGCTTCGGCTACCGTAAGTATTTTAACCGACAGCCTGCTGAAACCTGAAAATCATGGTGGCGGGTTTACTCCTCCCCCACATCGCGACTGGGTGCAAACACTGATCCCCGTAGGCAAAGGATCGGAAGGGTTTGATGTATCGCCAGACGGACGGGAATTATGGACGGCCGGAGCCGACGACGGAGTAATTACCATTATTGACCTTGCTTCCAAAAAAGTGTCCGTTCAACTGGATGCACAGGTAACGGGAGCTAACCGGCTAAAATTCACGCCTGATGGCAAAAGGGCGCTTATTACCAGCCTGCGCACAGGCGACCTGTTCATCTTTGATGTAGCCACACACCATCTGATCAAAAAAATCAGTACGGGCCGCGGCGCAGCGGGTATACTGGTGGATGATGACGGCTCACGTGCTTTTATTGGTTGCACAGCTGACGATTACATAGCGGTGGTGAACCTGAAAACGCTGGAGGTAACCGCTCATATCCCAGTACGGGGCGCTGATGGACTCGCCTGGGCGGAAAGGCACTAGTATCAAGTCAACAGTCTTTAGTCGTAAGTCTAAAGCCAGATTTAGTTCTTTTTGAGTTTTGACTCAAAACTTTATGCTCATGACTAGCGACATTTTATGATTGACACGACACTGGTTATGTCGTTTAGCGACATCCTATCAAATTCCTTTTCCCATGCTTTAAAAAAGTAATTCCGATATATATCGGAATTACTTTTAATTGAGGAAGTGATCAATAGGCGTTTTCTCCGCTTCTTGTTACATGATGATTGTTTTCAGATCGGTACCAACTGCTTTATTAAAAACCGCTGTCATCAAGTGCAAATGTGTTTTTACGGGTTTTCCATTTCCCCCTCGTGAAATCAGGGAATTCCAGCGTCTTGCCCTCTGCAACTGATTGGGTTGATAAAGGCGCAATTACACTCATCGTAATAGAATCATAAACATCAATAGGGGTTTGTTTTTTCTGTTTTACAGATTCAACAAAGGCATTGAACACAAACCAGTCCATACCGCCGTGCCCAGCGCCTGCCGCATCTTTTTCATATCTTTTCCATAGCGGGTGATCATACTTATCAAGCCATACCTTAGCTGAATCCCACTCATCGTCTTTGGATTGATTTTCAATATATATGGAGTTGTTCACATCCATCCAGGTGCCTTTTGTTCCATCAAGCCTGAAACCTAATGAGTATGGCCTTGGTAAGTGCGTATCATGCGTAAGCATAACGGTTTCACCATTGGCGCAACTGATCATAGTTTGTGTTATATCACCATTTTTATAATTGATTTTGGCGTTAGGATTGCCCGGCGCCAGCTCCTCTACATAAGCAGCAAGTCCGCGTGCTTTCGAGCTGAATGAAACAATACTGGTAAAGCGGTTGCCATAATTAACGTCAAGATAATGCATAACAGGGCCTGCACCGTGTGTTGGGTACAGATCACCGTCCCTGTCAATATTAAACTGGGTACGCCATTGGGCTTCACTTAATGCCTTCGGCCCAAACTCCACACCTCCTCCAGCGTAATGTTTGCCATCGTTAAATAAAACATTACGTAAATTATGCTGATATCCGCCTTCCGCGTGTACCAGTTCGCCAAACAGGCCTTGCCTTACCATATTAAGTGCAGCCATTACATCCCTCCGGTAGCATACGTTTTCAAGTGTCATGTAAGGGATCCCTGTTTTTTCATGTGTGTCAATTATATCCCAGTGATCCTGCACAGTTAAGCCGGCTATTACTTCGCAACCAACGTATTTACCGGCTTTCATCGCATCAATAGCTTGCGGGTGGTGAAACTGCCATGGAGTAGCTATGATAACGGCATCGATATCCTTTCTATCCAGCAGCCCTTTATAAGCATCTATTCCACCGGTGTATTCTTTTGCAGCAGGTTTACCACTTCTGGCAATTTTCTCACGACAGATCTTTAATGAGCTTTCCTGTGTATCGCAAATGGCAACTATCTCAACATCGTCACGTAAAAGGCCCTCTGAAATATGGCTCATCCCACGTGCACCTACGCCAATGTAACCTAATCTTACTTTGCCATTAGTGCTCGCAAACAAACTTCCTGTTGGTAGGATTGAGAAAGCCGCCGTTGCCACCGCTCCGGTCTGGATAAATTCTCTTCTTTTCATATATATAATTTAGTTTTTAGTTTAATCTATTATTAATTGATGCAGATGTCATTTCCGTACAATATTATTGAAGACTGGTCACCCCGCTTACTTCCCGTGCTTCCGCCTGATGGAAATCGAAAACGATGATTTGATTATGCCCTTTTTTAAGCCATGATGCCGGGCAGTATAGCCTTTGCTGTGGTCCCACATTCCAGTAACGGCCCAGGTTGTGGCCATTTATATAAACTATGCCTTTACTGTATTTGCTTAAATCAAAATACGTATCACCTGTTTTTTCCAGGTTAAAATCGCCGCTAAAAAATAAACCTTTAGTGTTAGCACTTTTATCAAAATTTAAAGGTTTTAATTGCTGAACAAAGTCTTCGTTCATGGGCAAAGGATAAATCTGCCAGTTCATCAGGGTCATACCCTCAAGCGTTACCCGGTCGGTTATCCCCTTGCGGTCAATTATATATTGCGCAAAGTTGATATGCCCCATACCCTCCACTAAAATATCCAACACCGGATTTTTAGTAGTACTCACAGGTAACTTTACGCTCCATTTGCCGCCGTTACGATAAACGGTATCAATAAACTTTCCGTCCAAAAATATGAGTGCATAATCATGCGGCTCGGTAATGGTTAATGTTCCGTTTTTATGACCAATTAATTTGGTGCGATACAACATAAGGCCCTGATTTTGACCAAAATATTCCATAGGCAACGGTTGAGGCGAATTAAAAGGCTGTGGAAGTTGTTGCCAAATACTGGTAAAAGGCTTTAATGTTATAGGTCGAATGCTGATTGTTTCAATTGATTTAGGAACCTCGGGTATTTTATAGCTAACATATTTTGCGATAAGGTTACGCAACATAAAATACTTAGGTGTAGGCTGACCTTGCTCATTTATAGGGGCGTCATAATCATAGCTGGTAACATCCGGCTGATATTGTGTTGACGAGAAAGCGTTGGCACCGGCATTAAAGCCAAAATTTGTTCCGCCATGCACTACATACAAATTGAAAGATTTATGATGCTCAAGCAAATAGGTTATATCTTTTTTTATATCAATAGTATCTATTTTGGCCCATTTTTCCTTCCAATGCGTTAGCCAACCCGGATAAGTTTCACTGCTAAATGATGGCACATTAGGATTATAATCGTTTGACTGTTCAAAATCTGCATCGCTGGTTCCGCTATCAAGGCCAATAGCCGCACCCATGATGTTACCGGCTTCCAGCATATAGGGAGTGGCACCATCTGCGGTATAAAAAGGCACATTAATACCATTTTGCTGCCACAATTGCCTTAATGTTTCCAGGTATACTTTGTCATTACCATAGCTGCCATATTCATTCTCAATCTGCGACATCAAAATCGGACCGCCATTAGTACACAGCAATGGACGCACCTCGGCAGCAAGATGGCTAATATATTGTTTAACCGCAGCCATATACCGGGTATCCATACACCTGACTTTAATGTCAGGTATTTTTAGCAGCCAGGTCGGCAAGCCGCCAAAGTCCCATTCGGCACAAACGTAAGGTCCCGGGCGCAGCAATACCCACATTCCTTCTTCTTTACAAATCCTGATAAATTCAGCGATATTATGGTTACCGGTAGTAAAATCAAATTTACCGGGGCTGACCTCCTGGTAATTCCAGAAAACATACGCAGCAATGGTATTGCAGCCCATAGCTTTCGCCATACGGATACGGTTTCGCCAGTATTCCCTCGGAATACGTGCCGGGTGCATTTCGCCGCTGATGATTTGAAACGGCTTTCCATCCAGCAGAAAATCTTTTTTACCGAGACTAAACATATGTTTTTGCTGAGCAAAGCAGGCAGCAGATAAAAAGAGGAAAAATAATGCGAGAAGATTTTTTTTCACGGAATAATGGCTTTTAATTAATAATCAGCTATAAAATATTTAGGCCTTACCTTTATAGTTATAATTTCCAGTATATACCGCTTTTAATTGATACCAGGATTTTGCATATCAATTAGCGATACATCCTTAAATAATAACATACCTCAGCTATTTCTATTGATCTAGATGATTACGATAATGCAAGGTAATATGATTAGATAAACATGGGAATAAAAACACAGCGCAAACGTTTGATACCCCTGGTATAGGTGATAACTTAAATACTACGGACTTGATAATTATTCTATTTTAGCCAGGATGAAGCGGGACAAGAGCTGAAAATAACAAATAATCAATGCTGATTTATGATGATTAGTCGCTTGGAAAATCATCTAAATCAATTTTATTTTTAGGTATGGCTAAGTGCTTAGTAAATTTTCTGAGCATAGGGTACCAGACTTAGCAACTTAAACAAGCTATCGCATTTTGTAATTCCTGCTGTCCCGTTCAGCTTAAAATACCAGAACTCCTCCACATCCCCGTCATTCATGCTCATTTGAGTAAAGCCTTGTGATTTATGTTCGGCAAGCTCCCAATTGGCTATAACTTTATAGTTAACCTTGTTTCGGTAGCTAAAACAAGCCGTGCGGTCAATGCTGAAAAGAGGCTTATCCGTTACAGTTTGTGTAATCTCATAGTCCTTGTATTGTGAAAATTCAGTAACGCTATCGGTTTTGTCGTGTGTAATTGCCCCTAAAATTAATGGACGTTTATTTGTCGGCATTTTTGCTATGGCGTTTAACGCTAATAATGAAGCAGCCTTATGCGCGCCATGTGTTGAAGGCTCTGGTAAAAGGCAAAATACCAGGTCATAATGATTATCGGCGAGCAGTTTATTCAGCTTTTTATTAACAGCCTTTACGTCCCAACTGGTATCCAGCGGATCATGCTCACTTAAGCCATAATGGCTATCCTCCTGATTCATAAAATAATAATGAGCCACTCCTAACACATGACCGGCATTCTTCAACTCCCGTTTCCTAATCCTCGGCAATTCACTCCTGCCTATCTTTTGGTCTGTAAGTACAAGCCCATAATAACTTTCAGCCAGTGTGGCATATTTATACCCCGCTTCGCCATCAGTGATCACAAACAGATCAATTATTCCGTGATGCTCTTTAGCAATTTTGTATAGGGTTACTGAAAAAACGCTCTCGTCATCAGGGTGAGCTATAACTACCAGTACATGAGGGACTTTATTATTAATTTGAGCATTTGAATTAATGGATAAGCAGCAAAAAATCAGGAAAACAATATATCGGAGAATAGGGAAACGCAGCATATTTTATGAATATCATACAAATTTATTATTTATTCTATAAAATCTATAGACATTATAGAATATAAGTGTATATTTGCCAACATACATAATGAAAGGATTTATTTTGCTGACCTCATAATAATTGTCTTCTCATAACTAGGTTTATAATTGGTTGTAAGGGGTTCCTGCTCATCAGGAGCCCTTACTTTACCTTTTAAACCTAATATATGATTAGCGATTACTGGCTGGTTGTAAAAAAGACACAATCCACTAAAATTTTATACATATACATTTGTTCCATGATCACCGTTAATAAAATATGTTGTTGTTGCCATTAAGCCAAACCTTGCTTAAACAACCCTATATTTTATAAAACTCATGCCTTTTCGATATTATTTTCTGCTTTTCTTACTTTGTTTTGGTTGCTTAACCACCACGGTTAAAGCTCAGTCGCCTGTTTATTTAGCAGCAGTTGAAAAACAGCTTAGAAACGTCACCAGTAGCCCGGAAGTTGCAGAAATCACTAACGATAACCTGAGCAAACCACAACAAAGAAAAAGGCTAATGGCCTATCTTAAAGGTATTGAAGCAGCTGATGTGAATTATAACCAGGCCAGGGTACGGCATTTATACAGGCTGGCAAATCTATTTACAAAACTACGCCTGTATCCGCTTGCAATGAAGTGCTTTTTTAAAACCATTCAGTTTGACACGGATAGTATTAGTACAGGAAATTTATCCATCACTTCTGTTGATGATTCTGCCCTGGAAAAACAGGTTGACCTTCTGGGACCTGATACTAATAAAGAGGTAAAAAGTAAACCAATTAGCTGCGACAAAATTGTTAACACCTTTAACGATGGTAAAACGGCTATTGCCTATGCCTTAATATTCCATGTTAAACAACCGGTGAGGGGGAAACCCAGGATATTTAAATTCGCAAATACCGGTCATACTTTTATTACGCTCATTAAATACAATTCAGATTCTACTTACGCGTCAATTTCCTTTGGCTTTTATCCTAAAAAAGACAACCTGCTATCGGCTACGCCTATTATTCCCTCTACTTCGTCAACATTTAAAGATGACTCAGAACATGCCTGGGACGAGGTTGTAGGTAAATTCATATCAAAACGCAGGTTCTGGAAAATACTGGCACTTACTCAACAGTATAACAATGTTGCCTATCATCTTTCCAAAAACAATTGTACCGATTTTGGATTAAAGGCGGCAGCATTAGCCGGACTGGATATCTGGGATACCAAAGGCAGTTGGCCATTGGGAAGTGGTAATAATCCTGCCTTTACCGGCCAGAGTATCATCGGCGGTAAATTCGACAATGCCGATACAGGCAACGCCAAAGATTTGCTGATTAATTTAAATAACTGATATATTATATGGATAATTTTAAAATATTAAAAGAACTGATAGCGACGGCAGAAAAAGATGCGGCCTCTTTTTATGAAAAAGGCAACAGCGCCGCAGGTACCCGCCTGCGTTTAACGCTACAGCAAGTTAAAGTTTCGGCAACCGCGATCCGCCAGGAAATAGTGGAGAAAAAAAGGAGAAAATAATGGATAGGGATGCCTTTGATATCATTTATAAAAACTATTGGCTGCCAATATATAACTCAGCTTTCAAACGCTTATTTGATCCTCAAAAGGCATCAGAAATAACTCAGGAAGCTTTCTTTCAATTGTGGTTAAACAAAGAGCAGGTAAATGCTGAGGAAGTGATTATTTTTTTGCTAAAAGCAGTAAGAAATGAAGTCTTCAAGTTGATGAAAAAGGAATGCATTTATATTGTAAATCCTCCACGAATGCTATTTGAACATCTGCCATTGCCCGGAGCAAATTAAAAAGATCCGGAACCGAAAGGATTTACCTCACAGCTCCGGATTCATTATCTTCTTTTACTACTAAGCTGGTGCAGTGTATGCACCAAAACATCAATTTCGGCACAAGTATTATAAAATGCTAATGATGGTCTTACTGTGCTCTCAACTCCAAAACGGCGCAAAATAGGCTGCGCGCAATGATGCCCTGAACGTACTGCAATTCCCTGATTATTCAGTTCAGTACCTACTTCCTCGGTTTTATAACCATCTAATACAAATGATAGCACACTTGCTTTTTCAGCGGCGGTGCCTATCAGGCGTATACCCGGTACTTGTTTCAGCAGGCTGGTTGCATATTCAAGCAGGAAATGTTCATACTGCGCAATTATTCCCATGCCAATGCGTGTAACATAGTCAATAGCAGCACCTAAGCCAACTGCATCGGCAATATTCCCCGTACCTGCTTCAAACCTGCCCGGCGCATTATGATAAGTGGTATGCTCAAACGTAACATCCTTTATCATGTTGCCCCCACCCTGCCATGGTTGGGTAGCATTTAATAAGTCTTCTTTGCCATAAAGTACACCGATACCTGTTGGCCCGAATACTTTATGCCCCGAAAAAACGAACCAATCAGCATCCAGTGCTCTCACATCAACCGGCATATGCGAAACCGATTGCGCACCATCAACCAAAACCTTTGCCCCGGCTGAATGCGCGATCTGTACAATTTGCGCCGCGGGTGTTACTGTTCCCAGCGCATTTGATACCTGTGTAAAAGCAACCAATTTAGTTTTAGGACCTATCAGTTTTACATATTCATCCAGCAGAATCTGACCGTCGTCATCAACGGGAATAATCTTAATTTTTAAATTCTTTTTAGCGGCCAGTTGCTGCCATGGAACAATATTGGCATGATGCTCCAGTTGACTTACAATGATCTCGTCACCATCATACAGGTGCTGCTCTCCCCAGCTTTTTGCCACCAGGTTTATGGCTTCTGTTGCACCTCGTACAAAAACTATCTCATTAACCGACCCTGCATTTAAGAAAGCCTGTACCTTTTTGCGGGCACCCTCATAGGCATCTGTAGCACGGGCAGCAAGTTCATGCGCGGCCCGGTGGATATTAGAGTTCTCATGCTCATAAAAATAGCTGATACGGTCAATAACCTGCCTTGGCTTCTGCGTGGTGGCGGCATTATCCAGCCATATTAATTGTTTACCATTTACATTTTCCGCAAGGATCGGGAAATCCTTCCGGATGAAATTCACATCAAAACCCGGAACCGTAGCCGCCGGCTTATCCTTTAAAAAATAATAGGCTGCAGGATCCGCCCCAAAGCCGCTTGCAGGTAGTTGGGGTGATTGCGATGGTATGGCTATCTGGTTTAAAATTACCTGTAATTGTTTTTCAAAAGGTTGCTCCTGCTGAAAGGGTAAATGAAACAGACTGTCAGGAATCAACTCAAAGGGCAGGAAACTTCGCCCGAGGTCATGCTCGGCAGGTTGAATGGAAGCCTTTAAACCGGGATCACTAAAACTGGTTTGCGGATCCTGAAGATTAACCGCGTTACCCTGATGAATAGCCGATGGAGAAACACCGCTACCCGCTACCGATACAGGCGGTTTAGCCGCATCATAAGGGTTTAAATCAGGCAAGGCAATATCTTCGTTAGGCTGTGATTTAAAGAACTGGTTAGCCAGCCTTTGCAATTCCTGCAGATCGGGTAAATTACCGGGATTAATATTTGTACTCATAATAGTTTCCTAAATCAACATCTTCCAAAACAGCAATAGCATCATCTACCAATACAGCTAAAGAGCAATATAATGATACAAGGTAGGATGCAATAGCCTTGTTATTGATGCCCATAAAGCGAACAGAAAGGCCTGGCGACTGCTCACCGGGTAAGCCCGGCTGGAACAAGCCTACTACTCCCTGCCTGCTCTCGCCGGTACGTAAAAGGATAATTTTGGATTTATTATTCTCGATAGGCAATTTATCAGACGGGATAAGCGGTATACCCCTCCAGGTAATGAACTGCGAACCAAAAAGAGAAACAGTGGGCGGCGGTACACCCCGACGGGTACATTCCCTGCCAAAAGCGGCAATAGCTAATGGATGAAGTAAAAAGAAACCCGGCTCCTTCCAAACCTTGGTGATCAGTTCGTCCAGATCATCAGGTGTTGGCGGGCCCAGCCTTGTTTTAATTTTCTGGCTGGCAACAACACTGTGTAATAATCCATATTCCTGGTTATTTATCAGTTCGCTTTCCTGCCTTTCCTTAACAATCTCAATAGTTAAGCGAAGCTGTTCGCTGATCTGATTATAAGGTTTACTGTAAAGATCAGAAACCCGTGTATGAACATCCAACACGGTATTTACCGCGCTTAAATTATACTCACGCGGGTCATCAACATAATCGACAAAGGTTGATGGCAACTCGCGCTCATCACGTGAAGAACAATCAACCTCAACATTTTGCGCGTCTTTTACTTTGTTTAAGCGGTATACGCCCGACTCAACCGGCACCCAGTTCAGTAATTGCGGCAACCAGCGCGGGGTAATTCTTGATAATTGGGGAACAGTACGTGTAGCTATAGCTAACTGCCTTGCGGCAACGTCGCCTAATGCTGTTTGTTTTGGTTTTTGATCTGCCATGTTAATTAAGATTGATATAAAAAATTGTTTTTAGCTTGTTATACAAGGTTCATATTACAAGTATATAAAATACACTACTAAATACATAGATTTATTAGCCTTTATTTTTAACAGACGGAATGCGAACTTTTAATAATGCTGGTTAATGTTTGCGTGAATATAAAACTGAGCTGAAAAGCCCTTAAATTTCCCGGTATCCGAATTCAGTCCCGGGCAATCATGTACCAGGAAGTGTATTTATTGGAGCAAATATCAGCCAACCCTATTTTTAGCTTTCACTCTTCCCTACCGGTTTCACATTTGCAAACACTTGTTTTTGAGAATTGAAAATGGTTATTTTGCGGTCTATTCGACGGATATGGTCGATTACACTTACTACATACCTAAACATGAAACTACCTATTCTGTTACGCTGCTGTTTTCTGATCTGTTTATGCTTTCTTTTTACAGCATGCAAGAAATCTCCGGAACCCGCTGCAAAGCCATCCACTCCTGTATTTGATCCATCATCTCTAAACATATCAAAAAGCCCGATAACAAGTTACCGGCTGGATGTTAAGCTGGATAATATCCTGGTAGCGGCCGCTGATATAACATGGAGCTCTTCTGATATCAGGATTGCAACGGTTAACAGTCAGGGTTTCGTAACAGCTCTGGCTGCGGGGAAGACCGATATCACGGCAACGCTGCTTAACGGCAAAGGCAGCGCCATATGCAAGATCACTGTAATCGACACCAATTCCTATAAATTCCGGATCGTGTTAAAAGATAAAGGCACATCGGGATTTTCCATTAGTAACCCCTCGCAATTTCTTTCTGCTAAAGCCATAGCGCGGCGTCAAAAACGCAATATTGCAATAGATGATAAAGATTTACCCATTTCCGCTGATTATATCAAAGCCATACAAAAAGTAGGCGGAGTGATTGTAGCCAAAAGCAAATGGCTAGGCACAGTAAGTGTGTATTGCGACGATGAACTTTTAGCATATGAATATAAGAAGCTTCCTTTTGTGAAAGATGTTTTCGAGGTATGGCAAGGTAAAAAAGTTACGCAGATACCACAGCCCGGATCAAATGATATTATACAAAAAACAGGTACATCATCAGCTACAGCGACAAGAAACGCCGCCTATTACGGTGCATCATGGCTTGATATCAGCATGAGTAACGGACAGGTGCTCCACCAAAATGGGTATGAGGGTGCCGGGATTGATATAGCGGTTATAGATGCGGGATTTAAAGGCTTGAATACTAATTCAACCTTTAACAACACCAGTATTAAGGGAGCCAAGTCTTTTGTTTATGAAAATGCTGATCCTTTTGCTATTGACAGCCATGGCGTATGGGTTACCTCATGCATGGGTGTCGATCAGCCCGGCAATTATGTAGGCACGGCACCAGCGGCTAATTATTGGTTATTACGAACTGAAGATGAATCCTCTGAATTTCCGATTGAGGAAGATTACTGGGCTTCTGCTATAGAATACGCTGATAGTCTGGGCGTTGATATGGTCAACACCTCCTTAACTTATACCTATCATGATGGCCCGACAGACAATTACACCTACCAAAGTATGGACGGCAAAACGGCCGTTGCAAGCCGTGCCGCCGATATAGCTGTGGATAAAGGCATTTTCATAGTATGCTGTGCCGGTAATGAGCAGAGCTGGGTGGGCGCCCCTGCTGATGCACCCGGTGTATTAACAGTAGGCTCCGTCAACAAAACCGGTACAGTTGATTTTTTTAGTTCTTTTGGCATCACCGTTGATGGCCGTGTTAAACCCGATGTTATGGCTTTGGGTGGTGGTGCAGGTGTTATTGACATTGATGGCAAGTCTATGGTCAGGAGCGGCACCTCCTATGCAAGCCCCATTATGTGCGGACTGGCAGCCTGCCTGTGGCAGGCCTATCCCAAATTGACGAATAAAGATCTCCTGGATGTGATTAGAAAATCTGCAGACAGGTTTGATAGCCCGGTAATGCCTTATGGTTATGGTAAAGTTGATATGCAAAAGGCAATGCTATTAGCTAAAACAGTTTCTGATCTTAAATAATTGTGTAAATAAAAAGAGAGCCTGTTGTTAGTGCTTATACTTATGCTGATTAACGTGAAAGAAAACAGGATTGCCAAGCTACCTGTATTGAATGTTAATTTGCAACAGGGGTATTACCATTTTGCTCAAAAAAATAGATGATAAGCATTATCGCTTTCTGATCTGTTACATTTTTAGGCGTATGTGGTAAACGCCCGTCAAAAAGCATAGAATCTCCTTCGGAAAGGCTATATTGCTGATCTTCAAAAATATAGTCAACTTTCCCTGCGAGGATATATTTATATTCAAAAGCCTCTGTGACAACCATCGGCCTGGTTGCATCGGGTTCTAATTCAAGCAAAACGATATCAACTGTTGAGTTTTTAAAGGCTTTAGTAAAAATCCGCTGATAGAGAAATCCTACGGCCTGTTCCTTTTCAAATGACTCATATTCATTTTTTCTTTTTATAATCACAGGAGCCAGCGAGCTATTTTTAGCTATATCCTTGAAAAACTGATTCAGATCAACCTCTAAAGCCCTTATAATATTTACCAGAACTAATAAAGAAGGTACAGTACGATTATTTTCAATTTGTGAGATCAACCCCTTACTGACACTAACCCGGTCTGCAAGTTCCTGGACGGTAATATTTCTATCTCTTCTTATTTCTTTAATTCTTGTACTAATTTCAAGTAGTGTATTTTCTTCCATAATTGATTAATCTTCCGAAAATACTAATACCGGGTCATTTATTAAATATTAAATAAATATTTAATAAATGACCGCTATGTAATTAGTCTGGGAATAAATCAATTATTGAAAAATCTGCTGTATGCTATTTTCAGCATAACCCGCACCCGCCGTCATTCCTTTGCCTCCAATGCAAGTGCGAATGTGGATGCGATCATCAAGGTCATATTCCAAAATATTTTTTTTAGGATGTTGCGGATAAAAGCCGTTCCATGTGCCTGCAATGCTTCTAACATCAATGTTTACTATTCGTTCCGCCTCAGCAAGCATCAACTCATTAATGTAATTGTTAGTAGCAAAACCCAAGTCATCAAAATGCGAAACACCGACATATTCGTGAGAATCTCCTATTATAATACTTCCGTCCGCTGCTTTTTTAAACAACAAGTGTATACCATAGGCTTTCAGTTCAGCGTAATGATCAGGTGTTTTTATGCTTTTAAAAGAAGGACAATATTCTTCAAAGCTTTCATATCTGCGAATAGTTAAACCCGTTAATATATTTCCTTCCAATCCGCTTGAATGGTCTGAAACAGTTCGCATCATTTGAAGTTTGGTAACCACCTGCCCGCTCTCTGCAAAAATATCCGGGAATAGTAATTTAAATTCATAACCGTTACATATTACTGCTTTGAGCGATTTAAATTTCTTACCATTAGTTATGGTTACTTCAACATCATTACCCACTGGCAAACAATCAATAGCAGGTGAGTTATATAACAACGTAAACTCCTTGAATTTAAGCCGCATATATTCCTGCAAACGGTAAATCATCAGGTTAGGTTCTATGCTGATCTCCTGGGGAAAAAAAAGAGCTTCTTTAGCATAAGTGGCTTTTACTGAAGTATACTTTTGTAAAATCTGTTCTTTACTAAGTATTTTTTGAGTATAGCCTTTGGTATCATAATAAGTTTTTAATTCATTAATCAAGGTTTGCTCATCGTCATCGGAGGCAATATATACACTCCCATTTTTCCGCACTGAAATATCAAACTCCTTTTGTATCGACTGATAGATTTCAAGCGAACGAACGCCATATTCAAACCATTCGTCTGTCATTCCTGACGGAACTACCATACCAAAATTACGTACTGTTGCTCCCACCGGATAATTATCCTTTTCCAGCTGTAGTACTTTTTTCCCAAGCAGTAAAGCATGATAGGCATGGAACGTACCCAAAATGCCACCACCTACTACAATCAAATCATATTTATCTGTATTCATATATCTTATTTATCTTGTAATATAAGCTCACCAACGCTATCAAGCTGATGATCTGGCTTACTTATTTCATCATTATGTTTAGTTGAATTTTCTTTATTGTGGTAGATTGTTTTATTCCGGAAATATATTAATGAAGCTATAGCACAAATACCGCCTACTATTGATACGGTGTACACCGTTTGTTTAAAAAACACTCCCCAGCTAATATTTACGGTACTAAATTCTCTAAATATTAATACCGATGCGCTTCCCAGATAGCCAACTGAATCGCATATATAAATAATGAAACCAACATTACTTTTAAAGTGGAAATTGGCAATCATCCGTTCATAAAAAATGGCATTATAGGGTATATAGGCCATATATAGCCCCAGCCCTACCATACACATCCAGGCAACTGGCCCAATGTAGCTACGGTCAAAAATAAAAGTTGCTACCCCGGCAAGCACACAACCTGTAATAATAATTAAATGTATAACCATAAAGGCCTTTAAATTATCCCTGATAAGTATAAGCAGGCTTATAATAAGTAAAACTGCTAAGGATACAATGGTATCGGTTTTAGTATAAATATGATTGTCGTGTATTTTAAAATTGGCCCATATTTCCACTTCAAAATTATCCCTCATATCGCGCAGGATAGTTAGCAATACATAAATAATCAGCGTAATAATTATGCCCGGCAAAAAACTGCTTACAAAGTTTTTTCGCTGTGCCGCATTCATAGGTGCTCTTTTTGTTCTTAACTGCTGATCTTCTTTTGTAGGTGCAGGTATTAATTCAAGGCAGTAAACGCTTAGCAAAAATGGCAACAGGAAAATCAGGCCCGTACAAAATGGCATCCAGTATTGATTAACAGGCAAAATACCCATTAAGGTGCGTGCCACCGTTTTTACAAATCCCGAAGCAAATATGAGGCTGATTGACATAACCGCCCCCATAAATTCCGTTGCTTTACGCCCTTCCAGATAGCTAAAAACCAAACCCCATATCATGCCTAACGGGAAGCCGTTAATGAGCATAAATACAATATTCCAGGGTGCGGGAACCAGTGCAAAAAAGAGTAATGCCAGCCATGATACCATAATCAGCCTGATTAGGTTTGCTGCTCTTTTCTTACTCGATGATTCGGCGATAAACCTTATGCCATAAAATTTACTTAAGGTATAACCAATCATTTGTGTTAATACCAGCCACACTTTATAATCAACATGCAGGTAACTCAAATGCTCAAATGTGCCTGCTGCAAATGCCTTACGAAAGGCATACATACTGGTATAGCAGCTAAATGCCGCCAGGGAAGCCAGTAAGGTAATTGCTAAAGCCGGCCATTTGCGTACTTTCTCTCGGCCTGAATCCAAAATCTTCATTAGCATTGCCTGATGATTAAAATAACTTCTGATATATAATCGATGAGATGCGTAGGATGATTTTCATCACCAACCGTTGTACCGGCCATATCGAATACTATTAATTTAATTAACATTTTATTATACTACTGATTGTCAAAATGTTAAAAATATAAAATCGCAGATTTTATTTAATTTCCCTATCAGAAATATATGGCACTATAGGATAAACATACGCAGTCATGTCTACACCCAATTTCTCAGGGGAGGAACCAACGAAAACAGTCTTTTTGCCTTCAACTCTTATTTTTCCGCTATTGTCGACCTCAATAATTGCCCATAGTGGGTCTTTGTAGGGCACCGTATATTTAACATTTGGATGAGCACTGTCAACTTCCGGAGAATAACGGATCTCTTTATACTTATCGCCCAACCACTGGTATGAAGCACTATTTATCTGCACATAATGTATATCATTGATGTGATTATAATAGTCTTGATGATGGTGTCCGCTCAATACCAATA
This sequence comes from Mucilaginibacter mallensis, assembly GCF_900105165.1. Lineage (NCBI taxonomy): Bacteria > Pseudomonadati > Bacteroidota > Sphingobacteriia > Sphingobacteriales > Sphingobacteriaceae > Mucilaginibacter > Mucilaginibacter mallensis. The sequence continues at coordinate 3,452,185 of NZ_LT629740.1, forward strand.
TAACTTTCTGCCGGTCAGCTTTTTGATTAGCCTGTTCAAGCGTATATCTTAACAAGGTGCCATTTTCAAGCCCCCCGGCATCATTATCCAACCCTTGATGACAAAATATGATAATAGGGAATGTGGTTGTATCCAGGTCAGTTTTTAACCACTCTACCTGGGCAGGTGAAATGTAGCGTGCATATCCTGCCGGCCTGTCGGGCGATGGATTATGTTCATTACCATCTAAAACTACAAAGTGGAAACCATTAACATCAAAAGAATAATATTTAGCCTTTGCATTCCAAAACTCAATTACCTGGTCACGGGTATATCCCCCGTCAGTATCATGATTGCCAATTACATGATATTTGGGCCCTTTGAATTTGTTCCAAACGTCGATCAATGAAAGGTTTTCTTTTTTTGGAATGCAAAAATCACCCATTTGGATTATGAAATCAGGCGCTTTTATATTCATCTCGTCAATATATGCTGATAAACGAGGCAACCCATCGTATATAATATCGTGGTGTAAATCAGTAATTACGCCAAATCTTATTTTTTTACTTTTCGGCTTCAAATCCGGAATACGGGCAAATAAAAGTGTGCTACCTGCAAAGCTTGTTTTTGCTATAAATTCTTTTCTATCCATCTTGCTTTTTTCGTGCTTAATTTTATTTAGATAAACCTTACTGTATGCTTAAGGCATAGGCATATTGACTTTTATATTTATTGGGGGCAAATGCCGGGAAAGTCAGTATTACATCTTTGCCGATCTGTTTCCACTTCAATGTTTCGTTTGTTTCTAATAGTCGAATAATTGTTCCGGGCTTTAACTGCATGTCCTTTATCGTAAAACGGTTATTATCCGGCCATTTTGGTAATATGGCAAACACTTCTTTAGTACCTGGATTGACTGTAAAGAAACATTCTTTAACGGCGTAACCTGGATCAGGATCTATGGTTAGTTTCAGCATAAAACCACCATTTGCCTTAAAATCACCCTCGGTTCTTTTAGGTTTATAATCTTTTCGTCCAATGCTCCATTGGCATGGTCTGATCCATTTCCGGGTATTATAGATTGCTTTCCCATTTATTTTGAGCCAATCGCCTATTTGTAAAAGTCGTTCCTGCATAATTGGTGGAATTTTTCCAGAAGCATCCGGGCCAATATCAAGCAGTAAATTTCCACCCCTGCTTACTATATCACTCAGCAAGAGTACAAGTATTTGTGGCGAGTTGTAATCCCATGCATCCTCCATTTTATTATTGCTATATGAAAATCCAATCCCCCGGCTTTCCTCAAAATAATGATCACCAAACTCCATGTCGGGCTGGTATTCTGGTGTGTATACACTGCCATGTTTAAACCTTATGCCCTTGCCATAACGGTCATAGGTAACAATTTCGTTTTTCACCGAACTTTCATTATACAACCAGTTTAAAAATTCAGTTGAATGCCAGGTGGTATCACTTTGCTCCCAGTCGCCATCAGTCCAGAAAACATCAGGCTTATATCTTTCTATCAAATCTTTTGCTTGAGGTATAGCGTATTGCAAAGCATATTTTTCAGGATTGGATTTATATAATGGATTAAACCACTCGTACCATGAAAAATATACGCCCGCTTTTAGCGATGTTTTGTGCAAGGCATTAAATAAATCGCCCAATAAATCTCTTTGGGGGCCTATATCAGCAGCAGTCCAGGGAAAGCCCCATGCTTGTTCAGTGTATTTGTTTGGCCACCAGCAATAACCATCGTGATGTTTAGCCACAGGTATCACATACTTTGCCCCCGATCTTTCAAACAACTTTACCCACTCATCCGGATCGTATAACTCGGCTTTAAAATGTTTTGCCAGATCATAGCAAGTTTCGTCGCCAAATACTCGTTTATGGTATTTTGCCACAGCACCATTAAATGCTCCGGTTTGTAACCAGTATTGGTACCATTCAGCATATTGCCCTTTTGGAGCGTATGAAGGAACTGAATACACCCCCCATGTAATAAAGATGCCAAATTTAGCGTCTTTGAACCACTCAGGTACAGGCCTTTTATCAAGACTTTCCCATGTAGGTTTATATTCTTGCGCATTCGCCAAGAAGCATTTAAGTACGATAATTAGTATAAAAACAATTATTTTTTTAATCTTTCTTATCATCGTAAATTATCTTAAAGTTTGCAAACATCAGCGGTTCTAATTATTACGGCCAATTAGGTCGTAAGTTATTTTTTTCGTCAGTACTTTTCTCTTATTTTTTTATTAACTGGTCATGAACTATTTCCATCGAGTCTATAAAATGAGGATCAATATTACCATCAGGCAATGGCCCTGTATTTAGCACAAACGTAGCGTGCCTTTCTGATACTTTGCGCATATTATTTAGAAGGGTATCAACTGGTTTGTATATCTGTTTAGAACAATATCCCCATTTATCTGAGCTTTTATCCATTGCTTGCAGCGGCAATTTTCTCAAAATAGGATCGTTGTCATAATCATGTTGCGGAAATGGGTCATATAGCGCATATACCATGGCATCTTCTCCTGGAATATAAAACATATCATGGTTATTAATGATCATGCAGGCCGATTGTATTTTATGGATCAAGCTATAAATTTCACCAAATGGCCATCTATCCGTGTTTTTAGACCAATATCCGTCAAACCAAATCCCTGCAACAGTTCCGTAATTAGTCAATAATTCCGTTAGCTGGTTCTTCATATATTGAATATATTTTTTCTCGTCCCTGTTTGGATTGGGTAGCTGATGTGCGTAAACTCCGCCATCTTCTTTGTGAAATACAAAATCCGGGTGATGCCAATCTAATATTGAATAGTACAGCCATAATTTTATTCCCTGTTTATGACACTCTTCCGCGATATCTTTAATTATATCGTGACGGTATTTGCCATGGTGCATAATAGTCCAATCCGTGTATTTTGAATCGAACAGGCAAAAACCATCGTGATGTTTAGTAGTGATCGTAATATATTTGAATCCTAATTTCTTCGCTTCAGACACCCATCTCTTTGCGTTAAAATCTTTCGGATCGAACTCATCTGCAAACTTTTCATATTGTGGTACGCCATATCTTCGCATGGCCCAAGCTTCATCAGGATCGTTTAACTGTGTATAAACGCCAAAATGAATGAACAAACCCAACCTGCTATTTTCAAACCATTTCCGGTTTTCAATATTGCTTTTAGAAGGGATATAAGATGATTGAGCGACTACTGAAAATGAAAAAAGATAAACGAATAGAAATAAAGTGGTGATCCTTTGCATATTAATGATATGTTGCCTTATTACTGATTAATGATGATATTTAAAATAGGACCGCAGCTACTGCGGCCCTATTTAACAACTCAAACTAATCAAAAAAATATCTTACCCCCGTTTTACTACCAGCCCGGATTCTGTTTTAAATTCTTATTAAGTAACAGCTCCTGGGTTGGTAAAGGCATTAGGTAATCCTTAGGATCAGTAAATGTTTTTACTAAACCAGGATTAGGTACGATGTTTCCCGAAGTGCCATTACTAAGACCAAAGTCAGTGCCCAGCACGAAATAAGAAATACCTGTTACCTTATTTGCAGGTAAGCTTGTTACCAGGGCAATGTCCGGAACGCCGTCTCCGTTCAGGTCATAAGTTCCTAAACCGGGGAAATACATTCCGAAACCAGGTTTTGCCAACAAAGGGCCGTTCTTCCACCGCATAATATCATCATATCTTAATCCTTCACAGGCTAATTCTACGCGTCGTTCACGGCGAATTTCAAGCAGCACATTCTCTAATTGACCAGATACATTTGAATAATTTGCTGCCAAAACGGGATCGATCGGGACGGTCATTAACAGGTGCGGCATACCTGCCCTGTCTCTTAATAAATTAACAGACATGTCCAGATCGGCCTGGGTAAATGTGCCCCCTCCGCTGTTGGCCAGTTCGGCTTTCGCTTCTGCGTAAACAAGCAGCATCTCTCCCAAACGGAACTCGATGGCAGCATTGTAATTTGTATTATAAGAAGGTGTAGCAGGGTCATAATATTTGATCTGCAAATAACCCGAACGCGCATCGGTCATGGTTTGAGCGCCGTTAAGGTTACCATACGTTACCGTAGGCGGTAAAACAGATTGTTTCATCCTTGGGTCGCGATTGGTAAATTCGCCTTTTATCATCATTGTATCATAACCCGGAACAGAGGTAAAAGGAGTGCCGCTTGAGGTTAGGTAATTATTCATGAACGCTTTTGAAAAAGCAACGCCATAAGCATAGATGTCGCCGTCAAGTGGTGTATATACAGGAATGGTATTGCTATAGAATTTGCCCAATATGATTTCCGCACTCTGTGGATCAGAAGGCGAATGGGTAATAAATAAGTTTTGATAATCTGTATTTGGGTTTCCTGTACTAAACAATTTAAACTGCCCGCTTTGCATCACCACCAGGGCAGCGCTGTCTGCTGTTTGCAAAAGTTGCTGCCAACCGCTAATGGAACGATATTCCCTGTAAGTCCCCTCATAAAGCCCTACCCGCGCCATAAGCGCCAACGCAGCCCATTTTGTAATTGTTCCGGAAGGACCGGTAGAATTCACGTACTTAGCTGCATATTTGAGATCGGCCATTACAGAATCAATTACTAACGCACGCGGATCTCTCGCCTTATATAAGTCGGCGTTGTCCGCTGTCGTTACGGTTCTGCCATAAAATGGCACATCACCATATGCTTTTACCTTATCAAAATAAAACCATGCCCTGAAAAACCGGGCAACGCCCACATAATGATCTATTACTGCGGGAGTAGCAACTGCTTTTTGGTAGTTTTCAAGAAAATAATTTACCTGGTACAAAAACAACCAGCTCCAGCTTGCGCCATTCCATGCCGTGCTTGCGCTTGCAGTAGCTGGTATTGTAATTTGACCTGCTGTTACCAGGTTAAAAGGACGACTCTCATAATTATCACTCTGCTGATCATTCAGCGCCACCGATGTACTGCCCGGAACATAGCTATACAAGCTATTGCAATAGGTATTTAAATCAGCTGCATTATTAAAAAAACTTTCTGCGGTGATACTTGATACCGGGTATCTATTTAAAAAACTATCTTTTTTACATGAGTATAATGATAACATACTTATCAGCATACACGATAGTGGAATTATATATATCTTTTTCATGACTATTGATTTCTTAAAATTTAATATTAGAACTTCACATCAACCCCAAAAGAATACGCGCGCTGGAAAGGATATAACTCGCCTGACGCATACCCTCTCAATCCTTCCGGATCATACCCTTGCGGCAGCTTATCACTTTCCCACAAGTCTTCACCGCTCACATATACCCGTATGCGGTCAACACCTATTTTCTTTAGCATAGGCATCGGAAATGTATAGCCTACGGTTAAATTTTTAAGGCGTATATAAGCGGCGCTGTATATGTATCGTGATTGTGGAGTGGCCAGGTCTAACAATGAACCTGCATCGCCTGCTCGCCAGCCTTTAAGGGATGGATAAAAAGCATTTGTATTTTGCGGTGTCCAGGTATTACCAACTATGTTCTGGTAAACGTTTTCCCATGGTGCAAAGAACATGCCCCAGTAATACCCGCTATTACCAGGATAGAAAGATTCCTTACCTACCCCCTGGAAGAAAACACTAAAGTCGAAATTATCATAGGTAAAGTTACCGCCAAACCCAAAGTTATACCGAGGCGTGGTATTACCAATTACACTCATATCTCCCGGGTTTGATATTGTACCATTGCCATAGGTTATTTTACCATCGTGGTTCAGATCTTTATACTGTAGTTCACCCGCCTGGTTCAGGTTATAATAGCCTTGGAAAAGTGATTGATCAGGCGCTGCTTTAGCGGCTGCATTGGTTTGAAATATCCCAATGTCGGTTAATCCCCAGATATCACCAACATGCGCACCGTTATAATAAGCCGGACTACCATTTATGGGGTTGTTAAGGAAATAACCAGTAGGATTATAATATTTCGTAATTATTGATTGATTATCCCAAAGGTTAGCATGTATACCATACTTAAATGGCTTTCCGGCTATAGTGGTTTCATCATTGTAAGTAAGATTTAATTCCCATCCATCGGTACGCAGATCGGCCGCGTTTTCCAGTGGCTGGGTTGCTCCCAATACAGCTGGCAGGGCAAATCCCTGGGTAATCATGTTATTGGTATAGCGGCGGTAAATATCAAACGTTGCATTTAATTTTTTAAAGAAAGTAACGTCTATACCCAGGTTTTTTGTAGTAATGGTTTCCCAGGTAATATTGGGTGATACTAAATTAGGGGCACCTACATAAGTTTGCTGGGTACCGCCCAATATGCTGCCGGTTGTTCCGGAAGTGAGCACCGGGATAAATTGGTAATTTTGCAAACTTTGGTCATTTCCCAATGAGCCATACGATGCACGGAACTTAAGACTGTTAACCACATTGAGCAGGCTTTTGAAGAATGGCTCTTCTGAAACCCTCCAGCCAACAGAAGCGGATGGGAAAAAACCATAATGCTGATCAGATGGGAAAAGCGAAGAACCATCTTCACGTGCTGCTATTTCTAACAAATACTTTTTGTCGTACTCATAATTTAGGCGGGCAAAATATCCTCTAAGCGCCCATTGATAGCCGTTGGCACCTACCGACGGTGGTGTGCCTGTTGTTTCATTAAGCGTGCCTATTGAATTACTGATCAAATTATTATTACTTGCTGAAAACGAGTTGTAATTATTTTCTTCCTGATTATAACCCAATACGGCTTTGAAATAATTTTTCGTACCAAAGTTTTTTTCATATTCAGCATACAAGTTGATGTTATAATATGATTGATCATCTGCTGCTGCATAGGCAAGACTGGTTCCTGCATAAGATACCGTCTTGTCCGGTCCGGTTTCATAAGGTACCGGTATCTGGTAACCTTGCATATAATTATTAGTAGAACGGAAGGTATAATCACCTTTAATCCGCAAGCTATTGTTAAAGAAAGATGTATTGAAACCAATAGTATTTTGTGTGCGGTTGTTTACTGTATCTGTGCGGCCACCTTGTTCTAAAAATCCGATAGCTACCCCTGCTGAAGTCCATGAACCATCTGGATTTTTAGGTACAGCTAATGAATTTTCACGCCCTATTGCATGGAAAAAATCGCCTTGTGATACCCAGTAACCATTCTGTAAAGATGGAGAGTTGTAAGTAGTACGGTTATAAGCAGAATTGGTTGTTATGTGCAGCCATTTTGTAAGTTCAATATCCAATTTGGCACGCAGGTTATAACGGTCATAATAATCCGGATTATAACGAAATATCCCATCCTGTGAATTATAGCCGGCTGAAAAGTAATAAGTAACTTTGTCAGTACCACCGCTAACACTTATGTTATGGATTTGGCTGGGATTCCCAGATTTGTATGCTTCATTAAACCAATTGGTACCGCCCAGGTAATCATATTGCCCGGTTGATGGGTCGACTATAGTTGCGGGCAGGCTTGGATTTGCCGACCGTTGGTGCGCATAAGCTGTTTCGGTAGCATTGTAAAGATTTGAGCCATAATAAGCAGAGTAGGCTTCGTTTTTATAATCAACAACTGTACCCGGGTCGGTTACAACGTCAGGTAAATTGGTGATCTTATGTACTGAGTAATTAAAGTTGTAAGTAATTTTAGGAGCACCTGTATGGCCTGATTTGGTAGTGATCAGCAACACCCCAAATGCAGCGCGTGAGCCATAAACAGCCGAAGAAGCTGCATCCTTCAGCACTGTTGCGCTCGCTACATCATCGGGATTGATGTCATCAAGGCTGGTTTCAACTCCATCCACCAATATTAGCGGCCCACCGCCATTAATGGAGGTAAAACCCCGGATATTAAAGGTTGCCGGAGTTCCGGGCTTGCCATTGTATGATGTTATATTTAAGCCTGGCAGCTCTCCCTGCAAACCCCTTCCTATATTATCTATAGGGCGATTTTCCAATACTTCACCGCTTACGGTACTCACAGCGCCGGTTAAATCAACCTTTTTCTGTGTTCCATAGCCAACCACCACAACTTCGTTTAATCCTCCGGCTGTAGGCTTCATATGGATGGTTAACGCGGTATTGCCTTTTACTGCAACTTCCTGCCGGGCATAGCCTACGAAACTTAAAATCAGGTACTCATTTTCATTATTAACATTAATTTGAAAATGCCCCTTTGAGTCAGTACTGGTAAGGGTTGATGGATTAGTTTTTAACCTGATAGTAACATTTGGCAAAACCGCTTCTGTCTCATCAACAACGGTTCCTGAAATTTTCGTTTGCCCATACATTTGTAATGAACAAAACAAAAGGAGCGCTGTGAACAGCATTCCCGTTTTTGTATAAATTTGTGTCATAATTTTGCTGTTAGTTTGTTTAGCAAAACTAAACTTTGTTTATAAACACATTACTAAACTTATGTTAAGTATTTGTAAACACAGTCGAGGCATTTATACTCATTTACCTATAGGTAGTTGTAGGTGAGGATTAATCAATGAGTTTATGGGGCGATAATTTTGCAAAAAAGTGTAAGCCGGAATGACAGGTGAGCGCATCATTCCGGCTTAAAAAAATCTATTTAAAAACTGTTTCGATTTTATTGTTAACAGGGTGGTTAGCAGTAAATGTAAACCCGAGTAATTGAGCTATCGTTTGCGCTATTTGATCCTGGTAAATTTGCCCGGAAGTTTTCACTTCCCCTATTGCCGGGGTATCAGGCCCTAAAACTGCCAACCAGGTTTCATTTGAATGCGGCGCGCTTGTTCCATGACTGGTCCACAGATCACCAATACCGCGACCGTGATCAGGGCAGATAACAAACGTTGTATTGTTTTTGTAAAAAGGGTCCTTTTGCAAGGTTTCCCACAGTTTCCCAATCATTGCATCTAAATAATGAGCAGCATCTAAAAATGAATCATATTGCCCGGCATGTCCTAATTCATCAGGATCATCAAAATCTATATAAGTAACCTTGGGATGATTAGCCATAATATAGGTTTTTGCAATGGCATAAGTATTCATATCCCAACGCACATCCCTTCCAAAATAATCCGGTAAATAATTCTGAATCTCATTAGCCAGTTTCTGCGCCTCCGTTAGGTTTGGGCCCGTTACGTTTTCATATGGGTTGATTAGCAGCATATGGTTACGATCACGATTTACAACCCTGGCTACCGCATCCCAACCGGCAATGGTTGCCACCTTGTTTTCATAACCTTTTTGTTTATTTATGAATTCAAACACATTTATATTAGGATTATCAGGATAAGAATTAGAATTTACAGCCGGATCATAATAACCACATATGGTTTCGCTACGGCCGGGGTATGAAAACCAAAATCTGTTTTTAACATTTACATTATTACCTAAATCACGGTTGCCATATAACTGGCCTTCTTTAGCAATAACACTCCAAAAAAATGGCATAAGCTTTTTGCGGCGCTCGTCCATTGTAGGCGCCCAATACTTGGCTGCAACAGAAGCTGAATCCTGCTGATTGAATTTTTTTACCCTCAAAAGAGCGGAGTCTGCCCCATGAAAGATTTCCTGCCAGCGGTACCCATCAATTGAAATGAATACAATATTCTTTGTTTTCCTGCCCTGTGCTACAACAGAAGCGGTGATCAACATTAATAAAATAACTAATTTAAGTTTCATTGTTCAAATGGTTTGTTTAGCAAAACTAAACATTGTTTATAAATAAACAAACAAAACATTGTTAAGTATATGTAAACACCAATAATCACATGCCTTATAGGTAAGACAACAGAGAATTTTGCGCCTTTTCCCAAATCAGTAAGCAAATGTTTGAACAATGAATAATATATAGAGTTAACTTTAAATTAGTAATATATTTATAAACAATGTTTAGTTTTGCTAAACAAAGATTAAATATAGCTATGAAAAGAAGAGATGTTATTAAAAGCGCCGGTATATTGGCAGCTACCGGTCTGATAACAAGCAAAAGCAATATTGCAAATGCTGCTATAACTGAAGCGAAAAGCAAATCCAAGCTTGCATTAAGGGTTGCACACATAACCGATGTTCATATCAGGCCTGACTTAGACGCACCGGAGAAATTTAAAAAGTGCCTGGAAGAAATAAAAAAGCAAAAAATAGATTTTTTCCTGAATGGTGGTGATTCTATATTCGACGCATCATATGATGATGTAAAAAAGGAGCGCGTAACAGAGTTATGGAATTTATGGGATGATTGCACTAAAGGAATAAATGGTTATGAAGTTCATAGTTGCATCGGCAACCATGATACCTGGTGGGCTGCACCTGATAAATCAGATGCAATGTATGGCAAAGATTATGTGGTAAAGCGTTTAGGTATACCTAACAGGTATTACAGCTTTAGCAAAGCTGGCTGGCACTTTATTATAGTTGATGGTAATAATCCATCCATCACTTTAGATGACGAGCAATTCAACTGGTTAAAAAATGAGCTTGAAAAATTACCTGCAGATCAGCCTGTTTTAATCATGTCACATTACCCTATCCTGGGTGTAACCCCATTTTGGGAAGGAGGCATGCACTCCGACTATAAAAAATTAAAAGCCTTATTCTATCAACATCGCGACAAAGTAAAAGTATGCCTGAGCGGTCACAATCATTTATTGGATACCGCATCCTACAATGGCACACAATATTTTTGTAACGGCGCAATGAGTGGCTATTGGTGGGGTAAAGGCGATGATAAATCTGCAGGCGAAGGATATTATGAAGAGACCCCGCCCGGCTATGCTATACTTGAATTATACCAGGATGGCAGCGTAATAAATAAATATACGCCGCATTCATACTAACCCACCACCTATTAGAGAAAATGAAAAAAGCCTTTAAGTCTATAATTTAAAGGCTTTTTGACATTGATTAATATCGTTTAAGTCGTATTGGCAGGACAATTTCAGAATCACTTTCTACATGATTTGAAGAAACCGGCGGGATAAACTCCTATTGATTAATTTTTATAGTGCTGCTCATTTGCCTGCAGGTCATTCAGTTCTCAGGTTCTTAATGGGGTTAAGTATAGCCGTTTTTAGCGCCTGAAAACCCACCGTAACCAAAGCAATCAGGATAGATGCCGCGCCGGTTAGCAGAAACACCCAATAACCTATACTGATATGTAACGGATAATTGCTGAGCCATTTGTTCATTAGCCACCAGGCTATGGGCGACGCGATAACGAACGCTATTGCCACCAACGCCAAAAAGTCTTTTGATAACAGGGTTGTGATGGCGGCTACAGATGCACCTAATACCTTGCGGATACCGATTTCCTTTATCCTGTTTTCGGCCATAAACGTAGCCAAAGCAAACAAACCCATGCACGAAATAAAAATGGCTAGGCCCGCAAAAGCAGCCGCCATTGTACCGAAGTTTTCGTCGCCTTTTATACGGTCCTTATATATATTGTCCACAAATCTATAAGCAAATGGATAATCGGGATTGTATTTTCTGACTATGGCGCCAATCTTTGACAGGCTGGTGCTCACCGGCTGTGTGTTGCTTAACCTGAAGTTCATAGCACCATATTGTTTAGTGGTTCCGCGTATAATAATGGGTTTGGGTAACTCATAGGCCCAACCAGCAATATAGTCCCTTATTACACCAACAACATGTAAATTGATGTTGCCCTTCTTAATCAATTGGCCTACAGGATTTTTAAAACCTATTTTTTTCACTGCAGTTTCGGTAAGCAATACGGCGGCAGTATCGCTTGGGTAACGATACACATCAATATCACGCCCTTCAAGCAGTGTAATGCCCGAGGTTTGCGTAAAGTCCTGGTCGGTAAAGTTTTCTTCAAATGTAATACTGACTGATGGGTTTTTGCCCTGCCAGCTGTAATCATCATTCGCTGTCCATATATCATCAACCGATGAGTTTGTGCGCGTTATACCGGTAATGGCACCGCTTTCCAGTAATTCCTGCTTTATAACCGGGTAGTTTTTTTCTATATCACCCTTAATGTAAATATTGACCAGGTTGGTTGAATCATAACCTTTGCTGCGGTGCAATCCAAAATCTATCTGCCGGTAAATTACCAGCGTACAAATAATAAAGGTGATGGCCAGCGTAAACTGCATCACAACCATAACTTTACGGGGCGCGAGTAACGACCCAGCAGAGGTCAAAATACCTTTCAACACTTTTACTGGCCGGTATGCCGAAAGATAGAATGCTGGGTAAATACCCGCAAAAATACCTGTAATAAATGCAAATGATATCACAGCCAGCCAAAACAAAGGGTTGCCATAAGGTACGGTAAGGTTATCCCCTACTAAATTGTCAAATGCAGGCAGACAAAGCTGCACTAGTCCGATGCACAGTACTGCTGCCGTAATTGCGGTGAGCACCGATTCACCAAGGAATTGTTTTATTAGTATTCCACGGCCTGCGCCAGCCACTTTACGTATACCCACCTCTTTAGCGCGTTTGGCACTACGGGCGGTACCTAGGTTCATATAATTGATACAAGCTATCAGCATCACCAGTGCAGCAATCAGCGCAAACCATTTCACCATTACCAATCTGCCGGGCAGGAATTTTCCGTTTTCATAATCAGAATATAGCCACCAATCTGCCATGGGCTGTACTACGGCATTTGTACCCGGGTTCACATGCTGATTACTGAAAACGTTCCAGAAAAGCCCCTCAACGGTTTGGCGGCTTATTCCGTGCTTGAGCATGACGTATGTCTGTACTGTATTTGATCCCCAATCGTCCCTTGCCCAATGCACCTCTTTCATATAGCTTAACGGAACAAAATATTCAACAAAATTGAGCACGGTATTGGCAGGTAATGGTTTAAGCACCCCGGTCACGGTAAAATTGGCAATACTGTCTATCTTCACAATTTTCCCCATCGGGTCTTCATTGCCAAACAGTTTGTGCGCCATTTGTTGGGTTAATACAATGGTATGTAAACCCGTTAATGCTGTCGCTGCATTGCCTTCTGAAAACTGGTAGCTAAAAAATTTAAAGAAATTAGGATCTGTTAACACCCCCCTGCCTTCAAAACGCTTGTCACCATGCTTTAAAACAAAGGAACCTACTCCCGAAAGGCGGTTAACTTCTTCCACCTGCGGATAATTGGCTTTTAATACCGGCGCAAGTATTGATGGTAGTCCACCGTCAACCCGTAGCTGCCCATTAACCTTTGTTTGGCTATAAACCTCGTAAATGCGGTCTTTATTTGTATGGAACTGATCGTAACTCAATTCATTGGCCACCCAAAGAAATATAAGTATGGCAGTGGCCATGCCAATAGCCAGCCCGCTGATGTTGATAAAGGAAATGGCCCGGTTACGGCGGAGCTGCCGGATGGTTATTTTAAGCAGCTGACTGAATATCAGGCTTTCGTGTCTTACCCTGTCCGCAAAGCTGATCTTTGGAATTTTAGAGAGGACATTATCGTTAACAACCTGTACGCGCTGCCTGGTTTGAGTGGGTTGGCGCAGGTAAGCAAATTCATTATGGATGTTTTCGGCCCGGTTCAGTAAAGCCTGCTTTTGGCTGAATGTTACCTGCGGATCAGGGTCGTTGTATTCACCCAGGAATTCTTTGACCATGTTTAGCAGATCAGCGTGGCTACCTAATAGATAGGCAAGCTCACTTGCTTCAGCTTCAGTCGCTTTACCCGAGATAAATAACTCAACCAGAAACCAAATGTGCTCTTCCATGATGCAATTGTACGATGTCCGGGCAAATCGCCGCATAGATTATGCCATTGATGTATCAATTTGATATTAAGCAATTTATTTGTGTATTACCAACCAACAACGTGCGATATCGAACACTTACTGTACGGTAAGGGACAGGTTAAAGAGCCGATTATAACTCATACGAATCCCGGCCCATGTCTTGTGAGCTTTGAACGCTACTGCTATATTATATATAAGTATATTCAGTTTGCAAACTGTAGCTATGCACAGCCACGAGCTACAAGCTTGCGGGAGCGGGAGTATATAGACAAAATACCTGTTAAAACTATTCAGCCTTACGGTCCAGTTACTACAGAATCTCTTCAATTTGCATTTATACTTTTAACCAAAGAAATATAATCATGTCAATAATGGCTATTATAGAACCCAACCGGAAGGATCTCAAATCAAAACGTCAACTCAAAAAAAATCAGCGCCACTCCGTTTTTGGCACTGGACGAATGCAATAGTGGCGGGGGATCGCCTCACACATGATCAATGGAGGAAATATCAATAATAACTAAAGCTATGAAAAGATTTATACTCATTTTAATTTGCGTTGTACTACTGGCAACCGGTGTTAAAGCACAGGACAATTACGAAATACAGGTTTATGGATCAGCAACTGTTGACTCCGGCCGGACGATGGTGGAACTACACAGCAACTATACCGCTAATGGATTTAAAACAGTTATGGATGGCCAGTTGCCCGACAATCATGAAGTGCATGAAACAGTTGAAATAACGCACGGTTGGACACCTTGGTTTGAAACTGGATTTTATTTCTTTAATTCGATTGGAAGTGAAGGCCGTACCGCTTATGTCGGCTCGCATATCAGACCACGTTTTGCGGCCCCTTTAAGCTGGAACTGGCCGATAGGTGCAAGCATTTCAACAGAATTCGGATTTCAGAAACAAGCCTTTTCCAATAATACCTGTACCCTGGAAATTAGGCCGATTGCAGATAAGAAATGGAATAAAATCTATATTTCGGTAAATCCAACACTGGATAAGAGCTTTGCGGGACCTGACGAAAACCGCGGCTTTATCTTTTCCCCTAATGTGAAGGGAAGTTATGATGTAACTAAAGTAGTTGCCCTTGGATTAGAATATTATGGCAGCACCGGCCCATTTTTTAACTATGATCCGTTCCAAAAGCAAATGCAACAGCTATTTGTTGCGACTGACCTGAATACCAGTCCTGATTGGGAGTTTAACGGTGGCGTGGGTTATGGATTTACCAGTGGCACTGAAAAAGCTATTTTTAAGATAATTATAGGGCGAATATTTTAAGTTTAATCCATAAATTGGACATTCTGGGACATCTCACACAAGTACATGAACGTGAAGCACGGAATCACATGGTCTAACCTCCCGGAATATACATGCCTATCTGCTGATTTAACCATTTTTACTTGCTAGCCATTCGCTTTTATTCAGGTGAAGTTGTTATTCTTTTCTTTATCCCCTTGCTCCCGCAAGCGTCCCGCTTGTGGCCAACATGCAAGATGACCTCTTTTTGATGAATGTTTATTTGTTAAAACACAAAGTTTATCGCAATCGTATACTAAGCAAACAGGCCACAAGCGGGACGCCTGCGGGCGTATGAGTGGATAGCCCGCCCGCTTCTATCAGCGGGAACGCCCTTGTTTAAGTCGCCCTGCCTGTACAAATTTCGAACCTTTTGCTGTATGATTTGAGAAAATTGGCAGCGCTTTTACTTATGAGTGCATAAATGCTAAAAAGATTCTTTTTGTGTTCCTTTCTCTAATAGACTTAAACTTGAAACACACATTTACCATCAACAAATGTGCGTTCAATTTTAATATGTGACAGCTCATTTGCTGCTGTTTTTAAAGGATCATGGCTTAATATGATCAAATCGGCCAATTGGCCGGGTTGTAACGCACCGTATTGGGTTGCATTACCTATAGCAGCCGCGTTAATGGTGTATGCCTTTAAGGCCTCAGCAACACTAATAGATTCCCGGGGAGCAACAGCATATCCTTCATTATCCTTACGGGTAACGGCGGCCTGAGTACCCTTAAGTGGGTTGAGATCACTAACCACAGGTGCATCGGATGATAAAGCGGTTAATATGCCATGTTTTAAGACCGATTTTACCGGGTAACATTGATCCAGGTATTCCTGATCCAGATATTGCCTGAAGTTTTTACCCAGCTCACTGATGAATATGGTTTGCATGGATGTAGCCATGTTGTATTTAGCCATGGTTTCCAAATGCTTCTCTTCAGGCAAACCCAAGTGTTCTATGCGTTTTATGGTATTGGGGAATATTTCAGTTAATTGACGGTAACTGTCAACCACAAATTCAATAGCAGCATCACCAATGGCATGGGTAGCTAATCCCAGGCCTTTTTCCATAGCGGCTTTACCCAGTTGCAGGTATTGTTCTTTTTGCAGGCGAAGTATCCCCTGCTCCTTAGTATTTTTATAATAACGTTTAAGGGCAGCTGTTTTACCGCTCAAACCGCCATCGCTAAAAAATTTTACAGTATTTACATTAAACCAATCCGATGAATAATATTCGGGCAGCTCATAGGGCTTTTCACCGCCATCGGGCAATAAAATGGGGATAGCATTTAATCGGAATCCTAATTCATCAGCCTCATGCATTTCATAATAAGCCTGTAATAATAAGGGATCAACAGCAGGGTCGGTAGCAGCGGTAATGCCGAGGCTGTATAATTCATTACGGGCCGCCTTAACCATTACCTTCAACTCACTTTTTGTATAAGCTGGTATATGCTTACTCACCAAACCTAATGCAGTCTCGGAGAAAACACCGTTAGGCTTTCTATCCGCTCCTATATACATCATACCGCCTGAGGGCACAGGTGTATTTGCCGTAATATTACTTGCCTCCAGCGCCCGGGTATTTGCTACCGCTATGTGCGCACAGGTACGGATTACGTAAACGGGTTTATTATTGACAACCTTATCCAGGTCATTTTTATCGGGCATGCGGCCATCCTTCCAACCTGCTTCATTAAAGCCACGGGCGGTTATCCAGGATACATCAGGATTTCGCCAATGATAATCGCGGATCATGCCTAGCATCTCATCCAAACTGCCCGCCGACCGTACATCTAACATAAAAGTTTTAAGGTTACCCACTTTCCAGATGTGGATATGAGAATCATTAAAACCCGGCATTACCGTTTTGCCACCGGCATCAATTACGGTTGTACCTGCATGCACCAATGACTTTAGCTCATCCCATCTGCCAATAGCTTTAATGCTATTACCTTCAATGGCAATAGTATCGCCACTATCCTGCTTAAATCCCTGGTGAAGGGAAAGCAGGTTTGCATTATGAATGATGAGATTTGCCATATAAATTAACTGATTGTTACTGCTCTTTTTTCCTGCGCGCGGGCAATGGCATCTTCCAAAACCTGTAAGCCTTCGGTTAATTGTTCATCTGTAATAACTATAGGCGGCAGCAAACGGATGCAATTACTGAATAAACCTGCACGGATCATTAATAGTCCGTGCGCTACGGCATCTTTAATTATTTCCAGCGTTGCTTCAGCATCGGGTTCTTTGCTATCGCGATCTTTTACAAATTCAACCAGGCGCATGGCGCCTATACCGCGTACATCGCCAATTAATGGATATTTTTCCTTCCAGCTTTCAAGGGTTGTGCGGATGATCTCACCTACTTCATTCACCCTGTTCAAAAACGCATCGCTTTTTATAATTTTTATAGCTTCAATAGCTGCCACACATGCAACCGGACTACCGCCATAAGTACCGCCAACACCACCCAAATGCGGAGCATCCAAAATTTCCGCCTTGCCGGTAATAGCACTGATCGGCATACCCGCACCAATGGATTTGGCACTTACTACAATATCAGGCACTACACCACTATGCTCAACAGCGAAAAACTTACCGGTACGACCTGCTCCGCATTGAATTTCATCAACAATAAAAACAATTCCGTAACGATCGCATATTTCTCGTAGCTTATATAGATAAGCGTCGGGCATCGGCAAAAAGCCACCCTCACCCTGTACTGGTTCAATAATAATGGCTGCCAACGATTCCGGATCGACCTGTGAAATAAACGCTTCTTCGAGCTTTTTAATACACCAGGCAACGTATTCATCCTCACTCATTCCTTCAATGCCCCGATAGGTGTTTGGCGCAGGTACACGGTAAATATCAGACACATATGAGCCAAAGCCCTTTTTAAATAAGGTATACTTGCTGGTTAGGCTCAATGTTAGTAAGGTACGACCGTGATAAGCCGCCTCAAAACACAAAACGGCGTTGCGTTTGGTGTAATATTTGGCAACATTTATCGCGTTCTCTACAGCTTCGGAGCCAGAGTTTGCCAGCAATGTTTTCTTAGGAAAGTTGCCCGGCGTTATGCTGTTAAGCAGTTCGGCAAGGTCAAGATAGGGTTCCATTGTGGTAACCAGTGAGCAGGTATGGATATATTTATCCAGCTGGTCTTTTATAGCGTTTACCACCTGCAGGTTGCCGTGACCAACGTTGATCATACCTATACCACCCGCGAAATCGATCAGTTGATTGCCATCTACATCCCATACCAAAGCGCCCTCAGCACGTTCAACAACAATATCTGTTGATTTTGCCAAACCATTAGGTAATGCATTTTTTCTTCTCTCCAAAGCAGCCAGTCCTTTAGGGCCGGGTAATGCTGTTTTCAGTTTTATAAACGACATATGTTTTTTTAGTCCGGAAGTCGGAAAAGACCGAAAGTCCGGAAGTTTGTTATTTTTAGTCCGAAAGTCCGATAAGTCGGAAAGTCCGGAAGTTTATTTTTTTGTTATCTGATTATTGGGCTTTTATCTTTTTGACTTTCCGTCTTTCCGACTTGCGGACTTTCCTGACTTTCGGTCTTTCCGACTCACTCAACTCAAATCTCCTTATCTATCTCAATTTTAATCAGCACACCGTAATTACCGCATACAGGGTCATTCAAGTGCTCAGGCATCAGGGCTATGGGTTCAAATCCGATTTTCATTTGTTTGGTGAGGGTTGGATCCTTACGCTTGCCTGCAATTAGTTCCTGATAATAGGTTTCACCACTTATCTCATTACTTACCGCACCGTAGCCGCTCATCATGCCTACGGTTAACTGTCCTTTTAAGCCAAGCGCCCTCGCCATTTCGTGCCTGGCCCTGTACAGCAGCCGGGCCAAACCCTGACCGCGATAGGCAGGCAATATGCCCATATCCAGGCCATAAAGCCAATCGCCTGTAGGGTCATGATTAGTTAGCCATCCGCCTGCGATAGTTTCGGCAAACGTATGATGGTAGTTGGCAAAATCGAAGTTGGTGCGCATGGTGGTTGTCATGCCGATCACTTTATCCTTATCAGTTATCACAAACTGCCCCTCGGGGAATAGTTCAAGGTGCCTTAAATAATGCACCGCCCTGATATGCTCATCAGCCGATAAAGTTGGGAATACAATTCTTTGCAATTCTTCCAGTTGCCCGGCATGCTCGGGCCTGGTATTTTGTATCAACAAACCTGAGTTTTCAACAGTAGTATAAGTATTAATAATGGTTTGCATTTCTTAATTTTTTAATGAATAACATAGCCCAGCAAAACATAAACAAGTGCAGATATAGAAAAAGCTATCAACGCGTAAGGCAATTGTGATAAACCATGATCCAGGTTATTACATTCGGTACTTTGCGCCGTTAATACGGTAGCATCAGAGTATAAACAGGCATTAGCACCAAACACACCCGCGCTGATCACTGCGCCACAATTGAGCAATACGTTTGAACCGAAATGCTGCGCCAGCGGTACAACTAGTGGTATGGCAATAGCATACAAACCCCATGATGAACCGGTAGTAACCGAGATTATGGAAAGCGATGCAAATATGATAACCGGCAGAAACTCCTTATTGAGGTATGGCGATGCAGAATGCAGCACATATTGGGTTAAGCCCATTTTATCGTTCACATCCTTTAACACATAGCTCATCATTAATATGGCTAAGGCATATATCATGCTGTTAAAACCGCCAAACAACGTTTCCGACAATTGCCTGAACGTGCCGACTTTGATAACCAGGTAATAAACAAACGTAAAGGCCACAGCAACCATAACACCTTTTAAGGCATCAATATCAAAGAAAATAGTAGCTGCCAGCAATACGATAATAGGCAGTAAAAAGTAGATGATCTTTGATGATTTGGCCGGGTTCATGGCAGTGATATCCATAGTTGCGGTATCATTAAACTCGGATGCAGTAAGCTGACCAGTTTCCTGTGCGCGGATATCAGCCTGCTTCAATTTGCCGAACCATGGTAAAACGCCATAGATAAACAATGGAATAATTAGTACCGATACATATCCGTATGCCACATAGGGTATCATTTTCCAATAGGTAGCCAAGCCCTGCCCTTTTGGGGCCACGTGCGATGTTTCGAGGATATTACCTATAAAGATAGTCCAGGTGGAGATTGGCACTACTACGCACCATGGTGGTGCTGTGGTATTCACGATATAGGCCAGTTTTTCGCGGGGAATTTTAAAGGCGTCGGTTATTTTGCGCATGGATAGGCCAACGGTAAGTGCGCTCAGGTAATCATCCAAAAAGATAAACAGCCCCATCCCCCAGGCACCCATTAGCGCGCCTTTTTCGGTTTTTATTCTTTTCAGCGCCCATTCGCCGAATTTGAAAGTGCCACCACTGCGCACCATCAGCCCAATTAATGACCCGTACAACCCGCACACCAATATCACCCATACAGAATCACTGTTACCCATCACCTTTTCAAAGGAGTTAACAAAATTGGTAAAGAAGTTGGTATGCTCGTGATAACCAATAATAGCATAGCCTACCAAACAGCCGATCAATAAGGGTTCGAACGAGGTACGTTGTTTTATGGCGAGTATGATAACTACTGCCGGGGGTATTAATGCTATTGCGCCGTAAGCCATTTTGGGGAATGAGTGATTTAGTGGGTGAGTGAATTAGTGAATTTCATTACTTATGTTATCTATTAAATACCGCCTATGCTGATCAGTTTCTTTTCCATATACTCATACAGGCCCTCGCTCCCGCTTTCATGGCCTTGCCCGCTTTGTTTCCAACCGCCGAATGGGAGTTCTGTACCATGAGGCGCCCATTCGTTAATGCCGATGATGCCAAATTCCAATCCCTCTGAAACCTGTATAGCTGTTTTTAAATTATTGGTAAAGACATAGGCCGCGAGTCCGTATTCGGTATCGTTAGCTTTTGCCAGCGCATCTTCCAAATCGTCAAACTTAAAAAGCGGTAATACCGGGCCGAATATTTCATTACGGGCAAGCGTTGAGGTTTGATCGAGATTGGTTACTACAGCAGGCTGTATGAAATAGCCTTTATCTGTGTGTTCAGGAAAATGCCCCCCGGTAAGCACGGTGGCATTTTCAGTTTTTGCTTTTTTGAGTAGATCAACTACACTATCCCGTTGTTTACTGGTGATAAGCGGACCCACATTCACCCCATCTTCAAAACCGCTACCTACTTTAAGGGCCGACACATACTTACTTATCGCTTCGGCAAACTGGTCATAAATATTTTTGTGTACATAAAAACGCTGCGGTGATACACAAACCTGTCCATTATTACGGAACCGTGCAATAGAAGCCGCTTTGGCTATGGCATCAACATCTACATCATCAAAAATTATTACGGGTGCATTGCCCCCCAATTCGAGCGAAAGCTTGGTACTGGTGCGTGAAGCGCCATCCATTAATAACTTACCAACCCGAGTGCTGCCTGTAAAGCTGATCTTTTTTAAGCGAGGATCATTCAGCATAGCCTCGCCTACCGGTGCCGCATCTGCTATCAGTAGGTTTAATACCCCGGTGGGTAAACCTGCATGCACCAGCGCATCAACCAAATGATAGGCTGCTAATGGCGTAGTTTCCGATGGCTTTGCAACAACCGTACACCCGGCTGCCAATGCTGCTGCCCATGCACGTGCCGGGTTATACGCCGGAAAATTCCAGGCGGTGATGATACCGATAACGCCCATGGGCTGATAAATAACCGAGCTCCTTTTATCAACGCGATTGGTTGGGATCACTTTGCCATAAGCACGCTTGCCCTCTTCGGCATACCATTCAAATAAGTTGGCGGCAACTGTCCATTCGCCACGGGCTTCCAGTAATGGCTTGCCGCTTTCCAGTACCATATCAAAAGCTATGGTATCCAGGTTTTGGCGCAGGTAGTCGGCAGCCTTTTTTAGTATTTCAGCACGATAATAGGGCGTTGTTTTACTCCAGGTTTTAAAGGCTGAACTTGCGGCATCAATAGCCAATGCCGCATCTTTTTCGTTTCCGAAACTAATTTCGGAGATTAACTCCTCCGTTGCCGGGTTTATTAATGGTATTTGTGCACCATCAACCGCGTTAACCCACGCGCCGTTTATATATTGTTTGTTTTGTACCGATTTCACTGATCCGCTCATAATCCTGGTTGATTTAATTTTTGATTTTGCCGCCTACCTGTTGGTCGCCCAATAATTGATGTAAGCCACCTTCGATAATATCCAATCCTTTATGCAATAGCTCTTCCTCAATCATCAGCGGACTAAGCACCCTGATCACATTGCCATTAACCCCGGCATTGATAACGATAAGGCCATTATCGGCACAATAAGCTATCAATTTTTTACAAAGCTCTGTATCTGGTTGAAATGGATCGTTATCTTTTACCAATTCAAAGGCCATCATAGCTCCTAATCCACGCACATCGCCAATAGCTGTAAATTGTTGTTTAAAGGCATTGAAACGCTCGCGGACAATATTGCCCACACGTTCGCCAAGTTTGTTGATGTCCATCTCTTCCATATATTTTATGGTTGCCAATGATGCGGCGCAGCAAACCGGGTTGCCGGGATAAGTACCACCGATGGTTGATGGTTTACAGGCATCCATTATTTCGGCTTTGCCGATGACCGCCCCTATTGGCATGCCACTACCCATACTTTTTGCCCAGGTTGATATATCCGGAGTAACGCCGTAATGCTGATAAGCTGCCCATTTGCCGGTACGACCAAAGCCACTCTGCACTTCATCCAAAATGAGCATGATGCCATACTTATCGCAAACCTTGCGCAAGTCTTTCAGGTATTTTTGAGGAACAACATTAAAACCACCTTCACCTTGAACAGGTTCGATAATGATTGCGGCGACTTGTTCTGCAGGCACATTGGTATGGAAGAAATCATCCAGTTCGCGCAGGTGTACATCTGAAAACAGATCCAGATCCATGCCATTGCCATAGCGGTAATAATCCGGAAAAGGGATCCTGTAAACTTCGGGCGCGAAAGGGCCGCAACCCAGTTTATAACCTACTTTTGAGGTAAGGGTCATGCTCATCATGGTACGACCGTGAAAAGCACCACCATAGCAGATAACGGCTTGCCTGCCTGTGCCCTGACGGGCTATTTTTATGGCATTCTCCACACTTTCTGCACCTGAATTGGTAAGCATAACCTTAGTATGATCGCCATGCGGGAACAGGGTAGCCAGCTTTTCGGCCAATTGCATGTACAAATCATACGATGCCACATTGAAGCTGCAATGGATAAGCTGTGCAGCCTGATCGGCGATAGCTTTAACAACAGGCGGCGGACAATGCCCGGCATTAACTACACCTATACCGCCTGCAAAGTCGATCATTTCGCGGCCATCGGCATCAGTAATAATTGCTCCCTTGGCGCTCACCGCAGTTGATGGGTTAAATATGCCTATGGCATTGGGCACAAACTGCTTTCTCCGGTCTAATATCTTTTTACTTTTTGATTCCATTTCTTTGATGATTACACCGATTTTGTTTTGATTTCACCGATTACCTATATGTTTTCATTTATTGATCGGCTGCTATGCTTTTTATGTTCACAAATTCTAATATGCCGTGCCTGCCCAACTCCCTGCCATAGCCTGATCGTTTTATGCCGCCGAATGGTAATCTTGGATCTGATTTTACCAGTGAATTAATAAACACAGCACCACTGTTTACCTTACGGGCCAGGGCGATGCCTTTTTCTACATCCTTAGTCCATATACTGCCGCCGAGACCATAATTTGATTGATTGGCAATGTTAATTGCATCCTGCTCATCTGCGGCAGTTATTACTGACGCTACGGGACCAAAGGCTTCCTCATCAAAAGTGGCCATGCCTTTTTTTACATTCAGCAATAAGGACGGGTTGAAATTTGCACCGTCAACCTCGCCACCAAGCTGTAATGTGGCCCCTGACTTTATGGAGTTCTGCATTTGCTTTTCCAGTTGCTGCGCGAGGTCTATTCGCGCCATTGGCCCGGTTGTTATATTGGTATTGAATGGATCGCCCTGCTTTAATTTCTGAATTTGCAACTGTAATTGGTTTACAAACTCCTCCTGTATTTTCTGCTCTACAATGAACCTTTTTGATGCGATGCAGGATTGCCCGGCATTCTGCATACGCGATTGGATGGCGACAGTGGCAGCTTTTTCAATATCAGCATCAGCCAAAACAATAAGGGCATCTGAACCACCTAATTCCAGTACCGATTTTTTGATATGTTTGCCAGCCAGTATTGCCATTGATGCACCTGCCCGCTCGCTGCCGGTTAATGTTGCCGCTTGAACGATATCGGCAGAAATAATTTTTTCTATTTCAGGCACATCAATAATCAGTGATTGAAATACACCCTTTGGCGCACCTGCTTCCTTAAATACACGTTCAATAGCCAGCGAACATCCGGTTACGTTTGGTGCATGTTTTAGTAAAGCTGTATTCCCTGCCATTAAGGTGGGGGCTGCAAAACGGAACACCTGCCAAAAGGGGAAGTTCCAGGGCATGATGGCTAATACCGCACCTATTGGCTGGTAGGCAACAAAGCTTTTGTAATAACCCGCTTCCATTATTTCATCAGCTAAAAAAGCTTCGGCATTTTGGGCATAGTACTCGCAGGTAACAGCGCATTTTTCTACCTCACCTTTTGCTTCTGCTAATACCTTGCCCATTTCATTGGTTATAATAGTTGCCAGCTGCTCTTTTTCTTTTCTTAGGATGGCTGCTACATTATTCAGGATGCCGGCCCTGTGCGCATAGCTTTGTAATGACCAATGCGTAAAAGCTTTGGCGCTATCTGTAAGGATAGTGTTAATTGCATGGTCATCCATTAACGGATACTCAGCAATTACCTGCTGGTTATAAGGGAAAATTGATTTAAATACGCTCATAATATTTATTGATTACACAGATTAGGAAAACAGATCATACCGATTGATTAACGGTGCGCCTTTGTAGTAAAATATTAATCCCTTTATCATTGTAATTGTTTAAAAATTGGTCATAAAATATAAGCTCAAGCTGTTTAGCTATTAATAGCCATTGCCTTTAACATCGTCTCCACTGCTACCCTGCCTGTTTGCGCGCCACCATTCATATAGCCCTGAAAATCGCGGCTTACATGCTCCCCTGCAAAATATATATCGCCGACAGGCACACCTTCCCAGCCTGCCAACGTGCTCCATTGCCCGATTTTAAATGAGCTGTAAGCCGCTTTAGAGTATGGGTTATTTTGCCACAGAAACTTTATCGTTTTTTTACTGAAAGCCTCATCCATGCCCGGATAAATGGTATTTAAGGCGGGGACAAACTTTGCCGCCAACACTTCTGTGCTTTCACTATTTACCATATCGCTGAAATCACCACCGCCAAAAACGGTGAACGTGCCTTCATTTTCTGATTGCATTTGGCCACCATCCCATCCGCAGCCAAAATCCAGGTCGGTAAACGTGTAGCCTTGTTCACCATGCGCGCGCCATGGTTTTTTTGTAACACCGATAAAAAATTTACTGCTATTGCCATAGCCTATCTCATCAATACATTTCCGTTTACCTTCGGGCATAGGTATTTTAAAGTCAATACCCCTTAATATGGTGAAGGGGATAGCAATGATAACACGTGCGGCAGTGACCGTGGTGATTGTTCCATTCTGATCGAACTTCAGATCATAGCCCTGCGATTCATTTTTCTCTATCCCAATAAACTTATATCCTGTTTTTACCGATGAATTTACCTTTTCATAAAGCGCAGTGGTTAAGTGCATACTGCCACCTTTTATCTTAAAAACCTCATGATCGGGGCCGAATAACTCATAGCTTTTTTCAGTAGCCACGGGTGCTACAAACATGATGAGGAAATTAACCGCGGATTGGATGGATGCCTCCATGCCATACTCGCGTGTTAGCGTTACGTGCAAATAATCATAAAGCCAGCCTGTTATGCCTATTGATTTCAGGTAAGCATCTATAGATTGATTATCTAAATGTTGAAATTTTGCCGCAGAGTGATAGCTGATAATATCAGGTAAGGAAGTAATGTCCTTTACCAACTGAGCAACAAATGGCTTGAGCGCATTTACCAGGTCGGCTTCGCTATACCGTTGGCCACCAAAGTAAAAAGTCTTACGGATTAGTGGATCCGTCCGCAGATCATAGAACGATAAGCCTAATTCTTTTGCCAACTGTAAGATATCAGCATGAGTTGAGTCCACAAATTCGCCGCCAACATCAGTAGTGATGCCCTTACCAAATTCATCATGCAGGGTATACATACGCCCGCCAATGCGGCCCGAGGCTTCATATACTGTTGCTTTAATCCCTTTCTTTTGTAACTGATAAGCAGCATTTAAACCGGCTATCCCTGCGCCAATTATGGCAATATCATTGTTTTTTGTTTTGTTGCACGATGTTAGGCTCAATAATGGCGGTGTAAGCATCACGCCTGCACCAGCAATGGCTGCCTGTTTTAAAAACCTGCGCCGGCCTTCATTCCATTCATTAAAACTTACCAATGCCTCCTCATCCTCACGCAGTGCTGTATGAAATGCTGATTGTAAAAGCCGGGTTATTGAATTGTGAGCCATCGGAAGTTAATTATTGAGTTACTGAATTATTGATTTGATTTTAATAACCCGGGTTTTGTATGACTACACCATTAGTGGCGCTTATTTCTCTTAACGGTATAGGGAAGCAAGAATTTGTTATGGTTATAGTTGTGCTGGTTAAGGGCTGTAATACATTAACCACCTGCCCTAAGCGCGCCAGATCAAAATAACGGTGGCCTTCAAAGTTGAATTCCGCACGGTCCTCATCGGCTACAACTTGCGCGTAGGTATCATTATCGGGCACATCGGCGGCCGTTAATGCTGCTAAGCCACGATTTGTCCTGATCATATTTACATCGGCAAGGCCTTTGGCACGCCCCAATGCTTCAGCCCTTATCATATACATTTCAGCAATGCGGATCACATATGCAGAATTGTCCTTTTGCTTAATATCACTGCTGTATTTCAGTGTGCGCAGATAGCCGTTAGGATTAGTGGTATCAACTAAATTATACCGTAGGTCGCCGGGGCGGTTTTGAAAAAAGGTTTGCAGGTCAGGGTTTAGGATAAATAATACTTCGGTTGAAGCTGCATCCGGCCTAGCATAAGTAGTAGCGTTATACTCACTTTGATTTTGCTGATCGAATGGCAATTCAAAAACAGATTCCTTGCTATTTTTTGAGGTATAAATTTCCGTGAAATTGTTTTTATCAAGCAAAGTGAACGCTCCATCGTTAATTACCAATGTAGCGTACTTTGCGGCATCGGTATAATCCTTTTTATAAAGATATACCCTGGCCAATAAAGCATTAACTATTGCAGGGTTTACATAGTTTGGGTTACGATCGGTACTTGTTTTTAACAGATTTGCCGCTTGCAACAGATCGTTAATAATAGCAGTATAAGTTGCAGCTACGGTGCTGCGCGGAACAACACTGGTACTTGTTTGTACGGTGGTTACAACCGGGATACCATAAGAAGAAGTGAGATCCCAATGATAACCAAAGGCACGCAGCAGATCAAAATGCCCCATTGCTCTTAATGTTAAGGCCTGCCCTTTTACTGCATCCAAATATGATTGAGATGCACCTTTAACGGTGCTTTCACCGGCTATAATGGCGTTTGCTGCAGCAATCGTTTTGTAAATAGCCACATAAGTATTCTGGATAAAGATATTTGACGAAGTAACGCTGTAAGCGCCAAATTCGTTTAACGAGGTGTTGTTATAACCGCCTGCAACGCCATTATCGCTGTTCAGGTCGCACATCATCGGGTAGTTTGCTCCGTAATAATCCTGCACCTCTAATGTGCTATACATCCCTGTTATGGCTGATGACAGTCCGGTGGAATCTTTAAAAAGCTGCGATGCCTGTACAGCCGTTGGTGATATTTGATTTAGCTTGGCGCAACTGCTCATGATGAGCAATGAGACTGCGATAAAACTAAAAGCTGCTATATATATTAATTTCTTCATGGTCTTACGTTTGTTTAAAATTTAACATCAACACCTAAACTAAAAGTGCGCGCCGGCGGATAGGCTGCATAGTCAATACCCGCAGTTTCAGCATTACCCCCACCTGTCGAACTCACTTCCGGATCAAAGCCTATATATTTTGTCACCGTTAGCAAGTTTTGGGCCTGTGCGTATATCCTTATGCTGCTGAAATATTTTGGTTTGCTAAAGGTGTAGCCAATATTAACCGTCCTGATTTTCAGGAATGAACCGTCCTCCAGAAACTCGCTTGAGTTAGGAAAATAATTTTGTGTTAAAAATGAAGGCCGCGGAATGTCAGTTATCTGGCCCGGGTGCGACCATGCGTTCAGTACCCGAGTATCGTTATTGGCATAAACGCCTCCTAAATAAGCACCTGATGGTGTTGACGCGCTGCTCCAGCCTAAGCTTTCATAAGTAGTACGAATAAGGTTGAACACTTTATTACCATAACTAAACTGCGTGGTAATAAGCATATCGAATTTTTTATACTTAAATGAGTTATTGAAACCACCGAAGAATTTCGGCCTTGCATTACCAATTACCGTTGCATCACGGGTAAAATTTACCTGGTCGGCGCGTTCCTTGGTACCATCTGCCGCATAATATAGCGCATCGCCATTAGCAGGGTTAACACCAGCAAATCGCACACCCAAAAATGTACCAACCGGCTGACCAACTTTTAAAATATTGGTAGGCGACTGATCGTTATAAGCGCTGATGTATTGATTATCAACAGCCAATGATTTAATAGTATTTTTCAGGAACGAGATATTGAAGGAGCTTGTCCAGGTAAAATCAGTGGTCTTAATATTATTGGTGTTCAACTGTATTTCCAAGCCCTGATCCTGGATTTTCCCAGAGTTTGCGTAAGCCCATTGAAAGCCTGTAGTACCCGGTATCTGTTGTTGATTTAACAGTTTGGTTTCATCAGAAACAAAATACTCGATTGAGCCATTTATAAAGTGGTTAAACAAATCGAAATCAGTACCAATGTTAAAGGTTTTATTGGTTTGCCAGGTCACCGGCTGTGGGCCTAAGATGTTATAAGGCACAAAGCCCGCGTCGCCATTATATTTTGCAGCACCCCAGTAAGCATAATCCTGGTATGAGGGCACATTATCCTGATCGCCTGATAAACCGTAGCTGACACGTAGTTTTAATGAGTTAACTACTTTATTATCCTGTAAAAAATTCTCGTCGGATAGGTTCCATCCTGCTGAAGCAGATGGGAAATATCCCCATTGGTGACCCGGAGCAAATTTTGATGAACCATCGGCACGCATAATAAATGAGAACAGGTATTTGCCGGCATAATCATAATTGGCACGCGAAATAAACGACCGGAGCGCATCGTAC
Organism: Mucilaginibacter mallensis; assembly: GCF_900105165.1. NCBI lineage: Bacteria > Pseudomonadati > Bacteroidota > Sphingobacteriia > Sphingobacteriales > Sphingobacteriaceae > Mucilaginibacter > Mucilaginibacter mallensis. The sequence goes on from NZ_LT629740.1 coordinate 3,481,647, forward strand.
ACCAATGGATACGGCACTATAAATACTAAAGGTGTAGCCGCATTATTAATATTTTGAACATCACCTGTTTGCGGGAAACCCTCTCCTCCGCTTTGCGACAACTGGATCTTACTTTGCTGCTGTGAATAACCCGCCAATAAGGTGATGTTATTTTTGCCGAAGCTATTTTGATACGTCAACAGGTTTTCATTTAACCATGTTAACGTTCTTGATTCACCTAATAAAAGCTTGCCATCAACCGCCTGCGCATCAACCGTAAGTGCTGAGAAAAACTGATTATCATTCACATCATTATAATCAATTGACCAGGTAGTTTTAAATTTAAATCCCTTTGCTATTTTATATTCTGCAAAAAGCGAAGAAATGAACCTGTCGGTATAAGTATGTGCATTGATCTCATTGGCTGATTTAACCGGGTTGTCAGATAACCAATAGGCCTGGTATTGGGTGAAATCGGCATATACACCCGGCGATGAATAAACCGGCATTAATGGCGATGCTCCCAGCGCATTGGTTACTATACCAGTATAGGTATTATCATTAAAGCTACGTTTATCGTCCGAATAGGATGCACTCATATTCATTCCAAATGTTAAATTCTTGGTGGCCTGGTCATCAATATTAGCGCGCAGGTTATAGCGTTTGTAATAGTTGTTGATAATGATACCATCCTGATCATAATAACTGCCACCGATAAAGAATTTGGTTTTATCTGTACCACCGCGAGCTGATAACTCATAATCAACAACGGGCGCGTTACGAAATATTGCATTCTCCCAGTTGGTGTTTATACCGCTGGCCAAATTATAATATGGAGCGGCAGGGTTAGCTATAGCATTGCCATTAGCATCAACAATACCTGCGCTTATCATATCCGATAAAGAAAAATGAGGATTGGGATTATTTGTGGCAATATCATTATGGTAAACCCAGATATCCTCTGAAATTGCCTTTTCTGTCAGATCGTAAAACTGTTGTGAATTTAAAAATGGAATTTCCTTTGCAACCGACTGTACCCCATAACTCATATTAAAATCAAGTACAGTCTCTCCTGCCTTGCCACGTTTGGTAGTAACCAATACTACGCCATTAGCTGCCCGCGAGCCATATATAGCCTTTGAAGCGTCCTTTAATATCTCTATTGATTCAATATCATCGGGGTTGATATCCGAAATTGAACTTATATTTTGACCGCTGCCTGTTGACTGCCCTGTAAGGTTATAAGCAGTACCTAATGATGAATTGCTTTCACTTTCCATGGGTACACCATCAATAACATATAATGGGTTTTGCGCTCCGCGGATGCTTACCAGTAAGCCTGCACCTGGTGTGCCTGATGGCTGCGTTACGTTTACGCCTGATAGCTTACCTTCAATACTGGCTGCCAGATTTGATACCGGCTGGTCTTTAAATTCCTTATTTTTAATTGATGATATGGCACCTGTAACCTCACTTTTCTTTTGGGTACCATAACCAACTACTACCACCTCCTTAAGTTCGTTCTTTGATTGGTCGAGCACTATGGCAATATTGCTTGCTCCTTTAACTGCAACCAGCTTTTTATCATACCCGGCTGATGATACCTGCAGTACAGCATCAGTACCATTCACTTTGAGTGTAAAGCTGCCGTCAACAGCGGTGCTTACCCCCTCATTAGTGCCTTTTATAAGTATGGATGCTCCTATTACAGGATTGCCCTGCGCATCTTTAACAGTTCCTTTTAAGGTTCGATCCTGTGCGGCGGCTAGCTGCGGCACCGTGCAACAAAGCCAGAGGATTACAAGACTAAATAATAAACGTAAAGTTTGCTTCATGGATGTGATTTTGGAGGTTAATGGAAGTTTTTTGTCTAAAAATCATCAATTATATATGCCGTATAAATTAATTTTTAAGTCAGGACCAGCATTTCAGTCTAAAAATCCCCTCACTAATCAATATAAATCACCTCATTTAGAAAAAACACCCGTTATTATTATAAATCTAAATATCACTAAGTCAGATGAGTAAAAATATAAGTCAAAATATTTTTTCGATTTATTTTTTAAATATTGATTTACAGATAGTTACATTTAGTCAAATTTAAGTATATTTATTGGTCAAAAGTTTGACAAAACTATATTGTTATGACCAGATGATTTATTCATAAAATTTAGCCTATTTTAATGCCAAATAGAAACCAATCAGCGTGATTTTTTGAAAAAACATCAGTATAATTAAAAAATATGCAGCTAACTGAAAAATTAAAGACCGCAATTGAAGATCATCCCAGCATTATTGCAGCACTAAAAAACAAGAGCCGTGAAAACAGGTGGGAAGGTTTTACACGTACGCAGTTTAATTTGGTTGCAAAGGTCATCAATAAGCAGATCAGCAAGGAAGTATTGGTTAACCCCGACCTGGTTGAGATGAGCCTTATTATAGGCAAGCAAAACTTCGAGAAGCAGCTCCGCGCCTTACGGTCAAGCCATATATATGATTTTATAAAATATTTAAGCACACTGGGCGAATACCGTGTTTTTAACTGGGTAAGCGGCAAAACATTGCAAAGCTATTGGAATGGTGGCGATGCCAAATATGTTAAGGTAAACGCGTTGACCGTTTTTTTACAGGTCCCGTTTGCGGAGTGGGACGAATGGCAAAAGATCCCGGATCAACGGATGGACCTGTATAATAGTAGCCTCTCCAGGCATTCATTTGCAGGCAATGGTTTTAACCGATCATCAATGGCTATAATAAAAAGCTATTACCTTGGTAATTACTTTCTTTATTACCCTAAAACCGATGGCAGCCGTAACATTGTAAAAACCCCCTTTATATTAAAGGAGCTTGATAATGGGCAGATCATCGTAAAATCGGTTTCTGAAGGGCACCGCTACAGCGGAAAAGTAATAGGGATAAGGGACGGATGCCTGTATATTAACTGCCAGAACCTCGATTTTGAGGAAATGGAGCAATATGTATTTAATATAGGGCTTGAAACCAAGCCAGAAGTGCTGTTTGGTGTTAGCACAACCGTAAGCGTAAGAAACCGCCGACCGGTAGCTTTGAAAAATATATTAGTTAAACAAACCCGGGACCAGAAGAATTTCGATGGCATCCCTGAAACTGAATTACCAATTGATAAAGTTTTTACTGTAGATGGCGAGGAAGCCATTATAGTTAACTACTTTAAACATAACACCAATTATATAATAACCACCAACAGCTGCCGCAAGCTGGATGATGTTAAAAAACTGGTGGCCGGATAAACACCAAATAGAATTTAAAGTCGGTCCGGTCATAACCCACAGCAAAATAGTTCGGCAGATGGGCTTATCCAGTGAAATACAGCATATATGTCGGGCCCCGACTATGGTTAATTAAACAGATCCAGCGACTTTATCCAAAGAATTATGCATACACAACAGCCTCACAGGTCTACAGCAACTTGCCGGAGCTGTTTTTACCATACTCTTATTCGTTGTCTTCCACTTTTCATTATTTCAAACGCACCAGCATCAGGATTCTTAGTATTTCACCTGTATCTATTCCTGTGGTAAAAACAAGGCTTTTCCAAAAAAATCCGATAAATGAAAATTCGGATGCTCCGATTCAATATTATTCCAGGCCAGGAAGTGAGGTTGCGGCAGATCGTCGCCACATTTATAAAAATTTGTTTTACAGGATAATTTGCATCGCTTTGCAGATCAGCGTTATTATAAACAATAGCAACATTATTACTTACCTTGAAAGCACCATTTACTTTTTCAAAATGATTTGGAAGAGGAATGATCGGACACCCCTGCCCAAATATATTACAAACGCTGAATAAAAATAAAACCAAAGCGGGCACCTTTTTCATAATGCTATACACACTATCAGCAGGTTGGGCTGGAAGGTTAGCGCATTTTGCACTAACCTTTAATGCTCCCAAAATTATTATTAAGCTGAATAACCTCGAAGATAGTGAGATGATTGATGCACTTTATGAAGCTTCTAATGCCGGCGTAAAAATAGAGCTGATTGTACGCAGTATTTGTCGTTTGAGGCCAGGTGTGCCCGGCCTTAGTGAAAACATTACACTGACCTGCGTTATAGGGAGGTATTTGGAACATTCGAGGATATTTATTTTTAACAATGATAATGCGCCAAAGGTTTTTCTCGGTTCGTCAGACTGGATGGAGCGCAATCTGCGATCAAGGGTAGAAGTAGTATTTCCCGTGTATGATGAAGCCTGCAAAGACGAAATATTCAGCTTTATAAAGCTTCAGTTAGCGCCTTATAGAAAATCAAGTTTGATTGATCAAAATCTTAAATCAATACCAATAGAGCCTGGATCAGAATGTGGAAATGATACACAGGAAGCTTTCTATCAATTGATAAAGGAAAAATGATTAAGCCCATTTAACAAAAGTGCTCATCATTTAAAGGATCTGTAGCTTTCAGTAATCCCGATCAACTGCGTATACTAATAATTAAGAAAAAACTACGGCCATACCTATAAATTAAATATCGAACCACTGTTATCATCCTTGTTAGTTGGTAAATTATTTAGATTTTTATACTCCTTCAACATGATATTGCCAAAGTGTTTTATAATAAGAATTGCTTTCCAATAGAGTACTGTGTGATCCCTGTTCGACTAATTCTCCATTCCTCAATACAAGTATTTCATCGCAATTTTTTATTGTTGATAATCGATGCGCAATGATAATGATAGTTTTACCTTGTTTTTTAAACCATGCAAGGGTTGTTTGTACTTTTTGCTCACTCGTTGGGTCAAGAGATGATGTAGCTTCATCCATTATTAATATTTCTGGATTTCTGTACAATGCTCTAGCGATCGCAATTCGTTGTTTTTGACCACCTGATAAATTCGCGCCTTGTTCATTTATTACAGAGTAATAATTATCCGGCAGTTTTTCTATAAACTCATTTATTCCTAGTAACGTGCTCAAATCTATAACCCTTTTAATATCTGGCTCGTAATCACCAATTGCAATATTATCTATTACAGTTCCAGCGAATAAATCAATTTTTTGAGGTACTATCGAAATAATTCTCCTTAAGCTACTATTGCTGATATATTTTATATCCAATCCTCCAATTGTAATATTACCTTCTTTTAATGGATACAAATTTTGCATTAAGGAAAGTAGTGTTGATTTTCCGCTGCCACTTTCACCAACTATGGCTGTAGTACTATTTTTTTGAACAATTATATTTAATCCATTGAAAACAACTGTTCTAGTATCATACTTGAAGTGTACATTATTAAACTGGATATCACCTATCATGTCCGAAGTGAATATTATCTTGTTATCATCTACGGCCTCTGTTTCCAGATCAATGATCTCAAATAAACGATCCGCAGCTATTAAAGCATCCTGTATATTTTTGTTGGCGCCTATTAGGGAGGCAGCTGGCCCCGTAAAGTACCCGATTAGCGCGTAAAATGATAATAATTCACCCGGTGATAATTCGCGTTGTATCACAAAATAACTGCCAGACCACAAAATAATAATAGTTATTAACCGTGTAGAAAAATCAGCTGCATTATTTAAATGCAGTCCTTTTACACTGCTTATGTAAATTGATTTTAACAATTCAATAAAGTTATTTTCCGTTTTTAAATTGGAATAATCTTCCAAACCAAAGCGTTTAATAGTTGCCGCTGAGTTAATGCTCTCTACCAATTGTGTCTCTAATTCGGCATTAGTTTCCATTAGTTTACGTTGCCATTTTTTGTTGACTTGGTTACTAATCCAATAAACTATTGTATAGGCGGGGATAATAGAAAGTGTAATAAGCGCCAATTTCCAATAATATAAAAACATGATGGACATAGAAAACGCTATAATCAATACGTTAACAGCCATGTTCATTGCTATATCATTTATAAATACCCTAATCTTTACCGCATCATTCACACGACTAATAATCTCACCTACCCGCATCGTATCAAAAAAACGCTGTGGTAGTTTTAGTAAATGTTTGTAATAGCCAAGTATTAATCGGGCATCCATCATCTGTCCAGTATGGAGGCCGATCAGAGATTTGTAAAAATTAATGATGATCTGAAACAGCAATATAGCGATCATTGCAATGCTCATTAGATTAAGCAAGTGTATATTTCCATCCGTTAAAACAAAATCGATTATTTTTTGCACAAAAATGGCCATACTCAAACCAAGTATAGTGTAAATGATAGCGCCAATTAACGCTTGAAACATCATAACTTTATGCGGAGCCAACAATTGCCAAAATCGTTTAGCATTTGATGTTTTTTCATTTCCTTTTGAAAAGTGCTCACCGGGCAGCAATAAAATAATTACCCCAGTCCAATTTGTTTTAAAATCATTGAGAGGTACTTTATAAATACTCCCATCAGCGGGATCCATGTAGGTAACACGTCCTTGATTTACTTTGTAAATAACCACAAAATGCTGTAATCCATTTTTTAGTATTACATGTGCTATAGCCGGTAACGGTATTTTAGATAAACTATCCAAGCCACCTTTAGCTCCCTTCGCTTGAAAACCTAATTTTTCTGCTGCCTCGATCATTCCCAATATATTGGTACCCTTTTTATCTGTACCGGCATACTGCCGTATTCGGCTAACAGGTAATTGCAATTGATAATGTGCGGCAACAGATACTATACAGGCTGCGCCGCAATCTGTAATATCTCGCTGTTTTATTTTTACCGCTTTGCGCATGTAATTAAAATAGATAGTGAATAAATTAAGTTGTGTGTTGAGGGGCAGCTGGATTTAACCAATTATTTATATTATCCCACAATAATTGCCATAACGTACGATCCCCAATTATAAATCGAGCTTGGAAGGTAAGTCCTTTTTGCAAGTTACCGGCATACCCGTTTTTTAAATGTAATTGGGTGCTGTCGAATCGACAACGTACCTTAAATATTATGTTGCCATTTAGCGTAGTAAAGTCATTATCCACGGAAATAACTTTTCCGGTTAGTGCGCCAAAATAATTATAATCAAAGGCATCTATTTGGAAACGAACGGATTGCCCTTGTTTTATTAGTCCGATATCTTTGGTAGACACATAGCATTCGGCTATCAGGCTGCCATCAGGTGATATTGTGCATAGGGTTTCGTTGGATTGTAATAGCCCTCCAGTATATAGTGTGTTGATACCTTGCAAAGTACCGGATACGGGAGCTTTAACTTCGAAGTACGATGCGTCAATGTTCACCTCGTCTTGTTCTTCCTTGTATTGTGATAATTCGAGGTTGTATCGAACTAAATCTTGCTGCCAACTACTTTGTTGTTCAACCTCAAATGCTTTGGCATTTGCTGTTGCCTTTTCATAGGCTATTTGAGCATCAAAAAACTCTTTGTTCGTAATTACTTTCCCTTTTAAGAGAACAGCGTCTGTATTGTACTCTTGCGTGTTTTTTTTGAGCGAAGCATCTTGGTCGGTTTTCTGGTGCAAGTAATGACTAAGTTGTTCTTTATATAAGGGTGAATATAATTGGGATATAATACTTTCATTAAGTTGATGTGTGGTAAGTAATTGCAAGTCATGAATGCATTGCGTGTGTTGACTAATTTCATAGTTATTCAGCAACTTTTTGCCTTTGGTAACAGCATCTTTTATACGTAATAACGTAGCACCTTTTTTAATAGTGCTACCTTCATGATAGTAGACCGAATCAATAATTCCTCCTATTACCGTCTTTACATCAGTGCGTTCGCGTATCGGCCGTGTAATACCTTGGGCTGTTACGGCTATCGTAATATGTATCAGGGGCAATGTTACAAGAGTAGTTATTACCATGAGCAATATTATCCAATACAAAATATAGCTGCGTTTACGAAATGCTGGTAGGTAATTGATAGTGGTGTTGGATATCTGTGAAATAGAAATCAGCATAATATGTTATTTGTAAATATCTCTCTTGCACAGATCACATTCAAAGCAGGTATTATCTCTGTACACTTAAATGCAAATAATATAGCTTTACCAAAAACAATAGTCATTATTATATAGTGGAAGTGTCTCTCAAATTTCATAAAGATGAATTCATAGAAAAGTAACTACGTATGAAATTATATTTAAGAAACAGTGTAAGAGTAACCCCCAAAAAAAACCATTTCTAAATCTGATATATGTAAGTCCCCAGCCAAGGCATATTTGCGGCAATACATAAATGGGATATAAAAAAAAGATTGGCCATTGAATAGGGCTATAATTGGTAATATGTACCAGGCCAAACAAAGCGATAGAACTAATATTTATAAATGTTTTATACTTATTGTCAACTTGTGAAAGATTCGCTGGCATCCATTTTACAATAATTAAAAACAGTGCAATTGCAATCAATAAACGTGTTGCGAACGCCCAATCTATATATTGCAGAGTATATATTTTTCCGCTAAAAAAAAGCATAGCTAATGACAGGGCAATTGCTATATGATATTTATTTAATGATAATGGTAACCTGAATATGGTTTCTTCGATCAACGGGCCTAATAAACCCATCACTAATGCCCCCTTCACAAGACCAAATTTTGTAAATTCGACCTTTAGCTGGGTTGTATCTTGATTGTGAATGTTTTTAAAATGTAGAACATTTGATACAATAAAGTCTGTTCCTAAGATTATTAGCCCAGATAAGACTATTAACAAAAATATAAAGAAATACGTCATAAATAGTAAGACCAATTTTTCCCGAATTTTTTTGTTCTGGAAAACGATCAAATTCGGGTAGTTCTTAAAATCCAATATTTCTTCTGCAAATTTATTTATTGTCTCTTCCATAAATTAAATTATCGAGAGAATATGAATCAGTGTAATTGACTTATAACGTGCCATAGATAGTAAAAAATGGATCAATTTTCATGGTCTTGCATAAATACTGAATGCTTGCAAAAAATAAGCAAAACGGATCATCACGATATGGAATATACTTGAAGTTTGAAGGAAGATAGACTATTTGCTCTTATATCCTTTTTCAAATCCGTGCATAAAATCCTTATAGTTAAGGATAAACAGGACGATTATAACAAGTAATATTATAATCATTCCATAGCGAAAATATTTTTTTGAAGCCATTGCGATTGATTTTTTATTCAATTATGATAGTAATAGATATAATACTTAATATTAGTAGTGCTTAGAAAACTGAACTAACATCACCGGAACGTCAATTAAAATATGCATTAAAATTGCATATACTATCCCCATGTTGACTCTGATGTATCCCAAAATAAGCCCAGCGAAAATTTGAGGTAAAACCAAGAAAATATAAAAATAAAATATACTGATATGTAACGTTCCATAGTTACCAAGGTGAGCGAATCCAAACAATACTGCAGAAATAACAAAAGGCCATTGACCAAGCTGTTTCGTATCATGTAGTACTACTGTTGCTAACAACGCCCCCAGCCCACAAAAGAGAAAGAGCACCAATGATACGTTAAAGGTGTAATTTAATTTATAAAAGCTTATTAACGCATAAAGCAATATTACAGTAAGTGAAATGACGACGTTATGCCAATTATATATCAAATGCAATCTAAAAATAACTTCTTCTACTATTGGCATTATTAATAACACTAACAAAAATTGATAATAGCCATAAAGCATATTTACTTTATTCAATTTTGAATGGAAAATATCCATTGGGTTTTTATATCCTGATATTAAAGGTATAATCGCCGTGATAGCGTTAGATAGTGGAGCGACGATAAATAATCCTAAAAAATAAATTAATAGAACTTGCCAAAATAACTTTGATTTACTGAATTGAAGCGATTCGTTATTTGAAAGAGGAGATTTATAGAATAGATAAATATTCTTTGCAATTGTCAACATAATTTAAAAATAAAAAATGGGTAATAATAATTACCCATTTTAAAGTAACATCTAAACCCAAGGGAAAAATAATGTAGTTGCCACATTTACCACTGCTGCAATGCCGTGGCCGATAGCGTAACCAACTTTCTCTGGGAGAGTGTTTCCTGGAACTGTTCCACCATTGAGTTCGCGCATTTCTGACAGCGAAAGCTCATCTAAATTGTATTCACTGAATGTTTTCATAATAAGCTATTAATTTATTTAATAATTAGATTGGGTTTAAAGCAAATTTCATTTTTAACTTCAAATTGTTAAATGTATCCGTGTGAAGAAAAACGCTTTGCCACAAATTATCGAGGAACGATCTCTCAATTCTCAATAATCATTTTATGCCAGCCACAAACCCGCGTACAAGACCAGCTGCTAAACCAAGTCCACCGGCAGCGACTACACCAGCTGGTGTAGAATTAAGCACCGAAATTGCAGTGTCTACAAGGGTTCCGAAGAGTGACCCGCCATCAATACTAACAGTCTGATCTTGTGACAATTCAGTCAAATCGTATTGCTTTAAATTAAATGATTGTATCATATTATTTTGTAAAGGCTCTCTTACTTTTTCGCACTATGCGTGGGTTTCAGAAAAGGTAAGCCCACATCAATATTTGGCCAAAGTTGATTAACACAATATAGAGGGTTTTTCGCCACAATAATATCAAAACTTCTTTTATTATATCAAATATCTCTATATTTGAAACACCTAAGCTATATTAATGATACCAAAGAACAAATTAAAACAATTGAGGGTTGCCTCCGGCTTATCCCAAAAATCACTTGCCGATAAATTATTTATAAGTCAAAATGCTTATTGTTTAATAGAAAAAGGTACTACAAAACTTGATGAGTCACGAATAAAACAACTCGGGAAAATATTTAATGTGCCCTTATCTGAATTAATATCCGAATCGAATCCCCAAAACGGCATATTTGAAAACAATAGTACTGCTGGGCCAGACGATTCCAAGCTAAATTATTATCTAGTAGAACAATTAGTTGACCAACTGTCTAAAAAAGATGACTTGATCCTGAAATTATCATCTCAGGTGGATTTTTTATTGAAAGATATGCATAAATCTAATGAGCAAAAACTTTAAATTACTATTCTAGTCTAAAAAGTAGACTATCAGGTTGCAATTGGTCAAGGTATTTATTCAGTTTGATGATTTCTTCCCGGCTTCCTTTTGCCATTCCTTTGTTTGAATTCCAGTTACCCGGTTCTATACTACGTTTAATTGAAAGATCAATTCGGCTTCCATTAACGGTAATCCTTGCATAGATTGGGGTTTTGCCGTCATTAGTGGCCTTGTACTTTCTTAGGTAAAAAATAACGCCAAAGGTGTTGTTTACTGTTTTCATATTCGTCAATTATTAAGTTACAGATAGCATCAGATTGACAGTCTTTAGCGGCTTTTGCATTGGGAGGCAATTTGCCGGGTTTTTAAACCCATATCAAAAGGGGCTAAAAACAATCAAAATAAACTAATCAATTGACTATAAAATACTTAATTTACTATTTGTACCCAAATATAAAATATAAATTTGGGGCACCGAATAGGGCACATTTTCTTTGATATAACTTGAATAAATTGGGCTGGAATAAAATAAAAAACCCCTTAAATCATACGATTTAAGGGGTTTTACCGACTCGATTGGTATCGCTTTTGTCGGGATGGCAGGATTCGAACCTGCGGCCTCCACATCCCAAATGTGGCGCGATACCGGGCTACGCTACATCCCGAAAGGGAATGCAAAGGTAAGCTTTAAAATTATTGATGCAAATCTTTTTTTAAATAGTTTTTCCATAATTATTGAGGCTGTAAAACGGTCCATTTTGCTTCAATAGATGAAGCGTAAAACCCCATTGAATCCCCAGCTTCTTAAGTGTCTGTGCAACAATTATATGACATAAAAGCAACATTTATATGACAAACCTATTTTGATTAAACATTCGCTGTATTTTCACATCAAATCCTAAATAGAATATTTATCACTAATGCTATAACACCTGATATTTTATTCTTTTACCGGTATTATAATTAAACAGGCATGAAAAAAGTATTATCCATATCAAAATCAGTTACACTTTTAATCATTTTAACCTGCATATATAGTAACCTGAGAGCCCAAAAAACAGAAAGTGTACAGGCAGGCAATTTATGGGCGCCATCAACAGTAAAAATTGATGGTAAGCTTACAGAATGGGGCATCACTTTACAGGCTTATAATAAAACTGTAAAGCTTTGGTATACCATTGCCAATGATGATAAGAATATTTACCTCGCCATAAAATCAACCGATATGGATAATAACAATAAAATTTTAGCCGGCGGGATAAGCTTCATATTGAATACTGCTGGTAAAAAAAAGGACAAGAATGCATTTAATATCACCTACCCTATGGTAAGTCATACAGGTGGCGGTGGACGCGGCGGGCGCTCAAAAAGAGGCTTTGGTCAACAGGATACCCCGGATACTGCCTCTATTGTCGAACTGCAAAAACAAACATTGGCTACAGCCAAAGAGCTAAGCGCTTTAGGATTTAAGGATATTACCGATACCGTCATATCTATTTATAACGAATACAGTATTAAAGCGGTAGCAAACATTGATGATAAGGGGATTTTTGTTTATGAATTATCCATCCCGTTAAAGTTACTGGATGTTGCGCCCGGCGATCAAAAAGAGATAGCTTATGACATTAAAGTTAATGGCTTACAACTTGGCAGTAACAGCATTAGTATAGGCGGTGGCAATCGAATTAGCGGCGGTGGAGGCGGCTTCGGTGGAGGGTTTGGCGGCGGCGGAGGGCCAACTTTTGGAGGCGGTAAAAGTTTGGATGTGTCGGATATGATGAGTCCGACAGATTTTTGGGGTAAATACACATTGGCTACAGGCCCAACTAAATAATAGTTCTGATCACGGATGAAAAAATTATACCTATTGCTGGTTATAACATTATTAACGCAGGCTTTATTTGCTCAGCGTGGAGGGGGAAGAAGCGGATCAGCCAGGGGACCCTCTACCCCGCTCTCGCCGCCTATTGCGCTCAGAGAAGTGAGCGGCATTGTAAAGGATACATCCGACAATACAGTTATCGGCGCCATTATCACCTTAAAATCAAAAACTGATACTTTAAGAACAGCCACCAATACCGATGGTGTATTCGTACTGAAAAATGTAAAGGCAGCCACCTTTGTGCTTACTATTTCTGAGATCGGCTTTGCGACAACAACCCGTAAATACCTCAATAATGACGCGGTTAAGCATATTGTCTTAGACCCCATTGTGCTTAAGCCCGAAAATAATATGCTTAAAACCGTAAATATTAACGGCACACCAAGCATCACCTATAAAACAGATACCGTTGAGTATAAGGCCAGCGATTATAAAGTACGCGAAAATGCCACTGTTGACGAACTGCTCAAAAAAATGGAAGGCATGGAAGTAGGATCTGACGGTACGTTAACCCACCAGGGTCAGCAGGTAATGAAAGCCCGATTGAATGGCAAAGACTATGCTGGCGGCAACGTGGCCCAGGCTATACAGACTCTGCCTGCCGATATAGTTGATAAGATACAAATAGTTGATGACTATGGCGATGAAGCAGCCCGTACAGGTGTTAAAGACGGTAACCCGCAAAAGGTATTGAATATTACTACGCGTGCCGATAGATCGGTTGGTAATATTGCCCGCCTTACCGCAGGCGAAGGCAGCGACAGCAGGTATGACGACCGTGTTTTTGGCCAGCGTATTGATGCTAACCAGCAAATTGGTGTAATTGCCAATTTCCGTAATACGGTGAACGGCGTTGCCAGCACAGGCCTCAACGGTGCCAGCAATGGCTCCTTAGGCAGCCAAAGCAGCAGCGGCGGCAGCGGAGGTACTACAAAAGCCGGCGGGCCTGCCTTTAATTACCGCGATGACTGGGGCAAAAAAATAGAGGTGAACATGAGTTATACTTATGCCTATAATGATGTTTACTCCATCAATAATAGCGTAGGTAAGCAATATAGCTCATTAGGCAATACCAATTTCACTAACAACAGTACCGGGAACAACAACAGCAAAACTCATACGGCCAGCTTCGATATGGAGTATAATATCGACAGCGCCAATTACATGAGGTTTACACCTACCTACAGCTTTTCGGGTACTAACAGCGATAATTTATCGCAGTATTACCAAACCGGGGTAATTAACCAAACATCGCTTAACAATAATGGCAGTACCTCGTCATCACCTACGTATGGTGCTGTGCTGTTTTATCAGCATATATTTAAAAAGAAACGCAGGAATATCTCACTGCAGTTGAGCTATACCCATTCTGATGCGCAAATGAATAGCATGCAGGAAGATAGTATCCTTTATTACCGGGATACCATTACTACCGGCACACCATTCCTGGATTCGCTGGTACACCGGGTTATTCAGCGCGGGAGTTTAACCAACAGCTATCGGGCCAGTTTAACTTATGTTGAGCCGGTAGGTCCGCTTTCGCAATTTGAATTTAATGCGCAATATATTTACCGGGGATATAATAACAATGCTTATACCGATAATGTTGATAGCCTGGGCCGCACCTTCCAAATTGACAGTTTAACCAATGTTTACCACTATTCCTTTGCTGAAACGCGCATCGCTTTGAATTACCGGATCAACAAGCCTAAGTATAGCCTATCATTGGGCGTTACGGCTATCCCAACCCTTTTACAAGGCGAGCGGCAGGGATATGCAGGAACAGTAGATCATTCTGACTTTAATTTGATACCTATTTTCAGGTATATGTACATGTGGTCGCGGCAGGAAAGGTTTTCCATAAATTATTCAGGCACACCAACTGAGCCTACTTTTAATGAGCTGCAACCCTTTACCGATCTTACAAATCCGCAAAACCCTGTAATAGGTAATCCTGATCTTAAACCATCGTTCACCCATTCCATTAACGCTATTTATAACGATTATATAGCTAATTCGCAGTTTAATGTGTCAGCAAATGTTAATGCCTCGTTTGTTAATAACCAGGTTGTAACCAATAACATCCTCACGCCAACTATCGTCACCAAAAGAAATCCTACCACAGGAGAAACCTTACGCGATACCAGCTTAATACCCTACACCCATTATACCAATCTAAATGGCGCTTATACTGTAAGCGGAAATTATAATGTTGCCAAACAATATGATGACCGTAAATACAATCTCGAACTGAATGGCAACGTAACTTATGGCCGCAACATAGCCATGAGCAATAATGTGGAGAGCTTCTCCTCCACCTGGCGGTTTAACGAGCGCTTCGGCCCGAGAATTGATCCTAACGATTGGCTGGAAGTAAATCCTTATGTTTCCTATAATGTTACCACATCATCAAACAGTTTGCCCGATGCATTGGACAATAACACCAAAACACTGGCTCTAAGTGTTGACGGCAAAGTGTACTTTCTGCAAACATGGATGATAGGCTACAGCGCGAGCAAAAACTATGTGACAGGCATCAGCTCAAACGTTACCAAGAACCCATTTGTAGTGAATGCTTATTTCGAGAAAGAGTTTTTTAAGAAAAGAAATGGCATCCTGAGCGTGCAATTTTTTGATATACTCGACCAGAACAACTTCATAAACCGGGTAATTACTCCAACAGGTTATACAGATACCAAAACCAATGCCTTAAGCCGCTATGTAATGGTAAGCTTCAGGATGAACCTGCAACAATGGAGCGGCGCACCCAAACGCCATGGCAAGCTAATGCAGCGCAGAGGTGATGGTAGTTTTATTGAGTGAGATTAGAGGTTGGAGGTTAGTGATTAGAGATTAGGTTTAATTTGGTGAGATGTTAATAAAGTCATCCCTAACTAATCTCTAACCTCGAATCACAAATCTCTAACCACAATTCCCTATCTTTGCATTAATGTCTAAAAAGAAAAATAACTCCTCTGTTAAGCAGGTACTTACCCAAATGGTACTTGATGTGTTTGAACAGAATGGAAATACACCACTAAATTACAAGCAGGTTTCGGCAAAGCTCAATGTGCGCGATCCGGAATCACGCGATATAATATTTGAAATTTTAAGAGAAGAAGCTAAAAAAGATATCCTTAAAGAACTATCCCCCGGAAAATTCCAACTACTTGAGCTTAAAACATTTATTGAAGGTAAGGTTGACCTTACCAACGATGGCTCAGCCTTTATTGTTACTGATGATGAGTTTGAGAGCGATATATTCGTAGCGCCGCGCAAATTGCGCAACGCACTTAACGGCGACCGTGTTAAGGTTTACGTGTATGCCAAAAGCAAGGGTAAACATAAGGAAGGTGAAGTAATTGAGATACTGCAACGCAACAAAATGGAGTTTACAGGTATTGTAAAACTCTCTGAGCGATTTGCTTTCTTCATCCCCGACGACCGGAAGATGATGCACGATATCTTCATCCCGATAAATGATCTGAACGGCGCTAAAAACGGCATAAAAGCAGTAGCTGAAATTACCGATTGGCCCGCAGATGCAAAAAACCCAATAGGCCGCATTAAGCATATTTTAGGGGCACAAGGCGAGAATGACACCGAAATGAACGCCATATTGGCCGAGTACGGTTTTCCGCTATCCTTCCCTGCTGAAGTTGAGCATGAAGCAGAACAGATCCCCGACAAAATAAGCGAACAGGAAATAGCTAAAAGACGCGATTTCAGGGATGTGCTCACCTTTACCATCGACCCATTTGATGCCAAGGATTTTGATGATGCCATATCATTTAAATATTTAGAGAATGGCAATTATGAGGTGGGTGTACACATTGCTGATGTATCGCATTATATCATCCCTGACTCCGCACTGGATAAGGAAGCACTGGACCGTGGCACATCAGTTTATCTTGTTGACAGGGTGATCCCGATGCTGCCTGAGCGCTTATCAAATGGCTTATGCTCATTGCGCCCCAAAGAAGACAAACTGACTTTCTCTGCCGTATTTGAACTGGATGAGGATGCCTATATTGTTAATGAATGGTACGGTAAAACCATTATCCACTCCGACAGACGTTTTACCTACGAGGAAGTACAGGAGATCATAGAAAGTAAAGAAGGTGATTACGAAAAAGAAATAACACAGCTAAATCAACTGGCCTATAAACTGCGCGACCGTAAATTTAAACACGGCGCCATCAGCTTTGAAACCACTGAAGTAAAATTTAAGCTGGATGAAACCGGCAAGCCTATCGGCGTTTATGTTAAAGAGCGCAAGGATGCCCATAAACTGATAGAAGATTTTATGCTGCTGGCAAACCGTAAGGTTGCTGAGCATGTAAGCAAAATGGGCAAAGGAAAGCACAAATATACTTTCGTTTATCGTGTGCATGATTCTCCTAAACCGGAGGCGCTGGCTAATTTCGCGCAGTTTGCTGCAAGGTTTGGATATAAGATCAACACAAAATCTGATAAAGAGACAGCTAAATCCCTTAACTATTTAATGGAGGATGTTGAAGGTAAGAAAGAGCAGAATGTGCTTACACACCTGGCTATCCGCTCTATGGCCAAGGCTATTTATACCACCAAATCATCCAGCCACTACGGTTTGGCATTCGATCATTATACCCACTTTACATCACCTATTCGCCGTTATCCGGATGTAATGGTGCATAGGCTGTTATTCCATTATTTAAACGGCGGCCAATCAGCCAATGCTGAGCATTATGAAAAGCTGTGTCAGCACAGCTCGCAAATGGAGAAAAAAGCGGCCGACGCCGAACGCGCATCAGTTAAATACAAACAGGCTGAGTACCTGCGCGATCAGGTTGGTAACATCTTTAGCGGTGTGATATCGGGTGTTACCGAATGGGGTATGTATGTTGAGATCATTGAAAATAAATGTGAAGGCATGATACGCCTGCGTGATATTTCGGACGACTTTTATACCTTAGACGAGAAAAATTATGCCATCATCGGTCAGCGTAAAAAGAAGATTTACCAGTTGGGCGATGAGGTAAGGATCAAAGTAAAAAACGTTGATCTTACCAAAAAACAAATTGATTTTTCATTAGTACAGGAATAGGCTATTGAGTGGATGAGTGATTGAGCGAATGAGTGATTTTAAAATTCAGTCATTCACTAAATCACTCATTCACTAATTATAAAACACATGAATAAACTTAGTGATTTACAGCAGATGATCAGCGATGCGGTTAATGAATTAACCTATCCTGAGCATCCTGGTCAGCTTTACGAACCTATAAGTTATATATTATCATTGGGCGGCAAACGCATGCGCCCTGCCCTGTTGCTAATGGCCTGCGAGCTATTTGGCGGCGATGTTACCAAGGCTATTTCGCCTGCATTGGCTATTGAAGTATTCCACAATTTCACGCTGATGCATGATGATATTATGGATAATGCCCCCCTGCGCCGCGGCAAAACTACGGTACACGAAAAATGGAACCAGAATGTAGGTATCCTATCGGGCGACGTAATGCTGATTGAAGGCTATAAGCTGATGATGCAGGTTGATAACAGTATTTTGCGCCAGGTACTCGATATTTTTAATGAAACTGCTGTGGGGGTGTGTGAAGGTCAACAGATTGACATGGAGTTTGAGCAGCAGCATGATGTGCGCATTGATGAATACATCAACATGATACGCCTTAAAACCGCTGTAGTGCTTGGTGGCGCCCTCAGGATTGGCGCGCTGATAGGTGGAGCTCCTGCAAAGGATGCAGCCCTGTTAAGCACTTTTGGCGAACAATTGGGCATAGCCTTCCAATTACAGGATGATATACTGGATGTTTACGGCGACCCGGAAAAATTCGGCAAGTTGGTTGGCGGTGATATCATATCCAACAAAAAAACATACTTGCTTATAAAAGCCCTTGAACTGGCAAAAGGCGAAGATGCTGCTGAACTGAGCAATTTGATAAATGCAACGAAATTTGATAACACCGAAAAGGTTGCAGCCGTAACCCGCATATACAATTCCCTGCAAATAAGGCAATATGCCGAGGAAGCCATGCAAGCATACGCCGATAACGCGTTTAATGCCCTCGAGCAGATCAATTTACCCGAAGACCATAAGCAATACCTGCACGATTTTGCAGATGGTTTGCTGGTGAGGGAGAATTAATATCACATCATATCACTTCCCCCCTCTTGTCATTTCGAACGATAGAGAGAAATCTTCTGCAATTAGCATATTCGCATTGCGTCTTTTAGAAAATTTCTCTCTATCGTTCGAAATGACATAGCTATTTGATTAAACAGAATTAATATCTTTAGCTCATGGAACACGAGATCATTGGCCATACAAAAAAGGCTATTAAAGTAATGAAATCGCATGATAAGCCTTTTAAGGAAAAGACTAAGGAAATTATCATTGAAATACTCATTATTGTATTTGCAGTAAGCTTTGCCGCATTAATAGAGCGCACCCGCGAACATTACAAGGAAAAAGCTGAAGCCAAAGAATTTCTGATAGGCCTTAAAGGCGACCTTCGAGATGAGATAAACATGCTGCAGCAAAGCAAAAAAGATATGGACTCCACAAGGAGTAATTATACCATGGTTATGAAGTTAAAAGGATCAGACGTAGATAGCCTCGAAAATACTCACATAAAAAGGTCGTTTAACATTGCCAGTTTTAACACGCGTATAGTTAATGGGCGTTATGATGGCTTTAAATCAAGCGGAAAAATACAGACCATTGAAAATGATTCGTTAAGAAATGATATACTGGAATTTTATCAGCAGGATTTACCAACGCTTGATTTTACAGAAAACGCATTTAATGATAATCAAAAGAGGCTGACAGACCTGCTCATCAACAATTCAGACGTAATGGGCGATAAACCTGTTGATATTATAAGGTTGCTGGCATCTTATCGGGGTAAGTTGATACTTCAGTTTGCTATTGGTTATTCAAAATCAGTAGCAAGCAATTACGATCAGTGTTTAGAGCAAGCCAAAAAGATAAAGGCGGAAATTGAAAGTGAATATCAGTAGTGTCAATTAACATTTGATATATTTATGGGATGAAAAAACCTTTACTTGTCCTATTAATTCTACTAGCAGCCATAACCTCAAAAGCACAAAACACACAAAAAGATAGTATATATGTTACTATTGAGAATCCACCAGAGTTCAAAAAAGGCGATTTTTTAACCTTTGCAGCCCAAAATATCCTTTACCCTGCCAGCGCGGTAAAGGATCATATCCAGGGTAAAGTATTTGTTCAATTTATAATTCAAAAAGATGGAAAACTTAGCGATGCTAAAATAGTACGTTCTGTTTCCCCTGATATTGATGCTGAAGCATTAAGAGTAGTAAATAGTTCACCACCCTGGAAACCCGGGATACAAAATGGCCGACCCGTTCCTGTTAGTTTTACTATTCCCATTACGTTTCGGTTGAACTTACCGGCTCAGAAAGTAGACAGTTCAGTTTTACTCAAAACTAATACGAGTAGTAATGATACGACTATCTATAAAAAAACGGACGTAGAACCCGAATTTCCAGGTGGTTTAATGAGGTTTTTTACTGGATACATCCGGAATAATGAAAAAAGTAAAAATAATGAAGGTACAGTAAGAGTGGCTTTTGTAATAGAAAAAGATGGCAGTCTAACTAATATTAGGATTACTCAAAGCTTGTCTGAAAGCGCAGATAAGGAGGTGATACGATTAATTACCCAATCACCAAAATGGGCACCAGCAATGCAGAATGGTAAACCAGTGCGTGTGCAGTTTAGTTGTCCAATTTATTTTCCTGCCAGATAACACGTTAACGCGTATCTTATTATAACTGGTGTAACTTGTTTTAACAAAAAAAGCCCCGACCAATAAGATCAGGGCTTTAATGTTTTATGCGGATCGCTAATTACTCAGCAGCAGGAGCTTCTGCTTCTTCAGCAGTATCAGCTTTCTTTGCTTTTGGTGCAGCTTTCTTTGCTTTTGGTGCTTCTTCAGTAGCTTCAACCTCAGCAACTGGTGCTGGCGCTGCTACTGCTTTAGGCTCAGCTTTTGCTTTTGGAGCAGGTGCTGCTACTTCAGCAACCGGTGCAGCTTCCAATGGTAATACTGATACGTATGAACGGTTATCAGCTTTCTTTTTGAAAGTTACAATACCTTCAGCTAAAGCGAATAAGGTATGGTCTCTGCCGATACCTACGTTTAAACCTGGATTGTGTTTAGTACCACGCTGACGAACGATGATGTTACCTGCGATTGCCGGCTGACCACCGAAGATCTTGATACCTAAACGCTTGCTATGTGACTCGCGGCCGTTTCTGGAACTACCGGCCCCTTTTTTGTGTGCCATTTTTGATATTTTTATGGAACCGCTTGCGCCGCTCCTGTTTAAATCTTAATTATAATGTGATACCTGTGATCTCTATTTTGGTGAATTGCTGGCGGTGACCATTTTTCTTTTTGTAACCTTTTCTTCTTTTCTTTTTGAAGATGATCACTTTATCACCCTTTAAATGAGACACGATCTTAGCTGATACTTTAGCGCTTTTCAAATCAGAACCTAATTTGAATTTACCTTCGTTTTCTGCTAACAATACATTGTCAAATTCAATACTAGCGCCTTCATCTCCCTGTAAACGGTGTACAAAGATCTGCTGGTCTTTTGCAACTTTGAATTGCTGTCCGGCTATACTTACTATTGCGTACATGTGTTTGTTAATTATTGTTTTAAAATTCGAGGTGCAAATATAGGGATTGCTTATATAAAAAGCAACACGTAATTTATTTTATTTCACGGCCTTCTGCATCGTCCAAAACCTTCTGTATCTGCTTTATTAACTCTTCATTAGCATCTTTAAGTTTAGGGTCGCCATCAAAGCCGGCATCATACAACACTGTTTTACTCTTGCGTTTATAGTTAAACTCTATCAGATAATGTGGCGAAACTACGCCTTTCTTCTTCAGTGAATCATTCACCTCAACTGCCGGGAAGTTCCAAAAACCCATCTCAGCTGCGGCACGGTGTATTAATAAAAAATCGTCGCTGCGCAGGTGCAGGTGTTTTTTTATTAAGGAGTCATGCGCGTTCAGGTACTGATATTCGCCTGTTCTTGAGTCATATTTATTAACCAGGCTATCGCCATTACCGTATTGGAATACGACATACTCAAACTCACTAAACTTGTATGGCGCATTCTTTATCATCATACCATAATAGTACACACAGTATATTAAAAACGGCAGCGCAATACTTAGCGACAGGAATATCTTTTTTAAACTTTTCGACATCATGGGTTTTATAATTATTGAATTATAGAGTTATTGATTTATGTTAGATCGGCATCACTTGCTGCCAATTCGTTTTCCCACTTGCTTACTACTGCTGTGGCCATGGCGTTGCCTAATACGTTTGTTGCTGAACGGCCCATATCCAATAGCGGGTCAATACCTATTAATAGTGCTAAACCAGCCTCTGGGATATTGAACATACCTATCGTACCAGCTATTACCACCAATGAAGCGCGCGGCACACCGGCTACGCCTTTACTGGTTACCATCAATATTAATAGCATAGTTATTTCATGGGCGAAAGTTAAATGAATACCATAAGCCTGTGCTAAAAATATGGAGGCAAAGGTCATGTACATCATCGAGCCATCCAAATTAAACGAATAACCTAAAGGCAGTACAAAACTTACTATTTTACTACTGCATCCAAAACGCTCCAGTTCCAGTAATACTTTTGGATAGGCTGCTTCGCTGGTTGATGTGCCAAATGCTATCAGCATAGCGTCCTTTATGCGGTTCACCAACGTGAATGCTCTGTTACGCAATACAAAAAAGCCGGCCATTACAATGATGAGCCATAACATGATCAGCGAAAAATAAAACTCGCCTATAAATATGGCATAGGTGGATAATATGCCTAAACCTTGCTTTGCTATTACAGCAGTAATGGCACCAAACACTGCAAGCGGAGCCAACTTCATTACGTAGCCCGTTATTTTTAATATCACGTGGGCAATGGCATCCATTGCCTTTATAACTATCTCCCCTTTTTCGCCAATGGCAGCGGTTGCTACACCAAAGAATATGGAGAATACTACTATCTGCAGTATCTCGTTATTGGCCATCGCCTCAAAAAAGCTTTTTGGGAAAACGTGACCAATAAAGTCTTTTAATGATACTCCGGTTGCTTTAATATCTGTACCTAAATGGCTATCCGGCAGAGGCAGGTTCATGGCAGCGCCAGGTTTAAAAATATTTATCAGCAGCATACCTAATAGCAGCGAAACCAAAGTAGCACTTAAAAACCAGAGCAGTGTTTTGCCCCCTATCCTACCTACAGCTTTAATATCACCAACTTTGGCCACCCCAACTACCAGCGTTGTAAATACCAGCGGACCAACGATCATTTTTATCAGTCTTAAGAAGATATCGCTTAAAATGGTGAAGCCCTCCAGCTTATCATCACGCAGCGAATCATTTTTACTGCGGATAACTGCCTGGGCTGCCTTTTGTACTTTGAGGGATCTGTAATCGACAGTGGTAGTATCTTTTAAAGTAAGCAAACGCGTACTGATACTTTTAATATTGGCATCAGCATTGCTTATCTTATTATTAATTTCGCCTATTACATGTACATTGTAAATGTACCCGGCTACTACACCCAAAATAAGTGCAATAAAAATATAAAGGGTGAGTTTGCTTTTGTGCATTTACTTTAATGGAGGGCGCAAAACTACAAAATTTAGTTATTTTGCTGAAATATATATAGGGCATGAGCATTACTACCTACGGTTTACAGGATATTAAAAAAGAGATACAGCATTTAAGCCCCCTGCAAATGGCTGAACTATGCTTACGCCTTGCCCGTTATAAAAAAGAGAACAAGGAACTGCTGGCCTACTTATTGTTTGAGGCAGATAACGAAGCCGGCTTTGTGGAGAAGATAAAAGCTGAAGCGGGTTTTATGTTTAGTCAGCTGCCGGTACAGAGTTATAATGCGGCTAAAAGCATGCGCAAAATATTAAGGTTGCTGAGCAAGTACACGAAATTTATGGGTTCAAAAGAGGCGGAGATAGATCTGTTGCTTAATTTTTGCACCAATTATATTCAATATGGCGACAGAAAATCTTCATACAAACCGTTAAGATTAATTTTAATCAGACAAATTATAAAGGTTAAAACTTTAATTGGTAAGTTGCACGAGGATATGCAATTTGATTTTAGCGAGAGCTATAATACCATGCTTAGCGAAGCGGAAGCAAAATTTCCGTGGATGAATAAGAATGATTACTTGTTGTAACAAATAGTATAAACCTACATCTAAATATAAATTAACTGAATAAGTGGCCGACAATAAAGAAGCAGCATTTAAGGAAATATTTGAAGCTAATTCAAAAAAGATTTACCATTTGTGCTATGGCTACACCGGGGATGATGATGCTGCGAACGACCTTTTACAGGAAACATTTTTAAAAGTTTGGCAAAATTTGGATAAGTTCCGTAACCAGGCGCTTATTTCAACATGGATATACCGTATTGCGGTAAATACCTGCCTTACTTATCTGCGATCAGAAAAAAGACAAGGCAAAGAGGAGCTTACACCGCTGATAGCGGAAACAAAAGGAGAGGAATTTTCAGAGAAAAATGAGCAGGTAGCACTGCTTTATAAGTGTATATCGAAGTTGGAAGAATCAGAGAGAATAATTATTACGCTGGTGCTTGATGAAGTACCGTACCCTGAAATTGCGGAAGTTTCCGGTATATCCGAAGGAAATCTGCGGGTTAAAATTCATCGTATTAAACAGAAACTAACAGAATTATACAACCAGTATGAAAGACTTTGATCATTTAATGTCTGTTTGGCAAGCGCAGCCAAAACAAGATCAGCTTTCGGTGGACGAGGTGCTGAAACAGGTAAAGAAGGGAATTAGGAGTATCACCAGTCAGTTGTATTGGGGCGTAGTGGCAATGATTGCCATGCTGGCGCTTACCTTTTTCATACTGTTCTTTTTTGTATTCCAATCATGGTTAACGTATGTAGGCATTATTATTATGCTGGTAACCATGCTATTGTATGCCGTTATGATCATCCGGAATTACCGCATATTAAATAAACGCGATGCCACTATTAACCCAACTGAATATTTGCAGGATTTAAAAGAATATCAAAAAAAGCGGGCAAAAATTGTAGGCTGGTTTTATTACCTGTATGTATTGCTGATTAGCCTGGGCCTATCACTTTATTTTGTTGAGGTACTTAAAGGCGCTACTATATACTATAAAATAGCGGTTTATGGCCTTACCATTATCTGGATCTTCTTTTTAACGTTTTACTACAAAAAACGAATCTTCAAGAACGAAGAAGAAAAGCTTAACCTCATTATTGAAAAACTGGAACGCTTGCAGGGGCAGTTTGAATAAAAAGATTTGTTGATCTGAGAATTTGAATATGATCATTAAAAAAGTTTTCGCTACAGATATTGATATGCTTGTTTCGTTTAGTCGGAAAACTTTCTTCGATGCTTTTTTTCATCTGAACAAGCCCGAGGATATAGAAGCTTATGCATCCGTAGCTTTTAGTACTGATAAATTACTCACGGAGATTAATAATCCTGATTCTGCGTTCTATTTTGCTTTGTTAGACAATGAAATAGTTGGCTATATTAAAATCAACTATGCATCAGCTCAAACTGAATTTAAGGATAAAAATGCAGTAGAGGTTGAACGCATTTATGTATTATCAAGCGCCCAGGGCAAACAAATAGGTAAACAGTTTTTAGATTTTGCTGAAGATCTAGCTAAAAAAGATAATCTGCAATACATATGGCTTGGCGTTTGGGATAACAACCATAATGCTATCCGTTTTTATGAACGCCATGGTTTTAAAGCATTTAGCACTCATGATTTTTTCCTGGGAGATGACCATCAAACGGATTTGTTGATGCGGAAAGAATTGAAATAATAAAAGCTATTGCTGCCGCGAGTTTAGCGCAGCGTAACTCGTGGTGCAGCATTGTTTAAGCTTTCAGCTTAAATAACAAACTACAACAAAACAATATCAATCAACCCTTTACCATCTGCATAATCCCTCGCACTACTATATAAATAATGCTCCGGCTCATCAACCCAACCGGCAGTAACCGGATTATTATGTACATAATCAAGCTTTTGATCCATCACATCATTACTATATAACTCGATAGGATGATTGCCCTGTTGCCAAAACTGATATTGCTCATTATTTGGATTAAGTTTACCTTCCCGTTCAAAAAACCACAACATCCATTCGCGCCTGCTTTCCAGTGTATTTTCATTGATGGCTTTAATCAGCGTTTTTGAAGTATGCCTTTTCATATCTCTTAAAATATCATGCAGAGGCTTATCTCTTGTCCCGATAATCATATGTACATGATTACTCATAATAACCCAGGCATATACTTCAAGTCCTTTATTTGCAATGCAGAATTTGATGCTGTCAACAAGAATATCTTTGTATAATCTTCTGGTAAATACATCTATCCATCTTATAACTGAAAAGGTTACGAAATGGAGATTTTCTTTATTGCGGAATTTGTAATTACTGCTCATATTTTAATGGTTTTCATTTTTAAGCTGGAAGCTTTTGCCATGCTGCACCACGAGTTACGCTGCGCTAAACTCGCGGCAGCAATTAATATTTTTAATCTTTCAAAAACGGGTTAAAATTCCTTGTACCAATTTCCATACCTGCAGCGCGGCAAACAGTTTTATCGCCGAATTTAAAGTTGATCCTGTCCATGGCCTGGTAAAGCCTGATGCGCTCCTCATTATCTTCAAACAGGTTTATCTGGTAACTGCCGGTTGTAAGCTGACTAAGCCTCACCCCTATCAATCTTATTGACCGGCTTTGGTTCCAGGCTTTACTGAGCAGATTTTTTATTCCGGGTATCATGATATGCTCGGCAGCTGTGAGCGGTATTTTTTCCTGCTGGGTATGCGTTTCAAAATTCCCGTAACGGATCTTTATTGCCAGGCATGATGCCAGCTTATTTTCACGGCGGAGTTTGCCCGCTAATTCCTCCGTCATGGAGATAATGACCGTTTCCAGCGTTTTTTTATCTGATACATTATCATTAAAGGTATGCTCGGTTGAGATGGATTTCCGGTCTGAGTGCGGCACGATCTCACCAGAATCAATCCCCCTGGCCTTTTCCCATATCCAAGTGCCCGCTTTACCAAAAACCGTTTCCAAAAACCGTAACTCAACACGTTGCAAGTCACCAATTTTTTCGAGGCCGTAAGCGTAAAGTTTATTACAGGTGCTTTCACCTAAACCGGGGATGGCGGAGATAGGCAATGGCGCCAAAAACTCCAGTTCTTTGCCATGCGGCACAAATATTTGCCCATTAGGTTTGGCTTTATTGGTTGCCATTTTGGCCAGGGTTTTGCCAGATGCCATGCCGAATGAGATAGGCAAGCCGGTTTCCTTAATGATCCTCTGCCTAAGTTGCGATGCCAGTTTATACGGCTCATAAAAGCGTTCGGTACCGCTCAGGTCGATGTAAAATTCATCAATAGATGATTTTTGATAAAGTGGCACGGCATCATGAATGATCTGTGTAACCTGCCGCGATGCTTCTGAATATCTGTCATGGCTTCCATGTATCACAATAGCATCCGGACAAAGCTTTAACGCCTGTTTAGTTGGCATAGCCGAATGAACCCCAAACTTGCGCGTTTCATAACTGCATGATGCCACTACCCCTCGCTCTGCCGAACCACTGATAATCACAGGCTTGCCGATCAGTTCCGGGTTGAACTTTCGCTCAACCGAAACGAAGAACGAATCAAGGTCGATATGTACAATATACCTTTTGGCAGCCATCGCACAAAGATGAAAAAAGATTTGATATTTTGCTAATTTTATTAGCAATTTTGAATTATAAATTGAATCATTATGACTGGCTATAAAGACTATATGATCATACTATCGCCGCCTGCACTTATTAACGAGCATGTAAAAAAGTTCAGGCAAAGCAGTGCGAGGCTTATCGGCAATTTTGAAGGCATGCATGGCAAAGCGCATATCACCCTAAAACAATTGCCCCGGCAAAAACCATTCTGGACAGAACCCTTATTTGCACAACTGGAAAAGGAGCTATCGCTGATAGAACCCATCACCCTGCAAATTAATGGCTTCGCTACATTTTTGCCTACGGATTTCACCACTATTTATGCCGCCATCAGGTCGACACCAGGCATGGAGGATTGGTTTAAACGTCTAAGAAAATGCCTGAGCGAAAAGAAAGCCGTGCCTCATATCACCATCGCCCGGCAAATACCCAATGAATTGGCCAAAAAGCTATGGCCCAAGTTTAAGGACCGCCCCTGGACCGATGAGTTTGAGATTAACCGCCTCACCATACTCCAAAGAGAAACCTATGGCTATGATAAAGTATGGAAGCATTACAGGGATATCACTTTTAGAGGTGATGCCAGGTTGAATGTGTTGATGGATAAAAAGAAAGTGATTCGTAGTGTTGATAATGTGGATGAGAACCAGATTAGTTTGTTTTGATAATACCTGCTCTGTCTAATGAGTCGCTTGGTGTCGCTCATAGCCGCTAGGGCCTATTTCTTTTGTCTTGATACAAAAGAAACAAAAAATCAAGTCAGCAGAAATGCTTCTTTGCCGCACAAGGCCATTGCCCTGCAAATCAGGCAAAACCTGGGCTGCTATATTTTTACCCTGCTGTCGCTACGCACTTTGGCCTTTGCGCTTCTGTAAAAATCTGCTATGCCCTGCCACGCTCAAGGCCACCATCGTTTTGCCTGATTTCATCTGAAGCTGTTCTACTGACGGAGGAAGATGCCTCACCCAACACTCTCCAAAGGAGAGGGCTCTAATTGAAACGTAATTAAAAGCGGGTAAAGGCCCGACAAAAAGCGCGGGACTGGGTGTTTTGCCTGTGGGTGGAAGGATCTTTTTGTCTTGACTTTTTGGTTCTTTTGTGTCAAGACAAAAGAACTAGTGTCGTGTCAATCATAAAATGTCGCTAGTCATGAGCCTAAAGTCTTGAGTCAAAATTCAAAAAGAACGAAATATGGCTTTAGACTTACGACTAAAGACTGTTGACATGACACTAGGGCTCCGCGCCCATGAGCGGCTTCACATGATAGGTAAACACGAGTACAAGCAGTCTTGCACAGTCGGGGATTGCTTCGCTCCTCGCAATGACGTGTGCAGAGATTGATACTTTATACCAAATGATAATCAACCCCTTACTCATTTTTTAACAATTTATTAACCGCTAACCAACAGTTTTCCTATATTTGCGCCGGGGTAAGTCTTTTACGGCCAGCTCCTCTTGAACTCCCCCAGGGTGGGAACGCAGCAAGGGTAGAGAGTTGTAGCGGCGCGATAAAAGTAGCTTACCCTTTTTATTTTAACCCAATTTGTCCATCAGTCGGGCAATCAAAATATCAAAAAGCTATTTGTCATCAGGCAGATAGCTTTTTTGTTTTCTTAAGCGTCGTATTTAGTATATTCATTCACTTATTGTACAGACAGATTGTAATGAAAATATTCTACTTAATTATTATGCCCGTTTTTTTAAACCTATCTATAACAAAGGCTCAAAACAATTCTGGAGATAGCATTAAAACTAAAGCAGAAAAATTAAAGCACTTATATGTACTTTCTACAGCATCTTCCAGCGACATGAAAGATGTATATAAACAACAATTTTTCGATGAATTTCCAAATACGTTTAAAGGACTAAATGATTTATATGGGTATGAAAATAGTAAACCTGCTATATTGTATTTTGAAAGTGCAGCACATATTTTGGAATTATTCAATAACCTTCAAAATATAAATGATACACTCTATTACAAGAAAATCATTTCAATAGCTATCAATGGTCATTGGGATGCTGATGCTGTAAATTATTTCCAGCATGGTTTAAGAAATAGAACCGAATTCAAACCTGAACTTATTGTATATATCCTTAAAAGTTTGCCAGAAGAGCAGATTAAAAGTTTTTGGTATTTTTATTTTGATGGAGTTCATCCGAAAAAAGAAATTGCCGATTCTTTACTAAAAATAAAATCAATTGATAATAAAGTATATACACTAATGCTGGCAGCGCATCAAGAAATATTAAATCAACCCAAAGAATAAAATCTTTTATATTCGCCATACTATTTTAAGTTACTGACCATCAAAATGAAGATCACTAAAAAACTGGGTATATTACTGAGCATCATACCCTTTGCTGTATCAGCACAAAACCCCAGGTTAACCAATCCACTGCTGGTTCATTCCAATGCCCCTATCGAGTTTAATAAAGTAAACGCACAGGTGATAAAGGATGCTGTATCAAGCGTAATTAAGGTTACTGACGCACGTGTTAAAACCCTTGTAGCTATACCTGCAGCAAAAAAAACTATTGCCAATACTTTAATGGGCTTTGATGGATTGAGCTATGACCTTAGCGACCTGGGTGCTAAACTAAGTGTTATCGCTTCAACTTATGCTGATGATGCTACCCGTAACGCTGCTAATGATCAGAGCCAGGTACTGGGCTCATATGGCAGCGACCTGTATTTAAATGAGGGTTTATATAAAGCGCTTAAAGCTTTTTCGCTATCAGCAACTGCAAAAACGTTATCGCCAACTCAACATAAATTTTTAAAGGAAACCATTATCGCCTTTGAGATCAACGGCATGAAGCTGGATCAAAAAGGCCGCGCCAACTTGAAAGTTATAAATGATAAACTGATCAGTTTTGGTAACCAATTCGACAGGAACATAGCCGAATCTAAAGACAGCATTGAGTTTTCATTAACAGATCTGCAAGGTATACCAGAGGCATACGTAACTCCATGGAAACGTGTAAATGGCCGCTACATGGTAAGGATAAATGGCCCAAATTACATTAACATTTTAAAATTTGGCGATGTGGAGGCTACCCGTAAGGCTATGTACCTCAAATATCAGAACCGTGCATATCCTGCAAATATGGCTACTATGGATAGCTTGTTCTCTTATCGCCAAAAACTAGCCGACCAGCTTGGTTATAAAACTTATGCTGAATATGCATTAGTTACCAAAATGGCAGGAAAACCGGTTACAGTATGGTCTTTTTTAGATGATCTGAAAGATAAGCTAACTCCGCATGTAGGCCCGGAGCTGGATCAGCTGAAAGAGTTGAAAAAAGAACAGCAGCCAAACGATCCTGCTGTAATATATGCCTGGGATATCGGCTATTACAGCAACAAACTACTTGATACAAAATACAAGCTGAATACCGAACTGGTAAGGCAGTATTTCGAGATGAATAATACCATACAGGGTATGTTTACTGTGTACCAAAAGCTATTTAACATCCAAATACACGAAATAAAAGGCTTACCGGTATGGGATCCCAAGATTAAATCATACGAACTGGATATGGACGGCAAAAAAATGGGAACCTTTTTCCTTGACCTTTACCCCCGCCCTAACAAATACACGCACTTTGAAACTGCTCCAATCTCAACCTATCGCATAGCAAATGGTAAAGAAATATTGCCGGTTGGTACGCTGATCTGTAATTTCCCGGAAGGTACAACAACAGAGCCATCATTGCTTGACCATAGTGATGTGATCACCATGTTCCATGAGTTTGGCCATTTGATCCATTTCCTGCTTTGTCATCCGGTTATAAACAGTCAGCTGGCATTTGGTGTAAAGGGCGACTTTGTTGAAGCACCATCGCAATTCCTTGAAAACTTCTGCTGGAATTATGATGTATTAAAACTATTCGCCAAAAATTACAAAACCGGCGAGATATTGCCTAAATCACTTTTTGACAAGATGAAAGTCGCGCAAAATGCCGGCGTAAGTATCCAATACATCAGGCAGGTATCATTAGCCATGATCGATTTTACTTTTGAGGATCGTTTCAATACTATTAAAGCCGGAGGTATTGACCAGGTTGAAAAAGACCTGTGGACCATGAACCAAACACCATATCCGGAAGGCAGTCACTTTATCTGTAGCTTTGGTCACCTGAATGGCTATGGTGCAAACTATTATGGTTATTTATGGTCGAAAGTATACGCCCAGGATATTTTCTCCGTTTTTGAACAGCATGGCGTGTTGGATCAGGCTACAGGTGTAAGATACCGTAAAGAGATATTACAGGAAGGCGCCCAGGAAGATGAAATGGCTATGTTAAGGCACTTTTTAGGCAGAGAGCCTAATTCAAAAGCGTTTTTGAAATCATTGGGGATAAAATAAATAACAACTAATTCAATGTCATCCCGAACTTGTTTCGGGATCTCACACGCTTAGTCACCCGCATGCTGTAAACCCGGCATGTGGGGTGCTGAAACAAGTTCAGCATGACATGAAGTTAATATATAATAAAAATATCTATCTAATGCTCGATATACTCATAATAGGCGGTGGCCCGATAGGAATAGCATGCGGACTGGCCGCAAAAAAGGCTGGCTTAAGCTACCTGATAGTTGAAAAAGGCTGCCTGGTAAATTCATTATACAACTATCCCTCTACCATGACCTTCTTTTCCACTTCGGAAAAACTGGAGATCGGCGGGATTCCTTTTGTTACCATCAGCAACAAGCCGGTGCGAGCCGAAGCGTTGGAATATTACCGCAGGGTGGCTACATCGAACCATATGCCCATCAAATTATTTGAAGAGGTAACGGGTATTATTAAAGAGGATGATGGTTACACGATTACGACCACCAAAGCTACTTATCAGGCTAAAAACGTGATTGTTTCAACGGGGTTTTATGATATTCCTGTAAACCTCGGTATTCCGGGGGAAGACTTGCCTAAAGTGAAGCATTAC
This sequence comes from Mucilaginibacter mallensis, assembly GCF_900105165.1. Lineage (NCBI taxonomy): Bacteria > Pseudomonadati > Bacteroidota > Sphingobacteriia > Sphingobacteriales > Sphingobacteriaceae > Mucilaginibacter > Mucilaginibacter mallensis. The sequence goes on from NZ_LT629740.1 coordinate 3,514,306, forward strand.
TATAAAGACCCCAATTACTATGCTATGCAAAAGGTGGTGGTAGTGGGCTCCAGCAACTCGGCAATTGATGTGGCTTTGGAAACTTACCGCAAAGGCGCCGAAGTTACTTTGGTGATCCGTGACAATGAGGTGAGCAGCCGGGTTAAATATTGGATAAGGCCTGATATTATCAACCGGATAAAAGAAGGCAGTATAACGGCTTATTTCAACTCTAACCTGCAAGCCATACGCGAACATGAAGTGGATATTGAAACACCCCATGGCACTATAACCATCCCAAATGATTTTGTGATGGCGATGACAGGTTATAAACCCAATTTCGCCTTCCTGAAAAAGATGGGCATTATATTATCAGAAGATAAATTCGCTCCTCAATATAATCCTGAAACCATGGAAAGCAATGTACCCGGCATGTATTTGGCAGGTGTAGTAGTGGGCGGAATGGATACGCATTTGTGGTTCATCGAAAACTCGCGCATACATGCTGATATGATCATTGATGATATTGTGGCTAAAAGAGTGAATGGTTGAGTGGTTTTAGCTTCATACATCCTTTTTTAATGCAAGTCCTGTGATTGGGCTAAACGTAGAGATTTAAACACCATATTTATTTAATGTAACTTCATCGTAACTAAATCATATTTTTCTTGCATAAATAAAAATTAATGTAAACTTTTGCAGTAAATTAAAAAAACGCAAAAAATGAGTCAGCAAAGCTTATATAAGGTAGTGATCAGAACAAAATTTGTTCAGGTTGCCGCTGCTTTGTTTACAACTGTCTTCGTTATTTCTCCATCACGACGAAGGCTATTTATGCCCCGGGTTTAATTTCACCATCCCAACAAACCCAAATGAAGTTTAAACTAAACTTCTTCCAAAAAAACCATCTAAATAATTACGGCTGCATGGCCAATAATTTAACGGTAATTTTTCTACACTAATGACTATACAAGATTTTGACATACAAGTTGCCACAGCACAACACGTTGATTACGCCCAGCAGATATGCGATGAAATGGCTGAATCAGCAAAGGCGCGTGGCACAGGCATAGCGCAGCGCTCTCCTGAGTACGTTGCTAATAAAATGCTGGAAGGCAAAGCAGTTATCGCCTTACACAAAGACGGTACCTGGGCAGGTTTTTGCTACATTGAGACATGGAGCCATGGCGATTTCGTAGCCAATTCGGGACTTATTGTTAACCCGCAATTCAGAAAAGTGGGATTGGCAAAGGCCATCAAGCATAAAATATTCGAATTATCGCGCAGCACATACCCTGAGGCAAAACTATTTGGTTTAACCACAGGCCTGGCGGTAATGAAGATAAACTCAGAGCTGGGCTATGAACCTGTAACCTATTCAGAGCTTACGCAGGACGAGGATTTCTGGAAAGGCTGCAAGAGCTGTGTTAACTATGATATCCTGACCAGCAAAGAGCGCAAAAACTGCATGTGCACCGCCATGTTGTTCGATCCGGTTGAAAAGGCTAAGCAAATAGAAGAAAAAACAAAGGAAATGTCTCGCAAGGCAACACTATTTGAGCGCATTGAGAACGCGATAAAGAGCTTTAGTCAAACGGATAAAGGCTAAAAAAGTTCATGTTAATTGGGCTTATAAGAGAATTAGAGAGAATTCATAAAATTATATAACAGGAAAGCAAAAAGCTTTAGACTTTCAGCTTTCCGCTTTTAGCTAACAAATGAAGAAAAAAGTAGTATTAGCATACAGCGGCGGTTTAGATACCTCATTTTGCTGTATATATTTAACACAGGATTTGGGTTACGAAGTGCACTCGGTAATTGTAAACACCGGTGGTTTCAGCGATGAAGAGCTTAAGGGGGTTGAAGAGCGCGCTTACAAAATGGGCGTTACCTCGCACCATGTGGTTGATGAAACAGAGAACTTCTACAACACTTGTGTTAAGTATTTGATATACGGTAATGTGTTAAAAAACAACACCTACCCGCTTTCAGTAAGTGCTGAGCGCGTAAGCCAGGCAACTGCTATTGCTAACTACGCGAAGGAAATAGGCGCTGAGTTTGTTGCACATGGTAGCACCGGAGCAGGTAACGACCAGGTACGTTTTGACATGATATTTAATATCCTGGTACCGGATGTACAGATCATCACCCCTATCCGCGATTTGAAATTAAGCCGCGAGGCTGAGATCCAATACCTGAAAGATCATGGTGTTGATATGAATTTTGAGAAAGCTAAATACTCTATCAACAAAGGTATCTGGGGTACATCAGTTGGTGGCAAGGAAACCCTTACCTCAAATTTAGGCTTGCCTGAAGATGCATGGCCTACACAGGTTAGCGAAACTGAGCCACGTAACATCGAATTGGAATTTGAGCAAGGCGCATTGGTTGCCATTGATGGTAAAAAATACGATCACCCAACCAAAGCTATTCAGGCTCTACAAGCTATTGCAGGGCCTTACGGCGTTGGCCGCGATATTCACGTAGGCGATACCATTATTGGTATCAAAGGCCGTGTAGGTTTTGAGGCTGCTGCTCCAATGGTAATCATCAAAGCGCATCATACATTAGAGAAACACGTACTAACCAAATGGCAGCTTTCATGGAAAGATCAATTGTCATCATTCTATGGCAACTGGTTGCATGAAGGTCAGTTCCATGACCCTATCATGCGCAATATCGAGGCATTTTTAACTGATACACAGTTAAATGTAAGCGGTAAAGTGTTTGTACAATTGCATCCATACAGATTCCAGGTTATTGGTATTGAATCAGATCATGATCTAATGTCGAACAAATTTGGCACTTATGGCGAAATGAACAACTCATGGAGTGGTGAGGATGTAAAAGGTTTCTCCAAAATATTTGGCAACCAGGTAATGATCTATCATAAAGTAAACAACCACGAATAATATGGAGAACCCCATTTTTTCAAAAAGCGAATGCTTGAGCCATTATAAATGGGGAGACGATTGTTATGGCTGGAATTTTATTGATACCGATGCGTTATCGGTAAAACAGGAGTTAATGCCTCCAGATACTGCTGAACAGCTGCACTATCATGAAAGATCTTCACAAGTGTTTTTCATTTTAAAAGGCAGGGCAACTTTTAATATTGATGGAGTGATCAGCGTTTTAAAACCTGAGCAGGGAATAGAAATTAAACCCGGCCAAAAGCACTTCATCAGCAATAAAGAAAACAGCGACCTGGAATTTATTTTATACTCAACACCATCTACAAAGGGTGACCGAATAAATTTAACCCCCTAACCCCCTAAAGGGGGAATTTAAAACTCAAGAGATTGAAATGAGCGACAATAACAATATAAAAGATGCAATCACTCCCCCTTCAGGGGGCCGGGGGGTTAGAGCCGGAATTATTGGCGGTGCAGGTTATACCGGCGGCGAAATGCTGCGGATACTGGTTAACCACCCCAATGTAGATATCGTTTTTGTGAACAGCAAAAGCAATACCGGCAACTATATATACGAGGTACATACCGATCTTTTTGGCGATACCGACCTGAAATTTACAGGCGAACTATCAAACGATATTGATGTATTGTTCCTGTGCGTTGGGCATGGCGATGCCAAGAAGTTTTTGGCGGAAAATGATATACCTGATACAGTAAAGATCATCGACTTAAGCCAGGACTTCCGTTTAAGTCAAAATTCAAAAGTAAAAAGTAAAAATTTCACTTACGGTTTGCCCGAGTTGAATCGTGAAAGCATCAAAACCGCCGATAATATTGCTAACCCTGGTTGTTTTGCGTCGTGCCTGCAATTAGGCTTATTGCCATTGGCTGCAAACGCGCAGTTAAACAGCGAGGTGCATATCACTGCAACAACCGGTTCAACCGGCGCGGGACAGAGCCCGTCAGCTACTACGCACTTTACATGGCGTAATGATAACTTATCGGTTTACAAGGCATTTGACCACCAGCATTTAGGTGAGATAGGGCAATCGCTAAACCAACTGCAACCTGGTTTTGGACAGACTTTAAACTTCATCCCCTATCGTGGCGATTACACCCGCGGCATTATCGCATCTATTTATTTAGATAGCGACCTTACCGAGGCCGAAGCATTAAAGTTATACGAGGATTATTATGCAGCACATCCGTTTACGCATGTAACCTCGCGCAATATCGACCTTAAACAAATTGTGAACACCAACAAATGCTTTATACAGGTTAAAAAACATGGCAATAAATTATTTATTATCAGCATATTAGATAATTTATTAAAAGGAGCATCAGGCCAGGCGGTGCAGAACATGAACTTACTATTCGGTTTGGAGGAAACAGCGGGCTTGCGACTCAAAGCCATTGGGTTCTAAAAAAAATACAGGTCATGCTGAATTTATTTCAGCATCCCACAAGCAGTTTACTGTGTAAGTGAGATCCCGAAACAAGTTCGGGATGACGGATTGAGATAATTGATTAACGATTGACTAATAACTTACTACTATGAAATTATTTGATGTTTATCCTATCAACCATATAAACATAACCAACGGAAAAGGCAGTTTAGTTTATGACGACAAGGGAACTGAGTACCTTGACCTTTACGGCGGTCATGCTGTAATATCTATTGGCCATACTAACCCGCATTATGTAAAGCGCCTGGAAGACCAGTTACACCAGATCGGGTTCTACTCAAACTCTATCGAAATACCTTTGCAGAAGCAACTGGCTGAAAAGCTGGGTAAAGTTTCAGGTAAAGAAGATTATCAATTATTCCTGTGTAATTCAGGTGCCGAGGCTAATGAGAACGCGCTGAAACTGGCATCGTTTTACAATGGCAAAAAGAAAGTGATCGCGTTCCGTAATGCATTCCATGGTCGTACCTCACTGGCGGTTGCAGTTACTGATAACCCAAAAATAGTTGCCCCGGTAAATGAAACTGATAACGTAATATTTGTACCATGGCAGGATGAAGCCGCTTTAGAGCAGGCTTTTGCTGAAAATGATATCTCTTCGGTAATTATTGAAGGCATACAGGGCGTTGGTGGTATCAGGGTGGCAAGCGAAGGCTTCTTACAAAAGATCCGTTCATTATGCGACCAATATAACGCTGTTTTCATAGCTGATTCCGTACAATGTGGCTATGGCCGTACAGGAAAATTCTTCTCCCATGATTTTGCCGGCATCAATGCCGACATCTATAGCATGGCTAAAGGAATGGGCAATGGCTTCCCTATCGGCGGTATTATTATATCGCCAAAAATATTGCCGGCTTATGGTATGTTGGGCACTACATTTGGTGGCAACCATTTGGCTTGTGCTGCCGGTTTAGCTGTGTTAGAGGTAATGGAGCAGGATAACCTGATGCAAAACGCGGCCGAAGTTGGCGGCTACCTCATCAGCGAGCTTAAGAAATTTAAAGAAGTTAAAGAAGTACGCGGTCGCGGATTAATGATAGGTATTGAACTGCCTGCCGAGCTGGCTAATGCCCGTAAGGACCTGCTTTTCAAGCACCATATTTTTACCGGTGAGGCTAAGCCAAACGTGATCAGGCTTTTACCTGCGCTTAACTTAACCAAAGCACATGCTGATAGATTTTTAGAAGCATTTACTACTGTACTGAACGAAAACGTCTTGTCATTTCGATGAGGAACGAAGAGAAACCTTCTGCGACTTGCGTTTCCGCTTTGCACGGCGCAAAAGATTTCTCGCTATCGCTCGAAATGACATTGAGTATTTATAATATAATTAGGGCTAATGAAACTATTTTCTTCTGTTAATGATGTAACCGACATCAATGCACTTGTTGCTGAGGCTTTAAAATTGAAGCAAAATCCATATGCAAACCAGGACCTGGGTAAAAACAAAACCTTAGGGCTTGTTTTCTTGAACCCAAGCTTGCGTACCCGCATGAGCACCCAAAAGGCTGCCTTAAATTTAGGCATGAACGTAATGGTGCTCAACATGGATAAGGAAGGATGGGCTTTAGAACTGCAGGACGGCGCCATAATGAACGGCAGTAGTGTAGAACACATCCGCGAAGCAGCTGCTGTCCTGGGCCAGTATGTGGACATTATCGGCGTGCGTTCATTCCCGGGGTTGAAGAACAGAGCAGAAGATTATAACGAAGAGGTATTTAACAAGTTTGTAAAATATTGCGGTGTGCCGGTGGTGAGTTTAGAATCGGCCACGCGCCACCCTTTACAGAGCCTTGCCGATTTGGTTACTATTGAAGAACTAAAGACTAAGCCACGCCCGAAAGTGGTATTAACATGGGCGCCACATATTAAACTATTGCCGCAGGCTGTACCCAATTCATTTGCTGAATGGATGTGCAAGGCCGATGTTGATTTTACTATAGCCCATCCTAAAGGCTATGAGCTGAATACCGATTTTACACAAGGCGCTACTATCACCCATAACCAGGATGAGGCTCTAGCCGGTGCTGATTTCATCTACGTAAAAAACTGGTCGGCTTATGAGCCATATGGCAAGGTATTGCCGGGCAATGAAGATTGGATGCTGACCAACAAAAAATTGGGAATTACTGATAATGCCAAAGTAATGCACTGCCTGCCTGTACGGCGTAACCTGGAACTATCTGATGAAATATTAGACGGCCCAAATTCTCTTGTGGTACATGAAGCCGGCAACCGTGTTTGGGCAGCGCAAGCTGTGTTAAAAACCATGTTGGAGAGTTTGTAGGTTGATTAAGTTCTAAACGCATAATTCATCCTGATTAACTAAATTCATACCATGTATATCCCGTCATTTAATGCTTTTCCCGATAAGCAGGAAGTTATCAGCTTTATGCAGAAGTATAGTTTCGGTACAATTGTAACTTCGGTTAACAATCTGCCTTTTGCTACGCATCTGCCTTTTTTGGTAGAGCTTAAGGATGACCAGGTAATGATCTCTTCGCACTTTGCTAAAGCAAACCCGCAGTCGAAGGATATTTTGAATAATGATATATTGGTGATCTTCACGGAGCCACACGCCTATATCTCCCCCAAAAACTACGAAAAAGAGGCTAATGTACCCACCTGGAACTATATAGCGGTACATGCTTATGGTAAGGCACGTTTACTGGAAACCGAACAGGAACACCTGAACCTGCTGGAACATACCATAAAAACTTATGAAGCTGATTATTTTGACCAGTGGATGCAGTTACCATATGAATACCGATCGAAAATGATAAAGGGTATTACCGGGTTTGAAATTGTGGTTACCGATCTTCAGGCGAAAAGCAAACTGAGTCAGAACAGGTCTGCTGCAGAAAAGCAAAACATCATAAACACATTAGGCAAAAGTGAATCTGAAAGCGAGCGAGAGATTGCCGCGTATATGGCTTCGTTGAAAAAGTAATCGTGCTTTATTTTTTAAACGATGCATCAATAAGCTTATTTAAGGTTAACCCCTGCACTATAATGGAGAATATCACTATAAAATAGCTTCCGGCGAGGATGATATACTTATAGGGCGATGCTGGTAACGACAATGCCAGCGCGATAGATACGCCACCCCGCAGGCCTGCCCAGGTTAATATATTTACACTGCTATAGTTTACTTTTAATGATCGCCTTAAAAAGGTTAATGGCAGCATAATACTTAGCCAACGGGCAATCAGCAAAAGAATGATCGCTATACCGCCTATCAACCAGTAATGATCAAGATAAGGTATGATGAGCATTTGCAGGCCTATCATCATGAATAAAACAGTGTTCAGCATCTCATCTATCAGTTCCCAAAAGCTTTCGAGGGTATGGTGCGTATTTTCTGTATCATCTTTATTGATGGAGCTATTCCCCGCAAACAAACCTGCTGATACTACTGCCAGCGGAACGGATAAATGGAAATAAGTTCCTGCAGCAGAAAGCCCCATTACCAACGCAAGCGAGATCAATACTATAGTTTGAAAATCAGTTATTGATTTCATTAACCGAAAGGCAATAAAACCCATAACAATACCCAATGCAACGCCACCGCCAACTTCTTTTAAAAACAATAAGCCCGTTTTACTTATATCAAAATTACTGGTGCCTGATTGGGCAATTTCAAGTATGGTGATAAAAAGCACTATACCTATCCCGTCATTAAATAATGATTCGCCCGAAATAATGGTTTCTAAATTTTGTGGCAGTTTGGATCCTTTTATAACGGCAGCTACTGCAACCGGGTCGGTTGGTGAAATCAATGCGCCAAACAAAAGGCAGTATATCAACGGTATATGCAAATTAAAAAGGAGCGTAACCCCATAAAACAATCCACCAAAAATATTTGCCGATATAATAACCCCTATTGTGCTAAGTACAAATACCGGGAGCATTTCCTTTTTCAGCCTTTGATTATTCAAATTGAATGACCCTGCAAAAAGCAAAAAGCCCAGCATTATATTTAATACAGCTCCGGGGAAATCAACATCTTTTGCTAACGTGGCCAGATGATGTGCTGCATCCGGGTTCAGCCTATCAATAATTAGGGTAATTACCGAAATACATATGGCTATGCTTATAATACCAATAGCACCGGGCAACTTTATAAAGCGCTCATTAATATATGAGCAAGCAGCGCCTAATGTTACCAGTAACGTTAATATGATAAACAGATCCATAATTATTGTTTAGAATTAAGAGTCAAGATACAAGAGTTAAGAATCAGGAAATTGTATATCACCTGCAATATGATTTTTATTTTCTTATCTTAATTCTTGACTCTTATATCTTGATTCTATCTTCAAATACTATTTAGCAACAGGCTCTGTCATCATGGTTTCGGTATCAAAGTACCTTACCACTAAACGGTTGTCGCTATTTTTATTAAAATAATTCAGGAACCAGGTTAAGAACACATTGGTTTTATTACTAAAGCCTGCAAGCGTTAATATGTGCACAAAGCCCCATAACAGCCATGCTATAAAACCCTTAAAATGGAATGGCCCCAGATCAGCAACAGCTTTATTCCTGCCGATAGTTGCCAATGTCCCCTTATCCAGATACTTAAACGGCACAGTTGGCTCTCCTTTTAGCATATGCCTAATGTTTTTGGCCAGGTGCTCGCCCTGCTGCATGGCCACCGGTGCAACACCGGGCAGTCCGTTGGGATAATCAGCAGTTATCATAGCCGCAACATCTCCTATGGCAAAAATATCCTCATAACCCTCAACCTTGCTTATTTCGTTAGTCTGTATCCGGGTTCCTTTGGTGATGATCTCCTTGGGAACACCAGCAGGTACCTCTCCCCTTACACCTGCTGCCCAAAACACATTACGGGTTTTTATTACGGTGCCGTCATCAATCTTTAGCTCATAACCATCATAGCTTTGCACGTGTACGCTGTTATATATGGTTACCTCGCCCTTAGTTAAAGCCTTTTTAGCATAAGCCGATGCTTGTTCTGACATAGCGCCCAGCAATCTATCCTTACCCTCAACCAAATAAACACGCATGTGCTGCTTTTTTAAGCCATGATAATCCTTCATCAATATAAGCTGCCGCATTTCGGCCAAGGCACCGGTTAGTTCAACTCCGGTTGGGCCGCCGCCAACAACAACAAAGGTCATGAGCGCTTCACGTTCATCGTAAGTTTTGGTTACCAGCGCTTTTTCAAGGTTTTGGAGGATCAAGCTGCGCAGGTTCAATGCCTCCGGTATATTTTTCATCGGCATTGAATAATGCTCAATCTCCTTATTTCCAAAAAAGTTGGTGTCTGATCCTGTAGCTATTACCAGGTAATCATAGGTAATATCGCCAATATCGGTGCTTACTGTTTTGCTTTCCGGGTTTATCTTTTGTACATCAGCCAAAAAGAACCTGAAATTATCCTGCTTTGTAAATATCCGCCTGAGCGGAAAGCCAATAGAATCCGCCGGAATGGCCCCCATAGCTACCTGGTATAATAATGGCTGAAAGGTGTGATAGTTGTGCTTATCGAGCATCATCACTTTAACCGGTGCTTTTTTAAGGTTCTTAGCTAATTGTATTCCGCCAAAGCCACCGCCAATAATCAATACACGGGGTATGGTAGTAGTCTCTTTTTGCATATATTCTATTAAACAATAAAACTACCATTTGTTTATTAATTTAATAAACGCTCCCAAGTTTTTACAATAACATTAATTATGAATGATAATTATTAAAAACCTCCCATTTTAAAAAGCCCGATAAAGCATGTTAATTATTCATGCCGAAAGGGCTCTTTGTAAAAAAATCAATAAAAAATTAACATTACAGGCATTCCTTGGTATATTATATACTAAATCCATAGAATTTTGGTGAAATATGACATAAAATAAGCTAAAACATGTACTCATAAATATCATATCATTTATTTTTGCACGCCCATAAGGATATTATTATGTCATTTTGTTTGTTTTTTATAGAGAAATAAATAGAATTTATTAATTTTAAGCCTTATATTGTTCAAAAATGAAAAAAATAGCCCTTTTTATTTGCGTATTCCTATTTATTGGAGTTGTAAATGCACAAGTAAAAAAGGTTGACAGTTGGACCGACGGCAAATACGTAAAAGTAAACGGCGCCAATTTATGGGTGGTTACAGTAGGCGAAGGCGACCCTATAATTATTATACCGGGCGGACCGGGTGGCGCGCATTTAAGCTACCGTGAATTTGACCCGCTTGCCGATAGTCATCATCAGATAGTTTACTTTGATGCGTTTGGCAGGGGAAAATCCGACACGGCTAAAAATGTAAGCGAATATACACTGGCCCGTGATATTGAGGATATTGAAGGTTTACGTATAGCATTAAAACTTGATAAAGTAACGGTTTTAGGGCATTCATACGGTGGTGTAGTTGCACAGGGGTACGCATTGAAATATCCGGCGCATTTAAGTCATTTAATTTTGGCCGATACCTTTCACAGTTTCGTAATGTGGCAGGAGAACGATGATAACTCCAACCGTGAAATAAAAACCAATTACCCTGAGATCTGGGAACAATTGATGAAGATTCGCGAAGCTGGAGCTATATCAAGCGATCCTGAACATCAGCGGATTTACGGAAAGGTTCCTTATGGCTTTTTATATGCCTATAACCCCTCAAATTTTGCACATAGTGACACGGCTAATTTGATCTATAAAGGCTATAAAAAAAATGGCGCATACCCAAACCCTAACAATACAAAACTATACTACCAGATGGTAGGCAAGGATGGTGATTTTATTGTAGGCAGTGACATTGGCACATTTGATTACCGCAAGCAGCTTAAGTACCTTAAAATGCCGGTACTGATAGAGACAGGAAGATTTGATCGTGTTGCGGTGCCATGGATGGCCATTAAGTTTAAAGAATATTGTCCGCAGGCTGAGTTTGTAATGTTTGAGCGGTCGGGGCATAATCCGCAGGTTGAAGAACCTGAAAAAGACTTTAAAATAATAAATGATTTTTTAGCGAAATAAACGAGCCTCTCTTTACCGCTTTATTGCGGCCTCTATTTAAGAGCATGGCATAGTTTAAGAATAAAAGTGAACAGGAAAATTGATTGATGGATAAAATTAATAACGATCGCCAGGATATCATTGAGGACAAAAGCGATTTATACATTATTAAAATTGGCGGAAATGTAATAGACAATTCAGAAAACCTGCACAATTTTCTGAAAGATTTTACAGCGCTTAAGGGATATAAAATATTGGTACATGGCGGTGGCAAGGTAGCCACACAGCTTTCTGAAACCTTAGGTATAGAAGCTAAAATGGTTGATGGCCGCCGTATTACGGATATTGAAACGCTACGAATAGTAACTATGGTTTATGGTGGGCTCATCAACAAAAACATAGTGGCCCAGTTACAACAGTTCGGCACCAACGCCATAGGGCTTACCGGTGCTGATGGCAATTTTATCCGCACCAAAAAGCGCCCTGTAACAACTATTGATTATGGTTTTGTAGGTGATATGGATGAAAGATCTATCGATGCTGCTAATATAAAGCGGCTGATGGATGCTGGTTTTACGCCTGCCTTCTGTGCCATAACGCACAATGGCGAAGGGCAGCTATTAAACACCAATGCCGATACAATTGCATCGGCTTTGGCTGTGGCTCTATCAAAATTGTATAACACAACGCTCATTTATTGTTTCGAGAAACAGGGCGTGTTAAAAGATATAAATGATGAGAGTTCGCTTATTGAGGAGATAGATCCTAAGCGGTACGAAGAACTAAAGGAACAACAAATAATTCACAGCGGCATGCTGCCAAAGCTGGATAATGCGTTTACCGCAATTGCATGCGGTGTTAAGGCAGTAATAATAGGCCATGCTGAAAAGCTGGGGCATTTAACAGAAAATAAAACATTTGGGACACGTTTAATTAACAACGCATGAATTCACAACAACATATTGCCATACTAGGCAGCGGAAACATTGGTTTATCATTAGCAAAGGGATTGGTAAAGTCGGGGATATGCAAGCCACAACAAATAATGCTTACCCGCAGAAACATTGCAGCATTGGCTGCGCAGGCTGATGCTGGCTACTATGTTACCGACAATAACCTCAAGGCTGTAAAAAGGGCCGATATTGTTGTGCTGGCTGTATTACCACAACAGCTAAACAAGTTATTGGATGAGATTTCGCCGGCCATAAAATCCGAAAAACAGTTATTGATATCGGTAGTATCAGGGGTAACATGTGCCGATATCCGTCAGCAATTGGATATGAATGTGCAGGTGATCCGTGCCATGCCTAACACAGCAATTGCCATAGGCCACTCCATGACCTGTATTGCTACCGACAATGGCACTACAAAAAACATCAACCTGGTACGCTCTCTTTTTGATACCGTTGGCGTAAGCATACAGATAAACGAGGAGTTGATGACATCCGCAACCGCGTTATGCGCCTGCGGAATAGCTTTCTTCTTGCGCTCTATCCGCGCTGCATCACAAGGTGGGACCGAGATTGGTTTCCATTCGCATGATGCCTTAAAAATGGCTGCGCAAACCGCCAAAGGCGCTGCCGATTTGATACTGCAACTGCACTCCCACCCTGAGCAGGAAATTGATAAGGTAACCTCACCAAGTGGCTGTACTATTGCCGGCCTAAATGAGATGGAACATAATGGCTTTAGTTCGGCTATGATAAAAGGCATTAAGCTTTCAGCTGAGAAAGCCGGAGATCTGTACCATAAAGATGAGGCTTAACAACACTCGTTTTTGTTTATTAATGGCTATTAATTACTTTTAGCAAAATCAAAAATTGTTAATGGATTATCTGCCTTTTAATACCGTAGGACTTTCACTGGATGGCGTAGACAGGTTTTATACCACGCACACAGCGCTCAAAAATAAATTTACTATATCGCCTACGGGGCATATTGATTTTCATTTAGAGCAGTTCGGGGTATTCAAAGACTATACAGCGCTTAACACACGGGGCTCTTTTGTAATTAAGCAATGTGATAATGACTGCTATGTATTGTTTATTGAAGCTCACTTTAATCATCGCGACAAGGGACATATTCATACAACTGAGCATGTAGAATACCAGGTATGGGCACTCGCCTATCTGAAAAAAGATTTTGGCCGTGTATTAATACGGCCTGAAACACTAGCCGATAAGATAATTGAAATTATTCATCCTGTTGAGGTAGATTTTAAAGAAGATAAAGCCTTTAGCGATACCTTTTATGTACTGGTTAACGATCATGAAAAAGCTGTAACCGGCATCGACCGTAACTTCAGGAATGCAGTAATGGACACCAGAGCTGATGATTTTGTAATAGAGATCGTTGAGCATACACTCCTTATCGGCAGCACAAAACCCATATCGGCAGAAAAGGCCATCTATTTGGCGGAATTTATTGAGCGGGTTGCTTCTACTTGTTAAAAGAAAGTTGCGAACTTTCTTTATCTGTCGGCTTCAGTTGCAAACTGAAACCAGTATAATATAAAGCCCCCTACTGGTTTCAGTCTGCGACTGAAACTACGGATCATGACAGTTTGCAACTATCATCAAAACATCAGGAAAATCTTTTTAAATCTGTTATATCCAGGTTCCTTCTACAGCGTCACACTAGTCCTATCAACCCTTTGTATATTAGGGTTAACATAGTCGTTTTCAACCAGACCATCGCGCATACGTACAATGCGATGAGCATGTTGTGCGATGTCCTCTTCGTGAGTTACTAAAATGATAGTATTACCTTTATCATGAATATCTTCAATCAAACCCATTATTTCAATAGATGTTTTGGTATCGAGGTTGCCCGTAGGCTCATCGGCTAAAATTATAGAAGGATTATTGATGAGTGCACGCGCTACAGCCACACGCTGGCGCTGCCCACCTGAAAGTTCATTAGGCCTGTGATCAACACGATGGCCCAGGCCAACATTTTCTAATGTTTGCCTGGCACGTTCCTGGCGCTGCTCCTTACTTACACCCGCATAAACCAGCGGCAGGGCAACATTATCCAACGCACTGTTACGCGGCAGCAGGTTAAATGTTTGAAAGACGAAACCAATTTCAGAGTTACGCACTTCGGCCAGTTGATTTTCGGTCATCTGACTTACATTAATACCATTGAGTATGTAATCGCCTTTAGTGGGCGTATCAAGGCATCCCAAAATATTCATTAATGTTGATTTCCCGGAACCGGAAGGCCCCATTAACGCCACAAATTCACCCTTATTTATCGTTAACGATACCGACTTAATGGCATGAATAATTTCAGTACCTATCACATATTTCCGTCCGATATCTTTAATGGTAATTAATGGCTCCATGCGTTTTTGTTTAGTTTGACTGCTGAACAGGATGCTTTGTTACAGTAGTTTGTTTTTTTAGTCCGAAAGTCTTTTCTTCCTACTTTCGGACTTCCCGACTTACGGTCTTCCCGACTTCTTACTTATCTATCACCTTTGCCACCAAAAAATAATCCTCATTATGCTTAGGTGCATTCTTCAATCCCTCTTCGGTAGTAATAGTTTGTTTAACAACATCTTCGCGTAATACATTCACCTCATTGGTCATATAAACCAGCGGCTCAACACCCGATGTATCAATCTCGTTTAGTTTGGCCATAAAATCCAGTATCTTGCTCATATCCTTTATCATCGCCTCTTTTTCATCCTCGGCAAGTTCAAGGCGGGCCAGGTTAGCTACCTTTTCTACTGTTTCTTTATCAATTATCATTGTTCTGCTAATTTTTTCTCCATTATATCATGAACCGTATCGCGCAGCTTATCTATATCATCAATAGTTAAATGCGCCGTTTCAATAGGCTCATGTACAAATATATGACAAACTCCCGGCCTGCTGCCATATTTTATGCCTTCATCCCACAAAACTTTCCAGGTATCTAATGCTGTTACCGGTATTATCGGCACTTTCATTTCAATTGCCAGCTTAAACGGCCCGTTTTTAAACTCTACTACCTTTGGCGGATAATTGCCCGATATAGTCCCCTCAGGGAAAATGATCATGGTTGTGCCGTTCTGTAAAAGCTCTCCGGCCCGCTTAAATGCCCGGAACGATTCTACCTTACTTTTACGGTTCACCGGCAGATCAACAGACCTGAAGAACAAACCGGTAACAAAACCATTCAGCAACTCATCCTTACCCATAAATGAGTAGTTCACATTTTTAGCCAGTATGCTTATAGCGGTAATATCCAGACTTGAGGTATGATTAGGGCAAATGATATAGGTCCGGCTCCAGTCGATAGGTTTTTTTTCTATCTCATAATGATACCTGATGCCCGAGAGTAATGAGCTGATGTATCCCCATGCGCTGCGCATTTTATTTAAGTATGGGTACCGTTCTTCCTTGCGGGAGAAGTAATACATCAGCGGCCAGAATACAATGTAAATAAATCCTACATTAAAGCGATAAAAGAAAGTGTATAGTCTTTTTAATGAGGTTTTCATTTTCATCAAAAATAACGAAATCCTTATCTTTTTGGCATAAAATGATGGTTTTTAAACTTTTTGTTTAAACGGTTTTATGCTAAAAATGAAACTTGCTTAACAATAAGCCAATTACAACATTTCTGTAACAAGTTTATTACTATCAAACCTTTGATTGATGATAGCATAAACCTCATCACGCAGGGCATCAGCGTCGGCTGATGTAAGATCTGTTGTATCAATGGGTTTGTGCACATAAAAATTGCAAATACCCGGTTTAGTACCATATTTGATCCCATCGTCCCACAGCATTTTCCAGGCATTTATTGATGATACCGGTATGATAGGCACTTTCAAATCAATTGCCAGTTTAAAAGGGCCATTTTTAAACTCGTGCAATACCGGCGGATAATCATCACTTATTTTCCCTTCGGGGAAGATGATAACACTTGTCCCTTGTTGAATTTTCTCCGCAGCCATTTTAAAGGCACGGTATGATGACATCTTGCTGTCGCGATCAACAGGGATATCAACCGTCCTGAAAAACAAACCGGTAACCAGGCCATCCTTCAGCGTATCCTTTCCAATAAAGCAATAATCGTTTTTCACTAACAGGCACATGGCGGCAATATCAAGGCTTGAAGTATGGTTAGGGCAAATGATATAGGGTCGACTCCAATCTATAGCCTCCTCATACTCATAACGAAAGAAAAAACCAGCCAGCCCTGAGCTTACAAATCCCCATACACGCCTTAGCCGGTTCATATTTTTATAACCACTTGGTTTACGGGAAAATAAGTAGAATGCAGGCCAGAATAAAAAGTAAGATAAAGCTACACTGACCATGTAAAGATATACATGGACTTTTTTGATTAACAATTTCATCTACACCAAAAATATAAAAATTCCTTACTTTCGCCCTCATGGAAACTGTTGTTAGTGGTATACGTTCGACCGGGAACTTACACCTTGGAAATTATTACGGAGCGATACAGAATTTTATAAAAATGCAGCATGAATATAACTGCTACTTTTTTATTGCCGATCTGCACTCATTAACCACCCACCCTACTCCTGAAAATTTGCATAACAATGTAAAACAGGTACTGGTGGAATACTTAGCCGCCGGTATCGACCCGGAGAAAGCTACCATATACGTACAATCGCACGTACCTGAAATATCTGAACTGTACCTGTATCTTAACATGAACGCCTATTTGGGCGAACTGGAACGAGCTACATCTTTTAAAGATAAAGTACGCGCCAACCCCGATAACGTTAACGCTGGCCTGCTTACCTACCCTGTATTAATGGCTGCCGATATTATCATCCATAAAGCTACCAAAGTACCCGTGGGCAAAGACCAGGAGCAGCACCTTGAAATGGCGCGCACCTTTGGCAACCGCTTTAACAGGTTATATAATCACGATTATTTCCCCGAGCCATACGCGTTCAGTTACGGCAGCAACCTGGTAAAAATACCCGGATTGGATGGCAAAGGGAAAATGGGAAAATCCGAAGGTGAAGGCAATGCCGTTTTCCTGTCGGATACCCCGGAGGCGATCCGCAAAAAAGTAATGCGCGCTGTTACTGATGGCGGCCCTACAGTTGAAAATCAGGAAAAACCTGTAGAAATACAAAACCTTTTCGACCTGATGGCTGTAGTATCTTCGCCCGATACTTATGAACATTTTGATAATCTGTATAACACTTGCCAGGTACGCTATGGCGATCTGAAAAAACAGCTTGCTGAAGATATGATCATCGCCACGGCCCCTATACGTGCCCGGATCAACGAAATTGCAAATGATGCCGCATACCTTAAAAAGGTAGCTCATTTTGGTGCCGAGAAAGCCCGCGAAAGCGCGTCAAAAACGATTCGCGAAGTAAGAGAAATTATCGGTTTCAGAAGTTTTTAGTACCATTCGTTGTTGATAGTTCATTATTCATAATGTATATTAGTCGGAAGTTTGTTTCTATTATAATAGCACTTTACGCAGAATAAACTATAATAATATATGATCTATCGTCTAACAACTATGAACTAACCATATTATGCACATTGCTATTGTAGGAAATATAGGCGCAGGCAAAACCACGCTTGCTGAATTATTAGCCAAAAGCTACGGTTGGGAACCACTATTTGAAGCCGTTGATAACAATCCTTATCTGGAGGATTTTTATAATGACATGAAACGATGGAGCTTTAATTTGCAGATCTACTTTTTAAACAGCCGCTATCGTCAGCTGATGGATATCCAGAAAAGCGGTCGTAATATAGTTCAGGACAGAACCATTTATGAAGACGCCTTCATTTTTGCCGAAAACCTGCATGATATGGGTTTAATGACCACCCGCGACTATGAGAATTACCGTTCCATATTTGATAATATGACCGCCTATATTAAACCACCCGATCTATTAGTTTACTTAAAGGCATCTGTCCCTACGCTGGTTAACAATATCCAGCGCCGTGGCAGAGAATATGAGATTGGTATCAGGATAGATTACCTATCAAAACTTAACGAAAAATACCAGAAATGGATAACCGGTTATAACCTGGGCAAATTGCTGATAATTGATAAAGACGTAATTGATTTTGCCAACAATACCGAAGACATGGCTACCGTTGTACAGTTGATTGAGCGGGAAATAAACGGGTTATTTTAGATTTAGTTGCAGGTTGTGTGTTGTAAGTTGTATGATTATATCCGCTTATAACTCACAACTTACAACACATAACACACAACATAGTAATGAACATTCTAGGCATCATACCTGCACGCTACGCATCATCCCGCTTTCCGGGCAAACCATTGGTTGATATTGCAGGCAAAAGCATGATACAGCGTGTTTACGAGCAGGCTAAAAAATGCACTTCATTAACCGAGGTTATTGTTGCCACAGATGACGACCACATATATGACCATGTAATCGGCTTTGGGGGCGTTGCAGTAATGACAGCCTCACACCACCAAAGCGGTACCGATCGCTGTGCTGAAGTAGCCTTACTCCATCCACAATACGATGTGATCATCAATATACAGGGCGATGAACCTTATATCGATCCGGAACAGATAACAAAAGTTGCCACCTGCTTTACTTCAGCCGGTGTGCAGCTGGCTACACTCATCAAAAAGATCCTGTCATTTGATGAGCTGAACAACCCTAATTCACCAAAAGTTATCATCAATAAATCAGCTGAGGCTATCTACTTTTCACGCACCCCGCTACCCTACCTGCGCGGGCACGAGTACAAGGATTGGCTTAACCATTACACTTACTTTAAACACATAGGTATTTATGGCTACAGGGCCGATGTTTTGCAGCAGGTAACCAAACTACCCATATCCTCATTAGAAAAAGCTGAAAGCCTGGAACAACTCCGCTGGATTGAAAACGGCTACCGTATTAAAGTTGCAGAAACCGGGCTGGAAACACATGCCATTGATATCCCCGAAGACCTGGAAAAGCTGCTAAAACTTAACCTTTAATGCCTCAATAAATTTCCTTGAGATTATTATTAATTATAAAAACAATCAATATAGCATATTAACAAATAAGTGTAGAATATTAGCAAATAATAACTTATAGTTACTTAATTTAGCAAGATAATACTGCCCAAGCTAATTATCACCTAAATATGAGGATCAATCAGCATCATTATATCAATAAAGTCTGGAAGGATTATTCTATAAATCCTTCATTAGATACTCAGAAATGTCAGTTGGTACTTGCGTTTGGCTCTCCGGCATTAATAGTTGATCCTGAAATATATAACCACCTCAAAGTCAAATACCCGGCAGCAAACATTGTTTTTTCATCCACATCGGGCGAAATAATTGACGATAATGTTTATGACGATACCATTGTGGTAACCGCCATTGAATTAGCCCATGCAACCATCACCTGCTCCAATACGCACATAAAGAAACATAACAACAGCTTCGAGAGTGGTGCTTATTTAATGCAGGAATTAAATAAACCGGGCTTAAAATGTGTGTTTATCATCTCCGATGGCACTTTTATTAATGGCAGCGAGCTGGTAGCCGGGTTCAATGCCAATAACCCAGGCCATGTGCCCGTTACCGGCGGCATGGCCGGCGATGCCGATAGGTTCAGCAGCACCTTTACCAGTATAAATGCGGTACCATCACAGGGCAATGTAATAGCTATTGGTTTTTACGGCGATGGCCTTTCTGTTTACCATGGTTCATGCGGTGGCTGGGATGAATTTGGCCCCGAGCGCACCATCACCAAAGCTGATAAAAATGTATTGTTTGAGATTGATGGCAGCAACGCGCTCGATCTGTATAAACAATATTTAGGCGATTACGTAAAAGAACTGCCAGGCTCAGCTTTGTTGTTCCCGCTTTCGCTAAAACTCAGCGGGGCCGATAATACCCTGGTAAGAACTATTTTAAGCATTGACGAAGATAAAAAAATCATGACTTTTGCCGGAGATCTACCTGTAGGAAGCAAGGTTAGGCTAATGAAAGCCAATTTCGAAAAACTCATAAATGCCTCATCAAGCGCTGCCGAAGATGCCACTGGCGCTCATAAAGTGGAATTGGCGGTATTGGTGAGTTGTGTTGGCCGCAAGTTGGTTTTGAACGACAGGACTGATGAAGAACTGATGGCTGCAAAGGAAATTTTTGGTGATAAAACAGCCATTACCGGCTTTTACTCCTATGGCGAATTATCGCCCTTTAATAAAGGCACGCAATGCGAGCTGCACAACCAAACCATGACCATTACCACTTTTACAGAAAATTGAGCTAATGCAGACCATGGATTATCATCATCTTTTAAACAAACAAGTTAAAAAGCTGCTTCCTGAAAGTTATCTGGAAGATGATACCATTGTTCAGTTTTTAAATGCTATAAACAACTCATTTAATAATTTTGATAAGGCTAAAAACCTGGCCGACCATGCTTTTAACATTAGCGAACAAGAATATCAGCAGGTAACCGCCAATCTGCGCGAGCAGAATAAAATAAAACAACGTTCCATTTCGCAGATAAAAGAAGCCATAAAATCGCTTGATCCTAAGGCAGAATTTAAGATGGATGATTCGGACGATGACCTTATACATATCATCAGTTTCCTTAAACAACGTATTGAAGAAGCCAAATTGCTTGAGCTGGAACTCATTAATGCCAAAGATGTAGCTGAGAAGGCCGCTTTGGCAAAAACACAGTTCCTTTCTGTAATGAGCCATGAGATCCGTACGCCCATGAATGCGGTAATTGGTTTCACACACCTGCTCATTCATCAGGACCCAAAGCCCGAACAGGTGGAGTTTCTTAATTTCCTTAAATTCTCTGCCGAAAACCTACTGGTGCTGATCAATGATATACTTGATTTTAATAAGATAGAGGCCGGCAAAATAGAGTTTGAAAGCGTAGATTTTAGTATAAAGGACCTGATCTCGAACACCCGCCTTTCGTTACTGCAAAAAGCAAATGAAAAGGATATCAAAATTAAGCTAATGCTTGATCAGGACCTGCCAAATGCATTAATAGGCGACCCTGTGCGCCTGGGCCAGATATTGACCAACTTAATAAGCAACGCGGTAAAGTTTACCAACAGCGGTAAAGTAACCATTACTGCGTCATTAGCCCAGCACGATAATGAACACTCCACCATTGATTTTGAGGTAGCTGATACCGGCATAGGCATAATGCCCGATAAACTGGATTATATATTTGATAGCTTTAGCCAGGCCAGCTCTGATACCACCCGCAAATTTGGCGGCAGTGGCCTAGGTTTAACCATAACTAAACGGCTATTACAATTACAAGGCAGCGATATTTATGTAAAAAGCGAATATGGCAAAGGCTCGGAATTTACATTTTCACTCACCTTTAAAAACAGCAGTAAGCATATCAACAACATCTTAAACAGCGATGAATTTTACTCGTTGAAAAGCTTAAAAGGCACTAAGCTGTTGATTGCCGAGGATAACCTGATAAACGTTATACTGGCCAAAGAATTTATGAAGCAGTGGGATGTGGACTGTGATGTGGCCGAGAATGGTGAAATAGCCCTAATGCTGGTAAAGACCAATAATTACGATATGGTTTTGATGGACCTGCAAATGCCCGAGATGGATGGCTATCAAACAACAATAGCTATAAGGGAACTGGAAGGAGAGAAATACAAAAAGCTGCCGATATTAGCGCTCACGGCGTCGGCTATGCTGGATATACAGGATCAGGCTTTTACCGTAGGCATGAATGATTATATCAGCAAGCCATTTAACCCCAATGAGTTACATCGTAAAATAGTGGAGTACAGTAACAAGAATTAGTTTTTTAACAGATCCTGCTTATTTTTTACTTGCATTCTTTTTATTTAAGGTTATATTTGCAGCAGCTTGTCTATCGTTTTACTATAACAAAAAATGGGACGTTTTAACTTACATCATCTACATCTGCATCATCGCCACCATATGGCGACCAGATAATGTATTGTTTCTTCGTGAAACTCGAACCCCCATTTTATAGTTTAATACCCTCATACCACAAATTTTGAAAACACTAAAAATAGCGATCCAAAAATCGGGTCGGCTCAACGAAAAATCCGTTGAACTACTAAAAAACTGCGGCCTTAACTTTGAAAATTATAAGAGCTCGCTTATCTCTCCTGTCTCCAATTTCCCCTTAGAAATTCTTTTTCTTCGCGATGATGATATCCCTGAATACGTTCAGGATGGCATTGCCGATCTGGGCATAGTTGGCGAAAACGTGATTGAGGAAACCGAAGTTGAGGTAAACTACCTGCAACGGCTTGGATTTGGTAAATGCTCATTAAAAATAGCAGTGCCAAACAATAATACCATAAACGAATTGAGCCAGCTTAACGGCAGGTCAATTGCTACTACCTACCCGGTTATTCTGGGCAAATTTTTGAAAGCACAAGGTATACAGTCAGATATCCGCACCATATCCGGTTCTGTTGAGATCTCTCCTGGCTTAGGTTTGGCTGATGCGATTTGCGACCTGGTGTCAACCGGTGGCACCTTAAAAAGCAACGGACTTATTCCTTTTGCCGATGTAATGTCGAGCGAAGCGATCCTGATCTGCAACAACAAAAACGGCGACTCCGAACTGATAAAAGAGCTGGTACAACGCATACAATCTGTATTACGTGCCAAGGAAACCAAGTATGTTGTATTGAATGTGCCTAAAGATAACCTGCCAGCTATCATCGCTTTACTGCCCGGCGTTAAAAGCCCGTCGGTAGTGCCATTGGCCGAGAGTGATTGGGTTGCGGTACATACCGTAATCCCTGAACGTGATTTTTGGGATAGGATAAGTCAGCTAAAACAAGCGGGCGCGCAAGGCATTGTAGTAATGCCGATTGAGAAGATAATATTATAAGCCCCCCGCCCCCCTAAAGGGGGAGGAATAGGCAACAATATATAATTAATAATCACCACCAGGACGTAACTCCCCTTTAGGGGGTTTGGGGGATAAAAATGAAAACATACAAGTATTCAGACTTAAGCAAAGCAAACATCAGCAAACTGGTTCAGCGTAATGTTGACCCGGCGCATGAGGTGCGCGATGCAGTTGAGGAAATTCTCGCCAAAGTAAAACTACATGGCGACAAGGCACTCTATGATTATGCGCTTAAGTTTGAAAAAGTAGTATTGGATAAGCTCTACCTTACTAAAAGTGAGCTTTCAGAAATTGCTGAAGGTGTATCAGTTGAACAAAAAACTGCATTAGATACCGCTTATAACAACATCTACAAGTTTCACCAAACACAGCTAAAAACCGAGGACAAGGTAGAAACCATGCCTGGTGTAACCTGCTGGCGCGAGGTAAGGGCTATTGAAAAAGTAGGCTTATACATCCCCGGCGGTACAGCGGTTTTACCAAGCACCTTTTTAATGCTGGGTATACCTGCCCGTATTGCAGGCTGCAGTGAAATAGTGGTTTGCACGCCACCGCAAAAGAATGGCAAGGTGAATCCGTTTATCGCCTACGTGGCCTTATTGTTGGATATTGATACCGTTTACCTTACAGGCGGTGCGCAGGCAATAGCGGCAATGGCATATGGCACAAAAACCATTACTAAAACCGATAAGATCTTTGGCCCAGGCAACCAATTTGTAACCAAGGCTAAAACCATTGTACAATCAACTACTACAACAGCCATTGATATGCCTGCGGGCCCGTCAGAAGTACTGGTTATTGCCGATGAAACAGCTAACCCGGTTTACATAGCTGCCGATCTGCTTGCACAGGCAGAGCATGGTGTTGATAGTCAGTCTATATTAGTTACTACATCAGCACAAATTGCAGAGCAAACCATTGCAGAATTAAAGAAGCAATTACCGGTATTACCACGAGCAGAAATTGCAGGAAAAGCAATAGACAACTCTTACATCGTGATAACAAATACGTTGGATGAGGCTATGCAGTTCAGTAATGAATATGCACCCGAGCATTTGATATTAGCTACCGAAAACTGGAAAAACATAACCGATAAAATAGTTAACGCAGGTTCGGTATTCCTGGGTAATTTGACCCCGGAGAGTGCCGGTGATTATGCATCAGGCACAAACCATACCCTGCCTACCAGTTCATTTGCAAAGGCCTATTCAGGTGTTTCGGTTGATTCGTTTGTTAAGAAGATCACTTTCCAGCATCTATCGCGGGAAGGCGTTAAAAATATAGGCCGCACCGTTGAAGTTTTAGCGGAGCTGGAAGGCTTACAGGCACATAAAAACGCGGTAAGTGTGAGATTAGAAAAGCAATAATTAACATGTCATTGCGAGGAGGAACGACGAAGCAAACTCGTCTCGTTCAATATCCAGGCGACGAGATTGCCACCCCCGCTAGTTAGCGGATCGCAATGACGAGCAGAAGATAATAATACCATGTTCAGCATAAATAAAATATTAAGAGAAAACATAAAAAAACTCGTACCCTACTCATCCGCACGTGATGAGTTTAAAGGTGAGGCGAGTGTTTTTTTAGATGCCAATGAAAACGCATTTGGTTCACCACTGGAGCAGCAATACAACCGCTATCCCGATCCACTGCAATACAAAGTAAAAAAGCGCCTAAGCGATATAAAAGGCGTACCACCACGCAACATATTTTTAGGCAACGGCAGCGATGAAGCAATAGATGTGCTGTTCCGCAGCTTTTGCAACCCGGGTGTGGACAATGTGATACTGGTACCGCCTACTTACGGCATGTACGAGGTATCGGCCAATATCAATGATATAAAGATCAACAAAGTGCCGCTTACCGAAGAGTATCAACTTAACCTGGAAGGTATTGCCGAAGCAATTAATGATCATACCAAAATGATCTTCATCTGCTCACCAAATAACCCAACGGGTAACTCCATTAACCGCGATGATATTGAAACCTTACTGGCTAATTTCAGCGGATTGGTAGTTATTGATGAGGCTTATATCAATTTTAGTCGCCAGAAAACATTTATACAGGAGCTTACCGAGTACGCAAATCTTGTAGTATTGCAAACCCTCTCAAAAGCATGGGGACTAGCCGGCTTACGTGTAGGTATGGCCTTCGCCAGCGAGGAGATCATCGAGGTGATGAACAAGGTTAAACCACCTTACAACATCAACGAGGCATCTCAGGAACTGGCTTTAAAAGCCTTGCAAAATGTTGACCAGGTGAATGGCTGGATAAAAGAGATCCTGCTACAACGCGATAGATTGGTACTAACACTCAAAGATTTTGATTTTGTGCTGGATATCTATCCGTCTGACGCTAACTTTATTCTGGTTAAAACAACCGATCCTAAAGGAATTTATAACTTTTTAGTAGACAAAGGCATTATTGTGCGCGATCGCTCAAAAGTAGACCTTTGTGAGGGTTGTTTACGTATAACCGTTGGTACGCCTGCGGAAAATGATATTTTACTGCAAACATTACAGAATTACAAATGAGTTACCCCAAAAGAATACTTTTCGTTGACCGCGACGGAACGATCATAAAAGAGACTACAGATGAGCAGATAGACTCATTTGCCAAACTGGAGTTTTACCCCGGCGCGCTGCAATACCTGCCTAAAATAGCTAAGGAGCTTGATTTTGAACTGGTGATGGTAAGCAACCAGGATGGTTTAGGCACAGCCTCCTTTCCTGAAGACACCTTTTGGCCGGTACAAAACTTCATCCTTAAAACATTGGAGAATGAAGGCGTTGTATTTTCGAATATCTGTATTGACCGTACTTTTCCTGCTGATAACGCCCCTACCCGCAAACCGGGTACAGGCCTGTTAACCCAGTATTTTGATACAGAAAAATACGATCTGCACAACTCCTTCACCATAGGCGACCGCAAGAATGATGTGCTATTAGGCTACAATCTCGGCGCAAAAGCCATCTGGCTGAATGAAAATCCAGGTCTGGGCGGCAAAGAGTTTACAGAAGAGGAAAACGCCAAGATACATAGCACTGTAGCGCTTGAAACTACCGACTGGGAAAAGATCTATGAGTTCCTGAAACTGGGCGAGCGCGTTGCCGAAAATCATCGTGCCACCAAAGAAACAGATATCCAAATAAAAATAAACCTCGACGGAAAAGGTGAGGCTAAAGTAAGCACTGGTCTGCATTTTTTTGATCACATGCTGGATCAGATTGCAAGACATGGTAACATCGACCTGGAAATTATTGCACAGGGTGATCTTCATATTGATGAGCACCATACCATTGAGGATACCGGCATTGCATTAGGTGAAGTTTTCGCCACAGCATTAGGTAACAAAAGAGGCATTGAGCGTTATGGTTTTTGCCTGCCGATGGATGATTGCTTAGCACAGGTTGCCATTGATTTCGGCGGCCGTAACTGGATAGTTTGGGATGCCGAGTTTAACAGGGAAAAAATAGGCGAAATGCCTACAGAGATGTTCTATCATTTCTTCAAATCGTTTTCGGATGCCGCGAAATGCAACCTGAACATAAAGGCTGAAGGACAGAACGAACATCATAAAATTGAGGCTATATTTAAAGCCTTTGCCAAAGCCATAAAAATGGCCGTAAGGCGCGATGTAAATAATATGGTTTTACCGAGTACTAAGGGAGTATTGTAAGCCCCCTAACCCCCTAAAGGGGAATTTTTAATTAATATGTCAGATTCTATAGTAGATAATGTAACCGCTAATCCTCAACCTGAGGACAAATCCTCCCCCTTTAGGGGGTCGGGGGGCATCGGCATCATTCGATACGGCGCCGGAAACATCTTCTCACTTACTGCTGCTTTGGAGCGGTTGGGGATTCCCTATGGTATGATCTTTAAGGAAGAGGATTTTGACCAGTACGATCGTTACATTATTCCGGGTGTTGGGCATGCAGGTGCAGCAATGAACAAGCTGGAACAAACCGGGCTCATCCCTAAAATAAAATCGCTTACCAAACCTGTTTTGGGCATTTGCGTAGGTATGCAATTGCTTACAGCCCACTCCGAGGAAGGTGATTCAAATCTGCTGAATATATTCCCCGTTAAAACCCTGCGTTTTAAAGACAGCGCTGATTACAAAGTGCCACATACCGGCTGGAACCAGACTTTCCCCGAAAAAGGAAACCCACTTTTTGAAAATATTCCCGGCGGATCACATTTTTACTTTGTACATTCATACTTTATTGAGTATGATGAAGCATATACTTTATCATCAACTGATTATAACAATAAATTTTCGGCATCAATTTGGCGGGATAATTTCTTCGGGGTACAATTTCACCCCGAAAAATCCGGCAAATACGGTGAAACACTTTTAACTAACTTTTCAAAAATATAAGACCATGTATATTATTCCTGCTATTGATATTTTAAATAAAAAAGTGGTGAGGCTGCGCGAGGGTGATTATCAGCAGGTAACTGAATATGACGTTACTTTAGAAGAAATGATAGAACGGTACCAGTCGCACGGTACAAATTTCATCCACATCATCGACCTTAACGGTGCTAAAAACGATTTTTCCAACCAGCAATACCTGTTTGATGTGATCAAAAAAACAGACATGCAGGTACAATACGGCGGCGGTATCCGCAGTATTGAAAAGGTAAAGGAATTGCTTGATGCAGGCGTGCAGCGTGTTATTGTAGGCACACAGGCCATCACTAACCCTGACTTTTTAAAGGACCTGAGCAAGGCCTTAGTCGGCAAAGACAAATATGGCGATCGTGTGGTTATCGCCATTGATGTTTTGGATGAGGTGATCAAATACTCCGGCTGGATGGAAAGCTCGCCCATTAAGCTGATGGATTACGTTGATAAATGCCTGGCTTTGGGCTTCTTCCGTTTCCTGTGTACCGATATTGGCAAAGATGGCAAACTGGGCGGCGCAGGCATCGACCTGTATGAAAAACTGCTTGATCATTCACCTTTCATTAAACTGATAGCTTCGGGCGGTGTAAGTTCCATGCATGATATTGAACAACTGAGTAATCTCAAAGTGGAATCATGCGTGGTTGGCAAAGCCATATACGAAGGCCATATCACTATTGATGAAATAAAGAACTGGAATTTAGAATCGCTGATGTCGATTTAATGCTGAGCCGTAGGCTCAAACTCAAAAAATCAACGCGTCATTGCGAGGAACGAAGCAATCCCAAACTATGCAGATCGGATTTGCAAATCGGGGATTGCTTCGTTCCTCGCAATGACGCTCTTATTAATAAATCATGCTTGCTAAGCGAATCATCCCCTGCCTCGACGTTAAAGACGGTCGCACTGTTAAAGGCGTAAACTTTGTTGACCTGCGTGATGCTGGCGATCCGGTTGAACTGGCCTGGAACTACTCCCGCCAGGGTGCCGATGAACTGGTATTCCTTGATATTACCGCCACGCATGAACGCCGCAAAACCATGGTTGAACTGGTTAAATCTGTTGCAAGACAGGTAAACATCCCCTTTACTATTGGCGGCGGTATTAATGAAATTGCTGACGCCGATGCACTGCTTAATGCTGGTGCCGATAAGATCTCCATCAACTCAGCAGCCGTGCGTAACCCGGCTTTAATTGATGAACTGGCTAAGGCATTCGGTGTACAGTTTGTGGTTATTGCGGTGGATACACGAGCATCAGGTGATAAAAATATAGTGCATTTAAATGGCGGCCGTATCCCTACTGAAAAGGAAACACTGGATTGGATACTGGAAGCGGAAAGTCGTGGCGCAGGTGAGATATTGCTAACCTCCATGGATCATGATGGCACAAAGGCGGGTTTTGATAACGGGCTTTTGAAGATCATTAATGATGCGGTGCACATCCCCGTTATTGCCTCTGGCGGAGCGGGCTCAGTGCAGCATTTTGTTGATGTGTTTGAAAAAACTAATGTTGATGCAGCTTTGGCAGCATCGGTATTTCACTACGGCGAGATCCTGATCCCTGACCTGAAAGAAATATTAAGACAAAACAATATAGAGGTAAGAACCCTTGCTGAATAATACCCATGGCTATTCAACTGGAAACAGATCGATTGATATTAAAGCAGTTTAGTGAAGAAGATGCAGCGTATCTGTTCGAACTAAACAATGATCCCGATGTTACCCGTTACGTTGGTGAAGGTGCATATAAAAGTATAGATGATGTTCGTAATTTCATCAAGAATTACAACCAATACGAGCAATACGCACAGGGCCGTTTAAATATGTTCAACAAACAAACCGGCGAATATATAGGTTGGTGCGGATTGAAATATTTAGCCGATAAAAATTATTCGGATCTTGGTTATCGCCTGCTTAAACGCCATTGGGGCAAAGGCTATGCTACCGAAGCTGCAATAGCCTGTTTGGATTATGGCTTTAAAGTGCTTAATCTTGATAAAATTATCGGCACAGCCATGAAGGAGAACACAGCATCAATAAATGTGTTTAAGAAACTCGGCTTAAAATATAGTCATGATAACGATTGCGGTGAACAACCCGGTGTCGTTTATGTAATTACAAAAGAGAATTGGGGAATGTAGTTTGTGAGGACACAGACTACATTCCTTCCCGATGTCTGTGTCCTCACAAACATCTCCGCGACTGATAAAAATATTGCTGTCTGTGAGGACACAGACAGCGGAATGAAAAGAAAATGGAAATAGATTTCAATAAAACAGACGGCCTAGTTCCGGTTATTATACAGGATGAGCATACGCTTGAAGTACTAATGCTTGGCTACATGAACCAGGCAGCCTATGATAAAACCGTAAAGGAAAACATAGTAACCTTTTTCTCCCGCTCAAAAAACAGGCTGTGGACCAAAGGCGAAACCAGCAATAATTTTCTGCATGTAAAAAGCATCGATATCGACTGCGATAAGGATACCATCCTGATAAAAGTTAAACCCGATGGCCCGACCTGCCATACCGGCGACCGTAGCTGCTTTAAAACTACTTATAACCAGAACTTTATATTAGAGTTAGAGCGGATCATTGCCGACCGTTATGAAAACCCGGTAGAAGGCTCGTATGTAAATAAACTGCGTAATAAAGGCTTAAACAAAATAGCTCAAAAAGTCGGCGAAGAAGGTGTTGAAACCGTAATAGCCGCCTTAGCTGAAACCGAGTTCGACCTGATCAATGAATCATCCGATCTGGTATTTCATCTACTGGTATTGCTGCGCGAAAAAGGCCTTACGCTTGAAACTATCGCCAAAAATTTAGAGCAACGACATAAGTAAGTTTTAAGTGGAAAGTTTAAAGTAGAAAGTTAAAAGCAAAAAAAGCACTTTCAACTTTGAGCTTTCAACTAAAGGGTAGTCTGAAGTAGAAAGTTATAAAGCCAAATACTTTCAACTTTGAACCTTCAACTTTCAACTCAAAAAAATGATCTCCGTAGAAAAAATAACAGAACTTACCGGGCACAGCAACCCTATTTTCACTGCCGAACTTTCACAAAAACCGGGTATATTATTTACCGGTGGTAATGATAAGGGTGTGGTGGAATGGAGCCTGAAGAACAATGCTTTTATAAAAGTAATGTTCCCGGTGCCTGCTTCTGTGTATGCTATACTTTGTCCGTCGGGATTCCCCTATCTGTTTGCCGGTTTACGTACAGGCGATATTGTAGTATTCGATTTTATCCAGCAAAAAGTTATCAAGCTATTAAAGCACCACGTTAAGCCTATATTTGATATTAAATTTGCAAGCAGTAAAAACGAACTGCTCGCAGCTTCAGAAGATGGTACTATTTCTATCTGGAACATCAATACCCTTGAATTAATACATACGGTTAAGATTTCTGACGATACTATACGCTGCATTAGTATCTCTCCCGATGAAAAACAGGTAGCTTTCGGCTGCCGCGATAATTTGGTGAGGGTTTATGACCTGGAAGATTATACCCCAATAAAAGCCCTGGCTGGCCATAGTATGGCAGTATTCTCCCTGCAATACGCGCCCAATGGTGAATACCTGGTTTCAGGCAGTCGGGATGCACAGGTAAAATTATGGGATGCCCGGTCATTTGAACTGCTCCAGAATATTCCGGCTCACCTGTTTGCTGTAAATAACATCGCCTTCCATCCCACACAGCCCTATTTTGCTACCGCCAGCATGGATAAAAGCATAAAGCTTTGGGGGGCCGACGATTTTAAATTATACAAGGTCATCAGCCGCGAAAAAGGTTTCGCCAGTCATTTCCTATCCATAAATAAGGTGGTGTGGAATGGTGATCAGCTAATTTCTGTAAGCGACGATAAAAAAATAATTATCTGGGATATAAAATTCCATTAATTACCACAGCAATGCAGTATGGCGTTTAATTGAATGAAAATCGTGTGTATAGCGCTTTAATTCTTCTGAATAGATCCCCTTCTCATCAATAATATCAATCTTCACTTTGCCCGAGGCATGGATTATCTTCTCATTTTTCAGGATTATCCCCACGTGTACTACACGGCCATCTTTATTATGAAAAAAAGCAAGGTCGCCTAAATTCGCTTCGTATAAATTAGGGATAGTATCGCCTTGTTCAGCCTGTAAACTGGCATCACGCTTTAAGTTTATACCGTACAGCCTATAAACAGCTTGTGTAAAGCCCGAGCAATCGATACCAAAATGTGTACGGCCGCCCCATAAATACGGCGCATTTAAAAAAGATTTTGCTGTATTTGTAAAGTTTTCAATATCTCCTTTAGGTCCAAGTATTTCAAATTTTTCATTACCTATTTTACAGCTATTACCTTCAAAAAAAGCAAGTGAACTGGCTATAGGTAAATACAAAATAGTGTTATCAGATTTTTTCCAGGCCTGGGTTACAGCACCATAGGTTAAGGGGGCTTTCTCGCGTTTAAGCTGCAGCCAGCCCATGTGGCTAAGCATGGTAAACTGTAACCGGCCTATCCAACCTGTATAATTATCGGCGTTTGTAGTTACAAGTACCCATTTTTCAGCCCATTCTAAAATTTCAAATGCTTCACCAAATAATATCTGTGATATCATTTCGCTTTGTTCATTTGGTGCAGCACGCATGGGAACTACCGCTAAATTACAAATACCGTATTCCATATATAAGAAATAGACGCTTCTAGAAGTATAATAGTTTAATTAGGATACAATATAAAAAAAGGAAGACATAAAGCCTTCCTTTTTTATAAATTTCCTAAATATAAATAAAAAGTATTATTCATTCATGTGAAGCCATTCTTTTTTGGCAATCAGTTCTTCTTCTGTTTCACGCACGTTTTCATCATCTACACAGCAATCAACAGGGCAAACAGCAGCACACTGTGGCTCATCATGAAAACCAACACACTCTGTACATTTGTCAGGTACTATATAATAAATATCGTCAGATAAAGCAGCTTGTGCTTCTTCTGCATCCAAAGTAACGCCATCGCCAAAATCAATAACGCCTTTTAAACCTGTACCATCTGAAAACCGCCATGCCGCTCCTGCATCATAAATAGCATTATTTGGGCACTCTGGTTCGCAGGCTCCGCAGTTAATGCATTCATCGGTGATTATAATCGCCATATTTTTCTAAATATCTTATATTCTCAATTAACTTTGCCCCGTAATTAAACAGGGAACGCAAATATAACAAAAAAACACTTCAAGGGTTTAAATACATACCATTTATATGTCAAAATTCAATGCAATAGCATTAACAGATACTTTAGCAGCATTAGGAGAACAGTTAAGCAGTCCTGATGAACAGTTAACCGAGCTTATCAACAATGAACTATATTACAACGCATGGTTCACTCCTGATAATGTGGCAAAAGCCGTAACATCCATAGGCGCCATGCTAAATACAGCCGATATTACAACATGGCTCAGCAAATACAACCTCGATAACCGGGGCAATAAAAAAGTAGGCTTAATATTGGCAGGCAACATACCGCTGGTGGGTTTCCATGATGTGTTGTGCGTACTGGCTACTGGCAATCACGCGCTTATCAAATCATCATCGCAGGACAGCCGTATGATTAAATATGTGCTTAACCTGCTGGTTGAGTTAGATAACAGCTTTGCCAGCCAGTTTAGTTTTATTGAACGACTGGAAAACTTTGATGCGGTTATAGCCACCGGCAGTAATAACACTTCGCGTTATTTTGAATATTATTTCGGCAAAGTTCCAAACATCATCCGTAAAAACAGGAACAGTATAGCCGTATTATCAGGCAATGAAACAGCTGAACAGCTGCATGAACTCGGGCATGATATTTTTGATTATTATGGCCTCGGATGCCGCAATGTGTCAAAAGTACTGGTCCCCGAAGGTTATAACTTCAATTTCTTTTTCGAGTCGATACAAGATTATGAACAGATCATCAATCATCATAAATACAATAACAACTACGACTATAACAAGTCTATATACCTTGTAAACCGCGACGATCATTTTGACAATGGCTTCCTCCTGCTTAAAAAGGATGACAGGTTCACCTCGCCCCTAGCTGTTTTATTTTATGGCAATTATACTGATGTACAGTCGGTACAAGATCTGATAAACACTGAAAGCGAAAAGATACAATGTGTGGTTAGCGCGATACCATTGCAGGTAACAAACCAAGTGGTAGGCTTTGGTGAAAGCCAGCAGCCCCAATTATGGGATTACGCCGATGGTATTGATACGATGAATTTCTTGTCAAATCTTTAAAATAAGAATATCTTTGGGAACGGTCATTAGTCACTTGTCATTAGTCATTGGTAAAATTTACCCGCACGAACTAATGACCAATGACTCAATGACCAATGACTAAAAAAAATGTATATAATTAAAGTTAAAGGCGTAGCTAAAATACCCGATTACGTACAGTTAAGGGACGATAAATTTACGCTGCTGGCTTATTTCAGGGTCGACAGGCCTGAAAAATCACTGGATAAGGCCGGGCTTGGTGATAAGACCGATTACATAATGAATATTGTTAAAGAACTGCCGTTTGGGCAGATATTAAAGTTAGACCTGTAACATGATTGGAAACTCTATTATAAAGCTAAGCGGTGTTGATATTTTTCAGCAAAAGCACCTGGTGTTATCAAACGTTAACCTGCATATTGATAAAAATGATTTTGTATGGCTTATTGGCCAAACCGGATCAGGTAAAAGCAGCTTGCTAAAGGTTATTTATGGCGATCTGAGCATTTCATCAGGCAGCGGTATTGCTTGCGGCTACGATCTTAACAAACTTGGGAGCAAGGAAATTCCTTTTCTTCGCCGTAAACTGGGTATAGTTTTCCAGGATTTTCAGTTACTTACCGACCGCTCGGTTGAGCAAAACCTGCATTTTGTAATGCGCGCCACCGGCTGGACAGATAAAAAATTAATAGCCGACCGTACACTTGATGTTTTGGAGAAGGTAGGCCTGCGTTCTAAATTAAAGAAAATGCCGCATGAGCTTTCAGGCGGTGAGCAGCAGCGCGTAGTAATTGCCCGAGCTTTGCTTAACGACCCCGAAATTATCCTGGCAGATGAGCCAACAGGCAACCTCGACCCTGATACATCCGAAGAAATTGTATTGCTGCTTAAACAAATAGGCCAGCAATTAGGCACCGCGGT
Organism: Mucilaginibacter mallensis; assembly: GCF_900105165.1. Taxonomy (NCBI): domain Bacteria; kingdom Pseudomonadati; phylum Bacteroidota; class Sphingobacteriia; order Sphingobacteriales; family Sphingobacteriaceae; genus Mucilaginibacter; species Mucilaginibacter mallensis. Next base: position 3,549,108 of record NZ_LT629740.1, read on the forward strand.
AATTATTGCCACGCATGATTATCATATCATCCGTACATTCCCTTCGCGCATTATTAAATGCGAAAACAGTAAGGTTTTGGAAGATGTGCAGATAGCTTAGTTAATTCAAAAGTTAAAATTCAAAATTCAAAAACTGACGCTGCCTGTCAGTATGCAGGTGAGGTATGTCAGTACTACACCAAACTCATGTAATACGCTGACAGCTTGTCGTTATTTAAACAATGGCAAGATACTTGTCTTGCACTATTTACTTATAATATTAATATGCTTAAGAAGAAACACACAGAAAATACAGAAACACCGGAAGAAGGTGTAATAGATGAAAATATACAGGGTACCGAAGCAGAAGCAGCACCAAAAGGCCCGTCTGCAGAGGATAAACTGAAGGAAGAATTATCGGCAGCCAATGACAAATACCTGCGTTTGTTTGCCGAGTTTGATAACTTCAGGAGGCGCACAGTAAGGGAACGTGAAGAAGCAAGAAAAACTGAAGGTAAAGATGTAATCGTTGCTATGCTACCCGTGATGGATGATTTTGAGCGTGCCATCCGGTCGATGGATAATGCTACTGATGTCAATGCTATCAAAACAGGTATTGAACTGATCTACAATAAATTAAGCAGCACACTTGCACAAAAAGGCTTAAAAGCTATGGATGCTTTAGGCGAAACATTTGATGCTGACATTCATGAAGCTATTACCAATGTGCCTGCCCCTACTGATGATTTAAAAGGCAAGGTGATAGATGTAATGGAAAAAGGCTATTACCTGGGCGATAAGGTAGCACGCTTTGCTAAAGTAATAGTAGGTGCTTAATTGATTTGGGATTTCGGATGTTCGATTTCGAATTTATTTGAATTGGATATTTAGAATTCTCACCCTGATAAAAACTTATATATAATTGATAAATTCGAAATCAAAATTTCGAAATCCGAAATAAAACTATGGCTAAAAGAGATTATTACGATGTGCTTGGTGTAGCAAAAGGCGCTGATGCTGATGAAATAAAAAAGGCATATCGTAAAATGGCTATCAAATATCACCCGGATAAAAACGAAGGTGATAAAGAAGCTGAAGAAAAATTCAAGGAAGCTGCCGAAGCTTACGAAGTACTAAGTAATCCTGAAAAACGCCAGCGTTACAACCAGTTTGGTCACGCTGCCAACGCACAATCACCAAACGGTGGTGGCGGCTATGGCGGTGCGGGCATGAACATGGAAGATATATTTAGCCAGTTCGGTGATATTTTTGGTGGTGGCAGTCCGTTTGAAGGTTTCTTTGGCGGTGGTGGCGGAGGCCGACAAGGCGGCGGTGGCCGTCGTGTGGCGCGCGGCAGCAACCTGCGTATTAAGGTAAGGCTTACTGTTGAAGAAATTGCCAATGGTGCCGAAAAGAAAATAAAGGTAAACAAGCAGATAGTTTGTAAAACCTGCGATGGTTCGGGCGCTAAGGATAAATCATCTATCCAAACCTGTAAAACTTGCGGTGGCCAGGGCGCTGTGCGCAGGGTGACCAATACCATACTAGGCCAGATGCAAACTACCAGCACCTGCCCTACCTGTAATGGCGAAGGCTCTGTAATTACCTCAAAATGCCCTGTTTGTCATGGCGATGGATTAGTACGTGGTGAAGAAACCATTACTATAAACATACCTGCCGGCGTAAGCGAAGGCATGCAGTTGAGCATGAGCGGCAAAGGAAACGCGGCCCCACGTGGTGGCATGCCGGGAGATCTGATCATATTGATTGAAGAGATCCCTCACGAAACTTTAAAACGCGACGGTAACAATATCATTTACGATCTGCACATTAACTTTGTTGATGCCGCTTTAGGTACCAGCGTTGAAGTACCGACCATTGATGGGAAAGCCAAAATAAAAATTGAACCCGGCACACAAGGCGGTAAAATATTACGCTTAAAAGGTAAAGGCGTTCCCGAAGTAAACTCATACCATCGCGGCGACCAGCTGGTGCATATTAATATATGGACACCAAAGGCATTAAGCCGTGAAGAGCGTGAATTGCTTGAAAAACTACAAAGCTCACCAAACTTCAAACCCAACCCCGGCAAAAACGAAAAAAGCTTTTTTGAACGGATGAAGGAATATTTTGAGTAGTTATTAGTCCGGAAGTCGGCAAGACGGAAAGTCCGAAAGATATATAAAGCCCAGAACTATAATAGTTTTGGGCTTTTTTGTTAGCAAACAATTTACAGACGATTGATATTATCTACTCATAAAACTTTAACAAATGAAAGTCAGTAAAAGAAACGCCACACTTATGATATTGCTGGGAATGATTAATATCGTTCTGTTCGTCATCCTAAACATAAGACGGTATAACCATATGCATGAAGGTATTTTCACCTATTATATATTACTGTTCGTATCTGAAATAACTTACCTTCTACCCTTCTTTTACCTGATCACTTTATTAAAATATGTACAGGAGAAACAGTTTATCATCACTTGTTTTTACGCCTTGCTTGCGGGAAAGATCATCAGCTTTCTGTTTAATTTCATCTCTAATACGAGTTCATACCTATCAACTATTCTTCTTGTTATAGGTGCTGTCATAGCGCTGATAGAAATTTGCGTGATCGTGGTTTCATTCCTTATAAAAAATCCCGCTTTAACTACTCCCTTTAAAATATATGCTATCGTATATATACTTGTAATACTTATAGAATGGGGAGTTCCATTACTACTGCCGCTTATTACAGGTTTTGATTTTTATCTAAGAGCATCCCGCTATATGAGTTATATGCCTTTATTGCCTATGCTGCCTACGCTTTATGTTATATACAGATCAAAAACACTTATCAGCCAAACAACACCTGCTTTTACGTCATAGTTATACGATTACTTTTAGACCCACGAGGTATCCAAACAAAACGCAATGTTGCAGATCAAATAAAACGTAACATTTTAAAAATCGCCGTATCTAACAGCAAAACCTTAATACTTAAACAATGCTGAGTATTCGCCATATTGTGAAACAATACGCCGGGCATACTGCCTTAAGCGATGTAAGTTTAGAAGTAGAAAGTGGGCAGATCTTCGGTCTGCTTGGGCCAAATGGTGCCGGTAAAACTTCGCTTATCCGCATCATCAACCAAATTACCGCACCCGACTCCGGCGAAGTATATTTTGCAGGCGAAAAGCTTAACCAGTCGCATATTGAGCGCATTGGCTATATGCCAGAGGAACGCGGACTATATAAGAAAATGGAGATCGGCGAGCAGATGATCTACCTGGCCAGGTTAAAGGGGCTAAGCCGTTCTGAGGCTACCAAAAGGTTAAAATTTTGGTTCGAGAAACTCGAAATGCAATCGTGGTGGCATAAAAAGATCGAGGAACTATCAAAGGGCATGCAGCAAAAGGCCCAGTTTGTGGCTACTGTTTTGCACGAGCCCGATCTGATCATTTTAGATGAGCCTTTCAGTGGCTTCGATCCGGTTAATGCCGAACTGATAAAAGACGAAATACTGGAACTGAACCGTAAAGGCGCAACCATCCTATTCTCCACCCATCGTATGGAATCCGTTGAGGAGTTGTGCAATTCTATCGCCCTACTCAATAAAGCAAAGAAAGTATTGGATGGACGGGTTAAGGATATCAAAAACTCTTATCGTAACGAAACCTATCTCATCGAGTACAACGGTCATAAACTTAATTTTGATGGATCACAGCCATTTAATTTGGTTGAGGAAACTGAAAATAGTGACGACACCCACACCATCAAAATAAAACTGGATACCGCTGCCAGCGCTAATGATGTGCTGCAATATCTTATCCCCAAAACAAGCATAAACAGGCTACAGGAAGTTGTGCCCACCATGAATGAGATTTTTATTGAAAAGGTAAACCTTAAAGCTGTTACAGTATGAAAAAAGTATTACTCATTATACAACGCGAGTACCTTACCCGTGTAAGAAAAAAGGCATTCATAGTAATGACCTTGCTGGTGCCCTCCTTAATAGTGTGTATGTATGGCATCATAGCTTTTTTAGCCTTGAATAACGACGAACTGAATAAGGCACACATTATAAAAGTTATTGATGAACGCGGCGATTATGCAGGCAAGTTTCACAATGTAGAGAATTTGAAATTCCAGGCTATCCATGAGCCATTGGCTAAAGCTAAAGCTGAAGTAAAAAAAGATGAGGACAGCTATCTGTTATGGATACCGGCAAAGATCAACAAAATAGATACCGTGCAATTCTTCTCAAAAAAGAAACCCAGCTTAACTATTACCGGCGAGGTTGAAAACCAGATGAACGCTATTGCAACTAATAACAGCATTATAAAAATGGGTATTGACCCGGTTAAGCTAAATGCCGCTAAAACCAGCCATATAACGGTTGGTGCCCGCGAAATAACCGATACCGGTGATGCAGACGCTAATGTTGGCGCAGCCTATGGCGCGGGCATAGCCGGGGCTATATTAATTTATATTTCACTATTTATTTATGGCGCACAGGTTATGCGCGGGGTGATTGAGGAAAAAACCAGCCGCATTGTTGAAGTGATCATATCATCGGTAAAACCCTTTCAACTAATGCTGGGTAAAATAATTGGTGTGGGTATGGTTGGGCTTACACAGTTTCTGCTGTGGATAATTCTATCTACAGCGGTAAGTTATATAGCAGGGCATTTCTTTACGGTACCCACCAACCCGGTAATGGGCTTTGCAAAAAACCTGGGGGCTAATGCTGTTGCTGAAGTTGGCTTTTTTATGTTTTACTGGATAACCGGCTACCTGCTGTACAGCGCGTTGTTTGCCGCTGTAGGTTCAGCGGTTGATAGTGAAACGGAGACGCAGCAATTTATGTTTCCCATAACCCTGCCCCTGCTGTTCACTTACATTTTATCGGTATCCTACTTATTCCAGGTACCAGATAGTCCGCTGGCAGTGTGGCTTTCCATGATACCGTTTACGGCCCCCGTGGCCATGATGGTACGTTTACCCTTTGGCGTCCCCGGCTGGCAAATGGCATTATCAATGCTGATGATGGTAATAGGCTTTTTGTTCACTACTTATATTGCTTCGCGGGTATACAGAGTTGGCATATTGATGTATGGCAAAAAGGCAAGCTATAAGGAACTGGTTAAATGGTTCTTTTATAAAGAATGATTTGGTGAGCGGTAAGTGGTGAATAGTGAGTGGATAAAAAATCCTCTTTAGGAGGTCAGGAGGCTAAACATTTTCTGCATATTTGGGTTTAGGCATTTATGGGCGATAATAATACTCCTGCTATAGTAGACAACAATACTGTAGCGGTAATGGATCTTGGTACAAACACCTTTCATTTATTAATTGCCCGTGGCACTGCGGCAAACCCGGAAGAGCTTTTCCATATTACAATACCTGTTCGCTTAGGTGAGGGGGGTATCAATAGCGGTATTATACAGCCAGCAGCTTACCAGCGTGGTATTGACACCTTGTTAAAATTCCATCAGCATATTACTGAATATGGGGCGGGGCGGGTAAAGGCTATCGCCACATCAGCCTTACGTACCACCTCAAACGGTAAGGACTTTATTGCAGAGGTGAAAGCCAAAACCGGCATCGCCATTGAAACTGTGAACGGCGAGCAGGAAGCCAAATATATTTATGAAGGTGTTAAAACCGGCAATTGCTTAACCCATCAAAACTCCCTGATACTCGACATTGGTGGCGGCAGCGTTGAATTTGTTTTGGGCAATAATGAAGGCATTCAATGGAAACAAAGCTTTGAAATTGGCGCTGCCCGGTTAATGGATAAGTTCCATAAAAAGGACCCTATCCCCGCATCATCCATACATGAACTTAACACTTATCTTGAGCGGGTATTAACGCCCTTATCTGAAGCGCTTGCCGGTATAAAGATTGAAAGCATCATAGGTTCATCAGGTGCTTTTGAAACTTTTGCCGAGGTGATAGAATTAAAAAAAGGCAATGAATTTAGTCTGAAGAAAACACGGGAATATCATTTTGACACAACCGAGTTTTTAAACATCACCGACTGGCTTATAGAATCAACCCATTTCGACAGGGAAAACACCAAGGGCATTATACCAATACGTGTAGATATGATCGTTGTAGCATCGCTCATTACCCGCTTTGTAATGACAAAATTGGGCATTGACGATGTATTGATGACATCGTATTCGTTAAAAGAGGGTGTGTTGGCAGAAGCACTGGGCTAAATCAATTAAATATTTTGCGGATTGGTCTGCGTATATACCTATAGTAGATCCGTTTAAAAAATGGTTGTTTTTGTTTTATTACTACTATATCACCTAAGAGTACAGCCTCATGGAGCTTTACAGTGTAGTTTGCATCTGCATTAATATTAATGATTTGGGCGCTATAGCCAATATTACTAACTATAAATTGCGTTGCTGATATAGGCACCCTTAAATTAAAGTCGCCGTGAATATTTGTAATGGCACCTAAGTTGCTGCCTTTTATTCTTATCAATGCACCCTGTATAACAATGTTTTGATCATCGGTTACACAGCCCTTAATCTCTTTTGTATTTAATAAATTCGGTGATAGTACTTTTCCAATAACTCTATTTTCACATACATTTTGCGGTTGCACTGCTATTTGCACTGTTACAGGTTTGGTTTGCGCGTCCGCTTTATAAAAGGGTATAGATCCTGCCAGACCTATTGCCATCGCCCATATTTTATACCTTTTTGAAACAGGCAGATTTTCCGGCAAAATCTGATAGTTTATATTATTTAACTGCTGTTCTCCGAATCTTCCGCAAACGTTATTATTTACTGTCAGATAGTTAATTATTTCATCATTAGTCATGGTGGTAAAATCGGTAACTGTTTTACAACATTGCTGGCAATGCCTGCCATCATTAACGGGTGTCATTTGCTGCCATGATTGATGGCATGGTTTGGGAATGTTGATCTTATTGAGCTGTGACATATTGTTAAGTTTTTCTTACAGGATGCATATCAAACCGGTTTTCCATAAATGCGCGCATAAAATATTTTCGACTCCCATTCTTCAACCTGATTGAATATTCTAAAACATCCTTTGTATATTGCTGCCACTAACTGAACTCTTCATGAAACTGAAATTTATTGGCCTGGGACTTATCCTTTTTTCTACTATTTCATCACAAGCACAGCGCAGGCAACACGCGCCCAATACAAATGACACCATCGCCTCCAGGTACAATCCCTCAACTTTATTCTCTACTACTTTTTATACCAATAAGGGCAATGAGTTCCACTCAGCCAATGGCGAACCAGGACCAAAATACTGGCAAAACCGGGCCGATTACCAATTAAAGGCTGCTATTGATACGGTTAGCAAAACGCTTACAGCCAGCGAAAATTTAAGCTATACTAATAACAGTCCGGACGCGCTGCAATACTTATGGCTGCAACTGGATCAGAACACTTATAAAAAAGATGCCCGCTCCAATTTTTATACGAGCGCTGCCCCAAAACCAAACCAGCATACTGATGGTTACCAGTTTGAATCGGTTGAAATTGTGCAGAATGGCAAAACTGAAAAAGCAGATTATATAATTACCGATACCCGCATGCAATTACGCCTGCCTGTGGCGCTTAGTCCAAACGGCGGTAAGATCAGCGTATTAATAAAATATCATTACACTATACCAAGCAGCGAATTTGGCGGCCGTACTGATTATAGCAATACCAAAAACGGCAAAATGTACGAGATTGCCCAGTGGTTTCCCCGCATGTGCGTATATGACGACTCACATGGATGGGATACCCTGCCATTTTTAGGCAGCGGGGAGTTTTACCTTGAATATGGCGATGTAGACTACACCGTAACCGTGCCATGGGACATGCTTGTAGCGGGCTCAGGCGAATTATTAAATCCGGCTGAAGTACTTACCTCAAAACAAATAAGCAGGCTTGCAGCGGCCCGTAATAGCGATAAAACGGTAATGATACGCCCGTTGAGCGAGGTTAACGATCCGTCATCACGCCCGGTGCATACCGGTAAGCTTACCTGGCACTTTAAAATGTATAACACCCGCGATGTTGCCTTTGGGGCATCAAAGGCCTATATATGGGATGCCGCACGGATGAACCTGCCAGGCGGTAAAAAATCGCTGGCTATGTCGGTTTATCCTGTGGAAAGTGTTGGCGATACCGCGTGGAGCCGTGCCACTGAATATTTAAAAGCATCGGTGGAACACTTTTCATCGAAATGGTTTGTGTACCCCTATCCTGTTGCTATAAATGAGGCAGGTGAAGCCGGAGGTATGGAATATCCGGGCATTACATTTGATAGTCCCAGGGCTACAAAGGGCGACCTGTTCGGATTAATCGCCCATGAGATTGGTCATAACTGGTTCCCGATGATTGTTGGCTCTGATGAGCGCCGCTATGCCTGGATGGATGAGGGTTTGAATACTTTTATTGATATTTATGCAACAGATATATTTAACAAAGGCGAATATGCACCAAAACGCGATGGGGAATACGCGCCAAAAGGTGGCAACCCTGCTGATGAGATCATCCCAACAATTGCCGATCCTGACGCTATAACGATAATGACGGCCGCTGATGGTGTAACTGAAAAATACCGTCATCCTGTTACTTATTATAAAACAGCTTTCGGCCTCGTTTTGCTGCGCGAGCAGATATTGGGTAATGATAGGTTCGATTACGCGTTCAGAAACTATATAAATAAATGGGCCTATAAACACCCGCAGCCCGATGATTTCTTCAGATCGATGGATAATGGTACCGGTGAGGATCTGTCGTGGTTCTGGAAAGGCTGGTTCTATAGCAACCTACAACTTGATCTGGCTTTGATAGATGTAAAGTATGTAGATAAAGACCCTAAAAATGGCATAAAAGTAACCGTTGCCAACAAGGAAGAAATGGCTATGCCTTTTACCGTTGAGGTTAAACTAAAAGATGGCAGCAAACAGCGTATAAAACTGCCTGTTGAAACCTGGCTGCAGCAAAAAGCAATCACCTTTACCATCTCAACTACAACTGAAGTGGAAAGTGTAACCGTTGATCCGGACAATGCTTTGCCGGATATGAACAAGGCTAATAATACGATAAGGATGAAATAGTGATTAGAAATTATCAGATGGAGATTAGTTACTTTTAAAAGTAACTAATCTCCATTCTCCAACTTCTCCGAAATATTCTTTATTGCCTCATCCAGTTTTTTCGCTGAATAAGTAAGGTAGTTTTCTGCCTCCAAATATTCCTTCCCTTTATCCTCGCTATTATTTATTACATCTATTATCCCCAGTATGTTCGATAGGTGCTTGCGTATATTATGCGAGTTGATGAATGATATTTCCTCTTTTTGAGCTGCAAATAACAACTTCTCGTAATGCCTTTTTTGTTTTATATTTCTGTAGAACAAGGTAATAAAGGCAATCGTTAACAAGGCTACAATTACTACCATTATCAACCATAGGCGCTCGCTTTTATAAGTCTCCACATGCTGATTATAGGCATTCTCCACATCATCAAGTTTCATACGCAATGCAACATCGCCTACCTCTATCAGTTTATTTGTATTGTCTTTTGATTGCTGCAGCGCCATATTAAAATTTATAGCGGCCCGTTTCTGGTCATTTTGCTTTACTGCAATCTCGCCCAAAAGTTCATATAAATTGTATTTTATTTCCGGATGGTTATTTTGTGCTTTATCAATCAATACCTGCTCTATTAACTTCTTGGCAGAATCCAATGTATTATCATTGTAATACGCAATTGCAAGATTTTGCTTATCGAGGCTTTCGAATTTATATAAATTGTCCTTTTGCAGCATTAAAATATTATCTATAGCATTTTTATAATTACGCTGCAACAGGTCAATATAATAATCAGTTCGTTTTATGTAGGTATATAATTTGTATGATTTGTCCTTCGAATCCTTAAGCTTTTGATTATAATTTTCCAGGGAATCAAGCCGCCCCATCCTAAAGTAATTCTCTGATATATTATAATATATAACATTTTTAAGGCGAGGTTCACGCACTTTATGCTTTATACTTATCATTAGCGCCTGACTTAAGTAATATAACGATTGATTATAAAAGTTGTACCTGTAATATATATCCGAAATATTAACATTTACAGCTGCCTGCAAGTAAGCATCATTAAGTATTATGGTTTCCCGTTTGGCCATCCTGAAGCTTGATATGGCACCAATAGCATTGCCTTCGTACGATTCTATAAATGCTATATGCGTTAAAAATTCATATAATAGATAATGATCATTGCTTTTTGCAGCCAGTTCAACCGCTGCAAACAAAGCATTCTTTGCTTCATTGGTATGTAATAACCTGTCCTGATAAATACTTTCGCTAAAAAGTTCAAATGCCCTGCTATCTTCAAGGTTGTTTTTTAAAAATATCTCATGCATTCTGGCATTAGCGCTTTTAATGCTATCGATAGGGATATAGCCGTAATAGGTTTTAATATAGATAATCAGTTTCTTTTCTTTTAAATACTGATCATTTAAGCGCAGTGCATATTTTAAACTATCCGCATTGCCTGTAGGCGGCATTGCATCAGCATGAAGAGTATACCAAAAACACAGAAGTAAAAGGACGATCTTCTTTAGCATTTAATGCAGATTTTTATATAAATCTACATTAGCATATGATAAAAACAAAAAATCAGGAAATAATAATTAGCTATCAGCCATTTAACTTTAATTGAACTTACTACTATTCAATTACTCAGTTGTTTATTTTTTGTATTTCCCCGCTATGAATCAAACTTTTCCAGCAATTTCAGCAATGTTTCAAAATCTTTTGGATACGGTGCATGGATTGTGATTTCCTCGCCATTCAACAATTTAAAACTTACCTCAAATGCATGCAATGCAAAGCGTTTCATTATTGGCAGTTCCTCCTGGTCTTTACCCAAATGATATTTGCGCTTTAGTGCCGATAGAAAAACCGGCTTACCTTTGTACATTTCATCGCCTGCAATGGATGCCCGCTGCGTGGCCAGATGTATACGTATCTGGTGCATACGGCCGGTAACCGGGCGGCACTCCACCAAAGTATAATGTTTAAAGTATTTTAATGATTGAAACCAGGTTTCGGCCCTTTTACCCTCCTGTCTGCTAATGGTAACATTTCCCTTGCCAACATTCAGTATGGGCAGATCAATGAAAAGGTTTTCAAAAACATGTGTGCCCTCAATAACCGCGTGATATATCTTTTTTACCTGCCGTTTTTCAAACTGCATAGATATGGCACGATAAGCTTCGGGATTTTTAGCAATGATCAATGCTCCCGAGGTCTCTTTATCCAGCCTATGGCATACTTGAGCATCATCCGAGTATTGCTTTGCCAAACGCAGCATATTGATCTCCCCGCCCTCACGCTCATCAAGTGAGCTTATGAACGGCGGTTTGTTCACAACAATTATATCGTCGTTCTCAAATAATATCAGGTCGGCAAATTTGGGGATCTTCATAAGGCCGCAAAAATACGGTTATTAAATTAAACCGTAAAACATCCCTGTAGGTAATCACTTCCTTTCAATATTCTGTATTTAACTAATCTCTAGTCAACTAATCACTAATCACCTCAATTTTACTTTTACTTTCCTCATATCGGCACAAAAACCTTAATTTCGCAGTCTAAGAAAAGAGGAAAAAGTTTGGATTACTTACAGGGATTAAACCCCGAACAAAAGGCAGCCGTACAGCAAATAAAGGGCCCCGTAATGATTATAGCGGGTGCAGGTTCAGGCAAAACCCGCGTTATTACCTATCGTGTAGCGCATCTGATCCGCAACGGCGTTGACTCATTTAACATACTTGTACTAACGTTTACCAATAAAGCCGCGCGCGAAATGCGTGAGCGTATAAATCATTTGGTTGGCCCCGAAGCCAAAAATATATGGATGGGTACATTCCACTCCGTTTTTGCAAAAATACTTAGGGTTGAGGCCGATAAATTGGGGTATCCAAGCAATTTCACTATTTACGATACCGACGACAGCAAAAGCTTACTGCGGGCCATTCTGAAAGAAATGAGCCTTGATGATAAGCTATATAATGCAAACTTTGTACTTAACCGCATATCAGCAGCTAAAAATAATTTAGTTGGCTGGCATGAATACCAGAATAACGACCAGATCCAGGCTGATGATCGTTCATCCGGCCGTGAACATCTTGGCAAAATATATGAAACCTATGCGCAGCGCTGCTACCGTGCAGGTGCTATGGATTTTGACGATCTGCTGTTTAAAACCAATGAGTTGTTAAAAAACTTCCCTGATGTACTTAACAAATATCAGCACAAGTTTAAGTTTTTGATGGTTGATGAGTATCAGGATACGAACTTTTCGCAATACCTGATTGTAAAAAAACTGGCTGCCGTAAATGAGAATATTTGTGTGGTGGGTGATGATGCGCAAAGTATCTACGCTTTCCGTGGTGCCAACATTCAAAATATCTTAAACTTTGAGAAGGATTACCCCGATCTGAAAATATTTAAGCTGGAACAAAATTATCGCTCAACCCAAAATATAGTTAACGTAGCCAACAGCATTATAGCCAATAATAAAGAGCAGCTTAAAAAGAATGTATTTTCTGAAAAAGAAGCCGGCGATAAAATAAAGGTTATGCGCGCCTTCAGTGATAACGAGGAAGGCAAAATGGTAGCCGAGGCTATCATGTTCCAGCGCACCACACATGGCTTAAAATGGCACGATTTTGCCATCCTGTACCGCACTAACGCACAATCGCGTTCCATGGAGGAAGCCTTGCGCAAGCTGGGTGTACCGTATAAAATATATGGAGGCCTGTCCTTTTATCAGCGTAAGGAGATTAAGGACCTTATAGCCTATTTCAGGCTTACCTTTAACCCTAATGATGAGGAAGCATTAAAGCGTGTTATAAACTATCCGCGCCGCGGTATTGGTGATACAACAGTTGACCGGATAATAGTAAGCGCCGATCAAAACAATATCACACCGTTTGAAGTGATCATAAACCCATCCCAATACCTGGATGGCCGCACATCGGCATCGGTGGGTAACTTTTCTACCATGATCCAGAGCTTCCAGGTGATCACCAAAACACTTACAGCTTATGAGGCGGCATTACATATTGCACAACATTCGGGGTTGCTGAAAGACTTGTATGCCGATAAATCTATTGAAGGACTTAACCGGTACGAGAACATACAGGAACTATTGAATGGTATAAAAGAATTTTCGGAACGGGAAGATATTGAAGAAAAAGGACTGGATATTTTTATGCAGGATGTGGCCCTGCTCACTAATGACGATAGCGACAAAAATAAAGACGCCGATACCGTTTCATTAATGACCATCCACTCTTCAAAAGGCCTGGAGTTTTCGCAGGTGCACGTTGTGGGCCTTGAGGAAAACCTTTTTCCATCGCAAATGTCGCTCAACTCCCGCAGTGATCTGGAAGAGGAACGCCGCTTGTTTTATGTAGCTACCACCCGTGCAGAAAATAAACTTACAATAAGCTATGCTACATCACGCTTTAAATTCGGCACACTCATAAATTGCGAGCCCAGCCGTTTTTTAGATGAGATTGATGCCAAATACCTCGAGCTTGATTTTTCTGCCAAACCGGCATCGGGCGGCAGCTCATTTTTTGATGATGAGCGTGAAGCTTGGAGCAGGAAAACCGATACATTCTCGAAACCGAAACCAGCTGTGGTTAAAACCACATCCATACTGGCAAAAGCGCACGTACCTTCGCCCGGCTTTGCACCGTCTGACACCTCAAACCTGCAGGTGGGTATGGAAGTTGAACACGAACGCTTTGGCTTTGGTAAAGTTATTAGTCTTGAAGGCAATAAGCCCGATGTGAAAGCAACTATTTTTTTTAAAGAAATAGGGCAAAAACAACTGCTTTTAAAGTTTGCCAAACTGAGTATAGTAAGCAAATAATCCCCCACTTATTACTTCGTTTTGGGCAATAAATTCCCCGTTTTGTGATAGCGTTATCACAAAACCTATAAAACATGCGTGATTGCGCCTAAATTAATATTGGCATATCCTTTGGTTAATAATTAATATCCTTTTCCCCAATTAATTTTAACCATATGTTTTATATGAACGACACTCTTAAAAAGAAAACAAACAAGTCCGTTGGGATGAACATCAGAACCCTGCGTCATCAACATGGATGGAGCCAGGAAGATGTAGCCGATCGTTTAGGTATTTCAATACCGGCATTTTCGAAAATCGAAACCGGTGTAACTGATATTAACTTATCACGCCTTGAGCAAATTGCCAATGTTTATGAGGTAAGTGTTGTTTATTTATTAGCAATGGACATTACTGAAGCTGAACATGAGCCTTCAAACCTGAGCATCGCCCAAAAGAAATTAATTGATCGCGAAGCTGAAATTGCCAGTTTACAACGTAAAGTAATTTTGCTTTATGAAGAACTAAGGAACAAAACTGCTATAGCGGTTTAAATCCTGTTCACTAATTACGACAAGTGTATTGTTATCACTATTTTTTAACACAGTCGTTTATTAAATATGTATTTAATAATTTAAATAATAATTAACATTATTATTTAATGAGAGAAAACAAGACCTAAAAGTCTAAAAGTCAATAAAACTAAAGTTTTGCTAGTTGTTTTGGAGTAGGATTTGCATCACACAGTTTGTAAACAAAAACTGTGTGATGCAAAATTACTTATTATCCATGTCAAAAAATCAGGCGTTAAAAGATGGCACCATCCACGACCCTAATACCAAACTAAAGGTTAAGGTTATTGACACGCTTAAAACAAAGTTCACCCCCAGAAAAGGGGAAATCACTTATTTTGTAACCGCAGGCAATGAAACCATAGCCTTTGAAACTGAAGGTTACAAAAAACACCGTCAATTACTTATTCTGCACATGATATCATGGTATTGTCTGTATTTAGGCCTGTTTGAGGCTCAGATACATTCTAACTGGCCATTATAGTCGATCATTAGTTCATTAGTATGAACTTCACCGCCTGTGTCGCATGCAAAAACCAATGAACTAATGAACTAATGATCGACTACTTCCCCGGGTCGTGCATCATATCGCTCATTTCAATGATCTTCTCATCAATTTCCGATACGCATTTGTCCATCATCACAATACATTCCTGCTTATCAACCAGGCCTTCCTTTTCCAGGTTCATTAAGCCTTTAAGTGTAGCTATAGGCCCGCGTATCTGGTGCGATAAATAGGATGAATATTCTGAAAGCTTCTTATTCTTTAATTGCAGGTCCTTGGTTCTTTCATCAATTATCTCTTCCAGGTGATGATTAACCCTGTCAAGGTTATCCTTTTGTCTTGATACCTCTTCATTAAGTTCAGTAAGCTGTGCATTGGTTTTGGCTTTCCGTTTTACATTACTGATCAGTAAGCCAATAACTATCAGTAGTAAACACGCTGCGATAATTGCGCCCCAAAATTGGGCACGTTCATATTTAATGGTCTGGTCGTTTATAATATTTTGCTGTTCTTGCTGCTCCTGTTTATGCTTAATTTCATATATGTTTATTTGGGCATATAACATTGTTTTTTGTAGCGCGCTATCCAGTAAATATACATCACTCAAATAATGCACCGCCCGCTCATAATTACCGCGTTTAAACTCTAATTGATAACTGGTATATTCAAAATCCCGTTCCAGTTTATCATCATTTATAATATGTGAATATGCAAGCCCTTCTGCAACAATTTTACTGGCAATCTCAAACTTATTTTCTTTAATATACACTAAGGCCAAAGTAAGGTCTATACTTGCAACAGTTTCATTTAAATCTCTTTCTTTAGCTCTTTTGTTAGCGCTTGTTAGTAATTGCTCAGCCATTTCCAGCTGGTTCAGGGAAAAGTAGGCCACTCCCCTATTTTGGGCACATTGTATAAGGTTTACCGAATCATGCAAAACATTAAAAATAACTTCACTCTCCTTATAGTACTTTAATGCCTGATTATAGCTTTTTTCCCTGGAATACAAATTCCCCAGGTTTAAATAAGCAGTAGCTACCAGTGCATTATCAGCTATTTCATGTCCAATATCAAGCGCTTTTTGAAAATATTCTAATGATGCACCGTAATTATTATCCCGGTATAAATTGCCTATATTATTATAAACTTTAGCCTCTCCCTTTTTGTTATTAGCCTTTTTAAAAAAAGTTAGCGCATTTATGTAACTATTTATTGCCGCTTCAGGGTCATTCATATAATATTGCCCTATCCCTTTTACCCTATAAGCTTCTGCAATTCCAGAATTGTAATTTAATTTGGTGGCCAGTTCCAGCGCCTTATCCCCTGTATTTACTGTTTGCTGTGCATTTGTTAACCTGGCTTCATAAGCCTGTTTGGTTAATTGAATAACGGCATCTGTATCCTGACCAATAACTCCGTTAACTCCATCCACACCATTTGCATAAATATGGAGCGCAAAAAACATGAAAAATATGGCCGGAAAGAATTTCTTCATCAATAAATATAATGATTAATCGCGACGAAAGTTAAAAAAAACATACTAATAAAATACATTATTATAACAACAACCAAAACATAGCCGTTTACTTTTTTAAAGAAACTTTCTTTAAGTGCAACAAAACATAAGTACCTTTGATTTGTTAATTAACTGATAATCAAATTTTTATCAATGGTAAAAATACTTGCTTATTACTTTATGAATAAAGTAATAGTTACATGCAATAAGCAACGTATATCAATTATTACCATTCTATCGTAATAAAAACATGTAAGCTCCGGGTCATTAGTATTTAATGACTATTAATAATCGTTTTAATATAAAAAAAATAAAAAAATAATGAAAGCGACAATTCTGGCAACAGTATTAGTTTTTAGTTTGGGTATTTTATCATTCCAAACTAAAAAAGAAAACACTAAACAGCCTATTGTTATTATACAAAGGTTTAGTTTTTCAAATAATTTAAAGAACCTGGCAAGTGCCGATTAAAAGATCACCCTTAAAAAATATAAACATATGAAAAAGCTCATCATCGCAGCAACACTAATTTTTACCACAGGCATTTTAGCCTCACAAACAAAAGTGAACAACAGTCATCCGGCTTCTGTTTCTATACAAAAATTTAACATCTCAACCGAGAAAAAAGATTTGGCCAGCGCCGACTAATTAATTACCCCTATTATCTATTAATAACATTATTCAATTTTTAAAAATACAGATCATGAAAAAAATAATCATCGCAGCAGCAGTAATTTTTACTACAGGCATTCTTTCCTCATGCAACAAGGAAACTAATATCAAAACAACTACGGTTGTGCTAGTTAGAACATTTATGTGTGAAAAGAAGAATCTGGCTAGTGCTGATTAATTGATACGTGATCATCAATAATAATTTAAAAAACAACCCAATGAAAAAGATCCTCTTAGCAGTTATCATAGTTTTCAGTGCAGGTATTTTATCATTAAATACCAAAGTGAGCCATATACAACCTGTTTCTACAATTCACATTTCTTATTTCGAATACAAAAAAGAACTGGCCAACGGGGATTAATTTCAAACAATACAACAAACAAAATTTAAAATCATAATCATAAAATATAAAATCATGAAAAAAATAATCATAGCATCAGCAGTAATGTTTTCAACTCTTTTAGCAAATACAAACAACGTTTCTGCTTCCCCTATACATAAAAAAGTTCCAGCTAAACATATTGCTTTCGAAAAGAAAGACTTAGGCAGCGGCGATTTCCAAAACATTGCTTTTGAGAAAAAAGACTTAGGCAGTGGTGATTTCCAAAACATTGCCTTCGAGAAAAAAGACTTAGGCAGTGGTGACTTCCAAAACATTGCCTTCGAGAAAAAAGACTTAGGCAGCGGCGATTTCCAAAACATTGCTTTTGAGAAAAAAGACTTAGGCAGCGGCGATTTCCAAAACATTGCTTTTGAGAAAAAAGACTTAGGCAGCGGCGATTTCCAAAACATTGCTTTTGAGAAAAAAGACTTAGGCAGCGGTGATTTTCAAAACATTGCTTTCGAGAAAAAAGACTTAGGTAGCGGTGATTTCCAGAATCTTGCTTTTGAGAAAAAAGACTTAGGCAGTGGTGACTTCCAAAACATTGCCTTCGAGAAAAAAGATTTAGGCAGCGGTGACTTCCAGAACATTGCTTTCGAGAAAAAAGATTTAGGTAGTGGTGACTTCCAAAACATTGCCTTCGAGAAAAAAGATTTAGGCAGCGGTGACTTCCGGAACATTGCTTTCGAGAAAAAAGATTTAGGTAGTGGTGATTTCCAGAACCTTGCTTTCGAGAAAAAAGACTTAGGCAGTGGTGATTTCCAAAACCTTGCTTTTGAGAAAAAAGACTTAGGCAGTGGTGATTTCCAGAACTTTGCTTTCGAGAAAAAAGACTTAGGCAGTGGTGATTTCCAGAACCTTGCTTTTGAGAAAAAAGATTTAGGCAGCGGTGATTTTCAATTAGTATAATCATTATCAACCTAACAAATCTTAAAATCAAAGAATATGAAAAAGATCATCATTATAGCAGTAGTGGTATTATCATCAGTTATAACTGCATTTGCATTAAGCAGGAAAGATGAGAAAAAGGATATCACTACATTAAAAATTCAGACATCTGATTTTGCGCTAAAAAACATAAACGCGCCAAAATCAGATCTGGCAACAGCTGATTAATATTACCAATTGGTTATAAAAGGTATATTTGTCGCAAATAAATAATTTATATGCAGACCATAAAACAGTATGTAGAAGACAACAAACAACGTTTGTTAGATGAGCTATTCGACCTGCTGCGTTTCCCATCAGTAAGCGCAGATCCAAAATACAAACCCGAGGTGCTAAAAACCGCCGAATACGTAGCTGAAAAGCTGCGTGCCGCTGGTGCCGACAAGGTAGAAGTTTGCCAAACAGCAGGTTATCCTATTGTTTATGGTGAAAAAATGATTGATGCCTCAAAGCCTACTGTACTGGTTTATGGCCACTATGATGTACAACCGGCCGATCCCCTGGAGCTATGGAAAACCCCGCCATTTGAACCCACAATACGCGATGGCAAAATATATGCCCGTGGTGCCTGCGACGATAAAGGTCAGTTTTATATGCACGTAAAAGCTTTTGAATTGATGATGCAAACAGATACACTGCCATGCAACATCAAATTTATGATTGAGGGTGAAGAAGAAGTTGGCTCAAACAACCTGGGCATATTTGTTGCGCAAAACAAATCACGCCTTAAAGCCGATGTAGTATTAATATCAGATACCTCCATGATCAGTATGGAACACCCGTCACTGGAAACCGGTTTGCGCGGTTTATCGTATCTTGAAGTTGAAGTAACCGGCCCTAACCGCGACCTGCACTCAGGTGTTTACGGCGGTGCTGTAGCTAATCCTGCAACTATATTGGCTAAAATGATAGCCTCGTTGCATGATGAAAACAATCATATCACCATACCTGGTTTTTATGACAAGGTTGCAGAGTTAACCCCACAGGAACGCAAGGAACTTAATGCAGCACCTTACGATGAGGAAGAATACAAAAAGGATCTTGATGTAGCCGAGCTTTGGGGCGAAAAAGGTTACACTACCTTCGAGCGTACCGGCACCCGCCCAACACTTGAGGTAAATGGCATTTGGGGCGGCTACATTGGCGAAGGCGCGAAAACAGTATTGCCATCAAAAGCAAATGCAAAGATCTCAATGCGTTTGGTGCCAAACCAAACATCAGAGGAAATAACAAAACTGTTCACCGAGCATTTTGAGAAAATTGCACCGGCATCGGTAAAAGTAAAAGTAACCCCACACCATGGCGGCGAACCAGTGGTAACACCTACCGACAGCATTGCTTATAAAGCAGCACAAAAAGCTATTGCCGAATCATTTGGTAAAGAACCGATCCCAACCCGTGGCGGCGGCAGTATCCCTATCGTAGCACTATTTGAAGCTGAATTGGGCATTAAAACCGTATTGATGGGCTTTGGCTTGGATAGTGATGCATTGCATTCACCAAACGAGAAATACGATATCTATAATTATTATAAAGGCATTGAGACTATCCCATTGTTCCACAAATATTTTGCGGAGTTAAGCGCGGAATAACAACACATACAGAGTCTCTTTCACCAAGCGTCATTGCGAGGTACGAAGCAATCCCCGATTAGCAGAGCCGCTCTGTATAGTTTGGGATTGCTTCGTACCTCGCAATGACGCTTCAAGAGAATTTACTCTTTCTTTCCCCGTCAGTAGAACAGCTTCGGGTGAAATCAGGCAAAACAATGGTGGCCTTGTGCGTGGCAGGGCATAAGCAGATTTTTACAGAAGCGCAAAGGCCAAGTGCGTAGCGCAAGCAGGGTAAAAATATAGCAGCCCAGGTTTTGCCTGATTTGCAGCGCAAAGGCCCTGTGCGGCAAAGAAGCATTTCTACTGACTTGATTTATTCATCTATTATTTGTTTTTCAATGGTATTCATGAGCTCCCTACGGTCGGTTTTTATTTCTTTTGTATCAAGACAATACGGCGAAGCCCTCTTGAGCACATTTGAAAAACAAACAACTTGCGAAAAACAAATAGGCCTTAGCGGCTATGAGCGATACCAAGTAGCTAAGCAACCCGTTCTGTACAGTCGGGGATTGCTTCGTTCCTCGCAATGACGCGCTGATAAAAACCAATGACCCAATGACAGCGCAGCGAATGATTCAATGACAGCGAAGCTAAATAACAAAAAGTTCGCACCCTTTTAAAAACTCATCATTCGCGTCAGCCCCAATACCAATGGCATCGGTAATATCCAATAAATACCCGTCATACATTACACCGCCAATGCAAGGGTCAACCTTGTGGCCCAGCATACAGGTATCCATATCATAAAACTTAATATTAGGGCTCGCATATACAAAATGCAGCTTGGCGCTTAAGGCGATCCTGCTTTCCAGCATCCCACCCATCATACAGGGGATACCTTTATCAGCCGCCACATCATGAATCTGCGTAGCTTCAAATATCCCACCCGATTTGGCGAACTTAATATTAATATAATCGCACGACCGGCTATTGATCTGCTTACGGGCATCATGATGATTATAAATACTTTCATCACCCATAATTTTTACCGGCGACAACTGCATTAGCTCATGCAGGCGGTCATCATACCAGGTACGCATGGGTTGCTCACAAAACTCTATATCGCAGTCGCCCATGGCTTGCAGGGCATATACAGCGGCATCAAAGCTCCAGCCCTGGTTAGCATCAATACGTATCTTCATATCCCGCCCAACAGCTTTACGAATGTGCTTTACCCGTGCAATATCCTCACTTGCACCTTTGCCTAGCTTTACCTTTAATATCCGCGCTCCCAAATCTTTAAACTCAACTGCCTTTTGCGCCATCACTTCAGGACTTGCTATACCAATGGTTATATCCGTTTCCACAATACGCCTTTCGCCACCCAAAAACTTATAAAGTGGCAAACCGTCATGTTTAGCTGCCAGATCATATAATGCCATATCGAAAGCACTTTTAATGGTGGTATTCCCCGCTGTAAAATCATTCAGTTGCTGCAGGCGGTCCTCAATATGCAAGGCATCCTTCCCTTTCCATAGCTTGGCAAACTCGCGTGCCATAATTAAGCAGGTATCCTGCGTTTCACCAACAATCATCGGGAACGCTGAACACTCACCCACCCCATAAAATCCGGCATCAGTATGCACACGTATAAACACATTCTGTGCATGATCCATAGTACCCGTAGCAATAGTAAACGGCACCATCGGGATACTAAACCTGTAAATATCAATCCGGGTAATAATCAGTCTGTCAGCCAAAGTATTTTATTTTATTATACGGCAATTTAGGGAAATAAGATGAGGAGATGCGTTTGAATATCCATTTATTTTAGTCCTTATGGTATTTACACATATTCAAACGTAGCTCAGACCAGGTGAGTCAACAAACTGCATTCTACCCCCACCCGGCCTTCCCTAAGCTTAGGCGGGGGTGTCGACTAAGGAGACGGAGGGGGTAAAACGGAGCGCGTCGAAGTTCAGCGTTAGTGATAGAAGCGGGTACCGGCCCTGAGCGTAAAGCCTGCAGGCGTATGAGCGTATAGCACGGCCGAAGGCAACGCCCAAATTGCCTGAACTCGAATTTCTTGAATTTTTAGAATGAACAGAATTCTAAAAATTCGTTAATTCTGAAAATTCGGGTTCAGACAATTTGGGCGTTTCCCTCCGGGTCAGGCTTTCCAGGGCTGCGCTGTCGCTTCGGCCACTTGCCGCACACTTACCCCTGCCCGCCGTGGCTAAACCCCTCCAATCCTTAACGCAAGTGTCACAAAAAGAAAATACTACGCAACCAACTAACCCCCAATCATTAAAAATTTGTTTTCTAATTTCAATACCTTACATTTGTATTTCTTCGTTAAATAATAATTCAATTTTAGCCGCCAATCCCGTTTTCCGGGAACGCTGCCTGGCTAATTTAAAATCTTCATAAAAACAAACAATTAACATGGCTCAAGAAAACACGCCTGCGATTTTTGATTATAACTCAACCAGGAACAAACTTATCCTGTCGGAATACGGCCGCAACGTACAAAATATGGTTAAATATATTGTAGCGCTGCCAACCAAGGAAGAACGCAACCGCTACGCACAAGTAGTAATTGACCTGATGGGTTTTTTAAACCCCCACCTGCGCGATGTTGCCGACTTTAAGCATAAGCTCTGGGATCACCTGCACATCATATCCGACTACCAGATTGATGTGGATTCACCATATCCAAAACCTACGCCAGAGGCTGTACACATGAAGCCAAAGCCGTTAAGGTACCCGCATCAGCGTATAAAATACAAGCACTATGGCAAAACCATTGAGCTGATGATGGAAAAAGCTAAAGCCATTGAGGAGCCTGAGCGCAGAAAGCACATGATACAGTCTATAGCCAATTTCATGAAAATGGCTTATGTGCAATGGAACAAGGATTCTGTTACGGATGAAAGCATCCTGGCTGATTTAACAGCCATGTCGGGCGGTGAGTTAAAGGTTGACGAAACCATTAATCTTAACCGTGTTGAGTATCGTGCTGCACCGCAAATCAATACCAATAACAACAATCGCGGCCGCAGCAATAACCAAAACAATCGCGGTGGCGGAGGAGGAGGTGGTGGTCGTACCAATAACAACAATCCCCGCAATAATAATAACAACCAAAACAACCGTAACCGCAATAACGGCGGTGGCGGAGGCTCAAGAAAATATTAATTAGTTCATGGGTAATGGTTTATAGTTCATAGTTGATTTCGCAAAACTCAGCACGTTCTCTTTTGTTCATAGTTTATGATAAGTCGACGATTTATTTTAATCTTTGCAAACAACGAAAGAAAGTATGACATGCTCATTTTTGCTATGAACTATCAACTATGAATCATGAACTGAAACTAACTATAAACCAGCGAACTAATAAACTATTATGAATAACGCCTTTGAAATAATTGGTGGCAAACCCTTAAAAGGCGAAATAACGCCGCAGGGTGCAAAAAACGAAGCTTTACAAATACTTTCAGCTGTATTATTAACCAGCGAAAAAGTAACCATCAGCAATATTCCTGATATTACGGATGTAAATAAACTCATTGAGCTGCTGGGCGATATGGGTGTTACGGTTGAACGCCTTGGCCCGGACACCTACAGTTTTGAAGCAAAAAACATAGATCAGGACTTTTTCCTGTCAGATGCTTTTAAAGCACAAGGCGGCGGATTACGTGGCTCTATCATGATAGTAGGTCCGCTGTTGGCCCGCTTTGGCAAAGCATCCATACCAAAACCGGGTGGCGATAAAATTGGCCGCCGCAGACTGGACACCCACTTCCTGGGTTTTGAAAAACTGGGTGCCCGTTTTGATTATAATCCCGAAAATGGCTTTTTTAATGTAGATGCCTCAAACCTTAAAGGCACTTACATGCTGTTGGATGAAGCCTCGGTAACCGGTACAGCCAACATTGTAATGGCTGCCGTTTTAGCCGAAGGCATAACCACCATTTACAACGCCGCCTGCGAACCCTATTTGCAGCAATTATGCAAAATGCTTAACCGCATGGGCGCGAAAATAAGTGGCATTGGTTCAAATTTATTAACCATTGAAGGCGTTAAAGTATTAGGCGGAACAGAACACCGCATGCTGCCCGATATGATAGAGATCGGTTCTTTCATCGGCCTTGCGGCCATGACGGGTTCTGAGATCACCATTAAAGATGTAAAATACAAGGAACTGGGAATGATACCCGATGTGTTCCGCCGTTTAGGTATACAGCTGGAATTAAGGGGTGATGATATCTATATCCCAGCACAGGAGCATTACGAGATAGAGACCTTTATTGATGGTTCTATCATGACCATTGCCGATGCCCCATGGCCAGGCTTTACCCCCGACCTGTTGAGCATTGTGCTGGTTGTTGCCATACAAGCCAAGGGTTCGGTACTTATCCACCAAAAGATGTTTGAAAGCCGCCTGTTTTTTGTAGATAAACTACTGGATATGGGCGCGCAGATCATCCTTTGCGATCCACACCGTGCCACTGTTATTGGTTTGGATCACCAGGTAAAACTAAGAGGCATTTCCATGACCTCGCCTGATATCCGTGCAGGAGTATCGCTGCTTATCGCGGCGCTATCAGCACAAGGCAAATCAACTATTTACAATATTGAGCAAATACAGCGCGGCTACCAGCATATTGACGATAGATTAAGAGCGCTTGGAGCTGATATAAAGAGAATATAGCGTAAAAGTTAAAGGCTGAAAGCAAAAAGCTTTTTCTTTCAGCTTTGAGCTTTCGCCTTTAACCTTATTGCACCTTTAAGCCTATTCTACTTTAAACTCAAAATACTATCTTTATTCGATCCAAAATAAATCGATGTACCAAAATCGCAGATCTACCTACGCTGGTTTTATATTGATATTTGTTGCCATAAAAGTTGTGCTGAACCTGCTGGCTATGCCGCATTTTGGGTTTCATCGCGATGAGTTGTTGTACCTTGCCCTTGGCGACCATCTGGCCTGGGGATATAAAGAAGTACCACCTTTTGTCGCAATTATAGCACGATTATCCACCATACTGTTTGGTAGCTCCATATTTGCCGCACGGGTATTCTGTACCATCTTCGCCGGATTGATCATTTGGTTTACCGGCCTCATCACGGTTGAACTGGGCGGCAAAAAATTTGCTATAGCGCTGGCCTGTCTGGCAATGATCTTCTCCCCTGCATTTGTTGCATCAGATTATTTACTCCAACCTGTAATATTTGATCAGTTTTGGTGGGTGCTGGCTGTTTACCTGGTGGTAAAATATATTAACAGTTCATCGGTTAAGTACCTGTATTTTTTGGGGATAGCTATTGGTGTGGGCTTGCTTAACAAATATACTATGGGCTTTTTTACCATAGCCCTTATCATAGGCCTGCTGATCACCAAACAACGCCGCATATTATTTAATAAACATATTTTAGGAGCCATCGCTGTAGCTTTGCTCCTATTTTTACCTAACGCCATATGGCAGTTTCAGCATCACTTGCCGGTGGTGCACCATATGGCAACCCTGCGCGCCACCCAACTCGATAATATAAAACCAGCTGATTTCATTAATCAGCAATTACTGGTTCACGGCATAGCAGTATTTCTTTGGCTAACAGGGTTTTTCTTCCTGATATTCTCATTTAAGCTTCGTAAGTATCAGTTCCTGGCATTTGCCTATTTAGCTATATTCATTTTCCTGCTGGAGATGAGCGGCAAAGTCTATTATATCTTTGGTGCCTACCCCATGCTCTTTGCAGCCGGTGGTTTTGGTTTTGAACGATGGATAAAGAATTATGCCTTGCGCACGGTGATCATTTGTTTGTTTACACTACCTAACCTGATATTTCTCCCGATGCTATTACCTGTATTACCATTAAACCAAACAATGGCGTTTTTTAGGTTCACAGATAAAAATGTCCCTGTCCTGCAGTTTACGGTTATCTGGGAAGATCAAAAAAAGCATGCCACAACACAGGATTATGCGGATATGTTCGGCTGGGATGAACTGGCAAAAAAAGTTGCTGACACCTATAATTCCCTAACTCCCGATCAGCAAAAACATACTATTATATGGGCCGACAATTACGGCGAAGCAGGCGCCATGCATCATTATGGCAAGCAATACAATTTACCCGATGTATATAGCCTGGATAGCAGCTTTACCCTTTGGACACCACCAAGCATAGACCCGGATTATATTATTTATATAGATGACGATAATAATGTAACCCGAAGGCTTGCACCATGGGTACAGAGCTATAAAAAAATAGGCGAGATAGATTATCCTCTAGCCCGTGAAAAGGGAACTGAAATTTATTTATTGACCAAGCCCAATAAAGCACAATTTCAGCAAATATATCAAAGTGAACGTGCTAAAAAATTGTCGGAATAGCATACGTTTGTCTTGATTATAACAAGGGACATTATTGATCAACCATTGCTTTGCTACAAACAAAATCTTCACATAGCAAGTTTATAAACAAATAAATTCTTATGCGTGGACTAAAAACTATCCTATTCCTCTTCATTTCCAATACCTTCATGACTTTTGCCTGGTATGGGCACTTAAAATTCAAGGATTATTCATGGGGTAAAAACCTGGGATTATTTGCCATTATACTCATCAGCTGGGGGCTGGCTTTTTTTGAGTATACCTTCCAGGTACCCGCCAATCGTGCAGGTTATGAAGGTGATGGAGGCCCATTCAACCTCGTGCAGCTAAAAACTATTCAGGAAGCCATCACGCTAACCGTATTCATGATCTTCACCACCGTATTCTTCAAAACCGAAAAACTCGCATGGAACCATTTGGTAGGTTTTGGGTTGATAGTATTGGCGGTATTTGTGATATTTAAAAAGTGGTGATTGCACTAATTGTCATTGCAATGACAATGGAAGAGCAGGTAAGCAGAGCGTAAGGTCATGCTGAGGCACTCGAAGCATAAGCGTAAAGGCCTTTGCCCTCACACTTTGAGTACCTCAGTGTGACCATTTACCTACTCCAATGTCAACTCAACCACCGGAATCTCATAGTGAGGTTTATTAGCCGGTAGCGTCAATTCCAAATCATCATTCCCTGATGTTTTATACGACAACTCTGAATGATCATTTAAAAACTGCGCGTACTTTATTTTACCGTTATAACCCGGCAATATCAATTTACCATCCTTTGGATACTCGTATAAATGTACGTACAGATGCCCTGCAGCCTTATTATAGGTAAGCTTTGTTCCCTCCGGAACTTTATAGCTATCTGGTGCGTAGGTGCAATTATAAATGGCATTACTATTGGCATGCATCCAGTAAGCTAAGCTATCCAAAGCGTTTGTTGCCCTGTAATCAAATTCACCACGACCAGTAGGACCAACATTCAGGATCAGATTACCACCATTACTTACCGATGTGATCAGCAGATCAAGCAATTGCCTGTGGGTTTTCCAGGTATTTTCATCACGGTAATATCCCCATGAACCTGAAAAGGTTTGGCAGGTTTCCCAGGTTCTACCTCTGTATGGCGCCAATTCTTTGGTACTTACCTGTTCAGGTGTTTCAAAATCAGCACCATCTTTATAATCAGCCAGGTCGAGCCTGTTATTAACAATAATGCCTGGCTGTAATTTCCTGATCAGTTTTATCAACTCCACTGATCCCCAGTCTTTCGCGCCTTTACCAACACCTTTTTTCTGATCCTCTTTACTCCACGACCAATCCAGCCATATCACATCAATTTTACCATAATTGGTTAGCAATTCAGTAACCTGGTTAATCATGTACTGGCGGTATTTGGCCATATCCCTACCTTTATTTAAGCGGGTATAGTTAGCCTTACTTGTATCTTTTTGAACAAGCGGATGGCAATTATCCATGGTGTAATCGGGGTGATGCCAGTCGAGCAGTGAGTAGTAAAACCCAACCTTTAAACCTTGTGCCCTAAAAGCATTTACGTATTCACGCACAAGATCGCGTTTGGCCTTAGTATTGGTGGCTTTATAATCTGTGTATTTAGAGTCGAACAAACAAAAACCCTCGTGGTGTTTGGTGGTTAACACCGCATATTTCATACCTGCGGCTTTTGCCTCTTTAGCCCATTTAGTCGGATCGAACTGATCCGGGTTAAACTCATCAAAATATTTTTGATACTGCGCATCGGTCATAGCCTCATTGTGCTTTACCCATTCATGCCTTGCAGCTCCTGAATATAACCCAAAGTGGATAAACATGCCGAAACGGGCATCGGTCCACCATTCCAGGCGCTGTTTCTTTTGCACATCGGTTTCATTACCGATCATTTTTGTTTGCGCAAACAGCGACGGCGATGCTATAAATAGCAACAACATCAATACTTGTAATCTCTTCATAATTATAATTGGTTTTTATCAAACCTATTTAATAAACTTAATAATTTGTTATTCAAATTACGCAAAGGAATAAATGAAATTGGCAGAAAATAAAAAAGGTGTTGGATTCATCACCCAACACCTTTTTTCAAATCTTCAAATCACAGATTTTCAGCCTTATTAAGCCGATATCGCGTTTATAATATCATACTGCGTAATGATCTCAATTTTACCATTATCCTCTACCAATACAGCTATGTTATCTTTGTTTATCATGGCTGAGATCCTATCGATAGAAGTATTCAGATCTACAAACGGGAATGGAGCGGTAGTAATATTTTTTATAGGCTGAGATTTTAGCGACGGATTTTCCAGCAATGCATCCAAAATATCACTCTCGGTTATTTTACCTATCACCATACCTTTTTGGGTAACTGGTATCTGTGAAATATTTAATGATTTAATGGTGTTGATCGCTTCTAAAACGGATTTATCAAGATCGATAGTAATGATTTCGGTACTTTCCTTTTTAGCGATGATATCATGAGCAGTAAGCTTACCATCCTTTAAAAATCCACGGTCGCGCAGCCAATCATCGTTGTACATTTTGCCCAGATAACGTGTACCATGATCTGGGAATACCACCACAACCACATCACCCTCCTTAAACATATCTTTCATCTGTATAACCCCGGCAATAGCCGAGCCTGTTGAGTTACCGGCGAAGATCCCTTCCTTACGTGCAATCTCACGTGTCATTAAAGCGGCATCCTTATCGGTTACCTTTTCAAAATGGTCTATCAGGCTAAAATCTACGTTGGCAGGTAGAAAATCTTCACCTATACCTTCGGTGATATACGGGTAGATCTCATTCTTATCAAACTCCCCTGTTTCTTTATATTTTTTAAATACCGATCCGTATGTATCAATACCTAAAACCTTAATATTGGGATTTTGTTCCTTTAAATACCTTGCAATGCCTGAGATGGTACCGCCTGTACCCACACCTGCTACAAGATGCGTGATCTTACCTTCGGTCTGCTCCCAGATCTCCGGCCCGGTTGATTCATAGTGAGCCTGTGAATTTGATAAGTTATCATACTGGTTTGGCTTCCATGAGTTTGGCACCTCACGCTCCAAACGCGATGAAACAGAATAATAAGAGCGCGGGTCTTCTGGCTCCACATTGGTTGGGCAAACAATTACCTCCGCGCCAAAGGCACGCAGGGCATCAAATTTTTCTTTTGATTGTTTATCAGTACTGGTAAAAATACACTTGTAACCTTTTATAACCGCTGCAATGGCCAAACCCATGCCTGTATTGCCTGATGTGCCTTCAATAATAGTACCGCCTGGTTTAAGCTTACCGCTTTTCTCAGCATCTTCAATCATTTTAAGGGCCATACGGTCCTTAATGGAGTTACCAGGATTGCTGGTCTCAATTTTAGCTAAAACCGTAGCCGGGATATCTTTGGTTACCTTGTTTAATTTAACCATTGGTGTGTTACCAATAGTTTCCAGTATGTTATTATACCACATAAATTTCTATTGTCTATTAACCCGGTATATTAAGCCGGGATTTGGCTCAAAAATAACTTTATTGAGTGATATATTCTGTAATTAATGTGAATCAAGACAAAAGTTCAGGCTTCTTCTTGATTCCAGACTCTTAATTCCTGATTCTTTTCCCACTCAAAACTTCAAGTGCTTCACCGTTAAACCATTATTTATCAACTGTTTTAACGATTCAATACCGATATGCAAATGCGTTTCCACATATTGCTCGGTAACTTTCGAATCGCTTTCACTTGTCTTAACACCCTCAGGTATCATTGGCTGGTCTGATACCAGCAGCAATGCCCCCGTAGGTATCTTGTTAGCGAAACCTGTAACAAATATGGTTGCTGTTTCCATATCAACAGCCATGGCCCTTAGTTCTTTCAAATATTTTTTGAACACTTTATCATGCTCCCAAACACGGCGGTTGGTGGTGTAGCAGGTTCCTGTCCAGTAATCACGCGAGAAATCACGGATGGTGGTTGATATCGCCTTCTGTAAGGCAAATGCGGGTAATGCTGGCACCGCTTCAGGCATATAATCATTTGATGTCCCCTCGCCCCTTATAGCGGCTATAGGCAGTATAAGGTCGCCTACGTTAACCCTTTTTTTCAAACTGCCGCATTTCCCTAAAAATATTACCGCCTTAGGGCTGATAGCTGTCAATAGATCCATTACCGTTGCTGCTACCGAGCTCCCCATACCAAAGTTGATAATAGTGATGCCGTTTGCTGTAACACTTTGCATAGGCTTTTCAAGTCCCAAAATCGGGGCATTATCATTCCACTGCGAAAACAGCTGTATGTATTTTGAGAAATTGGTTAAGATAATGTATTTACCAAAATCTTCCAGATTACGGCCCGTATAGCGTGGCAACCAGTTGGCAACTATAGCCTCCTTGGTTTTAAGACCGGCTCTTATAGGGCTTTGAACTTCCTCAACACCCTTTGATTGATTGACGATCTGTCCGTCTTTCTTTATTTCTTTTTCTTCATTCATATTCATATAATTTTTCAGTATAAATAAGTCAATAACTACTGGTCAGCCAGCTATAAAAAGCAGGAAAATCACCGTTCCATTGCTTCTCATTATGCTTGGCACCTTTTACTATTACTGTGGGTGTATTTTGCTTACTTATACCTTTCGTTTGTATAATATCAGCCATTTTCTGCATATCACCGGTCATAGTATCACTCTCGGCATCGCCGCAAACAAAATAAAAACGGGTTTTAGCAGGCAATTGCTGCTGCTGCGCGTAGGTGAATATATCTGGTGCTACCCAAAATGCGGGCGAGAATATTCCCCCGTTACCAAATACATCAGGGTATTTCAACACAGCGTACATAGATATCAATCCCCCCATCGAGCCACCTGCAATGGTAGTATGCCGGGCATCTTTTTTAGTGCGATAATTTTTATCAATATAGGGCTTTAACGTCTTTACCAAAAACTCTACATAATCACTCCCCCTACCTTTGCCGTATTTGGAATCATAAGGATCATATTCAGTAATTCGATAATCACCACCATGGTCAATGCCCACAATAATACATTGCTGCGCGGCTGATATTTTATCCATAATTTCATCAATGCCCCATTCGCCATAGCCAGATGTAAATTCATCAAAAAGATTTTGCCCGTCGTGCATATAAATAACCGGGTACTTTTTGTTTGATGATGCATAATCTGCCGGCAGGTATATCCACACCCTGCGTTGCCTGCCAAGCTGCGGCATATCAAATTTTTCGTTAATGATATGTACGTTAGCGCTGGCGGTATGCTTTTTTTCAACAGGGCCGTAATTATCCTTCCAGTCGGCAATAGTTAATACAATGGTGGTATCGTGCACAATACTGATGCTACGGTTATCTATATCCTTACCGCTGGTATTGCATTCAACCGTTCCCCAGGTGCCCCTGGTTGCCTTAAAACTATAGTTACCTTTAGGTAGATTTTTTATGAGCTGGTATTCGCCTGATTGATCCGGCTGTAATTGCCAGGCCGTAGCCGCCGGGCTCCAGCCATTAAAATCTCCGGCTAAAAAAATAGCTTTTGCTGTTGTTTTAAACGGAGGGACTTTATCAGTTTTAAACGTAACTGTAACCTGTGCAAATAACAATGTCTTTACAAATACCATTAACACCAGTAACGTTATATTTTTTACCATTTTTAAGTTTACAAAAAAGCCCCGATATACGGGGCTTTTTATTTTTTAATATTTTATCGATCCTGTATATCTACATAATCCCTGTTGGTTGCACCGGTATAAATTTGGCGCGGACGACCGATAGGCTCTTTGTGAACCTTCATCTCTTTCCATTGCGCTATCCATCCCGGTAAACGGCCCAATGCAAACAATACCGTAAACATATCAGTTGGGAAACCTAATGCACGGTAAATAATACCTGAGTAAAAATCAACGTTAGGGTATAATTTACGCTCGATGAAATAAGGATCTTTCAAGGCAACTTCTTCCAGCTTTTTAGCTATTTCAAGTACCTCATCATCAATACCTAATTTTTCTAATATATCGTCACATGCCTTTTTAATGATCTTAGCGCGTGGATCAAAGTTTTTGTAAACCCTGTGGCCAAAGCCCATTAAACGGAACGGATCATTCTTATCTTTTGCTTTAGCAATCCATTTATCGGTATCTCCACCATCTTCCTGTATCTTTTGCAGCATCTCGATAACTTCCTGGTTAGCGCCACCATGCAGCGGGCCCCACAGTGCCGATATACCTGCAGATACCGAAGCGTAAATATTAGATGCAGATGAACCTACTATACGCACGGTTGATGTAGAACAGTTTTGCTCGTGATCAGCATGCAATATTAATAAGGTATTCATTGCGCTAACAACTACCGGATCTATCTCCACAACTTCAGTACGCTGACCGAACGTCATGTTCAGGAAGTTGGTAACGTAGTCGTATTTATTTTGTGGGTAGATGTATGGATGCCCTAATGATTTTTTATAGATCCATGAAACTATGGTAGGCATTTTAGCCAGTACCTTAATGATGCTTAAATTAAGCTCTTCAGCAGTTTGATTTGGCTTTAATGATTCAGGATAAAAAGCCGACAGCGAAGATACCAGTGAAGAAAGCTGCCCCATTGGGTGCGACTTTGACGGGAAACCGTCAAAAAACTTCTTCATATCCTCATGCACTAAGGTATGGTGGCTCAAATCAAAGTTGAATTTCTTTATCTGCTCTTCGGTTGGCAATTCGCCGTAGATAAGCAGGTATGCTACTTCAATAAATGATGATTTTGCGGCCAGTTGCTCAATTGGATAACCCCTGTATTTAAGTATCCCCAGTTCGCCATCTAAAAATGTGATAGCACTTTGCGTTGCGCCGGTATTTTTATAACCGATGTCTAAAGTTACGTAACCTGTTTGATCTCTTAGTTTCGATATATCAATGGCTTTCTCACCTTCTGAACCTTCAATAACCGGAAGTTCGTAAGTTTTATCGCCAATTATTAATTGAGCTATTTCTGACATAGAATATTTGTATTTGCAACAAATGTAGTAAATCTACCTTATTAATACCCGGATTTTACCCTTGTTAATTGTAAAAATTTAGCTTGATCTGACATTATTACCCTCTATTTTATCAATTTGTTAATTCAATAACAAAACAGGGTTAATTATAACCGTTAATAACAACAACTAACGGCGGATAGGAAACTAACTTAATAATGTTAAACAGAAAATTTATTTTTCAGCTTAGTTCGACCGGATGGCTTCAACCGGGTTAAGCCGTGAAGCAGAATAGGCCGGGATAATACCGGATAAAAGGCCTATAATAATTGAAATGCTCATACCTCTGATGATATTACTTGCACCAAGCACCACCTTTACATCAAACATACCCTTAATGGCCAATGTCCCCAGAAAAACAAATGACAAACCAATTATACCGCCTACTAAACACAGGATAACAGACTCGATCATAAACTGTAATAATATAAAGTAGTTTTTGGCCCCTAATGATTTTTGGATACCTATAATATTGGTACGCTCTTTTACCGATACGAACATAATATTGGCAATACCAAAACCACCCACCAGTACAGAAAAACCACCTATAATTATACCACCGATATCCAGCACGCTAAACACCTTTGATAGCTGATCAGAGAGCATAGTTGTTTTGTTAAGCGAGAAGTTATCATCAGCATTGGGTTTTAACCGCCTTATGGAGCGCATAAGCATATGCAATTCACTTTCCAGTTCATCATCACTTACCCCATCCTTACCGCGTACAACTATTTGCGGCTGATAGTTTTCATTCTGCACATCTATAACATCTTTGGCAAAGTTTATCGGTATCAGCACATTCTTATCATCACTATTGCCCAGCATATCATCACCTTCTTTTGAGAATACGCCAATGATGTTCACATAGCGACCCATTACCTTTAACTGCTTACCAACGGCCGTACCATCCGGGAAAAGATGCTGCGCGATATCAAACCCAATAATCGCGACAGGTGCGCCGGTTTTTGATTCTATATCAGTAAAATACCGGCCCTGTGCCAGGTCGAAGTTCCAAACCTTGTCATGATCCTGCATTACAGCGTTAATGTACGTACCTTCAATGGTATTGCTTTTGTATTTTATGGTACGACTGCTAAAAGCGATCTCGTAGGAGATGCCGAAAGCAAGTGTGCTGCGCTTTTGCAACTGATCATATTCCCGCAGGGTTGGAACCGGCCGCTGCATGTATTTCCACCACGGAAAGTCACCATCAAATATCCATGGCCATTTTTGTATATATATACTGTTGTTCCCCAGTTTATTTACGCTCTCCTGCAGGTTATTCCGCAAGGTATCAACTGCCGACCGTACCGTTATAATAGTAAAAATACCTATAGTCACCCCCAGTAATGAAAGCATAGTACGCAGCTTATTTTGCCTTAAGGCATCATACGCAAACAAAAAGCTTTCCCTTAAAAGTTTTAAAAATATCATATCATTAATTGATTACACCGGTGATAGCCTGATTTTGGAGCTGATATAGTTTAGACGATAACACAACACTTAAGTTACAGTATTTTTTTATTTAAGTATTATTAAATAATTAGATTAGCTGTGTAAACTTAAAACAATATCACTAACCAATTGTAAATAAATCGGCGCAACCATAAAGTGGAGCACACCTCCTTAAAATAATTAACGAAATAAACAAAAAAAACCTTACATTTGCGCCCTGAAAATTCATATATATAAGCATGAAATTATCGCAATTCAAATTCAATTTACCTGATGCATTAATAGCTAACACTCCGTCTCACGCACGTGATGAAGCCCGTTTAATGGTCTTACACAAAGATTCAGGTAAAATTGAGCATAAAATATTCAAGGATATATTAGATTATTATGATGATCAGGATGTAATGATCCTTAATAATACAAAGGTGTTCCCGGCCCGTATGTACGGTAATAAAGAAAAAACCGGCGCTACTATTGAAGTTTTTTTACTTCGCGAATTAAACAAGGAATTACGCCTTTGGGATGTTTTGGTTGACCCGGCCCGTAAAATACGTGTTGGCAACAAATTATACTTTGGTGATGACGATTTGTTAATTGCTGAAGTTGTTGACAATACTACATCACGTGGCCGTACTATCCGCTTTTTGTTTGATGGTACCGACGAAGAATTCCGCCGCAATGTGGAGATCCTGGGCGAAACACCACTGCCAAAATACATTAAACGTAAAGCTACCGCTGAAGATAAAGAGCGTTACCAAACTATTTTCGCTAAACACGAAGGAGCTGTTGCAGCACCAACTGCAGGCTTGCACTTTAGCCGTGAGCTAATGAAACGCCTTGAACTTAAAGGCATTGACTTTGCTGAAGTTACCCTGCACGTAGGTTTAGGGACTTTCCGCCCGGTTGAGGTTGAAGATCTGACCAAACACAAAATGGATTCAGAGCAATTCATCATCGAGCAAAAACAAGCCGATATTGTAAACAGGGGCATTGAAAGAAAGAAACGCATTTGCGCCGTTGGTACAACCTCAATGCGCGCTATTGAATCAGCTGTATCAGCTAATAAAACTTTAAAAGCTGCTAACGACTGGACAAGCAAGTTCATTTTCCCTCCATACGACTTTAGCATTGCTAACTCAATGGTAACTAACTTCCACACGCCTGAATCAACTTTATTGATGATGATATGTGCATTCGGCGGTTACGAACATGTAATGAATGCTTACGAAGTAGCCGTAAAAGAAAAATATCGTTTCTACAGCTACGGCGATGCTATGCTGATTATATAATTATCATTAGATTTGAAATATAAAAAATGAGATTTGAACTTATTCAAATCTCATTTTTATTTTAAACGGTTTTTCATGAGCTCGCTTTCAACTACTCACCATTCACCACTCACCACTCACAATCATGCTATAATAGTTGCCGGTGGCTCAGGCACACGAATGGGGGCGACTATACCTAAGCAGTTCCTTTTATTGAATGGCAAGCCGGTTTTAATGCACACCATTGAGGCATTTCATAACTGTAAAGCGCAACCCCATATCATTTTAGTTTTAAATACTGATTTTCACACCTACTGGCAACAGCTATGTGCCGACCATAATTTCACGGTTCCCCATCAATTAATAAAAGGTGGCGAAACCCGCTTCCACTCCGTTAAAAATGGACTGGACCGTATACCTGATGATATTAATGCCGTAGTTGCCGTACAGGATGCCGTAAGGCCATTGACTGACAAGGAGATCATTGACAGATCATTTACTTATGCCCTCGAGCATGACAATGCAATAGTTGCTGTAAAAAGCCGTGATTCTATTCGCCAGGTGCAAAATGGCCGTTCAGTTAGTTTGCTGCGCGATGATATCTATTTGATACAAACCCCGCAAACCTTCAGGTTAAGTCAACTCAAAAAAGCTTATGAACATGGTTATGATGCCAAATTCACTGATGACGCAAGTGTTGCTGAGCAATCAGGCATGGCTATAAATTTAATAGAGGGTAACTACAAAAACATTAAGATCACCTTCCCCGAGGACATTGCCATTGCCGAGGCTATATTAAACAAAAAGCCATCTGCCTGAAAAAGACAAATGGCTTAAATAATTATTGATAATTAAGAGCTACGCCCGCCTGATCAAACCTAAAAGTAAAGCAATAATAGCTATTACCAACAGCACGTGTATTAAACCCGTTGCTGAATAAAGAAACACTCCTAATGCCCACCCTATAATCAGGATAACGGCAATGATATACAATAGACCTCTCATTTTGTTAAAGTTTTAGTTGATGAATATGTTGTATCAATAACTAAAATCATTCCAAAATGTTCTCAAATAAAAAAACCCTGTAAAATACAGGGCTCTTTATTTCGGGTAAGTTTAATTAATATTCGTCCTCGTTAAAAAAGAAGTCGTCCTTAGTCGGATAATCCGGCCAGATCTCTTCTATATTTTCATAAGGCTCACCATCATCTTCCAATGCCTGCAGGTTTTCTATAACCTCAACAGGTGCGCCGGAACGTATGGCATAATCAATTAACTCATCTTTTGTTGCGGGCCAGGGAGCATCTTCAAGGTGTGATGCAAGTTCAAGTGTCCAGTACATATCTTATTTTTATAATAATTTTTTACTAAATTACTTTTTCGCAAAAGTATAATATTTTTAAATTGATTATCAATATTTTTTTTCTATTTTTTTAAATTCTTGGAATCCACTCATTCTCAGGTATTTTATGTTCATTCCCAATCTTACGTGCCAGGGTAAAAAGGTAATCACTCAGTCTGTTCAGGTAAATATTAACCTTTTCATCAACTGCACTTTCCTCAGCAAGGTGTACCGTTATCCTTTCAGCCCTGCGGCATACACATCGTGCAATATGGCAAAATGAAATGGTATTACTACCACCCGGCAGAATAAAATGTTTTAACTGTGGCAATTCCCCATCCATCCTATCCATTTCCTTTTCCAGCAGCTCAATATCCGCCAGGTGAAGATCGGGGATGATCATTCTTGATTTTTCAGGATCAGCCGCTAATGATGAGCCAATAGTAAACAACCTGTCCTGAATATGCTTCAATATCTCCTTATCGTGTGCGGTTATTTCCTGATCACGTATCAACCCTATGTACGAGTTAAGTTCATCAACTGTACCATAGCTTTCAATACGCAGGTGATGCTTGGGTACACGCGTACCTCCTATTAATGAGGTAAACCCCTTATCACCGGTTTTAGTATATATTTTCATTTTGTCGATAGATTTTTCACTCCCTCTTGTCATCTCGAACGCTAGTGAGATATCTTCTGCGACTTGCATTACCGCATTGCATATTTAAGCAAGATCTCTCACTAGCGTTCGAGATAACAAATAGCGAGTTTAATATGCATATAAAAATACATTTTAAAATGTTTTATTTAAACTTGTTGAAAGTTAAACTATCAATAACTATATCTGTTACACTATAATGAGATCTGCCCTTTTATCAACAAAATTCATCTGCGTTTTATTAGTTACCATTGCTTTGTTAAGCTTTAACTGCGGCAATGCAAGCAGTAATAATGCATCAAGCAATAATGCGCCCGCTATAAAAAAAGTAAGCATTGCCAGCTTTTTAAGCGAGCAACAGTTCAATGACCTTTTTCCAATGCATGATAAATTTTACAGCTATAAGGCATTTATAAAAGCTGTTGATGAACTGGGGCAGGTAAAACTACAGGTGAGTCGGCGTTCAACCTGGATATACCAGTTTATACGTACCGATAAAACTACCGGCAAAGCTACAACTATACGCCAGGATGCTGATTGGAACGAGGCCTGGGCTAAAGCAAAACCAGACTCAACCT
This sequence comes from Mucilaginibacter mallensis, assembly GCF_900105165.1. Lineage (NCBI taxonomy): Bacteria > Pseudomonadati > Bacteroidota > Sphingobacteriia > Sphingobacteriales > Sphingobacteriaceae > Mucilaginibacter > Mucilaginibacter mallensis. Next base: position 3,587,896 of record NZ_LT629740.1, read on the forward strand.
ACATAGTCGATTATGGCAACTTTTGTACTGCCGCTGATGCGCAAACCAATAAAAAAGAACTGGCTGCCTTTTTCGCTGAAATATCGCACGAAACACGCCACGGCGAAGACGGCAAATACAACGATGGTTTGATGTTTATACATGAATATGATACCACACAGGCTTACACTGCTGATAATGATATGTACCCTGCTGTTAAAGGCAAAAAATATTATGGCCGCGGCCCGATGCAAATAAGCTATAATGGCAATTATGGCTATGCCTCTGATTGTATTTTTGGCGATAAGAAAGTGCTGTTAAATAATCCCGAACTAGTGGAAAAAGACCCGGTAGTAGCCTTTAAAACTGCTATCTATTTTTGGATGACACCACAGCCGCCCAAACCATCGGCACATGATGTAATGACCGGCAAATGGCAACCCAGCGCTGCTGACAAAGCTAAAGGCCGCTCACCTGGCTTCGGAATGACAATTAATATTATAAACGGACAAATTGAGTGTAACAAAGGTGATAACATAAGCAGTATGAATGACCGCATTGGCTTTTATCAGCATTTTTTAAAGAAACTGGGTGTGAACGATCCGAATTGCACTTGCTCATGTGAAAGTATGAAACCGTATACCCCCTAGCCCCCTAAAGGGGGAACTTTTTGATTTGCATAATGGCTTCTATCCCACTTTATAGTCTTCAGTCTGCGACTGAAGACTATAGATCAAGAAAGTTTATAACTTTCAATACTTGCTCCCCCTTTAGGTGGCTAGGGGATTACAAATAATAATGTCGTATCCTGTTCAATCCTTCATCCAGCTCATAAACCATTGGTACACCGGTTGGCAAATCGAGTTGGGTAACTTCCTCATCGTTCAGATGATCAATATATTTTATCAGCGCCCGCAAACTATTGCCATGCCCGCATACAATCACTTTCTGATTTTTGCGGATAGCGTCAACAATACTTTCGTTCCAGAAGGGCAACACCCTATCCATTGTAACGCTTAGGTTTTCGGTTAGGGGTAGTTCACGCTCTGTTAAATTTTTATAACGGATATCATGGCCCGGATAGCGGGGATCTTCCTTTGTTATGGCAGGCGGAAATTCATTGGGGTCTCTCCGCCATTTTTGCACTTGCTCTGCACCATATTGAGCTATGGTTTCATCCTTATTTAAACCCTGTAAAGCTCCATAAAAACGTTCATTTAAGCGCCATGATTTTTGAACCGGAATCCACAGATGATCCAGTTCCTCCAACAAAATATGCAGTGTTTTTATGGATCGCTTTAGTAACGATGTAAAGCCTTCATCAAAATTATAGCCATGCTTTAGTAATAGCTGGCCTGCCCTTTTAGCTTGCTCTACGCCTTCAGGCGATAGGTCAACATCCGTCCACCCGGTGAAGCGGTTTTCCTGGTTCCAGATACTTTCGCCGTGGCGTATTAATACGAGTTTTTGCATAGCTATTGTTTAACGCTAATTTAGGATATCGGTTTGTAAAAAAATTTGCTAAATAGATTTAAAGCCATAAATTGCAGGTATAAACCCAATTAAAACCTCTTAACATCATGATTCCAACTGTACAGGCTCCTGTTACCGTAAAGGATAACATTGCCAATCCTGCACCGCTCGGCCTTTGCGCCTTTGGTATGACCACCGTATTATTAAACTTTAAAAACGCCGGCTTTATCGAGATCAACTCCATGATACTGGCCATGGGCATTTTTTATGGCGGACTGGCACAAGTTATAGCCGGCATAATCGAGGCCAAAAAGAACAACACCTTTGGCTTAACCGCCTTTACATCTTATGGCTTCTTCTGGTTATCACTGGTGGGCCTGATTGTTATACCATCACTTGGCTGGATGCCCAAACCATCAGAAGCTGGTATGAGTGCTTACCTGGGTATGTGGGGACTGTTTACCTTCCTGATGTTTTTTGGCACCCTGAAGTTAAACCGGGCATTGCAGTTTGTATTTGGCTCACTAACTATTTTATTTCTCCTATTAGCTATAAGTGATGGCACAGGCAATAAAGGTTTGGGACAAATAGCCGGTTATGAGGGTATCATCTGTGGTGCATCAGCCATATATACAGGCATGGCTAATTTACTAAATGAAGTTTATGGAAAAACTGTATTGCCGATAGGCCCTGTACAATCATAAATTATTAGATTTGCAACTTGAAAGATTTTAAAAAATATTACGTTCTTCCGGCGGCTCCGGAGGAAATTTATACTGCTTTAACTAATCCATTAACCATTGAGCTATGGACCGGCGAACCGGCGGAAATGACTACCGAACCCGGATCAGAATTCTCTATGTGGGATGGCAGCATCGTTGGTAAGAACATCGAGTTTGAAGAGAACAAAAGAATAGTACAGCAATGGTATTTTGATGGACAGGAAGCTGAATCTATCGTTACCATTAAACTTCACGAAGACAAAAACGGCACATCTGCAGAATTAAGGCATACGAATATTCCGGATAGTGATTATGAGGATATAACCGAAGGCTGGAACGATGCTTATTTTGGTTCTTTATTCGAGTTTTTCAGTATCTAACAAAGAAATTTATAAAAGAAAAAAGCGGCTCAATTGAGCCACTTTTTTCTTTTATAAATCTGGTTATTAATATATACTAAATTCAACACGGCGGTTTATTTGACGACCGGCATCAGTTGCATTAGTAGCTATTGGGTTTGCTTTACCATAACCTTCTGCCTGTATTTTTGAAGCATCAGCACCCTGTTGTGCAAGGTATGTTTTAACAGCTTCGGCGCGAGCTTTTGATAACTTTAAGTTGGCAGCAACTGAACCTACATTATCAGTATAACCGGCCAGTTTTAAGTTAAAGCCTTTTGCAACTAAAAGTTGGGCTAATTTATTTAAGCTTTCATCTGAGTGTTCACGGATTGTCGCTTTACCAAAATCAAACTCAAGATTTCTTACAGCCTGGTTAACAACTTCTTTATCCTGTTGCGTTACGTAAACCTTAACTTCTGGTTTTTTCAATGGACAGCCTGAACCATCTACAGGTGTACCTGCCGGTGTGTTAGGGCATTTGTCATAAACATCAGGCACGCCATCACCATCAGAATCGACTGTAAATTTAGCTAAGTTAGCGTTAGTAGCATTCAAGTCGCTTCTTAATTGTTGGTTGGCAGCTTGCTGTTGGTTAACTTGTATTTGTAATCTTTGTTCATCCATTAAATATTCTGTACGCATTGATGCTACCGGATTATGTGTAGCTAATTGTGGTTTTTTGCTGCTTCCAAGTGCAAATTCTAAACCGATGTGTCCATAACCGAACCTGTCGTTTGTTGCGCCTTGTACGCTGCCATCAAAGTTATCAGCATTAACAAAATTAACCTGGTAACCCAAATCGATGTTTACACCATTGGCCACGTTAAATTTCAAGCCTGCACCTACCGGGATAAAGAAATCATGTTGTTTACCTTCATTGGTTGGGCCACTTGCTGTTGTTAAGGTTGGTGTATAAGCAATGTAACCACCACCTACTGTTAAGTAAGGTTGTATATAACCCTGCTCGTGCCTCCAGTTAATGTTAGCTAAAGTAAAGTTAGCAGCCAGATCAACCGAATAGTTTATTTTGGTATTGAAGCTGGTATACGTTCCATTCACCTGATCAGCTGGTGTAACTGCACCTGCAACCTTACCGGCAAGGAAATCGGCCTGTAAACCGAATGACGGCAAAATCTGATCCTTAATATAACCACCGTACCCTATTTGATTATGCGGCGACTGGAAGTCTTGTTTTTTAATACCGAACACAGTGTATGGGGTAAGTACACCGCCGTTAACACCTATTGACCACGTGCGGAATGCGCTGCCATCAGAGAAAGGCTTTACATAATTTTTTGACGCTGTAGTGTCAGGGGTTTGGGCTAGAAGTTTGCCACCTACCATTATTCCTGTAAGTAGTAGTGAGGCTTTTTTTAAATTTGATTTCATAATAATGTATTTAAGTGAGTCGTGCCCTCGTGATTTTATTAGGACATAACTTCCCGCTTAAAGGCAACATTAATGCCATCAAACACTTTTGGCGATAGTTTTCAATGTTAAATCAATGTTGACTTTTTCGGATAAAACACTGATATGCAATAGGTATCAGTACTTGTGAAAGCGCCCGGAAATATATATTTAAGTGGAATTATTTAAAAAGCCAGCTATATGTTAATATGAATTTAAAAACATACACTTCTGTAGGCTTATTGCTAATTTCATCAAAATTTCATACTAAAATTATGATTTTGATAATATATCATAGCAAATGCATAATATAGCTATAAGCTATATTATGCATTTGTAAATCAACAATAAAAAAAATGGATATTTTTTGAAGACTATGCTGCAGGATGCACAAACACCTTGTATTTAATTTCGGCGCCGGCTTTCTCTAAAGTAGCAGCAACTGAGCAGTATTTATCTACCGATAATTCAACGGCTTTCTGGGCTTTATCAGGGTCGATATTACCATAAAGGTGAAATTCAATATCAATATTGCTCCATAAAGAAGGCTCCTTGCCTGCCTCACGATCACCGTTGATGATCATTTTATAATCTTTTACTTCCTGGCGCTGTTTTTTCAGTATACCGATCACGTCGATAGCCGAGCAGCCGCCTAAGCCCATTAACAGCATTTGCATTGGGCGCACACCAAAATCAAGGCCTCCGCTTTGGGGGTTACTATCCATTTTAACCGAATGTCCATTTTCATCTGTAGCTACAAAGCCGCAGTCGCCATTAACGCGCGCAAGTTCTATTTTAGGCATAACAAATATTAATAATAAGCTAAGTTAGCTATTTGTATGATCATAACATGGCCTTTTAGGCCTGCTTCTATACTTTTTTGGGTAAAGATGATATTATTCTGAAAATTACCTGTCTTTAACCGGTATAACCAATTTTAAACCCGACCATACCTCATCCACAGCACAAACCTTAATATCAACCAAGCCTATCTCTAAGGCATAATTCCGGATGATATCCTCCGTAATATCTGTAATAACTTTTGATGCTTTCTTGGGCCATGATACCCATATCATACCATTTGGCTTAAGCTGTTGCTTTAATAAGGACAGGTTAGCCAGGTATTCGTCTTTTAGCTGGGTAAAGAAATGGATAAAATCCCTTTTAAAGTTTTTGTCGTCATCGGCAAATATGAGGTCAGCGGGCAGATCCGTAAACAGCTCAAAGTAATAGTCGGGTGCATTAATAAGGCTGATATTAAAGCCGGGCTTTATACCTAGTTTCTTTGCAAGTGGTGTGCTTGAGTAGCCTGCCATAATGATGATATTTATTACTAAGATAACTAAAAGCACCGTCATCCCGAACTTGTTTCGGGATCCCACAAGCTGAGCTGTATGCTTGGCGTATATCTAAATGTGGGGTGCTGAAACAAGTTCAGCATGGCATTCTATATAATATTTAAGGCCTTTAAACTTAATTAAAGGCCTTAAATATCATTAATTCAAAAATTAAACTTAGTTCCCCAGTTCCGACATGAATTTTATGCGCATTAGCTGAACCTCTTCACGAGTGTAATCATCGTTGCCGAGTTCAACCAAAGCATCATCTATTGAGTCGATCTCAGCGGCGCGGAAGTAATCAAATACTTCTTCCTGCTTATCCTCATCAATTACCTCGTCGATATAATAGTTAAGGTTAAGCTTGGTGCCTGAGTTAACTATGGTTTCAATCTCTTTTAATATCTCTTCGTAGCTCAAACCTTTCGAAGCTGCAATGTCTTCCAGGTTCAAGTGCCTGTCAATATTCTGGATAATGTAAACCTTAAGCGCTGATTTATTGGCGGCACTCTTGATCACCATATCAATAGGGCGATCTATATCATTATCCTCAACGTACTTCTTGATCAGATCAACAAAAGGAGCACCAAATTTTAGTGCCTTGCCTGCCCCAACGCCCGAAATCTGTTTCAGCTCTTCGGTATTAATCGGGTAGTGCGTACACATTTCCTCTAATGACGGATCCTGGAAGATAACAAACGGAGGCAATCCTTTTTGCTTAGCCAGCTTTTTACGCAGGTCTTTCAGCATTTGCAACAGCTCTGTATCCAAAGCGCCCCCACCCTGTTTTGGCCCATCTTCCGAGTCATCATCATCCGTAGCCTCAATAGGTGTGTTCAATATAAAACGGATGCTGTATGGGTTATCTAAAAACGCGTGGCCTGTGCGGGTCAAGCGCAACAAACCGTACTGGTCAATATCCTTTGAAAGAAAATTATTCAGCAAGGCCTGCCTTAACAACGAGTTCCAAAGGTTTTCGCCATCGGCTTTACCTGATCCAAAGGCATCGATCAAATGATGCCCGTAGTTATGTACCTGCGGGTTATCCTGACCCATCAATACACTGATGATGTGGTGATCATCGAACTTCTCACCTATCTGTTTGATCAGGCTCAGTGCCCTGTGCAGTTGCTCTTCGCCATCAAAGTGCTCTTTGTGGGTACTGCAATTATCGCACATGCAATTACAACCGGCCTCGTTAAAGTTTTCACCAAAATAGTGCAGCAATTGCTTGCGGCGGCATACTGATGATTCGGCGTAATCAATAACTTCTTTTAATATCTGGGTACCAATTTCGCGTTCCGAAACCGGTTTATCTTTCATGAATTTTTGCAGCTTGTCAATATCCTTCTGCGAATAGAAAGCTACGCAAACCCCTTCCCCGCCGTCACGCCCGGCACGGCCGGTTTCCTGGTAATAACCTTCCATGCTTTTAGGCACATCGTGGTGTATCACGTAACGCACATCGGGTTTATCTATCCCCATACCAAAGGCTATAGTGGCCACAATTACGTCTACATCCTCCATCAGGAATTTATCCTGTGTATCAGCCCTTACTTTAGGATCCAGGCCTGCGTGGTATGGTAATGCTTTAACCCCGTTAAGGCTCAGCACTTCGGCTACTTCCTCAACTTTTTTACGGCTAAGGCAATAAATGATGCCTGATTTCCCTTGGTTTTGCTTAACAAACTTTACTATCTCCTTAATTACGTTACGTTTTGCACGTACCTCGTAAAACAGGTTTGCACGGTTAAATGATGATTTGTAAATGGTGGCATTGTTCATTTGCAGGTTTTTTTGAATATCCTGCTGAACTTTTGGAGTAGCGGTTGCTGTTAAGGCGATGATAGGTATATTTTCGCCGATATTGCTGATAACCTGTCTTATTTTACGGTATTCCGGGCGGAAATCATGGCCCCATTCCGATATACAGTGCGCCTCATCAACTGCCACGAATGATACATGGTTCAGGCGTAAAAAATCAATATTTTCCTGTTTGGTTAATGACTCTGGTGCAACGTATAATAGTTTGGTTACACCACTTAAAACATCCTCTTTAACCCTTGCAATATCAGCCTTGGTTAATGACGAATTTAAGAAATGCGCTATGCTGTCTGATCCGCCGAATGCTCTCAATTGATCAACCTGGTTTTTCATCAATGCAATTAATGGCGAGATCACAATCGCTGTTCCATCGCTCATTAACGCGGGCAGTTGATAACACATGGATTTGCCGCCACCGGTAGGCATAATCACAAACGTATCGTTCCCCGCTAAAATATTAGTTATAATCGCTTCCTGTTCTCCTTTAAAGTTATCGAACCCAAAAAAGTTCTGGAGATTATCAAAAAGCGACTTCTTGGTCTCTATCATCTACTTATCAATTTCTTAGAATAAAATTAAAAATAACATTTTTTTATCAATTAACGATGAGTTTACTTTAAAATTTTATACAAAAATGATAAAACTTAAAAAACATTTTAAGCAATTATTTATTTTAAAGAATGGCTGGTGCAAGTTTTAGTTCATTTAATTTTATTTAGTATTTATTTCACAGAATATTGTTCAAATTTGCCACCGCTTTAGCAATTAAAATTCTCTACTACACATGAATAAAAATTATTATGCCATAATCATGGCTGGGGGCATCGGGAGTCGTTTTTGGCCAATCAGCAGAACATCGCATCCAAAGCAATTTATTGATATACTGGGCACCGGTAAAACTTTAATACAGAACACTTATGAGCGTTTTTTAAAAGTATGCCCTAAAGAAAACATTTATGTTGTCACCAACGAAAACTACACTCACCTTGTAAAAAGCCAGCTGCCTGATATGGCAGATAACCAAATATTAACTGAACCTGTAATGCGCAATACCGCGCCATGCATTGCTTATGGATGCTTTAAGATTGAAAGCCTTAATCCTGATGCTGCCATAGTTGTTGCGCCATCAGATCATTTAATTTTGGATGAACCGGCGTTTATAACCAGTATTGAAAAATCGTTGCAGGCCGTGGCAGGGCATGATTACCTGATAACCCTGGGCATAAAACCATCACGACCGGATACAGGCTATGGATACATCCAATACACGGATCAAACTATTAAAAATGATTTTCATAAGGTAAAAACCTTTACAGAAAAGCCAAATCTTGAAATAGCCAAAACCTTTTTACAAAGCGGCGATTTTTTATGGAACGCGGGCATATTTGTATGGTCGGCTAAGGCTATTGTTAAAGCCTTTAGCCAATATTTGCCTGATATGAATGAGATTTTTGTTGAAGCACGCGCATTTTACAATGGAGAAAACGAGAAAAAGCATATCCATACCGCTTACCAGCAATGCACCAACATATCAATCGATTACGGCATAATGGAAAAAGCTGATAACGTGTACGTGCTTCCATCAGAATTTGGCTGGAGCGACCTGGGCACCTGGGCTTCTATATATGATCTTGCCGATAAGGACTATGTAGGCAACGCTGTTATTCCAGCCGAAAAAGTAATCATGTATGATTCATCCAACTGCATGGTTAACGTACCCGGCGAAAAACTGGTGATATTACAGGGCTTGCACGACTATATCGTTGTAGAATCAAACAACTCCCTCCTCATTTGCCCCCGCGACCAGGAGCAAAATATTAAACAGGTTGTGGCTGATGTGAAACAGAAGTTTGGGACGAAGTATATTTAGTTTTCAATCAAAAAACTGATTGAAAACTAAAATAGCGATGGGTTTGAAACCCATCGCTATTTTTATGTATTATTTATGATGAGAGGTGTCTGGCGGTGGTGGACCAGGATCTATGGGTGCAGGATCTATTGACCCATAAAAGACACTCATTTTAGTATGAGGATCGTCACCATTGATTATAAATTTACCATTGTGAATCAGCAGTTTACCGTGAACATTGAGCCAATTGCCTGCTAAAGACCGTAGCCAATGAATATGCTTTGCACCCTGCACATTATGGATAACAATACTTATTTCGGGGCTATTTTCTCTTACGCGTGGATCAGGAAAGGTTATAATACAGATTCTCGAAGCGGGGTCAAAATTCACCTTGCTGACCATCTCCAAAAAGTCAACTGTTTTTCCAATATATTTTGGAGCGTCATTAGCTGTAATTTCAGTTTGTGCATAGGCAACATTGAGGCTCATACATAGGCCCAACAAAATACCTGCCCGTTTAACTATTGTAATCATAATAAAATCAGTAACACAAACATTAAAATAAGCGAAACTATTTAATTAGCTTTTAACCCGCGCTGCCTTATCGCCTCGTATAAAATCACGCCCGTTGATACCGATACGTTCAATGATTCAATTTCGCCAAACATAGGGATCTTTGCCAGGTGATCGGAAATTCTGATGATCTCATTGCGAATACCGTCTTCCTCCGACCCCATGATAATGGCTGTGGGCGAGGTATAATCTGGCGCATAAATATCTTCTTTGGTTTTTTCGGTACAGCATACCAGTTGCAGACCAGATTCCTGCAGAAATTTTACCGTTTGCATAAAGTTATCGTGCCTGCAAACCGGGATCTTATACAATGCCCCTGCCGAGGTTTTTATGGCATCGGGGTTGATCTGTGCCGAGCCTTTCGCAGGTATAACAATGGCGTGTACACCCGCGCATTCGGCGGTGCGGGCAATGGCGCCCATATTGCGTACATCGGTAATAGCATCAAGCACTAAAATTAAGGGCACCTCCCCTTTCTCAAACACCTGCGGTATAATATCTTCAACCTTTTGATAAATAATTGGTGAAATAAAAGCGACCACACCCTGATGGTTCTTCATAGTGAGGCGGTTCAGCTTTTCAACCGGGACCTGCTGGGGGGTAATGTTATACTCAACAGTAAGTTCCCGCAACTCATTAAGCAGGCTGCCGCCAATACCTCTTTGTATGTACAAAGCCTCAATTTCCTTACCCGACCGGATAGCCTCAACAACCGCGCGAATGCCAAAAACCATCTGATTACTCTCGCGTACAGGCCTCGAATTAAATGTCATTTCCTTTTCTAATTTGAGATGTGAGATATGAGCTTTGAGCCGGAAAATATCCACTATTTTCTAACATCCTAAATTCCATATAACCCATCTGTTTAAGCCCCAAAAGTAGCTATATTAATTGATTAAGCACTTATTGAACTCGTGTGCCAATTTGGTTTTTTTTATTTAATTAACATTTCGTATCTTTATTCACATGGTTTTAAGTAATTGACAATCAAAGCATATCACAACACATTAACACTTTATTAACAATCCGCTGTTTATAAAAGTGTTTTTACCAACAAGCTTTGTTAATTACCGATGCTCAAATTTATGTAGTTGTTAATGACCGCTGTTGCCTGCCAAAACAGATATTAACTTCTTAAAAAAACAATACATATAACATTTTATATATTTTTGTTGTCCGATGATTTTTGAGAACGATAAACCTAATTACAATCAGAATACAGGTGAGCGCAGAGGCCGCCCCACTAATCCTACGCCATTTAGCGGGCTGGGGAAATTACCCCCTCAGGCGATAGATCTGGAAGAGGCTGTACTAGGCGCATTGATGCTGGAAAAAGATGCCTTATCATCTGTTATTGACATCTTAAAACCCGAGGTTTTTTATGTAGATAAACACCAAAAGATATTTCATGCTATCCACCAGCTATTTGAAAAATCATCACCGGTAGATATACTTACGGTAACCGCCCATTTGCGCCAGTTAGGCGAATTAGAGATGATAGGCGGCGCTTATTACATAACCGAGCTTACCAACCGTGTTGCATCGGCAGCAAATATTGAGTTCCATGCGCGTATTATCATCCAAAAATTCATACAGCGTGAACTGATCCGAATCTCTACCGAAGTTATCCAAAGTGCATACGAGGATACTACCGATGTACTCGATCTGTTGGATAAGGCAGAAAAAAATCTTTTCGAGATCGCCCAAAACAACCTGCGCCGTGATTCGCGCAAGATGGACGACCTGATGCATGAAACTTTAAAGGAGATTGAAGCCCTTAAAGATAAAAAGGATGGATTAACAGGTGTGCCTTCCGGCTTTACCGATCTCGACCGCATGACCTCGGGCTGGCAAAAATCCGACCTGGTGATCATCGCTGCCCGCCCTGCGATGGGTAAAACAGCCTTTGTACTTACCTGCGCCCGTAATGCTGCAGTTGAGTTTGATAAACCGGTTGTTGTGTTCTCGCTCGAGATGTCGTCAGTTCAATTGGTTAATCGTTTAATATCAGGTGAAACCGAAATTGAGCAGGAAAAGATACGTAAAGGAACTTTAGAGGAATGGGAATGGCAGCAGATCCACTCCAAAATAGGCAGGCTTGAGGCAGCTCCGCTGATACTTGATGATACCCCGGCACTAAATATATTTGAGTTCAGGGCCAAGTGCCGTCGTTTAAAATCGCAGCATGATATACAGTTAATCATCATCGATTACCTGCAATTGATGCATGGTAAGTCTGATAGTAAAGGTGGTGGTAACCGTGAGCAGGAAATTGGTAGTATATCAAGAGCACTAAAATCCGTTGCTAAAGAGTTAAATGTACCGGTGATAGCACTATCGCAATTAAGCCGTGCAGTTGAAAGCAGGCCGGGTGGCTCTAAAAAGCCTATGCTATCAGATTTGCGTGAATCGGGCTCTATTGAGCAGGATGCGGACATGGTATTGTTCCTGTACCGCCCTGAATATTACGGATTAACCGAGGATGAAAATGGCCAGCCAACACAAGGCGTAGGCGAAGTAATTATAGCCAAGCACCGTAATGGCGAAACAGGCACAGTACGTTTAAAATTTGTAGGCAAATTTGTTAAATTCATCGATCTTGACCAGGGCATGGACGGCTTCCCATCGGCGGCTAGTCCGTTTGCGGGCTTAAACCCATCACAGGATTTTGATAAGCCAAGCAACTTTATTATCAGGCCATCGCGTATGGATGATATTGATGATGAAGCACCGTTTTAACCCCCTAGCCCCCTGAAGGGGGAACTTTTGACTAGCATAAAGAATACCACTGACTTCAGTCTGCGACTGAAGCCTACAGGCCGGGTGAAAGTTTGCAACTTTCACCCGGCCTAAAATATCAAGCCCAGTACTATCCCAATAATAATAACTACCGGTGTTTTTATCTTAGTAAAATAAAGCAACAAAGCCGTACCTAACATTAATACATAAGATAGCCACTCGGTACCAAAAGGCCGGGCAAGGAGTATAAATGCTGTTGCCATAAAGCCCACCGCAACGGAGTTAATGCCGCTCAGCGAGTTTTTTATCAGCGTTATTTTTTTCAGATCATTCCAAAAAGGGACGATGAACAAGATAAGTATCAAACCCGGCAAATTAATGCCAATAACAGCCACAATACTGCCTATTATCTGCCCGCCAATACCGTAACCTTTATTACCTAAGGTGATCCCCCCTAAAAAAGAGGTAAAGGAAAATGTAGGTCCCGGTAAGGCCTGTTGTAAGGCATATCCCGAAAGAAATTCGGAGCTGGTTAAATAGTGCTTTACACCAACAAACTCGGTGTACATTAGGGGTACCAATACTTGTCCACCGCCAAAAATGAGGATACCATTCCGGTAAAAATTCTCAAACAAACGTATAGGTAAACTGAATGGTGAAGTTTGATTGATGATAGCGCCCAATACCGCGAAGAATAGCAAAATACCAATAAAGTACGCCACTTTGTTAGGGTTTACATTGGCAAAAAGTTTTGTCCGCAGTTCATTTTCCTGTGGCTGGGTTTCCATTGCGGATGATATGATGCCGCCTAATAAGATCAGTATAGGGAACGCATATGGGTTTTGCAGTATCAGCGTAACTATAAGTGAGCCTATGGCCAGCATAACGCTCACCCTTGTTTTGAGGAACTTTGTAGCAAACGTATAGGTAGCATAAGCAACAATACCAACAGCAATGGGCTGTATAAACTTTAATACCTCAGTAAATTTAGCCCGCCCCTCAAACATTTCATAACTGATTGCTGCTAAACACATCACCGTAGCCGATGGCAATATCCAAATTAAAAAAGTGATGATGGCCAGGCGCAACCCTCCTACTTTCCAGGCAATACCTACCAGGGTCTGGGTAGATGACGGGCCCGGCAACAGCTGACTAAGCGCCAGTAGCTCCATCAATTCCTCTTCGCTGATGTAGTTACGTTTTTCAACAAATTCGCGCAGCAAAATAGCAATATGCGCCTGCGGACCACCAAAGGAAGTGAAGGTGTAGATGATGGAATCGCGAATGAATAAAAGTTCCCGTCTGCTCAAGGTAAATTAATTTAAAATCTTAACCCCTATTGTCGTTTCGACCTTCTTGTCATTTCGAACGAGGTACGAGGAGAAAACTTCTTCGCCTTGTATAGTTCGCTTTGTATGTTGCAGAAGATTTTTTCGCTCACACAACCCAGGCAATTCCTGCTCAAGAGAAAGTTCTCCCTCTGGTCGAAATGACAACCGGCTAGTAGTCATCATCGTCGTCCTCAACTCCTGCCAGTTCATTATAAACCGCCTGCAATTCTGATAATGCATGATTGTCCCGTTTTTCACGTGCGGTTTTCATCCCCTTTTCATAGGTGGCAATGGCATCTTCCTTACGGTTAAGCGCCTCATATAACTTACCTAAATGGTAATAAGTACCCACATAACCAGGGTGATTATTTACCAGGTCTTCATAGTATTCAAGCGCCTTTGCGGTATCATTAAGGCGAAGGTATTCTGTAGCCAGCGCATACTTTAAAAACTCGTCTTCAGGCTCATTTTTAATAAACTCCAGTAGCTTCTCTAATCTGCTCATCTGCATTTTAAACTCTCTCTTTTTTAATTAAATTTGCACAAACCCATTGTATAATAACATCCGCATTAGCAAACAAATACGGAATAATTTATTTAGGATTTCAACATTTACCTTTAAAAAACCATTTATGATGAAGATCATGGTATGTATGAGTAATGTTCCTGATGCCTCCACAAAAATAGCCTTTACTAATAATAACACGCAATTTAATACCACCGCGTCGCAATTTATATTGAATCCGTATCACGGTTGGCAATCACACATTGAAGATGTTGCACAAACTCATATTTCAATCAGCACAAATTTGTATATTGCAATAGGAATTGCGGGGCCAAAAACTCCCCTAACAAAAATCAATTCCTCAAAAAATAAAAACACTGAAGCACCATTTTTTAGCGATGCAGATTACGGTATTATTGGCGATGCTTTTGATGTAATACCAAAATTAGCAACAGTTAAAAAATATAAAACTTCATAATAAAAGGGTTTGTTGTGATGGGCAATAACATGAAAAAAATTAAGCTGGATATAGTTGGGTTGTCATACAGTCAGACCCAATCCGGTGCGTATGCTTTAGTTTTGGGTGAGATTAGCGGCCGCCGCCGTTTGCCCATTATTATAGGCGCCTTTGAGGCCCAGGCCATAGCTATAGAGATTGAGAAGATGACGCCAAGCAGGCCGCTTACCCATGATCTGTTTAAAAGTTTTGCTGATGCTTACCACATTGTTATACAGGAAATTATTATTTATAACCTGGTTGATGGCATTTTCTATTCAAAACTCATCTGCTCTGATGGTAAAAAAACAGTGGAGATTGATGCACGCACATCTGATGCTATTGCGGTGGCGGTTAGGTTCGACTGTCCGATCTATACCTATGAATTTATCCTTTCAACAGCGGGCATAGTGATTGAGGGCAACGATTTTGTTTACCTGGAGAACATCAACGAAACACCTGAAGAGAAAACAGCTACTGCTGCCAGCGGGGGTGCTACCGGTGGATTCAATTCATTAAGTACCGATGAACTAAAATCAAAGCTACAGGAAGCCCTTTTTGAAGAGGCATACGAAAAGGCCGCCAAAATCCGCGATGAGCTGAACAGAAGAAAAGCTTCTTGATTTGAAAACAAGCTGATTTGAAGATTTAGTAATTTGAAAATTGTGACCTGCATTTTCAAAGCTTCACATTATCAAATAATTTCTCTATTTTCCGTCATTAATTTTTAACTGAACAAGATTTACTAAACTGGGCTCCATATGAATATTAAGTTTCGCTTAATACTGATGAATTTCATGCAATTTTTTATATGGGGAGCTTGGTTACTTACAATTGGGGCCTATTGGTTTCAAAATAAGGGTTGGTCGGGCGCACAATTCGGGGCTATTTTCTCCACCATGGGTATTTCAGCCATATTTATGCCTGCCCTCACCGGTATTATTGCCGATCGGTTCATAAACGCTGAAAAACTCTACGGAATACTGCATATTTTAGGTGCATTAACTTTATCCAGTCTGCCGCTGGTAAAAGATCCAACCACATTTTTCTGGGTGATATTACTTAATATGATCTTCTACATGCCAACGCTGTCGTTATCAATAACAGTTGCATATGCGGCTTTAAAAGGCAGTAATAAGGATGTGGTAATAGACTACCCTCCTATACGCATATGGGGCACCATTGGCTTTATAGCAGCGCTTTGGGTAGTAAGCCTTTCACATAACGAAACCTCTGTAAACCAGTTTTATATCGCATCTGCAGTCGCACTTGCATTGGGCATATATTCTTTTACATTGCCAAAATGTCCGCCGCTTTTAAGCAAGGTAAGTAACAAGTCGTTTGTTAACCTATTAGGTTTAAATGCTTTCGCATTGTTTAAGATCCCGAAATTTGCCATCTTTTTTGCATTCTCCCTGCTATTGGGCGCAGCTTTACAGCTTACAAACGCATACGGTGATACCTTCATACACGATTTTAAAAACGTACCTGCTTACCAGGACCTTATCGCAGTAAAATATCCGGCTATTATTATGTCTATATCGCAGGTATCTGAAACATTGTTTATCCTGGCTATTCCGTTCTTCCTGCGTAAATTCGGCATTAAATACGTGATGTTATTCAGTATGCTGGCTTGGGTATTGCGTTTTGGTCTTTTTGCGTTTAGCAATCCGGCAGGTGGACTATGGATGATCATTTTATCGTGTATAGTTTACGGTATGGCCTTTGATTTCTTTAATATTTCGGGCTCATTATTTGTTGAAACACAAACAACTCCCGAAATTAGGGGCAGCGCGCAAGGGCTGTTTATGATGATGGTGAATGGTTTTGGGGCATTGTTCGGCAGTTTTACAAGCGGAGTAATAATTGATAAGTTTTTCACCATGGCCGATCATACTAAAAACTGGCAGGGCATATGGCTTTGCTTTGCAGCATATGCCCTGGTTATAGCTATTATATTTCCATTTGTATTCAGATATAAACATAATGCCGCGCTTGAACATGCCATACAACATGCATAATTAAACCATGAAAAAACATTACCGTAAAGAAAACGATTGTCTTAATTGCGGAACTACACTGCAAGGTAAATTCTGTTATAATTGCGGCCAGGAGAACCTGGAGATAAAGGAAAGCTTTGGCCATATGATGAGCCATACCATAAGCGACTATTTCCACTTCGATGATCAGTTTTTTCATACCCTAAAACCACTTTTCTTTAAACCAGGGTTTCTTACTACTGAATATTTGGCAGGCCGCCGCGCACGTTACCTGCACCCGGTAAAAATGTATATTTTTATAAGTCTGGTTTATTTCATAGTGCTTTTTCAAACCGGGCATAATCCGGTAAAAGTAAATCATGTAATTCCCGCTAAATCAACCGATGTTCAATTGTTGATCGATTCTATTGAAAAAGATCCAGATATCCCTGCTTTTGCAAAAAACGAAGCTATCAGTGAGCTAAAAAAAGGTAACCAGAAGAATGGGAAGATCATAATTACTGATGATGATGCTAATTCATCAAAATACTTTCTATCGCCAAAAAGTAACGATACTAGCTACAATGCTTACTTATCAGCACAACAAAAACTCCCTGAGGACAAACAAGACGATATTTTTTTGCAGTTGTATAATAAAAAGGCATTTGCCTACAAGGCAGAGTATGGCGAACGTACCAAGGAGGTAATTGTTGAGCAATTTAAACACAACATACCCAAAATGATGTTCCTGATGCTGCCATTGTGCGCATTAATACTGATGATAACATTCTGGAACAACAAGAAATATTATGTTGAATACCTGATCTATTCATTTCACCTGCATTGCTTTTTATTCCTCTTTCTAACCATCATAATGGTATTGGAATGGATATACCCGGCAAGCTGGAAAGGCGTAACAAGCTGGCTTAATTTATTCGCAACAATTACTACTATCTGGTATATATACCGGTCATTAAAAGTTGTTTACCAACGCAGCACATGGCGAACAATTACCAAGCTAACAGGTGCATCATTTATGTATATGATTGGCTTTACGCTCTGTGTTGGATTGGCTTTTTTAATTACCGCGCTTACCGCTTAATTAGCAAAAGCATCCAAAGCAGCAGTTGGCTTTCCTGTAGTATCAAAAGCACCCAAGCCATAACTTAGCCAATTGTAGGCTTCAGGCTCCCAGTAAAATACGCCCAGACCTTGCCCGTTTGCAACACCGTTTACTTTGGTGATAATATCCGTTAAGAAATCGCGCGTGGTTTGTGGCTGGTCAGCTTCCATGCCTACCTCTACTATCATTACCGGGGTGCTGTACCGAGCTACCATAGCATTTATATTGGTTAAACACTGGGCATCTAAAGTACCATAATTGGCAGTTGTTGGGTATAAGGACATACCGATGATATCCCATTTAGCACCATTGGCCTTTAAACCGTCAAATAACCATTGATAGGTAGTGTTATCATAACCGTTTGCTAAATGAACGATAACCTTTGTTGTACTGCTTACTGATTTAACCGCATTATAACCACTAAGCACCAACGCGGCAAAATTTGCCATATTGGTTGATGCTTTGCCATCATCCCAAAGCATACCATTACTTGTTTCGTTACCTATCTGCACCCAATCAGGTGTTATACCATTGGTTTGCAGGGTATCCATTACGTGCACAGTATAATCATGCAGGGCTGTTACCAGGTCGGGGAAGGCAAGGCTTGCCCATGCAGCCGGTTTGTTTTGGTCACCGGGATCGGCCCAGGTATCACTATAGTGAAAATCGATCAGTATCTTCATGCCGGCGTTTTTAGCACGTACTGCTTTCGCTACCAGATCAGCGGTATTACACCAGCCACCAGTCGGGTTTACCCATGCCCTAAGCCTGATGGAGTTCATACCAATACTTTTCATTAAAGCAAAAAGATCCTGCTGCTTACCGGTTTTATCGTAAAACTTATAGTTTGACGCCTCCATCTGTGTAATCCAGCTTATATCAGCCCCTTTAGCAAAAGTTGAGGCAACAACAGGTGATTTATAAGTAGCTGTTGTAGTAGTTTGCGCTGGTGCAGAACCGTTATTTTTTGAACAGCTAACATTCAAAAATAACAATACAAGAGCGCTAAGCCATGTAGCTTTTTTCATTTTTAGGGGATATATTGTTTAATAATTGGTATAAATGGTTGCACAAATGTAATAATTATTTACAATAACTGTATATATTACACTTTATCTACATTTATACCAATTAAAAAAGCCCTAAAGCGAGAATAGTTTGTAAGCCAGGGTGAGGCTAAACAGGTTAATACGGGTATGAGAATCATCCGCTGAACCATATGCAACCTTATTTAAACCGGCTTCATAGCGTAAGTCTATCGACAGGCTCCTGATATCAACCCCGCCACCGAATTGCCATGCGTAGTTTTGATTTTTAAATTCAAGTGTACCTGCGTTATGCGCCGCATCAGAAAGTGTTTGGTCTTTATTTATGGCGAATGATACTACCGGGCCGGTATAAAACCTGGCGCCAAAGCCAAAGGCTCCTATTTTACCACCAAACAACAAGGGCAGATCAAGACTGGTAAATTTCACCTTATTGGTATATACCTGGTTATTGTCTGAATAAGAAGTATTAACATCCTTGCCGGTAAGATATAATTCCGGTTGGAAATTAAAGCCTAGTGCGCCAAACCGGGCCCACACGCCGCCAACATAACCAGCCTGGTTGCTGTTGTTAAAAACGCCGCTCTGCGGAAAAGCGGCTAAATTCATACCGCCTTTAACACCAAACTCAAAGTTTGGTATAACTTGTGCCGAGGCAAAACCTGTAAAAACTGAACAGATAAGCAGTGTAAGTATTATTTTTTTCATAGGGATGTTTTTATACAATAACGAAGAAAATGGGATTTTTGTGTTTGCCTGCCGATATAAATTATCATTTGAGATAACAAACCGCTATAAACTGGAAATATCCGGTTCATGTTAAAATCTATTAACACAAACCGGATATCTGGATGTAAAATCTGGGATAAATGTATAAATTTTTAATTAATGCAAACAGTTTGTTTAAAAAAATTAAAAAGACAATTTACCCTGGTAATAATCCAGTACTTTACTGTAGATAAAGTAATCATAACGAGCGCTGATAAGGTTTAGGTTAGCGGCATCCATGTTATTTTTTGAGGTGATATAATCAACCGATGTAAGTACTCCCGCCTCATAGCGGATCTTTGAGATCCTGAAGCTTTCAGAATATGCTTTTGACTCTGCATCCAACGCCTGGTACTTATTATAAGCAGCCATCATGTTGTAATAGGCCTGTTCAACATTTTGTCTTAAAGTTATTTTTGTGTTTTCCTCAACATACTTGTAGTTTAATAGATCAAGTTTGGCTAATGAGACCTGGTTCTTTTTAAAATGGTTGGTGAATATGGGAATATTCAGGCCCAGTTGCGCATAAGTACCATAGTTGTTCTTAAACTGATTGGTATAACTGATAGGGTTTGAATTAGTGTAGTTTGTGTTTACCCCATACCCAAGTGCCAACGACGGGAATAACAGACCTTTGTAATATTTCACCTCTTTTTCAGCACTCTGGCGCATTAAGGTTGCAGCTTTAACATCTGCCAATTGCTCCAATGCTGTTTGATATACCTGATCTGGCAAAACATCTTTGTCCCCTCTCAGGTCCTCCGCGTTCAGTGGCTGTAGTTCCGCGTCGCGATTATATGGTATGTTCATTACCTGGAATAAGTTCAGCATAGCTGATCGTAGTGAGTTTTGGGCCGTTACAACATTAACATTGCTTGCCTGTAACAGGCCTCGCTGATCGTATACATCCGATGCCAGTTTATTAGCACCCTCTTTTTCCAATATCTCCACCCTATCGGCACCTTCTTTGGCAACCGACAGCTGGCTTTTGGTTTGATTTAAAATAGCCTCGGCATCCAATACCTGCAGATAACTGGTTATAACGGTTACCGTAACTATATCCTTTGCCGCCTGGTAAGCCATTTTACCCGACTGATAGGCCAATGAGGTCTGTTTAATAGCGCTTTGAAGCGCCAAGCCATTAAATACAGTTACGCCACCAGATAATGCATAATTATCAGATGTAACCGCCTGGTTGATATAAGTATTGGTAACAGGGTTAATTGCACGGCCTGTGCTTAACTCACGTGATATGCCACCGCTTACAGTGGGTATAAGGTTGTCTTTTGCCTGTACATAACCTATACGTGCCCGCTCGGCAGCTATGGCACTTTGCTGTACGGTTAAATTATTTTTTATAGCAGTATCCAAACACTGCTGCAATGTTATTATATTACTTTGTTGCTGCGCGTGCGCGTTAAAACCGAGTACCAGTAAAAAAATTATGATGTAGTTACGGAATGACATTTCTATGTTGATATTTTTATAATTGCTCAGAATTTTTTTGATGACTCTATCCTGCCGTCTAAAAGATTGATGATACGGCTGCCGTACTCTGCATTTTTTTCGGAGTGGGTTACCTGTATAATAGTTACGCCGTCTTCTTTATTCAATTTCCTGAATAGGTCCATGATCTCCTCACCTTGTTTTGAATTAAGGTTACCGGTAGGCTCATCAGCCAATAATAATTTAGGCTTAGCTATCAGCGCGCGTGCTATACCCACCAGTTGCTGCTGGCCGCCTGATAATTGCGCAGGGAACAGATCTTTTTTACCCACTATCTGAAAACGGTCAAGCATATCGGCCACCATGGCCTTGCGTTCAGCGCCTTTAAAATCCTGGTAAATAAGCGGGGTCTCGATGTTTTCATAAACGGTAAGCTCATCAATTAAATGGTAAGCCTGGAAAACAAAACCTATGTATTTTTTATACAAAGCCGAGCGCTGTTTATCTTTAAGCTGATGCACGGCTTCGTTCACAAAATAATGATAGCCATCTGTAGGCTCATCAAGCATACCGATGATGTTTAAAAGCGTTGATTTGCCCGAACCTGATGGCCCCATAATAGAAACAAACTCGCCTTCATCAATATCAAGGCTGATATCATTAATTACAAAGTTCTTGTTTCCGCCGTTTTGGTAGTATTTTGAAATATGCTGAAGTGATAACATTTAATTATTTATTGATTTTTAAATTACTGAATCTAGCAATATTAGATTGAATAACATACCAAAGTTATAAATCATTAACTATCAATACATTAATAGATAGTCTTTAACTAAAAACTGTTCGCTTACGTAACATGGAGCGTACGGTTATGATACAGTTGCTTCGCATCATTGGTTCACTGGTTCACTGGTTCATTGGTCTTAGCACTTTGCTTAATTAGTGTATTTATTACCGCCGTATTACCAATGAACTAATGAACAAACCTATTCCGACCGCAAGCTTTTAACCGGGTTGGCCATGGCGGCTTTAATGGTGTGGTAACTTACGGCTATTATGGCTGTAAGCATAGCTATCAGCCCTGCAGAACCGAATAATAGCCAATCGGGTTTTATGCGGTAGGCAAAGTTATCGAGCCATTCATGGACCATATATAATGCTATAGGTGAGGCTATAATAAACGAACCGGCCGCTAATAATAAAGTTCCGCGGTTAAGCATCACGAACAGGTTGTAGATAGATGCACCCAGCACTTTACGGATACCGATCTCCTTGGTGCGGTTGATAGTAGTAAGCCCCGACAACCCAAATAAACCCAGACAGGCAATAATGATGGCTAATATGCATGATGTGGTAATGGTGGTCATCCAGCGCTGGTAGGCATCATAGCTTTTTGCCACATCCTGATCAAGGAAAGTATAGCTGAATGGCATATTGTTCGTCATCTTGTTCCAGTTCAGTTTTAAATCTTCCATTGCATTTGGTATACTTTGCCCAGCTTTTATTTTTATCCAGAACCATGCGTCGGGGTTACCACTAATTTGATGATATACCGGTTCTATCTTTTTTGTGAGATCATCGGTATGATAATCCTTACAAACACCAATAATTATCCCACCTATTTGGTAATTAAGTACATCAAGCTTTGGTTTGCCCAGCATATTGTACAATGTTTCATTAACAACAACACTATGGTTTACACGTGAGCTTTGAGGATTCATTTGTGCTGATACAAGTTTTATACGGGTACTGTCGCTTGCGATATCCCTTGAAAAGTCCCTGCCTTCAACAATCGGGATCTTATTAAATTTAAAATAATCAAAATCAACTCCCATTTCCTGAAACCCTACCTGCTTACCATTAATTATAAATCCGCTTGTACTATATCCCTCAAAATCAAAATAGGTACTGGTTATCCCCTGTAAATAAGGTTGGCTTACAACAAATTGCGTTAACCTTTCTTTTAATGAGCCGCGGTCTTTTTCGTCGGTCCAGCTATAGGGATTTTGCAATACAATTATCTGGTCTTTATCAAAACCCATACTGGTTTCACTTATAAAATGCATTTGCTTATTTATAACCAATGCCGAGATCACCAGTATAATACAAATACTGTATTGCAAAACCACTAAGCATTTTGATAAAACCGGGCTTATGCGATAAGTTGAAAAACCACGCATAATATTTAGTGGTTTTAAGCCAGACATAGCCAAAGCAGGATAAATACCAGCCAGCACCCCTAATGTAATTGACAACAGTAATAACATCAATATTAAATTACTTATTGAAAATGCCGACAGATTTAATACCGAACCTGTTAAGCTGCTGAAAAATGGCAAACAGGTTACAGCTACCATAAACCCAACAATAACAGCTATAAAAGCAAGTAATTGTGTTTCGGTGTAATATTGCAATACAATTTGCCTGCGCCCTGCCCCTATAGTTTTACGAACGCCAACATCCTGTGAGCGCGATATGGCACTGGTAAGTGTTAGCAGCACATAATTTAAACAAGCTATCAATAAAATAACTATGGCCAGGCAAACCAACTGGTAAATATTCTTCAGGTCTGTGTAATGGTTCCAGCCCCGGCTTTGATTGTAATGCGCATCGGCAAACGGCCTTAAAAATACCAGAAAAGGTGCCGGCTTAGTTTTGGGATCATTCTTAGCCATCTCATCAGTCAGCGATTTAAAGTACTTTGGCGCAAAGGCATTAAGCTTTTTTTGAAAAGCAGCAACATTGGTGTTTTTTGCTAACCTCACAACCAGTAAATCGCTGAAAGTTTCTACCCCCCTTTTTAATTCATCTGCATAATCAGCATCTGCTTCTCGGGTAATAATTACATCAAATTTAAAACTTGAATTATCCGGAAAAGCCTTAGCAACACCGGTTACATTTACCAGCAACCCTTCGCTGGTAATATTTAAAGTTTTACCAACCGGATTATCATTCCCAAAATACTTTTTAGCAAACTGCTCACTTATTACAGCAGAATTATGACCTGATAGCACCGATTGTTTATTACCCTTTACCAACGGGAAATCAAATGCCCTAAAAAAATCAGGATCAACATATGCTGAGCTTTGATCACTCTCCTTAAAACTTTGATTGCCTACACGTATAATTGGATTGTACAATGGTCTTATACGTATTGCATTCTCAATTTCAGGAAAATTCCTTTTCAGATCAGGTGCAAACACTACCGGTGTTTGTATCATATTCTTTTGATCCGCATCCTGTGTTAGGAATGAAAAAAAACTTTTCTTCGATTCAGTATTACGTAATCCTGAAAACACATCCGATTCCTCAACTCTGAATAACCTATCGCCATCCTTATGAAAATCATCAAACGACTGCTCGTTCTTTACATACAAATAAACCAGTATGCAAAACGCGCTGGCCACGCTAAGCCCAATAATGTTTATTGCAGAATATAATTTATTCCGGAATATATTCCTTATAGCTAATTTCAGGTTGATCTTTATCATGTTAGTTTATTTGTTCACTGGTTCATTTTGCTTCTCGTTATTGGTCACTGGGTCATTCGCTGCGCTGTGATTTGGTCATCTCATCTGCAATAAAACTAATGACTCAATGACCTAATGACACAATGACTATTCCGATCTCAAACTTTTTACCGGGTTTGCCACCGCCGCTTTTACCGTTTGAAAACCTGATGTAAATACAGCCAGTATCAGCATGCCTGCGCCGCTTGCGGCAAATATCCACCAGCTGATGGAGGTTCTATCGGCAAAACTTTGCATCCATTTGTTCATAGCCCACCAGGTTGCAGGGGTTACAATTATAAATGCCAGTAGTATAAGTAATATCATTTCTGTTGAGAGCAAGGTTACTATCTGCGCCACAGATGCGCCAAGTACTTTTCGGACGCCAATCTCCTTGGTACGCTGGTTGGTTGTATAAATAGCTAAGCCCAATAAACCCAGGCAGCTAATAAATATAGATAAGCCGGTTGCCCATGCTAACAAGGTTGAGGTATGCTGCTCGCTTTCATAAAACTTTTTAATGTTATCATCAAAAAACTGGTAATCAAAATCATCATCCGGGTACGATTCTTTCCAGTATATGCCCATTTGTGCAATTGCTTTTTTCCACTCTCCCCCACCCGCTGTTTCAGGTTTTAATGCGATGTGGAAAGTGCCATTGTTATAAATACCATTTCCCCTTACAATCACTATAGGCTTAATTGGTGTACGTAATGATTTCTGATAAAAATCGGCAACAACACCCACAATCTGCATTTTTGTGCTGGTACCGTTATAATCCAGAAAATTACCTACAGCCTGGGCGGGTGATTTGAACCCTAAAACTTTTGCATAGGTTTCATTGATCAAAAAGCCTTTGGTCGTATCCGATTGTTGCAGGTTACGGCCGGCAAGCAATTTTATATGGTAAACTTTAAGATAATTCTCATCAGCAAATTTTTGCTGTACATCGGTTTTTATCTCGTGTTTGCCATTCTTATACGTTGCTTCGGTCGAAATGGTAACACCCGCCGAGGGAGCAGCGCCGCCCACGCTCACCATCGCTACCTGCGGTATAGAATGCAGCTTGTTAAGGAATACCTGCTTTTGATTTGATCGCAGGGCCTTCCATGGCGTACTTATAATTATAATTGCGTCTTTTTTAAAGCCAAGATCCTTATGTAAGGCGTAGTAAATTTGCTTGCTGACCAATATAGTCGCCATTATGAAAAACTGCGCTATTATAAATTGGGTAACTGTTAATGATTTGCGCAGGTAGGCGCTCCGGGTTTTACTGCTATTTGAAGCGGCCTGATTTTTAAGGACTGTAACCGGTTTATAACCCGACAATAATATGGCAGGATAAAATCCCGACAAAATACTTACAACTACTGTTAATATCACCAAAAACACAACCAGCCCGGGTTTGAATAACAGATCGACTTTTATACCCGCCGGGATGAAATCAGCAAATAGCTTTAGTATTAATGGAGTAATTGCAACCGAAATTATAACTGCAATTAAGGTGATAAAGAACGTTTCGCTTAAAAATTGAAATATAAGCTGCCTGCGGCTACTGCCCATTGTTTTACGGATGCCTATCTCCTTAGCCCTTTGCGTTGCCTGCGCTGTGGTTAAATTCACAAAATTTATACAGCCAAGCACCAAAAGAAAAGCTGCTATGGCAAGTAAACCATACAATGTGGTTTTACTTGCAGTACGCCCACCATCAAAGTTGCCATAGGCTTCATTAAAATGCAGATCGCTTAATGGCTGCAAGCTAAAATTCTGGGTATAATCTTTAGATGGTTTTGAGTTCTTTTTAAGCAGATCGTTCAACTGCTTTTCTACATGTGGTGCATTGCTTTGGGCCGATAACTTTATAAATAGCTGCGATGAAGAGTTGGTATTAGTCCATTGGGTTAGCTGAAGCTGATCTTTCAGATCTTTATTAGCCGCATTTGTACTGTAGGAGATAAAATCATGAAAGGCAAAATCGGTATTATCGCTTATGGTTTGTACAATACCTGTAACCGCGGTTTTTAACGTATCGTAGGTAATTACCTTACCCATTATTTGATCATACGAAAGCGTTGGGAAGTATTTTTTTGCCTGATTGGAAGTTAATACCACCTGATTAGGCGCGCTTAATGCAGTTGCAGCCGAACCGGCCAGCCATTTATAATTAACTATTTTAAAATACTGAGCGTCGGCAAGTACAACGTTATCCTGATTCTTAAACCTTACCGGTACATTTTTAATACCGGGAACAAAAACATTGGGCTGATATAAAGAATAAAAAGCAGCCGTTACTTCAACGCCGGTAACCTGGCTTTTTACGGCTTCCGGCAACGGACCGCAAACACCACTGTTGTTACCTGCCTCGCCCGAATAAGAGTAGTTGGTTACCACGCGATAAATGCGATTGTTATCGGGCTGAAACTTATCAAACGTAAAGTCAAAATGAACGATGAGGTAAATTACCAGCGCAGCGCTGATACCTATGGATAGGCCTATAACATTTATCAGCGTAAACAGCTTATGCCGCCAAAAACCACGGAATGCAATTTTAAAATAGTTCTTTATCATTTCTTTTAGTCATTAGTCATTTTACTTCGTGTCATTGGTCATTGGGTCATTAGCTTCGTTGTCATTCTTTCACTAATGACAAATGACTCAATGACCAATGACTATTCGCTACGCAAGCTTTTTACCGGATTAGCCAATGCTGCTTTTACAGATTGAAAGCTTACCGTTGCAAATGCTATCAATAAGGCTAATATCCCCGTTAGGGCAAATACCCACCATTGTATGCTTATACGATAGGCAAAATCCTGCAGCCACTTATTCATAGCATACCATGCTATTGGCGATGCAATAACAACTGAGATCATAACTAAAGCCAAATAATCTTTAGATATTAAGGTAATTATATTGCTTACGCTAGCCCCCAGTACTTTACGGATGCCAATCTCTTTTACACGCTGCTCAGCTGTGAAGCTTACCAGACCGAATAAGCCAAGGCAGGCTAAAAATATAATAAGCAGGCTAAAGCAGGTAAATAATCGCTGCAATTTAAATTCTGCCTTGTACTGATTATCAATCTGATCACCCGACCAATTATAATCGAAAGTTTTTTCAGGATAAAAGGATTTATAAGCGGCGCTTATACCGGTTAATGCGGTTTTTTCATAACCTGGTTTTATACGCACCAGCATATTGCCATATTTAGAATCACTAATCGCTTGTATAAAAGTAGGTTTTAGCTTATTGTGTAATGATTCACTGTTAAAGTCTTCAATTATGCCTACCGGTACTCCGTCAATATCGGCAACAGTTTTATTAACCTTCATACCTAGCAGACTGGCGGTATAATTTGTTGCCAGTAATGGCCAGGCTAATCTTTCAGCCTTTGTGGCGGCGCTGGTACCACTCATTGCCGAATCGCTGTTCATGGCATCTGTAGCAAGGGCTGGGTTAAGCATACGGCCCTGTTTTAGCTTAAAGCCCAATGTAGCGGGCAGATCAGCATCGCCTTCAATAAAGAACACCTCAATCTTGCCTTTTTGCCCGGGAACAGAAACCTCTCTTGACATACTACCCGAACCCTCTGTAGGGGCCCAGTTTGCAATACTCACATTTTGAACACCCGGTATTTTTTTAACAGCCTGTTTAAATGCTGCTCCACTTTCAGCCCAATCGGTAAAGGAAATATTCAGCAAGTTATTTTTATCAAATCCCAGGTCCTTATTATTCATATATCCTAACTGATTATGAACAATGATAGTAGCCATTATAATGGTTACCGATATTACAAACTGGCCGATAACCAAACCTTTTTTAAGCACATTTAGCTGAACATCAGATGCAAGTTTATTCCTTAATATTACAATAGGCTTAGGGCGCGACAGGTACCATGCCGGGTACAGGCCGGTGAGGAAACTAACCCCAAAAACACAGCCTATAGCAATTATTAAAAACGATCCGTTATACAGGTTTAATACCAGCTGATGATCAAGAAAAGTTTCAACCGGTTTAATAAACAGCGGATATAACAGAATGGCAAGGGCAAAGGAAAGTATAAAAAATATAAGCGACTCCGATAAAAAGCGTATGATAAGCTG
Source organism: Mucilaginibacter mallensis (assembly GCF_900105165.1). Lineage (NCBI taxonomy): Bacteria > Pseudomonadati > Bacteroidota > Sphingobacteriia > Sphingobacteriales > Sphingobacteriaceae > Mucilaginibacter > Mucilaginibacter mallensis. The sequence goes on from NZ_LT629740.1 coordinate 3,616,506, forward strand.
AAACTTTTCGGCGCCTAATACCTTGCGGATACCTGTCTCCTTTGAGCGGTTAAAAACCCTTGAAATGGTTAAATTAATGAAGTTAATACAGGCAATTACAAGTAGTAGGGCTGCCACACCAGCAAATATGTAAACATTTTTTATGCTACCATGCACTGCCTGCACGCCATTAAAATCCGACCGTAAGTAAACATCTTTAATTGGCTGAAAATGGAAAGAATAGTTTGCGTCTTTAGCTCCCGGCTGCTTAGCATACCATTGGTTAACCTTAGCTGTAAAAGTAGTGGCGGATGTACCCGGCTTTAACAAAATATATTGCGGGTAAAAGCTATAGCCCTCACCTTTTTGAGGCAGGTGGTTATCACTTGCCCTATATTCAACAATACTTATAAAATCTGCCCGTAGATGACTGTTTTGAGGAATATGGTCAATAACACCGGTAATTAAACAAGGCTGCGGCTTACCAAACTCGGGTTGGGTGTATATTAATTTACCAATGGGATTTTGCCCGGCAAAATATTGCTGCTGAATTTTTTTGGTGATGACGAGATTAACATAACCTTTAACATATTTCTGAGGATTTCCCTTTATGATATTAAAATCAAGTACATTCCAAACGGAAGATTCCGCGATCAATTGCTGAAATGCTACACCCTGTTTAAGATTACCCAATTGCAGCCGCTCTTTACTAACCGACATGCGGCAATAATCAGCAACCTCAGGAAAATTTGTTTTAAGCACCGGCCCCAGGCCCGCAAAACTCACCGGCATGGGCTGCTCGCTATTAACATTATTGCTGATTGAGATTACACGGTAAATGTCATTCGCTTTTTTCCATTGATGATCATATGATAATTCATCAAACACAACCGTAGCCACAATAAGGCATGCGGTTAAACCAATGCTTAAGCCAACAATGTTTATAAACGAGTAAGCTTTATGCTTCCACAAGCTTCGCCAGGCAATTTTAAAATAGTTCTTTATCATTCTTATTTAGTTCAATGGTTCATTAGTTCATTGGTCTTGTCCTTCGTTCTCATCCGTCATTGGTTACCGGTTACATTACTAATAAACTAATGAACCAGTGAACAAATGAATATCATTCCGACCGCAAACTTTTAACCGGATTGGCAACCGCCGCTTTAACCGACTGGAAGCTTACTGTAAAAAACGCGATCATAATTGCGGCACCACCGGCCAGTACAAACACCCACCATTGTATATTTATGCGGTAGGCAAAATCCTGCAGCCATTTATTCATGGCCCACCAGGCTAGTGGCCAGGCTATCAAATTGGCTATCAGCACCAGCCTTATAAAATTGCTGGCCAATAGCATTACTATATTTTGTACCGATGCGCCCAGTACTTTCCTTACCCCTATTTCTTTCACCCGTTTTTCGGCTGAGTATGATGCCAGCCCGAACAGGCCCAGGCAGGAGATCAGTATAGTTAAACCTGCCAGTATCCCTACTATCTGGCTTACCTGGTTATCGGCTTTGTAGACCTCATTAAAATGATCATCCAGAAACTGATACTCAAAAGGATAATCAGGATATAAGCTATCCCACTTAGATTTGATGAAGGCTATTGCTGCTTTTGTGTTGCCACCATTTATTTTAACCGATACATCCCTGAAACCCCATTGATTTTGACTCACCATAAACATGGGTTCAACCTTATAATGCAGGGAGTTAAAATTGAAATTTTTGGCGATGCCGGTAATAGTGCCCAATGAATCAAACCCAAACTGATCACCAAGTAACGATGACATTGGTGCTTTGGGATGATCTTTCAATAACTCCTTAGCCAGCGCCTCGTTAATGATGTATTGCCTGCCATTCTGGGTTTTATCGGTAGAGAAATTCTTGCCTGCTGCCAGTTTTATCTTATACAGATCGAGGTAATTATTATCAACCACCAGCAATGTTGTACCAAACTGCTGCTTAGGGCCATTTGCCGGTTTAAAATCAACGCCTGTTTGATCAAGGTGACTGCCCAAAACATCCTGCGAGGCAGTTACACCCGAGATAAGCGTATTGCCTGATAGCTCATCCTTAAGCAAACTATATTTTTTTGAGGTAACCCCATCCAATGGAATATTAACGATCTGATCCCGGTTATAACCGGGGTCCTGATTTTGCATGAACTTTAATTGCTTCAGCACAAAAATGGTAGCTATCATCAAAAAGATAGCGCTGGCAAATTGGGTAACAACCAAAACATTCCTTAGTGAGCTCTTATTTTTCCCAACCTGTATAGAGCCTTTTAAAACCTTTACCGCCTGGAATGAAGATAAGTAAATAGCCGGGTAAATACCTGATATAAGCCCGATAAACACTGTACCTGCGAATATGGTAGCAATAAACCCTAAGCTGCTAAATATAGGTAGCGTAATGCTTCTTTCACTCAGGTTATTGATGTAGGGCAACGCCAGCTCAACCAATATCAGCGCGAGTATTAATGCTATTAATGAGATGAGTATGGTTTCACCCAAAAACTGTATAGCCAACTGAAAGCGGTGCGCCCCGATTGATTTACGAATACCTACTTCTTTAGCCCTTTCTGCCGAACGCGCGGTTGACAGGTTAATGAAATTAACACAAGCTATTACCAATACAATCAGCGCGATTATGGCAAAAAGCCGGGTAGATTTTTTATCAAACTTTTGATAATTGATGTAATCAAGTCCTATATCGGCTGAGTTGGCATGCACATCCTTAAGCGGCAGAACAAATAATTGATAGTATTTCCAACTGTCGCCCTGCAGATGCCTTTTAAGATAGGCAGGGAATTTTTTTTCAAGCGCAGCTACATTTGTACCGGGTGCAAGTTCCAGATAAGTATTTAGCCAGTTGCCGCCCCAGTTATTGAACATCCAGGGTTTATAAATGGTACTGAATGAAAACAAACCATCAAATTGCAATTGTGAATTTTTAGGCACATTGGCTAGTACCCCGGTTACGGTAAAAGTAGTGGTATCATCGCCATAATGGTTTATTACCTTGCCTATCGGATCAGCATCACCAAATAATTTTTGCGCTGTTTCCTCAGTGATCATGGCGGTGTGAGGTTTTAACAGACCTGTAACCTTATCACCACGAAGAACCTTAAAATCGAATATTTTCAGGAACGTAGAGTCAACAAAGAAAACCTGCGGCAGAAATACCCTTTTGTTATCATAGGTCATCTGGTATTTCTGATGCCAGTTTACCCGTGTAAAGCTTTTAATTTCCGGAAACTCCTGCTTCAGGCTCGGCCCCATCGGGAACATGGATAAGGCTACTTTTTGGGTAGCATTTTGTTGTCCGATGGTTTGCACTTCATTTAAGCGATAAATGTTTTTTGTATGGAAGTTATCGAAGCTCTTTTCATACGAAACAAACATCATAACAACCATAAATGCAGCCATACCTACGGCAAGGCCAACAATGTTTATTGTTGAAAAAACCTTGTTTTTCCAGATGTTTCGCCAGGCAATCTTAAAATAATTCTTTATCATTTCTTTTGGTCATTAGTCATTTCACTTCGTTGTGACTGGTCATTTGCTTCGCGTCATTGGTCATTGGGTCATTCGCTGCGCTGTCATTGAGTCATTTTACTCATATGCAAACTAATGACTCAATGACCAATGACTCCATGACTAAATTATTCGGACCGCAAGCTCTTAACCGGGTTTGCAATTGCTGCTTTAACTGATTGAAAGCTTATGGTTATAAAGGCTATAATAATGGCTATTACTCCGGCCATTACAAACACCCACCACTCTATTTGTATGCGATAGGCAAAATCCTGCAACCATTTGTTCATGGCATACCACGCTATTGGCGAGGCTATGCATACAGCTATTAATACCAGTTTTAAAAAGTCCTGCGCTACTAAATAAACAATGCTGTTTACGCTTGCGCCCAATACCTTACGGATGCCGATCTCTTTGGTGCGTTGGGTTATTATCAATATCACTATGGCAAACAAGCCCATGCACGATATCGCGATAGCTATAACTGCGCCTGTTATGAAGATTTTAGATAACCTGGTTTCCTTTTTATATTGGCGGTCGACGTTTTCATCAAGGAACGATGATTCAGCTTGCGAACGTGGGTTTACATCTTTCCATACCTTATTGATAATTGCCATGCTTGCAGGCAGGTTAGCAGGTTTTACCTTTACCAGTATATAATTTACAGGCCACGTTGGGCGTATAACCATAGTAAGCGGAGCTATCTGCTGATGAAGGGATTTAAAATTAAAATCCTTAACAACACCCGCAACCTGTAATTTGGCACCATCGGTAGGGAATATTGCACCAACCGGGTTCGTTTCGCCCAACTGTTCAGCCATTTTTTGGTTGATGAGCACAACCGTAGTATCGGCACCGTATGTTCGGGAAAAATCACGACCGTTCACCACTTGCAGGCCCAGCGTTTTTACATAATCGTAATCAACCCTAAGCCAATTGGTTTTAACATTCTTACCCTTGTAACTAAACGTCATGATCGAGGTTGATGCGCTGTTATCCAGCCCTGTACCTAAATTCATATCAGTACCGGTTACACTTACCACATCAGGGTAAGCTGCCAACTTTGATCGCATCAATTGCAGCGCTCTTTCAGGTTCAATATTGCTGCCTATCGGGATGCTGACCACCTGGCTTTTATCATAGCCCAACGGTTTATTACGCATAAAATTGAGCTGCTGCCAGGTAATAACCGTGCAAATTATCAGCAACGCTGATAATGCGAACTGAACAACCATTAAGCTATTCCGCAAGCCATTGGCCTTGCCTGCAACAACTTTACCCTTTACTGCCTGCGATGTATTTTGTATAGCCATCAGCCATGCGGGGTAGCCGCCGGCTATCAGGCTTATTAAAACAAAACCACCCAAAAAGTATAAAATAACTAATGGAGAGCTTAGCACATTCAATGATAATTGCTGATTAAACAACAGTTTGTATTGCGGCATAAGCGAATAAGCCGCTACTGCCCCCAGTATTAACGATACACCGCAAATCACCAATGATTCGCTGCAAAACTGGGTGATAAGTTGTTGTTTTGTAGCACCAATTACCTTACGCACGCCTATTTCCTTAGCCCGTGTAAATGCCCGGCCTAATGACAGGTTGATGAAATTGGTACAGGCTATAAATAAAATAAATATGCTTATTAATAAAACCAGGTACGGGTAAAACTTGCTAACCGCCCTGCTTTGTGATGCTATAGGACTAAAATGGACATCGGCCATTGGTATTAGGCGCAGGCGTAAAACTTCGCCTTCCTTGTCAGACTGGGCACCGTCATGCCTTAATTGTTTTATACTTGCAGCATAGTATTTATGTACAAAGCTTTTTAGTTTTTGCTCAAATCCGGCTTGTTTTTCATTTGCAGGTAACTGTACAAAAACATTGTGGAACCTGTCTTCCCACAGGGTTTTAGCTACTTCATAATCAGGATGCTGCTCAAACCTGCACAATAAGTTAAAATCCAAACTTGAATTTTGCGGCGGATCAGCAGCCACTGCAGATATATTAAGGCTTTTCCATTGATTATTAATCTTTAACTCAATAAGCTTACCTACCGGATTTACATCCCCGAAAATACTTTTAGCCGTTTTTTCAGTTATTACTACATCATTTTTATCACTAAGCGGATTCTGATCATTTCCCTTTACAATTGGGAAAGTGAACATCTTAAAGAAATCCTGATCAACGCACCTTACATCATAATTAAACTCCTTATTCCCGTACCGTAATACGCTGCCGCCAAAATCACCATAGCGCGATGCGTGTACAACATCAGGGAACTCAGCTTTTAATGCCGGTGTAATGGGCACAGGCATAGCCGCGTCGGCCTCTACATCATTGGCATGGTGTTCTTCCAAATATACCTCGTATATATTGCTCTTATTTATATGAAAATCATCATATGAGAGCTCATAAAAGGCAGTAAGCGCCAGCAACAATACCGCACCGAATGCCACAGCCATCCCCACTACATTAATAAATGTGAAAGTTTTGTACTTCCACATGTTTCTTAGGGTGATCTTTATATAGTTTTTTATCATGATGCGGGTGGTTACAAGCAAATACAATTAAAAGCCATACCAAAATTTAAAGTATTTATAATCAATATTTTATATCAAAATAAAATAATCAACCTGTTCGTAAGTGTAACACTATATGTACGGTTATGATACAGTCATGCTTCGCGTCATTGGTCATTGGGTCATTCGCTGCGCTGTCATTGGGTTATTTGTCTTGTAGTTAAACAAATGGCTCAATGACCAATGACACAATGACCAAATTATTCCGACCGTAAGCTCTTAACCGGGTTTGCAATAGCCGCCTTTATAGCCTGAAAGCTTATAGTTATAAAGGCTATCACAATTGCCAGTACTCCGGCTAAAGCAAATATCCACCATCGTATTTCTATCCGGTAGGCAAAAGCCTGCAGCCATTTGTTCATGGCGTACCAGGCTATTGGCGTTGCGATAACAATGGATACCACTACCAATACTAAAAAGTCTTTTGAAAGCATGGTGGTAATATTGGCAACACTAGCCCCTAATACTTTACGAATACCTATCTCCTTTACCTTTACCTGCGCGGTATAAGTAGCCAGGCCAAATAAACCCAGGCATGATATTAAAATAGCTATACCCGTAAACCAACTGAACAGTGTACCTGAACGCTGATCGACTTTGTACATATCATTGAAGGTTTGATCCAGAAATTCATAATCGAAAGGAAAGGCAGGGTTATATTGTTTCCAGGCTTTTTGCACTGAAGCCAGGGCCAGTGGAGCATCCTTACCTGTTGTTTTTACAAACATGCGCCAATTGTCAGGAGTATAAAAGAATATGACAGGCTCAATTTTTTGTTTGAGCGATGCAAAGTGGAAATCCTTCACCACGCCAATAATGATCCCGTTCTGATTGTGCAGCTTAAAACGTTTACCTATCGGATCCTTGATGCCAGCCTCACGTACCGCGGTTTCGTTAAGGATATAGTGCGCGGTATCGGCCTTTATACCTATAAAATTGCCTCCCTGTATAATTTTCAGTTTAAAAAAGTCGACATAATTTTTGCTGATACCCAATGGATGGATCTCAAAACTACTGCCGGGTGCTTTACCGTCCCAATCGGTATCACCGGTATTACCGCCTAAGCTTACAATATTATCGCTGGCGGTGGTAACATCTTTTATGCCCGGTTGACTCAATAATTGTGAACGCACAGATTCATAATTCTTTTGCATATCGCGCATACCGAATGTAAATACGTAGGATTTATCATAACCAAGTTCTTTTTCCCTGATGAATTTTAACTGGCTGTTGATGATCAGTGTACCGATGATCAAACCAATAGAAAATACAAACTGACAAACCACCAGCGTTTTACGGAATGTTGTGTTACCAACACCCAGAGATAGTTTACCCTTAAGCGCGTTGATCGGCTTAAATGACGACAATAAAAATGCAGGATAAATGCTGGATGCCGCGAGTGTAGCGACTACGGTAATACCTACCACTTTCCAAACACCTGCATCCAGCAAATTAAACTCCATTTGTTTGCCCGATACATTGTTGTATAAAGGCATTAATGCTTCAATCAGCACAAAAGCAAGCACAAGCGCTATGGAGAAAAACAAAATTGTTTCGACCACAAACTGAATGAATAATTGCTTTTTGCCCGCGCCTATTATTTTACGCACGCTTACTTCCTTTGCCCGCAGCATAGCACGCGCGGTTGAAAGGTTTACATAGTTGATACAAGCGATCAATAAAATAAGAATAGCCACAATTAAAAACACTCTGACGGTTTGTATACCTGATGGGCTACCATCCGCATTATACAAATGCATTTTCCCCAAAGGCTGCGACAGGTATTTTATATTCGCGCTGCCCTCACCCGGTTGGTTTTTTATATGGATTTGTGTAAGCTTATCGGCAACCGCTTGTGCTGAAAGGCCCGGCTGCAGTTGCAAATAGGTATCATAGAAATAGTCGCCCCAGTCGCTATCCATAGTTTTCCAGTAGCCTTTGCCATCATAGTTCTTTTTTGCTATTACATTGATAGAAAAAAGCATATCGAATTTAATACTGGAGTTGCCCGGCATGTCGGCCGCAACACCGGCTACGGTATAGTTATCGTGGTTATCGGCCTGTAATACTTTCCCCATCGGGTCCGCATTGCCAAAAAAACGTTTGGCTGTTTTTTGGGTGATAATGATAGACTGATCATTAGGAAAAGGATGGTTAGGATTGCCTTCCAGTAGTTTAAAATCAAAAACCTTAAATAAAGACGGATCGGTGTAAAACGCGCCATTATCGCCAACGTCTAATGATTTATCACGGTATTTGTACAAAGAGTAATTCCAGTTTTCTACTATACGCACGGCATTTACTATGCCGGGGACTTCCTTCAAGCCAAAAGTAGCAACAGGGGCCTGTATGCCACCCCAGATCTGCTGTGTGCCGCCGGTACCTATTTGTGCTTCAATACGGTAAATATTATCAGCTTTGGTATTGAACTTATCAAAGCTCAACTCATCGTTTACCCATAGTAAAATAAGCAAACCTACAGCCAGCCCAACTGTAAGGCCGGCAATGTTAATGGCGGTATAAAATTTGCTCTTGATCAAATTTCGCCAGGCGATTTTAAAATAGCTCTTTATCATAACGTTAGTTCATTTGTTCACTGGTTCATTGGTCTTGTCCTTAGACCTTTTATGTTCATTAGTTCATTGGTATTAGCAATTTTACCAAATCCGCTTGGTTCATTTTTCTCCGGTTACATTACTAATGAACTAATGAACCAGTGAACTAATGAGCAAACTATTCCGAACGTAAACTCTCCACCGGGTTTGCCAATGCGGCCCGGATAGATTGAAAGCTTATAGTTATAAATGCGATGAATATGGCGGTAAAACCTGCCAATGCTATTATCCACCATTGTATGTTTATACGATAGGCAAAGTCCTGCAGCCATTTGTTCATGGCCCACCATGCTAATGGCGATGATATCAATATAGCGATAAACACCAGCTTTATAAAGTCCATTGATAGCATGCTTACTATGGTTGATACACTCGCACCTAATACTTTGCGTATACCGATCTCTTTGTTGCGCTGCTCAGCGGCATACGCTGCCAGGCCGAATAAACCTAAACAGGCAATTGCTATAGCCAAAGCAGTGAACGATATAAATATAGTACCGATGCGCTGCTCAGAGCGATAGGTAGCATCAAAATCCTGATCCATAAACGACCAGGTAAACTGGTTATTGGGCGACAGATCTTTCCACTTATCCTGTATCTGTGACATTAAAGCAGGCAGATTTGCGGTACTAACGCGGGCTGTAATTGAGCCCTTGTCTTCATTATATACTAATGCCAGTGGTTTAATTTCGTCGCGTAATGAGCTGTAGTGAAAATCCTTAACCACACCAATAATATGAAAAGCCTGTATACCATAGCTATCGCGGTAAATGGTTTTATTTAACGGATCCTTTTGGCCAAATCTCCTTACAAAAGCTTCATTTACTATTAAGGCGGCTGTATCTGATGCCAGTTGGGCCGAGAAGTTACGCCCTGAGATTAGTTTGATACCTAAAGTATTGATATAATCTTCATCAACCGGCCAAAACTCAGTCAGGAGGTCATGTTTTATGTCGATAGGTAGTTCGGGGAATAGGCCTGTTATGTTTCTATCATCGCCGGTAGGCAAATAGGTGGTCATGGTAGCATTTGCAACACCTTGCGTTTGCTTTACTTCCTGCTTTAATATTTTTGCCTGTTTACCCAATACATTTGTATTCTTTATCACCAGCATCTGGCTTCGGTTATAACCCAGGCTTTTGGTATGAATATAGTTTAACTGGTTATAAATAACCAGTGTACCGATGATCAGAAATATAGATATAGAGAACTGGAAAACCACCAAAAAGCTGCGTAAAAAGCCCCCCTTAAAACCCGAAGCAACTTTTCCTTTTAATACGTCTATAGGTTGAAAGGCGGACAGGAAAAATGCCGGATATGATCCCGCAAGGAAACCTATTACTAATACAATAACCAATAACGCAGGTAATAACCAGGTAAATGCGTGCGGCGTAATGGCCAAATGTTTATCGGCCATTTGGTTGAACAGCGGCATTGCCAGCCATGCCAACGCTACGGCAATAAAAGTTGATACCAGTGTTACCAAAATGGACTCAGTTAAAAACTGGGCGATCAAATATTTACGTGCTGAACCCAATACCTTACGCACACCTACTTCTTTGGCCCGGTTTGCCGAGCGGGCTGTTGAAAGGTTCATGAAATTAACACAGGCTATCAGCAATACCAATATGGCTATTGCCGAAAAAATGTATACGTACTCGATATTGCCATTCTGCATCAGCTCATATTGGCTGGTCGACTTCAAATGGATATCAAGCAGGGGTGTTAAAACTATCTTCAGGTAATTGCTGCCAGTAGTCCAAACCGGAGGCGAGTTTTTGAGCTCTACTTTCAGGATCTGCGCTTCAAGGGCCTTAACATTTGTGGCGGGTTTTAGCAACACATAATTATGTATGCCGCTATACCCCCAGCCGCCCGCGCGACTTTCTGGTAATGATGAATAGGATAAAAAGAAATCGTAATTAAAATGTGATTGTGATGGGATGTCTTTTATAACACCGGTAATTTTATAAACACTGGTATCGTTAATAGTAAGCGTTTGGCCGACAACATTCGTTTTATTGAAATACTTTTTAGCCATGCTCTCAGTTATAACTGCGGAGTGCGGTTCAGTTAATGAGGTTGACGGGCTGCCATCAGTCATGGGCAAGGTAAAAACATCAAACAGGTTTGATTCCGCAAAAACGACATTCTTTTCCTGAATGTTATTATTCCCTTTCCTGATGCTGAACTTTTGAGAAGATATAAACAGTGTTTCCTTAGGGAACAACCTTGCCGTCTTTTCAATCTGCGGAAAGCTTTTTAAAGCATCCATCAAAGGCTTTTCAGTTCCGGCGTATGAACCTTCGTTACCATTCAGTCTTGCATTTTCAGTGATGCGGTAGATCCTGTCGGCGTTGGTATTATAACGGTCGTAGCTAAATTCATCAACTACATAAAATACAATCAGCAGGCAGGTAGCCAGTCCAACGGACAGCCCCAGCACATTCAATACCGTAAAGCCCTTGTTTTTCAAAAGGGAACGGTAGGCGGTTTTAATATAGTTTCTTATCATGTTTTTGGTCATTAGTCATTTTGCTTCGCGTCCTTAGTCATTGGGTCATTGAGCCATTTTACGAATGACTAATGACTCAATAACCAATGACTATTCAGATCTCAAACTCTTTATCGGGTTTGCAATTGCTGCCTTTATAGCCTGAAAACTTATGGTTATAATGGTAACAGCAAGGGCAACTATTCCTGATAATATAAATACTCCGGGGCCTATGGTTATGCGGTAATCATACTTTTGCAGCCAGTTATGTAAAAAGTACAGCGCAATTGGCGATGCAATTATACAGCTGATGGTTACCAGCAATATAAAATCAAATGATAGCAATAACCAAACCTGCGCAATGGATGCACCCAGCACCTTGCGGATGCCTATTTCCTTTGTGCGCTGTTCAGCAATATAAGCGGCAAGCCCAAACAGGCCCAGGCACGATATAAATATGGCAAGCCCTGCAAAAACCCCGGCCAGCTTACCTACCAATAGTTCCAGACTAAACTTACGGTTATATTCGGCATCAGTAAATTGATATAAATAAGGATATGCCGGGTTATAGGTATTAAATATTTTAGAGATCTTATCAATTGCTGTATGGGTATTTACATTGGCCGCTAACCGGTAAATAACCTCATTACCGGTACGGCTATGTGCAAAAATTGCTGGCGCAACCGGCGAAAATGGAGAACCCATTACCGCATCCTTTACCACACCAATAATACGTACAGGCTTAGCCCTGTCATTCCAGGTAATCATTTGGTTGATGGGATCTTTCAGACCAATGCGCTTTATTGTTGCCTCGTTTACAATAACATTTAAGGTATCAGCATTATAATCGCTTGAAAAATCATGACCATCAATCAGATCCATCCCCACTGTTTTGAAATAGGTGTCGGATACATATATGGTGGCAATATCTACCGACTCATCTCCCGCGTTTTTCCCCGGCCATTTATCAAGTGAAGTATGGCTATAGATAGTTGTAACCGGACTGGATGACATAGCCACACTTTCAACCGCACCGCTGGCTAAAAGGTCATTTTTAAGGGCATCGTAATGTGTATTTAGATCGCCGCTTAGGTCTGTCGACATTAAACGATCGGCGCTATAGCCGGCAGGCCTGCTTTTTGCATATTGCAGTTGCTGATAAATTATAACGGTACTTATAATTAGAGCAATTGAACAGCTAAACTGCAACACCACTAATACTTTACGCGGCAATGCCGCTGCTTTGCCAACCTGTATAGTTCCTTTTAAAACTTTTACCGGGTTGAATGATGACAAATAAAACGCGGGCCTGCTACCAGCCAGTAAACCGGTGATCAGCACATACAATACCATCACCAGCCAGAATAGCGGGTTGCCGTAAGGAATGCTAATAAAATCGCCGGTTAGTAAGTTGAATGCGGGCAGCGCCAGTTGTGTTAAAATTATAGCTACCAAAAAGGAAATAAATGTGATCAGGATCGACTCGATTAAAAACTGGTATATCAGATCCTTGCGCTGCGAACCTATTGCCTTCCTCACCCCTACCTCACGGGCCCGCTTTTCGGAACGGGCGGTTGACAGGTTCATGAAATTGATACATGCGATAATGAGTACCAACACACCAATAATGCTGAACATACGCACATAATCAATATAGCCTCCTGCCTCTTTGCCATTTTTAAACTCATCATACAAATGCCAGTATTTTACAGCATGCAGCACCACTTTGGGTTTACCCGGCCGCATTTGCGGGCTATGCTGATATACGAGATTTAATATTTTAGGCTCAATTTGGGCATAAGTTACGCCTGGTTCCAGTTCAAGGTAACAGTTAAATGAATTATTTGTCCATGTGGTGCGCGCGTTTTTCATCCAGCCTTCTGTTTGCTCTTTAAAGCTGAATGGTGTAAGAAAGCTAAATTGGAGGGTGGAATTTTTAGGTAGATCTTTTAATACCCCTGTTACTTTTAGATTGTTCTGATTATCCAACCGAATATATTTACCCATTGGGTTAGCATCGCCGAATAAGGCCTTAGCGGTTTCCTCTGTTAAAACAATGGAATAAGGATCAGTTAACGCGCTGTTTACATTACCCAGTTTAAATGGATACTGAAACATCTTCAAAAAATCAGGATGCGCTGCACCACCGGGCAGATATAGTTTTTTATCGCCAACCATCAGATCACGCCATTGCATACCAACCCAATCGGTTTCGGCAACACGTTTAATGCCGGTAACTTCTTTGCGGAGTACATCAGCCAGCGGTATTGCCATGGCAGTTTGTGTATGCTCACCATCATGCTGACTGGTAAAATTTAATTCAACCTGGTAAAGCTGGGTATAATTAGGCAGAAACTTATCATAGGAGAATTCATTGATCACCCACAAACCGATCAGTAATGCAACCGCCATACCAGCTGCAAGTCCGAATATATTAATGACACTATAAACCTTGTTGCTTACAATGTTGCGCCATGCTATTTTTAAATAGTTTCTTATCATCTTATTTGGTTCATTCGTTCATTTGTTCACTAGTTTATTGGTCTTATCTTATGTGTACTGATCCATTGGTTTCGCTGGCTCAGTTACCAATGAACTAATGAATATCATTCGGAACGCAAACTTTTTATCGGATTGGCAATTGCTGCTTTAATTGATTGAAAACTTATGGTAACCAGGGCAATTATTATTGCGGCAAAGGCTGCTACTGCCAGCATCCACCATTGTATGCTTATGCGGTACGCAAATTCCTGCAGCCATTTGTTCATGGCCCACCAGGCTATCGGCGAGGCAATAACTATGGCTATAAATACCAGTTTTATAAAATCTATGGATAAAAGGGCTGTTATACCGCTTACGCTTGCGCCCAATACTTTGCGGATACCGATTTCTTTGCTCCGCTGCTCGGCCATAAAAGCTGAAAGCGCAAATAAACCAAGGCAGGCGATGATGATGGCCAATACAGCAAAGCTGGTAAATATGTAGCCTGTACGCTGCACGTCGGCATACATGTTGGCAAATTGCTCATCCATAAACGTGTACCTGATGGTTTGATCGGGCGAAAACTTTTTCCAAACCGAGGTAATGTTGCTAATGGTGTTCTTTACATCCATACCGGCCACTTTCACTGATACGATGGATGGACTGATCCCTAGATGGAACACCAGCGGACCAATATTATCATGCATCGATTCAAAATTAAAATCCTGCACCACACCAATTATAGGGAATGTACCATTACCATTGGTAATGCGTTTACCTATCGGGTCTTTTAAATGCAGCTGTTTAGCCATAGCCTGGTTAATGATAACCCCGGCAGAATCAGTAGGCATGCTTGGAGAAAAATCGCGCCCGGCGACTATTTTCATGCCCATGGTTTTGATATAGTCACCATCAACCGTCCACGATTGACTGAAGATACCTGTCTCTCCCTTTGTTTTGTCATCGTTATAAAAAGTATTGCCATTGCGTTTAGTGCCTGCTATAGGCAGAAAATCACTAATGGTTACATTTTTTACTGTTGATAGCTTTAACAACTCAGTTTTAAAATCTTTCACAGTATTATCCAAAGTATTGGTGCCTTGTATAACTATTACCTGATCCTTATCAAACCCTACCTTTTTATTGAGAATATAATGCACCTGGTTATAGATAACAAATGTGCTGATGAGCAAGATAATTGATGCGGCAAACTGAAAAACAACCAGGCTGTTTCTTAATGTTGAACTTTTACTGCCATTGCTGATACTGCCCTTTAGTACCTGTGAAGGTTTGAAGCCTGAAAGATAAAATGCAGGGTACAAACCAGCCACCACACCAACAATGGCTGCTGATATGAGCATAACCGGTATGAACCACCACGCCAGCCACGGCATCGATAATGATTTTGAGGCCAGCACACTAAAATATGGCAATAACAGCCATGCAAGCAAAATACCAATACCAAACGAAAAGAAACTGTAAACCAGCGATTCAGATAAAAACTGGTAGATGAGGCTGCTACGGCGTGAGCCTACCACTTTTCTTAAACCAACTTCTTTTGCCCGGTTAGCTGATTTAGCTGTTGAAAGATTAACAAAATTAATGCATGCGATGATCAAAATAAAGCCCGCTATGGCTCCAAACAGCCACACGAAACGTATATCACCGTGTGTATACCCATCTTCCTGAATATCATAAGAGTATAAATGAATATCCTGAAGTCTCTGCAATTTGAGGTGGAATTTTGCAAGCATGGCTTCCGGATTCTTAAAGCCACCTTTAATCAGATCAGGCAGGTAATAATTCTTAATAATATCGTCAGTCATCTTTTTTTCAAATTGAGCGATATTTGTTCCAGGGCGTAATTGAATATAATCAGGATAATTACTAGCCTCCCAGGTTTGTTGCTCGCCGGGCCAGAATGCAACGCCGCTAAGCGTTAATAAAAAATCATATTGATGCAGGTGCGATGTTTGGGGGATATCCTGCATAACGCCGGTAACCGTATAAGGCTTGGTTTTATCATTGTTGAGGTACATTACCCTGCCTATGGGATTTTGACCGGGGAAATATTTGTCGGCCTTACTTTTTGACATCACCATGGTCAACGGCTCTTTAAGCGCGCTTTTTCTGTCGCCATAAACCATAGGTAGTTGTAATATATCCAGCATTTGCTGATCAGCATAGGTAAAGCCCTGCTCATAGCTATTCTGCATTTGATCGGCACGGCGCAATTCATTACTGCCAGCTCCCCCAAAAAGCGAGTTAGGCATTAAACGGCCCGATAATACCACTTCAGGCAGATCGGCTTTTAAAACCTTACCCATTGGCGCCGGGAAGTCAGTGCCCTTTTCTATCTTACCATTATCATTATCTACACCATAAACACGGTAAATATTGGCAGTATCAGGGTATGAGCGATCATAACTCACCTCGTTCCTGATGTATAAACCAATTAATAAACAGGCGGCAATGCCCATTGCAAAACCACCAATTTTGATAGCGGCATACAACTTTTGTTTGCTTAATTGCCTGAGTGCTACCTTTAAATAGTTTTTAATCATTTCCCTGGTTCATTAGTTCATTTCATTTTGCTTCGCGTCATTAGTCATTGAGTCATTCGCTTCGCTGTCATTGGTCATTTACCGAATCAAACTAATGACTTAATGACTATTCCGATCTTAAACTTTTAACCGGATTTGCTACCGCTGCTTTTACAGATTGAAAGCTAACCGTAACCACCGCAATTATTATAGCTGATACACCAGCAATTACAAATACCCACCAGTTTATGCCGATGCGGTAATCATAACCTTTAAGCCATTTTTGCATTACCCAGTAGGCAAGCGGAAATGATACCGCACACGATATGATCACCAGTTGTAAAAAGTCCTTTGAAAGCAAAGTGGCTATTCCTGATACACTTGCACCCAGCACTTTGCGGATGCCTATCTCTTTTGTACGACGTTCGGCTGTATAAGCTGCTAAGCCAAACAAACCCATGCAGGAGATGATGATTGCCAACGTAGCAAATACCTGCGATAGCTTGCTCACCAGCATCTCCGTTAAAAACATCTGGTTAAACTGATCATCAACAAAGCGGTAATCAAACGGGTAAGCGGGGTTATCCTTTTTCAAAACACCTTGTATTGCTGCTATTGATTTTTCAATATCGGCCTGCTTTTTAACATGCACATACATTACTGTTTCACCCTGAGGTGAGGCGCTGAAAAACATTACGGGATCGGGTTGCTTGTTGTACATGTTACCATATACATAATCATTTACCACGCCAACTACTACTGCCGATGTTGTATCCTGTTCACCATGGATCCTTTTGCCTATAGCGCTGCCTTTGCCCATTAGCTTCGCCAGCGATTGGGTAATGATCATGCGGATTGGCCTTGCGGTATCGCTCGCCGTTAGATTTCTTCCTTCTAATACCTTTAAGCCCGTTGTTTCCATAAATTCAGGCGATATATAGCGTTGCGATATGAGCACTTTTGAGGTCGCTGGTTTGCCATCCCAGGTAAGTCCGGATGTATTGTTCCCGCCATAGATCAATGAATGATCGGCCAGCGCTGCATTAGCGATATAATTGGTATTAAGCAGGTCCTGCTTAATTACATTGAAGTTTTTACCCATATCGCCCTGCAACGGAATTTCTATAAGATTATCCTTATTAAAACCTAACTGCCTGCTTTTAACATGCTGTATTTGCTGATAAACAATTATAGTACTGATGATGAGCACAATTGAAACACTGAACTGCATCACCACCAAACCCTTACGAATAAATGCCGCACCACCGGTTTTTAGCTTCACCCCTTTAAGTACCGATACCGGGTTAAATGATGATAAGTAGAACGATGGGTAGCTGCCAGCAACCAATCCGCATATCAGGGTAATCAGCAATAAGGCAATAATATGCATTGGATTACCCAAACCTAACGTAAGCTGTTTTTGCACCAGCATATTAAAGGCTGGTAAAACAAGTATGATAATAAATACCGATACCAGCGCGGCTATAACTGCCATAAATATGGCTTCGCCGATGAACTGCATGACGAGCAGGTTTTTACCGGCGCCTAATACTTTACGTACCCCTACCTCACGGGCACGTTTTTCGCTGCGGGCTGTGGCCAGGTTCATGAAGTTGATACAGGCAATGAACAGGATAATCCACGCGATGACGGTAAACAGGTGAACATATTCGATCTGCCCGCCACCGGTCATTTTACCATCTTTAAAATCATCGCGCAAATGCCAGTCGTTCATACTAAATAAAAAGGCATGACCCAATGCTGTAGGCACCCGTTTCTGTATATAACCGTAAAGCTGTTTATTAACCGTTTGCGGGCTTACACCGGGTTTCAACTCCACATAAGTTGTTACGGATTGATTACCCCAACTGGTTAACCACGGACTTTGATCAAAGTAGATTTTAAATGGCATTACCCATTCAAACTGCACGCTTGAGTTTGCCGGGATATCTTTTATAACACCGCTTACGGCATAATCCTGCTTATTATCAACCCTGATGGTTTTACCGATGACATCCTTATTGTTACCAAAAAACTTTTTAGCTGCTTTTTCGGTGATGACTATTGAATGCACCTGTGAGAAAACCGAAGTCGCATTACCCTGCACAAAGGGCAGGGTAAACATGCTGAATAGTGACGGTTCTGCATATATACCGGTTGCAAAAACAGCTTTATCACCGTTACCAAATAATAAAGTTGTTCCGCCTTCGGTGCTGCGGCAGGTATTGGCAACGCCGGGTAATTCGGTATTCATAGCCGGACCCATTAGGCCGGGGGTTGATGATTCGGTAAACACATAAGTATCATACTGCTGGTTTTCCTCCACCATGTACAACCTGTCTTTTTTAATATTTACCGCATCAAAATTAACCTCATCCTCTACCCATAAGAAAATGAGCGCAGCGCAGGCAATACCTATTGCCAAACCGAAAATATTCAAAAAGCTATAAGCCTTATTTTTGGTAAGGCTGCGGTAAGCTGTTTTTATGTAGTTTCTTATCATTTCTTTGGTTCATTAGCTCATTTGTTCACTGGTTCACTGGTCTTGTCCTACGTTTATTAATTCATCAGTATTGCCGGCTGCAATTACTAATGAACTAATGAGCCAGTGAACCAATGAACATTTATTCCGACCGCAAACTTTTAACCGGGTTTGTTAATGCTGCTTTTATTGATTGAAAACTGATAGTAACAAATGCTATAAGTATTGCGGCAACGCCTGCCAGTGCGAAAACCCACCACTGTATATTCTGGCGGTAGGCAAACCCTTGCAAAAACCACCTGTTCATAAAATACCAAGCAAATGGCGAGGCTATAACTATAGAGATCAGCACCAGCTTTATAAAATCACGGGATAACATCCCAACTATAGTTGACATGCTTGCGCCTAATACCTTGCGGATGCCTATCTCTTTGGTACGTTGTTCGGCAGCATAGGCAGCTAAGCCGAACAAGCCCAGGCAGGCAATAATGATAGCCAGTGAGGTAAATGCTATGGCAATGCCCCCAACGCGCTGCTCAGAGCGGTACATTTTATCAAAATCCTGATCCATAAAGGAATAATTCAAGGTTTGATTTGGCGAGAATTGCGCCCACTTAGCTTTTACCCGGCTTAGCAATGCAGTAATATCAGCTGTATTTGATGAACGAATGGTTAAACCACCCAGGTCATGCCCGCTAAAAAGCACCATGGGCGCTACATTATTTCTCAGTGATTGATAATTAAAATCTTTCATTACCCCAATAATGTGGTATGGCTTTAATTTCATAGCCTTTTCATCCTGTGGATCATAGATCACATGGTTTAGCGGATCAGCATAACCAAGCATTTTAACAGCAGCCTCGTTAATAAGTACGGCATCAGTGTCAGTAGCCATTTGGTGTGAAAAGTTTCTGCCTGCTATTATTTTCAATCCCAGTGTCGGCACATAATCCTCATCGGCATACCATTCAGTTAATAATACGCCATTTTTCTGATCTGCAACCGGACCTTTAAATACTGTTGAACTATTACCATAATTGGTTGTAGGCAAAGCACCGGTAAGCGTAGCATTTTGCACACCCGGTAATTGCTTTATTTCTTCTTTAAAACTACTGGCCTTGTTGCCCAATGTATATACATCCCAAATAGTAAATGCATGATTGCGGTTAAAGCCGAGATCTTTATTTTGGATATATTTTAGCTGGTTATAAATAACCAGTGTGCCGATGATAAGGAATATGGAAATTGCAAACTGGAACACCACCAAAAAGCTGCGTAAGTTTCCACCCTTAAAACCTGCTGATAGTTTGCCCTTAAGCACCTGTATCGGCTGAAAACCTGACAGAAAGAATGCCGGATATGAACCTGCCAGTACCCCAATAAACACTATAATAAGTAACAAGGTTGGTATTAACCACACTAATATTTGACGGGTAATGACTAAGTCTTTATCAGCCATATTATTAAATAATGGTAATAAGAGCCATGCCGCAATTACCGCAATTACTGCACCAGCCAGTGTAACCATTATTGATTCGGCCAGGAACTGGAAAATCAGGTATTTACGCGGTGAGCCCAATACTTTTCTTACCCCAACCTCACGGGCGCGGTTTGCGGAGCGTGCGGTTGACAGGTTCATGAAGTTTACACAGGCTATCAGCAATATAAATATGGCTATTGCCGAAAACATATATACGTATTGCATATTACCGTTCATACCCAGTTCGCCTACCATATTTGATTGCAGGTGAATTTTGGTAAGCGGGATAAGCGTAAGCCTGAAAAAGTTACCTCCCTGCTCAAACTTATCAAAAGTTAAATGCAGGATGCTTTGCAATTGCGGGCCTGCATGAGTTTTGAAAAACTGATCAAATTTTGATTGAAGATTTTTATAATCTGCTCCCGGCCTCAGCAATAAATAGGTGTTAAAATTACTGCTGAACCATGAATCGTCCCTGCTTTGATCAAGAGTCGACATGGAGATAAAAAAGTCATAATTAAAATGCGATTGTTTTGGCACATTGTATATTACAGCGGTTATTTTGTAAAGCGCAGTATCATTAAAAGTCATCATCTGCCCTACTACATTGGTGCTGTTAAAGTACTTTTTAGCGGCGCGTTCGGTTATTACAATACTGTGCGGTTCTTTCAAACCAGCAACCGGGTTGCCATTTATAGCAGGCAGTGTAAATATTTTAAAGATCGCAGGGTCAGCATATATCATGGTGTTCTCCTGTATATTCTGCGTACCTTTTTTTACCTGAAAACCACCACGATCCCTGAGCCTTGCAATTTCATCTATCTCCGGAAAATCGCTTTTCATAGCAGCAGCCATAGGGGCTGGTGATACTGCATATTTGTTATCGGCACCGCCAAATTTTATGGCCTCGTTTACACGGAAGATCCTATCGGCATTTACATTATACCTGTCATAACTTAACTCATCAAAAACATAAAAAACGATCAGCAAACAAGTAGCCAGGCCTAAAGCCAGGCCCAAAACATTTATTGCTGTAAAACCCTTGTTTTTGGTAAGGGAACGGAAAGCGGTTTTTATATAGTTTTTTATCATGATAGTGGTTATTAATTTAAAATGCTTGAATGCAAAGCCAGGTCAATAACAGATAATGACCAAACCTATACCAAAATACAAATTATTAATAATCAGATAGTTAAAACCAACAAGCATGCGCAATGTGTACGCAAGTGAAACACCTTATGTCCGGTTATGATACACATTACTTCGCGTCATTGGTTCACTTGTTCATTAGTTCATTGGTCTTGTCCTATGTTAGTTAGCTCATCAGTATTGCCAACTGCATTACTAATGAACAAGTGAGCCAGTGAACTAATGAACATTATTCGCTACGCAAACTTTTAATAGGGTTGGCTACCGCGGCTTTTATGGCCTGGTAGCTAACCGTTAACAGCGCAATAACTATGGTAATAACACTTGCCAGGGCCATTATCCACCAGCTTAGTGTTATACGATATTCATAGTTAGTGAGCCATTTATTTAACACATATATTGATAATGCGATAGCCGGTACAATAGCTATTAAAACCAGTATCAAAAAGTCTTTTGATAATAAGCCAACCAGGTTGGTTACACTGGCACCTAATACTTTACGTACACCTATTTCTTTTGTCCTTTGCTCTGCAGCATAGGCAGCTAAGCCGAATAAACCCAGGCATGAGATAACAATTGCCAGGCCACCAAATATATTTGCCAGTAATGCCAGCACCTTTTCGTTCTGGAATTTTTGCTCAAATTCTTTATCCACAAAATTAATGGTTGGCGGGTAGGCCGGATTTATCTCTTTTAGGCTTTTGTTGATCAGATCGATACTGGCAGTAGTACTTTTTGCCGGGTTAAGGCGCAAAGCTATAACTGAACCACCAAAACCATTACAAAAGGTTACCATAGGCGGCGTTTTTTGGTAAGGTGAGCCCCAAACAAAATCTTTGTAAATACCAACGATGGTAACAGGCTGATCTCCCCATTTAATTATGGCACCCAATGATTGTTTCATGAGTTTGGCCGCAGTTTCATTGATCATAACCGTTTGAATTTTAGCAGTTGTATCGGCAGGATACTCCGCCGAGAATTCACGGCCCGCTACCAGCTTTACCCCTGTTGTTTTAGTAAGATCAAAGCCGGCATAAAATATATCAAACAATATTTTTTGGTTAGGATCTTTGCCTTGCCAGTCGATGCCCCAGGTGTTGCTACCATTTTCGGTAATACTTTGTGATAGGTTTGAGGCATGGATAATAGCCCCATTATTTTTAAGCTCGGTTATAAGTGCATTAGCTTTTTTACTGAGTGTGCCCTCAACAGGTACTTCAACCAGGCTATTTTTATCATAGCCATTTGGCATAGATTGTATGTAACGGATCTGACGATAGATACAAATGGTTGCTGTAATTAAAAATACAGCAAAGGCAAACTGTATCACCACTAAAACCTTACGAATAGGCAATACACTTTTGCTGCCTTTAAACACACCTTTTAAAACTTTTATAGGTTGGAATGATGACAGGTAAAAAGCAGGGTAACTACCTGAAATAAGCCCGGTAAATAAAGCCAGACCAACAACCAGCAGCCATGCGGGCCAACTACCAATTGGTAAAACGAGCTTTATATTGAGCAGGTTATTAAAGAACGGCACACATATGCTCAACACAATTACAGCTAATATGGTTGATATGAAGGATAAGATAAGCGACTCGATAATAAATTGAGTTACCAGCGGCCCACGACCTGAGCCTATTGCCTTGCGGATACCCACTTCTTTTGCCCGCTCTTCGGATCGTGCGGTAGAAAGGTTCATGAAATTTACACAAGCTATCAGCAATATGCAGGTAGCCAGTATCTCAAACAAGTGTATCTGCTGAATTTCACCACCTGCTGATTTACCATTTTCAAACTTATTATATAAGTGAAGCTTTGTAAACGGGAAAAGGAAAAGCTGGTTCTTATTACCCTGATCGTGCTTACCTACCATTGTGCCCAATATATTATTGGCACGTGCAAGAGCTGAGGGATCTTTTAACAATACAACAGTGCGGCAAAAATTACTGCCCCAGTTGCCTGATTTAGTCCATGCATTTGCATTTTCATATTGTACATAAGGTATAGCATAATCAAATTTAAATGAGGTATTTGCAGGCATATTTTCAATAATACCCGTAACCATTAAGGGTATATTACTGTTAAAACTAACCACTTTGTTCATGGGGTCTTTATTGCCAAACAGGGTTTTGGCCAGGGCTTCAGTAATAACTATTGAATTTGGCTGAATTAATGCCTTTGCAGGATCGCCTTTAATAAAGTGATAAGAGAATATGGAGAAATAGCCCGGATCAGTATACAATCCCTGTTTTTTAAAACTGTTGTTATTGTATGCCAAAAGCCCATTGCCTGTATAATCAATTACACGTGCGGCTTGCAACACACCCGGCACCTCATTTTTAATAGCCATGGCAGCCTGTGAGGGTGTTGCAGAAAAGGTATATATCTTACCATCACCGGGCTGATTGTTCTCAACAATGTAAATATTGTCGATATTTTTAAACTGATGATCGTATCCTAAATGATAGGACACATACAGCAAAAGCAGCAAGCAGCTGGCAATACCTAAAGTTAATCCACCCGCATTTATAAGCGAGAATGCCACATGCTTTTTAATGTTTCGCCAGGCGATTTTAATGTAATTCTTTATCATTTTATTGATTCATTAGTTCATTTCACTTCGTTGTCATTTTGCTTCGCATCATTGGTCATTAGGTCATTACGCTTCGCTGTCATTGAGTATTTTACTAATGACCAATGACACAATGACTAATGACTATTCAGAACGCAAACTTTCAACCGGGTTGGCAATAGCCGCTTTAATGGATTGAAAACTGATAGTTATTAAAGCAATAAGTATAGCCGCCACGCCTGCCAATGCAATTATCCACCAGTGGAAGTTTACTCTGTAAGCAAAATCCTGCAGCCATTTTTGCATTAAATACCAGGCTATAGGCGATGAAATCACGATGGCTATAAACACCAGTTTTATAAAATCTTTTGATAGCATGCCTGCGATATTCGGAATGCTGGCACCTAAAACTTTGCGGATGCCGATTTCTTTTGTACGCTGTTCGGCCGCATAAGCCGCCAAGCCAAATAGGCCCAGGCATGCGATAGCGATTGCCAGTACTGTAAATACCATAAATATAGTTCCGGTACGTTGCTCCGAGCGGTAAAGTTTATCAAAATCCTGATCCATAAATGAATACTCGAAGTGCGCCTGCGACATACCCTTCCATTTATCCTCAACCTGGGTAAGTAGGCCAGATATGTTAGCGGTATTTACCCTTATGCTTAAATTACCGGTATCCTCGTTTAACTGCATAATTACCGGGTCGATATTTTGCCTTAAAGAGCTAAAATTAAAATCCTTAACAACTCCGATAATGGTATAGGCTTTAAATGTAGGATTTGGGCCGCCGGATGATTTGTAAATGATCTTGTTAACCGGATCGGTAAAGCCTAAAAATTTTGCGGCTGTTTCATTGATCACCACCGAGCTAGAATCCGATAGTATTTGATTTGAAAAGTTACGCCCTGCGGCTATTTTCATACCCAGTGTTTTTACATAATCCTCGTCTACATTCCAGGTTTGCGGGAATATAGATTTTTTAGGATCTGCTACTGCTTCCTTATAAAAAATAGCCGTACTACGGTTTAGCGAGGTAGGCAAAAACCCGGTTAAAGTAGCATTTTGTACGCCCGGCAGTTGTCTTATTTCCTGCTTAAACGCCTGCGAATGATTACCCAGCTCAAACGCGTTGTGTATAACTAAAACCTGGTTACGGTTGTAACCCAGATCGCGGCTTTGGATATAATGCAGCTGGTTATAAATAACCAATGTACCTATGATTAAAAATATGGATATAGAAAACTGGAAAACAACCAGGAAACTCCTTAACCTGCCACCCTTAAACCCACTTGAGATTTTCCCTTTCAGCACATCAATTGGCTGAAAGGCTGATAAAAAGAAGGCCGGATACAAGCCTGCTAAAAAGCCGATCACAAGGACTGCCAATAATGACACTGGAATGAGCCAAACAAGTGTATGCGCTGTTATAATGATATTTTTATCAGCAAACTGATTAAATGCCGGTAAAAACAATACAACAAGCACTATTGATATGATTACCGCAATCAATGTAACGATCATTGATTCGGATAAGAACTGGGCTATCAGATACTTCCTTGCCGACCCCAATACCTTGCGTACACCAACCTCCCGTGCCCTGTTGGCTGAACGGGCTGTTGAGAGGTTCATGAAGTTTACACAAGCTATTAATAATATAAATATGGCTATAGCCGAGAAGATATACACGTATTGCTCGGTGCCATTTATGCCTAGTTCACCGGTTTGGTTAGAGTGCAGGTGTATATCGATCAGCGGAATCATATTCATCCTGAAATAGCTGCCATTTTTTTCAAATGCGTCATAACTCATTTTTAGTTCATCCTGCATTTGTCCGCCACTATATTTGCGCAAAAATTGCGGGAACTGCGCTTCCAGCTTTTTATAGTCGGCGCCCTTGCGCATTAAAACATAGGTGTTATAATCACTTCTTAACCATTCATTGGAGCGGCTATCAGGAAATGAGGACATCGACACCAAAAAATCGGCATGGAAATGCGATTGTTGCGGTATATCCTTTATTACCGCGGTAATTTTAAATGCCTTGTTTCCATCGGTGATTAAATTTTCACCAACCACATCAACCTTGTTAAAATATTTTTTAGCGGTTGATTCGGTGATCACCACTGTGTTAGGTTCGGTTAAAGCAGTTGCTTTGTTACCATAGAGAATTGGCAGGGTAAAAACATCAAATATAGATGGGTCGGCAAACAGGGTATTATATTCGAGAATATTTTCATTTCCCTTTTTAACATGCATGCCGCCAAGGTTTTTCAACCGCACAGTATTTTCTACATCAGGGAAATCGTTTTTTAGCGTTTTGGCAAGTGGCGGCATGCAAACAGCATACTCCACCTTGTTATCGCCTAATTTCAATTGCTCGTTTACACGATATATACGGCCGGCATTTTCGTTATACCTGTCATAACTTAACTCATCGGCTACATAAAATACAATAAGCAAACAAGTAGCTAAACCAAGCGCAAGCCCAAGCACATTAATGGCTGTAAACCCCTTATTTTTTCGAAGGGACCGAAAAGCTGTTTTTATATAGTTTCTTATCATCGTTTTAGTCATTAGTCATTTCGCTGCACTGTCATTTTGCTTCGCGTCATTGAGTCATTGCGCTGCGCTGTCATTGGTCATTCGTTAACGTCAAACTAATGACTCAATGACCAATGACACAATGACTATTCCGACCGCAAACTTTTCACCGGGTTAGCCAGCGCGGCTTTTGTAACCTGGTATAAAATAGTAACTGATGCAATTATAAATGAGGCGCTTATGGCTACCACAAATGTTTCGGCACCAATATTTATATGGTAGGCAAAGTTTTGCAGCCAGTTGTTCATCATGTAATAACCAAGCGGGGCGGCAATAAAAAATGCGATGCCTATCAATACTATAAACTCTTTTGAAAACAGGGCAACAATGCTGGTTAACGATGCACCCAATACCTTGCGGATACCAACTTCTTTTGTGCGTTGTGATGCGGCAAAACTTATAAGGCCGTACAAGCCCAGGCAGCCAATAAGTATGGCGATAGATGAAAACAGCCTGAACGCGGTATAAACCTTTTGCTCCTGGCGATAAAATCCAGCTATACGGTCGTCCATAAACTGGTAGCTGAACAGATCATCAGGAAATATGGCCGACCATTTCTTGCCTACATGATCAATAGTTTGACGCATGGCCGCCGGCTGTACAAGCATACTTACCGAGTAAAAATTGCTACGATCGTACATGAGCACGCAAGCCCTTATCTTTTTATGTTTTGATTCGCTTTGAAAATCCTTTACTACACCGGTTATAGCAACCTTGTTACCATTAACTTCTATCTGCTGACCAATAGCTTTCTGGGGATCCTGTATGCCTATATCATGTATCAGCGTTTCATTTATCACTACATGGTGCAGGGTATCGTCCTTAGCTACTTTATTACCTGCAAGCATGGTCAGGCCAAACATATCTATATAGCGCTCATCAATATTTTTAAGTTCGGTTACATTATCCTTAGGATAACCCAGTTGCTTTGCTGAAAACGGACAAAAATTACTACTGTAAGCAGGCGCTGCCGATGAAAAGCTAATATCCTTTATTCCCGGTTCGGCAAGTAACTGCTGTTTTAAAGCCTCGCCTTTGGCAACATCAGGTATATCTACCGTTACTATAGCATCTTTGTTAAAGCCGAGGTTCTGGTTTTCAAAGAAGTCCATTTGCCGGGCAACTACAATGGTGCCGACTATTAATATTTGTGAAATGGCAAACTGGGCTATAACCAAACCTTTGCGTAGTGTTAAGCCTCCGGTTGAGATGCCCACTTTATTTTTAAGTGAATCCACAGGTTGAAATGCTGACTGTACAAATGCTGGATAAAGGCCTGAAAGTAATATTACCAGCACCGTTAAACCGGCTATACACTCCATCACAGCAGGTTCGCTCAATTGTGATGCGTTTATATTTATGCCCAATATATTATTGGCCCGTGTGAGGAATATGGATGCTATTGCAATGCCCATAAACAGAGCCAGCAATACCAGTACAGTAGTTTCGCCCAAAAACTGCGCTATTAGTTGCCCTTTACCTGCGCCAAGCACTTTGCGAACACCTACTTCCCGGGCGCGCCTGATGGCCTGCGCTGTGGCCAGGTTAATAAAATTGATGCATGCCGTAATAATAATGAGCAATGCTACGCCGCCCAAAACATAATAAGTTTCTCTTGATGTTGGGGTAACAACGTTATTGATATAACGCTGATCGAAATGCACATCCTTAAGCGGCTGTAGTGGCAGTGTCGCCTGTTTTGCGATATCATCGCCCCAGTGTTTTTTAATAAAGGCCGGTATTTTAGCCTGGATATTTTTTATAGATTGATTTTTTGGAAGAACGATGTACACATAACTGCCACCAGGTATATTCCAAAAATTATGGTTGAAATCTTTTTGTATGGTGATGAAGGAGATCAAAAAGGTAAAGGGCAAACTGGTATTACCCGGCACATCCTTTATTATACCGGTAACTTTAAGCGGGAATTGCTTATCAACATTAATTACCTGCCCCATGGCATCTTTCTGCCCGAAATATTTTTTGGCGATGCTTTCTGTTAACACCACGGTATTAGGTTCAGCAAGGGCCGTTTTAGGGTTGCCGGCTATCCATCGGTAATCAAATACCGCCGGGAAATGCGCATCGGCAAAAGCAAAATTCTTTTCGTCGTAACGATTATTGCCAACTTTTATAAGGCCATCGGTCTGAAAAAATACTTGTGTAACCTGTTCCAGCTCCGGAAAATCCAGCCGCATGGGAGGTACTATAGCTACTGATATATTTGAATTGAAATCAAGCGCGTGCAGGGTTACGCGATAGGTTCTGTCGGCCTTATGGTTAAAGGCATCATAGCTCAGTTCGTTTCTTACAATAAGAAATATGACCAGGCAGGAAGCGATACCAAGCGTTAATCCAAAAACATTCAGGAACGCGTAACTCATATTACGGCGTATGTTTCTGAAAGCGATAATAAAGTAATTCCTGATCATTTTTTACTAGTATTAGTTATTACGCTACGCTGGCATTTTACTTCGTGTCATTAGTCATTTCGCTTCGCTGTCATTGGGTCATTGGTTATTGGGGAAGCCAAATTAATGACTAATGACCAATTATCTTGATTGACCGCTTTTCTCCAAACCGCCCCTCCCATCCGGGGAGGGGCTCCGGAGACATTTAATTAACTACATTAAACTGCTTACCAAATCAGTATTTTTATCTCAGATCATGATATTTTCCATCACTGTTTGTCCGTCAAGCAGGCGGATAATACGGTGGCTGTAACGAGCATCATGCTCGGAGTGTGTTACCATTATAATAGTGGTGCCCTGTTCGTTCAAATCAGTTAACAGTTCCATTACATCGTTACCGTTGCTGCTGTCAAGGTTACCTGTGGGCTCATCCGCAAGTATTAGTTTTGGTTTGTTAACTACCGCACGGGCAATAGCCACACGCTGTTGCTGACCACCTGATAACTGCTGCGGATAGTGATTGCGGCGGTGCATTATCTGCATTTTGTCCAACACTTCTTCCACCCTTTTCACACGCTCTGCCGATGGCACGCCGGTGTAGATCAATGGCAGCTCAACGTTTTCAAAAACGGTAAGCTCATCAATAAGGTTAAAGCTCTGGAACACAAAACCAATGTTATGCTTGCGCAGATCGGCACGCTTACGCTCATTGAAATGTGCAACTTCAATGCTGTTGAACATATAGCTGCCTTCATCCGGATCGTCAAGCATTCCTAAAATGTTCAGCAATGTTGATTTTCCACAGCCCGATGGACCCATTATGGCAACAAATTCGCCTGTTCCAACTTCCATTGACAGCTTATTTAGTGCAATGGTTTCTACCTCTTCGGTACGGTAAAATTTTTCGAGATCGGTAATTTTTATCATTGTAGTTTACTTAAGTTTTCCCTGCGAAGGGTATTAATCCTTATATAGTTTAGTTTCTATTTTAAATTGTCCACCTAACTCATCCCTTTCAGGGGAGGCTGGGTGGGGTTATTTATTTAATATCAGTTCCTGCATCTCGCCATAAGTATCATAGCTTGATGTAATCACCTTATCGCCCGGCTGCAAGCCGCTTATTACTTCGTAGTAATCAGGGCTTTGCCTGTTTAATTGTATATCAGCCCTGTAAGCGGTTTTACCGTTGGCACTTACTTTAAATATCCAGTTACCACCTGTTTGTTGGTAGAATCCGCCCTTAGGTAGTAATATGGCTTGCGTTGCATCGCTCAATGCCAATCGTATCTGCAAAGTTTGCCCGTTTCTTATGCCTTGCGGTACGGCTCCCACAAACTCCATATCTACCTGAAACTGCCCTGTTCCGGCTTTCACCTGGTCAAATACCTTCTTTATTTTTAGGTTATAGGTTTTATCAGCAAATTGAAAATCACCCTTTAAGCCTTTGTAAACACGTGAAATATAGTGCTCATCAATATTAACCCTTACCTTGAACCCTGATAAGACGTCAATTTCTCCTAAACGTTCCCCCTTTGTAATATTTTGTCCAACTTCAGAATCCATTGAGCTTAGCTGACCATCAACCGGTGCTTTTACCACAAGGTCGCCAACCTTTTGCTTCATCAGGTCTAAAGTACTTTTCATATTGGCATATGATTCCTGCGCCTGTTGCGCCTGTTGTTTTACTGATGTTGAATCCTGTTTCAAGATCTGGGCATTTAGTTTTTCTTTGCGTAAGGCATAATCATAAGTATTTTGAGCTATCTGAAATTCCTGCAACCCAATAGCCTTTTGCGCGTAAAGCTTCTGATCCAGTTTATAAACACGTGATGCATCCCTGAACGCGTTATCAGCATCGGCCATATTCTGTAATTTACCAATGGTATTTTGTTGTGCCTGATCACGCGAGATCTGCATTTGCGTAAGCACGTTAAATACAGCAGTTTGTTGGTTAGCCAGACTTAGTTCAAGGTCAAGATCGGATAATTTCATGATGGGGTCACCGGCTTTCATCTGGGTGCCATCCTCAACATAAAGCTTTTCAACACGGCCACCTTCAACTGCATCCAAATAAATAGTAGTAATAGGCAGTACAACACCGTTAACAGGTATAGTTTCCTGAAAAGGGCCCTTTGTAACTTCACTAATAGTAATACGATCGGTATCAACATCCAGTTTACTCTTGCCACCCACACCTGTAACCACCACGAAAACGATGAATATAACAAGCGCCGATACACCGGCAATTATCATTATTCGTTTATTGTTCCACTTCTTTTTTTCTATAATTCTGTCCACTGTTATAATTTATATTTCCATAGTGATTACAAAAAGATATGCCACAAATTAAATAACTGTTTTTCAGCATTTTACATGCTAAATATCAAATTAAAGCGTACGCTTCTGTTACAGCAAGTGTACGGTTATGATACAGTGGTTTTATGGTTCATTAGTTCACTGGTTCATTAGTTCATTGGTGTTAAGTTCGTAACTATATGATTTACAAGCAACATCTATTTTCATATTTATATCTAGCACAAAAATTGTTGAATGGTTGGCAGGTTCATAGTAAAATACAATACCCATTAATTAATGATACTTTAGTATTTTGCAATTGAATTGGTGTAAACTATGACACTAATGAACCTTGAACTAATGAACAAATAATGATACTTAAAAAAGCTACCGTTTTAATTGTTGATGATGATACCGATGTATTAACGGCTGTTAAGCTACTGCTTAAAACCGAGGCACAGGAAGTGATCACCGAGAAAAACCCGGAAAATTTAAACTGGCTTTTGCAGCGCAACCAGGTTGATCTTGTTTTACTGGATATGAACTTTAACAGCGCCATCAACACCGGCAATGAAGGTTTATACTGGCTTAAAAAGATAAAAGAATGGAAGCCCAACGTATGTGTGATAATGATTACAGCTTATGGCGATATTGACCTGGCTGTACGATCACTAAAAGAAGGCGCTGATGATTTTGTGGTAAAGCCATGGCACAATGAAAAGCTGATAACCACCATAAAAGACCTGCTCGATAAACAGGAGGGCGTAAAACCTGCTAAAACATCTGTCAAAAGCTCAAATGGGGGAACATCTATTCTGGGTGAATCGGATGTGATGCAGGATATTTTTTATAAAGTGAATAAAATTGCCCCTACCGATGCCAATATATTGCTCTTAGGCGAAAACGGTACCGGCAAGGATTTGATGGCAAAAGCTATTCATGAACGTTCGTTACGTGCCGATAAACCATTTGTTAAGGTTGATGTGGGCGCGCTTACTGATACTTTGTTCGAGAGTGAACTGTTCGGGCATAAAAAAGGAGCATTTACTGATGCACGTGAGGATCGTACCGGCCGTTTTGAAGATGCACAGGGCGGTACTTTATTTTTAGATGAGATCGGGAACATTACCCTGCAGCAACAAGCCAAGCTATTAACCGTATTACAAAACAGGCAGGTAACGCGTTTGGGTACCAATAAAGCTGTTGATATTGATATCAGGCTGATATGCGCCACCAATTTACCGTTGAACGAGTTAGCCAATGAAAACCGTTTCCGTAAGGATTTGATATATCGTATTAACACCGTTGAAATTAATATGCCGCCATTGCGCAGGCGTAGCGAGGACATTGTAGTATTAGCACGGCATTTTTCAAAAATGTATGCTACTAAATACCTTAAACCCGCGATGGATTTTGAACCGGCCGCTTTACAAAAACTACGGATGTACAACTACCCCGGTAATGTAAGGGAACTGCAATACACTATTGAACGCGCCGTAATTATGGCCGACGATCATATAATGCATGCCGATGACCTGATATTTTCGATACTGGAAAACCCGGCCGATACAACTCCTGATAATGACAATGTGCCTTTAAGCATTATGGAAAAAAATGCCATTTTAAAGGTAATTGAAAAGCACAACGGCAACATTACCCGGGCAGCAAAAGAGCTTGGCCTAACACGTACCGCCTTATACCGCAGATTGAGCAAATATGATATTTAACCGTTACGAGTGGCGACTTTTGCTGCGCATATTGTTCCTGTTTATTACACTAACTGCAACAGCGTTTATAATTGTTGCTGACAAGACCTGGTATTTGTACCTGGCAGTAACCGTGCCCCTGCTTATTTATGAAACGCTTGATCTGATCCGCTTTCAGAAAAAGGCGCAGGATGAGGTGAGCCAGTTTGTGGAGTCTATCCACTATCGTGATTTTTCGCGCCATTTTGATGTGCGCAAAGCACCAAATGAATTGAAGCCATTGCGTAAGGGTTTTAATGAGATCAATTCAACATTCAAACTCATCAGCCGCGAGCGTGAGACACAATATCACTATTTGCAAAAGATATTGGAACTGGTTGATACCGGCATATTATCATACGAACTGGAAACCGGCGATACAGGTTGGATAAACGAAGCCTTTAAGCAATTAATAGGTGTCCCCTACCTAAAAACCATCCACTCGCTTGAGAAACGCGAGCCGGATCTGTACAAGGAAGTGATCGCCCTTAAACCCGGCGACAGCAAGATAGTAACCATGACCCGCAACCAGCAGCTGATTAAAATTTTGGTAACTGCCAGCATATTGCGCAGCGATGAGAAGCTCTCAAAACTGGTAGCCTTTCAAAATGTGAGCGAAGCCCTGGACGAAACGGAATCAAAGGCATGGCAAAAGCTGCTGAATGTAATGACACATGAGATCATGAATTCAGTGGCCCCAATATCATCATTGGCTGATACACTGAAAAACCGGTTAAAAAGCCCTGAAATTGCAAACAGCCCAGTAAGCAGCGAACTGGAAGACCTGGAACTGGGGATCGATACCATAAAACGCCGCAGCGAGGGCTTGCTTAAATTTACCGAAAGCTATCGCAGCCTCAACAAAATAACCAAGCTCGATCTTACTAAAATACTGGTGCGCAACCTGTTTGAGAACCTGAGCAACTTAATGCGCCCTACCTTAGAAAAAAAGCATATAGAATTAGAGATCATCCTCCGCGACCCGGCGCTCGCCATTGAGGCGGATATTAACCTGATTGAACAGGTGCTCATTAACCTTTTGGTAAATGCCATTGAAGCTGTAAAGGACAGGGAAGAACCACGCATCATCCTATCTGCAGAAATGCAAAGCAACAACAAAACGCTGGTTAAAGTATCCGATAATGGCCTTGGCATGCCGCCTGAATTGCTGGACAAGATCTTTATCCCATTCTTCAGCACCCGTAAAACGGGCAGCGGTATTGGGTTAAGCTTATGCAAGCAGATCATGCTGCTGCACAAGGGCAATATCCAGGTGCAATCAACAGAAGGTGTGGGTTCGGCATTTGTGATGCAGTTTAGTCCGCAGGGGCAGTAAAAAAAAATTGGCTCCCCCCGCCCGTTCAAGCGTCCACGCTTGAATGCTATTTTTTGTAAGCGTCCACGCTTACCTTGCATTAAAATAAGATGATTTTAAAGAGGCTTTTAGCGTGGACGCTTGAACGAGCGATGACGGTATAAATAAAGTAAAATTTGGATTTAGCCCCACTATCTGATAGATGATTTATTCCTGCAAATCATAATTTTGTCATCAATGAACAAAAACATCTTCGCCATATCCGGCAGCCTGCGCAGCGGCTCATCAAATCATAATATCCTTAAATTTATAGGGACGATGGCGCCTGCTCATGCCGCTTACAACATCTACAATAATTTAGCACAAATACCACCATTTGACCCCGGACTGGATAATGAAACCCCGCCAAATGCTGTAACCGAACTAAGAAATCTTATAAACCATGCCGATGCTGTTATTATCTGCACACCTGAATATGCCTTCGGCGTGCCCGGTCAGCTTAAAAATACTTTGGACTGGCTGGTATCCAGCAGTACACTGGTTGACAAACCGGTATCACTTATCACAGCCTCATCCGTAGGCAATAACGCCCATACGGCGCTGTTGCTTACCCTCGGCGCATTATCTGCAAATGTTATAGAAGAAGCTACCCTACTCATCCCCTTTATCCGTGCTAAAATGGATGATGAAGGTAATATTACTGATAAGCAAACGAGAGAAGGCCTTGAAAATGCCTTCTCTAAATTACTGGCCCTGCTTTAGAGTATCTGGTATGATATGCTTACCTCAAACAAACTCATGCGGGTGTGCGAGTATTGATAGTTGCTATAAGCTATCCTGTTTAAGCCACCTTCATACCGCAGATCAACACCAACCCTGTTAAAATCAGCGCCAACGCCAAATACCCAGGCGTAGTTTATATTTTTATAGTCCAGTTTTACAAAATCGTTATCGGTAAAAGTTGTTGTTGTTGATGGGTAAACCTGTTTTCGGGTGAGGTCAAACGAAAATAACGGGCCGGTATATATCCTGCCTGCTACATCAAAAAGCTCACCTTTTGCAACGGCTAATAAGGGCACATCAATACTGGTAAAGCTGGCACTGTTTGTGGTGTGAGTAAAGGTATTGTCGGTAATTTTAACATTCTTATCGGTTAAATACACCTCGGGCTGAAACTGAAAAACATCACCGCCTACCCTGCCCCAAACACCAAACTGGTAGCCCATTTTGTTGGTATTATTATAAACACCATTTTGCGGAAGATACGATAAATTTGCTCCTGCTTTAACGCCAAAAGCTATATCTGGCGAGGATTGTCCTAACTGCGCAAATGCCATCCCGGCAAATGACAGACACATTGTGATAGTAAGTAAGGTCTTTTTCATGTCGGTTAATTATTTACAACCAATTTAAGGCTTTAGTTAATGGCAATAGGGTGCCCTTATAAACTTAACTGTTGAGCTCTACAGTTAATTTCCTGTTTTTTATGAAAAAACATTTGTTCATGTCTGATATTTTATTTATTCATCATTTTTATACACTGATGGGCTATTAGTTTTAAACTTTCTACCTTAAACTTTCAACTCAACGTACTGCCAATTTGACAACCCCGCTCCTTTTGGAACAGGCATTGATATAGTACGAGCACAATCATTAATTAAACAATACAAGAAAATATTATGCAAGAAAAAGGAACGATTTCGATACATACCGAGAACATTTTCCCGATAATTAAGAAGTTCTTATACTCCGATCATGAGATATTTTTGCGCGAGCTGGTATCAAACGCGGTAGATGCAACACAAAAAATTAAACGCCTTGCCTCATTGGGCCAGTACAACGGCGAACTTGGCGACCTGCGCGTAGAAGTTGCTTTTGATGCAGACAAAAAGACAATAACCATATCCGACAATGGCTTGGGTATGACAGCCGATGAAATTAAAAAATACATTAACCAGATCGCATTTTCAGGTGCTACTGAGTTTATGGAAAAATTCAAGGAGGCTAAAGATGCCAACGAGATCATCGGCCGTTTTGGTTTGGGCTTTTACTCGGCATTTATGGTGGCTGACAAGGTAGAAATACAAACACTGAGCTACCAGGATGGCGCTGAGCCGGCTTACTGGGTATGCGATGGCAGCACCGAGTTTGAAATTGGCGAAGGCACTTTAGCTGAACGCGGTACAGAAATAACCCTGCACGTTAACCAGGAGGGTGAAGAGTTTTTAAGCGAGCACCGTTTACAGGAGATATTGGATAAATATTGCAAATTCCTGCCTGTGCCTATCAAATTCGGCACAAAAACCCAGGAAGAAGAAGATGGTGTTGATGAAGAAGGCAAGCCAAAATATATTTCAGTTGCCGTTGATAACATCATTAACGATACCAACCCTATCTGGACAAAAGCTCCATCTGAACTGAAGGACGAGGATTACCTGAATTTCTACAAAGAACTTTATCCGTTTTCTGAAGAGCCATTGTTCTGGATCCATCTGAATGTGGATTATCCGTTCAATCTTACAGGCGTGCTTTACTTCCCTAAGCTGAAGAACGATTTCGAGGTACAAAAAAACAAGATCAAACTTTTCTCGCGCCAGGTATTTATTACCGACGAGGTGAAGGACATTGTACCTGAATTTTTAATGCTGCTGCATGGTGTTATTGACTCACCAGATATTCCGTTGAACGTATCACGTAGCTTTTTACAGGCTGATAGCAATGTTAAAAAAATCAACAGCTATATCACCAAAAAAGTGGCTGATAAACTGGCTGAGCTTTTCAAAAGCGACCGCAAGGCTTATGAAGAAAAATGGAGCGACATTGGCGTTTTCGTAAAATACGGTATGATAACCGAAGAGAAGTTTTATGATAAAGCCAAAGACTTTGTTTTGCTTACCAGCACCACAAAAGAGAACTTCACTTTAGAAGAATACAAGGAGAAAGTAGCTCCGGTACAAACTGATAAGGATGACCGTTTGGTGTACATTTATACTAATGACCCATCGAAACAGGATGCATTTATCCAATCAGCTAATAAAAAGGGTTATGATGTGTTACTGATGGATACACCTATTGATACCCACTTCATCAGTCAACTGGAGCAAAAGCTTGAAAAAACATCATTAAAACGTGTTGATGCTGATGTAGCCGACAAGCTGATCAACAAAGGCGAAGCGCCTGAAAGTGTTTTAACTGAAGAGCAGGTTACCAAAGTGAAATCAATTTTTGATAAGGCTATAAACAAACCTGCCTTTAAGGTTGAACTGGAAAGCCTTAATCCTGATGAGCTACCGGTAACTGTAACCATGGACGAATTTATGCGCCGCATGAAAGATATGGCTGCAATGGGTGGCGGCATGGGCTTTTATGGCAACATGCCCGATAACTATAAAGTTGTAGTTAATGGCAACCACAAACTCATCAGCCGTATTTTGGGTGATGAAAACGAAGAAGTACAAGCACAACTGGCTAAACAAGCATTTGATCTAGCCCTGCTTTCACAAGGCCTGTTAAAAGGTGCTGAGCTTACTGAGTTTGTTAACAGAAGCGTGAACTTGATATAATTATTCACGAATTACACGAATTGATTTAATTCACGAATTACACGAATATGGAAAAGCCACTCTAAAGAGTGGCTTTTTTGTTGAACCCCAGTCCACCGATGTCATTGCGATCCGCTGGCATCGGAGTGGCAAACTCGTCGCTTGCATATTGAACGCGACGAGTTTGCTTCGTCGTTCCTCCTCGCAATGACATTTTTTTTAATATAAATTATTCCCTAACTTTAAATCAACAACACCATTTTTTACGTTATACCTATATAAACCATTCACCATGAAAACCTTAGTATCATCAGCATTTATTATCGCCCTGCTTCTTATTGTTGGAACAACAAACGCACAGCAAACAGATAAACAAGCCAAGGAGCAGGCTAAAGCAGCCTCCATAAAAAGCAAGATAGATGCGCAGCGCTATACTTTTGTTGCCCAATATGCACTACCATTAAGGGGCGGACAAAAATATCTTACCTCTGATTATGATCTGAAAGTCAGAAAGGACTCTGTAATTGCATATCTGCCCTATTTTGGCCGCGCATATATGGATGTGCCATACGGAGCAACTGATGACGGTGTGAAATTTACCTCTACAAAGTTTACTTATGTGGTAACCCCCAAGAAAAAAGGCGGCTGGACCATAACCATCACGCTGCAGGATGTGAGGCGAACCAGCAAATTAAATATTGATATATTTACCAATGGTACCGCCAGTGTACAAGCCCTCAGCAATGGCCGCGACGCGATAAGCTTTAGCGGGTATATAAAGGATGATAAGAAGAAATAGGAACCAGGATTTTTAGGATTTGATTGATTTATAGAATGTAATAATCGACGAAAACAAACTTACGAAGTTTTGAAAACTTCGTAAGTTTGTTTGAGAAGCGATCTCAGTGAACTAATGACAGCGCAGCGAATGACTAATGACGCGAAGCATAATGACAGCGAAGTATAATGACTAATAACCAATCAACCCCTGGTTATCCTTCAGCCCGACACCAGACAATTTCAACCTAAAAGCCTCCTGCACCAAATAAAATATTTTACCTGCTGCTGCTTTGTATTTTAGCCCATGCGGGCGAATATTGGAAATGCAATTGCGTGATTCATCGGTTAGTCCCGGCTTGGGGTTGTAGGTAAGATAAGCCCCTATACTGTCTGCCGAACTCAGTCCGGGGCGTTCGCCTATCAGCATTATGGCAAACCGGGCTTTTAACAGGTATGCCAGTTCATCGCCAAGGGCTACCCTACCCTGCTCCACCAGACAAACAGGGGATATCTTTAATTTAGCATCCTGCAAAAGCGGAATAAGATATTTTAGTATTCCACTCGTATTTTCATTTACTGCAGTAGCGGAAAGTCCGTCGGCTATAATAATTACAACATCATAATTACCGCTATTGGTTGTTAGTTGTTCTGCTGATGCCTCATTCAGTTTTCGGCCCAGATCGGGGCGTTGCAGATATTGAGCCCTGCTATTGGCCTTACTGTGTAATAATAAGCCCGGTAAATTAAACTGCGTAAGATTATTTAATATGCCCTCAATATCCAAAACCGAATACACTGCATCACGGGCATGGGCATGGGCCAGTTTAAATTCAAGGGTTTGTTTTATCGGAATACTCGTCCCGGCACGACCAATAGCTATCCTTGCCGCGGTAAATTCCTTTAACAGGTTCAGCGGATCTTCAAGTTTTAACTGTCCTTTTGTTATTTTATCCATAACCCTCCGAAATGGCTCAATAACCCTGCCTGATTCTTTGAAGTCAGGCTGCCCTTTTCGTCCATAATACCCTGCTTCATCAGCCATTGCTCAAATTCGGGCGCGGGTTTTAATCCCAATACTTTTCTCAAATATAAAGCATCATGAAATGAGGTTGACTGGTAATTCAGCATAATATCATCCGAACCTGGTATCCCCATAATAAAATTGCAACCTGCAATGCCCAACAGCGTAAGCAGGTTATCCATATCATCCTGATCGGCTTCGGCGTGGTTGGTATAGCACACATCTACTCCCATCGGTAAGCCCAATAATTTGCCACAAAAGTGGTCTTCCAGCGCAGCGCGAATGATCTGCTTACCATCGTACAAATATTCGGGGCCGATAAAACCAACTACGGTATTAACCAATAGCGGATTAAACTTACGGGCTATGGCATAAGCCCGCACCTCGCAGGTTTGCTGATCAACCCCATGGTGCGCATTTGCAGATAAGGCGCTGCCCTGCCCCGTTTCAAAATACATTACATTTTTCCCGATTGTCCCCCGGTTTAACGACAACGTTGCCTGGTAAGCTTCCTCAATTAAAGCTAAGTTTATGCCGAAGCTGGTATTAGTTTTCTCTGTACCACCTATGGATTGAAAACAAAGATCAACAGGCGTATCAGCATTATTATTGATAAGCTCAAGTGTGGTAGTAATATGGCTCAACACACATGATTGTATAGGTATCTCGAACTGCTGCCGCAAAGTATCTATCATCCGCAGTAGTTGCATCACTCCCGCCGGACTATCAGTTGCCGGGTTAATACCGATAACCGCATCGCCACTGGCATACAGCAGGCCCTCAATTATACTGGCGGCTATGCCTTTGGGGTCATCTGTGGGGTGGTTAGGCTGTAAACGGGTTGAAAAATGTCCCTTTAAACCAATAGTATTACGGAAACGTGTTACCACCTCAATCTTTTTTGCTGTCGCGATCAGGTCCTGGTTACCCATTAGTTTGGATACCGCCGCAACCATCTCAGGCGTTAAACCAGCCTCGATATTTTTTAAAACTGCGGCATCAGTATCATCGCTCAACAGCCAGTCGCGCAGCTCGCCAACCGTTAGGCTACTTATTGTGTTAAAAGCACCGGCATCGTGACTATCAATTATCAGCCTTGTTATTTCATCTTGTTCGTAAGGAATGATGGCTTCGTTCAAAAAATTCTTCAAAGGCACATCAGCTAAAACCATCTGCGCGGCAACCCTTTCCTCATAACTATCGGCACACAAACCCGCCAGCGCATCCCCAGTACGAAAAGGCGAAGCCTTTGCAAGCAATGTTTTCAGGTCGTTAAACCTGTATACTTTTCCTTTAATTGTGGTTTTGTAGTTCACTGGTCACTTGTTCATTAGTTCATTGGTGTCGCTTCGCAATTACTACTCATTGGGTCATTTCACTGCGCTATCATTAGTCACTTTACACGAAACTTACGAAGTTTTAAAAACTTCGTAAGTTTTATTTGCGCGGTTACTATATCATGTAATCAATTTAATCCGACGAATCCCGGTTCAGCTACCATATTCTCCTCCGTCAACCTCACCTTATGTTTCCCCATTAGCACAAAAATGGCAATAGCCACTGCCAACCCTGCAAAAAATAGGAGGCTGATATAAAAGTTATAATACATAATAGCGAACAAACATACCGCAGATATAAACAAGGCCACAGCCGGGAACACCGGGTAAAATGGCGAAGCAAAAGGCCGCTCTAAATTAGGTTCTTTTTTACGGAGGATAAACAGGCTCGCCATGCTCATTAAATACATTACAATAGCGCCTAATACCGACAACACTATGATCTGATCGGTTTTACCTGATAATAAAGCTAAACAACTGATAAGCCCGGCTACAATAATTGCCCAATGCGGCGTTTTGAATTTATGGTTTACTCCTGATAAAAACCGCGGCAAATAACCGCTCCTGGCCATAGCGAAAACCTGTCTTGATGACGCCAGTATAGTACCATGGAACGATGCGATCAACCCAAACAGGCCTATGCTGGCAAATATTTTAGTTAAGCCGTTAGCTTTGCCTAAAGCTATAGCGATAGCCTCGGGCAAGGGGTAATCCATATTTTTTGAGAAGATGCGCCAATCGGTAATGCCGCCTGTTAATATCATTACGCCTAAGGCTAAAAATATCAATGTAGCCAGGCCGGATATGTAGCCTTTAGGGATATTCTTCTTGGGTTCTTTTACTTCCTCAGCAACCATGGCTACGCCTTCTATCGCCAAATAAAACCATACCGCGAATGGCAACGCGGCAAACACCCCTCCCCAACCAAAAGGCATAGGGTGGGCCAAATAATTAGCCATCTTAAAATGCGGCCCGATGATGCCCATGAACAACAATAGTTCGCCAACAGCCAATATGGTTATAAAAACAGAAAACGTAGCCGACTCCTTTACCCCCGATATATTAATAATAACAAATAGCAGATTAAACACCATTGCCGAGGGTATTATAGGTATCTGCGGATATAAAAAGTGAAGGTAACTACCCAATGCCGCCGCTATGGCAGGTGTAGCGAACAGGAAATCGACCAAGGTGGCATAACCGGCTATTAACCCGCCAAACGGCCCCATTGCACGGTACGCATAAGCAAAAGCGCCGCCTGCATGCGGAATGGCCGTAGTCAACTCGGTATAGCTAAAAATAAAGGTAACGTACATTACCGTGATGATGAGCGTAGCTATCAGAAAGCCGATTGTACCCGAAACGCCCCAGCCATAGTTCCACCCAAAATATTCGCCGGAGATAACCAACCCAACCGCTATGGCCCACAGATGTATGGGTTTTAAAACTCTTTTTAATTGTTCAGTGCTTTTTTCAGTCATTGATTTATGGCCAGAGGTCTTATTCTGCCTTAAATTAGTCAATGAATAGCTGATTTCAAAATCGGCCAATGTTATTTAATTGTTAAGCAGGATGCTTAAAACGCTGAATCTGTGACAAAAAAATTACAAATAAACATAAACTGCACAAAACACCTTTTCATTCCTATTGTTCAATCTATATAAAATAAACCTATAAAAGTTATTAACATGCTACGTATCAGTATTCCTTCAAACGGTCCTGCGAAGATTGATTATTCAACTTTTAGTAATTTTATGTTACCAATGCCTGATGGTATTGATAGCGAGGTAAATAATAGCCTTGTACTGCTTTTTGATGATGAGGAAAAGGCGATTGACTACACTAATCAATTGAGGCAACTTTCAGGCTCACAGAAAAAAGCAGGCAATGAGCTTATTGCTGCTATTGAGAAAGATATGTTTGTGAGAACTTACGCGCATTCGGCGTAGGTGTGTTTTTTAGTTCCCCTCCCTGGAGGGGGCGCGATGGATGGTGTAGTGGCAGGGGTGGGTTTCTGCTGCTTGCACAAACACACCCCTACACCCCTCTCAAGAGGGGAATCGCACTTTGGCCTCTCCTTTTTAAGCTACAAAACTCTTTGCCTTTTCCAAAGCTCTATCCACCCCCCCCAAATCCTTACCGCCAGCAGTAGCAAAAAACGGCTGACCACCACCACCACCTTGTATTTCTTTAGCTAATTCACGCACAATATTGCCCGCGTTTAAGCCTTTGTCCTTCACCAGGTTTTCACTCAACATTACGGTTAGGTTTGGTTTGCCGTCGATATCCGCAGCCAATACCAGGAACAAGTCTGATACAATATCCTTTAACTGGTAGGCCAGGTTCTTTATCGCATCGGCATTAGGCAGTTCCACTTTTTGGGCGATGAAGTTGATACCATTTATGCTTTCTACCTTTTTAGCCAGCTCATTTTTTAAGCCCGACGATTTTTCGAGGATGGATTTTTCTATTTCCTTTTTAAGCTTCGCATTTTCATCCAGCAGACTTTCAACGCTTTTAGCGATATCCTTTGGATTCTTCAAGAGGTCTTTTAACTGATTAACCAGCTTGCTTTGCTCGTTGATAAAGTTTTCGGCAGCGATACCTGTGATGGCCTCGATACGGCGTACACCGGCAGCTACGGCGCTTTCGGATGTAATTTTAAAGTAACCAATAAAGCCGGTAGCTTTTACATGCGTACCCCCGCAAAGCTCCTTGCTAAAGGTTTCATCAAAAGTGATGACACGTACCTTATCACCATATTTTTCACCGAACAATGCGGTTACACCGCTTTGGATAGCTACATCATAAGGCACATCGCGTTCTTCTTTAAGGGCGATATTCTCGCGGATCTTTTCATTAACGATAGCCTCTATCCTTGCCAGTTCCTCATCGGTTACTTTGGCAAAGTGCGAGAAATCGAAACGCAGGTATTCTGAGTTTACCAATGAGCCTTTCTGATTCACGTGCGTACCCAACACCTGTTTCATGGCAGCGTGCAAAAGGTGCGTAGCCGAGTGGTTATTATTAGTACTGTTGCGCTTATCGGCATCAACAATAGCGGTTAATGCATCGTCAATATCATCCGGCAGCTTATCTACAAAATGAACGATCAGGCCATTCTCTTTCTTGGTATCGGTAACATCGATCACCTCCCCATCCGGGAAAACCAGTTCGCCGGTATCACCCACCTGCCCACCGCTTTCGGCATAAAATGGTGTTTTATCCAGCACGATTTGGTATTGCTCCTTGCCTTTGGCGGTTACCTTGCGGTATTTC
Organism: Mucilaginibacter mallensis; assembly: GCF_900105165.1. Taxonomy (NCBI): domain Bacteria; kingdom Pseudomonadati; phylum Bacteroidota; class Sphingobacteriia; order Sphingobacteriales; family Sphingobacteriaceae; genus Mucilaginibacter; species Mucilaginibacter mallensis. The sequence goes on from NZ_LT629740.1 coordinate 3,660,756, forward strand.
ACCACATGGGCAATGCTTTCCGTTTCATCATAACCGGTGAACTCAACGGTGTCGTCGTCTTTCAAAACGATCCAATCGGTGGTATCGATAGCTGTAGCAGCGCGAGAGCGGGATTTTTGAATTTGCAAATAATGATCGAATATATCTTCATCTGCTTTATACATATGTTCATTCAGAATTAATCTGGTTAAGTCAAATGGGAATCCATAAGTATCATATAATATAAAAGTTGTCTCTCCCGGAATATATTGAACCATATCAAACAGCTTTTTAAATGCTGTGTTATAGTCCGTTAAATTTAGAAGTTCATTCATTAGTGAATAAAAACTAAATCCCCGTAACGGTACAGGCATCTCAGAAACGTGATGAGCTAAATTTTGCACAACGGTATTTACATCATCTGACCCATATTTTGAAATATGGTTTATATCAAATTGATGCCAATTTTTTCCTTTATGGTCAAGTAAAAACTCACTAATCTTATTCAGATATACTATATTCCTCATTAATAGTTCTATACCGGTAGCAAGTGTTTTTAAAAATGATTCTTCCTCTTGTAAAACAACTCGCTGCACAAAATCTTTCTGATTATACAACCCATCAAACACACCCTTAAACTGCTCTGCCAGTAAAAGCACCAACTGGTTTAAAAACGGTTCTTTAAATCCTAAATATTGATATTGATATCTAACGGCTCTTCTTAAAATGCGACGAATAACATAGCCTGCTTTATTGTTTGATGGCAATTGACCGTCTGATATAGCAAAGCTGATGGCGCGGATATGGTCGGCCATTACACGCATGGCAACGGCATCGTTCCAACCTTCTTCGCCGGGTTTGGCGGCGCTGTTATATTTCTTATTACTTTTCTCAGCTATAAATTGGATCAACGGCTGAAAAACATCCGTGTCATAATTAGATGACTTCCCCTGCAACACCCTTACCAAGCGCTCAAAGCCCATCCCGGTATCCACATGCTGTGCAGGCAGGGTTTGCAATGAACCATCTTTGAGGCGGTTAAACTGCATGAATACGTTGTTCCAGATCTCAATCACCTGGTCATGGTCGGCATTTACCAGTGTGGCACCGCTTACCTCGGCACGCTCCGCATCCGGGCGACTATCAAAGTGGATCTCCGTACACGGCCCGCAAGGACCTGTTTCACCCATTTCCCAAAAGTTATCCTTTTTGTTGCCGGGTAAAATATGGGCCTCATCAACATACTGTTTCCACAGGTCGTAGGTTTCAGTATCCTTTGCCAGTCCCTCCTTTTCGTCGCCTTCAAAGTAGCTCACGTACAGGCGGTCTTTTGGCAGTTTGTAAACTTCAGTCAGCAGTTCCCAACTCCAGGCAATGGCTTCCTTTTTAAAGTAGTCGCCAAAGCTCCAGTTGCCCAGCATCTCGAACATGGTATGGTGATAGGTATCAATACCCACTTCTTCCAGGTCGTTATGCTTGCCCGATACACGTAAGCAACGCTGCGTATCGGCAACGCGCGGATATTTGGCAGGTTCCTCGCCCAAAAAAATGGCTTTAAACTGGTTCATTCCCGCGTTGGTGAACATCAGGGTTGGATCATTTTTAACCACAATTGGCGCTGAAGGCACGATGGTATGTCCCTTAGCTGCAAAAAAATCTAAAAAAGCCTTGCGTATTTCGGTAGCTGTCATAAGGTGCAAAGATAGAGTTTAGTCGGAAAGTCCGAAAGACGGAAAGTCGGAAAGTAAAAAGTTAATAAGCTTTGTCATTTCGAATGAGGTACGAGGAGAAAACTTCTGCGGTTTGCATAGCGGTTATACATATCGCAGAAGATTTCTCACTATCGTTCGAAATGACACGTGGTTTTAAATTTTCAGACTTTCCGACTCCCAAAAAAATCACCTACCTTTGTACCATGCCTTATAAAGAACGCGATATAAACAAGATGTACTACACCATGGGCGAGGTATCTGCCATGTTTGATGTAAATCAGTCGCTTATCCGTTTTTATGAAAAGGAGTTTGACGTTCTTCAGCCTAAAAAGAACAAAAAGGGCAACCGTTATTTCACCCCCGAGGATATCGAGAACCTCAAGATCATTTTTCATCTGATACGTGATAAAGGCTATACCCTTAACGGCGCTAAAGATCACCTGAAAAATAACTCAGGTGATACCAAGGATACCCAGCGCGTTCTGGATTCCCTCGAAAATATAAAAAAATTCCTGCTCGAAGTACGCGATCAGTTGTAGATTACGGGGTAAAAGTTATCTTTATTTTTTCCTAAATAAAAACCATGTCATTGCGATCCGCTGGAAGCGGAGTGGCAATCTCGTCGCATTCAATATGCAAGCGACGAGGTTGCCGCGTCGTTCCTCCTCACAATGACAAATAGAGATTATGATAGCAAATCACAGAGGCGAGATCCCTTTTGTAGTTTTAATTATTCCTTTTTTACTGGGTATAAGCGTTGGACTAAACTTTACCCATGCTACTGATGTAACCCCGCTCACTATCCTGTTCCATTCATTAAGCTTTATTTTCATCGCGCTAAACCTTACTTATAAAAGATTCAATATTTATAAATACCGATGGCTTGGCGGATCATTAATGGTTGGTATATTATTATTGTTTGGCTGTATAAGCGTTATCAATTATAATGAGCTTAACCGTTCGACCCATTTCTCAAAAACAACTGCGCAATATGCTATTGTAAAGATCAGTAATGAGCCTGTACTCAAAAACGGTTTATTCCGATTTAAAGCTGATGTTAAAGAAAGCGTCTCAAACGGAAAGCAAACACCGGTTACAGGCAATTTGCTCATCACTATAAAAGACACATCAGCAAAAAATCTTTATTATGGCGATGAACTGCTTATCCCGGCAAACTATAAACCGGTTGATCCGCCGTTTAACCCGGCAGAGTTTAACTACAAACAATATTTAGCCTACCAGAATATTCATTATCAATCCTTTTTATACCCGCATCAATACGCAGTTATAGCCTACAATACGGAAAATGCTGTTGTTGCCTACTCCTTGCGGTTAAAACAGCGCCTGATTCAAAAGTTTAAGGCTGGCATGACCGACACTTCGGCGGTTGCCGTAGCATCAGCCATTATACTTGGTTACAAAGCTGATATGAGCAGCAATGTATTGCAGGCGTACTCAGCAACGGGTACTGTTTACGTGCTCACGGTTTCGGGGGCACAAGTAGCAGTAATTTATCTAATGTTGAGCTGGGCGCTTGGTTTTCTGTGGCAGTATAAATATGGCAGGCTCATCAGGGCTGTTATCATCATCAGCATATTATGCTATTACGCATTGCTTACCGGCTTTTCGCCTGCCGTGTGCCGGGCGGTGTTAATGGTGAGCTTGATAGTGATCGGCAAAACTTATAGCCGCTATATCAACTCGCTGAATTTATTGGCGGTTTCGGCATTTTTGCTCTTATTTTATGATCCATATTTTATTACCGAAGTGGGATTTCAATTATCCTACATAGCCATAAGCGGCTTAATTATTTTCAGGCCGATAGTCTATAGCTGGCTCAAATTCAAAAACAAATGGGCCGATAAATTATGGGGACTATGCTCCCTATCGATAGCCGCGCAGGTAGTTACCTTCCCCTTAAGCGCATTCTATTTTCACCAGTTCCCTGTTTATTTTTTGGTAAGTAACTTGTTCGTGTTTATTCCGGTTACTATAATTATGTACACCGGTTTTATTTATTTGTTGCTGCCGCAGATACCTGGCATATCAAACGCGCTCGCCTACCTACTGGATAAAACTATCCTGATCATGAACAAGGTGCTGACTTTTATGGAGCATTTACCCTTTGCTAGCATAAACAAAATATGGCTCAGCACAACGGAGTATCTATTACTTTACGCCATTATTATCAGTTTGTTTTATTACCTTTATTACAAAAAATCGTGGCTGTTGCAAGCATGTTTAGGTTGCCTTTTATTGCTGAGTATTAGCATCAGCATTAAAAAGATCTACGCGCAGCAATCAAACAGTATAGCATTCCTTAACCTGCACAAACACATAGGTTTAGTGATAAAAAATGGCACTAAGGCTGTAGTGATTTCTGATTTAAGCGACACCGATAAAAACTACCGATACTCGATACAGCCATACCTGGATAGTAGCGGGATCAGCACTATAAGCGTGTATAATTTAAAGCAGGATATCCAGTCGGCTTTTGTGTTGAAAAAGGGAAATCTCATCCAATTCATGAATAAAAGATTAGTGCTGTTTAATAAAGACCTGAGTGATGCACCGCTTAATAAAAAGCTTAAAACAGATTACATTTACCTTACCAACAACCCCTACGCAGCTATAAATTCAATAAATAAAAACTATGTGTGCCAGTTACTCGTTATAGATGCTACCAACAGCGATCATTTTATAAGCAGCGTTATTAAACAAGCTGATACACTGCAAATAAAATACAGCTTATTAAAGCGTAACAAATCGTTAATTACCGTATCTAACGAATAATAATAAATTTGTTTTCAATAAATAAAAAGCATTAAATTGTATCAAATAAACTAAAAACATGAATATTAAGACCTTAACATCTACCCTGGGCATTGCCTTAACCTGTATTGCCATTAATGCCAAAGCGCAAAAAACTATTAATGAGGGCGTTGCTACCTTTAGCACAACTATACAGGGACAACCTGCCGAAGCCAAACAATATTTTAAAGCCGACTCATCAGCTACTACCATAAGCTTTGGACCGGGCACCGTTAAAATATTAACCACTGCAAAACATGATTATCTGGCTGTTATCCTTGATATTCCAGTTGCGGGACTGAAAAAAGCTGGCATTGCTACACCTGCGGAAATAGAAGAAGGTGCTGCCAATTACCCTACATTTACCTTTACCCCCACAACTGAAACAAAACAAATTTCAGGCTTTAACTGTAAAAAAGTTACAGCTAAGGATAATAAAAGCGGTAAAACATATGATATATGGATAACAAATGACATTGTTGTTCCACCTACTGCTTTACCTTTTTATTATGCTAGTGTAGGTGGCTATCCGGTGCAATACACAGCTTTTCAACAAGGCCAGGAAACCACAATTACCATCAAATCGATAACCGATGGCAAAGCACCTGCCGGAACATACGCTATTGCACCAGACTTTGAAAAAGTAGGTATGAGCGATCTGCATCCATAATAAAAATACATTCCAATAAAAAACGCCTTTCTGATAAACAGAAAGGCGTTTTTTATTATAGAATAATATGTTTTAAGCTAGACTTGTTGAGAGCGCTTCCACCCATTGGCCAAACAAGCAGGTTTCAATATCAACTGCCTTTTGCGCATGTAGTTCCCAATCAGGCGAGAATTTTTTCAATTGGTTGATCATCTCTTCCAGGTGCCCTTCTTCTTCTAATATGATCGATTTTACATTTACTTTGCTGCCAACATTGTCAAGGGCTTCCTGGTAAACAGGGTAAAGTTCATCCGCACGTACCTCAATAGCATAAGTTACCAGCAAATAGGCTGCAAAACGCAGTTCACTACCTGTTAATTTCAGTTCTTTCTTTAGATAGCGGCATACATCTACATCCAACTGGTTTAAATAATATTTACTATAAGCCGGAGCTAATAAATATTCGCCTGCATAGGTTGGGCATAACCCCTCGCCTGCTTTCTCAATTTGCTTTTTAAGGTAGAAGGCATGGCGATGCTCCTCGGCGGCATGTTTTAGTATGATATAAGTTACAGTAACCGGATCTTCACTGGCTGATATTTTGCGCGCCCCGGTATTTTCCATTAATGATAATGTGTTTAACCAGCGTGCATGCAGTTGGGGTTGGGCTATTATAGTAGGTAGTATGTTATTCAGTTCCATAATTACAATTCTTCAAGGGCCTGCTCAATTTTGCTGTAAATATAGGTTAGCTCATCATTGGTAATGCAATAAGGAGGTAAAATATAAATGATGTTGCCCAGCGGTCGCAAAATAATACCGGCATCTAAAAAATATAGGTACAACCTATCGCGCAGTGTACTAAAATACGAGGTATTATCACCTGTTTCCCAGTCCATAGCCAGTATAGTACCGGTTTGGCGTATGTTTTTTATTTTAGGGTGATCTTTTATCCTGGCTGCAAATTGCTGATGTAACGCCTCTATCCGCTTGATGTTTACCATGGTAGTATCCTCCATCAGCAGGTCCATACTAGCCAACGCTGCTGAGCACGCAATAGGATTAGCCGTAAAAGAATGCCCATGGAACAAAGTTTTCAGCTTATCATCCGACAAAAACGCGTCATAGATCTGCTGTGTACAGGTAGTTAATCCCAGCGCCATAGTACCGCCTGTTAGTCCTTTTGAAAAGCACATGATATCCGGCTGCTCAATAACATGATCGCAAGCGAAAAGCTTTCCTGTACGGCCAAAACCTACAAATATCTCATCATCAATCATCAATACACCTTCCTTGCGACAATGTGCCATCAACTCATTCAGGTATTGCGGCTCATACATTACCATGCCAGCAGTGCCCTGTACTAATGGCTCAAAGATGAAACAAGCAGCTTCATTCTTGATACTTGATATCTGATACTTGATACTATCAATATTGGATTGCTCAGGTAGATCAATAAATTCTACTTCGAATAACATTGAATCAAAAGGTGCAGTAAAGGCGCTCCTGCCGCTTACTGCCATAGCCCCGAAGGTGTCACCATGATAGGCATTTTTAAATGCCAGTATCTTGTTGCGTTTTATGCCCTGGTTATGCCAGTATTGTAAGCACATTTTTATGGCTACTTCAATAGCTGTTGAACCATTATCAGAGTAAAAGGCCTTCTTTTGATTGCTGGGTAATATTTTGAGTAAACGCTCTGCTAACTCAACCGCACCCTCATGCGTAAAGCCTGCAAATATTACATGCTCCAGTTTGGTTAACTGCTCCGCTACTTTTTTGGCGATATACGGATGCGCATGCCCATGAATATTCACCCACCATGATGATACCCCATCTATATATTTTTTACCATCTTCACCATACAAACAAGCGCCCTCTCCGCGTACTATTGGTACCGGTGGTAAGGCAGTTTTCATTTGTGTATAGGGATGCCATATTACGCTTAAATCTCTGTCAACTAAACTCATAATTGTGTTATTAAAAGCTTTGCCACATGCCTGTCGATAGGGAAAGTGATCTCTTCCGGATCAAGCTCCGATAATTTCACCCAACGGAAAGCCTGCAGCACATCGCCCTCGCCATCAAAATCAAATACCTTTGTTTTAATGTTCAGGTTCAGCTCGCTAATATTTTTAACTATATAATATACACTGATGATCTGCGAATCATTAAATGCCGATTGTATAAAGAAATCCGTTGTATAAAAATGACTAATCACTTCTACCTCAGCATTACATTCTTCAACAAACTCACGTTTCAGGCCATCTATCAAACCCTCGCCATACTCCAAACCGCCACCGGGGAACTTTGTAAAACGCATGCCATACTCCTGCTCATCGCTAATGAGTATTTCATCATTATCATTAATCAGCAGGCCATATACGCGAACATTAAAATTGTACATTAATCTTCAAAGTGTTTCTTGTTGCGAATAACCTTATCCATTGTCCAGGTAATACGCTCAGTTTTAGGCTCCGACCGGATAGGGCAATTGTGCATGCTGCAATAGTGGCAGCAATCGGGCAAACATGGGTCGGTATGTATAAAAAGTTCTGTTTTTGTTATCTCACTGTTAATCAGCTTATCAACCAATTTTACTTCCATGTGTACACGGTTCAGGTCGAAGTAATTGGGCAACGTTAAATGGCAATCGATATGCAGCTCATTACCATACTTTTGCGCGCGAAAATTATGCAGGTCAATCCATTCATCACGGCGTTGCTCATCCAGCACTTTCACTATTTCTTTCACCACATCAAAATCGGCCTCATCCATTAATCCGCCTACCGATTTACGCACCAGTTTATAGCCGGTAAATACAATATACAGGCCTACAAATATGGATAGCGCATTATCCAGCATCTTAATGCCGGTAAAATATATCAGTAATAAGCCAACTACCAATCCACAGCTGGTGATCATATCTGTGATCAAATGCCGCCCATCGGCCTCAATGGTTATTGATGGCAGCGATTTACCCTTACGTATCATGTAAAAGCCCAAACCACCATTTATTAAACCAGTGGTTCCGATGATGATTGCACCCCATAAAAGATCATGAATCTCATTGGGGTAAAACAGCCCGTAGATAGATTTAAAGATAATGATAAGCCCTGCTATTCCAATTAGTGAACCCTCGATAAAAACAGAGAAATACTCCACTTTACCGTGCCCGTAGGGATGGTTCTCATCGCGCGGCTGCGAAGCCAGGTAGATACTAAAAAAGGCGAATGAACTTGCCAGCACATTCACAATACTTTCGGCAGCATCGGTAAGTACAAAGTTTGATGCTGTTAAAAAGTAGGCTCCAAACTTGGCCATCATCAGTACAATACCGGTGATAAGCGAAATGAGTATGATCCGTTTGTGTTCGCGCAAGGTTATTTTATTTACGGGCAAAGCTATAAAATAGTTCGCAGTTGGCAGTGTGCAGTTGGCAGTAAAAGTTAACAGCGGGCGGTTTGCGGTTGGCTGTGTGTAGTTTATAGTTGGCGATAGGCAATTCGTTACTAATAATTAAACTTACCCAGCTTTAAAACCTCATAAGCCCATTTATTGAAAATAAAGCAAACTGTCAACTGCAAACTTTTCTATATTTGCCGCAATAAGAACAAAAACAAAATGAGTGCATTAAGTAACAGGATCAATAACCTGTCTGAGTCGGCAACCATCAAGATGGCCAAAATGGGCCGCGAGCTTGCCGCAAAAGGCGTTGACGTCATAAGCCTTAGCTTTGGCGAACCGGATTTTCATACACCTGAACACATTAAGGAGGCTGCCAAGGTAGCTATGGATGAAAATTACACCTATTATACACCCGTATCAGGCTACCCTGAATTGCGAAAGGCAATTGTCAAGAAATTAAAGGACGAGAATAACCTTGACTATGATTTTAGCCAGATAGTTGTATCAACCGGCGCTAAGCAATCTATTGCCAATGCAGTATTATGTTTGGTTAATCCTGGTGATGAAGTGATCATACCAACTCCTTACTGGGTTTCTTACTCTGAAATTGTAAAATTAGCCGAAGGCGAAAGCGTATTTATAGATACTACTGTTGAGCAGAATTTTAAAATCACTCCTGAGCAATTAGAGGCGGCTATTACGCCAAAATCAAAATTATTCATGTTTTCATCGCCAAGCAACCCTACAGGGAGCCTTTACAGCAAAAGCGAACTGGAAGGCTTAGCAAAGGTTTTTGAAAAACATCCACAGATATACATCATGTCTGACGAGATATATGAGCACATCAATTATGGCGAAAAACATGAGTCAATAGCTCAGTTCGATAGCATTAAGGATCGTGTGGTTATCATCAATGGTTTCTCAAAATCATACGCGATGACGGGTTGGCGTATAGGCTACTCAGCATCAAGCAAAGAAACTGCAGCTGCTTTTGACAAACTGCAGGGACAAGTTACTTCTGGAACCAGCTCTATCACTCAACGTGCAGCCCTTGCTGCTTATGAAGGTGGTTTAGAAACCGTACTGCAAATGCGTGAGCAATTCAAAAAACGCCGCGACCTGGTTTACAGCTTGCTGAGCGATATTGAAGGCTTGAAAGTTAACCTCCCTGAGGGTGCGTTCTACTTCTTCCCTAACGTTACCTCTTTCTTTGGTAAAAGCTATAATGGTAGAACTATTAACGACTCTGACGAGTTGAGCATCTTCCTTTTAGAAGAAGGCCACGTAGCTACCGTTGGTGGTGATTCATTTGGTGATCCAAAATCATTACGTATATCATACGCAGCATCTGAAGAAAAATTGACAGAAGCTGTTAAACGTATAAAAGCTGCTTTAGGTAAATTAAAATAATACATCCTCTAATTGTCGTTGCGAGGAGGAACGACGCGGCAAACTCGTCGCGTTCATTATGCAAGCGACGAGTTTGCCGCGCTATCGTTCGCAATGACATGAGTTTTTTGTTATAACAAAAAATCCCTTTACCAAATTGGTAAAGGGATTTTTTAGTTGTGTGTAAAAGTTTATTACAGTCCGAAACCATAAGCTACACGTAAGGCTGCTAAGCCATAGTTATTACCCTGGCCTGAGAAGTTTTCGTAACGTACGCCAACATCCCAGTGCTTATTAGCATAACCTACGCCTGGTGATAATATCAGCTTGGTTTCTTTACCAACGTTGTTCTCATCTATCCCCTGGCTTGCAAATGCTTTGGTTTCAATGCCAGCACCTACTTCAGCACCGAAGTATAAGTTTTTTGTAAAGAACGCTTTAATACCAGCTTTAATTGGTACCATACCTAATGATTGATATTTGTCACCTGTTGCAGGATCTGTTTTACCAAAGAAGTTGTAATACCCTGAGGTTAAAGTAAGGGCTAAATTGTTTGATAAACCATATTGCAAGCGTGCGGTACCGCCTAATTCAAGATTTGAATAATTGTGGGCCCAACCTGTAGCCAAGCCTCCCTCAACACCTACTCCAAAACGGAATTTATCTGGTGTAATTGTTTGTGCTTTCGCACTCGATCCGAAAAATATAGCTCCAGCTATTACAGCTGCAGCTAATAAATTGGTTACCTTTTTCATTGTTGTGTTTTTGTTAGATGTGTCAAATAAATTATTCTTTATTTAACACCATCTTTACAAATACTCTGCCAATGTGCAAAAATATTAAGCCTGCATACCACTCAAACAGGCATATCATATAGTGTCATATCGCAACTTAAAATTTACGGGCCATCCTTATGAATTGATAATCATGCAGTTCAAACCGCTTTTTTAATCATTGGTCAAATGACCGTCACAATCAAATAGTCAGATAAAAAATTTAACTATCGCGATTAAAATGTTCTTTTATGTATATATTTTGGTGTATGTTATTTGGTATAAAAACATCCTTTTGGTAATTACACATCCTCTTTTTTCATCATTTTTTCATGCCAAACAAGGTAAAATAAAATTATAAATTTGATTTTACCCAACGATGGATTATGTAGAGACGCAATATTTTGTGTCTTTATCCACCACGTTAAAAAAGAGACACAAAATGTTGCGTCTCTATATAAAAAAAGCCTTACAAAGTTTTTAAAAACTCCCTAAGGCTCATTCTATCTTGATTCCTGAATCTTTACTCTTGATTCTATCCAACTACTCTAACTCTTCCGGATCAGGTTTATAATTCCGTACCAGTTCATCAAGTTTTTCTTTACCGTAAGCGTATTTGGTTATGGTATAAAACAATACCGGCACAATAAATATAGCCATTGATGTTGCCGCAAGCATACCGCCAAACACCGTCCAACCTATGGTTTGCCTTGCCTGCGCGCCTGCGCCGGATGCAACTACCAGCGGCAATACACCCAATATAAACGCCATCGAGGTCATGATGATCGGCCTTAAACGAATCTTTACAGCCTCAAGCGTGGCCTTTTCAAGTTCTATACCCCTGTCGACTCGCTCTTTGGCAAACTCTACAATCAGGATGGCATTTTTGGCGGCCAAACCTATCAGCGTTATCAAACCTATCTGCGCATAAACATTATTTGTTAAACCCGTTTTGAATGTGAGGAACAAAATAGCCCCAAACGCACCCAATGGCACAGCCAGCAATACCGAGAACGGCACCGACCAGCTTTCATACAATGCTGCCAGAAACAGGAACACGAACCCTACCGACAGCATAAATATATACACCGTTTTTGAACCGGATAGCAACTCCTCGCGGCTTAAACCCGAGAACTCATAACCAAACCCTTGCGGCAGCGTTTGATCTGCAACCTGCTTTAAAGCGGTTAGCGCATCACCGCTACTATACCCCGGAGCCGGACTACCATCAATCTCTGCCGAACGGAACAGGTTATAATGCGATATTAATGGCGCATTCTCAATCATTTTATAGGATGTAAGTGTACTCAGCGGCACCATTGTACCTGCCTGGTTTTTCACAAAATATTGCCCTATGTTCTGAATATTTGTGCGATAATTGGTATCAGCCTGCGCCACTACGTGAAAATCGCGACCGTAAATAGTAAAATCATTCACAAATTCACTACCCATATAAGTTTCCAGCGCCGCGTTTATATCACTTATGGCTACGCCCAGCTTTTTGGCTTTTTCGCGATCAATAGTTAACTGGTAAGCCGGTGTACTTGCCGTAAAAAAGGAGAATGCCTTACCAATTTCAGGTCGCTTTCTAATAGCTGCCGTAAAGTTATTAAGGGTTTGTTCAAACAATTTAATATCGCCACCTGATTCTTTCTGCTCCAATATAAATGAAAACCCGCCCGTACTACCCAACCCCGGTATGGCCGGCGGTTGAATTACCACCACGCTTGCCTCCTTAAACTTCGATAATTTCTTTTGTAGATTGGCAGATATAGCACCTATCTGTAAACTATCGGCGGTACGTTCGGCCCATGGTTTAAGCTGCACAAATATGGTAGCACTGTTTGATTTACTTGCAAAACTCACCACGTTTAACCCACCCAATGCAGCATAGTGTAAAATACCCGGTACACTATCCAGTACCTTCATCATTTTATTTAAATCACTAACAGTTCTTTGTGTTGATGCAGCTTCAGGTATATCATAGGTAATATACAAGCGCCCATCATCCTCCAGCGGAATAAACCCGCTTGGCTTATATTTAAATAATAATATGGTACCTACCACTATACATACCAGTATAATAATTACAAACTTGGCATGCTTTATACTTCTGTCAACCCCGTTACGATACTTGTTGGTCGTCCGCTCAAACCAGGTATTAAACTTATGAAAAAGCTTATCCAGCCAGTTGGTTGAGTGCTCATCAATTTTATGCGGGCGTAATATCAGCGTACACAATGCCGGTGTTAATGAAAGCGCCACAAAGGCCGATATCAATACCGATATAGCTATGGTGATAGCAAACTGCTGATAAAGCCGGCCAACAATACCCGGTATAAACCCAACAGGCACAAACACCGCCGCCAATATCAACGCGATGGCTATTACCGGGGCCGATATATCCTTCATGGCATGTGAAGTAGCCTCTTTTGGCGACATCCCCTTTTCATCCATATAATGCTGCACCGCTTCAACCACCACAATGGCATCATCCACCACAATACCTATCGCCAGTACAAAGCCAAAAAGTGTAAGCGTGTTAATAGTAAAGCCCAGTGGTATAAAAAATATGAATGTACCTATAATAGATACAGGTATAGCCAGCACAGGGATAAGCGTTGTGCGCCAGCTTTGTAAAAACAAGAATACAACCAAAATAACCAGCGCCAGTGCTATCAGCAGGGTTTCCACCACCTCATGTACTGATACCTTTACCACAGTAATCGACTCAAACGGAACCACATAATCAACATCCGCAGGGAATGATTTTTTAAGCTGATCCATGGTAGCATAAACCGCATCGGCAGTTGCAAGCGCATTACTGCCCGGTGCCTGGTATATCAGCAGGTATGAAGCACGTTTATCATCAACATAAGAGTTATTTGCATAATTAAACTTACCCAGTTCAATACGGGCAACATCTTTTAAATGTACTATTGCGCCGTTATTGGGTTGCGTTTTCACAATTATGTCTCCGAATTCATCCGGCTCCGACAGGCGGCCTTTTACCAATACTGTATACTCATAAGGCTGTAGCTTTTTCTGTGGTGTACCACCAACCGTTCCTGCCGCTACCTGGGCGTTTTGTTCGTTTAAAGCGTTGATAATATCAGTAGCCGTTAAGCCCAGCGCGGCAAGTTTATCGGGTTTAAGCCAAATACGCATACTAAAGTCATCTGCCCGGGTAATTACATCACCTACACCTGCGGTACGCGCTAAAGCGTCCTTTATAAAAACGTTGGTATAGTTATCCATGTAAGTAACATCATGCGACCCTTTAGGCGAAAACAATGCTACCAGCATCAATATACTTGGATTTTTTTTACGTATGGTTAGGCCCAGCCGTTGTACCTCCTGCGGTAAAAGCGGCGTAGCAATACTCACCCGGTTTTGAACATCCACCGCAGCATTATTAACATCGGTACCCACTTCAAAGTTTGCTGTCATGCTAAACTGGCCATTGCTGGTACTGTTACTTTGCAGGTAGGTCATGCCCGATGTACCGTTCACCTGTACCTCAATAGGTGTTGCTACGGTTTGTTCCACCGTTAATGCATCGGCACCGTTATAGGTAGCCGAGAGCGTTACCGTTGGCGGTGTTATTTCAGGGTACTGCCCTATGGCTAAACTGCTAATAGCTAAAATACCAACTACAACAATTACAATTGATATTACAATTGCCGTAACCGGTCTTCGTATAAAAGTATCTGCGATCATTCGTTTGCTTTTAGGAGAAATTTATCTCGTAATAATTTTGTGTATTGTATCCGGAGGCCAATTGTTATTTAGCCCCGCCTGCAGGTGCGCCTGCCGCAGCAGGCTTGCCCAAAGTTATCTTACCCTTATCTCGCAAGCGTTGGAAACCATCTGTTATCACCTTATCGCCCTCGTTTATTCCCGACATGATAACCACATTTGCCCCTATACGTGGTCCCAACTTTACTTTATGCTGAAGAGCAATAGTATCCTGTGATACAAACACAAAAAACTCACCCATCTGCTCGGTTATTGCCTTATATGGAATTATTAAACGATTACCCGATTCACTGTTCAACACCTGCAACACGCAGCTCATGCCATCCTTTAGCACATCCTGTTTATTCGGGAACTGTATCCTCACGGTAACTGTACCTGTTTGATTATTCACGCCCCTGTCAATCGCCAAAACTTTGCCCGGCTCATTGTAAGCACTATCGTTTGACAGCTTTAATTTAAAGGTAGAATCGGTACCACTTTGTTTTAATTTATAGAACCTGGCAATATCTTGTTCGTTGATCACCACATCAACACCAATGGGGTGCTCGCTCGATATGGTATTTAATAATGTAGTGCCCGGTGATACCTGCGACCCCAGCCTAACCTGCGAAATGCCTATCCTGCCGGTAAACGGCGCGGTTATAGTTGCATAGGAAAGATCTGTTTTGGCTGATAGTACTGTCGCCTTGGCCACATCAACATCACCTTTGCTTGATAAATAAGCAGCCTGGGCCTGGTCAACCGTTTGGCGCGCCACAGCATCGTTTTGCAGCAGCATATTGTAGCGGTCAATATCTTTTTGCGCTTTTACCAGGTTTGCGTTCGCGCTGCCGAGGTTCGCCTCAGCCTGGTTATAGGCCGCAACATATTTACGGCGGTCAATCTCATAAAGCTCTTTACCCTGCGGCACCACATCACCTTCTTTAAAAAATATGCCGGTAATAAAGCCCGAAACCTGGCTTCTTAACTCTACGATATTTAACGCGGTAACAGTTCCCTGATACTCGTCATAATAAATAGCTTCAGCGGTTTTGGCTTCGGCAACATTTACCGGTGTTGGTGGCAGCTCCGCATTAGATTTGCCTTTTTTGCCACATGATACAGCAAACAGCAAAGCAATTGGGGTAAGGAAAAGGATATATCTGTTCTTCATATGATGGTAATTCAATTTGATTGTGGTGTAAGGGTTCCTAATGCTTTTTCAAGATCTATTTTGCTGGATAATAACTGGAATAAAGCGTTATAATAATTTAATTCCGCGGTACGCAGGTCTGATTGTGCAACAATTACATCCAGGTAAGTTTTTATCCCCTCCCGGTATTGCAGGCTCACTACCTTATATACATCTTTTGCCAGGTCAACGTTTTGCTTCAGTATCTCCCAATTGGTATAATTACTCTTATAGCTGGCCAGTGCCTGCACATATTCGGTATTGATCGTATTTTGTGAATTTTCTATATCAATATCGGCACGACTAGACTGCAACCGGGCCTTACTTAAATTCTGCAGGCGCTTTGTTCCCTGAAAAATGGGAAATGATAATGTAAGCCCATAATAGCCTGAGGGATAATCATTATTATACAAGCTGGAAAATTTACTGCTTATATAATTAAGACTGTATGCTCCTATGGCAGATACAGAAGGTAAAAATTGCCATTTATAATAACTTACGTTTATATTCTGTAATGTTTTTGTGGTTTGCAATTGCTGATATTCAATGCGCTTGTTATAATCCAGCTGCTGATTGGTATCAATATATGCTTCACTCTCATAATGGGCAGAATCATAAGCCAGGGTTAAAGTAGTACCTGCTTTTACACCCATTATTTGTTTAAGATAGGCTAATTTGGCTTTTATTGATTCGGTTGTTTGCTTACGGCTGGCTATTGAATTATTTAACGCTATGGTAGCTTGCTTATAATCTGTTTTATCTGCAGTACCAGCCTGATACTTACTGTAAGAATCTTTCAGGCTCCGTTGCAGCCTTACAATATCCTCATTTAATATATCCAATTGCTTTTGTGATAGCAGTACATCAAAAAATGCTTTGCTCACATCCGACAATACATTGATCTGGCTGCTCAGTGTATTTTGTTTATAGTATAACCGCGAATAATTAGCTGTTTTGGCAGCTAATAACACATCACTATTATATATAACCTGGCTGGCCTGTAGTCCTAAGCTCGAATATTCATCAAGATTTGGTGCGGCCACCGTCTGCCCGGTTGTTGTTGATGTGGTTCCAGTGCTGAACGCTACCGGCACACTGCCTTTAAAATAATGTTCATACTCGCCTGATGAGCTTAATTGCGGCAGCCACCCCGCCAGACCTATTTTAACATCCTTTTCATTAATCTGCTCATCAATTGCTGCCTGCCTTACCGCGGGTTGGTTACGCAAAGCAAACTCAATACATTGCTTTAAAGTAACAACCGTATCGGTACTTGCCTGGCCAAAAACAACTCTGGGTAAACATAATGTTAAATTAATTAGTAGTAGTAGATATATTTTTTTCATATATTAGATGTGTGGTAGGGCAATTATAAATCGCATTAATGAGATTGGCGCTCATTAATTTCATCAATATAAGTAAAGATTAACTAGGATGTTAAATTTATTACGAATATAAATTTAGCTGTTGTAATTTTACGCAACTTTTAGAAAAAAATACGTTATTTATACTGAGATATAATGTTTTTACAACTAAATGAAAAATAGGGGTATTAATTAAACAAAAAATTTAATTAATTTGCCGAGTGAGATTAAGGCTTCCAAAATAGCAGTGTTTAAAAAATTACACACTAAAATTTAGGTTATAAACTTATTCATGGTATTTTTACAAAAAATTTAAGCAGGGTTAATATACATGGTTAAAAAACTACAGGAAAAAATTGCTCAGTTCCAGGATGCTAATATGATCAGGGAAAAGGGACTATATCCTTATTTCAGGCCTATTGAGTCGGGACAGGACACTGAAGTTATGATCGATCATAAAAGGGTGCTTATGTTTGGCTCTAATTCTTATTTGGGCTTAACAAATCATCCCAAGATCAAAGAAGCTTCAAAAAAAGCAATTGATAAATATGGTACTGGCTGTGCAGGTTCCAGATTTTTGAACGGTACGCTTGATATCCATATCGAGTTAGAAAACAGATTAGCAGCATACGTAGGGAAACCTGCTGCTGTATTATTTAGCACAGGTTTTCAGGTAAACCTTGGCGTTTTATCATGTGTAACAGGCCGTAATGATTATTTAATACTTGATGAATATGATCATGCATCTTTAATAGATGGCAGTCGGCTTTCATTCTCAAAAGTTATAAAATACGGGCATAATGATATGCAGGATCTTGAGCGCAAGCTGAGCATTCTGCCTGAAGAAGCTGTTAAACTTATTGTAGTTGACGGCATATTCAGCATGGAGGGTGATATAGTTAAGCTACCTGAAATTGTTGAGCTTGCCGACAAATACGGTGCTAATATTATGGTTGATGATGCCCATAGCCTTGGTGTTATTGGTAAATTAGGAGCTGGTACAGCTTCGCACTTTGGCCTTACTGATGATGTGGACCTTATAATGGGTACATTCAGTAAATCATTAGCCTCATTAGGCGGGTTTATTGCAAGTGATGCTGAAACTATTGATTATTTAAAACATCGTGCACGGTCACTTATGTTTAGCGCCAGTATGACACCGGGCTCTGTAGCCAGTGTTATTGCCGCTCTTGATATTATCGAATCAGAACCAGAGCGTATCCAGAAACTTTGGGATAACACCAACTACGCAATGAAGCTTTTATTAGACGAAGGTTTTGACCTTGGCCCTACAGAAAGCCCAATATTGCCTATATATGTTCGTGATAACGATAAGACTTTCCTGGTTACCAAATACCTGCAGGAAGCTGGTGTATTTGTAAACCCGGTAGTATCACCTGCTGTGCCTTCAGATTCATCTTTACTGCGCTTTTCATTAATGGCAACTCATACTTTCGACCAGATTGATGAAGCCGTTGATAAAATAGCCAAGGCATTTAAAGAAGTAGGCGTAACTACTGTTAAAGAAAAAATATGATTGAAGTAATTCCCGTCAGCCCTAAAAAAGGGCTGACTGATTTTATTGATTTCCCACACGATCTTTACAAAAACGACCCATACTACGTACCTGAGCTATTTATTGCTCAAAGGGACCTGCTAACAAAGCACCCCTTTCATAAGCATAACTCGTTACAAACTTTCCTGGCTTATAAGGATGGCAAAATAGTTGGCCGTATTGCCGCTATTTTAAATAATGCCCATAATAAGTTCAACAATTGTAATGATGGCTTCTTCGGCTTCTTTGATTGCATTAACGATCAGGAAGTAGCTGATGCGCTTTTTGTTGCAGCGGCAAACTGGCTAAAGGAAAAAGGGGTTACCCAAAAAATCATAGGCCCGGTTAACTTTTCAACCAATGAACCCTGTGGTTTACTGGTTGAAGGCTTTGACAGTTCGCCTGTTTTAATGGATACCTACAACTTTCCTTACTATATAGATCTGGTAGAAAATCAAGGTTATACTAAACAGATCGATTTGATCTCGTGGAACTGGGAAGGCCAAAATTACGATGATAAATCGGTACGCCTGCTCAACACCTTACAAGAGCGTTTAAAAAGGAGCAATATTACTATCCGTAATATAAATCTTAAGGACTTTAAAAACGAAGCCGCCAAATTGCGTGAGGTTTATAACAAGGCATGGGACCATAATACAGGCTTTGTTCCCTTAACTGATGAAGAGTTTGATTACCTTGCAAAAGACCTTAAACTGATCCTCGACCCGGATTTTTGCCTGGTTGCCGAACAGGATGGTAAAGTTGTTGGTTTTGGCTTGGCACTGCCTGATTATAACCAAATATTTAAAACTATTAAGCGTGGCCGCTTATTACCAACAGGCATTTTCAAGCTCTTGTTCAACAAGAAAAAAATATCGCGTATACGCATATATGCTTTGGGCGTAATTGATGGATACCGCAAAATGGGTATCGAAGCCTGCTTATACGGCACCATAATAAAGGAATACAAACGCAAAGGCTTTAAATGCGCCGAAGCAGGATGGACACTTGAAAACAATACCCTTATAAACAATGCTATTGCTGCCATAAAAGGCGATCCTTACAAAAAATACAGGCTATACGAAAAGGATATATGAAAAAGCGGGTTTTAATAACCGGTGCAAGTGGTTTTGTAGGCTATCATTTAATTGAGGAGGCTTTGCATAACAACCTTGATGTTTATGTTGCTGTACGAAAAACAAGCGACATCAGCCATCTTAAAGAGTTTAATATCCAATACACCTACCCTGAGTTTGATAACCTTATATCCTTAAAAAAAGAACTTAAGGAAAAACAATACGATTATATTATACATGCTGCCGGCGCCACCCGGGCGCGGTCGCAAAACGAATATAATACTATAAATGCCGAATACACTTATAACCTTGCAGCGGCAGCACAAACAGCTGATATTAATTTAAAAGGCTTTGTGTTTATCAGCAGTCTGGCAGCAGTTGGCCCGCTCAATACTTTAAGCGGCACCATAACCGAAGATACCATCCCCAACCCTATTACTGACTATGGCAGAAGTAAACTACTGGCTGAGGAGCAATTAAAAAGTATATCTTCATTACACTATACTATACTTAGGCCCACAGCCGTTTATGGACCACGAGATACAGGGATCTTCATCTTTTTTCAACAATTAAAAAGAGGAATTGAACCTTATATTGGCCAGGCAGAGCAAAAGCTTAGTTTCATATATGTTAAGGATTTGGCTAAAGCAGCTATTAAGGCCTTGTATACGTGCGACCAAAAGACCTATAATTTATCCGACGGGAATTTTTACAGTAGATACGAATTGGGAACAATCGCAAAAAATGTACTAAATTTGAAAACCTTAAAGTTTCATCTGCCTGTAAATTTTGTAAAAATAATAGCTTCAATATCAGAAAATGTCAGTTCTTTGCGCAACAAAGCCGCAATACTCAACAGCGATAAGTTAAAAGAGCTAACAGCCGTAAACTGGGATTGTGATATTGAGAAAGCGAAACACGAACTGGGTTACTACCCCATTTATAACCTGGATAAAGGCCTTGCCGAAACGCTTGCCTGGTACAAAAAGAACAAATGGCTGTAGCCAGTATAATAATAAATTAAAGTAAATGAAAAGTAACATTCAACCTGCCGAAGGAAAACTTGGGATTTTGATTCCGGGATTAGGCGCCGTAGCTACTACACTGATTGCTGGTGTTGAAGCTGTAAAAAAAGGGATATCGCAGCCAATTGGCTCACTTACCCAAATGGGAAACATACGTTTAGGTAAAAGAACGGAAAACCGTAACCCCAAGGTTAAGGAATTTGTACCATTAGCTGATTTAAACGATATTGTTTTTGGAGGCTGGGATGTGTACTCCGATAACGTATTTGAAGCAGCCACGCACGCTAAAGTGCTTGAAGCAGGTTTATTACATTCAGTAAAAGCTGAACTGGAAGCAGTTGTTCCGATGAAAGCTGCATTTGACCAAAACTATGCTAAAAACCTTACTGCAACTCACGTTAAAGAAGGCACAAGATATGAGCTTGCCCAGGCTGTTATGAAAGACATCCAGGACTTCAAAGAAAAAAATAACTGTACCCGTATAGTTGTATTATGGTGCGGTTCAACCGAGATCTATTACGAAGCATCAGAAATACATGAAACCCTTGCAAATTTTGAGCAAGCGTTATTAGATGACAACAAGCTGATATCGCCAAGTATGATATATGCTTACGCTGCTTTAAAATTAGGTATCCCTTATGTAAATGGCGCACCTAACTTAACAGTTGATACCCCGGCCTTAATTGAGTTGGCTAAATTAACTGATACCCCTATTGCAGGTAAGGATTTCAAAACCGGCCAAACATTAATGAAAACTATTTTAGCACCAGGCTTAGCTGCACGCTCACTTGGTGTTTCAGGATGGTTCTCAACCAACATTTTAGGTAACCGTGATGGTTTGGTATTGGATGATCCGGATAACTTTAAAACAAAAGAAGTTTCAAAATTAGGTGTACTGGAAGACATTTTACAACCTGAAAGAAACCCTGAATTATACGGCGACCTTTACCACAAGATCAGGATCAACTACTACCCTCCGCATGGCGATAACAAAGAAAGCTGGGATAACATCGATATCTTCGGTTGGTTAGGTTACAAAATGCAGATCAAGATCAATTTCCTTTGCCGCGACTCAATTCTTGCAGCGCCTATCGCACTGGATCTGGCCTTATTTGTTGACCTTGCAAAACGTGCTAACATGAGCGGTATACAGGAGTGGTTATCCTTCTACTTAAAATCACCGCAAACTGCACCAGGCTTGCCTGCTGAAAATGATATTTTCAAACAATTAATGAAACTGCAAAATACATTACGCCACATGATGGGTGAAGATTTGATCACTCACTTAGGCTTGGATTACTACCAGGAACTGGTTGATACCCTATAATAAGAATGTTGTTTCATAAACTGGTTGCCACCAGCCTGGGCATTGGATATATTGGCAAAGGAGCCGGAACAGTTGCTGCTGTTGCTTGCTGTATTTGCTGGTACCTTGCCTGGGCCGGTGCATATCAGGCAATCCCTTCGGTAATAATTACCGTATGTATATTGTTTGTTGGCATTTGGTCATCAAACAAAGTTGTGCCACTTTGGGGCGAAGATCCGGCCCGGGTGGTAATTGATGAAGTTGCCGGTATGTGTATCAGCATGCTTTTTTTACCGGTGAATGTAACATATGTGTTATGTGCACTTTTATTGTTTCGCTTTTTTGACATAGTAAAGCCCCTATACATCAAAAAAATGGAACTTTTACCCGGCGGATGGGGAATTATGATGGATGATGTGCTGGCCGGCATTTATACTAACATCCTGCTGCAACTCGTTGTAGCGTTTAAACTATTGAAATTTTAATGTCAACTTTTATAAAAGCCCAGGCCTCCTCGATTATCGCCACCCTTTTTGACTTTTTGACCACAATAGTCTGTAAGGAATTTTTCTACTTTTGGTACGTAATTGCGAGTTTACTTGGCACTATAGTTGGAGGTGTTACCAATTTTGCTTTGGGCAGAAACTGGGTCTTCAACCGTAAGGAAAAAAAGATACCTATGCAGGTATTAAAATACCTTATAATTTGGAATGGTAATTTATTACTATCAACTTTAGGCGTGTTTATAGTTACTCATTATTTAGGATTAAGTTATATTATATCAAAAATAATAGTATCTGTTACAGTGGGTGTTACTTATAACTATCTGCTGCAAAAGAGATTTGTATTTGCATAATTGCATAAAGTACATGGATTGTAGAAACTTTTATAAAAGATTATTTTTTTTAACGTTCTTTTTATTCCTTACGTCGTCGTTTTTGTTTGCGCAAAATACTGTGATTACAGGCGTAGTAACAGACGCGGGCAACAGACAACCCCTTATAGCTGTTACAGTTTCATTTCCGGGAACTTCTATCGGCACCAATACCGATGCCCAGGGCAAATTTACTGTCAGTACAAACATCCCAACTTATGATCATATTAAAATATCATATGTAGGTTATAAAGAAGCTATTTTACCGGTTGTACCCGGCAAAACACAGGTAATAAACGTAAAACTGTTTCCTGAAGCTCAAACACTTAAAGAGGTTGATATAAAATCTGGCAAAAAAGTTAAATATCGTAACAAGGATAACCCCGCTGTTGAACTTATTCGTCAGGTTATTGCCCATAAAAAGCAAAACCGCCCTGAAAGTTACCCCTATGTTGAGTATAAGGAGTACGATAAAATGGTATTTTCATTTGTTAACGTTAATCCCAAAATAACTGAAAAGAAATTTTTCCGCAAATACAAATTTGTAATTGATAACCGTGATACTACATCGGTACCGGGAAAATCATTGCTTCCTATTTATGTGGATGAGAAAATAGCGCAGATATATTACCGCAAAAGTCCTGAAAAAACAAAAACCACTGTATTAGGCGAAAAACACGTTGATTTTGGTGGTGCTGTTGATAGCGAAGGTATCGGTCAGTATTTTAAGCATATGTATGCTGATATTGATATTTACGATAATAGCATCTTCCTGATGACCAATAACTTTTTAAGCCCTATTGCTGAAAGTGCACCAACTTATTACAAGTTTTTCATTACCGATACACTGGTTATAAATAACACCAAGGTTGTTGAGCTTAGCTTTACCCCGCGTAATACTACTGATATGCTTTTTGAAGGGAAAATATATGTTACACTTGATGGTCATTTCGCAGTGCAGCATGCTAAACTTTACATCAACAAAAACATCAACCTTAACTTTGTAAAAACAATGCATGTAAACCTGGATTTTGAACAAAATCCGGATGAACGTTACCACCTGAGCAAAAGCACAGTATATGCTGATTTTGGACTAACAAAAAGTAAAAGCGGTGGTTTATATGGTATAAGAACGCGCACCTTTGGCAGTTATGCTGTAAATAAGCCACATCCCGATACCACTTACATTGCAGATGCATCAGCCAACTCTGATGAAGTAAAGCACCGGACCGATCAATTTTGGGTACAAAACAGGCTCGATACCCTAACCACTACCGAATACAACACTTACCATAACATTGATAGCCTAAAAACTATGCCTTCATACAAGCGTACTATGGATATAGCTACCTTGTTACTGGCTGGTTATAAATCGTTCGACTGGTTTGAGCTTGGGCCTGCCAATACTTTTTACAGCTTTGACCCTGTTGAAGGTTTCAGGTTGCGTGTTGGTGGCCGAACGACGCCAGAACTAAGCAAACGTTATTATTTTGAAACCTATGCCGCATATGGCTTTAAGGATGAGAAATGGAAATATTTTCTCAGTGCCACCTATTCACTAAACAATAAAACAATATATAAGTTCCCACAGGATTATATACGGGCAAGTGTTCAGAAAGATGTGACCATACCGGGCGAAGATTTACAGTTTGTGCAGGAAGATAATTTCTTGCTCTCATTTAAACGTGGTAATAACGACAAGTATTTATACAATGCATACTACAGACTTGACTATAAACACGAATATGAAAGTCATTTCTCATATGAAGTAGTCTTCACAAACCATACGCAATCAGCGGCCGGCTCATTATACTTTAATAATGTGATAAACGGTGAGCCTAATACGGTTACCAACCTTACTACATCTGATGTTACTACAACATTAAGGTACGCACCTAACGAGCAATATTACCAGGGTAAAATATACAGGACCCCCATCCCTACCAAGTATCCTATATTTCAGTTAAACTATACCCAGGGAATAAATAATTTGTTTAACAGCAGTTACAGCTATGCCAAAATCCATGCCCAGATCGATAAACGTTTCTATCTGTCACAATTTGGTTTTGCTGATGTACGGGTTGAAGGCGCGAAAATTTTTGGCCAGGTACCTTATCCCCTGTTAAATATTTTCCGGGCCAACCAAACTTATGCGTATGACCTTTACTCCTACAACTTAATGAACTTTTTAGAGTTTGTGGGCGACCATAACGAAAGCATAAATATCGATCAGCATTTCCAGGGATACTTCTTTAACAAGATCCCGCTGTTGAAAAAACTGAAATGGCGCGAGGTGGCATCATTTAAAGGCATATATGGTGGCTTAAGCGATAAGAATGATCCTTTACTACACCCAGCCCTGTACCAATTCCCTGTTGATGGAAACGGCCAGGCTATAACACACGCATTAGGAAGCACTCCTTATATTGAGGGTAGTGTTGGCGTTGAGAACATATTTAAATTTGTACGTGTAGATCTTGTTAGACGGTTTACCTATTTAGATTACCTTAATGCCCCGAAATGGGGTGTTCGTGTATTGGTTCAATTTGATTTTTAACTATATTTGAATAACCTGTATAAACAAATGGAACAACAAACGTCCGTGCGGAAAAACCTCCAGCTAGGTATCTATAAAGTTATTGACCCGGTTGTTAAAGTGCTTATTAAATTAGGGCTAACCCCTAATGCTGTCACTTCAATTGGGTTTGTACTGAATGTAGGTGTGGCTGTTATATTTATTATAGGGGCCGAAGAAGGCAACCGCGGCGATCTTACCTATATAGGCTGGGCCGGTGGCCTCATATTATTTGCAGGTCTTTTTGATATGCTCGACGGGCAGGTGGCAAGGCTTGGCAACATGAAATCAACCTTCGGTGCATTGTATGATTCGGTGCTCGACCGCTATAGCGAGTTGATCATGTTTTTTGGCATTTGCTATTACCTGGTTGCTCACCACTACTTTTTAAGCTCCATATTCGCGTTTATAGCCCTTATTGGCTCAATGATGGTAAGTTATGTACGCGCACGTGCCGAAGGCCTTGGAATAGAGGTTAAAGGCGGCTTAATGCAGCGACCTGAACGCGTGGTAACCATTGGCGTATTTGCCATTATTTGCGGTGTTTCATCAATGTATATCGGTGGTAATTATAAACTGTATATCCCGGGTGTTCGTTTTCATGTTTTCGAAACCATGTCGATATTTACCATTCCTATAACAGTATTAGCTTTATTAACTAATGTTACCGCGTTTAACAGGCTAAGGGATGCTAAAAAAATCATAGCTGAAGAAGAAAATAAATAACCCATTTTGGTGTTAAAATATTAAAGTCGGATTAACTCACTGGCACAATATGTAATTTTGATGTGGTGATGAAGGCAAGCCCCTGAAAATATCATATCTTCGCAATAATTATATAAATTTATTTATACTTATAAATATCTTTATTAAAATTGAACCGTTTCATTTTAAAATGGCTTGAGAAACATTAAAATGGATCAGTTTTCCCATTTAGCAGGCAGAGAAATTATGAACGTTTTAAACCCTGAGGCATTATGAAAAAAAAATATATTTCCAATTCACAGGAGTCTGTACGAATGTTTAAAAGCGATCTGTTAGAATCGCTTTCTAAGGTTCATTTTACAGTGCCCCTATTCATCTTTGTTCCGGTTATTGCTTTCTGCATTTATAAATCGTTTGTACTGTCATTGGGTGTAGTTGCTTTCTTTGGCTTGTTTATACTCGGCCTTTTTGTATGGACGCTGGTTGAATATATAATGCACCGTTTTGTGTTTCATTACGTACCTGCCGATAAACCATGGGCGATGCGTTTACACTTTATATTTCACGGTGTACACCATGATTACCCCAGCGATGCTAAAAGGCTGGTATTACCCCCATCGGTAAGTATACCACTGGCAACAGGTTTCTATTTTCTGTTTAATGCCATACTGCCGGTTAATGATATCTGGGGATTTTTTCCGGGCTTTATTTTAGGCTACCTTTTTTATGATATATCGCATTATGCCATACATCACTTTAACTTTAAGGGCAATATCTGGAAAAAAATTAAACAACATCATATGCTGCATCATTACCAGGATCCTGACAAGGGATATGGTGTGAGCTCTCCCCTATGGGATAAGATTTTCCGTTCAGATTTTATTAAAAAATAGCATGAAGGATGCTATTAACAATGGCGTAACAGTAAATATCAAATCAATAATTGTTGTTTCGTTACTATCGGTTGCATATCTGCTGCTTTCCATCTTTTTGGTAGGTTATAAGGTAGATCAATTGGTACTTATTGGTATATTCAACAGCATGTTCTACCTGTCGGTAGGTACACGCAAGTTTATACTCGGCTTTTCTATATTCATTTTTTACTGGGTGATTTTTGATTATATGAAGGCCTTCCCTAATTATAATTACAATACCGTTCACATTGCCGATCTGTATAATTTCGAAAAGCACCTATTCGGCATTAACCTTAATGGTAAGCTGGTAACCCCCAATGAGTATTTCAGATTAAAAGGCACAACCTTTCTGGATATAGTTACCGGTTTGTTCTATCTATGCTGGATCCCAGTTCCCCTGTCATTCGCAGCATACCTGTTCTTCACCAGAAAAAGGCAATTTTTATATTTCGCGCTAACTTTTTTACTGGTTAACCTGCTTGGCTTTGTGGTTTACTATGTATACCCCGCCGCACCACCCTGGTATATCGAAAATTATGGCTTTACCTTCCACCCCCTAACCATAGGCAATACCGGCGGACTGGCAAAGTTTGATGCATATTTCCATATCAATCTATTTAAATCCATATACGCCAAAGGCTCAAATGTATTTGCGGCTATGCCTTCACTGCACTCGGCATACCCTGTTATAGTTTTATATTATGGATTAAAAAACCGCCTGGGTTTTATAAATATCCTGTTCTTCATTGTGGTTATCGGCATATGGTTCACAGCTGTATACGCCAGTCATCATTTTGTGCTGGATGTGTTGGCAGGTATTACTTGCGCAATCATCGGTATAAGCCTCTTTAACCTTTTAATTTCGAAGGTAAAATTCATGCAGACTTTCATTAAAAAGTACGAAGCAATAATTGAATAATTACAATCTGCAGTCAATAGATCTGTACTAATTACTATACCCATTCCAGGGCTGTTAGTATCAGTTATTATCTTGTGCTTATAATTAATAGCACTCCGTCGCGTTTTAAAAACCTCTTCCATCTTTACCTAAAGAGCATTATTTAAACAAAAAGAAATTTATTTTGTATTGGATGGTTAAATAATTATAAAAGGGCATGTTATTTGAATATAGTATATATATTCAAGTTCATTTATGAAGATACCTGTTACAATTGTTGCTATTTTTCTATTGGGTATAAGCAAATTATTTGCCGCTCCGCTTGATACTTTATCAATTACAGGCAAGCTGCTGAAGGCTCCTATTTACTCTCAAATTGCTAATGGATATATGCACTATGATACCATTACCGATGAGGATAAAAAATTAGCGTATCAAACTAAAGCTATTAAGTACACTATGCTGGCCCTGCATTATTTTTCAAGGGCAAAAGATAGCATTGGCTTGCGCGGATGCTTTAATAACTTATCAAGGGTTTACCGGTCACAAAAAGAATACAGCCAGGCAAAGTGGTTTGCGTTGCAATCCAATGCCATTTCAAGGGCCAAAGGTGATGTATCAGGCATTATCTCTTCCTTGCTTGATATTGCATCCATTAAGATGGATATAAAGGATTATCCCTTAGCTCTTAGCGATTTGAACGAGGCATTAAAATTATCAACCAAAAATCATCTCAACAGGGCTGAATCCGCTGTACAGTTACGTTTTGCCATACTCTATAACCTTACAGATAACTACGATAAAGGTGATGTGGCCCTCAAAAGACATGATTTCATAAACGATAGCATCCGCAAGCATGACGAGGCCGTACTTGCAGCCAGGATCAAAGCTGAAGAAGCATTTGAAAATAAAAAAAAATTCTATACAGCCAACAACGAGAAACTTTACAACAACTTGTATTTCAAAAGGATAGCATCATTATAATCCTTATTGCAGTAATTGTACTGATAGCTGTTTCCATAATGCTCATTTACCGTCGTAAAAAGCGCAACAAATGGCGGGCAAACATCAGGCGACCCAAAACCTGATATCCCCTATATTACTATTAAACTTTCCAGCGTTCTTATTGTCAGAGTATCACTATGAAGAAATTGATTTTTGGCTGCTTGTTAACCGTTGTTACTTTTTTAGGAGTAGCAGCGCATACCCGGCAGCCCGACGGTGAAAAGGAATTTAAAAAGGAGTTTTTAAATCGGATAAACAGTGTACGTACCAAAGGCTGTACCTGCGGTGTAATTTATATGCCCCCTGCCCCGCCTTTGGTATGGAACGACCTGCTGCAAAAATCAGCTGAGGGCCATGCATGGGATATGTCGAACAATAAATACTTTAGCCATACCAGTAAGGATGGCCGCAGCATGGAAGACCGTATTGTGGCAGCCGGTTATAGTATTAAGGGTTATAAAAGCTTTATGATAGGCGAAAACATTGCCGCCGGACAGGAAAGCATTGAAGAAGTAATGGACGGCTGGTTTAAAAGCGAGGGCCATTGCAAAAACCTCATGAACCCCGCCTTTAAAGAAGTTGGCGTTGCCGAAAATCATCACTACTGGGTACAGGATTTTGGCGCACGTGAATCTTTCTCGACCGAGCAGCAGCGGTTAATTAAAAGCGGCAGATTACATGTTACAGAAGTGCCTACGGCTTCTTCTCATTAGTATTAACAGCAGGCTTAGGGCCACGTTTATAAATAATGAGGCCATTTAAAAAGTTGCGCAGTATCTGGTCGCCGCAGGGTTTAAAGTTTGGGTGATCTTCATTGCGGAATATAGCGCCCAGTTCAGTTTTAGTGATCCTGAAATTGGCTAAATTTAAAACCTCTACAATATCGTCATCGGTAAACTTAAGCGCTACCCTAAGTTTCTTCATTATATCATTATTACTCATATTGATATCTCTATTTTAACTTTCTTATTCTTAATCTTTTCAGCTCTTACAAGCTTTACCACCTGCTCTATCTTGTTACGTTTTACACCCGCATATGAGGTATGGTCTAAAACTTCTATCAAACCCAGGTCTTCTTTAGCCAGCTGGCCTTTTTGCAATAACAAACCTACAATATCTACCTTATTTATTTTATCTTTTTTGCCTGCGGCGATATATAGCGTGGCCCACTCGCTGGGTTTAGGGATCACATTTTTTCCCGGCAGCACTTCCACCTCGGGCTGTTGTTTTAAATAAGGCAGGCTTTCATCAGGCGATAATATTAAATAAGATGTGCCCTTAGCGTGCATACGTGCCGTGCGGCCATTGCGGTGCAAAAAAGCTTCCTCATTATGTGGCAGTTGGTAATGTATCACATACT
The DNA here is from genome assembly GCF_900105165.1 of Mucilaginibacter mallensis. Taxonomy (NCBI): domain Bacteria; kingdom Pseudomonadati; phylum Bacteroidota; class Sphingobacteriia; order Sphingobacteriales; family Sphingobacteriaceae; genus Mucilaginibacter; species Mucilaginibacter mallensis. The sequence continues at coordinate 3,691,064 of NZ_LT629740.1, forward strand.
CAATCTCAGGTATGTCCAACCCTCTTGATGCCAGGTCGGTAGTAACCAAAATCTTATGGCTCCCATTCCTGAATTTCAGTAATGCCCGTTCCCTGTCCTCCTGCTCCATCCCGCCATGAAAAATATCATTCGGCAGGCCCATTTCCCAAAGCATATCACTGATGCGGTCTACAGCTTCGCGGTGATTGCAGAAAACTAAAGTAGCTTTCGTGCCTATCTTGCATATTAAAGCGAACAGCGCCTCCAGTTTATCGGCAGCCTCAGCAATAACTGCCTTTTGTTGCAGATCAGGTGCATTGGTTTTGTTATTCAGAAAATCGAGCTTAAGCGGATTGCTGACACCCGTAAAACGTGGTATCTCATCCATTTTAGTAGCCGAGGTAAGTATGCGCTTTTTTATAGCCGGCAATTGCCTGATGATATATTCCATATCATCCTGAAAACCAAATTCAAGCGCTTTATCAAACTCATCCAATATTAGTGTTTGCACTTTATCAGTCGCGAAATTTTCGAGGCGGATATGATGCGCTATCCTGCCGGGCGTACCAACTAATACTGCCGGTGGCTGTATAAAGTTATTCTTCTCAATTTTTGTGGAATGGCCGCCATAACAGCAGTTTATTTTAAAACCTGTTCCCATGGTTTTAAATACCTGCTCTATTTGCAAAGCCAGCTCGCGCGATGGCACCATTATCAATGCCTGAACCTGACTTACGTTCGAATCTAAAACTGACAGCAGCGGTAGCAAAAACCCCAGCGTTTTACCCGAGCCTGTGGGCGCAAGTAATATTACATCCCCTTTTTTGGCAGCGCTTATAGCCGCGTTCTGCATTTCGTTCAGCTCGGCTATTCCAAGGTTTTCCAGTGCTTTCTTTATCATTGCCGGTAAAGATACTGAATTGAATTTCCTGCCGGGACTTATTTATTTAAACACGATCAGAACACAGTGCCATGTAACAGAAAATATATACCAATTACTGCAAAGCCCATACTTACCACCCACAGCAATTTACGCTTGGTAATAATGGATATAGCGCCAATGGCAATAGCTATCTGGAAAAGTGTTACGCCGCTGGCTAAAACCTTATGTTTGGCCACATGTTCTTTTGATTCCTTTTCATAATCCTGAGCCTTAGCCATTATCTCCACCTGATCCAGCTTGTTCTTTTTAACCTTATTGGCAGCGGCGGTATCAGGCGCTTTGCCAATGGAAACAAGCATATTATTTGATGAGCTAAGGATATCAGCCTTAATACCTTTTGCCTGGTAAAATGCCCATTGATCTGAAGATCTCATCTGCGCCAGCATAGCTTCATCGGCATGATCGCCGGCCAAAAGTCCGGTGATGGCAGCCAACACAGCTATTACTGCTGTTGTAAGCGCTACAAATATCACCCACTTTTCTTTACCACCACTTTCATGCACTATCTTATGTGCATGCTCATTACTTTGCTCATGAATTGATTCGGAGTAATCTTCTATCTCATCCATGTTTTATAGTTTTTTGATTATCATTTATAAATATACGGGAGACAAAGATAATGCTGTAATTATTTAACACCAACAATTACATGTTATCTTTAAATGAAGCCATTATCAGCGGCCGGCTCTTTATATCTGCGAATAAAATCGGCAATCTCTCCCGCTTCGCGGTGTGTGATATCCCCTTCGCCGGTGTATTCCCACTGGTTCATATTATCATCAAAAACAATTTCGCCCATATCTACATGCCCTTCGCTTAGTTTAAACACGCCGGTAACGTATTTATCGCTGCCATGTATGGTTTCAATAACAGGAGATATAGTGATATGGTGTTCATCACCATTTAACGTAATGGTGTAGTGCATTGGTTTGGTCATACAATTAGTACAAATTACAGCTGTGTTTGTTTCTGGTATTTGTAGTAATCACCAGTTCATTATAGTCATTACCCGCTTAAACTCATCATGCAGCGGGGCCTCAATATTAACATAGATCCCACTCACAGGGTGTTTAAAGCCTAAACTCAACGCATGCAGCAGCATGGTGTTCATTTCCCAGCGTTCAGTAAACAATTTGTTTTGCTTATTGCAACCATGCGTACGGTCGCCTATAATGGGATGAAACACATGGCTCATATGTTTCCTGATCTGGTGCATACGCCCGGTTTCAGGCGCAACTTCAATTAATGAATAGCGCGATGTTGGGTGCGCGCCCAGTGGCACATCCAGTTCGGCGCGTTGTAGTGTATGGAAATGTGTAAAAGCCTCCTGTAAGGTTCCGTTTTCTTTCCTGAGTGGATAATCGATATCCTCCATATCAGGCGTATGGCCACGTACTATTGCCAGGTATCTTTTCTTTACCAGATTATCCGAGAATTGCTGCTGCATGGCTATTTCGGTTTGCTTATTAAAGGCAAATAGCAGTACGCCACCCGTTTTCCTGTCGAGCCGGTGAACCGGGTTTACCTTCATCCCCACCTGATCCCGCAACAGCTGCAAAGCAAACTCTTCAGCATCCGCCGCAATTGATGAGCGGTGCACCAGCAGCCCATGCGGTTTATTAATAGCTATAAGATCGTCATCCCTGAATAAAATATCTAACATGCGACAGCAAAACTATGAATATTTTAACGCTTTGAACAAAGCACTTATTTGCACCAGATAAGCGGCCTGATATTTATAACCTTATAAATGAGGCGCTTTTATAATTGACTGTATTTCAAACAATTATTAATAGCTTAATTTTAGATTTCAGCTTGATAACAGATTGGATTTTTTTTCATAATTTTAAAAGCATAAACCAAGCAAGCTCCTAAACCGGCTAAATAATTGACCTAATTTATTATACAGTATTTTATAAATATTTAACTATTACGCCTTACATGAAACGAGTAGTACTCCTTATACCCTTTTTATTTCTGTTTCATTCAGTGTTTGCCGGTAAAAGCTACGACACGTTGCTCTATAAGCTAAATGATGTACTGGATAAAAAACAGGAGTATGATGAGGAGAAAAACCTGCGGATTGAGAAGCTTGAAAAATATTTAAACAATACAAAAACAACAGACCTTAACGCACGCTACAATATTTATTTAAGCCTGTATGATGAGTATAAATCCTTTAATTATGATAAAGCTTTCTACAACGTACAAAAACTACAGCAAACCGGGCATTTATTGCACGATCCGGTAAAAGTAGCTTATAGTAAAGTTAAGCTCGGGTTTATCCTGTTGTCATCGGGAATGTTTAAGGAGGCTTTTGATTCGCTGAAGACCGTTAATGTAAAACTGCTTAATGATTCCGCCCGCAAAGAGTATTATTTTCTGAATGCCCGCACGTATTATGATCTTGCTGATTTTGATAAGGACAATTTTTATACCCCCATTTATAATAGCTGGGCTAGTAAATATATTGATTCGGCCAAAACCCTATGCGCGAGCAACTCATTTGAGTATGTTTATTATTCCGGACTGCGCTATCTTAAAACAGGCAATACCAATATGGCCGTTACCAATCTGCAAGTGCTCATTAGCCATTATAAGTTAACCGACCATCAGTTTGCGGTTACAGCATCAACATTAAGTGATATCTACATCAGAAAAAACTCTCCGGATAGTGCCATCAACCTGTTAATACTGGCAGCCATGGCCGATGTACGCTCATCAACCAAAGAAGCAGCGGCAATGACTAACCTGGCCCAACTGCTCTATAAAAGCGGCGATGTAAAAAATGCCTATATCTATATTAAAAAGGCTATGGATGATGCCATTTTTTATGGGGCACGCCAAAGAAAGCTACAGGTTAGCGCCATACTGCCCATTATAGCCAGCGACAGGATAAATTACGAGGAAGAACAAAAACGTGCCCTATTCTTTTACGCGTCGTTGTTAACTATACTGGTATGTTTGGTGATAGCATTCGCCTTTATTATTTACAAGCAATTGCAAAAACTAAAAATTGCTGATAAAATAATACTGGATACCAATCACAACCTTGAAAGAAGCATTATTGAACTTAATGAAGCCAATAAGATCAAGGAAGAATATATAGGCTATTATTTTAACCTGATATCGGAATACATTAATAAGCTGGATAAATTTAAACGCTCCGTTGATAATAAACTCACCACCAAACGGTATGAGGATATAAGGGTACTGGTTAATAACATCAACCTTACCAAAGAACGTGAAGAGTTGTTCATCAATTTTGACAGGGCTTTTCTCAAGATATTCCCCAACTTTGTTAATGGTTACAATGAACTGTTTTGCGAAGAGAACCGTGTTAAGCTATTACCGAACCAATTATTAAACACCGACCTCCGTATTTTTGCCCTCGTTAGGCTTGGAATAAACGACACGGAGAAGATAGCCCATATCCTGGAATACTCGGTAAATACCATCTATAATTATAAAACCCGCATAAAAAGCAAGTCGATCATTCATAATGATGAGTTTGACAACGCTATAATGGCCATAAAAGCGATGTAACAATCTTGTTTTACAACATATTTGTTTATATGGAGTTTATATTTTCACTAATTTAAAATCGACACAAATAACTGATAATAAGATAATTAACTAAACTTAAACCTTAATATTCTTTATATTTTGATTTTGAAACTTGATGTAATATCTTTTATATCTTCTCTTTGATATGCCAATTGCAGCCTACTATATCGTGTAAGCAATAAGCAATTATAAACTGTTTTTTTTAACCCGTACTTATTATGAAAATGTATCAAGCCCTTAACCCGGTATTGAAACGCTTTTATGTATGTGACAATATTTTTCACAAACGCAAAAAGCCTTTTAATGACCACTTGTTTTCAGGATAGTTTCATATCCGCGGCATTCAGCCAAAAGCACCAATTACCAGCTTATCAATTATTAAACCTAAAATAAAATCATTATGTATAAAAAACAATTACTACTCAAGTTACTTTTTTGTCCTTTGCTTTTATTGATGTCTCTGTCCACCTTCGCACAGGCACCAATTACAGGTAAAGTTACCGACGAAAAAGGCAATCCTTTCCCTGGTGTAACCATCGTAATAAAGGGAACTACACAAGGAACAAATTCCGATGCAAATGGAAATTACAAGATCAATGCCCGCGGCACTGACGTACTTGTATTTTCAGGAGTTGGCTACGGAAAACAGGAGATCACCGTTGGCAGTAAACGCGTTATCAACGTTGCGATGGCAGAAGATCTTCAGCAATTAAATGAAGTGGTTGTAGTGGGCTACGGCACTCAAAAGAGAAAGGACCTTACCGGCTCTATATCTTCAGTTAAAGGAGAAGTTTTTAAAGATCAGCCTATTACCAACCCTATTGAAGGCTTGCAGGGAAGAGTAGCTGGTGTTAACATAATTGAAAATTCTGCAGCTCCTGATGCCGTTCCACAAGTAATTATCAGGGGTGTGGCTTCATTTTATCAGCCCAATCCTTTATACATAGTTGATGGAGTTAGACAAGCCGACTTAAACAATCTTAACCCGCAGGATATAGTATCCATGGATATTGCGAAAGATGCTGCTTCAGCAGCTATTTATGGTTCTGCGGCTGCAGGTGGTGTTATACTTGTTACAACCAAAAAGGGTTCGGGAATTGGAGCGCCGCCTTCAATATCTTTTAGCTCAAGGTATGGTATTACCAAACCTAAATTGGTTCAATTACTTGGTACCAGTGACTTCATAAAGCTACAAAACCTTGTTAATCCAGCATTCTTTGCCGGAGCTACCAAAACTGATACGCTCGCCAATACCAATTGGGTAGATTTATTATACCGCAATGGTACCGAACAAAATTATAATCTTTCAGTTTCTGGCGCTTCTGCTAATGTGAATTACCTTGCTTCCGGGTTTTACAACCAGCAAACAGGTATTTTCATTAAAAACTACTCAAATATTGGAGGCGCACGCATTAATACAGATTATAAACTAAGTAAATACCTTACCATAGGCGAGCAAATTGATGTATCTCAACGGATAACTTCTCCACTGGTTGGCGCCGAGGCCGATTTGCATAATGCGCCGTTCCGCACGCAGCCTATTATCCCTGTTTATAACCCGGATGGAAGCTGGGGAACAGAGCCTCCAGGATATAAAATTGCTTTTGGAGGGCCGAATCCTTTAGGGGCAGTTAATTCAGCGGGTGCACAGGATGTGAAAAATAATTTCCAGGGAAATGCATATGCTGATGTGAAACTTCCTTTTCACCTGGATTTCAAGACCACTTTAGGATACAGCTATTTTTTAGAAACAACTGATTTTTATCAGAACTCCTATAATTTTGGCCCTGTTGCATCTTCAACTAATGGCCTTAGTAAATCCTATGCGCAAAGCAGTCAGTTACTCACCAATTATGTGTTAACCTATAATCAAAGTTTTGGAAAACATAATATCAGTGCCTTAGCAGGCTACGAGCAGATCGTTAATAAAACAAATAACGTCTATTCATCAATGAGTTCAATAGGTGAACCCGGTTATTCATATATTCAAACTTCTGCTTCATCTCTGGCCCTTTCAGGTACATATGACCCTCAAGGGCTTATAAAATCGCAATTTGCAAGGGTGAATTACAATTATAACGAGCGCTATTATTTATCTGGTTCTATAAGGCAGGATGCTAATTACGATGTGTTTGGACCTGATAAACAAAAAGGTGTATTTCCGGCGGTATCTGCCGGCTGGACAATCAGTAACGAGCCTTTCTTTAAAAAGTTATTGCCATCTATAAATAGCCTGAAATTTCGCGGAAGCTATGGACAACTTGGTAACTCCAACGTTTCGCCATATTCATTTACTTCAACCTATAGCCAATTTAATAATGCTAATGGTTATTCTGTTGGTGCACAAGGTTTCGCTCCTGGTCAGCCATTTCAAATAGCAAATACTTTAACTGGCATACCTAATCCAAATTTGCATTGGGAAACAATTACTGAAACTAATTTGGGCCTGGATGGAGAAGCTTTACGTGGCAGTTTATATTTCACAGTTGAAGTGTATAACAAAAAGACTTCTGATTTAATTTATCAATTACCATTATCAGCAAGTTCAGGATTCACTCAACCATATATTACAAATATCGGGGATGTTGACAATAAAGGAGTTGAATTGATGGCAGGTTATCGTAATAAAATTGGCAAGCTCGGTTTTGACGTAAGTGGAAATATAAGCTATAATAAAAATAATGTAACCAAACTAAGCGGCGCTGCAACTGATGCTGTTTATGGTGGCTATAATTATTACAGCATGGGTAATACCAGCTTTAGTCAAATGCCTAACCAACAATTAACAATTACCAAGGTAGGCCTTCCTTTTGGTGAGTTTTATGGATACAAGGTGTTGGGAATATTTTCAAATGAGGCCGACGCTCAAAAGCAAGTTGTTAATGGTCATAAAGCTGATATAGGAGACTTGGAATACCAGGATTTAAATGGTGATGGCAAAATTGATCAGAATGACAGGCAGCCAATTGGAAACCCCAACCCTAAATTTGTTTATGGATTTAATATCCGCCTTAACTATGCCGGATTTGATTTAGCCGCATTATTTAATGGCGTTGCCGGCGTACAACTGTTTAATGGCGTAAAAGCCTATGAACAATCGCTTTTCCAGGATGGGAATACTACATCGCAGGTCTTCAACGATTCTTTCTTAGGTTCAAACGGCCTTACATCGCAACCCAGGTTGCTTAGCCCTACTCCCGGAGGCGGAAATGCGTTGGATGCAAACCAAAATTACTCTTCTGTAAACAGCTATTTTGTTGAAAGTGGCGCTTATGTGAAGCTTAAAAACCTGCAATTAGGATATACTTTTTCTAATAATACTTTAAAACAGGTCAGCATTAAAAGCCTGAGGGTTTTTGTAATGGCAAACAATGTATTCACCATCACAAAATATAAAGGCCTTGATCCTGAGCTGGGTAGTGCATTTACTACAGGTGGTACTGTTAGTCCTACTACGCAGGGTATTGATGCGGTAACAAATTATCCTCAGGCCCGTATTTTTTCAGCAGGACTTGATGTTAGTTTATAGTAATAACCTTCAAAATTTATTAAAATGATAAAGAAAAAATATATAGCTGCACTCGCATTTATCTTGATAGCGGGATGTAAAAAAGCCCCGGTTAACGTTGGGCCTCCAAATCAATATAGCAGCAGTAATTACCCTACAACTATTACACAACTGCAAACAGTCCTGGTATCGTGCTACTCTGATTTGCGGGATGTTGGCCTGTTTGGGTTTGACTTTTTGCCAAGGATGTTGGGACAATCAACGCATGTGCTTAACGGAAATCCTTTTTCATTTACCGGCGAAATGGCGGCTAACAACCTTACCGTAGGAGATGGAGGTGCACAGGAAACATGGAACGCCTTATATGTAGGTGTAAAAAATTGTAACGTTACTATTTATTCAGCAGGTGTATTATTAAAAACAAACCCATCTGTAGATCAGGCAACTGTTAACCTGATAATTGGCCAGGCTTATTGCCTTAGGGGATGGTATTATATGCAGCTTGAATGTTTGTATGGCGAAGCATATATGCAGGCAGGCGGTGTAAACGGCGACAAACTCGGAGTTCCGTTATATACTGAAGTGCCTCAAAGTTTAGCTGCAACACAAGTAGCACGCAGCCCTGTAAAAGATGTATGGGCATTAATTATAAGTGATGAAAAACAAGCCGCAACATTACTTAAAGGACAAGTTTGGCCTTCTACCGATGAGGCACGGGCCACTGAATGGGCGGCAAAAGGGTTGTTAGGTAAAGCTTACGTTTATACGCAGGACTGGGCCGATGCCAAAGCCACTTTAATTGATGTTATAACAAACAGCGGTAAATCATTAATGCCGTATGCCACCTACCATAATGCGTTTAATGGTGCTAATAAATTCAACACCGAATCATTGCTTGAGTTATATATAGATCCCAATCCACAAGGAGGGTATGGTATTTATAGTGGTAATGTTTCAAACTCGGCAACTATTGATGGGCTTCTATGGCCGCCTGTTACTTTTGGCGGATATAATGGGTCAACCCCTTATAACGGGACAAACAACTCAGTACAGTTTTTGGGTTATGGCGGCAATTTTTACATTCATGATCAGAATATTTTGCGTTTTGGTTATACGCTTGGGAACTACTCGTTGGTTGCTAATCCTAAATATAATGCAGCTGTAGGACCCACTTATTACAATCAGCAGCAGGTAATCGACCCAACGTATCAGCACGCCGCCTTGCAGGCAAGAACAAACAACACTACCGACCCGCGTTTATATGTAAATGCCCTGCAACCCCGGGTTGATTCAGTGCAATTTGATGGCATACATTGGGCGCTGATTGCAAAGAATCCGATTTCAGAGAATCCGATTGTAGAAACTCCACAATCTCCGGCATACGGATGGTCGCTGAGAAAATATTCGCCAATTGATTATAATATATCTGCGAACACTACTGTTACTTCAGATAAATGGGATTACTACCTGCTTCGTTTAGCGGATGTTTATTTATTATATGCTGAGGCCTGCATAGGTTCTGGCGACAATATAAATGGGCTTGAATACCTCAATAGAATTAAACGCAGGGCTTATAGTTTACCTATAACTACACCATCGGTTGTCGATTATAAATCACTAACTGATGCTACACCTGCTGCTAATCCTGTTAGCCCTGATCCTGTTTTGGGTCATAATCCTTTATACTACGAACGCTGGGCTGAATTATTTAACGAAGGCACCTGGTGGTTTGATGTATGCAGGTGGAAATTGGGTGATTCGGAAGCGGCATATTATAAATCAGCCATAGGAGTTCCTAGTCCGCTAACTTTTACCGATAGTAAATCGTATGTATGGCCTATTCCATTGACTGAGATTAACAGTAATAGTAAAATCACTCAAGCCGACCAAAACCCAGGGTATTAATTATAGTTGGTTAAGTGCGGAGCCCCTAAAAAAGGCTTCGCGCTTTTTATCCATTCCCCCAACAAATAGCCATATGCAGTTTAAACACTCAGGGAGATATACAAAATGCTCTCAGTTACTTCTTTTGCTCTTATTTTTCATCAACTGCTCCGTTCATGCGCAGGATTCATTAAAGAATTTGCCTGAATACAGCTTGCCATTAACCGGTGAAAAACTGGTTATAGCCCACTGCATGACTAATATTATCCGCTATAAAGATCACCCCTATGAAGATAGCGGCAACCCTGATTTTTATGATAAAACCGGAAATATTACAGCGCCACTGGGCGGTTTAACACAAGTTAAGCCAATGGCAAATGACCTGATGGCCAATGCTACGCTGGATGAATCGGTTGAGTTTGAGATGAGGGCGGCCATACGCTCAGGGATAGATGGGTTTCAATTTTATTATGTTTTGGGCCTTCCGGATTGGGATAATATTATAAAAGCCTATTTCCGCGTAGCTGAAGCAAAACACCTCAATTTTAAATTCACAGTCTGCATCTCCCACCCTAACGGCGGTACCGAGGCTTTAAAGGTAGCCGAATATGCAAGGCGTATTAATGGTATAATGGACGAGGTAGGCCATAATAACCCGCACTGGCTGCGCACACCCGATGGCAGGCTGGTAGTTTACCAGTGGCTAGGCGATGGACTTGCGGACATACCTGCCGATAAACAAGGCTTACCCGATCAATTTTATATAGCACGGGCCTATAAAAGACTAGCGGATGATGTACATGAACGTTTTGCCTGTGTATATACCATAAACACCATGATAAACAAGCAAAAGCTGGATGATATACTGGATTATTTCCCTGCGGTATGGATCTGGACGTTGCCTTATAGTAACGATTATCTTGGCAACATGGTGGCTGATGAGTGCAAAGCACGCAACCGCAACTTTACAGGATCTGTTTTTTCGGATTTCTATACTTCCAAATTATTAAAAAAAGGAACCTGGGATATGTATCACACAGCAAATGAAGCTGCAGACGCAGGTATAAGCAATGTTGAACGCAAGTATATAATAACCGGCTTATCCTATAATTTCCGTAAGCTGTTTGAGTTCGGCATAAAACAGAATGTGCCCATTATAAATGTTATAACCTGGAACGATTATCCCGAAGGGCATCACCTTGCCCCCGAAATAAATCATAACGATGGTTTCTCCATCCTGCTCAATTATTATAAAAGTGTGTGGAAAGACTTGCCATCACCTTATAGCGACAGGGACGTAGCCGTTGTTTTCTTTAAAAAATACAAACATAATATTACGCCTAAACCTTACAACATACCGGTAAAAAGCTTTCAACGGGAGGTTATACCCACTGTGTGGGAAGATTCAATTGAAGTGGTAACACTGTTGAAAGCTAAAGGCCGGTTAAACGTTAACGGGCAATATAAAGAGGTTGCCGCAGGCTTGGTTTCAACAAAATTTAAGATGAGTGACGGGCCGGTAAACGTATCTGTTTCGCGAAATGATATAGTAACCGTGCATTTTACCACACCCGAAGGAATTACCAGCCACCCGTATCGTGCGGACAGGCTCACCTATAGTTTTAGCAGCGAATTTAACCGTTTTTACAAAGACCTCTATCCCGGCTTTACACCGGAGTATTCGCACGAATACAATCCCGGCTTTGTTAAAAGCGACCAGAATAATTAATAACAAATAAGTTTTAGCCGGAATACGGCCTAAACAATAAACTGATACCACAATGAAAAAATTACTTACCTGCATCATATTAAGTCTTTTTGTGTTCAACCACCTAAAGGCCCAATCGCAGCCAACAACCGTCAGCATGAATAAAGTTAAGCTGGAGTTTATGATGGATGCCGACGGTCGCCCAACATATGCCATATACTACGACCAAAAGCCGGTGATAAAGCCATCACATTTAGGCATCAAAATATTGAATGATGTTGGCATGGACAGCAACTTCGTGGTAACGGGCACCGAGAAAACAACTGTTGATGAACAATGGAAACCAGTTTGGGGAGAGGTAAGCAATATCCGCAATCATTATAACCAGGTAACTTTTCATCTCAGGCAACAAAATAAGGCTGGCAGGTTATTGGATATTGTTTTCCGTGTATTTGAGGATGGCGTAGGTTTCAGGTATGAATTTCCTAAACAGAATAATCTGAAATATTTCATCGTATCAGATGAAGTAACGGAATTTGCCTTAGCCGGTAACAATAAAACATTCTGGATCCCTGGTGATTATGATACCAACGAATATCCTTATACTACATCAAACATCAGCGAGATCAATAACCAGCATATGGTTAATTCATCCGACGATATCGCGGTTAGGGTAGCGCCTGATAAATATGCTGTGCAAACTCCGTTGATGATGAAAACACCAGAGGGATTGTATATCAACATACATGAAGCTGCTTTGGTAAACTATTCGGCCATGCAATTGCATGTGGATACCAGCACCTATAAGCTAACCGCCAGTCTGGTACCCGATGCATTGGGCAATAAGGCATACATCGGCACACCTTGCCACACGCCTTGGCGCACCATTATAGTAAGTAATAAAGCTACCGATATACTGGAATCAAAAATGATCCTCAATTTAAATGACCCATCAAAAATTGAGAATACATCATGGATAAAACCAATGAAATTTGTTGGCGTATGGTGGGAAATGCAAACTGGTAAAAGCACCTGGAACTATTCGGCACGTGCCGATACGGTTGGTGCAAATGGACTGCTCATCCCCAATGGCACACATGGCGGCAACACCGCTAATGTGGAGCGGTATATTGATTTTGCCGCAAAAAATGGCATACAGGGTGTACTGGTTGAAGGCTGGAACTACGGCTGGGAAGAATGGTTCGGTAACTGGAAAGAGCATGTATTTAGCTTTGTAACCCCCTACCCTGATTTCGATGTAGATGCCATAACCAAATACGCCAAAGCAAAAGGAGTGGTTATGATCATGCATAATGAAACCTCAGCCTCGGCTACTGATTACGAACGGCAAATGGATACGGCTTTCAGGTTCATGAACAAGTATGGCTACACTTCGGTTAAAACCGGGTACGTGGGCCGCATTATCCCACGCGGTGAGCACCACGATGGTGAATGGATGGTGAACCATTACGTTCGTGTAGCCGAAAAAGCCGCCCAGTACCATATAATGCTGGATGCACACGAACCGGTTAGGCCTACAGGCTTGCAGCGCACCTATCCTAACTGGATGGCTTGTGAGGCTGGTCGTGGTAATGAATATAATGCCTTTGGGCACGGCAACATGCCGGAGCATGAAACCATAATGCCTTTTACCCGCTTTATGGGTGGCCCGATGGATTATACCCCCGGCATATTTAAAGTACAGGATTTTACAATTCTGCCTGGCAAACGGGTTCATACAACCCTCGTAAAACAGCTGGCCTTATATGTGGTACTTTATAGCCCGATACAAATGGCAGCTGACCTGCCGGAGAATTATGAGAAATACATGGATGCTTTCCAGTTTATTAAGGATGTTGGGGTTGATTGGGATGATACCAAAGTTATTGCCGCTGAACCCGGCGATTATATTACCACTGCACGTAAGGAAAAAGGCACCGAAAACTGGTTTATTGGCGCCGTTACCGATGAAAATGGCCGCGATGAAGTAGTTCCCTTGGATTTTTTGAATAAAGGAACCCAATACGTTGCCACCATCTATGCTGATGCTCCCGATGCCGACTGGAAAACCAATCCTGAAGCCTATAAAATCACTACATATATAGTGGATGCAGGCACTAAACTCAAATTAAAACTGGCTCCGGGTGGCGGCGCTGCTATCAGCATAAAACTTACTACAGCTGATACTAAAGGCATAAAGAAGTATAAATAAAAAAGTAAGCCGGGTAAACAAAATGAAATAGTCACTACAATATACAATGAGGTGTTTTATAACTTTGGCCATCTTATTTTACACCCCATATTGTGGAACATATACTTGATAACCTGGTTTGGAATGCTTTAAATTCCGGCAATAAACATCTGGCAAACGGCAATGAAAACGTTAAATATTTTGCCAAGGAAGTATCACCCTTTGTAGGCCTGAAGGAAACAAACGATGATAACTTTCAACTCCTGTATGATACCATCCCTTTTGATGGTTTCTTCGGGTTCGTAACAAATAATGAGGTCTCGATCCCGGCTCCCTGGAAAATTGCCCGGCACATAAATGTTTTACAAATGGTATTTGATAAACCACTGGAAACTGTTGCCGCAAACCATGAAATTATCTCCTTAGGCGAACATAATGTACCTGAAATGCTTACCCTAACGCAATTAACCAATCCCGGTCCATTTGCAACGCGGACCATCGATTTCGGTCATTACCGGGGTATTTTTAAGGAGAATAACCTGGTAGCCATGGCAGGGCAGCGCATGAACCCTTATCAATATGCAGAGATCAGCGCAGTTTGTACACATCCCGATTATTTAGGAAAGGGTTATGCCAAACAACTGCTTTTAAATCAGATGCACAGGATAAAAGAAGCTTCGGGAATTCCGTTTCTGCATGTATTAGCTGAAAATACAAGAGCTATAAATGTTTATGAAAGTCTGGGATTTGAAACCCGTAAGGAAATTTCCATCTATATCATCCAAAAAGAATCTGCCTGATAGTAAAATGTGAACTCAAAGTCATTTATCGAAACCTGACAATGAGTGCACATCATAAGCTTTATTTTTGAATATGTATTCTAAAGAATTAAGCGACCTATCCTATTCAGTACTTGATTTGGCAACTGTTGTTGCCGGACAGACTATTCAAGGTACCTATCATAATAGCCTTGAAATAGCTCAACAGGCTGAAAAATCAGGTTATACCCGTTATTGGTTTGCCGAACACCATAATATGGCAAATGTTGCCAGCTCTGCCACCGCTGTTTTAATAGGCTATGTTGCAGGTGGTACTAAAACTATCAGGGTTGGATCCGGTGGTATTATGCTGCCTAACCACGCGCCATTAATCATTGCCGAACAATTTGGTACGCTAGCCTCTTTATACCCCAACCGTATCGATCTGGGCCTGGGCCGCGCACCGGGCACCGACCAGGTAACAGCTATGGCTATCCGTGGTGAAAACTTCCATGCTTCGCATTATTTTCCCGAGGATGTACAAAGCCTGCAAAACTTTTTTTCAGCAGATAATTATGATGCTAAGGTCCGCGCCATCCCCGGCGAAGGGATTGATATACCCATATGGATCTTAGGTTCAAGTACGGATAGCGCAAGACTTGCTGCCGCTAAGGGATTGCCTTATGCATTTGCCAGTCACTTTGCCCCCACTTATTTTTTGGAAGCGATTGAGCTTTACCGCCGAAACTTCAAGCCATCAGAACATTTAAAAGAACCTTATGTAATGGCCTGTGTGAATGTGGTAATGGCTGACACTGATGAGGAAGCTGAATACCTATCAACCTCGGTAAAGCAACTATTTATGGGCATAGTAACCGGGAAAAGAAAACCATTACAGCCGCCTGTACATGATATGCGTACCGTTTGGAACGACATTGAAAAGGAAGCCGTTATGCAGATGCTGGCCTATTCTTTTATAGGCGGACCGGAAAAGATAAAAAGAGACATGCAGGCCTTTATTGATAAAACAGGAATTAACGAGGTAATGGCAACTTCGCATATATATGACCATAAAGCGCGGTTAAAATCATACCAACTGCTTGCAGAGGCTTTAAAGTAACGTAGACTTTAAACAAGAAAGCCTGATGTAATCCATCAGGCTTTCTTTGTTTTATATAGATTTCTCGGTTTATGACATTACCAGTTCACCAAGTGCTTCTTTACTAAAGCCTTTTAACTCATCGGTACGGCCTTCTTTTATTTTTTGAGGCCAGAAAGGATCAGCCAATATTGGCCTGCCTACGGCTACTAAATCAAAATCGCCCCTGTCCATGCGTCTAACTAACTCATCCAATGAGCTAGGCTCAGAACTTTCACCGGCAAATGCGCCGAAGAAATCGCCTGTTAAACCTACCGAACCAACGGTGATAGTAGCTTTACCGCTAACCTTTTTTACCCATCCGGCAAAATTCAGGTCAGAACCTTCAAACTCTGGCTCCCAAAAGCGGCGTTGCGAAGCATGAAATATATCTATACCTGCATCAGCTAGAGGGTTTATCCAGGCTTCCATTTCCTGCGGGGTTTTAGCTAATTGATTAGTATAAGCCGACGGTTTAAATTGCGATAAACGTATAATAACGGCGAAATCTTCACCCACACGTTTTCTCACTTCTTTTATAACCTCAATAGCAAAACGGCTGCGCTCAGGCAAGGTTTTACCACCATAAATATCAGTACGTTCATTTGTACCTTCCCAAAAAAACTGGTCGATCAGGTAACCATGTGCGCCATGTATCTCTACACAATCAAAACCTAAGCTTTTAGCGTCGGCCGCTGCCTGGCCATATGCTTTAATAACATCGGCAATATCACTTTCGGTCATGGTTTTACCATTGTTAAAACCGGGGCGATTCAAACCTGATGGCCCTTCAAATGGTTCAGATGGCACCCAACCCGAACGATGATTGTCCATAATGCCCATATGCCAGATCTGAGGCCCCATGGCACCACCAGCGCTATGCACACCATCAATTACGTTTTTCCAGCCGGCCAATGCTTGTTCACCATAAAAATGAGGAATATTAGCATCATTTGATGAAGATACACGGTTAATTACCGTTCCTTCTGATAAGATCAAACCAGCTTCGCCTTCGGCCCTTTTACGGTAATACGCGGCAACGTCAGCTGTAGGAATGCCATTAGGCGAAAATGAACGCGTCATGGGCGCCATAACTATGCGGTTCTTTATATTTAATGATTTGAGGCTAAATGGCCTGAATAAGCTATCGGTATTCATATATGTATGTTTAATTTTTTAAATTTCTGATTGAATTAATTGACTTAAAGCTGCAAATGCTTCTTCGTTTCTTTTGTAATAGGTCCACTGCCCTTTACGGGTTGAGGTAACCAGGCCTGCACGCTGTAAAACAGATAGATACTCTGATACTGTAGATTGCGTAAGCCCTGTTTTTAGCTGGATCTGACCAACGCAAACCCCATCGGCATAGCCATGAACTGCTTGTTCCGGAAAACTAAACTCAGGGTCTTTAAGCCATGCTAATATCTGCAGTCTGGTTTTATTGGAGAGTGCCTTAAAAATTTCTACCTGATCCATAGTACAAAGATATATCGATTATTCCCGATATACCAATTATCTTGAGGTTATGACGCTAAGCTGATATTGGAGGGTCAAACAAGGTTAAGCGGGTAACCTGATGGTTGCTGTTTATAGGCAGCTCTATAAAAAACTCTGTTCCCATATCTGCTTCGCTTTTAAACCATATTTTACCGTTATGGGCCTCCACAATTTGTTTGCTGATGTATAAACCCAGCCCATAAGGCTGCTCGCCCTGCGTGCCTTTACGTTTAGCAGTGGTAAACGGATCGAATATCTTATTTTGTATGATAGTTGGGATGCCCATGCCTGTATCCTTTACAATGATCAATACCTTATTTTGCAGTAATTTGGTATCAATATGTATTTCGCTCCCTGCCGGACTAAACTTGATAGAGTTAATGATCAAATTATTCATTACCCGCCAAAGCTTTTCTTTATCGCCCTGGATGATAACCTGCAAATTGGTACTTAATACAAGCTGCTGATTTTTGTCTTTTGCCCTAAAACTAAGCAGGTGTACGCATTGATGTAATAATTCGTCAATGTTTATACCCTCTCTCTTAACGTTCTTATGCTGATCAAAATCAGTATCCATCAGTTCGTTTATCAGTTCCATGCAATTCTTGCTTGATTCCTGCAATAGGTTCATCAATTCTTTAGCTTCATGCGATAAGTTTCTATCAGCCTGAACAATACCGGCAATAGCGCTGATGCCCCCAATGGGGTTACGAAGATCATGCGCTACAATTTTAATTACACGGGCATAGTCCTTATTCATCACATCCAGGGCCTCCATAGTTAACTCCGATTGCTGAAACTGTAAGCGCAATGCTTCGGCGGTCCTGTTTAGTTTTTTCCAGTTACGCCATAATATCAGCAGTATAATAATAGTTAGTATACATACCAATACGGCAAGTGTCAAAAACAGCTGCTGGTAGGTGGATTGCACATGGGCCGACTCAAGTTGCTGATCTTTCAAGGCATATTCTATATAATCAATCCCCGAATTATTATCAATCTTTTCCTGCATATCATTCAGCTCTAGCAATTCGCGGCTGTAATAAAAAGCAGTTGCATTATCTTTTTTTGCAATATAAAAATCATATAATTTTCTAATAATTAAGCTATTATAAACTCCATATCCTTTTTGTCTGGCTATTTCAAGGCCCTGCCTATAATAATTTATGGCCTTTGCCGAATCAGTTAGGGTAAACTGATCACCAAGGTCAATAAGCATATCCAGCGATAAATAATAAAGATTGCTGCTTAGCGTATTAGCTGCATCCTGCTGTAATAATGCTATGCCTTTAGCGGGCTCACCATTCTTTATATAATAATCTGCTATCAGCTGTTCAATGGCCAGCAACACCCTTTTATCATTATACTTTGTAGCAATTTGCTTTGCCCGGTTAATATAAATCAAAATAGAATCTTTGCTAATACTGCCTGGATATTGCAGGGTATAGTTGTACAAAACCAATGACATGATGGAATCGCGGCTTAAGCTTTTACCCTTTTCAATGGCCTGTTTATATGTATTTATAGCTTTCTGGTTCTTCCCTATTTCCTGGTATACCATAGCTATGTTCATGGTAGCCAGCACCATGTTTGACGTGTCGTTTATTGCTTTGTAGCTATTAAAAGCATCATTGTAATAACGGAGCGCCAATTGCAGGTTCCCCCGCATATCGAATATGATACCCAGATTATTTGTGGCATCGGCTTTGCCTTTGGCATATTGCAACCTATCGGCTATACTGCGGGCGCGGTCTGTGTAGTAAAAGGAGCTGTCTAGGTTGTTTTCATAAGATAGCATTCCCAGTCTGTTGAGGGCATCAACATAGCGCAGACTATCATGTATATATGGCAGTTGCTTTTGTATTTGCCTGATGTTATCCAATTGCGCATAGCACAAACGACACATCAATACCAATAAAGCAACCAATACCAAAACTCTCTTCATTGGATATGGATCAGGTACGACAAGCTAAAAATAAAAAATATAAATACCTAATATAAAATAAGGCTGTTAATAAAAATGCATATAACTCTCTTTAACGCAAGCTGTTGACTGAAAGTTGAATTAGTTGTATTTTTATTAGCGCAGGCCGTATATTAGGGAAGTAATTAATGATTTTAAAAGATGGGGAAAGAGGCTAATATTGATAAGAATGGAGGCGTTATCTGGCTCTATGGCATCTCGGGCGCTGGTAAAACTACTATATCCAAATTACTTAAGGAGCAGCTTAGCCAGGCAGGCTATTTATCAATTATACTGGATGGTGATGAGTTAAGGAGTGGTATTAATAACGACCTTTCATTTACGCAGGCCGACAGATCAGAAAACATAAGGCGGGTGGCCGAGATGGCAAAACTGCTGGCAAAGAATAACATCCTGGTGATATGCGCCCTCATCACCCCGCTACAGGAACACAGGGCATTGGCCAGGAAGATCATCAATGAGAATTTCTACGAGATATTTATTAATTGCCCGCTGGAAGTATGTGAAAGCCGCGATGTGAAAGGCCTATACAAACTATCACGGGCAAAAAAGATCGAAAATTTCACCGGAATAGACTCCGGTTTTGAGTATGCAAATCATGCAGACCTGGTATTGCTAACTGCCGATTCTACCCCGCAGGCATCTATGCAGATATTGTATGATTTCCTGTTAAAGCAATTCTGATCACTCCGCAATTACGCGGCTAATGCTGCAAATAAAGCTGCTGTTGAGTAATGAGGGTTTGTTGTAAACGAAGGGCTCGCCATTGGGCATAGCCATATAAGCCCCGCTGTAAATAGCTATGGCATGGCCCGCTGCGGTATCCCACTCCATAGTTGGGCCATGGCGGTAATAGACCTGGGCGCTTCCCTCGGCTATCATACAAAACTTTAGCGAGCTGCCTGCAGATATGATGTTGGTTACATTATATTTTGCCAATAAAGCGGCTTCTTCATCCGATGAATGTGTACGGCTGCCTACAGCTGTCCAGTTATCAATTTTCGGGGATAAAAAAAGATGTTTTACCCCTCCGTCAGCCGCTATCTTCCAGCTACCGATCTTTGAGCCGCCAAAATACATAATACCGGTTACCGGCACATAAATCACACCTAAAACAGGCTTATCTTTATAGATCAAAGCGATGTTCACGGTGAATTCACCGTTGCGTTTAATAAACTCTTTGGTGCCGTCCAATGGGTCAACGCACCAGTAATAATCCCAGGCTTTCCGTTCTTCGTAAGGAATATTCTTGCCTTCTTCGGATAACAGCGGAATCTCAGGCGTTAATGCAGCTAATCCGGCGGCAATAATTTGATGAGAAACTGAATCGGCCAGCGTAAGCGGCGATTCATCGGCCTTATAGGTTACCGAGCTATTCTCCGGGTCATCGTTATACACTTTTAATATGCCTGCACCAGCCTGTTTTGCAATGGCAAGCAGTTTATCAATATCGATTTTATGGTCGTTATTTATATTGAATATCATTTTTAGAACCCGGATTTTAATCGTCAGTCAGTTAACCGCTCAATTATACGAACTCCGGAGTCATTTATATCACTTTTTGCTGATTTTTTATTTTCAAACACTTGTTTGCACCAGGCTACTATTTTATTATCAGGATATTGCTTTACCTGTGCATTCAGCCAATTTGTTGCTGATGCTTTTCCCTGCAATTTCTCAATAGCCCAGGCAGCTGCCAGATCATTAGCCGGGATAAAATTGCTAACCGTATTCTCAATTTTAGGCTGAAACTGCACAATGGCTTGCAGGCTTTCATTGGCCTCCTTGCGCTGCCCTGATTGCTGGTAGCAGAGGTAAGTCATCCAATCCTCTAAACGTTCATCCAGGTTATCCTGATAAGGTTTGCCCACACCTAAATTGAGCGGCCATTTTTTTGCATCAGTAATAAAAGTTAATGCCGATGCATATCTTTTTGCCTTCATCTCATCAATAGCCTGCATCAGCTCAGCCTCACGGTACAACTCACGGCCAATAGTAGCTCCTTCAAATGGCAGGATATCAATTTTCGATAACAGATCGGTACATGGTTTGTAACGTTTGTTTAGCAGTAACGCTTTTGCATATAGCATACCCATTATATAATTTTCGCTGTGCGACTTATAGAATGGCTCAATAGTAGCCAATGCATTGGCAGGCTGGTCGTGGTCGATATAATATTCCGTCAATAATTTACAATAGCGCCACTCGCCTTTGTTTAAGCTTACCGCTTTTTGCAGATCGGTTACATCTGTTGCACCCATAACCATAGCGGCACGGGCAGCATAAAACGGTGCAAATTGCGGTTCATTACCACAGGCTGTGAACAGCTTTTTACTTTCTGCTATGCGGTTCCTGTCCTTGTATAATAAAGCCAGGTAATACTTAGGCTGCCAGTTATTACCTTTTTGCATCGCCCAAAGCAATACTTCTTCGTCAGCCGAACGGTATGGGAATACAAATGCCGGTGATGCATTATTGGCTTTATCTAAATAAGTAGAATATGATCTTCCCGTTTTATTCTCTAAAAATGCCAGCCAGTAATCAATCAACGCGTTTTCAGGTGATAGTTGCAAAACCTTTTCGCTTTCAGCATAGCAACCCATTTTATAATAGTCTGTGGCTAATTGCAAATAAGTTTCAATAGGTTGCTCATCACGGATCATGGAAGTAAATGCCGTTTTACTTTCTTTTGATGGTTGCAGCAGGTACTTTTCAAATTGCGCAAAGTGGTTAAGCTGGTCAAAAGACAAAATTGTATCCAGCACCCTACCCGCATTTTCCTTTTCGCCCTTATTACGATAAGCAATCGCTTCCGTCTCTAACGCGGCAATATCATACTTATTAAAGCTAAGCGCTTTTGAAGCAAACTCCAATGCTTTATCCCAGTTCTTTTCTTTTATGTGTAAACTGCTCAGGCCATTGTAAGCGGCGCTCCGGTAATCCATACTCAGGCCTGCTATATCGAAGCCATCTTCAGCATCAATTGTATTACCCAATTGCGCGTTAATTACACCATAGTAGTAATTAGCTCCACCATCATACGTATCAATACTCAATGCTTTTTTAGTTAATTGCAAAGCCTCCGCATAACGCATGTTATGGTATTGGAGCTCCGCCATTTTAACTAAAGCAGGCAAGTAGTTCGGATCTTTCTGTAAAGCTGCCTGTAGTTTTATTTCTGCGGATGGATACATTTTCTGATCTATAAGCTCAGCACCCTGGATATATAATCCGTAAGCAGAATTCCAGTCGAAATCCTTTGGTGAATCCAGTGGTCTGCTAATATTGCCTGCATCAGGTTTTGAATCATAAACTAGCTTATTGCCGCCTAATGTTACTACCAGGTTATCTGCATTCACATTAATTTTAACAGAATCGGCAAATGTGTTAAGCGGAGTTAAGGAAACTGTGTTGTTGTAGACAATCTTATCACCATCTTTAACCTGAAGCGTATCGGTTAACTTTTGAACAGGATTTAAATATAGTTTTAACCAACCATTCTCATATTTCACATTCAACGCCCCATATTGATTAGCCACTACAAAACCCTTGGTTTTTAAAACAGGGTACCAATATTCTGTCCAGGTATCAGCCGCATTGGGTGCAAAGCTTTTGTGTTTAAATGGCGTGAAAGTACTTTTATCAGCAGTTTGGTTAAATAACCTGCCCGATTGAATTTCTGAATATTGCCCATCGGTATCGGTGAGTTGTTTTTCCCATATCATGCCTTGTTGCGATAATCCCCAGATCCAGATCTTCTTCCCCGCTTTATCCTCGTGACCACCATAACGGGCCATACCGAAATCATCATCGTGCCAGTAAGCGCCAAAAAAGTCGGTGTATTTACCGAACACGTGGTATGATTTGTAAGCGCCAAAATTGTTGTTCTCATACAAAGAAACATCCTTGCCATTCTGCTTATTTATTGGCCAGTCGCCATGCTCACCCTCATGGCCCAGGAAATGCGTACCCGGGAAAATGTATTGCAAATTGCCCTTTACCTTTATCCCGGTATTCATCCAGTGATAGTATGGCTCTTCAATTGTGTTTGAGTTATACCAGAATGATTTGGTAGTAAAGTACGCTTTATCCTTCGGCAGGTTGATCTCCATCGTCCAGTAGGTACTGGTGAGCAGGTCAAGCACACTAATGATACAGCTTACGCTGCCATCCTCATTTTTACGAGTGAGATAATCAACCGGTGTAACAGAATTTGGCGTATGTCCGATAATACCATAGTTGGGCTCAATACCACCGCTCGTCCACGGGCCGCGCATGGCAATATCACGGAACTTAACCGCATGGTTATAATAAATAAAAGATTTCCCTGTGGATTTTTCAACGGCCGACCAGATCTTGCCCCCTATCTCCGGCAATATCATCAGCTTGATATAATCGTTTTCCAGCTCTACTATTTTCCATTCCTTTTGTACCGGTTTATCGGTAAAACCATCGTAACGGAAATAGGGATAGATATTGGTATACGTGGGTATAGGGTTTGGATCCGAAAACGGGTAGGTGGTAAACGTTTTATTGTACTCGTTGATAGTCGCATTGTTCTGCGCAAAACCAGGGATACAATAGCAGAGAAAAAATAACAAAACTAATTTTCGCATGTTGAGTATTTTAGCAGTTCAATTAATTTACTGGCGGAAAATTATAAGGCATCCATTTTTCAAGGCCACCTACTTGTTTTTTTGCTTCTGGGCTAACAGGAAGCCCCCATGCTTCAAAAAATGGAGCGATGTTTCTTCCCGTTACTTTTGAAAATGTGGTTACCCACAGATCCAGTTTCTTCTGTTCGGTATTGGCATAACTGCCGGTAGTATCTTTAGCTGCCATTGATTGGTACTCGCGAAAAAAGCTTTTAAATGCTTCCCATCCAAAACCTTCCTGCAGCTGTCGGAAAGTGATCAATCCTAAGAACGGATCCTTCTGCCATTTTTCATAACTGACGCCATCGTTGAAATATTTTTTCATAGCTTTTTGGGTATAGGCATTAGCAATATTGCCGTGTGCATTATCGCGCCCACCCATCAAACGGTCGAACATATAGATCGAAAACAGATTATTGCTCACCTCTGTAGTACCGCCAAATACCCAATCCATATTTTGCATATCATGCCCAATTTCATGAAAAAAGCCCCAGTTGGCCCCACCCTTGCTCGGTTGCATAAGCAGCTCAGGATTGGCTATGATATCTTCGGAAAGCATATGTTTTACGGGCGAGTGATGCACCATAATAGGATACCCGCTATGCATAAAACCGCCCCCGATATGTTCATCAATAACCAGGCGTTCTGCCCTGTAAAATGGTTGCGGAATTTGCGCCAGGTCCATTTCACCTTCAAGAATAAGGTCCCATAATTTCATCACTTGGTCAGGATGCTGTACTTTCTGTAATACGGAATCAGGAATAGTCAATATAATATTATCCGATGCCAGCTCTCCCCATGGGGCTTTATTATTTTTAAGCTGTGCTTCCCATTCTTGCTGTGTTGTTTCATCTAATTTATAAAGCGGAGCCGCTACGGCATGTTTGATGGTTATGTCCTGCTCCCAATCAGCCGAGCGTGGCGAAGCAGTTATATAGATAAGCCCGCCGAAAGGAGAAGCCACCCTGGTAGTTACCTTCTTCAATTCCTGGGTTTTTACAATAATTGGTATCCTTCGCCAATTTTCTTTAGCCGCTACCCATTCATTAAGCCTGTCCGAGTGGCAACCTATTTGTACTACCACGCCCTTATCTTTTAAACTGGCCGGAATAGTTATTTCAACATATTGCCCCGGCACGGCATAAAGCCCGGTACTGTACATAATGTTGGCCCATTGGTCGGAGTAATCTAATTTTGAAGCAATAGGTACCAGCTTATCCCTTATTTTTTGGTGTTTTATTTTCACCACGCGGTTTGTAAAAACATAACCGTCCTTTACTTTACCCGGAAAATTATCAGCCGAAGGGTGCGCCTTTATTTTCTTGTAATCTTCAATTTTTAATTGGGCATCGCACCACGCTGCAACCTGGGCACGAAATACAGTATCCTTAGCCGACAGCGGTTTTTCAGGTGTGATGATAATATTAGCAGGCGTTATAGCATCCTTTTTATCCTGAGCATAAACGTTACCTATTGCCGAGCATATAAAAAAGGTGATAAACCATTGTTTTTTCATAATGAAAAGCTTTGATCTTGTATTTTATATTATTTAATAATCAGCAACCAGCCTTTAGCCCTCTCAACCGGGATCTTTTCATCTAATTTAAAGCTGCGTGCAGTCTGGAATTTATCAATCTCTGGCGCGGTAATAGTCGCTTTTGACGGATCGATGCCTAACTGTTTCCAATCAATCTTTAACTGGATAGTAGTATCCGCATCAGCCCAGCTTGCAATTGAAACCAGTACCGCACCGTTCTTTTTGTAAACCGTTGCTAATACTTTATCATTATCAGTTTTAACCGGGTTGGTATCTACCCAATAGCCTATCATTTTTGTGCCCTTCATGCCAAAGCTATCCCAAACTTTCCATATCGGGCGAGGGTCTGCGCCATCGCTCCATGGCAAGCGGTTAGTCATGCCGTATACCATACCTCTCCAGGCATTGCCACCACCTTGCAGCATCTCACCCATTAAACCAAACGGGATCCCGCTTACTTCAGTCAGGAAGAAATCAGGCGTGTTATGCTCGTAATCGAAGTATTCACCAAACCATAAACGGTTCAGGTACGGGAAGTGCTCCATGTATAAATTGGCGCTGTTATTAAAACCATCAGCCTTATCATATTGGTTGGCTGAGTGCAGGTCGATAATTCCCGGGTGACCGTCTTTGGTCAATACACGCTTAACACGTTTCATAGTAACACGGTCAAATGCCACATCATCCAGGTAAATACCATCAATACCTACATTTTGCGTAAGCCAATTCATGCCTTCCACGTAGTAGTTGTGCCAGCGGTTCTGGCCGCTGTTAATGATGGCTGCATCCTTTAATTCAGGTACAAACCAGGCAGCTATATAATCGTTGCCTAAATGTTCCTGTAACCAGCTAAAGCCGCCACCTTTACCCGGCGAATAGATCTCATGACCCAGACTGCGCATTGCAAAAGTTTCATAAGCATGATCAGATAACTCACGGATAGTGTTATATATCTTCACCTTCAAACCAGCATCATGCGCGCTGTCAATATAAGCCTGCATTTTTTTCCAGGCGATGAACGGATAGTTGATGAATGGATTGATTGCCGTAGCGTGGTGTATATTGATGATGGTTGCACCTGCTGCTTTAATCGTATCGATAGGTTTGTATGCGTGATAGAATCTATTGTCCCATTGAAAATCGGTATTAATTGTATGGAACGGTGTGATCAGCAAGTTGAAGTTATAATACAGCACATCGCCTTTTTTCATTTGCCTTTCGCCGCTGTAGTTATTGGCTAATATGGCCTCACCTTTTTCAGCTACGGTTATACCGCCTTTGTTATCATTAGCCCATGAGGTTGGCAATAACAATGGTTTTTGCAGATAGAAGTTTGTATTCAGCGGCCTTACATATTTTTCATCACGCAGTGAATATTGTAAACCGGCATTTACGGTACCTATCCATGCACCATCCTGATTTTTGTGCGCCACATCCCATTTCCACTCAAAGTTATCCGGGCGGTAGCCACCTTTTTGGCCCAGTCCCATCAGGTATTTAGCTACATCCTTTTTAAAAGGGATATGCATGTCAATATCTTTCAGATCAGCATCTTTCAATGCTTCAACTTTTACGGTGTAGGCAATAAAACCATCAAACTCAAGCGATGCTGTTACTTCCATTTTCAGGGTATCGTTACTGCTAGTGGCTGCCCATTGTACAGTGCCCGGCTCTGTTTTGGTGAATTGCACGCCTTTGCTTTTCAGCACCATGTTTTTACCATCAGGTTTAACAAAGTGGAAATGAATGGCCTCAGTCAACAGGTTATTTGGCGTTTTGGAATACTCCGTCATTTCCGGGGTATAGAACGTTTGGATCTGGCTCGGGAAACCATCTTTATTAACGGTTACTTTTCTACCTAATAAACTGATCTCATTACCTTTTACTACTAACGGTGTATACGGTGCAATTACTGTATTATCCTGCGCCATAGTTGAATTTAACCAACGTAAGCGGGTCATTTTCCATGGCTCGTTTACACCACCATCTTTTAACAGCTGACTGTTAACTTTCAGGGATATGGTAATCTCCTTAGCAGTTTTTCCATTTATGCTGATGATTGCCTTACCTGTATAAGTTGCAGGCGCTGCATCTTCAGGCACATCAATCCCGCACCATAAAGCCTGAATTTTGCCTTTGGTCACATCCACTGTTTTGCTGAATGGCACACCACTGTAGCTAACACCATTATTGTTGATACAAAACAGTTTGTTGGCCGCAATAACTTTACCGCCTGCAGCAGTAAGATTAGTGAAACTCACCTTTACATTTTGCAGATCACGCAAAGCGTATAACCCTAATTGAAATGCGAAATTCTCATTGCGCGCGGCTTCCCCGTCAAAATGAGATTGCGGGCCACGCTCAATCCAGCGCTGCGGTAGGTCATCTGTCATGCGGATGGAATAGATCCTATCTTCAGGGAAAACCAGAAAATCTTCACCTGTATGTTTGCTCAATAGCTGATCCGTTTCAGCTTTTGTAGCGATAACTTCCATCGGGTAAAAAGTATTGAAACCATCAATTGATTGAAACTCCTTTACATTAGCCAATGGAATTGCAGTTGCTGAACTTAAAGCACTCAACCAATCAGTACTGGCTGTTATTTCCGGCTTTAAATAAACACCTTTAGGATAGTTGGAACGTCCCTCATTTTTTGATGGCAGATAGTACACATAGTAAGTGCCCTTGCCTGATGTTGGCTCAAAATAGATCTCACCGGTTTCGCGATTAATGTTACCGGTTTTTACGTTGGTTATTTTTTGTGATGTTGCTCCATCCTGGATAATGATGCGTTTATTTTCGGGGTCATTATCTCTTCTCCGCCACGGGATAATAGCTTTTGCTATTTTACCGGAGCCGCTAAATGTTAATACAACCCTGTGATTACCTAATGTATCCGGCAGCCAGCACTTTTCGCAATTGGTGTAGGGAATACTTTGGGAATAAGCGCTGATACCTGATAAAAGAAGAGTAAGAGCGAACAATACTTTTTTCATAAAAATAATTTAGTAGGTACTTATGTTTTTTGTTAAAAACCAGGGTATTAATAATTCTTGTTTAAGGTTTTAAATATGGTGCAAGCTGATCTATTCTCACAAACTCAGCCCGGTAGCTCGGCATGGCCATTTCCATCGTCCATAACAATATGCCTTTTTTATCAGCCAAAACCAATATGTGGCGTTTTGAACAGCAAACCAATAATGAGGTATCGTTTATCATGTAAGCGCTACCCATCCGGCCATTAAATACTTCTTTGGGTAGCTGTATGTGAAAATCTATAGTTGAGGTTTGTTTGGCTTCGTTCAGTTTCATGGCAAATACGCCCGACTGCTGCTTTTTAACGCCATTATCAAAAAACATCAGGTTACCATCCTGGTTAATGTGGACGGCATGCGCCTGGGTAAAATCACATTCGGCAGGCATGGCAACGGTGCCGCCTTTGCCAAATTTCCATATTACTTTACCAGTTTTTGAGTCGACTTTCCATATTTGGCCGGTATTGAAAAATGAGATGAGGTAATTACCATCGGTATCATAATTCAGGCTGTTGGCATGTGTCCAGTCTTTTTTTGTTTTAAGGATATTGGGGTCTTTAAGCGGGTCGACGGCATCAAAAACGCTCCATTTCCAAATCTTTTTTGCGTGGCTGTCAAATACAATAATGCCATCGCTGTTAACGGTATCCTGTTTGCTACCACCAACGGAGCTCAGGTCCATAATTTTCTTATCAACGCTAAGGGTCACTAATTGGCCTTTATCGTTCTTTAAAATTTCGTGGTGAATGATCTGCGTAAAATCCCCCTGACCTTTTTTCAAATTCAGGATGGTATCGCCCAGTAAATTCACTTCCAGTATCTGCCTGCCATAACTGGTAGGGTCATCATTTGTGCCCAACAGGGCAAGTATAGTTTTATCTTTTGTATAATGCACAACCTTATAGGCCATACCATCAACGGTGTGATACCATCTGAGCTGCCCTTTATAATCAACCAAAAAAGCAGTACCGGGTGCATAATTTTTATTGAGCAGTATTAATCCATCCTTAAATTGCTGTGGTATTAATTTAGGGAAAGTATTAATGGCTTTAAATTGTTCCTGCAACCACAGCGGGAGGTCGTGTGATTTAAATGTGTAAGTTTTACTTACTTTTTTAACCCCATTATCAATAGTAATAATGCGATAAGCGTAATTTGTTTTAGGGGATATATTGCAAAGTACAAGTGAGTGCTGCGTTGCATTTTTCACCGTGGTGGATCGCATAGTATTTGTACTATCGTTCCCTGTCCAATATTCAGCATAGGCATCAACCGGTTCATCAGTTAACACATCTATTTGAATCTTTAGTTGATTATTGTTGTGTAAACCGATATGTATTTCCTTTATAATATTTCCACCGCTGTTAAAGCATCCCGAAAAGATAATGGTGAGGAGGAGCGGGATTATATATCCAAAAATATTTTTCTTCATTTGGCAATTTACGCACATAGCTAAATAATAATCAAGAATATATTATGCGTTTTATTGCATAATATATTCTTGATATTACAGGTATAAACCTGTTTTATTGTTCCCTTCCTGCATTACTCAGGTTCGGATCGATCTGAACCTGGTTAAGCGGATAAGAAAAGTATTGATCTTTAGGTAAACTTATTGTATTTGTTTGCCCTATAGCTTTAAGATAGGCATTTACAATCACATCATACTGGCCCATACGTAACAGATCGGCCCTTCTTTTTCCTTCATAGAAGAACTCCCATCCCCGCTCTTGTAAAATTGCTAACCTTAAAGATGTTTGTGTATAGTTACCTAAAACAAGCGGTGTGGCATGTGAACGTTGCCTAACCTGGTTTATTAACCCTATAGCTTCAGAAGTAGGGCCGTTTAGTTCGTTCAAAGCTTCTGCCCTGCTCATTAACACATCAGCATAACGCAAAATGTCTACACTGTGCCCATCATAGTAATTATTTATTGAACCGGTTGAATCGGCGTATTTTGAAGTCGCAACATCAGGCATATACAATACGCCGGCAGGTGGTGTAGCGCCTAGCGTTGGCGCTTCTTCGTGTATCAGCTTGTCAGTTCCTTTATATTTAGGGAAGAACTCTTTTTTACGATCATCATTATCGGCAAAACTGTGATAAAAAGGCCAGCTTGCCGCGTAATATTGCCACCTGTTTGTTATAACCGGGTGTACCAACGGCCCAAAGTGGTTCATTAATTCAGTTCCGTTTACGTTAGCATCACTTAATACCGAGAATATATTTTCAGAACACCATTTATTAGCCTCTAAAAATAAGCCCTGATATGAAGGGTATAATGAATATGTTCCTGAGCTTATTACAGCTTGTGCCATATCAGCCGCTTTTTGCCATTGATGCTGGCGCAGATACAGCCTCATCAATAATGTCATGGCTGCACCCTTGGTAGCACGGCCCACATCATTAGTACTATAAATTGGGTTATTAACATAATTAACCGGCAGTACAGCAGCGGCACTTGTTAAATCTGATATCAACAATGTTTCAATATCAGCAACTGAAGTAACCGGCGGCTGACTTAAATAATTGGGGTTAGCAAGGTCCTTTTCTGTTGCCAAAATCACAGGCCCCCAGGCATCAGTTAGGTCCATATAAGCCACGGCACGCAAAAATTTTGCTTCTGCCAAAAACTGGGCTTTTTGAACATCCGAAATTGATGTCATTGGTGTAATATTGTAAATGGCGCTATTGGCATTTGATATCAGCTTATATATCTGTCTCCAATCTTCGGCAAGCAAACCATTTGCGGAGTTCCAGGTAGCTAATGAAAGCTGACCAGGGTCACCGCCATAGCTGCAATGGCCCACATCCGTTGGCAGGTCAGTTAAAGCGAAGTGCCTTACAGTCCAATAATCAAAATTATCGCCTACTGATGGCCCTTTTAAACGGGCATAAACAGCGTTTACCGCTGCAATAGCGTCAGACTCAGTGGTAAAAGCATTCACACTGGTAAGGCTGCTAGTCACTTTGGGGTCGAGGTTCTTATTGCAGGAGAACTGCAGTATAATCACCGGGATGAGTAATAAAATATATTTTTTCATTTCTTTTAAAATTTATGTCGATCCGTTATAGATAGAAACTTTATTATTTATTAATGAACAGAAAGTTTTATACCAATGATGTAGGTGCGGAATGCCGGGAAACCGCCAAAATCCAAACCACCGGACACATTACTACCACTGTAACCACCAGCTCCATTGATCGCCTGGCCCTGGTGAACATTTTCTTCTGGGTCAGTACCCTTATAACCGGTAAAGGTTAAAAGGTTTTGTCCTTCTGCATATACAGTAAGTCCTCTAACGAATGGCGTTTTTTCAAACACAGCAGATGGAATAGTGTAGCTAAACGAAGCTGTTTTTAAGCGAACATAAGATGCGTTCTCAACAAATTTTGAGTTAACGTAACTGCCATACTGGCTTAAAAAGTAACCTTCGCGCGGTATATTGGTATTTTCGTTTACACCCGGTACAAACCTGTTTAATGCGGCTGCGCCTGTTGTTGATTCCAATACCAATTCGTTCATGTTATACAGATCATAAGAAAATGCACCCTGGAAGAAAATACCTAAAGAAAAACCTTTGTAATTAAAGTTATTACCTAAAGCTGCTGTGTAATGCGGGTTAGTATTACCTAAATTAGTTCTGTCGGCAGGGCTTATAACGCCATCTCCGTTAAGATCAGCATATAATGGATCGCCTGGTTTTGCATTTGGCTCCGGTGCATATTTCTGGCCGGTTTTAAGCACACCTATATATTTGTAACCGTAAATTTCACCTAACTCACCCCCTACCACTAAGTTTGTAAACTGCTGGCCCGAAACCGTTCCGCTTGGATTGGCAGTAGTGCTGGTTATTGAATTAACCCCAGGGGCAAATGACAAAACTTTTTGTTTATTGTAAGAAGCGTTAAAGGTTGAGGTCCAGGAAAATCCGGCGGATCTTATATTAGTTGTATTTATCCCTAATTCAATTCCCTGGTTACGTATAGAACCGGCATTGATAAGCTCAGTACTAAAACCCCACCACTGTCCAACAGTTACGTTTGACAATAAGTTAGAAGTCGTTTTCCTGTAAACATCTAACGTAGCATTTACACGCCCGCCAAAGAAGCCCATATCAAGGCCTGCATCAAACTGGGCTGTACTTTCCCACCTTAAATTCGGATTAGCTAACGAAGCCGGTTCAATACCAATTTGTAGTGGGCCACCCGGAGCAAGCACGGTGTTCCATGCGCTGTATGTACTTAAATAAATATTAGGAGCAGGAATACGGTCATTACCTGTTACACCATAGCCTATTCTTACTTTCAGATCAGAAAAAGTATGTAAGTCCTTAATAAAGTCTTCATCTCCAAGTTTATAAGCTACAGCGCCTGATGGAAAAATACCATGCCTGTAATTAGCGCCAAACCTTGATGACCCATCATCCCTTAAAGTAAAGGTAGCTAACAGCTTATCATTATAGGCGTAATTTACCCTTGTAAAATAGTCAGTACCTGTTGTTTGTGTTCTGTAGCTGTTAGACGCGTTTGTTACTGAACCTGCCACTAAGTTATAATACAGGAACGAGTTGTTCGAATAACCCTGAGAGCCTCCGCTCAAGCCCTCGTCAACATCCTTTTGATTAGAGTTACCTAACAACACGGTAAAGGCGTTTGCTTTACCAACGTTGAATTTATAAGTAAAATAGTTTTCAACCAGCCATCTAAAGGTAGAATACCATTGATCAGCAGCTATACCCGGATTTGTAAGGCCCAATGCAATATTATTGGGTTGATACTGGCCCGCATTTGTTTGGTTGTACTCAGCACCTGCACTTACGTGAAAAGTAAGATTTTTTAATATATTATAATCAAGATATACGTTACCATTACCTAACTTATTTTCTGTGGTGTTGGTTAATGCCAGCAAGCTATACAGCGGGTTACCATTACCACCTGTTTGCGGGTTATAGAATATATTGTAGGTGCCATCGGCCTTATAAATTGGCACATTAGGCGGTGCAACCAATAAAGCAAATATAGGTGCAGTAATATCGCCCGAATATGATTGTATACTGGAAGTTGAGCTTGCACCGTAA
This sequence comes from Mucilaginibacter mallensis, assembly GCF_900105165.1. Classification (NCBI taxonomy): domain Bacteria; kingdom Pseudomonadati; phylum Bacteroidota; class Sphingobacteriia; order Sphingobacteriales; family Sphingobacteriaceae; genus Mucilaginibacter; species Mucilaginibacter mallensis. Next base: position 3,724,529 of record NZ_LT629740.1, read on the forward strand.
AAGTTAGCGCCCAACTTTATATTATCATTTAATGTTTTCTCGGCACCTATCCTCGCTGAATATTGTTGAAAACCAGTATTTTTTAATACACCAACCTGGTTAAGATAATTTACCGATGCATAAAGTTTAGAATCTTTAGTGTTACTGCTTACACTAAGGCTTCTGTTATCAACTTTAGCAGTTTGTGTGGCAGCTTGCAGCCAATTGGTATTAGCCGGCACGAAACTCGGGCCATATGGCGCTGATTTGCCGTCTTCAATAGCTGTAGCATTTTGGATATCGGTATATTGCTGGCCTGTTAATAATTTCGGCTTATAGGTATTATATTGCCAGCCATTAGATACATCAGCATCAATAGATACCTGGCCTGCAGTTCCCTTCTTTGTAGTGATCAATATAACACCGTTGGCACCACGCGAACCGTATATGGCTGTTGCCGAAGCATCCTTTAATATTTCGATGTCGGCAATGTCATTAGGGTTGATCTTGTTGCCGTAATCAGAAATAAAACCATCTATTACATATAAAGGCTCGTTACTGGCATTAATGGAGTTACCACCACGTATAGTGATCTGTATGCCCGCGCCCGGTGCAAAACTTGTTTGCTGAACGGTTACACCGGCAGCTTTACCCTGTATGGCCTGACCTACGTTTGAAACCGTACCGCCTAAAGTCAGTTCACTACTTTTTATGGTGCTTACAGAGCCCGTAAGGTCCGACTTTTTAACCGAACCATAACCTACAACCACTACCTCGTTCAGTTGGTTCAAGTCATCCAGCAAAACAACTGATATGTCGCTTTTGCTGCCAACCGGTACCTCTTGTGTTTTGTAACCTACCGATGATACGACCAAAACTCCTGAACTGTTTTTCAGGGTAATTTTAAATTTACCGTTCATATCAGTAGCGGTTGAGTTTGTCGCGCCTTTCTCAGATACGGTGGCGGCAATCACCGGTATGCCCTTATTATCTTTTACATTACCGGATATTATTTTTTGTGCACTTGCTACCGTCGGTAAAAGTAAAAGCAGGTAGCAGCAGATCTTTCTGAAGAACGCCCCTTTTGGCATGCACTTAATTGGAAAGATTGATCCCTTAAAATCTAATCCAAGTTGAGTGTAAATTTTAATCATACATTTTAGTTTTAATGTTAGTTGTCTTTAGTTTTAGTTAGCGCTATTTTTTGATTTTTTGAATAATGGAAATTAGTTGTAAAGCATAGCAAAAGCAAGACAAAGGAGGCTTCGAGATTACGCAAACGTTTGTCAAACAGAATTTTAAGCTGCACAAACGTTTGTTTTACTAACATTCAATTCATATTGCACCGAAATAGGGTGGCAATATTTTCGCTTTTCGGCCTTAATTGTGCTATATTTTTAAATTATCACCCGGGAATATTCTATTATTTAGTAATCTTTCAAAAAACTTATAATTCTATTGTAAAAATAATTTTACCACGGGGTGTTTTTAAACAAAAAAATCCGGTGTAATTGCTTACAACGGATCAGGAAAATTAAACTGGAAAAGCCCTTAAAATGAACTCCTTATTGAGGCATTCTGTATATATTATTGCTACGGTCGGTATCCGGTAAACGGTGCTCAGGATCGATAACCACAGTAGCAATTTTACTGGTTGAATTATATTTAAACACCCACTTTGCACCCCGTTGCCAAACCTCAACAGGCAGGTCTACAATTTGTGTATTGCCATTCTCTTCCGTAACTTTTAAGCGTACCGGCAGGGCCATTTCGCCAAGGTTTTCAATGGTGATGAATACACCGTTCTTCGCATCATCCCCAATGTATTTAACGCCTGTTACCGCCTGGTCCAAAGTCCAGTTGGTAAAGAACCATTCTTTCCAGAACCAATTCAGATTATCGCCTGCTGCATCATTCATGGTACGGAAAAAGTCATCGGGCTGCGGATGTTTATAGGCCCAGCGTTTTATGTACATTTTAAAGGCATAATCAAACCTATCGGCTCCTAAAACCTCATTACGCAGTATATTCAGTGCCAAGGCTGTTTTATAATAATACATGCCACCCTCGTTTGATACCTCCGGCGCTGTCATCAATGGATCATGTTCTTTAATCAACCCTCTGGTAAGTTTTACAGCTGCACTTGATGTATCATTATACTCGCCCTTATTAAATGAGGCGGAAGAATAGCCGTTGATAAAGGTATTCATGCCTTCGTCCATCCACATGTAGCGCCTTTCATTACTGCCTACTATCATCGGGAACCAGTTATGCCCAATCTCGTGGGTAACATCACGCCACAGGTCATCGTCATGTATGCTGTAACTGCAGAATACAATCCCCGGGTACTCCATACCCAAGGCCACACCCGCAACCACATAAGCTGAATGCCATGGATACTCAAAATAAGTTTTTGAATAGAACTCGATACTATGTTTTAAGTATTGTGCCGCCCGGTTATACCTGTTCTTACCCACACTTTCAACAGGGTAAACGGCCATTGCCAATCCACCTGTCCCCGATGCTAAATTTACGTGCGCGGCATCCCATATAAACGCCCTCGACACAGCCCATGATACATCACGGGTATTCTTCATCTTAAAATGCCAGGTCAAAGTACCCTCATGCTTAGGCCTTATAGCGGCTTTCCCAATTTCATTTGCGCCAATAATGCTAACCGTACTATCACTCTTCTTGGCTTTAGCCAAACGTGCAATTTGTGTGGCTGTTAAAACCTCTTGCTGGTTTTGCAGATCGCCTGAACCGGCAACTATCATATCAGCAGGTACGGTTATGGAGTAATCATAATCGCCGTATTCGCAATAAAACTCACCCTCGCCCATGTAGGGCAGTGTATTCCAACCTTCCACATCGTCATAAACACACATGCGCGGGTACCATTGCGCCAACTGGTAAATGGTTCCGTTCTTAGTATTTAACCGGCCCATACGGTCAGCGCCATGCTCAGGAATGAAGAAAGAGTAATCTACTTTTACACTGATCTGGTCGCCATGCGGCTTTACCGGGAAAGGCAAGCGCACCTGCATACGGGTATCGCTGATCACTGTTTCGGCCTTATAGGTTTTACCCATGTAGGTGATGGTAACCGCTCCTATCTGGTATCCCTTGGTATATGTACCCACGGCATAGCGGTCGCCTGAAATTCTTGTAGCAGCAGTACCACGTGAATCAGCCTTGAATAAGTTCTGATCAACTTGCAGCCATAGATAATTAAGTGTATCCGGACTATTATTGGTGTATTTAATACTAACCGAACCTTTTACCGTGGTATCCTTCTCATTCAACTCAGCCTTAATAACATAGCTGGCTGCATTCTGCCAGTATTTGGGTCCGGGCGATCCGTTTGCACTGCGATACTCATTACCGTTATGGGTAAAAAATGAGGGATCGAAAACCTGCAATTCATTATAAGCCGATTTAGTTTGAGCGATAGATGCCAAAGGCAGAAAACCTGCACATAACAGCAACAGCTTATGCAGGTGTTTGTATTTTATCATTGATATAAAATTAAATTACTAGACTATAAACGGCAGAATACTAGAGGCCAGCACTTGACTGGATGACCAATTCCGCAGCACGTTCCTTTATTTTCCGTAGGATAATTAACTGGGGCTCTCTGTGTTCCAGGTCGGATTTGCGGGCTTTTACCAGGATCTCTTTTTTCAGTATCTTATTATCCATACCATATTGTTCAATCGCGTCTTCCGAGATCAGTTGGGTATTGGTTAATGCTGTAAATAACGGATAATCCAGTTTTTGCAGAACGTTTTGGTTCACCAGTTCAAAAATTTCTATCTCCTCATGGGTCAGTTCCTTGTGGAATTTACCGGTATTATTGCGCATGATCGGCTTTTCCAGGTTCTGCCACATTTCCCCGGCCGCGGCCGTAGCTTTTGATTCATGTGAATTGTAAAAACTCAGCATATTCTCATTATAAGTAATATCCAAAAAGCTGCACAAATCCTTGATAACAGCCTCTGGCTGCGCGATAAGCGTTTCATAATTAAGGGCAAAAAAGCGATCCTTTTCAATGCGATCTGCCAGTTCAATACATGCTTCCTGGTCGTATTTCCATTGGCGGGCCAAATGATAAATATGTTTTTCGCCTACTATCGCTTTTTTAAATGAAACGGCAACATCCCTCCCATCCCTGTACAGGTAAATATATTTCAGATTAGGGCTATGGCTTTCCAGTTCATCAGCATAGTGTACATTAGCCATGCTTTTGCAACACCAGTATTTAGCTTTTTTGCAGATGGCGGCCTGCTCATATATCAGTCGGTTTATTTCAAACAGGCTGTAAACGTTTGAGTTTTCGAATATCCAGTCGCGGTCAATGGTGATACCATCCCAGGGTACAGGGTTGGCTTCCACATAATCTACCACATCATTTATCAGCACCTTATAGGTTTCGGTATCCAGATCGCCATAAAGCTCCAGCAAAGGCACAAACGTAACCAATACATGCGCAGGGTGAGGCGATACAATCTCGCTCGACTGGTCAAGCATCACCCTTAATAAATTTGAACCGGAACGTTGTGTGCCGATAATTTGAATACCTAATGGTTGGGTAGAATTACTCATATTAAAAAATTTGTGATGATACCTATTGATATAGATGCTACAATTAAATAAACCGGGCTCACTTTGTATTTAAAGCTTAGTATTAAAGCCGCTATTGCAACCAATGCTATACCGAATGAAAATGGTTGCGTGTATAAAATCCTGATGGCTGAAGCTATAATAAGACCTATTACTACTGCTTTTACGCCTGCAATCATATCTTTTGCCAGTGAATGGTCTTTAGTTTTTTTAAATAGCTTGCTTACCATTATCATTACAATGGCCGATGGCGCAAACATGGCAGCAGTTGCAATTATAGCCCCCATTACCCCAGCCAGCTTATAACCAATAAACGTCGCGCTCACCAGTATTGGCCCCGGCGTAGCCTGACTAAAGGCAATAGCATCAATAAACTCCTGCCGGGTAAGCCAGTGCAGCTCGTTTACAAATAAGGATTGCATTATCGGGATCATTACATATCCGCCACCAAACAGGGAAAGACTGATCCCCGAAAAAACCATGCTTATTTTTAGGATAGGACTATTAAAAAATTTATAGGTCCCACTTATAAATAAAACCTCATTTATTATAAATAAGCTGATAACCGCGCTATAAATGGCATTCAACTTAAAAGAGCCGTTGCTTTTTAAATTATTTAGGTTGATGTTACTACGTTCAATAATCAGCCCCATTATTGCCCCCAAAGCAATCAACCCCAGGGTTATGAGGTAGCTGCTGGTTAATACCATAACAATAATGGTAAAAAGGCATAGCAAAGCTTTTTTATAATTTTTACCGATCTCTTTTTTGTACAGATTGAAACCGGTTGATAATATTATGGCACTTACCACAGCCACCACATAATGCATGATATTAGCCCACTCAAACTTATAGGCATAAGAGAAATACAACCATGCCAATAACAGCATCAGCATGGAGGCTGGCAGCAACACCCCAATCATGCTTAATAATGCGCCGGTTTTTCCTTTAAGGTGGTACCCAATATAGGCCACAATGTTTACAGCTAAAGGCCCTGGTATAAGGCTGGCCACGGTTATACTGTCAATTATTACTTCATTGTCTAAGGTTTCATCCTTATCAACCATTATTTTCTGCACTAATGAAACCAGCGCCATATAACCACCAAAACTTACAGCTCCTATTTTCAGGAAAGTATAGAAAAGGTAGCCAAGCGTTACTTTTTTGCTTTTAGCCATGCTTATACTTTTTATTGCAAGTTCCATTTACTTATTTAAAGTTTTTATGAATTTAATGATAAACTACTTTACATAATCTTAATCTCTTAACGCAAACGTTTGCAAACATTGGAACATCATTGATTTTTGCCTGATTTTGTTAACAACAAAATCAATCTATCTACTCCAAATAAATCTACTATATGCCACACTTTTTTTTGTACAAAGCATTGTTATAAAAGCTTAAAAAAATGGCACAAACGTTTGTGTAACGGCTTTATAAATACGCTTGCTATGTTTTAGTATGTTTGGTTAATCACATATAAATATGCTTAATAAAATACTGGTTGCCTTTGGACTAAAACCTTCACAATACACAGTTCAACCCTTTGGTTCGGGATTAATAAACTACACATTAAAAGTATCAGGCAACGGACAGGATTATATTCTGCAAAGAATTAATGTCAATGTTTTTAAAGCGCCCGATCAGATAGCCGGTAACTTAACCCTGCTGCAATCGTATTTTAACAGCACCTATCCCGATTATAATTTCGTGGCTCCATTACCGTCCCTTACAGGCGATTACCTGGTTAAAACCGATAAAGGTGAATATTACAGGCTGTTCCCCTTTGTTAAAGGATCACGAACTGTTGATTTTATAAGTGATAATAAAGAGGCATTTGAAGCGGCCAGGCAATTTGGGAAGTTCACCTGCATGCTTAAAGACTTTGATGCTAATCAGCTAAAGTATACGCTGACCGACTTTCATAACCTTAAACTAAGGTTCGATCAGTTTAAAACAGCTTGCCAAAATGCCCGGGAAGAGAATTTGATGGAGGCAGCCCAGGAAGTAAAAGAGGTGTATAACCACTATACTATTTTACAGCAATATAATCAGTTAATAACTAATAACCAGGTCCCGGTAAGGGTTATCCATCATGATACCAAGATCAATAATATCCTGTTTGACGACAAGCAGAACGGATTATGTGTAATTGACCTGGATACTGTAATGCCCGGCTACTTTTTTAGTGATGTGGGCGATATGATGCGGACCTACCTATCGCCTGTAAATGAAGAGGAACAGGATTTCTCAAAGATCCAGATCAGGGAAGATATTTTTATGGCGGTATGCAAAGGCTATATGGCTGATATGGGTAAAATACTTACAGAAACAGAAAAACAGTATTTTATTTTCTCGGGCAAGCTGATGATATATATGCAGGCCATCCGCTTTTTAACTGATTTTTTGAATAACGATATTTATTACGAAACTAAATACCCGGGCCACAACTTAGTAAGGGCCAAAAATCAGTTCGACCTGCTTAACAAGTATTTAAATTCAGAAAAACAGTTTGAGCTGCTGTTTGCTAAAGCGCAAGGTAATTCATTAACCCATAATTAATATTAAAGATAAACCTGTTATGAAAACAAAGCATCTGTTAACAACTATTTTAGTTTTTGCAATCGCACTTAACAGCCTTGCGCAGCAAAGTTGCCCAAAATGGGGGCCGTATGTAAAAACAGTTGGCATGGCAAAAAACAAAAACGAGCTAATGATGGCCGATGTTATGATCCCTGCTGACGGGCTTGCACCTTTTACTTATGCCTGCAGCGTACAATTTGGTATAGGAAAAAGTGGCGGTTATTGCGGTATTCAATTAGCCGGACCAACAGAGGGCCGCATACCGAATAACATTTTCTCTATTTGGGACTTCCCTAACAAAATACAGATCTCCTCAGCCTATAAAGCTCCTTTAACCTTTGTTGGTGGCTTTGGCGGCGAAGGTACGGGCTTGCACTCCCATGCTGATTTCGGCTGGAAACCAGGCCAATGGTATACCAACATTGTAAAACGTTGGACCATCAATGATTCAACCACGCAAGTTGGTTATTGGATATATGATCACACCGCAAAAACCTATACGCATTATGTAACCTTTACAGTTCCGGAAAAAGATGCGATGCTGCATGGCGATATTGGCAGCTTTCTTGAAAATTTTGCCGACGAGCAGAAACATAGCCGCACAGCCATATATAAATCATACTGGATGTTAACCGACCAGTATAAATGGGTACACCCTGATTCATTGGTAGCTGAAGCTGGGGAAGGCTCGTGGAAAGCAGAACGTTATGGCGATGATGGCGTTAAGGCAACATCATGCGGCACAAGTCCGTGGCAAAAAAAGACCAAGTATGCAGTGAAGCAAAAAGATAGGCCCGAAATTATCCCTGCTGATGTTTATGACCTTGCCGCTTATTACGATCATTCACAAAAAAAGATATTTGTTGACTGGAGCGTACTGCAAACAGCTACCCCGCAGTTAAGTTATGAGGTGCATATATTTGATAACAGCACATACTCGGGTAACGCTATCGCATCACTAAAAGGCACCGATCCGGATTTAACCAGTGTGAGCATTGCAGTAAAAGATTTGAACCTTAAAAGCCAGGATTACTACATCACCCTTCAAATAACTGACATTTTTGGGCAGGTATCACCAGTTAAGAAAATTGTACTGGCCGAGTTAAAACCGTAAAATTTGTTTTATACAAACTATTCATGTCTGTTTAATTAAATTCTGCGCTGCTTTTTTCATAATGTTGAGAGCAGTGCAGAATTTAATTATAGCACCGTGTAAAATATCATCCTGTAAAAGAATATATTAGCATTATCAACTTGCAATTATTCTTTTCATTATGCAATGCAGTTATAGTAAGATCACCCCTATTCTTTTTTTTATACTGATTGTAAGCAATGCCATATCCCAAACACGCAAGAAGCAAATTCCGTTAATCCCAAAGGATGATCCTGAATATGTTTTTAATAACCCGCCCGAAGATGCCAAACCCGGGGTTTTATGGATGTGGATGGGATCGAATGTAAGTCAGCAGGGCATTACAAAAGATTTGGAAGCATTAAAGGCCGAGGGATTTAACAGCGCAACCATGTCCACACTGGCTGATGTTACCATGCCCTGGAGCGCTGTTATTAAAAAATCCCCCACCCCTGAAATTATTGGCTGGACAGCACCCTGGTGGAAACTGGTACGCTATGCTACCGAAGAAGCCAAGCGCCTGAATATGACCCTGGGATTATTCAACTGCCCCGGCTATGAAGCCTCGGGCGGCCCATGGATTACTCCTGAACTATCCATGCAGGAACTATGCTGGAGTACTAAGGTAGTAAAAGGCAACACCCACGTTAGTGTTCAACTATTAAGGCCATCGGTTAACCCGCGTGCCAATATGCGTTTCCCGGTGTATAACCCACATACGGGGTTGGTAGAAAACCCGGAGATACCCGAAAGGAGTTCTTATTACCGTGATATATCCGTGCTGGCAGTGCCTGCAAAAGGGCCGGTAAGCAAGGATAGCGTTATAGATATTTCAGACAAAATGGACCTGAATGGCAGGTTAAGGTGGGATGCACCCGCCGGCAACTGGATGATCTATCGCTTTGGACATACCACTACCGGTGCGCTTATTCAGCCTGCGCAACCGCAGGCAACGGGTTTGGAGTGTGATAAGATGAGCGAAAAAGCGGTAAGCTTTCATATGGATCACATGATCAGCGAAATAAAAAAGCACCTGGGCAATTTAGCCGGTACGGTAATGACCGATGTTTATTTCGACAGCTACGAAATTGATGATGTTACCTGGACGCCGAATATGAAACAGGAGTTTTTGAAGCGTAAGGGTTATGATATTACCCCATTCTTGATCACTCTTGCTAACAGGCGGGTGGGCAGTAAACTTGATTCCATAAAATTCGGACTCGATTTTGATAATACCGTGCGCGACCTGTACCGGGATGTTTACTTCGCCACCATATCAAAAAAACTAAAGGAAGCTAACCTGAGGTTCTTAAGCGAGCCCTACGGCGGCCCCTGGAGGCCCGATGATGTAGTACCACAGGTTCACCGTACCATGGTGGAGTTTTGGACCGACAAGGGCGCGTATTCGCCTTATGAGCTGGTGCCAACGTTGGCTGCTATCAGAAAAACGGGTCAGAACCTGATACAGGCAGAGGCCTTTACCGGGCAGCCCGCTTACAGCAAATGGGACGAATACCCCGCATGGTTAAAACCTATTGGCGATGCCGCTTTTTGTGTGGGTGTTAATCGTATCATCATCCACCGCTTTGCGCAACAGCCCTGGGACGATCGCTACCAGCCGGGCGAGGCCATGGGCCAATGGGGTACACACTTTGACCGTACCCAAACCTGGTGGAAACCTGCCGCCGCCACCGTAAAATACTGGACCCGCTGCCAGGCATTATTGCAATGGGGCAAATTTGCGGCTACCGATACCAATATGTTTGTAAGCGATATAAAGGACAGCATCATGCTCCGGAACATTAACCGTGTACAGGACAATACCAGTCTTTATTTTGTTGCGAACCTATCGCACCGTGCGGGCTCGGCTACCTGCACCTTTAAGGTAAGCGGTATGCAGCCCGAGCTATGGGACGCCGTAACCGGATCGATACGTGACCTGCAGCAATTTAAGGATGATGGAAAATTCACCTCCATCTCCTTAAATTTCGATGATGCGCAAAGTTTTTTTGTTGTATTCAGGCATCCCGTGGCAACGCGTACTCCATCAAAAAAGAACGATTTTCCAGTGCAAACACAGCTGGCTGTTATAAAGGGCTCATGGCAGGTGCAGTTCGACCATCGCTGGGGCGGCCCGGAAAAACCAATAACATTGGACTCACTAACTGACTGGACAACAAACACAGATAACGGCATTAAATATTTTAGCGGCACAGCAATTTACACCATAAATTTTGATGCCCAGGGAGCTACCAACACCAAAAAGACCTTGTATTTAAATTTGGGTAAAGTAAAACACATAGCCCATGTTATAATCAACAATAAGGATATGGGCGTAATATGGACGGCGCCATGGAGTGTAAAAATACCTGCTGGTTTACTTAAAAAAACAGGCAATACCTTAGTAGTCGAAGTAACCAACGTTTGGGCCAATCGCCTTATTGGCGATGAGCAGGAACCTGACGATTGTAAATGGCTGCCCAGCCAGTATTTATATGATAGTGGTAAGTATTTAAAGGAGTTCCCCGAATGGTTTTTAAAGAATGAGCCTCGCCCATCAAAAGGCAGGTACTGCTTTACTACCTGGAACTATTTTACAAAAGATTCGCCGCTGATATCTTCCGGTCTAATGGGCCCGGTTAGGATAATGAGTGAGAATTAAAAAGCCCGGAGAAATATTTCTCCGGGCTCTGCCATGACTTCTTTTAAATACCCCTATTTCTTAGCAGTCATTTTTTCTTCCAATAGTTTCATAAAGTACCCTCCTACTACGCTCCTTGCCTGGAAACCTACCTGTTTTCCATCGGTGGTTTCATGCCAGTCGCTAAGTGGTACGCGGGTTGGGGTTTCTATCGCATATTTATATATCGGGTCAAGCAATGCTTCAAAGTCAACCTGATTGCTTGCCAGTGTCGCGGTCCACATTATCCAGTCGGATTTTGTGTAGGTTTTGCGGCTATCCAACGGTAAACCAAAAGCGTTTTGTTTAGTGAGATAGAATTTTATCTCCTTATCATAAACCGATTGCGGGAACAATTTAAGGCCCAAAACTTTATCCCAAACCATATTGTACTTTTGGCTCCAGCTGCCCGGGTTACCAAATGTTAAGGTTGAGTGGTCGCCATCTGCTGATAATTGGATCCACTTACCTACCATGCCTTTGGCTATTTCACGGTATTTTGCGGCAGTTTGCTTTTCGCCCAGCTGATCTGCCAGCTGTGCGTAGCAGGCAATACCTACAATTGCTTTTACTGATAAGTTGGCATTACGCGCCAGGTGACCTGCAAAGTCATCTGTACAAAGCTGGTTTTTAGGATCAAAACCCTCATTAACCAGATAATTAACCCAACGGCTTAATGTTTTCCAATGCGGGCGTGCATATTCTGCATTACCTTCAGCCTTTGCAATAGCAGCAACCAGGATGATCATATTGCCGGATTCCTCCACTGGCATACCTTCGCCATACAGCTGGCCATTGGCTAAAGGATACTCACCCAGATCATGTGATGCATAATCCCTGTTAAATTTGCCGCTCTCGCTGAAATAGAAGATCCCGTTCAGCATCCCCTCCATTAGTTTTGGATTGTAGATCAGATATAACGGAGCTGACGGATAAGTAACATCAACCGTATTGATAAAGCCACCGCTAAAGTTCTCTTTCGATAGCCATAGGATCTGTCCCTGTGGACTTTTAACCAGGTCATGAGCCGCAATACTTTGGCGGTAAGCCAATACACATAGTTTCGCATATTTATCGCCACCTGCATGTATAGCATCTTTGTACATCGAAGCGTTAAATACCTCACATTTCTTAATCACAGATGGATATTCCGCAGCTGATTTTTCCAGTACCTGTACAATGGTTTTTAGTTGAGCATTTTGCCACCATGGTTTTAAATTGGTATGAAAATACTGGATCGGGGTAATATCATCATAACCCAGCTCAATAAATTTCTCTACCGGGGTATTACCTACATTACCAAATGGTATTACAGTGTTTAAAACGATATCCGTGCCTTGTTTAGCCGTGGTTGTGCTTACATTATTTACAAATGAGCCAACTGCATCAGCATTACTACCAGTGTATTGCAGCGCATTAGTAGCCTTAGGTGCTGCTACATACAGGTATCCCCAATCAATACGCACATCATCACCACTCTTTTTCAGAATAGGCTGTTCGTCGGTACCCACTTTTAACATAGATAAGCTGGCTGATGTTATTTTTTGAGCTGTTACCGCTTGCGACGGCCTATCGCGGGCAATATCAGCCGATGCGCTGAAGAATACTTTGATATTGTGCTGCTTACCATCATTTGATTTAACCTTATACGAGATATAAGATACCGGTCTTGATAAAAGCGCTAGGTCATTCAGTAATAAAGGCGAAGTGAAGGTTAGCTGCAGATCAGCACTACCGCATTCAAATTTATAAATGGTTTGTGTGGCATTTAAATCAACACTGGTCTGTTTTGCTACTTCTATTCTGCGTAGTTTTTGGTTGATCTGATCAACCAAACCAACATCAACTCTTGAACCACCTCCGGTATTAACCACGTGTACAGCTAATATATTCTCACCATTTTTTAAAGTATTGGCGATTGGAACCATGCCATAATCATTGGTAACACCTACTTTTTGATATACTTTTTCACCATTCAGGTAAACATCAATATCATCATCGTGTGATAACTTTAATATCAGCTTGTTGATCATGCTGGCATCTGCTACTGTAAATGTGCGCCTAACCCAAATATCATGGGTAGTCCATTTGGTTTTATCAAAATCATCGGTACCTATTGGTGCCAGGCCATCTTTCCAGTCGGCTGCATTGTATTGGGCCGATTTCCAATCGCCTTTAGGTTCGGTTTCGGTATATTTTACCGGGTAGTTAGCTTCATCTGCTGCAGGAAGTATGGTTTTATAAGCCTCAGCTTCTTTACCCATAAAACGGTACACTTTATCATCTACCTTAATAAAGCCAAGCAGGGATTGGTTTTTACCCGTCCAGTGATGAGTTGTCGATTCATTAAGGCTATCTGTATTCGACCAGATACTGAAATATGTATTATGTGTAATAAGCGGATAAGCCGGGGCCTTGCGCTCCTGGGCAAAAACAGTGCTGCCTGAAAATAGCAGCAGCATTAAAAAACTTAATTTGTTCATAGTAAATGGTTGTATATAAGTTGGTTTTGTTTATAGGCCTTGTATGCTCAAAAACACCACAACTGTATAAAAGTTGTGGTGTTTTGCAGATCGGGACATTCAATTATAGGGTATTTTAAACCAGAAAACATCCTTTATTTTAAAAAATATGCGTTAAAAATTTATTTTTCATCTGATAAGGAAAATGGAACATCGGCTGGTTTAATTCCCCTTGCTTTATTCGGTTTAGCTGCCATGTCCATATCGATAACCGCGCCCTGTAATAATGACGAATGGCCCACCCAGTTCAAATCATATAATTTGCCATTATAGGTCATTGTATTCACGTATTTATTATCGGCACTATTTTTTGGTGCGTTAACTATTATCTTTTTGCCGTTCTCCAGGTTTACTGTTATTTTTTTGAATAGTGGCGCACCCAGTACATACTGCGTACTAACCGGGCATACCGGGTAAAAACCTATTGCTGAAAACACGTACCATGCCGATGTTTGTCCGTTATCCTCATCACCGCAATAGCCATCAGGTGTTGCTCTATACATAAGGTTCATAGTTTCGCGTGCCCAGTATTGGGTTTTCCATGGTTCGCTGCCATAACCGTATAAATATATCATGTGCTGTATAGGCTGGTTACCATGCGCGTACTGGCCCATATCGGCTACCTGCATTTCACGGATCTCATGTATAGTTGTTCCGTAATAGCTGTCATCAAAAATTGGAGGTAGAGAAAATACAGAATCAAGCTTAGCTACAAACTTTTCCCGGCCACCCATCAGGTTCATTAGTCCCCGTATATCCTGGAAAACTCCCCAGGTATAGTGCCAGCTGTTACCCTCAGTAAAAGCATCGCCCCATTTAAACGGATTAAAAGGTTTTTCAAATGAACCATCCTCATTTTTGCCCCGCATTAAACCGGTTTCCGGGTCGAACAGGTTTTTATAGTTCATGCTGCGCTGTTTGTAAATACCAATCTCTGATTCAGGCTTGCCAAGCGCCTTGCCTAAACTGTAAATGGCAAAATCATCATACGCATATTCCAGTGTACGGGCAGCATTTTCATTTATATTAACATTGTAAGGCACATAACCCAGTTTGTTATAGTACTCTACTCCCCTGCGGCCTGTGGCGTTTGGACCAGTATTGTTAGCACCATGCTTTAATGCCTCGAACAAAGTTTCAATATCATAACCACGCGCGCCTTTTAAGTAAGCTTCGGCAACTACCGAGGCGGAATTGTTACCCACCATACAATCAGCATAACCCGGGCTCGACCACTCCGGCAACCAGCCGCCTTCTTTGTAATCGTTAACAAGCCCCTGCTGCATTTCTTTATTTATGGATGGATAAACCAGGTTAAGGAATGGATAAAGCGCTCTGAAAGTATCCCAGAAACCGGTACCGGCAAACAGGTAACCCGGCATCACTTTGCCGTTAAACGGACTGTAATGTACTATCTGCTGCTTTGCATCAACCTCATACATCCTGTTCGGGAAGAAAAGCATGCGGTACAGGCACGAGTAAAATGTGCGCGTTTGATCGATGGTGCCACCCTCAACATTTACATGGTTTAAGGTTTTATTCCATACCGCTTTGGCTTTTTGTTCGGTAGCATCAAAGTTATCGTTACCCAGCTCGCGTTTTAAATTCAGTTCGGCCTGCTCAATGCTGATGAATGATGAAGCTACCCGAAGATGCACCTGCTCGCCCTTTTTGGTTTTAAAGCTGACAACCGCGCTCGCGTGATCACCCTTATACTCTAACGTTCCTTTATTTTCCTTCAGGCTTTCCCATACCGATGTTTGCTCAAAAGGCTTATCGATATAAATAACAAAGTAATCCTTAAAATTTTCAGGAACAGCGCCACTGTTTTTGGTGCTATAACCAATTATTTCCTGCTTACCGGGGATGATCTTTACATATGATCCCTTATCAAAAGCATCGATAATGATATGTGAGCTATCGCTTTTCGGAAAAGTAAGCCTGAAGTTTGCCGCACGCTCAGTTGGAGTAATTTCGGTAGTGATATCGTAATCGGCCAGGTAAACGCTGTAGTAATAAGGTTTAGCCGTTTCAGCCTTGTGCGAAAACCAGCTGCCGCGATCATTTTCATCAAGTTTTAATGTGCCCGATTCAGGAAAAATGGAGAACATGCCATAATCATTCATCCATGGTGAGGGTTGATGGGTTTGCTTAAAGCCGCGTATCTTATCGGCATCATAGGTGTATTGCCAGCCATCGCCCATTTTACCGGTTTGCGGCGTCCAAAAATTCATGCCCCAGGGCACGGCTACGGCAGGATAAGTGTTGCCGTTTGACATGATGGGCTTTGATGCCGTTCCCATTAGCGGATTTATATAATCAACCAGGTTGGCATCTTTAACTTGTGCTAGTGTAATCAGGGGTAAAAAGGCTAGTGCCGTTAGAAGTGTTTTTTTCATCAATAGTTTTTTTTCGGGCAAGCACCCTGTTGTATTATGTTATGTAAATTGTGATAAAGCGGCGCTGGAATACGTGTAACAACAGGCCCAAAAGCAGTAAACTCCCGTACATATTTTCTATGTACGGGAAGTAAAACTACTACTAAACCAATTATTAAAAAAATTACCATTTTAAGTTCACCTTTATACCATCGGGAGTATTATCGAAGCCCATGTATAACGTATTTGTACTTTTATCCCACGATGTTTTCACATCGGTTATTGTGTTACTGCTACTATCGGTAACAACAGTTTCTTTTGGTTGCGATGGTAACAGCACACGTACACTGTTCAATGTATTTTTAGGGCTTTTTGCCACGAATGAATAACTGCCAGGCTGTACCTGTTCATCATATATTCTTGATGCTGATGCCAGTACCTGGGGCTTGTTTTTATCTGCTACGCGACTAAGATCGTACAATAAAGATTGCTCGCCCGGATTTACAACTTTCTCAGTAAGTACCGATAACTGCGGATCAAAAAGATCAATAACAGGGCCCTTTACCGTATATGGCTTACTGTCATCATTCTCATCCATTACAGAGATAATATCATAAGGACCACGTTCAAGATATAAGCTGTTTTTATATGTTATTTTACCCGCATGGGCATCTTTTTCATAAGCTTGCTTTACCAGGCTGGTATAATCAGCATCACTGTTTGCCTGTAATACAAACTCCTTAGGGTTTTGCCTTACAATATAAACCATGCCCTTACCAACTTTATACCCTTGTTTATTAACGCTGGTATCAATATGTAATAATTTAAACAGATGCTGTGATGGAGCAGTAAACTTATTGCCTTTTGTATCCCACCATTCCATTACACTTTGGTATGGGTCATTATCGCGGCCGCAATAAATCAGTACACCGCCTTTTTTAACCCAATCGGCAATATATTGGTGCACCTCCGGGTTAGTTGGTTTCATGTTTGAGTAACTCATTACCAAAACCTTAATATTTTGCAGCGTTTGCGCATAAGCAAGGTTTTCCATATGTACGGTTTGCACCGGGATACCGCGTTTTAACAGCGGTAGCGTTTGTCCGTAAAAATTAGAGAATTGCGGATCCTCAAAACCATTATGCGTTGGAAAACGCTGAAACATTAATGAATTGCTCATTAGCACCCCAATACTATTCACCCCAGTTACCTTATTCGGTGATAATGGCATTTGATTCAGCACATTGATCATGATCTGCATTTGTGTTGAGTAAGACTTAGGTATCAGCACGCTCGAATCGCTGTATGCCACTTTATACGGGCGGGTATAGATACGCTCGGGCCATGGCATTACCTCATAATTATCAATCGTGGGGTATAGTATTTCAGCGGTGAATGTAGCTTCGTAGTTTTTGCGATAGTCGGCCCAGTCACGTGGCCAATCCTCTATCGGGTCGGTTAAAAAGAATAATTTCCTCCCTGTTGGCGCGGTCATTGATACCATTGAGCCATATTCAAGAAAAGCATTTTCAAATACCCTCTCTTTTCGCTGACCGTTGAAATAAGTCGGCTCGCGCGAAGTGCCTGTCCAAACCTGGGCTATGTAACCGTCAATACCAGGCAACGATGCCAAACTAGCTTCAGGGCTCACAATTTGCCATGAAGAATAGTTTACCAGCGAATGCGTTGCTATATAAACCTTCACATCCTTGCCCTTACTTTTGCCGTACTCCTTGGCATAATTTGAAACCTGTTTTATGGCATTATAAAATAGCTGGTATTTTAATTTGCTCGACAGGTAGGTATTCTCTGCCGATGCATCCTGCGGACGCCAAGGGAACCCGTAATATTTTTGCCATTCTTCTTTAAACGGCTGACTATAACCCGCTCGTGCCCAAAACTCGGGCTCTTCTAAAAATATGGTAGTTATACCGGCATCAATCACCCTTTTTACCACCGCGGTTTTCATGTACTCAATAAACGACTGTACCGGAACTACATAAGGCATGTTTTTGCCATGAAAAATAGTATCGCCTTTTTGTGTTACCTGCCCTATTCCCAGGTGGTTTTTGCCATCCCATTTACCCAGAAAATAATCGAAATATGTACCCCATGCAATACCGGTCATAAAAGCGGTTTGGTAACCCCTATCGCGCCATGATTGTACGCGCTGTTCAAATGTTACGCCGGGGCGATCATTAGTACCGTATACAATCGCTACGTCTGATCGTACATCAATTTGGGGTATCCAGGGGCTACTGGTTTGGAAAGCTGTTTTTTGTCGACCGGTATCCGGGTTATTTTGCGCTAAACCAGCAAGTGAGATAGTTATTAAACTACAAAAAAGGGCAGTTTTTTTCATGTAGATGCTTTATTATTTCTATTATTTTATAAAAAAGGAGGGCTGTTAACCCTCCTTATAAATTATGATCACGGATATTTTGCAGACATTGGGGCATTGTAGTTATACTCATCAAGCCCGGCATTGATCCTTGCGCCAACACGGAAATATACATCCTGCGCCGGCATTGCGCCGCCGGTAGTGGTAATGGTTATAACCTGGCCCAGTAACGCGGTACCGGTTGAACCACCATATGAAACCAGTTTTGAGTACCTTGGGTCGTAATTATTATTGCCATCGTACTGTGTGTTGCTTACATACAGGTTAATATCGGTTATATCCTGCTGGTAGTTCGCATTGCTGGTACCGCGGGTAATTTTAACCTGTACGGTAACTGTACTATCAGCATTAAACACCGGCTTACCTACCCATTCAACCCTTAAAAAAGGCTGAACTTTAAAGTTAAGCGTTGCCTTGCTTGTTAACTTAATAGTTTGGCTTGAGTCGGCTGTAACCGTACCGGTATTATCTGTAGTCACCAACGGTACAAACGGCCCTTCAACCGAAACCTTATAAGTTGCAGCAAATATTTTATCGTCGTTAAAAGTACCATCCTGCATCGATTGGAAATACTCAGGCGTAGGATTAGCGCTGTAACTAATCTCCAGCAATTTAACGCGTGTACCGCCGCCGCCAATTTCTGTTTGTACGGTAGCCCCTGTGCCCTCGTCAATTGTGCTGCCGTTTATGGTATCGGATGGCGCGGGGTAATTATCAATTTTGCTGCACGAATTGCCGGCAATAACTGCCAGACAGAATGCTGTATAATAGAATAGCTTTTTCATCTTTAATATATTAATAACCTGGGTTTTGAACTAAGTTTGGACTCTTTGATATAGCGCCCTGCGGTATTTGCTCATAGTACCATCTTGGGTCGTAGGTGTAAACATCGTTACGCTCATCTGTACGTGCATCAAAGAAATATTTGCCTGCTTGTGCTGAATAGAATGGCATCAGGATACGGTATATGGTTCCGTTTTGTTCTTTTGAGAATGTTCTCCATCTTTTCAAATCCCAATAGGTTTTATTCTCAAACGCCAGTTCTTTTCTTCTTTCAATACGAACAGTATCAATGGTCATTGATCCGGCACTTGTTAACAATGTTGCACCAGCCCTTGAACGTATTTGGTTGATGATAGTAAAGGCATCCTGCGAATAATTAGTAGCACCGCTTTGACCCGCGCTGTTCAATTCAAAAGCTGCTTCAGCACGGTTCAGTAACACTTCGGCATAACGCATCTCTATCCATGTTTGGGTTTCGTTATTTTCCAGCACCTGTGATGTTGGTAAATTAGGATTTAACCATTTACGTACCGAGAAGCCTGAAATTGCGCAGGTTTGGTCGCCTGTAAAAATGCCGCTCAAACCGGCAGGGTTCATTAATGTTCCATCAGGTAATTTGTAGGCCGTTTGTGATGCGGTAGCTGATACAACAAGATTTGTAAGCGGGTACTGAGATCTTGAACCGGCTGGTAATAGCGGACTTATACCACCTGCAGATGGACCGGTATATATAGCACGTTGTATATCTATACTTTGCCCTTTAAATACATCGCCCGGCAATATAACTGTAGCGCGCAGCCTTGGTTCTGCGTTAGCAAACAAGTCCATAGTGTTGCTGAACAGAAGGTAATGACCGCTCGCATCAAGGTTTTGAATAGTACCATTTGAGTTCTTCGGTATACCATCAAACATCTCCACAAAATCAAGGGTTGGGTTTACTTCAGATGAATAACCATTTGGCCCGATCAGCTGGCGTGGCACGTTGTAGGCATCATAACCGTGCACCGAGTTTGGATACTGGTATTCCCTTACAAATATGCTTTCGCTGCTTCCCGCATCTGAGAACAGGTTCACAAAATTCTGGTACTGTGCTGTTTTATCAGTGGCCGACCATGATTTTAAATACAGGCTATAAACACCGTCAAGCGTTTTAGCGGCATTATATGCTTTCAGGAAATAACCGTTGGCAGCGCTGGATGGTATACCGCAAAGCTGATTCTTTTGACCATCAAATAAAGTGGTGGTATTGTATTTGGCAATGGTGCCCGCATACAGCATCGCCCTTGATTCAAATGCTGCTGCAACATATTTATTTGCACGGCTGCCATCAGCCTCATCAGTATTTACCGCAGGTAAGTTAGCAATAGCGAAATCAAAATCGCTGGCTACCTGGTCCCAAACAGCTTGCTCTGATGAGCGGGGTATCTGCAATTCATCGGTACTTGTACCTACTGTGTAGTTCAGGGTTTTGTTAACGAGGGGCACGCCGCCAAAGCGTTTCACCAATCCAAAATAAGTCATGCCACGCACAAAATAGGCTTCGCCTAGCCAGGCATTTACCTGAGCCGTACTGAAATTACTTGCATATGAGGGTAACGTTTGAATAAAGTAATCGCAATCACGAATGGTTGTATATGAGCCACCCCATATATCCCAATTCCAGCCGCCGAAGTTCTCCTGCATAGAGCTTGTTTGGTCGCGGCTAAGGGCTTCACCTGTTGTAGCCGGTGTTGGGCTGATGATCCAGAAAAAATTCAACCCACGCTGAGGTGAATACCTGAAATCCTCAATAGGCAACTCACTGTAAAGGCGTGCCATATAGGCTTGTATACCCGCTGGGGTAGAAAATACGTCAGGGTCCTGGATGATATTTTTTGGTGGTATATCCAGCTTTCTGCAAGCCGTTAAACACACAAATAATGTTAATAATATATAGTTATATTTTTTCATGATTTCTTTCAATTAGAATTTAACATTTAAACCTACGTTGTACAATTTATCAAGCGGGTACAAGTAGCCGTAAGTACCTGAAGGGTGTTCAGGATCAACATACTTAACATCGGTAATAGTAAACAGGTTATAGCCGTTTACAAATACCCTTACCCCCTTAACTCCTATCTGTGATAAAAATTTATTAGGTAAATTATAGCCGATCTCTAAGCTCTTCAGCCTTAAGTAAGCAGCATTTTGAAAGTTAAATGTTGAATTGGTGTTGGCAGTAGTACCAGTGTAGGCAAAATGGCCCGGCACCCATACAGTATTTGGGTTGTACGGATCGGCATTAGGATCAGCCGGGTGATAATCGTTTAAAAATTGGGTTAACGCGCTGCCACCACCCCAAAGCGGGATGTTTAATTGCTCGATATATGAAACGCTGTACATGCTGGTTCCCTGTAGCAGCATACTGATATCAAACCCATCGTATGAACCGCCTAAGGTAAGGCCGTAAGTAATTTTAGGCGTTGTTGGCAGGCCGTTAGGGTTACCGCCATAAGCTATTGGGTGGTTATCATTACCATCAATCTGCCCGTCGCCGTTCCAATCCTGGTAAATGTAATCACCTACTACTGTGCCACGGTTTACATAAACAGGGCTGTTAACAATTTGACCGTAGTTTTGATATTGGCCTGCTCCGCTATATCCCCATTGTATACCCTGGTTTCTGTTGGCTTGATTATCTAACCAATCAAGGTAGGAGTTACCATGCTTAGATTCAGCATAGGTAGTGTTCATGGTATAGGCGAATGAGAAGGTACCTTTTACATTGTAATTGAATTTACCAATGTGATTATGGTGGCTCACTTCAAAGTCAAAACCTTTGGTCCTGTCGCCGTTAATATTTTGCTCAGGCAGGGCTGCACCAAGTACATCAGGCACCTGCAATATTGAGGTTGCCAACAACCCTGTTCTATTACGTATAAAATAATCGAATGTAATACCTAACATGCCTTTCCACATGTCAAGATCAGCACCTACGTCAAAAGTATGCGAGGTTGACCACGTTACGTTTGGATTTGGCAAACCTGTGCTTTGTACTGCATTTACAAAATTATTACCAAATACCGCACCTGTAGGTAACTGGTTGTTTGAACCATTTGCAGGATAATTATATCCGCTCAGGAACTGGTAAAACAAGGTACCATCATCACCCAAAACACCATATGATGCACGGAACTTTAAGTTATCAATAAATGATAATGCCGATGAATTCTTCCAGAAGTCCTCATCAGATATACGCCATCCTACTGAACCTGAAGGGAAGAACCCTGATTTTTGGCCCGGTGCAAATTTTGAGGATTCGTCATTCCTGAAGCTAAATTCACCCAGGTATTTGCCATTATAATCATAAGTAACCCTGCCTACAAGTGAATTTGTGGCATAGTCGGACAAACCATTGGAAGTTTGTGTTGCATTTTGATTAGCTGCATTACCGGCAATTATCTGGTCAACGGGTATAGCAAGCTGCCTGTATGCTTCAAAGTTATCAGCGCTTTGCTCATTACCTTCATAAAGTAGCAAGGCACTTAGGTTATGCTTGCCAAAAGAGTGCGCATAGTTTAATGAAAGCTGATCGGTATTTTGGGGATAATCATAATACTGCCTTTGAACAAATGCAGGTGAATTGTTTAATGCTGCATTATAAGTTTGTGTTGCCGAATTATAGGTATACAGGTTGTATGATTGCTGGTATAATTTATTGTTCTGTATCTGATCATTGTAGCTATACAAGCCTCTAAGGGTAAGCCCGTCAATAAAAGGCAGCCTGTAATCAATACTGATTGATCCGTTAAAGAACTTATTATTTTGAGTGCTGTACCCATTAATATTTGAGTTTTCATATGCTATAGGATTTCCCCCATCAACACTACCCTGCCATAAATACATGGGGTTGTTGTTAGCATAGAAGGTTTCAGTAGGCAATTCCCTCCATGTTTCCCTGGTAGTATACCAGAATGATTGAGCCGGAGAATTCTTTTGATCCATTATAGCACTCATGTTTAAGTTAACCGTAATGTTCTTTCCTATTTTACTGGTAACATTTGAGCGCACATTATAACGTTTGTAGTTAAGATCGTTACTGGTTAATATCCCATCCTGATCGGTAAAGCCCGCGCTTAACAGGTATTGCGTATTTTCGGTTCCACCTGTTGCGGTTAGGTTATGCTGCTCCTGCATGGCTGATTTTTTGAAAACCGCATCGTACCAGTCAGTACTTTGTTTGGAGCCGTCAGCATAAGCAGCAAAATCCGCAGGGCCATAAATGATCCTGCCACCATTAGCCTGATGCTGTGATTGCTGATTAACAAGCGTCATGTATTGTGTAGCATCCACGGGCTTAGGTAAGCCTGATGGCACCTGTGAGCCAAATGTGCCTGAATAAGTAAGCTGAAGTGTGCCTGCCTTACCTTTTTTGGTGGTGATCAGGATAACACCGTTCGCTGCTTTAACACCATATACTGAAGCCGCAGCATCTTTTAGTACGGATACGCTTTCAATATCATTAGGATCAAGCCTGGTTAAAATATTACTTGAACCTACGCTATTATCGCCATTACCACCGGTAACACTGAAATCGGGCATTTCCACACCGTCAACAACGATTAACGGGTTACCCATTCCCCTTATGGAAATATTGTTGGCAAAATCACCTGGCTCAGCAGTATTTTGTACTACCTGTAAACCCGCAATTTTACCCGTAAGCATGTTTTCAACGTTCTCGTTTTTGGTAGTAACAATTTCAGCTGCATTGATAGATGTAACCGCGCTTGTTAAGGATACCTTTTTCTGCGTACCGTAACCTACTACCACAACTTCATCAAGATTTGAGGATGCAGGGGCTAACTTTACAGTTATTGTTTGCTGATCGCCTACAACAACTTCTTTTTTGCCGTAGCTAACAAAAGTAAAAACAAGGGCAGTGCCCTTAGTGGCACTGATAGTGAATTTCCCGGAAACATCGGTAGTTGTACCGTAAGTGGTGCCTTTTATCATCACACTTACGCCAGGCATGGTATTGCCTTTTTCGTCTAAAACTGTACCCTGAATTTTGTTAGTGCTTTGTGCAAATATAAATGCCGGGAGCAGTAACAAACACACCAGAAGCGAGAGGTGTGGAGATCGGATAACTTTTAGTTTTGCCGGGCAAAGGGTAATAAGCCGACCATAACTTGTAAAAATTTTCTTCATAATAAATTGGTTAATTGGTTAAAAATTGTGATTACCTACCGGGAGCCAGGACGGCCGGGTACGGAGGGTTGTTCACTTGGTTTGATACCACAATGATAGGCCGCACAGTATTAAAAAATGGGTTAATAAATGGGTTAATAAGTGAAAAAATATATTAATCTCAGCAAATAACAGGCAGGGGGATTAACATAAGTCGACAAAATATTTCCCAACAGTTAAATAAATCAATAAATAGCATTATTACTATTTAATATGGTGAAATGAATATTGAGTTTATTGAATGCCTGTGGTTACAGGCATACATATTGGCAGATCGGCAACAAATAGTTAGTGCAGTATCTTATCAAGGCTGATAGGATAATCAACACCTAATGATTTTTTATATTCGGTTACAAACTGGTCATAGATCTTTTTGCTGTGATCAATTCCTTTTAACCGTCTGTAGCTTTTTAATTGATACTTTAAAGCGGTATCATTAAAAGGATCGGTATTTAATATCAGTTTACTTATTTCTAATACTACTTTATAGTTTTCTTCGGCATATGATTTCTGCAATTGAGGTAGCAGTTCATTCATTAACTGTTCTTCGTAATTAACTTTAAAATCATCCAGCCAAACATCGGTCATATCACTTAAAAATGATCCACGGTTAATCAGCTCAAAGTGATCGGCAATTAATCTATCTTTTTCAGCTCCGGTCTTTTTAAGGGCATCTATTACCTGATAGTAATCGCAAAAGAAAGTTTCATTAGTATTAAAGAAGTATATATCATTTAAAAAAGTAAGTTCAACACCTTCAATATCGCCCATAGCGCTTCGCAGGTGATTAAATGTAACGCCTTTGATATTCTTTGTTTTGGAGATGTCTTTATCGGGCCATAACAACTGCGATATTTTTTTGGAAATTATACCATTATTTTCCTTACTGTTTAATAAGATGAGGATAAACAGCTGTTTAATTTTCGGGCTGAACAGATAAGTAATATCCCTGCCCTTTTTATCAATAACCATAAACTCGCCAAACAGGTAAACTGAATTTATTTTTTGTTCCTCAGTTTTTTCATCAACCAGCATTTCACCCTCCGGCTCAGCCCCAACGGGTATAAACGGGTTCTGCTTTCTTCTTGTGTACTGCCATACCAATGCGCCAATGAACAGTATGATAATCAGTCCTCCTATATATTTTAATTTAATAAAGGATTTAGCCCGCCATTTGCTGGTTTGCTGGTAACCGGTATTACTTACCGGAGGATATGCCAATGAATATACTTTTATAGTAGATTTATTAGGATCTGTAAACTCCTGTATGGTACATAACAGCTGATTGGTCTTACTATTCAGGAAGAGATTGATATCGCTTTCTATCCTTTCAGATATCACCGGTATCGAGGCACTTACTACCTGGTACGAGCCATCTTTAATAGAGAATTTGTAGAGCTTTATGCTGGTCTTAAATATTTCGTGCGGATAGCACATGGCGTAAAAATACTTGCCATCATCAGAGAGCACCAGGTTATTTGCAGGCACAAAAACATCATTATTAGGGTGAATGTCCCAACATTTTTTTATGGTGTGATTTTGCAGATTTATGCAGTACAGGTCATAGTATTGCCTGCCGCCCACTACCTGGTTGCCCGATTCATTGCCATAGCCCCCGAATAAATACACTTCATTGGCCTTATTTACATTACTTACCGCTGAGAAGAAACGAGGGGTAATGGTATCGCCTTTAAAAGCGACCTTCTCCCATTGGTCTTTACCGGGGTTATACTTAAAAAAATCATTGTAATACCTGTAAGAACCATAACCACCAAACAGATATATACTATCCTGGCTGGTGCTATAAAAGATATTGTGATGATGCCTTTGCCCTTTAAATTCTACTTTGCCTATCGCACTCCAAGTGAGCGATTTCATATCCAGTGAGGCTACACTAGGTTCAGTTGGGTGTTCGTGATAGGCCTCATATATATAACACTTATTCTCCCTGGTATTAAAAATACTTTTGCCCAGTAATAACGGTACAGGCGAAGGTCTTTTAAATGCCGATGCAACTGTGCTCCCATTCTCGCTGTCATAAAAAATGATAGAATCACGGGTAAATATGAATAGCTTGTTATCAATAGGTGTAAAATTGAGGCCTGCCACCTGTTTAAATGAATGTTTGTAAGCCGGTTTCCAGTAGTAGGAATCATTGATGAGCCAAACCGGGTTTTCAACTATACCCAACTCATCACCATCAATACTATGAACTATATTACCGGCCGATTCACTTAATGGGAATGAAAAACTTTTTTGATCGTTGCCAACCGTCAGGTTTTTTATAGCCATATCGGGCACTTCAACATAATATTGATTTTTACCGAATACTATTTTAGCTGAAACCGTATCATCCAAACCCAACTGATAGGCATGGTATACCTTATCATCTATATAAACATCAACCTTATCATCTTTCAGGTTAAAATCAACTTTTACCTTTATCCACTTGCGTTTATGCAGCTGCGATGTCTGTATGGGGATATTTAGCTTGTTGCTTTTTCTATCGATATTAAAGTATAAATAACCCGTACCATTAAGGTACAGGTAGCTTAAACTGTAGGAGTTATTTTTACTGGTAAGGTTAAAAATGTAGCCCAGGTTTTTATTATCCCACAACGAAAGATCAAAGTTGATGGATAGATTATCCCGAAACAAAGGCGGATTAGTACTAAAAACCGTATATGACGTGCGCTTGTTTAACAGGCTGTCATTTGAATTAAACATTAAGCCCTGGGCATGCGCACCTGTTAAATGAAAGAATACAAATAAGAAAAAAGCAATTCTATAAATTTTAATGTTGACCAATAAAAAGTTATCAGATTCTCGCATTAAGGGTTTTTCGTTTTAAAAATTATATATAGTTATGTATATTTTGGTTTATGACGCTAAATTAGAATTTAAAGAGCGAAAAAATAGTAATTTGTATTTGTTCGCTGCTGCTTGTAATAAATCACCTGAATTACAGTATTTTTAATTTAGAAACTATTATCTCTTTATTAATAAATAAATCCACTTATTACACCAATAAATAATACTAAATATCGCTGCTGCATATGCAACAATTGTAACCAGAAAATGTTGATCATAAGTAATATATGCAACAATTTCAATAAAATTATTGCATAGCTAAAATACCAGTTTTTATATATCATCATTACTGTTTAAATCTTATTTTTCAACCACCATATGTTACAAAACCGTGTAGATCCAACAGGGAATATTATTAGCACCAGCGCACGTGGCGCCTGGATGGGTAACCGCGGGCAATTGCATGATGCCGGTAAGCACATACTGAGGCCTTTTAAACTTAAAGCCTGGCTTATATGTTTGCTTGAATTTAAAGAGCGGCACAGGCAGGTAATGGCACCTAACCTTTACACTGAATTGTTCTTTTTGGATGAGGCAACCGCTTTTGCAGCTGGGCACAGGCCTTGTTTTGAATGCCGCAGGGAAGATTATAATCGTTTTAAATCCCTTTGGATAAAAGGCAACCCTGAATACGGTTTTAATAAAAAAACATCCATCCGTGAGATAGATGAAATAATACATAACGAAAGAATTGACCGGAAAGGAAACAAAGTAACTTTTGAAACCTCTATAAACGAGCTCCCCGATGGTACATTTATACTGATTGAAGATGAGCCCTATTTATTGGCAGGACACCATATTTATCATTGGACACCCTTTGGCTATGACGAAAGTACGCCGTTGCCTGTTTTAGAAAAAGTAACGGTACTAACTCCCAGATCAACAATCAATGCTTTTCGTGCAGGATATAATCCACAAATAAAAAATGAAATTGGCTGATTTTACCAGGTAAAGTTTTTTAATGATGCCTCATATTTAGCTACATCAAATTTATACAGGTCAGGTGACTTGTGCGCCCCTCCTTTTCTTGTTTTCGGCAGCTTTATCAATATATCAAACTTCATAATGCGGCGATAAAAGTTACCGCGGTTCAACTGTGTACCTAATATTGATTCGTATAGGTTTTGAAGCTCAGTTAAAGTAAACTCCTCTGGCAGCAAATTGTAGCCTATGGGTTTATAGCTCAACTGTTCCTGCAAAACCTGCAATGCTTTATCAACTATTTCCCGGTGATCCATCACCAGTTCAGGCAGTGCATCAACAGGCTTCCACTCACAGGCAGCAGAAAATTCATCAGCAACAGGTACCACTTTTGTATGATCAACCAAAGCATAATAACTCGTGGATATAAAACGCTGCTTATGCCAAAGATAATCAGGATAGCCTTCAAAAAAACGCTCAGAGCGGTTAACATCCCCAAATGTGCTGAACTGGTGTAAAAACACATCATCAACATTAGCACGTTCCTTTAAAACACGCTTAACAGCATCATTAACATTCTCCTCTTTTTTAACATAGCCCCCCGGTAACACCCACCGCGTATCACCAATTATTTGTAACAGCAGCACATTTAATTTACCATTATTAAACCCGAATACCACGTTATCCACCGATAAATGCGGAATACAGGTTTCCCATAATTTCTGACTGCGCGATAGGATCTTTTCAGCGATGCTCATAACATACAAATGTATGATTCAAATAATAAAGTTTAGGAAATTCATGTTGGGCATATAAATCTACACTTATTTAATTTACTTCATCTATACATAAGTATCATTCGCCGATAGATGGTTACCGGTATACAGATTATTGATCACCTTTACATTGTGCCATTAATTTTGAGATCAGCATGATGGCATTATTGAGATCAGTTTTCATAATTGAGCGCCTGTGAATAGCAGGTGCTCAATTTATGCTAATGTTTTACTAAAAAGCACCCATCACAAAAATCGGCCTGAAAAATGATTGATATTAACAGCGATAATATATAATGCAAAGGCTATTTTTGAGAAACATACATTAATATGCTACGCTCCAGGCTTACTACGTTTTTTATTCATGCTACCGGCTGGCTCATCTTTTTGGGCTTTCCACTGCTGTTCATGAATAAAACACAGGAGAATACGCACAATAGTTATTTTGTATTACTGTCGCCATTTTACTGGCTGTTTTGCTTAACCTATATTTTTATGTTTTACCTGAACGCCTGGTACCTGGTGCCAAGGCTTGTTTTCAGGAAAAAGTATTTCTACTATGGCATAATAGTATTGCTGCTTTCGGGTTGTGTTTACTTTTTGCAGCCATTTGATAACCTGCTTGGCCATAACCTGCTTAAAAATAAAAACCTAAACACCCAGCAGGCAGCTGCACCATCCATGGCGGCAGATAATCAATCAGCTACAGGTATTACCGACAGTACCGGGCCCAAAAATTTACCGTTTGGCCCCCTGCCCCATCAGGACCTCCGCATGGAAGACCCGCGTTTTAAACCATCAAACCGTATCATATTTATACACCAATCGGGTAATATTGATATGGTTGGCTTATTTATATTTATTGTGGTAATGGGTTTAAGTGTTGCGGTAAGCACCGTACAAAAATGGCAGTTAACTGAGCAGGTGGTAGTTAAAGCTAAAGCTGAAAAAGCTAACGCGGAGCTATCGTTCTTAAAAGCGCAGATCAATCCCCATTTTTTGTTTAACACGCTGAATAATATTTATGCCCTATCGGTTACTAACAGTGAGCATACATCTGAGAGTATTATGAAGCTGTCGAACATTATGCGTTATGTTACGGATGATGTGACTGAGAATTTTGTATCGCTGCAAAGCGAGGTTGATTGCATAAATGATTATATCGACCTGCAAAAACTGCGTTTAGGTAACAAAACCAAGCTCGATTTTACCAGCACCGGAGATTTTAGCAATAAAAAAATTGCTCCCCTGGTATTAATGACCTTTATTGAAAATCTATTTAAATATGGTATCAGCAATCATAAAACTTCGGCTATAACTATTAGGATAACAGCTGATGGCGATAAACTAAAGCTCTTTTGCCAAAATACTATTTTTGATAAAGATAAGCCTAGCACCCGCAGAGGGATAGGTATAAACAACACAAAACAGCGCCTTGAGCTGATATATCCCGGCAGGCATAAACTGGACGTTAACGCCAAGGATAGCCTGTTTACTGTAAACCTTGAAATTGATTGTTAAGTATAAAACACAGCATATATGGAGTTGAAATGTATAGCCATTGATGACGAGCCCCTGGCGCTTGAGGTGATAAAGAAACACATCGCGGATTTTCCACAGTTGAAACTGCTGCATACGTTTGAGGATGCTATTTCAGCCGCTGAATACTTACGTAATAATACGATAGACCTGCTTTTTATTGATATCGATATGCCCGACATCACGGGCATTGAGCTGGTGCGTTCGCTTAAAGAAAAGCCGATGGTAATATTTACAACGGCCCATAAAAACTTTGCCTATGAAGGCTTTGAGCTGGAAGCACTGGATTACCTGCTAAAACCTATAGACCTTAAACGTTTTTCGGCCGGGGTAAATAAGGCTATTGATTACGCCAAATACAAAGCGACTGGGCAAAGCGAGATGGATGGTTCATTATACGTGCATTCCGAATACCGGATGATAAAAATAGAGCTGAAAGAAATAGAATATATTGAAAGCATGCAGGATTATATAAAAATATACCTGAGCAATATTGAAAAGCCTGTTTTAACACTTATGTCGCTTAAAGGTGTATTAGAGAAGTTGCCGCAAGCGGAATTTGCACGCATTCACAGGAGCTATGCAGTGGCTATAAAAAAGATAAAATCCATACATAACCATAAAGCAAAGCTGAAAACAATTGAGTTACCTATAGGTAACAACTATTCCGATTTTATACAGTCATGGTCGAAATAAAGGAACCTTAAGCGCAATTTGGTTTCATCGGTAGATAATGCTGATTTAGCGACACATTCTTTTGTTTAAATGCTGATAATAACACCTTTACATAAGCATTTAAACTATTGTAAGATGGAAATAATAAGCAAACAAAAACGGATACTGGTACTAGATAATAGTGGCAGGATGTTATCAGTTGTAAATGAAATTATGCATTACGGTGATTTTGATATTCTTACGGTTTACGATTCGAATGCTATCTGCGATAAGGCCAAAGCTATGCACCCCGATCTGATCATTCTGGATTATTTGTTGCTGAACAATGAATGCGAACAAGTTTGTAATGATCTGAAAGAGGAGAAGGGCCTCGAAAACATTCCGGTAATTGTGGTGAGTACCTACAGGAGCAAAAAGATCCGTTCGGCAGCATACAGGTGTGATGCCTTATTTTTAAAACCGATGGATATGGAAGTACTGGCATCAAGGATTGATTACTTAATGGCTTCGTAATAATTGTAAAAATATTACATTTATAGCCTGCAATACATATATCAAAATAAATGAAACTGAAAAAGAACATAGCCACAAGTGAGAACGGGTTTATTTTTAACCCGGCTACAGGCGATTCATTTTCAGGCAATGCAATGGCCTCGGAAATATTGCTGGCCATGAAGAATGGGGATACAGAAGCGCAGATAAAACAACACCTATTACAAAAATACGAAGTTAGCGCAACGCAGCTTAATCGCGATTGGGAGGATTGGATAGTACAGCTGAAAGAAGCTAATTTGCTGGAAGCCGCAATTTATGACAGCAAATAACTACTCCGGACTTTGTATTGGGGTAACCGGCCTTAATGCCAATGATAACCCAGGCCCAGGCGTAGCAGTAATAAGAGCGCTTAAGGAAGGATTGGGTGCCGGGCTCAGGATCATAGGTTTATCTTATGAATCGCTAGAGCCGGGGATATATATGCATGATATGGTTGATAAAACCTACAGCATACCCTACCCAACCGAAGGAACTGCCGCACTGTTCGAACGTTTAACTTATATAAATGATAAGGAACAGCTCAATTTCATCATCCCCAATTTTGATGCTGAACTACATAATTTTATAAAGCTTGCCCCGCAATTGCAACAAATAGGTATCCGTACCTTTTTGCCATCAATTGAGCAATTGATGCTTAGGGATAAGGTTAATTTATATGACTTCGGTCAAAAGAACGGGTTTCATGTGCCTACTGATCATAAGTTATACGCAGCCGATGATGTTCAAAAGGCTACAGAGGAGCTTGGTTTCCCGGTAGTGGTGAAAGGGAAATTTTATGAGGCCTACATCGCTCACAACAAAGAGGCGGTAATAAAGGCATTTAACCAATTAGCAGCAACATGGGGTTACCCGGTTATAGCGCAGCAGTATATTAAAGGAACTGAAATAAATATAGCTGCATTAGGCGATGGAGATGGCAACAACAACAGCATTGTGCCTATGCGGAAATTGTATATTACTGATAAAGGAAAAGCCTGGGCAGGTGTAACCATTGAGGATGCAGCGCTGATAGCGCTGGCGGATAAGTTTGCCAAAGCAACCAACTGGCGGGGAGGCTATGAACTGGAGATCATGCGCGATGCGGATGACAAACTGTTCATATTGGAGATTAATCCCCGGTTCCCGGCCTGGATATACCTTACGGCAGCAGCGGGGCAAAACCAGCCACTTGCATTGGTAAAAATGGCTTTAGGTGAAAAACTTAACCGTTTTGAGGAATACCAGGCAGGCAAACTATTTATCAGGCATTCATGGGACCAGGTAGTTGATATTGCCGATTTTCAACGAATATCAGCACTTGGCGAATTATAAAGAGATAAGATCATCATGCAAAAACTTGTTTACGAACGGCCATATATAAAAAAACTCACTGCTGGTGTCATGAATAAATTTGGCAGTCGCAGTGGTGGCAAGCCATTTGAATATATCGATAATGTATCAGTAAAAAGCCTGATCGCCTCTTATGGTTCGCCACTATTCGTATTATCAGAAAAGCAGATCCGCCGTAATTACCGTGCGGCGTACAGGGCATTCAGCACACGCTACCCAAAAGTGCAGTTTGCCTGGAGCTACAAAACCAATTACCTGAACGCAGTCTGCAATATCTTTCACCAGGAAGGCAGCTGGGCCGAGGTGGTATCAGGCTTTGAATACCAAAAAGCTTTGGGTAATGGCGTACCGGGCAATAAAATCATATTCAACGGCCCGGGTAAAACAGCAGATGAACTGTTACTGGCTATTGAAAACGATTCGCTCATCCATATAGATCATCTGGAAGAATTAAACCAATTAATCATCCTCGCCGAAGGCAAGCCAAACAAGCCCCGCGTGGGCATCAGGGTAAATATGGATACCGGCATATACCCTATTTGGGATCGCTTTGGCTTTAATTATGAGAGTGGCGATGCATGGGCAGC
This sequence comes from Mucilaginibacter mallensis, assembly GCF_900105165.1. Classification (NCBI taxonomy): domain Bacteria; kingdom Pseudomonadati; phylum Bacteroidota; class Sphingobacteriia; order Sphingobacteriales; family Sphingobacteriaceae; genus Mucilaginibacter; species Mucilaginibacter mallensis. The sequence continues at coordinate 3,758,089 of NZ_LT629740.1, forward strand.
GATATTAAAAGTTATAAATTCGGGCAAATTGCAACTGGCAGGCCTGCATTGCCATATAGGTACGTATGTACAAGTTACAGGCGCATACGGCATAGCGGCAGCAAAAATGGCCAGCCTGGCTTTGCGTTGTAAAGCTGAGTTACAACATACTATAGCTTACCTTGATATGGGTGGTGGTTTTCCATCAACCAACACGTTAAAGGGCTCTTATTTGCCGGGGACCGATACCATGCCAACTATTGATGATTTTGCAGAGGAAATAACCGGTATCTTAACAAAAGCAGGTTTCGCCCATGATGAATTACCACTGTTGATACTGGAAAGCGGCAGGGTGTTAATTGATGATGCCGGTTACCTGTTGGGTACTGTTATAGCCAATAAACGCCTGAGCGAGGGCAAACGGGCAACCATTGTTGATTTTGGTGTAAACGTGTTATTTACATCGTTTTGGTACGAGCACCAGATAAGTCCGGCGCAGGAATTTACCCCCAATATAGAAAACATGGTGGTTTACGGCCCTTTGTGTATGAATATTGATGTAATACGCGAAAGTATTAACCTGCCACTATTAAACCCGGGCGATAATGTAGTAGTGCATAAAGTGGGTGCCTATAATATGACCCAGTGGATGCAGTTTATAACCCTGCGGCCTGCCGTGGTGCTTATTGATGAGCAGCAACAGGTACACCTTATAAAGGCAAAGGAAACGCTGGATTATATAGAGCGTGACGAGCATGTGCCGGGGCATTTAAAATAACCAAGTGAAAAACAGGACTCAATTATTTATAAAGGCTGTTGTAAATAGCTATGCCATTTTGTTTTTCTCGCAAAATAAAGTGCTTGGGGCTATTTTGTTGCTGGTAAGTTTTTTTAATCCTGTGGCAGGGCTTTGTGGCTTATGCTGTGTTGTATTCTCATTAGCTGTAACAAATCTACTCGGCTACCGGACAGAAACCATAAATGCAGGTATTTACAGTTTTAACAGTTTGTTATTGGGCATAGCCTTCGGCAGCTTTTACAATGTAAATGGAGTTTTTTACGTATGGCTGGCTTTGGCCTGTTTGTTTACCACTATAGTAAGTGTTGCTTTGGTTGAAAGGCTGGGCAGATCGGGTTTGCCGGTTTTATCATTACCGTTCATTTTTTGCTTTTGGATTGTTTTGCTGGCTGCCAACAGCGTATTCCATACCGGCCTTGAACCTAAAAGCAGCTACATTTTAGGTGAGTTGTATAATGGAACAGGCAATTTGGGTAGTTTTCATGAGTATCTATATTTAAAATTACCCTTTTACCTTAACCTGTTCTTTCGCTCGCTAAGCGCCATCCTTTTTCAAAATAATGTAATAACGGGGATACTCATCAGTGTTGGGCTGCTTGTTCACTCCCGTATCACGTTCAGTCTGCTTATTATTGGTTTTATAACGGCCCTTTACTTCAATAATATCACCCATGTATATCCCGATGGCATCAGCTATTACCATTTAGGGGCTAATTTTATGCTTACGTCGGTAGCCATCGGCAGCTTTTTTACTATACCATCTTTGCGCTCCTATCTGTGGGCAATTGTGTGTGTATTGATAGTGTTTGTGCTGATAAACGCGCTCACTACATTGCTGAGCATTTATAATCTACCAGTGTTTTCATTGCCATTTTGCATTATTAATATCGGGTTTCTTTACTTTCTTTTATTGCGCAGATATCCCGGAAAACTGCAACTCGTGCCCATACAGCACTATTCGCCCGAACGTAATTTATACCAGTTCATCAACCAAAAAAGCCGGTTAAATGATCTTAAATATTTCAGGTTCTATTTGCCTTTTATGGGCAGCTGGACTGTTTCGCAAGGTTATGATGGCGATATCACCCACAAAGGCGATTGGGGCAAGGCCCTGGATTTTGTAATTGAGGACGAAGAAAAGCACACCTATAAACTTCCCGGCACTTTGCCGGAGCATTTTTATTGCTTTAACAAGCCTGTTTTGGCCTGCGCTGATGGTGTGGTAACTACTGTTACAGATCATATAGAGGATAACATTATTGGCGAGGTAAACACCAAAGATAATTGGGGCAATACCGTAGTAATAAAACATCTGGATGGGTTGTATTCCAAGGTATCGCACCTTAAAAAAAAGTCAATAACTGTTAAGCCCGGCGATGTAGTAAAACAAGGCGACCAGATAGGGCTTTGCGGTAACTCCGGCCGCTCGCCCGAGCCGCATTTGCATTTCCAGGTGCAAACTACTTCTTATATTGATGCTAAAACCCTGGCCTATCCATTTGCCGGTTACATCAGCCGGGAAGCAAATAAAAACAAGTTTAACAGCTTTGAAATTCCTGCAAAAGAGGATATTTTAAACCCGGTAAACATTAACACTTCCATAAAAAGAGCATTTGATTTTCCACCGGGATATACGGCTACCATTACTTTAGCAACAGCTAAAGAATCTATCGAAGCCTTTACGGATGAATTTAATCAAACCTATTTTTATTGTAAAGAAACCGGAGCCATCGCTTATTTTATAAATAACGGTACCCTATTTTATTTCACCAGCTTTTATGGCGATAAAAATTCGTTGCTCTACTATTTCTATCTGTCGGCCTATAAAATTATCTTCAGCAGCGATGAGGATGTAATAGTTCATGACACATTGCCTGTGCAGCTATCAGCCAATAAATTACAGCTTTGGCTACAAGACCTGGTGGCACCGTTCTATCGGTTTATCAGTATTAATTATAGCAGCCGTTATTTGCCGCAAAAAACAGGATTGGCTATAAAAGCTGTACAATTTAAACAGATATTTGGCAGGCAAAAGCAAACTATGACGGCTACCATAAATATAGTCGATAACAGCATACATGATTTTGATATTCAAATAAACGGACGCGATACTAAGGCTGAATGGATAAAAGAAAGTACTTAATTCTCTTGTTTTTTATGGCGATGATACATTCGGCCAAAGCGCAGCTAAGTGCTTTGCAAGTGGCGGATAGTGTCTCAACTGATTTATACAATGCAGGCAACTGGAAACAACTCATCGCCTACGGCAATCAATCCATAGCCACCGGGGTGGATTTTACCGGCCTGCGGCTTAGGGTTGCCTATGCTAACTTTATAACCGGTGATTATAAACATGCTTTAAAACAATACAATAAAGTTTTAGCCAAAGACCCCTATAACATAACCGCACGTTATTACGCATATTACTGCAATAAATACCTTGCTGACGATCTGCACGCCACTTATAATTTATCCTATCTGGATAAGGAAACCCTGCACAAGGATGGCATTAATACACCAATATTCACTGATATAAATGCTGAAACCGGCATCAAGCAAAATGATGATATTAACCGTAATAATGCATTTTATTCACGCGTTGGTATTGGTAACCGTATCGGCTGGCGATTACAATTGGAGCAGTCTGCGGCGTATTTTGACCAGGGTATTTTTAAACTGTATGATGTTACCGACAGGCGCCGAACCACCACCACAACGTTACATCTTGCCGATCAGCAAAAGGAATATTATGCTAAACTGAGTTTTGCCGTAAACCAAAATATGGCAATTATTGGTTCTTATCATTATCTTAACACCAAATTTGATAACATTACATACAACAGCAATCTGGGTTTAATAGGTTTAAAATATACCGGCACGTATATTGATGCGCAAGCCGATGTTAATTTTGGCAGGCTTGATGCTGAGCCTTTGGAGCAATATAATGCTAAATTAACTTATTATCCTTTTGGTAATTTTAACTTATATACTATTAGCAGGGCATCGGTTAAAGAATTAAATTCGGACAGAAATTTTATTTTTGACCAAACGATAGGTTTTAAACTAATTAAAAACACCTGGCTCGAATCTTCTGTTGCATTGGGTAACCTGGATGATTATTTAGATGCGGATGGATTGTATGTTTATAATGGCATTGATAACACTACATTTAAATGTGGCGAAGCGGCCTACTATCAGTTAAATAATAATGTGCAATTGCAATTAAACTATTTTTACGAAAGGAAGTCTGATGCATACCAGTCTTTAAAATATGATCAAAACTCAGTTACTGTAGGTATTGTATGGAAATTTTAAAACGAAGTTTAATACTGGTTCCGATGTGTTTGCTGGTTGTAACTGTACATGCCCAAAGCAACGCAGTATTACAAAAGGCTTTCCATAACAGTTATACCGATGAATTGAACAAAAATTATACTGCCGCCATAAATGATATATCACCTTACTATACTGATAACAGTTACGAAATAAATATACGACTGGGCTGGCTGCATTATTTAAATCAAAACTATAACGCATCAAAAAGTTACTACCAAAAAGCGGTTACGCTTAAACCCAGCTCTATTGAGGCAAAGTTTGGCTTTGTAAAGCCTTTGTCTTTTTTGCAAAACTGGGATAAGGTGCTTGAACAATATATGGCTATTTTAAAAATAGACCCGCAAAATACGCAAGCCAGTTATTGGGCAGGTATTATTTATTATAACCGTAAGCAATATGATGCATCCATCAGGTTATTTAAAATGGTAGCTACTTTATATCCTTATGATTATGATGGCAACCACATGCTGGGGTGGTCGCTGCTAATGAATGGCAAAAAGGAAGAAGCTAAAGGTTATTTTGAAAAAGCCCTTATTATTAAACCCGGCGATGATTCAAGCGCAGATGGCTTGAGCAAGTGCAGATAAGACATTTTTAGAAAATCAAGCATAAGAAAAGCTATCCAATTGGGATAGCTTTTCTTATTTATAAATTTATAAAACAGGATAACAGGGGTTATTTTAGGGTAACACTTTTTATAAATGTGCCGCTTGAGTTAAACGCTATGGCGTAACGTGTATTATTAGCATCAATAAATACTACATAGTCTTCAACTGTGCTGCCTTTCAGTATTTCAAAAGCGTTATCGAACACATAGCCGGGATAGGTAGTTGTTAAATAGGTAGTTATACTGGTTAAAAGATCAGCCTCCTTTATAGGTTTTTGTGGTTCAAAAGGCAGAACTTCAATCCGGTTCACAAATTTTAGTTTGGCGGAGAAATTGGTCACAAATAAACTATTATCCTTGCTGATGATGGTATAACTGCTGTCGGGGTTTATTACCGCGTGTAAAAGCGTATCGGCAGGGTAATTTGCTTTAAAATAAGCGGTGATTGTGGCTGGCAACGCGCTGATAGCCACGGTGTCCTGATGCATGCCATTACGGTTACCAAACGGGCCGCCGGGGTGCCATGGCTGACCTGACTTCATATCCTTCATGTCCATTTGCTCCAATACTGCAATAAAAGTTCCGCTGGAATCAAATTTAAGCGCAACGGGCTTGCCATTGTATTTTATGACCACTACATAACCGTCAACACTGCCTGATTGGGTTAACGTTTTAAAGGCCCTTAAAAACGTATAGCCCGAATAATTAGCAGTTAAATAAGTACCGACAGCGGTTGGCAAACTGCTGAATGCGATGGAATCAGGCTTGCCACCCTTTGGATAACACTTAATCGCATAAAGTGTATCACTGCTGCCGGTTGAATCAGTTACGGCAAGTGATATGCCTTGCACACTGCTTAATGCCGTTGATGTAATTGTTGTTGATGTTGTTGAAGAGCTGCTTTTTGTTGATTTAGCAGCATCTTTTGAACATGAAGAAAACAATAGCAGCATGCCTGCTGCTATTAAAAATGCGTAATTCTTTTTCATTTTAATAGAGATTTTATAGGGGTTTAAAATTTGTATTAAAAATAAAGGGCCGCCAATTCAAAGCTCGAAATGAATCGATTAACGCGTGCTTTAAATCGATGAATAAAGTGTTGGTGAAATTACATAACGAAAGGATGATGCTACCTCATTAATTGAAGAGCACAAAGTTGCAATTCACAGCTTACGTAAACTGTAAGCTGTGTATCTGGCTACTATAAGGTTAGCGCCTTGGCTGATAGTAATAGATTATTAAATAGAGATCCCGATCTTTTTACCTGTTTTTGCAGCAAGATATATCGCGTCGATCACCTTCAAGTCCCTGATTGCTTCCTGCCCGTCAATCGGTACAACAGGCTGCATTCCATCAAACAGGATGGCTGCCATCTCGTCCATCTGCACTGTTTGGTGGTTGGTTACCGGCTGCGTCAATTCGCCAGCATTCGTATGCCCGATTATCGGCCCATAACCTGTTGATGGCTGCATCTCCGCATAACCCTTTTCGCCGTTCAGGAAAAACTTGTCCAGGTAGTTCATATGGTAAGTAGACAAACAAGATGCTACTGCGCCACTCGGAAAGCCAAATTGAAATTGTATGGTTTCATCTATGCCCTCCCTAAATTTAACCGGGTCGGTCTTAGTTTCCTGGGCCGTAACCCAAACAGGTTCTTCGCCTACCATGTAACGGGCGCCATTCACGGCGTAAATACCTATATCCATCATTGATCCGCCTCCCGACAGTTGCTTATTCAAACGCCATTGTGTAGGGTCGCCAATAGTAAACCCGCATAGCCCCTGAAAGAAAGTGATCTTTCCAAAGTCGCCCGCTTTTCTTTTACGGATCACCTCCAATGTTTTGGGTTCAAAATGCATCCGGTAACCTACCAGTAATTGCACATTCGCCGCTTTACAGGCATCTGCCATCTCCTGCCCTTTTTTAGCATTTATAGCCATTGGCTTTTCGCAGATCACATGTTTGCCTGCTTTGGCTACACGTATCACCTGGTCATGATGCAGGGCATTAGGTGTTATTATGTACACCGCGTCGATATCGGGGTTGTCCTTAATAGCATCAAAATTCTCATAATTGTAGCAGTTCTTTTCTGGTATACCATACCTGCTCTGCCAGTCGGTGATCTTGGAGGGTGTACCGCTGATCACACCAACCAATTTAGCTCGTGTACATGAAAGCATGGCTTCAGCTACCCTTGTACCGTAACTTCCCAGGCCCATAATGGCTACCCGCAGTACGCGGCCCTCATTAACTGCTTTAGCTGCCACAGGCCTGTCAGCCCATGATAAAACCGGAGCCAGTTGCAGTGCTAAACTGGCCAGGCCTGCTTTTTTCAAAAAATCTCTCCTGGTATTCATAAGTAGTACTATAATTAGTTTAACCTAAAGAACTTTCAAGTTAGCGGATTCCTTTCAAAGGAAACGTATCAAAAGATGGTATTTTTTTATCGAAATTGAGCATAAAAACAATGCACTTACTGTTGTAGAAGTAATGTAGAGGCCAAAACCGCCTGCATTTTTGTCCGATCCAAGAAAATGTCAGCCAAAAACACTTCTTTTACTTTATAAGTCAATCAGTTCCGCATGAAACATCTTTATCCTTTTTTGGCCCTTGCTTTGTTATCCGGGTTTTATGTTGAACGTAAGCCATTGGAAGCTGAATTTAAAGATTCGGCAGCCTACCGCTGGCTAAATAAAAAGGTGTATGATAAGCGGCCGCTGGATGATATGGAGCACCTCGACAACTGGCGATCATTCACTTCATCAGGTGTACAGGTTGTTGATGCCCGAAAGGTGATCACCACCCCCGATTCCAGCAGCTCTGTAGCCACCATTGAATTGTCTAAACAATTTGTTCATGAGGGCAGTCAATCGCTATTAATGACAACTCCTACCCGGCTTAATGGCCCTGCGCCGCTGAATGGCCGTGGCTGGGGAAGATCGGGCATCAGGCGCATATTCAATGGCGAGGACTGGACAAAATATAACCGCATCTCCATCTGGATCTATCCCGACCTGCCCGGTTTTTATACCACAGCACTGGATGCACAGCTTTATAACGATGGCAAGGAAAAGTTGCCTGCTATATTCGGACAGGAAGGGCAAACCTCGTGGGTGTTAAAAAACCACCAGTGGAACCATGTGGTTTGGGAGATCAGCAACGTTGCCCGGGATAAAGTAACCAGCTTTGAAATATCCTACGGTTTATCCGGCAGCTATCCCGGCGAAGCCGATAAGATCCGTTTTTATTTTGATCAGTTGGACCTGGAAAAGGTTGACCCAGACAAGATAGAAGGCTGGGATGTATGGAAAGGCCGCATTTCTTACCCACATACCGGCTACCAAACCGGGGCTCAAAAAAGTGCTATTATCAGTAATATCGATGCAAAAATATTCCGGCTGATCGATCAGGATAGCCATAAAGTAGTATTGAGTAAACCTGTGGCTAATGTCAGCTCCGCTATCGGAAAATTCCAGGTGATGGATTTTTCGGAGATAAGAAAGCCAGGCAATTATGTATTGGTAGCCGGGGATGTGGTGACCAAGCCTTTCCGCATCGGCGATGATGTTTACGAACGTACCGTATGGAAAGCCCTCAATTTCTTTTATGCTGAACGCTGCGGCATAGCTATACCCGGCATACATGGCAACGAACATAATGACTGGGTTTGTACCCACGGAAACAGGAAAATAGTGACCAACGGCGGCTGGCACGATGCAGGCGATCTTTCTCAAAGCTTTGAAGGCACGGAGGAGATCACCGCTGCTTTATTCAGCATGGCTGAAAAACTGCACCAGCGAGATAACAACCCCGAATTGTATGACCGTGTGCTTGAAGAAGCTAAATGGGGCCTCGACTGGATATTGAAGAATAATTTTGGTGATGGCTACCGCAATACAGGCTCGCTAAACAGCCGCAGGACCAATAATATAATCGGTGATGATGATGATCCAATAGCTACCGCGCAAAACAGCCCTATGGCCAATTTTGAAGCGTCAGGCGTTGAAGCCCAGGCCTACCGTGTATTAAAAGACAGCGACCCTGACTTAGCGGCCTATGCCTTAAAAACCGCTGAAAGCGATTGGCAGTTTGCCCTAGCGGGGATGCCGTTTGTTAAGCCATCAAAAGATATATGGCGTGGTACATTCGACTCAAATAATGTGGAGGATGAATTACCATCTCAGGCTATCCTTGCATCGGTAAACTTGTGGAAAGCGACTGGCGATCAGCAATATGAAAAACTGGCAACTTCGTTAGCGCCTGTGATCATGAATGCCCAGCAACAGCAGCGCACAGATTGGGACACACCATTAACCGGCTTCTTTTATACCACTACCACTAAGGAACGCATACTGCATTATTGCCATCGGGGCCGCGAACAGGCACCAGCCATGGCGCTAACCGCGCTTTGCAATGCTTTCCCCAATCACCATGACTGGATAAAATGGTATGCATCGGTAACACTTTATGCCGAATATCTTAAAACCATTGCAAAATATTCCGCGCCATATGATATGATGCCTGCATCAATTTATACCGACACTGAATACCGCCATGTGCCCGAAAGCCGGCAACCCTCATTCCGCCAGCAGGTATTGCAGGGGATATCTTTAGGCAAGGACCATTACCTGCGGATCTTTCCGGTATGGATGGACTACCGGGGCAACTTTGGCACCATTTTGCCGCAGGCCCAGGCCTTGGCCAGCGCTGGGCAGCTGCGTGGTGATTTAGCCGCTGAGGGACTGGCGACCCACCAACTGGAGTGGATCATCGGGCGAAATCCCTTTGCGGAAAGCACCATGTATGGCGAGGGTTATGATTTTGTACCACTTTACTCCCCGTCATCCGGAGACATGGTGGGCGGTTTACCTGTGGGGATACAAACCCGTGGTGATGCCGACGCCCCTTACTGGCCGGTACAGGCCATGTGGACCTATAAGGAGATCTGGGGGCATCCGGTAACCAACTGGATCTGGCTGCTATCGGCCATCGAGGGGCCTGCTATGGTTCAGGGCCTGGCGGATGCACCGATAATTTTTGAGGAATTGCATACGCACCAACGTATCACTGTAAGTGCAACATCAGGTCATTTTAAAACGACTATCCCCGAAGGTGAATACAAAGTCACCAGCGGCGGTCGTACCCAAACACAAACTTTTTTACCGGGTTCATCCTATGAACTGGAATGCAGGCCGGTCGAAATGTTAAACTATACTGTATCAAAACAAACTGATGCGAACGGCGTGGTAACGATCAGGTTAACAGCACAGGGTAATGGCAGCCATCATTTCAGTTTCCGCACCGATAATTTAACGCTGGATGATGCTTCGAAGGAAATTAACCTGCAACCCGGAAAAACTGCTCAACTCATATGGCATGGGCATATCGGGGAAATGAACAAACCATGGGTAGCGGTAGCTATCCCCGATAATAAGCTTGCCGAACGCAAAGAACTCAAGGGCACAGCCTGGGATAAGGATTAACGATACGCTATGAACAAAAAGGACAGGGCATAAATTATGCCCTGTCCTTTTTATAATGAACTTTATATTAACAAACTACTTTCCCAATATACTCATATCCCACATCTTCAGGCTGCTTATTACTGCCTTGCCATCGCTGAATGCTGATAATCCATTAGCGCCTGCTTCAGGATATATCATGGTTGAAATTACCTTTTCGCCGCCATTACCCAATACTTCAAGGGATGATCTGTCCATCAGTACATGTATCCTAACTTTGCCATTTACAGCTTTCATTGGGGCTGTTAAAACCAGGTTATCGGCAGGTTTATTTTCCTTTTCGGCAGTGGTGCAATCAATATACAATTCCTGTTTAACAGCATCGTAACCAACGGCTACTTTTTTTGCAACCGTTCCATCAGCACCCTTTAGTTCTGTAATATAAAAGCCTGCTTTCTTTGCACCGTTTAGTTTAAACTCCGCGTCGATCCAATAAGCATTGCTATCGAAGTGGCCGAGTTTCGATAGTTTAACACCTTTGCTGCCAATAGCCAGATCTTTAGCTGTAAATACATTATTGTTAACTAGTTTTGATAAAGATGAACTAATAATAGTAGATGGAGTTTGGATTAACCTTAAGCCCTCATCCATTGTTTTTAATGACAGATCGCGGGGGATGGCCATTTGGCCCTTCCAAGGGTAAGTTTCAGGCTTACCATTTTGCAGCCAGCCTAAAAGTATCTTTTTATTGGCAGGAGCATTTCGCCAGGCTATCGCAGCGTAAAAGCAATCGCCGTAATCTACCGTTAAAACTTTGTCGTCAGCATTATCATTTTTAAATGTTATACCATCAAAATCACCAACAAAATATTGGATCAGCGGACCATGGCCGCCACCTGATGATACAAAAAGCGCCCATTTGGTTTTAGCAGGGTCACCATCAACAGTTAACGGCAATATTGACGGGCATTCCCAACCGTTTTTAGTAAAGCCTGCCGGACCGAAGTCACTCAGCTTTGTCCAGTCCTTTAAATTTTTCGAACCGTAAAACCTCACCATATGCTCGTTAACCATTGATACCGTCATAACCCATTCTTTAGTTGGCGCGTACCAAAAAACATTGGGGTCACGAAAGTCGCTTTTGTTAAGATCGATAACCGGGTTATGGGCATACAGTTTATAGGATAAGCCATTATCATTACTATAGGCAATAAATTGTGATTCCTTTTTTTGCTTAGGCTGATCGGCTGTGAAAATTGCAACCAACGGTGCTTTACCATTTATACCAAAACCGCTTGTATTGTCCTTGTCCAGCACTGCTGAGCCGGAAAAGATCGAGGTTGTGGTATCCTTTGTAACAACTTCGGGTATGGCTACCGGATAATTTTTCCAATGTACCAGGTCCTTACTGGTCGCATGGCCCCAACTCATGTGCCCCCATTTATTTTCAAAGGGATTTTTTTGATAATATAGCTGAAATTCACCGTTCAGGTACATCAACCCGTTGGGGTCGTTAGTCCAATTTGTTGGCGGGCTGTAATGATATACCGGGCGCCATTGCGGGGTTGGTGTTATCTGCTGCGCAATTGACTTTACGGCTGCCAGCATCAGCAGCAATGCAATGAACTTTGCTTTATACATGGTTTTAAATTTATGGGTTAAAATTGGCATTGTAATATAATTAGTTAGCATGAGTTATGTTTGTTGGTTTGCATTTGTATAAAATGATCATAAATGTTCGGAAGATATATTTTCTTATAAATATTGAGCGCGGGGTCACCCTGAGGCACTCGAAGGGTAAGCGTAAAGGCCTTTGCCCGCATGCTTCGAGTACCTCAGCATGACTCCCTTTTTTAATCTTCCGAACACCTAGATAAAAGAACTGCTCATCAATAATGATGAACAGTTCATTAACACAAACTATTTATTTTAATATTACCACCCGGGGTTCTGTTTATATAAACCTTTACTAAAGTTTATCTGGTTTAATGATATTGGGAGATACTCATCACGATTTTTAGTAAAATGCGCCCCGGCTAAGTGAGGTGTACGGGTTGTTTCCACAGCGAAATAACTGTTAAGATAGGTATCGGCAATTCCCCACCTAACAAGATCGAAAAACCTGTACCCTTCCATTGAAAACTCCAGTCTTCGTTCAAACATCAGCGCCTGCCAGGCATAATCATTTGTCCAAGTGCAATTAACACCGGGCTTATAAATATCCATTTTATAGTTTGACGTTGGCTGGCCATTGGCCTGTACAAGTAAAGCCGTGCTATTCATGGCTCTTTGCCTCACTTCATTTATTAATGGCAATGCAGCATTTTCCTGTCCCATTTTTATTAATGCTTCAGCTTTCATTAATAATACATCGGCATAGCGGATAATCTCCCAATCCTTTGAGCTCGACATAAATGGCGGGAACCTGGTGAACGATGGATCAGTATAAGCAACGGTTTCCTTCATACTTAATAACGGACCATATGTTTGTGGTGCACGCGCCCACGATGCATCGTACAATAAAGCTGTCTGGTATTTGTAAGGATGGCCCGGTATAGCCACAGTATGATCGAGCCGCGGATCAAATGTATTGGATGAATAGCCGTCTGTAGATACTACGTCAGTATTATTAAACGTATCAAACTCAGGCAAGCCGTTGGCGCCGGTTTTAAAGGCATTAACCATGTTGTTGCTTGGCACGTGGAAACCACAGCAGCCATACTGTACATTCATAGGGTAATCAAGACAATGGCCATAATCAAGCCTGCCCAGAGGCGTACCATCGTTCTTAGAATATTGAATGGAGAATATGGATTCGGAGGAATTACCATATTGTGGTAAAAAGTTATTTGCAAAGTCTGGATTAAGGCTATAATGCCCTGAATTGATCACACTGTCGCAATATGTATTTACTTCGGCCAGCTTTGTTTGATCTATGCCTGTTACATTATTATTATCATCCTGCGTGTAGGCCTGGTATAAAAGCGTTTTAGCCAGGTAAGATTGTGCTGCGCCTTTGCTTGCCCGCCCAACCTGTGATTGTATTGCCGGTAAGTTTGTAGCTGCAAAACGGAAATCATTAGCAATATTTGTCCATAGCTGATCGCTGGTTAAAGCCACATTTGAAACCGCGCCATAACTGGCAGCAGATTTTTGAAGTGTTTCGTCAATCCATGGAACATGGTTAAACAATATCTTTAAAAGAAAATAAAAATGGCCCCTCAAAAACCGTAGCTCAGCCTCTCTTTCAACTTTTTGAGGATAATTAGCCACTGATTGGCCCTCTACTAAGGTAAGGGCCGTATTTGCCCTTGCAATACCTACGTATAGCTGGTAAAACACCGCATCACTTGACGCATTGGTGATCACATTGGTTGAAAAGGTTTCATATTCATTAAACTCAACTACATCACCCGAGCCGCCCCCGCCTTTATAGGCATCGCCGCTGCGGATACTACCAAAGGCCCACATGCTACTGAAGGGATAAGTATAATGGTCATTACCTAAGTATGAATACGCTGCGGTAACCATAGCATCGGTATTAGCAGGGGTTGTCAGATCGGCCGATGAAACTACGCCCTGTGGTGTTTCATCCAGGTATTTTTTGCACGACACAAATACTGTACATAAAATAAGTGCCGCTATATATTTAAAATTTTTCATGTTCTTATATATTTACTAGTAGGAAAAATTAACGCCTATTGTTGTTATTACCGGTATTGGATAAGCATTACCCGGGTTCTCCGGATCAGGCCCTGTATAAGTTGAACTCTTGAACTTTAATAAATTGCTGGCCTGTATATATACTGTAGCTCGCTGGATCTTTATTTTCTTAAGCGCGTTTTTCAGGTCGTAAGCCAATTGTATATTCCTAAGTTTAAGATATGAGCCGCTTTCAAGAAAATAGGTAGAATAACGCCCCTCGTTATTAGCATCGATTAATGTAAGCGCCGGAATAGTTGACTTAGGGTTTTGCGGTGTCCATGCCTGTAGCGTCCTTGTCCCCCAATTTGAACCAGGCGCAAGCGAGGTAAAATCGGTTAAGTATTTATAAGAGTTATACACTAAACCACCCTCAACCCCCTGAAAGAAAAATGTAAGATTAAAATCTTTGTACCCGATTGAAGTATTTAAGCCATAAGTGAAATTAGGGTCAGATGTACCCAGGAATTTCTGGTCATTCTGGTCAATCACACCATCATTGTTCAAATCCTCATATCTTATCCTGCCTAATCCTTTACCAGGTTGAGCGGCTGAATTTGCTACCTCGGCAGCTGATGTAAATATCCCTTGTACCACATACCCGTATTCGGAGTTTATAGAACGGCCCAATACGGTTTCTGTAGTGCCATTGCCCGGGTAGCCGGTAAGTACATCTGATGGTAATTTAGTTACCTTATTACGATAGGCCGCGATATTGCCTGTTACATTAAATGTAATATCGTGTGTTATATTACCATTGTATGAAAGTAGCGTTTCAAAACCCTTATTTTCCATTGATGCACCGTTAAGGTATTCATTACCACCCTCGCCAAGTACAGCCAGGTATGGTGGCTCAATTAAAATATTGGTGGTGTTTTTGATGAAATAATCAAATGACCCGGTGAATTTATTGTTGAATAAGCCAAAATCTAAACCAAAGTTTGATTGTGTTGTAGTTTCCCATTTTAGCTTAGGGTTGCCTGTTTGGGTTGATGTAAAGCCGGAAGGTAATGTTCCTGAACCTTTACCATTTAAATCATACGCGCTGCCGCTATCGCCGCTAAAGGCTGCTGCATTACCATATATAGACTGGTAAAGTGAATAAATTGCGTTATTGTTGATGTTTTGGTTACCTGTTTGCCCCCATCCATAACGTAATTTCAGATCTGAAATAAACGGCATATTATCTTTTACAAAATCCTCCTGGCTCACTCTCCACCCAACTGACCCGGCGGGGAAAACCGCATACCTGTTATCGGAACCAAATTTTGAGGACCCATCCCTCCTTACTGTTGCAGATGCAAGGTATTTATCATCGTATGAATAGGTGGCTTTACCAAAATAGGAAAGCAAGGCATCACCACTACCGCCACCGTTAACAACTATGTTAGTTGTACCCGCGCTCAGGTAGGCATAGTCAATATTATTTAATGCCAGCCCCTGCGCGCTTGCGTTAAAGTTCTGGTATTTGTCCTTGATATTTTCCTCACCTGCCAAAAAGTTGAACTTGCTTTTACCCAGATTAAGATCGTAGGTTAATTGATTCTGCCATGTTTCTGTTACCTCATAATCGGTTGACTGGCCAACCTGGTTTGCCGGATTGGATAAAAAGCCTGCCACATAAGGTAATTGCAACGACCTGAAATAATTACCTGCAAAGTCGGCAGCGTAAGTAGTTTTAAAATGAAGATTTGGTAGAATAGCCAGATCGATATAAGCATTACCAAACACCCTTCCGAAGGCATTAACATTTTGCTTGTTATCCTCAATAAGCCTAACCGGGTTATCCCGGTCATCCATACCGGCAACGGGGCCTCCCCAACCACCATCAACTGTATGAACCGGAATAATAGGGTTCTCAATTAATGATAGAATGGTTATACTTGAGGTTGGCAATACAGGGTCCTTCATATAAGTAGCAGAAAGCGTTTCGCCAATTTTTAGCCTGCCATTAAAGAAATTATAATCAGAGTTATACCTGGCATTATATTTTGTATCGCCAGTTTCCTTAATAATACCTTTATCATTATAGTATCCAACCGAAAACAATGAATTACCATGCGGCGATCCGTTTGATATGGTAAGGCTATAATTTTGTAAGATGGAGGTTTGTGATATTTCATTAAACCAATTGGTATTTGCCGACTTCATGGTATGAGCAGCATCAATATAAGCAGGTACAATTACGCTGTTTAACTGCGGGTTGCTGTAATTCTTATTCCAGTCATAAGTATATATACCATTGCTAACCGATGGGTCGATCGGACTAGCTACATTGGGGCCAAATTCATCATCATTAACCTGTGCCTGCCAGTAAGCCTGCCCATGCTGTATGGTGTTAAGCGGCGACAGTTTGCTGTTATAATATTGCAGCGAAGTTGATGCATTAAAATCAATTCTTTGTGTGCCATTCTTGCCTTTTTTTGTTGTTATGATGATAACCCCGGCGGCGGCCCTTGATCCGTAAATAGTGGCCGACGAAGCATCACGTAAAACCTGGATAGATTCAATATCATTCTGATTAATTTCCTGTAATCCCCTTTCAGTCGGGATACCATCAATAATATATAGCGGATCATTATCGTTTAGTGTGGTAGTTCCCCGCAGCCTTACTGTTACCGCTCCGTTTGGCGATCCATCAGCAAATATGGTCATGCCGGGTACCCGGCCCTGTAATGCTTTTACTGCATTACCTTCCGGTATATCCTTAATATCGTTTACATTTACTACGGTAACGGCACCTGTAAGGTCTTTTTTCTTTTCAGATGTATAACCGGTTACTACAACCTCATTTAAATCAGTTGCGCTTTCCTTAAAAACAATATTCAGCGTTTTAGTGCCATCTGCTACTTTCACTATAATAGGTTTTACCCCTACATATGAAAATCTGAGCGTTTGGCCAACTGCTGCCGTAACATTGAATTTGCCGCCGGCATCTGTTATAGTTGCTTTTTGGGTTTCTAATACAACAACCGTTACACCCGGAAGTGCCTGCGAATTTTTGTCAGACACGATGCCGCTGATTTGCCGGGTTTGTGCATAAGCTCCGCCTGCTAACATCACAAGCAAGGAACAAAAGAGTAATAGTTTTCTCATAATTCTAAGTATTGGTTTTTAATTTGTATGGCTGGTTTATAATTTGGTTTTGAAAATTTTTTCTCTGAAAACATTGTATTCGCTTAACTGGTAATCAGGGCAACCGCCCTTTCTTGTTGCTATAAATCCGCCCATCGCTATAGCATTTTTTAATATTACCTGTGGCTCTTCATTTAAATAATGTCCAGCTAAAAAAGCTGCTAAAAATGAGTCGCCGCTGCCTATAGTATCAACTACCTTAACCTCGCTGCCCCATACATGGTAGCCCTTATCATTTTTGTAATAGGATGCCCCAAATTCTCCTTTGGTAATGATCACTTCCGATATATTGAAATGATGCTGTATAAATATCACCTGCGCAGCTTCATTATATGATGTACTTCCGAAAAGCATCTGAACCATTTCCAGTTCGGCCTGGTTAAACTTTACAATATTGGCCTTTTCAAGAAGATCACCCAGCAAATCTTTACCGATATAGGGCGGGCGCATGTTAATATCCAAAACTTTTATCACATCGCTTTCTAAAATTTCAAAAAGTGTTTTCCTTGAAGTTTCATTCCGCGAAGCCAAACTGCCATATATAAAGTAGGTTGATGGCTGAAGCTGCTTTGTGATGCTATCTGAATAATTAATGAAATCCCATGCTACCGGATAGATGATCTCGTAGGAAACCTCATTGCCATTATTCATTTTGGCAATAACCTGGCTGGTTGGGTATTCCTCATCTGTTTGCAGCAGGTGGCTTTTTATACCCCAATCATCCAGCAGTTGTGCAAGTTTTTTACCGTCTTCGTCGTTCCCTATTTTACTTACAAGGCTGGTTGCCATACCCATTTTATTTAAATGATAAGCTACGTTAAGCGGTGCACCACCAGGCTGCGGCCCATCAGGCAAAACATCCCATAAAATTTCGCCGAAACAAATTGCAGGGGTTATATAATTTTCTGTTGTTTTCATATTTTCAGGTTAGTGAAGTACTGCAATTTTAGCGTCGATCTGTTCAAGCGAAGTACCCTTGGTTTCCGGCATAAAAAACCAAACAAAAATGAGTTGCAGCATCATCATAAAGCCAAAGAAGAAGAAAGTCGGCGCGCCACCGAGTGATTCTGCAACTGATGGAAAACCAAAGGCAATAATAGCCGCCATTATCCAGTGTGTTGAGCTGCCCAGCGTTTGCCCCTTGGCCCTAACCTGGTTAGGGAATATCTCCGAAATAAATACCCATATAACCGCGCCTTGTGAAAAAGCGAAAAAGGCAATAAATACCATCATATAAACAGGGATGGCAAAACCGCTTAAATGCCCCGAGTAAAAAGTAAAAGCTACCGCAAAGAGCGAAGCGATCAACCCTACAGAACCTACCAGCATCAGTACCCGGCGGCCTACTTTATCTATAATATTTATCCCCAGCAGGGTAAAAATAAAATTGATCATCCCGATGCCAACAGTTGATAATAGCGAGGAATGCGGACCTAAACCTGCCATTTCAAAAATGCGGGGCGCATAGTAAATAATGGCGTTAATGCCCGATACCTGGTTAAAAAAGGCAAACAGCACAACCAGTATAATCGGGGTTTTATATTTACCCGAGAACAGGCTCTCCTTAGCGTGCTTATTGCCCTGATCGTCCGTGCCTGATTTTTGAATGGAAACCAGTTCCTGTTCACAATTTAAAGGGTTGATGATGCGCAATATTTCCAAAGCGCGTTTGGTATCACCCTTTTTAAGAATAAGCCAGCGCGGACTTTCAGGTATTAAATAAATCAAACATAAAAATATGAAAGCCGGTACGGCCTGCACACCCAGCATCCAGCGCCATGAGTTATCACCACCCTGACTGATCAGGTAATTTGACAGGTATGAAACCAATATCCCCAAAACAACATTGAACTGGAACAGGCCAACCAGTTTCCCACGGTTATCAGCCGGTGAAACTTCAGATATATAAATAGGGGCTGTTACCGAAGATGCGCCAACACCCAAGCCGCCTAAAAAGCGGAAAACAAGAAATATTGACCAGCTATCGGCCAGCGCTGTACCAAGCGAAGATAGTAAGTAGGCGATCGCTACAAAATACAAGGTATTTTTACGTCCAAAACGATCAGATGGCCGGGAGCCTAACAATGAACCAATTACGGTTCCTATTAAAGCAATAGATATAGTTAAGCCATGTTCGAATGCTGAAAGGTGCCAGAATTGCTGAATGGATTTTTCGGCGCCTGATATAACTGCCGTATCAAACCCGAACAGAAAGCCACCAAGGGCCACAACCATGGACCATGCCATGACAGAATGTTTTCTCATAATTAATAAAAGGTGTTATTGGATTTACTTTCCAAAAATGAAGAATCAAACAGGCTGCTGTTATCGGTTTTGTATCAAAAGCGTATAAAAAACGCACAAACATTCATTCAATTGATAATCAATAGATTAAAATTAAAAAACTTTACAAATCAGGTAAAAATGTTTGATTTTGTTACGTGTTTGTTTGTTTTTGTTTCATTAGCAGCTCCAGGGCCAGGGCGGCGTTTTTATTTTTGAATGTTTTTATTGGTAAGTTTGTTATGCACTCCCCGGAGATTGCAAACCAAGTATTAAATCTTTTACTCAACACATTTTTAACGTTATAAAGGCTGATGACTTTAAACATGAGGCGCTGCATTAAATTGCTGGCAATGGTATGTATAACCGTTGTGGTAATGGGTTGCCATAAGGCAGATGTAAAGTCGGAATACACTATAGGTTTCTCTCAGTGTGTTGGGTCGGACCTGTGGCGCCAAACCATGCTGGATGAGATGAAGATGGAGCTCTCCCTGCACCCTGACGCTAAATTTATTTATGCAGATGCCAACGGCAACAGCAACAAACAGGTAGAGCAGGTAAAGCAAATGCTGAATAAAGGGATTGATCTGCTAATCATCTCCCCTAATGAGGCCCAGCCGCTTACTGATATTGTTGAACAAATCTATGATAAAGGTATCCCGGTAATTGTGATCGATAGGAAAACCTCATCAACCTTATACACCGCTTATGTAGGTGCTGATAATTACCAGATTGGTAAAATGGCCGGGGAATACCTGGGTAACTTACTTAAGGGCAAAGGAAACGTGCTTGAAGTAATGGGCCTGCCGGGCTCCTCGCCTGCTATTGAACGGGAAAATGGCTTTGATGACGGGATTAAAAAATATCCAGGCATACATATTACTGCACAGGTGTATGGCGACTGGCTAAAAGCAAATGCTGAAACCCAGTTAATGAAGCTAGGCAACAATCTTAGCGATGTAAATGCTGTATTTGCGCATAACGATGTGATGGCCCGTGGATCGCGCGATGTACTTACCCGGCTTAATATAAAACACCCTATAAAAGTTATTGGGGTTGATGCATTGCCCGGCAATGGCGGTGGTATCCAAATGGTTTCATCAAAACTTATTGATGCGAGCCTGGTATATCCAACCGGTGGTAAGGAAGCCATCATGACGGCCTTTCGTATACTGAACAAGGAACCTTTCACTAAGGAAAACATACTGCAATCTGTAGTTATTGATTCAACCAACGTGCAGTTAATGAAGCTGCAATGGAACAGGATTAACAGTCAGCAAAAGGATATTGAAAGGCAACAGGCATTGCTTGCAGAGCAAAGGGAGTTATATAACAGTCAGCAGGTGATCTTCAACATCATTGTGATATCACTGGTATTGGCGATTGTTTTCGGGGGACTGGCTTTTTATTCACTAATGGAAAACAGGAAGATCAACAAAAGTCTTGAAACAAAAAATACTGAGATATTATCACAAAGGAACCAACTGATTGAAATGTCGGCCCGGGCTGAAGCTGCAACAGAGGCTAAACTTAATTTCTTCACCAATATATCGCATGAGTTCCGCACACCGTTAACGCTCATCCTCTCCCCTGTTGAGGATATGATGCGCAACGAAAAACTAAACCTGGTTGCCGGAAAGAGTTTAAAGCTGATGCACAAAAACGTATTCAGATTGCTACGCCTGGTCAACCAACTGATAGACTACCGTAAAATCGGATACGACAAACAACAGATCCATGCATCGCCCAATAATATTGCAGACTTTGTAAAGGATATCCTGGATAACTTTCAGCATAATGCGCAAAAACGTAATATCCATCTCACCTTTAGCACAAGCGAGCCCAATATTACCGCATGGTTTGATGTAAATATGCTGGATAAAGTATTTTTCAACCTGTTATCCAACTCCTTAAAATTCACTAAGAATAATGGCTGTATAAAGGTTATCGTCACTAAAAATAACGACAGCACGGTTGATATAACCATTACCGATAATGGCATAGGTATGGAGCCGAATGAGGTTGAGCATATATTTGAACAATTTTACCAGGCTGATAATGGCGCTGCCAAAGGATCGGGGTTGGGATTGGCCTTATCAAAGGAAATTGTTTTACTGCACCAGGGCACTATTGAGGTAAGCAGTAAAAAATGGCAGGGAACAACCTTTACCATAAAGTTACCATTGGATAATACGACTAAAAAAACCTCTCAACATCCTATTGAGCGCCTTGAAACAGATTATAACACCCAGCTTTATACGGCCGATCTGGATGAACAGGTGATTACCGACCCAACGGCTGCTTTTAGTACGCCACAAGAGCTTTCCATATTAATTATAGAAGATAATACCGACCTGCTTTATTATCTAAGCGATAAACTGGGAGAAACCTATGAAATATTTACTGCCGATGATGGATCGAAAGGGTTGAATGAAGCTTTTGAGCGTGTGCCGGATCTGGTGATATCTGATGTGGTATTGCCTGGTATTTCGGGCAAAAAGATCGCGGAAAGCCTAAAAACTGATATCAGAACATCGCATATCCCTATTATATTATTAACTGCGCAAAGCAATGTGGAGCAGCAGATTGATGGTATCCGCAGTATGGCTGATGTTTATATTACCAAACCGTTTAACCTTGATTACCTATTAGCCACTATAAACAACCTGATTAAAAACAGGCTGATACTTAAAGAACACTTTATAAGTGATATTGACCTGGCAAAAATGCCCGTTTCAAAGCGACTGGATAAAAAATTCCTGAACGACTTTGCAGGCATTGTAGAGCAGAACCTGGGCAACGAACACTTTAACGTTGATGATATTTGCAAACTGATAGGAATATCACGGGTAAAGCTTTACCGCAAAGTTAAAGCCTTGCTTGGATGCAGCATAGCAGATTATATTTTGAACCGCAGACTAAAAAAAGCCAAATATTTACTTATTAACGAAAGCCATTCCATATCAGAGATCACCTATATGGTGGGCTTTTCAAGTCCTAACTACTTCTCAACCGTATTTAAGGCCAAATACGAGTGTACACCCAGCGAATTTAAGCGCAAGCAGGATGCTTAATAAGTCAGCTTTATAACCTGTTTATTCAATGATGTATCAGCTGGTAAACCTGCTGCATATATTCTGCTTCCTCCATTGCCATTTGGAAATCCTCCCATTCGGTTATACTAAACGTAAAGCAGATATCACTATGAGGTGTGCGCAACACAAGCCTTTCTTCTCCATCAGGGAAAGGAAACATGCTTTGTTCCACATCCAGCTGTGATGTAAAATCCTTGAACATTTTAAACTGCTCTGGTGTAAAATTCAACAGCAGGTTTCGCAACCAAATGTTCAGGATCTTACACTCCATGCATTGGCTGATAACAGTCGGACCTTTACGACATAAAACGATGGTTTGACACATAAACTGATAAATTAGTGCCTGCATTACCTGCATAGATAGATCATCCTCAGCAGGTAAGCAGGACTTGATATTTTCAATTCTTAATTACATTTTCTTTTATACTACTATTGGGTTTCCAGAGCTTCCGGCAAATAACAAACAGCGGAACAAGCAGCGCCGCCCAGGCTAACCAATACCAAAAACCTGTACCTAACAAAGCGGCCAGCAAACCAAATAGTATCAAGGCAGAAAGCAGCACAGGTATGCGCCAGATTTTTTTAAAATTTTGTTTCATGATCTAATTGTTTGGGATGGGGCTCAGTTAATTCAGCTTCGGCAAGGCGTTCAAAATAATTCCTATAAAATTTACGGCGAACAACCCATAGGTAAACCCCACTGATGAGCATCACTATAGCAACCAGATCAAATAGCACCCAGATTACTTTTAACGGTATACCGCCATAATTCCCAAAATGCAATGGCCGCGAAAGCTCAAGCGTCCGCAAATAAACAGGCATTTTCACCACAGCAGCCAATTTGCCTGATTTGGCATCAACCAAAACCGGACTAAATAGTTGAGAAGTCAATGGTGTATTTCCTTTTGTCCAGACCAAGTAATGATAAGGGCTGCCAAAGGTATTGCCCGGATAAACCATGCTCATAATTTGCATACCCGGCAATGTGTTTTGGGTTGTATTATAGGCAGCCTGTACCGAGCTCAATCCGTCTTGTTTTACCAATGGCTTGCCCTGGTATTTACTTAGCATGGCTTTTACATCCGTCATCTGCCATATTCCAAACAGCGGTGTCGAAAGCTCATTCATCACACCCGTCGTCCCTACTACCAAAAGCCACACGGCAGTAGCAATGCCCAGCAGGTTATGCAAATCGAGCCATTTGAGTCGGCGGGATTTATCACTCCTTATAGTTCCGAAGTCCAGTTTCTTCATAAAGGGGCCGTATAATACGACCCCTGAAATGATGGAAATGACAAACAATACGCCCATCAACCCTAAAAACAATTCGCCCGGCAAATCAAGGAATAATCCGCGGTGCAGGTCCAGCATGATATCGATAAAGCTTGCCGGCTTTTGAGAGAACGGCGGCTCATCATTCAGCAGTTTACCGGTGCGGCTATCAAACTGCAGGGAATGGCGCAGCGGATCAACCGGATTCCAGGTGGGCGACATGTTAACTAATACCTGCGGCTCATCATCATCCACAAAAATGAACGCAACCAGTTGTTTGGGATAACGCCCATGGGCAACCTTTACCATGCCATCCAGATCAGCCATTGGCGTATCCTTCGGCAGGGTTGCATAATGGGTTGGGTTAAGCCAGCCGTCTATTTCGTCTCCAAAGATCAGCGGCAAGCCGGTGATACATAACATGAGCAGAAACAGGGTGCAGATCAGGCTCGTCCACCGATGCCACCAAAACCATTTTTTAATACTTTTAAGCTGGGCCATATATTAATATTCGTTAAAATCTGAAGGCGACACTTCCGTTAATGCTGCGCGGCTGTTGCGGATTAACAGTATACCAACCGATCCAGTATTCCTTATTCGTCAGATTATCAACAGATACAGCAAAACGGTACCTGCCTGTCTCGTAAAACACCGTACTGTTTAATACGGTATAGGCAGGAACATAAAACTGCCCCTCACTTTTACTGCTTTCCACTAAGCTTTTTCCAGCGTAATTGCCGCCAAAACCTGCACCTAAGCCCTTAATTCCATCTTGCGTAAAGCGGTAACTCAACCATAGGTTAGCCATGTTCTGTGGGCCAGATGTGTTTGGCCTTAACCCGTTTACATCGGCATCTGCATTGGTATATTTGCTATCGTTATAAGCATAGCCTGCAACCACATTAAAACCGGTAAAGGGATTGGCTGTTACTTCAGCTTCCATTCCTTTGCTAAGCTGCGTGCCGTTCTGTATCGAGAACTGAGGATGGTCAAGATCAGTACGCAATACATTATCTACCTTTATATCATAATAGCTAAAAGTTCCGCGCAGTTTACCGTCAAAGGCATTCAGCTTAACGCCGCCTTCCAGTTGGTTTGCTTCCTCTGGTTTAAAGCTATGGCCCTGGAAATCCGTTCCTGTTTCATTGGTAAAGCCATTCTGATAATTACCGAACAAGGATACCTTGTCTTTAATCAATTGATACACCAGGCCAAACTTGGGCGATAAAGCGGTTTGTTTATAGCCACCTGAAGTAGTACCATTTACCGGATTATAATTTCCGGCGAAATCATAATGATCAACGCGTAAAGCGGCATTGGCAATCAGTTGATCGGTAATATTTATTACATCTGACACGTAGGCGCTGGTAATATATTCTTTGGTATAAATGGTATAAGGATAAGGATCGGCCGGGCTGTTGGCATAGGCCGAATCAACTTTAGCTTTGTTAAAGTTCAGGTAGTTTGGAATATTACCTGTCGTATTTATCACATCAAATAAATCGGCTGCGGTTTGGCCGCCTGCTGTGCCCATAAATTCATTATAGCGAACATTAGCGTTATAGTTATAATAATCAATGCCGGCCACTACACGGTTTTTCACGGAGCCGATATTGAATTTTCCGATAAAGTTCTGCTGTAGATCAAAGGTTTGATCGCCACCCTCAATAGTCCATACATTCCGCTGTATCTCGTTATTACCCGGCATCAAGTAAAAATAAGGCATCGGGCCATTGGAGTTAGTGTTGACAACCGAAATGCTGGTTTGCGAGGTCCAGTTATCTGACATTTTATAATTCATCTGCCCGGAGAAGTTCAGGTTTGATGAATTCATTACCAGGTCATTACTAATATAAGAACGGTTATAATCCAGGTTTAACTTGTCAGCGCTGTTAACGCCAAGCGCTGCAACTGTTGTATTAAAAAAGAACATTTGAGGTGTAGTTCCTGCCGATGCATAGAGTTCCGCATCGAAAGAAAATGACAAGCGGTCACTAGCTTTATAGATTAGGCTGGGCGCTAAAAATATATTACGGTGGAAGCCTGCATCCTGCCAGGAATTTTGGGTATTTAAAGCAGTATTGATACGGAACAGCAGTTTTTTTGCTGAATCCAATGGCGTATTTACATCTGCGGTCAGGCGGTTAAAACCATAGCTGCCGCCACTATAAATTATCTCACCACCTGCCTGGTCATAAGGCTTTTTAGTCACTCTGTTAATGAGGCCGCCATAAGATGTTACGGCACTGCCAAATAAGGTAGCTGAGGGGCCTTTCAACACTTCTATGCTTTCTATATTGGCATTATCAATAGTGGTGCTCACGTTGGATGCTATACCATTCCTCAAATAAGTATTGAGCTGAAAACCGCGCAGGACAAAGGAACTGCCGTTGCCAAAACCCGACCGGTCCGTAGCAGCCCATAATTGATATGCGCCGGGCACATTTTTTAGTGCGGCATCAATATTATGAACCGATTGGTCGGTCATCAGGCTGCTGCTGACAGTTGAATATACCTGCGGATTTTCCAGGTCATTCAACGGCATTTTGGCTACATCATCGCTTTTAGTTGTAGCAAAGCGGTTGGCTTTTTGGCCCCTGACTACAACTTCAGTCAACTGCTGACTGTTTGCGGTTAATATCAGATTAACGTTTACAGTTTCATCTGTGGCAACAGTAACCTGCAATATTTGTGGTTTTAGGCCCACATAGCTGGCAAATAAAATATAAGTTCCTGTTTTGATGTGGTTAAGTGTGAATTTACCTTCACGGTTTACGGTAGTGCCCCTCTTTAGTTCCTTAATTGTGACTGTTACCCCTTCGGCAACCTTGCCGTCGGATGTTTTAACGGTTCCTTTAATATCACCGGTAACAGCCGACTGGGCATAGGCCAAAGAGGATTGAACAGCCATTACCAATAATAAAAGAAAAATTTTGCAGCCGGGCAGCTTAGGGATTAAAAATAGATCGGGTACAATTTTCCGGTATAAGGCTTTGTACGTATTACTGCATAGTAATAAAGAATTCATAGTTTTGCTTTGAATGATTAATTTGTTGAAGAATGAATTAGCGTTTGCCCGGTGTGAAGTTTGGCGATGGATCACCGGGCTTTTTTATTGTATATATTTTTAGGGTGGATTTGATATATCGAGAGGTATGGGTGATTCTTGTTTCATGGATTTAGCGACTAAATAAGTTGATGACGACAAAGTAAGATCTTATTTAGAATAAATCCAAATAAAAATAAGACTAATATTTTAAGTTACAGGAATAGTATTGAGTGTAAATAAGCGCAGTGATTTCGCCCAGTTTCTAGCTTGAGGAACAAATGGGGCTTTAAGAAACCTTGGTAAAACCACAAAACTCAAATCCGGAGCGAAAGTTCATATCTGAGTATAAAGGAAAACGCGTAATTAGCTATAATTACGCGTTTTATATACAACTGAGTTTACCTGGATTAATGGCTTATCTTCCAACTGCTGGCCATAGGATAGCAATAAATAAATAGTCTATTGCTTTTTATTTTTGATTGACTCCAACAAATCGGCAAGTTCTTTAACCTTTGCAGGGTATTGAACAGCTAGGTTATATTTTTCTCCAATATCCTCATTCAGGTTATATAACTGGGGTTCGGGGGAGTTGCCTGTTTCTATGTCTACTAACTTATCATATGGGGCGCCGTTATTGGGTGTAATGTATTTCCACCCATCCTTTACAATAGCAAGTGCTCCACCCTGCTCAATATATACCGAACGGCCCTGATTGGATTTACCCAATAAAGCATCCATCACGTTTTCACTATCGCTTGCATTCCCGGCAGGTATTGGTTGTTTAAGAAATCCGGAGAAAGAGGCCAGTAAATCCATTTGTGAAACTAATGCATCCGAAACCCCGGGCTTTATTTCCCCGGGCCATCTGACAATAAATGGGATTCGTGTCCCCCCTTCCAGGGCACTATATTTACCACCCCGCATTGGGCCGGCGGGCGTATGTCCATTTAATTTTGCTACGGCTTCGTCCTGATAACCATCATCCAGAACAGGGCCATTATCGCTGGTAAATATCACTATGGTATTCTTCTCAATGCCCAGGTACCTGAGTTGCTTCATAATTTCACCCACCGTCCAATCCAGTTGTAAAATAACATCGCCCCGCAGGCCTAAACCACTTTTACCTTTAAATCGTGTTGCCGGCATACGGGGTACATGCGGCTCCGTCATAGCAAAATATAAAAAGAATGGCCTGTTTTTATTTTCTTCGATAAAACCTTCTGCCTTTGCCAAAAAAGTTGATGACACTTCCTCATCAACCCAGCGGGCTAATTTACCGCCGCTCATATAACCAATTCTGCCTATGCCATTTACAATAGTTCCATCATGGCCCTGCCCTGGCGATGATTTTAATTTTAGTAACTCGGGATGCTCTTTCCCTGTAGGGTCATTCCCTATCTTTTTGGTATAGTCTACAGCAATAGAGTCATTAGCTTCCAGCGCTACCACTTTATGATTCTCTAAAAAAACGGTAGGCACCCTGTCTGCCGTTGCCGGAAAGATGAAGGAATAATCAAAACCTACGTCATTAGGGCCAGGTTTAACTTCCCCGTTCCAGTCTTTTGCCACAGCATTTCCTAAACCCAAATGCCATTTACCTACAATCCCGGTTTTATATCCGGCTTTTTTAAACATATTGGGTAAGGTAACTCTATCGGTAGGGATAATCAAAGCTGCATCCCCCGGTAAAATACCTGTTCCTTTTTTGCGCCAGGGATATTCACCAGTCATCAGGGCATACCGCGACGGCGTACAGGTTGCCGAGGTACAATGCCCGTTTGTAAAACGGACACCCGCTGCAGCAAGCTTATCCACATTGGGTGTATGAATTTTAGTAGCCCCGTAACAACTTAAATCGCCGTAGCCTAAATCATCAGCATAAATATAAATCACATTTGGCTGATTAACTTTTGTTTCTTTAGCAGTTTGACCAACTGCAGTGAATATGGTAAAAAAAAGAAGTAATGTTAAGATGCTTTTATTCATGGTAAAATATTTATGCCTGTAATCTAAGTAATTTATATAATGGAAATATCAGTTTGCCAGCGTCTGTATTCATTTTAGCCTGCCATTACAATGGGAAAAAGCTATCGGAAAAATACAGATGGGAAAATATTTTTTTCATGTTTTTTGGTAGGACCACGTGTTGCCTATAGTAATTTCACAAGGTGGTTATGGTAAAATACAAGCGCTGATTGTGATTATTTTAGCTTTAATTATTTCGCTTTGTTATAAAATTGATTAATGCAATATAAGGAGATGTAATGCAAACAATGCGTTGCAAATGCTACACAAACGTTTGATAATTAACATTTAAGTATAGTATTATTATAAATGTCAATAAAATAAATATTCCTGAATAGAATGCTATTAGTATGATCATAATAACGCAGAACAGTTATTAATAGCTATAATCCACGATAAAAGAAGCCCGGCATTTTCCGGGCCAAGCTTCTTATTAATCTATCTAATTTATCTAAAAAACTATTGCTGGTCCCACCATATTCTCCCCTTGGTATCAAGGCCACTGGCACCATAACTGGCGTCCTTACTTTGCATGGTAGTAATTGCATTGAAAAAGTTAGCACTATTAATCGTTGATCCCGCTACAGTACCACCACTTAAATTAAAGCCCATTCTGCGTGGTATAACCAGGTTTTCTGTGCCATTCCACAGATTTTCCAGATAAGCAGTACCACTGCCATCACCAATATTACCAGGTGTGGTTGGTTGCCCTGCCCTGTAGTTAACAAATTGAGGATAGCCGGTACGTTTCCACATGGCATAAGCATCTTCTGGCTGTACCAGGAAATGCACCCACTCCTGCGAATAAATGCGCTGTAATGTACCATCGTAAGGGTACCTGCTCAAATAATCGCCAATGGTTATTGAACTTGCATTAGGCACACCAACCATAGCGCCTGCTGCCGCATATTGAGCAAATGATGCCTGTACACCTGCATTATACCATTGTGTTGCAGTTTGACCTAATGCACTACCACCGCTTGTTTGGGCTATTTCAGCCATCATAAAGCAGGTTTCGCCATAGGTTAGCCAAAGCGAACGCATTTTTATAGTGCTTGGATCAGGAAATGTCTCATCGGTATGCTCCATTGCAATTACCTGACTAACAGATGCATTATTAGTAAAACCACCATTTTTTACATAATAACGCCCCTGTATCACTGAAATATAATCTAACTGTGTTGTAGCTGTCCCTACGTTAAAAGGAACATATCTTCCACTACCGGTTAAACCATATGAAGCATCCTGCGATGCCGGGAATGCATGCTTGCCATAATAACGCACCTTATTAGCTGGCTGCGCCAGAAATGCTTGCGCGGTGGCATCACCACCTGCCAAAACGGTATTATAAGCAACCGAGTTAGTTCCCATATCATTTTGCCTTACCATTAAAGCTAAACGCGGGTCATTGGTTGATTTCAGGAACTCTACAAACGCGTAGCCTGCATCGTAGTTATCTAAAATAGCATCCATATCATCCGTGTCATCATTATAGGTTTGTGAATGATTAACGCCAAAAGATTGAGCATTGCTAGATATAACATTACCCTTAAAATTGCTTTGTATATCAGCCAAAACCGAGGTAAGGTTAGCCGGATCCCTTTTTTCATAACGCAGGGCAATTTTTATACGCAGCGTATTGACAAAGGCAAGCCAGCTTGGTATATCTCCCCCATAAAAGAAATCCTGATTGCCTAACGCAACCTGGCCTGCAGGCGGGCTTTGCAGTACGGTAGCGGCCTGTTTTAGTTGGCTGTCAAAAGCTTTGTATAAGGTATAATCATAATCATACTCAGGCAATGGGAACCCGGTTGGGTTGAAAGCCTGGTTATAAGGCATAGCGCCAAATATATCAACAGTACGCCATGCATGATAAGTATTTAAAATTACACAAATTGCCCTCAGTTGAGCATAAGTTGATGCCTGTGCGGCAGGCATAGCATCAATATTACTTATAATAAGGTTCATGCTTTTTCCGATGCCTGTGTAGTAATCACTGTAGTAGTTAACCCCGGCATCGGGGCCTGTTGCTAATGTAGGGTCGCAATATTTTGCACTCAGGTTAGCGTTTGTACCATCAGGAACAATATATTGCATAAAATTCATGAAGCTGTAACGCGCTATTACTTGTGACCGAGAAGCATCATCAAGATCAACAGTAGCACCAGAGAAAAGAAATTGCGGCAGTACATTATCCAATTTATTGGGATTGGTATTTACCCCAATAAAATCCTTTTTACAGGATTGGGCTAATACTGAGAGTGTTAAAAGCCCGATTATATATTTATTTAATTTTTTCATCTCTTTTTAATTAAAAGTTTAGAACCTAACACTTAATGAAACAGCATAAGTACGTGCATATGGCACACCACCGGTTATATATGGATTAAACGGATCATTACTTTGTAACGATTCCGGGTTCTGGTCGGCAGGTAGTGTTTTGTACAGGTAACCTACGTTACGGGCTGTAACGCTCAACTTGGCGCTTTTCAGCACTTTTGTTTTTGCAACCCAAGCCGTTGGCAACTGATATGCAAAGGTGATTTCACGCAGCATTATCCAGCTATCGGTAGCTACCGCTCCATTATAGTTCAGGCCGTTTTCCCAGTCGTAAGTACCGTTAAAACCCGGACCGCCATCATAGTAAGCAGGTGCATACCATGATTCAACAAGGCCTTGGGCATAAGCTTGCGCGAAGGTCATACCGCCGATGTTAACACCGGGTTTGAGAAGGCTCGTTTGTCCGGCAGCAAAAACTGCATTTGGTACAGCTCCGTCATATACAGTTTTGCCTGTATAAGAGTTGATACGAGCAACACCACCATGTGCCTGGTCGCGGTATTGGAGCGAAGCAAGCGGCGTTCCCTGCCCCATGGCATAGGTATATGATTCCGAGTATACTAAACCACCAA
This sequence comes from Mucilaginibacter mallensis, assembly GCF_900105165.1. NCBI lineage: Bacteria > Pseudomonadati > Bacteroidota > Sphingobacteriia > Sphingobacteriales > Sphingobacteriaceae > Mucilaginibacter > Mucilaginibacter mallensis. The sequence goes on from NZ_LT629740.1 coordinate 3,789,745, forward strand.
AACGGGCATCAATCTGGGTAAACAAGGTAAAGCTCTTATACCTTAATGTTGTAGTAATACCACCGGTAAGGTTTGGTTCCACCTTACCCATATTTACACGCGGCTGAGCAGCTGTGGCTGAATTATAAACATATTGATAATCAGCAAAGCTATATGCGGTATTAGCATTAGTATTAGTAGCCCTCGGTGCATTTTCAATAATCGGATAACCGGTTTTTTTATCTAGCTTAAAGGTAGTGTTCGGATCGAGCGTTAGTTCACCAAACGCACCACCCTGGTAAGCGTATACCATAGCGCCTTCATAATAGCCACTCAGTTGCCATGCATTTATTCCCGGCGCTAAAGAAATAACCTTGCTGCCGTTATGTGCTGCATTGATTGAGAAATCAAGATTCCAGTCTTTTGACCTGATCGGGTTTACATCGATGGCAATTTCCTCGCCTGAATTCTGAATGTTCCCTGCATTAAAATAATCGGTGCTATATCCGGTCTCTACTACACCTGGGTTAGATAAAAGCTGATGGAATGTATTGTTCTTATACCAGGCAAAATCAACAGTTATCAGGTTTTTAAATAATGAGAAATTGGTACCTAACTCAATTGACCGCTGTATCTGGGGTTTCAGGTCAGGGTTGATCCTTACACTTCCATTTATTTGGTTGGCTACAGAAATAGAATTACCATTCTGATCAACAACTGTACTTCCGGTATAACCATTACTGGTTGAATAGGCGCCGGCTATGCCCTGATTACCTACAAATGCCAATGAGGCCCTTATCCTGCCTGATGATAACCATGATGGCATTTTATCTTTATACTGATCGTAAAAAGAGTAGGATAAGTTTGCTGAAGGATAAAATACGGAATAATTGTTGGCCCCTTGTGAGCTTGCAGGGTAGGTAAGTGTTGATAACCAATCATTACGCCCGGTTATTTCCAGGTTAAGGTATTGTTTATAGTTAAGGTCTAACACACCGCCCACACCTATGGTCATCAGGTTTTGTGGAAGTGTGGTATAGCCAATATCACCATTAGGATTACCATTGCTATCGGTACTGTATTTGAGTGTATTTACAGAGTTATCTAACGCGAATTGATTAGGTACAATCAGGCCGCCATCAGTATGTGCAAAATAATTTTGGCTCAAAGTATTACCATAATATTCATTTAACAGACGGAAATCAGCATTCAGGTCGCCATGCATTAATTTTTTGGTAGCATGCCCCATTAATAACAGGTTATAGTTGGTAGTACTTGATCCGTTTGTACCATATTCGCCGCCGGTATTGTCTACATTATTTCCAAAGTCTTTGGTTTCACCAAACTGGGTATAGTAATTTACGTTACCACGGGCACTAAAATCAAGCCATGGATTTACCTGGGCTTTGATCAGTATATATGCCAGACCAGAGTTTTCATGATTGGCATAATTGTTCTTGTCCAGGTTACTAAAGGCATTTGGCAACCAACCGGTACCAAACGGATCGGGTTTAAGCGAGTTATCGGCATTCCTGTAATCATCATGCCATGCAGCAAAATTGGTATTGCGGGGTGAATAATAAACATCAAAACCAAGGTTTGATCCGCCACCATAGGCATACCTGCTTTGGTCAAAATAATTATTTGTTATAGTATTCGCATAATTCAAACCAAGCTCTGTTGAAAACACCTTGTTTATTTGACCGGTGTATTTAATATCCAGCGCATTTCTTGTTAAAGAGTTTTTAGGCAGCAAGCCGTCGTCACTGGTATTGGAATATGAAATTCTGTAAGTAGAATTCTCACCTCCTCCGCTTAAAGTAAGGTTATTGTTAAAGTATTTACCCGATTGATAAAGCGTTTTCCAGTTATTAGGCTGCGCAACATAAGGTACTTTTATACTTGGATCATAAACAGCAGGGTGCATTGTACCGTCAAACGCGGGGCCCCAGTTGCTGGTAGTTTGTGTTTGGGTACCATCTGGTGCAAAAGCGCCCTCCCTATTGTATGAACCCATACCAAACTCATTTTGGAGGGCCATAAAATTTTTATAAACATCGGTAGTAGATAGCGTAGTGCTATATTCAACACCCATGCCAGTTCTTGCCTTTCCGCTTTTGGTAGTAATAACTACAGCTCCGTTAAGCCCTCTTGAACCGTATAATGCAGTAGCGGCTGCACCTTTTAATACAGTGATTGATGCATAATCATCAGGGTTTAAGTTTTTTAACTGCGAGCCGCCGTCTGTACCATCAGGTGATGATATATTATTATATAAGATATTACCATCAACAACAAAAATTGGCTGGTTATTACCCCCTATAGCATTACCACCCCTTATTTGTATAAAAGGTGATGATTGTACGCCTGATGAACTTGTGGTGTTAATTACTACACCTGCTACTTTACCTTGTAAAGCGGTAATAGGGTTTACAGTATTGGTACGATCAAGATCATCTCCTTTTATAGTAGTTGTGGAGTATCCAAGATCATTTGTTTTCTTTTCAATACCATAAGAGGTAACAGATACTTCATTTAATCCCTGGGCGGATATTTGCATACTCACCACCAGGTTAGTAGTATTATCGCCAACTGCTACTTCTTTTGGATTATAACCAATAAAGGTAAAAACAAGGACAGCGCCTTTATCAGGAGCGTTTATTTTAAAAAGGCCATTAGTATTGGTTTCAGTGCCTGTTTTTGTACCTTTTACATATACGGTTACACCAGGCAATGGTAAATTCTGTTCATCAACAACCTTACCGCTTATAGCAATGGGGTCGACACGTAAGGCCTGTATAACAGCAACACCGGATGTTTTCTGTTTTAAAACAATAGTGTTCTGCACAATGGTATAATTTATTGGCAGATCTTTAAAACAGGCGTCAAGTGTTTGTTCAATACTAGAGTTTTCTACATCTACTGAAACTTTTGGTGACTGTTTTATCAGCTTTGTATTGTACCAAAAGGTATAGTTGCTTTGTTTTTCAATTTTATTCAGCACTTTTTCGAGTGATGCGCTCTTTTCGTTCAATGTTATGTTTTGACCAAAGCTTGTTGCTGCGCTTAGGTTCATACATGTGGCGACGATCAGTAAAATGGTTAGTTTCATAACCAATAGGGGTTTTTTAAGCCGCGGGTGGTTATACCACAACGGATAAATAGTAGAAATTTCCATACATTTGTTTGGTTTTGGGTTAAACAATGGTTCGCAAAATATCATCAGGTTTCCCAGCCGGTATCGCCGGAAGTGCTCCAACACTTTCCGGCTTTTTTGCTGGTAAAAAAGCCAACGGGCCTTGCCTTTAGCTTATAGTTTATCAGCTACGATTTTACAATAATTCGCCTCCCTTCTATGGTAAAGTTTATACCGCTTAACCCGAGTATTTTTAGCACTTCTGATGCATTCGAGTTTCGCGATATTTTTCCGTGATAGGTATAGTTAGGTATTGGTCCCTTAAATTCCACATCAATATCATACCACCGGGAGATTTGGCGCATGATAGTTTGTATATCAGCCTCGTTAAACTGGAACATACCATTCTTCCAGGCTATTACTTCGTCTACATCCAGATCATTTTTCACCAGGAATGGTTCATTATTGGTGAGGATGGCTTGTTGCCCAGGGCTTATCATTACAGCTTCTGCTGCCGAAAACACCTTAACACTGCCTTCAAGCAGCGTGGTTTTTACAGCAGCTTCATCGTTGTATGAGTTGATATTAAAGTGTGTGCCTAATACTTGTACAGTTTGGGTTGCTGTTTTTACATTAAATGGCTTGTTCTTATTTTTAGCCACTTCAAAATATGCTTCACCGGTTAGTTCAACCGTTCTGTCCTTACCAATAAATTCAGTAGGGAATTTTAATGATGATGCCGCGTTTAACCAAACTTTGGTACCATCAGCCAATACCATCTGGAATTGCCCCCCGTTAGGCGTGGTAATGGTATTATAAGAAACCTGGCTAACCTTAGCGGCTGTTGCTTTATATGATAGCAAACTATCTTGCTTAATAACCTGTGCACCTGCCTGCGTTGCGAGATCACCATTTTTAACATTATTTAAAACTACTTTGGCACCATTTGAAAGTGTTAATATGGCTTTATTACCGCCAGGTGCTACATCATGCGTAATGGGTTTGTTGCTGGCTACCTGTTGCGATTGCCGGTTATACAGCAACCAAATCCCGATTGAGAAAAACACCAGGATTGCAGCAGCACGTATTAAGTTTCTTTTGTGAAAAGGGATTACAGGTTTTTCTTTCGCTATTATGCGTTGGGTAATGCTTTTTTTCAGGTATTCTTCCAGTTCAGCTATTTCCGATTCGGTCATTTCATCAATAGCATTTGCTTCGTCAGCAAACAGATCATAGTATTGTTCAAGTAATTGAATTTCATCAGGCGAGGCTGTGCAGTTCAAATACTTCTTTTTTAACTCCAGGAATTCTTTTGTCAGTTGGACAGACATGGCTTATAGGGCTATATACTAACAGTGTATGAAAACCGTATAATATCCCATGCCGAAAAAAATAAATTTTAATTTCTTTGTTTAGTTGCTATGGTCTGAATATTACAGAATTACCGGGAGGTGAGAATTAATAGCAATAATAACAATTTGCTTAAAGTAGATCGCAGGCTATGTAATGAAATGGTAAACTGGTTTTGCACCGTTTTTTGGGAGATGTTTAACACCTCACTTATCTCTTTTGTTGATTTATCTTCTATAAATTTCAGTCTGAAAACCTCCCTGCGTTTTTCGGGCTGCAAACTCATCCATTCATTTATGCAATCCTTTAATTCTTTTACTTCATAAACAGAATCAGAAAACAAGGCCGGATGAGTCATACATTCCAATGGCATTTCAAAAAACGGCTGCTTATTATTTTTTCTGTATAACATAAATACCTGGTAGCGGGTAGCACTTACCAGATAGGCGCCCAGATTTTCAATATCCCTGTTAAATCTTTTTGTCCAGAGGTCGGCAAAAACATCCTGTACTATGTCTTCCGTCAATTCAATATCCCTTAATCTTTTGTGTGATTCGTTGTAAACCTTTCGCCAAAAACGGCTGTAGATTTCATTAAATGCACCCTCGTCGCCCTTACTAAGAAGGCCGGCCAATTGGGGGTCAGTAAGTACATTATAGGGTATCAATCTTATCAAATTTGCCTGATAAATCTATACAAAAAATTGTTCCCATTTTCACAAAAAAAACATTAATGTGAAATTATTTTTTAAAGTTACTTACACTTAGTCTACTTTAACCTCATCAACAAATAGCCAGGCCGGGTTTCCTTCACCCGGGTTTCCTTTTAGTATAGTACCCGAGCATTTTGCAATTATCTTTACATATCTCGCTTTAATTGCGCCAATATCCATTTTTAGTTCCTGCAACCCGTCCTTATTTGTCTGTAGATCTGTCTTTCTTAAAACCTCTTTAAAATCTATTCCATTGTCTGAAACCGATACACTAAGCCATAAAGGCATATATATCCAGTCAGATGGTTTATTAAAAAATCTCGCTGTTAGCACATTAATATTCTGCGATGATCCTAAATCAACAGTTCCTTCAAAATCCTGTCCGCTCCAACCCAGCCACTCGCCGTCATTAAACCTGTTATCGCTACCAACTATCCCATTGTTCCAGGCATGTTCACCACCTTGACTATAACTTTTATCAGGCTGATTTTTTAACCATGATGGCCGACCTGTCGCTTTATTTACTGTAAACGTTTTTTGTACATCATCAATAAGTTGCCCGTTATATATTACACCAATATTTAATATAATATCCGCATTTATAGCAATAGCCCCTGCATATTTAGGGGATGATTTCACCGGCCTTGAGCCATCAGTGGTATAATATACATCATAACCAGCAGGAATACCCACAGCCATTGCTTTTAATTGATGAGTTACTGAATCAACAAAAGTATTCAGCTTGATATCGAACATATGGCGCGAGTAATTAACCTTATGCTCATCCAATCTTTTTAAGTAAGGTAAAAGGCGGTTCAGGAACTGGTCATAAGGTTGTTTAGTCCCTGTCCATGTATCTTCTGCCAATGCTATTGAACGGGGAAAATACATATATTCAGCCTGCGCCGGTGTTGGCACATATTCTGTCCATAAATTCCCCTGTGCCCCAATTACCAATTTGGCTTGTTCCGCATTTAATACCGCCGGAACCGGGTGATAATTATAAACCTGCGCCAATGTGGTTAACCCACCTATTGCCAGTGGTTCCGAAGGATCAGCAGACTGGTAATGATCAAAATAACAATAATCACCAGGCGTCATAACCACGTTATGCCCCAGCCTGGCAGCATCTATTCCACCTTGTTCGCCTCTCCAGCTCATTACTGTTGCATTAGGTGCCAAGCCTCCTTCTAAAATCTCGTCCCATCCAATTACAGTTCTGCCTTTCTCATTCACAAACTTCTCTATCCGTTTTATAAAATAACTCTGCAACTCATCTACCGAGTTCAGATGTTCATCTTTCATCCTTTTAAGACATATGGGGCATTTGCGCCAATTTTCTTTGCTGGCTTCATCGCCCGCTATATGGATATATTTTGACGGAAAAACATCCATCACTTCGCTTAATATATCGGTCAGGAAAATAAATGTTGAATCCTTGGTACAATACTCATTCTGTATTTGTGATGGATATGGAAACGGCTTGCCTGTACTATCCAAACAAGCAAATTGAGGATAAGCCGCCAATGCAGATTCTGAATGGGCAGGCATCTCAATTTCAGGTATGATGGTTATAAACTTTGATTGGGCGTATGCAACAAGTTTTTTTAACTGTTCCTGTGTATAATAGCCGCCGTACAGTGTATCATTGGGCCTTGAGGCATAATCATACGTTGTATTTAAGGCAGTACCCTTACGATAAGCGCCAATTTGTGTAAGTTTCGGATATTTTTTGCTTTCAAACCGCCAGCCCTGGCTATCAGTTAAATGCAGATGCAGGGTGTTCATCTTCTGCATTGCCATCAGGTCTATCATTTTTTCTAAAAAATCATAGGGCATATAATGACGTGCCACATCCAGCATCAATCCACGATAAGAGAACGCGGGTGCATCATCAATAACCATTGCCGGGATAGCCCATTTAACGTTACTTGCAAGAGCAGGGCTCTCTATATCAGCCGGGAGCAATTGTAATAACGATTGTACAGCATAAAATACCCCCGCAGGCGTTCCTGCCTCAATACTGATGCTATCTGGATTTATCGTTATATGATAAGCTTCAGCCCCGGTAATCTGTTTGGTAAGTTCAACGGCAATAAAATTATTGCGCTTTTTTTTAACAACACTATTCAGCGTAATACCCGCGGCCTGTTGAAGTTTTGAAACTAAAGACGCTACAGCGGTGATTAACTCTTTATTACCAGGCTGTTTATAAATAATTTTGGTGGTAGCTTTTATAACAAATTCGCCTGATATCTTTTTTATACTTTGCGGATAAGGTATAATGTTTGCCGCCTGACCAAAAACATGCTCAGACTGGCTAAAAACGATAAATAAAATAAAAGCAGCCAACGTATGCCTGGGCATACCGGAAATAGTTTTAGATAAGAAATTCAGCAACAATTTAATATTACGGGGCATACATTGGTAGATAAGGATCGCAATATAATAATTATGGGTTATGTAGTATGATCGACATAACACAAAAAAATTACGCAAACGTTTGATAAGGCGATACAGAGATAATACTTTGGAAGACAATGAAATGAGAGCACAATATTTGCAGAGAAAATGGTTGAGACAGTTGAAATTCAAACTGACATTACCAAAAGCTCGTTTCAGGCAAACTTTTTGGTAATGTACTGAGCATCGTTATAAACTCCTGCCTTGGGGCTAAATGAACTATAAGCAAATATTACCGCATAAAATGCATTTACTTACTCCATCACAAGTACCGGATCTTGCTCTTTAACCAGACTACCACCGGGCTGTTGCCGGGTATGTTCAATCCATTTGGTGCGCAGTATAAGCGCCAGCACGCCAAGGATCAATACCGTATAGCCTGCACCCAGCCATACCTGGTTATTGATACTAATAATTTTTACAACCATATAGCTGAAAGCAGAGGTAGAAATAATAAATCCTCCCCCGGTTAGTCCACTGGCCATGCCTCCATATTGCGAGAACCGGGTGAGGCAATAAGCCAGCATCCCATTAAATATAAACCCGGCCGATGCGTGAAGCAAAACCACATAGGCCATTAAGGTATACAGATTTTGAATATGCAAGGTGAGTAAGATGAGGCAGCCGGATAGTACGAGCTGAACAACGGCTGCAGCAAACATCTTCTTAAAAAATGGCCTGGAAATAAAAGCTTTCGACACTAAACTCCCGGCCAGCATGGAAAGACCTGAGATCATTGCACAATTGCCGGTAACTGTTGCCGGATAATGCATCACTTTTTCAATCAGAAAAGGGCTTGACATATTGTAGATCATCAAAACGCCATAGGACAGGCCCAAAATAAGCAACCCCGACGTAAAATCCCAGGTGCTGATCATTGATTTGTAGGCGCTACCAATTGTTTTTAAGCGAAATGGTACTGTAAATGCGATGGTTTCGCCACTGAAGATCAGTTCTAAAAAAAGAAACACCAACCCAAAGCAGCCGAGAAAATAGAAATTTGACTGCCATCCAAAATGAGTTTGCAAATATCCGCCCGCGAAAGGCGCAAGAATGGGTGCTGCCGACCAGATCACAGAAAAAAGGCTGGTATAGTGCTTGAGCTTTTCTCCCGAAAACAGATCGAAGAAAAACGATCTTTTGCTCACAACTATAACGGCAGACATGAATCCCTGTACCGCGCGCATATCATAGATCACTTGTAAACTTTGGGTGTTTGCAATAACGAAGCTGGCAAGACTGAACCCCGCCAGTGCGATAATATTTGGCCTAAACCGGCCATAACTGTCAAGCACTCCTCCTATCAATAACTGCCCTACTCCATAAGCCGCTAAAAATATAGAAATTGATAGTTGTATAGCTGCTGGTGTTGCGCCCAGTTTCGCGCTCATATCGGGTAATGATGGTATATAGATATCCAGAGCCAAACCGGTGATCGGGATAAGACAAAAAGCCAGGATAGTACCTATTGTTTTATTTGATGCTTTGATGTTTTTCATAAGTCGCATTTGATAGCGCAAAGTTACCACGGCAAACCGCCCCCCGGGTAAGATGAATCAAAGCAATGCTTATACAAATCAAATATTAACCGGCATGTTTTACCTGTTCCCTGAAAAGTAGCGGAGTAGTGTGGGTATTTTGTTTGAAATACTTATTGAAGTGCGAAGGATATTCAAAGCCAAGGGTGTAGGCAATCTGCGCCGCGTCCCAATCTGTGTTTAACAGCAGTGTTTTTGCCTCTTCAACAATACGTTCATGGATAATTTCACGGGTGGTTTTGCCAGTCGATCTTTTCACCACATTGTTCAAATGATTAACGTGAATATTCAATTGGTCGGCGTAAGCTGCCGGGGTCAATAACTTTAACGGATTTTCGGGAGAATCAACCGGAAACTGTTGGTTAAGTACGCTGAAAAACCTGGCGATAAGACGATCATTTGCATTTTGCTGCCACACAGGGCCCTGTACGCGGATACCTTCCAATATCATCATTTGGAGGAGGCTCCTGATCATATCATATTTGTAAAAATACTGCCCTGAGAGCAAAGCCTCCATTTCGCGAAACAAATTAGTAAAGCGGCCAACCTGTTCGGCGGTTAAAGGGATAACTGGTGGAATAGCCGGGTTAAACAGGGCACTCTGATATCTGATGTCCTGCCTGATAGTATTCAATAAGAAAGTATCATTAAAAAGACAATAGAAGCCTGATTGTGATACAGAGGTTGCGCGATATGCCGACGGAACAGATGGATTAGAGAATATCATTCCTGTGTTTTCGATCAGTGCTTCCTTACCCGCTGCCGTATGGACACCATTGCCAATGATCAGGCAGATCTTATAATAATCACGGCGGTTATAGGGCGTAAGTTTATTGAGGCAGGTACGTTCCCTTACATTAAAATGGCTGACATTGGCTTTGGAAAGCAGGTCGGCAGGCATGGCCTGGTTGGTGCGCTGATAAAACTCCGGAAGCGTTTCTGTTCCTATTTGCATGATCTCGCTATTATACAAATCAAACACAAATGTAATAATGCTTGGCAAACAAGTATGCCTGATCACGAAAAATTACCCGGCACTTACAAACCTTGTGTCATGAGCATGGATGTTCGTAAGATAGAAAAAGGAAGCATTGGCCTCGTGCGATTCCCGCCTTGGGGCGGGGAAGGGTGGGGTTTAACAGATAGGGTGACGTATAAACCCTCCCTGCCACTTCACATCCAACCGCACCCCTCCCATGGGAGGGAATTAAAAACATAATGGTGGGCGATTATATAGTAGTCAATACCTCAACAAAAAATACCGGGACAACCATAAGCGTAAAAAACAAAGCCGGGGCTCATTTTATCACACTTTCCAGCAGCTCCCGGTGCGCTGCCCCCCACTGTTCAAGGCCCTGCCATACAGGTACCAGGGCACGCGCGCTTGGTGTTAGCTCATAGTCAACCCGTGCCGGAACTGTCGGGTAAACTGTCCGGGTGATCAAACCGTCCCGCTCCATCTCTTTTAGTTGCAGCGTAAGCATGCGGTCTGTAATACCAGGCATCAGTTGTTTGATCTCTGTGTAACGAAGCTTATCTATTTCCAGCTTATGCAGAATGACTAGTTTCCACCGGCCGGCCAGCATATACAGGGCATACACCATCCCGCACAAATCTTTCAACTCTTCACGGTTAATGCTGTTTGTGGACGCGGCTTTTCTTTTACTCATGACTTACATTTTTGTGTGTTGCTTACAATGGGCTGCAGCTGCGCTAAAATACATAGCAACTGATAATTTTGTACCTGAAATTAAAATTAAGAAACAAAAATGAATATCCTGATCATATATGCCCATCCCGAACCAAAAAGCATGAATGGGGCCATGTACCGTACCGCAATTGAACATTTAACGGCCGCCGGTCATAACGTGAAGACATCGGATCTGTATGCGATGCGGTTTGACCCTGTTTCAGATCGTGGCAATTTTACCAGCATGCATGATGCCTCCTTTTTTAAACAACAGCTGGAAGAGATGCATGCGACTGAGACTAATGGTTTTGTTGAACACATCAACGCCGAACAGGAGAAAGTGGAATGGTGCGACCTGATGATCTGGCAATTTCCTTTATGGTGGTTTTCAGTACCAGCCATATTAAAGGGCTGGGTAGACCGCGTTTTCGCGATGGGGCGATTTTTTAAAAATGGCCATCTTTATGGTACCGGAATCTTTAAAGAGAAAAAGGCATTGCTCTCTTTAACCACCGGGAGCTCCGCAGATAGTTATGTTGATGATGGCTTCAATGGTGACATAGCAGGGGTTTTAAGACCGCTGCATCGCGGCATTTTTGAGTTTACCGGCTTTTCGGTATTACGCCCGCAGATCATTCACGCGCCAGCAAGGCAGCGCCAGGAAATACTTGTTGAGGAATTGGAAAAATGGAAAAAAAGGCTGGATGGGATCTTTGAAGAATCACCGGTTGTGGTTGGGAAGTATTAGATCCGCAAGCCTTCATCAGCCGCTGAATTGGATACTCCGGGAGGTTTATCTATGTCCAGGTTTATTAAATTAACCCTGGACATAAGTAATTAGCCCGATCAAAGTATTGCGGAATATTCATCCTATTCAAAGAACAGGTAAGCTAGCATAATTGCTTTACCAAATCTAATAATACAAAACGCATCAATTCTGCCAGGAACTTTTCAATTGCTTATACTTATCAGCCTCCTCTAAGGTAAGGCTTGATAAGATATTAAGTGATTTGCCGTCACGCCCGGTAAAACCGTAGTTGCTTTTTTGAGCTGTTTCAAAAAACTGTATACTATATTGATCTTTAAGTCGATCATTATTTTTTACAATCTCCGCAAATTTGGCTTTGAAATTTTCCTTTTGAACTGCTGTTGCTGTAATTTTTGCAATCATAATTATTTCTTTTTCACTTTGATTGCTGATAATCCTTTTTGCCCCTGCTCGGTTTCAAAAGTGACCATATTATTTTCCTTCAACGGTTCAGTTAAGGCATTAATGTGCACAAAAATGCTTTCCTGTGTTTGCAGGTCCTTAATAAAGCCATAACCTTTCGATTCATTGAAAAAGCTCACAACACCGTTCCTAACGGTGTCATGCGGCACATCTTCCTGCTTGGCCACGCCAATTTGAATATCTTCAGCGTTGATCTTTAATTTTCTTGAAGGATCAGGCGGCGTTGACGTAATGTTTCCATATTCATCAATATAGGCCATCATATCTTCCAGGCTTTTGCCCTTGCCGGTATTCGCTTTCCGTTCTTCGGCTTTTTCCTTTTTATCCTTCGCTTTTTTTAAGCGGGCCTTTTCTTTTTCGTTTTTACTGAATGTTGCTGTAGATTTTGCCAAACTTGCTTATGCTATTTTAACATTAACAGCGCCCGGGCCTTTTTTGCCTTCTTCTACATCAAAAGTAACTTCATCGTTTTCACGGATAGTATCGATTAATCCTGTAACGTGCACGAAGATTTCCTTGCCGCCATTACTTGGTGTGATAAAGCCGAAGCCTTTTGATTCATTAAAAAATTTAACTGTTCCTGTTGCCATGGTGTATTATATTATATATATGTAAGTGCGCAAGGTACTGTTAATTATTGGATAAAAGACTGTTAATTATCAAGCCCGGACAACCTATCATTTTCCTTTTGTTAAATAATGAAATTGCCAACTGGGATCAGATAGCGTTTAAAACATTATTTGAGGAATAAAAAGGGTAAAACACCATACGGTATTTTCACATAAAAATTTGAAAATCAACCAGATAAAAAGAAATAAAGACCTATTTTTTATTTATACCAAAAAGCAAATAAGACGCTGATAATGAATTAGTTAAAACGGTTTTTTTATTTATACAAGAATATTATACTCCCTATTAAAATGGTTATGCCTTTTGAGGCACAAAATAGCAACGTTCATTTTTCACCTGATTTCAGGTACTTGTTTGAAAACAAACAAGTATTTAATGTTATTTAAACACTTATACTTCTTTTTCCTTTTCTTTACATTATAAACTTGACCAGAGAAAAGAATTTCCTGCATAATTTATTAATAGTCAAATCCATGAAACCTATTTATTTATTGTTGTTAGTGCTGCTGTTATCCGGCATGAATGCCTCCGCGCAAAATGTACCGGCGGTTATTCACGTAAATCTTGAGCAAACCAAGGGTGAAATGAAGCCCATTTGGGCATGGTATGGCTATGACGAACCCAACTTTACCTACATGAAGGATGGCTGCAAGCTGCTTACTGAGCTTGCCGCTTTAAGCCCGGTGCCCGTATATGTACGTACACACAACCTGCTTACCTCAGGCGATGGCATTCCTGCTTTAAAATGGGGTTCAACAAATATTTATACGGAGGATGCACGGGGCAATGCGGTATATAACTACCATATAACCGACAGCATATTTGACACCTATATAAAACGGGGCATGAAACCTTTGGCACAGATCGGCTTTATGCCAGAGGCATTATCAATTCACCCCCAACCCTATCAACACCACTGGAAACCCGGTGTTGATTATGGCAAGATTGAGACCGGCTGGGCCTATCCGCCCAAAGACTATAAAAAATGGGAAGAACTGATCTATCAATGGGTAAGCCACTGCATAGCCCGCTATGGAAAAAAGGAGGTTGAAAGCTGGTATTGGGAGGTTTGGAACGAGCCCAATGGCGCTTATTGGAAAGGTACAACTCAGGAATTTTACAAACTCTATGATTATGCCGCAGCCGGTGTTAAACGCGCGCTGCCAACAGCCCATGTTGGTGGGCCCGATGTAACAGGCGGAGCAGAAAAATGGCTCGGAGGCTTTTTAAAACATTGCCTAACTGATACTAATTACGTAACAGGTAAAATAGGCTCACCGCTCGATCTGGTACTGTTTCATGCCAAGGGTTCGCCGAAGGTGATAAACGATACGGTGGTGATGGGTATCAGGCAACAACTACGTGATATTAACGGCCATTTTAAGGAGATCAACTCTTTTGCTGAGCTCAAGAATATCCCCATTGTTATTGGTGAATCTGACCCGGAAGGCTGCGCTGCCTGCGGGATGGCCACCAACCCCGAGAACGCTTACCGCAATGGCACTATGTATTCCAGCTATACCGCGGCTGCACTGGCCCGGATATACGATTTAAAAGACATGTACAATGAAAACCTGATAGGTGCAGTTAACTGGTCGTTTGAGTTTGAGAACCAGCCCTGGTTTGCAGGTTACCGTGATCTGGCTACCAATGGTGTTGATAAGCCGGTATTGAATATTTTCCGCATGCTGGGTATGATGAAGGGTGAAAGAGTTACAGTTATCAGCAACCGTGCATACAAACTGCAAACCGTGCTTGATTCCAGCATCCGCGGTAAGCAAACTGACATAGGCGGCCTTGCAGCAAAGGATAAAAAATCAGCAACGGTACTGGTATGGAACTATGCGGATAAGGACAAACAAAGTGCGGGAGAACCGGTAAGTATAAATATAGATGGTATACCTGTAGAAACAACCAGCGTTAATGTAACTGAATACAGGATTGACGAAACGCATAGCAACTCCTATACCGCCTGGAAAAATATGGGGTCGCCACAACAACCTACCACAAAGCAGATAGCCATACTTGAAAAAGCAGGGCAATTACAAACCATAGGTAAACCGGCTCAGCTAAAAGTAAAAGCAGGCTCGGTAAATATTAATGTTTCGTTACCGCAACAAGGCGTATCCTTACTGGTTATAAATTACCTGTAGGCTTTAACTTCAGCTTTCGGGTAACAAGACATTCGTTGCCAATATTCAGGCTTCTTTTAATAACAAAATTTAGGCTGACCATATCTCCCGTCAGCCTGAATTTTTCATGCACCTTATATTCGGTTTTCAAATGTTAAAATTATGTTAAATAAGGCTTTTTCATACTAACTACAGAATCTCATTCTATTATTGTAGTAGTAATATGCTAAAAACATAGGTTAATCGATACAATTGGTTCAATTATCGATTAATTATTTATAATAAAAAACATAAACATATTTTTATATATGAAATTTTTAATTATTCTATTTTCTGCCATGCTCTCAATAAATGTTACCTGGCTGGGTGATTTTGGTCAGGCTAAAACAGAAGCATCCCAATCACATAAACTTATACTGATAAATTTTTCAGGATCAGACTGGTGTGGCCCTTGTATACGTGAACGAAAAGAAATATTGGAAAACGATGCATTTGAAAGTTTCGCTTCAGATCACCTGGTATTGGTAAGGGCAGATTTTCCGAGGCAAAGTAAAAATCAGCTGAGTAAGGAACAGGTAAAGCTTAATGAGGCATTGGCAGATAAATACAATCCCGATGGCAAATTTCCATATACCCTTTTAATTGATGAAAATGGTAAGGTGTTAAAGGATTGGGACGGGTTTCCAAATGAGTCGCCTGAGAATTTTGTAGCACAAATAGCCACATTTATACATGCAGCAAACTGAAATCATTAATTTATTAATACAAAAGCGCGCACTTAAATTAATGGGCAATCGCTTTGAATTAAGTGTAGTTAGTGACAATGAACAGTGGGGCCAGCAATGTATTGACATAGCCATAGCTGAAATAAGCAGAATTGAAAAACTTTTAACAACGTTTAGCGACGATAGCCAAACTAATGCTATAAACCATAATGCGGGTATAGCGCCTGTAACGGTTGACAGGGAAGTATTTGATCTTATAAAACGATCAATAAAAATAAGTGAGCTTACGCAAGGAGCCTTTGATATTACTTATGGCTCGATTGATAAACGGTTGTGGAATTTTGATCAAACCATGACGAGCCTGCCTGATAAGGCAACAGCAAAAAAAATGGTCCGGCTTATAAACTTCAGAAACATTTTGTTAGATGAAGAAGCCTGTACTATTTTTTTAAGTGAAAAAGGTATGCGCATTGGTTTTGGTGGTATTGGCAAGGGATATGCCGCCGAACGTGCTAAGCATGTAATGAAACTAAATGGTGTTGAAAGCGGTGTGGTAAATGCATCAGGCGACTTAAATACATGGGGACTACAGCCCAATGGTAAGCCCTGGACAGTTGGCATTGCTAACCCTGATTCATCAAATGAGATATTCTCCTATATAAATATTACGGATATGGCCGTAGCAACATCGGGCAATTATGAAAAATTTATTATGGTTGATGGAAAGAAATACTCACATACCATAAACCCGCGTACGGGCTTGCCTGTAACCGGTATTAAAGCAGTAACCATTATAACTACCAATGCTGAGATTGCCGATGCTATGGCCACACCGGTAATGATTATGGGAATTAATGCTGGGCTCGATATGATCAATCAAATGAAAAACATAGAAGCTGTTATTATTGATGATAACAATAAAATATATACTTCAAAAAATATAAAAATTAATACCCCTATATAATGATAACTAAAACGATGAAAGTATTAGCCTGCTTACTTATAGCAATAGGATGCACTTCCTGTGTTCATCTAAAAGAATACCAGAAAAGCAGGATAAATGATTCAGAAATGGTTTTAAGTAACCGGAAGGTTGAAAAAAACGAATTGAATTTTCAATCATACCGGGAAGCAGCCTCTGGCGCAAACGCAGGTAAAACAGGTGGAGGCTGTGGCTGTAACTAATTATGAGGAAGATATTTTTATCTGTAGTTGGCTTTTCAATGATATGCCGGCTTAATGCACATGCACAGGTTAAGCAGGATAGCGTTAGTAATAAACCAGCATTTAGTTTATACAATACCCCGGACCAGGATTCTACGCAATATAATCCCCGGAAATTACGATTAGACGAAGTTGATTTTGTATCCAGTTACTATTCCCAAAACGGCGATCATTCGGCTGTTACAGGTGGAATTGGGACAGAAAAGGTGACCGATTTTGCAAATAGCATTAACCTGAACTTTGTTTGGACAAACCAGCATCAGAATAAAAACACATTGGCTGTTGGTTTAGGATTTGATGCCCACACTGCTGCTTCGCAAGCCTTTGTTTCAAAAACAGGGGCATCCAGCCCAAATGGCACCCGGCTTTACCCATCATTGGATTGGACGGTTGAAAATGCTAAAACCGGCAACACATTTGGAGTAGGTACTTATTACTCGAGTGAATATAATTATCAGTCGTTAGGTGCCGATTTACATTTTTCAGTTAAAACTGATGATAAGAATGGTGAATTCAGCGCCAAATTACAGGGGTATTTTGATCACGTAAAGCTGATTTACCCATCTGAATTTATTCCGGTAAGTACCACTACTACAACCATCACATCGGCCAGTAGCTCATCAAGTTCTGGTGGGGGCCATAAGGCAAACATACCGAGTAGCCCAAGAGAAACATATTCTGCAGCATTCGGCTATACGCAGATCATTAACTCAAGGCTGCAGATCGCTTTCCTCGCAGATGTTGTGGGGCAAAATGGTTATTTAAGCCTGCCCTTTCACCGGGTATACTTTACAACAGGCAAGGATACTATTGAAAAACTACCTTCATCACGCTTTAAGCTGCCGCTAGGTTTCAGGCTCAATTACTTTTTGGGTGATAACATCATCTTAAGATCGTATTACCGATATTATTTGGATAACTGGGGCATCAGATCGAACACGGCTAACCTTGAAATAGCGTACAAGGTATCACCATTCTTTTCTATATCACCGTTCTACAGGTATTATAACCAATCGGCAGCGCGTTATTTTGCACCTTATGAAGAGCATAGCCCAACCGATCAGTATTACACCAGTAATTATGAATATGCAAAATTCAGCAGCCAGTTTTTTGGTGTAGGCTTTAGGATAGCGCCGCCAAAAGGAGTATTCGGCTGGCAGAGCCTACACGAGTTAGAGATCAGATACGGCCATTATACCCAAACTACCAATCTGACATCCGATGTGGTATCATTAAGCCTTGGATTTAAATAATATAGAGGAATGTTGAGGTTATCTGGCAATAACATCCAGATCAACCTCAACGTTTTTATCAATTGAATTGTCAGAGCCTACATTATACTCCAGCCTGTTTAATTGAAAACTCCCTTTAAATTCATAGCCGCCATTTTGGGCTTTAGCTGTAAATGGGAATGATATGGTCTTGGTAACACCTTTCATAGTAAGTGTACCGGTGAAGGTATAAGTATTCTCACCAGATGCCTTGGTAATGGTTTGCGATTTTATAATTATCAATGGGTGCTTCTTTACGTCGAAATAACT
This sequence comes from Mucilaginibacter mallensis, assembly GCF_900105165.1. Lineage (NCBI taxonomy): Bacteria > Pseudomonadati > Bacteroidota > Sphingobacteriia > Sphingobacteriales > Sphingobacteriaceae > Mucilaginibacter > Mucilaginibacter mallensis. The sequence goes on from NZ_LT629740.1 coordinate 3,808,096, forward strand.
TTCCTCCTTTAAATGGTTATCCCTCATCCCAATACCTGAATTAATAGTTTCTGCAGCTATTGATACATCAAATACAGCTTGCGTAAGATTAGTCGGATCAAATATTACGGTCCCTTTCAAACCTTTAAATGTACCTGTAACCGTACTTTTAAATATCATTTGATGTGACACTTTAAACTGCACCGTGGAGCTTTGTTCAACAGGCGTATAATGCTGCGCAAAAACACTATTTACAGAACAGATAAATAGTGCTATAATAATTGAATAAGCCTTCATATTGGTTTGATTAATACAGTTACCTATGTATAATTGAATTAAGGCAAAAAAGTTATAATTAAAAGCCAAATAATAATGATTATGGCTGCTGCAATCCAGATAAATGGAATTAAAAGCCTTTTCATCTCCTACAATTTAATTACCCCCGTTAATCATGTCTGATACTATTCCTTTTTTATCCTTTTTACGCTCAGCTAAAAACACACCAGCAATATGAGTAATAATAAAAGCCAGGATCAGATACATACAAAAGCCGTGAACGCTTTTAACCGGATGATGTATGGATTTAAGAAATGGCACATCATCATCAAATGCAAGCGACAAGCCGGTTACTACCATAATAATTAACAAACAATAAAACAGTGCATATATTGCATTAACAGCAAACTCATGTAAAGCCTCCTGTCGGTCTTTTTTTGTTGCTTTAAACTGAGCGAAGGCACTTTTTAATCCTCTGATAAATTTCTGATCTGCCAACTGAAAGAACTCTAATACAAGGCGAAATAGTAACAACCCTGCAAGGCAGTAACCAAAGTAGATATGTATAGCCCAAACCTTATCCTCAAGCGCACCTGCAACAGCGCGGCTCAGGCCATTATCAACACCTTTTGTTTGTTGTATCCTTGTTTTTACAAGATCAGTAATTGCGTGTTTATCGGTTATCGTGGAATTTATAAGCACGGTTATAAGTGACCCGCTTATAATAATCATGTTTAACCAATGCCATAAACGCAGGCTTGCTGAATACTTTTTAACTTTAGATGGATGCTGAAGATCTTTACGTGTTGGGTCTATAGTTGTCATTATTAATTTATTAAGTACCTACATTGCCTAAATAAATACCAAGCAGGAATACAATTCCGCCACCTACAATAACCTGTAGTATAGTTTTAACCAATGGTGTTTTCATGAATTTGTAGCGTATAAACGCTATAATCAGTAGTTCACATATCACTACTATGTATGCAAAATGCAGGGCCGTATGTAAATCGGGTATCAAAAATGGCAAAGTGTGTAGCATTCCACCCAATGCGGTTGCAAATGCCGTAATACCTCCCCTAACCAGCGGACTACCGCGGCCTGTAACTGTACCATCATCTGATAACGCTTCAGCCAAACCCATGCTAATTCCGGCACCTAATGAAGCTGCCAGGCCTACATAAAACGCTTTAATGGGTTGATGCGTTAAACCTGCTGTGGCAAATATGGGAGCAAGTGTTGAAACGGAGCCGTCCATTAATCCTAAAAGTCCGGGTTGAACTTTTTGTATAACGAATGTGGCTTTTGTACTTCTACTCATAGTTTATATGTCTAAATGTAATTGTAGAATTTGAAGCAATTCTGTAGTACTATTATAAACATTATTATTTATAATGTTTATCAATATCACCAGCCCATATATTAAAAAAAAATCTAACGTTATATTTGATAAAAACCAAAGTGAAACTACTTATAATAGAAGATGAGCAAGCGCTTCGCGAAAATATAACCACTTATTTTAATGAGGATGGTAATATTTGCGAAAGCTGCGCCAATCTTTCAGGTGCAATTGATAAGCTATCTACTTACAACTATGATTGTGTATTACTTGATATCGGCTTGCCTGATGGTGAAGGTTTTGGGGTGCTGAGTTTTTTAAAAAAGGAAATGAAGGATGAGGCAGTACTCATTATATCGGCCCGAAACTCATTAGATGATAAAATTAAAGGCCTTAATATAGGTGCCGATGATTACTTAACAAAACCTTTTCATTTGGCTGAATTGAAGGCCCGGGTTGCCTCAGTTTACCGGCGAAAAGCTGCGAATAGCAATAACAACATAATTTTTAATGAGATTACTATTAATTTACTGGGCCGAACAGTAGATGTTAACAATACCCCGGTTATACTTACCCGGAAGGAATATGACATGCTATTGTACTTTATTGCAAACAAGGGTAAGGTAATAGCTAAAAATGCCATCGCCGAACATTTATGGGGCGATGAAATGGATATGCATAACAATTTTGATTTTATTTATACGCATATTAAAAACCTAAGAAAAAAACTATTAGATGCCGGTTGCAATGATTATATCCACTCTATATATGGCATAGGTTATAAATTTAAAGCATAAATGAAACTCTCTGCCCATTACAATAAAGCAAGTATAATTATCACTATATCTGTACTGTTGATAGGGGGTATTATCTATTTTTTTACAATAAATTACATTGCTAAAAATCAGCTCGACATTAACCTGATAGAAGAAATTGATGGGGTGAAGGATTATATTAAGGTCAATAATCAATTACCCAAACAGGTTGATTTTGATGAGGACCTTGTAATATTTGTAAAAACCGACAAACAAGAGTTTAACAGGCGCTTTTTTGATACTACATACAATAACCCCAAAGAGAAGAAAAAAGAAGCGGGAAGGGCTGTTTCGTGCCTGGTATCATTAAATGGCAGTAATTATTTAACTACGCTAATCGTATCAAGGGAGGATACGGAATACCTGGTGCAGATCATCGGCTTAATAACGCTTGCCTTATCAGTTGGGTTATTGCTCACGCTCTTCATAACCAGCAGGTACATTTTAAACGGCTTATGGAAACCGTTTTATAAAACACTTACCGAATTAAAGTCCTTCAATATTTCAGACGATAAAAGCCTCAATTTAAAAAGCACTAAAATTGATGAATTTAATGAATTGAATAACACTGTTCAGGCCATGTCATTAAAAGCAAAAAACGACTTTCAAACTTTAAAAGAGTTTACAGAAAATGCTTCACATGAAATGCAAACACCATTGGCTGTAATTACTTCAAAGCTCGATACATTAATACAGGATGAAACTTTAAAAACTGAGCAATACGAACAGATCAATGATATTTATGGTGCTACAAATAAGTTAGCAAGGCTAAATCAATCACTATTATTGCTGGTGAAAATTGAAAACAACCTGATTGACGATATTGAGTTATTAAGGCTGGATATTTTAATTGAAGAAAAGGTAAAGCAGTTTTATGAGTTAATAAATGACAAACAAATACAAGTAACAACTCATCTATCAGCCAAAGAAATATCAGCCAGCAAGTACTTAATCGATATAATGCTTAACAACTTGTTCAGTAATGCTATAAGACATAATATACCGGAGGGTAAATTGACCATTACTTTAGATATCGATAAACTCGTTTTCAAAAACGATGGCTTACCCCAACCTTTTAATATTGACAACATGTTCGATAGGTTTAAAAAAGGCAATAACTCCGAAGGCACCGGTTTAGGTTTAGCCATAGTGAAAAACATATGCACCCTCAATAATTGGGGCATTACTTATTTTCACGAAGCTTCCATCCACGTATTCCAGATCGATTTTTAAAGCCAATTACAGATCCTTTAAATTATCATTCGGCATCCTGTCAATCAGTTTACTATACGGATCAATACCTGCACGCTGCGGCTTGCCTTTCACTATAATATTAAACGTATGCAGGCCTGCAGTTAATTTATACTTTTTAAGATATAGCTGATTTGCTATTATCCTGCCATCTTTATTTTTACCGTCGGCCGCGAAAATGCCTATATCTATGTAGTCATTCATCTTTTTATCAATCACATCATTACCTTTCCCATCAATCCAAACCTTATTAACATTAACCGTTAATGTTACCTGGTAATTGTCTTTTCCGAGCGGTTTAGCTTTAACTTCGGTTACCTTATTATCGTATAAAGTGATCTTTTTCCAGGTATCGATAAGATAATATTGCAGGGAATCGGGCACATGTTTTTGCAAATAGCTATATAGGTCATTATTACCTGCATATGGCGGTTTGCTTTTAAAAGCATAGGCGTTCTTAAAATCGCGCAGAGCGGCATTGAGGCTGTCCTCTCCCATCAGATCACGCAGGCCATATAGTGCAACGGCTGCTTTTCCATGGTATTCAACCCACTGATCAGCCGTTATAAGCGGATGCTCCTTATCCTCCATCCGGCGCCTTATAAACAGGTAAAACCATAACTGATCTAAAACAATGTAACGCATATTGGCTGCACCATATTTCTTTTCGGCCATAACCAATGCGCTATAACCGCTTAATCCCTCAGGGATCACTATTGAGCCAACCGTATTATTTGGCGCAACCTGAAAACGCCACCATTGCTGGGCTAAAAGATTTATTGTATTAAAATAGCAATAATCAGTTTGATTAGGATCCGTAAAGTTGGCATTCCAGGCGAATTGCTCGGCATAAGCCGAAAGCGTTGTCATTGATGCAGCACTCGGTCCATATATTGATGATTCAGCCAGGCGGATATCGGTAAAGGGGAAATTACCATATGCTTTATTAAAATAGTGCAAACCATCCTTATAAGCAGCCATAAAACGCCCCAGGTTGGCATTATGGTCAGGATGATAATAGATATTGATATTTACCGGATGACCGAGGTTTACAGTATCATGCATAATAGCGTAACGGGCAGATAAAACACCTAAGGGTGCATACATGCCGGGTTTATCCTGCACATAATGAAAATAATTCCGCCCGCCTTGTTTCCATTGCTTAACCAGCTCGCCTGGGGCAATCGCTGTTTGGTCTCCCGATGTACTAACGGTTATATCAAATTTCAACAGATCAGCCGCTTTACCTGCTTTAAGCGTGCTGATACCTTCGGGATCATTTTGCGGGATATCATTCTCTGTTTTTACAGATAGATGCCTTTTTTTACGCTCATACGGGCTGTCCAATTCATCGTCGTCGTCATAACCCAGGCCAGGTAGTTCCGGACTTAAAAAAGTACCGTTATACAGCAGATCCTTTGAATAAAGCCCATTGCTGAAGCCATTATAACTTATTGCTGAATTAATTTCCAACACAGCAGAATCCCCGGGAGCTAATGCTTTTTGAAACCTGTACAAACGAAACTCAGCCGTATCATTTTTAGGTCTGAACCAATTGAACATGCCACGGGGATAAAGTAATGGCGATGTAAAAGAAACCAATTTACCATCCTGTTTTATCGAGTAATCAGATAACTCATCCCCATCAAGCAATAGTTTTTCTATCGGCTTGTTGGTTTTATTGGCTATGGTTACAAAAGCGTGGGTATATTCTTCCAGTTTATCGGGGTACAGATCGGTATGCAGCTCCATACGCGTTACCTTTGGCAAGGGTAGCAATGAATATTTCTTTAGCTGCCGCTCATACATTTCTGCCCGGTCATCTCCTTCCCCCTTTGTTAAGTAGTTATTGAGGTAGCTTACATTATAATAATTGTAAGCACCCATTGATAAAAAGGCTAAAACCACTAAACCTGTAATTATCCGGGTGTTGGTATCAAAGCGTTCTTTAACCAGTTGCCATCTTTCTTTAATCCCTGAGGTTACTCCCCTGTAATAATATAATCCTGAAACAATAACTAATAAGCCTGCAAAAAGCAACCAGTACAGGTGAAACGAATATACCGCCTTTGCCATATGCCCTATCCCATCCATATCAGAGAAACCGTACCATGGCGTGTATGAATACATTAAAAGGTTATAGTTAAACGTGCCCGTATCTTCCAAAAAGAAGAATATGATCCACAGGAAAATGGCTACTGCATGTGCACCAAATTTATTGTTCAATGTTACATGTATCACATAACAAAAGGCAACCATATCCAATAAACGGGGCAGTATGAGTGTAAATATATACGTGAAATATACCAGAAAATGAAAATGGTAAAACCCTTTTATAATTTGAATGGGCAAACCCAAAATCAAGGGAATTAATGCCAAAAAGAAGGCCAGAACAAGCAATGCAACAAATTTTGACCCGTTTAACACCCAGTTTGGCGGCGGCAGGGAATCATTTATAAAGGCAAAACGGGTTACCCTGTCGCGGTGCAGTGTTTCACCGGTATAAAACAGGATGATAAAAAAGATAAAAAACAGGAAATTGCCATTATAGGTATCCAAAAGCATCACCGTACGCGGAAAATCGGCTATACCGTTATTGCCGTCACCCATCCAAAGCACAAAAGCCAGGAAAGTCATGCCGCTTAATAGTATGATCCAGAAATAATTATCGCGAATAATATTACTGATCTCCATCCGGGTCAGTTTCCATAAGGTGGTACGGTTGTATGAACCGGCGAAACTAATATTGACTTTCGGACTTGCTTTTTTAAGCTTATCTAATGAGCGTTCACCAATAGCGGCCTTATCCCTTTTACCGCTAAAAAATCTTTCAAAACTAAAGGTGAAGTAGGTATAAAGCAGCACTATTAAACCTACACCTGTCCAGATGATGCGATTAAGCAAAAATGAACCTGTTATGGATATTAGGGTGGTGTTTTGCTGGATGGAATTTGAATTCATTGTTTGCAGCCTAACGCCATTTAAACCAAAAGGATCTGCCAGGTTTATTACTGTTTCATTATTGGTTCTGCTAAGAAAAACCATCGACAGGAAATAGCCCAAAAACAACAGGATACCGCCGCTATAGATCACCTTTACATTGCGGGTAATAGCAACCAGGCCAAAAAACAGTGATGATGTAAATATCAGATTAGGTAATGCAATGGTTAAAAACGGGTGCAGATAATATATCAACCTATTAGGGCCGTACTGCGCCGGATCCCTCCAACCCATAACCGGGCCCAGCCATGTACCTGCATAAGCACCAATAATAATGGCGCTTGCTATAAAAAGCATAATAGCAAATGAGCCAAAATACCGCCCCCAAAAATAGCCTGCCTTTGTTATAGGATAGGTTAAATAATAATCCTTGGTGTTGTATTCAATATCGCGGTATAAAGCATTACCCATTATTGATGATGATACCACCATCATGAGCATGGTTATGCCACCACACCACATAGCCAGTATAAATGGGGCATTAATATGCTCTTTTTCACCTAAAGGCAGTGACCCTGTGGCGAATGTGCCAACCGTAAATATTAAGGCTGCAGCAAAGTATAGGTACATTGCTGGCCTGCGGACCCTGTTTTGGATCTCGAATAAAAATATTTTCCAGAACATAATTGCTTAATTTAAATGGTGGTTACATCTATGCGTGCCGCGATATTGCTGAAATAAACATCTTCCAAATTTGGACTTACAGGCAGAAAACCATCTCCCGGAATTGTCTCCTGGAATACCCTGATATGTAGTTTGCCGGATTTGAGCTGGGTTGATATCACCATAAAATCATCCTGATAATGTGGCAACTCCTGCTTGCTGATGGCTTTGGTGAAAATTTTACCTTCCATTTCTTTTACAGCCGTATCCGGTTCGCCGGCATATAATACCTCGCCCTGACAAATGATGGCAAAGTTTGAGCAAAGCGTGCTTACGTCCTCAACAATGTGGGTAGAAAGGATTACAATGGTATTTTCCCCCAACTGGCTAAGCAGATTATAAAAACGGTTTCTTTCGGCGGGGTCGAGCCCGGCTGTGGGTTCATCAACAATAATTAGTTTGGGGTTACCGATCAGCGCCTGTGCAATGCCAAAGCGCTGTTTCATGCCGCCCGAATAAGTACCCAAATGTTTCTTCCGGTCTTTGGTAAGGTTTACGTTTTCCAGCAGATAATCGACCAGGTCCTTTCTTTCGCCGGTACTGGCGATCCCCTTTAGCTGGGCAATATGATCAAGCATACGCTCGGCTGATATTTTAGGGTACACGCCAAACTCCTGCGGTAAATAGCCAAGCAGTTGCCTTACCTGCGTTTTGTTTTTTAACACATCCAGGTCATCCAAAAAAATACTCCCCTGGTCTGCCTCCTGCAAGGTCGCTATTGTTCGCATTAATGAAGATTTACCGGCGCCATTCGGCCCCAGCAAACCAAACATGCCATTGTTTAACGTAAGCGAAACATTGTTTAATGCCCGCACACCATTTGCATAGGTTTTGGAAAGAGAGTTGATGACAAGTTTCATATTAAGGTTTTTTTAAGTAATTGCCGGCCTCGCCGTTTAATATCAGTTTTGCACTATCAGCCAAATGGTAATCAAGCTTTGGAATCTGTATATTATTCACTTCCATCTGACTACGGTTTTGAATATCCAGCTTTACACTTTCAAATTGATTAGTCTTAAAAAGTTTAATAACTGAGCCGCTCCCATTAGCTTTACCAACAACACCGCTCAGGTAATTTATATGGCTGTTTTTAATAAGTATTGTGCTGCCGTAATCCTGGTTAACCAGTAAGCTATCCAGTTTAAAGCCATCAACCAATACCTCACGCATTTGCCAGAGCACAATGGTGTCTGTTACTGCTGAGTTGTGCAATGTATAGGTGGCACTTGTATGCAATTGGTTTAACTTAGGGCACGATATAATAACAACATAAGGGTTAGCATTATTTAAAAAGGAATATTTAAAGTCGGCGCTAACAGTAAGCCTGTTTCCTTTTTGCGTAATGTTTACATACTCCTTGGCATCCTTATCAATTCTAATACTAAATGGCCCCTGTACTATTTTGGCATTTGCTATAGTTGATGAATTAATATCAATTGCGTCAAAATCCTTAAAATTTAATGAAACATAGTTCCTGTAAGGATCCCTATATCGCCCTGATACATATTCCGTCTTCAGCATTTCATCGTAAATGAAAAGCGCAATAAATATGAGCAGCATTGCGGCAACGATGAGTTTATTGCTTGTCTTCATTATAATTTTCCTTTTTAAACTTTTCATACTGCTGCTGCAAATCTTCCATGCTGATATCCAGCAAAAAGATCTCCTTAAATAAGCCGGGTAATTCCTGTTCCATAAAGCGCTCCTTACGGTAAGCCTTTACTTTTGTATGGGCATCAGGTGATACAAATACCCCCAGCCCCCTTTTGTTATAGATCACTTCCATTGTTTGTAAAAGTTCATAAGCACGCATTACCGTATTAGGGTTCACCTCCAGCTCAATGGCCATATCCCGTACAGATGGTATCTTTTGTTCGGCCTGCCATTTGCCCAGCAAAATATTCTCGCTTACATAAGCGGCTATTTGCAGGTATATGGCTTCATTATCTCTAAACTCCATAGTTATACCTGCTTTTCTTTTAAACGATAATAGGCAGCTGCCCAAAATATAAGTGTCAGGGCTCCTAATAGCCATATCACAAAGTTGCCGTCATCCTGAGCAATAAAAAAAGATACCTCCCTGTTATGCTCCATGATTCTGAGGGCACCAAATGGCGGGGCCATAAGCACGCTTTTCTGTAAAAGATAACCCAGCAAAAATTTATTAATGAGCATAAGCAAGGCAATGCCAATAAAAAACGCAAATGCTGTTTTTACAAAATGTAGTTTATTATAAAAGATCGCGCCCCATAAAGCAATAGCATGCAGAAATGCAAATATCAAAAAACAGAATATGATATACCTGTTGAACACATTTAACATAACAATTTGCTGCCCCGGATAATGCCTTGCATTAATAGCCAGCCAGTCGACCAAATAAAAACAGGCCAGGTAACATATCAGAAAAATTACGAAGGAATAAAGCCATGCAACCAGGTATTTTTCGAAATGTGATGCAGGAAGGGTTAATGAAGAAATTGCTTTTTTGTTCTCAGCAAAATCAGCAAATACGGTACTGGTAAAAATGGTACCGGCCAATAGCATTATGGCTATAAACATCGCTGTTTGCAAACCCAGATCTATTGGCGCATGGATGAGATAAACTAAAAAACTGGCACCCAAAAGCATCACGCCGAACAGCACTATTAATGACATTAAATAGTTCTTATAATGCTCGGTTGTATGCTTAATGAATAGCCTGCCGAACCTGCCGGGATTAAATATGTTATTCATGATTCTTCAATATTTCTAAAACAGGTTTATTGCCGCTGATGATGGCGTTAAAAAGCAACTCCAGGTCCACTTTGCCGTACTTGCCTGTATTTTTTAAAATGGCATTTTTGCCACGGATATTTTCTTCTTCATACAATACCGGTAGATCGGTAGTGTCAGTATAAAAGCCGAATGTCAATTTTTCAGCAACTTCATCCATTAACTGGTTAACTACAACCTCCCGGTTATCGAGCACCAATAAGGTATCTATTAAACTATCCAAATCGCGCACCTGGTGAGTAGAAATTATGATGCACCTTTCATCAGTTAACACGGATGCCATTAATTTTCTAAATTGGACTTTCGAGGGTATATCAAGACCATTGGTAGGCTCATCCATTATTAGTAAATTGGTGTTGGTTGCCAGGCCGAAAGCGATCATGGCTTTTTTTTGCTGCCCTAAGGATTGTTTATCCATAACATCACGGGGATCAACATCCAATAATCTTAAATAATTATCGAAATCTGACCCGGAAAACTTAGGATAAAACCCACCGGTACCCGCCGCAAACTGCAATGGCGTTAATGAAGGTGTAAAAAGTTCTTCGGCTAAAAAAAAGATATCCTCTAAAACAGCAACAGCCCTCGATGATGTATTTATTCCCTTATAAAGGCATTTCCCTTTTGATGGAAAAGCAAGCCCGGCCATGTTTTTTAATAAGGTTGATTTACCTGCTCCATTTTTGCCAAGCAATCCATAGATATGACCCTCGTTAAGCTGCAGATCGAGATTTTCGAAGAGCAGCGGCTTACCCTGATAACCAAAACTTAAACCAGAAACATTAAGCATATTTATAGTGTATTAGTATAGTAGTACACTACAAATATAGCATTGTTTTCTTATTTGCAAATAAAAATTAACATTTAATAAATCTCACATAAAGGAACCATACCCCGTAACAGTTCAGCACAGTTAAGCTATTGGTTTTATTTAGTTTAGCTTTTTCAAAAGTCATTGTCTGCTATTTTAGGCAAGACATTGATCAAGACCAATAGATTAACCAATTTAAACATGACTCCCCCTAACGTCCTTTCCGATCAGGAACTCATGGCTCTTTTGCAAGAGGGAGATAACTTTGCTTTTACGCAGATATATAAAAGATATTGGGAAAAACTGGTACTCATAGCCTGGAACCATACGAATGATAAGTCTTCTGCTGAAGACATCGTTCACGAAGTTTTTATTTCACTTTGGAAAAATAAAAATAGCTTATCAATATACAATGTTGGAGGCTTCCTGGCTACAAAAGTTAAGTATGTAGTGTTTGACCATTATAGAAAAGACCTGCGCCGGAGTAAGCTGGCAGAAAGAAATTTTAATTTTTCTGATATCTGTTTTGATGAGGAAAGATTAGATGCCCTTTTCTTACAAGAATATATTAATGGAATAGTTGAAGAGCTCCCCGAGAAATGTAAATTAGTATTTAACTACAGCCGTCACTTAGGCATGAAGAATTCTGAAATTGCTTCCAAAATGAATATCTCGGAAAAAGGAGTTGAAGCGAATTTAACGCGTGCCTTAAAAATCATTAGAAACAGCATTGAAACTGCGGGCTTTGTTATTACAATATCTCATGAGCTTTTAAAGACCTTTAAATTGTAGAATAAGTAACATTGTAGATTAGATATTTACATCTAATCCTCATCTACTTCTTGACCGGGTTAATTTCACCGGACGCCTTTTCGCTATCCATGTGCTTTCAATGCCCAAGATCCATTAAAAAAAATCAAATAAGATATAGGGTAAACAGCTTTTCGCAACGACATGTCATTATAAACCAATTATAAAGTGGATAAGCAAAGGATCAACTATTTGCTGCAAAAATATTTAGACCGTTCCATTAATGACACGGAAAAGCAAGAACTGTTCAACTTATATCGTAAAATAGGTTCGCAGTATGCCGAGTATCCCGATGATAGGGAAAGTGTCAGCGAACGGATATTGTTGCGCCTGAATGAGGAAATTAAGCACGAAGAAAAGCGAGGTGGCTTTTTAAAACCGTGGAAAATGGTTGCTGCCGCGGTAATTCTTGTAACAGCAAGTATTTACCTGGTTAACCGCCATTGGAGTAGTCCAAAAGAAATTGTTCAAAAGAATCCCCAAAAACAAATCATACTACCAGGGGCCAATGTTGCTACTTTAACCCTTGGGAACGGGAAAAAGATATTTTTGAATAGCGCTAATCAAGGGAAGATTGCAGTGCAGGGAAATACAGTTATTACAAAAAATGCATCTGGTCAGATTTCGTATAAGGTAGTCAATGATAACCCATCAACAAATGATCAACAGATAGTCTACAATACGATTACCACACCAAAGGGCGGACAGTTTAAAATTACACTGCTTGATGGAAGCAATGTTTGGCTTAATGCAGCATCTTCCTTAACCTACCCGAGTACATTTAAGGGTAATGAAAGGCATGTTGAATTACGCGGTGAGGCCTATTTTGAGATTTCTAAAAATAAGCACCTCCCTTTTACAGTTGCGGCAGAAAATATAAACATTAAGGTACTGGGTACGCATTTCAACGTGATGGCTTACGAAAATGAGCCGTCGGTCAACACTACTTTACTTGAAGGGTCGGTATCACTCACCTCCAAAAACATAACCACGACCATGGTTCCGGGGCAACAGGCCATAGGAGCCAAAAACAGAAATGAGATTACACTACATTTTGTAAATGTTGAAGACGCCGTAGCCTGGAAAAACGGATATTTTTCTTTCAGAAAAGAAAACATCCAAACAGTGATGAATAAAATTGCCAGATGGTATAACGTGGATATTGAATACAGAGGAAACATATCCGATAAAATAATGGGTGGCACAGTATCCAGAGCCGAAAATATTGCTGAATTATTAAACTATCTCGAACTAACAGGGATTGCAAAATTCCAAATTGAAGGAAGGAGGATAATCGTGATATGTAAATAATAATTACCTAAAAGTTTTACCAGTAAAACCAGGAACGTTCCACCGCTCCTGGTTTAGCAGCAATGGGAGCTGCGCCAGGTAAACACAATGATCGCTCGAAACAACCAATTATTCATTAACCTAACATTCAAATGTATAAAAAATTTACAATTTTTTTTTGCAGGATGCTGTCCTGTAATAGACCTGATATCTTCTTAAAGATGAAACTAACGCTTGTTCTCTGTCTATGTACTTTGTTACATGTTTCAGCAGCTACTTATGCCCAAAATATAACGTTAAACGTTAAAAAAGTTTCTTTTGAGCAACTATTGGACAATATAAGCCAACAAAGTGGCTATCATTTTCTTTATGATGAAGAGCTGATAAATCAGGCTAGCCCGGTAACTATCAACGTAAAGAATTTACCACTCGACAAAGCGCTGGTTCAATGCTTTTCAGACCAGCCATTTACTTATGTTGTAAAAAACAAAAATGTAATTGTAACTACTAAACCAAAAGAAGCCGAACAGAAAACAGTTAATCAAAGTACAGTATCGGGCCTCGTTACAGATGAGCAAAACCAGGCTATCTCCGGAGTATCTGTTACCATCAAAGGCACAAACCAGGGGGTAACAACCGACAAAAACGGCAGGTATGCCATTTTGGTTACCAATACCGATGCTGTGCTTGTGTTTAGCAGTGTTGGCTATAACAGTAAAGAAATACCAGTAAACGGCAAAACCTCAATAAGTACCAGCCTGACATCCAAGGCTAATAGTTTAAATGATGTGGTAGTTGTTGGTTATGGTACGCAAAAAAAGGGAACTATAACCGGGTCGATTTCCTCTGTTAAATCTGAAGATATAACTGTTGCGCCCGTAGCAAGTACGATTAACTCATTGGCAGGGAGGCTGCCCGGGTTAATTTCCCAACAATCAAGCGGGCAGCCAGGTGCAGATCAGGCGTCGATCAGCATACGCGGCTTTGGCCAGGCTATCTGGATCGTTGATGGTGTTGAATCAGATTTTAACAATATCGATCCTAATGAAATTGAATCGATCAGTATACTTAAGGACGGTGCAGCATCTATTTACGGGGCACGTGCTGGTAATGGTGTTATATTGGTTACCACAAAACGCGGTAAAGCAGGCAAACCCGATATAACTTTCAATTCATCCTATACACTACAGGATAACACTTATATGGCACAGCCGGTTAGTTCGGCAGAATACGCAGAATTAGAAAATGAACTATATGCCAATGAGGGGAAACAAGCTCCATACACGCAAGATCAGATCAACAAATACCAGGCAGGTAACGATCCGGCATATCCTAATACAAATTGGGAGAAAGTGGCTACAAAGCCATTCGCGCCACAAACCAATCAAAATTTATCTGTACGGGGTGGATCGGATAACATTAAATATTTTGGATTTTTTGGTTATCTGGATCAGGACCCGATATGGCGTACAAACGGCGGAGGTTATAAAAGATATAATATTCAATCAAACCTGGACGCTAAAATAACTAATGATCTATCCATCCAGTTAGATATATCAGATGTAAACGAATACAAATCGCAACCAAACCGTGGCGAAGGCGCCGGTATCAATACCTTATGGCAGGATTTATGGAACTCGTTGCCGATATATCCTGCAACATTGCCCGATGCAAGCTATAACTCCTATGCAAATGGTCAGGGTGTAGGTAGTATCGCACTTGTTTCCAATGAAGATATAGCTGGCTATGACAATGTTAACAGTCAGAACTTAAAAGGAACATTCGTCGCCAATTACCAAATCAGGGCTATTGATGGTTTGAGCGCGAAGGCCTTTATCAACTACAACAAAACTTATTCTGACGAAAAGAATTTTAGTAAACCCTACAGTTTTTACACTTATGATTATTCCACCCAGCAATATACGCTTGCAGGTGCTTTAGGAACGCAGGCACAATTATACTACAACGAAAATACAGCCGAAAACATTGACCGTCAGTTTTCATTGAATTACGATCATACCTTTGGCCAGGATCATCATGTTACTGCGCTTGCGCTATATGAGGCAATTGACTACAACACCACTTTTTTAACGGCAGGAAGAACTGACTTCTTAACCGATGAAATACAGGAGTTATTTGCCGGCTCGGTGCAAACCGCTACTGCAAACAGCTCGGCATCGCAGATGGGGCGTGCAAGCTATGTGGGCCGCATAAATTATGCTTACAAAAATAAATACCTATTAGAAACTATATTCCGTGCTGACGCATCCGCCGTTTTTTCCCCGAATCATCGCTGGGGATATTTTCCAAGCGTTTCAGCCGGCTGGCGTATTGACCAGGAAGATTTCATGAAGAAAGTAAGCGCTGTAGACGAATTGAAACTGCGTGCAAGTTATGGCAGCTCTGGTATCGATAACGTTGGTAATTTCCAGTATTTAACAGGTTATAACTTTGGCGGCTATTATCTTTTTGGCACAAGCACCTCACAGGGTATTGTTTCAACAGGTGTAGCAAATCCTAACCTAACCTGGGAAAAGGTAAATATTTATGATGTCGGCACCGATTTTTCCTTTTGGAAAAGGAAATTATTTGGTACTATAGATGTATTTTACAGAACGCTTTCAGGCATCCCTGCTACGCAGGTACTAACGCTGCCAAGTACATTTGGCGCCGCATTGCCCCAGGTAAATCTTAACAGCCAGAACAACCGCGGCTTTGAGCTTAGCTTAGGAACCAGCGGTAATATAGGCGAGCTGAATTATACGTTTGTTGGCAACCTGTCATGGGCGCGTGCTAAGTGGGAACATTACGATGAACCAACTTATACCGATCCTGACCAGAAAAGGGAATACCAGGAGTCAGGCCAGTGGGTAGATAGAACCTTTGGATATAAATCAGATGGCGTATTTACAAGCCAGCAGCAAATTAATGCTTTAACATTCCAATACCCTGGTGGTAACGCTGGGTTACGCCCCGGCGATATAAGATACGTTGATGTTAACCATGACGGTACGCTTGATTGGCGTGATGAAGTACAAATTGGCAACGGCTCCGTGCCTGAATGGATGACCGGCGCAACCATTAACCTGAAATATAAAAATTTCGACCTGCAATCTTTACTCCAGGGGGCATTCGGTTACATTACCAACGTGAACCTGCAACAAGGCGGTGCCAATTTTTCTCAGGCTATTTTTGATGAACGGTGGACCCCCGCAAATAATAATGCTTCGGCAGGTGTGCCGCGTTTAGGCGGGGCATCAACAAACACACTCCCTTCGGATTTTTATGATAAAAAGACCCACTATTTACGATTGAAAACATTTGCGCTGGGCTATAGCCTGCCGCATGATTTACTGTCAAGAGCAGGTATTAAAAATGTTCGGATTTACCTTGCTGGAACAAACCTGTTAACTATTAATCCGCTGGCAAAATATGATATCGACCCTGAAGAACCGTCAGGCAATGGAGGATACTATTATCCGCAGCAGAGAACCATATCATTAGGATTGAATCTAACATTATAATTTAAGACATTATGAAAAAATTATTAATACTACTTGTTGTGTTAGGGGCCGGGATACTTTTTTCGTGTAATAAGGAAGTCCTTAATAAACAACCCCTTAGTATCATTTCAGGCGACGAGGTTTTTAAAGACCCCGCGCTGATAGATGCCTATCTTACTCAAATTTATTACGACATGCCCTGGTTGGGTAATGACTGTAGCGGTAACGGACTGAACGGCGATGCAGCATGGCATTTTCCGGATATAAATGATATTTCAGACGAAGCGTTTCCACAGTATCGTGACTGGAACCCCAGCAATGCGTTTACCTATAAATATGGTGGCCTGAATATCAGTGGCGACCCTAACCTCGACTGGTGGGGATACAGCACTGTACGCGAGATCAACCAGTTTATAGCTAGTATTCCCAGCTCTCCTCTCGCTGCTGGCGTAGTGAAATCTAAGCTGGCTGAAGCGCGTTTTTTGAGGGCATTCTGTTACTTTGCCATGGTAAAACGCTATGGTGGGGTTCCGCTGATCACGACCGTTCAAAGTGAGTCTGACCCCAAATCTGTGTTATACCCTGCAAGGGCTACGGAGCAAAGCATTTATGATTTCATTATTTCCGAAGCCAATGCGTGTTCCAGTGATTTACCCGAGGTGATAAATGCCGATAGCCTTGGTCATCCATCAAAATATGCTGCTTTAGCCTTAGTAAGCCGCGCGGCTTTATATGCCGGCAGTATTGCGCAATTTGGTACGGTACAGTTAAATGGGGTTGTCGGCATACCCTCAGGCCAGGCTAACGCCTATTATCAAAAATCATTGACCGCCTCACAAGCTATCATCACAAGCGGTAAATATGCACTCTATAATTTAGATGCAGATAAAACAACCAACTTCAGGAATATCTTTTTGGTTAAGAATAATAGTGAGGTGATTTTCTGTAAAAAGCATGATGCCGTTAATGAATTATCCGGCGGTAACGGCTGGGCTGTTGACTTTTTCAATTGCCCGCGGCCGGAAGGTTGGGGCCGTGGATTATATGACCAGGCCTATTTGGAGTTAGCCGAATCATTTGAAAAGATTGACGGTACATCCGGTGCATTAGACCGCACGGCTATTCAACAGGGCCTGTATACCATGGACCAGGTTTGGGGTAACAGGGATCCGCGTTTTTATGCAACTTTTTATACCCAGGGTTGGGAGTGGAAAGGCAGTACACTCGATTTCCATGCTGGCCTTCTATTGCCGAATGGGACTATCATAACCTCTGGTGCTTACAATGGCATCCCTGCAACAGGTGATCAGGACTTCCAGGGTACTGGTATAGGTGAGCTGAAATACCTGGACGAAAGCCATGATAATTTGGCAGGAACAAACTCCGGCTGGGCTACATCAGCACAAGACTGGCTGATCTTCAGGTATGCTGAAATATTATTAAATGATGCAGAAGCTGCCTTTGAATCGGGAAATACAGGCCAGGCCATGACTGATATTAATCAAATCAGGAGCAGGGCCGGAATTGCGCCACTCACTGCTGTAACACGGGACGCTATACATAACGAGCGCAAAGTGGAATTAGCTTTAGAAGGGCACCGTTACTGGGATGTGAGAAGATGGCGTACAGCAGTTAACGATCTGTCCATACGTTGGTCGGGCATTCGGTATATCCTTGATGCTGCCAGCGGAAAATACCAGATCCAGATCATCAATAATGTAGACGGTACATCAAATATCCCGCAGTTCAGGCCGGAAAATTATTATTTACCTATTACAATAGCCCGGACAGCCAACAACCCAAATTTGGTTGAAAACCCTGGTTATAAATAATAAAAATGATTGCAGAGGGTTTGACTATGTTTTATCCTCTGCAATTTAATTACGAAGAACAAAGTCGAAATAAAACCTATAAAAACAAGATGATAACGATCAAGAATAGCATTAGAAAGATTTTTATATATACCAGCCTTTTATTTGTAACATGTATATTTTCGGTACACGCACAGGATGCAGGCCATCAGCATTATGATATTGCAGCTTATGTGTGGCCGGCTTACCAGCCCGATGCAAGATTTAAAGACATTGGTGTATTTAAAGATGGCAAAGGCGAATGGGAAGCCATTTACAATGCCAAGCCAAAATTCCCCGGTGATAAGCAGCCACAAGTTCCACTATGGGGTTATACTAATGAGGCCGATCCAAAGGCGGTGGAGCAAAGAATTGATGCCGCCGTATCGCATGGTATAAACGTATTTATTTATGATTGGTACTGGTATGATGGAAAACCATTTCTGGAAAACGGCTTGGACAAAGGCTTTTTAGGTGCGAAAAACAGGAATAAGATGAAATTTTACTTGATGTGGGCCAATCATGATCATAGTGCTTACCTGGATTACACAACCGATGATAAAAGTAAAATATATTGGTATGGTGGGATAGACAGGCCTACATTTAATACCATGATAGCGCATATCATAAAAGATTATTTTAGCCAGCCAAACTATTACAAGATCAATGGCGAGCCGGTAATCAGCATTTATGAATTAGCTACGTTTATCAAAGGCATGGGTGGTATTAATCAGGCTAAAGAGGCGCTGGATTATTTTACGCAAAAAACAAAAGAAGCAGGTTTTCCGGGTTTGCACTTACAGGGTGTTTTATGGGGGGCAATACCCAAGGGCCTTTCAGCAGTGCCGGGCGACACCAGTGTTACCCAGAACAATACAGTTTTGGAGTTGGGATTGAAAAGCCTCACCAATTACCAGTGGATCCATTATGTATCAGCGGACAAGTATGATAAGTGGGGCGCTAAGGCAATTGAAAGATGGGCTACCTTTAGCAAAGAATTTACGGTACCATATTTTCCACATGTATCTATAAGCTGGGATAATAATCCGCGCTTTCCCAAGACCTTACAAGCCAGGGTTACAGAAGCAAACCCCGCAGACTTTAAACGCTTTTTATTACAGGCTAAAGCATATGTTGACAGCCATCCCGATCAGCCTAAATTAATTACCATTAATGCCTGGAATGAATGGGCAGAAGGCAGTTACCTGGAACCTGATAAGCAACATGGTTATGCATATCTTGACGCTGTGAAGGAAGTGTTTGGAGGAAAATGATGTCCCTTGAAATGTTTTCCTGCAGAACTACTTGAGCAAACGATTTATAAAGGTAGTGAAGTGGGCCATCGTTCAGATGCTTTCCTTCAGGATTACAAAATTCAAAAAAAGCCATAACAATCTGATTGTTATGGCTTTTTGAATTGTAGCTATTCTAACTAAAAAACATTAAACACCAATTGCAATGCCCCATATTTATGTTCGGGGCTAACCATTGCTGTAGCCGCGAGCGGCAAATGATAGCTAAATATCCTTAAATCCTTATTAAATGTTAGCCCGGTATTTACAATATTAGGCTTTGAGCCATAAAAATTCTCATCGCGGCCAAAAGCAAAACCACCACCGGCAAAAATATGCAGGTCGGCAGTACCCTCCTTCCAGATACGGTAATCGAGCACCACATAATTAGAGTAGGCATTAGCCAGTTGGCCATTGCTTTTGGTGTAGGTGTCACGCCCCTGCACAATAGTGCTCCAGTTAATGCTCAACGGAAACGAATCGCCAAACTGGTAACCCGCTGTTACATCAATAAAATGCGAAGTGCTTGCCGGGTTATAATTAAACAGATTGGCATTGGGGTAATTACTAAAATTATTAATATCCCAAACCGAAAAGTTAAACCCCGATGTTTTATAGCTTACATAGTAATCAAACTCCCGGTACTCGCCATCAAAGCTTTCGCCGCCCCAAACGCCAACAGCAAAGTTGCCGTCGCGGGTGGTGTAATGGAGATCGGCATCTGAAATTGGGCTGTTTGAGACCCTGAAACCACGCCATATATACAAGTTGCGTACCTGTAAATTAATATCAAACGGTTTATATTTCTTTACGCTTAATGTGTCTTTTTTCCGTGCTGTAGTATCCTGGGCCCAGCCATCAAGACAAAGGCATAGCCCAAGAAAAGCCAAAAGGCTAACTTTACTTATATTTTTCATGATACTTCTTTTATTTATTTATCCATGGAGCTGGAGATAGAGTAAAGCGGCTATGGTTACCCCAATAAGTGGCCCCATAATAGGGATCCACGAATAGGCCCAGTCGCTGCCACCCTTATTTTTCATTGGTAAAAGGGCGTGGATAATACGCGGGCCCAAATCACGCGCGGGGTTAATAGCATAGCCGGTTGTACCGCCTAACGATAACCCTATTACCCATACCAGCAAAGCTACCGGTAACGCCCCAACCGAACCCAGCCCTATGGGTGTTTTAGTTGGCGTTATCTCTGCCCCTGTAATATAAAAAACGGTAAATATGAGCACAAAAGCGCCGATGATTTCGCTGGATATATTTGATATATAATTGCGAACTGCCGGACCAGTACAAAAAACTGCTAAAATGGAACCGGGATCATTAGTGCGTTTAAAATGATCATAATACATTATCCACACCAAAAATGCACCCATAAAAGCACCTAAAAACTGGGCTATTATATATGGCACTACCTGTGCCCAGGCAAATTTGCCTGCAATGGCCAAGCCTATGGTTATAGCCGGGTTTAAATGTGCACCGCTGTAAGGACCGGCAACCGTAACCCCTACAAAAACAGCCAATCCCCAGGCGGTGGTAATCACCATCCAGCCGCTGTTACTTCCCTTGGTATCTTTCAAAACTACGTTGGCTACTACGCCATCGCCTAAGAGTATCATTAGCATAGTGCCAACTAATTCTGCAATAAATGGAGACATCTCAATAAAATTTAAAGTTGAATACTAAACCAATTCTTCTTCCGGAACGTCATCGTTCCAGCTTTGTGCAGCGTGGATGGCTTTTTTCCATCCAAGGATTCCATTTTTAATGTTTGGCAGATCCTCTTTGGGAATAAATTCTTTTTCTGATTTCCAAAGCTGCTGAATCTCCTCAACATTTTTCCAGTATCCAACTGCCAGCCCGGCCAGGTAAGCCGCGCCCAGGGCCGTAGTTTCAACTATAACAGGCCTTATCACTTTACAATTAAGCAAGTTTGATTGAAATTGCATTAACAGATCATTTGCTGTTGCGCCGCCATCAACCCTTAGCTCTTTTATCTCCATCCCTGCATCGGCTTCCATAGCTTTTAAAACATCCATAGTTTGGTAAGCGATAGATTCTGTGGCGGCACGGGCAATATGGCCCGCTGTAGTACCACGGCTTAAACCAACAATGGTACCACGTACATCGGGTTTCCAATAAGGGGCGCCCAGGCCGGCAAAGGCAGGCACAAAATATACACCCTGCGTATCAGGCACGCTTAGGGCCAGGGCTTCAACTTCTGATGATGATTTGATGATCCCCAAACCATCGCGCAGCCATTGCACAACAGCGCCGCCAATAAATATGCTTCCCTCAAAAGCATACTGAACTTTTCCATTAATTTTCCAGGCAATAGTAGTTAACAGGTTATTCTTTGATTCAATAAATTCATCGCCTATGTTCATCAACATAAAGCAACCTGTGCCGTAGGTGTTTTTAACCATGGCTTTTTCAATGCACATCTGGCCAAAAAGCGCGGCAGACTGGTCGCCGGCTATACCCGCAATTGGTATTTTTGATGCAAATATGGTGGTGGCTGTTTCGCCGTAAATTTCGCTCGATTGCTTTACTTCGGGCAACATGCTTTTCGGAACATCCAACATAGCCAGTAACTCATCATCCCATTGTTGTGTGCGGATGTTAAAAAGCATGGTACGGCTGGCATTGGTTACATCGGTAACGTGTACCTTGCCCCGGGTAAATTTCCATACCAGCCAGCTGTCTACGGTTCCAAAGGCCAGTTCACCGGCATTTGCCTTATCGCGTGCGCCCTCTACATTATCCAGAATCCACCTTATTTTTGTTCCCGAAAAATAGGAATCAATCACTAGGCCTGTTTTGGCGCGTACCATAGCCTCTTTACCATCTTTTTTTAACTGATCGCAAAAAGCGGCGGTGCGTCTGTCTTGCCAAACAATAGCATTATAAACCGGCTCGCCTGTATTTCTGTCCCAAACTATAGTCGTTTCGCGCTGATTGGTGATACCTATGGCTTTTATGTTGGTACCGTTAATTCCCATCTTAACGGTTGCCTCTGCGGCTACCCCAGCCTGCGTCGACCAGATCTCATTCGGATCATGCTCAACCCATCCCGACTGCGGAAAAATTTGCTTAAACTCCTTTTGCGCAACAGATCTTATTTTTCCATCATGATCAAAAATAATGGCCCGGCTACTTGTGGTGCCTTGATCGAGGGCTAAAATGTACTCTTCCATAATTTTAACGTTTGCTCTTGGTTTTATAATATATTAATTGGTTTGGTTCAGGTTGTTGGCTGGTATGGCTCTAACAAATAGGTTTGAGCCATTTTTATAAAGGTGCTTATCTGCTCTTTTTTCCAGGCTTCGTTTTTATTAAGTTGGGCAGCCATAAGGTCGGCTACGACGGGCGCCATATCAATTGCTGCGCGGGCATCTAAAAACAGGGCACGTACCCTTCTGGCTAAAATATCTTCTACCTTTCTGGCCATTTCATATCTTACGCCCCATATAACTTCGGCTTTTATATATGGCATACGTGGATGCAGTTTCTCTTTCCATTCAGGATTTTCATTTCCTAATGCAAGTAATGCAGCCTCGTCGCTGCCGTAAACATATAAATGGTCGTTACGGTCAACATCTGTTTTGCTGCCGTGGATCTGTAATGTTTTGGTTTTGTTAGGAGAAGGAGGTAAACCACCAACTTCAATGGCTTTATCAACCGTATCCTCGCCCATACGGCGGTAGGTTGTCCATTTGCCCCCGGTTATAGTAATCAAACCTGAATCAGAAACGATCAGTTTATGGCTACGGGAAATTTCTTTGGTTTTCGATGATCCGTCTTCAGGAGCGGCCAACGGGCGCAGGCCTGCAAATACACTCAGCACATCCTTGCGGGTAGGTGCCTTGGTTAAATATTTGGCAGCGGTACGCATAATAAAATCTATTTCTTCGGGCAATGCCTTTGGTTCAAGGCTGTGTTCATCAATAGGAGTATCAGTAGTACCTACCACCAGCTTATCATGCCATGGCACAGCGAAAAGCACACGGCCGTCATCTGTTTTAGGGATCATCAATGCATCTTCGCCAGGCATAAAAGACCTGTTGAGCACGATGTGCACACCCTGACTTGGCCTCACCATTGGCTTTCTTTCGGGCTTGTCCATGTTTAAAATTTCATCAACAAAAACCCCTGTGGCATTAATTATAGTTTTGCCTTTTATAGTATAACTAGTTCCGGTTTCTATATCAGTTGTAGTTACACCATTAATTTTACCATTATTGTTTTTAAGCAGATTAACCACTTTAAAATAGTTAAGTACCGTTGCCCCCTGCTCCAAAGCTGTTTGGGCAAGGTTTACGGCAAGGCGGGCATCATCAAACTGGCCATCGTGGTAAACCACTCCACCATATAAACTTTTTTGCTGAATAGTGGCCAACCTGCTGATCACTTGCTTTTTTGAGATATGTTTAGCCCGGCCAAAACCTAGTTTCCCGGCCAGCAGATCATATATGGTTAAACCTATAGTATAAAATGCCCCACCCCACCATTCATAATTAGGAATAATAAACGATTCGTTTTTTACCAGGTGTGCCGCATTTTTAAGCAACAGGCCCCTTTCATATAAAGCTTCTCTAACCAGTGCTATATCGCCCTGCGCCAGGTAACGCACCCCGCCATGTACCAGCTTAGTGCTGCGGCTTGAGGTACCTTTGGCAAAATCGGCCTGCTCCAATAAAAGGGTATGGAATCCACGCGATGCAGCATCAACCGCGGTACCTAAGCCGGTAGCGCCTCCGCCAATAACAATTACATCCCACACTTTATCTGCATCATCCAGTGCAGCTACTATTTTATTTCTTTCTATTGCTATCATGATCTTTTCAAATATTTAGCAAAACGAAACATTTGTTTCGTTTTGCTAATCAAAATTATAAAACGAAACATAAAGAAACAATATCGAAATATAAAGAAAGTTATTTTTATCAAAAATTCATATAATACTTTGTTTTATTTCATTATTTTAACCAAAACAAAGCTTACATAACAAATAAGTAAGCATATGAAACTTTTTTTTAGTTTCGTTTTTTTATCTATTTTAAAAAATCAGTCGAAAAGACTACGCTTATTCGTATTTTTGGATTAACAACAACCCGTTTTGGAGCAGCACATGAAAAGTATTACCGAAAGACATCAGTATATTTTGAAAAAATTACAGGATGCAGGTTTTGTTAATGTGCAGGACCTCAGCAAGGAAATGAACGTTTCGCACGTAACCATTCGTAAGGACCTGAAATTACTGGAGGATAAAAACCTGCTATTCCGTACACATGGCGGCGGTTCAAAAACTAACCCTTATATAAATGATAAACCTGTTGCCGAAAAAGAGCAGCTTCATGCTGATGAAAAACACCTGATAGCCAGGGCTGCGGCAAAAATGATCGGGCATAACGATTCTATCATTATTGCATCGGGAACCACCATGCTGGCATTGGCACGGTCAATCAACCCGGAGAAACACCTTACGGTAATTACTTCGGCCCTGAATGTAGCGCTCGAACTATCCAGTCACCTGCATGTGGATGTTTTGCAGCTTGGCGGCCAATTAAGGCAAAACTCATCATCGGTTATGGGCCCTTATGCCGAACAGATCCTGAAAGATGTATCATGCAGCATGCTTTTTTTAGGGGTAGATGGGATCGACCTCGAGATGGGCCTTACTACTACCAGCCTGATGGAGGCCCGCCTGAATCAGAAAATGATAGATGCAGCACAAATTACGGTTGTACTGGCGGATAGTTCAAAATTTGGAAAACGCGGATTGGGTAAAATATGCGGACTGGAACAAATACAGCATATTATAACGGATAACGGCATTGCAACATCTATAGTTAAGTTACTGGAGGACAAAGGCATTAATGTTACTATAGTAGAAAAATAGATAAATCAGCTTTTCCGCTAATTTTAACTTTCGATACTAACTATGAATTTTCAGTAACAAATAAGCAACACGTCAAAAAACGCTTATTCAGTAATAGTTAAAAAAATAAAAGTTAATGTATTGGCGATTAAATATTTATCTATGTGCTTTATACTTTATTCAACTTAGTTTAGTGACCATGTGTGTGCGTTTTTAAGATCTGCCTGAACTTAATACCTGAACTTTTGCGGCCGTCAGTTTTTTCCGCCTGATAAAGTAGCCAATAATAATTGCTATGATCATGGCAATTTATTTAACAATTTTGGCCAGGCGCTGGTACAATGCCGTAGGACTATCCTCATTCTTCGGCTTATATTTCCCTGCTACTATCGGAATATAAATTACCCGCCTGCGGCTTTCCTCTCCCACTACCGATGACTGAGCCACCCGGTGCCAAAGGCGCCCATCGTGAATGGTGAGATCACCGGCTTTAGGCGTAATAGCTACTTCGTTCTCATCAACATCATGATCCAGAAAGTACTTTTTACGGAACAGCACCTGGTACAGGCTTTGTTTATGTGTTCCCGGCAGGATGCGCAGGCCACCATTATTGGGCGATGCATCACTCAGGTGTATGCCTACGTTCAGCATCGGGTTTAATTTTGTGCCGTGGAAAATATCGCGCAAGCCATCGGTATGCCAGCCCATTTTGGTAAAGCTGCTTTCCTCACTGTTTACATAATGATTAAAAACCATACCATCCTTTTCATCAACTCCTAAACGGGAGTCCGGTACCAGATCTAATAAAGTCTGGAAACGCGGATCGAGCGTAAACTCTGAAAGTAAGGGATGATGCTGATTGACGAATGCAAAACGTTGCACGATAACGGATCCGTCAAGGTCCTTACCATATTTGATCGGCACACCGTTTATCTTTTCAACGTTGTTCTCTGTCCAGTTTTTTTCCACCTCTTTTGATGCACGGATAATATCCCGCACTGTTTCGGGGTTGATAAAATTCTTAAAATGTATAAAACCGTTACGGTTAAAAAAAGCTTGTTGTTCGTCAGTAATTTCAGTACCAAGGCTGAACCTTTGATAAGTTGTGTCCATTAAAAATAAAAAGGAGGAATAATAAATGAATTTGTTAATTAAAAATACTTGTGGCATTTAACAACAACAGCAACACAAGCCAATCTGGGGGAAAGGCATTCGCATGGAGTTTGCGGTGTTTATCTTACTGTTTTGATTCATTTAACTCTATAATGTCTATATATATAGTAGACATTACAAATGTAGAGAAATATTTATCATACCAAAATTTATTTTCTATTTTTTATAAAGCCCTGCAGTAATACGTTCAATTAGCGATTTATTTATATACCGTGCGCCAATTGATGATAGCTTATTTAAAAACCCGGGTATAATCTCGGCCTTTTTCTTAAACATCCCCTCTACCCCAAGCTTTGCTACCTCAGCTGGCTTCATGTTGAATTTTTCAGCAAGATCAGCCAAAGAATCCATTCCGGCACGATGCGCAAAACTTGTATCTGTAGGGCCTGGACAAAGGCAGCTTACAGATACCGAACCTTTTAATTCCACCCTAAGTGCCCTGCTAAACGAAAGTACAAATGCTTTGGAAGCTGCGTATGCGGCTAACGTTGGAACTGCCTGATAGGCTGCTGTACTGGAAACATTTAAAATATAAGACGACTGTTGCTTTAGTTGCGGCAGTAAATAATGGGTTAATTCGACAACTGCATTTATATTAAGCTGCAACATATTTAACTGCTGCTCTATATTACATTCGTCAAAATTACCCCATAAGCCAAAACCAGCGTTATTAACCAAAACCGATACCTGCAGCTTATCGCAAAATTCCGCCACTTTTTTTGCAGCACCGGGTTCAGAAAGATCAACAGCAAAATACAATGAACCGTTCTGTAGTTCTTCATTCAGTTGTTTTAGTTCAGTTGCCGAACGTGCTATCAGAAGTAGTTTATATCCTTTTTTTGCCAATAAAATTGCTATATCCCTCCCTATTCCCTTACTTGCTCCTGTAACTACTGCATATGAATCCATATTCCACAATATAAGAAAGTCTGCAAAATTTATTGAATAGTAATGCGATTTTCTTTATTCCAAATGCAACCGGCGTGCTAATGCATCCTCGGATAGTGCATCATCTGAAATTGTGTTAATGGTTTAATGAAAGAGCTCCTGATGGGCAGGAACTCTTTACAACCAATTATAAACGACATTTAGAGAAGACAATTAATATTAACCGAGCCTTTTACCTGCTGCTTCCCAATTGACAATGTTCCACCAATTGTTAATATAATCTGCACGCCGGTTTTGATATTTTATATAATAAGCATGCTCCCACACGTCAAGAGCCAATAATGGGCTACCTTTTAACTGAGCATTATCAAATAAGGGATTATCCTGGTTGGCTGTCGACCCAATTTTTAAGGTTCCGCCATCATTTACCAACCAAACCCATCCCGAGCCAAAGCGCCCAAGGGCGGCTTTCCCAAATTCCTCTTTAAATTTATCTACAGATCCGAATGACGTTTGTATAGCATCCTGCAATTTTCCTGCAGGCAAGGTTGGACCGCCCGCCTGTAAGCTTTCCCAAAAGAAATTGTGGTTCCATGCTCCGCCACCGTTATTACGGGCTTTGGCTGAAAGCTGCGAGGCATGATCAAAAAAGTCTTTTTCTGAACTGAAATTTAAATTTTCGGCGACGATAGCTTCATTAACATTTTTCACATATGCAGCATGGTGCTTGGTATAGTGTATTTCAAGCGTAAGCGCATCCACATTGGGTTCTAATGCAGCGTAACTATATGGTAATGGCACTTGTGCGAATTTAAATCCGCCATCTGCCAATCCCCTGTTTGGTAACTTAGGTTTCGGTGCCGCTATTGCACCTAAACTATCTGAAATTATTGGTAATCCTGCCGCTGCTACTATACCGGCTTTTAAAGTACCGCGTAAAAATTTTCTTCGATTGCTGATTTTCATATCTTATAATTTTAATATTAATTATGTGTGATGATTGTTGCACCTATATCAGTGCTGTTAGGCGTACCATTAATATAAATGGTGTAAATTTTACCTGAAGCCAGTGTTATATTATTCAATAAATTATTGGCTATGGCAATAGTCGACTGATCGCTTGTTTTAGTAACATTGAAGCTTACCGTACCAGCAGGAACAGTAATAAACGGTCCTATTGAGTAGGCGTTTAAACCTGTACCTGATAATATTGCTCCACCTGCATTACCATATTTTGTATTGGTAAACAGTGGTGTGCTTTGGCCAGTTATACCAAAATCAACATTAGGGGCGCCGGGTGCCAGGTTCACAAACCGTATTTTAGCTTTTCCACTTGCGGGGGTAGTAAGGTCATCATAAAAAAGGATCAGAGAATCGGCAGTGGCTTTTGTATTCTTAATAGCAAAAACCGTTTGATAATAAGTAGCGATTGGGCCATTAGGGCCACCTGTGCTGGTAAAGGTTGCGCTGTTGCCAAACTCACGCGATACGATATATGATGTGCTTGTACCCTGTGTAACGTTTATCTGCACATCGCCAAATTGTGCATTTAGGTACGACGTATAGCCATTTAAGGGTACCAGCGTTTTTGTAACCTGGGTTATATAAGTCCAGAACTGCACCCCTTCGTTCACATCAAGCGCGTTAACAAAACTAACATATGCCGCCAGCGGGGGCCTGTTTGCAGCGTTAACATTTAAATAATCTGTTTTTTTGCAGGATGTAATAGCAAGTAAGGCAAGTGAAAGGATTAACAGATTAAACTTGTTTGGCTTAATTAACTTAGCCAAGCTATATTTTTTAAATTGATATAATGATTTCATGATCTTTTAATGATTATAAATTAGAAATGAGCTGTAAATCTTATAAATGGTTGTATACCTGCATTACCATCCTGTATGCCCACAATTGTTGGGTTTCTCAGTCCGGAGACTACAGGGCTGCTATAATCACCCAAAACATTAAATAAATTATTTATGCCGATAGTACCTTGTATTTTAGGTGTGATCTTATACCCCGCTGATATATCGGTTACCCATATTGGGTGCAGGGTCTGGTAGTAATATACCGGATTTAACGGGTCTGCGGCACTTAGCAATGTTGCTGTAGTTACCTTACCGAAATATACAGTACGCGCCAGGAAAGTGAATTTATCTATATTATAAATACCCTGTAAATTCACTTTTTGAGCCGGAATGTTGGTAGTTACCCGTGCACGCTCTGACGGGCTCAGGATAACATTCTTGTAAGCTTCGAGCCCCGGAGGGGTATTGACTTTGGTTACTTCATTTTTATCAAAGTTACCGCCGAGTAAGAATGTAAGGTTGCCATTATTCAGCAATATTTTATAACTACTGGTAAACTCTATACCTAAGGTACGTGTGCTAAATTCGTTGTAAAAAAAGTTGGCCTGCGCGGCACCTGTTTGCTGGAACAGGTTTTTCACATCTGCCGGTAAATTGTTATCAGTAGAGGTAAAGTTGCCGGTATTACCTATGCGGTTGGCAATATCTATCTGGTAACCATCAAGCGTTATTTCAACATTATCAACCGGTTCTGAGGTTAAACCAAGCGCATATCCTTTTGATCTTTCAGGTGTAAGCTTAGGTATGCCTAAAGCCCTGGCAGCAGCGCTCTGGTTTGATGCAGTTAAAATATCAACCCCTACTCCCTGCTGAAAGGTTGTGGAAATTGAGGTATAATAAGATTGTGCCAGATCAGGCGCTCTGAAGCCCGTATTCACGGATCCCCTTATGCTTAGCCAGCGATCAAAGGTATATCTGGTGGCTGCCTTATAGGTAAATACGTTTCCAAAATCGGTATAATACTCTTCACGACCCGCGGCCGATAAAAGCCATGCCTTGGTTACATTTAATTCTACATCGGCATACCCGGCGGTTATTGACCGGCTAACATCAACCGCGTTTGCAGGTTGAAATCCTAAATGTATTTGCGAGCCGGCAGCAAGGCCATTCAATGAGGTTGTGCCTGAAGATGCCAGGTAGGTAATACCATTTGCCGTTGTATCAACATTATAAATATTTCGCTGGTCGCCTTTTTGGTATGATGCCAGTTCGCCGGCATTTATCTGGAAGGTTTCAACACGGTCCTGAACGCCAAAGGCAATATTCAGCCCTTTTAAAACTTTGTCGAAATAACGGCTAAAATCCAAACTCGCTGTATTCTGACCGGCACTGTAGCTGCCATCATCAAAGCTGGTAGGACTGGTTAAACCCAGACTGGCATTTAATGAATTATCAACACGATTGCCAAAAATATTCTTCCCGAATACATTTGAAAGATCTACATTCCAGCCATTTATCTTACCTCGTATGCCTGTTGCTATTGATTCATCAACAATGTTATTTTCCATTGCAGGCAAAAATCCATCGGGATAGATGAAGTTATTGTTTCTTGAAGTCCACCCCGGTAAACGATAAGTAGCTGTAAATTGGGAGTTTCTGTCGCTGATGCCGCCAAAGGCATATACTTCTGCCGATCCCTTTAACGGAAATGCCGCATTAAAATATAGCAAAGCATTTTGCCCTGCATTAGCACCTGATCCCCGCTGATCAAAATAGTGCCTGTCAATACCTCTTGAGCTTAGTATGGCATTATCAATGGCCTGGGTATAAATAGCATCGTAGCCGCGGGTATTGGCACCTCCGCCATAAATAGGCCCATTATACAAGCCCGCAGTTGAGTTACCGGGCTGTAACGCAATGGCTTGGGTGCCATATTCAACTGTGGCATTAATATAGCCGCCATTGTTGCCCACAGCTACACCATAATTCGCATTGGTAAGCGTAACCGCTCCATCCCCTCTTTTACGTACACTACCGGTAGTACTTACCGCCAGGTCATCCGTATTCTTTTTTAATACAATGTTAATAACCCCTGCAATAGCGTCTGATCCGTATTGCGCGGCAGCTCCATCACGCAATATTTCTATATGATCAATGGAGCCAGTAGGTATGGAGTTAAGATCGTACCCGGTTGAGCCATTACCCAGGCCACCATAATTTACGTTGGCGCTTTTGTGCATGCGCTTGCCGTTTATCAGCACCAAAACCTGATCAGGACCTAAACCCCGTAACTGCGCCAGACTTAAAGCCGAGCCTGCGTCACCCGCATTACTGCCATTAACTGAGTGGAAAGAAGGCGATATATATTGCAGGATCTGCGTAACACTTGTCTGTGGAGCTGATTCAAGCAATGGTTTAAGATCAATAACATCTACAGGCACCGGTGAATTTAATTTGGTGCGGTTAGCATTATGCGATCCAACTATCTGCACCTCATTTAAAGTACTTTTTGCCGGTTTAAGGCTGATGTTAAAGTTCTTAGTCCCATCAATTAATACTTCCTGTGGTTCATAACCAATAAATGAGAATACGAGGTATTTACCGTTTCGTACTATGATTTGAAAGGCGCCATCCTTATTAGTGGTTGATCCTTCATCAAGGCCTTTTATTTTTACAGATACCCCGGGTAAGGGTGTGTTATCATCAGCACTTATTACAGTGCCGGTTAGCGTTCGCTTTTGCGCGAATATCTTTTGCCCGTAAAACAGGCTGAAAATGGATATAAAGAGTATGAATTTTTTCATTTTTATTTCAATAGTTTAAAGTAAGGGAAGCCATCCCGTGCTAATATTCATTAGCCGGGTGCATAGGGGATAATATTTTTATAGATTTTACTTACTCACCTTTTGGGCAAACCTGTCATCGGTAAGAGCTTTTAAAAAAGATACGATATCATCTATTTCGCTATCGGTAAGATTTAAGGGCTTGCTTAATGCCAGGTCGCGGTTGAGGCCACCTTTTACAACTGCTTCGGGATTATTGTAATAGGTGACCACCTCGTGTAAGGTTTTAAATTTACCATTGTGCATATACGGCGCAGTAACAGCTACATTACGCAGACTAGGAATTTTAAACTCACCTATTTCCGCATCGTTCTTGGTAATAGCCGAACGACCGGGATCATTCAGATCCTTACCATTATATAAGCCAATGCTTTTAAACCTGTCGGCTGTAAAGTCCTCGCCCGAGTGGCAGTTATTGCAGTTAGCTTTTCCAATAAACAGTAAACGCCCGCGTATAGCCGATGCCGACATCGCATTATCATCGCCATTTATATAGCGGTCATAAGGGCTGTTGGCTGTTTCGAGTGTACGTTCAAATGATGCGATGGCTTTTACCACGTTATCTTTTGATGGCGCGGCCTTAAATACTTTTTGAAAAGCATCGGCATAATATTTATCATCATTTAACCGCATTACGAGTTCTTCGATGGGCAAACCCATTTCAGTTGGCGAAGTTATTGGCCCTAAGGCCTGCTCCTCTAATGATGAAGCCCGACCATCCCAAAAGAAATGCGGCCGCCCCGACAAATTGGTAAGTCCCGGCGAATTACGCGCGGTTAAATGCCCTTCAATACCCTTACTAAAGGCAGTTGTATCGGCAAAACCAAATTCAGGCTTATGGCATGATGAACAGCTTATGGTATGGTCTTTTGATAGTATTGGATCAAAAAATAATTTTTCGCCCAATTGTTCCTTAGTTTGCACCTGATCGCTGCCTGCCATAAAGCTAAACTGCGTTATCATTAAAAAACTAAATGCTATAAAAAGTAATACTATATTTCTCTTTTTCATGACCTGGCCCTTTTCGCGCTTTTCTGCCTTTATTTCTGCTGTTAAATCCTTAATTTTTACCGATTGCATTTTGCAAAACATACCTGTACGGCTTAATTAAGCCGTTAAAACCGATGTGATTTTTTGGTGTAAATTACTGTGCGTTAGCTACAAGCGATATATCCAGATCAAAATCATCATAGATAACCTTATCGCCCAAATTCTCGAAAAAGTTCTTTGAGCGGAACTTGATATCGTATTTAGTACGATCGATAGTAAGTTTGGCATTAGCTGTTAACTTATTGTTGGTTACAGCAACTGTTGCAGGAAAGGAAACCTCATTGGTAATACCTTTTATAGTTAACTTACCCGTAATGGTATATTGCTGGTTACTGCCTTTAACAATAGATGTAGTTACAAAATCCGCCTTCGGAAATTTACCGGAATCAAAAAATGTATCACTTTTTAAGGTACTTACCAGTTTATCATTTTGTGCCGGATCTGTAAGGTCAATATCAGTTATCGTACTGATGTCAATACTAAAGTTGGCGGTTTTAAGTACATTATTTTGTACGTTAAAGGTACCGTCACTTATTTTAATATTTCCGTTATGTTCGCCGGTAGCCTTTTTTGCCAGCCAGCCAATTTTACTGGTTTGATTATCAACTTTAAATGTTTGCTCTTTTGCAATATGCTTAACAGCTTTTTTGGCTGCAGGTAATGTTTTATTTGTAGCCGAAACAGAAAATGATGCAGCTATCAAAACGGCTGCTATTAGGGTGGAATTTAATTTCATGTGAATTTTCTTTACTTTATTTGGGGTTAAGGTTTGGTTTAAAAAACCGCTGCAGCAGCAACTGCAACGGTAACTAAACGAACCACTTTTTATTTATTATTGTTATTATCTTGATTGGATATTGCGGCTATTGCAGGTGCAGGTTCGGCTATCAGTTCATCTAAAAGCTTGTTAAACTTCTTTTCATAATCCTGGTAATATTTACCTGTTACAGTGCCCGTGTAACCTGTATATATTTCGCGTACATCACCTTTCCTATCAATTATTATAGTTGTTGGAAAAGCAACGAACTTGTTAAGCGCCGGTAGTTTTTGTGAAACGATCTTTTTATCGGCAAGGCCACCAAATAAAATATCATACTGGATATTGTACTTGTCACGCAGCTTGCCTAAAGTATATTGGGCGTATTTCAGGCTGTCCTTTTGTTCAAAGCCGATCGCGATCGCCTCAACACCCCTATCTTTATTTTTATTGAACCAGGGTGAAAGGAATACTGTTTGATCAGTGCAGTTAGGGCACCAGGTACCAACCACTTCAATAATTACCACTTTGCCTTTGTATTTATCGTCACTTAGTGATACTGGCTTGCCGTTAAGATCAGGGAAAGTAAAATCGAGTTTTTTGTATCCTTCCTTTAAATAAGTTAGCTTATATGGATCTGGCAGTTCGGCCTTATCATCTTTAACCCCATCAAATTTGGTGTTATCATAAATACCTGCTGCTATTTCGCCGCTTATAGTGCCATCATCATTAATGTGGCCTTTATAAATTTTAGGACTTGGGCCGGTAAAGCCTGATAATTCAAACTCGTTTCCTTGTACGGTACCTTCCAGTTCGCGGCTATCACCTGTTACCTGCATGATTACACCGGTAAGTTTATTCCCGTTTTGCTTTAACAAGGCTATCTTATTGGGAACCTGCTCTTTTGAATAGACCTTCAACTCCCATTTACCGGTGAGGTTGGCCGTTGGTGGTACATCTTTTCCGGGCTCAACAAAACGGTACTTTTTACCATACTCTGCAGTAAAAGGTAAAGAATTCCCCCTAAAACCTGGTACAAGACTGCGGTATTCCCCGCTTATGGTGCCATCGTCATTAATTTTTGCAACAAGGGCGGCATCATAAGTATTCATCTTTATGAATAACGAATCACTGCCCAGGCGCTTAACGTGAAAATTGTCGCGACGGGTACCATTTAGCAACGTAAATACAGCGTGCTCGGCATCTTTGCCTTTAACTTCAAAATTAAAAGGCACCTGGGTTTCGCTTATGGTGAACACACCACGCCAAACACCTTGTTTTATAAACTTTTCTGCGGGAGGGTTACCAGCGGCAAATGCGGCGCTGCTTAATAATATGCCTGCAAGCAGGCACTGTAATGTTTTTGAAAAAATATTGGTTTTCATTTTATAGTATGATTTATAACAAGGGTTATTGGTTTGATGGCTTATCGGCTGCTACAGATGCGGTTACTGTTTCGGGTACTGGTTCAGCGATTAGTTCATCAAGCACTTTGTTAAATTTCTTTTCATAATCCTCATGATATTTGCCGGTTACCGTACCTGTGTAGCCTGTATATATTTCGCGCACATCGCCTTTTCTGTCGATGATGATGGTAGTTGGAAAGGCAATGAATTTGTTTAAGGCAGGCAGTTTTTGCGAAACGAGCTTTTTATCAGCCAGGCCACCAAACGCTATATCATACTGAATATTATATTTTTCCTTAAGCTTGCCCAGTGTATATTTTGCATAAGCAAGACTATCTTTTTGCTCAAAGCCAATGGCAATGGCTTCTACTCCCCTATGTTTGTTTTTATTGAACCATGGCGACAGAAAAACAGTTTGATCTGTGCAATTAGGGCACCAGGTGCCTATAACTTCAACAATTACCACCTTGCCCTTATATTTATCATCACTTAATGATACCTGCTTGCCATCAATGCCCGGGAAAGAAAAATCCAGTTTTTTATACCCTTCTTTTAAGAAAGTAATCTTGTATGGATCGGGCAACTCCGCGTCGGCATTTTTAGCGGCATCAAACTTCAGGTTCTTATAAATACCGAAACCCTCTTCGCCGGTAAGTGTATGGTCAGGATTAATTTTACCCTTAATAATGAAAGGACTTGGACCGGTAAAGCCAGATAAGGCAAATTCATCTCCTTGCACAGTACCTTCTATTTCGCGGGTATCACCCACAACGGTCATCACAACACCGGTAATTTTATTACCCTTTTGTTTTAATAAGGCAATTGATGCAGGTACAGCATCTTTACTATAGGTTTTGATTTCCCATTTACCGGTAAGATCTTCTGCTGGTGCAACATCTTTGCCTGGCTCCACAAAGCGATAACTTTTGCCATACTCGGCAGTAAATGGTAATGAGTTACCTCTAAAATTAGGCACCAGGCTACGGTATTCACCGGTTAGGCTGCCGTCATCATTAATTTTTGCAACCAGGGCCGCGTCATAGGTATTCATTTTAATAAATAATGAATCCTTACCTAAGCGCTGCACATGAAAGTTATCACGGCGCGAACCATTTAACAATGTAAATACCGCATGTTCCGGATCTTTTCCCTTTAGTTCGAAATTAAATGGCACCTGTGTTTCGCTTACAGTAAATACACCCCGCCATATACCTTCTTTTATGAATTTACCGCCAGGATCATTTGTGGCCGACAGTAATACGCTGCTAAATAATATGCCCGCTACCAGGCATGTTGATTTAAATAAGTTTTTGATAATCATAGTGTTGTTAAATTTTACATGTTAAAAATTTTGACATAAAAATCCCCTTGCAGCAACAGCCTTGCCATCAATGCGATAAATAAATCCTGATTTTATTTAGGGAAACTACGTGTTACAGGCAGCAGCAACAACATCGTTGCGCAACAACACGTACAGGGATAGAATAGTAATTACATTTTTTCATGATGTTAGTTAATTTATTTTCCTAAACATTTAGGAAAAAGTAAAGCACTTATTTCAATTACTGAAAAGTTGCTAGAAGATCACAGAGCTTCCTCTCCCTTCTTCTTAATAAATCAACTAATTAATGGTGGGTTTAATTAGATGTAGTAAAGGTAACAATAAAAATCAATTTTACAAATAATCTATAGACTTAGTAGACATTTATTTTATTTTTTTCATTCCTATATTTAATTACAATTTGTGCATTTTTATAACTACATAAATTGAATTGCATAACGATAGCCTGAAGGAGTTAACACCCTGGACTGTGTAGAAAGTAAGCTCGATGAATTTCCACCATTACAAAAAGCAAATACAATTTTCACAGCCAGGATGTTAACCTTAACAGGTTATTACCGCTATGGATAGTAGGCTTTATATATTGTAATGACAACAACAGGTATGGCTGCCACCGGCCTGTGTGTTTATAGGATTATACTGAAAATAGTTAAACTCTGCGTTCATGGTATAGTTTAAGTATTGGGGAGACTTTAAGGTCTCGCCTCTTTGTTTCACAGATCAATTGGTGGCTATTGTCTGCTTATTTTTATAGACCAAATTAAAAAAAATATTTAATCTGGCGGCATTTAAAGTTTATTTTTTTGTTAATTATATGATATAAATCATATAATCTGCTTTTCTAATCTATTTTACAAGTATAGTAAAATCAACATCATCAGGCGGCAGGCATTGCTTGCTGTTGCAGGCCATAAATTGTATACTGCCTTTAACTAGCTGTTGATTAGAAGCGAGCTTTACCTTTTGCTGAAAAACAACCGATTTTTCAAAATACTGCACATCCATATCGAAAGCCTTTTCATAATGAGTAATTGGTTTGGGTTCAGCGGTAATACCTAATAAACTGTAACCATCTGCGGGAGTAAAAGTTAATGTGGTTTTTACAGGGCCGCCATCTTTAACTGTTTGCGAATAAATATGCCAGCCACTATCAATTGTGGCTTTTATAAATATTATGGCTGTTGAATTATCAACTTTTTTAGCGCCATATGACCATTTTACCGGTGCAAGTACCTGCGAATAAGCATTGGCGTAAATAATAAAAGTTAAGGCCGCGATTATTATTTTCTTCATTTCTAATTGTGATTTAGGTGTTTATTGATGTCGCGGGCAGATTCGAACTCCCGTACAGGGTTTTGCAGGCCCTTACCTATCCTCTCGGTCACGCGACTGTATTAGTTTTATATGCAATAATGAAAATTTGGCGATAATATATCCATCGCGTAATTAATTCTGGTTAGTGTTTTACTGCTGGATGAATTTGTTAAACAAGAGCATTCATTGCTGGATATGCCAGGATCAGCTTGCTTTTTTACGATTTCGTGGAAGTATATTTTCATTTGCTTAATAATTATTTACTTGTTTGTAAATACTTACCAGAAAGAAAACAAGAGAATATGCCTTTAATTGATAGTCTGCTGTTTCTTATCTGTCTCCGTTTCCGGAGCAGGAATTAGCACCTTTTACTTGCTAATATAAGCAGGTACAGGTTGCTAAGACGTCATAGGGCCTTTCCCTCTGTCTTTCTGGATAAGTATTAAAGAACAATTATAATACAAATATATGAATATATTCTACTATTCCTATAGATATTATATATTTTATTAATTAAATATACCTCATATGTATTTAGGTATCACCTAAGGTATATTTTCCCCGCTTTCATTACAAACACTACGTTTTTCATTACTTTAATATCCGCTAGCGGGTCGCCGTCAACTGCAATTACATCAGCAAACTTGCCTTTGCTGATACTGCCTAATTCCTGCTCCTTTCCTAAAAGTATGGCTGCATTAGAGGTCGCCGATTTGATGGCTTCTATTGGCGGCATCCCGGCGTCAACCATATACCCGAACTCCAGGTAGTTCAGCCCATGGTCAAACGCACCGGCATCAGTTCCGAAAGCAATTTTAACTCCGGCTTTATAAGCTTTTGCGAAAGTCCGCTGGATCTGATCGCCAAAGGCAATCGCTTTACCGGCAATAATTGGAGGATAATATCCTTTTTTTGCTGAATCGGCAACTGCTTTACCGGCAATAATAGTGGGTACATACCAGGTACCATATTGTTTCATCAGCCTAATATCCTCATCATCCATATAAGTACCATGTTCAATTGAGGTTACACCGCCCAATATAGCCCTCCTTATCCCTTCGGCGCCATGTGCATGGCAGGCAACTTTCAAGCCGTAATCGTTGGCTGTTTCTACTACCGCCTTAATTTCATCAATGGTAAACTTCGCTTTTTTATTATTATCGCCCAGTTCAAAAACGCCTCCTGTTGATGCGATCTTTATGACATCGACACCAGCTTTTACTTGTAGCCTTACAGCTTTTATCAGCTCGTCCCTGCCATCGGCAACCCCGTCTTCGGGGCCGGGACGATGATTAAATACATCATCCCGGAATCCGTTCGTCGGGTCGCTGGCACCACCGCTTGATGAGATGATCTTTCCGGCGGTAAATATCCGCGGACCATCAACCCAACCCTTTTCAACCGCATTTCTCAGGCTGATATTTACACCTGTACCGCCAAGATCACGTACAGTAGTAAAACCGGCTAAAAGTGTCTTTTTAGCGAAATTTACTGAACGATAAGCGATATCCGCATCAGATAGTGTAAAGGTTTCCAGCAAGGTATTGGTACTAAGGATATCCTCCAGGTGTACGTGGCAATCTATAAGGCCAGGTAAAACGGTTTTTGATTTTAAATCAATTACTTTATCCGCACTGCCTGCTTC
The DNA here is from genome assembly GCF_900105165.1 of Mucilaginibacter mallensis. Lineage (NCBI taxonomy): Bacteria > Pseudomonadati > Bacteroidota > Sphingobacteriia > Sphingobacteriales > Sphingobacteriaceae > Mucilaginibacter > Mucilaginibacter mallensis. The sequence continues at coordinate 3,847,860 of NZ_LT629740.1, forward strand.
AGGATAACCGCTGACTATATTTTGTATACGACCGCTATCCACAATTATGGTTACTTTATTTTGAACAGTATTTGAAAGCCCGTCGATAAGTTTACCACAGTACAGGTAAGTTTTCTGTGCCTGTACAATTTGTGAGCACAGCAATAACGACAGCACTATTATCCTTTTTATCTGCATATCTTTTCGTTGAAAAATTTATTAGCCTATACTATTTTTAATTTAATGGAAGATTTTCAACAGTAACATCCCAGTGTGCCAATACAATCTCCCATCTCCGCTGCTCTTCCTTTTTGTAGGTTTCCTGATCGGGGAATAATTGCAGTTTATAAGGATCAACAATGCTGTAATCAAAGGCTAGCGCAGCCGTTTTAAAAACCACGCTTACTTTCAAATCCCAGCGACTCTCTTCGCTGCTATGTAATCTTGGAGTTTCTGCCTCAATGCTAATTACATCGCCTTTTTCCTGTAACTTTTTTAATAATGGGTAGTGATTCTTCTTCCACAAGGCAATAAACTCATCGCTATACCCCCACTTTATTTTGTAATAATCTTCTATTTTAAAATACTCGGCAGGGTTTGCTTTTTGGGCCGAAGCGCGGTTACCGGAAATCAACAGAATTACTGCTATCAGCGCTACTGTTAATAATTTGAAGTGGTGCATGGTTACTTTTTTCATGTCGTTTAGTTTTTACAAATGATTAATTTTTATCCCAGAATAATTTTGTAGCAATATTATCGCCACCTATTGCCGCGGCTGCCTGGCTGTAATTAGCCTGGTTAACATTTTGCTCAGTTATTGGATAAGTGAAACGATTAAGATACGAAGTTTGATTTGGTGGCAATGGTAGCACAAGCCCTAACCTCCTGATCTCTGTCCAGGCCTCATACCCCCTGTTATAAAGGGAGATATACTTCTGTGTTCCAATCTTCAGTTTATAAGAGCCCGTAGCTGTTGCATATGCAACTTTAGGATTAGCCAGGTAGGTGCTAATATCAGTAGCGCTGCCTCCCCAATAAGTTATGGAAGCCGTTATGGCATTGATATAATGCTGCTGCGCAGTTCCGCCTACATTAAATCCTCTTTCTATTGCTTCCGCCAAATCAAATTCAACCTCCGAGTAATCCGCTAATAGTGATGGCAGATTTGGCTGGGCAATGGTGTTGCTGAATGTGGAGAATTTATTATAGGTATTAACCTTACCAATAGCACCGCCTTTATATACCAGTACATCACTGGACTGCGGGTTCGCATTGGTATCGATGGCGGTATAGTATGCCGGTCTCCTTGGATCGTTTAAACTATTCAGCAGGTCAACAAGCGTAGCCCCAGCAACGTAATCTATTAAATGCCCCTGTACCTGGTCAACCCACAACGGGTTGGTATTTGGGGTAGTGGTTAAATAGTTAAAGCTTACATTATCAGCATTGGATTGCAAAGCATTTGGAGCAGCAGCTTCCACAGCTAGTTTGGATTTTGCAGGTTCAACATCAGCCAAAGTAATCCCAACTTTTAACTTTACGGTGTTGCCAAACTTTTTCCATGAACTGATCTCATTAACGCCATTGAACAGCAGGTCTGCAGTATTAAACCCCGGAGCGGTAGTGTTAAGCTTTGACAGTGCATCATCCAGTCGACTTAGTAAGCTATCATAAATCTGGCTTGCATCGTCATATTTCGGCGTAGTATTGGTATAATCAACCGCCTGGGTATATGGAATGTTGCCAAAAGTATTTACCAGTACCGCGTAAGCATATACCTCAAGGATATTGATTTGCGCCAGCTGATTGCTTTTTTGTGCCGCCGATAAAGTTGCATCAGCTTGGGTAAGCTTGTCCGCCTCGTACAAATTGCGCAATACGTTTACATAAATAGCATTCCAGAAACCATCTGGTACATTACGCAATTTCAGGTCGTAGTCACTTTCAGATATTGCGGTTGTTTCTGTCCATTGCTGGGCGGTCAGCCTAAATATGTTGACGTTGTAGGCACTGGTTGCCAACACATCCGACAGTTGTTTTTCAGCATAGGAAAACAGTGTAGATGCAGGCACAGCGGTTGCGCTTTTTGTATCATTATTCAGGTATTCATCTTTTTTAACACAGCCGCTTATTGCCATGGCAGTAAGCAGCGTAAATATTATCTTTTTCATCTGTTTAGAAGGTAAATTTTAAGTTAAAACCATATCTGCGAACATTAGGGTATGAGCCCAGCTGTACCCCTTGGTATGCGCTGCCTGCACCAAGCCCATCTTCAGGATCGGCATAGGGGATGTTCTTATGGATGATCCAAAGGTTACGGCCATTAAGTGATACGTCGATTGCTTTTACAGCGCCGATTTTCTGTACAAATGATGCGGGTACACTATAAGTAAATGCAGCTTCTCTCAGCTTAATGTAGGAAGCATCATATACAAAGGCTTTGTTTGGCGCTGTTTGATAGCCATAAGCTGATTGATTTTGCGAAGCGTCGATCCTGGTGGTATTAGGTGCGCCGTTTGCATAAACACCGGGCAGAATAACACCGCCACCTTGTGATAAAGGATTTCTTTTAGGATTGCCCAGATCATTTAACCCGGCTGTTTCCGGATACAATCCTGTCCATAGGCCAAATACCATATCTACATCGTAGATACTTCCACCATGACTAAAGTCAACCAGAAAGCTTAAAGTGAAATTTTTATAACGGAAGGCATTATATACACCGCCAGTCCAATCGGGATTAGTATTGCCTATATCATTATTAGAGTTGGATGTAAACAAGTAATGGCCTGTTGCATCAACCTCTTTTTGGCCATTTTTGTAAATAAAATCAGTTCCCCTTAAAGTTCCGTATGGCTCGCCAACAGTAGCATTGGTTGTTACGCCACCTTTATAAGCCGCCAACTGGTAATTATTAACCCCGTTGTAAAGTGATAAAACCTTATTGGTATTTTTAGCGAAATTCACGTTGATGTTCCATGAAAAGTCATCAGTTTTAAGCGGATTGCCAGTTACAGTAACCTCAACACCTTTATTTTGGACATTACCGGAGTTGACATACAAGCCATCATACCCGGTTGCTGTTGATACTGATACCGGCAGGATCTGGTTAATGGTGTTATTTTTATAATAAGTAAAGTCGAACCCTATACGGTTTTTAAGGAAGGATGCTTCCAGGCCGGTTTCAAAGCTCTTAGTTCTTTCCGGTTTCAGGTCGGCATTATTACGTACTGTAGATACATAGTAAAGTGGTTCAGAACCAAAATTGGCCGCTTTATCATAAACCTCGTTAATGCTGTGAGACGGGGCATCGTTACCAACTTCAGCATAGTTTAGCTTTACTTTACCATTGGAAAGCCATGTATAATCCTTCAATAGGCTCGAGAAAACAAAACTACCGGCAACAGAAGGATAATAATAGGTATTGTTTTTATCAGGCAGCGTTGTTGACTGGTCGCGTCTTAAAGTTCCGTCAAGAAAAAGAAAATCTTTATAGCCAAAGGTAACACCACCAAAAACACCGGTCACTACCTTCTGATCAACCTCCTCAATCGGATAGTCTATCGGGTTTACTGAGTTGCTTAAAGCAAATAATCCCGGTATCACCAAACCACCGTTGGTTGATGCGCTGATGGAGTTGATATTCTGCCGCCTAGCGTTTAAGCCTAAAACCCCTTTAAAGCTGATATCACTGGTGATGGCTTTATTGAAATTCAGCAACAGATCATAATTATTTTCTTTATAGGTACGGTTTAAGCGATAATATGATGATGGTGTAACCACGCTACCCACATTTATGCGCTGCTCCTGAAACTCGTTATAATAATCTTCTGAAGCACGCCCCACGATATCAAGCCAATTGAACAATTTGTAATCAAGGCTTACATTACCAAAATAACGGTCCCTTTCATCAGTTTCATAATTCTGGTATTGAACAAAATAAGGATTGTCCCAGTAAGCAGAGCTGAGGTCGGTAGGGCTTTTAACATTCCAGTTATCGTTGCTATTTGTTCTGAAATAAGCATCTTTGAGATCCTGTACATCTACGTTTACCTGCCAAAACTCACGGAAGTTTTGCAGGATATTCATTGGTTCACCATTTTGCCCGCCAAAGCCGGTTCCGCCCCTGCCCTTTCCTGCAGTTTGCGTATAATTAACGCTAGCCTGTACAGTTAATTTATCCGTAAGCCTGTACGAGCCTCCAAAATTGAACAAATTTTTACCGATACTGCTATTGGGCAATATGCCATAATCATCTGACCGTGTATAGCCTATCTTATAATTACCCTTGTCGGTACCACCATCAATAAATAAACTGTTGTTAAGCGTATAAGGATGATTAAAAAATGTAGAAGGGTCGTTTTTTGCAGCCACCCATGGTGTTTGTTTATGGTAATAGGGGGATGTAGGATCTAATGATCGCCAGTCATACACCAACAGGTTCGGATCAAACTTTTGACCGTAGGAAGCATCATCATAGGTAGGCACTACGAGTTGTTTAGTTCCATCGCCCAATATATCAGTATAATCAAAGTGACTACCAGGGGTATTCGGGTCGTAATAAGGCCCATAACCTGCACCATACTCTTTTTGATATTGGGCAAACGTACTTTTATCAACCGAACCAAATAGCACGCCCGTATTTAAAACTACATTAAGGCCTTTATTTCCCTTTTTGGTGGTAATAATAATGGCACCATTTGCCGCCCGTGATCCGTAAAGCGCTGTAGAGGCTGCGCCTTTCAGCACAGTAACACTGGCAACATCATCCGGATTAATATCCGCGCCCGGGCTGCCATAGTCATACCCTCCCTTACCATTACGTTGGTTTTGGGTTACATTACTCATGCCACCCAGCTCAAGTTCGCTTGAATTGTCGATAGGTACCCCATCAACCACAAATAATGGCTGGTTACTGCCTGATAGTGATTTAGGTCCCCTGAGCACAATATTTGTTGAGCCGCCAATATCATTAGCCTGTTTAATTTGCGCGCCAGCTATTTTTCCGGATAATTCACCAAGTAAATTGGTATTGCGGTTACTGTTTACCTCCGCTCCGGTTAGGGTTTGTGCAGAGTAAGGTAGCTCACTCTTGTTTCTGGAGAGGCCCAGCGCAACCACCACTACTTCACCCAGCTTATTAGCATTATGGGTTAGCGTTACATTTATAGTTGACTGGTTAACAGCAATCTCCTGGCTATTATAACCGACAAACGAAAAAACTAGCGTTTTGCCATTGGCAGCTTTTATGGCATAATCGCCCTTGCCATCTGTTATTGTACCTTTTGATGTATTTTTAATTTTGACACTTACACCAGGCAAATCGCCCTCCTGATCACTTACATTGCCATGTATAACTTGCTGCTGCGCAAAAGTTATCAGCGGGCATAAAAAAATAAACAGCAGTAGCCATTTAATACGTATTGGTTTCATCATGAATGCTTTTGAGTTTTGTAAAAATTTGGGCAAAAAAAGTCCTGAATCAATTCCAGGAATCAATTTGAATTGTTAAAAAATGAGAAATGCGATTGACTGCGATGAAAAATCAGCTATGAATCCATCAACAGATTAAGGAATTTCAACAACAATAACAGTCGCTACAACAAGCGTTTATTTGAACTTGACAAATATCAGTTTGGATTCGATAAGAAATAAGGGCTTTCGTCCCTTGGGATTGAGATAGTAAGGTTGCAGTCATTGCATTATTATATTATATCAAAAATATTTTTCAAATATAATAATATATTCTATTAAATCCATAGACATTGTAGAATATTGACATATCAATGTCAATATCACCTGTTAAGTATGTTATCGATCGTTTAGGTTATTTTATCTAATACTATTACCAGATGCTTTGGGTTCAAAAACCACCTGCTCTATTCCTACTCCACCATTGAAGGAATATTAGAAGTTCATCGCCCTCCCTATTGGACATTCCAAGAGGCTAGAGCAGGCTGTTCCGTGCACATTGGAGCACCGAATTGTGTAGGCAATTAGGAAAATTGCAAATAATAATCAATAAATTGATATGGTCAAAGTGTGCCAGAAATGCCTGTTTATAGTTTTCGGAATGCGGTGATCAATGGCTCCGGAATGTCCATGCTGGCAAAGTAAACATTACGAAAATGGCTTAGATGCTGCCACTTACGTAAAGAAGGTTCCGGGGCAAATCCGAATCAAATGAACCCGGCCGGCAGGACAAAAAAAGCAAACTATAAAAAATGAATATAAGGTTTCTGTCTTCAAATATTTGCCTTTTTGTAACATATTCAAGGTAAAACTTGTCTTATGGTTATGATGCAACTGAAAATGGGTGAGTTTTTTGGTAATACGGATCAACTTTTAAGGCTGGATGGTTTGACACTGACCGATACCATTTATACCTATTCGTATGTGGATTGGCACTATCATGAACATGCTTATTTTACGTTTATTGTGCAGGGAGAGGTGCTGGAAGGGACCCGGCAAGAATTGCTTCGTTGTTCGCCGGGGACTTTACTGTACCATCGCCACCAGGAGCCCCATTACAACATCAAACCCAATATGTTCACCCGCGATTTTCATGTAAGGATGCACCCGGTGCGTATTTCCAGCATGTGTGCTAAATACTTTGAATGTACGCTGGGTGCATATTTGAGAAGGTTAAAGGTGGAGCATTCAATGCCACTGTTGCGGGAAACGTAATTGTCACTAACAGAGATAAGCTATTCACAAAGAGTTTGCAGCATACTAACCTATTATAATTTATAAAAATAAAAGCCAAGCGATGAAATAATACTTAGGGAAATCCTAATTGAAATATTATAAAAATATCCCGATACGGGAAAATAAACTAATTTCTTACCTAATGAGAATAAAATACGTTACAATTCCTTCAGTAAATACTGCTGAAGAAGAAATCTTTTTTGTGAATTTTTTGGGGTTCAAGCGTAAAGGAGAGCTAGAATTATGGCCAAACGTACGTTGCAAGTTGTTAAGTAATAACGATAGTGACCTACACATAGCGATCATACCAAACAGAGATACCTTAAACCAAAAAGCTGTTATCATTTTTAATACTGAAAATTGTCTCAAACAATACCATGAAATCATTAAAAATGGGGTTGTTTTCAATCATAAACCTTACTACGTTTCGGCAGGAATGATAGCAGAATTTACCGATAAGGAAGGAAATCAATTTATTTTACTGGAAGAAAGATCATATACGGAAGACTAGAAAACATGGAAAATGTATTAAAATTAAGTAACGAAAATCGTATTTGTTCAAGTAAATTGACTTATAAAAATATAACCGAGGTGAATAATAACTTTAGCTTACATGTCAATTTCAACGGGAATGAAAAATTCGTTTTAAATAAGAAGAAATTGCGTTTGTTTCCCCGCACTTTCCTGGCAATTAACCCTGAAACGCTTTATTCTGATATAATTGACTCTGATAGCCCTGTTCAAACACTTTCAATCAGTTTTGGTAAAGGATTTATTGATGATTTTAAGACATCCTTTCTTAAAAATGATAATTCTTTTCCAGATAATTTTGGAAACCATCGGCCTTCACAAAATTTAACTTTAAATGAAACCATTTTTCCGCTACGTGGGGATCTAAAATATAATATAGAACATTTAAAGGTTTTGATAAAATCAAACTGTAACGATGAATTATTATTAAATGAATTCCTCTATCATATTTTACTTAATTATTATACGCTTTACCAAAAAGATATGCGTTTTGTAGAAGAAAGGCTTAAAGATCTTCAATTTGTAACGCGAAAAGAAATCTATAGGCGACTTAGCCTTGCCAAAGAATATTTATATTCAAATTTTGATCAAAAAATTAACATATATGAATTATCAAAATATTCATGTATGTCGGCAACGCATCTAATCCGCTCATTCAAACAGGCATATCATACTACACCCCACCAGTTTCTGATAAACATAAGGCTAAAACAAGCCGAATTTTTGCTTAAAAACACGTCTTATCCGATAAATAAAATTGTAAATACTGTTGGGCTCGATTCTCCAAGTACATTTATTAAGCTGTTCAAAATACGCCATAAGATTACTCCGTTGAAATACAGAACTTCGCATAATGCGGTTAATTAAAGTGTTAATATTGGTTTTTTTCGAATATTTTACTTCTTAGCAAGTAGCTAAGTTTGCCCATAACGAATCGTTTTGTTAATAACGATCAGTTAATAGTTAATTAAAGGATTGCCACGCGAGGTGAGTAATCCTTTTTTTTATTTATAAACTACCAGCAATTCCCCCCTTGTCATCGCACGGCTAATTTGGTCATTTCGGAATATTTAGTGCTATCATTTTGCTTTAAAATTACAGTTTCAAATATATTACTACTTAAAGTCGATAAGACTACCAAAATCTATTAACTGAAGCCTAACTTTTTCATTATGAAACGCTGTATGTCATTCCCATTTTATTATATCAGCAACAGTTTTGAAGGATTTGATGATGGCTGAGAGGCGTTAACCAATTTGAATAGTCTTATTTACACAAATGCGCGGGCACTGACGGAACAACCACCGGCCTGGTTACTGTGAAAAAGACCATCTTCCGATTCCAGGTAGATCAGTGAAAAATTAAGGGGCAAACAACAGGGTTGCAAGGTAACCAAAGGAAGATATTCCATTGCAACCTTCAGACTATCTACACTGCAATTTTCCTTTTTGGCGTGTACAACTCAAGACGCCATTACAAGGGGAAACAACATATTCAAGAAAAACTACTTTAAAATTTGATTAACATGAACAAAAAAATACTTTTAATTATGGGTTTATGCCTGGTCATTTTCTGCCAGGCTTTTGCCCAAAACCACACAGTTACCGGTACGGTAACAGGTAAAGACGATGGTTTAGCCGTTCCGGGAGTAACCGTAAAGATAAAAGGAACACAAGTTGGCACACAAACCAATAGTGCAGGCAAATACACTATAAGTGCACCTAATGGCTCAGTATTGGAGTTTAGCTTTATCGGTTATTTGCCGGTGCAGCTGACCGTGCAGGGAGATGTATTGAATGTGACACTTACACCAGCAAGCAGTCAGCTTAACGAGGTTGTCGTAACTTCGCAAGGCATTAAGAGAGAAAAAAGAACTTTAGGTTACTCTGCACCAACCGTAAGCAACAAGGAGCTAACAGAGGGCGGTAACCCAAGCGCACTTACCTCATTAACAGGCCTGGTTGCAGGTGTTAACATCACTTCAACGTCAAATACGCCTGGTAGCTCAACCAGGATTGTTCTTCGCGGTGGGTCGTCTATTACCGGCAACAACCAGGCTTTAATGGTTGTTGACGGGGTCCCTATTGACAATTCAAGCATCATATCCGGCGCAAGTAGTTTAACAGCGGTTGATTTTGGAAACAGAGGCAATGATATCGACCCGAATGATATAGCGTCTATCACGGTGCTAAAGGGACCGGCAGCGGCAGCTCTTTATGGCTCCAGGGCATCCAATGGCGCGCTCATGATCACTACCAAATCAGGCACAAAAAATGGAAAAAAACTGGAGATAACGCTTAACTCTACCAATACATTTTCATCAGTTCTGAAATTACCTACTTTTCAAAATGAGTATGGCCAGGGGTATATGTCAGGTTCGGCTACAAGCCCTGGTTACGTTACAGGTATAAATGATGCCAGTGATAACTTTAGCTGGGGAGCACCATTTACCGGAAAGGTAGAACCCTGGGGTCAGGAAATTGATGGCGTTACCCAAACCAAGCCATATTCGGCTTTGCCAAACAATATTAAAGATTTTTTTAAGACCGGTTTTGCCGCTGACAACAATGTAGGTATTGCATCGGGCGATGATAAGAACAGTTTCTATTTAGGCTTAAACTCGTTAAATTCCAGCGGTATATTTCCGACTAACGATTCTTATGATAAATATGGTGTAAGATTTAATGGCAAGGCTACGCTTGCAAACAATTTTACCGCAAGTGTTAATTTTAACTACAATAAAATTCAGGCAAATACGCCTTCCGGTGGCCAGGGTTCAAACGGTATATGGACTAACTTAATGCAAACGCCAAGGGATATCCCTATTAATACAATGGGAAACCTGAACAATAAGTATAATGGCTATAATTCTATTACTAATACGTATGGTTTTTATGGTGCATTTACTACAAACCCATATTATATTCTTCAAAACTATAGTAACCTCGATGACGTTAACCGAGTTACCGGCGACGTTAACCTGGCTTGGAAACCCCTTAGCTGGTTAAATATAGTAGAGCGCGTAGGTGCGGATTCTTATTCGGACCGTAGGAAGCTTATTCAACCTAAATACACATTTCTGCCTGCTGACGAGTCGGGAAGCGGACTCTGGGGTAAGATTACCAACAAGGGATCTTATGAAGTGGACCAATATAATGTAAACGAAGTGGTGCATGATTTAATGGTTACTGCAACCCATGATTTTGGTAAAGATTTTCATACATCATTATTATTGGGTAATAATATTAGAGAACGCTCTACAACTTCCAATCTAACAAGCACTAACACCAGCGGTGGTTTGGTAGTTCCAGGATGGTATAATCTTGACAATAGTAACGGGCCGGTAAACGTAATTACAGACGACATTGAAATAAAAAGACTGATAGGATTTTACGCTGATTTAAATCTTTCGTATAAAGACTACCTGTTTTTAGAGGGTACGTTAAGAAACGACAGGTCCTCCACATTACCTTTAAATAACTACTCTTATTTTTATCCAAGCGTAAGCGGTTCATTTGTATTTAGCGAATTGCTTAAAAACTCCGGTATTGCTGACATTTTAAGTTATGGTAAAATACGTTCGAGTTTTGCACAAGTAGGTAGCGATACAGACCCTCACGAATTGACAACCACTTATGGAAGGACTACCGTTAATGGCAGTTTTGGCAATACTACATTTCCATTCGGAAATGTTCCCGCATACCAAATTGGATCAACACTTGGCAATGCTGCACTTAAACCGGAGCAAACAAGCTCATTTGAAATTGGTACAGAATTAGCATTTTTGCAAAGCAGACTTTCCTTCGATTTCAGCTATTACGTCAACAATTCAAAAAATCAAATCATACCCATCCCGGTTCCTGGCTCAACAGGGTATGGTTTTAATGAGGTAAACGCAGGTGAGATTCAAAATAAAGGCATCGAGTTAACCATCAACGGAACCCCCATTCAAACCAGTGATTTAACCTGGAATATATTTGGCACATTTACTAAAAATAACAGCGATGTACTTGCCTTGCCAAATGGTGCTGGACAGATAGTAATAGGTGGCTTCAGTGGTATGGCAATAGTTGCAGCTAAAGGCCATCCTTATGGCGAATTTTACGGTGTAACAAACCAAACAGATGCCCAGGGAAGAACTATTGTTAGTAAAACTACCGGGCAACCGATAGCTACAACAACGGCTCAATACTTAGGTTCATACGAGCCTAAATTTCAGACATCATTGGGTACAAACGTAAAATACAAAAATTTTACTGTAAGTGTGTTGTTTGATGTTAAACACGGCGGCGTATTATATTCACAAACTAAGTCTCTTACAGATTTCGTAGGAACTTCAGCTGAAACCGGTGGTCCCCGATTTGGCCAGCCGTTCCCTAATTCGGTTACCCTGGATGCTAGTGGCAAAAGCGTACCCAATACAAGTATACCCTACTCCGTGTATAATTATTATACAAACGTAATAGGAAATACACCAGGTATGAACGTTGTTGACGCATCGTATATTAAGATGCGCAGCGCCAGTATATCTTATACTTTTGATAAAACGCAATTGAAAAGCCTGCCATTTGGTGCATTAACCGTTGGGGTATTTGGTAACAACTTGTTTTTATGGACGCCAAAATCCAATGCGTATGTAGATCCTGAAGTAAACTCAAGTGGTGCCGGCAACGAGCAAGGCTTCGATTTTTCAGCAAACCCATCAGTGCGTAACTATGGTATCAATTTGAAAGTTTCATTCTAATAATAAACATCATGACCAGAAAATATAGATTAAATTTAAAACAAGCCTTGTTTATAATGCTTGTTGCTGCGGTTGGGTTTTCGGGCTGTAAAAAGTATTTGGACGTAAATCAAAATCCAAATAATCCGGAGAATGTCGACCCTACGTTTCTTTTGCCTACCACACAGGCAGCTATTAGCCAGGTAGTAGGTAATTCATTTCAGGTATTTGGCAATATTTGGGCTCAATATTGGACCCAAAGCCCACTGGCGTCACAATACAAGTCCATTGATCAATACAGCCCGACAAATACCGACTTTGACAATCCATGGCTTAACCTATACCGCGTTGCTTTAATAAACGACGACATGATCCTAAAAAGTCCAAAATCATCAGCTAATCTTAACGGTATTGCCTACGTGCTGAAGGCTTATACATTTCAGCTGGCAACGGATGCTTTTGGTGATGTGCCGCTTTCACAGGCATTGCAACCAACTGTATATAGAAACCCTAAATATGATACCCAGCAGGCAGTTTATGATAGCATATTTGTATACATTCATAAAGCATTACCTTTACTGAATGCAACAGGTGATGCTTCTCTGGGAGCGCAGGATATGATATTTCAAGGTAATATGACCCAGTGGGTAGCTTTTGCCAATACACTTGAACTCAGAGCGTATTTACGATTGTCTAACGTTGATCCCGCTACTGCTCAGGCAGGTATTGCCGCATTGTACGCAACTAAACCTGCGTTCTTAACAACAGATGCAACCATAACCTACACTGCTACCGGTGGTAACGAGAACCCGCTTTACAATGAAATGGTCAGCCCTGTATTGGCTCAGACTCAAAATGTGGTGGCAAGCTCAACTATTGTAAAGGCCTTTACCCAAAATAATGATCCTCGATTAGGTAAGTTTTTTACACTGTTTATTGATAAAGTCGCACCTGTTGATTCCCTTGAGTCTATTCCGCAGGGAAGCTTTCTAGACTACCCCAATAAGAAAGTGTCTCCACCATCGCCATTAGTCGGCGGTGAGGCAGATAATCCTGCCTCTGCTACAGCGCCTGTTAAATTAATTTCTGCCGCTGAAAGTTATTTTTTACAAGCTGAAGCCGTTGCCAGGGGCTGGGCTGCAGGTGATGTAACAGCTTTGTATGACGCTGGTATAACAGCAAGCTTTGCTGCCACAGGCGCAGGAGACCCTACAACGTATATTAACGGATTGCCGGCTTTAACTACAGCTAGCGTTAACGACAAGGTTAAAGCTATTATTACACAAAAGTATTATGCAATGTGTGGCTTCCAGGGCTTTGAGGCATGGACCGAATGGAGAAGAACAGGTTATCCAACCTTCTTTGCTATTACCGCACATTCATTAATTGACCCCGGACAACTGCCGTTGCGTATGTTGTATCCTAGCTCGGAATTAACTTCAAATTCGAGTTATCCGGGAACTGTTCCTATTTATAAACCCGTTTGGTGGGGACTTCCAAATCCATAATTTAAGAAATCACTAAACATAAAAGAGGCTGTCTCAAAAGGGATAGCCTCTTTTACTTTTGCATGGGCTTGTATTGAAAATCATACCCAGCCTGTTTTTTATTTATTTTTTTCCGGGCATTCAATGAAGATCGATTATACGCTAAAAGAAGCAATGGATTGCTGTTATATGACCGGTGACTTTGATTTTTATTGCGAATTGCTATATGTGATATGGACAAATACAACGAGTTATTAATGAATAAGTTGTCAAAACTACCAGATGTAGGAAAGATACAAAGCTTCTTCGTAATGTCACAGGCAAAGCAGGAAATGGCATATCTGATGGAGGATATGACATACGTTTATATTATAAGTTAAATAGTAACGGGTATCCTTATGCAAAAACAGATCAGTAAATGCTTGTAACATCCACTGATCTGTTTAATTAATTATGAAACTACTAATTATAACCAGGATTCTGCTTTAATGCCGGGTCATCCTCTAATTCCTTACGTGGTATAGGATACAGATTGAAACCTTGCTGCCATGTTCTAACCTGCATGGTATCAACCTTATAAGTAAATGAAGTATTTGCTGATGAAGTTGGGGTAATAATTATACCAAGGCCATTTCCATTACCGCTTTGTGCGATGCCCCACCTCCTGAGATCAAAGAAGCGATGGCCTTCAAAGCACAATTCAATTCTTCTTTCATGGCGAATTTTATTGATCAGGTCAGTTTGCCCGGCTGCAGTTACATCAGGCATGCCAACGCGTTCCCTAATCATATTTACATACGTTAACGCAGTTGCCGAATTACCCAATTCCGCTTCAGCTTCGGCGTAATTTAAAAGTATTTCACTATAACGGAATGCCACCCATTGGCAAGAGCTGTAAGGTTGGATGTTAAAATTGTAGGTATCATCAACCATTTTGTGGATCGTGTATCCGGTTTTTGAAGCATTCCATGGAGATAGGGTACTTTCTTTTGAATCTAAGCCGCCTTCATAAAATTGCGCGTTACGCCCCTGGAACGGAGCACCGTTATACAGTACATCAACGCCAAAACGCGGGTCCCTGTTGGCATATGGGTTTGCGGCTTCAGTGGGGTTACTCCAACTGAATGCTGAGCCGTCTTTCATATCAAAATCCTCTACCATTTGCTCCAAAACGTTGTAAGCCGAATAGCCATTGTATCCGTTAGGACTTAAATCGCGGTACAGCGTATTGTATCTATCTTCATAGTTTGTACCATTATACACCCTCGAAAAAATAACCTCCGGGTTGAAGAAATCAATAAAGATATGGTTGTAGCTGCTTGCATTACCGTAAAGCGAATAGGTGCCCAAATCCATTACCGCTTTAGCGGCATCTGCTGCGGATTGCCACCTGGTCATATCATTTGTAGTATTATATGCGGGACTGGCAGCATACAATAGCAAACGTGATTTTAAAGCAAGCACAGCACCCAAGGTAGCTTTTCCATCATCGGCACTATTTGTATACGTTTTTGGAAGCACCGCTGCAGCAGCATTGATGTCAGCAAGAATAAAATCCCTGGTTGCATCCCAGGTGGCCCTTGCGTCATTAAAGCTTTTATCATCAACTGTAAAAACTTTAGTGATCAATGGTACGCCACCAAAGCGTTTTAATAATTCAAAATAACAAAGGGCTCTTAAAAAATGCACCTCACCTTTTAAGTTAGTAAGCTGCGGACCATAACCTACAGTATCAGCTTGCGTGATGTTTTGAAAGAAAAGGTTTTCCTTTGATATGGTACTGTATAAGGTAGTCCAGTCGTTCAATGTAGAACTATAGTTTAATGGAAAAGAGCTGTTTTGGTTATCAGGCGTGGCCAATCCCTGTACATACACATTTTCACTACACCAGTTAAAATTACTGTACAGCTCATCTGTTTGTGAGCCCCAGCCGAAGCCGCCATCTTTAAAAGCGTAAACCGACTCTTTATAGACTTCGTTTACATACACCTGTATTAGGTTTGGGTCCGTCCAAACCGTAGTTGTACTATAACTACTTTGTGGTGTTAGGTCCAATACCTTTTTACATGAAAGATCTGTAAGCAGTACCAGCACCACCCCAACTAACATATATATTTTTTTCATGACTTTCTTTATTAAAATTTAATGTTTGCTCCAAGATTGATGACTCTCTGCTGCGGGTAATAGCGTCCGTTTATCGAATTATTGCTATAAGCCGCCTCGGGATCAAATGATGGCCCGAGTGAATCAAAAGTAAGCAGGTTATTTCCGCTGACGTATATCCTTAGCGACTGTACACTGATACTCTTTAACAGCGAACTGGCAAAGGTGTAGCCTACTTCGAGGTTTTTTAACCGCAGATAGGCATCATTTTTCAACCAAAATGTTGATGCATAAGTATTTGAGCCGTAAGTCGCATTCGTTGGCCCGTTAAATGTGCGCGGATAGGTATTATCACCCGGCTGTAGCCAGCGTCCGGTAAAAAACTGTTCCGCCATATTCAGGCCACCCGGCTGCACCAAAACTTCGGCGCGTGCCTGCCCCTGGAAGAAAATAGTAAAATCCCAGTTTTTCCAGTTACCGCCAAGGGTTGTGCCGAACATGATCTGTGGAGTTGGTGATAACGTTGTTCTTACTTCATCCAGCGCGTTGATTTGCCCGTCGCCGTTCACGTCAACATACTTGATATCACCAGGACCAGATCCATTTGGATGCGGGCTGGCATTTACCTGGGCTTGTGTTTGGTAAAGCCCATCTGCCTTATAAAGTAACCAGGAATCAATTGGGTACCCGGTTTTTTGCTGATAGCTCGGTACATTAGCCGGCTCATCCTCATACAGTACTTTATTAACCGCATAGGTCATGTTACCGTTTATGTGATAGTTAAAATTCCCGATTTTATTGCGATAGCCAAGGTCAAGTTCAATACCCTGGTTCTGTACCCTACCCAAATTTTCATCAGGAAGGCTTATACCAGCATAATCAGGTGTTGACAGGGTTGGCGGTACCAGGATATCATAACGAATCTCATGAAATACATCTACTGAAGCAGTCAGTGCATGCCATAGCTCAGCATCGATACCGATATTCAGCATTTTTGATCTTTCCCAGGTAATATTCAGGTTTGGCGTTGCTCCGGGAGTTAAACCTGACTGTTGCGTAGCATTAGGGCCATAATAATAGCCATTCCCCTGGCCGGTGGCTAAAGTATATGTTTGCAAATACTGAAAAGGAGATGCAACCACATCATTCCCGGTCAATCCGTATGAAGCTCTAAGTTTGAGATTGTCAACAATTGAATTTGGATCCCAGAATTTTTCCTGCGAAATTCTCCATGCTGCTGATACAGATGGAAAGAACCCGAAACGTTTTCCTGCCGGGAAATTTGATGATCCGTCATAACGCATATTATAATCAATGATATAGCGATCATCATAGTTATACGAAATCCTGCTGATATAATCCTGACGGGCAAACTGCGTAGTCACTGAATTATTTGTTTCACCCTGAGCACTACCTGCTGATAGTTCAGTTACATTATTGCTCAGAAAGCCGGTACGGTAAGCATCAAGTTCGGTATAGGTTTGTTGTTCCTGCTCGTAAGCCACAAACGCGCTTACAGCACTTTTGCCGAATTTATGATCATAACCCAACTGTAAATGAACCAGTTTGTTAATTTGTTTCGTATTCTCTAAAGTAAGGCTTCCCGGTACGGTTGAAGTATATTCATCATATTGTTGTGTTGTACTATTATAACTATAAGCCGGCGGCGGTATAGCATTAAAGCCTTTAAACTGGTTCCAGTTATCATCGTAAGCAAAGTAACCATCCAGGTGCAGGCCCGACGTAATTTTTGGCAGCGCCCAGCTAAACGATGTTTTAGTTTGCAGGAAATCATAGTTATCATGCGTATAGCCAAGGTCGCCATTTAACACGTAAACCATACTATTGCCGGGCCCACCGCCTATACCAACACCAACTTTACCGTTTGGATAAACTGGTACCAAATAAGGATAATCGCTCCAAAGCTGATTGAAGATACCGTTGGCATCATAACCGGGAGCCTCGCCATTTTTATATTCATCACGAAATAACACATCAACACCAATTTTAAAGTTGTTGGTTGCCTGTATATCAAGATTAACCCTGCCGTTATCATTATTATAATAATCGGTTCCACTTTTATACATGCTGTTTTGGTGAAGGTCCTGGCCTGATATGAAGTATTTTATCTTATCGGTACCACCACTTAATGACAATACATTATTAGTTTGGGGCGTCCAGGTTTTCATAAGCGCGCTCCACCAATCTGTATTAGGATGACCGAGCGGATCTGATCCGTCCTTGTATGCCTGAATATCTGCGGCAGTATACTGCGGTTTCTGCCCTATTAAATTGTCATATTCATTAACAGATTGCGCATATTGCCACGAGCTCAGCATTTGAGGCACCCTTGTAGGTTGTGTAAGTGCATAATTTGAAGTAAAGGATAAAACGGGCTTGCCGGCCTTACCTCTTTTAGTGGTGATTAATATAACGCCATTGGCTGCCCGCGCGCCATAAATAGCAGCTGACGCGTCCTTTAATACGGTAAAGGATTCGATGTCACCCGGATCCAGGCGATTGAAGCTACGGTCGGGAACACCATCTACTACTATCAGTGGCGTCGTATTTGAACCGCCGCCTAAGGTACCTTTTCCCCTGATGAGGATAGTAGCATCATCGGCACCAGGTTCTCCGCTGTTCGTATTTACGATCAACCCAGGTACTGCGCCCGCGATAGCATTGGATAAGTTAGCTACAGGCGATTTTTCCAGTTCGTCGCCCTTAATTGAGCTTACGGCACCCGTTACATTGGCTTTTTGCCGGGTACCGTAACCGATAACTACAACTTCACCAAGCGTACCTGATTTTTTATCTACCGCTAATATAACGTCGCCGCCCGAGCCGGCTGTTACCTCTAATGTCTTGCGGTCATAGCCGATATAGGAAAAAACAAGCGTTGCCCCATTGGAAGCACTGATCTTATAAAATCCGTCCTGGTCGGTCGTAGTTCCTTGTGAGGTACCCTGGAGTAATACACTCACTCCGGGCAGTGGCTGCCCGTGTTCATCTGTAATGTGCCCACTGATGCTTCTGGACACTTGAGAAAAAGCCTGTAAAGTACAAAGCAGCAAAAAGCAGCTAAGCAATAACAAGCCCAATTTTGGTGGTACTTTTCTTTTCATAATTGGTTGGTTTAAATTAGGTTATTCTAGTCTGGTCTATTATTATTGTAAAAGTAGTAACATTATCGATACATCCAAATTCTTTTGTTGAAAAAAAAATAAAATTATTTGTATCAGCCTGGAATAAACTATTGGTTGAATTAATTTTACTGCATGTAAAATTTCGTTAACGTTTTTTTACAATCTTTTCTATGGTTCCACCGAAATGACTGGTCCACAGTACAATAAGCTATGACTAAGTAGCGATACTAAATTTTACGGCACGCCATCTGGGTAAGGAAATATTTCTTCATATTCCTTTTACTGGCATTACCGGTTATGTGAAATTTATTGGGGACAGTTTAAAGTATCCGTCGGTCTGATTTTATTTTTTCCTGTGGAAGTACCTGAACAATCATAAAAACTGATGCAACTATCGATGCCATAGTTTTTATTCATAAAGATCTTATTTGCAGTAAAACTGATATTATTGGTGCTTTTTGCAGTTAGCGCCATCCTATCCCTCAAATAAAAGGTGTTATTTAAGATCATTATATTTTTATGTACGGCACCCGGACCCGGTTGGACGTTTTCAGGATGGATATTGATAACCGGTTCACCACAATCCAGAAATATGTTGTTATCAATTTTAAGATCAGTAACTTCTCCGGATTCATACCAGCTTGCGGCATCGTCCGAAACCAGCACACCACTCATATAAGTATGGTTTATAACATTATCTTTTATAACAGACCTGCGCCGGGTAGTGATTAGTATACCCCGTGTTGGTATACGAGTGATCGTATCGTTATGAATCCAGACTTTGGGTGTGTAGGTCATGTTTTCTACTACATTGTTTATGATATTTTGAGGAACAGGCTCTTTGAGGATCAATGCCATATTTTTATCATTAAGCATTTTAACTGAGATAACCCTGTTTACAGCAAAAGATTGCAGCGTTGAAGGATTGATGAAACTGATACTATCACCCTTCATGAATGCCTTGAAGCCAAAGGTCTGCCCCTGCATAAAGCGAACTGTTATTCGATGAGGATTCGGATTTTCAACGACTTTTAGAAAAGTTCCGTGGATGTTGATCGCGTCATCATTTGAGGCTGATAAATAACTATTTTTTATTTCAATCAAGCCGCTGCATCCCGAGAAGTGAAGAATATCAGCCCAGGCCGCACAGGTACGCCCGGATTTTTCATCAGGTCTTACACTTAGATGGTCCATCTTTATATTTTTACAAAATTGGCTAACTACCCCCATTCCGTGCATAAAATAGATACGTACATGGTCCATAACAATATTCTTGCTATAGGCAAAGAATATACCTGCACAATCGCGAAGTACGTTGCGGTTTTGATAAATTAAACCAGTGGTAAAACCCGGGTTAGTTTTAAAATAGAGCCGCAATTTATTCTTTCCCAAAACAACACAGCGAATATTATTAAACTGGATGCCTTGACGATAAACATAATCAGCATCATATACCTGCCAGTAACTATCCGGCCGGTATGACCATCCTTCACCCAGCCACGTTAATAAACTATCCTTTACAGTATACCAGGAATCCGGATGCACCATAACATCAGCAAAGCCCGGCTGTACATCTACCACTTTTATTTCGGAAACTGTAGGCCGGTTATAGTTATAACTGATGCCGTGTAATACAACGTTTTCAGATTGGTTAACGCAGGTTTCAATGGCCTTCCCATGCAGGATAATATTTGCCCCCACGGCGTTAACATTTAAAAAGCGGCAATCAGCCAAATAAATCGCAATTGCTTTTGGCTCATCAGGGGTATCATTAGTATTGGAAATTGCAAGTAACCTTTTATAAAAATTATCCGGGTAAAAATTATAATTACCGGGTGCAAATTGTATAACAACAGGTGCTTTGGCTGTTCCTCTGGCAACAGCAAGCAATGATTCATGGAATGCCCCCGGCGATAAGATATTTACTTTGTCCCCTGCTGATAAAATAATCTGATTAACAGGATTAAAAGTCTTCCAGGCCTGTTTGATACTTAAACCGGAATTTTGATCAGCTCCTTTTTGGGGGTCGATATAATAGGTAACATTTTCAGAAGCATGCTTACGCTGATTAATAGATAGATAGCCGATACGACTAGATTGTGCAATAGCTTGAACAGACAATAAAAGAAACAGACCAATGCATACTATAATTAAATAAAGCCTCTTCATTTTTGTAATATTCAAGCTCATTCACTAACTCTTTTAACTAATACTAACCGATTGCCTATTTTATTTCACCAAAGCTGTTATTTTTTGTCCAGCTTTCAAACTTACATTGGCATAAGAAAATTGGTTACCCAGCCAATTCTTTTCGTGAGTGGCTTTAAGTCGCTTTCCATCAATAAATATAGAAGCGTAATTACCTGCAAATTTAGGTCTCCATTGAATAGCTATTTTGCCAACATTGGTAATAGTTGAGGTCTTTCTGTCTTTATGTGTCAGATCAATGGTCGTATGGAGTACAGGTACTGACATAAGGGTAGAACTAATATCGGCTGTATTTCGATACAGGGTAGTTAGCCGGTTAACGCGCGCATCAGCAGAAATACCCATCAAACCTTCGGTAAAACCCTTGATCACCCCAAAGGAAACTTCCGGGTACTCTCTTCTATCCGTTTTAGGATCGGTTAATTTCAGCATGTAGTTATAAGCTTGATCCGGGTATCCGTTGACATATAGAATATAGGGGAAATAGGAAAGATTCTCTATGTTCCAATTATTGTTAAGTAAATGCTGAATTGTTTTCTGTTTTCTTACCGGATCCTTTATCGCGTCAAACCACAGTAGGAAAGTTTCACCTTCCGTTTTACCAAACTTGTTGTCACTGGTAAAATAAGTATAATAGAGCTGATCATTTTCATCCCACCATTTAGAATCCAATGCCTGGCGGTATTTTTCTGCATTCTTTAAAACTGCCAATGCCTTCATATTTTCACCGTTGACTTTCAAAATTTCAGCATAAGAAAGCAGGCCCCTGTAAATGGCGGCGATCAGATCAGCGCCCATTTTTATATTCTGAACCCCTTCTGAATACGAAGGAAGACCACGGCATCGTTTCTTGGCATCCTCCGAATCGTAAGGCAGGGTAACATTAGGGTGTGCTGGCCTTGTGAGTAACGAATCCGGCTCTAATATCCATGTCTTTATATATTCATTGGCAGTCTTTTCATAAAAATTCTTAAAGGCAGCGCCTTTAATATACTCCTGGTCACCTGTCCATAAATATAAATTCCAGCAGGCGTTCATTATGTCAAAATTCGCATTCAGGTTAAACCAAAAATGCTTGTCATCCTTGTAATCTTCAGGAGCCGGTTTACCGAAGTGGTTAATTTCCCAGTAGGTACACCAGTCCTTGTTTGCAGATATATTTTTGACAAAGAGGGTGAGCATGTTTTTATTTTCTTTATCCAGGCCAAGCACCTCTGCACCTATACTCTGATGTGAGACATCGCGCATGCAAAAAGCAAAACGTGGCGGCAATGCTGATTCATACCAGGGGCCTACCGGATCGCCCGGCTTTCCTTTATAATGTAAAGCCATAACTTTTGCCCGCTGAAATGCGGTCTGTAAAGCTGTATCGGCAGATTTAAATTGCAAATTATTGTTCTGCGCATACACCAACCCGCAGGAGATGATTAAAACCAGTGTTAATATAAATTTTCTCATAGTTGCTCTATTCATCATATAATTATAGTGAAACATCCACCGGGGTTTTACCATCAAAGAAATATGTTTTTATCTTACCGCTTGAGTCTTCAATAATAATCTTTTCACCGCCATTTTTAATCCTTAAAACCCGGATCGTAAAATCATTATTGAAAGCTTTTACATGCTCAAGCGTCATCTCATTCCATCCCTTGGGAAGATACGGCGATACTGAAAATGAATTGAAGCCTGTTGGCTGCAAGCCAAATAAGCCTTCGGTAATACACCTGCAATAAAGACCACTTTCGGCTGAAAGCTGTCGTTGATCACCTTCGGGCCAGGCTTCAATAGCATAAGGAACGTGTTCCCCTAAAAGCCTTTTTCCTGAATAGTATTTCAGGTATTTTAAAGTACTGTCGGTAGCGCCTGCGTAAAATGATCCTCTTAACGCATAAAGCAATGCGCGGTCCCAATAAGTGCTTGATCCTGATTCTGTAAGCATACCGTCTTTTGTCCACAAAAATGGCGAATAAAGTGCTTTAAGTGTTTCCTGCTTTCTGTCAAATATCCCCATTACCAATGGCAATCCTATCCATGATCGTAAAGTGGTGTTGCTATAATAATACCTGTAGGTATCAAAGCCCTGAACCTTACCTCCAAAATATTTATCTATCGCTATCTTTAATGCTGCCGCACGCTGTTTCAGGTCTTGTGCAGCATCTCCTTTGCCCAATGCAGCTGCCAAGTGTGAAGCACTGATCATTGCACCATAGGCGAGCACATTAGTGGATAGATTTACTTTGCCTGCAGGAAACCGTCCTTCCAGTTCATCCGCATCAGAGGCGATCACCCCTTTGGGAGTTTTCTTTTTTTCAAGGTACTGAAAGCACCAGTTGATAAGCGGCCATAACTTTTCCGCTTCCGATGTATCGCCATAAGCCAGCGCAAACCTTGATGCGCCATAAGCGATCATAGCCTGATCTCCCCTATCACCCGCACCTGCCCAAAAGCCGGTTCCTTCGGCAGTTATAGAACTGGGTATAGGGTTAAAATTGCTATTCATATAGCCCGCAAACAGCCTGAAAGCATTCATGGCCGATTCATTACCGGCACCGTTACCTAAAAAAGGAAAAAACGGGTTCACATATTCTGCCTCATCATTTGCCCATATAGCGGCATAATATGATCCGCCACCGGGGCCGTGCATTAAACCGTTTTTAGTATCATAAATACTTTCACTCGCCCTGATCTTGGAAAAGTTGAACATTGCATTTAACGTATCATCCGGTGTTTTTAAAACCAGTTCATGGTTGAGTTCTTTCAAAAAATCCATTCTTTTGAGGTGCTCGTAATTTGCAGAATAATAATATGACTGCTCACATATTTTATAGCCAGATATAATAACCGAATAAGTGTACTTCCCGCCAGGTAATAACCTAGCTTTGCCTCCACCGTACAACTTGCTTTCCAACACATAAGCGCCATAAACACCTTTAGCAGCATCTGTTGTATCTTTATGATCCCAACCGGATATAGAAATTTCAACAGCCTCCTTGCTCTTATTGCTGATGACACATTGTTCGATAACGGCTGCTTTATCAAAGGAAGGAAATATATTATGCTCAATACTTATATCCCTACCTGCTGTTGATACCATATGCAGAATTCCATTAAAGGAAAATGATACCGGTGATTCAGTAACCGCGCTGCCATTGATCATAATTGGCGTGATGGATTGTTCGAAATCACTGTGAAGACTACCCCGGGTATCGTTTGGAATGGTACGCAGCATAGGAAATACCACGCTTTTATGAATAACCGCATGCTGAAGGCTGTCAATACCGTAAGTAACAATCACCGAAACCAACCTTCCGCTCATTTCCACATGATCTAAATGCTTTGCTATATTTTTGCCTATAGTCCACTCTATCCCTTTTTCCTTATTCAAATTCCACCGGTATTGCTGGGCAAATGAGTTGGACCAGTAAAAAAGAAAAATCACTAATATATATCGCTTTATCATAATTATTTTTAGAAGAATAAAGACCACAGTTAAAATAAGCCAAAGAATGCCACAGCCGCAGATGCGGAGAAGTATTCTTTTTAATAAATTACAATGCTGTTCTGGTCTGTTCTATATTTTGTAAAGAAAAAATATTTTTTCTGTTATATCAAATTATTTAAAAAAAATGTTGTCTTTTTTGCCGTTTTACATGAGTCCACCAGAAGATAGTATCGCTTTGATTACAATTACAACAACAAAACAGGCCACTCTGAACCAATATTAATCCATTGGCCATCTATTGTTAATTAGTTAACATAATCGCAGCTTCTAATTATTAAAATGCAGGCTACATTTATATATGTGGAAGCTGGAAAAATTATTGGAGAGTAATTAACGGGGCAAACTGTTTAAAATGATCCAACGTTGTGAAAAAAGCAGATAAGGTTTAAAGTCCGGTGAAATTATTAACGTTTGCTATTGTAAATAGAATAGAACAGATTATATTTACAAACCTAACACTGTTACTGAGTTAATAAATATGATTATGAGCAAACTTTTTTGCGATTAAGCTTTTGACAACCTATATAATCTATACAATCGCATATGGTAACCATTTATGAAAAAATCCTGGAACTGGAAGAAATGCCATCCTTCTCTAAACACGACCAGTTTGTTAATGGCATAATAAACGCCATTAACGAAAGTATCGTTTCTAAAGGCGAAGCGCTTCCTTCGGTAAATACTATGGTTAAGAAGTTGAGCTTCGCCAGGGCAACCATAATGAAAGGGTATAAAGATCTGATCAGCCGGGGAATTGTTCAATCAAAAAACCGTTTGGGCTTTTATGTAGCCAACGAAAATACCGATCAGACACTTAAGGTTGCCTTAGTGATGTATCTTATGGACTCTTTTCAGGAACAGTTTTACCGTAGTTTCAGGGATGAATTGGGCGCTAATGTTCAGATAGATGTATTCTTTCACCATGGCAACATTACGATCTTTGAAAGTATTATGGATATGGTTAAGGGCAAATATGGAATGTACGTGGTATCCCCGATCCCCCACCCCAGAACCAAACATTTATTGGATCCTTTACCACGGAATAAGTTCATTATGTTTGATCGTTTTGAACCCCTAAGCGAGGAATTTAATTATGTAACCCAGGAATTTGAAAAAGCTTCATATGAAGCCTTTTCGGCGCTGGCAGAAAAAATCAAACTATACGACGAAATGATTTTCTTCCATTTACCGGGATCACTTAATCCATTGGAAATTATACGTGCGTTTAAAAAGTTTGTTAAAGATTTTGATATTAATGCAAGAATGCTTCCCGAATACATTCCAGGATCGGTAGAACAAGGGAAAGTCTATTTTTCATTGAACAATGCGGAAATTTGGGAAATATTGAAGGATTGTAAAGTAAAGAAACTGAAGCCGGGAAGAGATATTGGTATTTTATCTCACAATGACGAGGTAATTAAAGAACTGATCGGCGGTGGTATCACAACTTATTCGACGGATTTTGTGCAAATGGGAAAACGGGTTGGGCAGGCTATAATTGGGCGTGAACAAGTACAGGAAGTAATTCCTACCGTATTAAAACGCCGTGATTCGCTTTAAAAAATGAATGGCATAGCTTTAATTAGTTTTCTGGCAGTAATAATTGCCATTATTGCTGTATCACTCTTAACTTCCAAAAAAAGTAAAATAAAAAATGTTGCGGGCCTGTTTTTTGCCAACAGGAAATTAAGCTTTGCGGCTGTTGGCTGCGCCTTGTTCTTCACCAATGTAAATGCCGCTGAATTCCTGGGCGGCAGTGAAGCCGCTTATATTAATAATATGACTACGATGGCTTGGGGCGTGAGCTCTGTTTTTGCAATGGTTATCGTTTCGGAGTTTATTATGCCGGTTTACCTGCGCGGCGGAATTAATACGACCCCTGATTTTTTGAGAACACGTTTTGATAACGGAACAAAAATGCTGGTGAGTGCCATCTTCCTGATTGGTTATATGGTAAATCTTTTGCCCATTATACTTTATACAGGGGCAGTCGCGCTTAACGGCATGTTCCGGATCTCTGATGTTTTCCATTGCACCTATTTCGGCGGAATCGTTATCATGGTGCTTTTTATGGGCATAGCAGGCGGCACTTATTCCGTATTGGGTGGACTGAAAATCATTGCTGTATCCGATATTTTGTTGGGAGTCTGCTTATTTGCAGGAGGTATTTTCCTTACTTATTTTGGACTGCGTTATATCGGGAATGGTGATTGGAGTTCCGGCTGGCATCAATTATTGACTACGCATAAAGAACATTTAAACGCTATTGGTAGTGCTACAGATGCTGTTCCCTTTTCGGGTATTTTTACAGGTATGTTATTGGTTAATTTATTTTATTGGGGAACCGAGCAGGTTATTGTCCAACAAGCGCTCTCTGCAAAGAACTTGGAAATGAGCCAGAAAGGTATCGCGTTAACCTGTTGCGGAAAATTGGCGGGCCCGTTTCTCTTTATGCTACCGGGCATTATAGCGGTACATGCATATGAGCATATGCCGCAAACTATCCAGGTATTCCCTAAATTAGTCAGGGATCTTACACCACCGGCAATTTGCGGGTTTATAGCAGCGATTGTATTCGGTGCAGCTATAACTTCGTTCTCAAAAGCATTGAATAGTTCCGGTACGCTTTTCATTTTAAATATCTATAAACCCTATCTCATCAGGCATAGGAAAAAATTTAACGACGGCACATTATTACTGGCATCCAGAAAATTTGAAACTGTAGCTGCGCTGATCGCCATATTATTGGCCCCGATGATCATTTTTGCCAGCAGTAATTTTTATACTTATATGCAAAAAGCTAACGCGACATTCAGCATCCCCATTTTTACGGTAATGTTTGTCGGGTTCCTGACCAAAAAGGTGCCCCCAATAGCTGCAAAATGTGGGATCGTTTTCTGCGCCACAGGTTATCTGCTAACACAATTTGTTTTTCAAACGGGTATAAATTTTCTTCATATACTGGCGCTGCTATTTATTGCAACTACGGCATTAATGCTGATTATCGGCCAATTTGCACCAATGAAGCCCGTTAAACGCCCGGTAAAAGTAATTAATAGCTATCTTACTCCCTGGCGGAGACGTCATTGGGTAAATGCCCTGTTGGTTGCTGTTATGGTAGCCTTATTTGTATTATTCTCAAAAGCCGGACTGGCTGGTTAAGCCAAAAGCTTTCGCTTAATCTTAACTTTGCGGAATACTGGTCATTTTGAAAACCAGAGAGCCTCCCTGAATGATCTGCTTATGTGAGATCAGCTGATCTTTGATTAGCTTCCCGTTAAAACGTACTTCCTTAACATATTTATTTTTTTCGGATAAGCCTATCGCTTTAATTGTTAGTTTCTTCCCGTTTTGTAAATCCAAAGTTATAAATGGAAGTTGTGGTGCTCCAACACTGTAATATCCACTGGCCGGTGAAACCGGATAAAAGCCCATGGTATTAAACAAGTACCAGGCAGATGTTTGCCCGCAATCGTCATTCCCGTTGATACCCACGGGTGCGTTACGGAAGTTTACCGCTGAGGTATGTTCACGAACCAATTCCTGTGTTTTCCAGGGCATGCCACAATAATTAAAAAGATACAGGTAATGGTGTCCCGGTTCATTATCAGCCCGGTAATGCCCTTCATCAAAGTTTTTAGTCAATTTTTCTGCAAAGGCCTTTTTACCACCCATCAGTACAATCATTGCTGGAATATCCTGCATAGCGCCGAATGTATAGGTCCAGTTTGTTCCTTCGGTAAATCCTATATTCGGGTTTGATGCCCAGCGGCCATCACTATTTTTCGGAGCCATAAAGCCGGTAACGGTATTGTAAACGTTTTTGTAGTTATTGCTCCATTTAACAAGCTGCTGATAATCACTTTTTTTACCCATTCCTTTAGCCATTTGCGCAACGCAATAATCATCAACCGAATATTCAATGGTCCGTGATACGGATTCTTTGGTCTTATCTGCCGGGACATAACCCAACTGATGGTAATAGGTTAGTCCTCCCCTGGCCTCAAAACTTGTCCACAGATCACGATCTCCCCATAGCTTATGGGTGTCACCGTCAGGCGCGGTAAAAGCATCCTTGTGCACTGCCTGGTAAGCCAACTGCTGATCAAATCCACGAAACCCTTTAACATAAGCGTCAGCAACTACGGCATCCGCATGCGTGCTAATCATAATATTTGTATAGGTAGGATTTGGCCACATCGGCATCCAGCCACCTTCTTTATACATTTGCAGCAACGATTGAACCATTCCGTTTACCCGTTGCGGCTGGGTAAGTATCAGCAGGGGATGCAAGGCCCTAAAGGTATCCCACAAAGAGTAATCATTATAGGATGTGCCGGTGTGTACCTTGTCATCAAACGCGCTGTAATACTTCCCGTACTCAGAAAATTGCCTCGGGAATAGCATCGTGTGGAATAGCGCGGTATAAAAAATTGTTTTTTGATCTTTAGATACTCCACTTAGCGTCATTACTTTTAGTTGCTGTTGCCATTGCTTGCGGGTATTTTTAACCAAGCCACCAAAATCCCATCCGCTAATTTCTCTTTGAAGATTACTTTTTGCTTGCTCTATGCTGATGAAAGAGGTGGCTACTATTACTTTAACTACTTCGGTTGTTTTTGTATTGAAAGAAAGATAAGCGCCCATACGTGTTCCAAACTGGCTGGTACTGTTCTTACTGATAGTTTGCTTATCCCATGTCCCATAGCTGTTTATCTTTTTATCAAATCGAATAACAAAATAGCCTTTGAAATTTTTCAGCTCCGGCCCAAGCTGCGCGGACTGCCGGTCAGGGTTATACCCCGTTATTTCATTATGAAGAAGATCAATATGAACATATCCCCTTAATTTTTCGATCCGGTTAGAATAGTTATTTGCTGAATCCGCTAAAGCGGGATTCAAATTAATCCCCTGAATGATAAGATGTGCCTGATCACTTTTGGGAAAGGTGAACTGAAACATACCACAAGTATTGCCTCCTGCAATTTCTCCCCTGATCTTTTGATCATTACCGGCATTTAATGTAACGGCGTAATAATAGGGTGTAGAAATCTCATCTTTATGATCAAAAGGCAAAGACCGCTCTTCCGGCAAAACTTTAAGTTCCCCAATTTGCGGCATTACAGAAACATACCCATAATCGCCCATCCATACGGTTGGCTGATGTGTTGCGGTAAAGCCAATGACCTTTTTATCTTCGTATTGGTAAACCATCCTGCTCATTTTATTTTCACCCGTTTGTGCAACAAAATTAGTCATGGCAAAGGGTACATTTACGCAAGGCATAGTGCCCCCGCCATCCAATCCCTCTGCAAAACCGGTAAAAGCGGTGCCAATTAATGGGTTAACATAGTCAACCTCTTCCTTACTCTCTTTATTTTTGTTCTGACCATAGCCACACAAAGACAGCAGTAGTAACGGAAGGACGGATAAGGCAGAAAAAAAATGTTTCATTTAATAGGATTTAGATAATCTTAATTGCCTGCTAATAAATGGATCTCATAGGTAAAATGTGTAGGTTTTGAATAAACAGTGTATTGTTCCATTGGCTTAGGGCCGCATGAGTTTGAACCCACACCTAATGTTTGATGGCTTATACATAACACTGTCGCCTTACTCCCGGGCATATCAATTTTGTATTCAACCGGTTCCATTTCTTCATCGCTGTAAGGCTGGGCCGATACCTGCAATGCTGCCGCATCGCTGCCTTTAGCTATTTTTAGTACGGCACCATTCTTAGCAGTTAACGTGGCCCATCTAACATCCTCATGGTTACCGTTCTCCATCGGTTTTTCATAAGGCGTTACTTGTTGAAGCACACTACTTGAGTACACCCCAATATCAAAGGCGCTTTTTCTGTCGGCATAATTCTCCATTGGCCCGCGCCCAAAATAGCTGAAGCTGTTCAGGTCCTTATTAACAAACATGCGCACACCAAGCCTGGCCAAAACCACACTGGAATTACTGAAAGCCACATCATGATCTGCGCTTATTACACCATCTCCTGAAATGGCATATGCCACCTTTTCATAAACAATGAAGCCTGCTTTGCCCGTACCGGTTAATTTTGCGCTGATGATTATTTTTCCGGGTGAAAGTTGAGTAACCTTTATACTATCGGCTGCCCAGTTAAGTGACTTAATACCGTATTTTACCCAGCCTTCGTCGGCCCACATATCGTCGTTACGGTGAGGGGCCCGCCACAAATGCAATTGCGGGCCGCCATTGCTCAGGAGTATATCTTTCCCGTTTTCTTTAAATCTGGAAAAAACACCGGTTTTCTTATCAAATTCAATTTCAAAGCCCTTCCCTTTTATCCTGGCAAAGTCACTTGAATTATCCAGCTCGAGTGACTGTATTTTACCCGGATCTGCAGCTACAGCAGGTACGACCACCGGCAATTTAAGTTGTTCGGCGGCAACTTCAAATCCCTTTTTCGCCCAGAATTGGTCTTTGTTCGTGACAAATGAAACACGCAGAAAGTATTCGGCACCAGGTTTTGTTTTTGTAATGATAAAAGGGATTTTAATATCTTTTGATGTACCCGGACCAACCTGTCCAGGGTTGAATGTGCCGGAAGAAATCGCAATTCCATTTTCGCTGAGCTGCCAGTTACCGGTAAAGCTATTCAGAGTGATGAACTGGTATTTATTTACAATGGTTACCATGCCTTTCTTCAAATTGCTTTCTTTTATGCCTATCCATTGATAAGCATGCTTTAAGGCAGGGTACTGAGGTTTGGGGGATCTGTCAGAGAATACCACTCCTTTATGGATAAAATAATGGTCGTTCGGATATTCACCAAATCCGCCGCCAAAGGCAATAATAGGATGCTTGGGATCCCGATTATTGTAAATACCCTGATCCTGCCATTCCCAGATACATCCACCCAATAAGGTAGGATATTTATCAAAAAGGGCATTGTAGTAATCCACCGATCCCATCGAATTAAACATGGAATGTGCATATTCACACAGATAAAACGGCTTGGTAAGCTCATTTCCTTTTGCATAATCTTCCACCTGCTGTAAGCTGGTATACATATCACTCTCAATATCGGCAGGGTTCTTTTCGCCTACGCCAAATCCCTGGTAATGTGTGGGGCGCGAGGGATCAAGCTGTTTTACGGTAGCGAGTGCCGCCCTGAAATTGGAACCACCGCTGCCGCATTCATTACCCAGCGACCATATGATTACCGAAGGATGATTTTTAAAGCTCTGTACATTTGCCACATTACGGTCAATGATAGCATCTTTCATCCTGGGGTCTTCGTTAAATTCATCCCATGCACCATGGCATTCAAGGTTTGCCTCTGCCACCAGGTAAATGCCATATTCGTCACACAGCTCATACCACCTCGGATCATCGGAATAATGACAGGTACGGACATGATTACAGTTTGCCTGCTTAATGAGGACGATGTCTCTGATCATTTGTGCTTCAGTAACGGCATGACCATCATTCGGCCAGTTCTCATGGCGGTTCACCCCTTTTAATTTAATGCGTACACCATTGATCGTAAAAATCCTTCCTTTTATTTCGATGGTGCGGAACCCGGTGCGGGACGAAATGGTTTCTAAGGTATCATTTCCTTTTTCAATCGTCAGTACCGCCGTGTAAAGTTTAGGAGTTTCTGCTGTCCATTTCTGCGGATCCTTGACCGGGAAACTTAAATGAACAACCCTTTCTTCACCCGGCTTAAGGGCCGGTATGGTTCCATTTGCACTCGTTACAACCACTGTGCCATTATATAATGTCGCTCTCAACCGATTAACGGCAATTACTTTGTCACCATAATTTTTCACACAGGCAGTTACATCAACTGTGGCATTCTTGTATTGCTTGTCCAGGATCGTCTTTATAAAAAAATCTCTGATATGTTCCTGCGGCGTACTCCATAAGGTCACATTGCGAAAAATGCCGCTTAGTCGCCACATATCCTGGTCTTCAAGGTAGCTTCCTGTAGTGAACCGGTAAACTTCAACCGCCAGTATGTTTTTGCCTGGCTTTACAAATCGGGTAATATCAAATTCAGCTGCATTACGGCTATTTACGCTATAACCAACTTTCTGCCCGTTAACCCAAATAAAAAAACCGGCATCTACGCCATCAAATGTTATAAAAATGCGACGGCCATTCCAGTTCTCCGGAACAGTAAAATCACGACGATAGCTGCCAACAGGGTTGCGTTCTTTATACGCCGTATAATTACGGGGAGGCTCGCTCATCACATGCGGAAAATCCTTTTTAAAAATATAAGTATAATTGCTGTAATAAGGCGTACCATAGCCCTCAACCTGCCAATTAGATGGCACTTTAATATCTTTCCAGCCGGAGACATCATAACTATCTTTATAAAAATCTACAGGGCGTTGTTGAGGCCAGGCCACCCAGTTAAATTTCCATGTCCCATTCAAACTTCTGCAAAAAGAAGAAGCATGCCGATCAGCTCTTAGTGCTTCTTGTAAGTTTTTGTAAGGCATTAAAATTGCATGGGCGGGTTCTTTATTGATGCCTATGCAGCGAGGATCCTCAATCTCCAATGGCACATTAGCACCCTGCACGACTGTATCTACTTTAATTCTTACAACAGCTTTAGCGGAAAATACGCATAGGGATAACAACAAAAAAAGCAGGCTTTTCATCTATTTAATTATTGGGATAATGGAGTAAAATTGGTCAAATAAATATTGTAAAGCAATAATAGTATTTTTTATCCTATTCTGTTCTATTATGATTTATTAATTAATCTGGCATTATAGTATTTTGGCAGCCAGGTAAAGCTCGCGCTTCGATAATAATACATTCTGCTATCATCAATTCTTCACACGGTTTTCCTCGCTTTGGGCTCCGTTGGCTTCATGCTGACGTTGGTTTTTGATCGCTTTGAATTTCCATCAAAGGCCTGATCTTGCTTAACGTTTTTACTTACCACAATGGAGCCTGTGATGATGGTCATATCTATGATCTTTATAGCGGTAAAACATACAATTGCGCCTTGAAATTAAAGGATGGCAAACCGAACATCTGGGGATACATTGGTGTACCGCTATTTGGCCATTCGATTACAACCGAAAAAATATATCACTTCAAAACTTAATAAAAATTTTAAAAAGTTTATAATATTTTGAAAAAGTTAAATAAATATTATATTTGAAAATAGTATTTATTTAAATAAACATTTAATGCCGGATTTCAAGCTCTTGTCGGCAAGTTCAATTGCCATTATTAAAGCAATTTATTTTAATCCCGATTCAACGTGCCTGGAAATTAGTAAGCAGGTTGAAAACAGCATACCTAATGTTACCAAAAACATAAACGACCTGATTAGAAACGGGATAGTCTATGAAAATGGCTATGGCGACTCGCGCGGGGGCCGGAAGCCGCTGCTGTACTCGCTGGTAGCGGATAGTTTATACATTATAAGTGTGGCCATGAACCAATTTAATGTACAGGCCGCTATCATGGATATTACCGGCAGTATTATTTCAGATATTATTCAGTTCGACATTGATATTTACAAAGATGTTAACACACTTGAATTGGTAATAGAACAAGTTTTGCATCTCTTTGGGGTTTCGCCTATTGAAAAGAATAAAATTATGGCGGTCGGGATATCAATGCCGGGTGTTATTGATATAGAAAAGGGTGTAAATAAAAGTTATTTCAAAAATAATTCAAAAAATATCAGGGATATGCTTTCTGAAAGGATAGGTATTCCTGTTTTTATAGATAATGATTCGGCTGCTATAGCTTTAGCCGAATTGAAGTTAGGCTTAGGACGAACCATAAAAGAAATTATGGTTGTAAATATAGGCTGGGGAATTGGGCTGGGCATGATTGTTAACGGCAAGATCTTTCGTGGCTCTACAGGTTATGCCGGTGAATTTAGCCATATCCCATTATTTAAGAATGGCAAAGTATGCCGCTGTGGTAAAGTAGGTTGTTTAGAAACAGAAACCTCCCTTATTATTATTGCAAACAAAGCAAGGGCAGAAATTGCAGAGCTTCAGGCACTAAACACCGGCAATATACTGGAAATTATTAATGCAGTTTTCGCGCTTGCAAGAGAAGGTAGTCCGGCAGCAATTAAATTAATTACAGAAGCGGGATATCATTTAGGCCAGGCTATCGCTATTCTTATCCATATCATGAACCCCCAGGTGGTGGTTTTAAGCGGAAAGGGGCGCGAGGCCGGAAGGGTATGGCTTGCTCCTATTGAGCAGGCAATAAATGAGTTATGTATCCCCACCTTACTTAATGAAAGCGGTGTAGTACTATCACCAATTGAAAAATTCGCACAATTAAAAGGTACTGCAGGTATGGTTATAGAAAACCTTGATGATGTGTTGTTAAAAAATGAAATGAACAAAAAGCAATTAACCCATCATTAAATCATCCAGTATGGTGAAGTTTTAGAATCTTTTAATCTCAACAGCAATTTACCGCATTCGTTTATCGCCGGTAATATTGTTACGAGCTATATACTTATAAATAAATGTATTGATCCTTAGTAATTGATTGAATATAATCCGGATAACTGAAATGGAATTTAATGAAAATGAACTAATACAAAAAATATCGGAGGACGATAGTATTGCTTTTGAGGCATTATATAATCATTACAGGATGGATATATACAGGTTCATCTATAAATTTATTAAAGCGCCTGAATTATCAGACGATCTTTGCCAGGAGATATTTATACGGATATGGGAGAACCGCCATAGCCTTGTGGTAATAAAGAGTTTTAAACCCTATCTGTATACCATAACTAAAAATCATACATTAAACTTCCTAAAAAGAGCATCCGTCGACTCAAAGGCCATGGGTATTATCTATTCTTCCATAAGTGAAAAAAGGAATGAGATGGAGGATAATTTAATAACAAACGAATACCTGAACTATTTACGAAATATTTTAAATACACTCCCACCCCAAAGTCGCGAAGTATTTAAACTATGCCGGCAGCAAGGGCATAGCTATGATGAAGTTGCAAAATTGCTTGGCATATCGCGCAGCTGCGTTAAAAAACATATGGTGCGTTCCATGCGCACATTAAAGCTTTCGGTAGTAAAAGAGTTTGGTATCTCTTTAAGCTTGTTCTTCATATTAATTAAATTTTAAAATATTTCTTTGCAGGGGTACCCTCCGGCCATATTTAATTGTCTTAGTCCATAAACAGCCCATATTTTATGGATGAGAAGGAATTTCAACAAAAATTAATACAACGCTATTTAAATAATCAATGCACCGATGAGGAGCTTGAAGCTTTTTTTCATTTGATTGAAAAAGGCCTGATAACAGATGCGCTGATACAGGAGATGGATGTATTATTAAATACTGATGAAGACACAAGTCATCAAGATGTACAGCTATACCCGGATGCTGAAAAAAGAAAATTGAACCTAAGAAGGCTTTTAGGATATGCCGCAATGTTGTTGCTTTGTTTTTCAACGTGTTTTTATTTCGTTCAACACCGTATTCACCCAATCAATACTGCTGAGCTTGTAAAGTATGACACAGTAGAAACCCAAAGAGGTGAAATTAAAAGAATAGAGCTTGCTGATAAGTCGGTATTATTTTTAAATGCACATAGCCGGTTACGTTATCCCGAAAAGTTCAGCAATAAGCTCCGCGAGGTTGATCTTTTGGAAGGAGAGGTTTATTGTGCTATCTATCATGATAAAAACAAACCATTTATTGTACGATCGGGCAACATCAACACACAGGTTTTAGGAACAGCTTTTAATATCAGTTTCTATAAATACCTTAAATCTGTTAGTATTTCAGTTACCCAGGGAAAAGTTTCTGTTACAGCTCCCGGCCAAAACAGCAAGCTGAATAAGTCAATTTTATTACCAGGTGATAAAATTTCCATTAACAAATTATCAGGCAAAACAACGTATTCCAAAATTGCCATGGCCGATGATGCAATGGGCTGGACAAGCGGTAAACTAATATTTGATAACAAGAGCCTGGGTGAAGTTGCCAATGTTTTGAGCGACAGGTTCAACACAGAGATTGGGTTTGCTGATAATAGCATAATGCATTATCATATAACGGCAACTTTTAATAGCACAGATCACCTTTTGGATATCATTAAAATGCTGTGCATTTCAAATAAGTTAAGATACCATGTAACTGACAAGAAAATAGTTTTAATGTTTAATTAATTTATAACCCCTTAAAAATAAAGCGTATGAATATAAAATTTTATTAACCCACTTAAAAAAGAAGTACCGGAGAGCTTTAAAACTTTCCGGTACTAAATTTAATAATACCGGTGTTGTAACGCCAATCACTTACCGGTAATTATTATGTTTTCAATTAACTCATTATTCATTAATAAAAACAAAATAAAGGTATGAAAAATTATGCCCGGGGCATACTATCAGATATTTTCCGTATTATGAAGTATACGTCTTATATTTTCTTAATCGTTGTATTAACGTCTCAATTACTTTGGGCGAGTTCATCTAATGGCCAAACTGTTAAAGATGTCAGGATAGATATAACTCTCCAAAACAAGTCATTAAAGGAAGCCTTTTCACAAATAAGTAAAAAGGCTGGATTTGAATTTATTTACAATGAAGGTATGGTTAAGCCCTACCAGGAAGTCAATATATCAGCAAAAAATAAAACGATAGCTGATATATTGGGTATGTTACTGCTTAACACCAGGCTTGAGTATAGGGAACAGCAGGATAAAATAATAGTTATTGAAAAGCCTATTGTTGAACGGCCAATTACTATCCCTGTTACCGGTAAGGTTGTAGATGAAAAAGGCAGTCCATTGTTTGGTGCTACGGTATCTATAAAGGGAACTGCAACAGGTACACGTACTGACGAAAACGGCATTTTTAAATTAGATGTAGCTGATAAAAAAGCCATTATAGTAGTTTCTTATATCGGTTATCAAAAAAAGGAAATTCCTGTAATTGATCAAACAACATTTAATATAGCGTTGGGTCCTTTGGACAATAAGCTTAATGACGTAGTTGTAACTTCTTTTGGTATAAAACAACAGCAAAAAGCGTTGGGTTATGCAACAAGCACCATAAGCGCGAAAGACATTACCGAAGCGGGAAGTACCAATTTTGCGTCGGCCTTATATGGAAAGGCAGCCGGTGTAATTGTAAGGACACAGCCCGGTGGCGCCAGCAGTGCGGTTAGTATACAAATCCGTGGTATCAACTCTATCAATTATAACCAACCCCCGTTATATGTGGTTGATGGGGTGATTATACGTAATCAACAGCAATACGGCCAGGCCGGATTTAACAACAGCGGTTTTTATACCGACCAAAGGATTGAAGGCAATGGTATATTAGACATTAACCCTGATGATATTGAATCAATAAATATACTTAAAGGTGGTAGTGCTACAGCATTATATGGTTCTGATGGTGAAAGTGGTGTAATTGTTATTACTACTAAAAAAGGGATAAAAGGCAAAGGGCCGACAGTTGATTTCAATTATTACGGCACTGAAGAGCAGGCTGCCTTTTTGCCGAATTATCAAAACGTATATGGACAAGGTTACCCGGTTGATGTAAATTTAGAAGTTGGTGCCAGTGCTGACGGCACTTTTCCTGATGCTAATTCTCCATCAGGATGGCGCCCGAACTTTAGGGCTTATGCTGATTTTGGCCCTAAGATGCTTGGACAAAAGGTACAATGGTGGGATGGCTCCATACAATCCTACTCCCCTCAGCCAAACAATTACAAGGATATCTTCCGTACCGGTTTTAGTTCCAGTGCAAATGTATCCTTATCAAATAAAACTGAAAACTCCGATTATAGAATATCATATACCAGGCTGGATTATGATGGTATACAAAGGGAATCGGGTGTCCATAAAAACACCTTTGGCTTAAACAGCAGCTTAATCCTGAACAAAGCTGTAAGCGTTGACCTGGTTGCTAATTACGTAAATACGATAACCGATAATCGTCCGTATCAAACCAACAGGCTGGCCGATTCATTCGATGGTTTTTTTGGACGTGAAGAGCATATGGGTTTGGTAGAGCAGAAATATCTTACCAGTGACGGCTTTGAATATGTGCCTTACAATCAAACCCAGCGTAATCCCGCCGAGGCTTTTATATTTAACGTTAGGCCAAATTTATATGATTATTTTTTCAGTACACTAAAAGACCAATATACAGAGACCGAAAATAGGTTGTATTCAAGCGCTACATTAAACTGGGAAATCATCAAGGACCTGAAATTAAGATTAAGAATGGGTAATGATTATACCGCCCGTAATACAGACGCTGAAAATTATAACAATTACCCGGTAGCATTTAATACCGGCGGTACCAGTACAGGTGCTTACAATGTATCATCAGGCATTTATTCAATATTATACGGTGACGCGTTATTAAGCTACAGCAAGAAAATCGTTAAAAATTTCACCGCTACATTAACAGGTGGTTTCACGGCCAGGCACGAAAGCTATCTTGATCAGGCATCAGGCACAACACAGGGCTTGGTAACAGAGAATTTCTTTTCGCTTAGCAATTCAACAGGAATTCTTAGTACTTCCTATCAAAGGCAATACCTAATAAAAAAAGGAACCTTTGGTTTGCTGGATCTTTCTTTTAAGGATTACTTGTTTTTAGAGGCCGCCTATCGTCAGGAGGTTTCATCAACATTGCCACCACAGAATAACACCTATTATTATCCTGCTATTAACGGAAGTTTTGTTTTTAGTGATCTGCTTAGAAAAAGCTTGCCATCGTTTTTAAGCTATGGTAAACTGAGGCTTTCTTATACACAGAACGGTAATCCTGCGCCTATATATACATCAAACATTGCCTATTCACAAACTTCGTTGCAAACCATTAACGGATCAGTACCGCAACTTAGCATACCATCGGCTTACGGTAACAATACCTTACAGCCGGAAAGAAAACATGAATATGAAATTGGTACCGAATTACGTTTCTTAAATGATAGGTTAGGTGCTGACGTAAGTTTTTATACAAACAAGATCAACAACCAGATCTTAGGGCTATCAACAGCTCCCAGTAACGGGGCTGCCAGCCAGATTGTTAACGTAGGTACAATAGGCACTAAAGGCCTCGACGTTGCCTTAAACGCTACACCTATCCTTACAGGGAACTTTAAGTGGGACCTAAGACTTAATTATTCATTCTTTAACACAAAAGTATATGCCCTTGCCCCTGATGTGAAAGAATTAATTATGCCGGGTTCAAGTTTTGAAGGTGGTGCTATTAAGATTGTTGCAAGGCCGGGCGAAGAATTAGGCAATATATATGCTTATCCTATTAAAACGTTAAATGGCAAACCTTTAGTGGATGCTAACGGATATTATGATAATGACCAAACTCGTTATGTAAAATCAGGGAATATTAATCCTAAGGCTGCGGGAGGTATATCCAATACCTTTACCTATAAAAGCTTTTCGTTAACTACATTGGTTGATTACAGGTTTGGTGGTCAATTGATCTCAACTCCTTTAAAATACGGCATAAGCGCCGGTATGTATACAAGCACACTTAAATACAGGGATACCCAGGATGGTGGTTTAACTTATTATACCAATGCTAACGGCGTAAATGTACAACTGCCATCAAGCGCAACATCCGGGCCGACTGGTCAAACTGTATACCATGATGGTTTAATACAATCAGGAGTTTTAGCAGATGGGAAACCTAATAACATCATCATTTCAGCAGCTGATTATTATTTTAATCAATTTGATGCAGGTGATCCTAATTCAGTAAACCAGGGGACAGCTATCTATAACAACAGTTATATTAAGCTTCGCGAGGTTGCTTTAGGGTACTATTTGCCAAAAAGTCTTGTTAAAAATCTGGGA
Source organism: Mucilaginibacter mallensis (assembly GCF_900105165.1). Taxonomy (NCBI): domain Bacteria; kingdom Pseudomonadati; phylum Bacteroidota; class Sphingobacteriia; order Sphingobacteriales; family Sphingobacteriaceae; genus Mucilaginibacter; species Mucilaginibacter mallensis. The sequence goes on from NZ_LT629740.1 coordinate 3,888,097, forward strand.
TTGTCGAAAATAAGGTTCTCATTAATTGGCCGCAACCTTTTATACATATACCGTACGCTTAAAAACCTTGATCCTGAAACTACTTTAGGAAATCAATGGTACAACCAGGGTATCGACAATGGTTCAATACCATCAACAAGGAGCTATGGATTTTCATTGAACGCCACTTTTTAATTTTTTAAGATTAGTAAAAACATGAAAAAGATATTTATATATACATCTGTTTTGCTTACGCTGGCTGTATCGTTTAGCGCATGCAAAAAAACGATTGATCAGGATTATCTTAATCCCGAGCTATCAACAAAACCTATTATCAGCGGGTTCTTTACTGAAATGTTAAACAGCGACCGTGTTAGGCCCGCCTATTGGAACCTGCGTACCTATTTCTTCCCCCAGCTTTCGGTTTACGCGCAAACCACAACATTTGATAATGGCCCGGGCTTGTATCAGCAAAGTGATTCATATGTTGGCAATTATTGGTCTGATTATTACTATCCGGCCGGTAACGGTAGCGGCCCTATGGCAGTATATCGATCAATGCAAGTGGCCTACGCGGGCCTTTCAACAGCAAACCAGGCAGATCAGGAAGTATATTTAGAAGCTGCAAAAATAGTTCTGGATGACAGAACCGCTAAAATGATTGATGCTTTTGGCGATATTCCTTTTTCGCAGGCGGGTAACCTGGAAACCGCAAGTACTATAAAGAATCCGGTATTTGACGACCAGAAAGCCCTTTACTTATCATTGATTAGCGATCTGAATGATGATGCCACCTACTTTGGATCTGTAAAATTAGATGGCAACGTACAATCGGCTTTTAGCAAAGCTGATATATTAAACCAGGGCAGCGTACTTAAATGGCAGGAATATGCAAATTCTGTACGCTTACGGCTGTTAATGCGCATATCCTATTATGATGAATCAACAGCAAAGGCGGCAGTAACAACCATGCTAAGCAGCCCGGCCTCCTACCCATTGATTGATGGTGCAGGTGTGGCAGATTATAGCCCTGCAACTACGGATATACTTTTACAGCCTTTAACAACTACAACCAGTAGTACATTATATTCAGCATTAACAGAAATTGATAGCTACTGGGCACCGGATTATAAGTTAAATACTGTAATGTTACCTGCAAACGATCCACGCATACCGGTTATGTTTGACAAATACGGTTCAACCGTTAATGGCGTATTTGTTCCAAACACTAGCTACAGGGCAATGCCTGTAACTTATGGAACAGGACAGCAGGATACCGCTTATTCGCATTATTCAATTGTTGATTCTGCTACATTTTTAAATAACATTAAAATGCCAGGTATAGTTATAACAGCATCTGAAGTTAACTTCCTTAAAGCAGAAGCTTATGAGCGCTGGGGTTTGGGGGTTGCAGCAAATGCCTATAACCTGGCCTTAAACCAGTCGGTTTACTTTTATCAGTATCTGAATAGTATAGGAGGCGGCACAGTAGCAACACCAACTGATGCTGCCATAGCCACCTGGGAAGCGAGCCCTACTGTAAGTTATACTACAGCAACTGATCAAACTCATAAGCTTGCTTTAATATGGATCCAAAAATGGGTGCATTTTGGTTTTCTACAGTCAGACGAGGCATGGGCGGAATTCCGTAGGACTAAGTACCCGGTTTTAACTTTTCCCGTATCCAGTCCATCGGATTATGCGAATGCCCCAACAAGGCTATTATATCCAACGGTTGAAACTACTTATAATACGAATTATAACAGCATAAAAGCTAAAGATACCAGAACAACCAAAATATTTTGGGATGTTAAATAGTATGATAATAGTTGTTGTTAATATAAATTGGTTAGCGTGATACACATACGGTTGGGTGCCGATGCATGCGTCACTCAATTGAAGTGATGAAACCGGTCAGTGCAAAACACTGACAATTATAATTGTTTAGTTAGTTTAGTGTTTACATAACCGGAGCCTGCTCCGGTTATGTTTTTTTACACTTTGGGCATGAATACCCGAAACATCTAATATAGCCTCAATACTGTTCAAAGATGAGAATATGTCAATTAAATATAAATCAATCATTTAAGACATTAAAAGCGATCCTTGCTCAAGGGACTACTTTTATTTAATTAACTAACAGACAGTAACTAACTACTTTACTGATCTTATAAAGAACGGAGCATCAAAGACAATTTTATCAATCACTAAAATCCTTGTCTTTTGATATTTTTAACCAAGCGTTTGTAAGGTGCCCGTGGAACAACTTTAGCTATTCGCCATAAATCAATCTTTTGTTGAAACACTTCGGATATTCCTGCATCATGATAAGTGGCATTTCTTACATTCATCGGTTATTGTTTATTTGCTATACTGGTTTCAGGCAACAGTACCAGTCTGATATAATTATCACCATTTAAGTATTTTTTGGCCATTTCTTTCAGCCCTTCCGGATTAACCCGGTCGACAAGGGCATTGTAACCGCTAATCTGTTCAATAGGTTGACTGTTCTGTAATTGCCCGTTGATATAGCCCAGCCAGAAGCTATTGGTTTTTAAGGCCGGTTCAAAACTGGTTCTATCTTCCGCACGCCATTTATCTACGTTTTCCTGCAGCGGTCCGTCTGTTTTAAGCTTACCGATCTCATCCAATGTGGAAGCAATAAGCTTTTCAACATTTTGCGGCGCGCATCCAAAGTGCACCAGAAAGCTGTAACGCTGTTGCGGTAATTTTGTAGTGCTTTCCTGCACTCCTGGGCTGTATACACCGCTTTCATCCTCACGTAATCGCTGCAACAGTCGTATCTCCAGGGTTTCCTTCATGGCGTCCATCTTTACGTCATTCTCCGGGCTATAATCATATTTACCAGAGAATACCAGATAAACAGTAGCCTTGGGCTCGCTGCCTTTATAAACTGTTCTTTCTATTTTTCCGGATGGCGCATGAATGTTTAGGTCCTTTGCCTGTTCATGCTGATTTGTTGCCGGTAATGAACCCAGGTATTTTTCTAACAATGGTTTAATGACATTTGTATCAATACTGCCCACAAAAGTGAAAGTAAAATTACCCGCGTCTGTAAAGCGTTCTTTATAGATCTTGTAAGCCCTGTCCAGGTTGATCTGTTCCAATTTCTCAAGTGAGGGTCCCGTCCTGCGGATATTATGGCTTCCCATAACAGCACTTACCGTATCACTGAATACACTGGCAGGGTCATTCGCCCTGTTGGTCAACCCTGCTTTTGAACGTGCTATAGCCCCTTCAAAAATTGCTGAATCCTTTCGGGGTTCGGTAAAATAGGCATAAATCAATTGCATCGCTGTTTCCAGGTCTTGAGGCGTAGCCCCGCCGCTAATACCCTGAAATCTTTCATTGATATAGGGTTTAACGCTGACTTGTTTGCCCTCCAGGTATTTGCTTAATTCGCCAGTGTTATAATTGCCCACTCCGCCTGCTGTAACAATACCTGCGGCATTTGCAGCTGATTGGTAATCAGCATCGCTGTATAACGAGGTACCTCCGGGTGCAAAAGAACTGAATATGATCTGGTCGTTTTTAAAATCGGTAGGCTTCAACAATACTTTTACCCCATTGCTTAGGGTGATGGTGGTGATATTCAGATCTTTGTTCTGTTCCTCACTTTTAATCTTGCCGGTTACCGGTACCGCGCTCAACAGTGGCATCTTGCTCACTTCATCTTTGTATGGCGTAAGGTCTTCCGTTTCTATAGCTTTTAACCAGCGGTTTACGGTTACTTCATCAGGAAGGCTGCTTTTATCCTTTTCCGGTGCTAAGATCAATATATCACGATTAGTAGCAGTGATGTAGGTTTTAGCAAGGCTGTTAACATCAGCTAACGTGATTTCCGGCAGGTCATTTTTGGTTAACTGATATTCTTTTTCGATTCCGGGTGCGGCTTCACCTCTCAGGAAATAAGCCTGGTATTCTTTTACATAACTGCCCGAATTGGTTTTGTCCTTTTCTTTAAGCTCGCTTTCTACTGCGTTCAGGTCTGCTGTTTTGGCCCGTTCCAGTTCAGTTGCCGTAAAGCCGAATCGTTTCAGTCTTTCTGTTTCCCGCCATACAGCTTTCAGTCCTTTTTCAAGCTCTCCGGGTTTTGTCTGTACACTTGCGTCATATAGATCCAATCCGCCCATAAATCCAGATATGCCTGCGCTACCTGCTATAAACGGTGGATCTGCCTGTCGTAGCAGTTCTGCGTATCGTTCGCTTAGCATCCGGTCAAAAAGGCCCTGCACCAATGCACTTCGGTAATCTTCCGCAGTTCTTTGCTCAGGCGCTTTATGTTTGATCAGTATTTCAGCTTCCGTGGTGGTCATTTCTTTATCCGTTACCGCCATAAACTGGTTTTTCCCGGTTAATGGCACGGTATATTTGGTGCGTACTCTTTCGTGTACCGGGTTTTTCAGACTTGCAAATTGTTGTTTAATACTTGCTTCGATCTGATCAACATTAATATCGCCCACAATAATTAATGCCTGCAGGTCCGGCCTGTACCAGTCATTATAAAAACGGGCGATCACTGGTCGTTTAAAATTGTCAAGTACCGTATCCAAACCAATCGGGACACGGACCGCGTAGCGTGAATCATTCAGAATTACAGGCCAGTATTTACGCTGCATCCGCTCGCCCGCACCTTTGCCCAAACGTTTTTCTTCCAATACCACGCCGCGTTCCTTATCAATTTCTTCCGGGTCGAGTAGTGCCTCATGCGCCCAGTCACGCATGATCTCCAGACCGCCTTGTAGCAGCTCAGGCTTATCTGACGGGATCGGCAGCTCGTATACCGTTTCGTCAAAGCTGGTATAGGCGTTGATATCCGCACCGAAACGTACCCCTGCCTTCTGTAGGTAATCCACCAACTCGTTATGCGGAAAATGTTTAGTTCCGTTAAAGCTCATGTGTTCCATAAAATGCGCCAGCCCTCGCTGGTCTTCATCTTCCAATACTGAACCTACCTTGTTCACCAGGTACATCATTACCCGGTTCTTCGGCTCTTCATTGTGACGGATGTAATACATGAAGCCATTTGGTAGTTTTCCCGTACGAACCATAGGATCCAAGGGTAGTACTGAAGATTCTTTTTTAACCTGCTGGCAATCTCCATTTATGGAAAATAAGAAAATCAACGCCAGTAAAATTATATGGCGTACATAATAAAAGTTTTTTTTCATTTTGATTATTTTTTGTGGATCGCCGGCATTTGCGGCTTGCTTATTTAAAAATTACTTAAGTAGTTCCAGTATACCTTCATTTTCAATGATCATCATTCCATGCCTGTCACTAGAAATACCCGGCTGCAGCTGGTAGGTATAAGCAGGTATAGTACCATTCATGATGGTGGGCAGATATAGGAGTTGAATGTTATCTTGCTCTTTCTGCAACACTTCTCCTGCTTCTATAATATGCGTTGAAATTATGAACAGGCAATTCCGGTACTCACTAAAGGCAGCTGTTACTGCAAGTGTCGCATCATATGCGTCTTTTACATTGGTGCCCTTAAACAGCTCATCAAATATGATTACCAGGCTTTTTTCTTTGCTTACTGCTTCAGCTACCTTTTTTACCCTTAATACTTCCGCATAAAAATGACTGTAGCCCATATCCAGGTTGTCCGGTACATTAATGGAACTGTAGAGGCCTTCTCTCACTGAAAACTTCATTTCTTTGGCTGCTACAGGGAAGCCCATGTGTGCCAGGTAAACATTTATGCCAAAGGCTTTCATAAACGTAGACTTGCCGGCCATGTTCGCCCCTGTCAAAAAGATCATGTTGCTTTCCTGATTAAAGTCTACCGGGTTGGCTACCGCTTTTTCAATACAAGGATGGCTTAATTCAACGGCCATGAAGAGGTTGCTTCCAGCAGGCAGGGCATGGGCATGGCTGAATCCCTTTTCCTGTGCCAGACCAGCTACAGCTATATACACATCCAGCTGGTGAAATATGTTCATTACTATTGTTAACGGTGCCCGCATCGTGTGCCTTAACAGGTGGTCGTACTTAGCTGTTTTTTGTAAGGATGTTTGGCGGGTGCTTTGCCATGTTGCCAGCCATTGCAGTTTTGGATTGTTCAGTATATTTTTTACTGTTAGCAATTCATCGTAGAATGGGGGATATTGCTGTTCTCTTGTTTCTTCGAGTTGGCTGATGAATATTTTGCAACTGTTTAATATGGCTATGGTTTGCTGCAAGCCGGTTTTAATATGTTGGTATTCTTCATCCCGTATTACAGCGCCTAACAATTTCTTTTGGGCCAGTGTAAGTAATGTTGACAGGTAATTGTTTGCGCTGCTACTGCCCAGGTAGTTCTCCAACCGGCTGAACTGTTCATTGCTGAATGGGAAAGTGATTTGTTTGCTTTGAAAGTATTGAAAAATGGCGCTGCGCCGGTTGATTGCTTCATGATTAAGGAGCGGACTTTGAAACATCTCGCTAAGCAGTTTTTCCCCTCCTACCGTTTTAACTTTGTTGAACAGGTTGAAAACAGAATGTTGTTTATACTTACCCAAAATGTTCAGGTCTTCCAGCGTTTGTTTATCGGCTATAAAGCTCATATTGCGGTTACCCCCTTATTTTTCTTTAGCAGTTCCAGGATACCTTCATTGTTAATAATGATCATCCCGTGCCGGTCGTCGGTAATGCCGCTTTCCAGTATATAGGTGTATTCAGGGTTTGTTCCGTTCATACGGGTAGGCAGGTATTTAAAACTGATATTGGCGCAACGTTCCTTCAATATTGCTCCCGCTTCTACAATGTGCGTGGAGATCACAAATACACTGTTGCGCTTTTTAGCAAAGGCTGCTGTTACAGCAATAGTGGCTTCATAAGCGTCCTTTACATTGGTGCCCCTGAACATCTCATCAAATATTACAAAGATGGTTTTGTCTGTACTCAGCTCTTTGGCTATCTTTTTGATCCGTAATACTTCTGCATAAAAGTGGCTGGCCCCTATCCCCAGGTTATCCGGTAAATTGATCGTGGTATAAATACCGTCAAGTACCGAAAACTCCATTTCTTTTGCTGCTACCGGAAAGCCCATATGCGCAAGGTACATGGCTATAGCTAACGATTTCATGAACGTAGATTTGCCTGCCATATTCGCCCCGGTTAAAAAAACAACGTTACTGTTTGGTGTAATCGTTAGATTATTGCCTACCGCGTTCTTTAGCTGAGGGTGGTAAAAGCCTGCTATTTTGATAACATGTTCTTCTTTAGGCAGGGCTTTGGGGAAGATATAGTTGCGTTCGGTGGCTGTCCTGGCTACCGTTATATATACATCCAATTGGTAGATGTATTGTAATATTTGGTTAACCGCTTCCCTATAGCGAAACCTAAGCATAGTATCGTAACCTGCCAGTTTTTCATAGGGCAGTTTGGCCTTCGGATTTTCCTGTAAAAGAAAACGAAACGGCTCTGTGGTCAATAATGTTTGGATATGTTGTGTTTCCGGGTCATTCTTCAGAGGACTATCTGTTGATAGCAGGGTGCCTTTTAACAGGGTCTGCAGTTGCTGTACAATCTCCGTGAGTCCGCTTATTCCGTTAGTGATCTGCTTATAGTCCGCATCCACCGCTACCAGGTTACTTAGCTTTTTTTCCAGCGTGGGTTTTTCCGCCGATAGCTTCGTCCTTTCGTCCGTAACAGCCAAATACTGCTCTGCTTGATCGAACCCTTCGGAGCTAAATGGGAACACCGCCAGGGTGGTTTTCAGGTAGCTGATCTTTTCACTTCGCATATTGATCTTCTCTGCATCCGAGAGCGGATAGCGGAACATTTCTTCAAGCAACTTTGCCCCGTTAAGCGTAGCCGTCCTGTTAAACAGGGAAAGGATCGAATCCGTTCCCTGCTTGCCATAAATATTCAAGTCTTCCTGCGTTTGCTTATCTGTCGTAAATAACATAACTATTTTCGTTTACGGCGAATTAAAAAGATGGCAGCAATGATTAATATCAAACCAGGTAATAGCCATACATACAGAAACTTTAAAAACGCTACACGATCTGTACTTACTGTTACCCTGTTGTCTTTGCCATCCGGACGCAAGGTATTTATAGGAAATTGACCATAATCCAACCAATTGAATAAAGCAGTACTAAAATAAAAGTTCGCCGTTTTAGGCTCGTATCTTAGTAATTCTGCATTGCCCATAAAATCAGCATCGCCGCTTATAATGATGCGTTGTTGTTTACCATTTATTTGTCGCGTTAAGGCTAATGCCGTAGTATAGGTCTCCTTTGAATTATTTTTGTTTGCAGGCATTGAAGCATATCTTTTTACAACTCTTTTAGCACCAAAATTCTGTGTATTTCCATCACCCATCCTTACGACATGAAAACCTGAAGAAATAATTGGATGCCCTCCTGTTGATTCCATATCAGCCCCCCCTTTGGTATTAACCATATCCAAATCAGGGTTACGTGCCATAGTATTTTGGGCAGCCCCGGCTTTGGTTACCAGCAATGGCTGTATATTAAATCCACTGGTGTCGTGATAAGATAATGCCGACACTCCATTCATAGAAACAGGCAAGGTGTCTATAGATGGCTTACCTAATATTGGGGATAAGCGTATAGCAGTTTTTGTTAAATTAGGCGGTACCAATGTGGGTGCATGATCTTCACTTTCCTGTTCCAACATACCATTCATCAGCTGCACGCCTAATGTTTTCAGTAAAGGATTAAGTAGCTGCTGCCTGCCTGGCTCACCGGCTATTAACAAATTGCCTCCTTTATTAATGTAGGCTTTAATTTTTTGGATAGCTACTGCACTCAAATCGTTTTGCGGATCTGCAAGTACTAACGTGGTAATATTATCCGGAATATCCCGAGTACCTAATGAAAGCGTATCTACATCGAAACCCTGGTTAATGAGCGCGTAGCGGAATGTTTTTTCAGCTGTTAATGTCTTATATTCCCTGTCGCCTTTTTTACCGGTTCTGCGTTCCCCGTCACCGGTTACAAAAGCAATTTCAGGCATTTTGGCTTGTAACAGCCTTTTAAAAGCAGCCGAAACTTCAGACTCGCCCGGCCATACAGCCTGGTCATTGAAAACGCGCAGGAAGGTAGATTTTCCCTTGTAAGTTAGCTTCATGACAAACCTGTTCAACTCGGGTTTAAGATCAATGTCTTTTTGTATTTGTTCCGGCGTTTCAAACGCAGACAAATTCAAATCAGATGCTTTAGCCCTTTGCTCTGCTATCTGTTTCATTGTTTTGCCTTTGTAAGAACTAAACAGGTCGTAACTTAAGGCGAAAGGCGTATCGTAATAACTCACAAAATGAAATTCGATATCCGGTTTAAACCGTAAATAGGGTTCCCACCTGGCTAAATAATCGTTACGTTGTTCCGGTAATCCAAAAAAATAATAACTATCTAAAAAATTGCTGTAGGCGGTAATCTCTAACTTACCATCGCCCAGTTGCTTAATAATTTGCTGCGCATTAGGGGTAAGTGTATTGTCTTGATTAGCGGTAGTATCCAGGTAACCGATAAGGGTTGGACGAGAACTTATATAACCGATAAAAAGCGCTGAAAAAACAATGGCCAGATGGCGGCTTCCGGTTACGTACCATGCTTTTGTTTCGCGTCCCGATTGCAGTTTGTAAATGGTTAAGCCCAGAAAGATATATACAATGACAATAAAATAGATCACATCGTTTGTAGATATCAGCCCTATAAGCATATGATGGGTACGGCCCGTAAGCGATAGAAAATAGGTTAGGTCACGCACAAAAGCCACACTTTGCCATAAGGTGCCTATATAAGTCAATATCCCTATCATTACAAAGGTGCTTACTGCCGCAACTATCTGGTAACTGGTAAGGCTTGACATAAAAAGACCTATAGCTGAATAAGCACATAACAGCAGATAAAAGCCAAGAGCGGCCGACAAAAGTATCCCATAGTCTGCCGCCTTGATATCAAAAACACCTGCTACCATAAAAATGCCTATCACCAATAACAGAATTAAGCTATAGGCCATCATAGCAAGGTATTTACCGAAAACAATTTCTTTTATTTTTACCGGAGATGAATACAGCAGGCTGATGGTGCCCCCATTAATTTCCCGGCTGATGAGGCCCATGGTTAATAAGGGAATATACAAATACAGGTTCTGCATGATACCAACGAATAATCCAAATGGGCTTGAAAAAGTCTTATATGTTATTTGAGACATGTAGGTTAGTCCTACACCACCTGTTTCCTGTGTAATTGCATAGTTGTTTAATAAACCTGTATAGGTAAGCGCACATTCTACCATAAAAGCGACGGTTAAAAACCAGGCTATAGGCGAATAGAACAGATTGCGAAGTTCTGCCCTCGCTATTTTTAAAATTAATTTCATTATAGGGAATAATTAGGATTGCATGGTTTTAGTAGACAATTGTTTGAAGATCTCATCGAGGGCCGTTTTATCAAGGCTGATCTCGCTTAAGCGCCAGCCGTTATGCACGCTCGCTGCTATAAGCCGTTCGGTAATTTCCCGGTCACCGGTAAAATAAACGCGGGCTTGCCGTTCTGTTACGAAGTCCACTTTATCCACACCGGCTATCTTTAATAGCTCCGCTGTTACCGGCGGGTTTTCCATTTGCATCAATACACTATGCGGTTCAACGTAATTATTAAAGGCATCCATCGTATCGGAAAAAACAATGCGTCCGTCAGCAATCATTTTGATCTCTTTGCATAACATTTGTACTTCTGATAAAACATGGGAAGAGAAAATAACCGCGTGTTCTACAGCTATTTCTTTGATCAGTGTGCGCACCTCTGTAATCTGGTTTGGATCTAAACCATTGGTTGGCTCATCCATTACAACCAGCTTAGGTTTATGGATAATAGCCTGCGCGATCCCTACCCGCTGGCGGTAACCGCCCGACAGATTTTTGATCAGCCGATTGCTAAAGTGGGCTATTCCGCAGCGTTCTTTAGCTTCTTCCAATGCGGGTTTAATCTGCCTATATTCCATCTTCCGTAGTTCCGCGGTATAAATAAGATATTCATCTACCGTCAGGTCCAGATATAAAGGTGGATTTTGAGGGAGGAAACCTATTTGCCTTTTTGCCAGCTCTGGCTGCTCGCGGATATCTATTCCATTGATCAGTACACTGCCTTCTGTCTGGTTTAAAACACCGCACATGATATTCATGGTGGTTGATTTACCTGCCCCGTTGGAACCAAGCAAACCTAAAATCCCGGTTCGGTTTATTTCCAGATCAATGTCACGTATAGCCCAACTACTACTGTATCGGTGTGATAAATTTTTTATACTTAATATCGGATGTTCAATCATTGTTTTTTGAAATAAAAATCACTATCCGGGATATAATTATATCCCGGAAGTAATTACGTTGTATTGCTATCAGAATATATTAATTATTAATAACCTGGATTTTGGATCAGCAAATTGTCTAACTGAATTTGCGTCTGTGGTAAGGGATATAGCGCGGCATTAGTACTGTAACCTGTCTTTTCCGAGCCAAGCACCGCTGCTGCTGTCCCTGTCCTTTTCAAATCAAACCAACGGTTGCCCCATTCACAAAAAAGCTCTGTTTGCCTTTCGTGCATAACGGCGTTAAGTACGGCAGTTGGCGATGTTACATCAGCGGTAGTGTTCGGTAACCCGGCCCGGGTACGTATAGTATTTATATCTGCTATAGCCTGGGGTAAATTATTAATATGCGCGGCAGCTTCGGCGCGGATCAGGTACACTTCGGCTAACCTCAATATCATTTGATCTTCGGTTGTTACGGTTGCATCTAAATTTTTATATTTATTCGAATAAGAAAACGTTTGGTTACCTACAGATGTTGAGCCTATCCAATTTTGCAGGCGTTGGTCTCCGGCCTCAAATGCATTTAACAAAAACGGTGTTACCGGGTAATTAGGGGTTGCTCCGGAATATAGAGGTAGAAAATGCGCTGCATCACTATTTACTCCAAATAGACCATTTGCCGGCAATTGCCATATAGCTTCATTACTGCCATTAAGAAATACACCATTTAAAGGAACATTGGCCACATTATATAAACCGGAATTGATAACCGAATTGGCTTCAGTATAAGCACTTTGCCAATTACCCAGGTATAAATCAACTTTTGCAAGCAGCGCCATTGCTGTGTACAGATTGGGCCGGAACCGCCCTGGTGATGGATAGGTTGCTGTCAATTTTTTTTCGGCATCGGTAAGGTCGGCCTTTATCTGGGCATATATTGCAGTAGTAGTAGCCCTCGGCAGATGGGCAGTCGCAGCATAATTTGTTGTGGTTACCAGCGGTACACCACCAAATATATTCACCAGGTTGAAATAATACAGGGCACGTACAACCTCCATTTCTCCCGTGATCTGCTTTTGGAATGCAGCAGACAAAGCACTGTTATTGGCAACACCACTCAATACCGAATTTACCTGGAACATGCTTTGGTAAGGATATGACCACAAGTTGCCAGTAATATAACTATTTAACGAGGTTAAGGTATAGGTATAAAATTGCTGCGCGTCGCTTGAGATGCTGGTTGTCACTTCGTCAGCAGAAAGTGCGCTGCAAACAGTCATATCTCCATCACTATAGCCAAAACCGTTCCCTCCATTATAAACATAAACGCCGGCAACAGCGGACATAGTTGATGCACTATCAGCAAATTCTTCCTGCTGGGTAACCTGTGAAGTTGGATTTGCAGGTATCTCGATGAGTTTTTTGCAGGATGCAAATAACCCGGCAACCAACAAAAGGCCGATTATTATTTTATTTGTATTAAAAAAAATCTTTTTCATAACCATTTTTACTTAAAATTTGAGATTTAAACCAAATGCCAGAATACGCTGTATAGGAAAAGAGGTATATGTACCGGGTAGTTCCGGATCCCCCACTTTATAGTCGGTGAACGTCAGCAAATTTTGGCCATTCATAAACACGCTTCCCCCTTTTACATGTATCTTTTTAAGAAAGGCATCAGGTAGTTGGTAAGCCAATGAAACAGTTTTTACACGCAGATATGTATCATCGGTGTAAACTCCGCTTGACTGGTCAAATTTCAGCCCAGTTAAAAAAGCGGAGGAGCTGTAACCGTTTGCTAATTTCTGCAACTGGGCAACATCGCCGGGTGCTTTCCAATAATTATTTAGCACTGCCGTAGGTTGATTAAATTCAAATCCATTTGGATAATTGGAATATAATTGTGATAAGTAACTCGGCGCGTTCTGGCTGGAAAATTGACAAAAAATATAAAGACTAAACTGTTTATAGCTAAAATTATTTCCGAAGCCCCCCATGTATTTTACCTCCTGGTTGGCAATAGGAACCTGGTCACCACCAACTGAGGCCACGCCAGCAGTAGGATTAGAGGTAACCGTTTTCCCGTCAGCCTTGTAAAACTCAAACAATCCGGTAGTAGGATTTACATCCTTGTATTTATAACCGTAGATGATAGAGGTTGGCTGCCCTATAACGTACTGCTCGCTATAAGAAGAATTTGCCAGGTTTGGAAACGAAATCAATTTATTCCGGTTAAAAGACAAATTAAAGTTGGTTTTCCAGGAAAAATCTTTGGTTTTAATGTTAGTTGAGATGATGGAAAATTCAAAGCCCTGGTTCTGAACCGTAGCATCTAAATTACCAAGTACCGATGAAAAGCCTGTTTGTATGGGTAAAGGATAATTTACTAACTGGTTACTTTCTCGGTCTCTGTAAAAAGTAGCATTCAATAAAAGGCGGTTATTAAAAAGGCCAAGGTCTAACGCTATGTTCAAAGATTTTTTTACACCCCAGCTATAATCAGGATTGTAGGCGTTATAAGGAGTAGTTGGTGTGCTACCCTGGAAACTAGGGACATATTGAATAGTTTGGTATAAAGTATTGTATTGGTATGCCTGGCCAGCGTTGCCCCCGGAAGTTCCATAGCTACCTGATAGTTTACCATAACTCAATATAGACGGAGCGTTTTTAAAAATTTTCTCCTCCGTAAATATCCAGCCGGCAGCACCAGAGCCAAAATTACCAAATTGTTTCCCGGGGCCAAAATAGCTGGAGCCGTCCCGCCTGCCTGTCAACTCAAAGATGAACTCACTGTTATAAATGTAATTTATACGGGCGAAACCTGCACTATATTTATAAATGCTGGATGCATCAAAAGCGGATATTGTTGTAGCACCGTCAATCGACCCGAGAAAGTTAATATTTGGATACCCGCTTCCCGTTAGCTGGGTTGAATAGCTTGGTTGCTTTTTATAGGTTGAACCTACCAACGCGCTGAAAACTCCTTTGCCAAAAGTTTTGTTGTATTTAATTTGTGGCTCTATGTTGATCGTTTCATTGATGGAGTTGGTGAAGGTTGCAGTAGCGATACTATTGCTCAATGCCGGATTTTGTGCCGAAAGCGGATTAATATTATGCTCGTTTGTACTATTACGGTTATAACCCAAATCAGCACCTATGCTTAACCCATCCCATATTTTATAGGAAATATGAAATGCGTAATTAAAATTATAATTCTGCAAAGTGGTAGGCTGCTGCAATCCACTATAAAATTGATCACTGGTTAGATCCACCCCCTTATAATTCCAAATTAAACCACCGGACGGACTTAACAAACTGGGTAAATTCGGCGGCAAAACTATATCCTTCCCGCCCCCAGAAGATGCGGAGTTATTTTGGTCATAACCAAAATCAGTGATCATATCTATAGCAAGGCGTTTATCTGTGGAGATATGGTGAAGGTTGCTGTGAAATGTAAATCGCTGGTCAGCAAAATTACCAGGATAATTATAGGTTGATTTGTTATAACCGGCTGACATCATAAAAGTATTATTAGCCGTGCCGCCAGACAGGCTACCATGCACATCGGTATTACTGGTGGTTTTGCCATAAATAACCTTTTCCCAGTTGGTGTATTTGCTCTGATCAAAAATGGTAAGGTCGGGAGCATAGGCTGAAAAATTATTCGGATTGTTGCTTGGTGTTACCCCATTTGCTGCAAAGGCATCGTTTCTAAATTGCAGGTATTGCTGTGTATTCATCATTTGAACAGCATCGGCAGCCGAATTGAAGCCTGTGTTTACATTCAAATCAAACGCCGTAGGGCCGGCTTTCCCTTTTTTAGTGGTAATAATGATAACACCATTAGACCCTTCACTACCGTAAATAGAAGTTGCGTCAGCATCTTTTAGTATGCTGATGCTTTCAATGTCAGCTGGGTTAATGTTGTTAAAAGGGCTGAAACCTCCCTGAGTTTGGTTACTACTCCCCCCTGTGAAATTACTTGTAGTCACCAGTGTGGATAATTGATTGATATTAACATTTTTTGTCGCGAACGGAACACCATCTATTATAAATAAGGGTTGATCGTAGGGTTTTAGATTGGTTGTATTAGTAAGCGAATTGCTCAGCAAAGTATTTTGGCCCCTGATCTGAACAGTTACCTGCGACCCGGGTATGCCGCCGGTGGAGGTGATAGCCAAGCCGGGAGCGTGGCCTTGCAATGCAAGTAAAGGGTTGGTTACCGGTTGCTTTTCGATATCTTCGGCAGTAACAGTGGATACAGATCCAACACTAAAACGCCTGGATTCGGTGCCATAAGCGATGACTTGGATTTGATCAAGTGCCGAAGTTGAATTACGCATTACTAAATTGAGCGTCAAATCCTTGCCATCCACTTTCACAATCTTTTCCAATTTGCTATAACCTATATAAGTCACGAGTAATGTGTAACGCCCTTGCGGCACCTTATTAAAATGAAAATCACCCTTATTATCAGTGGCTATACCATAAGACATTCCATTTATACTAAGGCTTACGTTTGCGCCTATCACAGGTTGCCCCAGGCTATCAACTACTCTTCCGTTTACATCTGCGGGAAGGGCAAGGAGTGTGGCTACTTTGTCTTTGACATTTGTTAGCAACGGAGGGTCTTTTTGCTTTACCAATATACTTTTATCAGCTACCTCATACGTTAATGGCTGATTTTGAAATATTTGTTTTAATACTTCTTGCAGCGGTATATTTTTAACATTTATTGTAACCGTATTTGCAGATCGCAAAACACCCATTGAAATCATAAAGTCATAGCCCGTCTGCGACTTGATATCATCAAACACAGTTATCAACGACGCATTTTTTTCTGACAAAGTAATTTTCTGCGCATAAGTTGCCGCGCTTACTTGTAAAATGGTAAGGGTTATTAGTAAGGTAGTTAATTTCATCACTAATAGTAATTTGGAAGCGCAACCAGGGGGTTGCACAAAAATTTTAGGGTAAAATTTGTACATTTGTTTGATTTGGTTTAGCGTCGCACCTTTTCATTGTCGAGATGGGGCAGGTAAAACGCGGGTTTAAATAGTTTTAATTAATTAGTTAAAATCCAGGTCATATAGCCATTCCGGTTACCGCCGGGGTGGCTTATCTTTGGGTTATCCAAAAAAAATAAGTAAGGGTTTTACTCCGTGACTATTATCCTCCTTCCTTCCATCTTAAAATGCACTTGGTTTGAATAGCTAAGCATGTGTAATGCCTGGCTTATATTTTTATACCTTGAAATGGTACCATAATAACCATCGGTAGAGATTTTGCCCTGGTAAATTACTTCGATATTATACCAACGCGCCAGTTCCCGCATGACTGAGGTGATCGGCGAACCAGTAAAACGGAAATAACCATCTTTCCAGGCCAGCTCAAACCCCACGTTCGCCTGGGCTATCTTGATCAGGCCATTCGTATTGATCGTCTGTTCACCCGGTTTGAGCAGGTGCCCATTGACCTTTACCGAACCCTCTGCTAAGGTAACCTTAGAAACAGGTTCATCGGCATAAGTCATGACGTTGAAATGCGTGCCGATATCTTCGGTAACTTGCCCCGCGCTTTCGACTTTAAACGACTGCTTATTATTATGCGCTACCTCAAAGTAAGCCTCGCCGGTGATTTTTACGATACGTTCCTTGCCCGGAAAGGCCGTTGGAAACGTAATACTGGAAGCCGCATTCAGCCATACCTTAGTACCGTCAGCTAAAATCAGTGGGTAAGGCGATTGCTCGCCCCGCGCCGTAACTAACGTATTATAGCTGATCGGTGTAGATTTTTTTTCGTCATTATAGCTGATATTATTTCCATTGGCTTGTATAACCGTCGCCCCCTGTGTGGCCAGTTGCCCTGTTAAACCTTTGGTCAATACGATTTTCCGTCCATTTGCCAAAGTCAATGTAGCCTGATTGTGGCCCGGTAGGATATCCTTAATTTGAGTTTGTGCAATTTGTACCGGTTGCTGTAGTTTGCGAAGCGCCAAATAACCACCAATTGATAAGATCAGCAAGATTGAAGCGGCCGCGGCTATACGGAGCCAAAGATTATAAATTTTCTCTGGTGACTTCTTATTGACCTGCAATCCCGCCCAAACGGCATCCAAGCGATTGGTCATATCGCTTTCATTCACCTCAGCCGTTTCAGTTTGGCTCAATTTTAAATACCAAGTATCAAGTATGGCCTTTTCCTCGTCAGTTAACTGACCGGATTGTTGCTTCTGTAAAAGGTCTTTAATTTTTTCTGTAGCCATAGTACATAAGAGAGATAAGATCCCCCCTTTATCACACTACGGTTGAACAGTGGGTTGGGTGTAGATGATTTTACAATTTATTTGCAAAAAATTTACATGGCTATTTTTTTGGCTAGTAATTCCATGTATCAGGAGCAGGATAACCAGGAAAGAACCGATCTTTAAACGTAATATATGGAGCGCATTATGAACTTGAGTTTTCACGGTTTTATCCGAGATGCTCAATTCTATTCCAATCTCTTTATGTGACAGGCCCGAAAAGCGGCTCAATTCAAAAACCTCACGCATTTTGGGGGGCAATAAATTCAGTCCTTCTTCAATCGCGGAGATTAGTTCTTTCTCCCTAATTTTTTCATCTGTAATCCATTCGCCTCGTTCTATGACCTCTCCAAATTTTTCGATATAACCGGATCGTATTTTCTGATGGGCGAAAATATCAAATATCCGGTTTTTTACACCTCGATAGAGATAGGCTCGTAAAGGAATATCCAGATTAAAATCGCTGGCTTTATTCCAAAGAGCCGTATACAATTCATGAATGACATCTTGTGCTTCATCTTCATTTTTCAATAATTTCAACGCATGGATGTATAATAGACCTTTATAACGATGGTAAATTTCTGTAAACGCCGCATGGTCGCCATCCTTTAATAAGGAGGCTAATTCGTAGTCCGAATGGGTGCTATAAACTGTCATGACGGGGAAATCATTCCCATAAAGTTACAGAAATAAAAACCCAATGTTAAACAAATAATTTTTTGAATTGATAATTTGCACTTCCCTAATCTAGTTTCAAGTGACAATAAACAAATCATGAAAAAGTTTCTTTTCATCACCATGGTGATGCTATTATACGCTATTTATGCCAATACGTTAAGAAAAACAGAATAGGACTTTTACTTTCTGAAGAAAATTAAAACAACTTGATTATCAATATTTTATATTGACTACTTACCGATACATAAAGTAACAAATATTTGACTATCAATTACTTACATAGCTTTAGTTACAAACGAGTAACAAATAAATAATATAATGAAAAATATTAATAACTAATCATATATCCTACAGTAATGGGTATTAACAACAAATATTACGATGGATATTTCTATTGAATAGTTATCCAATCATTAGCTTAATAATGTAAATAAGGCAATAATCAAATAACAATTATCAAAATAGTCTTTCAGTAAACCTTTCCAAATAAGATGCCAAAATTGGAGATGTTATTTTGCTAATACCCCGCACACATGCCTGCTAAATATTTTTAATTGACATTTATTTCTTCGTAATACTCAGGCATGATCGCGTTTGTTAGCAAAGCTTGTCTGTTATTGTCAAGCAAACGCTTCCACCAAAATTTATATATGCGCGGATAAATCACTTTTTCCATATTTTCTTCCCTCGTAAGCTTTTCAAGTGCAAGCAATTTGTACATTACTTTGCGTGAATGATCAACTATACAATGCGATCGTTTAGTGTATCCAAATTGTTTATTTAGTTCCCAGTTAGTTTTGCCTGAAACAAGTATCTGTTCAAATATCTCGATATGCAGTGTAGAGAATTGCTTGGTTTTTAAATTTGGGCGTGTACCTGTTTTCCTATTGCGTTCCATCACTTTTGCTTTTATTGTTTACAAAACTTTTGGAGTAGAACTTCCTTCGCCAAAACGATAACTGAGCATAATTTCATGTATGGCGCTGTTAAAGCCTCCCAGGTTTGAGCTGTTGGTACCAAACTGATAACTGTAGCCTAAACGTATTGTACCAATATTTACATCGAGCAGGAGTGCTGCCAGGCTGTTAGTGGAATAGCTGGCCCCAATACCTAATACATCTCTTATATAAAATATACCAGCAAAATTAGTTGTAACAGTTGAGCCACTTGCATAGGTTGCTAATGCTGAGGGCTTAAATTTAAAATCATCGTTCAGCTCAGCAAGGTAAGCCCCGGCCAAATAGTAGCGATTTTTGAAATAGTTATCACCCTGCTGTGAAGCTGTTCCAAGGCTACGTAAAGAAAGCTCGGGCATAGAAAAGCCGATATAATAAGTATCGCTGTATAGCAATACTCCAAAACCTAAGTTAGCTTTAGTTTCATTAATATTAGTTCCAAATAAAGGATCGTTATTCTCATCAATTGATAAATAATTGGCCTTGTATGAACTTATACCCGCATTCACAGAGACTGCCAAAAAATTCCGTTCATCCAATTGGATCGATTTTGCGAAAAAGAAGTTAGCCTCCATTTGTTTCTCAATGGCGATTTGATCATTTTGTACAATAAAACCGGCTGACGCCCCCATGTCCGGAAGCGGAATGTTTGCATTTACAAGATAGGTTGACGGCGCCCCGTCTATCCCGGTAAACTGTTTCCTTACTACTCCGGTTAATGAACCGCTCTGACCAATCATTGAATACGCCGGATTAACAGGCGTAAGATTATTCATATACTGTGAATAACTGAACGGTGTAGTGCTTTGGGCAGATAGGTTAAAGGTGTAAACCAGGAAAACAACTGTAAATGAGCATAACTTAAATGCCTTTTTTCGTAAAATTCCAATAATGTTAAAGTTATTTGTAATGAAATTCATTTTTTTCTTTTCGGTATGATGTTTGAATTCTGACAGTTTACATTTCAGATCTTTATTAATCCGTAACTGCGTTTTTTAGTTATTTAGACTGACAGCGGAATCCAGATTTAATAAAAAGAGCAGTCAGCGTTATCCAACTGCTCTTTTTATTTTCTTGTTTATTGTAAAAAGTACGTGTGCTGCCAGGGGTGGGTTATCAATATTTCAGCACTATAAATCCTGTTTTACTTTTTACTACCCCGTTATCGGTGTATTGCAGTTGATAATAATAGGTACCCTGGGGCTGTAACTGGCCTGTAATGTTTGAATGCCCGTTAAAAACCTGCGTTGCATTGTCGTAATGGCTGGCTTCAAAAACCTTGGTGCCGTTTACGTTCATCACCATTATTTTATTGTCGGGGTACTTTTCAATATTGGTTATCGTAAGCACATCATTCACCCCATCGCCATTGGGCGATAATGCAGAATTAACAGCAGGATCGCCTGCCGGTAAAGTGGGCTCAGGTATTTTTAAAGCCATGGCGATAATTCCAGTACTGGCATTTGTAAATAACCAACGTTGATTGTTATTTCCGGAATATGGCCATTGAATAATTGTTGCACCGTCACTGCTGGAATTCCCGTTAACATCGAGCACTTTACCACTGTGCCGGGCCATAATGGAGTAATACCCGCCGCCCTGGGGAAGGAGCAGGAACTGTTGGTTAAACCCTCCGTCCAACGGCCATTGAATATCGTTGGCCAAGTTGGCAGTCGAAGCCCCACTAATATCCATATAATCTCCACTATATACATTCCTAAATCTGTAAAAATTGTTTCCCGCGTCTTCAACTACCCATTGCTGGTAGGTGTTACTGGCATAGGTATTCTGCACAATGTTTGTTCCTGCAGACGATGAGCCTCCGCTGGGATTAGCACATTTACTACTATTTTCCGCAGTCATTATATAAGTTTGCCCGATGGTGACTGGTAAGGCTGAGAACGTAATATTACTGGCGTAACTGCCTCTGGTGAAATTAGCTGCAGTGGCGCTAGTAGCTATAGTGCCGTTAATTATCAGGTTATTAAAAAAAATATTTGTAGTCCGGCGTGTTGTATCGTAACCGCTGGCTGATGATGCGGGAGTACCAGTGCCGGTATAATTGATATTGGTAAAAAAAACACTATCAATAGCACGTCCCGGGTTATAATTATAGGTTGAATTATAAACTACCGCCATGCGTATCAGGGCACTGCCTATAAAATCCTTTACCCGGATATTGCTGAACTTAAGATTGGCCGCCCGCACCCTGTCGCCCACGCTAAAATAGAAACAGCCCTGGCCTGACGATCTGCTCCAGCTACAAATGTCGATATTCGCCACTACGATATCACGTATTTGTGTGTCGATATTCTGATCGCCATACACACCAATGGAAAACTCGTGTGCATTATCGGGCAAAAGTGTTGAGTTGGTAACAACTATATTATGACAATTTCCCGTGAAGCCATCCTTTCCTCCACCATAAAAAGCAATGGCATCATCATTTGTACGCAGGAAAACATCATTAACAGTAACACCGTTAGAGGAAAAAATATCATAACCATCGCCCCAGGGCTTAGAACTGAAGGATACCGCATTACTAATAGCAACATTGGTGCTTTGTCCGCAACGGATCCCGCAACCGCCATTTCCACCCCAGCCATGGTCAAAGTCGAGAATACCGTCAATAGTAACATTAGTGGCACGTATTATAGAAACGGCGTCAAACGTCGGGCGAAAAATAACCCCCCTTCCCAGCACCTGGGTATTTGTTGTGCTGTCAAGTTTTATACTGCGCACACCGGCTCCTCCTTGTATGTAAAGCGTTTTTCCACTGGGCACTTTTACAATACTGTCAACAAAAGTGCCGCTTGGGATAAATATCACATTTGCATCCCCCTGATGTGGCGGATTCACTTCTAGGGGATCAGCGATAATATGTATACAATCATTGTAATGATCCCCATTTATATCAACATAGAATTTTTGGGGTCCTGCAATGGTGAACATAATGGAATCACCAGCAAAGGTTGGTGTGATATTAAGTGGTGCAGGGTAAATCGCTGCACTGGTAACAGTAGTGGAAAAGATAATTTTATAATCTGTTGAACCGCTGCAGCTCAGATAACCACATGTAGTGTTAGTTTCAGCTCCGGTAGCAGTTGTAACAGGAGTGTTGTATAAGTACACCGTATTCCAGGTTGTTGTTCCATGATCTCTTGCCTTAAGAGTATATGAGAATTGGCATGCCTGCACAACAGGGACTTGAGGATAGGTAACCACTGTTGCATGGCTTGCAATCGAAAAGCACAGGCAAATAATAATAGCCAACGCCTTTACGCTCGTCGTTAAAGTCGTTTTAAAGTTTCTAATTGTTTTCATCGGGGTAATATTTTAATGTGATAGGTTTGTTTGTGATGGTTTATAATCGTGCAAGGTCTGCACTAAGAAAATCAAGAAGAGGTCGTACCGAAATACAGAAATCGTTCTTTTAATTTGTTTGTCATTAATGGGTTTTCGTCCATTAGCAAATAGTAAGGTTTTTCGCATAATTGATAATTGGTTAAGATTAATTGGTAGACTATTAGCAAATACGGGGCATGCTTCACCGCATTATTCTAATAATTGGTTGATACAAATTACTGTATAATCAAAAGTTATTAATGCGCTGTTATTGGTATTAATTAAGCTTAAATAGCTATAAAATAAGCGAATAGCATAGAAATATACCTTAGAAATAGTTCCGAAATGATTCGTTACTTGTTGACTGATTGTTGAGTTACAATCAGAAGCTCTGACGGATTACTGACAGTGTAGGAAGCCTGTTTGACATTGTCTTTTTAAAAGAGCTCGGCATATCACTTGAAAACATCAATCTGCGCACGTCAAAACAATAGTGGTGACCGCAGGATCAAGTTCTTTACTATCAATCGAGATATCGATACCATTTTTATCCTGGCTAAATTTTAAATTTTGGCCCTTTAATATTCGACATGATCGTATTTGCCGGTCATATTTTGGTAAGTGTAATTCCGTTGTAACCTTACTTGAATTAATCAGGTGGATATAAATCTTATTATCCTTGTGTGTACTGCCATATAAGCTATCTACAGGTTCAAACGGACCCGCACGTGTGCCATAAATGCTTTTACCATTTTTATCTAACCATTTGCCTACATTAGTTAGTATGGCCACATGAGCCGGCGGTATAATTCCATCTGGATCGGGGCCTACATTTAGCAGCATATTGCCTCCCCTGTCAACAACATTTACCAGCATTTGCAATATGCTTTTCACGGACATTAAATTCTGCGCTTTTGTAAATCCCCAGCCCGTGCCATTCAGGCTTAAACATTTTTCCCATGGAAAGTCTAAAATTGGTCCTTTAACCTCCGCACCGCCTTCATTTACCTGAAAGTCACCAAACATCCCGGAACGTGGATTGATAACGATATCAGGTTGATACTTTCTAACCATGGCGTTTAGCTTCAGCGGCTCCCAAAACCATGCTGCATCAGCGTCAGTTCCTTTATGCGCCAGCCAGCCACCATCATACCATAAAATATCTATTTTACCGTAATTTTTCATCAATTCCTCTACCTGGCCATAGGCTTGCTGCTTCATCAATGCTGCATTTTCCGGCAGACCTTTCGGATCAAAATAACCAGGGAAGCGCCAGTCCATAGGGGAGTAATAAATACCTACACCCAGTCCTGCTTTCCTGCAGGCTGCAGTATATTGCGCGATAAAATCAGTATGAGCTGCCGTTTCCATGCTATTAAAATGATGATAGCTGGAAGGACTGTTCCACATGGCAAATCCATCGTGATGTTTGGCAACCATTACCATATACTTCATGCCGGCTGCTTTTGCTATGGCTGCCCAACGATCTGCATTAAAAGAACGCGGTTTAAACTGATCTGCCAACTTTGCATATTCCTCAGGAGATATCTTTTTATTGAACATTGTCCATTCGCCGGATGCGGGGATAGCGTATAAGCCCCAGTGAATAAACATACCGAACTTCGCATTTTGCCACCATTGCATTTTTTCAGGAGGCAAGTTCAGCCCCGGTTGGCTTACCCCATTAATACCGCCTTTAAATGCTGAATTACTTTTCTCCATCGATTTCAACTCTTCCTTACCCATTTGCTGGGCCTGGGTATGAAGTGAAATTGATAGAGATATAAAAATTGCTATAATTAGTTTGAATCTCACGGGCTTAATTTGAAACATGATGCTGGTTGGATTTAGCTGAAAAACGTATTACTGTTAGAGAATAGGCTGGCGAAAGAAAACTGTCCAGGTCTGTTAGTTTAACGCGGGTGCTTATTGGTATGACAACCGCAGGATGATCGATAGAATTTTGGTCATTAGGGTTTCCCGTTAAAATTTTTGAAACAATCAGATCACCTGTTACATTCAATAATGAAAGATTGACCTTTGCAACAGCTGCCGTTGGACCGGCGTTTACGATTTTCAAGATAACATCTCCAGTTTTACTGTCCCTTACACATGATGATGCAAGCGTGGAATCTTTAGCCGACTGATCGCGTTCAAAGGAGATGATATTGGGTATATAAGTGTCGCCCTCGTTCACTGAAAATAATTGCTGCACATAATAATTAGCAGTGCGAACAAGCGTATCGTTATTAAAATAGATAAGATTAGGGTTCCACGAAGTATGGTTTAGGTTAGCCAGTAAGGGCGCATAGGACGCCATTTTTACAACATCGCCGTTTCGTTCCAGGCTTGTCATAAACGCTGCTTCGGATAAGGCATTTATCAGTTTAGTCCCCTGCGAAGCATATTCGCCAATATAAACATGCGATCTGGCCCGGCTGTAATTGTCATAACGGTTGTTATTATCGAGAAACCACCGTGGTGTTTCATAGAAATGCTCATCGACAACAGGAACAGCAAGTCTGTTTGCAAAATCCCAGCCAAGGTTATAATCTTCTCCATTGGGTGAAGGGCCAACCGTTCCGACTATAGTAATTTCAGGATGTTTTGCCCGCAGCTCGTCATAGATCATTTTGAATCGACTTCTGAACGCATCCGTTTGTTTGTCCTCATTTCCAATACCGATATACTGCAGGTGAAAAGGTTTCGGATGGCCCGCTGCGGCGCGTTTAGCCCCCCAGGTTGATGTTACCGGACCATTGGCATATTCAATGAGGTCCAGAATATCTTGTATATAACTTTTCATCTCGGTAAACGGTAGCGCTTTCTGACCGGTGCTCCCGATTACCCAGGTTCCACCAGAGTTCTGACAACTAACCCCTGCTGCAATTACCGGTAATGGTTTTGCACCTATATCTTCACAAAATCTAAAATATTCATAGAACCCCAGTCCCACGCTTTGGTGGTAGGACCATATATTACGTTGTTGTATCCGGTTTTCTACCGGTCCAATCGTATTTTTCCAACGATAGATATTATTGACACCGTCGCCATGAACCAGGCACCCTCCCGGAAAGCGGACAAATTTGGGTTTAAGATCTGCGATCGTCTGTGCGAGGTCAGCCCGAAGACCGTTAGCTTCATTTTTAAAGGTCTCCTGCGGGAAAAGAGAAATTTCGTCAAGGGCCAATTTCGATTTTTGCCTGGCGACCAATGTAAGTACTGCTGAATCTGTGCTCCGCTTTACTGACATGCTGCTAGTATACTTCCGCCATCCCCTGCCGCTGGTATTAAATTTAAAAACGCTGTAAACTTCACCTTTTCTTCCGCATAATTTAACTTCAACCGGAATAGCTTTGGATGATATTTGATTTATATATGCAGAAAAATTATAACGCTCTCCTTTTTTTAACCTTATCCCATCATAACCCAGATTCGTGATGCCTACCCCATTCTGTCCAGGATCATCTATATTTAAAACTACATAATGTGGGTTATTGGCGTTAATAGGCTGGCTTGTTTCAACTGAAATAGTTCCGTAACCAAAACCTTCAGTTGTATATTCCCAGTTGGTTAATGAGTTCCATCCTTTCCGGTCGCTCGCACTGTATTCAAATGAACGATTTTGAATCAATTCGGCATAAAGTCCGCCATCGGCAGCATAGCTGAGATCTTCAAAAAAAACGCCGAAAAGGTCAGCGCTGATACGCTTGGCAGGATGCGAAAAAGGTGCTACCGGTGTCGCCGGGAGAATAGATGCTTGTGAATGGGCAAATTCAGGAAAAAGAAGAAATAAGATAATATTCCCTTTTATTATACTTTTAAAACTTATCATTTAACAATTTTATTATGCTGCATATCTACATCGGATCAGGATATTAAATTTATCAATATTGACGGATCTTATTGCAATAAAGTCTTTTATTCCTTTTTTCACTTCGATGACATGTGATCTCTGCATTGCCTGGATTATTGAATATCTTTTTTGTTAATTAAGATAAGGTTTAGGCTTATATATTTCGATATCGGCATTAGTTATAAATTTCGATCTCACCCTTCACAAAACGGATGGGTAACCATAGATACCTGGACTGTTCAAGGTCTAACTTATTCCAGATATCTCCCATAAAAATAAAGGAGCCCGGTTTGTTTGCCACCGGTAATACGAAACCTCCCTGCGAATAGAAAGATGAATCTGCATTGGGCCCTTTACAAGGATTACCGTGTTCTTCCCATGGCCCCATTATGTGATCTGCAACTGCATAAGCAGCAGCGTTAGGTGACCATCCTGAACATCCGGATGTAATCAGATAATATTTTCCGCTGTATTTAAATATAGCGGGACTTTCCCTCTTTTTATTGATCAATATCCTGGAATAGTGTTTGGTGGGTTTAAGATAATCGTTGCTAAGCAGGCATATCTGCATCGTGTTATTATCTTCTGAAGAATAAATCAAATAGGCCTTTCCGTCATCATCCTTAAATAAGTTCATATCCCTCAGCATTTGATTATTGGGCTTAACGCTTCCTATATATTGATAAGGCCCCCATGGCTTATCACTAACGGCTACACCTCCTCTTGAATATTTATAGTCATTCTTATCGATGTGCATCCACATTACAAATTTCTTCGTCTCTTTATTATAGATCACCTTTGGGCGTTCAATTACCCTGCTTGTGTCAATATCGTAACCAGGATTATTTGTTGTGGGTTTAAGTGCTACTCCCCTGTTTTTCCAATGGACAAGATCAGTGGATGAATAGCAGGAAATACCGCCTGCCGGAACCCTATAATCTTCCCAGTGCTGATCTGGTACCAGCCAGGTGTTTCCCTTTTTTATTTCACCAAAAAAATAATAAACACCTTTATAGTAAAGAACACCCCCTCCATGAGCATTTACCGGCTTTCCATCCTCATCTAAGATGGTTTTGCCGGCTGTTGCTGTATCTGCGAGGCATTTAAACGATTTTGAATAAGATGACTGATAGCAACTAAGTGTTAACGCGAAGATCAATAAGTATTTCATATATGTGTATTTCATTTTTTAAATAGTGCAACAATGCTGGTGGTTGATGCATTGGGTGCCAATTGAACCCTCCTGATATTTATTATGTTAAAGAACGTCGGGTTCGGTGGTCCGGAGAAGTAAATAGGATTAGTCTCGTCTGTCACTTTGGTAGTAACAGGCAATTGCCCTGATGCCAGGTATGGAAATACCAGCATCAGGGAAACAACCGCCGTTTTAACGAATCTTGCTCGTTGAATCATTATAAAATTATTTTGACAAGATTTAAGGCTCAGGTTTTGCAGATTACAAGTTTGGATCTAATTGCACATCAGCTGCAGGGATTGGCAAATAATACTGAGGTGTACCTATTACTGCATTCTCGGATTTATCCCTTGCCGCAATAATCTGGGGCAATATCTGGAGACGGGTGATGTCGAACCATCGTGTATATTCACCAGCGAATTCCCAGGACCGCTCATTGATAACCGCATTAATAAAATCTGCGCTTGATAATCCACTCAATGCTGCCAAACCGGCCCTGGAACGAACCGCATTAATACTGGCGTAAGCCTGCGCATTAACTGCGCCACTTCTGGCCTGTGCCTCTGCATAAATTAACAGTACATGGGCATAACGAATCAAAGGTACGGTTGCACTGCCCGCATTATTAGTGCGATCCTCAACTGCCGCACGGAATTTTTGAAAATAAGGGTGCTTTACATCGTCATTTTGCCAAGGTTCGGTAGTTCCATTTGCCAGTGTGATCACCGTATGGAATGTAACATCTTTCCTGATACCAGCAGGGAAATTATTAAAAAATGCGATTTCTGAAAAATAATCATCCCATCCATTTTCTTCACCCGGCGTTGGAGAGTTTCCGAATAGTACATTACCATTAAACCAGTTACATGTACCGCAATTATGGATTGCAAATACCTCTTCGGAGGTTGCCACTCCTTCTTTGGTCTGTAGCCAAAGTGTAGGCAGGTCAGCCACCAGGTCAAAACCATATGCAGTTTTATTGTTAATTACGTCCAGCGCCTGAGTAGCTGCCAGTGCATATTTACTGTTATCATTAATTGGCCATCCACCTTCTGTTAAATAAACATCCGCCAGCAACGCTGATGCGGAACCTTTTGATGCCCGTCCGTCGTCCAGTTTCTTATCGCCCATCAATTTTATTGCGTTGCCCAGATCACTTTCAATTAATTTATAGACATCGGCCGGTTGCGACACAGTTGTTTTAAGCACATCCGCTGAATAAACTGCAGAAGTGATAAGTGGAATCGGGCCCCATAGCCTAACCAGCCAATAGTAATTAAACGCACGTAAAAAATAAGCCTCCCCAAGAATCTGGTTAATGGTTGCCGCATCTCCCGAGGTTGATGTATAATTGCTAATAATATTATTAGCACCTTGTATTGATTTATAACACCCGTTCCAAATAGTGGGCATCCTATCATTAAGATTTGATACGTGATATTGGTCGAATTCCCTTAAGTCAGCTTTGTTACTTGCAGGATGCGTAGTTAAGTCGTCTGATCCCATCAGCACCGCAACTACTGCAGCGTTATTAAAACCTGTAACATAACTAACTGAAAGCGGCTTATAAGCTCCAACTAATGCAGCGTTTAAGCCTGCAACCGTTTGTAACGCCACATCGCCTACTACCTGACCCGCTGGATTTTCCACCAACGCTTTTTTGCAGCCCACCACCGACAGGCTTGCTAAAATAAAAATGAGAATCTTTTTCATATATTTTTTATTTATTAAAATTTCGCAGTTACTCCAATGTTAAATGTCTTGGAGTTTGGGTAGGATCCCAAATCAATGCTTTGTGCAACATCAGTGCCTGACGTTGCATTGGTTGCTTCCGGATCTATACCTTTATATTTAGTAATAGTGAATAAATTGGTAGCTCCTATAAATACTTTCACATCAACCTTTTTAGTGAGCTCAGTTGGCAGGTGATACGAAAAGTTAATATTTTTCAACCTTACGAAACTGCCATTTTCCAAAAAGCGGGTTGATTCAAAATAATCAATGTTCGTTGAGCTGAAAGCGGGTATATTGGAAGTTTCGTTTACACCCGGAATATATCGATTCAACACATCAGCATTAGTTGCTTGTTTAGCATCAGCATTCGGTGTTACAGAACTCGCATAAGCATAATCAAGCTTGTCGAAGCCTAATAATGACTGAACAAATACATTCAGCGAGAAATTACCATACGTAAAGGTATTGTTCCATCCCAGTGATTTGGTTGGGGTTCCATTCCCTATGATCTGGAAATCGCTGCCATTTATCGCGCCATCACCATTCAGATCCTGGTAATGTGAATCCCCTGGTTTTTCACCGTATTTAGCCGCCTCTGCAGCCTCACTCGGTTTCCATGTGCCTAAATATTTTAAGCCCCAGTAAGATCCCAGCGCGTAGCCTGGCTTAATAATAAATTCAGATTGTGTAGAAAGGCCTGCGCCGGCATTCCCTGTAATAGTATTAGTGAAAATACTTGATAGGTTTCCAATATTCTCCACCCTGTTCTTCATGAAGGAGATATTAAATGAACTTGCCCAGGTAAATTTTCCGGAATGAATAGGAATGCCACCGATATTAAATTCAATACCGCTATTTTTCATCTTGCCGACATTGCTAATGATATTGCCCCCGCCGTCAAACGCAGGCAACGGCAGAGATAGTAATAGGTCCCTGGTGTTTTTTACATAGCCATCTGCTGTAAAATTCAACCGGTTGTTAAACAATGCAACATCCAGGCCTAAATCTTCGGCTTGTGTAGTTTCCCATTTTAAAGCAGGATTGGCTGCGTTTCCCAGCACTATACCAGAAGTTACGGAATTATTATTTAAGCTGGCCGCTCCATCAAAAGCGTCCGTAAGATAGGTTGCCAATGTAGCATACGGATTAATTGCCTGGCTGCCTGTTAAACCCCAGCTACCGCGCAGCTTTAACTGATCAAATATGCCAAGTTTTTTTATAAACGGTTCTTCGGATAATCTCCAGCCTAAAGCTACTGATGGAAAAGTACTTTCCTGGTTCTCCGGGGCAAACTTTGATGAACCGTCACGTCTTAAAGAAACCGTTAACAAATATTTGTCCTTGTAGGCATAATTGATCCTGCCTAAAAGAGAGATTAGTGCAGATTCAGAATAAGATGAACCGGCAGATTGAGTAGTGGATAAAGCGAGGTTATTATATCCAAGGTTCGAATAGGTCAAGTCATTGGCATTGGCATTGAACATAGTAGTGGTATACTTTTCCTGTTCAAATACTGCAGTAACAGTCAGGCTGTGTACACCATTAAAAATGTGCGAATAATTTAAGGTATTTGTATTTTGCAAATTGATCATTTCTTCCGATGTGCGGCTTGCACTGGGAATGTTATTGGTTATCTCAGGCCCCGCATAATATTCTCCCTGGATATTGGAATAATCAACACCAAAAGTCACATCCAAAGAAAGGTCCTTAAAGAAATGATAATTACCTCCGGCGTTTAAGGTCATATTGGTGGTGTTCAACAGATTTGTCGCGTCAACGGCATTGGCGACCGGGTTACCATAAATAGAACTGGTTGGATCAACCCTGGTATAGTTGCCAGTGCTATCTCTAAGCGGTGTTGTGGGTGCCCATGATAGTGCCTGGTTCGCCGGGCTGCCAATCCCTTCCTGGGTGTTATTTAGTGCTTCCCTGCGGACTGCTGAGATGTTCACCCGTGTAGAAAGTTTATCTGAAAATTGCGAATTGATATTAGACCTGATCGCATATCGTTTGTAGTTTGAGTTAATGATGATGCCGTCTTGGTTCAGGTAGTCAGCAGAAATAAAATAAGAAGTCACAGCATTACCCCCAGACATGCTTAGCTTATACTCTTGCGCAGGTGCATTACGGTACACCAGGTCCTGCCAGTTAGTACCGCCATTGGTTGCGAATGCACTTATCTGTTCCGGCGTGAAAGTCGGCGATAGACCTGTTGCCGCATCGCGCTCGTTTACTGTAGTAGCAAAAACTGAGGCGCTCATCAGGTCCATTTTTTTCAATACCTGAGAGGAAGAAAAAATAGAGGTTAAATCAATCTCCGGTTTTTTTGAATTTCCTTTTTTAGTTGTGATCAAAACAACACCATTTGCTCCCCTGCTACCGTATATAGCGGTACTTGAAGCATCCTTAAGCACTTCGATCGAGGCAATGTCATCGGGATTTAAGTTATTAAAGTCCGCTCCTATAAATCCGTCAATCACATATAAGGGATTATTGTCGCCCAAAATGGAATTGGCACCTCTTATTCTGATCGAAACGTCACCACCTGGCGCACCGGAATTATTAACAACTTCTACGCCGGCTACCCTACCCTGCAGCGCCTGATCTATCCTGGTTACCGGTTCGTCCTTGAAATCTTTGGGCGATAAACTTGATAGCGATCCGGTGACATCAGACTTCCTCTGCGTGCCGTAGCCTACTACAACTACTTCATTCAGGTCCCGTGTATCGGGAGTTAAAGAAACATTAACTGTTTTTCCAGCTGTTACTGTAATCTCCTTGCTAAGATATCCTACGTAAGAAAAAAGCAAAGTTGCTTTATCGGCACCAACAGTAATAGAGAAATGGCCATCCTTATCGGTAACAACGCCGGCTGTTGTTCCTTTCACTGCCACCGTTACACCTGGCAAGCTTTCGCCTTTTTCATCTTTTACAACACCGCTAACTTTAGCCGACTGAGCATAGGTTATTAAAGGTGCAAATGTCGACAGTACAAAAAACAAGAACAAAAAATGTCGAAACAAAGATGTTCGTTTTAATTTTTTAATTGGTTTAAACTTAATGGGTTGTCGTCCATTAGCAAGTAGTAAGGTTTTACTCATAATTGGTAATTGTTTAAATTAATTAATAGGTTATTAGCAAATACGGAATCATTCTCCACCGCATTATTTAATAATTGGTTGATGCAAATAAATGTATAAATAGAGGGTATTGATGCGCTGTTATTGATATTAAATACGCTCAAACAGCTATAAAACAAGCTAAATAGCATTAGAATACGCCATTTAGGAATAGTGCCGAAATAATTCGTTATTTCTTGACTGATTGAATAAACTGGGAGGGCGTTTTTCCAAATTCTTTTCGAAAAGCTTTTTGAAAATAGGACAAACTCAAAATGCCAATTCTTTCTACGAGTTCGTTTTGGGTAACATCCTCGTGGGTCATAATGTATGCTGCTTTCTTTAAACGGATAGTTCTGATAAACTCGTTAATTGATTGCCCGGAGATGCTTTTGATTTTCTTATATAATTTTGACCTGCTCGTGAACATTTCGTTGCAGATATAATCCACATCCAGTTCGGGTTTATGGATATTTTCTTCAATTACTCTAATTAATTTTTCCAAAAACTGCTTATCCTGATTAGAATGAACCAACTCTGTAGCATCTGCGTAAAAATCCTCCGTATATCTTTGTTTTAGTTTACGCTTTTGTTCAAATAAGTTACCGATGGTGAGTAACAACAGGTCTATACTAACCGGTTTTGCAATGTAATAATCAGCGCCTGACTCAAGTCCCTCAAGCATAGCATCCAGAGCGCTCTTAGCAGATAGGAACAGAAATGGTATATGGCTTGTCTCGAAAGAAGATTTTATTAGACGACACATTTCCACCCCATTCATTACCGGCATCATCACATCACTTATAATAAGGTCAGGAATATGATTGACAGCAATATCGTAGCCTTCCTTTCCATTGATGGCTTCGTAAACAAAATATTTTTTCTGCAATACTTCCTTTAAGAAAGATCTTAGCTCACCATTGTCCTCAACAAGTAAAATATGCTGCTTCTGCGTATTACAATTGTTCTCATCCGCCAAGCCATTTGCATTGTTGACCGCATTTAAATCAACCGAATTATCTAACTCTTCGAGCATGACTGAGGAAATACCGCGCTCATGGCGTGCTTTCTCTTCAGGAGAATAATTTTGAGGGCCCTGCGGTAACGCAATAATTATTTCTGTTCCCTGGTTTCTGTCACTGTAGACATAAATATCGCCGCGATGCAGTAAAGTAAGGCTTTTTACCAAAGCTAGTCCAATCCCTGATCCGATATGATTGTTACTGATCCTGTAATAGCGGTCAAATATTTGGCCAATAGAATCCTTAGAAATTCCAATTCCGGTATCAGCAATTCTAAAAAAAGTATAATTTTCCGCCCGCGAATTGTTTATCAGCTTGAACTCAGAGGAATATAATGGCTTATAATCATCAAAATCATTAAATGATTCCAGAATTACGCTTCCACCCGGGGGAGAATATTTAAAAGCATTGTTTAACAGGTTAAATAAAATCTTTTCTACAATCTGTGTATCTAAATAAGCTGTCGCTTTTGCATCACCGATTTTCAAGGAAAAGTCCATTTGATTGTTTTCTGCTAATGGTTTAAATTCCTCATAAAGCTTTTCTGTGAACTCGGAAAGTTTAACTTCAGCCACTTGAAGCGGGATAACATTATCAGCAACTTTGCGAAAGTTCATTAATTCATTTATCAAATTAATAAGTCTTTTTGCATTACGCCGCATGATCTGGAAAGTATGCTGATAAACGGTATTCGCATTTTCCATCAGTAAATTCTCAAGCGGCCCTAATATTAATGTTAGCGGGGTACGGAATTCATGTGATATATTGGTAAAAAATTGCAATTGCTGCTGATAAAGCTCTTCCCGCTGAATATGCATTTCCTCCCTTTTCTTTTCTTCGACGTCGCGAACAGCCAGTTCCTTCTTTAGCCGGAACCACCTGGCCTGATAAACATAAATACCGATCAATACGGAAAGAATTAATATAGAATAGATCACCTTCGCCAGAGGAGACTTCCACCATGGGGCAGTGATTTCTATCTGAAGGACGGCGCTGTCACTGCTCCAGATTCCATCATTATTGGATGCCTGAAGAACTAATCTGTAATCACTATAGTCCAGGTTCGTATAAGCTGCCGTAGGATTCTTACCACTGGTATATTTCCAGCCCTTGTCAAAGCCTTCGAGTTTATATCGATACTGGCATTTTTCCGCGTTTGCATAATGCATCCCAGAAAAAGATAGCATAAAATTATTTTGTAAATAGTTCAACACCAGGTGATGGCTATAGGGAATAGCCTTCGGAAGCGTGTTTTCTAAATCATGGCCCTGATCAATCCGGACATTCTTATTATTTATAATTAGATCGGTAAATATGGGGTGGGCAGGCAATCTATTGGGTTTGATACTGTCTGGGAAAAAATAGTTAGCCCCATTTACGCCGCCAAAATATAGCCGCCCATCGCTGCCCTTATACGATGCTCCAACTTTTAAACTATTGCTTTGTAATCCATCGTTCTTGTCATATCTTGTCAATTGATTTGTTTTAGGATCAAACCGCTCCAATCCGTTTCCTCCCATCCATACATTTCCCCTATCATCAAGTTCCATTGCTTCCACATCATTAAAAACTCCATATTTACTGTCGTAGATGTTGACGTTATAATTGTCATTTTTGTCAAGCGTCAGATAATTCAACCCACCGCCTATAGTCCCCACCCAAAAAGTGTTGTCATTCTTCTTTTGAACAGGGAAAATATAGTTGGAACTTAATGAGTTTGACTTGTCATTAACCTGATAGAGAAATCTTTTAATAACCTCGCCGGATTCAGAAATGACCAGGCGCTGTAGCCCATTGATAGTGGAAACCATAATTTCAGGCTTTTTTTTATCGGCCCAGATCTGGTAGCCCGAGCCTGTCCCCCTATAACTAACCTTGAAATTTCCATTTTTATCAGGTATGATATTACCATATCCGTTATAATAGCTGCCAAACCATATATGGCCATAACAGTCCCTGGCTATGCTGGTTATAGCAAGCGGAAATTTATCATTACCAGGTGGTGTATATATGCCGTTTCGCTGCTTGTTAATAATGTCAATTCCTTTATCATTACCAACCCATAAATTCCCTGCTCTATCCAGTTCCAGGGCGTCCACTTCATTACTTTTCAGCCTGACGCCTTTTGTTTCTGTATTAAAATGAACAAACTCCTTTGTTTTATAATTGTACTCATTCAAACCGTTGGTATTTGTCCCAAGCCATACAATTTGCGGCGACTCTTCTAATATTGACCGGATGTGATTGCCTGACAAGGTATTTGACATTTCAGGATTACGCTGAAAAGTGTAAAACTGCTTTGCGTTTAAGTCACAAAAATCAAGACCACCTCCGAAAGTGCATATCCACAAACAATCTGACCTGTCTATAAATAATTTTTCCAGAAAATTGGTATTGAGGCTATGTGTAAAACTCTGCGAAGTAATGGATTGCTTCAATTTAAAATCCTGGCCCAGTAGGAATAATCCGTTATCTGTGCAGACCCAGTAGTCAAGGTTTTTATCTTGTACTACATCATGAATGGCTGAGCATCCGGCTATAAAACAACGCTGTTGCGTATGTAAAGTATAACCGGCTGTTTTTTCGCCCGATGACATATTTTCCCTTGTGAGTAAAACAGTCGTACCTTCTACCGTTATTAGCTGTCCCTTCCGGTTTCTAAAGACCTTCAGCAGGTTATGAGGAACTTTCGCGCTATCAATAATTAAATGACTGAATATGTGATTTTGATCAAGTTTCCATAATCCATTATTGCTTGATAACCAGATATCGTTATTATCATCGGCCATTATATCTGTAAAGCTGACCCCGGTAGGATAAATTAAGGGAATGTCTTCCAATACGGCGCCATTAACTTTAAATAACCTGAATTTATCTTCTGCCAGCGTTGCCAACAGACCCCCTTTTAATGCGATCAGGCGGGAGTAGCTTTTTTTTCCAGTATTATGTTCTGGATTATCGACGTTAGTATATTTTTCTGATTGCGGATCAAAAAACTGTATGCCATCTTCCGATCCCAGCCAAATCCGGTCATTTTCATCAAGGCACATGCTACGGATCCTGTTCTTAAAAGAATAGTTTTTGGGTATGTTCGTATTATAGAACCGCTTGATTTCGTAGCCATCGTAACGATCTAAACCATATAAAGTCGCGATCCATATAAACCCCAGCTTATCTTGCTTTACTTCCTTTACGTCAGTATGTGACAACCCTTCATCAACTGTCAGATAAGAAAATTTCAAGGAATTTTGCTGCGCGTTTACCGTTGGGCACCTGACAACAAGAAAAACAAACAGGATTGATATTATCCTGAGGAATTTTATTGGTCTTTCTTTTAGGTTCATCATAAAATCCTTTAAGAATTGGCTATCTGAGTTGAAGGTTTTCAAACCATATCAGGAACATTAACGGCCTGAATAATTGAACCAAAATAGCATAATTCCAAGCTATTCCCGTATTATGTTTTGTAGTTAATATTTACCACTCTGGTATTAATAAAGCAACATTTATTGCAGTGTTCCTCCTGCCGGTTTATAGGGATAGTGTTCATTTTGATCTCTATAAAAAAGGCACATTTATTTTATTAAGATCAATTGAAAGCTACACAAAGTAATAAACACAGGTTATCCGGTGTTTTAAAGATTAACGGTTATAATGGTATTATTTTAGGTCAATGAGGGCAAGCTAATATTTTTTCTCACCCTTAAATATAAATGTTATAAAAACACTAATTAACTATTACTAATTCAGATAAAACGCCTTAGTTCTATTAACGTCCGCTTCAAACCAGTTTTATGGAGCCTATTAACATTTCCGCAACAAATAAAATAAATATAACTTATATTGTCATATTAACAATTATCTTTTTATTAAGCGATATTAGCATAAAAGAAAGGATTCAACGCTTATTGATTACATAACCAGCATAGTAAATTGTACAAAGAAGCAGATAGTTTATAGACTTACCAACATTGCGCTAACATTACAGCTAAAATGATTTTAATCGATTTGAACGCATTTTAAACCTATTACAGCGCATAACTCAACGCATCTTTTCAGTTATTTGCGATGCCAATTATTGTCAAGCCTTCATGTTAGTGATAATAGTTTACCGTAATGCACAAACCTAAAAATGAATAAACTCAAATTAGTCTTTACTATAATATTATTGGTAACAGCAGTTTTCGGTCAGGCCGGCAATTCGGGGCTAAAAAGGGGGAACAGCACCCGAACCCTGATAACAGAAAAAGACACCCTGATTGATCCTCAAAGTAACGGTTACAAATTAGTATGGGCGGATGAATTCAATAAAAACGGGCCTGTGGATACCTCTGTTTGGCGTTTTGAAAAAGGATTTGTCCGTAACAAAGAATATCAATGGTATCAATCAGAGAATGTAAGATGTGAAAACGGTTATTTAATTATTGAAGCTAAAAAGACACATTTTCCTAATCCCACGTATAACAAAGCAGATACGAACTGGAAAAGGCAAAGGGAATTTGTCGATTTCACTTCAGGTTCCATTAATACCGCAGGAAAGAAAAGTTGGAAATACGGACGTTTTGTAATGCGCGCGCGGATAAATACAGCTATGGGGCTATGGCCGGCCTTTTGGACCTTAGGGAACCAGGGACAATGGCCAGCCAATGGAGAAATAGATATTATGGAATTTTACCGGCATTACCTGTTAGCAAATATTGCTGTTGAAGCTGAACCGCATAAAGCCTTATGGTACTCCAACAGGAAAGATATATCAACGTTTAAAGACAAGAACTGGTCTAAAAAATTTCATGTCTGGCGAATGGATTGGGATAAAGACGGGATAGCGTTATATGTAGACGACATATTAATGAACCAGGTATATATGAAAGACTTGTATAACAGGGATAAATCAGAAACGTACCCGTTCCAACAACCTCAATATATACTCTTAGATCTGGCCATTGGAGGCATGCAGGGTGGTGATCCTGCTAAAACAAGCTTTCCGGCCCGGTTCGAGGTAGATTATGTTAGAGTTTATCAAAAAAGTGAATAAGAATCATTGCTAATGCAATATTTAAAGTAAGTCATCCATCAACATTAATACATGAAAATTAAGCTATCGCTCCCTAATCTCATACTCACTCTTTTTCTGACGACCGTTGCAATCACTGGAAAAAGCCAGTCCATTGTATTAGCTAAACCATCTACCGACCAACTGGCTTTTCAAAATATGGAGATGGGTGTTTTTATACACTTCAGCATCGACACTTATGCGGCACCCGGATCAATCCAGGGAAGTACGCCGGCCTTCGCATTTAACCCTACCCATTTG
The DNA here is from genome assembly GCF_900105165.1 of Mucilaginibacter mallensis. NCBI lineage: Bacteria > Pseudomonadati > Bacteroidota > Sphingobacteriia > Sphingobacteriales > Sphingobacteriaceae > Mucilaginibacter > Mucilaginibacter mallensis. The sequence goes on from NZ_LT629740.1 coordinate 3,926,891, forward strand.
AACGCCGACCAATGGGTGCTTGCCGCAAAAGCTATGGGTGCGAAATATGTAGTCCTTACCGCGCGACATGAACAAGGCTTTTGTTTATGGCCTACCACAACAACTGATTATAGCGTAAAATCAAGCCCTTATAAAAATGGACATGGCGACATTGTCAAGGAGTTCGTAACCGCCTGCAGAAAGTATGGCCTGAAAGTAGGCCTGTACACGCCGCCCTGGATCGACTCGCATTGGGAATCGATTCATACCGGTTATAAAGGTGGTGAAACTGCCAATATTGATAAATTAAACGATCCTGAAGTATACAAGTTGGCTTTAAAAAAGGAGAAAGAACAGATTAAAGAACTGATGACCAATTACGGGCCATTGGTTTTTATTTGGGACGATCATTTTGGCCGCTCCGATGTGTTGGACTCAATTCCACATGGCGGCAAGTTCAGAGAGTTCTATAAGACGGTAACCAGTTATGCCCACAGTTTACAGCCACATTGTTTGTTATTGGGACGGGATGTGGAACATGTTGGCAATGAAAACGGGCATGCGGGTTATCCCTTGTGGAACGCCCTGAATACAATAGATGGCACTATATACACCGTAAGCCAAACCTATAAATGGGATCACACAAATACGGGTGATCCGTTGGGCAAGTTATATCGTCCGCAAATTGCACCCACAACCAATGCATTCAGTACCGGGGGGTGGATGTGGCATGGCCCGCGTAAACCCCAGCCTCTTGAAATACGGATGAAGGCTTATTATGAAACTGTAGGACGTGGATCCAGTATAATTATCAATTTAACGCCCGACCGTTCCGGACTAATTCCGGCAGATCTTGTCACCGCAGCTAAGGAAACCGGGGATGAGATCAAACGACGGTTCAGTCACCCGGTTGCCAGCTCGATGTCTAAAGCATCTGTACAAACAATTAATTTTGTTAGTTCAAAAACTTTCAATCATGTCATTACTATGGAAGACTTGCATAACGGCCAGAAAATTTCAAATTATGTCATCGAAGCAAAAATAAATGGCCAATGGAATCAAATTGTTAAGGGTGAAACCATTGGGCATAAGCGAATAGACCAATTTCCGGCAGTAACAGCTACCGCCTTACGTTTCAAAGCTACCGGTGTCGTGTCAAAGCCTGCAGTTATGCGGAGTATCGCTATATTTAACGTATCCGGTATTTAAATGCAAAAAGCCGGGCCTCAAAAACTGAACACCAGTTTAAGAGTGTCATTTAATATTCAATAAATTTATGGTAACTTTTCGGATCAGATTACCCCGAAAATCGAAATATGAAAACAATATTATTACTGTTACTAACTATTGGTTTTTTTTCTCCTTTTACAACCGCTGCAGGGCAAAATCCGGATATGATAAAGAACGGACTTGCATTAACACCACCAATGGGCTGGAGCAGTTGGAACACATTTAAAAAAAATCCGACCGAGGCTGTAATTAAGCAAACTGCCGATGCTATGGTGGCCACTGGGTTAAAAGATGCCGGGTATTTATATGTAAATGTAGATGATTTTTGGAGCACTGGCAGAGATGCAAATGGCAAGATCATTGTTGATAATGCAAAGTTCCCCGGTGGAATGAAAGCTTTGGCAGATTACATCCATAGTAAAGGATTAAAAGCAGGTATTTATACGAACATAGGTTCAAAGGCTAATTACCCTACGCTTGCTAGCGGGGGGTATTACCAGCAGGATATGGATACGTTTGCCGAATGGGGCTATGATTATGTTAAGGTAGATGTGAATTTTGCGCCAATGCGTACAGCAGTAGCCTATAAAAAAGAATTTACAGCCGTTGCTAAAGCTATATTAAACACTGGCAGGCCAATGATATTTAGTATATGTAACCAGGGAGGTAGAGATTATCAAAACTGGGCTCCTTATATAGGGAATAGCTGGCGGGTTGGCCCTGATATAGATCATACGCCAAAAGAAAAAAGTCAATGGGATGGCGTAATTTATGAATTGAATTTATCTGCTGCATACCCGGAAATAGCCGGGCCCGGCCATTGGAATGACGCTGATATGATGTTAATTGGTGTTGGAAGTGATAATGGAAGATTGGCCGTAATGAATCCTGAAGAAATGAGAAGCCATTTTTCCATGTGGTGCATGATCGCATCACCATTAATGCTGGGAAATGATTTGCGGTCTGTATCTAAGGAGGTGCTTTCCATATTAACAAATAAGGAGGCAATTGCTATTAGCCAAGATAGCTTAGGTATACAGGGTACTTTGGCCTATGAACAAGCTCCGGGGTTACAGGTATGGACTAAGAAATTAAAATCTGTATCAGGTAAAAAATATGCTGTTGCTTTATTTAATAAATCAGAAAATCCGGCCAGAATTACATTGGATTTTAACAGGCTGAAATTAAATGGCCGTCATAAAATCAGGGATGTTTGGTCGCACAAAAACTTAGGATATTTTTCAAACAATTATGCATGTGATGTGCCTTCTCACGGAGTAAAGCTATTGCTGATAGAATAAGTATTTGCAAAAAGCAATCAGGAAGTATCGTACCCGTGCGGCCATTAGTGAAAACTTTCGCTACACTTACCGATAAATGTTGAAAGTTTGCTCCACAGGGGCGGCCGACTGAAACAATTCGTCAGTCACACGTCCCCATTGGTAAGCAACCACTGTCACTTTTACCGGATATTTACTTTCAACAGGAACCGGGGTAATGATAAGGTGATTATTTTCAACATATGCAGGTCCTGCTACAACATAATACGAGACTGGTAAGCCACTGTTTGACACAGCCTGTAAAGACACGGAGGTCGTCGTTTTTTTCAGGTCCGGTATTTTGGCAAACTTGATTTCCTGCGGTTTTCCGGCAGTTAATTTTGCAGGAATACGGATCATGCCGGGTTGTACAGCATGGCGGTATTCACTATCCTCAACCTGCGTTTCCTGTATCCATAATTCGCCGCCCATTCCGGCACGGTCAAATTGCAACCTAAATGAATTAGGACCTGTTTGAATAGCGGGACCGGTAATTACCCGGAATGTAATAGCACCTGATGAATGCCCCAACGTTTCTCCGGCTCCGATAAGCTCAGGAGGTAATTGCGGCAAAAACCCGCCCTGAAGATGAAATGATACCCCATCTGCATCGGGTTCAAACTTCAATACCGCGTAACCTAATTTAGCTACCGGCACCAATTGCCCATCCTGTATAAATGTGGGCATTTGTTTTTTTCTTTTAATGCGGTCTCCCTCAAAATCAACAGCAGCTGTGGCTGTTTCCTTATCAAAAAACCAGTAGCCTTCATTTACCGGGCCTTTAAACAGCGCGTATGGAGCAAGGGCATATTTATATTTATCCTTATCCATCCCGCCATTGCCTGTTAACCAGCCGGAAGTTTTGGTAATCGGTTTTAGTGTGCTTTGCCCCTGATCCGGTAAACGGTATCGACAGGCTTTACGGATATATAAAGCGACAAATTGTGTCAGATGCGGAGACCAGTCGAAATGTCCGCCACCGGGGTCTGTTACTACCCCGACCAGGTTATCAGGGTTTTGTGATCGTAGCGCCAGTGCAGCTTTGTGTACTATGGGCCAATAAAAATCACGGTCGCCCGGCTTTGTTGCGGGATCTGGCACCCGGTACTGCGGCCATTCGGTAGTTTCCCCCACAATATAACAAAAAGGAATATTGCTAAACCTGAGTGAATCGGGCGGCGGAATGGTTTTGATGGGAATGACCGCGATTGTACGATCAGGAAAGGCATTAGCGAACGTCCAGGCAAACTGCCCGTTCGCCGAATGCCCCATAGCAATTACCGGGGCTTTTTTTAACTCTGCATAGCCGGATTCATCGGCCAGTTCATCCATCATCTGCTGAAATATAATTTCCATGCCCGGCTTCATATCGGCAGTGAATGATTTATCGCCATTATTTGCCGGACCTATCCAGATGATCGCCAAGCCTATATCGGCAGCTGTATGCCTTATCAGCGAATCTTCCAGCCATTGGCGCTCAAGCAGGTTTGAAAGTGAAACCAGCGCTCCTTTAACTTTACTACAATGGGGAGGTATCCACAGATAAACATTCCGCCCTCCGGCTTTTACCATGTATTGATAAACATGATCCGCAGGTTGATAAAACGGATATGGATTTGTTGACGTCCGGGCCTGGCCCATTACAAATGTGCTCAGCCCTATCAGTAAGCTAACTATAAAAATTAAGGTAAGGTGCTTTTTCATTCCTCGCTTTTTTCTTTTATTAAAAGTTAGTTGTATAACAATTTCGGTTTGTCTGGCTACCTCATTAATCATGGTTGATATTTTGCACCCTGAACCAGTCAAAATCTGCATAGCCACCGATACGGACATCCGGGCTGCTTACACAAAACATGCCTACTTTGGCACCGATCCATTTATCAGGCTGCGCATAAAACTCGCTGCCTATGGGCTTAAAGCTCTTGCCGTCCTCACTGTAGCTGAAATGACAGACTGCGCCGGGCCCTTTTACGGCTACACGCAAATAGACCTCTGCACCGTTAATTCTTTTTTCTTCCACCACATCTTCGGTAGTTCCATCGGCCGCTTTTTTGCATATCACCTGGCTAACCTTATAGCCTTTATCGTCCTTTGATATGGATAGGTAAGCATAGTCGTTACCCATCATGAGTAAACCTGCCTTTTTACTTTGCCATACTTCCCATTCTATTTTTAAATTAACCTTTGTAGTTGCCGTAAAATCGGGGGCAGGTAACTTTTGAAGCAACAGGTTTGGCACGTTCCATAAATTAGGACTGTCTTTCTCGTATGGAAATGCAAACAGCCTCAAATGCCCACTGGCCGGTATCTCCGCGGCCCATTGCACTTTTGGGTTAGCTTGCCACTGCCATTGCAGGCCTGGCTGGCTATCATTAAATTCATCACTCTCTGCAGGGGTATTTATAGAATAAGTTTTACCTACATCCGGTTTTTTGTAAACAGCTACGGGTTCGCCTTTACCATCACCATCCGGATCATTGCCAATAACGGGCCAGTTATTCACCCATTTCATGGGCTCTAAATGCACCACACGGCCATAAGGGCCTTTATCCTGAAAGTGCAGAAACCATGATTCACCGGTTTGCGTTTCAACCCATGCGCCCTGGTGCGGCCCGTTGATATTTGTTTTGCCCTGATCCATCACCACCCTGGCTTCATACGGGCCATATATTTCCTTTGAACGCAGGGCCAGCTGCCAACCGGCACTAACACCACCCGCCGGAGAAAAAATATAATAATAGCCATTGCGCTTATACAATTTAGGGCCTTCAATGGTAGGGTTAGCATCGTGCCCATCGTAAACATTTCTGCCTTCATCTGTAACCTTTGTGCCCTCGATGTTCATAGTAAAAAGTGTGATCAGGCTGTTTACGAATGCGCGGCTGGCAGCCCAGGCTACTGCCAGGTAAGCCTTCCCATTATCATCCCAAAATGGTGCGGGATCGATAATACCTTTACCGGGCAATACCAATATGGGCTTTGACCACTCGCCCGCCACATCCTTTGTTTTGATCATATAGATACCATAGTCCGGGTCGGGATAATAAATATAAAACTCGTTATTATGATACCGGATGCAAGGTGCCCAAACTCCTTTACCATGCTGAGGAATATCATAGAGCGTAGCAGGCTCCTGCTTTTTTAAAGCATAATTAATGACCGCCCAGTTAACCAAATCCTTAGAATGCAAAACAGGCAATCCCGGCATACAATTAAAACTGGAGGATACCAGGTAATAATCGTCTCCTACCCTTATGGCATCAGGGTCGGAATAATCGGCATTCAAAACCGGATTTTTATAGGTCCCGTTGCCATTATCCGCCACCCATACATCGGACACCTTTCGCGCCTGTGCGGTGAGACCAAACGGCAATAACAGCAGGAAAAAAGCAATGACCACATACCGCCCGGTCGTTAAATAATTCATGATCATATCTCTTTTAACAGCCATCACTTTAATGTATCGGGCATTATTCCCCATTTATTTTTTTTCAATTATGTTCCTAACCAGCACAGGCAGTACAGGACTGCTCAAAAAAGGGTTGAAGCCGTTTTTCATCATGTCCACCCGCGCCAGGAAAAAGCCGTAAACATGGTGCTGCTTGTCTATCCACGGATAAGCACCAGCCCAGCTGGGGCTACTGATCAGCACCGCATTTCCTGCACTGTCAATCTCTTCACGCCATTCCCCTAAGCCGTAAATATCTGTACGATGGGTTTTTCGGACTTTCTCTACAAACTCACCGGGGTTTACTTTGGCATCTTTTACCTGGTCGGCCTGCATTTCCCTGATGGCTTTTGCAGACAGGATGCGCCTGCCGTTGAATACACCATCGTTACTGATCATATTTAGGAAATTAGCATAATCCTGTAAACTGCTCCGGGCACCGCCGCCTAACATTGGGCTTTGACCTCCCACATCGCTCACAGGTGTAAAATGGGTGAGGCTCATGTTTAAAGGCCGGGCAATTTTTTCCTGGAATATGGTTTCCCAATCCTTGCCAGTTGCCAGTTCGGCCATGCGACCGGCTACCTGCATGGCAAGGCCGCCATATTTAAATTTTGTGCCGGGCAGAGTATCAGCTGGCAAGGGGATGATATGATCTACGGATTCTTTTAGCGTTTGATAGTTATCTGTAGGGTTGCCTTTAGGCTGATAATCAGGATAACCGGCCGTATGCGATAGCAATTGCCGCAAGGTGGCATCGCCTTTGCTGCCGCTAATTTCGGGGATCCATTTTTTTACCGGATCATCCCATGATAGCTTGCCTTCGTCAACCACTGCGGCAATAGTAGCGGCGGCCAGCCATTTTCCGGCTGAAGCGATATAGGCTATTGTTTCGGGCGTATAGTTACCGAAGTATTTTTGATGGATCAGCTGGTTGTTTTCGACTATGATAATAGATGCACCTTTGTAGTAACCACTATCAACCCAGGCTGATATTTTATTATCCAAAGCAGAAAAATCATAGCCTTTTTTTACCGCTTGCTGTGCCCTGCCTTTCGGCATTGCAAAAATGAAGCTGACAGCCAGCAGAAAACCTGTAACCCTCAACCTCATCAGTATTTCACTTTATAGAACCGGTATGCAAAAAGAAAGATAACCAGGTAGCAAATCACCGGCAGGTAATATGCCTGGGCAACGTTATGATTAGCAATCTGCCCCATGATCAGCGGGAAAAATGCACCGCCGACTACGCCCATAGATATGAATGAGGATGCCTGCTTCGTATGTTCTCCCAGGTTCTTCAATCCGAGGCTAAAAATGGTCGGGAACATGATACTGAAGAAAAAGTTGATCATCATCAGCGCGATATAAGAAGACCACCCCCATCCCTGGGCGACAATAAGACACATCAATATACTACCACAGGCAAACGATGCCAATAATTTATTTGGCGCGATATAGGTCATCAATGAAGTACCTACGATACGCCCAAGCACCATCATACCCATAAAAACGATCATCAGATAACCTGCCTTCTCACTGCTAAAATGCATGACATCAACGCCGTAATTAATAAAATAAGCCCAGGTACCTGCTTGCGCCGCTACGTTAAAGAACTGTGCAGCACAGGCCCATATAAAATGCTTATGCTGATACAGTTTCCTGGCGGGATCAACATCTACATTGATGGCTGCCGCGTCGATAGTAGCTGTGTCAACATGCGGATCTGTTAGAGCCGGTATTTTTAAAAACACAAATACAACTGCGATAAGCAGGATTACACAGCCTATGGCCACATATAATGTTTTTACCGAAGTGAGATCAGTTGAGTGTACGTTATCCGTGCTTAACAGGAACATGGAGCCTATAGCCGGACCGATCATTGTGCCTACTGCATTAAATGTTTGCGCAAAATTGATACGCTGGTCGCTTCGGCGCTGATCGCCTAAAGCTGCTGCAAAAGGGTGTGCAACCGTTTCCAACGTTGCCATTCCGCAACCCATAATAAATAAGGCTATCCTGAAAAAACTAAAGGAGAATGCGTTTGCAGCCGGTACAAACAGAAATATACCACCAGCAAATAGCAGCAACCCCATTAAAACACCGGCTTTATAACCAAACTTCTTTAAAAAATAGCCTGCCGGGATACTCATAATAAAATAAGCTCCAAAAACGGACATCTGAATATATCCGGATTTAGATTTTGAAAGGTTCAGCACATTTTGAAAATGTTTGTTGAGCACATCACTCATGGAGTGTAATACGCCCCACATTAAAAAAAGCGAGGTCACAAAAATGAAGGTTACAATAAATCTCTTCTCGGTAAAGGCCGGTTTGTTTGTCATTGGATTTTAGCGTTTATAAAAGGCATGAATAATTACGATTAATTGCTTACCCGCCGGTATTCATTAATATTTTAGGTTTTTAAGGCGGAGTAAGGCTTCAAGGTAATAATAATCGGCGTAAATAATAGAAGCATCTATCTCACTGCCTGCCGGATGGTGGCCGGTTGAATGTAATAAGAATGCGCTGTTCACATTACCACCCTGGTATTGCGGTGATGATAAAACGGCAAGCATTTCAATGGCTTGTTTACGGTAATACTCCGCTTTTACCTTATCAGTTACAAAGCCCGACAGCTCTAATAATGCCGATGCCGTTACCGCAGCTGCCGACGCATCACGGGGGGCGTTTGGTATTGCCGGATCATCAAAATCCCAATAAGGTATATGATCGGCAGGCAGGCGGCGCAGGTAAACATCGGCTACCTTTTGTGCAAAATCCAGGAAATCAGGCTTTTTAGTTTCCCGGTAACACATGGTAAAACCATAGATGGCCCATGATTGCCCACGGGCCCACATAGAGTTATCAGCATACCCCTGATGGGTAACGCCTTTGATCTTTTTCCCGGTTACTGTATCATATACTACCACATGATAGGCGGAATAATCGGGCCTGAAATGATTTTGCATGGTGGTTTCAGCATGTTTTACGGCAATATCATACAGTCGCTGCCCGCCGCCATTTTTGGAAGCCCAAAACAACAGTTCCAGGTTGATCATATTATCAATAATGGTGTTATGCGGCCAGCCCATCTTTTTCACCTGTGAGGGCCACGACAATATGGTACCTACTTTTGGATTAAAGAGCGTAGCCAGTGAGTCGGCCGATTTTAGTATTACTGCCTTGTACGCGGGATCTTTTGTAAGGCGATAGCCATTCCCAAAACTGTTGAATACCATAAAGCCCAGGTCATGGTCGAACCCGCTGTGTACAGCAAGCGGGGCCAGCTCCCTTGTATATTTATCCGCTGCTATTTTCCATTTTTCATCGTGTGTGGCTTCATATAAATTCCATAAAATACCCGGCCAGAAACCGCTGCACCAATCGTTATAATTTACATAATGCCAACTAGTTTTATCATGATTGATGCTGCGCGGAAGGTTATTCAGCGTATCAGCGGGAGCGGCAGCCAGGGTCTTCTCCGCCTGCACAGCACAGTACTTTATTGCCTCTGCGGGTTTAAACTGGGCATAAGCAGTTTGCAAAGTGAGTAATAAGATGCTTAAGACGGATGCTTTTATGACTAGATTCCTCATGGGTATCAATATATTTATGAGAATGGGTATTATAATTTTTATTTTTTATCTGCAGCCTTGCTTAATAGCCATACAACCAGGTCATCAGCTCCTTTATCATTGGTAAACCCGGCAGGTAAACGTCCGTTAACATATTCGTTATATAGCCACGGATCGCCCACGGCCAATACTACTCCCTTACCATAAGTAGCACTTGCCATAATAATTGATTTGCCCGACCATAGCTCAGCTTTGGCAGGGCCGCTTACGGTAATCGCGCAGGCATCCTTCATAAAAAGTTTGGTGGAAGTTTTAAATATGGGATGATTTTCTGTTGGTATGGCGCCATCTTCAAAATGCTGATCATTGATCACGTGGCTGATCAGATCGTCGGTAAAATGCATCCCGAACTTTTTGGCCAGCGTATTAAAATGAGGGAGTTCTACGTTGGCACTATCGTTAGCCATCAGGAGCAGCACACCGCCATTTTTCACCCATTCACTGATGACCTGTACATTATCGGGAAATATATACTTTGGATTAGGGCTTTCCTTTTTGGTATCCGGATCCACAATAATGTATATGGCTGTTTTTTTAAGATTTTCAGCTGTGGGAGCAGTATATAACGTTGTTAATGCCGCACCATGCTTTTTAAAAACATCCGCCAAAATGGAAAAGCCATTGTTATCTGTTTCTTCCCATTTATAATGATAGGACTCCAATGCGCCGACGGCGTCCATCCGATGTTCATCGTTAAAATAGGAGTCGAGTGTTACCAGTTTCGACTGCGCTTTAGCCGTCATATTAAAAACCAGTAAAATAATGATTGCTGTTATTAATTTTTTCAATTTATGATTTATTAAGATGTACAATTGTCTTCTATTAATTCGCTTGCAATGAAAATAACAGGGTGCCATAGCCAGGATTATCAGCATTGAACCCCGCTCCTTCTGGCCTTAATTTGTCGGCGGCCATTTGCGTGTATTTATATTCACCGGCAGGCAATTTTGCCCTGTATTTATAATGATTCAGCACCATTTCATATATCGAGCGCAACTTTCCCCGCCCGTTATCAGAAATATGGGTTGCCGGGAATCTTCCGCTTATATCTGTATAAGGCTGAAAAGGCACATCCTCGCCGAGGTTGTATTTTGCAGCATATTCAAAACCTTTTAACAGCCGGTTATTGTTTGCACCGTACATATCCATGCCCTGGCTCCAGCCAATTTCACACATCTCTGATAAATGGCCAATCCCTAATTGCGTATGTGCCTGATCCCTTCCACTTTCCTGAACCTGCCCGGTTTCATTAATAATATAATGGGGTAGACTGCCATTACCAGGGCCCTTGTAGAAAAAATCAACAGCTTTGTTGAAAAGTGCGTGATCATCACAAAATACGCCAATGGCCATCATTTCTTTCATACAAGCCAAATCCCAATTGCCGTGTGCCCATAATGCGAAGTATTGAATAGGCGGATAAAAGACCCGCATAAACATGTCCTGGCATCGTTTAGTATCAGCGGGTGCCCATCCGGGATAAGTACGCATAATTTCGGCGGCGCTGGTCATTTTAAATCCGCACAGCCCCGCCCCAAGCTCTACGTCCGTACCGTCAAAAACCTTGAGGGTTGCCGACCAGGCATTTAGTATTTCTATGGCTTTTTTCGCGTGGGCATCATCCCCTGTTATGGCCCACATTAATGCATTCTGATAAGCAGCGCACACATCTTTTTCCAGGTCGCCTATGTTTTTGCCAGCTCCCGCGAGCAAGCTCCGTTCCACATGTTCCGCAGGATGAGGAACCCAATCCGCGCTTGAATAAGGGCTCGCCTTAAATACGGCAAAGCCGCTTTTCCAGGGTTCTATATCTTTTGCCACCATTTCCCTTATTCTTTGCAGGTCCTTTGCCGTATGCAAGAGCCCTGGATGTACGAAAGGTTGCGGGTGATAGGAAGCGGGACTATCCAATTTAAGCACCTGCGCCTGCAATTGATTAGCACAACAGTTCATCAGCAGCAATAGCATAACATATAAAGCTATCCGGGTATGCTTATCTTTTAAAAATCGTTCAGATCGGGATATAGTGTTCATCTTGCTGCCAGATTAATAAGCGAATAATAATGTTTGATTGTTATCCGAGGTTGCCCAATATTGATAAAACGGACCGGGGAAACCTGATAATGCATCCTTTGGCTTATGTTTAAAGTCTTCATTTATCGTGATGGCTTTCCCATTGGAGTATTCAAGATATTGCTTACTAAGGGCGAAGAACCCAATATACTCGGGGCTAAGTACTGGGCAGGTAACTTTCGGTATGGCTTTCAGATCCAGCATCAATTTTGCAGAATTAGCGGTATTGATCAGTGCAAAGCCTGCGTTTGCTGCTATAGTGTGACTTTGCTTATCTCCCCAGGCAGTTGGCAACGCACCCTGTATATAGGCGTTGTAATCAGCAAGGCAATCCGGGTCATTATTGAGCTTATCAAGGCCACTCTTTACAAACACATTACTGTACCAGCGGTCATCCATCGCCAGTGCGGGTATGGTTTGTTTGATGACCAGCGAATGCGGCAAAAAATTACTGGTAGCAAATGTACGCCCCGGTACTTTTTGATTGATAAAAGCGCAGTCATAAAATAAGTTCTGAACAAATACATTACCTTCTGCACTAATCATTTTTACGCCTTCACCGGTTGATTTTCCGGGGCCTGATATGATATTGTTATCGAATAACGCGGGGCCATGGCTATTATACAAGTAAATTGCGCTTTGACTGGTTTCGGTGATGACATTACGGCTAATACGTGCCCCCTGAAAAAGCGGACCAAGATAAATGCCATAGCCCGTGCCATGTACCCTGCGGATCAGGTTATGGCTGATCAAGACATCCACGGCAAGCGCAAGCCGAATGCCTGCTATCTCATTGCCCGGAAAGTCATTGTTTGAGTTGATATCTTCAATCAAATTATCGGCAATTATACTTTGTGTGCCATGCAGCAGGCCAAATATCCCGGCCTGCCCGCAATAGGATATATGATTGTGGGTGATGGTATCATGACCAACAGTTGAGATATCCTGTGAAAGATCACGATATTCCGGATTTCCCGGACTGGAACCGGGGTAATCATGTCCTGTTTGCCCAATAGAGATCGCTACAGATTTACAATAGCTGAGTGAACAATTTTTTATGACCCAATGCGTACCACCATTTGCATTGATAGCGCCCGGCTGCACACCATTAACAAAGGCAGGCGCGCTGGCAATCTGAGCGATCTTCAAACCATCAATAACTATAAAACTTATTCCCGGTTTTTCCGCGGCGAAGGCTGAGGGTCTTACATTGATCTCTGTCAATTTCTGATTGGGGTCATTTGCACCGAAATTCGCAGTGATGATGGTTTTACCATTTTCCTGGCTGGTAAACCAGCTGTAGATCACCCGTTCAACATCGCCCTTCATCTTTTGCTCGTTAAGTAGTTTGTTATCCAGATAAACCTCGCCTAAATGCCGGTAGGAAGAATCACGGTTGATCCATTCTTTAAACGGATTAGTTCCATTAAAAAAATCGTCATTAATCGTCGCACGCCATGTGCGGCCATGTGCCTTTACCCATGTTCGTACCCTTTCAGAACCTTTGATGATAACCTCCTCACCCGGTGAGGCGCTATAAGAAATTGCTGCGCCTGGCGAGCCGCCTTTATGGAAAATGACCATTTCACGGTAAGTTCCCTTATATATAATAATTCTGTCGCCGGGAAGAGCTATAGATTCGGCCTTTGTAATGGTTAGTACGGGAGAACTTGCATTACCTGAATTTTTATCGTTGCCGGATTTTGCTACATAGATGCTCCTTGGATTCGCTAACACAGCAAATGGCATCAGGCAGGCTATACCCCAAAATAAGGTGAATATTATTGGTTTTATGAAAGCGGTTTGCATTTTCATCAAACGTGTTATAAGTTCATTAATGATAGTCAAATTTACAATCTTAAAGTATCTTACTAATTATAATATTCTTGTTATCTTCCGGTTTAAACCATTGGCCTGATGATCATAATCGATGCGGTAAACCAATTTCCCTTGTGTATCAAGACCAATATGTAATACCGTAGACCTATCCGGGGAAACTACCTGATAATCTTTCCCGGCCCAGGCAAAACTGTTATCATAACTTAACAATATAAGAATAAGCAAAAACGAGAAAACTAAATATTTCATCGAAAACAGACCTGGGTAAATGGTTATTTAAATCGGTGGCTAAAAGTATCTATTAACACGTATACGTAAGGGGGTTAAACAGGTCAAACAAGGGGGATTTATTATAGCAGGAAGTTCAGCCTTAATAAATATTAAAGCTTTGTGTAACCGGTTCTGCGGATTTTAGCTTGGGCGCATTAGTTTTACCCCATTGCCAGGCCACAACGGTAACCTTAACCGGGTACTTTGTCCGTGGTGGGATTTTAGTAAATATCAACCTGTTATCGTCTATTTCGGCAGGGCCTTCTTTAACATAATAATAAACCTTCTCCCCGGCACTGGAGCTGGCTTTTAGTTCAATATACTTCTGTTTTGAAGATTGATCGGCGATAGCCGGGAAACTGATCTGCTGATCATCTCCTTCATGATTACGTACCGGTATTTTAAGATTGGCCTGCTGTACTGTTGATTTATAGATTTTGTCGCCGGGGCTGCTGGCCATTAGCCATATATCGCCCGAACGTCTGGGATTATTAAATCCCATTCTGTAAAAAGAAATGCGGAAAGTGGTATCATCTACTTTTTCTATCGGGCCACAGATCCTGGTAATATTGATCTTGCCGTTTGCATGTTTGTCGGTAGCGGTTCGTGCCTGTGCAGAATCTTTAAATGCGGTGCTGAGATTAAAGGTTATCCCATCAGCATGCGGAATAAATTCTATTTTGTTACCTGCGAAGGAATTGCCGCCCGAAAGCAAATCGCCATGCTGTTTAAAACCTACATATTGCCTGACTTTCCCGCGGGCCGCATCATAATAGCTTTCTGTGGCCTTTGCCATTTCCTTATCAAACACCCAGAACGCTTCTCTGCGATCTCCTGTATAATCTTTAAATGGCGCAGCTGGTGCATGCAATGGTTTATCCAATCGCCAGCGGTCAACAAGCCAGCCTGTTGCCGGGTCAACCGGCCTTAGTACTGCGGGGCCATCCAGCGGCATTGCAGTTGGCAGCCGATTTTCTGCCGCCTTTTTCAAAAAAAAACACAGAAAATGGATTAGTTCATCAGAATAATCAAAGTGACCATGCCCGGCATCTGCAAGAAACGCCAGTGCCGCGTGTGGATGATCGTTTCTATATTGCATTGCCGGTAATATCCGTTGTTCGCCCCATTCGTATTCTCCCATTACCATCAGTGCAGGTATACCATCAATATTACGTTGCCCCCAATTGGGGTTTGGTTTTCCGCTGCCGGTATGCGTGGTTAAAGGTGCATCGCCATGTACAGATAATATGGCCAGTGTGCGGTCCGGATCCCAGGCACCAAAATCCCAGGGATAGCTTGCTGCCGCAGAGTGGCCGATAGGTACCACCGGGGCAAAAGCCAGCTCCTGGTAACCGGATACATTTGCGAGATCTTTCATCATCCCTTCAAAACACGCCGGTGTGGTTGTATTAAAGTCGAACACCATATCGATACTTGGGGTGATCCAAATTTCGGCAAACCCCAGATCAGTGAGCGTTTTACGAAACTCCGGATGTTCCAGTATACCTTCTTCCAGCATGTTATGCTGACCAATGACAACGCCTTTCACTTGTTTACAATTTGACGGGATCCATAAAAAGGCTGTAGGATGCTCATTGGTTTCCGAAGAAATCACACCTTTTACGTTGATAGACCATTGCCAAACGGCAGCCGTACAGGTATTGGCCGTCATTAAGAACAGTATGAACACCAAGCTCGAAAACTTACAGATCTTTTTTAAATACATGAAGGTTAAATTTAAAGGCATTCAACTGAACAATCTAAGATAACATCACTTATCATTTAATTTTTACTTAATGGCTCATTGTTGACTGATATTTGATCCAGTCGAACCGCCGTTGCCAATCCGGGCATGCCGGAGGCTACAAAAAAACCAATGTATAATTGGCTGTCAAACGAATTGCTTACTGTGCCTATCATTTTCCAGGTGATCCCATCGGTTGAATAATAGGCTGAGCATTTGTCGTTCTGCCGTTGCAGTTTAAGCCAGCAATAGCCGGTGAGCCTGCTAAAGGTAACTATAGACTCATCTTCCATTGGGACGTTCACAGCTGATAAAACTTTAGACCCGGCAGTGTTACGGAGTATCAATTTCAAATTCCATTGTGGTGCTTCAACCTGCCGGGATGCTTCCGGGCTCATCAGCAAAGAAACCTGTTTCGCATCAGCTTTCAGGCCCTGCCGCATGGTAAGGCCAAAACTGGTTAGCTGTGAACTGATCTGCGGCACGTAGCGGGCTATAATGGTACCATTCCCGGTTAACGGGCGATATAAGAATTGCCCTGAGTCATGTACACTGTCAATTAATGCCCCCTCGCCTTGTATGGTAAATGCGTTGCCATCAAATGCGACAGATCCCTGCTTAGCAGTATCCAATGCTGCTAAATTCCACCCGGCGGGAAGCGCTGAAGTTATCCCGACAGGATAAGCATCACTACTCTGCCCGGCATTATTAACTGCTGATACGGTGTAATAATAAGTTTTACCACGAATAGCATCGTGATCTCTGTAAACGGATTTTTTAATAGCGGAAGCAAGTATATTAAAAGCTCCTCGCGGGGACTCACTTCTTTTAACCGTATAACTGGCGACATTTACCGGTTCAATCCAACTGATTATATTTCCGTTTTCAGGTGTGGTTTTAGCTATCAGTCCAGCCGGAGGCGCTGGCGCTATAATAGCAGTTTTTTTGTTTGACGATCCTGACCTCGAATAAAGCAAGGTGCCAAAACCAACATTATCGCCTCCCGAGCCCTTTTGTTCCGGCCTTGTTTTCTCGGCAACCTGCTGTGTATACGGCGCCGGCAGCCCCATCCGGTTTACGTAGTGATTGTAAACCTGCTCATATATGGTGCGGAACCGTCCACGGCCTTCTAAGGATATCTGCTTATGCAGGTATTTGCCGCTTTTATCAATGACAGGAGTATAAGGCACGTCTAGTCCCAGGTTATATTTTGCAGTATATTCAAATCCCTTCAATAAAAGATTATCATCATAAGCATAAAGATTTAAACCCTGATGCCATGCGATCTCGGCACAATCAGCCAGGTGGGCGATACCCAGCTGGGTATGCTGCTGATCACGCCCGCTTTCCTGGCATTGGCCTGCCTCATTTATAATATAATTTGAAAGCCGGCCATTGCCTGCTCCGTTTACATAGTAACGCAGCGCGTCTTCAAAAATCGCCCTGTCGTTACAAAATACGCCTATGGCCATATCGGTTTTAATGGCAGCGCTGTCCCAATTACCATTGGCAAACAGTGCGTAATTTTTTATCACCGGGTAAATCACTTCTCTAAAGTGCTTTTCTGTCTTTTCAATATCGGCGGCTGACCACCCTGCATCGGTATAGCGCAATATTTCGGCTGCATTGATCATTTTAAACGGACCAAGGCCGGTCATCAATACAGCATCACGCCCGGTTATAGATTTCAGGGTGGATGACCATGCATTGATGATCTCCTCTGCCTTGGCGGCATATTCTTTTTTTCCGGTGATGACCCACATTATGGCATTCTGATAGGCTGCAGCGGCATCCGTATCGTATATATTTTGGCCTACGGTAGGGTTACGGCCAACCATGGTCATTGGCCCCTGCATTTGATAGGTATATTGCGATTGCGCGTCTGCCGCGAACACCAGATAGCCGCTGTATATCGGCTCTTGCTTATCTGCTACCGCTCGTTTTATTCTTTCAATATCTTCTGTATTTTGTAACAAGCCGGGGTGCGTAAAACCTTGCGCAATTGCACGGGAAAGACTGCCCACTAAAAACAGGCAGCAAATAATCGTTAATACTTTATGGATACATTTCATAGTGATAGAATACTGTTATTGCGCAGAACTATTTATTAATCCAGAACACCCGCTCAACCGGCTCAGCAGTTTGCAGTTTGGGCTCATTGCTGTTACCATATTGCCAGGCTACCACCGTAACCTTTATCGGGAATTTGCTTTTGGGTGGTATGGCCGTCAGGTCGAGGGTGTTACCATGTATTACCACTGGGCCATCCTGTACATAAAAGGATACCGGCACTTTCGCATCAGAAACCGCTTGTAACCTGACGTTTTTTGCGCCCGGCTTTTGATCCGCAACCGGTAAAAAGGTAATATGCTGTTCTCTGCCATCTTTATTGCGCGGCGGCACCAGCATCTGCGCCTGCTGAACAGCCGGTTTGTAGTGTTCATCGCCCGGATGTGTTGCAGCAAACCAGAGCTCGTAGCTGTGCGAATCCTGCCAGAAACCCTGCTGCGGGCTCAGCTGGAATGTGGAATCATCCACTTTAATAACAGGACCGGTTATCCGGTCAATAATAATCGGACCACCGCCGCTGGCATGCCCGATAGTACTGCCGACCGGCATATTTACCCACATCGCCAACCTCGGGCTTCCGCTGCCAACGGTATCGTAAAAAGCGGCATGCAATTTAAAGGTTATACCATCGGCTTCCGGTTCGAACTTCAGGTTAACCTGCTGGTGCGTATTATATTGGGCAACCATTTTACCGTCCTGAACATAGCCGATCAATTGTGGCTTCTGGAACCGGTGGATAGCCTCATATTTAACTGTTGCCTTAGCCATTTCCTCATCAAAGAACCAAAATGCCTGTTGCGGATTTCCCGAATATTGGCTGACCGGCCCTGCGGGGGCTTCCGGCTTTTGATCATATCGCCATTTATCAACCAGCCAACCGTTCTTCGTTGGATCAACCGGAATAAGTTTCGGGGCTGCATCATCTGGCGTATGCGCGGGGATCCGGTACTGCATTGCCTTTTTTATATACAGGGCGATATAGGCGCATTTTTCATCGGTAGCGGCAAAATGCCCTTGTGCAGGGCTGGCCAGCATACTTAACGGCATTAAAGGGTGCTGCTGCCTTTCCAGCAAGCCCTCAGCCGACCAGGTATTAGCTGCCTCGTATTCGCCCATGGTTTCCAGGCAGGGAATAAAATCAATAGTTTGTTTACCCCATATATCGGGGGCAAATGAGGGGTGCCGGAAATAGGGCCATTGTCCGCTAACAGAGATAGCTGCCAATGCTCTTTCGGGGTTCCAGGCCGCCATATAATAAGGCGAACTGGCAGCAGCAGAATGCCCCATACCAATAAAAGGCACGTAGCGAAGTTCTGTATATCCCGAGACATCTGCCAGATCATTCATAATTCCGTTAAATACATCACCTGCACCTTTATCAAAATTAAACATCAGGTCATATGCCGGGCTCACCCATACTTCGGCAACGCCGAGCCGGGCCATGGCTTTTCTGAAAATGGTGTTTTCCAGCACCGATTGCTCCTCCATGTTATTTTGCGCGAATATGACCGCTTTGATTTTTTTACAGTCAACGGGGATCCATAAATAAGCCCGTGATGGCACCTGCACATATTGTGTATGGCTAACCGGCACAGACCATTGCCAGTTTGACTGCTGTGCCCTGGCATCAGGAACGGATAGTAAGAAAGCCAGGGGATAAAAAAGATAAAAAAAGAGTCGTTTGTACATAGATGAAGAGCTGTTCTGTCAGCTAAATATTAACTTATGGCTGCAAATTTTTATTACGTAATTTAATTGGTTATAAAGTGCTAAGGTAAATGCGACGCGGAAAAATAAAGGGTGGTAAATGGGTCTAAAAAGGGGGTAAAACTGTACTTGGGTATTATTCATGATACAGCGCATTTATTTTCGTTTTTTCTTTTTCGCGATAGCAAAAACTTTAAAAAATATACAGCTATTAACCAGATAAGCAGCTATTAAACCCTGCTTTTTTGGTGGGATATTCCCGAGTTTAAGTTGTGGCTGTTAATAAATGTCTTCCGGTATTTCTTTATAAATTCGGATGGGTTCATTTCAAACAATTTGTGGAATTGTTCCCTGAAATATTTAATATCCTGGAACCCTATTCTAAATGATATCTCTTTAATCTGAAGATCCGTTTGTATCATCAGTTCAGCCGCCTTTCTCAACCTGATATACCTGATGAATTCCGTGCTGGACAGGCCCGAAATCGATTTAATTTTCCTAAATAGCTTTGACCGGCTCATCCCAATTTCGTCAGTAAAAGTTTTCAGGGAAAATGTCTCGTCGTCCAGGTGATCTTCCACAATCGAAATACATTTTGACAGAAAATCGCTGTACTCCGCAGGGATCTTTAAGCTGTTGTTCTTTAGCGTGATCTCATTGAAGAAATAATTCTTCAGCGTATCCCTTCCCTTTAACATGCTTTTGATCCGGGCAACCAGCAATTCATTCTCAAAAGGCTTGGTTATATAATCATCCGCACCGCATTCTATGCCTTTTAATTTAATTTCCGGTGATGAACTGCCGGTCAGCAGGATGACCGGAATATGGCTGAATGACGGAGACTCCTTTATTTTTGAGCAGAATTCCACCCCACTCATGCCCTTCATAACAACATCGCAAACAATAATATCCGGCTCATTTTCAAGCACAATTTCAAATCCCTTTTCTGTATTGGGCGCTTCGTAAACGGTATAGTCGTCTTTCAATAAATTTTTAAGGTAAGCCCGTACCCCGGCATCGTCATCAATTAATAATATAACGGGGCGCTTGTTCACAATTCCTTCCAATAGCTCGTCAACATGATCATTATTTGATTTTAGACTATCATGCGTTTCATCGCCCTCGGTAATAAGCTCTTTAAGCAGGGAGTTGGTATTAGCAATTGAATGATGTACATACTCATCGGGCAGTAGTTGCTGATCTGCCTTCGGAAATACGATCTTAAAGGTTGTACCTGCACCTATCTGGCTGGTATAGGTCAAACTGCCTTTGTGCAGGTCCATATATTTCTTTGCCAGAAACAAGCCTATTCCAAATCCGCTTTCCTGCATAATTTCATCAGCATTATGAAAACGGTAGAATTTTTCAAATAATTTGTCGCCGGTTTCTACCGGAATACCATGCCCTGTATCTTTTACCAGGATCTCTATCGTCTGATCATTCTCATTTACTTCAAGGCTGATTTTCCCGTCATTTGGTGTATACTTTATCGCGTTAGAAAGTAAATTAAACAGCACTATTTCGAATTTTTCCCGATCGGCAAATATTAAGGTTTCATTGTCGCTACAAGTAAAAGTATAGTCCAGATTCTTAGCTTTTACCTGGTTATTAAAACATAAAAAAATCTCGTAGCATACGTCCTTTAAATTTAACCATCCTGGCTTCAGATCTGATATTTCATTTTCAGAGCTTCTGAAAAGCAACAACTGATCGACCAAACTGAGCAGCCGCCGTGAATTACGATAAACCGCACTGATATCAACCAAATCCAGATTTACACCATTGCTGTGCAGCAAGTCTTTTATCGGGTTAACGATCAGTGTGAGGGGCGTTCTCAATTCATGCGAAATATTGGTAAAAAAAGCTATTTTCTTTTCGTTCAATTCCTTTACAAACTTTACTTCGTATTCTAGTTGCGATTGTTTTTTATGATAGAATATATAACCATATATAGCTGCCGCGATAATTAGCAGGTATAAAAGATAGGCCCACCAGGTTCTGTACCATGGTGGAAGCACATGTATTTGCAGGGATATTTCTTTCGGCATCCATTTTCCCTCTGCATTGGTACATTTTACCCTGAAAGTGTAGGTACCTTCATCCAGGTGGGTGTAATTCGCAAAACGTATGTTTTCTGAATAGGTCCATCCACGGTCCCAGCCATCCATAAAATAGGCATATTTAATTTTGTCAGGAGCTGTGTACTCCAGCGCGGTAAATTGAATAGAAAAGATGGCCTTATTATAGGGAACTTCTATCTCTTTTATTCTGTTTTCAGAAATCTTCTTAACCCATGATGCATTTTTTTCAAGCGGAACATTATTAATAGCTATTCCGGATAAGACCAATTCGGGATGATCACTGATATCATTCACACCTTCGGGTTGAAAAACATTAACGCCCTCTACTCCTCCGAATACCAGTTCACCGGTATGTAAAACAGCCTTCGAGTTATAATGAAACTGATTACTTTGTAAGCCATCACTTTTATAGTAATTTTTAAAAACTTTGGTTTGAGGATTAAACTTAGCCAATCCGTTAAAGGTGCTCAACCAAAGGTTACCCTCCTTATCTTCCAGTATATTTAATACAGAATTATTGCATAAACCATTCTCTGTAGTATAACGCGCCAGAATCCTGGACTTTACACGATCGAAAAGAACCAGTCCGCCACCTTCGGTACCAACCCAGAAGTTATGCTGACGGTCTTCGTAAATACTTCGTATATAATAGCCCAGCTCGTAAAAATGATTCTTCCGGTTTTGTTTGTCTATCTGTACCAGTTGCGTCAGCATCCCTGCCCAAAGTCTGTTCTGCTGGTCGGCCATTAAGCTCCATAAGTCAGAAAGATTGGTATCAAAGGCGATAAATCGGTTATTTGCCTTATCAAACCGATAAAGAGCACCATTAGTTCCATCCCCTTTTAACGTTCCGACCCAAAGCGTTTTATCAGCCAAACAAATGGTAGAAATTACCTTATTTTCGATGCCGCTAATGGGATTTATGCATTTATAGCGTTCAAAAGCATGCGAGGTACGGTCATACCTGTTGATGCCGTTAAAAAATGTACTTACCCAGATATTATTGTCATCGTCCTTAATAATATTTGTTACAAAATTGTCGCTGAGCGACCTGGGCTTGCCGGGCTGATTTTTAAATTGATTGAAAACATTTTTCTGTGGATTCCAAACCGCAATACCCGCTCCCTCCGTTCCTATCCACAAGTCATTGTTATCATCTTCATACATGCCATATGCAGATTTCTTGGGCAGTGAGTTAGGATTTCCCGGGTCATGTGTCAGGGTTTTAAACCGTTCTTTTTGCGGATCTATAATGTTAACGCCCCCATTAAGGATACCGATCCAAAACCGGCTGTCTTTATCCTGATATATGGTATAAACGGCGTCACTTGAAACAGGATTTTCAGCTTTATCCGTATTCTGGTAACTTACCCTGTGTGTTAGCGTATTATAAATATTGACCCCTCCCCCGTTAATGGCCATCCATAGCTGCCCTTTTTGGTCCAGTTTCATGTCAGAAACCTTATTAAAAGTAAGCTTGCCGGGTGCCTGGTCGAGGATTTTGACAACAGTATTTGATTGGCCATTGAACAAAAACAACCCATCTCCGGTGCCTATCCATATATTGTCGTCCTGGGGCTCGATGCAAAAAGCGCTACGTACCGCCTGGCTGATGACCGTTAACCGATGTTGGTCGGCACTAAGCTTGCACAGACCAACTTGGGGAACGAATACCCATGTTTCCCCCCTGCTGTTTATTTTGATCGACTGGACATCATAACCCCAAAATTGTTTATTACCGATGACTACCGGGATTTCGACAGGAAATTGGCTGTCCTCACTTTTAACCAGCATTCCCATTCCCAAAGTTCCCAGGAGCATATCCCCGCTAAGCCCTGATTTTATAACCCGGACACCGACTGTTATTTTCCTGACCTGCCCATCTGTTCTGGAGCGATAACTGACAGCTGAGAACTTACCGGACAGGTTATTATAAACGCATGCGCCGCCATGGGTCCCGATCCACATATTATAGGCATGATCTTCATCGATAGAAAAGATATAATTATTAATCAATGAGCTGGAATCAGCGAATTTATTGCGAAATATTTTAAAGCCATAGCCATCATACCGGTTAAGGCCATCATAAGAACCAAACCACATAAATCCTTCATGATCCTGGTAGATGCATCTGACAGAGTTATTTGACAAACCCTGATCGATCCCCAAAAATGATATTTGCTGACCTTGTGCAGGCCCGCAAATACCTAGAAAAAGAAGTATCAATAGTTTATAAAGTTTCATTGAGCACGAAAAATTGGCAATAAGTTTAATAGCCGATGATTGGCTATTAAACTTAATTTTTAATTAACAGTTCTGACAATTGATTATAACATAAATATAACCAAATTTTCAGGTTAAATTAAATGCTTTTATAGGTTACGAGCATTTTAATCATCGTTCCCATCACCGGGCATGAGCTTTGTGGCACACCAAACTACTATCAGGCCTATTACTACCCAAAGCGCAAAAAATGTCCGCATGATACCTTTTATTTAAAAACAGCTCCCCATATTAACCCGGGGATGCTGTTTTATATTTCACTTCACCCCCTCATGATGTGAAGCAATCTCTATGGCAGTGCGTATAACAAGGTACCTTCACCCAACTGATCAAATCCCCCGCTATTAGGGCCATAATCACCACCACCGCCTTCGGGCCGTGTGGTATTAACGCCCAACTGCGTGTAGGTGGCTGTTAAGCCTTTAATCTTTACATAATGATTGTAGGCTATTTCCCACATCGGCCTAACAGTTCCCCTGGAATCGGAACTTACAACAGTTTGTGTTACTGTAGTTTGGCAATTATAGTAGTTGTAATTGGTAAAAGGCACATCCAGGTTTGCTACATTATATTTTGCTTCGTATTCACAGGCTTTAAGGTACAGGTTATCATCAAATGAAAAGAAATCGTCACCCTGGTTCCAGGCCACCTGGAATATTGCTCCTAATAAGGCAATATCAAGTGTACAGTGCCCCTGGTCACGTCCGCTTTCTTCCATTTGCGCTAAGCCCGCATTGGCGCCTGTATATACATTATTAATGGCATACACCAGGTTCCCGTTGCTTTCGGCATGCTGCAGAAAATTGACAGCTTGATTATATATAACCCGCTTATCGGTCAAAATACCAATCGCCATAATGGATTGTAGGTTGCACAGGTCCCAACTTGACCAAAACAGCTGCCAGCAGCTATTTTGATGATGTAGCAAATAGTTATTCTCTTCGGAATAAAACACTTTGAGCATCCACTGCTGGTAAGCTATGAAATCAGCCGCTTTCCACCCCGTATAGCTTCTCATCATTTCACCGGCAACAGCAAACTGAAACCCATAAATTGCTGTCAGATCTATATTGGGATCACCACTTACCGCTGTACAGGTGGAAGCCCATGAATTAAGTATATAAATAACTCTGTCCGCAAACTGTGTATCGCCGGTTACCTGCCACCTGATAGCCAGTTGATAAGCTGCCGCCACATCATTCATAGCATTCGGATAATTATCGGGTAAAGGCTGCTCAGGAGAGCTGCCGCCCCTTATCAGTAGCGTTGTAGGGTTTGGATTATATGATGACTGTGCATGTGAATTGGCAATTAACTTGGCCCATGCGGAGGCCCAGGGCTCAGTACCTGCTGCAACCATCGCTTTAATGCGTGTAAAATCCGTAGTTGTAGCCAGGATGCCATTATGCTTCATGGGGACATTATCGGCAAGTGTATCGATGTATTTAATCGAACTTGTAGTTTTTTTTGTCGTTGTATCACCTGCCGGTGAAGCTCCGATTTTCTTGGAACACGAGACAAATGACAAGCAGCTAAAAGCCAACAAGGGAATATAAAAATATAATCTTTTCATGGTATAAATGCTTTGGTTATTAATTAATATTTATATCAAATAATTAAAGCGGGTCAAAACGAACCCGCTTTAAATTACTTTTTCATTATTTCTTATAGTAGAGGGTATAAACTTGGTTGGCACTTAATACATAATTGTATATCTGAAATTTATCTACACCGCCTGCATAATCCCAATTATTGGAATAATCGGAATGGGAGCCAATAAATGTATGGTCCATGGTAGCCAATGTTAAATCATAATTAGCGGGTAAGGCTATCGTGCCTATTACTGCACCGTCCATATACGTAATCATCTGATGGTTCGTTTTTGACGCTGTCAATACCATGTGGTGCCATCCTGTTTGTGGTATTGATTGGGAGGTTATCGAATTTGTCTCCTGATAGGTCCCGTTAATGTCATAAATATAGCGCGCCACAGCATTTTCACCGGCTGAATTCCACCAACTGGCGGCAGCAGCCAAAAGAGCTATTTGATTATTTTTCAGTGCGTTATTTGAAGTCCCGAAATCAAAAATCGGTTCAAAGTAAGTGGACGATAAATTCCCTGGGTGATACACCCAACAAGAAACGGAAAGCTCATTATATTGGCCAGCATTTGTCGGCAATACTATAGCCTGGTGAGTACCCCCATCTGCAACCAGATAGCCTGCAAGTGAAATAGCCTGGCCGTCAATGCCTTTAATAAAAGTGTACGGAGAACCTTTACCCTGGATATAGGTTGCCGCCGACCCACCAATAGTAGCATTTAGGTTACCTTCAAAATCTAACTGGTAAACAGGCGCCGCCACATAAGTAAGATAGGTGAAGGTTCCGGCCTGTACAGGGTACCCCCCTACGGATAGGATAAGTTTACCCGATGTGAAATTATTAGGCACTGTTGCTGTAATTAATGTATCATTCAGCACCGTATTTACAGTGCCGGGAGTGCCGTTAAAACTTAACGCAAGGTTTGCTACAACACTACCAAAACCTGTTCCTTTAAGGGTAATAACATCGCCCGGAGCGCCAGCATTCGAGCTAACAGACTTAACGACAGGCGGAGTAAGAACCGTAAAATGACCAATGGAATCCACAGTATGTGTCCAAACCTTTAAGGTTACCCGACCGCTGACCGCATTGGCAGGTACCTGAACCACAATCTGGTTATCCGTACATGATCTTATGGTATCGGCCTTTATGCCACCAAAAGAAACGGTCACCGCATTTGGATAGGTACCAAAGCTTTTGCCGGTGATAGTAACATTGGTTAAAGGGTAACCTGATGTGGGCGTCATGCCTGAAGGCAGCGGCGCGGGATAAGAGTAAACCGTTATATTGGCCGGTTTGTTGCAGCTAACATAACTGGCTATGATACAAAACATTGCCAGGAAATAGCTTATTTTTTTTAAATACGATTTCATGATATAAATATTTTAATATTTAATTTTCAACTTAAACACCTATTGATAAGGTTGTTATATGTTTTACTATTAATAACCATTGTTTTGCACGAGGTGTGAATTCAACTGAATTTGCTTTAATGGAAGAGGAAACAAATAGTGCATCCGTTTGAAATTCCTGTTTGCGGCGGCATCAATGGTTATGGCCGGCAGGTTACCATTTCCGGTAGCAACCGTTGTTGCACCATAAACATACAAGCTAGGCGTGTACAAACTGGTCGGGTTTCCGCTGGCATTGATATAATCTGTTGTGTAAGCCGCATCGCCTAATACCTGGCCGCACAAAGGTGCATTTAAGGATGCTTCTGCAATTCCCCAGCGTTTCAGGTCATCAAAACGGTAGTTTTCGCCCCACATTTCAATAGTTCTTTCCCTCCTGATTTCAGTGAGCATGTCTAAGCTATAAGTCGATGCCAAAGCATTCGTAAGTGGTGCTACCCCAGCCCTTGCTCTTAACAAGTTAATAGAGAGGTTGAGATCAGCATCGCTGATGCTACCATTTAATTCAAATGTTGCCTCTGCATAAATAAGATAAACTTCCGCAAGGCGTATTTGCGGGTAATCCTGTGATTCCTGGTCATCATTGCGGTAAGTAGGATAGTTATAGGCGGCGAATTTTTCATTTCCATAGCCCGAGGTGCCTGTTGTAAGAGGAACGGAACCGGCGGTTGGCGCATTGCCATAGCCAAGCACATACCCGTATAAGCGGTAATCTCTGTTCTGATATTCAGAAGCTGCTGTATGATAACCCTGGAATAAAGGAGATTTATCAACAGGCAAACCATCGGAACATAAATACATATCCATCATTTTACGGTTTGGCGTCATGTAGCCGGTAACCGTATGGGTAAGGTTTATGCCACCCTGATGCAGGACAAAGTCATACATACTTTTTAAAATAAATTCGTTGTTTGATGTTTTATCTAGTCCGAGCGGATTTGAACCCGATCCGTCGATGCTAAACAGGTAGTAAGAACTCCGATCGTTAAGTTGAGTGTTGTAATTCCATAAAGCATAACCGCCGTTGGTCATCACATCTTTTGCCATAGCGGCAGCATCAGTTAAAAATTGTGAAACCTGGTTTGATGGTGGGCCACCTGATCCTGCAAAATCGGTTGTTGTCCCGGTGTATTTACGCCAGGTTGCTTCATAAAGCTCAACGCGGGCCTTGAATGCTTCTGCTGCCCATTTACTTACACGGCCTTTGTCGGCTGAGGGAATGGCCTGTTCGGTAGGAAGACCAGCAATGGCATCATTCAAATCAGACAGAATTTGTGTTATCACTTCATAGCGGCTGTTTCTAGGTGCCTGCAACTGGGGCGAAGTAAGATCCAGAACGCTTGTTACAATCGGAACACCCCCAAAACGTTTAAGTAAGAAAAAATGATGCCATGCACGGAAGAATTTTGCTTCGGCTACATATTGTGCAATGTCTGATGCACTGCCTGTATAAGCAGCTGCCTGTTGTAGTAATACATTATTTTCTCTGATATAAGCATAGGAATTATCCCAATACTGATCCGTACTTTTCGGGTTCACGGTTCCACGTCCGTAGCCTGCGTACCCACCTTCTGTGTTTACAGTTACGTTTGCAGAAAGGTCAGATCCATTGTCCATAAAATCAAA
This sequence comes from Mucilaginibacter mallensis, assembly GCF_900105165.1. Classification (NCBI taxonomy): domain Bacteria; kingdom Pseudomonadati; phylum Bacteroidota; class Sphingobacteriia; order Sphingobacteriales; family Sphingobacteriaceae; genus Mucilaginibacter; species Mucilaginibacter mallensis. Next base: position 3,955,212 of record NZ_LT629740.1, read on the forward strand.
AATATTGCTGCCATTAAGTGACTGCCAGCTGATCATTTTATTATAAAAGTCACTTGCAGCGGCTTTAAATTGAGCTGGATTTTTAAAATATGCGGCCTGGGTAAGTACATCTTCAGGAACCAGGTCGAGATAAGTTTTTTTGCATGAAGGCGCCGTAAAAACAACAGTGCCAATTGCCAGAAATATTAATAATTTTTTCATATCGGTTATCGTTAACTGATCAATAATAAATAAGTTAGAAAGTCACGTTCACGCCAAATGACCATGTTCTCATGAACGGATAGCCATCGTTCTGTGAGGTCGCGCCCTGCTCCGGATCGAAACCATCTTTAATTGAGCTAAATTCAAACAGATCGGCCCCCGAAAAATATACCCTCACCTTAGCAATATTTAATTTAGAAAACCACTCTTTAGGAAGTGTATAGCCTATAATTAAAGATTTAAGCCTGATATACCGGTTATTTTGCAACATAAAGTCATTATGCAAATAATCCCACTGCGCACGCGCACCGTAAACGGTTAATCGCGGAAACTCAGCGTTCGGATTTTGCGGTGTCCAGGTTTTTCCCAGATAAGAAATGTCGGAATTGAGGTAGACTGCGTAAAACGGGTATTCCAAAGTCCCTGTACGTTCAAGATGCTGTAAACCTACCCCCTGGAAAAATGAGCTGATATCGAAGTTTTTCCATGAAGCACCAAGATTTAAACCGAACTGGTAATGCGGGGCGGCATCGCCCATATATTTTAAATCACCTGAACTCCCGTTACTGCCAACGGCACTGATAATGCCATTACCATCCAGATCCACCTTCCTGGTATCGCCCGGCCGTAATGCTACAGTAGGATCGGTTTGAGAAGGTATTTCTCCTTTACCACCATACAGTGCATAATAGGCATTTACCTGGGCCTGATTTTGGAAGTAACCATCTGTTTTATACATAAACCAGGAATTAAGCGGATAACCCTCTATAGCACCGTTTTCCCCCGCAGCGATTGTGCTTTGCCCGTATAGTTTTATTAATTTATTGGTGCTGTTACCCACATTAAATCCTATATTATAATTGACTTCGCCAACCTTGTCTTTCCAGGCCACCTGGAATTCCCAACCTTGCGTATGCAAAATGCCGCTGTTGGTGAAAGGGGCTGTACCACCCAATACAGAAGGATAATTAACATTGATCAGCATCCCGTTATTTTGCTTTTTGTAATAGTCAAAAGAGGAAGTAAGTCGATTATTAAGAAACCCGAGGTCGATACCAATATTTTCCTGTTTTACGCGCTCCCAGGTACGATCATTGGTAGTTATACCGCTTAAATAGGCCGTTGGCTGATTGGCTGCTACACTGCCAAAAATTTGCGAGCCCTGGTTAATGGTAGAAAGAAAACCGTATAATGGAATTCCAGAATTGTTACCGGTTACACCATAACTGCCGCGCAGTTTCAGGTTGTTTAGCCAGGTTAGATCAAGGTTTTTAAAGAAGTCTTCGTTTGTTGCTACCCATCCTACTGAGGCTGCCCCAAAGTTAGAATACTGGTAGCCGGGTGCGAAATATGATGATCCGTCGCGCCTACCCTGTAATTCCACCAGATATTTATCCTTATAAGAATAATTTAACCTTGCCAGGTATGATAAAAATCCCCAATCATTAGCACCACCAGCATTGGTTTCAAGCGTTGTAGGTGCTGCATTAAGATCATATACACCGTCACTTGTTATTCCGGTACGGTTGGCACTTAATCCTTTGTATTCATTCTTTTCAGCAGTCATGCCTCCCACTGCAGTAATATGATGATCGCCAAACGACTTATTATAGCGCAGTAACACGCTATAGTTCTGATAAAAATTATTATTCGATGCTTCACTGATATTGGATTGCGGATTCAGTGCTGAGGGCGCTAAGGTTCCGTCCCATTCATACTGTGGGACAGTAAGATTATAAGTAGTGTTTGAGTATTGGTTGGATTGAATGGATGCGGAGCCTTCTAATTCAAGATCTTTGGTCAATTCCAGGTCGGCTTTCAAATCTGCACGTATCAATTCGTTGCCGCTGATATTCCTGCCGCCATCTGTGGTACTGGCTACCGAGTTGCGGTTCCCCGCATTGCCAAAATTTGCATACCATTCACCATATGGATTTTTCGCAGGAAAAAATGGTGGATCTTCCGCAGCCAGGTCAAACCCCAAACCGCTGGAAGGGCCAGATGTTTGATCTTTTTGGTAAGTGACGCTGGATTGTACTTTAAACCAGTCTGTTACCTTGTAATCATAGTTTAACCTTAAATTATATTGTTTTTGTCCGTCATAAGCCGTTGCCAGGTTTCCCTGGTTATTGGCATAACCCAATGACAGGCGATAGTTTGTCTTTTCATCCGAACCTGAAATACTCATCGTTTGCTGATTGGAGGGACGTGTTGCAAATAACTCGTCAATTCTGTTTGCCTGGCCGATAAAAATGTCGCCCCAGTATACAGTTGAATAAATACCCTGTACACCTTGTTGCATTTTTTCGAGATTAGCCAGTGTTCCCCAGCCCCAATAATCAGGTACGGTCTCCTGCTGATTAGCGTCTATCCAAAATGTGGCATATTGCTGTTCACTGGGCACCGGTGTTCTGATACCAATGGTATTCATACGTACATTGGCCGTATAATCCAAATGGATTTTGCCTTTACCTCTTTTGGTAGTCACCAGTATCACACCGTTGGCAGATCGCGCACCGTAGATCGCAGCTGTCGCATCCTTTAATACGGTCACTGATTCGATATCATCCGGGTTCATCGTAGTTAACGCATTGCTTGTTGAAGCGGGCACACCATCTATTACAATTAGTGGAGAACCGCCGTTTACCGAAGTTGCACCGCGGATTTGTAAGCTAATTCCCTCGTTACCCGGGCGGGATGAGGTTCTGGTCACCAACAAACCTGGGGTTTCACCCTGCAAAGCCAGCAATGGATCTGTTACTGCCCTGCTTGCAAATGCCTGGCTGCCTACTGTTTCTATGGCACCGGTTACCGTGGCTTTCTTTTGTGTTCCATAGCCAACTACCACCACCTCATCGAGGTTACTGCTTTTGGGTGACAATACAACAGTTACTTCCTTAGTAGGATCGGCAATGATTTCCTGCGGATCGTAACCAATATAACTTATTTGCAGTACATCGCCTTTGGCCGCTTTAATTTTGAACCCTCCAGCCATATCTGAAGTAGTTGCTACTGTAGTGCCTTTAATTTTTATGGTGACACCAATAAGATCTTCATTTGTTTTTTTATCGATGATTTTGCCCCTTACCTCAGTCGTCTGGGCCATTGAATTCAAACTAAACAATAAGGACAAAAAAAGAAAAATCGCCGCAATATTATAGCGGGACTGAAAAGTAAAATTTTCCATAATTTGAAATAGGTTAATAATAAATAATTGGTTACTAAATGGATTTATAGATTTATGCGAATGGACACGCAATCATCAATTTGTAATTATCCAGTCACTAAAGTATAGGCCTTAAACAAATTCAGAGGGTGGTTATTGGGTCAAACAAGAGGGGTATAAATGCGAAAAAAGGCCGATTTAAATAAAAACACGCGGTTAAACGGCGTAAGATGCAAGTGGCTGAAAAATTAATTATCTGAGGCATAGAAAACTTATTGAGAAACAGTTTATCCGAAGTGTATTAAAGATAATGTTTATTCTTTCAAACAAGTTTATGAACAAGTATTTAGTGTTGATAATACAGTTAAGCCAAAGACCGTAGAACAAAAAAATGATACTAATGTCGCATCAATCATAAAATATCACTAATCGTGAGTCTAAAGCCCTAGGTCAAGATCCCAAAAGAACGCAATCTGACTTTAGATTTACGACGAAATACTGTTGATACGACACTAGTTCTTATTGGATACTTTGGGTAAAGTAGAGTTTCTGATCATTAATTTTGTGGGCAGCACAATAGAGTTGACAGATCTGGCTGGCACGGGGCTGGCCAGTAGTTTTAAGATCATATTGATGACCTGTTCCGAAATCTCCTTGATTGGCTGGGCTATTGCTGTTATGGAGGGGGTATGTAAACGATAAAAATTATCATCATCAAATACGATCACGGCAATATCATCAGGTATTTGCAGCATTAGATTTCTGATTGCCTCAAGGCCGCTGTCTGCAATATAGTTTGTTGCAAAAAAAACCGCATCTATTTGCTGATGCGCTTTTAAAAATTCCTCTATTTCAAAAATGGCGTGCTCCTGCTGATCATGGTAGGCTATTCTTTTGAGCAGATAAGGCCTGCCCGCCTCCGTCACAGCAGACAAATAACCCAATCGTCTTTCTGCCATCTGTATCTGCTCAGATAATAAGGTAATCATGGCTATATTTTCATAACCATTGTTTAACAAATAATTTACCGCTGAATAACTGCTGGTGTAATTATCAACCACAACGCTATTTAATTCAATGCCAGGTAAGGTACGGTCAAAAAGAACCACTGTATACCCGTCATCGGTTAATCCCTTTAATTCATTTTCGATGCCTAAAGGTGGAGCAATAATATAACCATCAACCTGCATCCCCCGATATGCATCAATCAAATCCCTTGTTTTTTGATGATCGTTCTCGGTACTGCTATATAAAATCTTATACTCTCTTTTATAGGCGGCCTCCTCCATCAAACGTGCGATAGCTGAAAAAAACGGATCTGAAATATCCTCAACCATCATGGCAATCATTTTAGTTTTGCCGGTACGCAAGCCCTGGGCGAAATGATTGGGACGATAACCCACCTCTTCTATATAGCTCATTATCCGGTTTTCCAGCTCAACACTGATCAGCTTTTCACTGGCTTTCCCGTTTATCGCAAAAGACACAGCCGTTTTTGATACATTCAACGCCCGGGCAATATCATCTATAGTAATTTTTTTCTTCATTAATGAAAAACTAAAAAAGGCTTAGGAACTGGTTAGCGTAAAAACTTTTCATAAAATCACTGATCTATATAAATTTGCCCCTATTATTTATTAAACCATACTAATTCAACTGACAGACGTATTTACAGGAACATTAATTGGGATTTCAAATAAAGATGCGGCACCTAAAAGCGAAGCATGCTCACCCAGTTGCCCTAATTCAACAATTACCGGGCTAAGGTTTTCCTGTAGGTATGGCAGGAAAAGATGATTGGCCTTTGCAATATTTCCGCATATAACTAATGCCTGCGGCGAAAAAACAGGTAGTTTTTGTTTCAAAAATGCATTTAGTTCCACGGCAAACTCATTAAATACCTTTATGGCATTCGCATCATTCTCCGCCAAAATTGCCAGTTCCCTCACTCCCGGAATAAAGCTTTCGGTTAACTCGTGGTAACGGGTCAGAAACCACCTGGTAGAAAAATAATCATCGGCAATTGAATTTTTATATTTGTCACTTCCCCAATTAACATCCCTGGTTATTTTGTTTTTACTAAAAGCTGATCCAAAGCCCGTGCCAAGTGTAATGCCAACAACATCGTTATATTTTCGACCTGCGCCTGCTATAATTTCGCCTGCAACGGTTGATTCAGCATCGTTTCTAAACCTAATGTTTGAGCTATTTAAATTAAGGCTTTCGGCAAATTTCTTTTTTATATTTAAGCCGTAAATACGCTCATATTTATCCAAACCTCTTATATAACTAATTCCATTTTCATAGTCGAACGGACCGGGCATTGCCACTCCCATTCCAGAAACAGTGCCGGGAGCATTAGCAAGGGAGTATTGAAATGCGGTATCCCATGCAGTAAATATGTGATCCGCGTCACCCTTACTAAACACTTCAACCCTGGTTAAACTTTCCGGGATAATCGTTTTTAGCTCCAGGTTACATATAGCTGAGGTGATATGTGTACCACCAATATCAGTGGTTAAAATATATGTTGATGTGATTTCATTTGTTCGCATATATATTATAATAGTATTTTCTGTTGATCTAATCTTTTGGCGTTATATAAATAGCCTGACCTCCGGATGGTTTCAGATTAACTTTAATTAAGCTATTTTCAGTAACGGTTTTACTTTCAATTTTCACTTGTGCCGTACCCGCTGCCGAAGTATCGTCATCAAATATTTTCGCTACATATTGCTTGCCTTTATCTAAAAAGTTCAGCGTGAAAATCAATGTACGCGCATCGTTGTTGGTAATGGTTCCTACAAACCAGTCTTGCCCCTTTCGCCGGGCAGTGGTTATAAATTTACCTGGTTCGCCTTGTATAACTTTTGTTTCATCCCAGGTTGTGGGTATCTTATTCCAAAATTCCAGCTCCGGTTCGTTGTGATAATCGGATGGCTTATCATACCAAAAAAGGGTTTGCAATGGGCTATAATAAATAGCCGCCAGCGCCAGCTGATGGGCATGAGTAGTTTTAATTCGCTTATCAAAATAGCAAATAGTATAGTCTGCCGCGCCTGCAATAAACCTGGTAAATGGCAGTATTGTGTTATGCGTCGCATCCGGCATTTCTTCATTCCCGCGGACACCTTCCGCGGTCAGGAGATTGGGCCATGTCCGTTGCTCACCCGTAGGCCGCCACTCATCATGAATATTAAGCATAATATGATTGTCTGCTGCTTGTTGAATAACCTTCTCCTGCCAGGTGGTCCATCTATGTGAGCCAACTTGTACAAAACCAATTTTGACGCCTTTTATACCCCATTTGTGATATACTGCAAAAAGACTGTCGGACTGAGCTAATGCGGCCTGTTGATTAACATACAGCCAGACTCCTATATTACGTTCTTTCCCATATCGAATTATTTCGGGCAAATCAAAATCAGGTATAGCAACTTTTGTGGCATCAGAGGCAAAATCAAATGCAGGCCCATACCATTTCCAATCAAACAGTATATATTGTAAGTTTTGTTTTGCTGCAAAATCAATATTGGCTTTAGCAGCGGCAGTAGTCTGCGTCATTACCCGCATAATTTTACCGGGCTTTATCCATCCGGTATCAGTTATTTTACTGACATCATTTAAATTTTGAATAAGATAATCATGTTCAATCAGATCGCCGGGCTTATCTGCAATCATGATAACCCGCCATGGCGTACCTACCGGCGATATCAGATCGGCCCTATCATACATCGCAGTAATAATGGTATTTGGCGAACCAGTATCCAGTTTAAATTTAGTGCGGGCATAATCCACCATTCTTGCCTCAGTCAAGCATATATAGAGACTGTCTGCTAACTCCACTGTAAGTGGGCGCTCGCTTTCACCGGGCCAATTTGATATTGGAAGTTTATAATATGGGCCCTGTGCCCAATTTGCAAACCAGGCTTCGGCACCAGTTGGCAGGTGAAATGTTGTATTTTCAGCAGTCACGCTGTAATAAGTTCCCTTAACATTTTCAGGAAAAAAATAGCGAATAGCGATACCTTCATTATAAGCGCGTATTTGAACCTGCATTACATAAATAGCATTATCATCCTTTACCAGTTCAATATCCGACTCATTGTAATGGTCGCGATTTTTTGCCTGTTCACCATTTACAGGTACCCATACGGTATCCTTTGTTAGTGAACTCACTTTGTCAACTACCAGATTTTCGCACCATCTTACATGTTTATCAACTTTTAGCGCCATTGCTTTTTCAGATAGGTTATTATCCAATTGTATATCCAGGCAGGACTCAAGTATCACCGGTTTATTGTTGTGAAATACCTGGTAGTACATCATTCTTTTTTTGGCATAATCCTCTTTCTGATAAAATTTAACTAATTGGCGGTGATCGGGGGAATACACACGTAAAGTGTCAAAAACCATTGTTTGTGCGATGCCATTATTGTAAAAAAACAAAATAAATACAACCAGGACTATTCTATTATACATATTAATTAATACTAACAGGTTTATAATTATCACTACGAACGCAACAATGGGGACTGGACTCGTCTTATTGGTTAACTCTTCAAATTATCAGATGACACCAAAAAATGACAAGGCTACATTTGCGCAGTGTTATAATTAAATAGCGAAAGTATAGTAAAGAGTAATCGGAGAGAGGGGGCTATTAGGTCAAACAACAGGGAGATTTAGACAGAACAAAAAATTGAAACAAGATGGAGCACAAAAAATATCGCTGTTAACTGTTTGGCCGCTTTTTCCGTAATCCCTGTTTTTTTGTTTGATTAAGCTTTACTTTTCCGTTGAAATAAAACGAAGCCCCTCTACATGTTCGCCTTCAAAAATGTTGGCCATATCGGTGGTTTTATAAAAGCCGGGTTTATCCGGCATGGTGTCTGAAATTACCTTTCCGTTTAAAATCAAATTTTCGAATACTATATTCTGTATTTTCCTATCCTCGTTATAGCCCGAAATTATTGCAGTGTTAGCATGTATACCGGTATAGGTAACATTTTTAAAATATATATTTTCTATGCCTCTGCCCGGGGATGTATTATATTTCCGGTTATACATTACGCGGAGATTTACAAACTGCCCTTTTTTGAAATCATCTATCCTGATATTTTCAAAGCGGATATTCCTGATCAAATTATTATCCCCTGCGTTTAAGGCGATACAACCCTGATAGTTGATCTGATTTTCATTTTGTTCCATGATATCAATATTAGTAAACTTCATATCGCCTAATGTATCCGGATGTAATGTGTCGCCATGGGTGCCAATCAATATTGGATGAGCAACATCGGCCCAAAGAATAGCATTTGATACAGTTATGTTCGTTGTGTTACCAAACCATTTCCAGCGATGCCCATATATTGCTATGCAATCATCAGAGTTTCGCATAAACAAGTTTTCAAGTGTTACGTGCGAACTGCAAAAAATATCGATGCCATCACCCCACCCCTCACTGCTGAAAGATTTAATGTTTCTTACAAAAATGCTGTCTGATTGGCCTATAGTTGTTGTATAGTGCCTGGGGTTTAATACAATTGGTCCATCAATAGTGACGTTTCTGCTATAACTTATTTCCACCGACATCGGCGAGTGTTCTATTATTCCATGTCCAAGAATTTTTACATTATTAGCATGATCTATTTTGAAACTACCTCTTAACACAGCTCCGCCATCTATATACACAGTTGTATTTGACTTAAGAGTTACCGTATCTATTTGGTGTATACCGGGGCCAAAATACATTACACGGGTATCATTGGGATTAACGTGATACTTTGCCAAACTATTTGCAAATAGCTGCAGATTATGAAAGATATCGCCGTTCACTTCTATAGAAAGATTTCGTGGTCGCATTAATTTAAATGAAATAACATTGCCGGATATTTTTGCAGAATCGGCGCCTAAAAACGGCCTTACCCGGGCATTTTTCACTATTCCTTTATTATAGGTTGCCATAACTTCAACTACGCCTGAAAAGTCGAAATAACAAAATGAAGTATTTTCGTTATGCATCCTGCCATCAACCCCTACATTGCCAGCAACCCTGGCCATATAAATTGGAAGTGGTTGCCAACCCTTGCCCGGTTGTCTTACTTTAACTGAAAAATCATCATTTAAGGCCATGCCATCGGGGGCTTTGTAGATTTTTAATTGCGAAAAAACATGCGGAGAAAAAATCAGAAAAATTAAAATAAGAAGTGCAGCTCTATTCATGACCAGAAATTAAAAGTGGATTAAGGTTAATCTTAAGAAAATACGTTCTCTTAAGATTAATCCGCCTCCAAAATAATTGAACGTGGTTTAAAACAGGGGGGGCAATTGGGTTAAACAAAGGGGTAAATTTATCCTAAAAATCAGTCCTGATGACCGATTTTCGTTTAGAGGCTTGAAATCATTGTCCCCCTCATTTGATCGAATAGTCCCCCTTTACATTTCAATCAGTGCACTAATTTAGCACCAGATAAAAGAATTGACCTTTCAAGTAATTTCAGGACCGAAACTGTCCTGAGGTTCATATTAATTCATACGATCTTTTCTCTAATTGGTTTTAATTGGTAATGGCCCTTTGCTGACTCTCCATCGGCAGGGGCCATGTTTTAAAAAGAAAGAGAATCATCAAATTTCTGATCGATAAATCACATAACATTATTTGCCATTTGGGATTACTTGTGCTTCGCCTGTTTTAACATCCAGGGTCCACGGTTGTGGTTTAGGCAGCCACAATTTGTCCTCCCCTATCTCTAAAGGCATCCAAAGATAACGGGAATCCCACTGTGTTTTTGGTTTCCATATGTCACCCATAAAAATCACTGTGGTTTGCTTGGTTCCCACAATTTTTATCAGCATGGTTGATTGTGCACCATAGGTATTCGTTTCAGGCGGTGCAATATCCTTAAAATCACTCCAGGGACCCGATAAGGAAAGTGCTGTAGCATATTTATTGGGATTGGGCGACCAGCCCGTCAACGCCGAACCGATAGCATAATAAAGACCTTTATAATGAACAATTGCGCCGCCTTCCATATGAGCGGGTATAAGGCTCATTTCTTTTTCTACATTTAAATAGTCATCAGATAATTTTGCGATTCGAAATCCAAACGGGCGATCTTCAAAAACGAGATAAGCCGTGCCGTCGTCATCAATAAATTGCCCAATGTCACGACTCTCGTGCCCGAGGGGACGAAAAGTTTTGATAAGCTTAAAGGGCCCTGTTGGTTTATTACTGGTTGCTACGCCAACCCTGGCATACGCATAACCACCGGCAATTTTTCCGGTTACAGGATCTTTCACGCCGCCATCAACATGCATGTACATTACATACTTTTTTGTTTGCTTATTGTAATATACCTTAGGCCGCTCAATCACCCAATGTACTAATACTGAATCCGGCTTTGCTATTTGAACATCATTTTTAAATGTCCAGTTAACCAAATCCTTTGAAGTATAACAACTAACATATCGATAGTTAGTATCTAAACCTTTTTTACGCTCCTCGCCATACCAATAATAATTACTTCCAACTTTTATTATACCGCCCCCATGCGCCTGTATGTGATTACCTTGCTTATCGGGCCATACTTCGGTTGGTTTTATAGTATCATTTTTTGATTGAGCCAAACCCAAATTGGGAATTAGAATTACCAACAAAATTATTAACCGCTTGATTGGTGATGAATATTTCATTTATAAGTTAGGAATGATTTGATGGCTAAGTAATAAATAATAATTCAAACATAGAGGGGAGCATCCAGTCAAATCAGAGGGGTGAATTCAACATATCATTATTGTTACCTATTAATACTGATGAATAGATATTATTGTTATCAACACAATTATTGTCGATTTTTTTTAAAAAATCGTGCTTTTTTACCGGTGGGGGTATCGTTGGCGAAATTATTTATCTAAAGTCAAACCATAACGTTCCTTTAACTATCCCATAATTAAGCTGAATATTTTTCTGGCTTTGCGGACCGAGAAGGGACGGGTCCTGAAAACGGGTACCTATTGGAGCGATACTGTTTAAAAATCCGATATCACCCTCAGGAAATGCTGCTTTAAGACTTTCGTGCTCATACTTTGAATGATCTGGTTTTAACATTTGAAGGAATATGGATTCATCATCAGTGTAGACCGTAAATGGTGATTCTTTATTTTCAATTACGACCCAATACAGATCAGCATGATAGCCTTTGAATTCGGGATAATTCCAGCTTGCCCCTGTGATCGAATTATTATAATTCTTGTGCCAAACACCAAACTGCTGGCCTTTCATCCTATTTTTCCATACCCGGTATGGTCCCCTGCCGAGCCATTTCATGCCTGTTATTTTCTCTTCGGGATAATTAAAGGTTATTCCCGAAAAATCGACACCTGTTTGCTGTGACCAGCGTTTTTCTAACGTATATTGATACTGTAGTTCTACTGCTTTACCGGGTGCGAAAATCCATTTGACATTAAAATAAGTATCCCCCTCATAAACAGGTTCTATAATATAGTTTGCGCCTTCAGCATAGCTTTTAAGTTGCACAAGCTTGTGGTCAAATCCTGCCTCAACAGGGCCTGTTAATGAGATCTCACCTTTATTATTCATCACCTTTTGAAGCTGCCCGTTAGCTTTATTAAAAAAACATTTTATCCCTGATGCATTGACTATCAAGCTGGTAGCTGAGTCTTCCACAGTAATTTTTGAGGCTAACGAATGGTTACCGGGCTTTTTAACCTGATCCGGCAATTTGATCGGCCAGGTCCAGGTAAATACCTCCCTGCCATGCGGATCGATGGCCGTTAAATATAGTGCATCGGCCGTTTGCCAGTCATGTGGTAAATCAATATGCAGATACCCCTTTTCTCCGGGAGACAATAAAGGAGATGGGGTTTGTCCTTGTGCTATTGTCTCGTATTTAACAGAATTTTCGGTAGGCGGAGGGAATTTAACCAGCTTCCAGAAGAATTTGCATTGGTTTAGGTTAGTATAGATATAACGGTTCTCTATGCTTAAATTTCCGTCAAAAACAGGAGAAATGATTTTTCTATCAATGGCGATTGGCGACCATAATTCCTTAATGGTGTAAAAACTACCTTCTTTTTCACGGTGCGGCCCAAGAATACCATCCGGGGCACTGTCATTTGCAGTATCCATTGTACTGTCCTGATCTACCCGCCTTATACCACCATCAGCAAATACCCATATAAATCCACCCGCTCCGTAGTGGTGTTTGAGTATCGCATTCCAAAAATCTTCTAATCCGGCGCCGGCCCCCCCATCATAATTGCCGTGCATAAATTCCGTAGGGAAAAACACATCGTTACCATATAGTGCCGAATTTACTACGTAATTGTAATCTGGATAATGCCGCGTATCGGTGCCATTAAATTTCTCCCAGGGATGAAGGACTACCCGGTTTTGAGGATCATAAATTTTAAACTGATCGTCGAGCGCAGTGTTCCATCCACCTTCGTTTCCATTATCCCAGAATATGATGGACGGATGATTAACATCGCGTACCACCATTTCTTTAACCAGCTTTTTGCCGACAACTGTATCATACTTATTTTGCCAGCCCGTTAACTCGTCAAGTACGAACATACCAAGCGAATCACAAACATCCAGGAAATGTTGATCGGGTGGATAGTGTGACATCCTTACCGCATTCATATTCATATCCTTCATCAGGTTCACATCCATTATACTGAGTACTTTACTCAACGTCCGCCCTGATTCCGGCCATTCGCTATGCCGGTTTACACCTTTCAGAATAACTTTTTTGCCGTTAACATATATACCGTCATGAAGACGCAGTTCCATAGTACGGAACCCGAAACGTTGTTTAATTTGGTGAATGGTGATTCCATTAGCATCCTCTAAGGATATTATCAAGTTATACAGGCGCGGAAACTCGGGGTTCCATGCGACAATATTTTTGAAGTTACCTTGTAATATCGTGGGGTACTCACCCGCCACGGCTTTCGCGACAATTGCCTCTCCTACTTTTTGACCGGCCAGAGTTTGTACTTCTGCAGTTATCTTGTCGTCACCTTTAGATTCAGGCGCAAAAACATTAACTCTTAAACTGCCATCCCCTTTTGCATCCAACGCTAGATGATCAATATAATTATGAGGAACAATCTCTAAATATACCGGACGAAATATACCCCCAAACTGCCAGAAGTCGGCTCGCCGCTCCGCAAGATTAATAGATGCATTTTCCGACTTTTTGCTTACCGTAACTTCAAGTAAGTTATCGCCCGATTTTACCAGATTAGTAATGTCATATTTAAACCGATAATAACCGCCCTGATGTATGGGCCCGGCTAATTGGCCATTGATCATTACCTTAGTATCCGTCATTGCGCCTTCAAAAACGATGAATATTTTTTTCCTATTCCATGCTGCGTCAATGTTAAAATGATGTTTGTACAAACCTTGTTCATCGGGGTTTTTCGTATCCTGAAAGTAATTATAAGTGCCAAAGCCCTGTAGCTCCCAATTAGAGGGGACCTGTATTTTATCCCAGTGTCCACTATTTCTGCCCGTGGTACAGAAAAAATCCCACGTCACCGTATGATCTTTATCAGTACCGGAAAGGTACATGATTTGAGTGGTTTGCGCATTGGCTTTTAGCAACGAGCCCGGCAACAAAAACCCATATATAATAGATAAAGTGATATAAAATAATTTCATGAGAATGCTCTTAATAATACTAGTTTAAGCACCGCTGGTTAATGTTAAGCGATATTAATTAGATAAAAGCATAATTTATGATTTTGATGCTTTAAAATAGGAAAAAAGTACCTTTGAGGAACAAATAGGGCAAAAATACATATAATATAGTAAAAAATGTTGATAACTCATATTCTTTAATAAAAGTTAGGCTATCAAACTAATCATACGCACATGCTCTCAATGTAGACAAATAGGTGTTGAAATTAAACCCTTAGCTGGAAGAATTGAGGTATAAATTCCGGGGATAGACACAACAGAATTTGAAAAAGATTTTTACAAAAATAGTTAATGCCCCGCAAAATGAAACTCGTCCCCATAATAATGAGATTGAGAGTGAATTAAAAATATTAAAAGAGTTTCGCCGTCAACCTATCATAAAAACACCTGAAAGAGTTGGTCCTATTTGTTATTTACATTATCAGCCGTCGCATGACTCTTATTTGGGAAGTAAAGTAGCTGTTGGATCTGTGGGTAGTTGTCCGTCATATAAAAGCGAAAGGTATCGGCCGGAAGACTGAGTTTGGCGCCAATGCGCCTGTTGGTCGCGTCGAAGGCTTTGGCGGCTTTTAAACTTCCTTTTCAGTTCGCTGCTTTCAGCGCGGTAAGTCATTAGGTCGTTGCTGCTCAGCCGGCCTGTATCTTTTTGCTGATATTGGCGCACCTGCCGGGTTAACTCGAGGTTATCAAACTGCACATTACCTTTGGCCGAGCCGACATAGCTCCAGCCATAGGTGCCGTTATCGCCTTTTTTCTTTTTAGGATTTACCCAATGGATATCTTTCAGATCCTCATGCGCGGTGTCTACTCCGGCGTCGATAACGGCCACGATGACTTGATGCGGTGTTTTACCGCGGAGTAGTTCGGTATAGGCTTTATCGGTGCTGATCCCAAAACGGAATCTGTTTTCAGGTCCAGGTTTTGCCAGTTGGGGCGCTGCTGCCGGACCTATACAAGGTAATGATCCGATCGATCCGGACAACCCTGGCTTAGGAACGTTTAATGATCTCGGTCCAGCATCAAATGAAAGCAATATCGGCGATATTGTTCTCGACACGCTTAAATCAGGTTTTGATTACCTTGAATCCGGGGATTGGGGTTTCGGGAATATCTTTTTGACCGTCAATCCGGATGGCAGCTTCGCGATTGTACCCTTACCGCCAGGCCTTGACCCTGCCCCTTCGTTAAACTTGTCTTTTAACTTTGATAAAAACGGCGATCTTCAATCCATGCAGATTGGCGTTTCAGTCGGATGGGTCGGCGCAAATGCAAGAGCCGGTATCACTTTGGGCCAGGGTTTCGGCACCTATGAAGGTGGTACGCTGGGTGGTATCAACTATGATATTAAGAATCCTTTTGACGGGAACCCCAAAGATGGCCCGTTGCCGGCAGAGCCTCCGACAATCCTTATACCTTGATCACTTCAACTTAAAATAACCTCATCATTAAACGATCACACATGTCCAACTCCGAAAATCCCCAGAACAGCCGCCGATCGATGTTACAAAAAACGATTTTGACCTCTACGGCCATTACGCTAGGCCTGTTAGGCTTTAGCAACGAGTCAAAGGCAACTAGAAAAACGTCATCCATCAACAAAAAAGGAACGAATGTCATCACTGACCCCGATCCCACTAAATGGGAGACCGTTTGAAAAAAATATTTTGGGAGCACCGATAAGGCTTACCAGAAAGCCTCGCTGAGTAATGTTAGCGCAAAAGATTATTCCGGTGACTTGAGCGGACTGAAAACCAAACTGGTTGCTCACCTGCAAAAAAGCTTGCAGATCGATAGTTCAACGGGTAACGCAACCGATGATAATCCCTTATTGCAAAGGATAGACCAATACCTGGGTGGCTTAAAAGGTGCGGATATGGATAACCTGAAAACCACCTTTCTGGCAACACAGGCCGAAATGCTGCTTGACCAGGCTGCCTCTTTATTGGACCGAGCTACCAAAGACCGGGCGCAATGGGATGAACTGGCCATCAAAAATTTCATCCAGACAATAGAGTTTAACCAGTTTATCGAATTGGATAATTTACATAAGGAAGAAACCGACCACATGTATGCGGGCGTCAACAACGGGTTCTACCAACAGCAGGTCAATAATATCCAGCGGCTGCTGGATACAGAGCTTATGACGCAAAGCGTACTGACAGTTGCGAGTGAATTTTACAAGGACTTTTTTGCTGGTAAATGGGCACCGGGTATCATTGATGATATCATCAACCATTACAGTCAGGCAGTCTAGCTGGAAAACCAAAAGTTGGGCAATGATGCGGGAACCATTGCCGGGGATCTGACCTTAGTATTCCAGCATGGCTAACCAATATAGCAGTAACTATTTACAGAACAACTCCTATCAAAAACTGCTGGATATATCTAATATGAAAGTTGATGCTTTGCGGGCAGCGCTCGACTGGGAGCAGGCTAACCGTGATTTTCAGTTCAGGCGGACGAATATCTCGCGGGCTTATCAATACAAAAAGATTGCGTCCAGTAATGATTCAAATGGTATCTTAAATTATAATAAAAGGCTGACACCGCTAGGCGACCGTTTTAAACAAGATTTTTTAAATGCGCTGGCCAGGCTCCAGGTTTGTTCCTTGGGTCTGGACAAAATTTATGGTTATAGCGCACCATTGCCTAATATCGCAGAACAAGATGGTCTTTTTGATGACTGCATCACCTGGACCAGGAATGCGATTAATTATTATAACCGGTTCTCCAAGCTCGATCAAACGTATGTTCTCCGCATTTCATTGCGAAACTTACTGATCAAGTCAACGCAACCGTTCAATCCGGAAAAACAATCAGAAATTGATACCACGGCTGTCGATTCAAGCACTTCGTATGGCCAAATGCTGGCGAAAGGCATTTTTCAATTCAATATTGATGAACATTTGTTCCTCAATCAAAAACATGTCCGGATACGTGGGATCAATATGTTTGTCTCATTGACGCCGTACAAAAGATTACAGGCCAATATTGATATGGTGAATGGTTGCATCATGGCGGAAATTATTCCGCCACCAACATCCTACTCCGGCTGATCAATGGGACGCCACAGGGCGTTACCAAACCGCTGGATTATAAGAAGCCGTATTTTGCTATTCCGTCTTTAAAGATGGGCCGGATCGGCACCAGAGATTTTATTCGTACGCCGGAAACGATGGGCACATCCACTTTTTATAATTTAAGTCCTTATGGTGCGTGGACGATAAATTTCCCGCAGATCATCAGCGGTAATCTTAATAAGTTGGTCTATATAGACGATATTTATTTCGACCTGATCGTTACGGTAAGAACAGATCCAACTATTTCGTAAATAATCCGAAGTCGCATACGGCGACTTCGGATTTTATGAGAAGCTTATCATCTTTCTTTCCTACGGTTTGTTTGTGCGCGATTAGCCGGCCTTAACCTGCGGATTGATGACACTCTACCCTGGAAACCCAGAGATGTTGCATTTTGTAATGGATCTGCGTTTCATCATCCAGGCCTTCGCGTATCATGGTAGCCAGGACCTTGATATATTACCGGCTTGCGGCCTTTCGTTCAGGCTTTGGCACTATCCTTCCTTCCTGTTTTTCGGCATAGTATTCGTCAATATCACTCAGGTATTTTTGAAGCATAAAAGTATCCGGTTTACGATGCTCTTCCTCGAATAGAAGTCCTTCTAGTAAAAAATGGATGAGCAGATTGATCTCATCACTCGTAATAAACTCTTTCCATTTATTCAACGATAGCCTCAAGCCAAGATATTCAACAAACTCATCTTCAGACCTGATAAGATCGGCAAATATCATCAGGTCATAAATATTAACAATCCAAGGATATTTGTTGACGTTATAACAAACAATCCGATTTTTCAGCAATGAAAGGGGTGATTTTGTACATCATGCCACATGCGATTGCCGTGTTTCAAAACCAGGGCGACGGTTACGGGACATTTGTTCCAATTGTGCCCGTTATGGAATTGAACAAATTCCCGTTCAAGCCAAGATGGTTTGTTGTTATGAATTAAATGAATCATTCACTTTGCTCTTATTTGGGCCAGTCAGGGAAAAGCAAAAAATCAATATTTTTCGCCGACTCACGTCGCAATCAACTAATTACTAACATTTTGCAATATTCCAAAATGTTTTTTTTAACTTACCGCAGCAAAATAAACCCAATTTCACATGACCGGAAAAAGTCGTTTCCTGGTTTTTTTATTTGCCCTCTTGGCGAATTCCGTTTATGCGCAAACAAGCGGCCCCAGCGCGCCCGACGTACAAAAATTCACCCCAAATTCCGCTAAAGAACTCGTAAACCTCTTTACTGGGGATTTAAATTATAACATCAGCCTCCTGGAACTCGATGGCGGCTACCCTATCAATTTAAGTTACTCCTCTGCTGTCAGCATGACCGAAGAAGCCGGTCCGGTGGGATTTGGCTGGCAATTGAATATCGGCAGGATCAACAGGACAGTTAGAGGCTTGCCTGACGACTTTGACGGGGACATCGTTACCAAAGAGTTATACCAGCCGGAAGAATTGACTATCGGAATAGGCATAGGCCTAGACGCCGAGTTCCTCGGTTTTCCTTTACGTTTCGGCCCAAGTCTTTCCACCGGCCTCAACTTTTCCAACCTACGGGGCTTCGATATTTCCAACAGCGTAGGCTTTGGGATTTCGCGCACCATCAGCGGAACAAAACTTAGCGCAGGGCTCAGCCTAGGATCCGGCACACAGGACGGCAGCAGCTTAACGCCTGATGTCGGCCTTAGTACGAATGATTTCTCCCTTCACCTGACCGGCAAGCTAAGCCAGATCGAAGGGCTCAAATACTTTTCTTTGAACACCAGTAACAAGGGTTACACGCCCGGTGGGCAATTGAACTTCCCTTTACTGATGGCGAAAACACCATTTACTCCTGACATTGACTTCCCTATCTCAACCACTTCCGGGAACTTTCACTTTCGCCTCGGAGGAGAGATTTGGGGGATGTCTCTCGGGGGGCAAGTCTACGGTCAATTCACGAAGCAGTCCCTCCAAACACACGTGAAAACACCCCAGGCCTACGGATACTTATATCTCCAGGACATGCCTGACCGCGATGCTATCATGGATATCGGTACCGAAAAAGAAAGCCCTGTCTACCAGGAAGACCCAAATCTCTCCATCACCTACCTGGCTAGCGACGTTTACTCGGCTTCCGCCCAGGGTCTTTCCGGCACCTACCGGCCCTTCCGAACCGACATTCCTCTCGCGCACAATGAAAATCAGAACGGCAATGATCTCGGCGGAAGTCTCGGCGGGGAAATACATGGCGGCGCCTATATGCACGATGGCATCGACATCACGGCCAACATCACTCACACTTATTCTGGCGCCTGGCAGGACAACTGGCTATCCCGTTTACCTCTGAGCACCCAGGTCTATTTTAAAAACGTTAGCGAGACGACCGGTTTCAGTAACCAGGCTGAATTGAATGCGCTAGGCGGTACCGATCCGGTAAAAGTTAATTTTTCTGAACTAGCGGGCAGAGGGCCAGCAAATGCTACACTCTATAACCTCCCTTCAAAATTAAGGCAGGAACCGTCGAACACCAGTTTCCAGTACCTTACCGCACGGGAGGCGCAGGATGCCGCCATACCGTTTCAAAGCTATTCAGGCCATGGGAAAAAAGGAACAACAAAGACGACCATCAACAGAACAGATGGCCCGGATGGCGTCCGGAGACCGCATCATATATCTGTTATCCGGATAACAAAGGATGATGGGACCGTTTATGAATTCGGAATAGCCGCATATAACCTTTCTCAACAGGAAGTTACTTTTCATATCCCGGACATTTCAGCTGACAGCCTTTATAACAAGATCAAAACAGATGTGCAGGCTCACGCTGTGAGCAACGACCCCGGTGATGAGTACCACTATTTTACAAAAACAACTACACCGGGATATGCCTATGCCTATTATCTGACCGCCGTTTACTCGCCGGATTACGTCGATCTTACCGGTGATGGTCCCACAAGCGATGACCTTGGCACCTACACCAAATTTAATTATACCAGGAACACAGAACAATTCAAATGGCGCACGCCAAATAAAGGTGCTGTACTCAGCCCCGGAAACCTGGCCGACAAACGGGATGACCTTGGCAGTTATGTTTACGGGGTAAAGGAGATCTGGACCATCCACAGTATTGAAACAAAGCATTACATAGTCGAATTTTATAGCTCGCCCCGGGCCGACGGCAATGAAGTTAAGGATGAAACGGGTGGCATAAATCACGCGGGAAATAAAATGCAAAAGATCGATGAGATAAAACTATACACCCGTGACAATTTCGAGTCGGATAACCCGGTACCTGTGAAGACGATTCATTTCGATTACAGTTATGCGCTGTGCCCTTTTGTTCCTACTAACGCAAATAAGACCGTCGAAAACAGCGGCAAACTTACGCTATCAAAACTCTATTTCAGCTATCAGAAATCAGCAAGAGGAAAACTCAGCAAATATATCTTCCATTACAATAATGAGAAGGATCCTGCTTACCGTTACAACGAGGAAGCGATTGACGATTGGGGCGCTTTTAAACCTCTAGCGACCGACAAACATTTCAACAACGTGCGCTATCCCTTCTCCGAACAAGATCCAATCGCGGCCAACCAAAATGCGCAGCCTTGGCTGCTAAACCAAGTTTCAACACCCGAAGGCGGCATGATGAATATTTCTTATGAAGCTAAAGACTACGCCTATGTTCAGGATAAACGCGCTATGCAAATGTTCAAGGTTATCGGGTTATCGACGAACACTGCAGTCACATTACCGGTTCCGCAATTGCTGTACATGGACAAAGACCACTCCTGCCAATACCTTATTGTAGACCTTGGTCCGCACGTTGATGAAAATTCCGTTAAAAATTTTCTTCCAGCGCCTGAAAAGGTATATATGAATTTCATACTGAAAATCGGCTCCTTCGACCCCAACGTAGATGCAAATCAATTAGAACAGGTAAGCGGTTATTTTGACGTTGCGTCGATCACATGGTTAAACATTCCCGGCCATCCAGGCTATGCCGCGCTTGACCTCGGCACAAAAGATATCAACCCGGTATCTCTGGCTTTATGGCAGAAAATGAAAAAAAACCTGAGCGCATTTTTATACCCTTCGCCGATTAGTCTCAAAGCCGGACTCACTGCGAATGTTTTTAGCGCCACCACCAGGATACCGGGCATACTGGCCAATTATCCTGGTTTTATCACAGACTTTAAGTCGCAAATGACCAATGCGTCACGCGGGAATTACCTCGATCCTGACTTCGGTTCATTCGTCCGGCTTTATAGCCCGCACGGCAGGAAATTTGGCGGAGGAAGCCGTGTAAAGCGTATCACCATTGACGACAATTGGAATAAAATGACCGATCAGCCCGGCAATAACGCCGTGTACGGGCAGGAATATAGCTATGACAAGGAAATCCTCATCGACGGCGTGACAAAAAAAATGATCAGTTCCGGTGTGGCCTGCTACGAACCGGTCGGTAACGCGGAAAATCCCTTTGTCGTTCCCACAGGCGGCTTTAATGGCGCCAATACCCTCGCCGAGGATATCTATTATTATAAAACAGAACCCTTCGGCGAGTCCTTTTTTCCTTCACCCGGCGTGGGATACAGCAAAGTTACCGTAAAGGACATACTGGATAAGGATGTCATCAGGCATAGCACCGGGTCTGAGACCTTCGAGTTTTACACGTCGAAAGACTTCCCGACGATCACCAGCCGAACGGTAAAACTGGATCAAAACAACCGGTCTATTAATCCCTTTGATTATGAAAACCTATATACGGCAACACAGGGCTTCCTGGTAGAGCTTAACAACATGAACGGTAAACTTAAAGCTCATAAAGCTTTTGCCCAAAACGATCCAAAAAGCCCTGTATCAAGCGTAGAATATTTTTATAAGACCCAAAACGGGCGACTGGACAATACCGTTACCACGATCGACCCCGACAGTGGAACAATCAGCCAAAGCCAGGTAGGACTCGCCTTTGATTTCAATGTCTCTACAACACAAACATTAAGTGAGGTAAGAAGCCCGAACCTCCAGTTTAATTTCGACATGATCCCGGCGCTGTTTGGTATTCCCCTGCCATTCGCGACACTCTTGCCATCCTATAGCCAAAGCGTGACTGAGTTCAAAGGAATAACAGCAACAAAGGTAATCTACCGATCAGGAATTATTGATCATGTACGATCAGTCAGCGATGGTCAGGAAACGATGTCCAATAATGAATTGTATGACGCAGCCAGCGGTAACGTCGTAGTCACTTCGAGACCAAACGAGTTTAATGATTCCATTTATACGACTAAATTGCCAGCTTATTGGTTTAACAGCGGGATGGGCCCTACCGCTCAGCACGCAACAGTTCAGACGGGTAACACAGGGGTCAATCAGATAGACTTAACCACTTTCAAGGGCGGCGACGAACTGGTGTTGCATGATCGTATCAGCAGAAAGGCCTGGGTTCTTGAGGGTCTGCCAGGCGTAAAAACCATCATTGATGAACAAGGCAATCCTATCAGCGGCAATTACCAAAGCGTAAGCTTGTTGTCATCCGGAAGGAAAAATATGCAGGCGTTCAGCGCAGGGGAAATTGTTACAAAAGATTCCCCTCTAAAAACCACGTTACTAACCTTCACCAATGTTATTAATGCATCTTATACCACCTACAACCAAAAATGGCAGGGCTATTTTGGTGTACATCCAACCATGTCCGTTAACAGATGTAGCTGCGGAGTCGATATCAATCCCTTAGGTGACATGACCTTCGGCTTCGACAGGGCAGGAAATATCATTTCACCTGCAAATGCCAGTCTGAATGGCCCGACAATCACGATCGAGGACAATTGCAAAATTACGATACAACTTGACAAAGCCCTCCCATTTAACCCGATTGAACTGTCTGCGAAGCTTTATTTACGGAATTTTAAATCAACACCGGATACCTGCTGCGTAACGACCTATACCGGTAAAGGCACTTATGAACTACTTGTCCAAATCAATCAATCACACTCGGACACCGTCAAAGGAGAATTTCTGCTCAATTCTGAATGTAAGCCAACCCGGTTATGCAAGGATTCCATTATTGCCGATGTCAAATTGCTAGATTGCATTCCGGGCGGCAACGTGCCCGTCAATCCTTATGTGCTTGGAATGCTCGGAAACTGGCGCGCTGACGCAACATACACCTATAATACGGAAAGAACCTACACATCCGGAACGCAAACAAACCAGGGCTTTTACAATGAATTCAGCCTTTACTCCACGCCTTCCGGAGGCTTTAAATTCGGCACTTCTGCTAAAAAGGATAATTGGACAACGAAAAGCTATGGCGTCGTATATGACCCTTATGGGAATCTCCTCGAGTCACTAGACCTAATTAAGAATCCAAGCAGCGAACTTTACGGGTACAACTTCTCCCTACCGGTTGCAACAGCCGAAAACGCCAATTACTATGAAATTGCATACGATGGGTTTGAAGACTACGATTACCTGGGCAACGTAAAATTCCCGATGGCAGAATGCGCCCTTCGCCCCCATTTCAAGTTCGATAGTATTAAAAACGGGAGCCATCTGACAGATAGCGTCAGTCATACCGGACATCGCTCGCTTGTCGTCGTAAAAAACGGGCCTGTTAATATGGTGCGCGACATCTATACCGATTGCGGATATCCTTTTACGCAAAACACTGCGAACGATTCGCCTTATAAATTGAACACCTGCGATATCATCCTGCCTTTTAGTCCTGTGGCAGGCACCAAATATGTTTTGAGCATGTGGCTCAACCAGGACCGGGCTCCGGCCGACGTGGATAAAGCTGTTGGCTATGCAAGGCTTTATTTTACCGATGCAGCCGGAGCGCCGGTCAAAGACACTATTTTTCGGGCAAAGGGAGCGGTGATCGATGACTGGCAACAACTTTCAGAATCGTTTATCGTCCCCCTTAACGCTAAGAAAATTACATTGGAATTGGGTACTGACAATAAAAATGTATGCTTTGATGATATCCGGATACAACCATTCAGTTCCAGTATGAAAACGTACGTCTACGACCCCGTTCAGCGTCGGCTTGCAGCAACGCTCGACGACCAAAATTACGCCACGTTTTATGAGTATGATGAACAAGGCCAGCTTACACGCGTAAAAACTGAGACGGAAGATGGCATTCTGACACTTCGCGAAATTCAAAGTTCGAAGCCAAAAACTGCCCAGTTGGGTTTACCTTAATATTAAAATTGCGTGAGATGAAGATCATTTTTTATATACTTTTTTTCTTGCTTGCAATTGATCAAGTGCTCGCGCAGAACATCATTGTCAACAATGCTAATTTGGACTTGCAGCAGCTAGCAAGTAGAAGCACTATTACAAGCCAGGTGGACCCGGCCGGCGGCCAGGTCATGCATGTCAGCCATGTAATGATCCTAAAAGTCAACCCGAATCTGCCGTTCGCGCTGGCAAAAAATTTCACTGTAGCTGTTAAAATCGGTGCCTGGTATCAGCATCCTCTTACCGATCCTGCAGATACTGAAAAAACGCTTGTTGTCAATTATAGCGACAAGGGTACTTACAATTCTAAAGACGAATGGGTAAAAGAAGATATCCCCGCTGTGACCTATAAAATAATGTCCGTGACAATAACCGATGCAAACAACAATACCGTTACGATAACTGATACAAATAAAGGCCTCATCGTCTTCAAACAGCAACTTCAATATGATCGTTATTTAAAACCTGATCCGACCGACAAGATCAAATTACAGCACATCAAAATCACGACCGATAATGGTTACGCCGTCCTCGACTGGGCCAATATACCCTGGGCACGGGCTTATGACATAGAGTACGCCTTTGCAGATAATTATACTGACAATATCGCTCAGTTCCTAAGCCCCGCGCAGGTCGGCTACAACTTTCGGTTTAACAGCACACGCATACGGCTTACAGCTACTTCCTATAAAATCCCGATCGTTTATGAAAATGGATTTCTGCTATTCAGGGTACGTCCGGTTGGTTTTGCGGGCAACCAAAACAACATTCCCGTCACCGGCAAATGGTCAACTGATGAGTCAGGCGACAAATTAACGGAACAGACAGTGGGCGCAGAAGGCGCTTTTTTTTGTAAGATATCGGGATCAACGGTACATGAAAACGATAAAAAAAATTGGCAGCACATTGCCGTTTTCTCTTCCAATGGAAAACGTAAAGACTCGGTCTTCTATAGCGATGGCACCCTGCGCACCAGGCAGACGGTATCCGCATTCAGCTCGCAAAACAACCTGCTCGTTAGTGAAACCATTTACGACAACTCTGGAAGAGCAGCCATCCAAGTTCTACCCGCTCCTGTGTTTCCCACGGACCTTAGCTTCGGCGATTTGCCCAAAATCGCTTACCAGGATAAGTTCAATACAAACACTGGCGGAACTGATTACAACTGGCAGAACTTTGATAAGAATAAACAACCCAATGACTGTGTCACTGCCCCTGATCCATTAGCAAATACTTCCGGTGCGGGTAAGTATTACTCCACTGCCAACGACCTCTGGAACCTTTCATCGCCAGGGATCAAAAGGCAGTTGGCATACGTACCTGATGCAGGCGGATATCCCTTCAGCCAGACTGAGTTCACGCCGGACGGAACCGGGCGAATACTGAGTATATCGGGGCCGGGAGCTGTCCATCGCCTCGGTGGCGGACATGGGATCAAATTTTATTACGGCAATCCTTCGCAGGATGAACTTGACGAGTTTTTTGGAAGTGACGTCGGGACAGCGTCGCATTACACCAAGGAAGTTCGCGTCAATGAAAATAACCAGGCTCACATTATAATCAAGGATCTTTCCGGGCATACGATTTTATCCGGGCTGACCGGTAAAACTCAGGCTAACCTCGACCCTGTTACCACCGCCAGCGGTCATGACATCATTGTGAACCTCATTGATGACGGAAACAGGCCTAATGCTGCAAATAATGCCATTGAGTCTACCCAATCTGTAGTGATAGCAGAACCAACCGATTTAAATCTCTATTATAATCTTCAGCCACGAAAATACAATGACACGGTCTGTACCAAGAATGACAAGCTCTGTTACGATTGTATTTATAACCTGTCGATCTCTGTTACCGATGCGTGCCACACAAAACTACTAGACACTATGGTGCATATCGGTACGTTAAATGAATTGAGAAGTTGCGAATTAAATCCGGCCGAACAAAATATTAAGAAAAAGTGGAGGGTCGGCCCCGGTGTTTATACGGTCACCAAGGTACTGGCCGTAGACGAACACGCCGTAGAAGCTTATATCAGCGATTTTCTCAACGATCCATGCTGGAACACAGTCCAGCCCGACACATCGCAATCAGTCCCGGTTAAAACCTGCATCATCGCTGATACCGCCATTCGCCAAAATTGCGAGAACGATACAGCAAAACAAACGATAAATCCGTTGATCAGATACCTGCCCGTTATCAAACCCTGTACCGAAGGATGTATACTCAGACCGGGAAGTGACTACTTATCCCTTGTCTTACAAAAAATGTTGGCAGATCTCTCCCCGGGCGGACAATACGCCCAATGCCCCGGTTGCGGAGTCAACGGAATGCTACCTAACATTACGGATTATCCCTTATCCGTGTTAAACGCCTATAACAAATTGCCCAGCAAGGGGAACTGGATGCACCCGATAATTGAATACCGTAACGAAGACGGCTCGCCCATATTGATCGACGTTGTCATAAATGGCGCAAGAAAAAAACTCAAACCGGAAGGACTCTCCTTTCAACTCTTTCTCCAGTATTGGAAACCATCCATGGCTTACTCGCTCCTGCCATACCATCCGGAATATTGCACATACGAATGGGCTGCCGGCCATAGGGCATTTTTCGCCTATCAGGATTCATTGATGGCGATAGATATCTTTAAACAAGCACAAACAAAGTTTCCGGGGTTAACGCCAGGTACAGGTAAGTCCATCGACATAACTAAAGATCCGTTATTCGACACTACTGATACCGAAGGCCTGAGGCGCTGGACGGAAATGACCAAATATCTTAGTGACGTCAACGCTTTATTGAATCCCAGAGTCCCTTCACCTCCGTTAACTATAAGCGAATTCGCAGAATTAGCCGCTGCAGGATTTAGTGCGGGCCGAAAATCCGACGATCTATTACGTCAATATTTGAAAACCCATCAGCTTTTCGGCAAAAATGTCGACTCTGACGAACAATGGCAGTATATCAAAATTGCATACCTCGCAGCAAGAGCGAAAGTCTTAGACAACGCTATTCAAAGTACTGAGTCTTGTTGCAGAGTAGAAAAATATATTGGCACTCAGGACTGCTTCAGTGGATTTTCTAAATCTCCATGCGTTTCGTACGCCGACAAAATTCCTGTTTTCGCCAACACAGATCAGATAAGGCGCTTGGCGCTTGCAAAAAACGAGCTGGCGTCCGCTATAAATCCTAATGGGCCTCCCCCATGCCTGAACTGTGACGGGCCGCAAACGATGCTGTCCTTCTTTAACACTATGGCTGTTAAAAAACAACTCTCTGGCACATTTCCTTTGAACGGAAGAATATTGGCCGCCATTGGCAACAGGCAAACGGATGCGGCGATCGCTGCGGGCGATGGTATCACTTGGACTTCCACTATAAGCGCCGCCGTCCTGAACGCTAGTATCGCAGATGCAAAGACCTCCCAAAAAATAATTGATCTTACCCTGACAGGCGAAGACCCACTAAACTGGCAAAAAGTGATCGCGTTTACCTGTTTAAAAGCAACCGGACCACCCAGTAACTTTACTTTAATGGTAACAGATGCCGGAGGTAAACAATTCACCATTCAAGGTAAAATACTAACAGGCCTGGCGGTTACTAACTGTACGGGCCTTACAAACCCTGGCGACCAGACGACAGCTTCAGCGGTCAACCCGGTTTTTTTGCGAATGCTGCAACAAGTGTTAAAGTCGGCCAATGCAGGATCAATACCCGCCCAGCAAGTTTTCGGAGGAACCGCTGACCAAAACACCGATCCCGGCCCCATCAGTATATGGTATGTCCCCACGACCTCTTACACCACATCTCCCCTGGTGCTGGAAGCTGAAGTTCCGCAGCCCGACCACGCCAATAAACTCATGGATATTACCGTCCAGTTTAACGACATCAGTGAAATCAACGATTTCAGGGACTGGATCATTGACGGATATGAACTGGTTTCCCCTGCAACCGTTCCTTCTGACTGCGCGGATATCAATACCATAAAATTGCGGATCAAAGACCAGGCAGGAACAAAAAAAGACATCATAATCATATCCACCATGGATTTTTCCTTTGGAAAAGCCTGTAAAAGCGCGAGCGGGCCTAGCTTATGCTGCATGCCTGTTATGCCACAAAATTCGTCACTCCCTGCCGAGGACCCCGCGGCTATGGCACGGACACGATACCTGAATAGCGAACTACAGCGCATCGACCAGCTCAAACATCAACGGGCTGCAGTGTTGCGCCAGCAGTATATCGACCACTGCCTGCGCCCCATTGAAATCTTCACAGCAGATTTCGACGAAAACATTTACCAGGCTACATTGAGCTATTATGACCAGGCAGGTAACCTCACCAAAACAATATCCCCAAGAGACGTCGATACTTTAACGGCCGCTCAGCTGAAACAGATCAGGGATGACCGGCTTGCCGGAAAAATCAGTGCTGTTGTTACTCACCACGTCAATCCCACCAGTTATACCTATAATTCCGCTAACAGTTTAATAACCAGCAACAGTCCAAATTCAGGCCTAACCCGTTACTGCTACGACGAATATGGCAGAGTAATTTATCAGCAAGCTGCCGCACAACACAACGACCATCACCGGACGTCTTTTATAAAATATGACCCGAGCGGACGTATTGTGCAATCCGGCGAGATCATCCCGGATGAAGATCCTGTGGTCCCGCGACTACTTTATCGCAATTTTGAAAAGCATCTGGCGATCTCAAACTATGATAAAAGCGATGTTATCAACTCCTATTACGACGATCTCCCCCTTAAATATCAATTTAATGGTTTTGATCAAAACCTTAATCATTTTAAACTTGAAAACCTTCGCAACCGCGTAGCAATTACCGTTTATAACGAAGACTTGAAAGTTAAAATACCCTACACGCAGGCTTACTTTTACAGCTATGACGTCAGGGGGCATGTCACGAAACTTTACCAGGAC
Organism: Mucilaginibacter mallensis; assembly: GCF_900105165.1. Taxonomy (NCBI): domain Bacteria; kingdom Pseudomonadati; phylum Bacteroidota; class Sphingobacteriia; order Sphingobacteriales; family Sphingobacteriaceae; genus Mucilaginibacter; species Mucilaginibacter mallensis. The sequence continues at coordinate 3,984,573 of NZ_LT629740.1, forward strand.
TTTAGATACCTGACAACCTTACAAAACGGACATCTAGAGCAGCGTCTTAAAAAAACACTATATACATATGACCTTTTCACGGACAAAGTTAGTATGGTCTGGTACCAGCCTGGACAAGCAGACGAGTTCGTATCCCGGTATTCTTACGACGGTGCATACCGGCTTGAAAACGTCAGAACATCGAGGCGTAAGTGGGAGCCAATTGACGAGATGGACCTCGACGCACACTACCAATATTACCCGCACGGCCCCCTCGCCCGAATCGAACTCGGGCAGGAAAAAATTCAGGGAGTCGATTATATTTACACGATTGGTGGCCAACTGAAAGCAATGAACGGTACGCCACTTAATTCCGGCACGGGTATTGGCGACGATGGAAAAGTATTCTTAAGCGATGTCGCCTCGTTTGCCCTCTCATATTGCCCCGGTGATTATACACCTGTCGGGAAACAGCCATTTATGCCCGACTTAACCGGCTCGTTATTAAGTGGCGGCTCTGACAACAGTTATGCCGCGCCTCAATACAACGATAATATCAGCAGCATGATAACGACGATACCTGCGAACGGTTCATCACCTGATCATAGTATTCAATATAACGCCTATCGCTATGACGCTCTCAATCGTTTGGCCGGGATGAAACTCTTTAAGCCTGCCGGCACCTGGCCAAATGGAACGATGGGTGATGACTACTTAAATACATACATTTTCGACGGCAACGGTAACTTTTCAAAGCTTGTAAGGAACGATCAAAATGGAAAGCTCATTGACAATCTGAATTATACTTATGGAGCGGCCGACCGTTTGGACCATATAGTAAATACGGCCGCAACCACGTCGAACCAACTGACGCAATATGAATATGATACTAGTGGTCGCTTAACTTCCGAGATTCAAAATAACTCATCTTGGGTTTATACCTGGAACTCCTTCAACAAACCTGCAAATATCAAAAAAGACGATTTTAACGAGCAATTCACCTACAACGCACTGACGCAGAGGGCGTTTAAATACAATGAACAAAACAACACGTTTACTTATTACACGCGCGATCTGCAAGGTAACGTTTTTGCAATTTATACCTTCACTCCAAATAGCGCTAAACTAGACCAAATTCCGTTGTATGGCGCCAGTCGATTAGGAACGGAAGCTATTGGCCTAGACCTTACTAAATCGTTCGACCCCGATGAGATGATTTCGGCCCGCGGCACAAAGGGGTATGAAATCACTGACAACCTCGGGGGCGTTCTGGCTACCGTATCAGACCGAAGACTTCTACAAAGCAACGGATGGACTGCTGACATAACATCTGCACAGAATTATTATCCCTTTGGCATGCCTGAACCAGGTGTAGCAACCGGTGCTTATCGCTATGGATACAATGGTAAAGAAAAGGACAACGAGATATTTGGCGATGGAAATGCTTATGATTATGGCTCGCGGTTCTATGACCCGAGAATCGGAAGATGGCTTAGCGCTGATCCATTAGCCGGTAGATATCCTTCCTTTAGCCCATACAATTATAGTTTAAATAACCCCATCAACACATTTGACCCAGATGGCGCAGCTCCAGTACTTTTTCTACCGTTGAACATTGAAAACTCATTGCCGAAAGGTGAACCTTCCGATTTGGACGCTACCATTGCCATGCAAGTCGCCATATTTAATTATTTAAGAAAAGCAGGCCAACTTTCACTTCCAACGGAAGGTGAAAAAATACCCTCATCCGTTATCACCGACAATGTAAAAGAGTTGAACCCTACAGCGTTGAAAGCTCAGATAATGGTAGAATCTACATTGGGGAACCTCGCTCCAATAGATGTCATGCAATTTGACAACAAAGGCGACGCTAATGGAACAATGCGATCATTAAAAGATAGGTTATTGGACGGCGCAGAGATGAGCCCTGACGTCTCTATTAATGCCGGTATAAGGCTAACTGCAATCAAAGGATTTAGAGACGGAATTAAATACGACTCAAACGGGCATTTAACTTATTCTTGGAAAGGATGGGATAAAGCTATGTTTAACTATAATGGCAAAGGCGATCCTCTTTACATGCAGAAATTTAATTGCTTTCTAGAAGAATTTAATGGTTCAGGTAATACATCCTGTCCGCCTACGGCTACACCTTCGCCATCCCACTCACCTTCGCCATCGTCTTCACCGTCTCCAACTGACCCACAACCAGCTCGAACACCAATACCAAAATAGATTAGCCAAAAGAGACTTCAGGGAATTTATTTATAACCTATTGATTGGCAAGTTTAAGAGACACGCGGAAATTTCCAATTTAAATTTTCAGTTATCTACCACTAGGACAAACAAACCCTTGCTATTTTTGATCATTCAAGGCGGCACTCTGCCGCCATTGTGATAAGGTTTAGGTTTAAAGTCCCCGGCGGCGAGCGCTTAGGGGACTTTATTATTTTATATTTGCAGCTCATGAATGAGTTCCAAATCCAACTAACCAAATTTCGAATCTCCGGCCTGAACAATCATGCAGCAGCAGCAAAATTACTAAGCGAACTATTTCATACCGGATCTAAAAATTACGACACGCTCGCCTATGAAATCCAACGTGAATTTAAAGCCGGAGGTAACGAGTATGGATTTTGACCGGGTTAGTTTAGATACAAACTACCGCCGGGGCAAATTCCGGGTAGTGTTCGACATTAATTTTACCTTTGGATGCGAAAATGTAAAAACCGAAAAAGAAGGACAAACAGGTTTGATTCCTATCGTTCAGGTCCATAATTGGATATTCCGGGATCATTGACCACCTCGTTCCGGGATATTAAAAATATCATTCCGAAACACTTTGATCATGCTAATACTCTTACGAGCAGAATCAATTTAGTAATACATCTCACACAAATACATGAATTTAAAGCACGGAAGCACATGGTCGAGCCTTCCGGAATATCCAATCTTATCACTAATTGGGGTAATATATAATTATTATCAGATAAATTCATCAAACGTTTTTGCTTGATGATCCTATAACTTTATAGGAAATAACTTAAACAATTATCATGAAAAGACTATCCCGAGAAGAACTCAAGGGTGTGATCGGTGGATCCACCTCTTGTACGGCGAGCTGCGGCTGCTCAATCACTAGTTGTAATGGAACAGCGACTTGCTCATCGACTTCGTGCTCATGCGTAGGCGCAACGGGTACATTAACAAAGCCTTGTCCTCCGCCTCCGTGAGTAATCCACTAATGAGAGGACATTTCTGAGTTATGTAAACAGATTATTCGGCTTGCCGGGTAGTCTGTTTATCATCGGTTGTTTTTTGGCTAGCAAATCCTGCTGTCAACTTCGCGTTCATTTTATAATTTAATTATGATAGCATCCCATTTGTTTAAATCGCTAAATATAAAATATACGAATACATATGTACGATCATATTTTGATCAGCATCCCTTTCCAAACAGCCTATTGGCAATAACTGACTTGTTGGAATCTTATAAAATTTCCAGTGAAACGTATTTAACAAGCGATGATAAGATAAGTGAGTTTTCGTTACCCTTTATAGCTAAAAAAAACAGCCCGGAAGAGTTTGTCATGGTGACAGCCATTAATGATTCACATATCAATTATGTTGGAGACAATGGAAAAGCAGTAATGATGATAAAGCACGAATTTCTTTTAAGTTGGTCTGGAATCGGATTAGTTCCGGAAACCTCTGAATTAAGCGGAGAACCTGATTACAAAGCCAACTTCATGAAGCAACTTTCCGCAACATTCTCGAAATGGTTAATCAGGTTTACTGCGGTCATTTGCCCGATTTTATTACTGGTTTTTACTTATAATCAGAATAGGAGCATTGATACATTGTGCCAAACGGTATTGTCATTGGTTGGCGTTGTAATTTGCGGGTTGTTGATCTATCAGAGTATGGATGAATCGAATCCGTTTGTTCGCAAGCTATGCACTTACAAAGGAAGATCTGATTGCGGCGAGATTACCTCTGGAAAAGGTGGGAAATTATTTAATGTATTCAAATGGAGCGAAATAGGTTTTATCTATTTTAGCGCTATATTTCTGTTGCTGACAGTATCAAAATTTACAGTATCAAACCATTCATTTTTAGCTATCTTAAGCTTATGTTCATTGCCCTATATGGTTTATTCCGTAACATTTCAATGGCTCATATTAAAAAAATGGTGCAGGCTCTGTCTGGCTGTTCAGGTGGTGTTGCTTATTCAATTTGCGATTCAATATAATTATCTGGCCGATTTCAGATCGGTTGATATTCATTCGATTTTATTTTTTGGATTTTTCTCTATCATTTTGATGGCAATGCTTCGCATATATGTGCCGTTAAAAAGCGACGCCATTGCTTTAATCTCATTAAGTAAACAGTTAGGGCAGCTTAAGAAAGATAGAGAACTTTTCGACAGCTTATTATATAAGCGGCAAAAGCTCACATTTAACAATGCAGCCGTAGGCTCAATATCATTTGGTAGTGAACAAGCCACAACCGTTATCAAATGTGTTACAAATCCTTCCTGTGGCCCATGCGGGCCGATGTTTAAGAAGCTTGACCGTTGGCTAAGTGAAAACAGTAGCCTGCGTGTAGAATTCCTGTTTTGGGGAAACGCAGATAAGAACAGCTTTGAGAACAACTTTATTCGGCACCTCATCGCCTTATATAATGAAAAAGGTAGTTGTGTTTCTTATGAAGCCTATAAATCCTGGTATGAAACACCGCGTAAGCTGGATGTGTGGATGGCGGATAGCCCGGTAGATGTAGATGGTTCCGAGGTAGAAAGCCTGTTAGAAGCTCATTCTCAATTCTGTGTTGTAAATAAGATACCCCATACGCCTGCTATTTTCGTTGATGATCATCTGTTGCCGCAAGTATATGATATTGAGGATCTAAAATGGTTCTTTTAACGGTTTTAGTATAAGGTTTTTACATGGGATTTACCTTTTTTAAACAGCAGGATACTATGGATTGTGGTGCTACCTGCCTGAGAATGGTATGCGGGCACTATGGCAGAAAAATTGGCATAGTCGAATTGCGGCGTGCGTGTAGGATAACCAGTCAGGGGGCAAGCCTTTTAGGAGTTATGGAAGCTGCTGAAGTCATAGGATTTTCAACTACCGGGTTGGAACTATCATTGAAAGATTTGCACAAACTTAAATTACCTGCTATCCTTCACTGGACTAAAGAGCACTTTGTTGTTCTTTTCAAAATTAAAAAGGACACATATTATGTAGCGGACCCTTCGAAAGCAATCATAAAGTTTTCAAAACCGGAGTTTACAGAACGTTGGTGCAATGCGGATGGTAATGGTATCGCACTTGAACTGGTACCTCTGCCTGCTTTGCAGGAAGGGTCAGATAAAAACCATTCTTCACATGGCGGTGAGTTTCTGAAGCGGTATTTCTATATTTATAAGGCTTTAATTTTTCAGATCCTGATTGGTCTTGCAATTGCCAGCCTGCTGCAACTGGTCCTGCCTTTTCTTACCCAATCACTCATCGATACAGGCATCAGATATCGAAATATCAATTTTATTCAGTTAATAATTATTGCTCAGGTGATGCTCCTTATTGGTAGGGCGGCTGTTAATTTTATTCGTTCCTGGCTGTTGTTTCATTTAAGCATGAGGATCAACTTATCGATTCTGGCTGATTTTGTGCTTAAGCTGATGAAATTACCGATTAGCTTCTTTCTTTCCAAGACTTCAGGAGACATTCTGCAACGCATAAACGATCAGTCTAAAATTGAAAGCTTTTTGACAGGCCCCTTCCTAAACACAATATTTTCCTTGGGAAACTTGATTGTTTTCAGCGTGTTACTATTTTTTTTCAATAAGGTAATTTTTTTAATTTCTCTTATTGGGGTAATCGCCTATTCACTATGGGTACTTTGTTTTCTTAGGTACCGCCGTTTTTTAAACTTCAAAAAATTTGATGTCTCTTCGAAAAATCAAAACTTATTGATGCAGCTTATTTTTGGAATTAAGGAAATTAAGCTTAATAATAGTGAGCGCGAGTTTAGATGGGAATGGGAGAATTCGCAAGTCGAACTTTTTAGATGGGATATGAAAAATATTTCCTTGAACCAGGTACAGGAGATAGGTGCGACATTTATTAATGAATCGAAGAATATACTTATAACGTATTTATGTGCAACCTATGTTATTCATGGAGAAATAACCCTTGGTACCATGATGGCAATGCTATATGTTATAGGACAACTCAACAGTCCAGTGGAGTACATTGCACTCTTTGTGCAAGAGGTACAGGATGCGACAATCAGTTGGGAGCGTTTAAATGAAGTTCAGCAAATGGATGATGAATTTTCAGGAACAGAAGATCGCTGCTCATCACTACCTGACAACAGGAATATTTACATAGAAAACCTGGATTTTAGCTACCCGGGTGCGGGAAATCCAACGGTTATTGACAAGTTGTCTTTTGAAATTCCTTATGGTAAGAGTACCGCAATAGTTGGAAAAAGTGGCTGTGGAAAGACTACGCTGGTCAATCTTATATTGCAATTGTACTCCAAAGACGCTGGTAAGATACTTGTAGGAAATATTGACATAGAACAGATGGATCCCCGGGCGTGGAGACAGGCTTGCGGTTTCGTGATGCAGGATGGATATATCTTCTCTGATACCATAATTAAAAATATTACAGTAAGTACCGGAATATATGATCAGGCGATGCTTGATTTAGCAATTGAAGTTGCCAATCTCGGTGATTTTATTAATGACCTGGCATTAAAAGGGGATACAAAGATAGGGGTTGGTGGAGTTGGCTTGAGTCAGGGGCAGAAGCAAAGAATATTGATAGCCCGGGTCGTTTATAAAAATGCCGATTTTGTCTTCCTGGATGAAGCGACAAATGCATTGGATGCAGAAAATGAAAGAACGATCATCTCCAATTTTAATAAGTTCTTCAAAGGGAAGACTGTTGTTATTATTGCCCATCGATTGAGTACAGTAACAAATGCAGATAATATTATTGTTATGAGTAAGGGAAAGCTAATTGAACAGGGCAGACACGAAAGCCTGATCAAAGAACAGGGTGCTTATTATTCACTGATAAAAAATCAACTTGAACTTGGCATCTGATGGAAGGTATGGAAAACAAATTTCAACACTTTCAGGAAGCAATTCATACAGAAGAACTACTTGCTATAACGGGGAGCCGTTCAGCTACTGTATTGAAAATAAGTCTATTGACATATTTATTGGCAATAGCACTACTTTTCTTGGCTATTTCCTGTGTAAAGTTTACGATAACCGTAAATAAGGAGATGACGATTCATAAAGAGGGAAATGCCGTCTATGGTCAAGTGGAAATGACTTCGGAAGAGGTCAAAAATTTACTTACCGGTCAAAAAATGGTACTTAGCGCTCAGAAAAACAGGGACCTTGTCGTTGACGGGACAATTAACGCCGTTGTTAATAATGGGTCAACTTACATAATAAATATATTGCTTAACACGACCAAGGGGAAAACATGGTTAACAGGTATTACGACAGCGAAAGTTGAAATTAAAATAGCCGATGAAGGGTTATTTAAAAAAATCAGCCATACATTTTTTAACATCTCGCTCAATAAATAATTATTAAAACACAAAAAATGATAAAGAACATTTTTAAAATTGCATTGCGTTATCTGTGGAAGGACAGGGTATTTTCCGGGATTAATTTGTTGGGATTAATCACTAGTCTATCCTTCGTGATCGTTATAATGGGATACATACAGTATGAGCTATCCTTCGATAAATATTATACCAATTCCCCCCGTGTTTACCGTATCCTTGAACAGGAAGTGGTAAATGGAGAGAAAAATTATCACGTACTTATCCCCAATGCGATAGCTCAGGCACTAAAAACATCGTTTCCTGATTTTGAGGCGGCCACAAGCATCAATAAATCTGTTCTCCAATTCTCTTATCGGAATGAGCCGATGTCCGCCAATATATTAATCACCAACAGTTCATTTTTTAAGGTATTTAACTTTCGATTTGAACAGGGTAACGCGGTTGATGTTTCGAAAGAAGGTAAGTGTATTGTAATTACTAGAAAATTCGCTGATAAGTACTTTTCCGGACATAATCCCTTGGGACAGAGCATCATCAGCAAGTCGAATCACGCTTGGAAGATCGCGGGTGTAATTGAAACTATTCCTGGTAATACACACTTCAACGCCGAAGCTATGATAATATCTGATGTCGACCAGCAACCTCTGAACTTGTCGGCTTATAATACATCTTCTCAATACGTATTAATGCGGGAAGGAGCAGACCCTAAAACGATGCAACAAAAGCTGGCGTGTTTTTACAAAAGCTATAATTTTCCAGCATCGGTAGGGGTCACTTTCCAGCCTGTAACCAGCATCCACTTGCACTCCAATTACAGCGACGAGCTATTTGAGAATGGTAATGTAAAATATATATACATATATGCCACCATTAGCTTCCTCGTCTTATTAATCGCTTGTATTAACTTCATTAATCTAACGACCGTGCGTTTCATGCAAAGATCCGTCGAAGTCGGTATTAGGAAGGTTATGGGGGCGCATAAAAGCCAGGTATTCTTTCAATTTATAACAGAATCCATCCTATTATTTATTATCGCTTCTCCTATTTCATATTTGGTAGCCAGTTTATGCTGGAAGAAATTTTCTGATATATTAGGACTTGACGTGGAACCGACTTATCTTTTTAATGCTGGAACCTTACTTCTGGTGTTGCTAATCTGCATGATAACAGGATTGATATCAGGGCTATTTCCGGCTCTTTATCTTACCAGAGTAGATATTAGTACGCTTCTAAAAAAACTTGCCAGCTCTCATAACCTTAAATTTACAATAAGAAAAGTGCTAATAGTAGCGCAATTCACCGTCTCCGTGGTGCTAATAATTTCTGCCCTTCTTATCAAGCAACAAATGATCTTGCTTAACAATGCTGATCTTGGTTTTAACAAGACAGGCCTGTTAATCTTGAAAGAGCATGATTTCGGGACATCAGCGATCTCTTTCAAAAGCGAGTTGGAAAAAAATGGAAATGTTAAAGATGTCAGCATTGCAAGTTTTGATATCGGAGGAAATTACGGAAGTAATTCAACCATGAGTAATCCGGCAGACACAACAAAACAATGGGCATTCTCATTTGTCGATGCAGATAACAGTTTTATAAAAACCATGCATATTCGATTGTTAGCCGGGACAGACTTTAGCACTTATGTGAAAAGAAAAATCAAGCTAGTCTCCGCAGACTCGTCGAAATTAGTTAAAAATCTAAAAACCTCTGAACAACTTATCATATTAACCGATAAAACGGTCAGTCTATTACAGCTCAAGAATCCTATTGGATCTGAATTGAATTATGGCGGACTTCAGGGAACGGTCATTGGCGTTATAAAAGATTTTCAGGGAACATCATTTCATACAAGCACCCCTAATGTCGTTATTCGTTCAAACATAGAAAATAATTTTGGGCAAACTTATATCAGGATAGAGATGCAGAATTTACCTGAAACTCTTCACTTTATTGAGCAAAAATGGCGAGACTTTTATCCGCGGGATCATTTTGACTTTAGTTTTGCTGACGATAAGGTAAAGCAACTTTACGCCTCAGAGGAACGCCTGATGTTGATCGTGAACTTTTTTACCGTACTGGCCATTTGTATCGCATGCTTTGGATTGTTCAGCCTCGTCGCGATTTCCATAAGCCAAAGAATGAAAGAAGTAAGCATCAGAAAAGTGCTTGGGGCGGGTATAACGGAAATATTTATCCTATTGACTAAGGACTTTTTTAGATTGATAGTCTTTTCAATAATCATCTCTATACCAATTACATGGTTCTTCATGAATAAATGGTTAGAAACATTTGTTTATAGGATATCCTTTAATTGGATAACCATCTTGATTTCTGGTATTCTAATAATTGTAGTGGCGTTTTCTATAATAAGTTTTCAGATCGTTAAGGTGGCTGTTTCGAGCCCATTGAAAAGTTTAAAGTCAGATAATTAATAAACTTAAGGCATACCAACACCTTCGATAAATGCCTCTTACAATTATTTCCTGGGATTTAAGGGTGGCTGGAATTTATATGCTAGCATCTATACGCAGATTGGCTTGAAGGATGAGTTTTCCGAAGTATATACGGCAAGTACCTATAATTCTTTTCATCCGCTCTCTGATACCTCATTTATTCAAAAAACAAATGAACAGGTTTTTGAAACCTATACAGATAATATTAATATGGACACACGAGTTCTTCCGAATTTTGGCGGGGAATTAGTTGCAATTTTGCCGAATACAAAATTCGGAAGTTACGGCGTTGATATTCTTTATTCACATGACGACATCATCTCTAATAAACAATACTCGCTGAATGGCTACCTGGCCACTACCATGGTGGGTATACCTATATCCCTAATTTATAAAACAGGTTTACCCACTGTCAACCTTGAACCGTATCTTCAATACGAGTCATTTTTTAATGAAACGATTCCCAACGCTCATTTGTGGGATGCCAAATTTACCGTACCAATCAGTCGTGTTTTCTGATAATCAGTCAGGTAAATGGTGGAATCGGTTATTTCTTTTCTTCTTTTTAAGATGGGCGTAGGGTAGTATGTCCGGTCATTTTCGTATAGAAATCCTCGATCTCATTCATCATAATCTCCAGGAATATCCCCTCGATTAAGGGCTATTAAGGGTAAATAAGGCGATATAAGCATCCATAAGCTCCCTAATTTCTCCGTATTTTTCTGTAACTCAAAAATTTTAGTTTTGAGTTACATCTCAGTTACAAAAGCACGAAAGCCAGGGGCAGAAATCCAAGAATTTGGACAAGTGAAATAAACATAACTTATTAACAATGAGCAATTTGATTGTCGTAATTTGGAGTTATTTGGCAGGCCTACTTGCCGATACAAAACTTGCTAAAAATATTCTCCAACAAATCATCCGTAGTAACAGCTCCTGTTATTTCACCGAGATAGTGGAGGGCTTGTTTGATATCGGTAGCTAAAAAATCGGAGGTGATGTCGCTGTCAATTCCGCTGAGTACTTTAATGAGTGATTCTTCAGTTTTTTGGAGCGCCTCGAGGTGGCGGATATTGGTTACCAGCGTTTCGTTACCCGTTAGCTCATATTTTATAGCAGCGTGATAGATAGCATTTTTAAGCTCATCTATGTTTACTTTGTCTTTGGCTGAGATCAAGACGGTATTTTCATTGTGTGGCAATGCACTCACTTGTGCGTCCGAAAAAAGATCTATTTTATTGGCTACAATCAGCATGGAAATGCCCGGTTTTTGCAGGTTTGCAATGTCCTGGTTAAGCTCTTCAATGGTGATCTGTTCGGCATCATAAACATAAATCAGCAAGGCCGACTGATTGATCTTTTCCATAGTACGCTGTACCCCTATCTGTTCAATGGCATCTGTGGCTTCACGGATACCGGCGGTATCTATCAGCCTGAAATTAATGCCACGAATATTCAGTACTTCTTCAATCGTATCGCGCGTAGTGCCGGGTAAATGGCTTACAATGGCACGTTCTTCGTTTAGCAAAGCATTCAGCAGGGTTGATTTACCTGCATTTGGCCTGCCTGCTATTACGGTATTTACGCCAAGCTTAATAGCGTTACCCAGCTCAAAAGATTGTATGAGTGAACCAATTATACGGGTAATATCATGCGTTAATTTTTTAAGCTGATCACGGTTAGCAAATTCTACGTCTTCTTCCGAAAAATCAAGTTCCAGCTCTATCAGCGATGCAAATTGTACCAGTTGCTCACGCAGGGTTTGCAGTTGGTTGCTAAACCCGCCTCTCAGCTGCTGCAGTGCTACTTGCTGTGATGCTTTGGAGTTGGAAGCAATCAGATCGGCAACAGCTTCGGCTTGTGACAGGTCCATTTGACCATTTAGGAAGGCACGCAGTGTAAATTCGCCCGGTTTGGCCCCCCTTGCCCCTTTTTTTATCAGCAGTTTAATGATCGACTCAATAATATACGCCGAACCATGACAAGAGATCTCCACCACATTTTCACGTGTGTAAGAGCGTGGCGCTACAAATAATGAAGCCAATACCTCATCCAAAATCATATCGCCATCCACAATATTGCCAAAATGTATGGTATGCGATTCCTGCTGGGTTAAGTCCTTACCCTTAAAAACACTTTGGGCAATACTAATGGCATCCGGCCCCGATAGGCGTATAATACCAATGGCACCACTTCCGGATGGTGTAGCAAGGGCAACTATTGTTTCTTCTTTGTTAGTCATTTGTGATTCGCTTCGCTGTCATTGGTCATTGGTTTGCATAATTGCTATGAACTATCAACCATGAACTATGAACCGTGCTGCAAAAGTCGTTATTTAAGGCCAATCTTCCTGCCATTTTTTTGTAAGTATAATATCATCGGTCATCTGCCAAAAAACTCTAAATTCGCCGGTAATTATGGTAACTTTTTTTGAAGCTTCGCTAGATACTATTTCGGTCCATCACATTGGCAACCAGGCGCAAAATGAATTTTATGCTTTATCGGCCAAGCCGCTTGAACTAAAGGATGAAGTGATCCCCAACCTGCTAATGCAATATTTTTTAAAGCCTTTTGAAAAAGCGAACGAGGTTTATCACCTCATGCACACCAGCGGAGATCTGAATCTGAACGAGCTTCACCACTTTGCCACGCAGGTATTTGAGGATAAAAGCAAGTTTCACGAAGCATCGGAACAGATTGCTAAGCACCTGTACAAAGTGTCCAATCATCCCAATATTAAACCTGGCGAGTTATATGTAGTTTACTTCAATAAGGTGCAGATTGAAGGCAATCCGCTGGATACTATCGGCATTTTTAAATCGGAGAATAAGGAAACTTACCTGAAGGTTTACCCCGAGGATGGCGGATTTGGTGTTGATTACGAGGATAATGCTATCAACATCAACAAGCTGGATAAGGGTGTGCTCATCTTCAATATTGAGAAAGAAAACGGCTACAAAGTGGTTGTGATAGATAAAAATAACAGCGGGCAGGATGCCGCCGTTTACTGGAAAGACGAGTTTCTGCAATTAAAGATCCGTAACGACAGCTTTAACCAAACCAGCAATACACTGGGTGTCTACAAAAATTTTGTTACCCAAAAGCTCGACGATGAGTTTGAAATGAGTAAAGCTGATAAGATTGACCTGCTGAACCGCTCTATGAAATATTTTAAGGAGAAGGAAACTTTTGATATGGATGAGTTCAGCAATGAAGTGATCGGCAACGAAAAGGCCATTGAATCGTTCAAAACATTTAAAAGCCAGTACGAGCAGGAATTTGATTCACCAATTGCCAATACTTTCGAGATATCTGGCAATGCGGTTAAAAAGCAGGCGCGCGATTATAAGAGTGTTTTAAAGCTGGATAAAAACTTCCATATTTATATCCATGGCGATAAGGAGTTGATAGAGAAAGGTTTTGATGATGATAAGCGCATGAATTATTATAAGGTGTTTTTTAAGGAGGAAGCGTAGGGCTCTCAATATATGTCATTGCGAGGAGGAACGACACGGCAACCTTGTCGCTTGTATTATTGAATGCGACGAGATTGCCGCGCTATCGCTCGCAATTGACAAATCCTATATATTTTCATCCTCATACGCCAACCGCATAAACCCCAGCACCTCCTCATTCACATCATCCACATTATACATCCTGAAATGGTGGTTAAACTGGTGAGTATCACCAGGTACTTGTGCTATTTTCTGGAAACATAAATTATCCGGATATTCCTGTTTAAATGGGAAAACTATATGCACAAAATTCTTACCCAGTTGCGTTGCCCAGGCAATCCGGCGATGTTCGTTTGCTAAGCCGATCATGGTTTTGGCTGGATGCAGGGTTACGGGTGCTATCTTTTGATATTCACTGACAAAGTGATTGAAGAGCATCAGCGTTTGTTCTGATTTGCCGGAGAGGAATGCGGAAAGGTCGTTATTATCAATAATATTCATGCAAATAAATCTCGTGAAATAAATTACATTTATAAACCTAAGACTTATCACAAAATGAAAACTATTGTAGCTATTTGGAATAAAGCAGGGAAAGGAAAAACCGACACAATAAAAGAGTTTACTAAGCTATTGTTAGAATCATTTCCTAGTGAATTACCCATCAACACTAAAACAATAAAATCCAAAGGAGATTTTTGCATGATTGTAGAAATTAATGGAAAAAAGATTGGCATTGAAAGTAAAGGAGATCCCGGAACCGGACTATATGAGAGGCTATCGAATTTAATCAGTCACAATTGTGACCTAATAATTTGTTCGACAAGAACTAGTGGTGAAACAGCAAATTCTGTAATCGATTTAGGAAAGACGAATCATTATCAAATTATTTGGAGTTCTACTTATGAAATAGAAGACACTACTCAACATTCAAAAATGAACTACTTAAAAGGTAAGCATCTATTAGATTTAATATTATCATTAAATATTTTAGAATTTAACAAAAGTAAAATTCATCTCTGTTAAAACTTCTCCTCTATCCCCAACCCAAACAAGGCAAAATCATATTTCACAGGATCAACCGGATCGAATTCGCGGAGGCGTTCGGTGAGCTCGAGGGCGGTTTGCCAGTCGGTTTGTTTGCGGGTAATGAGGTTGAGCTTGCGCGATACACGATCGACATGCAGATCGCAGGGCATAATGAGATCAGCAGGTTTTAGTTGGTTCCAGATGCCGAAATCAACACCACAATTATCCTTACGCACCATCCAGCGCAGGAACATGTTCAGCCTTTTACAGGTTGATTTTTGCGATGGAGAGGACACATGCTTTTTGGTACGATGCGGGTAATCGGGTAAGGAAAAGAAATAGGACCGGAAGTGGTTGAGGGCAGCTTCAGCCTCGTTACTGGTATGGTGGTTAATAGGTCCTTCGCTATCGCTCAGGATGACAGTTGGGGAAATGAATGCTGTTTCCAGCGATTCATTCCGCTCATAATGATGCCTAAAGAACGCGATAAAGTATAGCGTATCAATATCGTTAAAAGTGCGGTGCTTAAAGTTCAGCAGCTTTTTAAGGTCGGGCTCCTCGTGGTTGATGATGAAATCATAGGGAGCACCATCCATCAGTTGGATCAGCTCCCTGCATTTGTTAATGATGGTTACGCGTTGCCCCCAGGCTAAGGTAGCTGCCCAAAAGCCCATGATCTCAATGTCCTGCTTTTTAGTAAACAGGTGCGGGATAGAGATGGGATCGTTAGTGATGAAGCCGGGTTGATTGTATTGGGCGACTTTAAAGTCAAGGAACGATTTTAGATTTTCTATCATTGTTTAGTAGCAGGTATCAAGTAGCAAGTACTTAACATCATTTTACCTGATACTAAATACTTGCTACCTGATACTATGAAAGCGCTTGTTTCAAATCCTCCAGCAAATCATCAATATCCTCTACCCCTACGCTTAAACGCAATAGGTTATCTACCACACCGGCTTTCTCACGTTCTGCTTTGGGGATTGAGCCGTGGGTCATGCTTACGGGGTGATTAATGAGTGATTCAACGCCACCTAATGACTCTGCAAGGGTGAAAACTTTGAATGAGGATGCTACCCTGAAGGTTTCCTGCAGATCGGCATCTTTTAGTACGATAGAGATCATACCACCGAAATCCTTCATCTGCTTTTTGGCGATGTCGTGATTTGGATGATCGGTAAAGCCCGGCCAGTAGATCTTTTCAACTTTAGGATGAGTCTTTAAAAACTCAGCTATTACCCTGCCATTTTCACAATGCGCTTTCATGCGCAGGTGCAGGGTTTTTATACCGCGCAGCACTAAAAAGCTGTCCATAGGGCCGGGCGTTGCACCACAGGCGTTATAAATGAACCATAGTTTTTTATAGGTTTCCTCATCGTTCAGCATCAAAGCGCCCATTACCACATCAGAGTGCCCCCCAATGTATTTGGTAACCGAATGCATCACAATATCAGCACCCAGATCGATCGGATTTTGCAGGTATGGCGAAGCAAAGGTATTATCAACCACCAGCTTCACATTTTTAGCTTTGGCAATTTTTGATACAGCCGCAATATCCACAATTCGCATGGTTGGGTTGGTAGGCGTCTCTATCCAGATCAGCTTGGTATTTTCGTTTACATACTGGTTGATCAGTTCAGGGTCTGAAAGATCGATAAAATGAAACTTGATGCCGTAAGGCGTAAATATTTTGGTGAACATACGGTATGAACCACCGTACAGATCATTACCGGTTATAACTTCATCACCTGGCAATAATAGTTTCATCACCGCATCCGTAGCGCCCATTCCGCTGGAAAAAGCTAGTCCGAATTTAGCGTTTTCCAAAGCAGCAAGGCAGTTTTCCAATGCCTTGCGGGTTGGGTTGGTACCACGTGAATACTCATATCCTTGGTTATCGCCCGGCGAACGTTGCCAGTAGGTTGATGTTTGATATATCGGCGTCATCACCGCGCCTGTTGACGGATCGGGCTCCTGCCCTGCGTGTATAGCTTTAGTTGCGAATTTCATAAGCCCCCTAGCCCCCTAAAGGGGGGATTTTTGATTTGTGATGCTGACCTTAAAGCCAACATCCTGTTAATAATTTTATTATCTACTATACCCCACCATGCTTTTCAAAAAGCTCCCCCTTCAGGGGGCTGGGGGGGTTAATATGCCCGTGCAAAAAGCACCCTCTGCTTCGACGGCTTACCCGTCAAAATGCACTTGCCTTCTTCCTGTTTATTATCCAAAGGTATACAACGTATTGTTGCTTTAGTCTCATCTTTTATTTTCTGCTCAGTTTCTGGTGTGCCGTCCCAGTGTGCCGATAGAAATCCTGGCTCTTCGTCAAGCATGCGTTTAAATTCATCGTAGGTATCTACCTCGGTAGTGTTCTCTGCTCTAAAGTCGGATGCCTTTTTGTAGATGTTTTCCTGAATAGTATCCAGCAAAGCCTCGATATGCAAAGCCAAGCCATCCTGACTAACAGTTTCCTTGGTTTTAGTATCTCTACGCGCCAGTTCAACCGTACCGTTCTGCATATCGCGACTGCCGATGGCAACGCGCAAAGGCACGCCTTTTAGTTCGTATTCAGCAAACTTAGCCCCCGGACGGTGGGTATCGCGCTTATCGAACTTAACTGAGATATCTTTCGCTTTAAGTTCTTTGGTTAATGCGGTAACAAAAGCTGTGATGTTTTCCAATTCTTCATCATGTTTATATATCGGCACAATAACTACCTGTATAGGTGCCAGTTTTGGCGGCAATACCAAGCCTGCATCATCAGAGTGCGCCATGATCAGCGCGCCTATCAAACGGGTTGATACCCCCCATGAGGTAGCCCAAACATAATCCTGAACATTCTCGCGGTTGGTGAATTTCACATCAAAAGCCTTGGCAAAGTTCTGCCCTAAAAAGTGTGAGGTACCCGCCTGTAGGGCTTTACCATCTTGCATTAAAGCTTCAATACAATAAGTATCCAAAGCACCTGCAAAACGCTCATTTGGTGTTTTACGGCCTTTTACAACCGGTAATGCCATCCAGTTTTCTGCAAAATCAGCATAAACGCCCAGCATTTGTTCGGTTTCAGCAATTGCTTCGTCGGATGTTGCGTGAGCGGTGTGGCCCTCTTGCCATAAAAACTCACTGGTGCGCAAAAACAGGCGTGTACGCATTTCCCAGCGCATTACGTTAGCCCATTGGTTAACCAAAATAGGCAGGTCACGGTAAGATTGTATCCAGCCACGGTAAGTGTTCCAGATGATAGTTTCAGATGTCGGGCGGATGATCAGTTCTTCCTCCAGTTTGGCATCTTCATCAACAATAATATTGCCGTTACCATCATTTTTAAGGCGATAATGGGTTACGACGGCACATTCCTTAGCAAAGCCTTCAACGTGGCTCGCCTCCTTCGAAAAGAACGACTTAGGTATAAGCAGCGGAAAATAAGCATTGCTATGCCCGGTTTCCTTAAACATTTTGTCAAGCACAGCCTGCATTTTTTCCCAGATGGAATAGCCATACGGCTTAATGATCATGCAACCCCTAACCGGCGAATACTCCGCCATATCAGCTTTTATCACTAAATCATTGTACCACTGTGAGTAATCTTCTTCCTTGCTTATAACCCCTTTGCTCATTATATTATAATAGAATAGTTCGTAATTGAAAAAATTGTAGTCGCCAAATTTATAAATTTAAACGTATTCAAAGCTGATCTTTTAGTATTAGCTGCGTTTAGGGCGAATTAGTATGGGTTATCAGTTGTCATTAGTCATTTCGCTGCGCTGTCATTGGGTCATTGTCTGAACCAGATTTTTTAAATTAATGAATTTGCAGAATTCTATAAATTCTTAAATTCCCCCAATTCGGGTTCGGATAATTGGGCGTTTCCCGCTATACAGCGGGCCGGGCCATCCGTTCATACGCCTGCAGGCTTTAGGCGCGGGGCCGGTACCCACTACTGTCCCTAACGCGGAGTTTCGGAGCGCCCCGTATTCTACCCCCCGTCTCCTTCGTCGACACCTCCCCCTAAGCTTAGGGGGAGGCCTGGTGGGATATAACGCGATTGAACTTCAACGCGCTCCGTTGACTCACCCCGACTACGCTACGCTGGTCGCCCCTCTCTTCGCCTGCGGCGGAAAGAGGGGTCCAGGAAGATTATATCATCCTGTCAATATTCAAAATCCAATAAATCCTGGTTCAGAATCCTGGTTCACTTACTCTCCCACTTAAATTGCTTAATACCAACGGTGGCAAATACTATTATATAACCTAAAGTTACCAGTAGTGCATTGGTCGCATCCATATCCCACTTTGCAGGTGCCATTCCGGCTGCCATTATGGTTTCTACTGTGCCATAGGGTGTCCAATGGGTAATTTCTTGTATTTGCGGGCCCAGCGCGCCTAATCCGCCGAACGTACCTATTAGTATAAAGGCCAAAAACACCAGTCGCGAAGCGGAGTTAACCGTTTCCGCGTTTTTTGTTAACCCTACTATGGCTTGTCCAAGTGCTAAATATACCGCTCCGCCTACAGCTGCGGTAAAATAGGTAACTAAATACCCGGCCGGCGATAATGTGATCTTATCAACATTAAAACCAACAATAAAAATACCTGTAGTTATAATCAATATCATTATCAATTGTACAGCAAGCCTGCTCATCATTATAGCCCATGATGGTAAAGGCGCAACCCTTAATCGCTGGAATATCCCTTTATCCCTGTCGCGGGCTATAGAATTCGAATACCCCATTAACCCAAGGGATATCAAACCATAACATAAGCTATTGGCTAATGTAGCAGGCCCACCAATTTTGGGTATATAACCTTTCCATGAAATTAAAATTATTACAGGCACCATTAGTGACAGTATTGCGCCACGGCGGTTGCGCCATTGTGTGGTAAGGTCGGCCCTTAATAATGCCGAAAATACAGTGGATGTTTTTGGTATAATTGTTTCCATTCTTTAATTTAATTACGCTCTAACGGCCCTGCCGGTTAGTGCTATAAATACGTCTTCAAGTGTTACTTTGCCCCTGCGCGATACTGCTATCACTTCGGGATCATCCTTATATTTTTCAATCAGTGCCTGCGGCGTATCAATAATGATCACCTTGCCATGATCTATAATACCTATACGGTCGCAAACAGATTCTGCTTCTTCCATGGAATGTGTGGTGAGCAATACGGCATGCCCGCGTTCGCGGATAGCTTCAATGCGCTCCCAAAGCTGGCGGCGCGATTGCGGGTCGAGGCCGGTGGTTGGCTCATCCAGCAAAACCAATCGTGGGTTATGTATCGTTGATATTACCAATGATACCCTTTGCTGCTGCCCGCCTGAAAGCTCCCCAAATTTTTTGGACCCGGCATCTTCTAATTTTATCTCTTTAAGTATTTCTTCTAATTTATCCTTGGTAAGCGGTACGCCATATATACCTGCATATAGCTGTAATATCTCAGATACCTTTAATTCAGGCTGAAAGCTGGTCGACTGTAATTGCACCCCCATCGCCGCCCGGGCATATAGCGGCTTCTCACGGGCATCAAAGCCATCAACCACAACAGAGCCTGCGTTAAATTTTACGAGGCCCTCAATTGAGCTTAGTGTGCTTGTTTTGCCTGCACCATTGGGCCCAAGCAGTCCGAATATTTCACCCTTGCGTACATCAAAGGAAACGTCCTTTACAGCGGTAAATGAGCCGTATTGTACATTAAGACCCGTAACCTTTAAAATACTATCCTGTTGGTTATTCATGTATTATTTATTTTGAGGGTTAGATACAGGGATTTTCATAATATTACACTTAATGCATTAATATTTTATGTTGTTCTGCAATTACTTCATTATTTAGCTATTTTGGCACTCTATTTTTTTTTAACATATCTGTTTTATAGCATATGACTTATTGTTTAGGAATAAAGGTTAAAGAAGGCCTGCTGGCCCTTGCCGATACACGCATCACCTCAGGAACTGATACTACCGTAAAAAAGAAAATTTCGATAGAACAAAAAGATAACTTTTCTCTTTTTATTATGACCAGCGGCTTAAGATCAACCAGGGATAAGGCCATTGTATATTTTAATGAATTGCTCGAAACAAAGGAATTCAACAAATTATATAAGGCAGTGAATGCCTTTGGCGAGCAGGTTAAGCGGGTGGCAACTGAGGATAAGGCATCGTTGGAAAGAGCGGGGTTTAATTTCGACCTGAACACCATTATAGGCGGGCAGCTAAAGGATGATGATGAGCATAAGCTATTCCTCCTATACCCTGAAGGTAACTGGGTTGAGCTGGGTCAAGGAGCGCCATATGTAATCATAGGCAACTCAGGGCATGGTAAAGCTATACTTAACCGTACACTTACTGAAAATTCGAGCTTAAAGCTGGCATTGAAAACAGGCTTTTTATCATTTGATTCAACGCGGGTGAGCTCAAATAATGTGGATTTCCCGATTGATGTAGTGCTTTATAAAAAAGACAGTTTTCATATAGTGGAACAACGCTATGAGAAAAAAGACCTGGAAAATATCTCCATCCAATGGGCCGAAGAATTGAAACATGCGCTGGAAAATATAAAAGAAGACTGGATGGATGAAGCTTTTACCAAGCTTGAAAAAGAAACAATTTAAACTATACACCTGCTATGAAATTTGACGTGTTCACCGAAATGGAATATACCGTTAACTCCCCCGGGACACTGGTATTGAACATCCATGCCTTAAGAACACCCAATCAAACTGTCTTGAACGAAACATTCGTTATTGATCCATATATAAAGTTCGAGGAACTGGTTGAGCCTAGTGGTAACCGCCTGGTACGCTTTGAAATTCCTGAAGCAGGAAATATTAAAGTAACTTATAATGCTACAGTTGATAACAGTTTTACCATAAGTGATCATACACATAGGGAAGAAACACCGGTTGCACACTTAGATAGCTCCATCCTGCCCTACCTTTACCCGAGCAGGTATTGCCAATCGGATAAATTGTACAGGCTGGCAGATAATCTTTTTGGCAAAATTGCTGATCCTTTTGAAAAAGTGATTGCCCTTACCAACTGGATAAATACTAACGTGCAATACATCAGCGGATTCTCCAATTCACAAACCTCTGCTTATGATACGGTAACGCAACAGGCCGGCGTATGCCGCGATTTTGCGCATTTAGGTATTGCCCTGTGCCGTGCACTAACCATCCCGGCCCGTTACTTTACAGGCTATGCCTATCACCTTAAACCGGCAGACTTTCATGCCTGCTTTGAAGCTTACCTGGGCGGCGAATGGGTTTTGTTTGATGCGACACGCTTAGTACCATTAAATGGACTGGTGAAGATAGCAAACGGTCGCGATGCTGCTGATACGGCCATAGCGAACATTTTTGGCGATATCATTTTCACCACCATGCAAGTAACCTGTGAGCTGGCTGATGAAAACTTTGAACCTTTCTTTTATGAAGGATCAGCATTGCAAGGGTTGTCATATCCATAAAAAGCGTTCTTCTTAATATTATAAAACTTATACTTAATTATTTGGTTTATAGTCATATAATGTTTTATCAGCCAAACTCAACAAAGCAACAGCATCAGCATTTGTGTTTTGTTTTGTGGTTAAGCTTTCGGGTATATTAAATCTTGATATTTTTTTTATTCAGGCGCTGATAAAAATGTACTTTTAGTTGCGTGTATATACACTTTTATAACACTACCTATTGTTTAAAATGAAGAAGCTATTCTTATTATTTTGCCTGGTAACAGCATCCGTCAGCTTTGCTTTTGCGGATACCATCGCTATAAATCATTTTGTAGTAAAGGAAAACCCCTTTGCACAGGACCAGGTAGCTATTGTAGCAACCGACTCACTAAACAATACACAATCAGATGTTGACGGCCAGTTCACCTTTACCATAAATGGGTTTGAAGAAGTGCTGAAATTTAATAAAGGCGTTGCTTTTTATGACCATAAGCTGCAACACTCCAGTTTTATATATGCCAAACATATAAATGATAGTGGCACCCACGCCATGCTCTATTATATTTATAGAAACGATAAGCTAAACTGTATCCACATCAGTTGGATAGCCATGCTGTGCATACCCCTTGGCCTTATACTGCTGGCCTATATGTTTAAGCGGTTCATTATTATAGCCGCTATCATCTTCTGCATATTTGTATACTTTAATTACCACAATGGCTTAAGCGTCCCCACGTTTTTTGAAAGTATAATTGATGGGTTGAAGAGTATTTTTTAGGGATGTGCAGATATGCAAATGTGCGGATGTGCAAATGATTAAGCCCAATCTTTCCATCTGCACACATCTAAATCATACATTCTTCCATCTGCACATTTGCATATCTGCACATTTGCACATCTAAAATGGTAGCCCTATACCAAAATTCAGCTGCATAAAATTGTAGTTTATGCCATTGGTTTGTGTGTAGGCCGTTTTGAATGGACCTGTGTGGAATAATTCACCAAAGTGATTGATCAGCACCCACTGGTCTGAACCGTTAAATTCAGGGTCTTTAAATTTAAAGGCTGCATCAAACCTGAATACGAAGAAACCTAGATCAAACCTTAATCCTGTACCAATACCAATTGCGGATGATTGCAGTATATTATTGAGCCTGAACTCTCCGTTCGGGTTTTCTATTTGTGTGTTCAGGGGGTTATACGGATCTTCCTCCTGCTTATGTAAGCGCCAAACGTTACCGGCATCCATAAATACGGCCCCTCTAAGTATACAACCAAAAAAGTCGTCAGAGAGCTTATACCTGTATTCAAGGTTAGTGATCAGTTTTACCTCACCAAACTGATCAAGGTATTGCAGGCGCGATCGTAATGTATCGGCAGCACCGCCAACACCATAGCTAGCCCTATTAAAATTACCCGGGCCCAATGTACGTGGCAGCCATGCGCGCATATCATCAGAGCCGCCGGCATAAAAGTTCTTTTCAAATATCAGCTGGTTGCTATTGCCGTAGGGTACACCCAAACCCGGGTTTATCCTGAATATTAATTGCTGCTCGCCTCCAAAGCTTTTGTAAAACCGGAGATCGATCTCAGCCTTGCTATATTGCGAAAAACTGTAACCGAAAATAGTACGCTCGCCAAGGGTATCTTTAGGCGTATTAAATATTTTGCTTAACAGGTATAAGGTGTTACCGCCTACATCAATATTCCCCCTAAAATAGACGAAGTTACTATAGGTATTAAGCTTATTCGCATTTAAAACATAGCTATACTGGCTGCCCGAGGTAAAAATGGTGCGGCCAATAAGGTATATATAGGAATAATAGTTAGCCCTTAACAAATCCTGGTACGCGCTCGGATCAATAATACCTCTTGAATACTGAAAGGCTATCGGAGTTACTATATGCTGTTTATCGGGAGTTTCAAAAAAGTCATAAGTAATAGAGCTCAGGAAACTTTCGCGCTCAACCAATCCTTTTTGAAAGAACAGCGTGAAATTTGTTGCAAACGTTGTGTGCGGCACGCCATATTTACCCGGCTTGGCAAAATTAAACGGCGAAATAATACGCGGGTAGATAAGGTTTAACCCAATATTCAGGTCCTGGTTCTCTATACTGCCCTGGTTAACAACATTGTTATTATTATCCAATAAAATACTCTCATTAATTTTAAACTGTAAAATAGCGGCCTGTTTAAAAATATTACGATCAGTAAATGTATTACCTACGTTGAAGCCATACCGGCCGGCATTAAACAATACCTCTCCCTCAATCCTGTCCGACATCCGCTTCAGCGGGATGATATCGATCTTTGAATCAAGCCTATTGGTACTATCAGCCAGCTTGGTATAGGTTGGGTTGGGCACATTGCGGAATACATTTAGCTGCGATAACCGTGTTGTAGTGAGGTTTTGCTTATCAATATTGTATAGCTCGCCCTTCTTCTGAAAAATGTAATCAGTTACGGTATGGGGTTTAAACTTACCTGAAAAATCAACATACCTGAACTGCGAATCGAGCTGAATGGTATCGGCCTTACCCGTGGTTTTGCCATTACTTTTTGAAATAGTAATTAATGTATTGTTGATTTTATAAATTGGGTGTGCTGATTTTCCATCAGGGTTATCTACCACGAATTTAACATCAACCACACCCTTATCAAAGGTAGAATCAACAATAAAGGTGACGTATTGGCGATAAAAATCAAAATAGCCATTACGCTTCATCAATTGGTAAAACCCATCGCGGTCGGCCGAAAGACTGTCGGTATCAAAGCGGCTGCCTTTACTAACATTTGCAAAAACAGCCTTGTTCGATTGATATAAACTTTCAACTCTTTTATCGGCTATACTATCTTTAAAACCACGCACCCTGAACATCGGCCCCTGAACGGTGGTGAATATCAGCTCGGCTTTTTTCTTCTTTACTACTATCGAGTCGGATACTTTCGCTTTTAAATACCCCTTGTTCTGGATATATTTTTCTATCTGCATGCGCGAAAACTCAACCAGGCTGCTATCTAAAATAGCAGGTGCCTCACCTATATCCTTTTTACCGTTCTTACTGAATAAATAATAGAACTCGAGATTGATAACATTGTTAGGCTGCTGTTCCTTATCTACATAATTTACTGCAAGCTCTGCAAACTCCTTATCCATACCTTTAATGGTAATTTTGCGCACGAGGGCCTGATCTGGTTTTAGGCGGCGCGTTAAACTACAGTTTGAAAGTGTAAAAACCAGGATTATACTTAATATTGCAAGGCGGAAATTATTACAGTTGCTATATGCTTTCAAAATCACAAATCAGTTTATTAAAATCCTTACAACAAAAAAAGTTTAGGATGGAACATGGCTATTTTTTGGTTGAGGGCATCAAATCAGTAAAAGAATTCATCGATTCAGCCTACCAAATAGAAGCTATTTATCACACCTTTGCATTCGACCCAAATTTGCTGAAATTATCGCGAAATATAAACTTAAATGAAATTTCGTTAAATGACCTTGAAAAAATCAGTACTTTAAAAACCCCACAAGATGTGCTGGCGCTGGTAAAAATGCCCAAATGGCCTGTTCTGGATCATAATTTATTAAAGCAAAAATTTTCAATTGTGCTTGATGCTATACAGGATCCGGGCAATATGGGGACCATTATACGCACGGCAGACTGGTTTGGCATACAACATATCATCTGTTCGGATGATACAGTTGATGTGTATAACCCCAAAGTTGTGCAGGCTACAATGGGCTCATTATCACGCATAAATGTACATTATATTGACCTGCAAAACTTCTTATTAAACATAAAACTTCCCGTATTTGGCGCTTTGCTTGATGGAACCAATATTTACCAAACCGATTTTGGCACCGAAGGACTGGTAATAATGGGCAACGAAGGTAATGGTTTAAGGCCCGAAATTATTAAGCTGGTACACAAGGCAGTAACCATTCCGCGTATGGGTAAAGCCGAATCATTGAACGTAGGAATTGCTACTGCAATATTTTGTTCAGAAATAAACAGGAAAAGCTTTAAATAAAAGTTGGCATCCATAAAATAAATAACTATTTTTGCAATCCTTAAAAATGGTCGGGTGGCCGAGTGGCTAGGCAGAGGTCTGCAAAACCTTTTACAGCGGTTCGAATCCGCTCCCGACCTCGAGGTTTAAAAAAATTAAAATAAAAGTCATGGGCGTTACTCGTTTAAAAAGAAAAGATAGAAAAAACAAAACCACTTCAAGATTAGAGGTACAGTTTTTAAAAAATGCTACCAACCTGGAGCCAGGAAGCCGTTCAGCTGAACCTAAAAACAGTCAGATAGCTAAAAACAACGCTGCTTTATTAAAAGCTGCCGGTAAATAATTCTATCCTTTATTGAGGCGTAAATATTACGTTTTAGTATTATTTCAAGAGATTATAAATCCTGCTGGTTATTAACCGGCAGGATTTTTTATTGGGTAATATCCCGATTTTTTTTCCTGTAGAGACACAATATATTGCGTCTCTACAGGAAAAATTAATGGGGAATAATATCAACCACAATACGCCTCAATTACTTTAACAGCCGCTCCCACTCCATCCTCCTCGTTCACCCTGCTGCTAACCTCCTTTATTGTTTCGGCAATAGGTGGCTGTTCCATCTTCGTCAATGCTTTTAAAACCGTATCTGCCGAAAGTTTCCTCCATGGGATATGGATACCCAGTTTCTTTTGCTCGATAATTTTACCCCACGCCGGCTGATCTACAAATATAGATGCAACAATAGCCGGTATGCCTGCTTTTAGTACAGCCGCAACAGTACCTATGCCCCCGTGAATAATTGCAGCGCAGCATTTCGGCAGCAGCCAGCTATGATCTGCCTGACGGATTACAAATAGATTTGGATGCGGTTTTAGCTCTGCTGATGGCGACCACCCCAAACAATATACAATGCGCGTAGCTGAGGTAGCCAATATATCGTTTATCATACCCGCAAGCTTCTTTTCATCGGGGAAAGGAATGCTGCCAAAACCAATATATAAGGGTTTAGTACCCGCGTTTAACCATTCTGTTAAACCATCGGGCAGAGCAATGGGCAGGCTTTTATCATTAGTTATTTTAGGCAATGTAAAAAAGCCGGAGATGGTGAAATATTCTTCCCAGTCGAAAGGTTTTGCTATTAATTCAGGACTATAGGCATGGATCATCGGCACCTTATCGTGTAGGATCTTATCATAAAGAGATCCTTTCAAGGGCTTTAAACCCACCCTTTGCCTGAACTCGGCATTGTCCTTTTTACTCACCTGCCATAGCATTGAGTTTATAATTTTATAGGAATACGGATTCAGCCATGAGATATCAGGAAAATTAAACATCAGCATCGGGAACGCTTTTGTTGGTATCATCGGCGGATTAAGCTGCACAATGAGCCATTTCTTATTAAACTTTTCGCCAATAGCTGCTACATAAAGTATGCAGGTATTTATTACGATCATGGCATCGGCCGTTTTGCAAGCCTCGCAAATACCATCAAACAGCGGGCCCCGCATATTATGCGTTTCCTTTAACATTGAGCGCACAAATGTGATGTTACTACCCGTACTAATAGATTTCCGAATATGGGACGAATTAACCATTACTTCCACGTCGCCATAAAGGGGATAGATATTAACGCCGTAGCTATCAGCCAGCGGTTTAAAGTTCCCGGGCGCAGCTAACGTTACTGTGTGCCCATTGGCCATGAGCCCCAAAGCCAAAGCGATAAAAGGCTGCACATCGCCTCTTGAACCATATGTTACTAAACAATAATGCAATGGGGTTTGGGTTTTGAGTGTGATTTATTTAGCTAAGATCTTTTTATTGATGCGCTTTATCAATCCCGGCCCTTCGTAAATAAAGCCTGTATAAAGCTGCACGAGCGATGCACCGGCATTTAATTTCTCTATAGCATCATTTTCAGAATGTATGCCCCCTACACCAATTATCGGGAATGTGCCTTTTGATTTTTTGGAAAGATAAGTAATCACTTCTGTTGATCGCTGTGTTAAAGGCCTACCGCTTAGTCCGCCGGTTTCGCCTTTCAGTCTATCGGGTGATGCTAAGCCCTCCCTGCTGATGGTAGTATTGGTGGCGATAACGCCCGCTATACCCGCTGTTTGTACTATCTCTACAATATCATCCAGTTGTTCATTGCTTAAATCGGGCGCTATTTTTAGCAGGATAGGCCTGCTGATGCCATTTTTGGAGTTCCGTTTCTGCAAGGTATCCAGCAATTGAAGTAGTGGTTCTTTTTCCTGCAACTCGCGCAAGCCGGGCGTATTTGGTGAGCTTACATTCACCACAAAATAATCAACCACATCAAATAAGCGGTCGAAGCATTTTATATAATCACTTACGGCGTCTTCATTAGGTGTAACTTTATTTTTGCCGATGTTGCCCCCTATTATCAATCCTTTCTGTGCTGCTGATGGATTTTTACGGTAAGCGGCAATATGCTCCGCCACCACATCAACTCCTAAATTATTAAAGCCCATACGATTAATGAGCGCGCCATCCTTCGGCAGCCTGAACATACGCAGCTTTGGATTGCCGGGCTGCGGCAATGGTGTTACTGTACCTACTTCAATAAAACCAAAGCCAAGGTTAGCCATCTCGCTGATCACATCGGCATTTTTATCAAAACCGGCAGCCAAACCAACCGGATTTTTAAATTTAAGGCCGAATACTTCTTTTTCAAGTCGCTCATCTTTCAGATCCCATAATCCCCTGCTTACTGCCGCTCCGCCGGGGAAACGGTTAAAGCGACGCAGGTTACGAGTTACAAAATAGTGTACCTTTTCAGGATCGAACTTAAATAGTATAGGTTTTATTAAAGAATACATGCCGCGAAGTTACCAGTTTTTATTTTTTTATTAATGCCTTGCGTAACATAGTTGATGCATAGTATGGTATGATACATTATTCACATTTTATACTACTAAATTAGCATACGTAGTATGGTTATTACAGAATAACTATATTAGCGCAACCAAAATTGTGCACTTAAAAGCATATATAGATCTGTAAACATCTGCAATAAAAAATAATGAGTAAGCTTATACCATCCAATCGTAGAACTTTTGTCAGGGACGCTGCCGTGGGCACTATAGCCGCTTTAGCGGTACCGGGCATTATATCATCAGCTTTTGCATCAGCACCAAAAACTAAAAAAGTAACACTGGCCGATAATGATGTGGTACTTTTCCAGGGTGATTCGATTACAGAATGGGGCCGTGATAAAACCAAAAGTACAGCAAATGATTTCGGTGCATTAGGATCGGGATATGTATTGCTTACTGCAACTGTACTGTTACGCGATTATGCGGCTAAAAATCTACAGATACATAATACGGGTATAAGCGGCAATAAAGTATATCAACTGGCCGACAGGTGGGATACAGACACATTAGCATTAAAACCAAATGTACTAAGCATTATGGTTGGCGTAAACGACTACTGGCATACGCTTAGCGGCAACTATAAAGGTACTATTGAGACTTACAGAACCGATTATAAAAAACTATTAGACCGCACCAAACAGGCCCTGCCCGATGTAAAACTAATTATAGGCGAACCTTTTGCCCTTAAGGATGTAAAAGCGGTTGATGCATCATGGTACCCGGCTTTTGACACTTACAGGCAGGCAGCACAGGATGTGGCCGATGAATTTGGGGCAGTATTTGTACCCTATCAAAAGGTTATGGATGAGGCCGTAAAAGTAGCACCAGCTAAATACTGGTCGCTTGATGGGGTACACCCTTCACCTGCCGGTGCAAGCCTGATGGCGGAAGCCTGGTTGAAAGCTGTAAAAGGATAGTATATCAATAAATTTCGCGGCTTTGCTTGTGCTGTTTTACAATGCTTTTTAACAGTACTTGCAGGATCAGCGCGTTCCAATCCATTGAAAAGCTACAACTTTTATTTTGATGCGGGTTCTCAACATGGTGGATCATGAAATACGTGCGGTAATTACTCATAGCTATTTGATGCCATAACAGTTTGTTCCGTTTATCCCAACTAATACCATCAGTGTGGAATTTTACTCCGGCTAATTCAAATACCTGCTGTATGCTGTATAGCTCAATATAATAGTTAAGTGTACTGCTGAAGTAATTTTCCCATAGCTGGTTAAATATGGCATACCATAATTTGTGGTATGCCTCGCGCCTGATGCCGTAAAAGCTGGTAAGTTTTATCAGGAATACGTTATTCTGAAAATCCCTGGTTTCGATAATATATTGCCGGCCAAAGGAGAATGCATAACCACGCAAAGCCACCACCCTGTACCTGAACGAACAGATATCTTCGGCAGGAATAAAAACAGGCGAACTGAAGCTTAACGGTTTCTCAACCATTATACCCTCTGTAGTGAACGTAAGCCTTTTGGCTGTTTTATTTTGAAACAGCGCAGGTATTTCTACAATGCCTGAAACATCCATATTGCAAAATAACAATTCTATTTGGGTATTGTTGTTTTGCGATGATAACGTAATTAAAAAATTACGATAGATCCCCAAAGGACCGGTAAGCTATTATTCTCAGAATAGATTTTTTATTATTTATTTTTGCAGCACTATGAAAGGACTTCCAGTAAATCTGTTTAAGACGTTTATTTTTTCAACCATATTGGCTATTGCTGCAAACAGCATTTATTATGCTTATATACAGCGTAATCTAACACAGGATTACCAGCACGCTGTACCGTTAATTACCGGTGGTACGTTTTTCCTGACCATTATTTTAACCATTATGGCATCGCCAATGCTGTTCCTGGCTAATATTAATTTCTGGAATATCATATGGGTGAGGTTATTGCTTTATTTTTCAGGTACGATAGTTTTTATTGGGACTGTTATATTTATGCCATTAAGTATAGCCAATAAATTGTTCGACCTGATTACCGGTGCAATTTTCATCCTGGTTCATTTCTTTTTTTATGCGAGGACGGTTAAAAAGGCGCGGTAATTGGTGAGAACGCACTCCGTTGACTCACCCGACTACGCTACGCTGGTCGCCCTCTCTTCACCTGCGGTGGAAAGAGGGTAGAAAGTTAAAAAATATCCCTAACCCTCTTTGCGGCTTGCCGCAGAGAGGTGGTCGAGCGTAACGATGACCGGGTGAGTCGGCGGAGTGCTGCGAAGTTCCGCGTTAGTGATAGTAGCGGATACCGGCCACTTCGAGAGCCTCAGTGCAGGCCCGTGCCTAAGGCCTGTGCAGTATGAGCGAATAGCACGGGCCGAAGGTAACGCCCAAATTGCATAATGTATAACACACCCCTAACCCCTCTCAAGAGGGGAACTATTGCGGAGATTTCTTTTTGCGCGCTCCGCCGACTTATCCCTACTACGCTACGCTGGCCGACCCTCTCTTCGCTGTGCGGAAAGAGGGTGGAAAATTAAAATTTCACCTACTTAACACCACTACTTTAGGCTTTTTGAAAGATTTAGGGTAAACTTGCATCATTATAATGAAAACATTCTACGGAGATTTAAAACTTGGTATTTTGGGCGGCGGTCAGCTTGGGCGCATGCTGATACAACAGGCTATTAATTATAATGTTACCGTTAAGGTGCTCGATCCTGATCGTGAGGCGCCATGCCGTAAATTATGCGATGAATTTGTAGTTGGCTCGTTGGGCGACTATGAAACTGTTTACAATTTCGGCAAGAAGGTGGACATGCTTACCATCGAGATTGAAAAGGTGAACGTTGAGGCACTGGAGCAGCTCGAAAAAGAAGGCGTATTGGTTTATCCGCAACCGCGCATCATCAGACTGATACAGGATAAGGGCCTGCAAAAACAATTTTTTAAGGAGAATGATATACCTACGGCTGATTTTCAGGTGATATCATCAATGGAGCAGTTAAAGGAAAGCCATATCCCATTCCCATATATTCAGAAACTACGCCGCGATGGCTACGATGGCAAGGGTGTTTACAAGGTGGTTGATGAATCATACCTTGATAAAGCTTTCACCGAGCCGAGCCTGATTGAGCGCCTGGTTGATTTTGAAAAGGAGATAGCCGTTATTGTTGCCCGTAATGCAAGCGGCGAGGTAAAAACCTTCCCGATGGTGGAGATGGAATTTAACCCGCAAGCTAATTTGGTGGAGTTCCTGATAGCGCCCTCAACCCTGCCATTTGAGGTACACCAGGAAGCTGAACTGATTGCCAAACGCATTGCTGAAACACTTAAAATAGTGGGCATACTGGCAGTAGAAATGTTTTTAGATAAAAGCGGCCGCATACTGGTAAATGAACTGGCCCCACGCCCACATAACAGTGGCCACCAGAGTATTGAGGGTAATGTAGTATCACAGTTTGAGCAACATTTAAGGGCAATATTTGACCAGCCAATGGGTGATACCGCCTGCCTGAACAATGCCATTATGGTTAACATTTTAGGCGAGCCCGGCTATGAAGGCCCGGCAATTTACCAGGGCATTGAAAAAATATTAAAGCTTGCCGGCGTGTATGTACATTTATATGGCAAAGCCTTAACCAAGCCTTTCCGTAAAATGGGTCACGTTACCATTGTTGATGCCGACAGGGAAAAAGCGATTGAAAAAGCAAGATTTGTGCAGGAGACGTTGAAGGTGATAAGTTAGTTTAGTTCATAGTTGATGGTTCATAGTTCATAGCCGAAAGAATACGAAATATATGGCCTTTAGATTTGAGGATTTACAAGTTTGGCATAGAGCATTGGCATTAAGCGAACAGATAAACCAATTGACTAAAACTTTTCCCAAAGACGAAGTTTATGTATTAACTTCACAAATAAAGCGTGCCGCTGATTCGGTTGTATTAAACATTGCTGAAGGATCAACGGGGCAAAGCAAGGCGGTTTTTAAGTTATTTCTAACATATTCACTTCGGTCAGCCATAGAAGTTGTGAGTTGTTTATTTATAGCGAAAACAAGAGGCTATTTAAAAGAAGATTTATTTAAACAATTATATGATGAATATGAGTCGATTGTTAAAATGATAACAGCACTAAAAAACTCATTTTAACAATCTGGCTATGAACTATGAACCATCAACTATGAACCAAGGATCACCAAAAATAGGAATCATCATGGGTAGCAAATCAGATCTGCATATTATGCAGGATGCTGCCGATGTTTTAAAGGAACTGGGTGTTAATTACGAGATCACCGTTGTATCGGCACATCGCACACCCGACCGTATGTTCAGCTACGCCCGTGCCGCTGCTGATCGTGGTATAAAAGTTATTATTGCCGGTGCCGGTGGTGCTGCGCATTTGCCGGGCATGGTGGCTTCATTAACACATCTGCCTGTTATTGGTGTGCCGGTAAAATCAAGCAACTCCATTGATGGCTGGGACTCTATCCTATCCATATTACAAATGCCAAATGGCATCCCTGTAGCTACCGTTGCCCTAAATGCCGCGAAAAACGCAGGTATTTTAGCTGCGCAGATACTATCCACAGCAGATGAATTCCTGGTTCAAAAGCTCATCACTTTTAAGGAAGAACTGAAGAAAAAAGTAGAGGAATCGGCAGAAGAAATGAGTCGGGAGTCATAATTATGAAGTCGTGAGTCAGAAGTTCTAAGCCTGAAGTCAATATACGACTTTGCACCAATGAACTAAGGAACCAATGAACAAGTGAACCAATAAACTAATTAAGCGCCGGATTTTCAGGAAAATTGGCTATGTGTGCGTAGCGCTGACCTAAGCCTATTACCACATCTTTCCATAGGTTCTCCTCATCATGGGTAAAAAGTATATCCAGGCTGATCTTATCAGTCACTATCCAGGTATTTTCACGCAGTTCCTCTTCTAACTGGCCTGCGGTCCAGCCGGAGTAGCCGGTGAAAAATTTGATCTCATCCTCATTCAGCTGGTAATTGGTTATCAGTTCTTTTACCGTTTCATAGTCACCGCCCCAAAATACACCATCTGCTATTTGGATACCTCCGGGTATTTTATCGGGGCAGTGGTGTATAAAATGTAAAGTGTTATTACCCACCGGTCCGCCTATATAAACGGGCATTTCTGAGTAGGATATCTCAGGCAAAATATCACCCAGCAAATATTCGCTTTGGTGATTTAAAACAAAGCCCGCTGCACCCGCGTCAGAATACTCGGTTAAAACAATAACCGAACGTTTAAAATTCGGATCCATCATAAAAGGCTCCGAAATTAATAAATGACCTATGGCCGCTGAAATTGGACTAAGCATGGCGCTAATATTTATTCTCTATAACAAACATCATAAAAATAAGTTCATTTTAGCAAAAAATGAACTATAATTTACATATGTACGGTATAATTAATTAGTAAGTTTGCATTAATGGATCAAAAAGAGTTACAAAACCTGCGGCAGGATTACAGCGCCGCCACTTTATCTGAAGCCTCAACCAAGGATAATCCGATAAAGCAGTTTGAATTATGGTTTCATGAAGCTGTAGCATCGCAGCAGCATGAGCCAAACGCCATGACACTTGCTACCGCTACACACGACGGCCGCCCATCAGCCCGTATAGTATTATTAAAAGGCTTTAGTAACGATGGCTTTACCTTTTATACCAATTACCTGAGCCGCAAAGGCAAGGAGATTACCAAAAATCCACTAGGTTCCCTGGTGTTTTTTTGGGGTGAACTGGAACGCCAGGTACGCATTGAGGGCACTATTGAAAAGCTAAGCAAAGAGGAATCTGAAAGATATTTTAAAGTACGGCCAAAACAGAGCCAGCTAGGTGCAGTAGCATCGCCGCAAAGTCAGGAGATCCCTGACCGTACACAGCTTGAAAAGAAAATGGAAGAACTGGAAGCAGAATATGCCGATAAGGATGTTCCAAAGCCATCGCATTGGGGTGGTTATGTTTTAAAGCCACGCATAATAGAATTCTGGCAGGGTCGCCCCAGTCGTTTGCATGACCGTATAGTTTACAAAAAGATTGATAACAAAACCTGGAAAAAAGTCCGTTTGGCGCCATGATTTTTGAAGATATTAAACTATTGCTTACTGAAAAATTTGGCACTGAGGTTATAGTTGGCGAGGAAACTACCGGTTTGCAGCCAGCCCTACTTATTACGCCTGATAAAATAGCGGAAGTTTGCCTTGAGTTAAGAAATAATCCCAAAACGTATTTTGATTTCCTATCATGCCTTACCGGTGTGGATTATGGCGCAGAGGCTAACCGCTTTGGCGTAGTTTATCATTTGGCATCTATCCCCTACAAAACACAGCTAACTTTAAAAATAAGTAAGGAGAACGACAGGAACGAGGAAAATTTGCCATCGTTCCCAAGTGTGGTACCGGTTTATAAAACAGCCGACTGGCATGAGCGTGAAGCTTATGATATGGTAGGGATATTTTTTGAGGAGCACCCTGATCTAAGGCGTATTTTATTGCCGGATGATTGGGAAGGATTCCCGCTAAGGAAAGATTATAAAACGGCAGAGTATTATAAAGGGATTAAAATAGATTGATTTGATCAAAGCGTCATTGTAGAAAACGGTAATAAAAGGGTGTCATGCTGAGGCACTCGAAGCATGCGGGCAAAGGCCTTTACGCTCATACTTCGAGTACCTCAGTATGACACCCACGCTCAATAACATTATAAAGTGAACGAAGCTTTAGAAACATATAACAAAAAAATTGCCGCGGCGGCCGTTGAAGACATGGTGTTGAACATGGGGCCACAGCACCCATCAACCCATGGCGTTTTACGGCTGGAGCTGATCACCGATGGTGAAATAGTTAAGGAGGTGATACCGCACATTGGTTACCTGCACCGCTGTTTTGAAAAACATGCTGAATCACTCACCTATCAGCAAACCATTCCGTTTACCGACAGGATGGATTACCTGGCATCAATGAATAACAGTCATGCCTTTGTGATGGGTGTTGAGCGTATGCTGGGTATTGATAAGGATATCCCCAAACGGATTGAATACATCCGCGTACTGGTTTGCGAGCTGAACCGCATTGCCTCACACCTGATTGCTATCGGCACTTATGGTATTGATATTGGCGCTTTTACGCCTTTCTTGTGGTGCTTTAGGGATAGGGAGCATATAATGGGCATGCTGGAGTGGGCATCGGGCTCGCGCATGTTATATAACTATATTTGGGTAGGTGGCTTATTTTACGACCTGCCTGTTGGTTTTGAAGAACGCTGCCGCGAGTTTGTTGACTATTTTAAGCCCAAAATGGTTGAGCTGAATCAATTATTAACCGATAATCAGGTATTTATTAGTCGCACGGCCAATGTAGGCGTATTGCCGCTTGATGTGGCTATTAACTATGGCTGCTCCGGCCCTATGTTGCGTGGCTCGGGATTGAAATGGGACTTGAGGCGTATTGACGGCTACTCTGCTTATCCTGAACTGGAATTTGATATCCCGGTAGGAAAAGGTGAAATGGGGACTGTTGGCGATTGCTGGGACAGGTATAAAGTACGTGTTGATGAGATAGAGCAGTCGTTAAAAATGATTGAGCAATGCCTCGACCGCCTGCAGAATGAACTGAAACGCACCCCGGATTTTGATCCGCGGGCTAAGCTGCCCCGCAAAACCATACCAAAGGCACAGGATTATTATGTACGCTGCGAAGGTGCCAAAGGTGAGCTGGGTTTTTATTTTATGGCCGATGGAAAATCAGAGATCCCTACCCGTGTAAAATCACGCGGACCAAGTTTCAACAACTTATCCGTATTGCCGGAGTTAGCCAAAGGCGTTATGATAGCCGACCTGATAGCTATTGTAGGCTCTATAGATTTTGTATTAGGCGAGGTTGACCGCTAAATAATATCCAACAAAAAAGACCTCCGTGTGGAAGCCTTTAAACTTATGCAATGAATTTCATTTCTTATTTATCATATACCTTAACCATAAATACGTAGTTCTTCAATTTTTTCAGTTGTTGTACAGAGTTCAAATTGCCTAAAGTATTTTTTGTATTCAGGCTGATCTTTTTGTTTAATGAATCAGCAGGTATATTTTGAATAGCATTTATTAAGTAGCTTGATTTAATTGCAAAATGCACACCTTCCAATTGTGATTGTTTAGCCTGTACAATGCCTATTACATTACCCCTGCCATCCATTAAAGGGCCGCCGCTATTACCCGGGTTAATTGGTACAGATATCTGGTAGTCTAAACTATCGCCATTCAAACCATTGGCTGCTGTAAGCTTACCATAGCCATAAACAGGGGAATCTTGTGGGAAACCGTAAGTGTAAACGTCTTCAGCCAAATCACTTTCTGATTTTTTGAAAGTATATGGTATAGCACCCAAGTTTCTGAATGAAGTATCAACTATTTTCAGGATAGCTATATCATTTTGCGGCTCAGTATATAATACTTTGGCTTTAAATGATTTGCCGACAGCGTTCTGTACATATACAGAATCAGCGCCGTTAACTACATGATAATTTGTGGCGATCAATCCGCCTGATGTTATAGCGAAACCTGTACCCCTAAACCTGTCTGTTGCACTTACAACAGTTCTGGTAGCACCTTGCGCAGCCTTTTTATTCAGGGTTTCTGTTTTTTGTTTCAAAATACCAACCTCGCGCCTTAACTGAATATATTTCGACTCCTGGTTGCTTAAGTTCCCGGTTATAAATAAAGTGCTTAATATGGCAAAAATAGCTATTGACGCAGCTACCGATATTTTTGAATGATGATTGCGCCATAACCTTACAATACGCGATGGATGCACGATCAGCTCTTCGGCCAATGTGTGTACATCAATCTCGTCGTGTATAGCATTTAAGCGGGTTTCTAACGCCAGTCGATCACCGTATTGCTTTAATATCTTAGCAAATTCCTCGTGTTCAGCTATCTTATTATTAATGGCTGTGTCGCCTTTACGAAGCAATTCAAATTGTTTACGTTCCTGTGGTGTCATTTCACCATTCAGGTACCGTTCAATTTCTTCAAGTAAGTTACTGTCGTTCATCTTCCTATCTCCTTATTTTTGCTGAAAAAATAGTTTTTTCAAGCGTTGCAGGCATTTATATTTTTGCGTTTTCGCATTATCGGCATTTGTATAGCCAAACCGTTCACATATCTCCTGCATTGAGCGATTGTTGATATAAAAATCTTCCATAATGGTTTTACAGGGCTCGCCTAATAACTGGAGTGCAACCCCCATTTTATTAAACTGTATGTCCATGTCATTCTGCTTCTCAACCTCATCGTCAACCGGCGAATACTCATGAAAATCCCTTATATCCCCACCATACCTTGCCATCTGGCTTAGCCTTTTAAGCCAAAGCCGCCTGCAAACCGAGTAAAGAAATGTTTTGAGTTTGCTGCTTAACTCAAAATCACCTGCTTTTACTTTGTTATAAAGTATAATTATGGCTTCCTGGTATATGTCTTTAGCATCATCAGGCGTACCGTTATTATTTATAATAAGCTGCAATACCATTGGAAAGTAAGCCACGTATAAACGCTTTAATACACTATCCGAATTATTTAGTATCCCGAGAATAACCTCACTATCTGTTGGTATTGAACCTTTTACCTCTTTATACACTCCTTAATACTATTTATGTGAAATTGTAACCCATCTTTATTAAAAAAAACTAAATTAATAATTTAAGGTTTATCTTTTTTGAACGGTTACATCACCCCAAAAGTAAATTTTAAATGCAATACACTCATGAAAAACATTATTAAAACAGGCCTGGTAGCTATATCTGTATTATCATTTGCCGCATGTTCAGGCAGAAAAGCTGCCGCCAGCACCGATACCACTACAGTAAGGGTTGACTCTACCGTTAAAACAACTACAGTTGACAGCCTACAGAAAGACACTACAAAAAAAGATACTACAAAAATGTAATCCGGGCTTGTTAACCGGTATTTTACAAGGTAACTCATTAAAACGGGTTACCTTTTTTATTTTTTTATTATCCGGATCTGGCTTCGCTTAGCATTGAAACACAATGCAGTAGTTATCCGTACAAAGCGTCAAAAAATAAAATTTACATTATTTTAACTTTTATGGGTTACCTTTTACAACTTATAGTATTAATGGAGAATCAAATTTAAAATCAACATGAAAAACTCATTAAAAATTGCAGTTTTAGCATTAGTGATTTCTGTTTCAGTATCAGCTTGCGGCGGCAGTAAAACCGGCTCTGGTTCTGACAGCACGAAAACTGATTCAGCCAAAGTTGTAACCGATACTACTAAAAAAGATACTAGTATTAAAGTAGACTCTACTAAAAAGGATACTACAGTTAAGGACACCAGTGTTAAAACAGTAACCAAGAAAGTAGAAACAAAAAAGAATTAATAAATTAATTAATATAAAACCCCCACAAAAAATGAAAAATTCATTCAAAGTTGGCTTCTTAGCTTTAGCTATCGCCGTTTCTTTCGCAGCTTGCAAAAGCAAATCTTCAACTTCAGCTACTGATTCAACTAAAACTGATTCAACTAAAGTTGTAACTGATTCAACTAAAAAAGATTCAACTAAAGTTGACACTGCAAAAAAAGACACTACTAAAAAAGATACAACTAAAAAATAATTAGTTTTTTAAACTGATTATTAGTTTTTTGTAACTAAGCATAAGGTAATTTGTGATTTTTCTAAAAATCATGGGTTACCTTTTGCCGTTTTATGTATTAATAACAAAACTATTAATCACTTTAAAAAACTAAACATGAAAAATTCATTCAAAGTTGGCTTTTTAGCTTTAGCTATCGCCGTTTCTTTCGCAGCTTGTAAAAGCAAAACTGGTGCATCTTCTGCGGATTCAGCTAAAATGGCTGACTCAGCTAAAATGGCTGACTCAACTAAAATGGCTGACACTTCAAAAATGAAAATGTCTGATACTACTAAGAAGGACACTACTAAAAAAGACACTACTAAGAAAAAGTAATTTTTCTTCAACACTACAAAAAACGCCCTTGCAGCAATGCAAAGGCGTTTTTTGTTTATAAATCATTTCAGTTTTACTTTCCCCTGAATAAGGAAATTATCCAGACAATAATAGCGATTACTATAACAACAGCTATAATACCAACCACAGCTCCCGCCTTAAATATACCGCCGATGACAGCACAACTGCTCATGGCCGTCACAACCAGGCACAGCAGTAATAAGTTTAGTTTTTTCATGATAAATGTTTGAGTATTGATAATTAAGCAATTAAATACAATAATCAGGCCCTAATTACCAGAGCGCTTTAACATAGTTTATTTAAACTTTTTTAAGCCCTATTGATATAGATAAGTATTTTTACCGCATACTTATTTGTGATGAACAACCCGCTACTCTCTATAGATAACGTTACCGTAAGGTACCTTAATAATACCCTGTTTAAACACCTGACATTTAACATTAGCAAAGGCCAGAACTGGGCGCTGATAGGCGAAAGCGGTTCAGGTAAAAGCGCTTTATTGCAAACTATTGCAGGCCGCTTTAATGTTACCGGCGGTGAAGTGAAATATCATTTTTTTGACGAGTTTTTAGTACATCACCCCACCGATGCTGATGGTTTAACCCATCATAAGCTGATCGCACTAGTGGAATCAAAACATCATTTCAAGAACCGTTCAAATACCAGTAATTTCTATTATCAGCAGCGCTATAATTCGTCCGATTCAGAAGATGCCTTAACCGTTGATGAATACCTGCAATCTATCCATCCGGCAGCAGGCGAGGGTCTTTACTGGAACATTGAAAAGGTGATCGAAACCTTGAACCTGGCAGCCTTACGCTCTAAAGAGCTCATCAAGCTCTCAAACGGTGAAACCAAACGCCTTATGCTGGCTGCGGCATTACTCAAGAACCCGGCTTTATTATTATTGGATACCCCATTAACCGGCCTTGATGTGCAAACGCGTGCAGCCTTTAGTTTGATGATAGATGAGATCATCGCATCAGGTATTACGGTGATTATGGCTACATCACCTTATGAGATCCCCGAAGCTATTACGCATATTGCCTATTTACAGGATGGCAATATCACTCAAGAGCTTACAAAAAGCATCTTTAAACCGGAACACTTCACCCAAAACACTGCCGATAATATAGACAAAGAACAGCTTAAAGCCCTGTTAACCGCTGAGCCTAAACCGACCTACACTTATATAGTGAAGATGAACAACGTAAACATCAGGTATGGCGAAAACCAGGTACTGAAGAACGTAAACTGGCAGATCCTCCCCGGCGAACGCTGGGCACTGCTTGGCCCTAATGGCGCGGGCAAGTCGACCTTATTGAGTTTGATAAACGGCGATAACCCGCAGGCTTATGCCAATGATATTGTTTTATTTGATAAGCAACGTGGTACAGGCGAAAGTATTTGGGATATCAAGAAGAAGATAGGCTTCGTATCGCCCGAACTGCACCAGTACTTCCCTACGGATAATAGTTGTTTACAGGTGATTGAGTCCGGTTATTATGATACGCTGGGACTGTTCAGGCCCAGTCAGCCTAAACGCACTGAAACAGCCCTCAAATGGATGCAGGCCCTGGAGATAGATAAATACGCCCGCACCCTGCTCAAGAATATCCCCGCCAGTGCCCAGCGTCTGTGCCTGCTGGCAAGAGCGCTGATCAAAAACCCTGATCTGCTGATATTCGACGAGCCCTGCCAGGGTATGGATGCCCATCAACAGGCCCACTTTAAGCAAATAGTAAACACCATTTGCACCCTGAGCGATGTTACCCTCATATATGTAACCCACTATCAGCACGAGATTCCCGACAGCGTAACTAAGGTGTTGAAGTTAGAGAAGGGATCGGTAGTTGATTAGCTGAGTGTGCCACGGAACGGGTGAAACAGGTGGCACAGTTTGGAACAGCATACCCTAATGTCACATAGATATTCAGAAGATCAAAAAAGGGTGTCATACTGAGCGATAGTCGAAGTATGCGGGCAAAGGCCTCTGCGCTCAGGGTGACACCCATCCCATGATACTTAATTGCGCTCATCTATGACGAGTGCTTAAAATGGGTTAGCGATTGTATCGCCCGGGCATTGCAAATGCCAACTAGTTATGTGCTCTGAATAAATAATATCTCTTTTTTGAAAACGCAAACCACAGCATCGCTATAAACGCTAATACCGATGGCCAAAATTCAATTAAAACTGCATAAAATCTAGTAGCGTATTCTTTTAAACGATCATAAAATGTTGGCTGTATTGGAGTATAAAACACATCGTGACTAAAATCTATTATATACGCTGGATGTAGTGCGTGAAGTGGTTTAGTATCCAATCTATTTGCATTCCATACATAAACCTGGTTACGCTTTAAAAGTACGCCTATATCACCATCATTGCTTTGATAAACATCGTCAATACCGCTTACAAAATCTTTGTATTTAGAATGGGGGCCGTAAGAGATACGTACTCCATTAATAACGTCTTTGGTTTTGTTTAGTTTATTTAATGCCATATTTAATCTGACATGTTCGACTACATCGTGCTTTACATTACCAGTGAACGATACATCTGTATAGTTCCTAAGGTTATCAATACTTTTATGTTTAATAAGATTGTCCTCAAAATATTTCCAGTCATGGTCACTATATGTTATAATTTCCATTGCGTAAAATTTCTGAAACCATCCATCGTTCAACAAATAAACAATGCACAGCATAGGTAGAAATACCAAACTGATGAGGCCGGGAAAGTATAATTTACTAAATTTAGATTGCGCTTTGGTTAGCATAAATTAAATATACAAACTAAATCCAAACAAATAATTGCCAGTTACTTAATGCTTTTCCTGCACTAAAAAAATTTTCACATTTCACTTTTTACTTTTCAATTTAAATACTATATTTGCACCCTCTTTATAAGGAAGAAATACAAATGAAAAAAGATCTGCATCCATCAAATTATAGATTAGTTGTATTTAAAGACATGTCTAACGACTACTCTTTTATAACTAAATCATGCATCGATACCCGTGAATCAGTAAAATGGGAAGATGGTAACGAATATCCGTTAGTAAAATTAGAAATCTCTCATACATCACACCCTTTCTATACCGGTAAAATGAAACTGGTTGATACTGCTGGTCGTATTGATAAATTCCGCACACGTTACAACAAGAAATAATTACTTGTTTATAAATAATATCAGAAGTCTCCCGATACATTGGGAGACTTTTTTATTTTTGCGCCATGGCAATCATTCTTTTTGAAGATAACGCGCACCAAACACTCCTACCGCTAACTTACACTCGCCCTGTTGCCGACCTGCGCATTGGTATCCTTACCATTGCCGAAAAGTGGGCAAAATATTTAAAAGTAGCATACTCTTTTAAAACAGAA
Organism: Mucilaginibacter mallensis; assembly: GCF_900105165.1. NCBI lineage: Bacteria > Pseudomonadati > Bacteroidota > Sphingobacteriia > Sphingobacteriales > Sphingobacteriaceae > Mucilaginibacter > Mucilaginibacter mallensis. The sequence goes on from NZ_LT629740.1 coordinate 4,027,826, forward strand.
GCTTACCTGCAAGGTAAGTTCCCTATAAAAATCACAACAGATAACTTATTCATCAACGGTGCTTTTTGCCCTGATGCTGATCTGCTTGAAGCTATAGACAAACTGCAAACAGGCGAAGCTTTAAAGCTGGGTGAACAGTTAATAGCTGTACGTTTAAATGAAAGCGATGCCAATAGTTTTAACGCAGGTGCCGAATTTGACCGTGTCAGCAATTATAACAAGTCCCCTATCGTATTAAAGCATCCTGAAGATATATTCAGGAACAACGATACTGAGCTGCGCAAGGATTTTACCCTGTTAACTAAAGGCCGTACCAGTGCTGCTATCAGCTCAACCAATACCATTATAGGTACTGATTTTTTTGCCGAGGATGATGTAAATACCGAATGCTGTACATTCAGCACCATTAACGGCCCTATCTACTTAGGTAAACATACCGAGGTTTGGGAAGGCACCAATATTCGTGGCGGCTTTGCTTTAAACTCGCACTCGCAGGTAAAAATGGGCACCAAAATATATGGCGCAACCACCATTGGCCCCTACTGCCGTGTAGGCGGCGAAATAAACAACGCTGTGGTTTGGGGATACTCCAATAAAGGGCATGAGGGTTATTTAGGTAACTCCGTAGTTGGCGAATGGTGCAATATAGGCGCCGACAGCAACAACTCCAATCTTAAAAACAACTATGCCGAGGTAAAGCTGTGGGATTACCCATCGGAGCGCTACCGTAAAACAGGCCTGCAATTTTGCGGCTTAATTATGGCCGACCATGCCAAATGCGGTATCAATACCATGTTTAATACTGGTACCGTTGTGGGCGTGGGCTCCAATGTGTTTGGCGCTGGCTTTCCACCAAATTTTATTCCCGATTTTTCGTGGGGAGGCGCGCAGTATGGTATTGAAACTTATTCGCTTAAAAAAATGCTCGAGACCACCGAAAAGGTTTTCGCCCGCCGCGAACACCGCCCTTTTGATGACAACGAGCAAAACATTATAAAAACGATATTTGAACTGACCGAAAAATATAGAAATTTTTAAATTATTGAGTGAATTAGTGTTTGAGTGCATGAGTGAGTTTAAGACCATACACCCATTAACAATTAATCACTAATTCACTCAAACACTAATTCACTCAATATAAAAACATGAGAAAAAAAATAGTAGCCGGAAACTGGAAAATGAACCTTGATTATAACGAGGGCTTGGCCTTATTTTCTGAGATCACAAACATGATCAAGGATGAGATAACCGGCGCGCAGGAAGCTGTTGTTTGCAGCCCGTTCATTCATTTACACAGCCTGGTACAAATGGCTAAAGGCTATAGCAAAGTATCAGTTGGCGCGCAAAACGCGCATCAGGCTGAGTCTGGTGCATATACCGGCGAGATCTCCGCTAAAATGATAAAATCAGTTGGCGCTACTTATGTAATATTAGGTCACTCTGAGCGTCGCCAGTATTTTGGTGAGACCAACGAGTTATTAGCCAAAAAAGCTGATACTGCTTTGGCAAATGGCTTAAAACCAATTTTCTGTATTGGCGAAACCCTGGCCGAACGCGATGCTGAGATCCATTTCGGCGTAATAAAGGACCAGCTTGAGGATGGCGTTTTCCATTTAGATGCCGCACAGTTTGCGCAACTGGTTATTGCTTATGAGCCGGTTTGGGCTATCGGCACAGGCTTAACAGCTACAGCTCCGCAGGCACAGGAAATACACGCCTTTATCCGTGCCGAAATAGCTGCAAAATACGGTCAGCAACTAGCTGACGACACTACCATATTGTACGGTGGCAGCTGCAATGCAAAAAATGCACCTGAATTATTTTCAGAAAAAGATATTGATGGCGGCCTTATCGGCGGAGCATCACTAAAATCACGTGATTTTGTGGATATTTTAAAGGTGTTTAATTCGAAATAATAAGCAGTTAACCTATCTTCTCCACGCGTCATTGCGAGGAACGAAGCAATCCCTACGTAGATAATAAGTGCGTTGGGTCATGCTGAAGCACTCGAAGCATAAGCGTAAAGGCCTTTGCCCGCACACTTCGAGTGCCTCAGTGTGACACCTCTCTGTAAAGCTTAGAGATTGCTTCGTTCCTCCCAATGACGCTTTGATTAATATTTAATACTTTTATATAAAGTAAAAACAAATGAAAGTATTCGTTCCTCCATTTGTTGGTTTTGCAATCTTCGGCGTAATTGTGCTATTGCAATCCATCTTTTACCCAACACATATGAGTGATATGGGCAAGGGGAACCTCCATGCTTTCATGGCCTGTTTTTACTACTGCTGGCCTTTGTACTTTATAACCGCGCTCCTAACGCAGGGCCTTATCGCCATCCCCGTTTGGCGCTATGTGGAGGACCGCTCCATGCTGGCAAAGGACATGACAGTTATCATTATCTGTTCCATTTGTTTCTTGCTTGCAGCAAATATAGCTTACATTATATGGGACGAACATACAGGCCGTTTGCACCTGATATGGCTGACCGCAATGATGCTGATGATCCAGCTTATTTATTGGATCATCAATTCTTTTGTAATGTTGATGCTGGAGGGGAAAGTAAAAGTGAAGGTAAAAATGCCTGTCAAAAGAAAAGCTAAAAATACACAAGCACCTGAATAATGAATTATTACGAACTACTTTTTACCGTTATTACCACCGAGGATTTTCAACAGGATCTGCTGATAAATACCCTTGGTGATATCGGCTTTGATACTTTTGAAGAACTGGAATTTGGCTTTAAAGCCTATATTCCCGTAGATGATTTTGACCAGGACAAGCTGAATGACGCGCTGACTATCTACCAGGATATGTTCACTTTTTCTTATGAAATTACCCTCATCCCGCAAAAAAACTGGAACGAAGTATGGGAAAGTAATTTTGAGCCCATTGCTATAAAAGACAAGATATTTGTACGCGCCACTTTTCATGCCCCCAAGCCTGAGTTCGAGTATGAAATTGTGATCGACCCAAAAATGGCTTTTGGTACAGGGCATCATCAAACTACATCAATGATGCTGGAGCTGATGCTGGAGAATGATTTTGCAGGCAAAAAGGTACTGGATATGGGCTGTGGAACCGGCATACTGGCAATTATGGCATCCAAATTAGGCGTTGCCGAAGTTATGGCAATTGATTATGACCCTGTATGTTATGACAGCACTATCGAAAATGCGCAGCTTAATCACATCGACAATATAAAAGTGCTTTGCGGCTCTAAGGAAACCATTCCTAATGACCTGTACGATACTATATTGGCTAATATTAACCGCAATATACTGCTCGACCAGATGCAGCGTTACAGTGAGGTATTAAAACCCGATGGCGAAATTTATTTAAGCGGATTTTATGAATCGCCCGACCTGGATATCATCATGGATGAGGCACGTAAATACGGCATAAAATACATTATTCATAAAAAAAACAGTGACTGGGTTGCTGCGAAATTTATTAAATAAATAAAAAAAAGGGCCTCAACGCTTCTAATTGCGATTTATTTTAATAATCAAAATATTTTTTATAAAATTATTCACTTTATTAAAAAAATATTATAACTTTATTAACTATTGCGAAACCATATTCACACTGAATTAAAATTAAAAATGAAAACACTGGGGAAAAAAATCAGGTTATTGCGCCACCAAAAAGGTTGGAGTCAGGAAGATGTTGCCAAGAGATTGGATATATCTATCCCTGCTTTCTCAAAAATTGAGACAGGTATAACAGATATCAATTTGTCGCGCTTGGAACAAATTGCCACGTTGTTTGATATGGGTGTAGTACAATTGCTTACTTTTAATGAAGCAGAGCACGATCAAAAATTTATTTCGGAGCTCGAAAATGTTCATAAACGCTTAAGCGACCGGGAAACCGAGGTAATTGAACTACAAAAAAAGGTGATTGAACTGTTTGAAGAACTAAGGCACCGCAGGGAAACTGCTTAAAACAATTATTGATCTATTGAATTAATGATTCATTCCCCTTTAATCAATAATTCAACCTTCAATAATTCAGTCCTTAAACACGCAGCGCATAGTTAAATGCCTTTTGCCAAATACCGACCCCATTGCGGCATGTAAAGCTATCATTTTATCATTAAAATCGCCCACCCACGATAGTTCAAGCTCTTCGTACTGAACCAGTGGCAATACATATTCGCCAAGCGTAATAAAAAGCGCAGATTCCAGACCATGATTCTGGAATTTTTGTTTAGTACCCATTACAATTGCCCGCATACGTGTAACACCTTTCCATCTGTAATATAAAAACTTAAGCTTGCCTATTAAATCAAGCTTACCATTCAGCGGTTTCAGCATCGGGTTAGCATCCGGCAATATAATATTGAACGAGGCAGGCTCGCCGTTTACATAAGCAAACCATATCAGCTTTTCATCCATCAGGGGCTTCATTTTCTTAAAACTCTCCAGTATGGTTTCGTAAGTAATCGGCACAAAATTCTCAAAGCCTTGCCAGGCATCGTTATATATTTCTATAAAATCGGCAGCAAATTTTTCTATCTCCTTGGCTTTAAGATGCTTAAACTCATAACCCGGCTTTTTAGCAACCCAGCTGGCTATCTTCCTGAATCGCTCCGGAAAAGGCTTCAGTATATTTAAATGATTAGTGATCTGCGCGTATAATGTTTTAAAACCGTAGTTCTCAAAAAAAGCCTGGTAATAAGCATGATTGTAGTTCATGCCATATGATGGCGATGTAAAGCCTTCAACCAGCAATCCCCAAAATGAATCATTCTCGCCAAAATTTATAGGGCCATCCATCGCCTGCATACCATTATCTTGCAACCACTTTTTAGCAGTATCGAACAATAAAAAGGCAGCCTTTTCATCGTTTATACACTCAAAAAAGCCCATACCGCCGGTTGGCTGCTCATAATTATAGGCTTTTTGCTCGTTAATAAATGCCGCCACACGGCCAATTATTTGCCCATTATCATCAGCAAGCAGCCACCTGGTTATCTTGCCGTGCTTATGAAAGCTATTTTTAGCCGGATCAAAGATCGCTTCCACATCATTATCGAGCGGACAAACCCAATTCTCATCATTCTTATAAATTACGCGGGCTACATCTAAAAATGCTTTCCGGGTGGCCTTATCGTTAACTTCGGTTATAACCATTATATATTTTGTACACCTCTGAATATAAAAAAAGCATTCAGAGGCATATCTGAATGCTTTACAATATTATTTAATTAAATAAGATCAATAATCGTCTTCGTCTTCGTAGTCAAAGCTTTCGTATCCCCCCAGTTCATCTAAAGGCACATCAAAATCCTCATCTTCATCGTCATCAACGATCTTCTTTTTTGGTTTCGGATCTAACTCTTCATCAGCCGATTTTTTTGCGCCTGTAGCTTTGGAAATCGGCTGCTTCTTTGCAGGTTTTTTTGGCGTTCCCATTGGACGAATTTTTATTTTTAAAACAAACTCAATGTATATCTAAATGTAATAAAATAGTGGCTCATCTTTATGGTAACACTAAATTATTTGATAGTAAAATTAATCAAAATCATTTTTATTAAAAATATGATTGAAAAAATTATTCTTCAGCCTCACCAATCGAATTTCCTGTACTTGTAAGTTCTTTTATATGAGGCAATTCTTTTATATCGTTAACACCAAAATAATCCATAAAAAGCGGACTGGTGCCATAAAGTATGGGCTTCCCAATCGCTTCCGACTTGCCAACAATGGCAATTAATTCCTTTTCCAGCAATTTTTGTATCGAGTAGTCGCAGTTTACGCCGCGTATTTGCTCCACATCTGTTTTTGTTGCCGGTTGTTTATAGGCAATAATTGCCAGTGTTTCCAACGCTGCCTGGCTCAGTTTTTTCTTTGATCGTTGTGATTGCAGCAAGGCCACAACCTGGTGATAAGCCTTTTTTGTTAAAAACTGGTAGCCGTTATTTACTTTAACCAGTTCAATCGCCATCCTGTCATCCTGGTATTTTTGCTGTATATTATTAATGCACCTGTTTATCTCTTCAACCGCTATGTCCTTTTCAATAGCCGCCTGTAAACAATAGGCTATTTCCTCAAGCCGTAAACTCTGCTCCGATGAGAAGATCAGCGCCTCTATATAAAGTTCTGTATTATCCATATTTCAAGCGCCAAAATAAGTACTCTATGAGGTTGTAACAAGTAAAACCCATAATTAAAACTGCATCTATTTTATAAGCGTACTTACAATATAAACATTTATTATAAACAAAACATTCATTTATGAAAACAGAAACAGAACTTTTAAACGGCAATGTAAATCTGGCCCGCAGGTCGTTTTTACGTTATGCGGGTGTGGGAGTTGCAGGCGTAGGACTAATGGCTACAGCAAGCTCTTGCCACAAGGATCACACAGTTACTCCTACAGCAGGCGCTATTGATGTAGGCTCAGGCGATCCGGGCATTTTAAATTATGCTTATGCTTTAGAACAATTGGAAGCAGCATTCTATATACAGGTGGTTGCCCATCCTTACTCAGGCATGCCATCAGTAGAATTGAGTTACTTAACTGAGATCCGTGACCACGAAGTTGCTCACCGCGAATTTTTTAAAGCTGCATTAGGTGCGAGCGCTATACAGGCACTAACCCCAGATTTTAGCACGATAGATTTTACCAGCAGGGCAGCTGTTTTAGGTGCCGCAAAAACTTTTGAAGACTTAGGCGTAACTGCTTATGATGGTGTTGGATACCTGGTACAAAACCCGGCCTATTTATTACTTGCAGGCAAAATTGTTTCGGTTGAAGCACGTCACGCATCGTTAATAGCCAACCTGCTTGATGTAAGTTTTGTAGGCTCAGACCAGGTTGATGCTACTACCGGCTTAAACGCCACCAACAAACCAAGCGTTGTATTGGCCGCGGCTAATACTTATTTAAAAACCAAAGTATCAGCAAAAAGCTTCAGTTAATCACTCCTTAAACAATTAAGATCATGAATTTATTTGGTATAATAGAAGAAATAGAAAAAGTTGATCCTGAGTTTAATGACAGGATTAGCCCGCGCCGCAACGCGATAAAAAACATGTCGAGCTTTGGTACAAAAGTAGCGCTTGCAGCCATCCCATTTGCACTTGGCGATCTGTTCAAAAAAGCATATGGCGCTGCAGCATCATCAGATGTTATAGCGGTATTAAACTTTGCTTTAACACTGGAACTTTTAGAAGCAACCTTTTACAATACCGGCCTTGCAAAAGCAGGTTTGGTTGCCGATACGGCCTACATCACCTATATTAAAAATGACGAGAACAACCACGTAACATTTTTAACCGATGCAATTACCGCAGCAGGTGGCACACCTGTTAGCGCTAATGATTTGGCTTATGTTGATTTTACCGGCGGCGGTGGCAAAAATAATGGTCCTTTCTCCGATGTTTTCACCAATTATCAAACCTTTTTAGCAGTTGCCGAAACTTTTGAGGATACTGGTGTACGCGCATACAAAGGCCAGGCAGGTAATTTATTGGGTAACCAAACTTATTTAACAGCGGCATTAGCAATTCACGCGGTTGAGGCACGCCACGCATCAGCTGTGCGTTATTTACGCGCAAGTAAATACGGCGTTTCCATCAATCCATGGATAACAAGTACAGCCAGTGCAAGTAATGATACCGGTATACCACAGGTAAATGCCAATTATGGCGGCGCCACACCCGAAAATAATACCGCACAAGGTGGCGTAAATATTCTTTCACTGACAAGTGTTGAGGGTAGCACCACATCAGTAGCAGTAGCCTCAGCAGCATTTGATGAGGCATTAACACAAGCTGAAGTACTTGCTATTTTAGTACCTGCGTTTGTGAACACAAAATAATTAATAGCCGTTCCAATCAAAAGCCCCGTATAAATTAATATACGGGGCTTTTTTATAGGAGAATATTTTTTAATAATTGATCACTTGTTCTTCTATTTGTACAGGCACTTCACGCCAATCATATTTCTGATTACGCAGCTGTGGTTCAAAACCTGCCTCGATAATGGATTCCTGTATACCCCTTGCCGTAAACCTGTGTGGTGCACCGGCTGCGGATACTACATTTTCCTCGATCATGATAGAACCAAAGTCATTTGCCCCTGCATGTAAACATATTTGCGCAACCTGTTTACCCACGGTAAGCCATGAGGCCTGTATATTCTTGATATTCGGTAGCATGATACGGCTCAATGCTATCATCCGGATATACTCATCGCCGGTTACATTATTGGTGATACCGCGTACTTTACGCAACAAGGTGCCATCATCCTGGAAAGGCCACGGGATAAACGCCACAAACCCAAACGAACCTTCCGGCTTTTCTGATTGTACCTCGCGGATCCAAACCAAATGCTCAAAACGCTCTTCTATAGTTTCTACATGGCCAAACATCATGGTGGCCGAGCTTGGTAAATTCAACTGGTGAGCGGCACGCATAACATCCAGCCACTCCTTACCACCGCATTTTCCTTTAGAGATCAGTCGGCGTACACGGTCGTTCAGGATCTCGGCGCCCGCACCGGGTAATGAATCAAGGCCCGCTTCCTTCAATGCCCTTAACACATCAATATGGCTCATGTTCTCCAACTTGGCAACGTGCGCAATCTCCGGCGGACCTAAAGAGTGCAGTTTCAGTGTTGGATATAATTCTTTCAGTTGTTTAAACAGATCAGCATAAAATTGTAAACCCAGATCAGGGTGATGACCGCCCTGTAACAAAAGCTGGTCGCCCCCATAACGAAAAGTTTCCTCTATCTTCTGTTTGTAGGTTTCAATATTGGTGATATAGCTATCCTCATGCCCCGGCCTGCGGAAGAAATTACAGAACTTGCAATTGGCAATGCATACGTTAGTGGTATTCACATTGCGGTCTATCTGCCAGGTAACCTTACCATGCGGAACCTGCTTTTTACGCAGTTCGTTGGCAATATACATCAGATCAGGAGTTGAGGCATTATTATACAGGTAAACCCCTTCTTCCTGGCTCAAAAATTCAAAATTTAAAGCGCGCTGCAACAGATCGGCTGTATTCATATAACAAATATACGGAGTTGTAACATGGAATTTAAATTTGATGGAATAAATGACAATTTTAAGAGTGGGATTCACTACCCTCTTTCCTCCGCAGGCGAAGAGAGGGTGGTCAAGCGAAGCGATGACCGGGTGAGTCGGCGAAGCACGTTTTACCCCCACACGGCCTCCCCCTAAACTTAGGGGGAGGTGTCGACGAAGGAGACGGAGGGGGTAAAACGGAGCGCGCCGAAGCCCCGCGTTAGTGATGGTAAGGGTTTAGCCCGACGAAGGAGGGCCGAAGCGAAGCGTAGCCCTGAACAGCACGGCCGCAGGCAACGCCCAAATGATCAGAACCCGAATTTGAAGAATTAAGGAATTTATGAAATTCTGTTAATTCGAAAAATTCATAAAAATTCCAGTTCAGACAATTGGCTGAAATATAAGGCAGCATAAACGCGCTCCGCCAACTCACCCCGACTACGCTACACTGGTCGGCCCTCTCTCCACTGTGTGCAGAGAGGGCTAAAACCAATCAGACACCAGAAAATCACAAAATTAACTCACAGGAAAAACATCTATTTTACTAGTAAACAAACGATTGTGCAAGACTTTAAAGAAAACCATCTACTCGTATTCTTAACTTGGAAGTAATTGACCAAATTATTAAATTATTTACTTAACAATTATGAAAGCTATGAAACACGAAAATTTCATTCCAACCCCAAGAAAAATTGCATTTCTGTTATCAGCGTTATTTATTGTTACAGTCGCCATAACGGGCTGTAAAAAGGACGGTGCCAAACCGGCTTCCTCAACTGCAGTCAATACCGCCGCGGCTAATCAAACAAAAATGGTATCCACGCCTTTTGGTATGGTGCCTGAATCTAAAGTGCACTTGATAGAACAAGGCACAGAAGTAGCCCAAATTGACGGGCACGTAAAAAAGATAAATTCTGAAACAGGAGCTGTAATTGAAGATTACGGTGCTGTTACTACTGCTACCAACGGCACTCAAAATATTTCAGGATCACACTTAGCCTCAATTCATGCACTTGCTGCACAAACGGGAGGAGTTGGCAACGGTTATTATGTTTATGGCAACCTTCCATCAGGAAAAGATATAAAGTCTTTCTCTACCAGTTGGGTTGTTCCCAGCGCTCCGAGTCGCGATAGTACACTATTTTTGTGGAACGGCGCAGATAACGTAGATGGAAGTTCGTTTATGCAGCCCGTACTGGGTTGGGAAGATGGCCATGGCGCTACCTGGTTTATTCAGAACTGGGGCTTTGCAAACGGAAATTACTTTCATTCCAATGCGATTGATGTAGCTTCCGGCACAACCGTAACCGGGGTAATTACACAAAAATCTGCTACAGGCGGAAATTATACATACACTATAGCTTTTTCGGGGCACTCATCCATCACCTATACACAATCCTTCCCCGAACCGGCAAACCAGACAATTGAATGCTGGGAAGCTTATTCCAATACCTACTTAGCATTCCCGCCTGATCAAAAAGTGGCAATGCAATCGATGAACCTTCAGTATGTTGGCTCAGGTACAACAAATCAACCAATAACCTGGGTTCAAACCAGTGACGGTGCAATTTATACACCATCCGGAAACAACACAGTGTTTGTTAACAACGGAACTACAAATTCACAAGTGGATTTCTATTTCCAATAATCAATTGCTCTTTCTAAATAAACAGGTCAATTAAACGCATTTATAAATAAGCTTCCAGGAAATTGGAAGCTTATTTGTTTAATAACGGCAACGCGAAATTGCATCGCTGCCGCAAGCGTCTAAGCTCCGCGTTAGGGATAGTAGCGGATACCGGCCTTGTGACTAATGCCTTGTGCAGTATGAGCGGATAACCCGGCCGCAGGCAACGCCCAAATACAACACTAAATAAGCACCTTACTAAAATCTTCTCTATACAGCCTAATAAACTCGCTGAACGAATTGGCGACTAACTTATATCATCCCCTCGCTGCCGCAAGCGTCCCGTTTGTGGCCCTTATGCAAGTCTAATCATATACAACCCTAATCAAGAAGTAATAAAATCCTGGTTCTGACAAAGTTCCACCAACACCCCATTAACCCCTTTCGGGTGCACAAAGCAAACCAACTTATTATCAGCACCCATCTTCGGCTCCTCATTCAGCAACACAAAACCTTCACTTTTTAGCCGTTCCATCTCGGCTCGGATGTCTAAAACTTCAAAAGCTATATGATGTACCCCCTCCCCTTTTTTAGCTATAAATTTGGCAATAGGGCTATCTTCTGAGGTTGCTTCCAGCAGTTCAATTTTATTGGGACCGCATTGTAAAAATGCTGTTATTACGTTTTCTGATTTTACTTCCTCGGTTTTATAAACAGGCGTATTCAGCAGCTTTTCGTAAACTTTTCCAGCGTTTTCAATGCTATTTACGGCTATTCCTATATGCTCTATTCTTTCCATATCCAAATATTGCAAATTAATGACGGCCTACAATTTTTAACCCTTGTTTTGAATCATTTTAAATAAAAACTTTGTATATCTTTGTATGTTTAATTAAAAGCTATGAATATCCCGGTATATTTAGATAATAACGCTACTACGCCAATGGACCCACGGGTACTGGAAGCCATGTTGCCGTATTTTGTTGAAAAATTTGGTAATGCGGCAAGCCGTAACCACCCCTTTGGCTGGGTAGCCGAAGAAGCCGTTGACTACGCCCGCGAACAGGTGGCAAAATTGATAGGTGCAAGCGAAAAAGAGATCATCTTTACTTCAGGCGCTACAGAATCAGACAACCTTGCTATTAAAGGTGTGTTCGAGATGTATAAAGAAAAAGGTAACCACATCATCACTACAGTTACTGAGCATAAAGCTGTGCTTGATGCCTGTAAACACGTTGAAAAACTGGGTGGTAAAGTAACCTATCTTGGTGTTAAGGAAGATGGTTTAATTGACCTTGCTGAACTTGAAGCAGCCATGACCCCTGATACTATCCTGGTTTCGATCATGTATGGTAACAACGAGATTGGTGTTATACAACCTATAAGAGAAATTGCTGCTATTGCCCACAAGCATGGCGCTTTAATGATGACAGATGCTGTCCAGGCCGTTGGTAAGATCCCGGTTGATGTTAATGCTGATGGCATCGACTTACTGGCATTATCTGCACATAAAATATACGGTCCTAAAGGTGTTGGCGCATTATACGTTCGCCGTAAAGGACCACGTGTTAAAGTTACCGCCCAAATGGACGGTGGCGGCCACGAGCGCGGTATGCGTTCAGGTACATTAAACGTACCGGGCATCGTTGGCTTAGGTAAAGCCTGCGAACTTTGTATGCAGGAAATGGAAAGCGAAGCAAAACGTTTATCAGCTTTACGCGATAAACTGCAAGCTAAGTTAACAGTGCTGGAAGAAAGCTATGTAAATGGCAACCAGGAACACCGCTTACCGCATGTAGCTAATATCTCCTTTAAATATGTTGAAGGCGAAGGCTTAATGATGGCGATGAAAGACCTGGCTGTATCATCAGGTTCGGCTTGTACATCAGCTTCGCTGGAGCCATCATATGTATTGAAGAGCTTAGGCCTGTCGGATGATCTGGCACACTCTTCTATCCGTTTCGGCTTAGGCCGTTTCACTACCGAAGAAGAAGTAGATTACGCTGTTGAAGTAACTAAAAAATCGGTTACCCACCTGCGCGAACTATCACCACTTTGGGAAATGTTTAAGGAAGGTATCGACCTTGACTCAATTGAGTGGGCGGAACATTAATAAATGTGCAAATATGCAGATGCGCTAATGTGCAGATGTTTTAATATATAATATTTAAAGAGTTTGAAAATTTGACTTCCGACTCAAAACTTAAGACTAAATACTAAATAAAATGGCTTATTCAGATAAAGTAATTGATCACTACACTAACCCCCGCAATGTTGGCACCTTAGATAAGGCCAGCCACAAAGTAGGTACAGGTTTAGTTGGTGCCCCTGAGTGCGGCGACGTTATGCGCCTGCAGATTCAGGTTGATGATAACAACGTTATAACCGATGCTAAATTCAAAACATTTGGTTGCGGTTCAGCTATCGCATCATCATCATTAGCTACCGAATGGCTTAAAGGTAAAAGCATTGACGATGCCATGAAGATTGACAACATGGACATTGTTGAAGAACTTGCCCTGCCACCAGTAAAAATTCACTGCTCGGTATTAGCAGAAGATGCTATTAAAGCAGCAATTAATGACTACCGCGTTAAAAACGGCATGGAGCCGATAGCAAGCGAAAAAGTACATCATTAATTAGTAGTAAGTATTTAGTATCAGGTATCAAGATTTTTATGCCCGGTACTAAATAAACCAAGCAGAAGATTTCTGTCTTGATACTTGATACTAGTGACTAAATACTAAACAAATGGTAACTGTAACAAATAAAGCAAAAGATAAAATAGACCACCTCATGCAGGATTCGGGGCTTGATGCGTCGTATTTTCTGCGTGTATCTGTTCAGGGTGGTGGTTGCTCCGGTTTATCATACAATCTTGATTTTGATAACGAAATAAAAAAAGGCGACCAGTTTTTTGAAGATCAGGGTGTACGTTTGGCATTGGATATGAAATCATTCCTGTACCTTGCCGGTACCGAGCTTGATTTCTCCGACGGACTAAACGGTAAAGGTTTCAACTTCCACAACCCCAACGCAACCCGCACCTGCGGCTGCGGAGAGAGTTTCTCAGTTTAAAATTTACTGAAAATGATATATAAAAGAGGCATCCGAAAGATGCCTCTTTTGTTTTGATAACAAATTGTCATTGCTGTAAGGAACGACGCGGCAACCTCGTCGCGTTCAATAGCCATGCGACGGGGGTACCGCGCTATCGCTCAGCTATGACAATCAAATAAGAGCAAAAAGACCACTAAAACATCCCGTTCCCATGCGCCATAACCGCAGGTACCTCCTGCTCCACGCTCCAATGTTCTGCTATTTTACCGGTCTCAACCCTGAATATGTGGTACAAGGCAAATATCTTCCCGGATTTCACACCCTCACATTGCGCAAAAACAAGATCACCTTCAGCAATTAACCTGTGCATTTTTATACTATCAGGCCAATTCAATAAAGTACTGGCAGTATTATGCTCAATGTAATCAGCACTTAAATACACGTCAGCTTTTGAAAGATCATTATTATAATATTGTTGCACTATCATTTTACTTTCCCTGGCATCAACGCTTTCATTAATTGTGATAGTACCATTGGTCATGTTTACATCGTCATCACCTATTCCCTGCCCTGCATCCCAATGCTCTGCCAGCATACCATCCTGCAGCCTGAACAGATCAATAATAGCCGCCCTTTTACCCATAAACCTGATATCCAGGTGAACAGCCACAAAATCACTTTGGGCAATAATTCTGATAATGGGTGATGGTGCAACCTCAGTCGGGCGAGGCAAGGTCTTCATAAAATGCAACATCTCACATAATCCTGCCATACCATCCTTAACCGTAGGGCTATGCTGTATATAATCCTCCCTTATATACTTGTCAACAAGTGACAGGTCAAGGTCGCGGATTATTTTCCTGTAACATATTAATACTATTTCTTTATTGGATATACTTTCCATGAGTTTATAATTTACGATGGGATAACTGCATAATCGCACGTTAACACCATACAAATGCATTTAAATTTTTAAGTAAATAAAAAAGGCAAAAAAATTACCACCTGCTTATTCCGCAGTGTAATACCTGTGCTCAGGCCGGATTTTTGGTGATCCGTTTATAATATGTTCTGAAAGTAATTATGCGATAAATATATGCATTTAAACCCTCAATATAAATCGGTGCAATCAAACCAAAATCGAAGCAATCCCTCAAATAAAATCTGTGTAATCATTTAATAAAAATAAATTAGCTTTGTTAGCTAGTTAATTACCGATTATTCCGAAATGAATATAACACCTGATATAAATACAGTTCCGAAGTTTATACGCAATACCGTTGCCACCATACATCACGAAACTCATCCTTTTCTTCAACATAAAGTAGGCAACGAGTGGGTAGTGATCAGCTATAAACAAGCCCTAGATAAAATCGATGCCATATCAGCCTGGTTTCTGGAAATTGGCGTAAAAAAAGGCGACCGTCTGGCCCTAATCATTGAGAACGGTCCTGATTATGTTTATTATGACCAGGCGCTACAACAGATAGGCGCAGTAAATACTTCCATCTACCCTACCCTTAGCGAAACCGAGATCGAGTATATTTTAAATGATTCCGGCGCTAAAACATTAATAGTTGGCAACCCTTTCCTGCTGCGTAAAGTAGCAAAAATAGCCAATAACTGCCCCGAACTTATTCGTATCATCCCCGCCTTTGATGATTTTGAAAAGAACCTGGGCAAAAACGCATTAAATGCCGGAGTTATCGGTTTTAAAGAGCTGATAGCAGAAGGTCATACATTGGTTCACCAATACCGCTTAGCTATTAACATTGCCCGCGAAGCTATCTTACCGTCCGATCTTTCCTGTTTAATATATACTTCAGGTACTACAGGCACACCTAAAGGCGTGATGCTTACCCATTATAACCTTTGCGAAAACGTGCGTGTTTGTCTACTGCAGATCCCGGTAATTGAATCCAGCGATTTATTCCTGTCGTTCCTGCCGCTATCGCACGTATTTGAGCGCACTGCTACCTACCACGTTTGTTTAGCTGCCGGATGCCAGATAGCATTTGCGCAAAGCCTCGATCTTTTGGCAAAAAACATGGGAGAAGTTCGTCCAACAGTAATGAATTGCGTACCGCGTTTGTTAGAGCGCATCCACGATAAAGCCATAAAAGGCGGCACAGAAGCCGGTGGCATGAAAGCCAAAATATTCCTGTGGGCATTAAAAATTGGCAGAGAATATCGTATAGCCAGTGAAGCCGGTAAAAAATCCGGACCAATATTAAGCTATCAATACAAAATAGCCGATAAGCTGGTATTCAGCAAAATAAAGGAAAAAACCGGCGGACGATTAAAGTTCATGATCTCGGGCGGTGGCGCGTTGCCCAAAAATATCGGTGAGTTTTTTGGCGACCTCGGTATTAAAGTATTAGAAGGCTTTGGACTTACCGAAACTTCACCTGTTATGTCAGTAACTGAAAACGACAGGCAGGTTTATGGTACCGTAGGCCGTATTATCCCTGGTATTGAAGTGGGCATACAGAATGTGGAAACCCGCCAGATCTATACCGTGCAAACCTATGATACGTTTAGCAAGAACTACCAGTCGGAAGAAGGTGAGATCATTGTACGCGGGCATTGCGTAATGAAGGGCTACTGGAACAAACCCGAAGAAACTGCCGCGGCTATCGACCCGGAAGGCTGGTTCCATACCGGTGATATCGGCCGTTTTTTTAAGGGCAACCTGCAAATAACCGACCGCCTTAAAAATATGCTGGTGAACGCTTACGGTAAAAACATATACCCAACCCCGGTTGAGAATACCTACCTGAAAAGTCCGCGCATTGAGGGCGTATTTTTGATTGGCGATAAGCGCGAATATGTTACCGCCATTATCATCCCGGCACGTGAAGCACTACAGGAAACTTTTGGTTTAACCGATGATTTCTTCGCACAAAAAGACCTGTTCATCAACGAAAAAGAAATTACCGACTGGATAGGTCAGGATGTTCGCCGCCTGTCAAACGAATTGGCCAAGTTTGAGCGCATCAAAGGCTTCAAGGTAAAGCGCAATCCGTTCAGCATGGATGAGGGCGAAATAACCCCCACCATGAAAGCCAAACGCAAAGTGATAGAAAAGAAATACGCCGGCGATATTGATGAGATGTACCTGCAGGAAGCAGATGCGGATTAAGGTTGGAACCATGATTTTTAGGATTAAAGGATTTACATGATGTGATTAGCACCTTGTAAATCCTTTAACACCCACAAGCTTCAATCTGAAGCTTAAAGATCAGGTGAGTTTGCAATTCGCACTAGTGATATAATTTAATTAATCTCAATCCTTTCAATTAAAAACTTCATTGGCACTTTTACAGCTTGATAAACTGGTATACTTTTATTCTTTGCTATAATCATAATTTCCTCTTTATGTTCTTTTGGAATTTGTATTCCTAGTATAATCTCAGCAAAAAAATCATCTCCTACTTCAATTATTCTATCTGACAAATTTGGATAATTAGGATAAAATAATCGTGTAAGCCGATATTCTTCTTCATAATGCCAATCTTTAGATTTGTAGTGAGTTTCAATAAATGATTTTTCAAGATTATTTTGCTCATTTAAAGGACTAATTTCTGGATAATCATCATTGTCATTGTAAATAACAGGACCGCCTTTTCCAACGAATTTAGAATTGCGTAATTTTTCTTCCCATAAGCCAATACAAAACCCTTTATGAAAGTCACCATAATGTGACCACATCAGTATATTATCCCACTTTTTACTTAAGGACAATACACCATATCGTTCATCTTGCTCCTTGAAATGTCGATATTCATTCTCTTGTTGAATTTCACTAATTTCATTACTTAACCGATCTTCAATAAATTTTATATGATCTTCTAAATTTACCCCCAGCTCTGTTAATCTATCAAATTGACGAATGGTATATTCAGTAGCATATTGTGATATTTTGTCAGGTGTATTCAGCAATAGATAATTGATTGGTATTCTACAATCAAATGGATCATTAAAATCTTTAGGTGAAGCCAAAAAAAGTTGATTTTTCAGAAGAATATTTCGATGATTTTCATCATTCCAACTTCTATATTTATATACTAATCTTGGATATTTTTCAGACTCACTCATTTATAACACATTGTATTATAAAGATAGTCCAAAAATTACCGTTTTTTGAATCATTAGGCTTTGTAATTACTGAAGCTTAATGACCATCCTATAAATCAAAAAAATCCGATAAATTCTGATTCAGACTACCACGGACTCACCCCCGTCTCCGGATTATTATCATCACTAAAAAATCCTCCCGTAGGGCCATCAGCACCAATTGTAGCGTATTTAACTACACGCGCTGCAGCATCTTCAATAGTCCCGGGGCCGCTGTGATGGTTAAAATCAGTTTTAGTATAGCCGGGGTCAACCGCATTTACTTTAAAAGCGGTATCCTTTAATTCATAGGCCAAAACAATAGTATAAGCATTCAATGCCGATTTTGACGGGCCATAAGCCACGGTTTTAACGGCGTAGTATTTCCAGTTTGGGTCGCTGTGCAGGGTAAGCGATCCCAGTCCTGAAGTTACGTTAACTATTCTTGGTTCGTCAGATTTTTGCAGCAGATCCAGAAAAGCCCGGGTCACATCTATCACACCAAAAAAGTTAGTGGCAAATACCTCGCGAACGGTATCTGTTTCTGTAGCCAATGCAGTCTGATTCATGCCGCCGAGAATGCCCGCGTTATTGATCAATACATCCAATGATGTTAATTTCGTACCCAACACTTCACGTGCCTTTGCAATGGATTCAGGGTTGCTTACATCAATTTGCAGCGGTTCAACATTGGTAAGTCCTTCTGCTTTTAACGTAGCGACCGCTTCATTTCCTTTTTCAAGGTCACGGCTGCCTAAATAAACGTAATATCCTTTGGCTAATAATTGCCTGGTGGCTTCAAAGCCAATGCTTTTATTGGCGCCTGTTATCAATACTGTTTTCATAATTATCTGTTATTTGCTTTTGTTGATTTATTAATCATGTCCTGTGCATCGCGTATGCTCCAATGCTCGGTATACTGCCCGTTTTTAACAGTGATGATATCTATAATATTTATGGCTACCTGCTCATTACTTGGCGCTACACCCATAAAGTTGCCAATATGCGTGCCGTAAATGGTTTTGCGCGTTACCACCTTATCGTTCTCAATAACCTGGTCGTGTATTTTAACGCTGATGCCGGTTAAGGCTTTGTGCATCATATTAATGGTAAAGTCTATTATTCCCTGCGGACCATTTGGCGTGCCCGGCGGCGCGGTATAATTAATAAAATCGGGAGCAATGAGTTCATTAATGGCATCAATGCTGCCATTTTCAAGCACTTCACGGTTAAAGCGAAGTACCGTAGCTTTATTTAATTCTTCCTGTGCTGTCATTACTTTTATGTGTATGGTTTAAACACAGCACAAAAGTAAGTGCCTGCAAAAATTGCAGATAGTACTTAAACAGGCATTAATGGTACAAATGCCGGGTGCTCTTCCGGTAATCGGCGGGTGTTTGCTCGGCCAGGCGTTTAAAAAAACGGTTAAAGTATGATGCATCCTCAAAACCCAGCTCAAATGCTATTTCTTTTATGGAGTGATCGGTATGGAAAAGTAGACGTTTAGCCTCCCATTCTAAACGCTCATGGATGTGCTCCATAGCCGTTTTTCCGCTTTGTTTTTTTACCACTTCGCTTAAATGCCCGGCGGTAATGTTCAGCATATCGGCATAGGCGGCAACATCATGTATCTCTTTATAATCATCTTCAATCCGGGCCAGGTATCTTTTCAGCAGTAGCTTTTCTGGTGCTTGCTCTCCATCTGTAAATTGCTCGGTATATAATCTGCTCAAATAAATAAGCAGCACATGCATATAAGCTACCAGCATACTGTTTTGCCAGTTTTGTTTGGCATTATATTCCGTGTGGATCTTATCAACCAAGTCCTCTATAAAAACAACATCATCACTGTTCAAATTAAGTTCATGTCCGTTATGGCGATTTTGTATGATGGGCAATTGTTTTAAAAAACCATTCTCTTCCATTGCCAAAAATTCCTCAGTAAAATTAATGGCGGAACCCGTGAAGGGCTTAGCCTCCTCTTTTAAATGTATCTGGTGGGGCACACTAAAATAAAAAGTATCAGGCCTTAAGGTATACAGGGTCATATCAATCCAGTGCCGACTGTTCCCCTGCTTTACAAATACATAAAAGTAATAATCCTTGCGGTGCGGCACCAGCATATCGGCTTTATGATACCTTACACTGTGCGAGCTTTTCACGATCTTGAACATTTTATTACCTATGGCGACATCCTCTTCAAAGGCATATTTGGGGATAACCGTTTCGGCATTGAGTGTATTCATATTCACAAAGCTAAAGATTTTTAAATGATGCATATGTATGAGCACTGGCTTCAGTCTGCGACTGAAGCCTACTGATAAAGAGAGTTTACAACTCTCCCACCCTCATATCCAAAAAAACGCTATTTTTGCAACTTTAATAAAAATATGAGTATTGCACTATCCGAACAGGAAATTATACGCCGCGAATCATTACAACAGCTTCGCAATCTAGGCATCGACCCATACCCTGCCGCAGCCTATGATGTTAACGCATGGGCACAGGGCATTGCCGCCAACTTTGAGGCTAACCCCGATGCTTATCAGAACGTAACCATCGCGGGCCGCATCATGACGCGCCGTATTATGGGCAGCGCATCATTTGCTGAGCTGCAGGATTCAACAGGTCGCATCCAGATCTATTTGAAACGCGATGATATTTGCCCTGGTGAGGATAAAACCTTATACAATACTGTATTTAAAAAACTGCTGGATATCGGCGATTACGTTGGCGTTAAAGGCTTTGTTTTCCTGACCCAAACCGGCGAAATCTCTGTACACGTACAGGAAATGACCGTACTATCCAAATCATTAAAACCACTTCCGGTAGTAAAGCGCGATGAGGAAGGTAACATCCACGATGGCTTTACCGACCCTGAACAACGCTATCGCCAGCGCTATGTGGATCTGACCGTTAACCCGGATTTTAAACAGATCTTCATCAACCGCTCAAAAGTAATCAGCAGCATGCGCGACTACTTTAACAGCGAAGGCTGGATGGAAGTGGAAACCCCTATTTTACAGCCTGTACATGGCGGAGCTGCTGCAAGGCCATTCGCTACGCACCATAATACATTGGATATGCCGCTGTTTTTGCGCATAGCCAATGAGCTTTATTTAAAACGACTGATAGTTGCCGGATTCGACGGGGTATATGAGTTCGGTAAAATGTTCCGTAACGAGGGCATGGACCGCACCCATAACCCTGAATTTACCTCGGTAGAGATATATGTAGCCTACAAGGATTATATATGGATGATGGAAATGGTGGAGAAATGCCTGGAGCATGTAACACGTGCTATCCACGGCATCCCGGTTGTACAATACGGGGCTAACGAGATAAACTTCGCGGGACCTTACAGGAAATTATCCATGTACGATTCTATCCTTGAATATACAGGTATTGATGTATCGGCAATGGATGAGGCCGGCTTACGCGAAACCTGTGCAAGCTTAGGTATTGAAACCAACGAAAGTATGGGTAAAGGCAAGCTAATTGACGAGATTTTCGGCGCTAAAGTGGAGGCTAACCTGATACAGCCAACCTATATCACCGATTACCCTATCGAGATGACACCGCTTGCCAAAAAACACCGCAGCAAAGATGGTTTGGTCGAACGTTTCGAGCTGTTTGTGAATGGCAAGGAGATCGCCAATGCGTATTCAGAATTAAATGACCCGATAGATCAGCGTGAGCGTTTTGAGGACCAGTTATTACTGGCAGGGCGTGGTGATGATGAGGCAATGGCGATGGACGACGACTTTTTGCGCGCCCTGGAATATGGCATGCCGCCAACATCAGGCTTAGGTATTGGTATTGACCGTTTGGTGATGATGATGACCAACCAGAGCACTATACAGGAAGTACTGTTCTTCCCGCAGATGCGCCCTGAGAAAAAATCAAAAATTGCTACGCTTGATGATTTTGTAAATATAGGCGTATCGCCGGAATGGGTGCCCGTATTAAATAAAATGGGCTTTAACACCGTTGAAGAACTAAAAGCAGCTAACCCCAACAAAGTATTTAATGACCTTGGCGGGATGCGCAAGAAATTGAAACTAAATATTGATATGCCAACTAAGGACGCTGTAATGGCGTGGTTTGAGTAATCAGTCATTGGTCACTGGTCATCAGTCATTTTTTTAATTGTCATGTTGAGCGGTAGCGAAACATCTGTCCGGCGGTAAAACGCGGATAAGATACTTAGCTACCGCTCAGGATTAAAATTTTGTTTTAATCATAAGTTGCGTTAGGGATCACAGCGGATACCGGCCAATCGAGGGCCCCAGTGCAGGCCGTGACTAAGGCCTGTGCAGTATGAGCGAAGAGCCCGACCGAAGGGAACGCCATTAATCTTCCGAACACCTATGGTGACAACATCAACAAAGAGCGAGAGTTAGTCATTGGTCACTGATCATTAATCATTTTTACTCTTCGCGCGTAATTGCGCGGTACAAAGCAATCTTTACGTAGGCAGGTCAACAAGCTCATCAAATTCGCTCTGTATAGTATAGAGATTGCTTCGTCCCTCGCAATGACGCGTGGAGATAGATTACAACCGAACATATCAACCAACTAATCACTAATCTCCAACCACTAATCACTCCCACCAAACTATTTTGATTTTTACCTTTTAACTTTTGAATTAAATAACTACATTTGCGCTCTTGTTTTTAAAACAACGAATACAATAAAACAATCATGAAAAGAACGTTCCAGCCTTCGCAAAGAAAAAGAAGAAATAAACACGGTTTCCGTGAGCGCATGTCATCTGCTAACGGCAGAAGAATATTAGCAGCAAGAAGAGCTAAAGGCAGAAAAAGACTGTCAGTATCTGACGAAGGCAAGCATAAAGCATAGTTAACGCTGCATTCTCCTTTGCAGGGGCTTGAGCCGTGGTTATGTAATTAGTTTTCGGTTCAGCATCAGCAAAATATGTATACTTTTAAAAAAGAAGAACGGTTATGTAATAAAAGGCTTATTGATGAGCTTTTTCATAACGGTTCTTCTTTTTTATGTTACCCCTTCAAAGCATCGTGGCTGCTGGTTGATAATGCAACCCAAACCACCGCTGCACAGGTATTAATATCGGTTTCAAAAAGGCGTTACAAACACGCTGTGGACCGTAACCTGATAAAACGCCGCCTGCGCGAAGCTTACCGCCTGCAAAAACAACAACATCTTTATGATCTGCTTACCAGTACCAATAAAAAGATAGTACTGTCATTAGGCTATATAGGCAAGCAGATAGAACCCTTCGATCTTTTCGAAAAAAAGATGCTTAAGCTTTTAAAACAGCTGAGTGAACAGCTTGCCAAATGATGTTCATTTATAACATATTTAAGGCCATTATAGGCAGTATCTTTGTTTTACTGATAAAGATATACCAATACTTTATTTCGCCGCTTACAGGAGCATCTTGTCGCTACACACCCACTTGTTCGCAGTATGGTGTTGAAGCCATAAAAAAACACGGAGCATTTAAAGGCGGATGGTTAACTTTGAAACGCATTGCCAGCTGCAACCCCTGGGGCGGCCATGGGCATGACCCGGTACCTTGATTAAGTCAAAATTCAAAAGTTCAAAGTCAAAAAGCAAAGCTCTTTACTTGATACTTGATACTAGCTACTTGATACCAACTAAAGCTACTTGATACTAAAAAATGATCCTACAAATTGAAACCGCTACCACTGTATGTTCAGTTGCCCTGGCAAAGGATGGGCAGGTTATAGCTTACAGGCAGATCAATCAACGTAATATACATGCCGAGGTGATCACTGTTTACATTGATGAATTACTGACGGCAGAAGGGCTTACTTATGATAACCTTGATGCTATAGCCGTTAGTTGCGGCCCAGGTTCATATACGGGCTTGCGCATCGGTATATCAACGGCCAAAGGTTTATGCTTTGCGTTAGATAAACCACTTATAGCTATCGAAACCTTAGAGGCAATGGCATATGGTGTTATCAATGATGATCAGATCATTAATGGCGACATGCTGCTATGCCCCATGATAGATGCCCGCCGTATGGAAGTTTACACCGCACTATTTAACAACAAAGGCGAAAGAATACAATCAACAACAGCCGAAATCATTGACGAAAACAGTTTTAGTGAACTGTTGAAAAACACTAAAATCTTATTTTTTGGCGATGGTGCCGATAAATGTATAGCAGTACTGGGCAACAATCCTAATGCGCAATTCATACCTGATTTCACCAACTCGGCCACACATCTTACACAAAAAGCTGCTGAAAAATTTATAGCTAAAGATTTTGAAGATGTGGCCTATTTTGAGCCTTATTATCTTAAAGATTTTGTTGCCGGCAAAAAGGCAGTATAACTCTTAGTTATTTTGTAATGATCCTGCATGCGGGTTAAATATCTTATCCCACATGCGGCCTAAAAAACCTTTATTGTCATCCTCATTTATCGGGATATAGCTTGCATTCATCGGGTGCTCAATAATCGGCCCGAATTTAAATGAAACTCCTACATATATATCAGCCCCGGTAAACGAACCATACTCGTTTATTTCCTTTTGCGACCCCATACCGGCAAGTATTAATCTGCCGCTTTGTAAAAGCTTATCCGATCCAATAAAAAACTCAGCATTAGGCGATTTTATCATTAGTTGCCCGCCAAGGTTAAACAGTTGATTATTGTCATATGACATGGAAACCGTTGCTGTATAATTTTGATAACTCACAGGATTAACCAGCACTCCAGTAAAGCCATTATAAAATAACTCTTTTGAGGCAATTAATGTAGGTGAATAGCTTACTGCATTATTATCACCCAACCAATATAATTTGGACACGCTCAGTTCGGCTGTTCCATCAAGTGGGGTGGTATAGGATATATCCTTCCCGTTATTATGCATCGCCGAAATAAAAGCATCGTAAACATTGCTTTCCCTTTCAGGAGTTGAAAGCCCTTTAATAGTTGTTTCGTTAGCAACCGAAAAATTATAAATCCTCATTAAATGGCTCCAATGAATAAAACCAAGGTCCTTTATATTACCTTGTATAATATACCCATCTTCAGTTTTATATGTTGTACCGATACTTGCCGTTAAACCCGGATTAAATATAGGTATTGCATTTATACTACGTGTTTTACGATAAGTACCGCCTAAATATAATGCCGCGGTGTCGGCCTTTTTATTAAAGTTTATTTTCGACTGGTCTATATTAACTGTTGCATCATATATCCCGGTTACATATCCCAATTTTATACCAAAAGCAAATTGTTTAGTCACCTGTTCACGATAAGTAAATCCGCCCTGCCCATAAAGCTGATAATTGTATCTTGAATTAAGTACATTGGTATAGGAACTATTAGGAAAATCAGTAGCACCATTAAGCAACGCTACATTTTCGTCGGTAAATGCCCCTCTGAAATTGCCTTTAGTTTGTATAAAAAATCCCAATTCTGAATTCCCATTTAAGCTGGTGAAGACTTTAAACATCAGGATATATGCATTGGCATTTGCGTTTATATTATTATAATTATTACCCGATCCTATTTTCAGGAGGTCGTTTTTATAGTAACCATTATAATATCGGTTTTTAAGTGTTTTCTGTGCATCACCGGTCAGGAAAAAATTACCGTCAATATTTGGAATCAAAAAGTTAGAAGCATACATCCGGCTTGAGTCGGGTATAAAACTTCTCTGCGAGGGGTTTTCAAACGAATCAAATAATGTACCGGTATTGTATTGTGAGTAGGTTTGGGCAAATAGTTTTGTTGTAAAGAAGAAAAATAATAATAAAAACAGTACTGATAGTTTATTCATAAAGGTTGTTTCTCGCGCGCCAAAAATAATTCAATAACGCAGATTATACCATTGCGCTATAAAATATTATCATTAACAAAATGTAACAATTGTATGCATTTTAACTCCTGGTTATTATTTAACCACGGCAGTATCAATATTGTTTAGTTTCATGCAAAAATTTGTGTAGAAATTTTTATCTGCAGCGCTAAACTGGTACGATGCGCCATAAAAATTCTTCCAGCCGGGTTCACTTTTTTCAAGCGAATCATAGAAACCATTGTTCAGATCTTTTTTTAAGACCGGCAGGGCGTTTTTAAAATTGATAAAAAAGGCAATATTGCTCCTTTCAGACAGGAGATCATTAAACTGGTTATAATTATCTGTTTTACTTATAAATTTACGATTGATATAGGAATCATAATAACTGGTTAATTCCTCAGCGGTATTGGCCAATATCAAATAGTTATCCACTATCATAAAGTACGGCCGCCGGAAAATGCTGAAAGCATCGCCCAATAAAAAAAATGGCAGTTTATTATAATTGAACTGGCCCGAATTACCTGAAACCATATGGCTGATATTCACCATAAATGGCCGCAGCTTTGAACCATCTTTTAACGATATAATGGCATACTTTTCCTGGTAGCGGGTCGTCACTATCGCAAACTCATTGCTGAGCAGATTAGTAAATTCAATTCTTAAATTCACCCCACTTTCAGCGGTTAACTTATTAAATATGGAGTCTTTCTCCTTTTTTATGCCTGCTTTAATGTGCCACAATGCAAGGTCTTTTTCAAACTTTAATGGGTCTGATACCGAAAAATTAGTGCTATAAGCCGTAGTTGAAGGGAAAATATCTTTTAAATGATTAACAACCGGCTGCTGTCCGGCAAATAAATTCAGATAGCTTAATGGTTCATCAGTTTCAATGGTGGTAATGCCATTGAACATAAAGGCATCGCTCTTATAATTAAGGCTTAAAACCGACATCGCGGGTAGTAATTTAAAACTGCGCAGTACATCGGTATTCTTATTTTTAAACAGCTGATCAAACAGCGGCTGTATCTGGCTGTAATTTACATACAGATCAGCCAGGGAGTTATTGTTTTGTCTTTCTGATAACAGCACAAAATCCTTTCGGTCGCTTTTAGGTTTATAGGAGGCCGCCTGTTCAGCCAATTCTTCAGAAAAGCTTCCCGAAAAAATATCATCTTCTTCGTTAACTACATAAAAGCGCTTTTTTATAGCATTTATGTAAATGTTATAACCCGGCTTCCCCCCTATCCGGGTTGATGTAATTATTAAACCATTGTGTTGCTTTTTTGCCAGCTGGTTCATCATTACAGTATCAAACCCCTTACCTGCGGCCATGGTTAACAGCAGGTCGGCATCCTGATTTTTTAAGGGATGCAGGGAGATGAACACATTCTGCCCATCAAAAAACTGCTGTAACAAACGGTTATTCAATAGTTCAACGCGCAGGGTATCAATATTATTGATCTTTTCCTGCCCGATAACAGACTCTAAAAGTTTGTTCTGATTAAAGATATCATAAAAGCTTTGTTCGTTGTTAAATTCAAATATTAATGCAGCATCATCCGGTATGGTGGCCATCAACTGGCTGGTATGCGACCCCGGCGTATTCAAATTTTTAAAATATACAACCGTAATATATGCAGCAGCTATCAGTAAAATTAAGGTGGTAATTACCAGTTTTTTCATTCAATAATTAATAATGCAATTTAGATTTTTAGCTGATAAAAAGCACTAAATATCGCTATTGCTTTTTCCATAGCGATGGGTTTAAAACCCATCGCTATGTTGTTTAAGAAAACGAGCCCTTGTGCGATTCCCCTCTTGAGAGGGGTGTAGGGGTGTGTCATTATACATGCGGAATAACACACCTCTGCAGCCGCACTGTCAACGCCCCCCTCTCAAGAGGGGAATCTTGATATTTCGAACATGCAAAGTTTTAAACCCATCGGTATCCCGATTAATATTTTAACGCATTCCCTTCGGATTTTTACCATGTGTCAATAAAGTAATACATTCAATTGGTTAACTTAGCCTTTTATCTCCTGATGAACAAACAAATCATAATTACAGCGTCTGTTTTTGGTATGCTGGCTGTTATAGCCGGCGCTTTTGGGGCGCACGGTTTAAAAGCTTATTTAGATGCTACGCAATTAGAAGTATGGCATACTGCAGTACAATACCAGTTTTATCATGTTTTTGCTTTGCTGTTTCTTTCAACATTTGCACACACCAAAAATAGGTTAATTAATGCCAGCTATTACCTTTTTACTTTAGGTATCGTCTTTTTTTCAGGGTCATTATACCTGCTGGCCTGCCGCGATCTGATCGGTTTAAGCTGGCTGTGGATAATGGGGCCTATAACCCCTATTGGCGGCTTGCTGTTTATTATTGGCTGGGCAACGCTGGCTATGGCCGCTTTTAAAAGTAAATGAGCACATCCATGTTAGAATTTGCCCAAGCCGAACATACCGACAGGGAAACACTTTTTGTAGAGGTGATATTGCCTTTGGCGATAGCGAAAAACTACACCTATCGTGTCCCTTATGAACTCAATGACAGCGTTGCCATTGGTAAACGCGCCGTTGTGCAGTTTGGTAAAAGCAAGCTCTACACCGCTATAATAGCCGGCATTGGCAAACAGGCCCCCGAAAAATATGAGGCTAAATATTTAGTTGAAATTTTGGATGACAAGCCCGTAGTAACCCATGAACAGCTACATTTTTGGTACTGGTTGGCCGATTATTATATGTGCAATGTTGGCGAAGTAATGAGCGCCGCACTACCATCGGCCTTAAAGTTGGCCAGTGAAACCAAGATCATGCTCAACAAGGATTTCCCTGTCGACCGTAGCACTTTGCACGATAAGGAGTTTTTGATTGTAGAGGCTTTGGATATCCAACCCGAACTAACCGTAAGCGACATCGTGAAACTGCTCGGTCAAAAACAGGTGATGCCGATATTGAAATTGCTGTTCGAAAAGAACGTTATCAATATATCAGAAGAAGTTAGCGAGCGGTATAAACCCCGCAAACGTACTTTTATTACGCTGAACCCTTTTTATAACGACCCGGATAACAGGCGGGAACTGTTTGGCATCCTTGAGAAAAAAGCACCAAAGCAGGCGGATGCAGTATTAGCTTATATTAAACTATCGCGGCAGCAAAAAACTATCTCAAAAAACGAGTTGATTGAAGAAAGTGGCGCGGGAGCAGCAAGCATTAAAACGCTAATTGAAAAAGAAGTCTTCATCCCGGAAGAGAAGAATGTAAGTCGCCTGTATTTTGAGGAAGAAGAAGCCATCAATAACTTCGAGCTAAGCGAACAACAGCAGGAGGCCTTAAAAAGCGTCAGCGATCAGTTTGCTGAAAAGGATGTGGTATTGCTGCATGGCGTAACCTCATCGGGCAAAACACAAATCTATATCCGACTGATCGAGGAGATGATCCAAACCGGCAGGCAGGTACTTTATCTGCTCCCGGAAATAGCGCTTACCACGCATATTATTGAACGGCTTCGTGTGTATTTCGGTGCTAATATTGGCGTGTACCACTCCCGCTTTAATGATAATGAACGTGTGGAAGTTTGGCAAAAGGTATTGAACAATGAATACAAGGTGGTGCTGGGCGCTCGCTCATCGGTATTCCTGCCGTTTAATGATTTGGGCCTGATCATTGTTGATGAGGAGCACGAAACATCGTACAAACAATTTGATCCTGCACCACGCTACAATGCACGTGATGCAGCTATTTTTTTAGCCAATATGCACGGAGGCAAAGTGCTGTTAGGATCGGCTACCCCATCGTTTGAAAGTTATTACAATGCCCGTACCCATAAATATGGCTTTACTGAACTAAGCGAACGCTTTGGCGGCGTTGAAATGCCCTTAGTAGAGATAGTAAGCATAGCCGAGGAAACCAAAAAGAAAACTATACAATCGCACTTTACCAGTGTGTTGATTGCAGATATACAGCAGGCTTTAGCCAATAAAGAGCAGGTGATCCTGTTTCAGAACCGCCGTGGTTATGCCCCGGTTTTGATGTGCAAAATGTGTGCCTACACGCCAAAATGCATTAATTGCGACGTAAGTCTAACTTTTCACAAAAGCAGTGGTAAACTACACTGCCATTATTGCGGTTACAAGGAGGATTCACCTACTATATGCCCGGCTTGTGGATCAACTCACCTGGAATATAAAGGCTTTGGCACCGAAAAGGTGGAGGACGAACTGAGCCTGATCCTCCCCGATGCCCGCATCGCCCGCATGGATTTGGATACCACCCGCTCGCGTAACTCTTTACAAACTATCCTGAACAACCTGGAAGAAAAGAAGATCGATATTCTTGTTGGCACACAAATGGTTGCCAAAGGCCTGGACTTTGCTGATGTTACCGTTATAGGTATCATTAATGCTGATAGTCTGCTCAAATTCCCGGATTACCGGGCCAATGAGCGCAGTTTCCAGATGCTGGCACAAGTAAGCGGCAGGGCTGGGCGCAGAGGCAAGCAGGGCAAGGTAGTTATCCAAACCTATGATCCCGGTCATCGGGTGATAAAACAAGTGATTGAGAACGATTATAAGGATCTGTATTTTACAGAGATGACGGAACGTAAAAGCTTTAAATACCCTCCGTTCTATCGTCTTATTAATTTAGATATAAAACATAAAGACCCGGAGGTATTATACCACCAGGCTATTTATCTCGCAAAAGAGCTGCGCAAGCATTTTGGTGATGAACGGGTAATTGGCCCGCAAGCGCCATTGGTTAGCCGGATCCGTAATTTTTACATCCAATCCATCCTGCTAAAATTTGAAAAGGATGCCATATCCATTAATAAAGCAAAAACTGTTATCAGGGATACGATAACACAGTTTCAAACCACTAAATTGAGCAAGGGCAGCATAGTTCAGCCTGATGTTGACCCTTATTAATATATTAGCATGAAAACTCATCAATATAAAACAAACCTTACGTGGACCGGCAACCTGGGCAAAGGAACAAGCGCTTACCGTGATTACAGCCGAAATCATGAACTCAATACCGGAAGCAAGCCATTGGTTCCCGCTTCGTCTGATCCTGCCTTTCGCGGCGATGGCACCAGGTATAATCCCGAAGAATTACTGGTCATGTCGATCTCATCATGCCATATGCTATGGTACCTTCACTTATGTTCAGAAGCAGGCGTTATTGTAGTTGATTATACCGATGCGGCAACAGGCACCATGACAGAAACCGCCAATGGTGGTGGCCATTTTACTGAGGTTACGTTACATCCACTTGTTATTGTAAATGATGCTGCTATGGTTGACAAGGCAAATGAACTGCATCATAAAGCCAACGAATTATGTTTTATAGCCAACTCGTGCAACTTCCCTATACTACATAAACCTGTTTGCGAAGTACTAAGTAAGTAAACATAGCTTCACTAGTCTCAAGTCAAAAGCCGAAAACGACGAAATACGGCTTTAGACTTGCGACTAACAACTATTGACTTGATACTAACGCGTTTCTACCGCATCCAGTTCAATTTCTGTAAAGCCTGGATCCTTTGCTGCAGGGAGCTGACCACAATAAAACCTGGTTGCCAGTTTGTGATAAGCAATATGTACTTTTAAATTGTTTATCATGTATTTAGCCGGAAGATCAGGAACACTGAAAGTACTGTCGGGCGAATCTGTTTGTATAAGCCAGCCGCAGCCATCTGCTGCCGACGAGCCTGTGTTTATAATAGTTGCATCAGCATTTATAATATTAGTTGAGTGATCGCTTTTTTTGCAGGATAAAATTGCGCAAACAGATAATGTCGAAATGCTTAAAATTGACTTGTAGAATAGGTTTAGTTTCATTCGGTTATAATATATATTAGATGGTACGGGGCAAGTAGCTGCTACGCTACACATAGTCTGATTTATCCTGCAAACATCTTTGGCTAAAGCCCTAATTCAAATATTTTTATCCGTTGGCTAAAGCCAACGGCAATGAATATAATGCAGGCTAAATCTTGTAGCAGCTATCATCTCATTCATTGCCGTCCCATTTATGGGACGGATAATATTAGAATAAAAGTGGCTTTAGCCAAAATATTAAACAAGCAAGTCAATATGTATAAATCCGCTTATAATTTTAACCTGCTTACTTACATCACCTTAAATTTACCTATGTGATTAGCATTACCTAAATCCTAAAAATGATAGTAAATTAGCCATGCAATGGCATACAAATTCACCGATAACTATAAGGAACAGGGCGCACGTAAGAAACTGGTTGAGGTATTAAGAAAAAAAGGAATTGCAGATGAAAAAGTACTGGAAGCCATAGGCCAGGTAAAACGCCATTTCTTTTTTGATGAAACTTTCTGGAACCAGGCTTACAAGGATATCGCTTTCCCCATAGGTGCCGGGCAGACTATATCACAACCTTACACCGTAGCCTATCAAACCGAGTTATTGCACATCCAAAAAGGCGACAAAGTACTGGAGATCGGTACCGGCTGCGGTTATCAAACCTGTATCTTATTAAAACTTGGCGCAGTAGTTTATACCATTGAGCGACAGGAACAACTCTATGAACGCACTTCATACGTTTTACCAAACATCGGCTACAAGCCCAATTTCTTTTTAGGCGATGGCTCAAAAGGCATCCCCGAACATGCACCCTACAACAAAATAATAGTAACCGCGGGGGCACCCGTTATACCCGAAACACTACTGCAGCAATTAGCCATCGGCGGTATCCTGGTCATCCCGGTAGGTGATGAAAAATCACAAAAAATGGTAACCGTATTAAAGGTTGGTGAGTATGATTATGAGGAAATAGTATTGGATACTTTTAGATTTGTGCCGTTGGTGGGTGATAAGGCGTGGTAACCCCCCAGCCCCCTGAAGGGGGAGTTTTTGATAAGCGTATTCTTCGCCTTGCACTTTTGCTCCCCTTTAGGGGGTCGGGGGGCTGAGCTTACCTTTTCATCGCCCTATCCATCTCCACTTTAGTATCACGTTCTTTCAAAGTCTCGCGCTTATCAAAAGTTTTCTTACCCTGTGCCAGGCCTATTTCCAGCTTAGCAAAACCACGCTCGCTGATGAACAAAGCAAGCGGCACAATGGTCAGGCCTTTTTCCTCGCCGCGGGTTAGGAGTTTTTTAAGTTCTTTTTTATTGAGTAATAACACACGATCACGCTTGGCCTCGTGGTTGTAGAATGAGCCGTAGGAATACTCTGATATATGCAGATTTCTTACATACAACTGCTCATTTATAAAGGTGCAAAAAGCATCATTAATGTTTGCCTTACCCTCACGGATGGATTTTATCTCGGTCCCCAACAGTTTTATACCAGCTACATATTTATCCAGTATGTGGTACTCAAAATAGGCCTTCTTATTCTTTATATATATCTTTTCCTCAATCATTACACTGCAAATATGCGAATAATTTTGTTTGTCCTGTTCTCCCCACCCCCTTTGCGCGCAGCGGAGAGAGGGTCGACCAGCGTAGCGTAGTCGGGGTGAGTCAACACCGCCAGTGCATTTACGCCTTATCGCCCGTATAGTTAACTCACCCGGTCTTTGCTTCGCTCGACCACCCTCTCTATCGCAAGCGATAAAGAGGGTAAAATCAGAAACTCCCCCTTTAGGAGGCTGGCGGCCTCTTCACCACTAACACCGGCACATTCACCATATGCCTCACCCTATTCACCGTTGTGCCAAATATCAGATCCTTAATCACTTTATGCCCATGTGAGCCCATCACTATAAAATCAATATGGTCATTATTCACTATTTTGGCTATAGACGCTGCCGGAGCACCATATCCAATTTTAGGCGAGGCTTTGTAACCCAACTTCTTTAACGCATCTACATACTTATCTAAATTATCCAAATCACTTTGCGTTTCCTGATCCATCACTTCATCACCATAATACCTGGCACCTGCCGTTTCAACAACGTGTATCAGCGTGTAATCGGCATGCTTACCTCCCTGCATTATAGCATGCCTTATGGATTCCGTATCATTCTGTGAAAAATCAATAGTTACGGCTATATGGTGATATTTAATAACATCAAGCTCATCAATAACCGTAGCCAGCCCATGCGGTACATATTTAGGCTGATATTTATGTTTAAAAAATATTGGGCGAAAAAACACATATATCAACAGCAAAGCAATACCTATAACTACGGGAAACACCGCTATATATATCCAAAGCGCTGCCGTAGGCGATGCTTTTTCCCAATCGCCTAACTGCTGATAAACCAATTGCGCGTTTAGTCCCACTATTATAATTGCACAACCCCAGGCTAATATTTTCACCACCGGGCCAATAGCAAAGTTACCCATCTTTTTACGGTCGGACACAAAATGTATCAACGGTATAACCGCGAAACCCAGTTGCAGGCTCAACACCACCTGACTTAAAATAATCAGGCTACCCAAGCCTGTTTCGCCGAAGTAAAGTATAGTAAAAACCGCGGGCACAATAGCTAGTACACGTGTCAGCAATCGCCTTAGCCATGGCTCAATACGCAGGTTAATATGGCCTTCCATTATAATTTGCCCGGCAAGCGTTCCTGTTATAGTTGAACTTTGGCCCGATGCAATCAATGCAATTGCAAACAATACCGGTGCTAACGAACCAAATATGTGCTCCAATAATTTATAAGCATCCTGTATCTCGGCAACCTGAAAATATCCGTTTGTAAAAAACGCGCTGGCCGCTAATATAAGTATGGCGGCATTTACAACGAAAGCAACATTCAGGGCAATTAGCGTATCCCATATATTAAACTTAATGGCTGATTTTATTCCCGCATCAGTACGGGTTATTTTACGGGTTTGTACCAGCGATGAATGCAAATACAAGTTATGTGGCATCACCGTAGCGCCAATTATACCGATAGCCAGGTATAATGAGCTCCCGGTTAAGCTGGTTGGTATAAAGCCCTTGGCTACCTCCACAAAATCGGGCTTTACAATAAACATCTCCACCAAAAAAGATAAGCCGATAACAAATATCATTGATACAATAAAGGCTTCCAGCTTGCGCATGCCTTTGTTCATTAAAAACAGCATCAGCACCGTATCAGTTATGGTAAGCGATACGCCCCATATCAGCGGTAAATGAAATAACAGGTTCAAGCCTATCGCCATACCAATAATCTCCGCCAGGTCACAGGCCACTATGGCTATCTGTGCTAGTATATAAAGGCAAAAGTTAACAAAGCGGTTATAGCTGTATTTTGATGCCTGCGCCAGGTCGAGCCCTCGCACTATGCCCAGCCTCGCGCTTAATGATTGCAGCAACAGGGCAATTAAATTCGATGCAAACAGCACACATATCAGCTTATAGCCAAACGCGCTGCCTCCTGCTATGTCGGTTGCCCAGTTGCCCGGGTCCATATAACCAACGCTCACTAAGTACGCAGGACCAATAAAGGCCATGAATTTACGCCAACCGGTTTTATTCTCGGTAATTACTGAGCTGTGCACACTGCCCAATGATTCGTTATGCTGATCGGTCATAAGGTAATTAGTAAATTATTGGCAACCTCGCGGCTGATGTGTATTTCCGAATCCTCTATCTCCAAAACCATTGAATGGTCGTAAGTATTAATTTCTGTCACGGTTATTTTCTTTCCTATAGTTAATTGTTGTTTTTCAAGATATTGCAGAAAGCCGGGCGAATGATCCCGCACTCCCGAAATTACACCTGTAGCATTAACACCAATGGTTGATACAGGCTGCAGGTCATGCTTTTTAAATTGTCCGTTGCTGTCTGGTATCGGGTCGCCATGCGGGTCGTATTTTGGGTAGCCCATAAATTTATCCAGCCTGTCAACCAGCTCCATTGATGATATGTGCTCCATCTCCTCGGCCATTTCATGCACCTCGTCCCATTTAAAATCCAGCTTCTCCACCAAAAAATATTCCCACAAACGATGTTTTCTGATGATATGAACAGCAATTTTTTCACCTGCCGGAGTAAGGCTTACCCCCTGGTAACGGGTATAGTTAATGAGCTCTTTATCCGCCAGCTTTTTAAGCATATCCGTTACCGAAGCGGCACGGGTATTTATTGAAGCTGAAATCTGGTTAGTGCTCACATTTTCACTGTTCAGCGACAAGTGATAAATGCATTTTAAATAATTTTCTTCGGCTAACGTGCTCATTTAAGCAAATCTAATTATAAATTTAGACAAGTCTAAATTTTATGACAAAAAAATTTATTTCTGTTAAAAGTAATTTTCAAAAAATTTTATTCTGTGAACTAACTTAAATCTATATTTGCATCCATTATGGCAACAGAACTCGATAAAATAGATTTACAGATTCTTAAGATCCTGCAGGAAAATGGCAGGATCACTAACTTACAGCTTTCCAATGAGATAGGCCTATCACCAGCGCCTACATTAGAGCGTGTGCGCAAGCTGGAGAACGCCGAATATATTAAAAGTTACCATGCCCTGGTTGATGAAGAGAAGCTGGGCCTGGGTATAAAAACATTTATACAGATATCGCTGGATTTTCATCAGAAAAACACCATCCAGACTTTTATTGATGAGATACAGAACATTAAGGAAGTAACCGAATGCCATCACGTAACCGGCCAGTGCGATTTCCTGCTAAAAGTTTATGTACGCGATATCAAATCATATGAGCAGCTCATCATGGAAAAAATAAGCCGCATCACCGTGGTTAAAACGTTCCAAACCATGATGATCATGTCAACCAGTAAAAAGGAACCGATAGTACCGTTGGAGTATTAAGCCCCCTCCGCCCCCTAAAGGGGGAACTTTTGATTAGCATATTTGCTCCTCCCCCTTTAGGGGGTCGGGGGGCTGATCTGCCAATCAATCTCCCTCTTCCCTTCCTTTTTCAATATCTCATTCGTTTTTGAGAAATGGTGGCAGCCGAAAAAACCATTACTGGCCGAGTATGGCGATGGATGGGCTGCCTTTAATATATGGTGTTTCCTTGCATCAATCAGCTCGCTTTTGTTTTGCGCGAACTTTCCCCATAACAGGAATATGATACCTTCCTTCTTTTCGCTAATCTTGTTGATCACGGTATCGGTAAAAATCTCCCATCCGCTTTTCTGATGCGAACCGGGGCTGCTTGCCCTAACAGTTAGCGTGGCGTTTAACAACAGCACGCCTTGCTCAGCCCATTCGGTAAGGTCGCCGGTTTCGGGTATGGTAAAGCCAGGAATATCTGTTTGCAACTCTTTATAAATATTTTTTAGCGATGGCGGCGGATTAATCCCTTTTTGTACCGAGAATGATAACCCATGTGCCTGGTTAGCACCATGGTATGGATCCTGCCCCAGTATTACAACTTTCAGATCTGTAAACGGGGTTTTCCAGAAAGCGTTAAAAATATCGCTGCCTTTGGGATATATTTTGTAGCCAGCTTCCTTCTCTTCCTTTAAAAACTGCTTCAGTTTTATCATGTAATCTTTGTCAAACTCATCGCCCAAAACCTGCAGCCATGAGGGTTCCATTTCTACCGCCATAAATATTAATATAGATGTTGATTTATGGTGCAAATTAACGGATATTTGCACTCAGTTTATTGCATTTCAAATTATGTCAAATATTTTCAGATTAATTATAGCCTGTGTGTTCTTTGGCGGTGCCGTTGCACTTTGTGCTACCGGCTCGTGGTGGTGGGGCATACTGGTATTACTTTTAGGTGGTATTGTATTACTTAGCTTTTTCTTTAACGAAAACATGATTATAGCACAATGGTTTTTGCGTAAAGAACAAAATGAAAAAGCCGAATTATGGTTATTAAAAATTAAGGATTACGAAAAGGAACTGAACAAAACCCAGCATGGCTATTATAACCTGCTTATCGGATTGATAGAATCGCGCAAAGCGCCTTTAAAATCAGAGAAATACTTTAAAAAATCACTGCAGTTAGGCATGAAGATGTCGCACAACATCGCTTTGGCTAAACTAAGCCTGGCAGGTATATCAATGGCAAAACGCAACAAGCGCGAAGCGCAGATGTACTTATCTGAAGCCACTAAGGACGATAAGAACAAATTACTTACCGAGCAGATCAAAATGATGAAAGCCCAAATGGCGCAAATGGATAAACAGCAGGTAGTAAGGGGCGGATATCGCCAGTTCTAAAACAGGCATCCTCAATAAAATATAGAAAGGCGCAAAATATTGCGTCTTTTTTTATGCCCGGAAAATTTAAAAAAGGATGTAGAGACGCAACACTTTGCGTCTTTTTAGGATAAATTCTACGTAAACACGTAGAGACACAATATATTGTGTCTTTTTTTTAATATAGCGGTTCGGAGACGCAATGTATTGCGTCTCTACAAAAAATTAAAACGCTATTATTTTTCGTCTATCGAGCTGTAATATTCAGGCTCTGATGAATTACTTTGACTGGTAATTATACGCCTGTCAGACATCATCATATTGTTATGATCATCAGCAGGGTTTGCCACTTCAACCATTTTTAATAAGCTGCGAATAAACGACAGGTTAAAATTTTGCCTGTTTAGCTTTATTAAATATTCGTTTTCTGTAATTTCGAGAATTGAGTTAGTCATGATATAATTATTGTATATTATGTGTTGATAAAAATAAACAACATATTTTTCACATAAGTTTGTTTCCTTTTAAGGTTTCATTAACAAATTGTTATTAAAATTAATTAAAGTAATTATCCTGTTTAACCCTGCCTGATGAAAATTACCACCTATCTGTTTGTGCTCTTTCTCCCATTTTTTTCATTTAGTCAGAACACCTCCATATCTCATTACAAAATATATAATACACACAGCAAAAAGCTGATCTCTATTGACAATATCATAAATGAGATGACCGATGCTGATGTCTTATTTTTCGGTGAAGAGCACAATGATTCTACAGGGCATCAGTTGGAATTAATATTGCTTAAAAATTTAGCAGAAAAATATCCGCGTAAAATTGCCTTATCAATGGAAATGTTTGAGACAGACAGGCAAACAGTTTTGAACGAATATTTGAAAGGACTCATCAGCGAAAACAATTTTACAAACGATGCCAAAGCCTGGCCAAATTATGGCGACTATCGTCCGCTGATAGAACTGGCTAAAAGCAGCAACATACCAGTTATAGCAGCAAATGCGCCATCACGCTATACCAGTATGGTTAACCGACTGGGATTAAGCAGCCTGCGACAGTTGGACACCATTGGCAAGAGTTGGTTACCACCCCTGCCTATTGATACCGCTACAGGACCCTACTATGATAAATTTGTGCAAATTATGGGCGGCCATGCCTCCATGCCCGGCATGCAGATGTACCAGGCACAAAATTTATGGGATGCGACCATGGGCTGGTCGATAGCCCGGTTCACGAAGAATCATCCCGATTATAAAATACTGCAAATAAACGGCGGTTTCCACAGCGAAGAAAAGCTGGGCACGGCCGCACAATTATTAAAGTATAACCCAAAAGCACGCATAATAAATATTGCCGCTTATGCCGATGACAGCTTCGATAACCCCGATTGGGCCAAATTCAGCAAAATGGGCGATTATATTATACTAACCGACCCTAAGTTACCGAAGACATTCTAAGAAGAACCGGGATTTATAAGATTAAATTGATTTGCAGGATGTATGCCCTTCGGTATATAAACTTACGAAGTTTTGAAAACTTCGTAAGTTTCTCTTAAAGAGATTCTAAAAGCTACAAGACTAATGAACCAGTGAGCAAATGAACTATTTACTTTTAGCAAGCAGGTCTCGGATATCGGTAAGTAACAGCTCTTCTTTTGTTGGTTCCGGATCAGGTACGGGGGCTGGTACAGGCTCTTCCTTCTTCATTGAGTTCACGCCTTTTACTATCAAAAAGATACAGAATGCTACTATTACAAAGTCGATAATATTGTTTATAAATAAACCGTAGTTAATTGATACGGGCGGCTTCTTACCCACTGCATCTTTTAACGTATAATGAAGATCTTTAAAGTCGATACCATCAAGCAGAACACCGAGTGGTGGCATTATAATATCGGTTACCAATGAGGTTACTATTTTACCAAAAGCGGCACCTATTATAACACCCACAGCAAGGTCAACAACACTACCGCGATTAATAAAATCTTTAAATTCCTTTACTATTGACATAAGATTGGTTTTAATTTGATTAAAGTTATTAATAAAAAAACAAGAAAGCCAAACAAATAGTACTTTTTAAACTTTTACAACTTTATGCAGCATACTGTAACTATTGTTTAAAGTTATTGTTAATTACTGTATTTTTGCGCTATCTAATTTATGCTTAAACAGAATCTTCAACAAAAACTTTTACAAAAGCTCTCACCGCAGCAAATACAATTTATAAAATTGCTGCAAGTACCTACGGTTTCATTAGATACCCGTATTAAAGAAGAACTGGAAGAAAATCCCGCGCTTGAAGACCTTAGTTTAACCAACCTGAACGAGCCTGAAGAACAATATCCCGACCGCGATCCCGATGAAGATAACTACAACGGCGATGAAGAGAAAGGCGAGATGGATGAGTTTAATATTGATGATTATTTACAGGAAGACAACGTAAATGATTACGGATCGCGCTATGACCAGAATGGTGATGATGAGGACGAACGTAAAGAGATACCTATTGCGGTACAAAGCTCTTTTTTTGAAAGTCTGCAGGCACAGCTTGACCTGCTACCGGTTTCAGATAAAGATTTCAGAATAGGCAAACAAATAATAGGCAGTTTAGATGATGACGGCTACCTGCGCCGCCCTATAACTTCACTTACCGATGATCTTGCCTTTTCGCAAAACGTAATGGCCGAAGATGAGGAAGTGGAAGAAATGCTGGCCGTAATACAAAGCTTTGACCCGCCGGGTGTTGGCGCACGCAGCCTGCAGGAGTGCTTGCTGATACAACTGCGCAAAAAAGACCCAAACGACCCAATCGTTAAAAAAGCTATACTGGTAGTTGAGCACTACCTGGATGAGTTCACCCGTAAGCATTACGATAAGCTGGAGAAATCATTAAACATGAACTCCATGGAGCTGCGTGGCGTGGTAAATGAAATATTAAAGCTCAACCCAAAACCAGGCGACTCAAACGAGGTGAACACCAAGCAAATGCAGGTGATCCCCGATTTTCATATCATTAACAGCGATGGGGTGCTTATACTCACCCTCAACTCAAAAAACGCGCCTGAGTTAAGGGTAAGCCGATCTTACCAGGAAATGTTTCAACATTATGATAAAGCTTCACAAAGAGATAAGAAACTGAAAGAGGCTGTACAATTTGTAAAGCAAAAGCTAGATTCGGCAAAATGGTTTATTGATGCTATAAAACAACGCCAGCAAACCCTGTTGAAAACTATGAACGCCATAATGCAATATCAATACGATTTCTTTTTAACCGGCGATGACAAGAATTTAAAGCCGATGATATTGAAAGATATTGCCGATAAAATAAACATGGATATTTCAACAGTATCGCGTGTGGCTAACTCAAAATATGTACAAACAGAGCATGGCACATTCCTGTTAAAATCATTCTTCTCCGAGGCGATACAAACCGAAAGCGGTGAGGAAGTATCAAACAAAGAGGTTAAAAAAATACTGGAAGAACACATCGGCAAAGAAGATAAACGCCACCCATTGGCCGACGAAAAACTAACCGACATACTAAAAGAAAGCGGCTACAACATAGCCCGCCGTACCGTAGCTAAATACCGCGAACAGATGAACATCCCGGTAGCAAGGCTGAGGAAAGAACTTTAGCCCCCCAGCCCCCTAAAGGGGGAGTAATAATAATAAAGGCCCTGTTTTAAATAAAACAGGGCCTTTATTGTATGATGAAAAATAGTAAATCAAAAAGTTCCCCCTTTAGGGGGTTAGGGGGCTAAAACGTGTGCTGTGGACAAGTAACCTTATATCTGTTATTAAGCAGTAGGCTTAGCACAATTTCATGCGTACCATTACTTACTGTATTTAAGGCAGATGTGGTAATATCATAAGAATAACCTACATTAATAAGCGAGCTGATATTAAAGCCTGCCAGTATACCGAATGAATCGTTATGGCGATATGAACCTCCTACCCAGAATATGTCCCTGAAAGATACTTTCATGTTTACATCATAAGTTAAAGGAACAGGATTTATCTGTTTTATCAGGAATGAAGGCAGCAATGTAAGGTCATCGGATAAAAATAACTTATAGCCAGCGGTAAAAAAATAATGGGGCACAGTTTTACTCTGGTCGTATTTATTATTAGTGCTGAAATATAATTTCTCAGGCAATACTTGTTGTACCGAAACACCAAAATAATAATCTGATGCATATGCCCATACACCTAAATTCAAGTCGGGGCTCCATTGGGCATTATTTGCATTATCAACTGCAGGGTCAAAAGCGTTTTCAAGTGTAAGTTCCGACGTATTTAAATTGGTACGGGCAACACCTGCCGCAACACCTAATGACAGGTTAAGCCTGCTTGTTAAACCAATATGATAAGCGTAAGTAGCATCAATATTTGTAGTGGTGATAGGGCCTGCTTTGTCTGATACCAGCATAAACCCAATACCGTGATGTGCCGGTGCAGCCTGATAGTTTTGTGTATATGACCTGCTCATAGGGTCTTCTCCGCCACCCGGCGGCATTTCGGTAGCATCGCCATTTAAAAACTCACTGCCAAGCGGTGCGCTTAATGTTATGTAACTGGTTTGTGGCGCTCCCTGCAAACCTGTCCACTGGCTGCGATAGCCGGCTTTAACATCGGTATAGTTTTCAATACCGCTGAGCGCTGGGTTTAAAAGAAAATTATTGAAGACATATTGTGTATACTGCGGCTTTTGCTGTGCGGATGCCAATTGTATAATCGAAACAAAACAAATTAATAAAAGTAACTTTCTTTTCATTTATCTAATAATTGCTACATACCCAGCAATAGCCTTACGCCATCCTCAGGATTTATAATATACTAATATGTCCCTATAGGTAAAATAGCGCCTTTATACTTCCCATCCCGTGGGATAGGATAACCAATTGACGAATATAACTTTTCTCCGTATCGGTTGTATATGTCTACCTTACAATTTGGATAATTTTCTATATATATTTTATCTTACAGGCACTATTTGCATTAATCCCGCAAAGAGTACACTATTATTCCCGGATAAACCTACCCCAAATGTGTAATAGTATGATTAATTGCTCCAGCCGGGTTTACGGCTTGTACGCAAAAAACAGCCATGTTGTTGTTACTGAAGCACAATTAATGGAAAAACTTGTATTGAATTTGCTTTTATTGCTTACTATATTATCCTAACCCTTCCCTAACTCTTTACCCTCATTTTTATTGCTACGATAGCAGTAATCTTATAATTATCTTTATAATCGCCACCCAGCCCGACATTATGCCGGTGCCATTTTCCAGATCTAAAATAATATCAGGCCTGCCTAAACAGACTAAATATTGGAATTTAAAAGCCCATTATTTTTATCTGATAATAGCCACATAACCCGAAACAGTATCTTGCCCGTTGCCCGGGTTAATAATATAATAATAAGTACCAACGGGCAAATTAGTGCCATTATATTTCCCATTCCATGGTATTGGGTAACCAACTGATGTAAACAGCTTTGTACCGTAGCGGTTGAATATATTAACCGTACAATTGGGATAATTCTCAATATATCTAATATTCCAGGTATCGTTAATACCATCACCATTAGGGGTAAACGTATTTGGTATTACTAAACCAGCAGCAACTACATTTAAAATTCCTGGCAAATAAGAAATGGTATAATTGGGAGACTCCGCCCCACTTGCTGTAATAGGATATTCACCAATGGGCGAGGTTATAATTGCAGTTGTTGTAATTAATGGCTGAATAGCTAATTTGGCAGCCGTTTCATTATTTACAAATCCTGTATATGTTGCAGTTAAAGGTGGATTAGCTGTTCCAAAAGTTCGGGTTTTG
The DNA here is from genome assembly GCF_900105165.1 of Mucilaginibacter mallensis. NCBI lineage: Bacteria > Pseudomonadati > Bacteroidota > Sphingobacteriia > Sphingobacteriales > Sphingobacteriaceae > Mucilaginibacter > Mucilaginibacter mallensis. Next base: position 4,071,454 of record NZ_LT629740.1, read on the forward strand.
TTGTCAGCTTTTATAGTTAACGGTGCTGGTAACACAGCTCCGGTAGCAAGTACATTTGCTGATCCGGCCCCTGTACTACTTAAAACAATATTACCTGAATAACTATTAACCGGCGTAGTTGCTGTTAATCTAACATAAACTGTAGTTGATGCAACATTCCCGGCTGCGCCAACTGTAACAGTATTACTAAAATGAATATCGTCAGTACTTACCTCAAACCCTTGTGGAGGTGTAACCAATATACGCTCTTTTAAGTTATCTCCTGATACTGTAAAACTGCCTGATGATGATGGTATGCCATAGTTGGTGCTTAGTGGCGGTAAATTACCATTTGCAGTAATAACAATATTTGATGGATCTACCGTAATAGTAAATGTTGCCGGCGGTCCTGTACAACCTGTACCGGCTACAATAAACTTACCAAAGGAACTTGGCCCCGGTTCAGTTTGAAGAACTTTAGATACTGTATTATTAGCAGTATTAATTATCGACACTGTATTAGTTCCATTGTTTGCAACATATACCTGGGCTCCATCGGGGCTTACATCTACACCAAAAGGATCGGTACCTACCGGTATTGTTGCTATTACAGTATTTGTTACTGTATTAACCACCGAAACAACGTTTGCCTGTGAATCTGTTATATACAATCTTTTGCCATCAGGCGTCATTGATATTCCAAAAGGATAAGTGCCAACCTGTATGGTTGATGTAATCGTGTTAGTAGCGGTATTAATAATTAACAATGCATTTGAACCGGTATTTACTACGTATAATAAACTACCATCCGGACTTAATATTATTCCGCCCTGCGAAGTGCCAACGGGTATTGTGGCTATAACTGAATTAGTGGCAGTATTAACTACCGAAACACTGTTAGCGGTAGGGTCGGAATTGGTTACATAAACCCTGCTGCCATCAGCGCTTATTGCCAGGCCTACAGGTCGTGAACCTACTGTAATTGTTGCTTCAATTTTGCTGGTCGCCGTATTTACCACTACAATATCATTTGCTAATGTATTGGTTACATACAGGCGACTGCCATCAGGGCTTACTGCCATGCCAAAAGGAGTGATTCCCACCGTTATAGTTGCTACAACTGTATTAGTATAAGTACTGATTACTGATACATTATTACCAAGATAATTTGATACATATACTTTACTCCCATCAGGACTTACCGTTACGCCTTGCGGGTAAAGGCCTACAGGTATGGAAGCCTCTACTTCGTTTGTTACTGTATTAATAACCGAAACACTGTTAGCATTGGCATTTGCTATATATGCAATTGTTAACGACATTGGAGTTACCTTTAAGGTAGCAACAATTGGGTTCTTAGTATTATTAATCGCTGTAAATGCTGATATATTCCCTATACCGCTTGCAGGCAGGCCGATACCGGGTGTGTCATTAACCCAAGTAAAGCCATTACTTGTACCAGTAAAATTTACAGGCTGTGAAAGTTCGCCGCTTGTAATCTTTTGGGGAGCCACAGCATTTACACTTGGTAATTCATTTACTATACCTGTTACCGCCACTTTTTGCCCCGTTACTCCAGTTGAAGTTAATGTAACATCACCTGCAATATTGCCTACAGGCGCTGTTGCAATCGAGCGTACATATACTACAATGTTATTTACTGTTCCATTGCTTTGATTGATAATTAATCCACTTGAATAACCGGTATTGGGCGAAAACGAGATTTCAAAGTTAGCTGGAGCCGCGGCAACAATATTATCAGATAAGCCACTGCCTGAAACTGTAAATTGCTCGATATTTGGACTTGCCGAAGCACTACCTGCACATGCACCTATTGAGCCTTTAACTACAGTTGCTACAATTGGTACAAATATTGTTTTTTGATAAACTGATGAACAACCATTAACGTCAGTTACCGTTAAAGTAACAGTATACTTGCCTGGCTTTGCATATAAGTTTGTTGGATTTTCTAAAAATGAGGTTTGCCCATCGCCAAAATCCCAGGCCCATGATTCTATTGTAGCTGTTGAAGTTGACTGATCAATAAATGTTGTGGCATAATCAAGTTGCGTATTATCCACGTCGAACTTCGCAACAGGTGGATCTGTTATTTTAAAGTCCACTTGAATTTGTTGTGTTGAACCACATTCATCAGTACTGGGATCAAATACAGTTGCGATCACGGTATGATCACCACTGTTAAAATTGATCGGGCCTTTAGAATACAGATAGTGATATATAGTTTGCGAGCCATTTTGTGTGGTACTGGCTATTACAGGATTATTTTGCTGATAGGGTGTGCTCCCATCCTGCAGATCCCAGGTTATACTTGTGATTTTGTACGGTACGGTAAGCTCCAGATTATAGTTAACATCCGTACAACCGTTTACCTGTAAGGTATTATTTTGCGGGTTTTGTAATGTGATGTTGGTATTTAAATTTTGCAGATTAGCTCCTGCAGCATATCCATATGATTCAGCCTGGCCAAAACCATAGGCAATAGCGTTGAAACCATTCGCGGCAATTAGCGTATGCGTTCCGGATGCAGCGGGTAGTTGAGCATAAGAATATGATTCATCACCAGGTACACGGGTAAACGCTGACGCATAATTTTGGCCATCAAACCTGAATGTGGGCACATCACTTGTTTTAATGGTTACATTAATATAGCTATGAAGTATTTTATAGTTACTGGTTGAAAATAGTGTTACGTTATTTACAGTTTGTTCAATCGGTGTTAAAAAGATCATTTCCGGATCACCTATATCGTTCTCATCAGTCCCGCACGACTCAGTATCAAACTGTGTAACAGCATATTGCACAACCTGTATGGGCTGATCGGCAGTAATAACCTGGGGGGTTGTAGCATTAAACTCATAATAAAACCCGTTAACAAACAAATTGGCTGCCACTGCCTTGCCATTCACCTGTACATTGGTAGCAGGATTACTCAAAATTATCCTGAATACATCATAACTCCTGCCTGCAAGCGGCACAGTTATATAATTTTCGCCCCATGACGCTGTTGGATATACCTGCTGAAAAAGATTATCAGACGATATCTGCGAAGCATTACAGCCAATCTCAATCCGTGAACTGCCGGAAAATACTGCAATTTTTGTACATGGTCCCGAACCTGAACTAATAGAGCGTATGCGTGTACCGGAAAGATCCTTATTTGCAAGTCCCTGGTACACCTGGCCTTTTTTTAGTGTAATCGTAAAAGGAGTATTTGCAGCTGTACCATCAAGCAGGTTTACTGAAGGTGTAATTTCAACTGTAGTGTTATCCTCGGTTGCAATAACCATAAAGGTAGAATAGGCTACTTCATTAGCTTTTTGAGTATAGTTAATGGAATAATAATCCTTACCCATGGCATTTACAGGCAGTAATAAAGTTGCTCCTGATGATTCATTTGCAAAAATATGTGCGTAAATGGCTATCGGCTGTAATGATGTAATATGGATTCCTTCATTAAATGTCCCTTGCGAACTTATATAGGTGCTCGCTGGCATAGTTAAAACAGTAACCTTGTTAGCTGTAACGGTGAAAGGTGTTGGGGTATTTCCATCAGAAAACGTAACAGTGCCCGAAGTATTTACGTTTGATGTGATATACAGATCCATTTGGCTGCCAGTACTGGTACCGGGGGGATTGGTATTGGCCATGTAAGCGGTCCAAAATTCCGTGCCCATGCTTGTAGTACCCTGCGAATAACCGTACAAACAATAACAAGTAAATACAATAACTATCGCCGCTGCTCTTTTATAAATCCCCACGTATTAATTATTTTATTATGCTTTCTGCCGATTATAAATATATCAATATAAATTAATTTAATAATTGAACTTGCTTATTTTTAACCGTTTAGTTGTAAATACTAAACAAACTATTACCTGATAATAGTTACATAGCCTGAAACCTGTTTACGGCCGTTTTTGGGGTTGATGATATAGTAATAGGTACCTACCGGCAAATTACTGCCTTTATATTTACCATCCCATGGTATAGGGTAGCCAACGGATGTAAATAATTTTTCACCATAACGGTTAAATATATCAACTGTGCAATTGGGGTAATTATCCAGATATTTTATATTCCAGGTATCATTAATACCATCGCCGTTAGGGGTAAATGTATTAGGTATTACCAGGTTTTTTAAAACATTAACCAATACGGTGGCTGTAGCAGTACAATTATTGCCCGAGGTAATAGTTAGCGTGTATTGTACATCATTATTGAGGCTTACAACCGGGTTTGGTATATCATCGCGGTTTAAACCGGTTGCTGGCGTCCATTTATAAGTAAGATTATCGCCGGTGGCTGTGGCATTCAATCTAACTTCCGATCCCTCAAGCATCGTAATACTTGAGTCAACAGTTATCTGCGGTGTAGGAACCACATTAACCTGTTGCGATGCTGTATAGGTACAGCCATTTGTTGCCGTAAACAGATAATTAATAGTAAATGTACCCAGCCCTGCAACACCCGGACTAAACAAGCCTGCCGGTGAAATTCCCGTACCGCTAAATACACTTGTGCCTGTGTATTCACCGGTATTTGCAATGATCTGCACAGGTGCCGATCCTGAACATACGGTCCCCAATTGTGTTAAAGTAACCGTAGGGTTTCCGTTCACCGTAATGGTTGAATCAAGCTCGCTTGCGCAAGACTGGCTGGCCCCTGAATACACCACCATTCTCACATCATAGTATTGGGGCTTATCTGAATTGGTAAGCGGATACTGATGGTAATATTTTTTATCGGCAGGCATATTGCTCCGGGTATAAACTACAGAATTGGCAGGGTTATTATTATAATCAAAATACCATACTATACTGGTTATATTACCAAAATCAACTGATGACCTGTCTTCAAAAACAATATTATCGCTGCTGCACAGGTCATTACTATTTTCCACAAAAAAATGAGCTGCCGGGTTTGACCCGTTAACTGTAAATAGCTGAGTTTTTGAAACCGAACAACCATATTTTGAGGTAACCGTTAGCGTAACATTATAATTAGCTGCCTGCGAGTATTTATGCTGAGGATTTTTCAGGTTGGATGTATTTGCATTCGCATCATTTGCGTTGGCATCGCCAAAATTCCACAGATAGGTAAAATCGTCCTGTGTATTATCAGTAATAGTGCTTGCATCTGTAAACTGGGCATTAGCGGCTGCCAGGCAAACATCGGGCAGAGTAAAATCAACCACAGGCATGGGGTTAATTGTTTCAGGCTGTGCATAAGCCAGGCTTGAGCAACCGCTATCATTAATTACAATCAATTTTACGGTATCAATGCCAGCTTTTGCATATGTATGGTTAACCAGCGCGGTTTTAGAGGTAACTGTATCTGTTGTACCATCGCCAAAGTCCCATATCCATTTTACAAGGTTGCCGGTGGCAGTAGTTGATTGATCAGTAAACGTTATATTCTGGGTTTCACAATCAGGGGTTGATGCTGCAAAAAGAGCAACCGGCCGGGCATCTATAGTTAAATTGGGCACACTAAAAACTGATGTACAGCTATCAATATCCGTAACCGTTAAACTCACATTATAATTACCGGGTTTTAAATACTTATGTGCAGGGTTTTGCAGGGTTGATTGCTGGTTATCCCCAAAGTTCCATAACCAGCTTTTTATGGTGTTACTGGCAACGGTTTGATCCGTAAACTGGGTTGAATCGCCAAAGCAAGGCTTATCTACACTAAATTTTGCAACGGGCGGGTTAGATATGGTGTAATCCAGCTCAATAGTTTCTGTTGAACCGCATACATCAGCTGTTGGGTTAAATACAGTGACTATCACCGAATAACTTCCGCTGCTATAAATCACCGGATTTTTAGGGTAACTATAAATATATAATGTCTGGGTTCCTTTTGTTATTGAATCAACAGCGACAGGCTTGGTATCGGTATAAGGCGTGGTGCCGTTTTGAAAATCCCATTGTATACTGGTGGTTTTATATGGCAGTGTTAATTGTAAATTATAATTAACACCCGTACAACCATTGCTTTGCGTGGCCTTGGTTTGTGGGTTTTGTAGTGCGATATATTCATCCAGATCTTGCAAATTGGCACCGGCAGCGTAGCCGTATGATTCATGTTCGCCAAAGCCATAGGCAATGGCATTAAAACCATCACTCGCGCTTATATTATGTGTGCCATTACTCACTGATATTTGCGCGTACGAGTACAAATTATTATTAGGCACTACCGAAAACTGGTTATACGGTTGCCCATCGAGTTTAAATGAAGATGCGGCATCAGTTTTTATTAGCACATTAATATAACTAGCTAATATCAAATAATTACTGGTTGAAAACAGGGTTACATGATCCAGGGTTTGCTCAAGCGGCGTAAGGTAGATCATTTCGGGATCACCAATATCAGCAGGATCATTATCGCATGTTGTCGTATTCGTATTACCTTGCGAAACCGCGTATTGTGCAACCTGGATAGGTTCATCGGCAGTAATGATATTTGGCTGCGATGAGTTAAACTCATAATACAATCCATTTATAAATGAGCCTGGAGCCATAAGCTGCCCGTTTATGGTAACATTGGTAGCCGGATTGCTCAAAATCACTCTAATGATATCAAAATCCCGGTTTTTTAAGGGCACTGTTATATAATTCTTACCCCATGATGCTGTAGGGTATACCTGCTGAAAAAGATTATCGGAGGAATTATCCTTAGGATTACAACCTATTTGAATTCGTGTGCTGCCTGAAAAAACAGCTATCTTTTTACAAGCCTCAGTGCCCGAACTTACTGATTGTATGTGAGTGCCGGTAAGGTCATTACCTGCAAGCCCCTGGTAAACATCGCCCTTGTTTAAAACCACGGAGAAAGCTTTATTTGCGGGTGTACCGTCAAGCAATCCAACAGAAGGAGTAATTTCAACAGTGGTATTATCCTCAGTACCTATAACCATAAATGTTGAATAAGCAGTCTGGTTGGCTTTTTGGGTATAATTAATAGAGGTATAATCCTTGCCTAATGTATTTACGGGCAACAGTAATGTAGCGCCGGATGAATTCTCCGCAAAAATATGCGCGTATATGGCTACCGGTTTTAATGAAGTAATATGAATAGTATTGTGAGATTGCCCCTGGACGCCTATATATGCGGCTGCCGGCATGTTTAAAACGGTTACCTGGTTAGCAGTAACATTAAATGGCATGGAGGGGCTCCCACCCTCAAACTCAACCGTGCCTGATGTATTTACATCTGATGTAATGTACAGGTCCATCTGGCTTCCCATAGTAGTACCCGGTGGATTTGAATTAGCCATATAGGCCGTCCAAAACTCCGTACCTTTATTCGTACTGCCCTGCGAATAACCCTGTAAACAACAAAAAATAAATATAACAGCTATCGCTGTTGAATACAAAGTTCTCACACGTATAAAAAATCACTAATAGCCGGTTTATTATTTGGACAGATGTTTTTTGACTAAAAGCACATAAAGCTATCAAAGAATATATTACATGCAAACAGATACCTATAAATGAATAAAAAAGTTACGTCCCTACTAAATACCCGTATGGGTTTTAGTATTAAAAAAACTTATCCGGATTTGGAACCAGGTTCAGGAACGACTCAAAGTTTTCCTGGTAGTTAGATTGATCCAGTTTATAATAGAACGCCCCTTTTTTTGATGATTGCTTATCCTTCTCAGGCAATTTCACCAGTAAGCCGGTTGATAATAACTTACGACTGAAGTTACGGTCATCAAACTTGGTTTGATAAACGCCTTCATAAAGTGCCTGTAACTGTGGGATGGTAAATTTTTCAGGTAATAACTGGAATAATATAGGGTGAAGCGCGGCTTTATAACGCAACTGTCTTTTGGCCAGCTTAACCATTTCAGTATGGTCAAATATCAGCTCAGGTATTTCATCCAGCAAAACCCACTCGGCATGGTACTCATCACTCAGCTGTTTTTCATACTGATGGATATCAATAAGCGCGAAATAAGCGATGGAAATAACCCGTTCAACAGGGTCCCTATCAGGCTTACCGAATACCTGGAATTGATCCATGTACACATTTTTCAGTCCTGTACGCTGTTCCAGCACACGGTTAGCTGCATCTTCCGGACTTTCGTCAGGTTTTACGAAACCGCCCATCAGGCTCCATTTATGCAATTGGGGTTCAATACTTCGCTGAACAAGTAATAATTTTAAGTCCCAGCCATCAAATCCGAAAATGATACAATCAATGGATACTAAAATTCCTTTTTCACCGGCGTATTTATACATAATTGGGTTAAGAGTTTAAGTACAAGTGTAAAGATAATTAAGAAGAGAATCAAGAGAGAAGAAATAGAATCAAGAATTAAGATTCAGGAATCAAGCTTTCTGGTCTTACCTTGATTCTTGACTCTTAATTCCTGACTCTTTAACTGGTTCTTGAATCTTAATTCCTGACTCTTTTAACTTACTCTTTTTCCCTGCAACAGCATATTCACGGCATCATCCAGCGAACCGGCGCGGGTTACTTCCCCGGAGTTTACAAAGAATATTTCGTCGGCATTTTCAATGGTATTCAGCCTGTGCGCTATAATTACACGTGTGGTATGCTGCGGCAGTTTATCCAAAATATCGCTTAATAGTTTTTCGGTTATGGTATCAACATTGGCGGTAGCCTCATCCAGAATAAGCAGATCCGGGTTTCGTAAAACTGCGCGCATAAATGCTATCAGCTGCTTTTGGCCCAGACTTATGCTATCCCCGCTTGATGACACTTTGGTTTCCAGTCCGCTTTCAAAAAGTGCGAGTAAGCCACCTAAATTCGCATCGGTTATTACCTGTTCAAACTGCTCGCTGGTATGATTAAGATAAAGCTCATTCCCATACAAAATATTCTCTTTTACAGTACCGGTAAAAAGGAAAGGCTCCTGCAAAATAAAGCCGATCTTTTTGGTTCTCTCTAAAGGATCGTAGGAGCGGATATCTTTTCCATCTAGCAATATCGTACCCCTCGATGGGTCATACAAACGTGCTATTAACGAAGCTGTAGTTGTTTTACCGCCGCCTGTTGGGCCAACCAACGCATAGGTTTTTCCACGTTCAAGCTTAAAGCTAATGTTATGCAATATCTCATGGTCAGCAGTATAACCAAAATGCACATTCCTGAATTCTAATAACGATGCCTCAGGTTCGGCCAGGGCATTTTGAACAGTTGGCAAATTGCTTTCCAGCGATAAGATCTGCGAGATCCTGTCCCACCCGGCCATAGCCACCTGGAAACTTGTCCACAAGGCGGCTAACTGCCTTAATGGGTTATAAAACAAGGTAGCGTATGACAGGTAACTTACCAGCAAACCAATACTAAAATCGCCAATACTGATGAGGTATATGCCACAAGCCAATACCAGCAACTGGGCAATACTCGAGAAAAAACTATATACAGGCAGGAAAATATTATTGGCCAAACCCGCGCCTATTGCCGTGCTATAATTGTCTTTATTAGCCTCATCAAAGCGCTTTCTGAAATAATCGCGGCGGTTAAACGCAATAATCACCTTAAAGTTATTCAGACTTTCCTGTATCTCGGCGCTCATACCGCCAACGCTTTTTAAGTTGGTAGCATTCTTCCGCTTAACCCATGGCGATACCACACTGGTAAACAGCAGTATTAAAACACCTGGCGCAAGCGCTACGACTCCCAATTTATAGTGAATGAACAGCAAAGCAATACCAGCCCCCGTCATAGTAGCAATATTACCGATGAATTGCATGAGTGATTGCGAGAAAAACTGGTTCAGCTTATCCGTGTCATTATTCACACGAGATATCAGGTCGCCTGCTTTGTTCGAATTAAAGAAATCGACAGGCAATTGCTGTAATTTATTGAAGATAGCATTCCTCAGCGTGAATAGCATGCGTTGCCCTACCCCGCCCATTAATTTGGTTTGCATATAGCTGCTCCCCAATGCCGCAGTGTACATGGCTAACAATATACCCGCGTTAATTAATACGCCATGGTATTGTTTGGTTTGCACATACTTATCAATGGTAAGCCCAATAATTAGCGGGCCCAATAAATTAAGCGTTGAGTTGGTAAGTATGGCCATTAAAGCCATTAATAAATTCTTTCTTTCGTGTGCAATCAACTGTATCAGCTTTTTAAGCGCTGTATAGGTTGATGTCTTTTCCTGCTTTTCCGAAAGTTTATTAAGATCGTAGTTCATTTGCATTTATATTTTACTTCCGGAATTTCTATTTAGCAACGGTTTCATAATTGCTGGTACTTTGCTGCGAGTTAAAGATCTGCACATATTCAGGACTACTGTGCATCAACTCATCATGTTTACCACTGGCTACAATTTCGCCCTGCATCAATACAATTATCTTATCATAATGCTCAACAGCGCCAATTTTTTGCGTTACCGATATCAGCGTTAAGCCGGGATAATTCTTTTGTACGTTAGCCAATATCTTCTTTTCGGTATTACCATCAACACGAGCGGTAAAATCATCCAGCAATAAAACTCTCGGGTTAACAGCAAGCGCCCTTGCCAGCATAATACGCTGCTTTTGCCCGCCCGAAAGGCTCGACCCGCGTTCTGAAACTATAGTACTTAATCCATCAGGCAACCCATCAATAAAACCTCTTAGTTCGGCAGTATCAATAGCTTTCTCCAGCGATTCATCGGTTACGGTATCGCTAAAGGCGATATTTTCCCTGATACTCATATTAAAGATGATACTATCCTGGAAAACAAAACCTACCTGACTGTGGAACGATTCGCTATCATACGTAGCTAAGCTTCTGCCGTCAAATTCTACCGTACCGTTATTGGCGTTGATAAGCCCTGTAAGCAAATAAAGCAACTGCGTTTTTCCCGCAGCTGTAGGGCCAATAACCGCTATTTTTGAACCTGCGTTTACTGAAAATGAAACGTTTTCCAACGCAGGCTTTTGGCCGTATAATACAGTTACATCCTTCAGGTCGATATCACCTCTTAATAGCTCTTTAACAGTGCCTGTTTGCGGCAGATCGGCGGCGTTTAAAACTATATTAATACGCTCATACGATGCCGTTGCCTGGGCTATAATATTGCTCATGAAACCGATAACCAGTATAGGGAATATCAGCAATGACAGGTAACTGTTAAATGCCGCGAAATTACCCAGGCTCATGCTGCCTGCAATCACATAATGACCACCCAGTACCAAAATACTTAGGGCTGCCATGTTAGCGGTAAAGGTGATGATTGGTATCAAACCGGCAAAAAGATTTAATATAGACAGCCCAAAATCTTTGGCTCTCGTATTTGCCTGTAAAAACTTGGCGTATTCCAACTGTTGTGAGTTGATAACCCTTATAAGCGCCGAACCCATTATACTTTCGTTGATTACCTTGTTAAGCCAATCGATAACCGCACGGCTCTCTTTAAATAACACTCTTACCTTCTTCAACACATAAAAAAATGTGCCGCCGATAATAGGGATGATGGCAATAACGCAAAGGGCCAATCGCCAGTTGATGATCAGCAATAAAATACTGGCACCAATAATTATGAATAGCGACGAAGCTATTGACACAACCGCCTGCGATACGAACATTTTGATGGAATCAACATCAGCAGTAAGGTTGGTAAGCAGCTTGGATGGGTTTACCATTTCAACAAAGGCATAGCTTTGTTTTGATATTTTGTCGGACAACTTGCTCCTCAAATCCCGCGCCACACGCTCAGAGGCATAGGTTTGTATAATACTTTGCAGATAAGTAAATATAAATATGGCAATTACCGCTAGCGTAAATTCAATAATAATAGGCTTATAAACAAATTGCTTATGGGTATAGGCATCAATACCATTGGCAATTATTTTAGGCAGTAACAGGTTAATACCATTACTAAAAAGCGCGAATACTATCAGCATTGCTACCAAACCCATATAAGGTTTAAGCAAACTGAATATCCCGGGCTTTTTAGCCTGTTTATTTGCAGACTGATCTTTAGGTTTTTCCATGCTTTAGTTTAGATGAGTGCAACGCACATTTTCAATAATTCGGGTAAAAATAGCAAAGCTTTATTAAGCAGCCATAAATATTGTATTCTAATAAGGGAAATCGTCATAGCAAGGTGTTTATTTTACATCCGTTTAATACTACAGACGATTGGGCGATAAAAACATTTTAAATACATTTACGCAATTGCCAAATAAAACTATGATAACACCCTTTAATTCCGAAGATGAATACATACTGGAGGATGAACGCGTGCTGCTAAGGCCGCTTGTTGCCAGTGATTTTAATATACTGTTGCCTTACGCCATTAATGAGCCGGATACCTGGAGATACTCCGCAGTTAACCCTGCCGGTGAAGAAGGAATGAGGACTTATGTAGATGGTGCACTTAAGGCCAGGGCAGAAGGTAAAGAATATGCTTTTATTGTTTATGACAAACAAACCAATGAGTACGCCGGCTGTACCCGTTTTTATGATATACAGCCACAATACCAAAGCTTACAACTGGGTTACACCTGGTATGGCGAAAAATTTCGCGCTACGGGTTTGAACAGGCATTGCAAGTTCCTGCTGCTGCAATTTGCTTTTGAGCAATTGGGTATGGTACGTGTTGAATTTAGGGCCGATGCCAATAACGCCCGCAGCATTGCCGCCATGAAAGCATTAGGCTGTAAAGTTGATGGCACACTCAGGAGCGTTATGCCATTAGAAGATGGTACACGCCGTAATACCATTGTGTTAAGTATTTTGAAAGATGAATGGGAAAGTGGCGCGAAGGAAGCGTTGAAGGGGAAACTTTCTTAAAACCATGTCATTGCGAGGAGGAACGACGAAGCAACCTCGTCGCGTTTTGATCTGCAAGCGACGAGGTTGCCGCGCTATCACTCGCAATGACACGCTTTTTAAAGCAAAAAAAATAGCGATGGGTTTAAAACCCATCGCTATCATAAATATCAGTATTATCTTTCTACTTAGATCCTACCAGTGGTTTATCAACCGAAGAAGATCCTCTTATCCTGAGCTCGCTATTTAAAGTAACCTGCTCCAGTTGGCGGCTGCCGGCCGGTGTTTTTAATTTGTGCAGCAAAATAGTTATCACATTATCAGCAATTTCTTCAATAGGCTGCGCTATAGCGGTAATTGACGGCGAGTACATTTCAAATACCTCATTATCATCAAATGATATAACGGCTACATCATCCGGCGTTTTTATGCCCAGGTTACTCATCGCCTTTAAGCCGCAAACCCCAAGGCGGTTAGTACCGAATAATATGGCATCAAACCCTTTATTCTTTTCAAGAAATTCGGTAATTGGTTCAATAATAAATTGCGGATCCTGGTAAAAATCAACTTCTTTTATATGTGATGCCAGGTTGTGTTCCTTCAGCGCCTTTTCATAACCATCCATACGCGCCTGCATTTGTGTTTGGTGCGATGAGAAGGTTATAAAGGCAATATTTTTATACCCGTGATCAATAAAATATTTGGTGGCATTGTACGTAGCATCCAAATTATCAACCACCACATAGCTCGATTCAAGCTCGGGGAAAAACCTGTCGAAAAGCACAACCGGCAGGTCATCTTTTATAAGGGCCGCAATATCATCTTCCACGCCAACAGGCGGGGCAATTATATAGCCATCCACATGCCTGTCGCGGAACATGTTTATCAGGTCCTTGGTTTTTGCCGCATCGTTATCTGTACTGCAATAAATTATCCGGTAACCATTTTTGTAAGCCCTGTCCTCAATATAACGGGCGATATTTGCGAAAAAGATATCCGATATGTTTTCAACCATCAAACCAATGATATTTGATTTACCGGTACGTAAACTTTTAGCCAACGAGTTGGGTTTATAGCCAACTTCCTCAACAAATTTCAATACCTTTTGCACCAATTCATCGCTTATCCTCTTTTCTTTAGCCCTGCCATTTAATATAAACGATACGGTGGTTTTTGAAATATTCAGCTGGTTAGCAATATCAACTATTGATAATTTTTTGTTTACCATTTAATTTACTCTTGTTGGATGTCAGTTTATTTTTGATATAAAAATCTAATATAGCGTCTATTTGTTTATTTCGCAATTATACGGGCTTTCAACCTATTCCACCACAGGAAAAGCCGAAATCCTTAACCTTGCGCCGCCCATGGGTACCAGCGTTAATTTAGTAACTTTTTCAGCGGTTTTTACCGGACTTACAGGTAATACGCCACACAGTCCATATTGGTCAATTGTCCACCCGGGTATTTGTTTACCTTGCGCAACAAGCTCAATGGGTGCATTGGCATTGGTGAACGGGTTATCATCCTTAGGCCATTGCTTTTTAATTACTTTAAATGATAATTCCGGGTGTTGTGTATCCACCAATAAACCATAGTTCCAGCTTGATGCAGGGTAAATGTTATAGGCCGGCCATTTGGATTGATCGGCATCAGCCTGCCAGCCCGAATCGCCTTGTACAGCGGTTGTAGCATCTGTTTTTACATAATTCTCCGCAATTTTTAAGGAGAATGTAAGCGGACCATAATTTACGCTGACGCTGTTTTTATTCTGATTCCATTCCCTCACTTTCAACGCCATTGGCAATTGCAGGGCAACTTCATCGCCATTTTTCCAGTTATTAGTAAGCATTATATAGCCACCAGGCATTGCATTAACCGGCACTGTTTTACCATTAATGCTTACCGATGCGCCATTACACCATGCCGGTATACGCAGGTAAAGCGGAAAAGTAACATTACGCGGAGTATTTATAGTAAAGTTCACCCTATCGTTAAACGGATAATGTGTTTGCTCGGTAAGTTTAACCCGGATACCCTTGCCAACTTTTGCCGTTACTTCACCTTCGGAATATAGTTGCACGGCAAGCCCGTTATCGGCAGTTGCCATCCAGCTGTTCTCGGCATAATAAACCCAGCCTGCAGAGTGGTTATGCTGGCAACACCTGCTACTGAAAGGGTTCATGGTTAAAAACGGACCCGTGTTAGCTATACCCGGCGAGTGATCTTTGTTATCGCTCACTACCATATTTGGCGCGGTTAAATAACGCAGAGCTTTATAGTCGGATGTAAAAGCTGCCGGGAAGGTGTTAAATGCGACATCTTCGCAGTTATCGGCCCAAAAAGTATCACCTGTAGATTGCAATAAAAACTCATCCGATGTCATTTGCTCCACCATGCCGCAGGTTTCTACGGCCTGACGCGGGTCGTCATAACCTTTGCGGGCATTTTCGTCGGCACCAAACATGCCGCCCGGTACCTGCCCATAAATATTGCGGATCAACTTAAAATCATTATAAGTTGCTGCAAGATCATTGGCATTATGACTTTGTTGGTAATAGGTAGCAGGCTCCCTGAAACATTCGGCCACATTTACGTTATGCCAGTTAGGCAGGTTATTTTTTTGTCGCCAGTTAGCCGTGTTGTGGTCTATTTTTGTTGCCAGATCCAGCAGCCATTTTTCACCGGTACGGTTATATAGCCAGTACACACTCACCATATTATCTCCGCCCCTGCTGTTTTCCCAGTAATCCTGTAAAAACTTATCATCAGGTATAGCAAGCTCCCATTTAAAGTACTTGCTCATAAAGCTCAGCACCCGTGCGTCTTTCGAATATTCATAATAGGATTGCATGCACCACAGCATCGGCATATTGGCCCACAGGTCGCGCTTGCCATCGCCTTTGTAAATTATGGGGCCAAAATCGCCATCGGGCTGCTGGTTATTTATCACTGCATCTATCCAGAATTTGGTATCCTTCAGCATGCGCTCATCCTGCAGCACGTAAGCAATATCGCCATAACCTTTTAACCAGTAAGGCAATTCTTCCCAGCCATATTTACCTTTCCGGTCTTTATTGAGCCAGGCATTATCAGTTTTGGTAAGCCATATGCTGATCTCGCCCAGATGCCCGGTAAGGCCATCCTTTTGTAATTCGAGTTGTTTTTTTAGCCAGCCACCGGGTTTTATAGCACTTAATGGCAGCTTTACAAAGCTTTGTGCAGTTAGCGGTGCTTTGTTACTTACATAATAAGCGTTGGATGTGGTACTGGCAGGTTTACTAATAAAAACAACAGTTTGCGCATTACTTACGCCTGGTAAAAAGCACAGCGCCATTAAAGGCCCGGCATATTTTCGGATTTTAAAATTGATGGTAGTCAGCAACAATTTCTTCATAAAACAGATGATGTAGTACAAATTGGTTTTAAACGTAGATTTAGAAATCTGCTGTCAAGATAGTACTTAAAAACGTTTTAGCAAATTCTTTCTGAAAATTCAAGCTTAATTGTTACAATGTATCCATCCACACGTATTAAGAATGAGTTTATATAACAACTTATGTAAAAGTTGGTAAGGTCAAGTTTGTACCTTCGTCGCAAATAAAAATTTATGGCTACAACAAAACTTACAATTAACAACAACGGATCAGTTAAAATAGATGGCGATTTTGAGATAGTGGATATGCAGGGTAACAACTACGGTTTACAAGGCAGAACGGTAGTATCAATTTGCCGTTGCGGACTATCAGCAAACAAACCTTTTTGCGATGGCTCACACAAAGGGCATTTTGAGCATGATGCTATCGCATTTGATTTGCCTCCGAAGAAGGTATAATTTATTAATCAGAAGGGTGTCACCCTGAGCGATAGTCGAAGGGTGAGCGCAGAGGCCTTTATCCGTATACTTCGAGTACCTCAGTATGACACCCTCCTTTTTACATCACATAAACATTGCGCTACTTCATCCATATAGGTTACCACGGCTCGCGGTACAGCGGCTGGCAGAAACATCCGGGCGTTGTAAATGTGCAGGAAGTTTTGGAAACCTGTTTGGGTAAGATCCTGAAGCAACCTGTCCCCATTACCGGCTGCGGGCGCACCGACGCGCTGGTGCATGCCAGTCAATTCTTTTTTCATATTGATATTGAAAATGAATGGGATTTCGACCTGCTTTTCAGACTGAATAAATTATTGCCCGATGATATTGCCGTTTTTGATATCATCCCCATGCAGGGCCTGCCCCATGCCCGCTTTGATGCTGTACAGCGTGGTTACGATTACTTTATCCATACTTATAAAGACCCATTTTTCAGCGGGTTTAGCTCATTATATCCTGAAAATAACCTTGATCTGCATAAAATGAAGGCCGCCATACAATTGCTGCCGCAGTATGATGACTATCGCGCTTTCTGCAAAATGCCCGACAGGATAGATCATACCATTTGCCATGTAAGCACCGCCAGATTATATACTGATACCACCGGCGACAGGCTGCGCTTCCACATCTCCGCCAACCGTTTCCTTAGCAAAATGGTGCGCATAATAACAGGCCGCCTGCTTGAAATTGGCCGGGGTACCATGAGTGTAGATGAGTTTGAGCATTATTTAGCTGATAAAATTACCCCACAGATTATTACACCTGCACATCCTCAGGGATTATATTTATCCAAAGTAACGTATCCCTATCTGGATCTGCCGGTAAGATCGGCATTTTCAACGATGATGGTGAGTGGGGATTGGAAAGAAGTGTAACTCTTCTCTCTATGTCATTGCGAGCGATAGCGTGGCAACCTCGTCGCGTTCAATATGCATGCGACGAGGTTGCTTCGTCGTTCCTCCTCGCAATGACAGAAGGGAGTAATAACATCATTATTTTTATCCTTATCTTCGCGGCTTAATACTATTTGAATGGTGTGGTTAGATAAATTTAAGCTGAACAAGGGGTTATCACGTACATTAACCGAAGCGGGGTACCTTAATCCTAAAGAGATCCAGCTAAAAACATTGTCGCGTATAATTGGCGGGCAGGATGTTATTGCTGTTGCTCCCGAAGGCTCAGGTAAAACTACCACCTATATCATCGGCATATTAAACCGCATTACGCGTGGTTATGATGATGCCCCAAGGGTATTGATCCTGGTACCTGATAAGGAACGTGTTGAAGCGGTGATGCAACAGTTTGATCAGCTTAAAAGAAACGATACCATACAGATAGTCGGCCTGTACGTTACGCCCGGCATTGAAGCGCAAATGAACGCTTTGGCAGATGGCGCCGATATAGTAGTCGCCACCCCCGACAGGGCCCGTGCCATCTACCTTAAACTTGGCCTCAACCTTAATAAAATTGATGTTTTAATAGTTGATGATGCCGAAGATATGGTAAAACAAGGCCTGCAGCTGCCTGTTGCCGAACTCGCCAACAGTATCACCAAAAGCCAACACCTGGTATTTACCGAGGTATTGCATGCCAAGCTCCATAAAATGATTGATCCTTTTATGAAAATGCCGGCTATTGTTGAGGCTGAAGAGCTGGAGGCTATCCCACTGAATACCCATCAGCAATTATTATATAATGTACCTAATTTCAGGACTAAGCTAAACCTGCTGAATTTATTTATGCAGGATGATGAGCTATTCACCAAAACGGTAGTATTTGTAAATACCCGTGTTACTGCCGAAACCGTTCAGAAAAGCTTAAAGCATAGGATGAGGGAATCAGTGGTAACTATTAACCCGCTTTCCTACGAATCCAAAAGCGTACAGGATGTGGCTGAATTTAAGCAGGATGATACGCTTA
Source organism: Mucilaginibacter mallensis (assembly GCF_900105165.1). NCBI lineage: Bacteria > Pseudomonadati > Bacteroidota > Sphingobacteriia > Sphingobacteriales > Sphingobacteriaceae > Mucilaginibacter > Mucilaginibacter mallensis. The sequence continues at coordinate 4,090,001 of NZ_LT629740.1, forward strand.
AAGTATTGATCATTGCCAATGAAAATGCTGACGAGCTTGATTTAAGTGGCATTCCCTTCCTCATCCATTTAGATGTACCGGAAGAAAAAGAACTATTTATTAATCGGATAGTAAATAACGGCGATGATGACGACACGCTGGCTATAACTTTCTCAACTGATATTGAGCTTGCCCTTGTTAAAAAAATTGAGCAGGCCAGTGGCAAAAAAATGCCTTTAGCTGCGCTGCCTGATGAGTTGGTTATTGATACCGATAAAAAGGAGAAGGAAGCGCCAGCTGAGAAACCAGCTGCCAAATCAAAGAAAACAGAACCGGTTGCAGGTGAAGCTTTCCACGAGAAGAAGGCGGCTAACTCAAAAACTTATAATTATAGTTCGGGCACTAAAGCCAAGATGAATAATAAACGGAAGCATTAAGATTCGCTTCGATAATTTTTGGTTAGCGCCCGCCCGCTGACGGCACAAACGCGCAAAGTCAAAACCCAGGTTTATAGAATTTAAGGATTAGACGGTATTTTTAAAAACTCATTAAAATTCCCTGTTCAAACACCTAATGACTCAATGGCAGCGAAGCGTAATGACCAATGACTATTGAATACCTAACATTTTGTTAAAAACTAAATTGATTTTAATACGATTTAATGACAAACGATTTAGCTTAAATTAAACTTAAAATTTTACCTTTGCGGCTCATTACAAATCATGAGCGATCAGATTAAACATGAGTGCGGTGTGGCGTTTATTCGTCTTCTGAAACCACTCTCTTTTTATCAAAAAAAGTACGGCACAGCGCTGTACGGCATAAACAAGCTATACCTTTTAATGGAAAAACAGCATAACCGCGGCCAGGATGGCGCCGGTGTTGCTACCATTAAACTGGATGTTGAACCCGGTAAGCGCTATATAAGCAGGCACCGTTCAATGGCTTCAAATGCTGTTGCTGATATATTCGAATACATCCAGAAAAAATTTGCTGAGATTGAAAAGGAGACGCCTGAAAGAATGGCCGATGCTGAATGGCTCAAGCAACACGTTAGTTTTACCGGCGAAGTGTTACTGGGCCATTTGCGTTATGGTACGCATGGCAAAAACAGCATTGAAAACTGTCACCCCTTTTTAAGGCAAAATAATTGGATGACCCGTAACCTGGTTATTGCAGGTAACTTTAACATGACTAATGTTGAAGAGCTACTGCAACAACTATACGACCTCGGCCAGCACCCTAAAGAAAAAGCTGATACCGTTACCGTGCTTGAAAAGATAGGCCACTTTCTGGATACAGAAAATCAGGGGCTTTTTGATCAGTATAAACGCGAAGGTTTGGACGATAACATGGAGATCAGCAAACTGATAGCCAATGATATGGATGTTGCCAAAATTCTACGTAAATCAGCCCGTTCATGGGATGGTGGTTATACCATTGCCGGTATACTGGGCCATGGTGATGCATTTGTAATGCGCGACCCGATCGGTATCCGCCCTGCGTACTATTACTACAACGATGAAATAGTTGTTGCAGCCTCAGAACGTCCCGCTATACAAACAGCTTTCAATATTCCTATCGACCAGATCAGGGAAATAAAACCTGGTCATGCCTTGATCGTGAAGAAGAATGGCAAGATCACTGAAGATATGTTCAGCGAGCCGCAGGAAAAGAAAGCATGTTCATTTGAGCGTATTTACTTTTCACGCGGTAGTGATGCCTCTATTTACCGTGAGCGTAAGCAGTTAGGTAGATTGCTTTGTCCGCAGATATTGGATGCTGTAGGACATGATGTTAAAAATACCGTATTCTCTTATATCCCTAACACAGCCGAAGTTGCCTTTTATGGTATGGTTGAGGGGATACATAAATACATTAAGAAATACCAGCGCGATCGTTTATTGAACCGTGCGGATAAGATAAGTGAAGAAGAATTGACCGAGGTACTGAGTATGGCGCCACGTGTTGAGAAGATCGCTATTAAAGATGTTAAGCTGCGCACCTTCATCACTCAGGATGCTGACCGCAGCGAAATGGTTGCCCACGTTTATGATACCACTTATGGCCTCATAAAAAATGGCGACGATACATTGGTTGTATTAGATGACTCGATAGTTCGTGGTACTACGCTTAAGCAAAGTATATTAAAGATACTGGATCGTTTAGGTCCTAAAAAGATCGTTGTAGTTTCATCTGCTCCGCAAATCCGTTACCCTGATTGTTATGGTATCGATATGTCGCGCATGGGTGAGTTTGTGGCTTTTGAGGCGGCTATAAGCCTGCTGAAGGAGAAAAACATGGAAGATGTGATCCTGAATGTTTACCAGAAATGCAAGGATAGCGCCCATCTGACTAAAGAAGAGGTGGTAAATTATGTAAAGGCCATTTACGAACCATTTACCGATCAGGAAATATCTGATCGTATTGCAAAGATCATCACACCTGAAAAAACCAATGCCAAAGTACACGTGATATACCAAACACTGGATAACCTGCATAAAGCCTGCCCGGATCATACCGGCGACTGGTATTTCAGTGGTGATTACCCAACCCCGGGTGGCAATAAGGTTGTTAACCGTGCCTTTGTAAACTGGATGGAAGGTAAAAAGGACAGAGCATACGCATAAGCGTATCTGGAATATAATTAAAGGGTGTTATACTTAGTATAATACCCTTTTTTGTTTTATGCCATTGTGTGTGATGAGGCTTTTTTAATATCTTAGCCTTTCATAATTTACCTATGAATAAGAGACCGACCAACTACCTGTTACTTTGCATTTTTACTTTATTAACGTTTACTATAAAGGCACAGGATAAACTGCCATTACAACAACTTCAGCAACAATTTGTCGATCTGCGGTTTGGGATGTTCATACACTTTAATATCCCAACTTATATGGATCAGGACTGGCCTGATCCGGAAGCATCCCCCTCCTTATTCAATCCAACAAAATTAAACTGCGACCAATGGGCAAAAGCGGCAAAATCTGCCAATATGAGCTATGGTTGCCTTACTACTAAGCATCATAGTGGCTTTTGTATCTGGGATACCAAAACCACCGATTATAACGTAATGAATAGTCCGCTAAAACGGGATGTGGTTAAGGAATTTACGGATGCCTTCAGGGCAAATGGTTTAAAGGTGATGCTGTATTATTCTATATTGGATACACACCATAAAATACGCCCACATTCAATTACTCAAAAGGATGTGGAGATGATAAAAGCACAGCTTAGAGAATTACTAACTAATTATGGGCCAATATCAGCCCTGATTATTGATGGCTGGGATGCGCCATGGTCGCGGATATCATATGATGATGTGCCTTTTGAAGAGATATACAATCTTGTAAAATCATTACAGCCCAATTGTGTAATGATGGACCTTAACGGCGCGAAATACCCGGCTGAGGGTTTGTATTATACAGATATTAAAACCTACGAAATGGGAGCTGGTCAGCGAATATCAAAGGAATATAACCGCATGCCAGCATTGGCCTGCTTACCAATTAACGGCTCATGGTTTTGGAAAACGAATGATCCAACCAGCCCGGTAAAAGACCCGGTAAAACTGGTGAATGATTACATTATTCCGTTTAACAAGGTTGATTGTAACTTTATACTGAATGTATCGCCCAACCGCGATGGCTTAATTGATGATAATGCTTTGGCCGCGTTAAGCAGCATAGGAAAAATATGGAAAAATGATGGCCCGGCACCTCAACTACCTGTTATTGAGCCACCAATTATATCATCAAACCTGGCTAAAAATCAGCCATCAAACTCCAGTTGGAGCGATGATATGAATATTATGGATTTTGCCAATGATGATGATTTTACTACTTCATGGGTATCAAATCCTACAGTAAAACAGCCATGGTATGAAATTGACTTCGACAGGGATAAAGCATTTAATGCAATAGCTATTGCCGAAGAAAAAGCAAACATTACCAATTACCGTCTTGAATATTGTGAAAATGGGGTATGGAAAACACTTTTTGATGGCGAAAATGGTAAACGCATCAAACTACACCGGTTTAACAGGGTATGGGGCAATAAAGTAAGGATACAGATCGGCAAGGCAGATCACCAGGTATCAATAGCCGAATTTGGTGTATATAATGAACGCAGATAATGATTATTTAATAACAGAATATTATAACTTTAGCACTGCCAATGCTAAAGTTGAATTATCCACTAGCCCATATTAATAATCCCCTGTTAAAAACGTTTTTCTGTTTATTACTTATTTTTATAGGTATTCCGTCTTTCGCGCAAAAGAAATTCACCATAAGCGGCAATATTAAAGATGCCGCAACAGGCGAGGTATTAATTGGTGCTACTGTACGTATTAAGGAGCTTTCGCAAAATGGCGCTGCCAGCAATAACTATGGCTTTTATTCACTCTCAGCACCTGAGGGCGACTATACTTTATTGATCAGTTACGTTGGCTATGTTACTGTTTCGCGCCAGGTTTCGCTGCATAAAAATGTGGCTCTGGATATTATATTGAATGCCCGTAACGATCTGACTGAAGTTGTAGTAAGCGCCAAAGGGCATAATAACGACAATGTAACATCGCCCGAAATGGGCGTTGAAAAGCTAAACATGTCGCAAATAAATAATGTGCCCGTTTTGTTGGGCGAGCGTGATATTTTAAAAACTATATCCTTGCTACCCGGCGTTAAGGCGGCGAGTGAAGGCAATACCGGTTTCTATGTTCGCGGCGGCGCATCCGACCAAAACCTGATATTGCTGGATGAGGCGATCGTATATAACGCTTCTCACTTATTTGGCTTCTTCTCCACCTTTAATTCAGATGCTATAAAGGATGTAAGCCTGTATAAAGGTGGCATGCCTGCGCAATATGGCGGCCGCTTATCATCAGTGCTGGATATTAAGATGGATGAGGGCAATAACAAGGAGTATGTTGTAGAAGGTGGTATAGGCCTTATATCATCACGCATCAAACTGGAAGGCCCGATTGTGAAAGATAAGGGTTCATTTATGATCAGCGCGCGGCGTACTTATATCGATGCCTTTTTAAAAGCATCATCAGATAGCACGGTAAAAGGTAGTAAGCTTTATTTTTATGATCTGAATGCCAAGGCCAACTACCATTTTGATGATAAAAACGCCATTTATCTTTCAGGCTATTTTGGTAAGGATGTATTGGGACTGAGAAATACATTCGGCACAAACTGGGGTAATGCTACCGGGACTTTGCGTTTTAACCATGTGTTTAACAGCAAATTATTCTCCAATACATCGCTGGTATACAGTAATTATAACTACACCATTCAAAGTTTTTTACCGGGGAATGATTTTAGAGCAGTATCAAAAATAACTGATATCGACCTTAAGGAAGACCTGCAATATTATATCAATAGCAACCATACCCTGCGCTTTGGTATCGACGCGCTGCACCATAACCTGGCACCGGGCAGCCTGACCTCGAACGATAGTTCGAGCTTTAACACTAAAGTGATACAACGCCGCTACGGATTGGAGACCGCAGCTTATGTTAGCGATGAATGGCATGTAAACGATAAACTAACCCTGTTATATGGTGCGCGCCTTAGTGGCATATTTATATTCGGCCCGGGAACTTTTAGCACTTATAATGCCGACGGTAATACATTATCTTCAAAGACCTATCAATCGGGTGATGTGGTAAAGAGTTATTTTTACCTGGAGCCGCGCCTATCAGCCAGTTATAGTCTGAACGATCAAACATCGCTTAAAGCATCCTATAACCGCAATACACAAAATATTCATATCCTCAGTAATTCAAACAGCAGCACACCTACCGACTTGTATGCCATGAGCAGCAACAATATCAAGCCGGAGATTGCCGACCAGGTATCAACCGGGTATTTCAGGAATTTTGACGAGAATATTTTTGAGTTCTCGACCGAAGTATACTACAAATGGCTGCAAAACCAGATAGATTATAAAGATGGCGCGCAGCTGATACTGAACCAGGATGTGGAATCGCAACTGGTGTATGGTACCGGCAGGGCTTATGGTATCGAGTTCTACTTAAAAAAGAAATACGGACGCTTTAATGGCTGGCTAGGCTATACACTCTCAAGAACCGAACGGAAGTTTGATGCCATAAACAACGGCAATTACTTCCCGGCCACACAAGACCGTACACATGATATATCAGCAGTGGGCATTTACCAACTGAACAAACGATGGTCGTTTTCAAGTACTTTTGTTTATGGTACGGGTAATGCAGTTACTTATCCAAATGGTAAATATGCTATTGGTGGGGTAACTACCTATTATTATTCGCAACGCAATGCTAACCGTGAACCATCAAATAACCGACTGGATATTGGCGCTACGTTTGAGGGGAAGCCGCATAAAAAATATCATTCCAGCTGGACATTTGGTATCTATAACATTTATAATCACCGTAACCCATATGCTATTACTTTTCGCGATAGCAAAACAAACCCTGGCACAACGGAGGCGGTGGAAACAAGTTTATTCGGCAGAGTACCATCAGTTACCTGGAACTTTAAATTTTAAACGGTATGCGGTATATGAAATTTAAATATCAGTTACTAATAGCAGCAATACTTTTAATTGTGGCCACATCATGCCAAAAAGTTATCGACCTGAAACTCGATAACGCCGCCCCGCAGTTGGTTATTGAGGGTAACCTTACAGATCAATTCGGGCCGCAGTATGTAATTATTACCAAATCAGTGTCCTTTACCAGCGACAATATCTTTCCGCCTGTAACCGATGCGGAAGTTACAATAGCTGATAGTTTGGGCTATAAGCATAAGTTAGGCCAAAGTAATCCTGGGGTATATTCTATTTATCCTTTTGGTGGTATACCCGGTCATACTTATACTTTAACTGTACAAACCGGTGGTAAAATTTATACCGCAAAATCAACCATGCCCTACCCTGTTAACCTTGATACATTAACCACAAAAACAGATGTTCTTAGTAATAAAGATCTGCGCACCGTAACAGTCGATTACCAGGATCCGGCAAAAATAGCCAACCAGTACCGGTTTATATTATACATAAACGGTCAGCAAGCCGGCGCCATTTTTACCAACGATGATAGTTTTACAAACGGCCGTTATGTAAAAGATGACCTGTTGCAAAACGGCATAGATATACACCCACTTGATACCGCCACAGTTGAGATGGAATGTATTGATAAAAATATTTATAAATACTGGTTCAGTCTGAGCCAGCAACAGGGTAATGGCCCGGGCGGCGGTACCACGCCAGCAAACCCACCATCAAATTTCAATAATAACGCTCTCGGATATTTTAGCGCGCACACTACGCAATCAAAGGCAATAATTGTAAAGTAGATCTTTTTCACCCTCTTTGCGGTTTATCGCAGAGAGGGTCGACCAGCGTAGCGTAGTCGGGGTGAGTTAACGGAGCGCATTAAAATATTATTCATGTCATGCCGAACTTGTTTCGGCACCTCACAAGCTAAGTGGCCAGCATGATGTTGACATGTCCTGTGGGATCCTGAAACAAGTTCAGGATGACGGGGACTTATTTGGGCGTTACCTCCGGCCATGCTATCCGCTCATACGCCTGCAGGCCTTAATCACAAGGCCGGTATCCGACTCCTATCACTAACGCATTTTACCCCCTCCGTCTCCTTCGTCGACACCTCCCCCTAAGCTTAGGGGGAGGCCGGGTGGGGGTAAAACTCGCTCCGCCGACTCACCCGGTCGTTGCTTCGCTCGACCACCCTCTCTGTCGCAAGCGACAAAGAGGGTAGATAAAAGAAGATGCATATCAATCAGTATGCAACGTAATAACCCCCGTATTTGTTGGTTTTGCCAGGTTGGTGCCATTGATTGTTACTCCCTTATAAGTCAAGTTTTCGGCATTGCTGATAACTTCAGGTTTGGGCGTATTAAGCACGGTCACCTTTTTCAGGCTGATATTTTTGAGGGGATTGCCCTGTACGCCTACCGCATAAATACCCACCTCGCCAGCATAATTACAGGTTACGTTATCAATAGTAAAGTTGTTAAAGTTGCAGGGATAATGGCCGCCACGTGAGCCATGATAATTATTCTCGAAGCGAATAAACCCGGCTACCGCGGTATCACATTGCACGTTATGCACATGTATATCCTCGATAAAACCACCGCGGTCAAGGTTGGATTTAAAGTAGATGGCGCTCAGGCATTTTTTTATCTGCACGTTATACATATACACATTCCGCACACCTGCCGACATCTCACTACCGATACAAAGTCCGTTAGCTTTTGACCGGAATACACAATCCCTCACAATCACATTTTCGGTAGGCTGTCCAATGCGCCATGCATCCTGGTCGCGGCCGGCCTTAATGGCAATGCCATCATCGCCGCTATTAAAATTGCAGCGCTGTATCAGCACGTTGGTGGTTGATTCGGGGTCGCAACCATCGTTGTTTAAATTATGGCTATTGATGGTCACATCCTGCACCGTAACGTTATTACATAACACCGGGTGTATAACCCAATAAGGCGCATCCAGAATGGTTATGCCTGATATTAATATGTTTTTACAGCCGAAGAACTGGATCATATCCGGTGGCAACTGCGCATTATTGTCACCAAATACGCGCTGGTAAACAGGCACGAGGTCGTGCCCCATTTGCCTGAGCCTGTTTTGCTCCGGCGAGCCTTGCGGTCGCCATTTGGCAAAATTTTTACTGGCTGATCCATTTACTATACCGTGGCCTGTTATGGCAATATCAGAACATTGGTAGGCATAGAAAAGCGGCGAGTAATTATAGAGTTCCGTACCCTCCCAAAGCGTAAGTACAGCAGGTAAATAATCTTTTGGCTCGCCGGAGAATACAAGTTCAGCTCCATCATTAAAATGCAGGTTAACATGGCTCTTGAGTACAACAGGACCTGCGATGTAGAATTTGCCTTGAGGTACAATAACCTCACCACCTCCGCTTACGCTGCACAAGCTGATCACCTTATTAAAAATAGCTTTGGTATCTGTTTTGCCATCAGCTATTGCTCCGTAGTTTACGATGTTGAAAGTATCCCTTTTAAACTCAGGTACTTTAATATTTTTAAGGATCTGGTCGACAGGGGATACTGTTTTTTGCTTACGCTGAGCATCCGCATTGGCAGCAAGAATTAAAAAAAATGCTATCAGCAAGTATCTAAGTTTACGTTGGTTTATCATGGCAGATAATAAGATGAGTAAATTTAAATGATTATATTTAGTACCCTTATTTATATTAAAGATTTTACCTTTAGTCGCATTTTAAAGTTATCCACTTGAAAAGACTAATTTTTACTTTTTGTTTGCTGCAGCTGTTTACACTAATCGCGTTTGCACAGGATAAGCAGATACCCTACGGCAATAACCCTGCCGCCGGTAAGTATTATAACATTCGCGGTATAAAAATGTACTGCGAAGTTTATGGCAAAGGTAAGCCCTTGTTAATGATACATGGCAACGGTGGCGATATCAGCGCGTTCTCAAATAATATCCCCTACTTCTCCAAAAAATATATGGTTATAGTACCTGATAGCCGTGCACAGGGCAAATCAACCGATAGCCGTGATTCCCTAAGCTTTGAAATGATGGCCGATGATTTTGCAGCACTGCTGGATGTAATGCACATCAAATCAACCTATGTGATCGGCTGGAGCGACGGTGGGATAAATGCACTGCTGCTAGCCATGCGCCATCCCGAAAAGGTGATAAAACTGGCCTCAACAGGGGCTAATCTCTGGCCGGATTCTACTGCTATTAATCCTAAAGACTGGATAGGCGAGCGGGATGATTATAATGCTTCAAAAAACAAGATATTTAAAACAGCCAAGGAAAAAAATGACCAGAAGATATTTCTACTGGATTGGTTTCAACCCAACATACCTTTGCTGGCGCTCAGAAAGATCAAATGTCCGTCACTTATTATTGGCGGCGACCACGATGTGATCGTGATACAGCATACGGTTTTAATATATCAGAATATTCCGCATGCCTATTTATGGATCTTGCCCGATTCACCGCATGCTACTTTCCGGGCCCATACCGCTGAGTTCAATAAAAAAGTTGATGAGTTTTTTAGTACACCCTTTCATGTTTGGAATTAGTTATGCAGCCTAATAATATATTGCACGGCAAAACGCTGGAAATGGTACTGAACGAACTGGTAGCACATCATGGCTGGCCCGAACTGGGTTACCGTATCCGCATCAATTGTTTTTTGGATGATCCGAGTATTAAATCAAGCTTGAAATTTTTGCGCAAAACGCCATGGGCACGCAAAAAGGTAGAGGATCTGTATATAGAAACTTTTAGCAAACTCTGATTATCATGGGGTATTTTCGCTAAAGTCAGGTTTTTGTGGTGATATTCATTGCCGCTGGTTAAAACCAACGGCAATGAACAGATAAAATTCTTTCTAAATTATAGTAAACCACAAAGGAAGACTGGGAATTATAGTTGAATCGCTATAGTTTTTCTCCGTGCTGGCTAATATCCAAACCAATGATCTCATCTTCAGCTGAAACGCGCAGCGGCGATATCATATCGGTAATTTTCAGTAACAGCAATGAGCCGAAAAATGAGAATATAGATACCAGCACCAACGCTATACATTGTACAAAAAACAAGTGTGTTTGGCCAAAGAACAGACCGTTACCTGTAGTGTTGCCCGGGTTTACGTTTTGATTAGCGAAAACGCCGGTAAGTAACATACCCACCATACCGCCTACGCCGTGGCAAGGGAAAACGTCTAATGTGTCATCAATTGTTGTACGTGTACGCCATTCAACCACCAGGTTACTTACTATTGATGATATAATACCTATAGCCAGTGAATGCGGAATGGAAACAAAACCTGCGGCAGGTGTAATAGCCACCAGTCCAACTACAGCACCTATACAAGTACCCATTGCCGACGGTTTATGACCGCGTAGCATATCAAAAAATATCCAGGTTAAGCCTGCCGCTGCTGATGCCGTTGTGCTTGTAGCCAATGCGGTAACCGCCAAATGGTTTGCGCCAAATGCCGAGCCCGCATTAAAACCAAACCAGCCGAACCATAATAAACCGGTACCTATCATTACATAAGTAATACGGGCGGGCGTATGATCCTGGTCGCTGCGGCGTTTCAGGTACAGGGCCGATGCAAGTGCCGCCCAGCCTGCCGACATATGCACAACCGTTCCGCCTGCAAAATCAAGCACGCCTAATTTGCTCAGCAAGCCATCGGGGTGCCAGGTGCAATGCGCCAGTGGTGAAAATATGAATATAGAGAACAGGCAAACGAATAATATATAAGAGTTAAAACGGATACGCCCGGCAAAAGCACCGGTAATCAACGCCGGGGTTATGATAGCGAATTTCAACTGGTACATGGCAAATAATAGCAGCGGGATGGTTGGCGCCAGTTTCCAGGTGGAGTTGCCCAGCATGCCTTTCATCATAAAATAAGTGCGCGGGTCGCCTATTATGCCATAGAAACTATCGCCAAAGGCCAAACTAAAACCAAATATGCCCCACATTACGGTGATGATAACCATACACACAATACTTTGCAGCATGGTTGAAATCACATTCTTCTTGGTTACCATGCCACCGTAAAAAAAAGCAAGACCGGGTGTCATGATCAAAACCAATGCTGTCGACATCAGCATCCAGGCAATATCGCCGGTATTAAAATGGGGATTGCCGGTATTATTTAATTCAACCGACGGGAAAATAAATGTCAGTATTAAAATGACTACGATTATAAAAAAGGGGAAATAACGCTTCATTAACTTTCAGTATAATTTAAAAAAGGCCTGAAAGTATGATTTATTTCATATAAATTGAAATAAACGATGATAAATATCGAAAAAAGAACAAAAAATTTACGTTTTACAAATATCTGAGCAACAGATCTGGAAAAACACCAAGAAAAATTAATAATAATGAGATTATTATTACCAAAATTATCAGATTATTTGATCCTCTAACGGCATCATGGGTATTTTCATTCCGTTTTACAAATAAATAAAGTGGTATCCGGATGTAATAAAATAACGATACTACGGTAGCCAACGCCCCGGTAACCATAAGCAGCAATAGCCATATATCATGATTTTCCTGATAAATGCCATACACCGCTGAGAATACAAATACCTTACCTGTAAACCCTGCGGTAACAGGCAGACCGGTGAGTGATATCAGTATAATTACAAAACATACCGAAGCTAAAGGATATTTTAATCCGAGGCCTTTGTAATCCGTCACATCTTCGGCACCGGTTACATTGGTAAAGTAACTCGCTAGTGCCAGGGCACCGATGTTGGCAATACCATAAACCAACAGGTAATAAGTTAAAGCCGATATACCCTGCGAATTAAATGTAACTATGGCCATTAAAGCAAACCCGGTATGGCCAATGCTCGAATAAGCCAGCATCCGCTTCACATTGGTTTGCAATAAAGCAGCAAAGTTACCGGCTATTATGGTAATAATACCAACAGCCGACAGGAACAGATGAAAATCAAACGCGTTCCATTTGGCAAAGAAGATGAACGGGGTTAAAAAGTTAATGAGCAATGCAAAACCTGCTACTTTTGGCAAAGTCGACAAATACGCGGTAACGGGTGTGGACGCGCCCTCATAAACATCAGGCACCCAAAAATGCATCGGCACAAATGATAGCTTAAAGCCTATGCCTGCCAGTACCAGCACCAGCGCGAATGAAACAGGTAAAGGATTAACCTGTGTTAAGCCCTGTATCAGATTGCCTCCAAACAAATTAAGCGAGCCTGTATATACATAGAGTAACGAAATACCATATAACATTATAGCAGATGCTGACGCGCCAAAAAGCACGTATTTTAAACCCGCCTCAGTACTGAATGAACTTTCGGAACGGTAAGCCACCAACAGGTATGAAGCAATAGATACCATCTCGATTGATAAATAAATAGACAGCAGATTAACCGCCATCACCATTAAATGCAGCCCTGTTAAGGAGGCTATGACGATGGAATACAGATCGGATAAGCCTTTGCGGTGCTTAGCTAAATTATTATCCCAATCAAAGTATAGCAGCAGAATAAACGCCAGCACATCAATTACAAATTTAAAGTTGATACCTGTACGGGTGAGCAACAGCATTTCATTAAAAAGAAAGTGACCGTTGGTTTGTCCGTTGATTAATAATAGCGATATCTGTAGCAGATCCTTTATGATCACACCCAATATACCTGCGCAAGCTATAAACTTTACTATCCAACGGGAGTTCTTACCAAAAAGCAGATCTGTTACCAATACTACAACGAAAAGCCCAGCCAGGTATATTTCGGGCATAAAGTATTTAATGCTGTCAACTACATCATTTAAATAGCTCGGTATTAATGGAAGCAGATCGTGCATTACTTAGTGTACAAAATTTTTGGTGAAACTTACCAGTGCCAGCACCGAATCATTGATCTTTTCAAATACCAGCGATGGCATCAACCCTAAAACCAATACAGTGAGAGCCAATGGTATTAAAGTTATCATTTCACGCGTATTAAGATCGGTCATAGCTATTTTCCAGATCTCCCCTCCTTTTAAGGATAGCGAACCGAAGAACATGCGTTGCAAGGTCCATAAAAAATAGCAGGCGCTGAATAATATACCTATTGCCCCTACTGCTGCCATCCATTGAGGCACCAATCCGTTAACGGCCTCTGATTTAAAGGCACCTGCCAATGAGAATGCTTCTGCAATAAATGCCGAAAAGCCCGGCAGACCTAATGAGGCAAAAAACGCGATCATGATAAATACGGTATACTTAGGCATGAACGAACCCAGTCCGCGGAAGTTGTATATATCCCTATCGTGCACGCGATTATACACCACCCCTACCAGGAAGAAAAGCATGGTGGCTAAAAACCCGTGACTCACCATCTGGAACACTGCCCCGCTGATACCCTCAGCAGTTTGCGAGGCAATACCCAGCAGCACAAAACCCATTTGTGAAACGGATGAATAAGCGATGATCCGTTTAAAATCACGCTGTGCCAACGCGTTTAGCGCACCGTATATAATGGAGATAATGCCCAGTAAACCCAGCCAGAAAGCACCGGAAGCGGCAACATCCGGGAAAATACCAATACAGATACGAATGATACCGTAGCCACCTATTTTTAACAGGACACCCGCCAATATAATGGAGACCGGCGTAGGCGCTTCAACGTGCGCATCGGGCAGCCAGGTATGTAATGGTACAACCGGCACTTTGATAGCGAATGCGATGAACAATACAATAAACCCAACCGTACGTGCCGGGAAACCGAATATAGTTTGATGGCTTAACGCAGAGAATACTGAGCCTGGGGCATAATTCGCCGGGTTCATCATTTGCACCATGTTAAAGGTATGGTTGCCGGTTGCTGGGTCGGTTACCGACAGGTATAGGCCGATCATCACCAATAGCATAAACACCGAACCGAATAAGGTATACAGGAAGAATTTGATTGCCGCATATTCCCTTCGCGCGCCGCCCCACATGCCAATTAAAAAGTATAGTGGCAGCAGCATCAGCTCATAAAATATGTAGAAAAGGAAGAAATCAAGCGAGCAGAATACGCCGATCAAAGCCATATCCAGCAATAAAAACAGTGCGAAAAAGCCTTTCAGGTTACTTTTTATCTCCCATGAGGCCAGAGCTGCTACTACCAATACTAATGATGTCATTACCAGTAGTGTTATGGATATGCCGTCTATCCCCACAAAATAATCAACCTGCATTTTGCCCAGGGCACCCAGGTTAAGGTTTATCCACGGTAGTTTTTGAACGAACTGAAATTGGTTCTCAAGGTTTATACCACCATATGCAGCGCCTGTTTTAAAATTAAGATACAACCAAACGCTTATACACAACTGTACTATGGTAGCCAGCAGGGTAATATATTTAAAACTTGCGCGCATGCTTGAGGGCAGCACCACAATTATTAATCCGAACAGGATAGGTATAAATATGAGTAGGCTTAGCATTTAGTGAAATGGTGAATGGTGAATAGTGAGCGGTGAGTGGCACTTGTATAACACACCCCTGCGGCCGCACTGTCTTTCGCGCCCCCTCTCGAGAGGGGAATGGGTAGGAATGTATTTGTTTCAAATCTCATAGCTCAAATCTAATATCTAATCTATATTAAAAACCAAATAAACACGGCCAGTATAATAGCCAGCATGCTGAACAGGTAATACTGAATTTTTCCGCTTTGAAAATTACGGGCAAAGTTGCCTATGCCTAAAGTTATTGAGGTTAGTAAATGTAACAAACCATCAATAATATTTTTATCAAGCCAGGCGGTAATTTTTGATAGTACCAGCACTGTGTTCTTTAACAGGTTGATGGACCCATCAATAATATTTTTATCAAACCATGATGCCGACCTACTGATAGCCAGTACCGGTTTTACAATGATGCTGTTGTATATTTTATCAATATACCATTCATGGTACGAAAGTTTGAACAGCAAGCCAGTTTGTGGGAATGTATAGCTGTTACGTTTTACATATACCGCATAAGCAAAGTAGATGACCACAAAGTTCAGCACGTTTATACCTGCCGGGATAATGGTGTGGTACATGTTTACACGCTCCAGGTAATCCGATGGATTAAAACCCGTTAAAATCCATGCATGCTCATAAACCAGTGGATTTAAGCTAAACCATGGGAACAAACAGCACACAGCTAGCAGCCCAAGCGGAAGCGTGTATTGCCAACCGCCATCGCCACAATGTATTTTAATGTGCGGGTTAGCTTTCTGTAACCTGAACTCGCCGAAGAAAACCTTTACAATTAATCTGGCGACATAGAACGCAGTTAATAAACTGGTAACTAACGCGCCAACAGGTATTAATCGGTAAACCCAGCTTTTGCCATCCGACCATTCAAAGGCTTGTACCAATATACCATCTTTTGAAAGGTATCCCGATGTTAACGGCAAACCAATTAAAGCCACAGCGCCAACAACTGCCGCGATAAATGTTAGCGGCAGTTTTTTACGCAGGCCACCCATATGCAGGATATTTTGCGGGTCGATATCAAGGTCGTTTTCTTCTTTGATATGCTGCATCTGGTGGATAACTATACCGGCAACCAAAAACAACAGGCACTTGAAAAATGCATGCGTAACCAAATGAAATAACGATGATGAATATGCACCGATACCCATGGCCATGGTCATATAACCTAATTGCGATATGGTGGAGTAAGCCAAAATCCGTTTCAGATCGTTTTGGGTGAGGGCGATGGTAGCCGCCATAAATGCGGTAAAGCAGCCGATGACCGCCAGTATGTTTAGTTCGGTGCTATTGAACAACGGATAAACCCGGCCAAGTAAAAATACACCGGCTGCAACCATAGTGGCCGCATGAATGAGTGCTGATACTGATGTTGGCCCCTCCATGGCATCGGGCAGCCAGGTATGCAATGGAAATTGTGCTGATTTTGCAGCTACAGCTAAGAAGATGCCACCAACTGCAATGTATTGCCAAATAACAGGCATTTGACCAGTCGCGCTAACCCAGTTATCCAATTTTATGAACGACTGTGCAATTAACCCGTTATCACCAAAAAGCTGGACAAGATCCGCTGTATGAAATTGGGTAAACAGGATAAGTATGGCAACTAACAGTCCGATATCACCAATACGGTTCATCAAAAAAGCTTTTTTATTGGCTTGCACCGCTTTTGCTTTGGTGAACCAAAAGCCTATCAGCAGGTATGATGAAAATCCTACCAGTTCCCAAAAGGCATAGAATAAGAACAAATTATCAACCGCTACCAGCGCCAGCATGCTGAAGCAAAACAGACTCAGGTAGCTGAAATAGCGCTTATAGCTTTCATCGTACTTCATGTACGCTGTGGAGTAGATATGTACCGGCAAAGCAATCAAGCTAACCAATAACAGCATTAGTACCGACAAGTTGTTCAACAATACACCTGCGTACAGTTTTGTTGCACCAATGGTGAACCATAATTGTTGTACATGCAATTGGGGTTTATTCCATACCTGCGCAAATATGGTAGCTGATAAAACAACACTTATAAATATAGCCACTGTTGATAACCATCCACTGATAATATTACGCTTACCCGGCAGGCAAATATTTACCAAAAACGCGGCAAAGGGCAGCAATACTGCTGCAAGCGCATGGTAAATGGTGGTTATATCCTGGTATGGTACGGCTGTATTCAATTGTCTTCTTTTGTAGTGATAATTACGGTTGCATCCGTTGTAAAATGCGAATCCCTTTTAAAGGAGATGTTTTTAATGTTTGCAGGTGAAAGCTGATAAAACTCCTGGATGGTGCTCTTCCTGTCCTGGTTCATCATGGTATTGTTCAGCACATATTGCAGGTTGGTATCGGTTTGCTTTTTCTCCAGGTAACGTTTATAACTATTGGAGATAGCACTGAATTTTTTCTGATACGCCGCAGTTGCATAGGGCTTGGTAACTATAATGGTTGAGTTTTTCACAATACTCACATTTACAATATTCTTCGGGTCGATAGATTTTATATCGCCTTTATATTCTTTGCCGTCAACAATTATTGATTGGTCAGCTGCTGCGATAGCTTTTTTAGCAGAATCAACTTTAATCGAATCCTTATTTTGCGCAAAAGCAGATATTGAAAGAAATAAGCAGAATAACAGAGCGTTTATTTTCATCATTTTAATCCCTCAATTTATCAACCTTCGCCGGATCAATGGTTTTATATCTCCGGTATACATTTAAAATTATAGCCAGGGCCACGGCTGTCGTAGCAGCGGCCAATACTATGGCAAACAGGGCGAACATTTGTCCGCCATTGGCAAAGCGATCATATTTACCAAAAGCTACCAGGTTAAGTATGGCAGCATTCAGCATCAGTTCAATTCCTATTAATATTTGTATGGCGTTGCGTTTTGATACCAGCATAAACAACCCGATGCAGAACAAAGCAGCGCTCACAATCAAAAAATCATTCATGGTGATCATGCCTTTTGCTCCTTTCGTGATAAATGCGCAGCGCCTACCAGGGCCATCATCAGTAAAATAGATATCGCCTCAAATGGCAGCAGGTAACGGGTCATTAAATTTATGCCGATGTTATCTGTCATATTTGAGTTTAGTTTGATATCACTATTTTGGCCGGTAGCATTTTTTATCCATACCAGGTTATTTACATCAACCTTAAATATCATCAGTATTAGCACAACAAAAAACAATACCGCCAATATTACCGAAGCTATTTTATTAGCACTTATAAACTGGTTCTTTTGTTTTTGAATGGCGTCCAGCGTTTCCTTACCTGATAGCATGAACGCAAACAATATCAGCACCAAAATACCGCCTACATATATTACCACCTGTGTAATGGCCACAAAATCAGCCAGCGACAATACATACAACCCCGCTAACCCAAACAGCGTAATAAAAAACATAAATACCGAGCGCACAAGGTTTTTAGTTGACGCTACAAATATTGCTGACGCCAAGGTGATGAAACTCATCAGGTAAAAAAGGATCTGAGCTATGTTCATGCGCCGCCCTCCTTTTGTTTCATGGCTGCTAATTTTGCTGCCGCGCGTTCTTCTATTTGTTTATCCAGCAGCTTGCGTTTTTCGGCTGCTTCTTCGGCTGTCATGTCAGAAAACTGGTAGGTTAGGTCGCTTAGCTCAAATACCGTTTTATCGTACTGATTGGTCATCACAATGCACTCCGTAGGGCATACTATAGTGCATAGACCGCAGTACATGCATTTGGCCATATCAATATCAAACTTGGCGGCATAAAGCATCTTCTTTGATCCATCGGATGTTTGGCCGATAACTTCCGTAGCCTTGATCGATTCGATATCAATGCAATTTACAGGGCATATTTTAGCGCAGAGGTCGCACACAATACAATCATCCATTTCCACATCCAGCTGGTAACGACCAACTTCAGGCACGGGCAGCTCCTGGCTTGGGTATTGTATGGTATTAGTGCCCTTTTCCAACTGCTTAAAGTAATTATTATCGCTCGCGGATATTACCTCCCGCTTGCCGTTTGAGGCAAAGAAGTGCCTGATGGTAAGACTAAGGCCCTTCCATGCAGTTGTAAATCCGTTTATTACTTTATTGTTCATTTCTTTTGTTCATTGGTTCACTCGTTCATTAGTTCATTGGTGCACTGGCGTCATAAAATTTCATGAACTATGCACCAATGAACTAATGAACTAGTGAACTACATCAGCCACAACCTCCATATACCCGATATAAGCATACATATAAACGCAAGTGGTGTTAACGCTTTCCAGCAAAGATTCATCAGCTGATCAACCCGCAGGCGTGGCAGCGTCCACCGTATCCACATCTGTATGCCTACCAATGATAGTGTTTTAATTACTATCCAGATAATGCCCCAGGCGGTGCCGGTTGTCCACGTTGCTAAATGTACCGATCCTATATTTGGTAATGGTGTGTTCCAGGCGCCTAAAAACAGTATAACGCTGATCATTGATACCAGGAACATCATTGAATATTCTGAAAAAAACACGAAGGCAAAGCGCCACCCGGTAAATTCGGTATGAAAACCTGCCACCAGTTCTGATTCTGCCTCTGGTATATCAAAGGGCGCGCGGTTACTTTCGGCCAGTGAAGCTATAAAATAGATCACGAACGCGATAATGAGGTGTGGCGCACGGAAAATGTTCCAACCGAAGAAACCACCGATTTTTGATACATCCCAAAAACCTAAAAACTTTATGCTTTCCGTTGATAAGATACCTTGCTGCGTGGCTATGTCCTGCATGTTGAGGGTTTGGGCTATCATCACTACGGATATCAGCGCAAAACCGGCGGGTATCTCATACGAGATGATCTGCGCTACGGAACGCATGGCCCCTAGTATGGAATATTTATTGTTCGATCCCCAGCCGGCCATTAATATGCCGAGGGTTTCTATAGCTATAATGGCAAAAATGTAATACAGCCCAAGGTTCATGTGGGTGGGCTCCAGTCCCGGCGCCCAGGGCATAGCTGCGAACCCCATGTATACGGCTAAAAATATAATAGCCGGGGCCAGCATAAATAAATATTTATCGGCAGCGGCAGGTATAATTAACTCTTTTTGGATGAGCTTTAGGCCATCGGCAAGGGTTTGCAGCATGCCGAATTTGCCGGTCTCCATTGGGCCGAGCCTGTCCTGTATAAACGCGGATACCTTACGTTCGGCATAAACGGCGAATAACGCGAACAGGGCTGTAAAAGCAAACAGCCCGATACCAATACCAAAAAATGTTATATAAAAATTCAATTGCGTTTACAAAAATGCAAACTTAATAAATTAGGTTGATTATGTTGATGCCTGATCGGGTGATTTAGGCATATTATCTATATCCCCCATTAACTTAGTCTACTTAAAAAACTAAATCAATACGATCAGCCAAATTTACCCCTTCATTGACACGAACTGTGATTTCACCGGGGCGTTGAAAAACATTGACGCATGTACATCGAAATCAGCGGTATCATCAGTAGTAGTAAAAAATTGTTGTGTGCCATTTTGGGTGATGCTTTGCTCCATTTCGGGATGTCGTTGCAAATAATCAACCAGGCTTTTGGCAACTATATCACCCTGGGCAACGGTTTTAATATGCTTGGGCAGGTAGGCATTTATTTTATCCTGTATCAATGGGTAATGGGTACATGCCAGCAAAATGGTATCAATATTTGGCGATTGCGCCATAATCTGATCCAGGTATTCCTTCACAAAATAATCTGCTCCGGGTTTATCGTATTCGGCGTTTTCAATAAGCGGCACCCAAAGCGGGCAGGCTTGCTGGTAAACCTTCAATTCAGGAAAAAAGTGATCTATCTCGATCAGATATGAACCTGATTGTACCGTACCTTTTGTGCCCAGTACCCCTATTTCTTTTGTTTGTGTATAGTTACCAATAACTTCGGCAGTTGGGCGAATAACGCCGAGCACTCTTTTTGCCGGGTCTTCGTTTTTCAGGTCCTGCTGTTGTATGGTGCGCAGCGCTTTGGCCGATGCAGTGTTACAAGCCAGTATAACAAGTGGGCAGCCCATTGCAAACATTTTTTGTACACACTCCCACGTATATTCATGTATAGCGCTAAACGAGCGATTGCCATACGGCGCACGGGCAGTATCGCCTAAATATAAATAATCATATTGCGGGAGTTGCTCGAATATTGAACGAAAAACGGTTAAACCGCCATAGCCTGAATCGAATATTCCAATAGGTTTGTTTTTTACCACGATAACAAAAATAAAAAAAGCGTTCCGTATATACGGAACGCTTTACATAAAATGTTTTTAGTATGAGATTACAATTATTGTAACCCTAATTTAGTTTTTACAGGTGCCATCAGGTTATCTCCCGCAGGTGATACTAAAAGCTCAACCTGGCCTGAATCTAATACATAAGCATAACCTTTTTCAGCAGCTACAGCTGTGATAGCAGCACGTACCTTATCAGTAAGTGGTTTTAAAAGCTCGTTGCTTTTTGCTTCGATTTGCTTTTGGGCGTTATCAGCAAATGCTTTGATACGGGTTTGCAGATCTGTTAATTCAGCTTCAGCAGCTGTGCGTGAAGCATCTGTCATTGTTGACCTACCAGCTTCGTATTTTTGACCTTTAGACTGATACTCTGAATTCATCGTAGCGTATTGATCGGCAAATGTTTTTTGATATGCCTGCATCTGAGTCTGCAAAGTTTTCATTTCCGGAAGCAGATCCATTAACTGATTTGTATTAATGTAACCAATTTTGCTTTGAGCCTTAGTAAAGCTGCTCATTGCAAATACCATGCATATTGCAACTAAAGCAACTTTTAATGATTTTTTCATTGTTCTGTTCTGTGTTTTAATAATTAGTGCGATTATATATATAAAATTTTTATTTAGCAAGTACTCCTGGTTTTAATCCCAGTTTAGTTATTACTTCGGCGCTTTTATCATATCTCGGGTTAGCGTACAACATAATCACTTCGCTGTTTTTGTCAAATATCATATCAAGATCGTCACTTTCTGCAACTCCCTGTACAGCTTTAGCTATACGATCCTGTATGGGCTTAATCAACGCGTTACTGCGCTGGGTGAGTTCGCCATCGGGCCCGAACTTGAGGCGCTGAAAATCTTTAGCCGCCTTTTCCTTATCGGCAATTTCAGCTTCCCGGCGCTTTTTCATATCAGGGGTCATCAACACCTGATCGGCCTGGTATGCTTTGTATAATCGGTCAACCTCCTCAAATTTACTATCCACCTCCTTTTGCCATTGATCAGACAATGCATTCAATTGTTTCTGTACCGAAATATATTCGGGCATATGTTTCAGAATATAATCTGAATCAACATAAGCAAAACGCTGGGCAAATGCCCCTGTAACTGCTATGAACGTAAAAAACAGTACTAAAATTATTCTCTTCATAAAATAATTTTTGGTTGTTAATTGAATCCTCCGCTTAAACTCTGAGAGATTGAAAAACTAAACTGTCCTTTGTTCGCGTCGGGTATACCTGGTATTTTATCAAAGCCGTAACCGTAGTCAAGACCAAGTAAACCAAATATAGGTAAAAATACACGTGCACCAATACCAACTGAACGCCTAATATCAAATGGGTTATAATCACTGAAATGATCCCATACGTTACCACCTTCAGCAAAGGCAAGTAAGAATATAGTTGCCGATTCACTGGCAATAACCGGGTGACGAAGCTCGAGTGTATATTTAGTATATATCGGGCTACCTACGTTGTTATCAGCAGTTGTACCTAATGGAGCAGTTTCAGGTATTACAGAGAAGTTTTGATACCCTCTTAAACCAATGATATCACTACCCTGTAAAAACTGGTAGCTCTGCATACCGTCACCACCTAACTTAAACCTTTCAAACGGTGATTGCGGTACGTTAGAGTTGTACTCGCCTAACCAGCCAAACCTTACCTGCGACATCAATACAAACTTACCGGCTATTCTTGTAAACCATTGCGCATCAAACTTCACTTTGTAGTACTCCACAAAATGGTAGATCTCTTCTGGAGTAGCAATCGCATAGTTTATATTGTTAAACAATGAATATGGCGGCGTACCCTGTAAAGTTAACTTCATGTTTGAACCCTGTGTTGGGAAGATAGGCACATCCAACGAGTTACGGCTAAGCTCCTGGGTTAACTTGATGTTGTATGAAGTACCATTCTGGAACAGGTAACCTGTATAGTTATCCAGATTATAGTGGTCAACGTTTAATGAGTAGTTTAACTGGAAGTAGTTATCAGGCCAGTTTAAGCGCTTACCTAAGGTAACACCAACACCATTAATACGTAACTTGTTATATAGCGGGTTGGTAGTTGCATAGTATTGCCCTGTTGAGCTTAACTGTGTATACGCCGAAACTGCGAAGTATATCGGTTTTTTACCACCTAACCATGGCTCAGAGAAAGTGAACGAGTAGTTCTGGTATGTTCTACCGCTCGACTGGCCTCTTAAGCTTAGCTTTTCACCATCACCTTTTGGCAGTGGTTTATAAGCTTTAAGATTGAAGATGTTACGGATAGAGAAGTTATTGAACGTTAAGCCCAGTGTACCTACCAACTGTCCGCCACCAAAACCGCCCGAAAGCTCTATCTGATCTGACGGTTTTTCAACCACGTTGAAGATAATATCAACAGTACCATCAGCCGGGTTAATGTTGGTTGGCTTAGGCTCTGTTTTTTGCTCATCAAAGTTACCTAACTGTGAAATTTCACGTGTACTGCGAATCAGCAGGTCCTTGTTGAACTTCTGGCCTGGTTTGGTACGGATCTCACGCATAACCACCTTATCGTTGGTTACATCGTTACCTTTTAATATAACGCGGTTAATAGTGTATTGAGGTCCTTCATAAACCCTTATATCCAAATCAACAGTATCGTTATATATTTTGGTTTGTACCGGATCGCCTTGATAAGTTAAATAACCATCGTTCAGGTATAGTGATGACACATCATCGCTGTTAGGCGTTGGGCCGCTAAGCCTTTTATTCAGCTGATCTTCACTAAATATATCACCTTTTTTAATACGCAGTATCCTGGTTAAAGCTTCAGCAGGGTATTTTGCATTACCAGACCATTTGATGTTACCAAAATAGTATTTAGGGCCTTCGTGCAATTTGATATGCACGTTTACGGTTTGATCGTCATGTTTATAAACAGTATCGCTCAGGATAGCCGCATCACGATAGCCTTTATCCTGCATCTGATCGATAAGGTTTTGCTTATCATCATCATATTTATCCTGCTTGAATTTTTTTGAACCAAACAGGTTATACCATTTTCTTGAACGTGTTTTTTTCAGGTATTTGCGGAGTTTTTTATCCGAAAACACTTTGTTACCCTCAAAGGTAACTTCGTTTATCATTACCTTTTCGTGCTTGTTAACCGCAACATCAAGTATGATACTATTAGCATCTCCCGGATCTTTCCTCTGCTTAATATCAACAGTGGTATTTAAAAAGCCCTTTTCATTAAAATGCCTTTTTATAATAGCAGCGGTTGTGCTCAGTAAGTTCTGGTTTACAATTTTGTTGGTTTTGTCGCTCAATTTTTTCTGCACATCGTCTATCTCGCCCTTGCGGATACCGGTTATATGCAGTTTCGACAAGCGTGGCAGCTCATGCACCGCTATTTCCAGGTAAATGGTATCCATATTAATGGAAGTAACATTTAACTGTACATCATCAAACAAACCTTGTTGGTACAGGTTTTTGATAACGCTGGCGTTAGCTTCACCCGGCAGGTTTATCTTATCGCCTTTTGTAAGTTTTGATATGGTTATCAATACATCTTTATCAAGATATTTAGTACCTGTAACAGTAATGCCACCTATTATATAATCCTTGGGATTAAGATAACTTAAACTATCAGCCGGAATTGACGATTTTAACAACGACTGCCTGGGTTGGCCGGGGCCCTGAGCCATTGCAGCGGCACTCAGAACAGTAAAAAGAATAGCAAAGAGAAATTTATTCATTCGAATATTTAAGTGGCTAAAAATAATTTATACAGTTGTTAAAAAGTGTTAAACGCAAAAATTTAATTCACCTGCTCGCTGGTGAGGCCAAAACGGCGTTCACGTTTTTGAAAATCAAGGATCGCTTCAAACAAATCCTCCTTACGAAAATCAGGCCATAATTTCGGCGTAAAATATAGTTCAGCATAGGCAATTTGCCATAGCAGGTAATTACTTATTCGGTATTCGCCGCTGGTTCTTATCAGCAATTCAGGATCGGGCATATTGCCGGTAAATAAATTATTCTCGAACATCTCCTCATCAATATCCTCTAAATTTATTTCGCCTTTTTGCACTTTAGCGGCAATTTCTTTGGCTGCGCGCACAATCTCGCGGCGCGAACTGTAGCTTAAAGCAAGTGTAAGCACCAGGCCGGTATTGCCTGCTGTTTGGTCAATAGCGCTTTTTAGCTCACGGTAACATCTTTCAGGTAGCATGGTTAAATCACCAATGGCATTAAGGCGTACATTCTTTTTCATAAAGTTGGCTATCTCTTTATGAATAGTGCTTACCATTAACTCCATAATAGCCATAACCTCCAGCTTGGGGCGGTTCCAGTTTTCTGATGAAAAGGTGTATAATGTAAGATATTGCAAACCCACATCGCAACTCCCCTCAACAACATCTCTAACGGAAAGTACGCCATTATGGTGACCGAATATTCTCAATTTGCCTTTCCCTTTAGCCCATCTGCCATTACCATCCATAATGATGGCTATGTGCTGAGGCAATTTTAACAAATCAATCTGATCCTTATATCCCATTTTATGCCGATTAATAAAAGCCGTAATTTGGATTACAAAGACATGCTTTTAATAAAGTTTGACCAGTAATATGATCAATAATAAATTACCTTTAGTTAATTATCCGTTAAAAATGACCCATTTTGGCCTGGTTTATAAGCCTTATTGTCATTTTTTTCAGGGTACAAAGGTAAAACTTAATTGTATTTTTTTTAGTATGCCGGGAAAGAAATTGTTTTCGGATATTTTTAAACAATTAAGCCGGTAACATTTAGCCCTTATCAGTAATCCAATGTGTATGTGGCATGTACAGCCTGTGAATGTAAATTTTAATTTTATATCCTATATTTAAAGCTCGCTTTCATTTTAAACTCATTATTATATATGCACAAGTATTTTACTTCAGTTGCAATTGCATGCATTTTTAGTGCCACTGCAATTGCCCAAGCGCCTCAGGCGCCTGCAACAAACACTCAACCAATATCAAAAAGCCGGATTTTGCAGGTTGATTCGGCGGTGGTTACCAAACATAAGGTAACTATTAAAGGCCAGGTTATCCCCTATACAGCTACCGCGGGCTGCATGCCCATATGGGATAATGACGGCAGACCCATTGCCGGCGTGTTTTATACTTACTATGAACGTGACGATGTTACCGACAGAGCAAACCGCCCGCTGGTTATTTCTTTTAACGGCGGCCCGGGCACACCATCGGTATGGATGGAAATAGGTTATACAGGTCCGCGGGTACTTAATGTTGATAGCGAGGGCTATCCTGTTCAGCCCTATGGTATCGGCGAAAATAAGAACTCTATACTGGATGTGGCCGATATTGTTTATGTTGACCCCGTTAACACAGGCTATTCAAGACCTGTAGATAAAAGCACGCCCGGCACAAAGTTCTTCGGCGTAAATGCAGATATTAAATACCTTGCCGAATGGATAAATACCTTTGTTACCCGTAAGGACCGCTGGGCATCGCCTAAATTTCTAATCGGCGAAAGTTATGGTACTACCCGTGTATCGGGCCTGGCGCTGGAACTGCAGAACTCACAATGGATGTATTTGAATGGTGTAGTACTGGTTTCACCAACCGATTTGGGTATTCAGCGCAGCGGGCCCGTAAGCGCGGCTTTAAAACTGCCTTATTTTGCCGCTACGGCCTGGTATCATGGCGCACTATCACCCGAATTACAGAAAAAAGAGCTGACCGATTTTTTACCTGAAGTGGAAGATTTCACCATTAATCAGCTCATCCCTGCCCTATCGCGCGGTGGTTTTTTGGATGATGCACAGAAAAAGGACATAGCAGCGAAAATGTCAAAATATAGTGGTCTATCAGAAAAAGTGATACTGGATAATAATCTTGACGTATCATACGACCTGTACTGGAAGGAGCTTTTACGTGACAAAGGTTTCACTATAGGCAGGCTTGATTCACGCTATAAAGGCATCGACAGGCAAACCAGCGGCAGCAGCCCTGATTATAACGCCGAGCTTACCGCATGGCTGCAGTCGTTTACCCCTGCTATTAATATTTATCTACGTAATGAGCTCAATTATAAAACCGATCTTAAATACAATATGTTTGGCGATGTATGGCCATGGGATAATGCCAACGACCAAACCGGCGAAAATTTAAGACAGGCTATAGCACAAAACCCATACCTGCATTTGCTCATACAATCGGGTTATTATGATGGTGCCTGCGATTATTTTAATGCTAAATACAGCCTTTGGCAGCTCGACCCAAGCGGCAGACTAAAGGATCGCCTGAAATGGGAAGGTTACAAAAGCGGCCACATGATATACTTACGTAAAGAGGAATTGGCCGTTGCCAGTGAAAACTTAAGGAAGTTTATACAGGAATCAATACCTAAGCCAGGACAAGCGGCTAAGTATTAGTTTTTTAGTTTGCAGTTGACAATACGTTAATCGGATGTCAACTGCAAACTTTAATATAATCAATAAATGCCCTTTTGTTTTAAAAGAGCAATATCCTTAGCTGCAATATCAACTATCGCATATCTATTTGTTTGGGTGATATTCAGCTCATCGATGGTGCTCACCAGGTTATTATAAACCGAATGTGCTGATGGTTTTATAATCACCATCATATCGCGACCGCTGGTTGCTTTTACCTGCTTACGTAACTCCAATATTGCTTTATTCAGATCATTGCCATAAGCGGTAACCTTTGGCGCTATCACAGGCTTATCAGCCATACCGAGGTACCACATGGCCTGGCCTTTACCCAGGCAGATAGTCATGGTGGACGATTCGGGTACAGCCATTCCCCCAGCACACTTATCGGGCATAACCAGCGACATAGCGCGCGATCTGGCGAGCGTGGTAGTGAGCATAAAAAAGGTAATGAGTAAAAATGCAAGATCAACCAATGCGGTTAGGTCCACGCGAACGGGCAACTTACTGGTTTGCCTGCCGCCTGATTTTCCGGAAGAAAGATTCAGCTCTGCCATGATTGTAAGGATTAAGGTTAAAGAATTGGTATCAAACGGCGTATAGGTTTGCCGCTTTTACTTTATAACGCAAGCGGATTGTATTTGTTGCAACATTGATGCAATAAAATATTCATAAATTGTCAGAACTCGAATTTTATGCATTAAGGAATTAATAGAATTCTGTTCATTCGAAAAATTCATAAAATTCGAGTTCAGATAATTGGGGCGTTCCCGCTATCCAGCGGGCCGGGCTGTTCGCTCATACTGCACAGGCATTAGGCTCAAGGCCGGTATCCGCTGCCATCCCTAACGCATTTTGTCAGAATCACAGATTAAACGGATCAGCTGATCTCACAGATTCAAAAAAAATCAGCGAAATAATTAAAATCTGCTCAAATCTGTGATTCGCCTTCTATCTGCTAAAATAACACTTCTCCGTAACGAAAGTGTACGATACGCCAAACTGCAGAAACAGGTAGGTATCATGCGGGCGCAAATCGCCGCGCTGGGTACCGGCAACACCGGTATATACGCCCGTCTTTTCGCCTGAGCGATCGGATAACGCGACTGCAATGGGACTAGTTAGCTTGCTTTTATCAGGGTACAGCCCGCTTACATCGTCAAGGTAGTCGGTATTGGGCTGGCGGTAGCCAATATCAGCACTTATGTTCCATTTGCCCGAGAAATTATATTTGATACCTGCACCATAAGGTATGGAGATGGCAGTTTTGGAATAAGGAGTTTCGCCCTCCGTAGCTAATGGGCGGAGGTTATAGGTTTGCCCCATGTAAGTAGCCTGCGGGTTATACCCTACTATACCTATACCTAAATAAATATAAGGGGTGTACCGGTTATGGCTCACATCGGGTATATACTCCATAAAATTAAACTCGCCTATAAGGCTTAGCTCCTGCAATGAGGTTCTGAAACTTAAATTACGGTTGCGAAACTGCTGGTTTGATGAAGTACTGTCGGCTCCTGCTATCGTACCGTATGTATAGTTTAGCTTGGCCGATACGTAACCGTTAAAATTACGCTGTACGTAACCACCGATAGCTATACCACTAAACTTGAGCGGGTTGGTTGGGTTAAGATCGCCCATGTAGCCTGATGCACCTAAAGCTCCGCCAAGTTCCCAGGTTTGTGCCTTTAAACTAAGTGAGATAAAGATTAAAAGTATAGTTATTGCAAATTTTGGCATTAATTAAATTTAATAATTGCGAACGTCAAGTCCCCATAATAATTTGTTCCTTAACGTTGATAAGTAACTTTCATTATTTAAACGTACTAAATTTAACTGAAAACCCGCCTTTTGTACACTAAAACGCATGGTTTTATCAATTGTAGCCGTGCGCGAATCGCATGATACCAGGTAATTGCTGCTACGGCTCTCTACTTCAAAAGTTATGGTGCTGCTATCGGGCAATACAACCGGCCTTACATTAAGGTTATGCGGTGATACCGGCGTTAAGACCAAACTGTTTGATTGCGGGAAGATAATTGGACCGCCGCAGCTTAATGAATACGCTGTTGAACCTGTTGGGGTTGATATAATGATACCATCGCCCCAATAGGCATTTAAAAACTCATTATCCATGTACACACGGGTAATGATCATGGCTGCATCATCGCGCTTATGGATGGTAATATCATTGAGTGCAAAGTTATCATCGCCAAAAACCTCGTTTTCAGAGTTTATGCTAATAAGGTCACGGCTATCCAGACTATAATCCTTATTTACTACTGCGAATATGGCGGCAGCTATATCACTCTTATTAATGGTAGCCAAAAAACCGAGCCTACCGAAGTTTATACCTATTACAGGTACACCTGTATTACGGATGACACTTACCATATCCAGCAAAGTGCCATCGCCGCCCAGGGTAATAAAAAGATCAATAAAGCCTTTTATCTTAACATCAGATCCTAAAACATGATAGGTTACGATCTTTATTTTATCGTTCAGGTAATCACTCAACTGATGGTGCACATAAATATCGACCCCATGCTGTGACAGGTTATCAAACACTTCCTGAACGTATGGTAATACATCTAAATTAAATGGCCTGCCGTAGATTGCTATTCTCATGCTATGCGGTTCATAGTTGGTAGTTCATGGTTCATGGTAGCTTCAATGTTCATACCTAATAATTGGTTTGTGTTACTTATAGTTTTAACTAATTTATAAAACACTATGAACTATGAACCATCAACTATGAACTTTTATAAATTTAAGTAA
The DNA here is from genome assembly GCF_900105165.1 of Mucilaginibacter mallensis. Lineage (NCBI taxonomy): Bacteria > Pseudomonadati > Bacteroidota > Sphingobacteriia > Sphingobacteriales > Sphingobacteriaceae > Mucilaginibacter > Mucilaginibacter mallensis. Next base: position 4,120,484 of record NZ_LT629740.1, read on the forward strand.
TTCATTAATGAATCGTAACGATCTTTTGAGTTGTCGTTATCGCCGGTATGGTTAAAGGTAGCCTTAATATCATACTCGTAGCGCAAAAATGTTGCTATAATGGCTGATATATCTTGTTTATTGACCTTCAGGGTTACTTCTACACGGGTTGAATCAGGATAGGCATAAATATAGGAGCTCAGGATCTGCGCGTTATCAGACTCCACAATTTGCGACATGTGTGCCAGCGAATTGTTTTTATTGTTGATCTCCAGTACAATAATGCCGCCCGGCTGTGATACAGATGTAAGTCTTGCGAAATACTCATTCATGGCGTTGATAGATATCAGGCCCAAATAATTATTCTTGATATCAAGCACCGGCACAACAGTGAGTTTTTGCTCATAAAACAAACGGATAACATCATATATATGCTGATCTTCCCGTACATAAGGGTTCACCAGCGATAATGCCAGCGCGCCAATTTGTGTTTGATTGTCGGTTACATTAACCAGGTCATCCTCGGCAAGCATACCCAGGAACTGATCCTCGTTTACAATTGGCAGGTGCCTTACACGAAACTCCACCATACGGTCAACCACCTTCTGCACAGTGTCAGAGGTGTGAATGGGGGTAATTTCATCGGCAATCAGCTCAATTGCAAGCATGGTTATATTTTTTGTTTGTTTAAAAACTCCTTCAGGGCCTCATTAAACTCGGCCGGCTGCTCCATCATAGGGGCATGCCCGCAATGGTCTATCCAAACCAGATCCGACTTCGGCAGCATCTCATGAAATTCAACAGCAACTTCAGGAGGTGTAACTTTATCATTCTTTCCCCATATTAAACCTACGGGAATATGTATTTTATGGAGATCATCCTTCATGTTATGACGAATAGCCGATCTTGCCATAGCCAATATCCTAACAACGCGGTGACGGTCATTTATAGTCTTGAAAACATCATCAACCAGTTCTTTTGTTGCAGTTTTTGGATCATAAAAGGTAAATTCCACCTTCTCTCTCACAAAATCATAACTTTCGCGCCTAGGGAAAGTACCACCAAAAGCATTTTCATATAAGCCCGAACTGCCGGTTAATACCATGGCCTTTGCAAAACCAGGATGAGCCAATACATATATTAAACCCACGTGCCCACCTAATGAATTACCAATAATAGTAAAATCCTTTAGCTTTTTATACTTTACAAATTTGTGCACAAATTTTGAAACGGACTTAACACCTGTGGTTAGCAACGGCAGGTCATAAATTGGCAGCATGGGTATTATAACCCGGTAATTTGGTTTAAAATAGTTTACAGTTTCATCCCAATTACTTAATGCACCCATTAAGCCATGCAGTAACAACAACACCTCACCTTCGCCCTCATCGATATAACTAAACCCGTTTTGCTCTTTAAGCACGAAATCCATATAGATATTTTAATATTAAGTTGATAACCAGAACCAGTTTGTTATTTGGTTCAATTCCGGCTATCCGGTATAAAAATAGTTTATTGCGGTTGAGTTACAAGTTTTATTATTGTTTTTAATTGATTAAGTTTTGATTGTGCTGGTTAGTTGACTGGGTTAAAAACTTAATTAACTTTATCAACAACTCACCTAATCAACCAAATTACCCTAACAACTGTTTCACAACCTCTGATATTGTCCGGCCATCGGCTTTGCCGGCAAGCTCTTTATTTGCGGCACCCATAACTTTACCCATATCTTTAACAGATGTAGCGCCAACACGGGCTATCACCTCTTTTAAATAAGCCTCAACCTCGTCATGGGTCATTTGCTTTGGCAAATAGGCCTCAATTACTTCCAGTTCTTCCATTTCCACCTGGTACAGGTCGTCGCGGTTTTGTGTTTTATAGATCTCGGCTGATTCCTTACGCTGTTTTACCAGCTTTTGCAATACTTTGGTTTCGGCTTCAGGTGTTACCTCTTCGGCAGCGCCTTTTTCGGTACGGGCCAGTAATAATGCTGATTTTATTGCACGCAATCCGCGCAGCCTGTCGGCCTGCTTTGCCAGCATGGCCTGTTTAATATCCTGGTCTATTTGTGTGGTTAGTGACATGTTTTTTTTATGTAGTCCGGAAGTCGGGAAAGTCCGAAAGTCCGGAAGATCTTATTTTATGTTTTTACTTTTTACTTCCGGACCTTCCGACTTACCGGACTTTCGGACTAAAAAATTACTCTTTTATTTTTTTCACTTCCGGACTTTCCGACTTCTCGGACTTCCGGACTTAAATTACTTTCTAAATATAGTACTCCCGTTTGCCTGCGCTGTTGGCATAACAACCAGTTCGTTTATGTTTACATGTTTAGGGCGCGATACGGCAAACCAAATGGTTTCGGCTACATCATCAGCTACCAGCGGATCAAAGCCATCATAAACTTTTTTGGCCCTTGCATCATCTCCTTTAAACCTAACGTTTGAAAACTCTGTTTCAACAGCTCCTGGGTGTATCGCAGTTACCTTTATACCATGCGGCAAAAGATCCAGTCGCATGCCTTTATTAAGCGCGTCAACCGCATGTTTTGTAGCGCAATATACATTTCCATTAGTGTAAACATCAATCCCGGCAATCGAGCCTAAATTAACTATATGGCCGTTACCGTTGGCTATCATCCAGTTTGATACTATTTTGGTTACGTAAAGTAAGCCTTTAACATTGGTATCAATCATGGTATCCCAATCATCAAGATCGCCTTTATCAATCGGGTCAAGGCCCTGACTCAGGCCGGCATTGTTTATCAGCACATTTATCTTTTTCCATTTGGCGGGTAAAGCCTCCAGGTTTTCGATCACCTGCGCGCGGTCGCGCACATCAAATGATGATACTGCTACTTCGATATTATGCTTTTTGTTGAGCTGGGCTGCCAGTTTATCCAACCTGTCGAGCCGGCGGCCCGTTAGTACAAGATTATACCCTTCACGGGCGAATAGATGAGCGGTAGCTTCTCCGATGCCGGAAGTCGCTCCGGTAATTAATGCAATTTTGGCCATAGTGTAATAACTATTAGCTGCGAAATTAGTTTTTTTTAAACACTATTCGAAGTACAGGCTAAACATTAAAGTATGTAATGACAATTTGCTGATAGGCGCCGAGAATGGCTGATTTTCGGGAACCAGTACATTTCCCATTGAATTGGAGAGCTTAATCTCAGGCGACATTTTAAAATATTCGAAATAAATATCACAGCCTAAGCCTGCTTCATAAGAAGCATAGCCCGACACGGTTTTAACGGTTTTATCAAGCAGGGCCGCTTCTGCATCACTTTTTTTGGCCCCTATGGCATAAGAGTATTTTACACCGCCCAATAAATAAGCCCTGAAATTACCTAACCTGTCCGACTTTAGTTTCAATAACAAAGGAAAATCAACTGTAGTTGATTGTACTGATTTTTTAACATTATCACTTGGATTAGCATAAACATAACTCAGCTGGCGGTCGGCAAAAATTAGCGAGGGGGTAATACGGGCTTCCAGGTGCTCGGTAATCCGGTAACGTGTTAAAAATCCAACAGCGAAACCGGGTGAATTTGGTGAACTTAAACTATTTAAATCACTGGTGACCGGTGCATTACCATTTTGCTTATCTAAAAACGGACTGCGCCAGTCGGGATTTTTTAATATTTTGAAATAGGTGCTTACGTATGAAAAGGAAAAACCAAAGCTCAGATCCTGCTGATCGGCACCGCCACCCCATGCAAAAGGGCTCGGGGCCTCCTGGGCAAATAACAAATTACTGCAAAACAGTAGTACAATAATGGTTAAGTACCGTTTTTTAATCATTTAACGCCTGTATAAATTGAACAGATACCAAACGTTAAAGGCCTGTGTTTGGTATGCTTAAATCCTGCTTTATGCATCAGGCTGATAAATTTTTCTCCGTCGGGAAAAGCAGCCACCGATTCTGGTAAATAGCTATATGCCCGTGCATCCTTCGAAAATATCTTGCCTATGCCGGGTGTAATATAAGCAAAATAGAAATTATATAATTGCTTTATAGGGAAAGCTTTTGGTTTTGAAAACTCCAGGATCACTGCTTTGCCTCCTGTTTTTAGCACGCGATGAATATCGGCAAGACCAACTTCAAGGTTCTCAAAGTTACGAACGCCGAAAGCTACGGTAACCGCATCGAACGCGTCAGCCTCAAATGGGAGTTTTTCTGAGTCGCCCAGTTTTATCTCAAATTTATCGCCGAGCTGGCGTTTATCTATTTTTTGTTGCGCGATATCCAGCATGCCCTGCGAAATATCAACCCCGATAATTTTTTTCGGTTTTAAGATGGATAAGGCCTCAAAAGCAAAATCGCCGGTGCCGGTTGCTACATCCAGTATTAACTGCGGCTGATCTTTCTTCAGTTCGTTTATAGCTTTTTTACGCCAGATGATATCAATACCCAACGATAGAAAATGATTCAGAAAATCGTAAGTTTTGGATATATTATTGAACATATCGGCCACCTGCGCTTTTTTGGTAGCATCCTTATCCTGGTACGGGGTTATAGTTTCGCTCATAGAATGGGGCAAAGATAGTTTTTTTCGTTCATTGGTTCACTGGTTCATTAGTTCATTGGTCTTTTATGGCGTTAATATCGCCAACCAATCTACAGCTATGCACCAATCAACTAATGAACCAGTAAACTAATGAGCAAGCGACAATAATCCTCTTACATCCAATGCCCGCGTATACATAGTTAATTCTCCATCAGGACCCAATGGCCAGTCCTCGCGCGGGCGATCCCAATAGAGCTCAACGCCGTTGCCGTCAGGATCATCCAGGTATATAGCTTCGGATACGCCGTGATCTGATGCACCGGTGATGGGGTATTTGGCATCGATCAGTCTTTGCAGTATTTGGGCAAGATCTTTTCTTTCAGGATATAATATAGCTGTATGATAAAGTCCGGGAGCATATTCAGGTGCTGGTGGCGCGCCTTTGCTGTGCCATGTATTTAAACCAATATGGTGATGATAGCCGCCTGCTGAAATAAACGCGGCCTGATCGCCGTAAGCAGCCATTTTCTCAAAACCAAGCAACCCGGAATAAAAATCAAGCGACTTTTGCAGATCGCTAACCTTTAAGTGTACATGGCCAATACGGGTTTGGGCAGGAATTTTGTAATCTTCCATAATAATAAATGTTTAAACATCAAATTTAAGGAAAACAAATTTTACCTTTGTACAATGATTGTAAAATCTGCCGAGTTTATTTGCAGCAACACCCAAATTTCTAAACTGCCACCACCGGTAAAGCCCGAGTATGCTTTTATCGGAAGGTCGAACGTGGGGAAGTCGTCCCTTATTAATATGCTTACCGCTAAAAAGGGATTAGCAAAAACTTCACAAACTCCGGGTAAAACCCAGCTGATCAACCATTTCCTGATCAATGATAACTGGTATATTGTGGATTTGCCGGGCTACGGCTATGCCCGTGCCTCAAAAAGCAAAAAAGCAGACTGGGATAAGTTCATTCACACTTACCTGGATAAAAGAGAGAGCCTTCAATGCGTAATGGCACTGATAGACAGCAGACTTGAGCCCCAAAAGATCGACCTGGAATTTTGCAACTGGCTAGGTGAAAAAGGTTTATCGTTTGTGTTGGTATTTACCAAGGCTGATAAGCAATCATCAGTAAAGACAGATCAGAACATCGCTAAATTTAAAAAAGCGCTTTTAGCTACATTTGATGAGGTACCTGATATTTTTGTAACCTCATCGGAAACGCATGACGGCCGGGATGAGATTTTAGGTTTTATTGGAGGGATAAACCAGGGGTTTGTAGTGCCGGCAACATTCGGTTCCCCTCTTGAGAGGGGTTAGGGGTGTGTTATACGACATAAAAGTATGCCGCGCAAAATCATACCCTATAACTCAAACCTAAAACAATTGGCCCGCAAGCTGAGGAATGAAAGTACATTAGGTGAAACTTTGTTATGGAAGGAAATTAAGAATAAACAATTTCATGGTTATGATTTTCATCGACAAAACCGCTTTTAAATTATATAGTAGATCTGTATTGTTATGAATTAGATCTGGTGATAGAAATAGATGGAAGCTATCATAACCATATTGAAACTTATGAATTAGATTTGTTGCGTGAAAAGGAATTGGAAGCTTATAATTTAACTATCATAAGATTTACTGAGCAAGAAGTAAAAAAAACATAACAAATGTTTTGAGAACGATTGAAACGTACATTTTAGCATACGAGAATAACGCAGAACACACCCCTAACCCCTCTCAAGAGGGGAACTAGAAATACATCAAATGAAAAAATATCTATCATTAGTAACCTTTACACATACTATTTTCGCGATGCCGTTTGCCTTTATTGGCTTTTTTTTGGCGGTGACTACTACTGAACACAAGTTTGATTGGGTGAAACTAGTACTGATGGTATTGTGTATGGTATTTGCCCGCAACTCGGCGATGGCATTTAACCGTTATTTGGATAGAAATATTGATGCTAAAAACCCGCGGACCAAACAGCGTGATATACCTTCGGGCAGGATCAGTCCGGCGGCGGCGTTGACTTTTACTATTACTAACTGCCTGCTGTTTATTGGCACCACCTGGTTTATTAATCCGCTTTGTTTTTTCCTTTCGCCGGTGGCTTTGTTTGTGGTATTGGGTTATAGCGCAACTAAACGCTTTACGGCTTTATGCCATTTAGTTTTAGGCCTGGGTTTATCATTAGCACCTATCGGCGCCTATTTGGTGATTACCGGGAGTTTCGCAATTACGCCACTGTTCTTCTCTCTATCAGTTTTATGCTGGGTGAGCGGTTTCGATATTATTTACGCTTTACAGGATATTGATTTTGATCAGGATGAAAAATTACATTCTATACCCGCTTATCTGGGTAAGGTAAATGCTTTGAGGTTATCTACGTTTTTGCATGTACTATCGGCCATATTTGTGATTATGCCGGTATTCTTTACGCATGTGGGTATCCCCTATTACATAGGTATTATATTCTTTTGTTCAATGCTGGTATACCAGCACCTGCTGGTTAAACCTAACGACCTGAGCCGGGTTAACTTCGCATTCATGACCACCAATGGCATTGCCAGCGTGGTGTTCGCGGTTTTCTTTTTACTGGATAGGTTGTGGATACGATAGTTTCTTAATAAGGTTAAAGCTGAAAGGCGAAAGCTAAAAGGTATATGCACAATGCTCCTTTTAGCTTTCGCCTTTTACCTTTCAACTCACTACCGTAATTCCTGATCGTTTTTTTCCTGGTAGGTTTTAAAGGCGAGATAGAAAAACAGAGCCGCCGGAACAACATCAAATGCAATATCTCTTGTTGCTATCATTGATGGGTACGCGGTTATAATATCTTTCACCAACAGTATAAGTGCGATGATGCCGCCGATCAGGTATAAATAGAAGAATTTCTTGCTCATAATTTTCGTTTTACACAGTTGTAAACTGTTATGATCCGGGGTTTCAGTCATAGACTGAAACCAGCGGTGCCTTCCTGTCATTTCGAACGATAGAGAGAAATCTTCTGGGAAGATGCAAAGCGGATATGCAAGTCGCAGAAGATTTCTCCTCGTACCTCGTCGAAATGACAAAGAGGTTTTAGATATTATTTACTTCACCCTCCTAAATACCGAAGCTCCCAACGGTGGTATAGTTACGTTAATGGAATCTTCCCTGCCGTGCCAGTTCACTTTTTCTGAAGTTACCGCATCATAATTAATGATACCGGTACCCCAGAAATTTTCAGCATCGGAGTTGAAAATCTCTTTCCACTGACCGCTATCAGGTACACCAACCCTAAAATCATAACGTACAACCGGGGTCATGTTCAGTACTATCACCAGGTCGTTTACGCTTTCATAACCTTTACGGGTATATATCAGTATAGAATCATTAGCATTACCGCCATCTATCCACTCAAACCCCGAACCATCAAATGCCTTTTCATATAGAGCAGGTTCTGATCGGTACAGTTTATTTAATGCTTTAACTGTTTCTTTTATACCATTATGGTTAGGATATTCCAATACATACCATTCCAGCGATTTTTCAAAGTTCCATTCCGTTCCCTGGCCAAATTCGCCCCCCATAAAGAGTAGTTTTGCTCCCGGATGGGTGAACATATAGCTATAGCACAGGCGCAGGTTGGCAAATTGCTGCCACTCATCACCCGGCATTTTACGCAGCATCGAGCCTTTGCCATATACCACCTCATCATGCGAAAAAGGCAGCATAAAGTTTTCGGTAAAGGCATATATTAAGCTGAATGTGATCTGGTTATGATGATATTTGCGATTAATCGGATCTTCAGAAAAATACTTTATAGTATCATGCATCCAGCCCATCATCCATTTCATGCCAAAACCTAAACCGCCTAAATATACCGGCCGACTAACACCTGTAAATGCAGTTGATTCCTCTGCAATAGTTTGCACATCGGGGAAATGACTATAAACAGCTTCGTTAAATTCTTTAAGTAATGATACAGCTTCCAGGTTCTGGTTGCCACCGTAAATGTTTGGCTCCCATTCACCTGCTTTGCGCGAGTAATCCAAATAAAGCATTGATGCCACCGCATCCACGCGCAAGCCATCCACATGGTAACGGTCAAGCCAAAATAGGGCGTTACTGATCAGGAACGCACGTACCTCGTTACGGCCATAGTTAAATATGTATGATTTCCAGTCGGGATGGAAGCCTTTTCTTACGTCAGCATGCTCATATAAGTGTGTGCCGTCAAAATTATATAAGGCATGTACATCTCCCGGGAAATGCGAAGGCACCCAATCCAGTATTACCCCGATATCAGCTTGGTGCAATTCTTCTATCAAATACATCAGGTCCTGCGGTGAGCCGTAACGTGATGATGCCGCATAAAAACCGCTGATCTGGTAACCCCAGCTTGGGTAATACGGGTGCTCCATTATCGGCATAAACTCCACGTGGGTAAAGCCCATTTCCTGTATGTAAGGCACCAGTTTGGCAGCAAGCTGACGGTAAGTTAAAAACTCATCGGGGCTCTCCACACTACGCGCCCATGAGCCAACGTGCATTTCATAAACAGAATAAGGCCTGTCAAGCGCATTATGCTCGTAGCGCTTGTGCATCCATTCCTTATCACGCCATTCGTAATAGGTATCTACAACAATCGACGCTGTGTGCGGCGGCAATTCCCAGCGTAAAGCAAACGGATCACTTTTTTCAAGGTCTTCGCCCGTTGATGATTTTATGTAGTATTTATAAGTTTCGCCAACGCCAATATTGGGGATAAAACCTTCCCAAATACCTGATGCATCCCAGCGGGCATTAAGTCCGTGCGAGCCGCGGTTCCATCCGTTAAAATTCCCTACCACAGCAACATACTGCGCATTGGGTGCCCAAACAGAAAAGTAAGTACCTACAATACCTTTATGTTCAACCACATGGGCGCCAAACTTCTCGTACAATTTATAGTGCTTGCCCGATTTAAATAAGCCGATATCGAAATCAGTAAAACGACTGTAAGGCTCAACACTTTTTAGCACAATTTCTTCAACAACAGGATCTGTAGCCTTTGCAGGCGAACTCTTTTTTACCGGTGAACTCTTTTTTACTGCCTTAACAGGTTTTGTTTCGGCATCTACAACTTTAGCAGCTTTTTTTGTTGTTGCTTTTTTTGCTGTCGGTTTCTTTGCTGGTTCAGGTGTTTCGGGGTCAACTTTCTTTTTAGCCATTGTATTTATTATTTAGAAGCCCGAAATAATAATTCCGGGTTCCTTTTTATATTATCTATAACAATACAGGTACTGCTAAGTGTTTTCAAATCCAACAATCCGGTTGAAATTTTATCACAAAAAACAGAACATGCTTATGCTTTTTAAGGTAGTCCTAATTCATTACACACGGCCATTAATCCACAACCCAGGTTCACACCGCCGCGATTGCTAAATATACTTTTAATATTCGCTGTTTTAGTACTTTCCGAAGTCAGTTTAAGGTGCGGTATTTCAACAACCCTTTTCGGCCATTAAATTACAGTATCTATATATAATTGGTTTTATATTGGTATTAAATGTAAGCTTATTTTTCTGGTATAAACTAAAGAAAATTTTCGCTGTAATGTTTTGGGCGTTGCATTAATGTAATCATTAAAATAATATTACAATTAGGGCGTTGCCTCCAGCCCGGGCTGTTCACTCATACTGCACAAGCCTTAGTCACAAGCCGGTATCCGCTACCATCCCTAACGCGGAGCTTCGACGCGCTCCGTTGACTCACCCCGACTTCGTTTCACTAGTCAACCCTCTCTGCGGCAAGCCGCAAAGAGGGTGAACTTCTTTTTCTTCAATCGCCATTGCGAGGAATGGTTTTACTTATAAATCTCTATGTGCTTAAAATTCTTACTGAATTTAAACTCCGTCACTTTATCCTTACCTGTTGTAAAACTGGTTATCTCCTTACCATCGGCAACAATCTTGCCTGGTTTAAACGGCAGGCCTAGCAGGTTAAAATGATAGCCTTCGTATCTTGGCGTATATAAACCTTCCATACTTTGTTGTATGGTTAATTTTTTATTATCGCCATTTACCACAAATTTTTTCTCGAGGTAGATATCCTGCTCATAGGCAAATGTTTCGCCGTAATCCTCAAAAAGGAAAGAGTTTACCTCGTAATCACTGTAATAGATATTCAGTTTAACTTCTTCAATTTCCTTTTCGCCGATGTATTGCATTACCGGGTATTCAGGTATAACTGAACCTGCTTTTATGAAGATTGGGATAGTTTCCAACGGTGTGGCAACCATTGTTTCCTGTCCGCCGTCAGCCATTTCATTTGTCCAGAAATTATACCATTTTCCTTTTGGCAGATATACTTTCCTGCTGGTTTGGCCTGGCTGCATAACCGGGCAGATCAGTATTTTATCGCCATAAGTAAACTCATCCTGGCGGAAATGATTCAGCAGCACATCCTGCTCCTGCATCACTATCGGCCTTAAAATTGGAAAACCATAACGATGATGCTCCCAAAAAGTTGAATACAAATAAGGGATCAGCCTGTAACGCAGCTCAATAAATTTGCGGTTGATGGCAGTATATGGCTCGCCAAAGCTCCATGGCTCACGCTCCTTGGTATCACCCGCAGAGTGCGCGCGCATAAATGGTGAAAAAGTTCCCATCTGTATCCAGCGGGTAAATAGTTCGCCATCCGGTTCGCCGCTAAAACCACCGATATCAGTACCACAGAACGGGATACCCGATACTGATAAGCGCTGACATTGGATATTGCCCAGCTGTAAATGCTCCCACGATGCCACGTTATCCCCCGTCCACACGGATGAATAACGCTGTACGCCTGAGTAGCCTGCCCTGGTGATAGTAAAAGGGCGCTTATTTTTCATGATGGTGCGCAAACCCTCATAGGTAGCGCGTACCATTTGCATACCATAAACATTATGAGCCTTACGGTGCGATCCGCGGAAACCATCGTACTGGTGGCGCACATCATCAGGGAAAGTACCTGCACCAAAAACGGCAGGCTCATTCATATCATTCCAAACACCGGCAACGCCCATCTCTACCAGCTCATCAAACAAACCACCCCACCAGGTACGTACCTCGGGGTTGGTAAAATCAGGGAACTGACATCGGCCCGGCCATACGTGGCCCTCCATAAAGTAGTCATCGCTACGGCGACAAAAATATCTGTTGGCCTTACCCTCTTTAAACACCGAATAATTATCATCCACACGAATACCCGGATCAATAATTACTACCGTTTTAAAACCTTCGGCAGCTAATTCGCTAATCATTTTCTTTGGATCAGGAAAATATTTGCGGTTCCAGGTAAAACAACGGTAACCGTCCATATAATCTATATCAAGGTAGATACCGTCGCAAGGGATCTTATTCTCTCTAAAGCCTGTTGTTATTTTCCTAACCTTAGCCTCCGGGTAATAGCTCCAGCGGCATTGGTGGTAGCCTAATGCCCACAGTGGCGGCATAGGGTGCGTACCTGTTAAAATATGGTAGCTTTTTACCACATCCATCATATGCGGGCCGTGGATATAATAGTATTGCAGCTCGCCGCCATCAGCCCAAAAGCTGGTTTTGGTTTTATCTTCGGCACCAAAATCAAACTGTGCCTTAAAAGTATTATCAAAGAAAATTCCGTGAGCTATATTATCATTCAGGCTGATATAAAAAGGGATGCTACGGTAAAGCGGATCCTGGTTCCAGGCGAATGAATAAGCATCGGTATTCCAGTTTTTTAACCTTTTGCCACGCAGGTTAAGTTCTGTTGGTTTATCTCCAAGGCCAAAGAAGCTTTCCTCGGTAGCGCAGGTCTTGGTGCAGAACACATAATAACCACCAAATTTAACGTTCTCTTCCCAGTGCATCGGTACAGCATCAGCACTGGTAATATGGTTCTTCTTATCAGAAAATGATATAAAAAAGTCTTTCTTGCGGATGTGGCAGTTTACCACACGCGATGAAACAATATATTCTGATTCGTTTTCAAGCAAAATGAATGCGGCATCCTTATGCACCAGTTTAGGTACAGCATAGGAAAATTCATCTAAAAACACGCCGTGCGGGGCTAATCTTACCCGGATAATTTCATCAGTAACCACTACTACCTCAACCTTAGCGTCGCCATCAGTAAAGTAGATTTTATTTCCCAATTGTTCCGCATGATTGGGAACACCAAGATACTTTTTTATAACCGGCTTAATATCAGCCGCAGGGTTATTTACGTGGTGAAACTCCTCTTCCTCTTCAAGTAATTTATTGATTAACAGCTCCGTATTTAGTATCTTATCTTCCATTAAAAGTAATTAGTCGTTAATAATTCGCGCACCTATCAATATCCTATACGCAATATACAATAATCTGCTTTAATATAACCCTATAATTATGCCAGTTTTTCGTTTTAGTTGGTTCATTTGTTCATCGGTTCGCTGGTCATTGTCTATACAAATTCCTAACTTCCTAATGACTAATCCTCAAAGCCCGTTTCAATAATATTGATCTTCTCGCTATCCTCAACAAATAATACCGCTATAGCAGCCAGAAACATGAATACGCCTGCCATAACCAAACCGTAAATAGCCTGACTGTTAAAAAAATACTTAACTATTAAACTACCGGTTAAGCTGTTAACAATTTGGGGGAACGTGATAAAGAAGTTGAACAAACCCATATAAATACCAATTTTTTTGGCTGGTATCGAGCTGGATAATATAGCATAAGGCATAGCCAGTATACTGCCCCAGGCCAAGCCTATGCCTACCATTGGCAACAGTAACAGGTAATGATTTTGGATGAAGAATATGGATATTAAACCTATGCCACCCATTACCAGTGAAAAAGCATGGGTACGTTTGCGGTTTATATGCTTAACTATCCATGGTAATGAAAGTGCGTATATTGCTGATACCGCGTTGTAAACGCCAAACATATTACCTACCCAGTTGCCCGAATCATTAAATGCTTTTGAAGAGGTATCACCTGCCGGGATGTGGTACACATGATCGGCTACCGCAGCCGTGGTAAATACCCACATGGAAAACAGCGCGAACCAGGAGAAAAATTGTACCACGCCTAATTGTTTCATGGTTTTTGGCATGTGGGTGAGGTCATAGAAAAACTCAGCTAGGCCACTTTTCTTGTCTGAGATCTCCAGGTCTTCTTCGTGGAAGGTCGCATAAACTTCGGGCGGATACTCTTTGGTTTTAACAACTGTCCACACAATACAGGCTATGAGAACGATCCCGCCGATGTAGAAAGAATATAATAAATTGTCGGGTACGATACCTTTGGCAGCTACCGATGGCACATGAAACCAGTCCACCAAAACAGATGGCAGTGCTGAACCAATGATCGCGCCCACACCTATTAAACAGGTTTGTAACGAAAAGCCCACATTGTGCTGACTATCAGGCAGATTATCAGCAACTAAAGCCCTGAATGGCTCCATGGCTACATTAAAGGATGCATCCATCAGCATTAACATACCTGCACCCACAATTATTGGTGGTATAAGAAATGCCAAACCTGATGAATTAGGTAAAAAACAAAGAGCTAAACCCGATAATAATGCTCCCGTTAAAAAATAAGGGCGACGACGGCCCAAACGATTCCAGGTACGGTCGCTATAATGACCAATGATAGGTTGAATGATCATCCCGGTAAGTGGGGCGGCAAGCCAGAACAGGGATATATTACCTACATCGGCGCCAAAGGTTTCCAGTATGCGACTGGCGTAACCGGTTTGCAGGGCAAAGCCAAACTGGATCCCCAAAAATCCAAAGCTCATGTTCCATATCTGCCAAAAATCCAGCCTCGGTTTCGGAACGATCTTTCTTGTACTCATAATTTGTTATTGAACCAGGATTAAACAGATTTAAAAGATTTGCCTGATATAAATTGCAAGGGCATTTCAATAGTCATGTAATTCGGGTAATTTTTAAATACTTATAATTTGGTTTAGCAAATAACTAAAATTCCAGTAACAATCCACTTGTAGCGTGTAAAAAAATATTAAGGCCCTGCGCAATGTCAGGCGTATTATACTTTACGCCCTTTAACAGATCTGTAAATTCTATACTTCCGCTCAAATTAAATTTGCTTAGCAGATCGCCGGCAAACGTTACTTGTATATTATGTTCATCCCGGTTAAAGTTGGCTATCACCAATACACGTTGTTTATCAGTATAACGCACATAAATATACAGGCCCTGATTAAATCCCGGTTGATGTTCATTGGTCACCATTAACTCATAAAACTCACCTGAATGTATGGCCTCATTATCAATAGCTATATTTAATAGGGTATGATAAAAGTCGCGCAGGTTTTTTTGTTCAATAGATAATTGCCCGCCATCAAACTTACCATTGTTAAGCCATTTTTGATGCTCAGGCACGCCGCAGTAATCAAATATACTGGTGCGGGAGTCGCCGCCAAAACCCATTGAGCCATTCCCCGGTTCACCAACCTCCTGCCCCGAATAGATCATTACCGGGCCGGTATTCAGCGTAGCGGTAACTATCATACCCGGTATCGCGAGCCATGGGTTACCAGCGAAAGCATTATGTGCGATACGCTCCTCATCATGATTTTCCATAAAGCGGAGCATATGTTCATCAATACCTTTAGTTTCGTTATTCCAAACGTTATTGATACTCCATGTAGACGCGCCCCATTCATTGCGGGTAAGTTTCTTTACAGCATCATAAAGTCCTGTTTTATCATATAGGTAATCAAACTTGCCATCAAAAATATATTTGTTGTATAAGCTATAATGATAGGCCTCTCCTATAAATATTAAGTCCGGGTGCACTTCTTTTAGTTTAGGGATGAGCCAACCCCAGAACTCCACCTGTACATACTCTATCATGTCGCACCTAAAGCCATCAACGCCTTTGTTGCTCCAGTAATCTAAAATATCATACAGCTTGTTCCATAGCGGAGGAATAGGATCATAATAGGTTTTGTAATTATTCAGACAATCGAGCCCATAATTGAGTTTAACGGTTTCAAACCAATCATTAATTGATGGCGTGGCTGTAAAGGCATTACCGGTTACTCTGGCCGGATTTTCATCAAACTTACCATCTTTAAGCGGACTGCTGAACCCATCCCCTCCCGGGTTATAGCCCGGCGGCACCACGAACGACTGCCCGCAGACATAATAAAAATCATTTTTAGGGCTGAAAGCTTTAGTATTATCATCATCCTGCCCAATATCACGCACACCTTCAGGCTTGGCATCCGATGCATAGGTACGTGCTACGTGGTTGGGGATAAAATCAATGATCACTTTAAGCCCATTGGCGTGTGTACGTTTAACCAGTTCCTCAAACTCACCAATCCGATTATTAACATCAACTGCCAGGTCGGGGTCTATATCATAATAATCCTTCACCGCATATGGTGAGCCTGCCCTACCCTTTACCACATCAGGATCATCCAGTTTTATGCCGAATTTGGTATAATCGGTCATGGTGGCGTGTTCTATCACACCGCAATAAAAAACGTGGGTGATTCCTAATTTCTTTATCTCGGCGAGGGCCGTATCGTTAATATCATTCAGTTTACCCGAGTCGTTTTCTTCTATCGAACCATAGAACTTATTGGTGGTATTAGCATTACCAAACAAGCGCGGCAATAGCTGGTATATGATGAGTTTGTGTGATTGTGGATCCATTGGGTATGATGAAAATTATAAGTTCCTCTCTTGAGAGGGGGCGCGTGGAATTGCGTGGTGGCAGGGGTGTATTTTACATGTGGCGTAGTAACACACCCCTGCACCCCTCTCAAGAGGGGAATCGCGCAGGCCTTTTATAAACATCTTTTTCATTTTTTATATCACTACTTCGCTGTTCGCTTTCACTAAATACGTTTTATCGTGCACCAACACTGTGGTTTCTATACCAGAAAGGTTTTTGATAGCTATTTGTTCTTTACTCACTCTAACATTTAGCAAACTGTCCCTAAAACCTACATGGAATGAGAATGAGGCCCATTTGCCTGGCAAAAATGGTTTGAATGAAAGTTTGTCATCGCGCATACGCATACCGCCGAAACCTTCAACAACAGCCATCCATGTACCAGCCATGGAGGTGATGTGGCAGCCATCCTCTGTATCGTTGTTATAATCGTCAAGGTCTAAGCGCGCGGTACGCAGATAAAACTCATAAGCTCTTGCTTCATCGCCTAATTTAGCAGCTAAAATTGCATGCAGACATGGCGATAATGATGACTCATGCACAGTACGCGGCTCATAAAAATCAAAGTTCCTGCGGATGGTATCTATATCATACTTGTCCTCAAAAAAGTAAATACCCTGCAATACATCAGCCTGTTTAATAAAGCATGAACGCAGTATCCTGTCCCAGCTCCATTTTTGGTTAAGCGGGCGATCGGATGCGGGCAAGTCTTTTACCAGGATCTGTTCTTTATCGAGATAGCCATCCTGCTGTAAAAATACCTGGTTGCGCTCATCATACGGATAGTACATATTATCAATAATGTGCGTGAACTTGCCAGTTTCCTGCTCCTCGTTAAAGTTTAGTTTGGCGATGAGTTTAGCATATTTATCAGCATCTATGGCCTTTACTTTTTCCATTACCTCCATAGCATATTGCATGCACCAGGTTGCTAAAGTATTGGTATACCAGTTGTTATTGATATTATTTTCGTACTCATTTGGCCCGGTTATGCCCAGCATTACATATTTTTCCTTCTCCGCCGACCAGCTAACCCGATATCTCCAGAAACGGGCAATACCGATGAGTACTTCCAGCCCGTAATCAACCAAATAATCTGCATCACCTGTATAGCGCACGTAATTAAATATGGCGTAGGCTATAGCGCCGTTACGATGTAACTCCTCAAAAGTTATCTCCCACTCGTTATGGCATTCAATACCATTGATGCTTACCATTGGGTAAAGTGCTGCACCATTGCCGAAACCTAACATGCCTGCATTTTGGTAAGCCTGCTCTAATTGTTTATACCGATAAAGCAACAAGTTTTTAGTTACCTTTTGCTCAGCTGTCGAGAGGTAGAACGGCACACAATAGGCCTCGGTATCCCAATAAGTTACACCGCCGTATTTTTCGCCAGTAAAACCTTTGGGGCCTATGTTTAGCCGGTCGTCTTCACCGGTATAAGTTTGGTTAAGCTGGAAAATATTAAAACGGATAGCCTGCTGCGCCGATGGGTCACCCTCGATGATAATATCATTGTGTTTCCATTTCTCTTCCCATGCAGCGGCTTGCTCAGCCAGCATGGTATCAAATCCTTTTTTGCTTACGCGATCTAAAGTAGCTTTAAGATTGATTATTAAATCCTCCACCTTATGATTTTGCGAGGACAGGTTTGCAGCATATTTAAACACAGTAATTGGCTGGCCTTTTTGTGCCTGTAACGTTATTTTTGCACCAATGTATTTCTCCTTTTGGATGATCTCGTGTGCTGTTTCAATCGCTTGTCCATTCTGCAAAATACTGAACTGCATTCCTGTAGCCACATCAAAGCCCGTTTTTTTGGTACGCATTTGTATGTAGCAGTCATTGTCATCGCAACCCTTTGCTACCTCATCCCAAAACTTTTCGTCGTAATTGGCATCCTGGTTAACTACATCGCCATCAATAAAAGGGGTTACAGTTAATGCACCGTCAAAATTTAAAGGCGTAATGGTATATTTTATAGCTCCGGCTTCATCATCAGCCATACTGCAAAAGCGGATAGCTTCAACCTCAACCTGTTTACCCGAATTGTTTTTGGCTGTGAAATTCCTTTTCAAATAACCTTCCTTCATGTTCAGCTCACGGCGAAAGTTGCTTACTGCACATTTAGCCAAATCGAGTTGTTCGCCATCTATCGCAACATCAATACCTACCCAGTTGGCGGCATTCAATACTTTCGAGAAATATTCGGGGTAGCCATTCTTCCACCAGCCAACGCGGGTTTTGTCGTTATAATAAACACCGGCTACATAATTGCCCTGCAAGGTTTCACCAGAGTAGGCTTCCTCAAAATTAGCCCGCTGACCCATCCGGCCATTGCCCAAACTAAAAATGCTTTCAGATATCTTGTTATGAGCGGAGTTAAATCCGTCTTCGATTATCTTCCACTCATCAATTTTTATGTAGTCTTTCATTTATTTTCTATGAATTGTCATTGCGAGCGATAGCGTGGCAATCTCGTCGCGTTCAATATACACGCGACGAGGTTGCTTCGTCGTTCCTCCTCGCAATGACATGGTGGAGCTTATAATTTATAATTCATCCAGCTTCTCAATACTCATCTTATCCAGTCCACTAATTACCAAATTAGCCTCAGTCAACACTTCGGGTGAGCCTATGCCCACCGCTTTCATCCCGCCAGCTATTGCTGCCTCTACCCCTGCTATGGCATCTTCAAATACAACGCAATCAGCAGGTGCAACGCCTACAGCTTCAGCACCTTTCAGAAATACTTCCGGATCGGGTTTGGCTTTTGATACTTTATTGCCATCAATAATAGCATCAAAAAGATCAACCATACCTATCTTCTCCAGTATCATCATAGAGTTTTTACTGGCCGAACCCAATGCGGTTTTTATACCTGCATCACGGCAGGCCTGTACAAATTCTTTTGCCCCCGGCAGTATCTCATCAGGCTTCATATGGCTTATCATCTCTACATACCAGGTGTTCTTTTCAGTGGCAAGTACTTCCTGCTCAGCAGCAGTTTTGGTAATACCGCCCCATTGTAATATCAGTTCGAGCGAGCGCACACGGCTCACCCCTTTAAGTTTTTCGTTTTGTTCTTCGGTAAAATCAAAACCAAGGGAGTTTGCAAGGCGTTTCCAGGCTTTGTAGTGGTATACGGCGGTGTCAACAATAACACCGTCAAGGTCAAAAATACAGGCTTTTATACTATTCATTTATCGTGTTGTACATTTAACACTAAGGTATAGTTTTTTTGGGATTGGAAATGAATAATTAATTAACCATTGTCAATTACGGAAGCGGAGGCATTCTCTGAACAACTAGAATATTGATTACCTATTACATAGTATCCCTTGTCGTGAATGGCATCACTTTTTTGCAGATTAATTTTTAAAGGTATTCAAGAGGCGCTGCGCCGTTTGTCCTGATATAAAAATTAACCAGAAGCAGCATAGCTTAAATCATTTGCATAGCTGCATATCAGCACATCTGCACATTAAATCCATATCTTTGCTTTATCCCAATTATATATACCGTATGGAAAGTGTTGCTGCTTACCGGAGTAAAAATAAAATTCGTTTTGTTACCGCTGCCTCGCTGTTTGATGGGCATGATGCTACTATAAACATTATGCGCCGTATTTTGCAATCGAGCGGTGCCGAGGTGATCCACCTGGGCCATAACCGCAGTGTTGAGGAGGTGGTTACCTGTGCCATACAAGAAGATGTACAGGGCATTGCGCTTACCAGTTACCAGGGCGGCCATGTGGAGTATTTTAAATACATGTATGACTTGCTGCAGGAACGCGGGGCGGGCCATATCAAAATATTTGGCGGCGGCGGTGGGGTAATACTGCCTAAAGAGATTGTCGAATTACAGGATTATGGCATAGCGCGCATTTACTCGCCTGATGATGGCCGCACCATGGGCTTACAGGGTATGATAAACGATATGCTGCTGCAATGTGATCACCCGGTGCGCACGCATTTGAATGGCGAGTTAAAGCATTTGAACGAAAAGGATGGTCAAAGTATTGGGGCATTAATAACACTGGCTGAGGCTGGGAACCTTACCCCAACTCTCTTCAAACGAGAGAGAGTTAGTGTGGGAAAAAGTGAAGCCTTCCCCTTTGGGGAGGATTTAGGTGGGGTTGTTTTAGGCATTACAGGCACCGGTGGCTCAGGAAAATCATCACTGGTGGATGAATTGGTGCGGCGTTTTTTGATGGAGACGGATAAAACCATCGCCATTATATCAGTCGACCCAAGCAAAAGAAAAACAGGCGGCGCATTGCTGGGTGATAGGATAAGAATGAACGCCATTAACTCGCCGAGGGTTTATATGCGCTCGCTGGCTACCCGGCAGGCTAACCTGGCTTTGAGCAAACATGTACAGGAGTCGATTGATATCTGCAAGGCTGCCGGTTATGATCTGATTATAGTAGAAACAAGCGGAATAGGCCAGAGCGACACCATGATAACCGATTATTGTGATGTATCACTATATGTAATGACACCTGAATTTGGCGCGGCCACACAACTGGAAAAGATAGATATGCTGGATTTCGCTGATATGGTGGCCATCAATAAATTCGATAAACGTGGCGCGCTGGATGCTATACGCGATGTGCGTAAACAATATAAGCGCAATCACCAGTTGTTTACTGCCAAGGATGATGAGCTGCCGATATTCGGCACCATGGCATCGCAGTTTAATGATCCGGGGATGAACGAACTGTTTACGGGGCTGCTTGGGGTGATAAAAGTTAAGACTGGAGTTGATTTGATTGGCCCCCGTGTAGAAACTCAATATTTTGCATCTCCCCCAACTGAGAAAAGCTATATCATTCCTCCCGACAGGGTAAGATATTTGGCTGAAATTGCAGAAAGCAGCAAGGCTTATGCTGAATGGGTAGATGAGCAGTGTACGGTTGCTATACAGCTATATAATGTGCAGGGGACGATAGATCTGTTGGAAAAACACACCCCTAACCCCTCTCAAGAGGGGAACAACAATGTAGAGACGCAATACTTTGCGTCTAAAAACCAAAAGCAGGAGACGCAAAGTATTGCGTCTCTACGGGAGATTTATACACACTTAGAAAGCCACCTGCACCCGGAATGTAAACGTTTATTGAATGAATGGCCGGATACCGTAAGGAAATACAAGGCCGAAAATTTTATATATAAGGTACGCGATAAGGAGATAAAACAACCTTTGTTTTACACTTCATTATCACAATTACAGATCCCTAAAATAGCCCTGCCGAAGTATGAGGCCTGGGGAGATATTTTGCGCTGGCTGCTGACTGAGAATTTGCCGGGCGAATTTCCTTATACAGCAGGTGTGTTTCCGCTAAAGCGGGATACGGAAGATCCTACCCGCATGTTTGCGGGTGAGGGCGGACCGGAGCGCACGAATAAACGATTTCATTATGTATCACTCGGTCAGCCTGCGCACAGGCTGAGCACTGCCTTTGATTCGGTTACATTATATGGCGAGGATCCGCATATCAGGCCTGACATTTATGGCAAAATTGGCAATGCGGGTGTAAGTATAGCCACGCTGGATGATGCCAAGAAACTATATTCCGGCTTTGATCTTTGCAGTGCATCAACATCCGTAAGCATGACCATTAACGGCCCCGCCCCTATGCTGCTTGGCTTTTTTATGAATGTAGCTATAGATCAGCAGTGTGAAAAATATATCCGGGAACATCACCTGGAGTATGCGGTGGAGGCGAAGTTTAAGGAGGTATATGATGACAAAAATCTTTCCCGCCCTTATTACGATAGTGAACTCCCCGCTGGTAACGATGGCCTGGGTTTAATACTCCTCGGCCTAACCGGCGATCAGGTACTGCCTCCTGATATCTACGCAAAAATTAAAGCTTACGCCATAGCTACAGTGCGCGGCACCGTACAGGCAGATATTTTAAAGGAAGACCAGGCGCAGAATACCTGCATTTTTAGTACGGAGTTCGCGCTGCGGATGATGGGCGATATACAACAATATTTTATTAAGGAGAAAGTAAGGAACTTTTACTCGGTATCCATATCAGGCTATCATATTGCTGAAGCCGGGGCAAATCCTGTTACGCAATTGGCGTTTACACTATCTAATGGTTTTACTTATGTAGAGTATTACCTGAGCCGGGGCATGCATATTGATGATTTCGCGCCAAATCTGTCGTTCTTTTTTTCCAATGGTATTGATCCGGAATATTCGGTGATCGGTAGAGTTGCCCGCAGAATTTGGGCCAAGGCGGTTAAGAATAAATACAAGGGTAACGATCGTTCGCAAAAGTTGAAATATCATATCCAAACCAGCGGCAGGTCGCTGCATGCGCAGGAGATAGATTTTAATGACATCCGCACTACATTGCAGGCTTTGTATGCTATTTATGACAATTGCAACTCACTGCACACCAATGCTTATGACGAGGCCATCACCACCCCTACCGAGGAATCCGTTCGCAGGGCCATGGCCATACAGCTTATCATAAATCGTGAACTGGGACTGGCAAAAAATGAGAACCCATTGCAGGGCTCTTTCATAATTGAAGAACTTACCGACCTGGTTGAAGAAGCCGTGATGACCGAATTTAAAGCGATTAACGATCGTGGCGGGGTATTAGGCGCTATGGAAACCATGTACCAGCGCAGTAAAATACAGGAAGAATCATTATACTATGAAACCCTTAAACATAACGGTGAATACCCCATTGTAGGCGTTAACACATTCCTCAACAAAAAAGGCTCACCAACCATTACACCAGGCGAAGTGATCAGGGCTACTGAAGAGGAAAAGCAATACCAGATCAGCACACTGCAAGCTTTTCAACAGCGTAACGAAGCCATTGTACCGCAACTGTTAAAAGAGCTGCAAACCAAAGCCATTGCCGGCGACAATATTTTTGAAAGCCTGATGGAAGCCTGTAAATACTGCTCATTAGGGCAGATATCACATGCTTTGTATGAGGTTGGCGGGCAGTATAGGCGGAATATGTAATAGCATTGAAAACAAACGCAACATTAATAATCCCCAACTATGCAGAGCGTGATTACCTCTCGGATACTTATCGCATGGTATCGCTTGTCGCTAAGACGTCACTTTTTTCGCAAGTTGTTTGTTTTTTAAGGCGCTCAAGAGGGCTCCGCCGTTTTGTCTTGACACAAAAAGTAACCAAAAAAGTCAAGACAACAAGGATGCTTCCACCCGCCCTGCCTACGCTGGCCCGCCCTTGTTGTCAGGGCCCACGCTTTTTCTTTTCTATCTTCTGTCAGTAGAACAGCTTCGGGTGAAATCAGGCAAAACGCTGGTGGCCTTGAGACCGGCAGGGCATAGCAGATTTTTACAGAAGCGTAAAGGCTAGGTGTGTAGCGACAGCAGCGTAAAAATATAGCAGCCCAGGTTTTGCCTGATTTGCAGGGCAGGCCAAGTGCGGCAAAGAAGCCTAATCTACTGACTTGATTTTTTGCTACCTTTTGTATCAAGACAAAAGTAGTAGCCTCCGCGGCAATGAGCGGCTTCGAGCGATAAGTAACGTATATGCCTAACCGCTCTGCATAGTCTGGGATTGCTTCGTTCCTCGCAATGACGCTTAATTTTTTTGACTTTCACCTTTTGATCTTTAACTTAAAACTTAAATACCTTGTCCGTCCGATTTTTGATATGGGATTGGGTTGTAACAAAACGGACGACATTACTATTGAATTAATTCTACTTATATAATAATCTTTAAATTATTGAGTTAACCCTTTATTAAACCCCAACCTGCATATGCCCCAACACGTATTTGAACTGGACAGACAAACACGTGAAGACCTGGCCATCTTTCCAAACAACAATGGCGGCCAATCTGTATTAGGGCTTTTTGATTACGCAATTACCATTGGTGGTAAAGAAAAGTTAAGAGATATATTTCTTTCTCCTTTAACCGATGCTGCACAAATTGAGCAAAGAATTAACGCGATAAAATACTTTCAACGTACAGATACAACTTTTAAACCCGACAGGATAGCCTGCGATTGTATTGAATATTATTTAAAACTTGCTCAAAAGCCTACTTCGGTATCAAAAATAAAGGCTATTGAGCGCAGGGCAATGCATTTCATCTTCAATAATGATAATGACTTTTATACCATTAGTAGAGGGATAAATTATAGCCTAACTTTTTTGAATGACCTGCTCCATTTTACAGCCGGTACTGCAAATGATAACCTGCCTGCATTACTGCAAAGTTTTCGGGAGATTATAAATAACACCCTTGAACACCCGGATTTTTCGTTGGTTAAACCGCTATATAACAAGCAAAAACTCAGCGCGATAGACATTGCTAAAGCCGATCATTTATTCAGATACCAGGGCTATGAGCGCATGAAATTATTGCTTGATATAGTTTACCAGTTGGATATTTTTATAACTGTAAGCAACAGGGCAAAGCTGTTTGGTTTTTCCCTGCCGGTAATTAATAAGTCAGGTGAGCAAATATTAAATTTCAAGGGGTTATTCCATCCATTTATTAAAAATCCTGTTGATAACGATATTGATTTTAACACAGCCAAAAACATTTGCTTTGTTACCGGGGCAAATATGGCGGGCAAATCAACTTTTTTAAAATCAGTGGGCATTTCAGTTTTCTTATCGCAACTGGGTTTCCCCGTGCCAGCTACTTATATGGAAACCAGCATTTTCGACGGGCTGATAACTACTATCAACCTGGCTGATAACGTTAATCAGGGAAGCAGTCATTTTTATACCGAAGTATCACGGGTAAAGCATGTAGCTACACAAATGCATCAATCACAAAACGTGGTGGTGATATTTGATGAACTGTTCAGGGGTACCAATGTTAAGGATGCTTATGATGCATCCTTGTCAATCATTTCAGCATTTGCAAAACTGAAGAAAGGCTTTTTTATGATCTCAACCCATATTGTTGAAGTTGCCAATGATCTGGTAGATATTGAAACCATCAACTTTAAATATATGAAGACCGAATTTGAAAATGATATGCCCAAATACAGCTACAAACTTATGGATGGAATTACCGAAGAACGACTGGGTATGTGGATAGTAAAAAATGAAGGCATAGTAGAAATTATTGAAGAATTGTTGCTTAAAAAATAAATTTACCTATGCCCCCTAAACAATGACATTGCTATCACATCTACCAAAAAATGTACTATAATAACCACCTTTATATTCCTGTATTTTTGGTAATGATAGGCCATAACAACACCTATTAAAAAGCTAAAGAGCAATTCACTAACAGTTTTATAGCCTAAATGCATAAAGGAAAATAAGGCTGCAGATATCAATACCGGCCAATGCCTGTTTTTAAAGAATAGCGATAACCGGCTTAATATGTAGCCTCTAAAAACAAGTTCTTCGGTAATACCTGCGGTTATTGCGGCAAACACCAACAAAACGGGATATTGCTGCATAATAACACCCATTTTATGTAATATGCTATTATTCTCATGCAGACCCAGCCATGCCGGTATATGCGCAGCTAATGCCGATGCAAAGCATAGCAGGTAAACACCAACAATCGCTTTTATGTAAAATAGAGCATCGTATTTTTCTTCCTTCCACAGTAGGAATGGCTGCATTTCGCCATAACGTGCATACAGATAAAGTATGCCCAGAACCGCCCATATCAAAAACCGGGAAAAGATGAGCCTGTACAGCAGATCTTGCATGGGTGATAAAAAAAGCAGGGAAAGAAAAGGGTACAGCATTATAGCCAATGCGATACCACTTATCATTAACGTATTGAAACGACGGATGTTAACTTTTTCATCGATATGAATAGTTATGCCATCCGGGATATCATCTGTGCGTATAGGTTCAGGCATTTGTAGGGTTTAATCAATCTCCTAAATATAATAATTGATTAGCATATACCAACAAAAAAGGGATACTTAACCAGTATCCCTTTTGTATGCTTATTGCGTGGTCAGCTGCTGTAATTTACGCTGATCGGGCGGCAGGGCCAGGTATTTTTTATAGCAATCGTTCACATAAACGGCCATTGATACCCTGTCGTTACTTTTTACAAAATCATAAGTTGGGCGATATAAGGTCATAAAGTTTTCCAGCTCCTGCCCTTTTAGCGGCACAAGACTGCCTACATAGGCCATATTGAATGCAGCATCAACTTTTCTATCCTCTTCTTCTGATGCAAAATAGCGTTTCAGGCGGCGGGCATCTTTGGAGTCCTTACTAAACCAGCTACTTGGCGAGAGCACATATACCTTACTTTTCTCATATATTTCAGGATATTCTTCACGCGGATTAAAAGTAGACTTGGTTGAGTTAATATTAACCTCACGCAGCGCGATAGTTAACACCGACATTTTTATCTTTTTAGGTGTCATGTCAACAACATACAATGTATCTGACACATAGCCGGGTGAAGTAAATATTACGATATGCCCCGAGGCCGATTTTATCTGGAAGTTACCGTTTTTATCGGCAAGGCTTAACTGGTTATTATTAATATCGTGGATAAATACATTGGTCAGTTTTGTATCACTCCCGTTTTCATGTACCGATCCCTTTAAGAAGTCCTGCGCATGTACCGAACCAATTGCAAGGGACAATAATGCAATGGCAAAAATTTTCAGTTTCATAGCTTGTGTAAATGTTTATGCTAATCTAACCAAAATTATAGGGTATAGTTTAATATTTAACATATAATTTATGTAAAGAAAGTGCTATATGTTAAGATGGGGAGGGGTGAAAATATAAGTGATTGATTTTATGATTGTTTTGTAATGAATTGATTATTGCCAGGCTTTTGCTTGCGAAGTGCTTATTGAGTCGCGTGAAGCCGCTCATAGGCGCGGAGCCCTATTTCTTTTGTCTTGATACAAAAGAAACAAAAAATCAAGTCAGTCGAAATGCTTCTTTGCCGCACAAGGCCTTTGCCCTGCAAACCAGGCAAAACCTGGGCTGCTATATTTTTACCCTGCTGTCGCTACGCACATGGCCTTTGCGCTTCTGTAAAAATCTGCTATGCCCTGCCACGCACAAGGCCACCATCGTTTTGCCTGATTTCGCCCGAAGCTGTTCTACTGACGAGAAGAAGAGAAAAGAAAAAGCGTCGGCCCTGACAACAAGGGCGGGCCAGCGTAAAGGCGGGAATGCCGGTTTAGCTTTTTGGGTGATGTGAAGGTACGAAGTACCGGAACAGCGAAAAAAGCGTGAAGAACCGGCAGCGCGCGCGGAAGCATCCTTGTTGTCTTGATTTATTCACATGTTGTTTGTTTTTAAAGGTGTTCATGAGCTCCCTCCGGTCGGTTTTTTGGTTACTTTTTGTATCAAGACAAACGGCGGAGCCCTCTTGAGCTCCTTTAAAATATAAACAACTTGCGAAAAAAAGTGACTTCTTAGCGAAAAGCGATTCGAAGCGATATTCACACCTGCAAGTTCCCTTTGTACCAACCTAACCCGCCCTGCACCAATGAACAACCATCCCGCCGTTCGTCCGTTTTTATATATAACACATATTGAAACAAACCGAACATCATAACCCGCCCCTGCACCAGTGAACTAATGAACCAATGAACTAAATCACAACGGTATGTTCCCGTGCTTTTTCCTCGGGTTATTTACCACCTTATTCTCCAGCATTTTAAAGGCATGGATAAGCTTTAGCCGCGTTACTTCCGGTAATATCACTTCATCAACAAAACCACGCTCAGCAGCACGGTAAGGGTTAGCAAAGGTGTCAGAATAGAGCTGCTCCATCTCGCGCCATTTGGCTTCCTTGTCTTCGGCAGCATTTATTTCGCGTTTAAAGATGATCTCCGCTGCTCCTTTTGCGCCCATCACAGCAATCTCTGCTGTTGGCCAGGCAAAGTTCATATCGGCACCTATGTGTTTACTGTTCATCACATCATAAGCGCCACCATAAGCTTTTCGGGTGATAACGGTTATGCGGGGCACAGTGGCTTCGCAAAATGCGTATAATAGTTTTGCGCCATTGGTGATGATGGCATTCCATTCCTGGTCGGTGCCAGGTAAAAAACCCGGTACATCCTCAAATACCAATAAGGGGATATTAAAGCTATCACAAAAGCGCACAAAACGCGCGCCCTTGGTTGATGAGTGTATATCCAATACTCCCGCCAAAAACGCAGGCTGATTAGCTACAATACCAATGCTTCTTCCAGCTAAACGAGCAAAGCCTACCACAATATTCTCAGCAAAATCCTTGTGAACCTCTAAAAATGAATCCGCATCTATCACATGGTTTATTACCTCGCGAATATCATATGGCTGCGAATTATTTTCGGGCATTATGGTATTCAGCTCCGGTCGAATCTCATTTTGTGTTTCATAAGGCAGAGCAGGTGCGGTATCCTCGCAATTCTGCGGCATATAGCTCAACAGTTGTTTCACATGCTGTATGGCCGAAATCTCATTAGCACAGGCAAAATGTGTAACACCCGATTTGGTGGCATGTGTAGTTGCCCCACCCAACTCTTCGGATGTAACCACCTCATGCGTAACGGTTTTTACCACGTTGGGCCCGGTAACAAACATGTATGAGGTATTCTCTACCATTAAAATAAAATCGGTAATAGCAGGTGAGTATACCGCACCGCCCGCGCATGGCCCCATAATGGCCGAGATCTGCGGTATAACACCCGACGCCATGGTGTTGCGGTAAAATATATCGGCATAACCGCCTAATGACACCACCCCCTCCTGTATCCTTGCTCCGCCTGAATCATTCAGACCAACAACCGGTGCTCCATTCTTCATGGCCAGCTCCATTATCTTGCAGATCTTTTCGGCATGCGTTTCAGACAGCGATCCCCCAAAAACAGTAAAATCCTGCGAAAAAACATATACCAGTCGCCCGTTTATAGTACCGTAGCCGGTAACAACGCCATCACCCGGATATTTTTCTTTTTCCATCCCAAAATCAACCGACCGGTGAGCCACCAGCATCCCAATCTCCTGGAAAGAGCCCTCATCCATCAAAAAATGGATACGCTCACGGGCGGTTAACTTCCCTTTTTTATGCTGACTCTCTATCCTCGCCTTGCCACCACCTAAAAGGGCCTCGGCTTGTTTTTGCTTTAACAGTTTAATTCTATTATCCACAGTATGGGGTTTATATGCAAGATGCTAAAAATAGTAATTATAGTTTAGTGTTGTGTAGGTTACAGGTGGCGTTAAGTATTTTTTATTTATTAGCGACTCATTTGTCTGAACCGGAATTTATTGAATTACAGAATAAGCAGAATTCAATAATTCCATTAATTCGGGTTCAGACACACTTGGGCGTTCCCGCTGATAGAAGCGGGCCGTGCTATCCGCTCATACGCGCACAGGCATTAGGCGCGGGCCGGTATCCGCTACTATCACTAACGCAAACACATACCAAGCCATGTCATGCTGAACTTGTTTCAGCACCCCACAAGCCAGGTAACCATTATGCTGGCGACTTTTATGATGAGTTCCCGAAACAAGTTCGGGATGACGGGTGGTGAGTGTCGTCCGTCCGTTTTTAGATATGAGTTGTAATGTGACAATGCGGACATTTTACCTTACACCCACGCTATCTTCGCTTGCGGTGGAAAGAGGATTTAGGAAAACTTTTTTAATTACATTTGGTTTCTTCATCATTCCCATACCATCAATGAAACAAGGCCATACCCGCAGAAAATTCATCACTAACCTGAGTTTAACTACCGCCGCTGTTATAGCTACGCCAACTTTAAGCAGGGCGGGTAATTTTTTCAAAACTGATAACAGTTATACCGTTGGGCAAATTATGGATATGTTTATTAAAACCGTGCCTGGCGCACCGTTCCCCAATACGGTTGATACGCTGAAGGCGGGTAACAGGGATATTGTGGTTACCAGTATTGTTACCACCATGTTCCCTACGGTTGATGTGATCAGGAAAACCATCGACCTGGGTGCCAATTTTATCGTCTGCCATGAGCCTACTTTTTATAATCATACCGATGATGTGAGCTGGCTGCAAAATGATGAAGTATACAATTATAAAGCCGATCTGCTTAAAAAACACAACATAGCCATCTGGCGCAATCACGATTACATCCACAGTATTAAACCCGACGGTGTACTTACCGGGGTTATTGCCAAACTGGGTTGGAAAGATTACCAGCAAGGCGCAAATACTTTCATTTTCCCGGGTATTACGCTGGGTGCTTTAATAGATCAGCTCAAACAAAAACTGGCTACACCTGCGGTACGCTACATAGGCGACCTGCAACAAACCTGTAAAACCGTAATATTTGCAGAAGGTGCCGCAGGCGGCAGAACGCAGATAGAAGCCATATCCAAATACAAACCGGATGTACTGATATGCGGTGAAATATCAGAGTGGGAAACCGCTGAATACGTGCGTGATGCCCGTGCCGAAGGCCGTTCAATCGCTTTGGTGGTAACCGGCCACATCCCCAGCGAAGAAGCCGGATCAGCATTTATGGCCGACTGGCTTAAACAACGTATCAGCAATGTAAAAATAACCCACATAGTTTGCGGCAATTCGCTTTCATTCGCTTAATAATCCCATAAAAATAAAACTCTGTGCCTCTTAATGTGTTTCTGTTGGAGATTTTTGCGGTAAAAATCAAATACAAAGAAGTCATAAAAACCACTAAGGCACCAGTTAATATTTCATATGCTAAAACACACAAAAGAAAATCGCACACTTAAAGAAAACCTGATGCTGGCATCATCAACTGCATTTGTATCAGGCATGACCAATGTTTCAGGGGTTGTTGCTTTTTTAGCCTTTACCGCTAATGTAACGGGGCACTTCTCCAATCTTGCCGAAAATATTATCGAAAAGAATTTTCAGCAGGTTATTGTATTTTCTCTATGGCTGTTCCTCTTTTTTGCGGGTTCGTTCACCTCTAATTTCCTGGTACGCTGGCAATCGCATAAAAGTAATTACAGGGCTAATGCGCTGCCAATTATCATTGAAGCCATTATCCTTTTATTCGTAGCATTTTATGGTCATCACTATTATGAGGAAACCTTACGCGAAAAGCAGGTTATCACTGGCGCCATTATCCTATCCATGGGTTTACAAAACGGGCTGGTATCAAACATATCAGGCGGCTTGATCAAAACATCGCACTTAACCGGCTTATTTACCGATCTGGGTGCCGATATAGCCGAATGGCTGTACCCCAATACCCCAAAAACACCTGCATTAAGAAACCGGTTGTATATCCGCTTTACCATACTCGGCTTTTACTTTTTTGGGGCACTTATGGGTGGTTATTTCTTTGACAAATACGAATTCGCTATATTTTATTTCATTCCGGTGATATTGTTTACCATTCTATATTACGATCTTTCGCCCATAGCTTTACATAAGCTTGCGCGATTATTTTCAACAAACGAAAAAAAGGCAGATATTTAACCAGTAAAAAATACATTAGCTACCATGTGTCCCAAAATATATAAACCCATCCACGATACTAACACTATAACTTACGAAACCCTGCTACAGGGCAATAAACAGTTTGTTGAGGAAACCTTAAAGGAGGATCCGGATTATTTTACCAAGCTGGCCAGCGGCCAAACCCCGCCGGTATTATGGATAGGCTGCGCTGATAGTCGCGTACCCGCCAACCAGATCACCAATACCAGTCCGGGTGAGATATTTGTGCACCGTAACATTGCCAACATGGTAATACACTCCGATATGAATATGCTTTCGGTACTGGATTATGCGGTGAATGTATTAAGGGTAAAGCATGTAATAGTGACTGGTCATTACGGCTGCGGGGGTGTAATGGCTGCCATGAGCAACCAGCAATTCGGCCTGATAGATAACTGGCTGCGCCACATTAAGGATGTGTACCGCCTGCACGCCAGCAAACTCGACCAGATAAAAGACGAGAAAGAACGTGCTGCAAAACTGGTTGAATACAACGTAGTTGAAAACGTGTACAACCTCTGCAAAACCTCCATCGTGCAAAATGCATGGCAAAATGGTCAGGAGCTAGGCGTACACGGCTGGGTTTACAGCATTGAAACCGGTATTATAAAAGACATGAACGTTAGTACCTATGATAATGCTAACATGGGGAATGTGTTTAAGTTCAAATAGTTCATTGGTTCTATATACGTGAACAATTAACTGTCGTTCGTCCGTTTTTAAATACGGGTAACATAAAACAAACCGAACAACACCAAATCCGCTTATCTCTCACCGAGCGCAATTGCGAAGAGGAACGAAGCACCCTTAACTGTACAGATCGTCTGTTACTTGTCTCATGGTATCGCTCATAGCCGCTAAGGCTTAGTCCTTTTGTCTTCGCCACAAAAGGGCCAAAAAGGCAAGTCAGTAGAAATGCTTCTTTGCCGCACAGGCCATTACCCTGCAAATCAGGCAAAACCTGGGCTGCTATATTTTTACCCTGCTGTCGCTACTCACCTGGCCTTTACGCTTCAGTAAAAATCTGCTATGCCCTGCCACGCACAAGGCCACCATCGTTTTGCCTGATTTCGCCCGAAGCTGTTCTACTGACAGGAAGAAAAAAAGAAAAAGCATGGGCCCTGACAACAAGGGCGGGCCAGCGTAGAGGCGGGAATGCCGGTTTAGCTTTTTGTGTGATGTGAAGGCACGAATGTGCCGAACAGCGAAAAAAGCGTGTAGAACCGGCAGGGAGCGGAGAAGCATCCTTGTTGTCTTGATTTTTTTGGTTACTTTTTGTATCAAGACAAAAAGTGACGTCTTAGCGACAAGCGATACCATGAGACAGGTATACGAGAAGCAATCCCGCTCTGCACAATCGGGGATTGCTTCGTTCCTCGCAATGACGCTTGGCGAGAAAAATGCCACCATGAACAATAAACAAATGCAAAAAGGCGAAAGAGTATTGCACATCTTTCGCCTTTTTTAACTTTCCCTATTCGGAGAGAGGGCTAAACCTCCTTATTCAAAAACGGATACCTGTAATCCTTCGGCGGATCAAAAGTTTCCTTTATTGTTCGTGGTGATACCCAGCGTTGCAGGTTAAGGGCCGATCCGGCTTTATCATTAGTACCCGATCCCCTGGCGCCGCCAAATGGCTGCTGACCAACCACTGCTCCTGTTGGTTTATCATTTATGTAGAAATTACCTGCTGAGTTACGCAAAGCATAAGTAGCTTTGGCAATAGCATATCTATCTTGTGATATTATTGAACCTGTCAAGGCGTAGATAGAAGTCTTATCCACTATATCCAATAGCTCATCGAACTTGTCGTCTTCATACACATAAATAGTTAGTACCGGACCGAAAAGCTCCTCGCACATGGTTACGTAGTATGGGTCATCAACTTTAATTATAGTTGGGTCAACAAACCAGCCCTGGCTCTTATCATAACTACCACCGGCAACAAGCTCAACGCTCTTATCAGCCTTGGCAGCATCAATATATTTAGCCAGTTTATCAAACGACGCTTCAGTTATCACCGCGTTAACAAAGTTGCCAAAATCCTCAACCGGACCAACTTTTATTGAAGCGACATCACGCTGTACGTTAGCCTTAACAGCAGGCCACAACGATGCCGGGATATATGCCCTTGAAGCAGCAGAGCATTTCTGCCCCTGGTACTCAAATGCACCACGAATCAGTGCAGTGCTTACCACATCGGCATCAGCGCTTGGGTGTGCCAGCACAAAATCCTTACCGCCGGTTTCGCCCACTATGCGCGGGTAAGTGCGGTATTTGTGGATGTTGTTGCCTATGGTTTGCCATATATTCTGGAATACTTTGGTTGATCCTGTAAAGTGGATGCCCGCGAAATCGTGGTGATTAAATATTACCTCGCCTGCTACAGGGCCATCAACATAAATTAAATTGATAACGCCATCAGGCAAACCGGCTTCCTTAAACACCTGCATAATTACGTTTGCAGCGTAGATCTGCGGATAGGCAGGCTTCCAAACCACAACGTTACCCATCATGGCTGCCGATGCAGGTAAA
Organism: Mucilaginibacter mallensis; assembly: GCF_900105165.1. Lineage (NCBI taxonomy): Bacteria > Pseudomonadati > Bacteroidota > Sphingobacteriia > Sphingobacteriales > Sphingobacteriaceae > Mucilaginibacter > Mucilaginibacter mallensis. The sequence continues at coordinate 4,154,649 of NZ_LT629740.1, forward strand.
TTACCCGCTATAGCAGTAAAGTTGAACGGCGTAAGCGCGAAAACAAAACCTTCAAGCGGGCGCTGCTCAACCCTGTTCCATACGCCTTTTGGCGATATTGGGGGTTGTTGTGCGTAGATTTCCGCCATGTAATGCACGTTAAAGCGCAGAAAATCTATAAACTCACATGCCGCATCAATCTCGGCCTGGTAAGCATTTTTTGATTGTCCAAGCATAGTAGCCGCGTTAATTTTAGCGCGGTATGGGCCCGAAAGCAGTTCGGCAGCCTTTAAAAATATCGATGCGCGTTGCTCCCAGGGCATTTCCTCCCAGGCAGCCTTAGCAGCTAAAGCCGCATCAATAGCAGCATTAACGGTTGCGGCATCACCCTCATGAAAAGTAGCCAGTAAATGTTTATGATCGTGTGGCGGGCGAATCTCCAGCTTTTTGCCGGTATGCACCAGTTTATCGCCGATATACATCGGTATGTCAATTACCTTGCTGCGCGCTTCGTCTAAAGCGGCTTTGAGAGCACCACGCTCCACACTGCGCGGCCCGTAATTCAATACAGGCTCGTTCTGCGGTTGCGGAACGCTGAAAAATCCTTTAAGCATAATGATAGTCAGTTAAAACAACCAAAGATAATAATTAATGCGCAGATGTGCGGTTTTGCAAATGTGCAAATTACATGCAATTGATAATCATCGTGTTTTGATTCGGGATATCGAATGTTCGATTTCGGGTTTTGATTTTTCTTCATGCCGGATAATCACAAGCGGGACGCTTGCGGTAGCGGGGGATGGTTTGCAAATTACTTGAAAGTGATAATTCCCTCACCGCGCGTCATTGCGAGGTACGAAGCAATGACGCTTGGATTTGATTTAATTTTCCAGTTTCCCACCGCCGCTCCCGCGAGTTTAGCGCAACGTAACTCGTGGTGGCTATTGTACAAGCTTGTAGCTTGTTGTGCTATCTGCTGTTTAAGCTATACGCTTTTGTCATGCTGCACCACGAAGATTGCTAAGGGATTGTAGTTTTTTAGGCACACGTGCGCCGGCGATGGGGCTGCAAGTAATGGACTGACCAATGCAGTTTCAATTACCTGGTGATTGTAATATACATTTTTACTATTGCTTTTTCAATTTATAAGTATAAACATTTTGGCTGGCATCTGTTTTTGCTAAAAATATACTGTCTCCTTTTATAACGTATGTATAGGAGCCATTCAGCACAGCAGTAGTTACAACGCTAGTATTATCAGGAAACGCTTCCATATTCGTAAAGGTCGTCGTCCCACCTTGAATCAGATAGCTTCCTTTGCCTGTTGTCAGCGTTGAGGGGCTTGTTAAAGAATTGAATTGCCCCTGTCGCAGGGAAACAACAACGCTATCCCTTAAAATCGCGCCGCTTTGACTACTCACAAGAAATTTACCCGCGTAATTTCCATCAAGAATTGCTTTTCCATTGTTGTCTTTTTTGCATCCGCCAACACTAAGCAATAGCAGTAAAATAAAAAACAATCCTTTTGGTTTCATATTTGCGTTTTTTATTATTACGAATCAGGTACAAACATTGCTACACGAACGATAAAATAAAACCTGGATAACCACAAGCGGACGCGGTAGAGGGTGTTATATCCAAGGCCCTGCTCCCGCGAGTTTCGCGTAGCGTAACTCGTGGTGGCTATTGCTCAAGCTTACTAGCTTGCACTTGTGCTATCTGCTGTTTAAGCTCTAACCATGCCGCACCACGGGTTACGCTACGCTAAACCCGCGGCAGCAAAACTAATAAACTAATGAACGAAGACAACAGGCAAACCCGGCCCACATGCAGAGTGGCTGGCTGGCTGCTCTAATGCATGTGGGTGTGCTGTTTCTGCTGGCTGGCTTACAGACACTCGGAGGCTTGCTGTTGGGGTCAGTATGTCTTTATCACTTTCTTAAAGCTTTGTTTGCTGCCCTGACTAACCTGCACAACGCAAACCCCCATAGGCACGTTGCTGATATCGATAGTCTGGGAAAACGTAGTACTGCTTTTTGAAGCTGTGTATATAGCGTATACCTTACCCTGGTTTACATCGGTTACTTTTATGGTGACGGCACCATTAATATCATTGTTCAAAGCTATGGTTGCGAACCTGGCTGTTGGATTAGGGAACAGCGTAATGCTGGCATCAAACTTATTGGCGTTAGCTATGTCAGTATTCAGCCGGGCCAGGTTTGTGGCGGCAGTTTCGGCTACGCCGGATGGTATTACAAAGGTTGGGGTTTCGGTTGCGTTTAATGTTAGCTTGCCGCCTACCAGTTTTACTTTGTTTGAGGTCATGTCATTAGCGCCCGCTACCGGGTTGTAGATGTAGGCCGAATCAGCCGCACCCAGATCGAGCGAGTAGTTTACCGTGCTGCCGGTTTGCGTTGGCATCACCAGCACATAGGCGGGCTGGTTATTTGCCGACAGATACTGATCAACTATCGGGCTGCTGTTGAGGGTTTGTTTATAGGTATAGTTGCCAAACACCTTATTCACCTGGTACAAATAATCCGCAGCAGGGCGGCGGCTCTTATCATCATTTATTAATCCTGATGAAGCATATTGTGTTGGGGCTGCGGCATTATCATCATACTCCTCGTAAAAGAATACACGCGCGATGCCGTTACGGGCATATAGCAATGAGATGCGGAGTATCCAGTCGGCCTCTACCTGCGCGGCGGTTTTGCTGCCGATTGGCGGAGCTTTTTGTATGCTGCCCTGGTTCATATCGTAGCCGGTTTCAGTAACCCATACGGGCATATCGGCGGCGTAGGTATGTGCCATTTGTATAAAACTTTGCGCGGTTTTGGCAGCTATGGAAAGCTCGGGCGCTACGCCTGTGGTAGCATTACCTTCGGGATAGGCATCGTTAGGGTAAAGGTGATAGTTGATCACATCCCAGCAGATATTCACCGTACCATCGGAGCGGTAGCCACGGTGCAGGCGGCACCATTCAATCATACCGTGTACATAGCTTGGGTCGGCCGATGCTATACCACCCATTACCACTTGCATGGTAGGGTCGGCATTCTTTACACCTACGCCGGGGCCCATGGTATTCTTATTCCCATCATAAAAAGCGGACAGGTTTGCGGCGTACTCATACGAGGTTTGGTATGCCGGGCGGCCCTTCCACCATTTATCACGCTCGTTATCGCACTCTATGTAATGAACAAGGCCGGTTCCTTTTTTAATGGTATTCTTGGGGTCGGCAGTCCAGCGGATACTGGTATCCACACTTAAAGTTGATGAGCTTACTGCCGAATTACCACCATATCGTGCCGCATACTGATAGGCCACCTTAGCCTGCAGAATGTAGGAGTTAGGGTCGGTAAAATCGCTGCCATAAGGCACGGGCACATTTTCTGAATCCTGCTCTCCTGATGGATACGTGGCTATCATCCAGTCGGGCATGGTTTTCAGGTCGGCCAGCACCATAATATTGTTAGCCTGACAGGCCTGATACATGGCATCATAATTCCACCCGCCGCTATGCACCGGATCAAAGGTGTACATACCCTGGGTCGATTCTAGTTTATTCCAATCCATATAATGCCGCAACTGTGTAAATGATTCGGCAGCGGCAAGTAAAGTCGGACTAACTACCAGCGGACTATTCGGATCTTCAAAATCCCATTCAAAGGCATTTATGCCGAAGTACTGGTTAAGCGGATAACTTTTTTGCACCAATGGCGTGGCAGCTGGCGGCGCGGTATAATGGCCATAAAACTCTATCTCGGTAGGGAACTGGTACCAGCAATTCAGCACAATGAATTTTACATTCTTCATTGGGGTGGTGAGCAGCTTGGAGGTATCGCCGGGGCGCGGGCCATCCCAGGTCATATAGCCACCACCCGAGTAGGTGCCAATTACGGTACGTGTACCCGTGCTATCAACAACCGAAACGGTTAAAGGGTATGGCCCAAGCGAGCCCTCGTAATTATAAAAACGCATGCTGGTAAGGTCTATCTTCTCGCCCGGCATAACGGGGTACCAGGCATCATAATTCGTTATCAGCTTGCCCCATCCGGTATTTACCATGGTAGTAAGGTCGCCATCAAATAATCCCCCTAAGCCACCGCTGGCATTGGTTAGCTGGAACCAGCGGGTGGTATCAATAGGGATCTTCACAATTTGGTTGGTATCAACAGGGGTAACAGGTACAGCAGCAACAGTATCGGGGTAACCGAAAATATCAACCTTTTGGGGGATATTGTTGCTGTATTTATGAATGATGATAGCATCAGCCTCAACAGGTGTGGCTAACGTAAAGCCATCCCAAACCATATAAGCCGGACCGGTAAAAGTGCCCAGGAAAGTTTTGGTAGTGCCGTTAAGTGCATAGATGGAATCCGGCGCATCGGTAAAAACGCCCTCATAATCATAAAAGGAAAACCGGGTGATTTTACTGCGCTGGGTTAACTTAAGAGTAACATCAACCCAAACAAAATTATTGAGCCAAACCTCCTGCACCAGTGAGTCAACATTATCATTTAGCCAGGGCGAGTAATCCATGCCGGTGTTAATACTAGATGTGATGGTATCGAATTTTATACGTTGTTCAGTTTGTGAAAAGCTATTTAAGCTGTAAATACACAGTATCAGCGCTAAGCAAGCCTTAATAGTGCTTATGGGGTTGGTAAGGCTTTTATTCATGTCAAATCAAAAGTTAATATGATCTATCAAGGCAGATCACGATCGCCATTAATAAACCATTAGTTAATCAGGGTTTGCTTTATTACGAAAAACCGGCGGGAAGGTTACAGTTATTTCTGTTCATTTTCATTCGTCAATCAATACAACTATAAACCCTAATGATTAAGCAAGAAATAGGCCTGTAACCACAGTTATTATTGCTTTTATTTACTATACTTGTTAAGCATGAAGCGTTTACTAACCAACTTAACCTTCCAGGTTATTATAGCGATAATACTGGGTGTAATTGTGGGCATATTCTTTAAAGGGTTTGCCCCTACAGCGCAAATCATCAGCAAAACATTCATTAATATGATAACTATGCTGATAGCGCCTATCATATTTTTTACCATTGTGCAGGGCATAGCTGGTATGCAGGATATGAAAAAGGTTGGCCGCGTGGGTGGCAAGGCGCTCCTTTATTTTGAGATAGTAACCTCATTTGCATTGGTTATTGGCATTACGGTAGCCAATATTATACAGCCGGGAGCCAATTTCATTAATCACCCTGCAGTGAATGCTGCCGCAAAAATTGCCGACTACGAAAAGGCTGCCGCCGATATGAAATGGGGTGAGTTTTTCGCGCACATAGTGCCGGGCAACATATTTGATGCTTTTGCCAAAGGCGATATTCTGCAAATATTATTCTTCGCAATACTTTTTGGCTACGGACTAAGTAAGATGGGTGATAGCGGCAAAGTGATTGTTGATGCTATAGATAAGCTATCCAAAGTATTCTTTAACATTATGAAAGTGGTGATGCTGGTAGCCCCAATAGGCGCTTTCAGCGGGATGGCTTATACGGTGGGTACCTACGGCGTAAGTACGCTTAAACCCATGCTAAACCTGATGGGCTCGGTTTATTTGACCATGTTCCTGTTTATTTTTATAGTGCTGAATATCATTTGCCGTATCTATAAGTTCAGCTTATGGCATTATCTTAAATTCATTAAAGAGGAAATATTAATTGTATTGGGTACATCTTCATCAGAATCGGCATTACCCAGCATGATGGAGAAGATGGAAAAATTCGGCTGCTCAAAATCGGTGGTGGGCTTGGTTATCCCTACGGGATATTCTTTTAATCTGGATGGCACTACTATTTACCTGTCAATGTCGGTCATCTTTTTGGCGCAGGTATTCCGTATCCCGCTATCTATTGAGCAGGAACTGGTGATCATCGGCATACTGATGCTAACCTCAAAAGGTGCGGCAGCAGTTACCGGCGGTGGTTTCATCGTACTTACCTCAACCCTGGCGGCCATAAAAATCATACCGGTTGAAGGTGTGGCTATATTGCTTGGTGTGGATAGGTTTATGTCGGAAGCAAGGGCGATCACCAACCTGATAGGCAACGGTATTGCTACAATTGTGATAGCGAAGAGCGAGGGGGAGTTTATCCCCCAGCCCCCTGAAGGGGGAGCTTTTGATTAGCATAACTTCCGACTATTCTTTCCGAAAGAAAATATTAATATTACGGCAATGAAATCAATAAAGTATCTGATCCTGCTGCTATTACTCAGCACGGCTACCGCATTCGCGCAAACCGACTCAAAGCTTACCAAAAAGCTAAATGCCCTGGCAAAAGACTTTCACGGACAGGTGGGCATTTATGTACAGAACCTTAAAACAGGTAAATCTGCGGAGGTAAATGCCGATACCCTGTTCCCTACTGCCAGCATGATAAAGGTGAGCATTATGTGCGGCCTGATGGATAAGATACAAAAAGGCGAGCTTGATTATCACCAGAACCTAATTTTCAAGGATTCCTTACGTTATGACACGGGTGATATCCTCGGCTCGGTAAAGAATAATGACACCATTGCACTAAGCAAGGTAGCCATGCTCATGATCACCATGAGCGATAACACCGCCAGCCTGTGGCTGCAAAAACTGGTAACCGGTGAATATATCAACAACTGGCTACAGCAAAACGGGTTCGATAATATGCGGGTGAACTCCCGTGTAAAGGGCCGGGAGCGGATCCGCAGCATATATGGCTGGGGAGTAACTACCCCGCGCGAGATGTGCAAGTTATTTACCATGATACGGGAAGGTAAGGCGGTGAGTCCGGCGGCCAGCGAGCGCATGTACCGCAACCTGTCGCATATTTATTGGGATGATAATGCCATATCGCAGGTACCACCTTATATACAAACCGCCAGTAAACAGGGTTTTGTTGATGCATCCCGCTCCGAAACGGTATTGGCAAGTGCCCCGCATGGCAATTATGTGTTCAGCATTATCACCAACCACCAAAAGGACACCAGCTACAAGCACGATAATGAAGGTTTTATACTCATACGCAATGTTTCAGCCCTGTTATGGCATTATTTTGAGCCTGATGATAAATGGCATCAGCCAGCAGGGTACGATAAGTTCATGAATGTGGATAGCGAGTAAACTTTTTATGCTTTTAACAGTTATTTAAACATTAAATCCATCTATATGCCTATCACCAATATCTGCCCTAAGAAATGGCCTGAACTGGCTTTTGAAAGCTTGAAAGATACCCTTGCAACGGTACAACTATGGACGCAGATTGTGGGCAAGATCAGGCTGATAAAAACGCCGTGGATAAATCATAGCTGGCATGTTACGCTCTATGTTTCGCCAAGGGGATTAACTACGGGCAGCATCCCTTATGTGGATGGCAATTTTCAGATAGATTTTGATTTTGTGGCACATGAACTCCTAATTATCGCCAGCAATGGTAAAACCGAGAAATTAAACCTTTACCCGCGTACCGTAGCCAGTTTTTATGCTGAATTATTTAAGAAACTGGATGCCATGGGTATTGAGGCTAAAATCTATGCTAAACCAAATGAGCTTGACCCGGCCATACCTTTTGCGCAGGATGAAGTGCATAAAAGTTACGATGCTGTGCAAATGAACCTTTACTGGCAGGCGCTGGTCAATATCAATTCGGTATTTGTAAAATTCAGATCGGAGTTTACGGGTAAATGCAGTCCTGTACACCTTTTTTGGGGCGCTTTTGACCTCGCAGTAACCCGTTTCTCGGGCCGTGAAGCCCCCTTGCATCCGGGTGGCGCACCCAATATGCCTGACCGTGTGATGCAGGAGGCCTATTCGCATGAGGTGAGCAGCGCTGGTTTCTGGGGTGGCAGCGAGCAGTTCCCACACCCGGCATTTTACGCCTACTGCTACCCTACCCCAGCCGATTTCGGCGAACAGGTAGTAGAACCATCTGAGGCATTTTACAGCAATGAAATGGGTGAATTCTTCTTGTTATACGAAGTAGTACAGCGATCAGAAAATCCCGCAGCCAAGCTGCTTCAGTTCCTGCGGTCAACCTATATCGCGGCAGCAAAAACTGGTAATTGGGATAGTCATTTGCAATGTGATTTAACAGGGTATGAGAAGTAATTTACTGGCTTCTGTTTGCAACTGAAGCCTTAGGATGACGATGCTTTCATGTATCTGAATGATTTTTCAGTTTGCGAATGAAACAATGATTATTTTTCTCGTGGTATCGCTCATAGCCGCTAGGCCTAGTCCTTTTGTCTTCGACACAAAAGGACCAAAAAGTCAAGTCAGTAGAAATGCTTCTTTGCCGCACAAGGCCATTCCCTGCAAATCAGGCAAAACCTGGGCTGGAATCTTTTTGCGGCCATAGTGCGCACGTTGGCTGATGCGCTGCAAAAAACTTCCTATGCCCTGCCACGCACAAGGCCACCATCGTTTTGCCTGATTTTGCCCGAAGCTGTTCTACTGACGGGGAAGAGAAAAACAAACTCTACCACCATGTCATTGCGATCCGCTGAATAGAGGAGCGGCAACCTCGTCGTTCCTCCTCGCAATGACATTTTTAGAATAACGTAATCAAAAGCGGGTAAATGCCCGACAAAAAGCGGGCCTGGGTGTTTTGCCTGTGGGCGGAAGGATCTTTTTGTCTTGATTTTTTGGTTCTTTTGTATCAAGACAAAAGAAATAGGGCTCCGCGCCTATGAGCGGCTTCGCGCGATATTCACACCTTGCATATTCGCGCTGTACAGTCGGGGATTATTAATGCTGTGTTTGTTTTCCAATGATATTAATGAGCTACCTACGGTCGGTTGTCTTCGTACCTCGCAATTGTAAAGGTCAGATAATTCGGTAACAGAATTAGCTTTAAACAAATAAGCTAAGAAAGTTATGCGCAACATTAATAATGACCTCACATTAAAACGGAATTATCTGAATAAGTACCGTTTTCTGATCAGCGAATATGAGCAGGTTAAACGGGGTGAACATCTGAACTACAGGTTTGCCAAAGAGTTTTATGCGGCCCATGATACCGATCCAAGGAGTTTTTTACTGTATTATAACCGTTTTAAACAATCAGGTAATGAACAGGATCTGCTGCCTGCCAAACGAGGGCCAAAGTACAGTACACGACGCCCCGCTCCTGAAGATGAGCAGCAAGTACTTGACCTTCGGTTGAGGGGCTGCAATAAGTTCGAGATAGCCGACCAGTTTAAGCAAAAAGCTAATAACTTTACGCCATCGCCTTCAGGCGTATACAACATCCTGAAGCGGCACAATAAGAACCGTTTAACCGTCGCAGATAAAGAAGTAAAGCGAAAGATCATCAAAGAACGTATGGGCCAGTTAGGACATATTGACTGTCATCACCTGAGTAAAAGCGTGATCAGGGGACAAAGCAGGAAGCTTTACCTGATTTGCGTATTGGACGATTATTCCCGCCTGGCCTGGGTACAGGTGATGCCGGACATCACCGCGCTTACCACTATGTTTACTGCCCTGCATTGCATGCAGGCACTTAAGCGGGAGTTCGGTATCCAGTTCGAGGAGGTCATTGCTGATAATGGCCCGGAGTTCGGTACTTCCACCAGTTTGCAAAAACGCAACCATCCCTTCGAAAGAATGCTGATGGAAACAGGCATTAAGCGCCGTTATATGCAGCCTTACCGGCCACAAACCAACGGCAAGGTGGAACGCTTCTGGCGAACGCTTAAAGAAGACCTGATTGAAGATACAGACTTTGACAGTCTAGAAGAATTGGAAGACGAACTCTTAAAGTATCTCGTCTACTACAACTGGGAACGTCCACATCAAGGCATCAACGGCAAAAAACCTATCGATATGGCCTCCCTAAACAACAAAAAATAATACCTAATTCTGTTACCGAATTACTAAACCCTTACAGCAATGACGCTTACTATAAAGCATTACACCCCTGCCGTCATATCCTTCCCTACATATATCATATAAAAACCATAGCAACTGGTAGCCAGCGCTACGCCAACACCTAAAAATGCAAGGACGGTAGCCTCGGCGGCTATATCATCCATAATTGCTATAATGGCCGATAAGGCTACTACGCAGGTCCAGGTAGCGAGGTAGTAATCAATGGTGCGTTTAAATATTCTGGCCATCGGGTAAAAATGCAGACCCACTATCATGGCAATGGCGGGTACAATAAAATTAGTTTTGTGAAAATACACCAACGCGCCAGCTACAATAGGTATTACAATCCCCTCCGCGCCAAATATTACGCCATACCATATGCTTAGTCTTTTAGCTTCTGCCCTGTCCTTTTCATTGGCAGGTGTGCTAAAGTATTTGGATAGTGTGAACATCTTTATCCCATAAATTATAAATGAGATGCTGATGATGCCAAACACCACCAATATAGCCCAGTGACCTGCACCGGGCAATCCGCCGGATGCAATACCTGCCCATGCCATGGTAAACAAGGCCATCAGCAATAGGCCGCCGCCAATACTCTTTATTACAATTTTAGGAATGTGTGCTTTTTGCGGTTGCATAATAATGGTTTGGTTTAAGTGCATGTTACTGTTGGATAACAATGGGGTGGGTTTGTTACAGTGGGAATTACTACGAGGCATAATTATAATGTCATTGCGAGGAGTAACGACGCGGCAACCTCGTCACATTCGATTTACAAGCGACGAGGTTGCCACGCTATCGATCACAATGACACTGATAAGTTAAGTAGAAGCACACAACTATCACAATTAACTACCAAACTAATAGGGATTTTACTAATTTCGCAACCTCATACGCGTAAATCAGAAAATGGACTATCAATTTAAAGATATAGAGCAAAAGTGGCAGCAGTTTTGGGCCGAGAATCAAACCTTTAAGGCCGAGGATAACAGTACCAAACCTAAGTATTATGTACTGGATATGTTCCCCTACCCTTCGGGCGCGGGGCTGCATGTGGGGCATCCGCTGGGCTATATTGCTTCTGATATTTTTGCACGTTACAAACGCTTAAAGGGTTTTAACGTGTTGCATCCTATGGGTTATGATTCCTTTGGTTTACCGGCTGAACAATATGCCATACAAACCGGCCAGCACCCTGCTTTAACTACAGAGGCTAACATTGCAACCTACCGCCGCCAATTAGATCAGATCGGTTTTTCATTTGATTGGAGCCGCGAGGTGCGTACCAGTTCGCCGGGTTATTATAAGTGGACACAGTGGATCTTTATGCAGCTGTTCAACGCCTGGTACAACAAAACGGTTGATAAAGCTGAAGGAATTGATAAGCTGATCGCTCATTTTGAGCAGAACGGATCAGCAGGTATTAACGCGGTGAGCGATGAGGAAGTTCTAACTTTTTCTGCGGATGAATGGAAGGCCATGAGCCATGATGAGCAGCAAGCTGAGCTGTTAAAATACCGCATAACCTATCTGCGCGAAAGTACCGTAAACTGGTGCCCAGCCCTTGGTACGGTATTAGCGAACGACGAGGTAAAAGACGGCTTTAGCGAGCGCGGCGGCTACCCTGTTGAGCAAAAGAAAATGATGCAATGGAGCATGCGCATAACTGCCTATGCCCAGCGTTTACTGGAAGGGTTGGACACCATCGACTGGCCCGAACCGCTAAAGGAAATGCAGCGCAACTGGATAGGTAAAAGTACCGGCGCAAGCGTTAGGTTCCCGATTGACAGATCAGGCCACAATGCACAACTTGCAACCGACTATATAGAGGTGTTTACCACCCGTGTTGACACCATATTTGGCGTAACTATTTTGGTGATAGCACCTGAGCATGAGCTGGTTTCGGCATTAACTACGCCGGAACAAAAAGGTGCTATTGATGCCTACATCGCCCAAACAAAAAAGAAATCGGAGCTCGACCGTATGGCTGATACCAAAACGGTATCAGGCGCATTTACGGGCAGCTATGTGCTTAACCCGTTGAATAACGAGAAAGTACCGATCTGGATAGCCGATTACGTATTAGCAGGTTATGGCACCGGCGCGGTAATGGCCGTACCATCAGGTGATCAGCGTGATTATTTATTTGCTAAACATTTTGATCTGCCTATAGTGCCGATCATGGATATACAAAATATTGAGATTGAAGCCGACCCTACTAAGGACGGCCTATACATCAACTCCGATTTTATCAACGGCCTCACTTACAAGGAAGCTACCGCCGCGGTAATTGCCAAACTGGAAGAGCTGGGCCTGGGTAAAGCAAAGATAAATTTCAGGATGCGCGATGCGATCTTCGGTCGCCAGCGTTATTGGGGTGAACCGGTTCCGGTTTATTTTAAGGATGGATTGCCATACCTGATTGACGAAAGCGACCTGCCTTTGGTATTGCCAGAGGTTGATAAATACCTGCCAACAGAAAGCGGAGAGCCGCCTTTGGGAAGAGCTAAAGACTGGAGCTACAAGAAGCAAGAGTCAGGAGTCAAGAGTCAGGAGTCGGCTTCATATGCTTATGAACTTTCAACCATGCCGGGCTGGGCAGGTTCAAGCTGGTACTGGTACCGCTACATGGATGCCAATAACGATAAGGAATTTGCATCAGAAGCAGCAGTTAAATACTGGAAGGATGTAGATCTGTATATCGGTGGCAGCGAACATGCTACCGGACACCTGTTGTACAGCCGTTTCTGGAATAAATTTTTGAAGGATATAGGCGTTGTGTTTGAGGAAGAACCTTTCAAAAAATTGATTAATCAGGGTATGATACAGGGAAGATCAAACTTTGTATATCGTTTAATTGATGATGAAGGACGTGGCACAAACACTTTTATATCGCACGGCTTGATCAAGCAATACAAAACATCCCCAATACATGTTGATGTGAATATTGTTGAGAATGAAGTTTTGAATTTAGATAAGTTTAAAGCATGGCGTGAGGATTTTAAAGATGCCGAGTTTATATTAGAAAACGGCAAATACATATGCGGTGTTGAGGTTGAAAAGATGTCGAAATCTAAGTTCAACGTAGTAAATCCTGATGATATCATCGAACGTTATGGTGCTGATACCCTGCGCATGTACGAGATGTTCTTAGGCCCGCTGGAGCAAAGCAAACCTTGGAATACCAATGGCATTGAGGGCGTATTCAAGTTCCTGCGCAAGTTTTGGAGGTTGTTTCATAACGATCAATGGGCCTTCAGCGTATCCAATGCTGAGCCATCAAAAGCTGAGTTAAAATCCCTGCATAAGATCATCCGTAAAGTGGAAGAAGATATTGACCGTTTTTCGTTCAACACCTCGGTTTCCAGCTTCATGATCGCTGTTAATGAGTTAACCGATCTGAAAAGCAATAACAAGGCTATTTTGCAAGATATGGTAGTTATTCTGTCGCCGTATGCGCCGCATATTTGCGAGGAATTGTGGACTTTATTGGGCAACGCAGCCGGAACATTGTCATACGCTGCATATCCTAAATTTAATCCAAGCTATTTAGTTGAGGATGAATTTGCATACCCGATCTCCATCAACGGTAAAACAAAAATGAACCTCAATATTTCATTGAGCCTTGCCCCTGCCGAGATAGAAGCTTTTGTACTGGTCAATGCCGATGTACAAAAATACCTGGACGGCAAAGCACCTAAAAAGGTGATAGTAGTTAAAGGTAGGATCGTGAATATGGTGGTATAGTCCTTTTCATAAAAAAAACCTTTGCTGCCGCGAGTTTAGCGCAGCGTAACCCGTGGGCGGCATTGTTCAAGCTTATTAGCTTGAACCGCCTAACAAGCTGAAAGCTTTCACCATGCTATACCACGGGTTACGCTACGCTAAACCCGCGGCAGCGGCAGCGGCAGCTAAATCCGTGGCAGCGTCATTCGTTTTAGCACCATTTTTAACGCTAACTTGATAATAGTGTAACAATTACAATATGTAAGCCGATATTTTCATTAAAATGACACTTTGATTGTAACATTTCAGGTATTTTCGCCTCCAATAACCAAAAATACCTTACATTACATGAAACGAATAATTATACTCATATTACTTTTCTGCTCCGTTATTACCGCTAAGGCCCAATTTGGAGGCGGTTCAACCCTTACGGGTAAAATATCGGGCACTGTTATCGACTCTGTTACTAAAAAGCCCGTTCAATACGCAAGTATTGCCATATACTTAAGTCAGGGCAAAGCGCCTATCAACGGTGTATTAACCGATGAAAAAGGAAGCTTCAAGCTGTACAGCATTAAACCGGGCAGTTACAGGATCACCATCACCTTTATTGGCGGTTACAAAACCAAAACTATCAATCCGGTAGTTACCACCCCATCAAAACTTGATAACAATATGGGCAATATCATATTATCACCTGATAATAAGGTATTGAACGAGGTACAGATCACGGGTAAAGGCCCGCTTATTGAAAACCATATTGATAAGCTTGTTTACAATGCTGAAAAAGACATTACCAACACAGGCGGTAATGCAAGCGATGTATTGCAGAAAGTTCCGTTGGTGGCGGTTGACATTAATGGTAACGTTTCCCTGCGTGGCGATGCGAATGTTAGGGTACTTATTAATGGTAAACCATCGGGCGCTATGTCGGCCAGTTTATCAGATGTATTAAAAACCATCCCTGCCGATCAGATCAAGAGTATTGAAGTGATCACCTCTCCATCAGCAAAATATGATGCAGAAGGTTCAGCAGGTATCATCAATATCATCACCAAACAAAAAAATGTTTCAGGTGTGAGCGGTTCTGTTAGCGGTGGTATCGGCACACGCCAAAACAACGGCAACTTTAATCTTAACTACAACAAAAACAGGTTAAGCATCGCCGCTAATATCGGTGGTAACCTTACCTGGCCGCAAGAGTCGATCACTAACTTTGCGCAAACATTTGCCGATACCGCTAAACAAGGGTATACCCGCAACAGTACTATTAAACGCTATGGTACTATAAGCTCGGTAACCGCTGCTTATGATTTTAATAATTATAATAACATCAGTTCTACCTTCAGGTATAACCGTGGCGGATTTGATGTAAACGGTACATCTAACAACTATTATACTGATAGCAATACACCAACACTCGATCAGGCTTATACTAACGGCACTGCACAGCACAACCTGTTTGATGGTTTCGACTGGAGCGTTGATTATACCCACAAGTTTAAAAAAGAAGGCCATGAGATCGACTTTTCCGGTCAATGGAGCCACAGTATAGTTAATACCAATTATACCAACCTTTATACGCCTGAGGCATTGCCAAACCAAAGAGGTATAAATGATGGTACAAACAACGAGTATACTTTTACGGTTGATTATACCTTACCGATAAACAAGGTATTTAAATTTGAGGCAGGTGGTAAAACCATTATCCGCAGGTTAAACAGTATTTATGATGTATTTGGCGGTGCCGACCTGAATACTGTTGATGAGGTTAACACCAATACCTACGATTATAACCAGAACGTTTATGCTGGATACTCCGTATTTACGATAACATTACCTAAAAGCTATACGTTATTAGTTGGTGCAAGGTATGAGAGCACCGATATAACTGGTGATCCATCAAACTCATTACAGGACCTGCAACAGTTCAGCAACAGCTACCCTATATTTATACCGAGCTTTACCATACAAAAGCAATTGGGTACCACACAAACGTTTAAATTAAGCTACAGCAAACGTATTACACGCCCTAGCTTAACTTATCTGAATCCGTTTATTAACAAGCAAAACATTCAGGCCCAAACAGAAGGTAACCCTGAATTATCTCCGGAGATCTCTCAGACCGTGGAGCTGAATTATAACACCTTCATCAAATCATCAGTGATCAACTTCTCAGTTTATTACAAACACATCAACAATTTGATAGAGGGTATTGCTACACCATTACCGGCGTCTGATTCGATACAGGGAACGCTTACTGATTACAGGAACATCGGTTCAAACAACTCATGGGGTGCAAGTTTTTATGGATCGATAAATCCAATAAAGATATTAACTATAAGGGGTAGCGCGAATGCCTATACTTATAACCCTGTGCCATCAGGTGATTTTGCTGCCGACCAAAGCGCCAGCGGCACTTATGTACAATACAACATCTTTGGCATGGCTGAGCTTGATCTGAAACACGATATCGTAGCACAGGTCTTCACTATCGAAAACTCGCCGCGCCGTACTATACAAGGCACCAACCCATCATTTAGTTTGTTAGGTTTTGGCGTGAGAAAGCAATTCATGAACAAGAAAGCATCATTGGGCCTTAATGTATTGCAACCGTTCAACAAGTACAAATATTTTGATCAGAACATATCGAGCCCGGGCTTTACGCAAACCAGCAGCACCGCGTTCCCGTTCCGTTCAATTGGTTTAACATTTAGCTACAGCTTTGGTAAGTTAACGTTTAGCAATCCTAAACAAAAGGATAATAATGACGATGAAAAACAAGGCGATCAGGGCATAGGCGGCGCAGGTGGTAGCCGATAAGCACAATAAAATTCATTAAAAAAGGCCCTCCGGATATCCGGAGGGCCTTTTTTGTAATTATCTATTCTGCATCCACATCAATGCCGATCTGTTTCAGCAATAGCGAGGCATTAAAGGTTTTGCACTCACCGTGTTTTATCTTATAATCAAACAGCATTTCGCCATCTTTTACCTGTATATCGAAGTAATAATTGCGTACATAAGACGGATATTTTTGTTCAAGGTGTGCTATTTGCAGATCGTGTGTGGCCACCATGCCTACCGCGTTCTTGCGGATAAGCTGCTCTATCACCGCTTTTGAGCCCAGGTATTTATCAACCGAGTTGGTGCCGCGCAGCATCTCGTCTATTAAGAAGAAGATCTTAGGCTCGGTTTCAACAGCAGCCAGTAGCATTTGCAGCCTATCGAGCTCGGCTTTAAAGGTTGATGTACTCTCATTCAGCGAATCCTTTATACGCATATAACTGATGATAGTGATAACAGATACCCCCATCCTGCTGGCACAAACCGGCGCACCCGCTAAAGCCAATACTGTATTTATGCCGATGGTGCGCAAAAAAGTACTCTTACCCGCCATGTTCGATCCGGTTATGATATCGATATGAAAAGCATTCTCCAGCTCATAATCATTATCTACCCTGTTGTTTGGGTAGATGAGCGGGTGGGCCAATTCTGTGGCCGTTAAGGTATAACCATCGCCATCCGCTATTTGCGGGAAAGCCCACTCAGGATAATTGATATGCAGCGATGTAAGGCTCATCAGCGCCTCAAACTCTGCTATTACCTCAAAGGCCGCTTCCAGGCTTTCATGGTTGTTGCGTTTCCAGTCCTCAATAGCTATGATCTGGCGGATATCCCATATAAAAAACACGTTCAACAAAAAGCCTACTATGATATTGAGGTGATAATTGAGCTTGTTGATCAATACCGACAGGTCCTTTATCCTTTGCGATGTTTTACCTGCTATAAGCACCTGCGCCAAATCCTTGCACCGGGCCGATTGCCATTGCTGCTCCTCCGCCTTTTTAAAAACCTGTGCGTAACCTGCTAAAGTGCTGCCAATTTTATCGGCAATCATGCTGGTTTTTTTAATGTATTCCGCCTTTGAAAACACCAGGGCCATATTAACAAAACCAATCAGCACGGCTATATCCTTGGCATAACCGCTAAAGAACGAACCTATAATTGCTGCCGACAATAACCATGGCGCTATTTTAGCATAAGTACCCAACCATTTTTCGCCCGATAAATTAAGTGGCAGGCCCAGGTAAGTAAAAAGTCGTTTTAACTGATCGGTATCCTCTGTCTTGGCAAAGTAAAGGCTGGCCTGTACATCCAGTTTCCAATCATTTTTAGTCGCCAACTCCTTTACGGCATCCTGTCTTAGTAAAACAGTTGCTTTTGCCGATGGTGCAGTCAACCACTCTCCTAATTTATTAATACCCGGTATAGTTGCCGACCGGTTAATTAACTGGTATAATGATGCCGGGCCAAATATGTCCAGATCGGCCGTGTAATAGTGCTTTTCGTTGGCAAAGCGTGTACCATTATCATAAATATTAGCATGACTGGTAATACTGCTTATTTCATTCTCATTCACCTGCACCAGGTTCTCAAAGTATTTTTTTTGCGTTTCAAATACGCTTTGCTTTGATACCAGCCATGCAAAACACAACAGCATTATAACAAAGGCTATTGCAATAATGTTAAAGTTATCTTGCATTATGGCAACAGATACCGCAACTATAAATAAGCCAAATACACCTAAACGCATTAGGGAATAAGTATTCACCAGTTTTTTGTATTTAATTACCTGTTCCTGCGCGCTTAGTATCCTTTGGCGGTAATCGTTTATAATATCCTGTTCCATTTAAAAATAAAATTCAGGCTAAATAAACACTTATATTTTAAATAAACGCTTATTTTGTTTTCAATATGAAGATCACTTTTTTAACCGTTGGCAAAACTGAGGATGCTTATTTAAAAGAAGGCATTGAAAAGTATGTAAAGCGACTGAAGCATTACACCCGGCTTGAAATCATTGAACTTCCGGAATTAAAGAACACCAAAGCCCTAACGCCCGAACAGCAAAAAGTTAAGGAAGCCGAAATGATCCTGAAAAAAATTGGTGTTACAGATTATGTTATCCTGCTTGATGAAAACGGTATGGAGCTTACCTCCAAACAGTTTGCCGGCTACATCAATAAAAAAGCAGTTTCATCGGGTGTAAACCTGATCTTCATAGTAGGTGGCCCTTATGGTTTTGATGAGCAGGTTTACCAGCGCGCTAACGATAAGCTATCACTCTCACTCATGACTTTCTCTCATCAAATGGTACGCTTATTTTTTACTGAGCAATTATACCGTGCCTTCACCATCATAAAAGGCGAGCCCTACCACCATTCCTGAACATTGTAGAGATTTGGTCAAATTTCTGTAAAAAACATTTTTTAGGCTTTTTGCTTAAATGCAATGCGCCTATCTTTATTATTTCAGTTAATTAATTCTCTACCTATGCATCAAGTATTTACTGAACTCACCTCCGGGAAATTCATTTTCTTCTACGTGCTCATCATTTCTACCATCATAATACATTATCGCGGTAAAATGCGGTATAAATTTTTCAGGCAACTTACAGATCATTCCACCTTTATGGCGCCTATTAATGTACCCATGTATGCCCTTTCGGGTGTTGAAAACAAACCTTATATAAAAACCGCTTCATTCCCGCAGCTAACCCTTTTAAAAGATCATTGGCAAACCATACGTGATGAGGCCATTTTATTGGAACGTGAAGAACTGATAAAGGGCTCGGATAAATATAACGATGTTGGGTTCAACTCATTCTTCCGCCGTGGCTGGAAAAGGTTTTATTTAAAATGGTATGATGACTTTCATCCATCAGCCAAAAAATACTGCCCGCAAACTATTGAACTGATTAAGCAAGTGCCTGAAATTAAAGCAGCCATGTTTGCCGTATTACCCGCAGGCAGCGAGCTTTTACAGCACCGCGACCCTTATGCAGGTTCATTACGTTATCACTTAGGACTAATCACCCCCAATTCCGAAGCATGTAATATTGTGGTCGACGGACAGCCTTATTACTGGAAAGATGGCGAGGATGTATTGTTTGATGAGACCTATATCCATTACGCCGAAAACAAAACCAATATGGACAGACTGATCCTCTTTTGCGATGTAGAGCGTCCGGTAAAAACCTGGTTTGGTCGCGGCTGGAACAAGTTTTTCGGTTGGTTTATCATGGCGGCGGCGGCGTCACCAAATATGGGCGATGACAAAACCGGCAACATTAACAAGATCTTCCGTTATATATACTCTATCAGGCTGGTTGGCAAAACACTGAAGGCTTATAACCGTAACCTGTACTATGCCGTAAAATACGCACTGATGGTATTGATATTATGGTTGATATTCAGATAACCGGGCAATTCTAACCGGCTTTTAATGCGCTTGTTAATTCACATTTAACATTAATTGGTTAGCTTTGCAACATGTCAGGTCATTCTCATTCACATGATCATTCACACGGGCATGGTCATCACCACCATGATCATACCCCAAAGATTGATAACTTAAATGCCGCGTTCATCGTAGGCATCATATTAAATTCGGCATTTGTAATTGCCGAAGTAATTGCCGGTTTATATAGCGGCTCATTGTCATTACTTACCGATGCCGGCCATAACCTGAGCGATGTCGCCGGTTTGGCCCTTGCTCTCTTAGCATTTAAATTGACTAAAGTAAGTTCAAACAGCCAGTATACTTACGGCTATAAACGTTCAACCATTATCGTATCATTTTTTAATGCGGTAATATTATTTGCATCAGTTGGCGTTATTGCCTATGAAGCTGTGATCAGGTTTATCCACCCCGAAGTAATATCAGGCAGTACTATGGCCTTTGTTGCCCTGGCGGGGATATTTGTAAATGCCATAACCGCCTACTTATTTGTTAAGGGTAAGGACAAGGATCTGAATGTAAAAGGCGCATACCTGCACATGCTAATGGATGCTATCGTATCATTTGGTGTAGTTATATCAGGCGTTATCATCTATTTTACGCACCTGTACTGGATTGATAGTGTTGTTAGCTTAATTATAGCCATTGTTATATTACGGGGCACCTGGAGCCTGTTAAAAGATAGTCTGCGCCTGGAGATGGATGGCGTACCAAAGGAAATGGATCTGGAAAAGATCAAAACTGAGCTAATGAAAGCCAAAGGTGTAGTTGATGTTCACCATATGCACGTTTGGGCGCTGAGCACTACCGAAAACGCATTAACTGCTCATTTAGTAGTTGACCCTGCACATATCAGCCTGTTTGATAACATCAAGCACGATCTGCGCCACCGCCTTGAACATCTCGACATTACTCATAGCACCTTTGAGCCTGAATTTGCCGATGAAAAGTGCAAACAGCCGGATTGTTAGCCCCCTAACCCCCTGAAGGGGGAATATAAAGAGTTTTGAAAGGCATCAGTTTATAAACTGATGCCTTTTCTTTTACCCTTTCACTGGCTTCAGTTTGTAACTGAAGCCTACTGATGACGATTATATTTTTATCGCAATATTAATTTCAGTTTGCAAGTGAAATAGAAAAGCGTCATTGCTGGAGGAACGAAGACTCCTCAGACTGTACAGGGCGAATATGTGGGTTTGTATATCGATTGAGTCGCTTGAAGCCGCTCATGGGCGCGGAGCCCTAGTTCTTTTGTATTGACACAAAAGAACCAAAAAGTCAAGACAAAAAGATCCTTCCGCCCACAGGCAAAACACCCTGGCCCGCGCTTTTTGTCGGGCATTTACCGCTTTTTAATCACGGTTCAATTAAAGTCGCCTGATATTTAATTGAAGTATTATCTTTCCCTTTCCCCGTCAGTAGAATAGCTTCGGATGAAATCAGGCAAAACGATGGTGGCCTTGTGTGGAATGGCAGGGCATAGCAGATTTTTACAGAAGCGTAAAGGCCAGGTGCGTAGCGACAGCAGGGTAAAAATATAGCGGCCCAGGTTTTGCCTGATTTGCAGGGAAGGCCTTGTGCGGCAAAGAAGCATTTCTAATGACTTGATTTTTTGCTACCTTTTGTATCAAGACAAAAGTAGTAGCCTCCGCGGCAATGAGCGGCTGCATAAGGCAAGTAGACGACATGCTAATTCACTCTGTACAGTCGGGGATTGCTTCGTTCCTCGCAATGACGATAGATTAAGAAGAATTAAAAAAGCGCCATTACAAAACACCAAACAATCGGGGATTGCTTCGTACCTTATAATGACGCTTGGTGAAGTTTTAAAGAATATTATTACTCAGCTCTTCTTGGCTTACTAACAGCCTTAGGCTTTGAAGCAGCTTTTGGTGCCGGTTGTTTTGTTACCGCTTTAGGAGCAGTAGTTACAGGCGCTTTTTTAACTTTAACCACTGCAGGTTTTTCACCCTCAACAGGTGCAACCTCTTCGACTAGAGGTTCTGCCGCCGCTTCTTCCTCTTTAAAGAAAGGCATATCCTTTAACAAATGATACCAGGATATCACCTTTTTCATATCAGAGGCATAAACTTTTTCCTCGTCATGGTCAGGCGCTACTTCATTAAAAAACTCTCTAAGTTTTTTACCGTCAACCTTAGCATCAGGCACATTTTGAGCCGCTTTAATACGCGCAAAAATATCTGTTAACTTAATATCATCGTCATAACCAAAAATGGTTATCTCATCTAAAGCAGCTAATTTGGCTGTTGAAAGGTTTGCAACCAGTTTAGTTTTTTGCGCGTCCAAACTCTCTAAAATAAAGCCTGTTTTATTTTGCGACAGTGCTTTCCACAATCCTGGTTTGCCGGATACGGCTACAATTCCCTGTAGGTTCATATGTTTTTATTGAAAAGTTAAAAGTTGAAGGTTGAAAGTAAAAAAGAGGCAGAATATACCTTCAACTTTTTACTTTCAACTTTTAACTCTAAAATTAATCTTCTATTACTTCGATGTTTAAAATTTTATCGCCCTGGCGGATATCGTCAACAACATCAACATTTTCAATCACCTTACCAAAGCAGGTATGGTTACGGTCTAAATGCGCGGTGTTAGCACGGCTATGGCAGATAAAGAACTGTGAACCACCTGTATTACGACCAGCATGAGCCATTGATAATACACCACGATCATGGTATTGGTTCTCGCCTGTTAATTCACAATCAATTTTGTAACCGGGGCCACCAGCACCTGTACCGGTTGGGTCGCCACCCTGTATCATAAAGTTAGGTATCACCCTGTGGAAAGTTACATTATCATAAAATCCTGATTTAGCCAGTTTTTTAAAATTCGCCACTGCAATAGGCGCGTCGTTATCATAAAACTCGACAGTCATGTCGCCTTTTTCGGTTTTGATAATTGCTTTACTCATTTCTAATTTTTAAATAGTTGGCAAAGGTAATAATTTGGGGCGAAAGGCGAAAGAGTAAAGAATGAAAGGTTTATGCGTAATAGTTCCCCTCTTGAGAGGGGTTAGGGGTGTGTTATTAGTTGTTCTCTGTAGAACTAGTTTTATTCTGGCAGAATGGTTGCACCGCTGAAAAGGCACGCACAAGACTCACGTTAAATGAGTACTAACCACCCCAATCTCTAATCACAAATCAACTAATCACCACACTACCTTCAACAATTATTCGTTAAATTTGAAAATGAAGCATCGCCTTAAAAATCTTCCTGCTTTCACCTTTCTGCTTTTGGCTTTAAGCCTTTTCTCCCAAATAACAAGGGCTGCTTCTATCCTTATCCCTATGGATGATGAGCAAAAGGATCACCTGAAATCGTATGGTATCGCTTTTTGGGTACTCAAGAATGGTGAGGAGGTAGATTGGCTGCTCAACTACCGCGGTGGCAGTTTCATGACTAAGTACGACAAAAAGATTGAGGACGAATGCAAGATACGCGGCGTTAGCTATGAAGTTATTACCGATGCCAAGGAAAATGAAATAGTTACCGAGGTAAGCGATCCATCCGTTAATATGGATATTGTAAAGCTGGAGAAAGCCCCACGCATGGCCGTTTACTCACCAAAAGATAAGTTGCCTTGGGATGATGCCGTGACATTGGTGCTAAAATATGCTGAGATACCTTATGATGTAGTGTACGATGAGGAAGTAATCCGCGGCGATTTGCCCAAGTACGACTGGCTACACCTGCACCATGAGGACTTTACAGGGCAATACAGCAAGTTTTACGGCGGTTTCAGGTATGCGCAATGGTATAATGATGATGTGCGCAATCAGGAGGCTATGGCGCATAAGCTGGGCTTTAAAAAGGTATCGCAAATGAAGCTGGCAGTAGCTGAACATATCCGTGATTTTTGTGCGGGTGGCGGCTTCCTGTTCGCCATGTGTTCAGGTACCGACACTTTTGATATAGCCCTCGCAGCCCATAACACCGATATTTGCGAGAGCATGTTTGATGGTGATGCCGCCGACCCCGACGCACAATCGAAATTGGATTTCAGTCAGACTTTCGCCTTTCAGAATTTTACGCTGGACATGAACCCGCTATCGCACAGTTTCAGCAATATTGATGTTACCCCCACCCGACAGATTGACCAGGCGCATGATTTTTTTACCTTGTTTGATTTTTCGGCCAAGTGGGATGTGGTACCCAGCATGCTCACACAGGATCATGATAAAGTTATCAAAGGATTTATGGGCCTAACCACAGCTTTTAACGAAAGTAAGCTTAAACCCGGTGTAATTATTATGGGCGAAATGAAAACCGCTAACGAGGCCCGCTATATCCACGGTGAATACGGCAAAGGCCAATGGACGTTCTACGGTGGTCACGATCCTGAAGATTACCAGCACATGGTAGGCGACCCGCCAACCGATCTCAAGCTCCACCCCAACTCTCCCGGATACCGGCTCATACTAAATAATGTGCTGTTCCCCGCAGCAAGGAAGAAAAAGCAGAAAACCTAGGGTAACTTTTAATACTGATGCCATTTCGGATTATGAAACTGGTGTAATATATTTATGCCCATATCCTTAATCATGAAAATTGTACTAAGCCTCATTTTATCATTTTCTTTAATCCATTGCTTTGCCCAGGAAGTACAAAAGAAAGAAGCGACGCTATATATAATTGATAGTATCCCTCTTATTAATGATCCTGATGAAAACTCGGGTAACATAACTAATAATGACATTGACCATGTAACTGTTGCTACTAATGCAGATGAAATAAAAGCAGCTGGTTATCCATCAATTGATAAGATCATTTATATTATTACTAAAGAGTATGCAAAACGGCCCGATGATATAAAGAAAATCCCCACAACAAAATTGATGGAGAGAAAAGATGGTGTGTGGTATATGAAAGATGCAACATCACCATACAGCGGGAAATTTATTGATTATTACTTGAATGGAAAAATACAAGGAGAAGGTGTACTGAAGGATGGAGTGGTTAATGGTTCACGCACTACATACTATCAAAATGGAAATAAAAATCTTATGAGGAATTACGTGAACGGAGTAGCCCAAGGCTATTCAGAAGAATACTTTCAAAATGGGAACCTCAGGCAAAAAGGCAGCTTTAAAGATGGCAAAGATGACGGACTGTGGATAGACTACTACTCTACAGGAGCAATTAAAAGGCAATGTAATTTTGTAAATCTTATACCCGATATGACAAAAGATGAAAAGAAGTTTTATGATCTGCAAAATAAGGCACAAGAATTAATGCAGGCCGAAGATTATAAAGGTGCTATTAAAAAGTTAGACGAAGCGGAGAAATTAAACAGTAAATATGCCGATGTATATTTTTACCGGGGCACAGCCAAATTAGATAATCTTGATTTTGACAATGCGGTAACCGACTTTGATAAGGCTATTGAACTTGAACCTTTATATATGGAAGCAATTGCCAACAGGGCATTTGCCCGTATCCGGAAATATGAATTCAAAAGCAGTCGTACTTTAAGCAGTAACAATGAAGTAACCGTATTAGCCACCAAAGATAAAGTGGAGATTCCCGCCGATGAAAAAGTTAAGATCTGTAACGATCTTAACAAAAGCGTTGAACTTGGAGATAACAAAGACATGATACTTGATGCCATAAAAAATTATTGCAACTAAATAACATGGTAATCCATCTCTTCGGGTAGGCTAATTAAAGAATGTCCACGCTACCCCAAACTTAAGCTGGGCATCCTGCATAGGGTAACGGTTTACAGTATAAAAACCTTTGCTGAACAGGCCCTGGTTAGCATATTCATAAGCCACAAAAATATTGGTGCGGTATAGCGTAGCCTTTATAAACACGTTTGCAACCGGGTATGATGAATAAGTGATACTTGGCCCGTTATAAAACTGCTCTATCCCTACTGCGTATGATGGTGCTACATAGGGTGTATTATACCTTACATCGGTACCAATATTGGTATTCAACACGTTAAAAAGCAGCTTTGAATAATACAGGCTGGTGTAAGTATAAGCCTCGGGAGTACGCAATACATCGGGGTTATCGGTTTTTTGATATACCAGTATATTATCAAAATGCCACCTGCGCCATGCCAGGTTCTTGCTCAACGTTACTTTAAGTAAATTAATCGGGCTTGTTAATTGTGCCGGGTGAGCATCATTGCTGTTATCGGTAGCTGTAAAATACAGGTAGTCTGACAATAAAAAATATTCGATTTTTAAATCAAGCTGCAGGGCATTATTAATATAGTTAAATGAAAAACTGTTTGTTTTTTGGTTAGCGAAGCTATTATGAAAAATATAATGGTTTGATACCCAATCCGTATATATTAATGCTGGTGTACTACTTTGCGTATAGGCATCCAGTATTATCTTACCCGCATAATTGCCGCCGGCAATCATCAGCTTTGCATCATATATAAAATCACCAAAATCGCGCCCCTGTACAATCTGATTTACATTTCCTTCAAACGCCGCCTTGTCGCTTAATTTGTAGGTTAGCCTCCCTTTTAACGTAAGATCCTGAAATGTAGTTTTATTTTGTACTGTGGCTACCTGTGTAACTTTAGCACCCACTTTATTTATGGTTGAATCGCTCACATATTGCGCATAACTATAAATATCCTGCGTTAGGCCCAAGTCGAGCTTTGCTTCATTTTTTACAGATTTTTGAGCTTTGCTGCGCAGATAAAAACTATAGGAGAAATCGTTTTGCAAATGCGTTACCACCAATGAATCGCGTGAACGGTTATAGCTATAATAATAATCAGGGAATACATGGGCGGTATCAGCATCATTTTGCAGGAAATTGTATTTACGCACATTGTAGTAAAATGTATAAGCCACGCGCTGTGTAGGCAATATTTTTGACACATCACCCGCTTTTTTTACGGTATCAATATGGCCGATATAATAACTCTGTTTCAGATAAAAGCCATTGTCTTTCCAGTTTTCCCAGGTATTGGGCAGCTTTACAGGCGTATTGGCTTTACTAAAAGCTAGGCTGGGCGGTGTAGTAAAAATATCATCATACTGCGATGCTAAAGAACCTGTTTCAGGCGACTTTAAATTATTATATATTAAATTACCCAATAAGTTATAGCGCTTATCTTTCGACTCATACCAGGTAAATAAGGCGGCATTAATATCGCTAACATTTTGTGCCAGTAGGCCCGCGTTACTATAATCGCCCTTTGAGCCAATAAAGTTTAAATTAAAACCAAAGTTCCAGTTAGGCTTAATATTTTGTGTGTGAATAGCCTTGAAGATCTGCTCTGCTTTCCCCCCTGACACCATGGACAGCACTGTATATGGCACCCTGGCATTGTAATAGTTAATATCCTCAGGATTTAGTAAATAAGCATCCAACGCATGCAGGCCTACATCAAAACCTATTGTTTTATCGGGCACAAACAACATATCTTTCTCTGATCGGCCTGTATTACCCAAATTAATTTTAGGATCGCCCGGCTGATAAAGCGGGCTATAATTCTCAAAATTTTTAATACCTGTATCAAGCGGAAAAGTTTGTGAACTATCCCTTAATAAACGCTCACTGGTTACCCTGATGAATTTAGAAGTAAAAATTACACTATCGCGTTTATTTTCCTCCTTTTTACGCAGCGTATCCAATTCCTGGTCGGTAGTCAACGTCTGTGTTGTTTTTCGGGCAGTGTCAGAAAAATTAGAACGTTGCTGCTGCTGTCCCGGATAATTTGACTGATTAGTTTGTGAGTACTGGGCAAAAGCTGCCTGGGCCGATATACATATCAGCAATATTAAAAAGTATTTTAGCTTCTTATAAGGCATCAAAGACCGGCAATTAATTCTTTAAGTATCAATGTTAGTTTGGGTTCTGCTTCCTGTGCTATCGCTATAATTTCATCTATTGATACTGGCTGCAACTCTTCATTAAAACCCTCATCAGTAAGTACCGATATAGCAAATACCGGTAAACCCATGTGGTTAGCTACAATAATCTCGGGGACGGTACTCATGCCAACAGCATCGCCGCCAATTATCCGCAAGTACCTGTATTCCGCTTTAGTTTCCAAATTTGGGCCAGTTACAGCTACATAAACTCCCTTATGGCATGCAATATTGTTAGCTGCGGCAATATCCAAAGCTTTATTTATAAGTGTGCGCTCATAAGGCCTGCTCATATCCGGAAAACGCGGACCAAGCTCTTCCTCATTTCTGCCAACCAGCGGGTTCTGCGGTTGCAGATTAATATGGTCGTTGATCACCATCAGGTCGCCCTTTTTAAAATCAGGGTTAAGCGAACCACTGGCGTTTGATACCAGTAATGTTTTTATACCCAGCATTTTCATCACCCGCACCGGGAAGGTGATCTGCTGCATATTATAACCCTCATAATAATGTAAACGGCCCTGCATTGCCACTACCTTTTTGCCGGCAAGCGTACCAAATATCAGTTTACCTGAGTGAAATTCGAGCGTAGAAATAGGAAAATCGGGGATATTGCCATACATCAGCTGCTTTTCAACCTCAATTTCCTTTACCAGTGCGCCAAGGCCGGTACCTAAAATTATACCCACCTCTGGTTCAAAATCACCAATGCGGTGTTTAATATAGTTGGTGGTGTTTAATATACTATCTAACATAATTAATAACAAAATTATTAAACTGCTGCTGTGTACCGTTAAGGAAATTTACACCTATAGGCATCACTAAAACAGGCAGTTGTTTTACAAGCGGCAACAGTTCATGTTCCACTAAACGCTGCGCATCTTTTTCTGTTGTGATGATCAATTTATTTTTTGATGTGCATGCCGAAAATTCACTGGCAAGTTTACTGATATTTTTTAAGCTAAAGCGATGATGATCCGGATAATTATGATGGATAATATGAGATGTTCCCCTTTTAATATACCGGATCAACGGATCTGCATTGGCAATCCCCGTTAATAAAAAAAC
This sequence comes from Mucilaginibacter mallensis, assembly GCF_900105165.1. NCBI lineage: Bacteria > Pseudomonadati > Bacteroidota > Sphingobacteriia > Sphingobacteriales > Sphingobacteriaceae > Mucilaginibacter > Mucilaginibacter mallensis. The sequence continues at coordinate 4,183,463 of NZ_LT629740.1, forward strand.
CGTAGTATTACCCGTAATAGAAACATCAGCTGCGTTTCCCTCTAAATCCTGCAAAGGCTGATAGGCTATAGAAGTAAAAAATACCTGCTGATATTCGAACGGCTTTATCCGCTTTATGATAGTGGATTGTTCATCCGCGGATAATTCCGCCGGGCATTTACTGATAATAATCACATCGGCCCTCTTACGCCCGCTGAATGGCTCACGCAAATTACCAGCTGGCAATAACAGGTGAGGTTCATTTACCCGGTTATAATCAAATAATAAAATGCTAAGGCCAGGCTTAACCGCTCTGTGCTGATAAGCATCATCAAGGATGATCAGATCATGCTCATCCTGCAACTGCTTTATCCCTTCAACCCTTGCCTCGCAAACCGCGACGGTGATATCCGGAAATTTCTGCGCAAACTGCGCCGGTTCATCACCTATTTGCTGGGCGGTGGTAAGGGTCGTGTGGCGTGTGGCGTGTGGCGTGTGGACAGTTGTAGGTTGTGTGTTGTGTGTTGCAAGTAAATCCGAATTTTCAACTTTTGACTTTTGACTTTTAACTTTTGACTTAACAACAACGTATCCTTTAGTCGCGCGCCCATACCCCCTGCTCAATGTAGCAAGCTTATATTCATCTTTAAACAAACGGATTAGATATTCAGTCATGGGGCTTTTACCCGCACCGCCAACGTCAAGGTTACCAACTGATATCACAGGCACTTCTGCCGAATAGCTTTTAAATATACCCGCATCATAACACCAGTTGCGGATAACCACAACCAGTCCGTAGATCAGCGAGAACGGGAATAAAAGCCAACGCAGGTATTTCATATATTGCCGTAAAGATATAACGATTTTATTTTTTTCACCCAAAACCATAGCGATGGGTTTAAAACCCATCGTTATTAATTAATTTAATTTTCCCTTTACCCTCTTTCCGGCTTGCCGGAGAGAGGGTCGACCAGCTCAGCGAAGTCGGGGTGAGTCAACGGAGCGCGTTTATCCCCCCACCTCACCCGACCTCCCGCCCTCCCCTAAACTTAGGCGGAGGTATCGACGAAGGAGACGGAGGGGGTAAACGGAGCGCGTCGAAGTTCCGCATTAGGGATGGTAAGGGTTTAGCCCGACGAAGGAGGGCCGGAGCGAAGCGCAGCCCTGAACAGCCCGGGCCGCAGGCAATGCCCTCATTAAGTGATTAGTGTACTTCACCAGCGCATAACACACCCCTAACCCCTCTCAAGAGGGGAACTGGAAATTCCAAATCCAAAATCGAACATTCGAAATCCGAAATCAAAAAAACCCACCAATTGTAAAAAAAATCACATGTAACGCAATCGCGACTAAATTTAATTTGACTTTAGGGTCAATAATTTTAGCTTTGCGCTACTAAATAGAAAAACTACAATGAGTGTTCTTGTAAATAAAGATTCTAAAGTTATTGTTCAGGGTTTTACCGGTACTGAAGGCTCCTACCACGCATCACAAATGATAGCGTACGGAACACAGGTAGTTGGCGGTGTTACACCTGGTAAAGGTGGACAACAGCACCTTGACAGGCCTGTATTTAATACAGTTGCCGACGCGGTTGCAAAAACCGGCGCAGATGTATCTATCATATTTGTACCACCGGCTTTTGCCGCTGATGCTATTATGGAAGCTGCCGAAGCAGGTATAAAGGTAATTGTTTGTATAACCGAAGGTATCCCAACCAAGGATATGATCCAGGTTAAGGAATACCTTACCGATAAGGATTCACGCCTGATAGGCCCTAACTGCCCGGGTATTATTACTGCTGATGAAAGCAAAATTGGTATTATGCCAGGCTTCATCTTCAAAAAAGGTAACGTTGGTGTAGTTTCAAAATCAGGAACGTTAACCTATGAGGCCGTTGACCAGGTTGTAAAAGCCGGTTTAGGTATCACTACAGCTATAGGTATTGGTGGCGACCCGATCATCGGAACCCCAACCAAAGAAGCGGTTGAGTTATTGATGAACGACCCTGAAACTCACGGCATCATTATGATAGGCGAAATTGGTGGAGGCATGGAAGCTGAAGCTGCACGCTGGATAAAAGCAAACGGCACTAAGCCGGTTGTAGGTTTCATTGCAGGCCAAACAGCGCCTCCGGGCCGCCGTATGGGCCACGCGGGTGCAATTGTTGGCGGTGCCGATGATACAGCTGCTGCTAAAATGAAGATCATGCGCGAGTGTGGTATCCGCGTAGTTGAATCTCCTGCCGAAATTGGCGCTGCCATGGCAGAGGAATTAGCTAAACTATAACCCCCTAGCCCCCTAAAGGGGGAACGAGTAAACATATTTAAAATCCTGGTCGTATGGCTGGGATTTTTTGTTTGATATAATTTTCCGCAATCCGTCAACCGGACAGCTTCAGCCGAAAACGGGCAGAACGATGGTGGGCTAGGGCGGCTGCAGGGCATAGCAAATTTTGCAGAAGCAGAGAAAAAAGCGAGCGCAGTAAGGGGCAAAATATTGCAGCCCAGGTTCTGCCTGTTTTGCAGGGCAAAGGCCGGGTGCGCAAAGAAGCATTCCGGCTGACTTGATTTTTTTGGTTACTTTTTGTATCAAGACAAAAAGTGACGTCTTAGCGACAAGCGATACCATGAGGAAAGTAAGCAGTATGAAAGTTCGCTCTGCACAGTTTTAGATTGCTTCGTTCCTCGCAATGACGCGTTTCTTCAACCATAATATTACTCCGTCAACCCATTGTAAACATCCTCCCGGCAAACATAATCTCCCCTAAAATTGTCGTATATTTATGTACAGTGAAATCACTAATTCACTACATCAATAACTCAATAATTAACAATGGAATATAATAAATTAACACCCGACGAAGAATGGGTTATACTGCATAAGGGTACTGAAAGGCCGTTCACCGGCTCTTTATTAAACAACAAGGCTGAGGGAGTTTACGTGTGCAAACGCTGCGATACGCCTTTGTATGAATCAGCTACCAAATTTGAATCGCACTGCGGATGGCCAAGCTTTGACGACGAGATCCTAGGATCTGTAAAACGCGTACCCGATGCCGACGGTCGCCGTGTGGAGATCGTATGCGCCAATTGCGGAGCACACCTCGGCCACGTATTTGAAGGCGAATACCTCACACCAAAAAATGTAAGGCATTGCGTAAATTCGGTGAGTATGAAATTTGTGCCACTGGTAAAATAAGCCCCCAGCCCCTAAAGGGGAGTTTGATCAGCACTTGCTCCTATACCCTCTTTGCCGCTTGCGGCAGAGAGGGTATAGGAGCGAAGCAACGACCGGGTGAGTCAACGAAGCGCGTAAGTAACTGATACAATCAATCAAAACAAAGGTTAACCTCACTAATAACTTTACAAACCCAGCCAAGTACTCATTAAATCAACTCAATAAAGTCAACTGTTAACAACTTGTACCTGTTGTTAAAAACTATCACTAACACAATAAAAGCAGGATGCCTTATCTTTGGATTATAAGTTCTTTCAAGCGCTATAAGGGTTACCGGTTTTATTGCCGGCATTAAAAGGGAACCATGTTAAAATCATGGGCTGACGTGCAACTGTGTGATTAGTAATAAGTTTAATGTTAAAAGTTGAAAGTAAAATTTAGCTATACCAAACTTTACTTTCAACCTTCAACTCACAACTTTCAACTACAAAGCCAGACACCTGCCTGCATAGCTTGACGAAACTTTCACGAATAAGGTTTTGCCAAAAGATAAGTCTACCGTAGCTTCAATCATGAACGCAGGCGGTTCACTGCCTTTTGTCGACACCCAAATAAAATAACAAAAGGTAAATATGAATCAGGAAAACGAATTATTACTAAGAGAGAACAAGGACCGGTTTGTTATCCTTCCAATAAAGTATCCCGCTATCTGGGAAATGTATAAAAAATGTGAAGCCAGTTTCTGGACCGCCGAAGAGATCGACCTCTCCGACGACATGAAACATTGGGAAACCATGAATGCCGGCGAAAAACATTTCATTTCGCACATACTTGCCTTTTTTGCTGCCAGCGATGGTATTGTGAACGAGAACCTAGCCATCAATTTCATGAGCGAGGTACAATTGCCAGAGGCACGTTGCTTCTACGGTTTCCAGATCATGATGGAAAATATCCACTCTGAAACCTACGCCCTGCTGATCGACACTTATATTAAAGATCCGGCTGAAAAAGACCGTTTGTTCCACGCCATTGATACCGTACCATGCGTAAATAAAAAAGCAGAGTGGGCATTAAGATGGATCAATAATGGCACATTTGCCGAACGCCTGATTGCTTTTGCTGCGGTTGAAGGCATCTTCTTCTCAGGTAGCTTCTGCTCTATCTTCTGGTTAAAGAAACGTGGTTTAATGCCGGGCTTAACCTTCAGCAATGAGCTCATCTCGCGCGATGAAGGCATGCATTGCGAATTTGCCTGCTTATTATACCGCATGCTGGAGAACAAACTTTCAAAAGAAGCTGCAACCAAAATTATTACCGACGCGGTTGAAATAGAAAAAGAATTTGTTACCGACGCCTTACCGGTAAACCTTATCGGTATGAATGCAAAATTAATGAGCCAATACATTGAGTTTGTTGCCGACAGATGGCTTGGTGAACTGGGTTACGACAAAGTTTATGGAGCATCAAACCCATTTGATTTTATGGAGATGATATCCCTGCAAGGCAAAACCAATTTCTTTGAAAAACGCGTAGGCGACTACCAGAAAAGTGGCGTACTGAATGCTACGGCAGACAGCAAAAGTTTTTCACTGGATGATGACTTTTAAGGATAGTATCAGGTAGCTAGTATCAAGTATCAGGATATAGCTACAGCATTAAATAGAATATTAACTAAGCGAAGTAAAAAGTCTTACTACTTGATACTAGCTACTAAATACCCAATAATATGTTTGTAATTAAAAGAGACGGAAAAAGAGAATCAGTAAAATTCGACAAGATAACCGCACGCATCGAGAAGCTGTGTTATGGTTTTAATTTGGTTGATCCGATAGATGTAGCCAAAAAAGTGATCGAAGGTTTGTATGACGGGGTAACTACCTCCGAGCTGGATAACCTGGCTGCCGAAACTGCCGCCTCGTTAACGACCAAACACCCCGACTATGCTTTGTTGGCATCGCGTATAGCGGTATCAAACCTGCATAAAAATACGGTAAAGTCGTTCTCAGAAACCATGCGTAAGCTGCATGAGTATATCGACGAAAAAACCGGTAAAAATGCTTCATTAATTGCTGACGATGTTTGGGAAGTAATAAAAGATAACGCTGAATTATTAGACAGCACCATTATATACGACCGTGACTTCGGTTTTGATTACTTCGGTTTTAAAACCCTTGAAAAATCATACCTGTTAAAAATTGAAGGTAAAATAGTTGAACGCCCGCAGCATTTATTTATGCGCGTATCAGTTGGTATCCACAAAGCGGATGTCGACAGCGTTATAAAAACTTATAACCTGATGAGCGAGCGTTGGTTCACCCACGCCACGCCTACCCTGTTCAATGCAGGTACGCCAAAACCACAAATGTCGTCGTGCTTTTTGTTAACCATGCAGGATGACAGCATCGATGGCATCTATGATACGCTTAAACAAACTGCCAAAATCTCACAAAGCGCTGGTGGTATCGGTTTAAGCATCCACAATGTGCGTGCAACAGGTTCTTACATCAGCGGCACTAACGGTACCAGCAACGGTATCATCCCAATGCTGAAGGTGTTTAATGACACGGCCCGTTATGTTGATCAGGGTGGTGGTAAACGTAAAGGCGCTTTCGCTATTTATTTAGAGCCATGGCATGCTGATGTGTTCGACTTTTTAGACCTGCGTAAAAACCACGGTAAGGAAGAAATGCGTGCCCGCGACTTGTTCTATGCTCTTTGGGTATCTGACTTGTTCATGCGCCGTGTTGAGGCCAATGAAGAATGGAGCCTGTTCTGCCCGCACGAAGCACCGGGATTAGCTGATTGCTGGGGTAAAGAGTTTGAGGACCTTTACGAGCGTTACGAAAAAGAAGGCCGCGCCCGCAGAACTGTAAAAGCACAGGAACTTTGGTTTGCCATATTAGATGCACAGGTAGAAACCGGCACACCATACTTATTATATAAGGATGCTGCCAACGGCAAATCAAACCAGCAAAACTTAGGTACTATAAAAAGCTCAAACCTTTGTACCGAGATAATGGAGTATACTTCTAAAGATGAGGTTGCTGTTTGTAACCTGGCTTCATTAGCATTGCCACGTTATATCCAGAACGGTGTTTTCGATCACAATAAATTATACGAAGTAACCTACCAGGTAGCATTAAACCTGAATACGGTTATCGACAATAACTACTACCCGGTTGAAGAAGCACGTTACTCAAACCTGCGCCACCGCCCTATCGGCTTAGGCGTACAAGGCTTGGCTGACACTTTCATCCTGTTGCGTTTACCGTTTGAAAGCGAAGAAGCTAAACAACTGAACAAAGAGATCTTTGAAACCATCTATTTCGCGGCTATGACAGCTTCAAAAGATTTGGCTATAAAAGACGGACCATATGAGACTTTCAAAGGTTCTCCATTGTCAAAAGGTCAGTTCCAGTTTGATCTGTGGAACGTAACACCTGAAAGCGGCCGTTGGGATTGGGAAAACCTGCGTTTAGATGTAATGAACCATGGTGTACGTAACTCATTATTAGTTGCACCTATGCCAACTGCATCAACTTCACAAATATTGGGTAACAACGAATGTTTTGAGCCATTTACTTCAAATATCTACACCCGTCGTGTATTAAGCGGTGAGTTCATCGTTGTAAACAAATATTTGCTGCGCGATCTGGTAAACCTTGGCTTATGGAACACTGCCATGAAAGACAGGATCATCACCGCAAACGGATCAATACAGGAAATTGAAGAGATCCCAACTGAACTTAAAGAACTATACAAAACCGTTTGGGAAATAAAAATGCGCAGCATTATTGATATGGCTGCCGACAGGGGTGCTTATGTTTGCCAGTCGCAATCATTAAACCTGTTCATCAATGCGCCAAACGCGTCGAAACTAACTTCAATGCATTTCTACGCATGGAAGAAAGGTTTAAAAACCGGCATGTACTACCTGCGTACTCAAGCTGCATCACAAGCGGTTAAGTTTACTGTAGAGAACCAGGGCGGCAAAAACATGGACGCTGTAATACCAGAAACAGTAGCAGAGCTAACCAATGATGTACCTGAAGGCCCATCATGCTCAATGGAAGAAGGCTGCGTAACCTGCTCAGCATAAATTATTTAGTCGGAAAGACCGGAAGTCGGAAAAGTCAGAAAGTAAAGACTTTTCCAACTTCCGGTCTTTTTATTTTTTATCTTTCGGACTTTCTGTCTTACCAACTTTCGGACTTAATAAAATGCATCCCAAACACGAAACCGTACACTGCGAACGTTGCAAAGCACCCTTTGAATGTAAAGCCAATTCATTCACCAAATGCCAGTGCAGTACGGTTCAGCTTACGCTGAATGAAACCCAGTATGTGAGTGAAAATTATGATGGTTGCTTGTGCGCCGATTGCCTGCTGGTTTTGCAGCAAGAATATAAAGTTATGATGGGAATAAATTCTTAATCTATCTCAAAAATGGTTGCACTACACTCCATTTAGGATCTTGTTTAATCTCATATCTGAAACCACGTGTAACCCCTTCTTTATTAACTTCCTTTTGTAAGTATTGATTTACTTTTTCAGGATTATCAAGATAGGCGTATATATCCAGGAATGTATCATTGTAAAGATGACCTATATAATGCACCGTGGCTAATTTGCTGATCTCCTTTATTAATTGATCTTCAAACTTATTAGCAATATCCGACTCTGATTGAAGCGGTAGCCCGTCTTTTCTAACGTTTTTCAAATCCAACGCCATATTTATCGTCAAACACCATGGATATTTTGCAGCCATTGGGTAATTTTTGTAAGCCATATTAATTGATCCAACTACCGGTTTACCATTGCTCAATTTAGCTTGAACTACAGAAAATTTTTCAGGAGGATAAACAGCTTGTTTGTTTTGACTTTTATCGCCAAAAATCAATGATAAAAATCCAGCCATTATAACGATTGATAATTTCATTAAATATGATAAGTCTTAGGCTCTAAAAATATAGAAATTAATGGGGTCTCTGTATAGTTCTTTCCATTTTAATTAGTTCAAACTATATTTGAGCATAATCAATCCACCACTTTTACCGGCTGTTTATGCTCATCTATCGCCACAAAGGTAAATGAGCCGGTAATTGCTTTCTGCCTGCCAAAAGCATACATCTCTTCTACATAGATTTCTACTAACACCTTTAAACTGGTATTACCAATGTGCAATATCTTCCCAACCAGTTCTATTATAGTTCCTGACGGGATGGGCATATTAAAATCTATCTTGTCTGATGACACTGTAACCATCGTTTTACGGCTAAAACGGGTAGCCGTTATAAATGCTACTTCATCCATTAAAGCCATGGCAGTACCGCCAAAAAGGGTATCATAGTGATTAGTAGTATTCGGGAAAACAGCTTTAAAAATGCGTGTTTCGGCCAATTGTATTCTTTGTTCTAAATCCATTGTTGTAAAGATAAAAGCCGCACAGTAATATTATTAAAAAAGTAAACTGCCTTAACCCTCTTTCCCGTTTACGGGAGAGAGGGTCGACCAGCGAAATCTAAACTATATGTCATTGCGAGGAGGAACGACGAAGCAACCTCGTCGCGTTCAATAGGCAAGCGACGAGGTTGCCGCGCTATCGCTCGCAATGACATATGTAGTTACTGCTCGGCTTAGTATTAATTAACCACCTGCTTACTAAATACTTCTCTTGCGGCTTTCGCTGCCTTTACCATATTTTCAAGCGCGGTTTGTGTTTCTGGCCATTTACGGGTTTTTAGTCCACAGTCAGGATTTACCCAAAGGTTTTCAACAGGTAATATCGCGGCAGCTTTTTCAAGCAAACTCACCATTTCCTCAACCGTTGGCACACGCGGCGAGTGAATATCATACACACCCGGGCCAATCTCCGCAGGGTATTTAAAATCAGAGAATGCTTCCAGCAGTTCCATTTGCGAGCGCGATGTTTCAATGGTGATCACATCCGCGTCCATTTGGGCAATGTGCTCAATAATATCATTAAACTCGCTGTAACACATGTGCGTGTGGATCTGCGTTTCGTCCTTCACCCCGCTTGCCGAAATACGGAATGCCTTTACAGCCCAATCCAGGTAGGCAGCCCAATCCGCTTTACGTAATGGCAATCCTTCGCGAATGGCAGGTTCATCAATCTGTATCACTTTAATACCCGCTTGCTCCAAAGCCACCACTTCGTCGCGTATAGCTAACGCTATCTGGTTAGTAGTTTCTGCTCTTGGCTGATCATCCCTAACAAACGACCATTGCAGAATAGTAACCGGACCGGTCAACATCCCCTTCATTAATTTTTCGGTATTTGCCTGGGCAAAGCTGCTCCAGCGCACGGTCATATCATTCGGGCGGCTTACATCGCCATAAATAACGGGCGGTTTAACACACCTGCTGCCATAACTTTGCACCCAGCCATTTTTGGTGAATAAAAAGCCATCCAGCAGTTCGCCGAAGTACTCCACCATATCATTACGCTCAAACTCACCATGTACCAAAACATCCAAACCGATCTCTTCTTGCCAGCGAATGGCGGCGATAGTGGCTTTCTCTATTTCAGCATCATATTGCTCTGTGGTAAGCTCACCTTTTTTCAATCTCGACCTTAACTGGCGGATATCATCCGTTTGCGGAAAAGAACCTATTGTAGTTGTCGGGAATAATGGCAGCTTAAAGTTATCCTGCTGTATTTTTTGCCTTGCGATGAATTGACTGGCACGATTAGCATCAGCCTCTGTAATAGCCTCTACCCTTTTTTTGATCTCCTGTTTATGAATGAGCTTAGAAAGGTTTCTGCTCGATATCGCTTTCAGGTTATTATGTAAAAGCTCATTATCGTCCCTTAAAATTTTATCCAGTTCATTTACCTCGTTCAGTTTCTGTTTGGCAAAGGCCATCCAGTTTTTTATTTCCGGGTTGATGGTTGTTTCCAGATCAAGGTCAAACGGTGTATGCAGCAATGAGCAGCTCGGCGCTATCATCACCCTGTCCTTACCCACAACGGCTATCGCCTTTTTAATGTGGCCCAACGAACGGATATAATCATTCTTCCAGATGTTGCGTCCATCAACCACACCAAGTGACAGGATCAATTTCTCAGGCGATTGAACAAGTACATCATTCAATTGCTCAGGAGCTCTTACAAGGTCGATATGCAGGGCATTTACGGGTAGATTAACGGTTAAAGAGATGTCATTAAGATTTTCAAAATAGGTAGTAAGTAGGGTCTTAATTTCAGGGCATTGTTTGTTGATCTCTTTGTAGGCATAGGTAAACGCGTCTTTTTCTTTTTGGGTCAGATCCATCACCAAAAATGGTTCATCCAGCTGCACCCAAACCGCGCCTTGTGCTTTTAATTTGGTTAATATCTCCACATAAACAGGCACTAGCTTTTTAATCAGGTCGATCTTATCAAAACCTGCTTCTTTTTCCTTACCTAATAAAAGATAGGATACCGGGCCAATTAATACCGGTTTAGGCGTACTGCCTGTAATTTGTTTCGCCAGGTTAAATTCCTCAAATACTTTGTCAGAGAATAACCTAAACTGCTGATCGGCTGTAAATTCAGGTACGATGTAATGGTAATTGGTATCAAACCATTTGGTCATTTCCATGGCGGTAATGTCCAGTCCATCTTTTTGATAGCCTCTTGCCATGGCAAAATACAGGTCGATCTCGGAGTTCTGGCTGTTTTTAGCCAATACATCCGTGTATCGCTGTGGGATAACACCCAGCATCAGCGATGTATCCAGCACCTGGTCATAAAAGCTAAAATCATTACAAGGGATCAGGTCGATGCCTGCCTCCTGCTGCAACTTCCAGTTTTCTTCACGGATTTTGCGGGCGGCGGCAAACAGCTCTTGCCTGCCTGTTTTACCTTGCCAGTATTGTTCACTGGCCTTTTTGAGTTCACGATGGGCCCCTACACGAGGGTACCCAAGATTGTTTTTGAGCATACGCATAAAACTTTTTTGGTTAAACATTAATTTGAATTAATGCTCCTTACGGTTTTCGGTATGCTTTCGGGAAATGGTAATTAAAGACAAAGTAATACATCGGCAAAAATGCCATAAGTATCCTTTATGCTCTGACTACTGCTTCAAAACGCGAAAGCATTGTCTTAAACAGGGGGCAAGTATCCTGGCTTGTAACGTTGTTGCCGTCCTTCTCATCCTGCTTGGGAGCATCAGACAATGGACATGGTAAAGGCAACAACCTTTTATGTTACTTACAGTTGCGCGACAGCCCGTGATTTACACACGGTTCCTTTTTCATCCCGGATCTAATAGACCCGGAAACCTCACTGTTGAAAATAAAGTAAAGAACTTGGCATCAAATATAGGCTTTAAACTTATAGGGTGTATATTTTTAAACGCTGCAGTGCAAAATCCAACTAACCGAAGTACTAAAATAGCGCCTGATTAATTTATATTTGTGTAGTAGAAAATGCTGCTCCAATTATCATTTAACCTATCTACCATTCTTAACAAATGAAAAACTGTATATTACTGCTCGCTTGTTTTACCATGACTATTGCAAAAGCTCAAATACCAACCCCTATTCATTTATGGCCGCAAAACAGGCTCATTGATACCGCAAACGGGCATAAACTAATTGAACATGATGCAACCAAAGCTACCGACAATAAACCTGGTGGCAAAGGTGTGATCCGCCTGGCCGATATCAGCGACCCGACAATTACAATTTATGTGCCTAAAAACCCGAATGGTACAGCGGTGATTGTATGCCCAGGCGGTGGCTATGCCATATTAGCTCTGGATTTGGAAGGAACAGAGATCTGCACCTGGCTAAACTCTATAGGTGTTACTGCTGTCCTATTAAAATACAGGGTTCCGGCTCCCGGAGGCAAGTTAAGGTATGAATTGCCTTTACAGGATGCGCAACGGGCACTGGGATTGGTAAGGTACAACGCCGCTAAATGGAATATCAAGCCGGATCATATCGGCATATTAGGCTTTTCGGCCGGAGGGCATCTTACCGCTGCTTTAAGTAATAACAATACACAAAGAACATATCTAAAGGTTGATGCTGCCGATGCTGTAAACTGCCGGCCTGATTTTGCGGTACTAATATATCCTGCTTATTTAAAAAGTAACGCCGACCCAGCAAAACTTGCCCCCGAGGTACAGGTAACAGACAATACCCCACCAACGTTTATTGTACAAACCGAGGACGACCCCATTGATGTACAAAATGCCTTAACCTATTATTCTGAACTTAAAAATTTCAAAGTGCCCTCTGAAATACACCTGTACCCCAAAGGCGGGCACGGCTACGGCATGAGAATAACAGAGGGTGATTTAGCAGGATATCCCAAACTATTACAAAATTGGTTGTTCAACACTACTTTTTAAAAAGAGCATCCATCCCTCAACGGCTTTTACAACTATTTACGCTATGAATCAAATAATTATATAAACTTAACACTATATTTATTGTTAAGTTTATATATGCCTGCCTGGTTAAAAACATCACTAAAAATTATTGGGGCTTTACTGCTGCTGATCATCCTGATATTAGTGGGCTTATCCATATATGTTTCCAGTCATAAAGAAAAGGTGCTTACTCAGCTTACCCAGAAGCTTAATGAAAACCTGAATGGTAAAATAAACGTTGGCAGTATTGAGACCTCATTTTTTACCAGTTTCCCCGATTTTGCACTCACCTTAAAAAATGTATCATTAAAAGATAAACAATGGGCGCAGCACCACCATACATTGCTTGATGCCAAAAGCTTTGATGTTGTTGTTAATACTGCCGCCTTATTAAAAGGCACCATTAGTGTTGAACATATTGATATTAACGGTGCCAGCGTTGATCTTTATACCGATAGTACAGGATACAGCAATACTTCCATCTTCAAAAAGAGCAGTACCAAAAAAGATAATAAAAGCAAAGGCAGTTCATCTGCCGAGCTGGGCAAGTTCAGCCTCAAAAATGTAAACTTTATTATCGACGATCAGAAGGCTAAAAAACTTTTCAGCTTTGCCGTAAGTGAGTTGAGGGCCAAAATGGATTTTCCCGATAGTGGATGGACCGCTAATCTGCATCTGAATGTGCTGGCTAAAAGCATGGCTTTTAGCACCAGTCATGGTAGTTTTATAAAAGACAAGGTGCTTGGTGGCGATCTGGCGGCAGGCTACAATCAAAAAACCGGGAATATTAATGTAACATCCAGCAATTTCACCATAGGCGGTGATGATTTTGGCATAATTGCACGCTTTGCTGTAGGTAAAAAACCGGCAAGCTTTCTTTTTCACATCACCGCGCCCCAGTTGTTATGGTCGCATGCCTCGCAATTGGTTACGCCAAATATTTCGCTCAAGCTTAATATGTTTAATATGGATTCCCCTATCGGTGTCGACGCTAAAATAGCGGGCAGCTTTAGTGGTGGCGGCGACCCGTACCTGTATATAACTGCCGACGTAAACCATAACAGGCTCACCATCCCAGGTAGTGTTATTGATGATTGCAGCTTTAAAGGCGTGTTCAATAACACCTATGCCAAAGGCAAGGAAAACGGCGACGAAAATTCTATTATCCGCCTGGCCCACTTAACAGGCACTTATAACCATATACCATTTGCCATAGATACCGGTAGCATTATTAACCTTATTAAGCCTATAGCAGCAGGTAATTTCAGGGCTAATTTCCCCGCTGCTGATCTTAATTATTTATTGGCTGGCGTAACAAAATTCAATAGCGGTACGGCAGAAATGGCACTGCGCTTTAATGCCGATATTGTTAATTACAGGATAAACAAACCCATATTTGCAGGTCATATCAATTTAAAAAATTCCGATATCGTATACGTGCCCCGTAACCTTACCTTTAGAAACACCTCTTTGTCGCTCGATTTTACCAATAACAACCTTATATTAAATAATATCCGCCTCCAAAGCGGCAAAAGCATTGTATTGATGCAAGGCCGCATAGATAATTTCCTAAACCTGTATTACAATGCCCCTGAGAAAATACTGGTAAACTGGCAGATTAATAGTCCGCAACTTTATCTAGGTGAGTTTTTAGGATTTTTGAACAGCAAGCATTCGGCGGCGATAGTTTCTGTAAAAGCTAAACAAACAAACCCAGCCAACAGTGGCAATGTTGTTAAACAGTTAAGTGTAGCCTTAAACAAAGCAAAAGCTACCATGCATATAAGGGCTGCAAATGTGCATTACTTTAAATTTTTGGCTACTGATGCCACCGCCGACCTGCATTTTTCAAAAGATGGGCTTCAACTGAACAATGTGAGCCTTAAACATGCAGGTGGTTCATTAAAAATGGATGCCGCCCTGGTACAGGGTAATACGCAGAACCACTTTACGGTAAATACCACCATTTCAAAGGTTAATGTGCGCGAGTTTTTTTATGCCTTTGATAGTTTCGGGTTAAAAGATCTTACCGACCAAAATCTGAAAGGCTTTTTATCGGCAAAGGCAAACATCAGCGGGCTGGTAAATAATGCAGGTGCGCTTGTGCCCGGATCAGTTGATGGCACAATGGATATTAACTTACAAAATGGCGTGTTAATAAATTATCAGCCGCTGATAAGCATCGGTAAATTTGCCTTTCCATTCCGTAACCTGCATAATATATCTATACCCTTACTCGATGCGCACTTTGAGATCCACAACCGCATGGTAACCATCCATCCCTTCCAGATCACCTCAAGCCTAATCAATGCTGATGTCGCCGGAGTTTACGGATTAACAAACGGAACGGATATCACTATTGATATTCCTTTAAGAGACCCGGGCAAGGATTCAACCATTACCGATGCTGCTGAACGTGCCAAAAAACGGAATAAAGGTATAGTAGTACACCTGCGTGCTAAGGATGATGGGACAGGAAAAGTAAAAATAGGTCGTAATAGGGATAAAAAACTGTTGTAAAAGCATAAACCTCTCATTGCGGTTTTCTATTTGAAGTTTCAAATTAGTATAAAAAGAAAGCCCGACAAATATGCCGGACTTTCTTTTTTTATGTATAAACTATACAATTCAATTGTTACTGAATTTAATTCACTGCTTCTACATCAACTACCTCATATACATTCTGCCCATTCTGCTGTATTGGCTGATAATAAGTGTCGCCAACCTGTACATAGGTTACATCGCCCATTTTTACTTCCTTACCACCTGCAGGCATATTAGTAATTATAGTTCCTGCTGTAGGCGGCACAACTCTATAGCCAGCTGATTCCCTTTCGTAATAAGTGCCGCCGTAGTAATAATTATTAACGGTTGTGCCCCCCGAACCACTTACTGTCACCGTTTGATATCCCGGCGGTAGCGTTGTAATTACAGCCCCAACCGGCGCCTGTACTACAGTATAACCTCCGTTTGATGGTGCATAATAAACACCCTGATCATAATGATAATGATGACTTTCAACACTTACTATTATAGCGGTTGTAGCAATTGCAGCTATAAAAAAGCCCCATGGATGATATGAAGGTCCCCAATAATAAGGACGGTATGGATGGTAAAAATATGGGTGATAGCTATAATACCTGCGGCCGCCATAAATACGCGGAGGCCTTGTATACGGGCGATATACATTGCGCCTTACAGCTACTACTCTATGGCCATTATTATAACCTGGTCTATGCACACTTCCCCCGGGCCTATGTCCGGTTGATGGCCGGTGCGGACCTGTTGAATGGCCAGGCGATGGTCTGCTTGGAGTAGGCCTGCTTGGTGACGGCCGCTGCGGGCCTGGTGAATGACCCGGTGACGGGCGACTTGGTGTTGGCCTGCTTGGCGACGGCCGCTGCGGACTTGGTGAATGACCCGGCGATGGACGACTTGGTGATGGACGTTGCGGACTAGGTTTTGAATGCCCTCCTCCGCTATTACCCCCTTTTCTTTGCGCGAAAACGCTTGTTACTGTACCCAATACAAATAACAGCATTAACGCCAGTATCCTTGTATGCCGGTATTTTTGATAGTTGTTTTTCATAAAATCATTCTTATTTATTTTATAGAGGAACTTTATTAATTCAGGAGACGAATACTTGGTTAGGTAATATACTTTTAAAATGAGCAAAGTACACACATTATATAAACCGTGAATACTTTAAAAAAGGGCATTATAGTAGTAAATATAAATGATTATTCTTTTAAAAAATAAAAATGACTGACTAATAATTAATTGATATAGATATGTTACGTTCAAGGATATGCTATGGGTATAACCTAAACTATCCAGTTCATCAAAAACTTATTGCATAACCAGTAACACAATCTTGCTCCCTGCACCAGCCGACATATACACCCGGATATTAGATTTTACAAAATCGGTATCCCGGGCATGATAAATGTCGATAAACTGCTGCGGGTTCCGATCCGCTATCGGGAACCAGCTGCTTTGTATTTGTACCATTATCCGGTGGCTTTTTTTAAAGGTGTGGGCAATGTCATTCAGCGTATATTTCACTTCGGTAACTTTGCCCGGCACAAATGCCTCGGGCTTACTTAAACTATTGCGGTAACGGCCCCTTATAATATCTCCGCGAACCAACATTTCATAACCATTCATAATATATTTATCCGTATCACTGTATTTAAAATTATCCGGAAAAACATCAATCAGCTTCACCACAAAATCAGCATCAGTGGTTGATAAGCTAACCATCAGGTCTGCATTCAGCGGACCGGCAAGTGTCATATCCTTGGTCAAGGTATCCGTTTCAAAAGTTAAAACATCCGTGCGCGTAGCTGCGAAGCGCTGATCATCATCCATATACTCAGCCGTCCGGTTTTTGTGTATCCCATCGGTGTAAGGCACCGGCTTAGCCGGGTCGCTGGTATATTCCTCGTAACTATTACTTACCTGTGGTTGAGTAAATAATAACTTGCCCCCTTTGTGCAGATATAAATCTGTCGGCTTAATACCTTTAGGCGGCCATTGCTTCAGTTTATGCCATTTATTCTCCCCGGTAAAAAACACGGTAGCTTCGGCAAGTGAGTCGGCAGAACCTATTCCTTTTAAGTAGTAATTGAAAAATGGCAGCTCTATATTTTCTTCATACCACTCGCTGGTATTGCTACCAAACTGGATATTGCCAAGGTTATAACCATCCATACTACTCCCCCATTGCCCATGCCGCCAGGGGCCAAATACAAATTTATTATTGTTTTTAGCCTTGGTTTCAATAGCCTTGTACAGGTTTAAGGCGCCAAAACAATCCTCAGCATCAAACAAACCACCAACAACCAGGCTTGCTGTACCCTCTGGTATCCGGCCGGCATAATTACGGTCATTACGGGCAATCCACCAACTATCGTAATTGGGATGTGCTACCAAATCATTCCAGAAAGCAATCCCCCTATCATTAGCGATTCTTGTAAAGTTTGGAAATGCCCCTGTTGTTAAATAATATCCATAAGCGTCATCTGTTCCATCGGTTAATGGCGGTGCATCAACAGTTGTAGGTTTAGGGCGGGGGTATCCGAAACCCGAACGTACAAAAAAACCAAACATATCCATCAACATAAAAGCACCATTATGATGAATATCATCGCCCATAAACCAATCGGTAACCGGTGCCTGCGGACTAATCGCTTTTAGCGCTTTATGCCCGCTCAGGCCCGCCATAGTTGTATAAAAGCCACCATATGATGTTCCCAAGGCACCTACTTTGCCATTGTTGCCGGGTATATTTTTTATCAACCAGTCGATGGTATCATACGTATCGCTGGCTTCGTCCACATCTTTGTTTGTTTTTTTGTTGGGGATAAACGGGCGTATGTTCACAAATTCGCCATCGCTCATATACCGGCCCCTTACGTCCTGCAATACTACAATATACCCCTCTTTAAAATAGTCCTTAACATAAACTTTCCAAAAAGAGATCCATTCCTTGCCGTATGGCGCACAGGAGTACGGTGTACGTAATATTAAAATTGGATGTGTTTTTTCAATACTGTCCTTCGGCATGTAAACCGATGTGAAAAGCCTTGCTTTATCACGCATTGGCACATATAATTCCTTTTTTAAATAATGATCTACTATCCAAGCCGAATCAATGTTTTGGGCAAATGATAGTAAAGGGAAGAACAAGAAGATGAGATAAATGTATTTGCGCATAATAGGTATTACACTAATATAATTACAAAAAACAAGATCCACTATATCCAATTATAATTTTGATTCATCCCCCCTTATTAAATCCCAATCTCCCTTCGTAAATCCCCATGCTGTCATAAAAATGCCATAAATCAAAACCAACATTTAAAACATATGTTTTAATCAAACGATTGATTAATTTTGTCCCATTATTTACTACTCATAAGATTAATAAAATGGCCGAAACAGGATTAAAAAAATGGATCATCACCATTACTGTAATTACAGCGTCGCTCCTTGAACTCATTGACACCACTATCGTAAACGTTTCCCTCCCCCAGATACAAGGAAACTTGGGTGCAACTTTAACTGATGCTGCCTGGGTAGTCACCGGCTATAGCGTAGCCAACGTAATTATTTTACCCATGACCGGCTGGTTGGGTAGCTTTTTCGGGCGCAAGCAATATTTTTTGACCTCAATTATTGTATTTACCATCGCATCATTTTTATGCGGTAATGCACATAGCCTCACCGAATTAATAGGCTTTCGTATATTACAGGGTATTGCCGGTGGCGGTTTAATATCTACCGCACAAGCTATATTATTAGATACCTGGCCACCTGAGCAGGTTGGTACAGCTACAGCATTATTTGGCCTCGGTGCTATCGTGGGCCCTACTATCGGCCCAACTATTGGTGGTTATATTACCGACCACGCCGCATGGCGCTGGATCTTTTATGTGAACATACCGGTTGGATGTTTAGCAGCTACCTGTACCTACCTGTTTGTAAAGGTAACGCCAAGCACAGGCAAGGGCAACCCTATCGATTGGTGGGGAATTGCTTTACTCGCCGTTTCAGTAGGTAGCCTGCAAACTATACTGGAGAAAGGCGAAGATGACGATTGGTTCTCGGCCACCTATATCATCGTATTAACAGTTACCGCGGTAATAGGCCTCCTGTTATTTATATGGAGAGAGCTAAGTACCGAATTTCCCATTGTAAATTTCAAGATCATGCGGCATCGTAGTTTTGCAGCAGGGATGGTAACTTCCTTTGTATTGGGCGTGGGCTTGTATGGATCTACATTTGTGTTCCCGGTATTCTGTCAAAGTTTATTAGGGTTTTCGGCCCAGCAAACAGGTGAAGTATTGTTCCCTGGTGGTATGTTTACCGTAGCATTGATGCCAATAGTGGGTATCATGCTTAATAAGGGTGTGCCTGCCCAGTTAATGGCTGCTGTTGGCATGATCCTCTTTTATATATTTTCGTTAATGCTGAGCCACTCTACCCTGGCTACTGGAACTACTGATTTCTTTTGGCCTTTGGCGATAAGGGGCCTGGGATTAGCATTGCTTTTTGTTCCCTTAACTACATTGGCTATCGGTGGTTTAAAAGGACAGGAGATCGGTCAGGGTGCAGGTTTAAATAATATGATGCGCCAGTTAGGCGGTTCATTTGGTATTGCAGGCCTAACCACCATGATCCATGTTCGCCAGGCAATGCACCGTAATAACCTTTTAGATAGCATCAACCCTTATAACTCTTATTTTACCGACAGGTACAACAGCTATGTCCAGGCATTTGTTGCCAAAGGGCAAACTGTTTCAGATGCTGCGCGATCTGCTTATGCAGCAATAGATGGCACTGTTAACAGGCAAAGTTTATTGCTTACCTATAATGATGCTTACTGGATAGTTGGTATAGTGATGCTTTGCGCCATCCCGGTAGTATTCTTAGCACCTTTTAAGAAAGGACAAAAAGCAGTTGCAGATTCCCATTAATACCGAAATTATATAGTTGAAATGTGCTGTGAATAATTAAATTTGAGAACAAATTAATTATGGTAACAGCAGAAATATCAACCGAAGAAAAAATTATAGAGGCAGCCAGGATGATCTTTACAAAAAAAGGATTCCTGGCTACTACAGTCCGAGACATTGCTGCCGAGGCTGATATTAATGTAGCATCGGTTAATTATTACTTCCGCAGTAAGGAAAAATTGTTTGCCGTAATTATGGATGAGGTGATAAAGAAACTCTTTGATAAAATAGAGCCCGTATTAAACGATGAAAGTACTTCCCTATCAACCAAAATAGAGATCTGCGTTGGTTATTATATAGACCAGGTATTAGAAAACCCCGACTTCCCTTTCTTTATGGTGAACGAGGTAATGGCCGGCACAACCAAACTACCCATGATCGCCAATCTGCGATTGTTAATCAATTCCTATTTTGCCAAACAGCTCCGGGCGCTGCAAACCAATGGCAGTATCAAGTTCCAGCCTGTTCACTTAATATGGAATATTTCGGGTATGATCATGTTCCCATTCCTGGCCCGCCCCCAAATATTAGAGGCCGGATATTTTAATGCTGATGAATTTTATAACTTAATGCAGGAACGTAAAAAACTCATTCCCATTTGGCTAAAAGGGATGATGAATATTTTATAATCAGGCCAGAGCGTTAAGCAATCCGTCTTATCGGTATATCATATATTCTGGGCAAACGGATGTTTAAGAAATATTAATAACAACGGAATAAGCAAAAAGGGTATTTCAATAAGGGCTGGTTTAAATTCACCTGCTTTAAGAAACAAAACCATCAGCAATAAAATTACAGCAGCATTTATTATATTCCCTACTACAAATGTTTGCGGTACCAGTATTAGCAACGCGCTTAATATGCTTAATACCGAAATAACTTTTGATACACCCTGGCTCAAATTTATTTTGGCAAACAGGTCTGCTTCGGGCCCGGTGTCACCCGGTTTCATGGTTAAGCCTTGCCAACCGTGTTTAATACCCATAAATGCTGTAAAGAGAATGAGCGCACCGCTAATTAATTTAATGATCATGATACCTTGATTTTAATATACAAAGCTATATCCCTATAAGCACCGATGTTTACAAACATCAATCCATTGTTTATCAAATTCAAATAAGTTGTGTTCTTACCTCAACCGGTGTTAACGATGTTTGCTTTTTAAAGAAACTTGAAAAATGAGATAATTGCTCAAAACCCAAACTATAAGCTATTTCGGAAACGTTCATATCAGTTTGTCGCAGCAATATCTTGGCTTCCTGTATTAAGCGGCTGCTTATATGTTCTGTTGTTGTTTTACCTGTACTTTCCTTTAAAACCTTGTTTAAATGATTGCTGTGAACTGCTAACCTATCGGCATAATCTTTGGCGGTACGCAGGCTTACCCTTTGTTGTGCCGATGCTATGGGGAACTGCCTTTCAAGCAATTCAATAAATAAGGAAGAAACCCGTGCAGATGCATTATGGGTATTATTATAGGTGGTTAAAGGCTCCAGCTTTTGCCCGTAATGGATCATTTCCATTACAAAGTTGCGGATCAGGTCATACTTATACAGGTAATTGGATGCGATCTCCTCCTGCATTTTTTTAAATAACAGTTTTATGTCTTCTGCCTGCTTATCTGAGATCTGGAAAACAGGATACCCACCGGGTCGAAATATGGGCAGTTCATCTAAAACAGCCCCGCTTTTTGATTGCACTAAAAAATCACTCGTAAAAATGCAGAAATAGCCTTTCTGATCAATGTCCTGAGGCACCCATATATATGGGATATGTGGAGTTGCAAATACCAGGGCATTCTTTTCAATATTGATCACCTTGTCAGCATATTCAGCAACGTTGCGGCCCTGTACCAGACTTATCTTATAATATGCCCGCCGATTATACGGCATATGCCCCGGATCTGCTATAAACTTTGATACCAGGTCCTCAACATTGAACACGTTAAAATGCCCTATTTCCTTATTAATACCCTCGGGCAACAACGAATCCACGCTTTGATCAATAGCGGCTGATGTATCTTTATAAAAATCATCTACAGTATAATCTTTCATAATGCATCCGTATTAATTAAATTGAATATGATAAACCATTAATTTACCAAACCGGCATTTTAACCTTATCAAATATAACCTTTTACCAGGGCAACAATACCACACATTTGAATCTGATAAACAATGGATTGAATTGGATAAACTCCCGGCATTTCAGCAACCTACCTTTGTTTCATTAAAAAGCAAGAAAATGGAACTTAAGAATAACACTATATTGATAACAGGCGGGACAAGTGGTTTCGGCCATGAATTTGCCACCAAATTACTCAACCTCGGTAATATCGTAATTATTACCGGCCGGGATCAAACCAAACTCGATCTCATTAAAAAAACACTACCTCAAATCCATACATTTAAAAGCGATGTTAGCGATGCTGAGCAGATTACGCAGTTATACCAACAGGTAACCAGTCAGTTTCCTGATCTTAATATGCTGATTAATAACGCTGGCGAAATGCGCAAGATCAGTCTGCACGATTCTTCAATAGATATAAATGATATCACCCGTGAAATTGATATCAATCTCATAGGTCCTATCCGAATGGTGCAGCAATTTTTGCCTCACCTTAAAAGCAAGCCATCTGCTGCTATATTGAATGTAACATCAGGTATTGCTCTTATCCCCTTCCCTATTGCTCCTATTTATGGTGCTACAAAAGCCGGACTTAGGTCATATACCAAATCCCTGCGCATACAATTAAAAAACACCAATATTAAAGTATTTGAATTAGTTGCACCGGGATCAAAAACACCGCTAAATGATAAGTTTAACAACATGGATGGCTTTGATGAAAAACTATTGATGGAACCGGGCAAATTAATTGATACTGCCATCAAAGGACTACAAAACGACAAATTGGAAATCTACCCTGGTATAGCCCGCTTATTGCTGATTATGAGTCGTATTTTTCCTGCTTTTATGTTAAAACAATTGAGCAAGCCGGGTGCAAAGGAAATGGCAGGATAATAATGGCGCAATGGCATATAATAAGTCGTCCCGTAAATAACCACTCATTAGATTCAGTTTGCAACTGAATCCTCCCGATCGTGAAAATTCACAACTTTCTATCCTCCCGGGTTATAATTAGTATAGTAATTGAAAAAATAATATTATGATATAAAGCTTATTAAATAATATATTTATACCATATTACATGTAGCGTAACATATGCTGCAAAGCCAATTTATTTTAATACTTTTTAAGTACTAATTCTGATTAAACCTGTTTACTTGAAAAAAATATTTGCAATAGCTATGCTTGTGCTGTTCCTTTTTAATTTGGGCGGTTACCAGCTGTTGTTTCAATATTTTATTTATGAGTCGGATGTTTCTATCACCCAGCAGATCAATAACAATAACTATAAACCTGCCGACCTTGTTGAGGTAAAGATCCCTGTCCAACTGAATAATTTTCAAAGCTGGGATGAGTTTAAACCCGTTAGCGGGCAGGTAAAGGTTAAAGATAACTGCTACAATTACGCGGCACTTAAAATGACCCGCGATACCATGTACCTCATGGTTATCCCCAACCATGATAAGGCGCATATCATAAATGCGAAAAATATATACGCCAAACAAATAAATGGCATCCCGCTAAATAAAAAGAGCCACGAGCAAACCACTAAAAAAGCCAATACCCTAAGCGAGTATAATTTACTGGCTTTACAGGATATATATTCCCGCTATGGAATATTTCTTACACAAACCAACAAGCCTGTGTCGCTAAAATTCGACAGGCCTTTTATCGAATCTCCTGTTAAACCGCCGAACTTCATCGGCTAAAACTGCTTTTAAGCTTCCATTCTGCTTTGTATTATTATTACAGAGTGTAATTCAACAAGGTTATTGCAAAAATCTGCATGGGCCTGGTTTATACCTGCTGAATTCAAGTTTATAACAGTTTCACCTTTATGCGGTTAATCTATACGCTTGCAATTAAATGTATAGTTGACAGTATTTTCACCGCACATAATCACCTTTTTACTTAAAATCATTTCAATTAATAAAGATGATGAAATCTTTACTTCTGTATTTTTATAGATACTGCTTACTCATATGCTGTTGCCTGGCCCTGCCTAAAATGGTTAGTGCCCAAACAGATGCCGATGCCCTCATGATTCCTAAGAATTTTTATTGCGCGGGTGCTATGTTTACCAACAACTCCTGGAAAAATTACTGGGAAGGAACTTTTAAGCGTGATAATGGCAACTTAGGCACCCTAACTACAAACACCTACAGTATTTTTGGCAACTATGGTATTTTCAATAATCTCGATGTTTTATTTAATGTACCCTATGTTACAACCAACGCGTCAGCCGGAACGCTCAAGGGGCAGCAAGGCTTTCAGGATCTTTCGCTTACACTTAAATGGGAGCCTTATAAAACAAAGATTGGCACAGGTATTTTCAGCACTTATGCCTTCCTTCAGGGTTCCACGCCGTTAAGTAATTACCAGCCGGATTTTCAGCCAATGTCAATCGGTTTGCATAGCGAGGCAGCGGCAATCAGAGCACTGGTTAATTATCAGATCAGCGGGTTTTTTCTTTCGGCATCGGGCCAGTACATCAGGCGTAATGATATCACCATTGATCGCACTGCATACTACACAACCTATTTAATAAATAGTAACCGTGTTGATATCCCAAATGCCAATAATTACATGCTCAGCGCCGGGTACCGCAGTCCGCAGTTTAATGCACAGTTTATGTTTGAACAGTTTACCTCATTGGGAGGGTTCGATATCCGCAAAAATGATATGCCTTTCCCAAGTAACACCATGAATTATTCTGAAGCCGGCGTACTATTTAAATACAGCTTCGATAGGGTTGCCGGGCTGGAGCTTACTGCCGGCGGCAATTATATTTTAAATGGCAGAAACGTGGGCCAAAGTACAACCATTTACGGTGGTGTGCTTTACCTGTTCAATCTTTCAAAAACCAAATAAAAACAACCGACATGAAAAAGTATATACTACACAAATTCACACTGGTTGCTTTATTAGCACCTGTTTTTTTAGTGTCATGCAATAAAAATGTAATTGACCCAACCAGTAAGTATACAGCGCTCGATCCAACTAATATTGATCTGAATGCCGACACCTGGAAACCTATCCTCGTAACTGATCCAACCGTATTTACCGTTGCAGCGCCTGATGCTGTTACTTCGCCTGCATATGTTAATGATCTGAATGAGATCAAAGGATACCAAAGCGGTTTAACCAGCGATCAGCAGGCGATAATTAATTACTGGAGCGCGGGTGCCGTATTACGATGGAACGAGATTCTGCGTGATCTGGTGGCTAAACACAATTTACCTCCATATCAAAATGATGATGGGAGCTATCCATTTCCAAGTTCCACCAATCCGTTCGCTTACCCGCAGTTCCCGTTCTCTAACCCTCCATATGCGGCACGGGCTTACGCTTATGTGAGCGCGGCCCAGTATGATGCGTTGGTAACTGCTTATCACTTTAAAAAGCTGTATAACCGTGCAGCGCCTTACAATATGCAGGGCATACAGGCATTAATACCCAAATCGGCTTTGCCATCATACCCAAGCGAGGATGCTGTGGTAGCTGGCGCTACTGTGGAGATCATGAAGTTATTGTTCCCAACGGAAGTGGCTTACATAGAGCAAAAAGCCGCTGAAGAAATGCAATACCGCATAATGGCAGGTGCTAATGTGCGTGGCGAGCTAACCGCGGGCCAGTTGTTAGGCACACAGGTAGCTGATGTATTTGCAGCACGTGCACGTGCCGACAGGGCCGGAAAAGCCATCGGAACACCGGCGGAATGGTTATCATTACAAAGCAACGCAACCTCACGCGGCGATCAGTATTGGGTGAGCCTTGAATCACCTGCACGCCCGCCTCAATTGCCCTTATTCAGCAAAGTGATCCCGTTTTTGTTTGATACCCTTACCGTTGTGACAATGCGCCCGGGCCCGCCAAATTTAGCAGGCTCACCGGCCTTTCAAAAAGAAGTAGCTGAAGTACTTTACTATAGCCAGAACGCTACCCGCGATCAGCAGGCACAGGTTAGTTTCTGGGCTGATGGCCCCGGCACTTATACCCCTGCCGGACATTGGAACGCAATCGCTGCCGCCGAGTTTGTAAAGCAAAATTACAGCGAGGTACGCTGGGCACGCAATTTCGCCCTGCTTAACATGGCCGAAATGGATGCCGCAATCTGCTGCTGGGATACCAAATATTTCTATTTTAACGAGCGGCCTACACAGGCTAATCCTAAAATTAAAACCTATACCGGCATCCCCAATTTTCCATCATACACCTCGGGGCACTCCAATTTTAGTAGCGCCGCGGCAACTGTGTTAACCTACTTATTGCCTGATAGAGGTACAAAGTTTACCGATCTGGCTCAGCAGGCTGCACTATCAAGGCTATATGGCGCTATACATTACCGCAGCGATATTGAGATAGGGTCGCAAACAGGTGCCAAAGTGGGCCAATATGCGGTACAACGCGGACAAACAGACGGCGCCGGAAATTAATTATCAATCCATTTAAATAACCAATAAAAGCAGGTTAGCTCCTTAAATAAATAGCGAACCTAAGCAACCTAAGATTAAAAGAAATTATGAAAACTATAACAAGAACTACTTTAACAATTTGCTTACTTACTTTACTTGTACAAACACAAACATTCGCACAGGGCTGCGTAGCCATCAGGAGTACAGGTGGTATCTGTGTGATGAATGAACACCCCGACAGCACTGAAACAAACGGTAAAAAAGGTTACTGGATATATAATAATAACGACCGTTACTATAAATCGTTCAGGCACTTTATAGGCAAGCAGGAACAGTTTCAGCGCACTGCCTTGCACAACAATGTTATCAACAAGGTTTTTACCCAGGATAACACCTTTACAAGGGTATTTGACGATCGCTGGTCGGTATCCGCTGATCTGCCGATCGCTGATAACAGCCGTTCACAATTGGCAGGTACCGGCCGTTTCAGTACGCATTCGTTTGGTATAGGCGATATCAGCGTTACCGGTTTGTACTGGCTTTTCGACCCCAAAAAAGCTACGAAAGGAAATATCCAGGCCGGTTTGGGCCTGAAATTCGCTACCGGGCAGTATGATTACCAGGATTACTTTAAAACTGCCAGCGGCAGCAGAGTATTGGCCCCGGTTGATCAATCGATACAATTAGGCGATGGTGGTACAGGTGTAGCCCTTACAGTAAATGCCTACTACAATTTCACCCATACCTTTGGCTTATATGGCAACTTCTTTTATTTAGCAAACCCACGCGATGTAAACGGCACTCCAACATCTACAACCACTCCTGCCAGCGCTACCAAAATTGCTGTTACCAGCGATGTGGAGAGCGTACCCGATCAGTACCTGATCCGCTTTGGAGCAAGCCTGGCCGTGCATAAGTTCAATTTCTCATTAGGCATGCGCGATGATTGCTTACCGGTACATGACCTTATAGGCGGTAGTGACGGTTTCAGAAGGCCGGGTTATATTATAGCTGCTGAACCCGGTATAACTTACAGCTTTAAAAATATCGCCTTATACGCGTACGTGCCAATCGCTATTATCCGCGACCGAACACAAAGCGTACCCGATATTCGCCAAACTGAACTTACCGGTACTTACGCACATGGCGATGCCGCTTTTGCTGATTATGTAGTGAATGTGGGTATCTCTGTTAAATTTTAACCTCCACTAAATAATAAAAGCTAAGCCTTATTATCAATAGCTGATAATAGGCTTACGCTTTTAATAAGCACTTAATTCTTTTGCCAATTACTTTTATATTTTTACCATACCAAATTGATCAGCCTCAAAATGAAGAATATTCTTATTCTTTTATGCATCCTTTTCCCGGCATTATTCTTCTCCTGCAAAAAGGCTACGCTATTTGAGCAAATACCCGCATCATACTCAGGTATAGATTTCAACAATAAAATAACAGAGAGTTTTAGTATTAACCCTTTGGATAAGATCAACATTTATAACGGTGGCGGCGTAGGCGTAGGTGATTTTAATGGCGACGGGCTACAGGATATTTATTTTGTGGGCAACCAGATATCAAACCGCTTATACCTTAATAAAGGCAATATGAAGTTTGAGGATGTTACTGCCGAGGCTGGTGTAGGCGGTATAGGCGGCTGGGGAAGAGGTGTTGCCGTTGTAGATATTAACAATGACGGTTGGCCGGATATCTATGTTTGCAATACCCTATTAGATGACTCAACCAAAAGGCGAAACCTGCTCTATATAAACCAGGGACCGGATAAAAATGGCGTGCCTCATTTTAAAGAAATGGCTGCCGAATATGGTTTGGACCTTACCGTGCAATCAACCATGGCTACATTCTTTGATTATGACAATGACGGCGACCTGGATATGTATCTCACCGTTAATGAAGCCGACCCAATTGGCACAAGTTTATTCAGGGCTGCTAAAAAAGGTGAGATTAAGGGTTCGGGCAGGCTTTTCCGCAATGATTGGGACCCTGTTTTAAAGCACCCGGTATTTCATGATGTTTCAAAACAAGCAGGTATTCTTAAAGAAGGCTTTGGCCATGCCGCCACTATTGTTGATATTAATCGGGATGGCTGGAAGGATATTTATATCACCAATGATTTTTTGCCCGACAATATCCTGTTCATCAACAATCACGACGGTACCTTTACTGATAGATCAAAGGAATATTTTAAGCATACGTCCTTAAACGCCATGGGGCAGGATATTGAGGATATTAATAATGATGGCCTTGCTGATATTGTTGAGCTGGACATGAACCCGCCCGATAATTTCCGCAACAAAATGTTCATGGGAAACGACAATTACTCGTACTATAAAAACTTCAATCATTATGGCCATCAGTACCAGTTTTCGCGTAATACATTGCAATTGAACCAGGGGCCGCGTGTAGGGCAAAATGATTCAATAGGTGATCCGGAATTTAGTGAGATCTCTTTTTTAAGTAACATAGCCCAGACCGACTGGAGCTGGTGTCCGCTGCTCACTGATTTTGACAATGATGGTTACCGCGACCTGATCATAACCACAGGCTACCCCAGGGATGTAGCCGATCATGATTTTATGAACTTCAGGGCGCAATCTTATTTTACGGAGAGCAAGTTGAAAATTCTCGATCAGATACCGATAGTAAAGATCCCAAACTTTGCTTTCAGAAATAATGGCCATCTGCAATTTGAGGATGTAACCGCTAATTGGGGATTCGAAAAGCCTGCATTCTCCAATGGCGCGGTATATGCCGATCTCGATAATGATGGCGACATGGATGTGATCATCAACAATATTAATGATGAGGCTATGATCTACAAAAACACCCTCCGCGAAAAAAATAAAGACAACTCGCATTACTTACATATAAAATTTCAGGGTGGTGAGCTTAACAGGGACGGCATAGGCGCTTTTGCTGATATCTATTATGATCATGGCAAACACCAGGTTTATGAGAACAATCCGTTCAGGGGCTATATATCAACCATACAAAACATGGCCCATTTTGGTCTTGGTAAAATTGCCGTGCTCGATTCAGTTGTTATAAGCTGGCAGAATGGCAAAAAACAAGTATTACTAAATGTAAAAGCCGATCGTATGCTCACGGTAAGCATAGCAAACGCGTCAACGCTTTATCCAAACAAGCAACCCGAAATTGATAAAGAATCCCTTTTCCGTGAAGTGACGAAAATGCTGGGCGTAAACTATACCAACCAGGATAGCGATTTTGTCGACTTTAATATCCAAACATTGTTGCCGCATAAGCTCTCAGAATATTCGCCCGGTTTGGCAGTTGGCGATGTGGATGGTAATGGGTTTGATGATATTGTAGTAGGCGGCACATCCCGTTACCCGGCTCAACTATTTTTACAGCAACGCGATGGCAAATTTATCCAGCGGGCTCTATTGCCACCGGGCAATAATAACCCCTATAAAAACATTAAAGACGAGGGCCTGCTTTTGTTTGATGCCAATGGCGACGGCAAACTTGATCTATACATAGCAAGCGGCGGTTACGCCAACGCATCTGGTTCACCTCTTTACCAGGACAAGCTTTATATTAACGATGGCAAGGGCAATTTTAAAGAGGCTGTGGGTGCCCTGCCTCAAAACTATACCAGTAAGCTCTGTGTAAGGGCAGTCGACTATAACAAAGATGGCAAGCTCGATCTGTTTGTATCAGGCAGGGTTGATCCGTGGCATTACCCTAAACCGGTATCGAGTATGATACTGCGTAATGATAGCAAGAAGGGCCAGGTAAAATTTACGGATGTAACCAAATCGGTAGCAAAGGATCTGAAAAATATCGGATTGGTTAGCGATGCGCTGTTCACTGATTTTGACAATGACGGTTGGCCCGACCTGATTTTGGCTGGTGAATGGATGCCGGTAACTTTCCTAAAAAATGACCACGGCGTATTCAAAAATGTAACGGCAGCTACTGGCCTGGGTAACAAGCTGGGCTGGTGGAATACCATAGCAGCCGGTGATTTCAGGCACAGCGGCAAAATGGATTATATAGTTGGGAACGTTGGCTTAAATACCCTGTTCAAAGCAAGCGACCAATACCCGGTTTATATAACCGCTAAAGATTTTGATAACAATGGCAGTTATGATGCTTTTCCATCTATCTTTTTAAAAGATGTGGATGGTAAAATGCAGGAGTTCCCGCTGCATACCCGCGATGATGTTGTTAAACAGATGCTGAGCATGCGGGTAAAATTCCAGAACTATAAATCGTTTGCAACGGCTACTATGGACCAGGTGATAACGCCCGACATGCGCAAAGGCGCTATCAGGCTCAAGGCAAATATGCTGCAGTCGGTTTACCTGCGTAATGATGGTAATGGTAAATTTACCATGATACCACTGCCGCTTGAGGCGCAGTTCTCGCAGCTATCGGGCATGTGCGTTGATGATTTTAATGGCGATGGCAACCCCGACATTATTTTAAGCGGAAATGATTACGGAACTGAGTTAACCATGGGCCGTTACGATGCTTTTAACGGCTTAATGTTGGCAGGCGATGGTAAAGGTAATTTTAAACCACTGAGCATTTTACAAAGCGGTATATACATACCTGGCAATGCCAAAGCATTGGTTAAACTGGTAGGCGCAAACCAAAAGTATCTGCTTGCCGCCAGCCAGAACAAAGAGCCACTAAAAATATTTGAACTTAAAAAAGAGGCGCATCCCATTAAAATACAAGCCATGGATAGCTACGCCATTATAACCTACAAAAATGGCAAAACTGTTAAAAAGGAGTTTTATTACGGCGATTCCTTTCTATCACAATCCAGCAGGTTTATTGATGTGGATAACAGCATGTCGGCAATTAGTATTACGGATAGTTATGGGCATACACGTAATGTAGTGCTACCTGACGCCCATGGAAAATAATAATAGGCTATTGCGCTTTTATGAGAAAGGTGTGCCACTTCATTTCACTTTATAGCAGTATAGGTAAAGTTCTTAAACTTAACATCTCCATCCCCCATTGCGCAAAGCCCTAGTCGCAAACTTAAAAAGCCGCTGAGTACATTATGGTTATATCCGGATACTTCAACAGAGTTTTCTATTTTATTCCATTTTTGCCCGTCAATGCTGTAATACATGTCAACCGTATTCTTAATGTTTTTTAGGCGCAGAAATACGTGGCGCTTTATCGCCGCTTTTTCGGTTGGGAACTGCCATCCCCTTAGATTTGCCAGTATATTCTCCTTATCCGCCAAAATTCCCGAATAATATTTATTGTTATAAAAAAGCACTAATCCCCCTGTAGCATTCCCCTCTATAAATAGCTCTACCTGTGCTATGTAGGAATGATTTGATGGAATGCAAAGTAATGGCGCACAATCACCAACGGAATTTCCCTTGCCTTTTATTACTAAGGCTTTATCAATAAAATGAAATCTGCTGGTGTCATACTCCCCAAAAAATTGCCATTGTGGTTTTAAATCACTACCTGCGAAATTGTCATTTAGTGAGAAGCTTGTATTGGAGATCCTGTTTAATGGTTTTAAAATTGGAGCATCTGCTTTGATATTGTCCGGCGTTTTATACCAGCCATCTTTTGTCCATTCAATAGGTTCCAGCAGGGTTTGGCGGCCCATATTATAATACCCGTTTTCATAACCGTGGAAAATCATCCACCATTTTCCGTTTGGGCCCTCAAATGGGGTTCCATGCCCCTTTGACCACCATTTTTCTGAATTATCTTTTGTGCGGATTATAGGATTATAAGGCGAGTTTTTCCAGGGGCCAAAAGGCGAGTTAGAACGTACCGAGATCACCATATGGCTTGTTCCGGGGCCAGCAGTACCGCCTTCAGCAACTGTTAAATAGTAATAATCGCCCCGTTTGGTAACTTTAGGACCCTCCATACAAAAACATTCTATCGACCATTCCCTCGGTATTTCCCAGCCACTGTAAGCAGGTTTAAGTGGCCCGGTTATCGAAAGCCCGTCATCCGCTAAAGGAACATAGCCGCCATTATTGAAATACAAGTATCGCTTCCCCTCAGCATCTGTAAAATGCCCCGGATCAATATAGCCAATCTTCAGATCCACCGGATCGCTCCATGGGCCGTTAATTGAATTGGCCGTGACTACATAATTTGTATTACCAGCCGGAAAATAGATGTAATATTTATCCTTGTATTTAACCAGGGCCGGGGCCCAAACAGAACCTACATATTTATGTAGTGCATGTGCTACCGGTGTCCAATTGACCAGGTCTTTTGAATGCCAGATCAATAAGCCCGGGTAATAATCAAAAGACGAGTGAACTATGTAATAATCATCACCATCGCGCAATATGCTTGGGTCAGGATAATCGCCCGAAAAAATTGGATTTAAATAATAGCCATCCCCTTTTATATTGGTAGTTGTTTGCTGTTGCGCATTTAATAGATACGCCAATAGCATAAACATAATTATTGCAAATATTTTCTTCATATTGATCACCATCGTTATAGATTAAAAGTTTGGCTGATAACACAAAACTTTATTGCAAGCTATTAATATTTTTACGATTTGATACAGCTTCGGCCTTACCTTTTAAGCATTTATAATTAACCGGATTAATTCCTAATTTTATAGCTAAAATAAGTCGCTATTATGACCAAGTTAGCCCAGGCATTTCAAGCATTTGATGACTATAACAAACAGGACCCTCATGCATTTACCTGGGATGGCCTTACCTATCCGCAGGAATATTTTTTAGCATTAAAGCTATATGAGTGGGTGCTAAAATTAAATCCTGATGCAGATGAGGAGCTTTTATTAGCATCGCGCAGCCAGCATATTGGCAGATGGGAAATCCCGCGTGAGAGCTATCCTGATGGCAGAGAAGCCTATTTAAAATGGCGCAAGGACCTCGCCTTGTTTCACGCTGAAAAAGCGTCATCAATTATGCAAGCAGTTGGATATAATGAGGAGCAAATTGCACGCGTAAGGCAAATTATTTTAAAACAAAAGCTAAAGGTTGATGCCGATGTGCAAACCATAGAGAATGCACTCTGTTTAGTATTTCTTGAATTTCAATATGAAGATTTTTACCCCAAACATCCCCCTGAAAAAGTAGTGAACATACTGAGGAAATCGCTATTAAAAATGGATAGTCATGGCCATCAGTTTGCCCTCAATTTAAAATTTTCAGACCAGGGGCTCCATTATATTAATGAGGCTTTAAACAGCATCAAACAAAACCAATAATTAAATATTTACGGTTGGAGTTTTACTTTGTAAGCTCCTTTATAACTATATACGGTATAGCTGCAAATAAACTGTGCTGAGTATTTGGCTATAAAACAGGCAATAATTATCGGTATAAAAAGCACATAACCACCTGGCACCAGGCTGCAGGTTAAGAATGCCGATGTTAGGGGCGCATGTATAGCTGCGCTTAAAGCAGAGGCTGCACCTACCAGCGCAAAGTTTAAAACGATAAACTGGGTATTAAAAAAGTGGTTTATCATTACAGCAAACAACATTCCCAATACCGCGCCCGAAACAATGCTCGGGGCAAATACACCGCCATCTCCGCCTGCCCCCAATGTAAGCGACGCTACAACGGGCTTTAGTATAACTATCGCTAAAAGCAACAACACAAAATTTATAGTAAATGGTTGATGCTGGATCTGATTTAACAAACCAGGTATAGCGTGATAGCTGTCACCATATAATTGCGGCATGCATAGTATAGATAACCCAACCAAAATAGCGCCGACGTTTACTCTTATAAAGTTGTTGTTAATCTTCCCGAATCTATCTTTAAGGAAAATTACAACTTTAGTAAAATAGACAGCCACGAAACCCGACAGTATGCTCAGTATAATTAAGTATGGAACTGCATGAAAATTCCAGCTGGTTACCGTAAAATTAAATAGCGTATTGTGGTCAAAAATGAACATGAACCCCCATGCTATTAAAGCAGAACAGGCACAGCTAATGAATATTGTTTTGGTAAGCTTTTTGGCAATCACTTCAACAGCAAACAGAAAACCGGCCAGTGGGCTCCCAAATAAGGTGGCAACCCCGGCAGCAACCCCGGCACATATCAGTTCCGTTTTATAAATATTGGCGATTGATTTCCTTTTATAAGCGGCCGAACCAATAGCAGCCGTTGCCACAACTGTTGATACTTCGATACCCGTAGAGCCACCAAAAATTACGGTTAAAAACCCATTAAAGTAATGCGATGGAATTTTATAAGCAGGTAATTCGTCGCGCCTGTTCTCAATGGTTTGATATATTTCTTTGATGCCCTTATTTGCCTTACCCTTAAATAAATATTTCCTTAAAAAGTAGATCGCGGTGATGCCGATTGTTGGAAGCAAAACAAACAGTAACGGAAAATTACTGGCCTTTTGTAAAATATGATCTTCATAAAACCCTGTTACTTTCTTTAAAGAATCTGCAAGAAGTATTGAAAATACGGCAACAATTATTGAAACGATAATTAGCTTGAAATAATGAAATCGGATAATAGCTTTTCGCATAAAATATAAAATAGAATTTACTGGGTTTGATTAATGACTAATGTTATGAGTTGTCCTGATCATTTTTTATGATACCTGAATTATTGCAAAAGTAAAATTTATCCGTATTCCTTTAGTCATTTTATGGCAATTTATATTGCATGTGCAATGTTTTATTGCATCATATTTTCAATCACCGTATTATTGTATGTCTTTTGCAGTATTATAAGCATGAGATTAATTGCAAGATTTAATAATTTCTGAATGATAAAAAATCAACACCAGTGCGACCTTAATACTTGCTTTTTGTGTACAACCTGCTTAAGTGACTGGAAACCTGCGATTGAAGCAAATAAAAAAAATCTGCTCATAAAAAGAGGCCAAGAAATTTTTAAGGAGGGTGACCCGGTAACCGGCATCTACTTTGTATATGAAGGAAATATTAAGGTGCATAAAAAATGGGATAACGAAAAAGAACTTATCATCAGGTTTGCCACAAAAGGTGACATATTAGGGCATCTTGGATTAGACGGTAGTAATATTTATCCCGCATCGGCTACCGCCCTGGAAACAGCAACCATTTGCTACCTGCCGATGAATTTCTTTGAATCATCCCTAAAAATAAATAATGAGTTTGCGATAAAACTGATGCGTTTTTTTGCGGGTGAATTGCAAAAGTCAGAAAAAAGGATGCGCAATTTGGTGCATATGCCGGTAAAAGCGCGCGTAGCACAGGCTATTATTACGTTAAAAAATCAGTTTGGTGTAAATGCTGATGGTTTTATTGATATTGAACTGACAAGGCAGGATCTCGCCTCATTTTCAGGTGCCGCTTATGAATCTTTATTCCGGACCATTAATGATTTGGTAACAGATAATATGATAACGATTTCAGGGAAAAGCATGACTATTAAAAATGAACATGAGTTGCTACAATTGATCTCAAAAGCCGAATATTAACTATGCCTTCTGATAAAAGCAACATACCCTTAACACTTGTTTATAAAGGCGAATATTACCCTATACGCACCTATGTAAATGAGTATTGCAGCCTGATGACCCTGGTCTCTAACCGTTTAGCGATTCCCGGTTTTGGCTTATGCTGTGGTATGGGAAGCTGTGGTACCTGTATGGTTATGATGGGCAGTAAACATTCTTCAATCTCCAGACCGGTTTTGGCATGCGATATTCAAGTCGATGACGAACTCTCCAATACACAAATTAATATTCCTGAAACACGGTACTAATTTTAAAAACCGCTTAATAGCCATTTTACAATTTTCATGAAAAAACATCTACGAAGACACGCCAGAACCGCGAAGTTTATATTTTACAAAGAAACCCTTATTGATTATAAAGAACACATTTGGACATTCTTAGGTTCATTCGCTGGTATTGGTTTAATTGGCTGGATGCAAAGCAAGCAGTTTAGTGTGTCCGATAACATCTTTTTGATCGGCTCATTTGGGGCATCTTCGGTATTGATCTACGGTATCATTAACAGTCCGCTGGCGCAACCCCGCAACCTGATAGGCGGCCATGTGGTTTGCGCGCTGGTTGGTGTTACCGTTTATAAGCTAATCCCCGATCAGTTATGGCTATCCTCTGCTCTATCGGTTTCCATTGCTATTGTACTCATGCAAATAACTAAAACCCTACACCCGCCGGGCGGTGCCACTGCTTTGATAGCCAATATTGGTTCGGCAAAAATAAAAGCGTTGGGTTACCTGTATGTATTAAGTCCGGTGCTATCCGGTGCTTGCATATTACTACTGGTAGCCATCGTTTTTAATAACCGCACCTCGCACCGCAGTTATCCCAATAATAAAAGGTTTGGCGAAGGTATAAACGCTAACCAGGCAAGGCCAGCTTTAAAAAACGGCTTTTTACATTTGTTTAAAAGGCAATAATGGTAAACGCTCAGGTTATAAGCATATCATAGGTGTTCGGAAGATGGGAAAAAGAAGCATTGGCCTTGTGCGATTCCCGCCTTGGGGCGGGGAGGGTGGGGTTTAACAGCTTATTTGGTGTATAAACCCCTCCCTGCCACTTCACATCCAACCACACCCCTCCCGTCGGGAGGGAATTAAAAACAGAAAATACAATCTTCCGAACACTTATGATACGCATATGAAAAAGATAAGTCAATTTTTCAGGATCAGAATTAATAATCCTATATTAATACAGTTAACGATTTTTTTTATTTTCGTAACGCACATCAGGCAATATATTATAAGCTTATGAATCCGGATTCACAGAATGTAACAGACTACACCAATAACAATACCATATTTATGGTCTGGAGTTTTAAGGACAACCTGGAGGTTAGGGATACTTTTAACCAGGTTTGCAGTTTGCTTATCAATCTTAATAATTCCGCAAATGTCCGTTTCCCGGTTTCAAGGGCAAGCTGTGTAATGGGAATCGGGTATGATGCATGGCTACGGCTTGGGCTTCCTGTTCCATTGCCTAAAGAATTAGCAGATTTTGCGCCCATCATTGGCGATAAACACACGGCAGTTTCTTCTAAAGGAGACTTACATTTTCATATAAGAGCAGATAACACAAGTATATGCTATGATATGGCATCCGCAATAGCAGACATTTTGGCCCCGGTGGCAATCAGTATAGAAGAAATTCATGGTTTCAGGTATTGGGACAGTCGCTCTATTTTAGGTTTTGTTGATGGTACTGAAAATCCTCATGGACAGGACAGGGAATACTTTGGTATACTAGGAGATGATGATCCTGTTTATAAAGGCGGAAGCTATCTTTTTGTACAAAAGTACGTTCATGATCTAACAGCCTGGAAAGGCCTTTCGACCGAGCAACAGGAGAAAGTGATCGGGCGGTCTAAATCCAATGATATAGAAATGGCCGATGAGGTAAAGCCCTCCAATTCACATATAGCTTTGGCCAATGTTGGTGATGACTTTAAAATTGTTCGTGATAATATGCCTTTTGGCAACATGTCAACCAATGAAATGGGTACTTATTTCATTGCTTATGCAAGCACATTCACCACGGTACAAAAAATGTTGAATAACATGTTTATTGGCTCCCCTAAAGGAAATTATGACAGGATACTGGATTTCAGCACACCAAAAACGGGTAGCTTATTTTTTGTACCAACGTTTAATATGATAGATGATTTTTCATCAAACTAAACTTCAGCCCTGCGGCCACTGCTGCCGCATAACTATAAACTTGTACTTTTAATATAGTATCTCACCGTTAGCACTAAACGAACACAAATCATTATGGCATGGTAACTAAACCGTTTTATCAGACACTTATCAATAGAATTTTACTTCCCGGCTTATTTCTTTTTTTTATCAATATAAGCTATGGCCAGGTTGTACTACCTGCTTGTTTTACCGATAACATGGTTTTACAACAGCAAACAAAAGTAAACCTTTGGGGAACTGAAACCCCGGGTAAAAACTTTACCATAATTACCTCATGGAATAACAAAACCTATAAAGTTACAGGGGATGCACAGGGTAACTGGAAAATAAGAGTAAGCACCCCTGTTTACGGCGGCCCTTATACTATTACATTTAATGACGGCAAAATAACTACCCTGAAAAATATTTTGATTGGCGAGGTTTGGGTATGTTCGGGGCAATCGAACATGGAAATGCAGTTAACCGGTTTTTATGGCGATGTGCTGAACCTAAAGTATGAGTTGGCTGATGCAGCTAATTATCCCGAAATACGTATGCTGAAAATTGATAACAAAACCAGCTTTGCACCACTTGATAGTGTGCAAACCAAAGGCGGCTGGGCAATATGCACCCCAATAACCGTGCGTGATTTTTCGGCTGTTGCTTATTTTTTTGCGAAGAATTTATTTATAGATAAGCATATACCCATAGGTATTATTAATAGCACCTGGGGCGGCACAGTTGCCGAAGCCTGGACCAGCGGGAGCGCTTTAAAAACAATGCCAGCCTTCGCTCCGTTCGTAAAAGCTGCCGAAAGCGGCCTGACACAGGAAAAACTTGATGCGCGATACCGGGCGGAAGTAAGAAAGTGGATTGATACAATAAATGTAAAAGATCCTGGCTTTCAGCAAGGTAAATTGCTATGGGCCGAACCCGGTTTTGATGATTCGGCATGGCAAAAAATGGCTTTACCCACCTACTGGGAGCTGGCAGGCGTTCCCGATTATGATGGTACAATGTGGTTCAGGAAAAAGGTTACCATTCCTGCAGCATGGGCCGGCAGGGATTTAAAACTAAACATGGGCGGTATTGATGATTACGATGTTTCTTACTTTAACGGGGCGGAAATCGGACATACCGAACTATTTATTTATAAACGCAGCTATACCATACCCGGCAACCTGGTAAAAGCCGGCGAAAATACCATAGCCATACGCGTTTTTGACAATGGCGGCCTTGGTGGTATTAACAAAGGCCCGCTGCAATTGTCGTTAGCTACTGATACTACGGGCCAGATTGATTTGGCAGGCCAATGGCTTTATCATAAAGCTAATGTACTTACACTGTTGCCACAACCGCCGGCACAATCAAACAGCCCTAACCGGCCTGCGCTTATTTATAATGCCATGATAAATCCCATATTATCTTATACTATAAAAGGCGTAATATGGTACCAGGGTGAAAGTAATGCCGATAAGGCCATGCAATACCGGCAGCTTTTCCCGCTATTAATTAATGATTGGCGGCAAAAATGGAACGAAGGCAATTTTCCGTTTTATTTTGTGCAAATAGCCAATTATGCTGCCACCGACCAGCCACCTGCTGCTAATTGGCCCGCCCTGCGCGATGCCCAGCTAAGCGCGCTTACCGTACCTAATACGGGCATGGCAGTGACTATTGATGTTGGCGATGCCAACCGTATACATCCTCAAAATAAACAGGAGACCGGCCGTCGCCTGGCATTAATAGCACGCGCAAAAACTTACGGTGAAAACATCCCTTATTCAGGGCCAATTTATAAATCACAAATAATTTCCCGCGATAAAATTGAACTAAAATTCACCCATATCGATAATGGCTTGCTTGCCAAAGGCGACAGTCTGAAAGGATTTACCGTAGCGGGGGCTGATAAAAAATTCTATCCTGCACGAGCTATTATAGCTGGTGACAAAGTAATTGTGAACAGTAGCGATGTTGCTAATCCTGTTGCTGTGAGATATGCATGGGCAAATAATCCGTTGTGCAATTTATACAATGGGGCAAATCTACCAGCATCACCGTTCCGTACAGACAATTGGGACAATGTCAGGTAGATAAAACACTCCGCCAACTTAAAAGCAACAGAATAATAATAATGGCCGCGGTGATCAATCCTTTATAACAGAATTAAGATAATCACATTCCAGCACTATCTCCTGCTATATTTAGCATACATAACCAAAAAATGGCTGGAGATGGACCTCCAGTCATTCTATAATGTTTCGTTTATTTGTTATCTTTTAGAAATTGAAAGCGGCTGATAACTTACCAAATCTGCCTTCAATAGGGCGTGCATAGTAAATTGGACCAGAAGCTGTAGTTATTCTGGGGTTGCCTTCAGTTAAACCAACCGTATTGGTTATGTTAGACAGATCCAGTGCAAAACGCATTTGTTTTACTTTTAAAGCCAGACCTGCATTCAACACATCAAATTTAGGCAGGATGTCAAGGTTGGCATTGTCTGCATATTTTTGACCGAAATGATCCAGTTCAACATACATCAATAAGTTTTTGGTAATATTATAACCCGGGCGGATGGTGCCATAAAACTTAGGTATCCTTTCTACCGAGTTTCCATTATAATCAAATGGCGCTGTAGCATTAGGGTTTGTTGCGGTAGGTGCCGAGGTTGTTCCTGAGAAATTGGTAAGTGTCGGGTTTTGGATAGTGGCATTAAGTGTTAAGTTAAAAGGTCCGGCATGATATTCACCTTCAATTTCAACGCCTATATTTTTAGCACCTGCAAATTGGTTGGTTGATGTTCCGTCGGCCAATACATCGTTAAAAGGAATGTTATCCATAGTCATGTAAAAACCGTTGGCGAATAGCGCGAAGTTATTGCTTTCATATTTGTAACCAAGTTCGTATTGTATAACACCGGTTGATTTTATAGCCGATAAATCCGTTGCATTAGAATAATAAGTGGCCTCATCGGGCGAACGGAAACCATTACTATACCTTGCATACATCGACATATCTTCACTGATTTTATAGTTAGCCGCTAGGCTAGTTGATAAACGGCTCACTTTATATTTCCAGTAATAGTACGGGCCACCTACAGTTGTGCTGGAGTTATCAGCAGTTGTTTGGGTAAAATCATAGCCGAATGATGTATTGTTATCAAGGCTGTGTGCGGCGCTTTCGGTAGCATTGTAACCATTATATCGGTCTGAACTATAGCGTAGGCCCAAGTCGAAAGTCAAATCCGGGTTAGCTTTTATTTGGGCATCGCCAAAAAAGTCATTTAAAGTGCCTGAGAATTGAGATTGCCTGGTAAGGAACGACATATCTGTTATACCATTATACGTAACTGAAGAATTTGGCGAACCTGCCGGAACCGCATTATTAACCAGGTTCAATAATTGAGGGTGTTGCTCTACACTAACCAAAATATTACTCCAGTTCCAATATTGGTTCGACGTGAAACTTGAATAGTAATAACCTGCTGATACTGTTAACCATTTGTTTTTGTAGCTAAAACTCATGTTATTCGCAAAATTTTCCATTTGCTTGTTTATTGCCCAAAAGCCAACATTAGCTACATAGGCAGGATTAACTACTGCCCCTGTATTGACATTGGTATACAGCGGATCGGCTATGGAATTACTGGCTGCAAAAGCTGCGCCCGTTTGCGGCGTATCTCCAGGAAAAATGGCGGTATATTGCATGTTAATGTTGGTATATTTCATATTATTATCTATGGAAAATCCACTGCCCAAATTTTTGTTGAACTCCATACCGTAGGCGTTAACTATTGGGTGTATACCATCTTCAAGGTTCCTGGTAAAATATCCGCCGCCTAATTGTGGCACGCTGATCTGGCTGTAATTTGATGAAGCAAATGTTGATGTATTTGGATTGAAACCATTAACGCCCTTGGGATCAGTGCTACCGGTTAATGGAATTGGCAGCAGGAACAGGTCCTTGTCATCCAAGTGCTTATAACTCACTTTAACATAGCCTGTACTATCCAACACATACTTTAAATTCATTTTAACCTGGCCCCCGTCGTTCCCTTTGTAACCCGGATCACGAACACCGTTTTCTACCCGGTAGAAACCGCCTATATCGTAAAATAACTTATCTTTGATCAGCGGGCCGCTAAGGTTTAAATCAGTTCTAAAAAGGCCATCAGTGCCTGTGCTCAGTTTAAAAGTCCCGGCAAAATCGTCAGTGCCTGTTTTTGATATGAAGTTAATTAAACCGCCGGGTGCATTATTGGCGAAGATAGAACCCGACCCACCTCTTACTGCTTCAAGGCGTGCTGTTGTTTCATCCACCCTTATCCAGTTATCGGCATTGCCAAATTGTAGTTCACCATCTTCGAAAACCGGCATTCCATCTTCCTCTATAGTTACAAACTGGTAACCACCTGCTGCCGGTATACCCCTTGCAAAAAGGTTGTTCCCAACCTCACCGCCCGATGCTTCTACCAAAAATCCCGGTACATGCTTTAACAGATCGGCTGTGCTTGTAGGCGCAAGCTGCTCTATTGCCTTGCTTCCAAAGCTTGTAAGCGCAACGCTCGCTTCCAATTTTCTTACTGGGTTGGTACTACCTGTAACAACTACAGTGTTCAACTCCATCAGGTCATCAACCAATACAACATTCAGTGCCGTATTATCTGCAACGACAACCTCAACCGGTTTGTAACTTACGGCAGTGATAACTAATGTTTTTCCTATTGCAACGGTCAAGGTGAATTTTCCTGTTTTATCACTACTGGCGATTGCTGTTTTATCACCTTTTATGGTAATAGTTGCTCCCAGGATAGGTTGGCCTGCTTTGTCTACCACGGTGCCTGTTATATTTCCGTTAGCTTGCTGGTGTACGGAAGGTTTGCTGCTTGCTGCTTGGGTAGCATTTATCAGTAAGCATAGGCATAAAATAAATAATAAACTTCTCTTCATAATTGTAATAGTTAGTTGTTCATAATGGTTAATAATTCATGATTTGGGGATGTATTATTGAAGTAATAAATGGTTCAGCAGCATAAATAATTGGTTATAATCGAAACAAGTAAACCTAAATGCTAATTCATCAGTTATGACAAATAGGGCAATAGCGCCTTGTTTTGGATTATGTTATAAAAGTTAAAAATTGGTTTAATTAGCCTATTGCAGGTTTCAGAATTAACAGTGGTTAAGGAGCCTTGTATATCCTGATATCTGAATACAGATCAAAGGAATATAAACGAAATAGCATAACCTATTTGTTCGCTTAAAATTTAAGAAAAAACAGGATTTTTAAAATTTAACTAACTGTTAGTCAGGTACTAAAAAAACACCAATGTCAAAAAAGTATAAATATAATTTAACGTTTTTCGGCCATTATTTATGCGTAATATCGTATCAACAAC
This sequence comes from Mucilaginibacter mallensis, assembly GCF_900105165.1. NCBI lineage: Bacteria > Pseudomonadati > Bacteroidota > Sphingobacteriia > Sphingobacteriales > Sphingobacteriaceae > Mucilaginibacter > Mucilaginibacter mallensis. Next base: position 4,227,134 of record NZ_LT629740.1, read on the forward strand.
AGTATAGAATGTACGTTATAAATGTTAGCATGGAATTGGCATAGGATATGCGCTGTATGTGCAAAACGCGCGTAAGATTTATGCCTTGTTAGTGATATCCACAGCCTCAATAGCCATAATTGAAAGATCGAAGTGATCGCCCGGGATAATTGCTTTTGCCTTTATACGCATTTTGTAAACATAAATGGTGTTTACCGAATATTCAAGAATATTAGCCACGGTTTCATTATCGTCAATACCTAATCGCATCAAGGCAAATATGCGGAGATCGGTATTTAATACTTCATTGTCCTTGGGCCATATCTGGTCTTCTTTTTTTAGCAAAGCATTAAAGGCAGGAATAAAATTGGGGAAGATCTTTAAAAAAACACGATCAAAAGTGTTAAACAATGTTTCCCGTTCTTTTTTTATGTTGATATCATTAGTTGTTAGGAGCAGGTCGTCGTAATTTTTGGTCGATACCTTTCGCTCAACGTTCCTTTTTATCTTCTCAAGTTTTAGGATATAACCGGATATTACGTTAAAAAAGTAACCGATATACTCTTCTTTAATATGCGCGTCCTCAATCAGTTTAATATTTGTTTTTGCCAGTTGAACATTAGTTTCTTCAATTATTTTTTCCCTGGCCCTTAATATTTTGAGGCGGTTAAAAATGATGAATGTTATAAGTGTGATCAAAATAGCCACGACAGCTATTGACAATAAATAAACGAGGAACCTGTTCTTTTGATTTTGGGCAACGATTATCTCCTGTGCAGCAACAATTGGCAAAACCGCTCCTATCTTTATTTGCCGAAGCCTTGCGCCGTAATATTGAGCATCGTTCATGGCCTGTTGCATAAACAGGTAGGCATCTTTTACATCGCCCTGATGGTATAGTTCTTCGCTCAGTTTAAAAATGGCTAAAGTTTCTTTGGTTGAGGACCGGATATCGTTTATTGCACCCAGTGCCAGCAGATTTATCCTATCCTCTGCATGTGCGGGGCCTGTATAAAAGAAGCTCAATACAGTAGCAACCCTTGCCCTTTGATGATCAGTAAGGTTATAATGGTTCAATAATGTGAGGTAATATGGCGATGGCACCTGCATCTGGCCCGTTCTTATCTGCCTGTCGCCCTTGTGCATCAGCATCTCGAACGAATTAGGTTTACATAAGGCTATAGCCGAATCTATATACTTTATGGATGTGGCATTATCATCCGGCGCATAATATTTATTATCGTTATTGTAGTCGGCCAGATCCGAGTATGCCCTTGCCTGCAAAGAGTAATATTCAAACCTTGAACTATCGGCCAATAAATGGGTATTTATATGGCTCAGGCAATCAAAACTTTCCTTAAACATTCCCGATGATACCAGGATGAACGCCAGTTTTATCCGTGTTTCGTTTTGCCTGGTCGTGTTTTTTGTTAGCTGGCTTATATTCAGCAGCTTTTGGGTATAAATATAGGCCGAATCGAACTGAAATGATTTATATTCCTCAAACAGTTTGCTACAGATGGTGTATTGATCGTTCAGATCGCTTTTAGGCGTGGCGCTAAGCTGGGATTTTAATTTTTCTATCCGCTCCTTTTTTTGGCCTTCGTATATTTTTTGTTTGGTTAGCTCGTTTTTAAGCGTGGTAAGTAAACTATCACTTTTTGTTGATGCAAGTACCGGGAAGCCGAAAGTCAGCATCAAAAAAGTTATAGCAAGTCTCTTCATAAATCAGGTTTATATTACACATCTAAGCTATGCTAATAAATATTAACTTAAAACCTATTATTCAATTTTTATATGAAGCGAGGGTGGATAATGATCCATTAAATTGAGCAACACTCCGTTGGTCCATCCAAAACCATCCTGAAGCGTGTATTCGCCGCCGCCCGCTTTTGCTCTGATATCTATAACGTTATATTTTTCCATCAATTTTCCTGTTTGCTCAAACACACGAGTATTGGTACTGATCCACCGTTCGGCTATTGATTGCGCCAAAACAGTGTGATGATACTTACTTAAACCATTTATAGCAATATACTGCAACGGTGCCCAGGCATTTGGGCTATCCCATTGCTGCCCTGTTTTGCCAAGTGTAGTAACCAACCCTCCGGGTTTAAGAAAATTCAATTTTAAACCTAAAGAAAGCTTATTGGCCTGCTTTTTATCAGCAATATTAAATTCAAGCGGGAAAACACCGGCAAGCGTTTTAACAGGTGATATCCGGTTCAATTTCCAGTTATAGTCCATAAACCAGCCCTCTTTTTCGCTCCAGCAATATTTAAGTATGGCCTTTTTACGGGAGTTTGCTTTATTTAGGTAGCTATTGTAATTATGCAGATCGCCTTGTAACCGGTACGATCTCGCAATTGAAAGTTCAAGGTGATAGATCAAACAGTTCAGATCAACAGGGATAATATCGGTAGTTTGTATGGTTCCCAAATCATTTGGATTGCTGAACCATCTCGAACTAAAATCCCAGCCTGATTCAGCCGCTGCCCGAACATTACGATAAAATTCTTCCGGCATTTGTTGGGTGAGCTTTGCAGCATCAACATCCTGTTTATATGATTCCTCGCGTGGTTTGTCTGATCCATCCCAATACCTGTTAAGTACCTCGCCGTTAGGCATAAGCACTACATTATCGCTTGCCTGCCCAATAGTTAAATTCTTGTTGCCCTTCATCCAGAAAGCATATTCTTTTAAAAGCTCAGATTGATATTTAACAAGCACCTTACTGCCCTTGTCATTAGCCAGCAGATCGATCATCATCGAGAAATATGGTGGCTGTGAACGGGTTAAATAGTAAGTGCGCATCCCATTAGGGATAAAACCATATTTGTCTATCAGGTAAGCAAAATCGGTTACCATATTTTGCAGTATCTCTGTTTTATGACTTTCCTGCAAACCAAGCATGGTGAAATAAGAGTCCCAATAATACATTTCGCGAAAACGCCCCCCCGGCACCACATAGCCTGCCGGTAATTGCAATAAAGAGGAATATTGGGTAATAGAATCCGGTTTACGGTACAATACGGTCCATAATGTATCTATATGATCGCGTATCCCAGCTGCTACATTACTTTTAAAGACATTGTTATGAGTACCCGGAATTGTAAAATTAGCGATAACAAATTGCTTAAGATTAAAACCGGTTGTGGTACTCATTGAAGTATAGTCCTTCATTATAGCTGCAGGATCGCGCATTGGAGTAGCATCAACAAAGGTCTTGTTATCAGGAAAAATGCCTGATAGTTGCACAGCTTCAAATAACCCGGGGAATAGTTGCCGGGGCGTAAGTGTTTGCGAAAAAACTGAATTAAAAATGACTACCAGCCATGCGACTAACAGAACTCTTTTCATAATAAAGGTACCAACTGGTTTAAATTGGTAAAGACCAAATATATCAGCATCAAAATAACTGTTAAACTGTTATCTGGTGTTGATAATACCTGTATAAAAAAAATATAGGAGAAATCGAAGGAAAAAAAATACAAGTACTTGTAAATGAATTATTTGAAAATATAGGAAATTCAAATTATATAAATATTATTAACAGGAGCCGGAAGTCAGCACATCACCCCAAAGTTTTTGGGATAGAGAAATATAACCCAATAAATAAGGAATTTAATAATATACCATAGCAAGGTATGCAAAAAACTGCCTGCGTTATGGTTGACAGGGTTACGGTTCTTAAGTGCAGTTAGTTAATACCATTATTTTCTTCTGGCGACCAATCATCACTAAAACCAGCCATTGATTGATGATACATTTCATCACCGGTATGTTGGGTGAACTCAATATTTAGCATATTAACTTCTAATCCAAGCATTTCATTACAAACCTCAATTAATGCTTTTGAAAGCTCTACCCTTACTTCAACAGGCCTCCCCACCCTTATATCGCACATCAGTATGGCTGCCTGGCTTGGCTCATTTTCGCGCAGCGCCAAACACCACCTTCGCCCAGTTCGCGTATGGTAACAGTTATGCGTTTTACGTTGGCATTTATGATACGCGCGTAAATGTGGCCCATTTTCTTAGCTAACTGCTGCTTGGTTGCAAGTGGGTAGCTCTTGGTTATTTAGAGTTGTAAATAAGGCCTATTTAATCTTTTATCCTGTTTATAAAAAGCGATTTATGCCCGGTTTTTTTTTCGCATTATCATTACTTTAACAACAATGCTTTGTTGTATTCATAGTTCATAAGGGCAATATGCAATACTGATATGGCCTGCGGGTACTCTAGAGAGATCTGTTACAAAAACCACATTTTTACAGCAGAAAATACCACTTTTAAACAAAAAAAGCCTAGCAGACGTGCTAGGCTTTATGCTCCTGAGGCTGGGCTCGAACCAGCGACCCTCTGATTAACAGTCAAAGGACACCATTTATCGATGTTTTGTTATTTTTATATATTATTGATTTTAAGTAATTTACATAGTTTTATGTTTATTAATTTTATCGATTTTTTGCCATTTTTTGCTCAATTGTGTGAGAAATGTGTGAGAAAAAAACTTGCATTTATTGCGTTTACTGCGTAATTTAGCATATTCTTAAAAATTTGTGTGAGAAAAAAATAGCATTTTCTAAAAATCACGAAATATGGCTGTTAAAGTAAATTTATACCTGGACGAGCGGAAGATAGAAAAAGGAGAAAAAGCACCGGTAAAGCTAAGGTTGTATATGTCGAGGACTGATATTAGGCATTACCATACGGGCCGTTACCTCCTAGCGGAGCAATTTGATGAATCGTATTTAGCGACTAAGCCGAAGAAAGCGTACAAGGACCTTAAAATTGCGTTGGATGGCATCGTTGTTAAAGCCAACACGATTATTTCAAAGATGGACGGTGTATTTGTATTGGCTAAATTTGAAAGGGAAATGTTTGGTGCGCCATTGAGTTCAATGGACGTGGTGCCACATTACCGGAATTATATTACAGAGTTGACCAAAAACGAGCGTGCAGGCACCGCATCTAACTATGCGCTAAGCATCAAGTCACTATTAGCCTTTGCAGGTAAAGTCAAGCAACCGGCTACGAGCCTATCTTTTGCGTCCGTCACTGTAGATTTTTTGAACCGTTATGAAAAATGGATGGTGGTCGAGGGAAAGTCAAAAACCACAGTTGGCATTTATCTGCGTCCACTTCGTGCTATATTTAACCAGGCCATTGAGGAAGGGAGTATTGTGGCCGATCTATACCCCTTTAAGAAATACAAAATACCTACTGGTCAGAACATAAAAAAAGCCCTTGATAAATCCGAACTAAAAAAATTGTACACCGCAGAACTGCAACCGAGCAGCTACAAGGAAAAAGCAAGAGATTTTTGGTTTTTCAGCTATCAATGTAATGGCATGAACTTCCGCGATATTGCGGAGCTAAAATATAAAGACATCCATAAAAAGTCTTTTTCGTTTTTGCGCCATAAAACACTTTATACCACAAAAGATAAACCTAAACCGATCATTGTACCGCTTACTGAGCCAATCCGTGCAATGATCGAACGATATGGTACTAAACCTATTGTGCCCGATAACTACGTATTCCCAATCCTAAACAAATCTATGAATGAGACGGAAAAAATGCGTGCCAACCAAAATTTTATCCGGTTTGTAAACCAACATTTACAGAAGTTGGCGAAAGATTTAGAACTTGATACTAATATTTCTACCTACTATGCCCGACATACTTTTACAACGTCAGCAATCCGCAGCGGCGCTAAGATGGAACTGATTCAGGAAAGTTTGGGACACCATAGTCTTTCCACTACTCAAAATTATTGGGCCGGGTTTGAAGATGATGTAAAACAGGGGATAGCGGATAAATTGATGGACTTTGGATAAAGATGAGTGCGATTAACTCGCGTATTAGAATTTAAGGATAATTACATATTCTTGTAGCATTGCCAGAACCTGTAAAGCAATCGATAAATAAATGCCTGAAAAACATAATATAGAATATAAACAATCCTGGCGGGATGAATATCTGAAATGGATTTGCGGTTTTGCTAATGCGCAAGGTGGTCAGCTATTTATAGGTATCGACGATCATGGTAATGTTACTGGTATTGATGATTATGCCAAGTTAATGGAAGATATCCCCAATAAGGCGGTTAACCATTTAGGGCTGGTAGTAGATGTGAACTTGCAAGAAAAGGCGGGTAAGCGTTACCTGGAAATCACCGTGCCTGTTAGTAGTATACCTATTTCTTATCACGGAACTTACCATTATAGAAGCGGCAGTACTAAACAGGAATTAAAAGGTACGGCTCTACATGATTTTTTACTCCAAAAAATGGGGAGGACATGGGATGATATGGGTATGGATCATGCCTCTCTCAACGAAATAGAGGAAACTGCGGTAGCAGCTTTTCTAAAAGCAGCGATCAAAAGTGGTCGTATTTATCCCGGTGCCGTTCAAGATGATCTGGTCAGCTTATTGGAGAATTTAGAGCTGGTTGCACCTGATGGAAAACTAACAGCCGCCGCTATTTTATTATTTGGTAAAAAGCCCATGCGTTACTTTGTTCACAGTTATTTTAAGATCGGAAGATTTGGCGTTTCTGATGCTGATCTAAAATTCCAGGATACAGTTGAAGGGAATATTTTCGAGATGGTTGACCGGGTAATACGCCTTCTCAAGGAACGGTACCTGGTTTCGCCGATTACTTATGAAGGCATCCAACGTATTGAAAAATTGGAATATCCTGAAGCGGCACTAAGAGAAGCCATCCTGAATGCGATTGTTCATAAAGACTATACCGGAACCACGATACAGTTGAGTGTATATGACGATAAATTAATGCTATGGAACCCCGGCAAACTACCAGCCGACATTCCTTTGGAAAAGCTAACCAAAAAACATGCCTCCCATCCGCGTAACAAGCATATTGCAGAAGTATTTTTCCGTGCAGGCTATATAGAATCCTGGGGTCGGGGCATCGAAACTATCTTATCAGCATGCAAGACAGCTGGTTTGCCCGAACCGGCATTTGAGGAAGCCTGGGGCGGTGTGGTAGTGACATTCTTCAAAGATATTTATACGGAAGAATATTTAATGGGGTTAGGGCTGGATGAGCGGTTTAGGAAAGTATTGCTAACAGTGAAAGCTAAAGGGATCATTTACAATTCTCAATATCAGGAACTCTTTGGGGTGTCTAAGCGCACCGCATCGAATGATCTCAAAATACTGACTGAAAAGAAATTACTGTTAAAGATGGGAACCACAGGAAAGGGTACATATTACACGTTGTATTGGGGCAATAAAGGGGCAAAAGAAACCTTATAGGGGCAATATAGGGGCAATTGCCACATCGCCAGCGAGTATAGTTACAAAGTAACCATGACTAAAAAAGTCCGATTTAGTTTTTTAGCACCTGATACCATTGCTATCAGATCATGCTTCGCTACCGTCCCAATCCTCACGAGCTTCCAAATCCATGATTTAAAGTTCGATACATTTATCACTATTAAAAAATAGATTTTCACTCTGTTGAACATATCCAAGTTGATTAGTCAACATTTTTGTGTGACCTATTTTAAATTCAGGAATATTCCGGTGGTGATGTCCATAAATCCAATAATCCGGCGTGGTATCCAAAATCAAATCATCTAGCACGGTTGCAAAAGCTTCGTTTAAATAGTCGCTTTTATATTCAGGCGGATAATGTTTAAAAGTAGGGAGATGATGTGTGACCACTACTTTTTTGCCCCTTGTATCTGCTTCTAAAGCATCGCGCAGAAACGTAAGACATTTTTCGTGAAAGTCATTATAATCGGGAATTTGAAAGCGTTTCCTATTATAACTAATTTGATAAAAATCATTCAAGCCACGTTCTATCCGCCAACCATTTAACAGGCTGATGGAAGACCACAACGTAGAGAATATCAGCTGATTTGTGCCAAAATTTTTAACTGCGTTATTTACCAGATATACATTATTTCTGATTTTTTCTTCAAATGAACCCGATCTATTTGAAATATCGCTTTGATAATATTCGTGGTTTCCAGGTATCCAATACGTTTCCTTAAAATGATCACTGATATAATTAAAAAAGTCTTTTTGCCTGTCTATCCTAGTAAACAAAGTAACATCGCCAGCCAATATCAAAATGTCGCCTATAGGCTTAATGGGGTTAGCTTTTATATAGGCTTCATTTTGGGGAAACTCTAAATGAAGATCGGAGCAGTACTGTAAAATCATGACGTTTCAAAAATAGAAAAAGAGACTTTAAAACCATTATACAGGCCAATTATTTGACGTAACTTTTTAAATTCGCTTATTTGTATCGTTTATAAATTGGAATGATATTAAAATAAATTGACATAGAAATTACCATTACAATAATTCTAACCGGGCTTTATTTATTGATTTTTTTATATTTGCAATATAATTTGCTGCCCGCAAGATAGCAAACTTAATAAAGTTTGTTTTTGGGCCTTACAGAAAAGATCGGCTGTGATACGGCCAAAACCTTATCTTCTGTATTGTTTCGTGACCTGACTCCGAAGCAATTTTTTCAATATTTTGCCTCAATTAACCCCTTTTATTTTGTTGTGGAGATTATGATGAATGAGACCACACCATTTCGGCGCAAGCTGACCCACTGTTTCGGGGCAAACTGACCATGGTATTTCGGGGCAAACTGACCCACCAAAACTCGTAGCAAATGCTGTAGAAGCAACCATCTTTTGAGGGCAAAAGACCCGTTCTAAGATGGCCAATTTGACAATCAGCATGAGTAAGATTAGAAAGATTTTAAGGATGAACAGCCAGGGTCGCAGCACGCGATTTATAGCTGCCCAGATTGATTCATCCCGGAATACCGTAAGAAAGTACCTGGCCGTCCTTAAGAAGAGCGGCTTTACCTTTGAAGAAGTTAATAGCCTGAATGATAAGGAACTGGAAGATATTTTCGGCAAGACCAGGGAAAACAACCAGCCAAGCAGCCGTATGCAATCCATGCTGCGCTGCTTTCCGCACGTCGATAAAGAGCTCAAAAAGACCGGTATGAACCGGCAACTCCTGTGGGAAGCCTATATCAAAGAGTTTCCTGACGGCTATAAGTACACCCAGTTTTGCACGTATTACAACCAATGGAAGACCAGGGTCAACCCGACCATGCACATGGATCACAAGGCCGGAGACAAGCTATACGTTGATTTTGCGGGTGAAAAGATGAGCTATACGGACAAGGAAACCGGTGAAGTCATTGAAGTAGAAGTCTTTGTAGCAATCCTTGGGGCCAGTCAGCTCACCTATGTAGAGGCTGTTATGAGCCAGCAAAAGGAAGACTTTATCGCAGCCTGCGAGAATACCCTGCACTTTATCGGCGGCGTTCCTGCCGCCATTGTACCGGATAACCTGAAGGCGGCTGTAACCAAAAGCAGCCGCTATGAACCAACCCTTAACGAAACATTTGAAGACTTCGCCGACCATTATGGGACTACCATTCTACCAGCGCGGGCGTACCGCCCGCGTGACAAGGCATTAGTAGAAGGTGCCGTTAAGATCATTTATACCAAGGTATACGCCCCTTTAAACAAGCATGTCTACCATTCTTTAACAGAACTCAATACAGCGATCTGGCAGGCCCTGGAAGTCCATAACAGCCAGTTGCTTAAGGGTCGCAATTATAGCAGGATACTACAGTTTGAAGAGATCGAGCGTGGGGCCCTGGCACCGCTACCTGTCCTGCGTTACCAGTTCAAAAAACACTTTTATGCCAGGGTGATCAAGAATGGCCATGTCAATCTCGGCCCTGATAAACACTATTACAGTGTGCCTTATCGCTTCATCGGCAAGCGGGTTAAGCTATTATACTCCCGCACTATTGTAGAGATCTACTCCAATTATGAGCGTATCGCTTTGCACCCGCGCGAAAAGAACCCCTATGGTTATACTACTGACAAAGAACACATGGCCAGCGCTCACCGCTTTAAAAGTGACTGGACACCAGATATGTTCCTCAATTGGGCGGCCTCCATTCATGAGGATGTCAGGCTATATATCCTTCAGATACTGGAGCGTAAACAACACCCCGAACAGGCTTACAAATCCTGCCTGGGGGTACTTGGCTTTGCAAAAAAAGCAGGGAATGACCGGTTAATAATGGCCTGTCAGCGAGGGCTCAGTTATGGCCTTTATAGCTATAAAACGATACAAACCATATTGGAAAACAAGATGGACAACTATGAGGAAAGCATATTTGCCGATGAGCTACCCATGCCTGATCATGGTAATATCCGGGGAAAAGACTATTACAAATAACCATTTAAAACAACAATAACATGAACACAAGCACCTTAGACAAACTGCGGAAGATGAAGTTCTTCGGCATGTTCCATGCCTTTAAAAGCAGTATGGAAACCGGTAAAACAAACGATTACACGGCAGATGAACTACTGGCCCACCTGGTAGATGCAGAATGGGACGACCGGCAGAACAGGCGTATCGAACGCACGATCCTATATGCCCGGTTCCGCTATAAAGCTTCAATTGAAGATGTTCATTATCATGCCGACCGAAGTATCGACCGCAACCAGATCATGCGCCTGGCAGATTGTACGTTTGTTGACCGCTTCGAGAACCTGCTGATCACCGGCAGTACCGGTATCGGTAAAAGCTATATTGCTTCTGCTGTGGGCTACCAGGCCTGTGTATTGGGCTACCGGGTATTGTACACCAGTACACCCAAACTGTTCGCTAAACTGAAGATGGCCAAGGCGGACGGCTCCTACATGAAAGAGCTGGCTAAGATCGAAAGACAGCAATTGCTCATACTCGACGACTTTGGTATCCAGCCTTTTGATGCACAAAGCAGGGCTGCGCTAATGGAGATCATTGAGGACAGGCACGGTAAGACCTCGCTGATCATCACTTCGCAGTTGCCAGTGAGCAAATGGTTTGAAGTGATCGGTGAAAAAACGGTTGCTGATGCGATCCTTGACCGGATCGTTCATGATGCACACCGCATCGAGTTAAAGGGAGAATCTATGAGAAGAAAACGTAATGTTGAACCAGAAAACAGCCATTAATGAAATTACCTTTTAAATAACTATTTTTGTACATGCTTTTATAGCATTTGCTGCAACCCAAAAGTCAGCTAACCCCTGGGTCAATTTGGCCCGAAACAGGGTGGTCAACATCTCCATAATATACACTTATAATTGATGATGTTAACTATTCTATCTTGTATTTCGTATTCTGGCAATTCTTTGTCCTTTAGTATAAGGAGAATATCAAAGTCGCTTATATATTCATATAAAATCCCATCTTTTGTATGGGTATCCTCCTGATAGGTTCCTTTTGCATAACTTCCATACAAAATTATCTTCTCTGGCAAAACGATATTCCTGATTACTTCTATTATCTTGTAAATTTGTTCTTGCTTAGTTTCGGGAAGATGAGCAATAGAAGTTTTCATTCGGAAAATGTATAAGTCCAAATATACAAAAAAGTCCCAGCGTCGTCATTGCAGGGACTTTTTGTATACACTTCATTGTCTATGATTATAGCTTTTTATTTCTTCAATAAAAAAGCTTAGCAAGCTTAGCAATAAATTCAACAGTAGGAACTGCACCTTTTGAGCATCAATCCGGCACCAATATAAAGGGGAAAACCCGAGTCAGCATCTCATCGAACCGTCAAATGAAAAGATTGATCCACATGGTACATATAATCCAGAATTAAGGGTCTATTACAAAAGAAGAGTAAGTGAAGGCAAAAATAAAATGAGTACCCTAAATATTATACGAAATAAGCTTATTGCCCGAATATTTGCAGTGGTTAACCGAGGAACCGTTTATGTGGGTCTGATGAAATATGCAGCTTAGGGCTTATCATCTTAACTCTTAAACAACTCACCTTATTTTGGACGGGTTCTGTCAAGCGAAGGGCGGGCTTGTGCGGCTGCGCTATTCATACACCCTTGACGGTTCCTGTCAAAATGAGAATTTTGTGTATAGATAGGATGAAAAATAACACTTGACAAAGTCTTAGAATACGGGCAAGCCACTAAAAAACAAAACACAATTGCCCGCTTGTGTAGCCTTTTTATCCGGGGCTATCTTTGCTTTACTAGTGAATGAGAATGCACAAAAAGGAGAATTCTGCTATGTGAAATCTCAATAAAGCATTTGTCCTTATATCTGATATATTTTCAATCTTTTAGCCTTTATTGATAGTTTGAAACATTCTGCATTAAGACTGAAATCTAAATGCGTTTTATAAAAATTTTTCATCCAATTAAGTTGCCAGTCATTGACATTGTAATGGTTAAATCTTAAGTCTGATAATTTAGCTATTACGCAGAAACCACCTTTCGCCGGTAGGCTATGAATGTTCCAAGCACCTGTTTCTAATACATCAAAATTATTATTTTTAATAATATGCTTTGGTCCCCAAAGTGAGGTGTCAATGTTGTCTATACATTTCACAATATGTGTGACAGATTTATCCAAATTATTGAAGCGATCATCAAACTTTTTCTGGAGCAGTAAAATATCTCCAACGTTTCGGGCGTCAAATTTTTTAATCCATTGCATCAGTGATCCTTTACAGTAAATAAATTCATCTATATCGATAAATGCAGTCCATTCTGATCTTTGCCCAAAATTTTCAATGTAATGAATAATGCATTCCTTTTGACCAAATATTATATTTCCGTTTCCATCAGTGGGCTCCCATTTAATATAGGTGATCATGTTACCATATTTGGAAAGTATTTTACCTAATAATAAATCCAATTCGGCATCGGAAATAAAATTTGTTAATTGCTTAAAATCATATTTATACTTATTTATTCCAGGTGAACTTCCGTCATAGCCTTGTGATTTGGAATTATCATATAAGGTGAATTTTCGAATACCCAGTGCAGCATGGTAATCAATCCATTCCTCTAGGAATAAAATATTTTCACGGAGAATGAAAATGGTATGAATGCTAATAGTCACTTCTAATTAGTTAATTAACTTTTCACTTTTGCATTATAAAGCCAGGATATAAATACCCATCAGTCAATACATTAGTAATCACATTTATATATTACTTACTTATAATTTAGTACGGATGAATGTTCATTACTAATGAAATTTGCTTAGATGTTAATCGATTCCCTCCTGTAAAAGGTTTTTTTACGGGGGTAATTTATTCTCTCCTGAGGTTCAATTCAATTTTTAAATTCTGGTGATTATTTAGGTTTAACTTCGATCACACACAATAACAATTCACGGTAGATCATTAATAATTTGTCACTCATGGTTTTGCTATTAAATTCTTCTATAATAGTATTATAGGCATTGTTAGAAAGTCTTGCACCAATAGATTCATCATTAATTAGAGTGGTTATAGACTTCGTTAATGCATATATATCCAACCCGCTGGAATCTTTACCTTTAACCATCTTTATTTTTAAACATGACGTTTTATCATGTAGGATGTTTTTAAAGCCCTCAATATCACTGGCAATAATAGGCAGTCTATGGGCCATCATTTCTAAAGCAACAAAACTATTTTGCTCATTTAAAGAAGGAAGAACCCCGATATCCGCGATGTTATAAATATTCGACAATTCACTTTTATCGAGGTAGCCGGTAAATAAAACCCTCGACCATATATCACTGCAACGACTTAAAAACATATCAAAATTACCATTGCCAACTATAATCAACTTAGTATTCTGATGGACTTTTAATACATCATGAAACGCATCAATTAAAAATTCTAAACCTTTACCTTGATTTAGCCTTCCAACATATAAAAGTATTTTATCTTTGTGATTAAAACCTAGTTTTCTCCTCATTTTTTTCTTTTTAAGAGAGGAGACTTGCGGTAGTATATTTGCGTTAAGGCCATTATTAATAATGATTACCCTACTGGGGGGTATTTGGTAGATTTCAATGACAAATTTATAAGCGTCATCCGTGAGGCAAATAACTTTATCGGCAATTTCACATAGCTTTTTTTCTTCTAATAAAGAATCAATTTTATGACTTTCTTTGTTGTCTTGCCGGTTGTTCCATTCAAGAATAAATCGCTCATAGTCGTTTTTGTAAAAAAATCTCCATAACAGGATATGCATCGTATAAACTACAAGGGCAGCGCTGTAATCTTTAGCCACAACGCCAATATTTGTCTGCATTACAGAATTGAGATGTAAAACGAATTTTTCCGACTTTCCAGTATGGCGACTGATGATTGTATAAATTCCCCTTGCGAACAGTAAAGGAATATGAAACTCACTTCCAATATCTGAATTACCATTAATTGGAACCGGGATATGAATATGGCTAATAGAAGCCTTTTTTGTTCGAACCACGCTATTATAGAGCCTCGAATTAATATGAACATAATTAAAATCAATATCCTTATCCTTAAACTCAGGTATTAAGTTATTTACATAACTACCTATTCCATAACGTTGAGTTTTATCTGTAGTTTCAATAAAGTAAACTTTCATAGCAATATAAATTTTTAATTACCTACAAGTACCAGCCGGATTACAGCCAATTCCAAGTATTTATGTAATTGATTAATTGATCCCGGGAAGAGGTGACTATTCTAAGGTACTCCTGGTAATTTTTATTTGCAACTACACCGGGAGGAAAATGAGAGTTGATTCCTCTGGGATGATCTAGATGAAATAATAAACCTTTTGTTCTAAATATTTGATATTCGAGTTTGGCAACCCGTTGAAATCTTTCCTTATCATCCGGCCCCCAGCCGTACAGGTGTTCATTTTCTAAGCCACAAATTATATAAAATGATTTGCTTGCGCCAAATACAGCACCAATCGAGTTAGGAAAAAGTAAGGTTAAACATTCAACATTCGACTCCAATATTTGAATAGCATATGTTTTAATGAATAAATTCCTGAATATGCCCGACACATTAAAGAACTTTCCATCATAGGGATAGACCAGCGAATTCTTATTTTCTCGAATTAATGTTGCAGCTTCTTTGATCTGTTCTTTTGAAATAACAACATCAACATCATAAATAAAAAAATTAGTTGTTTTACAATTTTTTATTAGGTGATTTCTATATCTCGTGGTATGTAAGATCTTGTTATCATCTTTTATGAAATCATATGATATTTCAGAGGGTATCTGAAAATTTATTCTGGATATCGAGTCACATTCAATTAAATGAATTTGGGTGTTAAAATTTGTAAGCAAATAGGTTATAACTGCTGCTAAATTTTCTTGTCTTTCTCTCGAGTCAATGCGTACAAGCAATAGAAATGAAAAATCCATCAAGTCACATTTAGCGTTCCCCATTATACAGCCATTAAATAAATGTGTTCGTCCATAAAACTAGATTGAATGTTTCCCCCAAAAATCGCTATCCCGGCATTGGTTAAATCACTAAAAGAATAATTTGCTTGATGAACTTTATTAAAAAATTCATATTGGGTGCCTTTCAGCTCATTTTCATAATATTTGTAAATATCCTGCTTCGACTGTCTAAGAAACTTTTTATTTATATATCTAAATATTTGACTCTCTCGAAAAGCCAGGCTAGACAGTTGAACACCTTTTAATTCTAAGTTATTTAAAACACGAAAAATTTTATTTTTTAAATTATTGTCACATTTGATTTTTGCTATGTCAAAAACGGTAGATAGAAATAGAAGTTTCTCAACAGACATATCCTTTTCGTGTGATATTTGTTCAAATAAGTTTAAATCGATAACCTCATTTATTTTTTCAAGTGAATACCCTTCATAAATTTGCGCTTCATAATTGCGAAGCAATATTTTCAAGTATGCCGAAACAATTCCATAATTAATTGAATGCATGCCACTAATCTTAAGTTTTATTTCCTCAATAGCTATTATAAGATGCTCCGTTATTACCAGCATATCCCACTCTTGATCAGCAGTTGTCTTGTCCTTTAATCTTGCCTGGAGATAAAAGCATATGGATATTGAATCCAAAATAGAAATTTCTTTGGACTTATTTATTATTCCAATATAATCGAAAATGCGATTGTCTATAAACGTTAATATCTCATCCCTATCCGCTTCGAAAAAATCTTGTTCAATAAGTTTAATAATCCAAATTCCTATTCCTGTAATTCCATCAAAATAGTCCAGTGCTGGTGATATTTCCTTACCCGCTTCTTCAGCCAGTAATATTTCCAATAAAGCGAAAGCAAAATCCGCATATTCTTGTTTTGGTGAGTACCGCGAAAGCATAAAGAAATAAACGGCAATTCCCATCTTTCCACCATTTAAACTATTGTTTTCAACATAACACGAATTGACCAGAAATGCATTGGTAATCTTATCTAGTAGAGGTTTGTTTTGATAAGCAAATTTTGGCATCATAAATAGTTAATAATAAATAATCAGTAGGAATTTGGTGAAATACAGTTATACCTATAAGATATAGCTGTTTTCGTTAGTGATTAATATTTTCGAAGATGTTATTCATCAATCTTTTTAGTACAGTTTGATTTTGTGTTATAATGCCAGCATCACCCATCATACCATCCCTTAGTATTAATAATTTGCGCGTGTCTGTTAAATTGTTTGGATTAAAATCTACCTCTGCAATATATTCATCTTCATTGTCCGCACTATTAGTAATGTATTTTATTTTGCCATGGAATATGCCATATTCTTGATAAGGATAACTTCTCAATTTTATCATTACCTCCTGTTGTTCTTTGACTTCGTTCAAGCTAGCTTTTGGCACCAACATTTCACCAAAAAAGTCTTGCCCACCCTCATATATAAAAAACAAAACCTTATTAAGTACAAGCTCCTGATTTTTATGAATTATTCCCGCGTAGGTTAAATGTCCGGTTTGTGATGCCACAACGTTAATCATCCCGGTATCGCTTTTAATAACAGCAAGTATTTGTCCTTTTTTAACCTCTTGATTATTATCTACTAACAGTTTGGCCAATTTCCCATACTTTACTGCTACGATTGTATGAGGTAAAGTAAGTGAGCGGATTTTTAATGTGGTTTGGACAACGTCGGGATATTGTATTATTTCTGATACCGCTAAAATTAATACCAATACAGCAAAAAATAAAGTAATCCCCCAACGCAATAACCACGAAGGGGGAGCACTGATAATTTCTTGTATTTCTTCGATATGTTTTTGCTTGTTTTCCTGATCTACAATATCCATAATTATTCACAGAAGTAAATTATACACCGAGTTCTAATTGATTTTTCACCAATTTAAAATATTCTCCTCTTAAATTGGTAAGTTCATTATGAGAGCCCTCTTCAATGATTTTGCCTTTATCTAAAACGATAATATTATCGGCATTACTTACAGTACTCAGCCGATGCGCAACAACTACAACCGTTCTTCCTCTACAGAATTCTTTTAGATTATCCATTATTATTCGTTCATTATTCGCATCCAAAGCATTCGTTGCTTCATCAAAAAAAAGATAATGGGGATTTTTATAAACAGCCCTAGCAATTAACAATCGTTGCTTTTGCCCTTGGCTAATTCCACTACCCGCCGTACCGATTTTGGTTTGTAATCCAAAAGGCAATTCTTCAATAAAATCTCCGATGTTAGCAATCTTTATTGCTTGTTCTAATTTCTCTTTCTCGGGAAACTCATCACCCACGGCTATGTTGGCGGCAATACTATCTGCAAAAATAAATCCGTCCTGCAACACAGTTCCACATTGACTTCGCCAGAATTTAAAACTAAGCTGGTTTAATCTGGTTTCGCCTACTCTAATTTCACCTATTTCAGGTTCAAAAAACCTTAAAAGCATTTTAAGAACGGTAGTTTTACCACTACCGCTCATACCAACAATTGCTGTCGTTTTTCCTTCAGGAATATGTAAGTTGATATTTTCTAAAACAGGATCATTGCCGGCGCCTGGATAGCGAAAGGTAAGCCTGTGTATATTGATGCTTTTATTGGCTGGCATCACGCTTACCCAATTTCTATCCGGCGATTCCTCATCTTCAATGTCGTGGATTTCATTTAATCGTTCCAAACTAATTTTTGCATCTTGATAACCTTGTATAAGACCGAGCATTTGCTCTACAGGACTGTTTACCTGGCCAACAATATATTGAATTGCCATCATACCACCTAATGTGATTTGTCCGTCAATAACAGCTTTTACACTTAGAAAGGTTATTAATATATTTTTGCCCTGGTTAATAAACATTGAACCTGCTTGTTGGAATTGATCAAGAGCAAGACTCTTTACTTTAAATTTAAACAAGCTGGCTTGTACGTGTTCCCACCCCCAGCGTTTTTGCTGCTCACAGTTGTTTAATTTAATTTCTTGTATGCCGCTAACTAATTCAATAATTGTACTCTGATTAGCTGAAAAATAATCAAATTGCTTATAATTGAGGTTACGTCTCCGCTTGAGAAAAATCACTATCCATCCAGTATATAAAACCGTGCTTATTATTGAAACGCTAAAAATAACCAAATTGTAATATGCCAGTATAACGATGAATATAACTAGGTTAAAGACGGAAAAAACTGCATTTAATGCAGTTCCTGTTAAAAAACTTTCTATCTTCTGTTGATCGCTCATTCGCTGCATAATATCTCCAGTTGTTTTAGTTTCAAAATAACTAAGCGGAAGTTTCATGAGCTTCATTAAAAAATCAGTGAGAATCGAAATATTAATTCGTGAACTAACATGAAGCAGTATCCATGATCTTATAAAATTAACACTGGTACTGCCAAAAAAAAGCATGACCTGCGCAATTAAAATGAGGTAGACGAAATTAAGATTACGAGTATTGATACCAATGTCCACTAACGATTGGGTAAGAAATGGAGTTATCAATGAAAGCAGCGAACCTACCGTCAGGCCAATTAATAATTGAATAAATAATTTTTTATAAACATAGAAATAGCGGAGGACGGACCACCAATTTGATTTAACCCTTTTTTCTTGATCTTTTTCAAAAAACTCTGGAGTTGTACCTAATAATAAAGATATCCCATCATGGAGCTCTTTATGGCTAAACCAATTTTTTCTAAATTGCTGATAAGATAAAGTGATCAGACCATCTGCGGGATCAGCAATATAAAACCTGTCTTTTTTCACTTTGTAAAGAATAACGAAATGGTTCTGCCGCCAATGAAGAATACAGGGTAATTGCACTTCCTTTAACTGATCAATAGTAAGCTTTACGCCAATTGTTCTGAAGCCAATTTGTTCCGCAGCTTCACTCAAGCCTAATAAATTAACCCCATTCCGTGTAATCTTGCAAATAGTTCTTAATTTTTGTATGGAATAATTCCGCCCGCAATACTTAGCCATCATACGAAGGCAAGTTGGGCCGCAATCCATTTTATCTTGTTGTTTATAGTATGGAAATTTCAATGCTTTATATAATTAACATCCTATATCATTAGGTATTGTTTTTTTGAGAATCCATCTGAAGATTTAATTAAAAAAATTGAACTCTTATATCTCATATGTATTTATTTATAGATGTCCTAAATCTTTTTTTTCAAGTAATAAGGCCCTAAAAATTCAAAAAAAATTACAATTAAAGGTTCAGGAGTTTTGCTTAAAGCATAAGGAATATCCGTAATCTCCATTAGCTAAGATATAAAAAAGTTGTGTCATTATGTTCTTGTCTTTATTCTTTCATTAGAGGAAAGCCACTGGAAGCTCAAATCTAACTTCCAAATAGCTGCACGGTTTAGCCGTCCTTACCAATATCGGGCATATATACCAGTCAAAATATATTTTGCACGATTATACATGTACATTATTAAAGTTGTGTCCTTTTATTTTCTTCAAGCCCTACGCAATACAGCCTTATACTTTCGATATTTAGATTATCAATATCTGTAAAAAAGAAATCAGACTACAATTGGAATATATAACAAACGAATTTATAACATTATTAACGGACTTAATTTTATGCCAGATCATTTTTAGCTACTTTATTTGGTTTTTCATAGGGTTATCTAGTATATTTACCTTATAAGCATTTCTGTCCTAAGCGATAATGCTTTTGTAACCTTAGCCTAATGAAAAAAGATAATATCATAAGTGTTTTGCATTTACTTATTAAGGAGTTGCACATTCCCGTAACTAGTCAAAGCGTAGAAGATGAACTGCAAAAACACCCTGAATTTAACAGTCTATTGGGAATTAGTGATGTATTAAACAACTGGAATGTCCCTAATGTAGCCTACGCACTAAGTTTTGACGAGTTAAGTGATGCAGATATCACCGACCCTTTCATCGCATATTTATCTGAAAAGCAGTTTGCATTGGTGCATAGCTTAGATAGCAAAAAAGCGATTGTATCTGACGAAACCTGGAGCAGATACGTTTTACCTATTGACGAATTTAAGAGAAAATATGCAGGAACTATATTGGTTGCTGAGAAAGATCACGATTCCGGAGAGAGAAATTACGTAGCAAACCGGCAGAAAGAGATAGCGGCAAAACTCCGAATTCCATTTGTTATAACTAGCTGCATAATCTTTACGTTTTTTTTCATTCTTCACAAATCCGATAGATATGATTTTAATGGAGATGTGATTTTTTTGAATGCTATTAAATTGCTTGGTTTAACTACTACAATATTATTACTTATCCAAAGTGTGGATGCTACCAATCCACTAATACAAAAACTCTGTGGTGGTGATGATAATGAAAATTGTAATGCCATATTATCATCAAAGTCTGCTAAAATAACCGATCAGCTAAATTGGTCGGAACTAGGATTCTTTTATTTTTCAGGCACCTGGCTGGCATTATTTTTTATTGGTGATAACAGCGTGATGAGAGTTTTGGCCATCTTAAATTTAATGTGTCTGCCTTATACATTTTATTCGATTTATTACCAGTGGCGGATTGCTAAGCAATGGTGTAAATTTTGCTGTGTTGTACAAGGTTTATTATGGCTCGAATTTGGCGGCTTTCTTCCTTTTTTAATGAATACTATAAAGTTGCCTAGTTTAGCAGAGTGGGCTAATTTGATAATTACAATGATGATTCCTATCATATTATGGATATTTGTCAAACCGTACATAGTATTATCTGGGCAAGTTCAGCCATTGATACTACAGCTGCGAAATTTTAAATATAGCAGCGATCTGTT
Source organism: Mucilaginibacter mallensis (assembly GCF_900105165.1). Classification (NCBI taxonomy): domain Bacteria; kingdom Pseudomonadati; phylum Bacteroidota; class Sphingobacteriia; order Sphingobacteriales; family Sphingobacteriaceae; genus Mucilaginibacter; species Mucilaginibacter mallensis. The sequence continues at coordinate 4,248,194 of NZ_LT629740.1, forward strand.
CAACAAGATGCTCCATAGTGGAGCTAAGTATAGTTTGCCCAAAGAGGAGTATTCGCTGATTATTGGTAATCGACAAGCAGAGCATACAATCACGATGGTTTCAAATCCGTATTGTCAGCCTTGTTCAAAAGCGCACACCGCAATGGAATGGATTCATAGCCGGAATGATGTCAAACTGCAAGTTGTTTTTGTGGTCAATAAAGATGATGATGACAAAAAGGTGGGGGTTGTCACCCGTTTGATGTCACTACAGTCGGAGCAAAATGATTTGTCGTTAAAATTTGCACTTGATGATTGGTATGAAAACAAAAATTACGAAAGCTGGACTAAACGACACCCAGTCAAAAACCTTGCCTCTTATTCAGAAGCGCTACAAAAACAAAGTGAATGGTGTAGCATAGCAGAAGTTGCAGCGACTCCGACAATATTTATTAATGGGCGTAAGCTTCCTGCAAATTATCAACCCGAAGATATAAAATATCTTATTTAGAGTATTTAACAATATGAAGATGCCTGCCTTCGGTAAAACAGGATAGGGAAAGCTGCAACCCAATTAATAGAGGCAAAAAACGCGAGAAAATGAAAAAACTAAAACTAAAACTTGATGGCGTTAAGGAAACGCTGACTAGGGACCAAATGAAGAAAATTTATGGTGGTTATAGCGATTGCGCTGGTTGTTGTTGTGTGCATAGTTGTGGCGGTACCGACTGGGATTGCGGATATTCCATGGCTAAAGCGAAAAGCGACGCAGCCAAGGAGGGTAAATGTTGGTGCTGTGACTCGTGCTCTGCACCGGCTCCTTGTGAATGTTGAAATTAGCGGGGTCATAGGATTTCCTGTGACCCTAAGTTGTTGATTTGTTTAATAGTCTTTATTTAGATACACAAAACGTTCATATGACAGTCATTAATGTAAATTTTATCTATTTATTGTTTTTTATTTTACCGGTCGCGGTAGATGCGCAAAATGTGCAGCAGAAAAGTGCCCGTGTCCCAAGTACTGTAAAAGTCGACGGCCTTTTACAGGAGTGGGGAAGTCTTCAGGCGAATAATAGTTCAAATAGAATACGTTACACAATTAGTAACGACGACGACAATCTTTATCTTGCCATACAATCTTCTGGTGTATGGTGCAATGCTAAAATTGCACATGGAGGTATAACGTTAATTATCAGCCAATCAGTAGATAAAAAGATTAGAGAGAAAGCTGCAACAAACGTTTCTATCACTTTCCCTGTGATTGACAAAGCAACGGCTTCCGGTATAAATGCTAAGCAATATGGATATTTTGATATCGCCGATGAAAAATCAAATGATTCCAAAAAAAAGATGGACTCTTTGTACAATGCTGTTAATCTATTGGTAAATAATTCATTTAAAGAAATAAAAATTATTGGAATAAAGGATATTGACACGCTGGTTTCTGTTTACAATACTTATGGAATTAAAGCTGCTGCACAATTTAGTAAGCAAATGTTATATTGCTATGAATTAGCAATACCATTAAAATATCTGGGGCTTACAATCGATAATCTTGTACCATTTAGTTATAGCATCCGATTAAATGGTCCAACATTTGGAAAGCGCACTTCCACAAGAAAAATATATAATACGGAAGATCCGAATGACGTACCTACGACTGAATTATCACCAAATTTTGATGGAAGCAAGGCAATAAATCCTGAGTCCTTTTATAAAAATTATCCTTCAAGTCTTTGGGCTGAATATACATTGGTAAAAGACAATTCAAACAAATAGTATCTCCATTTATTCTTTAACCTGACGGTGTGCTGGCAGATAAAAAAGCAGACCGTGGTTTTTATCTGTGGTAAAATGGTTTGCTAAATATACGGCTTATGCAAGAATAAGAATACAATCCAATGGATTTATAGCAACACGGGTTCAATATACAGACATTTGAAATCTTAATAATGATCCGTTGAATACTTAATTCGCCAAATTCGATTAATGGATAAAGCTACCATCACCTCTCCTATGCATTTCTTTGCCATTTCGTGTTGGTGTGCCACCCCATTTTTGTAAGTTCAGAATCAATCCAAAAAGAAAATATCTACTTAGAGAGTTCGATGTGGTATTGATTACCTGTTGCGGAGTCACAATTTGCTGGACAAAATCATTTTGATGCAATAGGTCAAAGACACTAAATGTTAAAGTTAAGTTCTTTTTTGCCAAAAATTTGCTTTGTAATCCAGCATTAATTACTAACGGGTTAGTGTTATAACCTGCTATTCCACTAATGTAGTTTTTGGAAATATTACAGTTGAATTGAAAGGTGCTTAAAAAATAAACTCTAGCGTCAATAACAAATGAAGTTCTGCTATATGTAGTCGGGCTTAGATCGTAAAGCGACGTGAATGTCTTGCTTAGATCAAAATTAACATAGGGGTTTATTTGAACATTTTCATTCGGATTTATTTTTGATCCAAGGCGTTCATTAAAAGACCATCCTGTCGTGTGATATAACAGATCGTTGCTCATAGCGCTTGTTATATTATAGGTAACATTACCATTTAATTCTACGCTGTATTTGTAATCTTCAAGTTGTTTAGAAATATCATATCTGCCAGTCACCGATTTTGTTCCGTTAAGATTTACATAATGAATTTCATTAATACTTTGATAGGTATTTTTACTTGTATCGGAATTATTAAGAACAAGTGGAATACGCTTTTGTAATATGTTAGTAGATATTTGATCATCAACATTCGTTGCATTCAAATTCAAGGATATGTTAATTTTAGAGTCTGGTATATATTTGTTGTAGTATGCATTAACAGAATTGTTAAAAGAAGGTCTAAGGTTGGGGTTGCCGATTACTATATTTCGGGGGTCAGATTTGTCTGTAAATGGCTGAAGATAAAGAAAATTAGGCTCGATATAACCACCTGAATAGCTTAATTGAAATCTTTCTGTTGGTGATAGAGCATATTGGAAACGAAATGACGGTATAATTCTAAAGCTGGAACGTGAGGTGCTTATGTTCAATTCTGTGTTATCGTCAATTTTGGTGCCTCCTATCGAATAAGTAACAGCAGCTGTTCCGATTGTTAAATCAAGCTTCTTGCCATTATATCGGTAATTCATTGTCAAATGTAATTGTGTTGTATTATAATTATAAAAATTATCTAAATTGGTTAGTTCTTTGAGGTACCCATTAGACAATACTGTATCTTGAACAAATGCGGATTTGTTATAAGACTGTCTCAAATCACCTCTAAATTCTAACTGCGAAACGATACCTATAGGCTCGACATATGTTGCTGTGGTTTGAAGTACAAAATTTCTGTTTTTTTGCTTCGTCAATAAATTTACAGCTGAATCTTTTAGCAAAATATCCGATGTACTATCCGAGTAAAAACGGTAGTCTTTGTCAGTTGCTCCTTTTACAGTTGAATTTTGATCGGAAGCACTTAATTGTAAAGATAAATTCCTTCTTGGTTTTTTAAATATATGAATATACAACCCAGTAATACTATAGTTGCTCTTTGTGCTCAGATCCGAACTTGTTCCAATATCTGTATTGTGTTCAAAACCTGTCGTATAGTCATTTAAGTAATCTTGTGTTCCAGTATTATTAATGGCAATATTAGAATAACCAAACGTTGAATTTAACTCTAAAAAATTAGCACTATCTATGTTAAATTGAACCTGAACAGCAGCTTTTTGGTTTTTACTGTTAACTAGTGATGTATTATGTTCATCAAAATTACTAGGGCCAAGACTCGTGTAATTTTGCCCATAATCATTATTTAAAGCTGTATTATTTGTGAAGTCATAGCTGTAACTGCTTACAATTTGAACGTTCTTTCCTAATTGATCTGCGTAACTAAATATTGGTCCTCCTAATTTGGTATATCCAGGGCTGCCGTTGGCGCTAGTTGAAATTTCATCATTAGCGGTTGTTGCGCCAATCTGATTTGGCACTGAAGCGACACCATTCACAGTATTCTTAAAGTCACCTATTATACTTAGTACTTTATCTGCATTTATATGTTGCAATGAGATTTGCCCGTCATACCTGTCATCATTTCCCACCTGTCCACTCGCTTTAACAATCGTACCCAATGATTTGTCAGAATAGGTGGCCACATTCAATATTTTTTTGGGGTCACCTTCTTTAATGCCTGTACGGGCAGCTTGGTCACCATAATCATCAACAATTTGCACTTTCTCAACAATATCTGCAGGTAAATTTTGTATTGCTTGTGCAACGTTGCCTCCTGCAAATTCTTTTCCATTTAACTTTACACCAGTTACTTGCTGGCCCTGATATATTAATTTCCCATCCATACCAACATCCATGCCCTCCATTTTCTTCAATAACTCATCCAAGGTGGCATCCTTAGGTACTTTATAATCTTTGGCGCGATACTCAACTGTATCTTTTTTATATAAGATACTTGGTGTCCCATTTATAGTTACCTGTTTTAGTTCGTGGGGCTGGGCTTCAAGAATAATTGGGTCCAACACAGAGTTACTTTTTTCCTCATTAAAAAAATATTTCTGTATAAATGTTTGTAAACCTATAAAGGAAACGGTGATATTAAATGTTGCAATCTTTACATAGTTAAAAACAAAAATGCCATCATTATTAGTGGTAGTTATTAGCGTGTCTTTCCTTGATTTAAGAATTACCTTGGCGCCGGGTAATGGTTGACTATTCTCGTCTTTAACAATACCGCTTACTTGATGCGAGATTAAAGGTATTGGTTCAGACGGCAATTTATTTCGGCTTGGACTTTGTTGGCTTTGAGCGGATAGCTTGCATATGGACATAAACATAATCATAATTGCAAGTATTAGTTTCATATTATAAAAATTACCTATTGGTATCGTTTGACGTTGCAATTGCTCTGTCGACTATTGTTAACTTAAATTTCAAGTAGATTTGATATGCCCATTATTTTGATGGACTCTCTGAAATCTACCATTTTATGATTTGGCTGTCATTATTCAATTATGGTTAAAATTCGGTTAATTCTAAAGTATAATTCTAAAAAAATTAAATTCGACCTGTGCATGAATATTTGAATCGTTGGTTACCCCATACTAAGTATGAAATTAAATCTGTTAGAAAGACTTGACCAAGATTAAGATTTATGCATTTGCTAACCGAAACTTACTTAGCCGACTTAGCCTTCTCTAAATTTTCCTTTGCAGCTTTCTGCTCTTTATCCGCTTGCTCTGCCTGGGCTTGAGCTGCCATAATCGCGTCCTGCTTTTCCATTTCTTTTTCTGCCTGCTGGTTTAAGCTCTTCGGGTCGTCCGCTAACTTTTTTTCAATGGTTTTAGATACTTCAGGATACAGCGCTTTAACCAGCCAGAAATTATAGGCGTCATCGTTTAGCCTGTCATTTTGGTGATTTAAGTATAAAGCCGTACCAACGGATAAGGATGTAACCACAAAGCATAATACTAAACCGATAATCAGGCTTTTTGACCAGGCCCCGAAATGATGACTGGTTTTTACCCCTATTACTTTGGGCACGGTTGTTACCAGTCGTTTTACCTCGTCGATCTGCTGCTGGATCTTCGCATCGTCATACCGTTTATTAGCCGTTTCAATGCGTGAGGCTATCTGGTCTAATGTTTCTTTGTATTGCTGTAAAAAAGTTTTCAAGAACTCCGGCATTTCAGTTTCTACAACGGCCATCCGGTTAACGAAACCCTGTATCAATTCTTCCAGCATCGTTACTTTTTCCTCTAATTCTTCATTTTGCATAATTCTTCATTTTAAATTTCATTCAATAGTTAAATTGATTCCTACCTGCTTACCCCCTGCGAGTGGGACTGCTCGGCTTCATGTTTTTTCCTTTTTCGCCGGGCTATATCTGCATCGCCCATTGGGTCTGGGGCGGCTGCGACAAATTGCGGCTCTAATAGAATTTGCAGCAAGCCTTTACCACCATCGGGACTATGGCGGTACTCTGAATGTACACTTTGCCGGATGGCCTCCCGTAACTGGCTGGCCAGTGATGACTCATTGGCTTGTCTTGCTGCATGGTATTGTTGTACCTGCTGATTGCGGTTTAAAGTCGCATCTATCTGGACATAGCTCAAACTTCGGTCTATGGCAGAACCTTTTATTTTGATGTCTCCCTTTTCAAAAGAAACTCCTTGTACCTCGCTGGTACCACTACGGAATTTATAAGCGATGTTAATGTCCTGTTTTGCCAGTGCCGCTTCCAATTCTTTCCAGGTGGTTGCCGTTTTCATTGCGGCCTTAATTGCATCATAAAGTTCATACCTGATCTTCTCTTTGCCTTTCAAGGCTTGGCGGTTTACCTGTTCCTTGCCTTCGCCCAAATGGTAGCCATACTTCAAGGTGATTTCCTTACAGGCTTTCACATTTTTAGCGAAGTTGTTTTTATCGCTAATTGTCTTACCATTATTGTCAACGCGGTTATAGATCAGGTGCAAATGGGGGTGATCCCGGTCGCTGTGCCGTACCACTACAAATTGCGTATCACGGATACCTACTTTTTCTAGGTACTCCTTGGCCCGTTCTACCATGATCTCATCACTCAGTTTGTCTAAATCTTCCTTACTCCAACTCAGCACCAGGTGACCGACTGCTTTCCCCAGTTCCGGCCTCATTTTCCGTTGCAAATTAAAGTCGTGCGCCAAGGTACCGGCGTTCTGCATCCGCACACCCTCTGCTGCCAATATCTTAGCTTGCTGCTTATCCACCACGTAGCGGATACAGCCACCGAAGCTTCTTCCCGTAATTGGCTTACCCATCATGGCTACTGATTTTGGTTAATATTTCTTCGATCTGCCTCAGCATAGCTTGGCATTTTAGAGCCAGGGAGAATAGTCCTGCTACGTGTGCCAGATGCGTGAGCTGATTAAGGTTATTAGCCAGCCCTGCCAGCATCCTGAACCAGCCGCTTTCTTCCGGAGTAAAACGCGGAAAAACCTTGGCGCTTTTAGCAGCCCTACGGAACCATTCACTCGGTTTCAGTCCGGCATTTTTCGCCCTGCCTTCAATCAACATCTTTTCAGTAGGCGTTAATCGTATCATCAAAAGATCGCTCCGACTGATTGTTTTCTTTGGCCGTCCCGGTGTTCGCCGCTTCGGTAAATTGTTTTTTTCAGATGTTGCTGCCATGTGCTTATTCCTTCCTTATTCTTAAAAAAAACAGACCAACGGGAGCGAGTTCCGGATCATCCCTTTAGGGTGTATCCGGGTTTTTGTATAGCAAAAACATTAACTCGCTCCTTACAAGTCGTAAAATATGCTGTGATATATACAGCTATCTGTATATATGGCTTCGCCATACGTGAGTTCAAACCTTTGGTTTGTTATCCTTATCGATACGCCGCCATCAGAGCGGCTGTGCAGGACTGCGTTCAAAAAGCAATTGACTTTTTGAAGGGCTTATGATAGCCTTTAAGGGTGTCAATTCAATGGCCTTGCCATTGATGAACCAAGCGGTTTTAATGCGCTCCATTGGCCTTAAAATACCTTCGCTTTTTTACCATTGGTTGTCAGATGCTGTAACGCATCTTCCCTGATCTCATCCGCCGTTTTCTTCCGGCCAGACTTAATCCATTCCATTAATTCCGAACGATAGAAATAAAGGCGCTTCCCGCGCTTATTAACAGGGAGTTCTTTACGGCATACTTTGCTGTAAACAGTTGGAACAGCAAGATCTAAAAATATTGCAGCCTTGGCAACGGGCATAATTTCGTCTTGCTCCGGCGACTGTTCTTGTTGCTGAAGTAAAAGCTGTTCTATGATGTCCAGCTTTTCTTGAATCTTAGTTACCGCCTCGGGTAACTGGTCAAAGGTGAGTGTATCTTTCATTGCGCATTAATTTTGTTTAATGCCGCAATGGTAGGGGCTTGTTTTGCAGGGTTACAAGAGGGTAAGCAGTAACCCTGCACCTACCCCCTTATTTTTTTGTTATTTTTTGTTACGTGATGCGGGAACGATGAAAAATTTGTCTTCTTTTCGTTCAATTTTGAGGATGGGGGATTTGCAGGGGCGGGTCTTTTCGGAGATTAGGCTATGTAAATAGCCCTCCGGTAATTCCCTGGGTTCGGATTGAGGGGAAAGGTATAGGAATTTCGGGGCTATCCATCTTTCGAGGTCGATCATCCGGCAGCCTACAATCAGATTGGCTTCTTTGAGTTGTTTAAAGGCATCGGCCAGTTGGGTAGCGGAACCACGGAACAACAAGGGCTTTACCGGGGCTTCGTCATATAATAACAGTTGCTCCAGTGCCGGATAATCTTCAGGAACAAAATAGGATTTTAATAAGTCAAATAGCTGCCCGGCTGCTCCCTCCCTGAAGGTCGGATAATATCCCACTATTTTAGCAGCGGTCAGCTGTTCTTCACTTACCTCAGCCTCGTCACTTATTTTCGGTACTACCGATATTTCCGGTAAACCGGGTTTTTCGGAATTAGGAATTGTTGAAGTACCGTTAGAAGTTTCAGACTTTGCTTTTTCCACTTCCCGTTTCTTTCTTTCGGCATCCAGCCATTCTTTAAATTCAGCTTCAGACCTTTTTGGTTTAATGGCGGTTTCGGTAGCGTTGATCAGTTCCATTAAGAATTTTTCCCGAAGCTTGACCGATTCGCCCAAATCCTCGCCGAATTTGCCGCTTACCTCGATCTCTGCGTTGGCAGGTTTTAGTCCGTTGACGATAAACAAATATTCTAGATTGACGGAAAAAATAAAAGAGCGGTTATAAACCTTCGTCATTTCGGAATGGTGCTCGTGGTAATTCCTCCAAAAGTCCTTAAACCGGTCGCGGACTTTGGCAAGCTCGGCCAGTTGCAGCCTGATGCGCTCTTTGTCCAATGTCACCAGGTCGATAAAAGCCATATCTTTCAATACCCGTAATTCACTCCGGTAAGAAAAGGAATCATAGTATTGGGTCTGATGGCTCAGGTCGTAAACCTTAACATGGCTCTTTTCATTCGTTCCCCATTCCATGTGGATATCGTCCTCGATCACACGCAGGTCGAATGTCTGGATGCGGATTAAAAACTCTTTCAAATGCTGCATAGGCGGGCATAATTAAATAAGCAAATTTAATAAATTGACTTTAAACATAAATAAGAATCGGAATTTGCACTCCAAAATTTATAGAAAATCGTAGTGGCAATTGGTGCACAGAAATGTGTTTATTGTTCTGGTGGAATAATATATATCTTTCCACATCAGGTGAAACAATATTTAATACTATTTATATTAGCAATCAAAACAACTAAATTGGAAGAAAAGATCTGGTACGAATTGCTGCATACTAAATTCGGTGATTGTTATCTGAATGTTTATTTAGAGTCTCAAAAATCAATTAAAAAATGGGTAAAAATCGCGACCTTACTGTTTTCCTCAAGTGGAATAATGGGTTGGGCGTTTTGGAAGGATGCTCCGATTGTTTCTTGTATTGTTATCACTATTATTCAACTATTCAATTTAGTACAGAAACAAATCATTCTTTCAGATATTGAAATAGCACATATTGCAAACTTGAAGGGGCTGTTCTTCAGTCATTTTAATAAGGTTGAAAAGTTATGGGTAGATTATAGGGCGGGACGAATAACCGAAGAAGCAGCTTCAGAGTCGTTCTACAAACTTCGTAAAGAGTATGTTAAAATTGAAAAGCTTGACACCAAACTCAACGTCAAAGAAAGGGATTATCTAAAAAAGAGAGCAAAGAAACATATAGATGCGTATATAAGCCAATATCATAATAATTAAAAAGATGAGTAAAGAACAAAAGCCTAAAATGAGTTCAATTAAAACTAAAACATTTTCTGTGCCTAAAATTGAAAATCCTCCACCTCCGCCAAAGAACCAAAACAAAAAAGTTAAATAGTCAACTAATCAACAGTTAAATAGATGAGCAAGCAACAGCCAAAAACACAACAGCAACCAAAGATAGATTGGAGCATTCCAATAGAAAAAGTCAGAGGATCCGTGCCCAAAATGGAAAATCCACCTCCGCCCCCGCCGAAAGTCAGCGATAAATGATTGCAATTATAAATAGTCGTTAAATAAAATGGAATCTGATAAAAAAGGAATATTTGAGATATTAAAATCATTGCCCATACCGGAAATTATAAAAACTAATGCCATAACAGCATTTGCAAAGGGTATAGGTAAAATTATCACGTCGGCGTCGGGTATTCCCGTGGCTTATTTTGACTCTGTTGCCAATGAATTACAAGCAACGAGCAAGGCACGTATAGCTTTAATTGAACAAGCATCCAAGGAAGCTTCAAAGTTATTTGTGACTGATTCATCGTTAGCGAATAGAGCTTTAAGCTATTTTGGAGACAAAATCATTGGAGCTCAAAACAATAGAGAATCTATTGCGAATAAAGTCTTCAATAACCTCAGTGCGATAAATATATCAGACAGTGAGAGATCAAAAGAGATTGACGTAGACTGGCTTACTATGTTTTGGAATCTAGCTGAGACAAAAACTAAAGAAGATGTACAAGAAATTTTAGCTAAGATTCTTACAATGGAAATAGTTAAACCAACGAGTATTAGCCCTAACACACTTCAATTATTAACGGTATTAACATCCAATATCGGTGATGCCTTTAAACGCTTATGCAACATATCGATTGATGATGGGGAGCGTTGTTTTGTTATCCATCCTAACATTTTTGCATTTCAAAAAATAGGTCCACTGTTCGACTATGATGTATCTTACGACGATCTATTCGAATTAGACGGGGCTGGTTTGATCAGATCAGCTGAAACGCTTATGTTAAACTACTCTGCAAGTGAACAGCCTGAATTTGAGGAAATAAACTTTGCCGGACACAATGCGAGATTAGATATTTCTGGACTTCAGCTTAATTTGATTCAATTTACCAAATCCGGCAGAGAACTACGTAATTTATTAGACCTCTCACCCAATCAAGCATATCTAACTGCTTTACAAAATAAGGTTAAGGATGCATTTATTTATCCAATATAAATATGCGTGCTACAGCTACGATCTTTGACGATTCAGAAAAGAACAACAAAATAGATCTATTGTTAAACGAAATTGTTGAAATATTTAAATCACTAATACCGTCAGGGCCATTCTTAGGTGAGAAAGAAATAATAGTTATCTCTTCTAAAGTCAGCCCCATAACTTATGCACATCTGCTACCTGATAAATATTTAATAGGAATTACGCCTAAAGAATTGTTATATGACCAAATTGCTTATCAATTTGCACACGAGTTATGCCATGTTTTTATCGATCCAAGAGTAACAAACTGGTTGATTGAATCTTTTTGTGAATGCATGTCCTTAATCATTTTACAAAGGCTATTTTTTCAATGGCAAATAAAAGCTTCAGTGGAGGGCTCAGAATCATATGCTATACACTACATTCAGTATTACGCAAGGACCTTAAATGACTATCTAACCTCACTCGACACCACAATTGACCAGCTTCTGACATATGATACAAAAGCGCAAATTAAAGATATTGAAACCCCCTACGAACGATCTTTGAATTTCGTTAATGCATATAAGATTATGCATATCTATAATTCTAATCCCAATATTCTAAATCTAATTCCTATCCTCCATTATTCCAAAAGTCGAGAGGTTGAAGGGCAGCTATTTATAAAAGATAATCACCCAAACATTATTGGAATCGAAAATAATTTAACCGCAGCTCTTATAAGCATTTGGGAACAACTAACTCAATTGATGAAACTAAATTGAATCCTATCTTACACCTTTGAAGGTCTTGAGCGTGTCAAATTAAGATGTTGATGAGTCTTGATGGATTATTTACACCCCTAAATTTACTGAATTGCTGGTAAAATGTGCAGAATTTACTACTTAGGATTGGCATATCACTACATATAAGTGGTGCGATTTTGTGCAAATTCTGTGCACAAAAAAGCCCGCACTTGCCGAAGTGCGGGCTAAATCATTGATTTTAAGGCTCCTGAGGCTGGGCTCGAACCAGCGACCCTCTGATTAACAGTCAATTATCGACACTTATTGATATTTTGATATTGTTTGCTATTTATTGATTATCAGCTATTTATGATATATCTAATAATTGAAATATTGTGATTTTATGCGATTTAACGTCCATTTTTCTGCAAATTTTCTGCAAATAATTCGGGTATTTTTCTTATATTTGACTTATGCAAGATGCTAAATATCAGTATATTAATACAATTTATGCTATTTTTACTTTTATGTAGTTCTGCAAATTTATTCATTTTAATCGTTTTTATCATGAAAGCTGAAGTTTCTTTATACCTGGACACAAGGCGAGCACTAAAGAATGGTACTTTCCCTTTAAAGTTACACGTTTACTTCACCGCAAAAATGGAGCGTTGGTATGGCACCGATTATAAATTGAGCCAGTTCACCTTTGAGCAATCCTACCTGGCTTCTAAGCCAAGGGGTGAAAATAAAGACCTCAAAATAGAACTGGATGCCATTGTGCAAAAAGGCGCTGAACTGGCTAAGGCATTGGGGGACAATTTTACCTTTGAAAAATTCGAGCGTAAAATGTTCCGCTCCAAAGCAAGCACAAACAATGTAATTGAACATTTCGCAAGTGCTGTAAAGATATTGGAGAAAAACGAACAGATCGGAACCGCCTCAAGTTATGATTGCAGCATTAAATCAATCACCACCTATTTAAGTGAGGGTAAGAAAAATCCGGTCACTCACATTTCGTTTAGCCTACTAACTGCCGAAACTTTAAACAAGTACGAACAATGGATGATTGCCAAAGACTGTTCCAAAACAACGGTGGGTATTTACATGCGAAATTTAAGGGCGATCTTTAATAAGGCCATTGCTGCCGGAGATATTGCCCCTGAACTCTACCCCTTTAAAACTTATAAAATACCTACCGGAAAAAATGTAAAAAAGGCATTAGAAACCCCTGATCTGAACACTTTATATACTACGGATGTCACAGCCGATAGCTTTATCGAAAAGGCCAGGGATTTTTGGTTTTTCAGTTATCAGTGCAACGGGATGAATTTCAGAGATATTGCCGAGCTAAAATTTAAAGATATTCACGACACCTATTTTTCATTTTTAAGACATAAGACGAAAAACACCACGAAGGAAGACCCATCGCCGATTGTTGTCCCTTTAACCGGCTATGTCAAAGATTTCATTCAAAAGTATGCCAATAAAAAAGGCAAGCCCAATGACTATCTGTTTCCGATATTCCAGACTGGCATGTCTGCCAAAGAACGTCATAAGGTTAACCAAAACTTCATTCGCTTTGTTAACCAGCACATGCAAAAACTGGTCGACCAATTAGGTTTATCATTCAGGTTAGGCACTATGGTGGCCCGCCACACATTTACAACACAGGCTACCCGGACAATGGGGCTGGAATTTGCACAGGAAGCTTTAGGACATACGACCATGAACACCACACAGAATTACTGGAAAGGGTTTGAAAGTGAGGCTAAAAAGACGATGGCTGACAAATTGATGGAATTTGCATCGGTAAAACAAAAAGCAGATCAGGTGGAAATTGAGGTACCCGCCTGATCTTTAATTTATAAAAGTGCAAGCCTTTCTTTCAGTAAAACTCTGCCAGGCAGACTTATGCCGCTTGCTCTTTTACCGCCATCTTTACTTTATTTTTAAAATCATCGCCCGGCCTGAATGCGGGGATATGCGTTTCGGGAATTTTTACAGCGGTATTTTTCGTGATGTTGCGGCCAATTTTGGCGGCTCTCTTCTTCACCAGGAAAGTACCAAAACCACGGACAAATACATCCTCGCCATTGACCAGACTTGACTGAACCACTTTAAATAAGGCATCAACAATGGTTTCGGTAGGTTCTTTCTCTTTTCCTGTCTTTGCAGTTATACCAGCGATTACGTCTGCTTTCCTCATGTAAGTATCGGCTAAGGGTTAAATATTACTTAAACAGCAAATATACGCCGGATCGGCCTAACCGCCAAACCAGATCCGCCGGACGGGGATATGCAAGCGAACATCCCCGCTATACAAGTGATTACGCACACCCTCCCATTTTTACCGCTTAAGCAACCAAAAGCGCGTAGCCGGGTAAAGTGTCAAGGCCCTTTAGATTTGCTTTGTGATTATTATCGAAAGTTTCTTGTTGACAAAGATTTAGGTGAACCAAGTCAAGGCCCAGGTTAAAGACCTATGCTTCGTATTAGTCCTATTCCATGTCCTTTAGATTTTCTTTGTGATTACTATTAAAACTATCTTGCTGACAAAGAATAGGGTGAACCAAGTCAAGGCCCAGGCTAAAGACCTATGGCCCGTATTAGTCCCTGTTCCGAGTCACAAGTCGATGTCAATGACAAGTTAGAATTTTAGACACCAGGTCTTATAAAGGTTTTAGTCTAAGTACATCACATTAATTTATTTAGTATGAAATACAAAGTATTTATCGGAATCGATGTATCAAAGCTTACTATTGATGTCCACCTGCACGGAATCGGTGCTTCTAAAACATTCAGTAACGAGGAAAAAGGATTTGCTTTATTTTTAAGTTGGGTAAAAAAGTATAGTAAACAATCGGAACCGGCGGAGATGATCATCTGCTTCGAACATACCGGTATGTATTCAATTAAACTTGCCACCTATCTAAATGATATTGGAATCCCATTCGCTATGCTTCCTGCGCTTCAAATCAAACAATCTATAGGGATCAGAAGAGGAAAGAATGACCAGATCGATGCACAAAGAATCGCTGAATATGCTTGGCTACACCGCGAAACCATTCAGGCAACTCTATTACCAGCCAAAAGTATTCTCAAACTTCAGTCGTTGCTTACATTACGAAATCGCTTGGTATGCGATCGTGGAGGGTATGAAGCCACATGGAAAGAACAGAAAAAGGCATTGGAAGGAAAAGAGCACAAGGGGATATTTCAAGTTTATAAAAGCCTGATAATGAACCTAACGGTGCAAGTTAAAAAGATTGAAGAACAAATAAAGGCGGTGATAGAAAGTGATGAAACAGTTAAATTAAACTATCAATTACTGACCAGTATTAAGTGTGTAGGACCTGTACTGGCCGCAAATATGATTGCTTATACGCACAATTTTACCCGTTTTGCTACTTGGCGGAAGTTCGCCTGCTATGTGGGGACTGCTCCATTTGAGCATCAGTCTGGTACCAGCATAAAAGGAAGAACACGAGTCAGTAGTTTATCCAACAAGCAGCTAAAAAAATTAATCCACATGGTGGCTATATGTGCTTGCGCATATAATCCAGAGATGAAAAGCTATTATAAAAGAAGAGTGAGCGAGGGGAAAAATAAGATGAGTACGCTAAATGTTATACGCAATAAGATCATTTCCAGAATGTTTGCTGTTGTCAATCGCGGCTCGTGCTATGTGGATCTGATGAAATATGCAGCTTAGGGCTTATCATCTAAACGCTTAAACAACTCCCCTTATTTTGGACGGGTTCTGTCAAGGGCAGCGAAGGACGGGCCTGTGCGGCTGCGCTGTTTATATACCCTTGAAAGGTTCCGGCCAAAATGAGAATTTTGTTGTCGAGTTAAGATGAAGAAATATTATTTGGAAAAGTCTTAGAATACGGGCGGGGCCGCTGAAAGCGAACCAACTCCCGCCCGCTCCGTATAGCCTTTACACTTTATCCCGGCGTGGGCTATCTTCGCGACTGTGGTGTAATTGGGATTTATTCACGAGCGAGGGGAGAGGGTAGACTCGGTTATGAGCGCAGCGAATTTCCGTGTTGCCGTACCAGGTGAGGCTGGCGGAGGATTGCTGCCCGCCCTATCGCGGGCGCAATCAGCCGCTGGCCGCAACCAGGGGATCGGCTGTACAGAGTACATGAGATAACAAGCAGTTGCCATAATTACTTATAACACTAAAAATCCCCTTGCGAGGGGATAGTAATTGCGTATATTTAAGACTTTGCAGCAAGCAGCCGCTTCAACTCGATAGATAAACCCGATTTGAAATATTATCACTTTTGTCAATTTTGGATAAAGGTAGGACCCTGTCAATTTTATTTTACACCATAAGATGTGATTTGTGAATGCTTTTTAAACTCTTCATTGAAACACCCCAATTAGCTATATGCACTGCATCGGTAACCATCACCCAAACATGACGGTAGATACCGGAACCACTGTACCAGCGACTATTCAATTGTTGCGAATTATCTACCCTTACCGCTATCACATTTTCATGATTAAAATCCAAATAGGGTGAAAGATCATAAGTAAATGATGAATAGACATAAGGATAGATTCCAAGAGATTTGCCATTAATAAAAACTTCTGAATTCATATAAACCCCTTCAAAATAGATGGAAACCTTTTTGCCTTTCCAATTATTCGAAACCTTAAAAGTTTTACGGTACCAACCGATGCCGGTAGGTAAGTATCCTCCTGAACCTCCGCTTGGGTTTTTAGAACTTATTTTCCCCTCAATACTCCAATCGTGCGGTAAATCAAGGCTCCGCCAACTGATATCGTTAAAATCCTTTGATTTTGCAGCAGCAGTATCTCCCAGATAAAATTTCCAGTTATAATCAAATAGCTATTTTCGCACGGTTTTATCGGGACTCTGAGCATAGCAGGCAATGTTCCCTGCCAAAAACAGCAGGACTGTAACTATTGCGCCAACATGCCATGTAATTTTGTTTGTATTATTTTGTTTCATATTGATTTATACTTTTTTGAAGTAACGGGATCCTAACTTTACAACAACCTCATCTTCTTTAAGGCTCAACTAGTTATAAATCGAGCTTAGGTTAAGAGATCTTATCCTGTTATTTAATCGGCGTAAATTTGTACAGGGCCACTCCATGCACCGGAACCTTCACCGAAAGAGCCTCTTTGTCCGCATGGATTGTTGTAATATCTTTCTGACGCCAAAGATCACGCACCTTTTGCTTTCCTGAAATACCAAGCTTTTTCAGATCCTTGTAAGAGATATCCACTTTCTCCAGACCGAAATTGCAAAAGCCTGCTACACGACTGCCATCCTCAAGTTCTTTTACATAAATGCGCAGATCTCCGATAGTCTGAACACAGGTAGCCTGTTTGCCAAGAGCATCCTGATCAACAGCAATCACTTCATCGTTTGTCAATAAATTCAGGGTAAAGGCATCCAGCTTTTCCATATCGCAACCAATTAGCAGGGGCGCAGAGAAAAGGCACCAAAGGCTGAAGTGAAGATATTGTTCATCTGGTTTAAGCATGGTGGGATGCGGGCTACCCCAGCCTACTGTTCCTACAACCAGCATGTCCGGATCGTTCCAGTTACCGGGCTTAGCCCAGGCTGCAGCCTGATCCTGAGCTAATGCTATGCTTTTAACGTTGGACCAGTTGTCCGTTATATCATTCGTTGTACGCCAGGTGTTTCCACCTACCGAACCGCCCCATTTCCAAACATCCGACATTCCGTACTGACACAAGCTGAAAACAATGTCGCGGGGTTGCTGACGTATATAATCTCCCATTATTTTATATGGTTTTACGGCGGTAGACAATTGATAACCTCCATTGTAAGATATTAAGTTTACTTTGTTGGGGTCGTTATCAGGTATTCCATTTAGCACTCCTCCATAGCTGCACCAATCGTATTTCAGGTAATCGAAACCCCATTTGGCAAAACTTTCGGCATCTTGCCGCTCATGACCATAGCTACCGGCACCGCCATCACAGGTCCAGGGACCAGGACTGGAATAAATGCCGATCTTTAAACCTAAGCCATGTACATAGTCTGTCAGGGATTTCATATCTCCAAACCTTTTATTAGGAACTATATTACCAGCTTCGTCCCGGTACTTACCTTGCTGGGAAGGATCTTTCGAATCGCGGTTATTTTGCCAGTAGTCGTCAATATTTACATAAGTCCATCCGTAATTTACTAGTCCGATTTTCATCATTACTTCCGCAGCGTGCTTAACTTTCTCACCAGAAACCTCTCCAGCGAAACAATTCCAACTGTTCCAACCCATTGGCGGGGTAAGTGCAATTTTATCACCACAGATAACTCGTAAATTTTTTTCGGCTATACCTTTCGCATTCTTTGCCTTCAATTGAATAACGTAAGTGCCGGCTTTTACAAGCTTACCGGTGATAAGTCCTGTTTTTTGATCCAGCTTTAGTCCCTGAGGCAAGCTGGTAACCATAAAGGTCATTGGTCGGTCTCCGGTGGCAGGTACCCTGAACTGAAACGGCGAACCCGGGCGGACACCGAAAACGCTTGCGCTATTAATCTTCGGTTTTGCCGATGGCTTAGGGGTAAGAATATAGGGCTCACTTGGGACAGGATAATAAGTAGCAAAACTTGCTACACCGGCCGTCTCAAATTTTGCATCTGCCCAGTCGGCATGATCGCTGCCGTTACCGTTTCCTCCGTCTGTTACCAGCAGCTCAAGTTTTTTCACACCCAAAAGTTTCACATTACATAGCCGGGCAGTATCACCGTCATGCATTACACCGCTCGACCAAAGCTTCGCTCTATCGCCGTATAAAATAAACTCTACGGCAGGCTGACGCCCTTTCACCTCATCATCAATGCCAACCTGCGCGGTAAACGAATTTGCCTTACCATCGAGCTGAATAAAAAGAGAGCTTTCTGCATGTGTGCCGAAGCCACGCTCAAAAGTTTTGCCTGCAATGGTCATGATGTTGCCATCAACCGACCTGTTTTTTTTAGGTACGCCCCAGCCCTGCGAAGCCGTGCTGAGATCCAGTTGATCTAACCAAACAGTTTGTGCGGAAAGAGTACTTATGCTGCTTAGGCTAAAAACTGCAGTAAGTGCGAAGGCCATAGAAAATATATTTTTACTTACTTTATTCACTATCGAAACGATGTGTGTGTGTTTGATGAAAATTAGAACGAGATAATTTCTTTTCATTTTTTTATTTTGATTTTATAAATAAGTTCTTGTGAGTAACCCAGCAAGGAATTTTATTAAGCCTGAAAAATTATTTTTTATAAATAGGCGATATGTTGTTAAACAGTACAGGCCCATTTACCTTATTAATAATCAGATTGTCGAAAAAAGCAGTATTTCTAAGCTTAAACACGGCGCTATAAGCGTGATAATTAAGGCCGTCATCCATAGCCTGTAAATCGCATTTCTCATATTCACATTTGTTTTTTTTTGTCCTGGTATTCGTAGCTGGTTTTAATTATTTAGTTAATGTATTTATTTGAAGCATGCTTACCGAGTAGGCATCGAATGTTCTTGTAAATTTAGCACCGGCTACTTTTATTTTGGAGGTAACAGGAACTATTTTTACCGGATCGCTGATCGTGTTCGTATCTTCGGGTTTATCGCCTTTTATTACCACGAGGGTGCCCTCCGGAGATAACTTTCCAGCCCCATTTAAATCGATATCTACCTGCTGCGGCTTTCCTGTTGCATTTACTACTTTAAGAAACAGTTTTCCCGTTTTGGTGTCCTGGGTAGCTACATAAAACATGGCTGGTATGGGTTGACGCATGTTGTTCGCCGCGCTGTCCTGCTTGGTAGCAGGCCTCGTTTGGGTAGGAATATTGATGCCGGATACAGGGACTACCTTATCGCCGATATAGCTATTAAACATCTTCTGCACATAATATGATGGCGACCCAAAACTTGTCAATGCATCATAACCTATCAGGTTTGATTCCCATTGCCATGCTTTCGGCGCGGTTGGAGTAGCATTATTTACATTTGCAAATAAAGGCGCATAGCATGAGCGGATAACGAGGTCCGAGTTACGTTCCATACCGGTCATCCAGGCAGCATCACCGAGGGCAGCATTCAAATTGGTGGTGGGCTTGCCTTCCGTTGTTGCCCATTCACCTACAAATACTTTATATCCATTGCGGTCGTAGTTATCATAATGTGCCGCGTCCGCTTCCATCCCCCAGGCATCGCGGTAGTAATGTTCATCTACAACTTCGGGCTTGCGAATTGCTAATTTACCCCTTCCTCCAAGCCAATCCTTACCGCCGATGCTTGCAATACAGTACAGGTTAGGGTATTTGGCTTTAATGCCATCACAAAACTGGGCAAAACGTCCGTCGTAACTACCAGACTCATCAAACCCGTCTTCGTTACCAATCTCCACGTAGCTGAGTTTAAAAGGCGCCGGGTGCCCGTCTGCTGCGCGCTTAGCGCCCCAGTATGTGTGTACGTCGCCGGTAACATATTCAATTTCATCCAACGCATCATCTACATATGGTTTTAAAAGCGGCCCCGCGTCCACATGGTCACCATCAAGTGAATAGCCGGCATAAACGGCAAGCAGCGGTTCCATTTTAAGGTCTTCGCACCATTCTAAAAATTCAAGTAATCCCATTCCGTCAGTGGGGCGGTAGCCCCATGAGCCGGTATGTCCGGGCCGCCCCTCAAGCGGCCCCAAAGTGGTCTTCCATGGAAATGCATCGTTCAATTTCGGGCCTTCAAGGAAATTACCGCCGGGGAAACGCAAAAACTTCGGCTTCATATCAGCCAATAACTTCATTATATCTTTCCGGTTCCCGTTGGGACGGTTGTGATAAGTTGGCGGAAATAACGAGACCAGGTTAAAATAATAAACCCCTGTACGGTTTGTTGAAATAACAAAACGGGCGGCAGATGTCGGTTTAACATTAGCGCCTGTTGTTAATTTAAGTTCATATTTTTTCCAAAAGGTGCTTTTTACCAAATTAACAGTGCCCGAGGCATATACCGTTTTACCGTCATTGCTTTCTATGCTTACGGTTATGGGCCCGGCCGTGTTATCAGCAATTACCGGAATAGGAACTGTAGGCTTGGGATCCCAGGGGTGGGGGGGGAATGGCTTGTTGTCCGTACCCTTAATATAAAAAGAAGCGTTATAAGTTGTATTAGGCAAAACAGGTATGCCCCAATAACCTTCATTTGCAATACCGGCCCGGCCACCGCCGGTATCCACCACAAGTCTTAAACAAGTAGTTAACGCGCCATTAATTGCCTGGCGCTGCTGATCAGTAGGTACATTGCCGGGGTTTGCGGCAACTAATTGAATCGTGGCCTTCGCACCTCCCTCCCTGATCAGACTCCATGCTTCCGGCGTATTTGGGTTGTCCTTAAATATCCTGTTTTTGATCAGCTCGGCATACAAACCACCATCATACGAATGGTTGATCTCTTCGGTCATCAACCCATACAGTTGCGGACTTACGTTTGCGCCGGGTTTAGTTACATCAAGCGTAAGCTTAGGGTTTTGTGCTTTCAAGCTTGTTGCAGTGAACAGGAACAGGCACAAACCTGAAATGGGTAATAATTTTTTTATCATGAAAGTTAATTTTATTAATTGTTTTTTTTACACTTATTATACAAGACCAACGCCATAACTGGTCTTAGAGTTAGCTGTAATCATTTTTATTACGCTATTAATTAGACTGGTTATTTTCATCAAACGCTATTTTGGGCTTTTAAACAAACTCACTTTTGAGTAATCCCCTTCCATTCGTCTGTTCTGAATGGTACGGCTGGCAGCCCTTCTTTATTAACGAGGTTACAAACCGGGTTGTCCGCCCAGGCGTAACGCACTGCTACCGGAACAGCTACTTTATCCGAACTCACAATTACCTTGTCACCTTCGATCCGGGCAGACGCCCAATAAAACTTTTTATCATCTCCGGCAATTGCAAATCCTTTTAGTGAAGCTGTATCGCGGGTTGCAAGTCCCGCACCGGTATCGGTAAAAGTTATGGAGATGTCCTTTCCCTTGATAACATAGCTTTTATACATAGGCCCCGAAGCGATAACATTTTTATTATATACCTTTTTATCTGCTATCAACGCCAGCCTGCGTCCAACTTCCTGCTTGTTTAACGGATGAATACTGTTGGCATCCCCGACATCTATTATGCACGCCATGCCTGTATTGGGTTGCGACAGGGTTAATGTTTGGGCTTCTCTCAGTTCGGCCCATTCGCTTTCAGAAGGAAGCGGATCTACTTTTTTGAAATTAGCCAACTGAACATATAAAAAAGGAAGGTTACCCAGGTGCCAGCGTTGTCGCCAGTCGTTGATCAGCATGGGAAATAATTCTCTATAACGGTAAGCCTCCGTATCATTTGCCTCGCCCTGGTACCAGATAACCCCTTTGACCCCAAAAGGAATTAACGGATTAATCATGCCATTAAACAGCAATGCGGAATAATTTTGATAATTGCGAATTTGAGGAAAGGCTGGTTCAACATCTTTTTTATACAACCATTTTCCTGCCAAAGAAACCTTAGCAACGTCATCGGTAATATAAATATTTTCGGCCGGAGGGTTGAATCCGCCACCGCCCCACAGCATAGCCACTCTGATGCAAATGGTATTTTCCCCGTTCTTAACCAGGCTGGCAGGTATAGTATAAAATTGTTTTGGATTGCTATTCCAAATAGTTTTGCATATTTCAGCACCATTAAAATAAAGTGAGTAATTCATTTCGGGGCGGCCAATATTGAGTACTAATTGTTTTCCCGCAAAAGACGGTGGTAGCACAACTTTCTTACGTAACCACATCATCCCTTCATATTTTCCAATCCCAAAATCTTTAACCATGTGGGGCATTTCAACCGCCGTCCAACCAGAGTCGTCATATTCCGGTAATGGAACAATTTTATCTGAACTGCCCTGCGGATGATAAACGATGTCCCAAAAATGTACCATATTCAGGCTATCTTTTACAACATTATTTTGACTCAGCGTATCATTCGCAAGTATTTTTGCCCTGGTAGCAGTCGAGGTAAGCAGCATTTCCCGGCTTGTCCAGGTTTGTACCGGCGTTCCGCCCCAGGTACTTTGAATGATACCAATGGGTACATTTTGTTCTGTATGTATTTTACGTGCAAAATAATAGGCTACTGCAGAAAACTGCTTTACATTATTTGTGTCACATAGTTTCCACTTACCCGCTAAAAAATCAGATTGAGGAGTAAGTTTTATATCGTGTTCTACAATAAGAAAGCGGATTTGGGGGAAATCTGCTTTGCCAATTTCATTCGGAGCATCCCGCGCTTGTTGTACCTGCAATTCCATATTGGATTGTCCGGAAGCCAGCCAGACATCTCCAATAAGAATTCCTTTTAGTTTGATGGCGGATTCTGGCTTTCCTGATTCAAAAATCTTGAGGTCATAAGGGCCTCCTGCCTTAAACTTCGTAAAATGCAACATCCATTTGCCTTCCTTATCTGTTTTTGCTTTTATAGTTTCCTTGCCAAGCATTGCAACAATCAAGGAACCCGGAGTTGCTTTTCCCCAAACCGGAATGGCTATGCCTCTTTGCAAAACCATATTGTCGCCAAACACTTTTGGCAAAGTTATTTGGGCGTATCCTGATTGAGCGTTAACTGACAGGCCGGCCAACAATAGCATATAAAACATCAAAAAAAACTTATATATTATTTTCAATTTTGACATTAATATATCCATTGGTTAATTTTTAATCAGGTTTATCAGAATAACATCGTTTTCGCGTATATCCAATTCCCTGGAAAACACGCCGCTTGGTTTTATTTCAATCTGCTGTATTGCCATAGGAGAACCATTTTGTTCTTTTAACTTTTTAACCTGCTGCAATGTTAGCTGTGATGGCCTGCCCATATCCACATAGCTTGTATATGCGTCATTCACCCTGTATCCTACTTTATAAATTTCCATCGTGTATTTTCCTGCCGGTATATGCGATAAATTAACTCTTACTTTGCCTTTAGTTTTGGCTGGCAAGTCTTTAATATAATAAGCCTGATTATTTACAGAATCCGGCAAGGTATAGGTGTAATCCCACAACAAAACCTGAACATCTCCTCTGTTATCTTTACAGGCCCAGGAAGAACTGTCTCGATTGGCTAATTCAGTTCCTCCCAGTTTGTTTAAAAAGGAATAGGCAAAAAATGCGGGTTTTTTGATCCCTTCGATGTTCATTAAGCCAAATCCGCCGTGAAAAGGGGTAAAACGAGGTCCGGCCTCTTCAAAAATATCAGTAAATGTCCAGTAGGACATTGAATTGGCCGCCGATCCAACCTGTTTTAATTTTTTAAGTATGTATGCAGCTTCGTGATAGCTATCATGAAGAGGGTCTGAAGGCGTGTATGACGAGCTCCATTCTGTATAATGTAGTTCCAGCCCGGGAATGGCTGAATTTTGAATCTGTTTGCGTGAATTTAAAACATCGCCGCTAACGCTCCATTCGTTTTTGTCGAGCACCGTACCCGTTGATCCGTGTTCATCCAGAAATCCCTGTTTTACGCCGTAAGCATGTGTGCTGATAAAATCGATAGGCACGGAATTATTTTTACAAAAGTCTATCATTTCAGGCACCCAGGCGGCCCCTGCCGTGGCTGGACCGCCAACTCTGTAAGCAGGGTTGACGCTTTTAATTGCCCGCGCGCTGTATTGATATAATTTGAAATAATCCGCCTGCGTACCGGTCCAGAAACCATCTTTCAAGTTCGGTTCGTTCCAAACTTCAAAATACCAGGTTTTTACTTCTTTGGCACCGTACCGTTCAGTAAAGTGTTGGGTCAGGTTACGAATTAAATCCGCCCATTTTTTATAATCTTTGGGCAGTGTTACATTACCTCTCCACCAGAAAATTGTTTTGCCCCCGCTGGCAAGTGCTCCCGGCATGAAGCCTAACTCTACGAATGGCTTCATGCCTATACTAACAATGTAGTCATACAAAGCATCAACATACTGGTAATTATATTGCGGGTTACCATTACGGTCTTCGCTATAAACAGCCATATCATCGGTGAGCAACCCGTGCATGCGGATATATTTGAAGCCGCATTCTTTCCTCGCAATAGCTAGCTGCTGCTGCCAGTCAGCCCTTAACCCTTCATTTGCACGCCCGGCACCTACGCATTCTTTAAATGAAGTATTTAAGGGCCCTATTTCTTTATTAAAATCGACCTGAATAATTCTTTCGGTGCCTGTATGGCCTTTTTCATCTTTGTTTTGTGCTAATGCTATGCTTAAAAATAAACTTCCCAAAACAAGTAGTAAATATTTCTTTTTCATTTTATAAATATGCGCCCTATGTTGCCAGAGGCCTGTAAATAATTAGACACTATTCAGCATGTATGGGTATGCCATTTGCCGTAAGTGCCTCGATTGTCAACTGGAAAATTTCACAATTGCCGAAGCCTGCATTATGACTCGCGGTTAACCTACTTAATATTAAACGTTGCTGTTTGCCTGATATCTCTCGATGACGCAGCGGCCAGTATCTTGTATTGACCAGGCTCAATCACCCAATTTTTTAATTTATCGTTAAAATAGGCGAGGTCGTTTATAGCTATGTTTATTAAAACAGGAGCCGTTTGACCCGGTGCTATCATAATCTTTTTAAATGCCTTTAGTTCTTTGCCAGGGCGCAAAACTGAAGAGTTTAGTTTGCTGATATAAAGTTGAACAACTTCTTTTCCTGCTACGGCGCCGGTGTTCTTAATCTTTAAGGAAACCGTTATTTTATCCCCACTTTTATACGCTTTCTTGTTAATGGCCAAATCAGTATAAGTAAAATGAGTATATGACAACCCGTAACCAAAGCAATACAGCGGTTCTATGTTTTTAGTGTCGTACCAGCGATAACCTACCAGTATGCCTTCTTTATAATCAGCCGTCAGGTGTTTACCCGGATATGTATTTAAGGCAGCCGCCGGTGAGTCACCCAACGAGACAGGAAAGGTAAATGGTAAACGGCCTGACGGGTTCACTATACCTTTTAAAACATCGGCCAGTGCATTCCCTGCTTCCGATCCGTTAAACCACGACCAAACAATCGTTTGATTTGATTTTTTGATTTCATTCAGATCGTACGGAGCGCCCGCCATTATTACGATAATCGTATTAGGGTTAGCTGCACTAACCGCGTTAACCAATGCCTGCTCGCCAAAGGGCAGCTCCAAATTTTTGCGGTCATGGCCTTCGCTTTCAAACTCGCGATTAGAACCGATGCATAAAATGGCGATGTCGGTTGTTTTTGCAAGCGCCACGGCCTGGTCGATCAAAGTTTGGTCGGGGTGATCATAACCAGCATTCTGCGCATCCGTATTGTTTGCTAAATAATTCGCCTTGTACCCCTGGGCGAAACTGATGCTCGCCGTTTTGCCGAACCGTGATTTTATACCCTCCAAAGCTGTTATCTCGTGTTGCGCTTTTACGCCTGCTCCGTACCCGCCTAATGCAAACGTACGGGTGGCATTATCACCGATAACGGCAATACTTTTAATGTTGCTTGCCTTTAATGGTAATAAATGAGCATCATTTTTTAACAGGACTATAGATTCTGTTGCAATATCATATGCGGCTTTGGCATGCGCTAGTGTGGCAATAGACCCTTTTGGGTGATTTGCACTCATGGATGTATGATAAATCAACCATAAGATCCTCCTCACTTTATCATCTATTGTTTTTACTGAAACCTGGCCTGATTTTACTGCCGCAAGTAGTGGCTTAGCAAAATACCACTGATCATACGGCCCGCTTGAGCCCATTTCTATATCCAGGCCATTATTAGCGGCCGCAACGGTATGGTGTACACCGCTCCAGTCGGACATGACCACTCCCTTAAAGCCCCAGCCTTTTTTTAACACTTTATTTAGTAAAAAGTCATTCTCCGAACACCAGTAACTGTTCACTTTATTGTAAGCCGACATTACCGTATAAGCATTACCTTGCTGTACCGCCGCTTTAAAGGCGGGGAAATATATTTCGCGCAAAGTACGCTCATCAACTATCGTGTTTACGCTATCGCGGTTGAGTTCCTGGTTATTGGCAGCAAAGTGTTTTATACAGGCTGCTACATGCTGACTTTGAATCCCTTTTACTGATTGAATAGCCAATTGACCGTTTAAATATGGATCTTCAGAATAGTACTCGTAGGTGCGACCGCAAAGCGGCATCCGGCAAATATTGAATGCGGGTGCAAGCATGATGTTCTTTTTCATAGCGTTGGCTTCCTCGCCCATAACTACCCCGTATTTATTTGCCATTGCAGGGTTCCATGTGGCTGCTATGGCCGAGCCGTTGGGTAAAAACGTGGCGGAATCAGTTGTCCAGTTTGCTGAAGCCCAGTCGAAGCGTTTTATTTCTTCCCGCACACCTAATGGGCCGTCATCGCAGGTTAGTTCGGGGATACCCAAACGCGGCACACCTGCTGAGGAAAATAGGGCATTACCGTGCAGCATCTCTATTTTTTCTTCCAGTGTCATCTTCTTTAAGATGCTAGTGATCTTAGCCTGTCGCGCAGCTTCGTTTTTATTTTGTGCCGAAGCGTTTCCAAACAAAAACAGGGCAGCACCTAGTACTATAATATATTTTATACGCATTGATTATTTAAAATTTAGTTTGTAATTTATTGTTCATATTCTTTTTGCTAAACCCTGCTATTTTAGGCGCAGGCCAGCCCATAGTACTTAATATTACCTGGGTTTTAGCCTTGCGGATAAAAAGAACGTAAGCAGAGGGGAGGATATCGTATTCTCTTTTAAAAAGCTTTGCGAAATATTGAGGTGCTTCAAACCCAACTTCACTGGCTACCTGGTTAATCTTCATTTCTGTATTTTCGAGTAAATGGGCAGCTTTCTGCAGGCGGATTGTCTGTATAAACTCCACAGGCGATTTACCGGTAAGCATTTTAAGTTTCTTATACAACGATACCCGGCACATTTTCATCTCACGACTGGTTGTTTCAACAGAAAGATTGGGGTTTGATATGTTCTGCTTGATATACTCAATTAATTCACCCAAGAATTTCTCATTCCCTGTTTGTAGATATGCCTCTTCAAAGTGCACCCTTATCTGCCCCTCAGAAACCCGTTTATATTTTTTCTGAAGCTTGTCGGGTATTCTAAAGGCCCTTCTCTTTTTCACTGCTTTATACAACATCTATTAATTAATGGCTTATAATATTATTAAAAATCAAATCATCCAATTGAATTTCAAATAGTTCCCACTTGTCAGTTTTTCTATCATATATAACTTTCTTGAAACCCTCTTTCAAAGGATGTCCGGAATTTGCAGGTAGCACGGAAAAATATACTTTATATCATATTGCTCGAACTTCCGTGTGTTGTTGGCCTTGAAATAATTGGAGCCAATGTTTTATTTATCATCTTGGATATGATGAAACCTATTGTTGAAAATCTCATTTCAAAGGTACGTCAGCCCATAATGCTCTAAACATTTTTTTGTGAAGTTCTTAATAAGGACCAAACCCTCGTTAAATATTTTTTTCGATTCAGGCGATATGATAGGGTTACTGAAGTAAGCAGGGTGCTCCTTCAGCAAAATACCGATCGTCTCAAAATTCTCTATCAAAGCTTTAATTTCACTTTCATCTAATTCTTGTGCTTTTGAAATAATTTGATCTTCCATAATCCCTTTTTTTTAATACCCTTTAGAGTTAATCGTATAAATTAGTTTGAACTTGCGGAATTATGCCGGTATCATGAATAAACGCTTATTCATGATACCGGCAGTTTTAGTGTCATTGTCTTAAATAATTCGCGGCTTGCTGAATCAACGTTTATTTGCCTCCTGCTCTCAAAAGAAAGGCTTAACGGTTTCGCCGAATCGGCAGTAACAGCCCGTTTGAATCGCACATCTACTTATAAATAGCATCAATAAACCAGCAACCGGAATTACTCGAATTGCCAATCATCAAACAAAAAACCGTCTCCATAAAATACAAAATAGATATTCCCTACTCCATTAGGTATCTTCTGTGTTATTTGCGTTGAGAGCGTAGTCCAGTCCTTCGTATCACATTTAAGGGAAACAAGGGCCGGGCCTTTAAGATTATTTACATAAACATCGATTTGACCTGTTCCTTTCACCCTGGCTTCGAATTTGGAAGGAATCTGTTTGCTAAAATCGGCTCCCCGGACCATGAGAACTTGTTTATCTATTTGTCCTATGGCAACCATATTACCCACAATACCAGCAGTATCGAACTTGACGTGCCCCGAAGTGCCTGCCGTGGTTTCTGCTTGCTGCAGAACGAACGGATTTAATAGCTTAGTTTGTGACGGACCTTTAAAAGTTGCGTTGATCATGGGGATGTTCACGCCATTAGTTGTATCCATCGGTGCTTCTTCGATACCAACATTCCGAAAACCACCCGTAGTGTTAAAATAATTCTGTAAATACATGGCATGGTAAGCAAAATACCATTTCCCTTGAAACGTGAACAAATGAGAGTGATTGTTTGTCAAAGGACCTATTTTGTCACCCACGTTGTCGCCAGGATTCCTAAAGTAATTATCGCCATACTTCCAACTACCCGAATCTAAGGGTGTTTTACTCGTCATATAAGATATGTTGCATGCGGTTGGTTTAGGAATATTGCTATAAGGCCATACATTGCGTGGATCCCAATTCGTACAATAGTTATAAACCCAGGTTCCATTGATAAAGTTAAGGTCGCTGGCCTCATTCATATAAGGAGCGGGTATCTTAGAAACATTGCCGGCCAAACTGATCATATCTGCTCCTAATTTGACGATTCTGGCATTATCTGGCATATATTTTGTTTTAGGCGTTCCGCCTCCAAAAACCAGCCAGCCTGTACCCTGGTTGTCAATCAAAACTCCGGGATCGAATGGAGCACCGACATCCACACCGGGCACAGAGCGGTCGACTATGTTCTTCCCTAATGGGTCTTTCCAGGGGCCAACGGGAGAGGTGGAAGTAAGCATGGCCGAGCCCAAGCCGTTATTGGAATAATACATATAGAAATGCGTTTTACCATCTGCTTCCATTCTGGATTCAATAGAAGGTGCCCAGGACGAAGCAGTCCATGGCGCCAGTACTGCTGTATTTATGAGGCCATGATAGGTCCAGTTGACCATATCAGCGGAAGACATCATGACCAGTGTGCGGATATACGCGTAAGTATTTTTCCCACCCGGTCCTACCGTGTCATACTGTTGTTGATCATTCGTGGTGTACACATAAACTCTTCCATTGTATTCTATAGCTGTTGGGTCGGCCGTAAACATAAAATCTAATAAAGGATTCCCATTATTGGTGAGAAGTTTCGGCGAAACCATTGCGAATTTTGCTAACAGATTTTGATTGTCTGGCTGTGAAACTTGAATTTGCCTGGTATCACCATTCGAAGCGTTGATAGTCACTATCGCCTCGCGGCCAGCCCCTGTGTTGTTAGCGTTCGCGGTTAATTTAAGCGTAACATTTCCCGAGCCTCCCGATGCCTGACTTATCGTGAACCATATAGATGAGCTATTGGATGACGCTGTCCAATTACCATTTGCGGTGATGGAAACATTAGAACTACTTCCTTCTGACTCAAAAACAACCTGCGCGGAAGAAACAGTGAATTGGGATTGAGATTGAGGCGCAACCTGTTTCTTCTTACAGGAAAAAGAAAGCGATGGAAACAAGAATAGTAAGCCTAAAAATATCCCATAACTCTTTCTCCTATTTATTATATTGTTCATTTTTGTTAGTTCAATTTATCTTTTCACAATCAATACCGATCATATACGTTAAGAAAACGGTACTGTGTAATCTGTTCACAGTACCGCTATTTCATAAAAAGCTTTAATCCAACATTAATTTTTACTTATATCCAGCCACAAGGGAATTATACATACGCTGGTCTATTACCACATTATTAGCCCTGTCTAACATTTGCCCCGTCTCCCAAAAAAATGGCAGCATACCATCCGTTTTAGCCGTTTTGGTCATAAAAGTGTTCCAGTAATCCACAGACCTGTTGCTCACCGCCGTATCCAAAGGCATAGGCTCGTTGGGATTATTTCTCCTCGGGGCCGCATATTCACCCAGAATTACAGGGATACCTTTGTCAACAAAATCCTGTTTTACCCCTTGTAACTCAGTAGTGATCTGACTCTCGTTTACTGCGGGGGGGGCGTTGCGCGATGGCTCAATAGTAGAAACATTCCCAGCGCCCCAGTAGTAAATCATGTTGCCCCAGCTTGCATCTCCATCCGTTAGTAACGTAAATTGAGCAGGCGTGTAGTCATGCACCTCGAGTATCAACTTGTTAGGCACCGGGTCGGTAGGCATAGTAGTCATCAAAGTAGCAGTTTTAGTAGGATCAGCGTGAGGCCCCTGTACAACCAGCACACGGTAACTGTTCCTGCCTCCGGTAGAGCGAACTGCATTGATGAATGTTTCGTGGTAACCATTGAGTATGGCCATCTGCTCGGCATTATCAACCGCAGGTTCATTCGTACTGGCAAATAAAAGGTGCTCATCAAAATCACGCAGGGTTGTAGCAATCTGCTCCCAAATCGCCTTTTGCATTGCGTTAACGGAATCTTTCTTTATGGCATTGACATTATTTTCCAGCCAGCCAAGATCCGCGTGGGCATTTATTATTACATACACATCATTAGCCACACAATATCCAACCACTTGTTTCACCCGCGCAAGCCATACAGGGTCAATTGTTGCCTTTTTCGGATCGCTTAAATGGGTCCAAACCCAATTCATGGGAATCCGTACCGCACTGAAACCTATTTTTTTTACAAATTTTACCTGCGCGTCGGTAATTTTACCAGACACCCAATCACCGTCGTTCGGGGAGTCCATGGTGTTGCCAAAATTCATGCCCATTCCCGTTCCCATTTTTGCCGCCAGTTGCACGGCATTACTGGTCACTCCGGTCATGTCCGGCGCTATGGGCGATGTATTATAACCTGGGTATATGGTGGGGGCCTGGGTAACCGTTACCCTTCTTGCCTGCCCGTTTGACGCACTTATTTCAAAAATTGCCGACTGGCTTGCCCCTGTGCCATTTGGCGATGTGGCTGTGACATGAATAACGGTACTACCGCTGTTACCGGAAGTTGCGCTTAATTGCAGCCATGACGAAGCAGGGTTGCTTACGCTCCAGGCAGCATTGCTGGTAACGGTTATGTCCTGGGTACCACCATCAGGCGCAAAACTCATTGTCGACACGCTAACAGTGAGTTCCGGTGCCGGACTCTTCGCCTTTTTGCATGCGAAAAGGGTAATAATCGCAGTAAATAATACTACGGATTTAAAAAAATACTTTTTTTTCATTTTGTTCTATCGTTTAATTAAAAATCGCATACACATCCTACGCACTAAAAAATATCGGCATGGTACCTTTTTTTTGTCATTTATAATGAGGCTCAATTGTACGTTGACCTTTTTACGTTATTTCCTGGTTCTAAAAATTTGCTCTTTCTAAAAAGTAATTTTGATTAGTAAAAGCCCCCACGGCACCTTGACGCTGTGGGGGCTATAGGCTATTTGATTTTCACACACCTGATATTGTCAATAGCGGCATAAAAACCAGTTGTAGTTGGCGAAGTATCGAAATTTTTAAGGGTCATATTATAACTATTCGCACCAGTAGGCCCTAATAATTGGCTTATTTGAGTAATTGATACACCATCCCCTAATTGGTTAACTGTTGATTTGAAGTTACTTAAAGGAATAGTTACGGTTTCCCAACCTTTTGTTTTAAAAGCAACGGTATTTTTCCATGGCTCATAACGCGCAACATAACTGTCACCTGCAAAGGCAGTTTCAATATAAAGAGTACCTCCATTCCATGGGTTAGCCACACTTATTTCAAATTGAATGGCCCAGTTTGAAGGAGGATCTGTAAGATTTGCCACAGGCATCCAGAAATTAGCAGGATTAGAAGTTGCATTGTCATTACCCAATGGCGCGTACTTACTAGCACCGGCAGCTAAAACAGGAGAATTAAAATATATATACATAGTATTATCTGTTCCCAACGGACCATTAAAATCGGCCACAGGGGAAAAAGCCATTGAAATATCTCCATACCAGGAATAACCAAAATAATTACCCCACTCAAAATTTGCTAAAAGACCGTTAGTAACGCCATTTTGAGTATTTACATTATAAACAGTAGAAGCCGTTCCATAACTGGTAACAATGGTCACTGGTCCACTAGAGTAGCTGCTCGAAGCTGGAGCAACAAACGAAACATAACTGCCAGTTGGGCTTGATGTGAAATTTGTAATAGTAGCACCGCCAAAAGAAAATGACTGAATAGTCTTAAGGTAACTACCATAAACATAAATCGAATCACCCTGGTTGGCATTACAGTTGGAAATGCCGGCAATGATCGGCTTCGCATTTATGGTATCCAGGGCAGTACCAGATTTAGTAGTTACCATGATCAGTTTGTTGGATGTTGTTGCCGGCATCAAAAAGCCAAGAGAGGTACCATCGGTACTTGAGTTAAACTTTGGAATTTTGGTTCCGCCATATGTAAACTGTTGAACCAATACTAAATTGGCACCGTACAGATAAACCGAATCGCCCGGGTTAGCGAAAACGTCGGAAATGGACATAATAATAGGTGCTGGCGGACCCAGTTTAAAGGAAAACGTGGTGGAACCCGCCGGTGTTTTATAGTGTAAGGTGTATAGCTTAGTGGTATCAATTGTTGAATACACTATATTCGGTATTTGTACCACCGCGCTGTTCGGCGCAAATAAAGCAGCGTTAAATTGGGTGGGAACGCCATCAAAATCAATTTCCGTCGCATTTTGCAGGTTCTGGCCAATTATAACCACATATTGTCCTGTTCCTCCGGCCCAGGTAGGATCAGTTTTAGGATTACCAGTACTCAAAAGAGTATCCTTAGGTGACGGATGATACATTCTTATGCTTGTAACAATAGGAGCTGCGCCGCTGTTGCTACTCTTCTTACAAGCTGGTAGTAAAGCCATCATCGCGAAGAATAGTGGCAAAAAATACAAGCGGATGTCTAAATTATTTTTCATAATTATAATATTTTTAATTTGTTAAAATTAATAGTAGGGTACTGGTGGCTGTGCCAATTTAGGGTCAGTGGTCACCTCAGATGACGGAATTGGCAGCGTAAATGAACTTATGGTTGCCGGAAGCGTAAGTGGGGTGGCAGTAGTGTCCCTCGTAGCTGTTTTCGTTGTGGGATCATAAGTAAACGAAATACGGCCATGATTGACATCCTGATCATTAAGGAACTTCACAGCGTTAGCCGGATCATAATAAGAATACCTAACCAGGTCTATCCAGTATTGTCCTTCAAAAGCGAGTTCAACTCTTCTTTCCGTACGCAGTGTTGTAGCGCTCAGCGTAAGAACAGGATCAACGCCCGCCCTAGACCGCACCAGGTTAAAATATTTAATAGCATCTCCATCGGCCGTAGTGGTATTATTTCCAAGAATCGCCTCGGCATACACCAGGTAAACATCGGCCAACCTAAGAATCATGGTGTGTTCAATTGATGACCAAGGATCCATTGTTGGCGCATTGTTATCTTTTTCGTTGCCAATAATGTGTTTCTTCAGGCCCGTAGCGGTTGCCTTATAACCACCATCTGCTTGATCTAATTCCGGATAAAGATCTCCGTTCAGCATAATAGTAGCTTTGCGCCGTACTGTATCCTTAGCAGAATACATCTGGTATAGATCGTAGGTTGGCGCCAGAGGTTCCCATCCACCTTCCTTTTCAGGAAGAATGGCGGGGGTTGGCGAAAAATAAAGTTGTAGGTCGTTGCCATTTCCATAACCCACACCCCCAACCCATTGGAGAGAAAATAATGATTCAGGGCTATCATTGTTAACCGGCCTGAAAAGATCATAATAACCTTGATGGTTCGGATCATTCTGCTCAAAAAGCTGTAACCCGCTATTTTTGCACACGTTGCCCGCATACTTTATGGCACTGTCAAGCAATTTCTGGTCGCGTTGCCCGCCACTTTGGCCTAAACCTGCCATTGTTAAATACACCTTGCCCAGCATTCCCTGAGCCGA
Organism: Mucilaginibacter mallensis; assembly: GCF_900105165.1. NCBI lineage: Bacteria > Pseudomonadati > Bacteroidota > Sphingobacteriia > Sphingobacteriales > Sphingobacteriaceae > Mucilaginibacter > Mucilaginibacter mallensis. The sequence goes on from NZ_LT629740.1 coordinate 4,282,965, forward strand.
CCAGGTAGTTACCCGGCCTTTGTCATCCGTTTTTGGAAGATTATTTGCTGCATAAGTCAGGTCATTGGCAACGAATTTATAGACATCCGAAACAATATTGCGGTTAAGCAGCGGATTTTTTATCAGTTTGCTGTTGTCCTCAATAATTGGTACGGCACCCCAATACACCGCCAAATGATAATAAGCTACGGCACGAATAAATTTTGCCTCACCTATGGCCGCATTTTTGTCTTTTGCCGAAATGGACGAAGATGCTGTTTGCTGTATGGCATTAATAACGCCATTACATTGCCCGATAACATTGTACAAGCCCACCCAACCATTGGTTACAATACCATTTTGCGCTGTAATAGTGCGTGTAAAAAGTTGTACCAAATCGGGATTATACTGAAAACTACCAGTGCCGCTCAATACATCGCCAATTTGCAACCAGGCCTCATTATTAAATTGCCACCACTCCGAACCGCCGTACAGACTTGCCGTAGCCAGCCGTAAATCGGACGTGGATTTGTAAAAATTATTAGAACTTATCTGCGAGTTGGATGGACGGTCAAGGAAACTCTTTTTACATCCGGTAATTGCTGCTGCAGATAGCAGGATGATAATAATTTTGTGAATTGATTTCATAAACATATATTTTAAATCGATAATCGTTTTATTATTTCAAGGCTATGTTTGCACCCATAGTAAATACTTTTGGCTGCGGATAATAACCCTGGTCCCACCCTGACTGAAGCGGGTTCCACGAACCAATCTCAGGGTCCATGCCCTTATATTTTGTGATTACAAAGACGTTGGTTACTGTTGCAAATACCCTAACCGAATTCACGGATATTTTTGATAAAAGTTTCGGTGAAAACGTGTACCCTAAGGTGATGTTTTTGCACCGCAGGAATGAACCATCCTCGATCATTAAACTATTAGGCCGGTTGTTATCGTTGGTATTGTCATTTCTCAAGCCTACAATCGTTGTATTCGGGTTGGTAACATATACGTTGTTAACATCGGATGCAGAGCCGTTGGGATTTACCAAAGCTAATTTCGCATAGTTTAATACCGATGTAAAAAAAGCGGCATGATTTTGCGGATCGTTTTCCGGTACAGCCACTTGATTGAATACCTTGTTGCCATAGCTGCCGCTAAAGAAAATATTCAAATCAAAATTTTTGTAGTTAAATGTATTATTGATACCATACTGAAATTTTGGAATCGGCGACCCCAAAGCAGTTTCGTCCCTTGAGTCGATAATACCGTCACCATTCAAGTCTTTAAACATACGGTCGCCGTACCAGATACCGCCGCCTGCCTGAGAAACCGGATAAGGATTGCCGTTTGGGTCAGCAGGGAGGGCATGTGTCTTAAAATCACTTGGCTTTGAAAAAATCCCATCAAATACATAACCATAAAACTCGCCAATGGGCTGGCCCACCACTGTTTTTTCGATTATATCGTTAATTACATAAGATTTCTCGCTTAAGTTAGCATCGTCGCCACCGGCACCTAAACTGGTCACTTTGTTAATGTTTCGCGATAGGGTAAGGCTGGTTTTCCAACTAAAATTTTGGGATTTAATATTGGTTGAGTTAATTTGGAAGTCGAACCCTTTGTTGCTTAACGAGCCGACATTGGCATAAGGCGCTTGCATGGACCCCGGCCCATAACCCGCTACAGTACCACTGTATTCAGGAAGCGGCACCTGTAATAAAAGGCCATGTGTTTCGCGATCATAAACATCAACTGTAAAACCTAAGCGCCCATTCAAAAACGATGCGTCAATCCCCGCGTTGTAATCATTTGTTGATTCCCACTTCACATCCGGATTTGGCAAATTGTTTTGAAACTGTGCTGTACCGGATAAGCTACTTGAAACCGTTGCAAGTTGCGTTACAAAGGTATTGCCCGGTATAGCCTGATTGTTGGTTAACCCATAACCAAGCCTTAAATTTAATTCATCTATACCTTTCACACTTTTCAAAAAATCCTCATGATTAATTTTCCAGGCAAAACCGCCAGAATAGGTAGTAACCCAATGATTGTAGCTTGGGAAATTTGAAGAACCATCTCTCCGTATATTGCCGGTTAGCGTGTATCTGTCATCCCAGGAAACATTGACACGGCCGAACCAGGATTCCAGTGCAGAGCCGCCGGTAGGGTTAGATTGCGAATTATCGCCGGAGTTTGTGGCCGTGGTAGCATCCCCCGAATTAAGCCCTTGCACATCGTTTGAGGGAGAATTTCTTCGAGTACCACTAACATTTTGAAAAGTGTTCTCCTGCGATTCATGCCCTGCTAAAGCATCGATATGAAGTTTATTGAAATTATGGTTATAAGTTAGAAAATTGCGTATTACAGTATAAAAATTTTGGGCAGCGGCAGCGGAAACGAAGCTAGGGCTGGGAGTGCTTTTACCAAAAGTATAACTTGGCGAAAACTGATCTTCCGTAGTAAAATCGAAGTTACCGGATAGTTCATTTCGCAGCGACAGATCTTTGGTAAATTTGATTTCGGCATACACATTGCCGAATACTTGATTCCTCGTTTTTAAGTCTTTGACAATTTGGGCTAATGCCACCGGGTTGGCAACAGGTTGTACCACCCCGCTGGGATCGGTAACACCGCCATAGGAGCCGTCAGAGTTAGTGACCGGAACATCAGGGGTAATGCTTAACGCGGTATTGATTACACTACTGGAAGTTGAATTTACATTTTCATTAATATGCGCTAATTGAAGGCTGGTCCCTATTCTTAACCATTTGGTGGTTTGGTTATCTAAATTTAATCGTACCGAGTATCTTTTAAAATCAGATCCAAGCGCTATCCCCTCCTGGTCAAAATACGAGGTTGATAGTAAATATTGGGTTTTTTCATCGCCACCACTTACAGTAATTGTGTGATTGTTTTCGGGAGCTCTCCTGAATAGCGCATTTTGCCAATCGGTACCGAGGCCTAAATATTGGGGAGCAGCAAAATCGGCTCTGGAATCAAAGCCCCAGACAACTGCCCGTGCATTAATGAAAGTAGCAAACTGCTGCAAATTCATTGCAGGCAGCCGCTTCGATATTTCCTGGAAACCGGAATAGAAATCATAAGTTATATGCGGTGCCCCAGCTTTGCCCCTTTTTGTGGTGATTACAACCACGCCATTGTTTGCCTGCGAACCGTATATGGCTGTTGCCGAAGCATCTTTCAATACATCTATTGATTCAATTTCAGCAGGATTGATAGTATTTAATGGATTTGAACCGGTTCCGGGATCGCCGACCGGTGGAATAATAACACCATCTATTACGTACAGTGGCGAATTAGAGCCAGTTATTGACGAGACGCCATTTATTTGGATAGATACGCCGCCTCCGGGTTGGCCCGATATCTGTTGGACGATAACTCCTGGAACTTTTCCCTGCAGTGCCTGGTCAAAAGTAGTTGGTTGTGTTTGGCGAAGGTCGTCCCCTTTTATGGAGCTGATAGAACCTGTAAGATCCTTTCTTGCTCTTTTACCGTATCCAACAACAACCACTTCGTTTAAGTCGCTGGATGTAGGATTTAGCCTAACATTAATTGTACCGGCTTGTTTAATCGTTATAATCTGATGTTCATAACCCAAAAAGCTAAATTCGAGTATATCTCCCGGCTTTGCCATTATTTTATAAGTACCATCAAGAGCGGATGCAACTCCGGTTCCTGAACCCTTAATTTTAATGTTTGCTCCAGGAATCGGTTCTGAATTGTCGGAGCTTGTTACCTTTCCGGTGATAGCGACTGTTTGCGCATATCCTGAAAGACATAACAACATGCTTGCTATAAATAATGAAATATGACGTTTCATTCTCTTTTGTAAATTTTTATCCATTTGATAAAGGATTTTTAAGTTTTTTAATAATTAGGTTAATTGGTTTGGTGTTTGTTAGGTTTTTGATCTCATTTTTTTCTTCATAATTTAATAGGGTGATCTTTACTTGGTTTAAAATTTATTGTTGACAATTATTTATTGCATGGTTAATAAATGAAAGATTGAAAAACAGCCCCGCAAAAGCTGCCGTATAATTTTTTATTTTTATCCAAGCAATTGATCGCCAAAAGCACGCAGACAAAACCTATACTTTGGGTCTGTAGCATTTTTATTGTTATGAATTTTATTTAGTCCGGTTTATTGTTTATAATTTGATGAATATGCACAGCTATAGCGAACCGTTTGTTAACGGCAGAAAGCGCATATTATCGGGAGGTAAAACTACATCGGGGGCAAAAAAAGCGGTAGCCTATTTGTGCGGGAATGTACCGCAAATGTACGAATACAGGTAACTAATTGTAAATAAGATAGTTAAATATATAATTACTTAAACATATTATTTTAATCAAAATAATAATAAACAAATTACCGAACAGCTATCTGGATAACGATATTTAGGAACAGGCGTGAAAAAATAAATAAGAATAAAATTTGACTTACTATTTATTTTCGGACTTTGTCGAAATTCTATTTTGACGAACGTTATTGACGTAGTCAGACGGAAGGATTTTATATTCCTCCTTGAATAGTTTTGTAAAATATTTGGGCGCATAAAAGCCAACTTCGTAGGATATTTGGCTTATAGTCTTCTGGCTATTCTCCAGCAAATAAACTGCCTTTTTCAGCTTTACCAAGCGGATAAATTCAACAGGTGATTTACCTGTAACCGTTAACAGCTTTTTATAAAGTGTTCCCCTGCTCATGTTCACCTGGCGACTTAATTCTTCAACAGAAAGTTTATCATTTGAAATGTTCTGCTCAATATATTCAACTACGTTTCTTAAAAACTTTTCATCCTCAGATTCTATAACCACTTCATTTAAACCAACATTCATCTGTTTTTTATACGTCTGTTTGAATGTGTTCTGAAGCGTCAATAAATTTCTGATCTTTGAAAGCAGTATCTCGAAGTTGAAAGGCTTGGTCATATAATCATTAGCACCAATTTCCAATCCTTTTAATTGATCCTCCTCACCAGTTAAAGCAGTTAACATAATAACCGGGATATGCGAAGTACGTTTATCACCTTTCATCTTTTTACAGAGGTCAATACCATTCATTTCAGGCATACTGATGTCACTTACCATAATATCCGGGTGCTGCGACAAAGCCTTTTGCCATCCTTCCTTACCGTTTGTAGCCTCGACAATGAAAAATATACCTTTAAGGTTGTCTTTCAAATAAAAACGAAAGTCTTCATTATCCTCTACTAACAATACTACTGGCTTTTTATCGAGATGTTGAAGTTTAGGAAAAACCTTTTCTTCTTCGGTTTGCCCGACATCTGCCCATTCATTTTCAATTTCATCTGGTAGGTTCAGGGATGTCAACAAACTATCATTTACAGGCAAGGGCAATCGAATGATGAAACAACTTCCATAACCAGGCTCGCTTTCAATGGTGATGTCGCCGTTGTGCATCTTTACAAATTCACGTGTTATTGCCAGCCCAATACCACTGCCTTGGTTAATTAATGATTTCGGCATATCCGACTGAAAAAAACGCTCAAATATTTTGTCTTGTTTATCCTTATCGATGCCAATACCGGTATCAATAATTTTCATTTCAATTGTTTCGTGTTTGTCTGTTGATTGCGTTTGAATTTTGCTGAGTAATACAGTCACGTTGCCCCCACTATGGGTAAATTTAAATGCATTGGACAGAAGATTGAATAAAATTCTTTCTATCTTGTCGTGATCAAAGCTCGTTATTAACGATTCAATATCAGTATCGAAGGCTAAAGCAATTTTCTTTTCATCGGCAATATCTTGAAAAGACAAGGTGCTCTCTTTTACAAACCTGACGATATCGCCGGGTGTACAGTGTAATTTCAACTCCTGCACTTCCATTTTCCGAAAGTCCAGTAGTTGGTTTACTAAATTCAAAAGTCGCCGCGCGTTCTTCCCGATAATACCGAGTTGTGCACGATATTCAATATCGTATGAAATTTTAAGCAATTTTTCAACCGGCCCCATAATTAAAGCCAAAGGCGTTCTGAACTCGTGGCTCACGTTGGTCAAAAATTTAATTTTTAACTCGTCGAGTTCATGTATACGCTTAACTTCCTGCCTTTCCTGTTCAATTAACAGTTTTGCTTCACGCCGTTCTTGTTCAATTAATAAGCCTGCTTCCCGTTTTTCTTGTTCAGCAGCAAATTGCCGCCTTATTTTTTCTATTCCCCGTTGCCGTATGATAAGGAGCACACCGATCGAGAGTGCCAAATAAATAATGTATGCTACGGTCGATTTCCAGAACGGCGGCAATACTTCAATTTTTAAAGAAATACTTTGCGGATTCCAAACACCATCGGAATTGGACACGCGCACCTTAAATACATAGTCTCCCGCGTCGAGGTTAGTATAACCGGCTTTCCTCGTTTTATTATCAACATTTACCCATCCATTATTAAAACCCTCCAGTATATACTGATATTTTACTTTACCCGGGTTGATATAGTCGAGGGCAGCAAATTCTATCGAAAAGATATTTTCGTCGTGATTAAGGACTATTGTATTCGTTGCCGATATACTTTTTGAAAGGATAACATGCCCGTTAACGGCCTCATTTGCTGTTATGCCCTTATTGAACAACTGAAAGTCGGTAAAGATTAACTGAGGCTTGGAAGTCTCGGGCTCAATGCTCGCCGGATCGAACAGATTAAAACCATCTGCGCCCCCAAATATCAATTCACCGGCGCGTGTTTTTAAAGCTGCGTTTTTGTTAAACTCCCTGCCTTGCAGACCATCTGTTTCGTCGAAATTTTCAAATTGAAACTTATAGGTGCCATTGCCCGGTATCAACGTTATCCGGCTCAGCCCGTTTGATGTACTTAGCCACATGGCCCCCCTGTTATCTTCCAATATATTCAAAACCTGGTTGTCGGGCAACCCGTCTTTTTTAGTCAGCGAGATAAATGTGTTTGTTTTACAATCCAACACATTCAATCCACCCGCGGTCGTTATCCACATCAAACCCCTGCTATCCTCATCTATACTTCTTATTAAATCGTCAAGTAACCCGTTTTTTGAAGTATAGTGCCTTACCAATCCTCCTTCCTTCATTATCACATCTACGCCCAAATACCCGCCCACCCAGATATTGCCATGTTTATCCTCGAAGATCGAGGACGTAAAAGTAGACGTGATGTCGGCCTGGGTTAACGGGTGGTAAAATATTTTTTTTGTCCGGTCGAAAACTTCGAGGCCACCATAAAGCGTTCCTATCCATAAACGGTGCGACGAGTCTTCCAAAATGCTAAATACCCGGTTATCAGCAATACTGGTGGCCACGTTATCGTCGTGTTTATAATGGCTAAACGTTTTCCCGTCAAAGCAATCTAAACCGCCAAAATAGGTACCTATCCATAATTTTTGGTCATGGTCTATACATAGGCTAATAATTACATCGCTTGATAAACTATTGCGATCATTCGGATTGTTTTTGTATTGGGTGTATACACCCGTCTTACGATTAAAATAAATGAGACCGCCGCCATTGGTCCCGATCCATAAATTCCCCAGTTTGTCTTCTGCAAATTTATTGACATCGTTAAACCTTAAACTACCCGGATCAGAATCTAAATGCCTGAAAATAGGGAACCTGATAATATTTTTATGATAATAACTTATTCCCTTTTTGTAAGTACCAGCCCATATAATACCTAAGTCATCCTTATATAGATTCACTGTGTTCTCCCTTAATGAGGTAGGGTCATCTCCCTTGTTTAGCAGATAGGTAATTTTCGCCGTCTTTTTATCCAGCACATTTATACCCCCTTGATCAGCGGCGATCCATATCAAGCCATCATCAGCCTGAACAATATTGGTAACAATGTTTGTGTTTAACTTTATCCCGGATGATTCTTTGCCGATATACCGGAAAGTCCCTGTTGATGGCTGGTAATAAAATACACCTAAATTAGCCGATGACGCATAAAACCATAAATCACCATCGCGATCGACGAGCAAGGTATAATGCTCTTTCTTATTATTGGTTACCTTGTTAAATACGCCAGTGCGATAGCTGATCTTATTAAGTTTAACATCAAGCATCTCCACCATTCCGTCAGTATAAACTATCCAAATATTGCCTTTAACGTCAGGCGTGATGTCTGCAATAGAACTTGAGTATAACGAGGGAGCACCTTTAACACTGTGATAATAATGCGTCGTCTTTTTGCTTATGGTGTTATATCTGTAAATGCCCGAATCAGCATATAAAAACCAAAAGTCTGCAGCAGTGGTGCGTTCAATTTTTTGAGGATTTTTAACAGGTAGCTTTAAAGGACGTGACAATAATGACATATCACTATTAAACCGTTCTGTTTCCGGATCATAAAAACAATATCCGTTACCACTTCCTATCCATAATTTTTTATCAGGGCCTTCAAAAATATTGTTTATATTATCGAATTTAATAGAGTTCTTATTATTTGCGTCGTGCCCAAATACCTTAAAGTTATAACCGTCATAACGGTTAAGGCCCGATTCCGTGCCAAACCACATAAAGCCTTCGGAATCTTTAAATATGCAATTAACCTGGTTGTTCGACAGCCCATTACTTATATCAAGGTGCGAAAACCGATATTGGCTGCGTTGCCCAAAAACATTTACACATCCAAAAATTAATGTAACAGCAAGGAGATAATAATATTTTACGCGCATGTGGCCCATTATTGGAAAAAACAAAAATCAACAGATTGATTTTTGAAGCCAGTAAACTAAGGTAATATAAAAATTGCCTTAACGGGCAATTTTTGTTAACAAACCTGACATTTTGCATTCCCTCTCCTGGTCAAGGCCCGGTTTATTCATTCAACGAAAAATGCGCCCGGCATGTTACTACCGAACGCATCAATTAACCTGTGTGTTTAAACCAAATCAAAGCTGGTGATAATCCCCTAAATTGGTTTATAGTAATTTTAACTTATGAGGTTTTATTATATTTTCACAAACGCCCATTGCTGGTTCTTGCCCCCAAAATAATCATATTGATCGGCCGCGCTACCGTTTCTGAATGGAATTGCGGGATTAGTCCCTAAAGTAACTTCGAGGGCTTTTCCGCTATTTACGTTGATGATTTCATAGAATCCATCATAGGTTGGCTGAATTAACCAGTTTTGATTAGCTCCGCCTGTACCTGTATAATCCCACATATCCACGGCCCCGCCGTTAGAGCCAGACCCACCCCATACTTCCAAACATTTCCCGCTAACATGCATAGGCGTTAACAGGTAGCTGCCATTTGCCGCAGCCTGCACTTTAAATTGCTGATTTGCTCCAGCATCATAATCCCATTGATCTGCCAGCGCCCCATTATTACTTGCCCAGCCACCGATCTCTAAAGGCTTAAAACTATACCTATTGATAATCTGGTACACACCACCAATCTGAAATGCAGGGGACGCGCTAGTTTGTGTTCCTTGTAGAAGGGCCGCTAAATCCCGTTGATCTTTTACAGCGTAAGTCGATCTGTTAATGAGCGATCCAGTGTCCCAAAGAAATGGATGTAAACCGTTTGCCAAAGCCTGGTGCATACAAAAATTATACCAATATGCTCTGGAAGCAAGATTGAAGTTTAAAGAGTCTCCTGTAAGGCTTCGGTCCATTACTGCAAACTCGCCCATTATTACCGGTATGCCTTTACTTGTAAACTTTTTCTGCATCCTTTGGAAATACCCGCTAAGGGTCGATTCCTCGCCCCAGTAAGGATTGTGCGCAACATCGAAGGTGGTGTGATATCCTGTGCCCCAATAATAAAACGCATTGCCCCATGATGCATCCGCGGTCATTAAACAAAAGTTCCAGGGAGTGTAGTTATGGATTTCCACCATCAAACGGTTGGATGCCGGGTCAGTTGGCATTGTGTTCATCAGACTGTCTGTATAAACCATATCACCTCCTTTGGGGCCCTGGATAACCAGCGTCCTGTAACTGTTGTGCCCGCCGGTTGACCTCACGGCGTTGATAAAAGTTTGATGATAAGAAAGTAGAACTCTCATCCCTGTGGTATCCGTTGCGGAGTTAGGTTCATTCGTGCTGGCAAAAAGCAGGTGCTGGTCAAAACCACGCATTTGTGTTGCAATTTGTTCCCAAAGTGCTTTTTGTTTGGCATTAACAGCGGGCTGCGCGGTGGTTGTGCAATTGTTCTCCAACCATCCGCCGTCATAATGTATATTTAATATCGCATACATCCCATCGTTAATGCAGTATTGCACAACCTGCTGCACACGGGTAAGCCAGGCCGGGTCTATTTGCTCGGTTGATGTGTTTATTATATGTGACCAATCCCAATTACAAGGGATCCTTATGGCGTTAAAACCCCTTTGTTTATAGCCGTCGATGAGTGCCTGGGTAATATTAGGGTTTCCCCATGCGTTTTCGTTTCCAGGAGCTTCCAATGTGTTGCCAATATTAATACCTAACGTCATATTTGCAGCTATTTGAGGCGCTGTACTGGTCATCCCCGTTTGATCGGGCGGAAGTGGTGAAGTATTGTAACTTGGGTAACTCAATGCGGCGAATGTCTTATTAACTTTGTTTGTAATAAGCGGCTTAATGCCTGAACCTATTTCTTGCTTGCTGCATCTTGTTAATACAAGGACTGCCAAGATGCATAAAAGATTGATTAAAGTTTTCTTCATAAAAATTGGTTAGTTTTGCGGTTTTTCATGCCACTATAAATAAATTGGTTAATTGCAAGTAAACTTGTCGGTAAAATAGATGACTTATTTGCTTTATAAATCATACAAATGCACTTAGCTACTCAAGCATCTTGTCAAATCGTTCTAAACTCGTGTTTAAACAGGTTATCCGATATACACATGAATTTTAGTAACTGGGTCATCTTCTTTTTGCTAAAAAGTTTTTATTTTATTTTTTAAAAGATTATAATCATATAAAACCTTTCACAAAAAAGATTTCGTCCCATCCGGCGCAAGACCTATAGCCTTGCAAAATGCCATCCACAGCGAACAATAGCTGAATGCCTAAAACGAGAAATTAAATTTGGCTTGTTGGTTTTATAATTGGTCAATATGTACAGTTACAGCGAACCGTTTGTCAACTGTATAAAGCACATATTATTGGGAGGTAAAACTAATGGGGGGGGGCAAAAAGGCGGTAGCCTATTTGTGTGAGAATATACCGCAAATGTGCGAAGATATATAACTAATTGTAAATAAGATATTTAAAAAGTATTTTACTTGTTGCAAAAAAAATGATTTATTATTTAAGCAAGGTCGCCAATGGTCTTTCGATAATCCGTTAGTGTATCGTCTAACGATTTAAGGATACGTTTATCCTTAATTTTAAGTTCTCATCAAGTTGCCGGGCCGTTACATATTGGTTGGTTTCGATAAACCGGCGGACATCTTTGTGAAAGACTTTGATTTGTACATGGAAGGTTCCCTCCTCCCTTTTAAATTGGTCATAAATCACAGCATTTACAGTTGCCATAATCTTGTTTTTTTAGGCCACGTAAAAAAACGTCATGACGGAATAGTGACGGTTTTACGTGAAGCTCAACAAATAATTATGAAAGTCCTGACGTTGTGAAGTTTTTACGGTGTCAGCGCCGTGGAATAAATCCGACTCAAAGATATTAAAAAACGAATTAACTCGAATCAACTTAACCCTTTTTGACTACTTTGCTTCTAAACAAGCAAGTGTGATTACTTTCTTTTGTATAGCATTTTCCCTAAGGAAAGTTGAATAGTTTTAAATGAGGTTTTATGCCAGCAAAAAAAGCACATTGTGATTGCATCAAAACGATAAAGCCCGTGAGGGATGCTTTCGACGTGATCAATGGTAAATGGAAACTACCCATTATCATTTCTGTAGGTGTTGGAAACGATCGGTTCACCGATATACTGGAAAGTATCCCTGGCATTACACCCAAAGTTTTGGCAAAAGAACTGAAAGACTTGGAACAGCACCTTTTGGTCATCAGGACCGTGATTGATGATTATCCGGTGAAGATCACCTATCAATTGGCGCAATATGCTGATACGCTGACGCCCATCATTTATTCTCTGAAAGACTGGGGTTTGAATCACCGTAAAAAGGTCATGGACCGGGAATAATGAATGGCTTAGTCCATATCTGGATTTCGTATAAACGTTTCATTATTGCCTACTTTTGTATCAAAATAGCTATATTAAATTAGCAGAACTTTGTCCTTATAAATTTAAACAATAAGATAATGGCAAAAACAATTTTTATAACGGGCGCATCCCGCGGATTCGGCCGGATTTGGGCAGAAGCGTTTTTACAACGTGGCGATAATGTAGTTGCGGCTGTTCGAACCCCTGAAACATTAACGGAACTTACAAAAGAATTTTCTTCAAATCTATTGGTACTAAAACTTGATGTAACTGATAAAAAAGCAAGTTTTGAAGCAATTGAAACTGCAAAGACCCACTTTGGCCGCATCGATGTATTAATAAATAATGCCGGCTACGGGCACATTGGATCTGTAGAGGAGTTAAACGAGCAAGATGTTAGGACGCAATTTGAAACTAATGTACTGGGTTCATTATGGACTATACAAGCGGTTGTGCCTATCATGCGTCAGCAAAAATCGGGGCATATCATTCAACTTTCAAGCGCTTTGGGTTTGAATACAGTATCATTAATGGGTTTGTACAGTGCATCCAAGTTCGCAGTTGAAGGTCTTACTGAAACGCTGGCTGGCGAAGTAAGTGGCTTTGGCATTAAAGTAACCATATTGGAACCGGGTGGTTTCTCTACAGATTTCTTCGGTACCAATTCCCTTGCATTGAGTGAATCGATACCGGCTTACGATGGCATAAGAAAAGACTTTTATGAACTCGCTAGTGAGCAAGATTCTGGTAACCCTGCTGCAACTGCCAATGCGCTACTTACCCTGGTGGATTCGGAAAATCCGCCATTAAGATTGTTATTGGGTAAAACTGTTTACCCCTGGGTAAAATATACTTACGAAGAACGCCTGAAAACGTGGGAATCATGGCAGGATGTTTCTGTGGCAGCACATGGTTAATAGAAGTTTAAATTAACAGGATCCGGATTTGCCGGGTTCTGTTTTTATAATTGTGAACAATATGAAGCATTTCAAAAAAATCAGCGACCTGCATGAAGCTCTTGGTGTCAAGCCGCCTGAGCACCCCCTTTTTAGTGTGGCTTATGGTGAACGGGATAATTGCACCAGCATTAGCGAACTTGAATTTTTTTCAGAATTTTACATCATTGGATTCAAAAAGCTAAAATCGGGGCAAATGCTTTACGGAAAAACCAAGTACGACCATGATCTTGGCTCCATGTCATTTATCAAACCGCAACAGAAAGTGTCTTTCCGAAATATGGAATTGGAGGAAAAGGGGTTTCTGATCATCATCCATAAGGACTTTTTACCTGGAACGTCCCTCTACAATGAAATTAAAAAATACAGCTATTTTGACTACGAGGTGAATGAGGCGCTACATCTTTCACCCGCGGAAGAAAATATTATCTGGAACCTGTATTTCAGTATAGAAAAGGAATATAATAATAATACAGATGAACATAGCAAAGCGATCATTATCAGTCATCTTGATTCCATGCTAAAATATGCGCAGCGGTTTTACAAAAGACAGTTTATTCATCGGACAGAATTAACCGGAGCGACGCTTACCAGGTTCAATGCATTACTCGCTGCAAATTTCGAAGAAAGAAAATCGAAAGATATTGGGCTGCCTACGGTAGCTTCCATGGCAGAAAAGATGCATATATCTCCCCGTTATTTAACTGATCTGCTTAAAGAAGAAACAGGAAAAACAGCGTTAGAACTTATTCACCTTTTTTTGATCGGTGAGGCAAAAAATATGCTGACAGGGGGCGACATGAACATATCGGAGATCTCGACGTCGCTTGGGTTTGAGAATCCAACTTATTTTTCGCGTCTGTTTAAAAAAGAGGTAGGGAGTGCTCCCAATAAATTTAAGGACCGCTTATTGAATTAGGATGTGAAATTTAATTTATAAAAAAATGAAGCGCACAGCAAAAGCATATAGGTGAGGCATTCTAAAAGAAGGTAAATGCTAAAGCCCCTTATCGGCTCAATTCAACCTATGTCAAAAATATTTTTCGGAAACCGGGTAAAAAAGAAAGAGAAACAGCACAAAATATGTACAGTTAAAACTAATTGATACCGCGAAAGAACAGATAAACAACGAATTGCACAAAAATAAAAATGGCATAATACGATTTTACATATCTGCACGCACAGGGGGTCAATTATGGTACAAATTTCGAACGGCTAAAATTATTGAATTCATTTCTCTAAGTTCATTAAAGGAAACTAAAAAAGGCACATAAATGCATTAGCTAAAAGGTGTGATACTTTGTTGATTGATTTGCGATGGGATTAATTGTCAAAACGGTTGCCCATTTAACAAAGAGGCATTACAAGAGATATAATGGTAACTTAGTACCAGTACAATTAATCAGCGATGACAGAACTAATCAAACAAAATATCATCAAACATATTGCGCTTTCCGAAGAGGAAACTGAAGCATTTTGCAGTTTATTTCAACAAAAACTCATTGGTAAAAAAAGTTTCTTGCTGAGAGCTGGTGAAGTTTGCAGGTTTGAAGGCTTTGTGAACAAAGGACTTTTTCGCGTTTATCATATCGACCAGAATGGTTTTGAGCAAATATTATACTTCGCAGCTGAGAATTGGTGGATTACTGATATTGACAGTTTTACCAATGGCATGCCTTCGCAACTTTATATAGAGGCAATTGAAGATAGTGAGGTGTTACTGATATCCAAAAAGGATAAAGAATTTGCTTATACAAATCTGCCTAAAATAGAAAAGCTATTCAGGGTAATGACTCAAAAAACGCATGTGGCCTTACAGAGGAGAATGATAGACAATTTAAGTAAAACGGCAGACCAGCGCTACCTCGACTTCATGGAGAAATATCCTGAATTATTCCAACGCCTTTCTAACCTGCAGATAGCTGCCTATTTAGGGATCAGCCATGAGTTCCTGAGTAAGATCAGAAAGAAGATAGCTGGTCAAAAATAGAGGCAGCTTTTATTTATTGAACTTGTTCAATCTTTTTGCGCTATGGATGGATGCACTTTTGCATTATCATTTAAAACACTTAAAGATGAGGCAAATTATTTCAATAACATTATTAACAACTCTAATTTTATTCAAAATGGACACACAAGCACAAAGTTTCAAAACCATTGAAACAAGCAGTTTGAAACTACAGGTTTACAACGCATCGGAAAACAGTTTTGGTGTAGCATCGGTTATTATATCCGGTAAAACTGACGCAGTTTTAATTGACGCGCAATTCACCCTGGCAGATGCTGATAAAGTAGCGCAGGAAATCAAAAATTCCGGCAAAAAATTAACCGCTATTTATGTTTCTTATGGCGACCCTGATTTTTATTTCGGACTGGAAGTTTTCAAAAAATACTTCCCGGAAGTAACTGCTTATGCCTCATCGGCGACAGTGGAACATATCAAAGCGACTGCTCAAAAGAAATTAGAAGTTTGGGGTGGGCAATTGGGTAATAAGGTAACCTCAAATGTCATTTTACCGCAGGTTTTAAAAGGCAACAGCATTGAGCTGGAAGGACAGAAATTGGAGATTGTGGGCTTAGAAGAATTTCCAAATAAAACCTTCGTATGGATACCTTCCATTAAAACAGTTGTAGGTGGTATCAATGTTTTTGGAACCACCTTCAATCTTTGGATGGCGGATGCGCAGACCGCTGATGCGCGTAAGCAATGGATCAATGTTTTAGATAAAATTGAAGCATTACATCCGGCTATCGTGATTCCAGCCCACGCCAATAACGCAAGTCCATTTGACATTAGTGCTGTAAAACATACTAAAACCTATATCGAATTTTACGAAGAGGCTTTAAAAACTAACAAAACTTCAGCAGCGCTGGTTGCAGCAGTAAAAGAAAAATACCCTGCACTTACTTTTGATATAGCCTTACAAATAGGTGCAAAAGTAAACACAGGAGAAATGAAATGGTAAAATTGAAAATATTGTTCAACCTGGCAATGCTTATTGCGCTGCCAGGTTGTTCCTTAAATTAAAAGCAAATGACAAATCTTGAAATTATAAAAAGCACTTATGAAGGAAAGACTTCAGAAGAAAACGGCAAAAATTTAATCAAATATGCTGCCGAAGATATCTCCTGGACCGAAGCCAAAGGTTTTCCTTATGCAGGCACTTACATA
This sequence comes from Mucilaginibacter mallensis, assembly GCF_900105165.1. NCBI lineage: Bacteria > Pseudomonadati > Bacteroidota > Sphingobacteriia > Sphingobacteriales > Sphingobacteriaceae > Mucilaginibacter > Mucilaginibacter mallensis. The sequence goes on from NZ_LT629740.1 coordinate 4,299,206, forward strand.
GGTTTGCAAAGCGTTACAAAAAACGTTTTTAGCCGCTTAGGAAGCGAATGGGTGGATTATAAGTTTACACCGGAAGACTATGTTGCAAGTGATGATAAGGTTGCTGCCTACGGTACCTACACAGGCACTTACAAAATCACCGGCAAATATTTTGAAGCCAGGGTAGCCCATGTCTGGAAATTGGAAGATGGAAAAATAATAAGGTTTGAACAGTTTGTCGACAGCAAGCTGGTAAATGACGCAATCCTACCAAAGGCATAAAAGACCAATTATTGGTAAAGTCATATCGAAGCCAGATCAACGCCGTTGTTGCAAATATCAGTTGTTCAAAGAATGAAAGCAAATCAGAACGCGCTTCGCGTGTTGTGATTTGCTTCATTTCATTGAAATAGCCATTAACCCTTTCGTGTTATAGTGAGCTTATTTCACCGGCCTATTTTAGGAGCCCGGTCAAGTCCCTGGTCTAAATCTTCGCCGGGGTTCCTGCCTTTTTTTTGATCTTGTTCTTGCCTTTTTTGTTCCTCCTTCCTCAAATTTTGCTGGATCAGTTCTGGTAAGGCAGATTGAAAAAGCTGTTTAACCACAGCAATCAACTCGTTTTGAATAGGGTGGGCTTCGACAAATTCTTTAATATCAACCCCAAGTATTTCTGCCGTAGCTACCGGATCGAGCTTTGCTTCAATGGGGATTTCGACTACAACAACATTTTTCGGCAGTGATTTGATATTGGCCGGGGGATCGTAAACGGTATGTTTTTGCGTATGATAGAAAAAGAGATAGGCTTCGCCTGCACGCCCGGCCTGCATCTGGTGCAATTGGATGCTGTTTCCCGGTGCTTTTGTTTCACGTAACTCGCCCAACCGCAGGTCTATGGTAAAATCTGTTCCATTAATGTCAATATGTGGCAATTCACCCACCAGGCGCTTATTAAGCTGCTCCGCAAATTCCTGCTCCTTTATTTGTTGCTCCATTTGCAACTGCAATTGTTTTTGGGTGGGATATTCACTCTGCATGTCTTTCAGGAAACCTTTAATCTCCTGCTCAGCGGCGTTCCTGGCCTGCATTAAATGAACCGCATGTTGAACACCCTGGTTAAAACTTGCTGAAAGCTCCGGCGACCATTTCCGGTCAATTTCATCCTGGAACAACTGCAAGGGATTAGGCGGATTGGTAGCGATCAGATAAACCCCTAACTTAAAGGAACCTTCAACGGGTTCAACGCTACGGCCATACATTTGCAGTTTGTTGTACAATGCGGCAGATTGTACAGTATAAAGGGTGGGCACAACCATCTCATATTTTTGGTCATGCACTTCCTTGCCGACCATTCTGCCACCTTTCTCCTGGGACTTCATGTCCTCAAAGCGCAGGTGGGTGCCCAACAAACTCAGCCGGGGATGGATAGCCAGCAGCTTAATCTCTACACGGTAGCCCTTTTGTTGAAGTTCATCTATGGTCTTATTCATCTCTGGGCCGGACGAAAACGTTGTTTCCAGTATATAGTTAAGCCGGTTGTCTTCGCAGTAAGCCCTCAAACCATTATTCCAATCCTGCGCGTATTTGGCAGTAAGTGAAGGATAGTAGGATTCAAAGCGGGATTTGATCTCATGGGCGTCAGGGTGATAATCTCTGAACAAGTCTGCATTACAATTAATAATATTACCACCTAATTCGGCCCTGGCGATTCTTTCTAACTCTGTTTTGCCCGCACCAGGCTGGGCACCTAAGATAATGACCACGGGGCTATCGGATGCTTTAGCAATAGCCGTGTTATCTTCAATAATGATCTGTTGAATTTTGTCAAACCGTTGTTCAGAGAGCGTGTACAAGTTCTTTAAGGACTCGGTTCGGTCTACCCCATACTCTGAACTTAAATCGGGATTTTTTTTTTCTCCGCTAATAAGATAGGACCGTATTTTTCAATGACCTGATCCATCCGCTCCAGGCTGGAAAAATTATCATTGTTGTTTACCGCCTCAATAGCCTCTTTGCGTAAAGCCAGCAATTCCTCGATGCGCTGCTGATCAGGATTGGCCTTTTCAGATTCTTTCATTTTTTCCCGCGAGGCCAGTGCTACCAATCCGTTTAATATAGAGTTAGCGCTTTCAGTTCTGGTATACCAGTCGAGCGGATTGCGCGCCTGTACGGTTTTAGCAGGGGGTAACGGCAGGTTTAATTGCCGGTACATTTCAACGTAGGTTTGGTAATCCATCACCACTCTTGTCGGTTCACCGCTTTCGTCTGTCAAAATTTGTGTTTCCATACTCTTATCCATCGTTAATCAAATTTACTAATTTTTTTGGTTGTTTGATAGGGCAGCCGCCAAAACCGCTGCCCTATATTTAATGGGTTCATGGCAGAATTGAATTAGCGGACGTGGGTTAAATTCATATAGTGCCAGATCAGCATAATGGTGCCGACCGATGTTACCAAACCTATCAATCCAAAGACGATCCATGAAAGCACCGCTTTGTATTGCTCAGGCGTTTTGGCATCTGTGAATAGCTGAAGTTTCCGTGTGATCGGGGCCGGGCCTCTGTTGATCATCTCTCTGATGGCAACAAAGTCTGTAGCCATATTTTTAGTGATGCCTGCAAGCCCGGCAGTAATGGCTTCCTTTACCACGGACAGATCAGGAGCTGGCGCAGTCACTTTCATATTGGCCAGCTTGGTTGCAAATTCTTCTTTTTGCTTCTTGCTTTCGGTGAGCAATCGTTCGATCACGGTGTCTTTTTCCTTAATCGCTACTGCCTGAGTTTCCATGTATTTCTGCATTTTTTCTTCATGCTCGAAAATATTTTTGAGCATATCCGTCATAGTCACTTCATCGATTACTGTTGCTTCATTCTTCATATTATCATTAATTAATGGTTTTACAATTCAATTTCCCTACCTGCTTATGTGGTAGCTTTGATCCTGGCCTAACTTTTTCTTCTTCTTTTTACTTGGCGTTTCCGGTTCTTCTTCCGGCATGGTTTGAAGCAGGCCAGCAAACAATTCGCCGCCAGTTGCCAGCGCTGCACTTAAATAATGCGTTTCCGGTTCCCGCTTCAAATAGATTTTCTGCTCTTTTTGCTCATTCTCGCTAATCACTTCCCGTAACTGATCGGCCAAACTTTTGGGTTGTTCCTGCTCATACGCTTGACGTTGATCGCGGGCCTGGTTTTTAGCCTGCATTTGCTGTACCTGCCGCTGTGTCTGCTCCTGCCGAATTTTCTTTTCGATGTCGGCCAGGCTGTAACCCACCTGGCTGCCTTTGAACCTGACATGCTGCTGATCGGTAAAAGCGATACCTCGCCCAAGTTCCACCTGATAGCCTTTCTGCTCCATATAGCTTTTGACTTCCTTTACGCTTTTGCATTGCTTAACCGCCTTAGCCAAATGTGCTTTTAAGTGTTCCTTGCGCTGATCCACCCGCTGGCTTTGCGCTACCCTCTGCTCTGGTTTCAGGAATTTGTTAGGGCTCAGCACTTTGGTCAATTTGTAAGCTTGCTCCATCCGTCTGCAATATTCAGCCATGCGCCGATAGCTGTTACTGTCGCTCCCGGTCGGCCCCTCTAAACCGATCCGGTTGGCAACAATATGCAGGTGTTCATGCTCGGTATCGGCATGGGTAATCACTACGTATTGTCTATCTGCAAAATCAAACTCTTTGGCCAACTTCTGAGCGATATCGATCTTGTCCTGTGTGCTGAGTTTTCCATTGTCGGCCAGGTCAAAACTGATACTGGCGTGGAACACCCGCTTGCTGACATTCGGGTTCAATTGCGCTACCTCTACAAATTGCCGGATCAATTCTTTCTTGTTGCCAAAGCACTGGTTATAGTAAATGACCTCCGACTGCTTCTTTTCCATTTCCAGCTTTTGCAGTTCCTCATTCTCCTGCAACCGGCCTTCATGCAGGTAGCTCATGCAGCCGCGAAAACTTTTACCTGTAGTGATTTTCCCGATCATGCCAAATAATTCTTAACCTCTTTTACTACACTCTGCAAGCTTCTGACTTCCTGGTTCAGCAATGCTCTGTCAAGTGTATTTAAATCTTCACCCTTGTTCCGCTTCCTGGCGATTTGATTTAAATTGGCCGCCATGTGATTTAAGGTGCCGGTAAATTTCAACACTTCCCTCGGCAAAGTCTTCGCCGTTATCCGGCCATTTAATCCTATTTGACGGAGATAAATTGATACGTTTGTCCTGGCGCGTTTGGCATTGGACTGTATCATCTTTTTCTCGATAATATTACACATCACCGTCAATTGGCAATCTCTTTTTATTTGCGCCTTCGGGCGGCCACCCTTGTTTACCACTCTTAGTTTCTGTGTTTCCTTCTCCATTTGACTTACTTTAAAATCAAGGCTGATAAAGCATCAATCTGTCTTAATAAATTCTTTCCTAATCCCCCCAAATGCGATAGCATGAAGGGGGCCAGCGAGTTTTGGCAGGGCCGAAACATAGCTGGCTCCGCTTACAGGCCAAAGGCCTGTTCCGCTATCTGTATATATGGCTATCGCCATATATACAGAGGCTGTTTGGGCAGCACCTTGGTGCTGCCCAGCCAAAAGCGGCTTGCCGCTTTCGCGGTTCTTCGATAATCGCTATTGCGATTATCGGTCTGTTCAAACGGTGGCACCAAAGGTGCCGCCCATTCTCTCCGGCGGCTTGCCGCCGCGTCTATTTTACACCCGCCTGCGGGTGTCGGGCTTTCAGCATACCGCTCGCGGTATCGCTGATCCGCCGATCCTTTTACCGATGGGCGCCATTGGTGCCTCATCGGTACGCTACCCAATCAGGGCGGGTGTGTCGGGCTGCGTTCAAAAGGCCGTTTACTTTTTGACGCACTTAGGATCGCCCTATAATGCCGTTAACTTAATATTACCGCTAATGATAAGGATAGTAGTTTCCAAGCGCTCCATTGGACTTAAAACGCTTTGGATTTTTTACTTCCGGTTGTCAGATGCTTTAACGCATCTTCCTGTATTTCATCCGCCGTTTTCTTCCGGCCAGACTTGATCCATTCGGTGAGTTCCGAACGATAGAAATACAGGCGTTTCCCGCGCTTATTAACAGGGATTTCTTTTCGGCATACTTTACTGTAAACGGTTGGAACAGCAAGATCTAAAAATATTGCAGCCTTGGCAACGGGCATAATTTCGTCTTGCTCCGGCGACTGTACTTGTCGCTGAAGTAAAAGCTGTTCTATGATGTCCAGCTTTTCTTGCATCTTAGTTACCGCTTCGGGTAACTGGTCAAAGGTGAGTGTATCTTTCATTGCGCATTAATTTTGTTTAATGCTGCAATGGTATGGGCCTGTTTTGCAGGGTTACAAGTAGGTAAGCGGCAACCCTGCGCCTACCCCCTCATTTTTTTGTTATTTTTTGCTGCGGGAGCGGGCAAAATAAAAAACTTGTCTTCCTTTTGTTCAATTGTCAGGATGGGGGACTTACAGGGACGACCTTTAGTTGACATTAATCCATTGAGATAGTCCTCGGGTAGTTCCCTGGGTTGGGACTGCGGGGATAGATATAGGAATTTTGGGGCTATCCATCTTTCAAGGTCGCTCATACGGCAGCCTACAATCAGGTTGGCTTCTTTGAGTTGTTTAAATGCATCGGCCAGTTGGGTGGCGGAACCACGGAATAACAAAGGACTGGCAGGGGCCTCGTCATCTAATAACAATTTTTCCAGCGAAAAATGTTCTTCAGGAACAAAATAAGTTTTCAATAAGTCAAATAGTTGCCGGGCTGCCCCCTCCTTAAAGGTCGGATAGTATCCCACTAATTTAGCAGCAGCCAATTGTTCTTCACTTAGTTCAGGCTCGGTGTGTGCTTCCTGCACCGCCGCTGTTTCCGGTGCCTCGGCTGTTTCGGATTTAGGAGTTATTAAAGTCTTGTTAGTAGTTTCAGCCGTTGCCACTTCCTGTCTCGCTCTTTCGGCATCCAGCCATTCTTTAAATTCGGCTTCAGACCGCTTTGGCTTAATGGCTGTTTCAGTAGCATAGATCAGTTCTCTTAAAAACTTCTCCCGCAGCTTGACTGATTCGCCAAGGTCTTCTGCAAATTTGCTACTTACTTCGATTTCTGCATTGGTGGATTGCAGGCCGTTAACAATAAATAAATACTCCAGGTTGACGGAAAAAATAAAGTGGCGTTCATAGACCTGTGTCATTTCCGAATGGTGGTCGTGGTAATTTCTCCAAAATTCCTTAAACCGTTCCCGGACTTTGGAGAGTTCTTCCAATTGTAACTTGATGCGCTCTTTATCTAATGCCATAAGATCGATAAAGGCCATATCTTTTAATACCCGTAATTCGCTCCGATAAGAAAAACTGTCATAGTATTGGGTCTGATGACTTAGGTCATAGACCTGAACATGCTTCTTTTCATTCGTTCCCCATTCCATGTGAATATCATCCTCGATAATTCGTAGATCAAAAGTTTGAATGCGGGTCAAAAATTCTTTGAGATGCTGCATAATCGGAGCAATTAAATTAAGTCTTTAACTATAGTCAGGGGTTCTTATTCTGTAATGAAAAAATTAAAACTACAGGCAAATACGTTAAGAACAGCCTTTAATTAGCCTAAAGAATGGAAGTAGAACAAAGTTACGCAAAAAGGTGTTTGCATCTGTTCTGATATTTTTTCTGCAAATTTTCTGCAAATAAAAAACCCAACTCGCCAGAGTTGGGTTAAATTATTGATTTTCAGGCTCCTGAGGCTGGGCTCGAACCAGCGACCCTCTGATTAACAGTCAGATGCTCTAACCAGCTGAGCTACTCAGGAATCATTTTCCGGTTTGGAGTGTGCAAAAGTAGGATTTCTGTTGAAATTTCACAATATTTCTCCAAAAAAAAATCATAAAAAATTAATATCAATTAATATTCAGGCATTTAATTTTATCTGTTTGTATTTTAAACTAACATTTAGTCAATATAAATTAAGGCCATCAGCTAATTTCTACGGTAATTTCACAATATTTGCCCCCGGAAAAAAATTACACATTCAGTATGAGTTTAGTTGTTATTGGTACCGTAGCATTTGATGCTATTGAAACACCCTTTGGTAAAATGGATAAAATTGTTGGTGGCGCTGCCACTTATGCCAGCTTAGCCGCATCATATTTTTATGATGAGGTTAAAATTGTAGCCGTTGTAGGCGATGATTTTCCGCAAAGCGAGATTGAGGATTTTCATAATCACAATATCAGCACCGAAGGCTTGCAAGTAAAAGAAGGCGAAAAATCTTTCTTTTGGTCGGGCAAATACCATAACGATATGAACAGTCGTGATACGCTGATAACCGAACTGAACGTATTGGCTGATTTTGACCCTATCATACCTGAAAGCTACCAGGATTGCGAATACCTGATGCTGGGTAACCTTACCCCGCAGGTACAGCAAACCGTTATTAAACGCCTTAAAAACCGCCCTAAGCTTATTGTAATGGACACCATGAACTTTTGGATGGACATTGCCATGGACGACCTGCTAGAAACCATAAAGCTTGTTGATGTATTAACCATTAATGATGCAGAGGCACGCCAATTGTCAGGCGAATTTTCATTGGTAAAGGCCGCCCGTAAAATATTACAGATGGGCCCTAAATACCTCATCATTAAAAAAGGTGAACATGGCGCATTGCTGTTTAGTGATGATCTGGTATTCTCAGCACCGGCATTGCCATTGGCTGATGTGTTCGACCCAACCGGCGCAGGTGATACCTTTGCAGGCGGTTTCATTGGCTATCTAGCCAATGTGGGCACCATTAACTTCAACAACATGAAAAACGCTATCATATTCGGCTCGGCGCTGGCATCATTCTGTGTGGAGAAATTTGGTACCGAAAAGATCAGAAACCTTTCACAGGAAGAAATTGCAGCAAGGGTAAATGAGTTTGTTACCTTATCGCAGTTTGCCATTATAGCGTAATTCTTACAATTACTATAAAACAAGCAGCAGATATAGCCGTTTCCTGATTATATAATAGCAAACAATTATGAAATACAGGGAACTTGGCAACACAGGTGAAAAATTATCGGCTATTGGCTTAGGCTGTATGGGTATGACCCACGCCTACGGCGACCGCGATGATGCAGAATCAATAAAAGTACTGGAACTGGCGCTCGACCTGGGCATAAACTTTTGGGATACTGCCGATATTTACGGTCCGCATACCAATGAGGAGCTGATATCAAAAGTATTGGCACCAAACCGCGATAAGATTTTTATAGCCACTAAATTTGGTTTCCTTGCCCAAAAAGATGGTGAACGTAGTTTTGACGCTTCTCCGGCTTATGCTAAAAAGGCTGTTGAGGCAAGTTTAAAACGGCTTAAGGTTGATGTGATCGATCTGTATTACGCGCATCGTATCGACCCAACTATACCACTTGAAGAAATGATAGGCGGCATGGCTGATCTGGTTAAAGAAGGTAAAGTGCGCTATCTTGGCCTTTCCGAAGCATCTGCTGAAACACTGGAACATGCCTGTAAAATTCACCCCATAGCCGCACTGCAAAGCGAATATTCGCTGTTAACCCGTGATGCTGAATCGCAGATCATCCCGGCTTGCCGTAAATTAGGGATCGGTTTTGTGCCATTCAGCCCGCTTTCACGTGGATTATTCAGCGCTACTTTGCCAACGGATACTAATGAGTTTAAGGCCGATGATTTCAGGCACAGTATACCACGTTTTAGCGGTGAGTATTATGAAAACAACACCAAACTGGCCGCAGATTTCGCGAGCATAGCTCACGATAAGGGCTGTACGCCAGCACAATTGGCGCTGGCATGGGTTCTAGCCCAGGGTGATGATATCATCCCTATCCCCGGTACAAAAAAGACAAAATATTTAAAGGAAAATGCAGCCTCGGTAGATATTACTTTGGGTGATACTGATTTTAAAGCAATCGAAACGGTGGTAAAGAAATATCCAAACACCGGCCCCCGATATACTGAGGCCGCGATGAGTATGGTTAATAAATAGGATTATTTTAGCTTCGCTACGGCTTTAAATTTTTCAAAAACTTCATGCGTGTGTGGAGCATCTATGAGCTCATCGGTAAGGTCCTGCCCTGCCCAGTGCTCATAGTGCTTGCCATTGCGCCACAGGCGGCTTTCAGTAACATCGTAAATTATACCCTTATACGCCACCCATATTTCGGGCTTATCCTGCCCGTTGCGCAGGGCCAGTTGCGATTTAGTGTACTCCGGCAAATTTGTCATAATGTACTTTTATAGCCCTCTTTCTAAAATACTCAAAAAAACCAATGTTCATGAGCAACAGCGCCATCATATAAAAATGATCCTCAATAGGTATTGTACCTATACGCCTGCCTAACATTTCAGTGTTATTGTATATAACCACAGGCAAACCGGTAAGTATTCCATTAATAATATAAAACGGTATAAGCGCTACCGCATACGTTACATAAAAACGGCTAAGCCAGCGCACCTTATAAATAAACTGGAATAATATCACCAAAAAAGCAACCAACGTAAAAGCAACCCTGGTATACATGCGATGATGATAAAATATAAGTATCAGTATAGAGAATATAATGATCAGGTTTGATATGACGCGGGTAAGGCGCATTTCCATTTCCCGCTTTACATAATAATTTAAGCAGGCGTAAATGAATATACAGGCAAACGGTACGGTTAAAAAGAATAGGATCTCTTCAATGGGCAGGCCTAAAACAGCCGGACCTGTTACATAACTGCTATTGAAGCTCCATACACCTTTGAGTGTAAAAAGCACATCCCAGAATAAGAAAACGAGGCCCGTAATGGCCATACCCGGCCAGATGAATTTCCAGCTTTTGTGAAATTGTACCCGCTTATCGAATGATAAAGCAACTGGAAAAAGTAGTGTAAAGAAATTAATCAGTAAATAGGTAAACTTCATTAAAAACGGTTAACAGCTTAATATAGGCATTTTTTGGAAATTTTACAGCATTAGGTGCTGTAAATGCTAATTTATCAAATAGTGTTTAGCTTTTGCTTGATAAGCGCCGTGCAATAGATAGACATTTTGCGGGTATCAGAAATACGTATGCGTTTTTGCATCAAAGTAACAGCGGATATGCTGGCTATTTTTTTAAATAACTGCAAATAATAACAGTAAGCGATATAAACTCCCAGGCGGCAGCCATGCGGCAATCTTTTTATCCCTTCAAAACCATCGTCAAAATCCTTTTTTATATCGGCTTCAATGCGGTGTTTATCTGCTTCGGTAAAATTCTTAAAATCGATACCCGGGAAATAGGTGCGGCCTCGTTCTTCAAGGTCGGCTTTTACGTCCCGCAAAAAATTAACCTTTTGAAATGCCGAACCCAGGCTGCAGGCGTTAGGCAATAACTTACGGTATAATTGCTCATCATCACCACAAAAAACCTTAAGGCACATCAGTCCAACCACCTCAGCCGAACCAAAAATGTAAGTTTTGTAAGCCTCGGTGTTATAGGTCTTTTTATCCAAATCCATTTCCATGGATAGCAGGAAGGCGTCTATCAGTTCCGGAGCTATTTCGTAATCATTTACTACGATCTGAAAGGAATTTAAGATGGGGTTCAAGCTGATCCTTTCTTCAATGGCCTTAAAGGTTTCCAACCTGAAATCTTTAATGAGCTGTTGCTTATCGTAATAGTGGAAAGTATCAACTATTTCATCAGCAAGCCGCACAAAGCCGTAAATGGCGTAAACCGGGTTCCTGAATTTTTTATCAAAAGCTTTTATTCCCGTGCTGAATGAAGTGCTGTATTTGCTGGTTACCAACTTGCTGCATTCAAAGCAGGTTTCATTATACAGGTTCATTTTCTCGCATGCACATTATATACAATATTACAAAAATACGCGGGAATTTGTTTTTAAAGTGCCCCAAAACTATTTACTACCTTAGGCGCTGAAAACAAATGGATAAGGGTAAACACGTTATAGTGATCGGCGCGGGTTTCGCCGGATTATCGGCTGCATGTGTGCTGGCAAAAGCGGGTTTTAGGGTTACAGTACTGGAAAAGAATGATCAGCCCGGTGGCCGTGCAAGGGTGTGGCAGCAGGATGGGTTTAAGTTTGATATGGGGCCAAGCTGGTACTGGATGCCCGATGTTTTCGAAAACTTCTTCGCTCTGTTTGGTAAAAAACCGCAGGATTTCTACGAGCTAAAAAGACTCGACCCAGCCTACCGTGTTTATTTTGATAAAGATGAAGCAGTGGACATACCCGCCGGTATACCTGAACTGGAAACACTTTTTGAAAGTATAGAACCCGGCAGCAGCAATAACTTAAAAGCGTTTTTAGTCCAGGCCCGGTACAAATATGAAGTAGGCATGGGTGAATATGTTTTTCGCCCGTCGCACACGCTCGGAGAGTTTATTGATCTTAACCTCATTCGCAAAAGCTTTAGTATGCAATTGCTCACCAGCATGAGCAAACATGTGCGCAAATATTTTAAGGATCCAAGGTTGATAAAACTATTGGAATTTCCAGTACTCTTCCTCGGTGCAAAACCACAGGATACCCCGGCCATGTACAGCATGATGAATTACGCCGACCTGGTTTTGGGCACCTGGTACCCCATGGGTGGTATGCATGAAATTGTAAAAGCAATGGTTAAGCTTGCCGAAGAATTGGGTGTTGATATTCAACTAAATACTGAGGTTACTAAGATCGATGTAACCGATAAACTGGTTAACCAAATTCAAACTAGCAAAGGTATTTTTAATGCTGATTTTGTAATAGCGGCCGCTGATTATGAGCATGTAGATCAACAGCTAATAGCAAAGCCCAACCGCAATTATGATCGTAGATATTGGGATAGCCGCACTATGTCACCGTCGGCACTGTTGTTTTACATCGGCATAAATAAAAAACTGGGCGATATTAAGCACCACAATTTGTTTTTTGATGAGGATTTTGAGCAGCATGCCAAAGAGATCTATACCGCACCCAAATGGCCCGAGAAACCGCTGTTTTATGTTTGCTGTCCATCAAAAACTGATGATAGCGTAGCACCTGAAGGCTGCGAAAACCTATTTTTCCTGATCCCCTTAGCACCCGGACTGGAAGATAGTGAAACCCTGCGCGAACAATATTTTAATCTGATAGTAAATCGCTTTGAAAAAACCGTCGGCGAAAGTATAAAGCACAACATTGTAGTTAAGCGCAGCTATGCAATGAATGATTTTAAAGCCGACTATCACTCCTTTAAAGGCAATGCATATGGGCTAGCGAATACATTAGGCCAAACGGCGTTCTTTAAACCATCCATGCGGGCAAAGCACATTAAAAATTTGTTGTATACCGGACAGTTAACCGTACCCGGGCCGGGTGTGCCACCGGCATTAATATCGGGACAAGTGGCGGCGAAAGAGGCGATGAAGTATTTTAGTGAATAGCATTCTCTGTAGAGACGCAATATTTTGCGTCTCCCGCAACTAAAAAGAGACGCAAAGTATTGCGTCTCTACAAAAAAGAGAAAATCCGGGCAAAAAAATAGCCCGGCGTCAGGCCGGGCTACCAATTGCTGTAGAGTCGCTTATCAATAGTTAAGAGCTCATGGTATGGTACATATAATTACCGTTGCTTGGTGGAGCAGTTTGTAATTGTTTGAGTATACCATCAACAACCTTAGGGAGGTCGTCAACATTCTTTTTAGGGTCGCTATGCACTTCGCCAACGCCAAAGCCACGCCATACTACTTTTCTTGTTCTTCTATCTATCAGATCTATAATTAAAGTACCTTCTTTATAATGTTCCTGATCGGCATAAGTTATACCTCCAGAGTATGCGAACGGAGCTCCGAAAGCATAGTAATACGGACGGTATCCATATCCCCAGCCACCATAGTAACCACCAAAACCACCGCGCCAACCATAATAGCCACCCCAGCCTAATCCCCAACCGGCATACGGACCGTAAAAGCCATAATTGGTATAATAAGTTGTTCTTGACCCTCGGCCAACAGTAGTAGTATAGCTAACCAGCAGATCGGGCTGTTTTTGCTGCAAGCTTAAACCTTTGCTTTGCAGTGCCAGTGTTGTTGCATCTTTAATATTTGCATCTGCCGTGCTGTTAAGGCTAACCACATTATTAACCTTTGCGGTACCTGCAGGTATCCATGCAAAAGTGCGGTAACCGCTCATATTTGTTTTGTTAAGGCCGGCGGTGTAGTAGTTGTAACTGGTACAGGCTGATAATCCCGACAGGATTAAAAATAACAGCCCTAAATAGATCGATCTTTTCATGGTTCGTAGCCCTCGTTGAATTATATATGGTTAGACAACTTTATTGTAAAAGGTTTAACCACTAAATTAAATATTTTTTAATAAAATAATCGCTACACAAATCTATCAAATTGCCAGCCAATGTTGCTGGTACACAGGTAATTTTTTTGATATAAACTGGAGTAGATTTCTTTGTTTTTTTAAGTGAGGTGGATTGTGCGATTCCTTCCCAGGGGAAGGGAAGGTAGGGGTTTATGCAATCGCATCTGGTGTAGAAACGCCTCCCTGCCACTGCACTATCCTGCGCACCCCTCCCAAGGGAGGGAATTTAAAAAAAGCGTTAAATCTCTCCTTCGCGTTTTCTTATAAACCATTCAGTACTTAACAAGGCAAGAATTACGATAAAAATCCATTTCACATCTATCATATCGCTATAATGTTTATCCTGGTAAACAACGGTTTTAATGTTATCATTTTTGCGGATCAGATCGGCCAGCCGGTTTATTTGTGACGGCAATAGCATTTGTCCGCCGGATTGTTTGGCGATGTTGTTTAACAACTGGTGATTGGCAGCACTTTGGCGTGTTTCAAGGTTCAGGGCTTTTACGGTTAGTTGTCCGTTTGCGGTAAATGAACGGGGTCCCACTTTTGTTGTGGCAGAATAGGTATACTCCCCTACCGGCAATGCGCCAGCATCCAGCTGGTAGCTTTGCCCGCTCCGGGTGAACAGGAAGCTATAGTTTTTACCATCAACACTTTTCAGGTCGATCTTAACATCTGGCGTATTAATCAGTTCGAATGCGTCATTGTATAACTCTGCATTCAGGATCACATTTTCGCCTTCATCAAACACGTTTTTAGCCGGATAAACCCTGAATTGCTGCCGGTTTGCATTAGCGGTAAGGTATTGCACACTTTGGCTTAATAGTTCTTCCACAGCATGATGATTGCTATTAGCTTTATATTCGGCCAGTTGCCAGCGCCACAGGCCTTCGCCTGTAAGGATACCTGTGCGCCTGCCTGCTTCATCGCTGAATGACAACAGCGGATAGGTGGTTAAAACGTTGCCTATCTTTTGTTTGAGTAAGATCTGGTTAGTCGGCGATGATGTATAGCTGCCAAAAGGCGCCATCAATGGCGGAAAGGTACTTATCTTTTGTCGGGTTGAATCGGTGAGTGTAAAAGCCGAAAACTCTGGCACCGGCTGCGCGAATACCTCCTGCATTTCGGCCCTGCCACTGCTTATTTTAATAGCCTGTTGCTGATTGTTAAAATCCTGCAGATCCGATTGCCCGCCCAGCATATACCAAACCGGCATTTTTGTTTTTGCCAGACTTTGCAACAAGCCAGAATTACCGGGTGTTAACTGGTAAAGAATAACTAAACTATAATCGCCGATCTTTAAGGTTGATAGATCGGATAATAACGTTGTTTTCACCTCAAAGTTACGGTTGCTTTCAATGCCTTTTTTTATCACACTTACATCAGGATGCGGGCCGTTATAAACCAGCAATACTTTCTGTTTGGCATCCAGTACATCTACATAAATAGTCTCGCTGTTGTTTTGGGTCGATAGCTCATTACTAACAGGTGCAATACTGATATTAAACTTACGGACACCTTTTCTATCAGCATTTAACTTTAAAGGCACCAGTTTTTGAAAAGCAGCTGAATTTACCGGGATATTTTGCGCAGCTACCTGTTTACCATCCTCGGTAACTGACAAACGCATGGTTTCGCCTTTACTTTGGTAGGCTTCGGCTAAAACTTCTATCTCAAAGTCGTTACCTAAGAAAGCGGTTTTGTTGTAGTTTACGTTAGCTATCAGCAGATCGTGTTTAGGCGTAGTATCGCCCAATGCAACCGTATAGATAGCAGTTTTAAAATTACGCGCCTCATATTGCGGATCGCTGCCCTGGTTGTAGAGGCCATCGGTTGCCAATACTATTGCACCGATATTTTGGTTTACGTACTGCTCATTCACTTGCTTAAGTGCGGCGGATATATCGGTTTGCTTGCCATTGAATTTAGTAGATAACCCGTTATGAAGCGTTTTATCGAAATTGAATTCGTGTACTTCGTAGTTATCGCCGAGAGTGGATTTAACCTTGTCTAAATCAATTGCGAGATTGTATACGTTATATGACTGCGAGCCCTTTGGGTTGAATAATTTTATGGATTCCGAATTATCCTGCAAAATTAAAACCAGCGGTTTTTCAGACTTATAACCTACCGACTTTAACATCGGCGCCAGCAAAAGCAGTGCTATGATAGCTACCGTTAAAGCCCGTACAACTGATAATACATACCTGAATTTATTGGCCAGGTTTATCGGCTGCCGATACATGAGCCAGGCATACAAAACGCCAAGCAACAAGCAGGCCAATGCCCACCATCCCGAAACCGCTCCCCATGTTATTGAAAATAAAAACAGCATATCTGTATCCAAATATGCTGTTTTTTATGTTGACCTTAATAAAAATTGTCATTCTGAGCGGTAGCAAAGAAACTATCCGCGTTTCTCTGGTGCTTGCAGAATAGATACTTCGTACCTCAGCATGACAAGGTGGATAGAACCTCGCCCTATTATTTGCGCCCTCACAAACATTATATTAATTGGCAACTGTATGTGAGGACACTATAAGTGTTCGGAAGATTAAAAAAGAGTGTCATGCTGAGGCACTCGAAGCATGTGGGCAAAGGCCTTTACGCTTACCCTTCGAGTGCCTCAGGGTGACCCTATGCTCAATATTTGTAAGAAATCAAATCTTCCGAACACCTATGGTAGGGACACAAACAGTGGGAAAACGTGCAACATATTATAAATTTTATTTTGTACCGTAATAGATTTCACCCTCATGAAAGAAAAGTAACGACCAATTCAAAGTTTGATCGAATACAGTTAAATCATCGCTGACGAGGTGATAAAAACAATCAAAATATTGAATCAACGACTTCCAGGGAACAATCATTGCTTCTGTTGGGCTCCATGAGAGAAAAATCTCATCATTTATTGGAAAATCAAGATCGAAAAGCCATTTTCCGACTTCTTCTTTTTTTACATTCTGTACATTGATACTATCTATCCTTTTAAAGAACCCGTCTTTAAAAGGTATATCACTATGCAGTCCTGTACCAATAATATAATCAGATAAAAATTTAGACGCGTGATTATCTAATGGCTTTAATTCATTTAAATGCTCTGTTGGTATCTCAGTGAAACGCCAATTTAAAGAATGCCCTGCTATTGGAATTATATGATCCGCTATATTACTAAAATCAACTTCCATATAATTTCACCCCATTGTTTGTGTCCTCACAAACAATCCGTTAACTTGTTACTGGTAGCTGTTTGTGAGGACACAAACAGCGGGAAAAACATTTCTCTGTCGCTTATAGAATAGATGCTTCGTTCCTCAGCATGACAGTGGTATATAATTTCTACCTATAACATCCCGCCATCAACAGGAATTACCTGTCCTGTAATGTAAGTTGCCATATCTGATGCCAGGAAAACGCAGGCATTAGCCACATCTTCAGTTTCGCCGGCGCGTTTAAGCGGGATGGCCTGTGCCCAGCCTTCAACAACTTTAGAGTCGAGCACTTCAGTCATTTCGGTACGAATAAAGCCCGGTGCAATTACGTTTGCGCGTATGTTACGTGAGCCTAATTCTTTAGCTATAGATTTTGAGAAACCAATAATACCAGCCTTTGATGCCGCGTAATTGGCCTGCCCTGCATTACCCTGTACACCTACTACCGAGCTCATGTTAATGAACACACCATTACGGTTCTTCATCATAATTTTTGATGCCGCTTTGGTTACGTTGAATACTGATTTCAGGTTCACATCCAATACCTCGTCCCAGTTCTCTTCGGTCATGCGCATAAGCAAACCGTCCTTAGTGATACCGGCGTTGTTAACTACGATATGCAGAGTGCCGAAATCGGCAACAATATCGGTAATGAGTTTTTCGGCTTCATCAAATTTAGAAGCATCGGAGCGATAGCCTTTTACTTTAGTTCCAAATTTTTGCAGTTCCTGCTCTAAAGCCTGTCCTTTTTCAACAGAAGATAAATAGGTAAATGCAACATCAGCGCCATGTTCTGCAAATTTTTCAGCTATTTTGCGGCCTATGCCTTTTGACGCGCCTGTGATCAGCGCGATCTTTCCTTCTAATAATTTCATGAAGTCTACAAATTCGTTATGGGCTGCGAAGATAATTAATAAACCGGAAACTGCGAAAAGTGGGTGAAAGATGAATTTTTGCGCGCTCCGTTTGACTCACCCCGGCTACGCTACGCTGGCCGACCCTCTCTTCGCTGCGCGGAAAGAGGGTAAAAAATGCTGCTTGCCCTCTTTACCGCTTGCGGAAGAGAGGGCAGGTCGAGCGGCTGAGCGATGACCGGGTGAGTCGGCGGAGCGCGTCGAAGTTCCACCCTGCCTCCCCCTAAACTTGGGGGGGGGTCGACGAAGGAGACGGAGGGGGTAAACGGAGCGCGTCGAAGCTCCGCGTTAGTGATAGTAAGGGTTTAGCCCGACGAAGGAGGGCCGGAGCGAAGCGAAGCCCTGAACAGCACGGGCCGCAGGCAACGCCCAAAATATCAGAACCCGAATTTTAAGAATTAAGGAATTTATGAAATTCTGTTCATTCGAAAAATTCATAAAATTCCGGTTCAGACAATTGGTCGACCAATATAACGCAAACTTTTGCGCGCTCCGCCAACTCACCCAGACTACGCTACGCTGGTCGACCCTCTCTCCGCTGCGCGTAAAGAGGATGAAAACACTTTTTTTGATCCCCAACAATTGTTTAATTATTATTTCCTAACACCCTTGCAAAACCAAAATCCATCAACCATATTTGGTAAACTTTTTCACAAATTACTGTAACAAACCCTAACCCTTGCCATCTTATAATCACTATACAGCTAAGGTACTTCAGATTAAAGCTGTAAGTTATTGTGAGGGCCCGCACCTTAAGGGTTCCGGATATAACAATCAAATAAAAAATGGCTAATTTAATTTTTTCACTATGGTGGGTTGTGCCTATCATAGTTGTTCTTGTGGTGTACAAGTTCGTTTTGCGCGTGTTTTTTGGTATGATCATCGTACCAGACGACCGTATTGGTTTAGTGGTTAAAAAGTATACCCTATCAGGCAGCAAGCGTTTGCCCGATGGCCGTATCATCGCTATTGATGGCGAAGCGGGTATGCAGGGCCGGGCACTTGCACCGGGTTTATACTGGGGCATGTGGCCGTGGCAATACGGCATTACCATGGCGCCGTTCACTATTATTGAACAGGGTAAGCTGGGGCTGGTAAAGGCTAAAGATGGTGCACCAATGGATACCGGACGTGTATTAGGTAAACCTGTGGACTGCGACAAGTTTCAGGATGCAATGGCTTTCCTGAACAATAATGGCCAAAAAGGCCCGCAGGCAGCATTCCTGACTCCGGGTAGCTATCGTATCAATAACTTTTTGTTTGAGATTGAGATGGTGCCTATAACACAGATACACGAAAACAAAGTGGGTATAGTTACCACGCTTGATGGTGAGCCTTTGGAAAAAGGCGAGATTGCAGGCGGCTCCGTAGCTGGCCATAAAAACTACCAGGATCCGATTGCATTCATTAATGCCGGAGGCCATAAGGGTTTGCAGGAGGATGTGATACTGGCAGGTACTTATTACCTTAACCCATGGTTTGTAATTGTGGAGCAGGTAGATATGATCTATATCCCTATCGGTTATGTGGGTGTGGTTAACTCCTTTGTTGGCCCTGAGGGTAAGGACACCAGCGGCGATGGCTTTAAACATGGCAACATTGTTAAGCGTAATGAAAAGGGTGTATGGGACCAACCCCTCGACCCAGGTAAGCACCCGGTGAATATTTACACCCATGCGGTTGAAATAGTACCCACAACCAACATTGTACTTAACTGGGCTGATAGTCGCACAGAGGCGCATGAGTTGGATAAGAATTTATGTACCATTACCGTGCGTTCATCTGATGGCTTTACATTTAATCTGGACGTATCGCAGATCATCCACATACCGCGCAACGAGGCACCAAAGGTTATTGCCCGTTTCGGTAATATGAAAAACCTGGTATCGCAGGTACTGGAGCCGACTATTGCCAACTATTTCCGTAACTCGGCGCAAAAGAGTGATGTGATAGAATTTTTGGCAAACCGTATACAAAGACAGGATGATGCCAAACAACACATCAGCAAGGTATTGGATAACTATAACGTAGTTGGCGTGGATACCCTGATAGGTGACATTGTACCGCCTGCAGCCTTAATGAAAACCTTAACCGACCGCAAAATAGCCGAGCAGGAAAAGGTTACTTATGAAACACAGCGCAACGCGCAAATTGAGCGTAAAGAATTTGAAAGCGCCAAAGCCGGTGCCGATATGCAGCCGGAGGTTGTAAAATCAACCCGTCAGGTAGAGATCAATACGCAGATGGCTGCTTCAAAGGTTGCCGCATCTAAGGGTGAGGCTGAGGCCAAAACTATTAATGCCAAGGCTGATGCCGAAGTAAGGATAACCATAGCCAAAGCTGATGCCGAAGCCAAGATTGTTAACGCTAAAGCCGATGCCAACGCTACTGAGGTAAATGGTATTGCCGAAGCCGCCAAGATCAAGGCGATAGGTTTATCAGAGGCCGAAGTAACCAAGCAAAAAACACAGGCCATGGGTACCGAGCAGTATGCCATAGTACGTGTTGCCGAGGCGTTGGCCAGTCACGGCATTAAATTAGTGCCTGATATTTTAGTGAGCGGTAAAGACGGCGGTGGTAACGGCATGATAGATGCCCTAATTGGCAGCGAAATGTTTAAGAAGCTGCAAACTGCAAATGAAGCAGCTGCGGAAAAGCCGGTTAGTAATAATGATGATAAAACAGTTTAAGCTGGTTTAGATATAATGGTAACAGCCCGGTAAGAATTTACCGGGCTGTTTTGCTTTAAATACTATTCTTAGCCTATAATTTGTAACTTTAACTATGAAAGTTGCCATCGCCTCTCCCCCGTTCCCAAAATCTATAGATGATGGATTGTACTGGATTGAAAAGCTGGTAAAAGATGCCGCGGAGCAGCAGGCGGAGATTGTATGTTTCCCGGAGTCGTATATTCCCGGTTACCGGTTGGAAGTTGGGGAACACTCGCCTGAAAAATTGAAAGCAGCATTGCATGAAGTATGCACGATAGCAAAGGAATATGCTATTGCTGTTATTTTACCGATGGACTGGGACCATCCCGAAGGCATTCTCAATGTGGCCTATGTAATATCAAACAAAGGCAAGATCATGGGTTATCAAACAAAAAACCAACTGGACCCCAGTGAAGATAATATGTTCATCCCGGGCAATAAGCGAACTCTTTTTGAAGTAAACGACGTAAAGTTTGGCATTGTAATCTGCCATGAAGGGTTCCGTTACCCCGAAGCAACCCGATGGGCTGCCAGACGGGATGCAAAAATTGTTTTTCATCCGCATTGTACAGGCAATGACACCATTGGGCGGCAAATTACCGAGTGGGGTCACAAGGATAATCCCTATTACGAAAAGGCAATGATAATGCGGGCCATGGAAAACACTATCTATTTTGCCAGTTCCAATTACACCATGCAATACCCTGAATCAGGCAGCGCCATTATAGCACCGGATGGTAAATGTTTGGCAAATCAAGCTTATGGAAAAGCCGGTGTTATTGTGGCTGATATAGACCTGGATAAGGCTACCGGTTTGCTGGCGAAAAGATTTAAGCCGGAATTTTATATTTAAACTTTGTCCCGAAATACCCCATAAAAGGGCTTAAATATACCCCATTCAAATGCATGCATTTGAGTATGTTTGTTTATCAATAATCAATTATAATTATGAAAGCAATCAACATTACATTGGTGTATAATGGGCAAACAGAGGCTGCATTTAACTTTTATAAATCAGTATTCGGCGGTGAGTTCAGCAATTTACAGCGGATGAAAGATATACCAGGCGCTCCCCCTATGTCGGCCGAAGAAAGCGAAAAAATATTGCATATGTCGTTCCCAATAGGCGGCGCGATATTAATGGGGATGGATATGCCTGCAGGTCGTGGAACGGTTAACCAGGGAAATAACTTTATGGTAACGCTTGATACCAGCAGCAAAGAAGAAGCTACAAAAATATTTGACGGACTATCAGTTGGTGGTACAGTAATGATGCCAATGGCCGACCAATTCTGGGGTTCGTTTTTTGGGATGTTTACCGATAAGTTCGGCATACAGTGGATGGTGAGCTATGTGAATAGCTAGTGTCAAGTCAACAGTCTTTAGTCGTAAGTCTAAAGACATATTTCGTTCTTTTTGAATTTTGACTCAAGACTTAGGCTTACGATTAGCGACATTTTATGATTGACACGACACTAGTTAATAGTTATTATCCAGAATCTTTTGCAGCACCTGCTGCGATTGGTTAGTCTTTTTGCTTTTTATCGCCTTAAACAATTGCTCATGCAAATGATGGTTCATTGCAAAATGACTTATGCCCTGCTGATCTCTTGCTGAAAAAAAATTGCGCATAATTAAGGTAAAGCTGTAATACAGATCAGATAATACGGTATTGCCCGAAGCATTGGCTATAGCCATGTGGAAGGCAATATCGGCATCAGCACATTCCTGTGGTTTTTCTGATTGGATAGCCAACTTACGGCTTTCTAATGCTTGTTCTATCTCGGCTAACTGCTCATCGGTATGGTTTACGGTGGCCAGCTTTACAATCTCTTTTTCAAGGAATGCCCTTACTGCGTTTATCTCATCAAAATCAGCCCGGCGAAGCCGCTGCTCCATGCTCACCCCTTGAAAACTATTATTTACAAATGTTCCGGAACCCTGCTGTACCTTCAAAATCCCGGATATAGCCAGCGTTTTTATGGCCTCACGGATGGTTGACCTGCCTACGCCATACAATTGCATCAGTTCAGGCTCGGCGGGTATTTTTTCGCCTGCTTTATATTTACCACTGGTAATATCTTCCTTTATCTGGGTTACTATCCTATCGTAAAGTTTCATAAGCTACACTGATGTTTAATTACAAACATACGATGTTTTTAATTTGTTTTTCATATCTATTCAAATAACCAAAACTGTATTCTCGGTCTTTTAATTATGGCAAGCCGCTATAAATCATTCAATTATAGTGCAAAATAGATAAATAGTGGTCTATTCAGAATATTTAAACATCATATGTTTAAATAAAACATATGATGTTTTGTTAGGATTTGCAAAATATGTTATTTAGATTTGTTCCATATTATTCATCAAACAGATTATGGAAACTACAAGACGCAAGTTTTTATCTACAGCATCAGTGTCATCACTGGGCCTGGTTGCAGCCGCTTCAACCGTTGGATCATTAATTCCTGAAAAAGCAAAAGCAGGCACAAAAGAAACCACTAAATCAACCGCTAACAAAGTACAGGCAGAACTGGAAGACTTTGTTTACGACATAGAAAATGGCAGTACAGGCTATGAGAGCCCGGGTGGCACAGCTAAAGAAGCTACTGTAGAAGAGTTCCCTATCTCGCAAAGCATTGCGGGTGTTTCCATGCACTTAAATCCGGGTAGTTTCCGGGAGCTACACTGGCATTCTATAGCGGCTGAGTGGGCCTATATATTGGAGGGACAGGTCCGCACAACCGTTATTACGCCTGACGGCACAACCTCAACAGATGATTTTGAAAAGGGCGATATATGGTATTTCCCGAAAGGGCACGGCCATATGCTGCAATGCCTGGGTGATAAACCTTGTCATTTTTTATTAGGTTTTGATAACGGGCATTTCTCTGAATTCGGCACATTCAGTATAACAGATTGGATCAGCCATACATCATCTGAAATATTGGCGCGCAATACCGGCTTGCCTGAGCGTGTATTTACAGCGCTGCCTAAAAAAGAACTCTACATAGGCACAGGAAAAATTGCAGTTGAACCAAGACCGCAGAATATAAATGCAGGCATCCCGTACAGCAATTCATCACATAAATTCCGGATGGAAGCTGATGGCGTGTACCAGCAATTTAAAGGCGGATCGGTAAAACTGGTTTCATCGCTTGAATTTCCCATCCAGACTACCATAACCTCCATGCGCATGAACATTGAGCCGGGAGCTATCCGCGAATTGCACTGGCACCCCAATGCTGATGAATGGCAATACGTAATGAGCGGCAACGGCAATCTGAGCATTTTCGGCTCGCATGGCCGTGTAAAAACTATGCCTTACAGCAAAGGGATGGTAGCCTTTATCAAACAAGGTTATGGCCACTATATTGAAAACACCGGGACAGAAACATTAAAACTAATTGTACTTTTTAACAGCCCTGTTTACCAGGAGCTATCATTGAACGACTGGCTAAACTCAAACCCGCCACAATTAATTGCCGATCATTTTGGCATCACGCTGAGCGAGGCCGCCTCATTGGCCAATCATCAAACAGGCATCTTTAAATAGAAAACTGATCTGCATAAAAAAGCTCCCGGATATTCATATCCCGGGAGCTTTATATTTTTAATAAGGGATTACTTTTTTGAATCGTCTGCAGCTAGTTTTATTTGCGATGGATCGCTTACAACAATCTCAGGCTTGCCTTTAAAATCAACCAGTACGCCGGTAACGCAAATATTTTTGTCTTTATAATCAACTTCGGGCTTACCTGTAAATTTGCTCCTGTCCTCCCCTTTTATTACAAGCGTAAGCTCCTGGTTAGGGTGAGCTCCACCAAGATCTAAAAAGGTAATGTTTGGGCCATCAAGCAATTTGGTGCCGTAAACTTTATCGCAAATTGTAACAGTTTCGCCAATATGCTTTGCGGCATCTTTTGCAGGTATTGTGGTTTGTGCTGATGCCTTAAATGCAAACAGCGCTATAAATGAGGTTAAAATAAGCAGTCTTTTCATGCTATAAAGATACTGATGGCCTGTTAAATGTATCATCAGTATAACAAAAAAATTACCTGGCACTAAAGAATGGATCAGTTACCTGGACAGCATTTAAATTCCCGCTGTCTGTACAGTGTACTTGTATTAACCCAGCTAAATTTTTGTTGCAGATAACATACTAATGTGGCTACCAATGCCGGGGTAAAGTATTTTAAACGGCTTAAGCTTTCAGGCGTTAATCCCAGGAAAACTATGACCATTTGCTTGGGCATTGATTGATAAATATCGGGCAGTGCAGCCGCAAATATGGTTTGCGATAACCAGCCCAAAGCAAATACTGCTTTTACAATTACTTTTTCGGGGATAAGGCTGTGGATGCTCATGATATTTATTATTAGTAGTGTTTTTTCAAATTATAGTTGATAGGGTAATTCCTCGTAGTAAAAGCCCGCCATTCTCAGTAAGCTTTCCACCTGTTTAACTTTCTGCCTGGTAGCATCAACCCTCAAAATCTTGTCGCTGTCTTCCAGATCAATGTTCCAGAATTTAGGGCCTGTGATGTTATTCAGGATATCGGCAATGCGATTCTTTTTCTTCGCATTCTCAATATTGGTTTTGTAAATTTTGATCATATATTTTAATGCTTTTGTGACACAAAAATATAATGATTTATCGGATATAAATGTTCAAACATTCAATCGTGACAAAACGATGTTTTAAGGGCCATAGACTGACATTTTACTGATAATTCCCTTATAATTTCGCCATTACGAAAAAGGTTTTAGCAAGCTAATTTTTGATTTATTCTTTAGAATATCTATATTCCCATCCTTTTAATTATATCATTACTGATACCACCATGTCTATTAAAAATATCCTCGCTTCTTCTGTAGCAGTTTTACTCTTAACATTCCTATCTCAAACCAAAGCAATTGCCCAATCACAGTACGAATTAAACACCGGCTGGAAATGCGGAAAAGCGACTGATATTCATACCGATGGCGCGTCGATATCAAAAAATAATTTCCCCATAAATACATGGCAAAACGCCACCGTACCCGGAACGGTACTTACCACCCAATTAAATAACAAACAAATTCCCGATCCTTTTTATGGGATGAATAATGAACGCATTCCTGATATTTACAAAACCGGTCGCGACTATTATACCTACTGGTTTGTGAAAGATTTTAAAGAAGCACAACCACAGGGCAACAACCAGGTTTATTTAAATTTTCGTGGGGTAAATTACAGCTGCGATGTGTTTTTAAACGGGCATAAGCTCAATGCCAAACTGCATTCGGGCATGTTTTTGCGCCAGAGCTACAACGTGAGCAAATGGCTGGCAAATGATGGCAATAACCGTGTAGCCGTTATAGTTTACCCGGCTGATGTGGCGGGCAACCCCAATGGCGGTCAGGGTGGCGATGGTACCATTGCCCGTAACGTTAGCATACAATATACTGCAGGCTGGGACTGGATACAACCTATCAAAGATCGCAACACAGGCATTTGGGATAAGGTAACCATTGAAAAGACCGGTGCAGTAAAGATCAATGATCCGCATGTGATCACTTTGGTGTCGGGTGTAAGACAGCCTGAAGGACCACAACAGCCGGCTATTATACAAGTATCAGCAGAACTGCAAAATGCAGCCAGCACCCTTGTTACCGGCACATTACAGTACAACCTGGATGGTAAAGCAGTAAGTAAAACCATCACACTGAAAGCTAATTCAACACAAACGGTACAATTGGATGATTATAGCCTGAAGAACCCCAAATTATGGTGGCCAAATGGGTACGGCCCACAAAACTTGTATAGCTTAAACCTGCAGTTTGTTGCTGCGGGTAAAGTGTCCGATCAAAACAATATTGAAGTCGGGGTACGCCAGTTAACCAGTGAATGGAACGAGCGCACCGAAAGCAGGCAGATCAATGTTAACGGGCAAAAGATATTTATAAAGGGTGGCGACTGGATCATTTCCGACGAGATGCTACGCTTTACAGACAAACGCTATGATGCCGAAGTACGTTTCCATCGTGATATGAACCTGAACCTGATCAGGGTTTGGGGTGGCGCTTTGATTGAAAGGCCCGAGTTTTATGCTGCCTGCGATAAATACGGTATGCTGGTTTTCCAGGATATGTGGGGATCGGGCGATTGTAACGGCCGCTGGGTTGACCCGATGAAACTAGATGATCAATGGACGCGCCGCAAATATCCGGATGATCATGCGTTGTACATTAAATCAATTGAGGACCAGGTAAAAATGGTGCGTAACTATGCATCACTTGCCATTTGGTGCGGTGGCAATGAGATCACCCCTCCCGAGGATATTTTGGTGGCTCTGCGTGATACCGTTATGCCTAAGCTGGATAATACACGCTGGTTTGTGGAGTATTCCAACTCCGAAAAAATGTCGCGCAATGTGTTAGGTGGTAACGGTGACGGGCCTTATGGCATACAACCGCTATCCACTTTCTGGGATCACCGGACATTTCCGTTTAACTCCGAAGTTGGCTCAATTGGCATAAACGATTATGAAGCATTTAAACGCTTTATGCCTGTGCAAAATAGGATAGCGCCTGAATATGATGCATCTACAGGTAAAACAAAAACCGATTCTGTTTGGGAGTACCACAAATATATTGGCTATGATACCTCTATCAACAAATACGGCAAAGCGAAAGATCTGGAGGATTTTTCGGCGAAGGCACAACTGGTAAATTACGACCAGTACCGCGGACTAATGGAAGGCTTCAGCTCGCATATGTGGGATTGGTATACCGGTGTTATCATCTGGAAAACACAAAACCCATGGACAGCTTTACGCGGGCAGATGTATGATTATTACCTCGACCCGAATGCTTGTCTTTATGGCCTGCACAGCGGCAGCGAGCCACTGCATATTATGTATAACCCCGGCGATGGTACAGTGATGGTAGCCAACAACACCTTTAAAACCCATACCAACATGATGATAGTGGTTAAAACCTATGACATGAATGGTAAAGACAGCCTGCTCACACAAGTATTTTCGGATATAACGCCTGCTACCACCAAAAGGTATTTCAGCATAAAACAAGAACTTGATAAGCTTGCCAAAAATAAAGGTGCTTTTGTTGATCTTGAATTATTAGACTACAACCAAAAGATCATCAGCCAGAATATTTACTGGGTACCAAATGAAAAGGGCGATTATACAGGGTTGCAATCAATGCCGGCATCGCAGGTAAGCACAACTGCAAGGCAAATTGCAAAAGGAAAAATTGAGGTTACTTTAATCAATCCTAAAAATGCGCCGGTGGCATTTTTCAATCGCTTATCTTTAGTAGATGGGCAAACAAATCAACGTTTGTTACCTGTTTTTTATAGCGATAACTATGTATCAGTATTACCGGGCACCAGCAAAACTGTTACTATAGATTATGATACAGATCAATATCCAAATATGCCATTGCTAAGCATAAGCGGCTGGAATTTGAAGGAACAAACTGTGCATATCCAATAAATCTATTTACCCTCTCAATCCATCAATTGAGAGGGTATTATACTGGGCAAAATAGAACAGTAAAGCCATATATCCGCCGTAAATAATCTGTGTAAAAACATTGTTCCATTGCTCTATCATACTTGAGCCAAATATGAGTGCCAACATTAACGTTACACCTAAAATTGTTGCAAAGCGGGTAAACAAACCCAGCAGTAATAATATGCCTGTAAGCAGTTCAAGCACTGGTAAAATATAGCCAAAAGGCAATACCAGTGCTTCAGGAAGTATAGACTTACTGAATGATGCCGCCATGCCATGACTGAACGTATCAAGCTTGGGCAATCGTTCCAATCCGTGGCCAAAAAAGCTCATCCCGATAGGTAACCGGGCAAGCAGGTAGGTGAATGATTCCTTTTTCATATGATCCTATTTTTTTAACATGATAGATGAGCGTTCAGGGTTAATTATTGAACCCGGTTTAATTTTAGCGTCCCCGAACCGAAATCAGGTGCAGATTTAGTTTATAGTATTTTTTAGTAAAAAATTACAGATAGATTGATTACGCTTACCAAGCGATTATAAAGCAGATACCGCGTAAATTATTCATTATGTAGTAAACAAATCCAATTCATTCAAATTGTTACACAAAGCGCTATAATAGTTACATAAACTAAACAATTCAAGCCCCTAGCATTTAGATGTTTGCACACCTAAATAATTTTCACACCCAAAAAGAATATTATTGCTTAATAAATTATTATTTACTGATATTCTTTCATAGCTTTAAGACCCAATTCTTAAGTATTATGGTGCGTAATACCTTCGTTTTAGTATTAGCTGGTTTACTTTTATGCTTTTGCGCTTGTAAAAAGGACAGCAGCATACAAGTAAACCCTGCACCAGATAGTCTTAAAATAAAACAAACCCTGATAGTTGGCGAATGGACATTACAAAAGCAAACCTTAGTATCGTATGTAAATAATGTGCTGATAACTGATACCACCTGCGTAGCATCAGATAGTGTTCATAGTATTGCAAAGTTTAATAACGACAGCACCTTTAAAAGTACAAGTAACGCACTGGTAACAAGCGGATCGCTCCCATCAGCTATAAGTGCCAGTGTTGGCGGCACATACAGCTTTTCTAAAACTACCTTTAACCTTACGCCAACAGTTACGGGCCTCGATTTTTCAGTTACAGGCACTTTAAGTACAGGAATTATCACCTCCTTGCCCACCCTTACAACCATAACCCATACAGTAACCATTATTAGCATTAGCAGCACCAGCCTGGCGTTTCATACGGTGGATATTTACACTGAAACTTATAATGGCACTTCAAACGCGTATGAGAAAATACAAAACTTTTACTACTCCAAATAAAGTTCTCTGCCATTATGTACCAATCTGAATTATAATACATTATCTTAGTACTAAGATAACGGCAACCTTAAATAATTTAATGTACGATTCAACGCTCATGTTGTCACGCATTGGTATTATCTTAAATATCGATGCTGACTTTAACGATCATCTTTTTGAGCGGGGTGTTGATTATACGTGTAAAAATTTCACAACACTGTTTAACGCTTCACAAACAGAATTACTCAAAAATTTTTTGGATAAGGTCTTTACCACAGAAAAGCTGCAATGTATTGAGTTTTTCCAGGGATCGAGCTTTTATCAACTAAAGTGCATAGCTACCAGCCCGGGCCATGCCATTTGTATAATCACCAATAATACAAGGCATTTAGATACCTTAATGGAACTTGAAAATCATAATATGAAAACCCTGGTTGATACCTATATTGATTGGGTATGGTCATTTGATATCAATTTCACTCTGGTTACTGCAAACAAAGGCTTTTTAGAAGCCCGCCGCCGGGTTGATAATAAAGCTTTAAGCATTGGAGATAACATTTTTAAGTATGTTGATGACAAAGGGTATAAAAAATGGATGCCTGTTTATGAACGCGCCTTAAGCGGAGAATTGATTCACCTTGAAGAGAAAAGGGATAACAATGGCGTTGAATATTATGTTGAAATTTATATATCGCCGGTTTATAACAAGCAAAATGAAATTATCGGTTGCCTTGGCATAACCCGCGATATAACAGAACGCAAACACGCGCAACTTGCAATTGCAGGTTATACCAGTAAGCTTGAAGAATTTGCATTTAAAACATCACATGACCTGCGAAGGCCCGTGGCTAATATAATGGGCGTGGCTAACCTGTTATGTACCGCCGATCTGGATGAGGAAGAAAAAGCCAAAGCTATTAATTATATAGCTGTATCAATAAATGAGCTGGACAGTATAGTTATAAGCATGACCGAGATCATACAGTTAAGTCAAAATAAAAACCTCGATTAATGTAACCGGTAAAATTGGTCATAGATTTTAAAAAAGATTATTAAAAATTTACTACTTTCATATCCATGGAAATAACAAACCAAAAAGATGAATTAAAAAGGGTTAAAACAGCCTTGTTTCTTAACCTTTTGCCAACTGGTTTTGGTTTGTATGAACTTATAGCATCAATGAACAGCGGTACCACCTGGCGCATTGTTTGCGCTGCGGTAGGTTTCGGTGGCATGCTTCTTTTATCAATTTTTGTATTTGCAAGATTGTTAAAACTGCAAAAAGCTGAAAAGATCCTATTGTAATTCATTCACTCCAAATCAATTTTCCTTAATCTGCCTTATTGCGGGCATCCTCACCAACAAAATATTATCCCCCAATATTTTATTTTTCATCTGGGCGTAACAAACAATATATACCACTGTCAAACAGTTACATATGGCATAATTGATTGTGGCTTGTAATATAGTTTCATCATATCCCAAGCGATTGCCTTATGCCATTTCTAACTCAGAATAACTAATACATATTAACCAATAATAACTAGTGATTATGAAGTTAAGCATTACATCAGCTTTTATATTTGCTGTAGGTTGCTGTTTGCCATTCGCCGCATTATGCCAGGGTGCACCGCATTATTCGTCAGTAATTGATACGGCAGACAGGCCGCAGGTATTTGCCCCGGGCATCATATCCACCCCTAATAGTGAATGGGCTACATCTTTTACGCCTGATGAACAAACGGTATATTCATCACAAGGGGCCATTTATTGGACAATAGTTTTTTCAAAAAAACAGAACGGAGTTTGGCAAAAACCAAATGTTGCAGCTTTTTCAGGCAGGTTTCGTGATACCGATCCGTTTGTAACACCTGATGGCAAAAGGATTTTCTTTATTTCCAATCGCCCTACGCCTGAGATGCCGCAGGATAAATCACAACGCGCAATGCATGTATGGTATGCCGATCATTTAACAGGTGATAACTGGGGCATCCCTCATCACCTGGATTCAATCATTAACTTAAATGGTATTGGTAATTATGCTCCGTCTGTAAGCGCGAAGGGTACGCTGTTTTATTGCTCGCGCCGCAAGGAACTTACCGGCATGCAGAGCTTTTATGCAACATGGCTGGGAGACCATTATGCAGCACCGAAACAATTGATAATTAAAGGGGCTGCCGAAATACAGGATCCTTTTATTGCCCCTGATGAAAGCTATATTATTTTTTTAAACGGGAATGATATATACATCAGCTTTAAAAAGGATGGTGAATGGGCTGAAGCGCAATCCTTGGGTCCGCAGGTAAATAATGGTGATGGTAATTCATCACCCTGCGTATCACCTGATGGCAGGATGCTGTATTATTCCTCAAATCGTGTTCAAGGTTTTTATAAACGTGATCTCTCAAAACCTGCGCTTAATTACGATCAGCTCGTACAGGAAAATAATGGGCTTTTTAACAGTAATGGTAATATACTAATGATACCTATCCATCTGCCAAAATCATAAACACTAATTACATGCGCATTGTATAAATCTGCGTATACAGCTTGTAAAACGAGCACTAAAAAACTATGTTTTGCCTAAGGACCAAATATCAGGCAGCACCATTTTGTTTATGCAATGTTCATAAAAGCTTAACGCAACAATATCGTTATAATTAAAAATTTTACTCCATTTTTGTATCGTTCAAAAAACAAATGGTACAACATACTCGTTTAATACCTACCAATTATACATTTTCCATGTCTAGAAATATAATGATTGTCGATGATCACATTGATACACTCGACCTATTAAAAGAAGCATTGGAGCAGGAAGGATATGCAGTAACGGCGCTTTCTTATACTGAGGATATCATTAAAAGTGTTAACCAGCATCAACCCGATCTGGTAATGCTTGATTTTCTGCTTGCAGGTATTAATGGCGGCGAACACTGCCACCATTTAAAGGTTAACCCCTTAACATCACATATACCCATAATTATGCTGTCGGGATACCCGCGTGTACTGGAGTCATTAGGTAATTATGGCGCTGATGTATTTATTGCCAAACCTTTTGATCTCACACATCTTACCACTACAGTAAAACATCTGCTGGAAGATGCGCTGCATGACCACGCTGCTGTTTAAGGTAAGCTGAGTTCAAAACCTGAAATTGCCCTGACACAATTGTGCTGTGCATACTGTTACTTTGAGAAAATACATAACAGCTACATATGGAATACAGACAATTAGGAGCATCCGGACTTCAGGTACCGGTACTTAGTTTCGGCACAGCCACTTTTGGCGGTGGTAATCAATTTTTTAAAGCCTGGGGCAATACCCAATTAGATGAAGCCAAAAAACTGGTGAATCTGTGCATTGATGCGGGGGTTAATCTTTTTGATACCGCCAATGTTTATTCCCGCGGTGTATCCGAAGAAATATTGGGTAAAGCATTGGAAGGTTTGCGCGATAAGGTTTTAATATCAACCAAAGCTACCTTTAAAATGGGCGACGGGCCGAATGATTATGGTTCATCGCGCGAGCATTTGATAAAATCATGTGAGGACAGCCTGAGACGCTTGCAAACCGATCATATTGACATTTACCACATGCACGGCTTTGATGCTAATACCCCGGTTGAGGAAACACTGCGCACGCTTGACGACCTGATCGCCAGCGGCAAAGTACGTTATATAGCCTGCTCAAATTTTTCGGGCTGGCATTTAATGAAATCGCTTTCGGCTTCAGAAAGATATGGCTGGGCAAAATATGTTGGGCACCAGGCTTATTACTCGCTGCTTGACCGTGAGTTTGAATGGGAGCTGATGCCTTTAGGTATTGATCAAAAAGTGGGTACTATAGTATGGAGCCCGCTATCATCAAGCCGTTTAAGCGGTAAATACCGCAGAGGGGCGCCAATTCCTGAAGATTCAAGGATCAGCCAGGGCGGTGCGCATGGCCCTGCAACCAATTTTGAGCGTTTATATAACATTGTTGATGCATTGGATGAGGTAGCCGAAGAAACCGGAAAATCGGTAGCGCAAATATCATTAAACTGGCTTTTACAAAGGCCAACGGTAGCCAACCTGGTAATAGGTGCCCGCAACGAAGAGCAATTAAAACAAAACCTTGAAGCTGTAGGATGGAACTTAACTACTGATCAGGTTAAAAAACTGGATGCCGCCAGTGATGCCGACCCGATTTACCCATACTGGCACCAACGCCAGGATACAAAGTTAATTCCTTTACCAAAGTTTTATTAAGCTGATTGGTTGCGGTGATGACACTGCAACTGGCTAATCATATATATTTGAGTGGCTGGTAATAATACCAGCCACTTTTTTAATTCCCTCCCCTGGGAGGGGTGCGGTGGATTGAGATGTGGCAGGGAGGGGTTTATACGTTATAAAAGTAACGGACGAAACCCCTACCTCCCCTTCCCCAAGGAAGGAATCGCACGGGCGCTGCTTTTATCGTCGTGGCTAGTATTCCCCAACCCATTTCATGACCAAAAACCTTTAGCCTTTATCTGTCCCGAAGAATAGCCTTGTAACCTCAGCATCCGGCGTAATTGACTTACCATCATGTTGTTTCCAGCCAGGTAAAACATGGTATTTTCTAATGAGTAGTTTTGATCTGTAACCCATTGCATAAGGCTATGGTGACCATAAACATCATGCCTGCCAACAGTTTGTATAGATGCAGGGAAATACTGGTTAAAAAAATCGCGGTGTTGCCCATCGGCCATTAATACAGCTCCTGAAAATCGTGCAGCAGGTAATACCATTTGCTGTAATGCCAGCATATGCCCCAGGCTGCTTTCATCGCCCAGGCTTATTATTGCCGGTGTTATTTCGGGTGCCTGATGACTGGTTCCTATTTTTAAATAGCTTACCTCATCATCCTTTTTAAGGTTATGTGCCCAATTAGTCCCAACCCCTTTGTGCGCGGCATCAATAAACAACGTGCAGGTATGCGTTTCAGCATCCCAGCCCGATGGCGAATAATCCCGGTAGGTAAATGTTTCAACCTTAAATTTTATGTAGGGTATTTCTGTCCATTGGTACATATCAGCACAAGGCAGATACAGGTCAATTTCAATAATTGTTGAGGGTTCCCAATGCCTTACCTCAAGCACTCTCCCTTTGTTTAATTGTGATGGCTCAAACCAGCGTTCGGCCTTTTGTTTTATTTTATGCAAAGTGGATGTTTCCATGTTTTTCATTTTGATAATACAAATAAACAGCACAATCACAGCAAAAAAAATGGCAGCTTCGGGGTAATGATTGGACTATTTACGGTAGTTAGCCCGAAAACTCAATGGCGTGATATTGGTAGCTTTCTTAAATAATCTTGAAAAATAAGCATGATCTTCGTAACCCAACACATGGGCAATTTCTTTTACATTCATCTGACTATAATACAGCAGGCGCTTAGCTTCCAGTATCACCTCATTTTGCACCCAATAACTTACTGAAAAACCAGTCACTTTTTTGAGTGACTCATTGAGGTATGACTCTGAAACATTCAGCTGTGAAGCATATGCCGACGGGCTTTTAAGCGTACGTACTTTTTGTACCAGTAGCTTTTTAAACTGATGCGACAACTGCGCCGGCCTTGATAAACTGGACCGCGAACTACTTAAACAAACAAAGCCGGCAGCCGCTATTCCTAAAAAAGACTGCAGCAGGGAATGTACAATGGAAATATTAAAAGGAGTTGGCTCATCCTGGTTATGTTTTTCATCAATTAAACCAAGCAGGCTGCAACATTGGTTTAATTGCCTTTCATCCAGGTAAAAAGGCTGCTGCAATAATAATTGATTCTCAAAAACATCACGATAGTCGGGCGGGATCAGCAATGTATCAACAGCGACAAACCAACCATCAGCCTCGGTGGCACGGATACGATGGTGCACCTGACCCGGCAAAATATAATAAAGCGATGATTTTTGCAGGTGCAGTTCATCAAAGTCGATCATCAGCGAGGCAATTCCATCCTCCATCACGAAAAAGATATAATGATCGTCGCGATGCGCGCCCAGATCTTCACCTTTCCCCAACTTTTCATGTGGTACAAAATGCCTTATCTCAAGGCCTGAGCTTACCCTGTCCTGTAGCTGATGTACCGGGATATCTTTCATCGGCAGCTAAATTAAAAATTATCGGCATCAATACCCGTCCCAATCTGACCGTGGTATCATCCTCTAAAAAATTGTTCAAACACTATTTTTTCATTCACAACCTTATAAACGCAGATCTCTGCAAAACTTCTGGGGCCTATACTTTTAAAATCAACGGCCATAGTAAGTTTTACTGAGATATAACTGCCAGCAATAACCGGTTCTGAATATTCTATCCCATCAATTTTCACTAAACTATCTAAAAAGTCTTGTTCTTTGGCCAGCATCGTGGTTAAGCCCTCTCTCCTGCTGCCATCGGTTTCAATACTTACAATTTCAGTATCATATAACTCTTCCTGAGCCTTAACAAATTCGCCAGCCGAACAAAGTTCAATCAGCCTGTGTGCAATATCTTCTGTTTTCATATGTATTAGATGCTTTTGTAGCTCTGTTGTTTCAACATTTTTTAATTATTAAATTTGGCTAAATCAAAAGCCGCATTATTATGGCAAAATTCTTTGATAGTATTCAGGACATTCACAAGGCATTTATTGAAAAACAAAAAATGTTCTTTACAGCCAGCGCCCCGCTTAGCGCCGACGGGCATGTTAACCTTTCGCCCAAAGGTATTGACAGTTTCAGGGTGCTGTCACCTAACCGCGTCGCATACATGGACATCATAGGCAGTGGCAACGAAACATCGGCACACCTGATGCAAAACGGGCGCATTACCATTATGTTTTGCGCCTTTGATGGCGCACCAAACATATTACGCCTATATGGCAACGGTTATACTGTTTTGCCAGATGATGAGGAATGGCAGCAACTGGCCCCGCATTTTAAACTACAATTGGCTACCCGCCAGTTAATTGTTGCCGATATACATAAGGTGCAAACCTCCTGTGGTTTTAGTGTGCCTTATTATGAATATAAAGGCGAACGCGATCATGCTCAAAAATGGGCTGAACACAAGGGAGCAGATGGCCTGAAAAGCTATAAGCAAGAAAAAAACCGCATAAGCATGGATGGATTACACACAGCACTGTATTAAATACTTTCATTAAGTTAGACTATATCTTAATGAAATTGAATAAATTGCTTAAAATCTATCACCTTTATTATGAAGCAATTCAAACTATTATTTTTTGCCTTGTTTGTACCCGCTGTATTATTTGCACAGCCCGATAGCCTTAAGCAAAAACAACAACTTGATTCACTCATTAAAAACACAAAAAGCTACCCGGTTATACCTTTTCATGATACACTGTTTAAATTATATAACCGACAGGGCAGCTTTACGCCGCGTGAACGCGCCGAAATTATTAGTCAGCGTATAGCCAAACTGGGCAACGATATTTCTTTTAATCCTGATTCTCTTATAGTCTCATCATCAGATGAATCGGTAGATATCCTTTATAAGGATTACATAATTCTCTCCGTTTCAAATAAAGATGCCGCATTCCAAAACACCACTAAAGAAAAACTGGCAGCCGCTGAACGTGCCATTATTAACAAAGCAATTATAAAATACCAGGATGAAACCAGTTGGGAAACCTGGATTAAAGAGGGCTTATCGGCTTTGTTGGTTATTGTGTTGGTTATTGTATTTATTTACATAGCTAACAGACTGTTTAAATGGATACTTTCAAAAATTAACAAACTGTTTAATAAAGGCATAAAACTGAGCAACTATGAGCTTTTAAATGCCGAGCAACAGTTTTTAGTTGTAAACTTTGTTTTAAAAGCCGCTAAATGGTTTATCATACTATTGCTTATCTACCTGGCTTTACCTGTACTGTTTGGTATATTCCCTTTTACACGTGATATATCAGACACCTTGCTGGGCTATATCACAAGTCCGTTAAAAAGAATAGGGCTGGCTATCTGGGATTATGTTCCCAACCTTATTACCATTATCGTGCTGGTGTTTATATTCCATTACATCCTGCGCTTTATGCATTATATTAAATCCGAGATAGCAAAGGGCAACCTGGTTATCCCGGGTTTCTATCCCGACTGGGCCAGGCCTACCTATCAAATTTTACGGGTGCTGATACTGGCATTTATGTTTATTGTAATATTCCCTTATCTGCCGGGCTCTGAATCGCCAATTTTTAAAGGAGTATCCGTTTTTGTGGGTGTGCTGTTCACGTTTGGCTCAGCAGGTGCGCTTAGTAATGTGGTATCAGGGCTTGTTATGACCTATATGCGTTCCTTTAAATTGGGTGATCGCGTAAAACTCGGCGAGGTAACCGGAGATATAATTGAAAAAAACCTATTGGTAACCCGCATCCGAACTATACATAATGAGATCATTTCCATTCCGAACTCTACCGTATTAAGTAGTCATACTATAAATTACAGCAGCGATGCGCAAGAGAAGGGGCTCATTGTACATACCGAGGTAACCATTGGTTATGACGCCCCATGGCGGCAGGTTCACCAGTTATTAATTGATGCAGCACTGGAAACGGAACTGGTTGAAAAGGAGCCAATGCCCTATGTTTACCAAACCAGCCTTGATGATTATTATGTAACCTACCGCATTCATGCCCACACCAAGGCCCCCAACAGGCAATCGGTTATTTACTCGCACCTGCACGCCAATATACAGGATCATTTTAATAAGGCTGGAGTAGAGATCATGTCGCCGCACTACAAATCATTGCGCGATGGTAATGCCACTACCATACCTGCCGATTACCTTCCGAAAGACTACCAGGCACCGGCGTTTAATACGGCAGAACGGAAAAAGTAATTTTAAGCCTGTAACCCTATAAAAGCCTTTCAACAGCAATGAAAGGGTTTTTTATGTTGATTTTATAATTAAATAGTACTATGTATTGCATATTACTATGCTTAATTATATATTTGAATAATTAAATATTTAGCTATCACCTATTAAACTAAAAATCAAATGAAAAAGCTGCAACTTATTATCCTTGTAATGTTAATGGCAACTGTTTTTACCGCATGTCATAGAGGGAGACATACCACCATCGTTACAGAAAGCAATGGCGTATCCATTAAAATTGAATATGCAGGTGCTATACTGTTAAATGATGATAAAACCGATATTGAACAATTGTCGCACAACGCCTACATCAATTATAATAACAATGGCGATCAGCTGTATGTGGCCGATGATCCTGCAGGGCATTTGTTTTATGAGCTGAATGGCGATAAAACCAGTGTGTTAAATGGTCATGGTAAAACACTATTAGCCCAGGCCATTAAAATAATTGCCAAACATCAGTACATCAGGTAGTATTTTATAAACTGTAAACAAATGCCTGGCATTGATTGTTTAGTTGAAGATCAATAACTTATCATGAAAAAGGGTTTACTAATTGCTTTTATTATTTCTTCGTTTACTGCTAAGGCATCGGCACAGGAAAAATTTTCATTAGCCCAATTTGAGAAATATGTAGGCAAAAAAGTAACCCTATGCGATACAGTTTACTCCTATAAAATATTTAACGATACCCTTACCATGTTGAACATGGGAGGCAATTACCCCAATCAAAGATTTACAGTTGTTATTACCGGTAAGGAGATAGTTTTAAATTTTGATGATATAAAGGGTAAACACATTTGTGTAACCGGCGATCTCTCCAAATATAAAGGCCGGCCCGAAGTGCTGATCTATCACCCCAACCAAATAGCGTTTAAATAGCTATATCATAAAGAAAGCCGCATTGAAAACATCAATACGGCTTTTTATTTTATTTAGTTTTTTCGATACCTATGGTTTCATAGCTTCAATAATGCCCGATGTATCATAATAAGAGCTTTCCACAGCAATTTTCCCATCCTTGTTAAACAGGTCGAAAGTTACTTCATAAAATCGAACCAAAAGCAGCCTCAAAAACGCACCAATAAAGTCCTTTAACTTAAAGAAATTAATTATTTAGTAATTTAATTCCGTTCTTATATTTACCTCATGAACAGGATAAAGCACTTACTTGGATTTGATGATCCGGCCATGTCATTAGAGAATAAACTCTTTAATGCCGTTTCCCTGATCATTGGCCTGAATATGCTCATATCATTGTTAATTAACATCATTCTGGGCTTTAGCATTCCTCTGAATATTTTAGTAGTGCTGGTCGGTGTTTTGTCAGCCATGGCATTTTACAATAGCAGGGTTAAAGGATATAAAGAGAACACCGTTTTAATCTATGTTACCATAGGTATTATACTATTTATACTTGGCTGGTTTTATAATGGCGGCATTGAAGGATCAACACCGCAGGAAGGCGTTTTTTTAATCGCCTTAATCACTATACTGGTTACACGTAAGTACCATCTGCTTTTCATCGGTATAATGGTAGCCGTTTTTTTAGGTTGCTTTTTTATAGAAAAGCAATTCCCGCAACTGCTATCACCGCCCGAAAGCGGTTCTACAAAAGAGTTGGATATACTTGTTTCATCTGTAACAGCTATGCTGATAATCGGTTTGTTGTTGGGGGTGCTTAAAAAGAGCCATGAAAGTGATAAAAACCGGCTAATTAAACAAAGTGAAGAACTGCTCTTATCACAAACAGAACTATCTGCCGCAAAGGACCAGGCTGAGGCGGCTACATTCGCCAAATCAAATTTCCTGGCTAATATGAGCCATGAAATACGCACACCATTGAATGGTATTATTGGTACTGCCCAGTTGCTTTCAAGATCGGCGCTTTTACCCGGACAGGAAGAATTGCTGCAAACTTTGCAGTCAAGCAGCAATCTGCTCATCAATATCATTAGCGATATCCTCGATCTTTCAAAAATTGAGGCCGACAAACTGGTGCTCATCCCATCTGATTTTGATATCAGGAAATGTATTAAAACCGTTATTGATATATGCCGCCCAGCTATTGATAATAAGACTATAAAACTCAGCTATACCATTGATAGTAAACTGGCTGATTATATAAATACCGATGAGAGCCGCCTGCAGCAAATATTGGTAAACCTGATAGGCAATGCCATTAAATTTACCGAACAGGGATTTGTTACGCTCAACGTAACCGTAACGGGCAACCAGCTTAATACGCAGCAAGTAACTTTCCAGATAAGTGATAGTGGCATAGGTATAGGCGCTGAAACGCTTGAGCAGCTATTTAAACCATTTACACAGGCCAACACAACTACCATAAGAAAATACGGGGGCACAGGCTTAGGATTATCCATATGCAAAAAACTGGTGGAAATGATGGGCGGAAAAATCTGGGTGAAAAGCAAGGAAATGGAAGGCTCCATATTTAGTTTTAGCGTGCCCCTCCTAATTGCAAAAAATATTATGCCTGTTACCAACACTAAAATTACTGATACTAAAGGGCCGCACCGGTCCAAACCTCTGTGTATCTTGCTGGCCGAGGATAACAAAATGAATCAGTTAATTGCGCGCCGCATATTTGAAAAAATAGGCTACCCAATTGATATTGCTGACAACGGCTTGCTGGCTATTCAAAAACTGGAGCGGCAATCATACGACCTTATTTTTATGGATATCCAAATGCCTGAAATGGATGGATTGCAGGCAACCCGCTATATACTTGATAAATATGGCGACAGCGCCCCTACCATTATAGCCATGACGGCAAATGTGATGAGCGAGAATGAAATTGAATGTAAACAAGCCGGCATGAAGGATTTTTTAAGCAAGCCCTTTACCATTGATCACCTGGAAGCAATAATTAACAAATGGGGATAAGCCATTGCTAACTAATGTATAATAAAACCTATCTTTAATAAAAGCGTTGGTAATTTAAGGAGGAATAAACAAATGGCAAATTTCCAGGAGATCATAGCGTCAGACAAACCTGTACTGGTTGATTTTTCGGCTGAGTGGTGCGGCCCGTGTAAAATGATGCCGCCTATACTTAAACAGGTAAAAGATAACCTGGGCGATAAAGTAACCATTATAAAGGTTGATGTAGACAAAAACCCCGAAGCGGCCAATGCCTATAAAATACAGGGGGTGCCCACACTCATTGTATTTAAGAACGGGCAAACTAAATGGCGCCAAAGCGGTGTGGTACAGGCAAACCAGTTACAGCAAATTATTGAACAGTTTGTTTAACCGCATCTGTTTTCGGGGCCAGCTTGCGCTTTATGGAATTTGTTTTTAATTGAGAGAACTGGTCAACATCTCCTTTGTTTGGAATAGCATTAACATAGATTTGGGTATTATTATCAATTACCAGTACGTTATTGCTTAATGGCTTAATTGTGTATACAGGTACTACTACAAAGGTGCTGTCATTAGGCAATGTTCCGCCAACATATACCTGGCTGTTTGTGGTAAAAATGGTATCGGTGGTGCCTGACACTGTTGTTCCCACATTTGTAAAATTCATTAAATTGTTTGATCCGTCTATTCCATACGAAACCAGTGGAATATCATAATCTGTTAAATTACGGATCTGGTAGCTTGCTGTACCGTTATGAACCGTTACAGACCGGGTAATCGTTGATGAACCATTTACATTAAGCCTGATAGTATAAACACCAGCCTTAGCATAAGCATGCTGCGGCGACTGATCAGTGGAATAAGTTCCATCCCCAAACTCCCAACTATAGCTTTTGGCACTGGTAGATGTATTAATGAAGGAAACTGCTTCTGTAAGATAATAGCTGTTTTTTGATGTGCTGAAAGAGGCTTTTCCAATATCATCCCTTTTACAGGCTGCCAATGAAAAAATCGCTATTGTGATAAAAAGCAGGTTTTTCCTCATAGTGATGAGTTTTGATTACAAGGTTGTGTTTACATTAACGATAGTAATCCATAAAAAGTATTACCTATACCCCATTGCTTGCAGATCAAATAATTCGGCGTAGCGGCCGCCTTTTATCAGGAGTTCTTCATGACTGCCGATCTCTACCAGCTCGCCCTTTTCTAATACCAATATCCTGTCGGCCATGCGAACGGTACTAAAGCGATGCGATATTAATACAGCCGATTTGCCTTTGGTAAGCTCGGCAAAGCGCTCAAAAACGTTATACTCAGCACGGGCATCAAGTGCCGATGTTGGTTCATCCAATATTAACAATTGCGCATCACGCATATAAGCGCGGGCCAGTGCCACTTTTTGCCATTCACCACCTGATAGTTCAACACCATCGGCAAAGCGCTTACCTAATTGCTGGTCGTATTGACCGGGCAATTTTGCTGCCAGTATATCGGCCAGACTTTGCTTAGCTGAGTTAACGATCAAAGGCCTGTTTTCTTTTTGGTTGATGTTACCTACGGCGATGTTCTGCGCGAAGCTCATCTGGTAGCGCAAATAATCCTGGAAGATGATGCCCACATTAAGGCGCAGATCGGCAAGGTCATATTCTTTCAGGTCGATGCCCTCTAATAATATCCTGCCTTCAGTCGGGTCATATAAACGGGACAATAGTTTTACCAGCGTGGTTTTGCCTGCGCCATTCTCCCCTACCAATGCCAGTTTTTCGCCCGGATGCAGGGTAAAGCTCAGGTGCCTGTTAGCCCAACGTTCCGAATTTATATACCGGAAGCCTACATCCTCAAAAGTAAAGCCTTGCTGTATAGTTTTAGGGAACGGCAATGGCTTAGCGGATAATGTTATTTTTGGCTGGATCTCAAAAAACTCAAAGAAATCGCGCAGATATATTGCCCCTTGCGATACTGCTGTAAAGCGGGTCAGTATCCCCTCTAATAAGGCCCGTAACTGCCTGAATGATCCCGCCAGGAATGCAAGCTCACCAATACTTACCGAGCCCTCTACAGCCTTAATAATAATAAATACGTAGGCCGCATAATAGCCAATACTACCCAGCATGGCAAAAAAAGTACCCCAAAGCGATCTTTGGATAGATAGCCGTCGGTTATCCCAGTAAAATTTATTGGAGAGCAGTTTAAAACGCTCAATAATAAATCCCGACAGGTCGAAGATCTTTACCTCTTTTGCTGTTTCATCACTGGCGCCTAAATAGCG
This sequence comes from Mucilaginibacter mallensis, assembly GCF_900105165.1. Lineage (NCBI taxonomy): Bacteria > Pseudomonadati > Bacteroidota > Sphingobacteriia > Sphingobacteriales > Sphingobacteriaceae > Mucilaginibacter > Mucilaginibacter mallensis. The sequence continues at coordinate 4,342,259 of NZ_LT629740.1, forward strand.
GATATAATCCAGCTCACGGCGCTCGGGTGTTTGGCCGCGGGTAAGCGCATAGCTTTGATCGTTAAAATGCGATTCACCCAAAAATGCGGGTATAATAGCGATAAGCAAGAGCACAATAAGCCAGGGATTAAAGGCCATTAAGCCCACAGCCAAAAAGCCCATGGTAATCAGATCCTGCACCTGGCTCATTACCTGCGACAACAATATGGTACGCCCAACAGTTTGCTGACGGGCACGTTCCAGCTTATCATAAAACTCTGCATCCTCAAACTGGTCAAGGTCGAGCGTGGCGGCATGGGCCATTATCTTTACTGAGGTATGGTTACTAAACAGGTCGCCCAGTAAACTATCCATTAAGGTGATTGCACGGGTTAAGCCATCGGATATCAGTGCTAATGCAAATTCGGCAGCTACCAATTGCCACAAATAGTGCGTACCGAGATCATGGTTATGACTGATTTTTATTACCTGGTCGATAATTAACTTACCCACATACAACAAGCCCAGCGGCGTTGCTGATCGCATTATACGCAGCAGGGAGTTAACCAATGTCATCCACGGACTGGTTTGCCAAACCAGTTTAAAAAATGCAGGCAGATTACGGAGCGCGTCGAGGCGTTCCTTAAGGGTTACAGGTTCAGGGCGTTTATTTTTCGGAGGACGGGCAGTATTCAATAGTATCGCTTTCTTTTAATGTTGATGTATTCTTTTTAATCACCCGTCATTGCGAGGTACGAAGCAATCCCTAACTGTACAGAGAGGCTTGCATAGTTGATCTGCAAAGTCGGGGATTATTAATGTTGTGTTTGTTTTTCAATGGCATTAATGAGCTCCCTTTGGTCGGTTGTCTTCGTACCTCGCAATGACGCTTGGAGATTTGACTTATTAGTAAAAATACCAAAAATCCAGTTAACGAACAGCAATCAACAGGTTTTGTGAGAACAGCATGACACACAACAAAAAAGGGATGCCAAATAGCATCCCTTTTTTAAAGTTCCCCTCTTGAGAGGGGGCGCGTAGACTGTGCGGTGGCAGGGGTGTGTTATAGAAGCGGACAGACACACCCCTCGCCCCTCTCAAAAGGGGAACCTGGCCCACAATCCCTAAGTTTAGATTTTATTAACCGGTTTCGTAACCGGCGCAATCATTGATTGCGTATGAATCTCTCTTTGCAATCTCGGGCTATGGCTCACATCCTTTTGTAAATGCGGTGCAATTACCAGTGATACTATCGACATTAATTTGATCAGGATATTCATTGACGGGCCTGAGGTATCCTTGAACGGATCACCAACGGTATCACCGGTTACAGATGCTTTATGCGGTTCTGATTTTTTGTAATACATCTCGCCGTTTATTTCAACACCCTTTTCGAATGATTTTTTAGCATTATCCCATGCACCGCCAGCGTTGCTCTGGAAGATCCCCATCAACACGCCTGATACGGTAACACCTGCTAATAAGCCACCCAAAACTTCAGGGCCAAATATAAAGCCTACAATTATAGGGGTGATTAAAGCGATTAAACCCGGTGCAACCATCTCGCGGATGGACGCTTTGGTTGATATGGCTACACATTTTTCATATTCAGGCTTGGCTTTGTATTCCATTATACCCGGTATCTCACGGAACTGGCGGCGAACTTCTTCCACCATCGCCATAGCCGCACGGCCTACTGCTGAAATAGCTAATGCCGAGAATATAAAAGGGATCATACCGCCTACAAATAATCCGGCAAGTACATCGGCCTTGTAAATATCAATATGCTCAATACCCGCAACACCCACAAATGCTGCGAATAAAGCCAGTGAGGTTAACGCTGCCGATGCAATGGCAAAACCCTTACCTGTAGCAGCTGTAGTGTTACCTACAGCATCAAGATTATCAGTACGGTGCCTTACTTCTTCGGGCAGGCGGCTCATTTCTGCAATACCACCCGCATTATCGGCAATCGGACCAAAAGCATCGATCGATAGCTGCATGGCAGTAGTAGCCATCATACCTGCGGCTGCAATAGCCACACCATATAAACCTGCAAAATGGTATGAACCGTAAATACCAGATGCCAACACTAATATCGGTAACACAGTTGATTCCATGCCCACCGCCAAACCGGCGATTATATTGGTAGCATGGCCTGTTGACGATTGTCTGATGATACCCAGTACAGGGCGTTTACCCATAGCGGTATAATATTCAGTGATCATGGACATTAATGTGCCTACAACCAGGCCGACCACTATTGCGCCAAAAACATCACCCCTGGTAAATTCTATTGAACCACCCTTCAACATTCCACCACCCAACTCATCTCTCTTCATATGAAAGATATCTGCGGGCAGCATCCAGTTCACTAAAAAGAAGGTAGCAATCGCAGTTAATATAATAGAGGCCCAGTTACCAATATTTAATGCCCTTTGTACACTATCAGTTTCCTTACTTATTTTAACGAACGCAGCACCTACAATGGAGAATATCAACCCTAAACCTGCTATTACCATCGGTAATAAAATCGGGGCTATACCACCAAAGCTATCATGCGATACGATCTCACGGCCCAACACCATGGTCGCAAGCATAGTAGCCACGTATGATCCGAATAAATCGGCGCCCATACCTGCTACGTCTCCAACGTTGTCGCCAACGTTATCAGCAATGGTTGCAGGGTTACGAACATCATCCTCAGGGATACCTGCTTCAACTTTACCAACCAGATCGGCGCCTACATCGGCAGCTTTGGTATAAATACCACCGCCAACACGTGCAAATAATGCGATTGATTCAGCACCCAGCGAAAATCCGGCTAAAACATCCAGCGCTTTCGCCATAGCATCGCCATTTACATCACCACCCGCATTTTTAACATAAATAGTGTAGAATACTATAAACAATGAGCCTAAACCAATGATTGCCAAACCGGCAACACCCAGGCCCATAACTGTACCACCTGTAAACGATACTTTTAATGCCTGCGCCAAACTGGTACGCGCAGCCTGTGTAGTACGCACATTTGCCTTGGTAGCAATACGCATCCCCAAAAAGCCCGCGAATGCAGAAAGGAACGCACCAACAACAAATGAAATAGCAATAACCGGGCTCGATGTTGCCACCGTAGTACCGGAGTATGCAAGCAGCAAACCTGCTATAACCACAAAGTAGCTTAGTATTTTCCACTCAGCACGTAAAAAGGCCATTGCCCCATCTGCAATGTAACCCGCCAGTTGGGCCATATCCCCATCGCCGGCATCCTGCTTAACAACCCATGCAGCCTTGATAGCCATTACGGCAATACCCACAAGCCCAAATACAGGAATCAGATAAATTAAATTAGTGTAAAAGAAGTCCATATTAAATATTTAGTTTATAATTGGTTAGTAATCTCCAGCAGCAGCTTCGATTAATCTGTTGTGCAAATTAGCAAATTAATTTATTTACAATAGGGTGATAATTATAAAGTTTTTGAATAGTTTAGGGTTTTTAACCCTCACCATTCATGAAAGATAACCCTGGTCAACCCAAACTAAAACATTCGCTCGGCCTGTTAGACGGTACAATGATCGTCGCCGGCTCCATGATCGGCTCAGGTATCTTTATTGTAAGTGCTGATATTATACGTAATGTTGGCTCATCGGGTTGGCTTATTGCGGTTTGGCTGCTCACCGGTTTTATGACACTCACCGCCGCACTGAGCTATGGTGAGCTAAGCGCTATGTTCCCCAAAGCAGGCGGGCAGTACGTTTATCTAAAGGAATCATACAATAAATTAGTCGCTTTTTTATATGGATGGAGCCTTTTTGCGGTGATACAAACAGGCACCATTGCTGCCGTTGGGGTTGCATTCGCTAAATTCACCGCTTATTTAATACCCGCTGTTAGCGAGGATAATATTCTCTACAAACTACAGTGGGGTGGTGATACAGGCACAGCTCATGTATTTACCATCAGCGCGGCGCAGGTAGTATCAATTGTATTGATCATCTTTTTAACCTTTATTAATACGCTTGGTGTTAAAAGCGGTAAGATCATCCAAAATACCTTTACCTTAACCAAGCTGGCCAGTTTATTCGGGCTGATCATATTCGGATTCATCATGCTTAAGGGTGATGTATGGCATTCCAACTGGACCAACGCCTGGCACCTGCAAAAACTAAACACCGACGGCACTTTTGCCCAATACACAACAGGTGCAGCTTTAGGTGCTATTGCTGCCGCGATGGTGGGTTCCATATTCAGCAGTGATGCCTGGAATAACGTAACCTTTATAGCCGGGGAAATGCGGAATCCTAAACGGGATATCGCCTTGAGCCTGTTCTTTGGTACATTGATAGTAACTGTGATTTATGTGTCTGCCAATATAGTTTACACCGCTGTTTTGCCTATGCATGATATTGCCACCGCCGCTAAGGACAGGGTTGGTGTAGCGGCGTCACAAGCTATATTTGGTAATATTGGCACTGTCATTATCGCGCTGATGATCATGGTATCCACTTTCGGCTGCAACAACGGTTTGATTTTGGCTGGCGCGAGGGTATATTATACGATGGCAAAGGATGGGTTGTTCTTTAAAAAGACAGGCACATTAAATAAATTCGCTGTACCTGAATTTGGTTTATGGATCCAATGCATCGTAGCATCTATATTGTGCTTAAGCGGCCGTTATGGCGATCTATTGGATATGATATCATTTGTGGTAGTCATATTTTATGTACTCACCATCATCGGCATTTATATCCTCCGCAAAAAACGCCCCGATCATGAACGCCCTTACAAAGCATTTGGCTACCCGGTACTACCTGCCATTTATGTTATAATGGGATTAGCCTTTTGTACGTTATTAATCATATACAAACCACAGTTTACCTGGCCGGGCCTGATCATTGTACTGATTGGCATCCCGATCTATTATATATCGCAACGTAACGCAAAGCATGAGGATACGCCGCTTACTGACATTTAGCCTGTTATTTATTGCGGGATATGCACCTGCACAATCTATACAACAAAAGTTACAATCGGCTTTTAACAGGTTGCAGTTGGATAGCCAGTGTCGGTATGGATCAGTTTCCCTCACCGTGCTTGATGTTAAAACAGGCGAACAGGTTTTTGCCGTAAACCCGGACATGGGTATGGCACCGGCCTCAACCATGAAAACCATTACTACCATTACCGCTTTTAACGTTTTGGGTAAGGATTTTAAATACCAAACCCAATTTGGCTATTATGGCTCAATAACTAATGGTACACTGAACGGCGATATCATCATCAAAGGTGCAGGCGACCCAACCCTTGGCAGCTGGCGCTACGAGAGCAGCAAAGAAAATCATATACTAACTATTATGGTTGATGCTTTGCAAAAAGCAGGCATCAAAAAGATAAACGGGCGCATTATTGGCGATGATTCTGTTTTCGGCACGCAATCTATCCCCGATGGTTGGATATGGGAAGATGTAGGCAATTACTATGGCGCAGGCACATCGGGCCTTTGCTGGCGCGAAAATCAGTATGACATAAAACTACACACTGGCGAACCCGGCACACCGGTAACCCTGTCGCACGAAGTACCCGCCATGCCCTACCTCAACTTTAAAAGCGAAGCTACAAACGCCCCTGCCCATACCGGCGACGATACCTATGCTTATTTACCAGTTAACAGCAACATGGTTTATGTAAGGGGAACTTATGCTACCGATCAAACCAAGAAAAGCATAGCTGTTGCCCTCCCCGATCCTGCTTATGATGCAGCTTTCCGTTTGGCTGATACCTTAAAACGTTTAGGCTTCATCATCACCGGATCTGCCGAATCGGCATCAACTCTAACCGCTAAAGGACAAGCATTACCGGTAACAACACAAACTATTGCCACCATACCATCGCATGAACTTAGTAAGATCATCTATTGGACCAACCAAAAGAGCATCAACCTTTATGCCGAGCAATTGCTCAAAACCATTGCCTGGAAAGGCGGAAAATTGCCATCAACAGCCAATGGAATTAGTACACTGCAAGATTTCTGGAAACAACGAGGTATCGATACCAACTCGCTCAACGTTTTTGATGGCAGCGGCCTGTCGCCCGCCGATAGGGTTACTACCCATACCATGGCTACTATACTGCAATCAGCTACTAAAGAGATTTGGTTTAATGATTTCTTTGAGAGTTTGCCCGTATACAACGATATGCACATGAAAAGCGGCAGCATAATAAATGTGCTCAACTATGCAGGTTATCAAACCCATAATGGCAGACAGCTTTGCTTTTCTATTATGGTGAATAACTATAACGGCTCAACCAAAGTAATTAAGGAAAAAATCTTTAGGGTGTTGGATGAGTTGAAGTAATAAATTCTATTGCTGCCGCGAGTTTAGCATAGCGTAACTCGTGGCGCGTATTGTGCAACTTCTTAGCTTGCTGTTTTTATAAAGCTGGAAGCTTTGGCCATGCCTAACCACGGGTTACGCTACGCTAAACCCGCGGCAGCATCAGCATCATTTTTTTCATTTAAAAAACTTACTGATCAAAGGCTTAATCACTTCAAACCAAATAGTAATCAGTGCCAGCAATAACGCCACAATTTTCGACCAATCACCCAATGAAATTTGCGATATACGCTTAAATATGGGCGGTTTCTTAACGTGTGGCGCTTTTCTTTTATCTGACCGTTTGATGAGGTTATTTATCTCTAAATAAGAATAGCCTTTGGTAGTTAAATTAATGCCGCCATCAACCATTATGTAGCCATTGGCTAATAGCTCATCAATTACCACATTTACAGTAGCATTGGTAGTTTTTGTATTTAGTTTGATGATTTCGACAGAAGTGCCCGGGTGCTTAAAGATGTATAGCAGATAAGTTCCGTAGTATTTTTCAAGCATGGGTTATACTTTTTAGCAGACATATTACACGCCGCTTGTTCAGCGCCAATGTTAATTAAAGATTAACGCAAAAAGTATGCCTGTATGTTTTCATACCAATTAGTTAAATCACTTTTTTACAACCACTTAGTTATTGCCACGAACTATGATCACATTTATTTATTTTTAAATTTGATATATAATTGTATTCCATGCCCGATCATAATCAAATACTTTATGCTATTGAAGTGCATTCCGTTGAAGGCATCCGGTCGTATTTTGATCAGGGCGGTGATCCGAATGATATTTTGCCTGATGGTGTACCGCTTTTCACAACAATGGCAACCATGTATACACGTACGCCACACTTTAAAGATTGTGTACAATGTTTTATAGATGCCGGACTTGAATTTAGAGACCAGGCTCTTTTAGCTGTTTTTGCTGATGACGGCCATAAGCTCGAACAACTTATCAGGCAGGATGCAGCAATTATTTTAAAGACCTATAATTTATTCAACAACACCTATACCCCGTTAACAGGCGCTACTTTGCTACATTTTTGCGCCGAGTACAACAGTGTTGCCTGCGCAAAAGTTTTGTTAAAACATAACGCCGATATAAATGCAAAAGCCGCGTTGGATGAATATGGCTTTGGCGGGCACACACCTATTTTTCATACGGTTAATCAAAATAACAATAATTCTGCTGAGGTACTTGACCTCTTGCTTGAAAATGGTGCCGACCTGTCGGTTACTGTTAAAGGATTGATATGGGGTAAGGGTTACGAATGGGAAACATTTATCCCCGCGGTAAACCCTATAAGCTATGCCATAATGGGACTGTTACCGCAAATACACCGTAAAGAAGAAACAGTAGCAGAGATAGTCTCCTTATTAATGAAACATGCTTACGGGATTAATTACAGGATGCCTAATATACCGAATGCTTACCTGGCAGATTAGCGTATCTTAATCTTTTGCTTCCGCGAGTTTAGCATAACAAAAAGTATGCCTTTAATAACCAAAGTACCTGAAGCAGAATAATTTCCGGATATTGATTTATATAATTAATTTGCTTAACCTTTTATAACCTATATTATGACAAGATATATCCACCCCAATGCTCCTATATCTTCAACCCTGCTTAGAGTTTCAGCAGTATTGACAGTTGTCGATTATTTTTTTGTAAGCCATGAAGAATTACAATCCCAGGTTGGAAAACTAATTTTATCAATTATCATTTTAATTGGGAGTGCATATCTTATAAGGAATGGGTATAACTGGATCAGATGGGCATTATCTGTGTTGTTCCTTCTCGGCATAATACAGGAGATCATGTATTTACCTGCAACATTCCATTCAGGTTTAATAACAACAGGATGCTTTGCAATTCTTCAGTCGGCAATACAAATTACTGCTGTTGCCTTGTTGTTTTTCCCATACAATATACCGGCTACCAAGTCAGATGAACCCAAGGAAATCACAGACTAATATTTAAAGATCTGGCCGTTAGCTGCCGCGAGTTTAGCGTAGCGTAACTCGTGGCGCGCATTGAGCAAGCTTATTAGCTTGCTCTTCTAAAGCTACAAGCTTTAACCATGCCCAACCACGGGTTACGCTACGCTAAACCCGCGGCAGCATTAGTTCAACACCGGGTGCACATTGGTGATATTAAAAATATCAGCCATCAGATCATCACTCGGGTTAATTTTAAGGCTTTTTGAAAACACCTCTACCGATATTGCCTCTTCCCTGTCCTTTACCAAAAAACGCAGGGTACAATTCTTAACCGGGTATTTCTCAATATTATCATTAACTGCCTGCTGAATGTTATTTACCAGCTTTTCATTTAATGAGTTCAGGTCGATGCATACCGTTAATGACTTGGTGAGCTTATCCCGCATTTCGGATAGCAGGGCCATAGTTTGTATCCGCAGGTCCCAGTTATCTTTTTGCCTGAATTTTTCTTCGATGATCCCCTTCAGATGCAGGAAATAACCATCAACCAACAGATAACGGAACTTCACATAATCCTCGCCAAACAGCGCAAATTCGTATGATTCCTTATAATCTTCCAGTACAAACGTACCAAATGGCTTACCTGTCTTGGTCATTTTATGCTGAACGTTACCTACTAAACCGCCTATACGTATCTCACCTCTGCGGCGTAGTTCTGCAAACGCGTTCATGATCTCCTCGCCACCTTCACCGCTCCTTGCCTTCTGCATATTTTTCAGATCGCTGATATCTGTATTGCAAAAGCGTTCCATCTCCACCTTGTAATTATCCAAAGGGTGACCGGTAAGGTAAATGCCGATAACATCGCGCTCATATTTCAGCTTTTCTATCAATGGCCACTCGTCACTCTCAGGCATGCTTGGCTCCGGGATATAAGATGCTACCGAACCGCCAAATAATGAAGATTGGTTGCTGCTTTGCGTGTTCTGGTAATCATTGGCATATTTTATCAGGCGTTCAACACCTGTTAGCAGGCCATTTTCTGTTTTAGCAAAAAACTGCGCACGGTTTAAGCCCATACCATCAAAAGCACCACCATAAACCAGGTTTTCGTATGATTTACGGTTTACACTGCGTGTGTTTGATCGTTGTGCGAAATCATATATGGTTGTAAACGGACCACGTTCGTTACGTTCTTCTATAATGCTTTCAACCGCCTTATCACCTACACCTTTAACCCCCGTTAAACCAAAACGCACCTCACCTTTTTTATTTACAGCGAACGCCATATCCGACTCATTAATATCCGGACCTAAAACGGGCACGCCCATCCTGCGGCATTCATCCATAAAGAAAGAGATCTTCTCCATGTTATTCTGGTTGTTCAATACCGCGGCCATATATTCCGCCGGGTAATGCGCTTTTAAATAAGCCGTTTGATAAGCCACAAAAGCGTAACAGGTAGAGTGCGATTTATTGAAAGCGTACTGGGCAAATGCTTTCCAGTCGTTCCAAACTTTGGTAAGCTTATCTTTAGGGTGACCTTTTGCGGTAGCGCCCGTCATAAACTGGGCCTCCATTTTATTCAGTACCTCAATCTGCTTTTTACCCATCGCCTTACGCAAAACGTCGGCATCGCCTTTGCTAAAGCCTGCCAGCTTTTGCGATAAAAGCATCACCTGTTCCTGGTATACGGTAATACCGTAGGTTTCGCCCAGGTACTCCTCCATATCAGGTAAATCAAACGCGATGGGCTCGTAACCATGCTTACGTTTAATAAACAGCGGTATATACTCTATTGGCCCCGGGCGGTAGAGCGCGTTCATGGCGATCAAATCCTCAAACTTATCCGGTTTCAGATCACGCAGGTACATTTGCATACCGTCACTTTCAAACTGGAAAGTACCATTGGTATCGCCGCGCTGGTAAAGCTCAAAGGTTTCCTTATCATCAAGCGGGATATAATCTATATCTATAACAACGCCATGGTTTTGTTTGATGAGCCGCAACGCATCCTTAATAATGGTCAAGGTTTTCAGGCCCAAAAAGTCCATCTTAATAACGCCTGCGTCTTCAATCACACGACCATCATACTGGGTAACCAGCAGGTCTGAGTCCTTAGCTACGGCAACCGGAACAATATCGGTAAGGTCATACGGCGCGATGATAATACCCGCCGCGTGTACACCTGTATTACGGATGGAACCTTCCAATTTTCCGGCCTCACGCAAAACTGTGGCACGCAGGTCGTTGCCTTTTACTATAGCCTGTAATTCAGGCACCTGGTCTATTGCTCCCTGTAAGGTGATACCCAAAGTATCAGGCACCATCTTCTTGAGTAAGTTCACTTCGGATAGGGGCATATCCAGCACCCGGCCCACATCCTGTATACTGGTACGGGCAGCCATGGAGCCATAGGTAATGATCTGTGCTACCTGGTTCTTGCCATATTTTTCAACCACATAATCAATTACTTTTTGCCTGCCTGCATCGTCAAAATCCGTATCAATATCGGGCATCGACTTACGGTCAGGGTTCAGGAACCTTTCGAACAGGAGATTATATTTAAGCGGATCGATATTAGTGATACCGATACAATAGGCTACCACCGAGCCCGCCGCCGAACCACGGCCCGGACCAATAAATACGCCCATATCGCGGCCCGCCTTAATGAAGTCGGCAACGATCAAAAAGTATCCGGCAAAACCCATGGTACGGATGGTGAAGAGCTCAAAGTTAATGCGTTCCTCAGCCTCCGGCGATATATCTATATAACGATCCTTAGCACCTAAAAAGGTAAGGTGTTTCAGATATTCCCACTGGTTCAGCGTATCTGAGTCCGGGGTCATATCGCTGTGGATCTTAAACTCAGGCGGGATAACGAAGTTAGGCAGTAAAATATCACGCTTCAGTTTCAGCGTTTCTACCTTATCTACTATTTCATTGGTATTGTCCAATGATTCAGGCAGATCATTGAACAGCTTGCCCATTTCTGCCTGGGTCTTAAAATAAAACTGGTCGTTCGGGAAACCAAAGCGATAGCCCTTGCCACCTTCTTCATCGGTAGCAATTGGGGTGCTTTGCATATCACCGGTGTTTACACACAGCAAAATATCATGCGCGTTGGAGTCCTGTTGATCCACATAGTGCGAATCATTGGAGCAGATCACTTTTACATTATACTTTTTAGCGTATTTAAGCAACACTGCGTTAACTGTATGCTGCTCAGGGATATCATGGCGTTGTAACTCTATATAGTAATCTTCACCAAACAGATCGAGCCACCATTTAAATTCCTGCTCGGCTTCTTCCTCGCTTTTGCGCAAAATCGCCTGCGGTACGCTTGCACCTATGCAGCAGGTAGTGGCAATTAAGCCTTTGTGGTATTTTAGTATCAGTTCCTTATCAACACGAGGCCATTTACTGTACAGGCCCTCCATAAATCCAAGCGAGCATAGCTTAACCAGGTTTTTATATCCTTCGGGGTTTTTAGCTAATAATAACTGGTGGTGCCTTACATCCTTTTTCTCCTTGGTGAATTGCTTTTTGTGGCGATCCTCAACCACATACAACTCACAGCCAACTATCGGTTTTACATTATGTTTACCCGCCTCAGCAACAAATTTAAACGCGCCGAACATATTCCCGTGGTCGGTAATAGCCAGGGCTTTCATACCATCAGCAGCTGCCTTTTTATATAGTTTACCAATATCGGCGGCCCCATCAAGTAACGAAAATTGTGTATGTACGTGTAAATGCGAAAAATCCGGCATAGCAATCCCTATAAGTATTTTTGGAGAAATACAAAGTTATTAAAAAACAACTTGTAGTGTATATGTGTTGATAATTCAGTTTTAGCCATACATGCCTTTACCCTACATGAATTATTAGAAAAAATATTCCCTTAATTAGGAGGGACTTTGAAAATCAGACTCATTAATGGCTGTTTTTTTAGTACATAATTTACATATATTTAATAGCATCAATCTTTACCCTTGAAAATCACAGAAATTTGGCACGAATTGGACGCATAGTTTTAAAAACGATACTTTGGATAATTGCGAGTGTCCTCCTCCTGGTGCTGCTTGTCATTATTTTAATACAAGTTCCTGCTGTGCAAAATTTTGCCAAAAACAAAGCCGTTACCTTTTTAGAAAATAAAATCCACACAAAAGTTAAAATAGGCCATATCAGTTTAGGCTTGCCAAAATTGATAGTGCTTGAAGATGTTTATTTTGAGGATCAGCACCGCGATACCCTTATAGCCGGTGAAAAATTAAAGGTAGATATCAGCATGTTAAAACTGCTGCATAATGAGGTTGAGGTAAATGAGATCAACCTGGAGGGCATAACCGCCAACATCAGTCGTAATAAGGATAGTGTTTTTAATTTCGACTACATCACCAAAGCCTTTGCCGGCGAACAAAAGAAAGAACCCAAGCCAACTGACACCACTTCATCCATGAAGTTTTCTATTGATAAGATCATTCTCGACCGGATAAAGATCAGCTATAACGATAAGATTACTGGCAACGATGTAAGCTTTAACCTGGGGCATTTTGATACCCGTATAAAAGATTTTGATATGGATAAAATGAAATTTACCATACCAAAGATCACTCTTTCGGGCTTTAACGCGCGCATTATCCAGACTGCTGTACCACCATCAAAAACGCCAATTGATACAGCTACCAAGCCGTTGAACATGACACTTAACCTTGGCACTATTGACATATCAAAGATAAACGTAGTGTACCGTACTGATACCATGGCTGCCAATGTAAACCTGGGCAGCTTGGTAGTGGAGATGAATAAGATCGACCTTAAAAATCAAAACATAGGTATTACTTCCATCAACCTGAGCGATACCAAGGCCGGCATCACCTTCGCCAAGCCGGAAGCGATCAAAAAAACGATTGTTAAAGAGATAAAGAAAATTGATACGCTGGTTAAACCGGCCAACAGTACAAAAGGCTGGTCGGCATCATTGGATAAGATCACCTTTGTAAACGATAACATTAAGTTTGATAACAACGCGCAAAAACCCATAGCCAAAGGACTGGATTTTGCCCACATGGATATCCGCAACCTGAATGCCGATGCGCAAAATATTGTTTACAATCCCGATACCATTTCAGGCAAAATAAACTCCTTTACATTCAGCGAAAAAAGCGGATTGGCAATCAAAAAATTTCATACAGCATTTTTCTATGGGCCAAAAAACTCCTACCTGAATGATCTGTATGTGGAAACCCCGCAATCGGTCATTCAAAAACAATTACAGGTTAGCTACCCTTCCATCGCATCATTAAGCACTAATTTGGGCGCTTTATATGTTAATGCCAATTTAGATGGCAGCCGTTTAGGCTTAAAGGATGTTTTATTACTGATGCCGACCATGGCTACAATGGATCCGTTTAAACATTCACCAAACGCGGTGTTCAGGATAAACGGGCGGGTTATTGGCAAGGTGAATGACCTGCGCATACCTAGCATGGAAGTACGGGGATTAAGCAATACCCACATTTTGGCATCGGCAACCATGCGTGGTTTACCTGATGTTAATAAAGCCTATTTCGATCTCACTATAAAGGATTTTAATACCAGCAGCGCCGATATTAATAAACTCGTATCGCCCGGCATGATACCCGCCAGTGTAAGCATCCCCCAAAACCTGAACCTGAAAGGCACCTTTAAAGGTGGTATAAAAACCTTTAACACCAAAATGACCCTGCGCTCCAGCTATGGCGCGGCTGACCTTACTGCCAGCATGAAGAACGGCAACAATAAAAAAATTGCAGCCTACTCAGCTAATATAAAAGTAAACGACCTTAATGTTGGCGCGCTCAGCAAGCAGCCGCAAATGGCGGGCAAGGTAACGCTGGCAGCCAATATTAAAGGTACCGGGCTCGATCCTAAAACTGCCAGCCTGGAGTTCAGCGGTGATGTGGTATCGGCTTATGTTAAGGGTTATACTTATAAAAATTTAAAGTTGAGCGGCACATCGCATAACGGTAATTATACCGCTAAGATGCTGATGAAGGATCCGAACATCAACTTTAGTCTGGATGCTAAGGCCGACATGAACAAAAAGTATCCATCAATAAATGCTACTTTAACTGTGGATAGCATCAACCTTAAAAATCTGAATTTCACCAAGGATGAAATGCGTTTCCATGGTAAGATCGTTGCCGATGTACCTACTGCCGATCCGAATTATTTGAATGCCGATATAGAAGCTACTGATCTGTTGATCGTAAACAAAACGCAGCGTATAAAACTGGATACCGTTAGCCTAAAATCAACGGCAAATGCTGATAGCAGTACACTTAAATTAAAAGCACCAATGCTTTACGCGCATTTAAGCGGCAAATATAAGTTACCCGAAATTGGAACCGCCCTACAGGATGTAATCGATAAATACTACAATACCTCAATAGCTAATGGAAAAGTAAAAGCTAAATATTCGCCGGAAAACTTCGCATTTGATATACATGTTGTTAAAACACCATTGGTTGACCAATTTGCACCCGATCTTAAACAACTTTCGCCAATACTTATTGCAGGCCATTTCAACAGCCAAACCGGCGACCTTGTAGTGAATGGCGCTATGCCGAAAGTTGTTTACGGTACCAATGATATCAGCAATCTTAAACTCGCCATAAATACCGGTAACAATGCCTTAAATTATAGTCTAACTGTTGATGATGTTGCAGTGGGTTCATCAATAAAACTGTTATATACCAGCATAACAGGCAGCGCACAAGACAATAAACTGAACATTAATTTACAGGTGCGCGATGCTGCTAAAAAAGAGCGTTACCGTTTAGCCGGTGTGTTTAGCGTTTTGCCAAATGAATACCAGTTCAGTTTCCTGCAAAATGGCCTGCTGCTTGATTATACGCCGTGGACGGTAGCTGCCGATAACGCGCTTGAGTTTGGTGGTCAGGGAATCCTGGCCAAAGATTTCAATATCAGTAATAATGGTCAAACATTAAGCATCAGCAGTGCCACACAACAAATGAACGCGCCGGTAAATATTGATTTCAAAAATTTCCATATTGAAACCCTTACCCGTATAGCTCAACAGGATTCATTACAGGTTGGCGGCGTTATTAATGGCGATGCAAACATCAGTAACTTCCAGTCATCGCCTGTGTTTACCGCAGCATTAAATGTTAATGACTTTAATTTTAAAGGCGACACTGTTGGCAATATCGCATTTAAGGTTAATAACCAAACCGCAAATGCCTATGCAGCCAGCGCAAGCATAACCGGGAAGGGTAACCAGGTTGACCTTGACGGCACCTATTATACCCAGCCCGAAAGCCGCTTTGATCTTAACCTGAATATTGTTTCGCTGAACATGAAGAGTATCGAGGGTTTCAGCTTTGGTAATATTAAAAATGCCAGTGGTGATATTACCGGTAAAATGAAAATCTCAGGCACCACAACAGCGCCTGAGGTTAGGGGCGATATTAACTTTAACAAGGTTGGCTTTAACGTATCTATGCTGAATTCCTACTTCAGCATGCCTAACGAGAGTATCACCTTTAATAATGATGGCATCCTGTTCAATGATTTTACTTTGGTTGATTCGACCGGGAACAAAGCTGTTGTTACGGGTAACATCTACACAAAAACATATACTGATTTCGCTTTCGCGCTTAATATTAAGATGGACAATTTCAGGGCGGTTAACTCCACCCAGGCAGACAATAAACTCTTCTATGGTAAACTATACCTCAACAGTAATATTAAAATAGGCGGCAATATGGATAAGCCTATTGTTGATGCCACCATCACCGTTAATGATAAAACAGATATGACTTTTGTATTGCCCGAAGATGACCCTAGTGTTGAGGACCGGCAGGGAGTTGTAGAGGTGATAAACGAACATGCCCCGCAAATGGATTCACTGTTGATGGCGAGGCAGCTGGATTCCCTTAAAAAAACGGGACTTAAAGGGTTGGATGTAAATGCAACCATTAATATCAGTAAGGCCGCTAATTTTACCATAGTAATTGATGAGCGTAATGGTGATGTGGTACAAATAAAAGGCGAAGCGCATTTAAATGGGGGTATTGACCCAAGCGGCAAAACAAGCCTCACCGGTACTTATACGGTTGAGCAGGGCTCATACAACCTTTCGTATGCTACTGTAAAACGTAAATTCCTGTTCAAAAGGGGAAGTACCATAACATGGACAGGCGACCCTACCAGCGCTGACATTAATCTTACAGCCGTTTATGTGGCAAACGTGCCCCCTATTGACCTGGTGAGCCAGCAACTGGGCGGCGACCAAACCACTACAACCATGTATAAGCAAAAGCTGCCGTTTAATGTAGAGCTGAACTTAAAGAACCAATTGTTAAAGCCTGATATCAGCTTTGATATTGTTTTGCCTGATAGCAGCTATACGGTATCGCCGGATGTGATACAAACCGTTAATACCCGGCTAACACAAATACGGCAGGACCCTAATGAAATGAATAAACAGGTACTGGGCGTATTGGTGCTTGGCCACTTTATTGGTGATAATCCGTTACAAAGCCAGGGTGGCAGCACCGGCATTAATGGCGCTATCCGCAATAGCGTAAGCAGCTTATTATCCGACCAGTTGAATAGATTGGCAGGCAACCTGATAGGTGGTATCCAGTTAAGCTTTGACCTAACATCAGGCGCCGACTATTCAACGGGAACACAACAAAACCGTACAGACCTGAATGTGGGTTTATCAAAACAATTTTTAAACGACCGCATTACAGTTACAGTAGGCAATAATTTTAACCTGGAAGGGCAAAATCAACCGGGGCAAAAAACCACCGACCTGGCGGGTAATATATCCGTGAATTATAAGATCACACAGGATGGGCGTTACATGGTACGGGCCTACAGGCGTGATGAATTTATAGTTATTGAAGGGCAGGTGGTTGAAACCGGCGTAGGTTTTACAATAACCTATGAGTACAATCGCTTTAAGGAACTATTTAGAAAGAAAACAAAACAAGAGAAGACCTTGGAGAAAGATTATAAGGAAAAGCAAAAAGAGCAAAACAAAGAAAAGAAGCAGGCTGATAAGGAACATGACCAACAAGTAGATAACACACAACCGGCAGATCAGCCCGCGCAACAAAAACAAACATCCAACTAACGCATATGGCTAAGTTTAAATATCTGTTTATTTTTTTATTTGCCGCTTTTATAAGCGCCTGTAGCACCACTAAATACCTGGCGCCCGGGCAAAAGCTATATGATGGCGGCGAGGTAAAAATTACAGATAAAGAAAACACCACCAAAGCGGAAGCCAAGGCCATGAGCACCGATTTAAACACATTATTAAGGCCGCAGCCTAATTCAAAAATTCTAGGGCTGCGCTTTAAGCTTTGGGTATATGACAAAACTCAAACTAAAAAAGTAAGAGGGTTAAGGCATTATTTACACACCCATATAGGCGAACCCCCTGTTTTAGTAAGCTCTATTGATTTGGATAAGAACAGCAACATATTACAAAGCAGGCTGCAAAACGAGAGTTATTTTCTGGCACAAGTAAATGGCGATACGGTCAGTAAGAAAAAGTCATTGATATCAAAGGCTGTTTACACCATACAAACCGGGCCGGCTTATCATTACAATAAAATTGTATTCCCGGGGGCTAAAGATAATGACCTGGATACTGCGGTTGCCGGTACAGCTAATCAAACCCTTTTAAAAGTTGGTGATAAATATAATCTTGATGTTATCAAGGCCGAACGGATACGGATTGATGCACGGCTGAAAGAAAGAGGGTTCTTTTATTTTGCTCCTGAGGACCTGATCATGCGGTACGACAGCACCATAGCGGGCCACAAGGTTGATATGTTTGTAACTATTAAGCCTACAACCCCCGACCAGGCCAGGTGGATCTACAAGATCAGAAATATTTATGTTTACTCCAGGTATTCATTAAGGGATACTTCTGTTAATCCTGATTCTGGTACGCAATATGCGTGGTATCATGTTATTGACCGCAGAAAAACCGTACACCCTTATGTATTTAAAAACACGGTGTTGCTGCACCCTGGCGATACTTATAATCGTACCGAACACACCAACAGCTTAAACCGTTTTATTGAGCTTGGGCCGTTTAGTTATGTAAAAAACAGGTTTGACGATGTTACTCCCGATTCGCCTTTTCTGGATGTGAGTTATTACTTAACTCAATACAAAAAGAAATCGCTTAGCGCTGAAATAATTGCGCGGCAAACGTCTGCCAACTATGATGGTACGCAGATT
This sequence comes from Mucilaginibacter mallensis, assembly GCF_900105165.1. Classification (NCBI taxonomy): domain Bacteria; kingdom Pseudomonadati; phylum Bacteroidota; class Sphingobacteriia; order Sphingobacteriales; family Sphingobacteriaceae; genus Mucilaginibacter; species Mucilaginibacter mallensis. The sequence continues at coordinate 4,360,842 of NZ_LT629740.1, forward strand.
AATCTGACCTTTAGAAATAAAAACACGTTTAAAGGGGCCGAATTATTTACAATTAATCTTTTTACCAGTACCGATAAGCAATTTGGCAGTTACCATAATGGGTATGACGTTTATCAGTTTGGTATACAGCCATCCATATCGTGGCCACGGTTTATAAGTCCGTTTAACTTTACTACGGATAACGCGTTTATTCCGCGAACAATACTGACAACGGGATACACCTATATTGATCGCCGGCAACTTTATACATTAAACTCGTTTAACGCATCGTGGGGATATCAGTGGAAGCCTAACCTGTATAAAACATTTCAGTTTAATCCTATTGAGGTAACGCTGGTTGATGCTGCCAATGTTAGCCAACTTTATCTTGATAGTATCCATAATACCCACAACCCAACGCTGGCACACGTAATAAACAACCAATTTACCATTGGCCCGAGTTTTAGTTACACGTATGATAATTCAGGTGATGATTTCAGGACCAATACCATATATTACAACAGTAAAACAAGCCTTTCGGGTAATCTTTATGGTATAATAACAGGTGCCGATACCTTAGCCGGAAGGCCAAAGAAATTATTCGGCGCAACGTTTGATCAGTATGTTAAATTAGAGAATGAGATAAGATTCTATCACAAACTCGGCCCAAACAGCAAGCTGGCAACCCGCTTTCTGGTTGATATAGGCGTTCCATACGGTAACTCAACCATATTACCTTATTCGCAACAATTCTTTATTGGCGGGCCAAATAGTTTACGCGGTTTCCAGGCCCGCTCAATAGGTCCGGGATCGTATTACCCTCCCACAACAATTACAGGCGCCAGCCAGTTTTTGCCTGATGAATCTGGAGACATTAAGATCGAAGCCAATATTGAATACCGGCCAAAGCTGTTCAGCATAGTTGAAGGCGCGCTATTTGTTGATGCCGGTAATATATGGCTCATGCGGCCACATGACGGATTGCCCGGCGGCGCATTCGGCAAAAATTTTCTCACTCAAATGGCTGGCGATGCCGGCTTCGGCCTTCGCTTTAACCTTACCGTACTTATATTACGTACCGATTTTGGATTCCCGCTTTTTGAGCCGGCTCAAAAAACATTCGGAGTTGTTAATGGGGTAGATTATAATGATGCCAAATGGCGCGGATCAAATATGGTATTTAACCTGGCTATTGGCTATCCGTTTTAATTGCTCAGGTGACTAAATAACCTGTATTCATCCGATTATTCAATAATTTACAATAATTGCTGATTTAGTTTTAACTTTATTTACCCAACCAATTTATGCGCTGTTGCACGTGCCCTCAATCTTAAATAATTGATACTAACCGATGGATCGTCCGCAAAAAAGTAGAACGATTATAATTACAAGCCTGTTTACAGTATTTATAAGTATGACATGCATGCTTGGGTGGGTATTTCATATCCCGGTTATACAGCATATCCCTATGCTTGCTGTTTTAAAATTTAATTCAGGCTTATGCTTTTTTTTATTCAGCAGCGCGTTGTTGCTTTTCCAATACAAGCCCTCTCCATATAATACTTTATCTTTCTTTCTATTATCATTATTTGGTACAGCAATCGGACTAATTACCCTGCTTCAGTTTATATTTCATTTCAATACAGGTATTGACCAATTGTTTGTAGGCTATCGTTCGACACCAACATATTTAAATCCATTTCCCGGCCGTATGGCCTTTAATTCAGCCGTCAATTTTTCACTGCTTGGCTTAGGTATGCTTGGGCTTACTGCTAATAAGCATGTGCTTAATATCATATCGCAATACATTTTTCATTTAGTTAGTATCATATCCGTTATTGTACTAATTGGTTTACTGTACGGGGCATCCTTATTTTACACATTGTTTTATGTAACCTCAATGCCTGCGCTTACTGCTGTATTTTTTCTCATATTATCAGTTGAGGCATCATTATTAAACCCATCACTAGGCATTACCCGCCTATTTACAGGCAAACGTATAGGCAACCAAATGGCCCGGCGACTTTTCAGCCTTATTATTTTAATGATCATCGTATTCGGTTCATTAAAAGTTCAAACAGAGCGCTCGCAAATATTCTCATCGGTAAACATCGGCCTATCCATACTTTCTATTTGCTTTTTACTGGTAAGCCTGGCTTTGGTATGGAATACGGCTATCTGGCTAAATAAGATAGACAAACTACGTTATGAAGCCGAAACCGAGGTAAAACTAATGAATACCGAATTGGAGAAAAGGGTGGAAGAAAGATCAGCCGAGTTTAAAAAAAGCGAAGAAAAGTATCATTCACTTATTGAGCAGGCATCCGATGCTATTTACATACTGGATGATAACAATAATTTTACAGACGTAAATGCCAGTATGTGCAAAATGACCGGCTACAACAGGGAAGAATTATTAAGCCTAAACATACTGGCTATTCTTGATCCTGAAGAACAGAATATTGATCCTATCCCAAAATCTATAGCCGGTCTTAAACAAGTAATTCGTGAAAGAAGATTCATAAAAAAGGATGGGCACGCTTTTACGGTTGAAATCAACGTAAAGATTTTTTCAGACGATCGTGTTATGGTTATTGCCCGGGATATTACCGCCCGCAAAAAAATTGAAGCTGAGTTAAGGGATGCCGAACTAAGGTTCAGGACAATTGCTGATAAATCAATGGTGGGTGTATACATTGTGCAAAAGGGGAAGTTCACCTATGTAAACCCCAGGTTTGCCGAGATCTTTGGCTATCAGCCTGAGGAATTGATGAATACCGTACCCGTGGAAACCATTGTTGACGAAGAATACCGGGCAATTGCTACTGAAAATGTAAATCGGCGTATGCTGGGTGAAGTGGAAAGCGTGAATTATGAAGCCAGGGGCAAAAAAAGGGACGGCACCGGCAATTGGGTGGAGTTTTATGGCAGCAGGGCAATAATTGGAGGCGAGCCAACCATTATTGGCTCTATGATAGATATTACAAAGCGTAAAAAAGCTGAGGAAGAATTAAGATCATCTGAACTGAAGTATAAATTACTTTTTGAAAGTAATCCAATGCCTATGTGGATGATAGCTAAGGATGATCTTTCAATTATTGATGCTAACCAGGCTGCAATTAAGCATTACGGCTATACAAAAGATGAACTTTTGCAAATGAGCGTTAGATCAATGCGGCCCAAAGAAGATGAAGAGATACAACTGGAAGGTTATTTGAAGGAGATGGACCTCGATTCGGCACACAGGATTGTGAGGCATTTGAAAAAAGATGGGTCGGTGATGTATATACAGCTGATATCGCATGATATTATATACGATGGGCGTCCGGTGCGGCTTTCCTTAACAAATAATATTACGGAACGGCTTAAAGCAGAAGAATCTCTCCAAAAATCTGAAGCTAACCTGCAAACCATTTTAAAAACAACTGATACTGCCTATGCCTTATTCGATCAGGATTTAAAGGTGCTTACGTTTAATTATAAAGCTGCCGAATTTGTTAAAGCACAGCTTAACCAGGTTGCTGCAAAAGGTAATATGCTTACAGATTATTTCCCCGAGGATAAATTCCCCCGTTTAAACAAATTTGCTCATGAAGCATTGCTAGGGCATAATGTTAACTATGAAATAGATTACCCGCAACCAGATGGTTCGGTAATGTGGTATTATGTAAGGCTTTTCCCTATAACTAATGATAATAAAGAGATTTTAGGCATGCTGATGGGCTTGTATGATATAACTGAACGGAAGAATGCGGAACAAGACCTGAAAAGTGCCTATAAGCGTATCCAAAACCATATGGACAGCATAAAGGATATGGCATGGAAACAATCGCACCTTATACGTAGTCCGCTGGCCAATTTAAAGGGATTGACATCTATATTAAAGACTGACAATTCAGACATAACGGTACTTGAACACATACAAACCGAGCTCGACAGGATGGACGCCATCATTATTCAAATGGCCGAGGATGCATCAAACCACGATGATGAATAGATATTATAACACATGAGATTTTCTGTACCCTTACATATTATTGATCTGCACGAGGATGGTTTCCATCCGTTATTGGATATAACTGTATTTGGCAAATTATTCAAGGTCGTGCTGGATACCGGTGCTTCAAAAACGGCGTTCGACAAAAATTTATTGCTCGAAGCAAATGAAATTGCATTATTAAATGCCAGCGATAAGCTTTCAACAGGCCTGGGCACAAATACTATGGAATCTTTCACTGCCACAATTTACGATATGCGCATTGGCAAGCTAAAGATACCCGAGTTTGATGTAGCCGTGCTTGACCTATCGACCATAAACATTGCTTACGAGCAAATGGGGCATCCGGAGGTGTTGGGCGTAATAGGCGGCGATATTTTAATGCAATACAAGGCGGTTATTGATTATGGGAAACAGGTGGTAAAGTTTAAAACTTAATCCAGCGCATTAGGATTAACATCTACAAATCCTTTCAATTCCTGCTGGCACAAACGCATACAGCTCATATCATAAATTAATACCAGGGCTAACTCAAAAGCCAATATTGCCGGATGAAAATGGGGCAAAGTACGTTTATACGTATCATTAAAAATAGCAGGCAATCGGGGCAGCCATACTAAGGTATACAAAAACATCATTGGAAGATTTGCCTGCGCAATTGTGTGGCTGTATACTAAAGATGTTTTTCCTTTTGAAGGTTTTATCCGCCTTAACTTGATGTATGCATATGCACTTGAATGAATTGCGACAACAATCATCATCATTGCAATAATAAATGCCGTTAATTTGGTAGGCGGCAGCGTAAAACTTATACCTATCAATACCGCCGTAAATATTAGCGACTGATAATTTAGATAATGCCTGAAATTACCCCATACTAACTTCATGACTTTTTTCTTGTAGCCATCCTCATGTGATTTTGCAACCCTTTCAATACCAGAATAACCACCAAATTGCGTATCAACCACTTCTGTATACAATCTTTCGATGCTGCTGCTATTATCAACCGCTCTTTTTTCTTCAATAGCTGTTACAATATGATCAAACAGTTCGTTATAAATTTCCTGGTATTTAATATCGTAGCTTTTCATCCGGGTGTGAATGCAATCCAGATCCCAATAATCTAACTTCATTTTATAGCAGGTTTAAGGTTTAACAATAGCTGTAACTGCTCAATAAAGGCCTGCGCTTCGTTTAGTTTACTGGTAACTTCTTTCCCTCCTTGTTCGGTAAGCCGGTAGTACTTTCGTACCCGATTATCAACCACTTCGGTAAATGTTTCCAGCATGCCATCCGCTTCCAGTTTGTGCAGCGCGGGATACAGAGCACCTTCAGTAAGCATAATTTCACCAGCGGTTAGCTCCTTAACTTTTTGAGTGATCTCATAACCATACATGCGGTTATTATCCTCAAGCAGTTTTAAGATGATGGTTTGCAAGGTGCCTTTTAGCATTGGGTTCGAGCTCATACCCAAATATAAAATAATTTATATACATAACAAAATTATGTATATAAATTTAAAAGCTTGTTTAAGTTGAAAGTTACAAACTTTCATTATTGGTAGGCTTCAGTTGCAAACTGAAGCCAGTAATTGTTTACTGTGTATCTGCTTGTAATTTTCTTAATAGTATATCGCTATCGGGCACATATTTTAAACCGGTCTTGAGCAACGCAATCGCCTTTTGCTTTTGCGATTTTCTAAAATAATACATACTTGCCTGCGAAAAAGCATTGGATATCTGCATATCAGAATTGTTAGTATGCTCAGTATAGGTAGCTAATTTATCAGTTAATAATTTTAAATATTTCTCACCTGTTATACCATCCTGAGTAGCAAATCCTTTACTGCTTAAATAGGCATAATTGTATATGTATAATGCATTAAACCTGGCGTTCTTTTGTAATAATGGGTATTTAGTCGAATATATGTTAAGCAATGTTATATTTTGGGGTGTACCGTTTTGCTCATTCAATTTTTGAATGAGCATATCAATAAACGACGAAGTTAACAACGGATTATTAGGGTTTATAACATAAGCTTGTTCAGCATAACCGAATGCCTCGGTATAATTATTTAAAATGTATGAATAATGCGCATTGTTATAATAATACTTTTCCCTAATGTCAGTTTTAAGTGCCGAATCGATAATATTTGCATTTAAATAATTGAATATCGCATCCACTTTATCCTTTTTACCCTCATTTAATAATTTTATGTTGATTGTATTATTAAACTGACCTGCAAGAAGATTTTTAACTTCATCACTTGCATTTTTTTCGTTAGCTAACTGAGTTAAAGCCTGCCAATCTTTTAAATCATCATATTTTAAATTCCCGATCATACTGGTCATTAATATGTGTTTTAAAAATGCGTTTTTCTTATCCGGAAACAGGATATCTGATTTGCATATATCTGAATAAGCGCTATTAAATTGCTCTCCCTGCATTTCCTGTAAGGCGCGGTTATAATACAATAATCCTACTGCTTCCTTAAATGTAACATCCTCTTTTGAATAAAAAAAATCGTTAAAAGCTCTTTCCACACCTACGTTTACAGCATAGCTATGTTCCATGTATCCTGTTTTGATGAGCTCATTTACCTCATTTAATTTTGTTTGGGTATCAATAACGTAAAGCTTGTCAGCTGTTTCAAACTTAATGTTGAATGTCCCAGGCTCTGCAATTACAAATACATGTGCCGGGTATTGTTTAATTTGGTAGCCAATACCTAAGGTTTCAAGCACATAAGCATATAAAACAGATGCACTTGTACTTTGATATTGACCATTTACAATGGCATCGCCAAAATATGCGGCAGGATTATATTCTTTTAGAAAAGTTTTATGTACCAATTCATAAATCTGATTCAAACGTTTATCATTATTTTGCGTGGAGATGGATTCCAGTTTAAGATCCTTAACTTCCTGCATAAATTTTGTGTAGACAATTTGTGCCTCGCCATCATTAAGTTCTGATGAAATTGAGAGCTTGATAAAATCGTCAGGAGTTTTTGCAGAAGTGAGCAGCGCCTTTTCATCATCTCCATTATATAATATAAAACTATCCTGCGCCTTTAATTGGGCATAAAATATGATAAGCGTAAAAAATAAGAGTAAGATTTTTTTCATACAGTGATAAGGATTTGTAGTGGCCTAAATATATAATTTAAAAACATCATTAATAAATCTGTCACAAAAAAAGCCCCGCTTTGCAGCAGGGCTTATATAATTTCTCAACTCCCCTTTAGGGGTTGGGTGTTAAACATCAATCTTAGCGTATTTAGCATTGCGTTCAATAAACTCGCGGCGTGGTGCTACTTCATCACCCATTAGCATGCTAAAGGTGTGATCACATTCGGCAGCGTTCTCAATACTGGCTTGTTTTAGGGTACGCGTTGCAGGGTTCATGGTAGTATCCCATAACTGTTCTGCATTCATCTCACCCAAACCTTTGTAACGCTGTACGTGTACGCTATCTTCCTTACCACCACCTTTTAAGCGTTGTATGGCAACATCGCGCTGCTCATCGTTCCAGCAATATTCAAACTCTTTACCTTTTTTAACCTGGTATAGTGGTGGCGATGCTATGTAAACATATCCGTTCTCAACCAGCGCCTTCATATAACGGAAGAAGAATGTCAGGATCAGTGTTGTAATGTGCGATCCATCCACGTCAGCATCCGTCATGATGATAACCTTGTGGTAACGCAGCTTGCTAAAGTTAAGAGCCTTAGCATCCTCTGGCGTACCTATGCTCACCCCTAAACCAGTGAACATATTTTTTATTTCCTCGTTTTCGTAGATCTTGTGCTCCATGGCTTTTTCCACGTTCAGGATCTTACCACGTAATGGTAAAATGGCCTGGTAATCGCGGTTACGACCCTGTTTGGCGGTACCACCCGCCGAGTCACCTTCGACAAGGTATAGCTCACATAAAGCGGGGTCGCTGTTCGCACAATCGGCCAGTTTACCCGGCAGGCCTGAACCTCCCATAACGCTTTTGCGCTGTACCATTTCGCGGGCTTTGCGGGCAGCAGCGCGGGCGGTAGCGGCAAGTATTACCTTGTTCACTATCATTTTTGCTTCGCGGGGGTTCTCTTCAAGGTAATTACCTAAAATTTCACCCACTGCCATATCCACGGCGCCCATCACCTCATTGTTACCCAATTTCGTTTTGGTTTGCCCCTCAAACTGAGGTTCGGCAACTTTTACCGAGATCACCGCGGTTAGCCCCTCGCGGAAGTCATCACCTGTGATCTCAATCTTCATATTCTTTAACAAACCCTCTTTATCAGCATAAGCCTTTAAAGTACGGGTTAGACCCCTACGGAAACCTGCAACGTGTGTACCACCCTCAATAGTATTGATGTTGTTTACGTACGAGTGTACGTTTTCTGAATAAGTATCATTGTACTGCAGCGCAAGCTCAACCGGGATACCTTGTTTTATACCATCAACATAAATAGGCTCTGGCAATATAGCTGCACGTGTACCATCAAGAAACTTAACAAATTCACGTAAACCACCTTCTGAGTAAAACTCTTCGGTAATAAATGAGCCATCTTCATTAGGGTTGCGCTCATCCTTTAAAGTAAGGCGGATACCTTTATTTAAATAAGCCAGTTCGCGTAAACGCGCGGCAAGCGTATCGTATTTATACTCTGTAGTTAAAGTAAATATTTCCGGATCGGGGTGGAAAATAATTGTTGTACCCCTTTTATCGGTTTCGCCAATAGTTTTTACATCAAACAAGGGCTTACCTTTTTCATATTCCTGTGTCCACACCTTGCCCTCGCGGTAAACCAGCGCGGTTAAATGGGTCGACAGGGCGTTAACGCAACTTACACCCACACCGTGCAAACCGCCCGATACTTTGTAAGTGTCCTTATCAAACTTACCACCGGCGTGTAATACGGTCATTACAATTTGCAATGCCGAAACCTGCTCCTTAGTAGTAATACCTGTTGGGATACCACGACCATTATCTGAAACAGCAATTGAATTATCTTTTTGAATAACCACATGAATGGTATCACAATGGCCGGCCAAAGCCTCATCTATAGAGTTATCAACAACCTCGTAAACCAGGTGATGTAAGCCTTTTACACCTGTATCGCCAATGTACATGGATGGGCGCTTACGCACCGCTTCCAAACCTTCTAAAACCTGTATATTATCTGCTGTGTAATTTGATTTGTCCTGATTTTCTTCGCTCATAATTGATTAAAACAATAACCTTCAAAAATACGATTTTTAACCCGAAATATTACCTAAATATTAAGCAATGTTGATAAATATGACCCAATATGTACATGCCTATAAAATACTTAGGAAACTTGTACTGAAAGTTTATATTTGTAAACTTTACAAACAAATTAACCGGGATAAATAGGGACAGTTATCACCTGCTAAACCCATAAACAAAACGAAGAAAAATATATAATGAAAAAAGCTTCTATTATTACAAAATGCACACTGGGCCTGTTAATTGCCGGAAGTATAACTGCATGTAATCAAAACAAACCGGCAAGCACAACTGCTGCTACACCAGCGACAGCATCTGCCGACAGCAAAGAAACTATCGTATTTATCAACTCTGATTCATTATCCGCAAAATACGCTTATGTTAAGGATATGGATAAACGCCTTAGCGATAAAGGTAATGCCGCAAAAAGCGATATCCAATCAAAAGGGGAAGCTTTTCAGCGTGAGGTAGCTGAATACCAAAAATCTGCTGCTACGTTGCCTGCCGATCAGCGCCAGACAACCGAGCAACGTTTACAACGCGAGCAACAACAATTACAGGGCTACCAGCAAAACGCTCAGGCTGAACTTCAGAACGTTCAAACTGCTGAGATGACCAAACTATATGATAAAATTGCTGAATTTACTAAAGCATATGCTAAAGAAAAAGGCTACAAACTGGTGTTAACTTACTCAAAAAATAACACCAACATGCTATATGGCGATCCAAGTTTAGATGTTACCGCTGATGTGGTAAAAAGGCTGAATGATGCTTACACTAAAGATAGCAGCAGCAAATAATTTTTTATTAAGCCGCTTCTTAAGCTGAAAGGCGAAAGGCGAAAGGTAAAAGCTGAAAGGTAACTGCAATTATTGCATGTAATCTTTCAGCTTTTTAATTTATAAAACTTCTTTGTTTTAATTCCCTCTGTGGGAGGGGTGTGATGGGATGCGTAGTGGCAGGAAGGGGTTTCTTCGCTAGATTAGCAAAGTTCAATAACCCCTACCTTCCCTTCCCCAGGGAAGGAATCGCACACAGGCTCTGCTTTTCTTTTTAACCTTAAACTTTCAACTCCCTACAGCCGTCCATCCACCTCATTTTTCGGTAGCATACCTTTTACATCGTATATTACTTTGTTTTCCTTGCAAAGTTTAGTAAGGTCAAGGCTTTTAAATTCGTCATGCGCTACCGCGATGATGAGCGCGTCATAGCAATCTTTTTTATTTAACTCTTTTACCGATGTCCAGCCGTATTCATGGTTCAGGTCGTGCGGATCGGCCAGTGGATCAAAAATGGTAATATTGATATCGTACTCCTTTAAAGTATTTACAATATCAATAACCTTGGTGTTACGCACATCCAGGCAGTTCTCCTTAAAGGTAACGCCCATTACCAGCACATCAGATCCCTTGACTTCGATGTCTTTTTTTATCATCAGCTTAACTACCTCATGCGCTACGTATTCGCCCATGCCATCGTTTAATCTGCGACCAGCCAATATGATCTCGGGGTGATAGCCTACCTGCTGTGCCTTACGGGCTAAATAATATGGATCAACGCCTATGCAATGGCCGCCAACCAGCCCGGGTTTATACTTCAGGAAGTTCCATTTGGTGCCTGCGGCTTGTAGCACTTCATCGGTATCGATATTTAAACGGTTGAATATTTTTGCAAGCTCGTTCACAAAAGCAATGTTGATATCGCGCTGGGCATTTTCAATAACCTTGGCAGCTTCGGCTACTTTTATGGATGTTGCCTTGTGCGTACCGGCTACAATGATCGTATTATACAACTGGTCAACCTTATCAGCAACTTCGGGAGTTGAACCGGAGGTGATCTTCAGTACCTTAGTGAGTGTATGCTCTTTATCACCTGGATTAATACGCTCCGGTGAATATCCCGCGAAAAAATCAACGTTAAATTTTAAGCCCGATACCTTTTCCAATATTGGCACACATTCTTCCTCAGTAGCACCGGGATATACGGTAGATTCATAGATAACGATATCACCCTTTTTCAAAACTTTACCAACGGTTTCGCTGGCTTTGTATAAATGTGTTAAATCGGGGCGGTTAATTTTATCAACCGGTGTGGGCACGGTAACTATATAGAAATTGCAGTCGCTGGTATCCTCAATCTTGTCGGTAAAATGCAGGCCACAGGTTGCACCGTCCACCTTTACAACCTCTTTTAGAGATGCACCATCGGCTGACAAGGTACGGTCAAAACCACTATTTAATTCTGTTATCCTGCGCTTGCCGGTATCAAAACCAACAACCGCATGTTTTTTGGCAAACTCAACCGCTAAGGGTAAACCTACATAGCCAAGACCTATTATTGCAATTTTTACTTCCCCTAAATCCTTTTGTATAATGGTTGATGGCATATCAGCGGTTCAAACTTTGTAAATATCAGTTTATTCTTACAATTATTCCTTGTCTTCTGTTTTATCCTCAGTAGTGAAAAAGTCATCCTTTAGGTCATCAATCTCACGCCTGTCTTTTTTAGTAGGCCGGCCTGTACCCCTGTCGCGTTTTAACAAAGGCGCCTGGAACATAGATTTAAATGCCATGGTTTGCTCAACAGGTGTGATATCTTCATAAAAATAAACCGCGGTTTTGGCATCCACCCTATTCTCCAGCAAACCGGTAACTTTTATCACCTTGCGTTCAATCCCTTTTGATACCTGGTATATCTCCCCTATTTTCACTTCGTGCGATGGTTTAATGTTATTACCACCCAGCTTAACCCTGCCCGATTTGCAGGCATCAGAAGCCAGTGTACGCGTTTTAAAAGCCCGTATGGCCCACAGGTATTTATCAATTCTTAATTTCTCTTTTTCAGCCATGGTAGCCTTATTAATTTAATTCTTTTCCCACCCTCTTTCCGCGCAGCGAAGAGAGGGTCGACACGCGTTAGCGTAGTCGGGGTGAGTTAACGGAGCGCGTTTATTTATTGGTAGTGAATGATTAATTAATTTCTAATCACTATTACATGGGCGTTACCTCCGGCCCGTGCTATTCGCTCATACTGCACAGGCCTTAAGCGCGGGGCCGGTATCCGCTACTATCACTAACGCGGAACTTCATTTTCTGAACCTATATTTTCAATCAAAAGATTGCCTGAATCCTGAAAATCCATTTAATCCTAAAAATCCTGGTTCATATAACCCCATACAAACTCCCGCCTTTCTCCCCCATCTTATCCACTAGTTTCTCAACCGCTGCGTCTTTCTCCAAAACCGGTGCATGGTGTGGTTTTATCCGCGCATCAATAATCAGCGGACCTTTGCAGCCCCAGTGTTTATGCTCGGTAAAGCTATGCACGCCATACATATCGTGTGATGGATTGCTACGCGTAAATGTTACCCATACAAAATTATCCAGGTTTTGCGCGGTAAAGGCGGCATCATCGCAAAATACCATTAATGGTAATCCATTAAGGTCAGTATCCGCAAAATGATTGTCCAATATACTTATCATATCGCCGATATCTTCACTACTGATATGTTTTGGAATTTCTACTGCCAGTACGCCCGGCATTACCATTTTATAATTATTAAACGGTCGTGGCATGCTAAAGTTTGCAGGGATCTCTGTCCACAATTCTCTTTTGATATCGCCGGCAACAGTTACAGCTACCTTACTGCCTGAGTTTAACCCACTGCCGCTGTAGTCCAATGTATCAATGGTAGTTTTGGTATAGAAATGCAGATCTCTTGTGAGATCTATCCGTTGTAATATATGCTTTAAAAATCCGCCGATATCATTCACGTTTAATGACGGATCATCCTCCTTTGCAGCTATAAACAGGAACTTAGCTAAACTCAGCTGGCTTTTCCCTAATATATGATTGGCAATAGTTAATATCTCTTGTGGCTTACGCTCCTTAATGTATGGCGTATAACGCTCGCTGCCGATGGCAAAAAGCAAGGGGTGCACACCTGCCGCGTCAACCGCATTTACAGCATGCAGGCCTGGTATTTCTTTTGGTATGGCAGAGCCGGTTATTTCGTGAATCAAAGCACCAAAGCTGGTATCCTCCTGAGGCGGCCTACCCACTACGGTGAAACTCCATATGGCATCCTTACGATGGTAAATGTTATGCACTTTCAACAATGGGAAAGGATGTTTTAAACTATAATAGCCCAGGTGATCTCCAAAAGGGCCTTCCATTTTATTTTCATGCGGCATTACTGTGCCTGTGATCACAAAATCAGCATCTGCCGAAATACAGAAACCCTCACTATCATAAAAATATCTGAAACGGCGGTTTCCTAATGCACCCGCAAAGGTCATTTCTGATAATCCCTCTGGCAGCGGCATTACCGCGGCTACCGGGTGCGACGGCGGGCCGCCTACAAATATGCTTACTTTTAAAGGTTGCCCTTTAGCATTTGCTTTGGTTTGATGTACGCCAATGCCCCTGTGTAACTGATAATGCAGGCCAATTTCCTGGTCGGTTATGTAATCATTGCCTGCCATTTGTATGCGGTACATGCCCAGGTTGGCATTCATTATACCGGGTTTATCGGCATCCTCGGTATATACCTGCGGCATGGTAACGAATGGACCGCCATCATCGGGCCAGTTCACTATCTGGGGTAATTCGCTAATGTGGGTACGGCCAAAGTTTACCGGTACATTTTTGCCCGTTTTCATGGGCAGGGCCGATAAAGCAGTGAGCGCTACGTTAGCATATTTAAATGGATGTTTTATAGCACGAATGGGGTCTGATTTCAAGTCGACCAGTGTTTTGATCTTATCCAGCGTATCCCTGAAAATAAAGTGGGAACGATCGAGCGTGCCGAACAGGTTTGATACCGCGGGAAATTTGCTGCCTTTTACATTTTCGAAAAGTATGGCCGGGCCCTGGTGTTCGAACACACGCAGGTGTATGGCTGCCATTTGCAAATATGGGTCAACCTCCTCCTTAATACGTATTAAACGATCGTTTTTTTCAAGATCGGCAACACAGGCTTGTAAACTCGGGTAACCCATAGGCAGGTATCAAAATTAGTGAGCACGAATTTCACTAATTTTTTTGAATAGGACGAATTAAAGCCCTAATTCGAATAATCCAATTCGTGAAATCAATGCAGCTAATTCGTGTTGATTTTATACTACAGGCAGATTTTTTAAGTATTTCCCGTAACCGCTTTTAACATATTTTTCAGCAAGTACCATCAAAGTATCGCGGTCAATAAAGCCCATACGATAGGCTACTTCTTCAATACAGCCAATTTTTGTATCCTGGCGTTTCTCGATCACGCGTACAAATTCCGATGCATCGCTTAATGAATCAAAAGTGCCTGTATCCAGCCATGCCATGCCCCTATCCATTAAACCTACCTGCAGTGTGCCATTTTCAAGATAAACCTTGTTAACATCAGTTATCTCATATTCACCGCGTGGCGATGGAGCTATATTTTTAGCTATCTCAATTACTGAATTATCATAAAAATATAAACCGGGTACAGCATAATTCGATTTAGGTGCCGACGGTTTTTCCTCCAATGATAATGCTTTAAAATCTTTATCAAACTCAACCACACCATAACGTTCTGGGTCGGCAACAGGGTAAGCAAAAATAGCGGCACCAGTTACATCGTTAAAGCTCTGTATCAGTTTGCTAAAACCTGATCCATAGAAAATATTATCACCCAAAACAAGCGCTGCTTTGTCATCACCGATGAAATCAGCGCCGATCACGAATGCCTGAGCTAGTCCGTTTGGTTTTTCCTGCACCGCGAATTGAAAGTTACAACCCAGCTCAGCGCCATCACCCAACAGGCGTATAAAACCATCCTGATCTTCGGGAGTAGTAATAATAAGCACATCTTTTATCCCCGCCAGCATTAGTACTGATAATGGATAATAGATCATGGGCTTATCATATATCGGCATTAATTGTTTGCTGATAGCTTTTGTGATGGGGTAAAGACGGGTGCCTGAACCACCTGCTAGTATTATTCCTTTCATAGTTATGATGTATTTTTATTCTAAACTGTCATTTCAATCTGCATTGCTCTTATATCTGTTGCAGAAGAGTTCTCAAATCGTTAGAAATGACAAAAATTATTTAAGTCGCTCAATACAGATAGCCAGACTATCTCGCCAATAAGGTATCTCTATATCAAATGTAAGCTTGATCTTTGATTTATCCATAACTGAATAAGTCGGCCTTGTTGCCCTTGTCGGATATTCTGATGTGCGTATAGGCAATACCCTTACTTCGGTAGCCGACAGATCAAAGATTCCCTTGGCAAAATCGTACCATGAGGTTACGCCCTCATTACTATAATGGTAAAGGCCATAATTTGTTTTGCCTGATGTGATAATATCCAATATACATGCAGCCAGATCAATGCCATAGGTTGGTGTGCCAACCTGGTCAGCAATTATTTTAAGCAAATCGCGTTCGGCGCCCAGCTTAAGCATGGTTTTAACAAAGTTATTACCAAACTCCGAGTACAGCCAGCTTGTACGCAGTATAAAATGCTCATCTAATATCCGGATAATGTCCTGTTCGCCTTCCAGCTTGGTTAAACCATAAATGCTAATCGGTTCTGCAATATCATCCTCAACACGAGGGTTGGGGTTATCACCTTTAAAAACAAAGTCGGTAGAAACATGTACTAAAACAGAACCGGCTTCTTTACAAGCTACAGCCAGGTTTTCAGCTCCGGTTTTATTGATGCTCCGGGCAAGATCTACATCATCCTCGGCTTTATCAACCGCGGTGTAGGCTGCGCAGTTTATGGCATAAGTTGGTTTATGTTTTTCAAATACCGTTTTAATTGCCTCAACGTTTAAAATATTAGCTTCGTCTTCGGGCAGGAAATGGATATCTGCTACTCCTTTTTCTTCTGCTACTTTTTTTAAGCAATGGCCTAATTGCCCTGAGGCTCCAAATACTACAATGTTTCCCATTAATTTATTTATGAACAATGCTTAATATTAAAAACCAAAATCAACGGCATCTTTTAAAAAAGGCAGCTCTTTATCTTTGTCTGACACCAGCAGATCAGCAGCAGGTAATTGCCAGTCGATATTTATATCCGGATCGGCGAAATACAAACCGCCCTCTGATGCTTTGTTGTAATAGTTATCGCATTTATACTGGAATACGGCTTCATCGCTCAGTACCACAAAACCATGCGCAAAACCACGGGGGATTAAGAATTGACTGTTGTTGGTTTCAGTAAGCAATACGGCATGATATTGGCCGTAAGTTGGAGAAGCTTTTCTCAGGTCGACAGCAACATCCAATACCTCACCACGGGTTACTCTTACCAGCTTTGTCTGCGCGTGTTCGCCCATTTGCAGATGCAACCCGCGTAATACACCTTTTGTTGAGAAAGATTGATTATCCTGTACAAAATGTATCTCTCTGCCAATGGCATCAAAAAACCTTTTTTCGTTGAATGATTCAAAAAAATAACCTCGGTCATCATTAAATATCCGGGGGTTTATAACGATACATCCTTCAAGATGTGTTTGTATTATATTCATTGGGTAGATGTAATGCGGAAAAAATTAGTTATCGTACTGTGTTTCGTAATAGTGAGCATACGCCCCACTTGTAATATTATTAAGCCATGTTTTGTTTGATAGGAACCAATCAATAGTTGCTGAAAGTCCTTCTTCAAATGTAACTGATGGCGACCAGCCTAATTCTTTATTGATCTTGCTGGCATCAATGGCGTAACGCAAATCATGGCCCGGGCGGTCTTTTACATAGGTGATCAACTTAGCGCTGGTACCTGGCTCACGATCTAGTTTTTCATCCATCTGCTTACAAAGTACATGTACCAGGTTAATATTCTGCCACTCGTTAAAGCCGCCAATATTGTAAGTATCACCTTTTTTACCTTCGTGGAATATCAAATCGATAGCGCGGGCATGGTCAATTACATACAGCCAATCGCGGGTATATTTACCATCGCCATAAACCGGTAAAGGTTTGTTATGGATGATGTTATTGATCATTAAAGGGATCAGTTTTTCAGGAAAATGGTTGGGGCCATAATTGTTTGAGCAGTTTGATACCACTACCTGTAAGCCATAAGTATCATAGTATGCACGCACAAAATGATCAGATGCTGCCTTGCTCGCGCTGTACGGCGAGTGCGGATCATAACGGGTATCCTCGGTAAACAAGCCCTCGGCACCTAAAGCGCCATAAACCTCATCGGTTGATACATGGTAAAAAAGATGACTTTTGTAATCGTCCTTCCATTTATTTTTGGCTATATCCAATAAAGTAACCGTACCTATTACGTTGGTATACACAAAATCCATCGGACTAAGTATTGACCTATCCACATGTGACTCTGCCGCCAGGTGGATAACATCCGTAACATTATATTGATCGAAAATAGCGCTGATTCGGGCACTATCCTTTATATCAGCCTTTTCAAAAACATAATTTTTGGCATGCTCTATATCTTTTAAATTCTCCAGGTTGCCGGCATAAGTAAGCGCGTCAACATTTATGATGCGATAATCAGGGTATTGTGTTACAAAGCGGCGAACCACGTGTGAACCAATAAAGCCGGCGCCGCCGGTAATTAAGACTGTTTTCATGGGCTTTTAATTAATAATTTATAATTCAGCAATAAAAAGCATTGATCGTTATAAATATTAAAACTAAATGTTATTTTAAGATCAAATATAATATATTTTGTAACTATTAAGCATCATTTTATTAATATAATGATGCTGTTTTTTGTACTTGTGTTTTATCGTTCAGCCAAGTGATTATGATTATTTAAAAAATCCTGGTAAGCCAATTTAATTCCTTCAGCTAATGTTGTGCTATACTTCCAGCCTTTGCTCTGTAGTTTGCTCACATCCATTAGTTTTCTTGGTGTTCCATCAGGCTTTGAGGTATCAAAATTAATCTCCCCAGTGTAGCCTATGATATCTTTTACCAAATAAGCCAGATCCTTTATGGATAGATCTTCACCTGTACCTATATTGATATGACCGGCTTCGTTATAGTTCAGCATCAGGTAGTAACAAGCTTCGGCCAGGTCATCAGCAAATAAAAACTCACGCTTTGGTGATCCAGTGCCCCATATGGTTACTGCCGGTGCGCCATTTTCTTTTGCTTCATGAAAGCGGCGTATCATCGCCGGTAAAACATGTGAATTTTGTGGGTGATAATTATCATTATAGCCATACAAATTTGTTGGCATTACTGATATATAATTACAACCATATTGGGCACGATAGGCATCGCACATTTTTATACCTGCAATTTTTGCAATAGCGTAGGGCTCATTGGTTTCTTCAAGCAAGCCGGTTAGCAAATATTCTTCCTTTAACGGCTGTGGGGCCATTTTAGGATAAATACAGCTTGAGCCTAAAAACATCAGCTTTTTCACACCATTTAAGTACGACTGATGAATGATATTATTCTGTATTTGTAAGTTATCATACAAAAATTCGGCGCGATAGGTGTTATTGGCGATAATACCCCCAACTTTAGCTGCTGCTACAAAAACATAGTCGGGCTTTTCCTGCTCAAAAAAATCGGCTACCGCCTGCTGGTTACGCAAATCAAGTGTATCTGACGTGCGCGTAACAAAATTGGTAAAGCCTTCTTTTTTAAGTTTCCTATAGATAGCTGAACCCACCATGCCCCTATGACCGGCTATGTATATCTTTGCTTCTTTTTCCATAAATATTATTCAAACTGGTTTCTGATAATGTAGCCTGAATCTTTTAATAGTTTCTCTCTTCTGAACAATTCAACATCTGCAGCAACCATCTCTTTTACCAATCCTTGCAGGTCGTATTTAGGTTTCCAGCCTAATTTTGTTTTTGATTTGGTTGGATCACCGATCAGCAGATCAACTTCAGTTGGGCGAAAATAGGCTTTATCAACAGCAACTACTTCTTTGCCCGTTTCGATCTGAAAATCAGGATTACTGCAACTTACCACGTAGCCTTTTTCGTCTACGCCCCCACCTTTAAATTCAACGGTGATACCTACTTCAGCAAATGACATTCTTACAAACTCACGTACACGGGTGGTTACTCCTGTAGCTATAACGTAATCTTCAGGGGTATCCTGCTGTAATATCAGGTACATGGCTTCTACATAATCTTTGGCATGCCCCCAGTCCCGCTGTGCATCAAGGTTACCCAGGAATAATTTATCCTGCAGGCCCATTGCTATTTTGGCGGTTGCCCTGGTAATTTTACGGGTTACAAATGTTTCGCCGCGTAACGGGCTCTCGTGGTTAAACAAAATACCATTGCACGCGTATATGCCGTAGGCTTCACGATAGTTTACAGTGATCCAGTATGCGTACATTTTCGCTACTGCATAGGGTGAGCGCGGGTAAAATGGTGTTGTTTCTGACTGTGGAACCGCTTGCACCAAACCATATAATTCAGAGGTGGATGCCTGGTATATTTTAGTCTTTTTTTCAAGCCCTAATATGCGGATGGCTTCCAGCAAACGTAAGGTTCCGATGCCATCGGCATTGGCAGTATATTCGGGGGTATCAAAACTTACTTTTACATGCGACATTGCGCCCAGATTATATATTTCATCAGGTTGTACCTGTTGTATGATCCTTATCAGGTTAGTGGAATCCGATAGATCGCCATAGTGTAGTGTCAGTTTAATATTGGTGTCATGAGGATCCTGATACAGGTGATCAATTCTATCGGTATTAAATAAAGAACTGCGGCGTTTTATACCGTGTACTTCGTATCCTTTTGATAATAATAATTCTGTAAGATAAGCTCCGTCTTGTCCTGTTACTCCGGTTATTAAAGCAATTTTTTGCGCCATAAAGGGTTTTAGATAATATTATGCAGTATATAATTATAATTGCCAGGGGTTATAATTTATGCAATTATAAAATACTATCATCACGATATATCAGCAAATATAAGAATGTTAAGTAACAGCGAACGCCTAAACTATTTTTTTGTATTTTAGTGGCTCTATGAATACAAACATTGTTGTTGCAATTGATGGCTACTCATCATGCGGTAAGAGCACTTTAGCCAAGGCATTAAGTAAAAAGCTTCATTTCATATACGTTGATAGTGGCGCGATGTATCGTGCTGTTGCGTTATATTTTTTACGCAATAACGTGGATATGACCGACCACGAACAAATAGCGCAGGCTTTGCAAAACATACACTTAAATTTTCATTCGCGCGATTATCAAACGCATATTATATTGAATGGGGAAGAAGTATCGGAAGAAATAAGGCTGATGCCGGTATCAGAAAAAGTTGCTGCAGTGGCTTCGTTACACCAGGTACGTGTTGAAATGGTTAAACAACAACAGCGTATGGGAAAATCAAGCAATATTGTAATGGATGGCCGCGATATTGGTACGGCTGTTTTTCCACATGCCCAGGTTAAGATATTTATGACTGCTGACCCGAAGATAAGGGCTGAAAGACGCTTTAAAGAACTTGCGCCTAAAAATCCGGATTTAACGCTTGAAGAGATATTTGAAAGTCTTGCCCATCGTGATTACCAGGATACCACACGTGCCGAAAGCCCTTTGATACGTGCGGACGATGCTATAATACTGGATAATACAGAGCTTACACCTGATGAACAGCTGCAATTTGTATTAGATAAAGTATTACCTTTTGTAGAGCAGACTAAATAATACTTGGGATGCCATCTGTCGGGTAAACCTGCTCTTTATAAGTAATTATTTAAAATAATGAGCAGGCATACCTTTTGCATCGGTTTTAACTGCAAAAACCCCTCCGCTCAACGGATACAGTTCCAGTTCTTCTTCAGTCATCTCGGCCCGGGCGGTGGTAATATACAGCGTATCCAGATTATCCCCACCAAAGGCGCATGAGCTCACCTTGGGAGCCGGCACAGCAACCTTATGAATCATTTCGCCTGTTTGCGGATCAAACCTGGCTACACAAAAACCATCCCATAAAGCAATCCACAGCATCCCTTCATTATCAATGGTCATGCCATCAGGGTACCCCTGTTCTTCAGGTATGGTAATGATTACTTTTTTATTGGCAATAGCGCCGGTTTGCCTGTCAAAATCATACTGCACAACCTGGCCGGTTGGCGTATCAATATAATACATTAAGCTACCATCGGCGTTCCAGGCAATCCCGTTTGAAATAGATACACCACTTACCTTTTCCTCCATCGCAAAATTTTCACTAATGCAATATAATTCACTAACCTCTCTCACGCCGCTCATAGAATGAGTACCTACCCAAAAACGGCCTTCGTGATCACATTTACCATCGTTAAACCGTTTATTATGCATCAGATGGATGTCAGTATCTATTTTATAAGTTATTGTTCCGTCTGTAAGTTCAATAGTTGCAATACCATCTTCCAGGGCTACCAATACCTGTCCGTTATTTGTTGGTACTACTGTGCCAATTCTTTTTAATGTATTATAAGTTCTGTTTTGATTGGTTACAGGATCAAACACATTAAATAACCTGCCTTCAATATCAACCCAATAAAGCTTGCTCTCCATATGGTTCCATATTGCTCCTTCGCCAAGCTGGGCTTTTGCATCAAAAATCAGGTCTGCAGTTATATGTTTTGTGTCCATTATGGTGAATAAAATTTAAATGCTAAATATATAAATCATAATTTGGTTAAAAAGCCTGCACAACTTATTTCCCGAAAAGAAATTATTACAATTAAATAAAAAATTGTTTAACCGAACATTGCTGCAGTAGAAATAGTTTGAGAAAACTTTCTTAAGACTAAAAACCCGCTTTGGGAAAACAGGCCGCCTAACAAGTGTTATTCAACAGGTAATCATCCTGAATAAATTTTTTATTTAAACTTTCATTACTTATAATTGTCTTACGTTCAACAATAAAACAATATTAAAAATTGTTTGTTTTTAACACAACAATAATTAAGTAAATCCCCTATAATCATGACAAAATCATCTAATCAAATTCGGAAATTCTATCCTAAAAACTGGGCAAAAACTGGAGCAATTATTTTTCTGCACCTTATTTGCTTTTTAGTAATTGGTGCAACTACGGCAAATGCACAAGTCCTGACACGATCAGCAGTTTTGAGTAGTCGTCTAAATGTCGATACTATTATTAGCAGTAATTCATTTAATAGTACCTCAACCTTTAATACTTACTGGCGTTATCTGTACCCGTGGGGATCAGATCATAACGGCGCAGCCAGAATGTATAAAGAAAATGTTTCAATAAACAATGGCATTTTAAAACTAACTGCAAACAGAATAACTACTGACGAAGGTTCAAGTAAATCTACCCCGTTTTTAAAAATCGATTACCATTCCGGAACTGTATCTAACCGCCAACCTATAGCTGTTACTGATAGCTTTCCTGAATATCAAATCAGTGGTTATTTTAAGGTACCAATTGAAACCGGCGTATGGCCTGCGTTTTGGCTTACCGCAGTAAAAAGCTGGCCTCCTGAAATTGATATCCTGGAGTACATGGGAAGTAATATGTTAAGGCAAAACACTTTTACGCCCCCACATATTAGAACATCAAAATATTCAAATGTAGCCAGTGCCGAAAATACATGGCACCAATATAAGGTTGTTTTGAAAAAGTTGAATAATACGGATATTTCTGTTGAATATTATTTCGACGGGAAATTAACGCAGATACATAAAGGAGCAAATTACTTTAATAAACCCATGTGGTTAATTATAAATTTACAGATGGAGGGTATGAGTGGTGGGCCCGGACCACAAACCGTAAGCTATTATGCCAAAAATGTTCAAGTTATAAGATACAGAAGCTATTAACAGGCAGATGTAATGATTACATATAGCAAAAGGACTAATAGACTTATTAGCCCTTTTGCTGTTTTTTACGCATATATGAACCATATCGCATAAAAAACAATGGGTATTTTATTAGGTATCGTTTAAACAATTGCGGCTCGCTATATATACGATAGACCCACCTGATATTGTACTTATCAAAAAAAGACGGATAATACCCTACTTTTTGGGCCGACTGGTGCAGATAGCCCCCGCAAGTATATCCATAGCCATTCCAGCCTGATTTTTTTAGTGTTATTAAAAACTCTTCTTGTTTGGGTGTGCCCATACCGCATATAACAACCGATATATCCTTATCTTTTAATATTTGCAGGGCTTCATCCATATCAGCAGCGCTATTAAAATAGCCATGCCTTACATAATTAAATTTAATATCATAAGCCTCTCCCAGATTTTTAGCAGCTTGTTCTATTACCCCCTCTTTGGTTCCAATTAAACCAATGTTAAGTTTATTTTCGCGGGCAAACTTAAAAACCAAAGGGGCAACCGAAGTATCATCAAAACTAAAGCGGTTAATATTTTTCTTGAGTGTTTTATTTATAACCTTAACAAGCCAAATACCATCAACGTACCAATAATCTACCCCGTTGGCAATATCAACTGATTTTTTAAGCAGATCTATAGAATAAGGATTAACAAATGAAGTGATACCACGCTTGATGTTAAAATTTCCTAACTTACCAATAATGATATCCCAGCTTTGTTCAGCACGAACATGTTTCATAAATTATTAACAATATTACAAAATAAATTAGGTTATCTCCTGCAATTATATAAATCGGCTACACTTAATTAAAAAAATAATAATTTCATTATCTGTTATGCTGTTTCTATCACATCAGAAAAGTTTTCAGTAAACTTTTGCCACGAGTTATTTTGGGCTATTTTAATCCTTTCCAAAGCATGTTCTGTATCACTTGATATTGTAAACAAATTAATTTGCTCTAATATTTCATCATAAGTGTTACCTGTTATTAACAGGTTTTCGTACCTTAAAAAATTATACATTTTTGTTGCAACTATTGGAAGCCCTGTTGCAAAGCATTCATAAAATTTAGCTGGGATTATGCCGTTAGTGTACTCATTTACATTATATGGTAAAATGATGGCATCGAATTTATTTATTATTTCAGGAAGCTGGTCAGATTTCACTACAGGTAATATTTCTATTAAGTTTGAAATATCAGTACTTTTTACTCCCCCAACTATAGTTATTAAAATTCCCTTCTCCGCTAAAAAATTCAAGAGGTTTATATCAATCTTAAGCGGATCAACCTGCCCGTAATAAATTAATTTACGGAGTTTGGTACGGCTTTGTGGCTTAAAGAATCTGTTAAATAATTTAAAATCAACAGCGGGTTCAATTATCTTTATTGTTTTTGATAATGCCGTATGCTTCTGCAACAAAAATTCACAATCTACCACTACTGCATTTGCTTCTTTAATTAATTGATTTTCTATCTGCACCGTATCGGCAGGCATTTCTTTAAAAGCTTCAAAGTTTGATACGCAATCATATATGACTTTTGAAGGTTTTAAAAAATCAATCAATTGAAGATTTGTAGAGGTTGGAGCGTATATGATAAGTATACATTCATCATTTTTAAAATACGATGATATTTTTGAAGCAAGCTTTTTTACAAAGAAAAGCTTGTTAAAAAGTCTGTTTATTTTAAAGGTTGAAGGTAATACAAACGGACTAACAACATTAACTGCAGCGTCGGAATGAGGGGTTTGAGTTTTAACAGATTTTAGCAGTCGGGAGAAAATCCGTGGTATGTCAGCAATTTGTGGGTTTCGCTTTGCCGCGCTCTCAACAAAAACCACATTATAACCAAAATCAACTAAATTTTCTGCTAAATTCTGATGCCTTTGTTTCAGGAAGAGCCATTCAATATTGGCTAGTATTACTATGTCTTTTTTTTTCATGCCTGGCATATTACATCTTTTGCCTTAACAAAATGCGTTTAAGTCTTTTTAATTTACTTATGAATAACATGTAAAAAGTTGGCTTAACAATAATTGGGTAATAAGTAGCATCACCAATTAATTCATTAATATAGTCAGATGCTTTGCCACTCCTGGTTACCCCTAAATGCCTTGAAAGGTATGTTTTAATAGAATTATTCAGCTCATCCTGTACAAAATGGCTACTTAAGCTAGATAGGGCTTTCAACAAGTCATCCTTGGTTGTAGCATAGAATAAACACTTATTATCGGGCTCAAAGTCATAAAACAGCTTTTCACCATGTGGGTTGTAATAAATTACAGGACGGCCAAGGCACAATGCCTCATGTATAAGCGAGCTAAACCTTGTTATTAATATGGTAGATTGCTTTAATGAATCATGAACTGTTGACGCGTTTGTTTTGATAAGGTTAAACTTTGAGAAATCACCACGGTCACGCGGATGCTGGCAAATTGCATAGTCGATATTTAATTCAGCGCATGACGATACAATATCCCCAACCCAGTTATCGCGGGCATCTTCGTAAATACCATAAGTAAAATTAACATTTACAAATACGCTTAATTTTTCGGGTATAGGAAATGGCTTCAGCTCCTCATATCTTGGGTTACCGATAACAGCACAAACTTTACCACTTAGCGGAACATTTTTTAATGTAACCACACCCTGATAAATAGGCAGGCAGCAATAAAGCATTCTTTTGTCCCTTTTGTTAAAATCAATCACAGATTCCTGTATGCAAATTGTATTGATATCATTCTTCATGAAATCAAGGTTTACTCTTTGCTCCAACGGGCCCCAATCATTTCCACATACAAGCAGATTATACTCCGTTACATTAGGAATGCTGAGTTCAAAATCTTTAGTAATCAATCCAATTTTTTCACCGGCACCTTTTGCGTTTTCACCTTTGCGGCTATACAGGTCCCATGGTAAGGTTTGTTTCTTTAATAAATTTTGAAACAAAAAGATGTGGGTATCATTAGAAACAAAAAAACATACTTTCCTATCAGTAACTGTAACTGCTTTTGCTGCAAAAGTTTCATATTGAAATTGAGACAGGAAATCAGGATGATCAGTATTAAATGATTCCACAAGATCCTCTTCGATATAAATTTTGCTTATACTTATAATTGAGGCCAAATCTGTATAAGAATTAAGACCGGGACTATACCAAAGCCCGCAGGAGTTATCATTATGTTTAAGCAGGGTTAAAACATAATCAACGTTATTCTTAAAAAATACTACAATCATTAATGAAATTATTTAAGCAAAATTTTAAAATGAGCACCTATAATCAAGGCAACAATCCTTAACCCTTATTTATAATCCTGGCAGGATTACCAACTGCAACACTATTTGAAGGGATATCCTTTACGACAATCGAACCCGCCCCTATTACTACATTATCGCCTATATTTAAATCACCTAAAATGCAAACACCGGCACCAATATTAACATTGTTACCAATAACAGGGCATTTACTATCGGCGCCTTTATTGCCAATTGTCAGGCTGTGCCTTAATACACAATTGTTTCCAATTCTTACCGCGGGGTTCAGTACAATAGCATAACCATGCCATATTTGTGTGCCTGAACCTAAAACAGCTCCAAATGTGAGTTCAACACCTAGTAACCATTCCACAAAAAATATGTAGAGGACTAAATACCAGAAAAAGAACAATAAAAGAACTGGGGTAAACCTGATACGTATAGCTAATCTGTATAAGAGCAAAATGGTTCTGCCTTTTGGATTGCCTTTATTTGCGCTCCAATCTTGTAATATTGAGAAATTTCTTTTCACTTTATATTAAGTATTATAAATGATTAGCCCATTATATTAAAAGTCTTTTTAGCCTGAATTGGAAATGGATATACATCTACCTTAGGCTTAACAATTTTCACTTCTTTACTTTTCGCTGCCACATAATATAAGAATCCTACAAAAACTACGGTTCCTAAAAAGTTAGTTACCAGGTTATCAAAAAACATAAATGAATACCGCAGCAGATAAACCAAGGCAATCAAATACCCTTTGTTTTTAGATTTCTTAGCGAAAAATACACCTAATGAAATATCGGCTATTAAAAACAGGAATAACCCTACTACGCCTAAATCGTAAGCAATCTTTAAAAAATCATTGTGCACCTCAAAAAATTGATCATAATAGTGGGGCGAAACATTGATGTATGAGCCTATGCCTTTTCCGAATAAAATTGTATCCCTGCTATTTAAATCTTTTAAATAATAGCTCCAGTTCTGTAATCGCCATTTAAGAGAATCCAAACTCATATCTCCAAATCCGGAAGAACCACCAATTTTCACCTTATCATTCCAGTCAGTTTTATCAGCTAAAGCAATTAATGCGGCATATATATAATAAAGACAATAAGCAGAAGCCGCAACGATTAAATTTTTAATAGCTTTAACCTTAACCCTGTCTACTGCAAAAACAGCAATTACAATTATTGTTGATGCGATTAAAGAGGTTCTACCGCCCAACACAATCATCAGTATAAATAAAAGGCCTATGATATGAAATTTAAGTTTTTCAATATTTAGTAATATTAAAAAACTTAAAAATAAGTTAGCAGAATTAGCGTGCCCAAAAACACTTCCGGTTGTGCTTTTATCACCCAAACCGGCATAAGCTAATGGAACTTGTATACAAAGTACAAAGAAAAATATTTTCAGAAACTGAGCAAATTGCTCTTTGAAAAATGCGAAAGATAATTGATCAAGCCTTGTAGCATAATAACACGCTATAATATAATAAAAGAAATAGCTGAACAAGTCGCTAAACCCCTTTAGGCTAAACCCATTTAAATAAATGCTAAAAGCCGCATATCCAAACAAAATCCAATACAGAAACAGCCCTTTCGGGAAAAGGCTTGAAGCCTTACTTTTTTGTAACTGGAGTACAACTATTACAAGTATGAATGCACTGATAACATTTAATACAGTATTTGGAAATAATCTATATGTAAATAATAATTGGCAAAAGCTTCTGATAAGAATCATTTTAAAAATGAATTTATCAAACCTATACTTTTTTGAATTTACACTCAGTTCGTTCATTTGGGATTATATTTCTATATATTAACTTCTCTTAATAAATAAAGCATCAAGAAGTAAGGATATATTATTTAAAAAGATTTATTTTACTGATTTTATTATACCTGTTAATATATTATAATTAATCTAAATCCTTGAGTACATTACTTATACCACCATCTATGTTTAGATTGGCACCGTTTATAAAGCCTAATTTATCTTCGGCTAATAATAGTGCTAATTGCGAAACTTCCTGTGGCTTACCAATACGCTGACTTGGATGTAGCTCATTTAACATGCGGACTTTGGCCTCATCATTATTAAAACCATCACGCAGCATTTGTGTATCTATAGCGGCCGGACTTATTGAATTTACTCTTACCCTGCCCTGCAAATCAACAGAAAGAGCTTTAGTTAATCCTACTAATGCACTCTTTGAGGTTGCATAAGCTAAAAACCTCTTTTTTGTTAACTGATGGTGTATACTGGCAATATTAATTATTGAACCATGAGAGCTTTCCAACCTATCAAGAAAAAGCTGGCTCAGCATTAAAGGGCCTGTTAAATTAACATTCAACGTTTGGTTCCAGTCGTCAATTTTAACTTCAGACAAGCTGCTCAATATTTGTACCGCTGCATTATTTATTAAAAGGAACAGCTCCGGGATCTCTTTATTTAAGATATCTTCCATGTGAACCTTATAAGCAGGCTCAGCACAATACCTGTGAAGATCAAACCGGATAAACTTTTCACAGTATGGTGAAGGCTGATCTACCAGATCAAGCCCCACCACGCGGTAATTACTTTCATTAAATGTGCGTGCCAACTGGCTGCCAATTCCGCCAAGTACGCCTGTTATTAATACCGTTTTTCTGTTATCCATTCAAATTATTTAATTTCAAGAAAGCCAAATAATAAATCAATTGCTTTTAAACTTGCACGTATTACTGCTTCCCTGGTATTTGAGCCGTTGTGGGTTCCCAGAATACATTGCTCAAAACTACGTAAAGGACTGTCCATAGGCAGAGGTTCTGTTTCAAAAACATCCAAACCTGCAGACCGCACTTTGCCCGACGTTAATGCTGCTGTTAAAGCAGTTTCATCAATTAAGCCGCCGCGCGATACGTTTATTACTATTACGCCGTCTTTCATCTTAGCGATGCTCTCAGCATTTATTAAATGAAAATTTGATGGTGTTAATGCACAGGTAAGTAAAACAAAGTCTGCCTGTTCCAGCTTGTCAGGAAAAGCTAATATTTCGTCAACATTAGCTTCAGCAGCTGTTAGTTTCGTAAACGGATCGTAAGCATTTATTTTTACGCCAAATGCTTTAAGCCTGCGTGCCGTAGCTAAACCAATATCACCTACACCTATAAGGGCTACAGTTTTTCCATCAAGAGACATACCTGCCGGTTTTATCCAATTACCAGCACGTACTTCCCTGTCAACACGATAGCTTTCACGGGCCAAACCGGTAAAATATGCCAGCGCCATATCGGCAACTTCGTTACCAAACATGCGTGGTGTGTTTGAAATAGGTATGCCTAATTTTTCGCATGCCTTAAAGTCAACATTATCAACTCCAACACCCCATTTTACCGCAACTCTTAGCTTGCCGTTTTTACCGGCAGTAAAAACTTTTTCCGTTGCAGGGTCATCACCTATAATCCAGGCGTCTACTGTGGGTACAATTTCAATAAGTTCTTCTTCAGAAAGTGTTTGTACAACGTTTGGAGTTACCAGTTCAATACCCTTTTCATCAAAAATATATCTTAGCTGATCAATAGCCCTTAACATTGGCGGGCATGTTATTAAAACTTTCATGCTTATAATTTATGTATTTGTTTGTATAGCAATTCTGCCATAATAAAATTCAATTCCACATCAATATCCTGTGCTTCCTGCTCAGCTATTTCATACAAAAAAGGCCTGTCACCAATACGATTATGTTTTCTTTCGAGTATAGCTTTTGTAAAGATGTACATGCAGGAGTTTTCCTCAAAAACAGGCGGAAGATCCTGGGTACGTAACAAAATATTAGGATTATGATTAAGGGGCCTTGCCAAACCATCCCAATACCTTACTTGCTTGCGTGTAACCGAAAACAAAGAATCGTACATTGGATATACTTCAAAAAATTTCTTTATACCTGCTTCTATTGTAGCCGATGAAAGTATTGGATTTGTACTATGTGTTTGTAAATAAAATTCTGACGGCACCTGGTTTATTGTATTCATTAATACATCATTCATCGGTATACCGCCATCACGCAAATGTTCAGGCCTTTCTAACACCAATACATCCGGAAAATATTTATTGCTTTGCTCAATAACAATAGGGCTATCGGTATCAATAACTACCTTATCAATTAATGAGCAGTCAAGCAAAGAGCTTACTATGTGATGAAATAATGGTTTTCCGGCAAAGTCGCGGTAATTTTTCCCAGGCACTCTCTCGCTGGAATGGCGCATTGGTACAATTGCGGTTAATTTATAAGCAGACATTTTTTTATTATTTATTACGTTAATTTCCTGATCAGGAGGAGTAAATTATTTTTTCTCCTAATTCATTACTTGTATTTTGCTCTTTCTTTTTAAATAGCTTGTCTTTAAAGTCATTAGGGTAATAGAATCTCATTCTAAGGGTTTCATCCGGCTGAAACTTTTGGCGATAACCCTGGTAAGTGCCCCAAAACTGAAGTACTCTGAATGCGACTATTGAACTTAACTCTTTAAAAAACTTACCATCATGCAAAGCATGGATAGAATCAGCCCAAACATTCCCTACTGATAACCTTATAAAGCTAAAAAAGGTAAACCTTTCATTAGGATAGATGTTTTTTAAGGCAATTGCCTCGCGTCTGTACCGGTTCCTGATCCTTGATACAGATTCCTCATGTACGTGTACAATTGTGGCAGATGATTCGTATGCAACTGAATAACCTTTTTTCATAATCCGCGTAGCCCAATCTAAATCTTCAAGGCCTGTTAATTGTTCGTCATAAGGCTGTTCCTCCCACAGTGATTTCCTGATAACCGCATTGGCATTATTGCAAAAAGGGATCCTTTGATCATAATTAGAAACCGAGGGAAACCATTTTTTAAATAATTGTTCTTCAGAATATTTAGTAATTTCATTACCAACCTGCCTGCCGTAAACCAATGCTACCCTTTCCTTTTCAAAAGGCGCTATCATTTTCTCAACCCAATCAGTGTACAACGGATAAACGTGTGCACTGGCAAAAAGCAAATATTTGCCGCTTGCAGCCTGGCAACCTATATTTAAAGCTCTGCCGAAAGAAAAGTCCTCAGGTTTGATGTTTACTACTTTCACTCCGGCATTACGTGCAATTTCAGCTGTTAAATCTGTTGAACCAGAATCTACCAATATTAATTCTAATTGGGGATACAGCGTTTGCTTACCTATACCTTCAAGTAATCTACCAATATGCTTTTCTTCATTAAATGACCGGATGATTATGCTGCATTTAGGTATCATAAATTAATATTCAAAATAATTGTTCCTTTGCCAATTAAACTTTTATTTAACTATTATTGTTCATCTAAAGCTTCCTTTAACACTTCCAGATATTTAGAGCCGTTTTTCCAATCAGGTTCCATATAGTTTCCTTCAGCCCACTCATTCCATGATTTTATAAAAATAAAATTACTATCATCTGGCTTGTGAGAAACTCTATTCAATACTTCTTTAACATGTTGTTTAAATAATTCGGGGGTGGAATCTTTTAATATCACTGCTTTTTTTCCTAATCTAGGAGTAGTATCCCACCCCGGCACAATACATGGGTATTCATTGTGCTGATACTCACCAGGCTTTAAAAAAGTTTTTATTGCGTCTTTGTAATTATAAACTTTTAAACCCGGAGCAATTTTCTTTATCTTATGATATATAAATCGTAAATACTTATTAGTAATTAAATCTGTATCCCCATACTCAATTTCTCTATGCCGGGGGAAAGCCAATCCGTCTAAACCATATTTCTCACGATCAGCAGGCTTTACATTTTCTCCAATAAAATGGATTCCATCAAAACCTTCTTTAATGGCTAAGTTACGCCAAAAATCCAATACTTTTTTACAGTCGGGTATATCCTGCGCTTTATAAATATACAACAAGGGCTTATTGCCAAGTTTTATATACCTTTTATCTTTAAAAGCTTTAAGTAAATAATCAAAGTGTTCCTGATGGTCTTTTAAATCGCCATATGTTTGTTCTACTAGGGTTTGATTCTTAGCACCGAAAAAAACACCTTTCCATGAATGATTAGCCCAGCCCAAACAAAATGGGAAGTCGGGCTTTCCTGATTCTAAAACTTCATTAAAGGGACGTTCAAGTAATCTTTTTCCATTACCTAACCAATAATGCCAATAGCAAAATCCCTCAACGCCATATTTCGCGGCTATTTCAGCCTGTGCAATTCTGGATTCTTCCAGGCGAAGATCATAAAACCCTAATTCGCCGGGTATTTTAGGCTGTTCATGCCCTTTAAATAAAGGCTTAGCGCTGGCAACAGAAACCCATTCAGTAAACCCCTTACCCCACCACTCATCATTTTCCTGAATAGGATGATATTGAGGTAAATAATAGGCTAATATCCTTGGTTTTGGGGTTGATGATGTCGATGTCTTTACCATTCGTAATTATTTTATTTTTTTTAACCAACATTGGTATAATAAACAAATACTGCTATTATTTAACTATGTTGTTATCGTTTAATGGCTTTCTGCCATTTTCATTTTAAATCTATCTGCTTTATAATTACTGCGGGCACTCCTCCTGCAATACAATTTGCCGGCACATCCTTTGTGACCAATGCATTAGCACCAATTATTGAATTTTTTCCAATTTTTACATTAGGTAATATTGTAACCTTATCACCTATCCAAACGTTATCCTCAATAATAACAGCTCCTTTGGAATACAAAGGCCGATCAGCAGGCGGCAAAGAAAATGATTCAGCATTGATTTCGCCATGCGCATTGTCTGTTATGGTTACTTTCTTGCCCATCAATACATTATTACCTATTTTGATATTATATATGGCTGTAATATGGCAATCATCACCAATTGAGGTATTGCTACCGATAAATATTTCAGGCTCATAATTATGCCCTTTATAACTATCCCACGCGGTTAAAGCCGCGCCTTTGCCAATGCTTACGCCACTATCAATTGTAATATATTTACCTCCAAACAGATTTATCGGGTAATAAATTACAATGCCTTTACCAAAGGCTTTAAATTCCGATGCTATCCAAAGTGTATGGAGTTTTGTTTTAAATGACCTCCATTTATTTGCGGTGGAATAAGAAAAAAAAACAGCCACCAGCTTACATAAATTTGAAAGCATTGATAGTAATATATTTTTGAATCTTTTTTTCATATTCCAACACGCTATTATTAATATTTATACGGTATTAGTATTAATAATAGATTTTAAAAATGCTTTGGAAGAAAATAAAATGAATTTAATTAAAAAAGTAAATTCAAACTCAAGATATGTTAAAGCAGAAAATTCCTTTTTTACTACTTCCTTATAACCAGATATATCAAAAGTAAAATTAGATGCTTTCTTATTGGCATCGTTGCTAATAGTAACTATCCATGGTAAAACAAATTTAAAGAGCATTATTCTTTTCTCTTCTCTTAAAACTTTAATCTCCTCTGTGCTAACTAAGTATTTACGGAGGATCTTAAAATAATTTGTTAGAAAGACCTTAGGCAAATTATATCCTCCTTTTTTAGCAGGAACAATTGATTGGTAAAATTTATCCGGAATAACTAAAAATTCGCATCCTTTTTTTAACAATCGCATTAATACATCTACCTGTACAAGCTGTAATGAATATTCCTGGGAAAAGTTATCTATTTTTTGAAAAGATTCCCTTGATATGCAAAAGCCGCCAATCCAGGTACATGAATACGATACTGTAGCAATAAATGAAGAGGCATTTTTACAGACAATTGGTTCTTTATAAACGGGCATTGTTCCGTTTAATAAAAATGGAGTTAAGTTATTTTCGCAGCAATATTTTATATTTTGTAATAAAGGAGCTAAAGAACCTTTATTTAAAACCAGTGTGTCATTATTTAACTTGAGTATTGCCCCTGAACCCATGCTCAGTACTTTTTCGAAATTGCCGTCTACTATGTTCTCCGAATTCCTGTTATACTTAATTTTTGTTGGGTATTTATTTACATACTCTCGTGCTATCGATTCAGTATTATCTGTCGAGCAATTATCTGATATTACAATTTCTATTTCATCGGTTTCAATAAATTCAGGCTCATTAACAAAGCTTTCCAAAACATCCTGTAAATAGTTGCTCCGGTTATATGTGGGAATACAAATTGATAAGTAAATCATA
The DNA here is from genome assembly GCF_900105165.1 of Mucilaginibacter mallensis. Taxonomy (NCBI): domain Bacteria; kingdom Pseudomonadati; phylum Bacteroidota; class Sphingobacteriia; order Sphingobacteriales; family Sphingobacteriaceae; genus Mucilaginibacter; species Mucilaginibacter mallensis. Next base: position 4,395,296 of record NZ_LT629740.1, read on the forward strand.
TCAGCTATTTTAAACGTGCCACTCTTTTCTTTTTTTGACAAAAATCCATGCTACAACGGGTAAGCCCCAAAGTACTGCCGTAAGAAAACCCAGGAAAAGATATTTTGGAGGCAAATACTTAGTAATCAATAGGGTAGTAATTCCAATATAAATTGCCAACGCTACTGAAACTACAACTAATGGCTCTTTTTTATGTGCTCTTAAATATACCGCCAAACCATTTATAATTATTTGAAAGAACCATGCCAGGAGCAAAATAAGCATAGGTACAAACCCTAAAAACCTATGGAAAAACTTAAATGCATCTCCATAAAAATAAAGAATTGATAATACCAATATTGCACCAAGCGAAAATGTAATAAGCGAAAGAGAAAGATTCTTTATGAATAATTTATCCATTGCTTTCCAGTTACGTGTTGATGCATACATGTTTAGCTTAGGATTTGCCACATACATCCATACGTATGAGATAGAAAAAGCCGCTGATGCCAATGCCATACTAATACCTACTTTACCGGCTTCGGCAGGCCCGTGAAACTGGAACATTAAAGGCGTATAGATTTGAAAAATAAAATACCCGCTGCTCCAGCTAATAGCATAACGCCAAATCAAATTTAAAAAATCTGTTTTCCAGTTAACTATATACCCTTTACTTTCTGTAACCATTTGTGCTATAAGTTTTCCAAAGCGGAAATATAACATACCAATGTTTATGGCAGCTGCAATAAAGGCAGCAAATGCAAGTGAATACAGATTAAAACCAAAATAAAGAAAAGTTAATGTGGCTATTGTTGAAGCTATGGCACTAACAAATTTATTTTTTTCAATCGCGGCTATCTGACTGCAACCTTCAAAGAAAGATAGCACAGATTGTGTGGTAAAACTTAACCCCGATGATAAAACATAAACGCACCAGGGCAAGGGCCAATTAACATTGCCCCCTTTTCCCCTGAACATTAAAAAGCCTACAGAAAGAATAACAGGAAAACCTACAGCGCCTACTGATACAGACCATTTAAAAACAAAGCGCAATAATGATCCTATCCTTTTAATATCATTTGTTTCCCCTTCAAATAATCCGGTTTCAGCGTTAAACGTAAGGCGTGCATATTCATGAGCTGCAAACTGCGTAACAATAGTTGTAAAACCCAGATCGGCAAATACAGTTAGTGCCGCCAAACTAATAAACGTATACCAAAAACCTTGTACCTGTGATGTAAGAAATAACGGTATAAATACTAACGTAACAGGCCCCGAAATAATGCGCCATAAACTATTAACCAAAGTAAACATTACATCTTTAGTAACGCTTGCTTTTATTGATTTTGAAATCTTGCTTATATTAAGTGATCTGGATGGCGACGAGGCTACTGACATTTATATTTTATAAATAAGTTTTACTTACTGCAACTATATTGAAATACTTGTTACGGTAATTCACTACTATCTTTCACTGATTAACTTATATAGCCTTTTATTACATCAACAAAATAATCATAATGCGTTTCATTAAGGCCCGGCCAAACTCCCAGCCAAAATGAACGGTTCATAATTATATCTGTATTGGTAAGCTCTCCTGATACCCTATGGTTTATATCTGCATAAGCTGGCTGGCGTAATAAATTGCCACCGAATAACAACCTTGTGCCTATTTTTTTCTCTTCCAGGTGCTGTACCAGCATATGGCGGTCGGCAGCATCTCCCTCACGTAATGTAAGTAAGAACCCAAACCATGAAGGATCAGACTCTGGTGTAGCCTCAGGCAATATGAAAATATCTTCAAACTGTTTCATACGTTCATGAAGCGCTTTAAAGTTCTCTCTCCTCCTGTTTACAAAATGATCAAGTTTTTTTAGTTGTGATACACCAAATGCAGCCTGCATGTCAGTAACTTTAAGGTTAAAGCCGATATGGGAGTAAGTGTATTTATGGTCATATCCAAAAGGCAGTGAGCCTAATTGCTGAGAAAAACGGCAGCCGCATGTATTGTCTTTACCTGGTTCGCAATAGCAGTCCCTTCCCCAATCACGAAAACTTTCAGCCACTTTAGCAAGTACAGGGTTATTTATTAGTACAGCTCCACCTTCGCCCATGGTAATATGATGCGCCGGATAAAATGAGAAAGTAGCGATATCGCCAAAAGTGCCTGTTTTTTTACCGCGATAAGTTGCGCCTAATGAATCGCAATCATCTTCAACAACCCATAAGTTGTATTTTTTGGCAACACGCATTACTTCATCCAAATTAAATGGATTACCCAATGAGTGCGCTATCATTATAGCTTTTGTTTTTGGTGAAACAGCGGCTTCAATCAAATCTGCCTGAACATTATGCGTAGCAATATCAACATCTATAAATACCGGTATTGCACCAAACTGAATCATTGGGTTTACCGTAGTTGGGAAACCCGCAGCAACGGTAATTACTTCGTCACCTGGCTTTATCGCTCTTTCACCTAATTTAGGCGATGTAAGCGCATAAAATGCCACCAGGTTAGCTGATGAGCCAGAGTTTACTAAAAGTGCTTTAGGAGCTTTAAAATATTCGGCGAAGGATTTTTCAAAATCGTTTGAAAAACGGCCGGCAGTTAACCAGCCATCAAGCGCAGCATCTACACCCAGCAAAATATCTTCTTCATCCAGCACCTTACCGGTAACTGGTATATAATTTTGCCCGGGTACAATAACCTGTGTTGTTTTTTGCTTTGCTATCTGTCTGATAATCTGTTCCAGACTGGGGTCACTAAAATTTTTTAACATGAGTGTATGATGATTAAATTTATTTATAATAATCAGGTGCTTTCCATTTCTATGGGTACTGCAAATGGTTCCATTTCTGTAATAGGCTTACCAAATGCAATTTTGGGATAAGTATTTGTATGAGGGTCAACCATTACCTGCAATAAAACAGGCTGATCGGCATTCTCGCTATTCCATAACCATTCTACCCCCTCATTAACATCATCAGGCTGGCTGATTGTTTTTGCTTTTATGCCGTAAGCTTCAGCCACTTTACCAAAATCAGGGGCATTATATCCCCAATAAGTTGATTGATACCTTGATTCAAAATAGCTATCCTGAAACTGCCTTATCATGCCCAGGGTACGGTTATTCATTACAATAATTTTAACTGGCAATTTATTACGCACTATGGTTTGTAGTTCTTGTATGTTTAACTGCATACAGCCATCGCCAACAATAACAACCACAGGGCTTTTATTGGTTGCTATACTTGCTCCAATGCCTGCCGGCAAGCTAAAACCCATAGCGCCCATGCCGCCTGAGGTTAAAAATAACTGACCTTTATTTATTTGGATTGATTGCGCTGCCCACATTTGATGACTTCCTACATCAGCCAGATACGCGTAAGCTTTTTCACTTACTGCAGATAAACTGTGCATAAAAACGTTAGGATTGATACCAACAGGCTCTAATTCCTTTACATCCGGCCACTTTGATTTAAGCGAGGCGGTATACTTCAACCATTCTGTTTGATCATCAAAAGTATTATCCTCAGCAACCGTATTAAATTGATCAAAGAACACATTAAGGTTCATTACAAATGGGGTACATCCCTTTACGCGGTTATTTATCTCAGCAACTTCACAATCAACGTGATAAATTTTCCGGTTTTCAATAAAACGGGTATCCGCCCCTGTTTGCCTTATATCTAACCTGCTGCCGAGTACAATCAGCAAATCACATTCGCCAAACGCCACATTTGCCCATCTGTTACCGTAGCTGCCAATAAAGCCAACGCGTAAAGGATCATCGCTTCCTATTACATCCAGGCCTAATAACGTAGTGATAACAGGTATTTTGGTCTGTTCAATAAAGCGATCAAATAATTCCTGCACATTACCGGCTTTAATACCACGCCCAGCTAATACCAGTGGTCTTTTAGCAAGCTTCATAGATAATATGAGCTCGTCATATTTTGCTTTATCAAGCTCTGGTGATACTGTTTCTATATCGGTATCTGCCAGAGGCTCAATCTGCGCTCTTTGAACGTCCATCGGCAAATCAATAAGCACAGGCCCCGGCCTGCCCTCGGTAGCTATCTGAAATGCTTTTTCAAATATTTCAGGGATACTGTTAGGGTCATTTACCAGGAAACATGCTTTTGTTATTGGAGTAGCCATAGCAACTATATCAGTTTCCTGAAATCCTAGCTGCCTTATGCCCCTATCACCCTTTTGTTCACTACGGTTAACCTGCCCTGTGATAAAAATAGCTGGTGAAGAATCGAAATAACAGCTGCCAATACCTGTTAATAAGTTGGTTGCACCCGGACCGCTGGTAGCCATTGCAATACCTGGCAATCCTGTTATTCTACCATATGCATCTGCAGCAAACGCGGCAGATTGCTCGTGATGCATAGTGATGATATCAATTTTTGTGCGTTGGTTTAATGAATCCAGCAAATGTGTAATCATCCCGCCTGATAACTCAAAAATACTTTTGATACCTTTTTTTTCTAAAAAATCCGCTATAAAATCTGATGCTTTCATATTACCTCACCATTAAATTTTTCCTTTAAATATTCAATTACCTTTAACATTGAATCATCAAAATCCGAAACATCAAAATCCCCAAACTCCGAGACAAATTTTGACGAATCGCCCTGCATATGCATTGATTGATTTGCCCTGTAAGGTAACTTACCAAAATTAAGTTTAAATGAAGGATCTACTTTATCCCTTATACTTTCAATTAAACTTTTAAGCGTCCTTAAACTTTTTCCTGAAATATTATAAATACCAGTACGTCCCTTTTTTTCAATAATATGGTTAACTGCCAATCCTAAATCATTAACATATAAGTAGCTGTATTTTTGATTACCCTCGGTGAAATCCATATGATCACTTAAAATAATCTTTTTTACTAATGATGGAATTAGCCACTTTTCAGATTCTCCTTTTCCAAAAAAGGAAAATAATCTTAACCAGTACCAGTCTATTTTATAATAATTACAGTAGCGTTCAATAAGTTCAGTACAAATAATTTTTACACATCCATAAGCTTCAACCGGGTTAAGTGCATGGCTTTCATCAATACATCCGTTAAATGTACCGTACTCGGCTTGTGAGCCTAAGCCAATAAATTTCTGTATACCGGCTTTACTTGCAATGCTTAACAATTTTTGTAAAAACCCAATATTTAGTAACTGAACATCCCAATTATCTCTTTCCAGGTGACCAACCCCCAACCATGCTGAATGAACTATGATATCGGGCTTTGTTTCGATCACTTTATTTACCCATTCATCATCTTCAGCTTGTAATATCCACTCAACTTTATCAATATATGCTGTACACAACACCCTTGAGGATACAGGGCGATAAACAGCAACTATATTATGGCCTTGTGAAATTAAAAACTCAGCTATGTTAGAGCCTAAAAAACCAGTAATACCTGTTAAAAATACTTTAGCCATTTAAAACAGCGGTTATTTGCCTTTCTGTAAATTCATCAATAGTATCTCTATTGTCATAATAGGCTTTATACCAATCAATTGTAAGCTGAACTGCCTGCGATGCATTATTTTTCGGATGCCATTGCAGTTCGGTTTCTGCTTTTGTAATATCAAGTTTTAATAAACCTGCCTCATGCGGTTGATTTGCATTCTGCATTATTTTGTATTGGCCACCTCCCCATGCTTTTATAGCCAACTTTACCATATCTGCCACTTCAAGTGTATCACTGGTATAAGGGCCAAAATTATAAGCCTGCATATATTTAACGGGGTCGGCAACGAGCTTTGTTCCTAATAATAAATATCCTAGTACAGGCTCAAGAACATGCTGCCATGGCCTTACCGCCTGCGGATTACGTATGATTATATCTTCACCGGCGTTTAAAAACTTTACAATATCAGGTATAAGACGATCCTGCGACCAATCACCCCCTCCAATAACATTGCCTGCGCGTGCAACAGCAATTGCTTTATGGTGATCGTTATACTTACTTACATTGAAATAAGAATTCCTGTAAGAATCTATTACTAATTCTGTACATGCCTTACTCGCGCTGTAAGGATCATAGCCCCCAAGTCTATCTGTTTCTCTATATGGGTAAACCCATTCATAGTTATGATATACCTTATCAGTAGTTATAAATACTGCATAACAGGTATTATTTAGTTTTCTTATGCCATCAAGCACATTTGCAGTGCCTATGGCATTTACTTCAAATGTTTCAGATGGGATTTCATAGGATAAGCGAACAAGCGGCTGGGCTGCAAGGTGAAATACAAAATCCGGCTCAAAATCAACAATTTCTGAAATTAGTTTTTCACGATTACGTAAATCACTAATAATGGAATTACTTAACTGGTCACCATTAATAAGGCAAAATAAATCATTCTCGGTTTTAGGCGCTAATGAGTATCCTTTTACCTCGGCACCAAGCATATTGAGCAGTTTAAGCATCCAACTGCCTTTAAAGCCTGTATGCCCTGTTAAAAAAACTTTCTTTCCGTTGTATATAGTCTTTAATTGCTCAAACATAATTACCAGGTTTTCCAGGGTGCATTATTATTATCCCACATTTCGTTTAAATCATGCTTATCTTTCAATGTATCCATCGGACGCCAAAAACCGGTATGCTTATATGCGTTCATTTGCCCGGCATTTGCTATCTGTTCCATAGGCTGCTGCTCCCAAACAGTACTATCGCCATCTTTAATGTAGTCAAATACCTGAGGCTTGCATACAAAAAAGCCCCCATTGATCCAAGCTCCATCTCCTTTAGGTTTCTCCATAAAAGAGTGTACTGTAGAATCATCAAGTATATTTAAAGCACCAAACCTACCTGATGGCTGAACCGAAGTAACAGTACATAGTTTATCGTGTTTTTTATGAAAATCTACAAGCTCTTTGATATTAAGATTGCCAACACCATCACCATAGGTTAACATAAAATCTTCATTATTTACATATGGTTGTATTCTTTTAATTCTACCGCCGGTCATTGAGTCTTTACCGGTATCAACCAAAGTTATTGTCCATGGTTCAGCTTGTGAATCATGTACTTTAATGGAATTATCTTTTAAATCAATGGTAACATCGGATTTATGTAAAAAATAATTGGCAAAATACTCCTTTATTAAATACCCTTTATATCCCAGGCAAACTACAAAATCATTGAAGCCATGAGCGGAATATATTTTCATTATATGCCATAATATTGGCATGCCACCTATTTCAACCATAGGCTTGGGCTTTAATACAGTTTCTTCAGATAACCTTGTACCTAATCCTCCAGCTAATAATACTACTTTCATTTTTATAGATTTTTATACTTTAAAGCTAATGTTATCAGATAATGGATAAGTACAGCATAGCAAATACTCATTTTCCAAAAGTTCTTCTGATAGATTTGGTGTACTAACCATTTTTACGTCACCTGTTTGCAGTGTTGCCTTACATATGGAGCAAGAACCTGTTTGACACGAATAAGAGAGTTCTATGCCTGCATCAAGTCCCGCTTCAAGAATACTTTTCCCTTTTACAACCTCAACTACTTGTGGTAATTCATCTTTAATTATTTTAACCGAGCGGGTAATAACATTTTCAAAATCCTTACTGTCTCTTACAATTTCAAAGTCCTCTGAAAAAATATTAGCTTCACTAATTCCTTGTTTATTTAAAGCTTCTTTTACTGATTCCTTTAAACCTAAAGGCCCGCATATATAGTGCAAAGAATTACCGGATTTGTCTTTTTCTTTCAAAACTGAAAGAACTTTTGAAGGAGCTATTCTTCCTTCAACATGATTTGGATGAGCATTACTTATACTCGCTTTTGACAAGAAATGCCAGACAGTAAAATTACTGTGTTTCTGGATAAGCAATTTAATCTGATCAACAAATAAGGTATTTTCAAAATCGCGGTTACCGTATACTAAAGTGACTTCGTTTTTACGGTTATTAAGCAAAAATTTACCAATTGACATAAGTGGTGTTATTCCACTACCCGCTCCCCAAAGAACTATAGGCGTACTGTCCTCAAGTTTATCCAAATCAACTACAAAATGCCCCATTGGCGGCATCACTTCAACTAAATCATCAACTTTTAAATTATCAATAATATGGTTGGATACAATACCCGAAAGAACACGTTTTACTGTTACATTTAAAGTAGAATCAACTCCCGGAGCAGATGAAAAAGAGTATGGCCTTATATATCTTCGCCCGTTTATTCTAAATATTAAAGTTAAATACTGTCCCGGCCGATAAATAACCTTTTTCAAGCCCGGCTGTTTAAAACATATGGTTATTGCATCTGTTGTTTCCTGCTTTATGTCTGCAACTTTAAGTGTATATGTAATTAAATTCGACATAATACTTGCATTATAGATTCAACAACTTATTTTTTAAACAATTGTGACAGAAAGTTTTTCTTTTTAGTTACCTCACCATAGCCACCGTAGCCGTAGCCATAACCGTATCCATAACCATATCCGTAACCATATCCGTAATAGCCCTTTTGTTGTGCTTTAATATCGTTTACAATTAAATAGGTCTTTCTCAATTTTTCTTCATATACCAGCTTGTTTAATATGTCTAGCTGTGCTTTGAAAGTATAGTTTTGGCGAACTACATAAAGTGAAAGATTTACGAATTTCTCTAATATTAATGCATCTGCTACCAGCCCTACAGGTGAACTGTCAATAATTATGAAATCGAATTTCTTTTTTAAGGTCTCAATTAAGATTTCCAGCTTCTCACTCAGTAATATTTCCGAAGGGTTTGGCGGAATAGTACCGGCGCTTATTAGAAAGCAATTTTCACTAAAAAACAGTGGTTTAATATAAGGTTCTATGTCATTGCTCTCAGATACAATGTAATTTGAAAATCCATTTACATTTTCGATACCTAAGTTTAAAGACAGTTTTGGTTTTCGAAGATCCAGCTCTAAAAAAACAACTTTTTTACCTGTTAATGCCAGGGTACTACCCAAATTTAGTGATACAAATGTTTTCCCCTCGCCGCTCATGCTCGATGTAAACATTATAACCTGTGGTTCATTCTGCTTTATTAAATACTGTAAATTGGTACGCAGTGCCCTAAATTGTTCAGAGATCAGGGTGCGTGAATTTTCTACAACAACTAAACTGGTATTTTCAGCATTGTTCCCAATCTCGGCAACTATAGGTATCCTGGTATTTTTTTCAATATCTTGTTTTGAAATTATTTTAAGGTTTAAACTATCCCTAAAAAACAAGAAACCAAAAGGGAACAACATTCCGGCCACTACTCCCAAAGCATAAATTAAATTTTTCTTTGGTTTATATGCTTCTGCATCACTTTTCGCATCATCAATAATCCTTGCGCTTGAAATAGTAGATGTTTTAGAAATCATTGTTTCTTCCCTTTTTTGCAAAAGGAATAAATATAATTCCTGCTTCAAGTTTTGTTGTCTTGAGTAGTCTAAGAATAAGCGCTCTTTTTCAGGTACTCCTTTAATTTGATTATTAAGCAAACTACTTCTGTCTTGAAGTCCACTTTTAGCAATTTGCAATCCTTTTTTATAAGCTTCAAAGCTTTTAAAAAGGCTAACCTTTACTGTTTCAATCTGATCATCGAGGCTTTTAACAACAGGATTGTCCTCTTTATAAGATAGGTTTAATTTACTCCTATCCATAAGCAACTCATTATATTTGCCAATTGCATCCGCAAACACCGGATCCTGATCCGTAAGTGAACTTGGTATAATTGTTTTATTTGCGGGATCTTTTATATATCTCTCAAGGTCATCTATTACTGAGAGTTGAATTTCCTGCGTATTTAATTGATTATAATAATCACTAGCGCTGGTAACCAAAGCTTTCGATTGTTCATCAGCGTCCGCTATATTATTTTCGCGTTTAAATCCGGAAAAATTCTTTTCTACATCTGATAACTCTCTTTGAACAATTACCAGGCGCCTGTTGATAAATGCAACCGTACTATCTGCGGTTTCAACTTTATACTCGAGGTTAGCTTTTAAATAATTATCCATTAATGATTCTAAAATAACTTCGCCCTTTTTTGAAACGGGATATTTTAAAATAATATCTATACTGGTACTTTGCTTATCTGACAATTCCACATCCAAATTCTTGGATAATTCTTCCACTTTACTATCAACAGATTGCATTAAAAGCCTGAATTTACCTGAAGGGTTTTCGCCAAATGCCTTCTGCGAAAATTGCAAATCATATTCCTTCAATTTAATTGTACTGCCGTATCTTATAGTAGTATCAACATTAAAATCACTATTTTCTACATGGATCTGACCATTTTTTGATATTTCGATATCATAAACAGTAGCAGTTACTGAATCTGTTTTAAAGTTCGCAGTAACATTAAAAGGAGCATCATAAAACAACTCGTCCTTTCTCAATCTTCCTTTCCTGTATAGGGTAATGTTCAGGTTCATTTGCCTTACAACTTTCTCCATTAAAGATCTGGAGTTTAATATATCAATCTCATTTTGAGCGTTACTTGGCAAATCAAATAAACTGGAAAAATCAGAAGATTGACTACTACTAAGCCCTCCACCAAGGCTTTTTTTATCATCTTCAATTAATAATTTACTATTTATTTTATACTCGGGAGTTGCATATTTTATATATAGCACGGCGGCGAACAAGCAAATTATAATACTTATTATAAATAAATACCAACTGGAAATAACTTTACTTAATAGCTCTTTATAATCAAAGCCTTCTTCATCCGCAAAATTCAAATTACTGTTGTGGTCCTGGTTATTCATTAAATTCTGACTATTTAAAATTGATTCTGCTTATTATTACAATTATAACTGTTATGATTGAGCTTAAAATAGCGTAAGTTCTTGCTTGTGCTATATCATTAGCTGCAACTTTCCCCTTTGTTGGTTCCACATATATATAATCATTCTGATGTAGATAATAGTAGGGTTGATCAATAAGGTTGCTTTTGGTTAAATTAATGCGATATGCCGTTTTTGACCCATCATTATTTTCTCTTAGCAAAAGTACATTGTCCCGTTTCCCATAAATAGTAAGATCGCCAGCCATGGAAAGCGCATCTAAAAGTGTAACCTTTTCATTAGGCATAATATAAACGGATGGCCTCGCTACTTCACCTGTAACAGTAATTTTAAAATTCGCATAACGAACTGTAACCGAAGGATCATTGTAAAACTTATCAGCTCTTTCTTTTATAGCTCCCCTTGCTTCAACTGTTGTAAGCCCTAACACATGTATTTTACCAAGCACTGGAATCTCAACATCCCCATCCTTACTTACCAAATAACCACTAATAATGGGTTGAGTGGTTACAGGGCCACTATTATTTGACCCTAAAACAGATATATTTCCCAAATTTATTGGCTGCGTGGCGGCAGGATCTACTGTAGAAACTACAATTGATAAAATATCATCAACCTGAATTTTGGGTTCAATATAAGCCGTAATAGGAATAGTTTTTAACACTCCTGAATCAGGGATATCTTCAAAGTATTTGATGTTTTTCCGACTCGCACATGAGAATATTGTTGTCGAAATGAACAAAATGAACAAAATGAAATAGGAATTTAAAGGGTACTTTTTTCTCATACGGGTAGATTTTATATCTATTCAGAAGCAGACATTAAAACGATGCAATATATGTACTTTTTAGTTAATTACAATTATAAAATTGTTAAGTTTTATATAAAAACACTCTTAATATAGGTTTTTTTTTAATCAATTGTGCTTTTTAATAAAATTATTAAAATTTAAGCTTGCCCTACTGTGCCCCCAAAATTCATAGGAAAACCCGCCGGACCCTGCTGAATTTTGATACGGCCATTGGCATTTTCAAATTTTTCTAGGTTGTCTTCCAGCGCAGTAAGTAAGCGTTTGGCATGTTCAGGTGTTAAAATAATTCTTGATTTTACCTTCGCCTTTGGCACTCCAGGCATAACACGAATAAAGTCGAGCACAAACTCTGAACTTGAATGGGTAATGATTGCCAGGTTAGAATAGATCCCCTCTGCTATCTCTTCAGAAAGCTCAATATTTAACTGATTTTCGTTTTGTTCTTCTTCCATGGTACTAAAATAACAAAGCCTGTCTGTTGTCGAAAGGCTTTTATAAAATATTTATTTACTATCTGTTTATATTACTAACTCTTGTTAAAAATAATGCTTTTTTTGAAATATTGATAGTTTTCGGGTGTTAATAACACGAGAAAATTACTCATTAAACAAAAAAACCCGCCAAATGTTGGCGGGTTTTTTAATTTATTTTACCGGATTAATTATGCTTCTACTTCTTCAGTTTTTGAAGCCATCAAGCGGTCAAATTCCTCTTGCGAACCTACGCGGATATTTTCATATGCACGTAAGCCGGTTCCTGATGGAATAAGGTGACCAACAATAACGTTTTCCTTCAATCCAAGCATGTTGTCCTTCTTACCTGCAATTGCTGCTTCGTTCAGAACCTTGGTAGTTTCCTGGAACGATGCTGCCGAGATAAACGACTTGGTGCCTAATGATGCCCTTGTTATACCTTGCAGTATAGGGCTTGATGTTGCAGCTATAGCGTCACGTACTTCAACCAATCTTAAATCTTTACGTTTCAAAATTGAGTTTTCGTCTCTTAGCTTTCTAACAGATACAATCTGTCCGGCTTTTAACGAAGCTGAATCACCTGGCTCAACAACAACTTTCTTATCGAATATATCGTCGTTTTCGATCATGAAATCCCAGCTGTCAACAGCTTCTTTTTCAAGGAACGTAGTATCGCCGGCATCTTCGATTGATACCTTTTGCATCATCTGGTGCACGATAACCTCAAAGTGCTTGTCATTGATCTTCACACCTTGCAAACGGTAAACTTCCTGTATACCATTTACCAGGTATTCCTGTACTGCAGCCGGGCCTTTGATAGCCAGGATATCAGCGGGTGATATTGAACCATCAGACAATGGCATACCTGCCTTCACAAAGTCATTATCCTGTACAAGGATGTGTTTAGATAATGGAACAAGGTATTTCTTTATCTGACCATCTTTTGATTCGATAGTCATCTCGCGGTTACCACGTTTAACACCACCTAAGGTTACCACACCATCAATTTCAGTTACTACTGCAGGGTTTGATGGGTTACGTGCTTCAAATAACTCGGTTACACGTGGTAAACCACCTGTGATGTCACGGGTTTTACCAGTTGAACGAGGGATCTTAGCAATAACCTGTCCTGTTTGTAGTTTTTCGCCTTCATCAACTGCAATGTGAGCGCCTACCGGGATGTTATAGCCTTTTATCACATTACCCTTACCATCGCTGATCTGGATAACAGGATTCTTGGTTTTATCTCTTGTATCGATAATTACTTTTTCACGGTGACCTGTTTGCTCATCTGATTCTTCACGGAAAGTAATACCTTCCAATACAGCTTCAAACTGGGTTACACCTGCAAATTCAGATATGATAACCGCATTGTACGGATCCCATGAACAGATACGGTCGCCTTTAGCGATCTTACTGCCATCCTTCACATATAAGTAAGCACCGTAAGGTATGTTGTTAGTTACAATAACTTTATTAGTGCCTTCTTCTACAATACGGAACTCGCCTGAACGACCCAATACTACATCAACAACACCATCTTCAGTTTTGTAAGCAACAGTACGAACATTTTCAAATTCGATCACACCTTCAAACCTCGCGTTGATCTGTGATTCAGCCGCGATGTTTGATGCGGTACCACCCACGTGGAATGTACGTAGTGTTAACTGTGTACCCGGCTCACCGATTGACTGTGCTGCAATTACACCAACAGCCTCGCCACGTTGCACGCGTTTACCGCTTGCAAGGTTACGGCCGTAGCACAATGCGCATACGCCACGTTTGCTTTCGCATGTTAATACTGAACGTATCTCGATACCTTCTAACGGTGAGTTCTCAATGTTTTTAGAGATATCCTCATCAATATCCTGACCTGCTGAAACTAACAGTTCGTTGGTAATAGGGTCATATACTGAATGTAATGAGGTACGGCCTAATATACGCTCGTGTAATGGCTCAACAATATCCTCGTTATCTTTAAGGGCGGTTGTGTATATACCTCTTAAAGTACCGCAATCTTCTTCACCTACGATCATATCCTGGGCAACGTCATGTAAACGACGGGTTAAGTAACCAGCATCAGCTGTTTTTAACGCCGTATCCGCCAAACCTTTACGTGCACCGTGAGTTGAGATAAAGTATTCCAATACTGACAAACCTTCTTTAAAGTTTGAAAGGATCGGGTTTTCAATGATCTCACCACCTGAACCTGATTTTTGCGGTTTCGCCATCAATCCCCTCATACCTGCAAGCTGACGGATCTGCTCTTTAGAACCACGCGCTCCAGAATCAAGCATCATGTATACTGAGTTGAAGCCCTGGTTATCAGTTGACAGAATTTCCATCACATTCGCGGTTAAGCGGTTGTTGATACGTGTCCAGATATCGATGATCTGGTTGTAACGCTCATTGTTAGTGATGAAACCCATGTTATAGTTACCCATAACATCTTCAACTTCCTTAGAAGCCTGAGCTATCAGCGTAACTTTTTCTGCGGGAATGTTAATATCCTTCAGGTTAAATGATAAACCACCCTGGAATGCCATTTTGAAACCTAATTCCTTAATATCATCAAGGAACTGGGCCGCACGTGCCATACCTGTAGTTTTTACTACTTCACCAATGATATCACGCAGTGATTTTTTGGTTAACAGTTCATTTATATAACCAACCTCAACCGGTACATGCTGATTAAACAACACACGGCCTACAGTGGTATCAATAATTTTATTTACAATGCTGCCATCTCTTTCCTTAACAAAAGTTTTCACTTTTATAAAGGCGTGCAGGGCTAATTTCTTCTCGTTATAAGCAATGATCACTTCTTCAGGAGAGTAGAAAGTTAAGCCTGAACCTGCAACGATATGACCTTCTTCAGATTTACGGCCTTTGGTTATGTAGTACAAACCAAGTACCATGTCCTGCGAAGGTACAGTGATTGGCGTACCGTTAGCCGGGTTAAGGATGTTATGTGAAGCAAGCATCAAAATTTGGGCTTCCAAAATTGCCGCGTTACCCAGGGGTACGTGAACGGCCATCTGGTCACCGTCAAAATCCGCGTTAAAGGCGGTACAGGTTAATGGGTGCAACTGGATAGCTTTACCTTCAACCAATTTTGGCTGGAACGACTGGATACCTAACCTGTGCAGCGTAGGCGCACGGTTTAGTAATACAGGGTGTCCTTTTAATACATTCTCTAATATATCCCAAACTAATGGATCCTTACGGTCAACAATCTTTTTGGCAGATTTTACTGTTTTAACCACACCACGCTCAATCATTTTGCGGATGATAAATGGTTTAAACAATTCGGCAGCCATATCTTTTGGTAAACCGCACTCGTGTAATTTAAGGTTTGGACCTACAACAATTACCGAACGTGCTGAATAATCCACACGTTTACCTAATAAGTTTTGACGGAAACGGCCTTGTTTACCTTTCAGGATGTCTGAAAGTGATTTCAATGCACGGTTACCTTCAGTTTTTACTGCGTTTACCTTACGTGAGTTATCGAACAACGAGTCAACAGCTTCCTGTAACATACGTTTTTCGTTACGTAAAATAACCTCTGGTGCTTTAATCTCGATCAAACGTTTTAAACGGTTGTTACGGATAATTACACGACGGTAAAGGTCATTTAAATCTGAAGTAGCAAAACGGCCACCTTCCAGTGGTACTAACGGGCGCAATTCAGGCGGGATAACCGGAACGATCTTAACGATCATCCACTCAGGGTTATTCTCGATCCTGTCTTTTGAATCGCGGAAAGCTTCAACAACCTGTAAACGTTTTAAAGCTTCGTTTTTACGTTGTTGTGAGGTTTCATTAGCAGCCTGGTGACGTAAGTTGTATGATAACTCGTCGAGGTTAAGGCGTTTTAATAATTCTTCCAGAGCCTCAGCACCCATTTTGGCAACAAATTTCTGGGGATCTTTGTCATCAAGGTATTGGTTTTCTTTTGGAAGGGTATCCAGAATATCAAGGTATTCTTCTTCTGTCAGGAAATCCATTTTGTTGATTCCGTCAGCTTCTTTAATACCTGCTTGTATAACTACATATCTTTCATAGTATATGATAAGATCGAGCCTTTTTGTTGGTAAGCCTAATAAATAACCAATTTTGTTTGGTAATGAACGGAAGTACCAGATGTGCGCAACAGGAACCACCAAATTGATGTGGCCCATACGCTCACGACGTACTTTCTTTTCAGTTACTTCAACACCGCAACGGTCGCAAACTATACCCTTGTAACGGATACGTTTGTATTTACCGCAATGGCACTCATAATCTTTAACCGGACCGAAGATACGTTCGCAGAACAAACCATCACGCTCAGGCTTGTAGGTCCTGTAGTTGATAGTCTCCGGTTTTAAAACCTCACCGCTTGAACGCTCAAGAATTGACTCTGGTGAAGCCAAACTGATAGTAATGGTGGTGAAGTTACTTTTGATTTTATTATCCTTTTTGTAAGACATAGTCTCCTTTTGTTTAATTATTGAAGGAATGAATTATTGATTTATTGATTGTTGAGGAACTGAGTTAATCACTAATTCAGTCCCTCAATAATTCAATAATTATTCTAAAGTGATATCCAAACCTAAACCTCTTAATTCGTGAACCAATACGTTGAATGATTCCGGAACTGAAGGAGTTGGCAGGTTTTCACCTTTAACAATAGCCTCATAAGTTTTAGCGCGGCCGATAACATCATCAGATTTAACGGTCAATATTTCCTGCAGTATGTTTGCAGCACCGAATGCTTCCAATGCCCAAACCTCCATCTCACCAAAACGCTGACCACCGAATTGTGCTTTACCGCCCAATGGTTGTTGTGTAATTAATGAGTACGGCCCTATTGAACGCGCGTGCATCTTATCGTCAACCATGTGGCCCAGTTTCAGCATGTATATAATACCTACTGTAGTTTGCTGGTCAAAACGGTCGCCGGTTAAGCCGTTGTATAAATAAGTACGGCCTGATTCTGGTAAGTTTGCTTTCTTAACCCACTCTTCCACTTCCTCATGGCTTGCACCATCAAAAATTGGAGTAGCAAATTTAATTCCCAGCTCTTTACCAGCCCAGCCTAATACTGTTTCATATATCTGGCCCAGGTTCATACGTGATGGTACACCCAGTGGGTTCAACACAATATCAACCGGTGTTCCGTCCTCAAGGAAAGGCATGTCTTCGTCACGTACAATACGTGCAACAATACCTTTGTTACCGTGGCGGCCTGCCATTTTATCACCTACTTTAAGCTTACGCTTTTTAGCGATGTAAACTTTAGCCATTTGCACGATACCTGATGGAAGCTCATCACCCACACTGATAGCGAATTTATCGCGACGGTAAGAACCTAACTCTTCATTAAACTTAATGTTATAGTTATGAAGAAGGGTTTTTATCTGATCGTTTTTGTCATCATCAGTTGTCCATTTAGTTGGGTTAATGTTATCGTAATTAAGCTCAACTAATATTTTTTGGGTGAATTTAACACCTTTTGGAACCTGTAACTCTTTGTAAACATTGAATACGCCTTGTGATGTTTTGCCGTTAACAATCTCAAATAACTTCTCTATCAAAGTATTTTTAAGATCTTTTACAGCTTTATCATGTTTGTTATCCAATCTTTCCAACTGTGCTTTTTCTTCAGCCTTAGTGGTTTTCTTAGCACGTGAGAAAAGTTTGGTATCAATAACCACACCCGCGATAGACGGCGGAGTTTTTAATGATGCATCCTTAACGTCACCTGCCTTGTCACCAAATATGGCACGCAACAGTTTTTCTTCCGGTGAAGGATCTGATTCACCTTTTGGAGTGATCTTACCGATCAGGATATCGCCTTCTTTAACCTCAGCACCAACACGGATGATACCGTCTTCGTCAAGGTCCTTAGTAGCTTCTTCTGATACGTTAGGAATATCCGGTGTTAATTCTTCTTCACCACGTTTGGTATCACGCACTTCAAGCTCAAATTCTTCAACGTGAAGTGATGTGAATATATCCTGTGAAACCACACGCTCAGAAATAACGATCGCATCCTCAAAGTTATATCCCTGCCAAGGCATGAATGCTACTTTTAAGTTACGGCCTAAGGCAAGCTCACCATTTTGGGTAGCGTAGCCTTCGCAAAGCACCTGTCCTTTTTCAACACGTTCGCCTTTTTTAACAATTGGCTTAAGGTTGATGGTGGTGCTCTGGTTAGTTTTCTTAAACTTGGTTAAACGGTAGCTGCGGCTATCACCATCGAAAGAGATCAAACGATCAAGTTCATTACGGTCATATTTAATACGGATCTCGTTGGCATCTACATACTCAACTACACCGTCACCTTCAGCATTTATTAATGTACGTGAATCTTTAGCCACACGGCCTTCCAAACCTGTACCAACAATTGGCGACTCAGGGCGCAATAAAGGCACTGCCTGGCGTTGCATGTTCGATCCCATCAATGCACGGTTAGCATCATCATGTTCCAGGAACGGAATTAATGAAGCCGCGATCGAAGTGATCTGGTTTGGAGCAATATCCATATAATCAAGTCTATCAGGCTCAATAATAGGGAAGTCACCTTCAAAACGTGCTTTAACACGTGGTGTGCTAAATACGCCTTTATCATCATATACCGCGTTGGCCTGGCCAATGGTTTTACCATCTTCGTCTTCTGCTGATAAGTAAACAACAGGCTCATCCATCGATACTACACCGTCAACCACACGTTTGTATGGTGTTTCGATGAAGCCTAAGTTGTTGATCTTGGCGTGTACGCAAAGTGAAGATATCAAACCAATGTTCGGTCCTTCCGGTGTTTCAATTGTACATAAACGACCGTAGTGGGTATAGTGTACGTCACGAACCTCGAAACCTGCACGCTCACGTGACAGACCACCGGGCCCCAGGGCTGACAGACGACGCTTGTGCGTGATCTCTGCCAGTGGGTTGGTTTGGTCCATAAACTGTGATAGCTGATTTGTACCGAAGAACGAGTTTATTACCGATGATAATGTACGCGCGTTGATCAGGTCGGTTGGTGTGAACACCTCGTTGTCACGAATGTTCATACGCTCACGAATGGTACGGGCCATACGTGCTAAACCTACGCCGAACTGAGCATATAACTGCTCACCAACGGTACGCACACGACGGTTTGACAAGTGATCAATATCATCCACCTCAGCTTTTGAGTTGATTAACTTGATCAGGTATTTTACTATCGCGATGATATCCTGTTTAGTTAAAACCTTAGTTTCTTCAGAAGTGCTAAGTTTCAGCTTACGGTTGATGCGGTAACGACCAACATCACCCAGGTCATAACGTTTATCAGAGAAGAATAAACGATCGATGATACCACGAGCTGTTTCTTCATCAGGTGGTTCAGCGTTACGTAACTGGCGGTAGATATGCTCAACCGCTTCTTTCTCAGAGTTTGAAGTATCCTTTTGTAAGGTATTGTATATAATAGTGTAATCACCACTGGTTGAAGCGTCTTCCTTGTTCAGGATGATGGTTTTCACACCTGCGTCAATGATCATATCAATATGGTCATCTTCCAGCACGGTCTCACGTTCCAGGATGATTTCGTTACGGTCGATAGAAACAACTTCGCCGGTATCTTCGTCCACAAAATCCTCAACCCATTTTTTAAGCACCCTTGCGGCAAGCTTACGGCCAATGAATTTTTTCAGACCTGATTTACTAACTTTTACTTCGTCGGCAAGTTCAAATAACTCTAATATATCTTTATCAGAGTCATAACCTATCGCGCGCAATAAGGTAGTAACCGGGAATTTCTTTTTACGGTCGATGTATGCATACATCACGTTGTTAACGTCTGTTGCAAACTCAATCCATGATCCTTTGAAAGGAATAACACGGGCAGAGTATAATTTAGTACCGTTAGTGTGGCGGCTTTGGCCAAAGAACACACCTGGGGAACGGTGTAACTGCGATACAATTACACGCTCAGCGCCATTGATAACGAATGTACCTTTAGGGGTCATGTAAGGGATAGTTCCCAAATACACGTCCTGTACAATTGTTTCAAAATCTTCATGCTCTTCATCATTACATGAAAGGCGAAGCTTGGCTTTTAAAGGCACACTATAAGTTAACCCGCGCTCGATACACTCTTGTATATCATAACGTGGCGGATCAATAAAATAGTCAAGAAACTCTAAAACAAAGATGTTTCTTGAATCTGATATCGGAAAGTTTTCGGCAAACACCTTAAACAAACCCTCTTTATAGCGGTTGTCTGAAGTGGTTTCTAATTGAAAAAATTCCTGGAAAGATTGCAACTGAACATCCAGAAAATCGGGGTAATCAAGTACCTTTCTGCTGGTTGCAAAGTTTACTCTTTGATTATTTTTGTTTGCCAAGGGATTATAATTTTAGTTTATTAATAAACTGTATACTTGTTCTGATTAAAGTTTTTCCTGAACTTCAAACAAAAATGGGAGTTGTATAAACAGCAATAGACCCCGACCAAAAACGGTCGGAGTCTGATGCTATTGTGTATCGGGTTAAATTATTTAACCTCAACTACTGCTCCGGCTTCTTCTAATTGTTTTTTCAGAGATTCAGCTTCTTCTTTAGTAACACCAGTTTTTACTTCTTTAGGTGCACCATCAACTAAGTCTTTAGCTTCTTTCAAACCAAGGCCGGTTAGGTCTTTTACTAATTTAACAACTGCTAATTTAGCGCCACCTGCTTCTTTCAGGATAACGTCAAATGCAGTTTGAACTGCTTCAGCAGCAGGGGCGTCATCGCCACCAGCTGGAGCAGCAGCAACAGCAACAGCTGCAGCAGCAGGCTCAATGCCATACTCGTCTTTTAAGATCTGAGCTAATTCGTTTACTTCTTTTACTGTTAAGTTTACCAACTGTTCAGCAAACGCTTTTAAATCCGCCATTTTATTTTAATTTTACTTTAATGCTTTGTGTTTTTTAATTTCGAACTTATAGGTGTTCGTTAACCTCTTTCCTGTAATGTTTTTACAACTCCTGCCAGTATATTTCCGCCTGATTGTAGGGCTGAAATAACGTTCTTTGCTGGTGATTGCAATAAACCAATAATTTCTCCAACCAATTGTTCCTTTGATTTTAAGTTGATCAAGGTATCAAGTTGGTTATCGCCCACAAATATCGATGAATCAATATATGCTGCCTTTAAAATTGGTTTTTCACCTTTTTTCCTTAATTGTTTGATCAGCTTTGCCGGAGCAGTTGCTGATTTTGAAAAAAGGATTGATGAAGAGCCTTTTAATACATCATATAATGGTGCAAAATCACCTTCGATGTTATCCATAGCTTTTTTAATCAAGCTATTTTTAGCCACCTGCATAGTGATATCGCTTTCGAAACATTGGCGACGGATGTGATTGATCTTTGCAACCGTTAGGTTTGAAGTATCGGTAATATAAAAATTACCAAACTCCTTCATCTGCTCAGTAAGGGCTATAACTAAGTCGTATTTTTCTTCTTTTGTCATGATTAAATTCCCGCTACTGATTTGGTTTCAACTTCAATTCCCGGCGACATTGTAGACGACACGTGAATACTTTTAAAATATGTTCCTTTTGCTGATGAAGGTTTTAATTTTGAGATAGTTTGCAATACTTCTAATGCATTCTCATAAATCTTATCAGATGGGAAAGATACTTTTCCTATTGAGGCATGAATGATACCGGTTTTATCAACCTTGAAATCGATCTTACCACCTTTTACCTCAGTTACAGCTTTGCCAACTTCGGCAGTTACTGTTCCTGATTTAGGGTTAGGCATAAGGTTACGCGGACCGAGAATACGACCCAAACGACCTACTTTAGCCATAACACTTGGCATAGTGATGATAATATCAACATCAGTCCATCCACCTTCAATCTTGGCAATATAATCATCCAAACCTACAAAATCCGCACCTGCGTCTTTCGCTTCTTGTTCCTTATCAGGAGTACAAAGCACAAGTACACGTACAGTTTTACCGGTTCCATGAGGTAATGTTGCTATACCGCGTACCATTTGATTGGCTTTACGGGGGTCAACACCTAAACGTACATCTATATCAACTGATGAGTCAAATTTAGTATTAGAGATATCTTTTACTAAAGATGCAGCATCCTGCAATGTATATGCTTTGTTAGCCTCAATTTTGGAGAGTGCCACTTTTTGATTTTTTGTTAATCTAGCCACTGTCTTAAACTGATTTGTATAAATTAATTAATTCCAGGGTGCCGTACCTGATACGGTTATCCCCATACTGCGGGCAGTACCTGCCACCATTTTCATGGCTGATTCAACTGTGAACGCATTCAAATCAGTCATTTTATCCTTAGCTATAGTCTCAACCTGAGCCCAGTTTACACTGGCTACTTTTTTACGGTTAGGCTCAGCAGAACCACTTTTTAAACCTGTTGCTTCCATTAACTGGATTGCTACAGGAGGGGTTTTGATGATAAAATCGAATGACTTGTCAACATATACAGTAATAACTACAGGCAACACTTTACCAGGTTTATCCTGGGTACGTGCGTTGAACTGCTTGCAAAACTCCATAATATTCACACCTTTTGCACCCAATGCCGGGCCAATTGGTGGAGATGGGTTTGCAGCGCCGCCTTTCACTTGTAGTTTCACCATCGCACCGACTTCTTTTGCCATTTTGTTTTTACTTTAATTGTTACTCAATGTTAGTAAGTGGAAGCTATGTAACATTCTTTGTTCTGGTATCAAGTAGTTAGTATCAAGTATCAAGACTTTCTACCTTCTTTCTCTAACCCATTATCTTTGTTTAGTATCAAGTAGCTAGTATCAGGTATTTAGACCTTGCTTCGCTCTTGTACTTATATTTATTATACCTTCTAGCAGTAACTAAAAATATCAAGCGGCTTTTATCTTGCTACTTGATACTATATACTAACTACTCCTTCTCTACTTGCATGTAATTCAACTCAAGCGGCGTACGGCGCCCGAATATTTTTACCATTACTTTTAATTTCTTTTTCTCTTCATTAACCTCTTCAATAACACCGCTGAAACCGTTGAAAGGACCATCCATTACCTTAACGTTTTCGCCAACGTAATATGGTACATTCATTGTTTCGCCTTGCGCGCTCATTTCGTCAACCTTACCTAAAATACGGTTAACTTCGGCCTGGCGAAGTGGTATTGCGTTTCCGGCTTTATCACCCAGGAAACCTATAACGCTGTTAACGTTTTTTATAACGTGCTCAATCTCACCATCAAGTGCGGCTTCCATCAACACATATCCCGGAAAAAAGTTACGCTCTTTGGCTATCTTCTTTCCATCACGCATCTGGTAGTATTTTTCGGTAGGGATCAATATCTGAGGTATTAAGTTTGAAATTCCCAAACGGTTTATTTCAGCCTCGATATATTGTTTTACCTTTTTTTCCTTACCACTTATGGCACGCACTACGTACCATTTTAACTGATCACTCATTATTTATAAAATTAACCTAGTGAACTATAAAAACTTTTCAGCAAAAAGCCTATCAACTGATCCATACCAAATATTACCAGCGAGATAATAACTGTTGCAACCAACACTAAAATAGCGCTGCTTTGCAATTCACGCCAGGTTGGCCAGGTCACCTTCTCGGTTAACTCTATATATGATTCTTTAATATATTCACCTACGTTAGCCATATTTACTTTATTGCTGTTATGCACGGGAACAAGGATTCGAACCCTGATCAAAGGTTTTGGAGACCTCTATTCTACCATTGAACTATTCCCGTGTGTTATTTATCCCCGGGGGGATATTTTCATTATCTTTTTACAGTAACAAAGTACTTAGCTGATTTAGCTAAGTACTTTGATGTAAATTAACCTAACCTATGCTCGCCTTACAGCGAAACTAAGGGGTTCTTATTTTAATATTTCAGTTACCTGACCAGCACCTACTGTTCTGCCACCTTCACGGATAGCGAAACGTAAGCCTTTTTCCATTGCGATAGCGTTGATCAACTGTACAGTGATGGTAACGTTATCACCTGGCATAACCATTTCTACACCTTCAGCTAAGGTGATTTCACCTGTTACGTCAGTTGTACGGAAATAGAATTGCGGACGGTATTTGTTGAAGAATGGAGTGTGACGGCCACCTTCTGCTTTTGATAATACGTAAACTTCTGCTTTGAAGTTAGTGTGAGGAGTTACTGAACCTGGTTTGCAAATAACCATACCACGACGGATATCAGTTTTTTCAATACCACGTAACAATAAACCTACGTTGTCACCTGCTTCGCCACGGTCAAGGATCTTGCGGAACATCTCAACACCAGTTACGGTTGATTTTAAGTTCTCAGCACCCATACCTAAGATATCAACAGGATCACCTGAGTTGATAACACCACGCTCGATACGACCAGTTGCAACAGTACCACGACCAGTGATCGAGAATACGTCCTCAACAGGCATCAAGAAAGGAAGTTCAGTTAAACGTGGAGGAATTGGAATGTAAGCATCAACTGCATCCATTAATTCCATAATTTTAGCTACCCAAGTTGGATCGCCATTTAAGCCACCAAGAGCTGAACCTTGGATAACTGGAATATCATCACCAGGGAAATCATAGAATGATAATAATTCACGGATTTCCATTTCAACTAATTCTAATAATTCAGGATCGTCAACCATGTCAACTTTGTTCATGAAAACAACCAATGAAGGCACACCTACCTGGCGAGCTAAAAGGATGTGTTCACGAGTTTGTGGCATCGGGCCATCAGTAGCAGCAACTACGATGATAGCACCGTCCATCTGAGCAGCACCTGTAACCATGTTTTTCACATAATCCGCGTGACCTGGACAGTCAACGTGAGCATAGTGACGGTTTTGGGTTGAATACTCAACGTGAGCAGTGTTGATAGTGATACCACGCTCTTTTTCTTCAGGAGCTGAATCGATTGAATCGAATGAACGAGCTTCTGAAAACCCTTTATCAGATAATACTTTTGTAATAGCTGCGGTAAGGGTTGTTTTACCGTGGTCAACGTGACCGATTGTACCGATGTTTAAGTGCGGCTTACTGCGGTCAAACTTTTCTTTTGCCATGATTTATATTGTTTGTAGGTTAATTTTTATTTAAAAATTGTTATTATATACTATTTATTATTGAGCCAACAATGGGATTTGAACCCATGACCTCTTCCTTACCAAGGAAGTGCTCTACCCCTGAGCTACGTCGGCTTATTTTTTGATTTCGGATTTCGGATGTTCAATTTCGGATTTTGCATCCTTGTTAAACACTTTTTGTAACCGATCTCTTGCCTCATCACTTAAGTCCGAAATCGAAACTTCGAAATCCGACATATCATTGAGCGGAAGACGAGGTTCGAACTCGCGACCTATAGCTTGGAAGGCTATCGCTCTACCAACTGAGCTACTTCCGCTTAATACAATTATTGAATTACAGAATTACTGAATTTTTAAAATTCTATAATTCTATAATTCAATCAATCATTCCAAATGTGGGGGGAGAAGGATTCGAACCTTCGTAGCCGAAGCAACGGATTTACAGTCCGTCCCATTTGACCGCTCTGGTATCCCCCCATCGTTTAATTTCGGACTGCTGAATTTTGATTGCGAGTTTAACTCCTGCACCAATATCCAACTTCGAAATAAACTGAGCCTCCTATCGGGATCGAACCAATGACCTACTGATTACAAGTCAGTCGCTCTACCAGCTGAGCTAAGGAGGCTTAATATTCACCTTCTTTTCTCCTCTGCCCATGCGGATCTTCGGATTTTTCCCGGTTAAATTATATTAAGATTTTTTTCAATTTTAAAGAACCATCCGTTTTGTAAAAAGTATCGTTGAGTACCTTTCCAAAAGGGATTGCAAATCTACAAAATTTTAATGCCCAACAAAATTTTTTTACAAAAAAAATCGACAGGCTTTAAACCCGTCGATTTTTCGAAAAATTTATGCTTGTTTTATTTTAAAACTCCTCTTCTGTTTCAGCTAAAACGGCCTTTTTAACCGCCTCAGCAGCAATGGTTTTCTTCTGTTTATGTTTGCCAATCTGCTTACGGAGGCTCTCAATGGCCAGGTCGGTGGCCTCTTCAAAACTCTTACATTGTTCCTTTGCGAACAACTGCGTACCCGGTAGCATCAGTTTAATCTCCGTTATTTTATTTGCCTCGTCTTCCACATTTTCCAGTTTCAGATACACTTCGCCACTAATTATATGATCATAAAATGTATCAAGCTTATCAGCTTTCTTCTGGATAAAGTCCAACAATTTTCTGTCTGCGTTAAAACGAATAGATTGCACTGTGATTTTCATGATTCCTCCTTGTTATGCCTTTGGATGGGCTTGTTTATAAATAGACTTTAATCGCTCAACTGAATTATGCGTATAAATTTGCGTAGCGCTTAAATTGGCGTGGCCCAGCAGTTCTTTTATTGCGTTAAGGTCGGCGCCGCGATTCAGCAAACTTGTAGCGAATGTGTGCCTGAGCACATGCGGGCTTTTTTTATTTTGGGTTGATATGTAGGAAAGATATTTCTGCACTATTAAATAAATAAGCTTCGGATATGCGTCAGCTCCTTTATTAGTAACGACTAATGTTATCGAATTGTTATCAAAATTTTGATTTTTCTTTAACTCCAGGTATTGGGTCATTAATATCCGCAGCTCATTGTTCACCGGAATGATGCGTTGCTTGTTACGCTTACCTAAAACCTTTACGGTACCTTCATATATATTAATGTCGCTCTCTTTAATGCCGATAAGTTCGGAAAGCCTTATGCCAGTGCCGAATAGCGTTTCAATTACCAGCTTATCGCGCTGGCCCTTAAAATCGTGGCTGAAAACTTCGTTCTCATCCAGCATCTGCGTTAGCTTAATATCCTCAACAACTACAGGCAGATTTTTAGGGATTTTAGGCGTATTTATTTTTGACGCAGGATTACTGGTGATAATACCCTCCTGCAATAAAAATTTAAAGTATTTGCGCAGCGTGGCTATTTTACGGTTGATGGAACGGGCCGTAAGCTTTTGGTTCATGAGCTCAACCATCCAGTTGCGGATGAGATGATGCGTAACCTCAGAAGGATGTGTTATAGTTGGAGCTGGCGGAGGATCTTCATGATCGGGATTATTCAGGTAGCTGATAAACTGATCAAGATCTGACTGGTAGGCCGATACTGTATGTGGGGAGTACCGCTTTTCGAATTTAATATGCTGAATAAAACGCTCTGGAAACATAAAAAACTATTTGTACACCCGAATATGAATGTACAAATAGTTTTAATATAATGGAGCTAAAAGTTTAAAAAAAATTAAACAGTTTCAGCGTTCATACCTTGTTTGTAGATAGCGTGTTTAACCACGTGCCTGCGGGTAACAGATTTCTTTTCAAAAGCCTGGCGACTGCGAAGCTCTCTTAAAACACCTGTTTTTTCGAATTTCTTTTTGAAGCGTTTTAATGCTTTATCTAATGATTCGCCGTCTTTTACGTTAATAATGATCATAATTCCTGAAATACCTCCTTTCGTGGGAGGGCAAAGGTAAGTGATTTATTTTGAATATGAAAGAGCTGATTTAGTTTATTTGATTGATTGTGTGAGGGATTAGGAACTATGCTAAGGTTTCGTAACCATAGAACGTCTCAAATCAGTAAGGACTTTAGAATTGTACAATTTAAGACCATTCTTATATTCGGTGTATATAGCCATAAACCTTGTACCTTTACATATTTGTAAAACATTACTAATATCATCATGATTGTTACCGACCATTTCAGAAACATCGCCATCAAGTATATTAAAAATATGTTTGCAAGCCATACCACTTTTTCTTGACTGACAATTACATCCTGCGTATACATGTCCATCGTTATTTTGAAAAGTAACTTTATATGGATCTTTGGCACTACCCTTAATTAAAAACTCGAATACCATTATTATTCTTTAAGATTTATAAGGTGAATATATCTATATATTTCGCTTTTATAAAAATAAAATTATAAGCTCAATCAATCACTACCCCTTCAACACTTCCCTGCTAATCACAATCTTTTGTATTTCCGAAGTCCCCTCACCTATGGTGCATAGTTTGGCATCGCGGTAATATTTCTCAACCGGGAAATCCTTGGTATAGCCATAACCACCGAAGATCTGTACTGCTTCGGTAGCTGTACGCACCGCTACTTCGGATGCAAAGTATTTGGCCATAGCCGATTGTTTGGTTACCGGTTCGTGCCTGTTCTTAAGGTCGGCGGCCTGCATAACCAATAGTTCGGCGGCTTCTATCTCCGTAGCCATATCAGCCAGTTTAAACGCGATACCCTGGAAATTAGCTATCGGCTGACCGAATTGTTTACGTTCTTTGGCATATGCCACTGCTGCTTCAAAAGCACCTTTGGCTATACCTAATGATAAGGCCGCAATGGAGATACGCCCGCCATCCAATACTTTCATGGCCTGTTTAAAGCCTTCGCCTTCCACGCCCAGTAAATTCTCTTTAGGTACACGGCAATTATCAAATATCAGTTCCGTAGTTTCCGAAGCGCGCATGCCTAATTTGTTTTCCTTTTTGCCGTGAGTGAAACCGGGCGTACCCTTTTCAATAACCAGGGCAGATATACCATGCGAATCGCCTTTTTCACCAGTGCGGACCATAACCACAGCTACGTTGCCCGATTTTCCGTGGGTTATCCAATTCTTTGATCCGTTTACTATATAATGGTCGCCATCCAGTACCGCGGTTGTTGCCATGCCTAATGCATCGCTGCCGGTATTGGCTTCGGTTAGTCCCCATGAGCCTATCCATTCGGCAGTCGCCAATTTGGGCAGCCATTTCATTTTTTGTTCTTCGCTGCCAAAAGCCAGGATATGGCCGGTACATAAAGAGTTATGCGCGGCAACCGATAAACCTATCGACCCACATACCTTAGCTATCTCCGAAATAACGGTTACATACTCAAAATATCCAAAACCTGATCCACCGTATTGCTCGGGTACGAAAACACCCATCATGCCCAGTTCGCCCAGTTGCTTGAAAAGCTCAACCGGGAAATGCTGTGCCTCATCCCATTCCATTACATGCGGTCTGATGTTACGTTCGGCAAAATCCTTTGCCATTTGCCCAACCATTTGCTGCGTATCGCTTACTGAAAGATCAAAACCTGCAACGGTATCGGCTAATAAAGTATCCATATTTATAATTGATTTATACCAAAGTAACGTATTAATATTCAGCTTAGTTTCAGTTTATTTTAGCTGTAAAAAAGTACAAAATGGTATATGGTATGAATATTAGGTTTAGTTAATTTAAAGTTGGTTGTTGGGGAAAATTGGGGGTGAAAATTATTTTTTCATAAATGACATGATGGGATGTCATGCTGAGCGGTAGTCGAAGTATGAGCGCAGAGGCCTTTGCCCACATGCTTCGACTACCGCTCAGCATGACAGCTTACGCATATTGATCCTATAATCGAGGTTTATTTGGTTCCTGACAATGACTTGATGCAATCGTGAAGCTTTCTTGATACCTGCTATCAGCTACTTGATACTAAAAAACTAATTCAAAATCATCTCCATAAATATCAAATCCAGCCATCTATCAAACTTAAAACCGACCTCCTTAAACCGCGCTACCTCTTCAAACCCGAATTTCTGGTGCAATAACAGGCTTATTTCATTCTCGCTGTCTATTCCGGCTATCAGCGCGTGCATATTTGCATTCCGAGCCAGGGTGATGATTTCGCTGAGTAATATTTTGCTGATGCCTTGTCCGCGTTTATCCTTACGCACATATACCGAATGCTCTACTGTAAACCGATAACATGGCCAAACACGAAAATGTCCGTAAGTGCCAAAACCGACTATTACACCATCCTGCTCCGCCACAATAACCGGAAAACCTGCCTCCTTACGCTCTTTGAACCATGTGGCACGCATCTCCAGCGTATGTGGCATTTCGCTGTACACGGCAGTGGTGGTGAGTATCACATCATTATAGATATCGAGAATTTGGGGCAGATCCTGCTCCACGGCATCTCTTATGGTTATGGATGATGAATGCATAAGCTAATATAATAAGGATTTACTGGACTTCAGTTGCAAACTGGAAATCATTCAGAACTCGATAACATTCTCATCCTAAGGCTTCAGTTGCAAACTGAAGCCAGTACGGATCCATAGCGACGAGGTTGCTGCGTCGTTCCTCCTCGCAATGACATTTTTAAATAACGTAAAATGACTATCCGTTTGTTGTAACAAAAACTAACTATTCTGAAATAAATTGTTTTTTAAAATTTATTAAGCTAATCTTTAAATAATCTTTACAGAAAGTGGTGACAGTTGTAAAGCAAAGGATCGTATACTCACCTTAATCATTTAAACAAATGGTTGATTTTAAGAAAAATTGGTTAACTTATCTCACAAAGTTTTTATTTGCATGTGCTTTAATTTATTTAACACACATTTTAAAGTAAGATAATTAGCCTTCACCCTAATTACTCCGCAAAAGTAATTAGGGATTTTTTGTTACAACAAACGGATAGTCATTTAACGTAAATAAAAAGCGTGGCCCTGACAACAAGGGCGGCCCAGCGTTGGCGGGAATGCCGGTTTAGCTTTTTGGGTGATGTGAGGCACGAAGGTGCCGAACAGCGAAAAAAGCGTGAAGAACCGGCAGGGAGTGCAGAAGCATCCTTGTTGTCTTGACTTTTTGGTTCTTTTGTGTCAAGACAAAAGAACTAGGGCTCCGCGCCCATGAGCGGCTTCAAGCGATATTTAACCGTGAGTATAGTTGCAAACTGGAAAATCATTGAGGATCAAACAAGCATCGTCATCTCAAGGCTTCAGTTGCAAACTGAAGCCAGTGCAGAGAGAAAGAAGAATTTAGGCTTATGGGCTCAGCCTCGCCACAAACATCGTATCAGCCTTATTAGTATAACCTTTTAACACCTGTTGTTCCTCTAATTTCAACCCTAACTCTTTAACTAAAAACTCAACCACATCCTCGTTTTCTGCTTTAAAGGCTGAACAAGTGATGTAAATAAGCGGTTTGCCGGGTTTTAGGAACTTCACCACGTTGCGGGCAATGTTTTGCTGTAGCTTTTGGAAGAATTCTATTTTCTGCGGATTAAACTGGGCGATCATCTCCGGTGTACGGCCCCAGGTGCCTGAACCACTGCACGGGGCATCGAGAATGATCCCGTCGAACTCATAATCATGCAAAACCTGATCGGGGTTTTGGGTAAGGTCGAGGAGTTTTTTCTGGTACTTGCGCAAACCGCCTTGCTGAAAGCGCTCATCCAGGTTAGTTAATATAGATTCACGGATATCGGACACCACCAGTTTAATATCGGGTTCCAGCTCATGCAGCAGCAACGATTTACCACCCGAAGCAGCGCAGGCATCCCACCACTGATCCCATTTTTGAGGTTTAAAGTAGTTGGCCGTTTGTTGTGACGAATAATCCTGCACCTCAAACCAATGCTGGTTCGGGAAAACAGTTTCCAAACGGGTACCGTTGGGCAGCGAGAAGCAGCCATTGCCCTCATCCTTAAAAGCGATCTCGGCTTTATTCAGTTCGACTTTTACCAGGTGGTCGTAGCCGTTATGCACATGTATAAAAAGATCGGGCTGTACAAAAAACGACTTCAAAAAAGCATTCTTATCAATCCCTCCCGAGATCTGTGCCGACCACGGAAAAACATCACCCAAATTAAAATCCTTATAAGCCGCCTTTACCAACGCCAGTTTTTCATTAATGCTAAAAGCTATACATGCCGCCCAATCCGGTTTAAAATGCTGCAGAAAGGAGTTTATCTGTGTATTGCACAAAAATTCTGCAATTACAAGGCGCTCATCGGCTGGGAGATTTGGCAGGGCATTACCTAATCGAAAGTAATTATAGATCAAACGGTTGGCAACCCGCCTGTCGGTCGACCCCATTTGTTTGTTCTGGCGATAAAAACCGGGTAGGAATTTGCTTAGAGGCGTTTCGGCCGGGTACTCTTCTAAAATCCGCTGAAATGTCTTAAGCTGGTTTATCGCCTTCATTGTACCTGTTTTAATTCAAAATTAGTATATAATAACAGGTTTACATGTGTGTTAACCCAACCCGTACCGGTTTTCTTTATAAAATGGAAATCATTATGCAAGCCGGTAAAATCTGTACTACCCAAATTCTTTAAATTATCTGTACCCAGCAATTGCCCAAAATACAAGCCCTCATCAAAGCCTTTTACAGCATAACTGGTAGGCTCAGTATGGTATGTATTACGGTATTTTCGGATAAAAGTTATAGTTTGCGCAGCTTTATAATCCACATGATCGGCAGCAGTTATATGTGTTTTTAGATGCTGCAAAATATTGGTATTTAAAAAAGAAAAACGCGCCCAGCTTGGGTGACCAAACACAGTTACCGGGTAATGCTTCAATAAGGTATCTAATGATCGTAAGGTAACTGTTAAAAATGCCTGGTCGGTTGAGGGAATAACAAACACATTTTGTTTGGTTCTGGAAAGCTGCGTAATCAACGGACTCAGCTGCCCTTTCTTCACCGTTAGCGTTATTACTTTTATATGTTTTCCACTCAAACTGTCGATAGCTTTTGTAAAAGGAATAATATAATCATTATCAACGCTATAGCCTGATTGCAGTATAAAAACCTTTTGTGGCTTCACCTGGTCATTTATGTACTGTGCCGTACACCATGCATGGTAGTCCAGCGGTGGGTTAACTGTTACTAAATTCTGATTATTAAAGGTAGACGGCGACTCCGGCGAGAGCGGCGAAACAATCGGCTTACGCGCGCTGGTGAGCACTGAGATAAAAGCCTTCATATCATCCGGAAAAACCGGGCCGACAATCAAATCGCTTGCCCTTACTTGTGGGTTATAGGCCAGTTTATGCGCCAGCGCAGGGTCATCCTTTGAATCGTATAGCTGTAATTTATAGTTATAGCCATATGAGGTAAGTGAATCCAACGCGAGCTTAAAGCCAAGGTAATAATCGGCAGCTATACGAGCTTTTTTTAGGCTGATATCAGTATAAGCCGCTCCCGGCCCAATATGATCCAGTCCGAAAGGCAGCAATAATGATATTACCGATACTTTTGGCGCAGTTGGCTTTGCAGGCGGCGGAACAACTTTTACAGGTGCTTCGGGTGATTTTACAGGTGTGGGTACCGGCCGCAATTTAGGCGAACAGGCACCCACTATCAGTGCTATTACTAAAAATAATAAACCCCTACTCCCACTCAATGGTTGCAGGCGGTTTCGAACTGATGTCATATACTACCCGGTTAATTCCTTTTACGTTATTGATAATATCGTTTGATATCTTAGCCAGCAGGTCATAAGGCAAATGGCACCAATCGGCGGTCATACCGTCCAGTGATTCCACTGCTCTCAGGCAAATTACGTTCTCGTAAGTACGTTCATCACCCATTACCCCTACCGACTGTACCGGCAAAAATATTGCGCCGGCCTGCCAAACTTTATCATAAACACCATAAGAGCGCAAATTGTTGATATAAATCGCATCTGCTTCCTGTAATATTTGAACTTTCTCAGGTGTAACATCACCCAAAATTCTAATAGCCAATCCCGGGCCCGGGAACGGATGGCGGCCCAGTATATTCGGATCGATACCTAAAGCTTTGCCAACCCTGCGCACTTCATCCTTAAATAAAGTATTCAGCGGCTCAACTACCTTCAGTTTCATAAAATCAGGCAAACCACCTACGTTATGGTGCGATTTTATAGTAGCCGACGGACCTTTAACCGATACCGACTCAATAACGTCAGGGTAAATAGTACCCTGGCCCAGCCATTTTACATCAGTTACCTGGTGAGCCTCATCATCAAACACCTCGATGAAAACGCGGCCAATTGCTTTTCGTTTTTTCTCCGGATCGCTTATGCCTGCCAAAGCATCGTAAAAGCGACTTTTGGCATCAACCCCTTTTATATTAAGGCCCATGTGCTGATATGAATCCAGTACCGATTGGTACTCATCCTTGCGCAGCAAGCCGTTATCAACAAAAATGCAATGCAGGTTTTTGCCGATAGCATGGTGCAGCAATACCGCCGCAACAGATGAATCAACACCGCCCGATAAGCCTAATACTACTTTATCATCACCCAGTTTTTCTTTCAGGTTGGCAATGGTGCTTTCTATGAAAGAATCCGGTGTCCAGTCCTGTGAACATCCGCAGATATCAACCAAAAAGTTTTGCAGCAATTGCTTGCCGTCAATACTGTGGGTAACCTCCGGATGAAACTGTATACCGAAAGTTTCGGTACCTTTTATATGGTAAGCGGCAACTTTAACGGTATCAGTACTGGCAATAATTTCAAAATCGTCGCCGACACGGGCAATGGTATCCGCGTGGCTCATCCAAACTTGTGATTCAAGGGGGATATTTTTAAACAATTTATTTTCCTGGTCGATATAGTGCAGGTTGGCCCTTCCGTATTCGCGTGTACTTGATTTCATTACCTCGCCGCCATTGTTGTGCGCAATGTGCTGTGCACCATAGCAAACACCTAAAAGCGGTAAAGTTTTATGGAACTTTTTAAAATCGAAGTTTGGCGCGTCATCCTGGCGCACAGAATACGGACTGCCTGAAAGGATAATACCTTTTACAGTGCTGTCAACTTCAGGAACATGATTAAAGGGGTGGATCTCGCAGTAAATATTGAGCTCCCTGACACGGCGCGCTATCAATTGAGTAAACTGAGAGCCGAAGTCAAGAATGAGGATTTTTTCTTGCATGGGCAAAGATAGGTTTTTGCGCCGGATTTTAAATAAAAGGTTTATAAAATTCGAATTTCACGCCCGTTCAAGCGTCCACGCTTGAATGCAGAAAATTTTAAGCGTCCACGCTTAACCCTTACGCAAGCGTGGACGCTTGCACGAGTATATGATTCAAGCGTGGACGCTTGAACCGGCGATCTGATTTGAAACATTTTTAAGAGGATTTATTTATCTTCATAAAAGCTAAAATTTTAATTAATTACCAAATTATTATGCTGAAATATTGTATACCGGTTATCCCCAGCGCCGACTTACATAAAAGCCTGCGCTTTTGGGTAGAAGGTCTCGGCCTGATCGTAGACCAGGAAATGTGGCATGAAGACAAACTGGTTGGCTGCATGGTTCATAACGAGACCTTGTATTTCTGGCTCAACCAACGCGCAGGCGCACCGATACCAGAAGCTTACGAAGGTATCCGGCTTTATTGGACACCGACAGATATTGAAGCCACACGTGAACGAATAAAAGTGATGGGCTATACGGTATCTGAAATAGAGTTAAGGGACTATGGCCAAACCGAATTCTTTGTGACCGATGATGATGGCTATTCACACTGTTTTGGTGTCCCTACCCAAACCTAACACATAGTAGTATAAAAAAATAGCGATGGGTTTGAAACCCATCGCTATTAAAAATATGGTAAATATCAGTTATTGAAAATTGATACCTATGTTAAAGCTTTCTCTTAAATTCTGATAAGTACCGTCAGATTGTTTAAATACGTTTACAACACCGCCTTGCCCATCATATTCAATAAAGAACTTGGCTTTGTCTGATATCGGGATCTTGATACCAATACCCAGTGCTATACCACCGTCAACACTATTGATGGAATTTTTTACGTCAATATTGTCGGTGGTTTCTTTAGCGCTTGTTAAAAAGCCTACGTAAGGGCCAAAATTTAAATACCAGTTGCGGGTTCTGCCGAAATGCCAGTTTGCCATAACTGGTACAGTGATATAATTCAGTTTAAATTTCACATCCTGGTAATCATATGAAGGTGTAGAAATGTAACCGTTGCCCCAGCCTTTTTGATCGTACAGTACCTTTACTTTAAGGCTCCATCTGTCTGAAAAATAATGATCGGCTGAAACGCCAACGTTGAAACCGCTTACAAAATCGCTGCTATAACCATAGCCCGTATTGCTTTCAATAATGTAAGCGCTGCTATAGCCCACGCCTATGCCAAATTCGGTACGGCCTACTTGTTGTGAAAATTGTTGTGCGTAACTTAAGCTGTAAAAGCTTAATACAATAACTAGTGTAGTAAGGATTTTTTTCATGAAATTGTGATTTTTTTAAGGTGTGCAAATATATATAGAATTTCGGAATTAGGATTTTCGATTTCGGATATGAAATAAAACTTACCTTTAGTTAATATTAATTCGTAGTCTTATTTAATAAAACATAGCAAGTTCCGGGTTTTACAGGCGGTGTTTCCAGGGTAATTTTGTTGTATAAATTTTAAGATGATGAACACACAGGAAACCATAAATTACAACCGCATTGCCGAAGCGATAAATTATATAAAGCTGAACTTTAAAGATCAGCCCGACCTGGACCAGGTTGCCGAAAAGATAAACCTGAGCCCATTCCATTTTCAAAGATTGTTTACCGATTGGGCTGGTATCAGTCCCAAGAAATTCATCCAATACCTTAGCCTTGAATACGCAAAAGGTATTCTAAAAGAAAAAAACGCCACCCTGTTTGATACCGCCTATGAAACCGGCCTCTCGGGCACCGGCCGCCTGCACGATCTGTTTATTAATTTAGTGGGGATGACACCCGCCGAGTACAAAAACGGCGGTGCAGCACTTAACATTAACTATAGCTTTGCCGAAAGTCCGTTCGGGAACATTATTGTGGCATCAACCCCAAAAGGTATTTGCTATATGGCTTTCGCCGATGACCGGAACGAAGCATTTGAACTTTTACAACAACAATTCCCTAATGCAACGTACAACCAGGTAACCGATACCCTGCAGCAAAATGCGTTGTTTATTTTTCAGAAAGACTGGTCGCAGTTATCAACCATAAAGCTGCATTTAAAGGGCACCGATTTTCAGCTGAAGGTTTGGGAAGCCCTGCTTAAAATACCCATGGGCGGTTTAAGCACTTACTCAGCCATCGCCCAAAAAATTGAATCGCCATTGGCCAACAGGGCCGTGGGCAGCGCGGTAGGTGATAATCCCGTAGCATTCCTGATCCCCTGCCACCGGGTAATAAAATCGACCGGCGAGATTGGGCAATATCACTGGGGCAGCACACGCAAATCAGCCATTATAGGCTGGGAAGCAGCACAGGTGGATCTGATAAAATCAGCATAATAAATAATAACCGCCTTACCCTCTTTCCGCCGCAGGGAAGAGAGGGTGGTCGAGCGAAGCAACGACCGGGTGAGTCGGTGGAGCGCGTTACAGTTCCCCTCTTGAGAGGGGTTAGGGGTGTGTTATTGAAGCAAATAAACACCAACCATGTCATGCTGAATTTGTTTCAGAATGATGGTTAATTTGGGCGTTACCTGCGGCCCGGGCTGTACGCTCATACTGCACAGGCCTTAGCCACCAGGCCGGTA
Organism: Mucilaginibacter mallensis; assembly: GCF_900105165.1. Taxonomy (NCBI): domain Bacteria; kingdom Pseudomonadati; phylum Bacteroidota; class Sphingobacteriia; order Sphingobacteriales; family Sphingobacteriaceae; genus Mucilaginibacter; species Mucilaginibacter mallensis. The sequence goes on from NZ_LT629740.1 coordinate 4,432,757, forward strand.
TCCACTTCCATCCCTAACGCAGGCTTCAACGCGCTCCGCCAACTCACCCCGACTACGCTCCGCTGGTCGACCCTCTCTCCGACAAGTCGGAAAGAGGGTTAGAAACATAAATTATTTTTAACTTACATTATCTACACTATCAATACACAAACCATGAACATACCGTCAACAATAAAGACTCATAACTGGGACCAGGCCACAACTGATCTTAACAACACCGGCTATGCCATATTGCCTGAAGTATTAACAGCTGCTGAATGCGATGAGTTGGTGCAGCAATACACCAACGATACCCTTTTCCGCAAAACGGTTGTAATGGAACGCCACCAGTATGGCAAAGGCGAATATAAATATTATGCATATCCCCTATTGCCCGTAATACAACAACTACGGGAAAATGTGTATCCCAAACTGGCGCCCGTAGCCAATGGATGGATGGATGCCCTGAATAAGCCAACCCGTTTTCCGGATACGTTAGCGCAGTTATTGGAGCATTGCCATGCAAACGGGCAGCTTAAACCAACGGCATTAATACTGCAGTATGCCAAAGGCGGTTTTAACGCCCTCCACCAGGATTTGTATGGCGATGTCTTCTTCCCCATGCAGATGGTTATATTTTTGGACGAGGTAGGTAAAGATTATGAGGGTGGCGAATTTGTATTGATAGAGCAAAAGCCAAGGGCGCAGTCGAAAGCCATAGTATTAAAACCAGCTAAGGGCGATATGCTGATATTCACCACTAATTTCAGGGCGGCAAAGGGTAATAATGGCTATCACCGGGTAAACATGAAACATGGTGTAAGCGAGATAACCGAAGGCAGCAGGCATACACTCGGCATTATTTTTCATGATGCAAAATGAATATAAAGGCTGAAGGATAAGTTAACCTTTGGCCCGTAATTTGGCTGCCTGATTAATGCAGACAAGAACAAAGTATCCTCTTTTGTATACACTATCCGGATAAACATTATTGTAAAGATCAGTATTACCCTCCTCATTCTTTTAACAGAATAAAAGCTAATTTTACGGCTACCTAAGAAGCAAAATAGCTAAAAACCATCCTATTTTCTTTTGTAACATTTATACTGTAACAACTGCTTTGGAATACCTCTCCGGTGCTTATGGCGTGCTATTTGGTATTGTTTAGATAACATTTACAATACACTATCATGAAAAAGTACATAACAAGAATCATCGCGCTGCTGCTATTGGCAACAGCTATTTCAAGCTGTTCAGTTGAATACAGGCAACGCCATCATCATGATGGATATGATCACAACGGCGGAGACAATCATGAACATGATCATGACAATCACCAATAATCTCTAAAACAAACAAAAACACAATCTATGAAATACTTAAAAATAATGTTATTTGCCGTAGTAATGGCATTTACATTCGGAAGCGCAAGTTGTTGTACAGGCAAGAGTTGGCGGCGGTCATGATTATTATTATCACCACCACCACTATCATCACCGCAGTTGGAGACATAATCACTGGCAATATAGATAGTATTACCAAAACGGCCCCGCTTATCACGGGGCCGTTTTCTTTTATGCCTTTTTTATACCATAACAGCTTAAATTTTACGAAGTAATTAACTTAGCTTTTATAAATTGCAAGCCTATATATTATATATGCATAACAGAAGCGGTATATTTACCTTCTTTTTACTCATAGCTGCTATCAGCCTGGTATTTGATTGGTATGTTTTTTCAGGATTAAAAACCCTCACCGCCGACTGGCAATCAGCCCGCATGCGCAAGTTAACAACATGGGGCTACCTGGTAATATCTGTTGGTATAACTTTTTTATTTGTTGGCGGCCTTGAAAGTTTTAATTCCGCGCAGGGCATGACACCCTATCACGAGTATACGCTCAGTTTTTTTATTACTTTTCTCATCACTAAAATAGTTTTTGCTATCATACTTTTCCTCGGCGACTCTGGCAGGTTTGTTTATGGGCTGGTGCACGGGATCACTCATTCAGCGCCAAAAAAAACTAAGGGACCCTATTTTCCGGCAAGGCGCAAGTTTATAAGCGAAATTGCTGTAATAACCGCTGCTTTTCCCTTTACCGCATTTTTATATGCCATGGTAGCCGGAAAATACGACTACAAAGTACACAGGCAAACCATCTATTACGACGAACTGCCCGATGCTTTTGACGGCTTTACGATAACACAGATATCAGATATCCACTCCGGCAGTTTTGACAATACCCATGCCGTGCAAAAAGGCATAAACCTGGCCAACGCGCAAAAAAGCGACCTGTTTGTTTTTACCGGCGATCTGGTAAACAATGCCGCCTGGGAAATTGAAAAATACATTGATCATTTTAAACAGCTAAAAGCGCCATTCGGTCAGTTTTCCATACTCGGTAATCATGATTATGGCGATTATATTCTATGGAACAACGATGCCGAAAAAGCCGCTAACCTTGTTAAACTTAAACAGCACCATGCCGAGCTAGGCTATCGTTTATTAATGGATGAGAACGTAGTACTTGAAAAAGGCGGGCAAAAGATCTCCTTAATAGGGGTACAAAACTGGGGTAAGGGCTTTATACAACTCGGCGATCTGGATAAGGCGTTGAAAGGGGTTGACGCAGATGCCTTTAAAATACTACTATCGCATGATCCTACCCATTGGGAAGAAAAAGTGCGTTATCACCCTACTGATATCCATCTTACCCTGGCTGGTCATACACACGGCGCGCAGTTTGGTGTGGAAACAGCCGGTTTCAGGTGGAGCCCTGTACAGTACAAATACCTGGATTGGGCTGGCCTTATCAACCAAAGAAACCGCTACCTGTACGTGAACCGCGGCTTCGGCTTCCTGGCCTTCTCGGGCAGGCTCGGCATATGGCCGGAAATTACGGTTATAACACTGAAGAAGAAGATAGCATAATATATCTTTAAAATCTTAAGAGGTGGGTGTCATACTGAGCGCTAGTCGAAGTATGTGGGCAGGCCTCTACGCTCATACTTCGACTAGCGCTCAGCATGACACCCCTTTGCGTTCTACTTCCAAACAAATTCCATTTTAAATGCTTTTATAAATACATTTAAAGCACTTACAATGACAATCCGTGATACAAAACAAATAGGCAAACAGGATAATGTAAATAATAATAAAGGCTCCTATTTAACTAAAGAAAACTGGGAGGTGATGAAGCCCTTTGTACACTTTTCGGCAAAAGCATTATTGGCGGTAGGTTCAACACTCTATGCTGTTGTGAGGCTGATACCAAAAGCTATAGCGCATAAATCCGAAGACGGGAAGAGTGATAAGGTGATAAAAATATAAGCCTTATTCTCTATTCTGACTTACCGTGTTAGGGATTGAAGCGGATATCGGCCTGTGAATAAGGCCTGCAGGCGTTTGAGCGTAAAGCCCGACCCGCAGGGGAACACCCCAATAAATATCGTATAACACACCCCTAACCCCCCTCAAGAGGGGAACCAACTAAAGGTTCTTCGCCAGTTTCTCCAGCATCTCCTGCGGTACCTTCTCAAAATCAAGCACCAGGAAACCATCTAAGCAATCAGCAAATTTGGGGTCGATGTTAAAGCAGATGATGTTGGCATTAAGCGCTATGTACTGCCTTAACAATACCGGCACCTTCATGCTCCGGGTTTCCACTTCTGATATCAGGTCGTCGAGGTTTTTAAAACTATCTTCACCCGCCATCAGCACATCAGTATCAATCTTCGAGAAATCAACCTTAAACTTTTTGCGTGGCTTAACATATTGTGCCATCTCGTGGTCGAAGTGGTTACGATTGATGTAATCCACAATCAACGACTTAGAGAATTTAGAGAATGAATTGCTGATACTCACCGGCCCTATCAGATAACGGTAGCGTGGGTTATCTATCAAAAACTTAAATATGCCCTTCCATAATAAAAACAGCGGCAACGGTTTTTGCTGATATTCCTTGCGAATAAAGGAACGCCCCAATTCAATGCTTTTTTTAAGCACAGGGATCAGTTGCGCCTTAATCTTAAACAACTCGGCTACATAAAAGCCATTTTTACCCAGGCTGTAAAATATCTCGTCGCCCAAACCTATACGATAAGCGCCTACAATCAGCTTTGCTTCGGTATCCCAAATAAACAGGTGGTTGTAGTAAATATCATATTCATCCAGGTCGACAGCTTTATTGGTACCCTCACCTATTTCACGGAAAGTGATCTCCCGCAAGCGCCCTATCTCACGTATGATATTAGGTATAACCGATGTAGGTACAATAAATACCTCGTAATTTTTCTCATGCCAAACACGGTAGGTATCACGCAAGGGTTCAACTTCCTTCTCTAAAACATTTGCCGGCATTTCAGGTGCAAAAGCCTCAGGCAGCTTCTTAATTTTGAAAAGATTACGCGGGTTAAAAAGTTTCTTCTCTTCCTCAAGCCCCGTACCTAAAGCATAGGTGCGTGCCCTTAAAAAATTAAGCAATTTAGTGCTATTGTTATATTCGGGATAATCGGCAACGTTAATAGGTTTGCCTATACGCAGTGTTATAGTATCGCCTTGTTTATTAAACAATTCGGATGGCAGTTTAGCCGTGCGTAATGCCGGATGTATAATGCTCAGTACATTAAACAGCAAGCCATTATTACCATGGAAATAGATAGGAACCACCGGTACACGGGCCTTAGCTATTATCTTACCTACAACAGGGTGCCACAACCTGTCGGTTACCTGTTGTGTTTCAATTTTAAAGGTTGATACCTCGCCCGCCGGGAAAATGCCAATCGGCGTACCTTGTGATAACAGCTCCAGTGTATTTTTTAACCCACTTATGCTTGATGAATGTTCAATATTTTCAAAGGGGTTTACCGCAATAAAGTAATCACTCAGGTTTGGGATCTTTTTAAGCAAAAAGTTAGCCATCAGCTTGGCATCAGGCCTAACGGTAAGCAGCATCTTTAAAAGTACCATGCCCTCAATACCACCGTAAGGATGGTTGGCAATGGCTATAAATCCACCGGTTTTGGGTATGTTTCTAAGATCTCGCGGGTCAAATTCTATTTTAATACCGCAGCCTTCCAAAATAGCATCTATAAATTCAATACCTTGTTTGGGTTGCGCCTGAGCAAACAGGTCGTTCACCTGGTTTATTTTCATCAGTTCCATCAGGAATGCTGCAAGCCCCGGCATTTTCAATTTATCCAGTTTTGTGGCTTTAGCAAATTCTTCGGTGGTGATTATTTTCATCTATCGTATTAAAAGATTGTTTTATCTGGCTATAAATATTACCAAATTTATTTAATTTACCCTTGTATTAAAGTCTTTAATGAAATCGCACATAAAAAATTACCTGTCTGTCACCAAAAAAGAATGGAACGGAATGGTTGTGCTGGTTATTTTAATTGCATTGGTGTTATTACTCCCCTACGCATATCAATTCGTCCGCAAAGATAGCACAAAAATTAACGAAACAGATTTTAACAAGGCGGCGGCCCTGTTAAGCAAAGCTCAATCTGATTCATCTGCATACAAAACACCTTCTGATGAAAAGATTGCAAACCCGGTGTTATTCGATTTCAACCCTAATAATTTAACTGCTGCGCAATGGAAACAACTGGGCCTAAGTGAGCATCAAATTAAGATCATCATAAACTATACCTCAAAAGGCGGCCACTTTTACCGCAATACAGATCTGCAAAAAATATACGGCATTACGCCCGATGATTATAAACGACTGGAACCTTATATCGATATCCCGCAAAAGGAGGAATATGCATCGACCAAATTAAAACCCGGCGCAACAGTAGAGGTAAATACTGCCGATTCTGCCCAGCTCACCGAGGTGCGGGGCATAGGTCCATCATTCGCCATGCGTATTATCCGCTACCGCGACAGACTGGGTGGCTTTTACCAAAAGGAACAACTAAAAGATGTTTATGGAGTTGATTCTGTAAAATACGCGGAGATCGCGGACCAGCTTACCCTTAACTCTGCGGCGGTAACTAAATTAAAGATCAACAGTATTTCATTTGAATCGTTAAGGCAATTCCCTTACCTTACTTATAAACAGGCAAATGCGGTTATACAATACCGCGTGCAGCATGGCAATTATACATCAGTAAGTAATATGGAGAATATTGCCATTATAACCCCGGAAATTTTGCATAAAATTGAGCCTTATTTAAGTTTTAAATGATAGCAGACCAAATTAAAGCGGCTGTACGCGATATACCGGATTTCCCGAAGCTGGGCATAATATTTAAGGACATTACCCCTATTTTAAAAGACCCATCCTTATGTCAGGGTATTGTTGATGCCTTTGCCGAAAAACTGGCCGATACCAAAATAGATGTGATAGCGGGCATTGAAAGTCGCGGGTTTTTATTTGGGCTGATGCTGGCTATAAAGCTGGGTGTACCCTTTGTACCCGTGCGTAAAGCTGGTAAACTGCCCTATGCTATCAAACAAAAAGTTTACGAACTGGAATATGGCACTGCCACCATTGAAATGCATACCGATGCCATTGAACCTGGTCAGTATGTTTTAATTCATGATGATTTGCTGGCTACAGGCGGTACTGTTACCGCTGCAAGTGAATTGATCATTGAACTAGGTGGTATTATTAGTGGATTTAGTTTTGTTATTGGCTTAGGATTTTTAAACGGGAAAGAGAAGATTGAGGGTTTGAGTGATAATATTGTGGTGCTGGCAGAGTATTAGAATTGCTTGGCCATTCTCCCGTACTTCTCCAAGCGTCATTGCGAGGTACGAAGCAATCCCCGACTATGCAAGACCGCTTGTACTCGTATTTACTTATCTCGTGGTGTCGCTCATAGCCGCTAAGGCCTATTTCTTTTGTCTTGATACAAAAGAAACAAAAAATCAAGACAAAAAGATCCTTCCGCCCACGGGCAAAACACCCAGGCCCGCGCTTTTTGTCGAGCCTTTACACACTTTTTGAAACGCTCCAAGTAAAATAATTGTTTTTAATGGTATTCATGAGGGCTGCGCCATTTAGGTGAGGCTCCCCGTCAGTAGAACAGCTTCGGGTGAAATCAGGCAAAACGATGGTGGCCTTGCGCGTGGCAGGGCATAGGAAATTTTTGCAGCGCATGGGCCAGTGTGCGCAATATGGTCGCAAAAAGATTCCAGCCCAGGTTTTGCCGGATTTGCAGCACAGAGGCCTTGTGCGGCAAAGAAGCCTAATTTACTAACTTGATTTTTTGCTACCTTTTGTATCAAGACAAAAGTAGTAGCCTCCGCGGCAATGAGCGGCTTCGAGCGACAAGCAAACGCATATGCATAACCGCTCTGTACAGTCGGGGATTATTAATGCTGTGTTTGTTTTCAATGGTATTAATGAGCTCCCTCCGGTCGGTTGTCTTCGTACCTCGTAATGACGCGCGGGGAGAGGAATGAACTACTTCTCTTACAAATGCGTATTACTCCTGAACAACTTAATAGCTATCGCCAATAAAATAATACCAAAAGCCTTACGCAAAATACCTAATCCAGTTTTACCCAAAAGCTTCTCCAGCCATTGTACATTTTTAAGCACCAGGTAAACAAACATGGTATTCAATACAATCCCTACCAAAATATTCTGAGTTTGATATTGTGTTTTAAGGGATAACAAAGTGGTCATGGTGCCAGCCCCGGCAATAAGCGGGAAGGCGATGGGAACTATGGATACCGTTTCGGGCATTTCCTCTTTAAAAAGACGTATACCCAATATCATTTCCATAGCTATAATAAATATAACCAGCGAGCCCGCTATAGCAAATGAGGATACATCCAACCCGATAACATCCAGCAGCTTATCGCCCACAAATAAAAAAACAATCATTAATACCAGTACCGCAATACTTGCCTTTTCCGATTGGATATGCCCAACACGCTGGCGCATTTCAATAATTACGGGTATAGCGCCCAGTATATCAATGATCGCGAAGAGGATCATTGTAACGGAAAGGATTTCTTTGAAAATTAACGGATGCATGGCGTTTTCAATTCAGGTTGTTAAAATTATTTACAAAGATGAGAATAATAAGTAAACAAAAAAGGCGCTGATCTCTCAGCGCCTTGTAAATTATTTTCTTAAGCCATTGGCGGCTCGGGATCTTTCGGGACACTAACTATCCCTTTTCTTATCAGCGAGTGTTTTTTACTGTAGGTAAAGTAAACAACAAAACCAATTGCCATCCATATGATTAAACGCAACCAGTTAAATTCACCTAAACCAACCATCATCAACAAACAAACTATAGCGCCTAATATAGGCACAAACGGAACCCATGGGGTTCTGAACGGGCGTGGCGTATCAGGATCAGATTTTCTGAGGATGATAACACCGATACAAACCAGCATAAAGGCAAATAATGTTCCTATACTCGTCATATCGCCAACTATATCGCCCGGCACAAACGCCGCGAAAAGCCCCACAAACACTAAAAATATGAGGTTTGATTTGTATGGCGTTTTAAATTTAGGGTGTACTGCTGAAAATACAGGCGGCACCAAACCATCTTTCGACATAGAGAAAAACACCCGCGACTGCCCTAAAAGCATCACCAATATTACAGATGAGAATCCGAAAAGTATAGCCACTGTAACAAGTATTGATAACCAGTGATAGCTCTGCATATAAGTATCAATAGTATAAGCTACCGATGCCTCTTTACCTGCGCCTGCAAATTCTTTATAATTAGCTACGCCTGTAAGCACATGGCCAAATAATACATATAATAACGTACATATAGCTAATGAAACCAAAATACCTATAGGCATATCCCTTTTAGGGTTCTTTGCTTCCTGCGCAGCGGTTGATACCGCATCAAAACCTATAAAGGCAAAGAAAACCACACCCGCGGCACTAACGATACCCGACCAGCCAAACTTCCCAAAATCGTGTGTAAAGAAATCCAGAAAGCTTTTTTGACCATGGAACATGGCTACTTCGCCGGTATTTACAGGGATATATGGTGTATGGTTAATAGGTTTCATGTAATTCCACCCTATAGCTATAAACAGTACAACTATAGCAACTTTAACTACTACAATAATTCCATTTAATGTTGCAGACTCCTGTGTGCCACGTATAAGCACCAATGAAAGCACTACTATAATAAATAAGGCTGGGATATTTATGATGCCATGCACACCTTGTAATGACGATTGAAATGGCGAATGGCAAAATTGATAGGGTATATCAACTCCAAAATTTTCTAATAATTTATTGAGGTATTCAGACCACGCTATGGATACAGTGGCGGCCCCAACGGCATATTCAAGCACAAGGTCCCAGCCAATTATCCAGGCTACCATTTCGCCCATTGTGGCGTATGAGTAGGTATAGGCACTCCCCGCAATCGGTATCATGGCGGCAAATTCGGCATAACATAAACCGGCAAGTCCACAGCCTATAGCTGCAAGTATAAATGCCAGGGTAACGGCAGGGCCTGAATGGTCGGCAGCGGCGGCGGCTGTACGTACAAATAAGCCGGCTCCAATAATTGCACCTATTCCTAATGCAACAAGATTACCCGGTCCTAACGTTCGTTTTAATGTTCCTTCGCCTGTTTCCGCTGCTTCCTTTAATAGTAAATTAAGAGGTTTTTTAAATCGCATAAACAGTTTTTTATATAAAGTCAGTTAAGAGCCAAACCTAATTAATTTTATTGATAACATAAAGTGGTGTTTTTAACAATCAATTTGCAAATTTTACCCTAATAATTAATATATTTTTAACCATTTTCGTAATTCTTTATTAAATACTGAACAAAATGAACAAGAATTTGCATTAAAAGAAAATATTGCTTAATTTTATTCTTATAAGTTTTAAAACTCAAATCCTATTCCCATGAAAGAGTTATTAATCTTCCGCATTTTCGCGTTATTCCCGCTTATAGGAACTTTGATTCCTGATTTAGCCGATGGCTTCCACATCTCATTCTCATCCATACCTGCAGAGCATATTATTGTTGATGTAACCTTATTAATATGCATCGCCCTTTGCTCGGCAGGAATAATGGCAACAGAAAACTCTCTGGCAGAATCTGAGCCTACAGCATTGGCTTAATATCATAAAAATGGAATTTTGCTTATCAGCTAAAATTTGCTGATAAACGCCTTTTTTATTGCATTATTTATTTTGACATTGAAATTAGATGTTTAAACAAACAATTTCAATCCTATCACTATCTTTGTCTTAAATATTTTAAATAAATAACCCGCAATGAAAAAAATTATCATTCTTTTAGCCTTTGTAACTATGCAAACGGCTTTATTCGCTCAAGGCACCTGGAAGCTTGACAAAATGCACTCAAGCCTGAAATTTACCGTAACACACTTATCTGTATCTGATGTTGACGGTAACTTTAAAGATTTTGATGTTACCATCACCACTACAAAAGCCGATTTCAGCGATGCTAAATTCAACCTTACAGCTAACGTAGCATCTATCAACACAGATAATGATATGCGTGATGCTGATCTTAAGTCTGACAAGTTCTTTAATGCAGCTGTTAACCCAACCCTTACTTTTGTAAGCACAGGTATTACCAAAACAAAACCTAACCATTACAAGCTAACCGGTAACCTTACCATGCATGGTGTTACTAAAGCAGTCACCATGGACCTTTGGTACCGTGGTACTATTGTTAACCCAATGAGCAAAGCTAATGATGCAGGTTTCCAGTTAACCGGCATTGTAAAACGTACCGACTTTAATTTAGCCGCTTCATATCCTGATGCTATGATCAGCGATGAAATAACTATCAAAGCCGATGGTGAATTTGGCGCAGCTAAATAATCAGCTATTATATTAATTTATAACAGCGCTCTTGCTTTTTGCAGGGCGCTGTTTTTATTTAAGTACTGCCAGATCTTTAGTGCGTGTAAAGGTCATGGTGCGGCCTATAAACTTAAAATGCCAGTATCCTTTTAGTTTCAGTGCGCCCTGTTTATCAATATAGGCCGATGCATTCCATTCCCGGCCGTGCTTGGCATCATATATCATACCTTCTTCCCAGGAATTACTCTTTGGCATATAAACGAGGTTACGCAGCACACTCATGCCCAGTATTTTACGATTTTGCAGTGCTTTATCCGGGTTGTTCTTATCAACCCATTCATGCATCAGCTTATCACTACCGGCATCAAACCAAATTATTTTTGCCTGGTACTCATTATTGACCCTGCAAACCTCTACTATCAGGTTTTTTTCATCTGATACCCACCTGCCGCAAATATCATCAGCAGCCGACTGCGCATAGGCCATTGCATTGATGATCACCAACATAATTACTACCCCGAAACTAAAAGCCAGCTTATTGTTCATACAGGTAATTTTTTCTGCTCGATAACGCTATCACCTTAATGATACATCCCTAAATTACAAAAGTTTTCCGGGGGATTAAAAAGCACAATAAAATACTTTGATTTTGTTATTTATTCATATTTTTATCCACCATCAATTGAAAACTATCTCTTTCCTGTTTCTGTAAAGCTGTGCTATTAAATAATAAAAACCAAGGTGTGAAAAGTACTCCGTTAAAAAGCGCTATAATTAAACACCTGTATTTTGACAAAGGGCAATCATGTGCGGAATTAAGCGAGATACTAGATAAAAGTCTTCCCTCCACATCAAAAGCCATTAACGAGCTGATTGAAGAAGGCCTGGTTATTGAAGATGGTTATGCACGATCAAGCGGTGGGCGAAGGCCGCTTGTTTATTCCATAAAAGCGGATGCCATGTACATGCTCACTGTGGCTATGGACCAGTTTAGTACGCGCATTCAACTGGTTGATCTACTAAATAAGCCGGCAGCGGATATGGTCATATTTGAGATGAGGCTGCTGGATAACCCAAACGCGCTAACACAATTACTTGAGCAAATTAACGACTACATTGACAATGTTGGCATCCCGCGCGATAAGTACGCAGGTATAGGCATAGGCATGCCGGGGTTTGTTAATGTAAACGACGGTATTAACTACACCTACCTTGATGCCGGCGGCCAGAGCCTAACCCAACTGATTACCCTGGAAACCGGCGTAGCCACCTATATTGATAACGACTCAAGCCTTATAGCCTTAGCCGAACAACGCTTTGGTATAGCCAAAAATCAAAGAGATGTAATGGTGATAAACCTGGGCTGGGGTATTGGCCTCGGGATGATTGTTAATGATGAAATTTACCGCGGCCATAATGGTTTCGCGGGTGAGTTTAGTCATATCCCGTTATCAGATGATAACACACTTTGTGTATGCGGTAAGCGTGGTTGTCTCGAGGCCGAAGCATCTCTGCTTGTAGTAGTGAAAAAAGCTATTCAGGGCGTAAAAGAAGGCCGGGTATCAAGCCTTAAGTATTTTGAAGAAGAACACCCCAAACTAGTGGGTGATGCCATAATGGATGCCGCCGCCAATGGCGATCAGTTTGCTATTGAACTACTAACTGACGCCGGTTATAAAATTGGCAAGGGCTTGGCCATACTCATACACATCATGAACCCCGCCAGCATAGTTTTAAGCGGCAGGGGTGCCATTGTAGGTAAATTTTTACTGGCGCCTATACAGCAGGCGCTTAATAAATATTGTATCCCCCGCCTGGCTGCCAGTACCGAACTGCTGATATCAGAACTCGGGTTTGATGCCGAGCTGGTGGGCGCCGCCATACTTGTTATGGAAAATCTGACGGCCTGATAATAGTGATTAGTTTATATCCAAACTTCACTAATCTCTGATCTCCAGCCTCTAATCTCTAAATAAAGATTTAAAGCAGTTCAACCAGATCAGAAAGTGTATTTATTGTAGCTATCTGCCCGGTTTCAACAACCCCAAAACCATAAGATGCGAAAATAAAAGGTACACCTGCTTTTGTACTCGACTCATAATCGCCCATAGTATCGCCCACATAAACCGGGGCAGTAAGTTGGTGATCGTTCACTATGTCTTTTATATTCTCTGCTTTAGGCCGGCTTTTGGTCCCATAACACTGATGTCCCGAAAAATAATGCCCCAACTGGCTAAACTCCAAAAATGTTTCGATGTAATCGTTCTGGCAATTACTCACTACAAACAACTTGTATTTAGCTACCAGGTATGCCAGCGTTTCTTCCAGTTGAGGGTAAAGATGGCCACCGTTACGCTGTAATATCTCAATCTCTTTTACACCGGCTATACTTTTGAAAGCATTACGCTGCTCATCGCTTACCAGGGGCAATAACTTTTCAAATATGGCCTTATAGGTCATACCTGTTATAGAACGTATAGTTTCCTGCGTAAAATCCAGATCAATATAATCTACCTCGTTTTTAGCCGCCTGCCAGGCCACGGCTACATTAGCGGTACTATCCCAAAGTGTACCATCCAGATCAAAAATTATACTGTCGAATTTATTGTTTAATGAGTTATTCATGCCAAATATTTATGCGGGCAAAAATAGGAGTATAAAGTTAACCGGCCGGGTGTTATTTGTTATTTTGACATAAATGTTCTTATTGGGGTTGATTAGAACAGAATGAATGATCGGTAATATAACACGCTCCGGTTGACTCACCCGATCTACGCTCCGCTGGATAGCCCTCTCTTTGCTGCGCACAAAGAGGGCCAGGATATTTTCTTTTCCCCTACCCTCTTTGCGGCTTGCCGCAGAGAGGGTGGTCGAGCGACTTAGCGAAGGCCGGGTGAGTCGGCGAAGCGCGTTGAAGCTCAGCGTTAGGGATGGCAGCGGATACCGGCCCGTGGCTAATGCCCGTGCAGTATGAGCGTACAGCCCGGCCGCAGACAACGCCCAAAATATCAGAACTCGAATTTAAAGAATTAAGGAATTTATGGAATTCTGTTCATTCGAAAAATTCATAAAATTCCAGTTCAGACAATTGACTGATAAAAAATATAAAAAAGTATAAAAAAATAAATTTGCAAATCCCATTAATCAATCGTAATATTACGATATAATTATGGGACTTACAAAAACCGAAATATTCACCGACGAGCAAAACAGGCTTGCCATTATGCTGAAAGCAATGGCGCACCCCGCCCGTATTGCCATTCTACAGCAGATCATCAATGCAAATGCCTGTATCTGCGGCGATCTGGTGGAGGAACTAGGTTTGGCACAGGCCACCATATCACAGCATTTAAAAGAGTTAAAAAATGCCGGGCTGATACAAGGTACTATTGAGGGTGTAAGTGTTTGCTATTGTATTGAACCGAAAGCATGGGCACTCCTAAATAAAGAGCTGGGACTATTCTTTAATTCATATAAAGATCCCGGTAGCTGTTGTTAAAAAAAATTGATTACATCAATCGTAATATTGCAATTAAATAATAGAGTTATGACTACCACAGAAACAATAAACTGGCAAACATTCAAAGAAAAGTTGCTTCAAAACCCCGGTTTGGACCTGCAATTTCAATATGCAGAAAACAAAAGAGTTGATGCCTCTTATCATATTACCGAAATTAAACAGGCCCCCATAACCTCTGTTGATTGCGGCGGCGTGTTGAATAAATGGACGGAGATAATCGTACAGCTTTGGGAACCGGAAAACGAACAGCAATTACGGGCCATGAAAGTTAAAAAGGCCTTATCAATAATTGATATTGTAGAAAAAGTATTACCGTTGGATAAAACAGCAACAGTTAAAATAGAGTTCGGCAATTCTGCATTTGATACCCGCCAAATGTTCCCCAATGAAATTATAATTGATGGTGAAGATTTAATTATTGACCTGATGCCTGATGCGGTACAGTGCAAAGCTATTAATCGTGGTGGTAGCTGCGGTACAACAGCAAGCGGAGAAGAATGCTGCGCACCTGCTGAAAAACCAAAGATCGAACTAAAAAACCTGGCTGCAACATCATGCTGCACACCGGGTTCCGGCTGCTGCTAAACATTTTTTTTTACATTCCCTCCCCTGGGAGGGGCGCGTAAGGCACAGCAATGGCAGGGAGGGGTTTCTACGATAACAAAGCACACATAAAATGAAAAATATATTAGTACTATGCACCGGCAACAGCTGCCGCAGCCAGATAGCCGAGGGCTATTTAAGATACTTTGCAGGCAATAAAGCCCGAATTTATAGCGCGGGCATTGAAACGCATGGCGTAAACCCCAAAGCCATACAGGTAATGGCGGAGGATGGTATTGATATATCCAAACACACCTCCAACAATGTGGATGAATACATGAATATCCCCTTTGATTATGTGATAACCGTATGCGATAATGCCAAAGAGAATTGCCCATATTTCCCAACCAATGCCCAGCGCTTCCATTACAATTTCCCTGATCCAGCCAAGGCAAGCGGCAGCGCTGATGAGGTGATGGATGAATTTAGAAAGGTTAGAGAGATGATAAAAATATATTCAGAGGATTTCATCAACGAGCATTTATCATAAGCCCATGAGCGCAAATAACTGTAACCCTGCCCAACGTAAAAGTCTTTCTTTTTTGGATCGATACCTCACCCTTTGGATTTTCCTGGCGATGGCCACGGGCATAGCGCTGGGCTATTTTATACCATCGGCTCCGGCGTTTATCAATTCCTATTCAAGCGGTACTACCAATATCCCTTTGGCTATCGGGTTAATACTAATGCTGTACCCACCATTAGCGAAAGTAAATTACGAAAGCGTTGGCAAAGTGTTCAGCAATAAAAAGATATTGGGCGCATCCCTCCTGCTCAATTGGGTAATTGGGCCTTTGCTCATGTTTGCGCTGGCTATCATCTTCCTGCATAACTATCCGCAGTATATGATCGGCTTAATATTGATAGGCCTTGCCCGCTGTATTGCTATGGTAATAGTATGGAACGAGCTTGCCGATGGTAATCGTGAATACGCCGCCGGATTAGTCGCCATTAACAGCATTTTCCAGGTATTACTTTATAGTATTTATGCTTACCTTTTTATTACCCTGCTATTGCCCGTATTTGGCTTTAAAGGTTTAGTTATAAATATTACTATTGCAGCTATAGCAAAATCAGTAGCTATTTACCTGGGCATTCCATTTGCGGCCGGTATTATAAGCCGGTATGTTTTAATCAGCATAAAGGGAAAGGAATGGTTCCTGAAAAAGTTCATACCATTTATATCGCCTATCACCTTAATCGCGCTGCTGTTTACAATTGTGGTAATGTTTAGTTTAAAAGGCAGGCTAATAGTGCAGATCCCCTTTGATGTATTACGTATTGCATTACCGCTGGTCATTTACTTCGTTATCATGTTCTTGTCCAGTTTCTTTTTAGGCCGATTTATGGGTGCTGATTACTCACAAAATACTGCCATAGCCTTTACTGCTGCAGGTAATAATTTCGAACTGGCCATTGCTGTAGCCATTGGTGTTTTCGGCATTAACAGCGGCGAGGCATTTGTAGGTGTAATCGGGCCGCTGGTTGAAGTCCCGGCGTTAATTGCACTGGTTAATGTTGCCTTTTGGCTGAAAAGGCGCTTGTATCAATAAGAGTTATTATTTAGCCTTAAAATCCTGATTGCTGAATGGTGGTGTATCGGGTATCTTAATTACGTTAAACTCGTGATGTGTAGTTTCGTGGCAGCTATTGCAGGTTTTAGTTAAACCAATAAAGGCCGTTTGAAACTGCTTTAAGCTTTTTAACTTAACAGCCTGGGTTAAACTGTCAAGAGCAGGGTACAGCATAGGTAATGATTTTATTTCGGGCCTGTCGGTACAGTATAGCTTAATGTCATCAACTGATTCCTGTATTTCGCCCAGTTCAAAAGTAGCCAGCTTCCAGTTCTGGTTTTTACCTGCAAACCATAGTTTTGCATGGTGTACCTGTATTCCCAGCATAAACTCCCCTAATCCCGGCTTATAGCTTTTTTGTGTTTGATGGGATAAATTATCAACCTGTGCCTGCAAGCCTGCATTATTACTATTACAACCAAATGCCATTAGCATAAGAATAATGTAACAGCCATTTAACCCTTTTGAGAATGAGGGGTATTGTTTCATACCATAAATATCAAATTTTAATATGGTATTTCAATAACAAAAAAGGCGGCCATCAAAATGCCCGCCTTTTTTATCAAACTTAAACCAACCAATTATTGCATACTCAATTACGTAGTATTTAACCAGGTGGTTTTCAGTAAATTAAATTATTTCATCATCACCAGTGCCTGAGTGGCTGCTCTGGTAGTGTTTTAATATTTTAGCCTCTACATAAAAGATAATTTCTTCAGCAATATTTTTCGACTGATCGCCTACACGCTCCAATTTACGTATGATAGAAAGTATGTAAAGTGCCTCAGGCATGCTTTCGATATTACCTTTAATTACTTCAGCAACGGTAGCTGCTGCGTTATCATTAATAGCATCCAGTACATCATCGCGTTTAAAAATACTGCGTGCAAGTACGGTATCTTCTTTTTCAAATGCTGTACGGGTATCAATTAATATATTTACCGCTTCCTCATACATACGTATCATCGAGGTGCTTTCCATAGCAGCCAGGTCAAAATTTACCGACGAATCAACCACATATTTTGCAATACTGGCCGCAATATCGCCAATACGCTCAAGGTTGGTGTTTATTTTTAATGCTGCTAATAAAAAGCGCAGATCAATAGCAACCGGGCAATGTAATGCAAAAATATTCTCGCAGTCCCTGTCAATCTTCAGCTCAAATGAGTTTACCCTTTTTTCTTTAACCAAAACCTCACGCGCCAAATCCTTATCAAACTGTAGCATGGCATCCTTGGCCTTGTTTAATTGCGACTGTACCAGTATCCACATACTGATCAATTCTTTTTTAAGCGCGGTTATTTCGTTTTCTAATGGTGTCATATCTTAGCCCCCTAACCCCCTAAAGGAGGAATTTTTTAAGTTAATTTATATTATTATTTTTTCAAAAATGATTTAAAGCCTCCTTGATTACTCCCCCTTTAGGGGGTTGGGGGGCTTAACTAAATCTTCCTGTTATATAATTTTGTGTACGCTGATCGGCCGGGTTGGTGAACATTTGTTTGGTATCATCAAACTCAACTAGTTCGCCCATATAAAAGAACGCTGTCCTGTCGCTTACACGTGCTGCCTGCTGCATATTATGTGTTACAATAATAAGCGTATAATTTGCTTTCAGCTCATGAAACAGGGCTTCAACACTTGAGGTGGATATAGGATCAAGCGCTGATGTTGGCTCATCAAACAAGATCAGTTCAGGCTGCATGGCAATAGCGCGCGCAATACACAAACGCTGTTGTTGTCCGCCCGATAGAAAGGTACCTTTTTTATGTAATGAATCCTTAACTTCTTTCCACAAAGCGGCGCTGGTTAATGATTTTTCTACAATTACATCCTTATCAGCCTTTGATATTTTAATACCATTTAGCAAATAACCGGCAATCACATTTTCATAAATGCTCAGATTTGGGAAAGGGTTAGGGCGCTGAAACACCATGCCTATTTTCGATCTTACATAAATAGCGTTCATGTCATAAACATTTTCGCCATCAAGCAATATCTTACCTTTTGAGGTTGCGTTTGGTATTAATTCGTGCATACGGTTTATACCGCGCAAAAATGTTGTTTTACCGCAGCCCGAAGGGCCCATAACAGCAATAACCTCATTTTTATTGATGCTGATGTTTACATCTTTTACAACATGGTTATCACCAAAATAAGAGTTGTAATTTTCAGCTTTTACAATTGTACTTTCCATTTTCTTGTTATCACTTTTGTGACTATGTTTAATATTAAAACGAACATTAATAATATAAATGATGCACCCCATGCCAGGTTGTGCCAGTCGTCATAAGGGCTGGTGGCATAGGTGAATATAAGGTGTGGTAAGCTTTCCATTGGTTTAGTAATGGAGGCTGACAGGTATGGGTTACCAAACGCGGTAAACAGCAATGGCGCTGTTTCGCCAATAACACGTGCTATTGACAGCGTGATACCCGATAATATCCCCGCGAAACCGCAAGGCACAATTACCTTTAGTATCACCCTGTGGTAAGGTACGCCTAATGAAAGGGCCGCTTCCTTTAATGAATCGGGCAATAACTTTAAGGTTTGCTCTGTCGACCGGATTACGATAGGCAGCATCATGATAGCTAAAGCAATACTACCCGATATAGCCGAAAATGTGCCCAGCGGCTTCACTATCCAAAAGTAAACCACAATACCAACTACAATTGATGGTACGCCTTGTAATATATCAACACATAAACCGCTGTAATAAGCCAGCTTGGTACGTGGGTTTTCACTCAAATAAATGCCTGCTGCCATCCCAACCGGTATAGCAACTATTGCCGACATTAAAACCATAATGAAACTACCTACCAATGCATTGGCTATACCACCACCGGGTTCGCCAACGGGCGCAGGTACGTTTGTTAAAAAGTGCCAGTTAACCTGGAATATGCCCTGCTTAATAATATACAACAGTATAATTATTAAAGGCACCACCATTATAAAGGCAAAAAACACAATTATCCCCTTAAAAATTACGCTCTTGGTATTTCTGAATCCTATTTTTGCTTCCATGAGTGATTAATTGTTAGTGAATTTTGTGATGATCCTCTTACCTATCAGGTTAATTACAACCGTTACAAAAAACAGCACCAAACCCAATTCAATCAGTGCCGACAGATATTCGGTATGATCAGCTTCGGTAAACTCATTTGCAATAACGCTGGCCATGGTATTACCCGGACCAAAAATGGCGTTCTTAATACTATCGGCCACTGCACTGGTATTACCAATAAGCATGGTAACCGCCATGGTTTCGCCCAAAGCCCTGCCTAATGATAACAATACACCGGCAAATAAACCGGAGCGGGTGTAAGGCATAATTACGCTTTTTATAACCTCAAAACGGGTTGCACCCAATGCATAAGCACCTTCTTTTAATGGCGATGGCACCATGCGGATAAGGGTTATACCTAATGATGCAGCATAAGGGATGATCATCACAGCCAGAATAATTGATGAAGTAAATACACCAATACCATAAGGGGCTACGCCTATTTTCATTTCGAAAGTGCGCATAACAGGTACCAATACAAACAATCCCCAAAAACCATAAATGATAGATGGTACTGCAGCTATCAGTTCTATAGCATTTTTCAACAGATCAGATAACCAGCCCTTAGGGTTATACTCGCCCAGGTAAATGGAAATAGCGTATGAAAATGGTATTGAAATAATCAGCGCGATAAATGATGTAAGCAGGGTACCTACTAAAAATGGATAGGCACCGTAAATATTACTTACCGGATCCCATACCTTTCCCCATAAAAATCCTATGCCTAATGCTTTAATTGATGGCAATGACTCCAAAATAAGTGTAGCCAGCACGCCTAATATAATAAGCACCAGCAAAACACTCATCGCTATCAATATCTTCCTAAATATGGTTTCCCATTTAAGCTGACTGTTAGAGAGGTTTAATCTTTTATTTTCCACAGAATTTTGGGTTTCGTATACAAAACAATTACCAGCAAACTTTTAGTCTGCTGGTAATTGATGTTTTATCAGTATGAATGATATTTATGATTATAGACAAGCGATTCACTAAATCACTCAATCAATAATTCAATAATTATAAAATTGCTTTACCGTCGTAAGTAGCTGATTTCAATACTGCTTCAGCAGCTTTAACAGCAGCTTTTGAAAGCGGTGCGTAGGTTAAAGGCTCGCAAAAAGCTTGTCCCTGGTGAATATTCCACCATAACAATTTAACCAATGCAGTAGCTCTTTCTTTTGAGCGGCTATTATAGTTTTGCTCTTTGTAAATTAGAGCCCAGGTAAAGCTGGCAATTGGGTAACCTTTAGGGTTATCAGTATCAGTGATTGATACTTTAGTATCCGCAGGGATAGCCACGTTGCTAGCTAAAGTTGTTGCTGCAATTTCAGGAGTGATAAATTTACCGCTTTTGTTTTGGATGTTAGCAAAAGGCATTTTGTTTTGCTTAGCATAAGCTAACTCAACATAACCTATAGCGCCCGGAGTTTGTTTAACCAAACCTGCAACGCCTTCGCTACCTTTGCCACCTAAACCAGCTGGCCAGTTAACAGCACTTGCTTTACCTACTTTTTTAGCCCAATCAGGGTTAACTTTAGTTAAGTAATCGGTAAAGATGAATGAAGTACCGCTACCGTCAGAACGGTGAATAACTACAATTGGAAGCTCAGGTAAATTAACACCTTTGTTGGTAGCTTTAATTTCAGCAGCATTCCAGCTAGTGATTTTACCAAGATAGATGTCAGCCAGATCCTTACCAGTAAGGTTTAAAGCAGCACTTACACCAGGGATGTTGTATGTTACTACAACTGCACCTGAGGTCATTGGGATATGCAGAACCGGGGCACTCATTTTGGCTGTTTGATCAGCATTCAAGGGGGCATCTGAATCACCAAAATCAACTGTTTTGTTTGTTAACTGCAATATACCACCACCTGATCCGATTGATTGGTAGTTAACCTTAGAGGCTGTATACTGAGAAAACATTTTTGAAAAAAGCGGGTAAACAAATGTGCTACCGGCACCTAATAAGGTGTTATCCTGTGCCGAAGCTGCCATTGTCATACATGATGCTGCTAATGCAACAACCGCTAACTTTAAACTTTTCATTACTTTCATGATCTGTTATTTTTTATTATTTGTTTGCTTTTATTATTTACCGAATGTGTAGAAGAAAGTCATTCTGTAAACCAATGTGTGATTATCTGGTACATAACCTGTATGAGTTGGGTCATACTGAGTTTTGTACTGTGTGAACCAAACGTTTGGCATAAAGTGGATGTTTTTAGCAGGAGTATAATCTATACCAGCTGTAACAAATTGTTCTTTGGTAGTTGGATCAAATGAACTGTAACCGTTAGAGTTAACTGAATAAGTAGCAGCATTATTAAATTTAGTATCAGGATTGTAGTTATCGTAACGGGCAAAGTAGCTCCATTTGTCCTTAACGATCATACCACGGATCCAAACTGAAATAGCATTTACTGTTGCATCATCAACTGTTTTATCTGCAGTATTGATCATTGCATTTTTCAGTTTTTGAGTATAAGCTTCAACACCTATAGTAAATGGTTTAGCGTTATACGCTACGAAAATTTTGAACATGTTGTGTTCTTGTGGATCGATAGTACCTGACGCAACAGCTGCACTTGCTACAGAAGATGAAGTTTGTGCGTAATCTGCATATAAGTCTACGTACAATTTCTTGTCAAGGAATTTAGCCCAAAGGTCACCGTAGAATATTTTAAAGAAACCAGTGTTTGGGTTAGGGTTTGTAGGGCTAACAGTACTGTTAGGGTTGTAAACAGTAGTTAAGTTTGATTGGGTGTTATCACCGATCATGAATACATAACCATAGTTTTTAGTTTTAGGATCAAAAGTACCTTGTAAAGCTGCACCTACGTCATAAGAGTTATTTTTATGAAAATCGGTGATGGTTCTTTCAACTGAACGGTAGCTCCAGGTTGCTTCCGATAGTGAAGTTGGGGCGTTTGTACCAGACTCGTTTAATGCGAAACCAGGTGTGCTCATTTCACCAATCACGAAGTCAGTACCATTCCAAACTTCTCTAACACGTAAGTTAAAATTTTTGATGTAGAATGACATTCTGCCGTCAGCAAGGTTATCACCGTTAACAACAGATGAAGTTGCTGTAGTAGGAGCAGTGTTTTCATTTGGCTCAGCTGCCAATAACACTTCTGCTTTGAACTTCTTGTTGATATCGTAATCGTAACCTAAATAAATACGACGGAACTGGAAAGCATTTCTGCCGGTTGGTGTTTGATAATAGTTGTTTTCTTTACCTTGCGCTGAAGTAAGCGGTGGAGCATGTTGTACATAATAAGCATCGCCGAATGCATAACCCCATAATCTTCTTTGTGGGTGCCATGCGGTATCAACTGCATCGTCTGCTTTTACTGCTGCAACAGTAGCAGTGTTTTTAAGGCTCGCATTTGCTGTAGCTGCTGAATCTTTTTTAGCAACTTCTTTTTTATGCAAAGTTTCAACCGATGCATAGGTTGTTGTTTGCGCATTAACAGTAAAGCCTGTAATTAACAATCCTGTTAATAAAGCAGTACTAAGTTTCGTAAACGTTTTTTTCATGTCGTGATAATCTTAATTAATTTCTTCAAAGGTGCGGCGGCAAGGTTACCTTAATATTAAGGATTGATTAACATTTGGTAATGTTATTTAAATATTAAGTCAATAAAAAAGACATACTATAAGTTAAAATACAGCGCTTTGAAATTAATAAAATACACTTTACAACACTGACTACAAGCACATTATAACCATTGTTAATGATTTACAATTTCTTCATACAGAATTAACATAGCATAATATTTGCTTAATGTGTGCTTAACAAACGGGACTTAATTTAGCGCTCTTAATAATATAAGGTACATGAGCAGCTTTTTCCAGAACTATTTTTTAAACGGGGCTCAGTTTTTTAATTTATTTGATCAGGCGGCTAAAAATGCGGTTGAAATGGCTCAGCTGCTGGTAAATGCAGTAAATACTAACGATGCAACGGAACGTGAGGTGGTTTTTAAACAGATAGACCGGCTTGAAAACATTGGCGATGACATCACCCATAAAATTTACCTGGCACTTGATAAAGTAGTTTTTACCCCGCTAAACCGTAAAGACATACATACCCTGGCATCAGCCATTGATGATGTTGCCGATTATATACATGAAGCTAGCGAACGCATGTACCTGTATCATATTGTGGAGTTTGTACCTGCCATAAAAGAGATCGCCAATATCATATTAAGCGCCAGTATAGAGATCGAAAGATCGGTAAACCTGTTACGGAGCAATAAGCAAAGCGAAGTATTAGCCTCATGCAAGCAAATAAAAGATTATGAACACCAGTCGGACCAGATCTATTACAACTCCCTGGCCAACCTGTTCGCTAACGAGAAAGACGCTATCAACCTCATAAAATACCGCGAAATACTGCATTCGCTGGAAACCACTACCAATAAATGCAAAAACGCCACCGAAGTATTGCAGGCAATATTGGTGAATAGTTATTAATTTAAAAATTGTCATTTCGAACGAGGTACGAGGAGAAATCTTCTTCGACCAGCATTCACATAATGCTAACCGCAGAAGATTTCTCCCTCCGGTCGAAATGACAACACATTTAAGTATAAAACAATCTTTTTTCAGACCTTTGCCCGCATGACAACCACTGAACAAAAATATCAATCACTTACCAAGCTGGCAGCCGGGGATTTCCAGGCTTTTTTATATGATTGCGATGGCACATTGGCCGATAACATGGGCATGCACAAAAAAACCTATGTACGTGTAGCTGCCGATGATGGTGTATTGATAGATGCTACCCTAGTTGATGAACTGGCCGGATGGCCGGTTGTAAGGGTTGTAGAAGAAATAAACAAACGTTATAACAGCTCTTTCGACCCGCATACTTTTGCCGAGCAAAGGGAGCGCATATTCTTTAATGAATTTATTGAGCAAACCCAACCTATTGAGTATGTGGTAAACCACTTAAAGGCACATGCCGGTAAAGTAAAAATAGGCATAGTATCAGGCGGGGTACGTGAAACTGTTGAAAAAACACTCAGTGTATTGGGCATAGCCGATATTCCCGACACCCTGGTTTGCGCTGGCGAAACCGCGCACGGCAAACCCTACCCCGACCCATTTTTAGCCGCTGCCGAAAAGCTTGGCGTTGCCCCTGAACATTGCCTCGTTTTTGAAGATGGTGAAGCTGGCACCCTAGCCGCCGAAGCTGCAGGAATGAAGTGGATCAGGATTGATAAGGTGTAATGATTTTAAATTGTCATTCTGAACGTAGTGAAGAATCTTAGCACGCGTTTATGCATGGCGGACAGGTTCTTCACTACGTTCAGAATGACAAGTCAATCATATTATCGAGCATCACTAAAGTGGTAAACCCCTGAACCTACAGTCACTACCACATAACCGCCCTCAGGTCCTACCACTTTAATATCGCCAGCTCCGCTTACTGGCTTACCACCTTCCATTAGCGTATTGCTATCTTTTGTTGGGATATAAACCGTTGCTGTAGTATTAGCGGGCACTTCAACATCCAACAGAAAATTGTCGCCATCAATCTTCCAGTGCGAGCTTACTTTACCATAATTGGTCTCATAATCAGCCGAGACATAGGTAAAACCGCCACCCGGATTCGGTTTTATAACAATTTGCTTATAGCCCGGACCATCCGCTTTAGTATCAATACCTGCAACAACTCTATACATCCAATCGCCGATTGCGCCGTATGAATAATGGTTAAACGAGTTCATGGATACTGCCTCGAATGAGCCATCGGGCCTTATACCATCCCATCTTTCCCAAATCGTGGTTGCGCCCATCTTAACCGGGTATAACCATGAAGGATAAGTATCCTGCAATAAAAGTTTGTAAGCAACATCGGTATAACCAAACCTGCTAAGCACATGGCAAATGTAAGGTGTGCCTAAAAAGCCGGTAGTTAAGTGATTCCCATATCCTTTTATGTTCTTCGCTAACCGCTCAGCCGCTTGTTGCCGCAAATCTTCGGGCAGCATATCAAATTGCAGGGCCAGCACATATGCGGTTTGCGTATCTGATGAGATAAGTCCGTTCGGTGTTACATATTCTTTTAAATAGGCTTTCTTAATTTTAGCCAACAGCTCAGTGTAATAAGTAATATCATCAGTTTTGCCCAATACCTGTGCCGCATTTATCAACAAGGTGGTTGAGTAGGCATAAAAGCACTGCGCTATCAAATATTTACTGGTAATTGCCGATTCGCCATCATTATCATCATTTACGCTGTAAAACAGCCAATCGCCAAAATGATCACCGGTGTTCCACAGGTTATGCTTGCTTTTGCTTTGCATATAATCAACCCATTTTTTCATACTGCTGTACTGGTCTTGCAGTATTCGTTTATCGCCATAGGCCAAATACATATTCCAGGGTACAATGGTTGATACATCCGCCCAGCCTGTACTTCCGCCTGGTTCGCTGCCTTTTCTTTTAATAACATCGGGTATAACATGGGGTACACTGCCGCTGCTGTACTGATCTGCCGCAACATCCTTAAGCCATTTGGCAAAAAAGTTATGTACGTTCATATTATATGATGCCGTGCGCGAAAATACCTGCGCGTCGCCGGTCCAGCCTAAACGCTCATCACGCTGCGGGCAATCCGTTGGCACATCTAAAAAATTTCCTTTTTGTCCCCATTGTATATTATGCTGCAGCTGGTTGATCATCGGGTTTGAACAGGTGAATGTTCCCATCACCTTCATATCCGAATAAAGCGTAATAGCTGTAAAATCCTCTGGCTTTAACTCACCCGGATATCCTTCCACCTTTACATACCTGAAGCCATGCCAGGTAAAATGCGGTTCAAAGGTTTCTTCGCCTTTCCCATTCAGCACATACATATCCTGTGACCTGGCGCTGCGTAGGTTTGCGGTATAAAAATCGCCCGGCTTATCCAGTACTTCGGCATGTGATAATCTTATGGTATCGCCAGCTTTACCTATTACTTTAAATTTCACCCAGCCAACCATATTCTGCCCAAAATCTATCACCTGCTCGCCTTTAGGGGTTTTAAATATCCTTACAGGTTTAAACACCTCATGCTGTTTTACAGGCTCATTTTGGGTAGCTATCAATACGCTCTTATCAAAATCGCCTATTTTAACGCCCGACCAGCCTTTATCATCAAACGATGCCGTCGACCAGCCTGCCTGCTCCTTACGGGCATCAATGGTTTCACCGTAATAGATCTCTGAGTTACGGATGCCACCGGTTGATGACTTCCAGCTATCGTCAGACACTACTGTTTCCGTAGAGCCATCAGTATAAGTGATCTTCATCTGAAACAGCAATGCTATATCCTTACCATATAAATTAGGTGTTGGGTCGTAACCCACATGACCACGATACCAGCCGCTGCCCAATACCGCGCCAACGGCATTATTGCCCTCTTGTAATAACCCGGTAACATCATAAGCCTGGTATTGCAGGCGTTTGTTATAGCTCGTCCAGCCGGGGGTTAAATAGGCATCCCCTACCCTTTGTCCGTTTATGCGGGCCTCATACAAACCATGCGCAGTTATATAAGCTATGGCCGACCGTATTTTTTTTGTAAGATGAAATTCTTTACGAAACAGCGGACTTGGCTGCTCAATACTTTCCTCAAAACCCGGCGTTATCCATTTGGCCTGCCAATCGGTCGGGCTAAGTAATCCCATTTGCCAGTAAGCCACCTCGCTCCAACCTGATGCCTTACCTGTATTGTCCCATACTTTAATCTGCCAAAAGTATCTCTTCCCGCTTTTCAGTTCACTTCCTTTATAAGGGATGTAAACCGATTCATCTGACGGTATTTTACCACTGTCCCATAAAACATCCTTCACACTTGCATTACTGCCGCTACTGCCAACCTTAATTTCATAGGCTGTTTGCATTACGTTGCGCTTATCCGCAGTAATTTGCCAGCTAAACCTGGGTGTGGTAGCATCAACGCTGATAGGATTATGCAGGTCTTCTGTTAAAAGAGACTGCACCTTTAGTTGTGCCTGGCAAACCAAACAAAAGTGGATGGCGACAAGCATTAAAATTATTTTTTTCATTTTAGGTATAAAAGGAGATTAATTGATTTAGCAATATAGAAAGATGATTTTAAATAATCCACTTATTATTTAATCTGTGAAAAAAATCATCCATATTGTTACAACATATGGATTGAATAATATATTTACGTAGGTTAAGATTGATAGGTAATATCTATGCTGATAAAACTTATATAACTTAAACAAAACCTATGCAGCACAACTTTGATATTTACAGACAGGCAATAACAGGGCTCAATCCCAATATTACAGATGAGGAATGGGATTATTTTCAGAGTGGCCTTACCGTACAAACATTTAAACCCCGTGAATTTTACATTGAGGCTGGTAAAAAGACCCACCAGTTGGGCTTTTTGATCAGCGGACTTATCAGGGTTTACTTTATCAATCATCTCGGCGAAGACATCACCATTTCATTTGTGAAAGAAAACGAGTATGCTACCGATTATACTTCACTTATTACACAAACGCCAAGCAAGTATAACTTTCAATGCCTGGAACCAGGCATTATTATTAGTCAGCCTTATGCGCATATACAAAAAGGATATGACCGTTATATTGGCTTTGAAAGATATGGCCGTTTAATAGCCGAAGAAGTGCTCAAAATGCAGCAAAAACGAATTGAAAGTTTTCAGTTTGATAATGCAGAACAACGCTACCTCAACTTTATAAAGCAGAACCCCGATCTGTTTAACCGCATTTCACTCACCCACCTCTCTTCCTACCTGGGCATTGAGCGCCCCTCGTTAAGCCGCATCAGAAAAAAGATAGTTGGCCTGTAATTTTGTAACATATGTTTCAGGTGGAGGCTTTACAAACTACCTAACTTTATATAAATCAAGCTAAACAAGCTGATTTTAATAATTGCACCTATTAAACAATTAATTGTATGATGACCTCTATCTCAAAATTAATGTGCGGTATTACTATTTTAACCGTGCCCACTATCGCTTATGGCGGCTATTTTCTTTTAACTATACTTTCTGGCAGTGTAAAAATTCCTTTAACCGATTTCCAGAAAGCCATGTTCAGGGCAGGGCACGCACATGCCGGTGTACTGGTACTACTTAGCCTGATAGCACAGCTACTGCTTGATAATACACAGATGAGCCCTGGGTTGGACCTTGCTACACGGATTGCCTTTCCGCTGGCGGCTATTTTAATCAGCAGCGGCTTTTTTGCAAGCGCAGGTGGCAGCGGGCTTACACAACCTAATAAGTTTATTATTATCCTATATGCCGGGGCATTGCTTTTAGTTGCCGGGCTGATTGTTTTGGGAGTTGGATTGATAAAAAGCAGATAAAGAAAGATTATACCGTCTATACAGACATGGCTCATAATTGACTCACCCCGACTTTGCTTCGCCCGTCGACCCTCTCTCCGCTAAAGCGGAAAGAGGGTAAAAAAATGCCCCTTCAAGCATAAATGCTTGAAGGGGCTTAAAAATCTTTTATTTGCGCTTACCTTCTTTGCCGCCTGCGGCAGAGAGGGTGGTCAAGCGAAGCGATGACCGGGTGAGTCACCCTACGCGTTTATTTAAATGCATACTTTATACCCAGGCCCGGCGCAATGTCAAAAAATGGCCCACTTGCCAGTTCGATCCTTGGGTTAAGATCCAAACTTACGGCTATAGGTGAGTTGGGGATAACATATTCAAGGCCGATAACGCCATCAGCACCCAATAATATGTGATTGCTGCTATAATACTCATCATCACCATTAAACCGCTGGTAATCTCCCTTGCCTACCGCTCCAATATGCGCGCCAAATCCGTAATAAAACTTTAACTCAGGCACATTAAATGCTTCCTGGTTTATCTCATACAGTCCGGTAATTACTACTCCGTGATGGCTCCTGAAACCTAATATGCCTTCATACGAAACATTGTCTGTAGCAAAATATTTCCCCGAGATCCCGTCCTCATAACCGCCAAACTTTAAACCCGCGGCAATTGTATAGTTTGATGCATCCTGATTTTGCGCCTGTGACCGTGTTGTGATCAATAAAAAAGAAACTAAAACAGCTAATGATAATACCAGTTTTTTCATCCAATTGTGGTTTTTATTTATACTTAATGCTTTTATCCTAAACGGCCGAAATTAGATTTTATGGCCTCAACATTAAAAAAATAAGTATTTAATATTCATAATATATTATATATCAGCCAAAAACATTTATATATCTATATAAAATAAACAATCAATAAGGCGCATTAATAATTAAGGCTATGGCTTATTTACAAGCATAAAATGATAAATTAGTGCCGTTATTTTTAAATTATGACCTTTAACATCTTCCATAAAAAAACTTCACAAATAGCCTTATTGCTGCTTACAGGATTTCTTCCTCTAGGTTGTGTACAAGGGCAATTAACAAACACCAGCGGGCACGAATACCGTAATGGTATGGTTGTTTGTGCCTATCCTGATGCATCGCAGGCGGGGCTTACCATATTACAAAAAGGCGGCAACGCTGTTGATGCCGCAGTAGCTGTACAATTCGCGCTGGCTGTAACTTTGCCTGAGGCCGGCAACATTGGTGGTGGCGGCTTTATGGTTTACCGTGGCGCTGATGGTCAAACCAACACGCTCGATTTCCGTGAAAAAGCACCCGCCATGGCCAGTACCAATATGTACCTTGATTCGGCAGGCAATGTAATACCTGATATGAGTCTTTACACCCACAAGGCATCAGGCGTGCCCGGCTCTGTTGATGGTATGGTAACCGCACATAAAAAATATGGCAAACTAAGCTGGGCGGTACTGCTGCAGCCAGCTATTGACCTGGCAACCAATGGCTTTAAAATAACCAAACATTTGGCCAACGATCTTAACCGCAACCAGGCCATATTTAAAAAGCTGAATCCGGGAAAGATATATTTGTTAAAGGATACACCATGGAAAGAAGGCGATGTATTAGCACAGCCTGACCTTGCCAAAACGCTGGAACTGATCCGCGATAAAGGTCGTGATGGATTTTATGACGGCCCGGTTGCTGACGCGCTGGTAGCTGAAATGAAAAAAGGTGATGGGCTGATCTCAAAAGCCGATCTTACCAATTATCACGCTGTATGGCGTAACGCTATTACAGGTAATTATAAGGGCTATAAAATAATCACCATGCCGCCGCCATCAAGCGGGGGGATTGCGTTGCTGCAATTATTAAAATCAGTTGAAAAATACCCTATCCAAAAATGGGGACATAACCAGGACTCAACCGTGCAGGTTATGGTTGAGGCCGAACGCCGCGTATATGCCGACCGCTCCAAATACCTGGGCGACCCCGATTTTTATAAAGTACCTGTCGATAGCCTGCTAAACCCGGTTTATTTGAATGCCCGCATGAAAAGCCTGAACTGGAACGCCGCTACACCAAGCACCAGCATACAGCCTGGCGCATTTGTAGGCTACGAAAGCGACCAAACCACGCATTACAGCATTGTTGACCGTGATGGTAATGCGGTATCAATAACCACTACTTTGAATGACTCCTTCGGCTCAAAAATATTTGTGGCCGGTGCAGGCTTTTTGCTGAATAATGAGATGGACGACTTTAGCTCGAAACCGGGTGTACCTAATATGTTCGGTCTGATTGGTGGCAAAGCTAACAGCATACAACCCGGCAAACGCATGCTATCGTCCATGACGCCTACCATTATTGAAAAAGATGGGCAATTATTCATGGTAGTAGGTACGCCGGGTGGTGCAACTATCATGACCTCGGTATTCCAAACCATATTGAATGTGATAGATTTTGACCAGGATATGCAGCAAGCGGTAACATCAAAACGTTTTCACTCGCAATGGCTGCCCGATAATGTAGAGATCGAAGCCGGAGCTTTAGATACGCTTACCAGGCAAAAACTGGAGAAAAAAGGATATAAAATAATTGATTACAGACCAATTGGCCGGGTTGATGCAATTTTAAAAACCAAATGGGGTTATTATGATGGCGGCGCCGACCCACGTGGTGATGATACTAAACTGGGATGGTAATTTGAGTTGGCAGTTCGCGGTGAGCAGTTTGCAGTTTACATAGTAAATTAGCACACTGAGAACTGCCTACCGAAAATTGCCGACTAAGCAAGAAACTGCAAACTGCCTACTGAGAACTGCAAACTAAAAAACATGCGTAACACAATAAAGAGCCAGGAAACCATTGATTATTTTTTGAAAATAGTATGGCAAACTATGGCCAACAGGTATAACCAGATTGTAACCGAATTTGGCATTACACAATCTATAGGCTACCTGCTCATAAATATTGATGAAAATGAAGGCACTACGGTATCAAAAGCGGCATCATTACTGGGCCTTAAATCAACCAGCCTATCGCGTATGCTTAACCAGTTGGAGAAAACCGGCTTGATATACCGGGAGCTAAACCCGGGCGATAAACGTTCGGTAAAAATTTACTTAACCCCCCTTGGCAAAGAAAAAAGACACATGGCCCGTGCCGTAGTAAAACAATTCAATAACTACCTCAACACGCATATCAACGACAGTGATAAGCAGTATTTAATAGAAATGCTGGAAAAAATAAACCAGTTAACCCTCAATTACAAGCCTGTAAAGCCCTAAAAAGTGCCCTCTGTAACAATAAAACACGCTTTAAAGTGTTAGGATAGCATATAAATTGTTAAAAAGTGTTAAGCTGCCGTTTTTGAATTATAAAAGAATAAATTTGCCTTTTGAAAATCAGATGAACAGGGTATTATTAATTTTTGCGTTTTTTTCTGTTTGTTGCCTTATGGCATGTCAAAAATCAACAGAGTTTGGCAGCACACAATATAAGGCACAAGCTGCTATTGACGATGCAATATTGACCCAGTATATTAAAGACAACAATTTAACAGACAGCGCAAAAAAAGTGAATGATACTTCTGGTGTGTATTATATAATAGAGGATCCCGGATCGGGAAACACATTATTTACCAATTCAACACAAGTAACCGTTGGCGATACTGGCAGAACGATAGTTAAAGGGCAAATAGGTAAGGGATCGCTATTTTACCAAACCCTGCAGTATCACCCAACCTATCCAATAGGATCGGTAATATTGGGCTGGCAACTGGGGATTCCAATGGGGTCAACCGGCGGGGAAGTGCGTTTGCTGATACCATCACGCTATGCATACGGCCCTGTTGCTCACCCTGAATTAAACCAGTACGATTTATCAAAAACCGGGTTACCTGCTAACTCGATACTCGATTTCCGAATAAGACTTTATGATGTAATTAATTAATTAAATGAAACAAACACTTTTTACGCTTTTATTACTTTCTACAATAGGGCTGGTATCCTGCAAAAAAACGGGAACACAACCCAACATTAAGCAATATGACGAAACTCAGATACAAAATTATATAAGCGCTAATGGCATATCAGGTATGGTAAAAGATACCGTAGGCCAGGATAGTACCGGTATATATTATAAAATACTTACCAGCCCTAAAACTGTTACTACAATTATAGGTGATACCAGCAAAATATCGTTTATATTCACACTAAAAAGCTTCGACGGAAAATATTCAAGTACTGATACTATACAAAATCATTACGATGGCTATGTAGGGCATATTACACTGGATGCTTTGCCACTTGGCCTCAGGCTGGCAATTCTTAATAATTTAAAATATCGCGGTTATAGCATGCGTATACTTATACCATCACATCTGGCTTATGGTATAAGTGGTTATGGCAGCGGTAGTATTGAAAATACATCGAGCAGAATTGCCGGCAACCAATGCCTTGATTACTATGTGCATGTTATTAACAATGTAAATGCACCTATTGCTGATAACCAGGCAACTTATGATGATCAGACAATTCAGCAGTACATGAAACACGAGAATTTTACTGATTACATAAAAACTTCTACAGGCTTGTATTATAAAATAATAACCCCGGGCACCGGCGCAAAAATCATCAACCAAAATTCAACGGTTGAATGTACCTATACAGGTATGTTGTTAAATAATATCCAGTTTGATTCAGCCAACAACGGTGCTGATAGTGTTTCGCTTGAAGTACCAGACCTTATAAAAGGTATGCAGGAAGGATTAACACATGCTACTACCGGCACACTGATATCAATGATAATACCTTCGGGGCTTGCTTATGCCGAAACAGCTACAACAGGCGTACCGGTAAACAGCTGTTTACGTTTTGAATTTAAGGTAGTAGATGTTACTCCATAATATTATTTAGCCAGGGCGGCTTTAAAAGCTTTCAGGCACCTATCTCGCGCGAACGCGTGATCAATAATGGGTTTTGGATATTTGCTGAAGTCGGCATATTCCGGAACCCATTTTTTTATGTAGATAAAATCAGGGTCGAACTTTTTAAGTTGTGAATCGGGGTTAAAGATCCTGAAATACGGCGCGGCATCCGTACCACTCCCCGCCGACCACTGCCAGCCGCCAACATTGCTGGCCATTTCATAATCCAACAGCTTACGGGCAAAATAGCGCTCGCCCCAGCGCCAGTCAATCAGCAAATCCTTTGATAAAAAACTGGCCACTATCATGCGTACCCGGTTATGCATATAACCTGTAGCATTCAATTCGCGCATGCCTGCATCAACCAGCGGAAAGCCTGTTTCGCCATTGCACCAGGCTTTGAATTGCTCTTCATCATTCACCCATTGTATCCGATCGTACTCCGGCCTGAAGGCATGATCCATCGTTTCAGGGAAATGATCCAGTATCATCATATAAAACTCACGCCATATGAGCTCATTCAGCCACGTTTTCTCGCTAAAGCTATTGGCTGTGTGTACAAGTTCCCTGATACTAACTGTGCCAAAACGCAAATGCAAGCCGATATGGGAGGTGCCATGCACACCGGGAAAATCTCTTTTTTCGGCGTAGTCCTTTATTACACCTTTATAATCTTTGCTTGGTATGGGCAGATCGCTTTTCTCAAAGCCTATCTCCCTTAAGGATGGAACAGGCAGTGCATCCGCCCTAAATAAATTTTTAAAATACTTTTTTGTAGGATAAGCCTTCAGGGAGAACGGCGCTAAGGTTTCATACCATTTACGCATATATGGCGTATATACCGTATAGGGCGAGCCATCGCTTTTAACAACCTCGTCCCTTTCAAAAATAACCTGATCTTTATAAGTTTTAAAGCTGATCTTATGCCGCTTTAACTTTTCAGCTACTGCTTCATCACGCTTTTTGGCATAAGGCTCATAATCATGATTGGTATAAACAGCGGCAACTGTATAGATTTTTAAAATATGATCCCAGGCATGTTCAACCTTATCATAAATCACCAATAAGCTGCTGTTATATTTTTCAAGCTCTTTATTAATATCTTCAATAGTTTGGTAGATGAAGGTTACCCGAGCATCATCCTTATCTTCCAGCTGGTCAAGTATCTCCCTGTCAAAAATAAACAGTGGTAAAACCGGGTGTTCCCCTTTTAAAGCATGGTATAAGCCTGCGTTATCCTCCAGCCTCAAATCGCGCCTGAACCAAAAAATGGAGATAGGAGTTTTCTTCATATTGATTATTACATTACCAAAGCACATTGTCATGCTGAGGAACGAAGCATCCATTATACATATGACAGCTCATCGCTTGCAGAATCAAACGCGGATAGGTTCTTCGCTATCGCTCAGAATGACAAACAAGGCTATCCATAGATCTCCTTCAACGCACTATCCAGCTCAGGGAATTCAAACTTAAACCCGGTCTCCTCTATTTTTTGTGGTGATACTTTGGTACTGCCAAGCACTATCGTGCTCATCTCGCCCAATAAAGTATCTAATACAAACGCGGGTACTTTTGGCGCCCATAGGGGCTTGTGCAAGTATTTGGCAACTGCACTGGTCATTTCTTCATTGGTTACCGGCACAGGCGCTACCATATTAAATGTACCTGCTAATTTATTATGCATAATAGCATACAGGTATAGCCTCACCACATCGTGCCAGTGTATCCAGGGTATCCATTGCTTACCATCGCCCAATGCCGAACCAACATACCATTTTATCGGATTAGCCAGTTGTGGCAGAGCCCCTCCTTTTTTATTGAGCACTACCCCTGTTCTGAACTTTACTATGCGTAAGCCTAATTCCTCGCCCTCATCAACGGCCTTTTCCCATGCTATGCAGCATTCAGCCAGAAAATCATCCGCAGGCTTGCTGTCCTCAGTTAACAATATATCGCCCCTGTCGCCATAATAACCCGTGGCCGATGCTGATATAACCGTATTAATTTTATGCGCCTTTTTCCGGAGCAGCTCATATATTAACCGTATCGATTTGGTGCGACTTTCAACCAACTCCTGTTTGCGCTTATTCGTCCAGCGTTTATCTGCAACTCCCTCACCGGCTAAGTGAATTATAGTATCAGCGCCATCAATACAGGCCTCGTCTATCTCGCCTTTATGCACATCCCACAAATAGGATTTCACCCTTGGGTCCTTCCCCGGCGAACGACTTAAATGGCTTACCTTATACCCCTGTGCTAACAATAATTTAGTTAGATCACCCCCAATTAATCCCGACCCGCCTGTTAATAATATATGTTTTTGCATGCTGTATATGTTGCTATTGCCTAAACGGCAAATACTATATAATCGACTGGCCCGTACTGTAATTCCTTTGAGTAGGCGAAACAGCAGTACACCAAGCCAATACTTTCATGTACGTGGAACAACGCAAAAGGCAAGGTGTTTCACCTTGCCTTTTCTTTTACTTAACTGGAGAAACCTAAGCCTGGCTAAACGTTCACGCTATCCTGTACTACCACTCTGGCACATAATGGTTTAGCATAACCATCAACAAATATTAAATGTATTGGGTCATCCTGGTAAGCATCCTGTGCTGCCTTATCGTCAAATAAAATGAGTAAGGATACATCATAAGAGCGATCTACCACATCACGATGCGTATCGGCAGGCACGCCAATATGTATATCGCGGATATGAGTAATGGGTCTCAATAAATTTAAACCTTCAATAAATTTTTGCAGATCTGCCTTATCCTTAAGCCAGAAATGTACGTGATGAACGAATGTGTTATTTAATGACATAGATAAATATTTTAACAAATATATACTGCAAAGTACTCACTGCAAACTGCCAACTATTTTATTAAGGGTGGTGGCAATGTGCGATTCCTTCCTTGGGGAAGGAGGAGGTAGGGGTTTAGTTATTTGCTTGGCGCTATGCAGAAACCCCTCCCTGCATTTACGCTCATCCCAACGCACCCCTCCCAGGAAGGGAATTAAAAAGGAAGCTTAATGCTCAAACACAAACTTGAGCAAACTGCCTACCGAGAACTGCCAACTGACTTAAGCAAACTGTTCCGTAACATGCGGTTTAAACGTATCCGTTTTCACCTTTGCCTTTAGCTCATGCAGTATATTATATAAACCGAAATTGGTACGGTTTACATATATAAAGTGCTTAACACCACGGGCCTGTTTAAACTCGGGCATTTTTGAGATCTTTTCGCCGAAGCCATACAGCTCATCAAAGAATTTGGTTTCGCCAAAATCAAAGCTAGCATCAATATAAGGCATGGCAAACAGGCTGATCATTTGCTTATACATCCCGTAATAAAACTCCACTTGCTGCGGCGTATCATCAGGGTGGATCATTTCCAGCAGGCGGAAAGCTTTAATAGTTTCCTCCTTGTTATCCAATAAATTGGTGGAGGTAAGCGAAAAGAACGGCGAATAAAAATCATCCGGCATCTCCTTAATACAGCCAAAATCAATTACCCCCAGCTTGCCATCCGGTGTGATCATAAAATTTCCAGGGTGCGGGTCGGCATGCACGGCCCGTAATTCATGCTGCTGAAAGTTATAAAAATCCCATAACGCCTGCCCTATTGTATTACGCAGTTCCTGTGATGGGTTGGTAGCTAAAAATTCCTTTAAATGTATCCCCTCCAACCAACTCATAGTAATAATACGTTTGCTGGATAGCTCCGGATAATAGGTAGGGAACACCACATTATCCAGGTTGGCGCAGGCATTGGAAAACTCAACCGAGCGACGGATCTCCAGCTCGTAATCGGTTTCTTCCAATAGGCGTTCTTCCACCTCGCGCATGTAAACATCCAGTTCCTTTTCGCTCATACCCAGCAAACGAAACGCGAATGGTTTAACCAGTTTCAGGTCGGATGATATAGAATCACCCACACCGGGATATTGAATTTTTACCGCTAGCTTCTTTCCTTTTAACTCCGCCTCATGCACCTGCCCTATTGATGCCGCATTGGTTGATCGCAGGTTAAATTTATCATAGATCTGCTCCGGTGTTTTGCCAAAATATTTTTTGAAGGTCTGCACAATCAGCGGCCCCGAAAGCGGCGGCGCGTTATATTGCGATTGAGAAAATTTGTCGACATAAGCCTGTGGCAGCAGGTTTTTATCCATGCTCAGCATTTGGGCCACTTTTAGGGCGCTGCCCTTCAGCTCGCTTAGTGATTCATAAATATCGGCTGCGTTATCCTCGTTAAGCTCGCTCCTATCCATATCAGGATTAAACAGCTTTTTTGAATAATGCTTAATATAATTACCACCAACCTTTATCCCGGTCTTCACAAACCGGCTTGATCGTTGTACTTTGCTGGTAGGTATGCTATTTTGCTCTTTCGGCGTATTGCTCATAATTTTTAGTTCATGGTTCATAGTTGATGGTTCATAGTAAAGCCCGTTTAGCGCTAACTCATCCTATTAATGGCCATGAACTATGAACCATCAGCTATGAACTAAATAAATAATGCAGCCAGTTTTTGCACTGTAAGCTCCGTGTAATCATTAATTACCAGGCCCGATGGCTGTAACTGATCTGCGGTATGGCCCGTGGTAATGCCTACCACTTTCATGCCAGCCGCGTTAGCAGCCTTAATACCTGCCAGCGAATCCTCAAAAACCACGCAATCTTCGGGCCGGGCTTTCAGTTCTTCTGCTGCCTTTAAAAATATCTGCGGATTGGGTTTACCCTTGCTCACCCTGCTCCCATCAATTATCGCTTCAAAATCATCCCTGATAGGTATTTTATTCAGGATGAATTCAATATCCTCCATCGTTGCCGATGAGGCTATGGCCATTTTTATGCCTGCATCCTTTAAGGCTGTCAAAAAGTTCTCCAATCCGTTTATCGGTGCTAAAAACGGTGCATAAATTTCACGGTAATAGCTTTCCTTTTCTTCCAGCAGTTGGTGCAACCCGGCTTCATCATATTTATCGCCGAATAATCTTCTCAGCGTTTCAATTATCGGTACGCCGCTAATTTCTGTTCTGTAAGTTTCCAATGTTAATGTGCCCAGATCATGCTTTTTAAAAAGGGCCTGCCATGATTTAAAATGATATGGGGTATTATCAATTAAGGTACCATCCATATCAAAAATTGCGGTAAAGTTTTTCAAAGGTTGATGTGTGTTGTTTGTTATGAAGATTGCCATTCTGAGCGATAGCGAAGAACCTTTGAAGGCGCATAACAAAGCAGCCAGGTTCTTCGCTATCGCTCAGAATGACAAAAGAATTAGTTTATCTGAATTTTTAAAACTGCCCGAAACCCATCTTTTCCTGCATACCGCCGTTCTTAACCAAAAACCTGCCGTACTCAAAAAGATTATCAATAGGCGAACGCTGAAACAGGTCGAAAGTTACATTAACGCCTTTTTCAATAGCCTCATCGGTTTTCTCAAACCCGGTTGAGTTATCATTGATCCAGAAGTGTAGCACAAAGCCAAACTGTACCCATAAGGCATCCTTGTATTTTTTGGAGAAGAACCTGCGGTCGGATAGTTCACCGGTTTCAATACCTTCTTTTATGATCTCCTGGGCAAAGCCTTCAAAAACCCCCTTAAGTTTTTCAAACACCCGTGGCGTTGTAAAACTTTTAGGCTGCTGTTGTATGCTGTAAACCGCAAAGCTGCGACTGCTTTTCAACTGTTCAAAAAAAGCATAAAAAAACGACAATCCTTTCTCACGCGAAGAATATTCAGGCCAAACTTGCTGCCCTCTTATCTCAATAAGCGTATTCAGCGCAAAGCCCTCCCATATACTTTGCTCCAATGCTTCAAACGAACCGAAATGCTGGTAAAACTCAGCTTCGGTCATTTTATTTTTCTTGGCGAATATGTATACCGATTTAGGCTGTGCGCCTTCTGTCAGTACAAAATCCATGTAAGCCTTTCTTATGCCTTCAATACTTGCCATAATTTATAAATTATAATTTAAAATTAGCGTTTATTAAGCACCTGTGTGTCATACTTATCTATAATTAAACATTGGGCTTGCACATATGTTTTACACCATCTGCCTTCGCTCAAAATTTCGGAGGAGGAGGCGACTAAAAGAAGATGGATGTGGTAAAATCAAGTGTAGAAATGTGCTTAAATGTTGAGAAGATGTCAAATATTAGCCTTAAATGCAAAAAAGATAGAAATATTTACAATTTTTGTCGTCTACTATTAATTTGCTGGGGCTTCATAAAAGATGAGTGGAAAAACAATCCTGGTTTGGTTTAGAAACGATTTACGAATACACGATAACGAAATATTGTTAGAAGCTATACGTAAGGCCGATAATGTATTACCTGTTTATTGCTTTGACCCCTATTATTTCACTAAAACCACATCTGGTGAACCAAAAACAGGTAACCTGCGTGCCCGTTTTCTTTTAGAATCTGTTGCCGACCTGCGCAAAAACCTCCAGGCCCGCGATGCTGAACTCATTATACGCACAGGTAACCCCGCCGAAATACTGCCGCAATTAGCCGAAGAATACCATATAAGCGAAGTATACCACCACCGTGAAGTAGCTTACGAAGAAACTGAAATATCCGAACAGGTTGAAGCTGCTTTATGGAAGATCAGGCTGAA
Source organism: Mucilaginibacter mallensis (assembly GCF_900105165.1). Classification (NCBI taxonomy): domain Bacteria; kingdom Pseudomonadati; phylum Bacteroidota; class Sphingobacteriia; order Sphingobacteriales; family Sphingobacteriaceae; genus Mucilaginibacter; species Mucilaginibacter mallensis. The sequence goes on from NZ_LT629740.1 coordinate 4,473,209, forward strand.
TCTGAAACATTTTATAGGCCATACTTTATACCATAAAGAGGACCTGCCATTCCCGATAAAGGACATCCCCGATAGCTTTGCCATATTTAAAAAGAAAATAGAACGCGACAGCGATGTGCGCCCTTTTGCAAGCACACCTGAGCATATTGTTACACCAGAAATAACCGACGCCGGTGAACTGCCCACCTTACAGCAATTAGGTTTGGATGAACCGGTCGACGATCCACGTGCTGCCATCAAGTTTATTGGGGGCGAAACTGAGGCTTTAAAGCAGCTGGACCAATATTTTATACACACCGAACAATTAGGCAAACAAAAACCAAAGAATGGATCGGCAAGCACGTGTATGTCATCACATCTTTCACCCTGGATAGCATTGGGCTGTATATCCCTGCGCCAGGTATATTGGGAGGTGATAAAGCATGAAGGCAGTACGCACAATAATAGTCCGCTGGTTTTGGAACTGCTTTGGCGCGATTATTTCAGGTTCATGTTTAAAAAGCATGGCCAAAAATTCATATCTGCCAAAGAAACTGATAACAGCGACGATTTTGCGGCCAACCAGGATGAGCTTTTCGAAAAATGGAAAACCGGCATCACTGGTGTTGCTTTGGTTGATGCTATTATGCACGAGCTAAACGCCACCGGTTACATTAATAATTATAGCAGGCAAATTGTAGCCGGCTTTTTGGTAAGTGTACTTAAAGTCGACTGGACAAAAGGTGCCGCTTATTTTGAGGAAAAGCTGATCGATTACTCGCCGGCAAGCAACTGGGGTAACTGGGCTTTCATAGCCGGCATAGGTAACGACCCGCGCGATAGCCGCTATTTTAACATAGCTAAACAGTTAAACGACCTCGACACCAAAAATGATTTTATTGCTACCTGGCTACCCGAGCTAAAGGATGTAAGCGATCAATACGCACATGTCACCCATTAGTAAATTAATAACCTGGCCGTAACATTTTAAGCGTTATTTCGTCTATCTATTATAAATCGTTCATCATGAACTCTTTTGAAGAATATACCGTAATTATTGGCTTGCTTGCAGTAATGTTCGAGGGCTTTTCCTACCTGCGCGATTATGTGCACAAGCTCCTGCATTAATTTTATTTTTTTGAGAATTTAGATAACGTTTTTTCAGTTCATACGTTAACCCAATGCGCTGGTTTTAGCTCCTATTTTAAAACAGCATAATTTTATGACAACCACTTTCCTCAATTCAGGGTAAAATATAAATGTTTTTTATCAATTAATTTAAATGTTTGTAAGCCGTTATGCTTACTTTTGTACGTTTTTAAGAATGATTACATGGATCGCCTAAATTATATAAATAGCGGAAACGCAGCTTTTATTGACTCCCTATATCAAGAATATCAACAGGACCCGTCAGCTGTTGATTTTGGATGGCAAAAGTTTTTTGAAGGATTTGATTTCGGAAGAGGTTCCGAAGCACCTGCTGCAAGTGCTGAAACCCCCGAGCATTTTTTAAAAGAGATCAATGTTTTAAACATGATCAACGGGTACCGTACACGCGGCCACCTGTTTGCTACCACCAACCCGGTGCGCGAGCGCCGCAAATATTACCCTGGTAAGGAACTGGAAACCTTTGGATTGAGTGATGCCGATATGGACACCGTATTTAACGCCGGTGTTGAAGTTGGTATTGGCCCTGCCAAACTGCGTGATATCCGCCAGTTATTGGAAGATACTTATTGCCGCAACATAGGTGCCGAATACCGCTATGTGCGCAACCCCATAAAAGTAAAATGGTTTGAAAGCCGCATGGAAACCAGCCGCAATACGCCATCATTCGGCGTTGAGCAAAAAAAGCTGATGTTTAACAAACTAAGCCACGCGGTTATTTTCGAGAACTTTTTAGGTACCAAATTCCTGGGGCAGAAACGTTTCTCATTAGAAGGCGCCGAAGCGTTGATACCCGCATTGGATTCTGTTATCCAAAAAGGAGCAACATTGGGTATCGAGGAGTTTATCATCGGTATGGCTCACCGTGGTCGCTTAAATGTCCTGTCGAACATCATGGAGAAAACCTACAAGGAAATTTTCTTTGAGTTTGAAGGTAAAAACTACGACGAAGATTCACCATTCAGTGGCGACGTTAAGTACCACCTGGGTTACTCAACTGATGTTACCGCATCTAACGGCAACAAGGTTCACCTAAGTCTTTGCCCTAACCCTTCGCACCTTGAAGCGGTTGACCCTGTTGTTGAAGGCTTAACACGTTCAAAAATTGATTTCAAATACAAAGGCGATCATACCAAAATAGCTCCTATATTAATTCATGGTGATGCTTCAGTAGCAGGCCAGGGAATTGTGTACGAGGTATTGCAGATGGAAAAATTGGATGGCTACCGCACAGGTGGTACCATACATTTGGTTATCAACAACCAGATCGGTTTTACCACCAATTATATCGATGCACGCTCAAGTACTTATTGTACCGACGTTGCTAAAACAGTATTATCACCGGTTTTTCACGTTAATGGTGATGATGTTGAGGCTTTGGCATATGTGGTTAATCTGGCAATGGAATACCGCCAGGCATTTCACGATGACGTATTTATAGACATCTTATGCTATCGCCGATATGGGCACAATGAGGCTGATGAGCCTAAATTCACCCAGCCGGTATTATACAAAGCCATCGAGGCACATGAAAACCCACGCGAGGTCTATCTGAAAAAATTAATAGCCGAAGGCAGCATTACCGAAACGCTGGCTAAGGATACTGAAAAAGAATTCCGCGATCTGTTACAACAGCAACTGGATGAGTCAAAAGCGGAAGAACGCTTTACCGATACCATACCCATGTTTAACGGAGCATGGGAAGGCCTGCATATTGCCACCGAAAGGGAAGCAATGGCAAAAACGGATACAGCTGTTCCAAAAGAGGAATTAATAGAAATTGGCAAGGTGTTAACCGAACTGCCAAAAAATAAAGAGTTTTTCAAGAAAATCGAGAAATTATTTCAGGACCGTAATGCCATGGTTAACAAAACCGGCGTATTCGACTGGGCTATGGGCGAACTACTTGCTTATGGCACACTGTTGAAAGACGGCCACCCGGTTAGGTTAAGTGGAGAGGACGTTAAACGTGGTACTTTCTCACATCGCCACGCGGTATTAACGCTGGCTGATTCTGAAGAAGAATATACTCCGATGGACAATGTAAATCCCGAAGCTAAATTCAGCATATATAACTCTTTATTATCTGAATATGGTGTTTTAGGTTTTGAATACGGCTACGCTTTAGCAAATCCTAATGCCTTAACCATTTGGGAAGCACAATTTGGCGATTTCTTTAACGGTGCACAGATCATTGTTGACCAGTACATAGCCAGCGCCGAAACAAAGTGGCAGCGTGGTAATGGTTTGGTAATGTTATTGCCGCATGGCTACGAAGGTCAGGGGCCTGAGCATTCATCAGCACGTATAGAGCGCTTTATGGAGCTTTGTGCCGATAACAATATCCAGGTTGCTAATTGTACAACACCTGCTAACTTCTTCCATATATTACGCCGCCAGATCTATCGCGACTTCCGTAAACCATTAATCGTATTTACGCCAAAGAGCCTGCTCCGCAGCCCTAAATGTGTATCGCCAATTGTTGATTTTACCGAAGGCAAATTCCAGGAGGTGATAGATGATACTTATGCTGAAGCTAAAAAGGTTAAACGTGTATTATTCTGCTCAGGTAAAATATATTATGACCTGCAGGAGAAACAACAAACCGATCAGCGCAAGGATGTGGCAATAGTACGTATAGAACAGCTATACCCTACCCCGGTACAGCAAATGGCTAAAATAAAGGCCAAATACAGCAAAGCCACCGAGTTTATATGGGTACAGGAAGAACCTGAGAACATGGGCGCATGGCCATATATGTGCCGCAAATTCCGCAAGGAGGATGTGCTTAAACTGGATGTGATATCACGTATTGAAGGTAGTAGTACAGCTACAGGCTTTGCTAAACAACACGCCGCTCAACAACTGTACATTATTTCAAAAGCATTTGAATCACCGGTTGGCCCTGAGTTAAAAGAAAAGATCAAGAAAACAACACAAAAAATGGCTACGGCCAGCGCAGATTAATATTTGTGAGTGGTGAATGGTGAGCAGTGAATTGTTAAAACAACCACTCACCATTCACCGCTCACTACTCACACAAACATAACAACATGAGTTTAGAGATCAAAGTTCCGCCGGTAGGCGAATCAATTACCGAAGTTACCCTGTCATCATGGCTAAAAAAAGATGGTGATACCGTGAAAATGGATGAAGTAATTGCCGAATTAGAATCAGACAAAGCCACATTTGAGCTTACTGCCGAAAAAGCCGGGACTTTAAAAACTATAGCCAAAGAAGGCGACACCTTAGCAATTGGCGCACCTGTTGCCCGTATTGAAGACGGCGGTGCGGCATCAACCTCTGCTCCTGTTATCGAAAGCGCACCTGCTGTTAAAGCAGTTAGCGAAGCAGTAGCGACACCTGCGGATACTACTAACCCATCTGCCGGAGCAAGCACATCTGAAATAAAAGTTCCACCGGTAGGTGAGTCAATTACCGAAGTTACTTTATCACGCTGGATCAAGAAGAACGGCGATACCGTAGCTATGGATGAAGCCATTGCCGAGCTGGAATCAGACAAAGCAACATTTGAATTAACTGCAGATAAAGCAGGCACATTAAACACCATAGCTAAAGAAGGCGATGTATTAGCCATTGGCGCACCTGTTGCCAGTATTACCGGTGGCGGTGGTGTATCAGGCGGAGGAAGCCCGGCAGCAAGTCCTGCCGCAACTACTTCAGCCCCTGCAGCTGCACCTGTTGTTGTATCCGATAAAAATTACGCTACAGGCACACCATCGCCTGCAGCAGCAAAAATACTAGCCGAAAAAGGCATAGACCCATCTGCTGTTAGCGGTAATGGGGTTAATGGCCGTATCACTAAGGAAGATGCAATAAAAGCTAACCTGGTATCAGAAAGCCCTCAAGCTCCTATTCCACCGGCAGCAAAACCATCTCCGGTTGCCGCTACCCAGGCAACGCCTGTATCATTTAGTGGCGACAGGGCTGACCGTCGCGAAAAAATGTCGTCGTTACGTAAAACAGTTGCCAAACGTTTGGTAGCCGTTAAAAATGAGACCGCGATGCTGACCACTTTTAATGAAGTGGACATGTCGCCGATCATGGAGATCCGTGCCAAATACAAGGATAAATTTAAAGAGAAAAATGGTGTTGGCTTAGGTTTTATGTCGTTCTTCACCAAAGCAGTTTGCGAAGCATTAAAAGAATGGCCTTCAGTTGGCGCGCGTATAGATGGCGACGAAATAGTTTTCAGCAATTATGCTGATATCTCGATAGCTGTATCAGCCCCTAAAGGCCTGGTAGTACCTGTTATCCGCAATGCAGATAGTATGAGCCTTGCCCAAATTGAAAAAGCGGTTGCAGCCCTTGCCGTTAAAGCACGCGAAAGTAAATTAACACTGGAAGAAATGACAGGCGGTAACTTTACCATCACTAACGGTGGTGTTTTTGGTTCACTCTTATCAACCCCTATCATCAACTCACCGCAATCGGCTATTTTAGGCATGCACAACATAGTTGAGCGCCCAATTGCCCTAAACGGACAAGTTGTTATCCGCCCGATGATGTACATCGCCCTATCCTATGATCACCGCATCATTGATGGCCGCGAATCGGTAAGCTTCCTGGTACGTGTAAAACAATTACTGGAAGACCCAACAAGATTATTACTGGGCGTGTAGCCCCTAACCCCTAAAGGGGAAATAAGAAAGGGCCCGGTTGGATATTTCAACCGGGCTTTTTTATGTTTAGCTATTCTCCGCCCGTCATTGCGAGGAACAGCCCGACCCGAACTTGTTTCGGGAAGTAATTCCCGTACAAATTCCTCTGGTTACTTATCTATTGAGTCGAATGGTATCGCTCATAGCCGCTAAGGCCTATTTCTTTTGTCTTGATACAAAAGAAACAAAAAATCAAGTCAGTCGAAATGCTTCTTTGCCGCACAGGGCCATTGCGCTGCAAATCAGGCAAAACCTAGGCTGCTATATTTTTACCCTGCTGTCGCTACTCACCTGGCCTTTGCGCTTCTGTAAAAATCTGCTATGCCCTGCCACTGCACAAGGCCACCATCGTTTTGCCTGTTTTCGCCAGAAGCTGTTCTACTGACGGAGCTACCTAAGATGAGGAAACTTTAATTGAACCGTAATTAAAAGCGGGTAAAGGCCCGACAAAAAGCGCGGGCCTGGGTGTTTTGCCTGTGGGCGGAAGGATCTTTTTGTCTTGATTTTTTGCTACCTTTTGTATCAAGACAAAAGTAGTAGCCTCCGCGGCAATGAGCGGCTGCATGCGATAGGTAAACGATATACTAATTGCCCTATGCAGCCGGGGATTGCTTCGCACCTCGCAATGACGCTTCAATAATCAACCTACACCAACTTCCTCAACGACATAATATACCCAATATGCAATCCCTCATGGAAAGGCAAAAAGGCTACCGCCTCCTCAATACTGCTTAATTCAATACCATAACGGGTCATAACTTTGGTATAATCAACAAAGATCTCTTTATCCAGGTCGGCTTCCAGTTTTTCAAGACTTATGAATAATTGTTCTTTAATAAATGCGATTTCTACCTCATCAATAAACCGCTCAGGCTTGGTACCTGGTTTATAGGTATGGAAAAAATCTTCGCTAACTGTGGTATTAAGCCCCGAGCGTTTGTAGCAAATACCTTGCTGCGCAGCAATCATATGGCCCAGGTTCCAGGCAATATTATTATTAAAACTTGTTGGTACTTTATTTAATTGTTCGGTGCTTAAATGTTCAATTTCTTTAAGTACCAGGATGCGCGGTTGTTTTATAATGTCGATAGATCGTTTCATTGGGTGATAAAACTTGGAGGCTAATGTGAGAAAAATATTTTAATCGGGGCGATGTATTTGCTGCCTTTCAGCTTAAAGGGTTTTATTATAACTTTACAGCTTTAACAAACACAAGCATTAATGCCGGAGCTAACTGCAAACAAAACTTTTCAGTCGAATAAAACCATCTGGTATTTCTTATTGGCGTGGACCGCCCTGAACATCATTCAGGCCTACACCCTCGAGCTCCATGCCGATGAAGCCTACTATTGGCTCTACTCCCGATTTTTGGATTGGGGCTATTTTGATCACCCGCCTATGGTGGCCCTGTTCATCCGCTTTGGCGATAGCATTATGCATAACGAGCTGGGCTTGCGCATATTAACCATTACCGTTAGCACAGCATCGATATACATATTATGGCTCATCCTTAAAAAATATAATGCTAATGCCAGGCTGTTCATTGTGGTGATATCCTGCATGTTCATGGTGCATATGTACGGCTTTACCACCACGCCCGATGCGCCGCTGTTCTTCTTCGCGGTAGTGTTCTATTATTTTTATCAGCGCTATATTGATAACGATAGCTGGATTTTAGCTTTAGTATTAGGACTGGTTGTGGCCTGCCTTTTATACAGTAAATACCATGCTGTGCTGCTGATCGGTTTTACGGTACTGGCTAACCTTAGTTTATTAAAACGTTGGTCGTTCTGGTTCATTGTTGTGCTGGCGGCCGTGTTATTTATACCGCATATTTTGTGGCAGGTACACCACAATTTTCCATCGTTAAACTACCATCTTTCGGAGCGTTCGGCAGATAAATATCATCCTGAGTTTACCTACTTGTACCCATTAGGGCAGATATTAATGGCAGGGCCACTTGTTGGCTGGTACTTGTTTTACAGAGGTTTCAGCGCACGGGTTACCGATGCTTTCACCCGCTGCCTAATGGTTAATAGCATAGGCACACCTATCTTTTTCCTGATCAGCTCCTTCCGCGGCGAAGTACAACCACAGTGGACCTATATCGCCTTTGCCCCTTTGATCCTGCTCATTCTCATCAGCTTTGCTCAAAAACCTGTTATACCCAAATGGTTTTACCCGGTGGCCATCATCAATATTGTTATTATTGTTGCGATTAGAATCTGCTTAATTTCAGGTATACCTATAGGTCGTTTGCAGAGTCAGTTTGGGTTTAAAAACTGGTCGTATGTGGTAAAGCAAAAGGTTGGCGATCATTATGTAATATTCAACGAAGGCTTTCAGAACCCATCTAAATACGACTATTACAACAATACGCTAAAGGGCTTTGCCTATGATTCCCGCTATTACCGCAGCACGCAATTTGATATCTGGCCTATTGAAGATAGTCTGCAGCATAAACGTGTTTATTATCTGCTAACCTACAACTCACCCGGTGTTACTACCGACTCTATAAAAGTTAGCGCCGGCACCTGGTATGGCGGCTGGGTTGACGATGTGCGCACTTACCAAAAAGTTATCATTGATAACGGCAACTATAAAATGAGTGCAGCGCCGGGGCAAAAGATCAAATTTAACCTCACGATCACTAATCCATACCCTTACGCTATCGATTTCAGCAACAAAGGCTGGCAGCACAAGGTATTTATGGAGGCCTGTTTCTTTAATGAAAAAGGCGAAATGCAATCACAGCTTACCGATACTAGTTTCAATAAAATTGCGTTAAAGCCCGGGCAAAGCACCCATTATAGTTTCACAATTGTCAGCCCAAAGCAAAAAGGCAGGTACGATTTGCTATTTTCGCTCCAGACAGAGCCTTTTGTTGGCAGCAAGAACAGCAGGATCGTTAAATTTACAGTCGAATAACCCCCAGCAAATGATCAAAAAATTCTACTTACTCATCATTCTTTCTTTTTTCAGCTCTGCGATAGCTTTTGCGCAAACTAATTTTGTGCAGCAGCAAACCGATTTCATGCAGCAGCAAACATTTTCAGCAGATACAACCAAAACAAAGCAGGTAAACACCGCTTCGGTTGATTTTCACTTCAATGCGCTGGCATGGCTGGATAACCGGGAATATAAGGCCTTTATCCCGCGCTCACGCACTTATTCGGGTACACGCACCGCTATTGATTTCGGCTTGAACCTGGATAGCCTGAACCATTTTGTGGTAGGTACCAATGCCATACATGAGTTTGGCGCGCAGCCATACTTTTTGAATGCTGTGCCGATAGCTTACTACAATTATCACAGCTCTAAATGGTTATTTAATGCCGGTGAATTCCCGAGGGCCGGATTAATAGACGACTACCCGCGTGCCATGCTGAATGATACTTTGATGTATTACCGCCCCAATGTTGAGGGTTTGCTGGCGCGATATGGCAACCAGCATTTCTGGCAAACAGGCTGGATAGATTGGGTGAGCCGCCAAACCGATACCCAGCGCGAAGAGTTTTTATTCGGGGCCGAAGGTAAATATACACCAGGCAATGGCCTGTTTTATATAAGAGATTACTTTATGATGGAGCATGATGCCGGTGCTGCCATATTACAACCAACCGACCATATATTTGACAATGGTGCTGTTGAAGTGCGCTTAGGATTAAACTTCAGCCATAAAACATTCCTTGATTCCCTATCATTTGAAGCAGGTAACCTTAGCTCATTTTTAAGGGAACGCGGCAAAACAGGCTGGCAAACGCGTAACGGATTTATGTTCAGCGCTTATGCAGGTTACCACAGGTTTGCCGTGTTTGAAGAATTGTACAAAGGCCAGGGCAGTATCATCTACTACGGCGACTCTTACTACGAAAAAACATTTTATGATCGTGTGGATCTGATCTTTACACCTTTCCTGTCGGGCCGTGTTAAAGGGCAATTTATAGCCAGCTTCCACTTTACACCCGGGCATGCTAATGACAACCAGGAGGTTTTCAGGGTGACGTATGATTTGGGGAGGAAGACGATTGCAAGGTTTAAGGATTAGCAACGTCATATAAACGATTATATTTATAAATGGTAAGCTTGTTTTCAGGCTTGCCATTTTTTTATTTTCTACCCCTTGCTGTGTACGCGTACTACCTGTGCTTAAACCATAAGTGTTCAGAAGATTAAAGAAAGGGTCATGCTGAGGCGCTCGAAGCATGCGGGCAGAGGCCTTTACGCTTACCCTTCGAGTACCTCAGGCTGACCCTACGCTCAATATTTGTAATAAAATAAATCTTCCGAACACCTATGGTGCTTAAACCCGAAGTTTCGTGTTAGGGGTTGAAGCGGATACCGGCTTGTGACTAAGGCCTGTGCAGTATAAGCGGAAGACCCGACCCGTAGGGAAACACCCTAAATATAATTGTCGCTTTTATCAAACACACCTCTTTCAATAAAGTAATCTTGCGTATTGCTTTCTATTGACATAAGTCAAATTCTGCCAACCTGTCACCGTCAAATTATTACAATCTGACTATTTATTACCTTTCAGCTTTCTCCTTTCAGCCTTTTAGCTAAATATTAACTGCCAAACCAACATTGGCACAAGCCTTGTTAAATACTTTGTAATTAAATTATTCAATCAAGAAAAAACAATATATATGTCTAAAATCATTGGAATCGACTTAGGGACAACAAACTCTTGCGTGGCTGTAATGGAAGGTAATGAACCTGTAGTTATACCAAACAGCGAGGGCAAGCGCACTACACCATCAGTAGTAGCTTTTGTTGACAACGGCGAACGTAAAGTGGGTGATCCGGCGAAGCGTCAGGCTATCACCAATCCTACAAGAACTATTTATTCAATCAAACGCTTTATGGGTAACAACTTTAACGAAGTTACCAAAGAAGCTGCACGTGTGCCTTACACCGTGGTTAAAGGTGATAACAACACCCCACGCGTTGAAATTGGCGACCGTAAATATACTCCACAGGAAATTTCAGCTATGATACTTCAGAAAATGAAGAAAACAGCTGAGGATTTCCTAGGACACGAAGTTACCGAAGCGGTTATTACCGTTCCGGCTTATTTTAACGATGCACAGCGCCAGGCTACTAAGGAAGCCGGTGAAATTGCAGGCTTAAAAGTACGTCGTATCATAAACGAACCTACTGCTGCTGCCCTGGCTTATGGCCTTGACAAAGCACACCGCGATATGAAAATTGCTGTGTTCGATTGCGGTGGTGGTACACATGACGTATCAGTACTTGAACTTGGCGATGGCGTGTTTGAAGTAAAAGCAACCGACGGTGATACTCACCTAGGTGGTGACGACTTTGACCAGGTAATTATCGACTGGTTAGCTGACGAATTTAAAAGCGACGAAGGCATCGACCTGCGTAAAGACCCTATGGCGCTGCAACGCTTAAAAGAATCGGCTGAAAAAGCTAAAATTGAATTATCAAGCACTACTCAAACTGAAATTAACTTACCATACATTACTGCTAATGATGGTATGCCTAAGCACTTGGTTAAAACTTTAACCCGCGCTAAATTTGAGCAATTAGCTGATAGCTTAATCAAACGTACTATCGATCCTTGCCGTTCAGCATTGAAAAATGCAGGCTTAAAAACTACTGATATCGACGAGATCATTTTAGTAGGTGGTTCAACCCGTATCCCTGCTATACAGGAAGCTGTTGAAAAATTCTTCGGTAAAGCACCTTCAAAAGGTGTAAACCCTGATGAAGTGGTAGCTATTGGTGCTGCTATTCAAGGTGGTGTATTAACCGGCGAAGTTAAGGATGTGTTATTATTAGACGTTACCCCGCTTTCATTAGGTATTGAAACTATGGGTGGTGTAATGACCAAACTGATAGAAGCTAACACTACTATCCCAACTAAAAAATCTGAAACTTTCTCAACTGCGTCTGATAGCCAGCCGTCAGTAGAGATCCACATATTACAAGGTGAGCGCCCAATTGCTTCAGGCAACCGTACTATTGGCCGTTTCCACTTAGATGGAATACCACCAGCACCTCGTGGCGTACCTCAGATCGAAGTAACTTTTGATATTGATGCTAACGGTATATTACACGTAGCAGCTAAGGATAAAGCTACCGGTAAAGAGCAAAAGATCCGTATCGAAGCTTCTTCAGGTTTATCAGATGCTGATATCAAGAAGATGAAAGAAGAAGCTGAAGCTAACGCTGATGCTGACAAAGCAGCAAAAGAAGAAGTTGAAAAACTGAACTCTGCTGATGCCCTGATCTTCTCAACTGAAAAACAATTGAAGGAGTATGGCGATAAGATCCCTGCTGACAAAAAAGCACCGATTGAAGAAGGCTTAACAAAATTGAAAGCCGCTTACGCGTCAAAAGATCTTTCTGCAATTGAAACTGCCCAGAATGAGTTAAACACTGCATGGACAGCTGCATCAGAAGATATGTACAAAGCTGCTGCTGACGCAGGACAACAACCAGGCGCAGGTGAAGCAGGACCAGAAGCACACGCTGAAGGTAATGCCGACAATGTTACTGATGTTGACTTTGAAGAAGTAAAATAATAGCCCGAAAGGGATCATATACCAAGCCCGGCTGGTTTTCCAGCCGGGCTTTTTTTTGGTTAATTATCTCCACGCGTCATTGCGAGGTACGAAGCAATCTCTATGCAATACGGAGCAGGTTGATTTATCTATTGAGTCGCATGGTATCGCTCATAGCCGCTAAGGCCTATTTCTTTTGTCTTGATACAAAAGAAACAAAAAATCAAGTCAGCAGAAATGCTTCTTTACCGCACAAAGCCTCTGCGCTGCAAATCAGGCAAAACCTGGGCTGCTATATTTTTACCCCCTGCTTCGCCGCTCATGCCCCACGCTTCAGTAAAAATCTGCTATGCCCTGCCATTACGCAAGGCCACCATCGTTTTGCCTGATTTCACCCGAAGCTGTTCTACTGACGGGGGAAGAAGCTTAACTGAAACGGATCAAAAAAGCGTCGGCCCTGACAACAAGGGCGGGCCAGCGTAGGCGGGAATGCCGGTTTAGCTTTTTGTGTGATGGGAGATACGAAGTATCGAACAGCGAAAAAAGCGTGAAGAACCGGCAGGGAGCTGGGAAGCATCCTTGTTGTCTTGATTTTTTTGGTTACTTTTTGTATCAAGACAAAAAGTGACTTCTTAGCGAAAAGCGATACCATGTGACAAGTCTGCAACATGCAATTCGCCGGGATTGCTTGTTCCCCCATGACGCCGGGTAAGAGACAAGATATACTAATACTGAATCTTTATCTCCTTATTCTCATTAACAAACAAACTATAATCAGTACCATCACCGGTATTCGGCCATATCTTCGTATCCTTGCCATTTACTTTAAAGGTTTTCAGGTGCCCTTTAAAACCATGTAGTACCAGCTCAATCTTATTATATTTTGATACGAATGAACCTTCAACAGCTGATAAACTGATCACATTTTTTGCAGGATCAAAGCTGATATTACGTTTGTAATAAACACCTTTTTGATAATCATAAGATGAACCATCATCCTCATAATAAACAAATGAATTAGCTGCTGAACCATACCAAACATTGATTTTCAGGATCCCATCACCTTTTTCGCTGGTGCTTTGTACCAGGTTTTGCATGGGGATAATGGCGCTGCCTTTTATAAATACGGGTAGATCTGTTAACGGAGCGGGTGCATTAATGATCCGGCCGCCCACAAATTTCTCACCACTGCTCAAGCGGTACCATTCGCCTTTGGGCAGGTAAACATCTTCATTAAACTTAGTACTTTCAACCGGGGCAACCAAAATGGCATCGCCGAACATAAACTGGTTTTGGAAATGCTCGGAGAAGATACTGTCCTCCTGTGTGTAATCAATAGCCAACGTGCGACTTAACGGCAAGCCCGTTTGGTGTGATTGATAATAACCGGAATAAATATAAGGCAGCAATTTATAACGCTGTTCTATATCCTTGCGAATGATAGCCTCATTATCCTTGCCCCAGCGCCATGGTTCGCGGTAATTGGTACCTTGCGCGGCGTGGTTACGGAACATGGGCGTATACACCCCTAATGAGTTCCAGCGGACCATCAGCTCAGGTGTTGGGTTGCCTGTAAACCCGCCAATGTCCACCCCTACCAATGACATGCCTGTTATACCCAAACTATTCACCAAGCGCTGACCGAGCAGCATATGCGCGTCATAGGCAGAGTTATCCCCCGTCCACACGGCTGAGAAGCGTTGTGTGCCTGAATAAGCCGCGCGTGTAAGCACGAACGGTCTTTTATTTCCTAAGATCTTTTTAGTACCTAAATAGGTAGCCTCGGCCATTTGCATACCGTAAACATTACGTATCTCGGGCATATAATACTTGCCGAATTTCACCATCCACGGGATGCTTTGATTCCATACAGCGGGTTCATTCATATCATTCCAGAAACCCTCAACACCAGGCTCGGTTAAAGCGGTAAATGATGCCCCCCACCAGTCGCGCACCGCCTTGTCTGTAAAATTGGGGAAATAACAGCGGCCAGGCCATACGCTGCCAATGTATTTTTCACCATCGGGATAGGTGGCAAAATATCCTTTGGCTACACCCTCATCATGTTGTTTATAGCCATCCTCAACCTTAATACCCGGGTCAACAATAGTAACGAGGTGAAAGTTCATGGCTTTAAGCTTGTCTATCATCCCTTTCGGATCAGGGAAAGTCTGCTTGTTCCAGGTAAATATTTTATAGTGATCCATGTAATCAATATCGCAATACACTACATCGGCAGGGATCTTATCTTCTCGTAATTTACTGGCGATGTCAAGCACTTCCTCAGCGCTCATATAGCTCCAGCGACATTGCTGATAGCCAAGGCTCCAGAGCGGCGGCATTTCCATTCTGCCGGTTAGCCAGGTATAATCCTCAATAATCTGCGCCACGCTTTGCGCGCCGAAAAAATAATAGTTCATATCACCGCCATCGGCACCAAACCAGCTCATTTGCTCATCGGTTGAGGCTCCGAAATCGAAATAACTTTTATGTGTATTATCAAAAAACAGCCCGTAGCTCAGGCCATTGTGCAGGCCCACAAAAAATGGGAAGGTTTCATATAAAGGGTCCGTTTTAGGGCCATGATCGGGAGCATCGGTATTCCAGTTCACATAAGCGCTTCCCCTGCGGTCAAGATTACCCGTCTTTTCACCCAAACCAATGAACCGCTCATCCTTATATAGTTTGCGGTAATTAACTACTCTTGTCCCCTGCCAGTTAGTGCCAAAACGTGGATCATCCTCGCTCAGCACCTTACCATCAGCAGTAGAAAAATCAAACCTCAGTGGCGATTTGTTGATATGCAATGTTAATGCTGAAGTACTTACGGTAATATCAGTAGCAGTTTCCTTATAATTTAAAGTAGATTCAGGATCTTTTACCACCGCGAATGAACTATCAGCACTATGCTCCTTGCTGATGCTTACCCTTATAATAGTAGGACTATATACCCAAACTCTTGCTTCGGCTTCTTTTGTTTTGATAAGCAAAACGTTATTTTGCTGTGTTACGCTTTCGGCATTTCCTAATATTTCTGTATCCATATGTTGCTGGGCAAACAGGTTAGATGAATAAATTACTAACAGGATAACGAGCGAATAACAATAACGTTTCATTTTTTACGAATTGGTAGATTCAAATGTAATAATTCTTCGGGAACGTTGCCGGAAGAATGGAAAAATATCAATCTAAAACAATAAATGAGTTATTATAATCCTTTCTTCCCGTTAACAAACATTAGCTTCTTTATTTCATAAAGCTCTTTTTCAGAAACGGCGCTTTTTGGAAAATAGGTGCTTTGTGTATCATTAAACCAAATAGAAAACCATTGTTTGTTTTCAGAAAACTTAGTAATGCTGTCCCATCCCCTCCATGTTAAAGATGATTTGCTTTTTATTTCAACACCTGTTTCATCTATTTTCCAAAACATTTCTTCTCCAATATTCGGAGTTGATTTATACATGTTTTTTGCATTTATATAAGGCCTAATAAACAACACTAACACAAATGCTGAAAATATTATCAAATCAGTTATTTCATGCGAGGTTTTGAAATTATTATACGTTGCAAAACCAAAAGTGATTACAAACAGCCATATTATAGTTCCTTGCCAGCTTCTACGGCCTTGATATGATCTTTGTAAATTAAGCTTCATATAAGTTTTATAGTCAAGCTTTGTTGAAAAGGTAATAGGATTCATTTTAATTCGAGTAGGTTGAATATAATAACAGCTTAAAGATATCCCAAACCTAATACAAAAACAAAGCGTCATTGCTGTAAAGGTCAGATAATTCGGTAACAGAATTAGCTTTAAACAAATAAGCTAAGAAAGTTATGCGCAACATTAATAATGACCTCACATTAAAACGGAATTATCTGAATAAGTACCGTTTTCTGATCAGCGAATATGAGCAGGTTAAACGGGGTGAACATCTGAACTACAGGTTTGCCAAAGAGTTTTATGCGGCCCATGATACCGATCCAAGGAGTTTTTTACTGTATTATAACCGTTTTAAACAATCAGGTAATGAACAGGATCTGCTGCCTGCCAAACGAGGGCCAAAGTACAGTACACGACGCCCCGCTCCTGAAGATGAGCAGCAAGTACTTGACCTTCGGTTGAGGGGCTGCAATAAGTTCGAGATAGCCGACCAGTTTAAGCAAAAAGCTAATAACTTTACGCCATCGCCTTCAGGCGTATACAACATCCTGAAGCGGCACAATAAGAACCGTTTAACCGTCGCAGATAAAGAAGTAAAGCGAAAGATCATCAAAGAACGTATGGGCCAGTTAGGACATATTGACTGTCATCACCTGAGTAAAAGCGTGATCAGGGGACAAAGCAGGAAGCTTTACCTGATTTGCGTATTGGACGATTATTCCCGCCTGGCCTGGGTACAGGTGATGCCGGACATCACCGCGCTTACCACTATGTTTACTGCCCTGCATTGCATGCAGGCACTTAAGCGGGAGTTCGGTATCCAGTTCGAGGAGGTCATTGCTGATAATGGCCCGGAGTTCGGTACTTCCACCAGTTTGCAAAAACGCAACCATCCCTTCGAAAGAATGCTGATGGAAACAGGCATTAAGCGCCGTTATATGCAGCCTTACCGGCCACAAACCAACGGCAAGGTGGAACGCTTCTGGCGAACGCTTAAAGAAGACCTGATTGAAGATACAGACTTTGACAGTCTAGAAGAATTGGAAGACGAACTCTTAAAGTATCTCGTCTACTACAACTGGGAACGTCCACATCAAGGCATCAACGGCAAAAAACCTATCGATATGGCCTCCCTAAACAACAAAAAATAATACCTAATTCTGTTACCGAATTACTAAACCCTTACAATTGCGAGGTACGAAGCAATTCCTAACTATACAGAGCGGTTCTGCTAATCGGGGATTACTTCGGACCTCGCAATGACGCGTGGGTTATGTTTTGTTGGTCTTAATTGATTCACATATCCTGTAAATCAATTAAATCCTTAAATCCTGGTTCTCTTACGCCCAAAGATTCTCCGGATAAACACCGCTGTTTACCAAATCAGAGATGCATTTCTGTACGATAGGCTTATCTTCTTTATAAGTAACACCAAACCATTTTGATGCAGTTGGGATCACTTTAAATGAGGCAGTGCCGCTTTTTATCAACTCATCAGCAACTAAAGGGATAAAGAATTCTGATTTTGGTTTATCCTCATTAGCCTCAACAAACCTTTTGAACATGGGCTCGCTTTGCTTAAATACTGCCGGACTAAAGCCCCAGAAGTTCATTGATACACGGGTATCAGTAGATAATGGTGTTTCAACGCCACCTTCTTCATACACTACGCCGCCATCTTTAAAGTAAACCTGGGTACGCTCGTTGATCTCAACCATGTTGCCGTTTTCATCAACCTTACAAACACCGCGCGATACTGAACCATATTCAGATAATGTTTTATCAATCTGGTAGCCTACCAAAGAGTATGTATCATCACTAACTTCGGTAGTTAAAAATTTAGCCATTTTTTCAAATGAGTCATAACCATAAAAGTCGTCCGCATTAATAACGCAGAATGGTTCATTAATTTGGTTACGGGCAGCTAATACCGCATGTGCAGTACCCCATGGTTTTGCACGCTCAATAGTTTTATCAATACCAAATTGGGTAAGGTCATAACTTTGATAAACGTAATCTGTTTCGATACGCCCCTTTAGCTTAGGCTCAAAAATAGCCTTAAAATTGTCAGCAAACTCCTCGCGAATAATGAAGCTAACCTTACCGAAACCGGCTTTTATAGCATCATAAATAGAGTAATCAATTATTGTTTCGCCATTAGGACCAAAGCCGTCAACTTGTTTCATGCTTCCATAGCGGCTGGCCATACCCGCGGCCAGTATCAGTAATGTAGGTTTCATATATTCTTTAGGTGTGTTTTATTAACTGTAAATATGACATTTTTATTTGATCATTTTCATAAACTTCGTAACCTTTATACCGTTTTTTTAGCAAAAATGTTTTGAAACGAAATTATTTAATATAGCGAAAATCCTGCCCATCTTTTATGTTCAGCAAGGCTTCATAAATAAGGCGGATAACATTATCCACGTCTTCTTTATGTATCATTTCAACTGTAGTGTGCATATAACGCAATGGCAACGATATTAATGCCGAAGGTACGCCGCCATTTGAATAAGCAAATGAATCGGTATCGGTACCCGTAGAGCGTGATGATGCCTGGCGCTGGAACGGTATCCCTGCTTTTTCTGCCGATTGGATCAATAGCTTATTTAAATTATTCTGAATTGCCGGTGCATATGATATTACCGGCCCCTTGCCACAAGCCAGGTCGCCCTGGGTTATTTTGTTGATCATTGGGGTTTGAGTATCATGCGTAACATCGGTAACAATAGCAACATTTGGTTTAATATGATGCGCTATCATTTCGGCACCGCGTAAACCTATCTCCTCCTGCACCGAGTTTACAATGTATAAGCCAAATGGCAGCTTCACCTTGTTCTCTTTAAGCATACGGGCAACTTCGGCTATCATAAAACCACCGGCACGGTTATCCAGTGCTCTACCTACATAGTAACGATCGTTCAATATCATAAACTCATCCTCATAGGTAATTACACAACCTACATGGATACCCAGCTTCTCTACCTCTTCCTTTGAAGTACAGCCGCAATCCAGGAAAATATTTTTCAATGTCGGTGCTTCCTCTTTATCACCTGCACCACGGGTATGTATAGCAGGCCAGCCGAAAACAGCTTTTACAATGCCTTTATCGGTATGAATGTCAACCCTTTTTGATGGCGCTATCTGGTGGTCAGATCCACCATTGCGGATAACATATATCAAACCATCGCTGGTGATATAGTTTACAAACCATGAAATTTCATCAGCATGCGCCTCAATAACTACTTTATAGGCAGCATCTTTGTTGATGATACCAACCGCGGTGCCATAATTATCTACATAATGCTCATCAATATAAGGCTTTAAATATTCAAGCCACATTTCCTGCCCCTTCCACTCAAAACCGGTAGGCGACGGATTATTTATATATTTTTCGAAAAAAGAAAGCGAAGTTTCATTTACAACGGGAGTATGCTTTGGAGCATCAGTATTTTTCTTAGCCATGTTTCATAAGGTGGCCTGTGTTTAGCCACAAGCAAATATAATAAAGCTACCGATAATGCCAAGTTAACTAATAACCTTAGGAGTATAGTTTATCAATAGTTTAACATTGACTTTATGCTGATACTGCATCTTTGTGGTGAGTAAATTTTTCAATATATAATTAGTTTGGTTGAAAGCCGGTTTATTTTATAAGCCGGCTTTTTTTATGCCGACAGATCCTTTTCCAGGATCTCGTAATCAAACCCATTCTTTGAGAAATGCTCGCCTTTTTGCACAAAACCGTGCTTTAAGTAGAATGGGATGGCCGTAAGCCGGGCATTGCACCAAAGCCTTGTACCGCCCTCGCTGATAGCAAAATTGGCAATATACTGCAACAGCCTGCTGCCGATACCCCTACTTTGTACCGATGCTTCAACAGCAAATTTCCTGAACTGCCAGCTATCATCCCGCTTAAACAGGGACACCACCGCCACCAGGTTATTATTTTGGAACGCGCCGAAATGATATCCATCGTTATCCTCGTCGATCTCCATCTCAAACATTTTTTGCTGTGGATATAAAATATCCCGGCGCAATTTCCAGGTTAATTCAGGGCGGATCTGTTCAATGCTGATGTCGTTCATGTCGGATTAAAAATATATGTTTTAAAACAAAAAACCCGGCTTAACCGGTTTTTTTGTTTTATTCTTTACTTTTCCAGACATTGTTTGCCGGGTTATAATCGGGCAATACATTGTCCGGGTCATATGTAACCGACTCAATAGGTTCGGTTGATGGATATTTAAAAGTACGGGTGGCGAAGCGTTCCCATATCTCAACCGGATATTTTATACGCTCGGTTTTACCGCTCTTGGTTTTTATCTCCAATATTACCGGCATAGCCATTTTGTCAAGATTATCAATAGTGATCAACGCTCCTTTTGTTGGGTCGCCATCTACATATTTAACATCGCTAACAGCTACATCAAGTCTCCAGTTGTTAATGAACCAGCCTCTCCAGAACCATTGCAAACTCTCGCCCGATACATTTTCCATCGTGCGGAAAAAGTCATCAGGTGTTGGGTGTTTATAGGCCCATCTTTCAATATAAGTTCTGAATGCGCGATCAAAACGTTCTGGACCCAGAATCTGCTCACGTAATAAAACTAAACCTACGCTTGGTTTTGCATATAATAAAGTACCCGTATGCGCTTCCTTTAAATCAGCCGGGGCAGTTAACACAGGCTCCAGATCAGGCGCGGTAAACCTGGCACCTGTCATATGCATATCAGATGGCCTGGTTGATTTGTACTCGCCATTATTAAAATCGGCAGTTGATAAGCCGTTGATAAAGGTATTAAATCCTTCATCCATCCAGCCATATAAACGCTCGTTTGAGCCTACTATCATTGGGAACCAGGTATGGCCAAACTCATGGTCGTTAACACCCCACAGGCCTTTTCCTTTGGCTTTTGATCCGCAGAAAACAATACCCGGGTATTCCATACCGCCCACAATTCCAGCAACAGCGGTAGCAGCCGGATAAGGATACTCAAACCATTTGGCCGAGTTATATTCGATAGATTTTTTTACGTATTCGGTTGATCTCCCCCATGCATCGTTGCCATCGCTTTCAACCGGGTAGGCCGATATAGCTATTGATTTTTTTCCGCTTGGCAAATCCATCTTAGCTGCATCAACAATAAACGCCGCTGAAGATGCCCAAGAAGCATCACGCGCGTTTTTTATCTTAAAATGCCAGGTTAATGTTGATTTGCCAGCCGGGCGCGAAGCTGGGTCGGTAACTTCGGCCGCAGTACGGATAAGTACCGTTTTTTCGCTTTCAGCAGCTTGTGCCCAGCGTTTTTGCTGTTCCGACGTATAAACTTCTTTAGGGTTTTGTAACTCACCTGATGCAAATACAATGTGGTTTGCAGGCGCGGTAATACTCAGGTCGAAGTCGCCGTACTCCAGGTAAAACTCACCCGGACCAGTATAAGGCAGCGTATTCCATCCCATCACATCATCATACACACACATACGCGGGTACCATTGCGCTATCTGGAATATTTTACCATTTTTAGTATCCAATACCCCCATACGGTCCGATCCGTAATTTGGCGGTGTAAATGACCATTCTATCTGCACTTTTACCTTGCCACCGTTAGCAGCAAGTTCTTTTGGTAAAAACACCTGCATACGGGTATCGGTTATCAGGTATTTTACTTCAACACCATCAACCTTAATTGATTTTATTTTATCACCCGCGTCAAATACTTGTCCGCGGCCCCAGTTACGGCTGCCCGTTAACGGTACAATAGCCGTACCCCTTGAATCCTGTTTAAAAAGGTTCTGCTCAACCTGCATCCATAAAAAGCCTAATTTTTGCGGACTGTTGTTGGTATAGGTAACTGTTTCAGAACCGGTAATTTCGTTGGTTTTATCGTCCAGCGTAGCTGCTAACTGGTAGTCGGCACGGTTTTGCCAGTATTTCGGCCCGGGTTGCCCATCGGCTGCACGGTTCTCGTTTCCATTCTTTGTGTAAAAGTACGGACCAAAAGCATCGCGGTAATTGTATTTGCTAACAGGTTTAGAAGTGTCTGTTGCGGCTACAGGCTGTGGGGTTTGTTGCTGTGCCTGGCTCACATTAATAATAGCAACAAAAGCCGGTATTATACCGGCAAGCAGTTTAAATTTCATTTAGTTGTCAATCAGTTAAAAATCGACCGAAAGATAATATAAAATACGGAGAAGCCCCGATTAGTAAAATAATTGTTACCTGAACGTTAATAATTCAGGTATTATTTTACCAACCGGGGCTGCTATTTTATAACCGCTTAACGGCTATTATTTTTTAAAATGCTGCTTATAAGCCTGCTCATCAAAGCCAAAGAATAAAAATCCGCCGTCTTCAATAACCGGCCGTTTTATCATACTGGTTTTATCTTTCAATAGTGGCAGTGCTTCAGCAACGCCTTTTACGCTTTCCTTTACCGATGGATCAAGCTGTTTCCATGTAAGGCCCTGCTTATTCATAAAATGGGCATAGCCTGCTTTGCTATCCCATTCCTGTAATTTCCCATCGTTGATGCCTAACTTTTTAAAGTCATGAAATTCATAATCAACTCCATTATCTTTAAACCAGTCGAGCGCTTTTTTAACTGTATTACAATTTTTAATGCCGTATACTTTCATTTGTTATTATTGATTGCCTGTGCCTTTGCTGCTGCTTTTCGTATCGTCGTTATCTATCCCGTGTTGATTTTTCTTGATGTCGCTGTTCAATCTGCCAAACTTGTAGCTTACCCTTAGGGCAAATGTACGATATGTTTGTTCATGATTATCCACCTGTGAAAAATCAGGAGTGTTGGTTGTTGAACTTCCATGCCAATATTTGCTCCATGGGTTATTAGCTACTAAGGATATGCTGGCGGTTTTATTCAGGAAATCTTTACTGAATACATAGGAATTAAATATAAAATAACTTGATTTTCCCTGTAAAGTTACGTTGCCACTAAAGTAACCGGTGTTCATCCCAATGCGGTAGCCGCTTGTAAATTTGTAACTGATGCTTGTAAACATATTGCCCATGTAACCACTATTTTTGTAAGAAGTTCCATTATAAAAACCCTGCAACCATAAGCGGTTTAACAAACCATTAATGTTTACTGATAGTTTTGATGTTATAGGAATATTAGCATTAATGTTATAACCTAAAGTTCTGTTGCTGCCTAAGTTTTGATATGTTGAGTAAGTAACTGTATCCAGTTGATTACCTATCGTCTCCGTTTTAAGGCTGGTTACGTTTTGGATAGAATTGTTGGAGAACGAATAACTAAACCCTGTATTTATTGATGCTTTTGAAAAATGACTGTAATTCAACTCGAATACATGGTTTAATTCTGGTTTCAGATTAGGGTTACCCGAGCTGATGAATTGCGGATCGGACCTGTCAACAAAAGGATTTAACTCACTTATAGAAGGGCGTTGTATACGCTCTGTAAACCCAAAATTGATACTGTTATTTTTAAACTGGCGCTGTATAGAAACCGACGGAATAAGATTGGTATAATTTGTGTTTAAGGTAGAACCCACTGAACTAAAATCAGCATTAACAGTAGTTTCCTCTAATCGTAACCCGGCTTTTCCTGTCCAGTCCTTTAATTTTACCTGGTATGAGTTATATAAGCTGTATACATCCTGGTGATAGTTAAAGTTGTTGGTTTGCTCGTCATTTTGCAGGTATTCATTGTTTTGCGTGTTAGCCAATGTATCTTGGTGGAAATTACTGAAGTTATTTCTGAAGATGGCTTTACCACCTACCTCAAGACTGAATTTTTTAAAAGGCTGCGCATAATCGATCTGTACTGTTTGATCTCTTTCTCCGGAATTGTTGTATTGACGGAAATTTGGCTGGCGATAATTAACAGTATCAGTAAATAAGTTCTGATTATATTCATTATCAGGAGAATAACTATACCTGTATGACAAGGTCAATAACTGATCCTTACTCTTTTTAAACCCTAGCTGATAATTAATGCTTGCATCAACACCAGTATACTTTGAAGTACTGCTATTGTTTGTAGCATATTGCTGCGAGATAATATTGTTCATCACAGTTTGTGTAAAACTGCCTTCGCCATTATTATTTACACCATTATTAAAATCAATTGACGCGGTAACCAGGTTAAGCGAATCAATCTCATAGCTAAATTCACCATCAAAATACTTGTAGTTGCCGGTATAATCGGCACTGCCTGATTGTGTTAAAACAGATGCCGGGTTAAAAAAAGTTTGTGTATTATCAAAGGGATTTGTGGATTTGTTTTGTCGGCCCAGGCCTGCGTAGCCAGAAAAACCGAACTTACCTTCCTTTACCGTGCCATTTAAATTGACGCCGGGGCCCCAAATTGTATTATAGCGCGCATTAACACCAATGTTATAGCCCTGGTCGGCATTTTTTGTGGTGATGATGTTAATAATCCCGGCTAAACCTTCCGCATCGTATTTTGCAGGTGGTGTGGTGATCACTTCAATTTTTACAATGTTGGTAGCCGGCATGGACCGCAATACATCCGACGGACTTTTAGCCAGCAAAGCTGATTCTTTACCATTTACCAATATTTTATAGTTACCGCTGCCTTTCAGCTGTATGTTATCATTCGCATCTACCGTTAATAAGGGCACCTTTCGCATCATATCCAGCGCAGTTATCGATTTACTTTCCGGGTCGGAGGCTACGTTATAGCTAATACGGTCAACCTCTTGCTGCATCAGGGGCTTTACTGCGGTTACCGAAACCTCTTTTAATTGATTGGTAGCCGGTTTCAGTTTTATTTTACCTGCGTTTGTGATGCCGGCGGCAGATGATATATTAATAACCTTAGTGCTATATCCTACAAAAGCCAATACCAACTGATACTTTTTTCCTGCGGGAGCCTTCAGCTCGAAGCTGCCGTCATCTTTTGTTAAATTACTTTTTACGGGTACTTTGGTTTGGGCATCCTGTAATGCTACGGTAACATAGCCCTGCGGCTGGTTGGTCACCGAGTCGATCACTATACCTTTAACAATTACAGTTGGAGCAGCATTTTGAGCCAATGCCAGGGCATAAAAATAACAGCACAATGCTGTTAGTAAAATTTTTCTCATATGACAGTTAACAGTTGTTTAGGTAGACGTGGAAGTTATCCGTTCGTTACAGATAG
Organism: Mucilaginibacter mallensis; assembly: GCF_900105165.1. Classification (NCBI taxonomy): domain Bacteria; kingdom Pseudomonadati; phylum Bacteroidota; class Sphingobacteriia; order Sphingobacteriales; family Sphingobacteriaceae; genus Mucilaginibacter; species Mucilaginibacter mallensis. The sequence goes on from NZ_LT629740.1 coordinate 4,498,386, forward strand.
GTAAAGGTATTTTTATACAGGTAAAGGTATTTTACTTTTTACAGACAAAAAAGCATTTAACAAACTTTAACTAAAAGATTAGTTTAAGTTAACACTGGCTACCTATTATACTTAGTCATAGTAAGTTCCGTACCAATAGTGGCGAAGCTTTTTATAATTTCAATAGAGCGGTCGATAAGGGCAGGCAGTTCAGGTTTTTCATCATCATCAAAGCCGCTCAGTACATAATCAACCTGCCGGCCTTTGGGGTAGTTATCACTCACGCCAAAACGCAGGCGTGCGTATTCATTGTTGCCAAGGGTCGCTTCAATATGTTTTAAGCCATTGTGGCCTGCAGCGCTTCCTTTAGGTTTCAGGCGTAGCGTACCTAATGGCAGGGCAATATCATCAACAATAACCAATACGTTTTCAACGGGGATCTTCAGTTCCTTCATCCAATGGTTAAGGGCCTTACCGCTTAAATTCATATAGGTTGTTGGCTTAATAAGGTATAGTGTACGGCTTTTATAGTTTACCTCAGTATAATAAGCCAGTCGCATGTTATAAAACTTAACATTTTCCTGCTTGGCCATTTCATCCAACACCATAAACCCGATGTTATGCCGGGTATCAGCATATTCCGGACCAATGTTACCTAAACCAACTATAAGATATTTCATAAGCCCCTAACCCCTAAAGGGGGATTTTTGATTTGCGTAGTTATCTTTATAATAATGATGAATTTGAATCTTTGAGTGTTCGGAAGATCTATGTTCCCCTCTTGAGAGGGGGCGTGTTGACGGTGCGGCTGCAGGGGTGTGTTATTCCGCATGCATAATAACACACCCCTACACCCCTCTCAAGAGGGGAATCGCACAAAGCCACGCTTCTTTCGGACACTCCAGGTTTGAAACCCATCGCTATGCGAAGATATTATTTCTATACAAGAACAGCGATAAGTAAACTTATCGCTGTTCAAATTAGTTAACCCTTAACTCCCCCTTCAGGGGGCCGGGGGGCTTATTTTTTGCCTGAAGCAGCTTCCTGCTCAGCCTGACGTAATGCACGTGAAGTAGTTACCGATACAATGGTATCTTCAATAGCGTTAGTAATAGTCAGGTTAGGAACTTTAATTTCAGCAACTTTTACTGATTTACCCACTTCTAAGCCTTCAATGCTCACTTCAATCGCATCTAAGTGATCTTTAGGTAATGCTTTGATACGTAATTTTCTTAGTTTCTGAACTAATTTACCACCTGCTTTAACACCTGATGAGCTTCCGGTTAATTTGATCGGAATTTCAATGGTAACTGGTTTTTTCTCATCTAACAACAGAAAATCTACGTGGATGATCTGCTCAGTTAATGGGTGGAACTGGATATCTTTAATGATAGCCTGTGAAGTTACACCAGCAATTTGTAAATCGATGAAATGAACAACCGGTGTGTAAACTACGGCTTTCAAATCAGCTGCGGACACTGCAAAGTGGGTTTGGGTTGGCCCACCGTAAAGTACTGCTGGTACCAGGCTCTGGTAACGCAATTCCTTCGCGTCTCGTTTCCCTACGTTCTCTCTTAAAGAACCGCTAATAGCAATTGATTTCATTTGTTTTTATTTATTCTTGTTAATAGTTGATGGTTCATAGTTCATAGTAAACTATGCCCACCTTGTGTATTCTCTTTTTATTATGATGATCTGTTGTTCAAAAACTATGAACTATGAACCATCAGCCATGAACTTTCTCAATCCACCTTAAACAACTGGCTTATTGAGCCGTGTTCGTTTACATTTTCAATAGCACTTGCAAACAATTTAGCGGTTGTTAATACCCTTATCTTATCGCTTTTGTGTTTTAGTGGTATTGTATCAGTAACTATCAATTCAGTTAATACCGAATTCTCGATAGTTTCATATGCTTTGCCTGATAGTACCGGGTGTGTACAAACCGCTCTTACGGTACGTGCGCCACGCTCCATAATCAGGGCTGCTGCTTTAGCCAGTGTACCCGCGGTATCACAAATATCATCTATCAGTACAATGTCCTGGTCGGTTACATCACCTATCAGTGTCATTGATTCAATTTCATTTGCACGCTTACGACGTTTATCGCAAATAACAACTTCGGCATTAAAAAACTTGGCGAAGCTGCGTGCCCTGTATGAACCGCCCATATCCGGCGAGGCAATGGTTAAATTACCTAAGCCCAGGCTTTTTATATAAGGTACAAAAATGATCGAAGCATCCAGGTGATCAACCGGGATATCAAAAAATCCTTGTATCTGTGCCGCGTGCAGATCCATGGTCATAATGCGGTTAATACCCGCTGCAACCAATAAATTAGCTACCAGCTTTGAGCCGATTGCCACACGTGGTTTATCTTTTCTGTCCTGGCGTGCCAGTCCAAAGTAAGGGATAACTGCCGTTACATAATGCGCCGATGCCCTACGTGCCGCGTCGATCAGCATTAGTAATTCAATTAAGTTATCAGTTGGCGGGTTGGTTGATTGTATCAAAAACACATCGCAACCACGTACTGATTCATTAAAATGCGGCTGAAATTCGCCATCACTAAATACTGAGAGGGTCACCTCCCCTAATTCGCGCCCGTAAGCATCAGCAATATTTTGCGCCAGTACCGTAGTACCTGAACCTGCAAATAACTTAATGGGGTTAAACTGTAAAGGCATCTTCTATATTATTTCAATTTCAGATTTGATTTATAATGATTTAGAATATTTAATCAGCTTGAATATCCTGTTGCCAAAGCTACTATAAAACAATTCGGATTTCGATTTTTTAAACCGGAAAAAAATCCGAAATCAAAAACCCGAAATCCGAAATCAAATTTTGTTGCCCGACCAGGATTCGAACCTAGACAAACGGTACCAAAAACCGTCGTACTACCATTATACTATCAGGCAATCTCCTATGGTTTGTTATCCACCCCAAAAAGGAATGCAAATATAAGGCGATTTTTTCGTTATCAAAAGCAAATTTGTAAAAAGTGTAAAATATCTTGTTTTATTTTAAAATGCTTAATTTAATAACTTATTAAACCATTAGCCAAAGCAGTTCTCTATTCAATTAATTATCTGCGCCTTAAACTGAAATTACGCTATGAAAATACCACGCCTCTTTGCCTTTGTATCGTTATTAATATTTTTTTCATCCAATTTACAGGCGCAGCAAAATGCTAATATCGATTCATTAGCTGCCAAACTGGATGACTATTTAACCTCTGCAGTTAAAGCCGGGCAGTTTAATGGCACCGCATTAGTGGCAAAAAGCGGGCAGATCATCCTACAAAAAGGTTACGGCTGGAAGAATTTTTCAGCGCATACGCTCAACGATAATAACACTCTTTATCAGATAGGTTCTTTAACCAAACCCTTCACAGCAATTATTATATTAAAGCTACAGGAAGAGGGCAAATTATCTGTAAATGACAGGTTAAGTAAATATTTTCCAGATCAAAAGGGCGCTGACCAAATCACTATACAAAATTTACTAAATCACACTTCGGGCATTTATAATTATACTGACGATATCGGGCCCGAAGATTCGGCTATAGTTAGCCACCCCATAGATAGGCAATTAGCATTGGATGTATTTATTAATAAGGACCTGCTATTTAAACCGGGAACAAAATTCAGTTATAGTAATTCCGGATATTTTCTGTTAGGAATGATCATAGAGAAGATAACAGGCAAGCCGTATCAGCAAGTGCTAAGGCAGTTGATCTTCACCCCTCTCGAAATGCATCATACCGGGTTCGACTATATTAATTTAAAGGACGCTGCAAAAGCAACAGGCTACGATGTTTTTGATAGCACCCGGCATAACATTGCTGTAAAATGGGATTCCACGGTTACTTATTCTGCCGGATCTATTTATAGCAGTACCGGAGATCTTTATAAATGGAGTAAAGCCATTGCAAAAGGTGAGATCTTATCTGCTGCTTCGTGGAAACAGGCCTTTACGCCAAACCTCGGCAATTATGGTGATGGTTGGTGGATTGATACGCTCTACGGCAACAAATACATTACGCATAGTGGCGGCTTGCCTGGTTTTATGGCAAATTTTGTTTATTATCCTGATAAGGATATCACTATTATTTTGCTGAATAATTTTGGCAACTTCGGGCAAAGTTTGCTGTCTGTAAATATGGGGTTATCTGCTATTATGTTTAACAAGCCATATCTGAATTATACTGCTAACAAAGAGGTTGCAACTGATAAAAATACTTTACAAGCTTATACAGGCACATATGTTTATAACAATCAGCACAAATTGATCATTACACTTGAAAACAATACGTTATTTGTTGAGGACACTAATCCACAGGATAAATTGCCTAAAGTACAATTACACTATGGAGATGGTGATATGTTTTATATAACTGAGGCGAATCTAAAGTTTCAGTTTATAAAGGATTCAACCAACCACTATTATAAGGTAATTACCTATAATAGTGGCGGGAAAGATGCAGAATGGCTAAAGAAGCAATAAGCGTTGCTTATTCTTCTATCACTACGCCCATTGAGCAGAATTTATCAATTCGCTCGGTAACTACATCATCAATATTTTTTTCTTTTAATATTTTAAGATCTTTTAAAAGCTGTTTTTTCAGGGTTGATGCCATAGCAACCGGATCCTGGTGAGCTCCGCCAAGTGGTTCTTTTATAATGCCATCAATCAGCTTATTCTTCAGCATTTCGCTTGAGGTAAGTTTTAAAACCTCAGCTGCTCTTTCCTTATTTTCCCATGTTTTCCAAAGGATGGTTGAGCAGTTTTCAGGAGAGATAACCGAATACCATGAGTTTTCCAGCATCAACACCCTATCGCCAATACCAATGCCCAACGCGCCGCCCGATGCACCTTCGCCAATAATTATGCAAATAATAGGCACTTTTAGTACCGACATTTCCATCAGGTTACGTGCAATAGCCTCGCCTTGTCCGCGTTCTTCAGCCTCTAGGCCGGGGAATGCTCCGGGGGTATCTATTAAAGTAATAACCGGTTTGTTGAATTTTTCGGCAAGCTTCATCAGCCTTAATGCCTTGCGGTAACCCTCGGGGTTAGCCATCCCAAAGTTGCGGTACTGCCGCTCCTTGGTATTACGGCCTTTTTGCTGGCCAATAAACATAGCAGTTTGCCCGTTTATAGAGCCAAAGCCACCTATTATAGCTTTATCATCGCCCACGGTCCGGTCGCCATGCAGCTCAATAAAATCGTCACACATCAGCTCAATATACTGTAAGGTATATGGCCTTTCGGGGTGGCGTGATATCTGTACCTTTTGCCAGCCGGTGAGGTTAGCATATATTTCGCGCTTCGCGGTTTCCAGCTTTTCTTCAAGTTCTGCAACCGAAGCGGACATGTCCAGTTTATTTTTATCTTCAAGCTGCTTCACTTTCTCAATCTGCAATTGCAGGTCAGCTAAAGGCTTTTCAAAATCAAACGTAATCTTCATACTTTGTATTGAGGCCGCTAATTTAACTAAATGAAACGGAATATTGATTATTTATGATTTTCCAATGACTCAAGATGTTTGATCTGAGCCGGACCAAGCAACCTTTCCGTATTATAACAGGCTACTAAAATGGCCGTTCTGAGCTCGCCCTGGTATAATCCGTAACGGTTTGCATAAAAAATAACACTGCCTTCATCTAATTTTCCTCCTTTGAACAAATCATCAAGCGTTTGCTCATTTTTAATGATGATACCGCCCATCTCCACTCTTTTGCGGTGCAGCTCGGTAGCAATGGCAGTTATTTTATTGATCTGTATCGGACTAAGATCAATCCTTTTTTTATACTTTACCACCTCATCAGGCATCGGAAAATGGTTTAATACGGCCACCAGGTTCATATTATACAGGTCTTCTCCTTTTAATAGGGCGCTGTATTGCTCATAAGTAAGTGTTTTAAGCGGCGAGTGTTGTGCGCTATCGGCCGGATGAATAACCGCGATTGCTTTTGAGATGCTGTCGGGAGAGTGAATAATAGCAACAGGCTTTGCCGTTGTATCAGTTTTGTGCCGGATGGTAGTATCAGGCTTGTGTTTTGTTGTGTTATCCGGCAGATTTTTAATGGTACTATCAGCCGTAGTTTGCGCATTTACATGCGTTAAAAACAATACAATACAAATGGATAAGGCTAATTTTTTTATCATAGTTGGGCAGCTTTATTCAATTTATCAATAATACATACAATATTTTTTACTGCATAGGCTTTAAAAAAGGAAGAACCCATTTTATATAAAATGGGTTCTTCTGATAGTATATGTTGAGTTTAATTGTGTTAAAATTCTTCGGCGTATATTGGTTTTTTAACGCCGTTATCATAAGCTTTTAAACTTTTCTTTAATAGCTTGCGGGCAACGTGTATGCGGGTTTTAACGGTTCCGATAGGAATAATTAAATGATCGGCAATTTCATGGTATTTATGTCCTTCAAAGTACATGGTGAACGGTACATAATAATCTTCAGGCAGGCGATCAAGGGCACGTTTAATATCATCCATCACAAATTTTGATTCCCCTTGATTTTTTGTTGAACTGAATACCAGGTTTGGTGATGAAATCTCATCAGACTTGGTAACAAATGTGCTCATTTTAACAAAACGGCGATAATTGTTGATGAAGGTATTTTTCATGATGGTATATAACCATCCTTTTAAATTTGTGCCTTCTTTAAACTTATTGTAATAAGTTATGGCTTTCAACATTGTATCCTGGACAAGGTCGTTAGCATCGTCTGCGTCATGCGTAAAGTGTAAAGCATATGACCTTAATGAACTGGCCTGACGTAATACTAGGGTGTTAAACTCAATCTTTGTCATTCTGTTTAATGTTTTGTATTGATATCAAGTCAAACATGATACCACTATGCCAAAACATTCAACTGCAAACAACTACAATAGCACATATTTAATGCTATTTATAAGCAAGTAATCAGTAAACAGTCGGATAAATAAGAAAAACAATTAATCTATTGGAAAACAAACCTTTATACAGCGATAATATTTAAGTTTCACGCTTATTGCATACGGTAAATCAATAAAAATAGTGAGCAGATAAATTTATTTCAACTAAATTTATTTAGCCGATAATGTTTACTTCACGCTCCAGCTTAACGCCAAATTTAGTGTACACACTGTCTATGATTTGCGACGAAAGAGTGTACACTTCTTCGCCCGATGCGTCCCCGTGGTTCACTAAAACCAGCGCCTGGTTCTTCCATGTACCCGTGCGGCCCACTATAATTCCCTTCCATCCGCATTGCTCAATGAGCCAGCCAGCAGCCAGTTTTACCTGTCCGTTGCCCGCCGGGTAATTCACTACATCAGGGAAAAAAGATTGAATAGCCTGAAATTCATCCTTATCAATTACAGGATTTTTGAAAAAGCTGCCGGCATTACCTATGGTTGATGGGTCGGGTAGTTTGGATACCCGTATATGCGATACTACTTCTGATACATCCTTAATGGTAGGTTCGGTGATATGCCTTTTTTCCAACTCTTCCTTTATCGCGCCGTAATGCAGTTTAAGATCGGGCACCAATGATAAGCGGAACTTTACCGATACAATAATGTACTGGCCTTTCATATCATTTTTAAAAACACTATCGCGGTAATCAAAGTTGCAGTCCTCCTTCATAAAAGTTTTGAATTTGCCCGAGGCAATTTCAAAAGCATTACAGCTAAAGAATACATCTTTCAGTTCCACACCATAAGCGCCTATGTTTTGTATGGGCGATGCCCCTACCGATCCGGGGATCAGGCTCAGATTCTCCAATCCGGCATATTCGTGCTTTACGCAATAGTTTACCAGGTCGTTCCATACTTCACCTGCACCCGCTGCCACAAAAACTTCATCACGGTTAATACGATGATCAATCCCACGGATATTCATGCGGATAACCAAACCGTCAAAATCCTTACGGAACAACATATTGCTACCTCCACCTAAAATAAGCCGCTCCATATTGAACCATTGCGGGTCCATAAAAAGCTCGATCAGTTCATTGGGGTGGTTTATCTCAATAAAATATCTGGCAAAAACTTCGATACCAAAGGTGTTAAAATTTTCAAGTGAGATGTTTTCCTGTATTTGCAGCATTTTAGTTCCGGATGTAAAGGGGCGAATTTCGGAATTTAAATTGGATTTGAAACTCGCTGAATAAAACTTGAATCTGTACCAAATGTCCTTTTTATAGCAGCTTACTATTTTAGCTCTGTGGTTCTTTGTGAATGTCCTTAGTGATCTCTGTGGTAAAATTAACCACAGAGATCACTAAGGACATTCACAAAGAACACTAAGAGATTTATATGCAGAATGAAACTTACGAAGTCTTAAAGACTTCGTAAGTTTGGATATTGAACTATGTTACAAACCTGTAATACTCTCGAACATACACTGTTCGTTTCCGTACATTTTAAATTAAAAAATACCAATTAAACATCTCATTATCAATATATTAAACAAATGGCATAAATTTTAGACAGATTGATCTAAATCCAATTGTACCATGATCAAAAACTATTTTAAAATTGCCTGGCGCAGCTTATGGAAAAAAAAGGCGTTCTCATCGCTTAACATCGCAGGCCTCACCATCGGCATGGCCGGTGCCATATTGATATTTGCCTGGATACAAAATGAGTTAAGTTATGATCAGTTCCATACCAATAAGGCCGATTTGTATAAATTATGGAACAAATCAGTAAAAAATGGTGATAACCCTATTAGCTGCTGGGACGTAACAACTGCGGCGGTTACCCCGGCTTTGCAGCAGTTTCCGGAAGTAAAGGCCGTTGCCCGCGTGTTCTGGTCTACCGAACGCCTGTTTAATTATGGTGATAAAGCTATTACCGCAAACGGGCTCGATGTTGAAAAACCTTTTTTAACCATGTTCAGTTTTCCGTTGTTAAAAGGCAATCCTGGTCATGCTTTGGATGATATTAAAAATATAGTACTAACACAACAGCTGGCTAAAAAGATCTTTGGCAATGCCGATCCCATGGATAAGCTGGTTAGGATAAACGATAAGGACACCTACAAAGTAAGCGGGGTAATGAAGGACCTGCCCAACAACACCCAGTTTGATTTTGAGTACCTGGTATCACTTGCCGGAAACCCATTGCTAAAGAATGATGAAAAACAATGGAATTCAAACAGCTACAATACCTATGTACAGTTACAACCAGGAACTAGTGTTGAACAATTCGATAAAAAAATCGAGAACATCATACTTAAGCATGATACCTCAATAGCCGAGCAGGTATTTCTGCACCCCATCAGTAAATGGCATTTATACTCCAGTTTTGAGAATGGAAAAATTGCCGGAGGCAAAATTGAAACCGTGCGCCTGATGTTTGTTATTGCCTGCCTTATTCTGTTAATAGCCTGCATCAACTTTATGAATATGAGCACTGCCCGCAGCGTAAAACGTGCTAAGGAAGTAGGCGTGCGCAAAGTGATCGGGGCCAACAGGCTCGCGCTCGTAAAGCAGTTCTTAACAGAATCTATATTAATTGCCGCCATTGCCGGGATATTCGCACTCATCATTGTGCAGTTATGCCTTCCCTCATTTAACCAGCTTACCGATAAGCAGCTTTTTATTGATTACTCAAGCCCCGTTTTATGGAGCTGTATTTTTGGTTTTATACTTATTACCGGGTTATTGGCAGGTAGCTACCCGGCTTTCTTTTTATCGGGTTTTAACCCCATAAAGGTGCTTAGCGGCACATTTAAATCAGCTGTTTCGTTCTTTTCGCCCCGCAAGCTGCTGGTGGTTATCCAGTTTACAGTGGCTATTGTTTTAATCATTGCTACCCTTATCATTTATAAACAAATTAAATATGTACAGGATCGTGACAATGGCTATAGCCGCAGCGACCTGGTAGAACACCCTATTAATGGCGACATTAACAAAAATTATGAAGCGCTGAAAAACGAGTTGATCAGCAGTGGCGCGGTTACCGCAGTATGTAAAACCAGCACATCGGTTACTATGGACGGCAGTACTACCAGCGGATTGGAATGGGGCAATATGGACCCATCACACAGACAAGTTGTGTTTAGCCAGTTTGCTACCACAGGCGATTTTGTTAAAACGGTAGGATTGAAAATGGTTGAAGGGCGGGATATTAACCTGGTTGAATATCCTGCCGATACCATGTCAGTTGTAATAAATGAGTCGACAGCAAAGGCAATAGGTTTCAAAAATCCTGTTGGGCAAAGTATACGCGCTGGCGGAAAGCCTGTAGCTATTGTTGGCGTATTTAAGGATTTTATCATCGGTTCACCATATCAGCCAGTAGGCCCTATGTTGGTCTTTGGCTCAAAAACATGGTGGTACAGTGCCATAAATTTCAGGCTTAATCCAAACAAACCTGTGTCTGCAGATTTGAAACTGGCAGAAACCATCTTTAAGAAATATAACCCTGCCTACCCTTTTCAATACAAATTTGTTGATGAAAAATATAATGAAAAATTTCATGATGAAGTACGTACAGGCACCCTTGCGGCAGTTTTTGCGAGCCTTACTATTATTATTTCCTGCTTAGGTTTATTCGGTCTGGCTACTTATATGGCCGAAAGCCGCTCAAAAGAGATTGGCATACGCAAAGTTTTGGGTGCAAGTGTAAGCAGCATTATACAACTGCTTACCAAAGAATTTGTAGCCCTGGTGGTCATAGCTATTATTATTGCTGTACCTATCGGCTGGTATGCCATGAATAAGTGGCTGTTGAATTATGATTATCGCATCCATATCAGCTGGCCGATATTTGCATGTTCGGGGCTACTGGCTATAGCAATTGCCATTTTAACGGTCAGTTTCCAGGCTGGCAAGGCTGCAATTGCCAAACCTGTGAATAGTATAAAAGCTGAATAATCTTCAATCACTCTACTCTATAAGACTTACGAAGTTTTGAAAACTTCGTAAGTCTGTTTTAAGCCAGCGCGATAAAATCACTTATTATTATTAAATTTCTAACAACCCTGCATAAACTTTAATCTTTTTTAATTATTTTAGAAACTTCAATTCACTTATTAAAATATTTAAAGAAGTAAAAATGACAGCACCAGCTAAAAAGTCAGCAATAAACCCGGTAATAATTATCGGCGCATTGTTTTTCATATTCGGGTTTGTAACCTGGATGAATTCAGTTTTAATACCTTATTTAAGGATAGCCTGCGAGCTGAATAATTTTGAATCCTTTTTAGTTGCAAGTGCATTTTATATTGCCTACCTGCTTATGGCTAAACCATCGGCCTGGGTGCTCAAAAAATATGGTTTTAAAAATGGGATGGCTATTGGCCTTGCTATTATTGCTGTTGGAGCGCTTATTTTTATTCCTGCCGCATTAACCAGGGTCTATGCTGTGTTTTTACTGGGCCTTTTTGTTCAGGGTACAGGTTTGGCGGTATTGCAATCGGCCTCAAACCCTTATATTACCATTATCGGGCCACCCGAAAGTGCTGCAAAGCGTATCAGCATCATGGGCATCTTTAATAAATTTGCCGGTGTGTTAGCACCGCTTGCCCTGGGTGCAGTAGTTTTAAAAAATATCGATGCATTTACCGCCAACCTTGCCAAACTTAGTCCGGCCGAAAAAATTACCGAATTAAATGAATTGGCATCAAGGGTGATCCTACCTTATGTTTTAATTGTTATTGTATTAGTAATATTAGCTGTACTGATCTACTTCTCCGGCCTGCCCGAAATTGATACCGATCACGAAGATGAAAATGTAGCTGCCGCCAACTCAGGCAAAACCAGCATATTTGAATTTCCGCACTTAATTATAGGTGTAATTGCCCTGTTCTTCTACGTAGGTGCCGAAGTTATAGCAGGCGATTCTATCATCGGTTATGGCGTATCGCACCATATCCCATTATCTGAAGCGCGATACCTGGCATCAGCTACGCTCATTTGCATGGTTGTTGGTTATTTTGCAGGTATCATATTTATACCTAAGTATATTTCGCAGCAAAAGGCTTTGGTATATTCGGCTGTATTGGGTACTGTATTAACTGTTATAGCATTGTTTGCCCCTAAGTGGGTTTCAATATCATGCATAGCGCTTTTAGGCTTAGCTAACTCGCTCATGTGGCCTGCTATATGGCCTTTGGCATTATCAGGCTTAGGCAGATTTACCAAAATAGGTTCATCATTACTGGTAATGGGTATCGCAGGTGCAGCCGTTTTCCCGCCGATATATGGTTTACTGGTTGATGCCATGACCGCGCAAACCGCTTATATTATATTAGTGCCTATCTATCTGTTCATCCTTTATTTTGCCGCTATAGGGTATAAAAAGGGTAAGCATGTGGTAGCGGTCTGAACCAGGATTTTATTCAGATTAAAGGGATTTTCAGGATGTGAGAATCCCTTTTTATTTTGATTTTTTTCTGCTGATTACTAATAGTCCAAACTCTTCAGCGGGATGTTTCTCCATGGATTTATGGTGCAGTTTGTGCGCCCTACGGATTTTCAACAGGTATTTGTTATTGGTTTTAAAAGATTTGAAACGGTTATGTATGAACCAATCGTGGAAAATAAAGTAGATGATGCCATACAGGCTGATTCCTGTTCCCATCCAAAAACGATAGTCGAGCATGATATGACCGAGCCACATCAGCCATAAGGCTATTGATGCAAACAGGACACTGAAAAGATCATTCAGCTCAAACTTACCATGCTTATGACCGTGGTGGCTTTTATGGATGAACCACAAGGGGCCGTGAAAAAGATATTTGTGAATGGCCCACGAAAACGCTTCCATACCGACCATGCTGAGTAATACAATGCCGGTATCTGTTAAAGCTTTCATTCTCCATTAACATCAAACCTGCGCGGTTGTTCGGCATGTTGCAACGCTATGCTCTTTATCCTTTAAACGGAACGTGAACAAAAAAGCGATCAGTATATAAAATGACGACAGGAAGAACACCGCATGTATAGATATCATGGTGATGAATCCAGCTGCTATCGGCCCCAGCGTTTGCCCTATTGATGCGCAGGATTGGTTAAACCCAAGTATGGCTCCCTGACTTTTATTAGTGTTGTTATCGGCAATAATGGCGTTGAGCATGGGGTTGCGCAAGCCATTAAACAAGCCATAAATACATATGCAAACCGCAAATGTTAATATGGTAGCCGTAAATCCTGCAAAAAACATAGCTGCAAAGCATAAAAATGTTGAGCCTAATAGAATTACCGTTCGTGAACTGATGAGCCTTGTAAACAAGGGTATGCACAACTGCATAATAATGCCCATAGCAGCGAAGCCGGTATAAAGTAAGCCGATGTTATTGGGCGATAGCTTCAAGGTATCAACCGTAAAGGTCTGGAAGCCGATGATCATGGTGAATTGCGCCATGGTGAGTAAAAAGCCTATAAAAATGGCGATGCCCACAACAGGCACTTTAAGCGTTGAAAATGATGAGAAAAGCTTTTTGGGTTCGGCAGCAGCTATGGTTTTATGGCCAACCGGGTTGGTTTCCTTCAGGAAAAACACAGTTGCCAGTACGCCCAGGAAAGAGATCCCAGCCGCGAAAAAGAATGGCGCCTGCAAACCAAACCTACTCAATAAACCACCTACTGCCGGACCGATCACAAAGCCAAAAGCAAAAGCCGAACTTAATATACCAAACCGCCTGGCCCTGTTTGCAGGTGTTGAAGTATCAGAAACTATAGCCTGTGCAACTGATATATTTCCCCCGGTTAAACCGTCCAATATCCTTGCTGCAAACAACAGGATCACGCCCCGTGCCTCGGCAAACATAATAAAGCTGATACAAGTGCCTATCAAACTAATAGCCAGTAATGGCTTGCGGCCGTATTTATCAGAAAGCGACCCTAAAATTGGCGTAGCTATTAATTGTGCTATAGAATATGCAGCCGTTAACCAGCTAAGTGATTGTTCATTTATGCCATACCTTTTACCAAAGGTGTACATTAACGGAACTATGATACCAAAACCCAGGGAGTTTATAACACAAATAAATACCAGTGTCCACAGGCTTTTATCAATCTTCATCAGGGCGAATTTAGTTAATATACCGATTGTTGTTTAAACATTTTTATTGCCCTTATATTTTATTAGGTTCCCTAAAATATAAAAAGCGGCTTACTTTTTAAGTAGACCGCTTTTTGCTTTTATTGTTACTGGTTGTAACCTATTTATTACCTAAATATGTATAGGTCTGTTATCCGTAGCTGCTAAACAAGCTTCGCGGAATGCTTCGGTATACGTTGGGTGAGCATGGCTGGCACGTGATACATCCTCTGCTGATGCGCGGAACTCCATGGATATAACGGCTTCAGCAATCATATCCGCAGCACGCGGACCGATGATGTGTACACCTAATATCTCGTCGGTAGCAGCATCTGCCAAAACTTTCACAAAACCATCCAGATCGCCGCTGGCTACTGCCCTGCCGCTCGCCCTGAAAGGGAATGAACCTGTTTTGTATTTAACGCCTGCCTCTTTTAATTGCTCCTCGGTTTGGCCAACGGCTGCAACTTCTGGCCAGGTATACACTACACCCGGTATCAGGTTGTAGTTAATATGTGGTTTTTGTCCGGCAATGGTTTCAGCAACCAATGTACCTTCGTCCTCAGCTTTGTGGGCAAGCATAGCGCCACGGATCACATCGCCTATGGCATAAACCCCCTTAACACTGGTTTCCAGATGATCGTTAACGGCTACTTTTCTACCGCGTTCTTCAACGGCAAGGCCAATTTTATCTAAACCTAAACCATCAGTATAAGCAATACGGCCTACAGCAACAAGGCAGTAATCGCCTTTCAGCTCTTTCTTTTCGCCGGTTGGGCTATCAAATGTTACGGTTACTTCTTTACCTTTTACAGTAGCGCCGGTAACTTTGTGGCCTAAGTAAAACTCAACACCTTGTTTCTGCATTACTTTTTGCAGTTCCTTACCCAGGCTCTTATCCATAGTCGGGATAATGGAGTCCATAAACTCAATTACAGAAACCTTTGCACCTAAACGGGCATAAACTGAGCCTAGCTCTAACCCAATAACACCACCGCCTATTAATATCAGGTGTTTAGGTATTTCGGTAAGCGTTAAAGCCTCGGTTGAGGTAATGATGCGTTTTTTATCGATCTTGATAAAAGGCAGGCTTGATGGTTTTGAACCGGTAGCTATAATAACATTGGTGCCGGTGATCTCCTGGGTAGTACCATCGGTTTTGGTTATAACAACGGTGTTTTTGTCTTTAAAAGAACCCACACCCTGGTATGAATCAATTTTATTTTTTTTGAACAGGAAGGTAATACCACTGGTATTTTTAGCAACAACCTCTGTTTTGCGCTTCATCATCTGGGTTAGATCAACCGATAAATTATCAAGGTTGATACCGTGGGTTTTGAAGGTATGTGATGCATTGTAATAATGCTCAGAAGAATCAAGTAAAGCCTTTGAAGGGATACAGCCCACATTAAGGCAGGTACCGCCAAAGGTTGAATATTTTTCGATACAGGCAGTTTTTAAACCCAATTGGGCAGCACGTATAGCGGCTACATAGCCACCAGGGCCCGAACCGATAACGATAACATCATATTGCATAGTAGTGTAAATTTGCGAGCAAAGTTAAGCATTATCTGCAGCTAAAAAAGCTCAATTATGTTAGTATTAAGTCAATTGTGGCGGATAGTTTAATCCTCTTTTATTGAACCTGCATCCTTTGTTTTATAGTAACCCATTTTCAGCATAAACAGCACAAACAAGCTACCCAGCGGCACACCAAATGCCCATACCGAATTTAAATAGCCTGTGTAGGCAAAAGTTAACCCGAATAAAATCTGAACGCTGAGCAATTTAAAGAATATACCACCCACCGCATTGTAACCAATAGTTGGCACATTCAACAAGATAACGGCTAAATACTTGAGCCATTTGCGTTTTATATTGCTGCGCCTTATCTGCACAATAACATAAATATTAAGGGCTAGTATAAGGAGCGGTATAATCGCAAAAAGCCAAAAGGTGGTCATGTTAGGGATCTTCTGCTTTACATCGAGCAAATTAAAGTTGAAGATCTTTTGCGATTTATCGTTAAATATCACCTGTACCTCGCCAAACTCCGTTGCATTGGAGACCTGCATACGGAAAACGGTTTGCCCCGGCGCTGTACCGTCTGACCGGGTTGAAAAGGTTTTCTGCGCTGTTTCAAATGAATAATCCAGCTTAGTACCAAAATTCTGCACAAGGGATTGATGCACCAGTTTGAGCGATTTTTGGATAGTATCTACATATTGAGCATTTACCCCCTGCAGATCCATTAATGAAGTACATTTATTGTAATCCTCATGTATCAGCGCTTCACAAAATTGTTTACTGGTATCCTTATAACTGAATACGTTACCTATAAAACTGCAACCGCCTAATAATACGGTTAGTAGGATAGCCGGAATAATTAATTTAATCTTCTTCATTATAAATAAGACAAGGAATAAGCCTCTAAAATGCTGCGAACTTATTAATAATTTTTAACTTGTATTATTAATGCTTTGAGTATTTTAGCCGTTTAACTGACTGACAAAACAAATGAAATTAAACAGATTACTGATAGTTTTTCTAGGGATCCTATCTTTTAATGCAAAGGCCCAACTGGGTACGCCTAAAGATACATTTACCCACGCCGATACCCTGCGTGGCAATATATATTCACCGTTTCGTACCTGCTACGATATTAATTACTACCACCTGGATGTTAAGTTTGATATCGACAATAAATCCATCAGCGGTAATGTACTTTTCAAATATACCGCTACACAGGATTTCACCCGGTTGCAGTTCGACCTGTATGATAACCTGAAGATTGAAAAAGTGGTTTATAAAGGTGCCGAAGTGCCATACACGCGAGAAGCTAATGCTGTATTTGTTACTTTCCCTAATACCATAAGCAAGGGCAGCAAAGATGAATTTACGGTTTATTACTCGGGCAACCCTACCATCGCCAAAAATGCGCCATGGGATGGTGGTGTAGTTTATAAAAAAGATTCATTAAACAAGCCATGGGTGGCTACTGCCTGCCAGGGCGATGGAGCGAGCATGTGGTGGCCTAATAAGGACCAGCAGGCTGATGAGGTAGATAGTGCTTTGATTAGCATAAGTGTACCTACGGGGCTAAAAGACGTATCAAATGGCCGATTACGCAAAGTGACCGACCTGGGCAATGGCTATACGCAGTTTGATTGGTTTGTAGCTAACCCTATAAACAACTATGATATAGCTGCCAACATTGGTGATTATACCCATTTCAGCGATACTTATGATGGCGAAAAAGGCAAGCTAAGTCTTGATTACTGGGTACTGCCCTATCACCTGGAGCAAGCTAAAAAGCAATTCGGCGCAAATGTAAAGCGGATGCTGCAATCGCATGAGCACTGGTTTGGGCCCTATCCTTTTTATGAGGATGGTTATAAGCTGATTGAAACGCCGCATTTAGGTATGGAACATCAAAGCGGTATAGCCTACGGCAATCATTACATGAATGGCTATTTGGGTATGGATCTTTCCCACACCGGATGGGGCTTAAAATTCGACTATATTATTATACATGAAAGTGGGCACGAATGGTTTGGCAACAACATTACTTCAAAAGATCTGGCCGACATGTGGATACATGAATCTTTTACCGATTACTCTGAATCATTATTTGTTGAAACATTCTACGGCAAACAAGCCGGGCAGGAATATGTGCACGGTTTACGTAATGGTATAGCTAATGACAGACCTATAGTTGGCCCATACGGCGTTAATAAAGAAGGTGCGGAAGATATGTATGATAAAGGTTCGGTTATTTTAAATATGGTGCGTACTATTATTAATGATGATGAAAAATGGCGCAGTATTTTACGGGGACTAAATAAAACTTTTTATCACCAAACAGTTACCTATAATGATATTGTAAATTATATTTCTGATCACTCAGGCCAAAACTTAAAACCTGTTTTTGATCAATAC
This sequence comes from Mucilaginibacter mallensis, assembly GCF_900105165.1. Taxonomy (NCBI): domain Bacteria; kingdom Pseudomonadati; phylum Bacteroidota; class Sphingobacteriia; order Sphingobacteriales; family Sphingobacteriaceae; genus Mucilaginibacter; species Mucilaginibacter mallensis. Next base: position 4,516,370 of record NZ_LT629740.1, read on the forward strand.
CTACATTATACCAATTTGCCCGTATTGTACATCACTAATAAAAAAGGTAAATTATACTGTATGTGGACAGGCTGTATCCCTGATTTTAATATGCCGGTAAGAATAAGGATGAAAGGCGCTGAATACAAATACTTTACACCAAAAGCAACCAACGGAAGAGGCCCCGTTAGCTCAAGAGTACAACCTACGCTTATTAACATCCCCAGCGTAAATAAAGATAACGTTGAGGTTGATACTTTTAACTATTATATAGGCGTATTGGTAGATTAATGATTTAATCTTTAACAGTACCGGCTAATTCAGTAAATTGCCCTTTATAGATCCCTGCTTATATAAAAGGATTTATAAAGGGCTTAATTTTTTTGAATTTTCGTGCAACTAGTTCTATATACCAGGCGTCTTATAACCAAACAAACTCATAGATTATGAAATCAATTACTAAAATCTTATTGGCAGCCGCATTACTAACCGGCGCCAACTATACTTTTGCAAACACACCTGCAACTGCAAAAGTTAAAACAGACAATACCGTACAGGACCGCCACCTTACAGGCTTTAACGCCGTTGACGCTGCCGGTTCATTTGATGTATACATTGTACAAAACGGTACTGAATCGGTAAGAGTTGAAGCCCCTGCTGATGTTATCAACAAAATTGTTACTGAAGTTGAGGGTGGCGAATTAAAGATACATGACAAAAACAATTCTGGCTGGAACTGGAGCGGGTTAACCCATAAAAAGATAGCTGTTTATGTTTCAGTAAAAGATATCAACAGCATTGGCATTACCGGTTCAGGCGATGTGTTTTTTAAGGAAGGTATCAAAGCAAATTCACTGAAAATAAGAGTAAGTGGTTCAGGCGATGTGATTGGGAAGGTTGACGTAAAATCGTTAGAAGCCAGTATCTCAGGTTCGGGCGATATGAAGCTTTCAGGCCATGCTGAAACTTCAGCAGTGCATGTATCAGGCTCAGGTGATTTCACCGCTAAAGAACTGGCTACTGTAAATACCTCTGTACATGTAACAGGCTCTGGCGACGCTGCTATTAACGTTAGCGGTAGTCTTGATGCTTCGGTATCAGGCTCAGGTGATGTTAGCTACACCGGTGGCGCACAGCATGTTGTTAAATCAAAATCAGGCAGTGGCGATATTAGTGGTCATTAATTATTAATTGATATATAATAGAAGCGCCCTGTTCTTTTGGAACAGGGCGCTTTTTGTTTAAGATCCAACTCTCAACGCGTCATTGCGAGGGACGAAGCAATCTCTATGCTATGCAGAGCACGATTATTGTCTGTTGAGTCGCATGGTATCGCTCATAGCCGCTAGGGCTTTAGTCGTTTTTCGCAAGTTGTTTATTTTCAAATGTGCTCAAGAGGGCTTCGCCGTATTGTCTTCGCCACAAAAGGACCAAAAATGCAAGCCAGTAGAAATGCTTCTTTGCCGCACTGGGCATTTGCCTTGCAACTCAGGCAAAACCTGGGCTGGAAGCTTTTTGCGGCCATATTGTGTACACCACCCCATGCGCTGCAAAAATTTCCTATGTCCTGCCACGCGCAAGGCCACCATCGTTTTGCCTGACTTCATCCGATGCTGTTCTACTGACGAAAAAAGGAACCTCACAACGCTTTTCATAAGGAAAGAGCTTTAATTGAAACGTAATTAAAAGCGGGCAATGGCCTGACAAAAAGCGCGGGCCTGGGTGTTTTGCCTGTGGGTGGAAGGATCTTTTTGTCTTGACTTTTTGGTTCTTTTGTGTCAAGACAAAAGAACTAGGGCTCCGCGCCCATGAGCGGCTTCACAAGATAAGCAAACGCATATGCATAACCGCTCTGTACTCTGGAGGATTGCTTTGCTTGATAATAGCAAGCTTGGGTAAGACCGAACTAACGACCAACAAAAAAGGCCCTGATCAAATGATCAGGGCCTTTAATATTAATTGAAAGAGGGATTAATTATTCTCCTTTTTCAGCGTTTTCTTCGTTATCAGCAGCTGGTGCTTCTTCGGCAGCAGGAGCTTCTGCTACTGGAGCTTCGTCAACAACAGGCGCTTCAATAACCTCTGCAACTGGAGCAGCAGCAGTATCCTGTGCAACAGGAGCCTTAGCTTTAGCTGAACCACCACGACGACGGGTTGTCTTTTTAGCTGTTTGAGCGTTATCGCCACCGTAAACAGTGTTATAATCTACTAATTCAATCAGTGCCATTTCAGCATTGTCACCTAAACGGTTTTCCATTTTGATGATACGTGTGTAACCACCCGGACGGTTAGCAATTTTCTCAGCTATATCACGGAACAGGATGCTAACTGCATCTTTATCCTGTAAATAGCTAAATGCTGTACGACGTGAGTGAGTAGTGTCGCTTTTTGATTTAGTTAAGATTGGCTCAACATATACGCGTAAAGCTTTTGCTTTAGCTAATGTTGTAGTAATACGCTTGTGTAAAATAAGCGAAGTCGCCATGTTACTCAGCATCGCTTTGCGGTGGCTGGTAGTACGGCCTAAGTGATTGTGTTTTTTTCCGTGTCTCATTGTTTTTTAATTTTAGCACGTGCATACCGTTGGGCGATTACCTCAAGCCCTCGGAATTATGCCTTCGCTGTTATTTGTTATTATAGATTCAAGAATTAAGAGTCAGGAATCAAGACTAAATCTTTGTTCTTGATTCCTGACTCTTGTTCCTTGAATCTTGATTCTATTAAATTATTCTTCGTCTAACTTAAATTTAGACAGGTTCATACCGAAAGATAATCCTTTTGATTTAACCAGGTCCTGAATTTCAGTTAATGATTTTTTACCGAAGTTTCTGAATTTTAACATGTCAGCAACATCGTATGATACTAAATCAGCCAGGCTGCGGATGTCAGCCGCTTTAAGGCAATTTAATGCACGTACTGAAAGATCAAGGTCAACCAATTCAGTTTTCAGGATCTTGCGCATGTGCAGGATCTCTTCGTCAACTTCTTTAGTTTCTTCCTTAGCCTGTGCTTCAAGCATCATGTTTTCATCGCTGAACAGCATAAAGTGCTGGATCAGGATCTTAGCTGCTTCCTTAAGGGCATCTTCAGGGTGTATTGAACCATCAGTTGTAATATCCAGTACTAATTTTTCGTAGTCTGTTTTTTGTTCAACACGATAGTTTTCAATAGTGAACTTTACGTTTTTGATTGGGGTGAAAATAGAATCGATAGCTATTACACCTACATTAGCATCAGGGTTTTTATTTTCGTCGCTTGGGATGTAACCACGACCCTTATTGATAGTAAGCTCAATTTCAAGCGTTACTGAAGAGTCCATGTTACAGATAACAAGGTCAGGATTTAAAACTGTAAAGTTGTTAGAGAACTTGCTGATATCGCCAGCTTTAAAAGCATCCTGACCATTAATGATCACGAATATTTTTTCGCTGTCGCCAGATTCGCCTGTTTTTTTGAAGCGTACCTGTTTAAGGTTCAGTATGATCTCGGTAACATCTTCAACAACACCTTTGATTGTAGAAAACTCATGCATCACTCCTGAGAAACGTACAGAAGTAATCGCATAACCTTCTAATGATGAAAGTAAGATACGACGCAGAGCATTACCAATGGTTATACCGAAACCTGGTTCTAACGGACGAAACTCAAACGTGCCATCAAAATCAGTTGATTTCTGCATGATAACCTTGTCTGGTTTTTGAAATGCTAAAATTGCCATTTATATCCTTTGTTTATTGTTTACGAATTGATTTGATTAAACCACAAAAATGATTGGTAAAAATTACCAACCATTATGTGTATAAGTATCGTTATTATTTTGAGTATAACTCGACGATCAGGTTTTCCTTGATGTTTTCAGGAATCTCATCGCGGTTTGGATAGTTAAGGAATTTACCGGTTAATTCGGCAGCATCCCATTCCAACCAGCTATATTTATTGATCTTTCTGCCAGCAACTGAATGCGAAATAGCTTCAAGAGATTTTGATTTTTCACGTACCGAGATAACGTCGCCTGCTTTTAATTGATAAGAAGCAATGTTAACCACTTCGCCATTCACATTGATGTGTTTGTGGCCTACCAACTGACGGGCAGCTGAACGGGTTGGCGCAATACCTAAACGGTAAACTGCGTTATCTAAACGGGCTTCTAAAAACTTTAATAAGTTTTCACCAGTGATACCTTCTTTTGAAGAAGCACGGTGAAACAAGTTTTCGAATTGTTTTTCCAACACACCGTAAGTGTATTTTACTTTTTGTTTTTCCATCAGCTGAGTTGAATACTCTGATTGCTTTCCTCTTCTTTTAGAAGCGCCATGCATTCCTGGTGGATAGTTTTTTCTTTCTAACGCTTTGTCCGGACCGAAGATCGGCTCACGGAAACGACGTGCAATTTTTGATTTTGGACCTGTATATCTAGCCATTTTTGTGTTGTTTTAAAGTATCAGACAGCCCGCAGCTGCTGAATCTTAGCTTTAAAAAATATATTAATTAAACTCTTCTTCTTTTTGAAGGACGACAACCGTTATGCGGAAGCGGTGTGATGTCTTTTATAGTGGTTACTTCAATACCTGCAGTTTGCAAAGTACGGATAGCTGATTCACGACCAGCGCCCGGGCCTTTTACAAATACTTCTACCTTACGTAAGCCTAAATCATAAGCAACTTTACCGCAATCGGCAGCAGCTTGGCCGGCAGCATAAGGGGTATTCTTTTTTGAACCTTTGAAACCCATTTTACCAGCTGACGACCATGAAATAGCCTGGCCTGTTCTGTTAGTAAGGGTGATGATGATATTGTTAAAAGTAGCATTGATGTGTGCTTCACCGATAGGCTCAACTATAACAACGCGTTTTTTGGTAACTTTTTTGCTCTTAGCCATTTTTTTAATTATTGAGTTATCAGATTATTAGGTTAACAATTTAACCCGGACCTGCTAACTATTTATTTATAATATATAGTCCAAATGATCTAAGCGCATATATACTGCCCCGTTGATCATTCATCAATTACTATTTAGTAGCTTTCTTTTTGTTAGCAACTGTTTTACGTTTTCCTTTACGGGTACGTGAGTTATTTTTAGTACGCTGACCACGTAATGGTAAACCTTTACGGTGGCGTGTACCACGGTAACAACCTATATCCATCAAACGTTTGATGTTAAGCTGAACTTCTGAACGCAGAGCGCCTTCAACTTTGATCTGATCGTTAATGATACCACGAATGGTAGCTAACTGATCATCATTCCAATCCTGAACCTTAGTATCAAAACTAATACCAGCCTCGGTTAAAATGTTTTGAGCTGTTGAGCGGCCAATGCCGTAGATATAGGTTAACCCTATCTCTCCTCTTTTGTTTTTTGGTAAATCAATACCTGATATCCTTGCCATATTTTTTGTTTGTGCTTTTAGGTAATAATCGAACGGCGGGCCACCGTTGTACGAATTATTACAATCTTTTTAATTATCCCTGACGTTGTTTATACTTCGGGTTCTTTTTGTTTATAACATAAAGTTTCCCGTTGCGGCGGATGATCTTGCAATCAACACTGCGTTTTTTAATGGATGCTCTAACTTTCATCTCTTTAATTATTTATATCTATAGGTTATTCTACCTTTTGTTAAATCATACGGACTCATCTCTAGTTTCACTCTGTCGCCAGGTAAAATTTTGATGTAGTGCATCCGCATTTTTCCGGAAATATGCGCAATAATCTCATGGCCATTCTCTAGTTCAACCCTGAACATTGCATTAGATAATGCTTCCCGAATTGTTCCGTCCTGTTCAATCGATGATTGTTTAGCCATATTTTACTGATTATTACTTAATTATCCGCCCTAAAACCGGGATGCAAAATTAATAATTTTTTTTTACTTTTTATTTATTTATTTAAAACATTATCAACGTACGAAAAAGTTGATAAAATGTCTACTTTACCCTTGCCTACGGCTACTGTATGCTCATAATGGGCCGATGGCTTCTTATCAACTGTTGATACTGTCCATCCATCATCCCAAAACTTAACACCGGCACGGCCTGCATTTATCATCGGCTCAATGGCAATTACCATCCCTTCCTCCAATTTTATGCCCGATCCGCGCTTACCATAGTTCGGTACTTCAGGCTTTTCATGCAAATGCAATCCAACGCCGTGCCCCACCAATTCCTTTACTACACCAAACCCATGCTTTTCAGCATGCTCCTGTACCGCGTAGCCTATATCACCTATCCTCATGCCCACCACAGCCTTCTCAATCCCAAGGTCAAGACATTCCCTGGTTACACGCATCAATGTTTTAACAGTTTCGCTAACTTCACCTACGGCAAAGGTAAATGCCGAGTCGCCGTAGTATTTATTTAAAATAACACCACAGTCAACTGATATTAAATCACCTTCAACCAAAACCTTTTGGCCCGGGAAGCCATGCACAACCTGGTCATTAGGCGAAATGCATAATGAATAAGGAAATCCATGATAATTTAAAAAAGCTGGAACCCCGCCGTTATCGCGGATATAGGTCTCGGCAAGTTTGTTTAACTCTATAGTTTTAACGCCTGGAGCAATCACCTTAGCGATCTCTCCAAGCGTTTTAGAAACAAGTAAAGAACTTTCTCTTATGAGTTCTATCTCTTCGACAGACTTATAATTGATCTTTGACATGCTGTTAAATTAGATAACCGGGTTGGTTCCTGTAACCGCGGGTGCTGAGCTACGACCTTTTATTCTACCCGTTTTCATTAATCCATCATAATGACGCATTAATAAATGACTTTCTATTTGCTGTAAGGTATCCAATATAACACCTACCAGGATGATCAGTGATGTACCACCGAAGAAACGTGCAAATATTGGAGTAACACCTATCATACTTGCAAGAGCAGGTATAACAGCTATAATAGCCAGTGCAATTGAGCCCGGTAAAGTTATCTTTGAAATAATATCGTCTATAAAGTTGGCTGTTGCCATACCTGGTTTTACACCCGGTACAAATCCACCGTTCTTTTTCATGTCATCCGCCATTTGGTTAGGATTAACAGTGATAGCGGTGTAGAAGTAAGTGAACAGGATGATCAATACAGCAAACAATAAGTTATGTGGCCATGAGTTATAGTTAGCTAACGCCATTACTGTAGGGTTAGCAGCTATACTCGGGAACAGTGATGGTATATACGCAGGTATAAACATTAAAGCCTGTGCAAATATGATAGGCATTACACCTGCCGCATTTACCTTTAATGGTATATACTGGCGTACACCGCCATATTGTTTGTTACCAACTATACGTTTTGCATATTGTACCGCAATTTTTCTTGTACCCTGAACAATCAGGATAGTGAACATTACTACAGCTATAAGCGCTACAAGTTCAACCACAAAAGTTACTAAACCACCCTGGCCGCCTGTACGGGTTAAAAACTCTGTTGCTACAGCGCCTGGTAGTTGAGCAATGATACCCACCATTATAATTAATGATATACCATTACCAATACCTTTATCAGTGATTCTTTCACCAAGCCACATTACAAATAATGTACCTGAGGTTAATACGAATACGTTCAGAATAGTAAACACCGGGTCCGCAATTAAACGGGCATCACCGGTGATCTGTGATTTCAGATAACCGATAGCCTGTAAAGCAGTAATAGCTATTGTCAGATAGCGGGTCCACTGGTTTATTTTGTTCTGGCCGCTTTCGCCTTCTTTTTGCAGTTTAGCAAAGTAAGGTACAGCTATACCCAGCAATTGCACCACAATTGAGGCTGAGATGTACGGCATTACGCCTAATGCAAAAATTGATGCATGCGAAAACGCACCACCTGCAAACATGTTCAGTAAACCAAGCAGGCCTTCTTTAGCATGTGTGTTTAATGATGCTGGATCGACACCAGGTAAAACAACTACGCAGCCTACACGATATATTAAAAGAAATAAGAGTGTGTTAGTTATACGCACTCTTAAATCCTCGATTTTCCAGATATTGGATAATGTGGTGAAAAAATTCTTCATTTGAAAAATTATAGCTTAACTATGGTGCCGCCAGCTGCTTCAATAGCTTTTTGTGCAGTTGCGGTAAATGCATGTGCCTTAACCTCTAAAGTTGCTTTTAGCTCGCCGCGACCAAGGATCTTAACCAGGTCGTTTCTTGAAGCTAAACCATGTGCTTTCAGTGTGTCAAAATCAACTGAAGTGAGTGTATATTGCTCAACCAGTTGTTGTAACACATCAAGGTTTACACCAACGTACTCAACACGGTTAGGGTTTTTAAAGCCTACCTTAGGAACACGACGTTGCAATGGCATCTGGCCACCTTCAAAACCAATTTTAGTTTTGTTACCTGAACGTGAACCTGCGCCCTTATGACCGCGGGTTGATGTACCGCCACGGCCAGAACCTGTACCACGGCCAATTCTTTTTCTATTTTTAGTAGAACCTTCTGCAGGTTTTAAATTACTTAAATTCATGATATTAAATATTTTCTACCGCTACCAAATGATTAACTTTCTTTACCATACCGATGATAGCTGGAGTAGCTTCAACTTCCACACTGTGGTTGATCTTGCGTAAGCCCAGGGCCTCAACAGTCTTTTTCTGGCGCTCACTTCTATCGATCACGCTTTTAATCTGTGTTATTTTGATTTTTGCCATGATGATTATCCGTTAAATACTTTACCTAAATTAACGCCGCGATGTTGAGCCACAGTATAAGCATCACGTAATTGTGATAACGCTGATACAGTTGCCTTAACCACGTTGTGTGGGTTTGATGATCCTTTTGATTTTGCCAATACGTTGTGAACACCTGCAGACTCTAATACTGCACGCATTGCACCACCTGCAATTACACCGGTACCATTAGCAGCTGGTTTTATGAAAACAAAACCGCCTGAAAATTTACCTATTTGCTCATGAGGTACAGTACCGTTAATGATTGGAACTTTTACTAAGTTCTTTTTTGCATCATCAATACCTTTGGCAATAGCTTCGGTAACCTCTTTTGCTTTACCTAAGCCATAACCTACAACGCCATTTTCGTCACCTACTACCACAATGGCAGAGAAACTGAATGTACGGCCACCTTTTGTTACTTTGGCAACACGTTGTATGCTTACCAAGCGGTCTTTTAATTCGATCTCGCTTGTTTTTACTCTTTTTATGTTGATTGTTGACATTTCTTGATTCGATTAAAAGTTTAAACCACCTTCACGTGCACCTTCAGCAAGTGACTTAACACGGCCGTGGTACAAATAACCGTTCCTATCGAAAACAACATCTTTAATACCTGCTGCGATAGCTTTTTCAGCAACCAGTTTGCCTACGGCTACTGATTGGTCTGACTTGGTACCTGCTGTTGCTACAAAATCTTTTGATAAAGATGATGCTGATACTATAGTTTTTCCGGATACATCGTCAATGATCTGGGCATAAATACCTTTATTGCTTCTGTATACAGACAAGCGCGGACGCGCTGTTGAACCTGAAAGGCGTTTTCTGATACCTTTCTTTATTCTGTCTCTTCTTGATAATTTAGCTCCCATGACGATTATTTTTTAGATGCTGATTTACCTGCTTTTCTTCTCAATATCTCGCCAACAAACTTGATACCCTTACCTTTATAAGGCTCTGGTGTACGTAGTGAGCGTATTTTTGCAGCTACCTGGCCAATTAATTGTTTATCAATTGATTCAAGTATGATGGTTGGGTTTTTACCCTTTTCAGCAGTTGTTGTTACTGTAATTTCTTTTGGTAATTCAAATACATAGTGGTGAGAGTAACCCAACACTAAATCTAATGTATTACCTGTATTTGTGGCACGATAACCTACACCTACTAACTCTTGTTGTAATTTGTAACCTTCAGTTACACCTACAACCATGTTATTTAAAAGTGCGCGGTATAAACCGTGTAATGCTTTGTGGCGTTTTTGCTCAGAAGGGCGTTTAACCAATAAATTTCCTTCTTCCTGCTCAACAATGATATCACTGTCTACAGCTTGTGTTAACACACCTTTAGGGCCTTTAACTGTTACCAGGTTCTCTGGAGATACAGTTATCGATACGCCTTGTGGCAGTGCTATTGGTGCTTTTCCTACTCTTGACATTGCTTAATTCCTCCTGATTAATATACGTAGCATAAAACCTCACCACCAATGTTTTGCTGACGAGCTTCTTTATCGGTCATTATACCGTGAGAAGTTGACAGTATGGCGATACCTAAACCATTTAATACTCTTGGCAAGTTATCTGTGCCTGCGTATTTCCTTAAACCAGGTTTACTGATACGAGCGATGCTGCGGATAGCAGAAATTTTAGTTATCGGGTGGTATTTTAATGCCACTTTAATAGTTCCTTGCGGACCATTATCCTCAAACTTGTAGTTCGCGATGTAACCTTTGTCGAAAAGCACCTTAGTGATTTCCTTTTTCAGATTTGATGCTGGTATTTCCACAACCCTATGGTTGGCTTTAATAGCATTTCTTACACGGGTAAGATAATCTGCGATTGGATCTGTATTCATTACTTATTGTTTATGATAGTGGTTTCCGTAGACCTTCTATCGGTTAATATTCTTTATAGTATCAAGTAGCTAGTACATAGTATCAAGTATTGAATATCAGTTGTAGCTATCTTGCTACTTGATACTAAATACTTGTTACTTGAATATTACCAGCTAGCTTTTCTTACTCCCGGGATTTTACCTGCTAGTGCCATTTCGCGGAAAGTTACCCTTGAAATGCCGAACTGGCGCATATAACCACGTGGGCGGCCGGTTAATTTACACCTGTTGTGTAATTTTACCGCTGATGAAGCTTTAGGCAATTTGTCTAAAGCTAAATAATCTCCTGCTTCTTTAAGGGCAGCCCTTTTTTCAGCATATTTAGCTACTAATTTGGCACGTTTTACTTCGCGTGCTTTTATTCCTTCTTTAGCCATTACTTGGTCTGATTTTTAAATGGTAATCCAAATTGTTTCAGCAACTCCAAAGCTTCAACATCATTTGTTGCTGAGGTTACAAAGGTAATATCCATACCTTGTATTTTATTGATCTTGTCAATATTTATCTCAGGGAATATAATTTGCTCTGTTATACCTAATGTATAGTTGCCGCGGCCGTCAAAACCTTTATCGTTAATGCCTTTGAAATCACGTATACGTGGTAAAGCAACAGCGATCAAACGATCCAAAAACTCATACATTGTATTATCACGTAAAGTTACACGTACGCCTACCGGCATGTTTTTACGTAATTTAAAGTTAGAGATATCTTTCTTTGATTTTGAAGATACTGCTTGCTGACCGGTAATGGTAGTTAACTCAGTGATCGTGTTTTCGATCAGTTTTTTGTCGGTAGTAGCACCGCCAACACCCTGGTTAATGGCAATCTTCTCAAGTTTAGGAACCTGCATAACGCTTTTGTACTGAAATTTATCTTTCAGTGCGGTACGGATCTCTTCCTTATATTTTGATTTTAATCTCGGTGTGTAAGTCATTACTTAATTTCCTCCCCTGATTTTTTTGATACCCTTACCAATTTACCGGCATCGTTTCTTTTACGGCCAACGCGTGTAGTTTTTCCTGTTTTAGGATCAACCAGCGCCAGGTTTGAAATGTGTATAGCAGCTTCCTGCTTAACAATTCCACCGTTTGGATTAGCTGCATTTGGTTTTGTATGTTTTGATACTAAGTTAGCACCTTCAACAATAGCTCTGCCATTAGCCAATATTACTTCTTTTATCTTGCCTTCAGTGCCTTTTGAGTCACCAGCTATAACCTTTACTAAATCACCTTTACGGATCTTTAATTTAGCAGGTTGTTCGTGTTTTTTCTTATCCATTGTTACAATACCTCCGGTGCTAATGATACAATTTTCATAAATTGTTTCTCACGCAGTTCTCTTGCAACCGGGCCAAAGATACGGGTACCTCTTGGCTCATCCTGGTTATTTAACAAAACTGCTGCGTTATCGTCAAAACGTATATATGAACCATCTTTCCTGCGAATCTCTTTCTTGGTTCTTACTACTACTGCTTTTGATACAGTTCCTTTTTTAACGTTGCCTGATGGCAAAGCGCTCTTTACAGTAACTACTATCTTATCACCAATAGAAGCATATCTTTTACCGGTACCGCCCAATACGCGGATCACTAAAACTTCTTTAGCACCGCTGTTATCAGCTACATTTAATCTTGATTCCTGTTGTACCATGTTATTTAGCCCTTTCTATAATTTGAACTAATCTCCAGTTTTTGCTCTTGCTCAACGGACGGGTTTCCATAATCAATACGGTATCTCCAATACCACAGGTATTAGTTTCGTCATGAGCCATAAATTTGGTAGTTTTCTTAACGAACTTACCATAAATCGGGTGCTTCACTTTCCGCTCAACAGCTACCACGATAGATTTCTCCATCTTGTTGCTAACTACCAGGCCGGTACGTGTTTTTCTTAAATTTCTTTCCATTTCTAAAAAATTAATTCTTTTCAGAAGCCGGCGCAGCTTTGCGCTTAGTTAATTCAGTAGTTAAACGAGCAACATCCTTGCGTACTTTTGTAATACGTGTTGGGTTCTCAATAGCCGAAACCGCATGTGCAAATTTCAGTTTTGTGAGACTTGCTCTCTCTTCGCCGATTCTTGCAACCAATTCTTCAGTTGATAGCTCTAAAATTTCTGAGTTCTTCATTTTCTTGTTAGTTATTTGAGTTTTTAGTTCCAAGCCCGCTTATCAAACTGATAACTGCAAACTCAAAACTGCTAACTTTTTTATTTATGCTTCCACGTAATCTCTACGTACTATAAATCTTGTTTGCACTGGTAATTTTTGTGCCGCAAGGCGTAATGCCTCTTTAGCTGTTTCCAGTGGTACACCTTCTGCTTCAAAGATGATCCTTCCGGGGCGTACTACCGCTACCCAGTATTCCGGCGCACCTTTACCTTTACCCATACGTACCTCTGCTGGTTTTTTGGTTACAGGCTTGTCAGGGAATATCCTGATCCACACCTGGCCTTCACGTTTCATAAAACGTGTAACAGCAATACGTGCAGCTTCTATCTGGCGGCTGGTGATCCAGGCCGGTTCCAGTGATTTTATACCGAAAGATCCGAATGAAAGTTCAGCGCCACGACTGGCGTTTCCTTTCATTTTGCCTTTTTGCATCTTTCTGAACTTCGTTCTTTTTGGCTGTAGCATTTTCTTAAGCTTTATTATCTATTCGATGTCTGTCTCGACTTTGATTATTATCTCTTTCCTGGGCCACCCGGGCGATTTCCACCACCGCGATTTGCACCGGGACCGCCACCCTGGCGATTTGGTCCACCCGGACGATTTCCACCACCACCTGCGTTACCGCGACGATCGTTGCTTCCACCACCTCTTTTATCATTAGGGCCTCCTCTGCGTTCGCCACCGCGCTCGCCGCCTCTTTCGTTACCACGACCGCCGAAGCCTGCCGCGTTACCTTCTGGCCTGCCACCTTTACCGCTGTTGCTGCTAGTACCACCAATGTTTGGAGATAGATCGCGTTTGCCGTAAACTTCGCCTTTGCAGATCCATACTTTAACACCTATTTTACCATAAGTAGTTAATGCTTCTGCTAATGCGTAGTCAATATCAGCACGGAATGTGTGCAGAGGAATTCTTCCTTCTTTATATTGTTCGCTACGTGCCATTTCCGCACCGCCTAAACGGCCTGATGTCATTACTTTTATTCCTTCAGCACCCATTCTCATGGTTGAAGCAATAGTAGTTTTCATGGCACGACGGAATGAGATACGAGCCTCAAGTTGTTTTGCTATACCTTCAGCAACTAATTGTGCGTCAAGCTCAGGGCGTTTGATCTCGAATATGTTGATCTGAACTTCCTTTTTAGTCAGTTTTTTCAATTCTTCTTTGATCTTATCAACCTCTGCGCCGCCTTTACCAATTACGATACCCGGGCGTGCTGTGTGGATAGTTACAGTGATGCGTTTTAAAGTACGCTCGATAACTATTTTAGATACACCACCTTTGTTTATACGTGCTGAAAGATATTTGCGGATCTTTTCGTCTTCAACTAATTTGTCGGCATAGTGATTTCCACCGAACCAATTAGAATCCCAACCTTTGATGATTCCTAATCTGTTACCTATTGGATTTGCTTTCTGTCCCATTTCAAATTAATTGTTATCGTTTTTACTGTCCACAATAAGTGTTACATGGTTTGAGCGTTTGCGTATGCGGTATCCTCTTCCTTGCGGAGCAGGGCGCAGTCTTTTTAATTGACGGCCACCACCTACTGAAATCTCTTTAACATATAGTGCACTATCTTCAACACGTTTGTCTTCGTTTTTTGCTTCCCAGTTTTTGATAGCTGAAAGCAATAGTTTCTCAACGCGTATCGCTGCTTCTTTATTTGTAAATTTTAAGATGTATAACGCTTTCTCAACGTTTTCACCACGGATCAGATCAACCACCAAACGCATTTTGCGTGGTGAAGTTGGGCAGTTCTGTAATTTAGCAACTGAAGAGCCGCCTACTATGGCTTTTGCTGCTTCTTTTTGTTGCCTGATCAATACAGACTTTTTGATTTTAGTTGTTGCTTCCATGCCTTATTTTTTCTTTTCTGCGTGACCGCGGAATGTACGGGTTGGGGCAAATTCACCCAACTTATGACCAACCATATTTTCTGTTACATACACTGGTATAAATTTGTTACCGTTGTGTACTGCAAATGTATGACCAACAAAATCAGGAGAGATCATGGAACGACGTGACCATGTTTTTACTACTGATTTCTTATTTGAATCATTTAGCGTCGTAACCTTTCTGTCAAGGTTATGATCGATGTAAGGTCCTTTTCTAATTGAACGAGCCATTGTTATTTCTTCCTTCTTTCAATGATATAACGATCCGATGTTTTCTTTTTGTCACGGGTTTTGTAGCCTTTAGCTAATAAACCTTTACGTGAACGTGGGTGACCACCTGAGGCTCTTCCCTCACCACCACCCATAGGGTGATCTACCGGGTTCATGGCTACACCACGAACTCTTGGGCGACGGCCTAACCAGCGTTTGCGGCCAGCTTTACCTAACACAGCGTTTGCTTTCTCGCCGTTTGAAACGGTACCGATAGTTGCCAAACAAGTTGACAGTATCATACGTGTTTCGCCTGAAGGCAATTTGATGATAGCATATTTGCCATCACGTGCTGAAAGCTGTGCGTAAGTGCCTGCGCTGCGTGCGATAGAACCTCCCTGACCTGGGTTTAATTCAATGTTGTGAATAATAGAGCCCAAAGGGATATTTTTCAATGGCATTGTATTACCTACTTCAGGAGTAGCTGTTTCGCCAGATACAACAGTTTGTCCAACTTCTAATCCTGCCGGAGCGATCATATATCTTTTCTCTCCATCAACAAAGTGTAACAGTGCTATACGTGCTGAACGGTTAGGATCATACTCTATAGTTGCAACCTTTGCAGGGATATCAAATTTATTACGTTTGAAATCTATTAACCTGTATGCTTGTTTATGACCACCACCCATGTAGCGCATAGTCATTTTACCGCTGTTGTTACGACCGCCTGAACGTGTGTTGGCTGAAACAACCAACGACTTTTCAGGTACATTAGTTGTTATATCTGAATTAGATACATCAACCCTGAAACGTGTGCCCGGGGTAACCGGTTTAAATCTTTTAACTGCCATCTCTATTATATATTGCTGTAAAAGTCTATAACTTCACCGTCTTTCAGCGTGATGATCGCTTTCTTATACGCTGCAGCACGACCGCTAACGGCGCCTGCTTTTGTATTGCGGCTTTTTAATTTACCTACATACCTCATGGTGTTTACATCTGTAATGGTAACACCGTACATAGTTTCTATTGCTGCCTTAATCTGAATTTTGTTAGCTCTTGGATCAACTACAAAAGCGTAACGGTTAAGCTTCTCAGTTAATTGAGTTACTTTTTCAGTAAGTAAGGGTTTTTTTAAGATTTCCATAATTACTTAGCTAATGCTTCCTCCAAAGTTTTAACAGCACCTGCGGTTAATAAAAGTTTACCAGCGTTTAACACATCATAAGTGTTTAGCTGCTCAACTGAAATCACCTTAGTTTTTTTCAGATTCCTGCTTGATAAATACACATTGTTATTTTCCACACCTGCTAATACTAATAATGTTTTATCATTAGTAACATTCAGGTCGGCTTGCATTTGTATATAGGTTTTAGTTTTGATAGAATCAAAGTTGAAATCTTCCAACACTAAAATGCTATTGTCTTGTGCTTTGTATGTTAAGGCTGATTTACGTGCCAGCGCTTTAAGCTTCTTGTTTAATTTGAAGCTGTAATCGCGTGGTTGCGGACCGAATACACGACCACCACCATTAAACAATGGTGATTTTACGCTACCTGCACGGGCACCGCCTGTACCTTTTTGCTTATATAATTTACGGGTTGAACCTGCAATTTCGTTACGCTGCTTTGATTTGTGCGTACCCTGACGTTGATTAGCTAAAAACTGCTTAACATCAAGATAGATAGCGTGATCGTTAGGTTCGATACCGAATACGGACTCAGGAAGTTGCACTTTGGCACCTGTTTCTTTACCTGATACATTTAATACTTTAACTTCCATCTTATTTATCCACTATTACGAATGAACCCTTAGCTCCAGGGATGGAACCTTTAATTACTAACAGGTTTTGCTCCGGATAAACTTTCAAAACTTGTACGTTTTGAACTTTTACACGCTCATTACCCATTTGACCAGCCATGCGCATACCTTTAAATACACGTGAAGGCCATGATGAGGCACCCAATGAACCTGGCGCACGTAAACGATTGTGCTGACCGTGAGTTTGCATACCCACACCACCAAAACCGTGACGTTTAACTACGCCCTGAAAACCTTTACCTTTAGATGTACCAACCACATCCACAAAATCTCCCGTAGCGAAAATCTCTACAGTAACTGTGTCACCTAGATTTTTTTCGTCTTCGAAAGTTTTGAATTCAACCAGTTTACGCTTTGGAGACGTACCTGCTTTTTGGAAGTGACCTTTTAAAGGACCTGAGGTGTTCTTTTCTTTTTTCTCACCATATGCTAACTGTACGGCAGCATATCCGTCTGTATCCACAGATTTCACTTGTGTTACAACGCAAGGGCCAGCTTCGATTACCGTGCAAGGAATATTCTTCCCTGTTTCATCGAAAATGCTGGTCATTCCTACTTTTTTACCAATAATTCCTGACATTTTCTTTTTTAGTTTGTGCCCATCGAAGCAGTAGGGCTTCGTTCAAGGCATATTATTCCCCCGTTAAGGGACGGCAAAGATAGATATTTTAGATTAATTCTCAAATAGTTACTGAGTTATTTTTTCATAAATATTTTGAGTAGAGTATTTTGGCAGGAATTATGTGATAAAAAAATCGAAATCAGGCGGTTACTTGCTGTTAACCGCCCTTAAAAAGCTAGTTAGCTGATAGATCTATTATTTCTTTTAAACATACATCGGCTGATAATACCTGCAATGTTTTGTAACCGTGAAATGTTCTACAAAATTTTTAATGTTTAAATGCATCCACCTACTGCATTTAATATTGATTAATTATATTTTTACTCCATGATTAACCCTAAACTTTTCTTCGCATTATTAATATTTCTGACAATATCATTTGGCATTGTTAATGCGCAGGATACAACCAAAAAAGACACCAGCAAACGAATCTTCGTTGCTGTAGAACAAGAGCCACTATTTCCGGGCGGAGTACAAGGCTTCTACAAATACATAGCTAAAAATCTTAAGTATCCTGAAGTCGCCAATGTTTTGGGCCTTGAAGGTAAAGTGATTGTTTCGTTTGTTATTGAGAAAGATGGCTCAATGGCAGATGTAAAGCCCATTACATGCCTTGGTGCAGGGTGCGAATCAGAAGCAGCACGGGTTATATCCCAGTCGCCATTATGGAAGCCTGGCATACAAAAAGGCGAACCGGTAAGAGTAATGTACACAGTACCGATAAGTTTTGGCTTTGGCGGGGCTAAAGAACCCACCTATATGAAAAACCTGAGAAAATCTAACTACGGTTTTGTTTTCTTTATAAAGGGCGCCCCCTATTCAATTGATGACGCCGAAACCATGTTGGGCAAATCCTTCGACCCGGCAACCATTCAGAGCGTTGAGGATTATGACAATCCCAAATATGCCATGCCCGATAAAAAGGCAGTATATTTAGTAGTGATGAAGAACAGTTAAATAAATTAGCTGGATCTCTTTATAAGACTATTTCTTTTTCTTAAATTGAACTGCTATTTAACTGATCTTATTTATTACCCTCATGAAAAGTCTTATCAAACTAGGGGCTACCCTTGTTATTGCCTTAGTGTTTTTCAGCTGCAAGCAAAAACCTGTTGTTCATAACCGGCTGGGTAATGCTACCCGCGAAGAAAAGAACGGCTGGATATATGTGCACCTCTCTGGCTCACCATCAGACATTGGCTATCAGCATGGCTATTTACTGGCAAAAGAAATTGATACTTTAATAAAGGTAATGCAGTTTTACCTGCCACACACCAGCAACAAGGATTGGGCCTTTTACCGCGCGGCATCAAAAAGATTTTTATGGGCTAAAATTGATCCTGAATATCAGGCTGAGATAAAAGGCATAGCCGAAGGCCTGCAAGCCCGCGGCATGAAATACGATTCGCTGGATATTACCGCGCTGAATGCCAATATCGAGCTATCATCATACTATGTACCCAGCCTGGAGAATAAATTAAAACCCGGCAGCGGTAATAATAAGGCCCCCGGCAATTGTAGCGCTTTTATTGCCACCGGCAGCTATACCAAGGATGGCAAAATAGTGATAGGCCATAATAACTGGACAGATTACATTGAGGGCGAACGCTGGAACGTTATTGCCGATATTAAACCTGAAAAAGGCAACCATATATTAATGGATTGTGCACCCGGACTTATACATAGCGGCGACGATTTTGTAGTAACCGGCAGTGGTATATTAATTACCGAAACTACCATAACCGGCTTTGAAGGTTTCGACACTACGCAAACCCCTGAATTTGTTCGTGCACGCAGGGCTGCTCAATACGCCAATAGCATTGATGACGTAATAAAAATAATGACCACCAATAACAATGGCGGTTACGCTAACGACTGGCTGATAGGCGATACCAAAACTAATGAAGTTGCCAAGCTTGAACTGGGCCTGAAAGATTATAAGGTATGGCGATCAAAGGATACAGCTATGATAGGCTCAAATTTCCCGAGTGATCCTAAACTGATAAAGGAAGAGACTACATTTAATGTGAATGACCCAACCAACTCACCCAATGCCCGTAAATTACGGATGCAGAAACTAGTGGCTGTTGACTATAAGGGCAAGCTGACCGATTCGACAGGTAAAGTTATTGAGGGTGATACCTACGATGCTCTAAATAAGAAAAATGCTTTTGACCGTTGTGTAATCGACGGGCACGTAGATGAAGACCCGAGAGGCGTACCTGAATGGAGCGAAGGCCCCTACTTCCCAATGGGTGCGGTACAAGGCAAGGTTACCACAACCGATCTGGCCAATAAGATGCAGCTATGGGCACATATGGGCCACCCAGGCGGGGCCGACTTTTTAGCAGCACCCTTCTTTAAAAAACACCCGGAATACAGCTACCAAAGCAAATATCTGCGTGATATGAAGGCCTATCCCTGGACATTGTTTACAGCAAAGTGATGTTAGAATTTAGTATAAACCGTACTTTTGTGGCCTATACTATACTGTTATGAATTTTTACACTCGTAAATGGGTAAAACCAGAAGACCTTAATGCACATGGTACACTATTCGGTGGGAGTTTGCTGCGCTGGATAGATGAAGAAGCCGCTATATATGCTATCATACAACTGGGAACCAATAGCTGCGTTACCAAGTACATGTCTGAAATTAACTTTATTAATTCGGCCCGCCAGGGGGATATTATTGAGCTGGGAATTAAAGCAACCCATTTTGGTCATACCTCCATTACCCTGGCCTGTGAAGTGCGCAACAAGATCTCACACAAATCCATCCTAACCGTTGATAAGATAGTATTTGTAAGTATTGATGAATATGGCAAGCCCAAAGCCCACGGCAAAACAGCAATTACTTATACTGATGAACGGCTGAGGGAGGAAGATTAAGCCAAAAAAATATCCTTAGAAATCTGTATGTATTTTTTATTAACAATCCCCATTTGTTGATAACAAACAAATTTTAATTATCATCTTTATATAATACAATACAAACAGATAATTTATGACAACTTTATTTGATGGTGATCCTAAAACTAATTCGTCTATTTTATCTGATAAAGAAATAACCGATTACATCAATAGAGAATTATTAATAACTAAGGATTCTTTTGCAACATCATCCTTAGAAGCCTCTAGTTATGATCTAAGGGTAGGAAAAAAAGGAATTATAGGTGGTGACGGTATAGAGTTGAATTTGGAAGAAAAACCAATGGAAATCCCACCGGGCTCGTATGCTGGAATTGTTTCTTTTGAGAACATGGCTTTTCCTAAAAACATTTGTGCGCGTCTTGGTTCAAAGAGAACACTTTCTTATGAAGGAATAATCCTATTGACAGGCAGTATAGTTGATCCAGGATATAAAGGTCACTTGCTTTTTGGGTTATATAATGCATCACCAAAAAAGGTTATAATTCGTTATGGTAGAAAAATCTGCAATATTGTTTTTGAAAAACTAGGCGTTGAACCGGAAAAGGATGTTCAGCCTGAACCCAATTTATTAAATGGTAATCTACCCGATCAATTTATAGATAAAATGGCTAATATGGAAGTTTTGCCTTGGATGCAAATAAGCGACAGGGTAAAACAAATAGAAAATATTACTAAAGATATTATAGATCTAAAAGCAAGATATGAGGATGTTTTGAAACCAATCAAAGATTTAACAAATAATGTAGTACAACTAACAAGTTCAGTAACTGCAATTTCAGTCCAAACCAAATCTTTAGCTGAAGATTTGGAAAAAGCCAATCAATTAGTTAATGAAAACAGTAAACAAATAAATCAATTAACGCAGAATCTTACTATTACTTCAACACAATTTAATTCTACTATTTCCAATATTAGCTCGCTTTCAAAAGACTTAAAAGATCAAGAAGATCATCTTAAGGATTTAACAATTGGCTTTAAAAGTCAATCCGTTTGGAATAAGATCTTAGGTGGTATCGTATTAATAGTGATTGGAGCGTTAATTTCTTGGTTAGTATCCAAAGCATTAAAATAGCCCTTTATTCCATCATCAATCTCCTGATCAACTCCGCGCTTTGTGCTTTACCTTCTTCCAATCGGTGACTAAAGAAGTTTTGCACTTCATTAAAATGCTTTTTATAACCTTCCATATCGCCGTAACCTATTATGGCCGACCATTCCCGTACTGCTGAATGGAATTCCAGATCGTCACCGCGGATGGTTTTATCGTAAAGCGCGGTTTTGATAGATTCTTCCAGCAGGTCCTCATTTTTAAACAGGTATTCGGCAATGCCTAAACGCAGTCGGAAAGGTGGCGTTTGGCAGATGAGGTTATCATAGGGGTTTACGCCCAGGTGATACCAGGCATCAACCATGCTTAAAATGCTTAAATGCGAATTAGGTTTCTGCAATTCTGGTTTTTGCGCTAGCGAAAACTCTTTCATCACGGCATCATTCAGCATAATGGGTTTGCGGCTTTCATGAAAAACAAAGTCGCGGGCACGGTAAAGCCTCGACCTGAAATCAGCCTCCTCCTCTTTTATCATCAGCTTAAATAATTCTGATTCCGATTCGGCATAGCGTTTAACCTGCTGTTTGGCATAAGGGTTTAATATAGCCAGGCCTGCATACACGTGGGCCTTGTAACTGAATATGCGCAGGGTGGTTAATATCTTCACATTATCTATCCCTCCAATATAAGAGCCATTTTCCCAGGGGAAAAATCCAGCAGATTTCCAGGCGGTGCCCATGCTTTCAAAACCAACATGAGTTACGGCCTGTGTATCGGCAACTATTTTATCGTGCTCATGGTAATCAACCATCTCAACAATATCACTTCCAATAGCTGTGAACAGATCGTACATACGCTGGTAAGCTGCCTTATCACAACGGTGAGGTATCAGTATCAATTTTTGCCCTTTGGGCTCAAAACCCGGGCCATGCATACCATGAAAGGTGATGATCTGTGTATCTTCAGGCAGGTATTTTTCAAATATGGCGATCTCCGGTGTTTTTACCGATGTTTGCCCGGCTACAATGGCCCCGAATTTAGTAACGGGCCCGCATTCAGCTACTACCTGCTCCAGTTTTTCTGCTTCAACTGAATAAATAATCAGGTCATTTACGCGTGCTACATCCTTGCCGCTATCCAGTATTTTGATACCCAGAGGCAATAATTCTTCTTCAAGTTTATTTCTATTTTCGGGTAAATCGCATCCGCAAACCTGGTAACCTGCTTTAGCAAAGGCTTTTGCATACAACCGGCCCATATCGCCTAACCCTATTAAACCAATATTCATTCCGCTAATATAACTATGAGTAGCAAATTTACGTATGAAAGCTTACATTCGTCATGATAAAGTCATCCCAGGCAAACAATAAAATGTTTTCTGTTCATGTTTTATTAATTTAGTATGTGTAATTTTAAATTATGAAGAAGCTTTTTGCTCTGCCACTGATCGCAGCATTTATTTGTATTACCATGGTTGCGGCACACGCCCAGGACTCTGTAAAAACAACTCCTACACCTGTAACATCTACCACAACTGATGAAGCAAAACCCGCTGCAACAGTGAAGGTAAAAAAGCTTGCCCCCAAATTTTTTAAAAAAGCAGTCGACTCAACTACACACGCCACAATAACTGCGCAAAAAACTCATTTTACGGATACCACAAAAGTAGTTGCCGCTAAACCTGAACCGCCTCAGGATAAAACATTAAACGGTCAGTACCGCTATTTACTGAGCAAGATTTACGGTGGTACCCAACAGGATCTGGTTGGAGCTTTCCACAAAAGCTTTATAGATACGCTTACACAAGTGCGCCAGGCCTTAAAAGCATCACAGGATAAACTGACTTTGCAAACAAAAACCATTGATAGCTTGCAAAACAGTGCCAAAACAAGCGGTGAATCCCTATCTGAAGCAAATGCAAAACGCAATGAAGTAAGCTTACTGGGAATAGATATTGATAAATCAACCTATAACATTATTATGTGGGGGCTGGTATTGGTATTTGGCGCTACGGCAGCTATAGTTATCGGCCGTTCAGGCGCTGCAAGCAGCGAAGCTAAATACAGGGTACAACTGTATAACGAGCTGGAAGAAGATTATAAAAACTACAAAGCCAAGGCCAACGAAAAGGAGAAAAAGCTTGCCCGTGAGCTGCAAACCGAGCGCAATAAGCTGGATGATTTGCTGGGGAAGTAAAACCAGGATTTTTCACCTATTATTTGTTTTTTAAAGGTGCTCAAGAGGGCTCCGCCGTTTATTGGATTAAACGGATTTTCATGATGTGGTGAACAAATTCCTTTTGCCATCGTTAGTTTTGGAAAATCAATAAATGAAAGCATACCTTTTTGGATGGAACCCGGTTAAATGGGCATGGGACGATATAGATGATGACATTCAAAAGCTTTCGGTAACCGGTAGGTTAGAGGAAACCTGGAGCGTAGCCAGCCATAAAACCATACAACCCGGCGACAGGGCCTATATTGTACGCCTTGGGATTGAACCCAAAGGCATCTTCGCTTCGGGCATTGTTTCATCAGAACCTTTTTTGGCATTACGCAAAGGCCGCACTTATTACCGCATAGTTATTACGCTCGATGTTTTGCTCAATCCCGACAAAGAGCCTATCCTTACTTTTGATATTTTGAAAACAGGAAATCTTGCCGCACAAACATGGACACCACAGGCATCCGGTATTTCCATCAGGCCCGAACTGGTTGATGAACTCGAAGGCGTTTGGCAGGATTTCCTGAACGGTTAAAGTGTAGCCAACATATCTATTCGCTTCTCAAACTTTTTACCGGATTGGCAACCGCGGCCTTTATGGCTTGCGCGCTTACAGTCATCAGCGTGATGAGCATAGCACCTGCGCATGATACGATAAATACCCACCATGAGATTTCAGTACGATAGTGATATGCTTTTAACCAGTTGTTGAGGTAATACCAGGCCAGTGGTGTTGCTATCAGGCATGATATCATCACCAAAAGAATAAACTCTTTTGATAGCATCCCCCACAAGTTAGCCACCGAAGCTCCTAATACCTTACGAACACCTATTTCCTTGGTACGCTGTTCGGCCACAAATGATGCCAGACCAAATAAACCAAGCGACGAAATAAATATCGCGAGTACGGCAAAGAATGATGCCAGTTTACCTATACGTTCTTCATCCGAGAATTTTTGGGCATACTCATCATCGGTAAATTTATAAGTGAACGGACTACCGGGGTTATAGCGCTTAAACACCCCGCCTATTTTATCGAGCGCGGCTGAAACTGCTACGGTTGGCTTTATTTTTATGGTGATAACGTTGGCCCATCCATAATTCATCATAAATACTGTCGGATCAACCGGTACATAAGGCGAATCCATGATCATATCTGATACAACGCCTACAACCGTATAAGCCTTACCATTAAGCTTTACCGTTTGCCCAACCGGATTTTTAAAACCGATAAGCTTTAGCGCCTTTTCGTTAATCAGCATAGCATTGGTATCAGTAGCAAATGCTTTCGAAAAATCGCGGCCCTGGATTACATGCCAGCCAATGGTTTTACCAAAATCATGGGTAACGGCAATAGTCCCTAAAACAGGAGTAACTGACGGATCTTTACCTGTCCAGTCGAAACCTATCTGGTTTGACCATACGCCCGTGGTAGGGCTTGACGATTCTGCCATATTCTCAACAGCGCCGGTACGGATCAGGTCATTCCTGATGGCATCGTAATGGCCAACCAGGTCGGGAGTGTTCATCATTACGGTTATCAGGCCCTCACGCGTGTAACCGACGGGCCTGTTCTTCGCAAATTGGATCTGCTTAAATACTATTACTGTGCCTATAATAAGCGTAACCGATATGGTAAACTGCAAAACCACCAATATCTTACGTGGCAATGCCGAAAAACGGCCGCTGCGGAATGTGCCCTTAAGCACTGCAACCGCATTAAAGCCCGACAAATAAAAGGCAGGGTAACTGCCAGACACTACACCTGTAAATGTTACAAATACTATCGCAGTCAGCCAAAACCACGGGTTTGCAAAAGGTACCTCCATTTGTTTATCGGCCATGATGTTAAAATATGGCAAAAACAATAGTACAAGCACAAGAGCAAGTACAAAAGCTATTACAGCCATTATAACAGATTCGCTTAAAAATTGTACTACCAATTGTTTGCGTACCGAACCAATGGCTTTGCGTATACCAACCTCTTTGGCACGTTTTTCAGAACGTGCAGTACTTAAATTCATAAAGTTGATGCAGGCCAGCAGCAACACAAACGCGCCGATGATACCAAACAGCCATACATAGGTAATGCGGCCACCTTTTATTTTTCCATTTTCAAATTCGCTGTAAAGGCGCCATTTATCCATAGAATGCAACATGATGCGTTCGTGGCCCTCTTTAAAATGGTTTGCGGCTATCAGCTCTATTTTAGCCGAAACAGCATCCATATTAACATTGGGGTTCATTTGCACAAATAACTGAAAACTGTGATTCCCCCATTGCTGCTGCGCATCCTGCAGCCATTTTTCGGTAGTTATATATTTTGCCCAGGACATCAGGATATGTGTATCATTGAACGCTGAATTATGCGGGATATCCTCATAAACACCTGCCACCTTCATATCATATTTACTGTTAACGCGGATGGTTTTATTCATAGGGTCGGCATCGCCAAAAAGCGCCTTCGCGGTCGACTGGCTTATTAAAGCCGAAAGCTGATCATTCAAGGCGTTGATATTACCCTCAATCATACGCAGGCTCATCATTGATGGAAACACAGGTTGCACCCACATTCCATCATTGGATATCTTTTTGTCGCCATTAGCTAATATATAACCAACATTCCACGAGGCTAGCGACATACCCTTAAAATTCGACCCGTATTTATTATGCAGTTCGGCTGCAAGCGGCATGGCTATGGCGTCCTGCGTGCTTACCTGCCCGTTAAAGTCCAAGGTAGCCCTAACCTGTGCTATATCGCTGTGGTTGGTATGGTAATGGTTAAAGGTAAGCTCATCCATGAGCCATAGGCCAATCAACATGGCTACCGCCATACCAAAAGCCAAACCAAGAATATTTATCGACGCATAAACCCTGTTCTTCAGTAGGTTACGCCATGCAATTTTGACAAAGTTCTTAAACATAATATGATGATCTATAGTTCATGCATCATCACCCCAAGACAATGCCATAATTATAAATAATTGACAAACAGATAATTAATACAATAAAACACAACCTAACCGTTCGTTTTTGATACACGTAGTGTTCGTTTGCGGGATGATAAACTTCTTAAAGCTTTAAGTATGTTAAATTAATAGGAGCAAGCTTATCCGCCCGATATAAACTTACGAAGTTTTAAAACGGCGAAGCCCTCAACGAGGCCATTAAAAATAGACAATTCGAGTTGAACTTCGTAAGTTTCATTATTCGTTAGAATTATCTGAATTTTGAAACCTTACTCTGTAAATTCACCCCAACAAGCATCCACTCCTCATGCAAAACAACCTGCAACAGCTTTACGGCAATATTGATATTTATCTGTTCGATCAGTTACTGAAAGGCCGATTTGATAATTGCCATAAAATTATCGATATAGGCTGCGGAGGCGGACGAAACCTGCACTACTTTTTGCAGAATGGATTTGAAGTGCATGGCATTGATCCGGATACAAGAGCTGTAGAACATGTAAAGCAATTATCAGCTAAACTGACATCTAACAATCCGGAATCAAACTTTGTAGTAGCTATTGCCGAACATCTCCCCTATGCCGATGATTTCTTCGACCTGGCTATTTGCAGTGCGATATTACATTTCGCCCGGGATCATGCGCATTTTGATGCGATGCTGCGATCTGTTTGGCGGGTGCTGAAACCGGGAGGGTATCTGTTTGCCCGACTAGCATCAGATATTGGTATTGAGGATTTAGTTACACCAATTCGCGATGGTGTTTATCTATTGCCCGATGGCTCAACCCGTTATTTGGTAAACCAGAAAACACTATTGCGTTATACAACTGAACTCGGCGCTGAGTTATTTGAGCCGATAAAAACTACCAATGTGCAGAATTTAAGGTGTATGACAACTTGGTGTTTGAGGAAGAAACAATAACTATTCGCGTTAGTGATAGTAGCGGATACCGGCTTTGTGGCTAAGGCCTGTGCAGTATGAGCGGATAGCACGGGCCGGAGGCAACGCCCTAAATATCAATAAACACAAGTCATCCTGGCTAATCCCGAATCACAAGACTTACGCTAAACGTTATTCCAAAAGCGGTGGTTGTCATGCTGAGCGCTAGTCGAAGCATGGCGTAAAGGCCTTTGCCCACATGCTTCGACTAGCGCTCAGCATGACAGCCTTACCATCTCGTATTAACCAACAAAAAAAGCCATCCGTAAAACGAATGGCTTTTTAATATCTGATCTTCCGGTACTATCACACCTTGATCTCAACTTCAACACCGCTTGGCAATTCAAGCTTCATTAAAGCGTCTACAGTTTTTGAGTTTGAACTGTAGATATCCAATAATCTCTTGTAAGAGCATAATTGGAATTGCTCACGTGCTTTTTTGTTTACGTGTGGTGAACGTAATACTGTAAAGATTTTCTTTTCAGTTGGTAAGGGAAGTGGTCCGCTTACAACAGCACCCGTAGGTTTTACTGTTTTTACGATCTTCTCAGCTGATTTATCAACCAAGTTGTAATCGTAAGATTTTAATTTGATTCTGATCCTTTGGCTCATGTTATTTGTTTTTGTAACCAACCCTAAGAGCTATTTATTAGGGCGGTTGGTTAATTTATGTGCAGATGTGCGGATATGCAAATGTGCGGATGCTTTTGATTTCTCATTTGCATATCTGCACATCTGCATATTTACACATCAATTTATTTACGCGTTAGCAGCGGCTTTTTTGCCTTTTACTTTTGCAATTACTTCTTCCTGTACGTTACGTGGCGCTTCAGCATAGTGATCAAACTCCATGGTTGAAGTAGCACGGCCTGAAGTGATGGTACGTAACTGGGTTACATAACCGAACATTTCTGACAATGGTACAGTTGCTTTAATTACCTGTGCACCTGCACGTGAATCCATACCTAACAGTTGGCCACGACGACGATTCATGTCACCGATAACATCACCCATGTTTTCTTCAGGGGTAAGGATCTCAATTTTCATGATCGGCTCAAGCAATACTGGTTTACATTTTGGCAATGCCTCACGGTAAGCCATTTTAGCAGCTAACTCGAATGATAAAGCATCCGAATCGACAGCGTGGAATGAACCATCTATCAAACGAACTTTTAAGCTTGTTAAAGGGAAACCCGCTAACACACCATTTACCATTGAAGCAGCAAAGCCTTTTTCAACAGATGGGATAAACTCACGAGGGATTGAACCACCGCTAATTTCGTTAACAAATTGTAATCCTTCTTTACCTTCGTCGTTTGGTGAAAGTATTACCTGTATATCAGCAAATTTACCACGACCACCGGTTTGTTTCTTATATGTTTCGCGGTGTTGTATTGTACCTGTGATAGATTCTTTGTAAGCAACTTGCGGAGCACCCTGGTTAACCTCTACTTTAAACTCACGTTTCAAGCGGTCCATGATGATATCTAAGTGAAGCTCGCCCATACCTGAAATTACAGTCTGGCCGGTTTCTTCATCAGAGTTAACACGGAAGGTTGGATCCTCTTCAGCTAATTTACCTAAAGCCATACCTAATCTGTCAACGTCAGCCTGAGTTTTAGGCTCAATAGCCAAACCGATAACCGGCTCAGGGAAGTTCATTGACTCAAGGATGATCTGGTGTTTCTCATCACAAAGGGTATCACCTGTTTTGATATCCTTAAAGCCTACTACCGCTGCAATATCACCTGCACCTACGTTAGGTATAGGGTTTTGCTTGTTAGCATGCATCTGGAATATACGTGAGATGCGCTCTTTGTTGTCAGAACGCATGTTGTGTACATATGAACCAGCTTCCAAATTACCTGAGTATACGCGAATAAAACACAAACGGCCTACGAAAGGATCGGTTGCAATTTTAAACGCCAATGCTGCAAATGGTTCTTTTTCAGATGGCTTGCGTAATATTTCTTCGCCTGTGTTTGGATCAGTACCGATGATACCTTCAACATCCATAGGTGAAGGCAATAATTCCATCACATAATCAAGCATGGTTTGTACACCTTTGTTTTTGAAAGATGAACCGCAAACCATAGGAACGATCTTAGCATCTAAAACTGCTTTACGTAAAGCGTCAAGCACTTCGCGTTCAGTAATAGTTTCAGGAGCGTCAAAGAATTTCTCCATCAGGCTCTCATCATAATCAGCTACTGATTCAAGTAATTTCTCTCTCCACTCAGTTGCTTCTTCGATCATATCCTCAGGGATAGGCACTTCAGTAAAGGTCATACCTTTATCATGCTCATTCCAAACAATACCTTTCCAGTTAATTAAATCAACAACACCTTTAAAATGCTCTTCAGCACCAATTGGTAATTGCAATGGCACTGCGTTGCTGCCTAACATACTTTTTACTTGTTTTACAACATTTAAAAAGTCGGCACCAGAGCGGTCCATTTTATTAACGAAACCTATACGGGCAACGTTATAGTTGTTGGCAAGTCTCCAGTTGGTTTCAGATTGTGGCTCAACACCATCAACTGCTGAAAACAAGAATACTAAACCATCTAATACACGCAGTGAGCGGTTCACTTCAACAGTGAAATCCACGTGTCCTGGTGTATCAATAATGTTAATGTGGTAGTTGTTGCCACGGTATTTCCAGCCTACAGTTGTAGCAGCAGAGGTAATGGTAATACCACGCTCTTGCTCCTGCGCCATCCAGTCCATCGTAGCTGCACCTTCGTGTACCTCACCTATTTTGTGGCTAACGCCAGAATAGTAAAGGATACGCTCTGTTGTAGTAGTTTTACCAGCATCAATGTGAGCGGCAATACCTATATTTCTTGTATATTTTAGATCTCTTGACATCTTTGTTTTTTTTGGATTTCACTAACTCATTTTATAACTACACCGATTATAACGTGTAAACATATATAATCGGTGTAATCGTATTATTAAATCGGTGTAATCTAATTTATTAGAAACGGAAATGTGAGAACGCTTTGTTAGCCTCAGCCATTTTGTGCGTATCTTCTTTCTTCTTCACTGCTGCACCTTCACCTTTAGCTGCTGATATGATCTCGCCTGCTAATTTCTCCATCATGGTTTTTTCACCACGACGACGTGCATAGCTGATCAACCATTTCATACCTAAAGCGATTTTACGCTCCGGACGAACTTCGGTTGGCACCTGGAAGTTTGCACCACCTACACGGCGGCTTTTAACTTCAACAGCTGGCATAACATTATTTAAAGCTTTTTTCCAGGTATCTAACCCGTTTTCGCTTGTTTTTTTCTCAACTATTTCAACTGCGTTGTAAAATATAGCGTATGCGGTAGATTTTTTACCATCATACATCATATTATTTACAAACCTTGTTACCAAAGTATCATTGAACTTTGGATCAGGAAGGATAATTCTCTTTTTTGGTTTTGACTTTCTCATTGCTATCTATCCTCCTTAATTATTTCTTTTTACCTTTAGTTGGAGCCGCTGCTACTTGACCTGGTTTAGGGCGTTTAGTACCGTATTTTGAACGGCGCTGATTACGACCGGCAACACCTGAAGTATCTAACGCGCCACGGATGATGTGGTAACGTACACCTGGTAAGTCTTTAACACGACCACCGCGGATCAATACAATTGAGTGTTCCTGCAAGTTGTGACCTTCACCAGGAATATAAGCGTTAACTTCTTTTCCGTTGGTTAAGCGCACACGTGCAACTTTACGCATTGCTGAGTTTGGTTTTTTAGGGGTAGTGGTATACACGCGTGTGCATACGCCTCTTCGCTGTGGACAGCTGTCCAACGCTGGTGACTTACTCTTGTCAACCAGAGCTACTCTACCTTTTCTAACTAATTGCTGAATAGTAGGCATTTTTCCTTTTTTGTAATTACAGTTTTATCCTTATTTTAAGGACTGCAAAGGTAGGCACAATTTTTCTAATTTTCAACAGGGTTGATGATTTTTCTTTATTGATAGTTAATTGGTTAGGTGATAGTTGGGTAATATCGTACCTTATTTACCGCGTCATTGCGAGGAACAGCTTGTCCCGAACTTGTTTCGGGAAAGCAATCCCACCACTATACAAGTCTATTCTAATTGTCATTGCTGTAAGGGTTTAGTAATTCGGTAACAGAATTAGGTATTATTTTTTGTTGTTTAGGGAGGCCATATCGATAGGTTTTTTGCCGTTGATGCCTTGATGTGGACGTTCCCAGTTGTAGTAGACGAGATACTTTAAGAGTTCGTCTTCCAATTCTTCTAGACTGTCAAAGTCTGTATCTTCAATCAGGTCTTCTTTAAGCGTTCGCCAGAAGCGTTCCACCTTGCCGTTGGTTTGTGGCCGGTAAGGCTGCATATAACGGCGCTTAATGCCTGTTTCCATCAGCATTCTTTCGAAGGGATGGTTGCGTTTTTGCAAACTGGTGGAAGTACCGAACTCCGGGCCATTATCAGCAATGACCTCCTCGAACTGGATACCGAACTCCCGCTTAAGTGCCTGCATGCAATGCAGGGCAGTAAACATAGTGGTAAGCGCGGTGATGTCCGGCATCACCTGTGCCCAGGCCAGGCGGGAATAATCGTCCAATACGCAAATCAGGTAAAGCTTCCTGCTTTGTCCCCTGATCACGCTTTTACTCAGGTGATGACAGTCAATATGTCCTAACTGGCCCATACGTTCTTTGATGATCTTTCGCTTTACTTCTTTATCTGCGACGGTTAAACGGTTCTTATTGTGCCGCTTCAGGATGTTGTATACGCCTGAAGGCGATGGCGTAAAGTTATTAGCTTTTTGCTTAAACTGGTCGGCTATCTCGAACTTATTGCAGCCCCTCAACCGAAGGTCAAGTACTTGCTGCTCATCTTCAGGAGCGGGCGTCGTGTACTGTACTTTGGCCCTCGTTTGGCAGGCAGCAGATCCTGTTCATTACCTGATTGTTTAAAACGGTTATAATACAGTAAAAAACTCCTTGGATCGGTATCATGGGCCGCATAAAACTCTTTGGCAAACCTGTAGTTCAGATGTTCACCCCGTTTAACCTGCTCATATTCGCTGATCAGAAAACGGTACTTATTCAGATAATTCCGTTTTAATGTGAGGTCATTATTAATGTTGCGCATAACTTTCTTAGCTTATTTGTTTAAAGCTAATTCTGTTACCGAATTATCTGACCTTTACAATTGCGAGGAGGAACGACGTGGCAACCTCGTAGCTATCTATACAGAGCGGTTCGCATATTTGATGGTATCGCTCATAGCCGCTAAGGCCTATTTCTTTTGTCTTGATACAAAAGAAACAAAAAATCAAGACAAAAAGATCCTTCCACCCACAGGCAAAACACCCAGGCCCGCGCTTTTTGTCGGGCCTTTGCACGCGTTTGATTACGTATTAGATCTTTTAAAGTCCTCTCCTTTGGAGATGATTTAGGTGAGGCTTTTTGTCCCAAGCTGTTCTACTGACGGGCAAAGAAAGAAGCCATATTATCCTGATTCTTGACTCTTAATTCTTGATTCTTTCCCTAATTTTCCACAAAAAAGAGCCCCGATCATATCGGAGCTCTTACACACGCACTCACCCTCACTTATCACACACACTCATACAAAACTTCACTGACAATTATCTTTTAATACCCATGGTAGTAATGGTGATGCGGATGGCCATAACCATACCCTACATAGCAACCTGAGGTTACTGAAACAAATGCGGCTATTATTAATGCGTATCCAAAAAATCTCTTTTTCATAATCGTAAATTTTAAATGTCAACATCCTGAATAACGGGTGTTTAGTTATTGGATACATTATAAATGAAAAGGATTAACCGGGCTCTAAATATTTGTTTTATACTATTGATTTTTTGATATCGAGGGCGAAGTGTCATCCTGAGCGTTAGTCGAAGGGTGAGCGCAGAGGCCTTTGCCCACATACTTCGACTATCGCTCAGTATGACACCCTTTTTAATCTTCCGAATGCCGGGAACAAAAAAGCCTTTATTGTTCTGGCAATAAAGGCTTTCGTATTTATTACGGTCCGGCCGGTCGTGGTGGCGCGGGTGGCGGTGCAATATGCCTTGGGGCACAACTTGTACATAACATGCCCAGCATGGCTGTAAGCAATATTATGCTTGTGAGTTTTCTTTTCATAGCGTAGTGTTTTATTGTATAATAGCAGACAACTAAGATTTGTTTTTAAATCATTGGTAAACAAAGGCTTAATCGACATATAACTAATCTTAAATTAGCAATAACACTATACATATTATCCACTATTACTGCAGCCTTGCCTGCAACGCAATAAACACTTATATTCGATTTTCTCAAAAATCAACCTCATTATGAAAAAGTTATTATTGCTATTTATTCCGCTGGCTGTGCTGATTAGCTGCAAACAGAAATCTGCTGCCGGTGGCGACAAACTTTCGGGCGATGCCGCTTTTCAAAAGTTTAGTGATGATTACCTGGCGGGATACTTCGCCTGGCGACCAGGATCGGCGGTTACGCTTGGTTTGCATGATTACGATGGCAAGTTTGTCCCATTAAATAAAGCATCAATAGCTACGGAACTAGCAAGGTTAAAGGACTTTGATGAGAAAATGAATACCGCGGATACCGCCTCATTAAGCCCAAAAATGTTTTATGATTTCCGCATCCTCCATTCAGCTATAAAACAGGAGATCTTCAGTTTTGAGGATATGGCCGAGTTTACCAAAAACCCCATGACGTATGCGGGGGCATTTGATGTAAGCGTATATGTAAAGCGAAACTTTGCACCATTAACTGACAGGCTAAAATCCATTATTGCCATTGAAAAATATGCGCCTCAGTTTTATGCTGATGCAAAAGCTAACCTTAACGACACCCTCCCAAAACCCTACGTTGAAACAGCTATACAAATAGCGCAGGGTTCAGCTTCATTTTTAAATGGCGACCTGAAGATCGCCCTAAAAGATGTTAAGGACGATACATTAATGGCTGATTTTAACAAGGTGAACAAAGCCGCCATCGATGCCATAAACGGCTATGCCACCTGGTTGCAGAAAGAAAAGCTACCAAAGGCAAACAACAATTACGCTATCGGCAAGGCCAGCTACCGCAAAATGCTGCTTTACAATGAGGGCATCACCATGGATCCGGATAGTATACTGGCTATGGGCTTAAGGGAATTGAAAAAAGAACAGATCGCTTTTAATGCCGCGGCCAAAACCATCAACCCCAACAAAAAACCGGTTGATGTTTATCACGACCTGCAAAAAGAACACCCTACCGCCGAAAACCTGATACCTGATGCTAAAAAGAACCTGGAAAAGATCAGGCAATTTTTGATCGACAAGAACATTGTGACCATGCCGTCGGAAGTACGCGTACAGGTTAAGGAAACGCCGCAATTCGCCCGTGCTACCAGCACTGCCTCAATGGATGTTGCAGGTCCGTTTGAGACTAAGGCCAGCGAATCTTATTACTACATTACGCCTGTCGACCCTACATGGACAGCCAAACAAAAAGAGGACTGGCTATCACAATTTGATTATTATACCACCGATAATATCACCATTCACGAAGCTTATCCAGGCCATTACACTCAATTTCTACATTTGAACGCTTCATCGGCCACTAAAATTGAAAAGATATTTGGCAGCTACGCCTATATTGAGGGTTGGGCACATTACTGCGAAAAAATGATGGCTGATGAAGGTTACGGTCATAATGGCGATACCATTACTGCCGCAAAATACCGTTTGGCTCAATCGGGCGATGCCTTACTAAGGTTTTGCCGTTTATGCGTATCCATCCAAACCCATTGCCATAACATGAGTGTGGATGATGCCACCAAATTTTTAATGAATAACTGGTACCAGGGCGATAAGCCATCGCGCCAGGAAGCATTACGCGGCACGTTTGATCCGGGCTATTTGTTTTATAGTATCGGTAAAATGGAGATACTTAAATTACGAGCAGACTACCAGAAACAGGAAGGCGCTAACTATTCCCTCAAAAAATTCCACGATGAAGTACTGGATCATGGCATGCCGCAAATACGTTTGCTACGCGAAGTGATGTTGAAGGATTCAAGTACGTGGAAGGATGTGCTTTAGTCAGGCGATGCAATCGCCTGACTAAAGCACTCGTTATAAACGAGCATAATAAAATGCGCCCTTGGCTGTCATGCTGAGCGCTAGTCGAAGCATGTGGGCAAAGGCCTTTACGCTCATACTTCGACTAGCGCTCAGCATGACACCCTACATTACACTGCTATTGCTTCAAGTAAACCTATCTTTTCTCCACCCTATCATAAAACCCGCCGAAACTATTATTCCTTACCGCTTCTTCCTTAAAGAAATCGCCGGGGAATCCTAGCTGAATAGCGCTGGCTTCATCTAATCTTTTAAGCTGATCATCACTCAGGGTAACATCAATAGTTTTAAGGTTATCTATAAATTGATCAACTTTAGTAGCGCCTATAATCGGAATACAGGAAAAACCCTGCTGCCTTGTCCATTGCAACGCCACATTTCCGGGCGACACACCCAATTCTTCAGCGATATCCACTACAACTTTGGTAATGCTTTCGCTGCGCTCGTTCAGGCGATTGCTTTCGGGTTTTATGCGACCTTTTTCGCCGCGCAAATATTTACCTGTTAATGCACCGCCGGCCAGTGGCGCCCACGGCGTAACTGTTATGCCGAAGTGTTTAGCCATAGGGATCAGTTCCCGCTCAGGTGTACGGGCCAGCAGACTGTATTCAATTTGCAGGGCCACAAACTGGCTCCATCCCATCAATTCGG
Organism: Mucilaginibacter mallensis; assembly: GCF_900105165.1. NCBI lineage: Bacteria > Pseudomonadati > Bacteroidota > Sphingobacteriia > Sphingobacteriales > Sphingobacteriaceae > Mucilaginibacter > Mucilaginibacter mallensis. The sequence continues at coordinate 4,552,521 of NZ_LT629740.1, forward strand.
CAAGGGTATTACCTTTGGCTACTACCCACGCAGGGGTATCGCTAATAGCGGCGTAATTTATTTTACCCTGGCGTATCAGGTCGTCCATAGCGCGCAGCACTTCATCAACCGGGGTTATATCATCCCAAATGTGCAGGTATAATATATCCAGGAAATCAGTTTTGAGGCGTTTAAGGCTTCGTTCAACACTCCGCATCATGTTTTTGCGGTTATTGCCCGATGCGTTTGGGTTTGTGGTATTATCCTTTAACGTATATTTTGTAGCCAGCACAAAATAGTCACGGTCCTGATTACTGAGGTAATCGCCTATTATCTTTTCACTGGTGCCCAATTTGTACATATTGGCAGTATCCAGAAAGTTGCCGCCGGCATTGGCGTAGGCATCCATAATATCAAAGCTGGTAGCAGCATCGGCACCCCAGCCTGCTTCGGTACCAAAACCCATTGTGCCCAGGCACAGTTCAGAAACTTTAAGGCCCGAACGGCCCAGTAATTTGTATTTCATAGTGGCGATGTGTTGCGTTTATAAACCATTATAAGCAACGGGTCAAGCTGAGGCACTCGAAGCATGTGGGCAAAGGCCTTTACGCCCATGCTTCGAGTGCCTCAGCATGACACCCCTCTTTTTACTTTGCGTAATAAGGATGTGTGCTTTATCTGAAACAATATTATTAAACTTTCGGTTGTAAATAAATATAAAAAGACAGTTTATATGAAAATCATCACATTGCATAAGCCTGTTAATATAAACAGCCTTTATAATCATCTTCAGCAAAACTTAACCCCGCTGTTTCGTAAACAGCGTGACAGCAATATCGATTTTTTAATTGAGAACAAAGGCGACACTATTGAAATATCTCAACCCGGGGTATATGAGGACATATTGTTCAGCATAGCCATAAATGCCGATGAGCTATGGATAACACGCTCCGAACATTATGTTGATGATGTTAACTCGTTAACACTGGAATCAATACTGAATAGTTTATTCGAGAATATATCGGGTAATGGAGGGACGGATCTGGTGTTAGAGGGATGAGAACCAGGATTTTTGGGATTAAACGGATTTATAAGATGCAAAAAGTACATCCCGTAAATCCTTAAAATCTAATAAATCCTGGTTCGGAATTTTTAGGAGTTTATCCAGCTAAACTTATATTCCAGCATTGGGTTTTTCATTCTATCGGCAACGCGCAGTAAACGATCAGGAAGGTTCATGATATAATCACGCGCTTTTTCGCCGGTTTCGTTTAAGTCGGGCATATCTGCAATGTGCCAGTCTTCGATCAGTTCTTTCAGTATATCAACATAGTCAATTGCGGTGTATATACCCAAGCGTTGTGCCGCATCGGTAAAATGACCAAAGGTTTGGCCTATTTTTAAGCCTACTTCACGTAAAAAGTGTGCAGGCATCACAATTTTCTTCCGCATCATATCCTCAAAGGCCAGCATAGCGCCATTAGGATCAACCTCAAAAACCTTCTCTATAAAATATTTGTAAGCTTTAGCATGGCGGGCCTCATCAGATGCTATAACACCGCACATTTTTGACAGCAGCGTATCGCCATCCTTTTTAGCCTGCGATGCTACACGACGGTGCGAAATATTGGTTGCCAGCTCCTGAAACGATGTATATATAAAGTTACGGTATGGATCATGCCCGGTACCTATATCAAAACCATCGGCTATCAGGTATTGGGTTGATATTTCCATCATGCGCATGTTTACACGGCCTGATAGGTAAAGGTATTTGTTTAATAAGTCGCCATGACGGTTTTCTTCAGCTGTCCAATGGCGGTTCCATCGCATCCAACCACCTTCTTCATCGTCGGATACATTCTGAACCATGGCCAGCCATGATTCGTAACTAGGCAAAGCCTCTTCGGTAATAGTATCGCCAATTAAAACGGCAACCAGGTCGTATGATAAACCCTGTGCACTTTCCTGCAGTTCTTTTATCTCTGTAAAGAAATTATCTTTTGAAGCATCGGGTAAAAAGTCTGATGGTTGCCAAATGGTATCAATGGGCTTCAAGTATTCATTCATCTTTTCGAGCATGAATTTCTCGATATGAACCATTACTTCCCGTCTTTTATCTTCAAAAAATTTCATAACAAATAGTATGCATCAAATGTAGTTATTTTAATATTAATAAATATACCCTTAGCTATGTTCAAAGCCTCATTTTTAAGGGTATTAGTTAAACATAATAGCATACCTTTTGTTAGTTAATTTCTTTCCAACTACGTATTAATCTGAAAGCTATTTTCACCACCATCTTATCGGTATAGGCAATATTCTATTTCTTGATATGACTTTTTAATATTTACTGCTTGAATTTTTAATTTCTATATAAATATAATTTCATTAAACATTAATTTTCATGTATTTTTAGTCACGTTAACCAATTATAACCCTAACTGATTCTTTTTATATTTTCAATAAATCAGAATGTTCATCCAAGTAACTAAAGAGGAGTTCTCGACAGAAATATTAAAAAAAGCCTGGCACCAAACAAACATTATTGTCTTCACAATTGCACTGCTCTATCCCTTATTATGCGTTGTTGATTACCTATATGTACCCGCTTTATGGTTACAGTTTTTTATAGTTCGTTTGGTTATAAGCTTGGCTATTTATGCGCTGCATGGTCTCTTCCAACGCAAGCAGTATGATTACCGGTTATTGCTGCATATATCCTTATTGCTTATATCCATAACATCGGCTGCGTTATGCTCCCTGGTAAATATTGGTCAATTGAGTCTTTACTTTTTATTGTATTCACTGATCATACTATTTTTTAACCTGCAGGTTTTCTGGGAACCTGTAAATTCCATTATACAAGCTTTAGTAGCATTTTTACTGATATTGATATGCTATAAGGCTTTTAGTCATTACGATCTTAATCTTTTTATCAGTAAAGGCGGACAATTTTTTGCCCTAACGACTGCCCTATCGTGCCTTATACCAAATGCCCAGTATAGAATAACTGAGCGTTATATCAACTCCCGCATCCTTATAGAAAAATCAACAGACCTGCTTAAGGAGCAACGCCATGATCTGAACGAAAAGGATAAGCTAATTGATTTGCAATATGAGCAATTGCGTAAGCTAAACGACCATAAAAACAGCTTTATTAATATTGCCGGCCATGACCTTAAAAACCTGATCGGCTCTATTATTATGAGCAGCGTTTTAATACAGGAAGAAAATTACAGGTTAAGCACTGAGCAGAAAGAGTATATCAATTACATTACTGAATCTGCCGATAAGATGCAGTACTTGTTAAGCAAACTGGTAAATGTAAAAGAAATCGACTCGAATGAGATCAATTTTAACCTGGAAATCTTTGATATTAATACGGAGGTGAACCAGGTTGTTAAAGGTTTAAATGAAACGGCGCTAACCAAAAATATAAACCTGGTTAATAACATATCAAACAGGCCTTTACATGTTAGGCTCGACAAGGTGTTTGCGGGCCAGGTGTTCCAAAACCTGTTATCAAACGCTATTAAGTTTTCACAGTTAAACAATACGCTGTTAGTTACCACAAGTTTACAGGCGCAAAAATTTGTGTTCGAAATTATTGATGAAGGCGTAGCCATCGGTCAGCACGAGTTAGACTGGATGTTTGATAAATTGAAAACATTAAACGATGCTTCAACATCAAAAGAAAGCAGACTGGGCCTTGGCCTCTCCATAGCCAAGCTCATGACCAAAGAAATGGGTGGCGAATTAAGTTATCGTAGCAATGCCGATGGTAACTATTTCAGGGTGGAGTTTTTTGCCATGAATTAATATGTTAATGTTTCCTTTCAGGGCGTTTCCCGCTATGCAGCGGGCCGGGCTGTTCACTCATACGGCTACAGGCCTTAAGCTCGGCCGATGCTTGAGACCCTCACTTGGCCGGTATCCGTTACCATCCCTAACGCGAACTTATAAATCACGCCGTCCTGCTGTCCCCCGCTGACGCAAGCGTCCCGCTTGTGGCCCGCATGCAATTTAGCCGCATTGCAATAATTAATTTGTTATACGCCTGGCTACCTAAACGCGTACCACAAGCGGGACGCTTGCGGTAGCAACAGGGTTAGAACGCCTGGCAACACCTGCCGATAAACAAAAAGGTATTGATCTGGGCGATGTGCTGGCCTAAAACCGGCCAATCCTATGGGCAGGGGAAAACGGCCGGACAAACTATTAATGATAATCCTCCTAACCGTCATGCCGAACTTGTTTCGGCATCTCACCTGCATGGTCTGCGATCTGTATTCGGCTCTGCTAATGGGGTGCTGAAACAAGTTCAGCATGACGGGGGGTGTTGACACAAAAGCCCCAAAACGCAGAAACCCCTCAATCTATTCGATTGAAGGGTTCTGGATTCACAGCGCTAGGCTGATAAGATTGGGCACCGACCTACTCTCCCACATTTTACTGCAGTACCATCGGCTCTGGCGGGCTTAACTTCTCTGTTCGGAATGGGAAGAGGTGGACACCGCCGATATAGGCACCTGAATTTCTTTTAGTCATTGGTCATTGGGTCATTAGTCATTACTGACTGATGGCTATAACCATAACTTATTTTTTATTTGTTTGTATTGGCTTTTGTTATTATGCTTAGTTCTAATGACTAATGACACAATGATTAATGACCACAAACAATGACATATTATTGAAAGAAGTAAATAATTAAGAGAAAACAACAATATAATTTATTCAATTATCTGTTTGTTGGTTGTTCGTGAGCGGTCCATTGCTGAACCACTCACTATTTTCCATCACGAAGAAAGCTTCGGGCAATTAGTATTACTCGGCTATGATGTCACCACCTTTATACCTGTAACCTATCAACGTAGTAGTCTGCTACGACCCTCAATGGAAGTCTCATCTTGTGGCTAGTTTCGCACTTAGATGCTTTCAGCGCTTATCTATTCCCAACGTAGCTACTCTGCAATACAGCTGGCGCCATAACAGATTCACCAGAGGTTAGTCCAACCCGGTCCTCTCGTACTAAGGTCAGCCCCACTCAAACTTCCAACGCCCACAACAGATAGGGACCGAACTGTCTCGCGACGTTCTGAACCCAGCTCGCGTGCCACTTTAATGAGCGAACAGCTCAACCCTTGGGACCTTCTCCAGCCCCAGGATGTGACGAGCCGACATCGAGGTGCCAAACCTCCCCGTCGATATGAGCTCTTGGGGGAGATCAGCCTGTTATCCCCAGCGTACCTTTTATCCTTTGAGCGATGGCCCTTCCATGCAGAACCACCGGATCACTATATCCGTCTTTCGACCCTGATCGACTTGTCTGTCTCACAGTCAAGCAAGCTTATGCTATTGCACTCCGCGTACGGTTACCAAGCGTACTGAGCTTACCTTTGAAAGCCTCCGTTACCTTTTTGGAGGCGACCACCCCAGTCAAACTACCCGCCAAACAATGTCTCCCTCATGAAGGGATTAGACACCAAATACAGAAAGGGTGGTATTTCAACGTTGACTAACCGACTCCTAGCGAAGCCGGATCACAGTCTCCCACCTATCCTACACATCCTGTATCCGATATCAATGTTAAGTTGTAGTGAAGGTGCATGGGGTCTTTCCGTCCCGTTGCGGGTAACCGGCGTCTTCACCGATACCACAATTTCACCGAGCTCATGGCTGAGACAGCGCCCAGATCGTTACACCATTCGTGCAGGTCGGAACTTACCCGACAAGGAATTTCGCTACCTTAGGACCGTTATAGTTACGGCCGCCGTTTACCGGGGCTTCGATTCAATGCTTCGCCTTGCGACTAACATCCCCTCTTAACCTTCCGGCACCGGGCAGGTGTCAGGCCATATACGTCATCTTTCGATTTTGCATAGCCATGTGTTTTTGTTAAACAGTCGCCTGGGCCTTTTCACTGCGGCTTCATTGCTGAAGCGCCCCTTCTCCCGAAGTTACAGGGCCATTTTGCCGAGTTCCTTAGCCATGATTCACTCGAGCACCTTAGGATTCTCTCCTCGACTACCTGTGTCGGTTTACGGTACGGGTTTTTATAACCTGAAGCTTAGCGGGTTTTCTTGGAAGTCTGATTACCTGAACTATCCTCTTACCCGAAGGCTCAAGGTACTATCAGCTTTCAGCAAGAGTCACGGACTTACCTGTGTCTCCTATACCTACGGCCTTTAACGAACTATTCCGTCAGTTCGCGTCAGTGTCACTACTCCGTCACCGCATCGCAGTTATAAAAAGTACTGGAATATTAACCAGTTGTCCATCGGCTACGCCCTTCGGCTTCACCTTAGGCCCCGACTAACCCTGATCCGATTAGCGTTGATCAGGAAACCTTAGTCTTTCGGTGGGCGGGTTTCTCTCCCGCCTTATCGTTACTTATGCCTACATTTGCTTTTCTACTCTCTCCACAGTTGCTTGCCGCTCCTGCTTCACCGATAGTAGAATGCTCCCCTACCAGATGCATTACTGCAAATCCATAGCTTCGGTATACCACTTAATGCCCGTTTATTATCCATGCCCGATCGCTCGACTAGTGAGCTGTTACGCACTCTTTAAATGAATGGCTGCTTCCAAGCCAACATCCTAGCTGTCTGTGCAATCGGACCTCGTTAGTTCAACTTAGTGGTAATTTGGGGACCTTAGCTGATGGTCTGGGTTCTTTCCCTCTCGGCCCTGGACCTTAGCACCCAGAGCCTCACTCCAGCGTATATTAATAAGCATTCGGAGTTTATCTGGATTTGGTAGGATTTGACTCCCCCGCACCCAATTAGTAGCTCTACCTCTTATTAACTCAACCGCCAGGCTGTTCCTAAAAACATTTCGGGGAGTACGAGCTATTTCCCAGTTTGATTAGCCTTTCACCCCTACCCACAGATCATCCGGAAACTTTTCAACGTTTATCGGTTCGGTCCTCCAGTACCTGTTACGGCACCTTCAACCTGTCCATGGGTAGATCACAAGGTTTCGCGTCTACCCCCTCTGACTATACGCCCTTTTCAGACTCGCTTTCGCTTCGGATCCGTGTCTTAAACACTTAACCTTGCCAGAGAGGAGTAACTCGTAGGCTCATTATGCAAAAGGCACGCCGTCACGGAACATGTCCGCTCCGACCGCTTGTAAGTACACGGTTTCAGGTTCTATTTCACTCCCCTGTTCGGGGTTCTTTTCACCTTTCCCTCACGGTACTGGTTCACTATCGGTCTCTCAGGAGTATTTAGCCTTACCGGATGGTGCCGGCAAATTCCCACAAGGCGTCTCCGACCTCGCGGTACTCAGGATACCACTATCCTATTATCCATTACCCGTACGCAGCTCTCATGCTCTATGGCCGGGTTTCCCACCCCGTTCCGGTTTTGTTTAATATTCATGTTGTGGTCCTATAACCCCGGCTATGCCTTAACATAGCCGGTTTGGGCTGTTTCCATTTCGCTCGCCACTACTCTGGAAATCACTGTTGTTTTCTCTTCCTCTGCTTACTTAGATGTTTCAGTTCAGCAGGTTCGCGCATTTATGCAACTATTCTTCAAATAGTTAGGTTTCCCCATTCGGAAATCCGCGGATCAATTCATATTTGCTGATCCCCGCGGCTTATCGCAGCTTATCACGTCCTTCATCGCCTCTGAGAGCCAAGGCATCCCCCGTGTACCCTTTCTTACTTTCTTCTACTATACCGCCTTTTGCTCGGTATGTATGCTTTTTTCGATATGATTGTCGTGTCTCCTTACTTTGTTGTTGGTTCTGTGTTGTAGGTTGTAAGTATAAATACCTGCAACTTTCAACTCATAACTTTCAACTCGTAATTCAACAGCCAACAACCGTCTCTATACTGTTGTCTTCTCTTTTTAATTACTTCTTCCAATATGTCAAAGAACGTGTCCCCTTGCTTTACAGCAATTTGCATGATATCCTATCCCTTTCAGGAAACGGAGGGCGTGTGGAGAATAACGGATTCGAACCGTTGACCCCCTGCGTGCAAGGCAGGTGCTCTAGCCAGCTGAGCTAATCCCCCTTAAGATTTAGTCTTAAGCCCTGAGTCTTTAGTCTTAAGCCGACTTTCGACTTTGAACTTCCAACTTCAGACTTGCAGCGTAAGCTGCTATGTAGTCCCGAGCAGATTTGAACTGCTGACCCCTACATTATCAGTGTAGTGCTCTAACCAAACTGAGCTACGGGACTTTATTTAGTTTGCAGCTCTGAGTCTCAAGTTCTCAGTCTCGAGTCTTTTATGACTTTCGACTTACGACTCCCGACTGCTTACTGCCAACCTTGTCCTGTACCTTTATTCAAGTCACAGCCACTGATGGCTTCATCTTTTGGGTTTTCCTTTTGTGTGTTTATTAATGAGTGAGTGGTGAGTAGTGAGCGGTGAGTGGGTTTAACCATTCTCCTATTCAACTATTCAACTATTCAACCAATAATTTAAGAAATAATCATGTAACGAGCTTGTTCTGATTGTTTGGAATGGTGAACCTGCTCCAGAAAGGAGGTATTCCAGCCACACCTTCCGGTACGGCTACCTTGTTACGACTTAGCCCCAGTTACCGACTTTACCCTAGGACGCTCCTTGCGGTTACGCACTTCAGGCACTTCCAGCTTCCATGGCTTGACGGGCGGTGTGTACAAGGCCCGGGAACGTATTCACCGCATCATTGCTGATATGCGATTACTAGCGAATCCAACTTCACGGGGTCGAGTTGCAGACCCCGATCCGAACTGTGAACAGCTTTTTGAGATTGGCATCCTGTTGCCAGGTAGCTGCCCTCTGTACTGCCCATTGTAGCACGTGTGTAGCCCCGGACGTAAGGGCCATGATGACTTGACGTCGTCCCCTCCTTCCTCTCTATTTGCATAGGCAGTCTGTTTAGAGTCCCCACCTTAACGTGCTGGCAACTAAACATAGGGGTTGCGCTCGTTGCGGGACTTAACCCAACACCTCACGGCACGAGCTGACGACAGCCATGCAGCACCTAGTTTCGTGCTCCGAAGAGCTGATTCGTCTCTGAATCATTCACTAACTTTCAAGCCCGGGTAAGGTTCCTCGCGTATCATCGAATTAAACCACATGCTCCTCCGCTTGTGCGGGCCCCCGTCAATTCCTTTGAGTTTCACCCTTGCGGGCGTACTCCCCAGGTGGAATACTTAACGCTTTCGCTTAGACGCTGACCGTATATCGCCAACATCGAGTATTCATCGTTTAGGGCGTGGACTACCAGGGTATCTAATCCTGTTTGATCCCCACGCTTTCGTGCCTCAGTGTCAATAAAACCATAGTAAGCTGCCTTCGCAATTGGTGTTCTGTGACATATCTATGCATTTCACCGCTACTTGTCACATTCCGCCTACCTCTAGTTCATTCAAGCCCGTCAGTATCAAAGGCACTGCGATAGTTGAGCTACCGTCTTTCACCCCTGACTTAACAGGCCACCTACGCACCCTTTAAACCCAATAAATCCGGATAACGCTTGGATCCTCCGTATTACCGCGGCTGCTGGCACGGAGTTAGCCGATCCTTATTCTTACCGTACATTCAGCTATCTACACGTAGATAGGTTTATTCCGGTATAAAAGCAGTTTACAACCCGTAGGGCCGTCTTCCTGCACGCGGCATGGCTGGTTCAGGCTTCCGCCCATTGACCAATATTCCTTACTGCTGCCTCCCGTAGGAGTCTGGTCCGTGTCTCAGTACCAGTGTGGGGGGTCATCCTCTCAGATCCCCTAAACATCGTAGCCTTGGTAAGCCGTTACCTTACCAACTAGCTAATGTTCCGCATGCCCATCTTCACCCTATAAATATTTGATTATTAAATAATGCTATTCAATAATGTTATGCGGTCTTAATCTCTCTTTCGAGAGGCTATCCCCCTGGTGAAGGTAGGTTACATACGTGTTACGCACCCGTGCGCCACTCTCATGGAAAGCAAGCTCTCCAATCCCGTCCGACTTGCATGTATTAGGCCTGCCGCTAGCGTTCATCCTGAGCCAGGATCAAACTCTCCATTGTAAAATGTTTTGTTTGTTCACTGACCCTATTATTAATAATAGAATCTGTATATAAAATTATTCTTTTTACAGATCCACCTTCCTTATTTTGTAATCAGATCACTCTTAACTTCCAGTCCGGTTGCCCTTCCCTTTCGTACCGAGCTTTCCGCTACGTTACATGATTTTCTATTTCTTAAAAGAACTTTAGCGCCTCGCCCTCACGGTTCGGCTTTTATATTTTTCCCCTGTTTTACCAGGATCAAATTTCAATTTTGTGTCTCAGGATTCGCTCCTGATCTTTCGTTAAAAACGCCCGTTTGTTTTGGGACTGCAAAGGTAAGAACCTTTTCTTAATTTGCAATTTTTATTTTAACTTTTTTTTCTCTTGTCAGAACTAATATTGTTCCCGTTTTACCGGGCTGCAAAGGTAATAACCTTTTCCTATTTCACAATATTTATTTTAACTTTTTTTTCACCCCCTAAAAGCAACATCGCGTTACCCTTTTTTGCGGGCTGCAAAGGTATGAAGAGTTTTGAATTATGCAAAGCCTGCGCAACTTAATTCAGCACAAAAGTTATAACGCTTTGCAAATCAGCCTGAAAAATTTCAAACTAAATACACTTTAAACAGTATCCTGCAAAACCTGCTTAGTGAATATCATACCTGTATAGTATATATGGTATTTATAAGGTCAATTATCTATAATATATGGCAGCTATATATTAGCTACTGATAAATACGGTATATTAATATATAGACAAAGATCTGCCCTGGTTTACCGGTGCTCTTTATATTATATATACAGGTGCCCTTTATATACTATATATACAGGCACTCCTTATATAATAACTATAGTATATATATGGCAGGCCTTTCAGCGTTGTATAAATGATCAGCTCATATAAGCATCGTCCACTAAAAGTTAAAAGATGTTAAATACCATTATATATAGGCCCGGAACAAAAAAGGCAGTATATATTAGCCGTTAAAATAAATTAATTGACTGATTTATATTATTCAACTATCTTTGCACGATGTTTAAAAAACAACTACCCCTATTAGGGGCTATTTTAATTGTATTAGTACTTGCATTCGGAAGCTGTAAAAGCAAATTTGAAAAGCTGAAAGCAAGTAATGATTATGCCAAAAAATACAAGGAAGCTATAAGGCTTTATAACAAAAGGGATTACAGTAAAGCACTGGAATTATTTGAAACCCTGGTACAACGTTACCGCGGGCAAAGCCAGGCTGAGGACCTTTATTATTACTATGCCTATACTAACTATAAACTGAAGGATTATACTTCGGCCAGCTATCACTTTAAAACATTTGCTGATACTTACCCAAGCAGTACCCGAGCCGAGGAGTGCCGATTTATGTCGGCCTATTGCCATTACCTGGATTCGCCGATCTATTCGCTTGATCAGGAGAACACGTTAAAGGCTATTGAGGCATTGCAATTGTTCATTAACCTTTATCCTAAGAGTGAACGTGTGGCCGAGGCAAGTAAGCTGATCCAAAACCTGCGCGATAAACTGGAGCAGAAAGCATATGAAAATGCCAAGCTATATTTAACTATAGGCGATTATCAGGCTGCAACTATAGCATTTGGTAATGCTTTACGCGATTATCCGGATACTAAATATGCTGAGGATATGGAATACCTTACCATACAGGCGCAATACCAGTATGCAAAAAAGAGCAGGGAGGATTTTCAGGAAGATCGCTTTACACAGGCCATTGTTGATGCCGACCAGTTCACTGAAAAGTATCCAAAAAGTAAAGACCTTGCTGAGGTTGCTACCCTGCGAAAAGAAAGCGACCGCGGTATAGTACAAGCCAAGAAAGTATTGGCAGAAGCGCTAACAGACGAGCGACTGGCCAGAAAACTAGCTAAAAAAGACACAACTAAATCTCAGCCTCCATCAGAGAAAGGGAACGATAATCAGAAAATACCAAATTAAAAAAAGATTGATATGAGTGCTAACGCTAATAATACCAAGCCTGCTGTAGCAAGCAGCACAGTAACCCGCGATTTACGTGAGTTAGATGTTGAAACAGGGAACATTTATGAGTCTATCGTAATTATGTCAAAAAGAGCCAACCAGCTTTCAAACAACATAAAAGAAGAATTGCATCAAAAACTTTCAGAATTTGCTTCATCTAACGATAACTTAGAAGAGATATTCGAAAACCGTGAGCAAATTGAAATATCTAAATATTACGAAAGACTGCCTAAACCATCATTGGTAGCAGTTCAGGAATTTTTAGATGGTAAAGTTTACTACCGCAATCCGGCTAAAGAGCAACAATAATCCCCAGCCCCTAAAGGGGTTGTAAAAAATTCATGAAACTCCCCATCAGGGGAGTTTTTTTTGTTAGTTTTAACTATTATTCCCCCTTTAGGGGGTTAGGGGGCTTTATGCTTGAGAATAAAAAGATTGTTTTAGGCATCTGTGGCAGTATAGCAGCTTATAAATCGGCTACACTGGTGCGTTTACTGATTAAAGCCGGAGCCAATGTGCAAGTAGTGATGACTCCCGAAGCTACCGACTTTATTACTCCCTTAACACTCTCCACCCTATCAAAAAACCCGGTACTGGTTGATTACTTTACGCCCGAAACAGGCGAGTGGAATAACCATGTTGAGCTGGGCCTATGGGCTGATCTTTTCCTGATAGCCCCGGCAAGTGCCAATACCCTGGCAAAAATGGCCGGCGGCCTTTGTGATAACCTGCTTACCGCCATATACCTGTCGGCTAAATGTCCGGTATACTTTGCCCCTGCTATGGACCTGGATATGTGGAAGCATTCGTCAACAGTAGAAAACGTTGACAGGCTGATATCATTTGGGAACGTATTGATAAAGCCAGGTAATGGTGAGCTGGCCAGCGGGCTGCACGGTGAGGGCCGGATGGCTGAACCTGAAGAGATCATCGATTTTATATCCGCAGATTTAAAAAAGGGACTCCCTTTGGTTAATCAAAAAATACTGGTTACCGCCGGGCCTACTTATGAGGCTATTGATCCTGTACGCTTTATCGGCAATCACTCATCAGGTAAGATGGGCTTTGCTATCGCTGATGAATTGGTTAAACTGGGGGCCGATGTTGTACTGGTTACCGGGCCTACGGCGCAAGTTAGCCATCAGCGGGCTGTTAAACGTGTTGATGTAACCTCTGCTGCGCAAATGCTGGCAGCCTGTGAGCAATATTATGCTGATGTAAAAGCCTGTATCATGAGCGCTGCGGTTGCAGATTATACTCCCGTAAACGTTGCTGATCAGAAAATAAAGAAACAAGGCAGAAATCTTAATATCGAACTAAAAACTACCGTTGATATTTTAAGAACATTAGGCGAAAAGAAACACGCTGACCAATACCTGGTAGGTTTTGCCCTTGAAACTAACGACGAAGAGCAAAACGCTATACTGAAACTAAAAAAGAAAAACCTTGATTTTATTGTATTAAATTCGCTTAACGATACCGGAGCGGGATTTAAAGGCGACACCAATAAAATAACCATTATTGACAGTAATCTGCAAAAAACTATATACGACCTTAAAAGCAAGGATGAAGTGGCCCTCGATATCTGCAATAAACTCGTTGAACTAATAAAAGGATGAAGACATTAAGCATTTATATCTTGTTGATTTGTTTAAGCTATGCAGCTACCGCGCAAGATCTGAATGCGAGGGTTACGGTCCTGTCCCCAAAAATTCAAACCACCAATAAGCGGATCTTTGACCAGCTGTCGACCGCCATGAAGGATTTTTTGAATGGCCGTAAATGGTGTGCCGATCCTATTTTACCCGAAGAACGCTTTGATTGTAGTTTTGTACTAACCGTTACCAGTTGGGATGGCAACAACAGCTTTAGCGGCGAATTACAGGTGCAATCCTCAAGACCTGTCTTCAACTCATCATACTCCACCAGCCTGCTTATAGTTAACGATAAGGATATTGATTTCACTTACGACCAGGGGCAAACCATTGATTTTAGCGACCAAACATTTACCAGCAACTTAAGTTCAATAATGGCCTTTTATGCTTATACAATTATAGGCATAGATTATGACAGCTTCTCCAGGTTTGGTGGCAGTCAATATTTTACCGCTGCACAAAACGTGGTTAACAACGCACAAACATCGTCATACAAAGGCTGGAAAGCATTTGATAATAACAACGTGAGCAGGTATTGGCTCGCAGAAAACCTTAATAACAAAACCTATTTGCCCTTACGTAGTGTGATGTATGATTACCATCGTAACGGGCTTGATGTAATGGCTGATAATGCCGGCAAAGGGTTAAAAGTTATTTCAGGCTTGCTACCCCAGCTTACCCAAATTGACCGCACACGTTTAGGCGCCATGTTCCCGCTGGTATTTTTTACTGCTAAGAGCGATGAACTGGTGTCCATATTCAGCAAAGCCGAATCACAAGACAGGCTTCAGGCCATGAATATCCTTAACCAGGCTGATCCGGCTAATGGTAATAAGTACCAGACGTTGCAGAAGTAAGGGAATCAAGATTTATTGGATTTTAGGGATCTCAGGATTTTTAACTACGCGTCCTTTTTATCCACACGTCATTGCGAGGAACAGCCTTTCCCGAACTTGTTTCGGCAAAGCAATCCCCAACATGTTTGCTTATCTGTTGAGTCGCATAGTATCGCTCATAGCCGCTAAGGCCTATTTCTTTTGTCTTGATACAAAAGAAACAAAAAATCAAGACAAAAAGATCCTTCCACCCACAGGCAAAACACCCAGGCCCGCGCTTTTTGTCAGGCCTTTACCCGCTCTTAATTACGGTTCATTTAAAGTATCTCTTCCTATAAAAGGAATAGTGAAGTTCCTTTTCAGTCAGTAGAACAGCTTCGGGTGAAAGCAGGCAAAACAATGATGGCCTTGTGCGTGGCAGGGCATAGCAGATTTTTACTGAAGCGTGGAACATGTGCGTAGCGACAGCAGGGTAAAATATAGCAGCCCAGGTTTTGCCTGATTTGCAGGGCAAAGGCCCCGTGCGGCAAAGAAGCATTTCTAATGACTTGATTTTTTGCTACCTTTTGTATCAAGATAAAAGTAGTAGCCTCCGCGGCAATGAGCGGCTGCACATGATAGGTAAACGACTTGCATTACCATTCTGTGGGGGATTGCTGTCCAAAAACAAGTCCGGAAAGGCTGTTCCTCGCAATGACGCGCGTATATTTAATACCTTCATCCACTGTAACATCTCCAAATTTCCCACGTCTATTTGTTAAAAAGTGTGAAATAATTTGCACATACGAAAACTATCGTACATATTTGTACGAAGAAATTCGTAATAGATAAGAGAGATGGAAATAAAACCAACAGAAAGCGAGCTGGAAATACTGCAGATAATTTGGGAAAAGGGTCAATGCACTGTACGTGATGTACATGAAGTATTAGCCAAAACCAAGGACGCAGGTTACACCACTACCCTTAAGCTGATGCAGATAATGCACGATAAGGGTTTGGTAGAACGTGATACATCAGCCAAAACACATTTATATAAAGCTTTAATTACGCGAGAGCAAGCACAGAATACTGCTTTAGATAAAATTATATCGACAGTGTTTAAAGGCTCTACTTCGCAATTGATCATGCAGGCGCTGAGCAGCAATAAATCGTCAAAGGCAGAGCTGGACATGATAAAGGATTACCTGGATAAACTGGAAAAAAACAATTAATAATTAACACAATGATAACGAGCATTCTTATTAACGCCCTGGGCCAGGCCATATTCGAATCATTCGGACAAGCCTTATTGATCTACATCGGTTTGCAATTGTTTTTTCAATTGTTTCCGGGTATAGGTTCAAACTATAGGTATGATATTAATTATTTAGGTCTGACTATAATCACCTGCTGGTTTTTGGCTAACCTGGTAAAAATATATGTGCATGATGCATCTCTCCCGCATTACAGCATGCTACTATATAATAGCGGCTTGGTACATGATACCAAAAATCTGCCTACCCTATTGCAGCAAGCCGAAAGCTTTATTATAAAGTATGCCCAGTATATAACCGGCTTGTACATGATCGGACTGATGTTGCACTCCTTTAAGTTATTGGGCGGCCTGGTAAACATTCACCAGATCAGGAAGCAAAAGAACCTGTCGGCCGATAGTGAATGGTCGGCGAAAACAGATACACTGGTTAAGAACCTGGGGATAGTGAAAAAGGTATCGCTCTATTTTTCGGAACATATACAAATACCACTTACTATAGGGCACTTTAAACCGATAGTTATATTCCCGCTGGCACTCATAAATAATTTGGATACCGACCAGGTGGAGGCCATATTATTACATGAATTGGCACATATTAAACGCCATGATTACCTGCTGAATATTTTGCAGTGTATTATGGATACCATTTTATGCTTCAACCCTTTTGCGTGGCTCATATCAAAAAACATACGGGCAGAACGCGAATATTGCTGTGATGACATGGTAGTTGATGCTGAGTACAACAATTTCACCTATTCAAAAGCGCTGTTCATCATCGCGCAGCAAAACAAACAGAACTATGCGCTGGCCATGGCGTCGGCAAATACAAATAAATATCCCTTATTAAACAGAATTAAAAGATTAAACACAATGAAAACAAACGATTCACTCCCCAAATTTCACCTGCTGGTTGTTGTAGCAGTTGCGGCAATTGGCGCTTTACTGGCCTGGGGAATACCACAATATAGTGTAGCCAAAACAACATCACACAAAATGACAAAAACTGCAGTTTATCATTTAAGTCCGCCCGCAGCACCGGCACCGCCCGCAGTAGCTATTGAGGTACAACCAGTTGCACCAGCACCTCCTCCATCTCCAAAAAAGATAATGGTATTCCATATTGATACCGTTGCGGATGTACATATAAACGACACCGCAAAGCGAATTAAAAAGTTTAGCATTATAATGGATGATGATAAAGGCAACAGGAAAGAATATCATTCGGTTAATGAAATGCCTGAATCGGTTAAAACTGAGTTTTTAAAAGAGAATGAAGGCTTTGGTGATATGGACAGTGCTAAAATTGCCTCGATCAAAAAACTAACTAATAGCCCGGAGTGGAGAAAACAAATGCTTGACATGAAGATTCAGATGGACAAGCAATTCAATAACCCGCAATGGAAAAAACAGGTAATAGCTATGCAAGTTGAGGCCAGAAAAATGGCTATAAAGGCAAATAGTCCTGAATTTAAAAAGCAGGTTGCTAAAATGCAGGCAGAAGCTGATAAAATAAAAATCCAGTTCGATAGCCCTGAATTTAAAAAGCAGATGGAAGACATCCAGGTGCAGATAAAAGATCAAGCTAACAATCCGGAGTTTAAAAAGCAGATGGAGGACATGCAGATAAAAATAAAGGCACAGTTTGACAGTCCGGAATGGAAAAAACAGGTGAAAGATATGCAAAAACAAGCCATCATTATCAGCAAGCAGGTTAACAGCAAAGCATGGAAAGTACAGGTTGATGACATGAAAAAACAAAGTGAGGAAATGGCTAAAAAATTTAATGATCCTGAGTTTAAAAAGGAGATGGAAGACATGCAAAAGAAAATAAAGGATGATATTGATCGCGACATGAAAAAGGCAGATGAGGACAGTACAAAGAGTGGAAACTAATAAAGCCTAACAAAGTAATTTGTATTTTAGCGTTCTTATTTTAACGCTATGCTCCAAAGGCTTTCTATTAGTAATTATGCTTTAATTGACAATCTCGAGATCAGTTTTGATAAAGGATTGAACATACTTACAGGCGAAACGGGCGCGGGTAAATCTATTATACTTGGCGCCCTTTCCCTTATTTTAGGTGCTCGTGCCGAGAGTCGCTACTTTTTTAATCAGCAAAAAAAATGTGTGATCGAAGGATCATTTAAGATAGAAGGATTTCATTTGAAATCCTTTTTTGAGGATAATGACCTTGATTACGAAACTGAAACCGTTTTAAGGCGTGAGATCTCTGCCGATGGCAAATCAAGGGCCTTTGTAAATGACACCCCGGTAAACCTTACTACCCTAAAAGCTTTAGGCGAAAAACTGATAGACATTCACTCGCAACATGCTACGCTGGAGATCAATGATCCCGATTTCCAATTGCTGGTTGTTGACTCCGTTGCCAAACATGATGGTTTGCTGAATGATTACCGTACTAAATTCAAGGCTTATAAAAGGTCCATCAGTAAATTACAGCAGTTGATTGATGAAAGCGACAAAGCAAAAGCCGACCTTGATTATTACCAGTTTCAGTTTGATGAGCTGGAAAAGGCAAACCTTGCTGCTGATGAGCAGGAAGCACTGGAGCAGGAATTATATACACTGAACAATGCCGAAGAAATAAAACGTAACCTGGCAGGTGCTAATTATTTGATGAACGAGGGCGAAACCAGCGCTATTCTACAATTGCGCGAGGCCGGGCATCAGTTGTCAACACTTGAAAAATTCAATTCTGAGATTACAGAGCTGCACCAGCGTTTAAATAGCGCTATCATCGAACTAAAAGATATAGCGGTAGAAATTGAAACCATCGAACAGCGCACCCATACCAATGAGCCCCGCGCCGAAGAGATCAATACCCGCCTGAGCCTGGTTTATACCCTACAAAAAAAACATCGGGTAAATACAAATTCGGAATTATTGCAGATCCAGGATGATCTGTCAGAAAAAATACAACAAGCCGTATTTGGTGACGAAGCGATAGAAAAGCTACAAAAGCAACTGGATACTGATAAAAAAGAGTTAGAACATCTAGCTGCTGAACTATCTGCCAATCGTTCAAAAGTTATCCCAACTATTGAGAAAGAGATATTAAGTACATTGGCTGAAATGGGAATGGCGAATTCGAATTTGCAAATTGAAAAGGCCCCCAAACCCCCTAAAGGGGAGTTACAGCAGTCGGCTAATCTTTTTGCAGATACCAAAGGACATAACTCCCCTTTAGGGGGTTTGGGGGATTCAGGTGCTGATGTGATCCGCTTCCTTTTCTCTGCCAACAAAGGCCATTCCCTTGCAGAGATGAGCAAAGTAGCATCGGGTGGTGAACTATCAAGGCTGATGCTCAGCATTAAGTCGCTGGTGGCGCAAAACACTGCCTTGCCGACTATTATTTTTGATGAGATTGATACAGGAGTATCAGGCGAGGTAGCCAATAAAGTTGGGCAGATAATGGAACATTTGGCCGGAAACTTACAGGTGATCACCATAACCCACCTACCTCAAATAGCCAGCAAGGGCCAGAGCCATTACTTTGTTTATAAAGATGATGAAGGCGCAATTACCAACACCCGTATTAAACAACTAAACGAACAGGAACGTGTGCTGGAAATTGCCAAAATGCTGAGCGGTGATAAACCAGGTGAGAGCGCGTTGCAAAATGCGAGGGAGTTGCTGAAAGCATAACAAAGAACCCTGTTATGAAACATAAATTACTATCAACTTTATTAGCGGTGCTTGTATTTGCCGGGTGTAGTACATCTAAACACCAAGCAAAACCCATTAAGTTTGACACTTATATTAATGGTATAATCACCCGCATAGATACCATGACATTTACAGATAGTTCGCGCGGGCGGGATATACCAATAGCTATATATTATACAGCCCATACATCACCAAAAAAACTGGTGATACTCAATCCAGGTTATGGCGGTACAAAAACCGATTACGGTTACATAGCTGTTAACCTTGCCAACAACGGCTATATGGTGGTTACAATTCAGCATGATCTGCCTGGTGATACGCCCATACCAACAACAGGTAACATTTATGAGCTAAGAAAACCATTTTGGGATACGGGGGTAAAAAGCATATTTTTTGTGGCTGCTAAAATAAAAGCGATGTATCCGCAACTTGATTATAAGTACATTGCATTAATCGGCCATTCAAACGGTGGCGATATGGCAATGCTTATCGCCAATGAATACCCGGGTTTTGCCAAAATTGTAATAACACTTGATAACAGGCGAGTTCCTTTTCCACGTGCATCAAAACCTAAAATATTCTCCATCCGCTCAAGTGATCAGCCAGCGGATCTAGGCGTGCTGCCATCAACAGAGGAACAGGAAAAGTACCATATAAAAATTGTAAAGGTAAATGCCACACACAACAACATGGGTGGCATGGATGAAACAGACGCGCAAAAAACGGAGATCAATTCCCTCATTATAAATTACTTAAATAGCAACAATTAGCCAGCAATGCATATTAATACTGCGCATTGTAATCGAACATAAATAATTATAACTTTACCGCCTATAAACAAAATTCAAAACATGGCTTATAACTTATTAAAAGGCAAAAAAGGAATTATTTTTGGCGCATTGGATGAGAACTCCATCGCCTGGAAAACAGCTCAGCATTGTTATGCCGAGGGTGCCGAAATAGTATTAACCAATGCCCCTATTGCTTTGCGTATGGGCACTATCAATAAACTTGCCGAAGAGATCAATGCCCCGGTTATCCCTGCGGATGTTACCAATGCTGATGATATTACCAACCTTTTCGTAAAAGCTAAAGAGCATTTTGGCGGAGGTGTTGATTTTATACTGCACTCGATAGGTATGAGTATTAACGTGCGCAAAAACATTCCTTATACCGAAAATAATTACGATTTCACCCACAAGGGTCTTGATATTTCAGCTATCAGCTTACACCGTGTATTGCAGATTGCTATGAAAGAAGATGCTATTAACGAATGGGGATCAGTTGTGGCGTTAACTTATATTGCTGGTCAGCGTGTGTTCCCTAGCTATAATGATATGGCGGATGGTAAAGCGATGCTGGAAAGTATAGCACGTAACTTTGGTTATTTCTATGGCGTTGAGAAAAAAGTACGTATCAATACAGTATCACAATCACCAACCCGTACTACTGCAGGTTCAGGCGTTAAAGGTTTTGACGGATTTATCAGCTATGCTGAAAAAATGAGTCCACTAGGTAATGCATCGGCTGATCAATGTGCTGATTATTGCGTAAGCCTGTTCTCTGACCTTACCAAAATGGTTACCATGCAAAATCTTTTCCACGATGGCGGCTTCTCATTCACCGGAGTTTCTCAAGCTGTTATTGAGCAAATGGAGAAAGAGTAAGTTAGTTGACTGGTTAATTAGTTGATTAGAGATTAATTGAATTTTAGTTAAGTAGTTAAAAAATTAATTACCAAAAGAAAAGCCCTGATTGTATCAGGGCTTTTCTTTTGGTAATTTTTAACTGTAGCAACTAATCTCTAATCAACTAGTCATTATTCAACTAAATTAGTTAGATGGAACGACTACAATTTTTGTACCTAATGCAGGCGGAACCGAAATAGTTTGTGCACCATTAGCTGATTGAGCATATAGCGTTATAGTACCACCGTCATTTGTATAAGTATATGATACATTATTATATACTTCCGGGATTTGCTCATAGCTTTTACCACCATCAAATGTAAAATAGATCAGAATACCATCTGATGATAAACCAAAATTACCTTTGGCTGGTGTAATTGATGCAGTGTAATTTAACCCATTATCCGTGGTAGACCAATCTGTTGAGGCCAGAGTGGCATATGATGTTTGATTAGGTACTACCGCGTAGTTTTTAGTGCACGAGCTCGCTAATAACGCTCCGCTGATTAACAATAAGAATAAGATTTTTTTCATAATAATAGAATGCTTAAGTTTTAATATAGACCAAAGTTCCGCAAAAAGGTTTAAAAAAGGTTTATATTTTTTGTTGCATTTTTTTACTAAACCTCAATTTTAACATAATTTAACGTTTTTGCAACAAAAAAAATGCCCGTTAAGTTATCAACGGGCACTTTTTTTATGTAAAGTATTTAATTATTTCTGTTCTTCTTCTTCAGGCTTTTTCTTTTCCCCTTTTCTGTCGACGATCTTTATTTCGTTGGCTTCTTTGTCATAATCCACTTCCATAGTATCACCTTCACTAAGTTCACCTTTCAGAATTTCTTCAGCAATTGGATCTTCCAAATATTTCTGGATAGCACGTTTTAACGGACGGGCCCCAAATTGCGAATCATATCCTTTCTCAGCAATAAATTCCTTAGCGCCAAGGGTAAGCTCAATTTTGTAACCAAGACTGTTAACCCTGCTAAACAGGTAAGCCAGCTCGATATCGATAATTTTGAAGATCTCGTCCTTACCTAATGAGTTAAACACGATCACATCATCAATACGGTTCAGGAATTCAGGAGCAAAAGCGCGCCTTAAAGCATTTTCAATAACACCTCTTGAGTGTGCATCAGCCTGGTTGGTTTTGGCATTGGTACTGAAACCTACACCCTGACCAAAGTCTTTCAACTGACGTGCACCAATGTTTGATGTCATGATGATGATGGTATTCCTGAAATCAACCTTACGGCCTAATGAATCAGTCAACTGTCCTTCATCCAATACCTGTAACAGTATGTTGAATACATCAGGGTGAGCTTTTTCAATCTCATCAAGCAATACTACTGCGTATGGTTTACGGCGTACTTTTTCAGTAAGCTGTCCGCCTTCTTCATAACCCACATAGCCCGGAGGCGCTCCTACCAAACGTGATACTGCGAATTTCTCCATGTACTCACTCATATCTATCTGTATCAGCGCATCCTCGGTATCAAACATAAAACGGGCAAGCTCTTTGGCAAGCTCAGTTTTACCAACACCGGTTGGACCTAAGAATATAAATGAGCCAATCGGTTTTTTTGGATCCTTTAAGCCTGCACGTGTACGTTGTATAGCGCGGGTTAATTTTTTGATAGCCTCTTCCTGACCAATGATCTTTCCGCCAATGGTTTCAGACATGTTCAGCAATTTCTGGCTATCAGCCTGGCCAACCTTTTGTACCGGTATGCCGGTCATCATGGCTACAACTTCAGCAACATTATCTTCAGTTACAGTGTAACGTTTTGATTTTGTTTCTGCTTCCCATACTGCTTTAGCCTGGTCAAGTTCTTCAAGCAGGTGTTTTTCAGTATCGCGGAGCTTAGCTGCTTCCTCATATTTCTGGCTGCGAACAACTTTATTTTTCTCAACCTTGATCAGCTCTATCTTTTGCTCAATATCCAAAATATTCTGCGGAACATGGATATTGGTTAAGTGAACGCGTGATCCTGATTCATCTAAAGCATCTATCGCCTTATCAGGTAAAAACCTGTCAGTAATATACCTGGTGGTTAAAGCAACGCAGGCATTAATAGCTTCGGGAGTATAAGTTACACCGTGATGTTCTTCATATTTTTCTTTGATCCTGTTCAATATCTCGATGGTTTCATCAGGAGTAGCAGGCTCAACCATTACCTTTTGGAAACGACGGTCTAAAGCGCCGTCTTTTTCAATGTACTGGCGGTATTCATCTAATGTTGTAGCGCCAATGCATTGGATCTCTCCACGTGCCAAAGCCGGTTTAAACATATTCGATGCATCAAGCGAGCCAGAAGCGCCACCTGCGCCAACTATGGTATGGATCTCATCTATGAATAAAATTACATCCGGAGATTTTTCCAATTCGTTCATTACCGCTTTCATGCGTTCTTCAAACTGGCCACGGTATTTAGTACCTGCAACCAATGAAGCCAGATCAAGCGTAACCACACGTTTGTTAAACAACACGCGTGATACTTTGCGCTGTACAATGCGTAAAGCCAAACCTTCGGCAATAGCTGATTTACCTACACCAGGTTCGCCTATTAAAATAGGATTGTTCTTTTTACGGCGCGATAAAATCTGCGATACGCGTTCAATTTCTTTTTCACGACCTACTATCGGATCAAGGCGGCCATCTTCAGCAGCTTTTGTTAAATCGCGGCCAAAGTTATCCAGCACAGGTGTTTTTGATTTTATGTCAGATACTTTTTTAGGCTGGCTAAAAGAGTCATCTTCCTTAAATTCATCTTCACCCCCTGTAGGTGAGCCAGGCATTTCGTCGGTCACATCATTTTTGTGTGATTCAACTTCGCCTTTAAAGATCTCGTAGTTAACATTAAACTGCATTAGTATTTGCGATGCGATGTTATCTTCATCACGTAAAATAGACAGCAGCAAATGCTCAGTACCAATTACATCACTTTTAAATATTTTAGCTTCAAGGTAAGTTATCTTCAATACTTTTTCTGCTTGTTTAGTTAATGGGATGCTTCCGATATGTACATTAGTGCCTATTGTGCCTTTAACGGCGTCTTCAACGGCGCGGCGCAACTTGGCGGTATCAACGGTTAACTCCTTAAGTAGTTTAATAGCTACACCGTCTCCATCGCGTATTAATCCGAGTAAAAGGTGTTCTGTACCAATATAATCATGCCCAAGGCGTAAAGCCTCTTCCCTGCTATATTGAATAACATCCTTAACCCGCGGCGAAAATTTAGCTTCCATATATACCTTTCTGATTTTAGTACGTCACTAATTTAATAAATTGTTTTATTAATAATGGCGTGTTTCTTTACACTTATCAACAATATTGTTGCCAACTTTTATAACTATAATAAAACAGACATTATTATGATGCGCAATCTATTATTTTAGTTACCATTCAAAGAATTTTTATTTACAAAAACATTTACAAATGCGTTTTTTGACAATGTTTCAATAAGTTATATATTTTCGAGTATAAATACTTCAAATAGTTTAACCTGTTAAGCATTATTTTCCCCAAATACGCCAAATGTGGAATAGCTTATACAGCAATATGACATTTAGGCATAAATCATACTGTCATAATAAGCACGCCTAATTATATATACGTAAGAAGTAGACGATTTGATTTACTGAGCGTGAAATATTTATTCAAGATTAACTGAATATAAAGATACCTGTTGATTATCCCTTTACCCAATAATTAATTTAAAGCTTTACCCGTTGTAAATTATCTATATTAATAGATATTTGCCTTTACAAAATATTAGTAATGGCAGACGAGAAGATTATATTTTCAATGGCCGGGGTTAGCAAGATCTATCCTCCGCAAAAAACAGTATTAAAGAATATTTATCTGTCGTTTTTTTATGGCGCCAAAATCGGCGTTATAGGTTTGAACGGCTCCGGTAAATCATCGTTATTAAAAATAATAGCAGGCATTGATAAAACCAATATAGGCGAAGTAGTTTTTTCGCCCGGATATACCGTAGGCTACTTAAGCCAGGAACCTGAGCTTGATCCCAACAAAACCGTACGCGAGGTTGTGGAAGAAGGTGTAAGCGAAATAACCGCTTTATTAAAGGAGTACGAGGAGATCAACGAGAAATTTGGTTTGGAGGAGTATTACAGCGATGCTGATAAAATGGATAAGCTGATGACCCGCCAGGGTGAACTGCAGGATAAAATTGATGCCGTAAACGCCTGGGAACTGGACACCAAACTGGAGCGTGCCATGGATGCGCTGCGTTGCCCGGAACCCGATACCAAAATAGCGGTACTATCGGGCGGTGAGCGCCGCAGGGTGGCATTATGCCGTTTGTTGCTGAAAGAACCTGATGTTTTATTGCTGGATGAGCCTACCAACCACTTAGATGCAGAGTCGATAGATTGGCTGGAACAACACCTTAAACAATATAAAGGTACCGTTATAGCCGTAACCCACGACCGCTACTTCCTGGATAACGTTGCCGGCTGGATATTGGAGCTTGACCGCGGCGAGGGTATCCCTTGGAAAGGTAATTATTCATCATGGCTCGACCAGAAGGCTAAACGCCTGGCGCAGGAGGATAAAACTGAGAGTAAACGCCAGAAAGCTTTGGAGCGTGAGCTGGAATGGGTACGCATGGGGCCAAAAGGCCGTCATACCAAATCAAAGGCCCGTTTATCAAATTATGATAAATTAGCATCGGAGGAAACTAAGGACAGGGAAGAAAAACTGGAACTATTCATTCCGCCTGGCCCACGCTTGGGTAATATAGTGATCGAGGCCAACGGCGTAAGTAAATCATACGGCGATAAGTTATTGTTTGATAACCTGAACTTCTCTTTACCACCGGCAGGTATAGTTGGTATCATCGGCCCGAATGGTGCGGGTAAAACCACCCTATTCCGCTTAATTACCGGGCAGGATCAGCCTGATACAGGCACTTTCCGTGTAGGTGATACCGTGGCTTTAGGTTATGTTGACCAGTTGCATGACGACCTTGACCCCAACAAATCTGTTTGGGAAAACGTAACCGGCGGTTTGGAAACCATTATGGTAGGCAATCGCCCGCTAAACTCACGCGCTTATGTATCCCGCTTTAATTTTAATGGTGCTGATCAGCAAAAAAAGGTTGGCGTACTATCAGGCGGTGAGCGTAATAGGGTGCATTTATCCATCACGCTAAAAAAAGGCTCTAACGTATTATTACTGGATGAGCCCACCAATGATATTGACGTAAACACGCTCCGCGCTTTGGAAGAAGCATTGGAAAACTTCGGCGGCTGCGCAGTAGTGATCAGTCACGACAGGTGGTTCCTTGATAGGATCTGTACACATATACTTGCATTTGAAGGTAACTCACAGGTTTATTTCTTCGAAGGGAATTATTCGGATTACGAGGAGAACAGGAAGAAACGCCTGGGGGATATTGCGCCGAAAAGGATCAAGTATAAGAAGTTGACGGTGTAAGATTAATCTTGTAAAGACAGACTTACGAAGTTTTAAAAACTTCGTAAGTCTTTTGCATCATTAAGAACAATAGTCGCATGGCGAATTGTCCTGTGGGATCCTGAAACAAGTTCAGGATGACTTACTTGATAAAAAGCAAAGGCCCCTCAATTGAGGGGCCTTTGCTTTTTATATCTCCTTCCACTGGCTTCAGTCTGCGACTGAAGCCTACAGATCAGGAAAGTTTGCAACTTTCCTCCCTACTCCCAAACATCATTAATCACTGCTCCGCTCTGTTTATCATCAGCAGGCAATTTAAACATAGCCTCCAATGTGTGCAGCACATTATAATGGGTGATATGTTCGCTGTATTTACCTATTTTAACATGTGCACCATAAAAAATAGTAGGTATTTGGTTTGCTGATGTACGGCTATCGTCTTCATCAAACGTTACAATCAGCAGGCTGTCGTGGGTCTTGGCCCATTCGGCGTATTTGGCAATATTTGCTTTTAGCCATTTGTCGCCGCGCTGTATGGCTGCGGCATCGCCTGGAACGCCTATATTGTGCATATCGTAATCCATATCGGGGATTACAAAAGCTACTGTAGGCAGTTTGTTGTAATCGGACGGAAAAGCCGTCATAGGCTGACTAAGCGATGCAGGGAAATTATTGGGGCCTGTTCCCTGCCAGTTTACCCATGGGCAATGCTTACGCCCATAAAGCGCCTGCCCTGTAAGCGTACTGGTTTTATAATAGCAAGACAAAAACCCAACAGACGGCATAGTTTGCGCAAAACCTTTAAAAGTAAAGCCTTTACTGATCAATGCTGCGCCGAGGTTCGGTGTTGTGAATGTTTTACCCTCGAGGCATTCATCGGCTACCACGCCCTGAAGGCCACCTGAAAACAGTGCTATATAATTTGCCTGACTGGGATGGGTAACTCCATGCGAATCGGTAAACAAAGCGCCATGTTCAGAAAGCCAGCTGATATATGGTGAATTAGGTGAGCCAATAAGCGCACTGTAATCATGGTTTTCTTCCACAACCACAATCACATGTTTATATGTTGGGAGTTCCGGAGCTGGTTTATAATTTACAAACGACAAACATGCTAATGCCGCTAAAGCGGGTAATGATAAAAGATATTTCATTGTTTTTATAGATACTTATGCAATGCAATAATAAACCATTCGATCATGATTTATTATTGCTGTATTAATATTGTTACTGCGCATTTCCACTGGGTTAAGTCTATAACTTAACCCACGGATCAGGAAAGTTTGTAACTTTCCTACCAAACTTTAACCCTAGTACTATCCGGCCTGTACATTTTATTACCGGGTTTCACATTAAATGCTTTATAGAACGATGGCATGTTCGACATAGGCCCATTAGTACGGTACATCGGTGGCGAATGCGGGTTGGTGTTAATATCCATCCTTACCGCTTCGTCACTCTTCTTCATCCGCCATACCTGCGCCAGCGACAGGAAAAAACGCTGATCCGGCGTAAAGCCATCAATCTTTGTATCGCTTTTGCCTTCAGGCGTTCTTTTAAAAGCTTCGTAGGCAATGGCCATACCGCCATTATCTGCCAAGTTTTCGCCTTGTGTGAGACGGCCATTTACATGCAGGTTATTTAACACCGTGTAGCCATTGTATTGATTTATCAACACCTGTACACGTTGTTTAAATTTGGCTGCATCCTCGGGTGTCCACCAGTCTTTCAGGTTACCATCCTTATCATACTGACGGCCCTGATCGTCAAAGCTATGGGTCATTTCGTGGCCTATTACCACACCAATAGCGCCATAGTTGATAGCATCATCGGCATCCTTGTCAAAAAATGGGAACTGCAATATCCCCGCAGGGAAAACGATCTCATTATTGTATGGATTATTATAAGCATCCACGGTTGATGGCGTCATCTGCCACTCGGTTTTATCAACCGGCTTGTTTATCTTCTTTAGCTCTTCATTATAATTATGCTTGGAGATAGACTGCATATTTTTGTAATAAGCATCCTTGCTGATAGTTACATCGTCATAATTTTTCCATTTATCAGGATAGCCTATCTTTTTGCTGAACGCCGCCAATTTTGCAAGCGCTTTTTCTTTAGTTGCCGGACTCATCCAGTCGAGCCTTTCAATGCGCTCCTTGTAAACCGCCTGCAGGTTATTCACCAGGTCGAGCATACGCTTTTTGGCATCAGGCGGAAAATATTTGGCTACGTATAATTGACCCAGTAATTCACCAAGGCCGTTATCTATCACTTCAACCATATCGCGCCAGCGCTCTTTCTGCTGTTTCTGTCCATTTAATACCTTGCCATAAAATTCAAAATGTGCATCTCTGAATGGCTTACTTAATAATGATGATGATGCATCCAGGGCCATAAAGTCAAGTTTGTCTTTCCAAATGCCGATAGGCTGGGTTTTCAGCAGCTTATCAAGCGCAACGTAATATTTAGGTTGCCCAACCAATATGGTATCGGTATGGATGTTCATCAGCGTTAGCACATGCTCAAAATCTATGTCAGGTATCTGTTTGGCAAAATCTTTTACTGCAAACTTATTGTAGTTTTTTTGCGGGTCGCGTAATTCGGTAGGTGTTAAATGTGATTGTGCTATGGCCGTTTCCAGCTTTAATATATCAGCCGCCTTTTTAGCTGCGGTTGCGGCATCAACGCCAGTTAAGGTGAACAGTTTGGTGATATAGGTAACATAAGCTGCACGAATTTTTACTGATGCTGAATCGGCATTGAAATAATAATCCCGTTCAGGCAGTTCCAGGCCGGTCTGGTCAAAATGGGCCACATTCAGTTTGCTGTTCTTATCATCCGGAGCGGTATAAAAACCAAACAAAAACCCATCACCATCATTAAATGTGCTTGCCGACAGGTCAATCAATTGTTTATAATCTTTTACCGCGTCAATTTTAGCCAACAATGGCTTAACCGGTTCATAACCTAACTTATCAATAGCAGTTGTATCCATACCGCTCAGGTATAAGTCGCCGACTTTTTGCTCCTTGCTGTCTTTGGGGTTATCTTGTTTGGATACATCTTCCAAAATCTGGTGCAATTGCTTGCGGTTCTCAACTGTCATGCTGTACATGCCTCCCCAGCCGGTTTCTGATGGTGGTATTTTGGTATTTTTTAGCCAGGTACCATTGGCGTATAAGAAAAGGTTGTCGGCAGGGTTTACGGTTGTATCCATGCCCGATTTATCAAAAAACACGGTACGTTTTGGCATTTCGGACGATTGATCTTTAGGCTGATGATTACAGGCTGTAAGTATCAATAATGGCAAGGCTGCCGATACCCATTTTATTGTTTTCATGATTGGTTAATTGAGGCAATTAATATAAAAAAGCAAAGTACGTAATAGCTGGCATATGTTAACAATAGGGTCTGAAAATATTTTTGACAACATATTTCGACACAACGTGTTGATATAGTGTTAAATGTTAACAAATAAATGACACCTATTTAACGTTAATATGAAAGCTTATAGCTTATTTTTATAAACCTGAAAATCAGGTTGTAACAAATTAACTTAAATCAATTTTTATGACCTGGAGAAAATTTAGTGGAGAGATCATCCAATTACCCATCATTGAAGAAGTTGAAAGAGCTATTGAAAGAGAAAGTTTGCTCGGCAATAAGCTTAAAGTTTGTATCGGTACCGATTCGCAGGTAAAAGGTAATGTGACTGATTTTGCTACAGTTATTGTGTTTTTACGCGAGGCCCGGGGCGGTTTTATGTTCATCCACCAGGAACGCACTTCACAAAAAATGAGCATTAAGGAACGTATGCTTTCTGAAGTACAAAAATCAATTGACATAGCTTACAGGCTTTGCGATTTGCTTGATCTGTACGAGGTTGATCTGGAAGTACATGCCGACATTAATACCAACCCGATGTTTAAATCGAACCAGGCTTTGCACGAGGCGATGGGCTATATTTTAAGCATGGGCTTTGTATTTAAAGCTAAACCCGAGGCTTTTGCCAGTTCTTATTGCGCCAATAAAATAGTGCAATAAAGCCTGTTAAGTTTAGGCGATGTTTTTTATCTTGCCAAAAACATCGCTATGAAAAAAGTATTCTTGCTTTTGCTGGTAATCCTTGCCCCTTTTTTAAGCCGGGCACAGCAAACCGACACCACTACCCACAACAAAGTAGGCGACCTCGCTCCCAACTTTACTTTCCATCCTGATAAAGAAAAAACAGCCAGTTTGGCCGATTATAAAGGCAAAATTGTTGTAATAGATTTTTGGGCTACCTGGTGCCCGCCATGCCGCATGGAGCTGCCGAGGGTGCAAAAAGAAATATGGGAAAAATATAAGGACAACCCCAAATTTGCGCTTTTCGCTTTCGACCGTGGTGAAGACTGGGATAAAACCCTGCCTTTTAAGGAGAAAAACAAGTATACCTTCCCCATGATACCTGACGCGGATAAAAAGATCTATAACCTTTATGCCACACAATACATCCCGCGCACTATTGTGATAGATGAGAGCGGAAAGATCATTTATCAATCTATGGGCTATGATGAAAAGGATTTTAAAGAGTTGCTGACTTTATTGGCAGATAAATTAAAATAATCCGCATCGCCTGTAACATTTGCCACCTGTTGCAGACTAAAATATATCAGAATACAACCACTTAAATTTCGATTTACCAGGCCAGCATACGTCCGGACATGCTGCCAGGAGGCCTATAAGTAAAAGAACAATCCTACTTCGACGCATTTTTAATATAATGGAAACAATAACTATCAGAACAGCCACTATAAATGACCTTGACACCCTATTGCGATTTGAACAGGGTGTTATTAAGGCCGAACGTCCCTTTGATGTTACCATAAAAGACGGGCACGTTAATTATTATGATATTGTACACCTGATAGAAGCTCCGCATATTGAAATTGTGGTGGCAGAATCAGGCTCCGAAATTATTGGGTGCGGCTATGCCCGTATTGAAAACGGGCGGATCTATTTAAAACATAAGCAGCACGCGTACCTTGGTTTTATGTATGTTGATCCGGCACATCGTGGTAAAGGCGTAAACAAACTGGTTATTGAGGCCCTAACAAAATGGGCCATCAGCCAAAATATGACTGAATTACGTTTAGATGTTTATGACGAAAACGCACCCGCTATCCGTGCTTATGAAAAGGCTGGGTTTAGCAAGCACCTAATGGAAATGCGCAAGGGTTTAAACTAACATTTCGCCCCAAATAAACAAAACAATAAGACCGGATTACGGCTTATATATAAGTGAAAACGTACCATAAGAAATTTGAGCAGTACCTACCTATTCCATTGGCTGAGGCCTGGAATTTCTTTTCATCGCCATTTAATTTGGCGAAGATCACCCCGCCTCAAATGAAATTTATAGTAACATCCGACTATGATGCAAATACCAAAATGTACCCCGGCATGATCATCACTTATAAGATCACTCCTTTATTGGGAATAAAAATGAACTGGATGACAGAGATAACCCACGTAAAGGAAAACGAATACTTTGTTGATGAACAACGTTTCGGCCCATATGCGCTGTGGCATCACCAGCATCATTTTAAGGAGGTTAAGGGTGGTGTGTTAATGACCGATATTTTGCACTATGCTATCCCCTATGGTTTTTTGGGCCGATTTGCCAATGACATACTGGTTAAAAAACAGATCAAAAATATCTTCGCTTACCGTAAACAGGAGATTATTAAATTGTTTGGGCCGTTTAAGGTTAGAGAGTAGTTGATTAGGTGAATGGTGAGTAGTTGATTGGGGTAGCTTAAGTTAAGCTGCATTAAAACCATTCACTTTATCAACTAAATAAACCACTCACCTATTTAGGATGATAATTCGAATCACCTAGTATCTTTTGGGCGTCTGTATTTGCCATTAGCTGCGGCAGGGTAACTTCCGGATGTTTATCCATGTATTTGCGTACGATTTGCCAGCCTGTCCATATACCAAGTTTTGGTGCAGATTCATTCTTTTCGCCAAGGCCTGGAGTGAACGGAGCCACGGTTAAAAACATCTGAATTTTATGATAATCTGTTTCGTACAATAAATTCTGGTCTAAAAAATAGGCCCAAATGTTGGATTCAAACCCTGTACACCATTTCAATTGTTTATCGGTGTATTGTATTTTCACTGAATCAGGCAAATCAGGTAAAACCTGATCCATCATATACATGATCTTGCCGTTATAAATCATTTTGGCGAGCAATGTGCCATTATCATCATTCTCCGGGAACATATCCTCACGTATTACGCCCTCAACAACACGTGGCGCAATATTATCCGGTGTAAAGTTGCGCGACAGGTAGTGCGGATAAGCCTTAGTTAAAGCAGGGTAAAACCGAGAATTTGCACCCAGGAAAAGATCCAAGCCAACAGCAAAATAACCATCTCCAATTGCTGTTGGTGTTTCAAAACCCGAGAAATAGGCATATACCTTCGGCAGTTTCTCCTTCGGAAAATAATATTTTATGCGTCTGAAGGCATCTGTTAACGCAGCATTTTGTGCATCTAAATTCGGATATACCGAATCTACATCATGCTTCAAATCCTGATAAGGCTTTCCTTTAAATACATCGCGCAAGGTTTGAAAATACGCGGTATCTGTTATTTTGCCGGCCTGTAATATCTGCTCCACAAAATCCTTGTAAAACATTCCGTATTTATTGATCATGAAAAGCGACTGCTGTTTCATCGGCTTTACCTCCATATCATTAAAATCCTTATCAAAGCGTTCTATGGTAACATCTACATGTATATTGCTTACATCAACTTTTTTATGACGGTTACAGGCTGTAAGTAGCAGGCCGATTGAAAAAATTAGGTAAATTTGTTTTTTAATGTTTGGAGTAGCGATCATTTTTATACTTTGAGCAAAATTAAGTTTTTTCTTCACTATCTATTCATACAATGAAAATTGCATTAGCGCAGCTAAACTATCATATAGGTAACTTTGAATCGAACACCGCCAAAATTATCGATAACATCAACAAAGCCCGGCAAAACGGTGCCGACCTTGTGGTATTTGCCGAATTATGTGTTTGCGGGTACCCATCACGTGATTTTTTGGAGTTTGATGAGTTTATTGACCTGTGCGATCAGTCTGCAAAAAAAATTGCAGCGGCTTGTACCGATATGGCCTGCATTATTGGCATACCTACGCCTAATAATGATTCCGAAGGTAAAGACCTGTGGAACTCCGCTTATTTTATTGAGAATGGCGAGATAAAAGCCACCGTTAACAAAGCACTGCTGCCTAACTATGATATTTTTGATGAGTACCGCTATTTTGAGCCATCAACACAGTTTAGCTGTATTGATTTTAAAGGGCACCGCATAGCATTAACCATCTGCGAGGACTTGTGGAACAATATAGAGAACCCGCTGTATGTTACCCGGCCGATGGATATCCTGATTGAGCAGCAGCCCGATGTAATGATAAATATAGCTGCCTCGCCATTTGCAGTGAAGCATGATGATGAGCGTATTGATATTTTGCGTGATAACGCCAGCAGGTACAATCTGCCATTATTTTATGTAAACCAGGTTGGCGCACAAACGGAGCTTATTTTTGATGGCGGATCATTGGTATTTGATAACACCGGCAAACTGGTGGATGAGCTGCCTTATTTTGAGGAAAGCCTCACCTATTATACTTTAGAAAAGGATGCCGGCATTAAACTGCACCAACCTGCAACACTAAAAACTGAACGCCCTGCGGATATTGAGCAGATACACCAGGCGGTTATCTTAGGCATTAAGGATTATTTTTATAAATCAGGATTTAGTCGGGCGATACTGGGCTTGTCAGGCGGGATCGATTCTGCCGTGGTATGCGCATTAGCTGCTGAAGCATTAGGTGCTGAGAATGTAATGGCGGTATTATTGCCCTCACGTTTCTCAAGCGATCATTCCTTAAAAGATGCGGAAGATTTGGTTGAAAACTTAGGCTGCAAGCATGAGATCATCGCGATAAAACACGTTACTGAAGCATTTGAAGCCGCGTTATCGCCGCAGTTCAAGAACCTGCCATTTAATATTGCCGAAGAAAATATACAATCGCGCAGCAGGGCTATTTTATTGATGGCGATGTGTAATAAGTTTGGCTATATCTTACTGAACACCTCTAACAAAAGCGAGGCAGCAGTTGGTTATGGTACCCTATATGGTGATATGTGCGGCGGCATCTCTGTAATTGGCGATGTTTACAAAACCCAGGTATTTGAACTGGCACGCTACATTAACCGCGAGCGTGAGATCATCCCTGAAAACTCTATCATCAAACCACCATCGGCAGAGCTAAGG
The DNA here is from genome assembly GCF_900105165.1 of Mucilaginibacter mallensis. Classification (NCBI taxonomy): domain Bacteria; kingdom Pseudomonadati; phylum Bacteroidota; class Sphingobacteriia; order Sphingobacteriales; family Sphingobacteriaceae; genus Mucilaginibacter; species Mucilaginibacter mallensis. The sequence continues at coordinate 4,587,404 of NZ_LT629740.1, forward strand.
CCCGATCAGAAGGACAGCGACTCATTACCTGAGTATGATATCCTGGATAAGATCATCGCTGAATATGTAGAGAACCGTCGTTCATCAGGAGATATTATCAGAATGGGTTACGATGAGCAAACCGTTAGGCGTACCATCAAACTTATTAACCTGGCAGAGCATAAAAGGTATCAAACGCCACCTATTTTAAGGGTATCGTCAAAAGCGTTTGGTATGGGTAGAAGGATGCCGATTGTTGGGAAGTATTTGTCGTAGGATAGGCGTTCGTTTCTCCTCATGTCATTGCGAGGAGGGACGACGAAGCAACCTCGTCGCGTTTAATATACAAGCGACGAGATTGCCCTATATTTTTCTAATCATACCAATCTTCCGTCAAATCACCCCATGATGGATTATCAGCTATGATCAGATCTATTTTCCTTTTTCTTGAACCACCTTTTAGTTGCTTTTCTCTTGCAATGGCATCATCTATCCATTGGAATCGTTCATAATAAACCAACTTATTACATTCATATTTTGCTGTAAAACCTTTATAAACTTTTTGTTTATGTTGCAAAATTCTATCCTTAAGATCACTGGTTACGCCAGTATACAATGCAGTATTTGACTTATTTGCGATTATATAGACATGGTATTGCTGGAGTTCCATTTATAAAACTTCAATAAACATTAATTTGGAAGCAAGCGACGAGGTTGCTTCGTCGTTCCTCCTCGCAATGACATGGTGGTTATGTGATGTATTTCTTACCCCTGATAAACAAACTTATATCCAATCCCCCTAACCGTTTGCAGATATTGCGGTGAATCAGCGTTAGTTTCTATCTTTTTACGAAGGCGCACAATGTGCATATCAAGGGTACGGGTGTTTACATCAGCGTTGTAGCCCCACACTTCCATCATCAGCTCTTCGCGGTTTATTACCTTGTTCTGGTTTTTCAGGAAGTATAACAATATCCTGTTCTCTAATATAGTAAGCTCAACTTTACGGCCATCCTTTATTAATAAGTGAGTGTTCGGCAAATGCTCCATGTTAGCAAAGCGATACGACTCAGATTTTTCGCTGTTCAGTGAAAACTTGATCTTGTTATCAATCATTGCTACCAAAACATCCATATTAAAGGGTTTGGTGATATAATCAGATACGCCGAAGTTATAAGCCTCGATTTTATCTACATCCTGGCCCTTGGCAGTCATCATGATGATGAGCTTATCAAAACCTTTGGCACGTACATTCTCGCAAACTTCTGAACCCTGTTTACCGGGCATCATCCAGTCGAGCAATACAATGTCGGGATGTTCTGTTAATATGATGGTTTCAGCTTCATCGCCATTACTGGCTTCCAATACTTTGTACCCTTCTGATTGCATACGCTCTGCAACTAAAAAACGCAGATTTTCATCATCTTCAGCCAGCGCGATTTTTATTTCTCTGTTCATATACTTTAATTATCATTTGGCAGCGTAACAATAAACTCCGACCCTTGATCGATCTTGCTGTTTACCGTTATCTCCCCGTCCATAAAATTAACTAACTCTTTACAAAAAGCCAAACCGAGCCCAACACTTCCGTTTTGGTTATACTGGTTTTCTATTCTGTAAAATTTATTAAATATATTGTTTAATTCACTCTTTGGTATACCTATGCCTTTGTCGGCAAATGAAAATACAATGCTTTTTTTAGTACCTGTAATAGTTACATTCAATTCTTTTTTCTGCGGATGCGAATATTTATAGGCATTCTCCACCAGGTTCTGAAATATGCTACCTAATAACACGGGATCAGTGAAAATAGTATCCACATTGTTTATTTTGGCCTCCAGCTTAAAATCGGCATACTTCATTTTAAAGCTATCAATATACCGTTTTACAAAGTCGTTTATATCTATTTCTTCTTTTTTCAGGTCGATAGATTTATTTTCAATCTGGGTGAACGACAGCAATTTAGTCATCAAATCATTAAGCTTATCAGCCTCTTCATCCAAAATTTTACCGTAATGCATAAGCTGCCTTTCCGATAATTCGCCGCCACCACGTAAATTCGACCCGGCAATTTTTATTACACTTACCGGCGTTTTAAACTCATGGGTAAAGTTATTAATGAAATCATATTGCAGCTTGAACAAGCGCAGGTTGATCTTTAAATTACGATAGATAAGATAACCTATCAGCATCAAAAAAAGATAGATAAGTATTATTGTACCGCCAATAGGCATAAAGCGACGATTACTTTCGGCGGTGAGGTAACCATTGGCTGATTTAAAGTACAGCTTATAATTAGAAAATGTACCCGGAAAAGCCACCTCGGTAGTTATATTATCGCCGGGGTCATTATCAAGCGGGTAATACACAACCGGTTTAATAGATATACTCTGATATAATTCTTTATGCGAGTTTTTCACCTTTAGCATATAGGGGTCGAGCAAAAAGGTCATCATGTTTTGCTTGTAGGCAACACCCGGATGTACATGCTGTTGCAGGTCGCGATAGATCTTCACATCCTCGCGACGCAGAATATTCATATAGCTTATTTTATCGGGCTTAACATCATAAAATGTTTTGAATATCTCGTCGGGCGTTGATCCGCGTGAAGTATCAGAATTGGCTATATAGTCATTCAGTTTAGTGGCCATATCCCTGAAATCTTCATTATAAATATCATTTCTTCGCTGCACGTTAACCACTGCGCCTTTCTTAAGCTTGTATTCATAAACCGATTTGATCGTAATATCAAGGTTATTACCATCTTTTACCTGTGCAGGCTTGCTGCCTATTGCAATCTCATAAAAATCAATCTTTTTAACGAATGGATAGGCCTGAAAAACAGAACTTGAATAATTGGCCGCAGATGAAAAGGTAAGATAGCCCTGGTATAGGGTTATTTCAGGTATTTTATTCAGAAAGAAATCATTGTATGGTTTAATGGTTTCATCAAGCACATCAATTTTTTTCGATGCAAACTCGTTCTCGACATACTTCGAGGTAAGGTTGTAGGATATCACCAGCGCTATTACCAGCGTTACTGATATCAACGCCATGAAGACAATGATCAACGAAAAGTTTTTGCGGTATACGCCTCTATGTAGTTTCATGACAACATGGGGATCATGGTTTAGCCCGCATATTATTATCCAGGAACTTTTCTATTTCGTGATACATCTGCATCCTGTTATGCTCATTTCTGAAAAAGGCTCGCTCATTATCCTTTAAAAAATAATACACAGGCACATTTTGTTTACGCAGTTCAATAACAAACTGGTTTAATTCGCTAATGTTTGCCCGAGGATCCTTAGCCCCCTCGAAAATAAGCAATGGCACCTTTATTTTATCGGTATGAAACACCGGCGATATGGCCCTTAATTGGTCGGCATCGGTTTCAGGGTTGCCCACCATTTCATACATCATTTGTAATGATGGCTTAAAATATGGCGGCGCGTCCTTTATATAAGTAAAAAAGTTAATGAGGCCGTACTGTACTATAGCGCAATTATACAATCCTGGATGAAAGGACACCCCATACAATGCCGAGAACCCACCAAAGCCACCGCCAAATATGGCTATTTTTTTAGGGTCGGCTGTTTTGTTCTTAATGAGCCAGTTTACCCCGTCAGTAATATCCTGTTGTATTTTGCCGCCTACCTGTTTAAAGCCCGCGCTGTGGAAAGCCTTTCCGTACCCGGTTGAGCCCCGGTAATTCACCTGGAATACCGCATAACCCCTATTTGCCAAAAACTGTACTTCGGGATTATAGCCCCATGAGTTGCGGCTCATTGGGCCAAATGGCCAATCGTGCGGCATTACCACTACAGGCAAATTAGTTTTTTTATCGCCTTTAGGCAAGGTAAGGTAGCCGTTAATAAGGGTGCCATCACTCGCTTTGTACGAAATGGGTTGCATGGCGCATAAATCATCACATTTAAGGCTCGGGTTTATATCGCCCAGCTTGGTAAGTATATTGGTTCTGATATCATGTAAATAAAAAGAACCCGGGCAACGATCGGTATAAACGCCAATAATGAATTTATTTTCAGCGCTATCTCTGTCAATAATTTTTATTTGGTCGCCTTTAAACTTAACTTTTAACGTATTATAAATGCGTTCGCCTATTGTATCAAAGAAATGCACTTGCGGGCGGTCTTCTTCCCACGAGGCATACTCAAGGCGGTGCTTGCTTTTTGAATATTCAACATTTATTATGTCGGCCTTATCATTAGCATATATAACTTTTTCTTCCTTACCATTTTCAGCATTTATCTCAACAAGCGCGGTTTTGTCGCGATTAATATTAGATAGCGCATAAAAATAATTTTTATCACCTGTAAAGGCTATCGGCTCAACACGGTCCTTAAAATTATTTACGATGATCCTTTTGAATGGCGTATTGTCATTCGGCCTGTAAAGTATGGTTTCATCAACGCCATCTGAAGCTTTAACCAATCGTATTTTACCGTTCTGATCGGGGAACCACTCGGTTAAGTTACCCGGGTTCATCAGGTATGGCTTTAACTCCCCGGTTTTAATATTCAGTTTATAGATATCAAAATAACTCGGGTCGCGCTTGTTCATCCCTATGGTAATGATATCCGGCTCCATTTTGCTGCGGCTCAGGATACGGATCTTTACTTTACTTTCAGAAAGGATCGGCCTTACCTTTAAAGTAGCCAGGTCAAGCGCGAACAGTTTGAACTCATCAGCTGTAACTATATCCTGACTAAAAATGATCTGGTTATCAAAGGTCCAGAAATAATCACGTACTGAGTATCCCTCAAAGCCGGTAGCCATTTGTTCCTTACCATCTGCCAGCGACTCTATAAAAAGGTTCTGCCTGTCTTTATAAGGTTTAAAGTAGGAAACATATTTGCCATCAGGCGATATTTTAAAAAATGTTTTTTGCGGGGTCTTAAAAAAATCGCTTATAGGTATCTCAGCCGGCTTATTCCTTAGGCAGGAAGATAAACCGGTAGCGATACCCAGTATTAAAAATAATATTTTGAACTGCTTTAACATTTTCAAATCAACCTCAATCTCTTAATTAGGTCAAATTATGCAAATTACATTAGCTAATACAATATGTCACTATAATTTTACCCATTCATCTATGTTTAAATATTAATCCAACCTAAAGATTCCATTAATATAATTAACTATTTTTGAGTAGATGAAGTGGTTCAACATAATTATTTTTCTTGTTTTTATTGGCAGCTATTCAAAGGTTTTTGCGCAAACCGATGATATGCAACTGGCGGCTCAATACGCGGCTAATGGCGAGCAGCAAAAAGCATTGGAGATTTACCAAAAACTCTACAAACAATCAAACGAGAATTATTTTTCGCCCTATATAAAATGCCTGCTGAGCCTGAAAAAATTTAACGAGGCCGAGAGCATTTCGCAGAAAATGATCCGCAAGCACCCCGATAATAGCGAATATGTTATTACCCTTGGATCCATCTACACCCAAAATGGTAATGGCGATAAAGCAAGCCAGCTTTATGATGGACTGATCAAAAACCTGCCTGCCGATCAAATGGCGTTTACCAATGTTGCCAACCAGTTTTATCAAAACTCGAATATTGATTATTCAATAAAAACACTTGAACAGGGCCGTAAGGTATTAAAGAATGACAACCTGTTTTCATTTGAACTGCTAACGCTTTACCGCTATAAGGGCGATAAAGTTGCTTTAAGCGAGGAGTATTTAAACTTTTTACCAGCAAATCCGGCTTATGTAGCACAGGCGGAGAATATATTATCGGGTATATATGAGGGAGAGGCTGATTATAATATGCTTAAAACGGCTCTCTTTAAAAGGATACAAAAGAATCCCGACCAACCGATTTACGTCGATCTGCTGATATGGCAGTATTTGCAGCAAAAGGATTTTGACCAGGCACTAAACCAGGCACTTGCCCTAAACCGCAGGAATAATGACAGTGGTAACAACATTTATGAATTGTGCCAAACACTGGTAAATAATGAGGCTTATGACGAGGCTATCAGAGGATATCAATTCCTGATTGATAAGGGCAAGGATGGTCAGTTCTATGTAGCGGCAAAAGTGGAGCTGATCAACGCAAAAAGTTTAAAAATAACCTCGGGCAAGTATACGCATGATGATCTTGCAGGACTGGAAAAAGATTATCAGGATCTGCTGACTGAATTTGGCAAAGGCACTAATACCGCATTTGCAATGCATAAGCTGGCTACCCTGCAGGCTTTTAAACTGCATAAATGGGCCGATGCGCAAAAATTACTGGAAGAGGTGATCAGCATTCCGGGTGTACGCCCCGATCTGCTGGCCACCTGCAAGCTTGATCTGGGTGATATTTACCTCATTAATGGCAACCAATGGGATGCCACTCTTTTATACAGTCAGGTGGAAAAGGATTTCCCAAATACGGATGTTGGGCAGGATGCTAAATTCAGGAACGCCAAACTCGGCTATTATACCGGTGATTTCGACTGGTCTAAAAGACAGCTGAATGTTTTGAAAGCTGCTACTTCGCAGTTGATAGCTAACGACGCGCTTAATTTGTCCTTGCTGATAACTGACAACCTTGCCGCCGACAGTAGCGGTGCCGCGCTAAAGGTTTATGCCCGTGCCGATCTGCTCATTTTTGCGGAAGAGCCTGAAAAAGCTGTTAAAACATTGGATAGTATCGATACAAAATTTCCTAATAATGCGCTTACTGATGATATACTGATGGCCAAGGCACGCATACTTATCCAGCAAAAAAAATATACCGACGCGATACCCCTACTGAAAAAGATAGTAGAAACCCATCCCACCAACCTATGGGCCGATGATGCCGTTTTTATGCTGGGCGATATTTATGAGAACCAGTTAGCTGATAAAGCGCAGGCTAAGATGTATTATCAAAAGATCATTACTGATTATCCGGGTAGTTTATGGATAAATGAGGCCAGGAAAAGGTTCAGGACGATTAGAGGGGATCAACCGGCAAGTTAGGAATTTTTCTCCAAGCGTCATTGCGAGTTATGATGCAACCTCTAGCCATTACAGAGCCGTTACTGGCTTCAGTTTGCAACTGAAGCTTACTGATGACGATGTTTATATGTCCTGAATGATTTCCAATATGTAATCGGATAACCATGTTTACTTTTCTCATGGTATCGCTCATAGCCGCTAGGCCTAGTCCTTTTGTCTTCGACACAAAAGTACCAAAAAGTCAAGTCAGTAGAAATGCTTCTTTGCCGCACAGGGCTTGTCCTGCAAATCAGGCAAAACCTGGGCTGGAATCTTTTTGCGGCCATATTACTGCTATGCCCCATGCACTGCAAAAATTTCCTATGCCCTGCCACCGCACAAGGCCACCATAGTTTTTGCCTGATTTCGCCCGAAGCTGTTCTACTGACGGAGGAACCTCTTCTAAACGGCGAAGTCCTCATGAATGCCATCGAAAAACAAATCATATTATGAATAATCCTCTCCAAAGAAGAGGACTTTAAAAGAAACGTTTTTAATCAAAAGAGCGTCGGCCCTGACAACAAGGGCGGGCCAGCGTAGAGGCGTGAATGTCGGTTTAGCTTTTTGTATGATGTGAGGTACGAACGTACCGAACAGCGAAAAAAGCGTGAAGAACCGGCAGGGAGCGCGGAAGCATCCTTGTTGTCTTGATTTTTTGCTACCTTTTGTATCAAGACAAAAGTAGTAGCCTCCGCGGCAATGAGCGGCTGCATAAGACAAATCAGCATGATGCAAGCAGACCTGCATAGTCGGGGATTGCCACGCTATCGCTCGCAATGACGCCTGGTGAAGGTGTATAGTTGGCGATTGAAAAATTCGTATTTTTGCCCCATGATCATATACAACGAAACCATAATAGTTGAAGAAACCATTTACGATGAATGGCTGACCTGGATGAAAGAGGTGCATATCCCTGCGGTGATGGCTACCGGTTTATTTAAATCATTCCAGATACTAAAGGTTATCGATTCACCTAATGAGGGCGTTACCAGTTGTGTGCAATATTATACTGAGAAACTTGAACACATCAACACCTATTTTACCGAACATTTAAGCGGTCTTAATGCCGTACATCAGCAGCGTTATGAAAATAAGTTTGTGATCTTTAATACGCTGATGGAATCGGTTGATTAGTTGAAAGTTTAAGGTTTAGAAGCTTAGTCTATTCGCAGAGCTTTGGGCATGCGGCCATGTAATAGAAACTCTGCTACTTTATCGTTACCATTATTTCTGGCTCTTTGGGCGGCAGCATTCCAGTCGTAAGTGTAATTGATCTGTTCTACATTAATATCGTCACCATCGGCTTGTATAATGGCATATTTGGCATGTGGTGTCATTGATTCCATGGCGAAACGGTATTCGGCATTACCTAAATAGGCAGGTAAACCCACACTCCCTGGATTCACTATTAGCTTTCCATTTGATAAATAAATCACCCTGTTTACATGCGAATGCCCGCAGAGGATCACTTTTTCTTTAATGTGTTTGGTCTTTTCTATTAAATCCTCATCGTTATAAACAAAAACGCCGTGTTGGGTTACCTTTTCAAGCAGGTATTCATCATCACTTTCGGGTGTGCCGTGGCAAACAAATATCAGGTCATCAACCGTAGTAGTTTTAGGCAGATCTTTTAACCAGTTTATAGTTTCTGCGGATAGTTCAGCCCTCACTCTGGGCATGCCTTCTTTATCTTTATTCTCTACAATCTCCCTGTCGGTATTACCGCTGATGCAGATCATCGGGATATCCTGCAAAATCTTAGCGGTCTCGGCTGGCTCCAGCGCGCCGAAAAAGAAATCGCCCAGGTTAATGATGATATCGATATTGCGTGACTTGATATCCTGCAAAACAGCTTGTAAAGCGTTGGAGTTACCGTGGATATCGGAGATGATGGCGTATTGTTTCATGATGATAGCTAATTAAAAACCATGTCATTGCGAGGAGGAACGACGAAGCAATCTCGTCGCACGTATATCAAACGCGACGAGGTTGCCACGCTATCGCTCGCAATGACATATTATTAATATATAACACGATATGTATAACAAAAAAGGCTCCCGATTGATGGGGAGCCTTTCAATTATTTTGAAATTAAATTGTACAGCTCATCCAGTTTTGGTGAAAGTACAATCTCTATCCTTCTGTTCTTGGCGCGGGCCTCTTCTGTATTTGCCGGGTCATTAGGCTGGAACTGGCTTTTGCCGGTTGCTGTTAAACGGTGCGGATCAACATTCTCCGTTTCGGTTAAGTAACGTGTTACCGATGTGGCACGCAATACGCTTAGGTCCCAGTTGTCTTTTATCTGGCCCAGGTTAATTACCTTTTTATCATCCGTATGGCCTTCCACAGCAATATTAATATCAGGTTGTTTATTCAACACGGCAGCTAACTGCTGTAACGCCGATTTGCCTTTTTCATTTATCACTATACTACCCGATGGGAATAGCAACTTATCCGCTAATGACACATATACCTTCCCGTTCCTCACATCAACAGTTAAGCCGCTTTGCTGAAAGCCCAGTAATGCCTGCTGTAATTTATCCTTCAGCGCATTGGTGGCTTCATCCTGTTTATGCAAAATATCTTCTACCTGTTTTAAACGTGCTTCGCGTGCACGCAAATCAGTTGATAGCTGGCTAACTTTGAATGAGCTGGCATTATAGTTATTACCTAATGCAGTGTAATTACTATCCAGTGTGTGGTATTTATCATTTAGCGCCTGGTATTTACCTTTCAATTCAGCTATTTCATGGTGCAAGCGGGCGGTATCTGCTTGCAGACTTGATACTTGCGCTTCCAGGCTGCTACTACGGTTTTGCAATGAATCACGGTCGGCTAACATAGCCTTGTATTTTTTGGGTGACAGCATTACGCACGAGTGCAGCGTAGTAATAAGTATTGCGGCTAATAAATAGTACTTGATTTTCATTTTTTATACTGGTTATTTTTTATTTTAAGCGAGAGCGTTTCTTAGAAAAACGGTTAGCGGGTATAATTTGGTACAAAGTGCCGTAACATTTTGCAGCGCATCGGCCTTACTCAAATCAGCGTCCTTTATTTTGTGCCATACAACAAAACTTTTAAGCTTTAGCAGCTCGATGTTTTCATTGTCGGCCTCATAGCCTTTGGGAACTGTCTTTAGTTTTTCCTGGTTCCTGAAATCGCCAAAAAGCTTCACAAAAGCGGGCTCATCAATTATCTTTTTCAGATCAGCAGCATTGTAATCAATTTCCTGGCGGATGGCTTTCAGGTGATCATTCTCGGGCATCCAGTAACCACCTGCTATAAATGATTCGCCGGGTGTGATGTGCAGGTAGTATTCCACCCCACCATTCCTGAGGCCCATTGTTGGTATACTTATGCCAAAATTATTCTTGTAGGGAGTTTTATTTTTGCTGAAACGGATATCACGATAAATACGCATCACGCTCTTTTTGGAGTCGAGCGCTTCATCAATACCGGGGTCGATATTGTGCAGTTCACCTATAAGGCTAGTGGCAAATTCGATCATGTTTTCACGCGCTTTGTCGTAGTCCCCTTTATGCTCCTGGAACCACTCGCGGTTGTTGTTTTTAATAAGTTCTTTTAAAAAATCAAGCGTTGCCGGGTTTATCATCAGTATCTAAATATGGCTGGTAATGTACTTTGGGCGATAACCAATATAAAAGTATCACCCGTGAGTACCTGAAATTAATAGGCGAAAGCGCGATACATGCTGCAAAAATGACACCTAAATATAGCCATGGCGAAGTGGTGTTTTGTGTTATTAAGTAAGTAGCCAACACAAAAAAGCCTATCTCAGCAACATTCAGGGCATAGCTTACATACATTGCCGCGTAAAAGTATCCCGGCTCAATTTCAAAGTGCATGTTACAATGCGGGCAATTGATATGTATTTTGCTCGACTTAAAATTATACATCCCGCCGGTAAACATATCGCCCCTGCGGCAACGCGGGCATTTAGCATGCAGCATTGCCCATGCTTTGGGTGTTTCAGGCATCTCTAAGTATTAAAACTGTTGTTAGTTTAAATTCAGGCGCTCGTTAGGAATGTTGATCTCCACATTTTTGCGGCGATATTTTTTATACCATACAAAGCCTAATACACCCACTGCTATATAAGGCGCAAACAGCAAATACATAATGCCATGGTTTAAGCCATTAGCCTGCTTGCCACCATCTTGCTTATTGCTTGCCACATTGGTTGAACATATAGCGCACTGCGCCTTCACAGGCTCACGGCTTAACAATAACAATCCAAATGCAGCAATGAAAACTAATATCTTAAGGCCCCTCTTCATATTACAAATTTAGCTAATATTTACTTAGAAATGGTAGTATGGCGATATCATTAAATAAACAATAACCCCGGTAACGGTAACGTATAACCATATAGGAAATGCCCACCTTACCAGGCGTTTGTGTTTTTGCACCTGCATTTGCAGGCCGCGATAAAAACTCAATAATATTAACGGTAAAACAACGGCTGCCAGTATAATATGGGTTATTAATAACACGTAATAAAAATACCGAGTACTGCCTGCTGCGGCTATCTCAGCCGGAGATAACAAGCCATCGCCATTGATATCGCCATAACGTGTTTCGGGTGCAAGCCAGTGGAATAAGATGTATGATACAAGAAAAAGTGATGATAATATAAAAGCCAATATATTGATGCGTTTGTGCATAATGATATTCAGCTTTTTAATGTAGTATAACGAGATTAGCAGTAATACACTACAGGTACCATTTAATATGGCGTTAAGCTTTGGCAAAAAGGGCATAAAGGCCGGCATTACCGCGGGCTTGGGTATAACCTTTAAACTCAGGATAAATACCACCACAAAAACAAAGATGGATACCGCAGCTACAAATCGGAATATAAATTTATCAGTCATATTTTTATATAGAATCAAGAGTTAAGAGTCAGGAATCAAGAAGCTTCATTACTGCAAGACTCATTCCTGATTCTTGCATCTTGGCTCTTGAATCTAACTTAATACATTGCTTTGTCCTTACTACGAAGTACTTCAGATACCAGCACTTTTATTTCATTATCCAAGCGGGTTACATCGTCAGGATCAGTACCACTGTAATAGCCCCTGATTCGTTTAGCCTGGTCAATCAGTATGATCTTATCGCTATAAATAAAATCGTCATTGGTGACCTTTAGGGCATTTACTAAAAAGCCGTTGCGGGCCAGCGGATATATGGTACTGGTATCGCCGGTTAAAAACAACCATTTACCTGCCGGGGCATTCAGCTTTTCAGCATATTGTTTTAATACTGTTGCCGAATCTCTTTGCGGGTCGACAGTTATCGATACAAAATCGATCATCTTATTTTTAGCATAGCCATTTGCCAGTACGCTGATGTTTTTATTCATCTCAGCACAAATAGTTGGGCAATGGGTATAAAAAAAGTTGACTACAAATATCTTGCCCTCAAATGTTTTAAATGATACCGGGTTATTGTCCTGATCCTTTAAATTAAAATCGCTCAGAGTATGGTATAGTGTGTCAGGGGTATCTACCCCTTTAACCTTGTGCGTTGTTTTAGCAAGCTCCTTAGGGCCAAAAAAAGGTAATGGTTGATACCTGTTTTTCCCTTTTACGGTTAGCAAATAATATAAAAATCCCGGCAGTGCTAATATTAGTGCCAGGATTATTATTTTTTTTAGAATGTTTGTTTTGCTCATTACATCCTCAGGGTAATCCAGTGGTGGCTCTCATTTGTAAGCACCAGGATCAATCCGATTATAAAAAGAATTGGGACTATTATAGAGTAAATCAAACTTGTCTTTTCAAACTTTAAGTGCATAAAGAAAGCCACTATATAAAATGCTTTTAACAATGTTAATCCAATATATAGTGGGTTTGCCCAGGTATGCGCAAATTCTGTATACTTAGGCACTAAAACAAGTGCAATAAAAAACTCAACACAGGTAATAGCAAGAAGTATTAAAAATACCTTCATGATTCTTTTCCTGGTCATTCCTTCATGCTCGCCATGTTCGGCATGAACTTCTGTAGGTTCTGTTGACATATATATGTGAGTTAAAAGATCAAACTAAATAAAAGAATGTAAATACGAATACCCAAACAAGATCTACAAAGTGCCAGTAAAGACCAACTTTTTCAATCATTAAATAGCTACCGCGTTTTTCGTAAGTACCTAATAAAACGTTAACAGTGATGATAATGTTTATGATAACGCCTGTAAATACGTGAAAGCCGTGGAAACCAGTTATGGTAAAGAACAAGTTAGCAAACTGATGCGCTGAACTTACCTGAGCCGCATAACTTAAATGCAATGTTGGATCAAAGAATTCTTTTAGCTTTTCAGGATTTGATGGTATACTCGCCCACCAAAAGCCTTCTCCATGTAAGTGCGCCCACTCTAAAGCCTGACAACCCAGGAACATAAAACCACCTATTACAGTTGCTATCATCCACCAAACGACTTCCTTACGGGCATTACGGTGGCCGGCTTCAACAGCTAGTACCATGGTAACAGAACTAAGGATGAGGATAAAGGTCATCATACCTACGAATACCAATGGAGCGCCATGTTCAATCAGCCCGGGAACGGATTGAAAAACAAGTGATGCTTCTGGCCATGCATATGCGCTAAAACGTAGCGAACCGTAAGCTATTAGTAAAGAGGAAAATGTAAACGCATCTGATAACAGGAAAAACCACATCATCATTTTACCGTACTCAACGTTAAATGGCGACCTGCCACCCGACCACGGTGTTGTTTTTACTTCATCAATTTGTGATACTGCTGCTGTACTCATCTGTACTTTATATGTGTTGTTAATATTGGTTCAAAAGTAAAAAAACATAAAGATATATCCACACAATATCTAGAAAATGCCAAAAAATAGATGTCATTTCCATCTTAAACAGGTTCTTCGCCTGTGGGATATCGCTATAACTGCCTTTTATTGTGTTTAATAGTAGTAATAATGCCGCAATAATGTGTATTAAGTGCATGGCAATAAATACGTATACAAATGATTGTGCTGCATTAGGGTTAATAAAATACACCCCCATATCAATCAATTTGCTGCATGAATACAGCTGCAACGCGAAAAATGCCACACCCAACACCAGTGTAAGCCATAGAAAAAGCTTTTGCTTTGAGAATGACAAGCTTTTTGCCGCCCTTGATGCCAGGAACAAGGTAACACTGCTCAATAATATTACAACAGTGCTGTACATTAATGATTGCGGCAGTATTACATTTATAGCGTGTTTTTTACCACCGCTGTAAACTATAAATCCACTGGTAAACGCGGCAAATAACATGAACGATGTGAATATGAATATCCACATGTTGAATTTTTTAGGAGCAAAATTAAATTTATCTTCCTTCTGTAGCTGAACCATCATTTCCCTTTTCCTATAAAATCAAATAAAAACATTAATTGTACCACCGGCAAATAAAGAAAAGAGCCGTACATCAGCTGCTTTGCCGATTTAACCTCGAGCGTGCGCAGCAACGTAAATGATTGGTACAAAAATAACAAACTGCATATTAATGATACCACGCCAACGTAATAACCGCCAAAATGGTAATATGTTGGCAGCCAGCTCACCGGCACTAAAAATATGGTAATTACAAAGGTAACTAATGCACTTGTAAAATCGCGCTTGCCGGTTGGCAGCAGCCTGAAACCTGCCAGCTTATAATCATCATCCAACACCCAGGCAATTGCCCAAAAATGCGTAAACTGCCACACAAACTGGATGGCAAATAATACCAGCGCTATCTGGTCGATAGTTCCGTAACCGGCTACATAGCCGATAAGTGGTGGCAACGCGCCCGGTATAGCACCTACAAATACCGCGATTGATGATACACGTTTTAAAGGCGTATAAGCAAATGCATATAATAATATAGAGAACACCGATAAAAAGCCTGTAGTTAAATTTAAACTACCTAATAAGTAAGTACCGAATATGGCCATAAACAAACCTAATACTAGTGCCTGACCAGTAGTCATGCGGCCGGCAGGTATAGGGCGGTCCATGGTACGCTTCATTAAGCGGTCGTAATCTTTTTCTATGATCTCATTAAAGCAGTTTGCCGCGGCGGTGACTAAAAAGCCACCTACAATAAGCATTCCCCAATGTTTCCAATTAATAACTCCACCTGTTTTGGTATTGGCCATGCTGCCTATCAAAAATGATATGGAAGCAGAAAACACTACCAAAAATGTTAGCCTGAGTTTAATCAGTTTTATAAAATCGCTCAACTTCATTTATGCGCCCCCTGTAAACTAACTGATTTATGTAAATTAAGCATCAAATAAAATTGCGCGCCAAATACAAGGCTTGCTAAAACTATGTGTGCCGTTTGCGCATATGGCGGTAACGAACAATATGACAATAAAATACCGGTCACTATCTGCAGCATAATCACCAGAAATGTAAAACTCATGATCTGCTGTTGAATTGAATGCCGGCTAAAGGTACGGCGTATTAATGCATATAACACCACGTTACCCAGTAATACCAATATGGCTATATCCCTGTGTTGTATAAATATATGGCCTGCCTGTTCTATCCAGCTTTCGCGGTAGCCGCCCTGATAACGATTAGCCACCTCATCAATCTTTTCACGCACCTCGGTTCCAAAAGCTATCTGTGCAATGCTTAATATCAGCACCAATAAAGTAACCACATGTACTACAGGGTTAATGCTGATGCTCTTTTTACTGTAAACCTTTGCCATGTGATAAGTAGCAATACTGATAGCCAAAATAGCCAGCGCTGCCAGCATGTGTACGGTTACCAGCCATGCAAAAAGATTGGTTGATACCACAATCGACCCCAACCACGCCTGAAAAGCAACCAATATTAAATTAAAAAAGCTTAAAGCGGCTATGAGTTTATTCTCTTTAAAATAGCTGAAGGAGAACAGCATGGTAAGCAATAAGAATAATCCGGACAGGGCACCTATAAGGCGGTTAATGTATTCTGTCCAGGCTTTGCCTACGTTAAAATCTTCGGGAATTAATATGGATTTATCAGCACGGATACGTTGTGCCAGTTCAGCAAAGCCGAACATATCAAACATTTTGGCAACCTTTTGATTTTTGTTTACGCGGCCTGCCACGTATTCCTGTTTGTAGTCTTTAGGAAGATCAGCAACATTTGTTGGGGGGATGTAGCCACCGAAACATTTTGGCCAATCGGGGCATCCCATTCCTGATCCTGTACTGCGGACAACTCCGCCAGCTAATATCAAAACAAAGAGCAGAACGATTGTTAGGAGGTTGATCTTTCGGAATCTATCTTTTGATATTAATGTACTCATTTATTGAATAAGTGAATTAATGAATTAGTGATGGAGTGAATGGAAAATAATTCGGTATTCACTTAATCACTAATTCACTCAATCACTCAATAATTTATTTTACTTCTTCGTTTGATCTTTGTGTACTTGCCCATTTGGTATGTTCAGCTAAACCTACCGGGTTATCTTCAAAATCGCTTTCAATATTTGAGCTCATAGTTTCTGAATAAGGAACTGTTTGCATAATGAAATCTTCTTCCTGACCAGGTTTGCTGTAATCATATGGCCAACGGTATACTGTAGGTATTTCACCCGGCCAGTTACCGTGGATATGCTCAACAGGTGCAGTCCACTCAAGCGTATTTGCCTGCCATGGGTTTTGCGTTGTCTTTTTACCCCAGAATATAGAGTGAACAAAGTTAAACAGGAATGCTACTTGTGCCAGTGCCGACATGATAGCCGCCCAGGTTACAAATGTATTTACTGATAACCATTTTTGCATTGATTCAAACTCGGTGAACGCATAGTAACGACGTGGTACACCATCCAAGCCCATAAAGTGCATTGGGAAGAATACCAGGTAAGCACCGATAAATGTTAACCAGAAGTGCAGGTAACCTAATTTCTCGTCCATTAAGCGACCGAACATTTTAGGGAACCAATGGTAAACACCGGCAAGCATACCAAATATAGCTGCCGAACCCATTACCAGGTGGAAGTGAGCTACCACAAAGTAAGTATCATGTAAGTTGATATCAAGTGTTGCGTTACCTAAGAATATACCGGTTAAACCACCAGAGATAAAGAATGAAACCATACCGATAGCGAATAGCATAGCTGGTTTAAACCTTATATTACCCCGCCACAATGTAGCGAGCCAGTTGAACGTTTTTACTGCGGATGGTACCGCGATAATTAACGTAGTGATCATGAACACACCACCCAGGAACGGGTTCATACCCGTAACGAACATGTGGTGCCCCCATACGATGAATGATAGTACGGTGATACCGATCAGTGAGTAAACCATCGCGTGGTAACCAAAGATTGGTTTACGTGAGTTTACCGACATGATCTCAGATGAGATACCCATTGCAGGCATGATTACGATGTACACCTCAGGGTGACCAAGGAACCAGAACAAGTGCTCAAATAATATTGGGCTACCACCTTCAAAAGGCATTACTTTACCATTCAGAACGATGTCTGACAGGTAGAAGCTTGTACCCATGCTGCGGTCAAATATCAACAATACAACACCTGCCACTAATACCGGGAATGACAATACACCTAATACAGCCGTTAAGAAGAATGCCCATATAGTTAAAGGCATTTTCCAAAGATCCATACCTTTAGTACGCATGTTTAATACGGTACTCACATAGTTTATACCACCCATTAATGATGATGCTACGAAGCATACCATACTGATAAGCCATAAGGTCATACCCATTTCAGAACCAGGCATTGCTTTAGGCAGGGCTGATAATGGCGGATATACCGTCCAGCCACCGCTGGCAGGGCCTTTTTGTACAAAGAATGAGCTTAGCATAATAACACATGCTAAAAAGAAGAACCAGTATGAAAGCATGTTCATGAAAGGCGAAGCCATATCACGCGCACCTACCTGTAATGGAATAAGCAGGTTACTAAAAGTACCGCTCAAGCCTGCAGTTAATACAAAGAATACCATGATAGTACCGTGTATAGTAACCAGCGACAGGTAGAAGTTAGGATCTAAACGGCCACCAGGAGCAAAACGGCCCAGTAAAGTTTCTAATAAAGGGAATGCTTTATCAGGATAAGCTAACTGAATCCTGAACAGGATAGAAAGGGTCATCGCGATGAACGCCATAGTAATACCTGTGATCAGGAATTGCTTAGCGATCATCTTGTGATCCATGCTAAATATGTATTTGCTAATAAAAGTATCTTTATGGTGTTCGTGACCTTCTTCGTGATGTACTACTCCGTGATCGTGAACTGCTAATGTTGACATAATCGCTAATCTTGAATTAATTATTTAACGCTAATCTGTTTGGTTGTACGTTTTTTGACTGAGTTGTAGTAGCAATATTCATTTGCTTTTTCAAATCATCAGTTAAATATGGTTTTTGGTGTGCTATCCAATCCTGGTATTCAGCTTCGGTAACAACACGTACAACTTTTTTCATATTGTAATGGATACCACCGCATATTTTGTTGCAATAAAGCAGGTATTCAAACTTAGGATCATCTAACTTATTACGCATTTCGGCAGTAGTAATAGTTGGTACAAACTTAAAGAAAGTAGGTAATCCCGGTACCGCGTTCAATTGTACACGGAAGTGGGGTAAATAGACGCTATGAATAACATCCTGAGCACGTATATTTAAACGGATTGACCTGTTTACCGGTAATACCAAAGTATCAGCCTGTAAATCGTCAAAGCTGTTTCTATCTTTAAAATCGATCCCTAATTTGTTAGTACCTGAAACCAATTTATAATCAATAGTACCTAATTTCTGATCTTTACCAGGGTAGCGTAGCTCCCATGCAAACTGGTGGCCGGTAATTTCTATATTTAAATCACCTTTAACTTCTGCGCTATTGGTGATCTCCTGCCATGTGAAGAAGCCAAATACGACCAATATGGTTAACACAATGGCCGGAGCAATTGTCCATACCTTTTCAATAGTATTGTTATGTGGTAAATAGTAAGCTTTACGTTTGCTTGAGTGTTTGTATTTGAATAAGAAGCCAAATAACAATATCTGGGTAATAAAGAACACGATCATGGTAAGCACAGTGGTTACTGTGAACATCTCGTCAATTTTTACACCATGTGCTGATGCAGCTTCGGGCAAGGTTTGAGTACCTTGTACAGTAAACTCCCAATACGCACCATATAAACCGAAGATCAGGAATACCAGGCAAATTACTGCCATCAGGTTATTCCAGTTCAATTCCTTTTTACCCTGTATTTGCTGGGTAAGGTCATAAACTCTAAGAATTTTGCCTACAATAGCTATTACTACACATAATAACAGGAAAAGCAGTACATAGTAACCTGCGCCCATCCACATAGCAGTTTTATCATCAGCTGCAGCAGCAGTGGTAGCATCAGCAGGAGCTGCTGTTTGTGCCATTAACAGGTTAGTGCCTGTCAGCATAAAAACCGCTAAAAGGGAAAATATTTTTTTAGAATTTAGAATTTTTTTGAATCCCATTTTATTGTTTGTTTGGTATTCTGTATTTGATTGCAAATTTAACAATTATTATATGTGATGATGAAGGCTCTCTTCCAAAAACGGATGATTTTTAGGAACCAGTGATTTGAACTTACTCAATGCATTAAGCATCAGGAAAGTAAACAAGCCTGCGAAACCAATAAAGATACCCACTTCTTCAAACCAGAAACCTCTGCCTTTAGGGCCTACAGTTTCAGGCATTATCATCACATAGTAATCAAGCCAGTGGCCTAATATTATAATTATACTTACCCATTTTAACAGGTTGAATTTGCGTTTGTAATCACGGGCCATCAACATCAGGAATGGTGCTGCAAAGTTGATAACAATGTTTAACCAGAACCATGGTTTAAACTCCGGCTCCCATCTTTTATAGAAGTATACAGCTTCCTCAGGTATGTTAGCATAGTATGTTAACAGGAACTGGAAAAACCATACATAAGTCCAGAATATAGAGAAGGCAAACATATATAAACCCATGTTGTGCATGTGATCTTCAGTTAACCATGAGAAATAACCTTTCTCTTTTAATAAGATCATTGTTAGTGTAAGTACAGCTAAACCGCTAACCCATAAAGCTGCTAAGTTATACCAACCAAACATGGTTGAATACCAGCGGGCTTCTAATGACATGATCGCGTCAAAACCAAATAATGGATCTGTTAAACCGAATATCAGCAAGAATACACAAGCAGCATTAAAGCTCTTTTTATAATTGCTCATTCCACCTATCTCATCCTCGCTAACTGAATATTTAACCAGCATCCAGCCAATTAAGCTGTAAAGACCAAGGAATAATACTAAGCGTATAAAAAAGAATGGAATATTTAAAAATCCTGATTTACCGGTTACCATTGGATCATATAACGGACTCTTCGGGTCGGTTAAACCTGGTGTTGCCCATTGTGCATATAAATATGGCTGGGCTACGGTTTGGCCATGGATAACTACATTATGTGTAAAGTGGATACCTGCTCCGATAATTACGATAAGTATAGCGGCAGCAATAGGTAATACCTTGATAAATGCCTGAGGGATACGGATCATTGAGGCCGACCAGCCTGCCTGCGCAGCATATTGTATAGCGCAAAAAACGCCACCAGCAGCACAAACACACGTAAAGTAGTAGCCCATCAACAATAAGTTTGAAAATGTGCGGTCGGCGTTAACCAAAAAACCTGCTATTATGGCAATAACGCCGATAGCAATAGCAATTAAGCTCCAGGTTTTGGCTTTGCCCTCAAAAACAAATCTTTCGTCAAAACTATTATGAGTGTTCATTTAAAATAAGCTTATAATGTTTGTAAATGGTGAACATACATAATTACTTTCCAGCGTTCGTCCGGGGCAAGCTGTGAGGCATAAGAGCCCATAGCATTTAAGCCGTAAGTAATAGTATGATAAATTTTACCGTCTGTTAAATCTTTCATAGCGCCACCGCGTGATGACTGACCTTTTGAATAAGATGGCGGAGGCGGAAATCCGTGTTGAACTACTAAACCATCACCCTGGCCAGTTAAACCATGGCATGGAGAGCAGAAGTGTGCGAATAATACTTCACCGTCAGCATAGTTAGCCGGAGTTTGTGGCAGCGGGCTTTTTACTTCAGTTCCGGCTAATTCATAGCCATCATGTGTGTTTGGATAATCAAACCTAACAAAACCTATAGGTGTAGTACCAGCAGGCGGAACCTGTGCTGTTTTACCATCCTTAAAATTGTCATTCTTTTGATCAGGGTCGTATGCGATGTGCTCATACATATTAGGGGCGTATTCCCAACCGGTGCTCCTTTTATCTTTGCACGATGTAATTACAACCGTAGCAGCAATAGTGATAACCGTTATGCCTAATATTTTAATTTTATTCATAGCTAACATATTTTCTGTCGTTATGCTTTACTTCAACAGCTCCGGCTTCTTTTAATAAATTAGTGATATCCTCGTGTGGTGTATTTCCTTTTGCATCGATAGCGATAACAAAGCGGTCATCTGTAGCTCTGAGATCCATTACCCTTGGTGTACGGCCCGGGAAAAGGTGCGTTGCGAAAAAGAATGTTCCAACTATACCAAAAGCGGTGTATAAAACGGTCCATTCGAAAGTGATCGGAACAAAATCCGGGATAGCAAATGCATTTTTACCACCTATGTTTATTGGCCAGTCATGCACCAGGGCATAGTAAATAATACTGAATATTACAGTACCACCCAAAGTGCCGAACATAAAGGCAGCATACCCCAGGCGGGAATCTTTTATACCCAATTTTGCTTCAATACCGTGGATAGGCATCGGCGTGTACACATCGTAAATAGGAATACTGTTTTGTTGCAGTTTGTGTATTCCGTCCATCATTTCATCGGGATCTTCGAAAAGTCCCAGTATAAATTTAGTGCTGCTCATTTAATTATACTTTTTCGTATTCTGCAATTTCAACACTGTCGAACTTGCGTAATGCATCCTTATAAAACTCTGCCTGTGTGCTATCAACATGGCCATGCTCCAATATTTTCTTCTTCTCTTGTTCGCTTGAGCCTTTCAGCAGCAATTTCACTTCGGCGATCGCTATTGATGGCAATACACGAAGGAATAACAGGAACAAGGTAAAGAACACACCTATTGATCCAACAAACACGCTCAGATCGATCCATGTTGGATAGAACATTGCCCAGCTTGATGGGATATAATCTCGGTGTAATGAGGTTACGATGATAACGAAACGCTCAAACCACATACCTATATTAATGATGATAGATAATACCCATGTTGCTTTAATGCTGCGGCGTACAGCTTTAAACCACAATACCTGCGGGATAACGCAATTACAGCAGAACATTGACCAGCTTGCCCACCAGTACGGACCGAAGTAACGGTTGATGAAAGCGTACTGCTCATACTCAACATTTGAATAGTAAGCGATGAAGAACTCAGTACAGTAAGCCACCATTACTATTGAACCTGTTAAGATGATGATCTTGTTCATCGCCTCAATGTGGAACATGGTGATATAGTTCTCCAGACCTAATACCTTACGAGCAATCAGTAACAGTGTTTGCACCATGGCAAAACCTGAGAAGATAGCTCCCGCAACGAAATATGGAGGGAAGATTGTTGTATGCCATCCTGGTTCCAGTGATGTGGCAAAGTCTGTTGATACAATGGAGTGTACTGATAGTACCAGTGGTGTTGATATACCTGCCAATATTAATGACACGGTTTCAAAACGCTGCCATGTTTTTACTGAACCTGTCCAGCCGAATGACATAACCGAGTATATTTTACGGCGAAGACCTTCAGCACGGTCACGGATCAAAGCGATATCAGGTAATAAACCAGTGTACCAGAATACTAGTGATACAGAGAAGTATGTTGAGATCGCGAATACGTCCCAGATCAGTGGTGAGTTAAAGTTAACCCATAATGAGCCGTATTGATTTGGTAATGGTAATGAATAAACTGCCATCCATGGGCGGCCCATGTGAGCCACAATGTAACTGGCCGCGCAGATTACCGCGAAGATAGTCATCGCTTCTGCAGAGCGGTTAATGGAGTTACGCCATTTTTGACGGAACAGTAATAAAATCGCGGAGATAAGCGTACCAGCGTGACCGATACCTACCCACCACACGAAACCGGTAATGTCCCAGGCCCAGCCTACTGTTTTATTTAATCCCCAAGCACCAACACCATACCAAAATGTATAACTAACTGCGAATAACCAAAGTGTAGCACCCAATGAGGCAACGGAAAATCCGATCCACCAGGCTTTTCCGGGCATTCTTTCAACAGGGGCCAAAATATCATTTGATATTTGTGCGTAGGTGATGTTGTTACCCGTGATTAACGGTTCCCTGATTATTGATTCACTATGAGATGACATATTTTAAAATCTCTATTTATAAATTAAGCCTCTAATTCAGTCCTATTTCTAACTTTAACCTGGTAACCAATACCTGGTTGTACGTTCAGCTCTTCCAATACGTAGTAAGTTCTTTCGCTCTTCAGTGCTTTTGCAACTTCAGAGTTAGGATCGTTTACGTTACCAAATACAATGGCGTTGGCAGGGCATGTTTGCTGACAAGCAACTTTAATGTCACCATCCTTAACAGAACGTT
Organism: Mucilaginibacter mallensis; assembly: GCF_900105165.1. Lineage (NCBI taxonomy): Bacteria > Pseudomonadati > Bacteroidota > Sphingobacteriia > Sphingobacteriales > Sphingobacteriaceae > Mucilaginibacter > Mucilaginibacter mallensis. Next base: position 4,611,031 of record NZ_LT629740.1, read on the forward strand.
TTTCAATTTTAGCCTTAAGCTTGCCTGCTTGTATACGTTGAATACACATTGAGCATTTTTCCATAACCCCACGGAAACGTGTTACCACATCAGGGTTAAGTACTAATTGTGTATGCTCGTTGTTCAGGTAGTTGTCAAAACGTGAATCGTTCCAATAGTTAAACCAGTTAAAGCGGCGTACTTTGTAAGGGCAGTTGTTAGCGCAGTAACGTGTACCTATACAACGGTTGTAAGCCATGTGGTTTAAACCTTCTGATGAGTGAACGGTAGCTAATACCGGGCAAACAGTTTCACAAGGTGCGTGATCACAGTGCTGGCAAAGCATTGGTTGGTAAACAACCGATACGTTATCCAGATCACCATCACTTAACTGATTGATCTCTGATTCTTTAGTTATCAGGCTGCCCTTCTCGTTAAAGCTGTAGTAACGGTCAATACGTATCCAGTGCATTTCGCGGCGGCGGCGTACTTCGTCTTTACCAACAACAGGAACGTTATTTTCAGCGCTACAAGCTACAACACAAGCACCGCAACCGGTACAGGCATTTAAGTCGATTGCCATAACCCAGTTGTAGGTAGGACGCTCGTACTCATCCCATAAGCTGTAAGTTTTGTGATCATCAAAATGACCACTTGCTGCGTATGGGTTCTTTTTGTACTCAGTGAAGGTAGTTTCGCGGATGATGCTGTTACGGCCTTCGTATGAATGGTGTGTTTGTGTTTGTGCTAATTCAGACTGCTCACCTGTTGCTTTTATTGTTGCAACAGCTGTAGTTTGGAAAGTGCCATTGCGGAAAGTATGGAACGGATAAGCGTTCTCTCCTACTTTATCACCTACTAAACCTGCTTTTGTGCGGCCGTAACCAACAGCTACAGCTATAGTACCAGCTGGCTGGCCCGGCTGTATTAATACAGGCAGATCAATTGAATAGTTGTTTGCTGTAATGGTGATGATGTCACCTTGCTCAAGCTCTAAACTTTTAGCATATCTTGGCGACATAGCTGCAAAGTTACCCCAGGTAACTTTTGAAACCGGATCAGGCAATTCCTGTAACCATGGGTTATTAGCCCTGCTACCATCACGCAATGCGATAGTTTGGAATATCTGGAGCTGAACTTTAGTTTTATCGCCATTAGCGGCTGCAAGCTCGTTGCTGTGATCGAGTATAGTTTGGGCAACAGCGGTAAGCTCATGGCTGAATGTGTAAGAACCTGCCGGTTTAGCAGCAGCTTTCACAAAGCCCGTTTGCAATAATGTTTCCCAACCTTTTTGACCTGAAAGGCCGCCTTTAGCTAACAGATTTTTATCCCAGTTATTTCTAACATAAGTATAGTAATCTTTAACCGCGTTATCAGACCATACCAGTAAGCTTTGCTCAGCCTGGCGGGTGTTGTATACAGGGTTGATGGTTGGCTGTACTACAGTATAGTAACCTTCAATAGCGCTGCTATCACCCCACGACTCTAAGTAGTAATGGTTTGGAGCAATGATATTACATAAAGAAGCAGTTTCGTCAGTATAATCAGAGAATGATACTCTTAAACGTACTTTCTTTAAGGCAGCTTTTATAGCGTCGCCGCTGTGGTAATCATACGCCGGATTTGCACCCAGGAAGAATACTGCGCCAACATCGCCTTTATCCATATCACTTACAAACTCAACAAACTCAGCATCGTTGCCGGCATATTGGTTTGAAGCATTATCTAAATCAATTGTGGCACCGTAGCTGCCTAATAATGAGTTGATGGCATTAACCAAAGTTTGTACCGCAACATCATTTGAACCTGCAACTACCAGCGCTTTACCTTTAGCAGCTAGTAATTCTTTACCTGCAAGGGTTATCGCATTTTCAGCAGCAGCATTATCCAGTTTTTTTGAACCTGCTAATGTTGTGCCCGAGATAGCATTATATAAGTTTACTAACGCGATGCCTTCTTCTGATAAGAGGATAGGGATACGAACGTCAGCATTTGAACCGGTGTTGCTCATTCCAGTTTCAAACTGAATGTGGCGCGACATTTTTTTGCTTTGCAGCGATTTGTTGTTACGGTTCTTAACGTACTGACCGATAAATTCGGTTGGAGAGATCCAGGTACCCAGGAAATCAGCGCCGAAACTTACAATAACGTCAGCCTTATCAAAATTATAGTGAGGAACTACTGCTTTACCAAAGCTGTTTTGGTTAGCCTGGATGATACCTGTATAAGATACCGCATCGTAGTTAATATGTTTTGCTGTTGGGTATTGTGCAACAAAATCAGCAATAACCGCTAATGTTGAAGGGCTGTTTATAGTAGATGATACTATACGGATCTTTTTGCCGGCAGCTTTTATAGCGGTAAGCTCATTTTTTATAAATGCATCAATGTGATCCCAGTCGCTGTCAGCACCATCCTGCATTGGATTTTTCACACGGCTTACGTCGTATAAATCCAACACTGAGGCTTGTGCCTGCGCGCTTAAACCACCATTTGATAAAAGATCGTTAGGGTTACCTTCAACCTTAATAGGGCGACCCTCACGGGTTTTAACTAAGATAGCATGGCCATCATAACTTGATGAGTAATAATTGGCTACACCCGGAGTTACCTCTTCAGGTTTTATCAGATAGGGAATTGATTTGTGAACCGGCACTTTTTCGCAAGCTGCCAGGGTAACCGCGCCAACTCCAAAGCCAAGAGCCTTTAAAAAGTCGCGACGGGGAGTTTTACCCAATAAACCACCACTTTCCAAAACCTCTTCAATAGGAATAGGTTCTGCAAACTCATGTTTATTTTTCTCAACAAATTCTGGTGTTTTGTTCAGTTCTTCTAAACCTTTCCAGTATTTTTTATTGCTGTCCATTTAAGCTATATAAACTGTAATTGCTAAGTTTTAAAATCTCAATATTAATAGTGGCATTTACCGCACTCGATACCACCCAATGATGCCGCTGTAACTTTCTCACCGCGTTTAATACGATCGTGTACTGCTATCATATTATCGTAGTAAGCGTTTCCTTTATAGTTAACCTCGGTACGTTTGTGGCATTGGATACACCATTTCATTGTTAATGGTGAGTATTGGTAAATCTCTTTCATGGTTTGAACCGGACCATGGCACTGCTGACATTTGATGCCGGCAACTTTAACGTGCTGTGAGTGGTTAAAGTAAGCAAAGTCAGGCAGGTTATGAACCCTTACCCATTGCATTGGTTTTGCTTTGGTGCTGTCATATTTCTGCGTTTTAGGATCGTAACCTAAAGCAGCATATATCTTTTGTATTTCAGGAGATTCCTGTTTAACCACCTTATGGCAGTTCATACAAACGTTTAATGACGGGATTGAAGCGTTTTTAGATTTGTATGCACCTGAGTGGCAGTACTGGCAATCAATCTTCATCACACCGGCATGCAGATCATGCGGGAAATGGATTGGCTGTACCGGCTGGTAACCACTGTGAACGTTGGTGTTCCATAAAGTAACCCAGGTCCAGCTTCCACAAGCTACAGTACCGCACAGGATAACAAAGAATACAAATTTCTTATTCTTAGCCAGTTTCCTTATGCCCGCCATGCGGTCAACAGGAGCTTTCTCTTCTAAATCTTCTTCAGGCAGCAAACCTTTGCTTTTCAGCATCAGGCGTTCAAGAGTAGCTATTACCTTGTTTAATACCAGTATAACTATAAAGGCAACAATGATAACGCCAATCAAACCCCAGATAACCAAATCACTTGGACCTGATTCTGCCGCAGCACCTGCACCACCCGCTGGCGCGGCTGTTGCCTTAGCTTGCTGAGTTTTCCAATCGGCACGGATGTAAGCCAGGATGTCGGCAACATCACCATCGGTGAAGCTTCCGAACACTGTCATACCCTGCTGGTTGAACTGGTTGTAAATCTTTAGGGCTCTTTCATCCTTGGCCGCTATTAAAGCCTGGTTGTTCTGAATCCATTTGGTTAACCATTTGTCATCAGTTTCGGCTGTTACTAACGGACCCAGTGCAGGGCCTACTAATTGCGATTCGATTTTGTGGCACGTTGTACAATTGGCTTTAAAAAGAGCTTCGCCTTTGGTTGCGTCTCCCTGCGCATGTGCTGATAATCCCAAAATTGCAAAGCCGGCAATTAATAAAACCGTCCTTGAAAATTGCTTTAAAATCAATGAGATATTTCTCATAAGGTGTATTTATGCTGAATAATTCTTTTATTAAATGGATAAACCTGAAGCTGGATGTATGTTTAGTCCGACTTTTTCAGTCACAAAAGTATAATTTATTAAATAATGGCTGACAAATAAATGACAAGTAAGCATAATTTATAATCTTTCTAAATAAATAATAAATTGGCATAAGATTATGAAAAAAATGACGTTTTACAGGGTCAAAAAAACAGCTTTAACTATAAATAAGCTATATAATTAGTTATGCTTTTATTGCTTTAATAGCCAGGCAAATATAAGTGGGCACACAATTGTAGCGTCAGACTCTACAATAAACTTAGGTGTATGTATATCCAGCTTGCCCCAGGTTATTTTTTCGTTTGGAACAGCGCCCGAATACGATCCGTATGATGTTGTTGAGTCAGAAATCTGGCAGAAATAGCTCCAGAAAGGAATTTCAGGCATCTCCATATCCTGGTAAAGCATCGGCACAACGCATATCGGGAAGTCGCCCGCTATACCACCACCTATCTGGAAGAAGCCAATTCCCTTGCCTGAAGAGTTTTTCACATACCAATCGGCCAGCCATGCCATGTATTCAATACCGCTCTTCATGGTTGACGCCTTCAGCTCTCCTTTTATTATATATGATGCGAAGATGTTACCCATGGTTGAGTCTTCCCATCCCGGTACAACAATCGGCAAATTCTTTTCGGCAGCAGCCAGCATCCATGAGTTTTTCGGGTCTATCTCATAATATTGCTCCAGATCGCCGCTTAACAGCATTTTGTACATATACTCATGCGGAAAATAACGCTCGCCGCTGTTATCAGCATCTTTCCATATTTTGTGGATATGCTTTTGTAAACGCCTGAAAGCTTCTTCCTCAGGGATACAGGTATCAGTTACACGGTTGTAGTGATTCTCTAACAGATCCCACTCGTCCTGCGGACTAAGGTCACGGTAATGCGGTACGCGTTTGTAGTGTGAGTGCGCCACCAGGTTCATGATATCTTCTTCAAGATTAGCACCTGTACATGATATAATGGCTATTTTATCCTGGCGAATCATTTCAGCCAATGAAATGCCAAGCTCTGCTGTACTCATGGCACCTGCAAGCGTAACCATCATTTTTCCACCCTCTTCAAGGTGCGTTTCGTAACCTTTAGCTGCATCCATTAATGCGGCAGCATTAAAGTGCAGGTAGTTTTTTTCAATAAACTGTGATATGGGTCCTCTGGTGTTGTTCATAGCTTTGTGATTTTCACCGCAAAAGTAGATATTTTAGGTGATTTCACATTTTAATTTCAAAAATCGTAAAAGCACGGGGTTCATCAAACAATTTGCTTTTATATTCGCTGTGATTATTATCTATGAAAAAACTTTTCGCACTACTTATACTTCTTCTTAGTTTCCAATCCCTTTTTGCACAGGTTGATTTTGTTAAAAGATTTATCAAACGCATGTACTTTGATAAGGATAGCAGTAAAAAAAGCAATTTGGTGCTTATACCCGCCCTTGCTTCATCGCCCGAAACCGGGGTTGAATTTGGCGGCGCATTTTTATATTCATTTTATGCCGATACTACTCCGCATAATATTACACGGGTATCAAACTTATATGGCTACACCAGTATAACCACCAAAGGCCAGGAAAAAGTGAGCCTGAACGCCAGTTACTGGGCTCCGCAAAATACCATTCATTATACCGGATCTATCGGCTTTGTAAATTTCCCTTTTGATTTTTATGGCATAGGTAATAATACGCGCAAAGCAGATGTGGAGGCCATTGAGGAAAAACGCACTAAAATGACTTTAGAAGCCGATAAACTTGTTGTTAAAAACTTTTATGCCGGCATTGTAGCTGGTGGGTTTAAGTACTATTACTACTCGGGCACCTATGATGAAAATATAGCGTTTAAAACCGACCCTGCAATTGAAGACAAAAGCGGTGGCTCCAGCGTATACATTGGCCCCAGTTTGACTTATGATACCCGTAACAATAACACCTATACTACAAAGGGTGTTATTATTAGTGCTTACCTTAATTTAATGCAGGGCATTTATGGTAATAATAGCTATAAAGGCGGTTTTTTTAATATTGAATATTCAAGTTTTTTTGCTTTGAGCAAACATTTTGTTTTAGGCTTTGATGTGCAGGAACAGAGTTTAATTGGCGGGCGATCGCCATTTTATTTGTTGCCAGCTTTAGGCAGCGACGAGATGATGCGCGGATACTATACCGGCCGTTACCGCGACAGGAACTTTATTGCCGGACAAACAGAACTGCGCTACCGGGCAACTGACCGCCTTGGCATTGTAGGCTTTATAGGTACCGGCGAGGTAGCGCACAATGGCTTTACCGCACATACCTTATTACCCAACTACGGCGGCGGCATACGCTACTATTTCGATACCGAGAAAGGCCTCAGCATCCGCGCTGATTATGGCTTAGGCGCAAAACCAACCGGCGAACCACGGGAAAGTGGTTTTTATGTTGCGCTGGGGGAATCGTTTTGATGTGCAGATGCGTGGATATGCAGATGTGCGGATGTTTTGTAATGCTTAATTTGCACATCCGCACATTTGCATATCTGCACATCGATTAAATCTTTACCAAAAAATCCTCCTTCACCCGCCCCCCCTTAAAAAACACCAGTCCTATCCAGAACAGGTCAACAGTAATCGTTACTTGGGGGTTGGCTTTTATTTGGGCCCAGGCTTCTTTCATGCCTTCGCTCCAGTAGATGTCATCAAAAATAAGTAGCGTATTTTCATGTACTTTGGGCAGGCACCATTCAAAATATTTTAGAGTGGCATCTTTTTGATGGTTGCCGTCGACAAAAATAAAGTCGAGTTTATCTAAACCATCAATAACACCAGAGAGGGTGTCATCAAAATTACCAATCACTAAATCAATAGTATTTAAACCGGCTTTATTAAATACCTGTTGCGCCACTGCCGCGGTTTCGGGCGAACCTTCCAGCGTGTAAACCTTCGCTTGGGGAGCTGCCTTTTGCAGGTAGATGGTGGTAACACCCAAACAGGTACCAAGTTCAATTATATTATTTGGTTTGATATCAGCCACCAGGCGATAAAGTAATTGTGCCAGCTTTGGCGCCTTTAGGGCATGAGCCGCTATGTCGCTTACCTTTTTCTGGTTGTTTTTGTTGATATGTGAGCCCGCGCCCAAGTCGGTTACCGTGATGGTGCGATCATCTGTAAGTAAGTCTTTACGTATATTTTCAACGTCGGTATATACTTTTTTGGCACTTGAATCGTAAATAATAGTATCAACCAGGCGATAAACGAAAGGTGAATGGATCCCGTGCCTGTTCTTAGCCTTGATGCGGTGCAGCAGGTAATCTTTGGCAAACCTTATATTAAACATGGTTGTAAAAATATACAAAGTTTAGTATTTTAGCAGAACCGCATGATAAATGAAACTGAAGTAAACTCATTAATTCGCTTGCTGGACGATCCCGACCAGGAAATATACAACCATGTTCATGATAAACTACTCTCCTACGGTGTTGAAGCCATCGGATATCTTGAATCGGCATTTGAACAGGCTTTCGACTCCATCCAACAGGAACGCATAGCCAACCTTGTACATGAGATACAGTTTGGCATAGTAAAAAACGATCTGCACCTATGGCTGCATGGCGGCGCATTTGATCTGCTGCAAGGCATCCTGATCATTAACCGCTACCAATACCCCGATCTGGACGAGCAAAAGGTAATTAACCAGATAGAGGGCATTAAGCGTGATATATGGATCCAGATGATGCATGAGGCCAGCGCGCCCGAGCAGATCAAGCTCATAAACCATGTGTTCTATAATATATACGGCTTTAGCGGGAATACCAGCAACCATCAGGACCCGCAGAACAGCTACCTGAGCCAGGTACTCGAAACAAAAAAGGGTAACCAGATCTCACTGGCAATTATTTATTCCATCATCGCCCAAAAGCTGGATATCCCGGTTTATGGCGTAAACCTGCCGCAGCATTTTATTTTGGCTTATATGGATGAGAGCCAGCAAAGCAGTTTTGAAGGCGGCGTGCTATTCTATATAAATGCCTTTAATAAGGGCTTCATTTTCGGCCGCAGGGATGTGGATATGTTTTTGAAACAGCTCAACCTAAAATCGGACAAGCAATTTTATGAGCCCTGCTCCAATACCGAAATTATAAAACGTGTATTGCGTAACCTCATAAGTTCTTACGAACATTTAGGATCAACAGAGAAGGTAGCTGAATTGAATGAGCTGCTGGAGGTGTTGGGGTAATATTTATTATACCCATCCATTGTCATGCTGAGGTACGAATCATCTATTATACAAGCGGACGATTGAACACGGATAGGTTCTTCGCTACCGCTCAGAATGACAGTTAGAAGGTGAATTCTACCAGCTGTTTGTGTCCTCACAAACAGCTGCAAGTAAAACATTAACGGATTGTTTGTGGGGACACAAACAATCCGTTAATATTCATTCCATTGTCATGCTGAGGTACGAAGTATCTATTATACAAGTGGATGATTGAACGCGGACAGGTTCTTCGCTACGCTCAGAATGACAGTTAGGTTACGTTAGGTTTTACTAATCACTAATCTCTAACCGCCAATTATTTCTTATTATTGATCTTAGCGGCATCTATGAGCTCGCTATCAATCTGATCATCGTAATTAAAGCGGTATAGCACCCAATCATTTTTCGGTTTATAGAACATGAAGGTAAACCTTACAGGTTCATTTTCATGCTTTACTATATAGCTGTACAGAACCAGGCTTGGGGTTGGGGTTTTCTGAACAATGAGCTCCCTGCCTAAATATTTTCCGACTGTTAATTGCAATGTATCCAGTTTTGCTTTTAGCAGGTTTATCTGACTTACGTTAGTGAACAGTTTATTTGTACTGAACAGATATTCTACGGCTGAATCAGGACTTGTTTTATATTTTTTAAAGAAGGTTTCTATATAAGAAGCAGCCCCTTTAGGAGCTACAGCAGCAGGTTTAGCGGCCGGTTTGGCGGCAGTGGCGGGTGCCTGAGCTTTTGCAAACAAAGTAGTACTACAAACTATAGCTGCTAATAAAAATGTCCTATTAAAAAAATACTTTACGTTAAGGTTCATGATAATTATTTTAAAACGATAAAATTAATCAAAAGCTAATTGAATGCAGCTAACTTTTTAAAAATAAGTGGTTTGTATAAATTAATACTGAGTAACACATTAAGGTTTGATGCTGATACGCTATTTCTTTTTCAGAAAACAGGTTTTAAGTACGATGCTCATACCGTCAATTTTGCAGTCAACTTCTTCATCATTATCGGTAAGGCGGATCTTTTTTACCAGGGTTCCCTGTTTCAGAGTGGTGTTACCGCCTTTTACTTTTAAGCTTTTTATCAGTAATACCGAGTCGCCATCATTAAGCTGGTTCCCGTTACTGTCTTTTACGTTAGATGCGTCCATAGTTAGTTTAAAGTATAAAGCCCGCTATTGTTTTAGCAGGCTTTATATTATTTGTATATTCAGAAAGTTTGAACGGATTACTTAACCAGGTACATTACTTCCTTAACCGCTTTAATTACGCGCTCAGGGTTTGGCAGGTATTCCTGTATAAGCGTTGGGGCATAAGGCAATGGAACATCGCCACCCATAATACGCAGGATAGGTGCATCAAGGTAATCAAACGCATCTTTTTGCACTTTAAAGGCAACCTCAGTAGCTATTGAGCCTAATGGCCAGCTTTCCTCAACTAAAACCAAACGGTTTGTTTTTTTAACAGATGCGATAACAGTTGGGTAATCAATAGGGCGTACAGTACGTAAGTCGATCACTTCTGCATGGATGCCTTCTTTTTCCAGTTCGGCAGCAGCAGCTATAACTACTTTCATTATTTTACCAAAGCCAACCAAAGTTACATCAGTACCTTCTTTTACTACTTTAGCTTTTCCTATTTCAATATAGTAAGGTTCTTCAGGCACTTCGCCTTTATCGCCATACATTAATTCTGATTCCATGAAAATAACCGGATCGGGATCAATAATAGCTGATTTTAATAAACCTTTGGCATCAGCCGGGTTTGATGGTACAACCACTTTTAAACCAGGGCAGTTAGCATACCAGTTTTCAAAACACTGGCTGTGTTGTGAACTTAGCATACCCGCGTTACCTGTTGGGCCGCGGAATACGATTGGCACTGAGAACTGGCCACCACTCATTGACATGATCTTGGCTGCGCCGTTTATGATCTGATCAATAGCTACCAGTGAAAAGTTAAATGTCATGAATTCGATAATAGGGCGCAAGCCGTTCATGGCCGAGCCTATGCCTATACCGGCAAAACCTAATTCAGAGATAGGGGTATCAATAACGCGTTTAGCGCCAAATTCATCAAGCATACCCTGGCTTACTTTATAGGCACCGTTATATTCAGCAACCTCTTCACCCATTAAGTATATATTTTCATCCTTGCGCATTTCTTCGTTCATTGCTTCACGAAGTGCTTCCCTGAATTGTATTTCTCTCATCTTATTAAAAAAATTCTTTTTTTCGGCTGCAAATATATGCAATGAAGTGTTAAAAACAATTAGTGGCTGTGCGTATTGGTTTTTTTTATTTTCGGATGGCAATACCCACTAAAAAAAACAGGAAACTGTAAAATATTGGATATAAAACTTTCTTTAATGCATAATTGTGCTGCTCAATGCCAACAAGATTGCAGTAATTTATACTTTAGCAGTAAATCTATCCCATTTGAATAACGATCTACCCAAAAAAATATGGTTCCTGTGGTTGCAGGGGCTAGATAATGCTCCGGTTGAGGTTAAAGAATGCTACAAATCGTGGGTGAAGCATAATCCTGACTGGGAGGTGGTATTTTTAGATGAAAGCAATATTACTGAACATATAACTTTACCTGCATTGCCGGTAGCAAAATACGTGATCTCCGAAATACTAAGGATAAACCTACTGGCAAAACATGGAGGCGTTTGGGTTGATGCCACCTGTTTTTGTACAAAACCGCTTGATGAGTGGTTGCCCGCCTATATGGATGCCGGCTTTTTCGCCTTTAACAGGCCAGGGCCCGACAGGATGCTATCCAGCTGGTTCCTGGCATCAAATAAATACAATTACATTACTACTGCCTATCAAAACAGGGTAAACAAATTCTGGAGCGAAAACACCGGGATACAGCTTATTGACGGTACTCGATGGAACTTCCTGTACAACAAGCTGCAAAAACAAAACCCGCAGCTATGGTTCAACAGTCTTTTTACCAAAATATTAAAGGTGCACCCCTATTTCTGGTTCCATTATACGTTTGAATATATTTATCTGAGGGATGCCAATTTCCGGGAGTTATGGGATTCCGTTCCCAAATTCAGCGCAGATATCCCCCACCGTTTGTTATTCGCCGGGCTTTTTAAACCTGTAACCGAAGAGTTGAAACAGGAAATCGACCAAAAAACATCACCGGTTTATAAACTTACCTGGAAGTATGAGGCAAAAGAGTACCAACCGGGAACGGTGATGTATTATTTGTTTAATGGTGAGGGCTAAAACTGATATCTTACAAAACTTACGAAGTTTTAAAAAACTTCGTAAGTTTCATTCTGGCTGATTATCCTATCCCAACCAATCTCTAATTACTAAAACTACCGCTCACCCTTCATTTTCGAGGCGATCTCCAGCGCTTTATAGGCATTTACTATGCCTCCTGATTTACAGAGCGTAGTAAAATCAACCAGTTGTTTGGTGCCTGGTTTATATACCATGGTACCTTTTAATGGTGTGGCCGATTGCATAATAACCTGCTTTAACTGTGCCGCGCTTAGTTTTGGATAATACTCCAATACCAAAGCCGCAATACCGGTAACTATGGGTGATGCAAAACTGGTACCGTCGGCAGTATTAAATTCCGCGTCGGTATCTATTGAGGTTACTTTAACACCGGGGGCAAAAACATCAACATTCTTGAACCCGTAATTACTGAAATTACTGGCAAGTGAGGTATCTGCAAGTGAAGCAGATGCACCTACATTTATCATGTTATCAGCATCAGTTGCTGATCCATCTAAAAAGGTATCATTGGGGTATTGTGGTACTGAGTCGACATTCAGGTTATCATTGCCCGATGCCTGTACCAGCAGCACATCTTTTGATGCGGCGTATTTAAATGCTTCATCAACCCAATCCTTATGCGGCGACAGGTATTTGCCGAAGCTCATATTAATTATTTTAGCGCCGTTATCCACTGCGTAATGTATAGCGCTAACAATATCCTTATCATATTCATCTCCGTTAGGGATCGCTTTCAACACCATTATATGTACATTGTCGGCTACACCATCAATACCATAGCCATTATTGCGTTTGGCGCCAATCAACCCTGCTACACCGGTACCATGAGAGGCATCGGTATATTTTAAAATATTATTGCCATATGGCTTGCCATCGTTAACATCCGGGTCATCCCCTACTATTTCTTTGCGTTCGGTAAGGTTTGGCGTAATATCATTATTGAGCTTTTCAATATACTCGCTCATATCCTTTAGCGTGGAAACATTGGTAGCTGTACGCCCTTCCTGCTGTAACACCAGGCTCCATACATATTTGCTTTGCACCAGCGTATCGTTTGTACTATTGATCTTATCCAGGTCCTTTATAGTAAAGCTGGCATTGGGGCCAAGGTTGAGGGCTTTTTTAATATAACCGTTAGTTACCATGAGCGCGCTCATATCCGGCTGTAACTCGGCCAACTCCTTTGTTGATTTAGCCGTTGTTGAATCGCGCCTGGCTTTTACCGTTAACCAGTAAGCATATTCCTTTTCATCACCCGCAGGGGCCGAGGTTACATTGGCGTATTTGCCCTTTAGCTTGTAATAATACCTGATCTCTTCGCTGGTTTCATTCAGATCGGCTTTGCCGTTCTTTCCACCTAAAAAATTCCAACCGTGTATATCATCAATATAACCATTGTGGTCATCGTCTTTCCCATTGCCTGGCTTCTCTTTGGGGTTTACCCACAATACGCCTTGCAGGTCTTTTTGCAGGGTATCAACACCACTATCAATAATGGCAACCAATACGGTTTTGCTTTTTTTACCTTTTACAAACTCATAAGCCGGGTTTAGGCTGATACCAAAATATCCATCAGTTTTTAAGTCGAGCGTGTGCCAGTTTTGTGGGGGATCAGAAGGTGTTGGCGGCTGTGTCTGCGCCATCGTTCCTATACTTATTAATACTGCCCCGCACAACGATGCGCAAAAAACTGGTAACCGAAAATTATACATATATTATATTAGTGTTTATTAGTTCAATGGTTCATTAGTTCATTGGTAAAAGCAAATTCTCCATTGACTAAGCGCACTGATCAATCTACAAATCAAATTTTATTCCTTGTGCTAATGGCAACGCTTTTGAGTAATTAATAGTATTAGTTTGCCTGCGCATATAAACTTTCCATGCATCAGAACCCGATTCGCGGCCGCCGCCGGTTTCTTTTTCACCGCCGAATGCGCCGCCTATCTCTGCTCCTGATGTACCGATGTTAATATTTGCAATTCCGCAGTCAGAACCACCGGACGATAAAAATTGTTCGGCCTCGCGTAAATTATTTGTCATGATAGATGATGAAAGCCCCTGCGGTACGCCATTTTGCAGTTCAATGGCTTCATCAAGAGTTTTATATTTGATGAGGTATAATATGGGCGCAAAGGTTTCATGCTGTACAATGGCAAAGCTGTTGTCAACCTCGGCAATACATGGCTTTACATAACAGCCCGATGCATATTTATCGCCCTCCAGCTTACCGCCTTCAACAATAAAATTACCGCCCTGCGCCTTGCATTTTTCAATAGAATCAAGGTATAAGCTCACCGCGTCCTGATCGATCAGCGGGCCCATATGGTTGTTTTGATCCAATGGATCACCAATGCGGATCTGTCCGTATGCTTTTACCAGCTTTTGCTTAAAGGCATCATACACACTTTCATGAATAATGAGCCTGCGTGTACTGGTACAACGCTGCCCGGCAGTACCTACCGCACCAAACACAGCGCCAATGAGCGACATATCCAGATCGGCATTTTCACTGATGATGATGGCGTTGTTACCACCCAGCTCGAGCAAACTTCGGCCAAGTCTTGCACCTACTGCCGCGCCCACAGCCTTGCCCATACGGGTTGAGCCGGTGGCTGATATTAAAGGCAGTCGTTTATCGTTTGACATCAGTTCGCCTACGTTGCGGTCGCCGATAACCAGGCAGCCTACCCCCTCTTCAATATTATGCTTTTTAAATACTGCCTGTGCAATATGCTGGCAGGCAATAGCCGTTAAAGGTGTTTTTTCAGATGGTTTCCAGATACAAACATCGCCGCAAACCCAGGCCAGCATGGCATTCCAGCTCCATACCGCTACCGGGAAATTGAATGCCGATATCACACCAACAATACCCAGTGGGTGGTATTGCTCATACATACGGTGTTCGGGGCGTTCGGAGTGCATGGTTAAACCGTATAACTGCCTGCTCAGGCCAACAGCAAAATCAGCAATGTCGATCATCTCCTGAACTTCACCGTAACCTTCCTGTAGACTTTTGCCCATTTCGTAAGATACCAGCGCGCCCAGTTGCTGTTTATTAGCACGCAGCGCATCGCCAATTTCACGCACAATTTCGCCACGTTTTGGAGCGGGAACTGTACGCCAGGTTTTAAAAGCTTTGGCCGCCTGCTCAACAACATGGTTGTAATCGCTTTCCGAAGCTATTTTTACCGAGGCTATCTTTTTCCCATCAACAGGCGATAAAATGTCTTTTATAGCTGCACCGGAGCTGCTGCCCCAGTTACTGCCTGTACTAAACGCCTCATTAATGTCGTTTATATGTAAATGATTGAGAATTACTTTTATATCGATGCTCATAATGGTACTTTTGTCAAAGGTAAAAATCTTTAAGGCAATTTATATCAACTCACTCCTTGCCAAAAAATCGCAAAATGATTTACATTTATTATCAGGTACTTGTGAATAAAACCTGTTAATAATGTTCGAATGTTGAAAACTTAATTGCCTTTTGGGTTCTATTTATCGTAATTTAAACTCGGTTAAGCATTAATGCTGACTAAAAAATGACTTAACCGGGAACGTGTTCTGCAAACCTAATTGAATGGAAGAAGAATTTGAATTTGGTTTTACCGAAGACCCAAAGTTCTCGGTAGAACGGTACGAGGAAATGATCCGCAATCACGACCAGTACTTTTTTGATGCCCAGGCGTTTGAGAACATTATCGACTACTACATCGAAAAGAATGATCCGGCCAAAGCCTTACAGGTATCTGAGTATGCGCGCAATCAGCACCCATTTGCCGCCGTATTTTTAATTAAACAGGCCCAGTTATTAGTTGTTACCAACCGCGCCGCCGAAGCATTTGCTGCTTTGGATAAGGCTGCCATGCTGGAGGCTTCTGATGCAGATATTTATATCATCCGTGGCAACCTGTATGAAAGTATGGAACGCTATGATGAGGCGCTTGAAAACTATGAAAAGGCCCTTGGTCTTGCCGAGGAGACTGACGAAATATTGCTGCATATAGCCTACGTTCACCAAAATATGGGCGATTATAACACAGCAATTGACTACCTGAAATTGTGCCTGAAACAGAATATGGAAAACCAGGACGCTTTATACGAGCTGGCTTTTTGTTACGATGTGATGGACAATCAGCAGGAGAGCGTGCAGTTTTATCAGCAATATATTGATAACGAACCCTACAGCTATGCCGCATGGTATAACTTAGGCAACGCCTATACTAAACTTAGCCTGTTTGAGAAAGCTATTGATGCTTATGATTACGCCATATTAATAAAGGATAATTTCGCATCAGCTTACTTTAATAAAGGCAACGCGCTGGTTAACCTGGAAAAATATGCTGAGGCTATTGAGGTTTACCGCCATACTTTTGAGTATGAGCAGCCTAATGCCGATACCTATTGCGCCATTGGCGAATGCTATGAAAAGCTGGAGCAAATGGATGATGCAAGGGCTTTCTACAAAAAATCGGTTAAAATGGATTCCAAGCTGGCTGATGCCTGGTTTGGGATTGGTGTAACCCTTGATTTTGAGGAGCGCTATTTTGAGGCCCTGCACTTTTACAAAAAAGCGCTCGACCTTGATATTGCCAATGCCGATTACTGGTTTGCCATAGCCGATGCCGAATACAAGCTTGGCCACATAACCGAAGCCGAGCAGGCATACGAAAAGGTGGTTGAACTTAACCCCATTGATGTGGATGCATGGCTGGATTACTCATCTATATTATATGAGCAAACCCGCTTGGTTGATGCCATTGAGGTAATGTCGCAGGCTATAAAAAACAACCCGGAGGCAGCAGAGCTTTACTACCGCATGGTAGCTTATTTGTTTGCCAAAGGTGATTATAATGAAGCCTTGAACAACCTGGAACTGGCCTTATCGTCAGATCCGGATAAACATTATATTTTGTTTGATTATTTGCCCCAGCTGCAAAAAAACAAGGTGATAGTGGATATTATTAACAGGTACACTAAATAATTAGCGATTGAGTGAATTAGTGATTTAAGGTTGCTGATTCAGTATTTACTGATTGTTAAGCAGAAGTAAAAATTGCATTACATTCGTTAGAACCCTAATATCATCATATACTATTTCGTTAGAAAAGCCAAAACATATTACTCGTTTTGGTTTTTTTTATGAACTTTACCCCCACATTTAGCTACATGCTATTCAACCCTAATAGTATTTTATGAATTACCATATCAATGATCTTCCTGAACGTACAACAAAGCCCCGCAACAGCGGCATAACCATGGTAATGGATAAAGGACTGAGTTTACGGCAGGCCGAAGATTTTATTGAGGTTGCAGGCATGCACACCGATATTGTTAAACTGGGATGGGCTACCTCATTTGTAACGCCCAATCTGCAGCAGAAATTAGACCTGTACCGCGAAGCGGGCTTACCGGTATATTTTGGCGGAACCTTATTTGAGGCCTTTTTAGTTAGAGGGCAATTTGATGATTACCGCCGCATACTCGAGAAATATAAAATGGAGCATGTGGAAGTATCAGACGGTTCTATAACTATTGAGCATGATGAGAAGTGTGAGTATATCCGTCAATTAAGCAAGGATCATACAGTAATATCTGAAGTTGGCTCAAAGGACGTACAAAAGATATTTGCCCCATACAAATGGATAAAACTGATGCAGGCCGAAATTGAAGCCGGATCGTGGAAAGTAATAGCCGAGGCACGCGAAAGCGGCAACGTAGGTATCTACCGTGATTCAGGAGAAGTTAGGCAGGGTTTGGTTGATGAAATACTCACCCAGATACCCGAAGAAACCATTATATGGGAAGCCCCACAAAAAGCACAACAAGTTTGGTTTATTAAACTGATAGGCGCTAATGTAAGCTTAGGCAACATTGCTCCTGCTGATGTAATACCGTTGGAAACATTGCGACTGGGAATTAGAAGCGATACGTTTGATCATTTTTTGGGATTGTAAATGAGAGTAAAGGTAAAGGCCGTCATGCTGAGCGCTAGTCGAAGCATGAGCGTAAAGGCCTGCCCACATGCTTCGACTAGCGCTCGGCATGACAGCCACGTCATTAAGGAAAATAACCAAAGCAAAACTCCCCAACCCTTGTTATTTAATTTTACACCATGAAAAAATACGGGCTTATAGGTTTTCCGCTTACACATTCTTTCTCAAAGAAATACTTTACAGATAAATTCGAAAAAGAAAAAATAACCGGCGCGGAATACGAGGTTTATCCGCTTGAACATATAAAATATCTGCAGGATCTGCTGGATGTTCATCCTGATATTTGCGGATTGAACGTCACCATCCCTCACAAAATAAGCGTTCTAAAATATCTGGATTGGATTGAGCCTGATGCAAGGCATGTTGGCGCCGTAAACTGTATCCGTGTAACTGCAGAGAGCCCGGTACTGGCTGCTTTTTTGGGTGAGGTTGGTATAAACGGACACGATTTCAGGCTGGAAGGTTTTAATACCGATGTGTATGGTTTTGAACACTCGTTGCGTCCGCTGCTTAGAGATCCTAATGATGAAGCCCTTGTTTTAGGCGATGGCGGTGCCGCAAAAGCTGTAAAATGCGTATTAGAAAACCTGGGTATTGATTATAAGGTAGTGACCCGCCAACCACATCCGGGCAATATTTTGTTTAAGGATCTGAAACCGCATCATATAAAAAATCACCGGATCATCATCAATACCACCCCATTAGGCACATCGCCAAACGTGGATGAATGCCCACCGATACCGTATGAAGATATTACCGAGCATCATTTATTGTATGATCTGATCTATAATCCCGAAAAAACACTATTTTTAAAGAAAGGTGAAGAAAAAGGCGCAACAATTAAAAATGGTTATGAAATGCTGATACTACAGGCAGAAAAATCGTGGGAGATATGGAATTCAAAGGAATTGACTCCATGAAGATATACGGATTACTAGTTATTGCTTTATTACTGGGGGCCTGTAACAATAACCACGACTATACACCAAAGCCAAGGGGCTATTACCGCATTGTTTTCCCTAAAAAGGAATACCAGCAATTTACCGGGCCATATCCTTTTACCTTTATGTACCCCAAATACGCGGTAATTGAGCAGGATAAAAACCCGCAGACAAAAGACAAAAAGCTCATCAATATGAAATACCTGCTGAACATGCAGTTTCCGCAGTTTAAGGGCACTTTGCATTTAAGCTACGAGAGCATCACATCGCCAAAAGTATTTAATGAGCTTACCGAAGATGCCCGCACATTCGCATTTAAGCATACCGTTAAAGCCACCTCGATAGATCAGGGTCTGATCCGCATACCTGGGAACAAAGTGTATGGTATCTATTATACTATTGATGGCAATGCGGCTTCATCAGCACAGTTTTTCCTTACGGATAGCACCCGCAATTATATCCGCGGAGCACTGTATTTCAACACCGAACCAAAGCTTGATTCGATACAGCCAGTACTCGATTTTGTGAAGAAGGATATGAATGTGATGATAAAAAGCTTTAAGTGGAAGTAGGTTTTTGATTTGGGAATTGGGATGATCGATTTCGGATTCTGCTTATCCTATGTAGAGCACCTCAATGGCGCAAGTCTTGTGGGTGAAACGCCTCGGGTAATAGCTGACTTGTGCCTGTCCAAAAAAGCACAAGTCAGCCTTGCTTATTCCAACACACAAGACTTGCGCTAAATACTGGTAGATTTCGGAATTCGGATGTTCGATTTTGGATTTATTTTCCGCTTGTCATGCTGAGGTACGAAGCATCTATTATACGGGTAGCATGTAACCGCTCGCAGATTAAATGCGAATAGGTTCTTCGCTATCGCTCAGAATGACAATTTATTAGTGAATATTAGGCGTTAAACACCGCCAATGCCTGCTCAATCCTATTGATCGTTTCATTCTTACCCAACAAAGCCGCAATATCAAAAACATGCGGACCGAATTTACCGCCTACCAGCATAATACGGAACGGCAGCATAACATCACCCGCTTTCAGACCTTTCTCTTCCATCAAGGCTTTAAAGAGATTCTCCAGATCAGCGCTTTCCCACATCTGCACATCTGCATATCTGCTCATCAGCACATTAAAGAAATCTGTTTTAGCATCGCTCCATTTTGGTTTAACGGAGTTGATATCATATTCCCTTGGCACTTCAAAAAAGTAGGCAGACTGCTGATAAAAATCAGCCAGCAACGTACACCTTTCTTTAATAACATCAATTATCTTTAGCAGGTAGTTATCATCGTTTACAGCTACGCCTTTATCTTCAAGCACAGCCTTAACTTTATCTTTTAAGCTTTCAGCGCTTGTTCTTTTGATCCATTCAGCATTGAACCATTTTGCTTTTTCAAAATCGAATTTAGCACCACCTTTGTTTACACGCTCTATAGAGAATTTGGAGATCAACTCATCCAAAGTAAATATTTCATTATCGGTACCATCGTTCCAGCCCAGCATAGCCAGCAGGTTTAAGAAAGCCTCAGGCAAAAAGCCAAGCTCTCTAAAGCCCGGAGTAAGTTCACCTATTTTGGCATCAAACCAGTTCATGGCATAAACCGGGAAACCTAAACGTGCGCCATCGCGCTTGCTTAGTTTACCGTGGCCATCAGGTTTTAATATGAGTGGTAAATGCGCCCATTGAGGCATATCGGCTTTCCATCCTAAATATTCCCATAGCAATAAATGTACAGGTGCCGATGGTAGCCATTCCTCACCACGGAAAGCGTGTGTTATCTTCATCAAATAATCATCGACCACAACAGCTAAATGATAGGTTGGCATACCGTCGGCCTTTAATAAAACCTTATCATCAACCTGGTTGGTTTCAAAGCTCACATGGCCACGGATCATATCGTTAAAGCTGATGGTTTCATCCTCCGGCATTTTAATGCGGATCACATGCGGTGTGCCGGCATCCAATAGCTGGTCGACCTCATGTTGTTTTAATGACAATGAATTGCGTAAACTGTCCCTATAAAAATGCCCGTATTGAAAATTAGGGATTTCCTTACGGTTCTTATCCAGTTCCTCAGGGGTATCAAAAGCGTAATAAGCATGGCCTTCACGTACCAGCTTTTCAGCGTATTCGCGATATAGTGCTTTACGTTCGCTTTGGCGGTATGGGGCATAATGACCACCCACAACCGGGCTTTCGTCAGGTATCAGTCCGCACCATTTTAAACAATCAAGTATGTAATCCTCAGCGCCATCAACATAACGGCTTTGGTCGGTATCTTCTATCCTTAACACAAAATCGCCTTTATGTTTTTTGGCGAAAAGATAATTAAACAACACGGTGCGTACACCACCTAAATGTAAACCGCCTGTAGGACTTGGCGCAAAACGAACTCTAACTTTTTTATCTGACATTGTAGGGCAAAGATATTGTATTAGTTTGTAGTCCGAAAGTCGGTGAAGTCGGAAAGTCCGAAAGTTGATATTAGTTTACGAAGAATTGACCAAGACTTTAACTGCAAGTTATAAGATACAAACTTTCGCACTATGAACTAATTCTGTATTTTAGCCAACTTAAAGACTTTCGGACTTTTCCGACTTCCGGACTTTCGGACTGAAATATATGAACCCATACCAACAGAAAAAGCGCTGGAAATATATACTGGTTACCTTTGCAATAATTATTGCCAGCGGCTCTTTACTCTATACAAATCACCTGGTAAAAAACATCTCCAAATCGGAGCGTACACGTGCGCAGATATGGGCCATGAGCATGCGGCAAATGACCTCATCTGATGATAATGACTTTTTACAGTATGTTACTGCTGTACGCGATAGTACGCTTGTACCAGCAATTGTGGTTGATGAAAAGGGAAATATCAAATATGTGAGGGGGCTCGATTCTACTAAAACCAATATAAATATCCCGGGAAACGACAAAGTAAAAGGCGCAGCGAAATATGATCCTGAGTATTTCCAAAAGGAACTGGTCTACATGAAAAAACAACATGAGCCCATAGAGTTAACCATGCTGAACACCCGTTACATGGTTTATTATAAGGACTCGGCATTATTGCAGGAGCTCAGGATCTTCCCTTATGTACAGCTTTCGGTTATCGCTATATTTTTATTGGTGGCTTATACGGCATTTAATTCCTCACGCAAATCCGAACAGAACCAGGTTTGGGTGGGCCTTGCCAAGGAAACCGCTCACCAGTTGGGCACGCCAATTTCCTCGTTAATGGCATGGCTGGAGCTGATAAAGGAGAAATTCAAGGCCGAAAAGGATCCGCTGATGGCCGAGATGGAGAACGATATTAAACGACTGGAAATTATTGCCGACAGGTTCTCAAAAATCGGCTCAAAACCAAAACTGGAAGAGCATTCGGTATACTACGTGATCAAGGATTTTGTTGATTATTTCAGCGTAAGGGTGAGCAGTAATATTAACTTTGAAATAACCGGCAACCCTTATTTACAAGCTGGCTTAAATGTACCGCTGTTCGACTGGGTACTGGAGAACCTCCTTAAAAATGCGGTAAACGCAATTGAAGGCAAGGGCAAAATTAAAGTGGAAATAAGCCAGAACAAAACCAAAAAGAACCAGATACTGATAGATATTACCGATACCGGCAAGGGCATACCACGCTCTAAGTTTGATACCGTATTTCAACCTGGATATACTACCCGTAAACGTGGCTGGGGATTAGGCCTGTCGCTTACCAAAAGGATTGTAAAAAATTACCACAATGGCGATGTTTTTGTACGCGACTCGGAGGTGGGGAAAGGCACAACTTTCAGAATAATACTAAAGAAAACCAACAATGATAAACAAACCACAACCCGGTGAATACGCGCCATACGCTGCGGGCTATGTAAATAAAGTACCTAACGGCCCGGTATTAGAAATATTGGACTACCTGAAAGACAGCACCTATAATTTTTTTGCCAGGATGACCGATGAGCAGGCCGATTATGCTTATGCCGAAGGAAAATGGACATTAAAGGAAGTATTGGGCCATATGATAGATACGGAAAGAGTATTTGCTTTCCGCGCCCTGTGCTTTTCGCGCGGTGAGCAGCAGCATTTCCCCGGTTTCGACCAGGAGCAGTATGTGCAAAATTCAACTTTTGATAGCCGTACTATACAGGATCTCGCGTTGGAGTTTAAAGTGGTACGTGAGTCAAGTTTGTTCCTGTACCGCTCGCTTACTGAAGAACAAAGTTTATTGAAAGGTACTGCCAGTAATTACTCAACATCGGTACGGGCACTCGTTTATATGACAGCGGGGCACGAGCTGTATCATTTGGATCTGATAAAAGAGAACTACATTAAGTAATTGAGCTGAAAGCTAAAAGGCGAAAGGTTAAAGGTAAAATCATACCTTAATAAACCTTTCGCCTTTATCCTTTTGCCTTTCAGTCTTAAAATTACCTTTCAACTCCAAAAACTATTCTTCGCCCTTTTTCTCCCTCATTGAGGCTGCAATGTGTTTGTCATTATTCTTTTTCTCCATCAGGTAAGAGATAAACAGACCCAGGCCACCGAATATGGCTATTAAACCAAAGTACATTGCAGGGTTATCATCATCGTGGAATACGCTTCTATCTAATGTGTAAGCCAGGCACAAACCCAAACCAGCACCTATTAATAATAATCCCCATTTTAAAGTTTGATAAGGCGCTGATGGTGTTGGATGTGGCTTATAAGCGCGGGGGTCCATTCCGCGTTCTATCATCGCCATTCTTTCGCGTTTGTATAAGTATACTATACCAAATACCATTGCAAACATTGCAATCGGAACCAAAATTGGTATTAAAACGCCTAGTTGTTCTGAGTCCATAATATTTAAATTTAAAGAATTTATTTAATTTTTTGTTTTTTCAAGCACCGTATTGGTGTATTTGTAAGCTATGACTACACTGTTTTTAAACAGGTTACAGTTGTTGTGAAAAAGTTTTAAATGATTGTCATTCTAAGCGGTAGCATTTACACGGCTGCTTGTATAATATATGCTCCGTTCCTCAGCATGACAATTCTTTATTTATATGTCATTGCGAGCGATAGCGCGGCAACCTCGTCGCGTTCAATATATGAGCGACGAGGTTGCTTCGTCGTCCCTCCTCGCAATGACACGATGGAGGAATAGTGCGAAAAATTTTATCTTTACATTAATGTGTAACCTTAATCCGCGGTATGGCGTCATAGAGCTATAACAATGCAGAGCAAGCTATCGGATATAGAACTAATTGAACAAACCCTGGTGGGCGACCAGTCGGCATATGCCGACCTGGTTAAGCGGCACCAGCGGTTTGTGTTTACCCTGGCCATGCGGTTTGCCAAAACCAGGGAAGATGCCGAAGAAATTGCACAGGATTGTTTTATAAAGGCATACCGCTCGCTGGCCTCGTTTCAGCGGCAATCGAAATTTTCCACATGGCTGTATAGCATTGTATATACTACCGCGATGACGGCTCTGCGCAAAAAACGGGTTGATACGGATTCTATTGACGATGAAAATACTTTTATTCAGATTGAAAATCAAACCAGCGGTTATGATGTTAATAATGTAGAAAATAAATCAAGGTCGTACTACCTGAACCAGGCTATAGCCCAGCTTTTGCCTGATGACGCGACTATTATTACCTTGTTTTACAACGGCGAGCAATCGCTTGAAGAAATAGGACAAACTATGGGTATGGACCCAAATACGGTTAAGGTTAAACTATTCAGGGCGCGCCAGCGTTTAAAAGAGAAGCTGGAGCGGAATTTAAAAGGTGAGGTGAAAGAACTGATATGAACAGTATAGAAGAAAAACTCTGGAATTACATTGATGGCTCCTGCACGCCAGAGGATGAGCATGCTATTGCTTTGTTGATTGAGCAGGATGAGGTGTATCGTAAAAAATACAATGAGTTGGTATTGCTTAATGCTGAGTTTACCGCGATGGAGCTTGACGAGCCGCCAATGGCCTTTACCTACAATGTAATGGAAACCATACGTGCCGAACACGCCAGCCAACCGCTTAAAGCGGCTATTGACCAGCGGATAATAAAGGGCATTGGATTGTTCTTTGTGTTTACCATCAGCATTATATTAATAGTTGCTTTGGCGAGTATTCATTGGTCGGCCATTTTTGCAAGCAGCAGTCATACGCCGTCAAAAATAGCGCTTCCTGATCTGCGAAACCTGTTTACAGGGCCTGTAATGAAAGGCTTCTTGTTTTTTGATGTAGTTTTAGGCTTGTATTTATTTGATACTTATCTGCGTAAAAAAGGATTGGCAAAAGCAAACAACAGTGTTCAAACTACAGGACAGCAGAAACAACAATAACATTGACAGCCAAATCTGTTCCGCTATTTATTTGTTGAAATTTGGGGTTTATTTACTACAACTACTTTTATTTCAGCAAATTAAAAACAATATTTAGCACATAAGTGTTTTTGGCACAATAATTGAAATACAATACACGAACTAGCATCCTTGCTGGTTTAATTGTGATAAGGTTTAGGTTGAAAGTCTCCCGACGCAAGGTTGGGAGGCTTTTTATTTTTTAGGGGAATTGCTCCAATGGGATGTCATGCTGAGCGCTAGTCGAAGCATGAGCGTAAAGGCCTGCCCACATGCTTCGACTAGCGCTGAGCATGACGCTTGCCTCCTTTTTCAGCTTTACAAAAAACTTATCACCACACCACCCCTAACCGGATGCCCCGTACAAGTTAAAACCCAGCCCTGCGACAGATCAAGATCAGTAAGCACATCATTTTTAACCATACTTACCCCACCACCCTTGCACATAGCTGTACAGGCCGAACAAATGCCATTACGGCAGCTATACGGTAATTGAATGCCATTTTGTAAGGCAGCCTGTAAAATTGATTGGTTTTCGCCAACAACCAGGTCGTAAGTTTCAGTTTTAAACTTTATTCTAATAGTAAGTGGCGGGAAGTTTATGGCGCTTTCGGTTACGCTAATAGTTTCCAATACAAAATTCTCTTTTCGTATCTGCGCGGGTTCAATTCCCATATATAATAGGGTGAGCCGTATCATGCGCATATAGGTAAACGGGCCGCATAAATAAAATTCAGCTTTAGTCAAATCATGCTTTATAGCTTGCTTAACCAGTTGCTCAACTATAATATTATTTAGCCTTTTACCGTCGCTGCTCAGTAATTTTATGACAGTCAATCTGTCAGAGTAGCTGACTGTCAGTGCATTTAATTCCCCATTGAATAGAATCGATTCCGCATCCGTGCTGCTATATATTAAAGTGATCCTGCTTTTACCGGGGCGCTTAAGGGTATATTTAAGCTGCGATAATATGGGCGTTATCCCACTGCCGGCGGCAAAGAGTATAATATCTTTTTCATCAGCAAAATCCTGGAGAATGAACCTGCCTGCCGGGGCTTCGGCATTTATAATATCACCCGGTTTAATTTTAGTTAACAAAAAGCGTGAAATCTCGCCATTGACTATCCGTTTAACGGTGATGGCCAGCAAATCCTCATCAGGCGATGAGCTTAATGAATATGACCTGCGGATCTCTTCGTTATGATGATCGAATATCAGCGTAATAAACTGCCCGGCTTTATAAGTAATTGGCTTGCCATCAGCCTCGCTCAATAAAAAAGTGGCCGTATCCGGCAGTTCCCATTTTATAGCTTCAACTTTTAAACGGAGCATAGTTTAGGCGCGTAAAACTATCTTACCAAACTGCGATGAGTTTTCCATCTTTTTCACTGCTTTATCGGCATTG
The DNA here is from genome assembly GCF_900105165.1 of Mucilaginibacter mallensis. Lineage (NCBI taxonomy): Bacteria > Pseudomonadati > Bacteroidota > Sphingobacteriia > Sphingobacteriales > Sphingobacteriaceae > Mucilaginibacter > Mucilaginibacter mallensis. The sequence continues at coordinate 4,637,468 of NZ_LT629740.1, forward strand.
GCTAAAGGGAACACCTCATCAATTACAGGTATTATTTTGTGCTTATTCACCAGCTCCAGCATCGCCTTAAAATCATCCGGACTACCCATCATGGTGCCGATGATCTGTAATTGCCGCCAAAAGATCTTACGCCCGTTTAAAGGCGGGATATTTCCAGCCGTACCACCAAATATCACAATTCGCCCACCGGGATTACACAGATCAGGCAGCTTGGCAAAACCATCGCCCAAAGCGCTGTCGATGATCACATCAAAGCCTCCGGCCAATTGCAGCAATTGTTCGGCCCAATCCTGCGCTTTATAATTTACACCTGCCGATGCACCCAGTTGCCTTGCCCGCTCAATTTTATCTCCCGAACCCGAGGTTACAAACACATGGCAACCCGCTGCTTTTGCCAGTTGCAGGGCAAATACGCCTGTGCCGCCGCCAACGCCGGTTATCAAAACCTTATCGCCCTTTTTAGCTTTACCTTTGGTAAACAAGGCACGATAGGTAGTTAAAGCAGCAAGCGGTATCGCCGCTGCATGCTCCCAATCCAAATGCGCAGGCTTATGATGCAGGTGCCGCGCCTGTACTTTCACATATTCAGCAAAAGTACCATCAGCCGGCAGGCCGAGTATCTTAAAATCATCCGACTGGAAATTATCATTCTCGCCCCAACCATAACCGGGGTTAATGATCACCTCCTGCCCTATCCAATGCCGATCGGCCTTGTCGCCGACTTCAACCACTACTCCCGCCCCATCAGAGCCTAATATGGTAGGGTATTTTATTCCCGCATATTTACCTACGGTTATCCAGTAATCGCGGCGGTTTAAGGCTGCGGCCTTTATCTGCACAAGGGCTTCGCCGGGAGCTAAGGTTGGCTTATCAACTTCTTTAAATACAAGAGGCTTATCAGGGCCTTCTAAAACAATGGCTTTCATTATTAATTTATAAGTTGGTGTAAAGATTAAATACAACTTAAAAATCTTTATTGCGTTTTAATTTAATCTTCACGTCAAGTACGAAAAATACAGCTAATTATATTATTCCGATGCAATTATTATCTATTTATAAAGTAACGAATAAATTAAATGCAGATGTATGGAAAGGATCGAGATCGTTTTAAAAAACATTAAGAAAATCAGGAAATTTAAAAATATCACTCAATTAGATATCGCCATTAAACTAAACATTTCACAAAACGCCTATAGTAAAGTTGAGCTGGGGAATACTTTAATATCATTAAATCTGCTTTTTAAAATTGCTGATATTTTAGGCCAGGACATTAATGAACTATTACTAACCGATAAAATCATCAAGCAAAAAAATTGGTGATACACTAAAAGCTGTCCCTAAATAATTTTCAATCATAAAAAAACGGCAGAGCTTATGTAACCCTGCCGTTTCAGTAATTCCTCATTCCCCCTTCAGGGGGTCAGGGGGCTTATACCGCTTTCGCGTACAATTCAGAAACGTGGTTCCAGTTGATCACATTCCATATAGCCGCTAAATAATCAGGGCGACGGTTTTGGTATTTCAGGTAGTAAGCATGTTCCCAAACATCGATACCTAAAACTGGTGTGCCTTTTACTTCAGCAATATCCATTAAAGGATTATCCTGGTTAGGGGTTGATGTTACCGCTAATTTCTTATCAGGCGTAACAATTAACCATGCCCAACCTGAACCGAAACGGGTTGCACCAGCTTCAGATACTTTAGTTTTAAATTCATCAAATGAACCAAAAGTACTTTTGATAGCATCAGCTAAAGCGCCTGTAGGCTCGCCGCCACCGTTTGGTGAAAGCAATGTCCAGAATAAAGTGTGGTTATAATGACCGCCACCATTGTTACGTACTGCTGGTGGGAATTTCGAAATGTTTTTTATGATATCATCAATGCTGCTGTCAGCCTCAGGTTTACCTTCCAGTGCTTTGTTTAAGTTGGTAACATAAGCCTGGTGGTGCTTGCCGTGGTGAATTTCCATGGTCAATTTATCAATATGCGGTTCTAATGCATCGGTAGCGTAAGGTAACGCCGGTAGTGTGAATGCCATAATGGTGAGTTTTTAAGTTTTAAAGATAGTACTGAGCAAATATAAGGTTTGAAACATATTTTTTGTTCTAAATAAATGTCATTTATTGGTTGATTGTTCATTTGTTCACTGGTTCATCAGTTCATTGGTGCAATGGCGCCTAGCCCTCTTTACGCGTAGCGTAGAGAGGGTCGACAAGTGAAACAATGTCGGGGTGAGATAGCGGAGCGCTGATAAGTATTATATTGCTATTTGTTTCAGCACCTCACATGCTAAGTAAACAGCATGATGTTGACCTGTCCTGTGGGATCCTGAAACAAGTTCAGGATGACGGTTGGAGATTTGGGTGTTGCCTTTGGTCCGGGCTTTACACTCATACGCCTGCAGGCATTAGGCACAAGGCCGGTACCCGCTTCAATCCCTAACACAGAACTTCAACGCGCTTCGCCAACTCACCCGGTCGTTGCTATGCCCGACCACCCTCTCTTCGCCTGCGGCGGAAAGAGGGTTAGGCGTCATTGCACCAATGAACTAATGAACCAGTGAACTAATGAGCTATCTTTTACTTTTAAAAAAGTTCCGTACCAGCTCCGCACATTCATTTTCGCGGATACCGCCGGTGATGATGGTTTTGGGATGGGTTATCTTTTGGTTCAGCCTGCCGAAACCAAGCTTAACATCATAAGCACCAAATACTATTTTACCCAGCTGGAACCAGTAAGCAGCGCCGGCACACATTACGCAGGGCTCGAGGGTTACATATAAGGTACATTCTTTTAAATATTTACCGCCCATATAATTTGCTGCAGCAGTAAGCGCCTGCATTTCGGCGTGAGCCGAAACATCGGTAAGGCGTTCTGTTAAATTATGGCCGCGGCCGATGATCTGCCCTTTGCAAACCACAACAGCGCCAATGGGTATTTCTTTCTCAGCCAAAGCAAGCCGGGCTTCCTTTAGCGCCTCGTTCATAAAAAACTCATCCGGCGACATTGCCGGCGGTTCATCGCTAAAATTTATATACCTCATTTACGTTTCTTAAAGTCGATCTTTTTAAAGGTCCTTTTCAGGTGGCTTTCCGTTACCATCGTTGATAGTATCCCTATCCCCATTGCCCCGCCGAACAGGATAAAGTAATCCACCATCTTTTGCGTGTTATAATCAACATTAAAATAGATCATCCCTGAGTAGATCACGAAACCTATTATCAATGCAAAAAAGCCTGCCTTTATCATAAAGTTGGCCGAGTAGCGGTTTGCCTCATCCCAGGTTTGCTGGTTGGTGCGCGCGGCAGGCGTGCGGTAGCCATACCACCTGTTTATACCTTTGGGCGGCAAATATTTTTGCAGTAAGCCTATCACTATAAAAATAAGGCCAATCAAATGCGGGCCGATCAATACGTTTGAAAAATTCATGTTTATATTAGTTTGCTGCCATTGGGCACCGGTTTATCAATAGTTGTTAATACAATGTCGCCATTTTCATCGGCCATGCCTGTCACCAGGAATTCCGACATAAATGTGGCGATCTGCTTTTTAGGAAAATTTATTACGCCGATGATCTGCCTGCCAAGCAATTCGTCCTTAGTATAGTGTTTGGTGATCTGCGCGCTCGACCATCTGATGCCATACTCGCCGAAATCAACCTTAACCTTATAAGCCGGTTTACGCGCTTCGGGGAAGTCCGCTACTTCCAATATAGTTCCGGCGCGTAATTCCACCTTTTCAAAATCATGCCATGTAATGGGTTCCATAAGGGCAAATATAATAAGCTACGCACACGAATTGCACGAATTAAAGCGAATTTCACTAATCTTTATTGAAATCCGTGCAACATTTAAATTCGTACAATTAGCACTAATTCGTGAAATTCGTGTTTTATTCAATCAATGGAAACGCCTCCTCATACACACCGTAAGATCATTCATATTGATATGGATGCTTTTTACGCGTCGGTTGAGCAGCGCGATAACCCGGAGCTACGTGGTATACCCTTAGTAGTTGGCGGCTCGCCCGAGGGTCGTGGAGGCGTAGTGGCTACTGCAAGCTATGAGGCCCGTAAGTTTGGTATCCGTTCGGCAATGCCATCAAAACAAGCTTTGCAGCTGTGCCCGCATGCTACGTTTGTACGCCCGCGCTTTGCCGCTTATAAAGAAGTATCGCAAAAGATCAGGGAGATATTCAGCAGGTATACCGACCTGGTAGAACCGCTATCGTTAGATGAAGCCTACCTTGATGTTACTAACGACAAACAGAACATAGGCTCGGCCATCGACATCGCGAAGCAAATAAAGCAGGCCATAAAAGATGAGTTGCAACTAACTGCGTCGGCGGGTGTATCTATAAATAAGTTTGTGGCCAAAATCGCATCTGACATTAATAAGCCCGATGGACTAACCTTTATCGGCCCATCGGCCATTGAAGCCTTTATGGAAAAACTGGCTGTGGAGAAATTCCATGGCGTAGGTAAAGTAACTGCCGAAAAAATGAAGAAAATGGGCCTGCATACCGGTGCCGATCTTAAGCAATTACCAGAAGATGAATTAGTAAAGCATTTTGGTAAAGCAGGGCATTTTTATTACCGGATAGTACGGGGCGACGATCAGCGCGAGGTGCAGCCTGATCGCGAAACAAAATCATTGGCTGCCGAAGATACCTTTGCCTACGACCTTACCACCATTGAAGAAATGGAGGCGGAGCTGGATAAAATTGCCCGCACCGTTTGCGATAGGTTACAGAAGTATAATTTAAAAGGCCGCACTGTTACCCTTAAAGTTAAATACAGTGATTTTAAACAGATCACCCGCAACAGGTCCTATACCTCTCCATTTGGCGATTTTGAGACCATAATCTCAACCGCCAGGCAATTATTGACCGCTACTAACCCCGAAGACAAAAAAATACGGTTATTAGGCATATCTATCTCAAATTTCGGGGAGCTTGAGCCTAAACAAAAGACTGAGAAACCAACAGACCAACTAAAGCTGTTCAACTTTTAATTTTCTGATTAAATTATTTTTCCAAACATTATTAGGAGTTTATACCCATTGCCAATTTCTATAATTGATTTTTACTCAATAAATTTTATTTATTGTTAAAGAAACCCTACTTGGCATGATAATTTTATAACTGCCGTTACTTATTAAAAAAATTTAAAAAGTAATTGCATTTATATGACAAATTTCATTAAGTTTGTTTTACCCTATTATTAATCTGATTGAGTGAATGGAACTTAAAGTCAAAAATGTGAAAAGTGCGGAGTTGAAAAACATGATCATTAAACGACTTTATTTTGACAAAGCGTTGTCATGTGCCGACATGAGCGAGCTTTTCGACAAAAGCGTTCCATCTATATCTAAAGCGGTTAACGAGCTCATGGACGAGGGGTTTGTAGTTGAACAGGGGTATGCGCCTTCAAGCGGTGGTCGCAGGCCCCTGATGTACTCCTTAAGACATGAAGCCATATATATACTTACCGTGGCTATGGATCAACTGTCAACCCGGATTCAAATAGTTGACATACTTAATAATCCTGTTGCTAAAACGGCAATAACAGAACTAAAATTATTAAATAACCCCAGTGCCTTGCAAACATTAATTGATCATATTAATGACTATATCTTTTCTACAGGAATACCTGTTGATAAGATTGCTGGTATTGGTATTGGCATGCCGGGATTTATTAATTCCACAGAGGGTTATAACTACACCTATCTTGATTCGGGCGATGAAAGTTTAACAAGTGTAATTACGCGCGAAACCGGTGTACCCACTTTTATTGATAACGACTCCAGCTTGATAGCCCTTGCCGAACAAAAGTTCGGGATTGCCAAAGCACGCAAGGATGTGATGGTTATAAACCTGGGTTGGGGTATTGGTTTGGGTATGATCATAAACGGCGAGATCTACCGGGGGCATAATGGTTTTGCGGGTGAGTTCAGCCATATCCCACTATCAGAAGATGGCGCACTTTGTACCTGCGGTAAACGTGGTTGCCTTGAGGCCGAGGCTTCAATGTTGGTAGTTGCAGAAAAGGCTATACAAGGTATAAAAAAGGGGCATATATCCAGTCTTAAAAATATTGATATAAACCAATCAAAAATGGTAGGCGATGCCATAATGGAAGCTGCTAATAATGGCGACCAGTTTGCTATCGAGTTGCTTTCAGATGCCGGTTATAAAATCGGTAAGGCCCTGGCCATACTCATCCACATCATGAACCCGGCCAGCATAGTATTAAGCGGCAGGGGCGCCGTGGTAGGGAAAATCTTACTCGCACCAATACAACAAGCTTTAAATAAATATTGCATACCACGCCTGGCAAACAGCACCGAGCTGCTCATATCAGACCTGGGTTTTAACGCAGAACTAATTGGCGCTGCCGTATTAGTAATGGAAAATTTTGACAAAGAGATAAAAAATCATTTAATCACTACAAATCAATCAAGTATGGAGAAAACAACGAAAAACTAAAAACTCAAACTCATTAACACTAAACTAATTCAAATCAAAAATGAAAAAATTATTACCAATAATTCTATTATTGCCTTGCATTGCTATGGGCGCAAATGCCTCACCAAATGCAAATAGCAGGGCATCATTCACCATTACAGGCACAAGCCGTAATGTGAATCTTCCAGCTCCTGTAAAAGGAACTGTAAAGGACGACACGGGATCACCATTACCCGGCGTATCTGTATCAATTAAAGGAACAACCAGGGGCACGCAGACAGATGCCGACGGACGGTTTAACCTTGATGCAAAATCTGGTGATGTTTTGGTATTCAGCTACATTGGTTACTTAAAGAAAGAAGTACCAGTAAGCAGTAGCTTAATTTATGCTGTAACTTTAACAAGCGATTCAAAAAACCTTAATGAAGTTGTTGTAACAGCATTAGGTGTTAAGCGTTCTGAAAAATCACTTACCTATGCAAACCAGGTGGTTGACGGCGCTGCACTTAATACGGTAAAAAACGACAACGTAATGAACTCACTTAATGGCAGGGTAGCTGGTGTGGATATTTCACCAAGCTCATCAGGTGTTGGTGGCTCTGTTAAGGTAATCTTACGCGGTAGTAAAAGTTTTGCCGGAACTAATGCACCACTATATGTAATAGATGGGGTACCTATCACAAACAATTCTAATACTAACGGCCAACCAAACAGCACTTACGGTGGTTCACCGGATGGTGGTGACGGTATATCAAACCTTAACCCGGATGATATTGAAAGCATGACCGTGCTCGAAGGTGCATCAGCTGCTGCCCTTTATGGTAGCCAGGCTGCAAACGGCGTTATATTAATTACAACCAAAAAAGGCAAAGCCGGTAAAACTGAAATTAATTTCTCATCATCTTATACAAATGATGCGATTTCATACAAACCGGAGTTTCAAAATGAATATGGCGTAACACCAAAGGGCAATCAAAGCTGGGGAGCAAAATTAAGCACCCCTGCAACAGCTGATAACGTTGGTGACTATTTTCAACATGGAAATAACTTCACAAATGCTATAAATTTATCTGCGGGTTCAGATGTAGCACAAAGCTATTTCTCCTATGCCAATACATCTGCTACCGGCGTACAACCAACCAACAGTTTAAAACGTAACAATTTCACCTTCAGAGAAACAGGTCATTTTTTAAACAACAAATTAACGGTTGATGTAAATACCAACTACATGAATCAAAAGGTGATTAATACACCTGGCCAGGGTTTTTATTTTAACACCTTGCCTGGTCTTTATCTGTTCCCCGTTGGCGTTGACATAACTCCTTATAAAAATAATTACGGCATTCCTCAACCAGCCAGAAACGGCTTGCCAACTCAAAACTGGATTGCTAACGAAGATATTCAGCAAAACCCATGGTGGATACTTTACAAAAATCCTAATTTTTCTAACCGCGACCGCTTATTGATCAATTCAAGTGTAAGATATGATATAAACGATTGGTTAAACATACAGGCACGTGGTAATGTTGACCGCACTTCCGACGCTTTCGAGCAGGATCTGTACGCCGGTACTAACCCTGTGCTTACTCAGGGCCTTAATGGTTCATATCAGCACAGTATACAAACCATCACTCAAACTTATGGAGATTTCATAGCTAACTTTAAAGTGCCAATGAAATCAGACTTTAAATTAGATGGTCTATTAGGTGCCAGTATCACGGATAATAATACAGTAGGAACGCTATTCGGCCAAGGCACCGGGCTTTTAATACCCAATGTGTTCGAAGATCAGAATGTGCTTACTTCAGGAAGCAGTAATGTATCTAAGCTGCCTGCAAATCACAACCAGATCCAATCTATATTCGGAAGCTTAAACCTTTCCTACAAAAACTGGGCATACCTTACATTAACTGATAGGAATGACTGGTCTTCAAACCTGGCATTTACCAATAAGGATTCTTATTCATATCCTTCAGTAGGTTTATCATTTATAGTAAGTGATATGACAAAGCTGCCTGATTTCATTTCTTATGCTAAGGTGCGTGGTTCATACGCTGAAGTTGCAACAACTGTTACTCAGTATGTTACCAATTTAACAAGCACTAATGGTTCAGGTGGTGTTACATTAGTTAACCCTGTTCCTAATTCAGACATAAAGCCTACCAACACTAAATCGTGGGAAGCTGGTGCCGACCTTAGATTTTTGGATAACAGGTTAGTGCTTAACTATACCTGGTATAAATCCAACAGTTATAATCAGTTTATTCAATATACACCATCTGCAGGATCACCATACACTACAGGATACCTGAATGCTGGTAATATACAAAATACAGGTATGGAAGTTAAGTTGGGATATGATATAGCTAAAGGCCAGGCATTTAGCTGGAACTCAGCTCTTAATTATTCCTATAATAAAAACCTGATCATTCAACTTAATCCAGCCGACCCTAACGCAAACATTCAGCTAACCGGCAACGGAGCAAATGCTTACGAATCGGTACTTAAAGCTGGTGGATCATATGGCGACATCTGGGGTGTTAAATTTGAAAGAAACGCTGCCGGCCAAATCATGGTAAACAGTAGTGATGCACCTATAAACAGTGGCATTTTCGAAAAAGTAGGCAACCCCAGTCCGAAATTCCAGATGGGATGGGAAAACACCTTTAACTATAAAAAGTTCTCATTTGATTTCTTAGTTGACGGAAAATTTGGTGGCCAGGTATTATCAATGACTCAAATGTTGATGGATAGCTATGGCGTATCAGTTGCCAGTGGAGACGCCCGCAACGCAGGTGGAGTAACTGTAAACGCGGTTGACCCTAATGGCAAAGCTGTAACTAAGGTAGATGCTGAAACCTGGTATTCAGCACAAGGCGGCCGCTCTGGTATTGCTGAACCTTATATGTATAGCGCAACAGTTGTAAGGCTTCGTTCTGCTTCATTAGGTTATACCGAGCCAATTGCAAATAGCTTTGTAAAAAGCATCAGGTTCTCACTTATTGGCAGCAACCTTATCTATTTTTACAAAAAGGCCCCTTATGATCCAGAGATCACCATGTCAACAGCCAATGGTTTAGGTGGTGTAGATGTATTTAACCAGCCTACTACCAGGAGATTTGGAGCACAACTAAATGTTACATTTTAATAAATAGTTAATCGTAAAAACATTAGTGATGAAAAAAATAAATTTAAAAGATAGATGGATTGGGGCTAATACTTTAAGTAAGTATATCCTGATCGCCGCATGTTTCATTTTGCTGGGCGGATGTACCAAAAATTTTGAAAACATGAATACCAGCAACGCTGGCATAACTAAGGCTCAATTGCAGCCCGATTTCAATTTTATCGGGCAATATTATCCAAGCATACAACAGCACATTTTCGGCGAAGAAGGTGATTATCAGCTTTGTCAGAATTTGAACTCTGATTGCTATGCCGGCTATTATATGTCGCCCGATCCGTTCAGGGGTAACATCAACAATCAAAGCTATTCTTTGGTTGATGGTTGGAACACAGATGTTTTCGGTGTGGCATACGGTAGTGTAGTAGGCCCTATTACGATCAATATTAAAAGTGCGGCACGTACTGCTTACCCTCACTTCTGGGCTATAGCTTTAATATTAGAAGTACAAACTATTAGCAGGGTTACTGATTATTACGGACCAATCCCTTATACTAAGGAAGGTACCGCGGGTGCAACTACTCCTTATGACTCGCAACAGGTAGTTTATAATACCTTTTTTGCACAGTTGGATACTGCTGTAAGTAACCTTACTGCGTATACCAAGGCTAACCCCGGCTTAAAACCGTTTACAAAATTTGATATGGTTTATGGCGGTGATTATACCCAATGGATAAAATATGCCAATTCATTACGCTTAAGGTTAGCTATGCACATTGTTAATATTGACCCTGTAACAGCTAAAGCACAAGCGTTGAAGGCTATTAACGATCCCGGAGGCTTAATTCTTGCTAATAATGATAATGCTGCTATTAATGGCATATTATCATACCATAACCCAATATGGTGGATAGGTACCAGTTGGACAGACTTAGCCGTAGGTGCATCGTTAACATCTTATTTAAGCGGTTATAATGATCCGCGTACGCCAAAAATGATATCACCGGCTAGTTCGCCTGCAGGTATTGTTGGCCAATATGTAGGTATTCGTGCTGGTACACCGGTTGGTGGAAAACCTATGTACAGCGGTTACTCACAACCTAACTATGATGTAATATCGGAATATAGCCCGATGATACTGATAAATGCGGCAGAGGTTTGGTTCTTAAAATCTGAAATTGCTTTAAGAGGCTGGACAACTGAAAGCGCACAAACAGATTATGAAACAGGTATAACTACCTCTATGGCCCAATGGGGTGTTTCCGCTGGCAGTTATCTTACTGACAAAACAAGTACACAAGCTGATTATGTTGATCCTTTAACACCTTCAGCAGGTACGCCAAATGCAAGTATCAAAGCTATGTCTAAAATTACGATTGCCTGGGATGCTACTGCCACTAACGAGCAGAACTTAGAGCGTATCATCACCCAAAAATGGATTGCCAACTTCCCTTCTGGTGGTTGGGAAGCCTGGACAGACTATCGCCGTACCGGCTATCCAAGGTTGTTCCCTGTTGTGGTGAACAATAGCGGTGGTACAATCAATACAGCTTTACAGATTCGCAGGATCGCTTATCCATCAACTGAGTACACAAGTAATGCTTCAAACGTAGCTGCTGCTGTAACCTTACTTGGTGGCCCTGACAATGGTGGCACACCAATATGGTGGGATACCAATAAAGGCCAGGCTACTCCTAAAAATTTCTAACATTTGTTAAAAGAATAATAGAAATCAACCATGAGACTTCTTAAAAAAATTTAAAAAGTCTCATGGTTTTTAAAAAAACTTTCATAAGTTTGTTTAAAAGCTATTTAATGAATAATAGGTTAATAATTGTTAACAACAACTCTGCAAACTATCGCGCAGTTTTCCCCATTGGAAACACTTTAGCTGATCAGTTTGATAGAATTCAGAAATAAATGGTTGATTAGGTTGCTTAAATCCTCGCTTCGGCGGGGGTTTTTTTTGGGCAGTCTTTTTATACCTTTACAACATTTAACAAAAGAATACAATTGCTAAAACTATGGCCCGATTAAATTTATTGGAAGAGACACGGTACGAGAAGCTACCGGTAAGCGTTTACAAAAGTCAACAGGAAGCCTCCATTGCAGTAGCCGGACGAATTGCCGCGCTGATTAAGAAAAAAAGTGAAAAAGGCGAAAAAACTGTATTAGGACTGGCAACAGGTGTAACCCCTATAAGGGTTTACGCTGAACTGATCCGCATGCACAAAGAGGAAGGCCTCAGCTTTAAAAACGTGATCACTTTCAATTTGGATGAGTATTATCCAATGCAGCCAACAGCTGTGCAAAGCTATGTTACCTTTATGAATGAAAATCTTTTCAATCATATTGATATCGACAGAAACAACGTCCATATTCCTGATGGTACTTTAAAACAGGAAGATGTTGCAGCTTTTTGCTTAAACTATGAAAGACAAATAACAGCGCTGGGTGGTCTTGACCTGCAAATATTGGGTATTGGGCGTACAGGCCACATCGGTTTTAACGAGCCGGGCTCGGCGCCAAACTCAGGTACACGCCTGGTTACCCTGGATGACCTTACCCGCAGTGATGCTTCACGTGATTTTGGTGGCAAGCAAAATGTGCCTACCAAAGCCATAACCATGGGTATCGGTACCATATTTAAAGCAAGAGAAATTATATTAATGGCATGGAGCGGTAAAAAAGCCCCGATCATTAAAAAAGCCGTTGAAGGCGAAATATCAGGCGAGGTACCTGCTACTTACCTGCAACTATCAGATCATGTTGACTTTGTGCTTGATGAAGCAGCTGCATCAGAACTTACCCGTTTTGATACACCATGGCTGGTAAAAGATTGCGTATGGGAAAACAACCTGAAAAAGAAGGCGGTTATCTGGCTGGCCACTACCGTTAAAAAACCTATACTAAAACTTACTGAAGAAGATTATAACAACCATGGCATGGCGCAACTAGCTGTTGAGCAAGGCCCGGTTTACAACATAAATATCGACATTTTTAACCAGGTACAACATACCATTACCGGCTGGCCGGGTGGCAAGCCTAATGCAGATGATTCGCAAAGGCCTGAGCGCGCACTACCTGCTAAAAAACGTTCTATCATATTTTCACCGCACCCTGATGATGATGTGATCTCAATGGGTGGTACTTTCATCCGTTTGGTTGATCAGGGGCATGATGTACACGTAGCTTACCAAACATCAGGTAATACCGCCGTTTGGGATGATGATGTTTTACGTTACATGGAGTTCACCATTGATTTTAACGGGAGCATTGGTGAGGATAATACGCATTTAAAGAACATTTACAATGAAATGCGCACGTTTATCGCCAAAAAACAACCTAACCAGATTGATACACAGGAAATACGCGATGTTAAAGGCTTTATCCGTAAAACGGAGGCTATAGCCGGTGCACGTTATGCTGGTTTACATGACGATCATATCCACTTCATGGCGTTGCCGTTTTATGAAACCGGTAAGATCAAAAAGAACTCGGTAGGCGAAGAGGATGTATTGATAACCATGGAACTGCTGCAAAAAGTTAAACCTCAGCAAATATTCGCGGCGGGCGATTTTGCCGATCCACATGGCACCCACCTTGTTTGCTTCAACATTATACTTGCCGCATTAAACCGCCTTAGAGCTACTGAAGACTGGGTGAACGATTGCTGGTTATGGATGTACCGTGGCGCCTGGTTTGAGTTTGAAACCTGGGAAATTGAAATGGCTGTGCCTTTGTCGCCTCAAGAGGTTTTGCGCAAACGTGCTGCTATCTTTAAACACCAATCACAAAAAGATACCCCGGTTTTCCCTGGTGATGATGTACGCGAATTTTGGGTACGTGCCGAGGACCGCAACCGCGAAACTGCAAAATGCTACGACCAATTGGGCTTAGCTGAATACGCGGCAATGGAAGCTTTTGTAAGGTATAAGTTTTAGCCCCCCAGCCCCCTAAAGGGGGAGTTTCTGATTAGTATAAACAAGAAAAGGTTCTGATAATATCAGAACCTTTTTCATATTAAATATTCTTACTTGCCCCCTTTTAGGGGGTCGGGGGCTGTACTATATTTTGTTATACACTATTGTAATAATCTCCCCTTCCAAAGCAATTGCCTGCCTTTCCAGTTCTTCCCCTTGTTTAATAATATCGGCGGTATAAGTTTTATCCTTGTAGCCCGACGCGTTTATCTTCACATTCATAAACGCACCAAGAACGGCTGTACGTGCACAAAGAGCAGCTACGCCAGCATCGGTTACCGAATTTGGATTGCCAATCTCAGCCATAGCCTTTATAACTTCTAAACTGCCGTGAGCCATTTGCATTACTTTGAATGGGATCTCGATAGCATATTTTGTGGCGTCCTGTATCGCTCTATCTCTTGCCGCCTTTTCTTCGTCGGTTGATTTAGGCAGACTAAAGCCTTCCATTATTTTATTGAAAGCTGTGGTATCCAAATCAACCAGTTTTAATAATTCATCCTTATAATATTGACCTTTCTCGGCCCAATTGCTGAACTCTTCCCAGCGGCTGTCCCAGCCTTTTTTGTGTGACGAAAGGTTAGCTACCATTGTTGCTAAAGACGCCCCTAAAGAGCCCACATAGGCTGATATAGAGCCACCGCCTGGCGCAGGGCTTTCACTTGCAGTTTCATCAGCAAAGTCAGTCAGCGTCATGCTGATGAGTTTGCTGGATGCTTTATCCTTTAACAGATATTCAATGATACGCTCCTCAGGCTTAAATGGCGAGAGCTCATCCAGTCCCATTGATTTTATGGCGATCTTGATCAGTTCCTTCTCGCTTACCCCTACTGAACGCTGTTGTTTCAGCAGGAAATATTTACCCGCATCCAACATTGATTTTAATGGGATCAGGCCCACCAATTCACTGCCGGTAACCCGCATGCCACGTTCAGCGGCTTTGTCGCAAACTTCATCAAACGCTTTGTGGACCGGTGTTACTTCGATATTGGTAAGGTTCATGGAGATCTGGGCGATACCATATTCCTCAATATACCAGCCTATCGCTTTCACAAATTTTAAGGTGCCGGGCACTGATTTTGGTTTGCCGTTTTCATCATTTATGATCTTGCCGCTTATTGGGTCGCCCTCACGTAAAACACGGCCTGCCTCGCGCACATCAAAGGCAATGGAATTTGCCCTGCGGGTTGAAGTAGTGTTAAGATTCACATTATAAGCGATCAGGAAATCGCGCGCGCCAATAACTGTTCCGCCACGCCTGGCATCGAATTCCGCCGGACCAAAATCCGGCTTCCATTCAGGCAGCTTTATCTTTTTGAAAAAGCCTTCATACTCCCCTGCCCTGATCACCGACAGGTTATCACGCTTTTTATCAGCCTGTGCAGCACCATATAAATAGATCGGGATAGCCAGTTCCTCACCTACACGCTTTGCCAGTTTCTGCGCATATACAGCAGTTTCTTCCATGCTGATATTGCTGATCGGTATCAGCGGGCAAACATCCGTTGCGCCCATACGCGGGTGTTCGCCTTTGTGTTTGCTCATATCTATCAGCTCACCGGCCTTTTTAATAGCCAGAAACGCCGCTTGTATAACCGGCTCAGGTTCGCCCACAAAAGTCACCACGGTACGGTTAGTGGCCTTGCCCGGATCGACATTCAACAGCCTAACGCCTTCAACAGATTCTACTTCATCAGTTATCTGTTTTATTATATCAAGGTTTACACCTTCGCTAAAATTTGGAACACATTCTATCAATTGCATTGATCAGTTATTAGAGGTTAGTGATTGGAGATTAGTTTCTTTTTTTAGTTTATAAAAATCAATATATAATCAGCGGTTTAAGTTTCCCCTGCTGGTATAATATCTCACGGTAATCATTACAAGGGTACGCCTGCATATCGGCACGCATTCCGGAGGCTAATATACCGCGATCATGTAAATTCAGTGCTTTTGCTGCGCGATAGGTTAATCCGGCAAATACCTCGGCAGTATTCAATTTCTCCGCAGCGCTCATTACGGCAGCTTGCATCAACAGGTCGCCCATTGGCGCTGAGCCGGGGTTCCAGTCGCTGGCAATAGCGAGGCAGGCACCTGCATCCAATAGTTTACGTGCTGGTGAATACTGCATCCCTAAACCTAACGAAGCGCCCGGCAATACAACAGCTACTGTATCAGAATTTGCCAGTAATTTTATCTCCGCATTCTTGCTTGCCTCCAAATGATCTGCCGAAACAGCACCCACTTTAACCGCCACCACGCTGCCACTTGTAGTAAACTGATCAGCATGTACAGTAATATCAAAGCCCATTTGTTTGGCCCTGTTAAGATAGATCAACGCGTTCTCCGCATCAAAAGCGCTTTCTTCAATAAATATATCAATGCGGTTGGTAAGGTTTTCATTTTTGATGACAGGCAACAAGTCATGAAAAACATAGCTCAAATATTCAGCCTGCGTACCGCTAAAATCACGTGGTACCATGTGCGCAGCTAAACAGGTAGATACCAAACCCGCCTTTGTTTCTTTAGCGGCCTTGGCAATGGCCCGTAATTGTTTTAATTCCGATTGCGTTTCCAATCCGTAGCCGCTTTTTACTTCGATGGTAGTTACACCTTCGGCTAAATGGCGCTCTGCCCTTTGGAATAATAGTTGGGTAAGCGTTTCTTCATCAGCCGCGCGGGTTTGCGTTACCGAATCCCAGATACCGCCGCCTGCTTTGGCAATTTCTAAATATGTTTTGCCTTGTATACGCATAGCATAATCTTTGGCACGTGTACCCGCAAAACAAATATGCGTATGGCAATCCACAAAGCCCGGGAGCAACACATGATCGCCAGTAATTTCTTGTATTTGTACTGATGGGTTTGCTTTGTGCAGGCTTTCAAAGTCATCCACAGCTAATATCAATCCGTTTTCAACCAATACGCCGCCTTGCGGGATGACCTGCAGATCATCATCCCTAAGTGCGCCTTTTAAGGCTAACCCTGTTAAAGGCAGTATTTGTGTGAACGGGCCGATTAGTTTTTTCATATTGTTTTATACTATCTATTGCGCTCGTCTGCGACGAGTGCTTAATATGCTTTGGCGATTACATCGTCAGTCGCGTTACAAACGCTAACCCAATTTAAGCACTCGTCTCAGACGAGCGCAAGTATGGATATGTTTCTTATTATTAGAGCTTCATTGCGAACATTAGCTTGCCCTAAGTATTAAACTTATTGATCGGGCCAGCTTATATATGCCTTATACCCGCCATCTTTGGTTTTTCCCTGCAACACCAGTTCCGAATGTTCAGCCGTGTACTGGCTAATATATCTTTCAGCTGTTTCGCCCTTACCATATATTTTATCAAAGTATTCGTTAATAGCCTGCAAATCGGCTTCATTAAAGTACAAGCTAATAGACATAACCTTGTTGTGGAAATAATTGATCTCCACTTTTTGTAAGGCGATCTTGTCGGTTAGTTTAAGGGCATTACCGTTATTATAAGAGTACAGTTCATCTCCCTTTCCCGTACCCGCATTGATTACCGTAAGCTGCTCCTTTGGTATTTTTGTTATGGTATCACCTGGATGTATGCCATTAAAACCTGTTTGGTCGAGGTAATTACGTGTGCCTACCTGCGCGCTGGCTGCAACTGCTGTGAACAACAGTAAAGCAAGAGTTAGTTGTAATTTCATTCTTTAATTTTTAAACTAAATTAAACATTTATGCGCGCGGGCGTAACGTTTACCACACATTCAATCCAAACCTTTCACCCCACTCTTGTGCCTTATCATAGCCAGCATCAGCATGGCGGAAGATACCCATTGCAGGGTCGTTATGTAATACGCGTTTAAGACATGTTGCTGCACGCTCGGTACCATCAGCCAAAACTACCATACCCGCATGCTGCGAATAACCCATACCAACCCCGCCACCGTGGTGGAACGAGATCCAGGTTGCGCCGCCTGATGCATTTGCCATCAGGTTTAATAAAGGCCAGTCGGATACCGCGTCAGAACCATCTTTCATAGATTCCGTTTCACGGTTGGGTGATGCTACCGATCCGCAATCCAAATGATCGCGACCGATAACTATTGGCCCTTTCACTTTGCCGCTTGCTACCAATTCATTAAAAATCAATCCTGCTTTTTCGCGCTCACCCATACCCAGCCAGCAAATGCGGGCAGGTAATCCCTGGAATGATATTTTCTTTTGCGCTTTTTCCAGCCAATTGATCAGTGGTTTATTTTCAGGGAATGCTTCCATCAAAGCTCTATCAGTGACAAAAATATCTTCTGGATCGCCTGACAAGGCTACCCATCTGAACGGCCCTTTACCCTCGCAAAACAGCGGACGGATATAGGCCGGGGTAAATCCCGGAAAATTAAATGCATCAGGCTCGCCACCCTGGCGTGCAAACTCGCGCAGGTTGTTACCATAATCGAACGTTATAGCGCCTTTCTTTTGCAGATCAAGCATAAAACCAACGTGGCGCGCCATGCTTTTTAATGACAGGTCCTTATATTTCGCCGGATCAGCTTTGCGTAATTCCGCTGCTTCTGCTAATGACAGACCGTTTGGTATATAACCATTTAAGGGGTCATGCGCCGAAGTTTGGTCGGTAAGCATATCAGGGATGATGTTATCCTTTATCAATCTTTCCAGCAGGTCACCTGCATCACTCACTAGGCCAACAGATAAAGTTTCGCCTTTTTGCATGGCATCCTTTACCCAGGCAATAGCTTCATCATAGTTGTGGGTGATCCTATCAATATATTGAGTATCCACACGTTTCTGGATACGGGTTTCATCTACATCGGCACCCAAAAATACGCCACCGGCCATAGTTGCGGCCAGTGGCTGCGCGCCACCCATACCGCCAATACCTGCGCTTACGATCAGCTTACCAGTTAAATCATTATTAAAATGCTGGCGGCCTGCTTCAACAAAAGTTTCATAAGTGCCCTGCAAAATTCCCTGCGTACCAATATAGATCCAGCTGCCGGCGGTCATTTGCCCGTACATCATCAACCCTTTGGCGCGCAGTTCATTAAAATGCTCCCAGTTTGCCCATGCGGGGACGAGATTACTATTGGCGATAAGCACACGCGGCGCCTGCGGGTGACTACGGATGATACCAACCGGCTTACCCGATTGTACCAGTAAAGAATGATCTTCATCCAGCTCCAGTAATAGCTCAATTATCTTACGCAATGCTTCCGGGTTGCGGGCAGCCTGGCCTATACCGCCATATACCACCAGTTCCTCAGGGTTTTCTGCTACCTGCCCGTCAAGGTTATTTAACAGCATGCGCAAAGGCGCTTCGGTTTGCCAGCTTTTGGCGTGCAACTGCATACCTACCGGGGCTTTGTAAACCGGGTGATTGGCATATTTTTTAATAAATTCCGAACTCGTCATTGGGATTGAGATTAATGTTATTGTTTATAGCAGTTTCATCGGCTATTGCCAGTAGTGAACCGCTTGTAATGATTTGATGTAACTGGTTAATATCAGTAGCGAAGATCCTGTCTTCCTCAATAAAAGGAACAGTTTCGCGTATAAAATTATGGCAGGCCTCAATTACCGGGGTGGATTTTAACGGCCTGCGGAAATCCATGGCCTGCGTAGCATATAGTAATTCAATAGCCTGAATGTACTCCAAATTATCTATCACCTGGTGCAATTTGCGCCCGCTGATGGAGCCCATGGAAACATGGTCTTCCTGCCCCAATGAGGTAGGCACGCTATCGGCACTGGCCGGGAAACACAGGGTCTTGTTTTCGGTGACCAACGCCGCGGTAGTGTATTGCGGGATCATCAAACCTGAATTCAGGCCCGGATCATTGGTTAATACTTTTGGCAGGCCGTATCTGCCCTCACTCATCAGGTAACAGCGGCGATCGGCTATATTGCCTAACTCAGCAGCGGCTACGGTGGCATAATCCAATGGCAATGCCAATGGTTGCCCGTGGAAATTACCGCCGCTTATGGTATCAGTAGCACTAAAAATAATAGGGTTATCGGTAACAGAATTCAGCTCTATCTCTGTTAATTCCTTTAAATGCAACCATGCATTGCGCGATGCACCGTGCACTTGCGGCATACAGCGCAGGGAATATGGATCCTGCACACGGTCACAATTAACATGTGAATTACAGATCTCCGATTCACTTAATAAAGTATGCAGTCGGTTAGCTACCAATTTACTCCCTTTAAAGGGGCGGATGGCATGCAAACGTTCATCAAATGGCCGTGCCGAACCCATCAAACCTTCCAACGACATAGCACCTATCAGGTCGGCCCGGTTTAAGGCATCATTTAAACGTTGTACCGCTTTTACCGCAAAGGCTAGTATAAATTGTGTACCGTTTATCAGTGCTAAACCTTCTTTCGGGCCTAAAACTACAGGCTCCAGGTTGTTATCTTTTAATACTTTTCCTGCCGGGACCTTTTCTCCTTTTACAAATACCTCGCCTAAACCTATCAGTGGCAAAAACAGGTGCGATAAAGGTGCAAGATCGCCCGACGCACCAACCGAGCCTTTTTCAGGTACTACCGGGATAATATCATGATCAATATGCCAGATGATACGATTTAAAGTTGCCGGGGATATGCCTGAATACCCCTGTGCCAGTGATTGCACTTTGCTGATCAGCATCAGTTTGGCAATTTCCTGCGGGATGGGTTTGCCCACCCCTACGCTGTGGCTTTTCAGCAGGTTCTGTTGTAAGGTGCTGGTATCTTTTTCGCTGATATGGGTATCGCACAGTGGCCCAAAACCGGTGTTAATACCATAAACAGGGATTTGTTTGTGCACTATTTCAGCAACTGCCTGCCACGAGGCTTTGATTCGGGCAGCCGCTTCGGCACCTATAATTCCTTTTGTTTTGCCCGATGCAATATCGAGGCAAATGCCGATAGTTAAATGTTCTGTTCCGTAATTAAACTGACTATTCATATGCTTCAGTTTTTAGTGTGGCGGATAATTTTTCGGTTATCTTATTAGCCAGGTTAGTTGATCTGAATGTATTCTCGAGCGAAGTGATGGCCGGTAAAAGCTGACGACAGCCGGGTTCTGACGCAACCAATTCATCCATGGCTTCTCTCACGGCAGCCCAAACTGGCAAAACCTGCGCCAATAGTGCTTTACCGCTATCGGTTAATTGCACCAATTGGCGTCGGCCATCATCGGTACAAGTGGCTGTGGCTACCAGTTTTTTGTTTTTAAGACCGGTGATAAGCTGACTGGCAGCGGGATGCGAGATCTCGATCTGCTCGCTTAATTCCTTAATCGAAAGCGATTCGTTTTGCGACAGTAAATAAAATACCGGGAACCAGCTGGCATCAAAATCGATGCCCTCATTTTGATATGCACGGTTAATTTCGGACAGAAAAGCTTCGCTTAACCGCCTTAACCTGCTGCCAAAAGCCAGGTACCCCAGGTTTTGATATAAATTCATGGCGCAATTTATATAAGTACTTATATAAATGCAAGAAGTAAGTGATATTTTTATCACCACACGTTATTTAATACAATGAAGAACAAATATTTAACCTATCATCATTGAAAAACATACAGCTGAATGGTGCATAAAAAAAGCCCCTGGTTATCCAGGGGCCTTGCTGTATAAATTGATATGATCTTTTACCGAAACCAGTAAGCATAGCCGATTGACGCGGTAGCTGCACCTGTGTTATTTTTACCATTGGCTGTACCTTTTTGAATATTCAGGAAGCCATAGTTGCCGCCCCCTTCAACAAAAACATAGCTATTTTTTAAATGGTACGCGAATCCCACATTACCTTCAATACCAAAGTTGGTAGTATTTAGCTGGCTTTTAATATCCTGGTTATTATTTAAATTTTGCTCTCCGTATGGCAGTTCTTGTTTTCCACCGGCATCAGCATAAAAATTACTCGTCCCACTGGTTACCTGGTGCGCGTTGAGTAAAAAGCCAACAAACGGACCTGCATCAATATATACTCTCCATGGAGATTTCTCAGCAAAATTCCATCCGAATTTTGCCAGTATAGGTATCATCAAATAATTAAGCTTGGCTTCACTTTTAAAATTAGCATACAGATAAGTGGGCGCGGTACCTCCCTGAGCCTGAATTGCCTGAGCAATAGGGGCCGGGGTTGGCAATGCCTGGAAACCATCCTTTTTACCACCCTGCGATGAGTATTCAACCATAGGCTGTATAGAGAACAGATCGGAGAATTTAAACTCGGCAAATATACCGCCATCGGGGCCCGTTCTGGAACTATAACCCGTGTTCAATGGATTTTGCTGGCTGCCACCCGCAGTTAAATTAGGTATACTGATACCACCGCGTACACCTATGGCAACTGCATCCTGGGCACGGGCTTTTAAACAAAGTACTAATAGACCAAATACTGATAAATAGAAAATTGATTTTTTCATAAGATACAGAATTTAAGGTTAATACAATTATGTCAATATCAAATTTACCTTTTTTACAACCTTTTGAAGTGAAAAAAACACCTAACATAAATTTTACATACGGGTTATAATTTCCAACAAGAAAAATGAAAGCAGGATTATAGCTTGTCCTGGTATCAAAAAACAACAGATATGGCCAATTAATGCAATCAATATTGCATATTTATCCATACAAAACATCTATTCATCGATACTTACTTTAAGCTACTAGAAAGTGTGTTATCTTTAAGCGAAATTTATAAATCAACAAACATTGCTTTTGGTATAGATGACAGGCTATAAGGTTAATTTTAATGGTATAGCTATATAATAAATACAGAAAACCAATGTTAGTAAATGTTAGTATATCAGTACATTAATAACACTATATGAGAAAAAGATACGCTGCCCAAAATTTACTATTTATTTCAGCTGCAGTTGTGTTGTTTGCAATAACATCCTGTAAAAAAGACAGGACTACTACTAATAATAACACCCCTGTCACTGCTACACCCACAAAACTCGGTTTGTACGAGGAAGCACAAACAGACAACGACACAGTTTACCGGGAAGTATTTATAACGGTAACACAAATTGGCACCCTAACTGTTCCTGATTCGTTATCCGACCAGGTATTTGATACTGGCTCAGGCGGGATGGTTATTGATGCCCACTATATTTTGCCTGCAAACATGATTACCTCTACAGGTTTTAACTTTACGGGCGATTCCACGGTTGTAGATGGGATTACCATTACCAATCAGAAACACATAATTCAATATGGCGATGATAATAACAGCACAGCAACGGTGTCTGGCAACCTTTGTTATGCATCCGTTACTATTGGCGTAACAAACGGTAATATTGTTGTTAAACGCCTGCCTTTTTATATGTATTATAAATCAGTTGACAACAATGGTAAGGCCCTCCCTCCGCATGAGTTTGATGTATTTGGCGCAAATTCCGGGTACGATGTTACTTTTCCAAACAATGCTTTTATTACCAGCCCCTTTAGTTATTTCGATCCCGGCACCGGCTTAACAAAAGGATTTAAAATGGCTGCTTTAGGTACAGCTAATTTTTCAGATCAGAATGAAGTACCACTTACTCCTGATGTAATTACTTTAGGCTTAACTGCAGATGATCTTTCGTCTGCCTCGGGTTTTTCAATGAGCCAGCTTACTGAAAGCCCACCTTATGGCTACCAGCCTTATATTCCTGCAACCATAACTTATAACGGCACTATTGTTAATGATGCTAGTATATTATTTGATACAGGCACCAATGCCGACAATTACCTCGAAGATCCTTCATTAAACAGCAGAAATGCAGTAGTGCTTCCAACTAATGCTGCTGTATCAGTATCCACCACCTCTGGGTTTAAGTATGCTTATACCGTTGGTAAATTAGATAATCTTACTTATGTGGAAAACCCTCAATATTCCGGTGTACCGGTTAGTATTTTCAGCCTTAACTTCTTTTTCGACAACGAGTATATGCTGGATTTTACCGATCATAAGCTAGGTGTAAAAAGTAACTAAGAAATATTGACTATACCATTAAAAAAGGCTTTACTAACACCAGTAAAGCCTTTTCATTTTTAAAAAATTTATTAATAAGTACCGTTTTGCTTCATCAGCATATCGGCCAGGCGGCCGTCAAGGTTATAAATATCTTTCCTGAAGTTTATTTTACCATCTCTGTCAACAAAAGCGGTTAAGTAAGCTATAAAAACCGGGATCTTATTATTCAGTGTTACATATTGCTCTTTACCTGTATGCATGGCAGCATTAATTTTTTGTGGGGTCCATTCTTTTCTTTGCTGAAGCAGGAAATCGGCCAGTTTTGCAGGCTCTTTAACCCTTATGCACCCATGACTGAAAGCCCTTGATGATTCCCCAAAAAGAGATTTTGAAGGTGTATCATGCAAATAAATACTATAGCTATTCGGGAACAGAAATTTAACAAGTCCTAATGAATTTTCAGGACCAGGTTTTTGCCGCACATTAGGCAAGCCATTTACATAACCCGTTATCTGCATATTATGCTTGCTGATGTAGTTGGCGTTTTTGCGCATGCCGGGTATAACTTCATTCCGTACTATACTTTCAGGCACATTCCAGTATGGACTGAATACCACATATTTTATTTCGCCATAAAATACCGTAGTTTGATGAACCGACTGACCTACTACAACATTACAGCTCCATAATAAACTATCGTTATTATAAACATGGAGCTTAAACTCAGGAATGTTTACGCCCAGGTAATCGCCTTTCATTGATGCAGGCAGCCAGCGGCTACGTTCCATGTTCACCAATATTTGTTTTATGCGGCTTTTTAATGGCACATTCATTTCATTAATGGTTTCCCTGTTTACCAAACCATTAACCGGTAAACCAAGCCTGGTTTGGAACTGCTTAACGCCTGAGACCAATTCGGCAGTAAACACATTAGTTGTAGTATCGCCTTTATAATCACCAAGCTTATATAACCGCTTTTTAATAGGCAATATTGCTGATAAAGAATCGCCCAGTTTTACAGATTTCACGGCAATTGTTATGGGCACCCATTTATCAGATGAATCCAGGTCCCTATATTTCTTAAGGTATGTCCTTAATAGCTCATATTGCCGGTAAACGGGTTCATTTGTTAATTGCTTAGTAGGTGTTTTTAACAAACTATCCAGATATTGATCGTATGAATCCTTTTCCCTAGGTAAAAACCATTTTGCCGATTTACTGGCATCAGTGCCCATGCCATGCCATATAAGGTTAGCCAGCATAAAATATTGCGAAGTAAGCATCAGTTCCACATCAGTTCGGGGTTGTTTTGAAGTGGTTTTTGTATTCAATCCATCCAATAACGAATCCAGCGCTTTTGCGTAGGGCGCTTTTTTATAAATACCATCGTTATCCAGGTTCATGATGCGGTTGGTTAAGTTACCGGCCTGCTCAATTAAGCTGCCGTTCTCAAACCAGGCATAAGCGTATTTTCTTTTCTGATAAAAATCTGTAACCTGACTTGCATACGTTTTTAGGTCCGGATACTTTTTAAAGAAAGGCGTTAGCTGGGTACTATCAAAAACATCTGTTGAGTGTTGAGTGAAATTTCCGGGAATGGTTTTATCCATATCCTGCGCCAAAGAATCAACCGGCTTGTGGGTTTTTACCTGCTGACCGCAGCTTACTAAAGATATACTATAAACTAAAATTAATAAAAGGAATAACCTTAAAGGAATGCATTTCATAAGGAGTGTTTTTATTAAAGATATTAAATATTACTGAAGGTTAAGAGCTCACTGAACCTCCTCTCAACAATCGCGTTTTGTTTATTGCTACTAATAATTTGCTCTTTCATTTTACAATTTATGAGAGCAAAACTGGTAGCAAATAAATGGAAAGCGTTGAATAAAGCCATCAACAAGATCTATTTCCTAAATAATATTAAATGATCTGCCGGTATCAAAAACAATAAAAACCATTAACCCAAAAAGGCCTTTAGAAACAATCTAAAGGCCTTTTTGTTATCAATGTGGAGAATATCGGAGTCGAACCGATGACCTCTTGCATGCCATGCAAGCGCTCTAGCCAGCTGAGCTAATCCCCCGTTATTATGGGAGTGCAAATATATACCTTTCAGGCATAATCGCAAAGTGGTTTTATCTTTTTTAAAGCATTCAATAGCAATGCATTGCATTATAGCTATTGATCCTTTAGAACTTTAAACGTGTTTTCTCTACTCACAAATAAACAAACATGCTGTGAGTGAAAAAATGAAGTTGCACGTACAATGCACGTACAATTTAGTGCAAATCTAATCGCAAAAACACTATGCGATATGGCAACAGTAAAGATTATTCTGGACAAAAGAAGGGCTAAAGCGGATGGAAGCTATCCCATTAATTTTCAGATTTGTCACCAAAGAAAAACAACTACAAGAAGTAGTAAAATCAATGTTCTAGAGGTTGATTGGGATGATTCATCTAAATCAATTAAGAAATCCAATTGTTTACATAAATCATTAAACACGAAGCTAAAAAAAGAATTTGCAGATATCCAATCTCAACTCTTATTAGCAGACGACATTAAGGTGAAAGAATTCCTTACGCCAATAAAAGAACAAGTAGAGATTATCGAAGTAAAAAAGACAATCTATCAATTTGCTCAAGAGCTTATCAATCAGTTAAGAATAGATAATAAAATTGGTAATGCCTGGGTCTATGAATCGACTGTAAATGTGTTAAAGACCTTTCACACAACTGATGATCTTTATTTTGAAGCAATAGATTATCAATTTCTTACGCAATATAACAGCTTTCTTGTTAAAAGAGAGCTTAAGCACAATACAATATATCTCTATTTAAGAACGATCCGTATATTTTACAATAAAGCAATAAAATCAAAAATTGTAGATAAAGGATTATATCCATTTGATGATTACAAACTCCGACCAGAGAAAACAAAGAAGCACTTAGACCACAATCCCAGCAATAATAGTATAGATAACTTAGCATTTCTTTGTTTTGATCATCATGATCAATATGATACCAAAACGAGCCAAAGCAAGAACTTGAATATAATTGAAGTAAAGCATTATAAAAGAGAATTGAATAAATACATAAACGAAAGATGGGGTGTTGAACTAGCAACTATAAAAGATTTAAATCACTATAATGGCATTTATTTGAATGACGGAGACTATGCAGGTGCTTCTTTAACAATACTTGCACTTGACAACAATAAAGTTCAAATTAAGGGTTCGGCGGTATGGGGAAAAGGTAGGCCATATGGTCCGAACATTGGCGAATTAGACTTTATCTCAGAAATTGACGATAACAAGATCAAATTTGAAGACCAATTGGATTATTTTAAGATTAGGATAGATATAACTCTATATGGCCATAAATTAAAGGTCGAAGAAAGTTACATGCCTCACCGTTTTGGCTATTTTGGCATGAATGTAAGTTTCGAAGGGGAGTATTATAAAAAACTATAACGTATGACGGTAACTATAACGATTTTATGCTCGATAATATCCGGGTTAGTTGTTTGGATTTGTCAACAGTTTTATTCAAATAATAAAGATAGGCGAACCAAAAACAATCTAAACGTTGTGAACCTATCAAGCTCTAAAAAGATTGTTACAAGTTCGATACTGATAGACTTAAAACCCGGAAGGAATCTCGAGTTAGCATTTGAGATGTTAGGCAAACCATTAAAAATAAACACTAAAGACTCGCAGGTTTTTACGAATAAGGAAATTCTGATTAATTCATACTTATTTGCAGTTAAAAACGCAAGAATCAAAATAACATCGAAGGACAAAACAGTTATTAATAGTATAACCATATTCCCTACAGATTCCTCATTTAGGTTGGAAGCTCATCCAAACCCAATGAATAATGAAACGATAACATTTAATCAATCCAAACTCGACCGTCAAATTGACAAGGAATGGCAGCATACCGTTTTAGTTGCAAGGCATGATGAATCATTTGTACTGACCAAGTATATAGGAAATTCATTATATACTACTTATACATATTTTGGCGATATTCCTTTAGGATGGCGTAACTATAAAAAGATTCATAACACCAATGGATTTATTAACGGATTTATAAAAGGCATATGCCTTTCAGATACAAAGGAGGATATTTATTATATATACGCTTATGAGTTACGCTAATTAAACATTGAGATAAAGCGAACTAAGCAAATGTATTTTAAATGTGAATAAACATCCTTCCTTGCGACCGACTTATTCGTGAGTATTACTACGATCTTTGCTAGTTTCAGAACTATTTTAAAGACGAATTTCAGGTTATAACTGCTTTCGCATGGCATAATTAAGCACTCAACCGGAAGTACCTTCCAATAGAGCATAAGCAAACTGTATTTCGGGAAGAATTTTTAAGAAAACAAAAGGCCAGTAAAGTAGGGTTCAATGTCTTTAGCGAGGAATATCTCAGCGTCCTGTATGATGGCTTTGGTGAGCACTTGGCGAGTCAGGGTGTCGAGTCTTTCAAGCAGGTCGATGAGTTTGGCAAGCGTTTGCTTTTTATCGGAAGCCTTTCCGTGGAAATAGTTGGAGCGAACAGTGTAAGCTTCTTTCATGAGTTTGTAAGTCTTGCGGCGTTGCTCCTGGTCAGTAGCGGCATAATAGGCGACCCGTTCGGCTATTTTATGAGATATCTCGTTGGAGTCGGTGGTGAACAGGCATTCGTAGGCATTGATGTAAAGCGCGATCTTCAAAAGCGTGTCCATGGTGGTTCGGGCTGAGTGAATGAACTTGAAAGCACGCTCGATTCGGTTGGTTTGGTGGTAGTCAAAGTGTCCGGCATTGCCGATAAATAGGTTGGCATTATAATTGGCTTCGGGTAGGTCGAGATGATTTTCCGGCGAAGGATTTTCGCTGTTGTGCTTCATCAACTCGTTTATCTTCATGGCTATATCCGCAGCTCGAGACCATTCTTCGGTGGTAAAGGTAATGTCGTTTATCTGTCGGTTTACAGTGTTGCTTAAGAGAGCAGGCCGGAGAACCGTGCAGTTGCTTTGATTTGTTTTTTCGGTATCGTTAATACGAATGTAGCATGCCTTAATATTGACATTATTGTCCCGGATGAACCAAAGAGAGGTATTCAACTGGTTGATTACGTCACACATTAGTGCACCGAAGTCCAGTAGATTAGGCATTTCGTCGTTTTCGCTTATTGGTAGTTCAAGGCACCAAAGACTGCTGTTTAGCAGTTCTGTAACGGAGGTTATACCCATTTGATCTGCAAAGGTTTGATCAACGAGACGGCGTAGGATGCTCTCTTTATTATAGGCGAGGTTCTTATCGGTGAGCAGGTGGAATTGTTCGTAAATTATATGAACGTTGGTTTGCGACGGGTCAAAGCCGGTGATGGGAACAATACAGATAACGGATTTCATGATATGAGATAAGGTAGACTAAGATAGTATTAATCTTCTCATAACAAAGTTGGCTGAGTCATCAGCATACAGCCACTTCGTTCTAAGGTAGTAGCACACAAATGGGTATCCTTTCAGGAGCCTCCACATTTGTTTAGCTCTCCACCTTGCTTTTATGCTGCTGTTCAGCAGTGAGTCGTTCGAGAATTCACTCGACATAAAACTTACTGCTATGACAGACTTCAAACAACTACTTACTGCTTTTGAACGCTTTGCCTATGGGCAATCTCTACACACTGCATTCACCGAACTACTTGACTGGACATTGTTACCTTTTAAACAACACACCACAGCTGAGAAACAATCAATAGCACTCGAAACCTATCGAAAACATTCCAAAGTCAACCAATTAGTGCCACTCATTACTCTCATTGGGGAGCTCTCAGAGGGCTTTGCAGACCCGCTGGGTGAACTATTTATGCAAGCTATATCAAGTGGCCACAATGGGCAATTTTTCACTCCTACGCCAATATGTGAGATGATTTCAGCTATGAGCGTAGGTGAAACTTTAGATGATAACAAGACCGTATGCGATCCAGCTTGTGGGAGTGGTAGGATGTTACTGGCTGCTGCTAAACTCAACCGGCATGCCCTACTTTATGGTGCAGATTTAGATATAACCTGTTGTAAGATGGCGCTGTTAAATATGTTGCTTAATTCCTTACAAGGTGAGATTGCACACATGAATACGCTGAGCAATAAGTTTTACGTTGGCTACAAGCTGAATATTGCTCTTGTAAACGACTATCATTCACCTTACTACATTGAATTTACCGAGCCGGAATTAAGTTATATATGGCTAAGGCCAATAAAGCAAAACAGTAACCCTGCCTTTAGTACACCGTTTGAACCGGTTAGTGCTTCACATCCAATAAATGGTATTCAAGGCAGTCTCTTTTGAATGCAACAGTTGTCAATTAGCTTTGTTAATAAAGAACTCGTTCATTGCAGCAGCTTTGTTTGTTAGTATTGCTATAATTTTATCAGGCTTATCTTCAGTTGATTTAACTCCATAATTGTCACGGTCGCAATTACCACAATATGCTAAATTATATCGTTAGACCCATACATCTTTTTCATCTTTAGAAAGGAAGCCTTTAGTGGTAACATTAGCGGTTATCGGGAATGAGTTTCCAATAGTTTTAATAACATCTTGAATCTTCGGAATATCTTTAATAGTATAATAAGGCTTATCACCTGATAAGATAGTTAGTGCTAAACTGATATCAAGACAAGATGGGATTAAAACATTGAAATCATTCTGATATATGAGTTTTTGTTTTAATTCCAATCAAAAAAACCAGTCAATTTCTTTAACTTATATTTTATATAAATTACACCAAATAATAGGTTACTTTTATTATTTAACGTAAATTAAAAATAACGTTTTATTTTTTAAATGATTGGTTAATAAATTTCTATATTTAGAATGATAATTTATTAGACTTTCTTTTAATCCTAAACTTTAAAAAATGAAAACAAAAAAGATTTCAAAAATCGCTTCTGTCTTTTTTGCAACAATGTTATTTGTTGCAATTCTCGCACTAAATTTTAATGCCTCCTATGATGGGAAATTAAACATCGGTTCCAACCAAGCCTTTGCAGATGACGGGACTGGAAAGGTGGCGACCCGACAAAACTGCTCGAGTATTTACTCTATCAACGTTACTACATCCGGGACGTATAATTCTGGCGACTCCCAGGTAAATAGTTTTTTGAGCGCTCTGAATGCCTATGCAAATGGTTCAGTTAGCGGAAGTTATATAACTGGAACCTATGGCGCGAACGCAGGACTTGGTGGTGGCGTAAATAGCTCTACCCTAAACCGAACCAGTGCCGGTGTAACAAAAACATGGACAGCTTCAGCAACACTTTATACAGCTCATACATTATCTTGTGCGACAGGTAGTGGTACTTGTACCCCGACAGCGTGTGCTGACGAACAATTAGCCCTATTAAACAGGTTTACCGCACAGCAACCATAATTTGTACTGAGAGTATCAACGTCTAATAATTATCTTAATTTCTGAATTTGGTAAAAGGAATCCTTTGAAATAACTAACCGTAGTCATTTCAAAAAATGTTGGTAAAACGTTATACCTTCACTATTACAACAAATGTAATTTATTCAATGAGATGATTTATTAATTAATTATTTTTTTAATGATAAAACCTTTTACCAAATACGGGATTAAAATTTCATTCATTGGTTAAACTATTTATAATTATTTGATGCAGTTTTTATCATTCTATTCTAACAAAAACAGGTTTTACTATTTATTTGTGGCATCTGTTACTGCGTTAAGCATGTACCCAATCTTATTTAACGGTTTTTGGAGATTTTCTGATGATGAATGGATTCTATTGAATAATCCTCAAGTCTTTACACTGGATGGCAAAATTATATTACAGTACTTCACCAGTTATACAGAGGGGCAATATGCGCCAATAAATACATTAATATATGCGACAGTTTATCATTTTTTTCGACTCACGCCATTCTGGTATCACCTTATAAGCTTTTTTTTCCATTTGGCTAACACACTGCTTGTTTTTCGCTTTGTTCTAGGACTACTTAGGCTCCACCATGGTGAAAGCCGAGAATTACATAAATTTATTGCGATTTTTACTGCAATCGCATTTGGAATTCATCCAATGCAAGTTGAAACCATCGTGTGGGTCGCCGCTTCAAAAACTGTAATATGCTCTTTTTTTATTTTATTATCATTATCAATGTATGTAAAATGGTTGAATGAAAAAAGTCTTTTTTTTTATTTGCTGGCATTTTTATTTTTTATCATTTCTTTCGGGGTTAAAGAACAAGGCGTTATTATTCCCGTTTGTTTGTTACTGATAGATTATTTAGCAGGAAGAAAACTAATTGCTAAGAAGCTAATTGTTGAAAAAATACCATTCATAATTACTGCGTTATTTTGCGGAATTATCTCTTTACAAGGTCAAGTAATATATGCAGGTCCAGATTTCTTTAAAAGCAAATACTATCCTTTGTGGGAAAGGCTAATTTTTAGCTGCTACAGCCTTACACTTTATATCACAAAAATCACCCTTCCTTTAAGCTTGTCACCCTATTATCCTTTTCCCGTTGCCCCGGAAAAGCATGTTCCTATTTGGCTTTATATTTTCCCTGTTCTAATTGTGATATTAGTCTGCTTTCTCTTTTTTTTGATCATCAAAAAAAAACGATTGGTCGTCTTTTGCATTACCTTTTTTGTGCTGAATTTAATTTTAATGCTTCATATAATACCATTGGCAAGATTTGGAATGATGGCAGACCGATATATATATATCAGTATTGTCGGCTATTTTATGTTGTTAGGGTCATTTTTGAGTAAAGCTTCCTGGTTTCAAAAGCAGCCGAACAGATTGGGAGCGATAATCATGATCTATTTCTTAACACTTGGAGTATACGCTAATACAAGAGCTCGCAATTGGGATGCTATTGTAAGTGAAACGGAGGCACAGTTATCTATCTTTTGGAAAAAAGGTGGTTTTCATTAATGATTTAAACAATAACATTATGACTATTCGATCAAACCCGGTTTTAAAACCGTTAGTATTTTTTTTAATGTCTTTTTTAATCTTTAGCTGTAACCATTCTGATGAGCTAAAAGCAAAGAAGCTAAAGAATGCAGAAAAATTCTTTGGTTACCAAGACCAAACCAGCCAAGTTAAAAACTTGGTCGTAAACAAAAAACACCCTCATGTGGTTGATCTAATTACCTACCAAAAAGATAGTATTAATATATCAACATTAGTAGATAGTATCAGCTACACTCCTTTGGAAACTAATGATAATTGTTTGATTGGTGATATCGACAAAATGTTTTACGACGGTAGGCGGATAATTATTCTGGATAAAAGAAAAGCACAATCCGTGTTTATCTTTGAAAAAACCGGAAAATTTCATGCCAAAATAAATTTTCTGGGGAAAGGCCCTGGTAAATATGCGGGAATTGAAGACGTTGCAGTTGACTACCGCACAGGAAATATTATTTTATTGGATCTTTCAGATAATAAGATAATCACCTACGACCAGGACAGTCATTTTCTCTCGGAAAAGCCAGTTGGGTTTTACGTTTATGAATTGGCATTATTCCCAAAAAGTTCAGATATATTATTGGCTAGCCATTCCGAATTTAACGCTCATTTTAATAGTGTTTATCTATATAATTTATTACTTACTGACTCTTTGGTTAAACCCTATGCACGCGCTTTTAAGTTTAATGAAGAATCAGGCCTTAATTTTCATTGGTGGAACCCTATCAATATCCATTCAGATGGTTCTGCCCTTTTTTACTACCCTCGCTTTACTGATACTATATACAGAATAGAGAAAAATAGTGCCACTGCTGAATATAAGATCGATTATGGTAAGTCATCCCTTCCCCCCGACTTTTTTGAATCGCAAACTGATAATAGATTCGAGCAGCTACAGGGAAGTGGCAGATTTAGCTTTTTTATGGGAGATTTTGTTGCCAGTCCTGATTTCTTTTTTTGCATAGCCTCTATTAAAGGTTTAGACACCTACGGATTTTATTGTATAAAATCAGGAAAAACCAAATCCTCGACAGTTATTTCTTTGGATCGTCCAGATGTGCCATTTTTTAATGTACCTAAATGTAACTATAAAAACGAGTTTGTATCCGCCGTTTCTGTAAAAGGGGCCGCAACGGAAATGATCTCGACAATTCATGACATTGGTAAAAA
Organism: Mucilaginibacter mallensis; assembly: GCF_900105165.1. Taxonomy (NCBI): domain Bacteria; kingdom Pseudomonadati; phylum Bacteroidota; class Sphingobacteriia; order Sphingobacteriales; family Sphingobacteriaceae; genus Mucilaginibacter; species Mucilaginibacter mallensis. The sequence goes on from NZ_LT629740.1 coordinate 4,671,171, forward strand.
AGATAAAAAAATATTGGGTCGCTTTTCGCATCTGAGAGAAAACGATAATCCAATTTTATTATTCTATACACTGAAAAATTTTTAAGATGAAATTTATATTAATCTCTTTAATCGGGGTCATATTGGCGCTAAACATTCTGCTTTTGGTCAGGAATTCCGAAATTAAACAAAGATCTATTGATGAACAAGCAACTTTAATGAATCAAATAGATATGCTTGAGTCAAAAGTTTTGAAGCAAACAATAATGACTGATGGATTCAAATTAAGCACTGAAACCAAAGTTGAGGATGAATCCGGTAAAGAAGTGCCCCTAAAAACTTTGATGGATGATAAAAACAAAGTCATACTAAGATTTTCTCCTTCTGATTGCTTAAGTTGTGTTAATGCTCAGATTGACTCCATTAAAAGGCTTTCGTTGAGTATTGGATCGAAAAATATTTTACTACTGGTAAATTACAACTCCCAGAACGATCTTAAAATATTAAAAAAGAAATATGCGTTGGGCATCTCTATTTATAATCTTCCAAGCGAACGTGTTTCCTCTTCATTCGAAACTGTACCAGGACCCTATTTCTTTTTATTAAGTAAAGATTTATCAAGTAGTATGGTTTTTACGCCTTCTTCCACATTACCAAAATGCACAAGCGACTACTTAGCAGAAATTCAAGCTGTTTTCAATAAGACAAATAGTACAATCGGAAACGATATTATTAATTCAATTTGTCTTTTTAAAAAAACAGATTTAAATATTGGCACCATTAAAAAAGGGCATAAGGCCGAGGCTGTTTTTATTTTAAAAAATACTGGAAAATATCCATTGCTATTGAATAAAGTAACGCCGAGTTGTAGCTGCACTGTCGCCGGATGGCAACATCTGCCCATTCAACCAGGCGATACTTCTTCGATCCGTCTACAGTACGATTCAGGAAAGGTTGGCTATTTTAACAAAGATGCATTTGTTTTTATGAATAGTGCCAACAGCCCCGTAAGATTAGTTATCAGCGGTGAAATCGTGGAATAGATGCTCAATGGATAAGCAGGCTACATTCCCAATTTTTTCGAATGGTCAAATTCAGGAAATATTTTTAAACCGTAATTCAGAAATTGATTTTAACCTAGCCATAAATACAGTGAAGGAAAGTTGTTTTACTTCGCTTGCTTATCACCGACAGTGATTAATATTAATCAAAAAATGAAATTAAAAGTGTTACGCCCTTTCCAATTTGCTTTGCTATTAAAGTATTTTTTAATCATTGTTGCATTAAGTATAATATGTAGAATTTTTCTCTTAGAAATATTCTTTGTTCCTACTAACTCGATGAAACAAACGCTTTTTCCCGGTGATATTGTCTTGGTTGCTAAATGGCAGCGTATTTCTTTAAATGATGTAGCAGTCTTCCGTGATCCTTTCGACATGTCAAAATTTTTAATTAAACGATGCGTAGGATATCCCGGGCAGAATCTACGATTAGCTGAAAATAAATTAATTGTTAATGGCATAATCCAAAGAGACGATAAAAATTTAAGATACAAATTTGAAATTGTGGCAAATCCAACCGATTTGCAAACTTTTCTAAACAAGGAACGATTGAAAGAAGACCAAGATTATGAAATAGAGTCGCTAGGGTTTGATAGGTACAGTATCAACTGTAATGAAAGAGTAGCAAACCAATTAAAGGATCTTAAAACAGTAAAATCTTTTGGCCGATTGAAAATAGTTGAACGATTGCCTGTCCGTTCTTTTTATTTCGAAATTGGAAATAGGCAGTGGACGGCAAGTGATATGGGGCCAATATTTTTGCCGAAAAAAGGTGAGACGATCGAAGTTAATGACACCACTTATCAGCGATATAAAGATGTTATAAACGCCTATGAAGATGCTAAAATCAGTAAATTAAACGATTACTTTATCATCAATCATAAACGCGTTTCAACCTATACATTCAAAAATGATTACTACTTTTTTTTGGGTGACAATCGTCAGGCAAGTGAAGACTCGCGAATTTTTGGTCCTGTACCAGATCGCTTTATAACAGGTAAATCAGTATTTCTTTTGTTTAATACACATGATAGGGATCGTTTCTTAAAATCAATTCTTTAATAATAATTAAAGAGAATAAGAACTTCATTATGATTACGAACCAAAAAATTCTTACAATGAGATTGCTTTTTATCGGTGCTGTTCTGCTATATATCTTTACTGCGATAAACAGTAGCGGTTATTTTCATCCCGATGAGCATTATCAAATCATAGAATTTGCCGAATTAAAAGCTGGAAATAATACTCGCGGCGACCTGGCTTGGGAATATAACGCTGAAATAAGGCCTGCAATTCAACCGACCCTATGTTATATCATCTTTCGCGTTTGCAGGGCAATAGGAATCAATGACCCCTATTGTTTAGCCATGGTACTTCGCTTGATAACGGCCGGTTTCTCGCTACTAACTATCTCTCTTTTTGCTAAGTTCAATAAAAAATCGCTTCCTTATAAATATCAACTCACCTATCTGCTACTAACTTACTTTATATGGTTCATCCCCTTTGTCAATGTTCGATATTCTTCTGAGTCGTGGGCTGGGCTGCTGTTTATGCAAGCGATCATTGTTTTCAATTCAAAAATTCGATTCAAATACTTTTTTATGGGATGTGTTTTAGGTTTTAGTTTTTTGTTTCGCTTCCAAACAGCGCTAATGGCACTTGGGTGGGTGAGTTGGATATTTATGTACCACAAAGCTGAACGAAAGAGCCTTCCCTATTCAATTATCGGAATCCTAGTAATTATCATTTTGGGATCATTCATAGATCAATGGTTTTATGGAAATTATGTACTAACCTTTGTCAATTATTTTAAAATAAATGTTATTCAGGGTGTCGCTTCTCTCTTCGGTGTCTCACCCTGGTATTATTATTTTACTGAAATAGTAACCAATTCCATAATTCCGATCGGATTTTGCTTGTTAATATCCTTAGTCGCTTTGATAATTTTAAAACCTCAAAATATGCTTGTTTGGATAATAGTGCCATTTTTGATCGGGCATATACTTATTCCCCACAAAGAGTTGCGATTTTTATTTCCAGTAATCAATTTTATTCCGCTCTTAGTAATATCCGGATTTATCATGATTAATGAGAAATTCTCAGTTTCTTTTCAAAACAAATCCGTAAGAATTGGTTCCGCTGTTATATTCTGCATTATATTGTTTTTTAATGGCATTGGTTTAGTGATTAATTTGACAGCTTCTTCAGGTAACGGAAGCGAAAAACTAACGCAATATATTGATCAAACATTTAAAAATAGGCATGTTAATCTATTATACATACTTTATACCAATCCGTATCAGCCCTTCTATCCTTTAAAGCAAGGATTTTATCAAAACAAAAATGTACAGTCTCATCAGATTCAGAAATTGATGGATATAAAGGAACAACTATCAAAATTAAATATTAATCTTTTTGTTGCGAGTAAAGCGGATGTTGATGTACCTGATTTAAAGGAAAAACTGGCAGAGTTAGGCTTCAAAGTTGTAAAGCAAAGCATTCCACAGTGGATCATTAATATTAAGAATTGTTTCAGATATGGCCTTACAGACGATACTTTAATACTATATCAACTACCAGTCAAAAATAATTGAATTAAATAATGCAATTCACGGCTATTTATATACCTTAACAATAATGAGGAATCGCCTAATCCTTTTCTGTCTGCTTATTTTCACGGGTTTTTGCAATGCCCAAACCAAACACTTTGTTAGTGCGAAAGTTGTCGATTCTATTGATCACCACCCCGTTGAATTAGCCACTATAGCTCTGATAAGAGTTCGGGACTCTTCGTTAATATCCTACACAATAACCGATACACAAGGTGCATTTATTCTTCGTAACGTTCGAGATGATGAACCATTGCGCATTTTGATCACTCACGTTGGGTATGTGGCTTTACATATTAATCTCAATTTCACTAAAACTCTTGTCCTCGACCTTGGCAGGCTTAGTCTGAATCAGAAAACAATGGATGAGGTAACTGTGAAAGGTCAAATAGTGCCTATCATTGTAAAAAAAGATACGATTGAATTTGACGCAGAAGCTTTCAAGGTTAGGCCGAATGCCGTAGTCCAAGATTTGTTGAAAAAGTTTCCTGGCGTACAGGTTGACCGGGATGGTACGATCACTGTAAATGGCAAAGCCGTTTCTAAAGTAAAAGTTGATGGTCGGGATTTCTTCGCCAATGACCCAAAGATCGCTACCCAAAATCTTGACGCGGATATGATATCTAAAGTACAGATCTACGATGATCGTGAAAACGATCCCGACCACCTTTTGCCTGACTATAAAGTGGAAAAAATCATCAATTTAAAATTCAAGAAAAAATTCAGTAAGGCCACTTTCGGGAAATTAACATTGGCCGTTGGAACTCAGGACCGCTACAACTTGGATGGTTTATATAATCAATCTCTTGATAATCTCCAAGTAACCGTTATTAGTAACAGTAATAACTTAGGCAATACTCAATTCGTTGGGACTTCTCTCGATAATTTCGGAACCAGCCAGGGCATAAACCGGGTGACTGGTACCGGAATAAACATCAACGATAATTTTGGTAAAAAAGTAAAACTAAATTTAGTTTATAATTTTGATAATACAGCGATTAACAATCTGCAAACGAGCAATGTAGCCCAATTGTTAAACGATACCACTGTGACCCATAATGCAACCAATAATATTCATTCAAGCAATTATGATCATGCAATCAACGGCAACCTTCAAATAGACCTAGATAGCGCATCATATATCAAGTATACTCCTATTCTTCGATTTAGCACTGGGAGTGATTCTGAAATAGGTAGAATAGCAACGTTCAATAATTACACGCCTTTGTTAAGTATTAGCAATAATCAGGATAATAGTAACAATAGCAATATCGAATATCAGCATAGCATAATTTATTATCATGCTTATAAAAAAAAGGGGGAGTCTTTAACGATTACCAATACCTTAAATATTAACCCAAGCCATTCGAAGAGTATCAATAACGATCAGCTTATTGCCTACACTGCGGGCTTAATTTCAGATACACTAAACAGATTAGCTAATACCAGTAATCGAAATAGTAGTGCATCTTTGAGCGCTGGCTATCATTATCCTATTTCGAAAACATTAACTGCTGACTTTTTATTGAAAGGGAGCTATCTTCAAAACGGAGCCAATCTGTTAACCTACAATATTGATCCTAAAACAGGAACATATGATGTTTTTTTAACAGAGCAAAGCAGTATGCAGAGTCGGGAGCAATGGACGCAAAGCGGACGTCCACAATTGGTTTATCACAAAAAAGACTTTTCGCTTACGGTTGGCCTTGTTGCGCAATTTCAACAGATCGAAAACAGCTTTAATGATAATTCTACGCGTTTATTTCAGAATTTTGCATATTTATTACCCTCTGCTTCAATTGTTTTCAAGAAGTTTAATTTTGATTATAGCGAAGCGATACAACAGCCATCGATCGATCAGTTACGTCCGATTGTTCTGGTATATAATCAACTGAACAGTGTGGAGGGCAATCCGAACCTGAGGCCATCCCACACGCACAATTTCAGTATAAATTATAGTGGTTTCGATGTGTCCAGTAATGCATTTATCAATCTTTCAGCTCAATTTAGCTTGGATAACAACAGTATTGTGTTGCAGGATTTCATCAATGCTCAAGGCGCACAACTAACGACCTACATCAACAAAAATGGAAGTTTTACGGCCAATATTAATGGCAACTTCTCCAAATCCTTTAAACAAATTGGTGATTGGCAAATACGGGAAACTACAAATGTGAATGCAAAAACAAGTCACAATTTTTTTGAAACAAATGGGCAACAGGGCTTTCAGACTACCTATACTTTTCCGGTCAAACAACAATTTTTTGTCAGTTGGAAAGATGTTATTGAGTTTGAGCCAACATACGTTCTAAGCCCTACTATCACACATTACGAATCTGTAAACTTCCCGAGTCAACATTATTTGCAGCAAATGATCAGTCTACCCCTAGATGTAATCTGGCCTAAGCATATCAATTGGAGTTTGAATTATACCCACTTTTATAATTCGCTCGAAGCCGAAGGATTTCAGCGACAATCGAATCTAGTTAGTCTGTCCTTTGCTCGCTCAATTCAAAAAAAGGAAAAAGGAGAAATCCGCTTTACCTGTTATGACCTTTTTAAACAAAGCGTAAGTTCCAGTCATTTTGTTTCTAATAACACCATATTTGATAGCCAGAATCAAGTTGTAAAGCAATATTTCATGTTGACATATACTTATAGGTTCGATAAAACTGAATAAACAAGAAGCCTGACCAATTGATGTACCTGCACAGGTCGCTTGCGCCATTTTGGGAGAAAGGTTCCAATTGTGTAGTACAGCTAATGCTCGCAGTGAAAATATGCACGTAACGAGGCCGTATCAGGGTTTATTAGCTAAACGATAGTGTATTGTAGTTGTGAATGTTTTCTATTAATGGTCATGGGTAAATGGATAAGGCTTATTTGTTTACAGTGGCTGATGGCACCCAAATGAAGTACGCTGGCCTTTGGGATTATAATAAGATATTGAACATACTTAACTGTACAATCATACCAGATAACCAAATGAAATAATAGGCAAAATACTTGATAACCCTAAAGTGCAGGCAGGTGTAAAAATTCCGATGGCTATTAATACATATATACTATCGATAAGTAACTGAAGCATTTAATGAATATTATATTTTAAGACACCTAATATTTAGGGGTTATACACAGAGATTTTACTGTCTTTTTAGCCGACTACCAATTGTTCCCCTTAAAGTAATTTCTGCCCTTTTTCCTTTCAAAGCTTACATCTCTTCCCTTTTCAACCCGCTCACGTAATATTTGATCCACCTCATAATCATTTAAATGCACACGCTCGTCAAAACTCATAAGTTCCAGGAAGTCTGATTTGCTTAGTAGCATTTCCCTGTATCCGTTGTAGTAACCTGACTTTAAAAATACGTTAGTGGTAAGTTTACCTTTTGCATGTGAGTGTGTGATCTCATAAATATAGTAGTAGGAAGCACCAAGCTCTGCATTCATAAAACTCCATTCAAATCGATCTTTCACTTGTAAGGTTCTGTCGAGCCATAAAGTAAAGAATGAAGACTGTTCATAGAAATTGCTTCTAAAATGTAACTCATAACGAGTGCCTGGTGATTTAAATAGTTCAGGTGATTGATAGTCCAAGTCAAATAAGTCATGGTACATTTGAGCAAGCCATTGCGAGACTTTGGCAGATGATTGATTAATTTCTTCAGCAATCATTTTTATAGATGGATTTGGGCTAGTATCATCCTCGCTCTTCTGTCCCTCTCTTTGAACGATATTGATCAATGACTCGTAGGGTTTATTTTTATCTTTAAGGAGATCAAGCCATTGATATTCACCTTCGAGTGAATGTAATATATCTTTTGTCCCAGGTTTATGAGTTTCGGGTTTGCGATGTTTTGTCCTCGCCATAATATTAAAATTAAGACAGTTAAATTTAAGGGGTTATACTCAGATATTCTACTGTCTTTTTCTTGCATCCCGTTATATTTGAAGTATATTTTATAAAATGCTACCTACTCCAGTTACCAGTTACGCTGGTGAAAATTCTATCCGACATATTGATAAGAATCTTTATAAAGAGCGCATACTTCAAGATATAAGAATGCATGATATACCTGCATTAATTGAATATGGTAATGAAGTGTTTGAAGACTTAACTGATCTAATCGACCTAACTGACCATGGTAGCATTCAACAGGAAGAGCCATCTTCGTTTCTGTCTAAAAACTTCTTGCCTTTAAATGATGTTGCTACTAGCTTTTATTTGGATTATAAACCTCATAATGGTTTGCTTTCTTTAAAACGGGGGTTTTATAAATTGCTACCAATTCCGAAATCAGTTATTATTATAAATGCCAATTCGTGGAAAACTACGGTTTTGTATAACGAAGGGCTAAATTCTAATGTAATTTACAAACATGATTGTCATGTTGGCCCATTGACAAATGGGATGGCTATTCACGGAAATCTTACAATTAAGAAATCGCGACAATTCACCCTTGCAGAACAAGAAGAATTTATCCAAAAGATCGTAGGAAAAACAATTTATGTTTCAAGTTCAGAGATGGTAGCAATACAAACTTATAAGGAGACTTTTACTCCTAAAGAAGTGTTATGGTTTACGTGGTAATGTGTGATAATAATTAGCAAGCAAAGTTAGGGCTGTTGCTTCTGAAGCGCATGAAAGACTACGGCATAAACCCACTTGCCCCACATAATCCATTTATTCCGTTTCCTTTCTTGCTTTATCGCAACAAACCTTAATGAGCTTTATAATTATTTATTCACTTAATCAAATCAATCATGGAGTAATCATCATTTATCTAATCGTCACTATACAATGTGTGTTGGCAATTAAAAGTAACTTTGAACTAATTAACAATATTTATTAAACAAGATTAGGTTGCACGTAATTTGCACGTAAAAGAAGAGAAATAGACTAAAAAGTGGCTTTAAAGGTATTTAAAGAGGGTAACGGGTAAGCATGCCATGCAAGCGCTCTAGCCAGCTGAGCTAATCCCCCGTTATTATGGGAGTGCAAATATATACCTTTCGTGCATAATCACAAAGCCGTTGTGGAAGATTTATAAAATACATGTGCACTTTATCTTTTCGATGGTAGCAGGCATCGTTAAATCTAAATAATATTCCAGCTTTTAACCGATAAATGGCATACAGCGAGCATGAAAAATGACTGGAAAACCATCTTTTCAATATCTTAATCAAAATTATATCTATAACTTTATCATCTTACGTTTATCTGAAGTTAAAATGGTTAGTTTGAATACAAAATATAGGCTCGTAATTATGTCGGTGATAGTTTTACTGGTTGCACAATCATGTAAGGATCATAAGCATGAAACCACTGATAAAAAAGTAACACAAACTGTTATTATAAAGAAGACTTACTTAACTGATCAAAGCCTGTTTCCAAGAAATGCAGCAGCTTTCTGTCGCCCAACTGGTATTAAACGGTCGGATAGCGCCTTGTTTATGAATGGCGGCGGAAAAGATTTCAGGGAAACTATTTCAAATCCATCACCAAAAACACTGGCTATCCCGGCAGGCATGAAATACATACCCGGTGGCGAGTTCAGTATGGGAGGTGTTGATCCGGTTGGAATGGATGGCGGGGGCCATGAACAGATGAGTGATGCGCGGCCTGTTCACAGGGTGAGGCTCAATCCTTTTTATATGGATGCCACCGTGGTTACCAATAAACAATTTGCTGCGTTTGTTAAAGCAACAGGCTATGTAACTGTGGCCGAGCAAAAGCCAACACATGAGGAATTCCCTACTGTGCCTGAGGAAAATTTAGTAGCAGGCTCTCTGGTATTTACCGCGCCGAAAGAAAAAGTTCCTTTAAACAATTATCTTCAGTGGTGGGCATACGTAAAGGGCGCCGACTGGAGACATCCGCAAGGACCGAAAAGCAATATAATTGGTAAAGATAATTACCCCGTTATACAGGTTTGCTGGGATGATGCTGCCGCTTATGCAAAATGGGCCGGCAAGCGTTTACCAACCGAGGCCGAATGGGAGTTTGCCGCGAGAGGTGGACTAGCCGGTAAGCTATATGCCTGGGGAAATGTGTTAAAACCTAATGGCAAATGGATGGCCAATATTTTCGAAGGTTCATTCCCTAATAAAGATGCGGGAACGGATGGCTTTGTTGGCATTGCCCCTGTAAAACAATTCCCGGCAAATGGTTATGGCTTGTATGATATGGCCGGTAATGTTTGGCAGTGGTGTAATGATTGGTACAGCAATGATTATTATAATACCCTGGCAAATAACCCGGTAACGGTTAACCCCCGGGGGCCAACCAGCCCCTATGATCCGGACGAACCTGATGCTAAAAAAAGGGTACAAAGAGGCGGCTCATTTTTATGTACCGATGAATATTGCACACGCTATATGGTTGGCACCCGGGGCAAAGGCGATGCCCGATCTGCATCAAATCACATTGGTTTTCGTTGTGTGATGGATGTAAAATCCGTACCCGATACCAAAGTGGCTGCTAATTGATCTGTTGATCATATCCCTATTATAAAAAGGCATAAATGCAGAGCTGCGTTTATGCCTTTTACATATCCCATCTATTTCCCTTTCTAATTATTACCCAACATCCCGGTATTAAAAAGCCTGTTTTATCTGCAAAATTGACCACTTGCATTGCATCTTTTGAATTACATAATCTTGGTGCCGTTTCATTTCGCCAATTCCTTTTTTATAGCCAGTAAATTTGGGCTGTATATGGGATTATATGTCGCCCGCGGGCAAGAAAAAATTGCTTATTATATTATTTCCGGCAGTAGCTGTTCCAAATAAATAAATTATTAACTTTAATAAACATCAATAAAACCAATAAACCATGAAACAAACAAAAACTTTAAACCTAATGCTGCTATTGGCATTGTTTATCTCAGCCTGTGGCTCAACCACCTCAATAACAGGATCATATAAAGCACCCGGTGTAACCCAGATAGCTTATAAAAAGATTTTCATATCATCACTTAGTTCAGACATAGCTATCAGACAAACTGTTGAAACTAATATTGCAAATTATTTAAGCAGTAAAGGTTATGCATCAGTTAAAAGTACAGACATATTTCCTGCCAATTTTCACACATCCGGTGGAGATAAAAATCAGGATACTGTATTAAGTAAGATCCGTGCAACTAATTGCGATGCCATTTTAACAATAGCAATGGTGAATAAAGAAACAGAAACCAGGTATGTACCAGGCAGCGGTGGTGTGTATCCTTATGGAATAGGATATTACGGCACATTTGGCGCTTACTATGGTTATGGATACAACCGTTTCTACTCTCCGGGTTATTATACTACTGATAAAATATACTACCTCGAAACCAACTTATATGACGCTGCAACAGAAAAGTTGGTATGGTCGGCACAATCAAAAACCTACAACCCATCCAGTTTAGATGATTTTTTAAAGGGTTATGAAAAGGCTATGACACAACAGGTTGCAAGAGATAACCTGATTGCTCCAGCGGGTAAGTAATCATACTTATACCCGCCTTTAATTTTACTCCCATGGTAGAGAGAGGGAATTGGATGGCCTAAATACATAAAAGCAACTGTGTTGCTTTTATGTATTTTAATTTGTACTTTTGCGGCCCTGATGCTTATCAATAGATATTAATCGATAGCCTGTGATCCTTTTAATTTGCATAGCTACCTTTCTTTCAACCTTAATGGGCGGTTTACTTGCGTTAAGATTTCAAAGTAAATTATACCTGATACTGGGGTTTAGTGCTGGGGCAGTTATAGGCGTAGCTTTTTTTGATCTTTTACCAACCGCAATTGAGCTGGCCTCCAAAACTTACGGTGTACGGGAAATTACATCAATGGCAGGCTTTGGTTTTGTGGTCTATCTATTGCTTGATCGTTTAGCTGTACATTTTAATCAGCATAAAACAAATAGTAATACAAGCTCCGGTAGCTTAAGAGGTAAAATTGCCGCGCTTTGCCTAACACTGCACAGTTTTTTGGATGGTGTGGCTATCGGCCTCGCCTTTCATCTATCATTAGCCATTGGCAGCCTGGTGGCTGTAGCCGTATTAGTACATGATTTTGCCGATGGTATTAATACAACCAATGTTATACTAAAGGAAAATGGCAGCAGGCGCAATGCGCTCAAGTGGCTGATAACAAACGCTATTGCTCCCCTATTAGGTGCTTTATCAACGCTGTATTATAAACTGCCTGCAGAAAATCTGGGATTGCTTTTAGCACTTATCTCGGGTTTCTTCCTCTATATTGGCGCAAGTGACTTTCTGCCCGAAAGCAGGGCCAGGCATCCCAAACTGATCACTCTATTTATGACTATTTTGGGTATCCTTACCTTATATATGGCTATACGTATAGCCGAGGTATAAAAAAATGCACAGTTCAATCATCTGATCAAGCTGTGCATGCATTCTTATTTTGTTGTTATTTATATACCTATTTTTTTAATGATATCCTTAGGGATACCGCCTTTGTGTAATAGTAAGGCTGTAGTTTTGTATTGAACAAAAGCCTTTGTTACATAAATATAGCCTTTATAATCGTTAGTTGGGCCCCATGAGTTTTTAACTATATAATACTCTTTGCCATTCTGATCTTTTGCTAAACCAACAATGTGCATACCATGATCGTCCGTGGTAGAATAATCATCAAATGCCTGTTGGCGTACTTCGGGAGTGATTTTCATTTCCGGCTTTGGGCCATTGAACATTTCTTCCTTTTGCTTGGCTGTCATTTCCTCATATGGCACTTCAGGCACAAAAGCAACACCATTTTTCCAGCTGAAACCTTTTTCGCTTACATCAGTAGCCCATGCTACCGTGTAACCACTTTTTAAAGCATGGTCGATAACATCAGTAATATCATTTACCTGCAGGTTATAAACCTGATCGAACGACCAGTTATCAGGAACCAGCAGCGTGAACTTTGTATAATACGGATGATCGGTAAATGAGGAAAACTCTATATAATCATCAGGATTTATACCTACAACCTGTTGTGCAAATGTTTGAGGTGTATAGGTTTTACCATTATAAGTAAAACTATCGGGCACTTTACCTAGGTAAGCATCAATAGCAGCTGTATAAGCCGCAAGCCAGTTAGGTGTTAATTTGCCATTAGGGTTTTGTACCACCGCTTTTAATATACCTTCCATTACAGCTGATAGTTCACCAAATTTATTGATGGTAGTACCATAATTTAAACCGCTATAAACGCTTTGAGGTATTGCGCCATATTTGCGGTACATATTAATAACATCATGTGATTCGCCGCCATCGCCTAATGATACCGCTCCATGCATGCGTACATAGTTCTTTCCTTTTTCAATATAAGCGCAACGTGCCGTATATATTGGCGACAGATCAAGTGGCTGTTTGCCCATACGTATCATTTCCGACTCCAGGAACGAGTTTGTTGAATAACTCCAGCAGGTACCTGATGAGCCCTGGTTCTTTATAGAGGTATTCTCCAGGTTGATAAGCTCGGTAAACCGGAATTTTTGTTTACTGCTATCGCTTTGATTGGTTTTTAATGAGCTAACCAGGTTATCCTGGGCATGCAGGGAAATTGTGGAAACAGCAAATAGCGCTGCAAATAAGAAATGTTTAATTTTCATTTACTTGATTTGATATGAATAAAGAGGTCTGTTAATTACAACAAAAAAGCGCACGATGAACGTGCGCTTAATTATAAAATGCAATAATATAAGTTTTTATCGTTTTTGTGATAAAAATATCAGCATAAACACAAATCCGGAGTAAATAGCCCCTTTATAATATATACAAAAGCCTATTCCACCTCGTCAAGCTGCAGAACTACGCTGGTGCGCCCCTCATTCACATCGGGATTAACACCAACCTTCATCAGGAAATCGCCTGTAAGCACCAGGTTATCCCCGATAGATGATTTTGCACCGGCATACAGGTTAATTTCCTTAACCTGGTATTTCTTCTGCGGATCGAGCCCTTTTAGCCTGATGGGAACTTTTGTGCCACTGTTATACCTGTTATTCACCAAATAATTAAACACCACGGCCTGTGACCGTGAACTATTCACATACATTAATGATGCTGCATCATTATCCCACGGACTATGCAAGCGGTACTGGTCGCCATGCCATATAATATCTTTCAGGTTATCGTAATTCTTTAATGCCTGGTGGCAAAAATCAAGTTCCTGCCCGCTTAATTTACTTACCACAATATCAAAGCCCAGCCTGCCCATCATGGCTACATCAACCCTATATTTAATAGGCTCCTTACCCCAATTGGTAACATGGTTTGAGCTGGCAATAGCCGGGAAAAAGTAGGAATACTCCCATTGTATATATACCCTCTCCAAAGGTTCGGTATTATCGCTTGGCCAGTATTCGGTAAAATATTGCAGCGCGCCATAATCCACACGGCCACCACCGCCCGAGCATAACATCATAGGCACTTTTGGATATTTTGCACGCATACGCGCCATCACATTATATAAGCCCCTCCCGTAATCAATATATAAATGCGACTGATCCTTTTTTAAATAGCTGGAATAAGCATTATAAATTACAGCGTTGCAATCCCATTTAATATAAGCCAAAGCCGGATTTTTAATGAAAAGGCTGTCAACTATGCCAAAAACATAATCCTGTACTTTAGGATTAGTCAGATCGAGCACTAATTGGTTCCTGAAATATTTTTCGGGGCGATTGGGCTGTTTAATTACCCAGTCAGGGTGTTTATGATAAAGATCGCTGGCGGGGTTAACCATTTCAGGCTCTATCCATATCCCGAACTTTACCCCATCAGCCGTTGCCTCCTTTACCAGTGAACCAATACCGTTTGGCAGCTTTTTCCTGTTCTCCTGCCAATCGCCCAGCCCTGCATTATCACTATTACGCGGGTATTTATTACCAAACCAGCCATCATCCAATAAAAACAGGTCGACACCCAGTTTTTTGGTATTCTTCAACAGCTCCTTTAACTTATCCTCATTAAAATCAAAATAAGTAGATTCCCAATTGTTCAGCAAGGTGACCCTCGGGCCCTCACCATCCACAATTTTATATTTGCGCGCCCAGCCTTGCAGTTTTCGGCTGGCATCACCTTTACCATGATCCGAATAAGTATACAGGAAAGCCGGGGTAGTGAACTCCTCGCCCGGTTTTAAATGATATGCAGATGCGGCATTATTTATACCTGCTATCAGCCTTAAATTATTGGCGGGATCAATTTCAAAGTCCTCCTTAAAATTAGCCGACCATTCCATGGCGCCGTATAATACTTTGCCCTCATCCTCAGTTGCGGGCTTATCCATTGATATCATAAAGGCTGATGACGCATACAGATCGGCGCGTGTACCCAGTTTGGTATCGATGGTTTTGATGCCGTGCATAAGTTTTGATTCTTCGGGCTGCATTTCTGATGCCCAATTGCCATGGTATTGTTTCAGCCAAAAGCCATCGCCTTTTAAATAAAGGTTAGCCGATGCAAATTTGCTTAAGGTAACCGTTCCTTTTTCATGATGCTCAATTACCGACCATTGCTCAGTAACATCCTCCTTAAAAAAGGTTTTATAGCACAAGTTTACCTCAAAATCATAAGCGGGGTCTTTCAGGGTAATGGTTAACAGCGAAACATCATCATCAATTTTAGTGATCACATGATTTACATACACCAGGTTTAGCGAAGTATTGCCATCGGCATGAATAACGGTTATAGCCGGCTCAGCCAAATTTGTCGATCCCGATGGCGTATAAGCATCATTAAGAACCCCCGAATCATCACTTTGCTTATACATTTTTTGTATCTGCGTATACTCATCAGTATTGCTAAGCCTGGTGCCGAAATAAACCATTTTCAGGTTTTTGTCCGCATCTGTTTGTAGTATAAGGGCGTTGTGTTGTGTTTCAACCGGTATGGTTATTATTTGCGCTGAGGCAACACCGGTTATAAATAATGAGCTAGCAAGTACCAGGGCCGATACAATGTGTTTTTTATAAGCTGTGATCATTCTTAATTGTTAGGTAAAGGTTTGTTGTTATTAATGCTGATGCCTTTAAACTTCACAAATTAATAACAAATAAAACATAATAGTTGCTTAATCTTGAACTTTATATGTTTGCACGACATTTATTAAACCGATTATAAAATGTAGCCCGGCAAATAATAAAATCTGATTATTAAAGTTCTTTAAAATCAATATGTGAAAGCTGAGATTTTGAAGTGTTTTTTTGTGAGAAAACAGGACCTTATAAAATAAGTAAAGCCCCTGATGGGCAGGGGCCTTTACTAACCAATTATAAACCTAAATTATGAGAAGACTTTTCTAATGTTTTTCAACAGTGTAAAGGTAACACTATCCAAAATAAATTCCTAATTTTTTTTCAATTATTTTTAATGTTAATTCCATATGTTTGTTTTAATGGTAACAATTCAAACAAAACATTACCAAGATCATAATTTTCAATTATTATTTACTTTTTATACTTTGGCATAAAAAGCTGTCATAAAAACGTCAGTTTACTATATTAAGTATAAAAAATATGTAACTATTTTATTTTTCACAAAAAAGTTACTTAAAATCAGGTTTAAAAATGCCAAATCATACATTTTTGATAAAAAATTATTCAAAATTTAGATTTATAAGTCAATTTTTACAAAAAATATGCCCTAATACACCATTTGGCATCAATGTTCTTATCCTCCACGTAGCAAAAAAATATTACTTTAAGTCTACATCAACGTAAAAACGCTTTCCCATTTTTGCATAAATATTTTTATTTTTTTTAATGACATCTATCGCCACCACCAAAAAAACGCCCGAACTTACTTCATTTACCTTATGGATAATGACTATTACCACCGGACTCGTGGTGGCAAATATTTATTATAACCAACCTTTACTAGGTGATATTGCACACAGTTTTAAAATAAGTAACGGAGTTGCGGGTCGTGTATCCATGATCACACAAATGGGTTACGCGGCAGGGATGTTCTTTATTGCCCCTCTTGCCGATATGTTTGAGCGTAAAAAATTAATGCTCTTTGCATTTGCAGCGGTTATTGTAGCCCTAATAGGAGCGGCTATGGCTCCGGATATAAATTTACTCATACTGGCCAGCTTTTTGGTTGGCATGGCATCACTCATACCACAATTACTTATACCCATGGCTGCCCACCTGGCAAAACCCGAAGAAAGGGGCAAAAAAATTGGCGTAGTAATGAGCGGCTTGTTAATAGGTATATTATTATCACGTACTGTAAGCGGTTTTATTGGCGCGCACTTTGGCTGGAGGGCCATGTTCTTTATAGCGGCAGGCTTAATGGTGCTGATGGTAATAATGGTGTTCTTCTTTTTACCAGCAGTTGAGCCTGATTATAAAGGCAGCTACAAAAACCTGATGAAATCGCTGATCCATCTTTTTAAGGCCGAACCTAAGCTGAGATTTGCCGCATTAAGGGGCGCTTTATGCTTTGCCTGTTTCAGCGCATTCTGGACTACCATAGTTTTCCTGCTGAAGGAAAACTTTAATATGGGTAGCGATGCAGCCGGCCTATTTGGCTTAGTCGGCGCATTTGGAGCCGTAGCCGCCGGACTCATGGGCAGATTGAGTGATAAAATGGATCCTTTTAAATTATCCTTCTTTACGCTACTGCTGGTTTTACTATCATTTGTGGTGTTCATTTTTTCGGGCCACAGTATAATTGGTTTGGTAGTGGGTGTAATTATATTGGATATGGGTGTACAGGCTACGCACATCTCCAACCAGGCCATCATATTCTCGCTTAATGCCGAAGCGCGTAATCGTATTAATACTATATATATGGTCTCCTATTTCCTGGGCGGCGCTGCCGGTACTTTTTTAGTTAGCTCACTTTGGGGTAATTTTCACTGGATGGGTGTATGTGTTGCAGGTATAGCGTTATCAACCATAGCCATAATAGTGCACCTGCTCAACCATAAAAGTATGCAAAACAAGCCTACAGGTGTATAGTGCTGACTACTGTTTACAACATTCCTGTTATAAACTTTACTACAAAATCTCCCTTAATACCATTTTCTAAATCGGTATATAATCACTGCTTTTGGTTGATTTACATCCCATTGTAAAAAAAATCTTATTGAATGATGACTATTTTTTGGTGCAGCCACGGTTTTGGCATCAATTTGGAACAGTACACATCAAACGACACTATTATGGTACCTCAAAAAAAAGATAATCAGAAAGTGGAAGAGCAAAAATGGGAAAACCCATTAAACCCGGAAAAACCCGGGGATGATCGCGACCAGGAACAATTGCTAAGGCAATACAAGGAAGCACAAAGGCTAAATAAGAATTTAACAGATGTAGAGACTAATAAAAAACCAACTAAAAATTAACCTGATATACCATGAAAGCATATAATAAACCAGCAACAAGCAAAGTAGTAGCCCGTTTTGACAGGGAATTAAGAGAATTAATAATGAATGATTTAAAAGCTTTTAAAGCGAAAAAACAATATACAATTGATAGCAAACTTGCTGCTTAATTATATACACATTTAACCTACCAAACATCTACCTATGAAAACGATAGAGCTCCGCATTTTGCAGGGCTCTATTTTTTTGTGGCGTATTTTATAATTAAAGCTGCAGTTTTTGCTGATGCGCCGGGATGGCCCATCCTTACATCCAGCTCGTCATAGTTATTGAGCATTTTATCGCGATAGTCTTTATTATTGATGATCAGATCAAGTTCGGCAGCAATAGTTTGCGGGCTGCAATCCTGCTGTATCATTTCTTTAACCACCGGGGCATCCATAATAAGGTTAACCAGCGAGATGAATTTTATTTTCACCAGCATACGTGCTATGGTGATAGATATCGGATTGCCCTTATAAACCACTACCTGCGGAACATTGAACAAAGCAGTCTCCAGCGTAGCGGTTCCAGATGCAACAATTGCGGCATCTGCATTCGTTAACAGATCATAAGTGGCATTAAATACTACAGGGATTTGCTTACCACCCAAAAACTGCGTGTAAAAATCAGCAGTAAATGATGGCGCACCGGCTATTACAAACTGATGGTCTGGAAATTGGTTCATCACTCCAAGCATATCGGGCAATAAACGGCTGATCTCCTGCTTACGGCTGCCCGGCAGTAAAGCGATGATCTTCTTTTCAGGCAGATGATTATGCTGATAAAATTCCGCATCAGGTTTAAAAGCTGCGGTGGCATCCAGCAGCGGGTTGCCCACATAATCAACCTGCATGCCCCATTGTTTGTAAAAATCAACCTCAAAAGGCAGGATGCAAAACATATGGTCGACCACCTTTTTTATCTTCAATACCCGTTTCTGGTTCCAGGCCCAAACTTTGGGTGAAATATAATAGCAAACCAACAGGTTATTCTTTTTAGCGTATTCAGCTATTTTTAAATTGAAGCCAGGAAAATCTATCAGTACCAAAACATCAGGCTGATATGTACTGATATCCTGCTTGCAAAAGGCCATGTTTTTCAGGATGGTTTGCAGGTTAGCTACCACCTCAATAAAACCCATAAAGGCCATATCAGCATAATGCTTAACCAGCGTACCACCCTCGGCCTGCATCAGGTCGCCGCCAAAGTAGCGGAACTCCGCCTGGGGGTCACGCTCTTTAAGGGCCTTCATTAAATTGGCCCCATGCAAATCACCGGACGCTTCGCCTGCTACTAAATAGTATTTCATGGGTTAATTGTATTGCACAGGCTACACATTAAAGGTCCAGTTATTTAATATAGGCATGGCATGGTAGGCAGTCATATCAAACTGTACAGGCACAACCGATACATAATTATGCTCCAATGCCCACACATCGGTATCCTCACCGGCATCATTTAATTGAAATACGCCGGTTAGCCAATAATATGGTCTTTTATGCGGATCGATACGCTCATCAAATTCTTCGGCCCATTTGGCGTTAGCCTGACGGCAGATCTTGATACCCTTTAAATCACCACCTGCCGGGAAGTTTACATTCAACAAGGTGGCAGCAGGTAAGCCATTCTCCAAAACCTGCATAGCCAGTTCGCGTACATATTTTTTACAATGACTAAAATCAGCCTGCAGCGTAAAATCATCCAATGAAAAACCTATTGATGGGATACTCTCAATAGCACCCTCAACCGCCGCCGACATGGTACCCGAATACAACACGTTAATAGAGTTGTTCAATCCGTGATTAATCCCCGAAACACACAGATCAGGCTTTTCACCCTTAAATACGGAGTTAACGGCTAGTTTTACACAATCAACCGGTGTGCCCGAACAGCGGTACATTTCAACACCTTCATAAATATCAACCTTATCAAAGCGCAATGGCTTGCCAATGGTAATAGCATGCCCCATACCCGATTGCGGGCTATCGGGTGCTACCACTACAACCCGGCCAAGATCTTTCATCACATCAATTAAAGCTTTTATACCGGGGGCGGTTATGCCGTCGTCGTTTACAACAAGGATGGTGGGTTTGGTAGATTTTTTCATTGGCACAAAGTTAGGAATCAAATTAAATTAAACGTCACCTACTTTGAACTGCCACAATATTTTGCGATGTACTCATCTGCTTTGTCAACACCAAGTGATTTTGCTTTCTTAAAGTCATTGCATCCCTGTGCTTTTTGATTTATATAGAACTCATAAATCCCTCTATAAAGATATACTTCGCCAATATCGGTGCCCAAATCAATCGCCTTTGTAAGGTCATTAACAGCAAGTTGATATTGCTTCATACGGCCATAAATGACTCCTCTATAATAATAACCATTAATGTACTTAGGGTTAAGCTTTAATAATGACGAATAATCGTCTATAGCACCGGCTAAATCGCCCATGTTATTTTTATAGGTTGCGCGGGCATAATAAGCTAATGAAAAGTCAGGCCTTAATTTTATAAATCTATCCATATCATCAATAGCTTTTTCATGATTTCCAATATTTGCAAATTCAGTGCTTCTACGGTAATAAGCGTATGCGAAATCATTTTTCAGGTCAATAGTTTTAGTGAAATCTACTATTGCGTCTTTAGCATCTCCGTTTATCGATTCCATTTCGCCCCTGGCATAATAGGCCATTGTAAAGTCCGGGTTAATCTCAATCGCTTTATTTAGATATTTAATAGCCTGATCAATATCACCAGAATAGAAGTATGAATAGCCCAGACCATAATAACTATTTGCATTTTTAGGATTTGTTGCAATGGATTTTTCAAATTCCTTTTTCGAATTATCAAAATCTGCCGACAGCGCATAGTTGTATGCATTTATTTCGCTATTGCTTGATTGATATACTACTTGCTGCTTACATGAAAGCATCAATAGCAGAATAATAGTTGTGAGGAGGGTAGGTTTGGTTAAAGAAATCATATGTTAAATATAAATCATTTCTATATATACAGTTATTATTATGAAACGAATTGTACAAGGATAAAAATAAATACATTTGATAACTCAATGAATGAAGCTAATGGCTATCTCTCAGCATGTGTGATCAACTTATAACCCATATCCGCAAGTTTGTACAATTAAGTGATGATGAGGCTGAACTTATCAGTTCAAAGATCACTCTCCAGGAATTAAAGAAAAAAGCCTTTGTACTCACTGCCGGTAAACAATGTAAAGCAAATTATTTTGTGGTGAAAGGATGCATGCGCCTGTATTATATCAACAAAAAAGATGTTGAACAGATCACTCAATTTGCCCTGGAGAACTGGTGGATAACCGATTATGATAGTATCGATAGCAAACGCCCCTCCCATTTCTACATACAAGCTGTTGAAGACAGCGAAATACTCGTATTAGATCAGCATATTGAGGATGAACTCATCGCCCAAATACCAGCCTTCTGCAATTACCGCAGGCTGATCCTGCAAAAAGCATTCACCGCTGCTCAGCGCCGTATGGAAATGAACACCAACATGACCGACGAGGAACGTTACCGCAACTTCAGCACCCGCTTTCCCGATTTTAACCAGCGTGTGCCGCAATATATGGTGGCATCGTTTTTAGGCGTAACCCCACAATTCATCAGCCGTGTTAGGGCAAAAAAGGGTTGAATTTATTAACCACAGTTCATTTTTCGGAGGATGTTTAATGCTCAAATTTGTATCAACAAAACACAAATTATCATGAGCAACAGAATAAATATGGGGAAGACTGATCCAGCCGCCTACAAAGCAATGTTTGAATTGGAAAAATACTGGAAAACAACCAGCATTAGCCAGTTACACCAGGAAATGATCCGCACACGCGCATCACAAATTAATGGTTGTGCCTTTTGTATTGATATGCATACCAGTGACGCGCGCAAAGCCGGCGAAACTGAACGCCGCATCTACGCCCTCAACGCATGGCGCGAAACTCCATTCTTTACTGAAGAAGAACGAGCCATACTGGCACTAACTGAAGCCGTAACCCTCATCACCAAAGGCGTACCCGATGAAGTATACCAGCAAGCCGTTAAGGTATTAGGCGAGCAAATAACAGCACAGGTAATTATGGGAACCGCCATCATCAACGCCTGGAACCGAATTGGCATCAGCACCGGGATGCAGCCAGCACTGTGAAAGAGTCAAGAATCAAGAAGTAAGAGTCAAGAAGCTACATTAAAATAAGAAGAGCCAAAAATCGGATAATTTTTTATCTTGATTCTTGGCTCTTAATTCTTGACTCTTTTAAAAATTCCTGATTCCCGACTCTTAATTCTTGATTCTTTTTATAAGCTATTTAGCCATTTCACCAACTCATCACGGCTTTTGCCGGTCTTTTGCTGTAGTTTTCCCAGCGTTTCATCGTCTTTGCCCTCCTCGTGTATCAGGTCGTCATCGGTTAAATCGCCGTAGGCTTGTTTTATTTTACCCTTCAACTCGTTCCAGGTTCCTCTCAATTTTAAATCGCTCATGATGTTTTTTTATTTAGATGTATGATAGTAACATCTGTAAACACCATTAGTTTGAGAAAATCAATCTGGGCAACACGACTTTTGACTCCCCCTACAAAGCTCCCGCCTTAATATCCTCAACCACACCCGGATCTAATAAAGTAGATATATCACCCAAATTAGAGGTATCACCCTCAGCAATTTTCCGCAATATTCTCCTCATAATTTTGCCTGAACGTGTTTTTGGCAGGCCGGTCACAAACTGGATCTTATCCGGTTTTGCTATAGCGCCTATAATGCGTGATACCGTCATCATTATATCTTTACGTGCAAGCTCGGGATCCCCATGCTGGTTAGGGCAAACTACGAAAGCATATACGCCTTGTCCTTTAATATCATGCGGATAGCCTACCACTGCCGATTCAACCACGCTGCTGTGCATATTAATAGCATTCTCCACCTCGGCAGTACCAATACGGTGACCCGATACATTCAGCACATCATCCACACGCCCGGTGATACGGTAATAACCGTCCTCATCGCGCAAGCAGCCATCGCCTGTAAAATAAAGATCCTTATAAGTAGCGAAGTAAGTAGTACGGCAACGCTCATGATCGCCATAAGTAGTTCGCAGCATGCCCGGCCACGGGAATTTGATGCATAAGTTTCCGCTTACCCCGTTCCCTTGTATCTCTTCGCCTTTTTCATCAACCAAAACTGGTTGCACACCCGGTAATGGTAATGTTGCATAACCCGGTTTTAATGGGGTAACGTTAGCAATGGGCGATATCATAAACCCGCCGGTTTCAGTTTGCCACCAGGTATCCACTATCGGGCATTTCTTTTTGCCGATACGTTCATCAAACCAATGCCATGCTTCCTCATTCAGCGGTTCTCCTACCGATCCTAATTTGGTAAGTGAGCTCAAGTCTTTTCCGTTTAACGGTTCATCACCAAAACTCATTAATGAGCGTATGGCTGTTGGCGCGGTATAAAATATATTTACCTTGTATTTATCTACAATATCCCAAAAACGGCCTGCATCTGGCCAGGTTGGTACGCCCTCAAACATTACCGTAGTAGCACCTTGCGACAGCGGGCCATATACTATATAGGAGTGCCCGGTTATCCAGCCGATATCAGCCGTACAAAAGTAAACCTCGCCCGGTTCATACTGAAAAGCATTAGTAAACGTATAACCGGCATAAACCATATAACCGCCGCAGGTATGTACCACACCCTTAGGTTTACCTGTTGAGCCTGATGTGTAAAGAATGAACAGCATATCCTCTGCATCCATTTCTTCAGCTATAAATTCCTTCTTCCCTTGTGTTTCTATCTTCTTTATTTCATCTTCCCACCAAACGTCGCGACCCTTTATCATGGATACCGGCGTGCGGGTATGGGTAAGCACAATTACTTTTTGAACCGATGGACAACGTACCAGCGCGTCATCAATCACGGTTTTCATCGGGATCTTTTTATCGCCCCTAACACCGCCGTCAGTAGTTATTACAATATTACATTCCGCATCCAGAATCCTATCGGCAATTGATTGTGCCGAAAATCCACCAAAAACTACCGAATGTATAGCACCCAGCCTGGCGCAGGCCAACACAGCAATGGCCAACTCGGGCACCATTGGCATATATATACATATGCGGTCGCCTTTTTTAGCACCGTTGTTTTTTAAAACATTGGCAAACTGGCAAACCTTATCATACAACTGTTTATAAGTAAGCACGCGATGATCTTCTGTCGGATCGTTCGGTTCCCATATTATGGCAGGCTTATCGCCCATTGTTTCCAAATGGCGATCCAGACAGTTTTCAGTAATATTTAGTTTTGCGCCTTTAAACCACTCTATTTTAGGCTCTGTAAAGTTCCAGCTTAGTATTTTATCCCATTTTTTGCGCCATAAAAAGTTGTCGGCAATTTCTTTCCAAAATTGTTCAGGTTGTTCAACACTCTTTTTATAGGCTTGCTCGTACTCGGGAAACGACTTAATTTTCATAATTGTAAACGATTTTATTGGCGGCGTAAATTAGTAATTTTCCTATAGCAAATATACTTTTATGCATATTTTAATAAGTTACATTAACTTCTTAAAATTAACTATTGTCTGTTAAATAATTGTTACCCAAAACGCTCCACAAATCTTTTTCAAAATATTTTAAAACCACTATTGTCTATTTCACTTAAAATCCTGATATTTGCAAACTCTTTAATAAAGGGATTGAATTAAATCGATTGTCATGTCAAGAATTTGTGATTTAACAGGAAAAGGTTCACTGGTTGGTAACAACGTTTCTAACTCAAACGTAAAAACCAAACGCAGGTTTCACCCAAACTTAAAACTTAAAAGGTTTTATATTCCTGAGGAAGATAGGTGGATAACTTTAAAGGTATCTACTTCAGCTGTTAAAACCATCAGCAAGAATGGTATAACTGCTTGTATCAATAAGTTTGTAAAAAAAGGATACATTTAATAGGTGTGAATGGTGAGTTGTGAATAATGAGTAAACTCATTGTTTATTACAATCCTGTCAAACCATAATAATATAAGAAAATGGCTAAAAAAGGCAACAGAGTTCAGGTAATACTAGAGTGTACTGAGCACAAAACCAGCGGTATGCCGGGCATGTCTCGTTACATCACCACTAAGAACAAGAAAAACACAACTGAAAGATTGGAAATGAAGAAATTCAATCCTGTTTTAAGAAAAGTAACAGTTCATAAAGAAATTAAATAATTAATTGATTAAGTAAATCGGTTGGTAAGGCTAAGCCTAAAATCAATAATTCACTAACTCAATAATTCAAAAATAAAATACCATGGCAAAGAAAGTAGTTGCAACCCTGAAAGTAGCTGGTAAAGGCAAAGATTATTCAAAGGTTATTACCATGACTAAGTCACCAAAAACTGGTGCTTACTCATTTAAAGAACAAATCGTACCTAACGATAACGTTAAGGATGCGATTGCCGGAAAATTATAACGGTAACAGTTCTGTTTGATATAGGAAAGCCATCTTGTTTTTACGAGAGGGCTTTTTCTTTTTATGTGCAAATTTGCAGATGTGCAGATATGCAAATGGATTAGATAAAATAACGTTGAACTGATACTTATTAATTTACACATCTGCATATTTGCACATCTGCACATCAATTATGGGATTATTTGATTTTTTTAAGAAAAAGGAAAGCAGCCTGCAGGAGCAGGCAGCGTTGGATACCGGTTTAGAAAAAACCAAGGATAACTTTTTTTCAAAGATCACCAAAGTAATAGCCGGCAAATCAACCGTTGATGATGATGTACTTGATGAACTGGAGGAAGTGCTCGTAACATCTGATGTTGGCGTAACCACTACCCTTAAAATAATTGAGCGCATACAGGCACGCGTACAAGCCGATAAATATGTAAGCACCAGCGAACTGAACGGTTTGCTGCGCGATGAGATCCAGAAATTACTTGCCGAAAATAATAGTAACGATTTCTCCACCTTTGAGTATGGCGATCATAAGCCTTATGTAATAATGGTAGTGGGCGTAAATGGCGTGGGTAAAACTACTACAATTGGCAAACTGGCCCATAAACTAAAGCAAGCCGGTAATCAGGTAGTTTTAGGCGCAGCCGATACTTTCAGAGCGGCGGCGGTCGACCAGATAAAACTTTGGGGCGAGCGTGTTGGCGTAAAGGTAGTGGCGCAAGCCATGGGCTCCGACCCTGCATCCGTAGCTTATGATACACTGCGTTCGGCAGTATCCAATGGTGATGATGTGGCTATAATTGATACCGCGGGCCGTTTGCACAATAAGGTTGGGCTGATGAACGAGCTCACCAAAATTAAAAATGTGATGCAAAAGGTAGTACCCGGCGCACCACATGAGATCTTACTGGTGTTGGATGCCTCAACAGGGCAAAACGCCATTGAGCAATGCAAACAGTTTACCGAAGCAACCGCAGTTAACGCCCTTGCCCTAACCAAATTGGATGGCACAGCGAAAGGCGGCGTGGTAATAGGTATATCAGATCAGTTTAAAATTCCGGTAAAATATATAGGCGTAGGCGAAGGCGTTGATCATTTACAATTATTTGATCGTAAGGCGTTCGTGGATAGTCTTTTTAAACAATAAAAAAGGATTTGTCATTGCGAGCGATAGCGCGGCAACCTCGTCGCTATTGCTAACGAATAGGCAAAACTACGAGGTTGCTTCGTCGTTCCTCCTCGCAATGACATAGTGTGTTAATATGAAGACAAAGGGAATTATCAATCAGCCAATTGCAGTAAAACCACGTGTAAACGTAGTTACTTTAGGCTGTTCAAAAAATATTTACGATTCAGAGGTTCTAATGGGCCAGCTAAAAGGCAATGCCTTTGATGTGGTGCACGAGGCTGAAAAAGTAAACAGTAATGATATCATCGTCATTAACACCTGCGGTTTTATTGATAATGCCAAACAGGAATCCATCGATACCATCCTGCAATACAGTGAGCTGAAAGAACAGGGCAAGGTAGGCAAAGTAATAGTTACCGGTTGTCTTTCCGAACGCTACAAACCTGAGCTGGAATCAGAGATCACCAATATTGATGCTTATTTCGGCACAAACGACCTGCAAAATCTATTGCAGTCTGTAGGCGCTGATTACAAACACGAGCTGATCGGCGAGCGGATGTTAACCACCCCCTCCCACTTCGCCTACTTTAAAATAGCCGAGGGCTGTAACCGTCCCTGCTCATTTTGCGCTATCCCTTTAATGAGGGGCAAGCACTTAAGCACACCGATGGATGAGTTGGTTAAAAATGCACAGTACTTAGCTAAAAACGGAACAAAAGAATTGATCCTTATAGCGCAAGACCTTACCTATTATGGTTTGGACCTGTATGGCAAACGTAATTTAGATGAATTGCTTCGCCGCCTGTCTGATGTTAACGGTATCGAGTGGATCAGGCTGCAATACGCCTACCCTTCCGGTTTCCCTATGGAAATTCTGGATGTGATGAACGAGCGTGATAACATCTGTAAATACCTGGATATGCCATTGCAGCACATCAGCGATGATATGCTAAAATCAATGCGCCGTGGCATCACCAAACAAAAAACTATCGATCTCGTAAACCAGATCCGCGATAAAGTACCCGGCATAGCTATGCGTACCACCCTCATCACCGGTTACCCCGGCGAAACCCAGCAGGATTTTGACGAAATGGCGCAATGGGTGGAAGATACCCGTTTCGACCGTTTAGGTTGCTTCACTTATTCTCACGAGGAAAAAACACACGCGCATTCATTAATTGATGATGTGCCCGAAGAAGTAAAACAGGACCGTGTGGATGCCATAATGGAAATTCAGCAGGGCATTTCATTTGATAAAAACCAGGAAAAAATAGGCAATACCTATAAAGTACTCATCGATAAAAAAGATGGCGGTTACTTTGTTGGCCGTACCGAATTTGATTCGCCCGAGGTTGATAACGAGGTTTTAATTGATGCCAGCATTGATTATGCAACCGTTGGCAGCTTTGTAAATGTAAAAATTGACAACGCCGAGGACTTCGATCTTTATGGACAAATTGTAAAATAATTTGAGCCAATGGTGTAATTCCATCGAATGATTTTACATTTGAACTAATGGATGCATCCTGTATTAGCTATAAAGACACCGGTTACTTTTCTCCAACCGTAATTGACTACATCGACGATAACGCCGATCTTAAACCTTTTTACAGTCACCGGCCCGATATGAACGGCTTTGCCGAACTGCTGAAAACCAAAAAAGTTGTTGCTGATCGCGAGATTCTGTTTCAGGTCCTTTCAGAGCAATACTCCCGGATTTCGGATTTCGGATTTCCCATTTCGGATTTGGTTTCACAAAATCTGGAACAATTAAAATCCTCCAATACATACACCATTACTACAGGCCATCAGCTTAACATTTTTGCTGGCCCGCTATATTTCATTTACAAAATAGCTACCGCCATAAAACTGGCCAGCCAGCTAAAGGAGCAATTTCCCGATAAAAACTTTGTACCGGTTTACTGGATGGCTTCGGAAGACCATGATTTTGCCGAGATCAATTATACCACCATCGGCGGCAAAAAAGTCCATTGGTGGTACGAGGCATCAGGGGCAACCGGCCGTTTAAACCCCGATACCATCCGTCAGGCGCTTAACCAATATAAAGGCGTTTTAGGTATGGAGCAACATGCACCTGAACTGGCCGCCATAGTTGAAACTGCTTACACTAAATTTGATAAACTTGCCGATGCAACCCGCTACATGGTTGACTCCCTATTCGGTAAATATGGTTTAGTGATTATTGATGCCGATGATCATCGCCTTAAACAGCAGTTCGCCCCCATCATGGCGCAGGATATTACGGAGCAAAACAGCTTTAAAAATATTACCGCCACCAATGAGCAGTTACACGCTTTAGGTATACACATACAGGTAAACCCACGCGAGATAAATTTCTTCTACCTTAAAGAGCATCTGCGCGAGCGTATCGTTTTTGAGGCCGATACCTACAAAGTTTTAAACGCTGAGATCAGTTTCACAAAAGAGGAATTGTTAGAGGAAATAAGCAACTACCCCGAACGCTTCAGCCCTAACGTAGTAATGCGCCCATTATACCAGGAGTGCATCCTGCCCAATATAGCCTATGTAGGCGGTGGTGCCGAAGTAGTTTACTGGCTGGAGCTAAAATCAAACTTTGAGCATTATAAAGTTGATTTTCCTATCCTGATACTCCGTAATTCCGGCCTGGTTATCCGCAGGGAATACGCCTCAAAGATCGCGAAGATGGAACTATCAGGTGCCGATATCTTCAAAACTACCGATCTTATAAAAAACGACTGGGTGAGAAAACACAGTCAGCATAATCTTTCCCTAACTGAGGAATGGCGCGAGTTATCAGCTATTTTTGAAAGAATTAAACTACGTTCCTTTAAAATAGATACCACCCTCGCTCCATCAGCCGAGGCTGTGCAGGCACGGTTAAAAAAAGCGATAGATAACCTGGAAAAGAAACTGGTAAAAGCCGAAAAAATCAACTATCACAACCGTTTAGAGCAGGTAGATAACATCAAAGCCGATCTTTTCCCCAAAAATAGCCTGCAGGAACGTAACGAAAACTTCGGCCTCTTCTACGTAAAATGGGGACAAAATTTCATCGATGAGCTGGTGCGTAACTTTGAACCGCTTGATTTTAAGTTTACGTTGCTAACGGAAGAGTAGTTAAATATTCACACCCTACTGACCAACCGTCATTGCGAGGAACGAAGCAATCCCCGACTGTACAGAGCGGGATTGTTTCTCGTATACCTGTCTCATGGTATCGCTTGTCGCTAAGACGTCACTTTTTGTCTTGATACAAAAAGTAACCAAAATACCGACCGTAGGGAGCTCATGAACACCTTAAAAAAACAGACAACATGTGAATAAATCAAGACAACAAGGATGCTTCCCCGCTCCCTGCCGGTTCTTCACGCTTTTTTCGCTGTTCGGTACTTTCGTACCTCACATCACACAAAAAGCTAAACCGGCATTCCCGCCTGCGCTGGCCCGCCCTTGTTGTCAGGGCCCACGCTTTTTTTATCACGGTTCATTTAAAGCCCTCTCCTTTGGAGAGGGTTGGGCGAGGCTTCTTTCTCTGTCAGTAGAACAGCTTCGGATGAAATCAGGCAAAACAATAGTGGCCTTGTGCATGGCAGGGCATAGGAAATTTTTGCAGCGCATCGGCCCGTGCGCGCACTGTGGCCGCAAAAAGATTCCAGCCCAGGTTTTGCCTGATTTGCAGGGAAAGCCTTGTGCGGCAAAGAAGCCTTTCGACTGACTTGATTTTTTGCTACCTTTTGTATCAAGACAAAAGTAGTAGCCTCCGCGGCAATGAGCGGCTTCATGCGATATGTCAACGATCATGCTCTGGAAAGTTAGACATTGCTTCATTCCTCACAATAATGCTTTTTATATATTTGTATAATGCAAACCCAACCCACCACCCTTATCCTCCCCGGCCTGGGCAATTCCGGCCCCGAACACTGGCAATCCATCTGGGAACAAAAATTCAATTTTACCCGCGTGCAACAAGCCGATTGGGAAACACCTGTCTGCGCCGATTGGATCGAAAATATCAATAACGAAGTACAAAAGCACTATGCCGCTAATGTAATTTTAGTTGGCCATAGCCTCGCC
The DNA here is from genome assembly GCF_900105165.1 of Mucilaginibacter mallensis. Taxonomy (NCBI): domain Bacteria; kingdom Pseudomonadati; phylum Bacteroidota; class Sphingobacteriia; order Sphingobacteriales; family Sphingobacteriaceae; genus Mucilaginibacter; species Mucilaginibacter mallensis. The sequence goes on from NZ_LT629740.1 coordinate 4,701,893, forward strand.
TGTACAACTATTGCTTATTGGGCGCAAAAGTTCAATGTAAAAATTAAAGGCGCTTTATTGGTTGCGCCAAGTGATACCGAGGCAGATACCTACCCGCCTGGAACTACTGGTTTCAGCCCTGTTCCACTCATAAAATTACCATTCAGGTCAATAGTAGTAGCTAGCACAAACGATTACTATGTTACTCTTGAGCGTGCCCGTCATTTCGCCGATAGCTGGGGAAGCGAATGGGTAAATATTGGCGATGCTGGCCACATCAACTCATCATCAGGCCTGGGAGAATGGCATCAGGGATTGGAATTATTAAAAAAACTTGAGTAGCTAAACCGCTATTGAATAAATAATTACTATATCTTTATTTCCTGATAGAGATTCTCCGCGGTATTTATTAAAAATGAAGTTATTCCATTTAAAACAGCCATTAATTATCCTGCAACTACTGTTGGCAATGGCTTGTTTTTTTACGGCATGTACTAAAAAAACCATCACGCCTATTACCACCAAATATAATGTAACCGGTGGTACGGGCACAACAACTGGCATCGATACCAATAAAGCCGATTCAACAGCATCATTCAACGCCCCTACTGCATTGGCTGTGGATGCCGCCGGCAATATTTACGTGGCCGATTATGGCAATAACCTCATTCGTAAAATAAGCACTACAGGCGTGGTTAGCACGGTAGCGGGTAATGGCAACCAGGGTTCATTAAACGGCCAGGGCACCTCGTCGTCATTTAACGGGCCTACCGGCATAGCTGTTGATGCCTCGGGCAATATTTTCGTAGCCGATAACAACAATAACCAGATCCGTGAGATAAGTGCTGCTGGCTTGGTAAGCACTGTTGCCGGCAGCGATAGTATAGGTGCAGTTGATGGCATTGGTGCCGCAGCCTACTTTTTCGGACCAACAGGTATAGCTGTGGATGCCTCAGATAACCTATATGTAACAGATGCCGGCAATAACCTTATCCGCAAAATTGTGGCTTCTACAGGCGCGGTAAGCACAATTGCAGGCAATGGCAATCCGGGCGCAGGCAACGGTAAATTACTTTCCTCATCCTTCAATAACCCAACAGGCATTGCTCTTGATGCCGGTGGGAATATCTATGTCGCCGACCTCTTAAACAACCTCATTCGCGAAATTCAACCCCGCGCTGATACTATATTTACCCTTGCAGGCAATGCAGATACCACGGCATCCATAAACGGAACAAGCACCGCTGCTGCTTTCTACTACCCCAATAGCGTAGCAGTTGATGCCTTGGGCAATGTGTATGTAAGCGAATACGTAAGTAACCTCATCCGTAAAATAACCCCAGGCGGGGTAGTCACCACCTTTGCAGGTAGCGGCGCGGCAGGCCAGGCTGATAGCACAGGTACAAAAGCCACCTTTAACGGCCCATCCGGCTTAGCAGTTGACGCAGCAGGCAATGTTTATGTGGCCGACACCTACAATAATGTCATCCGTAAAATAACCCCAGCTGGCGCAGTAAGTACCATTGCAGGCAGCGGCATAGCAGGCTCAATAAACGGCAAAGCACTATCACTTAAAAGGCATCTTAATAACCTCCATGTTGCACATAAGCTCAGCAGCCGTTCACTATCAAGCATCCTCATAAAAAAACGAAGGTGATAATATTCTCTCATCCCATACTGGCTTCAGTCTGTGACTGAAGCCTACTGACAACGAAAGTTTGTAACTTTCTAGCGTGACAAGGGCGTTGCCTCCGGCCCGTGCTATACGCTCATACTGCACAGGCCTTAGCCACAAGGCCGGTATCCGCTCCTATCACTAACGCAAACTTCAGATGTACCGATACGGGCTTCAGTCCCAACAACTCTGGCTTCAGTCTGCGACTGGAGCCCACAGATAATGAAAGTTTGCAACTTTCATTCTTTATCACATTCCTCTATAACCATTATATTTGCCGTTATGGTTATTACCGAATCCGCTTTACGCAACTTCACCCAAAATATTTTCCTGGCAATGGGCTGTAGCCCCGAACATGCTGCTTTAGCAACTGATGTATTGTTACTAGCCGATCTCCGCGGAATAGACTCGCATGGCGTAGCACGCTTAACCGGCTATGTACGTTTGTGGGAAAAACAACGCATCAATCCCCGGCCAGATATAAAAATAGTACATGAAACTCCCACTACCGCAACCATCGATGGCGATGCGGGTTTAGGCCTGGTTGTTGCCCCTTTTGCCATGCAGGTGGCTATTGAAAAGGCTGAAAAATATGGCTCAGGTTGGGTATCGGTACGTAACTCCAATCATTTCGGCATCGCAGGTTACCATGCTTTAATGGCCGTTGAAAAAGATATGATCGGCTTCGCCATGACAAATGCCAGTCCGCTGGTAGCGCCCACATTTTCCAACGAACGTATGTTGGGCACAAATCCTATGTGTTACGCCTTCCCGGCAGGTAAATATCCGCCTGTAATTGTTGATATGGCAACATCTGCGGCAGCAAACGGCAAGCTGGAAATAGCGCAGCGCCTGGGCAAACAAGTGCCCGAAGGCTGGATACAGGATAAACAGGGCAATTATACAACCGATCCTCACGCCCTAAAAACTGGTGGTTCATTGCTGCCACTGGGCAGCGACAGGGATCACGGCAGCCATAAAGGTTTTGGACTAAGTGCCACTGTTGATATACTTTCGGCAGTATTATCAGGCGCAAATTATGGCCCATGGGTACCGCCATTCGTGGCGTTTTTGGATCCGTCAGATAATCCGGTTGGTAAAGGAATAGGACATTTTGTAGGCGCTATGCGGGTTGATGGCTTTCGCCCGGTTGATGAATTTAAAGCCAATATGGATAACTGGGTAAGCCGTTTTAAATCAGCCTCACCTATCGACCCTACCCAAAAAGTAATCATCCCCGGCGAACCCGAACTGGAAGCTGAGATTGACAGAAGAAAGAATGGCATACCATTGGTTGATGCCGTAGCTAATGATCTGGATGAACTGGCGAAGAAGTTGGGGGTTGAGGGGTTGGTATTTTCTTAAAGCAGTAAAGAGAGGCCATGCTGAACTTGTTTCAGCACCCCACTTGCTCAGTCTAAAACTTTGCATAGCCGCTCACCGTATGGGATCCCGAAACAAGTTCGGGATGACGGGTAAAGAATAATTTCCTACAAATCCTCAGCAATAAACAAAAAAGGCTGCTCAAACTGCAGGCTAAAAAAGCCATCGTGTGTAGTTTTAAACCGGTTACCCTCTATATTTTCCAATCCGCTGAAATGAAACTGTTGCGGGTCTGATAGTAATTCTATGGTTTCACCGGCAGGTTTCCATTTGCTAAAGCCGGAATTTACCGCATATATTTTTTTATCCCCATAAAATATCACCATGTTTATTTTATCAATATAAAAAAGGTAATCCTTTAATTGCAGCTCGTCGGTTACAATATTTACGGCCGGGTAATTATAGGTTACCAGGTATTTCATGGCTGCTTCGGCCAAAGTATCATTACCGGCAGGCATTAATTTTATATCCGATTGCAGGCTTTCATCAACCTCATTGGCTATTACCCAGTCTATTTTAATGCCGTAGGCGTTTACTTTTTCGGCTGTTAATTGTGTAACAATTACAGTCGGGCTCCATTCCAGCAGCTGCCCCAATAACTCATCAGAGAAATTATCCAGGCCCAATACCAGCAGTGCCGGTTCCTGTTTTTCGCGAACTACATGATGAGATGACATACGGGGCAAGTTAACAAATTGCAAGCTGTGATAAATAAAAAACCTGGAAATAGTTTGGCAAATGCCGCTCTATTCCAGGTTTTTATAAATAGCGCTATCGCTGTTAAAATATGTGTATTGTTTACTACTAGGTAAACAAGTTCCGCAAAGCAAGGTTCTCGCGTTCCTTTGATCGGATTAAGAATGTTATCAACCAGTTAAACAATATTGACACACCGAATATCATAAATATCAGCGTGGAGTTACTAATATTGCCAAGCATTAATACTATAAGTATTGATACAACATTAAAGCCTGATAGAATAAGCGTAGTTTGTATATGACTATATCCAAGTGTTAAAATACGGTGATGGATATGATTACGGTCGGCACTGAATGGTGAATCGCCATTAATTATACGTATAGTAAACACACGCAAAGTATCAAATACCGGCCCTATTAAAATAGCAACTGCTAATGCCGGTGCCGAAATAATATCCGGCAATTTACCGCCCGAAAATTTATTCAGCTCAATAAACTTCAAAGCCATAATTGCAGACACCAAGCCTAACAATAATGAGCCTGTATCCCCCATAAATATTTTAGCAGGGCTAATATTATACCTTAAAAAGCCAATGGTAGCGCCCACAAGTGCCAACGCTACAGCGGCCAATTCATATTGTTTCATGTATATAAATAAACCGGCAAAAGTACTGTTAACAATTATCCCGGTTAATGATGCCAGCCCGTCAATACCATCAATCAGGTTAAAGGCATTTACAACGAGTATAATTATTAAGATAGATAATGCCGCACTCACACCATATGAGAGGTCGAACACACCAAATATGCCATACAAACTGGTAAGGCGTATATGGCCCAATACCACCAATATGGCCCCTACAAATGTTTGCATTAAAAATTTCGTGCTCGAATTTACTCCCGACAAATCATCCTTTAAACCCATAGCAAACAATATGATACAGGCTGCAAGCATATAGTTTGTTGGTAATGATTTATCGGCAAAGCCAAACAATAACGCAGTGATGGTAAAACTTACAAAAATTGCAATGCCGCCAAGGCGGGGTATACCATGGTCATGTTGCTTTCTAAAACTCCCTAAATCATCGTATAAGTGCCTTGCCCTTGCTACGTGCAATATCGATGGAATGGCTGATAAAGTAAGCCCCATTGAAAACACTACAATAAAGGTGTATGAAAGAAAAGGATAAGTGTGTAAATAGTCAGGCATATGTGAGGGTTTATTGTAATTATTAATTATTAATCTGCAATAAACGTTCCCCAGTAGCCTTCCCCTTTTTTAACAGCTAAAAATATTGAACAATTTTACGCAATGGTTTGATAATCAGTGAAAATAAAGGGAATTGTATCCCATTGCTACGCATAGCCCTCAAATCAAATTTCCACGCCCTTACCCGATTAGTGGGGCTATTATTGCTCATTCCTCCACACTGCATTTTAACCATCACTTTATTAATATAACAAATACGAATACTTTGTAAATGCATATACCTGAGCATCAGCTCATAATCTGCTGCAGTGCCATATTCAAGACTATAATAGCCCAAACGCTCAAATAATTCTCTTTTACAGTAAAAAGTAGGGTGAGGGGGCATCCATCCCAGATTAAAAATGCCTTTTTTGTAGCTATTGCTACGCCATTTGCGGATAATTTTCCCCTGCTCATCTATATAATCCAGATCGCCATAAGCAATATCGGCATTTTGTTCGGCAAACATATCCGCTACTGACTGCAATATATCGTCTGATGCAAAAAAATCGTCGGCGTTAAGCGTACCTACAATATCTCCTGTAGCAAGCAATATCCCTTTGTTCATGGCATCGTATACTCCCTTATCAGGTTCTGATACCAAAACAGTTACATGATCTTTATACTTATTGATACACTCAATAGTAGTGTCCTTTGATCCCCCATCGATAATAATATATTCAACATTTTTATACCCTTGGGCCACTACAGACTCTATGCACCTGCTAATTGTGGCCCGTGCATTGTAGGTAACAGTAATTAATGATATTTTAAGGTCCTGCATTCCAGAAAAATAAATCTTATTTAAAAGCTGCAAATTATGTATTTTTGCTATCACGCCCTAATTATATGAATAGAACCTTTACTCGCTTCTTAATTTTTACTTACTTAGTTTTCGGTACTATTCTTATTCTTACTTCGTGTTCTTATAAACAAGATCAAATATTGTTTGAGCAAAGGGCTTCACTGGCCAATACACCAAAACCAAAAGATTCAACCGCATTAGATAGCTACCGGATTAAACCTCAGGACATACTTCAGATACGTAACCTGCAAAACATGTCATACATAGTGGGCGATATGGGTAGCCAGGCCGCGTCACCAACAACAACGGCATCAGCATCACCTTCATCAAGCAGTACCTCACCCTCGCAAGGGCAAACCTACCAGGTTGAGGTTGATGGCAGTGTAGCATTGCCTGTTATTGGCCACATACCGGTTGCCGGCCTAACCCGGATAGAAGCTTCAAATAAAATAGAAGCGCTTTATCGTGAAAAGCTACTTAAAGACCCTATAATTGAGTTGAAAATTGTAAACCTTCAGGTAACCATGCTTGGGGAAATAAAAACCCAGGGCAATTATCCTTTAGTAAAAGATAGAACTACATTAGTTGAAATGATTGGCGAGGCAGGTGGCCTTACTGATAAGGCTAATGAAAAAAACATAAAGATCATCAGGGGCAATCCCAAACAACCTGAAATTACAGAAGTTGACCTCGGCAGTATAACCTCATTATCAAACCCGGCAACAATACTTCAAAATGGCGATATCATTTATATAGCAGAAAATAAACGTGCTGTAAAATCAGACAAATTACAGTCTTTCTCAACTGTAATTCAACCCTTTTTACTTTTAGTTAACACAGCTTTAATAATTTTTACGCTTACACGTAAATAATGGAAGAAACCGAGAAGATATCTAAGAGGTTACCTAATCAGGAACTCGACTATTTTAAAATTGCCAAAATACTTATAAGCCGCTGGTATTGGATAGTAGCTTCAATAAGCGTGTGTATGCTTGTAGCCTATGCTTATTTGTGGTATACGCCAAAAAATTATGCTACATCGGCCACGATGAAGTTTGAGGAAAAAAAATCTGAGATATCTGACCTTGTAAGTGTTATTAATGCAGATAAAGGGCCATCAAGGGTACAAAGTGAAACTTATGTAATACAAAGTCGGAGCCTGATACTTGATGCCATTAAGGACCTGGATTACCGTATCAGTTTTTATGTAGGTGGTCGCATACGTACAAGTGATCTTTACCCTGAAAAGCCTTTAAATATTCAACTGTTAAAGTTCGACAGCACAAATTATTTTCATGATCTGATCAGCTTTCAGCCCGTTAATAACAATTCATTTCGCCTTAGTTACAAAGAAGCTGGTAAAACCGTAAAAAAAGTACTCAATTATAACACGCCTGTAAGTGTAGGGCCAACTGCATTCAGCATTAAAAAGCCTGCTTATATATTAAACAAGGTTGTTTACCTGTTTAAGTTTAACACACCTGAGGATTACATGAGCAGGGTAAAAGGTGGCCTCCGCACCAGCGAGGTATCAAAAAACTCAAACATTATCTCCTTACAGCAAACCGATTATAATCCTCAGTTTGCAGCCGATGTGTTAAACGCGATAATGATGGAGTATTTGAACTATGACCGCAATCAAAAAACATTGTCGGCCACCCAAATGATTCACTTCATTCAAAACCAGCTCGATACACTTTCTGCAGAGGTCCGTGGTTCAGCCATCAAGATCAAAGAGAACAAGGAAAATTCAAAGGTTATTGATGTAACCACCTCAACACAAAGTGCATTAAACGGGGCTAAAGACCTGGAAACACAGATCTCTCTGTTGAAGATCCAGGAGATAGCAATAGATCAGCTTAAAAAGCAAATCACCAGTGAAGCCGATAATATAAATATTAACTTCAAGATGGAGGGGGTGATTGATCCTTTACTCGGCGCATTAATTGAAACACTTGATGGCCTGTTGCTGAAAAAAAGCGATATGCTAAAGCAGTTTAATGCCAACTCGCAACCTGTACAGGATGTTAATCAGCAAATATTGCAGTTAAAAAATGCAGCACTCAACAATATCAATGAATCACGTATCCGCATTGAAAAAAGTATAAGCTATCTGAATGATAAATTAAACCAGGTTAATCAGCAAATAGCACTGCTACCTGAAGCTGAACGCGAAATGGTTAGCCTGAAACGTGATTTTGAGGTTAATGATAAAGTTTACGCCTTCTTATCTGAGAAGAAATTAGAAGCACAAATAAGTCGCTCGGCAATATTACCCGGCGCTACAATTATTGAACAGGCCCAACCAAACTACTCCCCGGTTTCACCTAATGAAAGTGGTATACACCGTACAGCCATAATTTTAGGTATACTTTTAGGCTTAGGCTTAATCATATTGATCAGGGTTCTGAATCCTTATATATATGATAAGGAAACTATTGAAAGCCTTACAACCATCCCTATTCTTGGTATTATCAGAAAATTCCCTGATGATATGGATTCAGATAATAAACAAATTCTGGCCATAAGCAAGCCTAAATCTGTTTTTGCCGAATCGGTACGTTCGGTGCGTACCAATTTAAGCTTTTTAGCTTCAGAGAAAACCAGCAAGGTGATCTGCGTTACATCAGAAGTAGCGGGCGAAGGAAAATCATTCGTGGCTATTAACTTGTCAAGCACGCTATCGCTTATTGATAAAAAGGTTATACTAATAGCAGCTGATTTACGCCGTTCAAAAATCCACAAAACCTTTGATGTGCCCAATGATAAAGGTTTAAGTAATTACCTTGCCAATCAATGTACTATTGATGAGGTTATATTGCACTCAAAGCAGGAGAACCTGGATTTTATGGTATCAGGCTCTGTTCCACCTAACCCATCTGAGCTTTTACACAGCCCACGTATGGCCGCCCTTATTGCAGAGCTAAAAACCAGGTACGATATTATTATGATTGATACTGCACCAATAGGCCTGGTTTCTGATGCTATACCGCTCATAAGGGCAAGTGATGTCAATGCATTTGTTATCAGATCAGGTAAATCAAAATATTATGCCGCCACTATACCCCAACGCATCGCCCATGAATACCACCTGGAGAATACAGTAATTATATTAAATGCTTTTGCCGAAGACTTGCTGCACTCACGATATTACACCACTAAGTTCACCGGCGAAAATTATGGTAGCCGATATTATTATTATTCTGATTATTTAGGTTACGAAAGCTCGGGTTATTACGTGGATTCTGACAAAGCAAAGTGGTGGGACATCAGACGTTGGTTTAAAAAACAATAGGCTTTTAGTTTATGGGTGTAAAATTAGATACAGGCAAATGGTACCCGGTTTACACAAACCCACGAGCTGAAAAAAAGGCATATCAATCCTTGATTAACAAAGGAGTTGAAGCTTACCTGCCCTTACAACGGCAGCTTAAAAAATGGAGCGACCGGAAGAAATGGGTAGAAGAACCTTTCATTAAATCATACTTGTTTGTGCATATTAAAGAGCACGAGCAAACCGAAGTATTAATGACAAAGGGCATAGCACGGTTTTTATATTTTGGAGGCCGGATTACCGCTATGCCCGACCGGCAGATAGAACAACTTAAATTATTAATTGCAAGCCCATTTGAACTGGAAGTAACTGAAGAAAATTTGCAACCAGGCGAAAAAATAATTATAAAAGCAGGCCCGCTTAAAGGTATGACCGGTGAGATCATATCCTACCGGTCACAAAAACAGTTGGCATTACGGCTTGAAAGTTTGGGCTGCACTATTATTGTGCATGTTGCAGCTTCAATAATTGATAGATTTTAAAGGTACCTATATATACCAAACGGCATTTTTGATTAATTAAATGCCATGAGTTCAATTAACCGGCATTGTTTTAACCATGCTGATAAACAGTGAGTTGCATATAACCAATGTGACTGACGCGGCGAAGCCATGAATATACCCCAATTATGTGCAGAATTGCTGGAATAATATCTTACCGCTTACAATCGGAAGAGATCAAAACTAAGGTGAAGACTATGTGTCATGCCTTACAACATGGTGGCCCCGATGATGAGGGCATTTTTTCAGATAATGAAAAACACCTGGCATTTGGGCACCGGAGACTTTCAATTATTGATTTAAGCCGTAATGGCCATCAGCCAATGGCCGATGTACAGGAGCAAGCGTGGATAACATTCAATGGCGAGATATATAATTACAGGGAGCTAAAAAATGAACTTTTGCTTGTCGGGGCAAGTTTTCATTCGGGTACCGATACCGAGGTTATTATACAAGCGTACCTGTACTGGGGCGTTTCAGCATTCCAAAAGCTACGCGGAATGTTTGCTTTTGCACTTTATGATAAGGCAAAAGCATTAACCTATCTGGTACGTGACACAGCGGGCATAAAACCCCTATATTATCATATTGAAAACGGACAGCTAAGCTTTTCATCCGAAGTAAAAGCCTTAAAAACTGCCGGTATAGCTACCCAGACCGACAGCCAATGGCAGGTACGTTTTTTAGCATTTGGGCACATACCCGAGCCCTATACCACATTAAAAAACGTATTCAGCCTGCCTAAAGGTCACTTTTTATGCTGGGATAATAACAAAAGCACGTTTACAAGCGGTGAATATTATACACATGTAAAAGAATCATACATCACCAACGAAAATGAAGCTAAACAGCTCTTACATGATGCGCTAACATCTTCAATCGACCGCCAGTTGATAGCTGACGCGCAGGTTGGTGTTTTTTTAAGCGGGGGTATTGATTCGAGCCTTATTACTTTACTTGCAAACGCGCGAAAAACAACTCGGTTAAAAACTATATCCATATTTTTTAACGAAAAGGCTTATGATGAAAGCGCCTATCAAAATGTAGTATTTAATGAAATACAGGGCGAAAAGTTTACGCATTTGGTAAAACAGCACGATTTCGAAGAATCTTTTCCGCAAATACTGGCTGCTATGGATATGCCTACAACCGATGGCATTAATACCTGGTTCATCAGTAAATATGCCCAGCAGGATGGCTTAAAAGCCGTACTTTCAGGCCTTGGTGCCGACGAACTATTTGGTGGGTATCCATCTTTTAACAGGATACAATATTTAAGATCTTTAAGAAAGATACCTGCACAGCTGGTTTCACTTGCATTACCTTTTGCGCCTGATCAGTATAAAAAAATAGAATTTTTATCGCATAATCATCCCCTGGCCGATTATCTTTTATTGCGCGGGCTATTTACCCCTGCCGATATAGCCAAGATACTTAATACTGATGTTAAGCAGGTTACTGATATATTATTTAGCGATACTATTACATCAGGCTGCAAGCATTATGATGAGGAATATGCCGCCTGGATGGAAACAAACCTTTACATGCAGAATCAACTATTACGGGATACAGATATAATGAGCATGAGCCACGGCTTAGAAGTAAGAGTTCCTTTTCTTGATGAGGATTTCCACCGTTTAACCATGCGTATCTCACCTGATATTAGGTTCAGCAAAATACAGGGTAAAAAACTATTGATTGATAGCTTTAAAGATATACTGCCCGAAAAGATTTGGAACAGGCCAAAAATGGGTTTCTCATTCCCGCTGCAACAATGGATGCAACAACTCCCTGCAACTAGCAATTACAACCTGTACCAGGGAAAAACAGCACAAAACGTGATTAAAAAATTTAAAGAAAATAAGGTGCATTGGTCAAAAAGCTTTGCATTATACCAGCTAAAAACGCATGAGTAAAAAAGTAATGCTTTTTAGTTTACAAACGTTCAGCACAACGGGCGGCATTCAAAAAATGACCCGCACGCTTGCGCATTCTCTATACCATGTCGCCAAAGAAAATAACTGGGATTTTAAAATGCTTGCGGCCTATGATGCAGATCATGACCTGATGCCGCAATACCTGCCCTCAGAAAATTTCAGGGGCTTTAACTCAAACAGGATTAGCTTTGTGCTACAATCGCTAAAAGAAGCAGCAAAGGCTGATGTTATTATATTAAGCCATATTAACCTGGCATTTATTGGCGTAATTATAAAAACAATTAACCCAAAATGTAAGGTATGGCTCATAGCGCATGGTATTGAGGTTTGGCGGCCGTTATCAAAGTTAAAAAAAGTACTTTTATCAAAATGCGATAAGGTTATATCCGTGAGCAATTTCACACGGCAGCAGGTAATTACAATGCATAATGCTGATGCGGCCAAAAGCTTTGTTTTAAACAACGCGATAGATCCTTTCATGAAATTGCCGCATACATTTTCAAAACCGCAAAGCCTGCTTACCAAATATGGTTTAACCGGTAACGAACCTTTAATATTTACCCTAACAAGGCTGGCAGCCTCGGAGCAATACAAGGGTCATGAGCAGGTTATAAAAGCTATAGGCAAACTAAAAAACAAATTACCAGCTATTAAATATATGCTCTCCGGGCAATATGATACTGAAGAGGGCATACGCATAAAAGAACTTATAGCAGCAAATAACGTACAAGAGCAGGTAATATTAACGGGCTTTGTAGCCGAAAAAGATTTGTCTGATCATTTTTTGTTAGCCGATCTGTTTGTGCTGCCCAGTAAAAAGGAAGGTTTCGGAATTGTGTTTATTGAAGCGCTGGCATGTGGCCTACCCGTTATTTGCGGTAATGCCGATGGCAGTATTGATGCCATACGCAACGGCGAACTGGGCAAAGCAATTGATGTAAACAACATAACCGAACTGGAAGAGGCAATAACCGAAAGCCTAAAAGTGCCGCTAACATTACAACAACGCGAAAATCTGCAGCAACAATGTTTGCTTCATTTTAATGAACAGGATTATATGAATAAATTACAGCAATTATTAAATGACGGATCAATCAGCTAATAAAGAGCATTGGGATATTGAGATCAGCGCTAAAAGCAGTCTGCTTGACCTAAAGCTGAAGGATACCTGGCATTACCGCGACCTGCTTTTTCTGCTGGTACGCCGCGATTTTGTATCATTTTATAAGCAAACCATATTGGGCCCGCTTTGGTTTTTTATACAGCCCATAGTTACCATTTTAATTTATAACCTGGTATTCAGCAACCTGGCCGGTATAAAAACGCCGGGGGTACCAGCCCCGCTCTTCTATTTGGCAGGCACTATCCTCTGGAATTATTTTTCAGATTGTCTTACAAAAACATCCACCGTGTTTAAAGATAACGCGGCCATGTTGGGTAAGGTTTATTTCCCAAGGCTTATTATGCCCTTAAGTATTGTGCTATCAAATCTGGTAAGATTTGCTGTTCAGTTCATTTTATTTATAGTACTCATCGGCATTTATTATGCAAAAGGCATTGTTCTTATTCCAACCGGTATAATATTGCTATTTCCTTTGCTTATCATTCTTATTGCGGCTCTGGGTCTTGGTTTAGGCATGATCATATCAGCTGTTACCACAAAATACCGCGATCTGGCCTTTGTGGTGACATTCGCTGTGCCTTTGTTAATGTATACTACTACCGTTATTTATCCCTTATCAACCGCTATTACTAAATATCCCAAATACAGCTGGATAATAAAATATAACCCCGTAACCCCAGTGATCGAAACTTTCAGATATGGATTCTTCGGCACCGGTGATTTTACCTGGGGCCTGTTAGGATATAGCTGTGCAGTAACTGCTGTTATACTCTTTTTGGGTATAGTTATTTTTAATAAAGTAGAAAGAACCTTTGTTGATACCGTGTAATGACTAAAGTTATAAAAGCAGAAGGGCTGTCAAAAGCATACCAGTTAGGCGATTTTGGTACAGGCACCGTCTCGCGCGATCTGGAGCGCTTTTGGGCACGGATGCGTGGAAAAGAAGATCCCTTTCTTAAAATTGGCGAAACAAACGACCGTACAGTAAAAAGCGAAAGCGATATTGTATGGAGTATAAAAGACATGAACTTTGAGATTGAACAGGGTGATGCCGTGGGCATTATTGGCCGCAATGGCGCAGGCAAAAGCACACTGCTTAAAGTACTAAGCCGCGTTACCTCCCCTACAACAGGCTCCGTAAAAATAAAGGGCCGTATAGCAAGCTTGCTCGAAGTTGGTACAGGCTTTCACCCTGAATTAACCGGGCGTGAAAACATATTTTTAAATGGTGCCATACTTGGCATGCGCAAAACCGAGATCAAACGCAAGTTTGATGAGATAGTAGCATTTGCCGGGGTTGAACGTTATATTGATACTCCTGTAAAACGCTACTCATCGGGTATGTATGTGCGCCTGGCTTTTGCAGTTGCAGCGCATTTAGAATCAGAAATTCTTATAGTTGATGAAGTATTAGCCGTAGGCGATGCTGAATTTCAAAAGAAATGCCTGGGCAAAATGGGCGACATCAGCAAAGGCGAAGGCAGAACAGTATTGTTTGTGAGCCACAATATGGGTGCTGTAAATTCACTTTGCACCAGCGGTATCTATTTAAAAAATGGTATGATCGAAAAACGGGGCGATATCGTTTCTGTTATACAACACTATAATTCGGTTAACCAAACGCTGTCTGCCGCCAATAGCTCAACTTCTTCAAAACCTCAGATCACCCAGGTGGTAATTGATGCTGATGAGATCATAAATGGCAATTTAAAGTGCACTGTATTCTTTAATTCACCATTTGTAATCGACTCGCCGAATGTGGGTGTGGTAATTAAAACAGCATTTGGCAATCCTGTATTTGGCACAAATTTTAAGCTTCACGCACTTAACCATACTAATACACCTGTACAAAATGGCCAGGCTACACTGTTTGTTCCTGATTTGCCATTGCATTACGGAACTTACTTGTTAAGTGCCTTTTTAGGCGATGATCAAACCGATTTTGATCTGAAAATAGATTATTTAACTTTTGATTTCTTCCCTAAAAACAAATTGCTGCACCAATATAATATCGAAGATATTGGCGCAGTTCAGGTTAATGCCGATTGGTCGCTTTTAGCCGATCGCACTTAATTATTTCAATTGAAACGACATTTTAAAATAGCAAGCTTTTTTAGAATTTTATCTGCCAGGATAGCTGGGATAGATATTAACTATGCTGTTAAATTACATCCGCGCGTAACTTTAAAGCTTACATTTTTAAACAGGAGTACCGGTGCAATCAGCATAGCTGAGGATTGTGAAATAGGAACAGGAGCTGTCCTAAACTCATACGGCGGAAAAATTAACATAGCGCAATTTGTATATATTGGTGAATACGTGGTAATATATGGCCATGGAGGGGTAGAAATTGGTGCGAAAACATTAATAGCAATGCACACCTGTATAGTTTCATCTAACCATACGGTGCCCGGTCAAAGTATCCCCATTAGGTCAATGCCCGATATATTACTACCGGTTAAAATAGGTTCAGATGTTTGGATTGGTGCCGGTTGCAAAATATTAGGCGGTGTTACTATTGGCGATGGTTGTGTAATTGGGGCAGGTTCGGTAGTAACAAAAGATCTGCCGCCTTACAGTATCAGCGTTGGTAACCCGGCCAGAGTTATTAAATACCGTGAAGAATAAACTGCATATTACTTGAGTTTAAATAACAACATACCTGCTGTATCGGTAATTATACCAACCTATAATCCCGGTTTAGAAAATCTTCAGCAAACGTTAAATGGCTTAAAAAATCAAGACCTACCTGTAGATTCATGGGAATGTATCATTGTAGATAACGCCTCGGTTAACAATACACTTCAATTAATTGATACCGGCTGGCATCCCAATTTCAGAATTGTTAAAGAAAGCAGGCAAGGATTAACTTTTGCACGATTAAAAGGTTACGAAGAAAGCAAAGCTAACCTGATTATACTGGTAGACGATGATAACATCTTAGCTCCTGATTATTTATCAATAGCGCTGTCTTTATTTAATAAACACCCAAAACTTGGTGTTGCAGGTGGTAAAAGCATCGGTGTTTTTGAAAGCCAGCCCGACGAATGGTTTCAGCAATTCTATAGTTTAGTTGCGGTAAGGCCACATGAGCAGCCACAAACTATTACCGGTAATTTATCAAACGGTTATCCACCCATCGCCCCTATTGGTGCAGGCATGATATTAAGCCGTAAATGTTTTGAACAATATTATAATTATATCAAATCAAACAAAAGCATAGTAAAAGACAGAACAGGCAATAACTTAAGCTCCGGAGGTGATAATGAGATCAATATCATCGCTTTAAAAAACGGATTTAAAGTCGGCTATTTTCCCGAATTAAGCTTACAACACCTTATAAATAATGGCCGCTTAGCCGTCCCGTATCTGAAAAGATTAAATTATTCATCCAATAACTCGTGGGTAAAGGTCTTATATGCCCATGATCTGTGCCCGTGGAAACCTATTTCTCCACTAGGCGTCATACCCAGGAACATCAAAGCGTTTTTCAATTATAAACCATGGAAAAGCCCGGCAAATGCCATTAAGTACCATGGTGCCCGCGGATTATTCAAAGGCTTGTCTGAACTAACAGAATCATAAGTCTTAACCTTTGGCTAATGTCAAACGTTAAACAATTATATTACCCCCCCATCTTGCAACGATTAATAAACTTCTTATACCGCACCCCAAAATCAAAATTAAAAACCTATAAGCGTTTTGGAGGCTACTATAATTACCAAAAAGTAATTAACGGCAATAAGCAAATGAAAAGGGCAGCGTACAAGTTACCCATATCCCCAAGCTATGCCGATGGTTTGCCTGTTTATTTTTTAACGGGTAAAAAATACATCCACCAAACCTTGTTTTGTATAAGCTCTCTTTTAAAGGTAAGTACAGAAAGATTTCATTTTGTACTTATTGACGATGGAACTTTTACGCCTGCAATAGCTGATTTGATTTCAACAAAATTACCCGGAGCTACCATAGTAACTAACGACCAGATAAACACCAACCTGGAAAAACATTTACCTGCTGATAAGTACCCTGTTTTACACCATAAACGTAGCGTATATCCGCATATTAAAAAAATGCTGGATGTTCATACCGCCGGTATAAGCGATTGGAAACTCGTATTGGACTCCGATATGCTTTTCTGGAAAGAGCCCAAAGCCATGATTAACTGGCTTAAAAACCCCGACAGTCCATTACATATGGTTGATACTGTAAATAGCTATGGCTATTCACCCGCACTCATGCATGAACTATGCGGATCAGAAATTCCAAAACTGATCAATGTGGGTGCTATTGGCTTAAACACTACCACTTTAAACTGGGATGCCATAGAGTTTTGGGTAAAAACACTTGAAGAAAAAGAAGGCACCAGCTATTATCTTGAGCAAGCATTATCGGCTATGCTTATAGGGCAAACACCATCGGTAGTTTTAGATAAGGACGACTATAAAGTAAACCCGTCTGCTGCCGACCTGCAACAAACAGCAAACACGTTACATCATTATGTCGATCTGTCAAAAGAAATATATTTGAAGAACGCCTGGAAATTGATACATGAATAGCCCTTTAGTTTCCATTTGCATGCCCGCTTATAATGCTGGATCATATATTATCGAATCAATTAATTCGGTCATTGATCAATCCTATAAAAATTGGGAACTGATCATCGTAAATGATGGATCTACCGACAATACAAGTGAACAGCTTGAAAAATTAAAGGATGATAGAATAAAAATCTATCACCAGGAGAATAAGGGTCAATGCACTGCTGCTAATAAAGCATTCTCATTATCTAAAGGCGAACTGATAAAGTTTATGGATGCCGATGATTTGATATCTCCTGATTTCATTAAAAACCAGGTTGAAGTTATCGCCGGTAGTGAAAAAACAATCGCTTCAGCTTCCTGGGGGCGATTCTACAATAACGATTTAAATACTTTCAAGCTAGTAACAGATAGCATTAAAAGCGATAGGGCACCGATTGATTGGCTGGTTGAATCAATGACCGGAAAGCAGGTCATGTTGCAATGTGCCTTATGGCTGATCCCAAGGCCTATATTAACCGTATCAGGCTTATGGAACGAAAAACTGTCATTAATAAACGACTTTGAATTTTTTATAAGAGTATTCTTAAAAGCCGAAAAAATCAGCTACGCCGACGATGCCATATTGTATTACAGAAGCGGCTTAAATCAGTCTTTATCCGGATTGAAATCTAAAAAGGGAGCTGAATCTGCTTATGAATCGATCGATTTAGGCGTTAAACATATGTTGGACTATGAATCTAGTCCTCGTATAAGAAACCTCGCAGCCAATCATTTTCAACATTTTGTCTATGATTTTTATCCATCGCATGCATCTGTTACCAACAAGGCGGAACAAAAAATTAAAGACTTTGGCGGTTCCAGTATTTCATATGCTTCCAGAGGTTACACTAAAATATTAACACAAATCATTGGCTGGAAAGCTTGTAAAAAAATCAAGTACACTTTATCAGCATTTAAAAATTGTTAAATCTATAAATAATGCCTACCTGTAGAGTTTACCTGTTTACCTATGATCGCAATGAAATGCTTAAACGGGCTATTGCCAGTTTAATTGGTCAAACATTTACAGATTGGGTATGCGAGCTGCACAATGATTTGCCCGGCAATACTTTTCCCGAAGAATACGTAAGATCACTGGGCGACGACCGCTTCATCATAAAAACTCATCCTGTAAATTTAGGTACTACCCAATCATTCAACCTGGCTTTTGCCGGTTGCGACGAAGATTACGCCACCATGCTTGAAGATGACAACTGGTGGGAACCTACTTTTTTAGAGGAGATGATCCGGGTAATGGAGAAGGACAACAGCATAGCTGTTAGCTGGTGCAATATGCATATCTGGAAAGAGAATGAAGACCGTACCTGGCATGATACCGGCAAAACTATCTGGCCTGTTAACCATGATCGTTTCTTTACCTGGCCTCAGCCATCACAGGCATTAGGGCATCTTCACTCTACTGGTGCAATGTTGTACAGGGGTAGTAAAGCTGCACAATACCAGATCCCTCCCGGCTCCTTATCAAACGCGGTAGAAGTTATCAGGGAAAGGGCTTTTGAACACCCTATATTTTTAAATTCAAAAGTATTGGCCAACTTTTCGCAAACGCTGGTTACCAGCCAAACAAAGGACAAAATAAAATGGACAGGCACACTGATCATGACAGTGGCATCATACATTAACAGCAGCAGTAACCCAAAGGCCACAACAAAACAGTTGCTGGAGTTTTACCGTACACGGCGGCCATCGCCTGTAGCGGTATTTTTCCTGGCGGTTTGCTTCTACCTCAAAAAACCATCATTACTGCTTAATTTAAATGCTAATGATTGGTACAGAACTATAAGATGGTGCGTGGGGAATATAGCCAACATAAAACCTATGGCGGCATACTTAAAAAGCCAGGAAGAAACCTGGAAATATCTAAAAGCCAATACAAAACAATTCGAATCAGTTTAATTACCAGCCAATACAAATGCGCATACTCTTAATTATGAATCCCGGTATCCCCGTTCCTCCTAAATTATACGGAGGGATTGAACGTATTGTATACCTGTTAGCCGAAGAGTACCACAGGCTTGGCCATGAAGTTACATTGCTTGCCGGGCCAGAATCCTATTGCAGCGGCACTACTATCACCTTTGGTTCAAACAAAGCCAAACAAAGTAAATGGGATAGTATAAAAGAGATTGCATTTGCCTGGAAGTTCTTAAAAACCCGTCATAAGGATTTTGATCTCATCCATAATTTCGGGCGGTTGATCTATTTTTTACCTATTCTAAATAGCCCGGCAAATAAAATAATGTCGTACCAGCGGCAGATATCAACTAAAGGAATAGAATTCATGTCTGCCAGAGCAAAGCACCTCACTTTTACCGGCTGCAGCAATTACTGCGTATCCACCGGTAATGTTGCAGGCAGATGGGCAACGGTGTATAATGCACTCGACTTTTCAAAATACGACCTGAAGGATACCGTACCTGCTGACGCGCCATTAATGTTCCTGGGCCGCCTTGATGAAATTAAAGGTTTGCATACAGCAATGGATGTCGCCAAAGCTACAGGTTCCAAATTATGGATAGGCGGCAACATACCCACTACTCCAGATAACTATGCTTATTATAAAAGGGAAATTGAGCCCCGGATTGATGGTGAGCAGATCATTTATCTTGGAGAATTAGATGACGAACAAAAAAACAATTATCTCGGCAAAGCAAGAGCTGTATTATTCCCCATACAATGGGATGAGCCATTTGGTATTGTAATGATTGAGGCCATGGCATGCGGCACCCCGGTTATTGCCTTTAAAAGAGGTTCTGTACCCGAAGTAGTTGATGAAGGTATAACCGGCAATGTGGTAACTACTGCAGATCAAATGATCAGCGCGATTTCCGGTTTAAACAATATTAACAGATCGGCGTGCAGATTACGAGCTTATAATAAATTTAATATTAATAAGATCGCCAAAGACTATTTAAATTTATATGAGCATTAATCATATTAATAATATTGGGGTTGAAATATAAAGTATTACTGCTAACATCCGGCCAACCCTCCCTAAACCCGCGCCTTGTTAAAGAAGCCGACGCTTTGAGTGATGCCGGTTATGACGTAACTGTACTTTATGTTTACTGGAATGATTGGGCAACAAAATTTGATGCGCTATTATTACAAAACAAAAAATGGAAAGCCATACGCGTAGGCGGCGATCCATATCAGCAAAAAACAACTTATTTTTTTAGCAGGCTGATACATAAAATAAGCAGATCCGTCATACAAAAAACTGGCCCGGTAAATATGCTGTCGCAGACAGCCATATCCCGCGGTGCTTATTTTTTAACACGCGAAGCAAAAAATCATAAAGCCGACCTATATATCGGCCATAACCTGGGCGCTTTAGCAGCGGTTATAAAAGCAGCGGAAAAACACCATGCCAAAAGCGGCTTTGATACCGAGGATTTTCACCGCCAGGAAGTAAGCGACGATAAAAATTCGCTTCATTTTAAAAATGTTAAATATTTAGAGGATAAATATTTAAGCAAAGCTGATTACGTTACCTCGGCAAGCCCACAAATTGCTAATGCTTATGAGCGGTTATATCCCGGCATTAAGCCTGTCTCCATTCTGAATGTATTCCCGCAGGATACAAGCGTTAAAGAGCGGGGTGTTAATAACGGTATAATCAAATTATTCTGGTTCTCACAAACCATAGGTACTAACCGCGGGCTTGAAGAAGTGATAGAGGCACTAAACCGCTTGGATTCAGATAACATTGAGCTGCATTTATTAGGGAACAGTAATGAGAGCATCAAACAGCTGTTTTTAAATAAAGCACGCACCGGTAAACAGCAAATCTTTTTTCATGAACCTATCTTAGCCGATGATCTGATTAGTTTTGCCTCACAATTTGATATAGGTTTGGCATCAGAAAATAGCACGCCTTATAACCGGGATATTTGTTTAACAAACAAGATCTTCACTTACTTACAGGCGGGTTTAACTATCATAGCCAGCGATACAACAGCGCAAAAGGCATTTTTAAATGAATATCCCGGCATTGGAAAAGTATATCAAAAAAATGATATACAATCATTAACAAACATCCTGTCAGTCTATCAGGCCGATAGCGAACTACTGCACAATACTTGCGCCGCTTCATTAAAACTCGGCAGAGAAAAGATGAATTGGGAAAATGAAAATAAAAAATTCCTGAGCTTGGTAGAAAAAACGCTAAACTAATAACAAATCATAATAAGTTTCAACATGGGCATTAAACTACAAGTTGGTATTGCGATTGAAAAAAGTATTGATAAACTAGTTCAGGTAAACTATAAATTACTCCCTTTTATTCCTAACGGCAGAATATTACCGCTAGATTTAAAAAGAGCTTTAATAAAGCCTAAGACTATCTTTGATATAGGCGCTAATATTGGTCAAACGTCAAACTACTTTCTAAAAAACTTTCCTGATGCTGAAATTTACAGCTTTGAACCTGTAGCTGCTACCTATGCGCAATTGGCCGCAAATGTAAAAAGTAATAAGATACATATATATAATGAGGGTTTAGGTGCTGCCGTCTCAAATCAAACTATATATATCAATGATTCAAGTGAAACATCTTCATTAAAAGACGTTGATGGCAAATTCTCCAAAACAGAGGTTGTAAAAATCAATACTGCACAAAACTTTTGCACGCAAAATAAAATAAAAGAAATTGATCTGTTAAAAATAGATGTTGAAGGTTATGAGCTGGAAGTATTGGATGGACTTGGTCCATTATTAAACAATGTAAAAGCCATCTATTCGGAAGTTGGATTTGATAAAAACGACCCTAACAAAACTTATTTTCCTGACCTTCTTGAAAGATGCGAAAAAAGTGGTTTTATCACATCAGGCTTTTATGACCCATATCGTTGGGGTAATGGCAAACTCAACGTTTTTTATAATGTGTTATTAATTAATACTAATCTGATTGATATATAAGGTATTTCAATATAAACGAGTAAAACCTCCTATCACTTTTATTGAATTATTAAAAAAGGGCTGCGTGCCATTTTACGAAAAAAAATATTCTTCTCAGCCAAATTGAAACGCGTACTCATCATCTCACCTTGCCTTCCACCAATAAATGCTGCCGATATGCAGCGGGTACGCATGAGCTTACCTTATTTCGAGGATTGTGGATGGGTGGCAGAAGTAGTTACGGTTGATCCGCAATATGTAGATATGGTTAAGGATGATCTATTATTAAAGAGCGTTCCCCCTGATATTAAAATACATACGGTTAAGGCCTTTGATAAAAAATGGACATCAAAACTGGGCCTAGGCAGTATCGCTTTACGTTCATTATGGTTTTATAAACAAAAAGTTAACGCGCTGCTAAAAGAACAGAAATTCGACCTGATCTACTTTTCTACAACCCAATTCCCGGTGAGCATATTGGGCGCATATTGGAAAAAACGGTTTAACATCCCTTATGTGATCGACATGCAGGACCCATGGCATTCAGAATATTACCGCAATAAACCTAAGGCCGAACAACCTTCAAAATATTGGTTCTCCTATCGTTTAAATAAAACCCTTGAACCCATCGCTGTGAAACACGTGGGCGGTCTTATTAGTGTATCGGTAAGCTATATAGAGGATTTAAAAAACAGATATCCGCAAATAAAGGACATCCCATCATCCGTAATAACATTTGGTGCATTTGAACCTGACTTTAAAATTGCTGCTGAAAATGCTGATAAATTTAATCCATTATTAGATCCGGGGTTCACTAACCTGGTTTACATAGGTCGCGGTGGTTACGATATGCAAAGGGCAATTGATTTTCTGTTTAAAGCATTTAAAGCCGGAATGAAAACCGATGCCAATAACTTTCAATCAATAAAGATGTACTTTATTGGTACAAGTTATGCACCTGCAGGTGGGGGAAAACAAACCATTATGCCCCTGGCTAAACAATATGGTATTGAAAACAATGTTATCGAAATTACCGACCGCATAAGTTATTACCATACCCTTGCAACCTTAAACCAGGCCGATGCATTATTTATTCCAGGTTCCGACGATCCTAAATACACAGCATCAAAAATATATCCATACCTGTTGGCTAAAAAGCCTTTGCTCACTATATTTCACGAAAACAGCAGTGCCAATAATGTATTGAGAACCTGTTGTGACAACGCGTCGGTACAAACTTTCCCAACCCGGGAAGGTGAAATCACAAGCAACATAACCGGTTTCCTTACCGGGCTGGCAAAAAAGGAGTTGCCCGCCGTTATATTAAAAGATGAATTTGACCGGTATAGCGCCGCCGCAATGACTGAAGCGCAAATCGCGCTGTTCAATAAAGTACTGACCAAAAAATGAAAAAGCTGGCCATAATTACTACGCACCCCATTCAATATTACTCGCCGGTATTTAAATTACTGCACCAAAGGCAGCAAATTGAGATTAAGGTTTTTTATACCTGGGGCGAAGGCGCCGTGAATAAATTTGATCCGGGCTTTGGCAAAACGGTACAATGGGACTTGCCATTGCTCGATGGCTATCCTTATGAGTGGGTTATCAATACTTCAAAAAATCCGGGGTCACATAGCTTTAATGGTATTATAACCCCTGGTTTAATTCAGCAAATAAAAGACTATGCCCCTGATGCTATACTAATTTACGGATGGGCGTATGCCAGCCATTTAAAGGTGCTCAGGCATTTCAAAAACAAAATACCCATTATATTCAGGGGCGATTCAACCTTGCTCCGTAAAGAAGGTGGTTTTAAAGCGTTGCTAAAATTTGTTTTATTAAGGTGGATATATACCCATGTTAACCATGCCCTGTATGTGGGCACAAACAACAACGCTTATTTTAAAAAGTATGGCCTAAAGGAACAACAGCTTAGCTTTGCACCTCATGCCATAGATAATGAAAGATTTGCACAAAAAAGGAATGATGAGGTAAAAGCGCTGCGTGATGGATTAGGCCTCGATGATAATGACATACTTATTTTATTCGCCGGCAAATTTGAAGATATAAAATCTCCTTTTTTATTGCTTGATGCCTTTCAATCAATAAATAAAGAAAATGTTCATCTGCTGCTTGTTGGCAACGGGGCATTGGAAAATGAATTAAAACTGAAAGCAGCCGAAAATCCTAATATTCATTTTATGGGTTTTCAAAATCAATCTTATATACCGGTTGTGTACCAGGCATGCGATCTTTTTTGCCTGCCATCAAAATCAGAAACCTGGGGGCTTGCTATAAATGAAGCTATGGTATGCCAAAAAGCTGTTTTGGCATCAGATAAAGTTGGCTGTGCCATTGATTTGATTCTCCCTGGTAACAACGGAGCCATATTTAAAGAATCATCATTAGCTGATTTGGTCTTACAATTGAATAACTTAGTCGAGAAAAACACAGACGGTTTAAAATCAATGGGCAAATCATCCAAACAAATAATTAACGACTGGAATTTCGAAAAACAAGCCCAGGCAATTGAAAAAGCTGTATAAATGAAACACGTTTCGTTTGAAAGGTACTTAATTCTGTACGTGCCATGGGTGCTTGCGCTATTGTTTCAATCAATGCCTGCAGTGTCCTATCTTATTGCATGGCTCGGTTCATTCTTTATTTTTTTCCTTGTATACACAGGCAGAATAAAACCTTTACCTACCGATCGTACCATCGCTGAACAGATTATGCGGCCTATCTTCATAGTCCAAATCATCTTTGTTGGGTATATGGCCTGTTCGTCTATCTTTTACTTTTTAAATTTATACGGGTATGATAACTTTCATAAAACAAATGAATATCTTCTGGTAGATCAAGACAAATTGGCACTCGTGGCTCAATGCCAGCGGTATTACATATTGGGCCATGCCGCTCTTGTTACTGGCATGCTGATATTTATGAAATACCCTGTCGAAACAAAATACTATATTGAAAAAGAAAAAATGGCTAATATGGTTCTGATAATGGCCCTGATAGCCTTTCCTGTATCCCTGTTTTTCTTAAATGTTCCTGGCTTAACCCAATTTTATTATCAATTAAACTCATTGAGCTTTATTGCCGGCACGCTGGCATTAGCATTTGCCATCCCACTACAAAAAATATGGAACACTATTATATGCCTGGTATTGTATTGTTTCAACTTTTATCAAGGGGTAATTTCCGGTTATAAGGAACCTATTATAATAAGTGTTATGGTGTTAGGTCTCTTTCTATATCCGAGCTATAAAAAAATAGTTCTGGTAGTATTTGTTCCGGCATTATTACTATTATTCGTGATACTTCCTAAGTTCGCTGCCACATTTCGCCAGAATGCATGGTCGGGTGAAACACAAGCTGATGAAGCCACAGCTCTTGCTCTTGACGCGGCGCTGAATGATGATTCAAAAGATGGAACAAACTGGGATTTCCTGGTTAACAGGCTCAGCGAAATAGATATGTTTACCGTATACGTCCAGTCTACCCCCCAAAATATTGATTATTACGGCTTTCAGTTATTAAAGCAATCGGCAATAGTACTTGTACCCCGTATATTCTGGCCCGGAAAACCAATCACCGAAGATCTGGTAATGGAACGGGTATATGACGCCGGGGCGGTGAACAGAAATTCACAGGTTTCGGCCAAGCCAGCTTATATAGTAGATACTTACCTCTCAGGAGGCACCTTCGGTGTGTTTATCGGCCTTTTTCTGTATGGTGCCATAGCCTCGGCTATCTCTGTTAAAGCCGAGAAGCTTTTTGGCGGATATACCTTAGGCACAGCCCTCATTTTTACCGGTCTGTTCCAGATATTTTGGCGGGGACTTAGTTTTGAATTCCTGATCAACTCCGTTTTTTGGGGTTATATCAGTATGCTTGTCATAGCTAAAATTCTTACAGCAACTAAAATTTTAAAAGAGATTTGAAAATACTTCAGATCAGCGCATCATATAAACCGGCTTATATCTATGGCGGCCCAATCATGTCGGTGTCAATGCTGGCCGAGCAATTATCCAAATTAGAGGCGGAAGTAACCGTTTTTACCACTACGGCTAATGGATTAAACGAATTACCTGTTAATACAAACCAACCTGTATTTATTGATGGCGTAACTGTTATTTATTTTAAACGCATAACTAAAGACCATACCCATCTCTCACCTGCCCTGCTAAAAAACGTTTGGCAAAAAGCCAGGGATTATGATGTTGTTCATATCCATGCCTGGTGGAACCTGGTTTCCATGCTATCATGCCTTATAGCGGTAATGCGCAATGTAAAAGTTGTTGTATCACCAAGGGGAACACTTAGCAACTATTCATTCAACAACAAAAACAACGGCATAAAAGGATTAATACATACCTTTTTAACAAAGCCATTGCTTAAAAAATGTGATATCCATACTACTTCTGATAATGAATATTCAGCAGTTAAAAGTATCATCCAGGCCAAACACATTTTTAATATCCCCAACTTCATCCGGCTTAATGTAAATAAGCAATATGCGGTTGTACCTTCTATCGACCATATCAAACTAATTTTTCTTTCCCGAATAGAAGAAAAAAAAGGGTTGGACATTCTGTTTGATGCGCTTAAAGACGTTCAGATACCATATAGGCTAACTATTGCCGGTGATGGCAATAGTGATTATATTAAGTCGCTTAAAGCAATCGCTGTAAATAATAATATTGATGCACATATAGATTGGATAGGCTTTCAAAGCGATAATAAGTTTGATCTGCTGCATGAGCATGACCTGCTTGTACTGCCATCACATGATGAAAACTTTGGCAACGTAGTTATCGAAAGCCTGAGTGTGGGTACAGCAGTATTAATAAGCGAACAGGTGGGCTTGGCTGATTATGTGGTTACTAATAACTTAGGCTGGATATGCCAAACAAATGCCTCTTCAGTAAGTGCTGCAATCAGCACCATTAACAGCAGGTTTGATGAATTACAGCGAATAAGAAAGGAAGCGCCTGCAATTATTTTAGAGGATTTTAACTATAACAACATGGCCGTAAAATATATAAATATGTACAATCAAATAATTACAAAATGAGTGAGTATAAAGAATTCGGATACGAAAACGCTGATCCTTTTCACACATTCTTTTATATTAAAAAGGAGTTGCTCCCGCTGCTGAATAAAGACACCAATAAATGCATTTTGGATATGGGTTGTGGCAATGGCTATATGGCTAACTACCTGATATCAAAAGGATTTAACGTTTATGGTACTGATGCTTCTGAAGACGGTATCGCAATTGCCCGTCAGCAACACCCCGACCGTTTTTTTATCCAGGATTTTTCAACGGATGAATTACCGGAAGAATTGAAAGGGATTACATTTGATACCATCATCTCAACAGAAGTAATTGAACATTTGTATGATCCCTTTCAGTTTGCCGAACTGTGCCACAAGATATTAGACAAAAGCAAAGGTGAACTGATATTAACCACCCCTTACCATGGCTATTTAAAAAACCTGCTATTAAGTATATTTGATAAATGGGATAAGCACATCGACCCTTTATGGCAGGGCGGGCATATCAAGTTCTGGTCGAAGAAATCAATTACACAATTGTTAAACGAACGCGGTTTTAAGGTAACTGATTTTAGAGGCTGCGGCAGGCTGCCCTACTTATGGATGACGATGATGATAAAAGTAAAAGTAGCGTGACAGATAAGTTTTCGGTTATTGTTTTAACTTATAACGAAGAGCGCAACATCCGGGCCTGCCTGGAAAGCCTGCAGCCGCTAAATGTTGCCATATTTATTGTTGATTCCGGCTCTACCGATAAAACGCTGGAGATTTGCAGCGAATATACTGCCAATATTTTTCATCACCCTTTTGAAAACTATAGCGTTCAAAGAAACTGGGCCTTTAATAACCTCCCGATAACTACCGGCTGGGTACTCAATCTTGATGCCGATCACCGGGCTACTCCTGAACTTGCGACTGAACTCACTGCTACATTTAACCAGCCTATAGATACTGATATTAACGGTTTCCTGGTGAGCCGCAGAACTATGTTTATGGATAAATGGATAAAACATGGCGGCCACTACCCTACCTATCATGCCATACTATTCAGAAAAGGTTTTGGCCAGTGCGAGAATAAGCTATATGATCAGCACTTTAAAATAACCGGTAAAACCAAAATT
This sequence comes from Mucilaginibacter mallensis, assembly GCF_900105165.1. Lineage (NCBI taxonomy): Bacteria > Pseudomonadati > Bacteroidota > Sphingobacteriia > Sphingobacteriales > Sphingobacteriaceae > Mucilaginibacter > Mucilaginibacter mallensis. The sequence goes on from NZ_LT629740.1 coordinate 4,730,267, forward strand.
TTAAAAGGTGATATGATAGATATTATCACCGAATCATTAAATACTTTTATTGCAAGGCATAACCATTGGGCAACTCTTGAAGCGGAATACTTGATCAGTACCGCTAATGATGACACCGTAAATGGTGAGGTGATAAAAGCCAAATTAACCGGCAACCCCATTGAGCGCAGACGTTACATTAAAAAACAATATGAAAGCTTCCCGCTGTTTGTAAGGCCCATTGTGTACTTTATAATCAGGTATTTTATTCGATTAGGATTTTTGGATGGAACAGAAGGATTGATCTTCCATTTTTTACAGGGTTTCTGGTTCCGTTTTTTGATTGACGCCAAAATTTATGAAAAAAGGAAAAAGGCAGGCAAAGCTTCAGGTTCAAATCAAATAATCAAGTTTATTTTCTCGTTCATATTTTTGTTCCTGGTCTTCTATTTTTTTAATATCATGTTTTTTGGGCTTACCAGCCAGGGTAATCACTACAGCCCCTTTTTAGCAGAGCACTTAAACTACATACAAGGTTTGCGTTCTTTATTATTGAGTACCAGCGCATCTATATTAAATATGCTGGGCTTTACGGCTATTACCAGTAATACCGAAATGCTGGTTGTCGGGCACCAGGCCATACAGGTAGTATACTCCTGCCTTGGCTTGGGTATTATCAGTTTCTTTACGGCATTTGTGCTGGCATACCCTAAACCATTAAAAAAGAAACTGATCTTTATTGCAGCGGGTATCTTTATCATTGAACTTTTAAATGTGATCCGTTTTGTATTGCTGGGTTTGTATTGGAATAAAAATGCCGCTAAAACTATCGACCATCATACACTATTTAATATCTTTATCTATATAATTATAGCTATAAGCTTGTATTTTTGGATAAAGAACCCTGTAACCGAAAACAAGGAGCATGCAGCAAACTAATCTTTCGGCTTATAATAATTACCCTTTTCATCCCGGTGGCAACCCGCTGAAAAGGATAGTATGGTTTTATATTAATGCTGTAGTTTTTAAAACCAGCCTATTGCCGGTTAATAGCATTAAGGTGTTCTTACTCCGTTTATTTGGGGCTAAGATCGGTAACAACGTAACTATAAAACCCTGTGTAAACATTAAATACCCCTGGTTTTTAACCATAGGCGATGAAACATGGATCGGCGAAAACGTGTGGATAGATAACCTGGTAATGATTACCATAGGTGCTAACGCCTGCCTTTCGCAGGGTGCATTATTACTTACAGGCAGCCACAACTATAAAAAATCAACTTTCGATCTGATAACAGGCAGTATAATTTTAGAGGATGGTGCCTGGATAGGTGCGCAGGCTATAGTGAACCAGGGCGTTACCGTTGCCAGTCATGCGGTACTTACCTCGGGTTCGGTAGCCACTAAAGACCTCGCGGCATATGCCATTTACCAGGGAAACCCTGCGGTAAAAGTAAGGGAGCGGATTATAAATTAATTTATTTTGCAAAAGATCAGCACACATAGCATTATTCTCATTATCATCGGCATAATTACCGTGGGGTTGGGAATAATGATCTTTATTGATCCACCTTCTATTTACCCCGATCCCAGCCATGGCTTCCAGGTGCTGCGCTCCATGCAAATGGGCAGCAAATTCAATATGCTGGTAAGCCCTAATCAGGATGATATCTCAAAAAACAACTCCGACTTTTTAACCTGGTGGTCGCCGGGGCAATATTTGATCCCTTATTGGTTCAAACTATTATTTGGTCTAAACACCGGCCGTGCATCGGCACTGCTCATTATTATTTTTCAGTTGTCAGGCTTAGCCGGTTTTTATTGTTTTTTCAAAAAAATAGGGTTCACATCGCTTGTATCAGCCATTAGCCTGGTGCTTATTATTTGCCAGCAGGCATTTATCATTCCCTACATCTTTTATAGCGGCGGCGAGATTTTGATCTTCGGCTTCGAAGGCTGGTTTTTATACGGATGTATCGCAATAGAGAAACCAGGCATCAAACTATTACTATTTGTACTGCTATCCGGCTGGATAGGCTTTTTATGCAAATCATCATTTATGTGGGTGTATGTAGCCGGGCTCGCATGCCTTTGGCTGCGCCTGTCTGCAATTAAAAGCCGGCTTAACATTCAGCACTTAATTAAGAACGGTATATGGCTCGCCATTCCGGCTGCCATATCGCTTGCGGCCATTTATGTTTTTTTCCTGTCGAAAGGCGCTAACCCTGCATCAAATTCAACCGGATTTACGGCAAGCTGGCAGGCTATCGGTTTCCCACTAGGCTCACCCCTGCTTTCAGGCTTTTCGGTTGACGACCTTTTACATGGCTTAATATTTCACCAACCCGGTAATACCTTAACACCTGCTTATGTATTGCCTATTTTACTTTTAACGGTGTTGGTAAGCTTGATCTTGATTTTGGCCATTGTGCGTTATGTGCCTAAAAATAATTACCGCTTGTTCATAATTGTTTTTTACGTTATATCGGTATTATTTTTTAGCGTCGCATTTTTGCGTCAGCTTAATATCTCCTATGAGAGCCGCCACTTCCGCATCCTAAGCCTGATGCTGGCGCCTGGGATCATTTATTTGTTTAGCAAATTCAAACCAGTATATCAGATTCTTTTTGGGTTGATATGTCTTTACATAGCTTTTATTAACTATTCAACCCTGGCACGAATTCATGAGGTGAATAGCCTGAGTGCGAGGGGAAATACAGGAATAGCGCAGCAATCCATCGATCAGCCATCATTAGATTATGTATTGCAGCTTGATAAGCAAAACACCAATGCTATATTCGCTTTCACAACACCTGATGTTGGTTTGGAAATAGAACACAACCGCATCATCACGCTCGATCAGCCGCCGGCAAATATTCCTTTTGATAATGATGATTATAGCTATGATGGTCACGCCGGACCATTATACATTGTACTGCCCGCAAGTTATGACGGAGCACAGGCTAGTATGATTATGAAATTCTTCCGGGGGTATAAGGACTTCTCCATTCAAAAACTTAGCCCGATGTACACGTTGTACTCGGCTAAGTAATTCCACACAAGCTTTTTATTATTGTTCTTTATTGATCTCTGTCCAAAGGAGGTCCTTTAGCTCATTAATCCCTTTTTGAGCTACCGATGATATAAAGATCGACGGAACATCCTGCGGCACTTCCTTCTTCATTTCCTGCAGTAACTCATCGTCCAGCATATCCGATTTGGTAATAGCCAATACACGTGGTTTGTGGATCAGTTCGGGATTATACTCCTGTAATTCCTTCAACAGGATGTTGTATTCTTCTTTTATAGTACGATTGGTATCAGCAGGCACCATGAATAATAATACCGAGTTACGCTCGATATGTCTCAGGAACCTAAAGCCTAAGCCCTTGCCCTGCGATGCACCCTCTATGATACCCGGAATATCCGCCATGACGAACGATCTGCCGTTACGGTAGGCAACTATACCCAAATTAGGCACAAGCGTTGTAAAGGCGTAATCGGCTATCTCCGGCTTTGCTGCCGAAACTACTGATAACAGCGTTGATTTACCCGCATTAGGGAAACCAACCAAACCAACATCAGCCAGTAATTTTAGTTCAAGTACGTTCCATTCCTCCTTGCCATCTTCGCCGGGTTGTGCAAAGCGCGGGGTTTGGAAGGTTGATGTTTTAAAATGCCAATTGCCTAATCCTCCCCTGCCTGCTTCGGTAAGTATGCGGGTTTCGCCATCCTGGGTTATTTCAAATAATGTTTCACCGGTTTCTGAATTTTTTGCGATAGTACCCAGTGGTACTTCCAATATCTCGTCCCTGCCGGTTTTCCCGCTTTTTTGTGAGCTCCCGCCCGATTCACCGTCGCCTGCAATTACGTGTTTACGGAATTTAAGATGCAACAAAGTCCAAAGCTGTGCATTGCCTTTAACGATCACGTGCCCGCCTCTGCCGCCATCACCACCATCAGGACCACCCATAGCGGTATGCTTATCGCGGTGCAAATGCGCCGAACCCGACCCACCATGCCCCGAACGGCAGCATATCTTCACATAATCAACAAAATTTGAACCCTGGGACATCTCTTTTTTATTTTAGTCGGAAAGTCTTTAAGTCAGCAAAGTCCGAAAGTTTAAGCAAATTGCCTATACTTCCGGACTTTACAAATTATTTAGCTTTCTGCGTTTATTATTTTTTTAACCAGGAATCAATAATAACGTTTATCGTGGCAAATATCTCATCTACTGATCCAATACCATTAATGCTGTTAAATTTATCCTGTTGTTTATAAAAACCGGCAACTGGTGCCGTTTTATCATTGTATTCATGTATACGCTTGCGGATGATCTCCGGATTAGCATCATCCGGGCGGCCTGAATCTTTTCCTCTTAATAATAGCCGGCGCTCTAATTCATCATCATCAACTTCCAGGGCAATCATGCCTGATATTAATGATGATTTAGTTTCAAGCAAAACATCCAAAGCTTCAGCTTGAGCAACTGTGCGTGGAAAACCATCGAAAATAAATCCCTTTCCATCCTTATTGGCATCCAGTTTATTGCTGATCATACCAATAACAACCTCGTCAGGAACTAATTTACCATGATCCATCAACTTCTTTGCTTCTAAACCTAGTGGTGTTCCCTGTGATATCTCCCCGCGCAAAAGATCACCTGTAGATAGGTGGATCAGGCCATATTTTTCAATAAGTTTTTGTGATTGAGTACCTTTGCCTGCTCCGGGCGGGCCGAACAATACCAAGTTTAGCATGCTTATATCAAATTAAAAGCCTTCCGGTACAATTACTGAAAGGCTTGATATTTTTGCGCACCTAAGGATTTTATCCTTGTGATATAGTGCAATTCTATGTGCACTTGAAGGGAGTCGAACCCCTAACCTCCTGATCCGTAGTCAGGTGCTCTATCCAATTGAGCTACAAGTGCTAAGTCTTCACTAAAATCGGCCCTAATGTTATAACGACTATAACTGCCTTTTTTAACGGACTGCAAAAATAGGATTTTTATTTTAATCCCCTAAAAAAATGTAAAATTACTTTACGATCGCTGCTATTGCATTAAAATCAGGCAGATCTGTTGCTACTTCAAGCACCTCTGCGTAGATAATATTTTGCTCTTCGTCAATAACAAAGGCCGCGCGTTTTGATACGCCTTTTAAGCCAAAAACAAAGTTTTCATATATAGAACCGTATGCTGTTGATACTTCCTTGTTAAAATCCGACAGCAGATCAAACTGGTAATTATTCTCTTCTTTAAACTTAGCCAGTGTAAAAGGCGAATCAACTGAGATACCTAAAATCACCGCGTTTAAGCCCTCATAATAGCCAAAGCTATCGCGCATGGTGCATAGCTGGGTGGTACAAGTGCCTGTAAAAGCCATCGGGAAAAAGTGGATAACAACTTTTTTGCCCTTAAAATCAGCCAAGGAAACTTCCTTCAATGCTGATGAATATAAAGTGAACTGCGGAGCTGGTTGACCTGGTTGGAATGACATAAGTTTTTTTTCTGCAAATAAATGATAATAAAACTAAAGTCTGGCTTCTGATCATAATCCAATGGTCAAAATATTTAATTTATTTAAACCGGGGAGATGATATGAACTGATATTAAGCTTAAATTTATAGGTATAAACCTTCAAAATGAAGTCCATCGTAGCCCTGTTATTTTTCCTTTTCCTGCTCAGCAGCCTGGCATCCGCGCAGAAAAAACAGGCTGTGCCCAATTATATATTAAGGGGGACTTTTACCGGCAAACACAGTCATGCATTGTTCCTGGATTATAAAGACAATAACGGAAAAAAAATCCGGCGGAAGGCTTACATCAAAGAGGATAAATTTACATTCAAAGGTTGGATCAGCAGCCCCGTTTATGCCACCCTTATGAGCGATATTAAAGTGATGCCCAACAATAAGTACGACGTGTCAAATGGTACTGAAATATTTTTAAGTCCGGGCGAGATGACCGTTTCCCTGCACGAAAATGATTTTGAGCATGCAAAAATAACAGGATCGCAAATGCAGGATGATTGGGATGAATTAATTAAACAGGAAAAGCCTATCCAACAAAATAAACTTTCATTATATAATAAATCATGGAAAATATCAGCCGGAGGCAATACACCGAAAAACCATGCGGCTGTTGTAGCCATTGGTGGAAAAATTGATTCATGTGATGAATTGGTAAAACAAATGGATTATCGGTTTGCCTTTACACATCCCAACTCTTATTTAAGCGCCTACCTGGTCAACAATTATATAGAGGAGCTACCGCTTGATACTATTGAAAGGTATTATAATACATTTTCTTCATCTGTAAAAAACAGTATTGCAGGGCTAAGCATACAGAAAGAATATACTTATCGTAAGGCTTCTGCCCGGGGAAGTATAGCACCATTATTTACTAAAACAGATATAAATGGACACCCATTTAACCTGCAATCGTTCAAGGATAAAAATTATGTAATGCTTATATTCTGGGCAAGTTGGTGCCAATGCGATGATTATCAACATTTAAACCAGTTATATGCTAAATATCATACTAAGGGTTTGGAAATCGTTGGCATATGTACTGATTTTGTAACCCCCGGCTGGAAGGATACTATAAATAAACATGGCACTAAAAACTGGCATCATATAGCAGAAAATATGGGGACATCTAAATATAACAACATACTAGAAGTAATGTATAATATTAATGGGATGCCGCCTTCTACTATTTTCCTGATAGATAAGAAAGGTAAGATCATCGGTCGTTATTATGGCAGCATTCAACAGGACTTTGAGAGAAGAATTGACGAAGGAACGCTGAATGACCTGGATAAAAAGTTAGCCCAGGTCATCCCCAATAACTAACCAATTAGTTTTAACTTTATTTAACAAACAGGCTGGTTATCAATACCTATCTTTAGGTTTCTCATTAAACCTTATTCGTTATGCTTAAAAACTACATTAAAACAGCCTTTCGCAGCCTGTTAAAAAACAAGGGCTTTACCTTTATAAATGTACTGGGCCTGGCCTTAGGTTTGGCTACCTGCCTGCTGATCGTTTTTTATGTTTTTGATGAATTAAGCTACGACCGCTATAACACCAAGGCTGACCGCATTTATCGTGTAAATACGGATATGAAATATGGCGGCAACATCAGTTCATTTGCCATTGCCCCGCCACCTTTGGCAGCCGCTATCAGAACTAATTTCCCCGAAATTGAAGCTACTACCCGGTTAATTAAATCTTTAGATACCCGTATCAGGAAAGGGAATGAGAATGTAATTGAAGATAAGGTAGCCTATGCAGACCCATCAGTTTTCGCTGTGTTTACTTTACCCATGTTGTCCGGCGACCCGAAAACTGCACTGGTAGAACCAAATACTATAGTTATAAGCGAATTGGCAGCACGGAAATATTTTGGCAGTACCAACGTAGTTGGTAAATATTTGCACTTGGTTGGAGAGAATAGAGATTACAAAATAACAGGTGTCATTCGCAACATGCCGACACAATCTCATTTTAATTTCGACTATTTTATATCTATGGCCGCAATACCATCAAGCAAAGAGCAGAACTGGAATAGTATTGTTTATAGCACCTATATATTATTTAAACAGTCAGGTAATCATGAGAATTTCGTATCTAAATTAAATAAACTCTTTTACCAGAATTTTGGAGCGACAAATTATGCTACGCTTACTAAAAGTGGTAATTACCTAAAATTGAACTTAACGTCGCTAAAGGATATCCATCTGCAATCAAACCGCCAGTACGAATTGGGTACCAACAGCAGCATAACCTATGTTTATATTTTCGGAGCAATCGCGTTGTTTGTATTGCTCATCGCCTGTATCAATTTCATGAACCTTTCCACCGCACGTTCCGCCAATCGTGCCCGCGAGGTAGGTGTGCGCAAGGTATTAGGCTCATCGCGTAAAAGCCTCATCGCCCAGTTTATTTCCGAATCATTATTGGTAACGCTGTTCGCTACCATTATAGCTGTGTTGGCTGCATGGGCATTGTTGCCGCTGTTCAATCAAATATCGGGCAAACAATTAACCTTATCTGCCCAATTACTGGGCTGGTTAATCCCGTCATTATTGGTAATGATTGTTGTAGTTGGCGTATTGGCGGGCTCTTACCCGGCTTTTTACCTGTCGGGATTTAAGCCCATCAATGTATTAAAGGGCAAATTGTCAATTGGTTTTAAGGGCAGCAACTTCCGCAACTTTTTGGTGGTGCTGCAGTTTTCTATTTCTATTTTCCTCATCATAGGTACATTGGTAATCTATAATCAGCTCAATTATATTCAGCATAAAGATCTCGGCTTTAACCGCAGTCAGGTTTTAGTTATAAAATATGTTGATGTGCTGGATAATGCCAAAACGCTTAAACAGGAGATCAAGCAATTACCCGGCGTAGCAAACGCTACGCTGAGCAGCTTTATACCTACCGGCAGCTTAAGGGCGCCTGATGCAGTATTCACCAACAAAACACCCGATGGTAAAAGTGCTTTGTTTACCGAAATATGGCCGGTAGACGAGGATTACCTCAACACTATGGGCATGAAGCTGGCCACAGGCCGTAATTTTTCCAGTGAGCTTATATCGGATTCATCCACTGTTATTATTAATGAAACCGCTGCACGCATGCTGGGTTTTGCCAAAGATCCGCTGAATAAAAAATTATACAAAGTAGATGGGCCAAGTAAATCGATAAAGGAATACAGCGTTATTGGTGTGGTAAAGGATTTTAATTTCAGTTCCTTACGGAATAATATTACACCTGTGGTTATGCTACTGGGTAATAACACAGGCGCTTTAAGTGTTAAGATAGATGCCAAAAATATGACACCCTACGTCGCCAAAATAGAAAACTCGTGGAACTCCGTTTCGCCAAACCAGCATTTCCAATATTCGTTTATGGATGCCGATTTTGATGCAGCTTACCGTTTTGAGCAGCGCACGGGCAAGCTGTTCTTGTCGTTTACCGTATTCGCCCTCATCATCGCCTGCCTCGGCTTATTCGGCCTGGCCGCCTATGCCGCCGAACAGCGTAATAAGGAAATCGGTATCCGCAAGGTACTTGGAGCCAACCTATCTACAGTGATTGCGCTGCTGTCAAAAGATTTCATCAAACTGGTATTAATATCCATAGCTATCGCCACCCCATTAGCCTGGATGGCCATGCACAAATGGTTGGAAGGTTTCGCCTACAGGCAAAATATACAATGGTGGGTTTTGATTGTTACCGGTTTGGGTGCTATCCTTATCGCGTTTATTACTATCAGTTTTCAGGCTATCAAGGCGGCGCTGGTAAACCCGGTTGAAAGTTTAAGGAGCGAATAAGGCCGTTTTGTAAGCGTAAATTTACAAACAGAACTACCTCATTAGGGTTATATTAGCGAAATATTTACCCCTATGAAAGCAGTTATCATAACCCAGCCCGGCGGACCGGAAGTTTTGCAGATAGCAGAAAGGCCCAAACCCGAAATTACCGCCGATGAGGTGCTGGTTAAAGTTGCTGCCGCGGGTATTAACCGCCCTGATGTATTTCAGCGTAAAGGGAATTATCCGCCCCCGCCCGGAGCTCCACAGGATATCCCCGGACTGGAAATCGCCGGCCTTATTGTTAAGGTTGGTGCAAACGTTACCCGTTGGAAGGAAGGCGACCGCATATGTGCCTTGCTCAACGGCGGCGGCTATGCCGAATATTGCAGCGTACCCGCCGGGCAATGCCTCCCAATACCCGACGACCTATTATATATAGAAGCTGCATCCCTGCCTGAAACTTTTTTCACCGTGTGGAGCAATGTGTTTGATCGCGCCAAACTAAAAAAGGGTGAAAGTCTGCTGGTACACGGCGGCTCGGGTGGTATTGGCGTTGCAGCCATACAAATGGCAAAAGCTATGGGCAGCACCGTTTATACTACTGCAGGATCGGATGATAAATGCCGTGAATGCGAAAAACTCGGCGCAACAAAGGCCATCAACTATAAAACAGAAAACTTTAAAGATGCAATCCAGCAATTAACTAATGGCAAAGGTGTTGATGTAATACTGGATACCATCGGTGGAGACTACACACCTCTAAATCTCCAATCACTGGCTGATGAGGGCCGCTTAGTACAGATCAACAGCGTAAAAGGCAAGGATGCACAGGTTGACCTATCCTTAGTAATGCGCAAACGCATCACCATAACCGGCTCTATGCTGCGCTCGCGAGATGTGGCTTTTAAAGCGGCTATCGCACACAGTCTTGAAACAAACATCTGGCCCTTTTTGGCATCCCACGAAATAAGGCCTGTTATATATGAGGTGTTCCCGGCGGCAAAAGCAGCCCAGGCACATCAATTAATGGATAGCGGTAACCATACCGGCAAGATCATTTTGAGTTTTGAGGCATAAAATATATTATCTATTGTTTATAATAAATTAGCATTGTTGAAGCTAATTGATACTCATTACAATAGGCGTCAAAAAATTCTATCACAACTATTTAAATATTTGACAAGAAAGCTTAACTTTGCGCTCCGAAATAGTGGGAAATATTATTTCGTATTAATTTTTTATAAATTACCAGGTTATATATGCCAAACATTGGAAAAATATCACGGATAATAGGTCCGGTAGTTGACGTAAGCTTTACTGACAACGCACATCTTCCTAAAATTTTTGACGCCTTAGAGATTACAAAGGACAATGGCCAAAAAATCATTCTTGAAGTTCAGCAGCATTTAGGCGAAGATCGCGTACGTGCCATAGCGATGGACTCAACAGATGGTTTATTGCGCGGAATGCCTGTACTTGATACTGAAGCTTCTATTAAAATGCCGGTTGGTGATGATATCAAAGGTCGCGTTTTTAACGTAGTTGGTGATGCTATCGACGGTATTCCTAATCTTGACAAATCAAAAGGACGCTCTATCCATGCTATGCCTCCAAGGTTCGAAGATCTTTCGACCGAAACTGAAGTACTTTTCACAGGTATTAAAGTTATCGACTTATTGGAGCCTTATGTAAAAGGTGGTAAGATCGGTTTATTCGGTGGTGCTGGTGTTGGTAAAACAGTATTGATCCAGGAACTGATCAACAACATTGCAAAAGCATACTCTGGTTTATCAGTGTTTGCTGGTGTAGGTGAGCGTACCCGTGAAGGTAACGACTTACTGCGTGAGATGTTGGAATCAGGCATTATAAAATATGGTGATGCATTTATGCATTCAATGGAAGAAGGCGGATGGGACCTATCAGCAATTGACCCTGAAGCTTTAAAAGATTCAAAAGCAACCTTCGTTTTCGGACAAATGAACGAGCCTCCTGGTGCACGTGCACGTGTGGCGCTTTCAGGTTTAACTATCGCTGAGTATTTCCGCGATGGTGACGCAGAAGGCAAGGGCCGTGATATATTATTCTTTATTGATAACATCTTCCGCTTTACACAAGCAGGTTCTGAAGTATCGGCTCTTTTAGGCCGTATGCCTTCAGCGGTAGGTTACCAGCCAACACTGGCTACTGAAATGGGTACCATGCAGGAGCGTATCACATCAACCAAACGTGGTTCAATTACCTCTGTACAGGCGGTATATGTACCTGCGGATGACTTGACTGACCCTGCACCGGCTACAACATTTGCCCACTTAGATGCTACAACCGTACTTTCACGTAAAATTGCCGAGCTTGGTATCTACCCTGCGGTAGATCCTCTGGATTCAACTTCACGTATCCTTAGCCCTGCTATTTTAGGCGACGAGCATTACAACACTGCTCAACGTGTTAAGGAAACATTACAACGTTACAAAGAGCTGCAGGACATTATCGCGATCCTGGGTATGGACGAGTTATCTGAAGAAGATAAACTGGTTGTATCACGTGCGCGCCGTGTTCAGCGTTTCTTATCACAACCGTTCCACGTTGCTGAGCAGTTCACCGGCTTAAAAGGCGTTTTGGTTGATATTAAAGAAACCATCAAAGGCTTTAACATGATTATGGATGGCGAAGTTGATGAGTATCCTGAAGGTTCATTCAACCTTGTAGGCAGCATTGAAGAAGCTATTGAAAAAGGTAAAAAATTATTAGCGGAAGCTAATAACTAGTAGCAAGTACTTAGTATCAAGTAGCAAGACAAATTTTGACTTGCTACTTGATATCATCTTTACTTGATACCTGATACTAAATACTTGATACAAAAAAAATGACTTTAGAAATCCTTACTCCTGATAAAAAAGTATTTGAAGGCGAAGCCACTTCGGTAACGCTGCCGGGTACATTAGGCTCATTTGAAATTTTGAACCACCATGCTCCTATTATCTCAACCCTGCAAGATGGTAAGTTAGTAGTACGCGGCTCAGGTAAAGAAGAAATATTTTTTATACAAGGCGGCGTTGTTGAAGCCTTAAATAATGTAGTTACCGTATTAGCAGAGGGCATCACCCACAAATAAGACGAAACTTACAAAGATTTATAGAAAGCCCTTCGGTATTGCCGGAGGGCTTTTTTTGTGGGGTTGATTAATTAAATAGATGAAATAATTAATTAGGACAAATCCTTTTCCGTAGGATCTTCGTAATACCAAGAGTCACCCGAAATATTTCTGTTAATTTTTATCAAGTTATCAAGCACAAACTCTTTTTCACCAATTTGGTTTGTTTCGAATATCCCAGATCTTATCAATTTTAAACTATTATTATCAATTAATTCTGTTTTTAAAGCCAAATTGTATCCTCCAATTGGGGGCGTTGTTTGAATTCCTTTGACACTATGATATAAAATTCCATCCATATATATATGTGATTTATCTTCAATATCATCTATATTTCCCCAATTTGGTTGTTTTTCAAATTGATCATCAAAGAGATAATTGCTATAGCATGCGGTTAGCCAATATTGTAGATGTGACTCCTTTTTGATAGGAAGTTCAAACAATTCATTTATGTAATCAAAAAAGTCTTTTATAAATTGTTCTTTAGCAAATTGGTTATACTTCTCTTTTAATTCTATTTGGTGTGACTCTGTGCCTTCATGTGTGAAATTTCCAAATCTCATATCTATTACATAAATATCCTTTGTCACTTCCCACATACCCACTTCTAAACGTTCGCTATTTTTCGTAAAGACTTTGTTTTGATCATCACTTTCAGAAATAAAATAAGAACACTCCCCAATAGATAAATGTCGAGTTGTGGAGCAATAGAAATGTCTCTGTTCTGGCTCACTACAACGATTAAAATATGGGTAATCATATTCTATAGGCCTATAACTTAAATATTTTTTTCGACCGAGTGTAATATCATTTCTATAAATTGGAACAGTACGATATACAAAATCGCCTTTTCGTATTACATTAATCAAAACAGGCATTTTACTAAATAAAACATCATAAAGAACATTCTTTAAATTTGGGTATTCAGAGAAATTAATTTCTTTTTTTAGTTTGATTATGTTTAATAATTCAGTCGGGGTAATTAACATTTATTATTAAGAATTTATAAAAAAAATAATTAACTTATTGACTGCGCCAACATCAACAAAAAAGGCATAGCTTTCCCATAATCCAATAACTCATATTCCAAACCCATCACTCGTATATTATTATAATAGGTTTGATGATGATCGTAATAGAATTTCTCTGATTGGATGAACCAGGCCTTATCTTCCAGCTTTTGAGCCAGGAACCATTTTTCAAGTAACCGGGCAGTCCTACCGTTGCCATCATCAAAAGGATGGATCTTCACAAAAACAAGATGGATGAGCGATGCAAAGAACAGTGTTTCTTCAAAACTCAATTCCGCACCCAGTAATACAGCGATATCATTATATAATTTATCAAGTTCTGGTTTAACCAAATTTGGCGGACAGGCAACATATTCTATTTTACCATCGGCTGTTGTTACAAACATATTCCCGGTCCTTATCTTACCGCGATATACCTTTTGCAAAATATGCTGTGTTAATAATATATGGGCTTGTTTAATGGCATCAGCAGTTAAAGCATTATTTTGAGCAAACTGGTAAGCTTCATACAGATCATCAATCTTTTGAGTATGATCAGGCAAAAACTTCACGCCCCATTTTTTATGTTTGATAAAGGAATCCAGTTCAATATCCGCTCCCTCTATCTTAGAAGAAAACACAGCTGAAACCGAAGTATAAAAGCTGAAAGTATCTGCTGATAGTTCGCTATCCTTTAAATTTTCAAAATTTGCAGAAACAGATTTATTTACTTGCTGCAAATAATCATTTAATAAAGCGGTAGGCAATATTTCAAACTGTATTTCTTCCATGCTGATAACTCTTCACAAAGTAAGATAAATTGGGCTTTGTTTGTGATAATTTTTTGTGATAAAATCCCATTTCAGGAAGAAAATCGACACTTTACTATGCATGCATAAAATCGATACCGAATACCGTTTTAAACTTTGGTATGTTTTGTTAAAAATTATATTACGCATAATTTTAATAATAAAAAATATAATTTCGTATATTTAAAATAAACATCTATAATATACTAAATAAAAATAAAGGGTTGTGTGTATTGTTATTCGCGATAGCTATATCTACCTTACAAATACGGATTTGCAGAGATTCAGTAAATCTAAATCAATAAAGAACCTGTAACAAAATTAGTATAAATATTCTACCATAATGAGCGCACCTGATACAACAGAAGCAATAGAATTGAACCGGTACAGTAAAACCTTTACCCAGGATCCTACGCAGCCAGCAGCACAGGCCATGCTATACGGAATCGGCTTAACCGACGACGATATGCAGAAACCACAGGTAGGTGTAGCAAGCATGGGTTATGATGGTAACACCTGTAACATGCACCTTAATGATCTTGCTAAAATAATTAAACAAGGTATTTGGGATGCAGAAATGGTTGGTCTTATCTTCCACACTATTGGTGTGAGCGATGGCATGAGCAACGGTACCGAAGGTATGCGCTATTCATTGGTTAGTCGTGATATTATCGCCGATTCAATTGAAGCAGTTGTTGGTGCTCAATATTATGATGGTGTTATCACCCTGCCGGGCTGTGATAAAAATATGCCGGGCTCTATTATGGCAATGGGACGTTTAAACCGCCCGTCGATAATGGTATATGGTGGTACTATTAAACCGGGCCACTGGAAAGGTGAAGACCTGAACATCGTATCAGCATTCGAGGCCTTAGGCCAAAAAATGGCAGGCACTATTAGTCCGGAGGACTTTATGGGCGTAATAAAAAATGCCTGTCCGAGCGCCGGAGCTTGCGGTGGTATATACACTGCAAACACCATGGCTGCAGCTATCGAGGCTTTGGGCATGAGCTTACCTTATTCATCGTCAAACCCTGCTTTAAGCGAAGAGAAGAAAGCAGAATGTTTAGCAGCAGGAAAAGCGATCAAGATCTTATTAGCAAAAGACATAAAACCGACAGACATCATGACCCGCGAAGCATTCGAGAATGCGATCGTAGTTATTATGGTATTGGGTGGATCAACCAACGCGGTATTGCACTTAATTGCAATGGCAAAAAGCGTAGGCATAAAAATTACCCAGGACGATTTCCAGGCGGTAAGCAACCGCATCCCTGTTTTGGCTGATATGAAGCCAAGCGGTAAATACATGATGGAAGACCTGCACAAAGTAGGCGGCGTACCTGCGGTAATGAAATATTGCTGGGACCAGGGATGGCTGCATGGTCATTGCTTAACTGTAACAGGTAAAACAATTGCCGAAAATCTACAGGAAATACCATCAATCAATTTCGATACACAGAAAATAATCCTGCCGGTTGAAAATCCTATCAAGGCTACCGGTCACTTACAGATACTATACGGAAACCTTGCCGAAGGCGGCAGCGTAGCCAAGATCACCGGTAAAGAAGGCACCAGCTTTGAAGGCCCTGCACGCGTGTTTGATGGTGAGTTTGAATTGATCCACGGTATACAAAGCGGTCGCGTTGAAAAAGGTGATGTAGTGGTTATCCGCAACGTTGGCCCTAAGGGCGCGCCTGGCATGCCTGAGATGTTAAAACCTACATCAGCCATATTTGGCGCAGGCTTAGGCAGTTCAGTAGCATTAATTACTGATGGCCGTTTCTCTGGTGGCACACATGGTTTTGTGGTTGGCCACATCACCCCTGAAGCTTATGACGGCGGTGGTATCGCTTTTGTAAAAGATAACGACAGGATCTTTATTGATGCCATTAACCGCACCATTAATGTAATGATCAGCGACGAAGAATTTGCGGCCCGTAAAGCAGCCTGGGTAAAACCAGCACTTAAGGTTACAAAAGGTGTTTTATATCGCTATGCAAAAACAGTTACCTCAGCTGCTGAAGGCTGTGTAACAGATGAAATGGAATAAGCCCCCTAACCCCCTAAAGGGGGAACAAGAGGGTAATAAAAAGATATAAATTAATAAATTAAACAAAAATTCCCCCTTTAGGGGGTTAGGGGGCTTTATGGAAGTTGCACAACAGGAAGTACTAACAACACCGGCAGCAAAAGAAGCTGTTGAAGTTTCAGGGTCAGTAGCATTATTAGAAGCATTGATCACTGAAGGTGTGGATACCATTTTTGGCTATCCGGGTGGCGCTATTATGCCTATTTATGACGCTTTGTATGATTACAAAGAAAAATTAAACCACATACTGGTCCGTCATGAGCAGGGCGGCATACATGCCGGTCAGGGCTATGCGCGTACCTCAGGTAAAGTCGGTGTCGTCTTCGCAACAAGCGGGCCGGGTGCAACTAACCTGGTAACTGGTTTGGCTGATGCACAAATTGATAGCACGCCATTAGTATGTATCACCGGCCAGGTGTTTGCACACCTGTTAGGTACTGATGCTTTCCAGGAAACTGATGTGATCAATATTACCACCCCAGTTACCAAATGGAACTACCAGGTAACTGATGCTAATGAGATTCCTGAAGTGATCGCTAAGGCTTTCTATATAGCTAAAAGCGGCCGCCCCGGACCTGTTTTGATCGACATCACCAAAAACGCGCAGATCCAGAAGTTCGATTATAAAGGCTATGTAAAATGTAACCATATCCGTAGCTACAGGCCAAAACCTATCGTTCGCCATCAATATATCGAAGAAGCTGCGGCTTTGATCAATCAGGCTAAAAAACCATTTGTATTATGGGGACAAGGCGTAATATTAGGCAGTGCCGAGCAGGAGTTTAAAGCTTTCATCGAAAAAAGCGGTATTCCTTCAGCTTGGACAATCCTTGGCGCAGGCGCTATCCCAACAGATCACCCGCTTAACGTGGGTATGCTGGGCATGCATGGCAACTACGGCCCTAACGTGCTGACTAATGATTGCGATGTATTGATCGCCATCGGTATGCGTTTTGATGACCGTGTAACCGGTCGTTTAGACAAATACGCCAAACAGGCTCAGGTTATCCATTTGGATATTGACCCGGCTGAGATCGACAAGAACGTAAAAACAACCGTACCTGTTTGGGGCGATTGTAAAGAAACCTTGCCATTGCTTACCGCTTTGGTTGATAAAAAAGAACATACCGAATGGCTTAAACTTTTTAATGAGTACACTCAAAAAGAAGTTGACGCGGTAATACATACCGAGCTGAACCCAACATCAGAAGAGATGACCATGGGCGAGGTGATCAAACAACTGAATGAGTTAACTAATGGCGATGCCGTTATTGTGACCGACGTTGGCCAGCACCAGATGGTGGCCTGTCGTTATGCACAGTTCAACAAAACACGCAGCAACGTTACCAGCGGTGGTTTAGGCACTATGGGCTTTGCATTACCAGCAGCCATAGGCGCTAAATTTGGCGCTCAGGAACGTGATGTTGTTGCCATTATTGGTGACGGTGGTTTCCAGATGACCTTACAGGAGCTGGGTACTATTATGCAAACAGGTGTTGATGTTAAGATCATCATCCTTAACAACCGATTCTTAGGCATGGTGCGCCAATGGCAGGAATTATTTAACGAGCGCCGCTACTCATTTGTTGATATCCAAAGCCCTGATTTTGTGGCACTGGCTGCGGCTTACCGCATAGCTGGCAAATGCATTAATAACAGGGAAGATCTGGTACCTACATTAAAAGAAATGATAGCCCACAAAGGTTCATACCTGTTAGAAGTAATGGTAACTAAAGAGAATAACGTATTCCCGATGGTACCGCAGGGATGCAGCGTAAGTGAGATCAGGCTTAAATAAACCCCTAAGAGATTAAAAGATGAGCAATCAAGATACAGAAAAGCAGGAATTTAACATCACGGTTTATACGGAAAACCAAATTGGTCTTTTAAACCGGATAGCTATTATATTTACACGCCGTAAGATCAATATCGACAGCCTGAATACTTCTCCGTCAGAAATAGAGAGTATCCACCGCTTTAATATTGTGATCACTGAGTCGGAGGATGTGGTACGCAAGCTAACCCGCCAGATTGAAAAACAGGTGGAAGTTTTAAAAGTATACTACCATACCAATGCCGATGTGATATGGCAGGAACTGGCTTTATACAAGGTATCAACAGATGTGATAGCCGAGAAGGTAAGTGTGGAACGTTTATTGCGCGAAAATGGTGCACGTGTTGTAGTTTTGCGTAAAGACTATACCGTTTTTGAAACCACCGGTCACCGCGAGGAGACTGATAACCTGATAGCCATTTTACAACCTTACGGCCTCATAGAGTTTGTACGCAGTGCAAGAGTAGCTATTATTAAGGATAGCGAAGGCTTTAACTCTAAACTACGTGAGTTTGAAAGACTGGAACCAGGTGAAGATGTGATTGAGAACGAATACCTGAATAAAGGGCAAAAAGTGTTCAGCATGTAGCCCAATCCCGTAAGGGAAACCAATTAGTTAACTGATAGAATTTAAATATAAAAATCGGTGAGATCACCCCAAAATCGGTGAGATCACAAAAATCAAAAATCAAAACAATGGCAAAATTAAATTTCGGCGGTAGTGAAGAAAATGTAGTAACCCGCGAGGAGTTCCCTTTATCAAAAGCTCAGGACGTATTAAAAGATGAAGTTGTAGCTGTTATCGGTTACGGCGTTCAGGGTCCGGGCCAGGCATTAAATCAAAAAGACAATGGTATCAACGTTATCGTTGGTCAGCGCAAAGGCACCAAAACTTGGGATAAAGCTGTTGCAGATGGCTTTGTACCGGGCGAAACCCTTTTTGAAATTGAAGAAGCCCTTGAAAGAGGAACTGTTATTTGCTATTTATTAAGCGATGCAGCACAGATTGCTTTATGGCCAACTGTTAAAAAACACTTAACTCCGGGCAAAGCATTATATTTTTCACATGGTTTCGGTATTACTTTCAACGAGCAAACCGGTATCATCCCTCCTGCTGATGTTGACGTATTTTTAGTTGCTCCAAAAGGATCTGGTACTTCATTACGCCGCATGTTCCTGCAAGGCCGTGGCTTAAATTCAAGCTACGCTATCTTCCAGGATGCTACAGGTAAAGCATTTGACAGGGTTATCGCTTTAGGTATCGCAGTTGGTAGCGGTTACTTATTCGAAACTAACTTCAAAAAAGAAGTTTATAGCGATTTAACCGGCGAGCGTGGTACACTAATGGGTTGTATCCAGGGTATCTTCGCTGCTCAGTACGATGTATTGCGCGCAAACGGTCACTCACCATCTGAAGCCTTCAACGAAACTGTTGAAGAGTTAACCCAATCATTAATGCCACTTGTTGCTGAAAATGGTATGGACTGGATGTATGCAAATTGCTCAACTACTGCACAACGTGGTGCTTTAGATTGGTGGAAAAAATTCCGCGATGCTACTAAACCAGTATTTGAAGATCTGTACAAAAGTGTTGCAACAGGTGTTGAATCACAACGCTCAATCGACTCAAACAGCCAGCCTGATTACCGCGAAAAACTGGATGCAGAATTAAAAGAACTGCGTGACAGCGAAATATGGCAAGCAGGTAAAACTGTACGCAGCCTACGCCCTGAAAACCAGGTTGTAGAAGCGTAAGCCCCCTAACCCCCTAAAGGGGGGAACAATAAAGGATAATAAGTAGCGATGGGTTTGAAACCCATCGCTATAATAAAATAATAAAATTTGTCATTGCGAGGAGGTACGACGCGGCAACCTCGTCGCCAAACTAACTAAGAGATTGCCACGCTATCGCTCGCAATGACATAATGAATAAGTTTATGGGACAAACACTTTTTGACAAGATTTGGGATGCACACGTCGTCAGTAGCAACGAGGGTTTTCCCGACATTTTATACATCGACACGCACTTTATACATGAAGTAACCAGTCCGCAGGCATTTGATGGCTTGCGCGCACGGGGGTTACCGGTCTTCAGGCCAAAACAAACGGTTGCCACAGCCGACCACAACGTTCCTACATGGAACCAGCACCTACCCATCAAAGAAGAACTTTCCCGTTACCAGGTTGACATGCTCACAAAAAATTGTGCAGAATTTGGTATTGAATTATATGGCTTAGGCCACCCCTTCCAGGGCATTGTACACGTAATAGGCCCTGAACTGGGCATTACCCGCCCTGGAGGTACTTATGTTTGCGGCGATAGCCACACCTCAACCCATGGCGCTTTTGGTGCCATAGCGTTTGGTATAGGCACATCGCAGGTGGAGCAGGTAATGGCAACACAGTGCCTGTTACAACAACGCCCAAAACGCATGAAGATTGAAGTTAACGGCCAATTGCAAAAAGGCGTTGGCGCTAAGGATATCATCCTATATATCATTTCAAAAACATCTGCCGCTGGCGGTACAGGTTATGCTGTTGAATATGCAGGCGATACGATCCGCTCGTTAAGTATGGAAGGTCGCATGACCATCTGTAACATGAGCATTGAAATGGGTGCCCGTTGCGGCCTTATCGCACCCGACGAAACCACTATTAACTATGTAAAAGGCCGCGAATTTGCCCCTAAAGGCGAAGAGTGGGATAAGGCAGTTGCTTACTGGCAAACGCTGTACTCTGATGAAGATGCAGATTTTGATGCCATATTAAGCTTTAACGCCGAAGATATTGAACCAATGATCACCTACGGAACTAACCCGGGCATGGGCATTGGCGTTACACAGCACGTGCCGGAGACCTTATCTTTTGAGGAGAAGGAACAAGGATCATACAAAAAAGCATTGGCTTACATGGGCCTGCATGATGATGAGCAGTTGCTGGGCAAACCTATTGATTATGTATTTATCGGCAGCTGCACCAACTCACGCATTGAGGATTTGCGCCAGGTAGCTGAGTTTGTAAAAGGAAAGCACAAGGCCGATAATGTTACGGTTTGGGTGGTTCCTGGATCAAAACAGGTACAGGAACAAGCCATCCGCGAAGGTTTGGACAAGATATTTGATGCAGCCGGTTTCCCGCTGAGAGAGCCAGGATGCAGCGCCTGCTTAGGTATGAATGAGGATAAGATCCCGGCAGGTAAATACTGCGTATCAACCTCAAACAGGAACTTTGAAGGCCGCCAGGGACCAAACTCACGTACATTTTTAGCCAGCCCGCTAACCGCCGCAGCAAGCGCGATTACGGGTAAGGTTACGGATATAAGAGAGTTTTTAAAGTCTGAACCAGAATTAAGCGAATTAATGAATTGATAGAATTAATGGAAGCCAATAAAAATGCAGCATCACAATTTAACGATTGCACCAGCAAAATTATTGGTAGTGCAATGCGAGTGCACTCTGCATTAGGAAATGGCTTTCAGGAAGTGATCTATCAAAGAGCGTTAGAAATTGAAATGAGCTTAGAAGGACTCGGATTTGTAAGAGAAATGGAAATGCCTATCTTTTATAGAGAAGAACACATAGGAACAAGACGGGTAGATTTTTTTGTTGAAGGCGAAATAATGGTTGAGTTAAAAGCGATTATTGAATTAGAAGATGTTCATTTGGCCCAGGCAATTAATTATCTCGAAGCTTATAACATTAAAACAGGCTTGCTTATAAATTTCGGAAGTAAAAGTTTACAATTTAAGCGCTTATTAAATAAAAAATATAAACTCAACGTGAATTAAATAATTAATTGAATTTACCAATTTATGTAATTCTAAAAATTCAATTAATTCTAAAAATTCAGGTTCAGACATTAAATATGATTTTAGAAGTAGCCGTACTAAATGTGATACCTGGTCAGGAAGATGAGTTTTTAAAAGCATTTTCCAAAGCACAAAACATCATATCACAAATGAAAGGTTATATCTCGCACCAGCTAAAAAGATGTATTGAAAATACAAGTCAGTTCATTTTATTGGTTGAATGGGAAACACTAACCGATCATACAGAGGGTTTCAGAGGATCAAAAGAATACCAGGAATGGAAAGGGTTATTACATCATTTTTATGACCCCTTCCCTACTGTTGAACATTATGAATAGAGATTAGAGGCTGGAGGTTAGAGATTAGAAAATCAATGACCAATGACTCGATGACTAATGACATATAATTATGGCAACCAAAATATTCAAACACATACAAACCAGCGTTGTGCCGCTACCTATCGAGAATATCGATACGGACCAGATCATACCTGCACGTTTTTTAAAGGCCACTACCCGCGAGGGCTTTGGCAATAACCTGTTCCGCGATTGGCGTTTTGATGAGAACGATAACCCTAAGCAGGATTTCGTGCTCAACAACCCAAATTATAGCGGTAAAATACTGGTTGCAGGCAAAAATTTCGGTTGCGGAAGCAGCCGCGAGCACGCAGCCTGGGCCATTGCCGATTATGGTTTTGATGCCGTAGTAAGCAGCTTCTTCGCTGATATTTTTAAAGGTAATGCCCTTAACAACGGTTTATTACCGGTACAGGTGAGCGATGAATTTTTACAAAAGATCTTCGACGCGGTTTTTGAAGATGAACACGCGGTAGTAGAAGTTAACCTGGTTGATCAGTTCATTAAAATAGTAGCCACCGGCGAAACAGAAGCTTTTGAAGTTAACCCCTACAAAAAAGCCTGCATGACCAACGGTTATGATGATATTGATTACATCCTGAGTAAAAAAGAATTAATAGCGGAGTTTGAAAGCCCCCTAGCCCCCTAAAGGGGGAACTGTTAGCGGTTTAACATGATTAATAAATAATGAGTACTACAGAAAATAATGCTTCTAAAACTCCCCCTTCAGGGGGTCGGGGGGCCAAACACATATTAGTAATACCCGGTGATGGCATCGGACCGGAAGTAACAACCTGGGGAAAAGCCGTATTAGAGCAAATTGGCAAGGATTTTGGCCATGAATTTACGTTTGACGAGGCATTGATGGGCCACGTTGCTATTGAGGCAACCGGCAATCCATTACCTGATGAAACTTTGGCAAAAGCAAAAGCCAGCGATGCCATACTGTTTGGCGCGGTTGGCCATGCTAAATATGATAATGACCCATCTGCCAAGGTTCGCCCGGAGCAGGGTTTATTGAAGATACGTAAAGAGTTGGGTCTGTATGCCAACCTGCGCCCCATCATGTTATTTGATGAGTTGTTGGAAGCATCAAGCCTTAAACCAGAGATATTAAAGGGAACGGATATTTTGTTCTTCCGCGAATTGACAGGTGATGTTTATTTCGGCGAGAAAAAACGCAGCGAGGACAGGAATACTGCTTCCGACCTGATGATCTATTCACGTTACGAGGTTGAACGCATCGCGATAAAAGCATATGAGGCTGCACGTGTTCGTGGCAAAAAATTATGTTCGGTAGATAAGGCCAATGTACTTGAAACCTCACGCCTATGGCGCGAAGTGGTTCAGGAGATAGCCAAAAACTATCCGGATGTAGAGACTGAGCACATGTTCATTGATAACGCCGCTATGCAACTGGTTAAAAACCCTAAAAAGTTTGATGTGGTATTAACCGCCAATCTTTTCGGTGATATTTTAACTGATGAGGCATCGCAGATAGCAGGATCAATGGGTATGTTGGCATCGGCATCAATTGGTGATGGTACCGGTTTCTTTGAGCCCATCCACGGTTCGGCACATGATATCGCCGGCCAGGATAAAGCTAATCCGCTGGCATCAATGCTATCAGTAGCGCTAATGCTGGAAATTGGTTTCGGTTTGAAAGAAGAAGCTAAAAAGGTAACTGATGCAATTGATAAAGCATTAAAAGATGGCTACCGCACAGGCGATATCGCGGATAGCAAAACTGATAAAAGCAAAATATTAGGTACCAAAGCCATGGGGCAAAAGGTACTGGAGTATTTAAGTTAAAAGTCAAAAAATGACTCTATAACCAATGACACAATAACTAATGCCAAAAAAATCGGTGTAATTAAAAAATCATCGGTGTAATCAAAATAATATGAAATGGAACGCAGAATTGTATGACGACAAACACTCCTTCGTATTTGAATACGGAGAGAATGTACTGGAATTGCTGGACATCAAACGCCGTGAGCAGATCCTGGATCTGGGTTGCGGTACAGGCCAGCTGACGGAGCGCATACAGGAACGCGGTGCTGTAGCCACAGGCATTGATGCTTCACCAGAGATGATAAAAGCAGCACAGGAGAAATACCCTAATGTGCATTTTGAAGTTGCTGATGGTGCCAATTTTCATTTCGATAAACAGTTTGATGCCGTTTTTTCAAACGCCACCCTGCATTGGATCTTAAAACCTGATGCAGCCATTAAATGTGTATATGATGCATTAAAACCCGGCGGCCGTTTTGTTGCCGAAATGGGTGGAAAAGGCAACGTGCAGAAAATGATCTCGGCTACGCAAAAAGTATTGAGAGAGCATGGTTATGAAGCTTTGGCTGATAAAACCATATGGTATTTCCCGTCACTGGGCGAATATACCACTCGTTTAGAGGCGCAAGGCTTCAGGGTAACATTTGCGGCACATTTCGACCGTAAAACACAATTACAGGATGGCGATATGGGCGTAACCAAATGGATCTGCATGTTCGGCAACCAGTTTATGGAAGGCATACCCAAAGACGAAAAAATGCAAATATTAAGCGAAATAACCGACATACTTGAACCCGACTATAACGAAGACGGCCAATGGTATGCTGATTACAAGAGATTAAGGTTTATAGCAATAAAAGAATAGCGAAGCTAGTATCAAGTAGCTAGTATCAGGTATCAAGATTTTTAGCGCCATGCTTCTGTCCTGATACTTGATACTAAATACTTGATACCAAATAAAAAATAAAAAAGGAAAAACTATGTTACACGATCCCAACCGCGTTTATGTTTTTGACACCACCTTGCGTGATGGTGAGCAGGTACCCGGCTGCCAGCTGACAACCCCAGAAAAAATTGAGATTGCCCGCGAGCTGGAAGCACTGGGCGTGGATATTATTGAAGCCGGATTCCCAATTTCAAGTCCGGGTGATTTTCAGAGTGTGGTTGAGATATCAAAGGCTGTAAAAGAGCCTGTTGTTTGCGCTTTAACCAGGGCCAACAAAGGTGATATTGATGCCGCTGCTGAATCATTAAAATATGCTAAGAGGCCACGTATCCATACAGGTATCGGTTCATCTGATATGCATATCAAGCATAAATTTAACAGCACCCGCGAAGAAATTCTGGAGCGTGCAGTTGATGCTGTAAAATATGCTAAAAAGTATGTTGAGGATATCGAGTTCTATGCTGAAGATGCTGGTCGTGCTGATGTGGTTTATTTAGCGCAGATGGTTGAGGCGGTTATAGCTGCCGGTGCAACTGTGGTAAACATTCCCGATACAAACGGCTATTGCCTGCCCGATCAATACGGCAGCAAGATCCGTTTCCTGAAAGAGAACGTAAGGAATATTGATCAGGCTATCATATCTGTGCATTGCCATAATGATTTGGGCTTAGCTACCGCTAACTCCATCGCAGGCCTGCAAAATGGTGCCCGCCAAATTGAAGGTACCATCAATGGTATTGGCGAACGTGCAGGCAATACCTCCATTGAAGAAGTGGTAATGGTTTTAAAAACACACCAGGTTTTAGGCTTACATACGCACATCAATACCAGGAATTTTTATGAGCTGAGCCATATGGTAAGTACGCAAATGCGCATGCCGGTGCAGCCAAATAAAGCTATTGTTGGTAACAATGCTTTCGCGCATAGCTCAGGTATTCACCAGGATGGTTTCCTGAAGAACCGCGAGAACTATGAGATCATTCGTCCGGAGGACGTTGGTTTCCCCAGCGCCAGTATTGTGCTTACCGCTCGTAGTGGCAGGCATGCCTTAAAGTTCCATCTGGAGCGTTTGGGCTATAATTTAGACAAAGAAGATTTGAATAGTGCCTACTCACGCTTTTTAACACTTGCTGATATTAAGCTGGATATTAATGATGAAGACTTGCTGAGTTTAGTCGCATTTAAAATGGTAAAAGACTAATGATGGACACAGCAAAAAATACGCAACTGGATTTTGACGCAGCCTTTGCGCGTTTAAACGGCGTGGTTAAAAATACCCCGCTTGAATATAACGCGGGCCTATCTGAAAAATACGAGTGCGAAATCTATTTAAAACGTGAAGACCTGCAGGTGGTCCGCTCCTACAAATTGCGTGGCGCCTATAATATGATAAGCCAGCTTAACGAAGAACAGCTGAGCCGTGGCGTTGTATGCGCCAGCGCGGGTAACCATGCGCAGGGCGTGGCTTTTTCATGCAAGAAACTGGGCACAAAAGGCGTAATTTTTATGCCGGAGATCACCCCGAAACAAAAAGTTAAACAAACAGAAATGTTTGGCAATGGCAATGTTGAACTGGTTTTAACCGGTGATACTTTTGATGATTGTTTAAAAGAGGCATTGGCCTATACCGAAGCTCATAACATGACCTTCATACCTCCTTTTGATAACTACCGTGTTATCGAGGGCCAGGGAACTGTTGGTGTTGAGATCATGAACGATCTGCCCGATGTGGAAGCTGTAATTATGCCGGTTGGCGGCGGCGGTTTGGCAGCAGGTGCGGGTAGCTATTTCAGACAACAGAAACCGGATATACTGCTTATTGGTGTTGAGCCCGAAGGCGCGCCATCAATGGTAGGCGCGTTTGAGAACAACGGACCGGTTACCTTAGGTACCATCGATCGTTTTGTTGATGGGGCTGCAGTTAAGCGTGTTGGTTCGTTAACTTATGAATTGTGTCGTGAGGTTTTGGATGACATGCTGCTGGTACCCGAGGGTAAAGTATGTACCACCATCCTTAAATTATATAATGAAGATGCTATCGTAGTTGAACCTGCGGGCGCGTTATCAGTTGCCGTGCTTGACCTGTGCAAAGAGCAGATCAAAGGCAAAAAAGTAGTTTGTGTGATCAGCGGCGGCAATAATGATATTGAACGCATGCAGGAGATCAAGGAGAAATCCCTGTTATACGAAGGCCTTAAACATTACTTTATTGTACGTTTCCCGCAACGCCCGGGAGCGCTGAAACTATTTGTGAACAATGTTTTAGGTCCTGGTGACGATATTACCCGTTTTGAGTTCATCAAAAAAACATCCAAAGAAAACGGCCCTGCACTGGTTGGCATCGAACTAAAAAATGCTGAGGACTACCCTGCACTATTACAACGGATGGAAGCGCACAGGTTTGATGTGATCGAGATCAACAGGGACCAAACTTTGTTTGAGTATTTAGTGTAGAAGCCCCCCGGCCCCTAAAGGGGAGTAATTAGCAATTTATATGAACAAGGAGATTCAAAGAGACGGAGAAGTAACAACTAAGATCTTTGATAACCGAAGTCTTGAAGCTGATTATACAACATTAATTCCGATATTAAAATCCGGCATGCGGGTTTTAGATGTGGGCTGCGGTACCGGCGCTATCTCCAAAGGAATTGCTGAAAGAGTCGGCCCTAACGGACATGTAACGGGCATCGACAATACAGAAAAATTTATTACCAGCGGTAAAGAAACTTATCAGCATATTAAGAACCTCGATTTGAGTTATGCTGATATTTTTCAGTTCGAACCGGAAGAAAAATTCGACCTGATCGTATCTGCCCGCGTATTGCAATGGCTAAACAATCCCGTTGATGCCCTAAAGCGCTTTAAGGAACTATTAAAACCCGGCGGACAGGTATCAGTGCTGGATTATAACCACGAGCAATTACAATGGCACCCTGCCCCGCCTGAAAGTATGCTCCGTTTTTACAGTACTTTTTTAAGGTGGCGTGCCGATGCAGGCATGAATAACCACATTACCGAAGACTTGCCTGAATATTTTGCAGAAGCCGGTTTCGCTGATATCGAAATACACGACGCCAACGAGGTATATGTAAAGGGTCAGGATAATTTCCTCTCAAAAATTGGCATATGGGCAAAGGTAGCCGCATCAACCCAAATGGTGGATGAGGGATATATCAGCAATGATGACCGCTTACAAGCTATTGATGATTATAATGCCTGGATACAATCTGAGGCAGAAAGTATGACAATGGTTTTGAAAGAGTTTAGAGGGAAATTGGCTTAATACTCCAGCCACTTCCCTATTTTCACACTTAGCGCATCCCCTTCTTTATAGGTATGCGTCGCGTAATTACGCACACGCAGTTCTACCTCTTCCTTTTCCAGTATCAGGTCCTCATAAAAACCCTTGAAGAGGATGCTTTTGATATTCCAGTCGGATGATTTATTGCTGCTTAAGGTTATCCATTCAGGATAAATAACCGCGGTGTCCTTTTTAGCTTTTAGTTTGATGCCGCATAACTTCGCTTTATCTGCGTCCAGTATATTGCAATTGGCCAGCAGACTTGCTGTATACAAGTGTTTAGGATTTTGGTAGATCCCTACAGGTGCACCCGATTCCAAGATCTTTCCATCCCTCATCACCACAAGTTCATCGGCCATTGATAGTACTTCGGATGGGTCGTGCGATACCATGATCACCGTAAGGCCGGTTTCCTTTACTATCTGGCGAATATCCTGCTGCAGGTCCTCACGGAAAGAGGTATCCACCTGGTTAAAGGGTTCATCCAGCAAAAGCACCTCTGGGCGGGTTATTATTGCTCTTGCAAGGGCCACACGCTGTTTTTCGCCACCACTCAGATCAAACACACGGCTATTGGCCAGTTTGGTCATGTTGAGCAGGCTTAACGCCGTGGCAACTTTCTCCTCCTTAGCCTGGATGTTGATATTGGGTAATAGCACGGCAACGTTATCCCATACTTTGGCAAATAAATTCAGGTCGTCGGTATGCTGGGTAACCATTTTCATGGCATCATGCCCCGGGATCAGTTTTTCAGCAGGGCCCCAGATGCGATCGCCTTTAAATTGAACTTCGCCTTCATCGGGTGCAAGCAGACCGTAAAGCAGGCGCATCAGCGTACTTTTTCCGCTGCCGCTTTCGCCAATTATTGCTGTTATTTTGCCGGGATTTATGGTGATGCTAACGTCTAAAACACCTGAAACCCTTTCGCCGGGATATTTTTTTGTTATTGAGGTTGCCTGTAAAAAATGTGGAGGAGCCATTATGACAAAGATACGTAAAATGAAAAGGCTATTGAATAACAGCCTTTCATAAATGACACGCTGAATACGGTTAAAATATAAATGACATACCGAACGAAAAGTTCTTCAACCCATCCTGTTCAGGACTGTTCTCAAACATATTGTTCATGTAATATTTAGCGAATATGCCAAAGCCCGCATAGCCAACCCGCAAAAACGGGCCGTATGTAAACTTAGTAAAGTTATAATCATTAAAAGCTTTCTGCTTCCCGTTTTCATCGCTGATCTGTTTAACCTTACCGCCCAGCAGTATCCCGCCTTCGGGCCCGAAAACAAAATGGAAACTACCGCCGTTATAGTCTTCTTTTGTACGAAAATCAAACGTTAGCGGGATCCGCAGGTAGGTGGATGAAAATCGGTTCTTACGGTAATCTATATTATCCTGGCGATAAGTTAATACAGGTTGGTTTTGCAGTATAGTGATATTATCGCGCAGGCGGATATTTGTCCAATCAAACCCTCCCGATAAATACATCCTGAATGTGCTATTAAACCGGTAGCTAAATTGTATCACATCAAACCCGACATTGCTCGTTTTCCATGATCGGTAACGCAGAAATTCATTTTGTGGCGATAGCTTAAAGCTGCCATTATCAACCAGCGTCGATAACCCGAAATCAAACCTTGCGAATGTTAGTCCCCAGCTAAAACCGGGCGCTTTTGAATGCTCATGGATAACGGTATCCTTGCTTTTATTAAAGTTGATATCCGTAGCCTCGTCAACAGAGCTCAATTTATGACCAGCCGCTTTTTTAGCTTTAACAGAATCCGTTTTGCTGTTTTGTGCAAATACACCTGTTGCCAGTGTGCAGATGATCAGGATAAAAATTAAGCGTTTCAAATTCTGTAGATTTAGATCGGGAATTTAGTCAACTTTTTTTTAAGCTGAAAGTGAATCATTTTTAAATTCACTTGCCTGACATTATCTTTATACAATGAATACCAACTTTACACCCTTTCCCGATCTGCAAACAAACCGCCTCCTATTAAGAAGGCTGACCAGCGATGATTGTGTTCAGCTACAGCAACTCCGTTCGGATGAAAATGTAAACAGATACCTCAAAAGACCAAAATCTGTCACCATTGATGAATGTGAAGCGTTCGTTAAAAAGATAGATGGGAACCTCAATGATGGTATTGGCGCTTACTGGGTCATCGCCCCAAAAACCGATAATACCTTGATAGGTACTGTTTGCCTGTGGAACTTTAACCTTGAAAATGAAACAGTAGACTTAGGCTATGAACTAAGCCCGACATACCAGGGACAAGGCTTGATGCTTGAGGTAGTTGAGAAAATTATAGCGTTTGCATTTAACACTATGCAGGCAAAAACAATTTTCGCTTTAACACGCCCGGATAATGAAGGCTCCCGTAATTTATTAAAGAGAAGTAATTTTCAGCAGGATGTGGATTATCAATATGTGAGCGAAGAGGATGCTGAAGGGGATGTGGTTTATTTTTTAAAAAATTGATAACCAAACGCATCTTTTATATATTTATTAAAATAGCTTTTTTATGAGAACCAATATAGAGATAGATGAGGCATTGATAGCTAAAGCGCAAATGCTTACCAATATTCAAGACAAGAATATTATTATTGAGCAAGCCTTACAATTGTATATTTCCTTTGGAGGTTCAAAGAACTTAAGGCAGTTAAAGAAATACACCAATCAAGCAGGTAAATAAAGAAGTCGATTAACTACTTCTTCAGCCTATAATATTTATAGATCTTCACCGCAGCCATCATCACAAATACAAAAATTATTAACCCGATAATAGTGTAAGGCCAATTGATATTATCCTTTACAACGGCGCACATTACAATTACAAATAGCAACAAAGTAGCTAGCTCATTCCAAAGGCGCAATTGGGTTGATGTCCATTTAAATACGCCCCTGCGCATCTGTTTGATCTTGTTTTGGCAGATGTAGTGGTATATAACCAAACATCCCACAAAAAAAAGTTTTACGTGCAACCAGCGATCCTGCAACCATCCCGGGTCCAATACCAGCATGGTGATACCCGCCGCAATTACAATAAACATGGATGGGATGGTGATCACGTTCCACAGCCTGCGCTCCATGATCTCGAACTGGTCGGATAGTATTTTGCGTTCAGGATCAGGTTTGTCCTGCGCCTCGGTGTGGTAAATAAACAGGCGCACAATATAAAACAGCCCCGCCATCCAGCAGACTACAAAAATGATATGTATGGCTAATATGTATTGATACATAAACCCCCTAGCCCCCTAAAGGGGGAACTTTTTGAATAACCTATCGATATACCCCTCGCATATTTACTCCCCCTTCAGGGGGCCGGGGGGCTAATATTCCTTTATTATCTCTACCGCGTACTTCACATTATCAAACGGTATATCAGGCATAATGCCGTGACCTAGATTAAATATGAAACCCTTCTCACCTTTCATCCTATCGAACAAACGGTAGATCCTTTCTTTTATCACCTTTTTATCAGCATACAAAATATGCGGGTCAAGGTTGCCCTGTACGGCTATACCGGCAGGTAAACGTTTTTTAATATCAAGCAGGTCAACATTCCAGTCGATAGAGATCACATCCGGTTTAGCCTCTGCCATTAGCGGTGCGAAAACCGAGCTGCCTTTGCAGAAAGAGATCACCGGGATATCTTTCCTGTTTAGCTTACTGATGATCTCAGTGATATAGCGGTGCGAAAATTCTTTATAATCATCCCATGCCAAAGCCTGTGCCCAGCTGTCGAATATCTGCACGGCATTTACACCGGCTGCAATTTGCAGGTTCAGATAATCTGCAGTAACGGTAGCAATTTTTGATAATAGCTGATGTGCCATCTCCGGCTCATTGTGCAGCATCAATTTAGTCAGCTTAAAATCTTTTGATGATCCGCCTTCAACCAAATAGCTCATTACAGTAAACGGCGCGCCTGCAAAACCTATCAGCGGGATGCTGCCGTTCAGCCTTTGTTGTATCACTTTAATAGCATCGGCTACATATTGCAGCTTGTGAACCACCTGGGTATCCAAAGCATCAATATCAGCCTTAGTACGTACCGGGTTGGCAAACTTAGGCCCAACACCCTGGGTAAAGCTTAGATCGCCGCCCATGGCTTCACCCGTAACTAATATATCTGAAAATAAAATGGCACCATCAATCCCTAACAGATCGACCGGCAACATAGTTACATCGGCTGCAAGCTCAGGGGTTTTGCACATCTCTAAAAAGGAATATTTATTTTTAATATCCCAATACTCTTTCATGAACCTGCCTGCCTGGCGCATCATCCAAACCGGCGGTCTTGGTGTTTCCTCTGAAAATGCTGCTTTAATTAATAACGAATCTCTCATGTGTTTTTAGAAGAGAGTCAAGAGTCAAGAATCAAGAGTCAAGATTAGGGCAATTCCCTTCTTGATTCTTAACTCTTGATTCCTGGCTCTTTACAATTAGTGTTGTTTTAGTTCCAGTTCAAGCTTGGCTATCACCTCTTTCATTTTAGCGGTGATCTTGCCTTCATGCTTACCGGCAAGTTCAAGGTAAGCGCGTGCTTTATCAAAATTTTGTTGTCGTAT
Organism: Mucilaginibacter mallensis; assembly: GCF_900105165.1. Classification (NCBI taxonomy): domain Bacteria; kingdom Pseudomonadati; phylum Bacteroidota; class Sphingobacteriia; order Sphingobacteriales; family Sphingobacteriaceae; genus Mucilaginibacter; species Mucilaginibacter mallensis. The sequence goes on from NZ_LT629740.1 coordinate 4,763,257, forward strand.
ACTGATGTTGGCCACATGCACCAAAGCGGCCACATGGTCGTTAGCACTGCGTAAGGGGAATTGTGATGCCAGCTCATAATGTATTTCGGCGGCCTCATAATCCTGCTTTTGCAGACTTACCCCGCCTAATATAAACTCATAAAAGCCCCGCCTTTTTTTGCTCAGCCATGTGGGCCTCGCAATCTGCCGTAATAATGATTCAGCTTTGTCGTAGTCTTTTTTATGAAAACTTTTAGCGGCCAGTATAACTGTTCCCTCTTTAAAGTATCCCCATATAATCAGCACCACAAACAGCACCATTACCGCGGCCAGCTCATACACATGCTGATAAATAAAGAACAATTGCATGGCTAAAAAGATGCCTACAAGTATTATCCGTGCGTTATTAGTGAACATTTACTCCTTAGTGCTGATTATCGGTAAATTTATAACCTACACCACGAATGGAGTGAAAGTAAACCGGGTTCTTAGGATCCGGTTCAAAATATTTACGGAACGTAAGTATAAAGTTATCAATGGTACGCGTTGATGGATAAACATCATAATTCCATACAGTTTCCAGTATTTGCTCACGCGATACCGCATCATTCCTGCGCTCGATAAGCAGTTTCAGCAGCATGGTTTCCTTTTTGGTTAACGGCGTGATAGATCCATCGGCATTTACCAGCTCAAACGAGTTGAAATGGATGGTTTTATCACCAATAACATAACTGTTAAACTCTTTCAGATCATCACCTTTCAGGCTGCGTTTTACCAAATTGTTTACCCGTAAGATCAGCTCTTCAAGGTTAAAAGGTTTAGTCAGGTAATCATCCGCACCTTTTTTAAGGCCCGATATTTTATCCTCATTGGTATTTTTAGCCGTCAGGAACATGATAGGCACCTCGGTATTCTCCAACCTTATGGTTTCAGCAACTACAAAGCCATCTATCTCGGGCATCATAACATCCAGTATTACCAGGTTAAAACGTTCCTCTTTAAATATTTGTAATGCCTTTTTGCCGTTCTTAGCGGTCGATACTTTATACCCTTCCAGTTCCAGGTTAAGTTTAATGGCCTCTAACAGATGCTCTTCATCTTCGGCTAATAAAATTCTCTTCTTGTTTGGCATATAATTTACTATTTAGGTTAATGCAAAAGTTACTTCAAAAATGCTTCCTGCCGGGCGGTTATCCTTAACCTTTATGCTTGCCTCGTGTTTATCCAAAACCTCCTTCACTATGTATAACCCCAAACCAGTGCCTTTTGTGTTACGTGTGTCTTCGCTGCCCACACGATAAAATTTATCGAAGATACGGCCTTTTTCCGCATCGGCTATTCCAATGCCATGGTCTGCAACCTGCAGGAATACCTTGTCATCTTTTGAAAACAATTTTACGGCAACAACCTCGCACGGACTGGAATATTTTATAGCGTTCTCCACCAGGTTGGTTACTACCGATGTAAGCGCGAATTTATCGCCGGTAATCTCAATTTTAGGTTCAATCTCCGCATCAATTACCTGCTGATTACAATCGCATTTGGTAACCTGCAAACGGTTCACAATGCTATCAACCAAAACCGACAAATTGAACTTGGCTTTAGGGAAAGTGTAGGAGCGGTTATCAATTTTTGATGCCAGCAGCATGTTCTCTACCATATCATCCAATCGCTCAATATCCAGTAATGATTTATCTATAAAATCAAGGATCTGCACTTTGGTAAGATCCCTCTTTTGGATGGTTTGCAGTAATATTTTGATGGATGCCAAGGGCGATTTCAGCTCATGGGTTACCGATAACAGGAAATTTCTTTTCTGTTCCTGCAGTTTGCTTTCCCTGTTAACTGTTTTGTGCAGACTGATAGCGCCAAACACGAATACGGTAACAAACATGGAGCCTTCGCCCAGTATCATACCCAGGCGATTGTGCTGCAAACTGTATAAATAATATGCCCACCATATCAATTGCGCTACCGCGTAAATGATAAGGGCATAAAAAATAACTAATGAACGTTGCTTTATCATAACCTCTTTATTTTGTGTTGAATACAAGATCCAGACTATCAAATATAGCACGTTTTGCCCGTTCCAAATCAACTTTTGTATGAGCTGATGAGATAAAGCCAACTTCGTAGCCTGATGGGCCCAAATAAACGCCCCTGTTGATGAGTTCGTGGTGCATTACTTTGAATTTATCCATGCTTGCGGGATCAATTTCTTCAGCTTTGGTTATCGTTTCCTTATCGGTAAAGGCAAACCAGAACATAGAGCCAATAGTGAACACCTTAAACTTATAACTACGTGCTGATGCAAAACGTTGTATTGATGCTGTAAATTCTTCTGTTTTATTAGCCAAATCACGGTAGAAACCCATGCGCAGTACTTCGGTTAACTGCGCGATACCTGCAGCCATAGCTACCGGATTACCCGATAAGGTACCACCCTGGTAAACCGGACCATCAGGCGATACACTGCCCATAATTTCGTCAGATGAGCCATAACAGCCAACCGGTAAACCACCGCCTATTATTTTACCATAGGTAAGGATATCCGGCTTGATCTGGTAAAGACCAGCGGCGCCCTCAAAACCGATCCTGAAACCTGATATTACTTCATCAAATATCAGCAATGTGCCGTTTTGGGTACATATCTCTCTTAAAAACTGTAAATACTCTTTGCTTTGCAGCAATAAGCCATTGTTTGCCGGGATAGGCTCGATTATTACCGCCGCAATCTGATCTTTAAATTCTTCGAATGCTTTTTTTAGCGCTTCGGTGTCATTTAATGAAACTACAATGGTTTCATCGGCAAATGCTTTGGGTACGCCTGCTGATGAGGTTTCGCCAAAAGTAACCAGACCCGAACCTGCTTTTACCAACAGGGCATCGGTATGGCCATGGTAGCAGCCTTCAAACTTCAGTATTTTATCGCGTTTGGTATAGCCGCGGGCCAATCTGATGGCCGACATAACGGCTTCGGTGCCAGAGCTTACAAAACGTAATTTTTCAACAAACTTGTTGTTTTTAAGGATGAGCTCTGCCAGTTCATTTTCCAAAGCCGTAGGCGCACCGAACGACATACCATTCTGCATTACCTCGATCACCCTTTCGCGAACCTTAGCGTTGTTATGCCCTAAAATAAGCGGGCCCCATGAGCAGCAGAAATCAATAAATTCATTACCATCCGCATCCCAGATATGGCTGCCATCACCTTTTTCAATAAAAAGCGGCGTACCGTATACCGATTTAAAGGCCCTAACCGGTGAGTTAACCCCACCCGGAAAATAAGTTTTAGCCTTAGCATATAGCTCGGCAGATTTTTCCCTGCTGATATTTGGTTTCCCGGTTGTATTTACCGGCAAATCATCCTCACTTGAAAATATTTTCTTAATCGAATCAAACATCTTTTTAAGTCAAAAATTAAAATTCAAAATTCAAAAGTGTTGCCGTGTTTTCGACTTTTTACTTTTGAATTTTGACTTATACTAAATCCACTTATTCTCCAACACCTCTTTAGCATGATACGTTAATATCGTGCTGGCGCCTGCCCTACGGATGCTGGTAAGCACCTCGGTAATGGCGCGCTGCTCATTTAACCAGCCTGTTTGTATGGCTGCTTTTATCATGGCATATTCGCCGCTTACATTATACGCCGCAACCGGCAATTCAGTATTGTCTTTTATTAATTTGATCACGTCCAGGTAAGGCAATGCTGGTTTTACCATCAAAAAGTCGGCGCCTTCGGCCTCATCAAGCCGGGCTTCTATCAAAGCTTCACCTTGATTAGCCGGGTTCATCTGGTATGTTTTCTTATCACCAAATTTAGGTGCCGAGTTTAACGCATCCCTAAACGGACCATAAAACGCACTGGCATATTTAGCCGAGTACGACATGATAGATACATTGGTGAATTTATTATCATCCAATACCTTCCGGATGTACCCCACTCTCCCGTCCATCATATCTGACGGCGCAATAATATCCGCACCGCTTTGCGCGTGTGCCAATGCCATTTTGCCTAATACTTCCAGCGTTTCATCGTTCAGAATTTCACCATTTTCCATAATGCCATCATGACCGTCGCTGCTATAAGGATCCATGGCCACATCTGTAACCACACATGCTTCAGGAAAATTCTTTTTTACCGCGCGGATGGCCCGCAGGTACAAGCTTTCATCGCGATAGCTTTCAGTAGCATATTTATCTTTCAGCGCCTCATCAATATTAGGAAACAAGTCGAAAGAATTTAAGCCTAGCTTTAAACAGCTCTCCACCTCGCGCAGCAAATTATCAATCGAATACCGGTAAATACCCGGCATTGATGACACTTCGCTTTTCTGATTTTCGCCCTCAATGATAAACAATGGGAATATCAAATTAGCCGCGCTAACATGCGTTTCCTGTACCATCTGGCGTATTACCTCACTTTTCCTGTTTCTTCGTGGTCTTTGTAGCATTTTTTTTAGTTCATTGGTTCACTGGTTCATTAGTTCATTGGTCTTAGCATCTGTATATGGCTTATACAAGCGATATCAGCGGACCTTTGCCCTGATTAACAATGAACGTTTGGTTCATTAGTTCATCGGTCTTAGCTCTTTTATACTGCTTGTATATTATACAAGCAACACCAATGAACTAATGAACCGGTGAACCAATGAACAATTATATCCCAAACACCGCCTCGGCCAGCCCGACTTCATCGGGTGAAAAAGGCAGTATGTATTTTACACCCATTTCATCAAATTTTTTGCCTGTTGATTTGCCTATCGCCACCACTTTTTGGTAGGGGTCGAGCAAATTCTCAGCAAAGTAGGCGTCAACGTTTGATGGGCTAGTAAATACCAGCACATCAGCACCCGATGCTTCTATTTCTTCTTCCATTACGGTTTCATAAACCGGCAGGTCGATGATCTTTGTATCAGCTGATAAGCCTTTTTGTATGCTCCGCATTGAGCCTTCGGCACATGGAAATAATACGGTTGTGCCATTAGCCAGTTCAGCAAATTGTTTAGCAACATCGGCAGCATCATTACCAGTACCTACATAATTGGTAAAATGCCCCTTACGGCGCAGCATTTCTTCCGATCCGCTACCCATTACCCCAAACTTTACATCCTTAGGGAAAAGTGGGTTCAGCTCAAAGAAATAATCTACCGCGTTTTTACTGGAGAAAAACACCCAGTCAATATGCTTTAATATATATGAATCGAACTTGGTTATCACCGGCACGGTACGGATCAGTGAATGCGCCTCGATAGTGATACCATGTTTTTCAATAGCTTTTCTGAAATAGCTTTGCTCTGAAAGATCGCGCGAAATGAATACGCTTTGCGGTAACTTGCGGTCCTTTGCAAATTTTGCTACCACCTTTTCGGCCAGACCTTCAGTAGTTTTTGATTCCATGAACAACCTGTCCGGAAATTCATCATCCTCATCAGCCTTTGAGGTAAATACCTGGAACATACCATCATCCTTATGGCAATAACAACCCAATGGTAAATGACAGCCGCCGCCGAAAAGCTTTAGCACCGTGCGTTCAACAGCTAACTCCTCGGCTACATCCGGATGGTTCAAGGGCTGCAAAGCCTCGAATAGTTCATGGTCGCTTTCTCGGATCTGTATAGCCATTACACCTTGCGCCGCGGCAGGTATCAGTTCAACCGGGGTTAGTTCCTCCACATGAAATTCGCTCAGATCGATACCTAAACGGGATACGCCTGCTTTTGCCAGCATAATAGCATCATAACTTTCGTTACGTAGTTTTTGAATACGTGTTGGCACGTTGCCGCGCAAATCCTGGATTTCCAGATCAGGGCGATAAGCCAGTAATTGTGCTTTGCGCCTGTTGGATGAGGTACCGACTGCCGCGCCAAATTTTAATGACAATTTTTGGCGCACATCAACACAATCCTTTAGTATCAATAATAATTCTGATGGGTCTTCGCGTTCAGATACCGCCGCAATGATCAATCCCGCAGGATTCTCAGTAGGCAGATCCTTATGCGAGTGAACCGCCAGGTCAATTTTACCGGCTAACAACTCTTCTTCTAACTCCTTGGTAAAAAAGCCCTTACCCTCCAGCTTATCAAAGCTGAGGTTAAGTATACGGTCGCCCTGGGTTTTAATAATTTTTAATTCAGCCGGAATATTAATAGCAGCGAGGCTATCCTTAATAAAATTAGCCTGCCATAAGGCTAGTTCGCTGCCGCGTGTTCCAATAATAAGAGTTCTGTCCAATGGGCTCATGTTTAGCACCGCAAATTTAACCTTTTGCGCCTATGAATATAATATTAATTGAGGATATGAAAATAGGCTGACTAATGAAAAAGTGAAAGTTATAGCATAAGATTCAAAATTTGAATCTTATGCTATAACTTTCTTCATATTGTGAGTGGGGTGTCATCCTGAGCGCTAGTCGAATGGTGAGCGTAGAGGCCTTTGCCCGCATACTTCGACTAACGCTCAGCATGACACCTTTTTTAATCTTCTTACAATTAAGGTTTGAAAGTCAGTGCTAGTGCAAAAGTAAATCTTATAATTTATTGCTACTTCACTTTCTTCTCACTCCTCACCCTATAAGTGTGCAATAAATTTTCGAGCGCTTTTTTATTAGTATCAAATTCATTAATGTTAACCTTTTCGCTGCCATCCGGGTAATTATATTGCAGGTAAGTGTTTGATGATTTGCCAGCTTGGATAGTTACTACTTCATCATCCGTTATATCTTTCCAGGCAACAAATCCTGCAGAAATAGTTTCGATGCCTTTATCGTTCAGTATGATCTGTGCATCCTTATTCATAGCTTTTTTATATTCGGTATAAATAAAATAACCGGCAAAAGCACATAACAATGCCGCGCCGATGTATTGCTTAATGATAAACAAATAGATACCCAGGCCCAGGCATAGCAACATCACAATGCACTGCACCAGTATTGCACTTTTTGAATAATAGATGGATGTTTCCGGTGGAACTGAAAGATCTTCCTCAAATACATCGTTCTGATTAAACTTATCCTGTAGCAATGCCCATTTATCCTTGTCAGCCGAGTTCCAGATCTCCGTCTTTTCCCAAAAGCTCCCTTCATTCCATATCAGCTGCGCTTCAACTGCTTTTCTTTGCAGTTCATGTACGTTCCTTACGTTATCAAAAGCCCATACCTTCCATTTGGTAACCATAAAGCTCCAGTACAGCCATGCCAGCAACAGTCCGGCTATAATGCCAATTATCATGTATGAAGCCGGGATCAAATTTTGGATGCTCAAATAAATACTCACACCTATTATCCCGAACATAATTACCATTACGGGGTAACTTATCATGCGGCGGCCGCGGCTTACGGCTTCATCTACTGTTACTGTTTCGTACATTGTGCTAAGGGTAATTTGTTAAATTAATGGAGCTATAAATCTATTTAAAAAGCACTAAAAACAAAAATAGCGGTGAGTTAAAATCTCATCGCTATTTACTATATATTGGGTTAAGAATTTTATTGCTGGCTGTTGATCAATATATCCTTGGCCATGATCATAGGCACGCTGATATATTTTTTCTCCATGTAATTGATCACTTTTTCCAGTATCTCGCGCGATTGCTGATCCATTCCCTGTACTTCGTCAAAAAATACGGTATTGATCGCATTATTGCGGATCTCTTTTATTTTTTCAGGCACCTGGCGCATGGCCAATTCAATACGGCGCTGTTTTAACATGGCTAAAAACTCCGTGATGTTTTCACCGATAATGGCCTCTGCGTGTACCAATTCATGATACCGTTCCTGTAAATTTCTTTTGGCAACTTCATTTAATGAATGCACCTCTATAAAATTAACCGGAAATTGCTCTAATACTTCAGGGGCTGTATCATTAGGAACAGCAAGATCAACAATAGTTTTCTTGCCGGTTTCACCGTTTAACAGTGAAGTATAAATTTCAGGGGTGATGATAGGGTCAACTGCTGATGTGCAGGTAATGATAACATCAAAGCCTTTGTTATAATCTTTTAAAGCGCCAAGTGTAAATGCCTCTCCGTTCAGATCTTTCGCTAATTGTTCAGCCTTTGAAAGTGTACGGTTAAATATGGCAAAGTTGGAGAATTTATGCTTTTGAAGATATTTGGAGATATTCTGGTTGGTTTCACCTGCACCGATAATAAGGATACGGGCATTTGAACATAAATTGAAATCCTTAAGCTTACGGTAAGCCAATGACACTACCGAAATTGGATTTTTTGAAATATTGGTATTGGTGTAAACCTCTTTGGCTGCTTTTACTACACAGTTCATCACCATGCGTAAAAAATCACCGGTCAGGCCTGCTTCCCTGCATTGCTCATAGGCTTTACGAACCTGCGGCAGGATTTCCTTTTCGCCAACTATCAAACTTTCAAGCGAACATGAAGTGCGGAGCAAATGATTAAGCGCGTTCTGGTCTTCATAAATGGTAACGCCCTTTAAAAGCGTACCCATTGAGTGGTGACAAACACCAATATTAAGCGAATTTAAAAACCGCTCGGTGTAAGCCATATCAACAACCTGATCAGTCACCAAAACAAATTCAACGCGGTTACAAGTACCCAAATAAAAGATCTCGGATATCTGAAACTGTGTTTTAACCTCTTGAAGCTTGTCTATCAGATTTTCCTGGCAAATCACCAATCGTCCTAAATCCTTCAGCTCAATCTGTTTATGCGTAAAAGCTATTACCTTTAAGTACTTCAAAGCAGTTTTTTAAATTTGACCCGACAAAAATAACAGGATTAATAGGATGCAATGTCAACACTTTGTCAAACAGGTGCATATATGTGGTATTTAGAATGTTTATAAATTGGCTCCATTGTCTTTAAATACAGGTTTTAAAACTGTTTAGGTCGTTTATTCGTACCTTAAAGAATGGGCAAAGCTAAAAAAATAAGTCTTATTCTATTAATAATCGGCTACATAGCTGCTGGAATAAATCATTTTCGTATTCCGGCATTTTATATCAGTATAATACCCGGCTATCTGCCATATCCGCAAATTTTAAATACATTAGCAGGGCTGTTTGAAATTGCTTTTGGTTTGATGCTGATATTCAGGCCGGCAAGAAAACTTGCCGCCTGGGGAATAGTATTAATGCTGATAGCTTTTCTGTCGGTACATATTGATATGCTCAGTGGGCACACACAAATTGGGGCTACACAAGTAAAGCCGGTTTGGGCATGGGCGAGGTTATTTTTTCAGCCGGTGCTAATTGTGTGGGCATGGTGGCATACGAGGAGTTCATAGATAATAGTTCATGGTTCATAGTAAAAAGTTATGAACCATGAACTATCAACCATTAACTAACAAATGATAAAAAAAGAAAACTACAACATTCCCGGAGCTAAGGGCCGTGGTATGTTGATGGATATAACTTATGATACCCGGCATAAAGATGCGCCGGTAGTAATTTTTGCGCATGGTTTTAAGGGCTTTAAGGATTGGGGCACGCATAACCTGGTGGCAAATTATTTTGCCGAACATGGTTTCCGTTACCTGAAATTCAACTTTTCGCACAATGGCACTACGGCTGATAAGCCTATTGATTTCGTTGATCTGATCGCCTTTGGCGATAACACTTTCTCCATTGAACTGGAGGACCTGCATGATGTGATTGATTTTGTATGCAACGGCTCAGCAATGCCAACTGTAAAAAGCGTTTTTTTGATAGGGCACAGCATGGGCGGTGGTATAAGCATTATACAAACTGCTGAAGACAGCCGCGTTAAAAAACTGGTTACCATGGCATCCATCTCCGGCTTTGGCAACTTATGGCCAAAGGAAGCCGAAGAACAATGGAAACTGCAAGGCGTTATGTATATGACCAATAAACGTACCGGGCAGGAGATGCCGTTAAAGTCGACATTGCTTGATGATCTCAGGAATAATCCCGGGCGACTAGACATCCTGGCAAAGGCCTCACAAATAAAACAACCCTGGCTAATTGTACAGGGCGATGAGGATACAACTGTACCATTGAGCCATGCAAAAGAGCTGGCCGAAGCCAACAAACATGCTAAATTATCCGTTATAAAGGGCGGCGATCATACCTTTGGCGCAACGCACCCCTATCCCAAGGATACATTGCCTGCCGAACTGCTGGACTTTTGCGATCAGTCGATCGCATTTTTTAAGAAAAAGTAAACCGTAATTTAAAACGGCTTTAGGTTTATTATTAACACCAAACCTGTACCGTACCGTTATATAATATATGAATTTAAAAGGATCCGTTAAGAAGGGGAACAAATTTCAAAATCCTATACCAACCGATGAAGCCGGGTTCGGCAAAATGATCCCTATTTTAAGAGAATACATTAACAACAAAGCTGAAAATGTTCCGCTTAAAACGCTGGGGCCATTTAAAACTGATGTTTCTATTTACAACACTCCGCCCGAAAGTGGCTTGAGGGTAACCTGGGTTGGGCACTCCAGTTTATTGATTGAAATCGATGGTAAACACATCCTCACCGATCCGGTTTGGGGCGAGCGCGCTTCCTTTTTATCATTTATGGGGCCAAAACGTTTTTTTGAACCGCCCATAGCACTTGCAGATCTGCCCCCGCTGGATGCCGTTATTCTATCACATGATCATTATGATCACCTGGATAAAGGTACCATTAAGTTTTTCGCGGGTAAGGATATACCTTTTTTCTGCTCAGTTGGGGTTAAGCAATATCTTACAAAATGGGGTATCAGCAAATATTTTATTACCGAAATGGATTGGGGCGATAGCCAGATGATCGGCCAGGATTTAACACTTACGGCTACCCCCGCAAGGCATTTTTCAGGCCGTGGAATAATTAACCGCAATGAAACGCTCTGGTCGTCATTTGTGATTAAGGGACCAAAGCATAATATCTTTTTCGGTGCTGATTCAGGCTGGTTCCCGGGCTTTGAAGCCATCGGCGAGGCCTACGGACCATTCGATCTAACTATGCTGGAGATCGGCGCATACGGCACCCATTGGGCCGATATACACATGGGGCCTGATAATGCCTCAAACGCGCACATCGCCCTAAAAGGAAAGATCATGATGCCGATACACTGGGGCACATTTAACCTTGCACCACATGCCTGGTATGAGCCTATTGAAAGGTTGGTACAATTCGGTAAAGACAAAAAAATAAAACTTTTCATCCCAAAACCCGGCGAGCCTACCGAAGTTAAAGAATATAACTCGGGTTGGTGGCAGCCTTATTTGAGTCATTGAGTTTTGCCTAAATAAAGGGTGTCATACTGAGCGATAGTCGAAGTATGCGGGTAAAGGCCTCTGCGCTCACCCTTCGACTATCGCTCAGGATGACACCTATGTTCTATTATCCTAATTGCACTCGTCAAAGACGAGCGCAATCGTAATTTGTTATGCTGTGGAACGAAGCATTTATTATCCGCAGGACGACCGCGGATAGGTTCTTCGCTATCGCTCAGAATGACAAGATCGGTTTAAACAAAAATAGCGATGGGTTTAAAACCCATCGCTATCATATCTTCTTGATTCCTGACTCTTAAATCCTGATTCTATACTAAAAGTCTAACCGGCTCTTCAAGTAATGATTTCAGCGTTAATAAGAATGCTGAACCTGTTGCGCCATCAACTACACGGTGATCGCAGCTTAAGGTTACTTTCATTACATTACCCGGTACAACAGCGCCGTTTTTAACAACCGGAACTTGTTGTATACCACTTACTGCCAATATACAGGCATCAGGCGGGTTAATAATTGCGGTAAACTCATCAACACCAAACATACCTAAGTTTGATATAGTGAAAGTTGAACCTTCCCAATCAGCAGGCTGTAGTTTTTTGGCTTTAGCTCTTTGTGCAAAGTCTTTTACTTCAACTGATATCTGGCTTAATGATTTGCCATCAGCAAAACGTACTACAGGTACCAGCAGGCCATCTTCAACCGCTACGGCAACACCAATGTTGATATGCTCGTTGTAACGGATCTTATCGCCTAACCATGATGAGTTGATATTTGGATGTTGTTTTAAAGCAACAGCGCAAGCTTTCAACACAAAATCGTTAAATGATATTTTAACCGGGGCAACCTCGTTTATTTTACCACGTGCAGCGATCGCCTGATCCATATCAATCGACATGGTTACATAGAAATGCGGTGCAGTAAATAAGCTTTCAGATAAACGTTTAGCGATAACCTTACGCATTTGCGAAACAGGTTTCTCGGTAAATTTCTCCTGGCCAACATACTGTGGTATAACTACCGGTGCGGCAGCTTTAGCAGGCGTGGCAGCTTCAGTTGCAGCAGCAGGGGCTGATGCAGGTTTTGCAGCTGGTGTATAATCTTCTATATCCTTTTTAACTATACGGCCACCTTCAGCTGATCCTTTCAGATCATTAAGGTTGATGCCTTTGTCTTTTGCAATTTTACGTGCAAGCGGTGATGCTTTTACGCGGCTGTCGTCGGCGCTTGATGGAGCAGCCTCAGCAACTGGTGCGCTTGGTGCAGCTTCAGCAGCGGCTGGCACGGCTTCAGTTATTGCAGCAGGTGCAGCACCTGTATCCTGCAATAAAGGGGTAATATCAGTACCTTCTTTACCAACAATGGCAATAATACCATTAACCGGTGCAGCTTCGCCCTCTTTGGGGCCTATGTATAATAAGGTACCATCTTCATAACCCACTACTTCCATAGTCGCCTTATCGGTTTCTACGTCAGCTAATGAATCATCAGATTTTACTTTATCACCAACTTTAAAGTTCCATTTGTTTATCACACCTTCCGTCATGGTATCACTCAGGGCAGGCATGCGTATAACCGTTGCCGGTATTTTTGAAAGATCAACTTTCGGAGCAGCAGGCGCTGGGGTAGCAGCAGGCTTTTTATCTTCAACAGGTGCTGGTGCAGCTGCTGGTTTAGCTTCGGCACTGCCTGCTAAAGCAGTTTTGTAATCTTCGCCTTCGGCGCCAACTACGGCAATAACTGAATCAACAGGTGCACCCTCACCCTCTTTAATACCTATATATAATAGGGTACCTTCCTGGTATGACTCAAAGTCCATGGTGGCTTTATCTGTTTCTATCTCGGCAAGCACATCACCAGGCTTTACTTTATCCCCAACTTTTTTATGCCATTTAGCTAAAACACCATCAGTCATGGTATCGCTCATTTTAGGCATTTTTACAACTTCAGCCATATATTATATGATGAATAGTTTTAAATTTAGTGTAATATAATTTTAATCCTTAATATATGGGTAGTCTTTCTGCACATATACATCGGTGTAAAGCTCTTCTGGCTCAGGCCATGGCGATTCCTCTGCAAACTGTACCGATTCTTCAACCTCAGCTTTAATTTTAGCAGCTATTTCTTCAAACCATTTTTCATCAGCATAACCTTCTTTTTCAATGGTTTGTTTAACCATTTCAATAGGGTCTTTTTCTTTATAGCTTTCCAGTTCTTCTTTTGTACGATATTTTTGCGGATCGGACATAGAGTGTCCTTTATAACGATAAGTACGCATTTCCAGGAAGGTAGGTCCTTCGCCGCGGCGTGCACGTTGCACAGCCTCGTCCATTGCGTTATGTACCGCTACAGGGTCCATACCATCAACAGCTGATGAAGGGATACCGTATGGTAAGCCTAATTTATAAATGTCGGTTTGGATAGTAGTACGTGCAACTGAAGTACCCATGGCGTAACCATTGTTTTCGCAAACAAAAATTACAGGTAACTGCCATAAAGCTGCCATGTTAAAGGTTTCGGTTAAGGCACCCTGACGTACAGCACCATCACCCATATAGGTAACGTTAACAAACTCGGTTCCCTTAAATTTTTCAGCAAAGGCTATACCTGCTCCCATGGGTATCTGACCGCCTACAATGCCGTGGCCACCATAAAAATGCTTTTCCTTATCGAACATGTGCATACTGCCGCCCTTGCCTTTTGAGCATCCGGTAGCTTTACCATATAATTCGGCCATTATAGCATTTGATGTAACACCTTTAGCAATAGCATGCGCGTGATCACGATAAGCAGTGATCATACTGTCTTCTTGTTTAAGTACAGACATTGCTCCGGCTAATACAGCTTCCTGCCCTATATATAAATGGCAAAAGCCCCTGATTTTTTGTTGCCCATATAGCTGCCCGGCTTTTTCTTCGAACCTGCGCATTAACAGCATCCACTCGTACCATTTAAGGTAGGTATCTTTAGTTATTTCGATTGAACTCATTTGTTAAACAATCAATTTTTTTCAGTTAGAGCGCAAATCTAATTATAACTTGCTAATTATGGAAACCGCAATATGTCACTCCATTAACATTTATTACTATGTTATGGTAACATTGCCAAAACACCAAATTAAACTAGTAAATAAAAGCTCACAACTTAATTTAATTCTGCATTTAGGACAAAAGGGAACATTATAATTTTTAATACCGTATACAGCTATATTAAATTACACAAATACAGCACTTAACTAATTCAAATTTTATCTTTTTTTAAAAAAAAGCACCCTTTATTTGCAATTCTAATTAATTTAGATAGTTTTGTAACAAAAGATATACACATTGTATAATTTAATAAACATTTTGTTGGCCCTATTTCAACAAACTAAGGATTAAATGAAGAAAATTACACTAGGTATTGCCCTATTTTTCAGCGTTTTAACAGCACAGGCTCAAACTAAAGTTGTGGCTCAGCCTACTGATAAAGCCCCTGACGAACAGGAGAGTTTAGCGAAAGATTACTTGTCACAAATAATGGGTGTTGCCTTATCTGCAACCTCAAATATGAAACTTTTCCATTTTGTTTATGATTGGATCGGTACTCCTTACCGTTTTGGCGGAAGCTCAAAAAATGGTATAGATTGCTCAGCATTTACAAAAGAATTGTACAGCGACGTATTTAACCTTGATATCAGGAGAAACTCACGCGATATTTTCAGCATGGTTAGCCCTGTTAGTAAGGATGAATTAAAAGAAGGCGATCTGGTTTTCTTTAAAATACATAGCCGCAGAATTTCACACGTAGGTATATATTTAGGTAACAACCGCTTTGCACACGCCTCATCACGAGGTGTAGCTATAAGCAGCCTCGATGATGCTTACTACAGCCGGTACTTTTATAAGGGGGGGCGCTTGTTAAGCGCTTTTAAAAGCCAACTGGATAATTTGCCGGATCCCGGCAACGGTAGCAATACCAGCGATAACAATTAGAAACTTAAATAATTAATCCCTTCATATGAAGGGATTTTTTTTTGAATGAAAATATTACGGTTACTATTTGTTGTTTATGTTATACTCGCTTTTCAATCATGCATTGAGCAGGCAGCCCGGGAGCCTGCTTATCATCTCCCAAAAATACCCGCAAAACAGATAACGCTTAAACCGGTACAGCATGATACCCTGTGTATTGCTGCTGTGGGCGATATCATGCTGGGCACCTCCTATCCTGATGATAAAACATTACCACCCGATAGTGCTAAAGAAAGTTTTACCGCCGTTGCCAAATATCTGCAGGGGAATGATATTACTTTCGGTAACCTGGAAGGTACATTGCTGGATACAGGCGGCCCTGTAAATTATAAACTACACCAGTTGGTTAAGGCTTACCTGTTCAGGATGCCTTTGCATTGTGGTTTTGTGCTAAAAGATGCGGGCTTTAATCTGCTGAGCATCGCCAATAACCATATTGATGATTTCGGCAATAACGGGCGCATAAGCACCGTGAAGATGCTTGATAGCTGCGGCATACATTACGCCGGACTCAAAACTTATCCCTCAACAATTTTTGAGGTGAATGGTATTAAATATGGCTTTTGCGCGTTCTCTCCAAACAGCCAGACAGTGTCATTGCTGGACCTTAACGGCGCAACACAAATCATCCGCCGGCTTAAGCAGCATTGTGATGTAGTTATCGTATCCTTTCATGGTGGCGGCGAGGGTGTAGAATTTGAGCATGTGCCACTCGATAAGGAAACCTACGTTGGTGAAAACCGCGGCAATGTTTATGCCTTTGCCCATAACGCTATCGATGCCGGTGCCGATCTTATATTTGGTAACGGGCCACACGTAACCCGTGCTATGGAGCTATATAAAAACAGGTTGATAGCGTATAGTCTGGGTAATTTTTGCACTTACAAATGTGTGAGCGTTGCCGGTATTTGCGGTATTGCGCCTTTACTTAGAGTACACATCAACAAAAAGGGCGAATTTTTAAATGGCCGCATTATCGCCATTAAACAAACCCACTATAACGGCCTTGAACCAGATACCCTGAACACTGTTGTAAAAAGGGTGAAAATGTTAACTGCAATTGATTTCCCTGAATCAGGCTTAAGCATTGGGGATGATGGAATGATAGTAAAGGCGGCTTTGGATACCACTCAATAAATTTCATGGGAAACATCCTGTAAATCTCAAAAATCTGCTTAATCCTGGTTCAAGCCTCATCCTTAGTATTCTTCACCAGGCTTATCCCCGAAAAAAAGAATAATAAAGAGATCAGGCTCACCACAATCATAGTAGTGGCATTGCCATCGTGGTGTATAATGCTGATACCGGCATAAATTAGCCCTATAATACCAAGTATGGTAAGTATAGCGCCGAAAGTACGTTTTACGTTCATTGGTTGAATGCTCTTTTATTTAAAGCATTTATTAAAAAACAAATAACACACCAATAATTAGTTATATATTTATTTTATAAATCTTTACCCACCATGACAGGTACAATCGCCTTATTTATCGTTTTTTT
This sequence comes from Mucilaginibacter mallensis, assembly GCF_900105165.1. Taxonomy (NCBI): domain Bacteria; kingdom Pseudomonadati; phylum Bacteroidota; class Sphingobacteriia; order Sphingobacteriales; family Sphingobacteriaceae; genus Mucilaginibacter; species Mucilaginibacter mallensis. Next base: position 4,779,975 of record NZ_LT629740.1, read on the forward strand.
TATTTTGCTGATCGTAATTTCCAGTTCCTTTGTGACTGTAAAACAGGGCACTATTGCCGTAGTTACCGTATTCGGCAAATACCGCCGCATATTGTCACCGGGCTTAAACTTTAAGTTGCCGCTTATTGAAAACATCTATTCAAGAATATCTATCCAGAACCGCTCTGTCGAACTGGAGTTCCAGGCCGTAACCTTCGATCAGGCCAATGTCTATTTTAAGGCCATGCTCCTTTATTCGGTTTTAAATCAATCCGAAGAAAGTATAAAAAACGTAGCCTTTAAATTTGTTGATGAGCGCAACCTGATGCAGGCTTTAATCCGTACTGTTGAAGGTTCCATTCGTGCATTTGTGGCCACTAAACGCCAGGCCGAGGTATTGGTTTTGCGCCGCGATATTGTGGAGCATGTTAAAGAACAACTAGATCAGATATTAGAGAACTGGGGTTACCATTTGCAGGATCTGCAGTTGAATGATATCACGTTTGATGATATCATCATGAAATCAATGAGCCAGGTAGTTGCCTCAAATAACCTTAAAGCTGCCGCTGAAAACGAAGGACAAGCATTATTGATCACCAAAACCAAAGCTGCCGAAGCAGAGGGTAACGCGATCAAGATCTCGGCCGAGGCTGAGCGCCAGGCTTCGCAATTACGCGGTCAGGGTGTGGCTTTATTCCGTCAGGAAGTTGCCAAAGGTATGAGTGTTGCCGCTAAAGAAATGCAGGATGCGCACATGGATACCTCTGTTATCCTGTTCACGATGTGGACAGAATCCATTAAACATTTTGCCGAAAACTCACAGGGCAACGTTATTTTCCTTGATGGATCAACAGATGCCATGCAGCAAACCATGAAAGAAGTAATGAGCCTAAACCTTTTGCATGCTGACAAGTCAAAAAGCAAATAAATATTCTCGTTATCAATAATGAAATTTAGCTTATTGAAGGCAATATGTGTTGTTGCCTTATGCCTGTTTTTAGGGCAAAAGGCAACAGCACAAGATTACCGCAAATTAACTATTGACGATTTTCAGGGTGCACCCCATTCAGCTGGTGATGGTGTTATTGCCTATACCAACTGTAGCATTGATTTTCGTTATGAGGCTACCCGGCAGCGTGGTTATTACCAGCTAAATTTTCATATCAGATTGCTGATGAACCGGAACAGATCATGGATGGATAAAAGCAAGGTGACTTCGCCTGAAATGCTGTCAGAAATACTAAGACATGAGCAGGGGCATTATTTTATAGCTTATATGGAGCAGCAGGAGTTATTGCGGGCAGTAAGTCAAACTATTTTCCAAGCGGATTATCAGTATGTTGCGCAGGAAATCTTTAACCGCATAGATGCCAAATACAAGCAGCTTAATACTGATTACGATACGGATACCCAACACATGGTAAACCGCGAGCAACAAAACAGCTGGAATGCCTATTTCCAAAAACGGATGGCCTATATGCCCTCGGGAAGTTAAACATCAGCATTAGAAAGCTTCGCCAACATCAATAAATAAGCCATTTGAACCCTGGCTGCCAAAACCATAATCAACAGTAATATTGGTTTTTGATACTTTATTAAGTTTAATACGCAGGCCCGGCCCATATGCGGGTTGTATAGCCTGTAATTTTGTGCCCTGTGCAGCCGATAAAGATTCCGCATTAAGAAAAACTACGCCGCCTAATAAACCATTACTGGTTAATTTAAACCTGTATTCGCTCTCAGCATATACCATTTGTGTCCCTCTGAACCTGCCCTGTATATACCCCCTGCCTGTGGCTGAGTTAGCATCCCAGCCGGTGCTGGGCAAATCAAGATAACCTGGCTTACCACTTAATATTATCCAGTCATAACTCCATAAAGCCAATATATTATCAGATCCCTCGGGGAAATTATAATATTTACGCATATCGAGAACTATCGACTCCCAGTTACTAGCACTACCGGTAAATTTAGTGCTGGTACGAAACTCCAGGTTTATATAGCCGCCCTTGGATGGGTTAATCGCATTATCGCGCGAATCATACAAACCATTAAATGTAAAGCCCGATGATACCGTGCGATCGGACGGGCCGTAAAGCGTATAATCAGATACTTTGGCGTTTGTATTACCGCTTTGTGATATGTTAAAATGGTCATCAAATATATAGCCCCCACCCGCGTAAAAATTACCACTTATGTGCCTGAGTACAATTTCATAAAAGCGTACAAAGAAATAATCCATAGGATCAACATTGCTGATATTTGAGCTGCTCCCCAGGCCATAGGTATCCTGCGGATATTTTAGAAAACGGTAATCACCAACAAAATCCCATTGATTATCCTTTGACCATATATTGGTTTGTATCGGTAAGGTGAACTGCTTATTTTGCGTATAGCTTGTGCTCCCTACAATGGTTGATACCCTTGAATTTGGCCCTGTTCTGAAAGCCACATTGCCTGATAATACCAATGCCAAACGTGATACCAATGTATAACCTATAGCAGGCACTACCGATATCTGGGGTTTTGTGGTAATGGAATCAACTTCAGAAGTAGCCTTGCCATGAAATAGCTTTCTGATCACATCAGGAAGATCTTTTTGCGAACTCCCTTTTACACTTGTAGTATCAGCAGGCTTATTTTGCTGCCCCTCGGGCATTATCTTTTTAAGCGGAATACCTTGCGGAGACTGCTGTGCAAATACCGTTATGCTTAATAATAAGATACCAGTAAATAAGCTTAACGTAAGGTAGGGCCTCATATGCACTGTTATAACCGGTTTATAGCTATATATAATTAATACTATATAATATACGCCGGTATGTTAATAGCTGCGAAAATAATAATTCTAATTTGATAGCATAAAAATATCAACCTGAAAATTAAAGTCTGAATATCATTTTTTTGTAATTTATCAAGCGATTGCGAGGCACGAAGACAACCGACCGGAGGGAGCTCATTAATACCATTGAAAAACAAACACAATATTAATAATCTCTAGACTATACAGAGCGAATTGCAAGTGTGAATATCGCGTGAAGCCGCTCATTGCCGCGGAGGCTAGTTCTTTTGTCTTGACACAAAAGAACCAAAAAGTCAAGACAAAAAGATCCTTCCCCCCACAGGCAAAACACCCAGGCCCGCGCTTTTTGTCGGGCCATTACCCGCTTTTGATCACGGATCATTTAAAGTCCTCTCCTCTGAAGAGGATTAGATGAAGTTCTTTTTCCTTTCCTCGTCAGTAGAACAGCTTCGGGTGAAATCAGGCAAAACGATGGTCGCCTTATGCCTAGCAGGGCATAGCAGATTTTTACAGAAGCGCAAAGGCCAGGTGCGTAGCGCAAGCAGGGTAAAAATATAGCAGCCCAGGTTTTGTATGATTTGCAGGGCAATGGCCTTGTGCGGCAAAGAAGCATTTCTACTGACTTGACTTTTTGGTCCTTTTGTGGCGAAGACAAAATTGCGTTAGCAATCATGAGTACCTATAAAAAACAAACAACTACGAATAACGACTAGGCCTAGCGGCTATGAGCGATACCATGCGATAAGCAATTTGCTCTGTATAGCTACGAGGTTGCCACGCTATCGTTTACAATGACAAGTCAGTTGAATTACACAATCGGGGATTGCTTCGTCGTTCCTCCTTGCAGTGACGCTTGGAGAAAATACTATAGAAACAACAAAGGCCTCATCAGAGGCCTTTTGTCTTTCGTTTAGTTTATAATTGGTTATTGGTATTGTATGTAAATAGGATATGGCTTGTATTTCAGCACTTCCTCTGGTGTTAACATATGGTGCGGAGCCTTTTTAATATCATTTTTGTAGAACAATTTGTACCCGGTAAATTGTACCGGCTCGTTATGAATAAAGTAGCGATATGTACCTGTTTTAAGATCAGGCTCACCCCAGCCATCCATATCCATTACCAACTGAATTTCCGGACGTAATTTTATGTTCTGGTAGTTGGTAAGCATCTTTTTTGTAAAACGGTGTACGATCAGGATCTTCGGAGGCAGGTTATATTTTCTAACCAGGCCAGCCAGGTATTCTGATACATAGTTTACATCAGCAGCATCATAAGTACCGATCTTCTTGCCTGGATGCGTTCCGTCTTTCATCGAGAACTCAGGGTCCATGCCAAAATGTACTTGTGGCATTATCAGGTATTTTTCCAATAATGGCAACTCCGTATGAATATTACTTAGCGCCACCTGCACATCTAAAAACACAATAGCATGCGCTTTTTTAGCCAGTTTTAACACAGAGTCGATCTGTTTAAATGGCATACGGTTACGGTATTTACCATCTTTACCGGGGTCGCCACTGGCAACTACAGCTATATAATGCAAAGCAGGTTGTACTGGTGTACTTGGATCAGCTTTTTCCCAGTTCCTAACTTCACCTTTTAATTTGGCAAGCATTTCATTTGGCGGCAATTCACCCAAAATACCCATCTTTTTTGCATACAGGTTACCATAAAAAGCTACTACCCTTTTAAATGGCAAAATAGCGCCCGGCAATGGGTATGGAGCATTTTTAACCGGCCATTTGCCTGTTGTATCGCCATGCGCCAACCTCTTCATTAATGAATCGTACAGCTTTTTATTTAATGGCGGGTAGGTTACCGGTGCCGCCGTAGTGGTATCAGCGGCTGCAGCATTGGCAGGCGTGGTGGTTTTTGCAGCTGCAGGTGCTGCGGTCGCAGCTGCAGTTGTTGTTCCTTTACCCTGTGAGCTGCTTTGGCTACAATTTGAAAAAAGGATTAATGGTATTGCCAGCAGCGTTGTAGAGAAAAGGATGTTTTTCAATTTCATAAATATTTGGTAAATGTTATAAGCAGCTTATTATTATGCAATTATATATTATTTATTTGTGAATTTAATTAATGATATATAAATATATACTGCCGTGTAAATATAGATTTTTAACCAGCCAATTACAGTTTATTTTTATAAAACTTTCCAAACACGCCTAAAGGCAGTTTAGGGCCGGCAGTAGCCTGCAGGTAAAGTTCGCCTATTTCAAGGTTTGTTACCGGTGGATATGCACTCTTTATCAGGTTTTCAATAATTACTGATGAGAAGCCGAGTGAGTAGGTATTCAGGATCAGGAAATGCTCTTCAGGATCAAGCAGCTCAACCACATCACTCATCATTTCATTGATATGGTCTTCCAGTTTCCATTTTTCACCGTTCGGGCCATGGCCGTATGCGGGGGGATCTAATATAATACCGTTATATTTTTTGCCACGTTTAAGTTCACGTTTTACAAACTTAAGTGCGTCCTCAACCACCCAGCGTATATTTTTTATGCCCGATAGTTCTTGGTTCTCATTAGCCCAGGTAACCACCTGCTTAATAGAGTCAACATGTGTAGTATCAGCCCCGGCAGCAGCGGCTATAAGCGATGCACCACCGGTATAGGCAAACAGGTTAAGCACCTTCGGCTCAGGCGTTTTAAATTTTTTAATATTTTGTGAGATGTAATCCCAGTTAACTGCCTGCTCGGGGAAAATACCCAGGTGTTTAAATGAAGTTAATGCCAAGCGAAATTTTATCGCTACATCGTCATTCTTATATTCGATATGCCAGCGATCAGATATTTTAGGGTTCTTTTTGAGCCACTCGCCAGATGTAGCCGACCGGCCTTTAAATTTGATGTGGTGTAACCGTTGCCATTCGGCCGCGGGCAAAGTTTTGCTCCAAACCGCCTGCGGTTCGGGCCTGATGAGTATAACGTCCCCAAAACGCTCCAGCTTTTCAAAATCGCCGCAATCAATCAGCTCATAATCTTTCCAGTGGGTGGGTGTAAGAAGTTGGATCATTTTTTTGAGTATCAAGTATTTAGTATCAAGTATCAAGATTTTGCTGTCATCTTGAGCCATATTGTATGTGTAATCAGTATCAGGTATCAAAGTAATCTTGATACCTGATACTTGCTACTTGCTACTACATTATATTTTAACGCTTTTCTGCAAGCCATTTAGCATTTTTTGAGCTTGAACTATCATTTCACAAATCGCATCTGCTTTTTCAGCAGTCAAGTAATTAAATTCCTTAGCGATAATTAGCTGCGTTTCAAGCTCAAAAGAAGAACCGAGTGCAATATTAAGAAATTGATATAATTCTTTGTTAGATTTTCTTCCACAGCCCTCTGCAATATTAGATGGGATTGATACCGCGCATCGGTTCATTTGAGATATCAACCCAAATCTTTCCTCACCCGGAAACTGCTTCGTTAACTCAAATATTACTTTACAAATCTCAATCCCAGCTTGCCAAGCTTTTAGCTCTTTAAAATTATGCATTTCCTAATCTTGATACCTGATACTAGCTACTTGATACTAACTCACAGCTTCGCTTTTGCTGCCCGCATGAATTTACTGGCGAATACAAAGTCGTTTAGTTCTTTATTATCAGTATGCGCAATTTCATGATTCGAGCCTTCCCACCATTTTTTGCCCTGGTGCAGGAATATGATGTGATCGCCAATGCCCATTACCGAGTTCATATCGTGGGTTACAATAACTGTGGTGATTTGATACTCTTCTGTTAATTCATTGATCAGTTCATCTATCAGGATAGAAGTTTTTGGGTCGAGGCCCGAGTTTGGCTCATCAACAAACAAATATTTTGGCTGCATGGATATGGCCCGTGCTATGCCCACACGCTTTTTCATCCCCCCGGATAATTCCGACGGGAATAGCTTATTTGTACCTTTCAGGTTAACGCGCTCCAGGCAAAAATTAGCCCTTTCCAGCTTTTCTTCCTTGGTTTTATTGGTAAATAAATTCAGCGGAAACATAATGTTTTCCTCAACCGTCATGGAATCAAACAATGCCGAATTCTGAAAAAGCATGCCTATTTGTGTACGGATAGGTACCCGCTGTTCGAAATCCATCTCGGTAAAATTCTCGCTGTCAAAAAAAACCTGCCCCTTGGTAGGCTCGTGCAGGCCTACTATACATTTCAACAAAGTAGTTTTTCCGGAACCTGATCCACCGATAATAAGGTTATTCTTACCGGGTTTAAACAGCGCGCTTATGCCCTTTAATACCTCGTTATCGCCAAAACTTTTATATATATCTTTGATCTCGATCATAGCATTATACTGGTTATTACTAAGTCGGCAAATAAGATCATAACACAACTGTATACCACACCTTTGGTAGCCGATTGACCAACTTCAAGCGCGCCGCCCTTGGTATAAAAACCCTGGTAGGCACAAATTGATGCAATGATAAACCCAAAAACAGTAGCCTTAACCAGTGCAACACGTACTGTTAACCCGTTAAAACCATCAAGCACACCAACCAGATAATCAGATGGAGATACATCGCCTGATACGATACAAGCTAAATAACCACCGCCGATACCTAAAGTTATTGATACAATAACCAGTAGCGGCACCATGGTTACGCCTGCAATAATTTTAGGCGATATTAAATATCCGGGAGCATTTACTCCCATAATTTCAAGCGCGTCAATTTGTTCACTCACACGCATAGTACCTATTTGCGATGCTATGCTTGAACCCACACGCCCTGCTAATACCAGTGATGATATGGTTGGACTAAACTCCAATATGGTCGTGTCGCGGGCAATACTGCCTGCAATACTGCGGGGCACAAGCGGACTTGATAACTGGAAAGCTATTTGTATGGTAGTTGCCGCGCCAATAAATATGGAGATGATGGAAATAATGCCCAATGAGCCGATACCTGTTGAAACCATTTCGCGCATTACCTCGGCCCAGTAAACACTGAACTTTTCCGGTCGTCTGAAACTTAAGCGCAGTAAGAGTATGTATTTTCCTAAGCTGTGAAACATTATGATTTCAAAAGTTTGGCTAAAAATACATCTTTTAACAATAAGCTTTAGCTATTGTTGCAAATCGGTAACATTTAAAACTAAGCGAAATGTAAAATTAGAGCTTGTATTTATCTTTAAATCACAAAATTCTAACCGAATAACCACCTGCACCCATGATATTCTGCTTTTTTACCGCCCTTTTCTGCTTTTTTACCGCCCTTTTCTGCCTGTTTACCGAAAATTTGCCCTGCTTTGCCAAATGGAATAAACGGTCCTTTAAAAATAAATTTAGATTTGTTGTATAAGTATTTCGGTTTTCCGCTATACTTAGCCAACTAAAACAAATATTAAATGAAAAACGCACTCATTACCGCATCAACCAAAGGCATGGGCAGGGCAATAGCCATTGCTTTTGCACATGAAGGAGTAAACCTGGCTATTTGCGCCCGTAATGAAAACGACCTGGCCGCTTTTAAAGCCGAGCTGTTAGCCGTTAACCCCGGCATTAAAGTATTTACAGCAGCTACCGATGTTAGCGTTAAAGCACAGGTATTGCAATTTGCCCAATCTGCCGAGGAACAATTAGGCGCTATAAGCATTATAGTAAACAATGCCGGCATTTATGAGCCCACCAGCATATTGGACGATACCGACGATGCCTTTGAAAAAAGCATCAACACCAACGTGGGCGCTGCATACCATTTGTACCGCTATTTTGGCAAAAAAATGATAGCTGCAAAAGAAGGTCATTTGTTTAATATATGCTCAGTAGCCGCTTTAAATCCCATTGCGGCAGCAGGCACTTATAGTGTAACAAAATTTGCGCTACTGGGTCTAACTAAGGTAATGAGACTTGAGATGCAGGAATATGGCGTAAAGGTAACGGCCATTATCCCCGGATCAACATTAACCTCCTCCTGGGATGGAGTGAAAGTTGAAAAAGATTCGATGGTGTTGCCGGAAGACATAGCATCGGCCATTATAAATATATATCATATAAGCCCGGGCGCTAATGTTGATGAGATCATCATCAAACCGGCGGGCGGGCAGATTTAACTATTAACTAACTAAAACAATGGAAAAGAAACTATACCGCGATGAGCAGCACAAAATGATAAGCGGTGTGTGTGCGGGCCTCGCTGAATATTTTGATATGGACGTAACCGTAGTACGTTTAATATTCGCATTTACTATAATTATTATGGGTGTGGGCCTGTTGCCTTACATTATTATGTGGATAGTGTTGCCTAAAAAAGGCTATATCTTTAATAGCTACAACAATCCGGGGGTTGATTATACCGTACCCCCTACTATGCCGCCTATACCACCTTTTGATGCCACAGCTTACAGCCCCAAAAAGAAATCAAATGGAGGCTTAATAGTTGGTGTGATACTGATCTTTTTAGGCGCTTTATTCCTGCTGAATGAATATGACCTTATCCCCGACTGGGACTTTGACCGCCTTTGGCCATTAGCTTTAGTTGGTGTTGGTATAGCATTAATAGTTGCAGGCCAACGCAGAAAACCATGGCATGACGACAACTGGCATGCAGTTGATGAAAAACCAGCTGAACCTGTAGTTGAAGATAATTCACAAAATGATAACCCTCCAACCATATAAATATCATGAAAAACGATAAATTAATTCCAGGCCTGATCCTGGTACTGATAGGTGCGGTTATCCTGCTTGATAATTTTGGATACATTGATTTCCGTTGGGGTAATATATGGCACCTGTGGCCAATGTTCCTGATAATTGCAGGTGTTAACCTGGTATTTGCACATAACAGAACACCACTGGCCACTATATTAAAGATAGGCGTTATTGTATTAGGTTTTGGATTGCTTTTATTTGGCCGCTTTGGCGACAGGATGAACTTCCCAATGTATTACAGTTTTCATAATGATAACCACGATAACGACAATAGCGATAAGGATGATGACAACAACGACGATGATGATGACGATACTACCACCACAACCAAAAGTGGCATTGTACAAGTTGAAAGTAATAATGGTTTCAACACGCCATATACCGCCGATGCAAAAATTGCCCAGCTAAACATAAGTGGCGGCGGTACTGAATACCTGTTAAGCGATACCACCAACCAATTGTTTAAAGCTGACACTAAAGAGCATTTTGGCAAATATGAGTTCTCGCATCGTAATGAAGGATCAACCTATATTCTTGATTTTAAAATGAAGGATAAAAAAGGCGGTCATTTTAACTGGAGCACTGGTGATGATAAATCAAATTCGGCAACCTTTAAGCTGAACCCAAACCCGATATGGGATATCAGTGTAGAAACAGGGGCTACCTCGCTTGATTTTGATCTTACCAAATTCAAGATCCGTACACTTAAATTAAGCGGCGGTGCTGCATCATTTAATGTAAAATTAGGTCAGCCGCAGGCACTTACCAATGTTGAAGTTTCAACAGGGATGGCGAGTGTTGACATAAAGATCCCACAAAACGCAGCCTGCAGAATCAAAACCGACTCTGGCCTGTCATCTACAGATTTTGATGGTTTCACCAAAAAGGATGATGACACCTATGAAACACCCGGTTATGAAACTGCCACAAATAAAATCAACATCAATATAAACGGCGGCATATCCGATTTTAACGTACACCGCTACTAATTAAAATAGTTGAAGGTTAAAAGTTGTGAAGTTGAAAGGTTATCCTATCTTTCAATTTCACAACTTTTTAGTTTTATAAAAAGCTCATGCCAACTTCCAAATTCCATACATTAAAGCCCTCTGGCGAAACAAGCTACCTGCTGGTAATTAACGGCAAGCCTGAAGGGCCATATACTGTTGAGGAATTAAAGGATCAGCAAATAAAATTCAATGATTTTGTACGATCAGCCGAAATGGATGATTACAAAGAGGCCCATGAAGTTGCCGAACTGCGCGAGCTCCTTGGTTTTAGCACACAGCACATCATCCCCCAATACTTTGCCGGATTTGACCAGCGCTTGCTGGCTTCGATGCTGGATTGGTTCATGATATTCTGCGTTTTTATACTTTTAGGTTTTATCGCCATATTATTGGTAAAAGATAACCAAACGCAAATAATTATAGCTTTCAGTCTGCTGGGCATAATGCCTTTGGTGAAGATTATTTATCACATCATTATGGAAAGTTCGGCAAAACAAGCCACCTATGGCAAGCAGATACTCAAAATAAAGGTATGCGATATGCAGGGCGAAAGGATAAGCGTTGGCAGATCCGTATGCAGAAACTGCGCCAAGCTATTATCGGTACTTACTTTGTTTACCGGCTATTTATTCAGCTTTTTTAACCGGCAGCAGCAGTGTTTGCATGATATGGTGGCGAAGACGCTGGTGATAAAGGATAGGTTGATTTGAGGGGAATAGTTGTAAGTAAGTGTAACCATGCAATAAAAACTGTATATAGAATTATTTGAACTAATTATATTAAATTTGTATATGGAAACTCTCATCGTTCATCCTGATAATAAAGAACAACTGGCAGCTTTAAAAGCTTTTATGAAAGCTTTTAAGATTTCGTTTGAAGAGGAAAAATCCGCTTACAATCCTGAATTCATTGCTAAAATAAAAGACAGCAGAGAACAAGTTAAAAACGGTGAAACCAGAACTGTAAATATTGCTGATCTGTGATTATACAATTTACCCGAAATGCAGATGCCGATCTTGATTATTTCAAAAAAAGCGGGAACAAACAAATTATTAAAAAAATAAAGGAACTGCTTGAATCTATCAATATAGATCCCTATACCGGTATTGGTCAGCCAGAACCTCTAAAACATAGTCTTTCGGGAACTTGGTCAAGACGAATTAACAAAGAACATAGGCTAGTGTATGAAATAGTTGATGAATTTGTATATGTTCTTTCTTTAAGAGGACATTATAAATAATTCTAAGCTATTCTTTAAATCTCTTTTTTAACCCAAACTTTACAAGCTTTAAACTTTACATCAATAAAAGCATAAATCATATTTCGTATTTTTGCATTATAAATTTTGTGCATGAATACTGATGCTGTTAAATTGCTGCAAGGCCGTTATTGTAATTCGCTAACCGAATACTCCCGTTTTGTTACCCGTGAGGTTTTTATTGGCGATGTACCTATGGGTGGTAACAACCCCATCCGCATACAAAGCATGACCACCACCGATACCATGGATACCATCGGTACCGTTGAACAATCCATCCGGATGATTGAGGCGGGTTGCGAATACGTGCGTATTACCGCGCCAAGTATAAAGGAAGCACAAAATTTAGCAGAGATAAAGAAACAATTACGCCAGCGGGGATACACTGCTCCATTGGTAGCCGATATCCACTTTACCCCAAACGCTGCCGAAGTTGCCGCGCGCATAGTTGAAAAAGTACGTGTAAACCCCGGCAATTATGCCGATAAAAAGAAATTCGACCAGATAGATTATACCGACCTGGAATACCAGGCTGAATTGGAACGTATCAATCAAAAATTTGCGCCGCTGGTTAAAATATGCAAGGAGTATGGCACCGCCATGCGTATAGGTACTAATCATGGTTCACTGTCCGACCGTATCATGAGTCGCTATGGCGATACGCCACAGGGTATGGTGGAATCTGCAATGGAATTTATGCGCATGTGCGAGGCGTTGAATTACTATAATTTGGTGATCTCCATGAAATCGAGCAACCCGCAGGTGATGGTGCAAGCCTATCGCCTACTGGTTGAAACCATGGTAGCTGAAGGCATGAACTACCCGCTGCACCTTGGCGTAACCGAGGCCGGTGATGGCGAAGATGGCCGTATAAAATCTGCTGTAGGCATTGGTACACTACTAGAAGATGGCCTGGGCGATACCGTCCGCGTATCCTTAACAGAAGAACCCGAAGCTGAAGCACCGGTGGCTATCGCATTGGTAGAACGATATGTTAGTCGGAAGTCGAAAGCCGAAAGTCAGAAGTCAGAAACTTCAAATATCACTCAGAACTCCGAACTTAAGACTGAGGACTTAAAGCACAATCCCTACGAATACAAAAAACGCGAAACTTACGAAGCCAACGCTTTCATTGGAGGCCATATGGTGCCGAGGGTGGTGATAGATCTGTCAAAAGCTAATTTAAAAGACCCTGCTATATTGGCTGATGCTGGCTATTTATACTCGCCATTGCTTGATAAATACAATATGGCCGAGCAATCGGTGGATTTTGTTTATCTGGCTGGTGAGCTTCCTTCATTCACGTTCCCGGCTAATTTAAAGCAGCTGTATAATTATCAAACCTGGCAAAAACTGGCCAGCAAGATTAATTGTCACCCTGTATTTACCTTAAAGGAATATATTGATGCTGACGACCGTTCTTCAGCCTTAGACCTGGTAAAAATAAAAGCTGCCGATATTGATTCAGAAGAGTTCGGCTTACTGCCTTTTAATAGCTCACTGGTTTTTGTACTGGAAACCGATGCGCTAAATGGCATGAGTGATCAGCGTTCCTTCTTCTTTAAAATGGAAGAATTGGAGCTGAATGTCCCAGTGATTGTGAAAAGAAGTTATATTTTTGAGTCCGAAAGTCCGGAAGTTGGAAAGTCTGGAAGTAATGACTTCACAACCCTCCTCCAACTTTATACAGCCACAGACCTTGGTGCTTTATTAGTTGATGGTTTTGGCGATGGTATTTGGATAGATGCTCCGCAATTACCTGCTAATATCATTACCTCAACCGCTTTCGGCATTTTACAGGCTACCCGCTCACGTATTTCCAAAACCGAATATATCTCGTGCCCAAGCTGCGGCCGTACTTTGTTTGATCTGATGGAGACTACACAAATGATCCGCAGCAGGACCAGTCACCTTAAAGGCTTAAAGATTGGTATTATGGGTTGCATAGTAAATGGCCCCGGCGAAATGGCCGATGCTGATTACGGTTATGTAGGCTCAGGCCCTGGTAAGGTTACTTTATACAGAGGTAAGGAAGCGGTTAAGAAAAATATAGCCTCAACCAATGCGCTTGATGAACTGATAGGGATTATCAGGGAAGATGGGAATTGGATTGAGGTTGAGTAAACTTCGTATTTTTTTGTTTGTCATTTCGAACGAGGTATGAGGAGAAATCTTCTTCGACATGCAAAGCGGATGTGTATGATGCAGAAGATTTTTTCGCTCGCTCTGCCCAAGCACCGCCTGCTCAAGAGATAGTTCTCTCTATCGTTCGAAATGACATTAATTTAAAAGATTCCCTTTTCACTCAACCGGCGTAAAATCCGAAAACAAATTCCCGGCTTCTGCCAAACTACCCACAGGCACATAATCACAAACCTCGGCATACTCACCCCACATTTGCAACACAGCCGGGTTTGTATGCGCACTTTGTATGGCTTCGGCCGATACCCATTCAAAAACTTCAACAATAGTGCCATCAGTGGCTTCCATTAGTATGGATTCCCTGTCGGTTGCCAGGCCCTCCTGCCTTAACCGTTGTACATGCGTTTGCATTAAAACTTTCAGTGCTTCGGCTTTGCCTGCTTTGGGCTTGTAGCCTACTATAACTATGCGTCCCATAATTGAAAAATTGTTTAATGCAATTTACAATTTTTAAAACGCTGTATGCATTAGTTGGCATGAGTACATTCGGAGATTTCTTTTAGATTTCTTCTTGCAAAGTAGATTTTCATAAACGATTGAAAAAAATTACTTTGCAGCACTTAATGAGCCTTCGGCATAAACCAATAAAACCTGATAATCCTGACGATGATGAATTGCTGGATAATTACCGCCAAAGCGGTGATATCGCGTTTTTGGGTAAACTTTTTGAACGGTATATGCCCTTAATTTATGGGGTTTGCCTAAAGTATTTAAAAGACGAAGAAATAGCGAAAGATGCAGTAATGGGTGTATTTGAAGAGTTAATTGTAAAGGTAAAACAGCATGAGGTAAAGCAGTTCAGAGGGTGGTTATATGTGCTTACGCGAAATTATTGTTTGATGCAGTTGCGTTCGGATAAAAAAATGGAGATGGTTGCTTTGGATGATGTTATGGAATTTGCCACTTTTTTGCATCCTGAAGATAATAACAAGGAAGCTGCACTTACTGCTTTGGAACGATGTATGCAGAAATTACCTGCAACACAAAAGGAAAGCATCGACCTATTTTTTTTGCAGGAGAAGTGTTATAAAGAGATAACTGACATTACAGGTTTTACATTAAAAGAGGTTAAAAGTTATATACAAAACGGCAAGCGCAACCTGAAGATCTGCCTTGATAAAAGCAATGACTGAGCAAGAAAAGGACATATCGCAAATAAAAAAATACCTGGAGGGCAAGCTGGATGCCCGCTCCATGTATGAGCTTGAGCGCCGTGCCCAGGATGACCCATTTTTGCTGGATGCTTTGGAAGGTTATGAAAATGCAGGTAAACCACAGGATAAAAATTTAAAAGAGCTTACCTCTCGTTTAAAAATAAGAACTGAGAAAAAAGAGAGCAGAATTATTGCCATGCGTTTTATAGCTATAGCAGCATCTGTATTGTTGGTTTTATTTGCCGGACTATTATGGTTTATATTACAGCGTCCTTCTCATCAACCACAAATAGCAAAAGTTGAGCTATCGGCACCAAAAAGAGCTGCCGATACCCTTGTTCCAACTACGCCGAAGAAAAATACAGAAGTAGCCGCGCTAATTCAGCCACCGCCTAAGTCAATTACCAGCCATCATAAATACAAGACACAAACCGTTATTGTCAGCGCAAGCGCAGATGCCGATGTAGCTGCGCCTGTAGCCAACACTGATAAAGTTTTTGAGCAAAATGCTCCGGCAGCAGTTGAATATAAAAAGTCAAATACATTGGCAAAGGATTCAACCCCGTTAAATGAAACTGTTGTAATGGGCTATTCCGCCCAGCAATTGAATAGTAAAGTTGCAGGCGTTAGCAGCATCGCTGGCAAAAACATTACGGGTATGGTGAGAGATGCTAACGGCCCGTTAGGTGGGGTTGCCGTTAGTATAAATGGAACTACCATGGGTACCTTAACAAACAGCCAGGGTTATTTTACACTGTCCAAAGTTCCATACAAATCAACGCTGGATATTACTTATTCAGGCTATGATGCTAAACATATCATGATCAAAAAACAGGATTCATTGATCATTGCCTTGCAACCAGTTAAAAATTATGCACTTGCTGAAGTTGTAGTAACTGGTTATGGTGCAGTAAAAAGAAAGAATATTACAGGTAGTGGTTCAACAATAACAGGCAAGGGGATAAAAGGTATTGTTACTGACGGTAGCAGCCCAATAGCTGGTGCTACAGTACAAGTTAAAGGCACAAATATAAGTGTAGTAACAGATATTAACGGAAAGTTCGCGCTACCACCGGTTCCTAATGGATCTGTTTTGGAAGTTGCCTTTTTAGGTTATGAGCGCAGGGATATAACAGCTAAAAAAACTGATTCGCTTACCATTGCATTGCAGCCTAATGCCAGCTCGCTAAGTGAAGTTGTGGTAACCGGCTATAGTGGTGAGCCGCAGCAGTCACAGGCTCGCCCAAGTAATGGATGGGATGAGTTTGAAAAATATTTAAAAGAAAATGCCATATCGCCTGATGGTAAAACCGGTACAGTGAAAGTATCATTCATGGTAAATACCGATAACTCGCTTAGCAATTTTAAGGTAATTAAAGGTATCAGGGCAAAAACAGATACTGCCGCTATTGAACTGATCAAAAACGGACCGGATTGGCTTAAAAACAGCAATAATAAGCCTGAAAAAGTTAAATTGAGGGTAAAGTTTGAGGCAAAGAAATAATATAATTATTATACATTAGCTACTATCTAAACCAATAAAAAATGAACAACCAAAACCTGCCGCAAACTCCTAAAACATTTTTAAGAACTATTACTATAATTCATTTGGCGCTGTTAGTTGGCCAGGTGATTTTTTCTGTGCTGGTATTTACAATTACCAAAAGCACATTTATCGATCTTACAAACACTAAAGATCCTTTTCTTTTTGTTGCGCCGATTTTGGCTGTTGCCTGTTTTATAGCCTCTAATTTTATGTATAAGCTAAGATTAAGTGAAGCTATAAACAAGCCAACGCTAAAGGGGAAATTAATGGGCTACCAAGCCGCGTTAATTATAAGATGTGCACTATTAGAAGGCCCTTCACTATTTGGGATCGTTACTTATATGGTCACCCGCAATTTTCTTTTCCTGCTGATATCCGGCCTGATTATACTGTATTTTATAACAATACGACCTACTAAAGACAAGATCGCCAATGATTTGAATTTAGATTACGAAGATAAGATGCAGTTTGACAGCGAGGATGTATTAGTATAAATACGTAAATATCAAAGTAATGCTGAACTTGTTTCAGCACCTCACTTGCATAATCTACTCCATGCTGATTACTCATCAAATGAGATCCCGAAACAAGTTCGGGATGACGTGGTGATGGTTGTTTCTAACCTTATTTAATTGCCTGATCAGCAAAAGAAAACGCCTTTTGCATAAGCGGGGTTGAGCGTACCGATATATTCTTGCGGATGTTAAGTTCTTCTAAAGCTATCTCCACAAAAATACCGTCAATAGCTTTTTGGGTTGCATAATTGCTGATATCAGGGTCGAGATGCGATACAAAAGGCAATTTATTGTAGGCCTGCGCAGCATCGCCATAGTATTTGGTAGCGCCTACTTTATTTAAGCTGGTTTGTATAATAGGCTTAAACTTAGCCGCCAGCTGGGCACTTGTTACCTTCCTGAAATATTGCGTAGCTGCATCCTGTCCTCCAGTAAGTATATGAGTGGCATCGCTTATACTCATATGTTTTATAGCATCAATAAAAATAGGCTCGGCCTGCTTGGCGGCATCTTCAGCAGCGCGGTTAAGCGATAAAATAACATTGTCGCAAAGTTTATTAAGCCCCAGGCTCCTGAGCGTTTTTTCGGCCTTTTGCGCCTGCGGCGGAAAAAGTATTTTAACAGCGGCATTCCCAAAAAAACCATTGAGTGCCGATAATTGGTTGGTACTTTTAGCAGTGCCCTGCATAAGCGCATCTTTTATCCCTCCGGCCATATCCAATATCGATGGCGTACCCTGCGCGCATGCCTGCGTGCTGCGGGTTAAAGTTTCAAAACTAAACAGGGATAAACAAACTATGGGTAAGAGTATCAGCAATTTTTTCATAGGGCCAATTTAGTGAAAATGATTTTGTAAGAAAAAATAAATCAGTGGAAATAGTGTAAGTGAGTAGTTGTGTGTAGGAAATGCAGAGATAAACACTTTACTGGTTTCAGTTTGTAACTGGGCTAATGGCTACCTTTTGCATGGTACCGCTTGTCGCTAAGACGTCACTTTTTGTCTTGATACAAAAGTAACCAAAAAAATCAAGACAACAAGGATGCTTCCCCGCTCCCTGCCGGTTCTTTACGCTTTTTTCGCTGTTCGGTACATTCGTACCTCACATCACACAAAAAGCTAAACCGTCATTCCCGCCTCTACGCTGGCCCGCCCTTGTTGTCAGGGCCCATGCTTTTTCTTTTTTTCTTCCCGTCAGTAGAACAGCTTCGGGCGAAATCAGGCAAAACGATGGTGGCCTTGTGCGTGGCAGGGCATAGCAGATTTTTACAGAAGCGTAAAGGCTAAGTGCGTAGCGACAGCGGGGTAAAAATATAGCAGCCCAGGTTTTGCCTGATTTGCAGCGCAGGGGCCTTGTGCGGCAAAGAAGCATTTCTAATGACTTGATTTTTTGCTACCTTTTGTATCAAGACAAAAGTAGTAGCCTCCGCGGCAATGAGCGGCTGCAGGCGAAAGATAAACCGTCTTGCAAATCAGATCTGCATAGTCGGGGATTGCTTCGTTCCTCGCAATGACGCTTGGTGAAAAAAGGCTATTATTGGGCAAATATTACGCTACTCCCAGCAACCTTATCAACACAAACACCAAAGCTGCAACAAGCGCAGAAATTGGTATGGTAATGATCCAGGCCCAAATCAGGTTAATGGTAACGCCCCAGCGTACTGCTGATACACGCTTGGTTAAGCCTACACCAATAATTGAACCTGTAATAGTATGCGTGGTTGATACCGGTATACCAAAGCGCTCGGTAATTAATAAGGTAATGGCACCTGCGGTTTCGGCGCTTACACCCTCGAGCGGGGTTATTTTGGTGATCTTTGAGCCCATTGTTTTAACGATCTTCCATCCACCCGACATCGTTCCCAACGCGATAGCGGAGTAACAGGCCAATGGGATCCAATCGGGCATTGCCGAACCACTTTTAATAATGTTTGATGCAATAAGCGTTACGTACAAAATACCCATCACCTTTTGCGCATCATTAGTACCATGCGAAAAGCTTAGTGCCGCAGACGACACCAATTGCAGTCTTTTAAACCAGCGCTCGGCCGTTGCCGGCCTCGATCGTTTGCATATATGCAGAATAATAATAGTTACAATATAGGCTATCACCAGGCCTATAACAGGTGCAAGCACTATATAAGCAATGGTAGTTAGTATCAGTTTTATGTTGATGGCGCTTATACCATTAGCACCCATATACAAGGCATTGGTAATACCTGCACCGGCGAAACCACCAATTAAGGTATGCGATGAGCTTGATGGGATACCAAACCACCAGGTAGTTAAGTTCCAGGTAATGGCAGCAATCAGGCCAGCCAATATTACGTGCATCGTAACAAAATGTTCGTTCACTATTTTTGATACGGTGTTGGCTACCTTATGGTCTTTAACAACAAAATAAGCCAGGAAGTTAAAGGCAGCGGCCCATAATACAGCCTGAAAAGGTGTTAATACTTTGGTTGATACGATGGTGGCAATTGAGTTGGCTGCATCATGAAAACCATTGGTATAGTCGAATATGAGTGCCAGTGCAACTACAATTACAAGGAGTGTGGTAACCATTTATCTATACGGTTGCTTTTAGGCGTTTTTAACTAATATTGATTCCATTACATTGGCAGCATCTTCGCACATATCTGTGGCGGTTTCAAGCGCGGCCAGTATTTCTTTATATTTTATCAGCTTAATAGCGTCTCTTTCGTATAAAAACAAGTCGGCAACAGCACGGTCAAACACATAATCGGCCTGGTTTTCTACACTATTTATCCTGATACATGAATCAGCAATAGCACGCACGTTACGCAAGTCCTTTAACTCACGAACAGCTTTCTCCAGATCAATGCTGCCCTGCAAAATCAGATCAGACAATTTACGAATATGCTCATTATATTCGTCA